>OZ242222.1:3625000-5060975 GCA_965206765.1 Candidatus Multivorans sp. | reverse complement strand
TCGCTGTCGAACTCGAGCAGCGTCGCGTCCTTGCCGTGACCGAACATCCCGGCGATCATCACCGCCGGGAATCTCTGCTTGTAGGTGTTGTAGAGCGTCACGGTGTCGTTGAAGGCCTGGCGCGCAAAGGCAACCTTGTTCTCCGTCGAGCGAAGCTCTTCGCTGACCTGCATCATGTTCTGGTTCGCCTTCAGGTCCGGGTAGCTCTCGGCCAGCGCGAAGAGACGGCCCAACGTGCCGGTGAGGACGCCTTCGGCCGAGGCAAGGCCCTGGATGGCCGCGGCATCGCCAGGATTGGCGGCGGCCTGCTCCAGTCCTCCGGCCGCCATGTTCCGGGCCTGAATCACGGCCTCGAGCGTCTCCCGCTCGTGCTTCATGTAGCCCTTCGCCACCTCGACCATGTTCGGGATCAGGTCGTAGCGGCGCTTGAGCTGAACCTCAATCTGCGCGAACCCGTTCTGATACCGGTTCTTCAGGGTGACCAGCTTGTTGAACGTCCCGATCATCGACCCGCCAAAAATGATGGCGAGGAGGACCAGGCCGGCCAGAACCACGATGGCAAATATGCTCATGAACTGTCTCCGCTAGAGGGGCCGGTAGTTGACCCGGTCCCGGATGCTGTCACAGACGAAGGGTGTACTGCGCCTTCACGGCCAACCTCGAGTCCTGCCGCCGGAAGTCGGCGCCACGCTCGCCGAGCTCCTGCACCCAGCCCTGGCCGAAGATGAAGAACAGGTCGTTCCCCGGCTCGAGGGTCCAGCGTACCCGGCCCTGAAAACCGAGGTTGCCCGAGCGGTTGTCGAACTGAATCAGATTCGAGAACGACAAGCGGGGTGAGACCGCATAGTTGATCTGCGCCCTGTGGATCCTGGCGACAAAGTCGCCCTGTGGCAGCCGGGCGAAGGTCTGATTGGTGTTGAGGCTGATCGTCAACCGCGGCGGCGCGGAGTACCTCACGCCCACGTTGACCGACTCGGCGCTTCCCGACCAGAAACTGCCGAAGGAGATGCCCAAACTACCCTGAAGCCTGCGCTTCTGCGCCGAGCTGAAGAAGACCCGCAACGGCGTGAATTCGTACTCGCCTGGCGGGAGAACCACACCCGGCGAGATCTCGAACGGCTCGAACAGCCGCTCGAAGGTCGGGTTCACGTCGAACAGGCTGTGCAGGGAGTCGCCCGACTGGAAATGCCAGTCGACGAGCGTGAAGTAGAGGTCCCGACTCTCGACCAGTCCGTTGTCGAGCCGTGTGAACTCAGTGAAGAAGATGTCGTGGTACATCTGCTGAATGCCCAGCCATTGATTCTTGGGCCGCGGGTTGAAGCTGGCGCCGACCCGAAACATGCGCACGTTGCGCCGCTGAACGAATCCGAGCGCCGGATCGAAGTTCTCCTGGATCTCGCGCCATTGCACCTGGGCGTCGAACCTGTCGTTGGGAAACGCGGCCGCGAAGCCGAAGGCCGCGCCGTTGTCGGCAGTGCCTTCGTCGGCAGTGCCTTCGTTGTCGCTCTTGAGACCCCAGGCATTGAAGACGAAGTTCCGGCCGCTGCCCAGTACGTCGGACGTGGCCAGACGCAGGTCGACCCCCACCGTGCTGGCGTCAACGGAAAGGGCGGGATTGCCGCTGGTGACGAGAGCGCCGACGTAGGACTGCTGCCAGAAGTTCTGCCGGACACGTCCGACGAACAGGCTCTGGTCTTCGGCGAATGAGGTGTCGCGCGTGCCCACGTTGAGGACGCCGACTTCGGTTCGGCCCACTCTGCCAGTCAGCTTGACCCCAAAGTCGAGGGGCACCTCCCGTCCTCCCAGCAGACCGATTCGACGGCTGAAGAACGGGAAGATCTCCGCTCCCGTGTCGGGGATTCCTCCCGGCTGACCGACCCCCGTGGTGGCGAAGTTGAAGACGCCGGCATCCTGCAGGAAGAACGACCGCTTCTCGGGAAAGAAGATCGAGAAGCGAGTCAGATTGATCTGGCGCGCGTCGACCTCGGTCTCCCCGAAGTCGGTGTTGAAGGTAGCGGTCAGCTTGAGATTCGGGGTCGGGTTGTAGAACAGATCCAGTCCCGGCTTGCCGCGCAGGCTGTCGTCGCCGCTGGCGGCACTGTGATCCCAGCGGCCCGCAACGAAGGGCCGGATATCCAGGCTGAGGCCCTGCTCGAGGCCTTCGAGGCCGGTGATCTCGCCCGCCTCCGAGACCTGGAAGAACTGGGTGTCGAAACGAGCTCCCGCCCAGCGAACCTCCTCGAACTTCCGCTGGATCTGGCGGCCGATGTTGAATCCCCAGACCGTTCCCTCCGGCGGGAAGTTCAGACTCTTGAAGGGGATGGCGAACTCCGCGCTCCAGCCCTGATCCGAGCGCCGCGTCGCGACCGTCCAGATGGCATCCCAATCTTCGTTCGTTTCGCCGTTCGCGAACACCAGACCGTCCACCAGGGCGCCGTTCGGATTCGTCGAAAAGTAGAAGGCGTTGCTCTGATCGCGGAAGGTGTCGAGCAGCAGCTCGATGCTGTCGTCGGGGCCCAGGGACGCGTCGCGGGCCATCTGCGACGCGAGGACTCTGCCCGGCTCGGAGTCATGGCACATCACTCCGACATAGAGGTTGTCCGCGTCGCGAAGCAGGGTGACCTCCGTCCTCTCGCTCGGCTCGGCGCCCTCCGTCGGTATGCGCTGCACCAGGTCGCCGATCTTCGGCGACGATTCCCATGCCGTCTCGTCGAGGACGCCGTCGACGAGGATCGGCGCCGTCACGGCCGTCACGACGGCCGTCCGCGTGGTGCTGCTCGGCTCATCCTGGCGGAGAGCGGCGCCCGACGCGGCCGGAGGGACGAGTGCCTGCAAGCCGTACACCGCCACGACGGCCCACATCCGCCCGCTGGGTACGCCGACCTCCGGTCGGCATCCGGGAACGACCCGGAGCCCGGTCGAACCGGTCGCTCCCCCAGACAACCCGTTGGTCCGTCTTGGTCTCAGGGTTGTCTCAGGGCGATGGCAGGAGCGCGTCCCGGTCCACCCACTCGCCGCGCAGCATGACGCGGTCGATCTGGAGGGTGTTCCGGATGTCGGCCAGGGGATCGGCGTTGAGCACGACCAGGTCGGCGCTCATGCCAGGTGTGAGCGTGCCGAAGTCCGCCTCGCCGACCGGCGGCACGCGGCCGGCGCCCGTGGCAGGAGGGCGGTCGCCGGGAGGGCCAGAAGTCGAACCGCAGCGTGTTCTGTCATGGTGCGGGCAGGCTACCAGCCGCACTGCAACGCACGCCCGCAGCGTGTCGCGCGCTTTCCCGGGATGGCAGTAGAGAAGGGTGTTTCGAGTCGGTCGCCGGTCTCGACCACGAAATCCACCTCGGCGCCCGCGGGCGTCCTCCACCGGACCGAAAGCACGTGGATGACGCACGAAGGGTCCCGTCCTCTCTTCACCACGGGCTGCTAGTGCACCGCCGCGCCGGCGACGCAGGCCCCCGAGAAGGCCTGCGTATCGACGATCGCCGGCGCCGGCCGGCCGGGCTCGTTCACGTAGGAACGCGACTCGCCGGTGATCGTGTCGGTGACCTGGATCCGGTACCCCAGGTCGGTCGTCGAAGCGCCCAGCACCCAAATTCGCCCGTTGGTCCGGCAACCGTCCAGCACCTTGATCAGCACCTCCCAGTTCTCGGGATCGAAGAACTGGAACAGGCCCGAGTCGCTGGTGCCGGCGTCAACGACCCGGCCGACCCCTGACTCTCCATCGGCCTTCCACCAGTTCACCTTCACCTCGAAGCGCGAGTCCTGCAGGCAGAGCGTCTCCGCATCCGCCCGGCAGGAACCGGCGGGCGGTGGCGGCGGTGGCGGTGGCGGTGGCTCGGGCGGCGGCGGGGGTGGCGGTGGCTCGGGCGGCGGTGGCGAACCGCCCGGCGTCGCCGACGAGTACCAGGTCGGGCCCGGGCCCGACGCCGTCACGACCCGCACCGCGAACGTGTACTCCGTGCCGTTCTCAAGGCCCGCCGCGGTGTACGCCGCAGCCGAAGCCGGCAGGTCCGTCCAGGTGTCCACCGCGTCGTCGTACGGCAGCTCGGCCAGCGCCTTCCAGCGCACCTGCATTGCGGTCGCCGTCTCGGCATAGCTCACAAGCCAGGCCAATTCGACCTCCGCATCGCCGGCGGTGGCCGTCAACGTCATCAGGCTCGGCAGTCCGGGCACGCGGGGACTGCTTGCGGAGAATCCGCGCTCGTTGTAGGCAAACACCCGGACAACGTGCTGGCCCATCTTCGGCAAGGCATTTCTGCCGGCAAGGTCCGCTACTCTGGCCGATTCCGTGTCCGGAGGCACGGTGAACAGCCTCCACCACGTGTTGCCGTCCGGGTGGCCGGCTTGGGCCTCAAAGCCCAGTTCGTCGCTCGAGTTGTCCTTCCAGCTCAGGCGGGCCGACCCGTCGTCCTCGGTCGTCCAGGAAAGATCCGAAGGCGCCCGCGGGCCCGCGCCGCGCTCGCCCAGGGTCAGGTAGGTCCAGGAGGGCAGACCATCCCAGGGGTCAACTTCAAACGTGTAGCGGCCGCCGCGGGGCAGGTCCTCGAAGTCCACCCACCCGGTGCCGGCGGGGCCATCGCGTGATGGTAACCATCTGGCTGTATGCGACCAGCCTCGAAGCTTCGCCCGAACACTGTAGAACTCAACCTCCGGGTCGACCGTCCACGTGACGCGCACCGCCCTCGGCCCGATGGCCGACGCGGCGACATCGGCGACCGGTCCCGGACCAAGCGGGTGCTCCCACCGGAAGGTCGCCAGTTCGCTGCTCTCGGAGTAGCCCGACGAGTTGTAGGCGAACACCCGCACACCGTACTCGGCGCCGAGTTGAGCTTGCAGCTCAGAAGAATAGAAGAAAGCATGCTCGCCGTCTGGCCCGTGGTAGAGCCGTTGGATCGGCTCGCCGTCCTTCAGGAGCTGCACTTCGAACGCCAATTCGTTGTCCGCGTTGTCGGTCCAGCGGACATCGACATCCAGCGAGGGGGTGACCGTCACGGAGACGTCCGACGGCGCGGCGATCGGCTCGCCGGGAACGACCAGCCAGACCTCGCTGCTTCTCAGAGACCGGACTTCGCCCTTGGTCGCCCGGACCCGGAACCTGTAGAGGGAGCCCGGTTCCGTGTACTCGAGAGCCAGAGTCGCCCCGGTGCGGCCTTCGACGGTCTGGATCCGATGCCCGTTGAGTTTGCGGTCTTGGAATTCCCACAGGTACTCGGATTCCCACAGGTACTCAACCTCATACCCGTCCGCGTCCGGAGCGTTGTCCCACCAGGAGAGGCGCGCGGCGCCGCCGTCGAACCGGATCTGAAGACCGCCCGGCGCCGCCGGAACGCCATCCAGCGACGGCAGGTAGTCGCTGTAGCGCACGCCGATGTGGACCGTCTCGCGCAGCGTCCGCTCGTTGTCCGCCTCATCGACGATGCCTACCGCCGCACCCCAGGGCCGGATCCGGGGAGTAGAGAAGAACGGCTCGGTTTGGCCCAGGTAGCTCATCGCCGTGCCGAGGCTCGGCATCACGTCGAGGTTCGCGTGGCCGAGAGAGTACGGCCTGAACAGAGACGCAATAGCCCTTGCTCGTGCTGACCCGCTTGCGAACCCCACGAGCTTGGCGCGATCGTGGTGGGCGCCCAGCCCGTGGCCGATCTCGTGCGCGAAGGTGACGGCGTAGTCGCCGCAGCGGCTAGGGTGGTTCGTGGTCCAGCCCCGGCCATTGATGAAATCACGGGCCGTATCCCCCTTCCGGAGTTGTCTGTGGGAGCCGCAAGAGCCCTTGAGCAGGAGTTGATGCTCGCCCGTGAAGACGTGCACGAAGTCGGCCCGGTGCTCGTAGTGAAGGCGCAGCAAATCCCCGTCCCGGAACATCCATTTGCTCAAGGGGTTGTAGTTCCCCCATTGGTCGTGCCGGTCCAGGACTCTCCCCGCCCGATCCAGATCGGCCGATGCCTGCGCGATGTGCACGATGTGCGGCTCGACCGGGAGATCGTTGTTCCGAAACACCATCTTCAGGTAGTCCCCGGCGTGGCGAATCGCCGCCAGGGCGCCGCCGCGGTCGGCCCAGTTCTCGGCTGCCGTGGCCGTGTACGCCACCAGGATGTCCAGCCGGTCGTGGCTCTGCGGATTGCTCACCCGTTCCGGAAGATCCGCGGCCCCTGCCCTGGCATGGGCATGAGCGTCGTGGGCGCCTTCCGTGACCGTCTCCACTCCGCAGAACGGCGCAGGCCCGTCCGGACCCGGGCCGGCGAGCGGCGCCATGCCGCCCCGGCCGTCACGCTCCGCGTGAATCTGGTACACGCCGCCGCCCGCCGCGCCGAACCGGCCGACCAGCCGGCCGCCCTCCACCGTCAGCACCACCGTGTCGTACCCCGCGCCGGGCTGACCACCGGACCACATCAGGTCGCCGCCGCCCCGGTCCTCGAACACGCTTTGTACCGCCGACAGGACGCTGCCGTCGGGCGTCGGCACCTCCAGCCGCGCCGGTGCGCTGCGCAAGAGCTCCAGGTCCACCTGCACGGCGGTCGGCGCCGGACCGATCGAAGGGCCGAGGTCGCCCGCCGATGCAGCTTGTCCGACGCCCGGCACCAGCGTCAGCAGCCGCTGCGCCTGAACTGCCGAAGCCGATGGCAGCGACACGACCACCGCCGAGACGCACAACAACGCCGCGCGTCGACATCCTGCACGGAGCGAGGCGAGGGGGATCATCGGCAGGCTCAAGGCCCCGCTGCGCCGCCGCGGCAGGGCACGGAGAAGGCCTCCGTATCGACGATCGCCGGCGCCGGCCGGCCGGGCTCGTTCACGTAGGAACGCGACTCGTCCGTGATCGTGTCGGTGACCACGATCCGGTACCCCAGGTCGGTCGTCGAAGCGCCCAGCACCCACATTCGCCCGTTTGTCCGGCAGCCGTCCAGCACCTTGATCAGCACCTCCCAGTTCAGGGGATCGAAGAACCGGAACAGGCCCGAGTCGCTGGTGCCGGCCTCAACGACCCGGCCGACCCCTGACTCTCCATCGGCCTTCCACCAGTTCACCTTCACCTCGAAACGCGAGTCCTGCAGGCAGAGCGTCTCCGCATCGGCCCGGCAGGAACCGCTGGGCGCCGACGCTCGGGAGTACCCGCGGTCGTTGTATGCGAAGACCCGGAAGCGCCTTCGGCGGTCGGAAAGTGGGATGTCTGAGACGGCCGATTCCGTGTCCGCGGGGACCGTGAGCACCCTCTGCCACCTGAACTCCCCCGAGGAAAAGTGTTCACCGTCGACCTGGACTTCGAAGCCCAGTTCGTCGCTCGAGTTGTCCTTCCAACTCAAACGCACCCGATTGCCTTCAAGAACCCAGTCAAGGTCAGAGGGCGCCCGCGGACCCGCGCCGCGCTCGCCCAGCGTCAGATAGGCAAAGGAGGGCACACTCTCGCCGTAGCCGTGCGCCTGGCTCCCGATCGAAAACCTGTAGCGGCCGCCGCGGGGCAGGCCCTCGAAGTCCATCCACGCGGTACCGGCGGAGACATTCTGCGACCCGCTCCGCCAACTGCGTTGGTCGCGCCACCCTCGAAGCACCGCGCCGACTTGGTATCGCCCCGCCGCCGGGTCGGCTGTCCATGTGACGCGTACAGTCGTCGACCCGGTGGCACGTGCGGAGAAGCCGGTGACCGGGCCCAGAGCTCGCGGAGAGGCCCACCGGAAGGTCACCACCTCGCTGCTCTCGGAGTAGCCGGACGAGTTGAACGCGAACACCCGTACGCCGTACTCGGCGCCGCCTTGAGCATTCACCCACCCGTCGTCAAAGAAGGAGTACTCGCTGTCCGCGGCAACCCGGTTCCGGTGAATCGGATCGCCGTCCTGGAGAAGCTGCACGTCGAACCCCGATTCGTTGTCCGAGTTGTCCGTCCAGCGGACATCGAGCCGTTGAAGAGCCACGAACGTCACCGACACGTCCGACGGCGCCGCGATCGGGTCGCCGGGGACAACCAGCAAGACGATGTTGCTGCGCAGAGACCGCTCATCGCCCTTGATCGCTCTGACCAGGAAGTCGTAGTGGGTCCCCGGTTCCGTGGACTCGAGCGGGAGAACCGCCCCGGTGCGGTCCTTGACCATCTGGCGCCGAAGGATCCCGTCTCCGACGTACTCCACCTCGTACCCGTCCGCGGTCGGCGCGTTGTCCCGCCACGTGAGGCGCGCTCCGCCGCCCTCGAACCGGACCCGCAGATCGCTCGGTGGCGCCGGATCCAGTGACCGCAGGTAGTCGCTGTACTGCACGGCAATGTGGGCGGTCTCCCGAAGCGTCCGCTCGTTGTCCCGCTCGTCCGCGATGCCGAGAATCGCGCCCCAGGGCCGGAGCCGCGGAGTCGAGAAGAACGGCTCGACCTGGCCCACTACACTCATCGCCGTGCCGAGGATCGGCACGACGTCCTGGTCCGCGTGGCCGAAGGCGTACGGCCTGACCGCGCGATCCGGACTCGTGACGTTGCCTGGATCGTGGTGGGCGCCCAAACCGTGGCCGACCTCGTGCACGAACGTGGCGGCATAGTCCGGGCAGCGATGCGGGTGGTTCGTGGTCCAGCCTCTTGCCCTCGAGGAGAAACTCTGGGCGGTCCTGCGAATCAATAGCGTTCGGGCGGCGCCGCAGGCACCCAGCAGGAGCGCGCGCTCGCCCGTGAAGAGATGCAGGAGGTCAGCCCGGTACTCGTGACGCAGGTGCAACAGGTCGCCATCGTCCCCAAACGGTGTCGACAGGGGAATATTCGTGTACAGGTGCAGGCCCAGGTGCAGGCCCAGGTCCCGCCCCGTCCGGTCCAGAGCCGTCGACGCCTGCACGATGTGCACGATGTGCGGCTCGACCTCGATCCGGTTGTTCCGAAACACCATCTTCATGTAGTCGACGGCGTGACGGATCGCCGCGTGCGCCCCGCCGCGGTCGGCCCAGTTCTCGGCCGCCGTGGCGGTGTACGCCACCAGGATGTCCAGGCGGTCGTGGCTTTGCGGATTGCTCACGCGCCGGGGAGGATCCGCCGCCCGGGCGCCTGCCCGGATATGGGCATAGGCGTCATGGCCGTCTTCCGCGCCCGCCTCCACGCCGCACAACGGCACAGGCCCGTCCGGGCCCGGGCCGACGAGCGGCGCCATGCCGCCGCGGCCGTCCCGCTCCGCGTGAATCTGGTACGCCCCACCGCCGGCCGCCCCGAACCGGCCGACCAGCCGGCCGCCCTCCACCGTCAGCACCACCGTGTCGTACCCCGCGCCGGGCTGACCACCGGACCACATCAGGTCGCCGCCGCCCCGGTCCTCGAAGACGCTTTGTTCCGCGGACAGGACGCCGCCCTCGGGCGTCGGCACCTCCAGCCGCGCCGGCGCGCGGCGCAGCAGTTCCAGGTCCACCTGCACGGCCGTCGGCACCGGCCCGATCGAAGGGCCGAGGTCGCCCGCCGACGCCGCTTGTCCGACGCCCGGCACCAGAGTCAGAAGCCGCTGCGCTTGAGCCGTCGAAGCCGGCGCAAGCAACACCAAGAGGGCCAGCGGCAGCGCCGCTCGCCGGCATCCAGTCATCAGGCAGGAGCGCGGGTACATCGCGAGTTGAAAGGCATGCTACTTCTAGCAGTGGCCATGGAGTCAGGCAGGGGGGTAGACGCGCCCGTTCTTCACTGACCGCCTCTCTCTTCCGGTACTAGCCCGGTTCGTCCTCACCGGCCTCCCTGACCACCAGCATCTCGACCGCCCGTTGCTCCTCCACAACCGCCAGCCCCAGGGTGTCCTCGATCGCCTGGAAGATGGCTTCCGGTTCAGGTGCATCGAACTTCAACTGGATCTCGTAGCGACCCGTGACGCCCGTCTCGTTCAGTGTTGGTCGCTCCAACAGACGGGCGACATTGTCCGCGAGACCATCCAGGTCTGTAGCCCCAAGCGAATCCGAGGACACCGAATAGCCGTACCGGGCGTCATCGGGAAGGGGCTTGAGCTTCGGCTCACCCTTCTTGACGAGTACGTAGGCATTCACTACTCGCTCTTCCCAAACGGCCTCGATTCCCAGACCCGCCGAGACGATCACGCGAAACATCTGTTCTACGAGCTCAGGCCTACCGTCGGTCATCACCGCGACGTCGTACTTCTGATCGGGAAGCTCTGCTTCCATAACGAACCGGCCCGGCCGAACACCGTAGGCAACGCGGAGGATCAGGGCTGGATCGGCCGAAACCATCCGGACCTCATCCGGACTTCGACTCATCGCGTACTCCGCCTTCTCCGTCGGGGCGAAGAGCATCCGAAGTTCACCTCTAGATCCCCTCACGACGACATGGTCGCCGTCGGCGCGAGCGGTCAGCTCATCTAGCGCCTTGAGCTCGAGCATCGCATCGATGTCCTCGATCTCCGGAACATCGGGCCGCCGCCCTGCTATCAGGTCGAGCAGGTGTTCCCTGGTCAGGTCATGCGCCCGGGTGACCGCCTGAATCACTCCATCCCTGTCCACCAGAAACGTCGTCGGAATCGACAGGACTCCGTAGTCCCGGAACACCGATCGGTCGAGATCGAGTCCCACGACACCGGAGATGGGGATCGACTCGAGGAACGGCGCGACAACTTCCTCCGCCTCGTCGGTTACGGAAATGAATCGAATGTCCTCCCCCGGCAGGTCGTCCGCCAGCTCGTTCAGATGCGGAATGACCTGAACACATGGCGCACACCAAGTCGCCCAGAACTCGAGGACGGTCGCCTTACCCTTCAGGTCGGCCCAGTCCGCGTCGCCCTCGGCGGGACTGCTCAGCGTCCCTTCGATCGCGAGCACCGGGGCCTGGTCTCCCGGTCCGGGGGCATCGGGGTTCGGGGCCGCCCAACTCAAATCAACGCTGGCGGGAGCGCTGCTCTCCGGTTCGGTCCCCGACTCGCTGTTCGGCCCACACCCCAGGATGGACGTTGTAGCCAGACTCGCCACGGCGACGATCGGAATTGTCCAGATCGAGGTCGTCCTTCGCATCGTGCTTCCTTTCCTTGTTGTGCAACCTGGGAGCAAGTCCCGCTCCACCCCAGGTGGTTCACCGGCCGTCGATCAGCCGCCGTAGCGCGTCGATTTCGTCCTGCCCGGAGCGGGCCTTTGCCTCTCCCTTCAGATACGCCTCGGGGTCCCTCAGTGCATTCGCGAGGCCACGGGCATCTCCTTCGTCGTCGTAGCGCTCGATCTGGAACCGGATTTCAGCCTCGATCGCTGACAACTCGAACTCGTCGATTCTCTTCTTCACCTCCCTGGTGCGTACCACCCGCTCGTTGATCTCCCCTTCCAGTGCAACCCGAGTCCGAGCGTTCGACGCTGCCAGCAGCGCCGACCTGAGGGACAGTTCCTCTGCGCGATGGGTAGCCATCTGACCGAGCAAACCGGCAACCTCGCGCCGGAGCGAGGCGGCCTGACCTCGCATTTCCGCTACGGCCAAATTCACATGCACTCGACCGTGCGGACCACCGTTCTGACCCCAGATCCCGGACGCCCCCCAGCTCTGATCCCGAATCGAAGCCAGAATCAGGTCACGAAATTGCCGGGCGTTCTCATCGAAGGCCTGCTTGCGCCCGTCGATTCTCCAGTCGTATTCGAGGCCGTCGGGCCCCTGGGTGATCTCCAGCACATGAGACCGACGGCCCGCGGATTCCAGAGCGACGGAACCGCCGGGACCTATCGCCCGGACCTCCAGGGCATCGCGGCTCATCACCACGTCGCCTCTGACGCCTATGCACAGGACCCCGTCTTGCTTGGCGCGCCAGGGCCATTTCTTGTCAGCGGTCACCATGCCTTGCTTGGAGATCCTGCGCCATTTCTTGTCAGCGGTTACGAAACTACAGTCCCACACACCCAAATCCTGGGCGGTCGAAGCCCGACCGCTCACCGGAGCGGTCTTGACGGGGACCGGGTTCGCACAAGATGCAGTCATCCCGGCCGCACCCAGCGCTGTCAAGACGACTCCGGTGACCAGCCTGCGACGGCGTGGTCGATCGAACTTGACAATGGCTCCGATTCTCCTCTCCAGCGGAGGCGCGTTGACGATCGGCAGCGCCATGATGGCCCGACCCTGGCCTGCGTTCTGCGCCAGGGAAAGAAGGTGCCGCGCGTACTCGGACGGCCGCGTGCCGGCCGACAGCACCTCTTCGTCGTAGGCGTCCTCGCGGCTCGCGACCGCCAGGCGCGACGCCACCCAACTCAGCGGGTGGAACCAGTAGAGGGCCAACACGACACGGCCCAGAAGCTGGCGCAGCGCGTCGCGCCTGCGTACGTGGACCAGCTCATGGGTGAAGACGATGGCGCGCCGCGCTGCGGACCAGCCTGACGCCGAAGCCGGAAGCAGGATGACCGGGTTCCACAAACCACCGGTCATCGGCGTGACGACTTCCTCGCCAAGAAGGAGCCGAACGTCTGCACGAAAGCCCAACTCACTCTGGATGCCCTCAGACTGCCGGAGCCAGCCCGGGTCGTCCATGGATTGCGCGGAGCGAACGAGCTTCTGGAACCGGAGGAGCCCGACGCCAACAGAAACGAGAGCGGCCCCGCAACCGAGAGCCCAAACCAGAAGCGGCAGGGAAATCGGACGCCGAGGCGGTGGCGCCTCAGTGGTCGTCGGAGCGGCAGCATCGAAGGCGGCCGAGGCCGGGGAACGCCCAGCCGGCGCGGTAAGTTCGGAAGGAGCAGGCGCGCCCACGGGTTCAACGAAGACTCCGTCTCCCGCCCGGTCAGCAGACGGGAGCAACGGAACGTCCCAGGAAGGCCCCGCAAGGGTCAGAACCGGGAGCGCGAGCAGAATCGCGAATGTCAGCGTCCACAGGTGATGGCGTACCGTCGCCGACCCCTTCCGGATGAGCCACGCGAGGGCCAGAGCAACGACGAACACGACGGTCGCGCGGCCAGCCAGCTCCAGCAGGCTCGACAGTTCAGGCATGAGTACGAGATCGGTCACCGGCCCTCCCTTGACGCCCGCCCGATGAGCGCCTCGATGCGCGCTCGCTCTTCCGGGCTGAGCGTCGTGTCCTCGAGCTCCAGAAGCGTGGCTACCGCGCCCTCCACCGAGCCACCGAAGAACGTCCTCACGACGTGCTGCATGGCCGAACGCCGCGCCCGCGAAGCCGGGACGGTAGGCGAGTACAGGTAGCGGGCGCCATCCTGCTCACTCACCAGGTGCCCCTTGTTGACGAGGATTCGAAGTACCGAGCGGACAGCCGAGTACGTGGGCGGTTCGGCCATGCGCTCGCGGATCTGCGCCGCCGTAGCGGTTCCAGCTTCGTGCACGATATCCATCACCTCACGCTCTCGTCTGCTGAGTTGGGGCAACTCGTTCACGATCACCTCGCCTGTCCGATTCGTGGCTTCGCAGTCTCCATTCCGACGTCTCGAAGACACCATAGCGGACAGATGCTGAAAATTCAACACTCCTGGATGTCCCGGGGATCCGCTTCGTTCCTGCTTTCACCGCCACGAGTTCGCGCGCGGAGACCCGCCCGCAACCCCGGAATGAGAGAATCCCCGCCAAGCCACACCGGAGAACAGGATGAGCTGGACCGACGACATCAAGGAGATCGAGCGGCAGCGCCGCATGGCCGAGGAGATGGGCGGCGCCGACAGCGTCGCCTTTCAGCACGGCCGCGGCAAGCTGACGGTTCGCGAGCGCATCGGACTGCTCGCGGATCCGGGCAGCTTCCACGAGATCGGCGCGCTGGCCGGGACGGCGACCTGGGAAGCCGATTCGGTTGCGGCGCTCAAGCCATCCAACATGGTGGTCGGCACGTTGCGCGTCGACGGCCGCAAGGTCGCCTTCTCCGGCGGGGACTTCACGATCCGCGGCGGCGCCTCGGACGCCAACATCGGCAACAAGAGCCGCTTCGCGGAACAGTTCGCGCTGCGCAGCCGCCTGCCCTTCGTCCGGCTCCTCGACGCGACCGGCGGCAGTGTCAAGACCTTCGAGCAGATCGGCAGGACCTACCTGCCCGGAGGCGCCGGAACCGACGTGTCGAGCCAGCTCCTCCAGACGGTTCCGGTGGTCTCGGCCGTGCTTGGATCGGTCGCGGGTCTACCGGCCGTGCAGGCCTGCCTCTGCCACTTCAGCGTCATGGTCAGGGGCACCAGCCAGGTGTTCGTCGCCGGCCCGAAGGTGGTCGAGCAGGCAACCGGCCAGCGGATCACCAAGGAAGAACTGGGCGACGAGCGCACTCAGGTCAGGAACGGCGTCGTGATGAACCTGGCCGAGGACGAAGCCGATGCGATCGCCCAGGTGCGGCGATTCCTCTCGTACCTGCCCTCGAGCGTCTGGGAGGCGCCGCCGGAGCAGACGCCGGATGACGACCCGGAGCGGCGCGCCGAGTCGCTGCTGTCCGCCGTGCCACAGGACCGGCGCCGAACCTACGATCCCCACGCGATCGTCCGCGCCGTGGTCGACGAGGGCAGCTTCTTCGAGATCGGGCCCTACTACGGCCGGGCCCGCGTCACAGGCCTTGCCCGCGTCGACGGCATGCCCTGCGGGGTCATGAGCAACGACCCCCGGTTCAACGGCGGTTCGATGAACATCGCAGCCGGGGAGAAGATGCTTCGCCTCCTGGAACTCTGCGAGACCTTCCATCTACCGCTCGTCTACTTCGCCGACGAGCCCGGGTTCTCGGTCGGCCCCGGGCAGGAGCGCTTAGGGATAGTAAGGGCGGGCGCCCGCGTCGTGACGGCGCTCAACTCGACCCAAACGCCCTACATCTGCTTCGTCGTGCGGCAGCTCTACGGCGTCGCCGGCGGACTGCACTGGCGCGGCCAGGGCCTCTACCGCCGCTACGCCTGGCCCTCGGCGCACGGCGGTTCGATGCACATCCAGGGGGGGACCGCAATCGCCTACAAGCGCGAGATCGAGGCCGCCGAGGACCCGGAGGCGAAGCGCGCCGAGATCGAAGCGCGACTATTCGCCATCTCCTCCCCCTTCCGCAATGCCCATGCCTTCGGCGTCGAGGAGATCATCGATCCACGTGACACGCGGCCCCTTCTGGTGGACTTCATGCGGGACGCCCGGAGGGTGGTGACGGCGGAGCTGCTCGGCCCGGTGAAGGGGCCGAGCTACCGGCCGTAGGGAGCCGGACTGGGGCGGCCCGAACCGCTACCGCTCCGTGTCAGTCTTCCGGAAGCCGAAGCCTCCCGGAAGCCCTTGATCGTTCCTTCTTGTAGTCGAAGCTCTCATCCCATTCCAGGGCGCCGAGCCGGCGCTGCGCGCCGGATGCGGGCAGGATGCCCGCGTTCCCAGGAGCGGAGCTCTGACCCACGACAGCCCCGGTGACGCCGCGTTCGACGAGGTCGTCGATCTCGGCCTCCGACAGGCCCAGGCGCCCACGGAGCAGCTCACGGCTGTGCTCGCCGAGTCGGGGCGGCGGCAGGTCGGAGCGCTCCAACAGACCGTCCATCCGCCAGGGGTGGCCGGCGTAGCGGTGCTCGCCGACGTCCGCGTGCTCGATCCTGCGGAACCAGCGCCGCTGTTTCAGATGACGGCACGCCATCAGTTCGGCGGTCGTGCGCACGACGCCGGCGGCGATGCCGGCGGCCTGCAGGGCTTCCATCAAGTGCTCGGCCCGCTGGGTGCACGTCCACGCTGCGATCGCCTCGTCGAGCTTCTCCGCGTTGGCGATGCGGTCGCGGTGGCGGTCGAAGGCGGGGTCCGCCAGGTCCTCCCGACCTGAGATCGCCACGAGCTGCCGCCACATCTCGTCGGATTCGACCGCCAGGGCGATCCAGCGATCGTCTCCGGCGCAGGGGTAGACGCCGTGCGGCGCATGGTCAAGGTCGCCGTTGCCCGGTGGCGTCTGCTGGCCGCCGAGGGCCGCATCGAGGAGCACCTCGCCGAGGTAGCCGGCAGCCGCCTCCATCATGCTGCCGTCGATCGCTTGTCCCTCACCGGTCCGCCGGCTGTGGAAGAGCCCGACGAGGGTCGTCGCCGCCATCTGCATTCCCGTGATCGCGTCGGCCTGGTAGAAGCCCATGACCATCGGGTCGCCGCCGGGATACCGGTGGAGCCAGTCCCAGCCGGCAAGCGCCTCGATCGAGGTCCCGTTCGCCTTGTAGTCGCTCAGCGGCCCGGTCTTGCCGAAGCCGGACCACGACGTCATCACGAGGCCCGAGTTCCCCTTCGAGAGCTCAGGCCACTCGAGCCCGAACCGCTCCATGACCCGCGGCGTGAAGTTCTCCATGACGACGTCGGCGCGGGCTGCGAGGCGCCGGAGCAGGTCCTTGCCCTCTTCGGTCTTGAGGTCAAGGCACAGGGAGCGCTTGTTGCGGTTGACGCTGTTGTAGTTCGGGCTCGAGTTCACCAGGTCGGCAGGCGGGTCCACCATGGGTACCGGACTCGCCAACCATCGCCGCCAGACGTCCGGGCGGCGGTGCGATTCGATCTTGACTACGTCGGCGCCGAGATCGGCCAGCAACATGGAGGCGAACGGACCTATCCAGGCCTGGGTCAGATCGACGATCTGGACTCCGGTCAGCGGCAGCGACTCGCCTTCCTCCGCTACCCCTGCATGCGGTTCCACCGGCCGCCAGTCGAGACCAGACGGGTCCACCTGTTGACCGACTGCCGGGGCCGGCGCCGGCGGCACCGCGTCGGTCAATCCGAATCTTGCCGCGGGACCCGCGCACGGGAACTCTCCAAGCTGCGGATGGCGGAGGGTGCGGAAGAAACCGCGAGCAGCCAGGTGCTCGTCAGCGAGCAGCTCAGCGGGCTTCACCACCTTGCCGCACACGATCCGGCGCTCCAGCAGGCCGTGGAACACTTCGTCCGCCGTCCTGTCACGCACGCGGCGGGCCAGGAAGGGAAGCAGCCTCTGGGTGCGCGCGATGGGGTCTTCCCCCTCCACGGGCAGCGGCCACTCGCCGTCCTCGACTCCCAGCGCCGCGCCGTAGTCGCCGAGCTGATCCTCGGGCGGCGGGATGAACGTCACCCGTCCGTCGCGGCAGCGAAGCGCTCGCACGCCGGTCGAAGGGCCACCGTCGCGCTCGGGATGCACGCCCGTGTACTCGATGCGGAGCAGAGGCAGGATGGCCGCGATCGTCTCCAGCTCCGACACCTCGACAAAGCGGCCGTGCCCAGTCTCGAGACGCGAAATGAGGGCCGCCAGTGCGGCGACGAATGCGCTGACCCCACAGGTGTAGCCGAGGATGTGGCCGGGCGCCTTGAGCGGCGCTCGCCCCTTCTCGCCGTTCAGGCCGGCATAGCCCGACAAGGCCTGCGTCACCAGCTCCGAGCCGACGAGCCCGGCATGGGGGCCGTCCAAACCGAACGGAGAGACCGACACCAGGACCAGGCCCGGGAGTCGCTCTCGCAGATCCGCGAACGTGAGACCCCGGCGGTCGAGGTCGGCCTCGGCCCAGTCCGTTACGAGGACATCGGCCCGCCCCACGAGATCAACCAGCGTCTCCCCATCGGGGCAGTCACGCGGCAGCGAGATTGCGCGCTTGTTGGCGGCTACCGTCTGCCAGAGAAGCGATTCCGGCGCGGCCCCGACCTCGGCAAGCGGACCCATGCGCCGAAGGCCCGATCCTCCCTCGGGTTCCAGGACAACCACGTCCGCTCCCCACAGAGCGAACTGCCGGCCGCAATAGGCCGCCGCGACGCCGTTCGCCAGCTCAAGTATGCGGACGCCTGCGAGCGGCGGCCCCGGTTGCGATCGCTCCAACCTACGACCAGGTCAGCGTGCCGCTGCTCTGACCGAACCCGTCCGTCTCGACCCCCATCGCCTGCAGCAGCGTGACGTAGAGGTTGCTGAGCGGCGCGTCGTGGTCGCCCTCGTGACGGTGGTGCTTGCCGTGCTTGAAGCTGCCGCCGGCGACCAGGATCGGCAGGTGCTTCGGCTCGTGCGAGTTCGCGTTGCCGAGGTTGGAGCCGAACAGCACGGTGGTCACATCAAGCAGCGGGCCTTGGCTGTCGCCGCGTTCCCGGAGCTTCGTCAACAGGCCGTCGAACTTGCCGACGATCTGGGCCTCGATCTTCTTGAGCTGGGCAATCTTGGCTTCGTCCTGGCCGTGGTGCGACAGGTTGTGGTGAGAGCCGGAAACACCCTGGACCTGCGGCACGACGCCGTGATCCTGGATCATGATGCTGATCACGCGCGACGAGTCGGTCTCGAGGATCAGCGGAACCATGTTGAAGAGCAGACCGATGCGGCCGATCAGGTCCGCCTTGTCGGGAATGTCGGTCGGCTGATCCTCCACAACCACCGGCTTCGGCCGCTTGAGCCAGGCGCCGGCCTCGCTCAGTTCCTGCTCGGCCGTGCGTACCGCGGCGTAATAGGCGTCGAGCCGGTGCTGGTCGGCGGAACTCACGCGCCGGCGGAGCGCCGAGGCCTCGGCCCTGACGCGGTCGAGGATGCTGCCGCCGCTCGCCAGATTGCGTGACTCCCGCTCGATCTCCTCCGGCTCACCGGCAAGGAACATCTTCCTGAACAGGCCGGCCGGGCTGGTCTCGGCGGGAATCATCACCCCGTTGGCGGTGTACGACTGGCTCTGCCCGCTCGCGGTCCCCAGGGTGACCGACGGGAAGCGCGTCACGTAGCCGAGATGGTTGGCGGCCATCTGGTCGATCGAGATCGTGTTCTTGAACCCGTCCCGGCCGGGGCCGCGGGCGGCGGTCAGGAAGGTGACTTCGGAGTTGTGCGGCTGGCGCCCGGTCTGGTCCTCGTGCGAGTAGTTCGAAAACAGCGAGAAGTGCTCACGGTGCTTGTCGATGAGCTGCAGGTACTCGGTCGTCTCGTAGCCGTCGCCGGTCTGCTTCGGCCGCCACGCGTCGGGGTAGATCCCCAGGGTGTTGCAGATGTTGACCATCCGCCGGGGCGACTCGCCGGTCGCGGCATGCAGGAGGGACGGCTGCATCGTCTCGAGCAGCGGCAGGGCGAGCGCCACGCCCGAGGCGCGCAGGAAGGTACGACGATCGATGGATTTGTACATGTCGGGTTTCCGTGAGTGACTACTGCCTGGAGTTACCTACAGGTTGGCGAAGAGATCGCTCTTCGCGACCTCCCGGATCATGCTGCGCAGTGGATAGCCCTCGCCCTTGACCTTGCTGAGGAGGCTCTCCACGTCGTCGCGGTCCGCGAACTCGACGGGAGCGCCGGTGGCGAAGGCGATCAACTGGGATGCCAGGTGGCGCGCAACCTGGTCGAGCTCGTTGCCGTAGAGCAGCTTCTTGTACTCCTCGATGCCAACGAAGACCTGTCCCTGCGGCGTTGTGCCGGTCACGTCGACCGGAAGCCCCTCCCGGTAGTACCCCGCGCCCTCCTCGCCCGGGACGCGGTACGCCTCCCGGAAGCCGCCGATCGGATCGAAGGATTCGAGCGCGAAGCCGGGCGGATCGATGTTGCGGTGGCAACTGTTGCAGACCGTGTCCGTGCGGTGCTTGTCGAGTTGCTCGCGGATTGTCGTCGCGCCGCGGGTGTCCGGCTCCAGGCCCTCCACACCGGCCGGTGGCGGGGGCGCCGGCTGACCGAGCAGGTTGGCGAGCACGAAGTTGCCGCGCGGCACGGGCGACGTTGTCGTGCCGTTGGCGGTGATCTTGTGGATGCTGGCCTGGGTCAACAGGCCGCCGCGGGGACTGTCCTCGGGGATGGCCACCTTGCGCAGGTGCTGGCCGGTGATGCCCTCGATGCCGTAGTGCTCGGCGAGCCGTCGGTTGAGGAAGGTGAAGTCCGAGTCGATCAGGTTGCCGACGCTCAGGTCTTCCGCAACGAGCTCGGCCAGGAAGAGCTGCGTTTCGCGAGCCATGGCCTGTCCGAGCCGGCTGTCGTACTCGGGATAGAGCGCCTTGTCGGGCGTCGTCGAGTTCATCTCGTAGAGGCGGAACGCCTGGCCGGCAAAGTCCGTAACGAAGCGCTCGCTCCTCGGATCGTCGAGCATCCGGTCGACCTGGCGCCCCAGCACCTCCGCATCGGACAGGCGGCCCGCAGCGGCCAGATCGAGCAGCTCCTGGTCCGGCATGGAGCGCCACAGGAAGTAGGAAAGCCGCGTCGCGACCTGGAAGTCGTCCAGCGCCCCCTGGCTGCCCACGTGGTAGACGAAGGCGGGGGCGATCAGCAGCGCGCGCAGCGGCTCGCGGACCGCCTCGAGGAACGGCAGCCCGTCTTCGAGGGCGGGTTTGGCCAGCGTCGCGTAGGTTTCGAGTTCGGCCTCCGTCAACGGCCGCCGGAACGCGCGCGGCCCGAAACGCGTTACAACGTCGACGACGTGCTCGTAGGGCGCCTTGGTGAGCACGGGCTCTCCGGACTCGTCGAACTCCATTCCCGCCAGCAGCTCCCGCGCGCTGCGCGGAGGCCAGTCGTCGAACAGCGGCCCCTCGATCGTCATCGACCGGAACGCGATGCCCTCCCAGGGGTAGTCCCTGACGTTGAGCTCCGGCGCGAAGTACGAGGCCTTGTCGTCGGGCGGCCGGTACGCGTCGGCCAGCGAGGGAGCGACCAGGTCGCGTGGACGGAGATACGGAGTGACCTCGACGACGCGACCTTCCGGTTCCACGAGGTCGAAGGAGCCGATCAAGCTGTTCAGCGCGGCGGTCGCGACCCCCTGCTGGTTGCCGTGGAAGAGGGTCAGCGTGATCGGCGACGTCGCCTGGTAGGGGTACACGTCGAGCGTTACCCGGTAACGGCCCGCCGTGTCGACGAGGAAGCCCTCGGTCATGCTGTGGAAGGTGTAGGTCGAACCGCCCTCGAAGAACATGACCGCCGCGTCGTCGACGATCTTGACGATGCCGGCGCCGAGGTACTCGCCGACCGAGTTCCCGTTCAGATAGGGCGACTTCGAGTATTCGATCTCGTGCGTGCGGGCTTCGGGTCGAGGACCCGTCCTCAGCGCCTCATCGAGTGCGCCGGCCGCCGCCACAAGAAAGCTGCGGACATGGAGCGGCGAGATGCCCTGGTTCTCGGCCACCACGTCGAAACCGCCGGTATCGGTCTCTTCGGGCAGGTCGTTCGCCAGGCTCGCGGCGACGTCGGGGTCGATCCCCAGCAGGTCCTGGATCGTGTATTCGTACTCCAGCCTGGTGAGCCGGCGCAGCGGCGTCCGCTGACCGGCGCGTTCGGCGAGGTTCGCTTCGAGCAGCGCTTCTCTCACCGCGTCGAGCGCCGAGTCGACGATGCGCTGAGCCGGCCGCCGAGCGCCGGGCGGCGGCATCTCCCTCTCGCTGACCCGATCGAAGATGCGCTGCCACAAACGGAACGTCTCCCGGTCGGCCAGGTCGTCCCCGAGGGCGGTCAGGTCGAGCGGCGTCGCCTCCGTCCCCACGTGGCACTTCAGGCACGACGCCTCGAACAGCGGCTCGACATCCGCGTCGAACGAACCGGCGCCGGCGCCGCTCGGGACGAGTCCCGAGATCAGCAGCGCCAGGCACATGGGCAGAGCTGACTTCCTTCCGTGCGTGGCTTTCTCCTTGGTGGGTCGGCCGATCTTACAACGGCGTTGCAGTTCTGCCGCGCTAGCAGCGTGCGCGGCAGGAAGATCTGACCTGGGAACGCGGGCATCCTGCCCGCATCCGGCGCGAAGCGCCGGCCTCCGGTCGTTCTGCCGCGCTATGGCTCGAAGCGCTCGACGTAGTTCTCGGCGCCCACCGAACGGATGTCGGCGAGCCAATCCCCTTCGTAGGGCCATGCCTCCGGGTCGGTCTTGCTCGGGCCCTGCCAGAACCGCGCGAACGGGCCTTCCGCGCCTCCCTCCAGCGACCACGCCTGGCGCCGAAAACTCCAACTCTCCGGGACCAGGCGGTGGGCCTCGCGGAAGTGCCGCACGGCCGCATCGTGGCGCCCTTCACTCTCCAGGTGCGTTGCGAGTTCGAAGTGGGCGTGTCCGAGAGCCGCGTCGGCGTTGCGCGGGCGCGATCGTTCGACCACCTGCTCCGGCGAAAGGGCGAATCGACTCGCCGCACCCTTCTCCACCCAGTCGCGCAGCGCCCGGTGGTAGGCGCCGGTGTCGTGAGGAATCTTCTTCGCCTCTTCCAGCATCTGGCTGAAACGATCGGTTCCCCCGGACGACGAGCCGAAGCTGCGCGCCTTGTCCCGCGGTGGCGCGGGCGCGGCCTCCGCGGGCCGGACGATCGTGCCCGATTCGTCAATCCACACCGAACTGGGGATGTTGACGACGCCAAAGAGCCGGGCCAGCAGGTGATGCTGGTCGACGAGCGCCGGATGCTTCGGCTTGGCGGCCTCGATGAACCGGCGGCAGCCACGAGCTCCCAACGTGTCGAGACCGACGGTGACCAACTCGAAGCCTTGCGGATGAAGCTCGTCGCGCAGCGCCTGCCACCCGGGCAGGTCGGCAGAGCACCCTCAGTAGGGCGCCCAGGCGTAGACGAGGACCTTCCGCCCGCGCAGGCTCGAGAGCCGGAAGAGCTCGCCGTTCAGGTCGGGCAACTCGAAGTCGGCGTCTTCGGCCGACACCAGCGCGCGCGAGCCGATGGACTCGGGCCCGACGGCCCACAGGCCGTGTTCCTCGTCGTGAACGAGTGGAAGACCGATGGCCTCGGCAACGGCTATACCGTCTACCTGACTCCGAGACGCCGCTGCACCGTCGGCGAGCGGCACGCAGACCGGCCCTTTGCAGGCGCCCTCGGGTTTGAGCTGCCAGCCGGTGCCGGCCTCGAAGGTCTCGCGGGGCACTTTCTTCGCGGTGAGGATCATGGGGCCAGTCTAGCTTGGCGCTGGCGAGAGGACGTGAGCTGGCAGTCCAAGCGGCCAAGGTGGAGTTCTGGACCGTCGCGCTCAGTCGCCCACGTCGGAGAAGTTGGTGATCGCGACCTCCCCTTCCGGAAACTCGGCGACGATCTTCAGCTTCCCTCCCACGGCCTCGATGTAGGACCGCAGGCTCGACACATACACGTCGGCCCGCTGTTCCAGCTTGCAGACGGCGGGCTGGTTCACCTTCAGCGTCTCGGCCAGGTCCCGCTGGGTCAGCGCCCGCGCCCGGCGAAGCTCGTGCAACGGCATTTCTGCCAGCAAGTCTCTCTTCAACTCGTCGACTCGCCGCCGGCGTTCCGGCGTGAAGTCCTTGGTCAGCTTGCTGAACGGATGGTGTCCACTCATTTGATCTCACCCCTCGTTTCGCAGTTCGTCCAGATGCTCATCGTAGAGGTCGTCAGCCACGGGCACGTACTCCAGGTAGAACCGGTCGTTGCCCGTCTTGTCTCCACCGATGAGCAGGATCGACGTTCGCCTGGGGTCGAAGGCGTAGAAGACCCGCAGGGGCCTGCCGCCGCTCTGCACCCGAAGCTCTCGCATGACTCCATGGCGTGAGCTCCGGACGTTCGAGGAGTAGGGGAACGGCAGGTTGGGACCATGCTCCATCATCAGTTCCGCAGTGGCGGCGACCGCGTTCTGTTGTCCCTCTGAGAGCGTTCGCCACCACAGCCCGAACTCGTCTGTGTACTCGAGGTCCCAAGACATGCGGCAGTGTATTCCGGTTGTGGAATGTGGCGCAAGGGGCGAGGGGACGGCCTGGCAACCGTGTCACCGACGTCCGGGCCCTGCTCGTCCGTCGGAGCAGGCGCATTGTCGGAACGACCAGCGCGTGGCAGCGTAGGCGTCCTGGCGTCGGTGCCCGCCGCCCTCCCAAATCCCCATGTCGAACCTAGTCGCACTTCTCCTGCTGCTTGCAGCGCCGCCTCTAAACGCCGCCGCTCAGGAAACAGGCCGGCTCCGGGTCGAGGTACGGGCCGCCGGCAACCCAGTCGCCGGAGCGACGGTGGCCGTAGCGGGTGCCACCCAAGCGACCGACGCTGACGGGGTCGCGCTCGTGCCGGCGCCTGCCGGCGAGCTGCAGGTCACGGTCGAACACGAGGGATTCGCGCCGGCCACCGTGGCCGTATCGCTGGCCGAGGGCGAGGAGCGAGTCGTTCAGGTCGAGCTCGAGCGGGGGCTTCTGATCGAGGAAGAGGTGACGGTGGTCGCCAGCACCCGCACCGGCCGCCGGATCGAGGACCAGCCGATGCGGGTCGAGGTGCTCGACCGGGAGGAGATCGAGGAGAAGATGCTCATGACGCCCGGGGACATCGTCATGATGCTCAACGAGATGGGCGGCATGCGGGTGCAGGCCACTTCGCCGTCGCTTGGCGCTGCCAGCGTTCGCATTCAGGGCATGCGGGGCCGCTATACGCGCATCCTGTCGGACGGGCTGCCGCTATACGGTGCCCAGCCGGGCGGCCTCGGCCTGCTCCAGATCCCGCCGATGGATCTCGGGCAGGTGGAGGTCATCAAGGGGGTCGCGTCCGCCCTGCACGGGGCCGGCGCGATGGGCGGCGTGGTCAACCTGCTGTCCCGCCGGCCCGGCGACGAGGCGGAGCGGGAGATCCTGCTCAACCAGTCGACGCGGGGCGGCGCCGACAGTGTGCTGTGGCTCTCCACCCCACTGTCCGGCAACTGGGGGATGACCCTGGTCGGCGGCGGGCACTGGCAGAACCTCACGGACATCGACGGCGACGGCTGGGCGGACATGGCCCGCTACGCCCGCGGCGTCGTGCGGCCGCGCGTGTTCTGGGACGATGGGGAGGGCCGATCGTTCCTGCTCACGGCCGGCGCGACGCGCGAGAGCCGCAGCGGCGGCACGGAGCCGGGCCGCGTGCTCCCGGCCACCGGTTCACCGTACCGGGAGTCCCTCGACACCCGCCGCCAGGACCTCGGCGCCCTGTGGCAAACGGTGGCCGGAGGCTCCGTCATCAACGCGCGCGCAGCCATCGCGCAGAATCGGCGCGACCACCGGTTCGGGGCGACCCTGGAACGCGACCGCCACGAGACGGGCTTCGCCGAAGTCACGGTGCGGCGGGCGGCCGGGCGGCATACGTGGGTCGCCGGCGCCGCGGTCGAGCACGACGCCTACGAACCCAGGGACGTTCCGCGGTTCGGCTACTCCTTTACCACGCCGGGCGTGTTCCTCCAGGACGACATCGACGTGAACCAGCGGCTCGCGCTGTCGGTCAGCGGACGGCTGGACCGCCACAGTGAGTACGGCTGGTTCTTCAGCCCCCGCGTCTCCGCGCTCCTGCGGTTCGGCGACTGGTCCACGCGCATGTCGGCCGGGACCGGCTTCTTCGGCCCGACGCCGCTCACCGAAGAGACCGAGGCGGCCGGCCTGACCCGGCTCACGGTCGATGGCCCAATGCGGGCGGAACGGGGCCGCAGCGGCTCGGTCGACATCACTCGCACCCACGGCCCGCTCGCCTTCACCACGACTCTGTTCGTGTCGCGCATCGCGGACCCGGTCCATGTCGCCAGCGAGACCTTCGTGCTGCGCAACCTCGACCAGCCCACCACCAACGTCGGCGTGGAACTGCTGGGGACGTACCGGCGGCCGCCCTTCGCCTTGACCGCCACCTACACACACGTCCGGTCGCGCGAGCAAGCCGGCGACGTGACCTTGGACGTGCCGCAGACCCCGCGACACAGCCTGGGGGCAGTGGCCATGGCCGAGAACGAGGACGGCCGGATCGGCCTCGAGGTGTACTACACGGGCAAACAGAGGCTCGAGGCCAACCCGTATCGCGACGTCAGCGAGCCCTACACAGTGGTCGGGGTACTGATGGAGCGCCGGTTCGGACCGGTCCGCCTGTTTCTCAACCTCGAGAACCTCACCGACGTGCAGCAGCACCTGTGGCACTCGTCCCTGCGCCCCGACCGCGCCCCCAACGGACGCTGGACCGTCGACGCCTGGGCGCCTCTGGACGGCCGTGTCGTCAACGGCGGCCTGCGGGTGCGGTTCTAGGTCCGAGAACGGAGTCCACGTCGCCGGATGCCAAGGCGGCCTTCCCCGTCTCTTGAACCAGCGACCCTCGGGGCCGCCGACGGTTGCCTGCATCTTCTCGCCACAGACTGCCGGCGACCGTCAGTCCCTCGCTTTCCTCAACCTCCAGCCGTACATGATGCCGCCGTAGTGGTTAAACGAGCGCCTTGCCTCGGGATCGTCGAACGGGTAGTCCGCGCCGATCTGCCTTGCCGCGGCGAGCCCGGTAACGAAACAGGTCTCCTGGCTGTTGATCAGCGTATGGGCGCCGCAGTGCCAGGCGCCTCTCTTCCCCTGAATGAAGCGGAACAGGGGCACCAGCAATGCGACCTGACGGACGTCATGGACGACGTGCTGAAACCACCACCTCTTGACAGTGCTGTCCCACAAACTTCAGCGCAGTGCGAGTTGAGTCTGTGCGTTTCTGGGATCAGGGGGTCCGCTCCGGGGTTCGAACAGGTCCAGGAGCGGTCTTCGCGCGAACAGGTTGAGTTGCAGGAGGCGGAGGATTTCGCTCATGGTCCAGGACATCTTGTTGGCGAACTTCAGATAGGCGAGCAGGAGATGCACGCACATGGCGATCCAGATCTGCGTCATGACGGCATTGCGCGAAGTGCCGACGAAGCTCTTGATGCGCAGGTTCTGCTTGATCCACTTGAAGAAGGTCTCGATCTGCCAACGCTGCTTGTAGATGGCCGCGATGGTCTTCGGAGCGAGCCTGAAGTTGTTGGTGAGGAAGGCGTAGAACTTCTTCGTGTCGGGGTCGCGATAGCCGACTCGACGCAGCGGAATCGGGCACCGGGAGCGGCCTCTGACGCTGGTCAACTCGATGATCTGGTCCGAGGTCACGCCCGTCCCAGGCGCGAACGACCGCCGCTCTCGAACCGCGTACTTGATCTTGCGCTTCAGCCGAGTGACCAGGAAAACCCCTTGTGCATCAAGGGATTTCAGCCACTCGAAGTCGAGGTACAGCCGGTCCGCAGCGACGATGCTTCCCTTCGGCAGACGAAGGGACCGCGCCACCTCAACGTCCGACCCCTTGCCGTCCGTGACTTGCAGGAACGCCGGCAGAAAGCCCTCGTGGTCAAGCCCCACGTGGAGCTTCAGCGCCCCCTTCGTCTTGCGGTACTGCGCCCACGGAAACAGCTCCAGGCACAGGTCCACGTACGTCGCATCCAGCGAGAACAGCTTGTTGTGGAACCGGAACCCGTGCCCCGGCGCCGTCGTACGGCATCGCGCCAGCAAACGACCGAACAACGCCTCGTACAGCTCGTGGGGCTGCCTCTCGTTGACGCGCGCCAGCGACGACCGGGCCACCCGCCGAACGCCGAGGTGATAGAGCTTCGCAGCCTGCGCATCGAGATTCGACACGATGTCGCGAAGGCTGCATCGTCCGGAGAGTTGCGCCGTCGCCATCGCCACGAACTGGCTCCACCGGCTCATCGAACGCAGCTTGCGTCCCCTGTGGTGCCGCCCGGCCTCCCGCTCGAACTCATGTCTCGACACCAACTTGAGGAACTGCCCGAGTACGGTACCATTGTGCGCCATGGGTCTGGATCTCCTTGCCGTCATTGGCTTTGTTGTGAAAACCAATCATACGACAAGGCTCGGTCCAGACCCATACTCGTCTCTGTTTGTGGGACAGCACTGACCTCTTGACGACCTTCCGGTCATCGATCCGGCTGACCGGGTTGTAGGTCACCAGACAGGGCTTGTCCGAACCATTGGCCCACGGCTGCTGGTTGTGCATGATGTACGTGATCTCGTAGTTGTCCGGCCTGGCGCCGTACTGCTCGATGTGGTTGCTCCGCGTCTCCAGGGCCTCGACCTCGCTATCCGGTAGCACCGAAGAGTCCGAGTGCACGACCGCATGGTTGTGGAGCTCGCTCTCGTAACGAATCGACGAGAGAATGTAGCGCTCAAGGAACGTGGGGCTGTCGAGCATCATCAGAGTCTGGTTCGCATTGCAGGCGAAGACCACCTCGTCGAACGTCTCCTCTACGCCGTCTTCGCCCTTCACTACGACGCCGGACGGCCGGCGATACACCTTTCGCACCGGGCGGTTGAGGTATACCTTGTCCCGGAAGCCAGCCGACAGGTTCTCGTAGATGCGGCGCGTTCCCTGGTCCCACGTCTGCATGGGAGTGGCGCGTTCGATGTCGAAGTACTCCAGATATCTGCTGAAGAGCGACGCAGGCATGTCGAACACATTGGTGGCCATCAGAAAGTTGACGAACATCGGCTTCAGGACCTTGTACCTGAAGTCGCCGGAAAAGCCGCCCCAGTTCAGAACCGTCCCCATGCTGATGTAGTTGTACGGGTTGATGGCGTTCAGAAACCTCGACCGCGAGTGCGTCAACCGGCCAAACCAGTGCAGACGCTTCAGGAGCCGCTGGAACTTCGCAATCTCGGACTGCAACTCCTCTCTGATGTCGGAGTCGAAGTCGTGGGCGTAGACCTGACCACCGTACTTCACGCTGTAGCTGAACCTGGTATCGAGCAGATCGATGCCGAACTTCTTCATCAGCAACACGATGTGGTGATAGACCGACGGAATACACGCGGTGACGGAGATATCGAAGGGGATCGTGCTGCCGTCGTCCTGCGGCATGTCGGCGGTAATCGCATTGCCGCCAAGCTGGGCTTGGGCTTCGAACAGCCGAAAATCGAACCGGTCCGAGCTGTGATGGAGCGCCCAGGCGGCCCCCAACCCTGAAACGCCACCGCCGACGATCGCTATGCGACGGCGAGTCGTTCTCTTCTTGTCCGTATCCACGGGAACTATCCTGACGTCATGGGTCCTCAGCCGGAGGCAGGGTATCAGGGAGCTTCGATGGTGCCGCTTGATACCGTTTCCCGCCTGCCGCAAGCCGCCACGCGTGGTGTCGGCCGAGGCGCTTGGCGCTCCGGCCTCAAGCTGGTCGACGGAGTCAAACCACGCGTGGGCGACAGAGATTTGGACGCCTGGATTCCCACTGAGGTAGACTGCAACCCGGTTAGTTGGTCGGAGTGCTGTATCGTCGCACGCCGGGCAGCGGACGCCGAGACCGGTTTTTCCAAGTCTTCGGGACCCTGACGGAACAGTCATGAACCTAGCTGACGAACTGATCCTGCTGCTCCTCAACGAGGAGAGCGGCTACTTTCATCAGGTACCGGGCTGGAACCTGAACTGCGCGGTTGCGAGCGCCGCACTCGCCGACCTGGCGCTCGCTCATCGCATCGACACGGATCCAGACTCTCTCTATCTCACCGACTCGACCCCTACGGGCGACCCCACTCTGGATTCCATCCTGCAGGAAATCTCCAAGGAGACCCAACAGAGGAACACACAGTACTGGATCGAGCGCCTCAGTCCCCGGGCGGAGTCCATCGTCGATTCGACCCTGGAGCGCCTTGTAGAGCGCCAGATACTGAATCACCACTCCGGCGGATTCTGGACCCTCGCGCCTTCGGTAAGTCACACTCAGGCGTACGCAGCCTCCGAGAACGGGGAGACTACGGAGTTCGTCAAGACCCGCGTCGGCAAACTCCTCTTCGAGGACGGAATCCCCGACCCGCGGGACGCGATCCTGGTCGCCCTCGCCAACGCGTGCGACGTCCTTCACCTTATCTTTCCGCTGGACGAGGCCGCGAGGGAACGCGTCGAGTTCGTCTCCAACGTCGATCTGATCGGCCGGTCCATCGCGGAGGCCGTCTCCCAGAGCATTACCGGTCCGAAGTACCGGCGCGCCCTGAGGACCCGGCCGATCCCGTCCGTTCGTATCCGCGAAGCGCTGTTCAGCCGGCATGCGCGTGTCGGCAACTTGCCCGCACTTTTCGGGGAGCTCACCACCAGGCACGGGCCCGTGTTCCGACTTCGGCCACCCTTTGCCAAGAACGGCCTGCTCGTTGTCGCCGGCCCTGCAGCCAACAGGTGGATGCAGCGCGACGGCCGTAACTTCTTGAGATCCAAGGACTACCTCGAGGACTTCGCGAACGTTTACGGCGCCTCTCGAATCCTGCCCTCGATGGACGGCGCCGACCACTTTCGAATGCGCAAGTCGATTCGTTCGACCTATTCGCGCGCCGCTCTCGAAGGTCGGCTCGATGAACTCTACCTTCACGCGAAGTCCTACCTGCAAGAGTGGTCGGCAGGCGACGTTCTGCCCGCCGTCACCACGTTTCGCGAACTCACGAACGCGCAGTTCTCTCAACTTTCGGTAGGCCTGGACACCCAGGACTGCATTGGCGGCCTGCTGGAGTACAAGCAGCGCTCGCTCATGACGCACATTCAGCGGGCGCTTCCGAAGTTCATGCTGAAGACACCTGGCATGAAGCGCAGAAAGAAAGAGTTGGCCGTACTCGTGGAGCGCATCCACAACGCACACACACCCGCCCAGAGAGCGGGCTGTCCCCGGGACATCATCGACGATCTCTTGAGCGTGCACGAAAGCGATCCCCAGTTCCTACCGGAGACCGACCTACCCTTCTCTCTCGTTTCACCGCTTATCGTGAGCCTCTATCTTGGGAATGCTCTGAGCTTTGCGGTCTATCAAATGCTGTCGCAACCATCGCTCCACGAGAAAATCGAGGCGGAAGCGGACCGTTTGTTCGCCAACGGCTATCCGGAGCCTGCCGATCTCAAAAAGTCCGCGATCGACGTCACCAACCGCTTCCTTATGGAAACTCAGCGCCTCTACCCGATCATCCCGATGCAGGTGAGAACCGTGATGAACGCGTGCGTGGTGGAAGGCTATGAGTTGCCGGTGGGCGCGAAGGTGTACATCGCCCAATCGGCCGCACACTACATGGATGACGTATTCCCGGATTCCTCGACGTTCGACATCGACCGCTATCTGCCCTCACGGCGGGAGCACAGGGGGCCCGAATACGCCCCGTACGGTCTTGGCACACACATGTGCCTCGGCTATCGTTGGGTGGAACTGCAGCTCGCCGTCAACCTTCTGATGCTCACACGCTTCTTCCGGCTCGAACTGGCTTCTCCGGGCTACAAGCTGCGGATCAACCCCTTCCCGACCCTGGCTCCCGACAAGAAGCTGAAGATCAGGGTGGCCGAGAAGCGCTACGATCTGTGACCAAGTCGGCAGCGACTGACAGCGCCTCGTGACTTCCGATAACGGTCAGCCTCCAGAGGCCCGCGGCCCGATCGCCTACATGGCGAGCAACGGCGTCGCCGCGAACCTGCTCATGCTCGCCATCGTAGCGGCCGGGCTCGTCTCGCTGACCGGCCTCGAGCAAGAGGCCTGGCCGGAGCTGGCCTTCAACCAGATCGAAGTCTCGATGGCCTACCCGGGCGCCACGCCCGAGGAGATCGAGGAGTCCATCGTCGTCAAGATCGAGGAGCAGGTCACCTCGTTGGATGACGTCAAGACAGTCAGGTCCGTCGCCGCCCAAGGCATGGCGTCGGTGAGGGTGGAGATGAGATCCGGCACGGACATCCGCCGCGCGCTGGGCGATGTCGAATCGGCGGTCAACCGTATTCAGTCTTTCCCGGCGAACGCCGAGCGCCCCGACTTCCGCGAGCTGACCAACCGCCAGAGCATCATGCGGCTCATTGTTCACGGCGACGTTTCCGAGCGGTCGCTCAAGGAGTTGGCCTACAAAGTCGAAGACCAGATCGCAACGGTTCTAGAGTCGTCCCATGTCGAAACCACCGGCGTGCGCGACTATGAGATCTCGATTGAGGTGCCGCAATCCCGGCTGAGGGCGCTCGGCCTTACGCTCATGGACATCTCGGACGTGATCAGGGACGGCGCGTTCAATCTCTCTGCCGGGAGCATAGAAACCCGCGAGTCCTACGTGCGCGTCCGTACTCTGGGCCAGCGCTACGACCAGCAGGAGTTCGAAGACCTGGTGCTGCTCGGCCGAAGCGACGGCACAATGGTGCGGCTGGGCGATATCGCCGAGGTACGCGATGGTTTCGAGGAGACAGCCCTGACCGTACGGCACCAGGGTCAGCCCGCTGTATTCATCGAAGTCTCTAGAGGTCAGGGCGAAGACGTGGCGGACGTGGTCGCAACCGTGAAAAAACACATTGAGAGCACGGTGATTCCATCGTTGCCGAAAGGCATAGAGATCACTGTGTGGAACGATGATTCCGAACTGTTCGATGAGCGCCTCAATCTGCTCATCACGAACGGGTCGCTGGGCTTCCTTCTCGTCCTTACCGCTCTGACGTTGTTTCTAGAGCTGCGCTTGGCAATCTGGGTTGCCGTGGGACTCGTGGTGTCGGGCGTCGGCGCCCTGTCGGTCCTCCTGCTACTCGACCTTCCGCTCAACTCCTTCTCGCTCTTCGCGTTCGTTCTGGCCATCGGAATCATCGTCGACGATGCGATCGTGGTGGCCGAACACATCCACCATGAACGACAAACCGGCGCCTCGGGGCTCGCCGCGGCGATCCGCGGCACGAGGCGGATCCAGGGACCGCTGATCTTCGCGGTCTTTACGTCGGTGGCAGCCTTCTCTCCACTGCTCATCCTGCCCGGCGGCATCGGTGAGGTCATGGGGCCGATGCCGGTGGTCGTAATTTCGATGCTGCTGTTCTCCCTCGTGGAATCGCTGCTGGTGCTCCCGAATCATCTGTCCCACCTTCCTGGCTCGGAACGGTCGCCCCGGTATGCGCTCGGACGATTCGTACGGCGGCTACAGCTTGGTATGAACGGCGCCCTAAGAAGATTCACAGGAGGTCCCCTACATCGGTGGCTCGAGTTCGCAGCGAAACAACCCGCGGTGGTGATATCAGGAGCCATCGCGATGCTGATCCTGTGTATGTCGCTCTTGGCCTCGGGGATCGTGGGATCCACTTTCGCGGATGAACAGCCAAGCGACTTCGTGACGGTTACGCTGACCATGCCGGACGGCACTCCGGCGGACCGGACCGCTGAGGTGGCGACCGAGATCGAGGAAGCCGGGCGCCGAGTCGTCGATCGGTTGTCTCGGGGCCGGCCCGACAGTGCAGCGCCGCTCCTGTCGGGGGTAACCGTAGCCATTGGGGAAAGGCCCCGCGTCCACGGCGGAGCACTGGTCGCAGAACCGAGAATGAACCCGCAGGCCAACCTCGCAAACATCGAGTTCAAGCTATTGAGCTCGCAGCATCGCCGAATCGGGACGGAAACACTGCTTCAGGCTTGGCGGGAAGAGGTTGGACACGTGTCTGAAGCACACAGTGTCACCTTTGCCGGTGAGGTCGTGTCCTTTGGAAATCCCGTCGAGGTCGTGCTGTCACACGCGGATCCGGCGCATATCGGCCCGATTGCCGATTCGGTAGCGGACAATCTCCGTGAATTGCAGGGCGTGTTCGACGTACGGTCCGATCACGCCCACAGCATCCAGGAGATCCAGCTCGAATTGAGGCCCGAGGCACAGACCCTCGGCCTTACCCTTGATGGAATGGCACGGCAAGCGCGCGCCGCATTCTTTGGCGAGGAGGTGATGCGGGTACAGAGAGGCCGCGAAGAGGTGCGGGTCTACGCCCGCCTGCCTGCCCATGAACGCGATGCCATCGCGGATGTTGAGAGATACATGGTTCGTACCCTTGGTGGCGCGGAGTTGCAGCTCAGCCAGGTCGCTTCTGTGGGGATGGGCGCATCTCTCACGTCGATCCGACGCCAGGACGGTCGGCGAGTGGCCACGGTCACGGCGGACGTCGACCCCGCAGTGACGTCCGGTGGCGAGATCAACAGCCTTCTCGAGCGAACGGTCTTGGCCGACCTAGTGGCAGCAAACCCCGGACTGACCTTCAGTTTCGGCGGCGAAGCTCAACAGCAGATCGAGTCCTTCGATGCGCTACAACGGGGCTTTGTCCTCGCCATGATCGCCATCTTCGCGATGTTGGCCATCCCGCTCCGGTCATACTCCAAACCGCTGATCGTCATGTCCGTGATCCCCTTCGGGATGATCGGCGCCGTCCTCGGACATCTCATACTGGGTGTGGACTTTACCTTCGTGTCGGCCATGGGCTTCCTCGGCCTTAGCGGCGTTGTAGTAAACGACTCGCTCATGATGGTCGACTTCATCAACCAGAAGATCCGGGAGGGTGCCTCGATAACTTCAGCGATCGTCGAGGGTTCCAAGGGCCGCTTTCGTGCGATCATGCTGACCTCGGTGACCACCTTCCTCGGCTTCACCCCTATCTTCTTCGAACGCGCAATCCAGGCACAATTCCTGGTGCGCTTCGCCGCTTCCATGGGGTTCGGCATCATCATCACGACCGCGATACTGATGCTGCTTGTACCCGCTTTGATGGCGATCCATCTGCGCAGCAGAACACGGGGCGACGAACACGAAGCGGCGGCCTACGCACACCCTGCCTAGACTGCGGCCTTCCCCCGACAGCGGTCATCGGCTGGATCGAGGCCTTAGCGCCTGTCTGCCCCGGGCGCTGCGGCGCTACGCCGTGGCCGGCTTCCCCGGTTCCCACCGCAAAGCACCTTCCGGGGTCGGATCCAGCCAAGTGAAACCCAGGTCGTCAGGCCGCTTGAAACCCACCGCCGGCCTCTTGAGGATGAGTTGGTCGCCCATCTCACCTTACGAGGTCTTCATCTAGCGCACGCCACGACCTCAGTCAGCTCGCGGAAGTGATCTGCGTTTCGCTGCCTCGAGTTCCGGGTAGAACTGGCGGCAATACTGGCGGTACTTCCCAACGGGACCGTCGGCCAGGCACAGACGGGGAGCGTTCCGATACCGCTTCTTCTCCCAGATAGTGACATCCTGCAGGACATCCTGTTTCTGCTGCCACAGCATGATGGGGTTCAAGAGTCTGTGGCGCAGCTTCAGCGGCAGGAAGCGCAGGCCCGTGATGAACCGCCGTGGCCTACGGAGCTGCCGCACCTGGCTGACCAGCACGAGTTCGACGAGCTCGCTGTCGACTGGTGTTGCGAGCACCCACAATCTCGTATGCATGTCGATCGTCTTCTCGTGGACTTCGACGAAGGAGTAGCCCAGTCCATGGATGTGAGTGACGGCTGAGACTTCGTACACGAGATCCCTGCCAACGATCCTTCGAACGCGTTTGAACTCGAAGCAGCTCCGAATATAGGCGCCCATGACCGATATCGACCCGACCGGCGCCACATTGTCGTATCCGTGTACGTAGCGTAGGTGGCCGAAGTCCACCGAGTTCTCGGTTGTTTCCTGGGGATGGCCGCGAAAACGGAGCGTTTGGAATCCCAGCTTGGACCACTCCGCGCCGGCGTCAGGCGGATCCGGAAGGCGCCACTGCGGTGGCCGCCCGCCGCTTCCCCACCAGGCAAAGACCAGCCCGAGGATCTCTGTTGTCTCGTAGACGCTCAGCCTGGCGGCTCTGGGGGGCGGAGCATTCGGTGTTGCGACGCATTGGCCCGTCGCATCGAACTCGAAGCCGTGAAAAGGACAGACGAGACAGCCGTCGCGAACCTTGCCCCCAACCGAGGGCCCCAGGTGCGAGCCCAGGTGCGGACATACCGCGTCGGAAACGCAGATTCGACCTTCCGCGTCGCACCAGACGACGATTTCCTGGCCCATCCAGGTCTTCTCGATCAGCTTCTCGCGCAGAATCGTCTCGCGAGTTGCGACGAAGTACCAGCCCTCGGGGAAGGGGGGCAGTTCGTCGACAAGACTCAGTGGCCTCCCACTGGTCTTCGTGATGCTGGGGCCAGCGTTCATCTTGGGGTTGCGCCTACCGGCGAATCGGGACCAAGGGGTACAAACTTCCCATCCGCTCCCCCGCCGCTAAGACCAAGTACAGTAACAACATAGCTCCATCGGCGTCATCGAGTCAACCGAACTCCCGTCCATTCTAGCCCCCAAACGGCGGGCGCCGGATGATCGCCATGTATTGGGGCTGATCGACGTATTCTGGTCGAGCTGCGGGCTGCCGGGTAGCATCGCCCGCCACCACAACGGGAGAAAGCCGGTCCAATGGCAACAGACAGCAGCAGTACGAAGGTCAGCCTGACCGACGGGCCAGTCGTCCTCCGGAGCGGCATCGCGGGCGAGGAGCTCCGCATCCCCACCGCGGATCCAGCGAGCTTCCACCAGGCGATTTCCGAGCCCGGCGCGATGCCGGCGACGGAGATTCTCGGCAGCCTGTTCCTGCCGCCGGGGCGGGGTCCGTGGCCCGTCGCGATCATCGTGCCCGGAAGTCTCGGCGTCGCGCCGTCGCATGTCGCCAAGGCGGACTATCTGACCGACGCCGGGATCGCCTGCTGCGTGATCGACCCGTTCGGCACCCGCGGCGTGACCTCGACCGTTGCCAACCAGGCACAGTACTCGTTCGCGGCGAGTGCCTGGGACGTGCTCGCGACCGCCGCGGTGCTGGTCCGACGCGAAGACATCGACGCCGCGCGAATCGGCGCCCAGGGTCACAGCCGCGGGGGATCGGCGGTGCTGTCCGCGGCCTCCATGGCCCTGCTGGTCGGTCCGGAGCGCGCACCTGCTCTCGCTGCCGTCTACGCCGCGTACCCGTGGTCGGGCCTGCAGTTCGTGCGGCCCGACGTCGGCGGCACCGTCGTGCGCTCCGTCATCGGCGACCTCGACGAGTGGTGCCTGCCGCTCCAGGTCCAGGCCCACATGCACGCGATGACGCTCTGCGGATGCAACGCCAGCTTCCGGCTCTTCCCAAACACGCACCACAGCTTCGACCGCGACACGCCCGTGGAGTTGATCCCCGACGCATCCGTCGCCCCGGGCGCACCGACGATCTACATCCGCGACGACGGCGCGCTCGTCCATCCCCGGAGCGGCCAGGCGGACCCGGGCCTCACCGAACGCGACGCGCTGACCTACCTCGTCAAATCGCCCTACGGGCGAAGGGGCGCGCGGATCGGCACCGCGGACGACCAGGCGCGGGAGTTCCATGCGGACATGATGGAGTTCTGGACCGCCGCGCTCGACTAGGGCGCCCTAGCGCGGCACCGCGAGCGCCCGCTGCCCGTCGAGCCGCGGGGGTTCCTGTGCCGGGAGCGCCAGCGCTCCCGGCACGACAAGCATGCAACTGCCGCCAAGATTCATCCGCATCTTGAGGGCCGGCTACGGTTGGCAACTCCCCGCAAACGCGGTCCCATCGGTGAACGCCGCAGCCGGTTGACCCGGCTCGTTCGCGTATTCGCGAACCGCTCCTGTCACCGTGTCCGTCACCGCGATCCGGTACCCGAGGTCCGTCGTCGAGGCGCCAAACACCCAGACGCGTCCGTTCAGAGCACAGCCATCCAGCACCTTGATCAGTACTTCCCAGTTGTCCGGGGCGAAGAACCAGAACAAGCCGGAGTCGTTCGTACCCGCCCGGACCACGCTGGCCGCGCCGCTCTTGCCGTCCGCCGTCCACCAGTCGACCACGACGGTGTAACGGGAGTCCAGCAAACACAGCGTCTCGACGTCCGCCGCGCAGGTTCCGGCCGGATCGCTCGCCTCGACCAGGAAGACGCGTGTCGCGGTCGACTCGTTGGCGCCGTCGCTCACCCGCAGAGTCACCTCGTAGAAGCCGGGCTCCGACCAGGCATGCTCCGCCGTCTTCCGCGGCGAGGTGTTCCCCTCGCCGAAATCCCAGCTACGGGAGCGGACAGTGCCCGAACTCGTGTCCTCGAAGGTCAAGGGCACGCCTGTGCGCGCCCGGCACAAGCCGTCAGCACACACCACGGGGTGCGTGATTGCGGCCCGGGGCGGGGCGCCGGAGCCACCGCCGCCGCTCCCGCCGCCGCCGCCACCGCCGCCACCGCCGTCGTCCTCGTCCTCGTCGTCCTCGTCGTCCTCGTCCTCGTCGTCGCCACCGGACGAAGGTGGGCCGCCGCCGACCCCACCGCCACCGCCACCGGCGCCAATCCGAAGAGTGATCGGGGCGCCGCCGGCCACCTTCGAAGGTAGAGCCTCCGCAAAGTACAGCGCCACTTCTTCACCCGGGTCGGCCTCGGTGTCCCTTATGGCAGTGAACGGGAACTTGACCACCGTTTGGCCGCTGCCGAAAGTAAGCGCGTCCGGTGCCCAGTAGTCCTCCGCTTCCGCACCTCGCCTGGGGCTCGCAACCAGCGGTATGACCACTTCCCGCTTCGGGTCAGCGCTCAGGCTTACGGTCACAAGCACCGTGCTGCCTTCAGTCACCTGGTATCGCTCAGCCGAGAGCGAGGCCGTCACCATCGGCACTTCATCGTCGGCGATCTCGAGCCGTACCGGCGTCGGGGTCGCCACTTCCGCTATCGACACGTCGCCTCGGACGACGACCACCTTCTCCTGCTCGCCCCGGACTCCGGACCCAGGGAACGGGACGGCGTTGTCCTCGGCTGCAATCGTCACCGTGCCTGTGCTCTCAGCCGCGTTCGCCGAGAAGCTCAGCGTCGTGTTGGAACTCAACGTGAAGTCCCCATCGACCGCCGGCCACTGAGCAGATGCCGACACGTCCACGGTGAACGCGGTTGGCGACGGCGCCGACATCTTGGCCGTGACCCTGGTCGTGCCGTCCTTCTCCGATATGGAATCCCGCGTCAGCAGCAGCTTCAGCTCCTCGAACAGGACCAGCGGCGGGCCCGTCTCAAGCGTAAAGCCTGCGAAGCACGAGTACTCATAGTTCTCAGGACCGCAAATCGTGGCGGGAAGAGCTGGAGGAGTCCCCAAACTCACACTTGCCGCCTGGTTTCCGATTTGAGTCACCGTGAAGATGGAACTGTGTGTCTCTCCCTTCAGGATCGTCACACGATTGACGGAAGACGTCCCTCCCGTTACGTCCAGATCGATCCCGATGTCAAATGGCGCGCCCGGGGACAGGCGCACCTGCGCCTTTGCCTCGCCCGGAAGGACCTCGACATCCACGTCCTCCAACTCCAGCACCAGCGGAAGCGAGGCCGACGCGTTGAAACCCAACTGCAAGTTCTCCAAGCTCGTGAGGTCCTCGAACAGACCGAAGGGCAACGAGGACAGCGAGTTGTGGGACAACCACAGCAACTCCAGATCGGCCAGACCCGAGAGCAGCTTCTCACGCAACGACGACAGCGAGTTGTTGGAGAGGAACAGGCTCTGAAGGCTTGAAAGATCAGCGAACAGACCACCCGGCAACCACGTCAGCGAACTGCTACGCAGATCCAGGGTCTCCAGGTTCTTGAGGCCGGAGAACACATCCGGCGGCAGCGTCGACGCCGAAGTGCCGAGCGACAGGTACTCCAGGCTCTCAAGACCACGGAACAGGTTCCGGGGAGTCGAACTGCCGGAGACGGTCAGAAACTCCAGGTTCGCAAGACCCGAGAACAGGTTCGCCGGTAGCGGCGGCCGCGCGCGGCCACCCAGAGTGAGAACCTGCAGTTTCGTCAGGCCCGAGAACGAATCCCCAGGCAGCGACGACCACAGGTTGTACCCAAGGTACAGCCTTCTCAGGTTCGTCAGATCGATGAACGCGGCGTCAGGCAGCGACGACTGCGAGTTCAAGAAGAGATCCAGGCGTTCCAGACTCGTGAGTCCAGCGAACACCCCCTTGGGCAACGACGACAGGGAGTTGTGCAACAGATCCAGTTCCAGCAAGCTCGTCAGGCCCTCGAACACGCCCGCAGGCAACGACGACAGCGCGCCCAACTCCAGCGACAGCTCCTCCAGATTCGGGAGGGCGGCGAAGACACCCTTCGGCAACGAAGGAAACGCGTTGTAGGGAAGTCCGGCCTCCTCACCCAGTATCCACACCGCCGCGCTGTTGGACAGGTCCAGCCGCTGCAAACTGGTGAGGCCGGAGAACGCGCCGACGGGCAACGACAGCAACTCGTTGTCCGTCAGATTCAGGTCCTGCAGGTTCGGGAGATCCGAAAAGTCGCCCGGCTGCAAGCTCGTGAGCGACACAGCCGAAAGATCCAACGTCAACACGAAGGCCAACTGCGCCGATGTCGCATCGAAGCAGGCGGTGACGCCCACTGCCGCAATGATCGCGTCTCTGACCTTGGGCGTGCGATCGCAGAGGCCGGTCTCGTCGTCCGTGATCGTCAAAGCTCCATCGAGAGGTTCGGTTACGCCGTTCCCGGTGATGGCGCCCGACACCCACACCCTCTTGTCCAGCGCGTCAACGGTGTTGTCCGTCGCCGTGATGATCACCGCGCCGGTGCTCGTCGTCGCGTTCGCCGCGAAGCTCAGGGTCGTGTTGGCACTCAGTTCAAAGTCCCCGGCAACCGCCGGCGCGACCGCGGCCGCCGACACCTCCACCGTGAACGCCGTAGCGGACGGTGGCGAAACCGTCGCCGTCACCGTGCTTGGGCCACCGTTCTCGGAAATGGAACTCGGCGTCAACAGCAGCTTCACCTGCTCGAACAGGTCGAGCGGAGATCCCGCTTCCAGGAAGAAACCGGCGAAGCAGGGATCCGGGCCGTACTGAGTTCCGCAATCCGTAGTGGGAAGGGCCGGAGGAGCCCCCAGACTCACCCTCACCGGCCCGGTTCCGGTCTGGGTCACGGTGAACTCGGAACTCTCCGTCGCACCGGCGCTGATCGTCACGTTGGGCGCGGAGAGGGTCCCTCCCAGCACACTCAGGTCGATCGCGATCTCCAACGGTGCGGCCGACCTGAGGTGCAACACCGCTGTCGCTTCCCCCGCGGTGCTCCCGCTATCCCTGCGCTCCAACCCCAACTCCAGCGAGAACGGAGAGCCCGGGTTCGACTGCAGTTTCAAACTTTCAAAGCCCGGGAGCCCCGAGAACGCCCCCACCGGCAGCGACGACAGCGAGTTGCCTGCCAGCGAAAGGTCGTCGAGCTTGGCGAGGCCGGCGAACACCCCTGCGGGCAACGATGACAGCGAGTTGCGATCCAGGCGCAGGTTCCGCAGTGTCGCAAGCCCCGAGAACGCACCCGCTTGCAAAGACGACAGCTTGTTGCGATCCAACCGCAGGTACCCAAGACTCGTGAGTTCCGAGAAGACGCCTGACGGCAAAACCGACAACCTGTTCTCATTGAGTTCCAGGCTTCGCAAGCTCCCGAGACCCGAGAACACCCCCTTCGAGAGCGACGAGAGAGAGTTGCGATCCAGGTCCAGGTCCTCCAGGCTTGTGAGCCCCGAGAACGCCCCCACCGGCAGCGACGAAAATCGGTTCTCAGACAGATCCAGTCTGCGCAGATTCCCGAGGCCCGAGAACGCCCCCACTGACAGCGACGACAACGAGTTGCGGTCCAACCGCAAGTAATCCAAGCTCGCAAGCCCAGAGAACGCACCCACCGTCAAAGTCGACAGGGAAACCTGGTCCAGCCACAGGTCCTCCAGGCTTGTGAGCTCCGAGAACACGCCCACCGACAAAGACGTGAACGAGTTGCTGGACAGATAGAGCGCCTCCAGGCCAGTGAGACCCGCGAAGTCCCCCGCACTCAGGCTCGTCAGTCCCTGACGACGGAGATCCAGTGACGCAATGGCAGCGAGGTTCGTAGCGGTCACGTCGGCACAGAGAGTAAGGCCCGCCGCCTGCGTGATCGCATCCCTCACTTGAGGGGTGCGATCGCAGACACCGCTGGTCTGCGCCGCGACTGGTACGACGAGGAGCGATGCAAGGGCAGCGCACCCCAACCCGCGGTCGATGACTCCGACCCGCATTCCGCAGCTTCCTCGCTCAGCGAGGCGGAGGCGGCTTCTGCGAGCTGTCCTTCTTCGGCTCGTCGGCTGGCGGCTTCGGCGCCGGCTTGGCGTAGATGTCGACCGCCTTGGCGCCCTCTTCCTCCTCGGTGGGCGGGCGCACGCCCTCGGCGCGCATGATCGTCTCGATCGCGGCCACCGCCACCGGTGAGGGTTTGAAGTTGCCGAAACGGTAGCCGCGAGCGATCGTCAGCGGGGTCCAACCGTACTTGTTGCGCTGGTTCCAGACCTCGATATCGGCGCCGTTCTCCGCCAGCAGATGGAGCACGCGCGGAAGGTTCTTGTAGGCGGCGCCGTGCATCGGGGTTTCGCCGTCGTCGTTCACGGCGTTGATGTCCGCGCCGAACTCGAGTGCGGTCCGCACCGCCTCGAGCACTTCCTCCTCGGTGCCGGCGTCCTCGCCCGGCGAGCGCGTGCCGAGGCCCGCCGCGGCCATCAGAGCGGTCGAATTGTCGTCGGTCCGGGTCAGCGGATCGGCGCCAAGCTCGGCCAGCACGCGCATGAGGTCGGTGTCGGCGACCAGGGCGGCAAGCACGAAGGGCGTGGCTCCCAACTCGTTGTAGCCCGTGTTGTTGAGGCGGGCCTTCACCGTCATGCGGGCCTCGAGGTCGGCGCCGTGCGCCACCATGTCGCGGACGAAGTCCAAAGCCTCCATGGAACCCGAACCGTCGGGCCGGGGGTTGTTGTCGCCGGTGCCCGGCTTGCGCACCCTCGCCAGCATGTGCAGCGCCGTGTAACCCGAATGGGCGGCATTCGGATCGGCGCCCGCGTCGAGCAGCCGCGCCGCGAGTTCGAAGTGACCGTTGGTCACGGCTACGAGCAGCGGCGTCGAACCGGGCCGTACCGAACGGCCGCCCGGCAACGGGCGATCCCGCTTCACCGCCCTGCGCGGCGTCGCCGCGTTCACGTCGACGCCCGTCCGCAGCAGGGCCTCCGTCACCTCGACCCGGCCCTCGCGCACCGCGAACAGAAGCGGCGTGTAGCCGGAGTCGAGGGTGGCGTTCGGATCGGCGCCGACTTCGAGCAGCAACTCGACGACCTCCAGGTTGCCCTCGGCGGCCGCCCACATCAGCGCCGTCTGGCCGCGCCTGGGCTCGCGGAAGTGGACATCGGCGCCGGCCTCGTACAGCGCCTCGACGACCTCGATCCGGCCGGTCCGCGCGGCGGTCATGAACACCGTCTCACCGCCCGGCAACACGGCATTCGGGTCGGCGCCGGCCGCCAGAAGCGCTTCGGCGACTTCCGGGTTGCCGTTGGCGCAGGCCAGGGACAGCGGGATGACGCCGTAGCGATTCGCCGCCGAGGCGTCGGCGCCGGCGTCGAGCAGGCGGCGCACCAGGTCTTCGCGGTCGTGGAAGACCGCCCAGTGGAGCGCCGTCATGCCGTCGACCTGGGCGGCGTTGACGGCGTCGGCGGATGGCGGAGCGGCGAGCAGGCGTTCCAGCGTGGCGGTGTCGAGGCGTTCGGCGGCGTCGGCGAGGGGGGCGGTGGTGTTGGCGGCGGTCGCGGTTGCCGGAGCGGCTAGGAGAAGAGCCAGGGCGACGGTCCAGAGCAGATTCCGGCCTTGCGGCCGGATGCGGGCGGGACGCCCGCGTGCCGTCGGCGCGCCCGATGACGGGCCCGCCGAGCGGTTCGCAGGTGGCGCGAATTCGCTCCACCTGGGTTCCCAGGTCCGCATCACCCTCAGCCCGCCAAACGGACCGGGTCCGCCAGGGTGTCGATCCGGCCGGTGCTGTCGGCGAAGGAGTCGAGCCGCACACCGACGCTGTCAAGCAGACTCAGGTGCAGATTGGCCATCGGCGTCGGCTCGTCGTAGCGGATGTGGCGTCCGCCGCGAATCCGGCCACCGCCGCCGCCGGCGACGATGATCGGCAGGTTCACGTGGTCGTGGATGTTCGGGTTGCCCATGCCGCTGCCGTAGAGGTACACCGAGTTGTCGAGCAAGGTGCCTTCCCCTTCGGGCACCGAAGCCAACTGCTCCAGGAAGTACGCGAACAGCGAGACGTGGAACTGGTTGATCTTCGCCAGCTTCGCCACCTTCTCGGGATCGTTGCCGTGGTGGGAAGTCGGATGGTGTGGATCGGGGACGCCGATCTCAGGATAGGTCCGGTTGCTCGACTCGCGCGCGAGCTGAAAGGTGACGACCCGGGTCACGTCGGACTGGAGCGCCAGCACCTGCAGATCGAACATCAGCCGGGCGTGGTCCGCGTAGGCCGCGGGCACGCCGACCGGCCGGTCGACGTCCGGCAGCGCGCCTTCCTCGGTCTGGGCTTCCGCCCTCTGGATGCGGCGCTCGACCTCGCGCACCGAGTCCAGGTACTCGCCGACCTTCACGCGGTCGCCGGGGCCCAGTTTGCTCTCGAGCCGGGTGATGTCGTCGCGCACCCAGTCGAGCAGGCTGGCGCGCCGCCCCAGGCCGGCGCGCCGCTCGGCAACGGTGCCGCCCTCGCCGAACAGCCGCTCGAAGACGATCCTCGGATGGGCCTCCGCCGGCAACGGCGTCGTCGGCGAGGACCAGGAGAGGTTGTTCTGGTAGACGCAGGCGTAGCCGTTGTCGCACTGCCCCACCATGTCGAGCAGGTCCATGGCCAGTTCCAGCGACGGCAACTGGGTGTCCTGGCCGATCTGCTGCGCCGCGATCTGATCGACCGTCGTGCCCAGGTAGTAGTCCGTGCTCTCGGTCCACTTCGCCTTCGCCGCGCTCAGGAAGGAGGCGTTCGAGGTGGCGTGGGTACCCGGATACGCGTTCTTCAGTTCCAGGTTCGTGACCACGTTGATCCGGTCCTTAAGGGCTGCCAGCGGACTCAGGCTCGGCGACAACTCGCCCAGCGCGCCGCTCGTGCCCGGCGGCGTCCAGCGCGTGATGTCCGAGCCCATGGGCACGTACACGAACCCGAGGCGGCGCACCGGCTTCGCCGCCGTCTTCGCCCAGGCGGTCATGGACGGCACCATTGCGTCCAGCAGAGGCAGCGCGATCGCCGCACCCATTCCGCGCAGGAACGTGCGTCGCGGCAGGGCCTTCTTGGTCAGGATCATGACGATGCTCTCCTCATCCGGAAGGGGTCGCTCTCTACGATCGCCTGAATCAGCGACGGCAGCCTGTAGTCGTCCGCCTCGGCCTGCCGCAGGATGGACCGTACTGCCGGACCGTCGTTCGCCGTCACGCCGCGGCCGGTGGCGAACACCAGCAGCTTCTCGGTCAACGTGGTCAGGAAGAGATCGGGCCGTGCCAGCAGCACGGCTTCGAGTTCGGCGACGCCGTCGAACGCCGAACCGTCCCAGAGTTCGCCCGAGGCGTCGATCGGCTGGCCCGTGTCAACGGTGCGCCAGCGGCCGATCGCGTCGTAGTTCTCCAGCGCGAAGCCGACCGGGTCCATCAACCGGTGGCAGCCCGAGCAGGCCGGGTTGTCGCGGTGCGCCGAGAGCCGCTCCCGAATCGGAAGTTCACGGGCGACGATCTTCGCCTTCGGCAGGTCCGGAATGTCCGGCGGCGGCGGTGGCGGCGGCACGCCGAGCAGGTTGTCGAGCACCCAGTTCCCGCGCACGACCGGCGAGGTGCGGGTGGCGAACGAGGTCACGGTCAGGATGCTGCCGTGGCGCAGAAGCCCGCCGCGGACGCTGTCGTCGCCGAGTTCCACACGGCGGAACCGGCTGCCGTAGATGTGCGGAATGCCGTAGTGCCGGGCCAGCCGCTCGTTCAGGAAGGTGTAGTCGGCCCGGAGCAGGTCGAGGACGCTGCGGTCCTCGCGCAGGATGCTCTCGAAGAAGAGTTCCGTCTCGCGCCTGAACGACTGCCGCAGGTTCTCGTCGAAATCCGGGAACAGGCGCTTGTCCGGCGTCACCCCTGCCAGGTTCCGCAGGTGAAGCCACTGGGCAGCGAAGTTCGTGACCAGGTTCTCTGCCCGGGGATCGGCGAGCATCCGCTCGATCTGGCCGCGGAGTGCGGCCGGGTTGCTCAGGTCCCCGGCTTCCGCCGCTAACAGCAGCTCATCATCCGGGATGCTGCTCCAGAGGAAGAACGACAGGCGCGAGGCGAGCTCCAGATCGCTGATCCGGTACGGCGCCCCAGCCGCGACCCCGTCGGGCGCCTGCTCGATCCGGAACAGGAACTCCGGGCTCACCAGGACGGCCGCCAGCCCCATCTCGACACCGGCTTCGAATCCGCCATCGGCCTTCGCCTGGCTGTAGAGAGCGAAGGGCCCCTGCAGATCGTCGTCCGCTACGGGCCGGCGGTAGGCGCGGCGCATCAGGTTGCTCAGGATCTTCCGTGCGCAGCCGTCCTCGTCGGCCGCGCTCTTCGGCTGGCAGGCAAAGACACTCCGCCGGCTCGGCGTATCGCCGGCGCGCGCATCTCCGGCACTTTGGGGCAGATACGGCCCGACGATCGAGACCGAGAAGATCGCCGGCTGCACGCGCGGGTGCCGGTAGTAGTTGAAGTGCGACTCGTAGGGCTGCCGCGCCGTCTCCAGCAGCACCCACGGCCGGGCCGGGAAGGTGACGCCGACATCGTGCGGGCCGGCGCTGACCGGCACGCGGACCACCAGATGATCGTCGACGTCGTCCTGCGACGGCTGGTAGTTCAGCGCCACGTCGCTCATCAGATCCGGCGGCTGGACGGTGAAGGTCTCGATCCGATCCCGGTCGATCAGCAGCTCCAGGTCGTGCGGCTCCCTCAGGCCCTCGACGTGCTCGTTGCGGTCACGCGCGAGCCGGATCGAGAACTCGTAGACCCCGTCGGCCGGGAAGCTCCAGGTCGCGAGGATGCCGCCGCGGGTGCCGACGGGCAGACCCTCGACGTGCTTCTCCTGGGTCAGATCGGGATCCGTGCGGAAGGTGACCCCGGTCGGCTCGTCCGCCCGGCCCACCGCCAGGCGGCTGATCTTCTCCGCCGCGCCGACGTAAGCGTAGAGCAGGGTCGGCGAGAGATCGCCGACGGTCACGTTGTCGAAGCCGAAGCTCGAGGAATCGCGCGGCAGCAGCGCCGCGACGTCGACCTCCAGCGCGATCAGGTCGCGCACCGCGTTGTGGTACTCGGTGCGGTTCAGCCGGCGGAAGGTCTCCGTCCGGCCCGGATCGGGCGCTTCCGCGGCGATCCGGTCGAGCTCGCTTTCGAGAGACGACAGCGCCTCGCGGTAGGAGGTCTCGTCAGGACGGCGACGGCCCGGCGGCGGCATCTGCCGCGCGCGCAGCTTGCGAGCCACCTTCTCCCAGGTCGCGCGGTCGAGCCCCGTATGCTGCTCGACCAGTGTGTCCAGTTCGAGCCCCGCCGTCTTCAGCCGGTTGTTGTGGCAACCCAGGCAGTGACGCGAGATGAGGACGCGGTGGGGTGCGTCGGCGTCGAACGCCGGAGCAGCCGCAGGCGCCGCAAGCGGCGGCCCGGCGACGGCGTAGCCGCCTGCCGCCAGGAACGAGACGACGCACACGGCGACCATCGTGATCGCCCGCAGGCGACATCTCCGACTGGGTCGTGGGTGGCGCATCTCCAACTCCGGGCTGAAGACCAGATCTGGCTACAAGAATACGAGCGGCAGTCTAGCAGTCGGCCCAGTCGCTGCATGTTCAATGAACCGTACTTCCTAGGTTCCTTCCGCTCACGGTCCTAGGATCTCAGACAGTGACAGGAATCGACCATCGAATCCGGGCGCTGCTGGTGGCCGCGGTCATCCTCGCTCAGCCGGCAACGGGCGGGGAGTCAGAGCCTGCCCGATACGAGAGCGCCCTTGCCGAATGGCGTGCCAACCGGGTGGCGAGCCTCAAGGGCCCGGATGGTTGGCTCAATCTGGCGGGCCTGTACTGGCTGAAGGAAGGCGCCAACAGCTTCGGCGCCGCAGCCGGCAACGACCTCGTGACGCCTGAAGGATCGGCGCCGCCGAAGCTCGGCGACTTCGTGGTCGAGGACGGCGCCGTCACATTCCGCACCGAACCCGGCGCCGAGGTGTTTCACGGCGACACACCGGTCACCGAGATGCTTCTCGTCAACGACCAGGAAGACGACCCCACCCTCCTCACCCACGGCTCGTTGGCCTGGACGGTGATCCGGCGCATGGACCGGTTGGGCGTGCGCCTACGGAACTACGACCACCCCGCCGTGACGTCGTTTACCGGTATCGAGTCCTACCCCACAGACCAGGACTGGCGGATCGAAGCAAGGTTCGAGGCCTATCCCGAACCCCGGAAGATCCGGGTCGCCACCGTCGTCCAGGGGCTCGGCTGGGAACCGACCGTTCCCGGCACCCTGGAGTTCGAGGCCCAGGGGCAATCGCTGTCGCTGGAGGCCTACCGATCCGACGATGAGTTCTTCATCGTCTTCGCCGACGACACAACCGGCGACACGACCTACCCCGCCGGCCGCTACCTCGCCGCCGACCTGCCCGGCCCCGACGGCACAACGGTCCTCGACCTCAACAAGGCCTACAACCCGCCGTGCGTGTTCAGCGAGTACGCCACCTGTCCGTTGGCTACCCCGCGGAATCGGCTGCCGGTGGCCGTGGAGGCTGGGGAGAAGTACACGCCGAAGCCGCCATAGGACCCGATCGGCTAGGACCGGCTACTTAGCCCAGACTGGTTTCGCTCGACAAATATACCTGTATCCGCTACTTTCCATGAGTGAAATCCAAACCGAGTCGCCGTCGGGCATCCGACCTGCTTCGTGATTGGACCTCCCGCGGTAGCTATCACTTCTCGACAGAGGAACTCGCCAACGAACTCGGCGTTTCGCTGACGGCAGCGAGGTCAGGGCTCAGGCGTCTCAAGAAGAAGGGGATGGTGGCGACGCCCTGCCGAGGCTTTCACGTCGTTGTCCCGCCGGAGCACCAGGGACTCGGCTGTCTGCCCGCCGAGCAGTTCGTGCCTCAACTCATGGACCGGCTCGGAATCCCCTACTATGCCGGGCTTCTGACGGCCGCTCGGTACCACGGAGCTGCGCACCAGCAGCCGCAGATCTTCCAGGTCGTCGTCCCCAAGAATCGGCCACGGATCCACTGTGGACTCGTCGCGGTCGGATTCGTCGCTCGCCGCAACGCAGCGGCGATACCGGCACAGAGGGTGAACACACCGCGCGGCTTTCTCAGGATCTCTTCCCCCGAGGCCACGGCCTACGACCTCGTCGGCTACCCGGGGCACTGTGGCGGGCTCGACAACGTAGCCACTGTTCTCTCGGAACTGGGAGAGAGTCTCGATCCCCTGACACTCTCGTCGCTCAGTGATCTTTCGCCTATCCCCTGGTCTCAACGCCTCGGTTTCCTCCTCGACCTGGTTGGACATTCGTCCCGGAGTAAGTCTCTCGCCGGCTTTGTGGCAAGTCACGCGACGGAGACGACCGTGCTGGTCCCCGGCGGGAGCAAGGCCTCGGCCAACCGCAGTGCCCGCTGGAAGCTCCTGGTCAACGTCGACTTGGAGCCGGACCTTTGATCCCGGCAGACTTCATCACCGAATGGCGGGAGCACGCCCCCTGGGTTCAGAACTCCCAGGTAGAACAGGATTTGGTCATCAGCCGAGCCCTGGCCGAGATCTTCGCCGACGACCACCTGGTCCGAACTCTCGCCTTTCGAGGAGGAACTGCGCTCTTCAAGCTCTATCTGGCTCCGCCACCGCGCTACTCCGAAGACATCGATCTCGTCCAGACGGTTGCCGGTCCGATCGGCCCGGCCATAGACCACTTACGCCATCGGCTCGACTCCTGGCTCGGCGAGCCGAGGCGCTCCTTCAAGGAGGGGCGGGTGACCCTCCTCTATCGGTTCGCATCGGAGGACGCCCCCCCTCTTCCACTGCGCCTCAAGATCGAAATCAACTCGCGGGAGCACTTCAATGTCCTGGAGCTGGTTCACAAGCGCTTTGAGGTCAGTTCCCGTTGGTTCTCGGGCACGGCTCGGATTCCGACGTACGCCCTGGACGAGCTACTCGGGACGAAGCTGCGCGCCCTGTACCAGCGCAAGAAGGGTCGTGATCTCTTCGATCTCTGGTGGGCTTCGCGGCAGGTCGAAGTCGACTTCGATCGCGTCGTTCATTGTTTTGTCGAGTACCTCGCAGCCGAGGGTCACAGGGTCTCCCGAGCCGAGCTGGAAGCGAATCTGGCGGGCAAACTTCAGGACCCGGTATTCCTCGCCGACCTTCAGCCTCTCCTGGCGCCCGGGATCACGTGGGATCTCGACGCTGCGGCCGAGTGGGCCTTCGAGGAGATTACGCCTCGGCTCAGGGGCAATCCCTGGAAGGGGATCAGGGAAAGCTGACGATCCAGCGCGTCTCACCTACCTGCCGGACAGGCGGTCCCGACTAAGCAGCCGGACGGCTGCGCACGAGCCGGCCCGGCAGGGCGCCGGTGACCTCGTCGTTCTCGAGCACGACTTCGCCGGCGCAGACGGTGGCCTCGTAGCCCTGGGGCCGCTGCATGTAGCGCTTCGCGTTCTCGGGCAGGTCGTAGACGAGATACGGCGCTTCGGACGACAGCCGGTCGAAGTCGATCACGCTGATGTCGGCGCGCTTGCCGGCGGCGAGGACACCCCGGTCGGCGAGGCCGTAGAGGGCGGCGTTGGCGCCGGTCTGCTTGTGGACGATCGTCTCCAGTTCGATCTTCGCGCCGCGGCTGCGGTCCCGGCCCCAGAAGGCGAGGTTCCAGCTCGGCATGTGCGCGTCGCTGACCGCGCCCACATGGGCCCCGGCGTCGCTCAGGCCGTTGCAGGTCAGCGGATGACGCATCAGGTCGCCCATGTAGTCGAAGTTCCGCTTCGAGTAGCCGTCCAGGTAGAAGAGAAGCAGTGTCTTGCCGTCGCCCTGGGTCAGGAGGTCGTAGAACCCTTCCGGCCCGGTGAGGCCATGGCGCTTCGCGTAGGTCGCGACGCTGGCCTCGTCGTCCGGCTCGTAGTTCGGCGGATCGCCGAGCACGTAGACCGCTTCGGGCTGGGAGTGCATGAGTTCCAGCAGGCCCGGCAACAGACTGCCCGGCGTGGCATCCACGAGGAACGGATGGTCCACTTCTTCCGGACTATTGCGGCGGGCGTCGTTGGCCATGTCCCAGTCGCTGGCGAGGATCTTCGCCCGCACCTCGGGGTCGCGCATGCGCTCGAGTTGCTCGGGGATCGGCAGGTGGCCGACCAGTTCGCGGTACGCGTAGTTCAGGACGTACGGATGGAGCGACCCCTCCAGGTTCATCAGCACCGTCGTGCCCCGGCCGCGGATCTGGGGAAAGACGCGCAAGCCCTCGTCCCGACGCGCTTCGAGCATCGACAGCGTCTCCTGGGCCATCTCGCCCGAGAGGTAGGTCACCGTGATCCCGTCCTTGCGCCCGAGGCTGAGCAGCCACTCCCGCTCGAACGGCCCGACGAACTGGAACACGCCGCCGCCGGCCTCGGTCATGCCATTGGCGATCGCCTCGAGCTCCGGGTAGCGAGCGAACGTGCCAGGGATCATCTCGCCCTCCTTCGTGCGGTGGGCCAGCAGCCTGTTCGATGAGACGCCGAAAGCGCCGGCGCGCACGCTCTCGCGCACCAGCCGGGCCATCTCGGCCAATTCGTCGTCGGTCGGCTGGATGTCATCGGCGCCGCGCTCGCCCATCACGTAGGTGCGGAGCGCACAGTGCGGCACCTGGGTGATCACGTCCATGATCCGCGCCTTGCCGTCGATCGCGTCGAGGTACTCGGGGAATGTCTCCCACTTCCACTCCATGCCCGCCGACATCGCGATCGCCGGGATGTCCTCGACCGCGTCCATCAGTTCGAGCAGCCAGTCGCGGTCCTTCGGCTTCACCGGCGCGAAACCGACGCCGCAGTTGCCCATGACGATCGTGGTCACCCCGTTCCAGCACGACGGCGTCAGGTACGGATCCCACGACACCTGGGCGTCGAAGTGGGTATGGATGTCGATCCAGCCCGGGACGACCAGCTTGCCCTCGGCGTCGATCTCACGCCGCGCCTTGCCGACGCCGTTTCCGACGGACGTGATCGTTGCCCCGTCGACGGCGACGTCGCCGTGGAACTCGGGGGCGCCGGCGCCGTCGATAACGCGGCCGTTGCGGATTGCGATGTCGTGCATGGTCAGGTCCTTTCGTTCAGGTCTCAGGAATCTAGCGTGTCGTCGCTCTCCCTGGGAACCCGGGTGGCGCGATCCGCGCCACCCGCGAACCAGCCGCGCGGCCGTCATCGGGGGCGCGGCTGAAACGCGGGCATCTTGCGCGCATCCGGGCCGGGTTCTTCTCCGGCACGCATTCGCAAGTGACAGATTCAAAGTGCCACTTTGAATCTGTCAGAAGTAGAGCTGGATCGCCTCGCCGTGCAGCTCGGCCAGCGTCGACCGCCGGCTGATCCACATCGGCTCGGCGAGTTCCGCTTCCCAGCTTGCCAACGCCGCTTCGAGGCGTTCGACGACCTCGGGGTGCTGGTCCGCCACGTTCTCCTGCTCGCCGATGTCCGCTTCCAGGTCATGGAGCACGGTGATCTGGCCGTGGGCGGACACCGGCGGGTAGTCCTGCTCGGGCAGCAGGCGGGCGCCGCGGCTGAGCACGGAGGCCGGGTCCTGGTCGGTCAGGTCGACCCGCCACAGCTTCCACTTGCCCGAGCGGACGGCCGCGTTGGGCAGGGACCGCCAGAACAGGTACTCGTGCGGGGCCGCTGCCTCTTCACCGTGCAGGTAGGGCAGCAAATCGACGCTGTCGGCCGTCCGCGCCTCGGACCCGGCCGCCGAGGCCAGCGTCGAGTACAGGTCGAGTGTGCTGGCCGGCAGGCCGTAAACCTCACCCTGCGGCAATCCCGCGGGCCACTTGAGCAGGTACGGAACCCGAATGCCGCCGTCGAGGTGGTAGCGCTTGCCGCCGGAGAGCGGCGAGTTGGTGCAGATGACGGCCGGCATGTAGTTGATGCAGCCGTTGTCGGAAATGAAGACGACGAGCGTGTCCTCTTCCAGCCCGTGCTCGCGCAGGGTGGCCGTGACCCGGCCCACCATGTCGTCGACGGACGAAACCATGGCCGCGAAGATGCGCGCTCCCTCTTCCTCGATGTGAGCGAAGCGGGAGACGTACTCTTCGGTGGCCTGAATCGGTGTATGCGGCGCGTTCGGCGCCAGCATCAGGAAGAACGGCTCCTCCGCGTGACGCTCGATGAATGAGACGGCGCGGTCCGCGAACACGTCGGTCAGGTACTCGTCGACCTCGACGACCTCGTAGCCGTCCATGATCGCGCGGGGGCCGTCGCCGCGGTCGCCTGTGACCGGCCCCGGCTCCATCGTGTCCGGCTCGGTCGCGTCGGGCTGCCGCCGCGGCCAGCGATGGGCGTCCTGGTCGTTGGGATCGACGTAGCTCGTACCGCCGCCCAGATGGCCGAAGAACTCGTCGAAGCCGCGCTTCAGCGGGTGGTACTGCTCGCGAGCGCCGAGATGCCACTTCCCCACCAGACCAGTGGCGTAGCCGGCCCCGCGCATCATGTCGCCAAGCGTCGTCTCGTCCACCGGCAGTCCGAGTTCCGCGTCCGCATTGCGCTCGTAGTTCGCGGTCGGGTTGTACTCGTAGCCGAACCGGTTCTGGTAGCGGCCCGTGTAGAGGCCGGCCCGCATCGGACTGCAGACGGCCGCCGAGGCGTAGCCGTCGGTCAGGCGGACGCCCTTCGCCGCCAATTCGTCGATGTGCGGAGTCGAGATGACCGTCGAGCCGTTGGCGCCGATGTCGCCGTAGCCGAGATCGTCGGCGAGGACGATGATGACGTTGGGCGGGGGCGGCGGAGTCGGTGCGTCGGCCGGATCCAGAGCCGGACCGCAGCCGGCCACGGCAAGGGCCAGCGCCAGGGCCGACGCCGCAATAGTCCAGTGATGCGTCTTCATGGTTCCGCTCCTCCTGTGTCTCCTCGTTCTGAACCAGCCGGCTACCTGCAGCTCCAGTTCGCCCCGTCATTCACGTCGCCCTCGCCGTTGTACTTCGCCGCTTCGGGATACGCGCATAGCGGCCGCGTGAACTCCGGCGCCGGCCCGGGACGGCTGGCTTCGATTCGCGCCGGCGCGACACCCTGCTCGGTCCAGGCCACGAGCGGCGCCACGTAGTCGGTGAACCAGGCGCCGGGGCCGCGGGCGCAGTGGATCATGCCGGGGACCATGAACATGCGGTAGAAGTCCGCCGCTTCTTCCGCGCCGCCGGTTTCTTTCTCCACGTCGTGCAGGTAGTCGATCGCGCGCTGCGGACGCAGGGGATAGTCGTTCCAGCCCTGGTACATGAGCAGCTTGCCGCCGCGTTCCCGGAACGCCGAGAGGTCGGCGGTGAGCACGTCGAGCGGCGCGGTCGCCGCAGCGAGCAGGTCACGGTCGGCGACCGGATCGAAGCTCTCGACGTCGAAGTCCGGCTCGAAGCGCATCAGGGCCTCGAGCAGCATGTCCATGCCGCCGATCAGGGACTGATCCCCGCCGAGTGCACTTGGCAACACCCACATGGCCCAGTCGCCCGCATCCTCGGCGCCCGGCGGCACCCCGGGCGAGAGAACGTTGCCGTCCGCGTCGACGACATCTTCGTACATGTAGCGGGCGGTCTGGAGCTGGCCCGCGGTGAGGCAGTTCTCCGTCGAGTCCGGCGGGCACTGGAGCGCGTTCAGGTCGAAGACGTCGGCGGTGCACTTCATCGGGTCGTCGATCACACCATCCTCGACGCCGTCGAGAGCGTCGCACGCCTCGCGGGACGCCTTGCCGAGCAACTGGAACGACTCCTGAGTCAGGGGATGCTTCGCCTGCAGCCGAGCCCCGCCCATCATCCACGGCACGAACTCCTGGAAGCGGAAGGCCGGGGCGCCGGCCAGGATGCCGTCGTAGTCGTCCGGGAAGCGGGTCGCCTCGAGCATCGCCGCGCGGCCGCCGTTCGAGCAACCCTTGAGGTACGAGTGGTCGATCTCCCGGCCGTAGTAAGTCTGGATTACCCGCTTGGCGGCAGCGGTGGCAAGGTGGACGCCCCGGTAGGCGTAGTCGAGCAGCGCCTCGGGCTGCCGCATGTAGTCCCGGTCCGAGCCCTCGTGGCCGGTGTCGGTCGACGCCATCGCGAAGCCGCGGCCGAGAAGGCTCGTCGTGTCGCCGATGAAACCGGCGGCGCCGCCGACGGTGCTGAACATCATGCGACCGTTCCAGTCGTCGGGCAGTGTGACCTCGAAGCGGATCGCCCGGTTGACGACGCCGCGTACCCGGCAGTGGGCCGGCACGCCTTCCGAGGCGGGCACCCGGAAGCCCGGCTCGACGGCGTGGTCGAGATCGGTCAGGGCGAACAGGCCGCGGCAGTCGCGATCGGTGTCGCCCCCGGCGGCCGGGCCGGCGGCTGCCAAGAGGAGCAGCGGGGCGAGGGCGAGCCGTCGGAGTATCGGCGGACGTTGCGATCCGGATGCGGGCAGGATGCCCGCGTTCCCAGGCAACACGGCGAGCGTGAGTCGTCGAAGGGTCATTTGGTGCTCCTGTGCTGAGAGGTGTCGAAGATCAGGCTGCAACGCCGGCACGGGCGATGAGCGCCACCGTGCCGTCGGCCTTGGCGATCCAGACGAAGGCCGCCGTGCGCGCGGGATCGTCCGGGTCGGCGCCGGTCACGACGCCGTTGACGGTGATCGTGTCCCCGGGCCAGGCCGGGTTGGTGAACTTGAGGTCGAAGGAGCCGCTCCGCCACCACGCCTCGCCGAAACGCTCTTCCAGGATGTGACCGACGTAGCCCATCGTCATCCGGCCGCCGACCACGACGTCCTGGAAGCCGAGTTCGCGGGACGCGTCCTTGTCGGTGTGGTAGCTCGCGTTGCCGTGGAAGAACTGGCCGCACATCTCGAGCGAGATCGTGCGGATAAGGCCGCCGAACCGCTCGCCGTCCGGCACCTCGAAGCGGCGCGCACCGGGTTTCTTGCCGGGGGCGCGCAGTTCGACGTCGCCGGCGTACGCCTGGTCGCGCAGGAAGCTCTGGTGATGGTGCGTCTCCAGGACCTGGCGACCGTCACCGTCCTTGAGTCGGACCCGGTAATCGACGACGACGCGGTTGCGCCGGTCGTAGATGTCGCAGACATCACCCTCGACGCGGTAGACGGCCCCAGCCTCCAGCGGCGCCGAGAGCGCCCATTCCTCCCGCATCCAGAGATGACCGGTCTGGTTGGCGAACGCGATCTCGCGGAAGAAGTCGCCGTCCGGACCGCTTGCGATCGTGGAGGGCACGAGCCCGGAACTCGGAGGATCGAGCTCCAGGCCGCCGTAGTAGTCCGCGAGCACGGAGTCGTCGACGACGAAGGTCCCAGTGCTCAGCCGCTTGCCGACGTAGGGCCCGCTTTCGGTCGCCTGATCCATCATCACCTCCCTGGCTCGGTAGGCGCCGGAGCCTATCGCTGCCGGCCGCCGACTACGCCCCAGCCAACAGCGGCCACAGGCCGTCGCCGCCGGCTTCGACCGCCATCGAGCCGACCTTCTGCTGCCAGTAGCCCTCGTCGCCGTCGGCGTCCCGCCAGGTCCAGAGACGGCGGGTGAAGCGATGCAGGTCGTGCTCGCGGGTGTAGCCGATCGCGCCGTGGAGTTGGTGGGCGATGCGGGTGACCTCGTAGCAGGCCTCGCTGGACCGCGCCTTCGCGCAGGCGGCCATGAAGGTGGCATCGGCACCACCGTTATCGAGGGCGGCTTCGACGGCCGTGATCGCGGTGTCCGACGCGACGCCGACTACCGCCGCCTGACTCGCCATGACGGCGACCAGTTGCTGCACGGCCTGAAAGCGGGCAAGCGGCCGCCCGAACTGGACACGGCCCTGCACATGCTCGATCGTCAGGTCGAGAATGCGCTCCATCGCGCCGGCGATCATCGCGCTGCGCGCGGCGGCCATGAGAATCGAGGCCGGTGGCCCTGCGGCTGAACTGCCCGCCTGGCCCTCCGGGATCGGCGGCAGGCCTCTCAGCCGCCCCACGGGTTCGCCGGCTGTATTCGTGTCGCGCTCGAGATCGATCTCGCCGGCGGCGACCCAGCCGACCGCGTCTTCTCTGTCGGCGATCACCAGTGCTCCGATCTCGTCCGGCCAGAGCACATCCGCAGCACCGGCGCCAGTGACGAGACCCAGCGGGCCGGACGGCGCCTCCAGACCGGCGCCGAAGAGCACCCACCGCCCGATCATCGTCTCGACGAGGGGCAACGGCAGGGCGAATGCCCCGGCCGCCCGCGCCACGGCCATCGCGTCGCCGAAGTCCACACCGGCGCCACCGTCCCCTTCGGGCAGCAGCACGTCCACGAGGCCGTTCTCCTCGATCATCAGCCAGTGATCGGCCGGGAAACGGCCCACCTCCACGCCTTCGAACACCTCGTCTTCCGTTGCCGCCTCGAACAGCCGGGCCGCCGTGTCCAAGATGAGTTGGCGCAGCGCCATCCGAGCGCCCGAAGACGGGCGCTCGGACTGGTTCGCGGACCGGCGCGGATCGCGCCGCCCGGGTGCGCTCATCGCAACCTCAAACCGCGGGCGACGATGCCCCGCAGAATCTCGGTCGCGCCGCCCTGGATCGTGTAGGACGGCGCGGCCATGACCACCTGCTGCAGGAGGTCGAGGAGCGTCCGATCACCGATCCCTTCATCCGCCGCGACGCGGCGCACCGCCTCCGGCACCTCCTGCTGGAAGTTCGTGCCGAGGTCCTTGACCAGGGCCGACTCGACGTTCGGCGTACCGCCGGCTTCGAGTGCAGCCGCCACGGAGATCGAGGCCACCCGCAGCGTCCAGAGCCGGCTGACGAGCCGCCCGGCCTCGCGCCGGGCCGCCGGCGAAGCACTCTCCCCCAGCACATCGACCAGCGCCCGCAGCAGGTGGAAGTTGGTGAGGAACCGCTCCGGACCGCTGCGCTCGTAGGCTAGTTCGGAGGTCACCTGCGCCCAACCGTCACCGGGACTGCCGAGCAGGCAGTCGTCCGGCACGAAGGCGTCCTCGAAGAAGACCTCGTTGAAGTCGTGACGGCCGGGCAGGTCGATGATGGGGCGGACCGTGATCCCGTTCGAGTTCCTGAGGTCGACGATGACCTGGCTCATACCCGCATGGCGTTTGTCCGACTTCGGCTCGGTGCGCAGCAGCGCGACGCAGTACTCCGCCTGGTGCGCATAGGAAGTCCAGATCTTCGATCCGTTGACCCGCCAGCCGCCGCCGGTGCGCTCGGCGCGGGTGCGGATCGAGGCCAGGTCCGAACCCGAGTCCGGCTCGCTCATGCCGACCGCGAAGGAAAGCTCGCCGCGGGCGATCGGCGGCAGGAAGCGTTGCTTCTGCTCCTCGGTGCCGAAACGCAGGATGCTCGGGCCGATCTGACGGTCGGCGAACCAGTGGAAAGCTGCCGGCGCGCCCGCCGCCAGGAGCTCCTCGGTGACCACGTAGCGCTCCAGGTAGCTCCGTTCCGAACCGCCGTACTGCCGCGGCCAGGTCATGCCGATGAAACCGGCCGCGCCGAGCGCCCGGCTGAGCTCCGGGTTGCGGCCCCACCACGAGAGTCCGTCCGCTAACCAGACGCCCGCGGCGCGCGTCTCTTCCAGTAGAGCGCGAACCTCCGAGCGGAGTTTCGCGGCTGTTTCCGGCAGGACGGCAGGCGAGAAACGAAGATGAATGCTCGGGGCCTTCACAGCGGCCGGCAGCGTACCAATGAGAGGCCCTGGGAACGCGGGCGTCTCGCCCGCATCCGGTGCGGAGCGCCGGCTTGGGTGGAACTACAGCGAATAGGATGCAACCCATGACCGAAACCCGCAAACCGAGACGATTCCTCGCCTTCCTGAAGTGGACCGGCATCACCGTTGTCGGCTTGGCCGGACTGGCCTTGGTACTGAACCTGACCACCGGAATGCACCTCCAGATGACCGGCAACTTCATGCCGCAACTGGACTTCCACCACGAGGACCGGCACTACCGGGCTCTGGAGGCCCATCGGGACCGGAGCGCGGAAGTCGCGCCGGCCCCCGATCCCGAGCAACCGGAACCGACCGAGGGACCCGACAGCGACAACGCTCCTGAGCCCGAGGCAGCCGGCAGTGACGCCGCCAGGCCCGAAACGGGCGAGGGCGACGCCGCAGCCGCCGGCGCCGCAACAGACCTGCCGGAAGACGCAACCCAGCCGGATCCGCCGGTTGAAGAAGCTCCGCCCGCCGGCTCCTGGCCCTACTACCGGGGCGTCCACATGGACGGTCGCTACCCTGAGCCGATCAACACCGCCTGGCCCAAGGCGGGACCGCCTGAGCTGTGGCGGATTCCCGTCGGCGGCGGCTACGCCTCCTTCGTCGTCGGCCACGGACTCGCCTACACGATCGAGCAGCGCCGCGAGCAGGAGGTCGTCGCGGCCTACGATGTCCTGACCGGCGTCGAACGCTGGTCGGTGAGCTGGGATGCCCGCTTCGAGGAGAGCATGGGCGGCAACGGTCCCCGAGCTACACCAGCCCTTCACGGCGGCACGCTGTTCGCGCTCGGCGCCACAGGCGAATTCCGGGCGCTCGACGCGGCCACGGGCGAAGGGATCTGGCGCACCAACATCCTTGACGACGCGGGCGCCGCCAACCTGACCTGGGGCATGGCGGCGTCACCCTCGATCATGAACGACCTCGTGCTCACCGCACCTGGCGGCCCGGACGGCGCGGTGATCGCGTACGAGCTCGCCACCGGCGCCATCCGCTGGCGGGCGCTCGACGCCCAGGGCGCCTACACCGCGCCAGCCGTGTTCACCCTGGATGGACTTTCCCAGATCGTCCTGATCGGTGGAGACCAGGTCATCTCACTGGCAACCGACGGCAGCCGGACCTACTGGACCCGGCCCTGGGAGACGATGAACGGGATCAACGCCGCGCAACCGCTGCAGGTCGCGCCGAACCGCGTGTTCGTGTCGGCCGGCTACGGCCACGGCGCCGCGATGCTCGAGGTCGAAGCGGACCTCGAGGCAAACACCGCCAAAGTCAACGAGATCTGGTTCAGCAACCAGATGAAGAACAAGTTCTCGAGCTCCGTGCTCCACGAGGGATACATCTACGGCCTCGACGAGGGCATCCTCGCCTGCATCGACCCGGCCACCGGCGACCGGGTCTGGAAGGGCGGCCGCTACGGCCACGGCCAGATCCTGCTCGCCTCAGGCCACCTGGTCATCACCACCGAACGCGGCCACCTCGTCCTGGTGCGCGCCACCCCCGAGGGCCACCAGGAGGTCGCCGCCCTGCCGGCCGTGGCGGGCCGCACCTGGAACAACCCGGCGATCGCCGACGGCGTCCTGCTGGTGAGGAACGACCGGGAGGCCGTGGCCTACGATCTGCGCCCGCAGACGTAGCACGTCGCAGCCTACGCCCGTCGACAGGGGGCACCGGCCGTTTCATCCGCCGGAACTCGTCCGTTTCACCCGCTGTGTCTTGTCCGTATCGCCCGCTGGACTTCGTCCGTATCACCCTCTAAACTCTGCCCGTTTAGCCCTCTGGACTTTGTCCGTTTCACCCGCTGTACTTTGTCCACATCACCCGCTGGACTTGTTCGATGCACTACCTTCCACGAATTGTCGAGACGGAACTCGACGAGTGTCTGGCCGCTACCGGCGCCGTGGTCATGGAAGGTCCCAAAGCCTGCGGCAAGACCGCCACCGCAAGACAGAGGGCTGCAAGCGAGGTTCTCCTCGATACCGACCGCAACGCACGGCAGCTCGCAAGCGTAGATCCCGCCACCGCACTCGCCGGCGCAACGCCACGGCTGATCGACGAATGGCCACTCGAACCATCGATCTGGAACCACGTTCGTCGCGCGGTCGACGACCGGGCCGATCCCGGCCAGTTCATCCTCACCGGCTCTGCCGTGCCTACCGACGATGTGACGCGGCATTCAGGAGCAGGGCGTTTCACTCACATCCGGATGCGGCCTCTGTCGCTCTTCGAATCCGGGCATTCCAGCGGCGAGATCTCACTCGCTGAACTGCTGAACCGCTCGCGCCAGGGAGCCGGGGCGTCCTCACTCAGCATTCCGGAGCTCGCCGAGTTCGTGGCCGCCGGAGGTTGGCCGGCCAACCATGGCCAGCCGACGCGCGAAACCCTGCGATTGAACCGGGACTACCTGAACGAGATACGCCGCACGGATGTCTCCAGAGTCTCCGAACGCCGAACAGACCCGATCCGGGTCGGCCGGCTTCTGCGCTCGCTCGCCCGGAACACGGCGACGGAAGTGACGCTCTCAAGGCTGACCGCCGATGTGGGCGCCAGCCAAATCACCATGAAGCCCGAGACCGCCGCCGGCTACCTGGACGCACTGGAACAACTCATGGTCATCGAGGATCAGCCGGCCTGGTCACCCCACCTACGCTCGCGGGCAGTTCTTCGTGAAGCCCCCAAACGCCACTTCGTCGATCCGTCCCTGGCCGTAGCCGCGCTTCGGGCAACGCCGAAGCGCCTGTTGGGTGACCTGCGCTTCCTGGGCCTTCTGTTCGAGTCGCTCGTCATCCGCGACCTCAGGATCTATGCGCAGGCCAACGACGCGGAGGTCTTCCACTACCGGGAGAAGGGCGGCCTGGAAGTCGACGCAGTCGTCGAGGCCGCCGACGGCCGCTGGGCCGCGTTCGAGATCAAGCTCGGCCACCGCTGGTTCGATGAAGGCGCCAGGAACCTCCGCCGCCTCGCCCAGCGCGAACCGCGTGCAGCGAGGGACACGCAAAGCAAGCCGTCCGCTATGGCCGTGATCGTGCCGAACGGCTACGGTTCCATCCGAAACGACGATGTCGGCGTCATCCCCATCGGGGCGTTGGGACCGTAGAGCTATCCTCCTCCCCCATGCCCCGCGTGGTCTGGATCGTGTTCGTCCTGCTCTACGCCCTGGTCATCCCCTGGTGGGTGTGACTGGCTCGCTGTGGCTGGCCAGACTCCGGTAGAAGCCAGGGCGCCCTACCGGCAGCCCTACCCCGCGATCTCGACGACCAGGTACTCGCCGTCCCGAGTGACCGGGTAGGTCTCGGCCGTGTAGGGGCCCTTGACCATGCCCGGGGCCGGGGCTTCAGGGTCGTCGATCGCGGTCGTCGCGGCCTCGGCGGCCTCGGCCTCGGCGAGTTCCTCGCCTGCGACCGTCTCGACCTCGTAGCGGCGCACGCGCAGGCGCTCGGGCGCGCACCAGGACTGGCCGGTGCGGACGTGGAACTCCCAGCCGTGCCAGGGACAGCAGAGGATCTCGCGGCTCGGCCGGTATTCGTAGGCGCCGGGACGCTCGGAACGGAGTACGCCCCAGAGCTGGCCCTCGCACAGCTTCCCGCCCTGGTGCGGGCAGCGGTTGCGCAGCGCGAAGAACTCGCCGTCCAGGTTGAAGATTCCGATCGAGCGGCCGGCGACGGTGACGATCTTGCGGCCGCCGGATTCGATCTCCGACGCCTCGGCGACGACGTACTTCATGCGCGAATGGCCTACGCCGAAATCGATTCCGGCAGGGCTGCTAGAGCCCGTAGAGAGCGCGGGCGTTCTCGCGCTGGATGCCGCGGACGAGTTCCTCGTCGAGCCCGGAGGGCAGCACGACGTCGGGATTGTCGCCGTCCCAGTGCGGGTAGTCGCTGGCAATGAGGATGTGGCTTGAAAGACAGCCGAAGTGCTCGATCAGAGCCAGGAAATCCCGGCGCCGTGGCGGCTCCTCGATCGGCTGGGTGGTCACGTAGACGTGCTCGGCGATGATCTCCGACGGCAAACGCTCGAGGTGCGGCGCTTCGGCGCGCAGCAGGCTCCAGGCGGAATCCAGACGCCAGATCAGGGGCGGCAGCCAGCCGAAGCCGTTCTCGACCGAGATCATCCGCAGGCTCGGGAAGCGATCGAAGACGCCTTCGACCACCATACTGGTGATGTTCGCCTGCACCGCCTGGGGCGGGCTCGTGTGGTCCTCGATGTAGTACGAGGCGTGCCCGGCCCCGGTGATCGGGTGACCGTAGGCGCCGAAGGCATGCGACGCGACGTGCATGCCGGTTTCGGCGCAGGCCTCGTAGATCGGCCAGTACTTGCGGCGGCCCATCGGCTCCTGCATCCGCCCCAGGAACAGCACCTGGACGAAGCGCCCGTCGGCGCCGCAGCGCCGGATTTCCGCGGCCGCGGCGACCGGGTCCTGAGGCGTCACGACCGCGGACGCGCGCAACCGCGGCTCCGGGTCGAGCCACTCGGCGATCTGCCAGTCGTTGGCGGCGGTAGCCAGCGCCGCGCCCAGTTCCAGGTCGAGCGCCGAGGTGACCGGGGTCAGCGGGTTCAGGATGGCGTATTCCACGTTGTACGGGTCGAGAAAGTCCTCCCGCGCGAAGCCGACTTCCGAACCGGGGGTACGGCCTGACGGCGGCCGCGCCGCCTCGCGATGGTCCATGAAGCGCGGGTAGTAGCCGCTGTTCGGGTGGCGCACACCGAAGGTCTCGAGGTGGTCGCGCCAGCGCGTCGACAGGTACGGGTACAGATCCTTGATCGAGTCGAGCTCGTTGTGGAAGTCGCAGTCGATGATCGGCGGCCGCTTCGGCGCCAGCGCGGTAGGAAGCGCCGAGGTTTGGGTGGATGGCTCGATCAGGGTTACGGTCATGGTTACCCTCCTTCGGAGAAGCCGTAGAAGCTGCGGGCGTTCTCGAACCTGATCTTACGCCCCAGCGCTTCCGGCACCAGCCGCAGCAGGAGATCGCCGGCGTCGCAGGCGTGGACGTGGGGATAGTCGCTCGCGTAGAGCAGCAGGTCCTCCGACCCGAGCTGGTCGACGACTTCGCACAGGTGTGCGGGGTCCGGCGGCGCGTCGAGCGGCTGAATGCCTACCCGCACGTGCTCGCGAAAGTAGTCGGATGGCGGACGGCGTACCCAGGGCACCAGCCGCCTCAGGTTCCGCCACTCCTTGTCCATGCGCCAGAGGTGGGCCGGGATCCAGGTGAAACCGGACTCGAGGAAGACGACCCGCAGATTCGGACAGGCGTCGAACACCCCCTCGACGATCATGCTCGTGAGCTGGGTCGCGAACACCTGCGCCATCGCCGTGTACTCCTCCAGGAAGAACGACGGCCAGCCGGTCGGCGTCGGCGGCATGACGGGCGCGCCGCCGAAGTGGATCGCCGCCACCAGACCGCTCTCCTCGATCGTCTTCCACAGCGGGTGGTAGTGGCGGCTTCCCAGCGGGTGCTCGGTCCGGACCGGGATCAGCACCTGGACGAAGCCGGGCCGGCCAGCGCAACGCTCGACCTCCTCGGCCGCGGCAGCGGGCAGTTGGATCGGCGCCACGACCGAACCGCGCAGCCGCGGTTCGAGCTCCAGCCACTCACGCGCCTGCCAGTCGTTCGTGGCGCTCGCGAGTGCGATGGCGACATCCGGGTTGTGAATGCTGTCGACCGCGTACAGACAGCTTGAGATCGCCGTTTCGGCCCCGCCCTGCTCGAACACCGCCTCGCGGAGTTCCGCCAGGCCGCCGCGGCGGCCGGCTACAGGCGACCGCGGCGGGTAGTACTCCTGAGAGGCGCCCTTGTCCACTGTGTTGTTGAAGTGCTCGACCCAGTGGCCAGGCAGCAGGGGCAGCAGATCCTTCAAGCGCGGATTGGGGATGTGGACGTCGGCGTCGATCATGGCCAGGGCGTTCCCAACTCAAAGTAGTAGTGCCAGTGGCTCGAGCACCCGGGATTGAACGCCGCGCCGCAACCCGGGCACGTCGAATCGCAGCCCATGTACTCGGCAATCGTAAGCCGCAGGCCGCAGATCCCGCACAGCACCGCCTCCCGGTCGCGCTCGCCGAGCGGCCAGACCGTTGCTTCGTGACCCGCCACCTCCCGATGGCAGTCGATGCACGGAAACCACTCGCCGCAGCACCTGAAGCGCATGGCGACCACGTCGGTCGGACCGTGGTAGTGGGCGCAACGGGTCTGGGCGTCGACCGCCACACCCCTCACCCGCGGTCGCGGCCGCGCAGCCGGCGCGCCGGCAGGCTTCGAAGACAGGTTGACCGTCACGGCAGCGCCAGCGCCACCAGCTTGGGCGTCGTCTTCTGAGCGGCCAGCGCCGTAGCTCCCAGGCTCGCGTGTCGTCCGATCTGCATGCCATCCTCCGTCACCGCGGTCCCGGAGCCTATCGCCCAGCCAGCCCTCGTCGGATGCGGGCGCCCGCGTGCCATCCGCGCGCCCGCTGCGGGCGCCACCCGGGTTCCCAAGGCCTCGACTCGCCCGTTGTCCGTTCCAAAGCGGGTTATCGTATGCGCCCGCAACGAGCAGCCAGGAGGCCACCCATGCCAGCACTTGACGGCCTGCGAATCCTCGATTTGACGCAGTACGAAGCCGGAACCTCATGCACCCAGGCCCTGGCCTGGCTGGGCGCCGACGTGGTCAAGGTGGAGCGGCCCGGGACCGGCGATCCCGGACGCGGCCTCGCGGGCGGGCGGAGTTCCGATGACTCCGAGTACTTCATCAACTGGAACAGCAACAAGCGCAGCATTGCGATCAACCTCGCTACGGAGGAGGGCCGCGACCTGCTGCTGAAGCTCGCGCCCCGCTTCGACATCCTGGTCGAGAACTTCGGACCGGGCGTGGTCGAGAAGCTGCGCCTCGACTACGACTCGATCCGCAAGGTTCACTCCGAGGTGATCTACGGCCGGATCAAGGGCTTCGGCAACAGCGGGCCCTATAGCGACTTCAAGTGCTTCGACCCGGTGGCTCAGGCCGCAGGCGGCGCGATGTCGATCACCGGCAATGTCGACGGGCCGCCGCTCCGTCCCGGGACGACGATCGGGGACTGCGGAACCGGTGTGCTGATGGCGCTGGCGCTGTGCGCGGCTCACGCCAACAAGCTCCGCACCGGCAAGGGTCAACTGGTCGAGATGTCGATGCAGGAGGGGGTGACCTGGTTCATGCGCACCGCGATCGCCATGGGCGGCGACTTCGGCAGGCAGGCGGCGCCGCGCAGCGGCGCCGGCCGTGGGGCGATGATGAACCTCTACCCCTGCAAACCGTTCGGCCCCAACGACTACGTCTACATGCTCGTGGTCACGAACCGGATGTGGGAGGCGCTTTGCGGGGCCATCGGCCGCGAGGATCTTGCCGACGATCCTCGTTTCGCGACCCCCAAGGGGCGCTTCGAGAACAGCGACGAGCTGGCGGAAGTCATCTCCGAGTGGACCGGCCGCCGCACGAAGCACGAGGCGATGGCCATCCTCGGCCAGGCCGGCGTGCCGGCGAGCGCCGTTCTCGACACGCTCGACCTGTTCGCGGATCCCCACCTCAACGAACGCGGTTTCGTGCACACCGTGGAGCACGAGGCCAAGGGACCGGTCCAGGTCCTGGGCTCACCGATGAACCTCAGCGACAGCCAGGTCGAGATCGCGGCGGCGCCGCTCCTGGGCCGCCACACCGACAGCGTCCTGGCCAATGAACTCAACCTCTCGCAAGCTGAAATCGACCGGCTGCGCGCGGACGGTGTGCTGGGCGCGGCGCCCGCGCCCGAAGCTGCACGTGGCCAGGAGACCACGACATGACGACCCTGACCGGAGACACCCTGATCGCCCGCAGCCTGAAGCAGCAGGGTGTCGACTACATGTTCGGCATTGTCGGCTTCCCCGTCTACGGGGTTGCCCACGCCGCGCAGCAGGCCGGCATCCAGTACTTCGGTTTTCGCAACGAGCAGGCGGCCAGCTATGCCGCCGGCGCGGTCGGCTACCTGACCGGGCGCCCCGGGGCGTGCCTCGGCGTGTCGGGTCCCGGCATGGTGCACGGCATTGCCGGCTTGGCCAACGCGCAGAAGAACTGCTGGCCAATGCTGCTGCTCGGCGGCGCCAGCGACCGCTACCAGAACGGCCAGGGCGCCTTCCAGGAGTGCCCCCAGGTCGAGGCGGCACGTCCGTTCACGAAGTACTCGGCGGAGATCGACGCCCCTCACCGGGCCCCCTTCTACGTCGAGCAGGCGGTGCGTACGTCGATCTACGGGCGTCCCGGCGCCTCCTATCTGAACCTGACGAACGACGTGTTGACCGCTCAGGTCGACGAAGGGGACGCGGAGTTCCCGCCCCGCTGTCCCGACGCACCGAAGTCTCTCGCCGACCCGCGGGACGTCGAGCGCGCCGTGGCGGTTCTGCGGGAAGCGAAGAACCCGCTGGTCATCGTCGGCAAGGGCGCCGCCTACGCTCGCGCCGAGAGCGAAGTGCGCCGCTTCGTTGGGCGCACCAACCTACCCGTGCTGCCGACGCCGATGGGCAAGGGCGTGGTCTCCGACGACGATCCGCACCTGGTCGCTCCGGCACGCTCCTTCGCGCTCCAGAACGCCGATGTGATCCTGCTGATCGGCGCCCGTCTGAACTGGATCCTCCACTTCGGCTTGCCGCCCCGCTTCAAGAAGGGCGTGCGGGTGCTCCAGATCGAAATCAACGCGGAAGAGATCGGCGCCAACGTCCCGACCGAGGTCGGCATGGTCGGCGACGCGCGGGCGGTGACCGCACAGTTGAACGAAGCGCTCGACGCCGACCCCTTCGCGCTGCCGGCCGACAGCGAATGGCTGACGAAGCTGCGCGAGAACGCGACGCAGAACCAGGCCGCGGTCCAGGCGATGCTCGAGGACGACAGCGAGCCGATGGGCTACTACCGCGCCCTGCGCGAGATCGCCGACCGCCTGGCGCCGCAGGACATGCTGATCGCCGAAGGCGCGAACACGATGGACATCTCGCGCACCGTGTTGCCGAACATGGAACCGCGCAAGCGGCTCGACGCCGGCACATTCGGCGCCATGGGCGTCGGTCTGGGGCTGGCGATCGCGGCCGCCGTGGTCCATCCGAACCGGCGGACGATCTGCGTCCAGGGCGATTCGGCGTTCGGCTTCTCCGGCATGGAGGTCGAAGTGGCCTGCCGGTACAACCTGCCCATCACTTTCGTCGTCATCAACAACAACGGCATCGGCGGCGGCGTCAGCGAGTACATTCCCGGCAAGCCGCTGCCGACGTCCACCTACACCCTCGGCGCCCGCTACGAGCGCGTGATCGAGGCCTTCGGCGGCACGGGCTACCTGGTCGAGAAGGTGGCCGACCTCGGCCCGACGCTTGATGCGGCGCTCGCTTCCGACCGGCCGGCTCTCGTCAACGTGCTGATCGACCCGAAGGCGAAGCGGAAGCCGCAGAAGTTCGCCTGGCTCACCCGCTGACGCGTCGGGCAGCGAAGCCGCGGTTCAGAGCACCCAAAGCAGGAGAGGTCTACCCATGGGCACCAAGATCGGCGACGTATCGATCACCCCGATCATCGAGATCGACTACCCGGTGCCGGCGTCGTTCTTGCTGCCGGACGCCACGCCGGAGAACCTCGCGCCGGACCTGGACTGGCTCGAACCGCACTTCGTGACCCCGAACGGGGAACGGTTGAAGATGATCATCCAGGCCTTCCTGGTCGAATCGAGGGGCCTGAAGATCGTCGTCGACACCTGCGTCGGCAACGACAAGAAGCGCGCCCTGCCTGCCTGGAACGAACTCGACGGCCCCTTCCTGCAGGAGATCCGCGACGCCGGGTTCCCGCGCGAACAGGTCGACCTGGTGGTCTGCACGCACCTGCACATCGACCACGTGGGCTGGAACACGATGAAGGTCGACGGCCAGTGGGCGCCCACCTTCCCGAACGCCCGCTACGTCATGGCTCGGCCCGAGTTCGAGTACTGGAAGGACGCTGGGGAGAGCAACTGGGGCGACGTCTTCGGCGACTCGGTGGCGCCAGTCTTCGAGGCCGGCCTGGTCGACCTGGTCGACTGCGACCACCAGATCAACCCCGAGCTCCAGTTCTTCCCCACCCCCGGCCACACTCCGGGACACTGCAGCATCGCCGTCTCCTCCGGCAGCGACGAAGGCGTGATCTCGGGCGACGTGATGCACCACCCCTGTCAGTGCGCCCACCCGGAATGGTGCTCGATCGCCGACATCGACCGCGACGCCGCGATCGCCGCCCGCCGCAGTTTCTGCAAGCGCTTCAGCGATACCGGCATCACCGTCGTCGGCACCCACTGGGCGGCGCCGACCGGGGTGCTGCTCACCGCGCACGGCGACGTGTGGAAGACCCAGGTCGATTGAGCCGGCTTGCCGGCCCACTCCGGTACACTCCGCCACCGTCATGAGCGTCCCCCGCACCTTGCTCGCCCTCGCCGCCACTGCGGCGGCCCTGTCGCTCGCGTCGTGTGGCAGCGAGGACTCCGGGCCGCCCTTCCGCGAGGTCGCGGGCGTGCGGTTGCTCATGGCCTCGATGATCGAGCCGGCAGCCGATCACATCTGGGCATCGGCCGGCACGATCATCACGGCCGAGGAGACGATCGAACTCCAGCCGGAGACGGACGAGGACTGGATTCGGGTTCGCAACTCGGCCGTCGCTGTGGCAGAGGCGGGCAATCTGCTGATGATGGACAGGCGCAAGATGGACGACGGCGACTGGCTCGCCTGGTGCCGGCAGATGATCGAGGCGGGCGACGCCGCGATGCAGGCGGCCGACGCCCGGGACGTCCAGGGCATCTTCGATACCGGCGAGCAGATCTACTTCTCCTGCGCCGGCTGTCACGCGCAGTACTGGGCCAACGATCCGAATCAGTTCCGTCCGTAGGCGCGCCGGCTGGACCGCGTTGCGGCGCTCGCTCATTCTCCTCCACCGCTGGCTCGGCATCGCCGGCAACCTGTTGTTCGTGGTCTGGTTCGCTTCGGCGCTGGTCATGATGTACGCGCGGATGCCGGCGCTCGACCCCGGCGACCGGCTGAACCGGCTGCCGGCCCTCGACCTGGACGCGATCCGAATCGACCCGGCGCGGGCCGCGGCGGCGGCGCGCCTGGGCGCGAGCGGCGAGGCGGCGCTCCAGATCCGGCTGGGCATGGCCGGCGAACGGCCGATCTACCGGCTGCGCACCGCGGCCGGCTGGACCGCGGTCTACGCGGACACCGGCAGTCCGATGCTGCAGCTCTCGGAGAGTCAGGCGGCGGCGATCGCGACGCAGTTCGCGCGGCCACCGGCCGGCGAGGCGACGCCGCACGAACTCCACTACGACCGGCTGCTACCCCGCCCCGACCAGTGGACCCTGGAACTTCCCTCCCTGTTCCCCCTACACCGCATCCGCTCCGGCAGCGACGTGCTCTACGTCTCCGACCGCACCGCCGAGGTCGTCATGGAGACCACCGCGACCTCCCGGTTCTGGGGTACCAGCGGCGCGGTGTTCCACTGGCTCTACTTCACGCCGCTGCGTTCACACTCCACGCTGTGGCGCCAGTTGATCGTCTGGGCCTCGGCCGCCGGCTGCGTGCTGACCCTGTCCGGGCTCGCCGTCGGCGTGATCCACCTGACCCGGCGGAAGCGCTCGCCCTACTCGGGCATCATGCGCTGGCACCACTACAGCGGCCTGGTCTTCGGCGCCGCCGCCTTCACCTGGGTGCTGAGCGGCGCGCTGTCGATGGATCCCTTCGGCTGGCACGCCGGGAGGACGACCAGTCAGGGACAGCACGCCGCGGTCGCCGGCGGTGGGATGCGGCTCAACGACCTGGATCCGACCTCGATCCGGACCAGCCTGGAGTCGCTCCCGGGCGAGTTCACCCCGCGCGAGGTCGAGTTCCTCGCATTCGACGGCAAGCCGCTGCTCGTGGCCTACCGCCCGCCGGTAGCATCCGACGACGATCGCTACCGAGGCGGCTCGTACGGCAGCGGTCCCTCCGAGTTCCTGGCCACCGTGCAGCCATTCGAGCATCGGCTCACAGTACTCGGCAGCGGAGAGACGCGCCGCTTCGAGCGGGACGAACTCCTGGCCGCGGCCACCGCCGCCATGCCCGGGGCGGAGGTCGTCGCCGCGGAAGAGCTAGCCGAGTACGACGCCTACTACGGCGACCGTCGGCGCCGCAGTGCTCCCCTGCCAGTACTCCGGATTCGCTTCGACGACGCGGACAGGACCTGGCTCTATCTCGACCCGGCGCTCGGCCGCATCGTCCACCGCGAGCAGCGCCGGAGCCGCGTCGACCGCTGGCTGTACCGCGGTCTGCACCGGCTCGACTTTCCAGGCTTCTACCACCGGCGCCCGCTCTGGGACGTTGTCGTGATCGTCCTGCTGCTGGGCGGCCTGTTCTCCGCGGCCTCTTCCTTCGTCCCGGCGGCAAGACGCCTCAGGCGCACGATCCGAAGACTTGCGGCACGCCTGAGGCGTAAGCAGCTATACAAGGACTAACAACTCACCGCGCCCTTCTGAGGGACGCGAGGGACGCGAGGGACGCGAGGGACGCGGTGAGTTGGCTGTCCTCTGCTGGGATTCAGCTACTGCGGCGGCTCGGTCTGATCGCGACCGTCGCGCGGTGCGCCTGTACCCGAGGAGCCCATGAAGATCTTGCTGCCGTCCTCGAAGGTCACGTCACGGCCGTTCGCGCGCCGTGAGCGGTCCTTGCTCTGGTAGCCGTCGACGACGATCACCGTGCCCGGCTGCAGGTCATCGCGGGAAAGACCGCGGCGGAGCAGGGTGTTGGGCGTACCGCCCTCGACCATCCAGACGTGCGCTGTGCCGTCTTCCTCGGTGTGCTCCACATGAATCCAGGTATGCGGATTGACCCATTCGACCTTGACGACCGGGCCCTTCAGCAACAGCGGACGGTTGGGATCGAACTCGGCGCCGAAGGCGTGGTGAGCTACCAGGGGCACCGTCACCGCGATTGCCGCGACGACGAAGCCGATACCGGTGATGATGATTGCTCGCTTACTCATGGACGTCTCTCACTCCTCTGTTTTGGTGTCAGTGGGTTGTCCTTGGGGTTTCTCGATCAGGTGGAGTGTACTTCGCTCCGACCCCAGCGGGCGGTGAACCGACTTTAGCAGGATCCGAACGCGGACTACTCTCCGGAACCGCCCGAGCTGGCGGCCTTGGCTGCGGCATCTTCCTCCAGCAGCCGGGCGCCGCGCATGATGTTGCCGAGCGCGTAGTTTCCCTCGTGGCAGGCGTACTCGTAGAGCAGCGTGTCGGTGCGCGGCCAGACGTACTCGCCGCTCCACGACTCGGTCCACACGTTCGGGTCCTCGACCGTGAACTGATAGAGCACGTGATCCGCGCCCATCGGTGAGAAGCGCTCGACCGTGTGCAGATCCCGAGTCGCCGAACGCAACGCCACCCGATCGCCGAAGTTCTTCGTGTCGATGACGAGGGTGTCACCGTCCCACCAGCCGGTCGAGTCGCCCAACCACCGCCGCTCCGTCGCCGGCAGATGCTCGCCGCCAATGCGCACGATGCGTGCGTCGTGAACCATTTCGACCAGGATCATCACGTGATCCTCGGTCTGCACGATCCGCTTCAGGTTGTTGTAGAGCGCCGGCAGCATCGGCGGTCCCGCCGTCGAGCTGAAGCCGAGCAGGCACCGTTCCGCAAGGGGCCGCAACTCCGGATCATCGTAGGGACCCGGCCCCTCGCGCTCGAGCCACCATGCCTCGCCCGTGTTGCGCCGGAAGAAGCCCCTGCGGGCGGCGGCGCGCTCCCGGACCGCCTCGGTCACCGGCGGGAAGCGCCCGTTCTTCGGGTGCGTGATGATCGAGGTCCGGAACTTGCCGTCCACCTCGAACACGTCGGTGCCGTTGTCGATCCAGAACGAGTTGTAGCCGCCCACGTTGCCAGCCGCGCCGGGTGAACCGTCGCCGCCGTCCGGAGGCGCCTCGCGGTTCGGATCGCTGGCCTGAGACGTCGCCGCGCGAAGCGAAGCGGCCTGCTTCACCCTCCGATCGGCCTCTTCGCGGCTCATGAACAACTCGTCGCCGAACGCCGCCGGTCGCATCAGCGGCGTCAGCGTGGCGACATCGTAGTGACCCGAGAAATCGGGACGCCCCGAGGCGGTGCGGGGAATGTCCTCGTCGCCGGCGGCAAGCATGGGCGCCGCGATTCCAACCAGGGCGACCAGCGCCAGAGCTGCCTTCCGTTGGGGTTCACGCATAGTGCTTCTCGCTTCGGTGTGCGTTCCAGCCGGACCGCCAGGGCCTTCGCCCGAACCGCCTGAGTCGCCTCAGTCGTTAGTCGACCAGCTTCATCCGCGGCAGCGGGTTGCGACGGTACTCGCCGTACATCAGCTCTTCGACGAACTCGACGCAGCGGAAGTCCATCAGCCGTGCGTTCGGCTCCATCCGCCGGTAGATCGGCATCTCGATCGTCCACGGCTCGGTGTAGGTCATCGGGTCGGTGAGCGTCGCCTCGTAGTGGATGTGGTTCGGGCCCGCCAGCGTGTAGCGCTCCTCGACCTGCACCTGGTAGCTGTAGTGGTTGCCCGAACGATCGAGCCAACCGCCGCAACCGGGCATGTCGCCCTCGCGCATCGCACAGTCCTTCGCCAGCAGGCCGCTGACGTCCACTACCAGTGTGTCGCCGTCCCAGCGGCCGTATGACGTGCCCATCCAACTATCGACCTGGGAGGGCTTCGGGTCCTCCATGTAGATGTCGCGGACAGCGCCGGCGTACTGGTAGGCGATGAAGACCGCGTTCTCGCTGTGGAAGATTTGAAACGGCTGGGGCATGTAGGTGGCCCGCGGCACGCCCGGCAGGTAGCAGAAGATCTCCTGGTCGCGGGTGGACCAGTTCGCCATGTTGTCGTTTCTCTTGGCGAGCGCCTCGTCCGTGTACGGGATCTTCCCGCCGCCCTTGATCACGCCCATGCCCGGGGGCACCGAACCGATCGCGCCGAAGTTGAGGACCTCAGCCGCAGGGATCGGGCCGTGCGGACCTTCGCGCAACTGCATGGCGGCGCGCGCCATGTGCAGTTCCAGGTCGTAGTTGGCCTCGTTCAGGGCCTGCCAGATGCCGTTCAGATCCGGGTGACCGTCCGACAGCCGCTCCGGCTCGAAGGACTGAGCCGCGAGCGGCGCTGCCGCCACGGCAAGAACCGCGACCACGGCCACGGCAATTGTCATCCGAGCGCCCGCTGACGGGTGCTCGGACTGCTTCACGACTGGCGCAGGAAGCGCCACTCGGGTTCGAGAAGACACGCTAGTTCCCACTTTCATGACGTTGGCCATACTCCTCTTCGGCAGGACGCCGGGTTGTCTGAGCAGAATGGGCGAACCCTGTCAGCTTCGGCGCATGGGGTCAACCCCGAAGCGGGCCGTCTTGTGCCGGGTCGCAGGAAGCGGCCGCCGGACCCTCACCGGCCGTGCTTCTCGTAGTACTGCTGTTCGAGGTACCGGGCGCCGCGCAACGTGTTGCCCATCGAGTAATTCCCTTCCTGGCAGGCGAACTCGTAGAGCCGATCGTCGGTGCGCGGCCAGGGCAGCGACCCGCTGTAGGGCGCCGTGTGCTCCGGATCGTTGACCGTGAACTCGTAGAACAGGTTGTCGGCGTCGAGGAAGCGGAGGCGCTCAACGACGTGCATCCCTTTCCGGTGAAAGCCCCAGTCACCCAGCAAGTTCCTCGTCTCGATGACCAGGGTGTCCCCTTCCCACCGGCCGACCGAATCGCCGGCGTAGGAGCGATAGTCCTCCGGCAGGTGTTCCGCACCCAAGCGCACGATCCGGGCCCAGTGCATCCACTCGATCATGATGACGACATGGGTGTCGGTCTGGATGATCGTCTTCAGGTTGTTGTACGCCCTCGGGCCGATCGGCATCGTCGACCCCTGGTGGAAAACGCACCGGTTGCCGAGCGTCAGCGATTCCGGCCCGTCGTACGGGTCGTCCCCGTTCTCGAGCCACCAGGCGGTGCCCGTGTTCTCGTAGCTGAACGGCGGAATGTTCGCGCGGCGCGCCTCGCCCGCCTCCGTCACCGGCGGGAAGCGGCCGTTCGGCGGATCGGTGAGCACCGAGGTCCGGTACTTGCCGTCGACGGTGAAGGCCGCCGTACCGCGGTCGAGCCAGAAGAGGTTGTAGCCGCCGACGCCCCGAAACCCCTCCTCCGACCGTCCCGCGATCACGTCACGGCTCGCGTCGCGGGCTTCCAGGTCGCGGGCATTGGCGGCCGCGGCGCCATCCGCCATGCCGCGCGCTTCCTCCTCGGTCAGGTACAGCCGATCGCCGAACCGGGGATCGCGCTCGAGCGGCGTCAGAGACGACAGGTCGTAGTTGCCCGAGAAGTCCGGCCTGCCGCTCGGCGTGCGCGGAATGTCGTCGGCGACGAGGCACGGCACGAGGAGCAGGCTCGTCGCTGCACAAAGAGAGAGGGCCCGGGTCTTCATTCTCGACCTCCTGGTACGCGCTGTTCGTGGACCGCCTGAGCCTAGCAGCGGCGCTCGCCGTCCTTCGGCGTTCAGTCCTCTTCGGGCAGCGCGAACACGAACAGCGTGTTGTTGGAGCTCGGACGAAGCTCCGCCGTCAGTCTCCGGAAGGTCGAGGTCGTGCCGCCCTCGGCGCCGGTGCCGACCGCCACGTACTGCCGGCCGTCCACCGCGTAGCTGATCGGGAAACCGGTCACCGAGGAGCCGACGTTGATCTCCCACAGCACCTCGCCGGTTTCCTGGTCCAGAGCCCAGAAGCGGCCGCCCACATCGCCGCCGAAGACGAGACCGCCACCGGTCGCGGCGAGCGACATCGTCGCCGGCAGCCGCTCGTGGAGCCAGCGCGTTTCACCGGTCTCGGCGGAGATCGCGTAGACCGTGCCGAGCAGTTCCTTCCCCGGCGCGAACTGGGTGTCGTTGACCAGCGCGTAGTGCATGGCCCCGCGGCCCACGCGTGTCGTCATCTGGGAGCACAGGTTCCGGAGCGGGTAGTACATCGTGTTGGTCAGCGGACTGTAGGCGCCGGCCTCCCAGTCCTTGCCGCCGAGGAGCGACGGGCAGATCAGTCGCTGCTGCTCCAGTTCGGTGAACACGACTTCGGGGTTCTCGACTACTACGCCGGTCGCGCCGTCGATCCGCTCGATCACGTTCTGGGGAACCGTCGGTCGCGCCCACAGGAACTCCCCGGTCTCGCGGTCGAGGGTGTAGACGAGGCCGGTCTTGCCCGGCACGCCGGTCACGACTTTGCGCATCTCGCCCGCTTCGATCCGGGGATTCCGCCACGCCACGGCCTCCGCGTCCGGCGCCACCGCCGTATCGACCAGCAGCCGCTCGAAGGGATGGTCCAGATCCCAGTGGTCGTTCAGGTGCTGGTAGTACCAGCGCACTTCGCCTGTATCGATCTCCAGCGCCAGGGTCGAGTTGTGGAAGAGGTGCCTCTTCTCGTGGCCGCCGAGCAGGAACTTGGGCGCCGGCGAGGTGACCGACGTGCCAAGAATGAGCAGCTCGAGCTCCGGGTCGTAGCTCGGCGCCATCCACGACCCGACGTGGTGCCGGTCCTCGTACGGCAAGTCGCCCCAGGTTTCGTTGCCGGGCTCGCCGGGTCCTGGAATCAGCGGCCGGCGCCAGAGTTCTTCGCCGGTCACAGCACTATGGGCCGCGATGAAGCAGGCCTCGGGACCCCGATGCGGCCGGCAGCTCCGTCCTGAGATCACCCGGCCCGCGGCGACGATCGGCCCGGTCGAGTGCCTGGCCGGTTCCTCCTCGTAGTCGACGATCCGGGTCTCCCACACGAGTTCGCCGGTGACCGCGTCGAGCGCGTAAACGTAGCCGTCGTTCGCCGTGTCGATGATCAATCCCCCGTAGATCGCCAGACTCCGGTTGACCGTCTCCAAGCCGCCGACGTAGGTCGCGATGTCCTTCGGGATCGGCCGCTTGTACTCCCACAGCAGGTCACCGGTGGCTGCGTCGATGGCTTGCGTGACGCTGCTCGGATTCGGGAAGTACATGACGCCGTCGTAGACCAGCGGCGTTCCCTGCTGACTGCCCGGCTGCAGACCCCGGGACCAGGCCATGGTCAACTCGCCGACGTTCTCCCGGTCGATCTGATCGAGCGGGCTGTAGGCCCAGCCGTTCTGGGTGCGGCGCCAGTGCAGCCAGTCGCCTGCATCCGGTTCCTCCAGCATCGCGTCGGTGACGGGAACGAAGGCGCCCTCCGACTGGGCGCCGGCCGAGGGCGCCGCCAGGGACACGAGCGCCGTCGCCGCGGCGATCCGCAGGGGCAATCGAAGGAAACGCTCTCGACTCATACTCGGACTCCCCTGCTCAGGACCTCTTGCAGATAGCGAGCGGCGAGCGTAGCGCAGGAGAAACGGCTCACGCCGCCCGCAGCACTCGGCAGACGGCGCTATCCTCGCCAGATGCCCGCAACGGACAACGGCCGGATCGTGATCACCGGGCTCGGCGCCGTCACACCGGTTGGCAACGACGTCGAGACCTTCTGGCGACGGATGAAGGCCGGCGACTCGGGCGCCGGGCCGATCACCGCGTTCGACACCGAGGCCTTCAAGGTGAAGATCGCCTGCGAGGTACGGGACTTCGACCCCACCGAGTGGCTGACCGGCAAGGCGGCCCGCCGGCTCGCGCGCTCGACCCACTTCGCCGTGGCATCGGCCAAGCAGGCCATTCTGGACGCCGATCTGAAGATCGACCCCGCCGCAGCGCACCGCTACGGGATCACGTTCAACACCGGCGGCGGCGGCGTGGCGAGCATGGAGAACGGCACCCGGCAACTGGTCGAGCGCGGACCGCGCAAGGCGAACCCCTTCCTGATCACCGACGTCATGCCGAACGCCGTCTCGTGCCTGATCTCGATCGAGCTCGGCGTCACCGGCCCCACCACTACCTCGACCCTGGCCTGCGCGAGCGGCAACTACGCCCTGCTCGAGGCCTACCGGCTGCTGCGCTCGGGAGAAGTCGACGCGGTGGTCGCCGGCGGCACAGAGGCGTGCATCACGCCGCTGATCGTCGCCACGTTCTCCCGCCTGCAGGCCCTCTCGACGCGCAACGACGACCCGCAGGCCGCGAGCCGACCGTTCGATGCCGACCGCGACGGCTTCGTGTTCGGCGAGGGCGCCGCCGCGTTCGTGGTCGAGACCGAACGGCACGCGAAGCAGCGGGGCGCCCGCGTCTACGCCGAGGTCAGGGGCGGCGCGGTCACCGCTGACGCGCACCACCTGACCGCGCCGCGTCCCGACGGCGCCGGCGCTGCCGCCGCCATGACCCGCGCCCTCGAGTCGAGCGATGTCGGGCCCGGCGAGGTCGATGCCGTGTTCGCCCACGGCACGGCGACGCCGCTGGGCGACGTGGCCGAGACGCTGGCGATCAAGGCAGCGCTCGGCGACCGCGCCCGGGAGGTCGCGGTGACCGCCACCAAATCCCAGGTCGGCCACATGCTGGGGGCGGCCGGCGCGGTATCGGCCCTGGCCGCGGTCAAGACGATTCGTGAGGGCACGATCCCCCCGACGATCAACCTGGAACGACCGGACTCCGAATGCGACCTGGACTACGTCCCGAATCGGGCACGCGCCCACCCCACCAACGTGGCGCTCGTGAACGCCTTCGGCTTCGGCGGTCAGAACGTCGTCGTCGTGCTAGCCGGGGCCGGTTGAGGCCGCCGTGGTTCGACCGACCCTGACCGCACTCCTGGTCCTCCTCGTGCTTCCGCTGCCGGCCGCGGCCGCAGACGACGACGCCGACCTGCGACCGGCACAGTGGCGGCAGGACTACGACCGCTACCTCGAAGCCCAGAGCGAGTACCGGCGAAACGCCGGCGTCGCCACGGGCAGGAACGGCGCCGTCAGCGTCGCCTACAACGCGCTCGCCGCGCGCGCCGGCCTCGAAGCGCTGAAGCAGGGGGGCAACGCGATGGACGCCCTGCTCACCTCGGCGCTTGCCCAGGTAGCCCTGACCGCCGGAGCGCCGATCAGCTACTTCGGGATCATGTCGCTCGTGTACTACGACGCCTCGACCGACACCGTGTACACGATGAACGCCGAGTGGAACACGGTGCTCGCGGAAACGAACCCGATGTCGATCCCCGGCGGCGTCGACCTGAGCGATCCCGAGCGGGGCATGCTGGGCCGCGATCCGAGCGGCCGGACGGCCCTGGTCGGCGGCTTCATGAAGGGTGTCGGCGCGGCGCACGAGCGGTTCGGTGAGCTCCCGTTCGAGCAGTTGTTCCAGCCGGCGGTCGCCGTTGCCGAGGAGGGCTTCGCCATCTCGGAGCGGATGGCGTCCTACTGGACCCTGCGTGCCGAAGACCTCGCCCGCCTGCCGGAGACCCGCGCCACGCTGCTCAACGATGGATCGGCGTACGCGGCGGGCGACACGTTCCGCCAACCGGCCTTGGCCGAGACCCTGCGGGCGGTGGCCGCCGAAGGCGTCGACTACATGTATACGGGGCCGTGGGCCGAGCGCCTGGTTGCAGCCGTCCAAGCCGACGGCGGCCGCATGACGCTCGAGGATCTAGCGGCCTACGAGGTGATCTGGGGCGAACCGCTCCAGGCCGACCTCGGCAACGGCTACCGGGTCTACACCAACCCGCCGCCCAACAACGGCGGCGCGTCCCTGATCCTCGCTCAGCACCTGGCAACCGCTTCGGGCCTGGTCGCTGACGGCCACTGGTCCGAATCGGGCACAGCGCTCAAGAAGGCGCTCGACATCACCCAGCTCTACGCGCTGGACTTCCTGCCCGACGCGATGGTCGGCCAGATCTACCCCGGCGTCGACCTGTCGACCTCCGGCATGCTGGACCCCGCGAACGCGGCCAAGCTCTGGCCCCTGGTCGAGGGCGGCAGGACTCCGACGCCCTTCTCGCCCCGGCCGCCGCAGCACTCCGACGATGTCGTGGCGATCGACCGCCACGGCAACATCGCCGCGATGACCCAGAGCATCAACTGCGTCCTCTGGGGCAAGACGGCGATCGTCACTGGCGGCATCACGATCGGCGACCCCGCCTCCTTCCAGCAGATCCAGATCGCCCGCGCCGGCCCCGGCAACCGCCTCGAGTCGCCCACCGAGACCGGCATCCTGTTCCGCGACGGCAGGGCCGTGCTCGGCTTCGCCTCAATGGGCTCGGGCCTGCACCAACGGACCTTCCAGGCCCTGCAGAACGTCATCCACTTCGGCATGACCGTCGACGAGGCGATCGACGCGCCCGACTTCTTCATGCCCTCGTTCACTCCCGCCGGCGTCAAGGTCGCGGTCCCCAAGGGGCGCTTTCCCACCCGCGTCCTGGACGAGACGGGCTACGACACCATCGAGTTCGACACCGAAGGCGCCCGCTTCGGCGGCGAGGGCGTGTGGATCGCGATCAGCCGCGACCCTCAGACCGGCGAACTCCGCGCCGCCTCCCACAACCGCAGCAACAGCGCCGCGGTCGCGTTCTGACGGCGCCCACCTATTCGCGGCTCTGGACTCTGTCCCGAATCGCGTCAAGCACCTGCCGAAGCATGCGGGGCGCCGCGTAGTCGACAATCCGCGCAGGGAGCCTGCCGCCCGGGTCGCTGAGCACTTGATACACAACGACGGTGCGCTCCGGGCCGAGCGGAATCAGGGTCCAAGAGCCGGTGCTGGTCCGGACGTTGCCGGAGCCTTCAACGTAGGTCCAGCGAGCTCGCCAGCCGGTACCCGAACCGGTGGCGAAGGTCTCGGTCTCGACCCGTATCGTGTACCGCCGGTCCCGCACCGGGAACGGCATGTCGAGGACCTGCCGGTTCAGGTAGACGCCCGGCGAGACCGGCTCGACATCGGACTCGCGCATCCGCGGCATGAACTCGTCGAACTCCTCCGCCGCGTCGACCACGTCGCGCACTGCCGCCAGGGGCTCTTCGATGAGGCCGAAGCCGCAGCCCTCCCGGATCCGGCGGCCGGCAGCACTGCTTGACACGCTCCACTGCCCGACAGGGGGCAGATCCTGCGCCAACTCAAGCTCGCCGCCCTGCGTGATCCCACCGCCGGCAGCAAGATCGGGGCTACAGAGATCTAGCGCCGGCGCCGGCGCGACGGCTATCGCCAGGCTGACCGCGACCGCGCTGGCTGCCATGCCGTCGACTCTACTGCGGAGGAACCGAGAACCCGCCGCCTTCGTCCGCTCTCGCGCAGCCTCATCACACAGCGTCATACGGCAAGGCGATCGATCGTGCTAGCGTTGTACGCCCATGACCGAAGTGACTCTCTCACCCAAGTACCAGGTCGTCATTCCGCTTGAGATCCGCAAGGCTCTACGGCTCAAGCCAGGTCAGAAGATCCAGGCGATTCGCCTCGGCGGGCGCATCGAACTGATTCCGGTCAAGCCGATGCGGGAATACCGAGGGTTCGCCAAGGGAATCGACACGACGGTCGACCGCGAGCCCGATCGACTGTGAACGTCGTCGACTCGTCGGCGTGGCTTGAGTTCCTCGCCGACTCCGAGCGTGCAGATCTGTATGAAGAGCCCATCCTCGACACAAGGAGGCTCCTCGTACCCGTGATTTGCCTCTACGAGGTGTTCAGGGTCATGGCCCGACAGCGTTCCGAGGCCGAGGCACTGGAGGCCGTTGCGGCCATGCAGCAAGGTACGGTCATCGATCTCTCCGCCGAACTCGCGCTCCGTGCGGCGCAGTTGTCCCTCGAATTCTCGCTGCCGATGGCCGACGCCACGATCCTCGCGACCACGTACTCGGAACAAGCGGAACTCTGGACCCAGGACTCGGACTTCGAAGGTCTGCCGGGCGTGCGCTACTTCCCCAAGTAGCCGGCAACCGCGGTCGCCCTCAAGATGCTCGGCGGGACGCCCGTAACCGGCCGAAGTAGTCGAACGCCGCCCGCTTGACCTTCGGCGCCAGCAGCAGCGTCGCGATCAGGTTCGGCACCGCCATCAGCGCCAGGGCGGTGTCGATCAGGTTGATCACCATGCCGGCGCTCCACCAGGCGCCGGCAAAGATGCCCGCGAGGTAGAACCAGGTGTAGAGCCCGTCGCGTTTCGCGCCGAAGAGGTAGGCGAAGCAGCGTTTTCCGTAGTACGAGTAGCTCACCATCGTCGAGATCGCGAACAGCATCACGATCAGCACGAGCAGGATGCGGCCGGGTGCACCCAGGGCGCTCTGGACCGCGTCGGCCGTCAGAGATACGCCGGCGATCTGGCCGACGGTCTCGAGGCCGCTCGACAGGATGACGAAGGCGGTGAGAGAACAGACGACGATCGTGTCGATGAAGGGACCCAGCATCGCCACCAGGCCCTCTCGCACGGGCTCGCTCGTCTTCGCCGCGCCGTGTACGAGCGGCGCCGTGCCGAGCCCGGCCTCGTTCGAGAACGCGGCGCGGCGGACGCCGATCATCATGGCCTGCTGGAAGCCGATGCCCATCGCGCCGCCGGCCGCGGCGGTGCCGGTGAAGGCCTCGCGGAAGATGCGGGCGAACACTTCGACGGCCACGTCCGAGCGCACGAACAGGACGCAGAGCGCCATGCCCAGGTACAGCAGGCACATCGCGGGCACGAAGCGAGCCGTCACCGCGCCGATCCGCTCGACGCCGCCGAACGCGACCAGCGCCACCAGGGCCACGCAGCCCACCCCGGTCAGGATCGGATCGAGTCCGAACTGGGAATTGAGCAACTCCGCGACCTGGTTGCTCTGGAACATCGGCAGACAGCCGAACAGACCGAAGGTGCAGAACATGATCGCCAGCGGCCGGAATTTCCGGCCAAGACCGAGTTCGATCGTGTACATCGTCCCGCCGAGGAGCGCGCCCCGTTCGTCCCGGCCGCGGTAGATCTGGGACAACGTACAGGAGAAGAACTTGGTGCCCATGCCGACTACGGCCGCAACCCACATCCAGAACACGGCGCCGGCGCCGCCCTGGGTGACCGCGATCGCAACACCGCCGATGTTGCCGACCCCGATCGTGGCTGCCAGCGCCGTCGACAGGGCCTGGAAGTGGCTGATGTGCCCCGGATCGTCGTCGGAGTCGTACTTCCCGAGGGTTACAGCGGTGGCATGCCCCATGTGGAAGAGGGGCCGCAGACGTACGTAGAGGCAGAAGAAGGCGCCCGAGCCGATCAGCAGGACGACCATGGGCATGCCCCAGGCATACCCGACGACGACCTGCAGGAAGTTGTCTAGCGCCTGCAAACCATCACGCCCTGCTCACCGCCAGGAGTCCGCCCCGGCACTCCGCTTCCGAACCCTTCACTCGACGACGTCCAGACTCAGCGGATCCCGCGCCGGCAGCATGGTGACCCCGCCGCCGATCTTCGCCGCGACCTCCGCCATCGTGGCGCGGCCGTCGCTGTCGCCCGGCTCGATCGCCTCCCAGTCGCCGACGATCAGCATGACGAGCTTGTCCGGCGAGAGGTAGCGCTCGGCCACCCGCTGCACGTCCGCCGGCGTCACTGCCTCGACGTTCTGGCGGTACGTACGCCAGTAGCTGTGAGGCCGGCCCAGGAACTCGTCCTGGGCGAAGATGGACGCCACCGCCAGGGCCGATTCGAAGTTGCTTGGGAAGGTCTCGATCGCGGACGCCTTGACCGTCCCGAGTTCGTCCTCCGGGACCGGCTCCGCCCGCAGGCGGTCGATCTCCTCAAGCGCGATCTTCGCCGCGAACGCCACCGTCTCGCTCTTCGATTGGAAGGTGACGCTGAGATTGCCGGGCCAGTGGTTGCCGATGCCGAAGTTCGAGTAGGCGCCGTAGGCCAGTCCCTCGTCCGAGCGGATCCTCTTCATCAACCGGGTGGTGAAGCCGCCGTTGCCGAGAACGCTGTCCATCATCGACAGCGCGAAGTGGTCGGGATCGTCCCAGTTCTCGCGCTGGAAGGTCCGGTGGCCGATCTGCACCCGCCCCTGCGGGATGTCCTGCCGGGCAACGTAGACGCCCGCCGGGGCCTCGTGCTCCGCCGCCTGCGGCGGCCACGGCGCCTGCTGCCGCCCTTCGCCATCGAAACGGTCGAGCAGCGCCGACAGCTTGGCGGCAAGCTCGTCGCTGTCGAAGTCTCCGGCGGCCGCAATGACCATGTGCCGCGGATGGACGTAGCCGCGGTGGAACGCGACGAGATCTCCCCGTCGGGTCGCCTCAAGCGAGGCATCGGTGACGAACCGGGACTCGACGTGATCCCGTCCGTAGAGCAGCCATTGGCCTTCCCTGCCCGCGACATCGACCGGATTGTCGTTGCGCTGCTTCAGGTTCTCCAGCTCGTTCTGCTTCGCCAGATCGAGCCGTTCCGCGTCGAAGCGGGGCTCGCTGAGCATGGAGAAGAACAGGTCGAGACACTCGTCGAGCACCGTCGACAGGCAGTTCATCGATATCCGGGCGCCGGTGCTCCCGATCGAGGACGAGAAGTTGCCGGCCACCGCTTCCACCGCCTCGTCGAAGGCCTTTGCTTCGAGTTCGCCGGCGCCGCCCGTTCGCATCAGGGTGCCGGTGAGGCTTGCCAGCCCCGTCTGCTCAGCCGGCGCCAGGTAGGCGCCGATGCGGAGGCGCACTGTGATGTCGACCAGCGGCAGCGCGTGATCTTCCACCAGGTAGGCGGGAACGCCGCCCGCGAGTTCACGCCGGTAGGAGTCCGCGTCCGGAAGGTCGAAGTCGAGTGGGCCGTAGGTCAGGTCCCGGGGATGTCCGACGATCTCAGCAGAAGCCTGCGCGCCGGCGGAGGACACCCCGCCGAAGAAGACCCCCGCAAGAAGAACAGCACTCACGAAACGGCGGCCGATCACTGCTCACCCCCTTCTTCCGCGTCCTTCAACTCGGCTAGCCGTTCCTCTATCACGCCCACCATCCAATCCAGCGCCGGTCGCATCTCTTCCGGCACCTGGCCGGCCTGGGCCTCCATCTGCTGAAGAGCCGCTTCGAGCTGCGCCGGGTCCTCGATCGCCTCGATTGCCTTCGCCTGGGAGATCAGAGCTGTCCGCATCTCCGGCGGCAGGGCCTCCAGCTCGGCGGGCGTCTCCTGTGCCTCCGTGCCCGCCTTGCGGTAGTAGAGGCTGACCAGCCGGTTCGACGGCTCGAAGTACTTCGCCGCCACCCGCTGCACGTCCTCCGCCGTGACCTGGTTCGTGCGCTCCGCCACCGTGTTCAGGTAGCGCCAGTCGCCCAGCGCGTCGCCGATCGCCAACTGGATCATCAGGAAGAACGGATCCCGGAGTTGCCGGTAGGTATCCGCCGACACCCGGTTCTTGACCTTGGCCAGCTCGTCCTCCGGCACCGGTTCGGCAATCAGTGCCGCCACGACCTGGTCCCAGGCGGCGAGGAGCTGCTCGGGCGTCGCCTCACCCTTCGTCTCGGACCGCAGGTTGAACACGCCGGCGTACTTTCTCGCCTCGTAGAAGGCGCTGGCGCTGGATGCGATCTCGGCGCCCTCGACCATTTCCTCGTACAGGCGCCCGGTGCGGCCGTTGAGGACGCCCGCGATCACGTCGAGCGCGTACCCGTCCACGTGTCCGAACGGCGCCGCGTGGTACCGGACCTGGAGTTGCGGCTGGCAATCGCACTCGGCGGTCAGCCGCTTCTCGGCCACTTGCTCGGCCTCGAGCGTGACGACATCCGGAACCTGGCGCCCGCTCCGCTCCAGGCGGCCGAAGTAGCGCTCGGCCAGTTCCCGGACCTCGGCCGGATCGAAGTTGCCCACCATGACGGCGGTCAGGTTGTTCGGCGCGTAGTAGGTGCCGAAGAAGTCGTCGGCCTGTGCCTTGCTGATGACCTCCAGGTCGGACGGCCACCCCACGATCGGCCAACTGTAGGGGTGGGACTGCCAGAACATGGCGTCCGCCTGCTCGTCGTAGCGGCCGGTCGGCGTCGACTCGGTGCGCAGGCGGCGCTCTTCGTAGACCACGTCGCGCTCGGCGTAGAACTCCCGGAACACCGGATTCAGGAGCCGGTCGGACTCGAGCCAGAACCAGAGTTCGAGCCGGTTCGCCGGCAACTGGTTGATGTAGACCGTGAAGTCCTCGCTGGTGAAGGCGTTCAGGCTCGTGCCGCCGCCGTCGGTGTAGACCTTGTCCAGCTCGTCCTTGACCATGAGTTCCCGCTGCTCCTCGACGAGCTCCTGGAACTCGGCGCGGAGGGCGTTCAGGGCGTCGGTCCGGTGGGCCGGGTCGTAGGGGTCGTCGATTTCGCCCAGCCTGAAGCGGCGGCGCTGCTCGCGCAGTTCGGCGCGGATCTTCTCCTGGACCGCCTCCTGCTCCGCGATGATCTCGAGGTCCCGCTCGATGTCCTTGGTGCCGATCGTGTGCGTGCCCTTGAACATCATGTGCTCGAAGAAGTGGGCGAGACCGGTGATTCCCGGCCGCTCGTTCGCCGAGCCCACATGGGCCGACCAGGCGGCCGCCACCGTGGTCAGCTCCGGGCGCCGCACGAGCAGGAAGCGCATGCCGTTGTCGAGTTCGAACTCTTCGACCGGCACCGCCGCCCCGGTCGGCGCGTCCTCCTGAGCGGACACACTCGAAGGCGAGAAGGCCAAGGGCGCCAGGGCGGCGACCAGCACCATGGCGAGTCCAGGAACGCTGGCGGAAGTGGGCAGACCTGCTCTGCTCCCGGGTGGTTTCCTCACAGACGGTTCTCCCCCTCCTTCTCTCCCGACTTCCCGTAGACCACGGGGCGTCCTTCCAAGGGCAGGCGACTCTACCGCTTCCGCTCGATTTCTCCGCTCTCGCCCGCCGAACTGTCATCGAAATGTCAGGGACGGTTGACATTCGGCCGCTAGCGGCACTACTGTTAGCACTCGCCCGGCTTGAGTGCTAACAGTACTCCTGCCGAATGGCCGGGAAACGGGACGGACACGGCAGCCACGAACGCCACGGGCGGGCGGGCAGCCGAGTGGTCCGAACGACTCCCATGTTGAACACCAAGCAAGAAGGAGGAGAGTGCTGGTGAATGTACGTCCGCTTCACGACCGGGTCCTCGTCAAGAGGCTCGAAGAGGAAGAGCAGGTTCGGGGAGGAATCATCATCCCGGACGCTGCCAAGGAGAAGCCGCAGGAGGCCGAAGTAGTTGCCGTCGGCCCCGGCAAGTTGCAGGACAACGGCGAGCGCGCGGCGATGGACGTCAGCGCCGGCGACCGCGTTCTGATCGGCAAGTACTCGGGCAGCGACATCAAGATCGACGACGAAGACATGGTCATCCTGCGCGAGGACGAGATCCTCGCGGTCGTGGGATAAGGCCGGAACGAAGGCTGGAGAAAAAGATACATGGCAAAGCAGATCGTCTACTCCGAGGACGCGCGCGGCGCGATCCTGCGCGGAGTCAACAAGCTCGCCGACGCAGTCAAGGTGACGCTCGGCCCCAAGGGCCGGAACGTCGTCATTGAGAAGTCGTTCGGCTCCCCCACGATCACCAAGGACGGCGTCACCGTCGCCAAGGAGATCGAACTGACGGACGGGCTCGAGAACATGGGCGCACAGATGGTGCGCGAGGTGGCCTCGAAGACCTCCGACGTTGCCGGTGACGGCACCACCACCGCCACCGTCCTGGCGCAGGCCATCCTGCGCGAGGGCGCCAAGAACGTGACCGCCGGCGCCAACCCGATGGAACTGAAGCGCGGCATCGAGCTCGCGGTCAGCGTCGCCGTCGGCGCCATCGACGCCCTGTCCAAGGACGTCCAGGACAGCGAGGAGATCGCCAACGTCGGCACCATCTCGGCGAACAACGACCCCGAGATCGGCCAGATCATCGCCGAGGCGATGGACAAGGTCGGCAAGGACGGCGTGATCACGGTGGAAGAGGCCAAGGGCCTGCAGACCGAGCTCGAGGTGGTCGAGGGCATGCAGTTCGACCGCGGCTACCTGTCGCCCTACTTCGTCACCGACGCCGACCGCATGGAGTGCGTGGTCGAGAACTGCGTCGTCCTCCTGCACGAGAAGAAGGTCAGCAACATGAAGGACCTGCTGCCGATCCTCGAGCAGGTGGCCAAGCAGGGCAAGCCGATGCTGATCATCGCCGAGGACGTCGAGGGCGAGGCGCTGGCCACCCTGGTCGTCAACAAGCTGCGCGGCACGCTGCACGCGGCCGCGGTCAAGGCGCCGGGCTTCGGCGATCGCCGCAAGGCCATGCTCGAGGACATCGGGATCCTCACCGGCGGCCGGGTGATCACCGAGGACCTCGGCATCAAGCTCGAGAACGTCCAGTGGCAGGACCTCGGCGAAGCGAAGAAGGTCGTTCTCACCAAGGACGACACGACGATCGTCACCGAGGCGGGCGACACGAGCCGTCAGGCCGCGATCGCCGGCCGGGTCAAGCAGATCCGCAACCAGATCGAGGAGACCACCTCCGACTACGACCGCGAGAAGCTCCAGGAGCGTCTGGCGAAGCTGGTCGGCGGCGTCGCCGTGATCCGGGTTGGGGCCGCGACCGAGACCGAGATGAAGGAGAAGAAGGCTCGAGTCGAGGACGCCATGCACGCCACCAAGGCGGCGGTCGAAGAAGGTGTGGTCCCGGGCGGCGGCGTAGCGCTGCTGCGCGCGATCGACGCCGTGGCCGAGCTGGAAGAGGAAGGCGATCTGGCTGTCGGCATCACGATCGTCAAGCGGGCGCTCGAAGAGCCCACGCGGCAGATCGCCGAGAACGCCGGCGTCGAGGGTTCGGTCATCGTCCGCGATGCCATGCTGCTCACCGGTTCGATCGGCTACAACGCCGCGACCAACGGGATGGAGGATCTCCTCGCTGCCGGCGTCATCGACCCGGCCAAGGTCACCAAGACGGCGCTGCAGAACGCCGCGTCGATCGCCGGCCTGATGCTGACCACGGAGGCCCTCGTTTCCGAGATCAAGGAAGACAAGCCGCAAGCCCCGGGCGGGGCCGACATGGGCGGCATGGGCGGCATGGGCGGCATGATGTAGCCGTCCGACCTTCCAGGTCAGCGTGCCATCCGTGCGCCCGATGACGGGCGCTCGGACTGGTTCACCGGCGGCGCGGTTCGCGCCACCCGGGTGCTACTGAACGAATCAAGGGCGACCCTTCGGGGTCGCCCTTTTCACTTCTATCGGTGGTGCGCCGCGGCGCCTAGTCGCCTGCTACTTCCTTCGGCACTGGAACCGGTAGCCGCGAGGTCGACAGCACCACGCGAACGAGCTCAGCCTGTCTGGAACACCAGGTCTTGGAGAGCGCCTGCTTGACCAGTTGGCGAACCGACTCGGGCTTCCGATTCGTGGCCCGCGCGATGTCGGCCACCGTCTTGCCTTCGGCCAGAGAGGCCGCGACGCGGCTCTCGGCGGGCGTCAGCCCCAGAGATCTCGCAATCTGTTCCGGATTCACCGGAATCGCCTGCCACGGGTCGACGACCACCACCAGCGCCGCGATCCGCGGGTTGCCGTCGGCGCTCCCCGCTACCGGATTCACCCAAGCGGTCAGCGGACGCTGATCAGGCCACGCACCGAGGACCGCCACCGACGCGCGCGGTGGATCGTCCTTTCCGCTGAGCGCCGCGGTCAGGAGGTCCTCGAAGGCTTCGGCGTCCTGGAAGCGGTGTGCAGTCAATCGCCCGTTCCGTTCGCGGAGGCCCCCTTCCGCCAGAAGCACGTCGCGCCCGCGGGCGTTGGACTCGACGACCGCGCCCTTGTGGTCGAGACAGATCAACGCGACCAACTCCTGGTCGACCAATGTGCCCACGACACCCCCCAATCTGGGGGGGCTGGGGTCAGGCTCACCGTGAGAGGAGCCATGCCTTGCAACAGACATCAATCGGGGCTGGCCGCGTCAAGCGGGAGGCTGTAGGAGTGACACCCGCCCTTCGCGAAACGCAAGTGGGCTCCCCCTTCTATCGACGATCCCGACTGTGGAGAGCCTAGGACACAACCTAAAATCTTCACAGAAAGACGGCAACACCCCAATGAACCCCCCAAAACAGAGGGGGCCTTACGAGCAGTCTAGGCCACGCCCCGCCCTCACTCGGGCTGCGTCGGCTGAGGAACCGGTAACCGTGAGGTCGAAAGCACCAACCGGACCAGCTCCGCCTGCCTGCGGCACCAGGTCTTGGCCAGCGCACGCTTGACCAGCCAGCGTACAGTCTGAGGAGACCGGTTTGTAGCTTTGGCAATTTCGCCTACCGTACTTCCCTCGGCCAGCCAAGCCGCGACACCGCTCTCAGCAGGTGTCAGGCCCAGGGAGATGCCCACCTGTTCCGGATCCACCGAAATCCTGACCCACGGATCGACGATCGTCACAAGAGCCGCCACGCTCGAACCGCCATCCTGAACGGGAGGCACAGGGTTGACATGAACGGTCAGCGGTCGCTGGCCCGGCCACGCACCCAGAACGGCCGAAGCGCCGATCCCGGGAACGGCTGCCCCATCAAGCGCGGCCTGCAGCAAACGCTCGAAGACCGCAGCGTCGTCGGGACGATGGGTACCCAGCCGTCCATTCCGTTCGCGGAGACCGCCGTCGGCGCCAAGTACCTGCCGCGCGCGAGCGTTCGATTCGACGATCACTCCGCGACGGTCAAGACAGACCAGACCCACGAGCGTCTGATCGACCAGGGCGCTGACCACCCCCTGAAGCTCACTCGATGGGAACCCGGAGTGACCGCCGGATGCCCCTTTTCTACTGACAGACATTGACCCCTCGGCGTGGGGCATCATTTTGACTGGTACGAAGATCCCGGATCGCCGCACCCCGACTGCTCAGCGTCTTCGGGCTTCCGGTTCGCTGCGCGCAATAAGGCTAGTGAACCTGAGGCCAATTCCACCGGACCCGGAACGTCCACTAACGGACAATCCACGGCGACCAGCGGACACGACGCCGTCGCGCCCTCGCTCAGTTCAGCAGCCGCCTCCCGAAGTGCGGCCGCCAACCAACAGGGCAGCAATCACCTCCTCCACCGGCACACTCTCCGGCTCGCCGCGAAACCCGGCCAACCGGCGGTAGGCCTCAGCCGCGGCCCGGTGGAAGCCCTCGGGCAGCCCCACCGCCGCCAACGTGTCGGCGATCTCGTCCATCTCGCCGGCAAAACGCCACGCCTTCGGAGCCGTCGCCGACGCCGACCTCACACTCCGCTTCTCCAGTCCCGGCTGAGACCGGGCCCACTCCCCGAGCAGGCCGTCCTCGACGGCGTAGGCGCGCGCCGCGGCGCGAAGCGACAGGAGAAGCGCCGCGCTGCCCTTCGTGAAACCGGCGTAACACATCTTGAGCGCCGAGGCGGCGCCGATCTCCGCCTCGAGGTCGACGGCCTCGAGCGCCGAACCGGCGAACAGGACCGCCATCTCCGGCGCACCGTCTCCGGAGAGATAGAACCGCGTCGTACCCGGCCGAACCGCGGGCGGGCCGACGATGCCGCCGTCCACGAAGCGCGCGCCTCCCGCCGTGGCGGCTTCCGCGATCTCTAGGGCGGTGGCGGGAGAAACCGCGTTCGCATCGACGTACAGGCCGTCGAAGCCGGTGGCGGCGACCGCCTCGGCGAGGGCCAGGGCGCCGTGCGGCGGGCAGACCGACACCACCGCGTCGGCCGCCGCAGTCACCGCGCCGAGCGTCTCCAGATCTTCGAAGCCGGCGCCTTCGGTCCGAGCACGCGTGGCGCGGCTGCGCCCTTCGGACGCCCACACGACCCGGGCCGGCGCCGCCACCGAAGCGCCGACGGTGACGCCCATCGCTCCGGGATGGAGCAAACCGACAGTGGCGATGTTCACGGAGCGGCTCGGCCGGATGCGGGCAGGATGCCCGCGTGCCATCCGTGCGCCCGATGACGGGCGCCCGGACTGCTTCGCGTGTGGCGCGAGGTCGCGCCACACGGGTTCCCAGGGGCGGACAGTTCCATGCGCGCCAGCGCGGCAACCACTACTAGCCGCCGGAGGTTTCTGCTGCCCTGGCGGCCGGCTCTGCTTTCGCGTCCTCCGCCCGGGCGCCGCGAAGCAGGTTCAACATGCCGTAGTTCCCCTCGTGGCACGCGTACTCGAACATCGGCAAAGGGTTTCTCGTCATCGGCACGACGGCGGTCCACGGCCGGGAAAACGCCTCCGGGTCGTCGATCGTGTACTCGTAGACCAGCCGATCCTCACCCGCCCGGGTGAACCGCTCAGTCAGACGCAGGTTCGGGCCCGAACCCCGGAAGCTGGTCTGGTCGGTGAAGTTCGTCGTCTCGACAACCAGGGTGTCGCCCTCCCAGTGCCCCCGCGAGTCACCCCGCCACTGGCGGACATCCCCAGGCAGCGGCGCGCGCCCGTCGAGAGGCACGATCCGGGAGTCGTGGACCATCTCGACCAGCAGCACGACCGTGTCTTCGGTCTGGAAGATCTGGACGTTGTTGTTGTAGGCGCTGGGGCTCATCGGCGGTCCCGCGTTGAAGCCGAGGATGCAGCGCTCGGCAACGCCGCGGTCTTCCGGGCCGTGCGCCGGCCGGCGCCGCGCCGCGGTGCGCTCGGCGATCCGGCCTTTCGCGGTCTCGGTCAACTCGGGAATCCGGCCGCCCGGAGGATCGACGATCAGCGATGTCCGCCGGTCGTCCGTCAGCTTGTCGCCGTAGTCCCACCAGAACTGGTTGTAGGCGTTCGCCACATCGGCTTGCGCGGACAGGCCATCGTCGGTGCGGCGATCCTTGTTCCGCCGCGCCAGCGTCTGCTCCTCGAAGTCCGCCGCCTCCTCGCTGCTGAACCGCTCCTGTTCGCCAAGTTCCTCGGGACGCTCGAGCGGCGTGATCGTCCGGAAGTCCCAGACCCCGCGCAGGTCGGGCGCGCCCCACGGCGTCCGCTCCAGTTCCGGCGCGCCCTGCTGCGCGGCGAGGGGCGTCCCAGCCAGCACGACGATGGCGAACACTGCGATCGGCGCCTTCCGCTTGCCCATGCGAGTCCCTCCTTGCTGTGATGGAAGCAGTCTAGCGCCCCATCTCTCGCTCGCCCGTCAACAGGGATCGGTCCGGCGGCCGGCAGAACCAGATCGCCGCCGCGCCCAAGACCGCCAGGGCGGAGAGGGTCCAGAGCGTGCCGGCATAGGAACCCGTTCGATCCGCTGCGGCGCCGGCCAGGATCGGTCCGAAAGCGCCGACGACGCCGATCAGGGCGAGCCGGACGCCGCTCGTGCCGACAAACGCCGCCCGCCCGAAGAACCAGCCGAACACGACCACTTCGCTCGTGTAGGCGGCGCCGTAGGCAACGCCGATCGCGAACACGCAGGGATACGCCACGACCGCGGAGGTCGCCGACACGAAGACCGACAGACCGACCGCGTTGACCAGCAGGGCCAGCGCGAGGACGCGCGTCGGCGCCATGAAGTCCCCCAGGGAGCCGCTCAGCCGGCCGAACAGGCTAGTGCCCACCCGCACGCCCAGGATGGCTGATGCGGCGAGCGTCGTGAAGCCAAGGTCCTCCAGATGAAGGCCACCGTGGACGGACATGACTCGCCACGGCACGGTGTTCGCCGCCGTCGCGAAGGTGGCTATCCAGAACTGGGGAGTGCGCAGGGCCCGCAGAACCCCTGTGGCGCGTTCTCGCGCCACAGGCGAACCAGTCCGAGAGCCTGTCTTCGGGCGCTCGGATGGAACGACAGCCTTCGGCACCGACCGTTCCCCCGCCCGGCGAGCTGGCCCCCCGGGGTCCGAACCGTCAGCGTCGGCCGGCGGCAGCCCGTCACGACGCTGGCCGATGTCGCTCGGCTGGTTCCGGATGAAGAGAACGGCGATCGCCGCGACGAGCAGGGAGATCCCGGCAACGATCTGCCAGCCGACGCGCCAGTCCCACGACTGGACCACGAGCCCGGCCGCCGGCTGCCACAGAAAGCCGACGACCGCGGCGCCCGTCAGGATGATCGCCGTCGCCCGCGCCCGATACCTGCGGAACCAGAACACCGGCATCGCCTGAGCGGGCAGCAGAGTCGAGAAACCGATCCCGATACCACCGACGAGTGAGTAGCCGACGTAGAGCTCGGCCGCGCTCGCCGCCTGGCTCACCAGCCAGAAGCCACTGGCGGCGCACAGAGCGCCCGCGGTCACCGTGGCCCGGATGCCCCAGCGACGGATGACCACCGCCGCGACCGGACTGATCAGGCCGTACGTGAACGTGAACGCCCCGAACATCTGGCCGATCTGCTGGCGGGTCAGCCCCAGATCGTCGATCAGCGACGACGCGAAGATGGCCAGACCGTAGTAGGCCGGGGCGATCCCCAGGCCATAAATCAGGAATCCGACGCCGGCCATGTGCCAGCCGTAGAAGCTGGGCCGGAAGATCCACGCGATCATGGGGGATCGCAGCCCCTCACCCGGCGCCGTTCCGGGGCCTGTCGGATCCCGGATAGAGGTGGCAGGCCACTTGAGCACCGCCCACGGCTTCCAGGGTCGGCCGCACCCGGCTGCACTCGTCGAGCGCCTTCGGGCAGCGGGGATGGAACGCACAGCCCGGCGGCGGGTTGCGGACGCTCGGCACCTCGCCGGCAACAAACCGGTGGGGCCTCGCCGCTTCGATCACCGGATCGGGCGTCGGCACGGACGCCAGCAACGCCTCGGTGTACGGGTGTCGCGGCCGCTTGAAGAGTTCGTCCCGGTCGGCGACCTCGACGATCCGGCCCAGGTACATCACTCCGACCCTGTCGCTGATGTGACGCACCACCGACAGGTCGTGGGCGATGAACAGGTAGGTCAGGCCGAGCTGCTCCTGGAGGTCCATCAACAGGTTGAGCACCTGGGCCTGAATCGAGACGTCGAGGGCCGACACCGCCTCGTCGCAGATCAGCAGATCGGGCTCGAGCGCCAGGGCACGTGCGATGCCGATCCGCTGCCGCTGGCCGCCCGAGAACTGGTGCGGGTAGCGATCGCCCATCGCCGGCAGCAGGCCGACCAGGTCGAGCAACTCCGCGACCCGTTCCCGGTAACGCCGGCGATTCCCCGCCAGCCCGTGAACCTTGAGCGGTTCGCCGACGATCTCGCGGACCCGCATGCGCGGATTGAGCGAGCCGAAGGGATCCTGGAACACCATCTGCATCCTCCGACGAATCGGCCGGAGCTGACGCTGATTGGCCTGGGAGAGATCCCTGCCGTCGAAGACGATGCGGCCGGCTGTCGGCTCGAGCATGCGCAGGATCGCCATCGCCGTGGTCGATTTGCCGCAGCCGCTCTCCCCCACCAGGCCGAACGTCTCACCGCGCCGGAGTTCGAAGGACACACCATCGACCGCCTTGACGGAGGCGACGCGGCGTCGCATCAGCACGCCTTCCGTGACCGGGAAGTAGACCTTGAGATCCTCGACTCGGAGCAGCACCCGGCTGGACGCGGTCACGGCGCCGGTTCTCCTTCGTAGCCGTAGCACGCCCTGGCCCGCCCGCCGGCCGCGGCGTCGAGCGGCGGCGGCGCCACCAGGCACCGCTCGTGGGTGTAGGGACAGCGCGGGGCGAAGGCGCAGCCCGCGGGCAGCGCAGCGAGATCCGGCGGCTGACCCTCGATCGAGTCCAGGCGCCCGCCGCAGTCACCCTCAAGCCGGGGCACCGAACGCAGCAGCCCCTGCGTGTACGGGTGACGTGGGTCGGCATAGAGCGCCGCCGCGGGGCCGCTCTCGACGATCCGGCCGCCGTACATCACCGCCACCCGGTCGGCATACCGCGCGACCACGCCGAGGTCGTGGGTGATCAGGACGAGCGCCGAATCCGCCTCCCGGGTGCGCTCCTTGAGCAGCTCCAGGATCTGCGCCTGCACCGTTACGTCCAGCGCCGTCGTCGGCTCGTCGGCGATCAGCAGACGCGGATGGCAGGCGAGCGCCATCGCGATCATGACCCGCTGCCGCATGCCGCCCGAGAACTGGTGCGGGTAGTCGCCGAGCCGCTTCCCGGCATCGGGAATGGCGACGGAATCGAGGTGCTCCACGGCCTGCGCCAGCGCCTCGCGCCGCTTGAGCCCGCGGTGCAATCGCAACGGCTCGGCGACCTGGCGGCCGATCGTCATCACCGGATTGAGCGACGACATCGGCTCCTGGAAGATCATCGCGATGCGGTTGCCCCGCACCGAGCGGACACCGGCGTCGTCGAGCGCCAGCAGGTCCTGGCCCTCGAACAGGATACGGCCGTTCTCGATCCGTCCCGGCTCGGGAATCAGCCGCAGGATGGAGAGCGCGGTGACGCTCTTGCCCGACCCGCTCTCGCCCACGACCGCCAAGGTCTCACCGGGCGCGACCGTAAGCGACAGCGAGGTCACCGCGCGCACCGGCGGCCGCCTGCCGCCGTCCCCGCCGCGGAAGGCGACAGTCAGATCCTCGATCCGGAGCAGCGGTTCGCTCACGACGGGTCAGGCGCCTCCGCCAACGTGCGGTGACGGAGTCGCCATCAAAACCCCATCTCCCGCTTGAGCTCCTGGTCGATCCACAGCCGCGCGTAGATCGGACCCGGACGCACGGCGCCGGCGCGCAGCTCGCCGCCGTAGTTCTTCACCCACGGCCACCAGGCCGTGTAGACGTACGGCACCGGCAGCCAGATGTAGGCCGCCTCATCAAGCATCTCCTTCGTGATCTGCTTGATGATCTCCTGCCTCTCGGCGTCGTCGCGGGTCAGGAACATCTCGTGGATACGCCGGTCGAGTTCCGGGTCGGACCACATCGACGGGTTCCAGGTCTGGCCGGTGACGAAGTTCTTGCGCAGCGTGGTCGTCGGGTTCACGTGGCCGCTGCCCATCATGTAGCCGGGACCGTGGGTGCGGGTGGTCATCATCGAAAGGTACGCCGCGTACTCGACCACTTCGATCTCCATGGTCACGCCGATCCGGTCGAGGTAACTGGCGAGCAGGGGCGCCAGCTCCATCCGCATCGCGTTGCTGACCGAGACCTGCGCCCGGAATGTGAAGCCGTCCGGGTAGCCCGCCTCGGCGATCAGACGGCGCGCCTTCTCGGGCTTGTACTCGAACAGCTCCTGCACCGACGGCGGCATCGCCTCGAGCGGTTCGTAGTACCCCTCGAAGGTGGGGTGCTGGGGATAGGCGAACAGCTCGGCGTTGCCGCCGAAGAACAAGTCGACGATCTCCCGTTGATCGATCGCAAGGTTCATCGCCCGCCGCACTCTCCGGTCGTCGAACGGCTTCTGGTCGACCCGCATGACCATGAAATTGCCGCCGGTCGACAGCCACCGCGACCAGCGCAGCTCCGGCGTCGTCTTCTTCAGGTGGTCGACGGCAATCCAGCGGATGGGCTCGAGAATGTCGATCTTGCCGGTGCGCAGCGCGGTCAGGAACGTCGCCTCGTCCTTGATCGTGCGGTAGATGAGCCGGTCGATGAAGGGGATCTCGTAGCTCCCGCCGCCGATCGTCGTCCGATCCCAGTAGTCCGGACTGCGGACGTAGGTCTGGGAGTTGCCCGCGATGAACCGCTCGAGCGAGAACGGGCCGGATCCTGTGACATTGCGCCAGTCCTTCGGGTCCACGTTGCCCAGCTCGCGCGGCACAATGCCGGAGAAGTAGCCGTAGCCGAACCGGTAGTCCCACTCGGCGTTGAACTCGCCGAACTCGAACACCACGCTGTGTTCGTCACGCGCCGTGACGCGGTCGATGTGGTCGAAGTAGGTCGGGATCGCCTTCGGGCTGTCGCGCAGGCGCTCGAAGCTGAAGACGACGTCGTGGGCATCCATCTCGCGACGCGCCATGACGCCGGGCTTGTCGGGAAAGTAGACGCCGCGCCGCAACGCGATGACCAGGGTCAGCGGGTCCTCCCACTCCCAGCTCTCGGCCAGCTCGCCCCGGATCGTCTCGGGCAACAGGTAGGCCTCGGAGACGAACCGCTGGTCACCGCCCCGGACCACCGCCTGATCGAGGTCGCCGACGAAGAGCTGCTCGTAGAACATCCCGGTGTCGTGGTTCTGCTTCCAGTTCCAGTCCGTCGTGTCCCACGACAGCGCCGACAAGGTCACGTAGACCGTGCCTACGTTCAGTTCGCCGCCGTACTGGGGCGCCTCGGGCGCCACCCGACCCGACGTCAGGCCGCCGTTGCCCATGTCCGTGCCCGAGGCCGCGCCGTGACGGCGATCCGGTCCGTCGAGACAGGCGGTCAGGAGGACGGCGAGGATGCCCGCGTGCGGGAGCTTGGATCTCATGCCGAGCCAGAGCCTCCGCCGTCCGGTGGCGAGTGGTAGCGGTCGCCGATCGTACGCCCGCCGTTTCCGTTGGGCCGGTCGAGCCTGCCCGCAAGCGCCTGTTGGGCCAACTGGTTGGCGCCGATCATGGAGACAACCGCAAGGCCGCCGATGTGGTCCGAAAGCGCCTTGAGGTCGTCCCCGTCGGCGATCTCCAAGGCGTTCAGGTACGCGGCCTTTCCCTCTGCGGTGATGACTGGCGGCGGCAGGGAGCGTTTCAGGTACGCCCATGCCATGAGCAGCCGGGACACTCGCCCGTTGCCGTCCTGGAACGGATGGGTGCGCACGAAGCGATGATGCAGCCACGCCGCCTCCACGTTGACCGGATAGCCGCGATTCTGCACGCCCTCGTACACAGCGAAGAAACGGTCCATTTCCGACTGGACCTGCTCCGGTGGGCAGTACTCATGAACCTGGCCGTCAGCGCGCCTCGGATTGTTGGGCTGAGTCTTCCACCGCCCCTTGGTCCTGAAAGGCACGGCGACCCGGCGGCCCGCAAGGTCCAGCGCGGTGACCGTCTCCTGGTGGCGCGCCAGCAACTGATGCCAGCTCTTGACCATGTGCTCCGAAAGAGCGCGGCCGCTTGCGACATCCTCGAACACCATGTCGTAGGCGGCTTCCTGGTCCTCGAGCAGACCGCGGATGGTCTTGTCGTCAAGCGCTTCCTGTGTGTGTGCGCCCACTACCCCCGCGAAGCCCTCCGCCACCAACTGCTCGGTGACGCCGTAGCGCAACGTGTAGAGCCCTTCGATCTGCCCGGTCTCGATGGCGAAGGCCCGCACGCGCTCGCGCAACCAGCCCTGCATGAAGCGCTCCCTGGCCGCATCCCGCTTGAGCGCATCGAGATGATCGGCCCAGGCCGCCTCCTGCTCCGCCTGGCCCGGCAGAGCCCAGGACTCGGCGCCTTCAGGCATGCTCTCAAGCGGCGTCCAACGCCATGGCTCGTCGGCGTTCACGGCCGTATTCTACTTGGCACTCTGGGCCTGGCACTCCAGGAACGATGCGCCCGCATCGTCCTCGAACGCGCTCACGTGCCCCTCATCCGTGGATCCAGAAGGTCCCGCAGCGCGTCGCCGAAGACGTTCGCCGAATAGACGACCACCGTCAGGCAGACGCCCGGCGCCAACGCCAGCCACGGCCCCAGGTAGAGATAGGTGCGGCCGTCGCCGCTCAGCATGCCGCCCCAGGTGGGCGCCGGCGGCGGCACCCCCAGGCCCAGAAACGAAAGCGCCGCCTCCGACAGGATGACGGCGCCGACGCGGGTCGTGAACAGCACTATGACGACCGGCATCACGTTGGGCAGGATGTGACGCCGGAGGATGTGGAAGGTGCCGGCGCCGATCGACTGCGCGGCGTGCGTATAGACATGCTCGCGCACCGAGGTCACCGCGCCGCGCACGATCCGCGACCCGGCGATGCCGTAGAGCAGCCCCAGGATGATGACGATCTGGGTGATGCCCGGACCGACCACGGACACGATGACGATCAGCAGCACCAGGTCGGGGAAGGTCATCCAGGCGTCGACCAGGCGCTGCGTGAGCAGGTCGAACCAGCCGCCCAGATAGCCCGAGAGCATGCCGAGCACGATCGACACCACGGTCGCCAGGCCGGCGGCGCAGAAGCCGACGATCATCGACAGGCGGGCGCCCATCAGGATCCGCGAGAACAGGTCGCGGCCCAGGTGGTCGGTGCCGAGCAGGAACTGTCGGGACGGCGGCTCGAGGCGATGCGTCAGGTCGGTCTCGTTGATGCCGTACGGGGCCAGCACGCCGGCAAAGACGCCGCTCAGCAGGAAGATCACGAACAGCACGGCGCCGGCGGCGCCGAGCGGCTTGGTGCGGAACAGGCGGACGGTGAAGCGCCACCAGCGAGGCTGGTCACGCCCCGGCAGGGCGTCCGCGGGGGTCGCGGCAAGACTGGTCACCCGGCGCTCATCCGTACCGGACCTTCGGATCGAGCCAGCCGTAGCTCAGGTCGACCAGCAGATTGATCAGCAGGATCGCGACTCCGACGACCAGGAAGACGCCGGAGATCACCGGATAGTCCCGCTCGTAGACGCCATCAAGGAGCAACTGCCCCATACCGGGGATGACGAAGATCTGCTCCATCACCACCGCGCCGCCGATCAGGAGCGGCGCCTGGAGGCCGATCAGCGTGACGACCGGGATCAGCCCGTTCTTCAGCGCGTGCTGGACGACCACGGCACGCTCGCTCAGACCCTTGGCGCGCGCCGTGCGCACGTAGTCCTGACGCATCACCTCGAGCATCATCGTGCGAGTCATCCGCATGGTGATCGCGGACATCGACAGCCCGAGCAGGATCGCCGGCACGATCAGGTGGCTCAGGTTCGCGATCGGATCGGCAAGGAACGGCGTGTACTCGATCGCAGGCGCCCAGCGCCACCAGACCGACGGGAAGACCATGACCAGGGTGCCGAGCCAGAATCCGGGAATCGCCAGCATCAGGAGCGAGAACGACCGCGCCGTGTAGTCGAGCGCGGAGTCCTGCCGCGTGGCCGAGAGGATGCCGATCGGCACCGCGACGGACAGCGCCACCACGAGCGCCAGCAGACCAAGCTCGAAGGTCACCGGCAGCCGGTCCATGATCTGCTCCGCCACCGGCGTGCTGCGCCAGAGCGACTGGCCGAGATCACCGCGCAGCGCGTCGCCGGCCCAGCGCAGGTACTGCGTGGCCATCGGCTGATCGAGCCCCATCGCTGCCTCGAGTGCCTCCCGGTCAAGGCTGGTCGAGACATCGTTCTGCGCCAGCATCAGGTCGATCACGTCACCGGGAATGACCCGCATCGACACGAAGACGATCAGGCTGGCGAAGAACAGTGTCGGCGCCATCGCCAGCAACCGCCGCAGGATGTATGTCTTCATTGGAAGGTGTCAGAGAATACAGGCGCTCGGAACCTCGTGGGGACACTGGCGTCTCCGAAGAGCGACAGCCGGCGGTTAACCTCTGGGCGCAGTCATGCTCATCCATGCCCCAACTCCGCTTGGGCTCTGCCGGGCGGCAACGCTGGCGGTCGTCCTCTCCAGCCTCGCCAGCGTGGTCACGGCGCAACTCGCCGACGGCCGGGAGATGGAGGACGCCGAACTCCTCCAGGGCGCTGAGCACCGCGGCGAGATCGATGTGCAACTTGTGCAGCTCCAGGTCCTCGTCGTCGACCGCGACGGCGACCCGGTAGGCGACCTGAAGGCCGAGGACTTCGAGATTCGCGAGAACGGCGCCTGGCGCCCGGCGAAGCACCTGCACGTCTCGGAGGACGTCCCCCTGGTTCTGGGCATCGCCATCGACTCGTCGGAGAGCATGTACTTCGTCTGGCGCCAGTTGCACGACGTCGTCCGAGCCTTCTTGGAAGGGGCCTTGGCGGACGATGATCGAGCCTTCCTCGTCGACTTCGACGACACGGTCCGGCCCATCCAGCCGCTGACCGCAAGCCGGCCCCTGCTGAAGGCCCGACTCCATCGGCTGCTCGCCGAGGGCGGCGCCGCGCTGAACGACGGGATCCTGTTCTCCCTCCTCCAGTTCCGAAGCGAGCCAGGGCGCCGGCGTCGAGCCGGAGGTCCGGACGACGCGAAAGGGTCTCACCGTGAAGAGCGTGCTGCCGCTCGAGGCGCTTCAATAGTCGTGGGACCCCTAATTCGGACGGCCGTTCTCCTCGCGCTGTGGGCACCCGCCGAGGATGCCGCGCGGGCCCAGTCCGAAACGACCCGCGAAGCTCAAAGTGTCGAGGCCGACATCTCCCTCATCGCCGCCCTTGAAGGCGCCTGGGCCTGGAACGAAAAAGTCAGCGAGGACCCAATCCAGAAGACGATCAACCTGTGGCGGGATCCGGACCGCATGTCCACCACCCTGCTGGGGTTGGCAACGAGTCTGGGGGACCGCGTAGGCCGGTTGCAGATCACCGTCGGGGAAGGCCAGGTCCGTCTCCGGAACGCCCAGTACGAAGTCCTCGCGTTCCCCGCGGATGGCTCGCCAGTGGCCGACCAATACGGCAACCGGCACCGCGCCCTCGTCCTGCCGGGCACACTCGAGATCGAGACCGCGAGGCCGGGCTGGCTCCTGATCGAAACCCTCTACGTCCAGGCCGGTCAACTCCACCGGGTGATCGAGATCCAGAGCGGGCGGTTTCCGAATCTGAGGTTCCTCACGGTGTACGACCGCTCGGGACGCGAGCCTCGGTCGACAAGCTCAACCGGCGACGACATGAATCGGTTCGCCCGCCCCGCCGCGATCCGAATCGTGCCCCCCCATCGCGGTCACCACGAGTTGCTCACAGGCCGCGTAGAGGTCGGAACCCTGATCGTCGACTCGACGATCGGAAAGGTGGACTTCTTCCTCGACGGTCGGCGCCGGAGGCGGGTTGGCAAGGCACCCTTCAGGACGCGCATCAATCTTGCCGACCCACCACGGGAGCAAACCCTGGAGGTGCGCGCCTACAGCGTTCGAGGCGCCTACGTCGGCGACGACCGCGTCGTCCTGAACCGCTTCGATCCTCCTTTCGCGGTCCGCATCGGTGCGATCACTCCGCGCGAAACGGACGTCAAGGCGGTTCAGGTCGAAACCCGCATCGCCGTACCGCGGGGCGCCACACTGGAACGGGTCGAGTTCTACCGTGGCGAGCAACTCGCGGAGACCCTGGACAACCTGACTCAACACCCGGTCACGGGCGGTTTCAGGGCGGTGACCGGAAACGTGTCGACGCATGACCTCTCGCCACAGGACTACGTCCGCGTCACGGCCAGGCTCGTCGACGGCCGCGAGCTGGAAGACGCCGAACTCCTTCAGGGGGCTGAGTTCAAGGGCGAGATCGATGTCCAGCTCATTCATCTCCAGGTCCTCGTGGTCGATGCCGATGGCAATCCGGTCGGCGGATTGCGTGCGGCCGACTTTCGGATCGTCGAAGACGGCGAACAGAGGACGGTCGAGGAACTCCAGAGGGCCGGCGACGTGCCGCTGGTCCTGGGGATGGCGATCGACTCCTCGGCGAGCATGAAACCGGTCTGGAATCAGCTCAAGTCCGTCGCGGGCGCTTTCCTGGAGAGTTCCTTGACGGAGGCGGATCGAGCCTTCCTGGTTGACTTCGACGAGACCATCCGGCTGCTTCAGCCTCTGACCGGCAGTGCACCAGCGCTGCGAAGGAGACTGGAGCGGCTGGTGGCGAACGGCGGCACGGCCCTCAACGATGGAATCCTGTTTTCCCTCGTCCAGTACGGAAACGAACCCGGAAGACGCGCCCTGGTCGTGGTGACCGACGGCGTCGACATCGACAGTCGCTCAGAGCCGGAGCAGGCCGGAGCCTTCGCGGAGCGAGTCGGCATCCCGCTCTACTTCATCGACCTGGGTAGAGATCAGATCGCCCTGCTCGACACGAACACTCCCGACGGAGACAGCACACAAGTACCCACAATGCGCTCCGCCCGATCCGACGCGCATCTCCTCAGAATGCGGCAACTGGCCCGACGAAGCGGTGGACGCCTGTTTCGGATCGACCTGGATCTCCCGCCGCCGGACTTCGTCGCCAAAGTTCATGGAGTATTCGACCGGATCAAGGAAGACCTCCTCCACCAGTATGTACTGACCTACTACAGCGACCGTCCGCTGGGTACCGCGATCGAACCTGAGGTGAGGACAGTCAGGACGGACCTCGAAGTCAGGAGCGCCCTGCCGCTCCATCAGTCCGACGACGGGTAAGGGTCTGTGCCCACGGCTCACTCGCCCAGACCCGCCTGAACGCCCTCAGGGCGATCAATGACAACGAAGCGTTCTCCGACGTGATCGCGACGGCCATCCTTTTGACGGTGCTCGGGACGGCGATCATCTCGGGCGTACTCGGCATGGCCGGGGGCCTGGCGCTCATGGCCGTGCTCACGAGCCTCCTCCCCGTAAGCGGCGCAATGATCCTGCACGGCGCCGTTCAGGCGGCTTCGAACGGCGCGCGGTTCGTGTTTCTGCGCGACCGCATGATGTGGGGCGTCCTGCCCTGGTACGCCTCGGGCGCGGCTCTCTCGGTCCTCGTGTTCGTATCGCTCGCCGTCGTTCCCGACCCGGCGCTGGTGCTGATCCTGGTCGGCAGCTTCCCCTGGCTGGCCCGGCTGCTGCCGACGCTCCGGGGCCTGGACGTGCGCAACCCCAGGACGGCCGCCGCCTGCGGCGCCACGGTAACCGCGGCACAACTCCTGGCCGGCGCTTCCGGGCCGCTGCTGGACGCGTTCTACCTCGAGACCGACGTGGACCGGCGCACGATCGTCGCCACCAAGGCGTTCACCCAGACCGTCGGCCATCTGCTCAAGATCGGCTACTACGTCTGGATCGCCCGCACGGTGCTCATGGAGTTGCCCGCAAGCGTGCCAACACCCTGGTTGATCGCCGGAGGCATGGCCCTCGCCGTGGTCGGCGCGCGCATCGGCACGCTCCTGCTCCACCGGCTCGACGACCGCCAGTTCCGGCGGGTCACGGGACCGGTGATCCTGGCCCTCGGAGCCGTGTGCGTGGTGCAGGGCGTACGCGAACTGGTGGCAGGCTAGCCGTTGGCCTGTATCCTGCATTCATTCGTCTCGGCATTCGCTCCCCATGACCAGGAACCCTGACAACCGGCGCCGACGGCGGCGCTCCCACCGTGTCCGGCCAGCAGCCCTGACTGCGGGCGTCCTCGGTTTCGCCCTCTTCCTGCCAACTGGGAACCCGGCAGGCGCCCAGAACCCGGCCGCCCAGGAAGAACCCTCATCCGCGGCCGCGGGTGATCCGGTCGTCGCCATCCCGGGCATCTGGATTCGCGACGAGCGGCTGAGTGAGGACCCGGTCGAGAAGCTCGAGGAGACCTACGGCCAGACCTTTGGCGGCGGGCCCGGACGATCCCAGGGTACCGTGCCCGGCAGTGGCCCCACCGGCGGCTTCGGCCGCGGCGGCCAGGGCGGTTTCGGTGGCGGGCGCGGCGGACGCGGCGGCGGCCAGGGCGGCAACCAGGACGGCCCGTCGACGATGCGCGAGATGGCGCGGGAACTCGCGGAGCGCCTCGACGTGCTCATGATCCGGATCGACGACCCTCAGGTCCTCATCCGCAACGCGAAGCGCGAAGACCGCGTCCTCTTCCTCGACGGACGCGAGATCGCCGACGGCTTCGGCGGCCACAGCCGCGCCCGTTTCGTCGGCGCCTCGCTCGAAGTGGAGTCGTCCTCCCAGGGCCGTCAACGGATCGAGACCTTCTACCTGGAGGGCGATCAGCTCGTGCTCGTGACCGACCTGCAGGGCGGCCGCTTCGCCGATCTTACGTTCCGTACGGTCTACGAGCGCTCAGGCGACGCTCCCCCGTCTCCGGCGCCCACGACCACGGCGAACACGGCCGGCGCCACCCCAGGGCCAGACGACAGCGGCTTCAACAAGGCGGACTACCTGCCGCCGGTCAGGAGCCGGGACCCGCAGGCGGAACGCGCCGATACCGCTCGCAGCGCGCGGCCCGCCACCATCCGCATCCTGCCGCCCGAGAAGGGCTACCGCGAACTGCTCAGCGGGCGCGTCCAGATCCAGACCCTGACCATCGATCCGCAGATCGCCGTCGTGGAGTTCCTGCTCGACGGCGAGGAAACAGCCCGGGCCACCCGGCCACCCTTCGAAGCCCGGATCGAACTCGCCGACCCGCCGCGCGAGCACACCATCGAGGTCAGGGCCCTTGGAGCCCGGGGCGCCTACGCGGGCAGCGACAAGATCGTCCTGAACCGCCTCGATCCGCCGTTCGCGGTACGGATCGCAGGCATCGGCCCGACCCGCGGCGCAGGCGAACAGGCGGTGCGGGTCGAGGCCGGCATCTCGGTCCCGCGCACCGAGACCCTGGAGCGGGTCGAGTTCTACCGCACTGAGCAGCTCGTTGCCGCCTTCGACCACTTCGAGGGAGAGGCAGGGCCGAGCGGCGTGCGCAACGTCATCGCCGACGTGCCCACGTCCGGCGTCTCGGCCCAGGACTTCATCCGTGTTGTGGCGCGCCTGGGCGACGGCCGCGAACTCGAGGATGTCGAACTGCTCCAGGGCGCGGAGTTCAGCAGCGAGATCGACGTCCAGCTCGTGCAGCTCCAGGTCCTCGTGGTGGACCGCTCGGGCAGCCCGGTCGGCGGCCTCAAACCGGAAGACTTCGAGGTGCGCGAGGACGGGGAACTCCGTCAGGTCGAGAAGCTCTACGTCTCGAACGACGTACCCCTCTCCCTGGGCCTCGCAATCGACTCGTCAGGCAGCATGGAGCCGATCTGGCAATCGACGAACGCGATCGCCGAGGCATTCCTCAACGGCGCCCTGACCTTTCGCGACCAGGCGTTTCTGGTCGACTTCGACTCCACCCTGCGTCTCGTGCAGCCGCTCACCGGCAGCAAGCCGCTGCTGGCGCGCGGGCTCGGACGCCTCTTTCCGCAGGGCAACACCGCCCTCTACGACGCGATCCTGTTCTCGCTGCTCCAGTACGGCGAGGCGCCGGGTCGCCGGGCCCTCGTCGTCGTCACCGACGGCTTCGACTCGAACAGCCGTTCCGACCCGACCCGGGCGATCGACTTCGGCAAACGGCTGGGCGTCCCGATCTACGTCGTCGCCATGCGCTCGCTCGGCTTCGGTCCGACGACGATGGAGGACGCGACCCTCCGCAACAGCATGCGGCTGATCACCGGGCCCACCGGCGGGCGCCTGTTCCAGATCGAGTCGATCGCCCAGATGGCCAACGTGTTCGACCACATCGAGGAAGAACTGCGGCGGCAGTACGTTCTGACGTACTACAGCGAGCGCCCCTTCGGCACCGCGCTCGAACCCGAGGTCCGGGCGACCCGGAAGGGGCTCAAGGTGAGAAGCGCCCTGCCGCTCGACGCGATCGAGTAGTTCGATCGGCAGGGCGAAAATGACAGCCCGAGCACGATCTCGGACCAACGCGGCCACGACGACGAACCCGGTCGCGCTTGCGCTTGCGCTGGCGCTCGCGGCCCTCGAACCCGCCTACACCCAGGACGTGCCCTTTGAAGGCACGTCTGCCGACGTAGGTCCTCACCTCGCCGGCTTGCAGGGGCCCTGGCGCCGCAACCGAGAACTCAGCGAGGACCCGGTCAAGAAGAGCCAGAGCATGGCAAGAGAAGGGAGATGGGTGTCTTCCATCATGGTCGAACAGGTGAACAGCCTCGCCGGTCGGCTGGAGACCCAACAGATCCGGATCATGGGCGAATCGGTCGTGCTCCTCGACGGCCGGGGCGAAACGCTCACACTTCCCCTCGACGGTACGTCACACGCCCTCGCCCCCGGCAGGGTGAGTCGCGTGCTCGTGGCTGACGGCGCACTCACGATCGAGACCACGGCGCGGGACTGGTTGCGGATCGAGACCTTCCGGCGCAACCTCGACCGACTCGTGCGGACGACCCAACTTCGGAGCCCCCGTCTCGCGAGCGTCAGGGTGCGGTTTCACACCGTGTACGAGCGCCCGAGGCCGGGGTCTACTTCACGTTTACCCGGCGCCGACTGGATGGACGCTCTCCCGCAGCCGGTGGCCATCCGCATCGTACCGCCGGAACGCAGGCACCGCGAGTTGCTCAGCGGAAGGGTCGAGGTACGGACCCTGGTCATCGATTCCCGCGTTGCAGCGGTCGAGTTCCTCCTCGACGACCGCCCGACCCGCCGCGTCAGGAAACCGCCCTACAAGACTCACATCGCACTCGCCGATCCGCCCCGGCAGCAGACGCTTGAGGTCCGGGCCTACGACACCCAGGGAGAGTTTGCGGGCGGCGACAGGATCGTCCTGAACCGGATCGACGGACCCTTCGCTATACGCATAGCCAAGATCCGCGCCGAGCAGTCAGTCGGGACCTCGGCGGTTCGCGTCGAGGCCGCCGTCTCGGTGCCCCGCTCCGCGACACTCGAGCGGGTCGACTTCTACCGCAGCGAAGATCTCGTGGCAGCCGTCGACGAGCTCGGCGCCGCAACGAACGAAGGCGCCGCTCGCACGATCCCCGTCGAGGCACTGATCGAGGGCGGAGGCCCGGACGACTTCGTCCGGGTCACGGCGAAACTCGCCGACGGCCGCGAACTGGAAGACGCGGAACTGCTCCAGGGTTCCGACTACCAAGGTGAGATCGATGTCCAACTCGTCCAGCTCCAGGTCCTGGTCACGGACCGCGACGGCAATCCGGCCAGCGGGCTGGGCACAGAGGACTTCGAGATCCGGGAGAACGGCAGGTCCCTGGCACCGGAGGCCCTCCACACGGCCCACGATGTCCCTCTGGTTCTGGGTCTCGCGATCGACTCGTCGGAGAGCATGCAGCCCGTCTGGCGACGCCTGCGGGACGTTGCCGGGAGCTTCGTCGCCACTTCCCTGGCGCCGGGTGATCGTGCCTTCCTGGTCGACTTCGACGACACGGTGCGCCTGCTGCAACCGCTGACCGGCAACAAGGCGCTGCTCTCACGCCGGCTCGACCGACTCCTTCCCGGCGGCGGCACGGCTCTGCATGACGGGCTTCTGTTCTCGCTACTGCAGTACCGGAGTGAGCCCGGCCGCCGGGCACTCGTCGTGGTCACCGACGGCGTAGACCTGGATAGCCGCTCACGATGGGAGCAGGCCGCCGACTTCGCGGAGCACCTGGGCCTTCCGATCTACTTCATCGAGTTGGATCAGTCAGTGAAGGCGGTGATCAGAAACAGTAGCCTCGTCCACAGATTCTCCGAGGAGACCCTGCAACGCGAGAAGGCACGGAGACGACTCAGGCGGATCAGCCGACAGACCGGAGGACGCCTCTTCCATATCGAACCCCTTGGCGACGAACTGCCATGGACCGAACGGATCGAGCAGGTCTTCGATCAGATCGAAGCGGACCTCCGGCACCAACACGTGCTGACCTACTACAGCGGTCAGCCGCCCGGCGCGCCAATCGAGCCGGCGATCAGAGTAACCCGGCGCGGGCTCAGCCTCCGGAGCGCGGTGCCGCTTGAGGCCATTGAGTAGGACGAAGGGGAAAGACGAGAGTGAGGGCCACAGTCCCAGTCTGGGCCGATTTCGCGAGAGCGATCGTTCCCGCATCACTCGCGCTGGCGCTCGGCCTGGCGGCCCAGGGACCCATCCGGGCCCAGGACGATTCCGACGAGGCGACCGCCGCGGCTACCCAAGCTCGCCTGACCGGCCTGCTGGGCCCCTGGATCAGGAACGATGAACTCAGCGACGATCCGGTCCTCAAGGTCCAGGGCATGCGAGTGGCGCCCAAACGCAGATCGCCGACCGTGGACGAGTTGGCCCAGGCTCTCGCGGAGCGCTACGGCACGGTGATGATCCGGATTCTCGAGGACGCCCTGGTGCTCCTCGACGACCGCGGCGGCATCCGTGTCCTGGCGCTCAACGGCCGGCAGTACCCGCTTGGCCGCGGCGTCAAGGGGCGCATTCTCGACACCGACGAAACGCTCACGATCGAGATGGTCGCTTCGGACTGGCAGCGGTCCGACACCTTCTTCCTGTTGAACGACCAGCTTGTGCGGATGACCGACCTCAAAGTCCGGTCCCTACCCCGCCTGGACTTCAGTACGGTCTACGACCGCCCGGAAGTGGCGCTGGTCTCGGATTCCCTGGCCGCCGGTGCCGGCCAGCCCACCACGATCCGCATTGTGCCGCCCGAACGCAGGGTCGGCGAACTGCTCAGCGGCCGGGTCGAAATCCAGACCCTGATCGTCGATCCGCTCGTCGGTGAGGTGGAGTTCTTCCTCGACGGAAAACGGACCAGGCGCGTGCGAAAGCGCCCCTTCAAGACCCGCATCGTATTGGCCGATCCGCCGCGCGAGCAGATGCTCGAAGCCCTGGCCTATGACGGGGATGACGGGTACATCGGTAGGGACGAGATGCTCCTGAACCAGATCGACAGGCCTTTCGCCGTCCACATCGCCGAGATTCACAACGCGCAGGCAAACGGGGACCCCGCGATCCGGGTGGCGGCCTCCGTGTCGCTGCCGCGCGCGGCAAAGCTCGAGCGGGTTGAGTTCTACCGCAGCGACCGTCTCGTCTCGGCAACGCACGCCTTCGGCGAGGAAGGGGCGCCCGGCGTCGCGCGCACCATTTCCCTCGAGGCACTGATCGAGGACGGCCGACCGGACGACTTCATCCGTGTTGCGGCGAAGCTCGCCGACGGCCGCGAGCGGGAAGACGCGGAACTCCTCCAGGGAGCGGACTACCAGAGCGAGATCGACGTCCAACTGGTTCAGTTCCAGGTGCTGGTGACCGACCGCGACGGGAATCCTGTCAGCGGGCTCTCGCCGGAGGACTTCGAAATCCGGGAGAACGGCAGGAAGCACCCGGCGGTGGCGCTCCACACCGCCTACGACGTGCCCCTGGTTCTGGGGCTGGCGATCGACTCGTCCGACAGCATGCTCTCGACCTGGAGCCGCCTGAAGCACATTGCCCGGGGATTCCTCGAGGCCGCTCTGGGGCCTGGCGACCGGTCCTTCCTGGTCGACTTCGACGACACGGTGCGCCTCGTTCAACCACTGACGGCCGACCAACCGCTGCTCCATGGCCGACTTGACCATCTGATACCGCTGGGCGGCACGGCGCTGAATGACGGGCTCCTGTTCTCTCTGCTCCAGTACCGCCGCGAGCCCGGGCGCCGCGCCCTGGTCGTGGTCACCGACGGCGCCGACCGGCACAGTCGATCCCAACCCGAACAGTCCGCCGACCTCGCGGAGCGGCTGGGCCTGCCGATCTACTTCATCGAACTGGACGCATCGGGTCCGGGTACCGGGAACTCATCCGGCGTGGTTGCATTCAACGCCATGTCAACGACAGAGCGCCGACGGGCACGGACACGGCTCAGCCGGATCAGCGAACAGACCGGCGGACGCCTCTTCCGCATCGAGCTCTACGCCACCACGCCGCGGTGGACCGACCACATCGAGCACGTCTTCGATCAGATCGAAGAGGACCTGCGGCACCAGCACGTGCTGACCTACTACAGCGATCAGTCGCCCGGCACGCCGGTCGAGCCGGAGATCCGGGTGACCCGGCGAGGTTTGAAGCTGCGGAGCGCGGTGGCGCTCCAGGGGATCGAGTAGCCGCGTGGAAGACCGCCAAGCGACAGCTATGGGCTCAAGCCACACCCATGCCGCCAGGGTGATGGTCGCGGCCGCGTTTGCCCTGTCGACCTGTGTGTTACTCCCGGGCCAGCCGCGGGCATCGCGAACGGATCGGCGGTCGGGTCGAGATCCAGACCCTGATCATCGATCCATCGATCACGACCGTCGAGTTCTTCCTCGACGGCCGCCGGACGAAACGCGTCACGGCCAGGCCCTACACGACCCACGTCGAACTGGCCGATCCACCCCGCGAGCAAACGCTCGAAGTCCGAGGCTACGACGCTCAGGGCGAGTACCTGGGCAGCGACAGGATCATCCTCAACCTGCTCGACACGGCCTTCGCCGTCCGCATCATGGAGATCCGCCGCGTGCAGGCGAGTGAGTACGAGATGGTCCGGGTCGAAGCTGCCGTCTCGGTACCCCGATACGCGACCCTTGAGCGGGTCGAGTTCTACCGCGGCCGACACCTGGTCGAGGCCGTGCGCCACTTCGGCGAGGAAGCGGCTCAAGGCGCGCCACGCACGATGGCCGTCGAGGCCCTGATGGAGTCAGCGCCGGCCGACGAGTTCGTCCGTGTGGTGGCGAAGCTCGCCGACGGCCGCGAGTGGGAGGACGCGGAACTCCTGCAAGGCGCCGACTATCGCAGCGAGATCGATGTCCAGATAGTTCAACTCCAGGTGCTGGTGACGGACCGCAAGGGCAATCCCGCAAGCGGCTTGAAACCGGATGACTTCGAAGTCCGCGAGAACGGCGAGAGGCGTCCGGTGGAGACCCTCTACCAGGCCCACGACATCCCGCTTGTTCTGGGTCTCGCGGTCGACTCGTCGGGCAGCGTGCTGCCCATCCGGCAGCGGTTGATCGACGTCTCCGCCGGGTTCCTCAAAGCCGCCCTGTCGTCGAACGATCGCGCCTTCCTGGTCCACTTCAATAGCACCGTTCGCGTGCTCCATCCCTTGAGCGAGAGCAAGCAACTACTGGCCAACCGCTTGCACTACCTGGCCCCAAGGGGTGGTACAGCCCTCAACGACGCGATCCTGTTCTCCCTGCTGCAGTATCGCAACGAGCCGGGTCGCCGCGCGTTGGTCGTGGTCACGGACGGCGTCGACGAACACAGCCGGTCCGAACCCAGGCAGTCCGCCGACTACGCGGTGCGTCTCGGCTTTCCGATCTACTTCATCCAACTGGATCAGTCGAGCAGGTGGGGCCGGTCCGGGGGATTCGGCGGCAACGGCAACCGCGTCCTCCGCACGACGCCGGAACAGCGGAAAGCCCGCCGGCGTCTCCAGCGGATCAGCCGGCAGACCGGTGGCCGCCTCTTCACGATCGGGCTCTTCACAAGTACTTCGCCCTGGACCGAACAACTCAAACAGGTGTTCGACCAGATCCGCAACGATCTGCGGCGCCAGTACGTACTCACCTACTACAGCGACCAACCGCCCGGCGCCGCTATCGTGCCGGAAGTCCGAGTGACCCGGCGAGGGCTGAAGCTGCGAAGCGCGGTCCCGCTCGAGTAGCCGTAAGTGGCTTGGCTCATACCGATGGCAACCTCCTCGCAAGCGAGGAAGCGCGTCCGTCATCGCGGATCCGGTCACTGTCACTCGAGATCGGGTCTGGCCGCCTCGGCTACCAGCCGGCGGGCCAGTTCCGGAAGCGCGTCAAGATCTATCCGACTGCTGATCGCATCCTCGACAAGAAGCTCGGAACTCAGATAGCGGTGGAACTTCTCCGTTCTAAGGTTCTCCTCGCCCGATAGCACGGTGTCAGAGGACGCGGACCCAGCAATCCTCTCGAGGGCGCCCGCCAAGGGTTCCAGTTGATCGGCGGAACGTACGTCGAGGAATCCATCGTAGATTGTCACGGCGTACCCCTTGGCACGCAGCGCCAGAGCGAGCGTCGATGTCTTGACAGTTCCCGCCCATGTGGCAATCACGTAGGTCTGCTCGCCGATCTCGCAGATTGACCGCCTGATCACGCCCAATCTCCGAGACTCAGCGCGCGCTTCCCGCAGCAGATGTGCTGCGCCTTCATCAAGATAGGCAGGAAGATCATCGCTCGAAAGCACGTCCTTCATTCTCTCCGCCACCCGGTCGTCTATCACGCCGCCTCCACCGCCGAAGTGGGGCGTTCGTCCCGTCCGGTCGGCGGTCACCTCAATAGCCCTTTCGCTGTCATGGATACCGGTGATACGCCAGCGGCGCCCCGAGAAAACGATGCTCATCCCAACCGTCAGGATCGTGACGACGGGAAGAGTCCCTAGCAGCTTGCTGTCGGCGATGATCCGATACTCCTCAGGCGTCTGGAACACAGCGTAGAAGCTGTAGTGCTCGACGAGCTGCTCGCCCCGTGGGCCGAGAAGCAGAGTGTCGTCCGGCGCCTGCTCGATCAACGCCACATCCGGAGCGCCGAGATGTCTGAGCAGACGCGCGAATAGTTGAGGCTCAACGCGCCGGAACGGTCCGCGCTCACAGAGCGTCGCGTGGAGGCGCTTCGCACTCGCGCCGCCGTGCTCTGTGATCACCGAGAGGATCTGGTGGGTGAGCGTCGAGAGATGAAGGGCCTGCGGCACTGGCGGTTCGCACCATCCATCGATCAGCAACTCAAGCATGGCGATGGAGCGGATCAACACCAACTGCAAGCGGTCCAAAGGATGAGAGTCTGCGCCGGCCGCCGCCCCTATCGCGTACAAGCGCAGCACCGCTGGCTGGCCCGCGCGCCGTCCTGATCGGCCGAGCCGTTGGCGGAGTGACGCCACAGTGAACGGCGCGCCGATCTGAGCCACACTGGCGATATCGCCAATGTCGATGCCAAGCTCCAGGGTCGACGTGCATACCGCCGTTGTTGCCGGATGCGTCTTCAGACGCTGCTCAAGGTGCATCCGATGCTCGCGGGACAAGCTGGCGTGGTGCGGTAGGAACTCCACAGGCAGGCGCTCATGCTCAGACATCTCACGCAAAGCGTCCGCGTACCACTCAACACTCTGGCGTGATCCCGCGAAGATCAAATTCCGACTGCCGCGAAGTCGGGAGAAGAGGTGCAAGGCTACGGACCGCCTCGCGGCTTCTTCACTCCCATCCTCCCCGTCGCGGCCGCTCTGTTGCTGACTTCGGGGATAGCCGCGGATCTGGGCTCGGAGTTCCCGCCCATCCGACCTGCCCTCCACTATTGCCACCGCCTCGGGGGCATCGGGCCGGAGATAGTCCCTCGCCAACGCCATCTCGCCCAGCGTTGCGGATAGCCCGACACGCCGGACCCGATGGTTGACCGCCAGTTCCAGCCGTGTCAGGAGCGAACGCAGGTGGACACCACGCTCATTGTCCAGCAACGCGTGGAGTTCATCGATGACGATTGCGCGGACGCCCATGAAAAGCGCCGGCACCTCGAGACCGCGCAATACGAAGAGCGCTTCGAGCGATTCCGGTGTGATCAGCAGCACACCGCGCGGATGCCTCCGAGCTCGGGCCTTCACGCCCCGGGAAACGTCGCCATGCCACGGATAGACCGGTAACTCGGCCATCTCGCAGAGCTCTTCCAGTCGCTGAAACTGATCGTTTATGAGTGCGCGAAGAGGCCCGACGTAGACAAGGTCGAAGCCGCCCTTGCCGGGCTGCTCCACCACCGAGGAGATCAACGGCAGGAAAGCCGCCTCGGTCTTTCCGCCCGCTGTGGGCGCGGCGACGATCAGATCCCTGTCGTCATCAAGCAGAACCGAGATAGCCCTCTCCTGAATGTCACGCAGGCCGCTCCAGCCACGGCGCCAGATCCAGCGGCGGACGGGCTCGGCGAGCCGGTCGAACCCAGCCGATTCCTCAGAGCTTGAAGGACGCGAGCTCGTCATTCACCCCGCCATCCCCGATATCGCTCATATCATCCCCGCCATCTTCGGCGACATCGACCGCTCCAACCAGCGCACGCCAGTCCACACCCGGGTTCTGTTCGAGAACGGACAGCAAGTTCACGAAAGCGGTAACCGTGTTGCGAGGCGTCCGGAAGTAGGCGTCCCCGATCCGATCCGAACAGTGGGTCATGAAAGCAGTAAGCGCGTCGTCGGGCAAAGCAGCATCCTCGCCTTGCATCACACGGCGTATATTGCTCAGCAGGACGTACATATCCTCCGGCGTGAGATTGGCGAGACGGATAACCGGGCCCGACAAGTCCACAAGTCCGCCACGCGCGAATGTATTCTCCGCCAACCGAGACTGGAGCGCCTCGTAGCTGTAAAGACCACGGCGGGTGTCCATCAAGAACTCGGGTGTCCCACCCAGCATGAAGCCGAGATGGCTGGCGCTGCCCTGCAGCACATCGTTGAACACACGCAGGATCTGTTCAAAGTTCGACTTTCGCGCTTGCGAGGACGCAAGCTTGTAAAGATTGACCATCTCGTCCAGCAAGACCACCAACCCTTGGTAGCCGGCTTCGCGCACGAACAATGCCAGCAGCTTCAGTTGGTCGTAAACGTTAGCGTCATCGATGATTGTCCGGACGCCGAGCGCCTTGCGGGCGTCCGTGCGAGTTGAGTACTCCGCCCTCAACCAGCGGAGCGCGGCAGATTTGAGGTCCTCGTCGCCGACCTCGAAGCCTTCCCAGTAGCGGGTAATGACCGCCGCGAAGTCGTACCCTCCTGTCAGTTCCTCGACATGGGCCAGCCTCTCACGAATCACCTCGCCGGGCTCCCGGTCACCGACCTCCGCCGCACGTGCGGCTTGACCGGCGAAACGCTCGACGATCGACGCCAGCGCACCACCATTGGGTTTGGAGCGCGTCGACGTATTGCGCGTCATCTCAGCGTACAGCGATCGCGCCTGCCCTCCCGTCGCGTGCAAGCGTCGATCTGGCGCCAGGTCCGCCGACAGGACCACCATTCCCTTCTCGATCGCAATCAAACGGATCAGATTCAGGAAGAAGGTCTTGCCTGAGCCGTACTCGCCGATAACGAAGCGGATCGTCGCACCTCCCTCGCGCATGCGCTCGATGTCGCGGACCAGTTCCTCGATCTCCCGAGTACGGCCAACTTGAATATGCTGTAGCCCCAGCTTGGGCACCACACCAGCTCGAAGTGCCTGCACGATGGTGTCGCGCTCACGTGGCCTGATCCTTGGTGTCTGCATCGGTCGTTCCCTACTCCTGTAGTTCCTTTACGACTTCCGGGTTGAGCTCGTAGCCTTCGTACTCTTCGATCAACAGGTCGCCGAAGCGTGAGAAGGACCATTCGTTGAGCGTCTCGAGAGTGCCCGCCTGCATCAGTCGGAACTGGGCCGTCAGGCCCGCAAACTCGGTCTCGGTCCATGTGGAGTGCGTCAGCAGCTCGTGGAGCAAGGCCGCGTGCCGAACATCCAAGCCCGGGAAGCGGTCGGTGGCGTTCTCCGGCGGCGCTTCCGACTCGTCCTGGGCCTCCTCATCAAGAAAGATCTCTCCCAGGACGGCCGAGACGCGTGCCGTGTCCGCCACTAGCGCGGCTAGACGCTCGGGGTCGAGCGCGATCTTCGTGTCGCGCTCGGGCCGAGGCGGGATCGCGAAATCGCGGTCCTGTTTGGCAGCCGGACGGACGGTCACCGGCTCGCTCCGGACCGCGAGCGCGTGTAAGTCGGAGTAGACGCCGTCCGTCGTCAGCCCCATCACGTTGTAGAGCCTCTCGATCGCCTTGATCTCGCCCGGGTCGATCACGCCATCGGCCAGCGCCATGGCCAGCGCGGCCCGAGCCAGTTCGTGACGCGCGTCTTCCGAGAGACCCGTCATACGCCGCCGGAACAGGGCCAGATCGGGCGGTACGACCAGCATCCAGCGCAGATTCGCAAGAAGGCGGGAACGCTCGGCCTCGGACAACGCGGAAGCGTCGATGCGGGCCTCTAGGGCGCTGCGCTCCTTGGCGGCTATCGCGCCATCCGCGTGGGCAACAAAACCCCCCATTGCGACGGCAAAGAGCACGCCCTTGTACTCTTCGCTGACTTCCTCAAGCGCCGTGATCCCTTCGGGCAACCGAAACAGCACGACGGGTTCACCGAGTTTCGGACTCCGCAACGCGAAACGCGGATCGGGCGCCATGCCGATCGAGAGGCGCGCCAAGGCATCGGCGGCTCCGGTGAGCTGACGCTTTCCCACTTTCTCGGGCAGCGCGCCTTCGAGCTGTCCGATCACTTGCTCGATCGGCGAAAGACCGCCTGCGTCGATGACGGTATTCGTCCAGCGTCGCAAGTCCTCCATCTCCGCGCAAGGGAACAGCGGCCAAAGACGCTTTGGGAGGAGCGCATGGGCTTCGATCGAGCTGCGGCCCTCCGGATTGCGCCCGAGAAAGCGGCTGTACTTGTCGAGAGCATCCGTAGCCTCCTCCGCGAGTTCGTTCGCGATATTGAGCGATTTAGACGTGACTGCGATATCAGGAATATCACCAAGAAAACGATCGAGGTCAGCTTCGAAGTCGCCCGACGCGGCTCTATAGCGGGCGCGGAGAAGCCGTTTGGGTGCGCGCACCGGCAGCCCTCCTGGAAACCGTTCATCGAAGAGTTGCCCAAAGAGTGCCTGGAACTCGCGGGATGCCCGCATCGCCGGTGTACGGAATCTGGTCTCAGGATGGGCCGTGTACCAGGCCAAGAGCCAGTCTGCGCTAAGCGGCTGTTGCACCTTGACGATTCGGCCAATTGCTACACGTAGGCCAAGAGGCAGTTCGTAGCCAGACCTCTCGAAGCAAGGCTGAAGATCGCCACCGCTTCGCGCAAGTACGATTCGCGCAGCGTCGACAAAGGCCCTCAGGTATCGCTGAACCGAGTGGTTCTCTCCGTAGACACGAAGCAATCGTGCAACTTCATCGACCAGCAGCCACTTCTCCGCGACGGTCGGATCGTCCACGAAGAACCGTCGCTCGAGCCCGTAGAAGAAGAGAAAGACGTAGCCCGGCCCACAACGCCTGTCTTGCCGTCCTCCCGCCAGCCAGTCCAGGTATGTTGCGCGGGCCCGAGGATCGATGTCACTGTAGCTCGGCCAGTATGGAAGGCCCGCGCCGGAAAAGTCGGAACCCTCCTTCGCAACGGGCAAGTCTGGATCGATGAATGTTCCGCCAGCGAAGCTCGAGTACGGTCGCCGTTCAGCCGAACCCAGGTAGATCATTCCGCCTATCTCACGCCCGGCTATGATCGCTGCGCCGCCCGGTCCGATCCAGCGCAAGGGCGCTCTGGGAGCCGCCTGAACATCCCCTACGGTTTCCGCGCCGGGCCGATACTCGCTGCCTAAGAGAGACTGATCGCTAGCCATATCCATGCGTGCCTTTCTCATCAGCCACCGAACAAGCAGAACGAACGCGAAGGCCAGAACAAGAACCGTGATGCAACCCACTGCCGAATCCTAGAACCGTGCCGAGTGCGCGACCACACTGTCCCTAGCAGCCCGTGGCAGAAGTCGCGCTGCATTCGAGCGCCCATGCATCCCGCCCAACATCGTTGCTCCTCGGTCGAATATGGCCCGATATGCTCCCTCGTCGCGCCTTGCTGGACGGGCGCCTGACCGCTCTCGGTGCGACACGGACTTCTACCACGGGCTGCTAGCCGAACGAAGTTGGCGCGTCGCAAACTTGGAGAGCCCGCGACACACCGGTCTTCGCCTCCCCATCCGGCGGTACTCTCTCAAAGAGCCAGCGGTCCTACTGCCCGCCCCCGGTCGCGGCCGCCTCGCGCTCCTGGGCGCGGGCGCCCGAGAGGATGTTGGTCAGGCCGTAGTTGCCCTCGTGGCAGGCGTACTCGAAGATCGGATCCTCGGTGCGGGCGAGGCGGATCATCATCGTCCAGGGACTGACCCAGGTTGCCTCGTCCTCGTAGGTGATCTCCCACTCGACCACGTCCGGCCCGGTGCGGGTGAACCGCTCCAGCACTCGCAGTCCCTCTGTCGCCCTCGACCTGGAACTGCCGTCGGCGGAGTAGTTCTTCGTCTCGACGACCAGCGAATCGCCCTCGAACCAGCCGCGCGAGTTGCCGTGCCAGAGCCGCAGATCGTCGGCGAGCGGCTCGGGCTCCCCCAGCGGGATGACGCGCACGTCGTGGATCAGTTCCTGCAGGATGGCGACGTGGTCCGCCGTCTGGAGGATCTGGAAGTAGCTGTTGTACCCGGCCAGCGTGTTCGGCACGCCGTAGGAGATGCAGCGCACGCTGACGGGCATGTCCTCAGGACCGGCGGGCACCTCGTCGCCGTAGGCCACCCCAGCCCGCACACGTTCCATGGCCTGGTCCGTCAGGGCCGGAATGCGGCCGTTCGGTGGATCGATCACCAGGGAGGTGCGGTTGTCGAGTTCCCGGTCGACGAGCCAGAACGAGTTGTAGTTCCCCGTCACCTGGTCGAAGCCGCGGAATTCGGGATCCTCAAGCACCCTCTGGATCAGGTAGTCGCCCAGCAGGTCGCCGGCCTGGGAACTCTCGCGGATTTCCGCCAGCCGCCGCTTCAGATCCGCCAGCTCCTCGTCGGTCAGCGTCGCCTTCTCGCCGAACGCCTCCGGCCGCTCCAGGGGGGTCGCGCTGTTGTTGGCCCAGATGCCCTGCAGGTCGGGGTGATCGGCGGCGGTGCGCGGAGCCTTCCAGTCCTCGGCTGCCAGCGCCCCGGTGGAAGAGAGGAGAACCGCAGGCAGGAGCAGCTTGGCCACGCCGGCGGAGCGCGAGTCGTTTCGGAGCATCGGTTCAACCTCCTTCGATCAGCGGATGTGGCTCAATAGTACGGCAGGCGACGGCGCCGGATGCGGGCGGGACGCGCCACACGGGTTCCCAGAAGGCCGGGTATCCTCCCCGCGCCAATCCCAAGGGAGATCGCCGCCATGCAGCTCAGCCAGTCCGTAGCCGTCGAACGACACGAGGAGCCGGGACTCGGCGTCGTCGGCGCGATCTGGATCGACAACCCGCCGGTCAACGCCCTGAGCCAACACGTCCGCGAGGGGCTCGCGGCGGCGGTGCCGGCAGTAGCAAACGACCCCGAGATGCAGGCTGCGGTCATCGTCTGCCGCGGCAGGACCTTCATCGCCGGCGCCGACATCCGCGAGTTCGGCAAGCCGCGCCTGCCCCCGGACACGAACGAGGTCCGGCGCATGATCGAGAAGTCCCCCAAGCCGTTCGTGGCAGCCATCCACGGCACCGCGCTGGGCGGCGGGCTGGAGATGGCGATGGCGTGCCACTTCCGGGTCGCCGATGCGCGGGCGCGTCTCGGTCTGCCGGAGGTCAAGCTCGGCATCCTGCCGGGCGGCGGCGGCACCCAGCGCCTTCCCCGCCTGGTCGGCGTGCCGCGGGCGCTCGAGATGGTCACCAGCGGCGAGCACATCACCGCCGCCGAAGCGCTCGACCTGGGCCTGATCGACGGCGTCGTCGACGTGCTGGGGGGCAGCAGCCTGGCGGTCGGCGCGTTCCGGTTCGCCCTCCGCGCCGTGGCCGAGGGCCGGGGCCTGCCGCGGGTGCGGGACATCGAGAGCCACCGCGACGCGGTGCGCGAGAACCAGGGCATCTTCGACGACTTCCGCCGCCGGATCGCCCGCAGGACGCGAGGGTTCAGTGCCCCCGAAGCCTGCATCCGATGCGTCGAGGCGGCGGCCGAGCTGCCGTTCGACGAAGGGCTGATGCGCGAGGCCGAGCTGTCGCGGCAACTCCACGCGGACCCGCAATCGCGGGCACAGCGCTACTACTTCTTCGCCGAGCGCGCGGCCCGGAAGATCCCGGACATCCCGGCGGATACAGAGGTCCGCGACATCCGCCGCGTCGGCGTCCTCGGCGCCGGCACGATGGGCGGCGGCATCTCGATGGCCTTCGCCAACGCCGGACTGCCGGTTCAGGTCGTCGAGCAGAGCCGCGACGCGCTCAAGCGGGGCCTGGCCACCGTGCGGCGCAACTACGACCGGAGCGCCTCCCGCGGAAGGTTCACCCAGGACCAGATCGAGGAGCGGATGTCGCTCCTTCGTGGCGGCACGGACCGGGACGCGCTCGCCGAGTGCGACCTCGTCATCGAGGCGGTGTTCGAAGACATGAATCTAAAGCGGAGAGTGTTTTCCGAGCTCGACCGGATCGCCAGACCCGGCGCCCTGCTGGCCACGAACACGTCCTACCTCGACGTCAACCTGATCGGCGCCGAGACCGAACGGCCCGAGGACGTCCTCGGCATGCACTTCTTCAGTCCGGCCAACATCATGAAACTGGTCGAGGTCGTCCGGGGCGAGAAGTCCGCGCCCGACGCGGTCGCGACCGCGATGTCGATCTCCCGGACGATCGGCAAGGCGCCGGTCCTGGTGGGCGTCTGTCACGGCTTCGTCGGCAACCGCATGCTCTTCCAGCGCCGCCTCCAGGCCGATCGGCTGGTGCTCGAGGGCGCGCTGCCGTGGGACATCGACCGCGTGCTCTACGACTTCGGCATGCCGATGGGTCCGTTCCGCATGAGCGACCTCGCCGGCCTGGACGTGGGCTGGAACGCGAAGACCTCGTCTTCGAGCACCTTGCGCGAGATGCTCTGCGAGCGGGACCGGCGCGGCCAGAAGACCGGCCGCGGCTACTACGTCTACGACCCTGCCACGCGCGCCGCGGCGCCCGACCCGGAGGTCATGGACCTCGCCCGGGAACTGGCGGCACGGCTCGGCATCGAGCAGCGCGAGATCGACGACGAGGAGATCCTGAACCGCTGCCTGCTCTCCTCCGTCAACGAGGGAGCGAAGATCCTCGAAGAAGGCATCGCCGGCCGCGCCAGCGACATCGACGTGATCTGGATCAACGGCTACGGCTGGCCCGTCTACCGAGGCGGCCCCATGTTCTGGGCCGACGAGTTCGGCCTCGGCCGCATCGTCGACATCCTCGACGACTACGCCGCCCGCTTCGACCCCGACCAGTGGCAGGCGGCGCCGCTGCTGCGCAAGACGGCCGCCGCCGGCGGCCGGCTCAGCGGCTAGCGGCGGCGGCGCGGGGCGCGGGGCTCACCCGCCCGCTCCGGGCCACAGGGGGTAAGGGACCCAGCGGACGTGCGCGCTTTCTCGGATACGGGGAGGTTGGCGCGCACTTCACTACGCTCGCTCCGGTTGGACATTGCCCGGCGTTGTGTCATCGGGCGTCGCTCGCTTCGAGCCCGCTGGGTCCCTTACCCCCTGAGGCCCTGCGCAGGCTGGACGGGGTCGGCTTGGCGTTCACCGCACCGGATTGTCGGTGCGGTGGGCTTCCAGAGGTGGTAGCTGAGACGAAGGCACGAAACCGGCGAAGCGGTTTGCACACTGACCGGCATCCCTGTGGCCGCTGCTACTGTTCCTCGATGCTTGGCCAGAGGCGTTGTCGGGGTCTGAGGTGGCTACCAGTCGGGGTGACGGTGACGCTCGGGGTCGCTGGTTCTGCCCAGGAGCCTGCGGACACAGACTGGTCGGTCGTTACCGGCAACAATGCGAGCCAGCGGTACGCGCCGCTGGAGCAGATCGATCGGGACAACTTCGGGGACCTCGAGGTCGCCTGGCGGTGGTCGTCGCCGGACAACGAGTTGATGACCGGAGATGGCGCGACGACCGGGCGGCGCATGACGCCGCGGAATCACGAGGCGATCCCGATCAAGGTCGGCGACCAGCTCTATGTGACGACCGGCTACGGTCAGATCGCGGCGGTCGACATCGAACAGGGAACGAGTCTCTGGACCTACGATCCGCAGGCCTACCTCCAGGGCCGTCCGGCGAACCTCGGCTTCGTCCACCGCGGAGCGACCTACTGGGACGACCCCGACCTTCCGGGTGACGGGGGCCGCCTGCTTTGGGCCGGCGGCGACTCCTTCCTGCGTGCGGTGGACACCCTGAGCGGCGAACCGATCTCCTCATTCGGCGACGGTGGCGGAGTCGACCTGACCCTGGGACTGCGCCGCGAGGTGGTCCGCCGGGCCTACAGCGTCAGTTCGCCGGTCACCCTGTGCCGCGATGTCGTCATCGTCGGCTCGTCCGTCTCCGACGGTCCCCGCTCGCCCGAAGCGCCGCCGGGCGACGTGCGCGGATTCGATGTCCGCACCGGCGAGCAACTCTGGACCTTCCACTCGATCCCGCGGGAGGGCGAACCCGGCCGTGATACCTGGAAGAAGGGTTCGTGGAAGGTCAGCGGCAACACGAACGTGTGGACCCTGATGAGCGCCGACCCGGAACTCGGCCTCGCCTATCTGCCGTTCGGCACGCCGACCAACGACTGGTACGGCGGACACCGCCTCGGCGACAACCTCTACGCCGAGTCGCTGGTCGCGGTCGACTGCGAGACCGGGGAGCGGCGCTGGCACTTCCAGATGGTCCACCACGGCCTGTGGGACTACGACCTGCCGACCCCCGCCATCCTCGGCGACATCGAGGTCGAGGGCACGACCATCCGCGCCGCGATGCAGCTCTCCAAGCAGGGCTTCCTCTACGTCTTCGACGCGAGTACCGGCGAGCCCGTGTGGTCGATTCTGGAACGCGAAGTGCCGCAGACGGGCATCGTCGGCGAGCGCACGTCGGCGACCCAGCCCTTCCCCACCAAACCGCCGGCCTTCGACCGCCAGGGCATCGGTCCGGACGATCTGATCGACTTCACGCCCAAGCTCCGCAGCGAGGCGCGGGCCATCCTCTCCCGCTACCAGTACGGCCCGCTGTTCACGCCGCCTACGGAACGCGGCACGTTTCTGATGCCGGGCTACGGCGGCGGCGCGAGCTGGCCCGGCGGCGCCTTCGACCCGGAGACCGGCATGCTCTACGTGCCGTCCTTCACCTGGCCCGTGGTCAATACGCTCCGTGAGCCGGACGCGAGCCGCTCATCCTTCGACTATGTCGGCCGCATCAACAGCGATGTGCGCGGCCCACGCGACCTGCCCCTGGTCAAGCCGCCCTACTCCAGGGTCACGGCCTACGACATGAACCGCGGCGAGATCGCATGGACGGCGCCCCTGGGCTACGGCCCGCGCCGCCATCCGGCGCTTGCCGGGCTCGACCTGCCGGCCCTGGGCTCCGGCGCCCGCGGCCACGTCGTGGCGACGAAGACCCTCCTGTTCGTGACCGCCGGCCGGTCGCTCGCCTTCCGTGCCATCGACCAGGAGGCGACGGCAGCGGGCGCGGGCCGTGACGACTGGCGCGTCGAGACCCCGGCGCTGCGCGCGTTCGACAAGGCGACCGGCGAACTCGTCGGCGAGATCGACTTGCCCGCGCACACCGACGGCAGCCCCATCACCTTCCTCCATCGAGGCCGGCAGTACCTGGTGTTCGCGCTCGGGGGACGCGGCGCGCGGTTCGAGCTGATCGCCTACCGGCTGCCGGCCTGACCCGCGCAGGCGACTTGGCGGCGCCTCCGGGCAGACCGCATCGCGGACACAGAAGAAACGAAGCAAGAGGAGCAGCAAGATGAGAACCGACAAGCACCTCCACCGGTCCGCCCTGGGCCTGGTCATGGCCGCAGTCCTCGTCTCCGGCGCCGGGTGCGCGCCGGGCGGCGATCCGTCCTCGACGGACGGCGAGACGACGAGCGGTTTCGGCGCCTACGCTCGCGAAGCGACCCACGACGGCGCCAACCGCTACTCCGTCTACGTCCCGATGGCCGACGGCGTCCGCGTCTCGGTCGACTACTTCATCCCGACGGCGGGCGGCGCGGAGGCTCCGGAACCGCTGCCGACGATCGTCCACTACACCCGCTACACCCGCGCCTTCCTCATCGAGGACGAGACCGGGGAGCCGCGACTCATCGCCACGGGCGAGCAGGATCCGGTCCTCCAGCACATGCTGCACCGCGGCTACACGGTGGTCGTGGCCGACGCCCGCGGCACCGGCGCCTCCTTCGGCGTCCACAACGGCGCTTTCTCGATCGAGGAGACCGCCGACTCGTTCCACATCATCGAGTGGATCGCGGCGCAGCCCTGGTCGGACGGCAACGTCGGCATGCACGGGCGCTCCTATCCCGGCATGACCCAATACCAGGCAGCGACCCAGGCGCCGCCGGCGCTCAAGGCGATCTTCGCCGAGATGGCCGGGCCGACCCCCTACGACTTCGTGTTCCGGGGCGGCACCTACAAGAACGAGTTCATCGACACCTGGGGCTCGGGCACCAGGCAGGCCGATCTCTCGACCGCTCCCGCCCCGGTCGACGACGACGCCTCTGGCGCCATGCGCGACGCGGCGGTGGCCGAGCACGCCGCCAACATCTGGGCGCAGGACCTGGTCGGCACCGAGGCCGCGGCGCTGCGCGACTGGACCTACGAGACGGAGAGCGCTCTCGCCAACTGGGACACCACCGGCACCATCGACGATCTCGGAGCGGTCGACGCCGCAGGCGTCGCGATCTACCACCTGGTCGGCTGGTACGACATCTACACCTCGCAACAGCCGATGCTCTACGCCAGCCTCGAGTCCGCGCCGCAGAAGATGATGATCGGCCCCTGGGTCCATAGCGGCGGCTACGGCGGCGACGTGCACAAGGCCGAGTTCCTGCGCTGGTACGACCACTGGCTCAAGGGCATCGAGAACGGGGTCATGGACGAACCGCCGGTCCACTACTACGTCATGGAGGGCAACCACACCCTGCCGGAGGACCCCGAAGTCACCGCGAGTCTGGACGAGGAGCGCTCCGAGGACGGCTCGACCTGGATCGGCACCGATGTCTGGCCGCCTGCGGGGCTGACCGCCCAGCGCTTCGAACTCGCCGCCGGCGGCCTGCTGGGCGACTCCGCCGGCAACTCCGGCCAGGACGAGTACACCGTCGACTACACGTCGGCCATGGGCTCTTTCTCCCGCTGGATGAACGGCCACGGTTCCCGGCGTCAGGACCGCCGTGGTACGACCTTCTTCGACGAGCGATCGGCCGAGAACGAGAAGGCGCTCACGTACACCACCGAACCGATGGCGGAGTCGATGACGATCGTCGGCTACCCGGTGCTGCGCCTGAACGTCAGCTCCAGTCACGACGACGGCGACTTCTTCGTCTACCTGGAGGAGATCGACGCGGACGATCGCTCGCACTACGTCACCGAGGGCGCGCTGCGCGCGTCCTACCGGGCCGTCGACGAGGCCCCCTGGGAGGACTTCGGCCTCCCCTTCCACCGCGGCCACGCGGAAGACCTTGAGCCGCTGCCGGGTGAACCCGAGGAACTCCTGATCGACCTGATGGGCACTGCCATCACGATCGACGAAGGCCACCGGCTGCGCCTGACCATCGCCGGCGCCGATGCCGCGAACCACGCGCTGTATCCGGACCCCGAAGGCGCCGACGCGCCGACGATCTCGGTCCACCGGGGCGGCGAGAGTGGCTCGTGGCTCGAGGTGCCGGTGGCGCCTTAGACTCCTGAGCCAACCTCATCAGCTTTCGCGAGCTGAAACAGCCCCCCTTCTGGGGTGCCAACTCCTGTTTTGAGGCGCAAAACGGAATCTTGATGGACAGAATGCAGGATCGCGGCTACGCTCTCTGCCGATGTTCGACCGCTTCTACCGCCCCCCATCGGCGTCGAGCTACTTCCTCTTCGGCCCTCGCGGCACCGGCAAGTCGACCTGGTTGCAGCAGCACTATCCAGAGGCCCTCTTCGTCGATCTGATCGACCCGGAGGAGGAGCGGTACTACGGAGCGGCTCCTGAACGCCTGCGGGACACGGTAGCTGCGAACCCGGCGAGACGGCCGGTCGTCATCGACGAGGTCCAACGGGTACCGCAGCTTCTCCAGGTCGTGCACCAACTGATCGAGCGCGACAAGACCCTTCGCTTCGTGCTCACCGGCTCCAGTGCCCGAAAACTCCGGCGTACGGGTGTGGATCTGCTGGCGGGTCGTGCCCTCCTCACCACGATGCACCCCTTCATGGCGGCTGAGCTCGGCACTGCCTTCAGCCTTGGCAGGGCTCTGGAGCTGGGCCTGATTCCACTGGTCGTGGACGCGCCCGAGCCCGAAGCGGCTCTCCGCACCTACGCGGGCATCTACGTCCGCGAGGAAGTGCAGGCCGAAGGTCTGCTGAGAAACGTCGGTGCATTCGCCCGCTTCCTCGAGGCCGCGAGCTTCAGCCACGCATCGGTCCTGAACGTCTCCAACCTGGCCCGCGAATGCCAGGTCGAACGGAAGGTCACGACGAGCTACCTGTCCGTGCTGGAGGACCTCCTCCTTGCGTTCACGCTTCCGGTCTTCAGACGACGGGCTCGGAGGCGGTTGACGGTTCACCCGAAGCTCTACTTCGTTGATGCCGGCGTGTTCCGTTCGCTCCGCCCAAAGGGGCCGTTCGACCGCGCCGACGAACTGGCTGGACCGGCGCTTGAAGGTCTCGTGGCGCAGCATCTTCGAGCATGGATCGCCTACTCAGGACGCGACGACGCCCTGTTCTTTTGGCGCACCAGATCCGGCAGCGAAGTCGACTTCGTCCTCTACGGCGAAAGCGGGCTGTTCGCGATCGAGGTCAAGAACCGCAGCACAATCCATCCCCGCGACTTCAGGGGACTCAAAGCCTTCGTCGAGGACTATCCGGAAGCGACCCCCGTCCTCCTTTACGGCGGACCGCGGACGCTCCGGCGCGGCGTTCTTTGCTTGCCTTGCGAGGGATTCCTGCGGCGCCTGGCGCCGGAGCTGTCCCTGGAAGCAGCGCTACAAACAACTTCCGTTTGACTCGTTCTCCGATCGGCCCCGGCCGTTCACGGGAACAGACGCCGATCCCACCATACGGGCGTCTCCAGCCCGACCTCGATCGGCAGACCCTCGTAGTCGGGGTGACGCGTGTTGATGACGATGTTGCTGTCCGTGCGGGCCACGACCGAAGGCACGACGAGGATCACGCTTCGGCCTTCCAGGTACCAGTCCCGGCCAAGACGTTGCGACGCTGCGCGGTTCGGCAGATGCCAGCCGGGCAGGACGTCGGCCGTCACGACCTCGTAGGCGGTTCCCGCGGGCATGACGATTTCCACGAAGTGCCGGTTCGGGGGAACGCGCCCGGGCCAGCCGACCAGCATCTCCAGCATGGCCGTCGAGTAGTTCCGCGAGGCGTAGATCACCTCGGCGCCGGCCTCGTGCCATCTGCCGGCAGCGCGTCTGGCCCCTTCCGCGCTCCACACCGGGAACCTCCCGTCGGCGTCGCCGATGCGATACGCCCACATCGGCGACGCAAGCCGCCGCACCATCAGACGGGAAAGCCGGCCTCGGCCTGATGAATCACATCGAGCACCGCCCGCGCGCCGGCGGAACTCGAGCAGGCGACATCGAGCGGCCTCTCGCCATCCAGCAGAGCATGCCGCGACGTCAGGTAGGCCTCGATTCCCTCCCGGTCCCCGTGGTACACCCGGCTCAGCGCATTGACGACGCGGCTGAGCTCGTAGAGCCGCTCGCTCATCTCCCTCGACAGGGGCTTGCCCGCGTTGCGGGCACGCCGCAGCGTGGCCTCGGGGATCACCGGTCCTACGATGTTCCTGGCGCCCAGAATCTCCGTCAGCACAGACACCGCGTCCGTGGGCAGGCCGCGGCCAACCCGGCGCGCGAGTTCCAGGTTGCTCAGGACTTCGGCATCCTCGATCCCGAGGAGCGTTCCCAGACAGGCAGCCTCGGTTACCGGCAGGTCGGCCGAGTTGGCGTAGGTCTCAAGTACGGCGGAGGCATCGGCTCTCGTCATTTGACGACGATACGGCAGTCATTTGACGGACGTCAAGGGCTGGTCCTTGCCCGCGCGCCGCGACGGACTACGCGCCAGCGATCTCCCGCGACCGGACCTCGCAACTCGCGGTGGGGTCCGCTCCAGCCAGCACCAGGGTCCACATGCGACGGTTTTCGGCGCCGTTCAAACCGTCGGCATCGCACGTGACCGCGTACCAGCCAACGAGGGCCACCGTTGCGCCCGCGTCGTGGTTCACCGTCGCACGCAGCCGCAGGTCACCGCGGCGATCGGTTCCCGCCGCGCCGGCCCGGCGTTCGAGCTCGACATCCGAGAACCCGAGTACGCGTCGGTGGACCGGAAACAGGGCCTTGTACGCACTCTCCTTGGCCGAAAACGCCAGCGTGAACATCTCCGCCTCGGTCAAGCCGCCGTTCCCGCCGTGACGAAGCTCCCTTTCCCGATCGGTCAACACCCGCGGCCCGAGCCGCGTTGCCTGCCGCGAAGAGACGACACGCTCCACGTCGACGCCGAGACCGCGGTAGCGGCTCGCGGCGGCCACAGCGGCGAAGCCGTAGCCGGCGCCGTGCGAGATCGAACCGACCACGCCTTCCGGCCACAGGGGCACATCGTCCTCGTCGGCAGCGACGCCGCCCTCCGGAAGGGCGGCCCCGAGCAGAGCACGCAGAGCGCGCCGCGCGCTGATGCGACCCGCCAGATACTCCCGCCGGCGCTTGTCGATGGCCCCTTCGAGGGAGCTGGGCAGGACGATCCCCAGCCGCCGAGCCTCCTGGATCAGGTCGTCCAGGCTGCCGATCAGCTTCGCGGCCACGGCAATGCCGCGAGGAAGAGCCCGAGCCAGGCTCGCGGGGACTCCCCTGGCCGCGCTCACGCCAGGAAGTAGCGCCGCTGCTCCGGCGTCGGCACCGGGCACTCGGCCAGCCGCCGCCCGACGCGGTGGCGGTTCCGCGCCACCATCCGGTAGCCCCAATCCAGAACCAACCGGGGCGCCATCCACGGGAGCAACGCGAGCCAGCGCTCCGGTCCCCGCAACTGGGACGCCAGCCAGATCACCGCCTCGCTGCGCACCCGGATCTGACCCAGCGGAGCCCCGGTTGAAGAAACGTCGCCGTCCGCGTCGGCGGCCGCCGTGTCGGTAGCAAGGGGCAAGCTCTGGATCACCATGCTGTCGAGCCCGGCGAGGTCGGGCCGCATCCCGGTCAGGCGCTTGAACAACTCACCGTCCTGGGGCGCGAAGCGGACCCCCGACGGCACACCCCGGGCCAGACACCGCGCCACCGACCAGTTGCAGAGCCCGCAGTCGCCGTCGTAGTAGACGATGACCCTGGCCGGCCAAGGCTCGCGGCGCTTGTCCATGGCCCTTCATTCTACGGTCGCGGCGTCACCCGCGTTCCCGGCCGCGGCCCTGCCCCGGTTCGGGGCCGCCCCCGGCAGCAGCGGCGCAGCCCTTCCCATCGCCTCTTCGGCGGCGCCTACGAGCCGGTCCAGACCCGCCCGCGTGCGCGCGCTCACCGCGATCGCATCGAGCTGATCCGCCAGCAGCCGGGCACGCTCCTCGGTCACCAGGTCGCACTTGTTCAGCACCACCAGGAGCGGCTTCGAGGTGAGCGACAGCTCATCGATCAACCCTTCCACCGCCTCCACCTTGGTGCGCCAAGCCGGATCGGAGGCATCGACGACATGCAGCAACAGGTCCGCGTCGCCGAGTTCCTCCAAGGTGGCGCGGAACGCCCGCACCAGGTCGGGTGGGAGTTCGGCGATGAAACCGACCGTGTCGGTGATCACCACCTCCCCCTCCCTCGGAAAGCGAATCCGCCGGCTGATCGGGTCGAGGGTCACGAACAGTTGCGACGCGGTCTCCACCGAGCTCCGGGTCATCGCGTTGAGAAGCGTGCTCTTGCCGGCGTTCGTGTAGCCGATCAGGGACAGCACCGGCACCCCCCGGTCGCGCCGCCGGCTGCGGGCCACGTCCCGCTGCCGCGACAGCCCCTCGACCTGCTTCTCGAGCTTGCGGATCCGGTCGCGGATACGCCGGCGGCCCACCTCCAGCACCGTTTCGCCCGGCCCGCGGCCACCGATACCTCCAGTGAGCCGTGACAGGCCCTCGTCCCTCTCGGTCAGCCGCGGCAGGGAGTACCGCAACTGGGCCAGCTCGACCTGCAGCTTTCCGTCCCGGGAGCGGGCGCGCTGCGCGAACACGTCCAGGATCAGTTGGGTGCGGTCGATCGCCTTGAGGCCGGTCGCGTCCTCGAACGCGCGGGCCTGCCCCGGCTTGAGGTCGATGTCGAAGATCGCCACTTCGGCGCCGGCCCGCATGCTCTGCAACACGATCTCAGTCAGCTTGCCGCGCCCCACGACGGTCCGCGGGTGGATGCGTGACCGGCGCTGGCGCATGACGCCCGCCACTTCGACACTCGCCGAGTGCACGAGCTCGACCGTCTCCAGAAAGTGGCCGTCGTCCGGCCGGACGCCGATCACCAGAGCGCGTTCCCGCTCCGCCTCGCGTCCGCTACGGCGCCGGCCCATCTCCCGCTCAACTGCCCGGATGGTTGCCGCGAAGTCGAGTTCCAGTTGGTAGACATGCGACGCCTGCACGCGGAGGAACTGCGCGCCCTCGCCGGCGCCGTCCGCGGTCGGCTCGGGCGCCAGATACGCGACTTCGATGCCGCCCGCCGAGCCGTCTTCCAGGGCCTGAACCACCGCGACCATGTCCAGTCGCAGCAGCGCCAGGTCATTGAGATCGTCGGCGGTCAGACTCTCGCCATGCAGGTGGGTATGGACGAGACGCAGCCGCCGGAAGCGTCCGGGGCCGCCCCGCAGGCGCCCGATATCGGGAATCTCGAGCTGTCTGGCGTCGCCGACGATCACCTTGCTGACCGCGCCGTCGCGGGTCAGCAACACGCCCACCTGACGTCCGATCTCACGCGAGAGCGCGCACAGGTGACGAGCCAGTTCGGTGGAGACCACCTGGTCCGGTCGCACCTTCCGCCGATAGGTCCGTTCGAGCGCGCCGCGCTGTGCGGCCTTCAGCCCGCGAATGTCGCCGTGCAGAGGTTTCATCTAAGGGCAGTGGCCGTGTTTGAATCGCAAAGTCAAGAAACTGCTATGCTTGCCGCCTCGGCGGTGACGCTGGCCCCACCAGGCAAGCGCCACGTAGCTCGATAGCACGAGTCAGCGCTTGGCTTCAGCCTTTGTCCTCTAGACGGTCCGTCCATTCTGAGACGACTCGCGTCGCCCGAGGGCCAACTGAACAGCCCGTGGTGCACTCAAGGCTACACCCGCCGCTCGAAATGACGCTCCGGTACTACAACCGATTCGCGCAGGTGGAACTGCAGCGAACGCAGGGCAGCCGCCCAGCGGGTTCCGTTCACGGAATCCCATCGCGGCTTGGCGCCCGCGCATCCGGAGACGTCCACACCGATTCAACCGACGGCGCACTCGCCGTCACCCGGAGACTTTGTGACCCGAAGAATGCTCATCAACGCGCGAAGCTCAAGCGAGCTCCGCATCGCCATCGCCAATGACTCGATACTCGAAGACCTCAAGATCGATATCGCCGAGCGGGGGCTGACCCGAGGCAACATCTACTACGGCAAGATCGCCAACATCGAGCCGAGCCTCAACGCCGCCTTCATCGACTACGGCGCCTCGAAACACGGCTTCCTGGCCATCCAGGATGTCGTGCCCGATGCCTACTACCAGGCGGCGTCCAAGTCCCAGCGGCCCAAGATCGGGGACGTACTGGTCCGCGGCCGCCCGATCGTGGTTCAGATCACGCGCGAGCCGGAGGGCAACAAGGGCGCTGCCCTGACCACCAACCTGAGTCTGGCGGGGCGCTACCTGGTGCTCTCGCCCTTCGACAAGACGAGTGGCGTTTCCCGCAAGGTCGACACCGAGGAGGTCCGCCTCAAACTGAAAGCGATGGCGGAATCGCTGCCGGTGCCGGAGGGCGGCGGTGTGATCGTACGCACCAACGCTCTCGGCCAGACGAAGATGGCCCTGAGCCGGGACATGAACGCGCTGCTCCGGCTGTGGAAGCGCATCTCCCGGGACGCCCGCGACGCGAAGGGCACGAGGCTGCTCTACAGCGACCAGGACATCGTGCTGCAGGGACTGCGGGACTACCTCGACAGCGCGATCGAGGAGGTCTGGGTCGACGAGGACGGCGCCCACGGACGCGCCGAGCTGTACATGCGGGCCTTCATGCCGCGCAGCAAGACGGCGCTGCACCGCTACACCGGCCGCAAGCCGTTGTTCTCGGTCTACGAACTGGAGCCTCAGATCGAGAACATCTTCGAACGCCGGGCGGAACTACGCGCCGGCGGCTCGATCGTCATCGACCCGACCGAGGCCCTGACCGCGATCGACGTCAACTCCGGCCGCTCCAAGAAGGCATCGAGTCAGGAGGAGACCGCGGTCAACACGAACATCGAGGCCGCGGCCGAAGTCGGCCGGCAGCTTCGTTTGCGCGACATCGGCGGCCTGATCGTGGTCGATTTCATCGACATGCGCAGTCCTCGCAATCGCCGCAAGGTCGAGAAGGCGATGAAGGACGCGATGAAGGCCGACAAGGCGCGCTCCAGCGTCGGCCGGATCAGCGACAACGGGTTGCTCGAGATCAACCGCCAGCGGATCCACCAGGCGCTCCAGTTGCGCACTCACAGCGACTGCCCGAACTGCGGCGGCACCGGCCGCGTCGCCAGTCCGGACCTTGTCGCACTGCGCCTGCTGCGCAACATCGAGTCCCACGGCGCCGCCGGCTACATGCGGGGCGTGCGGATGGCCCTACCGCCGCAGCTTGCCAACTACCTGCAGAACCAGAACCGCGAAGCGCTCGCGAAGTTCGAACGAGAGTTCGATCTCGAGATCGAGATCTCGGGCGAGCCTCAAATGCAGGGCCGCGAGCCGGACATCAGTTGGACCGCTCGCGATCTGGACGAAGTGAAGAAGCGCGAGCGGGAAGAGGCGCAGGAGAAGAAGCTCGAACAGGAGATGCTGGCCACGCCGTCGATCGGCGACAACGAGGACTTCGACCAGCCCCAGGAGGTGGACGAGGATGGACCGGGCGGCGCGGCCGAGGACGGACCGGACAGCGCGGCCGAGGCAACGCCGAAGAAACGTGGGCGTCGAGGCGGTCGCAGACGCCGTTCCGCTGTCACACGAAAGGCGAAGACGAAGGTCCAGCAGCCGAAGAACGGCGACGCCGCCTCGCAGGACGGCGGGGCGCCGGTGGCCGCGAACGCGGCGGCGCCCACTCCCCGACCGAGCGGCGACACCGCCGCCATCAAGGTGCCGGGCATCGACACGCCGGCGCCAGAGGCAACGCCGGCCGCCAACGGCCAGCCCGCCGCGGCCGAAGCCGCGACCGGCAACGGCGCACCCCGGCCGACCAAGCGGCGGCGACGCCGGCGGCGACCCCGGCGAGCCCCGACCGCGACCGGGGGCGGCGAGTCGCAGCCCTCGGACAGCGGCAACCCATAGCGGCGAACCATCGAGAACCCCGTCCGGGCGCGCGCAACCCCCTCGAAACACGAGGGTTTGACAACTGCCCCGCCGATCGAACAGCATCGTGCCTCGTCGTTCCGCTCGCGTCGCGAGGCGTTGGCGGCGGTCCCGGGGTCAATCGGGGCGATCCCGCGATCGGGTGGGGTGGGACCCACCACATTGGATGTGCCCGGAAAGGAGGTGGTCTAGTGGAGTACTGTAGATGCGGCTTGATGGAGGTGGCGGCTCCCTAGGTAACCCCTGCCTGGCGTAGGGCACCTCCTTCGGGAAGCGATCCCACGCCATCCCATCGGCCAAGAACACGCTCGACCGAGCCGCGCAAACCGCGGTCCAAGAGCGTCACCGGAGCCCCGAGGTGCAGACGCCCTCGGGGCTCTTTCCTCTTGGATTCGCCTCAGGGCCCTGGACCCCTCAGAGCCCAGTTCCGTACAATCGCCCCCCACAATCCTGGTTCCATCCGCGCGCCCGATGACGGGCGTGCGGATTCACCGGCGGAGACGAACATGGCGGCGATCGGCACCCCCACAAAACTGCTCGAGGGCAAACCCAAGGTCAAGGGCTCGCTGCGCTACTGCGGCGACCTCGAGCGGCCCGGGCTGCTCCATGCCCGCCTGGTCACCAGCCCGCACGCGCACGCCGAGGTGCTGAGCATCGATACCGCGGCAGCGGAGGCCATGCCCGGCGTCGCCGCCGTCATCACGGCAGCGGATCTGCCCGAACTCCCGGCCAATAGCCGAGCAATGCTCATGCTCGCGCGCGATCGGGCGATCTTCGTCGGCCATCCGGTCGCCCTGGTCCTGGCCGAGGACGAGGCCCGCGGCGCGGATGCAGCGGAAGCGGTCGAGGTCGACTACCGGCCGCTCGACGCCGTGGTCACCCTCGAACAGGCCGAGGCCCCTTCGGCGCCGCCGGTGTGGCCCAATGGCCTGCCCGGCCAGTCCGCGGAGGCGGCGGCGCACGGCGCCGGGGGCGCGGGCGACGACGGCGGCAAGGGTCCCTCGTCGCCCAACGTGACGAACCGCATGCGCTTCGACCGCGGCGACCTCGCCGCCGGCTTCGCCGCCGCCGACGCCGTGGTCGAGCGGAGCTTCACCACCGCGTCGGTTCACCAGTCCTACATCGAACCGCACGTGGCATTGGTCGACCCCGACCCGATGGGCACCGGGATGACGATCTACAGCTCCACCCAGGCGACGTTCTACATCCGGGACACGGTCGCCTACGTGCTCGGCTTGTCCCACGAGCAGGTGCGCGTGATCGGCACGCCGGTCGGCGGCGGCTTCGGCGGCAAGTTCCTGCTCTACGAACCGCTCCTGGCCATCGCCGCCACGCAGCTCCAGCGCCCGGTGCGACTGATGATGAGCCGCACCGAGGAAATGCTGGCCGCCACTCCGGCGCCTTCGACCCGGATCACGATCCGCGCCGGCGCCAAGCGGAGCGGCGAACTGACGGCGCTGGAAGCCGAGCTGGCGATGGACTGCGGCTGCTTCCCATCGTCCATGACCGCACTCGCCGGCACCCTGCTCGGCAGTTCCTACCAGACGCCGAATCAGTCCGTCGGCGGCTACGAGGTGGTCACGAACAAGCCGTCGATCGGCGCCTACCGCGCGCCGCTGGCCCCGCAGGCGGCGTTCGTGGTCGAGACCGTCCTCGATCAACTGGCCCAGGAGCTGGGGCTCGACCCGCTTGAGATGCGGCTGCAGAACGCCTCGGAGTCCGGCCAGCCGATGGCCTCCGGGATGCCCTGGGCCGGCATGGGCCAGCGCCAGGTGCTGCAAGCGCTGCAGGCCCACCCCTCGTGGCAGAACCGCGAGCAGGCAAGGGCCGAGGGGCGCGGGGTCGGCATCGCGCTCGGGGCCTGGCCCGGCGGCACGGAGCCCGCGGCTGCCGCCTGCGCACTCCAGGGCGACGGTACGCTCAAGGTTCACATCAGTTCGGCCGACATCACCGGCACGAACACGAGTCTGGCACTGATCGCGGCCGAGGCCTTCGGCGTCGAACCGGAACGGGTAACGATCGCCACCGGCGACACCTCGAGCGGTCCCTTCGCGGGCTCCTCCGGCGGCAGCAAGATCCTCTACACGGTCGGCCCGCCGGTCATCCAGGCCGCCCGTGAGGCCCGGCAGCAGACCCTGGAACTGGCCGCGGCGACGTTCGAAGCAGCACCCGAAGACCTGGAGATCGTGGACGGAGAGGTCCGGGTCAAGGGATCGCCCGACAAGGCCATTCCACTCAAGAAGATCGCTCAACGCACGATGCGCTTCGGCAGCCGGCAGGCGCCGGTGTTCGGCCACGGACGCCATGCTCAGACCGGGCAGGCGCCCGGCTTCTGCGCCCAGCTCGCCGAGGTGGCGGTCGACCGGGAAACGGGCCGCGTGGAGGTCGAGAAGGTGGTCGTCGTCCAGGACTGCGGACGCGCGATCAACCCGCCGGCGGTCGAAGGGCAGATGATGGGCGGCGTCATCCAGGGCATCGGTTGGGCGCTCTACGAGGAGATGGCCTACAGCGACGACGGCCAACTGCTGACGGCGACCCTGAACGACTACGCCCTGCCTCACTTCGTCCACGGTCCAACCAAGCTCGAGGCGGTACTGGTCGAGGTGCCTTCGGAAGCCGGTCCGTTCGGCGCCCGGGGTGTCGGGGAACCGCCGGTCATTCCTACCGCGGCCGCGATCGCCAACGCGATTGCCGATGCCTGCGGCGCCAGACTGACCGAGCTGCCGATGACGCCGCCCAGGGTCCTCGCGGCGTTAGGCGGCGCCGCGTGAAGTAGACCCGCGCCGGCCGCCGGTACACTGCGGGCGAAGATGGTCCGCGGCGGCATCGAGACTTGGGCGTTGGCGGCCGCCGGGCTACTCGGCGCGTCGGCGCTCGGTGCGCCGCTCCTTGGCGTTGACGGGTGGCAGCCCTTGGGCGTGGGTGGCGCCGTGGCGCTGGGTCTGCTCTACGTCGTTTGCCGCGTCCTGGCGCTGGAACCGCTACTCGACCGCTCCGCGGCCTCGAAGCGGCCGCCGCTTGTCTTTCTGCTCCTGCCCTTCGGCTTCTACCTGGCGCTGATTCCGTGGTCGACGAGTACGCGGGCGCCCGACGGCGACGAGCCCTGGTTCCTCCTGGCCACCCACAGCATCGCCTACGACTTCGACCTCGACCTGGCGAACAACTACCGCGACCAGGACTCGCTCGCCTTCATGCCCCGCGCGATCGAGCCGCAGCCGGGAGACCCCGAGAAGCCGGACGGCGCCATCCACTCCCGGCACCGCGCCCTGCTGCAGGCAGTCATGGCGCCGGCGTACCGCCTGGGCGGCAGGGCCGGGGCCATGATCGTGGTCGCGGTGCTGGCCGCGCTCAGCGCCTGGCTCGTGCTCGATCTCACCGCGTTCAGCCCGGACTCTCGGGCAAGACTCATCGTCTACCTCACCTTCAGCTTTGCCGCCCCGTTCCTGGTCTACAGCCAACAGATCTGGGCCGAGGTCGCCGCCGTTCTGCTCGCGGTCGCGGCCTACCGGTGGATCACCCGCCTCACAGCGGGACCGCAAGGCCGATCACTCGACGCCTTCCGTGCGAACTGGCCCCTCTGGCTGCTGCTCGCCGGGGCATTGGCCCTGATGCCGGCGCTCAAGCTCCGTTTCGTCCTGGTGAGCGCGGCGCTGGCCCTGATCTGCGTGCTCCGTCTCGGACCGGGCCTCCGCAGCCGCGGTGCGGTGCTGCTGGCGGCCGTACTCGCTCCCGCCGGCGCCCTGGTCCTGTGGCTGAACCGCAGCGTCTTCGGCACCGTCCTCGGAATGCACTCCTGGAGCGAACTGGCGCTCTACCGCGAGTCGGCAGTGAAGCTGGCGCTGGGCCTGAACGGCCTGTTCTTCGATGTCGCCTACGGCCTGGTCGCCTGCGCACCGATCTGGCTGCTCCTGTTTCCCGGCGCCGTGGTCGCCTGGCGGCGCAACCGCCGCCTCCTGTTCGAAGTCGCGCTGATCGCCCTGCCGACCCTGTTGCTGGTCGCCTCGCGCCGCGAGTGGTACGGCGGCTGGTCGCCGCCGTTTCGCTACGGCCTCGTGGTGCTGCCCTTCCTCGCCCTGCTGCTGGCGCCGCTGTTCGAGCGGCGATTCGATTCCGGCCGCGCCGCTTCGGCATCCAAGGCCGCTGCCGGCGGCCTCCCGGCGGGCGTTACGGCGCTGGCCCTGGTCCTGGCCCTTCTAAGCGGGGCGCTGGCCGTGCTCTACGTGGTGGAACCGGGCTGGACCTACAACCTGGCCGACGGCCGCCACCACCTGATCCACTACCTGGAGGCCCGCAGCGGTGTCGACTTCGCGCGCTTTCTGCCCTCGGCCACGCGGCCCCGGAGTGCGACCTGGCTGGTCCCGATTGTGGCCGTCTGCCTCGCCCTCGTTGCGGGGCGCGTCCGGCACAAGGCAATCGCGGCGGCGCTTGCCGGCATCCCCGTGCTCGCCCTCGCCGCCCTCCCCGTCCTTGCCGGCTCTCTGCCAACGCGGCGGCTCGAGATCGAGAGCGCCGCGATTGAGCGAAGCGGCGGCAATCTGGACCCGGAACGCTGGATCATGGACCGTACGCGGTACCCGGAAGCGTGGGTGTTCACGGAAGGCACGCGTGCCGAAGCGCCGGTGATTCCCGGCGGCAACGAAGTGGAACTGTCCGTGACCGTCCGCCCGCTGCGCAACCGGCCCGCGCCGCTGATCCTGATCGCCCGCTCCGGCAGCCGCGAGATCGGCCGCCTGACCTTCAACGATGAGAACGGCGGCGACGCGACCGGCTGGCAGACGCGCAAGCTGCCCGCCGCCCCGTGGCTCTCAGGCGCTCCTCTCGTCCTCGAAGTCCCCTACGGCGCCGGCGAAGCGCTGCCGCAGAACGGCGTGGCAATCGACCGGGTCGACCTGCGCTGGCAATGATGTAAGCTCCGCCGTTTTCCACGAGGCGTGAAGACGGACGCTTCCCACGCGCCATCGACCGGAGCGACAGTATGGCATTCCAGACACCGATCTGGAAGGGAGACGGCACTACTGCGACCTGCACGACCTGGGAGACGTGGGCGCAACGCCTCATGCCGCCGGCAAACCGGCCCGCCGTGGAAGGCCGAGCCTCCGCCGAAACGACTCCCGCGGTTTGAATCTGACGATGCCTTGACGTAACGTCCACCCGTCGCGCCCGCTCGGCGCCGCCACCCGGCCGCTCTGGAATCCCCGATCACAGCCACGCCTTGCAACATGAACGAGCCACACCTCATCCAGCTTCAACGTGTCGAGGTTGAGGGCCTCTTCGGGATCTACGACCACCGGGTCGATCTCAATCAGGAGGACCGCGTCACTCTCCTGCATGGGCCGAACGGCGTCGGGAAGACACATACGCTCGGAATGATCAACGCGCTTCTCGGTGGGGACACCAGCTACTTCCGGCGGGTACCCTGCAAACGGTTCAGGCTAACGTTCGCGAACAGCGCGGTCGAGTTGGTCGTCAACTCAACTGGTGCACAAGCTCAACTCACCTTGACACAAGGCGGCGATTCCGAAACAGCCGAAATCCGCCTCGGTGCCGAAGCCGACGACGTCGCGCAACACTACCTGCCGCTTCCGCCTTCCCCCGACGAACTTCGCGAAGGAGAGCTTTCTTCCGAGGGCAGATCCGAGGGCAGACTCGTGGGCATGCTCGCCCGGCGAAGGCTCGCTCGTGGCGTCCCCGATTCAGAACTCCCGCCGTGGTTTCGGGCGTTTCTTGAGAACGCCAGCGTCCACTTCATCGAAACCCAACGCCTAGTGCTCTCCAGACCGAATCCAAGGGCTTGGTCAAATCCTTGGTCCAACCCTCGGTTCAGCGACTCCGCAGTGCCGACTGTGATGGAGCGAAGCCGGGAATTCGGCGAGCGCCTTCGCGAGACCATGGCGAGTTACGGCAGACAGGCACAGGTGTTGGACCAGACTTTTCCTCAGCGACTCGTGGCGGCCAGAAACAGCTTCCCTAACGAGCAGCTTCAACAGCGCATGACGGCCTTGAAGAGTGAGACCGATCAACTGAAGTCTCTCGGAATCCTGGACGAAACCAGCGAGCAACCCAGTCACCGCCTGGATGTGCAACCTGAGTTGGACGACCCGCAGGCCCGCGAGATGACGGCCCGCGTGATGACGCTCTATGTTCAAGACACGGAACGAAAACTCGAAGCTCTCGCCGATCTCTCCAGACGTGTGCGGAGCCTCTTGGACAGCATCAACGGAAAGTTCAGACATAAGAGGTTACGAGTCGATCGCGAAGGCGGCTTCGTGGCCGAGACCGATTCCGGCGCCAAATTGCCGCTCAGCTCGCTTTCATCTGGCGAGCAGCATGAGTTGGTGTTGCACTACGATCTCCTGTTCCGGGCCAAGAGGAACACCATCGTACTCATCGATGAACCTGAACTCTCGCTGCACGTCTCGTGGCAGAAGCGCTTTCTTCCCGACCTGCTGGAGTTCGCCAAGCTGTCCGCCTTCGACGCCATCGTGGCGACCCACTCGCCCTACATCATCGGCGAACGGGACGACCTGATGGTGGGGCTTGGCGACCAGGTCTGACGGCCCACGGCAGCGGCCAGCAGCACAACGGCCGCAATACGCCCGTCACCTCCTCCCATAGACACCGAGATGCTGTTCGGCAACAAGACGCCAGGCGTCCTGGCAGCCGAGATCGAGATGCACCGCCAAGCGCACTCCGGGGCGTTTCTCGTCCTTGAAGGCAAGGACGACATGCGGTTCTGGAGGGAGCGGCGAGACAAGCACTGCGAACTCGTTGACGGTGAGGGGAAGCCAAACGTGGTTGGGGTACTGCATCACCTGGATTTGCGCGGCTTCAAGGGCGCCCTTGGCCTGATCGATAGCGACTACGACAAGTTCACAGGCGACCGAGCACCTTCAGAGAACCTCGTGGCGACCGATGCTCACGACCTGGAGTGCGTTCTCTGTCGCTCCAGGGCCCTTGACGCTGTCCTCGCGGAACACGGTGACGCATCGAAGATCAAGCGATTCGAAGACGCAACCGGTACCGACGTTCGCCAGGCCCTCCTGGATCGGGCGCTAGTCTTCGGCCGCGTCAGATTGGCGGCTACGCTGTGGGAGGCGACGGACGTGATGCGCGAAATTCGCGTTCCACGATTCGTGGACGAGGAGAGTTGGCATGTGGACACCGACGCCCTCATCAGAACCGTTGCCGACAGGACCGTTCGGGATCGGGAGGCTTGGCGGAATCGCACCGCCGAGTTCCTGCATGAAGATCCATGGTTTGTCGTCCGGGGACACGACATGATGGAGATCTTGCGAAGCGGACTAAGGCACGTCCTTGGGGACATGCCCAAGACCGTCGGTGTGAAGAGCATAGCCAGCGGGCTGCGGCTGGCGATGTCGCGTGAGTGGTTGGAGGCGACTGGGCTGTGGAAGGGAATACGGGCCTGGGAGGGCGAGAACCCTCCGTTCGCGGTCCTTCCACAATGACGAGTCAGCGGGTCGACTCGCCCTTCTTCATGTACTCGGGCCGGATTATGGCCGGACCTCGTAGTACAGGTTCGCCGGATCCTCGAAGTCGTGCATCTGGAAACGCGTGAAGCCGCCTTCGCGCACCATCCGCTCCGCCACCACCGGGTTGAAACCCAGGGTTCCGAGGCCGAGGCCGTCCGGTTCGGACAGAGCGGACGACATGCAGGCCGAGACGGAGAAACCGTAGAGCAGGGCGAGCACCGGATTGCGGAGGTTGTCCTCGAACCGGGGGCTGCTCCGGATGTCCTTGATCAGCCACGTGCCGTCGTCCCGGATGGCGCGGCGAATCGCGGCGATCACGAGGTCCGGCCGCGTCATGTCGTGGACGCAGTCGAAGGTGACGACCAGGTCGAAGGCCTGCTCGGCCGGCAGATCCTCGCCGCGGGCAACCCGCCACTCCGCGTTGTTCACTCCTGCTTCCCGGGTCCGCTCACGGGCGATCTCGATCGCATACTCGGAAGGGTCGATCCCTACGAACCGCGAAGCCGGAAAGGCGCGGGCCAGGGAGAGAAGCGCCACTCCTCCGCCGCAGCCGACGTCGACGACGTCGATGCCTGAACGCAGGCGTTCCTCGATACCGTCAAGCGCCGGAATGATCCGCGGCACCAGCGCCTGGCGAGTCCACGGACCGAGCATCCGCTCGGTGCGATGGGCGGCACAGGGTCCGAGCCGCTGATAGGAGAGGCCGACACCGGTCTGGAACGCTTCCGCCAAACCGTCGATCACGTCATGGCTCGGCGGATAGCCGAAGGCGCCGCCCGCGAAGGCAACCGAGCTCTCCTCGTCGGCCAGCACCGCGGCCCCCACGTCGCTGAGCTCGAAGCGCGGCTCGCCGCCGTTCTCCGCACCGTGGTACTCGATCAGCCCGGCCGCGGTCTGGCCGCGCAGCCACTCGAGCAGCCAGCGCTCCTTGAGCCCGCTCGCTTCGGCCAGCCCGGCAACGGTTACCGGTCCCCGACCCTGCAGGGTCCGGTAGATTCCCAGGCGGTCGCCGAGGTGGATCATCAGGGAGACCAGTTCGCCCTGCTTGTACTTCCACACCTTCAGGCCGAAGGCGCTGACCTGGTCCGGGTCGAGCCGACCGTAGAGGCTCTGGGTGCCGCTGTCGTCGTCCGTCATTCTTGTCTTCTCCTTAACTTGGCCAGCTCATCGGAAGCCCGGCCCGGCATCGCCGGAGGCTCGAAAACGCGCTGCACGGTATCATCCGCGGTTCGCGTCAACGGCGGCACAATAGCGCCGTTCCGCGGCATCTTGGACGACATCAGGAGGGAGTTTGTCGATGCGAGCCAAGCCGCTTCAAGGGGCAGCGCACACCGGGACCACGGAGATTCGGCCAGGAGTTCGCCGATGGCGCTGCGCGCTCTACGCAACGATCGCGTTCGCGGCCCTGGCGATCCCGCTCGATGCTCAGGAAGAAGGCGTAGCCGCGGGCCCGCAGACCCACTGGACGGCGACCGACGCGGTCGGCGACGGCGCCGGTCCGGTCGAGCAGTCGCTGCTCGAAGCGGCGCCGACCCGTGAGTCCTGGCTCCACTATGGCGGCAACTACGGAAGCTGGCGCCACTCGCCGATCACCGAACTCACCCCGGAGAGCGCCTCCAACCTGCGGCTGGCCTGGATCGCCCAGACCGGCGTTTCGGGCCAGCTCGAATCCTCGCCCGTGGTCTACGACGGCGTCCTCTACCTGACCTCGTCGATGAACCGCCTACTCGCCTATGACGCCAGCGACGGCTCTCTGCTGTGGCGCTACGACCACCAGAACCCGTCCAACCTGATCATCTGCTGCGGTCCGGTGAACCGCGGCGTCGGCATCGCCGGCAACCTGGTCATCATGGGCACCCTCGACGCCCGTCTGCTCGCGTTCAACCGCAAAACCGGAGAGTTGGCGTGGGACACGGAAGTCGCACCCTACGCCAGGGGCTTCTCCATCACCTCGGCGCCGCTCATCGCGGAAGGCGTGGCCGTCATCGGCATCGGCGGCGGCGAGTACGGCGTGCGCGGCTTCTTCGACGGCTACGACGTCGAAACGGGCAAGCGGCTCTGGCGCCACTACACGGTGCCCGACGACGGCGAGCCCGGCGTCGAGACCTGGGCCGGCGAGTCGTACAAGACCGGCGGCGCCCCCACCTGGGCCACCGGCAGCTACGACCCGGCAACGAAGACCCTGTTCTGGACGACCGGCAACCCGTCTCCCGACTGGAGTGGCGATACCCGGGCCGGCGACAACCTCTACAGCGACAGCGTGCTGGCGGTCGACATCGCAACCGGCGAGCGCAAGTGGCACTTCCAGTTCACGCCCCACGACGTCTGGGACTACGACGGCAACTCGGAGGTCTGGCTCGTCGACGTGCAGGTCAACGAGCAGACCATCCCCGCCCTCGTCCAGGCGAACCGGAACGGCTATTTCTACGTCCTGGACCGGCGTGACGGCGGCTTCCTGCATGCCAACCAGTACGTCCACCAATTGAACTGGGCGACGCTGGACGAGAACGGGCGCCCGGTCGTCAATCCCGCGATGAAGCCGGCCGAGGAGCCGACCCAGCGCGTCTGCCCCGGCCTCGCCGGCGGCAACAACGCCGCCTACGCCGGCGCCTACAGCCCGTCCACCGGCCTCGCCTACGTGCCGACGATCGAGAGTTGCATGATGTTCCGCAAGGGTGTCGTCGTCTTCATCGAAGGCGCCCCTTTCTTCGGCGGCGAGCCGATTCCGATCGACACCGTCGAAGGCAAGTCCTACGGCCACCTGTCGGCCATCGACGTGAGCACCGGCGAGACGCGATGGAGCTACCGGGATCCGACGCCGATGCTGGCCGGCGTGCTCAGTACCGAAGGTGGCCTCGTAATCACCGGCAACGCGAGCGGCCACCTGCTCGGCTTCGACGCCGAGACGGGCGACGAGGTGTGGCGCTACCAGACCGGCTCCGGCATACGCAGCCATCCGATCGCCTACCAACACGACGGGCGGACCTTCATGGCCATCGGCTCGGGCGGCGGCGGCATCGTCCAGACCACGGTCGGCACCGCTCCGTCGCTGCCGGAGGGCAGCGTCCTGCTGGTCTTCGAACTCGCTCAGTGACCCGACTGGCGCCGGCCGGTGTGCTGTCGGTCCTCCTCTGGGCGGTCGTTCCTGCCCAGGCCGAGGACCTGCGCGTCTGCCTGCTCGAGGACGACCTGCCGCGCGCCGACCGCACAGACGCCTCCGGTTTCGACCACGACCTGTTCAGAGAAGCGGCCCGGCGACTCGGGCGGAACTTCGTGCCCGTATGGCGCCCGAACGCGCTGCTCTACTCCGAGATCGACGACACCGATCTGCCGCTCGACGATCTTGTGGCCGGCGACTGCGACCTGGCGCCTTCGATACCGGGAGTTCTGGCCCTGGGCCGGCGGCGGACGGCGATCGACCTCAGTCAGCCGTACTACGCGGCCGCCTTCGAGATCTACATGCCGACTGCGGACCGTCTCGAATGGACCGCTCTGCCGGAGGTCGCAGCCGGCCGCAAGGTAGCGGTTCGCCTGCAGTCGCTCGGGCATTTCGCGGCCCAGGCGGCGGGGCTCGACTGGACCTCGCGGCCCACCGAAGCGGATGTAGCGGCCGCCGTTGACGACGGTCTCGCCGTGGCGGCTCTGGTCTGGGGACCTGCTCTCGGCCGGCTCAGGAAGCAGCCGGTCCCCGGCTTCGAACCGCCGGCCGGCCTGCGGTTCAACGAGCACGCGGCCGTACGGGCCGGCGACCGCCTCGGCCCCGACATCGGGCGAGTGCTCGACGACCTGCGGCGCGACGGCACGCTGGATCGGCTTGCCGCCCGCTACGGCATCTTCCGAACCCAACCCTTCGCCGCCGTGTCGTCGCCGGCCGCGATCCGCGCACTTGGCGTTGGCGGGGGTTAGCGCCAGAGGAGCACGCCTTGTCCGAGAACAGCGAACCACGAACCGAGCCGACCCGTCGGGCGCCGCTCACACGACTCGTCCTGCCGCTGCTGCTGGCCGCGTGCGCAACCGGCGGCGGACCGGCCGCCGACCAGCCGGCCGCTCCCGCCACGGCCGACACGCAGTCAGCGGCAGCCGCACAGCCGGGACCCGCCGGCGACACACCCGCGGCCACCGGAGCGCCGGCGGCGAAGCCAGCGGCCTCGGAGGCCGCGACGAGCTCCTCTCCCGTAGCCGCCTACCTCGACGATCCCGCGGCGATCACGGCCGGCCGGCGCATGTTCCGGGCCGTCTGCACCGGCTACTGCCACTCCACCACGCCCGGAGTGACCAAGGACGCGCCCAACCTCTTCGACTGCAACTGGACCCACGGCAGCGATGACGCCGATCTCTTCCGCGTGATCACGAAGGGTGTTCCCGACACGGAGATGCTCCCGTTCGAAGGCAAGATCCCCGACGACACGATCTGGCAGGTGATCGCGTACGTGCGCTCGAACGGCATGGACTGCGGCCAAGGGGATAAGGCCGCACACTCCGTTCAGCCTCGCCGATGAAGAAGAACCGGACAATGGCGGCGCTCACGCGCCGCCAAGCCGTGGCGGCGGCAGGCGCCGCGGCGACACTGCCGTTCGCCGCCTCGCCCATCCTCGCCATCCAGCCGTCCGGCGCCGCCGAACGGTCGCTGCGCATCGAAGAGATGGAACTCACCTCGGTTCGCGTGAGCGAACGGACGGCGTGGATGTTCGTTCACGTGCGCACGAACCTCGGGCTCGCCGGACTCGGCGAGTGCTCGCTCGGCAACCGGCGCGAGCTGCCCGCGCTCGAGGAGGCATTCGAGGCCGCCCGCGGCCGCTCGCCGTTCGACATCGAGGCCTACCGCGCCGCCGGGCGCGAGCGGGCAGCGAGCGGCGGCACCTTCGAGGCGACCGCGTTCTCGGCGATCGAGCAGGCGCTCTGGGACCTGGTCGGCAAAGCCGTGGACGCACCCGTCCACCAGTTGACCGGCGGCCTGCTGCGGCAGAGCCTGCCCGCCTACGCGAACATCAATCGCGCCACCCGGGAGCGCACTCCGGCCGCCTTCGCCGCGAATGCCAGCGCCGCGGTCGAAGACGGCTTTTCGGCGATCAAGGCCGCGCCGTTCGACGGCTTCCCCGCGCTCGACGCACCGGCGTCGGAAGTGGCCGCCGCCGCCGACCTCGGCGTCGCCTGCGTCGAGGCGATCCGCGCCGCGGTCGGACCGGACGTGGAAATCCTGATCGACTGCCACAGCTTCTTCGACGTCGACCTGGCGATCGATGTCGCCGCACGGCTGGAACCGCAGAACCTCTCCTGGTACGAGGAGCCGGTCGCCCCGACCGATGTCGCCGCCACCAAGGCGATCGAACGGGGCATCGAGCAGCGCATGGCCGGCGGCGAGTTCCTGTTCGGCATCGAGGGCTTCGGCCCGCTGTGCCGGGAGCAGGCGGTCGACGTGATCATGCCCGACGTGAAGCACTGCGGCGGGCTGCACGAGGCGCGCAAGATCGCCGCCATCGCCGAGCTCGACCGCGTCGCCGTGTCGCCCCACAACCCGAGCGGTCCGGTCGCCACCGCCGCCTCCGCCCAGCTCTGCGCCGGCCTCCCGAACTTCGAGATCCTGGAGATGCAGTGGGGCGAAGCCGCGTGGCGGGGCAACCTGGTCGAACCGCCGGAGCTCTTCGAGAACGGTTCGATCACAGTCCCCGAAGGCCCCGGCCTCGGCGTTGCGCTCAATGGCGCGGTGGCACGGGAGCACCAATAGACCCGCTGCTCGGGCCACCTCGACCTAAATTGTTCGCTGGCGGCGAACCAAAATGAACCGTACACATTCGGCCCGCACCAACGCCCGGGGTTACCCCAGGCGCCCGCGGATATAGTCCCGTCCGCCTCCCCACTCTCAAGCGCGCGAAAGCGCCTTCAACTCGCGGAGAAGCCCGTGCTCGAGATTCAGACGATCCCTGTCCTCAGCGACAACTACTCCTACCTGCTGCACGAGACCGGGAGCGGCAAGACGGCGGTCGTCGACCCGCCGGAGACCGGGCCGATCGAAGCGGCGCTCGGCGCCCGGGGTCTCGGCATCGACTGGATCGTGATCACCCACCACCACATGGACCACATCGCCGCGGTGCCGGCGCTGAAGGCGAAGTACGGCTGCCAGGTGGTCGGCCCGGCCGCCGACGAGCACCGCATTCCGGACCTCGATCTGACCGTGAGCGAGGGCGACCGCTTCCAGCTCGGTGAGGCCGAAGCGGAGGTCATCGACACGCCCGGCCACACCACCGGGCACATCAGCTACTGGTTCGAGGACGACCGCGCGCTGTTCTGCGCCGACACCCTGTTCGTTCTCGGCTGCGGCCGGGTGTTCGAGGGCACGATGGAGCAGATGTGGTCGTCCCTGGCCAAGCTGCGCGCCCTGCCCGACGACGCGGTCGTCCACTGCGGCCACGAGTACACGCTCTCCAATGCCCGCTTCGCGGTCACCGTGGACCCGGACAACGAGGAACTGATGGAGCGGGTCGAGGAGATCGAGCAACTGCGGGCGGAAGGCAAGCCGACTGTGCCCTCGAGCCTCGGGGTCGAGAAGCGGACCAACCCCTTCCTGCGTCCCGACGATCCGGGCATCCGGGCGCTGCTCGGCATGGCCGGCGCCTCCGACGCCGAGGTCTTCGGCGAGATCCGAACCCGCAAGGACAACTCCTGACCCGCGGACCCGGAAGATGGGCCTTAGGAACGCCACCCGCTTTCATCAAGGTAGGAATCACGCGCATGAACGAACAGGAAGCGGCCTGGCTGGCCCGCACGCAGGAAGAGCCGATCGACCCGAACCGGGAGATCTGCGACCCGCACCACCATCTCTGGGACCACCCTGAGTCCCGGTACATGCTGGAGGAGTTGCACATAGACACCGGCGCCGGGCACAACGTGACCTCAACCGTGTTCGTCGAGTGCGCCTCCGGCTACCGCGAGGACGGTCCCGAGGAGATGCGGGTAGTCGGCGAAACCCAGTTCGTGCTCAAGGTGGCCCAACGCAGCAACGCCGGCGGCGCTGTGATCGCCGGCATCGTCAGTCACGCCGACATGCTGCTCGGAGATCGCGCCAAGGGAGTGCTGGAAGCGCACATCGAGGCCGGCGGCGGACGCTTCCGCGGCATCCGCCACTCCGCCGCCTTCGACCCCAGCCCGGACATCCGCGTCTCGCACTCGAAGCCGCCCGAAGGCATGCTGCTGCGTTCCGACTTCCGGCGTGGCTTCGCCTGCCTGGGGCCGCTGGAGCTGAGTTTCGACGCCTGGCTCTACCACCCGCAGATCGACCAGTTGACCGACCTCGCCCACGCCTTCCCCGACACCCGGATCATCCTCGATCACGTCGGCGGTCCGCTCGGGATCGGGCCCTATCGGGGCCGGCGGCGCGAAGTCGAGGCGGACTGGCGCAAGTCGATCACCGAGCTCGCGCGCTGCGACAACGTGGTGGTCAAGCTCGGCGGGTTGCCGATGAAGATCTGCGGCTTCGGCTGGCACAAGCGGGACGAGCCGCCGTCCTCGGCCGAGACCGCGGAGGCCCACCGCCCCTACTACCTCCACTGCATCGACCACTTCGGTGTCGAGCGCTGCATGTTCGAGTCGAACTTCCCGGTCGACCGGGCGGGCGGTTCCTACACCCTGCTGTGGAACTCCTTCCAGCGCATCGTGGCCGACTTCTCCGAGGACGAGAAGACGGCGCTCTTCCGCGACACGGCACGCCGGGTCTACCGGCTGGGAGACTGAGGCCCGCGTTCGGCTGGTCCCGCATGTCGCGACTCGAGAAGACGCTCGACGAGGTCCGCGGCCTGCTCGCGGAAGACGGAATCGCGTCCAAACTGCACGGTGACGGCGGGTTCCTGTGCCGCTCGGTCGCCTCCCTGGAGCAGGCCGGCCCGGATCAGTTGTCGTTCGCCAAGGACGAGCGGACCCTTGGCGCCACAGACACCCGCGCCGGCGCACTCGTCGTACCGGCCGCGACCGGCCGGCTTGCGGCCCACCAACTCGCCGTCGACGATCCCTTCCTCGCCTTCGTCACCGTGCTCCGCCATATCGACGACGAGCGCCGGCGTGAAGCCGCGGGAGTTCATCCGACCGCCGTCGTCGCCGGCAGCGCCTCGCTCGGCGCGGACGTCTCGATCGGCGCCGGCGTCACGGTGCGGGCCGGCGCCTCGATCGGCGACCGCACGGTGCTCCACGCCAACTCCTACGTCGGCCGGCGCAGCCGGATCGGCCCCGACTGCGTCCTGTTCCCCGGCGTTGTGGTCATGGAGGACGTGACCGTCGGTGCGCGCGTTACCGTCCACGGCGCCACCGTGATCGGCTGCGACGGCTACGGCTACCTGCAGCGGCAGGGCCGGCACGTCAAGATCCCGCAGGTCGGCACCGTCGAGATCGGCGACGACGTGGAGATCGGCGCCCAGGTCACGATCGACCGCGCCGCACTCGACGCCACCGTGATCGGCCGCGGCTGCAAGATCGGTGACCTGGTTCACATCGCCCACAACGTGACGATCGGCGAGCACACCCTGGTCGTGCCAACGGTCAGGATCGCCGGCAGGGTCACGATCGGCAGCGGCGTCGTGCTCGCCGGCGGCGCCGGCGTCGCGGACGGCGTTGTGGTCGGCGACGGCGCGGTGCTCAGCGGCACCACGGTGGCCTACCGCGACGTGCCGGCCGGCGCCGTGCTCTACGGCAATCCAGCGCGGCCGAAGTCCCACCAGTTGCGCATCGAGGCGGTCCTCAACCGCCTGCCCCAGATGGAGCGCGACCTGCGCGCGCTGCTACGGCGAATGGAACGTCAAGGCGAGACGGACTGAGGAGTGCGGAGTGAGCTGGAAGCCCGAAATCGACGAACTGGAGCGGTGCGCCGGCGTCCCCGCCGGATCCGTTCCCTGGGAACGCGGGCGTCCCGCCCGCATCCGGCGCGCAGCGCCGGCCTCCGCAACTCCACACCAACTAGACTAGACACCCCGCCCTCGGGGCGTTCCCACCGTGCGCCGCAACCTCCTCCTCCGAGCCCTTCCGATCGCCGCCGCAGCGGCGATCCTCTTCGCCGGCGCTGCAACGGCCGCCAAGAAGCGCCCCCCCTGCAACGACGGCAGCCAGCCCAATCCGGACACCCTGCCGGCCCACCACCGGCAGTGGACCGAGGAGGTCGCCCTGCTGCTCACCGACGACGAGATCCAGTCGTTCCTCTGCCTGTCCCAGGACTATCAACGGGACGCCTTCATCACCGAGTTCTGGAAAGCGCGCGACCCCTACCCCGAGACCGCCCGCAACGAGTTCAGGGAGCACTGGAGCGAGAGGCTCTCCATGATCCGCCAGTTGTTCGACAGCACGGACGACGAGCGGGCCCGCTACTACCTGCTCAACGGACCGCCCGACATCCACGTCGACATCTGTCCCCAACGCTCCGCCACCAAGATCGAGGCTTGGTTCTACGGCTTCCAGGACATGAGCGAGGTGCTCGGCGCGATCTACAGCCGCCGGCTCCGACAGGACCAGTACGCGGTCATCTTCTACCGGCGCCTGGGCGTCGGCGCTTGGCGGGCCTGGCTGCCAAGCGACAATCTCGGTATCCAGTTGCAACCCGGCGGCCAGCGGACCAGCCTGCCCGGCGGTGGAATCGGCGGGCTCGGCAGAGAGGACCTCGGCGCCGGGTGCAAGGAGGAGGAACTCGGGTACGCCCTCGGCATCATCAAGATCCTGAATGACTGGGGCGGCATGCTCGGCTTCTTCTACGAGCGAATGATCGGCGAGAAGCTGGCGCCGATCGAGGCGCCCTCGAACGAGTGGCTGCGCACCTTCGAGTCCTACTCCACCGATCTCCCATCCGGCGCGCCGCAGCTCGAAGCCTCGCTCGACGTCACCTTCCCGGGCCGCAAGGAAAGCCGCACCGTGGTCCAGACCCTGGTCCAGATCGAGGCGGCAAGCGCAACACTCGCCGACCTGGCCGGCGCCCGCGCCTACGGCTTCGAACTGATCGGAGAGATCCTGCGCGCGGACGCGGACACCGGCGCCGACCGGTTGTTCGAGAGCTTCCGCTACCGCTTCGAGTTCCCGGTCGAGGAGGCCGATACCAAGGGCGACGGCGGGCTGCCGGCCATGCCCCTGGTCGCCCAGCGGTATCTGCGACCCGGGAACTTCAAGCTCATCCTGCGCGTCGACGATCTGAACGGCGACGCGGTGTGGCGTCACGCCCAGCCGCTCGAGGTGCCCCGGGTCGAAGAGGCCGCCGGCTGGACCGAGGCCGACCTGGAACCGATCTTCGCCGAAGCGAACCGTTCTCTCGCGAGCGGCGAGCCGACGATCCGGATCATCTCGCCCGGCGGCGATCTCGTTTCCGGCTACCTCCGCTTCGACACCGCGGCTACCGGACCGGTCGACAAGGTGCGATTCACGCTGGACGACAAAGACCTGTTCACCACCAAGCGGGCGCCCTACAGCGTCGACGTGCGGCTGGGCGAACTGCCCCGCAGCCAGATGCTGCGCGCCATCGCCTACGACGCCGCGGCCAACCAGATCGCGAGCGACTCCTACCTGATCAACGGCTCGCCCCACCGTTTCGACGTGCGCATCATCGAACCGATCCCCGGCAACCGTTACAACGACAGCGTCCGCATGCGAGCCCAGGTGACGGTGCCCGAGGGACGGAGCCTCGAAGAGCTCCAGGTCTTCCGCAACGACGACCGGGTGGCGACGCTCTACGAGGCGCCCTTCACCGTCCCGATCGAGTTGCCGGACGGACCGGAGCTGACCATCGTCCGCATCGTCGGCAAGCTGGCGGGCGCCGAGGGGCCGGCCGCCTTCGTCGAGAACACCGCGATCATCAACGGGCCGGCCACCCTCGAAGAAGTCCAGGTCGACTTCGTCGAGCTCTACACGACCGTCGACGACCGCGATCGCCGTCCCCTGCTCGACCTCGGGGAGGACGCCTTCCAGGTGCTCGAGGACGGCGTGGTCCAGGAGATCGTGCGCTTCGAGCGAGTCGACGACACGCCGCTCATCGGCACCATCCTGCTCGACGTGTCGGCGTCGATGGAGGAACGTCTGCAGCAGTCCGTCCAGGCCGCCGCCGACTTCTTCCAGCAGGTGATCACCGAGCGCGACGAACTCTCGATCGTCACGTTCAACGACCGCCCGCACCTGGCGGCGCCCTTCACCCGCGACCGGATCGAGTTCGCCAAGGGCCTGATGGGCCTGCGCGCCGAGCGCGGCACGGCGCTCTACGACAGCCTCATCTTCACCCTGTACCACCTGAACGGGCTGCCCGGACAGCGCGCGGTGCTGCTGCTCTCCGACGGCGTCGACGAGCACAGCCGCTACGACCTCGACGACGCGCTCGAGTACGCCCGCCGGTCGGAGGCCGCCATCTACGCGATCGGTCTGGCGCTGCCGCGCAAGGCGAAGGAGAACCCGAGAAAGGTGCTGGAGCAGTTGGCGACCGAGACCGGGGGGCGCGCCTTCTTCGTCGAAGAAACGAACCAGCTCGGCGCCGTCTACGACCAGATCGCGCTCGAACTGCGGTCAAAGTACTTCCTCGCCTACCAGTCCTCGAGCACCCAACCGAGCGACGAGTTCCGCCGGGTCGAAGTCGTCGTCGACGCCAGGGGCGCGAAGGCACGGACGATCCGCGGCTACTACCCGTAGCGCCGGAATCGAGCTCGCGAATCGAAGGTCGGAGATGACCCGGACACGCTGCGGTTGGGTGAACGACGACGCCCTCTACCTTGCCTACCACGACGAGGAATGGGGCGTTCCGGTCCGCGACGACCGCCGGCTCTACGAGATGCTGGTGCTCGAGGGCGCGCAGGCCGGCCTGAGCTGGTACACGATTCTGAAGAAGCGCGAGGGGTACCGGCGCGCGTTCGACGGATTCGATCCGGAACGCATCGCGCGCTACGACGAGCAGAAGGTCGCATCGCTCCTCCAGGACCCGGGGATCGTGCGCAACCGCCTCAAGGTGCGTGCCGCGATTGGCAACGCCCAGGCGTGGTTGGACCTGCGCGAGTCGGGCGTGAGGTTCTCCGACTTTCTGTGGAAATTCGCCGGCGGCGCGCCCGTCGTCAACGCCTGGCGCCGGCTCGAGGAGATTCCCGCCGCGACCCCGGCCTCCGAGGCGATGAGCAAGGCGCTCAAGGCGCGCGGCTTCCGCTTTGTCGGGCCTACCATCTGCTACGCCTTCATGCAGGCCGTGGGGATGGTGAACGATCACACAACGTCGTGCTTTCGCTGGAAGGAATGCAAGGACCTGGCAGCAGTGGAGGACACGCACTGAAGCTGCCAACAGGCTTGGCATTCGCCCTTTCCGCGGTAGCGGCCGCGCACGCTGGCGACTGGCCGCAGTTCCGGGGGCCGACCGGGCAGGGCCACGCGCCCGACGAGGCGGTTCCCCTGACCTGGAGCGAGACGGAGAACGTCGCCTGGAAGACGGCGGTTCCCGGGCGCGGCTGGTCCTCTCCCGTGATCGCCGATGGCCTGGTCTGGCTGACCACCGCGGTCACCGACCGCGACGCCGGCACGACTTCGCTTCGGCTGCTGGCCTACGACACAACGAGCGGCGATGCGGCGATGGACATCGAGGTGTTCGCCATCTCCGACACCACGCTTCTGAACCAGAAGAACAGCTTCGCCTCGCCCACGCCGGTCATCGATCCGGACGGCGAGCGGGTCTACGTCCACTTCGGCGCTCAGGGCACGGCCGCGGTCGCCGCGGGCGGCGCCTCTGCCGGGGAGGTTCTCTGGCGAACCCGCTTCCCCTACACGTCGCAACACGGGAACGGCGGCTCGCCGATCCTTCACGACGGGCTCCTGATCGTGAGCATCGACGGCTACGACACCGCCTTCCTGGTCGCGGTCGACGCCGGGACCGGCGAGGAGCGCTGGCGGTCCGTGCGGCAGGCGCCGATCTCGCAGGCCTACTCCACGCCCCTCGCCGTTCGCGTTGGGGAGACCGAGCAGATCATAGGCGTGAGCGCCTTCCGCGCGACGGCCCACGAGCCGGCGACCGGCCGCGAGATCTGGCGGGTCGAGTACCCGGACGGCTTCTCGAACGTCTCGCGCCCGGTCTACGGTCACGGGCTCGTCTATCTCTCGACCGGCTTCAACGAACCGGTCCTGCTCGCCGTCCGCCCGACCGGCGAAGGCAACGTCACGGAGTCGGAGATCGCCTGGCGGCTCCGCCGTGGCGCCCCGCTCACGGTCTCCCCGATCCTGGTCGGCGACGAGTTGTACACGGTCACCGACACCGGCATCGCCACCTGCATCGATGCACTGACCGGCGCGATCCACTGGCAGCAGCGTCTCGGCGGCAACCACTCCGCTTCGCCGGTCCATGCCGGAGGCCGGATCTACTTCCAGAACGAGGAGGGCGTCACGACCGTCATCGCGCCGGGCCGGCAGTTCGAACAACTGGCCCGCAACGAGCTCGACGCTTCTACACTCGCCTCGATCGCCGTAGCCGACGGCGCCTTCTTCGTCCGCACCGGTACGCATCTCTACCGGATTGAGGAGTCGCCGTGAGCGGCACGGCAAAAGGCGTAGCTGTATACTGCGCTGTATGTCCGCTACACGCACCCAGATCTACCTCCAGCCGCTGCAGCGGCAGCGCCTCGACGAGATTGCCGGCGCGCGGGGCCTGAGTCTCGCCTCCGTGATCCGCGAAGCGGTCGACCTCTACCTCGCCAAGGCGCCGACCGACGCGGCCACCGCCCTCAAGGGCACGTTCGGCGCCGCTCCGGACGCCACCGTGCCCAGCCGGGACGAATGGGACCTGCGGGAACAGAGGCTTTGGAGCACGGACTGACAGCATGGCCGGCCTTCTCGTCGACACCGACGTCTTCATCGATCACCTGCGCGGTTTCCGGGAGCTCACAGCCGGCCGCGACAGGCTCCACTACTCGGTCGTCACCCGTTGCGAACTCCTCGCTGGCAAGGTGGGCTCGGCACTCATCGGGAAACTGCTCAGTCCGCATCGGGAGCTTGACGTAGACCGCAAGGTGGCCGAGCGCGCAGGCAGGATCCGTCGCGAGACGGGCATCGCGACGCCCGACGCGCTGATCGCGGCGACGGCCATCGAGCACCGCCTGCGACTCTTGACCCGCAATCACGGCGACTTCGAAGCCGTGAGGCAGCTACGAATTCAAACGCCGAGAGGAGCGTCCGCGTGACCCCGTTCAGAACCGCGAAGTTCGTCAACATAGCCGTGCCCGTTGCCATCGTGTCGGTTCTCGCTACCGCCACCCCGCTCGTCGCACAGACGGTCAACGCCGCCGGGCACTGGGAAGGCTCGATCGAGGCGCCGGACCAGCCCCTCGTGGTCTTGGTCGACCTGGAGCAGGCTGACGGCGCGTGGTCCGGGACGATCGACATTCCCGCCCAGGGCGCCGACGACCTGCCGCTGTCGGATGTCACGGTGGACGTGGACAGCGGCGCGGTTCGCTTCACGATCGACGGGGTCCTCGGCGAGCCGACTTTCGAGGGCACGCTGGCCGACGGCGAGATCACCGGCGATTTCACTCAGGGTCCGGCCCGGCTCCCGTTCAAACTCGGCCGCGAGGCGGTCAAAGTCGAGGCGCCGCCGAGGCCACAAGAACCCAAGCCGCCCCTCCCCTACGACGAGGAGGAAGTCGAGTACCGAAACGGCGACGTGACGATCGCCGGCACTTTGACGCTGCCGCCCGGCGAAGAGAAAGTCCCCGCCGCGCTGCTGATCTCAGGCAGCGGCGCACTGAACCGCGATCTCGAACTCGCCGGGCACAAGCCCTTTCTGGTGCTGGCCGACCACCTGACGCGACTCGGCATCGCCGTACTCAGAGTCGACGACCGCGGCGTCGGCGGTTCCACCGGCAGCACGTGGCAATCGACGTCCCGGAACAAGGCGGACGACGTTCTCGCCGGCGTCCGTTTCCTGCGCGCACACGATCGGATCGACCCGGAACGGGTCGGCCTGATCGGCATCTCCGAGGGCGGCCTGGTGGCCCCGCTGGCGCTCAATCGGGTTCCCCCCGGCACCGTCGCGTTCGCGGTGCTGCTCGCCGGTCCCGGCGTCCCAGGCGGCGATCTGCTGCGCCGGCAGCTCCGGAGGATCGCCGCCGCGAATGGGGCCACCGCCGAGATGATCGAGGAACTCGCCTCCCTGCAGGACCGGGCGCTCAGGATCATCGGCGGCGAAGTGCCTCCAGTCGAAGCCGAGGCCGCACTGCGCGAGGTCGTCCGGGAACAGTTGGCCGCCTCGCCCGACACGACGCAGTTGAGCGGTGAAGCGCTCGAATCGACCGTGTCGGCCGCAGTCGAATCGAACCTCAGTCCCTGGTTCAGGTTCTTCATCCGCTACGACCCACGGCCCGCCCTGGGAGGCCTCGCCGTCCCGACCCTCGCCCTGTTCGGCGACAAGGACACCCAGGTCGACGCGGACCAGAACCAGTCCGCCATGGAGGCCGCCTTCGCCGGCTCCAGCAACAGGGACATCACGGTGCGGCGCTTCCCCGAGATGAACCACCTGTTCCAGACCGCCAGCACCGGATCGCCGACCGAGTACGGGACGATCGAGGAGACGATCGCGCCCGAAGTCCTCGACTTGATCGGAAGCTGGATCGTCGAGCGGTTCGTCGACTGAACGCCGAGCCGGTCGACTAGACTCCGTCCGGCCGCGGCGAAGGTCGGCCTGGTCGAACGACGACAGGAAGGGTCCAGATGCCCAGGATCACCTGCCTGGACCCAGGAACCGGCCTCTTGCCGTTACGAAGGAGGAGAAGACCATGCTGACACGAGAAGAAATGTCGAGCGCGTTCGCGAGATGGGGGGCTGCCTGGAACGAGCACGACCTCGACGGCGTGATGGATCTGTTTCACGACGAGATCTACTTCGAGAACTGGACCGGAGGCTGGGTCAGGGGCAAGGAGAAGCTGCGTCAGGCCTGGGCACCCTGGTTTGCCAATCATGGAGACTTCCAGTTCACGGACGAAGAGACCTTCATCGACGAGATCGAACAGAAGATGCTCTACCGCTGGCAGCTCGACTCGCCCTCGTTCGAGAAGGGCCAGGAGGACAAACACGAAGCCCGGCGCGGCATCGATGTCCTGCACTTCAAGGACGGCAAGATCATTCAGAAGCTCACCTACTCCAAGACCACGCTCGAACTGGACGGGGAACGGGTGCGTCTGACGACGCCGTGATGCCTACGGTCCAGATGCCCAGGATCACCTACATCGCCCAGGACGGCAGCTCGCGCGTGGTCGAGGCGCCGGTGGGACACACCGTGATGGAAGGTGCGCTGGACAACGACGTGGACGGCATCGTCGCCATCTGCGGCGGCTCCTGCTCCTGCAGCACCTGCCACGTCTACGTCGACGAGGCCTGGGTCGAGGCCGTCGGTCCGCGTCACGCCGAAGAGGACTTCGTCCTCGAGCAGGGCATCGACGTGCGCCCCAACAGCCGCCTGAGCTGCCAGATCGACGTGACCGAAGCCCTCGACGGCCTGGTCGTCCACCTGCCCGCCGAACAGGCCGAATAGAGGCCCGGATTCTCGCGGGTCCTCCCGCTTCCGCGATCCCAAGGAGACAGCACGCCATGACCCTTGAGCTCACCTTCCTCGGCCATTCCGGCTTCCTGTTCCGCTCTGGCGACCACACGCTGGCGGTCGACCCCTTCCTGACCGGCAACCCGGTGGCGACGATCGGCGCCGCGGACGTCGAGTGCGGGCATATCGCACTCACCCACGGCCACTCGGACCACTTCGGCGACACGCTGGCCATCGCCCAGGCCAACAACGCGAACGTGATCGCCGCGTTCGAGATCTGCAACTATCTGCAGGAGCTGGGCCACGACAACGTGAACCCGGGCAATCCGGGAGGCCGCATCGACACCGAGTTCGGCTGGGTCGCGTTCACCCACGCGTTCCACTCGTCCTCGTACGAGGGCCGCTACATGGGGATGCCGTGCGGCCTGGTCGTTCACATGGGCGGTAAGACGGTCTACCACTGCGGCGACACCGGCCTGTTCGGCGACATGAAGCTGATCGGCGAGATCTACCGGCCCGACGCGACCTGTGTGCCGATCGGCGACCGCTTCACGATGGGGCCGGAGCTGGCGACCCGGGCCGCCGAGATGATCGGAGCGCCGGTCGCGATTCCGATCCACTACGGCACCTGGCCGCCGATCGCGCAGGACCCAAGCCACTTCGCGCCAGCCGGCGTCGAGGTCAAGGTCATGGCGCCGGGCGGTACGCTAGCGATCTGACGACGCGATTCCGCTTCCGGGCCGCGGCCGTGATCCGACCGCAACAAGCGCCGCACCGTTCCGTAACAGAAACCTGACAGCCCATGCTTCTGTTCGACCATGTCAGCAAGTGCTTCGGCGACCTGCGCGCGGTCGACGACCTGTCGTTCGAGCTCGAGCCCGGCGAGGTGTTCGGCCTTCTGGGCCCGAACGGCGCCGGCAAAACGACCGCGATCAACATGGCGGTCGGCCTGCTCAAGCCGGACGGAGGCGTGGTCCGCTTCCTCGGCCCGACGATCGACCTGGACCCCACCGAGGCGGACAACCGCCGGGCGCTGGGGCTGGCGCCGCAGTCGATCGCCCTCTACGAGGAGCTCAGCGCCGTCGACAACCTGCGTTTCTTCGGCCGCCTGCATGGCCTCGGAGGATCCGAGCTGGACGATCGGGTCGCCGCCTGTCTCGACTTTGCCGATCTGACGGACGTCGGGAAGAAAGCCGTCTCCAAGTACTCCGGAGGCATGAAGCGGCGCCTGAACCTGGCGGTCGCCATCATCCACGACCCGGACCTGGTGCTGCTCGACGAACCGACGGTCGGTGTCGACCCCCAATCGAGGAACGCGATCTTCGATCGCGTCGAGCGGCTCCGGGACGATGGCAAGCACATCGTCTACACGACCCACTACATGGAAGAGGCGCAGCGCCTCTGCGACCGGGTCGCGATCATCGATCACGGCCGGCTGATGGCGCTCGACCGCGTGCCGGCGCTGATCGAGGCGCACGGCGGTCCGGGCAACCTCGTGGTCCACACCCGAGACGGCGAGAGCATCCATGAGACGACGGACCCCCTGAGGACGCTCGCCGAACTCCAGGAACGGCAGACGGTCGAGCACTTCCAGTACCGCCCGCCCAACCTCGAAACCGTGTTCCTGAACCTCACCGGCCGCGCGCTGCGGGACTAGGCGCGCACAAGCGCCAGGAGAAAGCCGTGAGAACCATCGTCGCCATGGCCGCGAAGGACATCAAGATCCTCTTCCGGGACAAGCTGGGCTTCTTCTTCACCGTCTTCTTCCCGCTGATGATGGCCATCTTCTTCGGCGCCATGTTCGCCAACCTCAGCAGCGGGCCGGAGAGGATTCCGATCGCCCTCGTCGACGAGGACCGAACCTCCGGCTCGGAGCGCTTCGTCGCCAGGCTCGAAGCCACCGGGGGGCTCGACCTGGAGCAGCTTCCGCGCGAACAGGCTCTCGACCAGGTTCGGCGCGGCCAAACCGCCGTCATGGTCACCTTGAGTCCCGGATTCGGCGGCGCCCTGGACAACCCTTTCCGGACCACTCCCCAGGTCGAGCTCACCGTCGATCCCACGCAGTTCGCCGCGGCCGGGATGCTCCGCGGCATCCTGCTCGAGGCCGCGGGAGCGGAGTTGCAGGCGCTCATGAGCGACACCTCACGACTACAGGCAACGAACGACCAGAACAGCCGCTTCATCGAGCAGTTGCCCCCCTCCCCCGCCCGCGACGACTTCCTGACCTTCCTCGACCTGACGGCGCGCGCCTCGTCCCTGATCGACGAACTCGGTCTGGACGCCCTCACGACCGACGCGACGACCGGCTTCGGCCCCCCTCTCGAGGTCGAACAGACCCTCGTCCAGGCGGAGCAGCGCGGGCCGATGAACTCCTACGCCACCTCCTTCGCCCAGGCGATGCTCTGGACTCTGATCGGTGGAACCGTGTCCTTCAGCATCTCGATCGCAATCGAGCGCAGCCGCGGCACGCTGATGCGACTGCTCGTGTCCCCGATCACGAGCCGCCACCTCCTTGCCGCCAAGGGGCTGGCCTGTCTGGTCACGGTGCTGACCACGAGTACCGCCCTGATCACGCTCGGAATCACCGTGTTCGGGGTGAGACCCACCTCCTACCCACTGCTGGCACTGGCGCTCCTCTGCGGCTCGATCTGCTTCTGCGGCATCATGATGGCCTTGAGCGTGATCGGTCGCACGGAACAGGCGGCGGCCGGCGTCGGTTGGGGCCTCGCGCTCCCGTTCTCCATGCTCGGCGGCGGCATGGTGCCGCTGTTCCTGATGCCGGAGTGGATGCAGCGCTTCGGCAGCATCAGCCCGATGAAGTGGGCGCTGATCGCCTACGAGGGCGCGATCTGGCGCGGCTTCACGCTGAACGAGATGCTGCTGCCCTGCGCCGTGCTGGTGGTCCTCGGCGTCGTCGCCTTCTCCATCGGCGCCAGGTTCCTGCGCTGGGAGACCGGTTGAGCCCTTGACCGCACCCCTGCTCGTTATCGGCTCGGTCAACTACGACCTGATCTTCCGGCATCCGCGGCTGCCCCGGCAGGGCGAGACGATTACTGGCGCGGAGCTGTTCGAATCCTGCGGCGGCAAGGGAGCGAACCAGGCGGTTGCCGCCGTAAGGTGCCGCGGCGGTCTCGGCGACGCGGCGGGGGCCGTCTCCTTCGCCGGCGCCGTCGGCAACGATGCTCACGGCGACGCTCAACGCTCGGTGTTCGCCGGGGACGACCTCAACGCCCAACACCTGCTGGTCCTCGACGACATCCACACCGGCCTGTCCGCGGTCTGGGTCGAGGCCGGCAGCGGCGACAACCGGATCATGAACTCGCCCGGGGCGAACAGCCTGTTGACTGCCGAGGCCCTGGCCGCGGTCCCGATCGAAGAGGCCGGGCTGCTCCTGATCCAGAACGAGACGCCGGCCGACGGGGTCCGCAGCGCCGTCAAGCGAGCCGCCGACGCCGGCGTGCCGGTGATCTGGAACCCGGCGCCCATCGACGAGCGGACCGACCCCGGCCTCGACCCGGGGCGGATCGCCTGGGTGACACCCAACGAAGTCGAGTGCGCGGTGCTTCTCGGCCGGGGCGGCGAGCGGATCGATGCCGGCAGCGCCGCCGATGCGGCCATGGAGTTGCTGGCGATGGGCTACGGCGGCGCCGCCCTGACGCTCGGCGCGGCCGGAGTCCTGCTGGCCGAACCGGGATCGGCGCCGACCCTGGTTCCCGCACCCGAGGTCGAGGGCGTCGACACGACCGGCGCCGGCGACGCCTTCAACGGCGCCTTCGCGGCCGCCCTGCTTGCGGCCGCCAACAGCCGCGAGGCGGTCGCCTTCGGCGTCCGCTACGCAAGCGACTCTGTAACCCGGCACGGCACGCAGACCTCCTTCGCCCGCTGGTAGTACCGTAGCGTCGTGGCCGCTCCGGACTCCTCTTCCAAGCTGGCTCTGCTGGGCGGAAACCCCATCCGCACCGAGCCCTGGCCGCAGTGGCCGGCGCGCGGACCGGAAGAGGAGCGAGCCGTCATCGCGGCGCTCCGCGAGGGCGACTGGGGCGGCTTCCCGCTTCCCAACGAGCGCTCCGATGCCTTCGGCCGGGCCTTCGCCAGGCGCCACGACTGTGACCACGCCCTCTGCGTCGCGAATGGCACCGTCTCCCTCGAGGTAGCGCTCCAGGCGATGGGCGTAGAACCGGGCGCCGAGGTCATCGTGCCGGCCTACACGTTCGAGGCAACCGCATCCGCGGCCCTGTTTGCCGGTTGCGCACCCGTGTTCGCCGACATCGACCCGGAGACGTACTGCATCGACGTGAGCGCGGCGGAAGCCCTGGTCACAGCGCACACCCAGGCGATCGTGCCGGTCCACCTCGCGATGACCATCGCCGACCTGGACGCGATCGGCGCACTCGCCGAGAAACACGGACTGGCAGTGCTCGAGGACTGCGCCCACGCCCACGGCGCCCGCTGGCGCGGCCGCGGCGTCGGCTCATGGGGCGACGCGGGGTCCTTCAGCTTCCAAAGCTCGAAGCTGATGACCGCCGGCGAGGGCGGCATCGTGACCACCTCGGACGAAGCGATCCTCGACCGTCTGCACGCACTCGTGAACTGCGGCCGGCAGCGCCCGGGGGCCGCGGCGCCCGCTGCCGTGGTCGGGCACAACTACCGGATGACCGACCTTCAGGCGGCGATCCTCGAAGTCCAGCTCCGGCGGCTCGACCGCCAGCACGAGATCCGGGCGGCCAACGCCCGTCGTCTGCGCACGGCCATCGGCGAAATCCCGGGGCTCACGAACCTGCGGATCGATCAGCGCGTCACAACCCAGGCCATCTACCAGTTCGTTATCCGCTTCGATGGCGACGCGTTCGCCGGCATCGATCGAGACGTCTTCGTCGCCGCGCTCGAAGCCGAGGGCGTGCCGGCCGACGGCCGCTTCTACGAGGCGCTGCCGGTCAGCGAACTGCTCCGCCCCGACGCGGCCCGCTACCCGGCGTGGAGTGCGGCCCTCGCCCGGTCGCCGGCTACCGATTGCCCGCACGCCGAGCGTGCCGCGTACCGCGAGTCCGTCTGGCTACCCCACCAGCTCCTGCTCGGCACGGTCGACGATGTGGACGACATCGTCGAAGCGGTGCTCAAGGTGCAACGCGGCGCACCCGGCCTCGCAGGCCTTGAAGGCAGCGAAGTCGAACGGCTAAGTCTGGCGCGTTCCGCGCGGTAGCTCTCGTTACCCCCAGGTCAGCGTGCTGGCGCTCTGCCCGAAGGCGTCCGTCTCCACGCCCATGCCCTGCAGCAGCGTCACGTACAGGTTGCACAGCGGAGCGTTGTGATCGCCGTCGTGGACGATGTGCTGGCCGTGGCTGTAGCCGCCGCCGGCGACGAGGATCGGCAGATCCCTGGGTTCGTGCGAGTTCGCGTTGCCCAGGTTGCTGCCGAACAGGACGGTCGTGCTGTCGAGCAGCGAACCGTTGCCGTCGCTGCGCTCGCCCAGGTCGGTCAATAGATCGTCGAAGCTCTCGACGATCTCGGTCTCGATCCTCTTGAGCTGAGCGATCTTCGCCGGGTCCTGACCGTGGTGCGACAGGCTGTGCTGGTCGGACTTGATGCCCGGCAAGTCGATCACGACCCCATGGTCCTGAATCATCAGGCTGATGACCCGTGACGAATCGGTCTCCAGGATCAGCGGGATCATCCGGAACATGAGTTTGACGCGACCGATCAGATCGGAGCGGGAGGGGATGTCGGTGGGTACTTCCGCATCGACCACCGGCTTCGGCTTCTGCTGCCAGGCCTTGACCTCGGCCAGGTCGAGTTCGGCGGTCCGCACCGCGTTGTAGTACGCATCCAGCTTCGTCTGATCGGCCAGGCTCACCCGCCGCCGGAGCGCCGAGGTCTGCGACTTGAGCCGGTCCAGGATGCTGCCGCCGTCATTGAGGCTCTGCTTCTCGCGTTCGACTTCCTGGGGCGTACCCTGCAGGAACAACTGGCGGAACAGCTTCTCCGGACTCGTCTGCGCCGGCACCATGGCGCCGCTCCTGGTGTAGGACTGACTCTGGGGCGACGCGGTACCGAGCACTACCGACGGGAACCGGGTCGTGTAGCCGAGATGGTTCGCGACCACCTGGTCCATCGAGATCGTGTTGCGGAAGCCGTCGAGGCCGGGGCGCCGGGCCGCGGTCAGGAAGGTGATCTCCGAGTTGTGGGGCTGCCGGCCCGTCTGCTCCTCGTGCGAGAAGCCCGAGAACAGGGTGAAGTTCTGCCGGTGCTGTTCGAGCAGCGACAGGTACTCCGTGGTCTCGTAGCCGGCGCCGGCGGTCTTGGGGAACCAGGCTTCCTTGTAGAGACCGAGCGTGTTGCAGATGTTGACCATCCGCTTGGGCCCCGTGGCCGCGGCGTGGGCCAGCCCCGGACTCATCGACTCGAGCATGGGCAGCGCGAGGGCGACGCCCGAAGCGCGCAGGAAGGTGCGGCGGTCCAGTGGTTGGGTCAGGTTCATCGCTACCTCATCCTGAAGAGGTCGCTCTTGGTGACCTCGTGAATCATCGTCCTGAACGGATACTCCGCGGCGCTGAGCTTCGCCACGACTTCCTCGACACCGTCCCGGTCCGCGAACTCGATCTCGGCGCCGGTCGAGTAGACGAGAAGCTGGGAGACGAGGTGACGCGCCACCTGCTCCACGTCCCTGCTGAGCAGCCGCTTGTATTCCTCGAAGCCGGCGAAGGGCTCGCCGTCGGCCGTGACACCGGAGGCATCGACCGGGCGCCCCTGCTTGTACGGCATTCGGTACTCGAACCCATCCGCGGTCGTGCCTGAGCCGCCATCTGCCCGGTAGTGGGTGCGGAAGCCGCCGATCGGGTCGAACGACTCAAGCGCGAAGCCCGGTGGATCGATGACGCGGTGACAACTGTTGCAGACGGGCTCGTTACGGTGCTTCGCCAACTGCTCGCGGATCGTCGTTGCCCCCCGGGTATCCGGCTCAAGGGCGGTGACGCTCTCCGGCGGCGGCGGCGCCGGCTGGCCGAGCAGGTTCGCCAGCACGAAGTTACCGCGCGGGATCGGCGAGGTGATCGTGCCGTTGGCGGAGATCTTGTGGATGCTGGCCTGGGTGATGAGACCGCCCCGAGGGCTCTCCGGCGGCAGCGTCACCTTGCGCATGTACTGCCCCTCGATCCCCGGTATGCCGTAGTGCTCCGCAAGCCGGCGGTTGAGGAACGTGAAGTCGGCGTCGATCAGGCGCCCCACGCCGTGGTCCTCGGCGATCAACTCGGTCAGAAACAGTTGCGTCTCCTGGGCCATCGCCTGCCCCAGGCGATCGTCGTACTCGGGGTAGAGCCCGGCGTCGGGGTTCGTCGCCTTCATCTCGTAGAGCCGGAAGGCCTGGCCCGCGAAGTCATTGACGAACCGCTCCGACCTGGGATCGTCAAGCAGGCGGTCGACCTGAGCCACGAAGACATCGGGATCGAACAGGCTGCCGCTACCGGCATGAGCGAGCAGCTCGTCGTCCGGCATGCTCCGCCACAGGAAGTAGGAAAGACGGGACGCCAGCGCGTGCTCGTCCAGCTCGCCGGGGTCGCCTGACTGGAACAGGAAGGGCGGTGCGCTGAGGATGGCCCGGAGCGGCAGGCGCACCGCATCGATGAACGGCCGACCCTCCTCCAGAAGCGGCACGGCAAGACTGGCGTAGGCCTCGAGCTCGCCCTCGGCAAGCGGACGCCGAAACGCCCGCGGCGCGAACTCGGTGACGACGTCGATCACGTGCTCGTACGGCGCCCTGGTCAGGACGACCTCGCCGGCATCGTCGAACTCGACGCCGGCCAGCAACTTCCGGGTGCTCGGTGGCGGCCAGGATTCGAACAGCGGCCCCTCGATCGTGAGGGACCGGAGCGCGATCCCCTCCCCCTTGTAGTTCTCGACATTCCTCTTCGGGTCGTAGTAGTCGAAGTACTCGCCCGGCGGAGGGTCCGCCTCGGCAAGCGACGGAGCGAGGATGTCGCCCGGGCGGAGGAAGGTCTCGAGCTGCACCGTCCGCGGTTCCTCGCCGACCAGATCGAAGGAGCCGATCAGTTCCTCGAGCGAAGCCGCGGCCGCCTGCTTCGACCCCCGGTAGACGGTCAGCGTCACGGGGGCGTTGGCCTGGTATGCCCAGCCCTCGAGCGTGGCGCGATAGAGGCCGGCGTACGGCACGTTGTACCCCTCGGTCTCGCTGTGCATCAGGTACGTAGAGCCGCCGTCGACGAACATGACCGCCGCGTCGTCCAGCATCTTGGTGATCCCGCCGCCCAGAATCTCCGCCCTGCTCATGTAGGTCAGGTAGGTCGAATCCGCGTAGGCGATCTCCCGCCGTCCGGTGGCGGGCCGCGGCCCGATCTTGATCGCCTGGTCGAGCGCCCGGTCCGCGGCTTCGAGATAGGCCCGGACGTGCAGGGCCGACATGCTCTGGTTCGCCGCCACGGTGTCGAAGCCACCCGAGTCGGCTTCGGCCGGCAGGGCCTGGCTCAGCTCCATCGCCACCGCTTCGTCGATGGCGAGCAGATCCTGAATCGTGTAGGCGTACTCGAGCCGGGTCAGGCGCCGGAGCGGCGCACGCTGCCCGCCGCGGTTCTCGAGATTCGCGCTGACCAGGGCCGGTTTGAGCGACGCCAGCGCGGCCTCGATCAGCTCGGACTCGGGCTTGGGCGCCTCGGGAGGCGGCATCTCGCCGTTCGCAATCCGGTCGTGGATGCGCTGCCAGGTACGGAACGTCCTGGGGTCCGAGAGATCCTGACTGAGACGGGGAATGCTGAGCGGCGTCGCGGTCCGGCCCCCGTGACACCGGACGCAGGACCGGTCGACCAGCGGCGCCACGCCCTCGAAGAACGGTGCAGCCTCTCCGGGGCCCTGGGCCAGGGCGACCGGTACGAACACCAGGAGCGGCACGACAGCGGCCGCGAAACGCTTGGGGATAGTCACTTCACACTCCAACTTCGGCTGCCGGACGGCGGCATCACAATCTCTGGTACGCAACTTGCGGCGAGAGTTTAGCAAGAGCCTGTCGGCCCTCCCAATCACCGCCTTCGTACCGGAGCGGCGCCTCCCTCGAGCGGCAGCACGCCACCGACGTGGTCCCGGATCCACTTCGCGTCGAACCACTCCAGCGGATTGACGGGCAGGCCGCCGAGCAACACCGCGAAGTGCAGATGGTCACCGCCGGCGAGCCCCGTCTGGCCGCTCAGACCCAGCCGTTCGCCGGCCGCAACTACCTGCCCCACCTCGACGTCGATCCGCGACAGGTGCGCATAGAGGGTCTGCAGGCCGTAACCGTGGTCCACGATCACGGTGTTGCCGTAGATGCCGAGGTACTCCCCGAACACCGCGATGCCGGAGTTCGCGGCGGGCACCTCGTCCTGGAGCCTGGAGGCGAGATCGAAGCCCAGGTGATCCTGCGTGTCGACCACGCGGTCCTCGTAGAGGTACTGCCGCCGGGTTGCGAACCGGTCCATGACCTGGGTGTTCCGCATCTGCCGGAACGGTCCACTCCAGAGCTGCCGCGACGCCGAGCCGGACGCCAACTCGACCAGCCGTTCGGCATTCATCTTCCGCAACTCGCCGTTCAGCATCAGGTAGTTGTCGAGCAGGCTGCCGCCATCAGCAAGCTCCGGCGTCTCCGCCATGATCGCCGGCACGACCCGGGCCATGAAGTTGTCGCTCAGCCGGATCGTCGACGACTTGAGCGGCGATGGCTCCACCGTACCCAGGAAGGGTGTTCTCGCTTCGTTGCCGAGCTCGTCCCGCGCCACCAGCCGGAAGGCCGATGGATCGGCGCTGTCGTACGGCACGCCGAAGAGAACGAACCGGTCCCGGACGCTGCCTCCGGGCAGGAGATAACCGCGGAACCAATAGTCGCCGACCTCCACTCCGCTCTCGATCGCGCTCGCGCCGACGGTGTAGCGCAGCACGCCGCTGCCGGACTGCGTCGGCGTCGCCGTGACACCCACCGAACCGAGTGCCGGCGGGCGCAAGCGAACCGGCAGTGACAGTTCGGCCACTGCCGGCGGCGGCCGCCGCAGCAGGGTACCCGGCCGCTCGACGGTGACGCGCACCGTCGCCTCGCCCTCCACCAGACTTGGCGTCGACGCGCGACCGACTTCGACCTCGAGGACAGCCTCCCGGACCGGTTCGCCGCCGAAGGACCAGGGACTTGGGGGCGTGAGCGCGCGCTCTTCAAGCAGCAACGATTCCCCGTCCTGGATCAGCTCGACCCGGATCGAGCCGAGGCCGCGGCCGCCGGCCCGCGCCGTGGCCGTCAGCATCGTGCGCGGACCGATTCCGGGGAGGTCGGCGGTGATCGTGAGGTCCGGTTCCGGCGCCACCCGAAACCACAGAACCGCCGCCGCCGCGGCGAGCACCACGGCCCCGAGCGCGAGCGCGACAGCCCAGGGCGGCCGGCGGCCGCCACGCGAACTCAGCCGGTCGGCTTCTTTCTCGCTGAGCGGCAAGGTCTAGCAGTCCGTCAGCCGACCTGCAGCAGCTCGACCCAGTTGCCGTCTACACCCACAACAGCCTCCTCCCGTCGTGGCGGCATCCCCGCGTCGTCGCGGCGTCCCCACGTCGTGGCAGTGTCCTCCCGTCGGGGCGGCCGATCTTATCCGCATGCGGGGTCAACCGCGCGAGAGACCGGTCAGGGGTTGAAGCGCCGCGACTCCTTCTCTCGCTGCCGTGAAAGCACACCGCGAAACAGCAGGAACAGGCCAACCGCCATGACTGCGACCGGCCAGTAGTCAAGAATCTGATCCGCCCACTCCCAGTTCGGGAAGCCCGCGATCACCAGGACGCCGCCGGGAATCAGCGGCCACCAACGGTTCGTGCGCTCGTAGAGCAGGGAGACCACGTAGATCAGGAGGAAGCCAACACCGAGGCCGAAAGCGGCGCTCTCGTCGTCCACGAACGAGCCTGAATAGAGATCGTGGAACGCCAGACCAGAGCCGAGCCCGATCAGGATCCCGGCCGGGATCAGGAGTCCGTAGGCCCTCTTGTAGAAGTAGCCCGCCGCGAAGACTCCGCCGACCAGTACCAGGAACAGGTGTTCGGGGGCGCCGTCGAGTCGCTCGAGCGCCAGCAACGCGCCGCCCAGGACGATCAGCGCCAGACCGGCGGCAACCTGACCGGCGAGGCCGGGACCGGGTCCCGCGTCTTCGACCGGCGGGGGCGGCGGCTCGGCGGGCGGCGGCGCCGACGATTCGGCGTCGGAGCCAGCGGACGGAGCAGCCGCGCCGTCGTTCATCTCTTCGTGTTCCATTGCGTACCCCTTAGAGTCGAAACAAGGTGCTCCACACACTCTACGCAGCCTGACGCCGCCGGGTTCCAACAGAGTGGCCGCAGGCGTTCCCAGCCGGCCATGACTGGTACGCTAACTCCATGCCCGTCTTCGAACAGAGTGCTACCCGAATTCACTGGTCCGAGGTCGGTTCCGGCTACCCGGTGCTGCTGTTTGCGCCTGGCGGCATGCGCTCCGCCGCCGACATCTGGGGGACCAGCCCGTTCGACCCCCGCCGTGAGCTGGCGCAGTCCTTCCGGGTCATCTCGATGGACCAACGGAACGCCGGCCAGTCCACCGCGCCGGTGACGGCCGCCGACGGCTGGCATACCTACGCCGCCGACCATCTGGCGCTGCTCGATCATCTGGGGATCGAGACGTGCCACCTGATGGGCGGCTGTATCGGCTCCTCGTACTGCCTGGGCGTCCTTGAGGCCGACGCCTCGCGGGTCAGCGCCGCGGTGCTCCAGAACCCGATCGGCCACCACGAGAACCAGGATCTGTTCTACGCCATGTTCGACACCTGGGCCGAAGCGCTCCTGGACGAGCGCGACGACGTGAACGCGGAGTCCCTGCCCCCGTTCCGCGAACGGATGTACGGCGGCGACTTCACCTTCAACGTCGACCGCGACTTCGTCGCCGGCATCGAAACGCCGCTCCTGATCCTGGCCGGAAACGACGCCTTCCACCCTCGCCCGGTGGCCGAGGAGATCGCCTCGCTGGCGCCGAACAACGAGCTGATCCTCGAGTGGAAGAGTGACGACGCGGCGCTGGCGGCCGCGGCGAAGGTCAGAGCTTTCCTCGAACGGCATACGCCCCAGCGCCCGAGTTGAGCATGATCGGAGCAACTCTCTTCGGCCTGCTTCTGGTCTTGGGCGCCCCACCGCAACCGCCCGCCGTGCCCGAAGCCGTGCAGGACGCTCCGGTCGGCCGCGGCGTCGGCGACCTGAGCGACGTGGTCGAGGTCACCGTGGTCAACGTGGACGTCATCGCCAGCGACCGTAACGGGCGACCGGCCCGCGATCTGACACGCCAGGACTTCCGCGTCTTCGACAACGACAAGCCGGTCAAGATCGACTACTTCGGCCGCGGCGGCCGCGGCGGCGCCGGCGGCGATCCTGCCGCCATGGAGTTGCTGCACGAACCTCTGTCGATCGCCTTCTTCTTCGACAACACCCACCTCTCGGCAGCCAGCCGCTCCGCGGTCATCGATCAGATCAAGGCGTTCGCCCGCGGTCAGCTCGAAGCGGCCGGCGACGGCGCACCCGTCTATGCCATGGTCGTTGCCTTCGACGGCGAGCTGCGGCTGCTCCAGGACCTGACCACGGACTACTTCGCCGTGGCCCAGGGGCTGAACCGGGCCGAAGCGGCCCACCAGATCTTCACGGAAGCCCACAACCTGAAGCGGCGATCCCAGGAGAGCTTCCTGCAGTTGATGGAACAACTGAACTCCGACCCGCGGCGCTCGGCCGGCAGCATCGGCGCGCTGCGGGCAACGCTCTCCGAGATGCTTGCGTACGCCAGGGTCCTCCAGGAGGACAGTGCCCGCACCGCAGGCGCGATCGAGGACATCGTGGGTTCCCTGGCGCTGGTCCCCGGGCGCAAGGCCTTCTTTCTGATCAGCGACGGCTTCGCGGCGCGCCCGTTCGACCGCCTCCTGCAGAACGTCCAGAAGCGCGTTGCCGGCCAACGCGAACAGACCGGCATCGAGTTGATGGAGAGCCGCACCGTCGACGCCCCGGAAGGCTTCGACGCCCCGAACAACCTGTACACCAGGAACTCGAACATCCAGGGCACCGCGGCCCTCGCGACCACTTCCTTCCAGCAGCGTCTGTCCGACTTCGACCTCAGCTCCCGCTTTTCCGAGATCGCCGCCCGCGCGAACTCGCACCGGGTCTCCTTCTACGCCTTCAAGCCACCCGCGACCGAGGTCGCCACGGGATCGCTCTCCGAGAGAGTGGCCGATCAGCAGAAACTGACCTACCTGTCCGATCTGCGCGGCGTGCTTCACCAGCTCGCCGGCGACACCGGCGGCCGCGCCTGGGTTTCAGGACGCAACGTGGACGCGTTCTTCGACCAGACGGCGGACGACCTGGGCTCCTACTATTCGCTCGGGTACGTACTCGACGAGTTCATCGAAGGCTCCATGCACCAGGTCCGCGTCAAACCGCGGTCGCGGCAACTGCGCTTCAGGCACCGCACCAGCTACATCGCGCGCTCGCTCCGCGAGCGGGTCGCCGAACGGACGATCGGCGCCCTCCTGCTGGGCTGGACCGAGAATCCGCACACACTGCACATCGACAGCATCGAATGGGAAACCGGCGGCGGCGGTTTCTACGATGTCGACTTCACCGTCTCCGTACCCCTCGGCAAGCTGGCGATGATCGAGCAGGGCGGCGATCGCACCGATCAGGTGCGGGTCGTCGCCACCGTGCTGACCGAGGAGGGCGAGCAACTGGCCCCCAGCCACATCGTCCTGCCGCTGACCATTCCCGCCCGCGACTGGGCACAGGCGAAGGACCAGTTCTTCGCCGTCAACTTCGAGTACCCGATCCCGCGCGGCCACCACCGCGTGGCCATCGGTCTCTGGGACGAGAACGGCGGCAACGGCTCGTACATCCGCCGCGAGTTCGACGTCCGTTCGACCAGGAGTACACCGTGAAGGGCGCCAGCAGGAGCGTCGGCGGTCCGGCCGCCGTCGCCGCAGAGCACCGCTCCGCCGCCGAGCTGGAAGCCGGCTTCGCCCACGTCCTCGCCTCACCTGGCGACGACGGCACGCTCGAGATGATCGTCCGGCGACCGGGTGTGAACCGCCGCGAGGCGATCGACGAGGGCCGCCTTACCCTCGAGACCGGCCTTGAGGGCGACTCCTGGCTCGCACGCGGCGGCTACGGGACCCCGGACGGGGCCGCCGATCCGGACGCGCAACTGACTCTGACGAACTCCCGCTTCACCGCCCTGATCGGCGGCAACCGCGAACGCTGGGCCCTGGCCGGCGACCAGCTCTACGTCGACATCGACCTGAGCGTGGACAACCTGCCGGCCGGCAGCCGGCTCCGTATCGGCGGCGCCGTGATCGAGGTCACTGCGGTTCCCCACACCGGATGCAGCAAGTACCGGCAGCGCTTCGGTCTGCCGGCGCTCAAGTTCACCGCCACCGCCGAAGGCAGGCGGCGCAATCTGCGCGGCGTCAACGCGCGCGTCGTCGTGCCAGGGGCGGTCCGGGTCGGCGACGCCGTGCACAAGGTTCTCTGACCCTGATGCCAATCACCAAGGGCATCCGGCAACTCGTGGCCGAAGCCGACGCCGGGATCGAAACCGTGACGGCTGCCGAAGCCCGGGAGCGTCAGGCTCAGGGCGCCGTCATCGTCGATCTGCGCGACATCCGGGAACGGGCCCGCGACGGCTTCATCCCCGGTTCCTTCCATGCGCCGCGGGGCATGATCGAATTCTGGGTCGATCCCGACAGCCCCTACTTCAAGGACATCTTCGGCAGCGGCCGCGAGTTCATCTTCCACTGCGCCAGCGGCTGGCGTTCGGCCCTGGCGACGAAGGTCGTGCAAGACATGGGGTTGGAACCGGTATGCCACATCGGCGGCGGCTTTGGCGCCTGGAAGAAGGCAGACGCGCCCGTGATGCGGACGGAAGACGGGCGCGAGCCGAAGTGAGGCGCCGGAGCGCGAACGCCTGGCGACTTGACAGCAGCGCGACTGTTCCTTAGCCTCTCCGACCGTTTCCCCAAGACTTCCCCAGAACCGAATTCGCACCGAATGCTCAGTCACTCCGCCCCCCGGCCCGCTACAACCGTTCCCTGCCGCAAGGTCCGGGTGAAGGGCGCGAAGCGCCCGACGGACACTCCTGGGTGACCTAGATCGAGAACGAGACCTTCTCTGAGCGGCCGGCCATCCAGGAGGATGAGCCGGCCCTTTGTTCTTGGATCAGTCGCTTGCTGAGTCCTTCCCCCGCAAACCGAGGAGAGCCGCCATGGAACTGCAAACCGTAAGTGCTCAGTCCGAGTGCCCCGAGTGCTTCGACGAGATCAAGCTCGAGGCCGTGATGCAGAACGAGATCGTCCAGTGCGCCGGCTGCGGCGTCGACCTGGAGGTGATCGAACTCGACCCTGTGACCCTGGAACTGGCGCCGGAAGAAGAAGAGGACTGGGGCGAATAGCCCCCCAGGCGATGCGCATCGGAGTCCTGTACAGCCGGGTCCGACCCGAAGAGAAGCTCCTGTTCCGGGAGCTTGAGCGCCGCCGCGCGGAGGTCGAACTGATCGACGACCGGAAGATCGTCCTCTCGTTCGGCGGCGCGAGCACGCTGGAACCGGACTTCGACTTCGATGTCGTCTTCGACCGTTCGCTCAGCCACAGCCGCGCCCTCGTGCACCTGCGGGTGCTGGCCGACCGCGGCGTGCCGACGGTCAACCGGATCGAAGTGGTCGAGAACTGCGGCGACAAGCTCCGCACGTCCAGCCTGTTGCAGGCCGCGGGCGTGCCGACCCCGGACACCCGGGTCGCCTCGACGCCGGAAGCGGCCCTCGCGGCGATCGAGGAGCTTGGCTACCCGGTGGTGCTCAAGCCGACCGTCGGCTCCTGGGGGCGGCTGATCGCCCGCGTCAACGATCGCGACGCGGCCGAAGCGCTGATCGAGCACAAGAGCACACTCGGCTCCTACCAGCACTCGATCTTCTACCTGCAGCGCTACGTGGACAAGCCGGAACGCGACATCCGCGCCTTCGTCGCGGGCGGCGAAACGATCTGCGCCATCTACCGCAAGGCGCCCCACTGGGTCACGAACACCGCGCGCGGCGCAAGGGCGGCGAACTGCCCGGTGACGCCCGAGCTGGCGACTCTGTGCCGGCGGGCGGCGGAGGCGGTCGGCGGCGGGCTGGTCGCGGTCGACCTGGTCGAGGACAGAGACCGCGGACTGCTGGTGCTGGAGGTCAACCACACGATGGAGTTCCGCAACTCGGTCGAACCGACCGGTGTCGACATTCCCGCCCGCATGATCGACTTCGTCGAGCGGGTGGCAACCGTTGGCTGGGCCGCCGCCCAGCACCAGGAGGGGGCATGACTGTACGCGCAAGCATCGTCGGCGGTTCCGGGTACGCCGGCGGCGAGTTGCTCCGGCTGCTGCTCGGGCACCCCGAGTTCGAGATCGCCCAGGTCACATCGCGGCGGCTGGCGGGCGCCTTCGTCCACTTCACGCACCCGAACCTGCGCGGCCACACCGATCTGCGCTACTGCACTCTCGACGAACTCGAGCGCTGCGACCTGCTCTTCCTCTGCGTGCCGCATGGCAGCGCGGCCGACGACATCGACGTCTACTCCGAACTCGCCCCGCGGATCGTCGACCTGTCGGCCGACTTCCGGCTCCGCTCGCCGTCGGCCTACGCGGACTGGTACGGCGCCGAGCACGCCGCGCCGGAGTGGCTCGATCGCTTCGTCTACGGTCTGCCGGAGCTCGACCGCGACGGGGTCGCCGGCGCGTCCTACACGAGCGGCGTCGGCTGCAACGCGACCGCCACGCTGCTCGGCCTGCTGCCGCTGCTCGAACCCGAACCTCTGGAACGAAATCTCGTCGACTGGCGCCGGGGCGTCGTGACCGAACTGAAGGTCGGCAGCAGCGAGGGCGGCTCGTCGTCGTCGGACGCCTCCCACCACCCCGAGCGGTCCGGGGTCGTGCGCAGCTTCAAGCCGACGGGCCACCGCCATACGGCCGAGGTCGAGCAGGCGCTGACGATGCGCGGCGTCGAGGCCACCGGCGGCGTCCACCTGTCGGTGACGTCGGTCGAGATGGTGCGCGGCGTCCTCGCCACCAGCCACCTGTTCCTGAATCAGCCCGACATCGGCAAGCCCACCGAGCGGGAGCTCTTTCGCACTTTCCGACCGTTCTGCCAGCGGCAACCGTTCGTTCGCCTGGTCAAGGAACGGCGGGGCATCTACCGCTACCCCGAACCGAAGATCCTCGCCGGCAGCAACCACGCCGAGGTCGGCTTCGACCTCGATCCCCGCACCGGACGCCTGGTCGTCATCTGCGCCATCGACAACCTGATGAAGGGCGCCGCCGGCAACGCGGTCCAGTGCGCGAACCTGATGTGCGGATTCTCCGAGACCGAGGGTCTGGCTTTCCCCGGCCTGCACCCGGTGTAGGCAGCAGCTCGTGCCCGAATCGCGCCCGACCGACGGTTCTCCCGGCCCTTGCCGGGCCGCCGACGCCCCGCTGGTGGTCAAGGCCGGAGGCGGCAAGTCGTTGGACCTCGACGCAATCGCCGCCGACATCGCCGAGCTGTCGAACGCGGGCCGGCGGATCGTCCTCGTGCATGGCGGCGCGGAGACGACCAACGAGGTCGCCGAGCAGTTGGGGCATCCGCCGCAGTTCGTGACCAGCGAGAGCGGCTACACCAGCCGCCGCACGGATCGGCGCACCCTCGAGATCTTCGAGATGGTCTACTGCGGTCTGCTGAACAAGCGCTGGGTGGAGTTGCTGCAACGTCAGGGCATCCCCGCGGTGGGGCTGAGCGGCCTTGACGGCCGCCTGTTCGAAGGTCGGCGCAAGGACAAGCTGCGCATCCGGGTCGGCGCCCGCCGTCTCGTGCTGCGTGACGATTGGACGGGCACGGTCGACCGGGTCAACGCGGACCTGCTGAATCTGCTGATCGGCGGCGGCTACCTGCCGGTGCTGACCCCGCCTGGAGCGTCCTACGACGGCGAGGCGGTCAACGTCGACGGCGACCGCGCGGCCGCCGCCGTAGCCGCGGCTCTCGGTGCTTCGACCCTGGTCTACCTCTCCGGCGCCCCGGGCCTGCTCGCCGACTTTCCCGACGAGGCCTCCCTGATCTCCCGTCTCGACATCGCCCGACCTGACCTGACCGGACCGGAAGCGCATGCCGGGCTCGAATCGTTGATGGCGGCGGCCCAGGACCGGATGAAGAAGAAGGTGCTGGGCGCCGCGGAGGCGTTGCGCGGGGGTCTGGAGCGGGTGATCCTTGCCGACGGCCGCACCGAACGCCCGGTCCAGGCCGCGCTCGACGGCGCCGGCACTCACGTCGTTGTCAGATCGACCAGACAGGAGGAGGACGCGTCATGAGCGCCGATGTCACGCGGAACGTTGCTGATGTCGAGGATCGCCGCCTCGGAACCTGGGCGCCGCGGAAACCGACTCCCCCGATCGTCCGCGGCGAGGGCTGCGAGCTGATCGCGGCGAACGGCGACCGCTACCTCGACCTGACCGCCGGCTACGGCGTCTGCTGCCTCGGCTACAACCATCCCGCGATGGTCGAGGCGCTCGCGGCCCAGGCGGAGCGGCTGACCTACTGCCCGATGAACATGTCCAGCCAGAACCGGGCCGAGTACGTCGAGGCGCTGGCGGGCGTGCTGCCCGATTCCCTCGACCGGGTGTTCCTGTGCAACAGCGGCACCGAAGCCGTCGAAGGCGCGCTCAAGTTCGCCGCCCTGGTCACCGGGCGCAGCCGCACGGTCGCGCTTCGGAACAGCTTCCACGGCCGCACCCTGGGCGCGCAGGCGACGATGTGGAACCCCGCCGCCCGCAAGCCCTACACCGGCCTGCTCCACGACAACGTCTTCGTTCAACCGGACCCCGAGGCGATCGAGGAGGCCGTCGACGGGGAGACCGCGGCGCTCATCCTCGAACCGGTCCAGGGCGAGGGCGGAGTCAACGTCCTGAGCGACGAGGTGCTGCTCGCGGCGCGCCGCGCCTGCGACCGGCACGGGGCGCTGCTCATCCTCGACGAGGTGCAGACCGGCTTCGGGCGCTGCGGCGCCTGGTTCGCCCACCGCGGGACGCCCGGGCTGGAAGCCGACCTGATGCCCCTCGCCAAGGCCATCGGCGGCGGCTTCCCGCTCGGGGCGATCGCCTACGGCGAGCGGGTCGCGGCCGCGCTCCGGCCCGGTTGCCACGGCTCGACCTACGGCGGCAATCCGCTCGCCTGCGCCGCCGGCCTGACGGTGATCGAGACCCTGCGGGCGCTCGACCTGCCGGCCAGGGCGGCGACCGTCGGAGCACGCTTCCTGGATTCCCTGCGCGACCGCCTGGCCACCAACCCGCGAGTGCGGGAGGTGCGCGGCCGCGGCCTGATGCTGGGCGTCGTTCTGCGCCAACGCGCGGGCCGCCATCTCGCCCGCCTGACCGCGGAACACCGGATCCTGGCGCTGCCCGCCGGGCCGAACGTGATCCGGATGCTGCCGCCGCTGATCATAAGCGTTGGGGAGCTGGAGCGCGCCGCCGACGTTCTGGACGCCGTCCTCCGGGAGGAATGACGATGCCGAGGAAACCGCCGCCGACGCCGCTGCCACGGAGTGCGAGCGGCCCATGATGGACGCAGGCAACCCCGGTCGGCGCGACGCTGTTCCCTACCGGCGCCGCAACCCGGCCCGCGACCGGGCCGAGATCGACCTCGTGCGCGGCCTCGTCGCGGCGCCGTCGCTATCCCGCCACGAGGCCGCCGCCAGCGGCTGGCTGGCCTCCGAGATGAAGGCTCGCGGTCTCGAGCGGTGTCAGGTCGACGGCGCGCTGAACGCGGTCGGCGAACTCGGAGAGCCGGACGCATCCCGCCTGGTCGTTCTGCTCGGACACATCGACACCGTGCCGGGGAACATTCCGGTCCGGATCGAGGACGACGGATCGGCCCACGGCATCCTTCACGGTCGCGGTTCGGTCGACGCGAAGGGACCGCTCGCGTCCTTCGTCGCGGCGGCCGCACGCCTTGGCGGCGACTGGGCGCGCGCGCACGGCCTGCGGTTGATCGTCGCCGGGGCGACGGAGGAAGAGGCAGCCACCTCCAGGGGCGCGCACCACCTGCTCAAGCGGCTGAACGGCCGCGACGAGCCGACCCCCGACTTCTGCATCATCGGCGAGCCCAGCCACTGGCACCGGGTCACGCTCGGCTACAAGGGGCGTCTGTTGATCGACCTGTTGGCGCGGCGGCCCAGCAGCCATACGGCCGGCCCGGAGGCCGGCGTCGGCATCACCGCTTTCGACCTCTGGCGACGCCTGGAGGCTGTGGCCGAACGGAGCGGCGGAACCTCCTTCGAGCGCGTGCTGCCCAGCCTGCGCTCGATCAACACGACGAGCGACGGCCTCTACGACACGGTCCGCGCCGACTACGGCCTGCGGCTGCCGGTCGACTTCGACGTCGGCGCCCTCATAGGCGTTCTCGGGGACTGGTTCGGCGACGCCGCGGCGGACATCCACGGGCCGCTGTTCTCCGACCTGGATCCGGTCCGCGGCACCGGCACGATCCGCTGCGAGCAGGGCGACGCCAGCCTGGAGCTGCGCCTGCGCGGCTACGAAGTGGGCGTCCGCGCCGACCGTCACTCCCCCCTGGTGCGAGCCTTCCTCGGCGCCATCCGCACCGTCGGCAGTCCCGGGACCGCGCCCAAGTTCGTCGTCAAGACCGGAACCTGCGACATGAACATCGTCTGGCCGGTCTGGCGATGCCCCATCGTGGCCTACGGCCCGGGAGACAGTACACTCGACCACACCCCGAACGAGCACCTGGAGCTGGATGAGTACCTGCTGGCGGTCGATACCGTGGAACTAGCGCTGAGGAACCTGGCCGCCGCCCCGGCAGTCACGAACTGACTGCGTGGTTCCCCGCCCACCACGCGTCGATCGCATCGCCTTCGGCGTCAGCGCCGGCCTGATCGCCCTGGTCTGCATTCCGCTCGCACTGTCGCCCCAGACGGGCGGCGCCCTGGTCGTAGGCGCCTACGAGTCCCTCACCGAGCGGTTCGGGTTGCTCTACCAGTGGGTGACGCTGGCAGTCACCGTGTTTCTGATCTGGCTCGCCTTCAGCCGGCACGGAACGAAACGGCTGGGCGACGAGGACAGCCGGCCGGACTTCAACCTCTTCAGTTGGATGGCCATGCTGTTCTGCGCCGGCATCGGCGCCGGGCTGCTCTACTGGTCGACGATCGAGTGGGTCACCTACCTCGATGCGCCACCCTTCGGTCTGGCGCCCGGCTCCACCGAGGCCATCGAATGGGGGGCGACCTACGGCATCTTCCACTGGGGTATCTCGGCCTGGGCGCTGTACTGCTTTCCGGCGGTGGCGATCGCCATCCCCTACTACCGCCAGCACGCCCCGGCCCTGCGCCTGAGCACCGGCCTGCACGCCCTGATCGGCCGCGAAGGGTACGACCGTGCCCCCGCCCGCATCGTCGACGTCCTGTTCATCCTGGCAATGGTCGGCGGCACGGGCACGTCGCTCGGGCTCGGCACGCCGATGGTCGCCGCCTGCGTCAGCGAGGTGTTCGGCATCGAGCAGACGTTCGGACTCCAGGTGGCGATCCTCGCCGTCTGCGTCACCCTGTTCGCGGTCAGCGTCTACCTGGGACTCGAACGCGGCATCAAGCCCCTCTCCGACGGCTCCGTCATCGCCGCCATCGTCCTGCTGGCCTTCGTGCTCATGGTCGGCCCGACCAACTTCCTCCTGCGTACGAGCACGAACTCGATCGGCCTGATGATCGAGAACTTCATCCGGCTCAACACCTGGACCGACCCGGTGGCGAGAACGGGGTTCATCGAGGACATGACTATCTTCTACTGGGCGTGGTGGATCGCCTACGGACCCTTCATGGGCCTGTTCGTGACCCGCATCTCGCGCGGTCGGACGGTGCGGCAGTTGATCCTCGGGATGCTGATCCTGGGCACTCTCGGCTGCGCCGTCTTCTACGGCATCCTGGGCAACTACAGCATGCACCTGGATCTGTCGGGGGCTCTACCGGTGCGCGAGATCGCCGCGGCCGCCGGCAACGAGAACGCGATCGCTCAGACGATCGGTTTCCTGCCGTTCGGCACCATGGCACTCGTGGTCTTCGCGCTCGTGGCGATCGTCTTCATCGCCACGACCTACGACTCCGCTTCCTACTGCCTGGCGGCGTCGGCGACCCGCAACCTGACGGAAGGCACCCATCCGGCCCGCTGGCACCGTCTGTTCTGGGCCGTCGCCGTCGGCGTACTGCCGATCACGCTGATGTTCATCGGCCAGGAAGGCGGCAACGACCAACTGCGCGTGATCCAGTCCGCCACCCTGGTCGTCTCCCTGCCGTTGCTCGTCGTGGGAGTGCTGATGGCGATCTCTCTGCTGCGGTCGCTCCGACTGGACGACCAGCCCGCGGACGGCGCCTGAGCGCCGGCGCCGCGCAGAACCAACTCAGCGGCCGTTGCCTGTGGCGAGGGCCCCTTCGAGTTCCTCGAGCAGCCCCTCCAGTTCGCCCAGAGCAACCTCCCAGTCGCTCCAGTCGAAGGCATGGCCCGCCTCGATCGCCTCCTCCCAGGCCCGGTTCGCCTCGAACAGGGCATCGGCGGCCTCGTGCCGATCCGACGGATCCCGCACCCGCAGAATGTCGCGCGACACCCTGGCGCGGGCGCCCCGCAGAGCCCGCATCCGCGCCAGCAGTTGACCGCCCTTCGCCAGCGCCTCCTGCCCTGACGTTCCGGCCTCCCGGTGGTCGGCTTCGGGACCGTGGCAACGGTTGCAGCGCGCCTGCAAGCCGCCCTCGCCGAGGGACTGCCCGGCCACGCTGCCATGGCAGGTGCGGCAGGTGGGAGCGGCGCGGACCCTTCGTTCGAAGAGCGCGAAATGCGCGCTCTGCTGGACGGCCAGGTACTCGGTGTCGTGGCAGCGGCCGCAGGTCCGGGGCAGGTTCCACTGGTGGGTCGGACTCTTCGGGTGGCCGCTGTTGAGCACCCCCTTGTGCGCGCGAAGCTGAACGAAGGTCGTGCTGTTGCCGCCGTGACAGTCCGCACAGGAGACGCCAGCCACAGCGTGCGCCGAGTTCCGCCACTGGCGCAGATGGAACTCCTCCGTCTCTTCGAGTTCCTGCGCCGCGTGACACTCGGCGCACGGATCCTGGGACCAGACGCCGGCCGCGAACGAGGTCATCGCCAGCAGGAGGACCGTGGAGCGAACGGGACCCATGCCCGTCAGACTACCAATGTCAATGGCAACCGAAAATGTCCCACTTGTGGCAACTGAAAATGTCCCACTCCAAGAGAGGTTGGGGAGGCAGCAGCAGCGGTGCGGTCCGCCCCATGGGCTCCGGTGTCGGGCGGAGGGAGCGGAGCGACCGGAGCCCGACACCGGACGCGCGCCGAGCGGAGGGGGCCGGTTGTCATGGTCCGTCTTCCCGGCGGTGATCGTCGGTCGCGGTCCGGAGCAGGTCCTGGTGGGCCCTCATTCGGTAGCTGTTTCCCCGGATGTTGACGATGTGGCAGTGGTGCAGCAGGCGGTCGATGAGCGCCGCCGCCATGATCTCGTCGCCGAGCACGCCGCCCCATTCCTCGAAGCCCTTGTTGGACGTCAGCACCGTCGAGGCCCGCTCGTGGCGAGCGTTGATCAACTGGAAGAAGAGTACGGCGCCGTCCTGGCTGATCGGCAGGTAGCCGATCTCGTCCACGACCAGCAGCGCCGGGTGGGTAAGCACGCGGAGCCGCCGCGAGAGGTTGCCGGCGGCCTTGGCTTCGGTCAGCGACTCGATGAGCGCCGCCAGCGTGCCGTAGTAGACGCGGCGTCCGTACTCGGCGGCCGCGATCGCCAGGCTGATCGCCAGGTGCGTCTTGCCCACTCCCGGCGGTCCCAGCAGGATCACATTCTCGGCGCGCTCCAGAAAGCCGAGCTCGTGGAGGCTCTCGATCTGCTCGCGCTTGATGCTCGGCTGGAAGCTGAAGTCGAACTGATCGAGCGTCTTGACCGCCGGCAGGCGCGAGGAGCGCATTGCCGTCTGCAGGCGGCGGTTGTTGCGCAGGACGATCTGGGCGGAAAGCAGCTCCTCGATCGCCTCGCCCGCGGTCACCGCGCCGCTGTCCGCCTGCGCCAGAATGCCGTCGACCGCCTCCAGTGCTCCGGGCATCTTCAAGTCCGCCAGCATCGCCCTCAGACGTGCCCGCCGGTCGCCTGCCAGCGCCTTCACCTGACCGCCTCCGAGTACTCCCGCAATGGCCGACGCTGCACCTGCACCGTCGGCGCCAGGGCGGGATGCGGGGCCTCAGCCGCGACCGGCTGGCTGCCCAAGCGTCGGTATGGTTGCAGCGCCAGGGGGCGAAGCGTTTGGCGCTCGTCCCTCTCGAATCGGTCCAGAGGCCGCTCACGCGTCGTGCCGTGAAGGCGAACGTTGGCCGTGCCCTCGGCCCAACGGTCCGCCTGCTCATTCAGGTCCGCGTCATTCACGAACGTCCGCCCGTAGAAGAAGCTGCCGCGCACGTACCGGATCGGACGCTCCACCTTGCCCTTGGTCTGCGCCCGGTAGGGCCGGCAGGATCGAGGCACGAATCCCCAGTGGGCTGCGAATCGCAGAAACTCCGCGTTCACCACCAGTCCGCCGCCGGAGGACCGGTCGTCCGACACCACCACCGTCCGCATCTGGTCGAACAGGAGCTCCCGCGGCACGCCGCCGAAGCGGTCGAACGCGCTCTCCAGCCCCTCGAACAGCACCGGCATTGTCTGCCTGGAGTAGAAGCGCAGCCACAGAAGCCGGGAGTAGCCGAGCACCACCAGCAGCGCGTGGCGAATCCCCCAGGGCAGCCTGAACCTGCCGAAGTCCACCTGACCCTGATGCCCCGCCGGCGTCTCGAACCGCACCACCGGTTCCTGGGGCTCCCGCGGCCGCACCTCGCGCACGTAGTCCCTCACCCGGCTGTACCCGCCCTCGTAGCCCGCCGCCCGCACCTCGTCGAACAGGCGCTTCGCCGACAGCTTGGGGAACTCCTCCAGCCGAACCACGATCAACTCCTTGTACGGGTCCAGCTTGTGTGGAGCCCGAAGCCGCGGCGAGTACCGCGCCACGCCCGACGACAGGTCCAGGCCCAACTGGCCCGACTCGATCCATCTGTGGATCGTCCGCCGGCTGACGCCGAAGCGCCTCGACAACTCCGCCTTCGAGATCCCCTGCTCCAGATAGTGCCTCAGCAGCATCCTCGTCTCCCATTCGTGCATCTGCGCGTCGCTCCATGGCTGTTGGCGAAGCCAGCAGCATGGAACGACCAACGACCTCCGACAAACTCCAGAGTGTGCCGTTTTCGGTTGCCACGAACGGGACCTTTACAGTTGCCCCCAACACCAATGCCGGGCGCGGTGCGGCGCGGTGTTCATTCCCAACGCCGTTCATTCCCAACGCCGTTCATTCCCAACGGAAGGCCGGTTCGAGAAGCACATCGCGTTCGACGCCGTCCGCAATCGGCGGCAGCTCCAATCGGTAGTAGTGCAGCGGTATCTCGCGATACCAGTACCGGTGGCGTGCGATCCGGCGCGGCCGCTTCACGACCAGGCGCACCACCTCCGCCTCCACTCCCGGCGGCGGTACGAGTTCCACCGTCAGACCGGCGAGGGGCGCCGGCGAACCGATCAGAAGTTCGCCGTCCGCCGTGGGCCGGTAACGGAGGCCATCCTGCCCGTGCGACCAAACGCCGTTGCCGAGCAGTCGAACCCGAAGATCTCCGTGCTGGACTTCCCCCGTCGCCGAGCTCAATTGAACCTGGGTGGTCTCGATCGGCAGGAGCCGCTTCGCCACCGGCGAGACGTAACGCAACCGGCGGGCGCCATTGTCGACGTCGATCTCCAGCGGGAAGGAGGCCGCGGAGAACCACAGCGGCGCCACGAACATGGTTGCCGCCAGCGACGAAGCGACGAGCCAGCGCCTCGACGGCGGTCGTTCGATGAGGAACCAGCACACGGGATACAGGGGGAGGAACCACCGGTTCGCGATCGCCCCCGCGCCACCGTAGAAGTTGTAGGGACTCTTGATGAGAAACGCGATGAGCGCCACGGCCATGCCCGCCAGCAGCCATTTGCGTCGCGATCCAGACCGGAGGCAGGCACACGCGAGAACGATCGGCAGGAAGTACGGCAGGATGCCGACACTCCTCCCGAGCAGCGCATAGACGATGTTGTGGCCCAGCATTTCCGCCTCGAAGGACGGCAACAGGAATCCACTGCGGGCCCAGGAAGCGCCCCCATACGCGGCCAGCAACTCCGGCCAACGCTCCCGATCGAAGTCGATGTCGGGGTAGCCGGTCGCGCTGCCGAATCCCTGGCGTTCGCCGACGTACGGACTCCAGTCGCCGCCGCTGGCTCGATGAAACGCGGCCGAGCCGAGCAGCAGCACCAGCGCGGCCGCAAGGACGATCGCCGCGGCCCTGCGACCCCACGCATGCCTCAGCGTCGGCCCGGCGGCCAGCAGCACGCCCGCCAGCACCGCCAGGTAGAACGGCCGGCCAGCTCCCGCCGTGGCCAGCAGAACTCCGCCCGCCACGAGGCGCGCCAGGGGCAACGTCCTTCCCTCGAGCCAGGGATCGAGGCAGCAGAGTCCCAGCGCGGTCACGACCAGGTAGAACAGGTCGGCATGAACCCAGAACACGTGGCCGAACGTCACCGAGAAGAAGAGAAGAAGCGCGGCCACCAGCGGCCCGTCGGCCCCGACACGCCGGAGGAGAAGACAATCGAGCAGCAGGGCGGCCACGATCAGTAGCACCAGGTTGGCCACGATCGGCCCCCGCTCGGGCGCGAATCGCACGAAGGGCGCGAGAAAAAGCGAGTAGAAGACGGGCTTGGAGTAAACCAGCGTCTCGCCCCCGTCGACGCTCTGAAGGATCAGAGGATCCGGAACCTTCCCCGTGGTCCGTTGGTAGCGCCTGTAGTCCGACTCCTCGTAGCGGAAGTCGAAGTCGAAAGCCAGGCTCTGGGCCTGCATCGAGTACACGCCTTCGTCGCCGACCGTGTACGGCCAGTCCGCCGGGTCGAAGACGGCCACGGCCGTCGCCACGACCAGGACCGGGACCCACAGCACCGCCCGTTGCCAGGTCAGCCGCCGGCATACGGTCCGTCGCTGCCCGCCGCTCCCGGGAACGCTCATACCGGTGAGGGACGGTAGCAGGCTCCCGTGTCGACCGAACGAACCGGGGCGAACCGGACAATGGCGCGCCTTTTGCGGTCAACACAGGCGAGAAACGGTGCTCGTTAGTGTAGTCTTTGTCCAAGTCGACGTGTTCTGGAACAAGAAGGAGTCCCACCGTGAACCGTACTGAGCTCGCCCCCTCCCTTCTGCCGCTCCTTGTCGCAGCCCTTCTGCTGTCATTGTGCGGACTAGCCCCTGCCTTTGCGCAGGAGGCGGACGCACAGGACGAGAGCGAGGAGGCTGAAGAAACGCCCGAGTTCGGCGAGGCGATCGTCGTCGTCGGCACCCGCACCCAGGGCCGCACCGTCGCCCAATCTCCGGTAGCGGTCGACGTGATTTCGTCGGTCGAGTTGATGAGTCAGGGCGACAACGACCTGATCAACCGGCTACGGACCGTCGTTCCCTCGTTCAACGTCGGCACCCAGCCGATCAGCGACGCGGCAACGATTGTGCGCCCGGTCAACCTCCGCGGCCTGGCACCCGACCACACCCTGATCCTGGTCAACGGCAAGCGCCGCCACCGCGCCGCGGTCATCGCCTGGCTCGGCAACGGCGTCTCGGACGGCGCCCAGGGGCCCGACGTCTCGGCCATCCCGTCCATCGCGCTGCGGCAGGTCGAAGTGTTGCGCGACGGCGCGGCGGCCCAGTACGGCTCCGACGCGATTGCCGGCGTGATCAACTTCCAGCTCAAGGACGCGAGTTCCGGCGGCAGCATCGAGATCCGCTCGGGTCAGTTCCAGGACAGCAACCCTGGTTCCGACGGCGGCTTTGGCGGCCAGTACACGTTCGCCGGTGACAAGGGCATGTCATACGCCGTCTCGGCCAACCTCGGCATGCCGATGGGCGAGAACGGCTTCTTCAACCTGAGCATGGAGTATGGCGGCGCCGACCCGACGAGCCGCAGCGTGCAGCGCACCGACGCGATCAACATCATCAACGCGGGCAACACGATGATCCGCAACCCGGCCCAGGTCTGGGGTTCGCCCCTGCTCGAGGACGACATCAAGGTGTTCGCCAACTTCGGCAGCCTGTTTTCGAACGGCACCCAGTTCTACGGCCACGCCAACTACGGCACCCGGACGACGACCGGCGGCTTCTACTTCCGCAACCCGCACACCCGGACGGGCGTGTTCAAGGGGCCGGACGAGTTCGAGGATGCCGACGGGAACACTATCGAAGACGTGTCGACCCTTCGCGTCGGCGACGTGGGGTGGGCCGCGACCGGCGCGGGTAGCTGTCACCTCATCCCGGGCATGCTCCAGGCCAAGAACGGTCACCTCGGCATCCCCGTCGTCAACCACGCTCCCGACGCCGCCACGCTGGCGGCCGTCGAGGCGGACCCGAACTGCTTCACCCTCTACTCCCGCTTCCCCGGCGGCTTCACGCCCCAGTTCGGCGGCGACCTGACGGACTCCTCGATCGTCGCCGGCCTCCGGGGCTACCTCGACAGCGGCATGACCTGGGACTTCAGCGTCAACGTCGGCTCCAGCGAGGTCAATCAGTTCATCTACAACACGGTGAACGCCTCGCTCGGCTACGACACCCCCACGTCGTTCAGCCCCGGCATCTACGAGCAGACCGACACGAACGTCAACTTCGACATCACGTATCCGGTCAAGGACAACGTGAGCCTCGCCGCGGGCGTCGAGTGGCGGAACGAGCAGTTCCGGATCGGTGCCGGGGATCCCGCCTCCTGGGAGATCGGTCCCTACGCAGGGCAAGGGTTCGGCTCCGGTTCCAACGGATTCAACGGCTACCGGCCCGAGAACTCGGGAACCTGGGACCGCGCGAACGTCGCGATCTACGGCGATGTCGAGATCGACTCGCCGGACGAGATGGGCACCTTCACCGCGGCGCTCAGGGTCGAGGACTTCGACGGCTTCGGTAACACGGTGAACGCCAAGGTGTCGGGCCGCCGTCAGGTGTCCGACGTCGTGTCGCTCCGCGCCGCCGTCAGCACCGGCTTCCGGGCGCCGACGCCCGGCCAGCAGAACGCGTTCAACGTGACGACGGCCTTCGATCCCGCCACCGGAGGCCTGTCGAACGTCGGTACGGTGCCCTCGATCTCGGCGCCGGCGGCGCTGCGAGGCGGCGAGGACCTGCAGCCCGAGGAGGCGCTGAACTTCTCGGCCGGTCTGGTCGTTGACCGAGGCGAGTTCACCCTGACGGCCGACATCTTCCGCATCGACGTGAACGACCGCCTTGCCGTCTCGGAGGAGTTCGTCCAATGCGCCATCCAGGACAAGCCTACATCGAACTGCATCACCGATGCGGAGATCGAGGGCCTGCTCTCGGGCGGCTTCGCGGAAGCCAACAATCTTAAGAAGTTCCGGTTCTTCGTGAACGACTTCGCGACCCGGACGCAGGGCCTCGACGTGGTCGGCACATGGACGCCGCCGGAGCTCGGCGGCGACACGAGCTTCAGCCTCGTGTTCAACTACACGGACACCGAGATCACGGACTACAATCCCGACACGATCGGCCCGTTCCGCATCGCGACGATCGAGAGGGGCCTGCCGGAGTTCCGCTGGAACCTGGCGATGAACCACAGCACCGACAGTTGGAGCCTGATGGCCCGCCTGAACTACTTCGACGGCTGGTGGGACAGCGAGGATGCTCGCAACACACTCGGCGACCTGTCGCCCACGTATCCCGACTACAGCGGTGAGTTCCTGCTCGATGTCGAGTTGGGCATTCCGCTGCCGAACGAGACGTCGATCGCCATCGGCGTCCAGAACCTGCTGAACACCTACCCGGACGAGAATCCCGGCGGCGCCGACAGCGTGGGCAACCGGTACGGCCAGTTCTCGCCGTTCGGCTTCAACGGCGCCTACTACTACGTCCGCTTCAACTACGCCTGGGGCTCGAGCTTCTAGGAAGCTGAATCTCGACGTCTGACCGGTTTCACCCGGCGGCGGCTTTCTGCCCCGCCGGGTGAACTGTTTCTGGGGTCGGGACGACGGACCACGCTGACTTCCCGGCACCCGGAGGCGGGCAGGATGCCCGCGTTCCCAGGCGTCGACCGTCGACACGGACTACAGGCGCGTTAAGAACTAGTGTAGTGTCTCCGACTTGGGTTGACAGTTTCGGTTAAGTTCGTCAGTATTCCGTTCATGTGGGAACCAGCGGAACGAATTGACATCGAAGAGAGCGATCGAGCGCTTCTCAAGAAATGGGTAGAGGCGCCGACGACCACGCAACGCACGGTCCGGCGTAGCCGGATCGTGCTCGCTGCGGCGGAGGGCATGGCCAATCGGGCGATCGCGGCGAAACTCGGAGTTTCGCGGCCGACGGTGCTGCTGTGGCGTCGTCGGTTCGCGGAGGACGGACCTTCGGGGCTGACCAGGGATCGTCCCCGCGGTTGCGGAAAGCCGCCGCTCTCGGAGTCGGTCGTGCGTAAAGTGATCGAAGCGACGCTGCACGAGAAGCCGCCCGGTCAGACCCACTGGAGCGTGCGTTCGATGGCTCGGGCCCAGGGCATCAGTCCGGCGGCGGTCCAGCGCATCTGGGCGGCGCACGGGCTGAAGCCCCATCTGGTCAAGACGTTCAAGCTGAGCAACGACCCCAGGTTCGTGGAAAAGCTGCGGGACGTTGTGGGCCTGTACCGGAATCCGCCCGAGAACGCGCTTGTGCTGTGCGTGGACGAGAAGAGCCAGATCCAGGCTCTGGACCGGACCCAGCCGGGCTTGCCGCTCAAGCGCGGCCGCGCGGGAACGATGACCCACGACTACAAGCGCAACGGGACGACGACGTTGTTCGCTGCGCTGAACGTGTTGGAGGGCACGGTGATCGCGGAGTGCATGGGCCGGCAGCGCCATCAGGAGTTTCTCCGTTTCCTCAAGCGTCTCGACCGCGAGATCCCGAACCATCTCGACCTGCACCTGATCCTGGACAACTACCAGACCCACAAACACGCCGCCGTGCGCGCATGGCTGGAGCGAAAGCCTCGCTTCCACTTCCATTTCATTCCCACTTCGTCGCCCTGGCTTAACCTGGTCGAACGCTGGCTGGGCGGTCTGACCACGAAGGCGATCCGGCGCGGTGCATTCCAGAGCGTCAACGACCTCGTAAAGACCATCTACGACTACGTGGAGAACAGCAACCAAAACTCCCGGCCCTTCGTCTGGACGGCCACCGCCGACAGCATCATCGCAAAGGTTACACGTGGTAAAGCCATGTTGGAGACAGTACACTAGCGGCTAGTGCTAGTGATCCGAGAAGCGGTGGCTCGCCGTGTTGACGATGCCAACACGGGGTTGCCGGGCACCGGTCCTCTCTAACGAATGGAGGCATCGCTCGGAAACTGAGCCACCCAACGCGCAGAAAGTGACGCACCCCCGGCCCTGCCCCCGGTAGCTTGGTCTTGTTCAGGAGACCAAGGTGTGGCTTACTCGGAAGTGCTCACGCACTTGGAGTTTGCCCAGCAAGACCGACAACGAACTCCACTAACCGAACCAGCAGCAGAAGGCCCGATACACCAAGTGCGGTAATGGCAACGCGGTGGTCCCGGTACCACCGCGAGTCCCTTTTCTCCTGCTTAAGAAGCTGCTTCTCCAGATCGCTGAGGTCGGCCTTGCTAGCGAGTTTGTCGATGGCGGTCTGGTTGGCCGCGACCGCGTACCTTATGGCCTTGATGCCGGTCTCGTCTTCCTCGATGACTCTCTTCAGCTCGGCGATGGCGTCCTGGTTACTCTTGGAGGTTCTCTTGACTCTGTCGACCCTTGTTTCAATCGTCTCCAACTTGGCCAGTTTCTCGTTGATCTGAGCCAACTGTGTTTCCGTCATTGGGGCACTCCTCCCTGCTCGTCGCGTGAAGCCTGTTGTTGATGCGCTTGGTCACCGACGTCGCTCGTCAATGTTGAAACAATCTTGCCACACCTTTGCAGTGGCAACCGCTTCACGTCCCGCCGCAATGCGTCCCGTCGCCGAGCTGGCGCCGTTCCGATCGCCTTCGCCTCGATCGGCGCGAGAACGATCACCATCCCTGCCCGGGCCTTCCTCGGGTTCGCGCCCAGCGACGGCGAGCGCATCTTGGACATCATCGAGCGCCACGTTGGAGAGCGGGACCCGATCCGAAGCGGATCCGCGCGGCCTACCGGACCGGCCGGCTGCATCGCGGCGAGCCCCACGACGTACCGGCCAGTCCCGGGTCCCGTCAACGGTGTGTTGACCGCCGGCACGCTGCTGCCTCTGTGTGTGAAGGCTCTTCTCGCATCACCACCCGGCGGTTTTCTCGCATTCCTCTAGACGGTTCAGCGGGCCGCCGGCTGGATGGCATCCGCCGGCCGCTCCCGCTCCAGACTCTGGAGCAACCAGTACCGGCGGTAGAGCTCGTTGCTCTCGTACAGTTCCTCGTGGCTGCCCGAGGCGACCAGCCGGCCCTGATCGAGCACGTGAATGCGACCGGCACGGCGCGCGGTGGCGAGACGATGCGCGATGACGATCGTCGTCCGGCCTTCCAGCAGGTGCTCGATCGCGCGCTGAACCGTCGCCTCGGAGTCCGGATCGAGCGCGCTGGTCGCCTCGTCCAGCAGCAGGATCTGGGGATCGCGCAGGAAGGCCCGGGCGATCGCGATCCGCTGACGCTGCCCTGCCGACAGCCGCACGCCGCGCTCGCCGACCTCTGTGGCGTAACCGTCGTCGAGGCGCTCGATGAACGCGGCCGCGCCGGCGGCCGCAGCGGCAGCCCGCACGTCGTCGTCGCCGGCGTCCGGACGGGCCAGGCGGATGTTGTCCGCCACCGAACCTGTGAACAGGAAGATGTCCTGGGGTACCAGCGCGATCCGGCGCCGCAGATCGCCCAGCGCGACCTCACCGAGCGGCCGGCCGTCGATCAGAACTTCCCCTTGCTGCGGCTCATAAAACCGGAGCAGTAGGGAAAAGAGGGTGCTCTTGCCGGAACCGGACGGCCCGACCAGGGCCACCAGCTCGCCCGGGGAGATCTCCAGCGACACGTCGGTGAGGGCCGGCTGCGCGGCGGCCTCGTATCGGAAGCCGACCGAACGGATACTCAGTGCGGCAGCGTCCTCGGCCAGCCGGACGGGAGACGGTGAATCGACGATCGCCGAACCCTCGTCGAGCAGTTGGAAGACACGCTCACTCGATCCCCGCAGTCGCCGGAATCCAGCATAGAGCGATCCCAACTGGCCCACCGAGGTCGCAATCGCGAACGTATAGAGCAGGAACGACATCAACTGGCCTGCCGACAGCTCCCCGTCGAGCATGAGGTTTCCGCCGTATCCGAGCACCAGGGCGAAGGCGGCGAAGCCGAGGAACGTCATCAGACCGCCGAAGGCCGCATAGAGGCGGACGTTGCGGAGCTGGACAAGGAGCAGATCAACCAACCGTTCCTGGTAGCGGCTTCGCGCCTGGTTCTCCGCGGAGAACGCCTGCAGGGTGCGAACGCCGGCCAGCGCTTCCTCGGCCCAGGCAGAGGTCTCGGCGATAGCGTCACGCTCTTCAACCGCCACCCTCTCCAACCGCTGGCCAAAGACCCTCGCCAACAACACGACCGGCGGCACGATCAGCAGGGCCACCGCGGTCAATCGGGTCTGCAGCACCAGGAGGATGGCCAGCACGCCGACAAACCGCGCGGCTGCCTGGAGCCCGGACGGAATCTGCTCGGTCAAGGCGGTCTGCACGACCGTCAGGTCCGAACTCATGCGCGACAGCAGTTCGCCAACGCGACGCCGATCGAAGAAGTCGATCGACAGACCGACCAGGTGTCCGAACAAGCGCCGCCGCAGATCGCGCAGCAACCGTGCGCCTGCGGCGCCGAGAAACCAGGTCTGGAAGTAGCCGAGCACACCGAGGACCGCGAACAGGCCCATCAGCCACACGACGAGCTCACGAAGCTCCTGTTTGGACCCGGACATAAGCGCGGTGTCGACGAACTCACCGACCCGCATCGGCACCAGCAGGAAGACGCCGCTGCCCGCGAGAAGCAGGACTGTCCCAAGACAAAGCGGCAGCAGGTACGGCCGTGCCAGCCCGTACAGCCGACTGAACGGGACCGGCGCGGAGGAGTGCTCTCCCTCCGCGCTCCTCTTCCTTCTCACTTCTCTACGGCGAGGGTGATCAGGAGTTCGGGCCGCTCCGCGCCCGCCACCGCCGAATCAAAGACCTCAGCCGCCATCGGCAGAACGACGGTCAACGCCATCGAACCCTGCTGTATCTGTTCGGGAATGTTGCGCCCAACACGGCCCGAAGCGGTGCCCGACGCCACCACGGCGCCCTCACCCTGCTGACCGGGACGGAGCAAGTCGATCTCCACGTTGACGCGCCGACCGCCCCGTGTGCCATGGAGTGCCAGCTCCACCTGAAGCTCCACCCGGTCGCGTCGCTGTTGCCGCGCAACCTCGAGACGCTCGATCGTCACGCCCTCGCAGAGATAGGGCTCGGTGTCTCGCGTAATCCAGGCATACCCCGAGGGAAGCGCCTCAACCGTCCCCAGCGGCAGTCGCAGCACCATCGGCGACGCCATGGCAATGCGCTCGATGTTGGCGGCATCGGCGGCGCGTGCGGAGCCGGGCGTCACCTCGCCTGTGACCGGCACCGCCTGCGGTTCGACTTCGACCGTCGTGGGCCGAGGCGCCGTTTCGACGGGCGCCGGCGGCGGCGAGGGCGCCTCGGCCGGGCGCGAAGGCTGGGCCACCGGCTCACCGGCAGGAACGTAGTAGCCCTCGAACACGGCGCTCCCGGCACGATCGCCCCGACCTCCCGCCCTCGAGCGACCCGCTACCACGCGGATCCGCCCGCGGGCTTCCAGAGCCAACCGCTCCCGCCAGTTCGATGTCTCGCCGGCGGCCGTCGTGCGCTCGCCGCGGGCCAGCAGGACCCTCTCCTCCACCGCGCCGGACGACCGGATCACGACACCGCGGTTCGAGACGCTGAACCGCCGCCACAGGTTGGCGGCCCGGTCGAACGAACTGTAGGTCCGGCCCGACCGACCGTCGGCGAACGCCCAGGTCTCGGCGATCAGGCAACCGTCTTCCAGCTTCTCGATCCGGCTCCGCCCAACCGTCTCGCCGCCGACCGGATCGCCGCCCGACACGAGCCGCCATTCGCCAAGCAGGAAGTCCAGGGCCCGGTAGTTCTCGTTCGCCTCGCAGGAACCGGGGCTCTGCGCCGCCAGCGGCAACGCCACCGCAAGCGTCAACCCTGCCTGCAGCAGCGCTCGGACCGCCGTACGCCGGCCTGTCGACTTACGCCGGCCTATCGACTCCCTCATCATTCGCTCCCTCAGGTGCCCAGAAACACGATCTTGACCACGAACAACACGGCCAGCAACGCCACCGCCAGCACAACCGCCGGCACGTACTCCGTCGCGTCGGTCCAGTCGATCTCCGTCATGTTCCGGATCATGACGCAGGCTACGAAGAGCAACGCTGCGTCGTGACGCCGGCTGCGATCTCTCTCCTGGCCGTCGTCCGGTACTGGTCGAGGCGGAAGAAGCGGTTCAGCATGGAGGCGTTTCCGGCCAGATTCAGGATGGAATCGAAGAGACCGCAAGCTATCAGGACGAACCGGAACCGCCCGCTGGCTCGCACAAGGGTGCGCGGACCTTCCGGCCGGCATCCGCACCGAGTGCCGGGGCGAGTTCGCCTTGTAGAATCGGCCGGTGGCCGAACCGCTCTCCACGAACGCCGAGACGATCCCGGACGACGGTCCGCCGCCGGCGGCCAACGACTTCCCCGGCTGCCGGGCCGTGCGCATTCCACTCCGGGAGATCGAGGATTTCGATGGCCGCCTCGAGTACTGGGACGCCCGCAACGAGATCGCCTTCGTCGCCGAAGCGGCGAGCCCGCACCACGAGTACCGCGCTCAACGCTTTGCCTCCTGCATCCAGTTGATCGCCCTGAGGCGAGGCTCGCCCATCGACGTCATCGGCGCTTCGGACATCGTCGTTCGCGGCAAGGAAGGCGGGCGGGAACGCGTCCTGGAGCCCGACCAGGTGGCATACCTCCACCCCGGCGAGACCCGGCCCCGCGGCAAGGAGATCCTCCGCGGCGTGGACCACCTGCCGGACGTCGTCCTGGAAGTGGACCACAGCACGGATGCGCGGCGCCGCAAGCTCGGCCTCTACGAGTCCTGGGGCTTCCCGGAGGTCTGGGTGGAAGTGCCCGACGAACCGTGGCACTACCGCCCCAAGTCCCGCCGCTCCGGCCTGACGATCCACGTCCTGGAGAGCGAACGCTACGTCGAGGCGCCCAGCAGCCGGGCCTTCCCGGGCTGGACCGCGCCGGAAATCCACGCGGCGCTCAACGAGTGGGAAGCCTCGCTCGAAACCGTAGACGTCCTGCGCCGTGTCGCCGACGACCTCGCCGCCGCCGAAGGCACCGGCCCCGACAACGATCCGTTCCTGCGACGAGAGCGCGCCGAGGGCCGGGCACAGGGCCGGGCGCAAGGCCGCGCGGAGGCGCGACTCGAGTTTCTCCAGGCCGCGGTGCTCGATGCCTTCGCCTCGCGGAACCTCGTCGTGACGCCTGCCCTCCGCTCGTGGCTCGGGGAGCTGGGACCGACCGCGAACACCGCGGAGTTGATCCGCACCGCCTGGCTGTGCCGCGACGAAGAGGACTTCCTCCGCCGCGCGCGAAGGCTGCCGTAGCTGGGGGTCAAGGCCGGAACCCGCCCGGCCCGGCACCCGGTTGGGTTGGAGCAACACCTTTCACCAGCGGAACTCAGATCAGGAACGTTGCCTGATCGAATCGCCGTTCTACCAACTCGTGCCAATACGGAAAGCCTGCGCGATCGCTTGGCGAAGCACACCGCCGAGGACGAGGCCCTGGCCGGCATCGCCGCGCGCCTGGTCCGGGGCAGCCGGGAACTCGAGCGCCAGACCGAGGCGATGGCCCAGGTCCTCCTGCGGAAGGCCGCGGGCGCGACCTGGACGGTCGCCCTGGTCGCCGCCTTCATCGGCGGCATGGTCGCGGGCCTGGTCGTCGCCGCGCTGGTGCGCTAAGCCGGGCCTTCTCTCCGTCCCCTTTTGTGGTCCAGGCCCGGCGGGCGGCACTGGCCGGGGCCACCCTCGCGTCACGCGCTAAAGGCGGGGCCGGCGTCGGCCGGGGGTTTAATCGCCTCCGGCTCTCTTCCAATCATCCACTGATGGACAGACAAGCGCTATCTTCCGGCTGACCCCCTCTGCGGCAAGTGAAGGGAGAAAAGACCCCGACCAACCTTTGATCGAGAGTGTTATCTCTACAGGATTGCTCCGACCAGTGTAGGTCGACAGGCAGCGGTCGTCTCCAACGCTGAGCATATGTTGTTCAGCGGAGGAGTGGAAGTCCAAGGTGACATCTGCTCCGAATGGGAGAAAAGACGAGAGAGATACATCTTCCCTAGGCGGACCGGCATAGTAGCCCCAACCCGCGGCCGTCTCCCTGTAGCCTAGGCCTAGGCCTAGGCCTGAAACGCCAAGCCCTGGAACCAAGTCGATCTCGTAAACACTCCCGCCAGGGCGGCGCTCGATGACGTTAACGTACTCGTATCTACCGCCTGGATTGAAGCGGAGGGGCGCCCAGTGTAACCCCCCGTAGACAAACCGGCTATCACTGTCATGCTGCCGAGACCTCCCGAAACGGTCCGTGTAGCGAAGATTGATCCAGAAGCTTGAGTGCGAACCGGTCATGCACTCTGTCGTAGCTCGATTGACTGGGGGGTCCCCCTCGTCCACTTCGTTGTAGACGCCACCATTCAGCCGAGTGTCGGCAGGATCAATGCGGCTCCCGCAGAATGGCGGCGTCGGTGTCGGGGGCTCCGGCAGGATGTTCGGGAGGATGCCGACCCGGCCGGTGCTGAGTTGCCTGATGAAGGTGGCGCCGTTGCCCGCGGTCAGGACGATGTCGTCGGAGCCGGGATCCACCGGCATGGTCATGTCGTTCTCGAGCACGTCCTTGTTGACCAAGGGGCCGACGGCCGAGTTCATGGCGTCCGTGATCCAGTACCAGCCGCCATCCTCCAGGCCGGCGATCTCGAGTGAGCCGCCGTCCTCATCGCAGGCGAAACCGTTCATGCCGTTGAACAACTGGCTGGCCGTGCCGTCGTTGATGTCGGCCTCATCGGTGATGCTGACGCTGCCGCAAGAGGTGACGAAAGTGACCTCCTCGACGCCGTCGGCCACCGTTCCGATGAAGCCGCCCCCACCCTTGAAGTAGGGAGCGATGTGGTCGCACTCGTCGCAGATGACGACTTGACCCAAGGACACGGAAGCGCTCGCGCCGAGTAGCAGCATGAACATGAGGGGCGTTTCCACCCGTGCCAACCGCCGCCGTGACGAACGGCGGCGGGCCGGATCTCGGTACCGGCAGCCTTCTCGGTAGGACGCGTTTCGCATGCTCGCACTCTCCATCGTGGCTGAATGGTGACTATAGGAAGGCGGGCCTCAAACTCTAGGCCCACCGAAGGGGTGGCGCACTGCTCAAGCGGGCTGCTCAAACGGGTGTCAGCGCAGCCAAGCGGGTCCGAATGCGCAGACCCTGGGGTTCGGCGCCATGAAGTACGTGCCCTCGCGGCTTGGCGAGCTTCGGTCATGGGCGTTTGACCATCACACGAACTTCGACGATAGCTCCGCGTCGCCCGTCCACATCAAGTTGCCATCCCTACGGTCCACGAGGACCCTGTTCCCGGCGTGAGCCACCGAGCCGTCCTGGAGCGGCAGTTCAAGTAGCCGAAGCCGGTCCGCTCGTCACAAATCCCTCTCGACAGCGTCTCCGGTTCGGTCGGCGAGCCGCTCATCAGTTCAAGCCCTCAATCAAGTAGACGCCGGCGGTACCGTAGTACTGCGCCACGCAACTCCCCTCCGGCGCTCCGGAGTCCTGGCCCGCCGCCTGTGCGTGGATGCGGATTCCTCCCGAACTGCGGTCCTTCAGGAGATCACCCAGATCTCTTCGAACCCTCTTCGCCCGGCGCTTGGCAAGCCTCGAGCGCCCGCAACCGTCGGCGTGGCCGACTACCAGCACGGCGCCGGTCTTCTCAAAAAGCCGTTTCGCGATCTCCTCGATCGTCTTGGTCTCCTCGCCGTGCGACCAGAGGACCCTGCGTCGGCCCGGCTCGAACCCGACCCGACCAAGCAACTCGGCGCTGGCACACGGTTTCGACTCCTCGCCCGAGCCGTCCCGGTCCTCGCAAGCCGGGCACGGCGCCTCGCAGAGGTTGTTCTTCGGTCCGGTCTCCGACCGCGGCGGCTTCTCAAGCCTCTTCTCGCCACCTAGAACGACGGTCAGATTCCCCCGGCCGCCCGAGGGCGGCGCCTGCGACGACGACGTTCCGCTCACGTTGATGATGTCGACGGTCTGCGACCTCGCACCGCTGTCGCTCTCCGAGCCGGGCCGCTGGGGCTGGGAAGGCGCTCCGGCGACCGCGTTCACGTCCAGGTCGAGCAGCAGGCGCATCGGAGGGCTGTGAGGGTGGGGCGGCGGCCACTCGGACGCGCCGCCCTCTCCGCCATCTCCTCCCATGTTGACGACCACCGAGCTCTTCTCACTGCGGTGCGGTTTCGCGTCGGATCGGCCCTTGATCCACGCAGCCACTATCGTGCTGAAAATCACAACGACAAGCGCCGTCAGAACGAACTTGGACCAGAACGCCATTTCCCTGAGTTGCTCGTCGGTGAAGTCGGCGGCGCTTTCCGACTCAGCGGTCATAGGGCGCTGCCTGTTCAATCTTCATCGGCGGCACTGCGTGTCTACTCCGCATCGGTCCCGGAAGTCTGGGAAGCGTCCCGCGCCTCCTTCGCCTGGGCCGCGGCGCTTTCGGCGGCTTGGGCGGCGCGGCGGGCCGATTCGGCGGCGTGCTGGGCGGCTTCGGCCGCGTCGCGGGCCGACTCCGCGGCCCGCTGGACGGCTTCGGACGCCCCGCGGGCCGATTCGGCCACGGCCGTCTTGGCAACATCGCACGCGGCCTCCGCTCCGCCTCGGGCGACTTCGGCGGCACCGTGCGCTGACTCCGCCTCGGCCGCGGCGGTCTTGGCAACATCACGCGCCGACTCCGTCTCGGCCGCGGCGGTTTTGGCAACATCGCGAGCCGACTCCGCCCCGGTCGCGGCGGTTTTACCAACATCGCAAGCTGACGCCGCCTCGGCCGCGGCGGTCTTGGCAATATCACGCGCCGACTCCGCCTCGGCTGCGCCGGCCTCGGCAACATCGCGCACCGACTCCGCTCTTCCCAGCGCGGTTTCGGCCTTCTCTCGGGATTCCTTGGTCTTCTTCGCGTTGGACTTGGCCTTCCGACGCGCCTTCTTCAGCACTGCGTCGTCGAGTTTCTCCCGAGCCACCCTGCCAGCCTCCTTGCGAGCCTCTTTGCCAGCCTCGGCTCTGGCCCCGCGGTCGATGCGCAGAGTCATGAACAGGAATATGCCGCTGATCAGGACCGCAGTCAACGTAACGTACGGAGCGAGCCACGATGCGTCGCTATGAACGGATGCGTCGCTATGAACGACCGGAGTCGAGTCCAGGAGCTTCGCCAATGCCGGGGGAAAGACGAAGATCAACGTCGCTGCGACCACGACGAGCGCGAGCAGGAGGAACTGGCCGTGCCACGGCCACTCCCAAGGGTTCGAGCTTTCGCTTCTCGCTCATCGACGCTCCTCCCTCCGCTTCCTCAACCGGGCAACCATGCTGCCTTCGCGGGCGAACCCTCGCGCAGCGACGCCAGAGTACGACCTGCCGAAGCGGCGGCGCACTACCCAAGCGGACTGCGCAAACGGGCGTCTGTGCAGCGAAGCGGGGCCCAAATGCGGCGGCCTTGGGCTTTCCGCCCTGAACTGCGTGCGCTCGCGGCTTGGCGGCGTCGCGCTTCAGGCCAGCCCTCCGAAGCCATAGCGCCTCGCCGGGAGTCACTAGCCCGCCGCGCCGACAGACGCTCCGGCTACCCGCCGGTCAGCCCGGCTCCACACCACCCGGTTCAGGAACCGGCAGCCGGGACGCCATGAGGGCGAGGCGGACAAGGTCGGCCTGCCGACGGCAGCCCGTTCTCGTCAGCGCCTGTTTGACCAACCAGCGGACGGCATTCTCGGTGCGCCGGGTTTCGTGGGCGATCTCGGCCACCGACTCGCCTGCCGCCAGCCTGGCGGCTACCAGGCTCTCGGCCGGGCTCAGGCCAAGGCTCAGCTCAAGCTGCTCAGGGCTGACGGACGGCCTCAGCCACGGGTCCACGATCAGCACGACGACAACGGCCTCCTGAGCGGCTGCAGATCTTCGGTCCTCCTCCGGCGACAGCACCGGATTCGCGTAAACGGTCAGAGGCCGTTGCGGGGCTCTGGTACCGACCACCGTCGAACAACCCCGCTTGCCCTCGATGGCCCCGGCCAAGAGATCGTCCAGGTTCGCGGCATCCCCGGTAGCGACTCGACCCACGCTCAGCCGGCCGCGTCGTTGGGTCAACCCACCGGCGGCGGCGAGAATCTGGCGGGCGAGGCCGTTCGCCCAGAGGATGCGCGCGTCGCGGTCCAGAGCGACGACGCCGACGAGATGATCTTCGACGAACGCAGCAGCAGCGGCGGCGAAGGGGACGGCGGGACCGCTTCCATCTGGACCGGCGAGTCGGCGGCCGAGGATTTCGAGGGGCATCGATCTCCTGCGAGTAGAAAGTACGCATGTCCGCGAGCGGCCTCGCCCAACCAGGCACGGCCGACAAGCGCCACGGTGACGTCATCAGTCCAGCACCTTCGCTTTGGAACGATAGACACACGCCCCCCAAAAAGGGACTACCCAATCAAGTGCCCATCTGGGTAGGCAGGCAAGTTCCCGCTCGACATCTTCGGGCCGACCGGCAGGATCCGCGCAAGACGCGACGGCTGCCGGACCGACCGGGGCCGCGGTAGCCGCCGGTCAGCGGCGGGAGCGGCGATTCGTCGTTCCGTCAGCCCGGCCCGGCGTTGCGACCGCCGACTAACCCTGCGCCGGTCTGACCACGAACAGCAGATCGCCCTGGTTCACGACCTGGCCGTTCGCGGCGTTGACCCGCATCACTTCGTACCGGGTGTCCCGGGCGAACAAGTCGCCGCCGGCGTCGATCGACGACAGGGACACCGGGCGGAACAGCTTCATCGCTTCGATCAGGCACAGGGTCTTGTCCGCGCCCAGAACGTCACCCACCCGCACGAACGGCGGATCGTTGGGAGAGGCGGCGGAAAAGAAGAGGCCGCCGGACGGCGCCCCGACCTTCAGTTCGTCGCTGCCTTCGATCTCGATCGAGGCACGATCCATCGTCGTGGAGACGCCCGCCGAACGCTCGACTTCACGAACCAGCCCGCCGGCACAGGTGCGGGCCAGGAAGCCCGGCAGGTACCGCGTGTCGTAGTCGCCGGTGCGAAACTGCTCGTCGTCGAGCACGCGTCGAAGCAGCGGAAGATTGGTGCAGACGCCCTCGATCGTGACCTGATCGAGGTAGGAGCGCATACGAGCGATCGTGTCGGCGCGGTCCTTGCCGTGGCAGACGACCTGCGCCACCAGGCTGTCGTAGTACGGCGAGACCACCGTTCCCGTATCGATCGCCGCCAGCACGTCGATGTCCGGGCGCTGCGGCAACGCGCAGCGGCTCACCGTCCCCGGCGACGGCAGCAGGTCGAGCCCGTCCTGTGTTACGACGACACGTTCGGCGTTGATCCGGACTTCCATCGCGTAGCCGTCTTCGGCAGCCGGCGCGTCTTTGATTCGCGACCCTCCGGCGATCTCGAACTGGGCCTTGACGATGTCCGTGCCGCTCGTGGCCTCGGTCACCGGGTGCTCCACCTGAAGGCGGGTGTTCATCTCCATGAAGTAGAGCTTCTGCGCTTCCAGGTCGAAGATAAACTCCACCGTGCCCGCGCCCACGTAGCCGATCTTCCGCGCAATCGCCCTTGCGGAGCGGAAGCTCTCCTCGCGCAGGGCCTCCGGCAGCGCCGTGGATCCCGACTCCTCGATCAGCTTCTGGTTGTTGCGCTGCACGCTGCAATCGCGCAGGCCCAGAACGCTCACCGTCCCGTGCTGGTCACACAGAATCTGCACCTCGACGTGGCGGAGCGACACGACGCACTTCTCCAGGTAGCAGTCCGCGTTGCCGAAGCTGCTCTCCGCCTCGATCCGGATCTGGGCGAACGCCTCCCGGAAGTCCTCCGCCCGGTCGACCCGGCGAATGCCCTTGCCGCCGCCGCCGTGGACCGCCTTGAGCATGACCGGGAAACCGATCGACTCGGCCACCTCGAGCGCCGTGTCGGCGTCGGTGAGGATGCCCTCGCTGCCCGGCACGACCGGCACGCCGACCTGCACCGCGGTCTGGATCGCGTTCGACTTGTTGCCCATGCGCCGCATCGCTTCGCCGGTCGGTCCGATGAAGTTCAGGCCGTGACCCCGGCACAGGTCCGCGAACGAAGCGCTCTCGGACAGGAAGCCGATGCCCGGGTGGAGTGCGTCGACCTCTTCCCGCTCGGCGACCCGGATCACCGAGTGGGCGTTCAGATAGCTCTCGTCGGGGGTGCTGCCGCCGATGCACACAAGGCTGTCCCGCTTCCGCAACATCGCCGCCGCCGGCGACTCGATGTCCGGATCCGACTGCACCAGGACCACCTCGACGCCCGCGCGCTGGGCCACCCGCACCAGCTTGACGGCGGTGCAGCCCCGGGCATGGATCAGAGCCCGCCGCACCGGACGCGGAGCGACCGCCGGAACAGGAAGGGCGGCTTCCGGCGCCCGCCGGCGGCGCCGCGCGGACAGGAACTCGACCCGCCGCTCCTCCTGCAGGAGCCGCTTCAGAACATCCTCGACCGTCTCCTCCGGCACCGGGATCTGCGAATCGACCTGGCGTAGCTGATCGTCGAGATCCTCGCCGAAGGGATGCTGCACGAGCCCTTGCATCGAGCCTTCGACCTCGGCCAGATAGTTCGACAGCGTCGAGGCCATCGGCAGGTGGGACGGAACGACGATCTGCCCGGCGAAGGGCATGTTCGTACCCGAGAAGTAGTAGGTCTGCACCAGCGGGTGGGTCACCAGGCTCGCCTGGGCGCCGCCCGTGCAGTCGCCGTATCCGAAACAGATCACCGGCAGGTCGTTGTCGCGCACGAACCGGGTGATGCGGTCGTTCACGATCGACATCGAGAACAGGGCGCCGGCGCCCTCCTTCGTCAACATGCCGCCCGACGAGATGAAGCACACGACCGGCAGCCGTTCCTCGGCGCAGCGCAGCAGGAGCTTGCAGAACTTCTCGGCGCTCGCCATGTCGAACGAGCCGGCCTGGAACGCCAGGTTGGAGACCAGCACGCCGACCCTGCTGCCCCCCGAGCCGCCTTCGGCGTCACCCGCTACGCCAGTCCTGATCCGGGCCACAGCCGCCACCGTTCCACACGGCGTCACGCCCTGCTCGAGCGCCCGCTCGATCGAAACCCGCAGTCCCGGGAAGCCCACCGGATCGGCGGTCATCCGGTCCGGTTCGATCTCCTGTACGTCGACGAAGAACCGGTCCAGGATGGCCTGCGGACGCCGCGGCGTCCTGCCCTTCTGCCCGGCGAGCACGTCCTCGAGCAGCAGGTCGCGGTAGGCCGCGTCGAGCCGGTTCCAGAAGTCCTTGATGCCGATGTTGCGGGGAGAGATGCGGCCGTCGTAGGTGCGAATCCCCTGCTCGTCCTCGTAGAAGTTCGGCAGCAGACGCTCGAAGAGGAACGTGACCAACCCGAACAGCGGCTCGGAGATGCGGGGCATCTGAAGCCGCTTCCACTCCGCCACCGACTTGAGCAGCCGGCCGCGGCGGGGGTGGCGCGAGAAGTGCCGCAGCCAGGAGCGGAACTGCCGGCGCAGCCGCGCCTCCGCCTCCTCGGCTGCCTCCGCCTCGAGTCCGGCCGTCAACTCGCCCAGCGCCGCGTTCAACGAGTGGCGCAGCAACAGGTGAACGGACTCGCGGGCGATCACGTTCTCCTCGCGGGCCTCGGCCGCGATCTCCCGCAGGTGCACGAAGATGTGATCGTAGAGCCGGTCGAAAGAGATGAAGTTCTCGCATTCGCGCCGGAACAGCCGCAGGAGCTCCGGCTGGAGGATCACGTCGAGAACGGTGAGATCCGCCGGATCGGGAGCGGCGCCCTGCCGAGCTTCCGGATCCGCCTCGGCGATCCCCGCAGCAGAGGCGCCGCGCATCACGTCCAGCAGGCGACCGAAGTTGTCCTCGGCCCCGTCCTTCCACTGGTTGTACAGGTGGAAACCGAACTCGAGCAGCAGTTCGGCGCGGGCGCGGTTGAAGTGGTACTCGCGGCTGCCGAGCAGGAAGGAGGCGAGCCGTCCCCGTCCATCATGAAGCGCATCGCGGGCCGCGGCGTACCGCTTGTAGGTGCGGCTGAGGACATCGTCGTACCGCACCGCAAGCGGGTTCTCGAGCCAGCGCTCGAAGGACAACCGGCGCTGCCGGTCCCGGCGCGCCCTGGCCGCCCCGGCCGGAACCTCGGCCGCCGCCAGCCGACCGTAGCTGGACACGGTGGTCGAGGTCAGGCGGCGTCGCAGTCCCAGGTAACGCAGGTACCGGAAGGCGACGCCGAAGACGTTGACCTGCTCCGCCGGACTCCGCAGCCGTGACAGGGGAGCGACTTCCTCGAGCGCCAACAGACTGCGCGAGGGGTCGACGTAGCGCCGCGCGTTCAGGCGGTAGTGCTCGAACACGGCCGGCTCGTCGCGCACGAAGATCTTCGCCCGCTGCTCCACCACCGCGATCGACGAAGCCACCGCGGCCTCGAAACAGGCCAGCCGGTCGCCGCCCTCACCCGGAACGAAGTCGATCACGCCGTCGAGGTAGCCCTGATCGAAGAGCTCGTACGCCGAGACGCCGACCGCCTTGGCGCACTCCTCCCAGGACAGGTCGTAGCGGCGCACGATGTTGGCCAGCCCGCGGGGCTGAATCGTGTTGAAGACGCCGTCCCGCACCGCCAGCAGCACGTTCGTCGTGGCCAGAGGGATGGCGCCGCCCGAATAGCCGTTGCCGAGCACGATGCCGACGGTCGGCGCGTGAAGCTGCGCCATCTCGGCGATCAGCCGGGAAATCGCGTGGGCCTGGTTGCCGCGGTTCGCCATCTCGCCGGCGTCCGCTCCCGGCGTGTCCATCAGGGCGACGATGGGCAGGTTGCGGCCGGCGTAGGACCGGATCACGTCCACCGCCAGACGGTGGTGCTCCGGCATCCAGACACCGTTCTGCACCGAGCGCTCCTGGGCGAGAACGCCGAACCGGCCCCGCCAGCCCTCGATTTCGGTCTCGAACACGGCCGCGTAGAGGGGGCCGTGGCGGCGCTCCTCGACCAGTTCCCAACTGGTGGCGGCCAAGACCTCTCCGGCGCCGACCCGGCCCGGGTCCTCGGCCGGAGCGACCGTGCGGCGGATGTACTCGTCGACCTCGAGGCTGGAAAGACTCTTGAGGGTCCGACGGATGCGTCGGTCGGAGATCAGACCGGCAATGTGCCCGGCGCGGCCGGCGATATGCGGATCATCGGGTCCCGGAAACAGCGAAAACGCGCGCGCCCGCTGCTCCGCGTCGCGGAACAGGGGGTCGACCGCACCTGGCTCCGGAACCGCCTGACTCTGGAGCAGGATCGTCATAAACCGCTTAGTCTACTCGGTCTCCGGGTGGTAAAGGACCGGCACCGTGTAACTTAGCCGGCTCCCTACGTATTCCCGCGCGCCCGGTTCCCTTCCTCAGTTGGCCCGTTCTTCCGCCCGCATAGGGCCAATCTCGGCAAGCGTCTGCATGCTGGGCGCAACCATCGCCCGTGCCGCGGTTTCCTCGTAGGCCGCGTACATCGCCGGCAGCTTCTCTCTCAGCTCGGCCTGATCCCGGATCACCCACTCTTCTTCCCACACAGGTCCGTAGGGCGCCTGGAGATTCCAGGCCGTGGAGATGAACCAGTACGCGAACTCCTGCATCTGGACGCGGAAACGAACCTCCTCGTCCTCGATGTCTTCGTACTGACTCGCCTGGTAGTAGCCCTCGTCTTCGGCCTTGCTCATCGCCCGCGCAAGTTCCGAGTCCGCGGAGATTCCCCACACCTCCGGGAATGCGTAGTGCAGGCCGATGTCGCTGACATAGTGGAGGATGTGCTCGACGACCTCCATCACCTGCCCTTCCGGCCCCACCGGCCCGTCCTGCATGATGATGTCGCACACCGAGTTGTTCTTCTCGATCTCCCTCCACTGCTCCTCGTTCTCCTCCGTGAAGCTCATGTCGTCCCCGAGGGGAACCGGGATCAGCGCGTTGTAGCGATAGTGGCTCTCAAGCACCCTGCGCTGCAGATCGGGATCGAGTCCGGCGTCCCGCGGAAACACCTCGGCGATCGTCTTCGCGACCAGCCGCATGAAGTCGTCGGATATGTCGTCACGGGCCGCGAGCTTCAGTCCGTAGACCTGCAGTTCCTTGGTGAACGGCGGCATCGCGTCGGTGGCGACGACATCGCCGTGCTGGTACACGTCGTCGGGGACGTCGCCGACCGGAGACAGCAGGATGCAGCCGCCGAGGTGGATCGGAGCGGCAGCGGCCGCTTCCCCGCCAGCCACCTCTGCACTGACGTCGACGCCGGAATCGGCGCCCTGTCGGTCGCCACAAGCGGCTACCGCCAAGATCAAAAGCACGAATGCGAAACGTCTGTTCATCCCGGCCCTCCCCTTTGTTGGCCTGACTCGCGACTTCCTACACTATGCCCTGAACTCTGGCGCGGCCAAAACCCGATGGGCGCGAACTGGGACATCCCCCGGACTTGGATCGGTTGTCGATCGGACTCTAGAGTGGTAGCGTCCAGTGCAAGACGACCCATCGGACCGCCGCCCAGACAGGGAAAACGGGGTCCGATCATCTTGACCCCAGGGACGCTTCGTGCGTCCCTGTATTTCTTTGAGGGCCAGACATGCTGGGCGACGATCCAACCCATGGGCCGCGCCACCGCGTCCGCGTATTCGTCGACTTCTGGAACTACACGCTCGCGATGCGCGACATTGACGGGTTGTTCCGCACTGACTGGGCGAAGCTGGGGCCTGTACTCTCGAACGCTGCGGCCGCCGTCGTCGGTGCTGCCCAGACGCACGAGTATCAGGGACTGAACTTCTACGGCTCCCACGATCCAGCCAGCAACAAGGACCGCAGGCTTCGTCGTTGGGCGGAGACGGTAGTGGCCAAGTTCCCGGGGGTGAGTGTCTCGATCGTCCCACGCCAGAGGAAGCGCTCGCCGCCCACGTGCCCTGCCTGCCGCGAGGCCGTAGCCGTGTGCCCCACCTGCGGCGCCGACATGCGGGGAACCGAGGAGAAGGGCGTCGATGTTCGCATGGCGACCGACATGATCAGCCTCGCATGGTCAAACAACTACGACATCGCCGTGCTGGTTTCGTCAGACCGTGACTTCGTGCCGGTAGCCGAGTTCCTGGGAACCCGAGGGATCAAGGTGATCCACGGTGCGTTCCCGCCGAAGGGCGCGCAGTTGTCCACGCGATGCTGGGGGAGCATCGATGTCCGCCGCCTGCGGGAGGAGTTCCGACTCGCGCAGCCACGGCGGAACGACTGATCGGCTGGCCGACACGGCGGAACTCGGGAGCGCAAGGGGCGCCCCGCTCTTCGAGTTCAGTTTCTCTGTCCACCATCCGTCCCGGCATCGGCTCTGCCAAGAAGACCGCGAAGCATCTTCTCGACAACATCTGCAAGTGACTTACCCGTGCCCGTGGTCGCGACGTAGCTCTCGCGGCGCGGGCAGTGTCGATCGCCTCGCTTGATGCCGGTACAACCGCAGTATCTTGCCGACTGGGTCGCTGGACTTCTTTGCCCGGAAGATACGCCCACACTCCGAGTCGAGCGTACTTGCTGCGACCAACTCCTCGATCGTTCTCCCGGGCGCGAAGTTCGGGTTCAACTGGATGACGGGTGCTGCGTCCAGTTCCTTTGACGAGACTGCGGATCGCAGTCTAAGGACCCACCATGAACTTCCTGCCTAACATTGTCGGCTCCTTCTCCCACCCGGCAGCGGAGAACCCGACCGTGGAAATGGTCGAAGCGGCGTTCCGTCACCACGGCCTGCACTGGCGATACCTGAACTGCGAAGTGCCGCCGCACCGCCTCGCCGACGCGGTCGTCGGCGCCCGCGCCATGGGCTGGGCCGGTTTCAACTGTTCGCTGCCGCACAAGATCGCGGTGATCGAGCACCTCGACGGCCTGGGGGAATCGGCGCGGTTGATCGGAGCGGTGAACTGCGTCGTCCGTGACGGCGATGGCCGCTTCATCGGCGAGAACACGGACGGCAGGGGCTTTCTCCACTCACTGGAGGAGATCACGTCGGCGGCCGGCAAGCGGGCGTTGATCTTCGGCGCCGGCGGGGCCGCGCGGGCGATCGCGGTCGAATTGGCGCTGGCCGGAGCAACCGCGATCACCATCGTCAACCGCACGCGCGAACGGGGCGAGGAACTCGCGGCCCACATCGACAACCACACAGCGACCCGGGCCCGGTTCGAACACTGGAGCGGCGTCTACCCGCTTCCCACGACGGTCGACGTTGTGATCAACGCCACCTCGATCGGTCTGTTTCCCGATGTGGACGCCGAACTGCCGCTCGATGTCGACACGCTTCGACCCGCGATGGTGGTCGCCGACGTGATTCCGAACCCGCCGACAACGCGCCTGCTCCGCGCGGCGAGCCGGAGCGGCTGCACCCCCCTCGACGGCCTCAGCATGCTCGTCAACCAGGGCGTGAGCGGGATTCGCTACTGGACCGGAGTCGACGTCGACCCCCGGGTCATGCGGGCCCGCCTGGAGGCGATCTTCCGTCTGTCACCTTCCCGACGAGCAGGTCTCTGACGCCGCTCACGTCGGCAGAGCTTGCCGAGAAACTGGACACGCCGGATGTCAATGGCAACCGAAAATGTCCCATTTGTGGCAACTGAAAACGGCACGGTTGGCCTGAGGCAGCGGTGGTCACGGTGGCTGTCCGGAGTGGAGGTGTGGAGCTGCGGCGGTTGCCGGTCTGATGCTGGAGTGAAGCGGCGGAGTCTCAAGACGAAGCGCCGGGAGCGCGACCGGGTACGGGAGCGGTACTGGCGGCTAGAGGCGCGAGGGCCTTTGTACAGGCTGCGAAGCGGAGCGTCCGGTTCCGGGGCTGACCAAGTGCGTGGAGTGTTGCTCGAAGGCGCGGCGGCGGGGGGAGCTTTACCAGAAGCAGGCTGCGCGCCGACGGAAAGCGACGATGGGTCGTGGAGCCGAACTGGTGACGCGAGGCCGACTTGGGGAACTCCCGCGCCTACTGAAACTCCCTAATCCACACAAGCGCCGCCTTTCGGAGCTTTCCTAGTGCCTTTTCGCCATTCATACCCATCGGAAGTCGGGCAGGATGTGCGATTCTGTGACGGAGGCCATCCAAGAGCTTCGTATCCTCAGTGTCTAGCTCTGCAACTCCGTGGAGTTTCCTGGTTCCGGCCGCATCGGCCAATGCCTCCCATAGGCGGAGATACCGTAGTCGGGGCACCTCTTCTTCCGGGTACACCTGCTCACCTAGAAGCGCTTCGACCAGCGATCCGACAGCACCCGCCTCTGGCTCGGACTCTACGCGCTGTTGGAGTTTGGAGACCCTGGACCGGACCTCCCGCTGTAATTGCCGAAAGCCGGTTCCATCCATCGGAGAGACAACTGTGCCATCCGCCCTCAGGCTCACCAACTGCTCGCTCACGACATCGCCATCCGCGCTGACGTGAAAGGCACTAGAGAGCAGGATCTCGCCCAACGCGACTTGTCTCCCCTGTCTGGATGTCGATAGAAGGGCTGCTAGCACAACCCAGACATCTTCTACGTAGGGCGACTCCATATCCGGTCGAGGAAGCCTCCTGGATCCCATCGGTCTGAAGGCGAGAATGACCGAGTCAACGGGAGACGTGTGCAGCGTCACGCCTTCGCGTTTCGTCGCGATTCTGAAGGCACTGCCCTTCTCCAACTCGGTCTGGGGCACTCCACATACCGTTACCAACACGAGGTACAGGGAGTGCTCCTTAGCCGCCAAGTCTGCCCACGTCGCCGCGACCCCGCTGAGGTTTGCAAGCGGCCAGTCGTCGCCTAGCGCATCTTCGAGTCGAGCGCGGTTAGTGACCAGATGCGCCCGTGTCGAGTCGGAGTCACAAACGCACAGACTAAAGGGCGCCTCTTCAGCGTTCAGTCGGATGCCGCCAATCTCGGCCAGTAGAACACGACAAAACGTGTTGACAGTCACACCATCGACCTCGACACCATCCACTCCTTTCGCCATCCGTCGAATACCGGCCAGGGTGAAACCCGAGGATGAGGACCGATATCGTTCTTCGACTAGCGATTCCTGTCTGGGCATAGCCTCCTCCTTGTTCAAGGTGAGAGTATGGATCGAGAACCCGGCTAGCAACCCGCCCCTAGGCGACTCGGGCGCCGACCGCTACCGCCTTCTTCTTGACGGGGCTTAGTGGGGGACCGACCGAAGTCGTCACCCCCTGCAGACCCTTGTCCTACAACGGTTTGCGCCTTAGGCGGTGAAGTCTTGGCTGAAGTCGGTCCAGCAGCACCGCGGCGAGAATCAGGGCCCCGAACACGACCTTCTGCTCGTAGGACGCGACACCCGCGATGTTCAGGCCGTTCTGGATCACGCCGATGATCATCGCACCGATCAAGGTGCCCGAGACCCGGCCGCGACCGCCCGCCAGACTCGCTCCGCCCACGACCACGGCCGCGATCACCTGCAGCTCGTAGAGCTCGCCCGCGTTCGGCCGCCCGCCCTCGAACCGGGATGCGTCGACGATCCCGGCCAGTCCGGCAAAGGCTCCGCACAGGCAGTAGACGGCGAGCAGCACCGCGGTTACCGGCACGCCAGATAGCCGCGCCGCTTCGGGGTTGCCGCCCACGGCGTAGACGTAGCGCCCGAACATGGTCCACGTCATCATCAGGTGAGCGGCCACGAACAGGACGACCATGAGCAGGATCGGGTTTGGCACGCCGAGAACGGCGCCGTTGCCCAGCCAGGCGAAGGCCGGCGCCATGACCCGCACCGCCTCGGGCGTGCCCTCGGCGCCGCCGCCCACCAGCCGCCGTTGATGACCGACGGCGAGGATCAGGGCCAGACCGCGCGCCGGCGTCCGCTTCGCGGTCCTCTCTCCATGGCTTGACCTCCCTGCATGCTCTGGCAACGTGTGGTCAACAGACTGTGCCACGCGCCCCTCGCGCTGAGGGCTTGGATAGAGTCACGACGATGACCGAGACCGGCACAATCGCGCCGGCAGCCGCCACGGCGCCGCCCCTGCTCCGGATCAGCGAACTCCGCACCTACTTCCACGGCAAGCGGGAGACGGTCCGCGCCGTCGACGACATCGACCTGCTGGTCGAGGAAGGCGAGACGCTCGGTCTGGTCGGCGAGTCGGGTTCGGGCAAGTCGGTGACCTCGCTGTCGGTGATGCGACTGCTCGAGAGCACGGCGAGCATCGAGAGCGGCGAGATCTCCTACTTCGGCCGCGATCTGGTGCATCTGCCCAGCCGCGAAATGCGGGACCTGCGCGGCAAGGAAATCGGGATGATCTTCCAGGAGCCGGGCACGTCGCTGAACCCGGTGTTCCGGGTCGGCGACCAGGTGGGCGAGGCGCTTCGCGTCCATCTCGGGATGAACCGCAAGGAGGCTCGCCAGCGAACGATCGAGCTGTTCGAAGAGGTCGGCATACCGGCGCCGGAACGCCGCGTGGACAGTTACCCGCACGAGATGTCGGGCGGCCAGAAACAGCGCGTGATGATCGCCATGGCGCTGTCGTGCAACCCCAAGTTGCTGATCGCCGACGAGCCGACGACCGCCCTCGACGTCACGATCCAGGCGCAGATTCTCGACCTCATCCGCCGCCTGCGCGACGAGCGCGGCATGTCCATCCTGTTCATCAGCCATGACCTGGGCGTGATCGCGGAGATCGCCGACCGGATCGCGGTCATGTTCCGGGGCCGGATCGTCGAGCGCGGCAACGTCGCCGAGGTGTTCAACAACCCGCAACACCCCTACACCAAGGGGTTGCTCGCCTGCCGCCCCCACCTCGATCGGGCCTTCCGCCGCCTGCCGACGGTCGCCGACTTCATGGATGTCGACGAGGACGGAGACGGAGGCGAGATCAGGATCACCGAACGCAGCCTGACACCCGAGGCGCTCGAAGAACTCGTCGGGCGCGGGCGCGACCGCCTGCTCCACCCGCGCAACGCCCTGGACAGCCTCGGCTACGCCGAGAATCCGGGGCCCGGAGAGCTGGTCGCAGACGGCGCGGCGCCGATGCTTACCGTGCGCGATCTCAAGGTCTACTACCCGATCAGGAGCGGCTTCCTGCGCCGGCAGGTGGGCAAGGTCAAGGCGGTCGACGGCATCTCCTTCGACGTCTATTCGGGCCAGACCCTGGGGCTCGTCGGCGAGTCAGGCTGCGGCAAGACCACCACCGGTCTGGCGCTGCTGCGGCTGATCGACATCACCGGCGGCACGGTTCGGTTCGAGGACCAGAACGTGACCACGATCCCCTCGGGCCAACTCCGCGCCCTGCGCGGGCGGATGCAGATCATCCTCCAGGATCCCTACTCGTCCCTCAACCCGCGCATGACGGTCGAGGCGATGCTCTGCGAAGCGATGGCGATCCACAAGATCGGCAGCAGCCGGAGCGATCGGCGCGACCGCGCCGCCCGCCTGCTGGAAGAGGTCGGCATGGAGGCAGACCACCTGCGCCGCTACCCGCACGAGTTCTCGGGCGGCCAGCGCCAGCGGGTATCGGTGGCCAGGGCGCTCGCGGTCCAGCCGGAGTTGATCATCTGCGACGAATCGGTGTCCGCGCTCGACGTCTCGGTGCAGGCGCAGGTGCTCAACCTGCTCAAGGACCTGCAGGAGGAGCACGGCCTGACCTACATCTTCATCAGCCACGACCTGTCGGTGGTCAAGTTCATGTCCGACATGATGGCCGTGATGCTCGACGGCCGGATCATCGAACTGGGGCCGTCCGAGGCGATCTACAGGACGCCCCGCGAGGAGTACACCCGCCACCTGATCGAGGCCGTGCCGGACGACACGATCGCCAATATCGAGAGCCGCCAGCACGCACGCCGGGAAGCCCGCAGCCGCCGCCACGCAAATTGACAGCGCCCTCGCCATGAGCAACAACGGCAGTCGTTTCCCGGAGGCCCTGGTGCTGATCTTCGCCATGATCGTGGCGGCGCAGGTCCTCACCTACGTGCTGCCGGCAGGCGAGTACGAACGCGAGGGCCGGCAGGTTCTGGCCGCCACGTACCACGCCGTCGAGGCGGCGCCCCTGCCCTGGCACGCGGCCCTGACCAAGGTGCCGAAGGGGCTCGAGGCGGCGGCCGAAATCATCTTCTTCGTCTTCCTGGTCGGCGGCGCGATCGGGGTCATCCGCGCCACCGGCGCCATCGACGCCGCGATCGGCCGCGCGATCAGCACCCTGGGCAGCCGGCCGATCCTGCTGGTCGGCGGAATGACGACCCTGTTCGCGGTCGGCTCGTCGACGATCGGCATGGCCGAGGAGTACATGCCCTTCGTGCCCATCCTGGTCGGGATGTGCATCGCTCTCAAGATGGACGCGGTGGTCGCCCTGGGCATGGTCTACATCGGCGCCGGAGTCGGCTACGGAGCGGCGGCGATCAACCCGTTCACGGTGATGATCGCGAAGGACATCGCCGGTCAGGATCCGAGCACCGGCTTCGGACTCCGGTGGGCGCTGCTGGCGGCGCTGTTGCTCGTCGGCATCCACCATCTGCTCCGCTACGCGCGCCGTATCGGCGCCGATCCGGAACGGAGCCTGGTCCGAGACATCGACTACAGCGGCGGCGGCCACGAGCTGAAGGCCGCCGAACTGACGCCGGCACGCATCGGCATCCTCGCCGCGTTCGCCGCGATGATCGGCGTCTTCATCTGGGGCGTCAACGCACGCGGCTGGTATCTGGTCGAACTCGCGGCGCTGTTCCTCGGCGTGACGGTCATCGCGGCCGCCCTCGGCCGCGTGTCGCCGAACCGCACCGCGCGGGCGTTCACCACCGGCGCCGCCGAGCTGACCGGCACCGCGCTCCTGATCGGCTTCGCGCGCACGATCGAGGTCGTGCTCTCGGACGCGCGGGTCATCGACACCGTGATCCACGGCATCGCCTCGCTGCTTGCGAAGGCTGAGGCGCTGGGATCCGGCGCCGCGGTCATCTCGGCCTGGGGAATGCTGCTGGTCCAGAGCGTGTGCAACTTCCTGATCCCGTCCGGCAGTGGCCAAGCATACGTGACGATGCCGATCATGGCGCCGCTCGCGGACCTCACCGGCGTCGGCCGCGAGACCTCGGTGCTCGCCTACCAGCTCGGCGACGGGCTGATGAACCTGATCGTGCCCACGAACGCCCTGCTCATGGGCATGCTGCTGCTCGCGCGCATCCCCTACCAGCGCTGGCTGCGCTTCATCCTGCCTCTAGTCGTCAAGCTCTACCTGGTCGCGATGGCCGTGCTCGCGGTCGCCGCCCTGGTGCGCTTCGAGTAGGCCGCGGCGGGCCGCGGCGGGCCGCACCGGCCGCTCGCTGCAGCTACAGATTCAGCTTCGCCGGCAAGTAGCGGTCGATCAGGCCCTGGTAGTACGGCCGCAGCTCGGCGGCGTCGGGCGGACTGTCGCTCTTCGAGTACAGGTCGTAGTTGTTGAACAACCTCACCCAGGCGAACATCTCGCGGTCGCGGTCGTTCATCAAAGCCCGGTACGCGCCCTCGCGGTGGCAGGCGTAGAAGGAGTGGTACCGGATCATGTAGAGCGCCGGCTCGGGCAGGTAGTCGCGCAGCACCTGATACAGGTACTCGTCGTGCCCCCAGGAGAGGTCGACGCGGCCCAGACCGCAGCCCGCTTCGTAGACGCCCAGCGGCGTGGAGTAGGTCGGGTTCCCGCTGTCCGGGTTGGCGGCGAACAACTCCGGGTACACGATCCGGTCGGAGAATGCGCAGCCGACCGGAAAGGTGTCGCCGACCACGGCCCACTGCGGTTCGCCCCACAGGCAGAGCACCTTGCCCAGATCGTGAACCAGCCCGGTCAAGACGAACCAATCCGGGTGCCCGTCGGCGCGGATTGCCTCGGCGGTCTGAAGCAGGTGGTCGAGTTGCGACAGGTCGAGATCCGGGTCGGAGTCGTCGACCAGGGTGTTCAGGAACTCGAGCGCCTCCCACACAGGCAGTTCGGCACGGTCGAGGCTGAGGTACTCCGCCATCTTGTGTTGCACGAAGCTCCAGGTCTGACCGCAGTGGTTCAGACGGTAGAACTCGCGCACCGTGTCCCGGGGCGGTTCGTCGAAGTCCCGGTAGTCCTCGCGACGCTTGCCGCCGGCCTCCACCGGCTCCGGGTAGAGTTCCGCCACGAAGTCGTCCCAGTCGTCGAGTCGCTCCAGCGGCGTCACAGGCGATACGCTAGCAGCCGAGTCGACAAGCGTCTGTCCAGGAAACGGGAGAACGATGTCCTATCTGGCCTACAAAATGCTGCACGTGCTGGGAGCAGTGCTGGTGCTGGCAGCGGCCGGGGGTGTCGCCGTCCACGCGGCGAACGGCGGCCGCCGCGAAGACAACGATCTGCGCGGCGTCCTCGCCTCGATGCACGGCATCGGCCTGATCATGAGTCTCGTAGCCGGCTTCGGGCTGCTCGCCAAGATAGGGGCAGGCGGCATGCCGCCGCCATGGGCCTGGGCGAAGCTCGTCATCTGGCTGTTCTTCGGCGCCGCGCTCACCCTGCCCTACCGCAACACCTCCCTGGCCAGGGCACTGGTCATCGCGCTGCCGCTATTGGCCGCAATCGCTTCCTACCTGGCGATGTACAAGCCCTTCCAGTAGCCTGTGCAACAGAAACGACACGAAGTGAGTTCTGTGGCGCAGGCTACTGGTGCGGTGGGGGCTGGGGCCAAACAGCGAGACAGCGAGCCGTTTGGCGGCGCTAGGAGGTCGGCGCCACCCGACGACACGACCCGAGTTCCGTAGCTCGTCCTCTGGCGAAGGCACCGGCCGGGGCCGACCCCGTCCGCTCCTGGACCTCCCTCGACGCTCGCCCCGGGGGCGAAAACGGGGCATCCGAGCTCGGTCATCTCTTCGTCAGTAACAGGTCAGACCAATAGACCCTGCCGACTGTGAAAATGACGTCCCAGCCGAACCAACCGGGGAATCCGACCAGAACCCCGGCTGTTTCTTCTCGTACACAAGGTCGGGTTCGTGCCCTAAAGGGGCAAGGCACGGATCCGATCGGCGCCGGGCGGAGCGAGCGTGTCGCACCGCCCGGCGCCACCTTTCAGAGGAAGACGCACGTGGGGCACTCACCCGCATCCTGAGCAAGCCTGCGGTCCGCTTCGCACTGGTAGACAGGCTGAGCCGAACGTCCCGCCCGCGCATCGCCGCTCAGCATCGCGTCCCGCTTCCACTCGTCGTCATCCGACCAGCGGAACGGCAGCATCTTCACAGCACCTGGCTTGTCCAACTCGACGAAGGCCGCGAGCGACGCGGCGACGATCTCCCGCTGCAGGCCGGCATCCAGCGGCTTGCCCGTCGTGTGACCCAACGGATAGTCGAGAAACGCGGCGCGGGGCGGATTGACCGATCGTGTGATCGAGAGCGCCGAAGTCATCGACAGCGTCGGAATGCCAGCCGCCTCAACCCGCCGTGCTATCAGTCCCACGGACTGATGGCAGACCGGTCACACGGGGACCAGCAACGCCAGGTCGACCTGGTCCGCCGCCAGCCGGCGGCTGATCTCCGGCGCCAGCGTCTCGCGCACCCGCCGCGCCGAGTAGATGCCGCCCATGAAGGCGTATGCGCGAGGCGACACGTCCCCGATCACGCCGTCCGCTGCCAGAGCGCGCAGCGTGTCGACGGGAAAGATGACGTTCGGATCGATCCGGGCGTTGGTCTGGTCGTAGGCGAAGTGGCTCGTCCGCAGTACCGAGGCCGGCACACTGGTGTCGATGACCCGCATCGAGATGTCGTCGCGATGATGGAAGGCGATCTGTCCCGTCCGGTACACGCCGCCCGAAGCCACCAATCCAACCCGGCATTCCTTGAGCGGCTTCGCCAGCCGGGTCCACGGCGGCGGGGTCTCGCTGCGAACCCATCGGTAGGGCTCGTGGCCCAGGCTCGAGTACAGGTCGCGCGTGCGGACGATGTGGTCGACCGGCGGTCTTCGTGTTCTCATGCTCTCGATTCTGCCCTATGCGGCGCGCGACGATAGGATGCCAGCCGCATGAGCACCGAAAGCCGGCGACCGGGGGAGCGCGGTCCGGACCCCACGGGCGAGGCCGAGCCCGAACGGATCGACCTGCCCGAGTCCGAGTGGCGCGCCAGCCTCGCCGACGCCGAGTTTCGCGTCCTGCGCAAGGAAGCAACCGAGCCTGCATTCACCTCGCCGCTCAACGGGGAGCACCGGGACGGCGTCTTCGTCTGCGCCGGGTGCGGCGCCGAACTGTTCCGGTCCGAATCGAAGTACGACAGCGGCACCGGTTGGCCGAGCTTCTACGACTCGATGCCCGGCGCGGTCGAAACGAAACGCGACTTCAAGCTGTTCGTGCCGCGCACCGAGTACCGGTGCGCCCGCTGCGGCGGGCACCAGGGCCACGTCTTCAGCGACGGTCCGGCGCCAACGGGCCTGCGCTATTGCAACAACGGTGTCGCCCTACGCTTCCGCCCAGCCGCGGAAGACGGCGGCGTGGTTGGAGGTCCCGCCCCATGAGCGTGCGCCGAAGAACATGGCGTGCGCCGATCTTCCTGCCGCGCACGCTGCTAGCCAAGGAGAACTGAACATGTCGATCATCCCTGACACCCGCCGTACCACCGCCGGGGTTGTGGGCGCCGCCCTCGCACTGACGCTGGCCTGCGGCGGCGGCGAGTCGGTCGAGCCCCTGGCCTCGACGGTGGCGACGGAGCTCGGCGTCGTCGAGGGAACCCAGCTCGACTCCGGAATCCTCAAGTTCAGCGGCATCCCCTACGCCGCGGCCCCGGTCGGCGACCTGCGCTGGCGAGCGCCTCAACCGGCCGCTTCCTGGGAGGGAACCCGCGACGCGACCGCGTTCTCCCCGACCTGCTGGCAGCCGTTGTCTCCCCCCGGCTCGTTCTACGACACCGGCGAGATCGAGCGCAGCGAAGACTGCCTCTACCTGAACGTCTGGACCGGCGCCGAACACGCCGACGCCGCTCTCCCGGTCATGGTGTGGATCCACGGCGGCGGACTGCAGACCGGCGCCGGCAGCACCAGTCTCTACGACGGCGAGAGTCTGGCCGGGCACGGCGTGGTCCTGGTCACGATCAACTACCGCCTCGGACCGATGGGCTTCATGGCCCACCCGGAACTCTCGGCCGAGAACGGGTCGGGAAGCTCCGGCAACTACGGCATCCTCGACCAGATCGCCGCACTCAAGTGGGTGCAGGCGAACATCGCCCGCTTCGGCGGCGACCCCGGCCGAGTCACGATCTTCGGCGAGTCAGCCGGCTCCTGGAGCGTCAACTACCTGACCGCGACGCCACTGGCGGCAGGCCTGTTCCAGCGCGCGATCGGACACAGCGGCGGCATCTTCTGGCCCATGCCACAGCTCGCTGAGTCGGAGTCCCAGGGCGAGCAGATCGCCGCGCAGCTCGGCGCCGGCGATCTCGCCGCACTGCGCGCGGCGCCGGCCGAAGAGGTCTACCGGGCGGCGGAAGAGGCGGGCGCCGTCCTGCTCGTCGGCGTGAACGACGGCAGTGTGTTCCCGCGCGACATCCACGACATCTTCGCGGCCGGCGAACAGAACGACGTCGACACGATCGTGGGCTTCAACAGCGACGAGGGCACGGCCCTGTTCGCCGGCGCCGGCGGCCTGACGGTCGCCGATTATCGCCAGTCGCTCGAGGACACCTACGGCGAGTACGCCGACGCGATGTCCGCGGTCTATCCCGCCGAGACCGACGAGCAGGCGCGCGTGGCCGCCTACGAGAACACGGCCGACAACTACTTCGCCTGGCAGATGCGGACCTGGGCCCAGTTGCAGAGCAGCACCGGCGCAAGACCCGTGCGGATGTACTACTTCTCCCGCGTCCCGCCCTGGGACGAAGCCGAGACCTACGGCTCGTACCACGCGGCAGAGATCATCTACGCATTCGACAATCTCCACACGAGCGCGGGCGTCCGCGACGAGGTCGGCCCCTTCAACCATGCCTGGGACGACACCGACCGGGAACTCGCGCGCACCATGGCGAGCTACTGGGTGAACTTCGCCGCCACCGGCGACCCGAACGGCGACGGGCTCCCCGACTGGCCCGTGTACGACCCGGACGCCGACGGGGTGCTCGAACTGGGCGACACGATCGGCGTCATCCAGGGCCTGTTGAAGGATCGCCTCGACGCCTTCGACGCCTACTACGAAGACCTGCGCAGCGGCGGCTAGAGACCGGGGCTGACGCCGGCAGAACTGCCGGAGGCCGGCGCGCTTCGCGCCGGATGCGGGCAGGATGCCCGCGTTCCCAGGTCAGATCGTCACCGCGATGCGCCAGAGGTGTTCTTTGTGCTAGGCTACCGTTCTTTAGGCAGTGGGTGCAGAGCTCACGCAGGAACCAGGAATGCGCCTGTTGTTCTCGAGCGTTGATTGATGTGGAACCCCGGAGCCGAGAACAGGAGCAGCAGAATGGCAACGAGAATTTATGTGGGCAACCTGCCCTTCGACATTACGGACGAGGCGGTGACCAGCCTCTTCTCCGCACACGGCGAGGTTTCCGAAGTTTCGCTGATCAACGACCGCGAGACCGGTCGCCCGCGAGGCTTCGGTTTCGTCGAGATGGCCAGCGGCGGCCAGGAAGCGATTGCGGCGCTGGACCAGCAGCAGTTCGGCGGCCGGACCCTGCGCGTCAACGAAGCCAGACCCCGCGAGGAGCGCCGGCCCCGCTGGTAGGCGGCCCGGCAGTTCAATAGCAGTCGGCTCCGCCAAGGGTCGCCACGGGTCGCCACGCGGCCCTGGCGAGTCCCGGCGGCGAGTCCCGGCGGCGAGTCCCGGCGGCGAGTCCCGGCGGCGAGTCCCGGCGGAATCGTCCGTCGGCGTACTCCGTCCGATGATGCGCGAGCCCCTTCGGGGGCCGCGCTACATCACCGGGTTGTAGTACTGCGCCACGGCGAGATCGGGCTGAGGCGAGGCCTTGATTTCGAGGATCTCGTCGCGGACGCCGCCCTTGGTCGTCTTGAAGGAGACGTTCACCCGCTCCGGCGCGTCCCAGAGCACGACCGCGAAGTCGCCGCTCTTCTCGATCGGGCCGGTGGCCGAGAAGGCGCCGTCGCCTGAGGTGATGGTGACTTCGCCTCCACCCTTGACGGGCTTGCCCCGCTTGTCCTCGACCCGGCCGACGAGCACGGTGCGAACGCCCTCGGCCTCCATCGACTCGCCCTCCCGGAAGAGGATCGGGTAGACCTGCTCCGCTCCGTCGCGCTGCACCGCGACGCGCGCGACCACGGAGCGGTAGCCGTCGCGCTCGAACGTGATGCGCAGCACGATCCCCTCGTAGTCCTCGCGGCTGTAGATGCGGCCCATGTTCCGCAAGAGATAGCTGCCGGTCTTGCGTCCCTTGGCGCGCAGCCTGAGCGCCGGAGAGTTGTCGTTCTGGAACCAGATGTCGACATCCGGCAGCGGATTGCCGCTCGAGTCGAGGATCGTGCCGTAGGCGCGGGTGTTGTCGCGGCCGCCGACCGCGCCCGTGACGTCGCCGCCACGAAGATCGCCGCCCACGTTGACCGGGCCCGGGTCCTGGCCCAGCACCGGGCCGGCGATGAACAGCGTTGGGACGAGCAGCAGCGGAAACAGGAGTCTCTTCATCATTTCGAGGCGCCTCCGAGACGAGTGGTCGGTGAGGGTCGATAGCCCGCAATGGTGGGTAAGGGAGTGTACAACGCATCTGCCGAACCTCGCGACCTGCGAAACGCGACCTCGCACGGCTGGCCGGAGACCTGCTCGGCGACGCTAGGATCACCGGATGCCGCCACCCGAACCGGACCCGGCTGCGCTGCCGCGGCTGCGGCTGCGGCAGATGCTGGCAGCGGCCGCGATCGGCGTCGCGGCGGCGCTGCTCGTCCTCAGATGGACGGCGCCCGACGAGCCCACGGCGATCGCAGACGATCCGGCCGCCGTCACCCCACCGCCGCTGCCGGCAAGGCCGGAATTGACGCCCATCGCGCCCCTGCCCAGTCAGCTCAGCGAGGCCCTCGATCTGATGGCGGAAGGCAGACTGCGAGAGGCTCAGCGCCTGATGCTCGACTTCAGCCGCGGACCGGCCGCCGAGGCGCTGCCGCCTGAACATCACGAAACGATGACGGCAATGCTCGCGAGGCTCGCGAACGACCGCGTCCTGGCCGCCGCCGTGGAACTGGAGAGGGGCTTCGACGACGCGGACCTGAACCGTCTGCGCCTGACGCTGGGCTCTCTGACGCGCCAGCAGATGATCGCCCTGCGCCGTGATCCGCAAGCGGCTCGCCGCGTCGACGACGCGCGTCGGCTGGCGGCCGAGGTGGACGCCATCGGAGCTCGTCTCGGCAGCGACCGCCTGGCGGCCCTGCGCCTGGCTCGGGACTTCCGGCGCCGCCACCCGCGCTTCGCCGCCGGCCTCGACTTCGAGCGTCGCGCCGCCGCGGCGATCGACGAGACGGCCGGTCGGTTGATCGCGGCGAACCGCCTCGACGAGGCCAGAGCACTGCTCCTGGAACTCAAGGCGCTGCGTGGCGACCAGGCGGGCGAGAGCCCAGGCGTCGAGGCCAAGCTGGCCGCCATCGACGAGGTATCCAAGCGGCGCAACGATCTGGACGCCACGGTCCGCGAGATCGAGGCGCTGGGCTCGAAACGGCCGCACGAGGCGCTGGAGGTCCTGGCCGGGATGGAGCGGACGCCGGAGAACCGGGACCGTTTCGCGCAGTTGGAATCGACCCTGACCATGCTGATGGAGGACCTCGACGAAGGAGAACCGGAAGTGGAGATCCTGCTCCCGGAACGCCCGGCGGAGGCTCAGGACATCTACGAGCGGGACAAGGATGTCGTTGTACGGGTCCGTGCCAGGGACGACTACGAGGTGGTCTCCGTGCGGTTCTTCTGGCGCTGGTTCGACAACGACGGCTCGGGTGAGGTCGTCGAGGCGACCCTCCGGCCGGAAACCGGAACTTCGGCGGCGGACTCGACGGACGCGGCCGGCGCGGAGACGGCCGAGGTGGAGTTCGAAGTCACGATCAGCGCCGCCGAACACCGGGGCCGGAACCTGCAGTTCTGGGCCGAGGCGGCCGACCGCGGCGGGCGCGCCGCAAGAAGCGGCGAGAGCGAACTCGCGCCGGAAAAGCGCGGCTTCCTGAGGCGGCTAGGCTTGCGCCGCGACCGATGAGCCGCGCCGCTGAGAAGCCGTTGCGTTCAAGTCACTTAGCAGCGCCGTGGGCGCTGGTATGATCCCCCGCGTGTCGGACGGTACAAGTACGGGGAACGGGGACCTCGAAGCGCCGGAGGCCCTGGCCGCGATCCCTCAACCTCCGGTCGAGACGACGGACCGGGACTTTCTCGATCTGGGCCTCGAACCGGCGGTTCTGGAGGTAGTGGCCCGGATCGGCTTCGAGCACCCGACGCCAATCCAGGCGGCGGTGATCCCGGACGCCATTGCCGGCAAGGACCTGATCGGACTCGCCGAAACCGGCTCGGGCAAGACGGCCGCCTTCGTGCTGCCGATCGTGCAGCGCTTGCGCCGCGGCACGGGCGTGCGCGCCCTGGTCGTCTCTCCGACCCGCGAGATCGCCCTGCAGACGAAGGCCTTCCTGGACCTGTTCCGCAAGAGCCGCCTGAGCGTGAACTCCGCCTGCCTGATCGGCGGCGTGAAGATCGGCCCACAGTTCGACCAATTGGGCGGCGACCCTGATGTCCTCGTGGTCACGCCGGGACGGCTGCTGGACCACCTTGAGCGGGGGACGGCGAGCCTGGGCAGGGTCGAGGAACTGGTCCTGGACGAGGCCGACCACATGCTCGACCTCGGGTTCATGCCCCAGATTCAACGCATCGTGAATCAACTGCCCAAGCAGCGGCACACGATGCTCTTCTCCGCCACCATGCCGCCGCCCATCGAACGTCTGGCGCAGCGCTACATGGAGGATCCGCTGCGCATCGACTTGTCGCCCAAGGGGGCCGCAGCGGGGATCGAGCACCGGCTCTACCTGATCGACGAGAGGGAAAAGAAGAGCTGCGCCCTGGCCCTGCTCGACAACGTGCCCGGCTCGACCCTGGTGTTCACCAAGCGGAGGTCCGACGCCGAGTGGCTCTGCCGGGTCCTGGAGGGCGGCGACCACAGCGTCGCGCGCATCCACTCCGACCGTTCGCAGAGCCACCGGGTCGCTGCTCTCGAAAGCTTCCGCGCCGGCCGCCACCGCATCCTCGTGGCGACGAACATCGCGGCCCGCGGCATCGACGTCCAGGGCATCGAGCACATCCTGAACTACGACCTCCCCGACACGGCCGAGGACTACATCCACCGCGCCGGCCGCACTGCCCGCGGCGCCGCGGAAGGCGTCGTGTCGTCGATCGGCACCTGGCTCGACAGGTCCCTGATCAAGCAGATCGAGAACGCACTGGGGCACCCGCTGCCCCGCTGCGAAGCGGAGGGTGTGACCCCGTACCGCGAGATGCGCTCCCTCAAGGATCGTCGCCGCCGTTCCCCTCTGCGCCGGTAGCCCCAGCGACGGCAGCCGGCCATGATTCCCATCCCGGACCTTCTCAACCGGGCGCCCTTCCTCGGCATCGACCAGAAGGCTCTGTCGGACCTGCTGGGTCTCGCCATTCTCGGCCGCGAGATCGGCACCGAGTTCCATGACCTGATGGCCGAAGCCGAAACGCCGGAGACGGCCTGGCGGCCGGAGTTCTTCGAACAGGATCTGTTCATCGACCGCCTGATCGAGGAAAGCTTCGAGCTGCGAATCGACGGCGTTCACTACCCCATCAACGAGCGCTTCCTGCGCCGCGCCCTCACCGCCACGCCGACCGACCTGGAGACAATCCTGTTCCGTCAGGGGGTGCTGCGCGAGATGGACGAGGACGAGGAAGTCCTCGCCTCGGCGAGGCGTCTCTACCGCGAGCTGTTCGGCCTGCTCTCGCTCCACCGCATGCCCCGTTACCACAGCGTCCTCGACACAGCGTCCCACAACCTGGACATCCTCAAGCAGAGCCGGCTGGTCATCGACCTCATGCACGACCGCTTCGAGACGGCCCGCTCCGGACTGCGCCGCCTGTACGAAGGCGCCGTCGCCATCCGCGAAACCGAGGAGTACGCGACCCTCGCCGCCCTTCTCGACTACGAGAGCCAGCTCGCCGAACTGAACCTCGACATCACTCTGGGCGGCGACGGGCGCATCCGTGGGCTCGAGGTGCGCTCACTCGAGGAGTGCCGCGGCAATCCCTTCTGGACCCGGCCGATCAAGCGGCTCTGGAGCCGCGTGCGACTCGGCATCGGCGGTTACTCGATGAGCAACCGGGAACTCATGAACCGGGTCGTGGAGCGGGTCTACGTCTCCCTGTCGCCCGCCCTGATTCCCCTGGTCCAGATGCTCGGCCAACTGGAGCTCTACCTCGCCGCCCGGGCTCTCCGGGACCGCGCCGCCGAACGCGGCCTCTCGATGTGCATTCCCGAGTTCCGGCCGGATCACGACGCCGGTCCCGCAATCGAGTGCGAACACCTGTTCAACCCGCTGCTGCTGAGCCAGGAGCAGGCGCCCGTGCCGTGTACCGTAAGAACGGTCGGCAGCGTGCCGATCACCGTCGTCACCGGCCCGAACTCGGGCGGCAAGACGCGGTTGATCCAGGCCGTCGCGCTGGCTCAACTGCTCGGTCAGTCCGGCCTCTACGCACCCTGCGGCCGCGCCCGCCTGCGCGTCCAGCAGGGGCTGTTCGTGTCCCTGATCGAGCGCGAGAGCGCGGATCAGGTCGAGGGCCGGCTGGGGCGCGAACTCGTGCGCATCCGCACCCTGTTCGAGGAGATGGAGCATGGCTCGATGGTGGTCCTGGACGAACTCTGCTCGGGCACCAACCCTTCGGAGGGAATCGAGGTCTTCACCCTCGTGCTCCAGCTCCTCCGGCGGGTGCAGCCCGTGGCCTACGTCACCACCCACTTCCTCGACCACGCCCGGGCTCTCCAGCAGGACCACGCGGAGCTGGGCCTCGAGTTCCTCCAGGTAGAACTCGACGACGAGCGCCGGAGCACCTATCAATTCAGGCGCGGCGTCGCCCGCACCTCCCTGGCCGCGCTCACCGCGGAACGGCTCGGCGTCACCTTCGAGAACCTGTCGGCCGCGGTCGACGACCGCCGGGCCGCGCCGCGCTAGCGCCGCCCCCAAAGGGCGTGCAGGCGCCCGAGCTTCAGTACGGGACGCCGGTCGCCCGGCAGACGAAGCGCATCAGCGGCGAGGCCGCCGCACAGAGCCCCGTGAACTCGTCGAGGAAGGCAGAGCCAAGTAGCCGGGTCTGATTCAGATTCGCCACGGCCATGAAGGACTTGCGTTTGATGTCGTCGATCCGCGGGTGACCGGCGTCGAATCCCCGCGGCGCCCGCTTCAGACTCTCGCCACCAAGTTCCAGCGAGTCGCCGAGCCCAGGGTCGACGGTCACCTCCCGCCAGCCCTCGCCATCGGCGACGATCTGCTGCCGGATCGCCCGCAGGGCCTCCGGGTCGGGTCGCCACATTCCCCCGCCCATGAACACGCTGCCGGGCTCGATGTGGAGGTAGAAGCCCGGCGCGTGGGCGTCCTTGTGCTGCTTGTGGCGGAAGTGAATACCCACCTGGGTCTTGTAGGGCCGCTTGTCGCGCGAGAACCGGACGTCGCGGTGGATGCGGAAGAGCGACCCGCCGACCTTCTTCGGCACCGCGTCGAAGTGCCTCGACACCTCGTCGAGCCTGGTCCCGAAGTCATTGATGAACTGGAGCGCCGGCGCCCGCACGGCGTCCTCGTAGCGCGCGCCGTTGGCCTTGAACCAATCGCGGTCGTTGTGTTCCGCGAGGTCGCGCAGAAAGGCGAACGTCTCGCGCGAGAACGGGTTCTTCCACTGATCCATATGCTGCTCCGTGGGGGCTCTTCCTCGTGGTTCCGGCGGCGGGGCTCGACCCGCCGACGCGAAGTGTATTCTCGAACGCGCTCGAACAAGGAGGTTCCCGCATGGACATCTTCGTCGCCGAACTCGTCGGCACCGCGCTTCTGGTGATCCTGGGCGACGGCGTGGTCGCCAACGTCGTTCTCGCCCGCACAAAGGGAAACGACAGCGGCTGGATCGTCATCACGACCGGCTGGGGACTGGCCGTGGCGCTCGCCGTCTACTCCGTCGGCCGGATCAGCGGCGCCCACATCAACCCGGCGGTCAGCGTCGGCCTGTGGGCGATCGGCGAACTCGACGCCGCCCTGCTGCCGACCTACATCGGCGCTCAGATGCTCGGCGCCTTCGCCGGCGCGGTCGTCGTCTGGGTCACCTACCGTCCGCACTGGGCAGCCACCTCTGACCAGGGCGCCAAGCTCGGCGTGTTCTGCACCGCGCCGGAGATCCCGGGACGCCGGGGCGCGAACTTCATCACCGAGGTGGTCGGCACCGCGGTGCTGGTCTTCGGTGTACTCGCGATCGCGGCCAACGCATCGGAGCTCTCCGGAGGCGGCATCGACCTGTCGTCCGTGTTCGCCACCGGCATCAACCCGCTGCTGGTCGGCTTCCTGGTCTGGGGCATCGGCCTGAGCCTGGGCGGACCCACCGGCTACGCGATCAACCCGGCCCGCGACCTTGGACCTCGCATCGCTCACGCGGTCCTGCCGATCCCCGGCAAGGGCGACTCGAACTGGAGCTACGCCTGGGTGCCGGTGGTGGGCCCGCTCGTCGGCGGCGTCCTCGGCGCGCTCGCCTTCCGCGGCCTCGGCTGGTAGGGGGACTGCCAAGCCATGAGCTACATCCTCGCCCTCGACCAGGGCACCACCTCCAGCCGCTCCATCCTGTTCGAGCGCCAGGGAACAGCCGCTTCCTCCGCGCAGCAGGAGTTCCCGCAGCTCTACCCCTCGCCCGGCCACGTCGAGCACGATCCCGAGGCGATCTGGAACAGCCAACTCGACACGGCGCGCGCCGCCATCCGGAAGGCCGGCGCGAACGTCTCGGACATCGCCGCCATCGGCATCGCCAACCAGCGCGAGACGGTCGTGCTGTGGGAGCGCGACAGCGGCAAGCCGGTCGACAACGCGATCGTCTGGCAGAGCCGCATCACCGCGCCGCTGTGCGAACAGTTGAAGAAGCAGGGTCACGAGGATCTGTTCCGCGGCAAGACCGGCCTGGTGCTCGACCCCTACTTCTCCGGCACCAAGATCTCGCACCTGCTGGACAAGCACGACCTGCACGCGCGGGCGGCGCGCGGCGAGATCCTGGCCGGGACGATCGACAGCTTCCTGCTCTGGCGGCTGACCGGCGGCGAGGTCCACGCCACCGACGCCAGCAACGCCTCGCGCACCCTGCTGTTCGACATCCACAACCTGGACTGGGACGACGACCTGCTCGAGATCCTGGGCGTGCCGCGGGCCATGCTGCCCGAGGTCCGGGACTCGAGCGGCGACTTCGGCCACACGGAGGCGAGTCTGTTCGGCCGGGAGATTCCCATCGCCGGCATCGCGGGCGACCAGCAGGCGGCGACCTTCGGGCAGGGGTGCTTCGAGCGCGGCATGGTCAAGAACACCTACGGCACCGGCTGCTTCATCCTGATGAACACAGGCGACCGGGCGGTGGCCTCGGACAACGGCCTTCTCTCCACCGTCGGCTGGGTGCTCGACGGGCGGCCCACCTACTGCCTGGAGGGTTCGGTCTTCGTCGGCGGCGCGGCAGTTCAGTGGCTGCGGGACGGACTGGGTCTGATCGAGAGGTCCGAACAGATCGAAGAACTCGCGGCGAGCGAGGAGGACAGCGGCGGGGTCTACCTGGTGCCGGCCTTCGTCGGCCTCGGCGCGCCCTACTGGGATCCCTACGCGCGGGGCCTCCTGATCGGCCTGGAGCGCTCGACCACCGCCGGCCATGTGGCCAGGGCCACGGTCGAATCGATGGCCTATCAGAGTCTCGATGTCGTGCGCGCCATGGAAGCCGACGCCGGTTCCCGCATGAGCGGCCTGCGGGTCGACGGCGGCGCGGCGGTCAACAACGCCCTGATGCAGTTCCAGGCCGACCTGCTGGGCACGCGGGTCCAGCGGCCGGTGGTCGCCGAGACCACGGCGCTCGGCGCCGCCTACCTGGCCGGTCTCGCGGTCGGCTTCTGGTCCGACCAGGCCGACGTGACCAGGAACTGGGCTCTCGACCGCGAGTTCGAACCGCAGTCCGCGCCGGCCGAACGCGACCGCCTCGCCCAAGGTTGGCGGCGGGCGGTCGAGAGGTCGCGGGGCTGGGCCGAGGCGTAGCTGCCTGGGGAACCGGACCGCAGTCTGTCAGCCGCCTCTACTCCGGTGCCGCGATATCCCGCACGGCGATCAAGGTCTCACCCGTCCACGCCGCAAGATCGACGGCCGCCGAACCCACGACTCGGCCGCCACGCCGCCGCGCGACCACCCGGTACGGAACCTGGAACAGTCCGCTGATCGAGAAGCTGCCGTCCTCGGCGCTCCGAGCGACCGCTGTCTGGCCAACGCGTTCGGCGACCTCTAGCGTTGCATGGGCAGGTGTGGCCACGACCTCGAATCCCGCCGCCGGCACACCACTATCCGCCAGCACGAGGCGGCCCGCCAGCACCGCACTCCGGGCCCGAAAATCGGCCACGCTCTCGCCATCCACGCTCACTTTCCGGCGCTCGCCGACGGCCGCAATCTCGACCCGACCGCGGCGTAGGCCGTCAATGACGTACATTCCGCGATGGTCCGTGCGCACGGCCCAAGCATCGCCGGCGCGTTCGTCGATCACAAGAACGGGCACGCCGGCAAAGGGACTGCCATCAACGGTGACCAGGCCCGACAGACGGCCGTTCGTTTCCGCATCGTCAAATGCGATCTCGACCTCCGTCACGCCGCGCGGAAGAACGTCTACGGTGCGGCGCTGCATGCGGTCCGAGGACCGCACCCTGGCCACGAGCACAACCGTCCCGATCGGAGGGTTGTGCCGCACGAATACCGGAACGCCACCCAGTTGGTTCGGCGACCTCGTCAGTCGCCCGCCGCCCCCCGGCGACAAGGGAGTCGGCTCGATCCCGACCTCGACCGTCGCGGCCTCCTCGGCCGTCAGACCCGCGACGCGCGCTCTGATTTCCCGTGCCGCGCCAAGGCTGAGCACTACATGGCCCGGCTCGTTCGTGCCCACGTCGACTTCTCGCGACGTGGCAGCATAGCCGTCCGCTTCGGCGCTTGCCCGGTAGAGGCCCGGCGTCACATGGAGGCGAAACGAACCGTCCGGCGCGCTTCGCGCCTCCCTGCCTGGCGCCAGCGGGCGACTGATCCGCACGGTGGCGCCGGCAACCGGCAAGCCAGCCGTGTCCTCGACCCGCCCGTCAACCCAGACCGGGGTCACATCGAGAACGAACTCGGTGATACCCGGCTGAACATCGCGGTACCAAATGATCGGTTGACCAGCCTCCTCACCATGCGGCCAGTAAAACACCATGCTCTGGCCTACAGGGAGGCCGGACAGTTCAAACCGACCCGCGCCATCGGTCGTCGTGCGTTCCCTTGTGTTCATCTGGACTTCTGCTCCGACGACCGGTGCGCCGCCCGAGACCACGACGCCCCGCACGGTAGCGTCTCCGCGACGAAGAACCAGCTCGAGGCCGTCGCCGCCGCTCGAGTACAAGCCGTCGTCATCCGTGAGCTCATGTCGCAGCGGCGCGTAGCCGAACGCCTCAACCTTCAGGACACCACGCAGCGAGGCAAGACCACGAAGCAAGAATCGGCCCTCCGACCCGGTTCGTTCAAGCGCCAACTGCCGACGTTCCGCATCGTCGAGTAGTTGAACACGCACACCCTCAATGCCGGTGCCGGACGCTTCATCCACTAGACGACCGCGCAACTCGACCGCGGGCTCCATCTCGATCTCGACCCAACGGGGGTCATCCGTTTGATCGACCAACACGCGAAGCTGTTCCGCCCTCACATAGCCGGCGTGCTGCACGACGAGGTCCATCAGATCGCCGTGGCGAAGCCCTCCGATCCGAAAGCGACCCTCCGCATCGGACCGAATCTCCCCTGTCGACCACGCCACGGAATCGAGGCTCAGCGCACCCGTCACGTCCGGACTACGCCCGAACCCCACCACCGCGCCGGCAAGGGGCAGACCGGCGCGATCCGTGACGATTCCCTCCACCGCCAGCTCCGGCGCCAATGCCACCTGCCCGAGGTCGCGCCAACCCGTCCACTCAGCAGGGGCCGCGACATGTCCAGAGCTTGAGCGCAACCGGAGGAAGCGGGTCGCATAGCCCGGTGCGCCGACCGCGACCGATCTGGCCGCGGGAGCAACTTCGGGAAACCGGAACACCCCGTGTTCGTCCGCCTGCGCCACATCGTGAAGACTGGGGTTCGACGGCACAAAGAGATCGACTGGACCGAGGGACGGCGGCGCGAAGAAACGCTGCTGACCGACCAGGGCAACCGAACCTGCGACTCCCTCTCCCGAAGGCGAGACGATCCGGCCAAAGAGCGCCGCCGTACGCTCGAGACGCACAACGATCACGCCTGGAAAGACCGTCGAAGCCGGCGGTTCCAGGTCGACTCTCGCGGCCCGGTAACCCTCCGCACGCACAATCAGGCGCGGCGGGCTCTGCGCCTCGCCCGCTTCGATCCGAAACGTGCCGTTGGGGGCGGTCAGGGCGACGGGCGCCAGACGCCCTGTGTAAGCGCCGTAGAGCGCGACCTCAGCATCCTGCACAGGGTCGCCCGTCTCATCTGCCAGGACGACACCGTCGATAGATCGAAAGGGCGTCAACTCAACGTTCTTCCGACCAAGCGACCAATCGACCGCCTGCTTCTCGTAACCTGGCGCGAGGATCGTCGTTTCGACTGCGCCTGGAGGCGCCCTGACGGTCCATCTCGCGCGGTGCCTGTCCGCAGGTCCTACCCTGGTCGGGTCAAGTTCCTGCCTTCCCAAGACATCGCCGGCTCCCGACCAGTGGATCGCAATCACAGTAGCGGGCACCCCATCGCCTGCCTCCGGGCCAAGAACCAACGCCGATCGTTCCGGCGTCGGGAGCCTCCGCGTTCCACTTTCCCCGACGCGCAGCCGCCACTCCCCACCCGAAGGGGCTAGAACCCGGTACAGGCCACCGGGCACGGTAACCGTGCCGGACTCGTCAGAGATACTGACGGGCCATCCACCTTCGTCGACAAGAATGGCCCCTTCCAACGCCTCTCCGGAAGCACCGCCCTCACCAACCTCAAGGAGCAGTCGCAGATCCAACAGGGGGTCGGAACGCTGTTCCAGTGACACTTCAATCAGCGCTCCCGACGAGCAGTCGAAGCCGGACGGCATGTAGCCTGGAGCGCCGACCCTGATCTCGACGGCCCGAGGGGAAGAGGCCGGATCGGCTGCCGGCTCAAGCCAGTACTCGCGGTCGTGACCACCTCGGTCGAGTCTGATCCACGGCCTCCAGGGACCCCAACGTGGAGAGCCGCCACCACTGCTGCTGCGCACCAACCGGCCCGGCGCCACCCAAGCCACCGCCGGTTCAAGCAGCCGCAATCGACAGGACGCTCCGCGCTGGGGACGGATCGGCGGCAACAGTAGGTCGGAGAGCGGTCCGACAACCGGGAAGGCCATGTCGGGCGCAATGAAGCCGGGCCGCGAACCCTGGGCAACGATCCACCAAGCGCCGGGTTGTGGCACATGCACGGTGAAACCCCTCACTCCCTGCTGGAGCAACGCTCCGGGAGGACCGGTCCGGTCCTCCCTGCGACCCAGAACGAGCATCGCCATCCGTTCATAGAGGGGTCGTTCGACCGCCAGATGCAACATTGAGCCGTAGTCCGCAGGCTGGTGCGATACAGACCCGAACACAACACGGCTTGGCGTTTGCTGAGCCGTGACAAGCGCCGTTGCCGCTAGGAGCAGAAGCGCGCCGGTCGACGAGGCCCTTCGCGCAGCCAACGCGACATTCACCAGCAAACGTCGGAGATCAGCCCAGGACCAAAGCAGGCGACATACTTCTGTCCGTTCCCGTGAACGCCACCAGATGCCGACAAGGTACCCTCGCAACCAAGGTGCGACCCGTCCGAACACCTAGCAGACGCCCTGAAGATAGTGCCGTAATCATCGACATCCATGAACGACGAATAGCCTGGTCCAACACAGGATCCGCTGTTGCTACAGTCATCCTCCCCCGTAAAGTTCCCATAGCCGGTGGAGCAGTACTGCTCGCCGCTAGCCGCCTGTTCGTCGCTCTCCGAGCACGAGACGACATCGCCCCCCCCCACCACCACATCCGGTGCACAGGACAACAACCAGAACCAAGCCCGAGATTCCACTCCAACACTCAACTCGCCGCGTCGGTGTGAACAACTGGTCAGTCCTCCCTTCGGCGTTGGTCACGGTCATCACATTTGCAACCACGCTGGTGATTCTACCACGCTGATTTCGTTGCCAACGGGTCAATGCCCGATCCTTCTGCCCCCTTTGGAGAAGCAGCGGTGGGCCGAGCCCCCTAGTCGCCGTCGCAATCCGGCGCTCGGAGCGCCCGGCTACGGTACGCTCTCGCTCTTTCGTCAATCCTGAACCAGCCTCGACGCGCGCCACGCTCGGTCGGCGCCACAATGAGCACCAACAAGCACCCGGAGAACTCCATGACCGATGTAGCCGCTCGCCCCCGCCTCACCGTCGACATCGAAGGCGGCGTCGCCGACGTGCGTCTCGACCGCGCCGACAAGATGAACGCGCTGGACAACGCGATGTTCGACGGCCTGGCCGCCACCGCCCGCGAACTCGCCGACGATCCATCGGTGCGCGCGGTCGTGCTCTCCGGCAACGGCCGCGCTTTCTGCGCCGGCCTCGACTTCGGCAGCTTCCGCGCCATGCAGCAGAGCAGCGACAACGAACCCTCGACGCGTGAGCTGGTTCAGCGGACCGACGACAACCCCGCCAACCGCGCTCAGTTCGCGGCGTGGGGCTGGCATACGATGCCCGTTCCCGTGATCGCGGCGGTCCACGGCGTGGCCTACGGCGGCGGTTTCCAGATCGCGCTCGGCGCCGATCTGCGCGTCGTCCACCCGGAAGCCAGACTCTCCGTGCGCGAGATCGTCTGGGGTCTGATTCCCGACATGGCCGGCCCGCAGTTGCTGCAGCACGTGGTGCGCTCCGACATCGCCAAGGAGCTGACCTTCACCGGCCGCGTGATCAGCGGCGCCGAGGCCGCCGAACTCGGTCTCGTGACCCGGCTGTCCGAGCAGCCGCTCGACGACGCCCTCGCCCTCGCGCGGGAGATCGCCGGCAACTCGCCGCACGCGATCCGCGCTGCAAAACAGGTACTCGACGCTGCAAGGACGGCCGGCGTCCGCGAGGGGCTCGAGACCGAGGAGCGGCTACAGGTCGGCCTGATCGGCTCGCCCAATCAGGTCGAGGCGGTGACCGCGAACATGCAGAAGCGAGCGCCCAACTTCGCCGACGTCGACTGACGCGCGGCTACTCCAGGTGCCAGCCGTGGTCGGCCTGGACCAGGGCGCGCTGGGAGTCGAACGGTTCTTCGCCGGCCTCGGGCTCGACCCGGCTGTAGCTGCCGTCCGATTCCAGGCGTCGGCAGTTCGCCGTATCGGCCAGGTGCGGCGCCACGATGTCTCGTAGCGCGGCCCGGCGCAGGTCCGGATCGAGAACTGGGCAAAGCAACTCGACCCGACCGTTCAGATTGCGCGGCATGATGTCGGCACTGCCGGTGAACAGCTCCTCGTCGCCGCCGTTCCAGAAGTAGTAGAGGCGCGAGTGCTCCAGGAACCGGCCGACGATCGAGGTCACGGAGATGTTCTCGGACAGGCCCGGCACACCGGGTCGCAAACAGCAGATTCCCCTCACCTGGAGAACGACCTCGACCCCCTCCTGGGACGCGCGGTAGAGCGCGTCGATGCAGTCCCGGTCGACCAGTGAGTTCATCTTGAAGATCAGGCGGCCGCCGCCATGCCGGCGATGGCCATCGATCTCCCGATCGATCCGCCGGATCAGCTCGCGCCGCATATGCACGGGCGCGACCAGCAGCTTGCTGTAGCTCTCCTCGCGGGCATAGCCGGTGATCGAGTTGAACAGCTTGGCCACGTCCGAAGTGATTTCGTCGTCGTCGGTCAGGAGACCGATGTCGGTGTAGACGCGCGCCGTGACCGGGTTGTAGTTGCCGGTCGCCAAGTGGACGTACGAATGCAGCGTGCCTGCTTCGCGGCGGACGACGAGACACATCTTGGCGTGCGTCTTGAGCCCGAACACGCCGTAGACCACATGAACGCCCGCGGCTTCCAGCGCCCGGGCCCAACCGATGTTGTACTCCTCGTCGAAACGGGCCTTCAACTCGACCAGAACCGAGACCTGCTTCCCTTTCTCGCGCGCTTCCATCAACGCCTCGACCACCGGCGAGTTCGCGCCCACCCGGTAGAGCGTCTGCTTGATCGCAATCACGTCCGGATCGGCGACCGCCTCCCGCAGCAGCCGCACGACCGGCGAGAAGCTGTCGTACGGGTGGTACAGCAGATGGTCTCGCCGGCGGATCGACTGGAAGAGGGGTTCGTCGGTACGCAGCGCCGGATGGCGAACCGGCCGGATCGGGGCGTCCCGAAGTTCCGGACGGTCGAGGAAGGCGATCTCACTCAGGTCTCCCAGGCCGAGAGGTGAAGGCAGCGTATCGACCTGGAAGGACGCCAGCCCCAGGTTGCGTTCCAGGATGGTCCGGATCTTCTTGGGCGTGTCCTGGCGCACCTCGAGCCGCACAGCCGAGCCGAAGTGCCGCTGGCCGACGACCTCCACGATCGCGGTCAACAGGTCGTCCGCCTCGTCGTCCTCGATCTCCAGGTCGGCATCGCGGGTGACGCGGAAGGTGTAGGCAGCAACAACCTCGAAGCCAGGGAACAGCAGGTCGAGATTGGCGGCGATCAACTCCTCTATCCACACGAACTTCCCGCGCGCCGACTGGTCCAGCCCAAGTTCGTCCCGGCCGCCCCCCGGCGCCCGCACCAGGCGCGGCAGTAGCTGCGGCACCTTGACGCGGGCGAAACGCTGCCCCTGGCTCCCGTCGTCGATCAGCACGGCCAGATTCAGGCTCAGGTTCGAGACGTGGGGGAAGGGATGGCCGGGGTCGAAGGCGAGCGGGGTCAGGACCGGGAAGATCTCGCGTTCGAAGTAGGCACGCAGCTTGTGCTTCTTCTTGGCCGAGAGGTCGTCGTGGGAGACGATCTCTATGCCTTCGTCCCGGAGCTTGGGCAGCAGATCGTCGTGCCAGCAGTCGTAGACGAGCTGGCGCTCGCTCTGCAGGTGGGACCGGATGCCGGCCAACTGCTCCGACGGCCTCATGCCGTCCGGCGGCGCCTCCAGCGCCCCGCGCTCCAACTGCCGGCACAGCCCCGACACCCGCACCATGAAGAACTCGTCCAGGTTGGTGCCGTAGATCGACAGGAACTTGACCCTCTCCAGCAGCGGATGCCGAGGCTCGCACGCTTCCTCCAGGACCCGGCTGTTGAACTGTAGCCAGCCAAGCTCCCGGTTGATGTAGTGCTCGGGCAACCCCGGCGTCATCGCCGGCGGCCGCGCTTCGGCCGCCGTCTCGGGTTCCACCTCGCAAACCGGCGCCGGAACCGGCGCAAGCGACGGCTCGATCAGACTCTCAGCGGCTGCGGACTCTGGGTTCGCCACGGTAACCGTTGATTCTACACCGCTTCCGGCGCCCGCGCGGCAGCCGGAGGGTCCGCGGGGCAGGCGACGGCTAGGAGGCTGCGCGCCGCCGGACCACCACGAAGGTCACGTCGTCGGACGGAACTCCCCCGGGGGAAAGTTCTTCCACCCAGCGCTCGAACTCCGCTACCGCCTCCGCCGCGGGGAGCTGGCCCACGTCGCGCCAGCGGCCGGCAACGACCGGGTAACTCACCGGCTCGCCGCTTGTGTCCAGCATCTCGGGCAAGCCGTCGCTCATCAGGAGCGCCGCGTCACCCGGATCGAGCCGGACCTGGTGGCGCTCGTACGAGGCCTGGGCCATCGTGCCGAGCGGCACCCCGGAACTCATGATTTCCTCGACCTCGCCGGACGGAGAGCGACTGACGAGCACGGGCGGCATGCCGGCGGAGGCGAGGTCGAGCACGCCCTCGTGGTACCGCGCCAAGACCAGCGCCATCGCCCGCCGGCCCAGGTTCATCGACCGGATGGTCGCCGTCGCATGGGACAGGAACGCCGCCAGGTCGAGACCCAGGTCCGCCGACGCCAGCAGTGACTTGACCACCGTGACCATGGTGCCGGCGCGCGCACCGTGCCCGGTGGCGTCACCGACCGCAATGATCAGGGAGCCGTCGTGCCGGGGCCTGAAGTCGTAGTAGTCGCCTCCGACTTCCGAGGCGGTGCGCAGGAACACGGCGATTTCGAGGTCGGGGTGCTCCGGCAGCGTCGCGGGCAGCAAGGAGAGCTGGAATCGCCGCGCCTCCTCCAACTCCATCGTCTGCCGCTCGTTCTCCGCTTCAAGCAGCCGGCGGCCGACCTCCTGCTGACGGCGGAGCCGTTCCTGCTCCAGCAACTGCCGCCTGTTCTTCTCCTGATCGCGGGCCATGCGATTGAACGCCTCGCCCAGCTTGCCCACCTCGTCGCGACCGCCCAGGCGCGCCCGGGCCGAGGCGTCGCCCCTGGCCAACCGGTCGACCTGTCTGGTCAGGTGGCTGAGCCGGCGCGTGAGGCGGTTGGCCAGCGGAGCGGCCGCGAACAGGGACAGGCTCACCAGGCCGACGCCGACACCGAAGTTCCGCAACGAGGCGCTGCGCATCTCGGCCAGAGACGCGCCGATCGGACGGACGATGCCGTAGACGAGGTCGCCTTCCGCCGCGGCCTGGGTCACCACCACCCAATTGCTCAAGCCCCTCCACAGGGCCTCGTCTCCGGCGACGAGAGCCTCGGGGAGCGGCTGCCCACCCGAACAGCGCACGCCCTGGAGGAACTCCAGCTCCTCCGGCGCCGAGGTGTAGATCTCGCCCTCCGCGTCGATCGCGAACGGCACCGCGCCGCCCGTGCGAGGAATCCGGCTCAGTACATTGCGCATCAACCTTTCGGGCCGGATCCCGGCGTGCAGCTCGCCAACCACGTGGCCGTCCCGGTGGACGGGAGTCGAAACCGGGCCGCCAAAGATCTGGGCCATTCGATCCCGCGCCCTGCGCAACCACTCCGGGTCGTCCAGCCCCATCCCAGGCGCCCCGTTTTCTTCCATCATCCCCGGCCGCTCCGGGCGGCCCCCTGACGGGCGCCCGTCCCGGTCGCCGAACCGCGACCACAGGAAACGCCGGCCGGCCCTGGTCAACCGCTCCGGGTCGCCGGGAGCGTCGGCGCCGGAAGCCCCACCCGGCGGAACGACTCGTCCGGGCTCGGGCGCGCCGGCAGGCACGAACTCAAGCACTTCGACGAAGTTCGCGCTGTCGCCCAAGTTGCTCAGCAGTTGGTCCACCAGCGCCTCCCGGTCGACGTACTGGGGGTCGTCGAAGGGCAGCATCATCCCGAGCGTCCCCACATACCGCTGCAGATCTTCCCTCGTGCGGCGAAGCCCGACCGAGATCTGCCTGGCGACGTCCAGCGTCTCGGCCTGCACCGCCGCGCGGAACGCCTTGGCCGAGGAGACGTACGAATAGCCGACGATGCCGGCCAGGGGCAGGACCGCCAGGACCAGGAAGGCCAGGATCAGTTGGCTACGCAGCTTCATCGTCTAGTTTCACTTCCGGCTGCCAGTACCCAAGCCAACGCTACACGCCGCCACAGCCTTCCCTGTTCTACGGCAATTCCGGTTCGCGGTTCGCTCGCGAGGACTCTTCACCCCGGACGCATGCGTCTTCGCGCCGACCCGGCTGCCGCACCAACCCGCCATCCTTGCGCCGACCGACCAGCGAGCTGACCACACCGTGAAGCGCCCGCACCTCGTGCTCCCTGAGCTCCGCACGGTGCAGGATACTCCGCAGGTTGCGGACCATGATGCCGCGCTTCTCCGCCACGCGCAGGAACCCGGAGGCGTCGAGCTCCTGCTCCAGGTGCTCGAAGAGGTTGACGAGTTGCGCCGCGGTGGCGAGCGGCGTCGTCGACTTCGGGCCAGCGGCTGCCACCGAGCCGCCCGCCTCGGCCTCGAACCAGGCGTGGGCGACCAGCAGCACCGCCTGCGCCAGGTTGAGCGACGAGTACTCCGGGTTGAGGGGAATGTGAACGATGTGGGACGCCAGAGCGACATCGTCGTTGTCGAGTCCTGCCCGCTCAGGACCGAACAGCACCCCCGAGCGGAGTCCCTGCGCGGCGCAGCCCCGGACTTCGGTGGCCAGCTCGCCCGGTCCGATCACCGGTTTGAGCAGGTCGCGGCGGCGCGAGGTCGTGGCGTACACGCGGTGCAGATCGGCGACGGCCTCGGCCGTGGTCTCGAACACCGCTGCCCGGTCGACGATCTCACGGGAAGCCCCGGTCGCCATCGCCTGCGCGCGCTCGTTCGGCCAGCCGTCGCGAGGCGACACCAGCCGCAACTCGACGAGTCCGCAGTTCCGCATCGCCCGGGCCGCCGCCCCGATGTTCTCGCCCAACTGCGGGGCCACCAGGACGATCACCGGTTGCAGGGAGGCCCTTGGCGCGTCGTCCCGCGCCTCAGCCGCTCCGGCTTCCGCCTCTGATCCTTCGTTAGCCATTCTTTTTTTGTAGCGCCACGCCCCCGCAGGATAGCTAGGCTACACAGGTGACTGCCGCCCACCTGGCGGATCGCCTGCCCGAGACCCCGGGGACGATCTCTTCCGACGACATCCTGGGACGATTCCTGGACTGGGTGGCCGAACTCGGCTTCGAGCTCTTCCCGCCGCAGGAGGAGGCGCTGATCGAACTGATGGCCGGGCGCCACGTGGTCCTCGACACGCCGACCGGGTCCGGCAAGTCCCTGGTCGGGATGGCCCTTCTGTTCAAGAGCCTGTGCGAGGGTCGGACCGGTTTCTACACGGCGCCGGTCAAGGCCCTCACCTCGGAGCAGTTCTTCCGCATGTGCGACGACTTCGGCGCCGAGCGCGTCGGCATGCTGACCGGCGATGCGAGCATCAACCCGGAAGCGCCGATCGTCTGCTGCACCGCCGAGGTGCTCGCGAACATGGCGCTCCGGCAGGGCGCGGCGCTGCCGGTCGACTACGTGGTCATGGACGAGTTCCACTACTACTCGGATCGGGAGCGCGGCGTCTCGTGGCAGGTGCCCCTGATCACCCTCCCCGACACGACCTTCCTGTTGATGTCGGCGACGCTGGGCAACATGGCGCCGATCAGCGAGGCCCTCGAACGGGCCACGAAACGGCCGGTCGCGCTCATCAGCAGCCGGATGCGTCCGGTGCCGCTCGAGTACGAGTACCGCGAGACACGCCTGGGTACGACGATCGACGAGCTCGTCGCCGCCGACAGGGCGCCGATCTACGTCGTCAACTTCACCCAGCGCGACTGCGCCGAGCTCGCGCAAAGCCTGACCAGCCTGAGGCTCTGCACCCGGGACGAGAAGAAGGCGATCTTCGATGCGATCGGGGAATTCCGTTTCGACACCGCCTACGGCAAACAGGTGCGCCGCTTCCTCAGCTTCGGAATCGGCATTCACCACGCGGGGCTGCTGCCGAAGTACCGCCTGCTGGTCGAAAAGCTCGCGCAACTCGGGCTGCTCAAGGTCATCGCCGGCACGGACACTCTCGGCGTCGGCGTCAACGTGCCGATCCGCACCGTCCTCTTCAGCCAGCTCAGCAAGTACGACGGCCAGGACGTGGCCATCCTCAAGGTGCGGGACTTCCAGCAGATCGCCGGGCGAGCCGGCCGCAAAGGTTTCGACGAGCAGGGCTGGGTTGTCTGCCAGGCGCCGGAACACGAAATCGACAACCAGCGCCGCCGGACGAAGGCCCAGGCCTCGCCTCGCGGCAGGCGCCGCAAGCAGTTCAGCAAGCGGCCTCCGCCCCGGGGTTTCGTACCCTGGGACGAGCGCACCTTCCGGCGTCTGATCCACAGTCCACCGGAGACGCTCGAATCCCGGTTCCGGCTCAGTCACGGCATGGTGTTCGACCTGATCCAGGCCGACGAAGCGACAGAGAACGGCGGCCACCGCGGCCAGAACTTCACTTCGATCCGGCGGTTGATCGCCGCGTGCCATGAGAAACCGGCCAGAAAGAAGCGCCTGATCGGCCAAACGGCGGAACTGATCCGGTCGCTCCACCGTGGCGGCATCGTGCGCATGGCGCCCTCGCACGGCAACGGCTACCGGGTCGAGGCGGACCGGGACCTCCAGTTCGAGTTCTCGATGCACCAGAACCTGTCGCTCTACCTGGTCTCGACCCTGGAACTGCTCGATCCGAAGGATCCCGACTACGGCCTGGACCTGCTCAGCCTGGTCGAGGCGATCCTCGAGAGCCCCGAGATCGTGCTCCGCCAGCAGGCCCGCAAGCTGCGCGACGAGCTGGCCGCCCGGCTCAAAGCCGAGAGGGCGCCGTACGAGGAGCGAATGGAACGGCTACGCGCGGTCACGCATCCGAGACCGCTGGCCGATCTCATCGAACCGACCTTCCAGGAGTTCCGCCGTTCCCACCCCTGGGTCCTCGGCGACTCGATCCGGCCGAAACGGGTCGGCCGTGAGGTCTACGAGGACTTCCTGAGCTTCGGCGAGTTCATCGGTCGCTACGGGCTGCAACGCTCCGAAGGTGTCGTTCTCCGCTACCTGAGCCGCTTGTTCAAGGTCCTGAGCCACGGCGTGCCGGACCGCTTCAAGACCGAGGCCGTGTTCGACCAGCTCGGCTACTTCCACGCCCTGCTCAGCCGGGTCGACCGCAGCCTCCTCGACGAGTGGAAGCGGCTGCTCGAACCGGTCGTGGGCGACGGTCCGACAGCGGGCGCCGAACGTGCCGCCGAGGCCTACGATCTCAGGAGCTCCCGGCGTGCCTTCGCTGCCCGCATTCGGGGCGAACTGCACCAACTCGTCCGAGCGCTGGCCGTCCACGACTTCGAAGAGGCGGCGCTCCTCGTCGGACCGGACCGCGGCGGCCGTTCCTGGAAGCCCGAACGCCTGCAGGAAGCGCTCGAACCGTTCTACGCGGAACACGAGCGGATCGACACCTCACCCGCCGCGCGCGAGGCCCGGTTGACCGCGATCGGCGAGGCGGGCGCCCGGGACTGGACCTTCCGCCACGTGCTCCTCGACCCGGAAGGCGAGAACATGTGGTCGCTCGAAGGAGTGATCGACCTCGGCGCGCTGGCCGCCGACCGCGAAGGCCGGGCGCCGGATGCACAACGGAAGCTCCTGCGCCTGGATCGAATCGGCACCTAGCGCCCCCAACGCGTGCCGGCGTTCCAGGGAGTGGCCTTCCAACAGGAAGGGCCCACGAAGCTGAAGATCCCCGCAATCTTCGAGGCGACAGGCGCGGGGTATCCGACTAGCCTGAGTACTTTCGGCGTCCGTATAGCCGATTCGTTGTTGTCGGAGCGGATACCCAACCCCTTCCGCATTGTCCTGCAAGCGCACCCCTACCTGGCCATGTTGTGCGGGGGTTCGTGCTTCCGCGCTGGCGCTCGCAGTCTTGACCACCGCCGGGTCGCCCGAAGCGGCGTCCTCGCAGTTCGGCGATGGCGTTCCCGCCACCGGACCGGCGCCGCCGGTCCTGGAAGGTCTGGCGCCGCTGAGCGAGGTCTTCGTGCTGGAGACGCCGCGGGTGGAACCCTCGGTAGTCAAGGCCGCGACTGCCGTGACCGGGCCCCGTGAGCCGTACCGGTTCGCGGCGCCGTTCGCGGTGGAGGTGAGCCCCGACGCGTACGGTCGTTGGGAGACGACAGCCGACGGGCAGACCGCGGTCTGGCGTTTGCGCGTGGTCTCGGCCGGCGCGGTTTCGCTCAACCTGGCGTTCTCGCGCTACCGGATGCCGCCGGGCGGCAGCCTTCGGGTTCACACACCGGACGGGTCGGAGGCGATCGGGCCGTTCACGGACTCGCACAACAAGTCTCACGGCGAGCTGTGGACGCCGATCCTTTCGAGCAGCGAGGCGGTGATCGAGGTCGCGGTGCCGGCTAGCCGGGTCGGTGAGCTGGAACTCGAGCTCGGGGCGGTCAATCGGGGATTCCGCGACCTGGCGCCGTCAGGCGTGGTATCGCGAAGCCACGGCTCTTGCCATGTCGACGTCGTGTGCCCGGAGGGGGATCCCTACCGGGAGCAGATCCGCAGCGTCGGGTGGATCACGCTGTACGGTCGTAGTGGGTGCACGGGCGTCATGCTCAACAACACCTTCAAGAACAGGAAGCCCTACTTTCTGACAGCCCGGCATTGCCGCTTTGACGACAGGTTCACCCGGCAGAACGCGGCCCGAAGCGCGGTCGTGTACTGGAACTATCAGAGTCGGAGGTGCGGAAGCCGGACGGGTGGGTCGAAATCGCAGTCTCAGGCCGGGGCACGCTATCGGTCCGGATACGCCGAGTCCGACTTCGCGCTGATCGAGTTGGACGATGCGCCGGACCCGGCCCACCGCGTCTACTTCGCGGGCTGGAATCGCGGCGAGTCGGCGCCGACCTCGGCGTTCGGCGTCCACCATCCGAGGGAAGACGTCAAGTCCATGAGCTTCGAGAACGACCCGTTGACGGTGACGTCGTTCCGTGCGCACCAATCTCCTGGAGACGGCCGCTACTTGCGCGTGGCCCGCTGGGAGCGGGGCGCCACGGAGCCCGGTTCGTCGGGATCCCCGCTGTTCGATCAGAACAAGCGGGTCGTCGGGCAATTGTCTGGGGGCGACTCGAGTTGCTCCAGCCCTCAGAATGATTGGTACAGCCGCCTCGCCAAATCCTGGACCGGCGGGAGGTCTGCTGGTACGGGTCTGTACCATTGGCTGGACCCGAAGCGCACGCGCGCGACGGCCATCGACGGCAGGGAGGCGAATGATCCGCCCCAGGCGGTTGGAACCCCGAATGACAAGGCGTTGCGACTGTCGGCCGGCTACGTGACGGGCGCCTTGCCGGTTGACGTTTCGAGCTTTTTCCGCGAGCCGTACGGCGCCGGCCTGACGTACGCCGCATCGTCGGATCAGTCCGTGGCCACGGCAACCGTGGCGGACTCGACGGTGACGATCGCCCCGGTGGCGCTGGGAGTGTCGGAGATCACCGTGACGGCGACGAGCTTCGGCTTGTCGGCGTCGCAGAGTTTCTACGTGACGGTGGGAGACAACCGTTCACCGGAAGCGGCGGCGCCGCTGGAGAGCCTGCTGCTGGGGACTGACGGCGACGCCGAGGCGGTCGATCTGACGGGCGCGTTCGAGGATTCGGACGGCGACGAACTGACGTATGAGGCAAGGTCGTCAAACGGCTCGGTGGCGACTGTCTTGGCGTCGGGTTCAACGGTGACGGTGACGCCGGTGAGAAGGGGCAGGTCGACGGTAGCGGTGACGGCGACCGACGCGGACGGTTCGAACACGAAGGCGACCCAGGCGTTCGACGTCGTCGTGGAGAACGACGCTCCGACGGCGGTCGGTTCGCTGGTGGGCCCGGACCTGCGGGTTGGCGACGGGAGCGAGGACATGGACGTGTCCGGGGCTTTCCAGGATCCGGAAGACGACACGCTGACTTACGGCGCGTCTTCGTCGGCGCCGGCTGTGGCGCGGGCGTCCATCTCGGGTTCCCGCGTAAGACTGACTCCGGTGGCCGCCGGCACGGCGACGATCACGGTCACGGCGACCGACGTCGCCGGCTCGAACATGCCGGCGACGCAGCGTTTCGACGTCAGAGTGAAGGGGAGGCGCGGTGTCAAGGTTTCGCTCACCGCGTTGACGGTCGACGAGGGGTCGAGCAATAGCTACACCGTGGTGCTGAACTCCGAGCCGACCGGCCCGGTGACAGTGACGACGACGGCGCCGGCGAACACGGACCTGTCGGTGGATCCCGTGGAACTCGAGTTCACGACGGGGAACTGGCAGGAACCGCAGTGGGTGTTCGTGAAGGCGGAGACGGACACGGATGCGGCGGCGGACTTGCCGGTCACTCTCAGCCACCAGGTGAGCGGCGCCGACTACGGCTCGGTGCAGGCGTCATCGGTTCGGGTGACGATCGTGGAAACGGACACGTCGAGCCTGTCGGTCGAAGCGGCGGAGGCGGCGGAGAGCGGCGGCACGGTCGCGTTTCGGGTCACCCTGAGCAGGGTGAGCAGTTCAGACGTGACGGTGGCCTACGCCACCTCCGATATCTCCGGCGGTTCGGGGTCCGCCGGCGCCCGAGCCGGCTCGGACTACACAGCGGCAAGCGGCACGCTGACGTTCCCCGCGGGTTCGTCCGCCGCCCGGCAGATCTCCGTGGCCATCATGAACGACACGGTGGACGAGGAAGAGGAGGAGACGTTCCGGCTGACGCTCCGCAACGCGCAGCACGCGTCGCTCGCCGGCGGCGGTTTGATGCTGCAGGTGACGGGAACGATTCGCGACGACGACGATCCGGAGGTCGAGGTGTCGTTCGGTTCGTCGAACTACGAGGTGAGCGAGGGCGCCACGGAGACCGTGGTCGTGCGTCTGGACCGTGACCCGGAGCGGGATCTGGATATCGACCTGGTGCGGACCCACCACGGCGGCGCGACGGATGCGGACTACTCGGGTGTGCCTGACAGGGTGACATTCGGGCCGGGCGTGAGAACCCGGGAGTTCCTGTTCGCGGCGACCGACGACACCGCGGACGACGACGGCGAAGCGGTCGTGCTGAGCTTCACGTCTCTGCCGTCGCGGGCGAGCGGCAGCGGCGAGACCACCCTTGCGATCCAGGACAACGACGTCGGCCGACCGCCTCCGCCGCCGCCCCCGCCTCCACCTCCGCCGCCGCCGCCTCCGGGGCAGGAGGAAGACGACGACGACAACGACGACGGCGGTGGCGCGGGCGTTGGCGGCGGTGCGCCTCCGCCGAGCGGTCCGCCCAAGGCCGACTTCACGCTGACAGCCGAGTGCCCAGGGGATCTCTGCCGTGCGCGCACGGGCTTGGCCGTGACGTTCGAGGACACGAGTACCGGCGGCGTCCAGTCCCGGCGCTGGGACTTCGGCGAGGGCACGGAGTCGCGCAACCGGCGGATCGACCACGCCTGGTCGTCGCCGGGTTTCTACGAGGTCGCCCTGACGGTGAGCGACGGCACGACCGTGTCGACGGCAAGGCAGGTCTTCCTGGTCGAGGCGGGCGATCCCGCCGGGACATGCGAAGCGGACGCGGAGACGCTCTGCCTGCAGGACTCGCGCTACGCGGTCGGAGTCGACTGGTGGACGGCGGACGGCGGGCGCGGCCCCGGCAGCGTGGTCCGCTCAGGGACGAACGACTCGGGGCTGTTCACGTTCTTCAGCGGGGACAACTGGGAAGTGCTGATCAAGGTGCTCGACGGCTGCGCGCTGAACGGACACGTGTGGGTGTACGGCGCGTCGACCACGGACCTCGGCTACACGATCCGGGTGACCGACACGGTGACGGGCGCGGTGAAGGAGTACCGCAACGAGCCGGGCCGGCCGGCGCCCGCGACCACCGACGAGACGGCCTTTCCGGAGGGTTGCCGCCTGGACGGACAGGAGCTTCGCTAGCGCCTCCGCTCCACCCCCAGCTTCGGACACCACTCCTCGACCGGACAGCGCGAGCACCAGGGGCTGACCGGCACGCACAGCTTCTGACCGAAGCTGACCAGCGTCTTGTTCAGGCCGATCCACTGGCGCCGCGGCAGCTTCGCGCGCAGGGCCATCTCGGTCTCCAGGGGATTGCGGGTATCCACGTAGCCCCACAGGTTCGTGATCCGGTGGACGTGGGTATCGACGCAGATGCCGGGGCGCCGGAAGCCCTCGGTGACGACCAGGTTCGCGGTCTTGCGCCCGACGCCCGGCAGTTCGATCAGCTCCTCCACCGTCTGCGGCACTTCGCCGCCGAACCGGTCGAGCAGCACTCCCATCGCGAGCCGGAGGTTCTTCGCCTTCGTGCGGTAGAAGCCGACCGGGAAGATGAGGCGTTCGAGTTCGGCAGCCGGCAGCGCGCCGATCTCCTCCGGCGTGGTAGCGGCCTCGAACAACCGGCGCGTCGCGGCCGCGGTCGCGTCGTCCTTGGTCCGCGCGCTCAGAATCGTCGATACGAGCACCTTGAACGGGTTGTGCTCGGTCTCGGCGATCAGCGTCACGACCGGTAGCCGGGAACCGCGCAGGTGCAGCCGGATGCGGCGGAGCATCGCGGCCAGACGGCGGTTCGTCGGCGGCGTCGGCGGAGCGGGCACGGCGCGGCGAGGCTAGCAGCGGCAATAGCGGCGCCCGCAACTACTCGGCTCTCGCTCACGAATTGTCGCCATCGGTCTAGAATCCGGGAAGCCCAGTGGCGCCGGGCGTGTTGGGATTGATGAGCGCTGCCGGCAGCCCACTCAGCCGGCGCCAGGACACGGCCGGCAGCGAGCGGACATTCCACGCTCTTCGCAGGTCTCCGCCAACGGACGTCCAGCCAACCGCAAGACCAACATGGCCTTCAAACTCGAGAAACGCAAGACCTCCGGGTCCAAGTCCGCGACCTCGTCCCTCCATCTTGGAGGCGCGCCCTACGAACTGGCGCCGGATAACAGGACCCCGCTTCGAGTGGGCATCATCGTCGCGATCGCCTTCCACGCCCTGCTGTTCCTGATCAGCTTCCCCAACATGAAGCCCCGCCCGCTCCAGGCGGCACAGGCGCCGAAGACCTTCATGGTCACGACGGTCCGTTTCAAGCCGCCGCCGCCCGCCAGGGCGAAGCCCATCCCCAAGACCAAGACGCGGAAGATCCCGATCCCGGATCCGACCCCCGACGATCCCGAGCCGCTGATCGAAGAGGAGGTGTTCGACGCGCCGGAGATCGACTTCGACGGCATCAGCGACGTGCTGTTCGACATCCCCCCGGCCCCCTCCCCCGCCGGTCCGCCCGGAACCATGTGGGTCGAAGGCGATGTCCTGCCGCCGAAGAGGACCTTCGCCCCGCGGCCCAACTACACCGAGGAAGCCCGCCGGGCGCGCGTCCAGGGCGTCGTCATTCTCCAGGCCGTGGTCGACTCCGTGGGCAACGTGGGCTACGTCAAGGTCCTCAAGGGCCTTCCCGAAGGCCTCACCGAGTCCGCCGTCCAGGTCGTCGAGCAGTGGCGCTACGAGCCCGCCACCCTGAACGGCGAGCCGGTCCCGGTCTACATCAACCTGACCGTCAACTTCTCGCTGCAGTAGCCGGCGTCGGATCCGGCGGCGCTCTCCTTGTCTTGCACCTATGCACGACAAGCCAGTTTGTGTAACACTTTGGCCTCAAGTTCGTGACACAAACCAGTTTGTCGTACACAGGTGTCACACAACGAGCGATCGGCGCCTCCAATGCCCCGTATGCCCGCCGTCCACTACCAGCCTGGGAGCTTCCCTCCCGACGACCGACTCGACTGGGCCGACCTCGTGCCCGCGATCGGCCCGGCAACGGCCGCCGTCGCTCGCTACGACGGCCTGCTTGAAGCCGTACCGAACCCGGATGTCCTGCTGGCGCCGCTCGGCGCCCAGGAAGCCGTGCTTTCCTCCCGCATCGAGGGCACGCAGGCGACGACGCGAGAAGTCCTCGAGTACCAGGCAGGCCAGGAGGCGCCGTCCCCGGAACGCCGCGACGACTTCGTCGAGGTGATGAACTACCGTGGCGCCATGCGCGAGGCGCAGGCCCTGTTGAAAGACCTGCCCATCTGCCTGAAGGTCGTCCGTCGAGCGCACCGAATCCTCCTCCACGGCGCCCGGGGCCGGGGCCGGGCCCCGGGCGAGTTTCGCCGCATCCCGAACTGGATCGGCCCGCCTGGCTGCACGATCGACGAGGCCAGCTACGTCCCCATCGACGCCGACAAGCTGGCCGACGGATTGAACCGATGGGAGAGATACCTGCACGAAGAGACCCGAGACCCGCTGGTGCAACTCGCGGCAATACACGCAGAGTTCGAGGCCCTCCACCCGTTTCTAGACGGCAACGGACGCCTGGGGCGCATGCTCGTGCCCCTCTACCTCTCGGAGAAGGGTCTCATCAAGCGGCCCATGTTCTACATCAGCGCCTTCCTCGAAGCGAACAGGGACGTCTACTACGAACGGCTCCTCGCCGTGTCCCGCGACGACGACTGGACCGGCTGGTGCCGGTTCTTCCTGGAGGCCGTGCGCGCCCAGGCCGAAGACAACATCGCCAAGACAAGGCAGATTCTGAGTCTCTACGACCGCATGAAACGCCACGTGGCTGATCTCACGCACTCGCAGTACGCCATCGCGGCACTGGACTTCATCTTCGAACTCCCAGTGTTCCGCAGCACGGACTTCATCGCTCAGGACAATGTTCCTGCACCCGCGGCCCGACGCATCCTGAACGTCCTCCGGGACGACGGCATGCTGCAGACGCTGCGGCCGGCGAGAGGCCGTCGCGCCGCCATCTTCGTGTTCGACGAGCTCCTCGACATCGCCGAAGGGAGCGCGACCGAGTGACGATGAGACTCTCCTGGAACGAGATCCGTCCCCGAGCCGCCGGGTTCGCTCGCGACTGGGCCGACGCCGGCTACGAGAAGGGCGAAACGCAGAGCTTCTACAACGATTTCTTCGAGATCTTCGGTGTCAAGCGGCGCAGCGTCGCCCGCTACGAGGAGCACGTCAAGCGCCTGGACAACTCACAGGGGTTCATCGACCTGTTCTGGCCGGGCGTGTTACTCGTCGAGCAGAAGAGCGCCGGCCGGGATCTGACCGCGGCCCGAGGTCAGGCCCTGTCCTACTTCGACGCTCTATCGGAGCACGAGCGGCCCCGCTACTTGATGCTCTGCTCCAGGAACTGGTCGCGAGGTTCGAAGATGCCGGTGTCGTCGGCGAATAGGTGACACGCCCGAAGACGACCGCCAAGCGACTCTGGACGAGGATCTGGCGCGCTTCCCCTACGTCAACGGCGACCTGTTCGCGGAAACCCTGCCGATCCCGGAGTTCGATGCGGAGATCCGCAGGGCCTTGCTCGACGCCTGCCGTTTCGACTGGACCGCGATCTCGCCGGCCATCTTCGGGACGTTGTTTCAGTCGGTGATGGAACCCGAAGAGCAGCGGACCAAGGGTAGTCACTACACCTCCGAAGCGAACGTCCTGAAGGTCATCGAGCCGCTCTTCCTGGACGACCTGCGCGCCGAGTTCGAGAGGCTCAAGCGAAGTCGCGGTACCCGCCGCATCCCCAACCTCCATGCCTTCCGGCAGCGCCTGGGGAGTATGCGCTTCCTCGATCCTGCCTGCGGCTGCGGCAACTTCCTCGTGATCGCCTACCGCGAACTGCGCCAGCTCGAGATTGAAGTGCTGCGCGAACTCTACGCGCCGGGCCAGCTCGGCCTTCTCGCCGACGTGCTTTCCCTGGTCGATGTGGATCAGTTCTACGGCATCGATCTCGACGAATTCCCCAAACGCATCACGGAAATCGCGCTGTGGATGATGGACCACATCATGAACAACCGGCTCAGCCTCGAGTTCGGAGAGGCGTTTGCCGGATCCCGCTCACTAGTTCACCGCGGATCGTCTGCGCGGACGCCCTGGAGATCGACTGGGCCGAGGTACTGCCGCCGCGGGACTGCGACTTCGTACTCGGCAATCCGCCCTTCGGCGGCGCCAAGTACCAGTCGGATGAGCAGCGGGCGCTGGTGCGCCGGATCGCCGGCCTAGGCAAGAGCGGCGGCGCACTCGACTACGTCACCGCCTGGTTCCTGCGTGCCGGCGAGTACCTACGCAACGGTCTCCGCACCTCAGAGAACACATCAAGCCAGGGAGCCAGGGCGTCAAGGACCGGGAGACGAAGCAAGTTGCGGCGCGGGTCGTCCGCTCGACTGACGGCGAGACGCTGGCCGGCTTCGTCCACGAGCACGTCGAACCCGGCGCGACGGTCTACACGGACGACACCGGGGCCTACAACGGCCTGATGGAGTACGAGCGTGGCACCGTCAAGCACTCGGTAGGTGAGTACGTCAACGGCAAAGTCCACACGAACGGTATCGAGAGCCTGTGGTCGATGCTCAAGCGCGGCTACGTCGGCGTCTACCACAAGATGAGCGCCAAGCACTTGCACCGCTACGTCGCGGAGTTCAGCGGGCGCCACAACTCCCGCGAGCAAGACACGCTTGAGCAGATGCACGATCTGGTGATCGGCATGGAGCACAAGCGGCTCCGCTACCGTGACCTGACCGCCCGCAACGGCCTGTCGTCCGGCGCGCGCTCGGCATGACGGCTGACGGCAAATCGGCCAGCGCGACAACCATCGGTGGTAGGGTTCTTGACCACTCTCTTGGCCATACACGTGTCCGTCACGCTAGGCCATAACGCCCCAAAGGAGACACCCGATGGGTAAGTCGACCCTCAACGAGGCGACTCGCTGCCGAGTCGTGCGCATCGACGGGCAGGTTGAATGGCTGGTCGGGCGCAACTCCGAGACGGGAGTCTGCGTTGGCATTTGCGACGTGCTTGGCATCACGCTTCAGACCGGCTCCTGGTCTGAGATGGCAGAGGAGATCGGTGCCGTTCAGAACCTGCTGTTCCAAGATCTGTGCGAGAAGGGCGAGTTCGACTCCTTCCTGCGTCACCAAGGATGGTCCGTGATCGGAGAACCCGACAAGGATGCGATCTTCGACCTGCCGTTCTTCATCCCGCTGGCGCAGCCCGATGTTCAGACGACATGACGTTGTGGCATTCCTGAGGAACTTGGGGTTCCGGTACGGCAAGAAGGAGACCTCTCGGACGCAGCTCTACCGGAAGAGCGGTTCGGTACTCCGAGTCTGGATCCCTAAGGCGGAACTCCTCGAAGAACCGACTGTCCGATCTCTTCTTCGTCAGGCTGGATGCAACACTGAGGCCACAGACCGGTTCTCTACTGACCACCGCATCGTGCCTTCGTAGGTGCGCCTCCAGCTTGATACCCTCCCGGCCATGAAGAAGCCCCTGCGGAAGCCCGACCGCGTAGAAGTCCAGCCCGCCAGCTACCAGCCCAAGAAGGCCGAGAAAGAACAGTGCTGGCGTATCAAGGACGGGGCAACGCCTCAAGAGGTAGTGCGGAAGGTACTGCGGCCAGTGCGGCTCGTCGACAAACCTGAGTAAGCCTGCGGCAGAGAATGGCTACCGGCGCTCTGATTGACCGACGCCAGCTCGGGGCTTCGATTCGGCGCGAGTTCTACGACCGGATCAAGGCACTCGCGAAGGAAGCCGAAGAGGCGGGCGATACCTGTGACCACAAACTGTCCGCAGCGATTGTCTACTTCGGCAACCTGTGGGGCCGTGGCGGTGCTTATCGCGTCGGCGCGTCGCTCCGTGATGCCATCGACATGTGCGATGACGATGACCTCAAGAGGCGAATTCAGTGGCTTGAGGACGCTCTAGACGATGCGCGCCACGGTCCCGAACGCGCCAACTGGTCGTTCGGCCTGTTCACGGCATCGCGGCCGATGTGACTTTGGGTGATAATCCCCATCCCGAACGTGCGGTCGGCGACCCCTGGCGAGAATTCTGTTGCTCAAGGGACCCGACATCGCCCGACGGGGAACGGCTCAGCACGCCGGCCTTCTTGGGGCCCGCGACGCTCGGAACGACTCACGATCCTTCGACTGTCGGCCTGGTCCGGTCCATGGCATCCCGAATGTAGCCTCCGACTTCGGCCCAGACTCGGCCCAGCGCATTGGCGCCGTTCTCTCGACTGCTTGGATTGACGCGGCTTGGCACCGGCCAATCGAACGCGCGGGCCATACCGCGCAGGAAGGGATGGGTCGTAGCCTCTTCGCGGGTTGGCGTGAAGGACGCAGGCAAGGCGGCACGCCCAGCCATGTCAGGCGCATACTCGTAGATGGCTTCCAGCAGCTCCCGCAAATCGAGGGATAGCACCCAATTGGAAGCCCTCGCCAAGTAGTCCCGAACGTACGTCGGCATGTTGGCGACGTTTCGCTTTCCCCGCTCAAAGCCCTCGTCAGTGAGACCGTAGATTCGATACGGCAAGCGCGCGTCAACCACGGCAAGACCGGCCCGCGCCAGATCCTCGAGCTCGACGTACACCGCCCTGTCGAAAGGCCCGTACTCGTCCGGCTGAAAGTCGAAGTACGGAGAATGCCACTTCCCATCGAGCTCCCGGTCGAGCAGGAAGAAGTACTTCTGCAGGCGCACCGAGTCGAAGCGTGCGTCCGCTCCCGCGGCGGCCATTGCGGCCAAGACGAAGGTCGGTCGGTCCGTCACAGCGCGAATAGTGACACGCGAAGCGCCGTATGTCACACGCGACCCCGCCCCTCACCCTGCCCGTGCCGCTCACTGCCGCTTCGGGTGCGACGGTATTCTCTCAACTCTGGCTATACGGCCGGTAGGCCGGCGGGCGGCAGCGCCAAGACCTCGGCCCTGCCGCCTACTCGCGGCCCGACCCGGACCCCGTGCTGGCCCCCTGCGCCTTCTTCTCGTAGTACTCCCGCTCCAGCAGCCGGGCGCCGCGGAGGATGTTGCCCATCGCGTAGTTGCCTTCGTGGCAGGCGTACTCGTAGAGGAGATCGTCGGTCCCCGGCCAGATGAACTCGCCGCTGTAGGGCGCGGCGTAGTCCGTGTCATGGACGGTGAACCCGTAGAGCAGGTCCTTCGGGCCGTGGCGGCTGAAGCGTTCGGTCACCTTCAGGCCGTCGCGCGGGTCGCTCTGGCTGTCCAGGAAGTTCGTCGTCTCGACCACCAGGGTGTCGCCTTCCCACCAGCCGATCGAGTCGCCGCCCAGGGAGCGGTACTCGGTCGGCGGGTGTTCCGCGTTCAGCCGCACCACCTTGGCCCAGTGCATCCACTCGACCATGATCACGACGTGGTTCTCGGTCTGGGTGATCGTCTTCAGGTTGTTGTAGGGCAGGGAACGAACCGGCGTGGTGGCCACGCTCGTGTAGATGCAGCGGTCTCCGGGCGTCAGCGACTCGGGGCCGTCGTAGGGGTCGTCGCCGGCCTCGATCCACCAGGCGTCGCCGGTGTTGCGGTACATGTACGGGTTGACCCTGGCTCTCCTCGCCTTGCCGGCCTCGGTCAGCTCCGGCATGCGGCCGTTCGGCGGGTCGGTCAGGACCGAGGTGCGGTACTGGCCGTCGATCGGGTAGGTCCGGTCGCCGAAGTCGAGCCAGAAGAAGTTGTAGCCGCCGACCGCGCCGGCCGGGCCCGCTGAGCCGTCGCCGCCCGGCGGCGGCGCCTCGCGGCCGGGGTCGCTCTCGGCGTCCGCGGCTGCCCGCGCCGCCGCCATCCCCTTGGCGATCTGCTCCGCTTCCTCGAGGGTCATGTGCAGCTTGTCCCCGAAGCGGGGATTCCGCTCGAAGGGCGTCAGGTTGCCGACGTCGTAGTTGCCCGAGAGGTCGGGACGGCCGCTTGCCGTACGCGGAACGTCGTCGTCACCGGCGGCCGCCAGGGGCGCTGCCAGAAGCGACGCCAGAACGAGAGCGATGAACGCGGAGTTCGTGCTGCGGATGGACATGTCTACTCTCCTCGCAGAGGGTTCGCTCGTGAGAGTAGCGCATCGCCCGCGGCGCCTGCACCTTGCCGGCCGTCCGGTGCGCGCTCTCCTGAGGCGCTTCAGCGCGGCGGCAGCCAACCGCGCGGGGGCCGGAAGTAGACCTTCAGGTTGGCTTCCCGCGGGCGCTCGCGAGACAGGTTCTCGAACACGCCGTATACGAACGTGCCGTGGTCGTGACGGTGGATGACGGGATTGCCCCGCCAGCGGGCGTCGCCGATGTCGCACGGCTGCTCCGGGAGACAACCGCCCCGCGCGCTCAGATCGGCAGCCTCGTACTGGAAACCGACGAACCTCGCATCCCTTGGCAGCAGGATGCCGACGACCTGACATGAGCGCTCCGGATCGAGGACGGGGATCAGCAACTCCTGGACTTCGGCCCGGATCAACGACGGCAACAGCCGCAACACGTCGTTGTCTTCGGGCGACGCCAGGGCGCCGATGTAGGCGTGGAACTCTTCCGGCAACGACCGTTCGACGATCCCCGCCGCCCGCTCCAGACGGTCGGCGAGGTCGGCGGCGCACGCCGTCGTCCCCCCGGTTCGGGCTTCCGCGGGCCAATGGCTCGATACGGACCATTCGCCGGGCGCGCATTCGGGGCAGGCGCCCGCGCGTAGCAGGGTGGGGTTCGCCAGCAGGCGGACCACGACCGGCTCGGGTTCGGGCACGGGTTCAGGCGCGGGCTGCTCCACCACCGCGACCGGCTCGGGTTCCGGCGCGGGCTGCTCCACGACTTCCGCCGGCTCGGGCGCGGGTGTCTCCACTATGGGCGGCGGCTCTTCCGGCTGCGCCACCGCGACGACGGGTTCAGCCGGCGCAGGCTCCTCCACAGGCGATGCCGGGGGATCGGCCGGCGGCGCTTCGACCGCCGGCGGCTCGACGACCCGGGCCACGTTCTCCCGCTCGAGCCGACGCGCGCGCTGTTCGGCGCGCCGCTCCGCCCGGCGCTGCGCCCTGTTCATCGACCGAGCCGAACCGGCGCTCGCTGCCTGGGTGGCCGCGCCGAGGCTCGAGTAGCTCACCTTCATGGGCGCCCAGAAAGGACCCGTTCGTTGACTCGAAGTAAACCCCACCTGGGGCCGCTTCCCATCCTCCAGCCTCACGTAGGAGTTCACGATCATGAAGCCCTGACGCATGAGTTCGACTTCCCACTCGCCGGCGGCCAGACCGGTCACTTCGGCTATGCCAGCGTCGTTCGTGAGCAGCGGCGGCGGACCGCCGGAGCGGTTGGCCTCGGCGGACCGGACGATGACCCTGACCTCCGGCACCGGTTGCCCCGCGTCGTCGGACACCGTGATGCGGAATGCGCGGTCGCCGCTCCAGTCCTGGGCCGCCGCGACTACCGGCAGGGCCGCAAGCAGCGCCGCCAGGGTCAACGGGCGCCGGCGCACGCTCATCCACGCGCCCCCGGCGGTGTCACGTTCTTCTCCGGAGGCTTGTCGGGCGGCGGGCGCCGGTCCCGCCACATGCCCATCATCAGGGTGAGCAGGCCCAGCACCGCCTCGTCGACGAAGGGCAGCAGATCGGGAACGAAGAGATCGAGGAGAAAGACGATCGCCAGCAGAGTGAAGAGCTGCGGGAAGCGCAGCCCGCCCATGAAGGAGAGCAGGGACGGGCCGCTGCCTCGTTGTGCGGGAGGCTGATCGGGCATCAGAAGACAGTGTATCGCCGGAGTGGAGCGGCCCGGGAACTCACACCATTGCGTTCTGCGACGCGGGCGCCTAACCTCCGCACCGGTGAACGAGCCAGCGATTGTCTACCCCGCCCTTGCGCTCGCCGGCTTCGTGGCCGGGGTCCTGAACGTGGTCGCGGGCGGCGGTTCCTTCCTGACCCTGCCGATCCTCATCTTCTTCGGATTGCCGCCCGGAGTCGCCAACGGCACCAACCGGGTGGCGATTCTGCTGCAGAACGTGGTCGCTTCCTGGGGCTTCCACCGCCACGGCGTCCTCGACCCCAAGGCTGTCCTGTGGGCAGCCCTGCCGGCGACGGCGGGCGCCGGTCTAGGCTCCTGGGCCGCGCTCTCGATCAGCGACGACGCCTTCCGCAGGCTGCTGGCGGCGCTGATGGTCGTGGTGACCCTCTGGACCCTGATCTCCCGCCGTTCGGAACCGAAGGAGCAGCCGGCGTCGCTGCGGGTCGGCATGTTGGCGGTCGGGTTCTTCGGCGTCGGCATCTACGGCGGGTTCGTGCAGGCGGGGGTCGGCTTCTTCATCCTCGCCGCGACCTCCCTGGCGGGCCTCGACCTGGTGCGCGGCAACGCGGTCAAGGTGCTGAGCATCCTCTGCTTCAGCGCCCTCTCGCTGGCCGTGTTCGCGCTCTCGGGAAAGGTCGACTGGACTCTCGGCCTGGCGCTGGCGGTCGGCAACATGGCGGGTGGCTGGCTTGGCGTGCGACTGACCGTGCTCAAGGGGCACGCCTGGATCGGTCGGGTGGTGACGGTGACCGTGATCGTGTTCGCGGTCCGGCTGTGGTTCGGCTGAGCGCCTCTCGGCCGGCGCGGCTATGCTCCGCCCCGCAATCTCAAACAGGAAACAGGGCCTATACAAGGAGATCAACCGTGGCTTACGACGCATTCGACCTGAACGGCGCCGTGGCGCTGGTGACCGGCGGCAACTCCGGCATCGGACTTGGATTCGCAGAGGGTCTGGCCCAGGCAGGGGCCGATGTCTGCATCTGGGGAACCAACGAGACGAAGAACGCGGCTGCGAAGGAGCAGTTGGAGCGCCATGGCACGAAAGTGGAGGCCCTGCGCTGCGACGTCGGCGACGCCGATGCGGTGGCGGCATCGTTCGAGCGCACCGTCGAACTGCTGGGCAAGGTCGATTCCTGCTTCGCCAACGCCGGCATCGGCGGCCGCGGCACGCCCTTCGTCGACATGTCGATGGAGGAGTGGCGTCGCGTCTTCCAGGTCAACATGGAGGGCGTCTTCCAGACCTTCCAGCAGGCGATCCGGCACATGGTCGAGCGCGGCGAAGGCGGCGCCCTGGTCGCGACCAGCAGCCTGTCCGCCATCTTCGGCGCACCTCGCAGCGAGCACTACGCGTCGACCAAGGCAGGCCTCAACGCGATGGTCCGCGGTCTCGCGGTCGAGCACGCCCGCCACGGCATTCGCGTCAACTCGATCCTGCCCGGCTGGATCGCCACCGCGATGACCGAGCGGGCGATCAACACCGAGGCCTTCCAGACCAAGGTCCTGCGCCGCGTCCCGCTGCGTCGCTGGGGCGCCGGATCGGACTTCAGCGGCATCGCCGTCTACCTGGCCAGCAACGCCTCCAGCTACCACACCGGCGACGAGTTCGTGATCGACGGCGGCTACGCCTGCTTCTAGTCTGAGGCCTGATCCATCGAGCGGAAGATCGGCGCGACGACTTCGGGCATGCGGCAGTGGTTGCCGGTTTCCTTGTCGACCCACACGTGGTCGGTTCGGCCTTCTACCAGAACCCGGCCGTTGGCCTCCACCCGGTAGCCGAAGCTCATGGCGCGGCTCTTGAGCCGCTCGAGCCAGCAGCGGACTCGGACCGGGTCGCCGTAGAGGGCGGCGCCCCGGTACTTGAGCTGGACGCCGGTGACCATCAGCCAGTAGCCCTCGTCTTCCATGTTCCGGTAGGCCATGCCCGCGACGCGGCAGTGGTGGGTCCGGGCCAACTCGAACCACACCAGGTAGTTCGAGTGATGGACCACGCCCATCTGGTCCGTTTCCTTGTAGCGGACCTCGATGTCGACCTCGCTCGCCGGCACTGCCCGGCCGGCGGAGTTCACTTGTGTACCCGTCATTCCACTCATATCGGGCCGCGACTGTAACGGAGAACGGTCGTGACGATCTTCCAGCCGGCTCGCACCGTACCCGTGACCGTGCCGGTGATCTTGGAAACGCCGGTACGCCGGCGGTAGCTGACCGGGACCTCGACCACGCGCAGGCCCCGCCGCACGGCCTTGACCTGCATCTCGGCCGTCCAGCCGAAGTTGGGGTCCCGCATGCGGAGCGACTCCAGCGCCTGCCAGGAGATGGCGCGGAACGGTCCCAGGTCGGTGTAGCGGTGGCCGTAGAGCAGGCGCACGAGCAGGCAGGCGAACCGGTTGCCCCATCGGGCCTGCGGCAGCAGAGCGCCGGGCTCGGCGTCACCGAGGACCCGCGACCCGATGACGAGGTCCGCCTCGCCGCGCGCGATCGGCTCAACGAGCCGCGGCATCTCCTCGGGGTGGTCCGAGTAGTCGGCGTCCAGGAACACGACGATCCGCGGCGGCCCGGTCCGGCGCACGCGATCGAGCGCCGCCAGGCAGGCGCTGCCGTAGCCCTGGACCGGCGCCGGCACGACCTCGGCGCCCGCTTCCCGTGCCCGCGCCGCGGTCGCGTCGCGCGAGTTGTTGTCGGCAACGACGACCCGGCGCACGAGGCCCGGCGGGAGGTCCGCGAGCACCAGACCGATCGAATCCTCCTCGTTGTACGCCGGGATGACGACGTCAACGATCGGAGCGCCGGTCTCGGGCGGCGGCGCCGCGGCCCTCAGGTCGACCGGCGTGTCGCCGGTCACAGCGTGACGCCGAAGCGGTTCCGCAGCGCGAACGCCAGCGCGATCGACAGGACCAGGAATGCGATCAGCCAGTGGACGTCGAACAGGCCGAAGAACGAGATCGAGGCGGTGTTGTACTGGACATCGATCCGCTCGACCGGGCCGTCCCCGGGCAGCGACGGCTCCGCCGGGTAGAGCAACTGGTCGAGGATCGCCGCCCGCCGCCGCGTCGGCGAACGGCGGACCCAGCGCGCGCCGCCCTCCGGGGCCTCAACGAAGAGGCTCTTCGTGAACTCCCCGCCGGCTGTGCGTACGACGAGCTCGTGATCTCCCGGTTCAAGGGCGCGCAGCCGCCAGACGACCTGGCGCAGGCTCGGCACCCACACCGCCGGCGTCTCCACCGCGACGCCCGGCGGCGTCTCGAGGGCGACGCCCGGCCGCGGCGCCGCTTCGCCGTCGACCGCCGGTTCCGAACCCGGCGCTGCCAGGTCGACGGCAAGGAGCGTGCGATCGCCGACCTCCAGACCCTCGTAGCCGTAGTGGAACTGGAGCTGGGCGATCACCAGCATGAAGGGCACGATCATCCACAACAGCGGCACGAGGTTGAGCCGCACGTAAGTCAGGTTCTCGCGCAGCAGCCGCAGTTGGGCTGCCAGCACCGCGCGCAGGTCGTCGTTGAACAGCCGCACCTCGAGCAGGTTCGCGAACAGGCGCCTCTTCACCGCGGCGAGCGCCTCCTGGTTCGACGTCCAGCGGTACACCAGCAGGGCGAAGATGCCCGACACCAGCGCCACCAGCGTCACCGGCACGATCGGCGGCAGGGCCGCGAACGGGCCGAGCGCTGCATCGAAGACGGCCCGGAGAGCGGCGTTGACGAAGGACATCGGGAGCGGAGGGGGAACCGGTGATGGCCGCTAGGAGATGTAGCCCAGCCCGCGGAGCCGCTTCTCGATCTCTTCCCTCGACTCGGCGCCCTCGAGCTTGGCCAGTTCCTTCTCCAGCGCGTGGGTGATGAACTCCTCGACCGACGAGTAGCCCGCGATGTCGCTGTAGCGCTTCACCCGCGCGATGAGTTCCTTGTCGAGCTTGATCCTGCCGCCGCCGAACATGCCTCTTCTCCTTGGTTACGACTAGAAGCCGCCGGATGCGGGCGAGACGCCCGCGTTCCCAGGGGCGGATGCGGGCGAGACGCCCGCGTTCCCAGGGGCGGATGCGGGCGAGACGCCCGCGTTCCCAGGGGCGGATGCGGGCGAAACGCCCGCGTTCCCAGGGGCGGATGCGGGCGAGACGCCCGCGTTCCCAGGGGCGGATGCGGGCGAAACGCCCGCGTTCCCAGGGGCGGATGCGGGCGAGACGCCCGCGTTCCCAGGGGCGGATGCGGGCGAGACGCCCGCGTTCCCAGGGGCGGATGCGGGCGAAACGCCCGCGTTCCCAGGGGCGGATGCGGGCGAGACGCCCGCGTTCCCAGGGGCGGATGCGGGCGAGACGCCCGCGTTCCCAGGGGCGGATGCGGGCGAAACGCCCGCGTTCCCAGGGGCGGATGCGGGCGAGACGCCCGCGTTCCCAGGGGCGGATGCGGGCGAGACGCCCGCGTTCCCAGGGGCGGATGCGGGCGAAACGCCCGCGTTCCCAGGGGCGGATGCGGGCGAGACGCCCGCGTTCCCAGGGGCGGATGCGGGCGAGACGCCCGCGTTCCCAGGGGCGGATGCGGGCGAGACGCCCGCGTTCCCAGGGGCGGATGCGGGCGAAACGCCCGCGTTCCCAGGGGCGGATGCGGGCGAAACGCCCGCGTTCCCAGGGGCGGATGCGGGCGAAACGCCCGCGTTCCCAGGGGCGGATGCGGGCGAGACGCCCGCGTTCCCAGGGGCGGATGCGGGCGGAAAGGACGCAACGCCGTACTCGGCGAGGATCGAACTCGCGAGCTCGGCGATACCCCCGGCCGGCCGGCGAAGCGGCCGACTCACGAGAAGCACGCCCGGTACGACCCGGTGGTCCATCATGTGATCGCCGCTCCAGGCGCTCTCATTGTCCGTGAAGACGTCACCCAAGGCCTCCCCGGAAGCCGATTCGGTCGCACCGCGGTAGCCCTTCGCGTAGCCGACGATCAGATCGGGCCCGCTGGCACTCTGCTCCTGGTACTCGTAGTCGCTTCGGCGCTGGACCTCCGTGATGACGGGTTCACCGGTCTCAGGATCGACCACGGCCAGCAGTTCCGCTCTCAGCTCCTCAATCAGTTCGAGCCGCTCCGCCGCCGTCACGATGCCGTCCCGCTCACGGCCGCGCAGGTTGACGTACAGGCCCGAGAAGCCGATGCCGTATGCCCGCGTCCCCTCCCAATCGACGTTCAACAGGAACTCCTCTTGGAGCGGGTGCGGGTCCGGACTCCTGGCGGACAGGTAGCCCTTCTCGAGCAGCCACGCGTTGAGGTGGAAGGCGCGGCGCCAGGAGGCGAAGCCGTGGTCCGACATGACGACGAGCAGAGGCTCTCCCTCTCCGCCGTCGCCGAGCCCAGCTTCGGCTTCGAGACGATCCAGGGTCTGCCCGACGATCGCATCCAGGCCCTCGTAGAGGGTCGGGATCAGATCGGCGTGGGCGGCGTCGACCTCCGGGTCGTAGACCGGGTGGTCCGGATCGCGCGAACGCCAGCGCACGTGGCCGATCTGGTCGACGTTGCCGAAGTAGTAGAAGAGCAGGCCTCCCGGCTGCTCCAGGTACTGGTCCAGCACGTAGCCGTACTGTTCCGCGACCTCGTCGCCGGCGATCTTCGCCTGGGCCAGGAACTCGTCGGGAGTGAACACGTCTTCGGTCAGGGTCTTCGTATCCTCGGGCATCCCCTCGGTGTAGAAGCGGTCCACCGCCTCCGCCAGTTCCGCCGCAAAGTCGGGCGGCGTCGAGATGGGCGCCGCGGGCGCCATCGGATCGTGGTCGATCGGACTCACGTAGAGCTCGAACTCGGGCTCGAGCGCGCGCAGGTACATGCGGCAGATGCCCCGCAGATGCTGGGTCGGCATCATCTCGAAGCCGACCTCGAGCCAGTCGCTCCACTCCCCCACCTTGAGCACGATCTGCTGGTCGCCGACCTCTATCTTGGCGCTTTCGGTTTCCGGATCGAGGTAGACCGTGAAGGGGGCGGTCAACTGCTCCGGCTCACGCAGCAGCGGGTTGGGGGGCCCCAGCAGTTCGGCCTCGACCACATTGTCGTAGACATCCAGTTCGACGATGTCACCGCCGCCGATATCGCGGTCGGCGAACAGTTCCGAGGTGTAGAAGGTGAACGTGCCCTCGGTGCCGAGGACATCCGTCGTGCCCATGCCGGAGAGTTCGCGGCTTGCCGTGCCCGAGACCGGGAAGTTGGCCGGCATGCGGATGATCTGTGTCCGTACGCCGTGCTCCTCCAGGACCTCCCAGAACGGGGTGCCGTGCCGGAACTGCGTGTACTCGCCGCCCGTGAGCGGGAACTGCCAGCGCCCGACCTTCAATGAGCGCCCGTCCGAAGACGATCCGGCGGTCGAGCTGTAGGGGAGCATCGTCTCCGGGTCGCGGTGCAGGAAGTCGAAAACGCCGTGCCCGCCCGGGTCCATGCCGGTGACGAAACTGGACCAGGCGACCGGGCTCTGCGGCGGGACCGTCGTCTCGAGCGGCGTGAAGCTCCCCATGGCTTCCAGACGGGCGAAGTTCGGCAGCCGGCCCTCGTCGATCAACTGGCGGGTCAGGCCGTAGTCGAGGCCGTCGAAGCCGAGGACCACGACCTTCGGCCCCTTGGACGGGCCGACGCCGTCGCCGCCGCACGCGACCAGGAGGGCGGACAGTGCGACCGCCGCCGCTGCAAGATGCGACCGGTTCACGCCGCGGCGCCCGCCGCGCCGCTGCCGGCTGCTGCCGCGAGCTCGAAGACGGACTCCCCTTCCATGTAGTCCGGCTTGTCGACGCCGAACAGAGCCAGAGCGGTGGGCGCCATGTCGAGCAGCGACAGATCGTCGCCTCGGTCCACCGGACGGCTGCTGAAGAAGATACCCGGCACCAGCCGCGGATCGACGCAGTGGTCGCCGCTCCAGGCCTTCGTGTTGTCGGCGAACACGGGGCCCCCGACGACCCCGACGGCGCAGTCCCAGGACACGCGGTAGCCGTCGTTGTAGCCGACGATCAGGTCGGGGGCATTGCCCTTGTAGGGACCGGTGTACAGGTCCTCGGCGTCGAAGGCGGCATTGATGCCGACCTCACCGCGCTCTTCGTCGCGCAGACCGTTCCAGGCCGAGATGAGTTCGCGCTTGAGCGCCCGCGCCTCGTCGCCCGGTTCCACGATGCCGGAGGCTTCGCGGCCCTTGAGGTTCAGGAACACGCCGGCGAGACCGAGCGCGTAGGCCCGCGTGCGCGACCAGTCCACGCCCTCCAGCCACTGCTCGCTGCCGTCGGCGTCCTGCCGGAGCACCAGGTAGCCGTGATCGAGCAGCCAGCGGTTCAGGTTCACGCCGCGGCGGAAGGAGGCGAAGCCGTGGTCCGACAGCACGATCAGGAGATCGTCGTCGCCCAGCTTCTCCATCACCCGTCCGACCAGGGCGTCGTTGTGGCGGTAGTGGTCCTCGATCGCGCGGCGGTGCTTGCCGGGCTTCCTGCCCGCGGCCGCCGGATGGCCGTTCTCCATGTAGCGCCAGAACATGTGCTGAATGCGGTCGGTGGCGTCGAAGACGCACGTCAGACTCCCCTGCCGCAGGCGCTCCAGCGCGGCAAAGAACATCTGCTCGCGCTCGCGGTCGATGTCGTACGACTGCTTGAGGAAGGTCGCGTCGTCGGTCACGCCCTCGTTCAGTGCTGTGGTGTCCTCCGCGAGACCGAGAGTGGCGAAGTCGCCGAGCCGCTTGGCGAGGTAAGGCGCGTAGTAGGAGGGATGCGAGATCGGCATCGCCGGCTTCTCGGGGTCGATGTGGATCGCGGTCAGGTACAGCGACGTGTGCTCGCCGGCCTCGGTCAGCATCATGCGGGTCAGGCCGTGGACCTTGACTCCGGGCACGGCCCGGAACGGAATCCGCACCCAGTCGGAGAGTTCTCCACGCTTGAGCTCGACCGTATCGCCCGCCACCGTCACCGTGGCGGACTCCGCCTCGCGGTCGACCTGCACCGTCATCGGCACGCGCAGCGGCGGCGGCGGGTCGCCCTCGAGGAAGCTGTTCTCGGGCCCCGCGACCACGCAGTCGAAATGACCGGGGCCGGCGCCGTTCGAGGCCAGCGGCACGCGGACGCCGCCCTCCCGGATCGTCTCCACCGCCGGCCGCGTCGAGTAGAAGAGGAAGGTGCCCTGGCTGCCGACCAGGTCCGGCACGCACATCGCCGCCAACTGGGCGCCGTAGAAGCGGTCCGGCGGGAAGGTGATCGGAACCCGGAGCACCGTGCTCCAGACGTTCCGTTCGCCCAGCACGGTCCAGAACGGCTTCGACCGCCGGAGCATGCGGATCTCGGGCTTCTGCAGCGGAATCTTCCACTTGCCCAGCTTCAGGAACCGCTCCACGCGGCCGATGTGGGCCGAAGACAGCTTCGGCAGGTAGCTGCGCAGGTCGCGGTCGAGGAAGTCGAAGATGTTGTGCTTGCCCGGATTGGCCCCGGTCGCGAACGTCGACCAGGCGACCGGCGACAGCGCCGGGTAGGTGCTGGCTATCCGCCGGTAGCTGCCGCGCTTGCCAAGGCGCTTGAAGTTGGGCAGATGGCCCTCCTTCATCATCCTCTCCGTCAGGCGGGGATCCTGGCCGTCGAGACCGACGAACACGAGCCGCTTGACGTGCGCCTTCGGCGGCTTCTTGCGCCGGATGACCCGCCACAGCGTCCGCACCGGCCACGCCAGCAGCGAGGCGAAGGCCAGCGCCACCGTCCCCAGCAGCACCAGGAACGACGACATCAGCGCGAACCCCGCCCCAGGGCCGATGTAGGCGGCCGCCGGCGCCGCGGCGCAGAGCGCCGCAAGGAGCGCCAAGGCGGCGGTCCTTGGGTGGGAGGGTGACATGCTTTCCGGATTCCAGGCCGTCTTGTCGGACACGGGAGCGACACCTCCCGATCGGTCGGCCCAGCGTCGCTCGACGCGGACCGGGATTCTATCCGCGCCGGGGGAATCGATCGTCCGGCCGTCACGCATGCCCATCTTGCCCATACTGTCCAGTATGGCTAGTATGGGTCACCATGAAGACAACCGTCGAGATCCACGACGTGCTCCTGGAAAGCGCCAGGCGCCGCGCGAAGGAAACGGGCCAGCCACTACGAGCCGTCATCGAGGACGGCCTCCGGGACCTGTTGGCCAAACCGCTGCCGAAGACGAAGTACAGAATGAGGGATCTGAGCTACGGCGACCCCAACGATCCCGATCCGCTGGCGCAGTACTCCTGGGAAGAGATCCGCGACTTCATCTACGAAGACAGGTTGCTAAGGCAGGTAAGGCCGCTTGATCGCCATCGACACGAACATCCTCGTCTACGCTCACCGCAACGAGAGTCCGGTTCACGCCGAGGCTCTTGACCTCCTCCGAGGCTATTGCGACGGCGACGAGCCGTGGGCCATCCCGTGGCATTGCTGCGTCGAGTTCCTGGGTATTGCCACGAACCGTCGTCTCTGGCGCCAGCGTGCGACGCCGATGGAAGACGCCTGGCGCCAGCTTGAGGAATGGGCTTCGTCGCCGTCGGTCCGGCTGCTGGCCGAAACGAAGGACTTCCTGCCCGTGTTCGGCCGGATCGCAGCCCAACCGAGGATCACGGGAGGCCGCGTCCACGACGCTCGCATCGCGGCGATCTGTATCGCACACGGCGTGACGGAACTCCTGACCAGGGACCGCGACTTCGCCCACTTCCCCGAACTGCGCGTCCGCGATCCGCTGGTAGCGGCTTGATGGCGGCAATCACCAGAATCTGGCGCCGGCTCCGCTACGGCCGGCCGATCGTCGTCGTCTCCGGCCTGCCGCGTTCCGGGACCTCGATGGCGATGAAGATGCTCGAGGCCGGGGGTATGGAGATCGTGACTGACGGCGAACGTGAAGCCGACGTGGACAATCCCCGCGGCTACTACGAGGACGAACGGGTCAAGGACCTCGCCAAAGCCACCGACAAGTCTTGGCTCCGGGCCTCACGCGGCCGGGCGGTCAAGGTCATCTCCTTCCTGCTCAAGGACCTGCCTCCGAACCTGAACTACAAGGTCATCCTCATGCGCCGCGACCTGAGCGAAGTGCTGGCCTCCCAGCGCAAGATGCTCGACCGCCGCCGCGAGACCGACGAGACGCCGGACGAGCGGATGGTGGAACTCTGGCAGGACCAACTGTGGCGGGCGAACTACCTGCTCCGCAACGCGCCGCAGTTCGAGTGGGTTGAGCTGGAGTATCGGGAAGCGCTCCAGGACCCGGAAGCCGCGGCGGCCCGTATCGCCGAACTGGTCGACGGGCTGGACGAGCGGGCGATGGCCGAAGTGGTCGATCCGGCGCTGTACCGGAACCGGGCTACCCAGTAGCCTCGCCGCTCGACCGGATGCGGGCGAGACGCCCGGGTTCCCAGGTCCGGACTAGTACACCCCGACCGTGGTCCCGGACGCCAGCTTCGCGAAGGGCCGGACGCCGCTGACGCCGTCCCAGGGGTAGTCGACGTAGGGCTGTTCCCGCTCGCCCTCGTCGCGCTCGAGGAAGCCGGGGACGAAGAACTCGCGGGTCAGGGTGGTCAGGCGCACGCGGCCGGTGGCGCCGTAGTCGACGACCTGGTCGGGGTCGTCGGGGTCGACGACTTCGAGCACCGCGCGCGGCTGGGGCGCGTAGTAGGCGATCGTGTAGCCCTCGGCCGCGGTCACCGGGCGCGAAGCGGCGAGGCCCATCAGGGTGTTGCCGTAGGTGGGGGTCATGTAGACGCCCTCGAGGAGTTCCTCGACCGCGAAGCGGGTCCACTGCGGCGTGAACTCGGTGCCGCCGGAGAAGATGCCGCGGATGCCGGTGTCGGCGAGGGTCTGGCCACGATCCTCGAGCGCCAGGCACAGGGACTCGAGCAGCTTCGGCGTAGCGAACATCGCCTGGATGTCGTGGCCGGCCGAGAGAACCGACAGCGCCTGGTCGATCACGTGGTCCTTGTAGGCCTCGAGGTGCTCCATCCAACCCTTCTTGATCAGCTTGATCACCCAGCGCGGGTCGAGGTCGATGCAGAAGCAGATGCCGCCGCGGTACTGGCACAGGTGCTCCACGGCAAGACGCAGCCGGCGCGGGCCCGAGGGCCCGAGCATCAGCCAGTTGGACCCCGGCGGGAAGTGCTCGTCCGGCAGGTTGGCGCTGAACAGTTCGTAGTCGGTGCGGAAATCGTTCAAGGCCACCCGGCTCTTCGGAATGCCCGTGGTGCCGCCGGTCTCGAACACGTAGACCGGATCATCGGCCATCGCCTTCGGCACCCAGCGCCGCACGGGACCGCCGCGCAGCCACTCGTCCTCGAACGGCGGGAACTTGCGCAAGTCGGCGAACCCGGCGATGTCGCCGCGCGGGTCGAAGTCGAGCTTCGAGGCGAAGTCCAGCCAGAACGGCGTGCCGGTCTCCGGGTCGAAGTGCCACTCCATCATGTCGCGGACGTGGGCGTCGAGCTTCTCCCTGGCCTGTGCCTGAGCGTCAGCGCTGGCGGCTTCCATCTGCGGACTCCAATCGAGTTTGTTCAAAGGGGTGGACGGGAACGGCGTCGCGGTTCCCTTGGCGGCGGCAGATTACAGCAACGGGCGCGAGCTGGAGATTCAGATCCCCTCAGCAGTCAGCTCGGCCATCAACTTGTCCAGCGGCAAGGTCTCGACGCCGCTCGGCTGGAAGAAAGACTCCGTACCCGAATAGACGACAATCCTCCGCTCGGCCTGCAGGTCGTCGCACGCGATGTGGAACCCCTTCGACGGCCTCACCATGCCTGCGGAGCGCTTGATCTCGATGGCCCACGACCGCGACGGGCTGAACTCCAGGACCAGATCGACCTCGGCGCCCGCCTGCGTTCGGAAGTGAAGGGGCTGGCACCAGGGCGGCGCCACGGCGAGAAGGCTCTCGATCACGAAGCCCTCCCAACTCGGGCCGGCGATCGGGTGCGACAGCACGTCGTCAAGCGTGCGCAGTCCGAGAAGGCCGTGGACCATGCCGCTGTCCCGCAGGTAGAGCCGCGGCGACCGGACGAGTCGCTTTCCGATGTTGCCGGCCCAGGGCGGCAGACGCCGCAGGAGGAGCAGGTCTTCCAACAGGTCGACGTACCGACTGAGCGTCCTCACGTTGATAGCCAGGGACGAGGCCAACTGCGAGGCCCCCAGCGGCTTGCCCTGAAGATGGGCCAGCATCGTCCAGAGGCGCCGCAGCGTCGCCGAGGGCAGCCGGGCATCGAAGACCGGGATGTCCCGCTCGAGGTAGGTGCGAATGAAATCGAGCCGCCAGGTGAAGCTGGCCGCGTCGCCCGGCGCCAGCAAGGAGCTGGGAAACCCGCCCCTCGACCACAAGCGGTCCACGCCCTCCAACCCGGCTTCGCCGGCGTCAATCGGGGCCAGTTCCCGGTAGGCGATGCGCCCGGCCAGCGACTCCGCGCTCTGACGCAGCAACTCCGGTGACGACGATCCCAGCAACAGATAACGCCCCACGCCGCGCCCGTCGCGGCGATACTCGTCGATCAGACCGCGCAAGATCAGAAACAGACCGGGAAGGCGCTGGACTTCATCCAGAATGACCAGCCTGTGACCGTGCGTCGCGAGAACCGCCCTCGGGTCACTCAGCACCGCCAGATCCTCCGGGTTCTCCAGGTCGAAGTAGACGGCGTCCCGATCCTCGGCGATCCGGTGCGCCAGGGTGGTCTTACCGACCTGGCGAGGCCCCAACAGCGCGACGCCCGCCTGTTCGGCGAGCGCGGTCTGAACCGATTCCTGGAGCCTTCGGGGAACGTGTTTCATTGCAAATCGCGCACTATACTACACGATTGGCAAGGCTCAAGCAGGCGTCACCGCAAGAAACGCCGTGACTTCGCCGGCTACGGTGGCTTCGCCGGCTACGGCAGCGCGAAGACCCAGAGCACGCCGCCCTGGGGCACGTAGGTCTTCGTACCGATGGCGCCGTCCAGGTGGTTGGTGCCGCGCTGGGCGTCGACCCCCCAGCCGGACTGCACGGCGACGTACTGCACGCCGTCGACCTCGAAGGACGTGGGCACGCCGGTGATCCCGGAGTTCGTCCGCTGGCGCCACAGGAGTTCGCCGGTCGCGGCGTTGAAGGCGCGGAAGTAGCGGTCGCTGGTGCCGCCCATGAACACCAGGCCCCCGCCGGTGGTCAGCACCGGGCCCCAGAGCGGCCGCTCGAACTCGACCGTCCACACCTTCTCCCGCGTGTCGAGGTTCCACGCCTGCAGTTCACCGTAGTGATCGGCGCCCTCGCGCGACTCGAACCTGCCCTCCATGCCCATGAAGGTGCGCCCCGGGCGATACTCGTCCTCGACGCCCTCGAGATACGAGCAGGTGTACTCGTTGGCCGGGATGTAGAGCAGCTTCGTGTTCGGGTTGTAGGCGGCGGGAGGCCAGTTCTTGCCGCCGGACCAGGACGGACAGAAGACCGCCCCCGCGCCGGTGGCTGGCGTCTTGGCCGGGTCGTACTCAGGCCGCCCGGTCTCGGGATCGATCGACGTGAACACGTCCTGGTAGACGAACCGCGTCGCGTCCAGGAAGTCGATCGAGTCCGCGCTCCGCTCCAGCACCCAGAGGTAGGCGTTGCGTCCCGGATGCACCAGCGCCTTGCGCGTTCTGCCGTCGCGCTCGACGTCGATCAGGAGCGGCGAATCGACCTCGTCCCAGTCCCAACTGTCGTTCCAGTGGTACTGGTGGTGCGCCTTGAGTTCACCGGTGTCTACGTCGAGAGCCAGCACGGAGGTCGCATACAGGTTGTCGCCCGGGCGGGCGTCGCCCATCCACGGGCCGCCGTTGCCCGTGCCCCAATAGGTCAAGCGCAGTTCCGGGTCGTAGGTGCCGGTGACCCAGACCGGGACGCCGCCGGTCCGCCAGGTGTCACCGGGCCAACTGTCGTGGCCGGGTTCCCCCGGGCCGGGGATCGTGTACGTCTTCCACAGTTCGTCCCCGGTGTCCGCGCCGTAGGCGGCGACGAAGCCGCGAATCCCCCACTCGCCGCCGGAGACGCCGACCATTACCTTGCCCTCGACCGCCAGCGGCGCGAGGGTCATGTAGTAACCCGCCGAGTAGTCCTCGACCGCCGTCTCCCACGCCACGTTCCCCGTGCGGGCATCGAGCGCGATCAACCGGGCGTCGACGGTGGCGACGAACACCTTGTCCCCCCACAGCGCCACGCCGCGGTTGGTCGGGTGCATCTGCTGGAGATCCTCGGGCAGTTCGGGCACGAAGCGCCAAAGCAGCTCGCCCGTTCCTGCGTCGAGCGCCAGTACGCGGCTTCCGGGGGTGGTGATGAAGAGTGTGCCGTCGTTGACGATCGGCGGCGATTGATGGCCCTCGTTGATGCTGGTCGAAAAGGACCAGGCGGGGGCGAGCGAAGCGACGTTCGAGGTGTCGATCCGGTCCAGCGGGCTGTAACCCCAGCCGTCGTAGGTACGCCGGTACATGAGCCAGTTCGCAGGCGCCGGCGAGGCCAGCCGTTCCTGGGTGACCGGCCGGTAGGGCCGCTCCTGGGCAGCCGCGGGCGCCATCGCCGCACCAAGCGCGAGCCAGGCGGCGCCGCATCGGAGGATTGCTTGCCGGTAGGCCATCGTCAGAACTCCTTCTCGAATCGAATCTTCGCGCTGAAGCCGCCGGCGGCGACCAGGACGCCGTCCTCCGAACGAAGCGGCAGCGACGGCAGCCGCCGGGGCGCCGGTCCGGAGATCACTTCGGCGCCGTCCCTGGGGTCGAACTCCGACTCATGGCACGGACAGATGAGGAACTCCGTTTCCTCGGACCAATCCTCGATGTCGCAGCCGGTATGGGTGCAGACGCCCGAGTAGGCGACCACCCCCTCGGCGGAAGCCTCCCTCGTTTCGGGCGCCAGCGACTCCGGTTGGAAGCGCAGCAGCAGGACCTGGTTCAGGCGCGAGCCATCGCGAACGGCGCCGCTCGCCGGGTCCATCGCGTAGCAGATGAGCTGTTCGCTCGCGAGCGGAACGTTGTTCACCCGGATCGTCTCGCCCTGGCGCGGTCCGAAGGCGAACACGAACCGGTCGCCCTCCCGCGGGCGGGCCTTGCGTGGATCGTCCGCCTGCGCGTGAAGCACATCGAGGCCGCGCACGCCCAGGCCCAGGGCCAGGGCCGACTTGAGAACGGTCCGCCGATCCTCCATGGTCGGGTGAGGCTAGCAGCCCCCGACTACCGCCCCGGTGTTACGATTCCGCCTCTTTCGCCGCTGCTTTCGACCACTCCTCCGAAGCCCCTTCGGGTCGGCTACAGGTACCCCAGAATGATCGACATCCCCGCCATCCGCTGGGGCAAGCCCTACGAGTCGCTCGAGAAGGCGACGATCGTCCATTTCGAGACCGGCGAGGAACTGGCAACGCTCCACCAGACCAACCCCGGTCTGGTCCAGCGCGACATGCGCCGCGCCCAGCGTGCCCGCGACATCCTGCGCGAGATCCCGTCGAGCGAACTGATCTCCATGGTCATCAAGGCCGCCGACCTCTACCTGACCGCGGACCTGCCACTGGGGAACGGCGCCCAGAGCCCGGCGGACTTCGTCCACTACCAGTCGGCGACCACCGGCCTGCCCGAGCACATGTGCCGGGCGAACATGGACAAGAACCACTTCGTGCTCACGAACATGGGGGAGGTGCTGGAAGCCCTGACCCGCGGTCTCGATCTGGACATCCTGGGCCGGGGACACGGCGTCGAGGAGCGGGGCGTGCCGGTGAGCTACCAGGCGCAGGCGCCGGTGATCGGCCTCGTGCTGCCGTCGAACTCCCCTGGCGTACACACGCTGTGGATGCCGGTGATCCCGCTCCAGGTCGGCCTGGTGTTCAAGCCGGGCCCGCAGGAGCCCTGGACCCCGTACCGGATGACGGAGGCGTTCGCCCAGGCCGGGGTGCCGAGGGAAGCCATCTCGATTTACCCGGGCGAAGGCGACGTCGGCGCCGCCGTTCTCGCCTCCTGCTCCCGGAGCATGATCTTCGGCGGCGCGGCGACCGTCGCCCGCTACCAGAACGATCCGCGGGTTCAGCCGCACGGCCCCGGCTTCAGCAAGATCCTGCTCGGCGACGACATCGTCGACGACTGGGAGAAGTACCTCGACGTGATGGTCGACAGCGTGCTCGTCAACAGCGGCCGGAGCTGCATCTCCTGCTCCGGCGTCTGGGCCTCGCGCCACACGGAAGAGATCGCCCAGGCGCTCGCCGAGCGGCTGGCGCCGGTGCTGCCGAAGCCGGCCGACGATCCGGAATCGCCGCTGGCGGCGTTCACGGTGCCGGGCATGGCGAAGGCGATCGACGGCATGATCGAGCGCCAGGTCGACGCCCCCGGCGTACGCGACCTGACCTCGGAACTGCGCGGCGCCGGCCGGCTCGAAGAGCGCGACCGCTGCGACTACCTGCTGCCGACCGTGCTCCACTGCGCCAACGCCGAGGTCGAGGCCGCGAACGTCGAGTACATGTTCCCCTTCGTCTCGGTCGTCGAGTGCCCGCAGGACAAGATGCTGGGCGCCATCGGCGGCACCCTGGTGTGCAGCGCGATCACGAACGACGAGCGGTGGCGCCGGCAACTGATCGACGCCACCCACGTCGACCGCCTGAACCTGGGGCCCGTGCCGACGATTCAGCTCAACTGGCTGCAGCCCCACGAAGGCAACATCATCGACTTCCTGTTCCGGGCCCGGGCGTTCCAGCAGGCGTAGGTGGCGTAGCTCGGCAGAAACTGGGTGCGGACTGCGTGCGCCCGTCAGCGGGCGCACGCGCGGAACGCGGTCGCGTCCGTGATCGCGGGCGCGGGCTGCCCCGGCTCGTTGCGGTACTCCTTGACCACGCCCGTGACCGTGTCGGTGACCTGGATCGCGTAGCCGAGGTCCGTCGTCGACGCGCCGTACACCCACATGTGGCCGTTGACCGCGCAGCCGTCCAGGACCTTGATGAGGACCTCCCAGTTGTCGCCCGGGTCGAAGAAGTAGAACAGCCCGGAGTCGTTCGTGCCTTCGCGGACCACCTTGCCGGCGCCGCTCGCGCCGCCCGCCGTCCGCCACTCGACGCCGACCGAGAAGCGGGAGTCCCGCAGGCACAGCGTCGCCGCGTCAGGGAGGCACGTCCCGGCGGGATCGCTCGCCTCGACCAGAAAGACCAGCTTTGCCATCGACTCGGTCGTGCCGTCGCTGACCCACAGCGTGACCTCGTAGAACCCCGGCGCCGACCAGGCGTGGTTCGCGGCCGCACCGCGTGACATCACGCCGTCGCCGAAGTCCCACCTCAACTGCCGCACGTCGCCGGTGCTCGCGTTCTCGAACCGCACCGGGACGCCGGTCAGGGCGCGGCAGAGGCCGTCCGGGCACTCCGCGGCCACCGTGATCGCCGCCCTGGGCGCTCCGCCGCCGCCCGTGCCGCCGCCATCGCCGGGGCCGCCATCGCCGCCATCGCCATCGTCGCCGTCGTCGATGCCGGGGCCGACCGGCGGCGGCGGCGGTGGCGGCGGCGGCGGCGGTGGCGGCGGCGGTGGCGGCTCGACAGTGTCGTCGTCGTCCCGCACCGTGACCGTCGCCTCCGCCGAACTGCCGACGAGGTAGGCCGGCGGCTCGTTCACCGGCCCGGACCCCTCGCGCACCCGGAACAGGATGCGGCCGCCGCCCCCCATCAGGTCGTCTTCCTTCGTCGGCAACGACAGCGAGGCGGTCGCTTGGCCGGCCTCGAACGTCGCCGCCGACGGCAGGAAACCCACGAACGGCGAGCCCTCGACCAGCCGGTCCAAATGGACATCCTGCCGCTCCGAGTCGTCGTCGCCGGGAGACCGCATGAGCTCGAACATCACCGTCTCGCCCTCGTCCACGGTCGAAGACACCGCCCGGATCGACACCACCTCCCTGCGCGGCCCCGCCACCCAGTGGCTGAGGCTCTCGCTGAGCGGCGCTCCGCCAGCCGTGCAGAGTCGGGTGACCGTGCAGGGCGGTTCTTCCGTGGCCCCTCTCAAGAACACGTTGAAGGCGATCCGGCTTGACGGCCTGAACGTCGCCTCCACCTGCCGCGCCGAAAGCAGGCGCGCCGAAACGAACCCGGCCCCCAACAGGACCAGATCGTCGTCGAAGTCCGCGATGTCGCCCCGGTAGTCGAGCGCTTCGCTGAACTCGTACACCACCGAAATGTCGTTCTCCCCGTCGTGCCGCAGTTCACCGGGCAACGAAGCCACCCGCACCGTGAACGCGTGCGTCTTCGCGCCGCCGGTACTCGACCACGGACCCTCGCCTTCCGCGTTCACCGCCCGCACCTGCACCTCGTAGTCGACGTCCGCGTCCAGGCCGTCGATCTCGGTGCGCGGGAAGGGCACGTTCCGCGGCCCGTTCGTCCAGTCCGGATCGCCCTCCTTGCGGTACTGCAGGTCGTAGCCGCTCACCAGCGGACGGTCGGCACTGAACGCCGACAACCAGCGCGCGAGGAGGCTGGTCGCACTCCCGTCCACCGGCTCGACGATCGGCTGTTCCGGCCGGCCCGGAGGCTCGTCCACGTCCGTCACACCGATCGTCACCGACGCGCTGGCCGTGCCGCCGCGGCCGTCGCTGGCGGTGACGGTCAGCGAGAGGGACCGCTTCGACTCGAAGTCGAAGGTCGCGCCGGACACGGTCCGGATCTGGCCGCTCGTGTCGACGATCGTGAACGACGAGTCGTCGGTACCCCCCAGGCTGTAGGTCAGCGAGTCCCCAGCGTCCGCGTCGGTCGCCGCCACCGGACTGCCCACGTCCACGCCGCCGACCGTGTTCTCCGCCACCGTGCGCGTCGCCGACACCGAACTCGGGTTGAACACCGGCGCCTCGTTGTCCGCCGCATTCGTGCTGCCCGAGCCGGGCTGCGAGTACTCGCTGTCCCCCTCGTCGTTCGACGCCCGCACCTGCACGTGGTACTCCGTCCCCGCATCCAGAGAGGTGAGCTGCCGCGTCGTCACCGTCAGGTTCTGCGGACCGGCCGTGTAGTTCGACTCCCCCGTCTTGCGGTACTGCAGGTCGTAGCCCGTGATCGCCGGACGACCCGCGTTCTCCGGGGCGCTCCAGGTGACGTCCAGGCTCGTCGTGCTCCCGGACACCGCGGCCACCGAAGGCGCCGCCGGCCGCCGCGGCGGTTCGGCCGCGTCCGTCACGTTGATCGTCACCGCCGCGCTCGCCGTGGCGCCGTCGTCGTCGCGGGCGGTGACCGTCACCGAAAGGGACGGCTTCGACTCGAAGTCGAAGGTCGCGCCGGACGCGGTCCGGATCTGGCCGCTCGTGTCGACGATCGTGAACGACGAGTCGTCGGTACCCCCCAGGCTGTAGGTCAGCGAGTCCCCAGCGTCCGCGTCGGTCGCCGCCACCGGACTGCCCACGTCCACGCCGCCGACCGTGTTCTCCGCCAGCGTCAGCGTCACCGAACTCGAGTTGAACACCGGCGCCTCGTTGTCGGCCTCGTTCGTGCTCCCCGAGCCGGGCTGCGAGTACTCGCTGTCCCCCTCGTCGTTCGACGCTCGCACCTGCACGTGGTACTCCGTCCCCGCATCCAGAGAGGTGAGCTGCCGCGTCGTCACCGTCAGGTTCTGCGGACCGGCCGTGTAGTTCGACTCCCCCGTCTTGCGGTACTGCAGGTCGTAGCCCGTGATCGCCGGACGACCCGCGTTCTCCGGAGCGCTCCAGGACACGTCCAGGCTCGTCGTGCTCCCCGACACCGCGGCCACCGAAGGCGCCGCCGGCCGCCGCGGCGGCTCGGACTCGTCCGTCACGTTGATCGTCACCGCGGCGTCGGCCGTGCCGCCGTCCCCGTCGTCCACTCCCACCGTCACCGAGTACGAATCCTTGCTCTCGTAATCCAGGTCGGCGCTCGTCCGGAGCTGGCCGCTCGTCGCGTCCACCTCGAACGAACCCCCGTCCGTGCCCGCGAGGCTGTAGGTCAGCGTGTCGTCCGTGTCCGTGTCGGTCGCCGCCACCGGAACGCCTAAATCCGTGCCGGAGGCCGTGTTCTCCGCCACCGTGCGCGTCGTGGTGGCCGGACTGAAGGTCGGCAGGCTGTTCGCCGCCGTGGTCGCATCGTCCACGTTGCCAGGCATGCCCGTACCGTTCGCGTTGATCGCCGACACACGGTAGTGCCGCTGGGCGCCCGTCGGCAACTCGGTGTGGGAGTACGTCGTCGCCGTGCTGTTCGTGTCCCCCTCGACCGTGGTGAAGTTCGTGCCCCCGTCCGTCGACACCTCGATCATGTAGCCCGTGATGGGCGAACCTCCGTCATCTGCAGGCGCCGTCCACGACAGGTCGATCTGCGACTTGCCGGCAGCGGTCGCGGTCAGCCCGGTCGGCGGGCCCGGGGGGCCCGCAACCGTCGAGTTGTTCTCCACCGCCGGCACGCCGTTCGAACCGGTGGTGAAGGTGGCCACGTCGTTGCCGGCGGTGTCCTGGAGGGCGGACTGGTCGTTCCCGGCGGTCGGGTCCGTGTACGTGACCGACACCGGCGCGTTCCGCGGAATCGTTGCGGGAGTAACCGAGAGCAAAATCTCGTCCCGGTCATCGCTCGGCCGGGTCGCCGAACTGACCGTGAGCGAGGCGCCGCTCACGAAGACCTCGTAGGCCGACGACGCGCCAGCAGCGTACAGATTCTCGTCGAACTCCAACGCGACCAAAGTCCCCGCAGTTCTCACCGCGGCGCTCACCAGCGTCGGCGGCGTGGTGTCATCCACCGTCGAGTTGTTGGTCACCGCGGGCACGCCGTCCGAACCGGTGGTGAAGCTCGCCGTCTCGTTGCCGGCGGCGTCCTTGAGGATGAGCCCGGAGGACGGTTTGGTGTACGTGACCGACACCGTCGCGTCCTGCGGAATAAAGGCGCCACTAAAATTTACTCCGAGCCTGTCCGGGTTCTGGAGGTTCCAGGTCACGGAGGTGACCGTGAGCGAGGCGCCGCTCACGAGAACCCCGAAGCTCGGCACGAGATCGATATGACTACCGCCCAAAGGGCTCAGATTCTCGCTGAAGGCCAGCCCGACTTGAGTCCCCAAAGGTCCCGTCCAGGCGCTCGACAGCGTCGGCGGCGTGGTGTCCGGCACAAACGTCGAGTTGTTCGTCACCGCCGGCACGCCGTCTTCGCCGGTGGTGAAGGACGCGAGGTCGTTGCCGGCGACGTCCTGGATCACGTTGTCGTCGTTTTCGGCGGTCGGGTCCGTGTAGGTCGCCACCACCGCCTGCCCCTGCTGGATGCGGTCGCCAGTTGCGAAGTTGAAGCTTACAGTGCTTTCGCGGACACGGAGGAGGGACGGGGTCACCGAGACCCCGTCCACCGTGATGCTGAAGTGGCTCAAGGGTACATCTGCGGCGCCGTCCAGGGCCTCGTTGAAGTGGATGGGGAGGTACAAGCCAGTCGTATTCACTTCTATGCCGGCCCCGGTGTTGATCATCGGCGGCGTGGTGTCGTTCGCGGACACGGTCGAGTTGTTCGTCACCGCCGGCACGCCGTCTTCGCCGGTGGTGAAGGTGGCGACCTCGTTGCCGGCTGTATCCTCGAGGGCGATCGCGTCATTGCCGGAGGTCGGGTCCGTGTAGCTCACCACCACCGCCTGCCCCTGCTGGATGGTGGACGAAAAACGGAGGGTTGCTCTGTCGTAGCCGAATTCAACGCTGGTGAGCGTCTCCGCCTCCCCGCCCACCGTGAGACTGAAGAAGTCAAGGCCACCCCCATGCGGCAGGGCGTACGTGTTGAGTTGTTCGCTGAACACGAGGGTGATCCGATTGCCGGCAACGTTCACAGGGGCGCTTGTCAGCACCGGGGCCGTGATGTCCTGCCCCACCGCCGGCGCGGCGATTCCCATGACCACCACCGCAAGAGCGGCAACGGTCGCGGCCCGGATCCGCGGCAACCTCTTCACAGCATTTGCATTCAAGGACTTCTTCTACATCTTCACCATGCCAACCGGGACGGGACGGGACGCTACGCAACTCGCGGCGCCGCTGTCGCCTACGAAACTGCGGGGTTTTGGAAGAAATCTGGAAGAAAGTCGACGCGGCAGCCCCTTAGGGCCGCTCAGCGAAGACCGGCCGCGGACAGCACCATGCGCACCAGGGCCGCGGCCACGAGGCCGCGATCGATGCGCGGCGAGCGTTCGGGCGCCGCGACCACGTTCGTCAGCGACTCGCCGCCCCCTGAGCCATGGAGCCGGCGGCCGTCAGCGGGCGCACGCACGGAACGCGGTCGCGTCCGTGATCGCGGGCGCGGGCTGCCCCGGCTCGTTGCGGTACTCCTTCACGGCGCCCGTCGCCGTGTCGGTCACCTGGATCGCGTAGCCGAGGTCCGTGGTGGACGCGCCGTACACCCATACGTTTCCATTCAGTGCGCAACCGTCCAGGACCTTGATCAGGACCTCCCAGTTGTCCCGGCTGAAGAACGTGAACAGACCCGAGTCGTTCGTGCCTTCGCGGACCACCTTGCCGGCGCCGCTCGCGCCGCCCGCCGTCCGCCACTCGACGCCGACCGAGAAGCGGGAGTCCCGCAGGCACAGCGTCGCCGCGTCAGGGAGGCACGTCCCGGCGGGATCGCTCGCCTCGACCAGAAAGACCAGCTTTGCCATCGACTCGGTCGTGCCGTCGCTGACCCACAGCGTGACCTCGTAGAACCCCGGCGCCGACCAGGCGTGGTTCGCGGCCGCACCGCGTGACATCACGCCGTCGCCGAAGTCCCACCTCAACTGCCGCACGTCGCCGGTGCTCGCGTTCTCGAACCGCACCGGGACGCCGGTCAGGGCGCGGCAGAGGCCGTCCGCGCAATCCGCGGTCACCGTGATCGCCGCGCTGGGCGCTCCGCCGCCGCCCGTGCCGCCGCCATCGCCGGGGCCGCCATCGCCATCGTCGCCATCGTCGCCATCGCCGCCGTCGTCGATGCCGGGGCCGACCGGCGGCGGCGGCGGCGGCGGTGGCGGGGGCGGCGGCGGCGGGGGCGGCGGCGGGGGCGGCGGCGTGATGGAGTCGTCGTCCCGGACCGTGACCATCGCCTCCGCCGGACTGCCGACGAGGTAGGCCGGCGGCGCCTGGCTCCCGTGGCGCACCCGGTACAGGATGCGGCGGCCGTCCTCGACCGCGTCGTCTTTCTTCGTGGCCAACGACAGCGAAGCGGTCGCTGCGTCGGCTTCGAATGTCACGGTCCACGGCGCCGGGTCCACAAACGGGTCGCCCTCGAGCAGCAGGTCGAGACGGATCTCCTGCGCCCCGGAATCCTCGTCACCGGGCGAGCGCGTCAGTTCGAACACCGCCGGGTCGCCCTCGTCCACCGTCGACGACACCGCCCGGATCGACACCACCTCCGTTCGCGGCCCCGCCACCCAGTGAATGAGCCTCTCCGCCAGCGGAACTCCACCCTCCGTGCAGAGTCGGCTGATCATGCAAGGTGGAGCTTCCGAGGACCCTCGAAGGAGCACACTGAAAGCGGTCTGGCCTGACGGCTTGAACGTCACCTCCACCTGCCGGGGCGAAAGCCGGCGCGCCGAAACGAACTCGGCTCTCCACAGGGCGAGATCGTCGTCGAAGTCGTCGAAATCGCCCCGGTAGTCGAGCGCTTCGCTGAACTCGTACACCACCGAGATGTCGTTCTCGCCGTCGTGCCGCAGTTCACCCGGCGCCGCCGCCACGCGCACCGTGAACGCGTGCGTCTCCGCGCTGCCGGGAACAGACCACGGACCCTCGCCTTCCGCGTTCACCGCCCGCACCTGCACCTCGTAGGCGGTGTCCGCCTCCAGGCCGCCGACCTCGGCCCGCGGGAACGGCACGTTCCGTGGGCCGTCCGCCCAATCCGGATCGCCCTCCTTGCGGTACTGCAGGTCGTAGCCGCTGACGAGCGGCCGGCCGGCATTCAACACCCGGAACCAGGTCGCGAGGAGGCTGGTCGCACTCCCGTCCACCGGCCTGACGGTCGGCTGTCCCGGCCGGCCCGGAGGCTCGTCCACGTCCAGGACCCGGATCGTCAGCTCCACGGTCGTCGTGTCCGTACCGTCGGAGGCCGACACCATCAGCGCGTAGGACTGCCCGGCCTCGTGGTCCAGGGAGCGCCGCGTCTCGATCTGCCCGGTCAGGTCGTAGATCCGGAACAGCGAAGTGCCCGGGCCGGCAAGACCGTAGGTCAACTCGTCGCCGTCCGCGTCCGTGGCCGTCACCGGGGCGCCGACATCGGTCCTTCGCGGTTGATTCTCGGACACCTCCCGGAAGATCGTCGCACTCCCAAACGACGGCAGGCGGTTCCCCGACCCGGCGGTCAGCTCGATCGTCACCGACGCGCTGGCCGTGGCGCCGTCGCCGTCGCGGGCGGTGACCGTCACCGAGTAGGACGGCTTCGACTCGTAGTCGTAGGTCGCGCCGGCCACGGTCCGGATCTGGCCGCTCGTCTCGCCGATCGTGAACGAAGAGGCGTCGGCGCCCCCCAGACTGTAGGTCAGGGGGTCCCCATCCGCGTCGGTCGCCGTCACCGGACTGCCCACGTTCACGACGCCGACCGTGTTCCCGGCCAGCGTCAACGTCACCGGACCGGAGTCGAACACCGGCGCGTTGTTGTCCGCCGTGTTCGTGCTGCCCGTGCCGGACTGCGAATACACGCTGTCGCCCTCGTCGTTCGACGCCCGCACCTGCACGTCGTAGGCCGTGCCCACGTCGAGACCGGGGAGCCGCGCCGACGTCGCCGTCACGTTCTGCGGACCGTTCGTCCAGTTCGTCGTACCCTGCTTCCGGTACTGCACGTCGTAGCTCGCGATCGCCGGACGACCGGCGTTCTCCGGGGCGCTCCAGGAGACGTCCAGGCTCGTCGTGCTCCCGGACACGGAGCGCACGACAGGCGCCGCCGGGCGTCGCGGCGGCTCGGCCACGTCGGTCACGCTGATCGTCACGGACGCGCTGGCCGTGGCGCCGTTGCCGTCGCGGGCGGTGACGGTCACCGAAAGGGACGGCTTCGACTCGTAGTCGTAGGTCGCGCCGGCCACGGTCCGGATCTGGCCGCTCGTCTCGACGATCGTGAACGAAGAGGCGTCAGTACCCCCCAGACTGTAGGTCAGGGTGTCCCCCGCGTCCGCGTCGGTCGCCGTCACCGGACTGCCCACGTTCACGACGCCGACCGTGTTCTCCGCCAGCGTCAACGTCACCGAACTCGGGTTGAACACCGGCGCGTCGTTGTCCGCCGCATTCGTGCTGCCCGAGCCGGACTGCGAATACGGGCTGTCGCCCTCGTCGTTCGACGCCCGCACCTGCACGTTGTAGGCCGTGCCCGCATCGAGACTGGAGAGCCGCGCCGACGTCGCCGTGACGTTCTGCGGACCGTCCGTCCAGTTCGTCACGCCCGTCTTCCGGTACTGCACGTCGTAGCTCGCGATCGCCGGACGACCGGCGTTCTCCGGGGCGCTCCAGGAGACGTCGAGGCTCGTCGTGCTCCCGGACACGGCGCCCACCGAGGGCGCCGCCGGGCGCCGCGGGGGCTCGTCAACGTCGGTCACGCTGATCGTCACCGATGCGTCGGCCGTGCCGCCGTCGCCGTCGTCAACCCGCACCGTCACCGAGTACGAGGCCTTGCTCTCGTGGTCCAGCGCGGCGCTCGTTCGGAGCTGGCCGCTCGACGCCACGACGGCGAACGAATCCTCGTCCGTGCCTCCGAGGCTGTAGGTCAGCGTGTCCCCCGTGTCGGAGTCGGAAGCCGTCACCGAACCGCCGAGGTTCGTGCCCGAAGCCGTGTTCTCCGCCACCGTGCGCGTCGACGTGGACGGACTGAAGGTCGGCACGGTGTTCGCCGCCGTCGTCGCCGAGTCCGTGCTGCTCGGCATGCCCGTGCCGTTCGCGTTGATCGCCGACACCCGGTAGTGCCGCGCGGCGCCCGACGACAACCCCGTGTGGGAGTGCGTCGTGGCCGTGCTGTTCGTGTTCGCCTCCAGCGTGGTGAAGTTCGCGCCCCCGTCGGTCGATACCTCGATCAGGTACCCCGTGATGGCCGAACCCCCGTTGGCTGCCGGCGCCGTCCACGACAGGTTGATCCGCGTCTTGCCGCTCGCGGTCGCGCTCAGCCCGGTCGGCATGCCCGGACTGGTCATCAGGACCACGGTCGAGTTGTTGACCACCGCCGGCACGCCGCCCGAGCCGGTGGTGAAGGTGGCGACGTCGTTGCCCGCGGCGTCCTCGAGGAGACCCGGGACGTCGTAGTCGGTCGGGTCCCGGTAGGTCACCGTGACCGTCTGCCCCTGGGGGATCGAGCCGGTGGCGACAATAAAAGTCACCGTCTTCTGACGCACTCCAAGTCCCTCTGAATCCAAGGAAGCGTCGCCCACGTTGATGCCGAATCGGATCTGCACATCAACTCTGAAATCGAAATTCCCAGGGTCCTCGAGCGGATACAAAAACTCCTCATCGAACGTGAGGGTGATCTCGCTGCCCGTCGAGTCCACCACGGCGCTTTCCAGCATCGGCGGCGTGGTGTCCTCCAGCTCGGTTCCCACCACCTCGAACGTCAGCGAAACGCCTTCCGCATCCGCCGACCAGGAACTTCCGCTCTCGGCCAGGAACGCGTCGGCGATGCTCCAGCCGGGCCGGACCCTCAGGTCCTCGCCGTCGCTTGCCGCGCCATCGATACTCATCGTCGTACCCGCGGTATCGGGCGTGAAGACGGCGGCATAGGTCGTTTCCCGTTCCAACGTGGTCCCAACCGGGGCCGTGAACTCGGCTTGGCCTCCGAATGTCGCCGGCGAGCTGAGCGAGGCGTGGAGCGTGTCGGGGTGGCCGCTCGCGTCCACCGTGTAGATCGCGGCCGAGAACGCGTCTCCATCCAAGTTGTCCGTTTTCAGCTTCTGGAGCCCGTAGCCTCCGGCGCTGGTCCCGGTGGTGAAGGCCTGGGCCAGCCTCGCGGCGCTTTGCTCCGTCACCTCGGGGGTGGACCTTACATAGTTGCTCACCAACCGGTACAAGTCGAGAATCCGGTAGACCTGCGACAGCCCATAGACCGGCCGCTCCCCGGTGATCGCGGCCGTGCCGCCGGCCAGCGGGCCGACGCCGGCCGTGCTGGAGTTGAGGCCGCCGATGCCGACCAGAGGCTGGCCCAGCGCCCTCGACACCCCGCCCTCCATCAGTTCCGTGCCGTCGTTGGCGCTGCCGGTCCACGGCTGGTTGTCCGAGGAAATAACGACGGCGTTCCCGAACCCGTCGATGGGGTTCGCCTCGTCGTCCCAATCGCCGTCGTAGAAGTCCGCGTAGTCGTCCGCCACCTTGGCGCCGGTCTTGGAGCCGGATATCCAGTAGATCGGCACACCCCTGTCCGTTTCGGTCCAGGTCGTGTCGGTATGGAGGCGGGCGCTGACTCCCGGCGTGCTGACTACCGCGCGCTGCCCGATCCTCGTGGCCCAATCGCCCCCGGCAAACAAGGCGTCGAGACCGGCGGCGAGTTCGTTTTGAGCGGAGAAATGGTACTGGTCAGCCCCCCCGTACCCGTTGGTCAGGATCTCCGAAGTCAAGAAGAGGGCGCGAAAGCTGTCCCCGTGGCCCAGACCCGCGGGGACCAGGGGAAAGTTGGCGAGCACCTCTTCTGCCGGCGGGTTCGTCCACACCACCGTCGTAGCCGACCAGGGGCCGGCGGTCATACCGGCCGCGACCGCGCGCACCTGAACGAGGTGCCGTGTGTTCTCAACAAGACCCGTGAGTTCCTTCGACGTGGCGGTGACACCCGTCTCCATCGTCCATTCAGGGTCAACCTCAAAGGCACGAGGCACTCGGTAGCGGACGTCGTAGGTGACCGCGTCGGTCACCGCGCTCCAGGAAACCGAAAGCTCCGTCGTGCTGCGCGCCACCGGGGCCGCGGCCACGTTCGTGGGCGGCAAGGCGCCACTCTGGGTGGAGTTGTTCGTGACCGCGGGAACGCCGAGGCCGGTGGTGAAACTCACGGTCTCGTTGCCGGCCGCGTCCTGGATCTTGTTCCCGGTGACCGACCTAGCGTACGTGACGGACACCGGCCCGTCCCGCGGAATGGTGGGCGTAACCGCGAGCACGATCTGGTTCAGGTTCGCGGTGGGCTGGGTCACGGAACCGATCGTCAGCGACTCGCCGCCCATGAAGGCGCTGAAGACGGACGCCGCGGGAACCGAAGTACTCAGATTCTCGCTGAACGTCAGGGTGATCTGCGTGCCCGCCGCGTTCACCGTGGCGGCGGTGAGCCTCGGCACTCTGGTGTCCGGCACAGTCGAGTTGTTGATCACCGCCGGCACGCCGCCCACGCCGGTGGTGAACGAGGCGGCGTCATTGCCCGCGGTGTCCTGAATGGCATTCGCGTCGTCGCCGGAGGTCGGGTCCGTGTACGTCGCCACGACCGTCTCCCCCTGCTGAAAGGTGCCGTCAGAAAAGAAGAGCCTCACCTCGGCAGAGCCAGAGACGAGGGCCACGGCGGACGGCGTCACCGCGACCCCGTCCGCCGTGACGCTGAATTGGTCTGTGGCCAAACTCGCAGAGCCCAAGAACTCGCTGAAACCGAGTCTGAGGTCCGAGCCAGTCGCGGCCACCCTGGCGCTGCCGAGCACCGGGGGCGTGGTGTCCGGCGCGACCACGGTCGAGTTGTTGACCACCGCCGGCACGGTGCCCGAGCCGGTGGTGAAGGTGGCGACGTCGTTGCCGGCGGGGTCCTGGAGGGCATTCGCGTCGTTGCTGGCGGTCGGGTCCGTGTAGGTCACCACGACCGTCTCCCCCTGCTCGATGGCGCCGGCGGCGGCGCCGAGGACCATGCTGAGGGGAACGCTGGCGCTTGCCGTCGTCAGCGACACCGCGTCCCCGCCCGCCGTGACGCTGAAATCGCCGACCGCTGCTGTTTCGATGCCGTATATGTTCTCGTTGAAGGTGAGGGTGATCTCGCTGCCCGCCGCGTTCACCGAGGCGCTTGACAGCGTTGGGGACGTGGTGTCCGACGACGCCCCCACCCTCGAGTTGTTGACCACCGCCGGTACGCCGCCTACGCCGGTGGTGAAGGTGGCCACCTCGTTGCCGGCGGCGTCCTCGATGACGTTCGAGTCGTCTCCGGCGGTCTGGTCCGTGTACGTCACCACGACCGCTTCCCCGTGATCGATGGCCGTGAACCAAGAGATCCGCACAACTGGGCCGCTGCTGCCACCTTGAGCAACAAGGATTCCTCGCACCGCGACCCCGTCCTTCGTGACGCTGAATCGGCCGACCGTATCTATGATGCCGTCAGTAGCCGGCGTCGTCACGTCCTCGCTGAAGGTGACGTATACGTCTGTTCCAATAAGGGACACCTCGGCACTTACCAGCGTCGGAGACGTGGTGTCCGCGACCACGGTCGAGTTGTTGACCACATCCGGCACGCCGTCTTCGCCGGTGGTGAAGGTGGCGACGTCGTTGCCGGCCGCGTCCTGGAGGATTGCGTCGTCGTTGGACGTGGGGTCCGTGTACGTCACCACGACCGTCTGCCCCTGAGCGATAGGGGTACCGGCGCTGGGGCCACGGAGGACCAGTTGGCGCCCGAACGAGGTCTCGAAAACGATAGTGGTCACTTCCACCGCGACCCCGGCCACCGTGATGCCAAAGGGATCGTACAGCTCAGCGACCACGGGCACTATGTCCTCATCGAACGTGAGGGTGATCTCCGTGCCCGCCGCGTTCACCGTGGCGCTTTCCAGCGTCGGGGGCGTGGTGTCCTGCCCCACGGCCGGCGCGGCGATTCCCACCACGGCAACCGCGAAAGCGGCAACGGCCGCGGCCCTGATCCGCGCGGACTTCTTCACAGTTTTCACCCGCTATCAACGGTAGGCGGCATGCGGCCCCTCTGTCGCCTACGAAACTGCGGGGTTTTGCAAGAAAAGTGCGACGCGGCGGCCGGCGCCCGTCAGCGGGCGCACGCACGGAACGCCGCCCCGTCGGTGACCGCGGCCGCCGGCTGCCCCGGCTGAAGAACGTGAACAGGCCCGAGTCGTTCGTCCCTGAGTGGACCACGCTCGCTGAACCGGCACGCCACCTTCGCGTTTGACAAGTCTGCGGCACTGCCGCATATTGGATCTGTGCGCATCTTCGTCACCAGGACCTATGAGCGGGCTGTTCGCAAGCTCATGTCGGAAGCAGATCGACAAGCCATGGAGGCTGCCATTGCTGCCGACCCGAGCGCCGCACCCGTGATCCGCGGGACCGGAGGAATCCGGAAACTGCGCTGGGCGGCGTCTGGACGGGGCAAGCGAGGCGGCGTCCGCACGATCTACTTTCGGCAGGCCGGCGTTGGCGCGGTCTATCTGCTGACCGCATATGCAAAGGCGGATCGGACCGACCTGAGCCCCACGGACAAGAAGGTGCTTTCCCGGCTCGTGGCCGCGATCAAGAACGAGGAGGAAGACCCATGACGACTCAGAGAACCGAGGTGGGCCGCGAGGTGGAAGCTGCCCTCGGAGAGGTGCTGGCCCACGTGCGCGGCGAAACGCAGCTTCCTTGCCGAATCGTCGACGATCCGGCTGCGGAGCACATCGTTGCGCTGCGCAAACGCATGAAGCTCAGCCGCCAGAACTTCGCGGACCGATTCGGACTGGACGCCCGCGCGGTGCAGGACTGGGAACAGGGTCGGCGAGTCCCGGACCGTGCGGCCCGCGTTCTGCTGACTGTCATCGACCGCGAACCCGAGGCGGTGGTGCGAGCACTCGACGGTTGACGGGCCGGTAGGGGCGCCGGCGCGAGGCCCGGGGCCGCCCGCCGAATTCGAGGAGGTGCTCAATTCTGCCGGCATCCCTCCGAGAACGCCGCCGCGTCCGTGACCGCGGGCGCCGGCCGGCCCGGCTCGTTGCGGTACTCCTTCACCACGCCCGTCGCCGTGTCGGTCACCTGGATCGCGTAGCCGAGGTCCGTCGTCGAGGCGCCGTACACCCACACGTGTCCGTTGACCGCGCAGCCGTCGAGCACCTTGATCAGCACTTCCCAGTTGTCCGCGCTGAAGAACGTGAACAGGCCCGAGTCGTTCGTGCCTGAGTGGACCACCTTGCCGGCGCCGCTCTTGCCGTCCGCCGTCCGCCAGTCGACGCCGACCGCGTAGCGCGAGTCCCGCAGGCAGAGCGTCTCCGCGTCCGCCACGCACGTCCCCGCCGGATCGCTCGCCTCGACCAGAAGGACCTGCCTTGCCGTCGACACGGTCGTGCCGTTGGTCACCGTCAGGGTGACCTCGTAGAAGCCCGGCGACGACCAGGCATGGTCGATCCGCCGGTTGCGCGACCCCGTCCCGTCACCGAAGTCCCAGAGCCGGGACTGGACGCGGCCGGCACTCGCGTCCTCGAAGGTCACGGCCACGCCCGTGCGGGCGCGGCAGAGGTCCCCGGGGCACTCCGCAGTCAGCGTGAAGTCGGCCTTGGGCGGACCACTCGGCGGAGGCGGACCGCCGTCGTCGCCATCGCCGGGGCCGCCATCGTCGCCATCGTCGCCATCGTCGCCATTGTCGCCATCGTCGCCATCGTCGGCGCCGGGGCCGACCGGCGGTGGCGGTGGCGGCGGTGGCGGCGGTGGCGGCGGCGGCGGCGGCGGCGGCGGCGGCGGCGGTGGCGGCGGCGGCGGCGGCGGCGGCGGCGTGATGGAGTCGTCGCCCCGCACCGTGACCGTCGCCTCCGCCGAACTGCCGACGAGGTAGGCCGGCGGAGACGGCGCCTCGGCCGCCGGGGCCACCCGGTACAGGATGCGGCCGCCGTCTCTCGTCGCGTCGCCTTCCTTCGTCGGCAACGACAGTAAAGCCGTGGAACTCCCGCCTTCGAACCGCACCTTGGTCAGCGGATGACTCACAAGCGGGTCGCCCTCGAGCAGCCAGTCGAGACGGACGTCCTGACTACTGGAGTCCTCGTCACCGGGCAAGCGCGTGAGTTCGAACACCGCCGGGTCGGCCTCGTCCACCGTCGACGACACCGCCCGGATGGACACTACCTCGCTACGCGGCCCCGCCACCCAGTGAACGAGCGTCTCGGAGAGCGCCTCGCCATCCCCCGTACATATTCCGCTGCTCCTCTTCGCTCGGGTGCTCGCTCGGGTGCAAGGCTGGATTTCCCGGACGGCTTGCACAATCACCCGAAAGGTGCTCTGGCCCGACGGCTCGAACGTCACCTCCACCTGCCGGGGCGAAAGCCGGCGCGCCGAAACGACCTCGGCTCTCCACATGGAGAACTCGTTTCCGATGTCGTCGAAATCGCCCCGGTAGTCGAGCGCTTCGCTGAACTCGTACACCACCGCGATGCCGTTCTCGCCGTCGTGACGCAGTTCACCGGGCGGCGACACGACGCGCATCGTGAACGCGAGCGTCTCCCCGCTGCCGGGATCGGACCACGGACCCTCGCCTTCCGCGTTCACCGCCCGCACCTGCACTTCGTAGACGGTGTCCGCCTCGAGGCCGCCGACCTCGGCCCGCGAGAACGGCACGTTCCGCGGGCCGTCCGTCCAGTCCGGATCGCCCTCCTTGCGGTACTGCAGGTCGTAGCCGCTGACGAGCGGCCGGCCGGCATTCTCCGCCGGGACCCAGGTCACGAGGAGGCTGGTCGCACTCTCGTCCACCGGCTCGACGGTCGGTTGTCCCGGCTCGAGCGGAAGCTCCGCCGTCGGGGGCGTTGTGTCCTGCCCCGCGGCCGGCGAGGCGATTCCCACCACGGCAACCGCGAAAGCGGCAACGGCCGCGGCCCTGATCCGCGCGGACCTGTCCACAATCTCCACTCGCTATCAACGGTAGGCGGTACGCGGCCCCTTTGTCGCCTACAAAACTGCGGGGTTCTGCAAGAAAGTTCTGCGCGGCGGCCGACGCCCGTCAGCGGGCGCAGGCACGGAACGCCGCCGCGTCGGTGACCGCGGCCGCCGGCTGCCCCGGCTCGTTGCGGTACTCCTTCACCACGCCCGTCACCGTGTCGGTCACCTGGATCGCGTAGCCGAGGTCCGTCGTCGAGGCGCCGTACACCCACACGTGACCGTTGACCGCGCAGCCGTCGAGCACCTTGATCAGCACTTCCCAGTTGTCCCGGCTGAAGAACGTGAACAGCCCCGAGTCGTTCGTGCCTTCGCGGACCACCTTGCCGGCGCCGCTCCCGCCGTCCGCCGTCCGCCAGTCGACGCCGACCGCGTAGCGCGAGTCCCGCAGGCACAGCGTCGCCGCGTCAGGGAGGCACGTCCCGGCGGGATCGCTCGCCTCGACCAGAAGGACCTGCTTTGCCGTCGACACGGTCGTGCCGTCGCTCACCGTCAGGGTGACCTCGTAGAAGCCGGGCTCGGCCCAGGCATGGTCGATCCGCCGGTTGCGCGACCCCGTCCCGTCACCGAAGTCCCAGCGCCGGGACTGGACGCGGCCGGCACTCGCGTCCTCGAACGTCACCGGCAGCCCGGTGCGGGCGCGGCAGAGGCCGTCCGCGCAATCCGCGGTCAGGGTGAAGTCGGCCGTGGGCGGACCGCTCGGCGGAGGCGGACCGCCGCCGCCGCCCGCGCCACCGTCTTCCTCTTCTTCCCCCTCCCTTGGTGGGGGTGGCGGCGGCGGCGGCGGCGGGGGTGGGGGCGGGGGTGGAGGCGGGGGTGGAGGCGGTCGAATCACGGGGCCATCGTTGTCCTGGATCGCCAGGGTCGTCTGGCCGCTTCCGGTGACCCGCGGCGGCAGGGGGGACCTGAAGCTCAGCACCACTGCCTCGCCGTCGTCGTCGTCGCGATCGTCCGTCGCCACGAACAGGAACTCCTGGGTCGTCACGCCCCGGCCGAATGTCACCCTGTCAGGCACACCCGAGTAGTCCGCATCGGTCGCGTCGCCGTGGTGGGTGCGATCCAGGTCGATCGTCAGGTCACGCTCGGGATCGCGGTTCAGACGCACGACCACGGTCACCGTGCCGCCCTCGGTCACCCCGTAGTTCGCCGATCCGAACGACGCTTCGACTTCCGGATCGTCGTCGTCGCGAATCGTTCCCGTCACCTGCAGCCTCGAACCGCCTCCTGCAAGCGACGCGTGCTGCGCATTGCTGAGCGTCAGCAGGAACGTCTCCTCCTCTTCCTCGTCCACCGTGTCGTCCGTGATGTCCACGACGATCTGCTGGGCAGCGATCGAACCGGCGGTGAACGTCAGCGTGCCGGTTGCCGCGGTGTAGTCCGAGCCGGCTCGGGCGTCGGCGGACCCCGAACCATTCGAGGTGGCGTAGTCCACCGTGACCGCCGAACTTCTCGCCCGGCTCAGCGTGACCCGGAACACGAGCGTGCCGCCGCTCTCAGGCGCCTCCGCCGCTCCGACCGACAAGGTCGACGTGTCCGCTTCGACGATCGTCACCCGCACCGAAGACGCCGGCACCGAGCCGTAGTCGGCGCCGCTCACCCGGTGGCTGATCGTGACCGAAGCGTCGGCCGCCATGTCCGCGTCCCTCTCCGCCTCCACGCGCACCGTCTTCGGGGACGCCCAGTCTCCCGCCGTGAAGGTCAGCGACGACGGATCGACCGACACGTCGGTGTTCGCCGGCACCGTCGGCGTCACCGTCACCGGGCCGGTCGGTTCGGAGTCCAGCACCACCGTGTAGGTCCCGGACGACCCCTCGTCGACCGTCAACGTGTCGCGCGAGATCGTCACGCCGCGCCTCCCCTTCACCGTCACGTCGAACGTCTGCGTCGCCGGCATGTTCGAGCCGGCGATGTCGGTCGCCGTGACCGTGATCGCGGCCGTGCCGGCGGCCACCGGAGTCACTCTCACGCGGGAACCCGAGATGGACGCCTGCGCCACAGCCGGCGCCGACGAGGACGCGTCGTACGTCAGCGTGTCGCTGTCGGGATCCTGGAAAGCCGCGGACACGTCCACGTCCTCGGTCCCATCGCCAACCTGCAGATCCGGCCCCACCAGGGAACCGACCGGCTGCGGCGCCCGGTTCCGAAGGGTCTCGACGAGGACCGATTCCGACCAGGCGCCTCCACCCTTGGCGTTCACTCCGCGGACCTGCACGTCGTACTTCGTGTCGTCCAGCAGACCGGTCACGGCGTGGCTCAGGGCGTCGGAAGTCCAGACGCCCGTCTCCTCCGCCCAGCGGTTGTCCGCCTTGTCCGCGGCGTCGCTCAGGATGTAGCGCACCGCGTAGCCGGTGACCTCCGACGCGCCGACAATGGTCGGCGCGGTCCAGAACACGTTCAAGGACCTCTGGCCGGGGGTCAGAGCCGAGATGGTCGGAGCGCCCGGAGTCGAGCGGTGGCCGTAGATCTTCAGACTCCACGACTTGAGCGTCGCCGCCTCGTCCGTCACGTGGTCGGTAACCCGCAGCGTCCAGGTTCCCGCGGGGTCCTCGCCAAGATGCCTCGCCGAACCGAACCGGTAGTCGGGATCGATGCCGAAGGTGCTCCCGTCCCCATCGAAGCCACCGAACGGAACAGCCAGCGTCGAGACCGTGTCGGACGGCGAGACGAGTTCCACCCGAAGGTCTCTGAACGCCGGCGCCTCGAAATCGGCCACGATCTCGACGAACTCGATGAACTCGACCTCCGTGCCGATGATGACGGTGCTTGTGACCGTCGCGCCGGGGTTGGTGGTCGCGTCCGGGATCCTCAGGTCCGGCGTCGCCTCGACCGGATCCGTCTCGATGAAGGACGGGAGGTTCTCCCAACTGGCAGCGAGGTCCACGGCCGCCTTCGCGTCCACGACGCCGAAGCCGTACTCGTGGTTGAAGTTGTACCTTCCCGAGGCGCCGTACTTCGACGCGCCGGTGCGCCAGCCGCCGTTGGAACTGTCGTTCTTGCGCGCGGAAGCCGCCAGGATCAGCTTCACGTCCCGCCAGGTCAGCGCCATGTTGGCGGCGCGCACCAGGGCCACGACGCCGGCAACGATGGGCGCCGAGGCGGATGTGCCTCCGAAGTGGCCGTACCGGCCGTTGTTGTAGGTCGAGAAAATGCCGGGACGCCCTCCTCGGTCTCGCGAGGGAGCGCAGATCCAAAGGCTGGCGCCCACTTCCGAAGTCGCCGCTCTCCGGCCCCGGTCGTTCACCGCGCAGACCGCGACCACACCGTAGTAGTTCGCGTAGCCGTCGAAGTTCACGTTGTCGCGCCGCAGCGCTCCATTGCCCGCCGACCAGACATAGACGACCCCCTTGCCGTCGTAGCCGGTGTTCACACCAGTGTCGATGGCCGTCTCGAACGTCCCGGCGACCGGATCCAGGCCGGGCCCGTCGAGGGGCCCCCAACTGTTGTTCGACACCGCCGTCGTCGCCATGTTGCGGGTCATCGCGTCGGCCATGTTCCGACTACCAACTAGTCGGGACCGCACGAGGTTGTACCCGTAGACCGTCGCCCGAGGCGCTACTCCCCTTACACCCAGGTCGTTGTCCCGCGCCGCGATCACTCCGGCCACCGACGTGCCGTGGTCGAGCAGAGGGTTGAGCAAGCCGCCCCCGTAGTAGTCATGGCCTCGACTCCTGTCCACGTTCTCGGTCAGGTCCTGGTGGTCTTCGTGCAGGCCGCCGTCGACGACCGCAACCCCGATTCCGGCGCCCATGTTGCCCCCCGACCAGACTTCCTCGACCCGGATGTCCTCTCCCGACGTTCCCCCGCGCTGAGCCCGGTTCCGAAGATGCCACTGGCATCCAAGGAGCGGATCGCTGAACTGAGTGGTGAGGGCGGTACAAAGCTCCGTGTTCCGCTTCATCACGTCGTCTTCGACCATGCGAATCACGTAGCCTCCGGTGCTGTCGCCGCCGGAACGGGTCACCTCGATGTAGTGGGTTCCCGCTTCCAGGCGATCGGACCACACGAAGCCCATGGGGCCGCCGGCCTCGAAGTCCTGCTCGAACAGGTTCGTGGCGACAGGGTCGCCCATGTCATCGAGCAGCGCGCCGTCGATGTCCACCGTGTTGCTCACGGCTTGCGCGAAGACGTGCGTCGCCTTCGCCAGGTTGATCTTGAAGTAGTCGGCGTCGGTCGACGGGTCGATCCTCCCTGCCCCGACTTCGGCGATGTCGAGGACCTGGGCATCGGCGATCGTGCTTCCGGGCTCCGTCACCGTCTCGACATTGACGCTGTAGAGCGCGCGGTCCTCGGGCGAGGAGACCTTGACGTACCAGGCGCCGACCGCGAGCTTCCTGCGAATCAGAAAATGCTCCCTGCGAAGGAGCAGGAAGCCGTTGTCGTTCACCGTGATCGAGTTTCCATCGCTGTCGAGAAGCTCGCCCACCGAGTCCTGGACGCTAGGGCCCGTACGGAGCATCACATCCGTCTCCGCCGTGAGAGTGAACTTGAAGTAGTCCTCGTCCCTGTCGTTCCCTTCGGAGAAGAACAGACCGTTCTCAAATCCACCGACTTCGACCTCCGCCGCGTCGCTGAGGCCGGTTGTGTCCGCGATCGTTCTGACCCGGGCCCTGTAGGCGCCGGTCCCTCTCGCCTCGACCCTGAGGTAGTACGTCCCCGCGTCGAAAGTTCCCCAGATCAGGTAACTGAGGGGCGCCCCGGCGATTCCGCCCGTGTCGCTGTACACAATGCCCATGCCGTCCTTGTCGTACAACCAGGCCAGCGTATCCAGCCCGCCCTGACTGAAACTCACCAGACCGGTCTCCTCGGTCAGGACGAACTTGAAGGTGTCCCTGTCCGACAACGTGTCGATATGGCCTCCCAAGGTCACGTCGAGCGGCAGGTCGAGGGCCGTCGCGCGCGTCGCGCCCGGCTCCGCCGGCGTCCCGGCGACGGTCGGCGACCACGCACCCCTGGTATCCGTGACGGCCCGCACCTGGACGTCGTAGCCGGCGCCGTTGGTCAGTCCGGCGAGCACGTAGCCCAACTGCCCGTCGCTCCGGATGCCCTCCTCCACCGCCCAGTTCGCGTCGACCGCCTCGTCGGCGCTGGTCAGGATGTGCCGCAGGTCGTACCCCATGATGCCAGTGACGCCCGAGGGCGCTGTCCAGACCGCCGTCAGCGCCTTGTCGCCCGCGTGGACCGCGCTGATCGCCGGCGCGGCCTGGGCCTCCACCGCGTCGGAAAGGACGGGAATGGCGACGAGAGCGACCAGAAGGCCTGCCGACAAGCGCCGCAGCGCTTGCCCGTTCCCGGTCACCGCCGGCATCCCTCCGGGAACCCGGCTGGCGCGCTCAGCGCGCCGTGAACCAAGCGTGCGCCCGTCAGCGGGCGCACGCACGGAAGGCCGTCCCGTCGGCGATCGCGGACGCGGGCAGCCCCGGCTCGTTGCGGTACTCCTGCAACGCGCCCGTCACCGTGTCGGTGACCTGGATCGTGTAGCCGAGGTCCGTCGTCGAGGCGCCGTACACCCAAATGTGGCCGTTCACTGAGCAGCCGTCCAGCACCTTGATCAGGACCTCCCAGTTGTCCCGGCTGAAGAACGTGAACAGCCCCGAGTCGTTCGTGCCTGAGTGAACGACGCTCGCTGAACCGCTCCCGCCGTCCGCCGTCCGCCAGTCGACGCTGACCGCGTAGCGCGAGTCCTGCAGGCACAGCGTCTCCGCGTCAGAGACGCACGTCCCCAAGGGCGCCGCAGCCTCGACCAGGAACATCTGCCTTGCCGTCGACGTGGTCGTGCCGTCGCTCACCGTCAGGGTGACCTCGTAGAAGCCCGGCGACGACCAGGCATGGTCGATCCGCCGGTTGCGCGACCCCGTCCCGTCACCGAAATCCCAGAGCCGGGACTGGACGCGGCCGGCACTCGCGTCCTCGAATGTCACCGGCAGCCCGGTGCGGGCGCGGCAGAGGCCGTCCGCGCACTCCGCGGTCGGCGTGAAGGCAGCCCCGGGCGGACCGCTCGGCGGCGGTGGACCGCCGCCGCCGCCCGCGCCGCCGCCGGTGTCGTCGTCTTCCTCCGCGTCGTCGCCGCCCGGTGGCGGCGGTGGCGGCGGTGGCGGAGGCGGCGGGGGCGGCGGGGGCGGCGGCGGTCGGGCGGCGTCGTTGTCCTGGATCGCCAGCATCGTCTCGCCGTCGCCGGTGACCCGCGGCGGCAGGGGCGTACGGAAGCTCAGCACCACCGCTTCGCCGTCGTCGTCGGCGCGATCGTCCGTCGCCGCGAACAGGAACTCCTGGGTTGTCACGCCCGGGCCGAACGTCACCCTGTCAGGCACCCCCGAGTAGTCCGCATCGGTCGCGTCGCCGTGGTGGGTCCGGACCAGGTCGATATGCAGATCGCGCTCCGGGTCGCGGTCCAGACGCACGACCACGGTCACCGTGGCGCCCTCGCTCACCCCGTAGCTCTTCGACCCGAACGACGCCTTGACTTGCGAATCGTCGTTGTCGTGAATCGTGCCCGTCACCCGCAGCGACGATTCGCCGCCGGCAAGCGACGCGTGCTGCGCATTGCGGAGCGTCAGCCGGAACGTCTCCTCCTCTTCCTCGTCCACCGTGTCGTCCGTGATGGCCACGGAGATCTGCTGGGCGGCGGTCGAACCCACGGGGAACGTCAGCGTGCCGCTCACCGCCGTGTAGTCCGAGCCGGCTCGGGCGCCGGCAAAACCCGAACCGTCGGAGGTGGCGTAGTCCACCGTCACGACCGAGGTGCTCGCCCGGCTCAGCGTGACCCGAAACACGAGCGTGCCGCCGCTCTCGGCCGCTTCCGCCGCTTCGACCGACAGGCTCGACGTGTCCTTCTCCACGATCGTCACGCGGACCGAAAACGCACTCACCGAGCCGTAGTCGCCGCCGCTCACCTGGTGGCTGATCGTGGCCGGAAGGTCCGCCGACGTGTCCGTGTCCGCCGCCGCTTCCACCACCACCGTCTTCGGCGCCTGCCAGTCTTCGGTCGTGAACGTCAGTTCCGTCGGATCCACCGACAGGTCCGTGTTCGCCGGGACGATGGGCGTCACCGTCACGGCGCCCGTCGGCTCGGAGTCCAGCACCACCGTGTAGCTCCCGGTCGACCCCTCGTCGATCGTCAACGTGTCGCGCGACACCGCCACGCCGCGCCTTCCCTTCACGCTCACGTCGAACGTCTGGGTCGCCGGCGTGTTCGAGCCGGCGACGTCGGTCGCCGTGACCGTGATCACGGCCGTGCCCGCCGCCACCGGGGTCAGTGTCACGCGGGAATCCGAAACGGTCGCTTTCACCACCGCCGGCGCCGACGACGACGCGTCGTACGTCAGCGTGTCCGCGTCCTCATCCTCGAAGGCGGCCTCGACCTCCACGAACTCGGCGCCGTCGCCGACCTGCAGCTCCGGCCCCGCCAGCGAACCGACCGCCGTGGGAGGACGGTTCGCCACGGTGACCTCCATTTGGTGCGTCGCCGAGAGATCGCCTCCATCGGTCGCGGTCACGGTGACCGTCGTCGTGCCGCCCGAAAGCGGCGTCACGATCACATCGAAGGTGTAGACGCGGGATCCAGAGTTCCCCACCCAGACAAACTCGGAGCCGGACTCCACCGCCACCGTCGCCGCAGCTTCATTCGACGAGGTCGCGACGACGGTGATGCGGTCGCCGTCCGGATCTTTGAACGCCTTCGATACATCCACCGTCTCCGCGCCGTCCTCCACCCGGAGGGACAGCGCCGGCAACCTCCCGATCGCCCTGGGAGCGCGGTTCGCCACGGTGACCTCGAACGTCTGCGTCGCCGACAGATAGCCTCCATCGGTCGCGGTCAGGGTGACCGTCGTCGTGCCGCCCGAGAACGGCGTCACCCTCACGTTCGGAGTCAACGCGTGCAATATCCACGTCCCCGCCACCGATGGCTTCGAGGAAGCTGCCGTGAAGCGGAGGGTGTTGCCGTCCGGATCGATGAACGCGCCCGAGAAGTCGAAATCGCTCTGAAAGCCGCCCGCACGAAGGGACCGTGCCGGCAGCGTTCCGACTGCCTTGGGAGAGCGGTTCGCCACGGTCACGTTGAACGTCTGCCTCGCCGACGAACCGTCCGCGTCGGTCGCGGTCACGGTGATCGTCGTCCTGCCGCCCGAGCGCGGCGTCACGGTCACCACCGAACTCGCCAGGGCCGCCGTCGCCACACTTGGCCTCGAGGAGCCCGCGGAGAGGACGAGGGTCTCGCCGTCCGGATCGGTGAACGCGCCCGACACGTCCACCGTCACGGCGGCGTCCTCCACACGAAGGGACAGGGCCGGCAGCGTTCCGACCGCCGCGGGAACGTGGCTCGCCACAATCACATCGACCGAAGACGACGCCGACCCGCCGTGTCCGTCGGACGCGATGGCCGTGATCGTGGCCGTTCCGCGAGACACAGGGGTCACGACCGCGTACTTGGCGTCCAGCGGCGGGGGCTGTTGCGCCAGCACCGCGGTCACCACGGACGGGTCCGACGACGAGAGGGTATAGGTGAGAGAGTCGTCGTCGGGGTCCGCGAACGCAGTGGACAGGTCAAACTGTCTCGCTTGGCCCCCTGCTTTGAATCCGCCAGACAGAACCAGCCCGCGAGCCACATACGGACTGCCGTTCAGTACCGTCACGTCGAAGGTCTGCGTCGCCGTCGTCTTGGAACCCCACACGTCGGTCGCCGTGACCGTGATCGTCGCCGTTCCGCGAGACTCGGGCGTCACGACCACCGTCGAGTGCTCGACCACCGCGGGCGCCACGCCTTCGCTGGACGACGAGGCGGCGAATCGGAGGATATCGGTGTCCGGGTCCGAGAAGGCGTCCATGAGATCCACGACCCCGGCGGCGTCGCCACTGTTCAGGCTCAGGACCGGCAGCGCCCCGACCGCGAGCGGGGGCCTGTTCGCGACCACGACGTAGAAGCTCTGCGTCGCCGTCGTGTTCGAACCGGCCGCGTCGGTTGCCGTCACAACCACCCTCGCCGTTCCGCTGGACAACGGAGTCACGGTGACCATCGTGTCCGTTCCCGTCGTCGTCACCTGGACCGTCGCCACCGACACGTCGGACGACGACGCCCCGTAGGTCAGCGCGTCCCCGTCCACATCCTCGAAGGCGTCCGAAATGTCCGTCGAGTGGGCGCCGCCGGCCACCTCGAGCGACAGCCCCGCGATCGCCTGGTCCGCCGCCGGCGAACGGTTGGCGGCGACCGTCACATCGAACGTCTTCGTCACCGACATGTTCGTCCCGCCGGCGTCGGTCGCCGTCACCGTAATCGTTGCCGTGCCGGCCGCCACCGGAGCTACCGTGACGGCGGCGCCCGCGGTCGTCACCGTCACCTTCGACTCGTCCGACGATGTCGCGGCGTAGGTCAGGACGTCGCCATCCGGATCCCGAAAGCCGTGCGACACGTCGGCGGTCAGCGAACCGTCCTGTGCACTGTCCGAGGACCGCAGCGTCTTGTCGTCGAGCGCCCATGCCGTTTCTTCCGGCGGCAGATTCCAGTTCCGGCCGTCGATGGCGACCTCATCCGTGCCGCCCGGGTCCAGCAGGTTCTTGAGGCTTTCGGGCCATCGTCCTCCTCCTCCGGCCCAGGACGCCGCCAGACGCCCGAACCACTCGGAGCCGCCGTATTGGGTACCAGCATGGCAAGCCGTCCTCCCTCTTCTGGCTTGGCCGACGACCCGCTTGTTCTGGTCGAACAGCGGCGCGCCCCTCGAACCCCACGCCAAATCGCCAACGTCCCAGTACGCGACCCGCAGATAGTTACCGTCGCCAGGCGACTCCTTTTCGAAGTGCGACGTGATCGTCGCCGGGTCCCTGTCGAAGCTGAGCATCTTGACGTGCGTTCTTGGATGGTGAATGGATACCGAGGAGGTGGGGGGATCCTCCCCCCGGTTCCATCCCGCCAGGTACAGGTTGTGGTCGGCGGCGAGTTCGTCGTCCAGCTCGAGCAACGCGAAATCGGTGTCCTCGTTGCTGGCCAGAAGGTACGCTCCGGACTGGTTGTGCGCCTTTGATCCAGTGTGCCTCGCTCCGCAGGTCGAACTCTGGTAATTCCAGTACACGACGGCGGTCCTGGCGGCGGCGCCCGCGTCGCTGCCCTGGAGATCGCATTCCGAGGCGGAGGTAAGGAAGTAGGGCTTGCCGTCCCGCGCCGTGTTGTTGAGCAGAGCGCCCGAGCAGGCCTCAAAGCCGTTGACAGAGAGCATCCCGACGCTGCGAACCTGATCCCGGTAATTGTCCGCGCCCCTACACGCCACGTCGACATTGCATGAGTAGTGATTGGCGGAAGCCACTCCAGTCAGGTCGCGGAATCCCCGGTTGACCGAGCCGAGCTCGAGTTCGAGCGCCCCGACGCTCCCCACGGGCAACGCCACTTCGACGACCGCTTCGCCGCCGGCGACGATCGGCGTCCACAGCTCTCCATGCGCCTCGTTGTCGGCGTCCGTGTACGGACCGACGACCTCGGCGCCGTCCGGAGTGTGGATCCGCAGCCGTCCGCCCGGCGGCATCCTGTAGCGCGTAAAGCCGAAGTTGAGCGAAACCGCTCCGGGCGAAACGACGCGGAGCCGCCACACCGCCGTCCGCCCGTCGTTCGTTGCTTCCCACCGGCCATGCGTCGCCGGGGCCGCGTCCACCTGGAACGGATCGGCGAACCGGTACGCCGGACCCGGACCGTCCGCGACCAGTCCATCCGATACCTCCTCCACGGTCGCGAGGAGAGCGGCCGCTATGGGTGGCGTCTCGAGCGACGGGACGTCGCTGAGCGGCGCCAGGCCCTCCAGGACAGGCGCCGCCGGTTGCACTCCGGGTGCGGGGCCTTCCCCGGGCTGGGCGTACGAAGCGGCCGGCAGGAGCGCCAGGACTCCCACCGCCGCGGTGCGCGCCAACGCGCCCAGTTTCCGCTGAGGCTTCCGCTGAGGCCCGAGCCGCCGTGAACTGCGCTCGCTCGCCGGCGACGACTCGATCTCATGGATTGATGGCATGTCCGCATCATGAAGCGGCTGAGCCTCTTTGTCGCCTACAGAACTGCGGGGGAGAACGGGGACGGCGGCGCCGCGTCACTGCGAGCGGCAGGCCGCCGGGAGGATCCCCGTTTGCGGTGGCCTCATTGGCCACTCGCTTCGACCGGACGCCCGCGACCGTCGGCGGCGACCCTCAACTCGTCGTACCAGGCCTTGACCCGCTCGGCCGACCACGGCGTCACCGAGCAGTCGGCCACGAAGTAGACCTGGTCCGCGATCTCCTCGACGAGTTCGAGGCGGTGTGACGACAGCAACACTCCGCGGCCGTCGGCGGCGAAGTCGCGCAGCATCCGGCACAACCGCGCGACCGCGACCGGGTCGAGGCCGCTGAACGGCTCGTCGAGGACGAGCAGTTCCGGTTCGTGCAGCAGCGCCGCGGCCAACGCCAACTGCCGGCGATTGCCGGTCGATAGCTGGTGGCACAGCCGGCCGGACGTCGGCACCTCCAGGGTCTCCAGAAGCTCGAGCGCGCGGGCGCGCGCCGCGCCGGCGTCGAGCCCGTACAGCGCCGCGCAGTAGTCGAGGAACTCGAGTGGCCGCAGGAAATCGAAGAGTTCGTCCTCCTCCAGCAGGATGCCGACCCTGGCCATGATCTCGGGCTGGAGGCGCGGATCGAAACCGAACATCCGTGCCCTGCCCCCGCTCGGCTCCGTCAGCCCGAGGCCGAGGCGCATCAGGGTCGTCTTGCCGGCGCCGTTCCGCCCCACCAGGCACTGCACCCCGGACCCGATCTCGAGGTTCACCGAGCGCAGAACCTCCAGATCGCCGTAGGACTTGCTGACCGAATCGAGCCACAACATCGTTGTCATACCGTCACCGCCCACTCCCTCAGGCGCCGACGCAGCCAGTCGCCCTTTGCCAACGCGGCCACCAGGGCCGCACATCCAGCCGCCGCGAACAGCAGCAGCACCGTCATGGTCACCGTGGCGACACCCGGGCCGCCGAGCAGCCGCGCCGCGACCAGCGCGCCACCGAAGATCGCCACCTGAATCAGCCATCCGAACCCGAGCACCGCCATCGCCAGCACGCTGCAGTAGAAATCGCGCTGCTCGTGCAGCTTCGGCTTCCTGGGCAGCCAGATCGAGACCACCGCTCCGCCGCCGGCCAACCCGAGCAGCGAGAAGGCGGCCATGAGAAACGGAATCGTCCGGTCGACCGGTGAAATCTGTTCGGCCAGCAGCACAATCACCACCGCCGTCTGCGCGAACACGAGACCACCGACCACGCCGAGGGCGCCCAGCACCTTGCCGGGCATGCAGGCGGCGAGCGCCCGCTCCGCCGACATCGAGAGCCGCCGGGCGCCGTCCGCCGTGAACCCAAGCAGGTTGGCGAAGAAGGCGATCCAGAACGCCGAGAGGAAGGCCGCGAGGCCGGCCGCCATCCATAACCCGAATTGCCCGACCGCCGTCCCGTCGTCTGGCAGCTCCCTGGTGCGCAGCACAATCGCCATGAACAACGGCATCAACCAACTGAGGACCAGGTTGAGACGCACCTGCCGGAAGCGGAGCATCATCCGCGCCTCCGCAAGCGCGATGACGAGGGTGGGCCGGGACCAGATGCCTGCAGGCGCACGATCGGCAGCCGGCGTGCGCCGCCGCAGCGGCGCCCAGCCGGGCCGCTTCGCGGCCGAATCCTCCGCCGGCGACCGGTCCCCGCGCTTCCTGGTCTTCGCACCGCGATCGTCCGGGCTGCGCTGCTCCAACGCGAAGGCCCCGGTCACCAGGGCCAGGAGGAGAACGAGCCGCCCGCCGCTCACCGCCGCCATTGCCCACAGCCCGGCGCCGGCCCACAGCGGCTCCACCGCGCTCGCGCCGAGCACACCGAGGAGCACGAACCCGAGTCCAACCCCGAGCCAACGCCTGCGCCCGCGAGCGCCCAGGATCACCGCCCCCAGCGGGCCGGCCGAAACCAGCGCCGCGACGGCGCCGAGCACATCCATGCCCTCGAACACCCATTCCGCTCCCCGGGGCCAGCCGGTCCCCGCGAACACCAGCGCCAGGGACTCGTTCAGCAGCACCAGGACCATCGCCAGACCGACCAGGTTCGTGCCCACCGTCAGGGCCGTACGCCGTCCGACGGTGAGCCCGAACTTCGCCCCCTGCTGCCGGCTGAACCACTGCGTCACCGGCGCCATCTGAAGCATCGTCATCAGAACGAAGAACGACATCAACACGAACAGCATGTCCACGGGCGAGTTCTCGAACGGCGCCTCCTCCATCCTGCTCAGGCTGAACGTGTAGTTCACGATCAGGAAGCCGGCCAGCAGGACGCCGAACACCAGCTTCCCCTTCTCGCTCAGCGCCTTGCGCCACCCCGCGAGCGCGCGGAGGCGGACAACGGTCAGGATCAATGCGAACAGCCCTCTCCTGCCGCCGGTCGGGCCGTTCCCGGTGGGCAAAGCGGCCGCCCCACTATCGGATAGGCGAACCGGAGGAACTTCCTTCGCCACTCCGTCACCCGCTCGCCTCCCCATGCGCGTTCGCCGGTCCGCCGCGCTTGGGTTCCATCTTCAAAACCGCCTGAACAGTCATCGCCACGCCGAGCATCAACAGGACCACCGCACCCCAGAACTGCGAGTCGAGCTGGTTCTCGCAAAGCCGCCAGCCCGCCCTCACGCCGCTCAATGCGGCAATGAGCGTGCCGCCGATCGACTGTCGAAGGAGCTGCGTTCTCTTCCAGAACGTCATTTCAACAGGTCCTCCCACCGGCTGTTCACGGTTGCCCCGTCGCCGCGCAGGATCCAGCCGCCGACGGTCTCGCCCGCGGACCATAAACCACCCACCGGCTCTGCTACCCGTGTCGCGGCCGACCGGTAGATCGCCAGCCGGCCGGCCGCATCGGGCTCGGCGCGCCCGGTCACGATGGCTTGCAGGACCTCTCCGCCGCTGCGGCGCAGTTCTTTCACCGCCTCCCGCTCCCCTCTCCAGCCGAGTCCCGAAAGAACGACTGCATCCTGCGGCAGAGCGGCTAACGCCTGGTCCAGAGCGAGGTCGGCCGATCCGGACCGAACCGTCGCGAACCTCCGGCGGGAGTCTTCTTCGGTCACCCGCCCAGCACCTGTACATCCACGGCTAGGGCTTCGGCCGCCAGCCGTTCGTCGAGTGTGGCTAGCGGCAGCCGCATACGCAGGGCGAGCTCCAGGTACATCGCGTCGTAGACGGAGATTCCGCGATCATGCGCGAGTTCGAGAACGGCGCTCCAGACACGAGCCGGGGATACCGGGTCTACCGCTATGGGTAGAGCGTCAAGGGAGTGACGAATCCACGGCCATTCGCCGGCCTCGAGCCGGCGCCGGCGCGTCGCCGCCAGGAACGCGTTCGCCACCTCGACCGGCCAGAGTCCAGGCGCATAGGCCTGGCGCTCCAACAAGGACTCGAGTAGCCGGTCGGTAGCGTCCGTGGCCTCGTCCGGGAAGACCCATGCCATCGTCATCGAGGCGTCCAGTACGAATGTCATCAGTAGCGGCGCCCTTCCTCGATCAGCTCGCGAACGGACAGTCCACCCAGGCTGTGCGACTTGCGGAACTCCCTCAGGTTCTCGATCGCGGTGCGGACCTGGTCCTCGTCGGCGCCACGGTAAGGAATCAGCTCCGCCACCGGACGCTCATGCCGCGTGATCACGAACCTCTCTCCGGCCTGCACCCGCTTCAGCAGGCGCGGCAGGTGAGTCTTGGCCTCGAACACACCGATCTCCGACATGGAATTGCTCTCCTTCCCGGCTCGTGCGGAATCTAACTAGTCTCAGACTAGACTGACTGCGGCCGAGGGGCAACCCTGTGCCAGAAGACCGGATAGCACCGCCCTCACCCAGACCTGTCTCGCCCCAACATGGACCGCGTCGAGATTGCCACCCCGATGGCAACCAGCACGCAAGCGCCCCAGAACACCGAGTCGAAGTCCCTTGCACAGAATCGAAAGCCCACCTGTATACCGCTGACCGCAGCCAACAGCGTGCCGGCTACTCCCTGCCGAACGAGTCCACGTACCGCCCGTGACGCTTCCATACCTTCCCATCCTCCTTCCATCAAACAGACTTCTCCTGGCTCCCTGTCTTCTCTACTTCTTCAATGGACGACCAAATCTCCTCGGCGCCCATCGGGAGAATGGCGGAGGAGCGCAAGCTTGTCCAGGTCTACACTCCTCCGCCGGTCGGGCCTCCCGAGCTAGCTCTTGCGCGACTCTGCCGCGTGAGCCGGCGTTCGCTCGTGCGCCGCAAGAATCAGCCCGTCGCGGCACTCCCTGAAGCTAGAAGCACGCAAAGAGCGCGCCGTGAAACGAGAGCGACCAACCGAACGCCACAAGATAGCCTGGCCCGAACGCGGCCGTTCCAACAATGAGACCAGCCACGGCCAACCCGCAAGCAAACTGCCTTTCCGTCAGCCCGCCCTCGACCATCTGGAGGCCTATGTCGGATACCGCTTCTACCTCAACGGGGGAAGAGTCGCCAACAACGGAGGCAGCCAACGGACTCAGTACCAAGGCGAGCATTCCAAGCAAGCAGGGGAGAGTCTTCTTCATTTCTCTTGTTCCTTTCCTTCTGGGTTCAACGATCCTGCCGTTCGAGCCGGCAGAGCTTCCGTGAGGGGCATCGTCCTGACCAGTGTCAGCCTTGCCCCTCAATGACAAGGACGGAATCTGTCTCCCGAAGTACGGGATCTAGCTGAGTGACGCCGATCCAGGGTCAACCCGCGCTACCGGACGCGGCGCCCGAGCACATCGCCTCGGCGCGTACCGCTGTACGATCGCGCACCATGCGCAAGCGGCTAGCCTCTGGCGTCGAGCTACGCGACATCTCCTCCGACGCCGACTACGAAGCGGTGGTCGATCTTGAGCGTCAGACCTGGGGCGTCGGTTTCGAGGACACGGTGCCAGCGACGATCCTGATGATCTCGCAGAAGATGGGCGGCGTACTCGTCGGCGCCTTCGACGAGGACGGCCAGATGCTGGGCTTCCTCTACGGCCTGAGCGGGTTCCGCTACGGGCGGCGGGCGCACTGGTCGCACATGCTCGCGGTGACCCGCGAGGCCCGCGGCCGCGGGCTGGGGCGTGAACTCAAGGTCTTCCAGCGCGAACTCCTGCTGCCGCTCGGCGTCGAGACGGTCTACTGGACCTACGACCCCCTGGTGGCGCGCAACGCCAACTTGAACCTGAACCGGCTCGGCGCCCTGCCGGTCGAGTACGTCGTGAACATGTACGGCGAGGACACGGGCAGCGTGCTTCACAGCGGACTCGGCACGGACCGTTTCGTCGTGGCGTGGCCGATTCTGAGTTCCCGGGTCGACTGGCTGGTGACCGGGGCGCCGGCTGCCACGCCGACCCGGGCCGCGCCGCCCTTTCCCGTGGACGAGACGCTGCCGGAGACGGCGTGGGTCGAGGTGCCGCCGAGCATCGGCGCCATCCTGCATTCCTCGCCCGAGGTCGCCTTCGACTGGCGACGGCGAACCCGGGCGGCGTTCCAGGAGCACCTGGAGGCCGGCTATGCGGTGACCGGGTTCACGTGGCGGGGCGTCGGCGCGGAAGATCGTCGCTACTACTATCGGCTGGAACCCTCGGAGTCCAAGTGAGCCTGCAGATCGAGACGATCACCCTGCGCGAGATCCGGCTGCCGCTGGTGGAGCCCTTCCGGATCTCGTCCGGCGTCACGACGACGCGCCGCATCCTGCTGCTGGAGCTTGTCGACGCGGACGGCGCCTCGACGTGGTCGGAGTGCGTCGCCGGGGATTTCCCGAACTACTCGCCGGAGAGCATCGACACCGCGACGCTGGCAATTCGCGCGTGGCTCGCGCCGCGGATACTCGGCCGGCGCTTCGAGACGCCTGATGAAGTGGCGAAAGCTCTTTCCGAGGACTTGCGCGGCCACGAAATGGCGCAAGCGGCGATCGAGATGGGCGCCTGGGCCCTGGCAGCGACCAAGGCCGGGCGCAGCCTGTCGTCGTTGCTCGGCGGCACGCGGAACCGGATCGGCACCGGCATCTCGATCGGCATCCAGAGTTCGCCGGACGAGCTGGCAGCGAAGGCCGAGACGGCGCTGGCCGCCGGCTACCGGAAGATCAAGCTCAAGATCAAGCCCGGTCAGGACCTGCCGTACCTGCGGGCCGTCCGCGATCGGCTCGGCCCCGACGCGCCGTTGATGGCGGACGCGAACAACGCCTACACCCTCGACGACACGGAACATCTGCTGCAACTCGACGACTTCGACCTGGTCATGGTCGAGCAACCCCTGGCCTGGGACGACGTTGCACGGCACGCCGAACTCCAGCGGCGCATGCGGACGCCGATCTGCCTGGACGAATCGATCACGAACATCGCCCGCGCCGAGGACATGATCCGCCTCGAGAGCGGCCGGATCATCAACATCAAGCCGGGCCGGGTGGCGGGCTTCACCGCCTCCAGGGCGATCCACGACCTGTGCGCCGCGAACGGCATACCCGTGTGGTGCGGCGGCATGCTCGAAAGCGGCATCGGCCGCGCCTACAACGTCGCCCTGGCCTCGCTGCCGAACTTCACCATCCCGGGTGACGTCAGCCCGAGCAACCGTTACTGGGCGCGCGACATCGTGTCGCCGGAGTGGACGATGGACGGCGAAGGATGGGTCGACGTGCCGGACGGCCCCGGCCTCGGCGTCGAGGTCGACCGCGAGCGGATCGAGGCGCTGACGGTGGCGGAGGAGACGCTGCGCTCCGGCTGACTCCAGATGCGGGCGAGACGCCCGCGTTCCCAGGGGCGCGCCCGATGACGGGCGCACGGACAGATGCGGGCGAGACGCCCGCGTTCCCAGGGGCGCGCCCGATGACGGGCGCACGGACAGATGCGGGCGAGACGCCCGCGTTCCCAGGGGCGCGCCCGATGACGGGCGCACGGACAGATGCGGGCGAGACGCCCGCGTTCCCAGGGGCGCGCCCGATGACGGGCGCACGGACAGATGCGGGCGAGACGCCCGCGTCCCAGGGGCGCGCCCGATGACGGGCGCCCGGACAGATGCGGGCGAGACGCCCGCGTTCCCAGGACCGGGGCGTCGGTTACAGGCTCAGGCCACCGTCGACCGTCACCGTGTGGCCGGTCACGAAGACGTTGCGCTCGATCAGGGCGACGATCGCGTCGGCGCAGGTCTCAGGCGTCGCCACGGCCCCGAGCGGCGCCGCGGCGCTCAGGCGCTGGCGGGCTGTCTCGTAGATCTCCTCGCCGAGACCGCCGTGAAGCCAGCGACCCTCGATGAAGCCGGGGGCGATGGTGTTGACGCGGATCTCCGGGCCGAGGACACGCGCCAGCGACTTCGTCATCACGATGACGCCGGCCTTGGAAGCCGCGTAGGGGATGCTGCTGCCGCCGCCGCCGAAGCCGGCCACGGAGGCGACGTTCACCACCGCGCCTTCGCCCGCCTTCTTCATGTGCGGCGCCGCAGCCCGGGTGCAGTTGAAGACGCCGCGCAGATTGGCGCCGAGGATGTCGTCCCAGACCTCGTCGGTGACGCCCTCGAGGTCGTCGTGAGCGACGAAGTGGGTCATGCCCGCGTTGTTCACCAGAATGTGCAGGGCGCCGAACGCGTCCACCGCGGACTCGATCAGGCGGCGGCAGTCGGCGTCGCGCCGAACATCCGCCTGGACCGCGGCGGCCGAGCCGCCCCCGTCCCGGATGCCGCCGACGATCCGTTCGGCGGCCTCGGCGCCGCTGTGGTAGTTGACGACAACCTTCGCCCCGAGGCTCGCGAGCAGCTCAGCCGTCGCCTGACCGACACCCGAGGACGAGCCGGTGACGACGGCGACCTTGCCTTCTATGTCCATGTCGTGCTCCCCGCGGCCGCGGCCAGCGACCGCGCCGCCAATCCCTATCGGCCCTTCCAGTTCGGCGGCCGCTTCTCGGCGAACGCCCTCGGACCTTCGATCAGATCCTCCGACATGTTCATCGCGGCGGTCCACGGGAAGATCGAACCGGCGGCTTGCTCCAGCGCCATGCCGAGGCCCCTGTTCGCCGCCTCCTTGCTGGCCCGCACGGACAGCGGAGCGCACTCCAGGATCTGCGCCGCCCACGCGCGGGCGCGGTCGAGCAACTCGTCGTGAGCGCAGACCTCGTTGACGATGCCGAGTTCCTTCGCCTCCTGCGGCCTGATGTGCCGGCCCGTGAGCAGCATCCCCATCGCCTGGTGGTAAGGGATCTGCCGCGGCAGCCGGTGGACGCCCAGAGCGCCCGCCATCAAACCCACGCGCGGCTCGGGCAGCCCGAAGGTCGCCTTCTCGGAGGCGATGATGATGTCGCACGCGAGCACGAGCTCGAAGCCGCCGCCCAGGGCGAAGCCGTTGACCGCCGCGATCATCGGCTTCTGCAGGTCGAAGCGCGAGGTGATGCCGCCGAAGCCGCCGCGCACGCCCTTCATGCCGGCCCGCACGACCTTGCTGCCGTGCTCGGCCTGGTACTTCAGGTCGTTGCCGGCGGAGAACGCGCGGTCGCCGGCGCCGGTGAGAATCGCCACCCAGGCGTCGTCATCGGCGGCGAAGTCGTTGAACACCGAGTCGAGCTCCTGGCTCGTCGGCGGGTGGATCGCGTTCATGCGCTCGGGACGGTTGATCGTCACCGTCCAGACGTGACCGTCCTTCGAAACCTCGAGAAACTCGTAGCTCACTTGCCTGCTCCTGTTCACCTGCTGGGCCGTTTTGTGGCCGTTTTGTGGAAGGGCGTGAGAGTAGCAGGCCGGGGGCGCGGCAGCCCTCCCGGAATCGCCTGCCTGAGGTTCTTGACAAGTGCTTGCGGGCGCTGGCAGCGTCCGCCCACGATGACCCTCTTGCCGCTGCCGAAGAGCTTCCACGAAAGCGCCGCCCGCGAGCGGAGCGGCGCCTGGTTCCACGACCCCGATCCCAACCGGGTCGCCGCCGCTGCCGCGGACTGGCGCCGGCGCCACGACCTCCCTCCGGCAGCTTCCGACGAGGCCCGCCGTCTGCTGCTGTTGGTCGACGAGCAGCGCGACTTCTGCCTGCCCGAGGGCACGCTCTTCGTCGGTGGCCGTTCCGGCCGCGGCGCGCTCGAGGACACGGCGCGGCTGGTGCGCTTCATCTACCGCAATCTCGGCAACCTGACCGACATCGTCAGCAGCCTCGACACCCACTTGCCGCACCAGATCTTCTTCACTTCGTTCTGGCTCGACGCCGCGGGCCGCCAGCTCGACCCCTACCGCGAAGTGACGGCCGAACAGGTCGCTGAGGGCAGCGCGGTCCCCAACCCGGACCTCGCCGGCTGGTTCGGCGACGGCAGCCCGAAGTGGCTGCGCCGCCAAGCCGAGGACTACTGCCGGAGACTGGAGGAAACCGGGCGCTACCGGCTCTACCTGTGGCCGCCGCACTGTCTGCTGGGCAGCCAGGGCCAGACCGTCGTCGGAACCGTCCAGGAAGCGCGCCTGTTCTTCGCCTACGCCCGACGGGCGCAGGCGCCGATGGAAGTCAAGGGGTCGGACTCGCTGACTGAGAACTACTCCGTGCTGTCGCCCGAGGTGCTCACCGGCCACGACGGCCGGCCCCTCGGCGAACGCAACAGGGCGCTGCTCGATCGCCTGTTGGCCGCCGACGCGGTGATCCTCGCCGGGCAGGCCGGCAGCCACTGCGTGCGCAGCACCGTCGACGAGCTGCTGGCCGAGATGGACTCTCGCGGCGTCCCCGCCGGCCGCCTGCACCTGCTCGCCGACTGCATGTCCGCCGTCGCCGTGCCCGACCCGGACAACCCGGGCGAGTTCGTCGCCGACTTCACCGACGAGTTCGAAGCAGCCCTGAGCCGCTACCGGGCCGCCGGGGTCCACATCGCGAGTTCCGAAGACGACGCGTCGAACTGGGGTTGATCGGATCCGGATGCGGGCGAGACGCCCGCGTTCCCAGGGTGCGGGCGAGACGCCCGCGTTCCCAGGATGCGGGCGAGACGCCCGCGTTCCCAGGGTGCGGGCGAGACGCCCGCGTTCCCAGGGTGCGGGCGAGACGCCCGCGTTCCCAGGGTGCGGGCGAGACGCCCGCGTTCCCAGGGTGCGGGCGAGACGCCCGCGTTCCCAGGGTGCGGGCGAGACGCCCGCGTTCCCAGGATGCGGGCGAGACGCCCGCGTTCCCAGGATGCGGGCGAGACGCCCGCGTTCCCAGGGTGCGGGCGAGACGCCCGCGTTCCCAGGGTGCGGGCGAGACGCCCGCGTTCCCAGGATGCGGGCGAGACGCCCGCGTTCCCAGGGTGCGGGCGAGACGCCCGCGTTCCCAGGGTGCGGGCGAGACGCCCGCGTTCCCAGGGTGCGGGCGAGACGCCCGCGTTCCCAGGGTGCGGGCGAGACGCCCGCGTTCCCAGGGTGCGGGCGAGACGCCCGCGTTCCCAGGGTGCGGGCGAGACGCCCGCGTTCCCAGGGTGCGGGCGAGACGCCCGCGTTCCCAGGGTGCGGGCGAGACGCCCGCGTTCCCAGGGTGCGGGCGAGACGCCCGCGTTCCCAGGGTGCGGGCGAGACGCAGCGGACTGGGCTGAAGCTACGGCACGTTGCGCCGCAGTTCCTCCACCCACACGGCGGGGCCGCCGTCCGACGGCGCGCGCCAGTCTCCACGCGGCGACAGCGAACCGCCCGACCCCACCTTGGGTCCGTTGGGCAGCGCCGAGCGCTTGAACTGGCTGGTGCCGAAGAAGCGCACCACGAACACCTCCAACCAGTGCTTGATCTCGGCGAGGGAGTACTGGCCGCGGTCGGCCTCGGGCATCGTGTCCAGCCAGGCGCCCCGGCCGCGGTCTCCCCAGGCCCGATGCGCCAGGTAGGCGACCCGGCTCGGGCGGTAGCCGTAGCGGCTCAGGTAGTAGAGGTGGAAGTCCTGCAGTTCGAACGGACCGATCACCGCCTCGGTCGACTGCGCTGGCTCCCCGTTGCCCGCCCCCTGCCCCTCCACGGCCGGCACGAGTTCGGGAGAGATCTCGGTATCGACGATCGACTGCAGCGTCTCGCTGGCCTCGGCGCCGAACTCGCCGCGCCCGACTTCCCAGCGGATCAGGTGCTGGATCAGGGTCTTCGGCACCGACGAGTTGACGGTGTAGTGCGCCATCTGGTCGCCGACCCCGTAGGTACACCAGCCGAGCGCCAGTTCGGAGAGATCGCCGGTGCCGACCACCAGGCCGCGGTGGTGGTTCGCCAGCCGGAACAGGTGCGACGTGCGCTCGCCGGCCTGCACGTTCTCGAAGGTCGCATCGTAGACCTCCGGGCCGCGCTCGCCGCGGCCGTAGGGATGATCGATCGACTGCAGCATCCGTTCGCTGGCCGGCCGGATGTCGATCTCCGAGGCCGTGACGCCGAGCGCCGCCATGAGCCGCTTCGCGTTCACGTAGGTGCGTGAAGAGGTGCCGAAGCCGGGCAGCGTGTAGGCGAGGATGTTCGCGTGCGGCAGGCCGAGTTTGTCGAAAGCGCGCACGCAGACGATCAGCGCGTGGCTCGAATCGAGCCCACCCGAGACGCCGATCACGACCTTCTCGATGCCGGTCGCGTGCAGGCGCTGGACCAGGCCCGCGACCTGAATGTCGAACGCCTCGGCGCAGCGTTCGTCCCGCTCGCCGCTGTCCGTGGGCACGTACGGAAAGCGGGGGATGTCCCGCTCGAGCGTCACGGCGGCCGGCGGCCGCTCGACCGCGAGCGCGACCCGCCTGAAGCGGCCGGCAGCCGACTCCCGGCGCGCCGCGTCCCGGAACGTCGACATGCGGAGTCGCTCCTGCGCCAGCCGTTCCAGGTCGAGGTCGGCGGTGACGATCTGGGCCTCCTGGCTGAAGCGCACGGACTCCGCCAGCCTTTCGCCGTTCTCATAGATCAGGCCGTGGCTGTCCCATGCCAGGTCGGTGGTCGATTCGCCCGCGCCGGCCCCGGCGTAAACGTACGCCGCCACCGACCGTCCCGACTGCGACGCGCACAGCAGCCGCCGGTAGTCGGCCTTGCCGATCGTCACGTTGCTCGCCGACAGGTTGAACAGGACCGAGGCCCCGGCCAGCGCGCCGCGCGTACTCGGCGGCAGCGGCGACCACAGGTCCTCGCAGATCTCGACGTGGAAGCGGAACCCGGGAGTGGGTCCCACATCGAACAGCAGGTCCTCGCCGAACGGGACCTCCGCGCCGCCCAGGGACACGAACTCGGAGCGCCGCGATTCGGCGGCCGCGAAGTAGCGCTTCTCGTAGTACTCGCGGTAGTTCGGGAGGTAGGTCTTCGGCACGATGCCGGCGATTCGGCCGCCGTGTGTGACCGCCGCCACGTTGAACACCGCGCCGTCGGCCACCAGCGGCAGGCCGACGATCAGCGCCGTCCGCATCTTGCCCGTGGCGGCAGCCAGTTCGAGCAGGGCGTTCCGCGAGCCTTCGAGCACCGCCGACTGGTGGAACAGGTCGTCCAGCGAGTACCCGCTGAGGTTGAGTTCGGGAAAGACGGCCGCCGCCGCGCCGGCCTCGTCGGCGCGCCGCGCCAGTTCGAGGGTGCGTTCCAGATTCGCCGCCGGATCCGCGATCTCGACCCGTGGCAGGCACACCGCGACGCGCGCGAACCCGTGACGGTAGAGATCGTCGAACGGCTCCTCAAGGCGGTCGCGTGACGAAGCGGCCATGCCGGATTATGAACGACAATGCGACGCGGCCAACTCTTCGCACAGATCGAGCAGCTCCGCCGCCATCTCGACCGGCGCCGGCGTCTGGCAGTCGAGGTCGAGCAAGCCCGCCGGCAGAGCGGCGACCTCACGGCCCGCGACCTCCCGGCACATCTCGAGCGTGGGCAGCGGTTCCAGCAGCCGGCCGCGGTCGAGGACCGGCGCCAGCAGGTCGTAGCCGCCGTCCCGGACGGCACCCGCACCCGGACCGGCTTTCTCGTCCCGGGCGTAGATCACGTCGCGCTCCAGAACGCCCCCGGCGCCGCGGTACCGCCGCACCTGCAGCCGCCCCGGCAGGGACGCCTTGCCCACGCCGGCGCCGAGCTTGAACACCGGCCGCCACCGCTCGTCGCCGGCGCGCCTGATCGCCGACAGCTTGTACACGCCGCCCAGCGCGCCGGCGCTCCGCCCGTCGACGCCCGCTGCCGTGACCAGGGACGTGCCGACCCCCCAGGTGTCGATCGCCGCTCCGGCACGCCGCAACTCCATGATCCGCTTCTCGTCCAGGCTGTCGCTGACCACGATCGCCACGTCCTCGAGCCCCGCCTCATCCAGCCGGCGACGCGCGATCCGGCTCTGCTGCAGCAGATCGCCGGAATCGAGACGGATGCCGAGCAGCCGCTGGCCGCGCCGCTCGAGTTTCCGTCCGGTGGCGATCGCGTTCTCGATTCCCCGGTCGACGTCGTACGTGTCGACCAGGAGAACGCAGTTGTTCGGCATCGTCTCGGCGAAGGCGTCGAATGCCTCGGGCTCCGAGTCGAACGCCTGGACCCAACTGTGGGCATGGGTGCCGCGCACGGGAATGCCGAAACGCTGACCTGCCTGCACGTTCGACGTCGCGGTGCAGCCGCCGACGTAGGCCGCGCGGCAGGCGCTGAGCGCGCCGTCGAAACCCTGGGCCCGGCGCAGGCCGAACTCCAGTACCGGCTGGCCGGCCGCGGCGATGTGACAGAGCCGGGCCGCCTTCGTCGCCACCAGGGTCTGGAAGTTCGCGATGTTGAGGATCGGCGTCTCGATGAGTTGCCCCACCAGAAGCGGCGCCTCGACCCGCAGCAGCGGCTCGCGGGCGAACACTGCCGTGCCTTCGGGTACGGCGGCGAGAGAGACCGCCATGTCGAGCTCCGGCAGCGCGTTGAGGAAGTCGGGAGCGAACAGCGGGCCGCCGTCGCGGCCGGTCAGACTCCCGAGGTAGTCAATGTCCCCGGGCTCGAAGCGAAGTTCCTGGAGGAAGGACACCACCTGCTCCAGGCCCGCCGCGATGGCGAAGCCGCCTCCGAACGGTGTCCGCCGCATGGACATGTAGAAGCTGGCCCGGTCCAGGTGGCGACCGTGCTGCCAATACCCCTGAGCCATCGTCAACTGGTACAGGTCTGTGGTCAGGGCGCTCACGGCGACGCCTCCAGGAGCGGCGGCGCCGCCGGCCGGTGCTGGTACAGCTCGCCGTCGGCGAAACCGAGCCGCCGGTAGTACTCGCGCGTGCCGACCGAGGAGATGACGGCCACCTGCTCGAACCCGGCGCCGGCCGCGACCGCGAGCGCCTCGGCGATCAGGCGGCGGCCGAGACCGATGTGCTGCGACCGGCCCTTGCCGCGCTCGCCGAGACCGACGACCGCGCCGTAGACGTGGACTTCACGAATGAGTGCACTGCCGGCGAGTTCCTCGATCGGCCCTTCCCCTGCCTCCGACGCAGCGGGCAGGCGCAGCCGCAGGAACCCGGCGATCGAATCGTCCTCAGCCACGAACTCCAGGAACGTCTCACACCCCGAGGCGGCCTCGTAGTCGGTTCGCCGCATGCGGAGGGCGGAGGCATCGACCCGCCGGCCCCCGATCTCCCGGGCGCGGATGTCCCGGCAGATGACGCCGCGGCGTTCGGCCTCCTGTTCGGCGACCTGACGCAGGTTCGTGGTCCGGTTGCCGGTCACGATCTCGGTGCCGGGAATGTCGCGAATCACCCGCGTCAACCGGCAGTATCGGGGAGTGGCGCCCAGGCTGTGTACGAGCACGTCGAGCAGCTCACTTCGGGTGTACGGGCGCCATGCGCCGCAAAGGTAGTAGGACATCAACTCCGCGCTTTCGATCAGGGAGCACGGGTAGACCTTCAGCTCGTCCGGGCGTACGTCCGGGTCCTCGAACAGCCGGTCGAAGTCCTCGCAGTCGGCCGCCGCCGTCGAGCCGTAGAGGTTCGGCATCCAGTGCGCCTGGATCTTGAACCCCGTTTGGCGCAGCAACCGGATGGCGCGTCTGGTCATCGCCGCGTCATGACCGCGCCGGTTCTTCGCGAGCACGTCGTCGTCCATGGTCTGGATGCCGATCTGCACCTTCGTCGCTCCCAGGCGACGCATGCGGAGGGCCTCAGCCCGGTCCAGCCGATCGGGACGGGTCTCGAGCGACAGGCCGACGCAGCGGACGGCGGCCGTCTCGTTCTCGCGCTGCGCCGCCTCGAGTTCGGCCCAGCTCGCGGTCTGCCGCCGCGCCTGGGCGGCCGCCAGCGGGTGCGCCGAAGTCCAGTCGCTCACGACCTGGTTGTAATTGCGACTCCGGCCCGCGTTTGGGCCCGCGCCCCCGCCACGGGTGTCGAGCGTCTCGCCGTCGACCGTCTCCTCCAGGTCACGGAAGTCGACCTCCGGCTCGAATCCGGCGAGCGGATCCCCGCCGGTACGCCTGGCGATCTCCGAGAACCGGTTCATTGCCTCGAAGCAGCGCAGAACGAACCAGATCTGGTAGCTCTCCGGATAGCTCGACCAGGTGCCGCCGAGCACGATCAGCTCGACCTTGTCCACCGGGTGACCGGTGTGGTGGAAGGAACGCAGCCGGGACAGAGTCTGGCGGTAGGGGTCGAACTGATGTTCCGCGGCCCGCTGCGCGCCCGGTTCCGACGAGATGTAGCTCTTCGGCATCCGCACGTCGCTGGGACAGAAGATGCAGCGCCCGGGACAGGGGAACGGCTTCGTCAACACCGTGACCGGCGCCACGCCGCTCCTCGTGCGCACCGGCTTCATCCGCACCCGCTCGACGAACGTCTGCTCGCAGGCCGAGCCGGAGCGGAGCGCCCGGTAGCCGCGGATCAGCTCGGCCTTCGAGAAGAAGCCCTTGCCATCCTTGGGATAGCGCCGCAGCAGGTGCTCCAGGTCCTCCTTCTCGAAGCTCGACGCCCGCTCGACGGCGCCGAAGATCGCCTCGAGTTCGGCGGCATGCTCCGCGGGATCGAACGGATAGGCGCTGCCACCAGCGCTCATCGACGGCGTTCTCCGCGGCCGACCGCCACGCGAAGCCGCGGTCCACGCCGATCCAAGACGCCCATGAAGCGTTTCGGGGCTATTGTCGCCACCATGGCGGGAACCTACTACGTCAGCAGTAGCCCGGAGACACGGGTCGGAGCACCACGCGGGCAAGCGATACACTGTGAGCTAGGCGCCCGTCGGCACGTCGCCGCCTCTGCGCCTCGCAAGAACCCTCGGGCTTGATGAGCACAGGATCGCGATGACGAGCAACCCCGCAGACTTCGGCGATGCCCACGATCGCCACTGGGTAGACGCGGAGATTCTCTTCGGCCAAAAGCGCTGGGCAAATGCCGACCAGCTCTACGGGTTCAGCGCAGAGTGCGGCCTCAAGGCGGTGATGGAGGCTCTCGGGATGCGCGTCACGATCGGGAGGCCGGACGAGCCGAGCCACCGCAAACACATACAGGACTTATGGCCGATCTTCCAGGCATTTGCGACAGAACGCAACGGAGCTAGCTACCTGTCCATGCTGCCGAGCGGCTCACCGTTCGCAGATTGGTCCCATCACGACCGCTATGCACATCAAAGCTATTGCAGGGAGAGGGATGCGCTTCCGCACCGCGCAGCAGCAAACAAGGTCCGACCGATGGTTCAGTATGCGCAGCAGAACAGTGTGCCATGAGTGATTCCTTTGTTTCTTTCGATGACATGCGGTCGAGCGTTGTCGCCGCTCTAGACGAAGCATCGATCGGAGAGGACGCTGCCCCTCTCTACATCGTGCGAAACCTGTTCGGCAGAGTCAGCATCTCCGTACCAGCTCACCTTGACGAGAACGAGCAAGTTCGGTCAGCCCTCCGATCCTTCAGCCTGAAGTTGCGGGGCAACCTGGGCGCTCACGCTGCCTCCGAAAGCAGTTCCGTCCTGTTCGTCGACTCTGACCTGCTCGCAGGTCTCAAGAGCGGAGCGCAGGAACTCCGCCCAAGCGTCTACTGGGTCGACCATATGGTGACGGGACAGGGCTGGTGGACGGTCGACGATCAACGCTCGGATGACGGCCCTACTCGCTGCACTCTGTTTTCGCTGAAAGGAGGCGTAGGGCGAAGTACGAGCGCGACAATACTCGCTTGGCATTTGGCAAGGCGGGGCGAGCGTGTCCTGGTAGTCGACCTGGACCTTGAGTCTCCAGGCCTGTCATCGACAATGTTGGACGCTGGCGCACGGCCGGAGTTCGGAGTCACCGATTGGTTCGTGGAGGAGTTGGTCGGCCAAGGAGACTATGTAGTGGAGAGAATGACGGCGCAACCGGCCTGGGCTCAGGATCTCGATGGCGACGTGCACGTAGCGCCCGCTCAAGGCCGGGAGCCGGGTGAGTACCTCGCCAAGTTGGGGCGTGTCTACATGGACACTAGCAACGATCCTTGGACGGGGCGTCTGAAGCGCCTGCTCGGGCTCTTGGAGACCCAACTCGAGCCAACGGTCGTCCTGTTGGAGAGTCGCAGCGGCCTACACGAGATCGCTGCAGCCACCGTTACTGACCTTGACGCTGAGGTTCTTCTGTTCGCCGCCGACTCGGACAGCCACTGGGCGGACTATGACATTCTCTTCCGCCACTGGTCAGTCCACCACCTCGCCACGCGAATTCGTGAACGGCTGTCGGTCGTATCGGCACTGACGCCGGCAGTAGACACTGGGGCGTACCTTTTGAGCTTTCGAGAACACGCATGGAACCTCTTTCGCGATCACCTCTACGACGATCTTGGTCCATCGGTACGCCTCGGCAACGAGTTCTCATTCGACCTTACAGACGAGGATGCTCCGCACCGCCCAATCGCAATCCACTGGAATCCCGGCTTGGCCGCCGGCGCCTCGCTCCGGGACTTTGAGAGGAACCGGGCGGCAGTAGCACTGGCCTATACCGAGTTCCTGACTCAGTTCGACAGGTTGATCACCGCAACCCACGCAAGAGACGCCTGATGAGCGGCGAGCTCAGCGTCGGCGAAGCGCGCGACGCGCTCACACGTCTACCGGAAGCCACCAGCTATGGCGAGACGCCGCCACCGGAGCATGTGTACGTGCCGCCGTCGCACCTCAAAGCGATGGACCCCAACAACATGCTGGTAACCGGGATGAGGGGGGCCGGTAAGACGTTCTGGTGGAGCGCATTGCAGAACCCCGACGTTCGTCGGATCATACGCCAGACAGGCGTCAGGTCGGCTCTGAGCGAGGGAACCAAGGTCCGGACAGGGTTTGGCATCACACCCTCCCCGGACGAGTATCCCGGCAGGGATGACCTGCGACGCCTCATCAAGGACGGCACCGAACCCCGGACAATCTGGCGCACGGTCCAAGTCCGACAGCTCGCTGACGAAGACCATCCTTTGCTGCGGGCGACGTCTTGGCCGGAACGAACGAAGTATGTGGAAGACCATCCCGGCGCCGTTGAACGCCTTCTCTATGACAAGGACGCCGACTTCGTCCGTAGCGGAACCCACTTCCTGCTGCTGTTCGACGCTCTGGACCGATCTTCCGACGACTGGTCGGACATGTACCGCCTGATCCGCGGCCTGATGCAGCACGCACTCGACATGCGTGCCTATCGCCGCCTCCGCGTCAAAGTGTTCCTGCGATCCGATCAGGTCGACAAGACGAGAATGGCTGACTTTCCCGATGCTTCGAAAGTTCTTTCATCCGCCGTTGAACTGAACTGGCCGCGGCGACACTTGTACGGCCTGCTTTGGCACTATCTTGCCAATGGTGAGGTGGGCGCCACGTTCCGGTCTTTCCTCGGCAACGGCGACTGGCGCGCCGTAGATCTCGGGCAGAAACGTATCTTCTCTGTCCCTCGGCGACTCGTAAACGACGACGATCTCCAACGCGACAGATTCCATGTCATTGCCGGGCCATGGATGGGAACGGATCGCCGCAGAGGTTTGCCTTACACTTGGATTCCGAATCACCTCGGCGACACAGAAGGAAAGGTAAGCCCCCGCTCCTTTCTGGACGCCCTCCAGATCGCGGCGGAAGATACTGCTGAACAACAGCCTGATCACGCCCACGCACTGCACTACAGCAGCATCCATCGCGGCGTCCAACAAGCATCTCGAACACGGGTCGATGAGCTTCGAGAAGACTATCCGTGGGTCCATCAGGTCCTGGAGCCTCTTCGGGGTTTGACCGTACCGTGCAGGTTCGCCGACATCTCACGGCGGTGGCGAACTGAAGATGTCCTCAATCGCCTTAAGGAAGAAGCGGAGCAGAGCGAGGTCAAACTTCCGCCTCGCCAGCTTGACGACGGTGCGCAGGGCGTTCGCGAAGATCTCGAGTCGCTGCACGTCTTTTTGCGGCTCCGCGACGGTCGCGTCAACATTCCCGACGTGTTCCGAGTGGGATACGGCCTCGGCAGGAAGGGTGGCGTCAAGCCCGTTCGTTGAACAGAGTCGCACGAGCAGGCCGATCTTTGGGTTCGGCGGCCCTGGTTACCGGCGGCGGCACCGGCATCGGACTGGCCGTGGCCCGCACGCTCGCTTCGGGCGGTTGCCGCGTTGCGCTCAGCGGCCGGCGGCGGGAGGTGGTGGAGGCGGCTGCCGGCGAGTTGAGGGAACAGGGCCTCGCCTGTCTGGCCGTCGCCGGCGACGTGGCCGGCGCGGGCAGCGCGCGGGAGATGGTGGACGACGCGGCTCGCAAGCTGGACGGCCTCGACATCCTGGTCAACTGCGCGGGCGTCTACCGCACGGGTCCGCTGGCAGCGGACAGCACCGGCGCCGCCGAGCCGGGAGCGACCGGCGAGCCGGACCCGGTCGACGTGGTGATCGACATCGATCTGAAGGGCGTGCTGTTCGCTATCCGCGCCGCCATTCCGCACCTCCGCGCCCGGGCAAGCGCCGGCGGCGCGTCGATCGTCAACATCTCGTCCTCCGTCACCCAGTCGCCGCTCGCCAACTGCTCCGTCTACTCCGCCGCCAAGGCCGGCGTCGACGCGTTGACCCGCAGCCTTGCGCTCGAACTCGCGGGCGACCGGATCCGCGTCAACGCCGTGCTGCCCGGCGTCGTCCGCACGCCGATCTTCGAGACGGTCATGCAACCCGAAGAGGTGGGCGCCTTCCTCGACGGCTTCGGCGACCAGGTGCCGCTCGGCCGGGTCGGCGAGCCGGACGACGTGGCGCGCGCGGTCGTGTTCCTGTGCGATCCGGCAAACGACTGGATCACCGGCGCCCTGCTCGCCGTCGACGGCGGGCTCGGCCTGGGATCGGTGTAGCGAGACCTGGGAACCCGTGTGGCGCGACCCGCGCCACACGCGAACCACTCCGTGCGCGCGTCAGCGGGCGCACGGATGGCACGCGGGCGTCTCGCCCGCATCCGGTCCCTGGGAACGCGGGCGTCTCGCCCGCATCCGGTGCAAAGCACCGGCCATACTCGCCTGCACCCATGGACCCTTCAACCCAAGCCGCCCTCCGGCAGATCAACCGCGAGTTCTATAGCCGCTACGCCGCCGACTTCGACCGCACCCGCCACCCCGGCGGCTGGCCGGGCTGGCAGCGAGTCGTCGAGGCCGCGGCACGGCCCACGGGACGGCCCCTCCGCGTCCTCGACCTCGGCTGCGGCAACGGCCGCTTCGCCCTCTTCCTCGAACGGAATCCCACACTCCGCCGCAACCAGCCGTTCGACTACGTCGGCATCGACTCAAGCCCTGAACTGATCGAACGCGCGCGAGCCGAGGCCGGCGGCTGCGACCACATCCGCTTCGAGGTCGACGACATCGAGAAGCGCCCGCCCGACGAGGCGACCTACGACCTCGTCGCGCTCTTCGGCGTCGTCCACCACCTGCCTGGTTTCGACTCCCGGCGCCGCGCCCTGGAGCGCGCCGGCGCTGCGGTCGCGCCCCGCGGCATCCTCGCCCTCACCTGCTGGCAGTTCGCTGACGACGACCGGTTCGAAAGCCGCCGCCTCGACTGGGGTCCGGAAGCAGGCGTCGACCCGGCTGAACTCGAACCCGGAGATCACCTGCTGCGCTGGGGACCGGCCGACTCGCAAGCCCGGCGCTACTGCCACCACACGAACGAGCGGGAACTCGATCGTCTCGTCGGCGACCTGCCGCTCGTCGAATGCGCCCGCTACCGCGCCGACGGCGCCGGCGGCCGGCAGAACCTGTACTGGCTGGGCGCCCGAGGGCTCAGGCGGGACCGCGGACGCGATTGAGGAAGTCCTCCGCGTCCCGGCACTCCCACGCCAACCGGATGAGCGGCGCTAGGTCCGCCAGGTGGTCGAGTTGCTCGAACCACGAGCGCAAGGCAGGCGTCGTCGCCAGGCCGCGAGCCGCGAGCGCCTCCTGCACCGCGACGCGAACGATCTCCAGGCGCTCCTCTGCCCGGCCCTCGACACGGCCCTCCGCCCGGCCTTCCGCTCGGCCTTCCGCTCGGCCTTCCGCTCGGCCCTCCGCTCGCTCCCGGCGCAGAAGAGGGTCGTCGTCGGGACCGGTGCCTTCCGCCGCCGCGAGCGTGTCGGCCACACGGCGAAGCGTGTCCACCGTTTCCAGCGAAGCCTCGTGTTCGTTCAAGGCCGCGTGGATCGCCTCCGCGGTCCAGCCCGGGAAGGCCCTGCTCGACGGCGTTTCGATGTAGCGCCCGCCCTCCAGAACGAAGATCGTGAGGGCGGACCGGCGGGACTTCGGCCGGTAGTGCCAGCTCGCGTTCGGGACTTCCACCCATACCTCCGGGAAGCCCCAGGACTCGTAGATTCCGAGCTTGCGACGCCGCACGTCGGTGCTGTAGTCGACCTCCAGGAGCACATCCGGCAGCGCGTTCGCACCGCGTTCGATCTCCGGGCCACTGGGTCGCGTCTCGGAGGGGTGCAGATAGGCCACCTGGTCAGCGGCCAGTAGCCGCAACCGTTCGCCGCTCTCTCCGCGCACGACCAGATCGGCCGCGCCGATCACGTCGATCGGCGAGCCGCGCCGCATCGCGATCATCTTCACGCAGGCGGCGAAGCGCTGCGCTCCGTACTCGTGATAGGTGGTGGCCGGCGCCGCCACGATCGCGATCTGGTTGCGCGCGTCCCAGTACTCGATGCGGCCCTCGTAGTCGTCGAGTTCCTCGTCCGGAATCGGCACCGCGCGGCAGCCCGGGAACTCGTGGCCCTGCGGCGGCGCACCGTCGTCCGGAAGCTGGTCGACCTGTCTGGCGATCGGTTCAGCCATGAGTCGATTCTATATCCACAGGTAACGAGCGGGGCAGCCGAGCGGCTGGTAGTTTGCAGCGGCAGGAGGATCGCCACCGATGAAGTTCTTGTCCCTCGCGCTGATCGCCTCCGCGCTGCTGGCGGCTCTCCCCGCCGGTGCGCAGCAGGAGGAGACGTACGACTACTGGCAACCGCAGCGGCGGATGGTCCGGCTGGGCCAGCAGGCCATCTTCATGTGCAACGGGCTGTTTACCTCGAACCGGTCGCTCGAGCAGGTGTTCGCGCAGGAGCTGGCGTTCCTCCGCGAACCCGTCGGAACCTCGGCTGGCGGCGACTACGAGGTCGACTGGGACCGGCGCGCCGTAGAGATCGGCTCCGGCCACGGAGCGCCGAAGATGCGGGCCGCGTTCCGCGAAGGCATCGGCTGCATCATCCTGGCGCCCGACCAGACGTTGGATGACATCGACGGTCTGCCGGCCATCGAGATGGCGGCCGCGCCCGGCGTGGCCGCGGAGATCCCCTGGCCCGACGGCGACCTGACGGCTCAGACCGCCCTGCCGCCCGATGTCGACGCAGCGGCGCTTGGGGCCGCCTCGGACTGGAGCTTCGACCGCGAGTCCGCCGAACAGGTCACCCTGAGCCTGCTCATCGTCCATCGCGGCAAGATCGTCCACGAACGCTACGCCGACGGCGTCGACATGACGACGCGGACACGCACCTGGTCGACGGCCAAGAGCATCGCCGTAACACTGATCGGCATGCTCGTCGACGAAGGCAAGCTGTCTCTCGACGCCCCGCTCGGCTTCGACTTCCTGCCCGATTTCCCGGCAGAAGCCGTCGCGCCCGAAGCCGACCCGCGGTCCGCGATCACCCTCCGGCACGTCCTGAACATGTCGAGCGGCCTCCAGACCGTCGACAACGCCGGCCTCGAGTACGCCGTCGGCTCCGGCATGTCCTACTGGGCCGGCGCCAGCTCCGTCGAAGGCGCCCGGCGCCGCGCCCTGATCCGCGAGCCCGGCACGAACTGGGACTACGAGAACTACGACACCCTGCTCGCCGTCCACGCGATGAAGCTCGCCCTCGGCGGCGAGAAGAAGTACCACGAGCTTCCGCGCAAGCGCCTGCTCGATCCGCTGGGCATGAGGAACACCCTGCTCAGCACCGACCGCTTCGGCGACTTCATCCTCAGCAGTCAGGTCTACACCAACGCCCGCGACCTCGCCCGCTTCGGCCTCCTCTACCTCCAGAACGGCGTCTGGAACGGCGAACGTCTCCTATCCGAAGACTGGATCGAATTCGTCCGCACCCCAGCCCCCGCCACCCACAACCGCGGCAACTTCTACGGCGGCCAGTTCTGGCTCGTCCCCGACGAACGCACCGACGTCCCCAAGGGCGCCTACTCCACCGCCGGCAACCGCGGCCAGTTCGTCGTCATCGTCCCCTCCCACGACCTCGTCATCGTCCGCCGCGGCCTCGACCACGGCCGCCAGGGCTTCGACCGCTGGGACATGACGCGGGAAGTGCTGAAGGCGTTCCCCACTGCCGGGGCCGAGGCGCGCCCGTGGGCAGACCTTCTACTACCCCGAGGAGCCGAAACTCCTGCCCAAGGGCACCGTGATCGAGATCGTGGCGCACTTGGACAACTCGGCGAACAATTCGGACAATCCGGACCCGAACCAGGACCTTGGCTGGGGCCTCGATGCGACCGACGAGATGATGTTCGGTGTCTTCGAGCTGATCGCGGTCGGGCCCCAAGCCGGCTCGGCGGAAAGCACCGGAGAGGAGTGACACCTCGGCCCCGGACGGGTTAGGGTTCGCGCTTCGGAACACGGGAGCTTGCGATGACGATGGATGAAATCGTCGCCGATATGGCGGTCAAGGCGGGGGGGATCGATCCGCTCGGGAAGAGGCTGCTGTTTCTGCTCGACGAGGAGCAGATGCTGATCGACGGGACGGGTGAGGCGAACGTCGTCTCGAACGTGTCGGGGGAGGAGGTCGACACGGACTGTACGGTGCGGATGTCGATCGACACGTTCGTCAAGCTGCAGCGCAAGCAGATCAAGCCGTTCATGGCCGTGGCGTCGGGCAAGATCAAGGTCCGGGGCGACATGTCGATTGCCGCCAAGCTGAAGAAGCTGACCTGAACTTGGCGAGTCCGTCGATTCGGATCCGGCAGCCGGTCGCGCTCAAGGCCGTCAACCGTGTCGGGGCGGTGGTCCGGCGGTGCGGGCTGAGACCCTTTGCGCTGGAGCCGGGGCGGATTCTGGAGAATGCGCGGCGGGCCAGCGGGTTCACCGTGGACGATCCGATGTTCCGGGAGGGGCTCGAGCGCCTTGTTCATGGGCTCGAAACGCACGCCGGGCTGACTACCTTCGGACGGCTGGCGGCGCGGGGCACCGTGCAGCGCTCGGCCGATTCACGCTCAAAGGTAGAACGGGCGCTTGCGGAGCACCCCGAGATCGGCGACGAGCCTATCCGGGCGCCGGTCTTCATCGTCGGGATGCCGAGAACGGGTACGACAATCCTCCACGCGCTGCTGAATCTGGACCGGGATCACCGGGCGCCCCTGTCCTGGGAGTGTCTCCTTCCCCACCCGGCGCCGGGTCCGGAAGACCACGACGACAACGAGCGGATCGAGACGGTGCGCAAGGAGTTCGACCAGATCTTCCGGTTCGTGCCGGACTTCCGGCGCAAGCACTACATGACCGCTGACTCGCCGCAGGAGTGCGTCGGCATCACGGCGCTCAACTTCGCGAGCTTTCAGTACCTGCCAATGGCCTACCTGCCGGAGTACCACGATTGGTTCGCGAACGCCGACCAGGTAGCGAACCTGCGCTGGCACCGGCGCTTCCTGCAGTTCCTGCAATCGGGCGGCGTTCGCACGCGCCGGTGGCTGCTGAAGTCGCCCGTGCACCTGATGCGGCTGCGGGCCATCTTCGAGGTCTATCCGGACGCCCGGGTCATCGTGACCCATCGCCACCCGGCGTCCGTGGTGCCGTCGTTGGCGAGTCTGATCTCGTCGATGCGGTCGTTCTACTCGGACCACGAGAACACGCTGCGAACGGGGCGTGAGCAACTCCTGATCTGGGCCGACTACTTCGCCCGGTTCCTGCGCGACCGCCGGGAACTCGGCCGCGAGGACCAGATGGTCGACGTCTTCTTCAACGACTTCGTCAAGAACCAGATGTCGGTCGTCGACTCGATCTACTCGCGCTTCGGCTGGGAGCTGCGGCCGGAGGACCGGGCCCGGATGAAGCAGTTGCTGCAACGGGAACGCCGGGGAAAGCACGGCGTTCACCAGTACTCGCTCCGCCGGATCGGGGTCACCCGACCCGAGCTCGACAACAAGTACGCCCACTACCTGGACTTTCTGGAGGCCTGTGACGGCCAGGGAGCAACTTGAAGATGAGCGATACCGACTTCGAGAGCCGGCAGGCGCTGCACGAATTCCTGGACGTCATCCGCAACGCGGAACAGACGTTCCTGGATCCCGAGAAGGGACTCGACCACCAGGGCCATGTGGACGGCTATCAACACATCTTTCACCTGCTGCAGGTGACGGTCGACTTCTACCTCCACAACCATCCCCTGCGTCCCCGGCTGATGCCGCTCACCGACGGAACCCGCAAGCTGTACGGCGACAACGTGGACGCGGTCTACTACTTCTCCCAGGTCCGAGGCGACCAGGAGTACGTCATCCGGGGGCGGCGCTTCGACAGTTGCTACCTGAGTTTCTGCCTCTACGGCGGCGATCCGAACGGCGAGCTGGCCGACCGCGTGACGCTCAACGTCAACCAGCGCGACATCGCGTTCAACGACGACGGCTCGTTCGAGATCCGGCTGACGCCCGATCCGCAGGGACCGAACGAGTTCCGCATCGATCCCGACTCCGTGTCGCTCTTCACCCGCGAGTACTTCCTCGACCGCGCGACGTCGCGGGAGAGCATCCTCAGCATCGAGAACGCCTCGCCGCAACCTCCCGCGCTGCCGCCAGGCGACGCCGAGCTGGCGCGCCGAATTCGCAGCATGGCGATGTTCTTCATGTGCACCACCTGGATCGCCCCGCTGCCGGTCGACCTCCCCTTCAACGAGTTCTGCGCGCCGTGGGAGTTCGACCCGGAGCAGGGAGGCTGGGGGACGGTCGACAACATCTACTGCTTCTGCCGCTTCCGCCTCGAGGAGCATCAGTACCTGAAGGTGACGTTCAGGTCCCCGGAAGCCTGCTACTGGGGCCTCCAGACCTGGAACTACCTGATGCAGTCGACGAACTACGACGACTTCCCTGTGTGCATCAACAAGCAAACCGCGGTGGCCGAGCCGGACGGCAGTTACGTTGTCTACCTGAGCCACAAAGAGGCCCCGGGCAACTGGATCAGCACCGCCGGCTACGGCGAGGGCACCCTCTTTGCCCGCTGGCTGCTTGCGGAGGAGCTGCCGGAGACGCCGGAGGTCGAGTTGGGGGAGTGGTGAAGCGGTAGCAGCCGACTGCCCGGATGCCGGCGGGGGCGCCGGCTCACCCAGTGATTTACAGCCAGTCGCGGTCGGCGATCTTCCTGGGCAGAAACTCTTCGGTGACGAAGGAGAGGCCCTTGCTGGAGAGGGCTTCGAGTTCCCACTTGACGCCGGTGCGGAGCATGTTCTTGATCTCTTTCTGCCAGGCCTTGGCCTTGAACCACTCGTAGTTCAGGATTTCCTTGGCGCGGGTGCGGTCCTGGTCATTCAGGCGGATGCTGACGTCCTGGGAAAGATCGTAGGCGGCGGGGTCGAAGCTGGAGAGGCCGATGAAGCGGGCCCTGGGCACTGCCATTCGCTTGGATTCGAAGGCGAGGCCGATGGAGCCCTGCTTGACGACGGAGTGGATGTAGTAGCCCCAGGGGTCGTTGTCGACGAAGACGTAGAGCGGCAGGTTCAGTTCGTTGACCAAGCGGTACAGAAGGCGGCGGACGCCGCGTGGGGGCTGGCCCTGGCCGGTGACGAGGATGCAGTCGTGGCGCTTCCAGAACTTGTCCTCGTTGAGACGGGCCCAGACCGCCTCCTTCTCCACCAGGAGGATGAACTTGGCGCCGTGGCCGACGAAGCGGATCGTGTTCGGTTCGACGATGCCGGGCACCGACCAGCCGCCTGAACCCATGCGGGAGAGGTCGATCACGTCGCCTGCATCGACCAGGGTGAGCGGGCCGACCACCGAGCCGCGCTTGGCCGCGAACAGGTGCAACTCCTCGCGCAGGGTGCCGAGCGCGACCTCCAGATCCTCGATGATCGGGTCCGACTCCTCCTGGCCGTCGAAGGTGTTCTCCTTGCCGTCGGCCAGCGTGTGCTTGGTCATGTAGTACAGGTCGCGGATGCTCGTCGTCTTCTGCTCGTCGAGAAGCTGGGTGCAGCCGCGGGCGACCAGGAGCGTCTGCATGTACTTGCGCGCCTGGTTCAGGTTGAAGAGCGAGCGGCGCTGGGTTGCGTCGCCCATCTCGATGATCTTCTTGCGCTTCGAGAAGGTGACGTTCGAGAGCGTGCGCGAGGGAATGTCAACGAATGGGTCGACCTCGCGGCCGGCCATCTTCACTGTCTCCTTCGCCAGGAACTCGATCTTGGCCTTGGCGTCGAGGCTGGCCGGGATCTTGAGTCGATCTTCCTCGGCGGCGGCCTGAGCCGGCCCGTCCTTCGTTCCAGCCGTCACACCAACTCCAACTGCGACCCGCTATCGCGCTCGGATTCGACCGGGAAGGGCGGCGGCAGTCGCTCGAGCGATTCCACGTCCTCGACGACAGGCATTGCGTCCTCGGGCGACGCGTCCTCATCGAGCGGCGCCGCCGCCGCTTCGGCGCTCGCCGGCGCGGGCGGTTCGGCGTCCGGATCGACCACGAGCACGTTCTCGCAGGCTTCCAACTCGTCGCCGTCATCAGCGCCCTTCGCCTCTTCGAGCAGACCCGCCAACTCCGTCTTGCGGCGGCTGATCGCCAGCAGCCGGTCGCGGAACGGCTTCTGGTCCTTGCCGGTGATCGCCTCCACCGAGTTGACCACTTCCTCGATGTAGAGGTTGAACACCTCGCGCCGCCGCGCCTCGCTCTTGGCCCGCGCCTTGCGCTTGACGTACTGCCCGAGCCGGCGGCCGCAGGTCTGTACCGCGAGCTTGATTTCCTTGCGAATCTCGTCGTAGTCGGCAACCGCGACCTTGCTTTCGGAACTGAAGGGCACCCACACCGAGGCAAGATGAACGAGCACGATCAGCGGCCCCGACGGCAGCGCTCCGCGCGACTGGCTCAGGCCGTAGTTGCGCCAGGAGACGTCCATCACGGCCTTGGTGATGCAGCAGGAGCCGGCGTAGTACTGGAGCGGCACCCGGTTGGCGAAGCGCAGCACCTTGGCCAGTTCGTCCCCGGCCAGATCGCCGCCCCAGGCCAAGCCGACCTCAACCTGGAACGGATTGCCGCGGTAGACCGCCGGCCGCCTTGTCTCCACGCCGTAGAACTCGGCCCGCACGCCCCGGGTCAGACCAGCCAGTAGCTCCTGGACACCGATCGGTGACAGGCAGTCCGTCGACGGCGGCCGGATGCGGGTCTGCGCGTCGTTGATCGCCCTGTAGAGCGCGTCAGCGGCCTGCCGGGCGACGGTCTTCGGAAGCGCCTTCGGGTCGATTCCGGCCCGCTTCGCCAACCCAACGGCGAGCTGCGGCGAGATGCGACTGAAGTCCCGGGACAGGAAATGGGTGACCGTCTTGTGCTTGGTCGATTGCAGCATCTTCATCAACACGCCGAGTTCGACGCCGTGGGGATGCGGCTTGATCTCCTGCGGCGCCACCGGGTTCTTCTGCACGGTGCGCGCCCAGGAGGCGGTCTCGCCGGTCGGGCGCCGGTAGTGCAGCGTCACGTGCGGGTTCGCGACCGCGACCTGGTGGAGAAACTCCTCAACCGACTGGCGGCCCCTGAGGTACTTCGCTTCCAACTCCAGTTCCACCAGCGTGCCGTGGTCCAGGTGCCAGTCGGGAAGGGTCCGGCGACCGATCGCCTTGGGCTTGTTGGTGTTCGTGTCGACCATGACCTGCATCGCGTAGGCCCGATTCTCCGGCCCCGTACGCGACTCCACGGATACCGGCTTGCCGGTCGTCAACTGGCCGTACATCGCCGCCGCCGAGATGCCGATCCCCTGCTGGCCCCGGCTCTGCTTGAGGCTGTGGAACTTCGAGCCGTAGAGCAGTTGGCCGAAGATCTTCGGCGCCTGCTCGGGGACGATGCCGGGGCCGTTGTCGGTGATCCGCACGAGGTAGCGGTTCGTGCCCTTGGCGACTTCGAGCTCGACCCAGATCTCGGGCAGGATGCCGGCTTCTTCGCAGGCGTCGAGCGAGTTGTCCACCGCCTCCTTGACCGTGGTCAGGAGAGCCTTGCGCAGCGAATCGAAGCCGAGCAGGTGCCGGTTCTTGGCGAAGAACTCGGACACCGAGATCTCCCGCTGGCGACGGGACAGCGTTTCAGCGGTGACTCGGGTCGTCAAATCGGTTCCTGCTTCAGGGATTGAGATTGAGGCGTGCCCCCACGTGCACCATGCGGGGTGCGCCCACGGCCACCAGACCGGTACCGGAAATGCCGACCTGGACTTCCTCGTCGAGCAGGTTCTCGAACCCGGCGAAGACCTGCCAACGGCTGCTCAAAGAGCGGGCAAGGCTCAGGTCCACGACCGCGAAGCTCGACAGCGGCCGCGTGTTCAGGTCGTCCTCGTACTGCTCGCCCACGAAGCGAACCCCCAGCCGTGCCTGCAACACCTCGGGGTTCGAGTACTCGAGGCCGAGGCTCGCCGACTGCTCGGGCGTCTGCGCGAGCCTCTTGCCCTCGAGATCCGGGAACTCGGTCGCGCCATCGACCTCGGCGTTGCTGTAGAGGTAGGAAGCGTCGAGCCGCCAGTCGCCGGCGAGCTGTTGGCGGAGTTCCGCCTCGAGTCCCTGAATGCGGGTGCGGTCCAGGTTGAGCCGCTGCCGGCAGGAACCGCCGCCCGGTACGAAGCCGCACGGCTGGAAGAACCGCCCGCTCGCGATCGAGGCCAGGGTCACGTTGGCGATCGGGTTCTCGACCCGGTTGTGGAAGGCGTTGAACGAAAGTCTGGCGCCGCCCTGGTAGCGGACGGCGCCGAACTCGATGCCGGTGAGCCGTTCGGGCTCGAGCGTCTCATTCGCTTCCGTAATGTCGTTACGGACCCGGAATGGCCGGTAGAGCTCGTTGACGGTCGGCGCCCGGAAGGCGCCGTAGACCGAACCGCGCAGGCCCCAGCCGAAGTCCAGGGCGTAGAGGAAGCCGATCCGGGGCGACGCCGCCGTCTCCTCCCGATCCTCGAAGGTGTCGTCGCGACGGATCGAGCCGTCCGCCTTGTTGATCTCCAGCCGGCTGCCCGAACCCGTCTGCCAGCGGTCGATGCGGGCCCCGAGTTCCAGCGTCAGCCGGTCGCCGAACTGCGCCCGGCGCTGCACGTAGGCGCCCGCGATCGTCTGGTCGCCACCGGCCATGCGCCGCCGATTGAACTGCGCGGTGTAGAAGAAGTCCTCGTTGGTCGCGCCGTCGACGCTCCGCCACTCGGCGCCGGCGACCCACAGGCCCGATCCGACCTCGTCCTGCCCCAACTGACCCTGCCATTGCGCGCCGAGGCCCGTGGCTTCGGAGTCGACCAGGAACTGGTCAAGCGCCGGCCGCTCGGACGACCGGTCAACCTGCTGCGCGCTGAACCGGCTCGCGAACTCCTGCTCGTGGGTAAAGCCGCGCAGCGTCCAGGTATCGCCCCGGCCGCTCACGATGTCCGCGCTCAAACGAAACGAGGTCAGCTCCGTGTCGTTGCCGGTGAGCGGCGTACCGTTGCCGCGATCCTCGGTCAGCGTGTCGCCGCCGACGCTGACGGATACCGAGTCGCTGGGAGAAACCGTCAGGCGGCCGCCGATGCTGGTCTGCTCGGAGAACGCGTCGACGTCGATCGGGCCGCGCTGGTCGTCACGCACCACCGGGTAGCCGTCGCTGTCGAAACTCCTCGCCGACAGGGTGAGGGACCCGCGCTCGAACCCCTGGCCGAACCAGGCGTCGCCGGCGAGGATCCCGTGATCGCCGCCCAACGCGGACAGCCGAAGCGAAGGGCCCGATTCCGACGGCTCGGCCGTGACCAGGTGAATCACGCCGCCAAGCGCCGAGTTGCCCCACAGGCTCGAACCGCCGCCGCGCACGACCTCGATCCGGTCCAGGCTCTCTCGGCCCACGCGGCCCCAGTAGATCCAGCCGCCGAAGGGGTCGTTCAGGGGCAGTCCGTCGAGCAACACCAGGGTCCTGCTGACGCCGCTGGGGCCGATGCCGCGCAGCGAAACGCCCTGACTGGTTGGATGGGCGACCATCGAGCTGTTGCGGCGGAAGAGGCTGAAGCCGGGGACCCGGCGCAGCGTGTCGTCCAGGGTCACGGCCGAGCTGGAGCGAAGCTCGTCGCCGGTCAGCACGGACACGCTGGAGGTCACCTGCCCGAGTTCCTGCTCCGCTCGAGACGCCGTGACGACGATCGTTTCGGCAAGAGCGGGGTCCTCGACCGGCTCGGCGTCCTCGTCGTCCGCCGTGTCCGTCGCGGCAACCGCGGAGGCGGCCAGCGCCAGAAGGAGCGCAGAGGCAACCAGGAGGTAGCGACCGCGAACACCGCCGTCCCGAGTTCGCGTCGTGGAGGCGGTAGGCGTGGTCGGCATGCGCAAGCTCCTAGAGAGCCGGACCCGGCGTCTCCGGGTCGGCGGGAGCGGGCATCGTAAACGATGCGGGATCGATGTCCGCACCGGCTTCAGCTTCCTGGATCCTCAACTCGGCGGCGACCAGACCCTCGACGGCGATCCGAATCGTCCCGGGCACCTTCACCCCACTCACGTCCATGTAGTCGCTGATCGTCACGTCGATCTCTCCGGTCGACCCCAGGAACGACCCGTCGAAGACGACCCGGCGCTCCAGGAAGTCCTCGCCGCCCAGGTAGAGGGCGCGCGCCTCCCCGTCCGTGGTCGCGATGTCCAGCCGGTAGGTCTCGTCACGCTCGACCTTCTCGATACCCGCCAGCGACACCTCGAAGCCGCGTTCCTCGGTGTTCGCGAGCATGCCCCACAGGAAGTCGGAGAGGATCCCCACGGCCCCGACCATTTCCTCCGGCAGCGGCGTGGGCTCGATGATGCCCTGCATCGGCGACACGTTCCAGGCCGTCTCGCCGTCGTAGGCCAGGATCATCGTCAGGCCCTGCAAGTCGATGTCGATGCGGAACGAACTGGGGCGGGCGAAGGCCACCGTCATCGGCACTTCGAAGCCCAGCATGACGACGGTGCCGGTGGCGCTCACCGTCTGGACGTCCGAGGCCGCTCCCCCGCGAGCCGCCTGGTGGCGCTCCAGGATCGCGCCCAGATCGAGCGAAGCGTCGGCGGCCTGACCGGGCATGTAGAACACGTCGGGGTCGATCTCGGGGTTGATCTCGAACAAGTCGAAGGCGAGCGGCATCTCCCCCATCGGACTCCTCAAGGTGTGCAGGTGGGCCATCATCAGGCCGTCGACCTCGCGGTAGTCCTCGAACGTGGTCGTCGCTTCCTGCAGGCCGAAGCCCAGATCCGCCTCGGACACCCGCTTCCTCTCCAACCCGTCCTCGACACCGATGAACATCTGCTGGACGACCCCGTTCGGCGCGGTCACGACGAGTTTCCACGCCTCGCCGCTCTCGATCTCCTCACGGCCGGCAAGCTCGACCTTGTAGCCCCGCTCCTCGTAGTCAACCAGGCCCTGCACGTTGATGCCGGCTTCGGCCGCCATCGCGGCCGCGCCATCGCCCTCGAGAGCGATCGGCTTCATCTGGCCGGGCTGCTGGCTCCAGGCCTGCTCGCCGTCGAAGGCCTGGATCAGGGCCATGCCCCCGAAGTCGCCGTCCATCCGGGTCTGGTTCGGCTGCCGCAGGAGCACCGTGAACGGCGCCTCCATGCCCTGGAACGTCATCGTGGCCGTAGCGCGCACTGAGGTCACGGCGCGCAGCCGGTCCAGACCGCCGAGCGCTTCATAGTGAGCCGCGAGCACCCGGTCCAGCTCGCTGGGTTCGGCCGTTTCCTGGGCCCATACCGGCGCTGCCGCCAAGCCAAGCGCCAGGATGGCGAGACACGCACGGGCTCGCTCCGTTCGCCGCCTGCTGGGTACGCCGCGCCCCGTTCCCGCGGGAGCTGCTGAGCCGATCGGTGCAGAACCCTTCATCTCATCCTCCGCTGGCCGTCCGCCGCGAGGCCCATAGGTTTCGCCAAGCTGGCTCGCTGCCCGAAATCTGTGCCGGCATGATACCCGAAGGGGCTTGGCGAAGAATGGCGCGGACGGCGACGCCATGACCCAGGATATCGCCTCGGTGGCTTTGCGCAAACTCTGATAACAAAGAGGTTAAGGTCGACTGAGGGATTCCCGGAGCACGCCGCGCCCAAGCGGCCACCAGGCATGCCTTGGTAACGTCCGATCCGCCGGTCTGGAATCGCCCCGTTCCACGATCCGGGTTCTCCTCTACGATTCGCCGACGAACCACTCGATGAACGAGGAAAGACAGGACAACGGGGTCGACACGGGCCCGCGATCCGCGGCAGAGCGCGGCGACGGCGCCGAGGCAGCAAACCCGCTTGGCGAGTTGATCGAGGCCGGCCCCGGCAATCCAGCTCCGTCGGCGCCCGACACCTCCGAGCGCCAAACCGAGCGTCTGCGCTTCACCGCCGACGCCTGGGAGTACTTCCGCATCTGGATCGTCAACGTTGCGCTGACGCTTCTGACCCTGGGCATCTACTCGGCGTGGGCGAAGGTCCGGGCGAGACGCTACCTGTACGGGAACGTCTGGCTCGGCGACGCCGCCTTCGACTACACGGCGAACCCGGTTGCCATCCTGCGGGGCCGGATCCTGGTCGCCACCGTCCTGGTGCTGCTCTCGTTCGCCCAGATCTTCTCCATCCTCTACTACTACGCGGTGCTGCTCGCCCTGATGCCGCTGGTGCCGTGGGCCGTCGTCCGCGCCCGCTCGTTCCAGATGCGCAACTCCAGGCATCGCGGCATTGCTCTCGACTTCCAGGGCAAGTACTGGGACGCCGCGGTCTGGTATCCGCTGTCCTGGGCCGCCTCGATCGCGACCCTGGGGCTGGCAAGACCGTTCACCGTATTCGGGCGCGACCGCTACCTGGTCACGGAATCCAGCTTCGGCAACAAGCCATTCAGCTTCGCCGGCAAGCCCCGGCCTTACTACGGGATGTACGTGGTCACCGCAGTCGTCGTCGGAGTCCTGTACATCGGGGGCATCGTCGCCCTGATCGTCGTCCTGAGCGCGGTGATGACCACGACCAATCCCAATCCGGGCGCCGCCGAACCCGACATGCGGTTGTTCCTCGTCGGTCTGGTGGCCATTGTGGCCGCGGTCGGCCTGTTCGTCCTCGCCTATCTGCGCACCCGGCTGCTCAGTTATCGCTGGAGCAACACCCGGCTTGGCGATGACACCTTCAGCCTGGATCTGTCCTTCACCGAGATGCTGTGGCTGTACGCGAGCAACGCCGCCCTGATCATTACCACGTTCGGCCTGTTCATTCCCTTCGCCCGTATCCGGGTGCTGCGCTACGTCGTCGGCCGATTCTCCGTCACCCAGACCGACGGCGAACAGATCTTCGAGGCTGGCGAAGCGCAAAGCGTAGCCGCGACCGGTGCGGAGGCTGCTGGCGAATTCGGACTGGAGATCGGGATATGAGCGGCATTTCGTGTCACTACTACGACGGCCAGACCTCGCGGCGCCACAACGCCGTTCTCGCGCTCACCGCCGGAGGCGGGCTCGTCATCGCCTGCGAGGGCACAGAGGAGCGCCTCGGCTACGAGGACGTCCGGATACCCGGTCGCGTCGCCAACACGCCGCGCTACATCCACCTGCCGGACGGCGGGGTGTGCGAAGTTCAGGACAACGACGCTCTGGATGCCGAACAGGCTCGCGCCCGCCGTGACCCCGAACCGCGAGCCGATCGGTTCGGCCGCCTTCGCCATCGGCTGGACAGCACGTGGCGGGGCGCGGCTGCGGCCCTGGCGGTCACGGCGGCGGTCCTCTACTCGTTCACCGAGTGGGGTGCACCAGCCGTAGCCACCGTCGCCGTCGCCGCGACGCCACCTGAAGTGGAAGCGGCCATTGGCAACAACTTTTTGACCCTGCTCGAACAACTGCGACTCCTCAAACCATCCGAAGTCGAGCCGAACCGTCGCAACGAACTTCTGGCCGCCTTCGAGAAGATGTGCAGGGAGACTGGAGTCGAGAACGCGGACCTCCGGTTCCACTCCGTCGGGGTTCCCAACGCCTTCGCCGTCCCGGGCGGTACCGTCGTGCTCACGGACTTGCTGGTCGAACTGGCCGAAGACGACGAGGAGGTTATTGCGGTTCTGGCCCACGAACTGGGACACGTCTCGGGACGCCATGTGATGCGACGTTTCGCCCAGACCTCCTCGATGCTCGTTCTGTGGACGGCGTTCACGGGCGACGTGTCGGTCGCCACACTCTCCTTCCTGGGGCCGGACCGGCTGCTCGCCCAGCGCTACTCGCGCTCCTTCGAAAACGACGCCGACCGCTTCGCTTTCGACTACTTGCTCAGCGCCGGTATTCCGCCGACGCGACTCTCCGACATCGTGCAGCGGCTCAGCGGCGCCGACCGCGAAGCGGGCGCGAGCGTACCCGGCAACGCCCTGGACTGGCTTGCCAGCCACCCCGGCGCGGCGGAGCGCGCGCTCAACGCAGCGGAGGCCGCCAAGCGAGCCCGCGAGAGCGCCGCTGCGGACGAATGACCGCTCCGGGTGAGACGGCATAATCTCAGGCGACGCAACCGAAGCAAGCCACGCGAGCCGCGGCAGCCAGCCAAGCCCGCAGCAGGAGACCCGTCATGCAGAAACTGACCCAGGCCCAGCGCGAACAGTGGGCCATCGACGGCTACATCCGCGTCGAACAAGCGCTGTCACCCGACCAGGTCGCGTTCTTCGACGCTGAACTCGACCGCGTCCGCCAGCTACCCGGCTGGGAGCCGAACCCCGACGGGCCGCTCGGCCACTACGCCTGGCTCGACCACGCCATCGACCGGGATCCCGAGGGCTTCATGGACCGCAGGGTCCTGCTGCACTACGACCAGACGTTCCTCGACCTGATGGACGCCTCGCCCGTCTTCGACCTGGTCACCGACATCATGGGCCCCTACGTCGTGCTCAGCATGAGCCAGGCGATCGTCCGCCCGTCCAATCCCAAGTGGCCCGGCTACACCCATACCGACGGCGGCGAGGCGCTGCGGCGCATCCGCGTCACCGAGACCAGCCTGCCGCTGGCGATGAAGGCGCTCTACCTGCTCTCCGATGTCACCGACGACGACTGCGGCAACTTCACCGTCTTCCCCGGCAGCCACGTGCGCCCGTTCCCGGACCGCCCGTACCCCGCGCCGGGACCGAAGACCCCGGGCGCGGTCCAGGTCACCGGCAAGGCGGGTGACTGCATCCTCTTTCCGCACTCCCTGTGGCACGGCCCGTCGGTCAACGCCTCGCCGCGCGCCCGCAAGACGATCCTCTACAACTACTGCCAGTTGTTCCTGCGCACGTACGACCCCGAGCCCACGCCTGAGATCCTCGAACGTTGCACGCCGAGGCAGCGCCGCCTGCTCGGCGACCTCGGCTACGACTTCCGGCCCGGCTCGTACTTCTACGCGCCGCAGGACCAGGTGGACGTGATCGTGGGCGAAGGTTCGGGCTAGCCCTTGAGGGCCATGGAGATTCTCGCGACCGCAGGCCGCCCAGGTGGCCGGAGAGCCCGCCACGGGCTGCTGACATGCCTGGTGCTGTTCGCGAGCATGACGCTGGCGTGCTCGGCGATCTCCGTTCCGGCCCCGGACATTGCCGGGGGTGCGCCGGCGTCCTCGCCGGCATCCGCCGAACGTCCCGGCGAGCCACGGCACGAAAGCGCCTTGCCCGACCTCCTTGCGGATCTGGCCAGCATCGTCGGCCAAGAGACCGCCGACCGCGGAGACGCCCTGCTTCGCATGTTCCATGAGCGCGGTCTCGACCCTCGTGCTCGAACTGGACGGGGCTCTGCAACCGGTTCCTAGACGGCGTAGGGCTCGTCCTCGGGCACGAACTCCGTCTCCAGCCGCGCCGCCCCGCTCCACTCGCGCATTGCCTTCGTGTCGAGCAGCGTCCGGCAGTAGTCCGCGGCTTCGCGGTCCAGCGGCGGCTCGTAGGTCGCGAACCGCGAGGCGACGGGCAGGAAGTAGGCGTCGGCGGCCGAGAAGGCGCCGAACAGGAAGGGGCCGTCGCCGCCGAACTCGGCCTGGGCGGCACGCCACAGGGCGGTCAGCCGACCGATCTCGTCCATGACGTCCGGCACCTGGCCCTTGCCCGGATGGCTCGAGCGGATGTTCATCGGCATCGCGGATCGTAGAGCCGCATAGCCGGAGTGGAAGGTCGCAACCAGGGACCGGGCGCGTGCCCGCGCCCGGTCGTCCGCCGGCCAGATGCCGCGGTCGGGGTACAAGTCGGCCAGCCGCTCTGCGATCGCGGAGGTGTCGAAGGTGGCGAAGCCCTGCCCCGGCTCGCCCTCCCAGAGCACCGGCACGAGCCGCGTAGGCGACAGCCCGGCGATGTTCTGCTCCCAGTCCTCCGAGTCGAACTTGAGCATCCGTTCCGTGAACGGGATGCCGAGTTGGGTCATCAGCGACCACGGCCGGAGCGACCAGGAGGAGTAGTTCTTGTTGCCGATGACCAGGGTGAGCGGAACCGTCATGGGCGGCGGAGGCTACACAAGAACGGTTGACGGTGTCAGGCCAGGCGCTATCCTGAAAGATCGTGTCCCGCTGCAACCCAGGCGTCCGACTGGCCCTGGCCGTGGCCCTTCTCCTGGCCGCGCCCTTCGGCGCGCCGCTCGCCGCTCAGGCGGGCTCGAACGAAGAGCCGCCCGGCGACATCGACGGACTGTGGGACTTCGCCACCGCGACGCCGCTGCAGCGGCCGTCGGCCTACGCGGAGCAGGAGTACTTCTCCGCCGAACAGGCCGGCCAGTTCGAACGCGACACGATCGAGCGGCGCGCCGAAGCGCAGAAGCGCAGCCCCAGCGTCCATGCCCCCTACTGGCTCGACCATGGCCGCAACGTGCAGGAGTCACGACGCACGTCGCTGATCTTCGACCCGCCCAACGGCCGCATCCCGCCGATGACCGAGGACGGCAGGCAGCGCGCCCAGGTACGGCGCGAAAAGCGCCAGAAGGCGCCGGAAGGACCCGAGGATCGCTCCCTCTGGGAACGCTGCCTGATGGGCTTCAACGCCGGACCGCCGATGAACCCGGGGGCCTACAACAACAACGTGCTGATCCTGGTGACGCCCGGCGCCGTCGCCCTCCTGAACGAGATGGTCCACGAGACCCGGATCGTCCCCCTCGACGACCAGCCTCGCCTCCCTGAGCACCTGCGGCAGTTCAAGGGCGATTCCCGCGGCTACTGGGACGGCGAAACCCTGGTCGTCGAAACCCGCAACTTCGAACCCCGGATCAGCTTCCAGGGCGCCGGCGGCAACATGCGCCTGGCCGAGCGCTTCACCCGCTTCGACGACGCCACGCTCATCTACGAGTACACGATCGACGACCCGGAGTCCTTCAACCGCCCCTGGAGCGCGCGTCTCGAGATGAAGAGGTCGGACCAGGCGCTCTTCGAATACGCCTGCCACGAAGGCAACTACGGCCTGCTCAACATCCTCGAGTACGCGCGAACCGAGAGTCTGCGCGGCGAGGACGGAACGCAGTGAGGACAGACGCGCAGACTCTCGGTGAGGTGGGGGCTGGGGCCAAACTCCGAGCCTGCGAGGCGTTTGGCGGCGCTAACGAGAAGCGGGCCGAGCAGGCTCCAGCAGACTGACGCCCGGCAACTGCGCCGCTTTGCGGTCGAAGGTGTAGAGGGGTACAGCCCCGGCTCGTTTCGCCGCGGCCGCGATCACGCGGTCCGCGAAGTCGGCGCCGCCGAGACGATAGCCACCGGCCGCCTCCACTACCTCACTAGCCCATTCGATCCGCAGAGCAGCGGCATTCAGGAGTTCGTTCAAGACGGTCGCCACCTGGTCGCGGCTGCATCGATAGGTGTACTCCAGTGCCCAGACCAACTCCACCAGGACTTCGCGGCTGATGAAGCCCGGATCTTCCAGGGTCAACCGCCGAAATAGCCTTTCGGCTGCCTCCGCCTGCTCTTCGTCATCCCGGAGGAGAAACCGAAGCAGGACGTTCGTGTCGAGCGCTATCACCTGCGACTCCCGACCTCGGCAGCCGAGCGGTCCGTGCCCTCCTCTGTCTCCGGGGACCAGTCGTCGCCCAGTGCGCTCCGGCAGGCCCCTTCGATGATGCCTCGCTGGATGTCCTCCAGACTCACCGGCGGCCGGTCGTACTCCAAGATGCCGTACAGGCGCTCGATCGGCTGCACCGGCGCGAGGCGCACCTCCCCGTCGTAGATGAAGTAGCGCACCCGGTCCCCTGCCTTCAGGTCAAGCGCGTCGCGCACCTCCTTGGGCAGGGTCGTCTGACCCCGGGAAGTAACAGTCGATTCTGGCAAGCGAGATGGAGTCTTCGCATTCATTTCTCTAGTCTGCATTACTCTCATGACGTATGCAAGGCTCCGCTCCATCCCTGTCCCAACGACCGGGGAGTCCGCCTGCCGGTTCGTGTGCCGCTTGCCGGCTCGCCCCACAACCGTGACGTCGTGATCGACGAGGTGCAGCGCGTGCCGGAGGTCCTGACCGTCGTCCACTCGGTGCTGGAAGAGCCGGACCCGCCGCGGTTCGTGCTGACGGGATCAGACCGTCGTCCACGACAAGCTGTACCTGTTCGATGCCGGCGTCTTTCGCTCGCTGCGTCCGGCGGGGCTGTTGGATCGTCGCGCCGAGATGAAGGGTCCCGCACTCGAAGGCCTGGTGGCCCAACACCTGCGGGCCTGGGCGGCCTACTCAACACGCAGTGTGCGACTCTTCTTCTGGCGTACCCGTGGGGGCTCCGAGGTCGACTTCGTGGTCTACGGCGAGCCCGGGTTCTGGGCGTTCGAGGTCAAGAACTCACCACGTGTCCACCGAAGCGACCTGCGGGCGCTGCGGACATTCCGCCAGGACTACCCGGAAGCCGAAGCGGCGCTCCTGTACCGCGGGAACGAACGCCTGATGATCGACGACATCCTCTGCCTTCCGATCGCGAGCTTCCTGCGCGAGATCGTGCCGGATCAGCCCCTGTTGCGCCCCGTCCGCGAGCCGCGCTAGCCCCCAGCCGAAGCCGCGTCGTCGCGGTGGGTCCACCAGCCGGGGCTGGTCCACCAGTCGCTGCCGGGGGGCGGGGTCGGCTGGAACAGGAACACGCCGGAGGGCGCGAACTCGACGCCGCGGAGGCGCTTGCTGAAGGCCCTGATCTCGGAGTAGTTCCACATCATCGTGAACGGCTGGTCCTCGGCGACCACGCGCGCCAGTTCGCGGTAGATCGCGGCGCGGGCCTCGGGGTCGAACTCGCGCCGGCCGCGCTCCAGGAGTTCGTCGACCCGCTCGCTCTTGTAGCCGACGTAGTTGCGGGCGTTGTCGTAGCTGGTCGAGTGCAGGCGGATCGACCACTGGTCCGGGTCGGTGGTCACCTCGTCGGCGTCGGCGTGGGCCTGGAACTCGTGTTCCAGCAGGTGCTGCTCGTGGGTCGCGTTCTCGAACATGCGGAGCGTCAGCTCGACGCCGATGCTGCGCAGGTCCTCGCGGTAGATGTCGGCCATCTTGACCGCGTCGGCAAAGGTCTGGGCGATCTCCAGCTCGAACGAGAACTTGATCCTCCGACCGTCGATCTCCTGGTAGCGCCAGCCGTCGTCCGGATCGGAAAGCCAGCCCGCCTCGTCGAGCAGCGCGGCGGCGCGGTCCAGGTCGAACGGGTACTTGGGCACGTCCGGGTTGTAGCCCATGTGGTTCTTGTCCCAGAGCTGATCGGTCTCCAGGTAGACGCCGTACGCCACGTCCCGGATCACCCGCTTCTGGTCGTAGGCGTGGGTCATCGCCCGCCGCACCCGGACGTCGCCGAAGAACGGATTGCTGCCGTCCTGGTTCCAGCCGATCCGCGCGATCCGGCGCGCCGGGGCCCAGCCCTTGACGCCGACCTGCTCGAACTTGGCGTCGTTGCTCTGGGTGGCGAACTGCTGCGGCGTGAACCAGTACTCGTCGAGTTCGCCCTTCTTGAACAGCAGCAGCCCGAGGTTGCGGTCGCTCTGGGGCCGGTAGATCACCCGCCTGAACGGCGCCACGCGGGCCGCGTCCGGGAACTCGTCCCATCGATCGACGACGATCCGGTCGGTCGGGGTCCAGGACACGAACTTGTAGGGGCCCGAGCCGATCACTTCCTCGCGCGCGTAGTGGTTGAAGTACTCGCTGCTGCGCATCGTCGAGTCGTTCGCCAGTTCCTCCGGGTTGTTCCAGATGTGCCGCGGAATCGGCGGCACCCGCATCGCGAGCATGTTCGTGACCAGCGCGTCCTTGAAGTAGAACTCCACCGTCAGGTCAGAGGTGACCTCGATCCGCTCGATCTGGTCGACGTCGTGCTTGTACATGGCCGCCGGCACGTCGTCCGAGGCCACCGCGTCGTAGGTGAACTTCAGGTCGCGCATCGTCCACGGCTTGCCGTCGTGCCAGGTGAGACCCGGCCGGATGCGCACCCGGGCGCTCATGAAGTCGTCCGCCATGATCCCTTCCTCGACCATGGTCTGGTTCCACACCGTCGTCATGTCCGCGTTGCGCGTCGTCAGCGCCTGAAACAGTGCGCTCGAGAGGTAGTAGTCCTCCCAGAAGATCGCGAAGATCGGGTTCAGCGTGCGCGGATCGCCGAGCATGTAGCGGACCAGGGTGTCGTCCCGGGCTACGGCCTCCGGCCGGTCGAACGGGTACGGCTCGGTGAGGGTCGGCGGGTTGACCAGGGGGTCGGTTGCCGGGTCGTAGGCCGGACCCGATGGGCCCGTGGAGCGCTCCGGCAACGGACCGGTGCAGCCGGCCCCGAGCAGCACTGCCGGAACCACAATCGCGGCGGAGCGGCAGCGAAGAGGCATCGGGATACGCATGGGCCGAACTCTAGCCGAGCCAGAGAACCAACAACGGATGCGACCCTAGGGTACTCTCTTCACCAGCGCCCATGCTCACTCTAGAAGAACTCCACGCCCTAATCGCCGACCACGAGTCGGATCGGGTTGAACTCACAGTCTCAACGAACGATACGGACAAGTTCGCCCAAGCCGTATGCGCCTTCGCCAACGACCTCCCGAACCACAGCCAACCGGGTTACGTCCTGATTGGTGTGGACGACGACAAGCATGTAAGCGGCCTGACTGTGGACGACAAACTGCTTCGACGGCTCGGGGACCTGCGCTCCAATGTGAACATCGAGCCTCTTCCGGCGATCACGGTGCAGAAACTCACTCTGCCCGAGGGTGACGTGGCGATCATTCAGGTCATGCCTTCCGACCTACCCCCGGTTCGGTACAAAGGCAGCATCTGGATCCGTACCGGCCCTTCCCGACGGCGAGCCAACCGGCAGGAAGAGAGGATGCTGATCGAGAAGCGAACCGCCGGCGCACGCACGTTCGATGCAAGCCCATGCCCCGGATGCAAGGTTGATGACCTGACCCGCGACTTGTTCCTGGTCTCCTATTTGCCCGCCGCCGTAGACCGCTCCATTCTTGAGGAGAACGATCGATCAATCGAGGAACAGATGGCTTCGCTGCGGTTCTACGATCTAGAGAGTGACTGTCCAACGCACGCCGCAGTCTTGCTGTTCGGAAAGAACCCTCTCCGCTGGGTGCCGGGCGCCTGGATTCAGTTTGTTCGTTGGTCGGGAACGACCATGGCGGCCGACCCAGTCAACGAAAAGCGGTTCAGCGGCGACTTGCTCACCCTCCTGCGCGAACTGCAAGCGTTTCTCTCGTTGCCCACACAGTCCAGGCCCGTCGCAGAGTCACCGCTCCGAGAGCGAACATTGGTCGACTATCCCGCCGTCGCTCTTCGCGAACTCCTGCTGAACGCAATCATGCATCGCACCTACGAGTCGAACGCGCCGGTCCGGTTTTCCTGGTACGACGATCGCATCGAGATTCAAAGCGTAGGTGGTCTGTACGGTGCGGCATCACGTGAGAACTTCCCCCGGCAAACCGACTACCGCAATCCAGTTCTTTCTGAAGCGCTTGCAACGCTCGGCTACGTGAATCAGTTCGGCCGCGGCGTCGTCCGCGCCCAGGATGCGCTCCGTCGCAACGAAAACCCGGAAGCCGAGTTTACGTTCGAGCCTCACCATGTGCTCGTAACCATAAGGAGACGAGGGTGAAGACAATCGCATTCTTCAACAACAGGGGAGGCGTCGGGAAGACCACTCTCGTCTATCACCTGGCCTGGATGTACTCAGAGCTCGGCCACTCGGTACTAGCTGCGGACTTTGACCCGCAGGCGAACCTGAGCGCCTACTTCTTAGCTGAAGACAGGTTGGAACGACTATGGCCGGACGAAGAGTCGCACCGTAGTGTCCTCGGCGCCGTCTCACCCATACTGAGAGGTCTCGGCGACATTCGCGATCCTCACACCGAGAGGATTGCCAACAAGCTTCGATTGCTAGTCGGCGATCTGGGACTGTCCAATTTCGAAAAGAAGCTATCCGCTGCTTGGCCTGACTGTATGGCCGGCGACGAGTCCGCTTTTCGAGCCGAATCGGCTTTTCACCGTCTCCTTCGCCGGGCCGCAGACAAGCAGAAGGCGGACTTGGTGCTAATCGACGTCGGGCCGAATCTGGGGGCGATCAACCGGGCGGTGTTGATCGCCGCGAACTATGTCGTCCTCCCTCTCGCTCCAGACCTCTTCTCCATTCAAGCACTGCGGAATGTTGGGCCGGTACTCCAGGAATGGCGAAGAGACTGGCGGGATCGGCTGGGACAGGCGCCGAACGCAGGGAACCTGGACCTACCCGCCGCCGACATGCAGCCCCTCGGCTATGTAGTGATGCAGCACGCCGTGTACGCAAATCGGCCAGTCAAGGCCTACCAGGAATGGGCGGACCGGATTCCCGGCGTCTATGACGAGGCCGTGAGTCGTCGGGACACGGCTCCTGCTCCTGCCAGCGACGAGGATCCGGAGTGCTTGGCCACTTTGAAGCACTATCGCAGCCTGATGGCCATGGCGCACGAAGCCCGCAAGCCGATGTTCCACCTCCGAGCGGCTGACGGCGCTCTCGGGGGCCACATCTACGCCGTCAGGGATTGCTATCGGGACTTCGAGCATCTGGCCAAAGCCATTGCTCGTCGCTGCGGTTTGATGAGGGCTACGACGCCAACTTGAGCCGGCCAACTGCGCCAGCAGCATCCGACTAGGTCGAGGCTCAACGCGGCCTAGCGACCGGGTGGTTCGGGTCCTCGTCCTCAGGCTGACCTCGAAACGGATGCGGGAGTTGGTCGATGTAGCTGTGGCCCACCCGGCACGAGACGCCGTAGTTCTCCGGCCTCTTGTCCACCGACAAGTAGGAGGTGCCGAAGAGGAGGTCCCGGAACGGCGGCGCACCGGAGTAGTTCTTGTCCCTGCCGCCGCCCGGTTGCTCGCTTCATCCTGAGACTGTTGCTCATGACCAGCCCTCACTCCAAGGCGGTCACAAGCACCCGCGTTCCGCTCAGCGCAGCCGGTCGATCAACCGCCGATCGCGCTTGGTCGGGCGGCCGGCGCCGCGGCGCCGGTGGGCCGCCGGTAGCGCCACGAACGCGTCGCGAGGCGGCCGCTCAGGCTTCGGCGGGCTCAGGTCCTCGTAGAGCCGCGGCGCTTCGGCCTTCGGCAGCGGCCGATCGGCCAGTTCGCGAACGACCAGGATCCGCTGCCAGTCGTCGCGGACCTTGAACTCGATACGGTCGCCGACCGCCAGCCGCCGGTGAGACTTTGCCTGCTGGCCGTTCACCGTGACCTTGCCGGAGGAACAGGCCGCGGCGGCCTTCGAGCGGGCGCGGAACATCCGCGCCACCTGCAACCACTTGTCGAGGCGGTTCACGGCGTAACCCTACGCTCACCGCAGTTCAAGGCGATGGGTCCTCCCGATCCTCTGCAAGTCCCGCTCCTCGACGCCCGCGTCGGATGCGAACCGCGGCCAGTTGGCGACCGCGTCGAGCGCCCGCTCGATCACGCGACGCGCGCGTGGAATCTTCAGCCCGGAGGTCTCGGCAAATCTGAGCAGGTCGGCGCGTTCGAAACCGCGGCGCTTGCCCGCCAGGCTCATCTGATGTTGACCGGTCCACGGGCCCCGAGGGTTGTAGGCGTACGTCACGTCGTACGCCGGCGACAGCCGCCATTCCCCGCGGCGGTTCATCAGAAAGCTGATGTTCTTCACGTGATCGTCCTGGTTCCGTGCGACCAGGTTGAAGACTGCCCGGCGGTACTGCTCCTCGACCACCGCCATCCCGAGTCCAAGCTCGCGAGTCGTCTCCATCGCCTGCTCGTAGGAGTATGCCCCCGAGTCGTCGTAGTCGAAGTGCCGCAAGGCCGCGAGGGACTGCATGTGGATCTTGCCTCCTGCCGGCTCGCGGTCGAACCGGCGGGTCATGAAGTGGCGCCGCCCGCCTTCAAGATGCAGCCGGCATTCCGACATTCCGATCCCGGCCTCGCGCGCCATCAGGTGATACGCGTACTCGATCCGCCCGTAACCCAGGGAATCCGCCAGTTCGCGGTCGCGGTTGTTGGTGATGCCGTCGAACTTCAGGATCCAGTGCTCAAAGCTGGCTTTCGTATCCGCCTGGCCGGAACGGAACTCGCCCGTCTCCGGATTCCAGGCGAGCACGGCCTTCGCCCGGGCGCCGCCCGCGGACGTACCCACGCTGAGGATGTCCTCGAGCGCCTCGCTGTCGTCGAGCCGTCCAGACATTCCCCTTCGTTCGTCGAGAACCCGATTTACGAGTTTGACGAGTCGGGCGATCTCCACCTCGTCGCGCCGGTTCCCCCTGGATGCCGCGGGTTGGAACTCCAACGCCCCCACGCCGCGCGTGCCGATGTAGCAGAGACGGTCCACCGGATTGAAGCTCTCGGCACTCCGTTCGGTCTCCGCCAGCCAGACATCGATCAGCCTGTTGCCGAAACGGTCCGGCAGCGAGTCCGCCACGAGGCCCGGCAAACCCATGAACGACTCACCGATGGCAGGAAAGTCGTGAGTCCCTTCACGTGCAGGCATCGCCAGCGGAGAGACCTCGATGCCGGCCCGCAGGAACGCGTCGTCGTACTGGAAGACCCCGACTCCCCGCCCGGCATCCCACGACACCGCGCCGATTCGGCGGCCCCACAGGTTCACGCTGGCGTCAGTCATTCAAATCGTCGGCCCACGACCAGGGCTCTGTCGGCGACGCGCGTTTCCGGGGGCGGGCACGCCGCCGTTCGCGGCCGCCGGAGTCCACGCGTTCGATGGGCCGGATCTCCTGCGACGGCACCGCGTTCAGCAGACCGTCCGCCAGGCCGAGGACGATCGCGAGGCGCAGCAGGCTGTCCAGACTGCTTGGCTGACCGACTTCGATACGGCGAAGCGTACGCAGTCCGATTCCCGCGTCCTCGGCCAGAGCACTCTGCGTGACGTTCCTGGCAAGGCGCAGCTCCGCCAGACGACGCCCCAGTTCGATCCGCAGTGCACGCGAGGTCAGACTTCGACCGCGCATTCCATCGGCCATGACTCGCTCCTCTACCCGCAATCCCTCATCGTCGGCCCCATACTGCCGCCAATCCGAGTAGATTGCAAGAGGCAGTATGCTGCCTATTCATGGCATAAACAAGCCGTTACAGGCAGCATATGGCCTCTTAAATCAGGCACCAGCGGTAGCGGCTCTGCTGTCCAACCAAGCCTCGGGGCTAGCGCTTCCCGCGCCGCGGTAGATACAGGTCGGTGATCGTGCCCTCGTACGCCTCGGCGGCGAAGGCGACCGTCTCGGAGAGGGTCGGATGCGGATGGACCGTCAAGGCCACGTCCGCCGCGTCCGCATTCATCTCGATCGCCAGCGCCGCCTCGGCGATCAGGTCTCCGGCGTTGACGCCGACGATGCCGGCGCCGACGACCCGCCCGCTGCCGGGGTCGAACAGCAGCTTGGTCAGGCCCTCCGCCCGGCCCAGGGTCAGGGCGCGACCGGAAGCGCCCCACGGGAAGACGGCCTTCTCGTAGGCCGTGCCGCTCTGCCGCGCCTCGGTCTCGGTGAGGCCCACCCAGGCCACCTCCGGGTCGGTGTAGGCCACGGACGGGATGACGCGCGCCTCGAAGCCGCTCTTCTCCCCCGCCGCGACCTCGGCGGCGACCTTGCCCTCGTGGGTCGCCTTGTGCGCGAGCATGGGCCCGGGAACCAGGTCGCCGATCGCGAAGATGTGCGGCACGTTGGTCCGCTGCTGGTCGTCGACCGGCACGAAGCCGCGCTCATCGACCAGAACGCCCGCGGCCTCGGCGCCGAAACGGTCGCTGTTGGGGCGACGGCCGACCGCGACGAGGACACGATCGAAGAGACCCGAGCGGGACTCGCCGTCGTCACCTTCCATCGACACCATGAGGCCGTTCTTCTGCGCCTTGACCCCGGTCACGCCGGTCGCCACGTGAATCGCCTCCACCCGCTCGGTGAGCCGGCGCTCGAGCGGACGGACCAGATCGCGGTCGACCCCGGTCAGCAGTTGCGGCAGGAGCTCGACGACCGTCACCCGGTAGCCCAGGGCGGCGTAGACCGTCGCCATCTCCAAGCCGACGATGCCGCCCCCGACGACCAGCAGGCGTCCACCGGGCTCGAACTCCGGGTCAAGTTCCAGGGCGTCGGTCGAGTCCCACACCCGCGGGTCGCCGTCCGGCAGGCCCGGAATCATCGCCGGGCGCGAGCCGACGGCGACGATCGCCTGCCCGAAGGTCAGGGTGCGCCGGCCGCCGTCCGCGTCCTCGATCTCAACCTCGTGGGGGCCGACGAAGCGGCCATGGCCCCGTACGACCTCGACCTTGCGCCGCTCGGCGAGCTGCGCCAGGCCACCGGTCAACCGGCCTACCACCTCGTTCTTCCAACTGCCGAGCTTGGCCCGGTCGATGTCGGGCGCGCCGAAGTCGATGCCGTGGGCCGCGAACTCCGCCGCCTCGTCGATCAGCCTGGCGGCGTGCAGCAGTGCCTTCGAGGGAATGCAGCCGACGTTCAGGCACACGCCGCCCAGATTCGCGTGCGGCTCGACGAGGACGACCCGGCGGCCCAGGTCGGCGGCGCGGAAGGCGGCGGTGTAACCGCCGGGGCCGGCGCCCAATACCAGGACCTCGGCGTCGACGTCCCGCGGCACGGCGACCGGCGCAGCAACCGGTGCGGGCGCCGATACCGGTGCGGCCGACACCGGCTCCTCCTCGGCCTCCTCGGCCGCCCCGCCACCCGGCGCCGCGGGCGGCGGCGCATGCGGATGCCGTGGCCGCTCGGCGCGGTGGTCGGGATGCGACTCGTCCTCGGGATCGAGCACGACGATCAGATCTCCTTCCGCCACCTTGTCGCCGAGGGACACACCGACCTCAAGAACGACGCCGCTGTGGGTCGACGGCACCTCCATCGACGCCTTGTCGCTCTCCAGCGTGATCAGTCCGGCATCGACGTCGACGTGTTCGCCGGGCGAGACGAGCACCTCGACGACGTCGACGGAGTCGAAGTCGCCGATGTCGGGTACGACGATGCGTATCGGTTCGGCCATTCCGTCAGCGTCAGAGCACGACCCGGCGGATGTCGGCCAGCATCGAGCACAGGTGGGTCGTGAAGCGGACCGCGTAGGCGCCGTCGATCACCCGGTGGTCGTAGGACAGCGAGACCGGCAGCATCAGCCGGGGGGCCAGCCCGGCGCCGACGTAGACCGGCCGGCGGACAGAGCGCGAGACGCCGAGGATCCCGACCTCCGGCGCGTTGACGATCGGCGTGAAGGCGGTGCCGCCGATGCCGCCGAGACTCGAGATCGTGAAGGTGGCGCCCTGGATGTCGGCGGGCCGCAGCTTGCGCTCCCGGGCACGGCCGCTGACCTCGGCCAGCTCCCCGGCCAGCTCGTAGACGCTCTTGCGATCCACGTCGCGCACGACGGGAACAACCAGGCCGTCCGGCGTGTCCACCGCGACCCCCAGGTGGAAGTAGCGCTTGAGGATCAGCGAGTCCCCGTCCGGCGCCAGCGACGAGTTCATCTCCGGGAGTTCGGCCAACGACGCCGAGACCGCCTTCATCAGGAAGGCCAGCAGGGTGAGCCGGACGCCGCGTTCGCGCGCCTCCTCGAGGTGAGCCCGGCGAAACGCCTCCAGTTCCGTGATGTCGGCCTCGTCGTACTGGGTCACGTGCGGCACGTTGAGCCAGCTCCGATGGAGGCTTGCCGCCGACAGTTTGCGGATGCGGCTCAGGGGCTTGGACTCGACCGGGCCGAACTTCGAGAAGTCGATCTCCGGGACCGGCGGAATGCCGGCGCCCGCAGCCCGCGGCCCGCCGCCGGTCATCACCTGCTTCACGAAGCCCTCGACGTCCTCGCGCAGAATCCGCCCCTTGGCGCCGGTGCCGGAGACCCTCCGCAGGTCGACCCCCAGCATGCGCGCGAACCGCCGCACCGCGGGGCTGGCGTGGGGCGGGGTCGAGCCGGCGGGCGGGGCCGCGGGGGCGGGCGGCGGCGGGCGGCGTCCGCGCGACGACGCAGGCTTCTGCGTGGCGGCCGGCGGTGCAGGGGACTGTGCCTTCGCCGCGGCCTCCTCGCGAGCCGCCGCCTGCTCTTCGACCGGCGCCTCGGCCGGCGCGTCCGTCGCCTCGATCGTGAGGATCAGATCGCCCTCCGCGACCTGACCGCCGATCGCAACGGCGATCTCGACCACCCGGCCCCCGGCCGGCGACGGCACCTCCATCGAGGCCTTGTCGCTCTCAACCGTGATCAGCGACTGGTCGACCGACACCTCGTCGCCGACACCGACCAGGACCTCGACCACATCGACCTGGTCGAAGTCGCCGATGTCGGGAACGACGATGCGGATGGGTTCGCTCACGCGGTGGCCGGGTTCGGTGCGTTCGGGTCGATGCCGTAGGCGGCGATCGCCTTCGCCGGCGCCCCGGATTCGACTTCGCCGTTCTCGGCCAGGGAAGCCAGGGCGGCGACCACGATGTGCCGGCGGTCGACCTCGAAGAAGGAGCGCAACTGCTCGCGGGTGTCGCTGCGACCGAAGCCGTCGGTGCCGAGCGTCCGGTACGGCCCGGGCACGAAGGCGCGGATCTGGTCCGTGAAGACCTTCATGTAGTCGCTCACGCCGACCGTCACGCCGCCGCGCCCGGTCAGGCACTCGCGGACGTAGGACACCCTCTTCTCCTCGCCCGGATGGAGCCGGTTCCAGCGCTCGACCTCCAGGCCGTCGCGCCGCAGCTCGTTGAAACTGGTCGCCGACCAGACCTCGGCGGACACCTTCCAGTCGTCCTCCAGCATCTCGGCCGCGGCCTCCGCCTCGCGCAGAATGGCGCCCGAGGCGAGCAGCGTCGCGCGCCGGCGGTGCCGCGAACCGGCCCGGATCCGGTGCAGGCCGCGCCGGATGCCGTCTTCGGCGCCGGCCGGCATCCTGGGGTGCTCGTAGTTCTCGTTCAACGTCGTCAGGTAGTAGAAGACCGGCTCTTCCTCGGCGTACATTCGTCGCAGGCCGTCCTGGAGGATCACCGCGAGTTCGTAGGCGTAGGTCGGGTCGTAGGAGACGCAGTTCGGGACCGTCGACGCGGCCAGGTGGCTGTGACCATCCTGATGCTGCAGGCCCTCGCCGTTGAGCGTCGTCCGCCCCGAAGTGCCGCCGATCAGGAAACCCCGCGCCTGCATGTCCGCCGCGGCCCAGATCAGGTCGCCGACGCGCTGGAACCCGAACATCGAGTAGAAGATGAAGAACGGGATCATGTGGAAACCGTGGTTGGCCGCCGAGGTTCCCGCCGCCATCCAGGAGCAGAGCGACCCGGCCTCGTTGATCCCCTCCTGCAGGATCTGCCCGTCCCGGGCCTCCTTGTAGGGCGCGATCTTGTGCGCGTCGACCGGTTCGTAGAGCTGGCCGGTCGGCGCGTAGATGCCGAGCTGCCGGAACATGCCCTCCATGCCGAAGGTGCGCGCTTCGTCGGCGACGATCGGCACCAGGCGCTTGCGTATCGCAGGATCCCGCGTGAGCAGCGTGAGCAAGCGCACGAACGCCATCGTGGTCGAGAACTGCCGCCCCCGGCTCGAGCGCAGCAGGGCGTCGAAGGCGGCGAGTTCCGGCACCTCGAGCGACGCCGCGCGGAGCTCCCGCGCCGGCAGGTAGCCGCCCAGCGCCTCGCGCCGCTCCTTCATGTAGCGGATCTCCGGGCTGTCGTCCGGCGGCCGGTAGAAGGGGGTCTCTTCCAGCTCCTCGTCGGAGACCGGGATGTCGAGCCGGTCCCTGTACCCCGTCAGCGCCCGTAGCCCCATCTTCTTCTGCTGGTGGGTGATGTTCATCCCCTCGCCGGCCTCGCCCATGCCGTAGCCCTTGACCGTCTTGGCCAGGATGACCGTCGGCTGGCCCGTGTGCCCCGCCGCCGCCGCGTAGGCGGCGTAGATCTTGTGCGGGTCGTGACCGCCACGGTTCAGCCGCCAGATGTCCTCGTCGGTGAGGTGAGCCACCATCGCCTTGAGTTCCGGGTACTTGCCGAAGAAGTGCTCGCGCACGAAGCCGCCGTCCTGGCTCGCCTTGTACGCCTGGTACTCGCCGTCGACCGCCTCATCCATGCGCCGCCGCAGCAGCCCGTGACGGTCGCGGGCCAGCAGCGGATCCCAGTACGACCCCCACACGACCTTGATCACGTTCCAGCCGGCGCCGCGGAACACCGCCTCGAGCTCCTGGATGATCTTGCCGTTGCCGCGGACCGGCCCGTCGAGCCGCTGCAGGTTGCAGTTGACGACGAAGATCAGGTTGTCGAGCTGCTCCCGCGAGGCCAGCGAGATCGCCCCCAGCGACTCCGGCTCGTCCATCTCGCCGTCGCCCATGAAGGCCCAGACCCTGCGCGGCTCGGTGTCGAGCAGACCGCGGTTGTGGAGGTACTTCATGAACCGGGCCTGATAGATCGCCATCAGCGGCCCAAGACCCATGGACACCGTCGGGTACTGCCAGAAGGCCGGCATCAGCCAGGGATGCGGATAGGACGACAGGCCCCCCGGCCCCGCCTCGCGCCGGAAGCTGAGCAGGTCCTCCTCGCTCAGGCGGCCCTCCAGGAAGGCGCGGGCGTAGATGCCGGGCGAGGAATGGCCCTGGATCATGACCAGGTCGCCGCCGTGGTCCGCGGACGGAGCGTGGAAGAAGTGGTTGAAGCCCACGTCGTAGAGCGTCGCGGCGGAAGCGAAGGATGCGATATGCCCGCCGAGCCCCTCGTAGTCGTGGTTGGCGCGCACCACCATGGCCATCGCGTTCCAGCGGATGATGCTGCGGATCCGCCACTCGAGGTCCGCGTCGCCGGGCGACGGCGCCTGCGCCTGCACGGGGATCGTGTTCAGGTAGGCGGTCGTTGCCTTGTAGGGCAGGTAGGCGCCGGAACGGCGCGCCTTGTCGACCAGGGCCTCGAGCAGGTAGTGGGCGCGCTCGGGACCCTCGCGCTCCACCACCGCCTCCAACGCTTCCAACCACTCGGCGGTTTCCGCCGGATCGATGTCCTTGCGCGCTATGTCGATGCGATCCGTGTACATCTCGCCGTTCTCGATGGAGTTCCGATCCTGGGACGCGGGCATCCTGCCCGCATCCAAGCCCGAAGCGCCGGCTTCTTGCCTCTAGCGCCACGCGCCGAGGTGCGATTCTATTCGCCCGGCGAGTTCGGCCGCTGCGCCGCCACGCCAGCCGGCCGGGAAAGAAGCGCAACGGCTGCTATGGTTTCGGAACGCTGGGTGTGGCTGGAACGACAGCCTGAGACCACGTTGGCCCGACTCGCTTCAGGCCTGGACGCGGAAGCCTTCGAACCTGAAACGGTTGACACCGACGTAGGGAATGCAGCCATGACGATTGCCGACCGAATCCCGCAGACCGCCGCTCCCCTCCTGAGCCGCGACCCTCTCCCGAACTCCCGCAAGGCCTACGTCGAGGGCTCGGATCCGTCGATCCGCGTCCCGATGCGTGAGATCGCCCAGTCGCCGACGACCGCCGGCGCGGGTCCGTCCGCGGCAGGCGGCCTGACCGCGCTCGGGCCGAAGGAGCACAACCCGCCGTTCGTTGTCTACGACACATCGGGGCCGTACACGGACCCGTCCGTCGAAATCGACGTCCGCCGCGGTCTCGACCCGCTCCGCCTGCCCTGGATCGAGGCGCGCGGCGACGTGGAGGTACTCGACGGCGTCTCGTCCCTCTACGGGCGCGAACGCGCCGCGAATCCCCGGCTCGACCGGGTCCGCTTCGTTGCCGGCCGCCAGCCAATGCGAGCCCGGGCCGGCAGCCGCGTGACCCAAATGCACTATGCGAAGCGCGGCGAGATCACGCCCGAGATGGAGTACATCGCCATCCGCGAGAACCAGCGCCGCGAGGAGGTCGCGGCCGAAATCTCGGCCCAGCATGCCGGGGAGAGCTTCGGCGCCGCGACCCCGCAGACGATCACGCCCGAGTTCGTCCGCTCCGAGGTCGCCCGCGGCCGCGCGATCATCCCCGCCAACGTCAACCATCCCGAACTCGAGCCGATGGCCATCGGCCGCAACTTCCTGGTCAAGATCAACGCGAACATCGGCAACTCGGCCGTCACCTCGTCGATCGAGGAAGAGGTCGAGAAGATGGTCTGGGCGACCCGCTGGGGCGCCGACACGGTGATGGACCTCTCCACCGGCCGCAACATCCACGAGACCCGGGAGTGGATTCTCCGCAACTCGCCGGTGCCGATCGGCACCGTGCCGATCTACCAGGCCCTCGAGAAGGTCGACGGCGGCCCGGAAGACCTGACCTGGGAGATGTTCCGCGACACCCTGATCGAACAGGCCGAGCAGGGCGTGGACTACTTCACGATCCACGCCGGCGTGCTCCTGCGCTACGTGCCGCTGACCGCGAAGCGGCGCACCGGCATCGTCAGCCGCGGCGGCTCGATCATGGCCAAGTGGTGCCTCGCCCACCACCAGGAGAGCTTCCTGTACACCCACTGGGACGACATCTGCGAGATCATGGCCGCCTACGACGTCTCCTTCTCGATCGGCGACGGGCTCCGCCCCGGCTCGCTCGAGGACGCGAATGACGAGGCCCAGTTCGCCGAACTCAAGACCCAGGGCGAGCTGACCCGGCGCGCCTGGGACTTCGACGTCCAGGTGATGAACGAGGGCCCCGGTCACGTGCCCATGCACATGATCAAGGAGAACATGGACAAGCAGCTCGAGTGGTGCGACGAGGCGCCCTTCTACACCCTCGGCCCGCTGACCACCGACATCGCCCCCGGCTACGACCACATCACCTCCGGCATCGGCGCCGCGATGATCGGCTGGTTCGGCACCGCGATGCTCTGCTACGTCACCCCCAAGGAGCACCTTGGCCTGCCCAACCGCGAGGACGTCCGCGAAGGCGTGATCACCTACAAGATCGCCGCCCACGCCGCCGACCTGGCCAAGGGCCACCCCGGCGCCCAGGCCCGCGACAACGCCATCTCCAAGGCCCGCTTCGAGTTCCGCTGGGAGGACCAGTTCAACCTCTCGCTCGACCCGGAGCGCGCCCGAGCCTTCCACGACGAGACCCTGCCCCAGGAAGGCGCCAAGGTCGCCCACTTCTGCTCCATGTGCGGCCCCAAGTTCTGCTCCATGGAAATCACCCAGCAGATCCGCGACTACGCCGCCGAGAAGGGGCTCGAGGAGGCCGAGGCCGTGGCCGCGGGGTTGAAGGAGAAGGCCGGCGAGTTCAAACGGTCCGGCGGCGAGGTGTACTTGCCGGCGAAGTAGGGGCCGGGGCATCTAGACATTGCCTACAACGCTTCGAGCCGCGTCAACCACGCGTTGAAGTGGACACACTTGTCGCGCATCCGGGGCAGACCGATCTCTCTTGCGAGCGCCTGACTGTGCCGCACCTTCTTGTAGGCGGGGCGAAGCGCGGCGAGGCGTGCCGACGGATGCGTGTTTTCGCCGTCGTTCAGGTGCTCCGGGCTCGCCACCCCTTCGAGTGCTTCGCCCAACTCCGTCGCTATTTGGCGCCAAGCCGGTTCGACCTGCGACAGCCGAACTGGGTTCGACAGGAGCAGGGCTTCGAACTCGTAGGGCTGGACGTGCGGAAGAAACTGCTCGGGCCTGCAGCCCGCAAGGTCGACAACCACCCGATGTAGGGCATGCTCTACGGCTCGGGCGCGAGCCAGGGGATCGGACTCTCTGGCCGCTTCGCCGCGCCCCGGGAAATCGCCCGGAAGACCGTACAAGTCAAAGAACGTGGTGACGTAGGCGTCCTCTCGCTCCTTAACGTGTTCCGGAGGAAACGCAACACACGTTGACGGGTCAGACCGCCCCCGGCCGCCCCCTGTGAAGTCGCGACGCATCGCGGTTGCAGGAAGACGGAGTCTCGACCAAGGGCAGGCGCCAGAACTCTCGATACAAACCCCTGCTCGGTCCGACCTTCGCAGACAACCGTGACATGGATCAAGGCGCAGGCCCGCCGCCTACGACCCCCATCTGCCACAACGCGCCCAACGAGTAGTCCTCAAGCCAATCCTTCAGAGAGCTACTGTCGAGCCTCCGAAAGGTGGAGACGCCGTTGTCTGCCTCCACGACGAGGACATCTTCGGGCGCAAAGTGCGAGACCAGGTCCGCAGATTGCGTCGATACTACGATCTGTCGCTCCTCGCTGGCAGCGTGCAGCATCTCAGCCAGCAATTCAAGCGCAAAGGGATGGAGGCCCAACTCGGGTTCGTCGATCATGACCAAGTCCGGCTCCCGGGGCCGCTCTTGAAGGAGAAGCGTCGCGAGACAGATGAAGCGAAGCACGCCGTCCGAAAGCTCACCTGCCCCCAGGACGTGATCAGGGTAGCCCGCGCGGACCCACTCGAGAGCCGCCCGCTCACCCGGTTCCGGCCGAATGACGAAGTTGCCGAAGGAGGGCGCTGCCAGCCGAACCGTCTCAACGATCTCGCGATACCGACGCGGATGGCTGGTTTGAAGGGCACGCAGCACCGACGCGAGGTTCCCGCCATCCTCCTGCAGCCGCAGGTTGTCCCGCACTCGTTGCTCATGGCGCAAGCCCGACGTGCTCCCGGTGTCGGCAAAGTGGTATCTGCGCCAAGCCGATATCGGCTCCAGCACATCGAAGGCACCGATGGCTTCGCACTCCTTGTGGACCTCGGAAGAGCGAAAGTGGATCCCCTCGTCACGTACCTGATCGACGTCGCACAGGTACAGCAGTTCCTCGCTCTGATACACGAGGTCGTCGCCCGCTGCGGCCAGAACGAAACGGAACTCGCCGTCCTCGAAAACAAGCCGACCCTGAACCTCCTGCGTCTCCTTCAACCCGCCCGTCAGGAGTCCGTTCACCCCGCCGTTCCTGGCAACGAAGACCTGGAGATCTCCGTTCATCATGGCCGCCGCCATCCGCAGCCACAGGAGGAGGTTGCTCTTTCCCGCTCCGTTGGCTCCGACCAACACGTTCAGCTTTCCCAGTTCCAGGCCCCGAACTTCCCGGATGGACCTGAAACCTCGAACGGAGATGCGATTCAGTCGCTTCATCTTTGAGTCCAGAAGAACCTCTGTCCGCGAGTCAGCGTCAACATCCTGACGGGCCGCGCGCGTTGCGAGTCTAACGGCGTCCGCCGAGCACAAGGAGGCGGAGGTCTCCGGCCGCGCTATCATCCGCGCCCGATGACGGAAAGCCGCCAGGAGAAGTTCTCGGGAACCAAGGAAGTCGCCGAGCGGTTGCGCTTCGACGTGGCGCGACTGCAGCGCTACCTGGAGGACCACGTCGAGGGCTTCTCGGGCGAGCTCAGCGTGCAGCAATTCAGGGGCGGGCAGTCCTGCCCCACGTACCTGCTGGAAGCCGGCGGCAAGAGCTACGTGCTGCGGCGCAAGCCGCCGGGTAAGCTGCTGCCTTCGGCGCACGCGGTGGACCGCGAGTACCGGGTGATGACGGCGCTCGGCGACACGGACGTGCCGGTGCCGCGGACCTACTGCCTGTGCACCGACGAGTCGGTCGTCGGGACGACGTTCTTCGTCATGGAGCACGTCAAGGGCCGCGTGCTGTGGGAGGCGTTGCTGCCGGGCATGGAACCCAGCGAGCGGTCCGCGATCTACAACGCGATGAACCGGACGCTCGCCCGGCTGCACGCGGTGGACTACGAAGCCGTGGGGCTCTCGACCTACGGCAAGCCGGGGAACTACTTCGCCCGCCAGATCCACCGCTGGACGAAGCAGTACCTCGCCTCCGAGACGCAGGACATACCGGCGATGAACGCGCTGATCGAGTGGTTGCCGGCGAACATCCCGGACGACGACGAGACGACGATCGTCCACGGCGACTTCCGGCTGGACAACATGATCCTGCACCCCGAGCGGGCCGAGGTCATCGCGATTCTCGACTGGGAGCTTGGCACGCTCGGCCATCCGCTCGCCGACTTCAGCTACCACACGATGCAGTGGGAGATCCCGAAGGAAAAGGGCGGTCTCAAGGGTCGCGACCTTGAGGCGCTCGGCCTGCCGACGCTCGAGCAGTACCGCGAGGCGTACTGCCGGCGCACGGGCCGCGACGGCATCCCGCACTGGAACTTCTACCTCGCCTACAACCTGTTCCGGAGCGCGGGCATCGCCCAGGGCATCGCCGGCCGGGTGCGCGACGGCACCGCCGCGAGCTCCTACGCGAAGGAAGTGGGAGAGTCCGTGCCGCGAACCGCCGGTCTGGCCTGGGAAGTCGCGCAGCGGGCCTGAACCCCTCTATACTCCCGACCGCCCCGCCCTCTCCTGAATGGACTGGACCGCCATCCGCCTCCTGTACCTGAGCGAGCTCAGGTCGGCCCTGCGTGAGCGGTCGGTCCTCATCAACGGGATCCTGATCCCGCTGCTGATGTACCCGCTGATGATGTGGGTCATGTTCTCGGGCTTCCTGTTCGTCACAGCGCGGTTCGAGAGCTTCGACTCACGGGTCGAGATCGCGGGCGTGCCCGCCGAGCATCGGGGCCTGCTCGAGCGCCTGGAAGACGACGGCCGGACCGAGACTGCGGAGGTCGACGCACCGCCGGCCGGCGCCGGCGCCGCCTACCGCGAAGAACTCGAGGACCGCCTGCTCGCCGGCGAACTCGACGCCGCCCTGATCTTCGAGGCCACCAGCGATCCCCCGGGCAACGCCGCGGTCTCGCTCTTGAGCAACGGCTCGAGCGACCAGTCCCGGACCGCGCGCGGTCGGCTGGAACGCGCTCTCGCCGCCGAGCGCTCGGACTGGCTCGACCGGATCGCGGAACAGCACGGCATCGACGGCGCCGAGTGGCGGGTCTTCGACGTGGAGTCGAACAACCTCGCCACCGGACGCCAGATGGGGCAGTTCGTGATGGGGATGATGATCCCGCTGTTCTTCGTCATCATGATCGCGAACGGCTGCCTGTACCCCGCGATCGACTCGACGGCAGGGGAACGCGAGCGCAACACCTGGGAGACCACGAGCACGCTCGCCACCCGGCGCATCCACATCGTGACCGCGAAGTACCTCTACGTCGCCACGATGGGCATCGTCGCCGGCGCGCTCAACGCGGCCGCCATGGTGGTTTCCTTCCGCTCCTTCCTGGGACCGCTCTTCGCCCGGCTGGGAGGTGGAGACGAGAGCGGCTTCGCCTTCGAACTGCCTCTGAGGTCGCTGCCGGTCCTGCTCCTCACCGCCGTGCTGCTGGGCGCCCTGATCGCCGCCGCGATGATGATCCTCGCGGCCTTCGCCCGCACTTTCAAGGAAGGTCAGTCCATGGTCACGCCGGTCTTCCTGCTCGTCATCCTTCCGGTCGTGGTCCTGAACGACCCCAGCATGACGTTCACGCCGGCACTCGCGAGCATCCCGGTCGTCAACGTCGTGCTGCTGCTGCGCCAGGCGATCGCCGGCAACCTGCTCTGGCTGCAGCTCGGGATCACGGTGGTGTCGAACGCCGCCGCGATCGTCGCCTGCCTGTGGCTCGCCTCGCGCGTCCTGCGGGTCGAGGAGATCGCCACCGGCGCCTTCGAGGGCAACTTCTTCCAGTTTCTTCGCCAGCAGTTGAGACCGGCAGCCAAGGGAGCAAGATCGTGAACGGCGTCCAGGTCGAGGTCCAGGGCCTTTCCAAGAACTTCTTCGATCAATCCCGGGGCGAGGTCAACGCCGTCCAGCGGGTGGACTTCGAGTGCCATCGTTCTGAGATCTTCGGACTGCTCGGGGCCAACGGCGCCGGCAAGACGACCACCCTGCGGATGATCTCCACCGTGCTCCAGCCGACATCCGGAACTGCCCGTGTGCTCGGGCACGATGTCGTGAGCGACCCGGTGGAAGTGCGCCGCAACCTGGGCTTCTACTCGGCGAGCACCGCGCTCTACCCGCGGCTCACGGCCCGCGAGACCCTGACCCTGTTCGCGCGCGTGAACAAGTACCCGGCCGAGCGCACGAAGAGCCGGGTCGAGGAGATGATCGAACGGTTCGGCCTCGGCGACTACGCCGGGGCGAGAATCGAGAAGCTCTCGAGCGGCATGAAGCAGAAGGTGTCGATCGCGCGCACCGTCGTCCACGATCCGCCGGTGCTCATCTTCGACGAACCGACCGTCGGCCTCGACGTGCTCAACGCGCTCGACCTGCAGAAGGCGATCCAGGAACTGCGCGAGGACGGCAAGGCGATCCTGTTCTCGACCCACATCATGAGCGAGGCCGAACGTCTCTGCGACCGGATCGCGATCATCGACAAGGGGCGGATCCGAGCCTGCGACGACCTTGAGGGGTTGCGGGCCGCGACATCTCAGCACTACCTCGAAGACATCTTCATCCACTACGTCACCGGCAGCGGCGCCGGCTAGGTCTGCTGGGCAGGACGCCGGATGAACCGCCGCACCGTCAGCGCGCTGGTCGTCAACGACCTGCGCCAGCTCGCCCGGAACCCCCGGGTGCTGGTGTTCGCGGTCGCTCTGCCGCTCGTCATCTGGCCGCTGATGTGGTTCCTGACCTCCCTCACCACGGAGCGGCGGCAGGAACGACTCGAGAGCCGCACCTACTTCTACGCCGTAGCGGACGACCCGTCGAACACCGAACACGCGCCCGACGCGTCGATGTGGCTCGAACGGGCCCTCGCCGTCGTCGGCGACGAGGACCCGGCCGAGGATGCGGACGCATCGGACGGTCCCGCGATGCGTTTCGAGCGCGTGGCGGCGCCGGACGACTTCGAGACCGCCCTCGATGAGGAACGCCTCCACGTCCACATCGCTTGGGAGGCTGCAGCCGACGCCGACGGCCAAGACGAGAACGTGGACCGGGAGACGGTCGGTAGCGCCGGGGACGACGCTCCGCGGATCGTCCTCTCGTACCGCGCGGACCTCGACGCTTCAGGCACTGCCGAGGGGTTCCTCAGGCGGGCGCTCGAGCGCACCCGGGTGGAGATCCGCGAGGGACGGCTCGCGGCCGCCGGCTTCGAGGCGTCGCCCGATGACCTGCTGCCGCTAGAGCGGATCGAGACGGCGACCGAGGATCAGACCTCCGGACTGTTCCTCGGACGCATCCTGACCGCGATCATCGTGATGATGATGCTCACCGGCGGCTCGATCGTCGCCACCGACGCACTGGCCGGCGAGAAGGAACGCGGCACGCTGGAGACGCTGCTGACGACGGCCGCCAGCCGGATCGAGATCGTCACGGCCAAGAACCTCTCGATCCTGGCCGTCGCCTTCGCCACCAGCGTCCTCAACATCGCCAACATCGTTCTGTGGATGCAGCTCGACGTGATTGCCGCACCGGCGGGCTTGAAGCTGGTCATCCCGGTCGGCGCGGCGTTGCTGCTGCTCTTCCTGTACGCGCCGGCCGCGGTGCTCCTGTCCAGCAGCCTGCTGCTCGTTTCGGGCCGATCGAAGACGTACAAGGAAGCGCAGTTGCTGTTCGCGCCCGTGATGCTCGTGTCCCTGGCCATTGCCGCGATTCCCGTGTTGCCCGGTGTCGCGCTGCGCAGCGCGATCGTCCTCGTGCCGATCGCCAACCTCGGCGTGGCCGCCAGGGAGATCCTGACCGGCCACTACGACTGGCCGCTGATCGCGGCCGCCTGGGCGGTCACCGCCGCCGCGGCGGCCATGCTGGCCCGCGCCTCGGTACGGACACTCTCAACCGAGAAACTGATCACCGCCAGCGACATCGACGCCGCCGACCTGACGGGCGGGCCCACGCTCTTCCCGCGCCGTGTCGGGCGCTGGTTCGCCGTCCTCTGGGCGCTGCTCCTGGTGTGGCAACTGAACGTCGGCGGCGGTATCGACGGCCGCCTGCTGATCGTGATCAACATGGCCATCTTCGGCGCCGCCGCCTGGCTGATGATCATCAGCTACCGGCTCCCGGTGCGGAAAACGCTGTCGCTCAAGGCACCCCCTCCGGCTGCCTGGCTCGGCGTTCTGATCGGCGCGCCGGCGGGCCTGGTGCTGGCGGACGGCGTCGTCCGGCTCGCCAGCCTGGCGATGCCTATCCCGGAGGCGTGGATCGAAGCGATGGCCGAGACCCTGGGCGCCGACATCCCGGTCTGGCAGATGCTCTTCTTCTTCGCCGTCCTGCCCGGCATCTTCGAGGAGATCGCGTTCCGCGGCGTCCTGCTCCACGGCCTGAGAAGCCAGCTCAAACCCGTCCAGCTCGTGCTGGTCGCCGGCATCGTGTTCGGCTTCTTCCACGTCGACCTGTTCCGCATTCCGCCCACTTCCCTGTTGGGCGTCCTGCTGGTGATCGCCGTCATCCGGTCCGGCTCGATCTACCCCGCCATGGCCTGGCACGCGCTCCACAACACCCTGGCCCTCGGCAGCGCCCGCGCCGAGCAGATCGGCCTACCGGACCAACCGACCTGGTGGCACTACGTACTGGCCGCCCTGGCGATCCTCCTGGCCTTCCGGCTGATGCAGGGGCGTCGCGGACTGGCGAGCTCGCCCTCTTAGGAGCGTGCGCCGCAGACGTGCGCCGCAGAACTTGGGGGGGTACGCCGACTCTTCCTGCCGCGCACGCTGCTAGTGGACCCAGGGGCCGCGGTGTACGCGGTCGTCGTCTTTCGGCTTCTTGCCGCCCGGAACCACCCGAAAGCGGCGGCGGCCGCGGTTCAGCTTCTGCTTGACGTACCAGCGCTCGTACCGTAGCCGCATCTCGCGCAGCAGACCGCGGGCGCGCCCGGGGCGCAGCAACACGAACACGGCGCCGATCGCCGTGCATATGCCGAGGAAGCCGGCGAGGTCGGCGGTCGCGAGGAAACCCACCCAGGCGAACGCGATCTCGATCCAGATGAACCACTTGGCGCGGATCGGCAGGACGAAGAACAACATGATCGTGGCGTCGCGCCGGATCAGCGCGAAGGCGGCGATGACGATCGCCATCAGCATCCGCTGGCCCTGCATGAGGACGAATGCCGTCGTCCCCGCGCTCCCCGCGGACTGGAGCAGCACCTGCACCAGGCACGCCACCAGCGCCGCGGCGCCCGCCGACATCCAGAGCAGACTCCAGAAACGCTGCCGGCCCAGGGCCCAGCGCAGATCGCCCGCGAACATGTAGAAGATCAGCAGTTCCAGCAGGAACCAGATCGACGGCCCGCCCCAGCCCGCCGCCGGGTAGGTCACGAGCTGCCAGATCATGCCCTGCTGCCACACCGAGCTCGACAGGCGCATCAACTCCGGCACGAAGGCCAGCCCCGACAGGAACTGCATCGAGAAGGTGACGAAGAGCACCGCCACCAGCAGCAGCAGGTCGCGCGCGTGCGGCCCCGAGAGCCCGCCGAAGCTCATTCTGCGCGCGTAAGGTCCGCCGGTCGTCATCGCGCCGCGATTGTAGCCACGGTGCGCTCTACAGGCGGCCTGGGCCGCCCAGCGTCTCTTGCCTGCGCGCGTAGGGTCCGCCACCCATCGTCATCGTGGGCGTGACCTTATCTAGGGAATGACCCGGAGACCTTCAAGCTCTGCGGCAGCCGAAAGGCGTTCGTCGAGACACACGAACGGAAGCGCGGCGCCGAGCTGGTCCTGGATCAGCAGGCCTGCGTCGCGCTGGCCCGCGCCTCAAAGCCGGTCGGCCCGGTCTTCGGCCAGTGCCTCGGAGAGATCCGAATGCAGCGCGAGCGGCGGCTTCTCGAGGATCCGAGCCGCGCACCCCTTGCCCGGGCGGATCACACCCGCGCTGACGAGTTGCGCCCGCAGGTCCTCGTCGTCCCTCATGGCCGGAGCTACAAGCCTGGCCACCGGCTTCCCCCGGTCCAGAACCTGCACCTCGCCGCCCCGGCGGACCTCGCGCAGGTAGCGGGAGAGGTTAGCCTTCAGGTCCGATATCGATACGGCACTCACGACGACCAAAATAGTCTCCGATCGGAGACCAGACAAGTCTCGTCCATGGATCGCGCCGCCCGCCGCTGCCAGTATCATCCGCCACAACCGGCGTGCTGCCTCATGTCGAGCGTGCAGCCTCATGTCAAGAGGCCGGGGAGACCATAGGGATGGATCGCGAAGCCGCGTGGAAGACCGTCCAGGAGTTCGTCAAAGCGCCGGGGCTCCGCAAACACATGCTCGCCGTGGAAGCGGCGATGCGCTGGTACGCCGAACGGCTCGGCGGCAACGCGGATTCCTGGGGCCTCGCCGGCCTGCTCCACGACTTCGACTGGGAGATCCACCCCACTCTCGAGCGGCACCCGGCCGACGGCGCCGCGATTCTCCGCGAACGCGGCCTGGACGAGGGCATCATCCGAACGATCCTCTCCCACAACACCGAGGGCACCGGCGTCGAACGCGAGACCGCCCGCGACTACGCCCTGCTCGCCTGCGACGAGATCACGGGGCTGATCAGCGCCGCCGCGCTCATCCGCCCGAGCAAGGACGTCCGGGACGTACCGCTCAAGTCCGTCCGCAAGCGCTGGAAGCAACGGGCCTTCGCCGCCGGAGTCGACCGCGAGCACGTCGAGGAAGTCACCGCCGACTTCAGCCGCAAGTGTTTCGACGGCGAGCTCGACCTGTGGCAGCACGCCGGCAACGTGCTGGCGGCGACGCAGAGCATCGCGGCCGAGCTGGAGCTCGACGGCCGGATGGCGCGGTAGCCGCCCAGCAGGCCCTTCACCATCTGCGGCTGCCCCCTTAGGCCACTGCGAGTCGGGCGTTATTGACTTTGTCAGGCAGATCGGGCTACGATCCTGACATCGGGGCAAGAATCCCGCATCCCTATGGGACAAGCCGCGAGGGGCGCCAACCCCTAAGGGGCCATGTCTCGGAAGAGAAGACCAGAACGCGATTACTCAGGATGTTGAAAGCACATGAACAAGAGTGGAACGCCTTCCTCGACGAGCTCGGTCCAGGCTCCTTCGTTACCCGCTGGGCCACCCGCTTTCGCTAGCCAAGGGCCAGCTCTCGATCCGACGGAAGTGGGTCGACGGCTGAGGAACGCCCGCGAGGCAGTGGGCATGACGCAAGCGCAAGCCGCAGCCGCCATTCGAGTCGCTCGTACGACGCTCCTGGCCATCGAGAAGGGACAGCGGCGCTGGCAGCCCGCTGAGCTTCAGCGGCTTGCAGTGGCCTATGGCACGTCCGCGAACGAACTCTTGCGGCGCGAGTCAGTGCATGTGGACCTTGCGCCCCGGTTCCGGAAGGACGGTCGATACGGCGGCGCGGAAGCCGGCAAAGCGGCTGAAGTCCTCGTCCGGCTCGTCCGCGCTGAGGTAGAACTCGAGAATCTCCTCGGCATCCAAAGGCCTCGCAACTATCCAACTGAACGTCCTCTCCTGCCTGGAGACGTCCGGATCCAGGCCGAGAGCGATGCGCTCGAACTCCGCCAGCGCATCGGCTTGGGTCTGGCGCCCGTTCGCGACATCGAGAGCCTGCTTGAACTCGAGTTCGGTGTGCGCGTCTACGTGCGTCCGCTTCCCTCCCGGGTCTCTGGTCTTTTCGCCTACGACGCCGAAGTCGGAGCGTGTGTCCTCTTGAACGCGAACCACCGGTTGACCAGGCGCGCGCTTACCGCGGTTCACGAGCTGGCTCATCTGGTCTCCGTTCGCCACGCGACGAGCATCCACTACCGCGACGAGCGGCCGAAGTCGCGAGCGGAGTTCTACGCCGACGCATTTGCCCGCACCTTCTTGATGCCACCGAGAACCGTCATTGAGAAGTTCCGCGAGTACACGTCGGGGTTCTCCTCTCTGACTCGCCGCCACGTCATCCTCTTGAGCGACACCTTCGGCGTGTCGCGTGAGGCGATGGTCCGCCGCATCGAGCAACTGAAGCTCGTTCCGGCGGGCTCATGGGACTGGTTCCAGGCGAATGGCGGCATTACCGACAAACAGGCGCTAGAGGTTCTTGGCGGGCCTGCGCCTGTCGAAACCGATACGGCTCTATCAGGGCACTACATACCCGCCCGCATCGCCGCTCTCGCTGCCGAGGTGCATCGGCAGGAGCTTCTCAGCGAGGGACAACTGGTACGCCTCCTGGGTCTCGACCGGGTAGCTCTCCGTCAGGTGCTGGACGAAGAAGCCGCGGAGGGAGAACCAAGTGCCGCCACGCCACTCTCTCTATAGCTTCGCCGGCCCGGTCGTTGCGGACACCAGCGTCGTCATCAACCTGAACGCCACCGGGTGTTCCGAGGCTCTGCTGGCCGCCCTACCGAACCAGGTTCTCATTGCAGAGCAGGTTATGTGGGAGTTGCAGGACCAGCGGAGCCGCCAGTACGACGACGGGGAGATGCTCTCCAACCTGGTGGCTCACGACCTCATCAAGGTGACAGCCCTTGGCGAAAACGGCTACCAAGTCTTGGCCGAACTGGTCAGCGGGGCTGCGGCTACGACCCTGGATGACGGAGAGGCAGCCACAATCGCCGCTGCCCTCGAACAAGGTGGAGTCGCGCTCATTGATGAGCGCAAGGCGCTGCGGATATGTGCGTCACGATTCAAGGAACTCCACACCGCTACCACCGTCGATCTACTGCGCCATCCACAAGTACAGCACACCCTCCCCAGGGAGGAACTGGCGGACGCAGTTTTCAACGCCGCCTACAAGGCCCGCATGCGAGTCCAGCATCATCATGGAGAGTGCGCCGGCCCCTCCCCGTACAGCGACTCTGTCGGCAAAGGCGGGTTGATCCGAGAGACTTCCTCGGTCCCGGCCTGCTTACCGCCGCACGCAAGCGTAGAAAGAGCCACACCGAAGCCCACGCCAGCTTCAATGCCGCGATGCGAGTCACCGTCACACCCTCGGCGGATACCGGTTCTCCACGTACTCCGCCACGATCCGCGTGAACTGTTCCGACAGTTCCGCCGCGGTGCCGCGGAGCGTCGTGAACTGCCTCCCGTCGACGTACACCGGACAGGCCGGGGCCTCGCCGGTGCCGGGCAGGGAAATGCCGATGTCGGCGGCCTTCGACTCGCCGGGGCCGTTGACGACGCAGCCCATGACGGCGAGCTTGAGTTCCTCGACGCCCTCGTAGCGGCCGCGCCACTCGGGCATGTTCGCGCCGATGAAGTCCTCGACTTGCAGGGCGAGTTCCTGGAAGGTCGTGCTGGTCGTGCGGCCGCAGCCGGGGCAGGCGGTGACGCTGGGCGCGAAGGCGCGCAGTCCCAGGGCCTGGAGCAACTCCCGGCAGGCGTGAACCTCGTCGCGGCGGTCGCCGCCGGGGCGCGGCGTCAGCGAAACGCGGATCGTGTCGCCGATGCCCTCGGCCAGAAGAACGGACATCGCCGACGACGACCACACCAGGCCCTTGATCCCCATGCCGGCCTCGGTCAGGCCGAGGTGAAGCGGCTGCCGGGTACGGCCCGCCAGATCGCGGTAGACGCCGATCAGGTCCCGCGGCGACGACACCTTGCACGAGATGACGATCTGCTCCTCGGTCAGGCCGCATTCGAGCGCCAGTTCGGTCGAGCGGAGAGCCGACAGCACCATGCACTCGCCGACGATCTCCTCCGATGTCATGCCCAGGTCCCGCTCGGTGTTCTCCTCCATCTTCGCCACCAGCAGATCCTGGTCGAGCGACCCGCCGTTGACCCCGATCCGCACCGGCTTGCCGAGTCTCCTCGCCACCTCGCAGATCGCCGCGAACTGAGGATCCCGGCGCCCGCCGCGCCCGACATTGCCGGGGTTGATGCGGAGCTTCGCCAGCGCCCGCGCGCAGGCGGGATGCCGCTCGAGGAGCACATGGCCGTTGTAGTGGAAGTCCCCGACCAGGGGCACGTCGCAGCCTTCCGCGTCGAGCCGTGACCGGATCTCGGGCACCGCGACCGCCGCTGCATCCACGTTCACGGTGATGCGCACCAGTTCCGACCCGGCTTCGGCCAGCGCCAGCGCCTGGGCGGTCGTCGCCTCGACGTCCGCGGTGTCGGTGCTGGTCATCGACTGCACGACGACCGGCGCGCCGCCGCCCACGACCACGCCGCCGATGTCGACCGCGTGGGTCCGACTACGGTGGGGTTCCGGCACGTCTGCGGCCATGACGTCGGCAGGCTAGCAGTCCGACCGCGGGACATCGCGAAGTGCGACTGTCCAACGGACCGTGACCACTCCAATTCCCAGCACAGCGGATAGCATCCCGCCCCATGTCCGAGCGCGACCCGGCTGTATCTGGACAGGGCCAGCCCGCGGAACGGGACGCCGGATCTGCGCCGACCGCGCCGTCCGAGAACGACGGGCTCGGTTTGCGACGCGCTCTCGTCGCCGGCGTACTCGCCATTGCCGGCCTGAGCAGCCTCGCCTTTGCACAGCCGATCTACGACGTCCTGCGACAGGCGCCCGAGTTCTTCGCCATCCGGAACCTCTACCTAGCCGATCTCCTGGCTCTGGTCACGGTACTCGCGGCAGGTCCCACCCTCGTACTCTCGGTGCCGGGCATTGCGGCGCGCTTCCTTCGACCGTCCTGGACGAGATCGGCGGTCGCGGTCCCAGTGGGCCTGCTAGTCGCCGTGATCGGGCTTCAGGTTGTCCGCGGCCTGCCCACGGCCGTCGCCATGACCTTGGCGCTGGCCGCCGGAACCGGTTCCGTTTGGGCCTACCTCCGCTTCCAGGGGGTCCGCTCCTTTGCCCTCCTGCTGTCTGCGGCCACGGTCGTGGTGCCGGCGTTGCTGGTGTTCGACCAACAGGTCCGAAAGAGCGCCGCCCGGCCCGGCCAGGAAGTCCTCGCGGAGCTGGGCGACACCGGCGCCCGCGCGCCAGTCGTCCTGATCGTCTTTGACGAGTGGTCCCTGACGTCGATCCTCGACGCGGAAGGAGGAATCGACCGCGACCGGCTTCCCAACCTGGCCCGGCTGGCCGACCGCGCCACCTGGTATCCCAACGCCACGGCCGCCGCCGACGTGTCCGAACTCGCGGTGCCCGCCATGCTGACCGGCAGGAAGGCCGAGCAGGGCCGCCTCCCCACCCTCGCCGAGCAGCCTGTCAACCTCTTCACCCTCCTCGCGGCGAGCCACGACATACACGCCGTCGAACCGGTCACGTCGCTCTGCCCACCGGAGCTGAACCTCCTGGCCGAGCCACGTCCCTCCTTCGGGCAGCGCCTTAGCCTCCTGATCTCCGATCTTTCCGTGGTCTGGCTGAACCTGACGTTGCCCACAGTCTGGGCCGAACGCTTGCCGGAGGTCACGCAAACCTGGAGCGCGTTCGGTCAGGACCAGGCCTCAACCCGGCCCGTCCCGTCCTCCGACGAGCCTGTGCGACGAGCGCTCCTTCATCTGCGCGAGGCGGACCGGGGAGCCGAGTTCCGCCGTTTCGGCGATTCGATCAAGCCTCCTGGTCAGCGCCCGGGCTTCTACTTCCTGCACTCCCTGCTACCCCACTTCCCGTGGGAGTACCTGCCCTCGGGACGCAGCTACCGCGTCACCCGGACCCGGGCCCATGGCCTGGCGCGAGAACGGTGGACGGACGACTCCTGGCCCGTTCGCCACCACCAGAAGCGCTACCTGCTTCAGGTCCAATTCGTCGATCTCCTCATTGGCGAGTTGATCGACAGGCTGGAGTCGCTCGACCTGTTCGACCAGAGCGTGATCGTCGTCACGGCGGATCACGGTGTGGCATTCGAGCCCGGCAAGTCGCGTCGCCTCCTCGATGTCGACGATGCCTCCGGCTACCAGCCGCTGGACCTCGCCGCGGTGCCGCTGATCATCAAAGCGCCGTTTCAGCGTCAGGCAGCGATCGACAGCGCACATACGTCCCTGGTCGACCTGACGCCGCGGATCCTCGAACTCGCCGGGGCCGTTACGGGTGCGGTACCGCCCAACCAGGACATCGGAGGGCCTTCCCTGGTCGGCAAGTACGCCGCCCATGTGGACGTTCCGGTCGACCGCGCACCCTGGCGACGGGAGCGGCTCGAAGAGCAGGCCAGACTCCTGGACGGAACCCACGACCCGATGACCATCGGCACCGTTTCCACGCTCCACGGTCGACAGATCGCCGATTTTCCGCGCCGGAGCAGCGAGGTCGGCATCCGGCTTGAATCGCCCGATCTCTGGGACCACGTCGATACCGACCGAAGGTCGCTGCCGGCAATCGTCCAGGGCGATCTCGCAGGACCGGCGCCGCTCCTGGAACGCTCAGTCGCAGTGGTCCTGAACGGCGTCATCGGCGCTACCGTCCATCCACACGAGACCAGCGACGGCGACATCCGGATCACCGCTCTCCTGCCGGAACGTCACTTCCAGCCTGGATTCAACCAGGTCGACGTGTTCCTGGTCTCAGAGCAACCGGGCACCCTGGAGCTCGAGTACGTTGAACGCCCGCCGGGCTACGTCTACGAACTTGCATGGGGGCAGCCAGGTGGGGGCGCCGCGCTGCTGCGCCGGGCCAGGAGTTCAATTGACGCCGACGCGGTTCGAGTACCCATCCAGCGGCCGGACAAAGCCCGGATGATCGGCTACCTCGAGGGAGGCCATCGCGCCGACGCCGCGATTCACGGTTGGGCCACTGATCTCGCCGACCCGGGGAGCACACTCAAGATCGTCGCCTTCCTTGAAGGAAGACAGTTCTGGGCCGGCACGACGATTTCCGAGAGAGAAAGCGTCGCAGCGCGCTTCAGCCGCGAACACCTGTACAGCGGATTCGACGAAAACCCCGGATCGACCGGCACGAGAGACCCCGAGATTCTGGAGAGGATTCGCCGCGAGGGCTTCGTGACCTACGCGGTAGCCCGCCGGGGCATCGCCTCTCGACTGCAGTTCTTCTACGCGCCACTCCAGGAAGAGAACGGCGCCGAGATCCTGCCCGTCAGCGACGGCCGCCGGCTCCCCGTGCTGCAACCCGGCGGCGGCTACGATGGGGCGGTCGATCTTGTCGTCAACCGCGGGGAACGTACCCTGATCGAGGGCTGGGCCGCCGATCTCACGCAGAGCCAAAGCCCGCGTCAGATCGTCGTGTACCGCGACGGCGAGTTCCAGTTCGCTCTGGGCGCAAGCCGGGAACGCCCGGACGTTGCGGAGCGCCACGACGACCCGGGACTGTTGCGCACGGGCTTCCGGCGCGCCGTTCCCGGCGCTCCCGAACCGGCGTCGTTCGCCAGGAACTACCGGGTCTTCGCCCTCATGCTGCGCGGAGCCGCCGTCGAGCTGCCATACGTTCTGCGAGCGGAACCGCCGCCGTGACCGCGGCCGTGCCGGGGCGTGGAGCAGGCGATTCCCAGCCCCCGGAGCTTCCCGCTAGACGAAGGCGCCTGCTCCGAGCCATCTCCTGGTCCGCCTTCGCCGTCTTCGGCGCCTGGTTTGCCGCCCACCTGATCCCCAACCTCGCGCTGCGGCTGCAGTTCGAGGACCAGTTGATCGTGCTCCGCTACGCCCGCAACCTGGCGGAGGGCAACGGCCTCGTCTACAACGCCGGCGAGCGGGTCATGGGGTTCACGACGCCTCTGTTCACCGTACTGAGCAGCGCCTTCGTGGTCCTGGGCGGCGATCAGGCAGCGGTCTGGCAGAACGGGTTCGGCCTGCTCTCGATGCTGGGCACGGCGGCGCTCGCCGCGAGACTGCTGGTTCGGCTCGGGGCCGGGCCCGCCGCCCCTCTGGCGGTCGCCCTGGTCACCTTCAATCCCGCGGTCGCCTACAACTATCTCTATGTGGGGATGGAGATCCACCTCTTCGCCCTGCTCTTCCTGCTGGCGCTCGACCTCCACCTGAGCGAACGCAACACGGCCGCCGCGGTCGTGTCCGCGCTGCTGTTCCTGACCCGACCCGAGGGCGCCCTTCTCGCGGCCATGCTGATCGCTCACGGTTGGCTGCGCCGCCGGAAGGCGCCGCTACGCGAGGCGCTGGCGGCGCTCGCCGTGGCGCTGGCGTGGCTCCTCTTCGCGTTCGCCTACTACGGCGACGTCCTGCCGAAGACGCTGGGCGCAAAACAGGGCGAGAGCATCGTCTCGCCGTGGCACTACCTGGATCTGGTTCGAGAGGTCTACGTCGAGGCAGGCAGGAGTCTGCTGGCCGCCTACAGCCCCTCCCTGGCCCAGACGATCGCCGGCCCACTGCTTCTCGTGGCTCTTCTGGTCGTTGGCGCCACCGCGCTGTTGCGCCGCCGGGCCGCCCTCTGGCCCCTGATCGCGTTCCCGCTCGGCGCTCTCTTCGGCTATGCCTCGATCGGATCGCTGCCGGGATACACGTGGCACTACTACACGCTGAACATCGTGGGCGCGTTCCTGCTCGCGCTCGGCGTCCACGCCAGCCTGGTTGCGACGGGACGGCTCTGCCGGCAGGCGGCCGAACTTCTGCCTCCGAACCTCCGCATCGGCCCTCAACGCCCGCTCACTGCCGTCCTGCTGACGACGGTCCCGATCCTCGCACTCACGCTGCCGGTGCTGCGAAACACTTCTCAGCAGATCGGACACCGCGTCGAGCCGACGGCACGGCAGCAACGGCTGGAAGACATGGGACGGTGGCTCGCCGAGCGCTACGAGCCGAGCACATCCGTTCTGGTCCGCGAGATCGGCCACGTCGGCTGGGCCAGCGGGCTGCGGATCGTCGATCGCGGCGGCCTGGTCACGCCCGGCCTGCGCTACGACGTCCCGCGCCGCGTCGCCGTCGAGCAGTTCCTGCCGGACCTGCTGCTTCTGCGAGCGGACAACTACGGCGTCCAGGACCCGCGCGAAGGCGCCGGGTTCCCGTCGAACCTCGGCTACGAACAGGTGGAGGAGTTCGACCACGGGCAGGAGTGGAGCCTCCACTCGCTGATCAAGCGCGATTTCGCGGCCGGAATCAAGCGCGATTCCGCGGCCGGACGCGAAGGCGATCGATACCGGTACGAGGTCGCCCGAAGCGCCGCCGGCAACCTCGAGGCGGTGCTCCGCGACGATGTCGCCGACGCGGAATCGCAGCCGAGCCGCATTCCCATCGTCCCTCCTCCGAGCGGCGTCGATGGCGCGCTCGACGCGGTGCTTCCGCGACCGGGACAGGTGCCGGTCGAGGGCACGGCCGAGTTCATGGTCAGCGGCTTCATCCGCGACGAGCCGCCTGACCCGCGTGGCCTCGAAGCGGTCATCCTGTTCATCGGCGGGGAGATGACCGTCCACCAGCCAGGCCCTCACCGCCGGCCCGATCTAGGCGCTCTCTACGGGCCGTCCTTCGGGAACAGCGGCTTCGCCTTCTGGATGTCGGCCGATCAGAGTCTGGTGGAGCGCGAAGGCGTCGTCGCCTACGCCGTTGCGCGGCGCGGCGTGGCCAGCCGTGTCCGTTTCTCCTACCTTCCTGTCGAACGGGCGCCCGGAAATCTCGAGATCCTGCCGACCACGGACGGCCGCCGCTTGGCCGTACGGCGCACCGGCGACGGTTTCGAAGGTGAGTTGAGGCTCGTCGCAACAGCAAACCGAATCGAGATCGAAGGCTGGGCCGTGGACTCGAGGCGAGGGGAACGGCCACGCCAGATCGTCCTGTACCGCGACGGTCACTTCCTGACCAACATGGGGCTCAACCACGAACGGCCGGACATCGCCGAGCGCTTCGAGAATCCAGGTCTCCTGCGCGCCGGCTTCCGGGGAACGGTTCCCGGCGAGACCGACGCCGCTTCCTTCTATGAGCGTTACCGCGTGTTCGCCGTCATGCTGCGCGGCGCCGCCGTGGAGCTAGTGGACGCCAGTCCACTCGACACCGTCCGGCCACTCTCGCCGCGGGCGCCCCGGCCTGGGGGCGACCGATGACCTCGGGGCCGGGCCGCCGATATCGTGCGCCGCGAAACCGGCGGCAGGAGCCTCCGTCAAGGTGAGGGTCGCCACATCCACTTCGACCACGGCGAGAAACAGGCGGCTGGCGACGTGTCCGCGAAGCTGCGGCAGCGTTACACCTGTCGCCGGACGACTTCCTCGCTGGACTCAACTGACGCACGACTGCGGTTGGACTGTCAGGGCAGAAGCGGGGGTTGGCTCTCCCCAACTTTCCGCGCCTGCGGAAATCAGCAAACCGAACGGCATGAGACAGTTCCTCAGATTCGGCTATGGCGTGGCGGGATTGATCGCCTTCACCGCGCTAGGCTCGGCGCATCTTGCACCGAGCGAGGGAGAGTCCGTGAGCCAAAAGAAGACCAAAGCCGACGCCGATAAGACCGACGAGTTCGCGAAGGTCCGCTACACGTCCAACGGGACCGCGTACGTGGATGTGCCGGAACTGATGAAGACCCGCAAAATGCGAGAGAACATCGAGAAACTGAAGCGGGCTAAGCCGCTAATCCACGGAACGACTCCTCCAGAGCGCCCGAGCGAAGCGTAGGACCGGAGCCGTGGGCTTGCTCCGCGAATTCCTGGTAGCCCTGCTCGCCGGCTACACGTTCCTCGCCATCTCGAACCTGACCCGGTTTCGGCTTCGCCGACTCTCGGGCTACCACCTACTGATGTGGTGCTCCTACGCGGTGCCGGTTGTACTGCTGGTCGAGGTGTTCCTGCCATCACTCGAGAAGCGGTCGCCCTTGATGACGGCTGGTGCCAGCGTAGGCTGCGTTGTGGCGGCCGCCATCGTGGCATGGTTGACGAACCGCAGGGTATCCGAGGATAGAGGGAAGGAGATTGCCGCCAACGCGTCGGCCGGAGCAGAGATCTACCGTTTCTTGAAAGACGCGATGGGGCACCACGACATGACGGAGGTGACCCTGCGAACTGGCAAGTGCTACATCGGCGTCCCAACCAGCAGCCCGGCCGATCTTGATGGCTACACTCACGTCTTACCCTTCTTGAGCGGCTATCGAACGGCGAATCAAGAACTCGCGATTACCTCCGACTACAGTTGGCTCTACTTTCCCGACGACGAAGAAGAACCGGTTCGGCCGACTAAGGACTACGTTGTTCTGCTCAAGACCACCGAGGTCGTGATGGTGCGCCTGTTCGATCCATTGGTCTACAGGCAGCCCGACCACACGAGAGCGGTAAGCACGCTGAAGTACGGCGAAGGGCTTCCCTATGACGACTGAGAACTGGCCCTAGTCGGCCTCGACGCAGCTAGGTCTAGTCTAGGCAACGACTACACGCACCCCGTCTAGCCACCGCGACAATCAGCGCGTCCTCACAGACTTCGGCCGCGTGAAAGCCGTACGCGCCGTCCCCCCAGCAAGCTCCAAGGTCGGCGAAGGAAGGAACTCCGTGAGTTGGTGGGCGATCTCGAAACGAAGTGCTCTTCGCACTCAGCGGGCATGGGCCAACGCCTTCACCAACCGGTACAGGAACTCCTGGCCTTCGTGGAAGTGGTCGATCCGGATGCGTTCGTCCTGGCCGTGGGCGCGGATGTCGCCCATGTCGCCGAAGATGCCGCTGACGCCGTAGACCGGGATGCCGGCATTGCGCAGATAGAGGCCGTCCGTGGCGCCGGTCGACATGGTCGGGAGGACGGGTACGCCCGGCCACATCTCCTCGGTGATCCGCGTGATCGCGCCCAGCACCTCGTCGGTCAGCGGCGACGGCGGGCTGGGCGTGGCCTCCGCCTTGGGCGCCACCGTGACCCCGAACGGGTCGACGAGATCCTGTAGCGCCTTCGCCACATCGGCCGGGTCATGGTCGGGAAGGAGGCGGCAGTTGACATTCGCCCGCGCCAACTGCGGCAGCGCGTTCTCGGCATGACCGCCCTCGATCTGGGTGGCGACGCAGGTGGTCCGCAGGCGCGCGTTGTAAGCGGGCTGCCGCGACAGGACCGCCAGCGCACCGGCGTCATCCGGGTCGGCCGCAACGCGGCGCATCGCCTCACCGATCTCGCCGCCGATCAGCTCGGCCGAACGATCGAAGAACTCTTCGGTGACTTCGTTCAACATGACCGGGAACTCGTACCCCTGGACCGCGAGCAGCGCCTGAGACAGCTCGTAGATCGCGTTCTTCTTCACCGGCAGTGACGAATGGCCGCCTGGATTCCTGGCCGCAAAGTCGAAGGACTGGTACACCTTCTCGGCGCCCTGCACATTGTTCGAGACCTTGCGGCCCTCCCGCTCCATGCCGCCGCCGCCCTCGTTGAGAGCGAAGGCGGCGTCGATCAGCCCCCGGTGCTCCTCGAGCAGGAACTGGACGCCGTTGCGCGTTCCGCCCTCTTCGTCGGCGGTCAGGGCAATCACGATGTCCCGGTCGGGAACGAACCCCTCCCGGTGCAGGCGGATCAGGTTCGCGGTGTGGATGGCGCATTCGTCCTTGTCGTCCGAGGCGCCGCGGCCGTAGAAGTAGCCGCCCTGCTCCATGAACTCGAAGGGATGGATGTCGGGACTCCAGTCCTCGGGCAGCGCCTCGACGACATCGATGTGCGCGAGCAGCAGGATCGGGGCGGCGTCGGGGTTCCTGCCCCGGCGCCGGGCCACCAGGTTGCCCTTGGTGGGAAAGCCGTCGGGGACCAGGACCTGCACGTCTTCCGCCGGCAAGCCGGCCTCCAGGAGTGCATCGGCCATGGCCTGCACCGCGCGCGTGTTGTCTCCCCGTTCCGTGTCCGTGGTGTCGATCTCGATGAGTTGCTCAAGCAGCGCGCGGGCGAGTCTCATGTCCTCGGCCGGGGGCAGGTTCTGCGCACCTGGGCCCTGCGCGGCCAACGGTGAACTGACCGCAGATGCCAGCAGCAACGATCCCGCGGCGACGATCTTGTACAAGTGCTTCATCGACATGCGCGGCAATCTACCCGCAATGGACCGCAGGGCTGGCGCCGCCGACCAGCAGCCCGGCGAGTTGCCGGCGGCCGAGCCAGTAGCTCAGGTCCCTGGGATGCGCGACGTCCCAGATCGCGATGTCGGCCCGCTTGCCCACCGCGAGCGTGCCACGGTCTTCCAGGAGACCCAGCGCCTGAGCCGCGTTCCGGGTGACCGCCGCCAGGCACTCCTCCGGCGTCAGGCGGAAGAGGCGGCTGGCCAGCGCCATCGCCTCCGGCAGCGAGCACAGGGACGAGGTGCCGGGGTTGCAGTCGGTCCCGATCGCAATCGGTACTCCCCGTAGCCGGAACTCACCAATCGGCGGCCGCCGGGTCTCGTCGAGGGTCAGGCAGGCGCCGGGCAGCATCACCGCCACCGTCCCGGCCCCGGCAAGTGCCTGCACTCCCGAAGCGGATGCGTACTCCAGGTGATCGGCCGAGAGCGCGCCGAAGCGGGCGGCCAGCGCGGCGCCGCCGCCATCGCTCAGTTGGTCCGCGTGCAGCTTGACCGGCATGCCCAGCTCCACCGCCCGTTCGAAGACCCTGGCGACCTGCGCGGCGTCGAACGCGATCCCTTCGCAGAAAGCGTCTACCGCATCGGCGAGGTTCCGTTCGACGGCCGCGGGCAGCACCTCTCCGACGACGAACTCGATGTAGTCGTCCGCCCGTCCGTGGTACTCCGGGGGCGCCGCGTGGGCGGCTAGAAGCGTCGTCGGAACGGTCAGTCCCGAGTTCCGACCGAGACGCCGAGCCACTTCGAGCATGCGGAGTTCGGTGGCCAGATCGAGGCCGTAGCCGGACTTGATCTCGACCGTCGCCGCCCCGTCGGCGGCGAGGGCCTCGAGGCGATCCAGCGCACCCCGATAGAGCTCGTCTTCGCTGGCCGCCCGGGTCGCGCGTACCGTCGACATGATGCCGCCGCCGGCGTCCGCGATCGACTCGTAGCTCGTGCCCTGAAGCCGGGCCTCGAACTCCGCCCCCCGGTCGCCGCCGAACACCAGGTGGGTATGGCAGTCGATGAGCGCCGGAGTGATCCAGCGCCCTTCCAGCGACCGGGTCTCCCCGGCCTCGCCCGGCGGCGTCGCCGAACCGGGGCCGATCCAGGCAATCCGGCCGTCCGCGATCGCCAGGGCCCCGTCCTCGATCGCCCCGTAGGGGGTGGCGCCGCGACGCATCGTCGCGATGCGCACGTCTGTCAGCAGCAGATCCCAGCGCTCCGCACTACCCATGCACTCGATCCTGCCCTGTTGTGTTCGGGATTGCCAGGAAGTACGGTGGAAGGCGGTGGCCACTATTCGCGCGCGCCTCGCGCTGTTGCCCCCGGGATGGGCGGAAGACGCTCTGCTGGTCGTCGAGGACGGGAGGATCGTCGAGGTTTCGACGAACAACACCGGCTCGACGCCAGTCGACCACGATGGCGGCATCGTCATCCCGGGTCTGACCAACGCGCACAGCCACGCCTTCCAGCGCGCGCTGGCCGGCAGGACCGAACACCGCTCCGGCGCCGGCCGGGACAGCTTCTGGACCTGGCGCCGGCAGATGTACGGGCTCGTCGGGCGCCTCGACGCCGGCCGGTTCGCGGCGATCGCGCAGCAGGCGTACGTGGAGATGCTCGAAAGCGGGTACACCTCGGTCGTCGAGTTCCACTACCTGCACCGGGAGCCGGCTGGTCCCGGCACCGCGGACACGATGTTCGAGGCCGTTCGCCGGGCCGCCTCGGCCAGCGGCATCCGGCTGACCTATGTGCCGGTGCTCTACGAGCGAGCCGGGTTCGACCGGCACGATCCCGCGCCGGGCCAGCGGCACTTCACGATGGATGCGGCGGGGTTTCTCGCCCACCAGGAACGAGCGGCCGAGCGCGCGTCCGGGCGCGTGCGGGTCGGTGTCGGCGCCCACAGCCTGCGCGCGGTCAGTGAACCGTCGCTACGGCAGGTCGCGGCGCGAGCCGTCGAAAGCGGCGCGCCGATGCACCTCCACATCGCCGAACAGGAGCGGGAGGTCGACGAGTGTCTGGCCATCCACGGCCAGCGTCCCGTCCGTTGGCTGCTGGACCGCTTCGACGTCGACCGGAACTGGTGCCTCGTGCATGCCACCCACATGGACGACGACGAATGCCGGGACCTGGCCGTCTCCGGAGCCACCGTCTGCCTGTGCCCGACGACCGAGGCGAACCTGGGCGACGGGCTGTTCCCCCTGGTGGACTTCCTCGAGGCCGGCGGAGAGATCGCGATCGGTTCCGACAGTCACGTGTCGATCAACCCCTTCGAGGAGTTGCGCTGGCTCGAGTACGGGCAGCGCCTTCGCTCGCGGTCGCGCAACGTGGCGACCCTGCTCCACCCTCACGTGGGACAGGAGTTGTTCCTGCGCGCTCTCGCCGGCGGCGCCCGCGCGGCCGGCCAGGACCGAGCGGGCCTCGAAGAGGGAGCGCCGGCCGATCTGGTCGTCCTCGACGACGGCGACCCGATGCTCGCCGGACACGGCGCCGCCACCGTGCTCGACGCGCTGGTATTCTCCGGTTACCGCCTTCCCATCCAACGGGTCATGGTCGAAGGCGAGTGGCAGGTGGTCGACGGCGAACACGTCGACCGCGCCCAAGCGGCCAGAGGATTCGCCGAAGCCCTGGCGAGCCTGTAAGCGGCCCCGAATCTGGGAGGCGGGAATGAAGAGCACCCTTACCGCAACGATCAAGGCGCCCACGGGGCGCCGGCTGTCAGCGAAGAGCTGGCTGACCGAGGCGCCGCTGCGCATGCTGATGAACAACCTCGACCCGGAGGTCGCGGAGCGGCCCGAGGATCTCGTGGTCTACGGCGGGATCGGCAAGGCGGCGCGCAACTGGGAAGCCTACGAGGCGATCGTCGAGACGCTGCGGGAACTGGAAGCCGACGAAACGCTGGTCGTCCAGTCCGGAAAGCCGGTCGGGGTGTTCCGGACCCACCCCGACGCTCCGCGGGTGCTGATCGCCAACTCGAATCTCGTCCCCGCCTGGGCGACCTGGGAACACTTCCGGAAACTCGACCGGTTGGGCCTGATGATGTACGGGCAGATGACCGCCGGATCGTGGATCTACATCGGCAGCCAGGGAATCATCCAGGGCACCTACGAGACGTTCGTCGAGATGGGTCGCCAGCACTACGGCGGCGATCTGTCCGGGCGCTTCATACTGACCGCCGGACTCGGCGGCATGGGCGGAGCGCAGCCGCTGGCGGCCAAGATGGCCGGGGCGTCGCTGCTCGCGATCGAGTGTCAGGCGGACCGGATCGAGAAGCGGCTGGAGACCGGGTATCTCGACACGCGGGCCGAGTCCGTCGACGAGGCTCTCGCCGTGATCCAGGCCTCCGTCGAAGCCCGATCCCCGCTCACCGTCGGCCTGCTCGGCAACGCGGCGGAGCTTCTGCCCGAACTGCTGGCCCGCGGCGTCCGGCCCGATGCGCTGACCGACCAGACCTCGGCGCACGACCCGGCGAACGGCTACCTGCCGATCGGCTGGAGCGTCGAAGAGTGGCAGATGCGCCGGGCGAGCGACCCCGACGCGGTCGCGGCGGCGGCCCGCAAGTCGATCGCGGTTCACGTCCGCGCCATGCTTGGCTTTCGCGAAGCCGGTGTGCCTACCTTCGACTACGGCAACAACATCCGCCAGGAGGCGCTCGGGGCCGGAGTCGAGAACGCGTTCGACTTTCCGGGTTTCGTGCCCGCCTACGTCCGCCCCCTGTTCTGCCGCGGCATCGGTCCGTTCCGGTGGGCGGCCCTGTCCGGCGACCCCGAAGACATCTACCGCACCGACGCCAAGGTCAAGGAACTGATCCCCGACGACCCGCACCTGCACCACTGGCTGGACGCGGCGCGCGAGCAAATCCCATTCCAGGGCCTGCCGGCGCGCATCTGCTGGGTGGGCCTGGGGCAGCGCGACCGCATCGGCCTCGCCTTCAACGAGATGGTCCGAAGCGGCGAGCTGCGGGCGCCCGTCGTCATCGGCCGCGACCACCTCGACAGCGGATCGGTGGCGAGCCCCAACCGCGAGACCGAGGCGATGCGGGACGGTTCCGACGCCGTCTCGGACTGGGCCTTCCTCAACGCTTTGCTCAACACCGCAAGCGGCGCGACCTGGGTGTCCGTGCATCACGGCGGCGGCGTCGGCATGGGGTACTCCCAGCACGCCGGGTTCGTCATCGTCTGCGACGGCAGCGAGGCCGCGGACCGGCGGATCGAACGCGTGCTCTGGAACGACCCGGCAACCGGCGTCATGCGGCACGCCGACGCCGGCTACGAGGAGGCGATCGCGTGTGCGCGCGAGCAGGGCCTCAACCTGCCGATGGTCCCGGGCGACAATCCTCGATGAGATTGAGGCTCGACGGCTCACCGGTATCGCTCGCTCGACTGCGCGAGGCCTGGCTCACGCCGCTGAGCGTCGAGTTGAGCGACGGCGTCCGGCGCGGGATCGACGAATCCGCCGCCGCGGTCCGCAAGGTGATCGCCGAGGGCACGGCGGTCTACGGCGTCAATACCGGTTTCGGGCAGCTCGCCCAGGTGCGGATCGAAGATGACGAACTCGCTCACCTGCAGGAGAACCTCGTGCGCTCTCACGCCGCCGGCGTCGGCAAGGACCTGAGTGACGAGGTCGTGCGCCTGGTGATCCTGCTGAAGGTGATGGGGCTCGCCCGCGGCCACTCCGGCGTCCGGCTGCAGCTCGTCGACGCGTTGACGGCGCTGATCGAGCACGAGATCTACCCCTGCATTCCGTCGCAGGGCTCGGTCGGCGCCTCAGGCGATCTCGCCCCGCTCGCCCATCTCTCGCTTGTGCTGCTCGGTGAGGGCGGGGCGCACCTGCGAGGCAGACTGATCCCAGCGGTCGAGGCGCTGGCCGAGGCCGGTATCGAACCGATCCGGCTGGCGCCCAAAGAGGGCCTTGCGCTGCTCAACGGCACCCAGGTGTCCACGGCCCTGGCCCTTGCCGCCGTCTTCCGCACCGAGAACGTCCTGGCCGCGGCACTCGTGGCCGGCGCGATGGCAACCGACGCGATCAAGGGCAGCGACAGCCCGTTCGACGAACGCGTTCAGCAGCTCCGCGGTCATTCCGGTCAGGCCGATGTCGCCGCCGCGCTGCGCGAGTTGATGCGGGACAGCGAGATCCGAGTCTCGCACCTCGATTGCAACCGCGTGCAGGACCCCTACTCGATCCGCTGCCAGCCGCCGGTCATGGGCGCCTGCCTCGACGCGCTCCGCCACGTCTCGGCCGTTCTCGAGACCGAGGCGAACGCCGTCACCGACAACCCCCTGGTGTTCGCGAGCACCGGGGAGATTCTCTCCGGCGGCAACTTCCATGCGGAACCGATAGCACTCGCCGCCGATTACCTGGCGCTTGCGGTCGCCGAGATCGGCTCGCTGTCCGAGCGCCGCACGGCACTCCTCATCGACGCCAATCTCAGCGGACTGCCGGCGTTCCTGGTCCGGAACAGCGGCCTGAACAGCGGTTTCATGATGGCTGGAACCACCGCCGCCGCCCTGGTTTCCGAGAACAAGTGCCTCTCCCACCCCGCCAGCGTGGACACCATCCCAACCTCCGCCAACCAGGAGGACCACGTCAGCATGGCGACCCACGGGGCGCGGCGGCTGCACGACATGCTCGACAACGCGCAGAACATCGTCGCGATCGAGCTGCTCGCGGCAGCCCAGGGGATCGAGTTCCGGCGGCCCGCCCGGAGTTCCGCGGCAATCGAGGAAGCCATGGAAGCAGTGCGTGCGATCTCGCCGCCGTACACGGAGGACCGGCCGCTCGCCGGCGACATCGCCGGCGTGGCGGCACTTATTGGGCGGGGCGCTTTTCGCGGGTACGCGGCGCCGGCGCTCGGCGAACCGTAGAAGCTCAGCGCTTGAGATCCGCGCAATCCCGTCGGGGAGCTTCGACGGAGCAACTCGCCTCACGGAGCCCCCACCACCCTCAGGCACGATGGTATAGCGTTGCGCCGGCACTGACTTGGGGACGACCCCATCACCGGAATCAGCGGCGGTGTCAAGTCAACAGCAGCCAAGAGTCAGAGACCCGGCTTCCTGGAGCGATGGCCATGTCCGATAGCTACCAGAGACATCCATGAGCAATAGCGACGAAGAGTACTTGCAGATCGTGCTTGACGCCGTCAGCGTCTGTACGCACTACAAACCCCGCTTCGGCCAGGGGTCCAGGGGCAGCGGCCTATCGCTGGAACAGTTCCGGGAACTCTACCAGGGCGATGCCTTCTACAGCTGGTTTGGTTTGGACCACCCGCTGATGTACGCGGCGCACAAGGCGGCAGGAGGAATGACAAGCGTCTACCGACAAATCGGCATCGGCTGCGAAGAAGCTGTTTCGCAGGATCCTACGGGACTCTCTCGATCTGTCCGAAGAAGACGTGACTTGGTCGTACCAAGTAGCCTCACCGAGCGGACGGAAGCGCACTCTGTATCTTGACTGCCGTGTACCGCTCGCCCGTATCGCGTCCACGGACAAGAGGAACCGCTTCCATCAGTGGATGAAGGTCCTCTGCACAGAACCTTGACGTCAACCCCCGGGTGTTCGAAAGCTTGACCGGCACCGTGTTTGAAGTGCGGCAAGGATACAAGAGCAAGGACTCGAAACGCCAGAACGCCGACATTGCAAACGCGGCCGCAGCATACACGAGAGGGTACTTTCCTTGCGCGGCACTCCTCTCGAGGCAGATCGACACCGACGTGCTTTTCCGCTACCGCGCCGCGCAGTGGTCTGTCGTCACCGGAACAGTCGGCACGGCGGATCCGCTCACCTCGACGTACGCCTTCATGCATGATGTGGTCGGCTATGACCTGGCGGCGTTCTTCGAGCGGAACGCTGGCACGCTCCGGCAGGAACTCTACACGATCCTCGTAGCTCTTCTGACGCCGGAGTCGCCATGAGCACACCGGCTAAGACACGACTCCTCCAAAGATCGGACTACACTCAGAAGTTCAACGCCCGAACCGGGCGACACGGCTGGCTGAGGCTAACGCCAGCCTATTCCGTGAAGATTGTCGAAGAACTGCTCGGCCTCTACGAGGAGCCCTTGCGAGTGCTGGACCCGTTTTCCGGAACGGGCACAACCGTATTGAGTGCCGCCTACCACGGACACGAAGGTACTACGACGGAGATCAACCCGTTTCTGGTGTGGCTCGGCCAGACCAAGACTGCCCACTACTCCGCCCCCACACTAGCTTCGACACGCGCAACAGCCGCGCGAGTTGCCGAGGCAGCAGGGCTTGAAGCCGCTGCGCCAGTGGAGGCGCCGCCCATCTACAACATCGACCGCTGGTGGTCGCCGGAAGCACTGGACTTTCTTTGCAGGCTCAAGGCCTGCATTGACAGAGAGACCTGCGAGCTGTCGCAGGAAAGGTCACTCCTGCTTGTCGCCTTCTGCAGAACACTCATCGGTGTTTCCAACGCGGCCTTCAATCATCAATCCATGTCGTTCAAGAATGACCACCAACTGCAGATGCCTCTCGGTGTAGACATGGCGAGCGTCTTTAGTCAAGACGTGCGTTTCGTGCTGAGGGGCGCCGCCGACAATCCAAGAGGCGCCGGACATGTTCTTCTCGGCGATTCCAGAAGCTTGCCGGCCACAGTGGATGGCACTTTCGATCTTGTGATCACATCCCCACCGTATGCCAACCGCATGTCCTACATTCGCGAGCTGCGGCCCTACATGTATTGGCTGGGATTTCTGAGTAGCGGCCGCGCAGCCGGCGAGCTCGACTGGGAGGCGATCGGAGGAACCTGGGGCGTGGCCACGAGCAGGCTGAACGATTGGCTTCCTTCAACCGACCGATTCTCGGATCCGCGGTTGGAGTCGGCGCTCGACCAAATAGCGCATCAGGACAACATGAACGGCAAGCTGATGGCCACATACGTGGCGAAGTATTTCGACGACATGTGGGCTCACCTTCGATCTCTAGTTCCGGTGTTGAGCGACGGCAGCCGCGTTCACTACATTGTCGGAAACTCGACGTTCTACGGCGTACTCTTGTCGGTCGAACTTTACTTCGTTGCGATGCTCGAGCGCCTCGGATTCGATCGAGTCGAGAGTCGAGCCATACGCAAGCGGAACTCGAAGAAGGAACTGATTGAGTTCGACGTTTCGGCCCGCTGGGGCGGGCGGACCCGCTTGAGGGCAGCTACGAGCACGCCGGGCACTGGTTGACGGACCGTACCTGGACAGCACTCACGGCGCCCACTGCTAGCGTACGGATCGTCACCCACCGCCGATCGCAGGCGACTTGGACGAAGCGGCGGCAAGGGTCGCGACTGCTTCCGATTTCACCGGGTACGAGAGCCTTGACCAAGATGCCGACGTTGTGCAGGTAGAGACGGTCCGTGGAGTTGGGTCATGGCCTCTCCTTAGGGCCGAGCCCCGCGCACGACAGCAGGGCCGCCAGAACACATCCGCGCTAGTCTATGGCCCGTCTCCGTTGGCGCCGGCGGTCCTACCCTTAGTCCGGCACGTTTGACTCCACCACTTGACCCTAAGGAGATCGTCATGCGCCCGACTCGCACGGTCCTCGCCTGCCTGACCGTTTTCTCGCTCGTCCTGCTCGGCTGCTACGCCGACGACTCGGAAGCCGGCGCGGGCGGAGCCGGCGGCGGCGACGCCGCGGCGCCGAACCCGCTGAAGGACGCCTACTTCGGCGACCTCCACGTACACACGAAGTACTCCTTCGATTCCTACCTGTTCGGCACGCGCACCAACCCCGACGACGCCTACCGGTTCGCCAAGGGCGAAGCGATCGAACACGCCAGCGGCCACCAACTCCAGTTGCAGAGCGGCGCCCTCGACTTCCAGGCGGTAACCGACCACGGCCTGTACCTCGGCGTGCTCCCGGAGATGGACAACCCCGAGAATCCCCTCTACGCGACCAAACTCGGGACCGATCTGCGCGAAGGGGGCGGTTTCACGCGCGCCATCCAGGGGCTCCGCAGCGGCGAGTTCGCCGAGTTGCCGCAGGACGCGCAGGACGACGCCAAAACCACCGCCTGGCAGGCGATCATCGACGCCGCCGAGGCCCACAACGACCCGGGGAACTTCACCACTTTCATCGGCTACGAGTACACGACCTCGTCGGACGATCGCGGCAACCTGCACCGCAACGTCATCTTCCGCGGCAGCGAAGCGCCGCCGAAGCCCTTTGCGTCGACCGATTCGCGCAATCCCGAGGACCTCTGGCGCTGGCTCGACGAACGCCGGGCGGAGGGCATCGAAGGGCTCGCGATCCCGCACAACTCGAACGGCAGCAACGGCCACATGTTCAAGCTGGAGACGGTGGGCGGCGAACCGCTTGACGCCGCCTACGCCGACCTGCGGATGCGCAACGAGCCCCTGGTCGAGATGACCCAGGTCAAGGGCACTTCGGAGACCCACCCGCTGCTGTCGCCGAACGACGAGTGGGCCGACTTCGAGATCTTCCCCTACCGCATCGCCACCAATCTCTACAGCGAACCCAAGGGCAGCTACGTCAGGGAGGCCTACGTGAACGGCCTCATGCTCCAGGAGACCCAGGGCTTCAACCCGTTCCGATTCGGCATCGTCGGCGCGACCGACACCCACAACTCCGCCGGCACGCCCGAGGAGGACAACTTCCACGGCAAGGTCGGCACCGGCGACGGCACCGGCCAGAGACGCGGCTCGGTGCCGCTCGACGAGCCCACGGAGGACGGCGAGAAGTACATCCAGAACGCCTTCCAGTTCTGGGGCGGCTCGGGGCTTGCCGCCGTCTGGGCCGAAGAGAACACCCGCGACTCGATCTACGACGCCTTCCGGCGCAAGGAGACCTTCGCCACCAGCGGACCGCGGATGCGGGTCCGGTTCTTCGCCGGCTACGGCTACACCGACGACCTGACCTCCGACCCGGAGATGATCGCCAACGCCTACGAGGGCGGCGTGCCGATGGGCGGCGACCTGCTCGCCGACGAGGGCAGGCGCCCCCGCTTCCTGGCCTGGGCCGCGCGCGACGCGGACAGCGCTTCGCTCCAGCGCCTGCAGATGGTCAAGGGCTGGGTGGAGGACGGCGAAGCGCGTGAACAAGTCGTTGACATCGCCTGCGCGGATGGCGGTATGCCGTCCGGCGATCCGCTGCGCTGCCCCGACAACGGCGCCACCGTCGATCTGTCCGACTGCAGCTACACCCGGGACCTGGGCGCCGCCGAGCTGTCGGCCATCTGGAGCGACCCGGACTTCGACGCGGCGAAGCATGCCGTCTACTACGTGCGCGTGCTGGAGAACCCGACCTGCCGCTGGTCGACCTGGGACGCGCTCCGCGCCGGCGTGGCGCCCAATCCGGGGATGCCGGCCACGATCCAGGAACGGGCCTGGTCGTCATCGATCTGGTACGTCCCGGGCGGCTGAGGGCTTGAAGCACAGCACGCCCGGTCGCTTCCGCCCTGGGCACGCGGGCGTCTCGCCCGCATCCGGTCTCCGCCTCGCCGTCCTGATCCCGGCTCTCCTCGCTGCTTCTGCCAGCGTCGCTCAGGATGACGCGCCCCCGCCCAACCCGCTGCGCAACGCCTACTTCGGCGATCTCCACGTCCACACCCGCTACTCCTTCGACGCCTACCAGTTCGCGGTCCGCACCGAACCCGACGACGCCTACCGCTACGCGAGGGGAGAGTCGATCGACCACCCGGGCGGCTTCCGCTTCCAGCTTCAGGGCCAGCCCCTCGACTTTCTGGCCGTGACCGATCACGGCCAGTTCCTCGACGCGATGCCGGCCACGTACAACCCCGAGAGCCCCTTCTTCGCGAGGATCTTCACCGGCGCCGGCCGCTCGGGGGCCGAGGACGAGGAACCGGGCCCGGGCGGCCCCAACGCCTGGCAGGCGATCATCGAAGCAGCGGAAGCGCACTACGAGCCAGGCGCCTTCACCACCTTCATCGGCTACGAGTTCACGGCCTTCTCGGAAGGCCGGGGCAACCTGCACCGCAACGTGATCTTCCGCGGCGAAGCGCCGCCCGCGCCCTTCACTGTCGACACGTCGCAGGACCCCGAGGATCTCTGGCAGTGGCTCGACGAGCTGCGCGCCGGCGGGGTCGAGGCGCTCGCCATCCCGCACAACTCGAACGGCAGCAACGGTCACATGTTCAAGCTCGAGACGGTCTCGGGCGAACCCCTCGACGCCGCCTACGCCGAGCGGCGGACCCGCAACGAGCCCCTGGTCGAGATCACGCAGATCAAGGGCACGTCGGACACGCATCCCCTGCTGTCGCCGAACGACGAATGGGCCGACTTCGAGATCTACGCCTACCGGATCGGCACCACGCTGCCCAGCGAGGCCCCGGGGAGCTACGTCCGCGAGGCCTTCCGCAACGGCCAGATGCTCCAGGCAACGCGGGGCTTCAATCCGTTCCGCTTCGGCCTGATCGGCGCCACCGACTCCCACAACGCGGGCGGCACGCCGGAGGAGTCCAACTTCCACGGCAAGATCGGCACCGGCGACGGCACGCCCGAGCGACGCGGCTCCGTGCCGCTCGACCGGCCGCTCCCGGACGGCGGCAAGTACACGAAGAACAACAACCGCTACTTCGGCGCCTCCGGCCTGGCCGGAGTCTGGGCCGAGCAGAACACCCGCGAGTCGATCTACGGCGCGCTCCGGCGCAAGGAGACCTTTGCCACGACAGGCCCGCGCATCCGGATCCGCTTCTTCGCCGGCTACGGCTACACCGACGACCTCGTCAACGACCCGGAGATGACCGCGAAGGCCTATGCCGGCGGCGTGCCGATGGGCGGCGACCTGCTGGCTGCCGACGGAGGAAGCCCGCGCTTCCTGCTCTGGGCCGCTCGCGACAAGGACAGCGGGCCGCTCCAGCGGTTACAGGTGATCAAGGTCTGGTCCGAGGCCGGTGAAGCCCGGGAGCAGATCGTCGATGTCGCCTGCGTGGACGGCGACCGGCCGTCCGGAACCCCTCCGCGTTGTCCCGACAACGGCGCCGCGGTCAATCTCGAAGACTGCAGCTACTCCGAGGACGATGGCGCCGCGGAGCTCTCGGCCATGTGGAGCGATCCGGACTTCGACGCCGCGCAGCACGCGCTGTACTACGTGCGGGTGCTGGAGAACCCCACCTGCCGCTGGTCGACCTGGGACGCGCTGCGGGCCGGTGTCGAACCCCGGCCCGACCTGCCCGCGACGATCCAGGAGCGCGCCTGGTCGTCGCCGATCTGGTACGTCCCGGGGGACTAGCGCCGGCGCTTCGCGCCGGATGCGGGCGAGACGCCCGCGTTCCCAGGGACACGCCGTGTACGGTCTACAATCACCGGCACACTCGAAGGTCACCGTCAGGGAGGAGCTCGATGAGCAACAACGGTCGTACTCGCATCGCCTTCGTTCTCGCCGCCGCAATCGCCTGTGCCGGCGCCGCAACCGCGGACGACATCCCCAGGACCCCGAACGGCAAGCCGGACTTCTCCGGCAACTACGACATCGCCACGCTGACGCCCGTGCAGCGCAGCCCCGGTCTGGGGAATCGTCTCACCTTGACGCCGGAGGAAGCCCAGGCGATCCGGGAGCAGGAGGCCCGGAACATCGACGCCAGGTCTCAGGCCAGCGATCCGACTCGCAGTGCCCCGCCCGTCGGCGGCAGCGTCGGCGGCTACAACTACTTCTTCATGGACCGCGGCACCACCGCCATCACGGTCGACGGCAAGTACCGGACCTCCCTGCTCGTGGATCCGCCGAACGGCCGCTTCCCGCCACTTACCGAGCACGGTAAGGCGCGTCGGGAAGGGCTCTACGGATTCTCGAAGCGCAACACCGGCCCGGCCTGGTGGCGCGACCTCGAGGTCGGGCCCTACGACAACCCCGAGTCGCTCTCGATCGCCGATCGCTGCGTCTTCTCGCTGGAAGCGACCATCCCGATCTACCCCAAGAACTACAACAACATCAAGACGATCGTGCAGACCGACACGCACCTGATGATCCTGATCGAGTGGATGCACTACGCGCGGGTCATCCCCATCAGTCCGTCCAGGGAGGAAGCCCGGCATCTGCCGCGGCAGATCCGCTCGCGTGCCGGCGATTCCGTTGCCTGGTGGGAGAGAGACACGCTCGTTGTCGACACGACGAACTTCCTGGAAGAGAACTGGATCGCCACGACTCTCTTCGGCGAGCCCTCCCCGCCCGCCGACCAGCACGTGGTCGAACGCTTCTCGTTCCAGGACGCGAACACCCTGCTCTACCGGTTCACGCTCGAGAGCGGCGACTGGGAAGCGCCCTACAGCGGCGAGTACACCTGGCCGGCCACCGACGGCAAGCTCTACGAGTTCGCCTGTCACGAGGGGAACTACGCCACCGGGAACACTCTGCGTGGCGCTCGCTTCGAAGAGAGGGAGGTCGCGGTCCAGAGCGGCGGCGCCCCATGAGCATCAGCGAAAGAACGCGAGTCGCCTGCGTCCTCGCACTCGCGATCGGAATCGCCGCGGCCGCCGCGGGCGACGAAATCCCCAGGACACCGGCCGGCAAGCCCGACTTCTCCGGCAACTACGACGTCAGCACTCTGACGCCGATAGAGCGCAGCCCCCAACTCGGCGACCGCCTCCATCTGACCGGCGAAGAAGCCGAGCGGATCCGGTCGCAGGAAGCGGCGAGGGTCGATCTCAGTTTTCAGGCCAGCGACCCGGACCGTGAGGCGCCGCCCGCGGGCGCCAGCGTGGGCGGCTACAACTACTTCTTCATCGACCGGGGCACCTCGGCGGTCCAGGTCGGCGGCAAGTACCGGACCTCCCTGCTCGTCGACCCGCCGAACGGCCGCTTCCCGCCGTTGACCGTGCGCGGCAAGGCCCGAAGGGAAGGCGTCTACGGGTTCTTCCTGCCGAACGCCGGGAAGGCCTGGTGGCGCGACCGCGAGGTCGGGCCCTACGACGACCCGGAGTCGCTGTCGATCGCCGACCGCTGCATCTTCTCGCTCGAGGGGACGATCCCGATCTACCCGAAGTTCTACAACAACCTGAAGACGGTCACACAAACCGAAACCCACCTGATCATTCTCATCGAGTGGATGCACTACGCGCGGATCATCCCGATCAGCCCGTCCCGAGAGGCGGCCCGACACGCGCCGCCCGGGTACCGCTCACGGGCCGGCGACTCCGTCGCCTGGTGGGAGGGCGACACCCTGGTCATCGAGACGACGAACTTCCAGGAAGAGAACTGGGGGACATTCGCCCTCTACGGCGACCCGTCGCCCCCCGCCGATCAGCGCGTCGTCGAGCGCTTCTCGTTCCAGGACGCGGACACCCTCCTCTACCGATTCACCGTCGAGAGCGGCGACTGGGAAGCGCCCTACACCGGCGAGTACACCTGGCCCGCGACCGACGACAAGCTCTACGAGTACGCTTGCCACGAAGGGAACTACTCCCTCGGGAATACACTGCGCGGCGCGCGGCTTGAAGAGAGGGGAGTCGAAGCGCAAACGGGCGGCTAAGTGTTGTGTCTCCGCTACCAGTCTGCAGGTCGCCGAGCCAGAAGCGTCCACCAGTGGGCAACCTGATGTGGCAAGGCAAGTCGCAAACACAACACCAGGCAGCTCCGTACAAACAACCGGACCCACAACCGAGGGGAGGCGTGTGCATGTCCGAAGTTCAACCGAAACGTGAGGGGGGCAGCCCCGGCGCTACTCGGCGCCCTTCGCCGAACACGAAGAGTTCCTGCAGGGCTCGGCCTCGCTCGCCGCCGACGCCGACACCCGCTGGTTCGTGAATTCCGAGGGTTCCGAGATTCAGACTTCCGAGACCAGGTACCGCCTGTTCGTGTCGGCCATGACGAAGGCGGACGACGGCATGGAACTGCCGCTCTACAAGAGCTACAGCTCCTTCACGCCGGAAGGGCTGCCGGCCGACGAGGCCGTGGAGCGCGACATCCGGAAGATGATCGAGATCCTCCTCGCGCTCCGCGAAGCGCCGCTCGTCGAGCCCTACACCGGTCCGGCGATCCTCTCCGGCGAGGCCAGCGGCGTGTTTTTCCACGAGGTCCTCGGCCACCGACTCGAAGGACACCGGTTGAAGGATGTCGACGACAGTCACACCTTCCGCGAGCAACTGAACCAGAAGGTTTTGCCGGAGACCTTCTCGGTCCACTTCGATCCGACGGTGAGGACCTACGGCCCCTCCGATCTCGTGGGCAGCTATCGCTACGACAACCAGGGTATTCAGGCGCGACGCGTCACCGCCATCGACAAGGGGATCCTCAAGAGCTTCCTCATGTCCCGGTCCCCGGTCGAGGGCTTCCCGAACTCGAACGGCCACGGTCGAAAGCAGGCGGGACGCAAACCGGTCGCAAGGCAGTCCAACCTGATCGTGGAGGTCGCCGACCCTCTGACCCCAGAGGAACTGAAGGCACGTTTCGTCCAGGCGATCGAGGCGGCGGACAAGCCCTTCGGACTCCGTATCGAGGAGATCCAGGGCGGCTTCACCATGACGGGCCGGTTCTTCCCGAACTCGTTCAACGTGACGCCGCTGCTGGTCTACCGCGTCTACCCCGACGGCCGGGAGGAATTGGTGCGGGGCGTCGACCTGATCGGCACGCCGCTGACGGCATTCAGCCGCGTCGTCGCAGCCGACGACCAGATCGGAGTGTTCAACGGCTTCTGCGGCGCCGAGTCGGGCAGCGTCCCGGTCTCCGCGGCCGCGCCTTCGATTCTCGTAGCGCAAATAGAGGTGCAGAAAAAGGAGAAGTCTCAGGATCGACCTCCCATCCTTCCTGCTCCAGTAGGGGATCTCTAGACCATGGCCGCCCACATGCCACCAACTCGGACGTTCAGGGGCCGGAGCGTGCAGGCCGCCCTGTTGCTCACCGCGCTTCTCTGGCCACTCGCGCACGCCGGCGCCCAGGAGGAACCCGAACTCAACGTCGTGGTGCAGGCCATGCGCGACGAACTGGCCCGCAGCACCGAAGAACTCGAGATGGAGGGGCTCGAGAAGCCCTATTTCATCGCCTACACGGTGCACGAAACCGAGCATTTGCAGGCCTCCGGGAGCTTCGGAGCGTTGCTGTCGAGCACGGAGACCAAGAGCCGCCGCCTCAGCGTCGAAGTTCGGGTCGGAGATCCCTCATTCGACAACACGAACTTCGGCCGGATGTCATTCTTGCCGTCGAGTCTTGGGATGGCCTCACTGCCCCTGGAGAACGACTACCGGGAAATCCGAAGAGCAATCTGGCTCGCCACCGATAGGGCCTACAAGGAAGCTCTGGAGTCCCTGGCCGAGAAGCGGGCGACGCTGCAGAACGAGACGCGGGCCGAGGACATCGCCGACTTCACCGCCGAGGAACAGTTCACGTTCTTTGCTGCCGGTGGCCCGGAACTGCCGCCGAGAACCGCTCTTGAAGACATCGTCCGGGACCTGTCGGGGTCATTCCGGAACCTGCCCGATGTCTTCAGTTCGAAAGCAGAGGCATCGGTCGGCAACCGGCACACCTACTACGTGAACACCGAGGGGTCCGCGTTCATCCGCTCCGATCCCACCGCCTCCGTCGTCGTCGAGGCCCGTACCCAGGCCGAGGGCGGCGTCGTCCTGAACGACTCCATCGCGGCACGGGGAGACTCGTGGGAAGACGTAAACGACGGCGAAACCCTACGGTCCCGCGTCGATGCGATGGGCGCCAGCCTGAGCGCCCGGCGCTCCGCCGCGGCTCTCGACCCTTACAACGGTCCCGTGCTGTTCGAAGGCCAGGCCGCAGCCGAGCTGTTCGCTCAGGGGTTCATGCCCCGACTGCTCGGTAACCGGGTGCCGGACGCTGAACCGAACTTCGCCAGGATGATGCAACAGAGCCGCAACCCGTTCCTCGACCGCATCGGGGCGAGGGTGCTGCCGAGGTTTCTCAGCATCGAGGACGACCCCACCCTGGAGGGCAACGGTTTTCTCGGCAGCTACGCGGTCGACGACGACGGCGTCCAAGCCCGGCCAAAAGCTCTGGTGCTGAACGGCGTCCTGAGAGCCCTGCTGACCACCCGAAATCCGGTCCCCGGAATCGACAAGAGTTCCGGCAACCGCCGCGGCGAAGGTCCCGCGCCAGGCAATCTGGTCGTGACCTCGAACCGCGGAATGAGCCGCGATGAGCTCGACGCCGAGTTCAAACTGCTGATCGAGGAACGGGGCTCGGACTTCGGCATCGTCGTGCGCCGCATGGCAAAGCTCGGCGCCGACGACGGAGCGTCGGATTCTCTCAGCCTCCTGCGGGGCGGCCCGCAAGCAGGTCCCACGCTCGGCCACATCAGCGTGGCGTACAGGGTCTACCCGGACGGGCGGGAGGAACTGATTCCCAAGGCCGAACTGGTGGCCGTCACCGAAGCCGCGTTCCGCGACATCGTCGCCGTGTCGGACACGTCCACCATGCACAGCTTCACCCACTCCCCCGCCGGCGGGTTGATCCCGTCCTTCCTGACCGGCGCACTCAGCGCGCTCGGCCTGGGCGAGGTCGTCTCGGTCTCGGTTCCCGACCTGTTGTTCGAGGAGCTGAGCCTGCGCAAGCCGTCCGGGAACGCGCCACACCTGCCGGTGGCGGCGCACCCTTACTTCGACCGCTGAGCGGCGGCTCAGTTCCCGATGCCCCACAGACCAGGCGTCGCGACCTCCAGGCTGTTTCCGTCGGGATCCCGGAAGTAGAGAGACCGTCCCCGCTCCCCACCCCACTCGACCTCGTGCTCGATCTCGACGCCATGGTTCTGGAGGTGCATCCGCCAACTCTCGATCTCATCCTCGCCTACGCCGAACGCCAGATGACCGGCGCCGTGGGCGCCGTGGGCGCCGAGGCCGCGCAGGCTCAGGTCCGGGTTGGCTGTCGCCTCGGGGTTGAACAGGAGGACCATCTGGTTGCCGCAGCGGAAGAAGACGTGCCTCCCTTCCAGCTTCGAATGGAGGGTGAGCCCAAGGACTGACCCGTAGAAGGCCTCCGCCGCGTCGAGATCGCTCACGTACAGCGAGGACTCGAGGACGCGGCTGAGTTTCTCCGGCGGGCAGCCCTGCGGACGTTCTGGAATCCCGGTACCCATGGCGCTTCCAGACTAACCCCCCAGTTCGCTCAGAAGCCGGGCTGCGTGCCCGGCTCTCCGCGCCAGGAATCGAGCGGACTCCCCCAGCAGACCGTCGCGCCGCTTGTGAGCGAGTTCTTCGCGCGCGGCCAGGGCTGCCAGAGCAGCGAGCGTCGCCTGCGAGTCCTGGCCGAGCAGGCCTTCAAGGGCGAATCGGCGCTCACCGGCGCGCAGCCCCAGGTCGAGTTCGCGCGCCATCGTCCCGAGCGCCGCCCGAGTCAGGATGATGCCGGAGCGAACGGGCGCCAGCAGTCCCTTGAGGAACGCCTGACCACCCTCTTCCCGCGGGTCCGGAAGCCCGGATGCCTCGCGCAGGTGAGCGGGCAGAACCGCGGGCGGCCCAACGCGCCCGGCCTCTCGCGCGAGGGTCTCGCGGAGCAGCTCCGCCCAGCGTTTGTAGCCGCCCACCGCCAGTTCCCCGGCGTGGTCGAGATACGCGAAGACCCACGGCGCCAGGTGCTCCTGCAAGACGGCGCGGCAGGCTTCCGCCGCCAGGGCGGCGCCCGGACCCGTCGCCTGCACGTGCTCCTCGCCCAACGCGGCGTACAGTCCGAGCAGGACGCTGAGATGGTCCGGTTCGGCGGGAGGCGTCCGGCCCACCGCGCGCCAGAACCCGGCGATCCGCTCTCGTGCCTCGCCGCCCATCCAGCCCTCGGGACCCACGTAGATCGAGGCGTACGGAGGCAACTGGAAGACGAAGAGCTCCGCGTACGCCGAGCCGTCGATGCCGTCACCCAAGCCGAGCAGACCGGCGACCCGGGCGTGTTCCGCTTCCGGCGGTTCAGCGAAGATGGCCAGGGAGCGCAGGAGCTCGACCGGCGTCATCGCGGGCTTTGGAACCGGTAGGCCTCGCGCGCGGGCCTGACCGGACGCAGCATCCACCAGGGTCGCCGCATCCCACCCGGCGAGTGCCGGTCGGCCGGCCGCGCCAGCTCCAGCCAGCGCTCGAACTGCGCGCGCGAGCCTTCCGTGTCGACGGACACGTCGCCGCGCCGGTCGCCTGCTGCGGCGGGCGTCACGCTCACGGCCTGGTGCCAGCAGTGCTGCCCGGAGACCGGGTCCGGGTGCACCGCGTGGGTCAGGTTCTGGTGCACGCCGACATCGGTCCACCAGACCCGCATCGTGTCCGGATCGTTCGAGCGAAACGGACCGCCGTTCTGCTTGGGCTTCAGCGACCACTCCGAACCGCTCTGCGCCAGCGCGACGGTCATCATGCCGAGGCGTTGGCCCGGCTGGCCCTCCGGCTTCCAGCGGCCCATGTGATGGCTGCACGCGACGACGCCGGGGCGGATCCCCTCGGTGATCCACGCCTTGACCACGAAGTAGCCGAGGTCGGTCGTGACCCGGACCAGGCTGCCGGTGCCGCCAATGCCCAGACGCTCGGCGTCGGTCGGGTGGATCCAGAGCGGATTGGTGTGCGCGATCTCGTCGAGCCACTTCGAGTTCGCGCTCCGGGTGTGGATCTGCACGGGTATCCGGAAGGTCGAGATCAATGGCATCTGCCCGGGCTCAAGCCGGCTCGGATGCACATGGCTCTTGATGTAGGTGGGCGCCGCCAGCTCCGGCCATCCCCATTCGGCGAGGGTGTTCGACCAGAACTCGAGCTTGCCGGAAGGCGTCGGCCAGCCCCTGAGCATCTCGCCGTCGACGCGCACGCCGACCCGGCGGCGGCCGTCTTCGTCCGCTTCAAGTGCGGTGCCTCCCTGCGCCTGCGGGCTCGCCGGAACCGGCGCGCGCGTGTAGACGCGGTCGCGTTCGTCGACGTGCGCATCCTCCAGCTCATCGTCCGGGACGCGCTGCTCGAAGACCTTGCCGACCTTGCTCGCGACCTCGAACGCGCCGTAGCGGCGCATGTACGCCAAGGGCGTCAGCCCTTCCTTCGCGGCGATTTCAGGCAGCCCGGGCACCGTGTTCGCGAAGATCCAGCCGTAGTACTCGTCGACGGTCATCTTCTCGCCGGGATTCTCGACCGACTCGAAGAACTCGCGGATTCCCAGCGAGCCGTCGGGATCGATGCGCCAGGTGAGCTCGATCCAGAACTCGTTCTCCTCCCACACCTCGCCGGGATTCACCTCGCGGGTGTCCCCGATCTGCTCTCCCAGGCGATCCCGGGCCGCCCTCAGCACCGGTTGGCGAAAGCCGAGCCACTGGCCGTCGTACTGTTCGTACGAGGTCAGATCGTGCCGCTCGGACGAATGCCCCATCGGCAGGACGTAGTCGGCGAAGTAGGCGGTTTCGTTCCAGGTCGGCGTCATCGCCACATGCAGACCGATCCGGCGCGCGTCGCTCAGCATCTCGATCCAACTGAAGCCGTCCGGGTTGGTCCACACGGGGTTGTGGACGCGCGTGAAGTAGACGTCGAGGTAGGCGTCCTGCGCCCGCATCAGGTGCGGCATCAGGAACGACATCTCGTTCAGAGACAGCGGATACTCGCGCGGCCACTGCACATCGTTCCACCGCCGCGGAGGCCGTCTCGGGAGACGCGGCGGCTTGGGCACGAACTTGTTCCAGGCGTTGGGAAAGGTCCCGCCCTCGGTGGCCAGGGCGCCGAGGAGCGCGCTTAGAAGCGTCAGCGTGCGGGCAACTTGCCAGCCGCCGAGATTCCCGGCGCCGGCGCTGCGCCAGTTGTGGGTGGCCAGACGGGGGCCGGCGGTCGAGATCACTTCCGCGACGGCGCGCAGCTCACCGGCATCGATCCCCGATTCGCTCGCCGCGTACTCGAAGGTGTACTCGGCGTACATCTCGCGCAGCGCTTCCTCAAAGCGCCCAAACGGCGCTCCGGCTTCGCCCCGCGCCGCCATGAAGTCCTGCCAGTTCCACCACCGGCGCACGAAGTCGCGGTCGTACCGACCCTCCCGGATCATCCAGTTCGCGACCGCCAGGAAGATCGCCGCTTCGGAACCGGGATAGGGCGACAGCCAGTGGTCGGCATGGGTCGCGGTGTTCGAGAGGCGCGTGTCCAGGACGATCAGTTTGGCGCCGTTCTTCTTGCCCTCCATGATGCGCTGCGCGTGGGGGTTGAAGTAGTGGCCGGTCTCGAGGTGGCTGCTGACGAGAACGATGACCTTGGCGTTGGCGTGGTCCGGGCTCGGGCGGTCCATGCCCATCCACCAGTGGTATCCGGCGCGCGCGCCGCTCGAACAGACGTTGGTGTGCGAGTTGTGCCCGTCGACGCCCCAGGCCGCGAGCATGCGTTCGGTGTATCCGTCCTCGCCCGGGCGGCCGACGTGGTACATGACTTCGTTGTGCCGCTCTTCCTCCAGGGCCCCACGAATGCGCGCCGCGATGTCGTCGAGGGCGTCGTCCCACGACACGCGCTCCCACTTCCCTTCTCCGCGCCCGCCGGCCCGCTTGAGCGGATGCAGTATGCGGTCGGGGTCGGTGATCTGGTTGAGCGTGGCCGGGCCCTTGGCGCAGTTGCGGCCGCGTGAGCCCGGGTGTTCGGGGTTGCCCTCGAACTTGCGTACCTGCAGCGTGTCGCGGTCGACATAGGCCAGGAGTCCACACGCGGACTCGCAGTTGAAGCACGTGGTCGGGACCAGCATGTAGCGCTTCTCGACGCGCCGCGGCCACGCCTTGGAGTCGAGTTCGACCCAGTCGTTCCAACGCTCCTTCGGCGGGTAGGACGCGAGGTGGACGCGGCTGGCCCCGGGATAGAAGGTCTCGCCGCGGGCCTCGGCGTCGGCCCTTGCCGCCGAGACCACGCGCTCCAGGCTTTCCAGGTTGTGCCGCTCGGTCACGAGTCCATTCAGGAGAGGGGCACCGACTGGCCGGCTTGCAGATAGGCGTGCTCGTAGAGCAACAGGCCCGCCAATCCAGCGGCCGCACCGAGGTGGGCGCCAATGCCCACAAGCACCAGCGCGGCCGCGGCGAGGAAGAAGCCGGTCCAGTAGGGGCCTGCATACCGGCCCTTGAGCATGCCGCGAGCGGCCAGGGCGGCGTGGGCGGTCGGGTGCGTCATCGTCGCCTCGCCAAGGGCCAGGGCGACATGGGCGGCCAGCGAGGCCTGGAAGATCCACACGGCGCCGACGCCAAGCCCCAGAGCCCCTCCCGCCGCCAGGTCAGCCAGCATCAGCGCGCCCGAGCCCGCCAGCAGCGCCTGGACGAGAAAGTGCGGCGGCAGGAGCGGGCTCTGCCACAGGTCGCGCGCCCGTGCCTGGGCCAGAAGGTACGCGGTGTAGACGGCGGTCGCGGCCGCGAGCGGCCCCCCGGCCCAGGCCAACGCCTGCGTCCACTCCGGCCTGCCGGCGACAACGGCGCCAATATGGGCGGCCAACAGCGCGCCGTACGCGGTGATGGCGAAGCCACCGCGCACCAGCCAACTGCGCCACTGCGGTCTGGCGAGCACCATCCAGAACCGCTCCGGGTGCTCCAGGTCCCACACCAGGAGCGCGCCCGTCAGCACCAGAAAAGCGAGCGCCATCAAGGGGCCTATGAGCGTCCACACCGGCGATGTCCAGGGAATCATGCCGGCGATCGCCAGCAGCAGCGGCACCAGGTAGGCCCCCGCGGCGATCGACTTGGTGAACGTGTACAGGCTCACCCGGAAGTCCCACGGGATCTCGTGCGGAACGTCGTAGCTGAGCAGTGCCGCCGCGGAACTGTTGCGGGGACCGGTATGGCCGGACGACACCTTCCCGCGACCGTTGTCCTGTTCGCTCCACATGAACAGTCCGCCCTCGGGTTGGCGCGCGGCAAGGGGATCCAGCGTCGCACGGTCCGCGCCCTTGTAGAAGACCTTGGGCCGCGTCTCCTTCTCCGGCCGGCGCACCGCGACCGGTTCCTGGTGGACGATCCTGGAGACCTCGGAGAGCGGGTCGTTCATGTCGCCGACCAGCAGCGCCTGGGTCGGACAGACGACGACGCACGCGGGCTCGAGGCCGATGTCGAGCCGGTGCGCGCAGAAGTTGCACTTCTCGGCCGAGTGGTCGTCGGGATTGATGAAGATCGCATCGTACGGGCACGCCGCGATGCACGCCTTGCATCCGATGCACGACGACTTGTCGAAGTCGACGATGCCGTCGTCCCGGCGGTACATCGCAGAGGTCGGGCAGGCCGCGACGCAGGGTGCGTCCTCACACTGGTTGCAGCGCGTGACCTGGAAGGCGCGGCGCGCGCGCGGATAGAGCCCCACGTCGACGGACTTGACGTACGTGCGCGTGACCGATAGCGGCACCTCGTTCTCGGACTTGCATGCCGTTGTACACGCATGGCAGCCGATGCAACTCGTCTGGTCGATGACCTTGGCCCAAAGCGGCTGCGGTGCGGCAGAAGCCTCGCTCGTCGTGGGCAATGGGAACTTCGATCGGTACGGCGTGTCCGGCTGTAGGGGCGATGAGTCACCCTAGCAGCGTGCGGCAGAAACCGGATGCGCCGGGTGCGCCGTCGCTCTCAGGCCTTCTTGACGCCCCGGCCCGTCGCGCCTTCCGGCGGTGTGTCGCGCAGGATGCCCGCGCGTTCCAACTCGTCGACCCGCGACGGCGGGAACCCGAGAACATCGACCAGCACTTCCCGGTTGTGCTCGCCGAGACAGGGCGCGGCGCGGCGGTAAGTCCCGCCTGTCACGCTGAAGTGGATCGCCAGACCCGGGTACCGGCGCCTGCCCACTTCCCGGTGATCGAGCTCGGTCCAGAAGCCGCGTGCTTCCAGGAACGGGTCACCGGCCAGGTCGCGCGCGTCGGCGACCGGCGCCCCGATGATCCCGGCGCGGCGCAACTCCACCGCCAAAGCGTCCCGATCCCGGCCCCGGGTCCAGTCCGAGAGCAGACCGTCGATCCGGTCCTCGTTCGCCTGGCGCTGCTCCAGCGACATCGACGCGCAGGACGCCGGCAGACCGGCCAGACCGCACAGCGCCTGCCACTCCTGGTCGCAACAGACGCTGATCGCGATCCACCGATCCTCGCCCAGGCACGGATAGCAACCCTGGGGCGCGCGCCGGGGATGGCGGTTGCCGCGCCGGGGCCCCGCCGCTCCGCGAAGCTGAGCCGCCAGGATGTGGTCGCCGAACATCGTCGCCGTCGCCTCGACCATCGGCGTTTCGACGGTGCCGCCCTCGCCCTCCGGCGACTGTGAGCGCCCGTACAGCATCGCCAGCGCCCCCACCGCCGTATGCAGCGCCGTCACCGGGTCCGGCCAGGCGATGCCCGACCGGTGCGGACCGCCGTCCCGGTAGCCGAGTTCCGAAGTCAAACCCATCGTCGACTCGATCAGGGGCCCGTAGGCGAGCCGATCGCGGTACGGACCGGAGTTGCCGAAGCCGGGCATGGAGACGGCGACCAGGCCCGGGTTGATCCTGTGGAGGCTCTCCGCGTCGAGCCCCAGCTTCGGCATGACCCGGGGGCTGAAGTTGTCGCAGACGACATCGGAGCGCCGGACGAGTTCCTCGAAGATGCGCCGCGCCTCCGGGTCGTTCAGCTCCAGCGTCACCGAGCGCTTGTTCCGGTTCATCTTGTTGAACGCGGCACTGCGATTGAACGGACGTTTCCCGGCGTCGTTCTCCGGGTAGAGGTGGCTGAGCCTGGCGATCCTCGCCGGCCGTGTCGCTGGGCCGCGCGCCCACGCCGCTTCGACCCTGATCACGTCGGCGCCGAGGTCGCCCAGGATCCGGGTGGCCAGCGGTCCGGCCCAGACCCGGGTGAGATCAAGGACGCGCAGGCCCTGGAGGGGCCCGTCCGTCGGTGCCGCTTGGGCTGCCGGCGCCGGCGCCGGCCGGTCCTGTCCGCGAGTCTCGCAACTCAGCAGGAACGGCCCCCGCGGAACGAGCGGCCCGTTGCCGCCGTCGACCGGCACGAAGAACTCGCGGGCCCGGAAGTGAGGGTCGTCCAGCACCTCCAGCGCATCGATCACCGGGCCGATCGGCACTCTCACCCGCTCCCCCAGTTCGATGATCTCGGCCGCCGTGTGGGCCATCATCCACGGGTCGATCGCACGGTCGAACGCCTCCCGGTGCTCCGCCCGGTCGGCGTCCTCCGCGAAGCGCGGATCCCGGGCGATGTGCGCGAGACCCGCGGCCTCGAGGAAGGGATGGAGCATCTCCTTGGCCGGCATCGCCAGCGACACGTACCCGTCCTTGCAGCGGTGAACGCCCACCGGGTGCCACGGCCCGCCCTGGGAGTTCCCGACCCGCCCGAGCACGTAGCCCGCCTGGGTCCACATCACGGTCGTGTACTGGTGAAGCGCGGCCAGCGCCTCGACATGGGACACGTCGACCGTCTGACCGCGGCCGATCCTGGGGCGCGCCAGCATCGCTGCCAGGCCGCCGATCACCGCGTGAGCACCCGCCTGAAAGTGCGCGTGAAGACCCGGCCGCGCGATCGGCTCCCGATCCGGCGCTCCGTTCAGGTACAGGTGCCCCGACCAGGCGTCGTCGGTGAACTCGTTCGACCGCGGCGGTCCCACCTCGCCCCAGACCTCGCTTCCCCCCGCGCCGAGCCCGAAGGGCGAGATGCGAAGCAGCACGGCCTGCGGCGCGTCGCCCCCGGCAACCAGCGGCTCGAGTGGTTCCGGCGCCGCACTCTCGATCACGATGTCGACGCCGTCGCGCTCGACCTGTTCCAGGATCTGCGCCCTGCCCCCGTCGGCACTCGGCCGCAATCGCGCCGATCGCTTGCCGGCATTCAGGTAGGCGTACGCCGCGCCGACCCCGCGCCAGCGCTCACCGACCTCGCGCCAAGGGTCACCACCGGGAGGTTCGAGCCTCAATACCTCGGCGCCGCAGGCCCTGAGCAGCAGGCCCGCATAGGCGCCCGCCGGCGAGCCGGCGACTTCGATCGCGCGCAGGTTGGAGCAAGGACGATCCGTCACGGGTCCGGGACGGTAACAGCCGCCAGAGGCGCCGCTCCAGAACAGCCGCCCACGGGATTCCCGGGCCTTCCTCCCCTGACTCACCGGGAAGCACCGGAGCCGACGGGGATCGTGGCCGAGGCCGATCTTCTCGCCGGTCACCATGGCGCTGATTTCGGCGCGCAGCTCTTCCTTGGCGTAGTCGGGGCTACCGAACTTCGTGCCGAGGGTGGCTCGGTGGAGGCGCGAGGGGTGGCCGGTCGCGTGGCCGAGCTCGTTCGTCTTTCGCGGGGACCAACCTGTCGGTTGGAAAGAAGAGGATCCTGGTGCCTTCTCGCCGCGCCGCACGTGCCCGCCGGCGGCCTTGATCTGGCGGAAGGTGGCCCATCGGTTGTCGGTGTAGCTCTTCATCTGAGCAGCGACACTGAGGCAGAGGCTGTTGCCGCCGGTGTAGCGCCGCCGACGCGGTCCCCGTGACTACGGCGACCACCGCACCCTTTGCTTCCGGGCGAAAGGCGGAAAGCACCGCGAGATACTGGTCCGCAACGAGCTCAAGCGGTGGGGCACTGGATATGTCGAGGCGGCCCGGATCGGTGACGACCCCAAGGCTGCACCTTTCTTCCGGCCGCTCGACCTCAGCAACCCTTCGCGCTTCGCTCGCCACGCTCTCGCCCCGCCAATCATCCGGGCCCTCTTGAAGCGCCGCCTTCGCGATGCCGGCCTGCCAGAAATGATCACGCCGCTTTCCTTCCGCGGCATGGGCCTCACCGACGGAAAACGCAGAAGACCTCGCATAACATCGTCGGACGGATCAGCCTTCAGACCTCGCCTAGCGACGAACAAGGGAACCTCAGTGATAACTCCACCTCAAGCCGCTGCCAAAGAGCAAGCCCGACAGCACTTTGGCGAACGTTGGGTCGTCAGGAACTTGTCCTCGGCAGCTGGTTCAAGTGAGGCTGCGATGCCCCTTGACCCCGCTCTCGCCGGCATCGGCGTTGCCGATGACGCCATCCGCGTCTACGTCCTCGAGGATCGGATTGACGATCTCGAAGTCCCGGAGCGATTCGGCGCATGGCGTACTCAGATCGTACGCACTCCCGGTTTTTGGGCGCTCACGCCCTGTGGCGTCTCCGTTGGCCACGTCGCCACCACGGCCGGTACCCTCGGTTGTCTTGTCGATGTCGGTGGGCGCCGTCACCTGCTCAGCAACAACCATGTCTTGGCCAACAGCAACGCCGCCCAGAACGGAGACGACGTCGTACAGCCCGGTCCCCTCGACGGAGGAGCACCACCAGGAGACGTCATCGCCAACCTCGACGCCTTCGAACCCATCAATTTCACCGGAGCCGTCAACCACATCGATGCCGCGCTCGCCGAACTCGTGGACCCAACTCAAGTCAGTCCAGACATCATCACCATCGGCTTCCCCGCCAACCCCCCGACACAACTCTCTCTAGACCAGACTGTCGCCAAGCACGGCCGGACTACCGGCTTCACGACAGGCACCGTCGTCGACGTCAGTTTCGACGGTTACGTCTCCTACAAAGGAGCCGGCACTGCTTGGTTCGAGAACCAGATCGTCATACAGGGCGTCGACGGCCCGTTCTCTCAACCCGGGGACTCTGGCTCCCTGATCTTGGAGAGCGGGACGTCGCACCCCGTTGCGCTCCTTTTCGCAGGCGACGGCCAGAACACCCTTGCCAATTCCATCGAGACGATCCTCAGTCGTTTCGGGGCTACAATCGTCGGTACATGACCAAACTCGCATCGGACATCAATGACGCTAAGCGCGCCCTGGGCCGCGAGTTGCGGACGAAGCGCGGCTTCGTGGGGATCGGAATCGCTGACGACGCGATCCGCCTTTACGCGAACAGCGAAGCCGCTCCAGTCGTCGTGTTCCTAACAAGACGATACGGAACCACCTATCGCGGGTTCTCTGTGTCCGTCGTCGCGTCGCCAGGGTTCCGTATCGGATCGGTTGCCTGAATTCACCTCCCGGGGCGGCCCCCAACCGGGCGCCGCAGCCCCGGCAAGGCCATCATGTTCACAGTGTTACCGTGAGATCAGGCCCCGCTCACGTCGCACGCCCCCCCTGGACATTCCGCTCCACAGGCCACGCGAGCGAAGGACCATTCGTATCACGCGACCGGCCATCAGGCGAATCTGAGCACGGAGTCTCACTCAACAGGATCATGCTCACCTCTGCCGCTCCGGAGAGACTGGAGCTTTTCCCTGGCGCTCGCAAGCTGCTGTTCCACGTACCCTTTTTGCCACGTCAACGCCCTCTTCCGGGACATCCGTGCCAGCCAGCGGGCTTCCGGCCGCGAGTATGTCCGTCTCCCTGCCCGACGCCTGTCGCTTGCTCGGCCCCCGCCGGGCTGCATCGAGACACCGTAAACGCTTCGCCGATTCCGTCCGCATAAGAGTATGACTGGCGAAGTCGGGTGTTGTTCCCGGCCATCTCCGTGCAAAGAGATGATCCGCTCCGGGGCTCACCCGGCCCGGATTCGGGTTCAATTCCCGCGCCAGCCTACGGCGGCGCTCAGTACCGGCGTCGTGTGGGTCCGGGATCCGGCGTCTTTTGCCGGCTCAGGCTTCGCCAGGTCCTCAGGGCTGGCCCTGGCCGGCTCCGAGCGTATCTTTGGGGGCCGCTTTCGGGGCGATCGGCGATTCTAGGGGCTTGCTGAAAAAGTCGCGCTGCATTCGACCTGCGATGCATCACGTCCAACATCGTTGCTCCTCAGTCGAATATGGCCCCGATATGCTCCTTCGTCGCGCCTTGCTGGACGCGCGCCTCCTGGTGCGCCCTGATCCGGTAGCTGTTGCCTCGGATGTTGACGATGTGGCAGTGGTGCAGGAGGCGGTCTTTGAGAGCGGCGGCCATGATCTCGTCGCCGAGCACGCCGCCCCATTTCTCGAAGCCCTTGTTGGAGGTCAACACCGTGGACGCCCGCTCGTGTCGCGAATTGATCAACTGGAAGAAGAGCACGGCGCCGTCCTGGCTGATCGGCAGGTAGCCGATCTCGTCCACGACCAGCAAGGCGGGATGGGTGAGCACCCGAAACCGCCGCGACAGGTTGCCCGCTGCTTTCGCCTCGGTCAGGGACTCGATCAGAGCCGCCAGCGTGCCGCAGTAGACGCGGCGGCTCGACTCTGCGGCCGCGATCGCTAGGCTGATCGCGAGATGCGTCTTGCCGACTCCCGGCGGACCGAGCAGGATCACGTTCTCGGCTCGCTCCAGGAACCCGTGCCCTGGGAAAACTGGCATGTCGGCGAGCGGAACGCCTTGGAATGGCAACTGGATATCGACCGCTTCCCCACCTACATACTCGCCGACCACCGCGGCCGGATCCTCGCCCGAATGTCCCAACTCTCCGAAGAACTCGTGTCCCTGATCGAAGAGGCCGTCGCGAGCGCCACGAAAGGCTGATCCGACCCAGCTCGCTCATCGCCATCGGCCGCAGGCATCCGTGGCCTGCGACGCCGACTCCTACATCGGCGATAATCCACCGTGGCCGCCAACATCCTGGAAACCATCGATCAGCTCAAGTCGGAGCTCGACGCGCTCCGGCCGCTGCCGCCTGAGGTCATAGATCGCGTCAGTCAGAAGCTCCGGCTGGAGTGGAACTACCACTCCAACGCGGTCGAGGGGAACTCACTCACGCTGGGCGAGACGAGGAGCCTGATCCTCCACGGCATTACCGCTCACGGCAAACCGATGCGGGACCACCTGGACATTCAGGGTCACAACGACGCCGTCAAGGCGATCGAAGACACGGTCCTGAACCATGAAGCCCTGAACGAGGTCTTCATCCGCAATCTGCACCGGGTTCTTCTGAGAGAGCCGTACGATATGGACGCGCGCACTCCGGACGGGCGCGCCGTCAGACGGCTGATCACGATCGGCAGCTACAAGACGGCACCGAACAACGTCCTGACCACCACCGGCGAGGTCCACTACTTCACGGCGCCCGAACTCGTGAAGCCCGAGATGACCGACCTGCTGGACTGGTACCGCGAGGCTGAGCGCAAGGGCGAGCACGCGATCGTTCTTGCCGCGGTGTTCCACTACCGTTTCGTCCGTATTCACCCCTTCGACGACGGCAACGGCCGCATGGCGCGGCTGCTTATGAACCTGGTCCTCATTCGGCACGGCTACACCGTGGCCATGATCCGCAGCGAGGACAGGGACCGGTACATCGATGTCCTGGAGCGAACGCAAGAGACCCAACGCCTGTCCGAGATCGAGGACCTGAGCGAGTTCATCGAACTCGTCGCCTCCTGCTGCGAAGGCAGCAAGAGACTCCATCTCAGGGCGGCGAGGGGAGAGCCCATCGACGAGCCGGAGGACATCTTCCGTGAGAGTCCGACGACTACGGACTCGCAGCCACCGTGACCGCTACGGCGTCGGCCCGCCCCAGATCGTCTGCTACCCGCACCGTGAACCGACCCGCCCGCGGCGCCCACAGGTAGTCCTCGCCGGGCGACACCCGGGCGATGAAGCGGTCGTTGACGAACCAGTACAGCTCCCGGGCATCGCCGTCGGCAACGGCGGAGAACAGCAGGTTCGATCGCTCCGAGCCGCGGCGCGGGACGTGGTAGATCAGCGAGTTCTGGGGGGAAGCGATGCGCGGCGCCACACCGGATGCCGACGTGCGATCGAGCCCGCACTCCGGCGACCACGGCGGAGGCTGCCGGATGGCGATGCCGGCGCGCCGGAACACGGCGTAGATGTTCGAGGGCCAGAACTCGTAGATTTCCTCACGCGCCGCGACACCGTCACGGCAGCTCCTGAGCCCCGTTGCCGGATCGATGCGGACCGCGCGGTAAACCGACGACTCCTTGATCGGCGACACGCCCGGAATGAACCAGGATCGGGTCGTGCGCGGGCAGTGCCGGCCTGGCAGATCGCCCGTGGTCGCACACACGTCGACGTGCCGCACGTTCAGAGCCGTGGACGGCTGATCGCTGGCCGGGGGCACATTCAGGCTGTCGGCGATGGCGAAGAACAACGGCGCCGCCGCCTCCCGGCCGACGAACGCCGGATTGGCGCTGCCGTCGAAGTTGCCGACCCACACCGCCAGCACGTAGCGGCCGGCGACACCCACGCTCCAGGCGTCACGGAAGCCGAACGAGGTACCGGTCTTCCAGGCCGCCGGCTGCCGCGTCCCGGCGACGAGAGACGGCGCGTCGGGCCGCGGCACGTCTCGGAGCATGTCGAGCACCAGGAAACTCGCTTCGGGACTGAGCAGTCGCCTGGCCGGCGCCTCTGGAACGCCGGGAGTCGCTGCGAGATCGCGCCACACGCCGCCGCCGGCCAGCACCGCGTACAGGCGCACCAGTTCCTCCATCGTGATCTCGCTGCCGCCGAGCGCCAAGGCCAGACCGTAGTGTTCCGCCGGCTTCAGTTCGCCGACCCCGGCCTCGTCGAGCCAGTCGCGGAACCGCTCCACATCCAGCGCTTCGAGCAGACTGACGGCGGGCAGGTTGCGGCTGTGGATGAGGGCGTCGCGGGCGAAGACGGGACCCAGAAAGCCGCGGTCGAAGTTCTCCGGCGCATACGCCGCATACCGCCGCGGGGCGTCCTCGAGCAGCGTCATCGGATGAATCAGGCCGCTGTCCAGGGCCAGTCCGTAGAGCAGCGGCTTCAGCGTCGACCCGGGGGAGCGGCGGGCGCGAACGCCGTTCACCTGGCCACCGATCGCAGCGTCGAAGAAACCCGCCGACCCCACCAGGGCCAGCACCTCCATCCGCCGGTGGTCGATCAGCAACGCCGCCGCGTTGTCGATCCCGTCCCGGCGACGCCGCTCGACGTAGTGCCGCACGCGGGTCTCCAGCAGGGTCTGCAGGTCCAGATCGAGCGTCGTGCGGATCTCGGCTGCCCCGCTGAGCGGTACATGGTCGCGGACGAAGTGCGGCGCGCGATCGGGCAGGTCGGCCGGTGAGCGGAAGACCGGTTCGAGGCGCACGCGGGCAAGCGTCTCCTCGTGCGACCCGGGATTCGCGGCCAGCCAGGCCGCGGTCAGCCGGGCCCTCGCCGCCATGAGTCTGGCGCGGCCGCCGTCCGTGGCTGGGAAGCGGGCCACCGGGTTCTGCGGAATGACCGCCAGAGCCAGCGCCTCGCCCAGGTCGAGCGCGCCGGCCGGCTTGCCGAAGTACACCCGGCTGGCGGTTCCGATGCCTTCGACGCTGCCGCCGTAGGGCGCCAGATTGAGATACGCCTCGAGGATCTCGGCCTTGGTGTAGTGGCGCTCCAGTTGCAGAGCGCGGGCCGCTTGGACCAGCTTGCCCGCCGGCGAGCGCGTGTCCAGGTCGAAGCGCATCCGCGCGAGCTGCATGGTGATCGTGGAACCGCCGACCATCCGGGAGCGCCGGAAGTACGTGGTCCAGGCGGCGCGGACGAGCGCTGCGGGGTCGACGCCGGGATGACGGTGGAAGCGGCGGTCCTCGTAGAGCAGCGTCGCGTCGAGCGCCTCCGCGGCGATGTCTTCGAGGGCCACAAACAAGCGGTAGCGGCCATCGTCCGCCAGCCTGAGCTTCAACGTCTGCCCCTGCCGCTCCGTGACCAGACTCGAAAAGCTCACCCCATAATAGAGGTCCGGTTTCGGAATCAGGGCCCAAGCCACGAGCGCCAGGGCGGCGGCGCCGGCGCCGGCGCCGAGGAACCAGAGCCTGCGGCGCGTGATCACTCTCCTCCCACGATCAACCGGCCGGCGGCCGTGCGGCCGACCCGGTTGCGGTCGTACATCGAGGCGGCGTAAGCGGCCGGGGCCACGAACTCGCCGGGGCTGTTGGCCTTCACCCGGTAGCGGATCTCGGTGAAGCGCTCACCGAAACTGCCGTAGAAGACCAATCGGTCTTCGCGCACATCGCTGTAATCCGGCGCCCACAGCCCGTACCGTTTGCGCACCGACTCGGTGAGGATCTCGAAGCCGCCCGGCAGCAGATCGGTGACGGCGACGTTCGTGATCCGGCCGCTCTGGGAGCGGACCCGAAGGCGGACTTCGAGCTCCTCGCCGACCCGGACGCGATCAACAGGCTCGCCCTCGGCGTTGAGGTAGACGCGGTCGATCTCGAACCCTCGAGAGAGCGGTCCGGTGGGAAGCTCCACGTCGAACCCGGACTCGCTCAGCGAGTAGTAGACGCCGCTCCCGTCGGCCCCGGCGATGTCCACGGCGTCGACCGCGACCGGCAGCGAAGCCCGCGCGTAGACGGTCCCGGTGACCTCGACGCCAACCGGACCGTCCTCGCCGCGCGCGCTGATCGTCGGCGGCCTGAGCAAGTCGCGACTCGCCAGCGATCGATGCACTTCGCCGAGAGCCAGGATCGTGTAGGCGGCGGACAGGGTGTTGAAGCGGTTCTCGAACACCGGTTCGACAAGGGAACGAACCGCGTCGCCGTCGAGCTCCGCCATGCGCCGCGGGAAGTGCCGCGCCAGCAGGTAAACGTACTGGGCGTCCCGCCCGAGGCGCGTGTCGAAGTCCGTGTCCGGCGACGGCGACGCGCCCAGCCGGTAGCCGCCGATCAGGCGTTCGGCCAGGACTTCACTGCGCAGCAGGGCGTAGCTCGCGGCCATGTAGGCGCTCGCGATGTCACCACGCCAGGCGTCTTCGAAGTGGGTGTCCAGGGTCTCCTGCAGCGAGCTGAGGTAGTTGGTGGTGACCGCGCCGTTCCGGGTCAGCAGGTAGGTGGCGTAGGCCCTCGTGCGTGCGTCCTTCAAGGTTCCGCCGGAAGCCGGCGGAGGAGTCTCCGCGAGCCGCCGCAGGTAGCCCAGAGCGGAACCGAATACGTCGTCGGGCACGGCCATGCCGAAGGCGCGGGCATCGGTCAGGAAGTGCGTCACGTAGACCGACGGGAACGCCGCCGCCTCGGCCGAAGCAGCCCAGAAACGGAAGCCGCCGTCGGCGCCCTGCCGGCTCCGCAGCCGCGTCACGGTTTCACTGAACTCCGCCAGCAGCGCCCCGCGGTCGAGCGGGAAATCCGAGGACTGCAGCAGCCCTACCCGTGGGAAGATCCCGCTCACCATCTGCTCGACGCACTCGTGCGGGAACGTGCGCAGGTAGTCGAGCAGGCCGTCGACCAGCACCAGCGGACTGGCCGATGCAGCCACCTGGCGGCGCGCCTGCGCCTCGTGCAGCCGCCGCGGCACGTCGACCCGCGCGCGGCCGCGAGCGTCGAAGCCCGATGACACCGTGGTCACGAAGGCCGTCGCCGGACGCACGGACACCTCGGCGCCGCGCTGCACGGTCTCCTGGTCGAGGCGAGCAGTCAGCGTCAGGGACGCCGTTCCCGGCGAATCGCCCGCGCGCAGGCGGAACGCCGCCCGCCCTTCGTCACCCTCGGCGACGGCGACGGTTCGACTCGACCCGTCCTGCACCGCCAGCCGCTCGGAAGGCGCGGCGGTGAGAACGATCTCGGCTTCCGGCCCGGAACCTTCCAGGTGGTTGGCGACGCCGACGGAAACCTCGAACGCGTCGCCCGGCGCCACCGCCAACGGCATGTTCGGCGTGACCACGATGGGGCCACGCACGGTGACGGGCTTGGCGAGCGAGCCCAGTCTGTCATCGGAGACGCCAACCGCCATCACCCGCAACTCGCCGTTCCAGTAGTCCGGCAACCGGACCTGCACCGCGCGTGGCTGGGGCCCCGCCTCGACGATCTCCATCCAGTAGGCCGCCGGCGGTTCGGACCGTCGCCGGAACGGGTTCAGGTTGGCGCCGAGGAGGCGCGCCTCCGCGCCGCCCCCGGGCGCTGCCGCGCGGCGGATCACGTCGTAGTCGGGCATGATCAGGTCCACCATCTGGTCGGTCTCGACCTGCAGGGCCTTCTTGGCGAGGAACGTCTCCAGCGGATCGGGTGTCTGGTAGCCCGCGACCTGGAGAATGCCCTCGTCGACGGCGAACAGGACCAGGCGCGACGACGACGGGGTCGCGACGCTGAGCGTCAACTCGTCGCCGGGCCGCACGAGATCGGGCGCCACAAGGTCGATCTCCAACCGGCGGTCGGACCGATCGATCGTGAACGGCGCCACCGCGTAGCTCAGCGGACTGGCGAAGATCTCTTCGGAATCGATGTCTCGCACCAGTGCGACGTTGACGTACGCGTTGCCCTCCAGATCCTCGGGAACGCGGATCCGGGCAAGAGTCGTGTTCGTTTCGGACCGGAACCACTGGAAGGCGTATAGCCGCTCCCGTTCGATCGTGACGAGCCCGGCGCCGGCGTAGGGCGCCGAGATCTCCATCACGATTTCTTCGCCGGCCCGGTACTCGGCGCGGTCGAGCTTGAGGTCGAGCTCCGCGTCGCGCTCCAGGTTGCCCGCGAGATTGGCGGCGCCGGCCACCGCGAACTCCACCCGGCTCAGCTTGACGCCCCCGCCGACGACTTCCAGCGCGTAGCGCCCGGGCTGCGACGACGGCAGCACGATCTCGGCGCCTTCCACCGGCAACGTGAACGGCTCGCGCCGGACCTCGGTCTCCTTCAGCACCGACTGGTAGGCGAACGTGCCGTTCCGTTGCTTCACCAGAGCGGACACGTAGCGCCGCTCGAGCAACACGGTTTCGAGACCGGTGACCGTCCTGGCCGAAGCGTCCGGCCCGACGGCCACGAACCGCACCGTGCGCTCGGCGTCGCGGGAGATGAAGGCGAGGTCGCCGTCCGCCCGGTAGCCGACCAGCGTCTCGGCCGGCGACAGAAGCGTCCCGGCAACGGCCACCACACCGCGGCCGCCGCCGACCTCGAACCCTTCCGCCTCCAACCGGAGCCGGTAGATGCCGTTCTCGTACCTCCCCAGGTCGAGCGGCAGCCGGGCGACTCCGTCGTCCCCGGTGACGGTCTCGGCGAGTTCGATGGTGACCGGCCGAGGCAGGGTCTCAGGATCCCGGTACGGATCGGTGAACGTGAACTCCGGAAACGCGTCGAACTCCGGCGAGACCGGGTGGAGCGTCAGCGTTCCTCTCACCCGCCGTCCCTGCGCCGGCGTGCCGAACAGGTTCTCCAGCGACACCCGCGCAACGTGGTCGCCGGGACGCACCCACCCGTGCTCGGGACTCCCTTCGACCGCCGCGCGAATGCGCAACCGGTCCGGCCGGTAGTCCTCGACGTTGAACGCGGTACCGCCCAGCGCCCGGACGTACCGCCCTTCCTCGTCGATCAGATAGACGTTCGCTCGGTACCGGCCAGTCGGCGACTCGAGGCGGGTGTCGAAACTCCAGGTGAGCAGACCGTCGTCGGGCAGCGTCGACCTCGTCCGCAGGGCCAGCCGCCGGCGCGCGTCCTCGATCCGGAGTTCCACGGGCACCCCGGGCACAGCGGCGATGTCGCCCCGGCGCACGATCCCGAACAGGCGCACCGTCGCTCCCGGCCGGTAGAGTCCCCGGTCCGTGTAGAGCGCGGCCTTGAGTTCCTCGGCGGCATCGGCGCCGACCCGTTCACCGCCCACGTCGAATCCCGACCAGGTCAACTGCCGGTCGCGGCGGCGGTAGGGCACGAAGGTCGTGTCGCCCCCGTGCTTGACCACGATCACCGCAGGCGCCCGATCCCGCTTGAAGTCGGCGGCCGAGTCAAGACGGGCGTGCCCGCGGCCATCCGTTGCCGCGGACAGTACGGGCAAGCCGTTCTTGCCGAGCACTTCGACCCTCGCCCCGGCGATCGGCCTGCCGGTCGCCACCGAGTGGACGAACGCGTGCTGGCTGCCGTCGGCGTTCGTCTTGGCCAATACGCCCAGGTCGGTGACCAGAGCCATGCGCCGGTCGAAGCTGCCGACCGCCTGCTCCCGCTCTCGATCCCAGCCCTGCACGCGGACGATGAACAGGCCGCCCCGATCCAGGAACGGATCGAGGTCAAGCGTAGCGAAGACCTGCTCGCCCGGATGCCCGGGATTGACGTCGATCAAGTGCGTCGTCAGCGACGAGATGTTGTCTGCATCGAACCTGTAGTCGCGGAACCACGGGTTTCGGATGTCGCCCCCGGTCTGGCTCACCAGGTGGCTGAGCGCGTCCCGCAGGATCTGCTGGACCTCGACCCTGACGGTCGCGACGCCGCGGGCGGAGAGAGTGACCCGGCGTTTCCCCGTCAGCGGGAGGAGGGCGCCGTCCTGCGCGATCGCGGCCTCCTTCGGGTAGGCGGGCACGGCGGCCACGCTGTTGGAGGCGGACGCGAGCACGAAACCGCCGGCGGATGTGAGTCCGGAGGCCACGCGCAGGTACACGTAGCGACCTTCCGGCGCGTCGAAGGCGAGACTCTGGAGCGCCGCCGTGTCCCGCTCGGTCGGGTTCACGGTCACGTCGAGCGGCTCGGCGGCGGACAGCACCGCGGCCGTGACCTCGCTCGGCGACCCCCAGTGGTACGGGCGGTATGTGTTCGTGCCGATGGTGTGCTCTTCGGGCAGCACCCACGCCATGATCCTCTCGGCGAAGTCGTCCGTACTCACCTGGTCCGTGAGGGTCACGACCGCGGTCTGCACCGGGTTGCCTTCCGTGTCTCTGACGATCGAGGTCGCCATCCTCTCGACCCGGAAGTAGCTCTCCTGATTCGGGATGCGCACCTGGACGGCCAATGTCTCTTCGAATGCGCCCTCCCCATTCGCGGGTGCGAGATCGGCCGCCACCGCAACAGTGACGAACTGATCCCGCTCCGGTATGGCGAGGACATCCGAGTGAACGTACGCGGTGCGATCGTGGGGGCCGTACTCGACGCGGTACGGCAGCGCCCGCCGGGCGCCGTCGTCGTCCTCTCCGATCGACATGCTCAGACGCCTCTCCAGATCGCCGCGGCCGACCGAATGTGAGAACCGCAGGCTGGCCACTACCCGGCGATCCGAAACCTCGACGGGATGCTGAACGAACAACCCCTCCTCCAGCGAGGCCTTGAAGGGCGGTGTTGTGAACTCGACCGGCGCCGCGGCGAGTCGGACACCGGGCGCGAACAGGTCCGGCGCCAGCCGCACACGATAGGAGCGGCCCGCCGGCCAGTCCTCCGCGGGTTCGAAGACCAACTGGTTCTCCGTCTCGAAACGCCACTCGCCGGGGGCCGCCGGATCCAGATCGATACCCGCCTCGAGAGTCTCCTTGACCAGGTCGAGACGCGCCGCCGACAGAACGGGCAGTTCGGGTACGTCGGGATTGGCCAGATAGTGGAAGTCGAGCAGCAGCGGCGCCGGCTTCAGTTCGCCGTCGACGATGGCGGTCACGCCGGGCGCGGTAATCGCGACCCCCACGCGCAGCGGCTGCGGGAGACTTCGCCAGTAGGAGAAGCCGAGCGCCGTCAGGACGCCGATCCCCAGCAGTCCGAACAGGCTCCAGCCGGCTCGACGGACGCCGAGCCGCCGCAACCAATCGGGCGGCGACCACGCGAACTCGCCCAGAAGCGCGGTCAAGAGTCTCGCCGGCTGCATTCCTCCCTCACCTGTCTACGGTGTCAGGGCCGCAGAGTACAGGCGGCAGGAGCGTGGCTGCGTCGGGGCGCACAGTGTTCTCAACCCCGGTCGGGCACCCCCGCATTCCGGCCCTCATCGTATGCTCGCCGGCCCACCGTACAGGAGACTCGCCATGCCCATCGTCGACTTCAGCCTCACCGACCAGGTAGCCCTCGTGACCGGCGCCTCACGCGGCATCGGCGAGGCGATCGCACGCGGCTTCGCCGAGCAGGGCGCCACGGTCGTCCTCGCCTCGCGGAAGCAGGAAGGCCTGGACAAGGTCGCCGAGTCGATCCGGGCCGACGGCGGCAAGGCGGTTCCGATTGCCTGTCACGCCGGCAACGTCGAGCAGATCGCGGCCCTGTTCGAGCGCATCGAGGGCGAACTCGGGCGTCTCGACATCCTGGTCAACAACGCGGCGACGAACCCGTACTTCGGGCCTGCCATCGACATGCCCGAATGGGCCTTCGACAAGACGCTCGAAGTCAACCTGAAGGGCTACTTCGTCCACATCCAGCAGGCGGCCCGGCTGATGAAGAAGCAGGGGTCGGGCAACGTGATCAGCGTCGCCTCGATCGCGGGCCTGCACCCGGGGCCGAACGAACTGACCTACGCCCTGACCAAGGCGGCGGTGCTCAACATGACCCGCGGCTGGGCCAAGGAGTTGGGCCAGTTCGGCATCCGGGTCAACGCGATCGCCCCCGGCGTGGTCGAGACCTACTTCGCGAGCGTCCTCGTCGACACCGAGGAGAAACGGCAGGCGATCGCCAGCCGGACGCCGGTCGGCCGCCACGGGCAGCCCAACGAGATCGCCGGCGCCGCGGTGTTCCTGGCCTCGAAGGCCGGGAGCTACATGACCGGGGCGACGATCGTGATGGACGGCGGCTCGTCGGCGTAGCGGCGGCGCCAGTCTCAGAGTTCGGCGCGCCGGCGGTCGTCCAGACTGCCGACCGCTACCAGCAGGAAGCCCAGCAGGTCGCCGTCGACGTAGTCGTTGTCGACCACGTTGACCAGGAAGTAGGTGTCGTGGATGCGCTGGAGCAGGCGGCGCGACTTGCTGTCCTCGTCGTAGACCGCCGCCCATGACGACAGCCACAAATCGAATGCCTCGTCCTTCCAGACCTCGAAGGAGCCCGGATCGACGATCGTCGGCTGCCGGACCTCGCCCCCCGGGAAGACGCCCCAGGTCACCGCGTTGACCGTGTCGCAGTTGCTGTAGGCGTTGCCGGCACGGTCGATCGCGTGGTACGTCAGGCTCTCGTTCGCGTCCAGGGCCCCAAGCAGGGGCGACACCTGCTCCGGCGCCAGGAAGAACTCGAGGTACGCCTTCTGGTAGACGTGACCACCACCGCCGCCCCAGCCCACCGCGGGATCGTCGGAGGGCGCCCCGTTGACCCGCGGCTGCGAGTTGATGGTCAGAAGCCCCGCCCGGTTCAAGTTCACCAGCGCGTTCCGCAGCGGCTCGCTCTCCAGGTCGAGCCGCCAGTCGTACCAGGGGATACCGTCGATTTCGCCGCGGCAGAAACCGGCGAAGACCCCCCGCACCTGATCGATCGACGCAAGTTCGCGTCCCCAACGCTCGCGCGCGACGTCGGGCTTGATCGGGCGAAACGCCAGGTGGTGGTCCGCCAGGTCGCCGAATGCGGGCGAACCGGAATCGCCCCAGCGGCCGTTCGGGAACTCGTCCCAGTCCTGGGTCCGGACGAGGTAGCTCTTCGGCCGGTTGGCCCAGAAAATCGGCCGCACGTCCTCCTTCGGACGCCGCACAGCCGTCGCGCTGCGCCAGGGCAGGACCCGCTCGAAGCGCTCCGGCACGATGCCGAGCCGGTCGAGGATCACCTGCACCGAACGCTCGAGATTCAAGGTGTAGAAGTGAAGACCGGGAGCGCCGCCGTCGAGCAAGCGACGGCAGATGCCGGTCAATAGTTCCTGCCCGTATTCGCGCACGGAGGCGTCATGAGAGCGGCGCGCCTCGATCTCGCGCGCGATCTCGGGCGGCGCGCTGGCGCCGAAGCCGGTGATGCGCTGGAACGACAGGTAGCCGTTGATCGGCGCCAGTCCAGGCACGATGGGACAGTCGACTCCGCGTTCCCGACAGCCGTCGACGAAGCGAAAGTACAACTCCGGCTCGTAGAACATCTGGGTGATCACGAAGTCCGCGCCCGTCGCCACCTTCTCGGCCAGATGGTCGAGATCGCGCTCCCGGCTCGAAGCCTCCGGGTGGCCTTCCGGATAGCCGCCGACACAGATCCCGAAGTGGTCTCCGTGCTCCTCGCGGATGAAGCGCACCAGGTCGGAGGCATGGGCGAAACCGTCGGCCACAGCCGACCAGGAACCCCTCCCGCGCGGCGGGTCGCCGCGCAACGCCAGGATGTTGCCGATGCCGCGCTCGCGGCAGTCCTCGAGTACCGCCGCGATCTTCCGGCGCGGCATGTTGGTGCAGGTCAGGTGCATCATCGTCTCGAGGCCGAGCACGTTCTCGATCGTGGTCGCCAGCTCGAAAGTGAGTTCGGCGGTGCTGCCGCCGGCGCCCCACGTGACGTCGACGAACGCCGGCGCCAGCCGCCCCATGCGCTCGATCCGCGCGTAGAGGTTCTCGATCCCGGCCTCCGTCTTCGGCGGGAAGTACTCGAACGAGTAGAACGGCCGTCCCTCGGACGCCGCCGAGCGGAGTTTGTCGATCAGCTTCACGGCGGAACGGATCCTACTTCCACCGCGGGCTGCTAGAAGGGGACTTCGTCCTCCGCGTCCGGTGCCGCCGCGGCAAGCCGCTCCACCTGCTGCACCAGCCCCGTCGCCTTCAGTCGCTCCGCCACCTCCGCCAACTCCGGGCCGGGGCCCCGCCATCGCAACTCGTCCACCGAGCCGCTGACCGGCGCGTCACGCACCAGGGTAGCGAGATGACGGAACAGTTCCGCCGCTTTCCGCTCCTCCCGCAGCGTAGCCGCCAGGCGGTCGCGGCTCCGCACCTTGACCTTCCACTTCCAGGGTTCGTTGGGTATCTCCTCCAGGTGGACGTAGTGCGCCAGCACCGCCGCCGCCGACTTGGCGCCCCAGCCCCGCAGGCCCGGAAAGCCGTCGGCGCTGTCGCCGACCAGGGCCAGGTAGTCGGGGATCGACTCCGGTTCGACCCCGAACTTCTCGCGTATGCCGTCGGCGTCCCAGCGCACGCCGCGCCGCCGGTCGACCTGGACGACACGGCCGCCGCGGCCGGAATCGACGCACTGCGCGAGGTCCTTGTCGGGCGTACAGATCCGGACCTCGACCACGCGCTCGTCCGCGGCCGCCATCGCCGCGCCGCTGGCCAGCCCGTCGTCCGCTTCGTGCTCGACCATCGGCCACACGGTGATTCCGACTGCGCCAAGCGCCTCCTCGAGCAGCGGAAACTGGGCCAGCAGTTCCGGGTCGATCCCCTCGCCGGTCTTGTAGCCGGGCCAGAGCTCGTTGCGGAACGACTCGATCACGTGGTCCGTCGCCACCGCCATGTGGGTCGCGCCGTCCCGGAACATGCCGAGCAGCGAGAAGACGACCCCGCGCACGGCGCCGACCTCCATGCCAACGTCGTTCCGATAACTCGGAGCGCCGAAGTGGTGCCGGAACAGCTCGTAGGTGCCGTCGATCAGATGGACGTACATACCGGATTCACGACGTGGGCCGTCATGGGCAAGCTACCATCAGCCGCCATGCCAGCTTCCTCTCGCGCGTTCCTGCTCGCCTTCGTGGTGGCCGCGGCAATGCCGGCAACCGCCGCGAACGTGCCCGGCGACCCCCTGACCGGGTCGGGCGAGGTGGCTCGGACCCTGCTGCCGGCCGCTCAACTGCAGGCCGGCGAGCTGCCGTCGCCGATCGACAACTCGGCCTTCGCGCTGCCGGAGAACGCCGCGCCGCCGCGCCACGAGATGCGGGGAACGCTGCAGATCTTCGGCGGCGGTGCGTCTTCGTTGACCGTTCATCATGACTTCTACTCGCGGGCGATCGAGCCGCCGATCGTCTCCGCCCTGCGCCGCATCCCGCGGCTCGACGTCGTCCTCACGCAGAGCGGCTCGCACCTGATCCCGGCCAACCGCGGGCTCCGCTTCACCGGCGACGCGTACTGGAACGCGATCGTTGGCGCCGGGCGCATCTGGAGCGAACGCGGAGACGGCGCCATGAGCCGGGCCTCGCTGCCGGTCACCCTGGTCGAGCGCAACCAGAACTGCGCCTACCACGGCGTCGTGTCGTTCCTCTTCGACGGCAGCGCGACCTCGCCCGCCGCCTTCCAGGTGACCCAGGAAACCTGCAAGTACTTCAAGTTCGACCTCTGGGACGCCGGCCCCGCACGCTTCGTGGCCGGCGAGTCGCCGGACGCCCAGGCGGTCGCCGACGCCTACGCCGCGGAGGTTGCGGCCCGAATACCGGTGCGTCCGATCGACGAGATCCGGGACGACCACCCGCGGTCCCAGGTCTACCCGCAGTCGTTCGGCGCCGGCTTGGACCGCGAGCACCTGACCGCGTTCGGCGTCGCCTTCGAGGGCGTCCACTACGCCGGCCCGGTCCGCACCCGTCACGGCGACTATCCCTACCCGGAGCAGATTCGCCTGCCGTCCTACTCCACCGCCAAAACCGCCTTCGCCGCGGTGGCGCTGATGCGGCTGGCCCAACTGCACGGCGAGGACGTCGCCCGGCTTCCACTCAGGGACTACCTGCCGAAGCCCCCCAAGGACCGCTGGCAGGGCGTGACCTTCGAACACCTGCTGGACATGGCGACCGGCCACTACTGGGATCCCGCCGACCAGGAGGACGAGAAGGACACGACGACCGAGCTGAACTTCTTCGTCGTCGAGAACCAGAACCGCAAACTCCGGGGTTCCACGGCCTACACCACCAAGGAGCCGCCCGGCCGGCGCTGGGTGTACCACACGACGGACACCTACCTGCTGACGTACGCGATGACGGAGTACGTCGGCCGCCTCGCCGGCGCCACGAAGAAGGCGCCCGCCGACCTGCTCGCCTTCGTCGCCGACGAGGTCTACCTGCCCCTCGGCCTGTCGGCCGGCGCGCTCCAGGCGGTGCGCACCGACAACCGGGCCGACGGCCGGCCCTTCGGCGGCTACGGCATGTTCTGGACCCCGGACGACATCCTCAAGATCGCGAACCTGCTGAACGTGCAGCGCGGCCGGATCGGTGACCGGCAGGTTCTCCACCCGGACCTGCTGGCGGCGACCATGCAGGAGAACCCGGAGGACCGCGGCCTCGACGCCGTCCACCAGGCCAAGCCGAACAAATACAACAACTCCGTCTGGTCGCGGCAGATTCAGGTCACCTCTGGCGCCGTCGGCACGACGCAGATCTGGGTGCGCCAGATGCTGGGCTACGGCGGCATCGGCGTCCTGATGCTCCCTAACGGGGCGGTCTTCTACTACTTCGGGGACGGTGACGACCACGAGTGGCTGCGCTCGGCGAGGGAGGCGTACAAGCTGAAATGACGGACCCTGCGACCGGTCCAGACAGTCCTGGGAAGGAGAGCGTCTCGCCCGCATCCGATGCAGCGACAGCGATGACCACCGCGCCGTTCGCCGGCTTCCGTGTCATCGAGCTGGCCGAAGGCGTCGCCGGCCCGTACTGCGGCAAGCTGCTCGCCGACCTCGGCGCCGACGTGATCAAGGTCGAACCGCCCGGCGGCGACCGCGCCCGCCGGGCGAACGGCGGCGACCCGGCGAAAACCCTCGACCCGGAAGGCTCGCCGCTGTTCCTGTACTGCAACACGAGCAAGCGCGGGATCGTCCTCGACCTGGACGACGACCGCGACCGCGAGACCTTCGCGGCGTTGCTCGCCGACGCGGCGGTCCTGATCACCGACCGGCAGCCGCCGGTCGAGGCGCCGGACGATCTGATCGTGGCGGCGGTCACGCCCTACGGTCTGGCCGGCCCGAGGGCCGCCGCGCCGGCCGGGGAGCTGACGCTCACCCACGGCGGCGGACTCGTCAACCAGATGCCTACCCGGTCGCGCGACGTCGACCGTGCGCCGGTGACCCTGGGCGGTCACCAGGCCGGCTACCACGGCGGCCTGGTGGCGGCGCTTGCGGTCGCGGCACTGCTCTACGAACGCCGCCACGGCGGCGCGGGCGCTCGAGTCGACGTCTCGATCCAGGACGTGATGGTCAGCCTGGTGGCGCCGCTCCTCGCCAGCGCCCGCTACCACGAGACCACCTGGTCGCGAGTGCCGGACCGTCCGCCCGCCATGGGCCGCCTCAAGACAAGCGACGGCTATGTGATCCTGAACGCCTTCGACGACCACCACTTCGTGCTCTTCCGCGAGCTGATGGGCAACCCCTCGTGGTGCGAGGGCGACGAGTGGAAGGACATGGCCTACCGCAGCCACCACCTGATGGAGATCGCGCCCCAGGTCGACGCCTGGGCGCTCGAGCAGAAGCGCGACGACCTCTACCACCGCGCCGCCCGGCTCGGCATTCCCGTCGGCCCGATTCACGACGCCGCCGATGTGATGGCCTACGCGCAGTACGCGGCGCGCGACTACTTCGTCGATGTCGCCCATCCCCGCGCCGGAACCAGGCGCTACGCCGGCTGGCCGTACCGGATGGGCGCATCGAAGCCGCGGGTCTCGCGCCCGGCGCCGCTCCTGGGCGAGCACTCCGCGGAGATTCGCAACGAGCTGAACGGCGGCGGCGCCACCGGCGCGCGACCTACCATTGCCTCATCCGGCGCCGACACGGCTGCCGCCCCGTCCCGCCCGTCCCTGCCGCTCGAGGGCATCCGCGTCGCCGAGTTCGCCTGGGTCTGGGCCGGGCCCTACGCCGGCGTCCTGCTCTCCGCCCTGGGCGCCGAGGTGATCAAGGTCGAGGGGCCGAAGCGGCTCGATCTGACCCGCCGCTCCGTGATCTGGCCCCGCCCCGAGGAGGCGCCGCAGAGGGTCGGTCCGGATGCCGGCATGGCCTACAACTCGATGAACCTGAACAAGCGCTCTCTGGCGCTCGACCTGTCGCAGCCCGAGGGCCGCGAACTCGCTCTCCGCCTCGCCGGCGAGTGCGACGTGATCTACGACAACATGCGCCCCGGCGCGATGGTCAAGCTCGGCCTCGATCACGAGAACCTTCGCCGGACGAACCCGGAGCTGATCGTCGCGTCCTCGTCGGGCCGCGGCCACGGCGGCCCGGAAACGGAGTACCTGGGCTACGCGATGGTCCACCAGGGCGTCGCCGGCGGCGCGTACATCTCGGGCTACCCCGACGACCACCCGACCCACAGCGGCGGCGACGTCGACCTGATGAACGCGATCACACTCGCCTTCTCCGTCGTCGCGGCCCTGCACCACCGCGACCGGACAGGCGACGGTCAGTTCATCGACTACTCCCAGTGCGAAGGCGTCAGTTCCATCCTCGGCGAGGTGCTCCTGGAGTACGAGATGACCGGCGAGGTCCCGGAGCGGGCCGGCAACGCGCACCGCAGCTCGGCGCCGCACAGCGTCTACCGCTGCTGGGGGGTCGACCGATGGCTCGCTGTCGAGGTGCACGGAGACGAGGAGTTCGCCCGCCTGGCGGCCACGATGGGCCGGCCTGAGCTGGCCGAGGATCCGCGCTTCGCCACCGCCGGCGCCCGCAAGCAGAACGAAGCCGAACTCGACAAGGTCATCGGCGCCTGGACCAGGGAACGGGACCGCGACTGGCTGGCGCGCGAACTCCTGGGCGCCGGCGTCGCCGCCGCCCCGTCCCGCGACGCACGGGACCTCTATGCCGACGCCCACCTGCGCGCCCGCGGCGCCTTCGTCACCGTCGAGCACCCCGAGTGGGGCGACCTGGAACTCGTCGGTCCGCCCTTTCGCATCGAGGGCCGCGACCTCACGCCGCGTCGCGCCCCTCTTCTCGGCGAGCACACCGACGCGATCCTCGGCGGCCTGCTCGGCTTGTCGGACGACGAACTCGCCGACTACCGCAGCCGCGGCATCGTCGGCTGAACTCCGCCTGGGAACGCGGGCGTCTCGCCCGCATCCGCCACGACCGCGTCTACAGCAGAGAAGCCCATCCGCGTGACGCCGTATCTCTGGGTGCGCGGGCCTTCTGGCCCGCATCAGGCGCGATGCCGCGAGGTGGCGAGCCCGAGCCGCTAGCCGGGGGCCTATAGGGAGAAGTAGCCAGCGGTAGGCAGGGTAGTGCGTCAGTTTGAAATCTAGGCGGCTGGTCGCTTCCGGTACTTCTTCGGCCGATTCGGCTTCGGTGCCCTTGCGTCGACGGGCAAGGAAACTTGGAAACCGAAGAAAGAACCCAGCCGCCCGGTCGACTGTGCCCTGAGGGTTCGGGCGACACGGAAACGGCGGTTGGGTAGGTCAGGCACACCCTTGACCCGAACCCTACTGCGGCGGCGACTGTAGCTCGGCGAGCCTTTTCAGGAACGCGTCGATCTTGGGCTGGTTGTTCTTCACCGCGTTCTCGTAGTTCTCGATCGTCTCGATGACGTTGGGGATCTTGTATCCGGTCAGCTCGGCGATGTGCTCCACTGTCTGCCCTTTGATCCAGAGCGACAGGATGGCTCTACGTCGCGCCCTGTTAGTGAACTCTCCCCCTCCCGTCAGAGCGTCGATCACGTACCCTGCCGAGAGGTCTCCGATCCCTGGACCGCCCCTTGTGAACGTCTCGCTTTCTTGGTCAGGGGTGGGTGGGGTCGCCAGTTACGGCTCCGGGGTGTCGCTCGTACACGCGACCGTCGCCAGCAGGACCAACAGGACGATGCGTATCTTCATGATTTTCTCCTTTGCGGCTAGTGCCGTGTCACTCGTCAAAAGTCGGATAGAGGCGCTTGAGTTTGACGCGAGCGTCGTCGGTGGTGAAGTGCCAGTTGACCTTGGCTTGGATCCGGTCTCTGGCGTCCTGCCAGGCGCCGACTTCGGCGCGTAGGGTGTCGATGGAGTCGATGCGGCGGTTGAGGCACTGGCGGATCATCACGCTGAGTTCGACCTCGGCGACGTTCAGCCAACTGCCGTGCTTGGGTGTGTAGACGAACTCGAAGCGGTCCCACAGCGCCTTGGCCCGGGCCGGGTCGAAGGTCTCGTAGAGCGCGCCGGGGCGGTGGGTGTTGAGGTTGTCCATCACCAGCGTGATTCGGTTGGCGTCGGGATACTGCCCGGCGATGTCTTCCAGGAAACGCGCCCAGTCGGTCTTGGTCCTGCGCTCGGTGACCTTGGTCAGACGCCGCCCGGCCAGCGGTTCGGTCGCCATGAACACGTTGCAGGTGCCGCAGCGTCGGTACTCGTAGTCTTCGCGGACCTCCCGTCCAGGGGCCGGCGGGATGGGCGCGCGTGTCTCGGCGATCAACTGCCGCGGCGTCTCGTCCATGCACACCACGGGGAAGTTCTCGTCGTGCGGACGCCGATAGACGTCGAGCACCCGCTCCATGTTCGCCGCGAAGTCGGCGTTGCATTGCGGCGGAATCACCCAGCCGACGCGGCGCCACGGTTTGAGAGCGTTTTTTTTAGCACCCGCCGCACCGTTTCGTGCGAGACGCTGTCGATATAGCCGAGCTCCACCGCACGGTCCGCCAACAGACGCAGAGACCACTGCGAATGCCCTTCGGGCGGCTCTCCGCAACTGAGCGCGACCAGCCGCGCCTCGAACTCGCCATCCGCCTTGCGCAGGTACTTGGGACGGCGCCCCTGCCGACTCCCGAGCGCCGCCTCCAGACCGTCCTCCACAAACCGCCTCTTCACACGATCCACCTTGCGCGCACTGATCCGCAAGACCCCGGCGATCGTCTCGCCGGTCGGCCGACGCCCGTTGAACTCGCCCTCGTCGCAGTTGAGCAGAATCAAGGCGTTGATCACCTTCTGCGACCGATGCGAACCCTTGCGCGTAGTCGTCGCCACGCCTCGCGCTCCTGCTCCTCCAACTCCACCACATACCGCTTCATGCCAGACTCCTTGCCGTCGTCGAACGGCAACGAACCTACTACGATTCATGCGACATAGGACGTGTGACATGACACTAGCGCCGCTGTGCGAGACGTTGAGGCGACTCTGTCTACTGCCTACTCTGGGGCTTCCAAGCCCACCAACGCCAGCAGTTGGTCGCGTAGCTCGACCGCCAGTACGTTGCGCACCTGCAGATCCTCAACCCCGGCCTCGTACGCCACCCGCTTGACGTCGCGCTCCCGGTCTTCCGACAGACGCTCCTTCGAGTAGGTGAAGCAGTAGTCCTGGATTTCCCAAGCCTCCATGCCGGCGACTTCCTCCTGGACAGAATCTGCGGTGCGGGCCGCCCAGGCAGTGGTTTTCAGATTCTTCGACAGCTCTTGCCCGAACTCCGTTAGCCGCAGCGGGCTCTCGGCCCCGAGCGTCTGACGACCGAACGCCGTGAAGAGCGCGTCGATCCGAGACCGGATCTGCTCAATGTCCGTTCGGATCTGACCCGCTACCTCCGACCAGCCCTTCCGGGCGGCGTCCACGTTGGATGTCCATCGGGCAACGGTGACGATCGCAGTGACGGCTCCGAGCCCGAATACGAGCCAGAGCGGGTTGATGTCCGTCATGCGCGTGAGCGCTGTTTTGCCTCGGGTCTTTTTTCTGCGCGTGGGGTGCGGTGCATTGTCGGCTTTCTCCTGTGGGGTTGTTCGAGCATTGCCATCTTAGCGGAGACGATGCACTTCACGGTGTGATCCTCATGGCCTGCATCGTACCTAGCCGCGCTCGGCGCTACACTCTCCCCCCACCATCCCAATCCCGACCCGCTCAAGGGAGATTCGTTGTGACTCGAATCAGCCGAACCTCGCGCACCGCCGCGACCGTCGCCGCCTGCATCGCCCTCGCCCTGCTCTTCACCTCGCCCACCCCCGCCTCCGCGCAGGACGGCGATTCCGTCGCCGTCGACATCATGAGCAAGTACCGGGTGGCGCCGAACATCACTTATCTCACAGCCGACGCCTACGAGTCGAAGCTCGACGTGATGACCCCCCGCGGCGAGTCGCCGGCGCCGACCCTGATCTACATCCACGGCGGCGGCTGGGTCGGCGGCACGAAGGAGAGCAGCGTGCTGCGCGCCCTCCCCTACCTCGAGATGGGCTGGGCGGTCGTCAACGTGGAGTACCGCCTGGGGCGGAACGCGCTGGCGCCCGGCGCCGTCGAGGACTGCCGCTGCGCGCTGCGCTGGGTTCACCGCAATGCCGAGGAGTACGGCTTCGACACCAGCCGGATCGTGACCACGGGCGCCTCGGCCGGCGGTCACCTGTCGCTGACCACCGGAATGCTGCCGGCGTCGGCCGGCCTCGACCGGCTCTGCCCCGACACGGACACCTCGAAGCCCGGCTGGGCCAAGGCAACGGAGCCTGAGATGCCGGTCGCCGCGATCGTCAACTGGTTCGGCATCACCGACGTGGGCGATCTGCTCGAAGGCGAGAACGCGAAGACCTACGCCGTCGCCTGGATGGGCTCGAAGCCGGACCGCATGGAGCTCGCAAAGCGCGTGTCGCCGATGACCTACGTCCGTTCCGGCCTGCCGCCGATCCTGACCATTCACGGCGACGCGGACAACATCGTCCCCTACCAGCACGCCCTCAACCTCCACGCCGGGCTTGAAGAGGCCGGTGTGACCAACAAGATCCATACCGTGCCCGGCAAGGGCCACGGCAACTTCTCAGCCGAAGAGACTCAGGAGATCTTCCAGGTCATCCGCGCTTTTCTCGACGAACACGTGACCGCCGGGGGCAGCGCAAGCACCGGCGCCGAGTGACCAGGGAGAGCCCTGAAGACGCGGGCATCCCGCCCGCACTCCGTCCTGGGAACGCGGGCGTCTCGCCCGCACTCCGGCCTGGGAACGCGGGCATCTTGCCCGCATCCGGCGCTCCGGACCTCTGCACCCGCACCGCCGTCGACCTCGCCACGCTGATCGCGCGTGGCGAGGTCTCGGCCGTCGAAGTGCTCGAAACCCACCTCGACTGGATCGACCAGCGAAACCCTGAACTCAACGCGATCTGCACGCTCGACCGCGACCGCGCCCGGGCCGACGCCCGGGCCGCCGACGACCTGCTCCGCAACGACCCGGACGCCGCCGCCGCCAAGCCCCTGCTCGGCCTGCCAACCGCGGTCAAGGACCTGGTCCTCACGAAGGGCATCCGCACCACCTTCGGCTCGCCGATCTTCGCGAACAACGTGCCCGACGTCGACGCCCTGATCGTCGAGCGCATCCGCGAAGCCGGCGCCGTCGTCATCGGCAAGACGAACACTCCGGAGTTCGGCGCCGGCTCGCAGACCTTCAACCAAGTCTTCGGCAAGACCCGCAACCCCTGGGACCCGAGTCGCACCTGCGGCGGTTCGAGCGGCGGCGCGGCGGCGGCGCTCGCCAGCGGCATGCTGCCGATAGCCGACGGCAGCGACCTCGGCGGCTCGCTCCGCAACCCCGCCAGCTTCTGCGGCGTGGTCGGCTTCCGGCCGACCCCTGGGCGGGTGCCGCGAGTGCCTCCCGAACAGGGCTGGGACGACCTGGCCGTGCTGGGTCCGATGGGCCGAACCGTCGCCGACGCGGCCCTCCTGTTCTCCGTCATCGCCGGACCGGACGCCAGGGACCCGATCTCACTCGCCCCGCCGGCCACACCCTTCCACCCGGTCGAGCCTGCCGATCTCCGCGGTCTGCGCCTCGCCTGGACCCCCGACCTCGACCGCTATCCGGTCGAACCCGAGGTCGTCGACGTCTGCCAAGCGGCCCTGCCGACGTTCCGAGACCTCGGCGCCCACATCGAGGACGCCGCGCCCGACCTCTCCGGCGCCGGCAACATCTTCGGCACCCTCCGGGCCAACCTCTTCTCCGACAAACTCGGGCCCCTGCTCGCCGAACACCGCGACCAGATGAAGGACACCGTGATCGAGGAAATCGAACGCGGTCTCGCCCTCACCGGACCGGACATCGCCAGCGCCCAGGCCGAACGTACCCGCCTGCACTGCCGCGTCGTCGACTTCTTCGAGAACTACGACGCCCTGCTGCTACCCACCGTTCAAGTGCTGCCTTTCAACGTCGACCAGGCCTACCCCACCGAGATCGAAGGCCAGCCGATGACGACCTACACCGACTGGATGGAATCGTGCTACTCGATCACCGTGACCGGATGTCCGGCCATCTCGGTCCCCTGCGGCGTCGGGCCCTCGGGCCTGCCAGTGGGCATGCAGATCGTTACTCCCCGGGGAAGCGACCGCCAAACGCTCGCCATAGCGGCGGCGTTCGACGAGGCACGCGGGCGCCGCTGAAGCAACCCACTAGACTGCCGGAATGATCCGACTTGAACGCTGGTTCCAAGCGGGCATGCCCCGATTGTTGCTGGCTCTCGGTCTGGCCGGGCTCACCGCCTCAGGCCTCCTTGCCCAGTCTGCGACAGATCAGCCGCCAACCGTCACCGGCACCCTCGTCGACGAGCGCGGTGCTCCCCTCGCCGACGTCGAAGTCGTGCTCCGCCCCTACCCAAGCGACTACGAAGTCGGCCTCGACCTTCTGGGCGTGCCCGACGCGCTGCCCGAGGAAGTGGACCGCACGCGCTCCGATGCGGATGGCTCGTACACCCTGTCGGCGAGTCTGGCCGGGCCCTACCGGCTGGAGTTCGAACCACCAGCGCCCGCGGCTCAGCCCGCCCGCGCGCAGCCTGTCGTCGTCGGAAGCCTCATGCCGCTCCAGGGATCCAGGACGGCTGAACAGATCGACATGCCGAATCGGCATCTGGTCGCCGTCCGGGTGCTGGACGGCGACGATCAGCCAGTAGAGGGCGCACTGGTGATCGCGCACCCGACGCTCTGGGTGTCGCCGCGCTACCTGAGAAGGCTGACCCAGATGGTCCGCGATGCAGGCGCCGGAACCTTCTCGCTCCCGCAAACACAGCAGGTTCTTCCTTCCTACCGTCCCTACACCTCTCCCACCGATGCCGACGGCATCGCCCGCTTCTCGATGCCGACAGAGGACGCCAACATCCTCGTCTCGGCGCCGGGATTCGTCCAGGCCAAGGCCAAGACGGCATCCGGCCGCGCCGCGTTCCATCTGGAGCGCGCCCCCGCCACCCACCTGCGGGTCCGCGGACCGAATGGCGCTCCGGCGCCGGGGATCCTGATCCGCACCCCCGAGCCGCCTCGCCCAACCGACCCCACAAACGCGCTCAGGATGCTCGGCGCCCCTGGCGCTCTGGGAACTCCCACTACGCCCCTGGCGGTGACCGACGACAAGGGCGAGGCGGTCATCAGCGGAGCCGTCGGCTCGGAAACAGCCTTGGAGCTCCTGGGCGCCGATCACTCCTTTGCCCGGGTGTCGGTGCCGGCAGCGAAGCAGGGAGACCCGCCTCCCAGCGAACAGGTCGTCGACGTGCGACTCGAGCCGCCGCTACGAGTTCCCGGCCGGGTGGTCGATACCGCGTCGGGCCTGCCGATCGACGGCGCGGCGATCTGGGTGCAGGCGTCCCCCGGTGACAACGTGTTCAGCGACCCGACAGGCGCTTTCGACCTGACCACCAAGTCCGCCGTAACGGCAACACGTCTCCAGGTGACCGCTGACGGCTACATTCCCGAGAGGACCGATGTCCCTGCCTCCGAGGCCCTGAACCCGGCCGAAGTGAGGATCGGCCTCCGGCCTGTGGCGCCAATTCGCGGCGTGGTCACGGACAGCTCCGGCCGTCCCGTTGGCGGCGCGAAAATCCGCGCCGAACCGCGTGGCTCCGGGGTTGCGGCTGTCTCCATGCTGGCATCGGCACCGGTGACCTCGGCGGCAGACGGTTCCTTTCAGGTGGCAGAAGCGACCTACGGCTACGCCTACCGCCTGACTACCCGCGCTCCGGGCTACGCCAACGCCCTTCTGGACCTGCCGCCTCTCGAGCCGGGCCTGGCCGCGCAGCCGGTCCACCTCGTGCTGAACAAGGGGCGGCCCGTCCTCGGCACGGTCGTCGACACCGAGGGAGACCCGGTGGCCGATGCTCAGGTCTCGTTGCTCTGGCCGCTCGATCCATCCGACTTCAGGTCGAGGCTCGAAATGCCGGCCGCAGCCGCCGCAACCGACGATCAAGGCTCCTTCGTGTTACCTGCCACCGGCCCAGGCGAGTACGAGGTCCGGGTCAGCCACTCCGACTACGCCGATCGTCCGCTCTCCACGGTCGATGTACCGGCCGGCGATTCGGAGTTCGATCTCGGTGACCTCACCCTGGTCGCCGGCGCGACGATCCACGGCATCGTGACCGGCGTCGACGGGAAGCCGGTTGCCCGCGCAGCGATTCAGGCCCTGGAACGGAACCGGATCGGAGCCGCAGCAAGGACGGCCACAACCGACGCGGACGGCCGATTCCATCTCTACGGATTCTCTTCCGACCTCGCCGACCTGGCCGTGCGAGCCGCCGGCTACCCGTTGCTCGTCCGGCCCGGCGTGCGCGTCGACAGTGCCGACCCGGTCCGGATCGAACTCCAACCCGGGGCTTCCGTCGCCGGCCGCGTCCTCGACAACGGCGGCAACGGCGCGGCGGGGATCCCCGTGAGGCTCCGGATCGAACGCGACTACCGTAGCGGCGGCAACCCACGCCTGTGGACTGGCGCGGAGACGTTTCCCCGGCGGGTGACGGACCAGGACGGCCGATTTCGTTTCGACCGCATCGCAGCCGGCACATGGTCGGCTGAAGCAAGGAAGGGGACGGAAGGGGCAAAGCTCGACAAGATCGAGCTGATACCCGGCGCAGAACGGGAAATCGAGCTGGTTCTGCAGACAAGGGACCGATTGACGGTCATCGTCACGACGGCTGTCGGCGAACCGGTGGCGAATGCGCAGACTACAACGTCACCGCCCGATCACCCGGCTACGCCGACGGCGGCCCGGACCGGCCGATCCGGACCGGCGATGACGCCATTGGCGGCCTTGAGATCGTGCTGGAACCCGAGGCCTTCATTGTCGGCGTCGTGACCGGTCTGACGCCGTCCGACCTCACGCAGGTGCGCATCAGGGTCTCGACGAGGGCTCGCTCACGGAACGCCGCGCCGGACACCGAGGGGAAGTTCACCGTAGACGGCCTTGCTCCAGGAACGTGGAGCATCGTCGCCTCAAAGGGCACCCCGGGGTCGGAGCTAAGGGTGAGGCGCTCCGTCACGATCGAGCCAGGTGCTGCTGAGACGTTCGTCGAACTGCCCTTCGAAGCCGGACTGCGCCTGAGCGGCCAGGTCTTTGACGGTGGCGAACCGTTGGTCAACGCGCGGCTGAACGTCTACGGCAGAGGGAACGACCACTCGCAATCAACGAGAAGCGACAACGAGGGTCGCTTCGTGATGGAGGGCCTCAAGTCAGGCACCTACCAGTTGACGATCACCCGACCTGGTCTTGGCGGCATGGAGTACCGGGCGATCGACGTCCACAGCGACCTGGAGGGCGTTCGCATCGATCTGGAACCGTCAACCGCCACGCTCACGGGAGTCGTCGTCGATGCCCGGACCGGCCAGCCGATCAACTTCGCCCTGGTGAGGGCCGGCGACACAGCCACGATCGGCGCGCTCGCAAGCAGCGGAGACACCGCACCCCTTGTCAGCGGCAGCACCGCTTCCTTCACGATCAACGACGGCCGGTTCGAACTCAAGCTGCGCGCGAACGCCGAGCAATTGTGGGTCACCCAGGAGGGCTACGAGGGCACCCGGATTCCGCTGGATGTCAATCCCGGTCAGCACCTGGAGGGCCTGGTGATCGAGTTGCACACCGCCGCGCCCGAGTCACCGAACCAGTAGGCCTGGACAACGTGCACCGACTCCTCTTCTGGCTCAGCCTCGCCGGCCTTACCGCGGCCGGCCTCCTCGCACAGCCCGTAGCCGAGCCACCACTAACCGTCACCGGCACGCTCGTTGACGAGCGCGGCGCTCCCGCCGCCGGTGTCGAGGTCGTCCTTCGGCCGCACCCAAGCGCCTACGAACTCGATCTCGACCTGCTTGGCCAGCCAGGAGGGCTACGCGAAGCCGTCGACCGGATCCGCTCGGGCGCCGACGGGACCTTCTCGCTTTCGGCGGCGGCGCCCGGGCCCTACCGTCTCGAGATCCGGTCCGCAGCGCCAGCCGACGCGCCCGGCGTCGCGATGCCCATGGTGTACGGCAACCTGACGGCGTTCAGCGCACCGCTCCTTCTCCAACCGAACGAGCTACCCAACCGCCATGCCGTCGCCGTCCGGGTTCTGGACTCCGACAACCAACCGCTCGATGCGGCCCTTGTCGTCGCGACTCCCACCAGCCTGCGGTCCGCCCGGTACAAGCGCACCGCCTCGAACGAGCCGCCGCCGTCGCGGCTCCACCCCAGATTTCATCGCGCCTCTGCGAGGACGGACGCTGAGGGCATCGCCCGGTTTCTGATGCCGACAGCGGAGGTCAACGTCGTCGTCACGCGGCCAGGGTTCGTCGCCGCCACGGCGAAAACGGAGGCGGGCCGCGCCGCCTTCCGCCTGGAACGCAGTCCAGGGCTGAGGTTTCGCGTCCGTGGGCCCAGCGGCGCACCGGCGCCCGGAGTCGTGATCCGGACGCGCGGCGAAGTGTCTGTCCCTCTGGCGGAAACCAACGAGCACGGCGAGGCGCTGGTCAGCCCCTTCGTCGACCCCGACGTGACCTTCGAACTCGAGCGTGCCGACCGTGCCTTCGCTCGAGTTTCGCAGCCGTCGCTCACCGCGCGGGACCCGTCCACGGGCGAGCAGGTCGTGAACGTTCAACTCGAAGCGCCACGCCGCATCTACGGGCGCGTGGTCGATGCCGAGTCCGGCATACCGGTGACCGGCGCGACCGTCCTTGTCTCCGGAACTCCCGGGCACGCCACCTCAAGCGACCGGAGCGGCGCCTTCGAGCTGCACACCGTGCCAACCCGAAGCGATGTCAGCCTCTGGGCTACCGCTCACGGCTACGCCTCCGCCTGGGCAAACGCGGGGGCCACCCACCAAACCAGCCCAACCGATGTCACCATAGGCCTGAAACCGGCGGCGCCCCTCTTCGGACTGGTCAAGGATGCCTCCGGCCAGCCCGTCGCCGGAGCGGGTCTCTCGGCCCAACTGACAGATGACGAGCTAGCGATTGCTCGACGTTCGTTCCGTGCGCTGCAAGCGACCTCGGCCGCCGACGGTTCCTTCCGCTTCCCGGACGCCCTGTACGGCAGCCGCTACCGGATCACGGTTCGGGCCCATGGATTCGCGAGTGCCGCCGTTGACGTGCCGCCCCTCACACCGGATGTAGCCGCCGAACCGGTCTGGATCGTGCTGACCAAGGGCCGCCATACCCGGGGCAGGATCGTTGACACCGACGACAATCCGGTCGCGGGGGCTGAAGTCAGGCTGCGATGGCCGTCAGCGAGCGAGACGGTCCTGTTCTTCGAGCGGCTCGACGCCACCAGGCCAACGACGACGGACGAGCGTGGAGAGTTCCGCTTCCCGGCCGTCCGAGCGGGCGAGTACGAAGTCCGCGCGGTGCACAGCGAGTTCCTGGCGCCCGGCAATGCGAGAACCGAAGTGCCGAAGGGCGAGGGCGACTTCGACCTCGGTTCCTTCACGCTGATCCCCGGCGCGGAGATCCACGGCCTCGTGACGGATCCGAGTGGTGATGGCGTCGCCGGCGCCACACTTAAGGTCAACAGATACGACCCGGATCAGGATCAGGAACGCACGGCCACAACGGACATCGACGGGGCGTTTCGACTCGGAGGACTTGCGCCTGAACCCGTGGACCTCAGCGTCAGCGCCGATGGCTACGCCCCGGTGGCGCTGTGGCAAGCGCGGCCGGGGAGGGAAGAACCGATCCTGATCGAACTAGAGGCCGGTGCATCGCTGGCCGGGCGCGTCGTGGACGACACCGGCAAGCCAGTTGCCCGGGCCGTCGTTCGGGTGAAGCCCGACAGGGAGACTCGGATGCTCCGGTGCCTACGGCACCACGGATGCCGCCGGCCGCGCACAGATCGGTGTCGCTCCCGGCGCCGCGACCGTGTCCATCGAACATCCGGAGCAACAGAACGCCTCGAGAGACGTCGTTCTCGAACCCGGGAACAACGAACTGGCGATCCAGTTGAAGTCAGGCGGTGCGATCAGCGGCGTCGTTCGTTCGGCCGACGGCGCCCCGGTGGCCCGGGCCACCGTCGAGGCCCACCCGGAGGACGTACTCGATCGGCCGGCCTTTCTTCGCCGCTACTTCCCGCCCGGCACGCAGACGATCTCCGATCGCAGCGGACAGTTCCGCCTCACCGGTCTGGAGCCCGGAACGTACTTCGTCAGCGCTGCTGCTCCCGGCTTCGCGGAGAGCGGTCCGGCACAGGCGATCGAGATCGACGGAAACACCGTGAGCGGCGTCGACATCGTGCTCACACCAGGCGGCTCGATCGCCGGCGCCGTGGTCGGCCTCCGTACCGCGGAACTGAGCCAAGTGGAAATCACGGCCACTCAGAACGCCCAGTGGGATTCCACGAAGCCCGACGCAGAAGGGAACTTCGCTCTGGAGAACCTTGCGCCAGGCACCTGGAACATCGTCGCCAGCAAGGGCGAAGACTTCGCCGGGCGAACCGTGGAGCGGACCGTCACGCTCGGGCCCGGAAACTCCTCGGCTTTCGTGGAACTTCCGTTCGACCGAGGCCTCCGCTTGAGTGGACAGGTGCTGGTAGCGGGCGAACCGATGATCGGAGGGTTCCTGGATCTCGCCCCTCAAGACGAGGACGAATACCAGTCGACCCGAACCGACCACCAGGGCGCCTTTGAGATGGACGGACTTGAACCCGGCTCCTACACACTGACGATCCACGAGTTGGGCGGCAGATCCGAGAACCGATCGATCGACCTGCAAGCCGATCTGGAGGGTCTTCGCATCGATCTCCAGGTTCCGGGCACTCTCACCGGCGTCGTCCTCGATGCAGCCACCGGCCGACCTCTCGCCGCGGCCTCCCTGGCTGCCGGCAACGCCGTGCAGATCACCGCCCTCCGGAACGAGGACGCCGACGGGGTCGGACTTGCGGGACGGGCAGACAGCAGGGCCGGAGGCCGGTTCAAGATCCAAATCGGACCCGGCGCCGACCAGTTGTGGGTCACCCGCGACGGCTACCAGAGCGCGCTCCTTCCCCTCAGCGTCCCGCCGGGCCAGCATCACCAGGGCCTCGTGATCGAACTGCAACCGGCGCCGTCCGAGGCGCCGGACCCCTAGCGTGCGGACCGGAATGCCTCGAATGGAGCGCGGGCTTCGCCTCCGCATGCCCCGCATGCTGACGTTTCTCGCCCTGGCCGCGGTTGCCGGCGGCTCGCTGTGGGCCCAGCTCGCGACCGACGCCCCACTCGTCGTCACCGGCACGCTGGTCGACGAGCACAGCGCTCCCGTCGCGGGCGTCGAGGTGGTCCTCCGGCCCTATCCGAGCGCCTACGAACTCGACATCGACCTTCTGGGCGAACCAGATGCGCTGCCGGAACAGGCAGACCGCCAACTCTCGGGGCCGGACGGGACCTTCTCCCTGTCAGCGAGCGGAACTACCGGCAGATCCGCCCTACCGGGAACCGCACGAGCAACCGGAACGGCTCCACCCGGAGTTCGACCGCGCGTCCACGCGCACGGACGCCGAAGGTCTGGCACGGTTTCTCATGCCCGCGAGCAACGCACGCGTTGCCGTTGCCGCGACCGGGTTCGCGCCTCGCACCGGTGCCCCGACCGACGGCCGGGCCGCCCTGCGGCTTGATCGCGCTCCCGGAGTCCCTTTTCGTGTCCTCACACCGGACGGTCGCGCAGCGTACCGGGCCGCAATCCGCACGGCAGCGGAACGCCCGGTTCCACTCGCCCTGACCGACGAGCATGGGGAAGCGACGATCGGAATCGCCGCCGACGGGCGGGCGAACCTCGAAGTCGAAACGGCCGGCGGCTCGTTTGCCCGAGCGTCGGTACGGAATCGCCCCTCCCAGGACGGAGCGTCCGCGCTATCGAACGTCGACGTCCGACTCGAACAGCCGGCGGCGATTCCCGGCCGGATCGCGGATGCCCAAACGGGACACGCGGTCCCCGAGGCCGTGGTGTGGGTGGGTTCCGATCCCGGGCGCCGCACGGTCGCCGACGGGTCGGGCCGCTTCGATCTGGCTGCACCCCGGCGCCGAAACGGGGCCGAGATCGGAATCGTCGCGAGCGGCTACAAGTCGGTGACGGCGGGGGTCACAGCAGAACAGCTTACGGGGGCGGAGGAGATGTCGATCGGGCTCACAGCGGCGGCGCCCCTCACCGGCTGGATCGTGGACGCCTTCGACCGCCCGATCGCCGGGGCGAATGTCCAACTCGAGCCAAGTGGCAGAGGATGGTTCTTCCAGCGCAAGACCGGTCGGTCGGGGCGAGCAACATCAGGGCCCAGTGGTTCGTTCTGGATCGACAACGCGCTTTACGGCAGCACCTACCGACTTACCGTCGAAGCCCGGACCTTCGCCTCGGCCCAGCTTGACCTACCGGCCTTCACACGCAACGCCCCGGTCGAGGCGCTTCGGATTGTCCTGACCCAGGGGCGGCAGCCCTGGGGCACAGTTGTCGACCTGGACGGTGCACCCGTCGCCGGCGCGCAGATCCGGCTGCTGTGGCCGCCCGACGATCCCGAGGTCCGGGAAGACTACGGAGACAACGACGCCACCGAATCGGTGACCTCCAACGAGCGGGGAGAGTTCGAGTTCCCAAGTGTCGCCCCCGGCCAGTACGGACTCGACGTCGTGCATCCTGAGTACATCGACCTGCTGCACAACGCCGCCAACGTAACCAGCGGAGAGGGCTTCGTCGACCTGGGCGTCTTCACGCTCACGCCCGGGGCCGAAATCGAAGGAGTCGTGGTCGGTCCGAACCGTCGTCCCGTCGAGGGAGCCGAAGTCCGCACCAGGCAACGAACGCAACACCTGTCCGGTCAGGTCCGAACCGCAACTACCGACCAAGACGGACGGTTCCGCCTGCGCGGACTGCTGCCCGCCCTGGCCGACATCACAGCAGCCAAGGACGGCTACGTTGCTTCCGTCGTCCAATCGGTTCGGCCGGGAACCGGCGAATCGATCCTGATCGAGCTGGCAGAAGGCGCATCGCTGGCAGGTCGTGTTCTGGAACCCGATGGGACCCCCGCCGCCCATGTCCTCGTAGGGCTGGAGCTGCAATCGAGCGAGCTGTCCCGAATGGTCCGTGGGCGGGGTCCAGAAGAACTCTTCCGCCGCGGCCGGACTGACGACGACGGCCGCTTCCGCTTTGACGCCGTGGTTCCCGCGCGGTGGACCGCCGAAGCCCGTGACGAGACCACCCGGGCGACCCTGGAGGGCATCGAACTGACACAGGGAGAACTGCGCGAGATTGAGCTCCGGCTGCAGACTCCGGACCAACTGACTGTCCTGGTCACGAACCACCTCGGCGAACCTGTCGCGAATGCCGGCATCCGAGCGAGTCCGGAAGACCGATCCCGCGACACGGCGTTCGGGGACACCGACGCCGGCGGCCGTGCCACGCTCTGGGTCTCGACGGGCCCCGCGGAAATCGAAGTCCGCCATCCGGACATGCTCAACGTCTCGCGCGAGGTCGTACTCGAATCCGGGGCCAACGAACTTCATGTGCAACTCGGCCCCGGCGGTGAAATCAGCGGCGTCGTCCGCTCCGTCGACGGCACCCCGGTACATGGAGTCACCGTCGAGGCGAGCGAGGAACCACCCGATGTCGGCGGAGACAACGAACGGGCCATCAGCCTGCGAAGACTCAACCGGGTACTAAGACCGCCGATCCGGACCGTTTCCGACTTCGGCGGCAACTTCCACGTAACCGGTCTGGACCGCGGCCGCTATCGCCTGGTCGCCCGGCTTTCTGGTTACACCGAAGCGGCATCGCCGAGCGTGATCGAGATCGACGGCCAGTCCGTCGACGGGGTCGAACTGGTGCTCGAACCCGGGGCATCCATTCGAGGCGCCGTGACCGGCCTCGACAACGCCGATCTGGCATCGGCGGAGGTCCAGGCCTGGAAAGGCGTCTTGTTTCGCAACACCAACCCCGGTATCGACGGCAACTTCGAACTCAGCGCCCTCGCACCCGGAAGCTGGCAGGTCTCAGCTACAGCCGGCGATCGGCGGTCCAGCCCGCAGGAGATAGACCTGGAACCGGGCAGACCGGGCGCCTCCGTCGAACTCCAGTTCGAGCCCGGATTCCGGTTGTCGGGCCAGGTACGGTTCGCCGGCGAACCCGCAACCGGCGGCTTCGTCAACGCTCTGCTTCAGGGCCAGGAACAACGGCGCCGAACCCGAACCGATCACCAGGGCCGCTTCGAGATGGAAGGACTGGCTGCCGGCACCTACGAACTCAGGTTCCGGCACAACCTGGGCGCAGCGGACCAGTCGCTCGACCTACGGAGCGACCACTACAACCTGCTCGTCAACCTGCAGCCGCGCCCCGACCAGCCGAACTGACCCAGCGGACCGCCTGAGTCACCTCCGCTCGTACGTGTACAGCCTGCGCCCGCTGGCCGACACCGTCTCCACCCGCCGCGTCGCGGCATAGGGCTCGAGCGCCGCCTCCCAGGCTTCCGGCGTGTAGTCGGCAAAGCGGTCGCCGCGCAGCGTGAGCAGATCGTCGACCCGCGGGTCGCCTTGTGGAACGAACTCGACCAGTCCGCGCGGCGCCAGGGAGACGAGCCAGGCGGCGATCCGCGGCAACGGCACGTTGCGGCCGATCGCCAGGTGGTGAATGACGGCCAGCGCCACCAGGGCGTCCGCGCTGCGGGAGCGGCGCCCCAGCGAACGCCTCTCCACCTGCGACCAGCCCTGGTCGGGCGACGGATTCGCCAGATCCTGGTACAGGGGCAGAAAGCGGAGGCGATCGGAACGCGCCCGCGCGCACGCGCTCTCCAACGCACCGAAGTCCGCGTCGAAACCGATCACGTCGCGCGCCCCGCCTTCGAGCGCAATCGCGGCGAACTCGCCCGTGTTGCAGCCGAGATCCCAGAGCTGCTCAGGCGGCGCCTCGGCGATGAACGCACGCACCGATTCGGCCTTGCGGGAGGCTTCGCCGGTGTCGTAGCTGGTCAACGACGAGTAGTCGCTCCAGGTCGTGTCCGTGCCCTTGGGCTCGAGCTTCTTGATCCAACGCCGGAGTTGCGTCAGAAGGCCTCGGTAGGCGTTACGCGGCAGAGGGCGCCGCTCCGTTCGCTCCGCTGCCTCGCTGCGCGAGCCGGCACGGCGTTCGAAGCGGAGCGGCAGCAGCACATGGGCCTGCATCCTCGGCGACCAGCGCATCCGGGCCGGCAGCAGCGCCGCCAGCTCCCGGGCCGGGATCCCTTCCTGCATCCCGCGGTACCACGCGTTGTGCGGGGCGCCGAGCTTCGCCGCCAGGAGCAGCGGGTTGAGGAACTGCTCGCAGAACTGGGAGTGCCCCTGCCAATACTCGCCCTCGCGGTAGCGCCGCAGCGACAGCCAGTCGATGAACACCGGCTTGGCGCCCTTGAACTGCACGTTGTAGGCGCTCGCATCGGAGAGCGAGACGCCCCTGTCGAGCAGCCGGATCTGCATTTCCAGGTGGTGAAGCGCCGCCGCCTTCAGAAGCGAGAAGGGCCACTCGTAGGGGTACGAGATGAACGGCACCCGCGGATGTTCCAGGACCAATCCCCCCGGCGGCGGCAGGACGCCGGCTTCGACCGGATCGACTTCCTCTGCCGCCACCAGCGCCCCCTCGACGACCAGGGCGTCAACGACGCCGCAACTCCGCACGTAGCGGTAGTCCTCAACCGCCGCCGGCGCGACGCTCCGAAAGATGCGACCGTCCCGGCCCTCGATCACCTGACCCGCCGGGTCGCGGAAGGACGATGGCTCAGCCTGGGACGCGGGGGTCTTCGCCGCCCCGGTTCGCACTACTCGGACTCTGGCTCGTCGCTGCCGCCGTAGCCGAAGAAAGCCAGAATGCGATGCCAGTAGAACTTGAAGGCGAGCGCCGCGGCCGCCACGCCGCCGATCACCGCCTGCAGGATCATGCTGCCCGACGCCGGATCCAGGTAAGCGTGGGCCGTCTGCGGCACGATCAGGGCCACGATCAAGGCGACCAGGAGACTGGTTCGATTCTGCGTCATTCGTCTAAGCTCCAAGGATCCGCCATCCCTGTGAACCGTTCGTGAAGACGAACAGATCCAAGGCCTTTCGTCAAGCGAACGACGGAGTTCCGCGACCCTGGGCCGCGCAATCTGGTTCACCCAACGGCCGCTTCCGGTTCGAGTTCCTGAGACCCGGACCTGTCGGCGTTCGCCTTGACCGGCGGAGGTAGAACGGAGAGCGGGCCCATTCGCCCGCGCACCGGCGAGGTGCGCGAGATCACCATCGATCCAGGGTCCAACGAGGTATCGCTTGTCCTCGAGCCCGGCCCGCTGCGGAGCACGTCGAGCAGTCCGGTGCGGGCGTCCAGCTTCGATACCCGATAGTGGTGTTGAACCGCGACGTACGCCTCACCGATCACCTGGTTCGAGGCAAAGATCTCGCTGCCTTCCTGCTCGACCAGCGCGATCAGCCCCGCCACACAGTCCAGGAAGTCTTCCCTGGGTTCGCCGGTGAGCAGGCGCACCAGGACCGAGGTGTCAATCCCGAAGCGCGAGGTCATGCCCTTGCGAGCGGAACGACTCGAGATCGAACGGGCCGAGCCCCTTCTTCAGCTTGCCGCGCAGTGGCGCCAGACGGTCGCGGTGAATTCGCTGCGGGCGCAGCCGGAAGCCGTCCGCGCCTTCAACCAACTCGAGGCGGTCTCCCGGCCCCACTCCAAGCGCATCGAGGACCCGCGCGGGGAACGTCACCTAGCGTTTCGATGTGATCTTGACGATCATCGGGGCACCTTACCATCTGTGCACCACAGGTAAGGCGACCGGAACCAACACCCGGCCCAACGGCGCCCATTCCCGGCACAATCCCGCAAGTCGTAGGATTGCGCGCCGACACCTACGACAGCACGCGGCTAACTCGAGTTACAAGCGGGGAGAACACACGTGGACATAGCGAACAGGATCATGGTCGTCACCGGCGGGGCCTCGGGAATCGGCAAGGCGCTGGCCGAGGCGTTTCACCGCGACGGGGCACGTCACGTCGTCGTCGCGGACCGGGACGAGGCGGGCGCCAAGGCGGTCGCCGAGGCGATCGGCGGCACCGGCGTCGGGCTGGACGTGGCGGACGAGGACGCGGTGCGCGACCTGGTCGCGGCGACGCAGTCGAACATCGGCCCGATCGACCTGTTCATGTCGAACGCCGGCTTCGTGACGATGGGCGGTCTCGAAGTCCCCAACAAGGAGATCAACGACCAGTGGAACGTCCACGTCATGTCCCATGTCTACGCCGCGCGGGCCGTTCTGCCCTCGATGATCGAGCGCGGCGAGGGGTACATCATGAGCACCGCCTCGGCGGCGGGTCTGCTGACCCAGATCGGTTCGCTCGCCTACTCGCTGACCAAGCACGCGGCGGTTGCCCTGGCCGAGTGGATCGCGATCACGCACGGCCACCAGGGCATTCGCGTCTCGGTGCATTGCCCGCAGGCGGTGAAGACGAACATCGGCGCCAACAGCCCCGACCGGAACCGGCGCCAGGGCCTGTCCGTCGGCGTCGCCTCCGGCGACGGCGTGCTGACTTCCGAGCAGGCCGCGGATGCCTGCATCGAAGCGGTCCGCGAGGAGCGGTTCTGGGTCCTGCCCCATCCCGAGGTCGCGGAGTACGTCCGCCGCAAGGCGACCGACGTCGACCGCTGGCTCCACGGCATGAGGCGGTTCCAGGGCCGGCTCTACGAAGGCAAGCAACTACCCGGCGACTGGTTCGTCGACGCCCAACAGCGCAACTGAGCCGCCCCGGACGCAACCAAGGGCGACGACGATGACCTCCTCCTCCGATCCGGTCTTCTCGACGCGCGAAAGCGGCGTCGCCGAGATCGTGCTCAACCGGCCCGCGCGCCGCAACGCGGTGACCGGCCCGCTGGCGGAGCGTCTCCACGCCGAGATCGTCGCCGCGACCGAGGACGACGACGTAGGCGTCCTCTTGCTGCGCGGAGCGGGCGGCGCTTTCTGTTCCGGTCTCGACCTGGGCGAGTTCCGGGCCGATCCGCCGCCCGACTGGATGCCTGCCTTCAGCGGTCTCTGGCTCGACGTCCACGCCGCGCTCTACGACTGCCCGAAGCCGATCGTCGCCGCCCTCGAACGCTTCGCCATCAACGCCGGCTCGGCGCTGGCGCTCGCCGCCGACCTCCTGGTGGCGGGCGAGCAAGCCTTCCTCCACGTCGGCGAAATCCAGATGGGCATGGCGGCGCCGATGAACATGGCCTGGTTGCGCCTTCGCCACCCGGAGAGCGTCGCGGCCCGGCTCGCGATCGTGGGCAGGCGCTGCGCGGGACCGGAGCTCGAGCGCATGGGCGTGGCCTGCGAGGTCACAGCCGACGATGAAGTCCTGACCCGGGCGCGGGAACTTTCCGCGACCATTGCCGGTTACCCCCAGGACGGGGTCCGGTCGATCAAACAGGCCGTCCTTCGTGGCCGGACCGAAGCGTCCGGCCACGAGTGGTTCGCTCGGATTCGCGGCGGCTGAGAGCTACCGGCGCTTCGCGCCGAATGCGGGCAGGACGCCCGCGCTCCCAGGCCGGACAGTGACCGAACCGACGCGGTAGGATACGAAGCAATGACGGCCTTCTCACTAGACGACAAGTACACGCTTACTGAAGGCCGCGTGGCGATGACCGGTATCCAGGCCCTGGTCCGGTTGCCGATGGACCAGCACCGCCGGGACCGCGAAGCCGGTCTGCGAGTCGGCGCGTTCATCAGCGGCTATCCCGGCTCGCCACTCGGCGAATACGACAAGCAACTCATGCGGAACGGCCGGATGCTGGCCGAACACGACGTGGTCTTCCAGCCGGGGATCAACGAAGAGACGGCGGCGACCTCGATCTACGGCGCCCAACTCCTCGACCGGTTCCCCCACCAGCGCTACGACGGGGTGGTCGGCATCTGGTACGGCAAGACCCCGGGGGTCGACCGCACCGGCGACGCCTTCCGCCACGGCAACTTCATCGGCACCGGCAAGCACGGCGGCGTGCTGGTGCTGGCCGGCGACGACACCGCCTGCAAGAGTTCGACCATTCCCGGCGACAGCACGATCAGCTTCTTCGACCTCTCGATGCCTGTGCTCTATCCCGGCGACCCGGCGGAGGTCCTGGAGTTCGGCCTGCACGGCATCGCCCTGTCCCGGTTCTCCGGTCTGTGGACCGCGCTCAAGATCGTGACCAACGTCGCCGACGGCGGCGCGGTCATCGATCTGCCTCGGATGCCGCCACCGGTTCTGCCGGATCTCGAAATCGACGGCCAACCGTTCCAGAAGCACCTCGACATCCGGCTGCTGCCGCCGCATACGGTCGAGATGGAGCGCCAGATCTTCATGGAGCGCACCGTGGCCGCCCTGGAGTACGTCCATGCCAACGGCCTCGACAGCATCCGTTGCGCCAGCCCCGGCGACCGCCTGGGCCTGATCGCGGCCGGCAAGCCCTACCGCGACGTGCGCCTGGCGCTCAACCTGCTGGGACTGGACGAAGCCGCGCTCGACCGCCACGGCATCCGCCTGCTGAAGCTCGGTTGCATCGCGCCGGTCGAAACGCGTCGCCTGCGCGAGTTTGCCGAGGGCCTGGACGAGATCATCGTCGTCGAGGACAAACGGGGCTTCATCGAGACCCAGGTCCGTCAGACCCTCTACAACCTGCCCGACCGGCCGCTCGTCGGCGGCAAACAGACGCCGGGCGGCGAGGCGCTGTTCCCGATGCACGGCGAACTGGAGGGTCACCAGATCGCCCTGATCCTCGGCGCCTACCTGCAGCAGCGGCTGCCCGGCGCGGTGCCGTCGGAGAACCTGTCGCGCTTGCGAACGGGCGCCGAGTCCGCCGACCTGGCGACGACTCTGCCGGCCGCGATGCCGCGCACGCCCTACTTCTGCAGCGGCTGCCCCCACAACACGTCCACCCAGCTACCCGAGGGGTCGGACGCCGCCGGCGGCGGAATCGGTTGCCACGCGATGGCGATGTGGATGGACCGCGGCATCAGTTGGCTGCCGCAGATGGGCGGCGAGGGCGCCTGCTGGATCGGGCTTTCGCCCTTCACCGAGCAGGAGCACGTCTTCCAGAACGTCGGCGACGGCACCTACGCCCACTCCGCCAGCAAGGCGATCGAGGCCTGCATCGCCGCCAACCTCCACATGACCTTCCGCATCCTCTACAACGCGGCGGTCGCGATGACCGGCGGGCAGGACGCGGTCGGCCTGCTCAGTTCGCTCGGCGTGGCGAAGCAGCTCCAGCTCCAGGGCATGAAGCGGGTGATCCTGGTCACCGAGGACCTTGAGCGCTTTCCCCACCGCGACGACAACGGAGTCGAGATGCGGCACCGCCGCGACTACGACGACGTGCTCAAGGAACTGCGCGCGATCAAGGGCCCGACCGCCGTCGTCTACGACCAGCAGTGCGCCGCCGAGAAGCGACGCGAACGCAAGCGCGGCATCCAGGAGACGCCGAGCCAGCGCGTCTACATCAACCCGGCGGTATGCGAGGGCTGCGGCGACTGCGCGGCGAAGTCGAACTGCCTCTCGGTCGCGCCGCTCGAGACGGAGTACGGCCGCAAGACCCAGATCCACCAGTCGTCCTGCAACCTGGACTACTCGTGCATCGAGGGCGACTGCCCCGCCTTCATGACCATCGACCTGGGCGCCGCCACGAAGCCGGTGCGCCGCGCCGCAGCCGCGCCCCTGGCCGCGGACGAGGCGCCGGAACCGGCCGGCAAGGTGCGGGAGAACGAGATCTTCAGAGCCTTGCTGGTGGGAATCGGCGGCACCGGCGTGGTCACCGTCGACGCGATCCTGGTCACCGCGGCCCTGCTCGAAGGCCGGTACGCGGTCCACCTCGACCAGACCGGCCTCGCGCAAAAGGGCGGCGCGGTGGTGTCGAACCTGCTGCTCAGCAGCAAGCCGATCGACCGGGCGAACAAGCTCGGCGAGGGCGAGGCCGATCTGGCCCTGTCCTTCGACCTGCTCGCCACGGTCGCCACCGACAACATCAAGCGCTTCTCGAAGGAGACCACGGCGGTGGTCGCCAACACCGCCGGAATCAGTCCAGCCGCCGTGATCACCGACAGCGCCGCGCGGATGCCGCCGCTCGACGAGCTGCGCAAGCGTCTGGCCCTGTTCACCGACCGCCGCCGGAGCTACTTCGTCGACGCGGAGGCCGCCACCGAGCGGCTGCTCGGCAACAGCGTCACCGGCAACATCTTCCTGGTCGGCGCCGCCTACCAGCAGGGTCTGCTGCCGCTCGAATCGCGATTCATCGAGGAGGCGCTGCGGGCGAACGGCGTGGCGGTCGAGGACAACATCCAGGCCTTCCGCTACGGCCGGCTCTCCGTCGCGGACCCGGAGCGGTTCCGAAGCGCCTCCGGTCTTGAAGGTCCCAAGGCGCAGACCGCGGCGACGGCCCTGGAAGCCGCCCGCGTCCGGATCGAGCGCTGGGCGCCGAAGTTCCGGCCGGAACTCGAGCGCCTCCTGGCGGGCGCCCCGCAGGGGGGCGCGCTCGACCGGCTGCTGCCGGGCCGCGTCGCCGACCTGCTGCTCTACCAGGGCACGGGGATCGCCGAGCGCTACCTGGCCTTCGTTGACGAGATCGGGGCGGCCGAGGAATCCAGACTGCCCGGTCACACCAAGGTGCGCGAGGAAGCGGCCCGTTACGGCTTCAAGCTGCTGGCGGTCAAGGACGAGTACGAGGTCGCCCGCCTGTGGCTCCAGGACCCGATCTGGGACCAGATCGCCAACGACTACGACGGCCCGCTCAACCGCCACATTCTGCTCCACCCGCCGACGCTGCGGCGGATGGGCTGGCAGCGGAAGATCAAGTTCGGCGCCTGGTCCCGGCCGATGTTCCGGCTGCTCTACGCGGCGCGCCGGTTCCGCGGCACCGTCCTCGACATCTTCGGCGCCACCCGCCATCGCCGTCTGGAGCGCGCCCTGTTCGACTGGTACCGCGAGCTGCTGCACGACACGATCGACCGGCTCGATGCCGAGTCCGCGCCGCTAGTGGTCGAAGCGGCGAAACTGCCCGATTCGATCCGCGGCTACGAAGGCGTCAAGGAGCGCACGATCGCCACCGCGAAGACACGCGCGAGGCAGCTCCTGGACCAGCTCGACGCGCAGTACCTCGGCTCGCGCGTCGCGTGAAGCCCGCGTAGGATTCCGCACCGTGACGCCCTACCGACGACTCCCGGCCCTCTGCGCTCTCCTCGCGCTGCTGATCGCCTCGGCCGCACCGGCCCTGGCTCAGACCACAGCCCACCCCGTCCTGAGCGGGTTCCTGCCCATCGACGACTACATCCTCGAGATCGACGGTCAAGCCGATTCCGACGCCAGGCTCTACCTCTCCCAACGGGCCGCGGCGATGCTGATCCTCAGCGACTCCCTGGGCGAGCCGGTCCTGCTGTGGGCACGCACCATGGCCGTGGATCGTTTGCCCGCTGCCGATCTCCTGGCCGCCGGCGGCGGCTACGACGTGGTCGCCGAACCGGGCAAGACCTACGTCGGCGAGGCCAAGCCGGACCAGGCCACCATCGCCCTGCCGATCGAAGGTCGGACAGTCCGTGTCCTGCCCCGGCCGCCTCTGGTCGGAGACCGCACCCTGGGCGAACTGCTCGAGCACTCGCCCGGCTACCGGGCCGGCATGGAGACCTTCCAGCCCAACGCCTCGGCGATGGCGGCCCTCCGCGACGCCGGACCGGCCCAGGTCCGCGTCTTCTTCGGCTCCTGGTGCGGCGTCTGCAAGCGGGTTCTGCCCCACCTGCTCGACGTCAACGCCGGCCTCGAAGGCTCAAACGTCGCCTTCGAGTACTACGGACTGGCCTCACCCCCGGCCGGCTGGGATGAACCCGAGGTCAAGGGCAACGAAGTGACGGGCCTGCCAACCGCGATCGTCTACCGTGACGGCCGCGAAGTCGGCCGCATCGTCGGCGCCCCCGAGTTCGCCCAGCCCGCGCAAGCGCTGCAAGCCCTGCTCGCCGGGTCTCAGTAGCCACCGGGAATCCGATCCGCCCGCGAGAACAGGAGCGAGCCCATGGTCGAGATGAGGAACGAGAGAACCGGCGCCAGGCGATCGGTACCGCACCTCGGCTTCAGTTGGACGACCTTGTTTCTTGGCCCTCTGGTTCCTCTGTTTCGTGGAGACTGGAAGTGGGCGCTGATCATGTACCTGGTGAGCCAGATTGTGATGTCAGCGGCACTGCTGCTGTCCAATACGGCTCTTGACGCCTTATCGGCGGCAGGGTCATTCGCCAAGCCGACGGCGGCCCTGGTCGCCGTTGGAATCGGGCTACTCGTCACCCAGCCTGTGTTCGCGGCCATTTACAATCGGCGGTACTACGCCGACCTCGTGAACGATGGGTTTGAAGAGTGGCCCTCCCCATGACGCCGACTCCTACAACGCTCAGTCCCACGCCGCCGGCGCAGGCGGCCGCGTCGTTCCAGACCAGCGACGCATCGCCCGTGGGCACCTTCCGGTTCGCGTAGCTGCCGGCTGCCGTTGCCAGCCCGGTACCGACCACATCGCCTGACGTGTGCACCAGGTGAAGCCAGGCGCCCGAAGCAGGACGTCCTCCGGCCCGCCTGAGTTCCACTTCGACCACGCCTGACTCCTCGTTCGTGATTCTCAGCACTTGATGCGGCGGCGGGTCGCTCCCGAGTAAGAGATTCTGCGTCACGCTTCCGGTGAGGCCACTCCTTCCCCGATCCATCAGCGTCGGCGACAGGCCTGCATCGGCCTTGAGCCGGTACGAGCCCGGCGGCGCCGGCCCTGCCTCAGCCTCTCTGGCCGACTCCTCCTTGGCCACCAGCTCGAAGACGACGCGGGAAGCCTGCCGCCCCTGCTCGATGGTGCGGGCATCCGTCTCGAAAACCGGCCGCTCCAGCCTGCGGCTCGGGCTCGCCGCTTCGCGGCATCGCGCCGGATGCCGGCCGGAACCCGGGTGGCGCGATCCCACGCCACCCGCGAACCACTCTGTGCGCCCGTCATCGGGCGCACAGATGGCAGGCCGGCGCACACAGCCTCTACCGCGCAGTCTCTAGCGGGTACCTGTGCTAGCGTTTTCTCCGGTTCATGGGCCGACACTGCTTGACGGACACTGTCTGGCCTTTGCCTGAACCGATTCAGACGCGTGCTTCCGCCAGAGGAGCACGAGGAGACAACGATGCAGCTTGCGCCGAGCAAGCGGCCAAGGAGAACCCACCATGTACCCACTTCGGTTCGAGGAGCACCTCGACCTGCGTCGTGCGGAGTACGCGGCTCGTGTTGAACTCTCGGGCGACGCTATCGGGATACGCGATGGGCGGGAGTTCGTCGTACATGGCGTGAGGCCTGGCGGTTTCGTCGGAATCGGAGACACACTCGAAGAAGCCTGTCAGAAGCACACGGAGTGTCTCCATCGGCTTCTCGAGGACATTCTGAACGAGGCCCCCAGCTTTGAGGAATTCGAACGCCGCACCGAGGAGTTCCTCTCCTACACGAGCGAATGGGCACAGCAGCAGTTTGAGGCGGCAACCGCTGTTGTCTCGGCTGACACGGCAGCGACCCCCAACCCTCTTCTCGATTTCAAGACGACCTATTCGGCGGCAGTACCGAGGAAGAGGCGGCGCGAAAGCGAACCCGAGAGCGTTCCTACCGTATCCCTGCTCGAAGCAACCGAAACGAACTACAGTCCCGCCTCCCGGCCGTTCACGACCACCGGCTCCTCCGCCGACCCCCTGCCGCCGACGTTGACTTCGGCGCCCCAGCGGCGGCCGGCTGACCAGAACGAGACCCCGTAGGCGCCGGGAGTCACACAGCCGAGGCCGAGGCGGCCCGATTCGGAGAACCGGACGGCATCGCCGGCGCCGGTCAAATGGCTCGCGATCTCGGCGCCGGACTCGGTCGTCACGCTGAGGAAGGAGAGCGTCTCGCCGGCGCAGTCGGACGCCGGGCAGCGGAGTTCGAGCAGACGGCCCATCGGCAGCGACTCCCGCAGCGTCGACGTACGGTCCGCCTCAACGTTCAATCCGACGCCGCCGGCGCAGGCGGCGGCGTCGTTCCAGACCACGGCCACCTCTCCGGCGGGCACATTCCGGGTGCTCCGCCCGGCAGCCGATGCCAAACCGCCACCGACCACATCGCCCGCGGCGTCGACGAAGTTGAGCCAGACGCCACCGGCCGGACTGCCGTCGGCCCGCCGCAGCTCTACATCGAGCACGCCGGGCTCTTTCTCCTCGACACGCAGGACCTGGTGAAGCGGCGGCTCGGCGGTGATCACGAGATCCTGGACCGCCGTTCCCGCCAGGCTGCCTCTGCCCTCCCGAGCGCGGCTCGGGGACACCCCCGCACCGGCCTTGAGCCGGTACGAGCCCGGCGGCGCCGGCGGCAGCACGAAGCGGCCGTCGTCACCGACCTCCGCGAACGCGACTACGCGGCCCACGTCTCCGACCAGGGACACCTGGCCGCCGACCGGTGTGCCGTTCACGTCGAGCAGCGAGCCGGTCACCCGAACGCCGTCCAGGTCCATGCGCGGCACCGGGTCGGCCGGCCACAGCCGTCCGACGTAGGTGCCGTCGCTGGCGTACCAGGTCATCCACAGCAGGTCATCGGCGACGCCATCGACCTCGAACGAGCCGTCCGCGCCAACAGCGGCGCGCACCGCGGGACTTCCCATCCCCAACATCCGGTTCTGCTGGGCGCCGCCACGGCGCTGCGAAGAAAGCTGGATCTTGAAGGAGCTCCGGGATGGCTCGAAGACGCTGCCGAAGGAAACGGCGCCGCCCGCCACCGTGCGGCCGTCCAGCACCAGGACGCTGCGGATCGTCCGGGTCGAAAGGGCCACGTCGACCGTCTGCACGTCGGCCGGCCCCTCCTCGATCGCGACCTCCTGCGACACGCGGAGGCGGCCGGTACCGTCGACGACTTCCAGTCTGTACACGCCGGGAATCGCCCGGAACTCGGCTTGCGCCGTCGAGTCCTCATCGGTCCGTTGTCCCGCCTCGGATCCCGGTGACGACCGCAGCACCGTCTCGACGATCGGGCTCTCGATCTCCTTGAACCGGTCCAGGAGGCGAACCGTCCCCGCGCCCATACCCCGGACACGCACCGCGACCGGCCGCCCGGAGTCGATCCACGACTCACCCTGGTCGGCCAGTTCGTTCGCACCCAGCACGACCAGCCGATCCGCGACCGGCGCCCCCAGGCACTGCAGCCGCAGGTGGTAGCGGCCCGCCCCGAGGCCGCCAAGCAGGTACCGGCCGTCGGCATCGGACACCGTCAGGTGGCGTTGTCCCATCATCAGGGCGGCAATGGCGCCCGCGCCCGGATACAGGAGTTCGATCACGCAGCCGGCGGCAGGTTCCGCCCCCACCGCGTCGAAGAGTCGCCCCTGCACCACGGCCCCGGGTTCGAGAGCGATCAGGCCCAGTTCGGTCTCGCCGCCGGGGAGCGGCGCGACCCGGATGAGCCGAGATTCGAGGTAGTTCGCGGCCCGGAACGAAAGATCGACCGCGGCATCGTCCGCGAACGAAGTACTGATCGGAACCAGCACCGGACCCTCGGCGTCCTCGACATGGTGCGAGGAGCCGGCCATCCGACCGACTCCGTTGGTCCGCATCGTGAAGTTCCGGATCGGCTCGCCGGTGGCGCCCACGAGTTCGACCCGCACTTCGCCGGCCCCGGCCGGCCCCGCCGGCGCCTCGCCGGCCGGCTGCTCACCGGCCACGAGTTCGAACTCGACGCGCGAAGCCCGCCGACCCTGCTCGATGGTGCTGGCGCCGGTCTCGAAACCGGGCGCCTCGGCCGTCGCCTGGAGATTCCCGGCCGCCAGGCCCGAAAGCTCGAACGCGCCCCGCTCGCCGCTGTCCGTGCAGCGCCGCAAGGTTCCGAACCAGTCGGGAAGGACCGCGTCGCGCCATGACGCACAGACGCTCGCTCCCGCCACCGTGGGACCGCCGCCGGCTTCCCGTACCACGCCCTTCGCCGTCCGCCCCGGCTGCAACCGGATCACCTCCGGCGGCGGCCGGCTCGGGTACGCGCCCACGAACGGCAGGTGCGCCGGATGGTCGACGACCACCGTCAGCCCGTGCAGCCGCGGCACGGCGTCCTCGACGACGCCGTTCTCCGCCGTCTCGCTGCGCACCAGGAACGCGTCCACCGGCGAGAGGCCCGCCCGGCTCGGCTGCAGCACCGTGACCGAGGCGTCGGCGACCGGCTGGCCATCCGCTCCGAGGACGACGAGCTGGCCCGGAGTGGGCGTCGGCGCCTGCTGCGCCGCCCCGGGCACGGCGAGTAGATGAAGGATGGCAAGGCCGGCGAGAACAGAACTCAATCGCATGATGAAACCTCCCCAGCGCGAATGGCGGCCGAACTCAGCAAGAGGAAACGAATCGGCGGCCGGAGCGGATGCTCCAGCCCGCTGCTCGCCTCCTCCAGCACCCAGTAGCTGCGGCCTGGAAGCAGGCTCACGTGAGGCGCGTTCGTGGGCAGGCGTAGCTTGCCCACAACCGCATCCTGCTCCGGGTCGATGCGGTACAGGTCCCACACGACCGCATCACCGGTCGTATCCCGCATCAGAACGTAGAGATGGTCCCGATCGGCGTAGAGACCGGCGGGATAGCTGGACGCTTCCAGAGGCCCCCAACCAGCCCAACCGCCCCCGCCGACGCGAAGCAACTCCGGCAACGGCACGGGCAGGTCCGGAAAGGCCTCCAGCCGCCGGCCTCTACCGACGAGTTCCTGGATGAAGGGACCATCGGGTGCGAAGCGGAGGGCAAAGATCGAACCGGCGCGATCACCCGTCGCCGCAAGGTCGGAAGCCGATCCGTACCAACCAAGCTCTCCCGCGAAGCCGGGCCAAGCGGCTACTTCCCGCAGCCCGCCGCGCGGCGCACCTGGCCGGGAATCGGCCCCGAACGCTACGAACTCCTCTTCCCAATGCAGTAGCTCCGAGCGCCGTGCGTCATCCGTCCGACTGCCCTCTACATAGAGCCTGTCGCGCAGAGCGGCCAACTGGGTGATGGCAAACACCTCGTCGCCAGTGATGATCCGATACCGCCTTCCCCCGGCGCCGCTCGACACACCTGTCGTCCTCTCCACGTCGCTCTCCCAGAGCACGCGAACCGGTCGCAGCTTCGGGTCCAGTTCAAGGAAACGATCCTGGTTTGGGTAGCCATCCGCGAGGACGTACCCTCGTCCCCACGGCTGAATGTCCATAGGCGACCCGAAGTTCAGCGGCGGGTCCCCGCTCTCTCGGCCGTTGACGATCCGCACGAGCCCCTTAGCCACGCTGTAGACGAGCAAGCGGGACTGGTGCGGATCCGCAACCACGAACTGCTCCTCGTCCATCCATGTGCCGCTGATAAGGCCAAGCATCGGCAGTTCGGCGGTCTCCAGCGGACGGCAAGCGGGACCGGGCTGAACGACTGCCGAGCAGCCGCCCAGGAGCAGAGCGGCGGCCAGGGTCGCAGCGAACAGTGGTGCTGAGCACGCGAATCGTCCAGTGCAGCCCTCTGCGATTCGCGCGCGCCGCTTCGCGGCAGCGCGCCTGATGCGGGTCAGAACCCGGGTGGCGCGATCCGCGCCCACCCGTGAACCAGTCCGCGCGCCCGTCATCGGGCGTACGGATGGCAGACCCGCGCACCCAGAGACACGCTCCGGTGTGGCGCACTGTTCTACAGTAAGTGCTCTGGCAGCGCTGCGGGCGCAGCGACAGTCGGCCTGGATATGGCGTACCCGCCACTGCATGACCTGACCCCTCCTGTTGTAAGGCTTACTCCAACGCCAACGCCACCAGCGCGGGACTTTGTTCCCCCCGGCCGACCGTGAACGCCACGTACTGCCGGCCCTCGTGGAGATAGGTCATCGGCGTGCCGTGCGGCGTCGGTTCGACGCGGTGCTCCCAGAGCTTCGCGCCGTCGCGTTTGTCGTAGGCGCGGATGTGGCCGGCGTCGCCCATGAAGGTCATCCGACTCGTGTCGTAGTCGGCCTGGATGATGAAGATCAGGTCCTTGGTCAGCACCAGGCCGCCGTTCGAGAGCACGCCGTGGGAGGGGCTGCCGAGGTCGGGCAGGTCGAGGTGGGCGATGGCCGGGTGGTCCTTCGGGCCGGGGCCATGGGCGACCTGCCACAGGTGCTCGCCGGTGTTCAGGTCGATCGCGGTGATCCGGCTGTACGGCGGCTTGACCAGGGGCAGGCCCTGAGGTCCGGCCATGAACGAGACGGCGGCGACGTAGCGGAACTCCGAGCGGGCCGGGTCGGCCGCCTGCACCCCGTAGCTGAGCACCTGGGTCATCGACGGCACGTAGAGCACGCCGGCCTCGGGATCGACGGCGGCGCCCCGCCAGTTCGCGCCGCCGGCAGCGGACGGCAACGTCAGCACACCCAGTTTGCCGCCCTCCTCGACCTCGATGGGCGGCGTGTAGATCGGGCCCAGCACGTAGTCCTTCACGATCTCGAGCGCCTCGGCCCGAAGCTCCGGCGTGTAGTCGATCAGGTCGTCTTCGGTGAGGCCGAGGCGCTCGAAAGGCACGGGCCTGGTCGGCATCGGTTGGGTCGGCGAACTCCATTCGCCGGGCACCGTCGTCTGGGGGACCGGGCGTTCCTCGATCGGCCACACGGGCTCGCCTGTCTCCCGGTCGAACACGTAGGTGATGCCCTGCTTGCTGACCTGGGCGACGGCCTTGATCTCGCGGCCATCGGCGTTGATGTCGACGAGGTTCGGGGCCGAAGCGAAGTCGTAGTCCCAGAGACCGTGGTGGACGGCCTGGAAGTGCCACTTCCGCTCGCCGCTGCGGGCGTCGAGCGCCACCAGGCTCTCCGCGAACAGGTTGTCGCCGGGCCGGTGGCCGCCGTACCAGTCGTTCGTCGGCGTCGACACCGGCAGGTAGACCATGCCGAGCTCGTCGTCGCAGCTCATCATCGTCCACACGTTCGTGTTGCCCGAGTACTCCCAGGAGCCATCCTCCCAGGTCTCGTTCCCTGGCTCGCCCGGCTGCGGGATCGTGTGGAAGATCCAGCGCATCTCGCCGGTGCGCACGTCGTAGCCGCGGAGGTGGCCGGGCGGCATCTTCGGGCCGCGCGGACCGTCCGAGATGATCGAGCCGAGCACCACGACATCGGCGCAGACGATCGGCGGCGCGGAATGCGTGTACTGGCGTTCGTTGATCTCGCGGCCCAGGCCGAGTGCGGTGTTCACCATGCCGGCGTCGCCGAAGGTCGGGTCGGGTTCGCCGGTCACCAGGTCGAGCGAGATCAACCGCCGGTGGTGGGCAGCGTAGATCAGGCGCTCGACCGGTTCGCCGTCGAGCTCCCCGCGCCAGTACTCGAGTCCGCGGTGCTGAAAGCCCGCGTTGGCCGGGCGGCCGGTGTCGTAGCTCCTCGGGTCGTACACCCACAGCGTCTCGCCGGTGGCGGGGTCGACTGCCGCAACCTGGCTGAGCGAGGTCGTGATGTAGAGCGTGCCGTCGATGTAGAGCGGCGTGCTCTTGTACATGCCGCCGCGGTGCTCGGTATCGGCTTCGGTCTCCACCGAGGTCCAGCGCCAGACCTCGCGCAACCGGTCGACGTTCGACGGGTTGATCTGGTCGAGCGGCGAGTACTTCGTCGATGCGCGGTCGGCGGCGTAGTGGCGCCATTCGCCGGCTGAAGCGCCGGCGGCGCCGGGGTCGCGGCCGCAGCCCACGGAAACGAGCAGGAGGAGCGCTGCGGCAACCGGGATCAGGCGGAAGCCGGATGCCGGCCGGAAGGCCGGCGGACCCAGTAGCCGGACGTTGTTCACGAGCATCCCGCGAGTCTACGCCTCCATCTTGTACGCTAAGCGGCCTTCAAGCACACCGCGCAACAGGAGAACAGCAATGGCATGGGACTTCGAGACCGACCCTGAATTTCAGGACAAGCTGGACTGGATGGACGAGTTCGTAAGCTCTGAGATCGAGCCGCTCCGGTTCGTCCTCGGCAGCCCCTACGACCTCTCCTGCCCGAAGCGCCAGAAGCTCATCCCGCCGCTCCAGGAGGAGGTCAAGAAGCGCAAGCTGTGGGCCTGCCACCTGGGGCCCGACCTCGGCGGCCAGGGCTACGGCCAAGTCAAGCTGGCGCTGATGAACGAGATTCTCGGCCGCTCGCCGCACGCACCGATCGTCTTCGGCTGCCAGGCGCCGGACTCGGGCAATGCCGAGATCATCGCCCACTACGGCACCCACGAGCAGAAGGCGCGCTTCCTGCAGCCCCTGCTCGACAACCAGATCGTCTCCGCCTACTCGATGACCGAGCCCCACGGCGGCTCGGATCCCAAGGTGTTCAAGACGAGCGCAGTCCTCGACGGCGACGAGTGGGTGATCAACGGTGAGAAGTGGTTCTCCTCGAACGCCCGCTACGCCTCCTTCCTGATCGTCATGGTGGTGACCGACCCGCAGGCCCCGCCCTACAACCGGATGTCGATGTTCCTGGTGCCGAAGGACACGCCCGGCGTTGTGATCGTCCGCAACGTCGGCGTCGGCACGGGGACCGAGGAAGGCGCCCACGGCTACGTCCGCTACACGAACGTTCGCGTCCCGAAGGACCACCTGCTCGGGCATCGCGGCCAGGGCTTCGTGGTCGCGCAGACACGGCTTGGCGGCGGCCGCATCCACCACGCGATGCGCACCATCGCCAAGGTGCGCACCGCCTTCGACCAGATGTGCGAGCGCGCGCTCTCCCGCGAGACCCAGGGCGAGCTGCTGGCGCAGAAGCAACTGATCCAGGAGAAGATCGCCGACTCCTGGACCCAGATCGAGCAGTTCCGGCTGTTCGTGCTCCAGACCGCCTGGAAGATCGACAAGTACAAGGACTACCGGATGGTCCGCAAGGACATCTCGGCGGTCAAGACGGTCATGCCGAAGGTCTACCTCGACGTCTTCTCACGGGCGCTGATGATCCACGGCTCGCTCGGCGTCTCGAACGAGATGCCCTACTCGGCCGGGGTCATCGACTCGTTCCACATGGCCCTGGCCGACGGTCCGACCGAGGTCCACAAGGTCACCGTGGCGCGGCAACTCCTGCGCGAGTACGCCGGCACGAACGATCTGTTCCCGACCACCCATCTGCCGAAGCTGCGACAGGCCGCGTACGAGAAGTACGCGGGCGTGCTGGAGCAGGAGGTGGCGGCGCTGTAGCGCCGCGTCAAGCGTGCGCGGCGGCCGTGGCGCGTACGCCAAGCCCCGCCACGACCGCGAACAGGAGCGCGAAGACCAGGTTCGCGATCCCGCTGGTCTCGCCCATCAGGCCCGTCACCGCGAGCACCAGGAGCGCGACCGCCACGAGGATCGAGAAGATGTTGCCCATCTTCTGGGCCTGATCCTCGCTGCCGCCCATGCAGCCGATGCGGACCAGGAAGAAGGCCAGCACGGCAGAGAAGGCAAGGATGTTCCACCAGGAGCCCGACGCGGCATCGACCATGGCCTGACTGGCCCACCAGCCGGCGCCGAGAAGGTAAGCGATCGCAAAGAGGAAGTTCTTCATCATGGCGAGCGGAAATCTAGCCGACCAGCCGCGCATCGGCAAGTCGGTACCGTGACGAACGGCCGGCCACGAACCCCCTGGACCGGCGAGGCGCCGGCGCTCCTCAGCGGAGACTGGTCACGGACAGCACCAGGCGCACCAGGTCGGGCTGACGCGAGATGCCATGCTTGGCGTATATCTGCCGGAGATGCCAGTAGATGGAACTCTGCCTGCGTCCGCTGCCCTCCGCGATGTCGCGCACCGTCCTGCCTTCGGCCAGCGACACGGCGATCTGGCTCTCCGACGGCGTGAGGCCCAGGGCCGCGGCAACCAGGTCCTGATCGATGCGCGCCTGGCGTTCCGGCGCCACGACCAGGACCAGCGCGCCGACGCCCCGGCCGCCGAAGTCGAAGTCGCGGGGCACGGTCGGCCTCACGTGGACCACGAACGACGCGGCGGCGGCGCAGCGGGTGACGGCCATCGAACCGCCGACGGGGGCGCTGCCGGCGTCAACCAGCGCGTCGGCCAGGATCTGACTCAGGCGGACGTCCTCCTCGGGCAGTCGCGCGTGCAGGAAACGGTTCCGGCCCCACAGGCCGTCGCCGACTTCGAGGATGCTGCGGGCGCGGTCGTTCGCCGCCATGATCCTGCCGCTCCGGTCCAGGTGCAGAACGCCGACCCGCAGATTGTCGAGCAGGTCGTCCAGGGACCCCTCAAGCCCCTTGGCGCGCGCCAGCGCCCGGCGAACGTGGACGAAGTGGCAGACGAAGGGATGAAGCCGCTCGACCATCGCGATCCGATCGGACCGCCACTCCCGCGAGTCGACCGGGTCGCCGATCACCCAGGCAACGTGGCGACAGTCGTCTGAACCGGCGAGGCGGACGTTCAGGCCGTCCCGGCCGTCGGCCCGGAGCATGAACTCGTTGTACGTGGGCGAGCACTTTCGCTCCTCTTCGTCGTACAGCTCGGCGACACTGACCAGGCGACCGAAGGGCAGTTCGCGGAAGCGGCTCACGCGCTCGTCGATCGGGTGGTAGATCTCCATGTACTCGCGCTCGAGATCTCCACGGGACGTCCCGCGCTGGAAGAAGCCGACGGAGTGAGCCCGCATGTCCTCCTCGGAACCTTCGACGAACAACAGCGCATTGCCCTTCGCGCCGCAGGCCTCGTCGATCAGCGCGGAGGCGGCCGGCCAATTCCGGTCGTCCAGCATCGCGTCATAGAGCAGCGCAACGATTCGTTCGAAGGTCTCCAGTTCGCTCATAGTCGCTCATAGCAGGGGCGGAGGCTTAACCGTAGCCCTCTAGCGTGAACTGAACGCGAAATCCTGGAGGCTGTACGCGACTTATTCGCGAACCTCTGCCAAACCTCGCTAGCATGCACCGCCCCGCCCCCTCATCGAGCCGGCTGCCGGCCAGCCAAGCGAACGCCATTCAATGCAGGTCCCAGGAGGATGCGCCCCCGTGAATATCGAGGAGTTGAGGCGAGAGAACAAGGCGTTGCGGGACCGGATGTCCAGGTTGAGCGCGGCCGCCCTGCGCATCACCGCCAGCCTCGATGTGGGCACCGTCCTGCAGCAGATCGTGGAGAGCGCCCGGGAGCTGACCGGCGCCCGTTGCGGCGCCATCGCGACCATCGACGACTCCGGCAAACCCGAGGACTTCGTGACGTCCGGAATCACGGCCGAGGAACACCGCCGGCTGACGAACTGGCCCGAGGGACCGAGACTCTTCGACCTCCTGCGGGACCTCCCGGGAGTGCCGACCGAGAAGGAGATTCCCGCCTCCGCCCGATCGATAGGTCGTTTCACGGAGATGATCCGGCCGCGGACCTTCCAGGGCACGCCGATGCGCCACCGGGACGCCGATGTCGGCTATTTCTTCCTTGCGGAGAAGGAAGGCGGTCTGGAGTTCACCAGCGAGGACCAGGAAGCTCTGGTGCTGTTCGCTTCGCAGGCTGCAACCGCCATCGCGAACGCTCGCACCCACCGGGAGGAGCAGCGGGCCCGGGCCGACCTGGAAGCGCTGGTCGACACCTCCCCGGTAGGCGTCGTGGTGTTCAACGCCCGGAGCGGCATCCCGGCGTCGCTCAATCGGGAGGCGAAGCGGATCGTCTCGGACCTGCAGACCCCCGGCCAGTCCCTGGAAGAGCTGCTCGGCGTGTTGACTTTCCGCCGCGCCGACGGTCGCGAGATCGCTCTGGACGAGTTCCCGCTCCCGCGGGAGCTGCGTCGCGCGGAGACCATCCGTACCGAGGAGATCACGCTCTCGGTGCCCGAAGGCCGCAGCGTCGCGATGCTGGTCAACGCCACTCCGATTCACGCGCGAGACGGCGAGGTGGAATCGGTGGTCGTCACCATGCAGGACCTGGCGCCGCTGCAGGAGCTCGAGCGTTTGCGGGCCGAGTTCGTGGGCATCGTGAGCCACGAGTTGCGCGCTCCGTTGACCTCGATCAAGGGCTCGACCACGACCGTGCTCGGCCGCTCTTCGGACATGGAGCCGGCCGAATGGCTCCAGTTCTTCCGGATCATCGATCAACAGGCCAATCACATGGACGGCCTGATCACCGATCTGCTGGACGCCGGACGTATCGAGGCGGGCAATCTGTCGGTCAACTCGACGCCCGTGGATCTGGCCAGCCTGGTGGACGATGCCCGGAGCACCTTCCTGAGCGGGGGCGGTCGGCATGTCATCCGAATCGACCTGCCTCCGGACCTGCCGCGCGTCATGGCCGAGAGGCGGCGGATCGTCCAGGTCCTGAACAACCTCTTCTCCAACGCCTCGCGACACTCTCCCGAGTCCTCGCCGATTCGGGTCGCCGCCGTACAGGACGGCGTCCATGTCGTGGTTTCGGTATCCGACGAAGGCAGGGGCGTGCCGCCGGACCTGCTGCCGCACCTGTTCCGGAAGTACACGGGCCTGGGAGGCGGCGATCAGGAGCGCGGAGCGGGAGGCCACGGCCTGGGCCTGGCCATCTGCAAGGGTCTGGTGGAAGCGCATGGAGGGCGGATCTGGGCCGAGAGCGCCGGGTCCCGCCAGGGAACGCGCCTCTCCTTCACGCTGCCACTGGCGGAGGAGACCGCGAGCAGCCCGGCGACCGACATCGTTCGGGACCGGCTTCGCCCGCCTGGGCAGAAAATCGGGCGCACGCCGATCCTGGTCGTCGACGACGATCCGCAGACCCTGCGGTACGTTCGGGATGCTCTGACCAGGGCCGGCTACGCCCCCCTGATCACCGGCGAGCCGGACGAGATTCCCGGCATGATCAAGACCGGTGCGCCCAAGCTGATTCTGCTGGACCTCATCCTGCCCGGTACGGACGGAATCGAGCTCATGGAACGCCTTCCGCAGATGGCCGCCCTGCCGGTGATCTTCATCTCGGGCTACGGCAGGGACGAGACGATTGCGCGGGCCCTGGAGATCGGCGCCGCGGACTACATCGTCAAGCCGTTCTCGCCCACGGAGCTGGTCGCCAGAGTGCGGGCGGCCCTGCGAAAGCGGGCCGGAGTCGAGCCCTTCGTGCTGGGAGATCTGACCCTCGACTACGAGCGGCGGCGCGTGACCGTCACCGGTCGTCCGGTGCGTCTCACGGCCACCGAGTTCGACCTGCTCCGCGCGCTGTCAACCAACGTAGGGCGGATATCGACCTACGACTACCTGCTGCGTCAGGTCTGGGGCGGGCGGGATTCCGGGGATCGAAAGCTGGTGCGCGCCTTCGTCAAGAGGCTCCGTCAGAAGTTGGGCGATCCCGCGAGCCGCCCCGCCTACATCTTCACCGAGCGCGGGATCGGCTATCGGATGGCTTCCGGCGACGAAGCCTGAGGACCATCCCGGTCACGGAATTCTCTCTAAACCCCGCAATCCTGTAGGGGACAAGGGGGTGCCTGAGCCCGTAGCGTTCCTTCATGGGGATACTACTTCGGGAAAGTCGGGAAAAACGAGACAAACGGCGCCCGTCGCTGACAGCCGGTACGGTCGCGGTCGTGGCCGCCGCCGCCCTTGCGATGGCTCAGCCCGGCCTGGGCCAGGACACGACGGCGCCGAAGCCTACCGGCGCCTCGGTGGACCCAATGTTGACCGAGGAGGGGAAGTGGATCACTGTCACCTTCAGCGAGCCGTTGGCTGATGTGGTGGAGTCGAGGGAGCTTTGGGAAACCGTGGCCGTCACAGTGGACGGCGCAGATGTCGTTGCAACCCCGACTATCCGCCCCGATGGCAAGCTCTGGGTGGTGTCCTCTCCCCGGATCTATATCGGGCAGTCGGTGGTGGTGACCTACACGGACCCGACCGCCGGCAACGACGAGTACGCCCTGCAGGACGCCGCCGGCAACGACGTCGCCTCGTTCACCACCGGCATGGGCGGCGTCCCGGCCGTGGTCAACAACTTGCGCCTCCCGGCCAGGGTACCCGGCCCGGTGACCGAAGGCTCCGCCACGGCCGTGGGCAAACATCGAATCGACCTGTCGTGGGCGCCGCCGGCGGATGACGGCGGGTCTCCCATCACGGGGTACCAGGTCTGGGCGGTGTCTTTCCCCCCGCTCATGCTGCTAGCGGAAACGGGCAGCACGGTCACGACGTACTCCGCGACCGGGTTGCCCTCGGGCATTGGGCAGAGCTACGAGATCCTAACGGTCAACGCGATCGGCCCGCGCATCACAACCGCACTGGAATTCATTTTTTTTGCGACGACGGCCCCGAACAGCGTGCCGGCCTTCACTTCTTCCTCGGTGACGTTCTCGGTAGCCGAAGGCACGGCTTCGGGCGCGGCCCTCGGCAGTCCGGTGACGGCCACGGACGCCGACGACGGCGACACGCTGACCTACAGTCTGGAAGGCGCGGACGCCGCTTTGTTCGCGGTAGACGAGACGAACGGCCAACTCCGGACGAGCGCCGCCCTGGACCACGAGAGCGTGGCCTCCCACTCGGTGACCGTGCGGGTCGTCGACGACGACGCTCCCGTTGTCTTTCCCGTACTTCAGGTGTTGGGCGAGGCCGAAGCGACCGTCACGATCACCGTGACCGACGTGGACGAGCCTCCCGGACCCCCGGCGGCGCCTGCCGTGAGCGCCGTATTTGTCGACAACCCGAATCTCGATGTCGCCTGGAGCGCTCCGGACAACGCCGGCCGCCCGGCGATCATGAACTACGACGTGCGGTACCGGAAGGAGGACGCTCCGAGTTGGACGGACGGTCCGCAGGACGTGACGGAGACGACGAAGCGGATCGGTGCGGCGACCGGGGCTCTCGACCCGGGCGCGGTGTACCTGGTGCAGGTGCGGGCGTCGAACGACGAGGGCGACGGCCCGTACTCGCCGCCCGGCACGAGCAGCACGCACTCGGCGGACAACTTCGCGCCGACATTCGGCCTCGGCGGGGTGACGCGGGGGCTGGACGAGAGCCTTGGCGACGAAGTGGACGTCGGCGGCGTGGCCGTCGGCAATCCGGTGACGGCCACCGACAAGGACACGGATGACACCCTGACCTACACTCTCGGGGGCGCGGACGCCTCGTCGTTCACGATCGACGAGACGAGCGGCCAGATTCGGACCAGGGCCGGCGTGAACTACGACTTCGAGTCGAAGTCCTCCTACTCGCTGACCGTCACCGCCCGCGACGACAGCGACGCTTTGGGCAGGACGACGGCGACGGTCGAGCTGACCGACGTGCGTCCGCCGGCGGCGCCGGCCCGGCCCTCTGTGAGTACGGTTTCGCACACGAGCGTGCGCGTGGCCTGGACGCTTTCGGCGGGAGCGGTCTCGGCGCGGGTCCGATACATGAAGGACGGAAGTGCGCAGTGGACGGAGCACCCCGGCAACGTGTCGGTCGGTTTTCTGGTCGTCGAAGGGCTCGCGTCGGGATCGTACGGCGTCCAGATTCAGGCGGTCGGCCCGGAGGGTCGAAGCGCCTGGTCCGAGACGGGTTCCGGCCGGACCCATACGGCGGGGAACAGCCCGCCGGCGTTTCCGAATTCGATCATCCGGGAGGTGTCCGAGAATCAACCGCCAGGTACGAATGTCGGCGCACCGGTGACGGCCACGGACGCGGAGGGTGAAGTCGTGTCCTACCAGCTCTCCCAAACGAACGCTTTTCTCTCGGACTTTGCCTTGGACGGAACGACGGGGCAGCTCGAGACGAATTCGGTCTTCGACTACGAGGCGCGGCAGTCCTACACCCTGATCGTGCTCGCCTCTGACGGTGTTGACACGACGACTGTGGAAATGACAGTCCGGATCCTCGACGAGGAGGAACCTCCGTCCACGCCGGGACAGCCGACCGTCGAGCCGGTGGACGAGAGTGCAACCAGCCTCCTCGCGACCTGGGTCCCGGTGGTGGAGGTCGACCGGCCGCTCGTCAGCGGCTACGACCTGCAGTACCGCAAGGAGGACGATCCGGACTGGGAAGATGGCCCGCAGGACGTGCTGTTCTCACGGGCCGAGGTGGGTGGCCTCGAGCCGGGGTTCGCCTACGAGGTGCAGGTGCGGGCGGGGAGCGCGGACGGAGAGGGCCCGTGGTCGGACTCGGGGAGGGGCCGAACGCACGGTTTTACGGCGCGCGTCTTGTCCAAGCCCGCCCGGCACGACGCTGTGAGTGACTTTTCGGTGGTGTTCGGCTTCAGCGAACCGTTCAGTCTCAACGGCGGCGACGTTGAGAATGTGGGCGCCAACTTTCATTCGGACGGAGCCGAGTTCGTTTCGGCACTGGAACTCTCAGCCGACCGACTGGAAGTGACCTTCAGGCCGACGACCCTGCTTCCGACCTCGATCGGCATCGCGGTTGTTGGCCTCGGCGCCGATTGCCGCCCTGGAAATCTGTGCGCGGTGGATCAGTCGCCGTCGGACCGTGAGTCGCCGTTGGCCCGCATGTCGTTCAGGGTGCCGGGGGCCCGTAGCGCGCTGCTCTCGGTCCGGGCGGTGTCGCCTGTTGTCGAGGAGGGCGACCTTGTCGTGTTCGAGTTCAAGCGCACGGGAGACTCCTTGCCGCGCTCTTCGCACAGCGTGCTCCCGCCGCTGGTAGAGGGCGACCCGTTTGTGCGGGCGCCGCCGACCGAGGTGAGGTTTCAGGAGGAAAGCAGGACGGCCACGCTGTCGCTGGAGACGAAGACCGGCAGGATCAAAGGCGGCGGTCGCATCCTGTACCGCGTGACCCCGAAGACCTCCTCCCCGGAGCACTTTCCTGACAGCCCGGCGGAGGCGATGGTCACGATCCGTGCCGGCGACGGTGGCGGGCCGCCACCGCCGCCACCACCACCACCGCCACCGCCACCACCACCGCCACCGCCACCGCCGCCGGTCGGCCCCGGCACCGACGATGGCGGCCCCGGCGATGGCGACGGCGGCGGCCCCGGCGACGGCGATGACGGCGGCGGCGATGACGGCGGCGGAGCGCCCCGAGCCGCGATCACGGTGAACGCGGAGTGCGCGGACGGCCTCTGCCGCGCCCTGACCGGAGTCCCGGTGCGGTTCGAGAACGCGAGCACCGGCGACGTGCGCCAGTTGCGGTGGGACTTCGGCGACGGCGTGATGTCACGCGGTGCGGCCGCGAACCACGCCTGGTCGACGCCGGGGTTCTACCAGGTCACGCTGTGGGTCAGCGACGGCGCGACGGAGTCGACCGCGTCGCTCAAATTCCTGGTGGAGGCCAACGAGCCGGCCGGCAGTTGCCGGCCGGACGGCGAGACGCTTTGTCTGCAGGACTCCCGCTTCTCGGTCGGCGTCGAGTGGCGGACGGCGGGCGGCGCGAGCGGCGCCGGCAAGGTGGTCCGCGAGGGCACGAACGACTCCGGCCTGTTCACGTTCTTCAGCCGGGACAACTGGGAGGTCCTGATCAAGGTCCTGGACGGTTGCGCACTGAATGGAAACGTATGGGTGTACGGCGCGTCCACCACGGACCTCGGCTACTCGATCCGGGTGACGGACACCGCCACGGGAACGGTGAAGGAGTACTCGAACGAGCCGGGTCGGCCGGCGCCCGCGATGACCGACTCAACGGCATTCCCCGGGAGCTGCCGGTAGAACGCCGGACCTGCAGACGCCCCGTAGTTGCCGCGTAGCCGGTCTCTATCTCTACGCTGAATCGGTGCTAGTCTCTCGGCTTGGTTGAAGCCACCCAGCCGGGCGCTTGCCCGTCTATCCCACGAAGGAACCCGACATGCTCCTCCACCAAGCCAGGCACTGCCCGTTCCTCACCGTAGCGGCCGTCGCACTGCTCGTCCTGTTCGCTGCCTGCGCCGCGGACGAGTCCGGAGACTCCGAGATGGACGACGACCACGATCACGAGGCGGAAGCGGCCGAAGCGGCCGACGACGGCGCGCCCCGGGTCTACTTCGATGGGCTCGAGAACCACGACACGATCCCCAGCCTGGTGACGTTGAACTTCGCGGCGGAGAACTTCACGATCCAGCCCGTGGGCGACGGCGCGATCAACGAAGGCGCCGGCCACTACCACATCGCCATCGACGGCGAGTGCCTCGAGCCGGGCATCGTGATCCCGACCGCCGCTCCGTGGATCCACTTCGGCGACGGCTCGGCCTCGATCGAGATCGAACTCGAGGCCGGCGAGCACTATCTCTGCCTGCAGATCGGCGACGGCGAGCACCGCACGCTCGATGAGCCGGGGCTCTCGCAGTACATCATGGTGCACGCCGAGGAAGAGGAAGCGGCCGAGTAGCCCGGGAGGGCTGGCGAACTTCGCGGCGCGATGCGCCGGCCAGCTCGCCGGCATCCCTTCAGGGCGCCCACCCCCGCAGTCTTGTAGGCGACAGCGGCGTCAGGCGGGCGTAGCCTTCCTGCGTGCAGGGAGAGCGACGTACCAACCAGGCGAGCAAGGCGCCGGTGGTGTTCCCGTCGCTGTTTGCGATCCCTGGGCGACGCGCGGGCAGGCGGCCTCCGGGCAGGATCCGGGCCGTGGCGGTGGGCGCCTTCGCGGTCGTCGTTCTCGGCATGGCCTCTCCGGCCGCGGCCAGGCCCGATCTGACCGCCGCGTCGGTGAACGCCGCCGGCAACGAGATCACCCTGACGTTCGACGTGGATCTGCACCCCACGTACCGCCTCACTGACACCCTCAAGGCTTTCGTGGGTGGCAGCAAACTCACGATCGACTCCGCCACCCGTTCCGCCACGAACCACGACAGCCTGGTGCTTGCGGTTTCGCCGACGATCGGTCGGGGCGCGCCGGTGTTCGTCTTCTACAAGGCCGACTACCGGAACAATACTGACTCGAGAGCCATCCGGAACGTTCACACCACTACGGCGCAGCGCTTCGAAACCAGCTATGGATCCGCTCCCCCGGTCGTGAACAACTCCACTCAGGACGTCCCAGTGCCGGTCGCCAACCTCGCCGTCGCCCCCGTGCCGGGCAGCACCAACTCTCTCTCCGTGTCCTGGACGCCCGCGCCGGCGGTTGCCACCTACGACGTTCGCTACCGATTGCGCACGCGCGGTCAGGTTCCAGGAAGCTATCTGTGGACGCCGAATCTCTACGGCCCTTGGCGGTCGTGGGAAACCTCCATCGCGGGGCTCACCGGTACGTCGAAAGTGATCGCGGGGCTCGAGGCGGACTCGCCGTACCAGGTTCAGGTACGCGGCGTCGAGTCCGATTCGACCGCCCAGCCATGGGCCACGACAGTGGCATGGACGAACATGGGGGTCTACTGGTTTCAGGCCAACCACCCACTGGTTCCGCGCGGTCCAGGCCCCGGCGACCGCTTCCGCCTCCTGTGGCTCACGCCGCAAAAGAGGACCGCCACTGCCCACGACATCACCGAGTACCTTCACCATGTCAAGAAGGACTGGTACTCGCATCTGAACGACGTCCTCCACCAGAGGTACCCGCTACGGGCTCTGATCAGTACGCCGGGGGTCAGCGCCCAACTCCACACCGACACGACCTGGACCGAAGAAGACAAGGGCGCGCCGATCTACTGGCTGCATGGCGCCAAGGTCGCGGACGACTACGAGGACTTCTACGACGGCAGTTGGGACGAGGAGGCAGCGCCCAGGAGCGCGTGGGGCAACATCGTCGACCCGAGCCCGCAACCCTGGACCGGCAGCAACGACGACGGCGCCGAACTCGTCGACAGCGAGATCTCGCGGGCCCTCGGCGAGTCCACCGTCGGCGTCGGCGGCCTCAACTCCAGCGTGGCCGACGCCGGTCCGCTAGCCGGCGGCGCCACCGCTGCGAACACTGAACAGAGGCCTCTCTACGGGCTGTCGCCGGTCTTCCGGCTCAACCACAACTACCAACTCGTCGGCAACTACAGAGCCGCCGGCGCCGTTCGGGCCGAGTCCTTCACCGAGGCTGTCGCCGCGGCGAGAGCCCAGGCTTTCACGACCGGCGACCATGCACCGGGCTACGGGCTCACGAACGTGAAGGTCGGATCCGGCCACCAGCACTTGGTCTTCTCAGCCGCCGTCTACACCGTGGACGCGAACGGCCATCCCGACGAGCTCCACGCCGCGCTCACCGCGCCCCGCTACTTCGGGGACCGCCTTCTTTCGTTCCTGCCCCCGCCGGGGACCACATTGGAGGCCCGGACCACCTACGCCATCGTGTTCACAAACGAAGACTACCTGGGCAGGGCCCTCCCCTTCCGCCTTAACAGCAGCGGCAAAGAGGCCCCCAACTCCCTGTCCGGCTGGAGCATCGCCGACACCTTCCTGACCAAGAGCGGCGACGCCTGGTCGGAGCACCCGGACGGCCAGTCCCTGGTCATCGAGCTCGACGGGCCAAAGCTGAACGAGGATCCGCCGCCACCGCCACCACCACCGCCGCCACCGCCGCCCGGACCAGGAGGAGACGAAGCCGGCGGGGATGACGCCGGCGAAGAGGGCGAAGACGAGGAAGACGAGGAGAACGACGACGGCGACGACGGTCAGGGAACCGGCCCGCCGCGCGCCGCGATCACGGTGAGCGCGGACTGCGAAGAGAATCTCTGCCGCGCCCGCACCGGTGCGCCGGTGACGTTCGAGGACACGAGCGCCGGCGACGTCCGCTCCCGGCGCTGGGAGTTCGACGGCGGCGCCACACGGTCGGGCCGGACGGTGCGGCACGCCTGGTCGTCGCCCGGCTTCTACGAGGTCACGTTGTGGACGAGCAACGGAAGCGACGAGTCGACCGCGTCCCTGACCTTCCTGGTGGAGGCCGCCGCCCCCGCCGGAACGTGCACCGCCGACGCGAACACGCGCTGCCTGCGGGACTCCCGCTACGCGGTGAGCGTCGATTGGTCGACCGCGAGCGGCGAGAGCCGCGCCGCCAGCGTGGCCCACGCGGGAACGAACGACTCGGGCCTGTTCTGGTTCTTCGATTCGGCCAACTGGGAGGTGCTGATCAAGGTGCTGGACGGCTGCGCCCTGAACGGTCACACATGGGTGTTCGGGGCCTCGACCACGGACCTGGGCTACCTGATCGAGGTGACGGACACGGTGACGGGCACGGTGAAGGAGTACCGCAACGAGCCGGGCCGGCCGGCGGACGCGATCGCGGATGTGGAGGCGTTCCATGCGTGCGCCCGCTGACAGCCGCACCCATGGTTCACGGCTGGCGCGCGGAACGCGCCTGCCGGGTTCACGGCGAGCTGCCCGGCGGACTGAAGCGCCGGCCTGCCCTGCCCGCGTTCCCTGGAACGGTTGCGGGCGAGGCACGGGTCAGTCGAAGAAGAACGGACTCGTCCAGGCGGCGCCGCCGTCGCTCTGGACCACGCGCAGGTACAGATAGCCGCCGGGTCGGAACTCCGGCAGCGCCACGGTGAGGCCGCACTCGCGCTCCCGTTCCGGGCACAGGGCCTCGCCCGCCACGCCGCCGGCGCCGGTCGCGCCCTGACGGCTGACCACCTCGATGCGGGCGATCTCGCCCGGCGCCACCACGCGCGCGACGAGGGTCCGTTCGGGTACACCGGTGACGGGGCCGACCTCGCCGGCAGCGGCCGCTGCCGCGGGGACGTCGGCGCCGATCGGCCAGCCGGCGTAGCTCGCACGGATCACCATCCGCGGGCCGTTGGTGGCATAGGTCCGGCGCGCCAGGAGCGCCTCGTAGATGCCTTCCCGGGTCACTTCGTCGCTGAGGATCGCGGCGACGCCGCCGCTCGGCGACGCAAGCTGGGCCAGACCGGGATGGCCATCGTGGCCGTCGCTCGAACCAACGAACCCCAACCGGTAGCCGCGGTCGAGCGCATCGCGCACATAGTTGCCCGCGAGGGCGCCGCGGACCACCACGCCGGGTGAATCCGCCGACTCGCTCGACCCGTGGACCGAGACGATCTCGGTGACCGGTTCCAACCCGGCCGGAGGCTCGCGCGACCAGTCGGTTGCGATCGGATCGCCGGCCGAATGGTGGGCGAAGGTCAGGGCGCGGACGCCGCCGAGCCCGGCCCAGAGCTCGGGCGCCTCGTCGAAGCTCTCGTCGATCGAACTGAGGAGCCGGTCGGCGACCGCGCCCGCCGTCGGCTCGAAGAACACGACGTGACGGTGGCCCTCGACCCAGTTCGTCCACTCGTAGCCGGCCAGCGCCACGAAGCGGCCGGGGGCGTGCCTGCGGTCGACGGCGTCGAGCGTCCGCCGCCAGATCGAGGGCGCCCCGTCCATGAACCGCATGCCCCAGTGGTCGTGGTCGGTCACGGCCGCGGCGTCCAGGGCCGCGATCTCGCGCGCGTAGCGCAGCAGATCGTCGGGGGTCGCCGAGCCGTCGGAAAGACCCGAGTGGTTCTGCAGATCGGCCCACAGGATGCGCCGGCCGGCCGGTGAGACGAGGAGCGGATTGCTTTCCGCCTCAGAGTCGAAACCCGGTTCGGCCCCGATCGCCCTCCCCCGCACCCGTACCGTGGCGCCCAGTTCGGCGGAGAGCCGCAGCCGGACGGCGAGCCGGCCGTGGTCCTCGTCGGTCAGTGCCAGGGACACGAGCTGTTCCGGCCCCCCGTCCCCGGCCGGTTCGGCCCGCTCGTCGTCGACGCCGACGCCCGCCGGCAACTGGAGCTCCAGCGTGCCGACAAACCTCGGCCAACCATTGCCCGCCGCGTCGACCAGCGCCGCCGTGAGACCCACTGTTTCGCCGGGCCGCGCCGTCGACGGCAGATGCAGGAGCAGGCGCGCCGCCGGCCCTGGCAGCACGTCGACCGCGGGGGATTCGGCAATCAGCCCGCGGACGCCGTCGCCGTCGCCGTCGACGGCCACCCAGAACCGTGACTCGCGCTCGGCATAGCGGTCCGCCAGCGCGCCCGCCGGCCCGGCGCCGTACGTGATCGCGATCCGCTCCCCTTCCTCCAACCCACGGCCGCCGACATGGACCGCCAGCAACTGCTGGTCCAGCGTCTCGCTCGAGAGATCGACGCCTTCGGCGTCTGTTGCAACCGTCGTGTAGCCCAAGGCCGCTTCGCGCTCGGTCTGGGGAGTGCTCCAGCCCCAGAAGGGAGACACCTGGAGATACACCGCGCCGCCGGCGGCAACCCCTTGCGGTCCCGCTCGATAGACGATCCGCCAGTTGCCGGGCCGGCCGGCGACCGCGGGCCCGGAGAGCGCCTCGACAGTGGCTGTGCCGCCTCCGTCTGCCGGCGAACGCGGCCTGAGGAGGTCGGCGCGGAGCTCCTCCGTGATGTCGGATCGCGGCGAACGGTCGGGCCAGCCCCGGTTCGCCGCGTCGTCCTCCGGCGCTCGCGTGCAGGCGATTGCGAGCAGGGTCAGCGCTGCTGGAAGGAGAAGGCTCCGCATCCGGCAACCCGTCTCATCCCTCACTTCCTATCCTCCACCGGATGCGGGCAGCAGGCCCGCGTGCCATCCGTGCGCCCGCAGACGGGCGCACGAACTGGTTCACGTGTGGCGCGGATCGCGCTACACGGGTTCCCAGGGATCCTCTCACGACCCATCAAACGGCTGTAATCTGGCGCCGCCCAATGCCATTCAAGATCGCCTTCATCGGCACCCACGGCGTCGGCAAGACGACCCTCGCCTACGGTCTCGCCTCGCGCCTCAAGCGCCGGGACATCAACCTCGATGTCGTGGTCGAGGTGGCGCGTCGCTGTCCGTTGCCGCTCAACGAGGGCACGACCCTGGAAGCGCAGTCGTGGATTCTCCACGCCCAGATCGCCGACGAACTCGTGGCGGAGGCTCGGGCGCCGGTCGTCATCTGCGACCGCAGCGTCCTCGACAACTACGTCTACCTGCTGTTCGCGCGCGGTCGCCAACCGGCGCTCGAACCGCTGATCGAGTCCTGGTGCACGACCTACGCTCTGTTGGTCCATGTACCCATTCTTGGCGGCAGCGAGGCGCAACCCGACGGCGTCCGGGCGACGGACCCGGCCTTTCGCCGGCAGATCGACGACCGGCTCAGGAGCGAACTGGACGACCGCCGCATCGAGGTTCTGACGCTCGACCCGGACCACCGGGAGGGCTGGCTCAATACCGTCGAGGAAGAGGTGTCGAACCAGCTTCGCCGGCCCCAACTCGATCTGCTCTGAGTCCGCCGCCTGCGCGCGTATACTCGCCGGCCGAACACCTGAGAGAGGAGTCGCCATGGCCAGTCCCTTCCTTCGCACCGAACTCTGCGACATGCTGGGGATCGAGTACCCAGTGATCTCCGCCGGCATGGGACCGGTCGCCGGCGGCGCCGAACCGGTCGCCACGGCCAACCTGGTAGCGGCGGTGTCCGAGGCAGGCGGTCTGGGCGTGATCGGAGGCGTCGCCTACAGTCCCGACGACCTGCGCGCCGAGATCAACAAGGTGCGCGCGAAGACGGACAAGCCGTTCGGAGTCGACCTGCTGCTCGCCTCCAACTTCCTCGAGAAGGCGGGAAGCGGCCCGACTTCCGCGACAGTTCCCACGCGCGACCTCGTGCCGGCGGAAACCCGCGACGCGCTCAAGAAGATGGCCGAGAACCTGGGCATCGAATGGATCGATGCGCCACCGGAACCGCCGGAGAGGAGTTGGGTGCCCGAGGGCCAGAGCTACGCCGGAGCGCAGATCGAAGTTCTGCTGGAAGAGAAGGTGCCGGTGTTCGCGTCCGGCCTCGGATCGCCCGCGCCCTTCTCCAGGGCGCTCAAGGACGCCGGCATCAAGATCATCTCTCTGGTCGGCAATGCCCGCGCCGCCAGCCGCGTCGCCGACGGCGGCGCCGAAATCGTCGTCGCCCAGGGCACCGAGGCCGGCGGTCACACCGGCAAGATCGGCACCCTGGCGCTGCTGCCCCAGGTCATGGACGCGGTGGCGCCGCTGCCCGTCGTCGCAGCGGGCGGCGTCGCCGACGGCCGCGGACTGGCGGCAGTCATCGCCGCCGGCGCCATCGGCGCCTGGTGCGGCACCGTCTTCCTGGTCTCTGACGAGGCGAACCAGCCCGCGCTGCAGAAGCAGCGCATCCTCGGCGCGGCCACCGAAGACACCGTCGTAACCAGGCTCTACAGCGGCAAGACGATGCGCAACATCACGAACCCGCTGATCGAGTCCTGGGAAACGAGCGGCATCCGCGCCCTGCCGATGGGGCTGCAGGGCGTCCTCACCCGCGACCTGCTGCACTCCATCCGTACCGCCGGCCGGGACGACCTGCTGATGAACGCGGCCGGCCAGACCTCCGGCATGCTGACGAAGACCCGCCCGGCGCGGGAGATCCTCCACGAGATGGTCGCCGACGCGTCCTACCTGCTGGGCGCGCGGCTGTCCGAGCGGGTTCAGGTCCAGGTCGCAGTCTAAACACTGGGTTCGCTCCCGCCTTCCAGGAGGCGGCGCGACAAGGGCGGCACGGAGTGCCGCGAGTGCGCCCGGTCTCCTGGGGACGTGGGGGCTGGGGCCAAACTCCGAGTTTGCGAGGCGCTTGGCGGCGCTGGCCGGCATCCGCCGCTGAGGCGAGAGCCAGCCGCTAGGGTCGGTTTCGTCCTGACACCCAGTTTGGTAGGCCATAACGGTACTTTTCTCCCCAAATAGTTCCGTCCTATAGTCCGAACACGAGATTTTCGGGCGGAATCTGTCCACGCCAAGTGGCGTCGATTCCCATCTTTGGCGGATTCCCGGAGAAGGCGTCAGGGAGGATGGAAGTGACTGAGCGGTACCGCGTTGGTTGTGACTCATTCAGGTTGTTGCCGGTCGGACCCGGCGCCCGCGGGCGGTTGTTCGGCGCCGCCCGGACTGCGACGTTCGGCGCCTTCGTCTGTGTGATCCTGGGCGCGGCCTCCGCTGCCACGGGTCAGACCCTCGAGGCGCCCGCTAGCCTGACTGTCGCCCCGGATCCCCTGGTCAACAACTCGACCGTAGACTCGATGCCCGTTCCAGAGATACCGACCGGGCTGACGGCGGTCGCCGCCGGCAAGCACAGGATCGACCTGTCGTGGACGCCGCCGGCGAACGACGGGGGTTCGCCGGTGACCGGGTACCGCATCGAACAGTCGCGCGACGGGGGCGTGTCGTTCTCGGTTCTCGTTGCAACAACGGGAAGCGCAACGAGCTTTTCCGAACCCGGGCTCCCCTCAGGCGCCACGCGCCGCTACCTGGTCAAGGCGCTCAACGCGATCGGCGAGAGCATGCCGAGCAACGTCGCCGAGGCAACGACGGACGCGAACAGCAAACCGGTGTTCAGCCCCAGCTCGGTGGAGCTTCAGGTGGCGGAGAACACGGCGCGCGGCGTGGACATCGGCAGTCCGGTCCGGGCCACCGATGCGGACGAAGAAGACACCTTGCAGTACTACCTGGGCAGCACGGACGGCGATCCCGCCGTCGTGAACTCGTTCAATATCGGCGGGGCGCCCCTTCATCTCCGCACGGGGGCGCCCCTGGACTATGAGAGCCAGACCTCGTACTCGGTGACGTTGATCGTCGACGACGGCGACGGCGGCCAGGCCCGGGCCTTGGTCACGATCAGCGTGACCGACGTGGACGAGCCCCCGCAGCGTCCCGGAGCGCCTGCCGTGACCGCGGTGTCGGGAATCACGACGAGCCTCCAGGCATCCTGGAGCGCTCCGGCCAACGCCGGCCGTCCGCCGATCACGAGCTACGACATGCAGTACCGGAAGCAGCGCGCGGCGAACTGGACGGACGGTCCCCAGGACGTGGCGGAGACGTCGACGCAGATCGACGGCCTGGACGCCGGGACGGTGTACGAGGTGCAGGTGCGGGCGTCGAACGACGAGGGCGACGGCCCGTACTCGCCGCCAGGCACGGCAAGTACGGGCACGGGCGCCGGGGACAACGACGCGCCGGTGTTCGTTTCATCCATGGTGACGCTGACCCTGCCCGAGAACACGGGCGCCGGCGTCGACGTGGGCAGTCCGGTAGAGGCGACGGACGCGGATGACGACAGCCTGACGTACTCTCTCGGCGGAGCGGACGTCTCCTCTTTCACGATCGACGAGACGAGCAGCCAGATCCGCACCAGGGAGGGCGTGACCTACGACTACGAGTCGAAGTCCTCCTACTCTCTGACGGTCACCGTCCGCGACGGCAACGGCGGGGTGACGGGCGCGGCGGCGACGGTCGAGTTGATCGACATGGTCCCGGCCAGGCCGTCCGCGCCGACGGTGGTCGCGGTTTCCCAGACCAGCGTGCGGGTGGCCTGGACGCTTCCGGAGGGGGCCGTGTCGGCGTTTGTGCGCTACACGAAGGATGGGACCCTGGAATGGACCGAGCACCCTGGAAACGTGTCGGTGGCTTTCCTGGTCCTGGAGGGGTTGGACGCGGGGTCGGTGTACCACAGTCAGGTGCTGACGGTAGGTCCGGAGGGTCACAGCGACTGGTCGGAGATTGGTTCCGGCCGGACTGCTGCGTCTGGCGGCGGCGGCGCCGGCGGCGGCGCCGGCAATGACGATGGCGCCGACAGCGGCGACGACGACGGCGCCGGCCAGGACGACGGCGACGACGACAGCGACGGCGCTGACGAGGACGAGGGCGACCACGACGACGACACCGACAGCGACACCGGCGACGACGGCGACGACAACGGCGACGGCGACGACGACGGCGACGGCGACGGCGACGACGACACCGACGGCGACGACGGCGACGACGGCGACGACGGTACTAGCGGCGGCGTACCGCCCAAGGCGGCGATGATGGTGAACACGGATTGCGGGAACGGTCTGTGCCGGGCTTTGACGGGCGTTCCGGTGCGGTTCGAGGACACGAGTACCGGCAACGTCGGCGAGCGGAGGTGGGACTTCGGCGACGGTGGAAGCTCCCGCGGTTTGACGACGAACTACGCCTGGTCGGCGCCCGGGTTCTACGAGGTCGCGCTGTGGGTCAGCGACGGCAGCGAAGAGTCGACGGCGTCGCTGAAGTTCCTGGTGGAGGCGAGCGATCCGGCGGGCAGTTGTGAGCCGGACAGCGAGACGCTGTGTCTGCGGGACTCGCGTTTCTCGGTCGGCATGGAGTGGTGGACGGACGACGGCACGACAGGCGCCGGCAAGGTCGTGTACGAGGGGACGAACGACTCGGGGCTGTTCTACTTCTTCGAGCCTGGCGACAACTGGGAGGTCCTGATCAAGGTCCTGGACGGCTGCGGCCTGAGCGATCGCCTGTGGGTGTACGGCGCTTCGGCGACGACACTGGGCTACTCGATCCGAGTGACGGACACGGAGACGGGAGAAGTGCGCAACTACCGAAAAGACCCGGGCGAGCCGGCGGCCGCGATCGCGGATGTGGGCGCGTTCACGCAGGGTTGCTCACAGAGGTAGTGGACCGTACTGAGCTGGTGCACGGGGTTGCCGATCCGGTAACGGTGAGGTCGCCGCCTAGACACTGAGTGCGCCCGGCCTTCTTCGTCACCAGCGCCGCGCGTCAGGCTCGATCGCTTCGAGGTCGAAGCAGTGGTACCCGACCGGGTGCCTCCAGAAGCGCTCCCGGTAGGGGTACGTCCGCAGCGACGCCTGGTCGGTGGGCGCGTCGAGGCTGAACGTCGCGCAGAGTTCGTACGCCTTCTCTCCCGTGGCCCGAAAGGCGTAGGGCGCCCGCGTCTCCGGGTCGACGATCGACATGATGTTGATGTCCCGCTCGCCACTGAGCGCCTCCAGGCTCGCTGGCAGGGAACCGTTCCGCTCCCAGTAGATGTCGGCGCCACGGACGATGTCCCGCAGGTTGCCGACCCGCGCGACATCCAGCCCGCGCTCGCGCGCCGTTCCGGGCGAACCGACGGCCACCAGCCCCAGGACCACCGCGACGACGACGACGACCCCGGACACTCCGGCGAAGACCACCGGCAGCCTGGACGGCTGACTGCCCTCGGCCGGTTCCGCGTCGTCCTGACGCAGATCCCAGAAGTAGTAGCCGAAGACGCTGCCCGCGATCGCCGCTACCACCGCCACCTTCAGGAGAAACCGCACGGCCAGCTCGCCGCCAAGGCCGAAAAAGACCAGGGCGATCAGGTCGCCGGCGAGGACTCCCGCCGCCACGAACAGAGTCAGATACGTCAGCCACTTCCTGATCCGCGACGAACGCAGCTCCGGATCGCCGCGCAGCACGCGCCGCACAAGCCGCTGGACGAGCAGGAAGGCCGGGAAGGAGATGACGAGATACGCCAACCCCCAGCGCAGCATCTCAGCGGAAGCCGCTGCCGGCGGCGTGAACGCGATGTCCGCGAACGCCCGGTTGATCAGCACGAACATCACATTGCCGAAGCTGATCGCCGCCGTGTACAGGGCGGCGAACAGCACCAGGTAGAGGAACGCCTCCCGCGCGCCCAGATAGGGCCGTGGCCGCGGGATCGGCGCTACGAAGGCGCGGTCGACCCACGCGCTGAGCGCCTTGTCGATATCGTCCTGCCGCCACCCGGCATCGCCCAGTGCCGTCTTGATCTCGTCCCTGCCAGCGCCCCGTGACAGCGCGTCCCGCACAAACCGCGTCAGTTCGTCATTCACGATCAGTCCTCCGTTGTTGACGCCGTCAACATACACCCTCACCTGTCTCGATGTCAACGCTAGTATCCGGGCCCATGACTTCCCCAGCCATCCTCAACGCCCTCCGATCCCTCGACACACCGACGGTCTGCAACGCCCTGGAGGCGGTGGCGCCCAAGCGGCGCGGTCACGGCTACACCGTGGACCCGCTTGTGTGCGCCCGGCCGAACCTGCCGCCGATCGTCGGCTTCGCGCGCACTGCGCGCATCCGCGCCCAACACCCGGGCACGGCCGATCCCAAGCTGGCCCGCCGCACCTCGGTCGGCTACTACGAGTACCTGGCCGCCGGCGAGGGCCCCACGATCACGGTGATCCAGGACCTCGACGACAACGCCCGCGGCTACGGCGCCTTCTGGGGCGAGGTGAACTCGAACATCCACCGCGGCCTGGGCTGCCTCGGCGTGATCACGGACGGCAGCATCCGCGACCTCGACGACATCGCCGAGAACTTCCAGTTGCTCGCCGGCCGCGTCGGACCGTCACACGCCTACGTCCACGTAGTGGACTACGGCGAGCCGGTGACCGTCGCCGGCATGGCGGTGCGCGACGGCGACCTGATCCACGCCGACCAGCACGGCGCCGTGGTCGTGCCGGCGGACGTGGCCGATCAGGTCGAAGCGGCCGCCGACCTGATCGCCCGGCGCGAACGGGTGATCATCGACGCCGCCAAGCAGAACGACTTCGACATCGACAAGCTGAAGGCCGCCTGGGGCGAGGCGGCGGAGATCCACTGAAGCAGGCCAAGCCCGAAGCCGACGGATCGATCACCTGGGAACGCGGGCGTCTCGCCCGCATCCGAATGCGCCGGCAGCCGCGTGCCTGAGTAGGGGTTGGGGAACTCGAAGCGGAGAAGCAGGACTGCGCTGACTACGACCGCAGAGCCTTTGTGACGGCCCTCCAAGAGGTCCGCAGCTTCACGGTCAAGGATCCGGAAGAGGCGCTGGCGAAGGCTCGGAGCCGCTGTAACGACGCAGGCGTAGCCTTGGCACGAGTGGAACCCCTGCCTCGCACCGCCCTCAGCGGCGCTACGTGGTGGCTGTCACCGAAAAAGCCCGTCATCGCGTTGAGCCTTCGTCACCGCACGGACGACCATCTCTGGTTCAGCTTCTTCCATGAAGCGGCCCACATTCTCCTCCACTCCAAGAAGCAGGTCTTCGTCGAAGGCAAGCCAGGCACGTTGGACGAGAGGTCCGGCAGCGCAGCCCGATCCGATCACAAAGAGGAACGGGAAGCAGACCAGTGGGCCGCGGACTTTCTCGTTCCACCAACTTGCTGGCGCCACTTCGTAGCAGGATTCCGTCGCAGCAAGGCAGAGGTCCACGAGTTCGCCGGGCGTCTCGCCATCGCACCGGGCATCGTGGTCGGAAGGCTCCAGCACGAAGGCCACCTCCCACACACCCATCTGAACGGCCTAAAGGCCAAGGTGCCACCGCTCGGAGACCGGTAGCCGCTCGTTCAATCACCCCATCACGGGATCGATCGGCGTGACGATGCCGAGCGCATCCTCGATCGCCTGGGCGGCCTCGAGGCACAGCCCCTCGCGGTAGCGGCCGCCGATCACTTCGACGACCTGGGGCAAGGCCCCCGCGACGCCGGTGGGCACGCATACGGCCGGCAGACCGAGCAGGTTCATCGCCACCTCGAAACGCATCTGGTCCAGCACGTCGCCAGGCGCCTGCAGGTCGTAGCCGACGACGAAGGGGGGCTGGGTCATGATCGGGGCGACCATGACCGGATAGTTCTCCTGGAATTCCTGCCAGGCGGTGGCGATCAGGTGGCGATCCCCGAACATCGCCACGTATTCGGGACCCGATTCGACCCCGAACATGTCGAGCGCCCGGACCAGGAAGTCGTAGGCGTCGGGCGACATGATTTCCTTGAGCGCGGGCCGAGCCAGGTTCAGTTCGTAGCCCAGGAAAACCTCCCAGGCCCGGCGCGCCTCGGCCAGCATCGGAGGTTCGACCTCTTCGACCGCGTAGCCCGCGGCTGCGAGCGCTTCGCCCGCGGCGCGTACGCCGGCGGCGATGTCGGGATGCGTCGTACCGCCGCTGGGCTCGGGGACCAGCGCGACCTTGACCGGCGACGCCGGCCGCTCGAGATCGAGCGGCACGGGCACCGACCACGGATCGCTGCGGTGATACCGACCCAGCAGCTCGTAGGCGGTGCGCAAGTCGGCGACGCGACGCGCCATCGGGCCGTTTACGGCCATCAACTGCCCGGACAAGTCACCGCCGGTCGGACTGGCGATCCGGCCCAGCGTCGGCTTGAGCGACGCGATGCCGTTGCACTGCGCGGGGATGCGGAGCGAACCGCCGATGTCGTTGCCCAGGCCCAGGCAACTCATGCCGCTCGCCAGCGCCGAGCCCTCACCGCCGCTCGAACCGCCGACGTTGCGGTCGGCGGCCCATGGATTCCGGGTCAGGCCGTAGAGATAGCTGTCGGTGTGGACGCGCAGACCCAGGTCGGGCAGGTTGGTGCGGGTGAGAACGATGGCGCCGGCTTCCTTGAGACGCGTGACGATCAGCGCGTCCGCCTCGGCGTTCTCTTCCGCGAAGGCGGGCACGCCGTTCGTGGTCGGCGTGCCGGCTACGGCGATGTTGTCCTTGACCGAGATCGGCACGCCGTGCAGCGGGCCCAGGTCGGCGCCCGCCGCCACCGCTTCGTCGGCCGCCTGCGCGGCGGCGCGTGCCTCGTCGGCGAGCACCCGGACGACCGCGTTCAGGTGGCCGTTCACCGCGTCGACCCGCGCGAGGTGGGACTCGATCACGTCGAGGCTCGAGACCTCGCCGCGGCGAATCGCCGCCGCCAGCTCGCCGGCGCTGGCGCGCCACAGGTCGTCGGGCATCGGGCCCGTGGCAGCGGCGGCGCCGCCGTCCGGCGCTGGGGCGCCTTCGCCGCAGCCGACCAGGAGTCCTGCGGCGCCCGCGAGGGACAGGGCGTGGATGACCTGGCGCCGGGAGACGCCTGCGATTTCCTGGGGCTCGGGTTCGTGGGTCGTCATGGCCGGTGTCTCCTCGTCTTGCTGCGCGGGCCTCAACCCACTACGCACCGCCTTGCAGGTCATCCAGGTTGAGCGCCTCGCTGAGCACCGTCTCGCCGTCGATGCCGCGAACTTCGAGCGTCACCGCGCGGGAGGCCCAGTCGATCGAGAGCGAGCCGTAGTTCTCCGGTGTGTAGGTCGGCCCGAGCCGGTAGGGCCCCGCCTCTTCGCCACTGCTTGAAGGCGAGTTCAGCGAGCTCGCGGTGAGCTCGAGCAGCGGGTAGCCGATCGAATCGTCACGCCGGTAGATGCCGCCGCGGTGCCGATCCCCCGAGACGATGACCACGCCGTTGGCGCCGGTCTCGCGCAGCAGGCCGTACAGACGGTCGCGTTCGGCGGGGAGATTCCGCCAGCCCTCGTAGCCGTGGCCGTCGGCGATGACCTGGATCGACGACGCGAGGATGCGGAGATCCGCCTCCTGCTGCAGCACCTGGCGGAGCCAGCTCCACTGCTCCTCGCCGAGCACCGTCTTCGCGGGGTCGGGGTCCGGCACGTAGCGCTCACGGCCCGGTGCGCCGGGTTCGTCGGTGGGCTTGAGCGGCGAGCGGAAGTAGCGCGTGTCGAGCAGGATGAGTTGGACCCGCTGGCCCGGCGGGCCGTAGGTCACCGCGTCGTAAACACCCGGCCTTGCGGCGCGCTCCGAGTCCGCCGGCACGTCCCAGAAGTCCTCGAAGATCCGTTGCGCCTCCTCGCGCCCGAAGAAGTCGGCGCCGGCGTCGTTCAGGCCGTAGTCGTGGTCGTCCCAGGTGGCGGCAAGCGGCACCGCCGCCTCGCGCAGGCGGCTGAGCCCGTCCGCGGCCGCCTGCATCGCGTAGGCGTCGCGCAGTTCGCGCAGATCCTCCGATTCGACGTCGCCGTAGACGTTGTCGCCCAGGAACACGAAGAGCTCGAAGTCGTCGTCGAGGACGGCGTCGAAGATCGGTTGCGGCTGGTCCTGCTTGAGGCAGGAGCCGACGCCGATCCGCTGCAGCGCCGGCTCCGCCGACGCCGCGTCGGCAGCCGGAGGCTGTTCTCCGGGCGCGCCGCAGGCGGCGATCAGGAGCGCCATCGCCGGCAGCATGCGGGCGACCGCCCGCGGCGACTCAGCCTGCCTCTTCACGACACACGTTCTCGATCGTGTACCCGGAAGGGTCGGGCAGTTTCCCGGCGGCGACCATCTCATCGATCAACTCCTCCGTCACCGTGACCTGGTCTCTCTCCGCGTACGCCTCGCGCCTCGCCCGCACTTGGGGATGCTCAAGCATCCGACAGTATCCCATCAACAGCAGCTTCACCTTGGCCCACTTCCGCCGCGAATAGATGTTCGGCTGGTAGGACTCGTCCCACTCCGGAGTGACGTAGTCGCGCATGTCGAACGGCCGGCGAAGTCGCCATTCGCCCTCTTCGTGGACGATCGTCGGATCGTCGCCGGCGCACAGGCGCTCATAGAACCACATGCCCTGGTGGTTCGCCTCCAGGTCGGCCAACGAGAACACGCCGGAGACGAGCTTGCCGAGAATCGTGTTCTCCGCGCGCACACCGCGCCGCAAGGCCACGAGTTCCGCCTCGCCAGGGCTCGCGCCGCGGGCACGGGCCCTGCGGTACCACCGGTGGTAGTACCAGGCTGTACCGAGCAAGTGGGTCAGCTTGTCCGTGCCGAGCCGTACACCGTCCACCTCAACCGTCGGACTCGACGGCATCCAGGTACCGGTGTCGAGGAGCGTCATCGTGCTGTAGATCGTCTTCTGCTTGAACTCTCGCATCTCGTCCGGTCCCGACGGCGACCGGCTGACCAAGGGCGAGTTCATCGACCAGGTTTCGATGCCATCGAAGAACAGCATGCGATGCCGGTTGAAGAACCGCGACCGCACGTTCTGGCAAGCGACGTGTTCACCGTCCCGGTTCAGCTCGGCGACCAGACGCTCGAGTTCCAGGTTGACCCGAGCGTTCAGCACCTCGGTCGCGTCCTCGAGGTAGCGGCCCCAGGCGTAGAACTGGTCGGTCTCGAGAGCAGCCGCGACGCCCGCTCCGCCGAGTCCGATCAGGGCCGCCGCGACCGCCGCGAGCCGAGGAGTACGGGCGCCGGCCCAGGCGGCTGGACCCGGCATCAAAAGCCCCAGCCGATACCGGCGGTGTACACGTAGCTGTCCGCGTCCTGATGGGCTGAGCTGATCCGCCGCATCGCGCCCAGGGTGAAGCTGACCCGAGGAAACGAGAACTGCGCCTCGAAACCCGCCAACGTCTGCCGCGCGGGGTCGAGGTCCGAGTCGCCCCAGGTGCGGAGCAACACGGCGCGGCCGCTCCAGCCGACGTAGATGCTGTTCAAGAAGGCCGAACCCGGCCTGCGACCAGCGATGAGGCGGCCATATCCGACACCGATCTGGCCGCCCGCCGAACCCGGTTCGAGATGCAGAACCAGACCCCGGTACTCGCAGAAGGCGACACAGTCGTGGCTGGACGGCACCCGCGTCACGACCGCTCCGGCGCCCACCGAAAACTGCATCGGCGTCGAGTACCTGACGCGCGCGATACCGACCCAACGCAGCGACGTGTCGTCCACGTCTGCTCGCACCTGATCGGCGATGGAGGTTTCGGCCGGTTCCTCGACCGCCTCGCGACCGACCTCCTGACCCGCCAGCGGGAATGCCGACAGGCAACAGACCAGCCCACCCGCCACGAGGGCGAGCGAACTGCCTCTATTGGATCGGAATGCGGCTCGCATCGGCGACGAACGCAGCGGGGCCGGCCGCGAACGGACTTACTTCATGGCCCAAAAGCCGATGATGACTCCCAAGGGCATTCGTTCAGCGCCGATCCTACAATGGGCGGCCCGGCTTCCCGGCCGGCGGCGCACCGCCGGATCGCGCCCGAGAGGGCGACGAGAGGCGAGGGACGGCCGCTACGAGCCGCCGCCGAAGCGATAGCTCATGACGGCCTTCAAGCGGCGACCCTTCGGATTGGCGGTCAGGGCGTCGAACGCCTGCTCGAAGAAGACCAGCGGCGGCTCCTCGTCGGTCAGGTTGATCGCCGACAGGGCGAGATCGAAACCGAGCCGCGGGAAACGCCACAGGAACGTCATGTCGAACGTGAGCCACTCGTCGATCGGCAGCAGTTCGGGCGGCGTCCAGGCCACGTTGCTGTCCTCGTACGACGAGATGTGGTTGGCCCAACCGATCAGGCTGTAGTCACTCCAGCGATAGCCGAGCGAGGCCCGCGTCTTCACCTCCGGCAGCGGCGGCGCGATCGGCGTATCGCGGTTCAGCAGACCCACGACGTCCTTGCTCTCGCGGTACACGACGCCGTCGCGGCTGAGTTCCTTCAGCTCGTAGCTCTTCGTGTACGTGCTGTCCAGACCGTAGGAGAGTTCGCCCGCGCCCGCGTCCAGGTGACCGTGCAGATGGAAGTCGAAGCCCGAGGTCTTGATGCCCGGCCAGTTGATCAGGTCGATCCGCACCCGCTCGATGTCCCCGGGACTGCAGGACCCATCCGCCAGTCCGCCCGGGCAGACGACGCGGCCCATGACCGCGTTCAGCGCCGCCTGGTTGCCCCCGTAGCCGTCGGCGTAGAGGCGCAGCACTTCCTGCTGCGGCAGCAAGGCGATCACGTCCTCGAAGTCGTAGCTCCAGTAGTCCAGCGTGACGTCGATTCCAGGCGAAGCGAAGAGCACCAGACCCAGGTTGTAGGTGAACGCCTGCTCGGGCTTCAACGCCCGGCTGCCGAACGCGTCGACCGCCTTGTAGACGCCGACCGTGTTGAGGTACTCCAGGGTGGTGCGAACCTCCTCGTTCAGATCGTCGACCGAGGGCGCCCGGAACGTGGTCTGGACCGAGGTGCGGAACGACAGCACGTGATCTTCGCCCGCCGAGAGCTGCCAGCGGCCCGAGAACTTCGGATCGAAGCTGTCGATCTCGTCGTGGAGTTCGTAGTTCGCCGCGAACTGCATGTCGCCGCCAAGCGCGTTCACCGACAGCTCGCCGAACATCCGGTGGACCGCCTGGGAGTCGCCGTAGGGGTAGTAGCCCGAGGAGAAGGTGAAGGCGCCCGCGCGCGCCCCTCTCTGCCTGCCGGTAGCCGGATCGACGCAGGACCGGTCGCCCGGCACCACGCACGGATTCAGTTCGTAGTTCCCGACCGCGTTCGGGATCGCGCTCACGTCCAGGCGCCGGTACTGGTAGCCGAGAGCGTAGTCGAGCTTCTCAGGCAGCCAGTTGCCGGACAGCGTCGCCTCGGCGACGACGAGTTCCGCCTCGTTCTCGACGTTGACCTGTTCGTTGATCCAGTCGAGCAGCCCCAGGCTGTTCTCCAGACCCGAGACGTACATCGGATTCGGGTTGTTCTCCCACGCCGCGCCCGGCTGGGCCGAAAACTCGATCGCGTTGCCGAACGGGTTGTAGTACATGCAGTCGCCGACGCCGGGCTGAGCCGAACCGGTGTCTCCGAGGCGCATGCCCGAAGGACTCGCGGCGTCGGCCACGACGTCGACGCCGCAGTTCTGGCCGCCGTAGCCGCGGAAGGCGAGGAACTTGCGATAGGCGTATTCGGCCGGCTGGTTCATGTTGCCGGTGGCCCGCGAGTAGCTGACGCCCACGTCCAGGTTGGCCGCCTTGCCGCCGATGGACAGGTCGTGGTCGATATTCGCCGCGAGACGGGTCGTTTCCGTGCCCCGCCGCAGGCCGCGTCCAGGGCCCGCGTTTCCGACCATGCGGCCGTAGAAGTACCAGTCGTCGTCGAGGCACGCCTGCTCCGAGTCGAAGCCGGCGGAAGCAAAGCCCGAACCGCACAGCGCCTGCCGTCCGGGGTGAATGCTGGGGACGACCTGCAGGCCGTCCAGCAGCGACACCGGCGGGAAGGAAGGCGTGGTCACGTAGTTCGGGATGATCGACTCCGCGAACAGAGCCTCTACGTGGTAGCTCGTGCCCTCGGCCAGCGGACCGTTCAGCTCGGCGAAGAACCGGTTCGTCTCCGTCGCCTCGACCAGGCTGTCCCACGGCTGATAGCGGAAGGCGCAGGTGAAGCCGCGGTCATAGCCGCCGAGACCGTTGCACGCCGGATCGACGAAGTAGTCCGTGCCGGCCGAGCCGTTGCGCGCCCGGGCCAGCTCCTGGACGAACGCGGAGGAGGTTTCGCCGCCGGTCAGGTTCGGGCGCAGGAAGATGCCCGGATTGCCGGTGTTGGACCAGCCCCAGAACCAACCGGTGGCGCGATCCTTGAGCGTGAACGGCCGCTCCCGGGCGCCCAGATGCGAGCGCTCCGCGCGCTCCAGCGAAAAGACGAGGTGATGGTCCGAACCGCCGAGCTTGCCGCCCCAGATCGCCGCCGCCGACGAGTCGCCGGCGCCGTCCATGCCCTCGTGCGAGAGCGAGACCTCGAACCCGGTGAACTCGTCGCGGGTGACGAAGTTGGCAACACCGGCCACGGCGTCCGAACCATAGATCGCGGCGGCGCCTTCCTTCAGCACTTCGATACGGTCGATAGCGATCGAGGGGAAGGCGTTGATGTCGACGAAGCGGCCGCCGAACAGCCGCGCCGGCAGCGGCGCCTGGCGCCGGCCGTTGAGCAGCACCAGAGTCCGTGAGGCCCCGAGACCCCGGAGGTTCACGTTGGCGACGCTCTCGGGCACCGCCGTCCCCTGGTCGTTGTACCAACTGTTCGCCTCGCCGATGACGCCGGACGAGGCGGTCAGGTTCTTGATCAGATCGACCGCCTGCAGCGACCCCTGTTCCTTCTGGACTTCCCGGTTGAGCACCTCGACCGCGTAGGGGAGGTCGACGGCCGGTTCCTCGATCGCCGAGCCGGTGACGACCACTACGTCGTGGGCGTGGAAGTCGAGGACGCCGTCCTCTTCACCGTCGTGGTCCTCGTCGTCGTGCTCCTCGTCTTCCTGGGGCGGGGGCGTATCGACCGGCGAGGCCAGGGAGCCTTTGGCCGGTGTGGAATCGCTCCCGTCTTCGGCAGCGAAGGCAGTTCCCCCCATCGCCACCACGAAGAGCATCAGCAAGATCAACATGTACTTGGTGCGCATTTCGCCTCCTTACTCCGGCTTTGACAGTGCAAGAGCGGCTCGTCGCCAGGCAGGTGTCAACTCACCAACCGGATCACGAGCCAGAGACAAGGGCCTCTGCCACAACGATACACCCACTCCCCGAAGAAGCCCCCAAAATTACGGGGCCTGGTCCCGGCGCCGCCGAACGGGGCCCGGACGCCACGGCGCCGCCAGGACTTCGCTCCTGCCGTGCCGGCGGCAGCGTGAACTAAGATTACTGCCCAACAGGAGGTTTCTGATGTCCCGACGAGTCCACCGAGTCCTGCCCGTGGCCGCTCTCGCCCTGACCCTGAGCGCGGCCGGCCCCTCCCCCGCTCACCACGCGTTCTCGGCCGAGTTCGACGCCAACCTGCCGATCAAGGTGGAAGGCACGATAACCAAGGTCGAGTGGATCAACCCGCACGCCTGGGTCCACGTGCAAATCACGCTGGACGACGGCGAGACCATGACCTGGGAGCTCGAAGCCGGCACCCCGAACACCCTGGTGCGCCGCGGTCTGACCCGCACCCTGCTCAAGCCCGGCACCGAGGTCGTCGTTCGCGGCTACCGGAGCAAGGACCAGATGTGCACCCCGAACTGCCGCGGCAGCGGCCGCGACATGAAACTCCCCGACGGCCGCAGCCTGTTCATGGGCTCATCCGGCACCGGCGCACCGCGAGACGGCGCGGATTCGACCGAGCAGTAGAAGCGGCTCAGCGCCTACGCGCCGATGCCGGCTCGTCAGCGATCGCCGGACGCCGGGTTCGATTGCCCATGGTCGTCGAGCACGCCGAACGCAGCGATGATCTCCAGGGCGATGAACACCACAGCCAAGAGGATGAAGAAGTAGAAGTCAGTCATGGGCCACCTTCGAGAGCCTGGTTGGCGCAGTCCGCGCCAGGACCTTCGACTCGGCGGATCATACGCCCTCCGCCAACGGCGCGCTACAGGACGGCTTCGACCCAACCAGGCGACAGGCGAGGCGGTCGAACTATAGGGAGGTTACCCCGGTTTACAAATTCTGGATAAACCGGGGTAACACGCCGGACGCAGTCGGCGCCGACGTGCTCGACAGGCCTGTGCAATCGGTCGCCCCGATCCGATCCAACCTGATCGCCAAGGGCATGGTCTACAGCCCGGCCCACGGCGACACGGCATTCACGGTGCCGATGTTCGATGAGTACATGCGGCGGGTGATGCCTGAGGGTGTTCGGTAGACGGTCACCGCTGGACCTGCCCAAAGGAGCAAAGTCAGCCTTCAGAGAAACCCGGGTCGGGCGACGCCCTCCGGGGCTATCGGAGCCCCACCCACACGGGTCAGCCAAAATGGGCCATTTCACCCCTATATACGATAAATACGCCTACTATTGACACTATTGACCGCTTCCGGGTAGTCTAGTCGCCCTATGCGCTCAACTATGCGGTCCCCGCGCAACCTCCTCGCGAGCGCTCTGGACCCCACTTCGGCCTGCGCGTCGTCGCTGTTTCGCGACGGCCTAGCCTTGGAATCACTCCTTGGACCCGGCAAACCCCTGGCCGAAGGTGAGCGATCCGGCCACCCGAGCACACGTCAGAACCGACCACAGCTCCGAAGGTTGTACCGGGACCAGACCGCCTTGAAGTAGCCAGACGAGCCCCCTCGGATGTGGGGCAGCAAGGACGTGACTGCCGGCCAGTAGGAGGAAACAAAAGAACGTAGAAGGAGGGAAGACGATGAGAAAGATTGCTCCATGTCTGATCGGTGTGGTGGCTTTGGCCATGCCGATCGCATCCCAGGAGCTGGTCGTGAAAGCCACCAGGTCCGCAGAGCTTCGATGGCACTCGGCGTTCACCTACGAACGGGTCAACACCGAATCCCTGCAAGCTGACGCCATGAAGGCGGCTGAGTGCCTCGGTATCGAGACACGGGAGTGCTACCGCGCAGTCGCTAGACACGAGCGGGACCTGGGAGTCCTCCTGAAGGGCTACGGAGTGGAGGCTTCGGATGGCTACATCCAGAGACTGCCGAATGCCGTCGAGTCGAATCTCTACCGTGAGCCGAGCGGCACTCTGGTTCAGTTCGTCGGCGATGTCATTGTCCGGTTCGAGCCGGACGTGGACCCGGAGGTGTTCCTGCGGTCCAGCGGGTATACGCCCTACAGCCAGATCGGAGATACACGCTTCTGGCTGGTCGGCAGCGGCTTGTCGGCCCAAGAGGCAGTCACGCTGGCCAACGAGCTAGTGGATCAGCCCGGCGTATACGCGGCCCTGCCTAACACATCCCGACCGCTCATGACCGAGGGGGTGAAGCGGTGAGAGCGCGGTATCGCGTACCTCTCTTCGTCCTGCTCGCTCTCACAACGGCTGGGCGGGCGTCCGCCCAGGTGGCAGTCACCTACGACGACGGCAACATGCCTTCTGTCGACGAGGCTGGTACTTCAGTCCAGCTTTGGCTGAGCTGTGACACCTGTCTTGTCGAGCTGGCCAAGATCTATAGCGTCCTTGTCGCGGCTGAAGCGTTCGACATCGCCTTGACTTCTGCCTGCACCGCCAAGTTCGCTGCCGGCGAAGAGGTCGCTCAAGGGAAGAAGGACGCTAGTAACAAGGACCACTGGACCAGCGGGTTTGAGATATTTCGAATTGGCCATGATGGTATTGTTATGTTCGGTGTTCCGCATCGCTTCCCGGCGAGTACCCCGTGCGAGGGAGGTGATGATACTGACAACACTCTCGGCAGAGGGACGAACTGGAACCCTCTTTCCGCCACAGGAGATGACGGTCCCTCTCTGTGGGTGGGCGTCGGCCAAGATGGTAGCGACTACACCCTGCCCTCGACGGGGTTCGTGCTAACGGAAGCCGGCGACAAGTTCACCGTCGCCTCGACCGCCACTGCTCGGCCCGTCGTTTCTATGGTCGCTCCGGGTACGCCGACGGGGCTGGCTGTCACCGTGAGTTTCTTGGAGGCAGACATCACGTGGGACACGCAGATCACTGCAACACACTACGACCTGCAGATCCGAGTCGCTGACGATGCGGATGACACGAACTGGACAAAGGTGTCCGACATCACGAGGACGACCTACACGTGGGCTGACGCCACCACTATCGGTGATCTCGGTGACTACGAGGTTCGGGTACGGGCAGGTAACACGTATGGGGATAGCGAGTGGTCGCACACGTCGGACCCCTGGAAGGAGTTCTCGCTCACCGATCTTACACCGATTACCCTGGGGGATGTCACCTACGGGAATGGCGGCATCGTCGTGCAGTTCACGGAGAGCGACGTTGCGGGAATAACCGGCTATCGGCTGAACTTGACCCGCGGGTCGGAAACGAAGACCGGGAGCGTCGTGCTGGTCGGTGACCTTGAGCGGAATGAGTCAGGAACCTATCTGGTCGCCGTTCGAGCCAGCTCCACAGACATGTTCTTCATGGACGGAGAGTACGAGGTGGAGGTGCAGGCGCTGCAAGACACCGAAGCGGCGGCGCAAGGCGCCAGGACGGTGACGTTGGCGGCTCAGAACCCCGGTACAACGAAGCAAACCGCCGTCGCCGTCCCTTTCGATCGAGGCGTGCCGCGGGTGTTCTCGCAGGCATCGAGTGATGGGCAGCACTGGTTCAGCTTCAGCAAGGGGAGCCTGGACGACAGGGCTAGCGTTGTTCGGGTGTCGGCGAAGTCTCGGACCGCCAGTAGGGATGTGGTGGTGAAGCTGTTCGCGGGTAGGACTTACCAGGGGGCCGATCATGAGATCGAGAGCTTCGCTGTCAACCAGTGGCATCTCCGGCGTGAAGGGGTGCGCTGTGCTCCGCCTCGGGAGGAGGACAGCGCCTGTCGTTTCACGAAGTTCTTCTTGATGGTCGAGGCCCCCGACGGGGATACGGCCTACACGATTGAGGTGGAGTCCATCTCGGACCCTGGTCCAGGGGATAGAGACACCGTTGCCGACACGGACCTGGAGTCCCCCGAAGGAGATCTCAGACGAGCCGTTCTGCCGACGGGTGGTGGGATCATCCGAGGTTTCATGGAGGATGATGACGACGACGACCGCTACTTCTTCAAGACCGGCAATAGCAGCGCGGAGTACCTCATCTCGTTTGATGAGCGGATCGGCCGGTTCTTCATAGATCGGAAGCTGACGTTCTTGCAGTCTGTGGGGCTGGAGCTGAAGACCCTCGATGGCATGACGACCTGGGATTCGGTGGTGTCCTTTGACTCGATAGGGCTCGGCAGGCCGTTTATTCGCGCAGTGTTGGCCGCAGACACCTGGTACGAAGTGAGAATAGACGGGTGCGGGGGCCTATGCTTCAGCAGCGAGGAGGACGTGGAATACAGCCTCTACGTGCTGCCGGTTCCAGATAGCCTGAACGGTCGTGTTCTCACGACGAGCTTTGACGGCACGATTGGGGGCCATGCCTGGAGTGATGTCGTCGTATGCGGTGCCGGCGATACGGGCTGCTCGGGTCGGTTCCTCGCGGGGAAGGGCGGCGGTGGCGGCGCGGAAAGTACCAGCACGCTGACCCTGACCGCCCCCGCTGGAGTAACACGGCTGAGGGCACTTAGCGAGTCCCCGATCAGCATGGACGTATACAGGCTGGTGGGTGGCACTCCAGAGGCTGATCCGCTGCCGGGCGTGTCATCCGAGCGCATCTACAACAGTTTGCCGAGCTTCAGCGACTATGTGGACAAGTACAACCAAAAGTTGGTGATTAGATCGGCTGGCGACTATCGGGTGGTGGTCAAGGCGGTCGATGACTTCGAGCTGATCGCGTCGGAGTACAACGATCAGATCCTACTTCCGGACGGCAGTACACGAACCTACTCAGGGGGCTACTCGGTGGAGAACTGCGCGGCTGAGACGCCACCGGGTCCGGGCGATCCCGATAGTGGGCCAGTCGATCCGGCCAATGACCCGTTGTATAAGTGCCAGTGGTATCTGAGGGACACGAACGTAGTGGAGGCGTGGGAGAGTGGGCGAACAGGAGATGGGATTGCGGTCGGTGTCGTTGATTCGGGTGTCTACATTGGGCACGAGGATCTGATCAGCGGGGACGAAACAGACCCGCATCGGAGATACGCGCCCAGGTCCTGCGAGCGCATGCCGGCTGATGAGCAGAGCTACTGCCACGAGGATGGCTTGAACATCGACTATGTGAGAGTGGGTTCACTGTGGAGTGGGGAACACTCTCACGGCACGGTGGTGGCTGGCCTCATAGGCGCTCGGGACAACGCGGTTGGCATCGTTGGAGTAGCGCCGGGTTCGGAGATTCATGGGCGCAATCTTCAATCGCCTGCATTCCTTATTTCAGAGGCGCTCATTCTGCATGCGTTAGCAACTAACATCGAGAAGGTGGACGTCCTGAATAACAGTTGGGGGATCCTGAGGGGGCATGGCAGCGGCGGCAATGCGATGTTCATAAACCCCCTGATCGAATCGGCCATGTGGGACACGATCCTGGAGGGTGCCGGCGGCAAGGGCGCCTCGGTGGTGTGGGCCACGGGGAATAGCTATTGGGACCCCTTCGATACGTGGAACGAGCAGCATTTCACCAGCACTCATGAGATGTACACGAACCCGGGCGCGATCGTCGTCTGCGGGGTGCTGGAGAACAAGGACGACGACCCCAGCACTACGCGGAAGGCTAACTTCTCGGAGCAGGGGGCGTCGCTGTGGGTTTGTGCGCCTGCGCTTAAGGGGAATCGGAAGTACACGGATCCCGGACCCAGATCCGGTCTTCTGTCAACGAACTTCGAGGACACCTACAGCGATAAAGTTGGTACGTCGTTCGCCGCACCGCTGGTATCTGGAATCATTGCCCTCATCCGGGAGGCCAATCCGGCCCTGACGTGGCGGGACGTCAAGCTGATTCTGGCTCAGACGGCTGTGCCGATAGATCTCCCGCCGTCGGGGACCAAGATGATGGAGTACTCGTTGATCGCCGAGAAGGAGGTGGAGGTCGAGGATCAGGAGTTCATGGTCTTCAGCGATGCGGGGTGCATCTACGGAACGACCGGTTCTTCTTGTGACAAGTACGAGTTCAGTCACCGCTACGGTTTCGGGGAAGTGGACGCTGGGGAGGCAGCGACGCTTGCGGCTACGTGGAACAACGTGCCGGAGTTCTTGAAGCGTTCGTACCGTGCGGACGTTGGAATGGCCCTCTCTGACGGTCGGCTTGAGCCTGTGACTGTTCCCGATGCGCCCGCCGAGGGCTATGGCAGCGAGATCACGGTGGACAGCCATGTGGGCTTCGTTGAATGGGTGGATGTGGAGATCGACCTTTTCACGTATGAGTTCCGGGACCTCCGGATAACCCTTCGGCATGAAGAGTCCGGTACGGAGACGTTACTCACGCCCCCGTTGTACAGGTGCTGGCGGTACAGGGGGTGGAGGCCTGGGACGGAGGCTGCACGACCTACCGCGCGTTCGGATGAGGGATGGAAGTCAAACGGAAGCTGCAAGGAGTTCTACAGAGCTACGGCGGTGTGGCGGCCGTTGCGGCTCAGTAGTGCTCGGTTCCTCGGAGTGGACCCGGAGGGAACGTGGACGCTGACGATTCAAGATGAGGTGCCAGGGCCATTCGGCGTTAAGCACACCCTCAGCTCGTGGGAGCTGACGATCTACGGCCATAACAGCAATCCGGCCCCTGAGCCGCCGCCTGAGTTTCCGCCAACGGATGTGTCGGTCACTCCGAGTGTCCTGACGGCGTCCGTGTCGTGGACGCCTTCGACGTCGGATGACGTCACTGGTCAGGTCCTCCAGTTTCGGGCAGTGGAATCGACGTCGGCCCTGGGGTCTGACGTTACGCTGGGTGCGACGGCTCAGAGCTACTCGTGGACGCACACATCTGGTGGAGCCTACGAGGTTCGTATAGGTGCGAAGAACGCGAGCGGGACGACTTGGACTTCGGGCTGGTCCGCGTTCCTACTGACTGAGACGCCAACGCCGCCGCCCAACACTCCGCCGACGAACGTGATGGTCAGCAGCGCCGATCTGGTTGCGAGTATCGCCTGGACGCCTTCGACGGCGGCAGGAGTTACGTCCCAAGCGATCCAGATTCGGGTAGCTAACGGTGGAGCGACGCTGGTCACGTTGTCGCTGCCGAGCACTAGCCAGACGAACGACCTGTGGACGTCCACGGCGGGCGACTACGAGGTCCGTGTCGGGGCGACGAATGCAGGCGGGACGAAGTGGACGGGTTGGGTCGGATTCTCGCTCAGCGATCCACCGCCACCGCCGCCACCGCCGCCACCGCCGCCGCCGCCGCCGCCGCCGCCACCGCCGCCGCCAGAGGATGAGAACGATGACGAAGGTGGCGACGACGAGGGCGATGGCCCGACCCCGTTGGGTCCTGGCCGTTACGAGGCCCCGTACTGGCACGGTCACGGCGGGTTCGCGGTCGAGCCGTCAAACGGTCAGTTCCTGGACGTGACGGTCGAATGCGGGCGGGTCCGCCAGGAACATCGGGAGTACGCCTCGCCGGACGGCCTAGCGGTCCGCCTGATACGCAAAGACGCCTGCATGGGAGCCTCGAAAGCGATTCGCGGCCGGCTGATCTTCGAGGGCGTCAAGCCGGGTGGCTGGTACTGGGTCAGCGGTGAACGCAACGTGGCAGTAGCCCCACTGATCCGCCCCGAGGACGCATACGGCGCGCTTGCAACGATCCCGGGTGGGGTCGACGTGAAAGTGTCGCCCAGCGGTACGTGGTTCCACCACCACACGAGTCGACTCGTGGGCATCGTGCCGCACGTCGCCTACGACGGCCACACGCTCTACGCCCCGTTCTGGCGAGGTTACGGCGGGATCGTCGGGTACATTTGGGAAGATTCGGTGACGGTGACCGTGGAGTGCTCCGGTGTTAGCTCGACACAGCAGTTATGGCCCGCAGAGCACTCGAACGGAATGGTGGTCGCTCTGATCCAGCGTCCTGAGTGCCGGGACGATCAAGGCGCTCCGGTCGTCGGAACGCTGACGGTCCAGGGCATGGAGGCCGGCGGCTGGTACTGGGTCAACGGTCCGGACAACGTCGCGGTGTCGGTGTTCCTGCCGAGGTCACAGTTGGGCGGAGCGCGGCCGGTGATTCCGGGCGGGGTCAACTACGTAGAAGGGGATTTCGGCACTCTGTTCGAGGCGGCCGACAGTCGGCTGATCGCCATCGTACCTAGACTCAAAGAGGAGTGAGGATGTATCCACCTCGGGACTTCCGGGTCTACGGCGGCAACAACGAACATCAACCGGTCAAGCGTGTGCATCGGTCCGCTTCCGCCAGAATCCGCAGCCGGTACTCCGCCGTGAACTGCCGCCTGGTCGGTCTCGCCAGCACTTCCGGGTCGGGAACCGCCCCGGCGGGCGCCGCGCCGGCCGCGGGGCCACAGTGCCAAGCCCCTCGCGCGACCAGACCGTTCCTTCGCAGCAACTGTTACTGGTCCTGCTCTTCCTTCGCCGCCTCCAGCGCCTTCTTCGCCGCGTCGACCCGGTTCTGGCCGCCGTACCAGCTCGCCAGCCAGTCCTTGCCGTCTTCGGCGGTGCCCTGCTGTTCGCGGTGGCGGGCGCCGCGGAGCATCATGGTCATGGCGCGGTTGCCTTCGTGGCAGGCGTACTCGAGGAGCGGATCGTCGGTCCGCCGCATCTCGAGGGCGCTCGTCCAGGGCGCCTCGTAGGACTCGGGGTCGTTGACGGTGTACTCGTACAGCAGGGTTTCGGGGCCGGTGCGGGTGAAGCGCTCCGTCAGCACCAGGTTCGGTCCGGTGCCGCGGAACGCGGTGTGCTCGGTGTAGTTCTTGGTCGTCACGACGAAGGTGTCGCCTTCCCAGACGCCTGACGAGTCGCCCTTCCAGAAGCGCATGTGGTCCTCGGCGTGGGCGCGGCCGTCGGCCGGGATGACCCGGTGGTCGTTGATCATCTCGGTCATGACCGCGACATAGCCGGGCGACTGGAAGATCTCCATCATGTTGTTGTAGGCGCCCGGGGTCATGGGCGGACCGGCGTTGAAGCCGAGGATGCAGCGCTCGTACGTGTTCCGCTCCTCCGGGCCGGCCGGGGCTTGGCCCCAGAGCGCATAGCGTTCGTCGTAGCGACGCCGGGCATCGTGGGTCATCGCCGGCAGGCGGCCGTTCGGCGGATCGACAACCAGGGAGGTCCGCATGGTGCCGGAGAGCTTCTCGCCCTGGTCGAGCCAGAACGAGTTGTAGCCGACGTCAACGTCGCCCTGGCTGGGGTCGACATCGCCGCCGCCCTGCGCCGCGCGCGCCGCGCGCTCGTCCTTGCGCCGCTGCTCCCAGGCGGCCGCCTCTTCGGCGGTCAGGAACTCCTGGTCGGCAAGCGACGCCGGGCGCTCCATCGGCGTGATCGAACGGAAGTCCCAGGTGCCCTGCAGGTCAGGCACACCCCAGGAGGTCACAAGGTCCGCTTCCTGGGCAGCCGCTGCACTGGCCAAAACGACGGTCACAGCGACGAAACAGACGATGCTGGCAGACGGTCGGTGCTTCATTCCTTCGACTCCTTCCGATTCTTCAGGCAGGCCTCGCCTCCCCTACTGTGGCGTCGCCCCCCGGCGCAGATGGCCGTAGGCCGCGTCCTCTCCCCCAAGCGGGATGCACTTGAACTCGAGCAGGCGCGCGTTCGGTTCCAGCCGGCGATACAGCGGCATGCTGATCGTCCACGGCTCGGTGAACACCTCTGGATCCGCAATCGTCGCCTCGTACTGCATCGAGTTCGGGCCGGTCGGAGTGAACCGCTCGACGACCACGAGCGCCTCGCTGTGGAAGTTGCCCGAGGCGTCGAACCAGGTTTCAGCCACCTGGTCGGTGACCTCGACGACCAGCGTGTCGCCCTCGAAGCGGCCCAGCGAGTAGCCCATCCAGGACGGCAGCTCCGCCCTCGTGCCCGGCCGGTCGAGCCGGACCGCGCGGCTGTTGCCGCCCCATTCGTAGGCGAAGAAGACCGCCTTCGGCGTCTGCACGATCTGGAACGGCAGCGGCATGTAGTTGGCGCGCGGAACGCCGGGTATGAAGCACTTCGCCGCCGGGTCCAGGTTCAGCCAGTCCGCCCGGTTCGCGTTGCGCTGCTCCAGCGCCCAGCCCTGGTACGGGATGCTGCCGCCTTCGACCACGCTCAGGCCGGCCGGTATCGCACCGAAAGCGCCGTACTCCGGCACCGGGGTGCGTCGCGCGCTGTGACCTTCGAGGTCCCAGTGGGCGCTGTTCATCGTTTGCCAGATGCCGTTCAGATCCGGATCGCCGTCCGGCGTCCGCGGCGCCTGGTAAGCGCCGTCCTGCGACTGCGCGCCGGCAGCCACAACGAGAAGCAGCATCGCCGGCAGCGACACGGCCAAGCCGTTCCTTTGCATGGCCGGGAACTATAACGAAGGGCACATCAGGGCAGCCGGAACACGAACAGCCCGTTACCGCTGCTGGGATAGCGGATCTCGGGACTGACCCTGGCCGGCACGAAGCGCGGACTGCCGCCGCCGAGGCCGGTGGACACCGCAACGTACTGGACGCCGTCGACCTCGTAGCTGATCGGGAAGCCCTGTACCGAGGTCGGCAGGCGGGTCCCCCAGAGTTCGCGGCCGGTCGCGGTGTCCCAGGCCCGGAAGCGGCGGTCGATGTCGCCGGCGAAGACGACGCCGCCGGCCGTGGTCAGGGCCGCGGTCAGGAACGCCGGACGCTGCTCGACGCTCCAGACCTCCTCCATCGTGTCCACGTCGTAAGCCGCCAACTTGCCGAGCCGCCCCTCCGTACCGGGCATCTCGAACCACTTGCGGTCCGCCTGCGTGCCGCCCGACCCCTCCTCGAACCGAACCTCGCGGCCCGAGATGTCGAGGCAGCTCTGGCTCAGCGGCACCACCAGGAGCCCGTGCGGCGGGCTGTAGGAGGAGGCCTGCCAGTTGTGGCCGCCCGCGGTGCTGGGGCAGACCGAGACCCACTCCCCGATCCCGGCCGAGGCGATGTCCTCCCGGTAGCGGACTTCGCCGGTCTCGCGGTCGATGTGGTCGAAGACGTTCTGGAACACCATCTCCTTGAGTGCGACGAAGGAGCCGTCCACACGATCGAGCTTCCACAGGATCCCGTGCTTGCCGGAGGTGAGCAGGAGCCGGCGGCCGCCGCGGTCGATCAGCACCTGCTCGAAGGCCTCGTCAAGGTCGAGGGCCTCGCCGGGCACGTGCTGGCGGTAGAAGGCGATCGCTCCGTCATCGGGCTGCAGCACCAGGGTCGAGTTCGTGTAGAGGACCTGATGGTCGATGGTCAGCCCGCGGCTCGCCGGCACCCAGGGTTTGGCCTGCGCCACCGGCCAGTAGAGCAGCTCGAGCTCCGGGTCGTAGCTGCCTGGAATCCACGAGTCGCCGCCGCCTCGCAGCATGAGCGGCAGATCGCCCCAGGTGTCGCCTCCCGGCTCGCCGGGCCGGGCGATCGTGTACGTGCGCCATCGCTCCTCGCCGGTTTCCGCGTCGTGGGCGGTGATGAAGCAACTCTCCTCGTAGTAGCGGATGCAGCCGTTGATGCCGTTGATCACCAGACCGTCGACCACGATCGGACCGCTGGTGTTGGAGTAGCGCTTCGCCGGATCGGCGATCTGCGTCTCCCAGCGCGGCCGGCCACTGCGCGCATCGAGCGCGAGCATGGCCGCGTCCTTGGTGGCGACGAAGATCTTGTCGCCCCAGATCGCGAGGTTGCGGAGCTGATTGAACCCGCGCGCCAGGTCGCCTTCCAGCGAGCGCCGGTACTCCCAGATCAAGGTGCCGGTGTCGGCCTCCAGCGCCTGGATGATGTTGGCCGGGTTGGCCAGGTACATGACGCCGTCGTAAACGAGCGGCGTCGGCTGGTTGACCCCGTCCGCCATCGCCCACGACCACACCAGGCGTAGATCGCCGACGTTGCCCGCATCGATCTGTTCGAGCGGGCTGTGACCCTGCCCGTCGTAGGTGCGCCGGAACATCAACCAGTCGCCGGGGTCCGGGTCGAGCAGCATCTCGGCCGTCACCGGCTCGAAGTCCTCGATCTCACGCTCCCCGGGAGGCCTGACGTACTCCTCCTCTGCCGTCTCGACCGAGCCGCGACGGTCGCGATCAGTGACGACGGCCGGGTCCGCGGCGGGGGCGGACGCCGCGTCGCCGTCCAGGCCGAGGCTGTCCAGCACCGCACTCAAGCCCGGCGCATCGGCCACCAGGGGTTCATCGCCGGCCACAGCACCGTTCGCCCGGAGCACGAAGGCGACGAGATCGTAGGTCTGCTGCGGCCCTAGAGAGTTCCGGTCCTCCGGCGGCATGGTGACCCGGATGGTGTCCGCGAGATCGACCACGGCGCCGGCTCGCCAAGCATCGAGAAAGCTCAGGCCACGCAGGGGCGGCGCCTCGTTCGCGCCGGCCAGGCTCGAAAGGTGGCATTCGACGCAGAGTTCATCGAAGAGCGCCCGCCCGCGCTCCGCCTGCTCGGCGGTGAAGACGCGCAGCGGGGCGTCCGGTGGCTGCGCGCCGACGCCGGCGGCGGCCGCTGCTACCAAGAGCGCCAACCCTGCCGACAACCCGCGTACACTACGCGCCATGGCCCGCATCCTAGTCGTTGGCGGCACCGGCCCGACCGGCCCACCCATCGTCAACAACTTCCTCGCCGCCGGTTTCGAGGTGTCGATCTTCCACTCCGGCGCCCATCCGGTCGACTTCGACGGTCCGGTGGAACGCATTCTCGGCAACGCCCGCGACCGGGACGACATCCGGGCCAAGATCGCCTCGCGCAAGTGGGACATCGCGGTGTGCATGTACGGCCGGCTGCGGACGCTGGCCGAGGAGCTCGCGGGCAAGACGGGACGCCTGGTGGGCATCACCGGCCAGCCGGTCTACCTGGGCTCGCAGCCGCCCACGCCAGAGGGGCGCATCCCGCTGCCGGTGCCGGAGTTTGCGCCGCGCCAGTACGACGCGGCGAACTACACCGGCAAGGTGGCGGCGGGCGAGGACCAGCTCTTCGAGCAGCACGGCCGCGGCGACTTCGAGGTCGTCATCCTGCGCTATCCGGGCGTCTACGGACCGCGCACGCCGATGAACCACGAGTGGGCGGTGGTCAAGCGCATCCTGGACCGGCGGCCCTTCATGATTCTTCCCCACGACGGGGTCACCTACTTCCAGCGCGGCTACACCGAGAACCTGGCCCGGCTCGTGTTCCTGGCCTCCACTCGACCCGAAGCGGCGGGACAGGCATTCAACGCCGGCGACGAGCGGGTGATCAGTTGCCGCGCCGTGGCGGAGGTCATCGTCGACGAGCTCGACGCCGAGATGGAGCTCGTCGGCGTGCCCGCGCCCTACTGCCGCGGCGTCTTTCCGCTCGCCGAAAAGTCGAACCAGATCCTCGACATGTCGAAGGCCCGGACGCTGCTCGGCTACCGGGACGTGGTGGATCCTGAGACCGCGACCCGCGTCGCCGCCCGCCATCTCGCCGCCAACCCACCCGCCGAGAAGGACCTCTACGCCGCGGGCACGGGGCGCTTCGACTACGAGCGCGAGGACCGGATCGTCGAGCGCTGGCGGCGCGCCCAGGCGCTGATGAGCGGCGAGGGCTCCTAGCTCCATGTCGGCTGCGGGCAAGATGCCCGCGTTCCCAGGGCGGAAGCCGTGAGGCTTCCGCGGCCCCAGGAGCGGAGCATCGGCTACTCTTCAACGCACCGATTGCAAGATACGGAGGAAGTCACCGATGATCGGACGGACGACGCTCGTTTTCGCACTGGTTGCCGCCCTATTCGCGGCGCCAACTCTGGCGGCCGACGACTGGGAGACGCCGCGCACCCCCTGGGGCCACCCGGACTTGCAGGGACTGTGGACGAACACCACCCTGACGCCCTTCGAGCGGCCGGTCGAGCTGGGCGACAAGGCGTTCCTGACCGAAGAGGAGGTCGCGCAGCAGGAAGCCGCCCGCCAGGCGATGATCGAGAATCGCGCCGAGCAACCGGCACAGAAGGCGGAGGCCGGCCAGAACGTCGGCGCCTACAACCTGCACTGGCTGGAGCTCGGCACCAAGGTGGTCGGCAGCCGGCGCACATCCCAGGTCATCGATCCCCCGAACGGGCGTGTGCCGGTGCGGCCGGAAGCGCAGCAGGTCCGCGCGGACAACCTGGTGAAGATGTTCGACTCGTACGAGTACATGAGCGTCTGGGACCGCTGCATCACCCGCGGCGTCCCCGGGCACCTGTTCCCGGCCGGCTACAACAACGGCTACCGGATCGCGCAGACGCCCGAGTACGTGGTCATCTACTCCGAGATGATCAACGATGTCCGTTTCATCCCGGTCGACGGTCGGGACCGCATCCCGGAAGACATCCACCTCTGGAACGGCGACTCCCGCGGCCACTGGGACGGCGACACGCTGGTCGTCGAGACGAAGAACTTCTCGGACCAGGGCTGGATCGCCACCAGCGGCTCCCAGGGCCGGATCAAGGGCATCCCGGTGAGCAACGACCTCGTCACCGTCGAGCGTTTCACGCGGCTCGACGAGCACACGATCGACTGGACGGTCACGATCGACGATCCGGTCAACTACACGGATACCTGGAGCGTGAACCTCCCGCTCTACTTCGATGCGAACTACGAGATGTTCGAGTACGCCTGCCACGAAGGGAACTGGGCGGTCACCAACACGCTGAGCGGCGCCCGTCACCTGGAGAAAACGGCCGCGGCCAGCAGTCCGTAGCGCCGCCAAACCGCAACGGCAGCAGCAGCTCCACAACCGGCCAAACAAAGCACGCACGCGGCGGCGCCTCGTCTCCGCGTCGAGGGACCACACGATGAGTTTCGACACGATGAGTTTTGACGCTGGCCGCTTTCCCGTTCCCGTCCGAGAGGACATGGCCACCGCGCTGCGCAGGTCGTGGGCCGACATCGGCCGGCCCGGCACCTGGTGGACCGGCCCTGAACGCGTCGCCATCGCGGCTCTCGCACGCGCCGAGCGGCTCCAGCGCAACGAGCCGCCCTGGAACCGCAACCGCTCGCAGCCGCTTCGCGCTCCCCTGCCCGAGAAGGCGGTCGAGGCGGCGCGCAAGATCGGCGCCGATCCGACCCACCTCGACCGCGAATGGGCCGAACGCGCCATCGCCGAACTCGGCGACGCGCCGTACGTCGAGCTCGCCTCGGTCGTCGTGACCACGGTTGCCGCGGACGCCTTCTGCGAAGCGATGGGGATCGAGCACGAACCGCTGCCCGAACCCGAGGCCGGCGAACCGACCCGCGAACGGCCGGACGGCATGGGCGACATCGGCGCCTGGGTCCCCGTCCAGGTGGTCGACTGGAACCGCGCCAACGTGGCCCGCGCACTGAGCCTGGTGCCGGAAGGCGTGCGCACCTTCTTCCGCATGGTCGTCGCCATGTACTCGGGCACGGGTACCGACTTCACCGAGATGGTGTGGGACCACCGGCCGCTCGCCAGGCCCCAGGTCGAGCTGATCGCCGCCAGGGTCTCGGCCCTCAACCAGTGCTTCTACTGAACGACCGCCCACACCATGCTGCTCCGGGCGAGCAGCAACGCGGTTGAAGCCGAAGTCGACCTGAGCGCGACGGTGGAGGACGGGGCTGACGGCGGCGTCGAGCACGGCGCGCTCCTGACCGCCTTCGCCGAGGCCGTCGTGCGGGCAACGGACGATCTGGACGCGGTCCGCGCCCGCGTCGCCGACGCGCTGGGCCCGGCGAAGTTCGTCGAGGCCGCCGCCACCGTCGGCATCTTCAACGGCCTCGTCCGAGTCGCGGACTCGACCGGCATCCCCAGCGACGCGATGACCCTGGAGCGCACCGCCGATGTCCGCGGCGAACTCGGCTTCAACCGCTGGGGCGGCGCGAAGTCGTCCGGCGTCGCCGAGGCGCCTGCGTAACGGTGGCGTAGAACACCCGCCAGCCCGGGTTCGCACCCGAGGGGCTACCTGGCGAACTCCGCCACCGGCAGTTCCGCGAGGCGCCGATGGCACATCTCGCAACTCGAGATGCCCCGGGCCTCGGCCGCCGGGTCCAGTTCCTCGTCCACCCACTGCAGGAAGGAGCGGTAGTTGTCGAATACCGCCTCGGAACTCGAACCAACCCCACCGAGGTCGAAGTGGGGCGAATCGATCTCGGCGGCGAAGGGACAGGCGTGGAACTTGCCCTTCGTGGTCAGCACCGGGAAGCAGCGTACGCAGCGGTTGCCCATGCCGTGGTAGTCCGACTCCCGGTCGCGGTCGAACTCCTGCTCCGCCCCGCCTCCGGCGTGGAAGAGCACCTTGTAGCCCTGGAAGATGCGGTTCGGGTTCATGAGCGCCCACTCCTCCAGGCGGTCCCTGGCGTACCGCGGCATCGGCGTCGCGTCGCGGCCGTGGTAGATCGAGTAGTTGAGCACCGCTTCGCTCTTCGGATCGGACTCGAGGATCGCGATCAGCTTCTCCGCCTGGATGCCGTTCGAGAACACAGTGATCAAACCGGTGAAGCCACGCTCGCGTACGTAGCGCATCGCGGCAACGATCTCGGGCGTGTGCAAGGTCGGCTCGCCGCCGTAGAACTTCAGGTTGCCGTCCGCGGCGAGGGTGTCGAGCGCCTGGTCGAGGACCTCCGGCGTGTAGGCCTGGTACCAGCCGTCGGGCGAGCCGTTGATCGTGCACCAGGAGCAGTCCCGGTTGCAGAAGTTCCCCTCGTACAGGTGGAGTTCCCGGAGTGCGCCGTCGGCCTCGGCGAAATGCTCCACCGGCTCGTGGAACGTGATCGGGCCGATGTTCGGGTCGCGGTGGGTGTCGTTCAGGCCCCAGTCGTAGGTGTTGTAGACGAGCTCGTAGTCGGCGATCCGCTCCGCATCGAGACCGGCGTGCTCGGCGACGAAGCCCAGTACGCCGCGCCGGTACTCCTCCGTCGTTCCCGCCCCGGCCGCGAAGTCCTCCGCGTACATCCGGAAGAGGCGCGAGACGAAGACCTTGCCCGCTTCGTGGTCCACCCGGCAGTTCCAGCGGTTGGCCAGGAACGCCTTCGTCGCCTCGTGCAACGTGTCGCGAAGCCCGTCGCCTCGGTAGGCCGACGGTCGCACTGCCGGACAGCCGTTGGCGCCGCAGTTGATCGCGAAGTGGATCCGGGGTTCCGCGTAGTCCGAACGGAGGATTTCGTGTTCGATGTCGTCGAGGCTGAGCGTGGCGCCGCCGGCGAGGTGCCGGCGTCGCTGGAAGAACTGGCCGTCCCGCGTCTTCCACACGGAGCGGATCGGATACTCGTCCACGATCGCGTCCAGGGTGAACGCGTTGTAGGCGTTGATCCAGTAGGCAAGCCCGTCTTCCTCGCTCCCAAAGAGGTCCGGCCGGCTGTCCGGCGAGACCTCGCCGAGCTCAGCGACGAACTCCTCGAGCAGGGGACGTCTGGCGGCAAGCCGCTCGTAGTCGACCTTGCCGTCCTCGGCTACGACCGCCGACAGCAGACGGTCCCACGCGTCGTAGGAGAACGTCTCCATCAACGTCTCGGGACTACTCGTGGCCCCCGGAGCCGGTGCTGCCCGCTTCGGCTTTCTGCTCGTGGTACTCGCGCTCGAGCAGCCGCGCGCCGCGCAGAATGCCGCCCATCGCGTAGTTGCCCTCGTGGCAGGCGTACTCGTAGTTCTGTTCGTCCGTCTGCGGCCAGATGAACTCGCCGCTGTAGGGCGCGGTGTAGTCCGGGTCGTGGACGGTGAACTCGTAGAGCAACTCGTCCGCGCTCTGGCGGGTGAAGCGCTCGACCACCTTGAGGCCCTCGCGCGGCACCCCAGGTCCGGCAAGGAAGTTCGTCGTCTCGACGACCAGGGTGTCGCCTTCCCACCAGCCGATCGAGTCGCCGCCGAGCGACCGCACGTCAGCCGGCGCGTGTTCCGCGTTGAGGCGTACGACCTTCGCCCAGTGCATCCACTCGACCATGATGACGACGTGGTCCTCGGTCTGCGTGATCGTCTTCATGTTGTTGTAGAGGATGGGCCGAGCCGGAGTGGCGGCGGCGCTGAGATACAGGCAGCGGTCCAGGAGGGACAGCGTCTCCGGGCCGTCGTAGGGATCGTCGCCGGTCTCGATCCACCAGGCGGTCCCGGTGTTCTTGTAGGCGTAGGGATGCAGATCGGCGCGGCGCGCCTTGCCCGCTTCCGACACCGGCGGCATGCGGCCGTTCGGCGGGTCGGTCAGGATGGAGGTCTGGAACTGGCCGTCGATCGCGTGGCGCGCGCTGCCGCTGTCGGTCCAGAAGGCGTTGTAGCCGCCGACCGCTCCCGCCGGGCCGCCGGAGCCGTCGCCACCGGCCGGAGGCGCCGACCGGTTGGGATCGCTGGCCGCGTTGGCCTTGGCCATCGCCGCCGCGGTCGCCGCCATGATCCGTTCCGCCTCCTCGACGGCCATGTACTTCTTGTCCCCGAAGCGCGCATCCCGTACGAACGGAGTCGAACTCGCGATGTTGTAGCGGCCGGTCAGGTCGGGCTTGCCGTCCGCGGTGCGCGGGATGTCGTCGCCGGCGGCTATGACCGGCGCCGCCACCAGCACGGCGACGCCAATGATCGAGAGGGCGCCAAGAGTAGAAGGGGTGACAGCGGCTCGTTCGATGCGCATGGGAGGCTCCTCCGTTCTATCGGCAGGAAGGGGCCGTGTCATGAAAACGCAGGCCCAGAAGACGGGTACGGATAGAGGCGTCGAGCCTACCGCACCGGACCGGTTCCGGCGCACCCGCTGGTAGAGTCCGGGCATCAATCGAGGCTCCAACCCTCCAAGGGAGGACGAACGGATGAGGTCCCCGACTCACACTCGCCCGCCGCGACTCGCGACCCTCCTGGCGGCCACCGCAACTCTCGCCGCAACGGCCGCCGGCGCCGCCGAAACGCCCACCTTCAGCCGCGACGTGGCGCCGATCCTGTTCGAGAAGTGCGTACAGTGCCACCGTCCGAACCAGGCCGCGCCCATGTCCCTGCTCTCCTACCGCGAGGCAAGGCCCTGGGCTCGCGGTATGGCGCGTGCGGTAGAGAACCGCGACATGCCGCCGTGGAGCGCCGAGTCGGAGCACGTCGTCTGGAAGAACGACCTCTCCCTCTCCCCCGAGCAGATCGCGACGATCATTTCCTGGGCCACAGGCGGGGCGCCCGAGGGCGATCCCGCGGACCTGCCGCCCACGCCGACGTTCTCCGATGGCTGGACGCTGGGCGAACCGGACTACGTGCTGACCCTCAAGCGGGTCGAAGTCCCTGCCGAAGGCCCTGACGTCTTCCCCAAGCAGCAGATCAAGCTGGACCTCGAGGAAGAGCGCTGGGTGCGGGCGATCGAGTTCATGCCCGGCGACCGCCGCGCTACCCACCACTTCCAGGCGACCTACACGACGCCGCGCCCGCGGCGGCAGAGCGGCGGCCCGATCGGCGCCGGCGAGAAGGTGCGCAAGGGCGCGGGCGGCAGCGGCGTGTTCGGCATCTGGACAGCCGGCATGCCGCCCTACGTCTTCCCCGAGGGCGCCGGCCGCGTCCTCGGCCCCGGCACGACGATCATGATCGACTCGCACTACCACCCCTTCGGAGAGCCGACCTCGGACGAGACCCGGATCGGCATCTTCTTCGGCGAAGGCGAGCTGCAGCGCGAGGTGGCGACCGTCACGGTGGCCAACACCGGCATCCGCATTCCCCCGGGCGCCGAACACCACGAGGAGGAAGGCTTCTACAAGCCGGACGAGGCCATGCAGATCCTCGCCTTCAGCCCCCACATGCACATGCGCGGCAAGGCGATGACCTATCGCCTCGTCCATCCCGACGGCGCCAGCGAGACCCTGCTCGACGTGCCGAAGTACGACTACAACTGGCAGTGGCTCTACTACCCCACCGAGCCGATCGACATTCCGGCCGGCAGCCGGATCGAGGTCACCGCGGTGTGGGACAACTCGGAGGACAACCCGGCCAACCCCGACCCGACGCGCGAGATCATCTACCGCGGCAATGTGTTCAACGAGATGTTCGTCGGCTTCATGGAAGTCGTCCGCAAGGAGGGCGGCTATCACCGGCCCAGACCAAACCTCGACAAGCTGAAGGACCTGATCGCCCAGCACCCCAGCGGGACCTCCTTCCTGGTTGAAGGCTTCATGCCGATCGCCTTCGACGCTCCTCACGACGGCGAGGGCGTGCTCTACCTGGTCAACGGCCTGCAGATGTTCACGATCACGCTCGACGACTTCGCCTGGTCCGGGAATCGCCTTCGGGTGACCACCCAGTTCCCGACGCCGGAGGCATCGGCGATCACGACCCGGATCGAAGGCGAACTCGACGCGGACGGGGCGCTCCAGGGCACGATCACGATCGGCGCGGGCAGCGAGCGTCCGGTGCAGATGAAGATGGTGGGTCAGCCGGTGGGGCGGTCGCCGTCCAGCGAAGCCACCGGCGCCGCCGGCGGCGAGTGACGACGGCGCGCACATCGGCCGCCGGCTTCCGTTCCCTCCTTGCCGCGCTGCTTCTTGCGGCGCCGCTGACTGTTGCCTGCGGCGAGTCGAGCATGTCCCAGCTCAAGGCACTGGTGCGGGCAAGCTTCCCCGGCGTACCCCAGATGAGCATCGAGGAGCTCGATCGCCGGCTCAAGGACGATCCCCCACCCCTGGTGATCGACGTCCGCGAGCCGTTCGAATACGACGTCAGCCACCTGCCCGGCGCCGTTCACGCGCAGGGCGACAACATTGCCGAACTGGTCGCCGACACGGCGCCGGACCGGCCGATCGTCCTCTACTGCTCCGTCGGCTACCGGTCGTCCGCCGCAGTGGCTGACCTGATCCAGTTGAACGACCCGGAGATCGGGGGCCGGGTCTGGAACCTCGAAGGCTCGATCTTCGAGTGGGCCAACTCGGGACGCCCCGTGTATCGCGGCGAGGACGAGGTGGACCGGGTCCACCCGTACGGCAAACAGTGGAGCAAGCTGCTTGAACCGCACCTGAGGCCCTGATCTACCCCATGTGAAGCCCTGACAGAACCTCACGTGAAGCCCTGACAGAAGACAGAACAAGGGAGGCTGCCATGACTCGGACGAGGTTCTCGCGGGTTCACCGTGCAGAACCTCGGACCCGGGCAGAGCCAGGTCGCCATACGCGGCGTCGCCGCTGGACAGATCGTGCGTGACCAGCCCGGGGTCAAGGAACAGGTGGGCATCTACCTCGACGAGTCGGTCATCTCCCTGTCGCTGTTCACGCCCGACATCGACCTCTTCGACGTTTCGCGGGTCGAGGTCCTGCGAGGACCGCAGGGCACCCTGTTCGGCTCGGGTTCGCTGGCCGGAACCGTCCGCTACATCACGAACCAGCCCGAGGTCGGCGTCTCGGAAGGTTTCGGCGAGTTCTCGCTCAACTCGGTCGGCGACGGTAGTGTGGGCGGCAACGCGAAGGTCGCGGTCAACGTTCCCGTGGGCGACACGTCGGCGATGCGGATCACGGCGTACCACACGGCCTTCGGCGGTTTCATGGACGCCGTGCAGCCCGACCTGAACTACGAGTTCGAGCAGACGGCGGCGTTCTTCGAGATCACCTGGACCGCCAGCGAACGGGTCAATCTGACGGCGGGCGCCCGCTGGTACGACTACGAGGAGAACCGCAGCCAGGTCTTCGACGGTCTGTTCGCCGATCCCCGCGGACTCGGAACTCGGGTCGACCCTGACTTCGACCGCCGACGACGGCACGACCAGCGTGGTTTCCGGCATCGAGAAGGGCAACCGCCTGCCGACGGTGCCGAAGTTCCAGGCCGCGGTCGCCGTGACCTACCGCTGGGAGGCCGGCGACTGGGCCGGGTACCTGACGAACCCGCCGCGGACGATCGGTGTGTCCAGCCGCATCCAGTTCTGATCCTGCGCCCGCTCAGTGCATGTCGGGCTGCGCCGTGCTCGTCAGCACGCCCGTGGCCGCGAGCACAAGCAGGGCGAACACGACTTCCAGGGCGACGGTCCTGGGCAGCGGGTCCGTGTGCAAGTCAGGCCGGAAGCGCATCCCCACCGAGTTGACGGCGCCGCAACCGAGCACAAACAGGCTCAGCCCGACCTTGACCAGGAGGATCCGGCCGTACGGGTCCGTCCACAGCGTCCCCCAGGCCGGCAGGTAGAGAAAGGCGAGCAGCGCACCGCTTGCCACGAGCAGCGAGGCGCCGGCAATCGCCAGGGGCGCGAACGCGCGCAACCAGTATCGACGCATCGACGCCGCCTCGGCCCGCGAAGTGCCGGCGAACCCGGAAGGCACCAGGAGCACGACGACCAGGGTGCCGATCCAGATGCCGGCGCCCACGATGTGCACGCTTTGAGCCGTCCAGGCCAGCCAGTCGCCGTACGCATGGCCCGTCATCGGCAGCGCGACCGCCACACCCAGGGCGCCGATCCAGGCGATGAAACAGCCGAGGGCTCGGAGCCTCAGTGCGGTGAACGTACCGAGCGTGGTCAATGCGGCGGCTGCCGCCTGCCACTGCCACCGACTCCCCCATCGGCTGTCGATCGCCACCGCCCGCAGGCTCTCGAGAGACAATCCCTCGGCAGGCCCCCAGACCTCGATCGACTGGAAGACGGCCCGCAGCAGCAACGCCGCAAGCAGCAGCAGGGACGACAGCCAGCCGAGACGCTCAAGGCCGACCCGTGGATCGCGAACCGACAGCGCGCCGCCCCGGGCCGCGACCAGAAGACGCAGGCCAAGAACGCCATAGACGAGCAACAGGGGCACGTAGACCGACCAGCGGCCGGCCATCTCCCAGCTCAGTGCCGGCACCACGGCCTGCTTAGGGCTTCAGCGGCTGCCGCGGTCGATCGTGAAGGTCCACTCGCCCTTCAGGACGTGCCCGTCGTCGCCGGCCGTCTGCCAGCGGGCGGTGTAGGCGCCGTCGGGCACGCGGCCCGAAACCCTGGCCATCAGGTCCTTCTCGCCCATCGTGTGCAGGCCCTCGACGCTCAGCGGGCCCTGCGGCCCTTCGAGTTCGAGCTTGCTCAGCGGCAAGTCCGGCTCCTGGTTGAAGAAGACCCGGAGAGTGCGTACAGGACCGCTCAGGGCTGCACCGTCCTCCGGACTGGTCTTGAGCGCCTTGAGGTGCGCGAAGGCCGCGGCCGCGAGCGTCAAGGCCAGTACGGCAAAGCCGAGCCCTACGGTGCTGCGAAAGCGATGTCCATCCCTCATGATTCTCGTCTCCGGGCCTGCGCTCCGTTCCTGCAGAATGCCGGCGCCAGTGCCGGCTCGCTCGAACGCCAAGAGTACCAGTCAGCCGGCCGCCGGCCGCCGGCCGCCGGCCGCGCCGGTGTAGAGTCTCGGCTTCCATCCGACAACTGATGAGCGACTCCCCCATTCCGCGGAGCGATCCTCCTGCCGGCGCCGACGGGCCAGATCGGGGGGCCGACTTCTCCAACGCGCGAAGCGATCCCTACACCGTCCGCGAGGGCGGCGCCGTTCCGCCGCCCGTCACCTGGCGCGGCCGGCTGCGCTATCTCGGCCCCAGCGTCGTCGTCTCCGGCTCGATCGTAGGTTCGGGTGAGATCATCCTCACCTCGGCTCTGGGGGCCGCGGCCGGCTTCGTCCTGCTGTGGTGGGTGCTTCTCTCCTGCTGGATCAAGTCATTGATCCAGGCGGAGTTCGCTCGGTACACGCTGACATCCGGCGACACCTACATCCGGGCGATGAACCGGCTCCCCGGCCGCATCCCGATCGGACGAGGGCATGTCAGTTTCCCGATCGCGATCGCCCTGATCGCCCTGCTTCCGGGGCTCCTGGGCCTGGGTGGAATCGTCGGCGGCGCAGGCCAGGCCATGACTCTCCTGGTGCCGGAGATCCCCTCGACCCTGGCCGCCGGCGTGCTTGCCGCGGCGGCGATCGCGCTGCTGATCACGGGCTCCTACAAGATCCTGGAGAACGTGATGCTGGCGCTGGTGATGATCTTCACCGGCGCCACCCTGGTGTGCGCGATCCTGATGCAGTTCACGGAGTTCGCAATCACACGGGCCGAACTGGCGTCGGGCTTCACGTTCGACTTCCCGCCCGAGTATCTAGTCGCCGCCCTCGCCGTCTACGGCTACACGGGAGTCAACTCCTCGGAGACGTCCGCCTACCAGTACTGGTGCGTCGAGAAGGGCTACCCGAACTTCGTCGGGCGGCCCGACGCTCCCGGCTGGGAGGAGCGCGCGCGGGGCTGGATCAAGGTGATGCAGACGGACGTCTGGGTCACCCTGGTGCTGCTCACCTGCGCCACCATTCCGTTCTACATCCTCGGCGCCGGCGTGCTCAAGAAGCTCGGCATGGAGCCGGACGGTCTGGAGACGATCTCGATGCTGTCCGAGATGTTCACCCAGACCCTGGGCCCGTGGTCACTCTGGCTGTTCGGCGTCGGCGCCTTCTGCATCCTGTTCTCCACCATGCTCTCGGCCATCGCCGGTGGCGCTCGCTACATCCCGGACTACATCATGGAGCTGGGCTACCTGAAGCGACAGAACCTGGCCGCGCGCAGGTCCTGGATCCGCGGCTACTGCACGGTGATCCCGCTCTTCGCGTTCACCGTCTACATCTGGATTCAGAACCCGAGACTGCTGATCACAATCAGTTCGCTGGTCATCGGGATGCTGCTACCGATCCAGAGCGGCGCCGTCCTCTGGTTGCAGAAGAGGCGGATGGATCCACGCGTTCGCCCTGGCCGAGGAATCCGCGCCGGAATCTGGGCGATCTTTCTGATCGAACTGGCCCTGGCAGGGTTCGTCATTCGCTACGTGGTCCTTGGCCCCCTTCTCGACTGAAGTGTCTTCAACCACTTACGTCGAACAGAGTAGCGATCCCTATACCGTCCGCGAGGGCGGCGCCACCCCGCCGCCCACAAGCTGGCGAAGGCGGCTTCGCTATCTCGGCCCGAGCGTCGTCATCTCCGGTGCGATCGTCGGTTCGGGCGAGATGATTCTCACCTCGGGTCTGGGGGCCGCGGCGGGCTTCGTCATGCTGTGGTGGGTGCTCCTTTCCTGCTGGATCAAGTCCCTGATCCAGGCCGAACTTGCCCGGTACACGCTGGTTTCGGGCGACACGTACGTGCGGGCGATGAACCGCCTCCCCTTCCAGATCCGGATCGGCCGCGGCCACGTCAGCTTCGCCGTCGCCATCTCCCTGATCGCCCTGGTTCCCTCACTGGTGGGTCTGGGGGGAGTCATCGGCGGCGCGGGCCAGGCTCTGACCCTGCTGGTCCCGGAAGTGCCGTCGATCCTGGCCGCCGGACTGCTGGCCGTGATCACCATTGCAGTCCTGATCACGGGCTCCTACCGGATCCTGGAGAACGTGATGCTTGCGCTCGTCATGATCTTCACCGGCGCAACGCTCGTGTGCGCCATCCTGATGCAGGGCACGGAGTTCGCCGTCACACGGGCCGAACTCGCCTCGGGCTTCACGTTCAGCTTCCCACCCGAGCTGATCGTCGCCGCCATGGCCGTCTACGGATTCACGGGCGTCAACTCCCTGGAGATCTCCGCCTACCAGTACTGGTGCGTCGAGAAGGGCTACCCGAACTTCATCGGCCGCAGCGATGCACCGGGTTGGGCGACGCGCGCCCGGGGGTGGATCAAGGTCATGCAGACGGACGTCTGGGTCACGCTGGTCCTGCTGACCTGCGCGACGGTGCCCTTCTACATGCTCGGCGCCGGCGTGCTGAAGAAGCTCGGCAGGGAGCCCGACGGCCTGGAGACGATCTCCATGCTCTCGGAGATGTTCACCCAGACCCTGGGCCCCTGGTCGCTGTGGCTGTTCGGCGTCGGCGCCTTCTGCATCCTGTTCTCGACGATGATCTCGGCCATCGCCGGCGGCGCCCGCTACATCCCCGACTACATCATGGAGCTGGGCTACCTGAAGCGGCAGAACCTGGCCGCCCGCAGGTTCTGGATCCGCGCCTACTGCACGGTCGGCCCGATCTTCTGCTTCACCGTCTACATGTGGATCCAGAACCCGCGACTGTTGATCACGATCAGCGCCCTGGTCGCCGGGCTGCTGCTACCGATTCAAAGCGGCGCCGTGCTCTGGCTGCAGAAGAAGCGGATGGACCCCCGTATTCGCCCGGGCCGGGGAATCCGAGCCGGCGTCTGGGCCATCTTCCTGGTCGAGTTGGCCCTGGTCGGATTCGTCATCCGCTACGTGGCCCTCGAGCCATTTCTCAACTGAGGAGCAACAATGTTTCTACGATCGGCCATTGGCGTTCAAACACGAGTACGACTGGCCTTCAACACGGTATGTCTTTGCGCCCTGACCCTGCTGGCCGGGTGCGACTCCCCGGACGCCGACGTCGTGGAAGCGGGCGCCGAAAGCGTCCGAACGATTGGCGAGAGCGCCAGTTTCCGCGGCATCAACGGCATCCTCTTCGGCCCCGACGGCGATCTGTACCTCGCCTCCGTCGTGACCCCCGCCGTGGCGCGTCTCGATCCGGAGACCGGCGAGATCCTCGACAACTGGGGCCTCGGCGACGGCCCCAAGTCGCCCGACGACCTCGCCTTCGGCCCCGACGGTTCGGTGTACTGGACGGACATCAGCAACGGCGAAGTCGCCATGCGCACCCCCGACGGCGAGACCCGGGTGATCGCCGCCCCGGGGGCCGGGGTCAACCCGATCACCTTCTCGGACGACGGCAGGCTGTTCGTCTCCCAGTGCTTCATGGACACGCGTCTGTTCGAGCTCGACCCGAAAGGCGTTGCGGCGCCGCGCCTGATCCGCGACGATCTCGGGCCCGGCTGCGGCCTGAACGGCATGGACTGGGGCTCCGCCGACGGCAAGCTCTACGGCCCGCGCTGGTTCCGCGGCGAGGTCGTGCGCATCGATGTCGACACGGGTGAGATGGAGACGGTGGCCAGCGGTTTCGAAGTGCCGGCGGCGGTCAAGTTCAACGGCGCCGGCGAGCTCCACGTCCTCGACTCGCTTCGCGGCGAGGTCGTCCGCATCGGTGAGGACGGCAGCAAGGATGTCGTGGCGCGCGTCCAGCCCGGGCTCGACAACTTCGCCTTCGACGCCTCCGACCGGCTGTTCATCTCCAGCTTCGCCGACGGCTTCATCGTCGAGGCGCTGTCACCTGAGGAGAACCGGGTCGTGCTCGAGGGCGGGCTGAACATGCCCGGCGGCGTCGCGCTCATCGGGACCGGTGACACGACCCGTCTGGTCGTCGCCGACTTCTTCGCGTTGCGGCAACTCGACCCGGAAACCGGCGACGAACTCAGCGTCGTCCGCGACGTGATCGGCTTCTCCGACATCGGCTCGTCGATGTCGGTCCACGCCACGGACGACGGTCAACTCGTCCTCTCCAGTTGGTTCGACAACGCCGTGCGGCTCTGGGATCCCGAGACGGACGCGCTGGTCCAGACGTTCGCCGGTCTGGCCGCGCCCGTCGACGCGATCCAGTTCGGGGGCGACATCGTCGCCAGCCAGTGGGGCGCCGGCAACGTGATCGCGTTCTCACCGGGCAGCCCGGAAGAGCAGCGAGTCCTCGCTGAGGGTCTTGAGGGCCCCGCCGGTCTGACGGAGTTGGACGGCAGCCTCTACGTCACCGACAACCTCGCCGGCAGCCTGCTCCGCATCACCGACGGCGGCGCCGAGGAAGTGGCGAGCGGACTCGAGCAACCGGAAGGGCTGGCGGCCGCCAACGGTTCGATCTACGTCGTCGAAGCCGGGGCAGGCCGGGTCACGGCAATCGACCCGGCAAGCGGCGCGGCGCGGGTGGTCGTCGAGGGTCTCGAGTTGCAGGTACCGCCGAGCGGCGCCTTCCCCAACACGATGCTGTTCAACGGCATCGCCACCGATGGCGAAACCGCCTGGGTCGCCGGCGACGCCGCGAACACGATCTACGTCGTCGATCTGAACTAGCGCCGCGACACTCGCTTCGCTACGTTCTGCGGCGCAAGCTCCTAGGCGTCACCCAGGCCGTGATCGCCGTAGGTGTTGGCCGGGCCCGTGCCTCCCGGGCCAAGACGCCCGCCGTCTCCGAAGTGGCCCTTGCCCGGTACGTGGTTCACTTCGACCCGGATGCCGTCCGGATCCTCGACCAGGATCGAGTAGTAGCCCGGCGCAAAGCGATCTCCCTCCTTGGGGCCGTGGATGATCGTTGCGTCGAGTTCGGACGCGATGAAGCGGTAGATCGCGTCGACATCGTCGCGGCTCCTGGCGCGGAAGCAGAAATGGTGGAGCCCCGGCCGGTCCTGGTCGAATGCCCGGTCGCGCTTGTCCGCCGGCGCCGCCCGCACCAGAATGCCGGTGCGGCTCCCGATGCAGTACAGCACGTCCTCGCCCCGGATCAACGTGCGCATGTCGAGGAAGTTGCAGAGCCGCTCCCAGAACGGCAGGCAACGCTCCGGGTCACGGACCGTCAACTGGATGTGCGCGATCCCGTTGACGCCGACGGTCTCGCCGCCGCTGCTCACTCAGCGTCCGCCGCGGCTGACTCCGCCGTGGCGACCTCGGTCAAGTCAAAAGATGCCGAACCTGGTGCCATCGGATCGGCGGAAACCTCGACGATACGCCCGCCAAAGGCCGGACACTCCTCCCAACCCTCGTCGGCCAGGTGTCCGCTGTTCAATTCGTCGAGACGTTGACGCCAGCCGGGCAGCACGCGGTCCAGGATGGTCCGGAAACGCTCGTTGTGGGACCGTTCGATCAGGTGGACCATCTCGTGGACGACAACGTATTCCAGACAACGAATGGGCTTCTTGGCCAGTTCGGTATTGAGCCAAATGCGACGGGCTTCACAGTTGCACGTGCCCCACCGCGTCTTCATGCGCCGGAGACGCCACTCCGCCACACGGACGCCGAGCCTGGTCTCCCACTCGGCGACCAACGACGGGATGCGCCTTCGCAGTTGGAGACGGTACCACCTGTAGAGCATCGCTTCGCGGGCGTCACGGCCCGTGCCGGGGCCTACGCGCATTTCCAACCAGGCCTTGTCCCGGAGTCGAATCCCGTTCCGGCCGCCCGAGACGACCACGTCCAGGCGGTAGCGGCGCCCCTCGAAGTAGTGGCTCTCACCGGTCACATACTCGCGCCGGGACTGGCGATCCTGCCGCTCGAACTCCGCCCGCTTCCGGCGAATCCAGGCCAACCGGGAGATCACCGCCAACCGTACCGCGTCGTCGTCGAGGTGTAGAGGAGCGGCGACCCGGACCCTTCCCTCCGGGGGATAGACGCCGAGGTGCAGGTGCTTGATGTCCTTGCGGACGACCTCCACCTCCACGCCGCGGACCTCAATGCAGGTACCGCTAGTACTCACTCTGATTCCTCACGACCTGGAACAGCGTGTTGACCTGCTCGCGGAAGGGGCCGAGTGCGTCCCGGATTGCCCTCTGGATTCGGTTCTCCTTGATGGGGTTGTCGCGCCAACCGTCCATTCGAGCCTTCCGGACCGCCTCGTCGACAGCCAATGTCACGGCTTCACGCGGGTCGGCGTCGCCGTCAGGGCTTCCGTTCGGGCCGGACTCAGCCAACGTCGTCGCCGGCGCCTCCTCCCACAGGTTGTCGTAGATGGCGCGGAGCGACGCCCTTGTCTTGATGCTCTCGGGGTACGACGCGCCACCTTCACCGCTCTTCACCTTCTCAGCGAGTTCGATCACCTTCCTGAGATAGGCCTCGTACTCGATCGCCTCTTCCTTGCGCTGCCTGATCAGCGCATCGAGCACCGCCGACATCTTCTCGTAGTACTTCGGATTGACGGCCATCTCGTCGACGATCAGTCGGCGGACGTTGTTTTCGATCGTCTCGGCGACGGCGCCCGGGCTACTCCGAATCCCTTCGGGAAGCTCGCCGATGGCCTCCGCCCCGTCCCGCACCAGCAGGTCCACGAGCGTCATGTCGTCGAACGCGGTCACGACCTTGCTGTCTTCGGCCCGGATGTAGGTGTCGAGCAGGTGCCGCATGGCGGGCTCGAACACCTTCAGATCCACATAGTCGCCGCTGGCCAGCTTGACCTCCTGACGGACCTTCTCGTAGTGGCTGACTTCGTCCTTGATGACGAGCCGCTCGGACTCCGTGTAGCCGGCCTCGGTCATCTCGTTGGCCAGGTTGGCGTATGCGCGCAGGAACGCCGCCACCATCCTGTAAAGGGCAAGGCGCTTTCGTTCACTCTGGCCGGACTGGTTGGCAGCGCCGCCCTCTTCGCCGTGGCAGAAGTAGCGCAGATACGCGTCCGTGTCGTACGGCGGCTCGACGGGTTCGCACAGCGCCTTGACCGCTTCCCGGGTCTCCTCCAGACGCTCCCGCCCCTGCTCCAGCCGGTCCTTCAGCAGCCCCTCCACGTCCTCGCGGTCATAGCCCTCAAACGCTTCGCCCGTGTAGTCCTTGATCGCGCCCTCCAGCGACCGGAACAGGTCCTTGTAGTCGATGATGAAGCCGTACTCCTTGTCGTCGCCGTCCAACCGGTTGACGCGGCAGATCGCCTGGAAGAGACCGTGATCCTGCATCCTCTTGTCGATGTAGAGATAGGTCGCGGGCGGTGCGTCGAAGCCGGTCAGCAGCTTGTCGACGACGATCAGCAGCTTCATCTGGCCGGGCTCGTTCACGAACCGGCGCTTGACCTCCTTCTCGAACTGCTCAGCCTTGTGCGTGGCCTTGTCCTCGGGCTCGCCGAAGTGGTCCGCGAGCATCTTCCGGTAGACGTCGTACTTGAGCAGCTTCTCGGTCGGGCCCTCGCCCGTCTCTTCGCCCTTGATGTCCCCTGCTGCCGGACTGTAGGAGGTGACGATGGCGCACCGGCCCTTCAGTTCAGTCTCCGTGAACGCCTGGAAGAAGCGGCAGGCCGCGTAGACGCTGTCGGACACGAGCATGGCGTTGCCGCGGCCGCTCTGCAGGCGGTCCTTCATCTCCATGTCCATGAGCATGTCGGCCACGATCTTCCGGATCCGGTCAAACGAGCTCGTGACCCTGCGCATGGTGCCCCACTTCTGCCTGAGCTGTGCTCGGGCCAGGTCACTGAGGCCCTTGGTCTTGCCGTCGAACCACTGGTCGATCTTCGCCTCGGACGTGATGCTCTGGTCGATGTCCCGCGCTTCGTAGCGGAGGTCGAGCACCACCTTGTCGTCTACCGCCTCGTCGTACTTGTAGGTGTGGATGTAGGGGCCGAAGGTCTCGATGCTCCGCTGCTTGTCGGCCCTGAGGAGCGGGGTTCCCGTGAAGCCGATGAGCGTAGCGCCGGGGAGGATGGCCTTCATCGACCGGTTGAGCTTGCCGGATTGGGTGCGGTGACACTCGTCCACGAAGACGAAGATCTCGCCGGCGGGCTGGGAACCACCTGACATGTGGGACTGCAGGTCTCTCACGTACCGGTCGACGCTGCCCTCCTCGGAGCTACCGAACTTGTGGACGAGCGAACAGATCAGCGACTTGGCCGGGTCGCGAAGGACTTCCGCGAGGTCGGCCCCACTCTTCGTCCGGTAGATGTCCTCGTCCACGCCCTTGAAGACCTTCTCGATCTGTTCGTCGAGTTCCGTGCGGTCGGTGACGATCAGCACGCGGCCGTCCACGCCCTTGAGCTCACGGATCCACTTCGCCAGCCACACCATCGTGAGGCTCTTGCCGCTGCCCTGGGTGTGCCAGATGATCCCGCCCTCGCGCCGCTGGACAAGAGCCCGTGCCGCCTTCACGCCGAAGTACTGGTTGTGCCGGCAGATCTTCTTGACGCCAGCGTCGAAGACCACGAAGTCGTGCAGGAGTTCGAGCAGGCGGGCGGGGGCGCAGAGGTATCCGAACTCGGCTTGGAGCGGAGCGTCGGTACCGGGGGCGTCGGCCTCCTTCCAGCGGAGCCAGTACCTCTCCGGGGTCTCGATCACGCCGTAGCGCAACCCTTCGGTCTCGTTGCCCGCCATGACGAGCTGCACCGTGGTGAAGAAGGCTCTGATGAAGTCCTTCTTCTGGTTGTCCAGGTTCTGGCGGATGCCCTGTGCCACCGAGACGGTCGAGCGCTTGAGTTCGAGGACGCCGATGGCGACCCCGTTGACGTAGAGCACGATGTCGGGCCGCTTGGTGTGGCGCCCCTCGACCGTAACCTCTTCCGCGATGGCGAAGTCGTTCGAGCCCGGGTTGTCCCAGTCGATCAGGTTGACGGTGACCGTTTGCTCGCCGAGCCCGGGACTGACCTTCGCTCCGTAGCGCAGCAGCCCGTAGACCTCGCGGTTCGCGTCGTAGAGCGTCTTGCTTCCGCCCAGAGCAGCGGCCTTGCCGAGTTTCTCAAGCGCTTTGGCGATGATGGCCGGCTCGTGTTTCTGGCGGGTGAGGAACTGCCTGAGGAGGTCCTTCTCGATGTTCCGATTGTGCGGTCGCTCGTGCCAGTTGCCCAGATACCTGTACCCGAGCTGATCCCGGAAGTGCTCGATGACCCGGCGCTGGGTACGGGCTTCGAGTTCGCCGACGGCGCTCATCGGCGGACCCTGCCCCGGTCGCTCCGTCCGACCTCGAGAACGCCGGCGCCGCCGTTCGCGAGTCCGCAGACGCAGTGCCGGTGATCCTTGCGCCAGGCCGACTTCCGTTCGAGGCCTGGCGACTCAGGCGGCATGGGCGTCTTCATCTTCCGCGTCGTCATCGGGGATGGGCAGCCGGATCGAGCCCGTGAGGAGCTGCTGCATCACACCCTGCTTGATCGCACGGGTCTTGTCGAGGCGGTGCTCCAACGCGGTGATCTCTGCGTCCATGTCGGAAAGGACGGTGGCGATGGCTTGCTGTTCGCGGAGAGAAGGGAGGAGAAGCTGAATCCTGAGAAAGAGCTTCTTTGACAGATTGTAGCGCGTGGCTCCCTGTGCCAGCGCGTACATGGCCTTTCGACCCGAGGTGCTGCGGGAAAGATACGCAAGAAACAACGGATCACACCGATCGAGGTCGGCAATACGAAAACCGCAACAAAAGCTGTTCAAATAGAGTCGCTCGCTCTCGACAGCGACCATCGATCCCATGGCAAGGTCTTCCGGTGTCTCAGATGTCGCATTGAACAATACGTCGCCTGACATCACACGATTCTGCGATTCCGAACAACCAACTCGCACGCGATCGAAACGTCGCCAAGCCAAAGTCACCTGCTCCAACACATCGAGGAACGAGACGTAGCGAGCATGTCCTTGACCGAAATCCGCGCTCGTCTTTCCCGAAAGACCGCCATAGATCTTGCCGATTTCGCCGAGTGTCACGTCCTCCCACTCCCCAGCGAACCCCGGCAGCCGCTTCCTCCCGGCCAGCAGGTCCTGCATCGCGGCCTGCTTGATGGCCCGCTTCTTGGTGATCAAGGCTTCCAGCGATCCCATCAGCTCGTCCACGTCGGACAGGACTGTGGCGATGGCGCGTTGTTCTGGGAGGGGAGGGAGGGGCGTGTAGTGATCGTGAACATCATTTCGATTCAGCGTTGGAACCCCTGAGCCCGATAGGAACCGAGCCAAATCGAGATGGTCATAGAGGTAGTAGACGAATTTCGGATCGTTGCCAAGGAAGGAAACCACCCAGAGAGCCGTGTTGTGTGGCCAGTAGTCCTCGGCCACGAAGTGAACTTTGCCGATGGTTCCCGAGCGTCCAGTGACCACGCCTGGAGCCCTCGCCATCGCGCGATTGTGGTGACGCAAAATCCCATTCGAATAGACAACCGGATACGGCCCGGTTCGCACTTCGGTAGTAGGTAGATCGAATCCTCGTTGCAGTGGGGCGATTTCACCGACGGTCATCGAAGTCCAATCGGCCGGGACTACCCCCACCTCGTCGTGCCCGTACCCCGCTGGTAGGTCCCGCGCGTTGACCGCCTCATCGGAGGCTTGGACATGCCCGGCCCCTGACCGTCTACCCATCAGCCCAACCTCCTCGGCCCTCAATCTCCCGCCGAGCCCTCGCAACCTGATCCGCAAGCTCTTCCCGCGAAGGCAAGTACAACTGGTACTTCGACGCGTAGATGTTGGCGTCTTCGGGCAGCGTCAGCTCGACCACGGCCTCGTTCTTCCGGTCGCAGAGGAGGATCCCGATGGTTGGCAGTTCGCCATCGGTCCTCACATGGCGGTCGAAGTAGTTCACGTACATCTGCATCTGGCCGAGGTCCTGATGGGCCAGTTCGCCGCGTTTCAGGTCGATCAGCACGTAGCAGCGCAGCAGTCGGTTGTAGAAGACAAGGTCGACGAAGAAGTGGCGGCCGTCGAAGCTGAAGCGCTTCTGGCGGGCCTCGAACAGGAAGCCCTTGCCGAGTTCCAGCAGGAACTGCTGAAGCCGGTCGATGATCGCGGTCTCCAGGTCGTTCTCGGAGTAGGCCGGCTTCTCCTCGAGGCCCAGGAACTCGAGCACCACCGGGTCCTTGATCAGGTCCGACGCCTTCTCGACCACCTGGCCCTCACTGGCGAGGCGGCGGACTTCGTCTTTGTCGCGACTGAGGGCGAGCCGCTCGTAGAGCGAGCTGTCCAGTTGTCGCTTGAGCTCGCGAACGCTCCAGCCGTTCTCCGCAGCCTCGATCTCGTAGAACCGAAGGGCTTCGGCGTCGGTTACCGACAGTAGTGTGACGTAGTGGGACCAGCCGAGTGGAAGCCGCTCGGCAAGTTGCGCGAGAGCGTCGGTCGTGGCGGCCGAAGGACCCGACAAGATCCGCAACGCCGTTGCGGATCTTGGCTGGCTACCGGAAATCCGCGACGGCGTCGCGGAATTGTCTGACGCCGGGCCATTCGAGAGGATGCGGTCGTGAGTCAGGTAGAATCGCCGCATCCTCTCGAGCGCATCCACGGAGAAACCCCGCCCGATCCTCTCCTTCAGCGCCGCCGAGAGCTTCTTGAGGGTCTGCGCGCCGTACTCGGCCCGGTCCGCGCCGCTCTGCTCGTACTCCACGACGTACCAGCCGAACAACCAGTTCCGCACGACCAACGAGCGGTCGACGGCGCGGGCGGCGGAGTGCCGCGTCTCCTCGTGGGTACGCCGGCACAGCTCGACGAGGCGCTCGAAATCGAATGGCTGGCTCACGCCGGCAGGCCCATCCGCTTCAGATGGGCCTCGACCTTCGCGCCGTAGTCCTCGACCCGCTGCTCCAACTCGGGCAGCGCGTCGGCATAGCGCTCCTCCAGCTCCCTGACCCGGTCCACCAGTCCACCCGTCAGGCGCTCGACCTCCTTCCCGATGGCGCCCTCGATGCTTGCCATCCACTTGTCGTCGACGACCATCCCGGCGACCTCCGCGGCGGTCAACGTCTCGTACCGGGCGAGCACTTTCGCGTCCAGTTCCGTATGCGCCGCCTTGGTCGACCTCTTGGCAGAGGCGTGGGCCGTCATCAGCTCCAGGCAGGCGTCCAACGTGTCACGTTCCTCATGCGCCTCGGGATCATGGAGCACCTCTTTCAGCCGTGCCTTCGCCGCGCTCTGTGTCACCTTCCCGGTATCCGAGGTCGCACCCTCAAGCAGCCCATCCTCTCCGGAACTCTCCTCGATGTGTTCTTCCAACTCCCGGGCGATCCCCTCCTCCTCGGTCCGCAGGCGGTCGACGGCGGCGCGTTCCGCCGCGAAGTACCGGGCAACGACCAGACCGGGAGGGAGCAGGTCCATCCTGTACTTCTTGCGTTTCACGGTCAGGTCAGCCGTCTCGGCAGCGCCCTTGCCGCGGACCGGAACCAGCGCCCGGGGCCGCGCCGCCTCCGCCCACCCCTCGGTCACAACCAGGTAGACATCGTCCTGCATCACCTCGTCCCAGTAGTCCATCAGGCACTGGTAGACGGCGTAGCGGTCGAGTAGCGGAAGACCGGAGAAGCGGCGCAGCAGGTCCGCCGACAATTCCCGAATCAGCGCCTTGGGCAAGTCGCCCACTTCGAGTCGGCGAAGGCGCGGGGCATGCTCCTGCCGCCAGGCGTCCGACACCTGGCGAATCCGGCCCGCGTACGCCTCGAACTCCTCGTGTTCGAGAATCACCGACCGCACCTCGTCCGCTCCAACCCGAGCGTCGCTGTAGCCCTCCCGGCCATTCGGCGAGAACAGCAACGACCGAATCGCCGGGAACACATCCCAATAGTCGCCGAGGGCGTCGATGTCGTGGTTCGGGATACCGCCTTGCAGGTGCGCGCTCAGGTCATGCAGGTCCTCGGGGTCGCTGGAGTCGACGTAGCGCGGAATGTTGAGGTTGTAGTCGTTCGTCTCGTTGGAGATCTCGGCCAGCGGCACCATGCGCGCGTATCCGGGCGTCTTCTTCTGCCGGTTGAACACGTCCACGATGCGGTGGATGTCTCTTTCCCGCAGCCGGTTCTTGGCGCCGTCCTTCTGGAAGCCCTTGCTGGCGTCGATCATGAAGACCCCGTCACGCGTGACCGCATTCTCCTTGTCGATCACCACGATGCACGCCGGTATGCCGGTGCCGTAGAAGAGGTTGGCCGGGAGCCCGATGACGCCCTTGATCCAGCCGCGCCGGACGAGGTTGCGGCGGATGCCGGCCTCGCGGTTGCCGCGGAACAGGACGCCGTGCGGCATGACGATCGCGCCCTTGCCAGCGCTCTTGAGGGACGCGAGCAGGTGCAGCAGGTAGGCATAGTCCCCGTTCTTGGCCGGAGGCTCGCCGTAGTCGAACCGGCTGTATTCGTCGTGGCCCGGGTTCAGGCCGTTCGTCCAGGCCTTGTCGGAGAACGGAGGATTGGCGACGGCGAACTCGAACCGCTTGAGGCGCCCCGGCCCATCCGTGAACTGAGGGCTTGTCAGCGTGTTGTCGCTTTTGATCTCGGCCGCCTCACGCCCGTGCAGGATCAGGTTCATGCGCGCCATCGTCCAGGTCGCGACGTCCTTCTCCTGCCCGTAGATGGTCAGGCCGTTCGGGGCTGCGTCCGCGGCCTTGATGAGCAGCGACCCGGAGCCGCAGGTCGGGTCGTACACCGTGTGGTCTCTCCTGGTGTCCGGGCCGATTCCGATCACCTGGGCCATGATGCGAGAGACTTCCGCCGGGGTGTAGAACTGCCCCTTGCTCTTGCCTGACTGGGTAGCGAAGTGCCGCATGAGGTACTCGTACGCGTCGCCCAGAAGGTCGTCCCCATGGGCGCGGTTGGCGCGAAAATCGAGTCCCTCGAAGATCCCGACGAGCTTGGTGAGACGCTCCTTCATCTCCTTGCCCTTGCCGAGCTTCGTCTCGTCGTTGAAGTCCGCCTGGTCGATCACGCCCTTGAGCAGGTAGTTGTTGGCGTCGGCGAGCTCGCCGATGACGACGTTGATCCCCTCGCCGATCTCCTTGGTCCCCTTGAGCGCCACCATGTCGGCGAAGCTCCCTCCCGGCGGCACCGTGATGTCGGCGAACTCGTCGCTCTCCGCGTACTTGTCCGAGACGTACTTCATGAAGAGCAGCGTGAGGATGTAGTCCTTGTACTGGGACGCATCCATTCCGCCGCGCAACTCGTCGCAGCTCTTCCAGAGCGAAGAGTAGAGGTGGGATTTGCGGAGAGGCATGTCGTGGTCGGGTGCTGGGCCGGGGAAAGCGGCCGTTGAGCGCGAACGACCACCCAACCACCGAATGTCCGGGAATCTCGAGCGGGCTGCCCGCGTGCTGGAACCGCGAACCGGTATTGTCGCACGGCGGGCTCGTGAGCCGTACAGGCCGGCTGAGGTCGGCCCGGACGAGGGGGCGAAGTCGGCGGCGAACGCACGTGTAGGCGGACGGCGGAGCGGACAAGGAGGGGAGCCCGGATCCGCCGTCCGCCCCACGGCAACAACCTGTCCGTATTTGCCTGGCTTGTCTGTGGGGACGGCTGGACCTGGAGACAGGCAACCCCCGTGCCAGCCCCGGTCGGAACGGCCGAAGGCGCCGAAGGTCCTTTAGACGGCTGGACAAACGGCCGTCGGGTGAGGCCGGCAGGGTCGCCGTTCTATGACAAAAACGTAGCTGCCGTCGCTCGAGCCGACAACGGCGTTGCGCCCGCAAGAGCGGCCAGCGCCGACCCAACAAGCCGGTGTCAGCGGAGGACTCCTTAGCTGCTAGAGTCCGCCTTCACGATTTCGAGCCCTCCCATACCCCCTCAGGAGATCAACAGAGAATGCACCGAAACACTGTTTGCCGCCTGCTCGCGCTCAGCCTGTGCCTCGCCGTCGTCGGCTTGGCCCCCGCCGTCGCTCAGGATGGTCGTCCCGCCAGCCCCGAAGGCGCCGCCTCGACCCAGATCGGCGACGCCTGGATCGACATCACCTACTCCCGGCCCATCCTGCGCGGACGCACCGGCTACTTCGGCGCCGGCGAGTCCTACGGCGAGGCCGCGAACGCGGGAGGCCCCGTGTGGCGCGTCGGCGCGAACGTGACGACACGGATCAACACCGAGGCCGACCTGATGATCGGTGGAACAACGGTACCGGCCGGCGAGTACAGCCTCTTTGTCGAGCTGAAGGAAGGCGCCTGGACGGCGATCATCTCGAAGCAGGGCTACATGGAGACCTTCGACCGCGACAAGATGGCCGAAGGCCTCACCTGGGGCGCCTACGGGTACAACGCCGAGCACGACGTGGCGCGGGCCCCGATGATGGTCGAAACGACCGAGTACTCGATCGACCAGGTAACGATCCTGTTCAGCGACGTCTCGGACGGCGGCGGCGCGATCGTCGTGATGTGGGACAACCAGACGGGCGTGCTGCCCTTCGGCGTCGCCCAGTAGCCCCCAGCGTTTCCCTCGTCGTGTTTCGGCGCGGCGCCGCCACCCGTCAGAAACGGTCGGGCCACCGGCGTCTCGCGTGGAACACGCGCAGGATCTCAACCACGCCGTCGCGGACCCTGTACGGAATCAGATAGGGCGTCCGTCATGGCGCTGCGAAACCAGACGATCTTCAACGAGGCGGATTCCCCTCGTTCTCGCTACCCCAGGACTCAAGCCACGATGTAACCCGGCTGTGCTCCACGAACTGCGACGCCGCCGCGCTGTCTGAAGCTTCCAGGGTTCTCCTGATCTGCTCTACCTGCCACTCGTTCATTTCGAGATAGTCGTTCAACGCCTGGGAGGCCAGGAAGGACTTCGAGCGGGTGGTCGACTTCGCGAGGCGATCAAGCCGTCGGTGGGTCTCGTCGTCAAGCCGAAGCGTCATGGTAGGCAAGGCGGCCTCCTGCATGCAGTTTCGTTCACCTGCATTCAGTATACGGGAACCGCCACGAAGCGCCGCTTCCCCTCTCAGGCGTCGCACGCCCGGTAGGCGTCGATGACGGCCCGCTCGCCCTCGCGGCCCGGCTTCGAGTTGCCGTGCTCCATGCCCACGATGCCGTCGAAGCCCTTGCTCTTCAGGTGCCGGAACACGCTCCGATAGTTGATCTCGCCCGTGGTCGGCTCCTTGCGGCCCGGGTTGTCGCCGACCTGGATGTAGGCGATCTCGTCCCAGGCGCGGTCGAGATTCGGGATCAGGTTCCCCTCGGTGATCTGCTGGTGGTAGAGGTCGTCGAGGATCTTGACCGAGGGAGAGCCGACCGCCCTGCATATCTGGTACGCCTGCGGAATCCCGGTCAGGAACACACCGGGGTGGTTCGCCCAGTGATTGAGCGGCTCGAGCACCGCGACCAGACCTGCCGGTTCCAGGATCGCCGCGGCCCGCTTCAGGTTCTCCACCACGTTCGCGGTCTGGTACTCCCACTCCAGGCCCGGGTCGAGCTGACCGGGGACCACGGTGCACCACTTCGCGTTCACCCTCGCCCCGACCTCGACCGCCCCTCGCATGTCCGCCTCGATCGCCTCGCGCACCGAGGAGTCGGCGGAGGCGAAACTCACACCGCCCCAGGAGGTGTGGGCAACGAAGACACCCATCTCCATGCCCAACCGGTCCAGCTCGGCGGCGATCCGTTCCTGGAGCGAAACCTCCCGCCCGCCCATGCCGTTGTCCTCCAGGGCGCCGAAGCCCTCGTCATGCATGAACTTGAGCTGGTCGATGTGGTCGTCGCCGGCATGGTGCCGGAACATCCCGAAGTGGGGCGCGTACTTGAGCTGGAATGCACCCTTGGCGGCAGGCTGCGCGGGCCGCGCATTCGCCGCGCCCGGCACGGCGGCCTCGACCGCCAGCACGGCGCCGGCTGCCACGCCTCCTGCAAGCAGCTCGCGGCGGCCGATCGGTCGCGTACTCAAGCCGCCCGATCCTCGCGGCCCGTCTTCGCGCCGGATGCGGGCGAGACGCCCGCGTTCCCAGGGCCGCCCGCCGGGTGTTTCGGAATCTCCATTTGAATGTCGCATCGTGGCAGAGTAGCAGCCCGTTTGCCTCCGCACCGAGGCCCGAATTGGAAGGAACAGACATGATCAGACCTCACCTCAGACAGCGAATTCTCTGGCCCGCCCTGATCGCCGCCACGATGGCGACCACGGCATCGGCGGTCGACGTCTCGGACACCCGCCTCCTGTCCCAGCCCGCGGTCAGCGCCGAGCACGTCGCGTTCGCCTATGCCGGCGACCTCTGGATCGCCGGCCGGGACGGCAGCGGCGCGCGCCGGCTGACGTCCCACGAGGGGACCGAGAGCAGCCCCCGTTTCTCGCCCGACGGCGCCCTGGTCGCGTTCAGCGCCGAATACGACGGCAACATCGACGTGTTCGTCATGCCGGCCGCGGGCGGCGAGCCGAAGCGGCTGACCTGGCATCCGGGCGCCGACCTCGTGCAGGGCTTCACCGTGGACGGCTCGGCGGTCCTGTTCGCGTCCCAGCGCAGCATGTTCACGAACCGCCACTTCCAGCTCTTTGTCGTGCCGCTGACCGGCGGAATGCCCACGAAGCTGCCGATCCCGCACGGCCTGCGGGCCAGCTATTCGCCGGACGGACGCCGCATCGCCTACATCCCGACGCCCGAGCGCTTCGAGCAGTGGAAGAACTACCGCGGCGGCACGACCTCCCGCATCTGGATCTACGACACCGGGGACCACTCGGTGCAGACGATCCCCCAGCCCGAGGGCCGCTCGAACGACACCGACCCGACCTGGATCGGCAGCCGCGTCTTCTTCCGTTCCGACCGCGCCGGCGAGTTCAACCTCTTCTCGTTCGACACCGGAAGCGGCGAGGTCGTTCAGCACTCCGAGTTCGAGGACTTCCACCTCGAAGACCTCGCAGGATCGACGGACACGCTGATCTACGAGCAGGCCGGCTACCTGCACCTCTACGAGCCGGGCTCGGACCGCCACCAACGGCTCCGGATCGGCGTCGCGGCGGACCTCACCGAGACGCGGCCGCGCTGGATCGAAGGCCCGGAGTACATCCGCAGCGCCTCCATCTCGCCCTCCGGCGCCCGCGCGGCCTTCGGCTACCGCGGCGAAGTCCTCACGCTGCCGGCAAAGAAGGGTGACGCTCGCAACCTGACGCGGAGCCCGGGTATCCACGAGCGCTTCCCCGCCTGGTCGCCCGACGGCGGGAGCATCGCCTGGTTCTCGGACCAAGGCGGCGAGTACGGGCTCCACGTCCGCAACCAGGACAGCGGCGAGGTCAGACGCCACGAACTCGGCGGCGAGCGCGGCGGCAACGGCTTCTACCAGAACCCCGAGTGGTCACCTGACGGCAAGCGGATCAGCTACGCCGACAACTCGATGACCCTGTTCGTGATCGACACAGACAGCGGCGACGTGGCGAACATCGCGAGCGAGTACTACTACGGCCCCGCGAGTCCGCGCCCCGATCACTCCTGGTCGCCCGATTCGCGGTACATCGCCTACACCCTGAACACCCGCTCCTACATGCAGCAGGTCTTCGTCTACGACGTGGAGGCAGGCAGTTCCCATGCGGTAACGGACGGCCTGAGCGAGGTCGGCGAACCGGTGTTCGACCGGAGCGGCGACTACCTCTTCTTCACCGCCTCCACCGACGCCGGTCCGGTAAAGCACTGGTTCGCGATGTCGAACGCCGACATGGAGGCATCGAGTTCCATCTACGTCGCCGTGCTGCGCGCGGACGGCGAATCGCCCCTGGCCCCGGAGAGCGACGAACAGACCGTGGAGGCCGACGAGGAGGGCGCCGACGGCGAAGGCAGCGATGAGGACGCGGAAGCCGGCGGCGACGGCGAGGACGGCGACGGCGGTGCCGACGACGGCGAGGACGAGCCCCGGGTCGAGATCGACTTCGAGGGGATCAACCAGCGCATCCTGGCGCTGCCGGTCCAGACCGGCGGTTACGGCAACCTCGAAGCCGGTGCGGCAGGAAAGCTCTACTACCTCCGTAGTTCGCCCGCGGGCAGGTTCGGCGGTGGCGGCGGCGGCGATCTCATTCGCTTCGACCTGGAAGACCGCGAAGAGACCGTCCTTCTGTCAGGCGTGGGCGGCTTCTCCCTCAGCGCCGACGGCAAGAAAGTGCTCTACGCCGGCCAGGACGACTTCGGCATCGCCGACGCAGGCGGGGAGATCGACCGCGCGAAGAGCGCGATCCCCGTTGACAAGCTGACGGTGCGCATCGATCCCCGGGCCGAATGGCAGCAGATCTACGACGAGGTCTGGCGGATCAACCGCGACTACTTCTACGACCCCGGTATGCACGGCGCCGACTGGCCGGCGATGGGAGAGAAGTACAGCGGTTTCCTGGCCGACGTCACCAACCGGGCCGACCTGAACAAGGTGCTGCGCTGGATGTGCAGCGAGATCGCGGTCGGCCACCACCGGGTCGGCGGCGGCGACCAGCGGAACGATCCGGAGCGCGTCGGCGGCGGGCTTCTCGGCGCCGACTTCGAACTCGCCGACGGGCGCTACCGCTTCGCCCACGTGCTCGGCGGCCTGAACTGGAACCCTGAACTGCGGGCGCCGCTCACCGAGCCGGGCGTCTCGGTGACCGCCGGCGAGTACCTGCTGGCGGTCGACGGGATCGATCTCGACGCCACGGACAACGTGTTCGCGCGGTTCGAGAACACCGCCGGCAAGATCGTCGAACTGACGGTCGGCCCGAGCGCCGACGGCTCGGACTCGCGCACCGTTTCCGCGGTCCCGGTCGCGAACGAGTCGGCGCTGCGCAACCGCGAGTGGGTCGAGCGCAACCTGGCCAAGGTCGACGAAGCGACCGGCGGCCGGGTCGCCTACGTCTACGTGCCGAACACCACGAACCTCGGCCACACGTACTTCAAGCGCTACTTCTTCCCCCAGGTCCACAAGCAGGCCCTGATCGTCGACGAGCGCTTCAACGGCGGCGGCCAGGTTGCGGACTACTACATCGACCACCTGCGACGTCCGTACATCAGCCACTGGGCAACCCGCCACGGCGCCGACTTCCGCACCCCGAGCGCGGCGATCCTGGGGCCGAAGGTCATGATCATCGACGAGACCGCCGGCTCCGGCGGCGACCTGCTGCCCTGGATGTTCAACAAGCTGGGTCTGGGCACCCTGGTCGGCAAGCGCACCTGGGGCGGCCTGGTCGGCACGCTCGGCTTCCCGATCCTGATGGACGGCGGTTTCGTCACCGCCCCGAACCTCGCGATCTGGACCGAGGACGGCTTCGTGGTCGAGAACGTCGGCGTGCCGCCCGACGTCGACGTCGAGCAGTGGCCGGCGGACGTCATCGCCGGCCGCGACCCGCAACTCGAGAAGGCGATCGAGATCGTCCTCGAGCAGTTGGAGGCGAACCCGCCGAGCGAACCGGCCAAGCCGCCCTTCCCGGTCCGGGTGCGGCGCTAGCAGCGTGCCTCCGATCCGTCCTGGGAACGCGGGCGTCTCGCCCGCATCCGGCTAGGGTTCTCCGCCCATGAACGTCAGCTACCTGTTGCCGCGCCTACGCGCCGAGTGGCGCAAAACCATGCGGCGCGAACTCTCCGAGATCGACGTCGATCCGCGCTGGCGTGCCCGCGAGGGGCACTTCCGATCACCACCGATGACGCCGGAAATGGTGGCCGTCATCGGCCGCCTCTCGCCCCAGTTCCACCTCGAACCGGGCGAGTTGTCGCGAGCGTTCTGGGAGCTGACCCAGAACGGGTCCTGCTGGGGTGAGTTCGACGCCGCGGAACCCGTTCTCCGCGCCATTCCCCCACCCGGGAAGGCACTCGACATCGGCTGCGGCCTCGGCCGCTCGACTGCCTTCTTCCAGCGCGCCCTCGGCTGGTCGGACACCGAGTTCCACCTCTACGACGGCGACGGCCCGCGAATCGACTACCCCCGCAGCGCCGAGCGCACCGACCGCTCCTTCTGCGGCGACCTGCACGCTTTGCGCGACGTGTTGGAGTACAACGAAGTCCCGAACTTCCGGATCTTCGACGCCCATGACCTGGACCACCGCCTCGACGCCCTGCCCGGACCCTACGACCTCGTCTACTCCTTCTACGCAGCCGGCTTCCACTGGTCCCTCGCCGACTTCTGGGACGAGTTCGAGGCGCTCTCGCACGACCGAACCGTGGGTATCTTCACGATCCACCGCAACTTCGAGGAATTCCCGGCGCTCCGAAACTGGACCTTCCACATCGTCCCCTTCGAGCGCAGCCTGATCAAGGACCGACCGCATCGACTGCTGATCGCGAGCCGAAGCGAAGAACTCCTGGCGCCACTGGAGCGCTCACTCAGACGCTAGGCTAGCCTCGCACCAACAAACAGCCCAGGGAGGGACGCGATGCTCGACTCGTTCAGGAACTGCCAGCCCCAGACCTATGCCGCGATGCGGATCGTCGCCGGTTTCATGCTCCTCTGGCACGGCGCCCAGAAGCTGCTCGGCTTCCCGCTGCCGACGCCCGACGCCCCGGGCTACATCCTCTACGTCGCCGGGCCGATCGAGCTGATCGGCGGCGCGCTGATCATGCTCGGCCTGTTCACACGTCCCGTCGCCTTCCTCGCCAGCGGCCTGACGGCGACGGCCTACTTCGTCGGCCACATGTTCCGTGCGGTCGACGACCCCGGCATCCTGCACTACCTGTTCCCGCTGGTGAACCGCGGTGAACTCGCCGTTCTCTTCTGCTTCGTGTTCCTCTACATCGCCGCCAAGGGCAACGGCATCTGCAGCCTCGGCGGCGACGAGGACTGAGCGGCTAGTCCTCCCCAGCCGCCGCGAACACCTCGGCAACGAGCCGCGGAGACAATCGATACCCGGCTTCCGAGAGCCTTCGCAGGATGGGGCCGACGGCAGCGATCTCCCCACGGGATTTCGCCGCCAGCAGTACGCCGGCGACTCCGGCCACCGGGATACCGCGCCGACGGGCGATCCTTCGCCCGCCGGCGGCAGGGCAACCCGGCCGTACAGCCGTCGCAGCAAATCAAGCTCCCCGATGCGGGCCAAGGCGATAAGCGGGCCCGTATCGGCCACGACCTCTCCGCTCATCCGGCTGCGGCGATCTCCTCCTCCAACTCTTCGGGCGGATAGTCAACCGCGGGGATGCCGGCCTCGCCCAGGAGAGCGATGAAGTCCTCCGGGACCATCGCGGCGACCTTGGCGGCCTGGGACAGCGCGAGATGGCCGTTCTCGAACAGATGCAAGGCCAACGCACGGCCAACGCCGAGGCCGACGAGTCGATCGTCGAACGGCACGGCCAGGATCGAAGGACGCCCGTGCTTGGTGATGACGGCCAAGCGCCCTTCCTTTGCGCCTCGGAGCAGTTCACCCGAACGTTGCCTGAGCTCTCGTACGCTGAAGATGCCAAGTGTCATGTTCTACCTCGTCGATTTGTGCCCACAAACCGTAGCACAACTGTAGCGGTTCCTTCGCAACGCCCCGAGGCGATCCCGGTTCAACCGCAAACCGGCGCGCTGCGCGGGTCGCGCTTGTATTTCTCGAGCAGGGCCTTCAGGTGCTCGACGACTTCGGGATGCTCGGCGTAGACGTTCCTGCGTTCTCCGATGTCGGCCGACAGATCGTAGAGCTGGATGTCCGGCAGGCCCCTTTCTCGAGCCTCGTCCCGGGGCACGCTGTAGTAGCCGCCGGAACTCGGCGTGTCCTCCAGCTTCCAGCGCCCCTGGCGGATCCCATACGAGCCGTCGCCCGCCTGATAGACGGTCGCCTCGCGGATCGGTTCGGACAGCGGCTCGCCGAGGAGGGCCGGGAGGATGTCGTAGCTGTCCTCACCGGCGCCTTCGCCTAACTTCGCGCCCGTGATTCCGGCGCAGGTGGCCAGCAAATCCGTCAGGCAAACGATCTCATCCGAGTGGGTTCCCGCCGGGATTCGTCGCGGCCAGCGCGCGGCGAACGGAATGCGATGGCCGCCCTCATAGATGTCCGACTTGTAGCCCCGATACACATAGCTGGGGTAGTGCCCCTGCTCGTTCATCTCTTCGACACCGATGTAGGGCGCGCAGCCATTGTCGGCTGTGAAGATGACCAGGGTGTCGCCGGCGACGCCCTGGCGGTCGAGGGCGTCGAGTACCTGCCCCACGGTGTCGTCGACTTCGAGACAGAAGTCGCCGTACGGCCCGATCTCGCTCAGTCCGCGAAACTTCGCCGACGGAACGATCGGGATGTGGGGTGCGGTGAGGCCGAGAAACACGAAGAAGGGATCCTCAGGGCTCTGCGCCTCGATCGTCTCGACCGTCCGCCGGGTCAGGTTCGGCATCACCTCGTCGGCGCGGAAGTCGGCATGGGCCGGACCGAGGTTGTTGCCGTACCGCGCTTCCCGGGTGTCCTCGGTGATGAACAGAAGGTCGTCCCGGACCGTGCATTCGCCGACAAAGCGATCGTTTTCGATGTAGATGTAGGGATGCATGTCCAGCGAGGCGGAGATGCCGTAGAACGTGTCGAAACCGTTGGCGCTCGGCCCGTTCTCGATCCGGCCCAACCAGTCGATATCGCCGGTGTACGAGCGTTGGTCGACCATCTCGTCGCCGTCGGGAAGTCCGCCGCCGCCTCTCGCCGGCATGTCCATGCCCAGATGCCACTTGCCGATGCAGTGAGTCCGGTAGCCGCTGTCCCTCAGGAGCGAAGCGACCGTCGTGCGCTCGGGCTCGATCAGGTGGCGGCTGTAGCCCCAGAGCACGCTGCGCTTCACTCTTGTGCGAAAGCAGTAGCGGCCGGTGAGAACCCCGTATCGGGTCGGCGTGCACAACGCTGAAGGCGAATGGGCGTCGGTGAAGAACCGGCCTTCGCGGATCAGGCGATCGATGTTCGGGGTCGGAATCCGGGAGTCACGATTGAGCCCGGTGATGTCGCCGTAGCCCATGTCGTCGGCCAGGATGAAGACGACGTTCGGGTTCCGGTCGAGGTCCCGGTCGGTGGGCAGGCTGCAGGAGACGGCCACTCCCGCAGTCGCCGCCCCGACGGTCTTGAGAAAGTCGCGTCGATGAGTTCGCTTCATCACGGTCGTCTCCAGACCGCCGACCCTCAGCTCACCGCGACGATGCCGCCGTCGACGGGGATGGCGGCGCCGGTGACGTACGCCGCGGCGCGGGACGCGAGGTAGATCGCGGCGCCGGCCATGTCCTCCGGCGTGCCGATGCGCTTGCGGGGGTTGCGGGCCCGGATCTCGTCACCGAACTTCTTCAGGTTGTACTCCATCATCTTGCTCTCGAAGGGCCCGGGACAAACCGCGTTCACCGTGATGTCCTCGGGCGCGAGCCGGCTCGCCAGGGCGCGCGTGAGGTGGATCATCCCGGCCTTGCTGGCGCTGTACGGATAGTGCTCGGCCGGGTTCAGGTGCAGGCCGTCGATCGAGGCGATGTTGATCACCCGCGCCGGATCGTCTTCGGTCGCCGCGGCGCGCAGCTCCGGCAGCAGCCGCACGGTAAGGAAGAAGGGGCCCTTCAGGTTGATGTCCATCACCTTGTCCCAGCCCGACTCGGGGAACTCCTCGAGCGGCGCGCCCCAGGCGGCGCCGGCGTTGTTGACCAGGATGTGGAGCTTCTCTTCCCGTTCCCGGAACTCGGCGCAGAAGCGCTCGACGCCCTCGACTGAAGCGAGGTCGTTCGGCAGCGAGATGCACTCGCCGTACTCGCTCAGTTCGTCGGCCATCGCGTCGCAGACCGCGGCCTTGCGCGAGCTGATGTAGGTGCGCACGCCGTTCTCCACGTAGCCGCGGGCGATCATCGCGCCGATGCCGCGGGAGCCGCCGGTGACCACCGCCACCTTGCCGGAAACGTCGAACAGGTTCTTCATCTTCACTACTCCACGGTCAGTGCGTCGGTCAGCACGGAACCCGCCCGTGCCGTCTGGTCCCAGAGTCCCAGGGCGATCCGGTGCCGGCCCTCGGGCAGCCGCAGGGTCAAGCCGGCGCGGTAGTGGCTCTCCAGAGCGTCCGCCAGCGTGTCGGACGGCACCTGCAGCGGCACGTCGAGGTGCTGCGCCGCCGTCAACTGGTCTTCGTCGTCCATCGCCACGACGACCAGACGGGCGGAGGCGCTGTGGACGCCGTCGAATTCGACGAGTTCCACGTTGCCGATCGGAAACTCGACCCACATCGAGACCTCGAACAACTCCTCGTCCACGACGGGAACGATCGCGTCGAGGTGGACCTCCATCCGATGGGGGTTGTCGCTTTCACCGATGACCACGGCAGCCAGCGCCCGCTCCGAGATGCGGGACCGGATGCCCTTCTTGATGTAGCTCTGCCGGTAGTTCGCGTTGACGCCCCGGCCCCCCTTGACCTTGATCTCGATGGCGGTGAACTCGCCTTCGACCTTGTCCGCCGAGGACAGACCGAGCGAGTAGTACGACTGCATCCCGCCGACGGCCTGGGGCAGGAAGCCGCCGAGCCTCCCGCCGCCGGTGCGGGCGAACCCGCCCGTGCCCTCGGCCAGGCCGTGCAACGCCTCCCGGTGGTCGGAGATCTCGAGCAACGAGCCCCGACCCTTGGAACGCCGGGCGCTCGTCGCGGCGTCGCCCGGCGGCGGCTTGGCCGCGAACAGCGTCACGCCGTAGGTGTTCGCCTCCGCGACGATGGCGCGGATGGTCGCCGTGGCCCGGTACTGCTCGACCTCCTGCTGGAGGCGGCCGGCCTCCAGGCTGGTGTCGCGGTCGAAGACGCCGCCGGTCCCCGGAGTGCCTCCGGCCTGGCCGCCGCTCCGACTTGCGACCAGGTCGCCGGCGTTGCTGGCGCTACCCGTCAGCAGATCCTGGAGATGCTCCATCAGGGAACCCAGCGGCCGCTCGGCTACGCCGTCCGACACGTAGATCAAGGCCTTGCGGCCCTCGAGCCAGGACAGCGTGCGCACGAAGTTGCCCAGCGCCTCGAAGCTGCTCTCCGAGTCGGCGTAGATCTCGCGCGCGTAGTTCCGCATCTCACCCAGCAGCGCATCGATGGACAGGGCCGCGTTCTGGCGGTCGAGGCGGTCGCTGCCGCGCATCCGCTGGAACGCAGAGGTCACCGAGAGTTGTGCGCTCTGACGCAGGCCGTCCCGCGAGTCGCCGACCGTGTCCTGCCCCTTCAGGCTGGCCAGCGCGCTCCGGATCGACCCCCACTCGCGGGTGAAGCCCTGGAGCACCCGCGGCTCCTGGTCGTGCGCGGCGACCATCACCCGCACCCGGCGATCCTCCAGCACCGCCGGCAGGTCGGCCTCGAGCTCCGCCAGCGCCCGGTCGCGGTTCGGGGACAGCATGTTGTGCTGATCGAAGTACAGAATGAGCCAGATCGGCGTGCTGGCGTCCGGATCGTCGCTCACGACTTCGTAGAAGTTCACCGGGTCGACCCGGCGGCCGTGTTCGAAGACCTGGAAGTCCGACATCGTGAGGCCCGTGATCGGCGCCCCCTGCCGATCGGTGACCCGCACGTCGATGTTCACGACTTCGACGTCGACGGTCTCCTGGATGACCCCGGCTGCGGACTCGGGCTGCTGGGCGCTCAGAGGCGATGCTCCGAGGGCAATGAGTGCGGAAAGGAAGGCGAGGCCGGTTCTCTTGCTCATGACAGTTCGAACCCCTCATAGTCGTTGGCCGCTACCGCGTTGCATTTCTCCACGTACGGAGGAAAGCCAAGGTAGGGCATGAATACGCGCGGCTTGCCGGGCACGTTGGCGCCCAGGTACCACGAGTTGCAGGTTGGGTAGAGCGTGTGGTCGGCCACTTCGCGGACGTGGGCCACCCACTCCTCCTCCGCCTGCGGCGATGCTTCGATCTCCGAATAGCCGCGACCCCGCAGGTAGTCCATGCAGTCCGCGATCCACTCGACGTGCTGCTCGATTGACGGCAGCATGTTCGAGAGCACGGAAGGACTCCCCGGACCGGTGATGATGAACAGGTTGGGGAAACCGGCGATGCCCAGTCCCAGATAGGCGCGCGGCCCCTCCGCCCACTTGGCCCGCAGCGTCCGGCCGTCCCGGCCGCGAATGTCGATCCGCGTGAGGGCGCCGGTCATCGCATCGAAGCCGGTGGCGAAGACGATCGCGTCGAGTTCGATGTCACGGCCGCCGACGCGGACACCCGACCGGGTGATCTTCTCGATCGGCGCCTGGCTTATGTCGACCAGCGACACGTTGGGCCGGTTGTAGGTCTCGAAATAGCCGCTGTCGAGGCAGATGCGCTTGCAGCCGATCACGTTGTGCGGACTGAGCAGATCCGCGGTCTCCGGGTCGCGCACGATGCCGCGGATCTGCACGCGCACGAACGAGGCCGCGGCGTCGTTCGCCTCCTGCGTCCGCAGCAGGTCGACGAAGGAGGCCATGAAGGTGAAGCCACCGGTCTGCCAGCGTTCCTCGAAGCGTCGCCGGCGTTCCGCCTCGGACGCTTGCACGGCCTCGTCGTGCATCGGGTTCATGTCCGCCCCGAGGCCGGCGGGCATCAGTTTGTTCCGCTCCCGGAACGTCGGGTACTCGGCCTTGACTTCCGCCTCGCGCTCCAGGTCCATCGGCCGGTTGCGTGCCGGAATCGAGAAGTTCGGCGTACGCTGGAAGACGGTCAGGTGATCTGCCTGCTCCGCGATCAGCGGAATCGCCTGGATCGCCGACGACCCGGTGCCGATGATGCCGACCCGGAAACCCGTGAAGTCGACTTCCTCGTGCGGCCAGGCGCCGGTGTGGTACTTCGCGCCCTCGAAGTCGTCGAGCCCAACGAAGTCCGGGAGGTTAGCCGCCGAGAGGCAGCCCGTGGCCATGATGACGAAGCGGGCGCGGATCGTCTCACTTCCGGCGCCGTCGCCGTGGCACTCGCCGTTGCCATTGCCATTGCCATTGCTCCAGAGCTTCGTCTCGGCCGTTTCGGCCGCCGCCACCTCGACCTGCCAGTCGGAGGTCGCGGGGTTGAAGTGGGCCGACGCCACCCGCGTATTGAACTCGATGTCGCGGCGGAGGTCGAAGCGGTCGGCGACATGGTTCGCGTAGCGGAGGATCTCCGGTTGACCGGCATAGCGTTCACTCCAGGACCACTCCCGCTGCAGCTCTTCCGAGAACTGGTACGAGTACTCCAGGCTCTCGACATCGCAGCGGGCGCCCGGATAGCGGTTCCAGTACCAGGTGCCGCCCACACCGTCACCGGCCTCGAACGCCCGCACCGAGAAGCCCAGACCGCGCAGACGGTGCACCATGTAGAGGCCGGCGAACCCCGCGCCGACCACAACCGCGTCGAACTTGCGCATCGCGCGGAATCGTATGCTACGAAACATGCCAGCGCTCGACGGTCTCCGCATCCTCGACCTGACCCGCATCCTCGCGGGTCCTACGTGCACCCAGTTGCTCGGCGACCTCGGCGCGGACGTGATCAAGATCGAACGCCCCGGTCGCGGCGACGACACGCGAACCTGGGGGCCGCCCTTCGTGCGCGGCGCGGACGGCCAGGACACGAGCGAAAGCGCCTACTACCTGTGCGCGAACCGGAACAAGCGCTCCGTCGCGGTCGATCTCGCCTCTGCGGAGGGCGCGGACCTGGTGCGCCGGCTCGCCGCCCGCTCGGACGTGCTGATCGAGAACTTCAAGGTCGGCGCCCTCCAGCGCTACGGCCTGGGCTACGACGACCTGAAGGACGAGTTCCCCGGCCTCGTCTACTGCTCGATCACGGGCTTCGGCCAGACCGGCCCGAACGCACACCGTGCCGGCTACGACCTCCTGGCGCAGGGCTACGGCGGCATCATGAGCCTGACCGGCGAACCGGACGGCGAGCCGATGAAGGTCGGCGTCGGCATCGCCGACATCGTCTGCGGCATGTACGCCGCGACCGCGATCCTGGCGGCGTTGCGGCACCGCGACCGCACCGGCCGCGGTCAGCACATCGACCTCGCCCTGGTCGACACGCAGATGGCCTGGCTGGTCAACGAGGGCACGAACTACCTGACCTCCGGCGAACTGCCCCGCCGGCGCGGCAACGAGCACCCGAACATCGTCCCCTACGGCGTCTTCGGGACCGCCGACGGCCACGTCATCGTCGCGGTCGGCAACGACGCCCAGTACGAGCGGTTCTGCGAGTTTCTCGGCGCGCCGGAGCTGGCCTCCGACGAGCGCTACCGCACCAACGCCGGCCGCCTCGCCCATCGCGACGAGCTCGTGGCCGAGCTGTCGGGGCTCGTGCGCAAGCTGAGCAGCACCGAGATCCTGGACGGCCTGGAAGCCCGCGGCGTGCCCGGCGGCCCGATCCACAACCTGGAAGAGGCGCTCGCCTCCGACCAGGCACAGGCCCGCGGCATGACGATCGACATGCCGCACCCGCTGGCCGGCAGCGGCAGCGTCCGGATCATCGCCAACCCGATCAGGATGTCCGAGACGCCCGTGACCTACCGCCGGTCGCCGCCCACCTGCGGCGGCGACACCGGCGACGTGCTCGCGGAACTGCTGGGCGACGAGGGCGGCTGACAACGCTGGTCTCCCTGGAACTTGCCCGGCAAGAAGCGGGCGCGCCGGCATCCGGAAGGCTGCCGCCCGAGCTCCTAGCGCCGCGACCTGCGGACGTTCGCCTGCTCCCGAACGAACCTCGGCTCATCCGGCAACAGGTCGAGCGCCTTCGCGTAAGCCTCTTCGACTTCCCGAACCGGCAGGCGTAGCCAGTTGAACGTCCGCGCCAGGTCCCGCCAGGCCCAGGCATGGCGGGTCGGCGGCGCATCGAGCTGGATCACCCGTTCCAGCAGGTTCCGCGCCTCGTTCAGGAATCTCCGATTCGAACTTTGGCGCCCCCTGTGGTGCGCGGCCCGCGCCAACTGGATCTTCGTCTGCGCGAACTCGTGCAAAGCGCGCGGGTCGCCGTCGACCGTATCGCCCGCCCGCTCGAAGTAGCGGTGAGCGGCCCTGGGTTCCCTCAGCCGTCGCGCCAGGATGGCGGTGTCGATGGCGTCCTGGCCAGACGCCGACGGCCGACGCGACTGAAGCACGCGACGAGCGCGGTCCGCTTCGCCGGCATTCGCCAACACGTCGATCAGGGCGTTCGCAACGTGAGGAATCGCCGCTTCCGATCCCTGCCGCTCGAACGTCGCCAGGACCTCTTCCGCCCGTTCGATCTCGTCACGGTCCGCGTACGACCGGATCATCGCCGAAGCAAGCACGGCCGAAGCAGGGTTCGATTCCCACGCCGACTCGATGCGGCGAACAGCTTCCTCCCGCTCATCCAGGGCCTGGAGGTGGGCTGCGTCCCGCAACGTCGAAAGCGCCAGGTACTCCGGATGGGCGGGCAGGGTGGCCCGAAAGTACGTCCGTTGCTCGTCGAAGTCGAAGCTCGGTGGCGGCGACCCATTCGCTTCCATTGTGCGAAACACCTTCGGCAGACCAGTCAGCCTTCCTTCCGCAAGCCCCAAATCCTTCAGGAACTCCCCTATACGACGGTTTCGAGCAGGCGCCGGAGCAATCTGGGCGTCGGCGACCAGGTGCTTGCGCTCGATGCCCGCTACCGGTCCGGGATAACTGATCACCTCGAGCCGGCCCGGATAGAGATAGACCTTGACCGGTTCGGGTTGATCAACATCGTATCCGCGGTGGTACGCCGCGTTGACCAAGGTCTCCCGCAGCGCGGGCAGCGGGTAACTCACCCAGCCTCGAACCTGACTTCGGTCACGCTGCTTCTGCAAGTGCGAGACGGACAGGTTCTCGAGGTGGTTCAGACAGTCGCGAAGTTGATCAGCGAGTCCACCTCGGAAGACGCGCTCCTCCTGCACGTCACCCCAACTGTCCGCCGCGAACTGGACGACTTCAATCGTCGCACCGCGAAACCAGTGCGTAGGGTCGGCGGAAAACAAGAGCAAACCGGCATTCTTCGGTACTTCGTGGTCGTTGGCCCGCGCCGTGATCCGCATGCGCCGGTAGATCTCCCTGTGATCCGGCTCGTCGAGAAGACCGCTGCGCACATCCCGCAGGTACTCCCTCACCTTGGCTTCGCGGATGTCCTCCACCTCCGCCTCGCGGGCCAAACGATCATCCCACGGCACCCGGTTCGTCTGCTCGATGAGAGCCCGAAGCATGTCGCCACGTTGCTCGGCATCGACGGTCTCGGCACCGAGGCGAACCCAGTACCGACCGCGCTTGTGGTCCGCGGACGGCCCCCGATGAGGACGCATGTCGCTTGCCGGTACCCGGACCACCAGAACGAGCCGGTCGTCGAACGTCTCGGGCGCCAAGATGGGAGAGTACGGGGGATCGAGCCGCTGGCAGTTACCGCGAATCCATTTCTGCGCCGCCTCGACCTTCTGGGGCAGGAGGCCCGACGGCGGCAGGATCGCATGGCCGCCTTCTTCACCAACGCCGATGACGATGTAGCCGCCGTTGAGGTTGTGGAGATCGTTCGCGAACGCGCAGATCGTCCGCAGGACCTGCGGCCCGGTCGTTTCGGGGTTCCACGACGCCTTGAACTCCACCCGCGCCGACTCCACGCTTCGGCCGTGGAGCAGATCGTCGAGGTTGATTTGGAGAATAGTGCTCACGTTCTTGTGCCGCCCGTCGTCGGCTCTTGCCCCGGCTTCCTGCCGGTTGAGGCTCGGGCCACCAGCTCGCTCCGACTGAGTCTATTCCGGCCACCGCGGTCCAACGGCCTCTGGCTCCCGAACTCCGCTCCCCAAGCGGTGGTACCGTGGAAGGAACCACACGGCAATCCCACCCCCAGGAGAGAATTTGACGAACACGGCCGTAGGAATCAGCGGCTTCGGCGGCTATGTGCCGGAGCGCGTCATGACGAACCAGGACTGGACCGAACACGTCGACACCTCCGACGAGTGGATCGTCGCGCGCACCGGCATTCACCGGCGCCGCTTCGCGGCCGAAGGCGAATCGACCGCCGACCTGGCCACCGCGGCCGCGAACTCAGCGCTCGAGAGCCGCGGCGTGAGCGCCGAAGAGATCGACGAGATCATCGTCGCGACCGATACTCCCGAGGTCTACACGCCGGACACCGCCTCCTTCGTCCAACGCATGATCGGCGCGCGTGAGATTCCCACGTACGACCTCGGCGGCAGCGGCTGCGCCGGGTGGGTCCAGGCGGTCGACATCGCCCGTTCGCGCGTGCTCACCGGCACCCAACGGGTTCTGGTGATCGGTGTCGAGCTCATTTCCCGGCTCGTGAGTTGGAAGATCCGCGAAACGTGCGTGCTGTTCGGCGACGCGGCCGGCAGCGTGATCGTCGAGAAGGGAAATCAGGTGGCCGAGATTCTCGGCTCCAGTACCGGTACCGACGGTAGCCAGTGGCGCATCCTGACCCTGGAAGTCGGCGGCAGCCGAAAACCGTTCTCGCTCGAGCGAGCACAGAACGAAGAGCACCTGAAGCTCGATATGGATGGCCCGGCCCTGTTCCGCCACGCCGTCCACCGCATGTCCGACGTTAGCCGCGAAGTGCTCGACAAGGTGGGCGTCAAGCTTGAAGACATCGCGATGGTCATACCCCACCAAGCCAACCTGCGGATCATCCAGGCGGTCGCCAAGAACCTCTCCGCTCCGATGGAAAAGGTCTACACGAACCTTCAGGAGTACGGCAACACCGGCTCCGCCTCCGTGCCCCTGGCGCTGTGGGAAGCCCACCGCAACGGCCGAATCTCCCCGGGGGATCTGGTGCTCCTGACCTCCTTCGGCGCCGGCTTCCACTGGGGAGCGATGCTGTTGCGGTTCAACGGCTAAGAAGGAGCGGCACCCACGCGAGAGCCCGGCGCATCGTCTCCAGGGTACGCGGGCGTCTCGCACGCAGCCGCCTGAGAACGCGACCGGCTACGATTCGGCCGCCCTGACCCGGCTCGAGTCGCAATGTCCTCCGCACGCTCCTCTCCCGGTCCCGCTCTCACCGCGGACGACTTCGCCAACTGCGGCTGGCAGGACGCACTGCGATCCGCCGATCCATGGGCGTACTCCTCGATCTGGGGGGCGCTCCTGGCCGCCGCCAAGGATGCCGAGGGCGACGACCGTCAGGTCAAGGCACTCTGGCTCTTCGCCGATGCCTGCTCCATGACGTTCTCACCCAAGAGAGCCGCCGAGCCCTTTCGGCCCCGATTCTCCTCCACCGACGGAAGCTCGTTCTCACCTGATGACTTGATCGAGAGTGACACCGCGTTCCTTGGCAGCGCGGTCACTGCGATGGAAACCTTCGCACTTGGTGCGCATCTTCTGAGGGCGCGCCTGGCGGACCTCGTCTGGCTAGTGCAAGAGCCCCGAAACGTCGAGTTCGCTCTGCTCGCCATCGATAGCTACAGGGCTGTGCCGCTGAACGGAGAGACTTGGGTCCGCGACGGTCTCGACTGCTGGCAAAGGGCGCTGCTTCTCGCTTGCCTTACCAAGACCGCCGCCGGAAATCGCGGCGAGGAGATGGAGGCGTCGATTCTGGAGGCACTTGACTCCGCGACAAACGAGGACGGCTTCCTCGCAGTCAAGTTGGCTGAGTTGATGAGATCCAATGGACTCGGCCGCGACAACGCGGCCAGTATCGCGACGAAACTCGAGTCTCTGGGCGATGCGTCCGCTGGCGAAGGTGAGTTTCATCGGGCACGAAGCTATCTTCATGAAGCACATCGCTGGTTCAAGACCCTCGGCGACGAAGCCCAAGCTACAGCTACGACCGTTGCTGAAGCGGAGTGCTGGGTCAAAGAAGCCGAGCATCGGCTGTCATCGGCTGATCCAAGTCACGGAGTCGCCGCCAGCTTCATCGAGAAAGCGATTCAGACCTACCGGACCATTCCGAAGAAGCAGCGCGAGACCCACAATGGGACCGAACGCCTCAAGCACCTGCAAACACTCCTCCGAGAGTTAGGGAAGCGAGCCGTCGACGAGTTGGCCAGGACTCAAGGCCAGGAGGTCGAGATCGCCGACTGGATCCGGCGGGCGCGTGCGGCCGTCACCGGCAAGACCACCGTCGAGGCTCTCACGGCGTTCGCGAGCCTCTCTCCTTGGGCGAGCGCCGACGAACTACGCGACAGCGCGATCGAGATGCTCCGGAAGTACCCAATCCGGGCGCTGCTGTTCCCCGACATCTCCCTGAGCCGCGACGGGCGCGTCGTAGCCAGGAATCCGCCTGCCCATCTGGGCGACACGCTGACTGAATCGGATGAAGTCGTCATCCGTGACCGGATGTTGCGTGAGTACGAAATCCGCGCTGCCCTTGTCACTCAGGGCTCCATCCTCCCTGCACTTGAGGCACTCCGTCTCGAACACCGAATCCGTGAGATCGAGTTCATGGAACTTGCCAGCGAGGCCGCCATCGTGCCCCCTGGGCGGAGTCTTCTCTTCGGCAAGGCTCTGTTCGCGGGCTATGACGGAGACTTCGCCACGGCTCTCCATCTGTTGGTGCCGCAGATCGAGCACATGGTGCGGTTTCACCTGAACCGGGCCGGCGTCGAAACCAGACATCTGGACGACAATGGGATACAGACCGAGAAAGGACTGAATTCACTTATTGCCCTTCCCGAGTCTTCAGACATATTCGGTTTGGACGTCGTGTTCGAGATCACCTTCGTCTTCTGTGAGCCGGGTGGCGCGAATCTCAGAAACATGATCGCGCACGGTTTGCTGAACGACATGGAGGCGGTCCATGGCGTATACCCGATCTACGCATGGTGGATTACGCTGAAGCTCGTGTTCTCCTACTTCTGGAACACGGTCTCCTCGGACACTGATGAAACTGCGCGAGCGGATGAAGCGTAGGCACTCCGCAAGCTATGCCTGATCGGACCCGAGAAGGCCCTCGACCCGGCGTGCCGACTCAGCGAAGTAGCTGATTTCCGCCGGATACAGGTCGCGGCCGAGGATCTGCCGTTCCCGGTACGACAGCCACTTCTTCAAGACCTGATAGCCGCCGAGCCGGTACCGCCACACGGCGGCGGGCACGTTCCGCCAATAGGAGCGGGAGTTCAGGTAGATGTCGAACGTGCTCTCGCCCAGCAGGGACGCCGCGTCGCCGAGAGCCGCCTGCTCCTCGGCGGTGTAGGACCGCTCCACCGCGCTGCCCTGGCCGGGCATCACGGCTTGACCGGCGCCGAAGTGGCCCCAACCGGCGGTCAGCGCGAAGTCGTCGCCTGTCATCTGGCGGGCGTCGAGCGTGGTCGGGACGGCGATAGTGGCGATCTCTGGACGCAGGTCGCCGGTCGTCACGCCGGGCACGGGGGCGTCCGGATCGAGGAGTCGGGCCAGCCGCCGGCCTCGCTCGGCGACGGCGACAGATTGGGCATCAGTCCGCTGTCGGCACCGATCGCGGCTTCCTGCTGAAGGTACGCCGGAAACAGATTCGAACCGCGCTCGATCAGGTGATGCGAGCCGAGATGGGTGGTGAACACGGCCTGGGGTTCGGCGGCGTCCTTCCTCACGTGCTGAGACGCTGTGAACCAGAGGTTCTCGCTGCCGATGACGTGCGGCCGATAGTCGGCGCGTTTCTCGTCCAGGAGCTTGGTATCCGCCTCCCAGTAAAGCCAGCGGTTGTCGAACGGCCGGTACGTGATCCGGCTGAAGCCGTCCTCCACCGGACCGCCGCGAGCGAGTAGCGCTTCGCGACCCGCCCGCGCGTCAAATCGCGCCGTGGACTTCATCGCGCTCGGGTAGCGGCGCTCGATCTCTTCGTGGCTCAAGCTCGAATCGAAATAGTCGCCAACGCGAGTTCGAAGCGTCTCCAGATCGACATCAACCAAGAACGCGTCCCGGTTTGTCAGTACTCCGTGAAAACGCACCGGAAACAAGTCAGGCAGAGCCGGCCAATCGAACCAGCGCTCGTCGACCGTTGTTCGAAGGAAGGGCATGCCAAGCGGCAGAGAGGGTTCGATTCCCTCGTAGAGCGCCTTCGGCTCGGCTTCAGCCGTCTCGAGCAGGTCCTCTCGCTTCGTCCGGCCCCAGAGATGTCGAAAGCGGACCTCCGATGCCGGCGCGTGGTCCGCCTTCCGAACCAACGTCGTCACCGCCGTGCCCACCTGAATGCCCAGCGCATTGCTCTCGGTCGAGAAGATGCTCGGGTCGGGCGAACCATCCGGAGCGATCTTCCCGGTCTTGTATTTGTCGCCGTTCAGACAGTCGATCCGTATCGCGTCGAACGCCTCGACGTACCGCTCCCGCATCCCGGTGAACGACAGGCCATCCAGATACGAGTAGTTCGAAATGAAGCAAACGATGCCCTGGCCCGTCCGCTCGGCGATTCGCCTCTCCGCCATGCGGAAGAAGCGCACGTAGAGATCATTCAGGCCCCGACCCTCCGGTCGACGCACGCGCTTCGTCGAGCGGTATGCGTCGGTGAGTTCGCGCTCTTCTTCCACCGCCAGGCCCGGGAAACCGTTGTAAGGAGGATTGCCGAGAATGACGAGAATCGGCGCCTCCTGCTTCACCTTCTCCGCCCGATCACGCTCCTCCTCCAGTTCAGGGAACGGGAGCGGCTTGTTCGTTCTCGGTTCCCAGCCCGTGAGGGCGTTGGTCAGGAAGACTCCCGCGCGTTCCGATCCGTCCTCAGCCAACGGAGCGTCAAGGTCCTGCATCGTCAAGCCAACCTGCAAATGGGCGATCACGAACGGCGCCGGCATGATCTCGAAGCCGAAGACGCGCTCCGTGGCGGCTTGCTTCACGCGGGCACCGGCGAGCGCTCCGAGTCCTCTTCCTTCGAGATTCTCGGCGATGCGCTTCAGCACCTCGGCGAGATAAGCGCCGGTTCCACAACAGGGGTCGAGGACATAGACGTTGTCCGCCGCGAGGCCGTCGGGAATGTCGAGATCATCCCTTAGCGCCTTGTCCACTCTGGCGACCATGTACTGGACGACTTCGGTCGGCGTGTACCAGACCCCCAGCTGCTTGCGCAGCGCCGGGTCGAAAGCTTGCAGGAACGGCTCGTAGAAGTACGGCACCGCCTCACCTTCGTTGAAGCTGGTGAAGAACGCGGGGCGATCCACCCGATCCAGCGCAGCCGCCGTCCAATCGAGCACTTCGATCAAGCCCAGAGGCCGCAAGCGACCTGGGTCGGCAACCTGCTGGAACAACGCCCGCAGAACCGGCGCACGCAGATGCCAAACGGCGGTACGCCAATCGAAGGCGCCGGTCGGCGCCGGCGTCTGTCGGGACCACAGCACCCACGCCGAAAAGACCCCGTAGAACAGGGTCTGCACCAGAGTCGAGTGAAAGAAGCGCGCGCCTTTCGCACCTTCGAAACGCACCCCGAGCGCCTCTTCCAGCGACGACCTGACAGCTCCGATCGACGACTGATCTCCAGCCGTCTCCACCCGAGCGAGGCCGTCACGGGCGTAGGACGCTAGTAGCCACGCAAGGTCTTTCGGCTCCGCCAAGGCGGCGCGGTGCGACAACGCGCGCGCAAGGTACTCGCCCAGACCCGCGCCGACTTTCCTCGCTGAGGCACGCGGCGTCTCCAAGAGCCGCTCGAACGCCGTCTCGGTCTCCGCCAGGCGAAATGCCTCGAGCCTGACTTCGTCCCCGGACGAGTTCCGGCCGACGAGTTCGAACTCCCGCAGGTTGGTCACCAGGACCAGGCGATAGCGGGACCAATAGCGGTTCACCTGTTCGCGGACTTCCGCTGTTGGATCGCTCGAAACGTCCTCTCGCAGCGACTTCACTTCCACAACGCCACGCTCGGGAACTTGACCCTCGCGGGGCATGCCCCTCTGAACCTGCTTCGACGCGTAGAGGCCGATGTCGGGATGGCCCGAGCCCTGGTCGGCAAGCTCGACGACGCAGAACACCTTCGGTTTGAGCGCCGCGCCGACGGCATTCAGCAAGTTCGCGAGCGGTACGTAGCTCGACCGCTCGCCTGTTGCGCCGCCCGACGCCCGCAGGCGCCGGAGATCGGAGAAGTACGTCTCGACTGCCGCGGTCAGTTTCTGGGCCGGGATCACGCCGCAACCCTACTTGTCAGAGGCAGTGAGGATCAACTTCCCAGGTTCTCCGGCCATCAAGGCACAGGCTATGCGAAGCGACCACCGGGCCGGTGGCCGGCGTGATCTCCCCCTGTTGCAACCTCCTCTGCGCCTTGCTATTCGTAAGTATTTCCGCTAGAGTTGCTGGCCCGGACTTGGGGACAAGACACCCCGTTCTCGACGCTCCAAGGCCGTTTCCACAGACTCACGAAACAGGCTTCAAATGATTGATAAACACACCGACGCGAATCCCAAGGAACGACTGGGCGAAGAGATCGCCACGCTCGCCGCGCGCATCGACGCGGCGACCTACGAACTACTCGTGCTAATTCGCAAGTTCGACGAACAGGAAGGCTGGAACAACGGCTTCTTGAGTTGCGCCCACTGGCTGACCTGGCGCATCAGTCTTGCACCCGGCGCGGCGCGAGAGCGGGTGCGCGTCGCCCGGGCCCTGGGCGAGCTGCCGCTGATGAGCGAGGCGATGAAACGTGGCCAGCTCTCCTACTCCAAGGTCAGAGCACTCACCCGCATCGCCAGGCCCGACACCGAGCAGTCACTGGTGGACCTCGGCAGGACCTGTACCGCGGCCCACATTGAAAGGGTGGTCAGGGCGTGGCGCAGAGCCGACCGCACGATCGAGGCCCACGACGACGAGCTGCGGGACGCCGCCAGTCACGTGGCTACACACATCGACGAGAACGGCATGTTCGTGATTCGTGGACGCTTGGCGCCGGAGGTCGGCGAGGTGCTGGTGAAGGCGCTAGACGCGGCGAGCGAGAAGCTGTACGACGCAAGTCGCGACCAGACGGACAATGTGGATCGGCCCCCTGTTGGCAAGCTGCGCGCCGACGCTCTTGGACTGGTGGCCGAGAGCGCTCTCGCGGGTGGGCTTGATCCCGGTTCGAGCGGCGGCCGTTTCCAAGTTGTCGTCCATGTGAACGAGGCGGAACTCGAAGGCGGTGAGGAGGCGCCGCCAGCAAGTAACTCCAGGCCTCGTGTTTCCGCGGAAGCAGCAGCCCGCGACGTTTCCGCGGAAACGTCACCCACCAACGGCGCTTGGCTCGGCGACTCTCACGTCCCTGTTTCCGCGGAAACAGCCCGACGGATCGCCTGCGATGCCGGCAAGGTGCGGATGAGCCACCGAAACGGCGAGATCCTGAGCGTCGGCCGCAAGACACGGACCATTCCGCCGCCGATTCGGCGTGCTCTGGAGTTCAGGGATCGCGGATGCCGCTTCCCCGGCTGCACTTCCCGGCACTGCGACGCTCACCATGTCGACCACTGGGCGGATGGCGGCGAAACGAAGCTCTCGAACCTGGTGCTTCTGTGTCGCCGGCACCACCGTCAGCTTCACGAAGGCGGCTTCGAGGTGCGGATGGGTGCTGATGGCGCCGTGCAGTTCCTTCATCCTCGGGGACGGCCGCTCGATGAGAGCCCCGCGCTCCCGCCGGTCGGTCCGTACCCTTGCGACGATCTCGTTCGCGACCTCGAAGATGCCGGCATCCTCGTCACCGGCAACGAGTCGATGCCGGCCTGGGACGGCACGCCGATGGACCTGCGCTACGTGATGGAGTGCCTGTGGAAGCCGCCACCCCATCTGCAGGCTGAAGTTGACCGGGAGCGTCACGGCGGGACGGTCCGAAAGCAGTCGGAACCGCGGGCCGCCTAGCCGGAGTCAGGCACGGCTGCGCCGAGTGCCGGAGCACGCTTGGCGCCGAATCCGTGGCCCGACCGGGTCGTGGTGGACGCAGGCTTCTCACGCGGAAGGCTCTCGTCACGAACTCCCATCCCGGCCGTGTCCCACGGTGCTACAGACCATCCAACAGGACCAGTTGACGGCACTCTTTAGAGGGGCTACCATCCTGCACCATGACAGAAGGACACTCCGTGCGCAGCCGCTCAGTCAGATTCTCTGAGGATGTCGTGCCCCTCGGCGACGTCAAAGTGAATCCTGGAGCCGTCGTACGCCAGGTGGCGGAGGCCGGCCGGCCGGTGCTCCTGACATCGCGCGGCCGGGGGGTCGCCGTCGTTCAGTCCCTCACTCAATACGAGGAAGCGCAGGACGAGCGGTCCTTCCTTCGCGCGGTCGTCGAAGGGCTGGCAAGCGCCGAAGAAGGTCGAGAGGTCACGCTGGCTGAGGTCAAGGCGCACTTCGGTCAGAAGTGAGCAGGGGCGCCGCGCCACCGTGAGCGAGGGCCGAGTCGCCGTCGTACTGACCGAGCTGGCGCTCTCCGACCTGGAGGAGTTGACGGCCTGGTACACGGAACAGGGACGGCCCGACGCGGGCGCCCGAACCGTCGCCGGCATTCTGGGCCAGATCGAGCGGCTGACCGACTACCCGGACCTCGGACGGGTGGTCCCCGAGTTCAGTAGTCCGCTCCTCCGAGAGCTCGTTCGGCCGCCCTTCAGGATCGTCTACAGGCGTGAGATGTCCGCGGTGCGAATCCTGCGAGTGTGGCGAAGCGAACGGAGGCTTCAACTCCCGGCAGACGAGGCGGGGCCGATCTCAAGCTAGACGCTCCCAGACAGGGCGCTGCGGCCCCCGGATGCTGGCGAGACGCCCGCGTTGGGGGACCAATCACCCGAAGATCAAGGTCCAGATCGTGAACAGGGTGAAGGACACGTAGACGCCGGATGCGATGACCATCATCACGATGTTCAGCGCCTTCGGCCGGGCTGACTTCGGCAGCTTGGTGAGGTTCACCCACAGCGTCAGCGGTACGTAGATCGCCATCGCGAAACCCCCGAGGAGCGCGGCGTTGAAGATGAAGCCGAGCGCCGACACGCCGCTGAGTTCGAAGAAGGCGGTCGAGACGGTACCGGCGACCATGAACATGATCGCGAAGGTCAGGTACCACTGGCTTTGTGTGCGCTTCTTGCCGAACTTGAACATGGAGCCCAGCAGGTAGGACCAGGTGCGGGCGCCGCCGTCGACGGCGCCGAGCTGGGAACTGAACAGGGCCGCCATGCCGATCAGCAGGAACACGTAGCGGCCGGGGGCGCCAAGGCTCGACTCGAGGATCACGGACATGTCCCAAACGATCTGGCCCTCGGCGGGAACGATCCCGGCCGGACGGAGAACGGCCAGCGCGCCGAACATGAAGAGGAACATCGTGAACGTGTTGCCCAGCCAGAAGAAGATGACCTGGTCCTGGATCACGTAGCGCATCCAGCGCTTGAACCGGCTCGCGTTCTCCGGACCCTCCCGGTAGCGGAAGCCGGTCTGGACTTCCGCCGTCTTGTGCTGGCGTAGCGGGTTCGCCAGCACCGGGATGCGCCCGCCCATGCCGATGTTCTTGTCCCGCAGGTAGAAGGCGTACCAGAGATTGCCGGTGCCGCCGATACCGGCGAAGACGACCGCGCCGAAGAAGCGGGCGAACGTGAACTCGTCGTCCAGCTCGATGTGGCCGAAGTTGACGAGGCCCCGCCCCATCTCCTTGACCGCATCCCAGGTGCCGACCGAGAACGCGACGTAGACCAGCCCGATCGTGATCACCAGCACCATGATCCCGATCGACCGCTCGACCGCCTTGTACATCTGCTTCGGCCCGAACAGGATGAGCGCGATGAAGCCGAACGTGACCGCGGTCCAGAACCACTCGGGGCCCGGACCGTCGGGACCGAAGATCAGGGCCTTGAGCGCCGCGCCCGACATCCTCGCCCACCCCGGCAGGAACAGGCCGACGAAGCCCAGCGTGAGGAATGCGTAGATGACGGTCATCGACATCCGGGCGTACGACGTGAACGGGTGTTCGCCCGTGACCACCGCCCAGCGGCCGATCTCGATGTTGATCCAGAGCTGAAGGAAGACGCCGAGCGCCGCCGCCCACAACATGACCGTGCCGAACTTCGCGGTTACCCACGGCCACACCGCGAGTTCCCCGGCGCCGACCGCGAGGCCGATCATGATCGCGCCCGGACCCGCGAGCTGCCAGAACGACAGCTTGCGTTCCGGGAGGTTCTCCTCGCGCAGCGGTGGGATCGGTACCGGCATCTGAACGACCTCCTCTATGCCGGTACGGGCCGAAGCCGCCCACCCAGCTTCTCGCGATTCAAGGAATTGTGGAGCGCGAGACACTGTAGCAGCGCGCGAATCGCCCGCACGCACCGGGCGACTGAGCGAGTACCATGTCGCCGCTACCCACAACAGACACCTCCGTTCCCGCGAGGAGACACGCCGATGACTCGACGCCTGATCCCTACCTGCCGCTTGATCGCGGCACTGCTGCTTACGCTGATTCTCGGCGCCGCTCCGGCGCTAGCCGCCGCCGACGCGGCCGTCACGGTCACCAAGCCGGAACAGGTCGGTCTCTCGGCCGAACGCCTCGCCCGCATCGACGCGGTGATGAACGGCTACATCGAGGCGGGGAAGATCGCCGGCGCGACGGGTCTGATCGCCCGCCGCGGCGAGATCGCGTACTTCAACACCTACGGCTACCGCGACCTCGAGTCCAAGGCGCCGATGCCCAAGGACGCGCTCTTCCGCATCTACTCGATGAGCAAGGCGGTCACCGGCGTCGCCGTGATGATCCTGCACGAGAAGTACGGTTTCGCGCTGCGCACCCCGGCCTCGAAGTGGATCCCCGCACTCGCCGATCAGAAGGTCGCCGAATGGAGCGTCGATCCGGGAACAGGAGACCCGAGCCTGGAGCTCGTGCCCTCGAACCGCGACATGACGGTCCAGGACCTCCTCACCCACACCGCGGGAATCAGCTACGGCGGGCCGCGCAACGCACAAGGCGGCATGTACTACGCCGAACTCGGGGTCGGCAGCCGCGACCAGACCCTGGAGGAGTTCACCAACAAGCTGGGTCAAGCGCCGCTCCACAATCACCCCGGCACGGTGTGGCGCTACGGCCTCAGCATGGATGTCCTGGGCCGCCTGGTCGAGGTGATCTCCGGCAAGACCTTCGATGTCTTCCTGGAGGAGGAGATCTTCGCGCCGCTGGGCATGAAGGACACCGCGTTCTACGTGCGCCCGGGCACCGAGGACCGGCTGGCCGTGCTCTACACGCTCGACCGCGAGGCCGGCGACGGCACGATCACCCGCTCGAGCGCACCGCCGCAGGACTCCTACCTGACCAAGCCGAAGATTTTCTACGGCGGCGCCGGCCTGGTCTCGACCACGACCGACTACTTCCGGATGATCCAGATGCTGCTCGACGGCGGGGAGTACGAGGGCGGCCAGATGCTGAGCCCGAAGTCGGTCGAGCTGCTCGGCAGCGACCACATCGGCGACATGCCGCGCGCGGGCCAGCTCCTGGGCCCCGGCGACGGCTTCGGCCTCACCTTCCGGGTCAACGAGAGCCCGGGGATGAACGGCGCCAACGGTTCCGTCGGCGAATACAGGTGGGGCGGCGCCGCCGGCACGCGGTTCTGGATCGACCCCGAGGAGGAGATGGTCGGCGTGTTCATGGTCCAGATCCTCCCCCACACCAACCTGCCGTACGGCACAGAGTTCCGCAACCTGGCGTACCAGGCAATCGTCGACTGACCTGTTCGGAGAAAAAGAAAAGATGACCAACCGCAGCCTGGAAGTCCGTCTCGCCTCGCGCCCCGCCGGCGAGCCGGAAGCCGCGAACTTCGAACTCGTCGAAACCGACATGCCTAGCGCCGGCGAAGGGCAGGCGCTGGTGCGCAACGTCTACATGTCGGTCGATCCCTACATGCGCGGCCGCATGCGGGATATCCAGTCCTACACGCCGCCCTTCCAGATCGGCGCCGCGCTCGACGGCGGCGCGGTCGGCGTCGTCGAGGAGTCGAACTCGGACGCCCTGGCCTCAGGCGACCTGGTGTCGAGCCGCTTCGGCTGGCGCAGCCACTTCGCGGCTTCCGCCGCGGAACTGCAGAAGATCGACACCCACGGCGCGCCCCTCTCCGCCTTTCTCGGCGTGCTCGGCATGCCCGGCATGACCGCCTACGTCGGCCTGCTCGACATCGGCGAGCCGAAGGAGGGCGAGACGGTGTTCGTCTCCGCCGCGGCAGGCGCCGTCGGCAGCCTGGTCGGTCAGATCGCGAAGATCAAGGGTTGCCGGGCCGTCGGCAGCGCCGGCTCGGCGGACAAGGTCGCCCACCTGGTCTCGGACCTCGGCTACGACGCCGCCTTCGACTACCACGGCAACCTGAACCGATCCTTGAGCGAGACCTGCCCGGACGGCATCGACGTCTACTTCGAGAACGTCGGCGGCCCCACGCTCGAAGCCGTGTTCCTGCACATGAACATGTTCGGCCGCATTCCGGTTTGCGGGATGATCTCGCAATACAACGACAAGGAACCCCGGCCCGGCCCCAGAACGCTCATCTCGATCATCCCGAAGCGTCTCAAGATGCAGGGCTTCATCGTCTCGGACCACATGGACCGCCGCGCCGACTTCGTCCGCGACACAGCCTCCTGGATCGCCGAAGGCAAAGTCACCTACCGCGAAACCATCGTCTCCGGCCTCGAGAACGCGCCCGAGGCCTTCATGGGCCTCTTCCGCGGCGACAACACCGGCAAGATGGTCGTCCAGATCACCGACGATCCGACGAAGTAGCTGCGCTGCGCGGCAGTTTGGAGGTGGTTGCACCCGCCTGCCGGGGAGGGCGCTGGCGCGGCGCCACACTCTTACCTGGGGAACCGGACGACCACCGTACCTACGCTGCCTCGTTCGAGCGCCCCTGGCGCGTCGCGCTCGGCGAACTCGTGTTCAGCCGCTTGGCAGCGGCGCGCTACAGCCTTACGGCGCGGGACTCTTGGAGCGACCGCAGGCCCGTTCCCGGCTATCCCAGAGCAAGGTACTCACGCCAATCCCGGGTCGGGCCGGTTTCGAGGTGAACAGTGGACCGAGATTCCTCACTCATCGGCGTCGCCTGCGGCCTCGGCGACGGCAGACGGGTTCGCCGACGCTTCCCCACGGCTTGCAACCTTCGGAGGCGGCTCCTGCCATGGGCGCAAGTGCTGGCCGACGCGGGCGTAGTAGTCCTCCACTAGCGCCTCCAGACGAGAGACGAACTTCTTGCGACTCCTGAACTGCCCGGACAGTTCCTGCCGCATGACGATGACGAAGCTCGTGAGATTGGTACTGCTGTCGCTCACCAAACACCCCGCCTCATCGATGATCTGCGCCAGTGTGGTCTGAGTATCCGGGACCCTGCCGTGCCACCGCGCCCGCACGATCACATCGCCGGGATCCTCCGTCTTGCTTCGAAGCTGCATCTTGAGCCAGTTGATTCTGGCTTTAGGAGTCTTCCGGTCGCGCGGAGCTTTGAGCGCCATCGAACACTCGATCGTTCGAGCGCTGAAGTCGACCCCGACTCTGATGTCGCTCGCCGCGTAAGGAATCCGGATGTCGCAGTCGAGCCTCCATGACCCGCTGAGCGACGCGCAATCACTTTCAAGGCGTCTCTTCGCACCCTCCGCACCGGCCTTGTGCTTCCTGGGCAGGGAAGTGTCAACTCGCTGATGTGTGCGCCTACTCAAGATGAGGCAGATGTCACGGACCTCCTGATGCCAGGCACCCACCGTGGCCCCCAGTTCCGCCTTGCTGAGAGGCCTCTTGTTCCGGCACGCATCCGCGACGCCCGGCCACTCCTGGTTCATTTGATCGAACGGGAGGACACCCGACTTGGAATGCCGGAAGTACGCCACCATCTCCTCTAGGATGTACCGCTGCTCGTCGTCGACCCCCTGCTCGCTGTTGAGGATCAGGGCGGCCTCCGTGCGGATACTGGCCCACGACCCGTGCCGCACGTCGACCTTGTTCTTGCCTCGCGATTGGTTCCTTGGAGGAGCGTAGGGCAGATGATCAGGCAAGACGGTGCGTTGATTCGAGACGGTCAGGACCGCATCGATTCCATGGTCCCGAGCCACGCCCACGTATGCCTCGACCTGCTCTTCATCAATCGAATTGCCCCGAGCCTTCGCTTCAACCAGTGCCGTCCAACGCTGGCTGCCGGTGGTCAGGACGAGCACTCCGTCGGGCCGCAGGCAACGGGATTCAGTGTCGGAACCCGGAAACGAGACCTCGGTGTAGGCCTTCAAGCGGGCTCTCTTGCCATAGGTCTTTCCGGCCCAGATCTTGATCAGGCTCTCGGCAAGAGGACGTACAACGGTCATCGTGGCGAGAAGCACGGTTGTCAGCCGTTGCTCCAGTTGCTTCTGATCGTAGGCGGGAATCAACCTCGCCTTCTTCGTGTCCTTCAGGAGATCATCGAGCTTCGCTCTCGGGGCAGGCATGGATCAGATCCCTCAGCAGTTGTTGCGATCGAAGGATTGTAGTCCCTGAAACTGTTGACCCCTTGACGCCGGGCTACCGATACGGCGAATCCAGATCCAGGAACGGCAGCGCACTGAGGACGCCGGGTGGATCGACCGGGAGGGCGCGGTGGAGGTAGGAGGCGTCGAGCTCGTCCCAACCGGTGACGCCGAGCAGGCCGAGGCAGGTGACGATCTCGTGCTCCAGGATCCTCAGCATGCGCACGACGCCCTCGCGGCCGCCGGCGGCCATGGCGATGCACTCGAGGCGGCCGATGCCAACGGCGTCGGCGCCGAGGATCTTTGCCTTGACCACGTCGGTGCCGCGCAGGAAGCCGCCGTCAACGACGACCTGGGTGCGGCCATCCACCTCGGCCACGACCTCGGGAAGGGTGTCGAGGGTGCCGCGGACGTGGTCGAGTTGCCGGCCGCCGTGGTTGGAGACGTAGACCACGTCGACGCCGTGCTCGCAGGCCAACCCTGCGTCCTCGGCCGTGGCGATGCCCTTGAGGATCAGGGGGATGTCGAACTCGTCCTTGATCCGCTTGACCAGGTCCCAGGTCATCCGGGCCTGGTAGTTCAGCGGCGCGACCCGGGTCGTGGCCTCCCCGACCGAGGGCGGGCGCCACCGCTTGAGGATGTCCCGTTCGCGCCGGCTGTAGACCTGGGTGTCGACCGTGAGGCAGAAGCCGTTGTAGCCCGCGCTCTGCACCCGGCGGATCAGTCCCCGCATCCAGTCTTCGTCGTCGGCGAGATAGAGCTGGTACACCTTGGGTGAATCGGAGGCCTCGGCAGAGCCCTCGAGTCCCGGAAGGCACACCGAACTGACGAAGTTCATGATCCCGAAGTCCTCGGCCGCCTTCGCGGCCGTGGCGCCGCCGCCTTCCTCGAACAACTGCAAGGAGCCGATCGGCGCCAGGATCACGGGGATGCGGAGGTCGTGTCCCAGTAGCGAGGCCCCGGCTTCGACTTCCGCGACGTTGGTCAGCACGCGCGGCCGGAACGCGACCGAGTCGAGCGCCTGCCGGTTGCGCTTGACCGACGTCTCCGTCTCGGCGCCGCCGACCAGGTAGTCCCATACCTCCTGGGTCAGCTTCCGGCGCGCCGCCACGACGAGCTCATGGAACGTCAGCGCGCTCTTGGCGGCGGCCCCGGGTTCGAACGGGTCGTCGGTCAAGTATCGTCGCGGGTCGGTCACGGAATCGCTCAGTTCGCGGTTCGGCGGACCCTAACAGCACCCCGGTCGGCCGCAGCGACACATGGAAACCACGCACCGCCCATGATCAAGGTCGACCTGCCGCGGTTCGAGCGGCTGCTGGCCAGGGCCCTGGACACGTTGCCGCGGGCCTTCGCCGACCTGCTCGACAACATCGCGGTCGTGGTCGAGGAGGAGCCGTCCGAGGAGGACCTGCGCCTGGTCGGCCTGGACCCGGAGGAGGACGACCTGCTGGGGCTCTACCACGGCGTACCGCTCGACGAACGAGGCAGCGGCTACAGCTCCCTGCCCGACCGGGTCGTGATCTACCGTCTGCCGATCCTGTGGATCTGCGACACCGAAGACGACGTAGTGCGCGAGGTGCGCGACACCCTGGTCCACGAGCTGGGGCACCATTTCGGGCTGGGCGACGACGACATGCCGTACTGAGGGGCGCCGGATGCCGGACCGGCGCTTCGCGCTGGATGCGGGCAGGATGCCCGGGTTCCATCCGTGTGTCCGATGACGGGCACACGGAGTGGTTCGCGGGTGGCGCGGATCGCGCCACCCCGGTTCCCAGGAGCGGCTGCTAGGTTCGCCCCATGCCGAAAACCCTTCCCTTCCTTGGCATCGCAGCCGGCCTGCCCGCAGGCGCCCTTTTCGCCCGAGCGAACCGCCGCTGGCGCGACGACGCCGGTTACCAGGACTACGTCCGGCGCACGAACGCCCTGCTGCTCTGGCCGCCGCGCCGGACTTGACGCTTCCGCGCCACCTGAGGGCGGCGACCTGCCTGGCCGCCATCACGCTGAACGTGGCCTTCGGTGCCCTTCTGCTGCTGCTCCTGCTGCCGGCCAAGGCGGCGCGGCGCACGCGATCCTGGTTCCGCCGCCTGTCCAACCGCATCTACCGGAGAACGGTGCGCATCGACAACGCGCTGCTCCGGCGCGTCTCGGGCGCTTCGTGGAACTTCAAGGAGCTGACGCTCGACCCGGCCCGACCGCACATCGTCCTGGCCAACCACCGATCGTGGGCTGACATCCTGATCGTCCAGAGTGTCATCGCAACGAACGGTCCGATCGTCAAGTTCCTCGGCAAGCGCGAGCTCCTCTACGTACCGATCTTCGGCGTCATCATCCTTGCCTTCGACTTCCCGGTCCTCCGGCGCCGCGCGCGCCGGGGAGGCAACCCGGCGAACCGCCGCGACGACGACCGCCGCCGCGTCAGCGAAGCGTCCGCGGCCCTGATCGACTCGCCTGCCGCGATCCTCTCCTTCGCCGAGGGGACGCGGTTCACGGAGGCCAAGCGCAAAGCCAGAAGCGGACCGTACGACCACGTGCTGCCGCCGCGGGCCGGCGGCCTCGCCGCCATGATCGAGGCGCTGGCCCCAGCCGGCGGCACGATCGTCGACGTGACCCTCGCCTACCCGCGGACGGTTTCGTTCTGGGAGTTCCTCGGCGGCGCGGCGGGGCCGGTGAGCGTCGCGTGGGAGACCGTCCCGATCACGGACGTGGCGCCCGAGCGCGTCCAGGAGTGGCTCAATGACCGCTGGCAACGCAAGGACGAGCAACTCCGGAACGCGATCCTTATGGACTCCGACTCAGATCTAGTCAACTTAAGCGAAATGGAATAAGATCTCTCGCCAGCCCCGTTCCAAAGGCCAAACGACCGACCAACAGACCCGGACAGCGAGGCGACAACGACATGACCGAGCACAACGACCGGCCCCATCCCCAAGAGCCCGACCAGAAGGCCCTGGCCGCCGAGCCGACCGCCTCCGGGGCGCCCCTGGCGCCGCGGACGACCGGCCCCAAGCCCGAACTACCCGTCGTCGTCCTCCGGGACCTGGTGATCTACCCGGGCGTCACGGTGCCGATGTCCGTCGGACGGGCGAACACCCTGAGCGCCATCCAGGCCGCGGCCGAGAGTGCGGACGGCAGGTTCTTCGCCCTCCTGCAGCGGGAGAAAAGCGAAGAGGTCGACCCGCTCGGGCTGCACACCATCGGCGTCACGGCCCGCGTGGTCCAACTCCACCAGGGTCTAGGCGGCACGCAGGCCCTGGTCATCGGTCTGCATCGCGGCATCGCGCTGCGCGTCGACCGCACCGAAGCGCATCTGGTCGCCACTGTCTCGCCGGCGGAGGAACTCATGCCGGTGGACCCCGATGACCTCGCCTTCGTCGCCCTCGACGAGGAACTGCGCAACCGGGCCGCCGAGCTTGGCGCCCGCGCCGGCATCCCGAGCGAGGTGCTCAACAAGGCCCTGCGCGGGGTGAACGACCCGGGCCGGCTCGCCGACCTGGTCGCCGGTCATCTCGAACTTCCGGCCGGCGACCACCAGTCCCTGCTCGAGACGCTCGCGGTCGAAGAGCGGATGCGCCGCGTCCTCATGCTGGTCCAGCGGCGCATCAAGCTCCTCGACGCCCAGAAGGACATCAACACCCAGGTCGAGGAGGAGATCGGGGACCGGCAGCGCGAGATGTACCTGCGCGAGCAGTTGAAGGCGATCCGCAAGGAACTCGGCGACGACGACGGCGCCGACGACCTCGAAGATCTGAAGGAGCGGGTCGCCGAACTGGAGTTGCCGCCCGCGGCGAGGAAGGAAGTCGACCGCGAACTGCGGCGACTCGAGCGGATGGGCCGCGAGTCGATGGAGTCCCAGGTCATCCGCACCTACGTCGAGACGGTGTGCGAGCTGCCTTGGAGCGAGCTCACCGACGAACGGCTGGACCTCGCGGACGCGGCGCGCATCCTGGACGAGGACCACTACGGCCTCGAGGACACGAAGGACCGGATCCTGGAGTTCCTCGCGGTGCGGGTCATGCACGACCGCCAGACGCGCAGACAGCAACTCCGCACGGATGCCGAGGACGAAGCCGCCACCGACCCTCCCGAGGCTACAGAGACCCCCGACGGCGAAGAGGAAACAGAGCGCAGTCCGATCCTTCTGTTCGTGGGACCTCCCGGCGTCGGCAAGACATCGATCGCCAAGTCGATCGCCCGCGCCATGGGCCGCGAGTACGTGCGGGTCTCCCTGGGCGGCGCCCGGGACGAGGCGGACATCCGCGGACACCGGCGCACCTACGTCGGCGCGATGCCGGGGCGCATCCTCCACAGCATGAAGCAGGCCGGCGTCAAGAACCCGGTGTTCCTGCTCGACGAAGTCGACAAGCTGGGCGCCTCGCTCCACGGCGATCCGTCGGCCGCGCTACTCGAGGTCCTGGACCCGGCTCAGAACGGCGCCTTCACCGACCACTACCTCGGCGTCCCCTACGACCTGAGCCAGGTGATGTTCATCGCCACCGCGAACTTCATGCAGAACATCCCGGCGCCGCTCCGCGACCGGATGGAGACGGTCGAGTTCTCGGGCTACACGGAGCACGAGAAGGAGAACATCGCCCGCCAGTTCCTGCTGCCGCGGGCCGTTCGCTCCGGCGGCCTGCTACCCGAGCAGATCGCGGTCGGCGACGAGGCGGTCCGCGAAGTGATCTCCCACTACACCCACGAAGCCGGCGTCCGGCAGCTTGAGCGGGAGCTCGGCCGCATGGTGCGCAAGGTGGCCCGTCGGCTAGCTGTGACTCCCGAGCACGCGGAGGCTGAAGACGACGGCGCGACGACCCGAGTGGGCGCCCCGGAGGTCCGGGAGTTCCTGGGCCGCCCGCGGGTCCGGCCCGAACGGGCGCTGGAACGAGACGCCGTCGGCGTCGCCACCGGCATGTACTACACGCCGATGGGCGGCGACATCATGTTCGTCGAGGTCGAGACCACGAAGGGCAAGGGCCGGCTGGAACTCACCGGCCAGCTCGGCGACGTAATGAAGGAATCGGCGCGCGCGGCCTGGACCTACGCGAAGTCCCGCGCCGAGGCGCTTCAGATCCCGCCCGCCGCCTTCGCGACGGACGTTCACATCCACGTCCCGGCCGGCGCCATCCCCAAGGACGGCCCCTCGGCCGGCGTGACAATGGCCGCGGCCCTGGTCTCGGCGCTCTCCGGCCGGCCGGCGAAGGCTGGCCTCGCGATGACCGGAGAGATCACCCTGTCCGGCCGCGTCCTGCCGATCGGCGGGGTCAAGGAGAAGGTGCTGGGCGCGGTCCGCGCCGGCATCCGCGAGATCGTGCTGCCGAAGCAGAACGAGGCCGATCTCGAGGATCTACCCACCGAGGTGCGCGAATCGCTGATCGTCCACGCCGTCGAGGAGTTGGGCGAAGTGCTGGCGGTGGCGCTGCCCGACGCCCGGTTCGTCGACGGCCGTCTGCTGTTCAAGGGCGACGATCCCGAACAGGTTCGGCGCCTGTCCTGCAACTAGGCGTCGCAAACCAGACCGGCTCTGCGAGCCGGATGCGGGCGAGACGCCCGCGTTCCCAGGTTCGGCGCCTGTCCTGCAACTAGCTGGCTGCTAGCCCAGAACCTGGTTCAGCGCCTCTTCGTGGTAGCCCACGATCAGCGTGCTGCCGACCCGGACCACCGGCGCCCGCAGGTTGCCGGTCGGCCCCAGCATCAGGTCGGCCGCGCCCGGTTCCGAGGCCGGCAACTCCGTCTGCTTGCGCCCCCTGGCGACGTAGATCGTCTCCGCCCCGGCGAGCAGAGCTTCCGCATCGGCTCGCCCCAGCTTCCGGCTCGCCGAAGTCCTGTCCGCAATCACCGCGCCGCGTGCGTCCATCAACTTGGACGCTTTCTTGCAGCTCGTTCAGCCGTTGCGGTGGTAGTACCAGTCGACTCTGTTCATGTTGCCTCCTCCTGCGCGTTGGTCGAGGGGACAGTCTACGAGACCCGGGAGACCGAGTGCGCCTGGCAGCGACGGGCGAGTGGCCTGTGGCATCATCGCGGGTTCATGTCTCCAAACGGCACCGAGGGCGTTCTCCACGACACCGCGAAACCAGCGCAGCGCTACCTGGCGCCCCAGGGCACGAAGCGCTTCGACCCGCGGCAGTGGAACACGGGACCGCCGCCGGACGCGCCCAGCCACCAGAAGCTGAACAAACTGCGCCGCGCCGCCGTCCGCGACATCAGCCGCCTGCAGCGACTGCTCTACGCCGACAACCGCCACGCCGTGCTGCTCGTCTTCCAGGCGATGGACGCGGCCGGCAAGGACGGCACGATCAACGCGCTGCTCACCGGCGTGAACCCGGCCGGCTGCCAGGTGTTCAGCTTCAAGCAACCGTCGACCGAAGAACTCGACCACGACTTCCTGTGGCGCACCGCCCGCAACCTGCCGGAGCGCGGCCGCATCGGCGTCTTCAACCGCAGCTACTACGAGGAAGTCCTCGTGGTGCGGGTCCATCCCGAGCTGCTGGAGAAGCAACAACTGCCCGACCGGGACCCCAACGGTCTGTGGCGGCAGCGCATGGAGTCCATCGTCGGCCACGAGCAGCACCTGGCGCGGAACGGCACGTTGATCCTCAAGTTCTTCCTCAACGTCTCCCGCGACGAGCAGAAGGTCCGCTTCCTGCGCCGACTCGACCGCGCCGACAAGCACTGGAAGTTCGCGATCAGCGATGTCCGTGAACGTGGGTTCTGGAATGAGTACATGAGCGCGTACGGCGAAACGATCAGGACCACCACGAAGACCCACGCGCCGTGGTACGCGATTCCCGCCGACAACAAGCCGTACATGCGCTGGGCGGTGGCGGACATCGTGCGCGACGCGCTGGCACGCCTCGATCTGCACAACCCCGAGCCGTCGCTGGCCGACCTGGCCATGTTCGACGACATGCGCCGGCAACTCGAGAACGACTGACACCGACAAGGGCTGAGGCCGCTCGGCTATCATCCGCCGTCTACACGATCTTGATTCCCCGGGGCCCCCGACGCTCCGAACCTCACGGGTCCCAATGGGACCGGAAAGGCCACAATGACCCCCGTAACTGGGAAACTCCGCAACTACCTCCTGCTCGCGCTCGTCGCAGCCCTGCTCACCGTCGGCTGCAGCGCCTATGGCGCGCCGGCCCTGCCCGCCGCCGTCGGCTCCTGGAACATGTCGATCGAGACGCCGCTCGGCACCCAGACGCCGACAATCAACGTCACCGGCGACGCCAGCGGCCTGATGGCTGCGATGGTCTCGCCCGAGGGTGAAGTGGCAGCGACCGACGTCACCTTTGGCGAAGACGGCGCCCTGGGTTTCACGGTTGAAATCGACGCCGGTGGCCAGCAGCTCAAGCTGGTGTTCAGCGGCATGGTCGACGGCGACTCGCTGAACGGCACGTTCGCCACCGACTTCGGCGACATGACCGCGACCGCTACGCGCGCCGTCGAGTAGCTCCACACCTCTTCTGTAGTGCCGGCTGACCTGAGGCCGGCACTACAGATCCGCCCGATCCTCGGCGACCTGACGGTCCCTTGACAAACAGGACCAACTCGATCCACTATCTCCCGGCTCGGACAAGGCAGCGTCGCTGCCAAGTCAAGGAATGGAGAGCGAGCGGACCAGACGGTTGGTTGCCCATGCGGTCCGCCCGCCCCCGCAACCGGGGCCCATTGGGTCCCAAAAGGGAGCGTAACGGATGGGAACCCACACACGGAAGGCCGGCAGGCCGCTGGTCCGCTTTCTCGCAGCAATTCTGGCCCTGCTGCTGACCACCGGGGCCGTAACCGCCCAACGGTCGACCGAAGACCGCCTCGACGCCTTGGAACAGCAGATCGCGGAACTGCGCCGGGCGACCTTGGAACTGGCGGCGCCCGGTTCCCCGGACGTGGCGGAGCTGAAGCGGCAGGTCGAAGTCCTGACCGAAGAACTTGAGAACCTGCGTCTCGGCGAGGCGCCGGAAGCGAGCCTGGAGGAAGACGGCGCAGCCTACGGCTTCGGTCCCGCGGCCTCGAAGGTCTACCGGGTCGAACAGGGCCTGTCGATTGGCGGCTACGGCGAAATGCTCTTCGAGAGCTACGCCAGCGACCGGGAGGACGGCGAGTCGGCCGGCAAGAAGGACACCGTCGACTACCTGCGCGGCGTCTTCTACATCGGCTACAAGTTCGATGACCGCTGGGTGTTCAACTCGGAGATCGAGTTCGAGCACGCTTCGACCAGCAAGTCCGGCAGCGCGTCCGTCGAGTTCGCGTACCTCGACTACCTGTGGAAGCCCGAGATGGGCTTCCGCACCGGCCTGCTGCTGGTGCCGATGGGCTTCCTCAACGAACTCCACGAGCCGCCCCTGTTCCTGAGCGCGGAGCGGCCAAACGTCGAGAAGGCGATCATCCCCAGTACCTGGCGCGAGAACGGCGTCGGCATCTTCGGCGACATCGGTCCCTTCTCGTACCGGACCTACATCGTCAACGGTCTGAACGGCGCGAACTTCTCGTCCTCCGGCGTGCGCGGCGGCCGGCAGAAGGGCGCCAAGGCGCTGGCCGAAGACCTGGCCTGGACTGGCCGCCTCGACTACACGGCCACCCCCGGGCTGACCGCCGGCGTCTCGGCGTACATCGGCGACTCGGGCCAGGGTCTGCTGGACCCGGCGGGGCACATCGTCGGCGCCCGCACCGAGATCTTCGACCTCCACGTCGACTGGAAGTACCGCGGTTTTCATCTGCGCGCGCTGGCGGCACAGGCCGAGATCGGCGACGCGGCGCGCCTGAACCAGGCCCTGGGCAAGACCGGCAGCGCCTCCGTCGGCGAGCGGCTCGAGGGCCACTACGTCGAGATGGCCTACGACCTCCTGGCCCGTAGCGGCAGACAGGCGTCGCTCTCGCCGTTCGTGCGCATGGAAACTCTCGATACCCAGGCAAGGGTGCCCACCGGTTACTCGCGCAGCGGCTCGAAGGGCGCGGACATCCTGACCTTCGGGTTCGCCTTCCAACCCATCGACCGGCTGATCTTCAAGATCGATCACCAGGACTGGAGCAACGCCGCCGACACCGGCGTCGACCAGTGGAACCTGGCGATGGGTTACCTGTTCTAGCTGCACGATGACCCGCGGCAAGGGCAGCGCCTCGCTGATGGCGATCGTGACCGGTCTGTTCGCGCTTTCCGTCTGCGCGCCGCAACCGGCCGCGGGAAGAGTCTTCCTGACCCGTGGCGAGGCGCTCGCCCTTGCCTTCCCGGACTGCGAAGTGAAGCGCCAGGCGCGCTACCTGACTCGCGACGAGCAGGACCGGGCCGCCGAACTCGCCGGCGTCGAGGTGGATTCGCGCCTGGTCGTCCGCTACCTCGCAAGCTGCGGCGGCGCCGCCTACTTCGACGTCCACCGAGTACGCACGCTCGCCGAGACCCTCATGGTCGTCGTCGACGCCGAGGGCCGGGTGGCGCGCCTTGAAGTCATGTCATTCCTCGAACCCGAGGAGTACATCCCGCGCCGCACCTGGTACGACCAGTTCCTCAAGCAACGGCTCGACGCCAGACTGCGGCTCAAGCGAAAGGTCCACGCCGTGACCGGCGCCACTCTGACCGCGCGCGCCACGACGGATGCCGTGCGCCGGATCCTGGCGCTCGATCAGGTGCTCAGGGAACCGCCGTCCCAGACCGGAGGGCTCGTGCCATGAACCGCCTCACCGCCTGGAGTGTTCACACCTCGACCTTGCTGGTCGGCGGTACGGGACTCGTGTACGCCTGGATGCGCTACTTCACGGCGCCGGCCGACGAGTTCGCGATCGTCGGCCACCCGTGGCAGCCCCACGTCCAGCACCTGCACCTCTGGACGGCGCCCCTGCTCGTGTTCGCCATCGGCCTGATCTGGCGTGACCACGCCTGGCGGCACTACCGGCGCCGCGTCCGCGACCGCCGCCGCAGCGGCCTGTCGCTGCTGCTGGGCTGTGCCCCGATGATCGTCTCGGGCTACCTGATCCAGACCGCCGTCGGCGATCTCTGGCGGCAAACCTGGATCGCGATGCACCTGATCGCGTCGGCGCTGTTCCTTCTCGGCTACGGCGCCCACATGGTGAAGCCGCTCCGTGCCGCGATCGGCCGGCGCTAGAAGTCGTAGCGCAGGCTGACGCTCAGGACCCGGATGTCCGTGTCCTCGGTCTCAATCCAGTAGGACACGGGCTCGCTGCCGTCGAGCCGGAGCTGGGACGGATGGCTGCGGAGCCGGCGCCAGCCGTCCCCGTCGAGCGAGTAGAAGCCGTCGAAGCCGGTCCAGCGCGCCTCGAAGTCGAGGCTGACTCGATCGCCGAGTGCGTAGTTCAGGCCCGCGATGAGCTGGTAGCCGGTGAGGTCGTCGTCGAGCGTCGTCGTCTCGCTGGTGACCGTGCCGGCCAGATTGCGGCGCACTTCCTCCTCATTGGCCAGGCCGGCGGCGGTGGTGATCGAGTCGGGGTCCGTGTTCCGCGCCCACAACGTGCCGTAGTCGATCTCGGTCGCCCCGAGGCCGACGCCGAGGCCGACGTAGGGCGTCCACCGCCCGCCGCCGCCGAAGTCGACATAGAGATTCGCGAAGACGCTGTCCGAGGTGACGCTGTTGATCCGCTCCTCGGCGACCTCGATCTCGCCGCCCAGCTTGGCGAAGGTGGCGCCGGTGGCGCTGGCAACCGGCGCCGACTGGTCGTACTTGGAATCGCGGTGGAAGTACTCCGCTTCCAGGCGCAGGCGGCCGCCAAAGTCATAGCCCAGGGCGGCGCCGGCGAATAGACCGCGGGCGCTGTCGAACGAGGTCCGCCAACCGGCGCCGGAACCGCGATCGGGCGTGGAGCATCCTTCCACCTCGGCGTAGCGGGGATTGATGAACTCGTCGCAACGACTCGCTCGATCGTCGCTGTGGCCGACGAGAAAGACCCCCGGCGCGGTGTGGATTCCCATGCCGCTGCTCAGATAGAAGCCCTTCCGCTCTTCCGCCGAGGCGCTTCCCGCTCCGAAGGCGCACGCGACCGCAAGCACCGCGAACCGCATCCATCCGCATCCCTGCGATCGTCTCATCGTCTCGTCTCGCTTTCGCCCTCGCTCACTGCCGCCTGCTCGCCGTGGCCGCCGCCCGGCGGCCCGGGGTGCGGCGTGTTCGTCGTGATCAGGACCACCGAGACCAGCATGCCGGCGATGCCGACCCAGAGCAGCGGGCTCACTTCGATCTGGCCCCGCCCGCGGTAGAGCGTGTAGAGCGCGGTGACCGTGACCGCCCCGCCAAACACGACCGGCATCACGGCGTAGGGAATCCGCGCCCCGCCGCTGAACATGGCGAGGGTCAGCGAAAGCGCACCGAGAGCGCCCAGGGTGCCCGCGTAGAGACCCCAGACGCCGGACGGTCCGGTGGGTTCGAAGCTGTCGCCCATGATTCTCATGCCGATCAAGCCTCCCACGATCGCGATCACCAGGTAGGCGATGCCGATGCCGACGTAGGGCTTGAAGGGCGACATCGTCTCGTCCACCAGGCGCGCCCTGCCCAGCACCGGGCCGTAGAGACCCCAGCACACCGCGGTGCCAAGAGCGAAAACGAAGGGAAGGAGGTTCTTCATCAAGGGTCTCCTGAGCGCCGCCCGGGACCGGCCTGGCCGGCGCCGGCTTCGCTGCGAAAGTCCGAAGTGTGAGGGAACCGGAGGTTATCCCCTGAGCAGGGACACCGCAGCCGTCCGGCCCGGCAGACCGGTCACGCCGCCGCCCGGATGGCAACCGGCGCCTCCCAGCCACAACCCCTCGACCGGCAGGGGGTCGCCGGCCCACGCGCCCGCCGTGGGCCGCAGCCACAGGCTCTGACCGGGGTTCATCTCGCCGTGGTGAAGCCCGCCCTCGGTGGCGCTGTACTCGGACTCGTAGTCCGCGGGAAGTAGAAGAGCGTGTTCCCGGACCAGACCGCCGACATCAGGCGCCCAGCGCTCGAGTTCGGCCATCATCCGGTCGAGGAGTTCCGGGCCGGCCGAGCCCCAGCCACCCTCGACGTCGAACGGGAGTTGGTGCGCCGTCGCCAGCAGCAGGTGCCGCCCGGCTGGCGCCAGCGACGGGTCGAGTGCCGTCGGCAGCGACGCTTCGATCCAGGGCCGCGCCGGCAAGCGGCCGTACTTCGCCGCGTCGGCCGCGCGCTCGATGTCGTCCGGATCCCGGGCCAGCACGATCCGCCCCGTGAGAGCCGGCCGCTCCAGACCCTGAAACGCAGGCAGATCGTCGAGCGACAACGCCAACCGCGCCGCGGCGCCGCGGTACTTCACCTTGAGCAGCCGGCGGACGAAACGGGGTTCGAGGTTGGGCGCGCCGACCAGGTCGAGGAAGGTGGAGGTGGGCGTCGCGGTCGAGATCACGGCCCCGGCTTCGATCCGCTCACCGTCCGCCAGTTGCACACCCGCAACGCGTCCCTGATCCACCAGGATCCGGGAGACGACGGCGCCGGTCCGGAACACCGCGCCGGACGCCCGGGCCGAAGCCGAGAGCGCCCCTGCCAGCCCGGCCGCGCCGCCCCGCGCCCGCACGACGGGCGCCAGACGGTCGGATCCACCGAGAGCGCAGTGGTAGAGCAGCGGCCAGCCGGTGCCGTTCGCGCGCGGTCCCATCCCGGTCGCCGGAAGCGCCAGACCGCACAGCCCCGCGGCCAGCGCCCGGGTCTCGAACCACTCGCGCAACAACTCGTCCAGCGGCGCGGACACGAAGCGCAGCAGTTCCGGCGCGATCAGCAGGCGGCCCATGTCGGCGAGTTCCGGCGGCCGGCACAGCAGCGGTTCGAGCGCCGACGCCCGCTCCGCGAGTTCGGCGACGAACCGCGGCCAGGCGGCAGCGTCGCGGGGACTGGCCGCGGCGAGTCCCTCGGCCGTGCGGTCGACTTCGGGCCAGAGGACGACGGGGCCGGCGCCCCCGGCCGCCGGGACCGCCGCCACCGCCGGCGCTTCGATCAGTTCCAGGCCGAAGCGTTGCAGCTCGAGTTCCTCGATCAGGGAACGGCGAAACATCCCCAGGTCGTTGCTGCCCACATCGACCCGGTGGCCGGGAAGCAGCTCCCGGGTCGAGGCCAGCCCGCCGAGTTCGCCCCGCGCCTCGAGCAGCACGACTTCCCGCCCGGAGCGCGCCAGCAGCGCGGCGGCTACCAGGCCGTTGTGGCCTCCACCGACGATCGCGACCCGATCGCTCACGGCGCCTCCGCCCCGCCACGCCGCAGGTCCTCGAGGATTCGCAGCGCAGCCAGCCGCCCGGGCCCGCCCGAGATGCCGCCGCCGAACTGCGTCGACGAGCCGCACAGGTAGTAGCCCGGCAACGGCGTCCGGAACGACGCGGCAGCCGGATCGGGACGCAGCAGGAAGAGCTGCGACAGCCGCAGTTCGCCGTGGAAGATGTTGCCGCCCGGAATGCCGGCGATCGCCTCGATGTCCGGCGGCGCCCGCACCTGGCGGTGCAGCACCTGGTTCTCGATGCCCGGGGCGTACTCCGCCAGGGTCCGCACCACGGCGTCGCCGAACGCGTCGCGCTGCTCGTCCCAGGTTGTTCCCGCCAGTTCGTAGGGCGCGTACTGCACGAAGCAGGAGAGCACGCACTTCCCCGGCGGCGCCATGTCCGGGTCGAGCACCGAGGGGATGATCAGGTCGATGAACGGCCGCTCCGAGAAGCCCCCGTACTTCGCGTCGTCGTAGGCGCGATCGATGTAGTCGAGACCGGGAGCGATGGTGATCCCGCCCGCGAGGTGGGGGCCCGGCGCCGGCATGCACTCGAAACGCGGCAGCCCGTCGAGCGCCAGGTTGACCTTGCCGGCGCAGCCGCTGCTCTGCCACCGGGCAGCGCGCGCGAGGAGTGCCTCCCCCGCTCCGCCGGGCACGTCGTCGGCGTCGAGCAACCGGCCAAGGCTGACCTGGGGCGCCGCGGACGAGACGACGACATCGGCCGTCAGTTCGTCGCCGTTCGCAAGCACGACGCCACAGGCGCGGCCGTCCCGGGACAGGACGCGGGCCACCGGGCAATCCGTGCGGATCTCGGCGCCGTAGCCGCGCGCGGCCGACGCGATCGCTGCCGCAACGCCGCCGGCGCCGCCCTTCTGGAAGCCCCACTCCCGGTACACCCCGTCGATCTCGCCCATGTAGTGGTGCAGCATCACGTACGCCGAGCCGGGCGTGCGCGGCGACAGGAAGGATCCGATGATGCTGGAGGAGGAGAGCGCCGCCTTGAGCGGGCCCCACTCGAACCACTGGTCCAGAAAGTCCGCCGAACTCATCGTCAGCATCTGCACGAAGGAGCGCATCCGGTCCTTCGGCAGGTCGAGGAAGTAGCGCGCGATGCCGGCAACTTCCGCCGACACATCTGAGGCGATCTGCTCCGGATCCTCCTCGACGTGACCGGCGACCGCCGCCGCGAGTTCGTCCGGCGCCGCCCGCTGCAGCCGGAACATCAGGTGCCCCAGGCGGCGCATCTCGAGCTTGTACTCCGAGAGCGCCTCTGCGTCGCGCCGCGAGTGCCTGGCGATGTTGCGGTACGTGCGCTGGGGGTCCGCCTCGCGCAGCAGGCAGTCCCCGCCCGGCAGCGGGTTCAGCGTGCTCGCTGTGGGGACCAGAAAGAGCCCGTGCCGCACAAGGTCCAGTTCGTGGATGACTTCCGGACGCAGCAACGACACCAGGTACGAGAACACGCTGTACCGGAAGCCCGGGAACGCCTCCTCGCTGAGAGTGGCGCCGCCGATGACGGGGGCGCGCTCCAGCACCACGACATCCAGGCCGGCGCGGGCCAGGTAGGCCGCGGAGACCAGACCGTTGTGGCCCGCGCCGACGACGATCGCGTCGAAGCGACCGCCGCGGCGGGCCGGATCGGATGCGGGCGAGACGCCGCTCACGAACCGCCTCCCAGGGCGGCGCCCACCGCCGTCTTGCGCGCCGGGTTGAAGAACGGCCGTCTGGCGACCCGGGCACGGGCCCGGCGCCGTCCGTAGCCGACCGCGACCTCGAGCTCCAGGGCGGTCCCGAGCGCGGCCACGTCGGCCTGCACCGTCGCCAGACCGATGTACTTCTTGAGCAACGGCGAGAAGAACCGCGTCGTGCACTGACCGACCTGTTCTCCGCCGGGCGCGAACACGGGCGTCGGTTCCCTCGACGCCGGGTGGCCGACCACCTGCGGTCGCAGGTCGATCTCGGACCACAGCCGCTCCAGCTCGAACCAGTCGACCTCGAGCCCGACCATGGCCCAGGCCGGTCCCTGGTCGCGCTCCCGTTCCAGTGCCCGGCGGCCGACGAAGTCGGCTTCCTTGTCGAGCTTCACGGTGAAGCCCAGGCCGGCCTCGGCCGGAGTGACCTTGAGCACCTCGATCTCGGCGTGGGACGCCGACACGTAGTCGACGTCGATCAGCACCAGGCCCGCCTCGACCCGCGTCATGTCGAGCGCGAGAAGCCCCGCCGGCTGCAGGCCGTGGGCGGCCCCAGCGACCGTGAGCGCATCCCACAGCGCCTCCGCGTGCTCCGCGGCGCTCCAGAACTCGTAGCCGAGGTCGCCGGTGTAGCCGGTGCGGGTCACCGTGACCGGGATGCCGCGGGCGGCGCCGACCAGGCCGCCGAGTTCACCGGCCGCGAGGTCGAAGTAGCGCATGCGGGCGAAGTCGACACCTTCTATGGCCGCCTCGGCAATCGCCCGCGCCCGCGGTCCCTGAAGCGCGAGCACGCCGGAATCGGCGGACACGTCCCGCACCTCGACGTCCATGCCCCAGCCGCAGTCCTCGAACCAGCGCAGGCACGGCGCCGCGGCGCTGACCAGGAACCGCTCGCGCTCCAGCCGCTGCACGTTGCCGTCCTGCAGCAGGTGGCCGTCCTCGTTGCACCACGACGTGTACATGACCCGGCCCACGCGGCACTTGGTGAAATCGCGCGTCATGACCCGGTCGAGCAGACGCTCCGCGTCGGCGCCCCGGATCTCGTACTTGAACAGCGGCGACACGTCGATCAGGGCGGCCGTGTTGCGGACGGCCCAGTAGTCGCGGTCCGGCGTCGGCTCGAACGTCTCGACGCAGGTGTAGCCCGACCAGTCGCGAAAGAAGCCGCTCTCGCACAGAGCCTCCGTGCGACGGTGGAACGGCGTCCGGAGCGGCGCCAGCAGGGCCATGCCGTTGCGGCGCATGGCACGCGCGCCGCCCCCGAACCCGCCCTCGGGCTGCCAACGGTAGCCCTGCGTCTTCGGGTTGCGGCCAACCAGTCCCTCCGCCTCCAGCACACCGAGCAGCCGGTGCGCCGTCGAGGGATGGAGTCCGTGCGCCGCGGCGAGGTCGGTCAGCCGATGCTCCGGCTGCTCGGCAGTGAACGACCGGTAGAGGGACAGCGCCCGCTGAATGGCCTGCGTTCCCTGCGGAGCCCGGCGCGCCACGGTCCGCTACCGGCCCCACCGGCGGTGGACGCGCGCGTAGTAGTAGCCGCCGGCCAGGTGAAGGAGCTCGTTGACGGCGTAGGAGACGTCGCCAGGAGCGATCTCCTGGAAGGTGAAGCAGTTCGGATCGGCGAAGACCTGCGCCAGTGCGTCCTGATCGGGCCGGTTGTCGGTGATCGTCACGGTCGGGCATCCCGCCGATCCGTCGCGCACACCGTCCTGGACGTCGACCGGGCCTGAACGGCCCCGGACGCGGGAAGCACGGCCAGCAACGCGATGAGCAGGCGCAGCACCGCCGGATCGACAGGACGCGTCATGGTCATGTGCTTGGCTCCGGCCTTCCCGAGGGGACGGTGGCCGCGGCGCAGAGAGACAGTCGCGGCTATGACCGGATGATGGCATATCGGACACCGCCTGCAGTCGCGCGGGCGCGGTTGCCGGAGGTCAGGGCTCGCCCGCATCGCCGGGCCGGGCCATGCGGTAGCCGACCCCGCGTTCGTTGAATATCCAGGTCGGGCGGGCGGGGTCGTCGCCGAGCCTGTGGCGCAGCCGCTTGACGTAGGCGCGCACCTTCTTGGGGTTGCCGGTGCCCCGTCCGGCCCAGACCTGGCGCAGCAGGGCCTCGTGGGTCAGGACCCGGCCCGCGCCCTGCGCGAGCACGCACAGCAGATCGTACTCGGTCGCCGTCAGCGTCACCCGGCGCCCGGCCACGCTGACCCGGCGCCGGTCGTAGTCGATGGCGAGTTCGCCGAGTACGAAGGGGGCCGGGTTCGACCGCCGGCGCAGGGCCGCCCGGATGCGCGCCGTGAGCTCGGTCGGCGAGAACGGCTTGACGACATAGTCGTCGGCGCCGGCCTCCAGCGCCCGCGCCACGGTCTCGTCGCGCCCATAGCCGGAAATGAATATGACGGGCAGGTCGCCGAGTTCCGGGACCGTACGCATCAACTCGATGCCGTCGGCGCCCGGCAGCATCAGGTCGAGCAGGACCAGTTGGGGTTTCTCCGTATGCACGATGCGCGCGATCTCGCCGGGGTCGCCGGTCACCAGCGGGGCGTAGCCCGCCTCAGACAGCGTCTCACGGACATAGCGCAGCGTCTCGGGGTCGTCGTCGACCACGAGGATGCGCGCCGGGTCCCGATCCTCGCCGGGCGTGCCCTGGCTGGCCGGGGCGGGGCGGGCCCCGACAGGCGCCTCGGCGACAGGAATCGTGAAGGTGAAGCGCGCGCCGAGGCCGACGCCGCCGCTCTCGGCCCGGATGCGCCCGCCATGGGCCTCGACCAGGCCCTTGCAGATGGCGAGTCCCAGCCCGCCGCCGACGCCGCCCTCCCGGTCCCCGGTGGTGGTGTGCTTGCGGAACAACTGGCCGAGATGGTCCGGCGCGATGCCCCGGCCCTCGTCGGCGACCGAGACCGCCACATGCAGCCCCTCGCGCTCCGCCGCGATCCGGATGGGCGCCGATTCCGGCGAGTGGCGCCCGGCGTTGGCCAGCAGGTTGTTGAGCACCTGCACCGTGCGCTGCCGGTCGGCCATGACCCGGGGCAGGCCGGGCGGCAGGTCGATGCGGACAGTGTGCCGCCCACCGCCGCTGACGAACGTGCCGCGGGCCTGGTCCACCAGCGCGGCGACTTCCGAGGGCTCGGGCGCGACCGACAGCGTCCCGGTTTCGATGCGCCCGGCGTCGAGCAGGTCGCCGATCAGGCTGTCCATGCGGTCGGCCTGCTCGTCGATGATGCGGAAGAACTGCGCCACCTCGGCCGGGCCGAAGATGCGCGAGGCGCGGAGCACCGTGGCGGCCGAGCCCTTGATCGAGGTCAGCGGCGCGCGCAGCTCGTGGCTCACCATGCCCAGGAACTCGGCCCGCATGCGCTCCAGCTCCCGAAGCGGCGCCAGGTCCTGCATGGTGACCACCACCGAGGCGAGCGCTCCGCCCGGGCCGTCCGGGCCGTCCGGGCCGTGGATCGGGGTGGCGTTGATGAGCGTCGTGACGCTGCGCCCGTCCGCGGCCGAGAGCGCTATCTCCTCGGCCCGCACCGTCTCGGCGCCGCTCAGCGCCCGCGCCAGCGGCAGCCGGGCGAGCGCGATCTCGCGGCCGTCCGCCCGCCGGCAGGTGATCGTCTCCAGCAGTTGCTCCGCAGACTGGCCGGGCAGGCACAGGCCCTCGACGATGCGCCGGGCCTCGCGGTTGAGCGAGACCAGATCGCCGGTCTGCGCATCGAACACCACGACGCCGACTGGCGAGGTCTCGATCAGGGCTTCCAGGCCCGCGTGAGCGCGTTGCTCGGCGCGATAGGTGCGCGCGTTGGCGATCGCCGTCGCCGCCTGTGAGGCGAACAGCACCAGAACCTCCTCGTCCCCGTCCGTGAACGCCTCCCCGCCCTCCTTCTCGACCAGGTAAAAGTTGCCGACATGGACGCCCCGGTGGCGCATCGGCGTGCCTTGGAAGGTCTTCGAGGGCAGCCGGTCGGTCGAGAAGCCGAGCGAGCGCACGTAGTCGGGCACGTCGGCCAGCCTCAGCGGTCCCGGCAGGTCGCGGAAATACTCGAACAGCCGCGGCCCGTCGGGCCATTCCACCAGCTTGCGGTGCTCCCCCGCGGTGAAGCCCGAGGTGACGAAGTCCTGGGGGACGCCGGCATCGTCGATGGTGGCGATCGCGCCGTAGCGCGCGCCGGTGAGCGCCCGGGCGCTCTTGACAACTTCGTTCAGCACGGTCTCGAGGTCGAGGCTCGCGTTGATGCACAGGCTCGCCGCGCTGAGCGCGGAGATGCGGGCGCGCAGCACCGCGTTCTCGGCCGCCGTCCGGTCGCGATCGCTCATCCGTCTCTCCTCCCTCTGCCCGCCGCCCCGGCCGGCGGGTGATTCGGCGCCGGACCGCAGCCGTGGCGTGCGATTCGATCCAGCTCCTGGAGATCGCATAATTCGCTCAGAATTCGCTCTGATACCTCAAAAGAGGACGCTATTGTCACACTATATCACCTAGAATTACGAGGAAAAATTGTGTCCGGACCGGCGGCGGAAGCGATGCGGTCCGGTTTCGGAGCAGGCCGGGACGCCAGGGGGTGGGAAGACCGAAATGAATCGTTCTTCAGAACCGGGTGTTATCGCCGCCGGCCTGCCGGCGGCGTCCTTCGTGCGGCGCGGCAGGGGTGGCGCGGCTCGCTCCCGCCGCGCGCGCGCGGCGCTCACGCTTGCCGGCATCGCCGTGCTGGCGATCCCGCTGCTGGGCGGGTCCGCCGGGGCGCAGCAACCGCCGGCACAGGGTGGTGGCGAGTTACCGGTGACGGCCGTGCGGCAGATCGAGGAGCTGCTGGCCGCGAAGGCGCAGCGGACGCCCGCCCAGAGGAAGGTGAGCTCGCAGCTCCTGGACGCGGCGGAGAGCGCGCAAGTGCCGGAGACGGCAACTCCCCGCCAGCCCGCGCCGGAGGGGATCGCGCAGCAGCTACGGGGGCCGGACGCCGCGGCCGGCCAACAGGCGGGGAACCCCGATGGCGCACCCGAACCGGAACCCGAACGGGTGACGGTGGACATCCGGGCCGATGTGACACCCGCGGTGCTGGCGCGCATCCGGACCCTGGGCGGCACGGTAATCAACAGCGTGCCGAAATACCGTGCCATCCGGGCGCAGCTCCCGCTGGGTAGCGTGGCGCGGCTCGCCGCGCTCGCCGCGGTCCAATCCATCCGCCCCGCCGACGAGGCGGTGACCCGCAAAGACGACACGTCCGAGGGTGACGTCGCCCATCGGGCGAACTCGGCGCGCACAGCTCACGGCGTCGACGGCACGGGCATTGGGATCGGCGTGATCTCAAATGGCGTCAGGACGCTAGCCGACCAGCAGGCCTCGGGCGACGTGCCAGCGCGGGTAACGGTGCTGCCGGGCCAGGAAGGGTCGGGCGACGAAGGGACGGCGCTGCTCGAGATCGTCCACGACCTTGCGCCCGGCGCCGAACTGTATTTCGCGACGGGCAACGGAGGTAAGGCGCAGTTCGCGGCGAACATCGAGGCGCTCTGCGAGGCCGGGGCGAACGTCATCGTCGACGACATCGGCTACCTGTCTGAAGCAGCCTTCCAGGACGGCATCGTCGCGAAGGGGGTCAACGCGGCGGTCGCCGGCGGCTGTGTCTTCTTCTCGGCGGGTGGCAACGACGGCAATCTGACCCACGGCACGTCCGGGGTCTGGGAGGGCGATTACGCCGCGGGGACCGCCCTGATCGTGGATGGCGAGACGCTCGGCGTCCGGCACGACTTTGGGGGCGGTGTGGAGGCGAACGAGCTGGAGGGCCGGTCGGTTCGCACGATCAACCTCCAGTGGGCCGACCCGCTGGGCGCCTCAACGAACGACTACGACTTGTTCCTGGTCAATGAGAACGGCGACGTGGTCGCCAGCTCAACCGACACCCAGGACGGCACCCAAGATCCGATCGAGTCGATCTCGTCTCAGATATCCAACTACTCCGGGCTCAGTGTGGTCGTCGTCAAGGCCTCCGGTGCGAACCGCTACTTGCGCGTGCAGGCCTTCGGCGGACAATTGGCGATCGCGACCGCCGGGACCCTGTTCGGACACTCGGCCCAGGAGAACGCGATCATCGTGGCGATGGTCGATGTGCGCACCGCCGCCGGATCCGGTGGCGTGTTCGACGGCACGGAATCCGTACGTAGGGACAACTCGGACGGTCCGCGCCGCATCTTCTTCCAACCGGACGGCACAGCGATCACAGCAGGCAATTTCTCCTCGACCGGCGGGAAGCTTCTTCAGAAGCCCGACCTCACCGCCGCGACGTGCGTCACAACGGCGACGCCCGGCTTCTCCCGGTTCTGCGGCACTTCAGCGGCGGCGCCGCACGCGGCGGCGATTGGGGCCTTGATGCTGGAGGCGGCAGGGGGTCCGGACCTGGTCACCCTGGCGCAGCTCCGTACAGGGATGACGTCCGGGACCGCGGTTCTGGACATCGAGACCACCGGCTTCGATCGCGATTCCGGATACGGCATCGTGATGGTTCCTGGCGCCGTGGATGCTGTCGATGTCGTGATGGCGGACCGCAATGGGGCGCCGACCGTGGAGAACGCAGTGTCCGACCGGACTTTCGCTCCGGGTGACGATGCAGTGGACATCGATCTGGCGAACGTCTTTGACGATCCGCCCGACGACACGCTGACCTATGAGGCGATATCGAGCGGCCCTGACCGGCTGGCCATCACGCGGAGTGGTTCAGTGGTGACGCTGACGCCGGGCTCGCCGGGCCGCGCGGTGGTGACTCTGCGCGCGGTCGACCCTGGCGGCCTGAGCGCGGTCGAGGCATTCTCGGTCACGGTCTCGGCGGGGAATACGGACTACGACGCCGATAACGACGGTCTCATAGATGTCGCCAACCTGGCTCAACTGGACGCCCTGCGGTACGACCTGAACGCCGATGGTCTGGTGGATGGCGCGACATGGATGCCGTATTACACCGCCTACCCCATGGGCGCTCTGGGAATGGGGTGTCCCAGCGACGGATGCACGGGGTACGAGCTGACGGCGAACCTGGACTTTGACACCGATGACGATGGAGATGTCGACTCAGGCGACGACTACTGGAACGACGGCGCCGGATGGGCGCCCATCGGTGACGCATCCGACAGCTTCTCCAGCTTCGCTGCGATCTTCGAGGGCAACGGTCGGACCATCGCCAATCTGTTTATCGATAGTAGCGGGAACGATATCGGATTATTCGGCGTGACCCGGTCGTCCGCCGTCATCCGGAACCTGGAGATGGTTTCTGCCCAGGTGACGGGAACCGACAACGTCGGCGGTCTGGTCGGGTCCAACGGCGGCGCCGTCAGCGCATGCTTCGCTACGGGCAAGGTATCCGGCGACGACGATGTCGGCGGGTTGGTCGGAACCAACCTGAGTGGCGGAGCCGTATCCGCCAGTTATTCCACCGTCCAGGTAACGGGAGACGACCGCATCGGCGGCCTCGCCGGGTCCAACGGCGGCGAGGTGAGGGCGGCATACGCGACGGGCCGGGTCGTGGGGGATTCCGAGGCGGGAGGATTGATCGGCGGGAACACCGGTGACGTCAAGATCAGCTATTCAACAGGTCTCGTCTCGGGTCGCAGTACCGTCGGCGGCCTGGTCGGCCGAAACAGCGGAGGCGGCAGCATCACCGACAGCTATTGGGACACCGACACGTCGGGACGCGCCACCGGCTCTTACGGCCAGGCAAAGAACACGGCGGAGTTGCAACTGCCCACGGCCGCCAGCGACTTCTATCTGAACTGGAACGTGGACCTGGACGGCGACGGCATGAACGACGACCCCTGGAACTTCGGGACATCCAGCCAGTACCCGGTCCTTTCGGTGGACACGAACGGCGTCGGAGGAGCAACATGGCAGGAATTCGGCCAGCAGATTCGGACCAGTCCGGCCCTGATGACGACCACCGCTTTGGGGCAGGTGACGTTGACCTGGTCTGCCGTCTCGAGTGCGGCCTACAACCTGTACCGCACCTCCGGAACCACCGTCGAGATCCTCTCGGAGAACACCGCAAATCGCACTTACGTCGATACCGACGTCACCGCCGGCGCGACCTATGTCTATCAAGTGGCCGCCGTGATCAATGGCGGCGAAGCGAGCCGCAGTCCGCAGGTTTCCGTGGTCGTGCCGATGCCGGGCATGCGGTCCACGGTGACGCTCGAGCTGATGCCGGCCTCCATCAGCGAGAACAGCGGGAGCAGCACCGTGATGGCGCGGCTGAGCCCTGCGTCGAGTGCGACGACGACGGTGACCGTATCCGCCACGGCCGTCTCGCCAGCCGTAGCGGACGACTTCACCCTGAGCATGAACACGACGCTGACGATCACGGCCGGTCAGACCAGCAGCACCGGGACCGTGACGATCACCGCCATCGACAACACCGTGGACACCCCTGGCAAGACGGTCCGGGTGTCGGGGACGGTCACCAACAGCGCGGGGGTTACGGCGCCATCGGACGTAACTCTGACGATCACCGACGAAGACGATCCTCCGATGGTGACGCTTGAGCTGACGCCGACCTCGATCGACGAGAACGGCGGATCCACCACCGTGACGGCACGGCTGAACCGGACGTCGAGCGAGACGACGACGGTGACCGTGTCCGCTACGGCCGTCTCTCCGGCCTTGTCGGGGGACTTCAGGCTGAGCTCCAACAAGACGCTGACGATCACGGCGGGTCAGACCACTAGCACGGGGACCGTGACGCTCACCGCCAACAACAACGACGCGGACACGCCCGACAACACGGTGCGGGTGTCCGGAACCGCCCGCAATCGTCACGGCGTGACGAACCCGGACGACGAGGAGCTGACGATCACGGATGACGACGATCCTCCGACGGTGATGCTCCGGCTGTCGCGGACCTCTATCAACGAGAACGGCGGGGCCGCCACGGTGACGGCACGGCTGGACCGGACATCGACCGAGACGACGACGGTGACCGTATCCGCCACGGCCCTCTCCCCGGCCGTGGCGGGGGACTTCGCGCTGAGCATGAACACGACGCTGACGATCACGGCCGGTCAGATCACCAGCACGGGGACCGTGACGATCACCGCCAACAACAACGACGCGGACACGCCCGACAACACGGTGCGGGTGTCCGGCGCCGCCGACAATAGTCATGGAGTGACGGACCCGGACGACGAGGATCTGACAATCACGGATGACGATGACCCTCCGACGGTGATGCTCCGGCTGTCGCGGACCTCTATCAGCGAGAACAGCGGGTCCACCACCGTGACGGCGCGGCTGGACCGAGAGTCGAGCGAGACGACGACGGTGACGGTGACGGCCGAAGCGGTGTCGCCGGCGGTATCGAACGACTTCATGCTGAGCCCGAACAAGACGCTGACGTTCACGGCCGGTCAGACCACCAGCACCGGGACCGTGACCATCACCGCCAACAACAACGATGTGGACACCACCAACAAGACGGTGCGGGTGTCCGGCACTGCCGACAATAGTCACGGAGTGACGGACCCGGATGACGAGGAGTTGACGATCACGGACGACGACGACGCGCCGGAATTGACCCTGGAGGTCCGTCCATCGGCGATCGCGGAGGACGGCGGCGTCTCTATGGTGACTGTTGAGAGCGTCAACGCCGTTGCCTTCGCCGAGGACCAGGAGATCCGGCTGTCCTTTGCGGGCACGGCGGCGAAGGGCACGGACTACACGGTGGCGTTGGAACGGCTTACGCTCACCGCGGGGCAAAGCTCGGTCGAGACCACCGTCACGGCGGTGGACGACGCCATTGACGATGACGCCGAGACAATTCTGGTCACGGCCCGTCATGGAGGCGGGACGATCGGGGCCGAGCGGACGATCACGGTCGCCGATGACGACGACGGGCCGGTGATCCAGACCGCCTCCCCGATTCTTGTGGACGAGAACGAGACGGCGGTGGCGACGCTCGCGGCGACGGACGCGGACCGCCCAGCAGAGGATCTGACCTGGCGGATCACGGGCGGCGCGGACCGGAACAGATTCAGGTTGACGGCGGAGGGCGTGCTCACCTTCGCGGCCGCACAGGACTACGAGGCGCCGGGCGACAGCGACAGGAACGGCGACTACGAGGTGACGGTAGAGGTGAGTGACGGGGCCAACCCGGTGGAGGCCGTGTTCACGGTCCGGCTCCAGGACGTGGACGATACCGCGCCTGAGCTTTCCTCGGCGTCGGTGAACGGGGCCACGCTGACGTTGACCTATGGGGAGGCGCTGGACGGGAATTCGAGACCGGCGGCGGGCGACTTCACGGTGTCGGGCGGCAATTCGGCGCGAACGGTCTCCAATGTCGCGGTCAGCGAGCGAGCGGTCATGCTGACCCTGAATCCGGCCGTTGAGCACGGGGAAACGGGGATACGAGTGCGCTACCGGCCGGGGGCGAACCCGATCCAGGACGCGGCGGGCAACGACGCGTTGGGACTGAGCAACGAGCCGGTCACCAACAACACGGGGGACACGATCGTGCCGACGGTGAGCCGGGTCGAGATCACCTCGCGTCCGGAGCGGAACGCGACCTACGCGGCGGGGAAGGAAATCGCGGTCACGATGACGTTCAGCGAGACGGTGGTGGTGACCGGAACGCCGCGGTTGACGCTGAATGTGGGTGGGATCGATCGAACCGCGGCTTATCGGAGCGGGGCGGGCGCGGCGGTGCGGTTCGCCTATGCGGTGGCCGATGGGGAGAGCGACGGCGACGGGGTGAGCATCGAGGCGAACAGCCTGTCGGGGACAATCCGGGACGGCGCGAACAACAGCGCCCTGCTGAACCATGACGGATTGCCGGCCGATGCGAGGCACAAGGTGGATGGCGTCAAGCCCGCGCTGGTGGCCAACGGGGGAGCGGTGGTGAACGGGGCCACGCTGACGCTGACCTACAGCGAGGCGCTGGACCGGAGTTCGACGCCGGTGGCGCTCGCCTCCACGGTGAATGTCGACGGCGCCGAACGGAAGGTCTCCCGGGTCGCGGTGAGCGGAAGCGTGGTCACGCTGACGCTGGAACCGGAGGTGAGCGTCGGCCAGGGAGTGCGGCTCACCTACCGGGTGCCGGGAGCCAATCCGATCCGGGACGCCGTGGGCAACGCCGCCAGGGCTCTCACGAACCTGGAGGTGGAGAACAACACGGTGGACACGACGGCGCCGTCGGTGAGCCGGGTGGCGATCACTTCGAATCCCGGCCCGGACGGGCTCTATGCCGAACGGAACGTGATCGAGGTGACGGTGACGTTCAACGAATCGGTGCGGGTGGACACGACAAACGGGACGCCGACGCTGGCCCTGACGGTGGGGAGTCAGAGCAAGTCGGCCCTCTACAGCTCCGGGACGGCGAGTGCAACGCAGACGTTCGACCATACGGTGAAGGATGGCGACATCGACACCGACGGGGTGAGCATTGTGGCCGGGCGCATCGCCCTGAACGGGGGGACGATCCAGGATCTTGCGGACAATCCGGCTGTGCTGGTGTACGAGGCGGTTCCGCCGCAGCTCGGCCACGCGGTGGACGGGGTCCGGCCGGGCCTGCGGGGCACGTCGGTGAGTGAGGCCACGCTGACGCTGACCTACGGCGAGGCGCTCGATGAAGACTCGACGCCTGTCGTGGGCGACTTCACGGTGAATGTCGCAAGCGCCGAGCGGCGGCTCGTCGCGGTTCTGGTGAACGGGCGCACGGTCACGCTGACGCTGGAATCGGAGGTAGCGCCGGGCCAGACGGTGACGGTGAGCTACACGGCGGGGACGCGCCCGATCCGGGACGCGGCAGGCAATGCGGCCGAGGATCTGAGCGAATACACGGTGGGCACGCCGCCACCGCCGCCGCCGCCGCCGCCGCCACCGCCACCGCCACCGCCACCGCCACCACCGGGCGGCGGCGACGCGGAGGAAGACGACGACACCGGCGGCGCGGGCGGCGGCGGCGGTCCACCGCCGCCGAGTGGTCCGCCCACGGCCGACTTCACGCCGACAGCGGAGTGCCCGGGAGATCTCTGCCGCGCCCGCACCGGGCTGCCGGTGACCTTCGAGGACGCGAGTGCCGGCCGCGTCCAGTCCCGGCTCTGGGACTTCGGTGACGGGACGGGGTCGCGCAACCGGCGGATCGACCATGCCTGGTCGTCGCCGGGCTTCTACGAGGTCACCCTGACGGTGACCGACGGCACGACCACGTCGACCGCGTCCCAGGTGTTCCTGGTCGAGGCTGCGGAGCCCTTGGGGACATGCGAAGCGGACGCGGAGACGCTGTGCCTGCAGGATTCGCGCTACGCGGTGGCCGTGGAGTGGCGGAAGCCGGACGGCACGAGCGGCGCCGGGAGCGTGGTCCATGCGGGCACGAACGACTCGGGTCTGTTCACGTTCTTCAACCGGGAGAACTGGGAAGTGCTGATCAAGGTGCTGGACGGCTGCGCGGTGAACGGACACGTGTGGGTGTACGGCGCCTCGACGACGGACCTTGGGTACCGCATCCGTGTGACCGACACGGCGACGGGTGCGGGCGCGGTGAAGGAGTACCGGAACGAGCCGGGGCAGCCGGCGCCCGCGATCACTGACGCTACGGCGTTCCTCGAGGGCTGCCAACCGTAGCGGCGGTTGTCGATCGCGATTCGCCGGCACGCCCGGCCGGAGAGGCCGCGGGCACGGACTCTGATCGCCCAAGGCATCGGACGGCGCTAGGATTCGGCTCATGATCCCGCGCAAGGCTCCCCGGCACGCGCGGGGCGGACCGGGCGGTTCCCCCGCCCTTCCGTGCCTGACCGGCCTCGCCGGACGTGCGGCGGCGGGACTGCTGCTGGCGCTCGCTGTCCCGGCGGCGATCATGCCGATGCGGGCGCCGGCGCAGGACAAGGACGCTGCGCGGGCGCCGAACATCGTCATCGTCCTGGCCGACGACCTTGGGTACGGCGATGTCGGCTATCTGAACTCACAGTCCCAAATCCCGACGCCGAACCTGGATACCCTGGCAGGAGAGGGTATGGCGTTTCTGGACGCGCATTCGCCGTCGGGGGTTTGCACCCCGACGCGCTACGGCCTGTTGACCGGCCGCTATGCGTGGCGGACACGACTGACCCGGGGAGTCCTGAACGGTTACGCGGGGCCCTTGATCGCTCGGAATCGCGAAACGCTCGGCTCCTTTCTCGGAGCCACCGGGTACCGCACCGCAGTGATTGGAAAGTGGCATCTGGGCCTCGGTTTTGCGAAGAATGCCTTGCGCGAATTCGACTTCGAGGAGACCATTGACGACGGACCGCACACGCACGGATTCGACGAGTCCTACATCATCCCGGCTTCCTTGGACTTCCCCCCGTATGTCTATATCCGTGACGGCGAGATCACGGGATTCCCGCTGGGCCAACAGTCCGCGATGGAATTTCCGCGTTACATGAGAGCCGGCGAGTTGGCGTCGGATTTCGATCCCGCTGATGTGCTCGATGAACTGATCCGGCAGGCTGCGGGGTTTATCCAGCGGCAGGCGTCGGACGGGATGCCATTTCTGCTGTATCTGCCCTTGACGGCCCCGCACAAGCCGGTCTGGCCGACCCAGAAGTTCAAAGGAAAGACCGAATTGGGCCCGTACGGGGATTTCATCGTACAGGTCGACGCAGCCGTCGGCGACGTGATGAGCGCCCTGGACCAAGCCGGTGTCGACGACAACACGCTGCTGATTTTCACCTCCGACAATGGGTCCTTCATGTCCCGTCTGGACGGGCTTGACGACAGGGACCACACGGATGATTCGACGATCCAGGCGTATCGGGCGGGCAATCACACTGCGAATCACGTGTATCGAGGGACCAAGGCCGATATTTGGGAGGGGGGTCATCGCGTGCCGTTCTTCGCGCGCTGGCCCGGGGAGATTGAACCCGGCAGCACCCGGGAGGAGGTCATCTCGTTGACCGATGTCTTTGCAACGGTGGCAGAGATCGTTGGTAAGGAGTTGCCCAATAATGCGGCCGAGGACAGCTTCAGCCTCCTGCCGCTGCTACGCGGCAAGCCGTGGGCCCGTCCGCGCGCTGCGGTGATCCATCATTCCAGCGTCGGAATGTTCGCGATCCGTGACGGTCGCTGGAAGCTAGTCGCCGGGAACGGTTCCGGGGGCAGGGAAGATCCTATCGGTCAACCCTTCGGGAGGCCTTACCAACTCTTCGATATCGCATCCGACCCATCGGAGCAGAGCAACGTCTATGACCAGAATCCCACTGTCGCCCAGCGTCTGAAACGGGAACTCGAACGCATCCGTTCCTGGGGCCGCAGCCGCATGACGACCGACATGGCGGCTTTAGTGGATCTTTACAACGGGACGAATGGTGCGAACTGGAAGACAAACACGAACTGGTTGAGCGAGGCGCCTTTGGTGTCGCTTTGGGATTGGCACGGTGTGACCACGGACCACAACGGCCGCGTCACGGAACTGGCTCTCGCCTCCAATGACTTGAGCGGCACGATTCCAGCCGAGCTGGGGGAAAGGAATCTGACCAAGCTCCAGAGGTTGGATCTCTCCGAGAATGAGTTGAGCGGGGCAATCCCGCTCACCCTGATGACGCTGTCACAACTCTCGGTGTTGGATATACGGTCGACCACTTTGTGCGCGCCGGCGGATACCGCATTTCAAGCGTGGTTGGCGACGATCAATTTTCAGGGAGTCGCCTGTGCCGACCCGCCACCGCCACCGCCGCCGCCACCGCCGCCGCCGCCGCCACCGCCACCGCCACCGCCACCGCCGCCGCCACCGCCGCCGCCACCGGGCGGCGGCGACGCGGAGGAAGACGACGACACCGGCGGCGCGAGCGACACCGGCGGCGCGGGCGGCGGCGGCGGTCCACCGCCGCCGAGCGGTCCGCCCGAGGCTGCCTTCACGCCGACAGCGGAGTGCCCGGGAGATCTCTGCCGCGCCCGCACCGGGCTGCCGGTGACATTCGAGGACGCGAGTGCCGGCCGCGTCCAGTCCCGGCTCTGGGACTTCGGTGACGGGACGGGTTCGCGCAACCGGCGGATCGACCATGCCTGGTCGTCGCCGGGCTTCTACGAGGTCACCCTGACGGTGACCGACGGCACGACCGTGTCGACGGCAAAGCAGATGTTCCTGGTCGAGGCTGCGGCGCCCTTGGGGACATGCGAAGCGGACGCGGAGACGCTGTGCCTGCAGGATTCGCGCTACGCGGTGGCCGTGGAGTGGCGGAAGTCGGACGGCACGACCGGCGCGGGGAGCGTGGTCCACGCGGGGACGAACGACTCGGGTCTGTTCACGTTCTTCAACCGGGAGAACTGGGAGATTTTGATCAAGGTGCTGGACGGCTGCGCGGTCAACGGCCACGTGTGGGTGTACGGCGCGTCGACGACGGACCTTGGGTACACGATCCGGGTGACGGACACCGTGACGGGCGCGGTGAAGGAGTACCGGAACGAGCCGGGGCAGCCGGCGCCCGCGATCACTGACGCTACGGCGTTCCTCGAGGGCTGCCAACCGTAGCGGCGGTTGTCGAGCCCGGTGCTCACGAAGCTCGATACGGTGCGCGCGCCCGAGCCGGGACTCTTCTCGGCGGTGGCCTTCGAACTGGATGGCGTCGACCGGATCTTCACGACCCTGCCCGTGGTCCCGCTGGTCGCACCAGGATCTCCTCGTCCTGGTCGGTGAACGCGTCCCCGCCCTCCTTCTCCAAGAGGATGCGGACCGGCCCCGGCAGGTCGCGTCGAAACTGTGATGAATTCGCGTGAAATTCACGTAAATGCACAGATGATGAACACCACTGTCACACAATAGAGCCTATGATTGTACGAACGACTTCGCGCTCGTGGGATTCGCCACGGAGGCCGGGCAGGCCGCGTGGAATCGTGTGCGCGGGGCGAAAGGTCGTCAAGCAGTCAGGGACGAAAGGTCGTCAAGCAGTCAGGGAATTGGGAGACCGAAATGGATCGTTTGTCGGAGTCCGGCGCCATCGCCGGGAGCAAGGAATTGTGGACCTGCAGGGCGGAGGTCGCGCCGCCGCGGCCCGATGGGCGCGCGCCCCTGTGCCCGGACCCGGCTTCCCCCGCCGCACGGGACCCGCGCGGTTGCTCCTCCCCCTTCCCGCGCCGGGCGGCACTGCTTCTGGTTCTTGCCGCATCGCTCGCCGCGGCGGAGAATGCCGCCGCGCAGACCGTTACCCTGGTGAGCAACGCGAATCAGGGCTTGGATACCTCCTCGACTGCTGGGAGGGACCGTGCGCAGGCGTTCACCACCGGCGCGGAGGCCGCCACGCTGTCAAGTGTCGAAATCATCTCTGAGGATTCCGAAGGTGACGACGCGGCCGTCTCCCTGTGCACGGTCGACGTCGACAACCGCCCGACTTCATCCTGCACAGCCCTCACGGCCCCTTCAAGCTTCGCCGCCGGAACCCTTGTCTTCACCGCTCCCGCCAATACGACGCTCGCTGCCAACACGACCTACTCGCTGTTGGTCGTGTCTCCCGGCACCGACTACCTAGTACTGGACGTTACCCGCTCCGGGGCCGAGGACGCCGGCGGCACCACGGGCTGGAGTATCGCCAATAACTTTCACAGCTTGTCTAGGGGCACGACGAATGTCTGGGCAACCCACACTATGAGGGCGTTGCGCATCACCATCAAGGACGCTTCGGCCAACAACGCCCCGATGGTGGCGACCGAGATCCCGGACCGGACGGCGACGGCGGGCGCGGCGTTCAGCTATGCGTTTCCGGCCAACACGTTCGCCGATGTGGACGCCGGCGACACGCTGACCTACACGGCCACGAAATCCGACGATTCCGAGCTGCCCTCGTGGCTGGGCTTCGCCGCGGCCACGCGCACGTTCTCGGGCACGCCGCAAGCCGCGGACGTGGGGACGGTCTCGGTAAAGGTGACGGCGAGCGACGGCACCGACTCGGTCAGCGACACCTTCGATATCGTGGTCAACGTCGCAGGCTCCAACAACGCCCCGATGGTGGCGAACGCCATACCGGACCAGACGGCGACGGTGGGCACGGTGTTCAACTATGCGTTTCCGGCCAACACGTTCAACGACGCGGACGCCGGCGACACGCTGACCTACACGGCGACGAAATCAAACGATTCCGCGCTGCCCTCGTGGCTGAGTTTCGCCCCCGCCACGCGCACGTTCTCGGGCACGGCCGCGGACGCCGGGACGGTCTCGGTAAAGGTCACGGCGAGCGACAGCACCGACTCGGTCAGCGACACCTTCGATATCGTGGTCTCGGCCAACACCGCACCGACCGCGGCTGACAAGACGGTGACGACGGCCCAGGACACGAACTACACCTTCACGCCGTTCAACTTCGGCTACGTCGACGCGGACGACGACTCGCTGGCGAGCGTGCTGATCGTGACTGTGCCGGCGGAGGGCGCCCTGGCGCTCAACGGCGTCGCCGTGATGGCGTCGCGAACCGTCACCAGGGCCGAAATAAGCGACGGCCACCTCAAATTCGAGCCCGCGACCGGCGAGAGCGGCGCCCCCTATACGAACTTCACCTTCAAGGTCAACGACGGCACGGACGACAGCGTCAGCGCCTACACGATGACCATCGACGTGATGATCGTCAGAGCGCCCGACGCGCCCACCGGGCTGACCGCGACCGCCAGCGGGCAGGCCTGGATCGAACTCGCCTGGACCGCCCCGGTCCACGCCGGCGGCTCCGCCATCACCGGCTACACGATCGAGGTCTCCCCCGACGGCAGCACTTGGTCCGACCTCGTCGCCGCCACCGCGAGCACCGCCACCACCTACGTCCACAAGGGGCTCAGCGCCGGCGCCACCCGCCACTACCGCGTCTCCGCCATCAACTCCGCCATGAACGTCGTGCGCACGTCGGACTCCTCCGGCAGCGACCACGCCACCACCCGGACCGACGAACAACTGGTCAGCAATTTCAATTACCTCGGCGCTGCCGATAACATTCATCTTGTGGTCCAGAACGTCGTAGGCATATTTACCACCGGCAGCCGCGAAGCCAAGCTGAACAGCATCGAACTCAAGTTGGGTAAATTTGTCAACCACACCGTCGCCCCTGCGCTAAAGCTCTATACCTTGAACCTGGACAATAATGGACGGGCAACACTGGGCACGGAGGTGGCAACGCTCGACACGCCTTCGACGAGCCTGACCGTCAATTCCTTCCGGACCTTTAGCTACCAAGCGCCGAGCGGAACCAGCCTGACCGCATCGCAAGCGTACATGTTCGTGCTGGAGCCGCCGTCCAGGGGAATTGTATTAGTCGAGACTACGACTGACCCTTCCGAAGACGACGTCAAGGCCGACGGATGGACTATCGACGGTTCGGGTGACGGGTTCTCGCCATTTGCCATCGGTCCTAGAAAACAAATCGTGTTCCGCGTCAACGGCACGACGACCAACAACGCCGCGACGGGCGCGCCGACCATCACGGGCACGGCGCAGGTGGGCGAGACGCTGACGGCGGTCACCACCGGCATCATGGATGCCGACGGGCTGACCACCCCCAATTACACGTACCAGTGGATCCGGGCGAACGGCTCGGATGCCAACATTTCGGGAGCGAATTCGAGTACCTACACCCTGCTCGGCGCCGACCTGGGCAAGACCATCAAGGTGCGGGTGACCTTCACCGACGACGATGGCTATTCCGAGACGCTCACCAGCGGCGCCACGGCGACGGTGGTCGCGTTGCTACCGCCACCGCCACCGCCACCGCCACCGCCACCGCCACCGCCGCCACCGGGCGGCGGCGACGCGGAGGAAGACGACGACACCGGCGGCGCGGGCGGCGGCGGCGGTCCACCGCCGCCGAGCGGTCCGCCCGAGGCTGCCTTCACGCCGACCGCGGATTGCGCGGGCGGCCTCTGCCGCGCCCGCACCGGGCTGCCGGTGACATTCGAGGACGCGAGTGCCGGCCGCGTCCAGTCCCGGCTCTGGGACTTCGGTGACGGGACGGGGTCGCGCAACCGGCGGATCGACCATGCCTGGTCGTCGCCGGGCTTCTACGAGGTCACCCTGACGGTGACCGACGGCACGACCACGTCGACCGCGTCCCAGGTGTTCCTGGTCGAGGCTGCGGCGCCCTCGGGGACATGCGAAGCGGACGCGGAGACGCTGTGCCTGCAGGATTCGCGCTACGCGGTGGCCGTGGAGTGGCGGAAGTCGGACGGCACGACCGGCGCGGGGAGCGTGGTCCACGCGGGGACGAACGACTCGGGTCTGTTCACGTTCTTCAACCGGGAGAACTGGGAGATTTTGATCAAGGTGCTGGACGGCTGCGCGGTCAACGGCCACGTGTGGGTGTACGGCGCGTCGACGACGGACCTTGGGTACACGATCCGGGTGACGGACACCGTGACGGGCGCGGTGAAGGAGTACCGGAACGAGCCGGGGCAGCCGGCGCCCGCGATCACTGACGCTACGGCGTTCCTCGAGGGCTGCCAACCGTAGCGGCGGTTGTCGATCGCGATTCGCCGGCACGCCCGGCCGGAGAGGCCGCGGGCACGGAGTCTGATCGCCCAAAGCATCGGACGGCGCTAGGATTCGGCTCATGATCCCGCGCAAGGCTCCCCGGCCGCTGGACGGCCGCCTCTACACCGACCCCGCCGTTTTCGACGAGGAGACGGAGCGCATTTTTTCGCGGTTGTGGGTGTGCGGAGGGCGCCTTGAGGAACTGGACGAACCGGGGCGCTTCGTGACCCGGGAGATCGGCGGCGAGTCGATCATCGCCGTGCGGACCGCGGCCGGCGACGCAGACCCGAGCTCGAACGGCGCGGCCGCCGCGAACGGCAACGCCGCAGCGGGCGCCGCGGCCAACGGCCTGGCCGCCTTCTTCAACGTCTGCCGCCACCGCGGGTCGCGGGTCGTCGATGAGTGCGCGGGCCGGGCCAAGGTCTTCCAGTGCCCGTACCACGCCTGGACCTACGGTCTCGACGGGCGGCTGGTCGGCGCGCCGCACATGGGCCGCGACTTCGACGCCAAGGGCGCCGGCCTGGTGCCGGTGCGGATCGAGGCGCTGAACGGGTTCTTCTACCTGTCCCTGGCGACCGACGGGCCGCCGCTCGCCGATGTCGCCGTCGACCTGCCCGACCTTTCGCGCTTCACGCTCGACCGGCTGGTCCGCGGCGACCGGCACGAGTACGAGGCGCAGGCGAACTGGAAGATCCTGTGCGAGAACTACAACGAGTGCTACCACTGCGCCGTCGTCCACCCGGAGCTGAACCGGGTGTCGGACTACCGCAACGGCGGCAACCTGGAGACCGGGCGTTTCCACGTCGGCGGCCCGATGACCCTCAACGACGGCTGCAACACGATGACCGCCACCGGCCGCAGCAACCGCCCCGATCTACCCGCGATCGATGTCGCCGACCGCACCTCGGTGCAGTACTTCCACGTGTATCCCAACCTGCTGATCAGCCTGCACCGCGACTACGTCGTCGCCCACACCCTCTGGCCGATCGAAGCGAACCGCACCAGGATCGTCTGCGAATGGCTGTTCGACCCCGATACGGCTAGGGCCCCCGGTTTCGACCCCAGCGACGCCGTGGACTTCTGGCATCTCGTCAACAGCCAGGACTGGAAAGTCTGCGCCCGTACCCAGTTGGGCGTCGCGTCCCGCGGCTACCGCCCCACCGCCTTCGAAGAGTCCGAAGCCTGCATCCAGATCTTCGACGGCTGGTACCTGGACCAGATGGGCCTGTGAGCCGGCGCTCCCGGCCGCCGCCCACTCCGCCACCCGAGCATCGGCACATAGGAACCGGTCATGTGGTTTCGTGAACACGCGCTGATCCTCGTCCTGTTCGTCCTCTACACGGGCGTCCTGGTCCACCACGCCCTGATCGGTCAGCGCCGGACGCGCGATCTCGCCGACTTCCTGGTCGGCGGCCGCTCGCTCGGCGGCGTGATCCTCGGCGTCTCCTTCTTCGCCACCTACGCCAGCACGAACAGCTTCATCGGCTTCGCCGGCAAGGCCTACGCCTCGGGCATCGCCTGGCTCCTGATCGTCCCGACGGCGGTCATCCTGTCCTTCGTCGCCTGGGCGTGGCTGGCGCCGCGTCTGCGCGGAGTGACCGAAACGCTCGGCTCGGTGACGATCCCGGACTACATCGGCTTCCGTTTCAACAGCCGCCCGGCCCGCTTCGTCGCCGCCCTGATCGTCATCTTCTCCAGCTTCCTGTACATGACCGCGGTGTTCAAGGGCATCGGCTCGCTGCTGGTCGAACTGCTCGATCTGAGCTACGGCCTGTCGCTCTTCTTCGTCGTGCTGGTCGTCTGCCTCTACACGATGATCGGCGGCTTCCACTCCGTGGCGCGGACCGACTTCGTCCAGGGCATCCTGATGACGCTCGCCGCCGTGCTCATGTTCTTCGCCATCACCCGGGCCGCCGGCGGCATCGGCCGCCTCGCCGACCTGGCCCAGATCGGCGACGGCGCGCTCGTCCGCTGGGACACGGCGCAGCCGCTAGGCCTGCTGATCGGCGTCGTCTTCGCGTCCACCGTCAAGCTGATCGTCGAGCCGCGCCAACTCTCCCGCTTCTACGCCCTGGAGACCGAGGCCGCCGCGAAGAGCGGCCTGGTCGTGTCGACCGTGAGTTTCCTGATCGTGTTCAGCCTGCTGGCGCCGCTCGGCCTCTACGCCCACTTCGTGGTCGGCCAGGGGGTTGTCGACACCGACCAGGTCATCCCCATGATGCTGAGCGACCCGGCCATCTTCCCGCCGGTGGCCCAGGCGTTCCTGTTCCTCGCCCTGGTTTCGGCCGCCATGTCCTCCCTCGACAGCGTCCTCCTGGTCATGGCCTCCACCGCCCAGCGGGACCTGCTCGGCCTGCTGGTCCCCGCCGACGACCGCCACGCCGTCCGTAACACCCGCATCTGCGTCGTGCTGTTCGCTGCGATCACCGCGGTGCTAGCCATCGACCCGCCCGGCGGCATCGTCGAGCTGACGTCGTTCTCCGGCGCCCTCTACGCCGCCTGCTTCCTGCCCTCCCTCGCCCTCGGCCTGACCTGGCGCCGCGGCAACGGCAAAGCGGCTCTGTGGTCCTTCGCTGCCGGCGGCGGGACGCTGGGCCTCTGGATGCTGCTCGACATCCAGAGCATGCACGCCGTCTTCCCGGCCATGGCGATTTCGTTTGCGGCGTATTGCATCGCCGCTTTGGCGGCGCCGGAGGCGAAGGCGGCGAAGGGGTTGTTTGGGTAGCACCCATATGCGATTCATAGACGCCTTTGAAGCCAAGACCCATCTCTTCCGCCTCCTCGATGCCGCCGAGAAGGGCGAGGTCATCACCATCACCAAGCGGGGAAGACCTGTCGCGCGGCTGATGCCCCCCGCCCCGGTAGGTCGCAGACGGGCCGCAAGAGCCGTATCCAACCTCCGCGCACTGCGCCGGCAGATTGTCTGGTCCGGGACCGTTGAAGAGATCCTGGCTCTCCGCGATGCCGGGCGCCGATGAACGCTCCCGTACCGGACTGCTCGGTCGCCTGCGCCTGGCTGCTGGATGACGAGAGCGTTCCCGGTGCCGACAGGGTGCTCGAACAGGTAGGGACCCATGGCGCATCGGCGTCTGGCCTGCTGTGGGCGGAACTGCGAAACGCCCTCGTGATGGCGGAACGCCGCGGGCGGCTCTCTCCGATACAGACCGGCGCGGCCCTGGCTGAGATCGAAGACCTCGACATCGAACTGGACCATGCGCCCGACGGTGCGACGACGCTGCGTCTGGCCCGCAAACATCAGATCTCGGTCTACGACGCGCTCGACTTGGAACTGGCGGTTCGACAGCGACTAGAACTCGCTACTTTGGATCGGGCGCTCCAGAAGGCTGCAGAGTCGGAAGGCGTCGGTACCTGCCGATGAAGGCCCTGCCCGACCGCAATCGATCAATCGGCGACCCAACCATCGCGATCGATGTAGGTGCGCCGATCCGAGGCCGACGCCTATTGCCTAGCCCGGCTGTGAGCGGAACACCAAGACCGGTGGCCCAGGCCGCTGCCGACTAACGAGGCTCCAACCCGGGCTCACGCAAGCGCTCAAGGACAAGAGTGAGGTTGTTCTGCGTGGACGCCCAGTCATGCGGAAACCGCTCGCGGGTACGCACCTCGAGGGCGGAACGGAAAGCAGCAACGGATTGCTCCAGGAGCTCAGGGTCGCCCTCCAGCTCGCCTAGGACTCCGAAGGCAGCGCCGAGGTTGTTCTGCGTTTCAGCCCAATCGAGCGGCACCCGCTCGCGGGTGCGCTCCTCAAGGGCCGCCTGATACACATCCAAGGCTTGTTCCAAGAGCTCCGGGCGACTCTCCAACTGGCCCTGCGCCGCAAGAGCATTTCCGAGGTTGCTCTGCGTCGCTGCCCAATCGAGCGGCAACCGCTCACGCGCGCGCACCTCCAAGGCGGTAAGAAAGGCAGCGACGGACTGTTCCAGGAGCATGGGGTCGCGTTCGCGTTTGCCCAGCGTGAGAAGGGCAGCACCGAGGTTGCTCTGCGTCATCGCCCAATCGAGCGGCACTCGCGCTTGGGAACGCTCCCCGAGCGAGGAACGATAAGCCGTGACCGCGTGCTCGATGAGCTCCGTGCCGCTCTCCCGTTCGCCCAGGGCCACAAGAGCACTACCAAGGTTGTTCTGAGTCAGGGCCCAATCGAGGGGCGCCCGTCCCCTGGTGCGTTCTTCAAGGGCAGCCCGATAGGCGACGATTGACTGTTCCAGGTGCTCAGGGCCGGTCTCACGCCTTCCCAAGGACTGAAGGGCATTGCCGAGGTTGCTCTGCGCCGAAGCCCAAGCAAGCGGAGCGCGCTCACGCGTGTGCTCCTCAAGAGCGGCGCGATGCGCCGCGGCGGCCTGTTCGAGGCGCTCGGTGCCACTCTCCCGCTGGCCTAGGGTGCGAAGAGTATTGCCAAGGTTGTTCTGAGTCGAAGCCCAATCAAGCGGCAATCGTTCACGCGTACGCTCCTCGAGGGCGGCGCGATACGCGGCGATCGCCTGGCCCAGGAGTTCCGTACCGCTCTCCCGCCCGCCCAGGGTCTGAAGTGCATTGCCAAGGTTGTTCTGAGTCATGGCCCAATCGAGCGGCAACCGTTCACGCGTGTACTCCTCAAGAGCAGCGCGATACGCGGCAATCGCCCGATTCAAGTGTTCGGTGCCGCTCTCCCGCTCGCCCAAGGCCCAAAGTGCATTGCCGAGATTGTTCTGCGCCACCGCCCAATCAAGTGGCACTCGCTGGCGCGGGTATTCTTCAAGGGCGGCGGCATACGCGGCGATAGCCTGTTCCAGAAGTTCCGTGCCGGTCTCCCGCTCGCCTAGAGTCGCGAGGGCGTTTCCCAGCGAGAATTGCAGGTCAGCACGCCGTTCACGGGGCACCGTTGCTTCGGGAGTGCGGAGCAGGGTTGCGAGCTTTCCGGTTGCGTTCCTCAGTCCCTTTTCGAGTACTCGTCCCCGTACCTCGGTTCGCGCAAGCGGGGCTACTGCCACCAGGGCCACCGTGGCGAGTTCGGACCGGAAGTCGTCACGAAAGTCCTGTCCGAGAGTCGCACTCTCCAATTCGTAGGGCCTGTCTCCGCGGCCAAGCGAGCCTTCCCCCCCCATACGCCGGCACGAACCAGAGACTGAACGCCTCTCCGGGTTGCTTGACGAGTCCGACGACGGCCACGTCGGCGTGCCAGTCTTCGAGCAGTGCACGCGTATCCTCCCGCATGGCTTCGCGCCAATCGTCCGCTGCCCCAGAAGCTGCCACGACACGAGCAGAGCGAACCAACTCGATGCCCCCGATGCTCGTGAAGGCTTGCGCCACATTTCTTGTGCTATCCCCGTCGCGGTCGCTCTCCAGCCAACACAACACGACGCGGAAACGGTCTTCGACAGGTTCCGGCTATCCACGCCAGAGATTTCCGAAAGCAAGCGTCACCCGTTCGGGGCATAGAAGACAGTTGTTGAAAAGGCCCAACCCCCACGCGACCAGAGCGGCGGCCGATGCCGCGACCAGAGCGGCAACCCATTTGACGAGGAGCCACTTCGCCGCTCTTGAGGCTCGCTTTCCAACGCCAGCAATGACGGACAAGAACCAGCTGCGAAGGCGACGACGACCCCCTACAAGCTGAGCACGCCAGCGCCGGAGTACTCGCGGATTCACTGCCGAGTGGCCGGCGGCCCGAACTTGCCTTCGACAGCCGCCCAAAACCCGTCGATGTCCAGTTCGATTCCGGGCACAGCGGGTGACTTCCAGGATCCGCCATCCTGCGCGTGAACGACGAACTGCTCGCCGCCGTTCACAAGGAACTCGATCGTTCGCACCGCCGGATCAACAAGCCAGTACTCGCTGACGCCGGCGGCGGCATAGCGATTCAGCTTCAGTAGCCGGTCCATCCGCGCCGTACTGGGCGACAGCACCTCCACCACCAGGTCGGGGGCGCCTTCGATCCAGTTCTGCACGATCTCCTGCCGCTCAGGGGAGACGTAGAGGACGTCGGGCTGCGCCACCGTGTGATCGGCGAGATGGACATCCATCGGCGCAACCAAGGCCTCACCGCCCACTGCCTCAGCCACGTCGTCGAGAAGCCGACCGAGACGGAGGACCAGGAACTGATGAAGCCGAACCGGACTTGGACTCAAGTAGAACCTGCCATGGATCAGTTCGCAGCGGGGTTCGTCTGGAAGTGCGGCGTAGTCGGCCCGGCGATAGGGACCGGGTCTGCGAGGCACGGTCGGCGGCGGCTGGTCGAGCAACGTCACGGACATGCTTGGAAGTATACGGACCGGTCCCTCCAGGCGTCCAAGCAGGCAAGTACCTGCGAGAAGACTGAGGACCCGTGTGCGTCCGCAGCAACCAAGCTGGCAACCGACTACCGCCGCCGGTTCTTCGCCTGCTGCACCGACTTGTAGTACGAGCCCAGCCGGCGATCCTCAGCGCGCCGGGACACCTCGTCGCGGCGCTGCTCCAGGCGGCGCTGTTCTTCCCGGAGCTCGTTGTAGTTGCGCAGCCTTGCCGGATCCAGTGAGCCGTCCCGGATCGCCGCCCGGACGGCGCAACCGGGCTCGCTACCGTGACCACAATCGCGGAAACGGCATTCGCGCCCCAGTTCTTCGATGTCGTCGAAGGTCTCTTCCAGGCTGCTGTCGTCGTCCGCCCAGAGCTGGAGTTCGCGGATGCCCGGGTTGTCGATCAGGAGGCCGCCGCCGGGCAACGGGACGAGTCTCCGGTGGGTGGTGGTGTGGCGTCCGCGGTCGTCGCCCTCCCGAACCGGCGCGGTGCGCATGACTTCCTCGCCGCACAGTGCGTTGAGCAGGGTCGACTTGCCGGCGCCGGAGGCGCCGACCATGGCGACCGTGCGGCCAGACGCGAGATGGACCGCGAGAGGCTCCAGGTTCTCGTTCGCGAGCGCGGCGACCGCGACGACGGTCGTCCCCGGCGACGCTTCCTCGGCCTGCTGCCGCATCGCTTCCGGATCGGCGGCGAGGTCCGCCTTGGTCAGGACGACGACGGGCACGGCGCCGCTCTCCGTGGCCATGGCGACGAAGCGCTCGAGGCGCCGCAGGTTGAAGTCGCCGTCGAGGCCCATGACCAGGAACACGGCGTCCAGGTTCGCGGCCACGACCTGTTCCTCGGTGCGCGCGCCCGCGGCCTTGCGCGAGAGCCGGCTCCGCCGTTCGAGCACGTGGACGATGCGCGGATCGGCGCCCGCGGCCGATGCCGTTTCGACCACCACCCAGTCGCCGACCGCCGGACTGCCCGAGGCGGCGCGCCGCACGCGCTTCAGAAGCGGGGCGTCGACTTCGCCCTCGGCGGTCGCCAGGTGAAAGACGCCGCGCGACATCGACACGACGCGCGCCGGGAACAGCCGTTCCGACGACGACGACTCCAGGAACCTTCGGTAGGAATCGGCGAAGTCGGGCGCCCAGCCCCAGGCCTCGAGCGTGGCTACGTTCTCACCAGCCACTACGTCAGCCGCCGCTTCGGGTCGAGCGTGTCCCGAAGCCAGTCGCCCAGGAGGTTCGACGCCAGGCACGAAGCCATGATCGCCAGACCCGGCATCGTGATCAACCACCAGGCGACCTCGATGAAGTTGCGACCGTCGGTCAGCATGCCGCCCCACGATACCTGGGGTGGCTGAATGCCTAGCCCCAGGAAGCTCAACCCCGCCTCGAAGACGATCACACTCCCGAACTGCAGCGTCGCGAGCACGAGAAGGGTGTTCAGGACGTTCGGGGTCAGGTGCCGGATCAGGATCATGGGACTGCTCACGCCGGCCACCCTGGCCACGGTGATGAAGTCGCGCTCGCGCAGGCTGAGCACCTCGCCGCGCACGATCCGCGCGTACCATGTCCAGTAGGTCAGGACGATGATCGTGATCACCATCCCCTCGCCCGGCGGCAGCACGGCGGCGAACAGCATGGCCAGCGGGATGGCCGGAATCGACATCTGGATGTCGATCAGCCGGGAGATCAGGGCGTCGGCGACGCCGCCGAAGTAGCCGGCGGAGATACCCAGCGCCGCGCCCAGGCCGCCGGAGAGGGCGATCGCGTATGCGGCCACCGTCACCGAGACGCGGGCGCCGGCAATGATCCGGCTCAGGATGTCGCGCCCCAGCATGTCCGTGCCCAGGGGGTACGTGAGGCTGCCGCCTGAGCGCCAGAACGGCGGCGTCATCGACTCGGCGAGCGCGATCTCGGAGGCCTCGTGGGGCGCCAGCCAGGGACCAGCGACGGCGCAGAGAAGAACCAGGCCGAGCACGCCGCACGAGACAACGGGAACCCTGGTGGCGCGTCCTCGCGCCACCAGCGTCACAGTCCGAACGCCCGTCTTCGGGCGGTCGGATGTCATCCGCCGCTCGTGGACGGAGGCATGCCGATCAGCCATGGCGAATCCGTGGATCGATCAGCCCATAGCTCAGGTCGACCAGGAGGTTCACGACGACGAAGATGACCGCCGAAAGCAGAACCCCGGCCTGCACGACCGGGAAGTCGCGCGCGAACACGGCGTCGACCACGGTGCGGCCGACGCCCGGCCACGCGAACACGACTTCGATCACGAACGCGCCGCCGAGCATGTTGGCGAAGTAGACGCCGATCATCGTCGCCAGGGGCACGGCCGCGTTGCGGAGCGCGTACCGCCAGATCACGGTGCGCTCCGGCAGGCCCATCACCCGTCCCGCGCGGATGTAGTCGCTGTCGAGGATGTCGAGCATCGACGAGCGCAGGGTGCGGGTCATCGCGGCGACCGGGTACCAGCCGAGGGCGATCGCCGGCAGCACGAGGTGAAGCGGCCCGCCACGCCCGAACGCCGGCAGCCACTGGAGCCGCACCGCCACGAACAGGATCAGCAGCAGGCCGACCCAGAAGCCCGGCATCGCCTGGCCGAGAAGCGCCAGCACCTTCGCCAGCCGGTCCACCCAGCGACCCCGGTAAACGGCCGACAGCACACCCAGGGGCACAGCCAACAGCAGCGCGAAAACGAGTCCCGCGAAGGCCAGTTCGAGCGTCGCCGGCAGGCGCTCGAGCAGCAGCGGCATCGCCGGCGCCTGCCACTGGTACGACTCGCCGAAGTCGCCGCTCAACGCGTCTCGCAGAAAGACGACGAACTGCACCGGCAGCGGCCGGTCGAGCCCCAACGCCTCGCGCATCGCCGCGAAGTCCTCCTCGGAGGCCTCCATCGGCAACAGCAGGGCCACCGGATCGCCGGCCAGCCGCTGCGCGACGAACACGATGACAAGGGCGCCGAGTACCGCCACGGCGCCCTGCCAGAGCCGGCGGATCAGGTAGGCGCGCATGGCTCCGTTCTCGTCAACGAATCGGCGCTTCGGCACTTACGGACTCTGCCAACCCGATGTCCCGCATCATGCGCCAATTCGCCTGAGGCCACGGCTTGAAGCGCAGCGTGTCGCGCCAGGCCAGGGTCACGAGCGGCCGGTAGGTCGGCACGCCGCCCGCGACCCGCTCGTGCTTGAGCCGCGCAATCTCCCGAAGCAGAGCCTCCTTCGCCTCAGGTTCGACGGTCACGCGAAGGGTCTGGACCATCTCGTCCAACTCAGGATCGTCGTGGTACGAGTACCAGCCCCAGCCATCGCCGTACGAGTGCAGGTGGCCGGACCACGCGTCGGTCGGATCGCCCAGCGTGCCGTGCCCCCACATCCAGCTCGCGATGCCGTCCATCTCGGGGCGGGCGTCGCGGCGGCCGAGGTTGATCCAGGCGCCGTACTCGAGCTGGACGATCCGGCAGCGGATGCCGGCCGCCGTCAGGTAGGCGAACATCGCCTCGCCGACCTCCTTGAGGTACGGCTCCCGCGGCGTGGTCAGGTTGTAGCAGTTCAGGTTGACGCCCCGACCGTAGCCGGCCTGACGCAACAGCTCGCGCGAGCGATCCGGGTCGAAGGCGTACGGCTCTAGCGCCGGGTCGTGCCCCGGCGCTCCCGGCGTCAGTTGCGCGGTCCGGATGCCCTGTCCGTGGAGGATGTACCTGATGATCGCGTCGAAATCGATCGCATGGGCCACAGCCCGCCGCACCCGGACATCGCCCAGCGGGCTCCTCGGGTCGAGTGCGTTCAGGGCCAGAAACAGGTTGTTCGCCGTGGGAAGCGAGGCCACCTCGACCCCGGGCATGCGCTCGAAGTCGGCGACCTGGGCCGGCGGTACGGCGTCGATCCAGTCGACCGCGCCGGTCTTGAACGCCGCCACCCGGGTGGTGTCCTCGGGGATGATCTTGATCGTCAGGCGGCGGATGCTCGGCAGCGAATCGGGCTTCCAGTAGTCGTCGAACCGTTCCACCACGATCTCTTCGCGCAGCTTGCGCGACACGAACTTCCACGGCCCGGTGCCGATCGGATGCGCCTGCACTCCGTCGTTCCCGACCTCCTCGTAGTAGCCCCGCGGAATCGCCCACAGGTCGAGGTTCAGGGGCAGCAGCGCCGAGTCCGGAAGGTCCTTGAAGACGATCTCCAACTCGTAGTCGCCCAGCACCCGCACGTCGTCCACATGCCGCCATCGGCCCGCCTGGCGCGACAGGCTCGGATCGCGCTGGCGGAGATAGCAGTACCGGAGGTCGTGCGCCGTCAGCTCTTCCCCGTTGTGGAACCGGACGCCGCGTCGCAACTCGACGCCGATGAGCCAGACCCCGTCGCGCTCGAACAGCCGCCACGACTCGGCCAGCCAGTTCTGCTGCTTGAGGTCCGGGCCGATCGCCAGCAACTGCTCATAGAACAGCGCCATGAAGTACTGATCGACGCCGGCCGAGGTGCGCGTGGGGTCGATCTGCGTCGGCTCCGCGGCGAAGGCGACCACCACATGGGCGTCGCTACCGCCATCGGCGACGAGCGGCAGCGGCAGCAGGCAGACCGCAGCGTTGAACGCTGCCACTGCCGCACCAGATCGCATGGAGGGAACCTACCAGTCCGAAGAGGTCCTTCGGGACGCCCCAACGGCAGCGGTCCCTGGGCGCGCAGGCTCCGCGAACGCCGCTACTCCGACCGGGGATCCAGCAAGGACACGCTCATGAGCGAGAAGTCCCGAACGTTCCTCGTCACCACCGTCATGCCGTGCCGTCGCGCGACCGCGGCGATCTGGGCGTCGGGCTCGTTGGGGTGTCAAGTCGGCCGGCAGCCGGCAGGCCGACCCGCTGGACAAGACGCCGAGGAAGGAAGAGAATGACCTCTGCAACCCCCTCAATTCGTTCGACTTCGGCCCGGCCGGAGGGGTCCGCCATGCGGTCCGACCCGGCGCTCCCGCGACGTGCGCACCCCTATCCCCACGCCGTTCTCCGCCCGCTGCCGGATCGGGCTCCTGCTCGCCGCTCTGGCGGCCGCACCTGCCGTCGGCCAGATGGTCGAGCGGGTGGTCGACGGCGACACGATCGTCGTGCAGGGCATCGGCAGCGTCCGCCTGATCGGCGTCGACACGCCGGAAACCGTCCACCCGAACAGGCCGGTCGAGTTCTTCGGCAAGGAGGCCAGCGCCTTCACGAAGAGGATGCTCGAGGGCAAACGCGTCCGTCTCGAGTACGACCAGGAGCGCCAGGACCGCTATGGCCGCACCCTGGCCTACGTCTATCTCCCCGACGGCACCTTCGCGAACGCCGAGATCATCCGCCGCGGCTACGGCCACGCCTACACCCGCTTCCCCTTCCGCCACCTGGAGGGGTTCCGCCAACTCGAGCGCGAAGCAAGAACGAACCGGCGCGGCCTTTGGGGGACCGTTGTCGGCGGCAGCGCCGACAGCTCCCAGGCCGCACCGGCAGGCGTTCCCCGAACCGTCTACGTCACGAAGTCCGGTACGAAGTACCATCTGGATGGCTGCCGTTTCCTGAGCAAGAGCAGGATCCCGATGCCGCGGGACGAGGCTGTGCAGCGCTACGAACTGTGCGGCGTCTGCGCCGCGCGGTTGCGCTCGAAACGGTAGCGGGAACTGGCCAACCCTTTTGGGGCAACTCACAAGCAGCCGCTAACGTGGTATTTTTGGGACGGCGCAGCTTCCATGTGCCCCTTGCGGGCAGCCCTTGTGTCTGCCCGGGGAAGGTGCGCCACCGCCTTGGTAGCGGAGTCGGGTCACCACATGGTGAATGGGGTACGCTCGCAGGCTCCCATCCCGGCTCTCGCGACGAGGCAGACACGCACTACTACAACTTGCCCGCCCGAAACCGGCCGTCCGGCACGGTCTGTTGAGTCATGCTCACCGGCGCCTGTCTCTGCGGAGACATCGCATTTGAGGTCGACGGCGATCTGATCGAGATCGCCCACTGCCACTGTTCGGTGTGCAGAAAGTTCCACGGCGCGGACTACGCCACCTTCGGCGCGGTCGATCCGAAGCTCTTCCGCTGGACGCGCGGCGAGACCAAGATCGTCCACTACCAGTCCTCGCCGCACGGCTTCCGCCACTTCTGCCCGCGCTGCGGTGCAGCGGTCCCGGCGAACCCCGAAGGTGGACCCGTATCGCTGGTGACCATGGGCGGCGTGGCCGAGGATCCGGGCGTTCGGCCGACGCTTCACATCTTCGCCGGCGCCAGGGCGCCTTGGCACACGATCGTCGACGATCTGGCCCAGCACGATGAGTATCCGCCGGAATGGAACGCTCCTGCCGGCATCGACAAGCCGGCGCGCCAGGGCGTCACGCCCGGCGCCACCCCCGGGAGTTGCCTCTGCGGTGAAGTGACCTACGAGTTCGACGGACCGCCGGAGCGGATGGTCAACTGCCACTGCTCCCGCTGCCGCCGGCAAACGGGCGCCGCCTACGGCACGTTCGTCTTCGTCAAGGAAGACGCCTTCCGGTGGCTGAGCGGCCGGGAATCGGTCGTCGACTACAAGCTGCCGGAGGCGCGCGTGAAGGGGACGGCGTTCTGCCGGCACTGTGGCAGCCTGCTTCCCCGGCTCAGGGAACCCGGGCAGATCCAGGCGCCAGCCGGCTCGCTCGACGCCGACCCGGGCATCCGGCCGGCGGTGAACATCTTCACCGGCTCCAAAGCGCCGTGGAGCGCTCTCGACGAGAGCATTCCGTGTTTCGCGGAGTACCCTCCTTCGGCTTGAGACCTCCGCTTCGTTCCCACATAGACTCGGCACATGGCTGAACCGGTCGCCAAGCCCGCCCGACAGATGCCGGACGACGGACCGCCGCCCCGGGCTGACGACTTCCCCGGCTGCCAAGAGGTGCGGATTCCACGTGACGCGATCGAGGACTACGACGGCCGCATCGAGTACTGGGACGCGCGCAACGAGGCCGCGTTCATCGCTGAACCGACGACCACCTACCACGAGTACGGAGCGCAGCGGCTCGCACGCCTGATCGAGAGGATCGCGATGAGGCGCGGTTCGCCGATCGACGTGATCGGCGCATCGGATCTCGCGGTGCGGGACACCGACGGCACACGGCAGCGCCTCCTGAACGCTGACCAGGTCGTCTACCTGCATCCGGCCGCGACGCGGCCCCGCGGCAAGGAGATCGAGCGGGGCGCGGACCACCTGCCGGATGTCGTCCTGGAAGTGGACTACAGCACCGACGCGAGGCGGCGCAAGCTCGGCATCTACGAGTCGTGGGGCTTCCCGGAGGTCTGGATCGAAGTGCCGGACGCCAGTTGGAGCTACCGCCCCAAGTCCCGCCGGTCCGGCGTGACGATTCACCTACTGGAGGGCGGCCGGTACGTCGAGGCGGCGTCGAGCCGGGCATTCCCCGGCTGGACGGCCGAGGAGATCCACCGGGCGCTCAACGAGTCCGCGGTGTCGGCCACGACCGTCGACGTGCTGCGGCGCGTAGCCGACGCACTCGCAGCGGTGGAGGGAACGGGTCCCGACGACGACCCCCTTCTGCGCCGCGAACGAGCCGAGGGCCGCGCCGAGGAACGCTTGGACATCGTGCGGAGCGCGGTACGCGATGCGTTCGCCGCGCGCGCTCTGGCGATCACGCCGGCTCTGCGGACGTGGCTCGACGAAGTCGACCAGGCCCCGGACGCGGCCGCGATCATCCGCCTGGCCTGGGAATGCGGCGACGCCGACGACTTCGTGCGCCGGGTCCGGTTTCTGACCGGCAACCCGGACGCCTGAGAGCTACGGCGGAGCCCACCGGTAGCCGAGCCCGAACCGCCGCTGCAAGCGGGTCGATAGCGGCGATTCCGGATCAGGACGTACCCGCAGAACCGAACAGGCGGGGTTCGAAGCCCGGCTCGTTCACGATACTGGCGCTGCTCCCGGTCGCGCGGATCACGAGTAGTCCCTTCCGCATCGCGTAGCGGGTCGTTCCCTCGTGCGCCTTCAGGTAGGCCACCGCTCCGTACAACCGCCGGGCGCGGTAGCCCCGGAACAGGTTCGGAAGTTCATCCAGCAACTCCAGAAAGTCCGTAACGTGCTCAGGCTTCAGCGTGCTCTTCACCTCGACGGCGACCGCCTCCTCTCCGTTCGCCGCGAAGAGGTCGACCTCCCGCTGCTTCGGATCACGGGACAACCGGATCCGGGAGGACACCACGTCCACCTCGACGTTCCGCTCCCGGAGCAGCTTCACCAGATCCCCCTCGACGAGCGACTCCATCAGCCGGCCCCACTGGCTCGTGAACAGGCCTTCAGCACGGCGCAGCCGCCGGTCCGTTTCCTCCATCTGTTCCCGGAGCTCCCGCCTCTCCTTGCGGGCCTCTTTCAGGGCCTCTTCGCCCTCCTTCTGACGTATCGCCACCTGGCGGAGAATCTCCCAGATCTCCTCCGGCGTGGCGGGGCGGCGTTCGGTTTCCGTAGCGCTCATGGACAACTCCTGGCGTGATTCTAGATTGGGCGGCCGCTCGGGTGCCACGGCATCGCCGCCGAGGATGCGCTGGAGGCGCACCTCTTCTCTCCATAGGCATGGACGCAAATCCGCTCGAGTTCCTGGCGTCGACGTCGCCGAGGGGCTTCAGACCTTCCGGCAACGGAAGCTGCTGCGCCGACGAGGGAGTACCATTCCTCCATGAACTGGCGAGAGCACATCACCGTCGATCCCGAGATCTGCCATGGAAGAGCCTGCATCACCGGTACCCGAGTCCTCGTCACGGTGATACTCGACAACGTGGCGGCCGGTCTGAGTGCGGAGGAGATCGTACGGAGCTACCCTTCGATCACCCCGGGTTCAGTGAGGGCGGCCATGTGCTACGCCGCGGAACTGGCGAAGGAGCGGGTGGTGGCCCTCTCCGGATGAGGTTGCCGCAATGCGATTCAAACTCGACGAGAACCTCCCCGGCGAGTTCGCGAGCCTGCTTCGCCGGTCCGGGCACGATGCAGTAACCGTTCTCGATCAGGGGCTTGGCGGCGCCAGAGACCCAGAGCTCGCATCCGTCTGCAGCGAGGAAGGTCGCGTCCTCGTCACTTTCGACACCGACTTTTCCGACATCCGGACGTATCCTCCGAAGGCATCCTCCGGAATCATCGTCCTGAGATTGGAGAATCAGGCCCGCGCGCACGTCCTGGAAACCGGGATGCGACTTGTTCCCTCAACGCGCGGCACGAAGCCTCAAACCCGCGGGCAGGCCGCCGGTGGGATTCGCGTTCTTGTAGAACCTGGACTCGAGAACGCGCATCCGGCGCTTGTAGAGGTCCTTCTGGTCCGCGGCAGTGAGATCGAAGGCGCGGACGAAGAACCGACACTGCCGCTCGACGCTCCACTCATAGACTGGGAGCGTCTGGCGCAGAAACTGGGCTTCCGTAAGTAGCCGACTGGTCTGGACCGCGCCGACCGGAAGCTGCCCCCGTTCAGCCTCGTGCTCGGGAGCACGGGCCCTGGCCACGACGAAACCGCCGGGCGCCAGCGCGACATCAAACAGGTAGGCGGCCGTGCCGTCGCGGTCGTACCAGCAGCTCGGATGGTCCGTACCGCCGCCACCCCGCGCCCTTGCCTGGGTCTCCAGCCGCTCGATGCGCTCCCGAGCTCGACCGAGCTGCTCGGCGAGCGCAACAGGATCCGCATCGGCCTCCTCCATCGCATCCCGGCTCTCGATCGCCTCCAGCACTTGGGCCGGCGACATACCCCGCCGCGCGGCCGCGTTCATCGCCTCGGCCATCTCGCGCAGTTCGCCCGGCGTCGCCTCGACGCCCGCCTCCTTCAACGCCTGTTCGAGTTCGGCGTAGGCGTCCGCCGTCTCCACCGCCCGATGCGCCGCCAGCAGCTCCTCGGCCTCGGCCGGCGACATGCGGCCGATCTCCGACTTCTGGATCCGTTCGACGACTTCCTGCACCGATGGCTCCGGAAACGCGGTCTCGACCTCGCGCACGAGCTCGCGCCAACTGTCCGCGTCCTCGTGCTCGTCGACGCGTTCCCGCAGCACGGACCTGAGCACCACCGGATCCTCTGGCAGCGCCTCCTTCTCGAACAGGGTCTCCATCTGCTCGAAGCGCACCAGTTCCTGCTCGGCGCTGCGCCGCTGGTCCGTCTCTCGCGCCAGCAGCGCGGCCAGGGCGAGCAACAGCACGAAGATGATCAGGATCGCGATCTCGGCCATGGTCAGACCGAGGACCAGACCGCGCGGGAACGTCCGCCCGCGGTCCGTCACCAGGGGCCCCAGCCCTGCGCTGGGGGCCGGCGTCCGGCGTCCTCCGCAACCGTGTCGAGCCTGCCGGCCATCCGCAGCAACGACCTGTTCATTGCCTCCATCCGCTCCGGTGCGTCGTGCAACTGGCGCCGCGCCGCGGACAGTTCGTTCACTACCGCCCGGGTCCCCTCGCTGTATTGATCGATGTGTGCTCTGAGCGAGACGAGCGCATCCGTCGCGTTCCGGAAGCCGTTCGCCGCCCGTGCGTTTGCCTGGGAGAAGCGGCGGTTCTCTTCGAGGATCTCCGCCAGCCGGGCCACCGCGCTCTGGTTCTGCTCCATGACCCTTAGCTGCCCCGCCTCCAGCCGTCGCAAGCCCTCGGCAACGGAAAGGAACTCCCTCGCCAGACCCTGGAACTGTTGCGAAGTGGGCTCGATCAGCTCCTCGATGAACTCACGACGGAAGTCGACCGAGCGGAAGTTCTCCAGCATCTGCCGTAGCGAGTCGCTCACGCCCCGCGCCTCGGAAACGAACAGCTCACGCTGAGCCTGGATGTCTCCAACAGCCGCGGCCGCGGCTGTATCGACCTCCGCGACGCGCTCCTGGAGCGCCCCAAACCTCGCGGCGCCGCCCTGGAGCTGTTCGATCTGCCGTTCGAGCGCAGTGCTGGCCGCGCTCACGCCCTGGTCGAGCTGCGCGAACACCCGTTTCGCCTCGGTCCGGAACTGCTGGAACTCGTCGATCGAGTACTCCATCTCGGCGCGCAGGCGGCGGTTCGCGCGCGCCAGGTCCTCGCGGGCACGCGTTTCCGCGTCGCTTGCCCCTTCGTCGGGCGGCTGATTCAGGAGGATCCGTCCCGCGAGCCCGAGGATCGTGCTCGTGAGCGCGAGGCCGAAGTTCGTGATGATCGCACTGGTCGCTCCTTCGGTGTTGAACTGGTAGAGCGAGATGGCCAGCGAGATCAGGGTGTAGAGGAAGCCGAGGTAGTAGAAGTTGTCACCGGCAAAGTCGTACCGCGGACGCAGGTCGGGCCACTCCATGAGCAGCAGGGCGTAGCTGCCCATCAGCAAGATCGGCAGCACGACGGCGAGAATCGGACTGTCACTCAGCGACTTCATCAACAGAATCGCCAACGCGCCGCCGAGGAAGAAACCGAGGAACAGGCCGCGGCCACTCGGCAGCGCCGCTCCGGCCGGCTGTGACCGCGACCGCGAGGCCATCAGTTCACGCCGTCGATGCGGGAGACTCGATTCAGCGTGCCGCCCTGATCCTCGATCCAGCGCTCCCAGAAGTCGATCAGGCCACGGGTGTCAGGGAGTCGGCGGTGAGCAGCCCGCTGCACGAACAGAATCTCGACCGCCGTCCCCCGCAGGTCCGTGCTCAGAGCGTCGGCGCCGACCGCGCCGGTGAAAGCCTCGTAGTCCACCGCCTGACGGAAGAACGAGAGGTTGTCCGTGTTCTGCATCAGGTCCGAGACGAGGATCAGGCGCTTCGGAACATCCGCGTATTCGTAGCGCGCCAGGACGGAGACCGCCACGCTCTGGACGCTCTCCATGAGCGGCGAAGTCGCAGCCGCCTCCCGGCCCAGCAACTCGGCGAAGAGATCCTCCAGCGGCCTCCTGAACCTCTCCTCCAGGCGCCGCCTGATCAGCCGCGGGTTCTCCGTCCATTCGCTGGCCTGATCCGGATCGCCCGGATGGCAGACGGAGAGCAACGGATCGCCGATTTCCTCTCCGACCGGTTTCGCTTCGTAGGCCAGCACAAGTTCATCCTCACGGCTGGTTTCGACGTACTCGTTCAGGTGCGCGAGGACGTCGGCACGACTGATCGCCCCGATCTGATCTGTCGCATCGACCAGGATCGCAGTCAGAGCGGCGGGCCCCGTTTCGGGACAACCAGTCTCGGGATCGCGGCTCGGGGGCCCGGGAGCGAAGAGCGTGAGGCGCGCGATGACGAACAGCCCGAAGCCCAGGAGCACCGCGGCGCCGGCTCCAACCGCGATGTCCCGCGGCGAAAGCTCCCCCCGCCGGGAGCGACGGCGGCGTCTACGGACCACCATCGACCGCTGAAACGGGCTCCGCCGGACGCGGGCGGGCCATCGAGCCCTCGAGATCCAGGCGCAACTGAGTCTGCTCCCACTCCTCGTGCACGCGGTGGAGCGCGGACTCGTACTGCTGGTTCAAGAGGTCCAGGTCCACCTCCTCGACCACACCCGCATCGCGGCGCACACGATGCGGCGCCGGGCCGGCCAACGTCCAGGCTGCCTCATGGGCTGCCGGATTGCCGCGATCGAAACGCACCGCGCGGTTCGCCTCCCGGTACTCCTCGATCAGCATCGAGCCGAAGCGCTGCAACTGCTCGACGTGGAAATCGAACGCCGCCAGCAGCTTCGATTCGCTCTCGAGCGCCCGCCGGCGTTCGACGGGCTGGCTCTTCGCCTGGTGGGCCGTGCGGCGGATCGCATCCAGGCCGTCCTCGCGGATGGTGCGCAACTGATCGACCACGTCCTGCCAGAGGTCGTCGTAGTCGGCGCGCGCGGTCTCCATCTTCCTGTGCTTGGGGGAGTAGCCCGGGTAGGAGTCCCCGAACAGCTTCCGGCCCTCGAAGAACGCGACCCCGGAAAAGAAAAAGCCGAGCACGAAGAGGAGCCAGGACTCGGCATCGTGGAGGCCCAGCGGCGAGGCCTGGAAACGGCTGAGCGCCTCGGCGCCGATGTTCTCGCTCAGATCGGCCGAGGCGTCGCGGAAGTGTGCAAGCCCAAGGTTGAGCACCAGGGCGGTCGCGATCCACCCGAGGATGGCGACCACGCCCACTCCCTTCAGAAAGAGGTTGATGTGGCTTACAAGGCGGCTGGCCGGTCCGAAGGCCAGCACCGGGAGCACGAGATTGACGACGCTGAAACCGAGCGCCAGCCCCCATCCACCGATCAAACCCCCTTCGCTGCCGACGGCCAGGAAGGCGCCGTTCAGAGCACTCTCGATCAGGAAGATCAGGACCAGAACCGCGATGAAGATCGCCGTCGTCTTCGGACTCAGATAGTCCGGCTCACGGTCGAGCCCGCTGCGGTGCTTGAAGTCGAAGAAGTCCCGCCGCCTGCGCTCGAACTCGTGGAGGCTCGCCTTGAGGGCCTGCAGTTCGCTCTGCTCGACCTCCCGGAACTCGGTCGCCGCCTTGCGCGCCGAGGACTCCAGGTCGCCAGCGAGCACGGCCTGGTCGAGTTGGTCCAGGTGGCCGTCGACCTGCTCGAGCTGCGCGTCGCGCACCTGAAGCGCCTCGTTCTTCTTCGCCTCGATGAACTCCTCGATCTCGGTCTGGCCCGGATCCTCCACCGCTTCGAGGGGCGGCATGCCCCGCTCGCCTGACCGGCGCCCCAACCGCTCCGGCTCGATCTCCGCGCGCAGGTCCTCGATCAAGAGTTCCGGGAAGACCTTCATCGCCGGCTTGGGAGATCCCTACTCCACCGGCAACGCAAACGTGAACAGGGCCTGACCCGCGGCGATCGTCACGTGCTGCTGACCGCCGGCCTCGTAGCTCATCGGCGCGGCGTGGACGTTGCCGCCGAGTCGGCGGTGCCATAGCTCCTCGCCGCTTCCCGCGTCGAGCGCATAGAAGATGCCGGCGACGCTGCCGCCGAAGACCAGGCCTCCCTGCGTGGCGAGCAGGCCGGACCTGGACCGGGGCTGCACCTGGTACTCCCACATGCGGTCGCCCGTCAGCGGATCGATCGCCCGCACCGCGCTGACGTACTGGTCGCCAGGCCCGGCCGGCTTGCCGTAGCCGCCGACGAAGAGTTCACCCTCTTCGTACTCGGCCTCGGCCATGTAGTAGAGCATCTCCGCGTCGTAGGCCTGGATGTAGAAGAGGCCGGTGTCCGGGCTGTAGGTGGGCGAAAACCAGTTCGCGGCGCCCCCGATCGTCGGTGCGACGAGGGTTCCCTCCTCGCTCGGGAACATGTTCGGCACCCGGATCGGCCGCCCCGTGTCCTGGTCGATCCCCTCGGCCCAGGTCTGCCGCGCGAACTCGCGGGCGAACAGGAACTCGCCTGTCTCGCGATCCAGCAGGTAGAAGAACGCGTTCCGGTTGGCGAAAGCCAGGAGCTTGCGCTGCCGGCCCTGGTACTCGGCATCGAACAGGATCGGCACCTGGCAAGCGTCCCAGTCGTGGACATCGTGGGGCGTGAACTGGAACGCCCAGACGATCTCGCCCGTATCCGGGCGAATCGCCAGCATGGAATCGGAATGCAGGTTGTCGCCTTCGCGTACCTCGCCGTTCCAGTCCGGCCCGGGATTGCCGGTACCCCAGTAGAGGAGGTCGAGCTCGGGATCGTAGGAACCGGTCATCCAGGTCGGCGCGCCGCCCGTCTTCCAGGAGTCACCCTCCCAGGTGTCGTGGCCCGGTTCGCCGGGCCCCGGAATCGTGTAGGTCCGCCAGCGGAGTTCGCCCGTATCCGCGTCGTAGGCGTCGAGGAAGCCCCGGATGCCGTACTCGCCGCCCCCGATCCCGGTGATCACCAGGTCGCGGATGACCATCGGCGCTGCGGTGATGGAGTGCCCGGAGCCCGGGTTGCCAACTCCCGTGTTCCAGATCGTGGCGCCCGTCTTCGCGTCGAGCGACACCAGGCGCCCGTCGATCGTGCCCATGTAGAGGCGCTCGCCACGAACCGCGACCCCCCGGTTCTGCTTGCCGCAGCAGAGCGCGAGTTGATCCGGCAGCTCATGAACGTAGGACCAGTACTGCTGGCCGGTGCGCGCGTCGAGCGCGATCACGACGTTGTCGGGCGTCGTCGCGTACATCACCTCGTCGATCACCAACGGCGTCGTTTCGAGCCGACCCAGCGTCGGCATCTGATGGACCCAGCGGAGCTGCAGCTTCGCCGCGTTCGAACGATCGATCTCGTCGAGGCGGCTGAAGCGCTGGCTGTTGAACTGGCCCGAATACATGAGCCAATTGCCTGGCTCATCGGACGCCGCCTTCAAGCGTTCATAGGACACCTCGCTCTGAGCGGAGGCGCCCAGCGCAACGAACAGGAGCGGCAACGCGGAACGGACGGCGGCCTTAGTCTTCGACTCGATCATCACGATTACTCCGGCCGCAGCGAGTAGAGGTAGGCCACCAGATCGTCCAGATCCCGGCCGCGGAAGAAGCTGCCGAGCGGCGGCATCAGCGACTCTCCCGGTTTGTCGACGGAAGCCAGATCGGCCTTGGCGAAGGACCGGAGATTCTCGAACTCGTCGAAGAGCTGAATCGAGTGGCGATCCTCGTTCCGCAACACGCCGCGGACGAGGTTGCCGTCGGTGGTCCTGACCTCGACCGTACGGTACTCATCGGCCATCGACTCGGAAGGTTCCGCGATCGAAGCGCGGATGTGCGCCGGCGCGCGGCGCCAGCCGAGATCGCTGAGATCGGGTCCGAGCCGGCCGCCGGAGCCGTTCAGACGGTGGCAGTCGGAGCAGGAGCCGCGGCTCATGTACAGGCGCCGGCCCCGCGAGGGGTCGCCCGGCACGTCCGCGTCGCCGCCAGCCCGGCCGAGCGACCGCAAGTAGGACACGACCTGCCAGATCGACTTGTCCGGCTGGTAGATGCCGCCCATGCCGCTGTTCGGGATGCCGGTCAGAATGTTCCGGAACAGGGCGGCGTCGCTGCTGCCGTGGCGGAACACGCCGCGGGTGAGATCGGGGCCGTCACCGCCCGTGCCGTCCGCGCCGTGGCACAGCGAGCAACTGCGGCGGAACACGCGGGCGCCCGCATCGACGTCGGCCTCGGTGGTGTGGGGGTTCTCCTGAACGCGATCCTGCAGCGCTCGCGAAAGCACATTCTGGGCGGCGACCGGCCGACCCCAGCAGATCATCAAGGCGAAGAGAGCCGCTAACGTCAGGACAGAGACTCGGAACCGGGGGGCAGACGACCCCCGGACACGCGGGCCGGGAACGCGTCGTCGAGGCGCGACCCTGGTACTCCGAGCAGGTGTCGATATGGCCGGAAACATGTCGCTGAGCGTAGCACCAGGATCAGCAGCCTGTGGCGAAACTCCCAAGGCCCAAGCGCCGTATAGTCAGGTATTGTGCAAGCCACATCGAACGCTTGAACGCTCCCTGTTGTAGACGCATGGAGCACCCGCCGGGTTTCCCGGAAACTCCGACATTCCGCCCCAAAGGAAGAGACATGAACCGGATTCCTACGCGCACCTCTGTAGCGACGGCCCTCGCCGTCGGACTGCTCGCCCTGCCGGCGACGGGCTTCGCCCTGAACCTGGACCAGCCCACCTTCGTGGACGACATCGCGCCGATCCTCCACGAGAACTGCACTTCCTGCCATCAGCCGGATGAGATCGCGCCGATGGCGCTGCGGACCTACCGCGAAGCCCGGCCGTGGGCGAAGTCCATCGCGCGCGCCGTCGAGAACCGCGACATGCCGCCCTGGGACGCCGACCCCGGCTTCGGGCCGTGGAAGAACGACATCAGCCTGAGCGACGACGAAATCGCCGCGATCACACGCTGGGCCGCTTCGGGAGCGCCGCGAGGCGACGGCGACGAACCGGTCTTTGCACAGCCCGCCGAGCAGGCCGAATGGGAGTTCGGCGAACCGGACTGGGTCTATGAGTTCGACGCCTTCGACGTTGCGGCCGACGGCCCGGACAGCTTCGCCGTCCTGCCGATCGAGACCGGCTTCGAGGAGGACCGCTGGATTCGCGCGGTGGAAGTCCAGCCCGGTGACCGGGAGGTTGTCCACCACTTCATTCTGTGGCGGGCATCCGAGGCCAGCACGCAGGTCCAGGACGCCTGGATCGACGCCTGGGCCGCCGGCGTCGGAGCGACCGAACTCCCGGCCGGCACGGCGCGCTTCGTGCCCAAGGGCCGCGGATTGCTCGGCGACTTCCACTACCACCCGAACGGCACCGCCTCGACCGACAAGACCCGCATCGGCGTCTGGTTCGCCGAACCCGAAGAGGTCGAGAAGGAACTGATCAACCTCTGGGTGATGAACGCCACGTTCAAGATCCCCGCCGGCGACCCCAACTACGAGGCGCGCGCGAGCCACGTCTTCTCCGAAGATGTGGTCGTGCGCTCCCTGGCCCCGCACATGCACTACCGCGGCAAGGACATGAAGTACACCGCCTACCTCCCGGACGGCGAGGAGCGGGAACTGCTCAGCGTCAGCCGCTACGACTTCAACTGGCAGACCGGCTACGAGTTCGACGAGCCCCTGGCGCTTCCGGCAGGCACCAGGATCGAGGTCGTCGCGCATTGGGACAACTCCGCGGACAATCCGGACAATCCCGACCCCACAGTCGACGTCACCTGGGGGACCGAGTCGACCGACGAGATGCTGATCGGCTTCGTCGACTACGTGGCCGCGGACGGCGTGAGCCCCCAGCCCGCCAGCGCGGTGATCGCCAAGCTGGCCGAGCTGGGGAAGACTGATCCGGGGCAGGCCTGGCGCTTCGACGTCACCCGCCAACCAGGCCAGGGACCCGAACCGACCGCCATGCTCCTGCCGCGCGACGGCAGGCCGGGCGGCTGGTACGTCCAGTTCGGCACGCTTGCCCTGCCCGCGGTGATCGTCGACATCGTCTGGGACGGTGACCACGTCACCGCCACGGCACAGGTCCCGGGACAGACGATGGAGCTCGAAGGAACGGTCCAGAAAGACGGTTCCATGCTCTTGAACATGGGGTTCGGCGAAATGATCGGCACACCGGCCGAGAACGAGACGCCGACCACCCTGCCGACCGGGTAGAACGTCCGCGCCGCATGACGGAACGCTCCGCCGCCCCACGGAGGTTCGCCTCGGCCGCTCTCGGAGCGGCCGGGGCCCTCGCGGCGGCGGTCCTGCTTTCGTGCGGCGGTGACGCTCCGGGCAGCGGCGGCATGGAGCCGGATGCGGGCGGGACGCCCGCGGTCCCAGGAACGCCCGAGTTCACCGATCCGATCGTCTTCCAGCGCTTCGCCAACACCGGCGCCACCCCGACCGTCCCCGGGTTCTACGGCGGCGCAGACATCTGGATCATGGAGGGCGACGGCAGCGGCCTGCGCCTGGTGCGCAAGGGCGTGCCTCAGCACCTGGATCATCCGTCCCTGTCGCTCGACCGGCGGACCGTGGTCTACGCCGAGTTCACGGATGCCGAGGCCGGAGTGGAGGCCGGCGCCCGCATCTTCCGCGAGGATCTCGCAACCGGAGAGCGCGAGGTACTGCGCGAAGTCGAGGGATGCGCCGTCCATCACGCCAGCATCTCGCCAATCAACCAGGAGCTGACCTACACGCGGAACTGTCCGGAAGGCGACGGCTTCAACCAGGGGCTGATCACCGAGTTTGGCGATCGCCGCCGGCTCGACGCGTCCATCACCACGGCGCTCCGGATCGGCAACGGCGTCGGCCTCAACCGCGCGGTCCTGTTCCAGGGCGAGAGCGACGCCGTCGACGGAGAGCGGCGGATGGAGATCGCGATCATCCGCTTCGACGGCTACGGCCAGGGCGCCTATACCGCGCTCACCGACCGCGACCACCGCCACCGCCGGCCCGCAATCTCACCCGACGGCCGGACGATCGCCTGGCAGACGAACCGAACCGGCCCGACCGACGACATCTTCCTCGCCGACATCGACGGCTCGCATCAGCGCCGCTTGACCGCCTCCGACGCGAACGACGGCCACCCCTGGTTCTCCCGCGACGGCCGCTTCATCGTGTTCGAGTCGGACCGCTCCGGGAACTGGGAGATCTGGAAGATCGAGATCGAGACCAGCCAGGTCGTGCAGCTAACCGACGACCCGGCCTACGTCAGCACGCGGCCGCGCTGGTAAGCGGCAAGGAAGTTCCGGCCGCCGCCGGCAACTCGGAACGTGCTGCCATATCGAGGTCCGCTGCCTTTCGGTAACGTAGCGGTCAAGAGTCGTGTCGTGAGCCAAGCCCCCACACGAAGCGCCGCCCAGCACAACGCTGGAGCGGTGGCGCCATGACCGCTGACGCCAAGGGCCGCGACCTCTTCATCGTCGACAACAGTGTTTCCGGGTGGAGCGGGCTCCGCTACCTGCAGGAGTGGGCCCCAATTTCCAAGGCCTTCGACATCGCCACCGGCTACTTCGAGATCGGCGCTCTGCTCGCCCTGGACGGAAGGTGGCAGGAGCTCGACAAGATCAGGATCCTGATGGGGGCGGAGACCACGGCCCGCACTCGAAGGACGATCCTCGACGCAGTTCAGTCGCAAGCAGTCGCCAAGCTCGACGAGAGCGTCGAAGAGGCCAAGGAGCCCAACCCCTTCCTGCAGGGCGTTCCGGCGATCCTGGCGGCGATCCGCTCCGGGCAGATCGAGTGCCGCGCCTACGACAAGGCCAAGTTTCACGCCAAGGCCTACATCACCCATGCCAAGTTCGAGGTCATGGGTGCCCAGGCGCTGGTCGGCTCCAGCAACTTCACCCGGCCGGGCCTGACGAACAACGTGGAGCTGAATGTCCAGGTACAAAGCGGTGGTCAGGTTGCTCAACTTCAGGACTGGTTCGAGACGCACTGGGACGAAGCAACGGAGGTCAGTGAGGCGGTCATCGGGACAATCGCTCGACACACCCATCTGTACTCGCCGTTCGACGTCTATGCGAAGGCCCTGCAGGAGTTCTTCAAGGGCCACGCACTAACCGCGACCGAGTGGGACGAGACTCGCTCGCGCATGTTCCCGCAACTCGATCGCTACCAGAAGGAAGCCTACTGGGCGCTAATGAAGATCGCCCGGCAACACGGCGGAGCGTTCCTCTGCGACGGAGTGGGCCTCGGCAAGACCTTTGTCGGCCTGATGCTGATCGAACGGCTCATCCTCCACGAGGGCAAGCGGGTCGCTCTGTTCGCGCCGAAGGCTGCGAAGGAGGCGGTCTGGCAACCCCATCTTCGCCGGTGGCTTCCGCACATCGGCGGCGGTGTCGACTTCAGCAACCTGGCCGTCTTCAGCCACACCGATGTCGGGCGCAAGAAGGACTTCCCGGAGAGGTTCCAGCGCATCTCGGAACTGGTCTCCCGCTTCCCGGCGGAAACGAAGTCCTGCTCGCATGATCGGGCCACCCAGATGTTCCCGGTGTTCGATGTCGACCCGCGACAACCGGAGGCCCGGTTCCTGAACATTGATGATGGCTTCGTTGAGGGCCTCTCAGCTGCGCTAGGCGTGTCGCTGAACGATGTGGACGCGCTCGGCGAAATGGCTGCTGGGTACATCTACGCGGTTCTCCATTCACCAAGGTACAGGTACCGGTACGGCGATGCGCTCAAGACCAGCTACCCGAGAGTTCCCCTCGCGGCAGGGAAATCACTAGTGCGTGAACTCTGCCGGTGCGGTCAAGATCTACTCGGCCTGCACCTGCTCGAATCCCCGAAGCTCGCCGAGCGCATCACGGACTATGCAGGCCACAAGAACCCGAAGGTCGGCCGCGTCGGCTGGTCGGCCGGCACGGTCTGGCTGGACGCCCGGAAGACCCTTGCCCGCGAGGGGCACCGAGCCACGCAGCCAGGGACAATCGCCTTCCACGGAGTGCCCGAGGAAGTCTGGGACTTCCACATCGGCGGCTATCAGGTCTGCCACAAATGGCTCAAGGACCGGAAGGGACGCACACTCTCGGACGAGGACATCGCCCACTACCAGAAGATCGTCATCGCCCTTAACGAGACGATCCGGGTCATGCCCGAGATCGATGAGGTCATAGAGGCCCACGGCGGTTGGCCCGGAGCGTTTCAGGCTCGGTCACAACCAGGCTCGGCCACGGAGTGTGTGGTGAAGGTCGTCCCGTTCCGACCACGCACGGTTCAGCCGGCGCCCGAGGACCGCTACGTCACGTGTGTGCCGCTCGTGCCGCTCAAGACGGCAGCCGGCGCCTTCAGTGGCCAGCAGTTCGTCGAGGAGAACGTCGAGGTCGAGTGGGTCGAAGTCCGGTCGCGCCACAGGTTGCGCCCAAGCATGTTCGTCGCCCAGGTCGTCGGCAGGTCCATGGAGCCCACCATCCCCGACGGCTCCTGGTGCCTCTTCCGGGGGCCCGTGGAGGGTTCCCGGCAGGGCAGAACCGTGTTGGTCCAACTTCGCGACGCCACCGACCCGGAGACGGGGCAGCACTACACCGTCAAGCGCTACAGAAGCGAGAAAGCGAAGCGCGGCGGGTCCTGGCGTCACGAGAGGATCACCCTTGAACCCGCCAACCCGGAGTTCGAGGCAATCGTGTTCTTAGATGCGGAGGAAGACGAACTGCAGATCATCGCGGAGTTGGTCGAAGTGCTGACGAACTGACCCGCGGCGCCGTGCCGCGACACTCCTCGCCACCGACCCAAGACGATTGGCAGTGCTGCCGACGCTACCTGTGGAGCGGGGCGGAGTCGCCGAGTTGCCGCAGCAGTACTGTTCAGGGAAGCGGCTTGATCAACGTCACAGTCACGCCTACGATGCCGACCGCCATCACCCAGAGTTGCCGGTAGACGTCCGCGCGGAGCGACTGAATCTCGGTCCGAAGCACCTGCGACTCGACTTGCATTTCCGTCCGCAGCGGCGGCGAGGCTTGTAGAAGTCCTCGTCCGTCGGATCCTCGGGTGGAGCCACCAGCTCCTCCAGTTCGTCCAGGGCGTCGTGATAGGCGCGGCAGGCGAGCCGCACGCTCTCCCTAGCCTCGTCCACGGCTTCAAGGTATCGTTCCTCGGCACGGCTGCGGACTCGGTATCGTTCTCGCATAGAGAAGTCCACCGGTAGTTCTACCAAAGGGGTACCGGAGGATAGAGGAAGAGTCAAATTAGGAGACGGCGATAGTGGCGACAACCACCAAACTACCTGACAGCGACGACACGGGCGGGAAGTGTCCCCGATGCGGTGCATTCGCCAATTTCGACATTAGTCGAACCTGGTACACCCGCGTAGACGAGCGATTCGATTTCGACGAAGCGGAATACTATCGGGGCAAGGCGGCGTACTTCTACTGTGTAGAGCATGTTAGAAGTCGCACCCACGGTTCCATGCACACTCCCGGAACCGATCTTTCGGGTCGAGTTGTGGAGCGTCTACTGTTCGTACGCTGTCAGCGATGCAAGCAGGGATCCATCGTAGTCGAGAGCCTCGATGTATCCGTCGGTCGGTGGACGGTCACGAATCACTGGCCGCATGGTGAAATCGTGGTCCCACCCCACTTGCCTCCAACGATCGGAACTCTCTTCAGAGAAGCAGCATCGTGTATGCAGGCGGGTGCACCTCGAGGTGCAGCGACGATGACCAGAACAACCATCGACGCCGCGATTCATGACTGCGGAGCGACTGGACCGGATACAAAACGGCGTATTGCCAGCATGGCCGGGAAACTGCCACAGCAGCTAATCGACATGGCTCACGAGCTGCGGCTCGGAGGCAACGACGCAACACATGAGTTCAAGTACAACTGGTCTGTCGAGGAGGCGCAGGAACTTCTTGACCTCCTTCGGCAACTACTCCACCATCTCTATGAGGTTCCTCAGCGGCTGAAGGCGGTCCAGCGGAAGACTGCCACGCGAAGGAGTAGCACCTAATCAGAGAACTCTAGACCTCCGATTTGCCACCGGTTTTCAAATGTTGGCTTTGGCATCTAGTCCCCCATCACGAAGGATACATCCAATGCCAGCCAGAAAGCACCACTACGTGCCCCAGTGGTACATCCGAAAGTGGGGAGACGACAAGGGACAGGTACCGTTCTCACGGAACGGCACGATCTTCTCTCCCACCAATCCGGCGAACATCCTCGCGAAGCGGGACTTCTATGCGGCCCCTACTCTAACTGTCGAGGACATTGCGTCGCTCTCTCTGTTTGTCGCTACCAAGTCCTCTCCCGCCGTGCGGCCCGTGGCGGAGGCCCTCCTACAGGAGGCGTTGTTTCACTCAACGATGAAGATCGTTCTATTGCAGTCCCCTGAACTGGCGAACGAGGACAAGGCTGAAGTAGCATCCTTCTTGAAAGAAGCTGAGGAACGCCGGTTTGCGGCCTCCGAATCCAGAGCGAAGCGTGTAGTAGACCGCTTGCTTGAAACAGGTGTTGACATCCTTGAGAACCCTGAGTCGGCGGCCCATCTCCTAGAGTTCGTCAGTGGTATGTACTTCCGTACACTGAGAGCTAGGGAGATTGGGCGACAGCTTAGGCCATCGACCGATGAGGGGATCGCCGTGTTGACGAGAATACTAGCTGCGATGATGGCGCATTCTCTTTTCTTCGACCGGTTGGCGATGCCGACAATTCTGTTGACGAATGACACCGGTCGCCGATTCATTACAAGCGACAATCCGGCGGTGAACATACTAGGGCCGGATGAGGACAGAGTGCCTACTGATGATGAGTGGGCCGTGTACATGCCGCTGTCGCCCAGGCACGCCCTGATTATTCCGCCTTTGGACCACACGTTTACGCTCGAGGCATCTACAGAAGAGCTCGCAGCGGCGCTCAACGCGTCGTTAGCGAGCTTTGCGCGGGAGACACTGGTCGCGAGCAGCAAGTGCGATCTCATCGATGCACTTGGCGGGCCGCCAAGAGATCTAGCGTCAATGCGGCGATGGTTCAAGCCCAGGGCTTCGCAATGAGGACTAGTGCCCGCGCAATCGGCCGCTAACACCCACTGAGGAATGGTTACTATCGTATATAGTCCCCTCTACTTCGGGCCAGGCAACGCTCCGGGCGGCTACTCTGGCACGGAGTGGGTGGGTATCTCGGATTCGGGCAGCGGCCCTACGACCGCTTCCATTACCACGTTGAGGTTCATCGCCGCCTCGTTGGTCATCTCTCGGAGTTCCACTAGATCCCAACCGAGATAGCGAGCGATGGTCTCTACCGAGTTCTTGATACACGAGGCGGCCAGTGCTCCCAACAGGGCTATCTTGTCCGTCGGCAGTGTCTTGACCGCGGAGCCCCCGGGTCCGTGGGGGTCAGGTAGCGTCTCATAGCACCACCGACGAAGCGAAAGGACGCGAGTGTGGACCAATCCCGACAGTAGACGGTAAGGAACCTCTTGGTCAATCGCCTCTCGGATCAAGTCAGTCGTCTTCGGTACCGAAATGTGGATTCCGATCTGCTTCCTGGTGCCCTTCTTGGACCGCAAGGTTCGGTAGCCGTCTCTGTTAGCATCGGCCGTGATCTGGCGCATCCTAGCTTGGGCCTTCTGCCGATCCTCTAGGGCGCTACCGCCTCTGTGCGCCGAGAGGAACTTCAGGTCCTGTTCAAGCTCTTGGTATCGGAGGGCGTACACTCGTCCCACTCTCTCTCGCGCGTCGATCGTCCCGTCGAGAATCCACTGTATCCGCGCACTTGCTTCGAGCATCACCCTCACACATGTGGCGGGTGCAATCACCTCGACCTGAGGCTGTAGTGCCTTCCGGAAAAGCGAAGCGTGCTCCCCTAGCAGCCCGTGGCGGAAGTCCCGGTTCGGGGATGTTCGCGGTGCGCGACGGGGTCGGCGCTGGGAGGTAGCTCGATCAAGTGGAGGAATGGCGATTGGGTTCAGATGGCCAAATTGAGGTGCTGTTTCGGCATCAGGCGGGTTCCGAGAGCGCTCAGACACAGCCGGAAGCGGCAAAGCAGGGCGAGCAGCGTCCGTCGCCTGCTTTGGAGGCTTCGGGGAGTGCCGAAGCCGACGAGGTGGCGCATCAGGAGCCCGAGGTTGCACGCGCTGGCGTGAAGGAGCACTCGCTTGAGGATGTTCGAGCGACCGCGCAGATGCACGCGGCGCATGCCGCCGGTCTCGTACTGGTGAGCGAAGGGCCGCTCGAGCCGTTCCCCTCGCTGGCGCTGCATCCGCTTGCCGCGATTGCCTCGGATCCGGCGGCGGTTCGCGTACACGATGGCCTGCAGCTCCTTCTTGCCCTTCCAGCGACGGCGACCGCGGTCCGGTTCCGCGATGTAGCTGCGAAGGCCCAGTTCGTCGATGTCCGCGAGAACGTCGTTGCTGTGGTACCCCTTGTCGGCAACGACCTCCTCGATCGCGGCTTCGTCCGCGGTCACGGACGACACCTGCTCGAAGGCCTCCTCCAGCGTTTCGTGAAACGACTCCGTGTCGCCCTTCGCTCCGCCCTGAACCGACACCCCCACGATCGTCCCGTGCTCGAGGTCCACCGCCTGCTCCGCCTTGTAGGCAAGGTGCGTGCGGCCATCCTTCATTTTCGTGATCTGCGCATCCGGGTCGTGCGGATTCTCCCACTCCTCGTTCGACAGCTTCTTCTTGCGCTTGCGGTCGAAACGGGCCAGCTCGGCCCGCGTCGGCGTCTCTACCCCCGACGCCTCCGCCAGACCGCGCACGAACGTCTCGTAGTCGTCGCCGCTGTCGCGACGCACGATGCTCCGCAACGCCGCGTTCGCCTCCAGCGTCGTCGCGTCCACGCCCACCGTCTTGCCCGACAACAGACCCGACTCCGCCAGACGACGAAGCACCCATGAAAACACACGCCCGTGAGACTCCACGTCGATGCGCCGGCGCGTGCGCGAAATCGTCGAATGATCCGGCGCCGCCTCACTCAGGCCCAATCCCAGGAACCGGCGAATGCTCAGAGAATCCTGAGCCCGCCAGGCGATCGCGCGCTCCGAATCCAAACCCTCGAAGTACCCCAACAGCAGCAAGCGAAAGTACCGCCCCGGCGCCAGACTCGGACGCCCCATGCGCTCCGCATAGAACCGCGAACACTCCGACTCCGCGAACTCGTCGAACCCGCTGGATTCCAGAATCCCGTTCAACCGCTCGTAGAACGGGTGCCCCGCGCTTCGAGGCAGATCGCCTGCCGACACCCAGAGAGGCTCCTGACCGCTGCTTCTACTCTTCTTGCCCATAGACATGCTTCTATCCTACGCGAGCGCAGAGAACCGACTTTCACCACGGGCTGCTAAGGCCTCCAGTAGAAACCACACCAGTGAAAGGCCCGTGTCTAGGGACTCCTCGTCAGGAGGCGCTTGTTGCTCGAGGTCGTAGACACAGCCAGCGGGCGGAGCTTGGTTTCGTCCATGTCCAACGTAGGCGTTCGTTCGAGCGAGGAGCCTGTCTATGGCAGTCTGGACTGCGTTGACCACTTCGATCTCTTCGGTGACTTTGGCTAGCCAGGCGGAGAAGCGGTCCAGTTCTTCCTTCGCGGCAACCCAACACCAAGCGATCACCGAGACATCGTCGAGAAGTCCGGCTACGGGAATGAAGTCGGGCACCAAGTCGAGTGGCATCAGGAAGTAGATGACACCGCCGAGGACTATCGCCGAGTTCGCAGTGGAGGGTTTGCAGTGTCCCGTTACCGTGTACTTCAGGAAGTCGAGGAGCAGTGGTAGTCGTTTGAGGTCGCGTCGTGACAGCTTGCGGAGTCTCTCTGCCGCCTTCTCTACAAGACTCGGGAGTTCCGTCGGTGAGTCTCGCAGTATCCTGTTGGCTCTATTGAGAGCGAAATCTGGCAGTTTCATGGAGGGTCTCAAGGCAGAGCAGTCCCTGTTCGGCAGACCGGCGCGAGAGCCAAGGAATTCACTAGCAGCAAGGTGGACACCGCTCTGAACGATTAGGCCCGCTTCTCTACTACAGGAACGTCAGGAGACTCAGAGGACAGAGTTCCTACGAGAAGTAGCAGGCGCATCCAAGGAGGGAACACTTCTTCTTCAGGTGTTCCCTGTGCATCAGCCGACAGCAGGTACTCCATATCAGCTGAGCAGTTGGCCGGGTGATCAGTTCTCGGTTCGCCGACACAGCCGGTCTTCCATTTCCGCTGGTTCATCCGATCTCGGTCTGCTGCGGCTTCTCGGTCAGGTCGTAGACCCGGGAGCCACGGCAGGACTTCATGACGTCGATTGAGTCCTGACAGTCCTTCCTCGTCTCGTAGCTCCTGTTGGATGCACCGACGATCTGTCTCGTTCCGGCAACGCGAAATCGCCATCTCCATTCGTCGGCCTCATCTCTGTAGATCTCAAAATACGTATCGTCGGCCATAACAGTTCACTCCTGTAAGCATCGACCCGATCTTGGAGATGATCTCCCTCCGTGACGCGCTCGCGGGCGTCCGCCTGGCACCGACTCTTCTTCGCGATCTAGCCGCTACTCCACCCGCGACAGCAGCCACCACTTCATTGTGGTCGACACGAGGTCGGCGGCGTCGCTCTGGACGAAGTGGTTCGCGCCCGGCACGGTGACCAGGGTCAGGTCGCTGTCGAGCCAGTCCCAGGTGTTGTTCAGACCGTCCGAGTGGAGCGCCGTGTCGTCCAGACCGTGGAACATGAGCACCGGCATCCCCAGCCGAGGCAGTTCCTGTCCGGGCGTCTGGCCGATGCCGCCTCCGTCTCTCGGGTAGTTCTGCTTGTAGTAGGCGAGCATGGCGTCGAAGTCGGACCGCTCAAAGGCCGCCGCGTAGTGCTTCCGCGCATCCTCGTCTTGAACCCACCCGGAGAGGGTCAGCGGATTCATCGGCATGCCGAAGAAGATGTCCGGGTCGCTGGCCTTGCCCTCCTGGAACTTCCGCGCGTAGCCGCTGTTCTGCTGCTGCGTCGCGTTGTTCGCCAGTTCCCGGCCCATGCCGTTCGGGTGCGGCAGGTTCAGGATGATCAGCCGCTCCGTCATCTGCGGCAGGTGGAACGCGACCTGCCAGGCGACCGCGCCGCCCCAGTCGTGGCCGACGATCGTGGCCTTGTCGCGGCCGAGATGACGGATCACCGCGGCGACATCGCCGACCAGGTAGCGCATGTTGTAGTTCTCTTCGCCGACCGGCGAGTCGCTTTTGTTGTAACCGCGCTGATCGATCGCCACGACCTGGAAGTCACTCGAGAGCGCCTCCATCTGGTGGCGCCACGAATACCAGAAGTCCGGGAAGCCGTGGATCATCACGACCAGCGGGCCTTCGCCGATCGAAGCAAAGTGGATCTTCACGCCATCCGAGTCGGCGAAGCCGTGCTCCACGCGGTCCATCAAGTCGCTGCCCATTGCCGCTCCCCCAGTCATCGCCAGCAGTAGAACACCGGCGGCCGCAGCCATGAGGCGCCGTCGTGTCGTCTCTTTGCGTACTTGTCTCATGCTCTTCGTCTCCTCGACAGTCGGGGTCTGGGTTCGGCGGTTCGCGCCGGGTCATTGTACGCGGACCGGATGCGGGCGAGACGCCCGGGTTCCATCCATGCGCCCGATGACGTGCGCATGGAGTGGTTCGCGGGTGGCGCGGGTCGCGCCACCCGGGTTCCCAAGGGCCTACGGCAACGCGAACGCGATCAGCTCGGAAGGCGCCCCGCTGCCGCCAGCGGCCACCACCAGGTACTGGCGACCCTCGTGCATGTACGTCATCGGTGAGCCGCCGACACCGGTCTCGATCTCCACCGACCACACCGTCTCGCCGGTCGCCTTGTCGAGGGCCGAGAGGGTCGACGGTTCGAAGCGCCAGTCGCGGCTCGCCGCGATCTCCGCGAGCGCTGCCGCCTGCTCCTCATTCGCAACGGCGAGCTCCTCCAGCGCCGAAGACTCCAGGTCCATCGACGACGCCTCCATCTCGGCGTCCGGGTGGACTGTCGCCTCCAGGCCCACGAACAACAACTCCGGCGTCAGCAGCACGTGGGCGCGGGAACCGGACCCCATCGGCCCCACCTCGAGGTCTCGGATCGCCGGGTGACCGCTCGGCCCCTCGCCCAAGGGGCGCACCCACTCGATCTCGCCCCGGTTCAGGTCGTAGGCGGTGAGCCGGGTGTAGGGCGGCTTGACGATCGGCAGGCCAAAGGGTCCAGGGGGATTGATCTGGATCGACCCGATGTAGTCGAACGACGAACGGTTCGGATCGGGCTTCTTCATCGTCAACACCACCGGCCGGGTGAACGAAGGCACGTAGAGCCAGCCGGTCTCGGGGTCGAAGGCGCCGCCCGGCCAACTCGCGCCGCCGCCCCAGCCCGGCAGGTTCCAGGCGCCGCGAAGCGAGGGAGGCGTATAGAGCGGCCCGTAGTCGTACTGCTCCATGATCTCCTTCGCCCGCTCGAGGATCTCGGGCGTGAAGTCGATCAACTGCCCCTCGTGCATGCCCTGGCGTTCGTACGCGGGCGGCTTGGCCGGGAACTTCTGGGTGGGCGCCGACCGCTCGCCGGGAACCGTGCTCCGCGGCACCGGTCGGTCCTCGATCGGCCACACGGCCTTGCCGGTGCGCGCATCGAAGACGTAGACGAAGCCCTGCTTGCTGAGCTGCGCGGCCACCTTCAGTTCGCGGCCGTCGACGGTGACGTCACCCAGGATCGGCGGGGTCACCAGGTCGTAGTCCCACAGGCCGTGGCGGATCGCCTGGAAGTGCCAGGCCCGCTCACCCGTCTCGCAGTCGAGCGCCACCAGGGTCTCGGCGAACAGGTTGTCGCCCAGCCGGTGGCCGCCGTACCAGTCGTTGGTCGGCGTGCCGAAGGGCAGGTACACGAGCCCGAGTTCCTCGTCCGCCGTCATCAGCGTCCACACGTTCGCGTTGCCGGTGTACTGCCAGGAGTCGTTCTCCCAGGTCTCGTGCCCGTACTCTCCCGGCTGCGGGATCGAATGGAAGGTCCAGCGCAGCTCACCGGTCACCGGATCGAAGCCGCGGACGTCTCCGGGCGGCGCGTCCGGGTGGTTCGGCGCGTCCGAGATCGAAGCGCCCACGATCACCGTGTCGCGGCAGACCATGACCGGCGAACTCACGGCGTAGGCGCGGCGGCGGCGGACCTCGCGCCGCAGGCCCTTCGTCAGGTCGACCGCGCCATCGTCGCCGAAGCTGCCTACCGGTTCGCCGGTGAACGGATCGACGGCCAGCAGCCGGGCGTCGCCGGTGCCGTAGAAGAGACGCGCCGGCACTGCCTCCGCACCGTCGGCGGCGGGCCTGCCGGGCCAGTAGCTGGCGCCCCGATGCACGAAGCCGAGGTTCGTGGGCCGGCCGGCGTCGTAGCTCTCCGGGTCGTAAACCCATTCGGCCTCGCCGCTCGCCGGATCGATCGCGGCGATCTGGCTCAGCCCGGTGGTCGCGTAGAGACGTTTCCCGACCTTGATCGGCGTCACCTGGTGCCCGCCGGGCTGCATGCGGCGGCTCCTGAGGCGGCGGTCGCTTGCGACCGAAACGTTGTCAGGCGACGACCAGCGCCATGCGACCTCAAGCTCGCCGACGTTGCCGGCATCGATCTGATCGAGCGACGAGTAGCGCTGCCCGCCCTTGTCGCCGGTGGTCACCGACCACTCGCTGTCCTGGGCGACGATCGGAGCTGTCGCGACGAGAAGACCGAGAACACAGAGAACACAGAGAGTCGCTGCTACGGCTTCCTGCTGCGTCCTTCCACTCATTCGATCCTCCCGTCCGCTTTGGCTGCTAGGCGTTGACGTCGATGACCACTCGCCCACGGGTCGCGCCGGCCAGGATCGAAGCCGCCAGCTCCTCGATCCGGCTCATCGGCTCGACCGAGGTCATCTCGGACAGCAGCTCGGCCGGAAGCTCAGCGGCCAGGCGGTTCCATGCCTCCCGCCGCCGTCCCATCGGCGCCATGACCGAGTCCACGCCGGCCAGGACCACGCCGCGCAGAATGAACGGATAGACGCTCGACGGAAGGTCCATCCCGCCGGCCAGCCCGCAGGCGGCGACACAGCCGCCGTAGCGGGTCTGGGCGATCAGGTTCGCCAGCGTCGACGATCCGACGACGTCCACGGCGCCGGCCCAGTTCTCGCGACCGATCGGCCGCGGCTTCGCGGACAGAGTGTCGCGGGCGAGGAAGTCGGCCGCGCCCAGACTCCGCAGGTAGTCGTGCTCGGCCTCGCGCCCGGTGGAGGCGATGACCCGGTAGCCCGCCCGCGCCAGCAGCGCCACCGCGACCGAGCCCACCCCGCCGGCGGCGCCGGTCACAACGACGTCGCCGCTCTCCGGCGTCACGCCATGATCCTGAAGCGCCATCACGCACAGCATCGCCGTGTACCCGGCGGTGCCGATCGCCATGGCCTGCTGGTTCGTGAAGGCGTCCGGTACCGGCACCAGCCACTCCGACTTCATGCGCGCCTTCTGCGAGTAGCCGCCCCAGTGGCTCTCGCTCAGCCCGTAGCCGTTGACCAACACGCGGTCGCCGGGCGAGAACGAATCCGAGGCGGACTCGACCACGGTTCCCGCGAGATCGATGCCGCAGACCATGGGAACGGAACGGCAGATGGGCGCGGCGCCGGTGATCGCCAGGCCGTCCTTGTAGTTCAGAGTGGAGTACTCGACGTCCACCAGCACGTCGTGCTCCGGCAAATCGCCTGGGGTCAGGTCGCGCAGGCCGGCCGTATGACGATCGTCGATCTTGTCGACGACGACCGCTCGAAAGGTGTCGCTCATTCTCGGAATGTCCCTCAGTTTGGATTCAGGTAGCCGCGAGGGTTCTATCATTCCGGGTCATGAGATTCACGATGCCGCCTCGCCTGTTCGTCGCCACCGCCTTGCTCCTGCCGACGCTCGCCCCCGCCGCAGCCGGCGCCAACGATCGCGCGCGCATGACGCCCGCCGTGGGCGATCCCGCCGACACCTGGCCGCGCTGGCGCGGACCGAGCGGCCAGGGCGACGTAGCTGGCAGCGGCTACGTCGACCGTTGGGGTCCGGAGGAGAACGTGCGCTGGAAAGTTGCCGTGCCGGGCAAGGGCAACTCGTCGCCGATCGTCTGGGGCGGCCGCATCTTCCTGACCACCGCCGAGGCGGCCGGCGCCAGGCGCACCGTGCTCGCCTTTGACCGCGAGACCGGGAAGCGGCTGTGGACGACGGCGGCGCCGAACGCCAAACCCGAGCGCGCCTACGCCAAGAACGGTCACGCCTCCTCGACTCCGACCACGGACGGCGAGCGGGTCTACGCCTACTTCGGCAACCATGGGTTGCTGGCCCTCGACATGGACGGCAAGATCGTCTGGCACAAGTCCTTCGGCGAACTGAACGCCTTCCACGGCACGGCTTCGTCGCCGCTGCTGCTCGGCGAGCGGCTCATCATCGTCCAGGAGCAGCAGCGCGCCGAGTCCTTCATCGCCGCCTTCGACCGGAGCACCGGCGAGGAGCTGTGGCGCACCGCACGGGATACCCAGGTCGGCTGGAGTTCGCCGGCCGCCATCTCGGTGACCACCGACGAAGACCAGGAGCGCGACGAGATCGTCGTCAACAGCCAGCACCACGTGATCGCGTACGCCCCGGAGGACGGCCGGGAACTTTGGCGCGCCAAGGGCACCACCTTCGAGGTGATTCCCAGCCCCGTCGTCGGCCACGACCTGCTGTTCAGCACCTCCGGCCGCGCCGGCCCGACGCTCGCGATCCGCCCCGGCGGCAGCGGCGACGTGACGGACAGCCGCATCGTCTGGACCGCGGCCAAGGGCTCCCCCTTCGTCGTCGCGCCGATGCTCGTCGGCGACTACCTCTACATGGTCAACGACATGGCCAGCGTGATCACCGTCTACGAGGCAAAGACCGGCGAGGTCGTATGGCAGGAGCGTCTGGGCGAAAGGATGCGCGAGGGCTTCTCCGCCGCGCCGGTAGCGTTCGACGGCAAGATCTTCTTCACCAACGACAACGGCGAGACCTTCGTGATCAAGGAGGGGCCGGACTTCGAACTCCTCCACGTCAACCGGATCGGCGAACGGACGATCGCCTCGCCGGCCCTGGTCGGCGGCGTCTGGTACATCCGCACCGACGGGCATCTGTGGGCGATCGTGGGCGGCGAAGCGGGCTAGCGCCCTAGTGCATCAGCCGCCTGTGGACTCTGGCCACCTCGACCATGTAGCCACGGTTCGGTAGCGAGGCGGCGCGCTCGATAGCGGCAGCGGCCTTCTCGGTCTCGCCGAGGAGTTCGTAGTACAGCCCGAGGTACAAATCGGCGTAGAAGCGCGCACCGGGACCTTCTTCCTGCGCCGCGGTCTCGACGTCCTCAACGCTGCCCTTGCCCCGGAACAGGGCGTCGATCTCCTTCATCGGCCGGCGAGCGTCGGGACCGACCGGCAGCATTCCCTTGCGCGCCGACTCGAGACCGTTCTCGGCGGCGGCGCAGAGCAGGTGCCATACCGCGTTCTCCACATCGTTCGGGTTGACCAGCCGGTGGCGTTCGAACTGGCCGCGGCAGTCGGCGAAGCGGCCCGCGTAGTAGTACGAGATGCCCCGCTGCCAGAGGTACGGGTCCTGCGACGGATCGAGCGTCACGGCACGGTCGAAGTCTTCGATCGACGACTCGACCTGCCCGGCCTTGAAGTGGGCGGAACCGCGTAGCAGGTAGAGCTGCCAGTCGCGGGGCTCGACTTCGATCGCCCGGTCGTAGCCGGCGACCGCCGCCTCGTAGTCGCCACGGGACTCGTGGAGGCTCGCCTGGCGGAGGAGCATGGCGGCGCTGGGCTCGGCGTGGGGGTCGGGTGGCTGTTGGGCGGAAACGCCTATCGCGGTAGCCAACACAAGAGACCCTGCCATTGACGCCGTACCGGGCCAGACAAACGCGGGGCCTCTCATCGACTGGACTCTAACGGGCAGAGCGGCGCTTCGCGCCGATGCGGGCAAGATGCCCGCGTGCCAACCGTGCGCCCGATGACGAACGCACGGAGTGGTTCGCGAGTGGCGCGGATCGCGCCACCCGGGTTCCCAGGGCCGGACTTGGGCCGCGCCGCGCAACGACAGACACAGCCCTGCAAGGCCGAAGATCCTCTACTAGACTTCGCGCTCTCCGGCACGACGAACACGACAAGACGACGATCAGGAAGGGAATCACCATGGGGCTGCTCGACGGCAAGGTTGCACTCGTTACGGGCGCGGGCGGCGGTGTCGGCCGCGCGCATGCACTTCTCCTCGCGCAGGAGGGCGCGGCGGTCGTGGTCAACGACCTCGGCGGCGCGCGCGACGGCACGGGCGCCGGCACCACGATGGCCGACCAGGTCGTCAAGGAGATCCAGGACGCCGGCGGCCAGGCCGTCGCCGACTACGGTTCCGTCTCCGATGGCGACGCCGCCAGGGCAATGGTGCAGCGCGCCGTCTCTGAGTTCGGCAAGCTTGACATCGCGATCAACAACGCCGGCATCCTGCGCGACAAGTCGTTCAAGAACATGACCGACGAGATGTGGGACATCGTCCTCGACGTCCACCTGCGCGGCACCTACCTGGTGACCAAGGCCGCGTACGACCAGATGATCGAGCAGGAGTCGGGCGGACGGATCATCATGACCAGCTCGACCTCCGGCCTGCTCGGCAACTTCGGCCAGACGAACTACGGCGCCGCCAAGGCCGGCATGGCCGGCTTCATGCGCTGCCTGGCTCTCGAGGGCGCGAAGTACGGCGTCACGGTGAACCTGCTCGCTCCCGCCGCCTGGTCGCGCCTGACCGAGGACATCATGCCGGAGGCGACCGCCGAGCCCCTGGCGCCGGAGAAGGTCTCGCCCGCCGTGGTCTGGCTCTGCACCGACGACGCCGCCGACATCACCGGCCGCATCTTCGCGGTCGGCGGCAACACCGTGTTCCTTCTGGCTTGGCAGTCGCTCGAGATCGCGCGGCGGCCGAACGACCGGGACCCCTGGAGCGTGGCCGCGATCGGCGAGAAGATCCGCGCCGCCTCCGCCGACTTTCCCAAGCCGGTCCGCTTCCAGGATCTGATGTAGCCCGCCGGGAGGCCGGCGACCCCGCCAACGGGGCCGCCGTCACCTCCACGCGCACCTCTTTGCCCCCATGCGGTTGCAACGTTGGGCGCCGGTCAGCGTAGAATGGTGACCAAGGTGACCACTATGGTCACGAATACGCCGGCCCCGCCCACCCCGCGCCTCGGAGCGGGTAAGCCGATCCCCCAAAAAGAGCAAGCGAGAACCGACCGATGAGCCAGCTATCCGTGGACGCCACCGCCACCTGGGAGGCCGAACTCGAAGGCCGCATCCCGCCCGAACTCGAGGAGGAGATCGAGATCTTCGAGACCCAGATCGCACAGAAGCGACTGGGCAAGATCGACGACAAGGTCTTCGCCGAGACCCGCCTGCGCCGTGGCGTCTACGGCCAGCGCTACGACAACGGCCAGCGCCACGACGGGTTCGCGAGCCGGACCCTGGAGTTCCCCTGCGACGACCTGACCAAGGGGCCGAACACGGTCTGGGACGCGCCGGGCATGCTGCGGATCAAGATCCCCTTCGGCGCCATGAACGCGGAGCAGATGGAGGTGCTCGCCGACCTCGCCGAGGAGTACTCGGACGGCATCTCCCACATCACGACCCGCCAGGACATCCAGTTCCACTTCATCCACATCGACGACACACCGGACATCATGCGGCGCCTGGCCGCGGTCGACATCACCACCCGCGAGGCCTGCGGCAACTCGGTGCGCAACGTCACGGCATGCCCCCTTGCCGGCGTCTGCCGCGACGAGCCGTTCGATGTTTCGCCCTACGCCCACGCGCTGACGTACTTCCTGCTCGGGCACAGGGACGCCCAGGACTTCGGCCGCAAGTTCAAGATCGCCTTCTCGGGCTGCGAGCAGCACGCCTGCGGCCTCGCGAACATGCACGACCTCGGCGTGGTCGCCCAGGTTCGCGCCGGCGTCTCCTCGAACGGCGCCAGCGCCGAGCCGGAGCGTGGCTTCAAGGTCTACGTCGGCGGCGGTCTCGGAGCAGTTCCGCACCAGGCGAAGGTGCTGCGCGAGTTCGTGCGCGAAGACGAACTCCTGCCCCTGGCGCAGGCCATCTGCCGTGTCTTCGGCCGCCTTGGCGAGAAGCGGAACCGGGCGCGGGCGCGGGTCAAGTTCCTGGTGGCCAAGCTGGGCATCGAGGAATTCAGTCGCCTGGTCGACGAGGAGTTCGCGGTTCTGCCCGCCGATGACCAGTGGACCGCCTATCTCGACGACCTCGCGATCACCGAGGAAGCGCCGACGCGGCCGGCCGTGAAGCTCGAAGCGGGGCCACGCCCCGAGGGCTTCGCCGAGTGGCTGGCCACGAACGTCCAGCGGCAGCGGCAGCCGGGCTATGTCGCCGTCGCCGTCAACCTGCCCCTCGGCGACTTGACCTCTCCCCAACTGCGGGCACTCGCCGACACGGCCCGGCGCTACAACGGCGGTCTGGTGCGGAACACGGTGGAGCAGAACATCGTGCTCCGGAACATCAGCGAAGCGGACCTGCCAGCCCTCTACTCGAAACTCAGGAGCGAAGGCGTGGGCGCACCCGGCGCCTCCTCCCTGGTCGACGTCACGTCCTGTCCCGGAACGGACACCTGCAAGTTGGGCATCTCGTCCTCCCGCGGACTCGCCGGTGAGCTGCGCAAGCGGATCGGGGCGGCGCTCAAGACGACCAGCATGCTCGCCGACGAGGCGGTGAAGGACCTGCGGATCAAGGTCTCCGGCTGCTTCAACTCCTGCGGCCAGCATCACGTCGCGGACATCGGCTTCTACGGCGTGAGCCGCAAGAGCGACGGCCGCACGGTGCCCCACTTCCAGGTCATCCTGGGCGGCCAGTGGAGCGAGAACGCAGGCGCCTATGGGCTCGCCGTGGTCGCCGTGCCGGCCAAGCGCATTCCCGAAGCGGTCGAACGCATAGCCGGCCTGTTCGTCACCGAACGGCAGAAGGGCGAGAGCTTCCAGAGCTTCATCGCCCGGGTCGGCAAGGCCCGCGTTCGGCAACTGCTCGACGACCTGACCAAGCTGCCGACCTACCTCGAGGACCGCACTCTCTACTCCGACTGGGGCGACCCGCGCGAGTACACGATCGGCGACCTCGGCGTCGGCGAATGCGCCGGTGAGGTCGTAACCGCGGTCGAGTTCGGCCTGACCGCGGCTGAGCGCGAGGTCTTCGAGGGCATGCTGGAGCTGGACCGCGGAGCAGCGGGGGCCGCTGCCGCCAGGGCCTATGCCGCCATGCTGCAAGCGGCGCGGGCGCTGATCACGACGGAGAACATCGACATCGGCAACGCCCCGACGGAGATCGTCGGCGAGTTCCGCACCCGGTTCTACGACACGGAGCTGTTCTTCGATCCGTACGCCGGCGCCAAGTTCGCGAACTACCTGTTCCGCATCCACGGCGAGGTCGAGACGGACTCGAGCGAGGAAGCGCACCGCCGGATCGAGGAAGCCCAGTTGTTCATCGAGGCGGCCCACGCCTGCAACCACCGGATCGCGCAACAGCAGGCGACGGCCGGCCTGCGACGAGCGGTATGAGCGCTTCCCAGGGACCGGTCCTCGATGGTCTGGTCAAGCTCGACCTGAAGGTGCTCGCCCGCGCCGGGTCCACGGCCGAGGCGGAGGAGTTCATCCCCGTCTTCCATCGCTGGATCACCGAGCGGGTTCTGCCCGAACTGCTGATCGACGTCGCCGACTACAGCCACGTCCCCGATGGACCGGGCGTGCTGTTGATCGGCCACGATGCCCAGTACAGCTACGACCAGAGTCGCAGCGAGCCAGGGCTCCTCTACAGCCGCCGGCGTGAGACGTCGCGAGACCTCGAAAGCGTCGGCTCATTGGACGAGCGCATGCGATCCCTGCTCGCCAGCGCGTTTCGCGCGTGTGACCTGATCGAGGCCGAGCCTCAACTCGAAGGCAGAGTCGCCTTCGACCGCCATCGGCTCGAACTGCGCGTCAACGACCGCCTGGTCCCCCAAGACGAAGACACGTCCGCAGAACTCGAATCCGCCTTCGGACGAGCCCTGGCAGCCGCGGGCGTCGCGAACGGCAACACGCGGTTCAAGGTAACGCGCATCGGCGAAGCGCGCGAGCGGCTGACCCTCAGGGTCGGCTGACGGCCTGCGCGCTGGCCACGAGCTGCCGGAGTTCGGGCTTCAAGTCCAGCTCCGCGGCGGCTTCGCGGCCGGCATCCGACATCTTGGGCCACGTCCGGACCAGCACTTCCGCCGTCTTCTCGTCGCCCAGCCGGCTTGCGAGCCCCTCCAGGTCGCGCTCCAGGAACACGAGGCAGGCCGCGTCCTCCAGGGTCTGCGCCTCCCGGCGCGAACTCCGTCCCGCCCGCTTCAGCACCAGGTTCTGAACGCGTTCGATCTGCTCTCGCCGGTAGCCGGCGTCACGCAGTACGGCAGCGGCCAGACGCGCGTGCTCCAGCGCCGCCGCCCGCCGCCAGGCGAGATAGCCATGGCGCCCGGCCGGATAGTCGGTCCGCGGCAGCGCGAAGCGGCGCAGATGCTGGCAGTGCGCCGCAAGCATCAGGATCTCGCCGGCATCCGGATCGAGCCGCGTCACCCAGGCCGCCATTCGCCGGGCGTAGGCAAACTCCCGCGGCGCCTGTTCGCCGTCCACCGTCTCCGTCGCCGGATCTTCCCGGTGAAACAGGTCGAACCCCGCCACCGCGTTCTCGAAACGCGGCATCAGCTCGAAGCTCTTCACGCCTATCTACTCGCCGGCCAATTCCCGCTCGACGACGAGCTTCTCCTCGGCGTTCTTCTGCAGCTCGGCGAGCCAGGCCACGTAGCCCTCGGGATCGACGAAGGGGTGGGGATCGCCCTCGGCCCGCGACGCCAACTGTTCTGCACGCTCGAAGATTCTCCCCATGGAGGCGTGGTTCGTGATGCTCACGTCGACCGGGTTGCCGTCCTCGGCGGCGAGCCGCTGAATCCGGGCCACGCTGTCCAGGTAGAGGTTCGTGCGGTGGACGCCCTCGAAGTTGAGCCCCACGCCGCCGAACACGAAGGCGCGGTGTTCTTCGCCGCCGTCACGCACCGGGAACTCCATCGACAGAACCCCCTCGGTGTGCCCGGGCGTGACGTAGAACCGGATCTCCGTGTCGCCCAGTTCGAGCGTGTCGCCGTCGGCGACGACCATGTCGCGAACCGGCACGTCGATCTCGTAGTCGGGGTTGCCCGGCGGCGTTTCGGCCAGTTCCCAGTCCGCCTCGGTCATGCCGACCCGCGCCCCGTAGGTCTCCTGGAACCGGGCAGCGCCGCCGGCGTGGTCGAAGTGGCCGTGGGTCGCCAGCACGTACTTGAGGTCCGCCGGGTCGAACCCGAGGGTCCGGATGCCATCGATCGCGGTATCGATGTGGTCGCCGTAGAGCGCGTCGATCAGGATCAGGCCGTCGGTGGTCACAAGCAGGTAGCACGAGACCCACTCGATCCCGACGTAGTAGAGGTTGTCGAAGATCTGGAACGGCTCGACCCGCTGCGCGACCGGATCGTTCAGGTCCGCCCCTTCCGGATCGGAAGACTCGGCGGGCGCGGCACCCGCTTCGGCCGCATCGTCGGCCGTCGGCGGCGCGGCATCGCCACGTCCGCAGGCAAGGGCGCCAAGCGCGATCAGGAGGACGATCAGGAGGGCTGGAACGGAACGTGTCATCCCGCGAAGTTACCACGCGCGAACCGCCGATCGGAGGCCCGCGGGCGCCGTCACCAGGTCTCGCGGTACGGCCTCATCTCGACGTTGAAGCTCCAGGCTGACGGGTCTTGATGGGCAACGTACCAGACGTTCTCGGCGATCGCGTCGGGCTGGATGAAGAAGTCGTCCGGCTGGTCGGGCATTCGCCGCCGGGTCCACTCCAGGTCGATCACCGCGTCGATCACGAAGTACGCGACGTGGATGCCCTGCGGTCCCAGGGTCCGCGCCATCGATTCGGCGAGAATGCGCTGCCCTGCCTTGGTCGGTGCGAACCCGGCGAAGCGCGGCATGCCGCGGCGGGCCGCCGTGTTGCCGGTGACCATGATCGCCCCGCGCCCGGCCTCGATCATCGCCGGGGCTAGAGCGCGCGCCAGGTAGAGCAGGCCCATCACGTTGACTTCGAAGTTGGCGCGCAGCCGCTCCGGATCGACCTCCAGGAAGTCGCCGAAGGCGCCGCCCACGGCGTTGTGAACGAGCACCGTCGGCGCGCCCAGATCGCCGCCGACCCGAGCCACCGTCGTCCGCACCGCTTCCGGGTCGGACACGTCGCAGACGTAGCCGCGCGAACCCTCGATCTCGGTCTCCAGCGCCTTCAGACGTTCCCCGTTGCGCGCGAGCATCGCCACCCGGTAGCCGCCAGCCGCAAAGCGACGAGCCAGCGAAGCCCCCGTTCCGGGGCCGACGCCGGAGATGAGACAGACCGGATCGCTCATTGGTCCGCGGACACTACTGGATCCGGACGGCCGAAGTCCGACCTGCCTCGGTACACACATATAGCTATTCCTGTATGCTTGCCAAGCTGACCCAACCGCCGTCTCCCGGGAGGCCCCGATGACCATACGCCGCTCTTGGATGACCCGCTTCCTGCCCGTGGCAACGCCCATGACCTTGCTGCTGGCCACCCTCGCGGCGGCGCCGGCAGCGGCGGCCGACCGTGAGATCTACATCGGCTTCCACCTCGGCCTGGCGGGCATCGACATCAACAGGAGCGATGCCTTCGACCAGGTCCTCGACGGCGACGAGAACTCCCTCAGCTACGACATCGGCTACAAGTTCAACGACTTCCTGGCGGTCGAAGTGGGCTACTACGACCTGTCCAAGGTCGACGGGGCGATCCGGCCCTGCGCGGAAGGCGTTTCGTGCTCCGATATCGCGATCCAGGGCAAGATCACCGCCTACTCCGCCGCGATCGTGCCCCACTTCGACCTGACGCGGCGCATCCGGGTGTTCGCGAAGCTAGGCATCGTGTCCTGGACCGCCAATGTGGAGGACGCGGCCGACGACCTCGAAGTCACCCTGGTGGACGTGGACGACCAGGACCTGATCTACGGCGTCGGCGTCGAAGTCCAGATTCTCGGTCGGTTCAGGGCGGTCGGCCGCATCGAGTCGATCGCCGGCGATATCGAGACCGTCTCGGCCGGCATGCGGATGGTCTTCTAGGGCTGCTAGCGTCGCACCCCATGACCGACATCACGCCCTACCGCATCGAAATCGACGACGAGCAACTGACCGATCTGCGCCGGCGGCTGGCCGCCACGCGCTGGCCCGAACGGGAGACGGTCGACGACTGGACCCAGGGCATCCCACTCGCCTACACGAAGGAGCTGTGCGAGTACTGGGCGTCCTCCTACGACTGGCGCCGGCTCGAGAACCGCCTGAACGACCTCGATCAGTTCAAAACCGAGATCGACGGGCTGGGCATCCATTTCCTCCATCTCCGTTCCCGGCACACGGGCGCCGCCCCGCTGGTGCTCACCCACGGCTGGCCGGGATCGATCGTCGAGTTTCTCGAAGTTCTCGATCCGCTGCTCGACCCGACCGCGCACGGCGGCTCGGCCGAGGATGCCTTCCACCTCGTCGTGCCAACCCTGCCCGGCTTCGGATTCTCCGACAAGCCGGCAGCGCCCGGCTGGAGCGTCGAGAAGGTCGCCGACGCCTGGGCCGAGCTGATGGCGCGCCTCGGCTACGAATGGTACTTCGCCCAGGGAGGCGACTGGGGAGCGGCGGTCAGCACGGCGATTGCGATTCAGGACCACGAGCACTGCCACGGCATCCACGTGAACATGCCGACCGTGGGCGTCGACCAGAGCACGATGGGTGACCTGACCGACAACGAGAAGGACGCTCTCGCCGGCATCCAGCACTACCGCGACTGGGACTCCGGCTACTCGAAGCAGCAGTCCACCAGGCCTCAGACGCTGGGCTACGGCCTGGTCGATTCGCCGGCCGGCCAGGCGGCCTGGATCGTCGAGAAGTTCTGGTCCTGGACCGACAACGACGGCCACCCGGAAGACGTGCTCACGCGCGACCAGTTGCTCGACAACGTGATGATGTACTGGCTGCCGGCCTGCGGCGCCTCCTCCGGACGCATCTACTGGGAGAGCTTCGGCAGGGGCGGCAGCGACCCCGTCGAGATTCCGGTCGGCTGCAGCATCTTCCCCAAGGAGATCTTCCGCGCCTCACGACGCTGGGCCGAGAAGCGGTACCGCAACCTCGTGTACTGGAACCGGCTGGAAAAGGGCGGCCATTTCGCGGCGTTCGAGGTGCCCGAGGTTTTCGTCGGGGAGCTGCGGCGGTGTTTCCGGGAGATGAAAGCATAGGAGCTTGCGCGGTAGAAACCAGGTGCGCCGGCGTCAGCTCTCGTCGACCCGAGCGCGGAACCGCGGTGGCCGGCGGTGCGGCGCCGCCTGCTCGAAAGCCCAGGCGATGCGGATCAGCGTCGGTTCGCTCCACGCGGCGCCGAAGAAGGAGACCCCAACCGGCAGGCCGTGGACGTAGCCGGCCGGTACGGTGACGTTCGGGTAGCCCGCGACAGCCGCCGCGCCTGAACTGCCGACCGAGAAGTGGTCGCCGTGCACCAGGTCGGTCACCCAGGCCGGCCCGCCGCTCGGTCCCAGAATGGCGTCGAGACGGTGCTCCGCGAGCGTCGCGTCGAGCCCTTCCTCGCGGGACAGGCGGTTGGCCGTACCGCGCGCCGTCTCGTAGGCGGCCTCGGTGAGCGGTCCCTTGCCCTCCGCCTCGATCAGGATCTCCTGGCCGAAGAAGGGCATCTCGCGCTCCGCGTTCGCCTCGTTGAAAGCGATGACGTCAGCCAGCGAAGCGACCGGGGCGCCGTCGCCCCCCTCCGTGAGATAAGCGTCGGCGAGGTACGCGTTCAGACCGGCCTTGAACTCGTAGAGCATGGCCTCGTACTCGTGCCGCCCGACCTCCCCGCGATGGGCGATCTCGACTGGATCGATCATCTCAGCGCCCAGACTGGCGAGCACCTTGATCGCCTCCTCCATCGCCTCGTCGACGCGGCTGTCGCCGCCCATGAACTGCCTGCCGACGCCGATCCGCAGACCGCTCAGGTCGGAAGCGCCCCCTCGATCCAGGTCGCGGCCGCCGAGGTCTGCCGAGCGAAGCTCGCTTAGGTGACGGGCCAGGTCGGTTGGGACCGGTGAGGCGGCCGTGGCGTCGTCCCGCGGATCCCGCCCGGTCATGCCGCTGAGCAGCGCCGCGGCGTCGGCCACCGTCCGCGCCATCGGGCCGGCGGTGTCCTGCACCGCCGAGATGGGAACGATGCCGCTCCGGCCGACCAGGCCGACGGTCGGCTTGATGCCGACCAGCCCGTTCGCCGACGAAGGGCAGATGATCGAGCCGTCGGTCTCCGTGCCCACCGCCGCCGCGCACAGATTGGCGGAAGTCGCCGCGCCGGACCCGGAACTCGAACCGCACGGATTGCGGTTGAGAACGTACGGGTTGCGACACTGCCCGCCACGCGCGCTCCAGCCCGAACTCGACCTGTTGGAGCGGAAGTTGGCCCACTCGCTCAGATTCGCCTTGCCGAGCAGCACCGCTCCCGCGCGCCGGAGCTGGGACGCGACGAAGGCGTCCCGCGGCGGGATCAGCCCCTCGAGCGCCAGCGAGCCGGCGGTCGTCGTCGTGCGGTCGGCGGTGGCGATGTTGTCCTTGAGCAGGATCGGGATGCCGTGCAGCGGACCCCGCACGCTGCCCGCGGCCCGCTCCCGGTCGAGCTGCTCGGCGATCTCCAGGGCGTCCGGGTTCGTCTCGATCACCGAGCGGAGCGTCGGTCCCCGGCGGTCGAGCGCCTCGATCCGGTCGAGGTAGAGCCGCGTGATCTCCCCGCTTGTCCGCTCACCGGCCGCCATCTGACGGCCGAGCTCGGCGATCGTCGCCTCTTCGAGTTCGAAGCTGGTCACGCCCGCGCCGGACTCGTCGTCCGGCCGGGCGTCGGAATCCCGCTCGGAGGGAGAGCAAGCCACACCCGCAACGGCGGCCGCGCCAAGCGCGCCGGCCACGGCCATCACTTGCCGTCGGGTGGCGCCCTCCTTCTCACTCATGGCGCGACGCTAGCAAGAACACTGGGGGCGCCGGCGTCTCCGCCGGCTTCCGCCGCCGAGCGCCCGCTCAAGCCCAGCCCCCACACCCAGGCCACTATCGCCCCCAGCGGCACGTACCAGGGCCAGGCCAGCAGTTCGCCCCCGGGCCCCTGCGCCCAGCGCCACAGCGCCAACACCAGCGCGACGCCCAGCATCAACAACAAACTTGCTCCAAGCCGGCCGCGACCGTCCATGCGCAACCAGGTTCCGAACAGCACGGCGCCGCCGAGCAGGCAGACCCATCCCGCCGCCGGCTGGTGCCAGGCCGCTGCGAAGACGGCGAGCACGGACAGCGGCCCGGACCACAGGAAGCCCCGGCCGTCGCGGCCGCAGGGCGCGAGCGCCAGGACGACCGCGGCCATCAGCGCCCCGCCGGTGTAGCCGGCCATCGCCAGCGCCAGGTCGAGCAGGGCGTCGTACCGCGCCGCCACCCGATCCATCAACAGCGACGCGAGGCCCAGCACCAGTCCCCAACCGAGGACCAGCAGCCGCGGCAACCGCAGACTGCCGCCGCGACGCCACCGCGGGCCCAGCAGCGACGATGTGGTCTGCGCCAGAGCGGCGAGAACGGAGTCGAGACTGGAGATCGCCGCGGCCAGGGCCCCGGCCACGACCAGGCCCTTCAGACCGACCGTCACCGCTTCGACCGCGAACACCGCGAAGATTCGATCGGGCTGCTCCGCCACGATCGCCGCCGCCGTACCGTGCAGGGGCGCCTGCTCGTAGTAGGCCCAAAGCCCGATCCCGACCAGGGCGAACGCGAACGAGACGATCACGGACACGCTGCTGGCCACCACCGCCCGTTGGGCGTCCCGCGCGCTGCGGCAGCAGAAGATGCGCTGGGCCATCAACTGGTCGGCGCCGAAGGCGGCGAAGCCGCCGATCGTGGCGCCGATCAGCGCCGCCCACAGGGTGTATGGCGTCGAAAGAGAGGCCGACAGATCGAACAGCGTGAACTTCCCCTCCGTCCAGGCGGCCGCAAGGGTCGTCGAGATGCCGGCCTCGATCTCCCACACCACGACACCCAGACTGACCGCGACGCCGACGAGGAACAGCAGGAACAGCGCGGCGTCCGTCCAGACCACGGCCGCGATGCCCCCGAGCCAGGTCCACAGGATGGCGACGGCCATGATCGCCGCCACCGCGGCCACGTGGGGCGGCAGGCCGGTCGCGCTCTCGAACCAGGCGAGCTCCCGGTGCAGCAGCACTCCGAGCACAACGGCCGAGAGGTACACGCGCGCCGACTGCGCCAGCACCCCGCCCAGCCAGAACAGGCCGGTCGCCGTCTTCCGGACCGCCGCGCCCGAGCCGCCCAGCCGGCGCTCGATCAGGTCGTACGGGCTCATCACGTCGTATCGGTAGTAGGCCGGCACCAGCAGCCACGCCACCAGGAGCCGGGCGCCGACGTAGCCGAACAACCCGATCTGCAGGTAGGTCAGGTTGCCGCCCGGCCGGTGGACGATCGCGGGCAGGCTGATGTAGGTCACGGCGCTGATCTCGGTCGCCACCAGGGACGCCGCCACCGCGTACCACGGCAGGTTGCGCGAGCCGCCGAAGTAGTCGCGCTCCGTCTTCTGCCGCCGCGACAGCGACCGCGACAGCAGCGTCAGACCGACCAGCAGCGCGGCGACGATCAGCCAGTCGAGTGTGCCGAAGCTGCCGCGAAGTCCCATGCGCGTCTATTCGGATGCGGGCGAGACGCCCGCGTGCCCAGGGCTGGAGCGGATCACTCGCCGGCGGCGTAGACGTCGCCCCGCGTACTTGTCGCCACGCGGTAGAGACCGGTGCGCGCGGTCATGTACAGCGTGCTGCCGTCGCCGCCGAAGGCGGTGTTGGCCGGCAACTCGGCCGGTGCGATCGTGCCCAGGTGACGCCCGTCCGGACTGAAGACGAGGACACCGCCCGGGCCGGTCGCGAACACGTTGCCGTCCACATCGACGGCCAGACCGTCCGGCGCGCCGGGCGCCTCCATGTCGCTGGCGTCGAAGAACATCTCGCCCTCGCCGAGGGTCAGGTCGTCGTTCACGGCGTACTTCTTCCAGTACCGGTTCGGCGCCGCGTCCGAGTTCGCCACGTAAAGGACCTTCTCGTCCGGCGACAGGCCGAGACCGTTGGGACGGGTCTGGCCGGTCTCGAGCAGGGTCACCGTGCCGTCCGGGTCCAGCCGGTAGATGCCGTTGTGCGCCTGTTCCTTGTTCTCGGACGCGTCCTGCCCGTCCAGCCCGTAGGGAGGGTCGGTGAAGAAGGCGGCGCCGCTCGAGTGGAACACGATGTCGTTCGGGCTGTTCAGCCGCTTGCCGTCGTAGCGGTCGGCCAGGGTCACCCGCTCGCCGTCGAGCGCCATCGCGGACACCCGTCGACCGCCGTGCTCGCACAGGACGAGCCGCCCGTCAGGGTGGAGCGCCAGCCCGTTCGAGCCGCCGGCGCCGCCGGTGTCGGCGTCGTCGGGCAGCACGGGCTGCAGGAACACGACCTTGCCCTCGCTCTCGGACCAGCGGTAGACCGTGTTGGCCGGGATGTCGCTGAAGTACAGCCGCTCGGGGTCGCCCGGCACCCACACCGGGCCCTCGGTGAATGTGAAGCCGTCCGCGACCTTCTCCACCACCGCGTCCACCGGCACCAGGTCGTCCATCGCCGCGTCGTTGCGCAGGACCGACCCGGCGGCCTCCGCCGCTTCCGTCGCCTCATCCACCATCGCTTCCGTCTCCTCTGTCTCGCCGCCGTAGCCGCAACCCGCGGCCACCGCGACAGTCACTATCGTCATTCCGGCCAGAGCCCTCTTCATCGTCGCTCTCCTCGTGTCGAACCGCCCCATTCCAAGCAGGATGACTCAGGATAGCAACCGGGATTCCCGCCCAGCGCAACTCCGCGACCGGGTACGCACCGGGCTATAGTCGCTCCCTTGCCCCATTCGCCCGCCATGGACGCCGTGCGAGGACTCTCCCCCGCCGCGACGGTTCCACTCCGGGCAGGCCTGTTCGCCCTGGCCGTCATCACCGCCTGTCAATCGCCAGGACCCCCAGAATCTCCAGGGACCACAGCGCACTTGTCCCCACCGAGATCGGCAGAACCGGCTACGGCGGCGCCCGTGCTTCGCGACGCCGCGCCCGAAGCGGCCGGCTTCGATGCGGAACGCCTGCAGCGCGCCCTCGACCTGCTGACAACGGCCATCGACGACGGCGTCACTCCGGGCGGCGTCCTGCTGGTGGCCCGCCGCGGCGCCGTGGTCCTCGAACGGGCCGCGGGCCGCCTGACCTACGACGAAGGCTCACCCGCCGTCACCCCGTCGACGATCTACGACCTGGCTTCCCTGACCAAGGTCATCGCCACGACGCCGCTGATGATGCGCCGGGTCGAGGCGGGCGTGCTCGACCTCGACGCCACCGCCGCGTCCTACCTGTCCGAACTGGAGGGGTCACCGGCCGGCGGCGCGACGCTGCGGGACCTGCTCGCCCACTCGAGCGGTCTGCCCTGCTGCACCGAGCTGTTCCGGGACGTCGGCGAGGGCCTCGACCGCGACGAGGCTCGCGCCCGTTACCTGGAGCACATCGCCGGTACGAAACTGGCCGTTGGCCGGCGCGAACGGGCGATCTACTCCGACCTCGGCGTCCTGCTCCTGGGCGAGATCCTGGAGCGCAGCTCCGGCCGCGGCCTGGACGACCTGGTGCAGGCCGAAGTCCTTGATCCACTCGGCCTGGTTGACACCGGCTACGTCCCGCGGGAAGAGCTGCGCGAGCGGATCGCGCCCACGGAATTCGATTCCTGGCGAGGCCGTCTGCCCCACGGCGAGGTCCACGACGAGAACACGCTCGCGCTGGGAGGCATCGCGCCGCACGCCGGCCTGTTCGGCGCCGCCCGCGAGGTCGCCGCGTTCGGCCAGGCGATGCTGAACGGCGGCGTCTACGGAGGGCAGCGGCTTGCCAGCGCCGAAACGGTCGCCCTCTTCACCCGCCGCGCCGAACTCGTCCCCGGCAGCAGCCGGGCGCTCGGTTGGGACACACCATCCCACCCGAGTTCCGCAGGCCGCTACTTCTCCGCGCACTCCTTCGGCCACACCGGCTTCACCGGCGCCTCGCTCTGGATCGACCCGGAACTCGATCTGATCGTCGTCCTGCTGACGAACCGTGTCCACCCGACCCGGGACAACATCGCGATCAGAAGACTCCGCCCGGCAATCCACGACGCCGTCGTCCTGGCAATCGACGACCGCGAGGTCGAGCCCCGCGACCGCGACTAGAACTCCACCCCCAGCGCCCGCAGGTCCCGTTCCGCCTGCTCTTCCCAGCCGCGGTTCGCCGCCGGGCTCGCGGGACTCGGATGCAGCATTCGGCCGATCGGCACGTTCAACTCGCCGAGTGCCCGTCGAGCCCTCCCCTCCGCGAACGCTCCGATACCCACCACCAACCGCGGCTCAAGAAACCGCACGGTTCGCTCCAGGGACCGGTCGCAGGCCGCGAACAGCGGCGCCTTCTCCCGCGCAGGCAAGCGGTCCGGAGTCAGGTTCGCACCGCTCTCCGCCAGGAAAGCCAACGGGCAGTAGTTCCAGATCACGAAGAGATCGAAGAAGGCCGCCGGCGTCCCGAAGCGCCGCTCGGCCCAACCCCAGACCCGGCGCCCGCTGACCTCGCTCCGCTTGCAGCCAAAGCCCAGGATCGGCCGTTTGGGGTGCTGATCGGCCGGGGGTTCGACCCCGCTCGCGATTCCCAGCCAGTCCCGCACGTGGACCACCTCTCCGAACGGCACGCCGGTCTGGGTCATGCCCCACGGCCCGGGGTTCATTCCCAGCAGCAGCACCCGTCCGCTCGCCGCACCGGCGACGCGCAGGTAGGCATGGTGGGCCGCCCGGGCGTAGACCAGGGGGTTGTAGACGTGGACGACCGGGGCACCGAACTCGAGCGCGTCGACTGCCGAGGCCAGTTCGTCGGCGATCGCGGTCAGCGGTGAGCGGGAGGTCACGGGCTGCTACACGATCCGCGACGTGCGGCCCGTCCAGTAGCGGTCGCGCAGCAGGCGCTTGTACAGCTTCCCGGTGGGCAGCCGCGGAAGCTGCTCCTCGAAATCGACGGACTTCGGCGCCTTGTAGCGGGCCAGATGCTCGCGCCCGTAGGCGACGAACTCCTCGGCCAGTTCGGGGCTCTCCGGGATCCCGGGCATCAACTGGACCACCGCCTTGACCTCTTCGCCCATGTCCTCGTTGGGTACGCCGATGACCGCCACATCGGCGACCTTCGGGTGGACGATCAGCGCGTCCTCGATCTCCTGGGGATAGATGTTCACACCGCCCGAGATGATCATGAAGGCCTTGCGGTCGGTGAGGAACAGGTAGTCGTCCCCATCCAGGTAGCCGACGTCGCCGAGCGTGCTCCAGCGCGGATTGACCGGGTGCCGCGAACCCAGGGTCTTCTCCTGGTCGCCGTGGTACTCGAACAGGTCCGCGTCCTCGGGCGGCTCGAAGTAGATCGTCCCGGGTTCGCCGACAGGCAACTCGTCGCCGTCGTCGCCGCAGATGTGCATCGTCGCCGTGAGGCAGCGGCCGACGGTGCCGGGGCGCTCCAGCCACTCTTCGGTCTCCACCGCGCACATCCCGTTGCCCTCGGTGCCGGCGTAGTACTCCAGGATGATCGGTCCCCACCACTCGATCATCCGGCGCTTGACATCGACCGGGCAGGGCGCGGCGGCATGGATCGCCCGCTTGTGGCTGGACAGGTCGTAGCGCGTCCGCGCTTCCTCGGGCAGCTTCAGCATGCGGTTGAACATGGTCGGCACCCACTGGCTGACGTTGACCCCATGGTCCTCGATCGCCTTGAGCGCCAGTTCCGGGTCGAACCGTTCCAGGACGACGACCGTGCCGCCCAGTGTCTGGACTCCGCCGGTGAAGCCGATCGGCGCCGCGTGATACAGCGGCGCCGGCGACAGGTAGATCGAATCGGCGCCGATGCCGTAGATGCTCGTGAGGACTTCAAGCCGCTCTGCGGGCATCTCATCCACCGGCAGCCCCAGCAGCGGCCGCAGGATCCCCTTCGGCCGCCCGGTAGTCCCCGAGCTGTAGAGCATCGTGCTGCCGCGCGGCTGCTCGGCGAGCGGCTCGGCCGGGAACTGAGCCGTGGCCTCCGCGCAATCGTCCCAACCCGCGGGAATGCCGAGCCGGTCGTCGTCGACCATCAGGCGGCTGGGACAGGTCGGAATCAGGTCGGAAAGCTCAGCGCAGACCTCCGCCAGCTTCGCCGACGCAACGATTCCCTCCGCGCCGCAGTCCTTGACGACGTACGCCGCTTCTTCGGCCGTCAGGTAGCTGTTCACCGTCGTCAGGTACAGACCCGACCGGATCGCCGCCCAGTAGACCTCGAAGTAGCGCGGGTGGTTCTCCATGAAGATCGCCACGTGGCCGCCCGGCCGCAGCCCCTGCGCGTACCAGAACTGGGCCAGCCGGTTCGACCGTCGGTCGAGCTCCAGGTAGCTGACCGACTCGCCCCTGCCGGCCATGATCACCGCCGGCTTGTCAGGGGTTTCGCGCGCGTACCGGCCGGGGTACATCGACTCGCTCTCTTACCGGGCGCTCTGCCAGCGACTCAGGGGCCCACCGGCGCCATCTGCCAACTGACCATCAACTCGGCGCGGCAGGGCAGGACCCGCGTCACGTCGATCTCGATGTCTGCGTCGACCATCGCGCTGTCCGGCGCGTCGAAGCGGCCGACGATCTCCGCTTGGATATAGCCGTCATTGTCGACCCTGAAGTCGTTCGGCGTCCGGAACCTGAAGCCGGCGTTGCGCAGCGGAATACGCAGGTCGAGATTCCCGAACCGGTTGAACGCGGTGACCATCGTGTCGCAGGCTTCCGGCTGGCCCTGAGCCACGTCGCCCAGACCGGGCAGATTGACGATGAACGCGGTGAGAACCGCCTCGTCATCGTCGCGCTCGAGGACGAAGCGCAGCTCCTCTCCCTGGGGGCCGACGCCCACCCATTCGCCGACCGAAAAGACGACGAGCTCGACGCCCAGCAGGTCGCCCCGGTTCTCGCAACCTCCGAGCGCCAGAACGAGCAGCGACGCGGCGATCACGAGGGCCGCGCGGCGCAGGCGGCCCGCAGGCCGGGCGGACGGAATGTCTCGTGCGAGCATCGGAGGAGTCACCCTATCGCAGCGCCGCGCAGCCGACGCCACCTCGAGACAAGCAGTCCGACACCGAAGATGGTCAGCGTGCCGATGACGGTGATCATGTAACTGTGGAGCGGGTTCCGCAGCATCGCCAATCCCCCCGTAAGGCGCGGTGAGGCCGTCATCCACACGATGACAAGCACGCCCACCGCGACGCCCAACTGGGCGGCGGCCCGGCCCGCCCGAGGCGCCAGCCGGTCGAGCGCGAACACGCCGAGCAGGCCGCCGGCGAAGACGCCCGACCAGGTCCACCAGAGGTCGAGCAGGCTGCCGGCGCCGATCATCAGCAGGGCGGCGCCGGTACCGAGCACGCCCACACCAACCGTCGCGCGGCGCAGCACCCGCAGGTCCTCCGCCTCCGCCCCGTCCGGACCCGGCGCCGGCCGGATGTAGGTGCGGTAGAGGTCGGAGAGGAACACGGTCGCCGAGCTGTTGAGTGAGGTGTCGATGCTGCTCATCGCGGCCGCGAACAGTGCCGCGATCAAGAGCCCCGCGGCCCCGGCCGGCAGCCGGGTCGAGATGTAGTGCGGAAACGCCTGGTCGGCGGCCACTCCGGCGACTTCCGGCTGATCCTGGAAGACCACGAACAACCCGGTCCCGATGAAGAAGAACACCGCCGACACCGGCAGGTACAGGCCGGCCGCCAGCCACACGGAGCGCGATGCCGCGCGGTCGCTGTTGGCGGCGTGGTAGCGCTGCACGTAGCTCTGGTCGATCCCGAAGTTGTTGAAGTTGATGAACAGGCCGTAGATCAGGACGACCCAGAAGGTCGACGTCGTGAACTCGAATGCGACGCTCCCGAGCGAGAACTTCTCAGCCGCCTGAGCTGTCTCCACCAATCCGCCCAGCCCGCCCGGCGCATCGACGATCAGAAGCCCGACCACGAACAGGGCGCCGGCGGTCAGCACGACGCTCTGGATCACGTCGGTCCAGATCACCGCCTCGATGCCGCCGATCAGGGTGTAGGCCGTGACGATGACGCCCGTGCTGAGAATGATCCAGACCACCGGCCAGCCGGTCAGTGCGTTCATCGCCAGCGCGACGCCGAACAGGATGGACCCGACCCGTGCGAACTGCGTCAGCAGGTAGCAGGCCACCGCGTAGGTCCGCGCCCAGCGGCCGAAGCGCGCCTCCAGGTGATGGTAGGCCGACACCGCGCCGCCGCGCCGGTAGAACGGGATCCACCAGCGCGCCGCCAGGAAGGCCGCCACCGGCAAGGACAGCGAGAACACGAAAGCGTTCCAGTTGCCGGCAAACGCCTGCCCCGGCACGCCGATGAAGGTGTTGCTGGAGAGGAACGTGCCGAACATCGACAGGCCCACCGCCCAGCCCGGCAGCGCCCCGCCGGCAACCATGAACCCGCGCGCCGTCCGGCTTCGCTTGGCCAGGGAGAGGCCGAGAGCGATGACCGCCAGCAGGTAGGCGGCGAAGACGAAGAGGTCGAGGCCCGCGGTCACTCGGAGGCTGGCGCCAGCACCGGCGCTTCCTCCGGCCACTCGGCGCCCGACATCGGCCGCCGCCGCAGAGCGGCCGGATCGAGCACCACGTGCCGGATGCGGGTGCGGCGGTGGGTGTAGGTCAGGTGAACCCGTCCGTCGCGGGTCTGGATGACCGCCGGGTACGAGTACTCACCGTCCTGGTCCTCGAGCATGAGCGCTGCGTCCCAGGTGTCGCCGTCGTCGGACAGCGCGACGTTCAGGCGAGAGCGCGAGCCGGCCCAGGCGCCGTCGACCCGTACCTTGTGGTTGTAGACGAGAAGATGCCGGCCGTCACCGAGGGTCACGCCGTCGATGCCGGCGTCGGGGTTCGGCAAAGCGGTTCCGAAGATCGGTCCCCAGGTCCTGCCCGCGTCGGCGGAGCGGGAAGCGGCGATCCGGCTCTGCTTGGAGCGGAACAGCGCCAGGAATTCGCCGTCACCAAGGGTCAGGATCGTCGGCTGGATGACCCAGAAGTCCTCGCCGTCCGCCGTCCTGCCGGCCAGACCCTCGCTGCGCCTCCAGGTCTGCCCGAGATCGGTCGAGCGCTCGAAATGCGCCCTCCAGGCGGGCGGCGCCGGCGCATCTTCGATGCTCGAACCGGCCAGCAGCGAGCCGTCGCGCAGCGTGATCGGCTTGTTCTTGATCGGCCCCAGGATGCCGTCCGGCAGCCGCCGCGGTTCGCTCCACGCGCCGCCATCGTCGCCGGACTCCATCACCATGCCCCACCACAGAGGCGGACTCGGACCGACCTTGTAGAACAGGAGCAGCGGCGCGCCAGCGCGGGGCGACTGGTAGAGCACCGGGTTCCAGGTCGGGTAGCGGGCGCCGCCGGCCTGGACTCCGTTGGCGACCTCGACCGGCGGCGTCCAGCGGCCGCTTGGCGATGAAGCGTCTGACGCCGACTCCGCCCGCTCGGCTTCGAGCCGGTTGAACCAGATGCCGACATCGGCGTTGCGCTCCTCCGTGCCGCCGAACCACGCGGCGACGAGCATGCCGGAGGCCGTCTCGGCGATCGTCGAGGCGTGGCACTCGGGGTGCGGCGCCGTCTCGAAGATGAACTCGGCGAGCACCACGCCATCCTGGGCTGCCGCCGCCGGCGCGAGGAACACCGCGGACGTAGACACCGCGGCTGCGACGGCGACGACGGAGGCCCGGCAGCGGCCGATCAGGGTCCTACCTCCACGTCCGCCCCCGCGAGCACCAGTTCTTCCGCCTGACGCACGATCTCGCCCGCCCGTTCAAGGAGTTCCGCGTCGGTCGCGCTGCTGATCGGATGCTCGATCACCGCGAACCGGTAGCCGGGTGCGCCGCAGGCGGCAGCCATCAACTCGGCGCCGTCGACGAAGGTCGAGGTCATCACCCCGACCGCCGGCACACCCGCCCGCTCGAACGTGACCGCGTCGTGCAGACTGCACGACGAGCAGCTCCCTCAGTCGCCGACGCCCGTGATCACCAGCCGCCGTCTGGCCAGCCGGCGCACCAGTTCCGGCTCCGCCGGAGCGCTGTAGTTCCCCTTCGTCGCCCGCTCAACCGAGGCGGCGCCCCAGCGGTCCCGAAGCAGCGCCTCCACATGATTGAACAGAGGTTCGACTCCGGCCTTGCCGTTCGAGAGCAGGGCGATGTCGATCCCGGCCAGCGCCTTCAGTCGAGGCGCCAATGCCAGGGACGGCGGAGAACCCTCCCAGGACGGGTCGAGCACCTGCATGAAGGGGAGTGTAGCCGGGGACAAGCAAACGGAATCCGGCCACCCTCCGTAAGAACAGGCGAGCCCGGACCGGTTCTGCCGACAGGGACCACAAGCAACCCCAGGAGACTTGTAGAGAATGGAGCGATCGCGTATGGTGCTCATGGAAGCTCCATCTCTCGAGGAGGACGCCATGGGGACCGACTACGACTACTTCACGGCGCGCGGCCTGCATCGAACAGCGCCGGAAAGCCTGAACGCCGCGCTCCGCCGAGTGCTGGACGCCATGCCCACCGTGCTCTACGGCGAACCGGCGGATGAACTCACAGCCGACGAGCGACAGGCACTGATCGAGGGCGGCGTGAACCTGGATTCCGAACCCCCAGCCGACCCTCTCGCCGCAACCGCCGTTCAGTTCGCGGCGCTCACCGAGAGCAGCCTATCGACGAGGGAAGCCGCCGAACGGCTGGAGATTCCGGAGAACCGGGTCCGCCAGATGATCGCCCGGCGGACGCTCTACAGCATCCTGCTCGACAACCGCCGATACATCCCGATCTTTCAGTTCGAGCAGAGCGGACCCCTGGCGCCCAACATCACCAAGGTGAATACCGCGCTGAGCCCCGACCTCCATCCCGTCGAGGTCTACGCCTGGTACACGGAACCCGATCCCGATCTGTTCCTCGGCGACGAGGTGGACACCTGCGTGAGCCCGCTGGCGTGGCTTCGCAGCGGCGGCGCCGTGATGAGACTCACGATGCTCGCCCGTCGGCTCTGACCAGAGACCGTGGCCAAACTGCCCCGGAGGCCTGACCCCGATCGGCTCCGCGCCACTGGGCCCAGCCTGACGACCGTCGCGTCTGGACAGCTTCTCCACCGCATCTACGAGCGCGGCGGCGATCATCCCACTCGATGGAGTGCATTCCGGCACTACGGACCCCTGTCCCGCTTCGACCATCACAGCGTCGATGAACGCGGCAATCCCAGCCTCCAGGAGCGCGGAATTCTCTACGCGGCGACCGATGTCGCCACGGCGGTCGCGGAGTTCTTCCAACGCAATCGGCGCCGCGTCAATCGCACCCGACGCCAACCCTGGCTGGTCTCGTTCCCCCTGGCAGAAGATGTTCGACTTCTCGACCTCACAGGTTCCTTCTGCCTGCGAGCCGGCGCCTCGGCGAAGCTCGTCAGCGGCCCCTTCACCCATGCCCAGAACTGGTCGCGGGGCTTCCATGACGCCTACCCGCAGGTTCAAGGCCTCCACTACCTCTCGTCGCTGACGAATCGCCCCACTGTGGCGCTCTACGAAAGGACGGTCGAGGCGTCACCGATCACGTCCGAGACCCGTTTCCACCGCGCGCTGGCCGACCCGCTCATGCATCGCGTGCTCACCGGAATCGTCGATGAGATCGGCTACGGCCTCATCTGATTCCCCTCAGAACCGGTCCGCCTCCCAGAACCCGAACCGCTCCGGCGGCAGGCAGCGGGCCAGCACGTCTCCCCCGCCGGCCACACCGAGCCGGTCGGCCAGCGCGGCGTCATCCAGGCACCGCACCATCCAGGTCGCCGGCGGCCGGGCCTCCGGCGGCAGTTCATCCCACGCAGGTCGGGTCTCGATCCGTGCGCCGGCAGCGGCAAACGCGGCTTCGAGCGCCTCGTCGCGGACCAGGGGCAATCGGATCGACTGCACGCCGCGGCCGGCCATGGCGGACGCCACCAGCTCGCACAGGGCCTGAGCCGCGTCCCGCTCGCGGCCCCATTCCAGGACGCGGCGCCGGCCACCGATGTCGGCGACGCGGAGGTAGGCGCTGATTCCCTGTCCCTCATCGGCGACCCAGATGTCCTCGTCCGGGTTGCCGGCTAGCGCGAAGCTGCCCCGCCAGCCCTCGGCGTCCCGGTGGACGATGCCGTCCAGCGGCGCGCCGGCGGCGCCTCCCGCGTAGACGCTCCAGAGGCGCTCCAGTCCGTCGCGGTCGGTCGCCGGGGCGTAGCGACGTGCCCCGGGAAGGGCTGACATCGAGCGGTCAGCCCAGTGCAGGGTGCGCCAGCCACGAGACCACGGCCGGTACCCATACTCGCCGTACCACTTGAGCCGTTCGGCCAGCAGGTACGACAACACCATCCCCCGCTCCTGCATCGCCTCGATCATGCGCTCCAGGAGGGCGCCGGCCAGTCCACTGCGCCGGCAGTCCGGCCGGGTGAAGACGCTGCCGACGCCGCCCATGGGCAGTATCCGGCCGCCGACCCGCACTTGGCGTGGGAAGATCTGAACGCACGACACCAGGTCGCCGCCCCGCTCCGCGACCCACACGTTGCGCGGTTCGAACGCGGAATCGAGTTCGATGTAGCGCCGGAAGAAGTCCCGGCCCCTCTGGCCGTCAGGAAAGGGCCAGCCGTCGAGCAGGTGGAGGAGGGCCTCGATCTCAGATGCTCGGAGGACGCGGAGTTGGGTGCCGGCCATGGCGGCGACTCTGCCATGAGGCCGCCTTGCCTCCTTGACGCCAGAGCTGAACTTAGCCAGACTTAGCTAGGCCGACTCCGGAGGGGAGAAAGATGCAGGTGAACATGCACGAAGCGAAGTCACAGCTCTCGCGCCTGGGCAAGCTGGCCTGGGAAGGCGAGGAAGTCATCATTGCCAAGGCGGGCGAGCCGTACCTGCGGCTTGAGCCCTACCGGGAGAAGCTGAAGCCACGAAAGATGGGAGGACTGGAAGGGAAGATCTGGATGTCACCGGACTTCGATGAGCCGGACGAAGAGCTCTTCGAGCTGATGATGAACTCGAAAATCTTCCCGGACGAGACCTGACACGTGGAGCGCTTGCTGCTCGACACGCACGCGTTCCTGTGGTGCCTGTCCGACCCCAGGAAACTGCGCGACACGTCGCGAGCCGCGATTGAGGACCCGCGCAACGAGATCTTCGTCAGCGCCATCACCGCGTGGGAGATCACGGTCAAGCGCCTCAAAGGCCAGATGGACGCCCCCGAGAACCTGGCCGCGATGGTCGATGAGAAGGGCTTCACCCACCTGCCGCTCGCCTTCCACCACGCCGAGCAGGCGGCGCGCCTACCGATGCATCACAAGGACCCGTTCGATCGATTCCTGATTGCCCAGGCTCAGGCCGAGGGGCTGACGCTCGTGACTCGCGATACCCATATGCAGCTCTACGGGGTCCGGACCCTGCGCGCCTGAAGGTGTGGCCGACGGTCTGCCGGACCCACGGCGCTAGGCTTCGGCGCGTGAACCAGCGCATCCTGACACTGCTGGGGCTCTTGCTCCTGCCGCTCGCCGCGCCGGCCCAGACCGAACTGCCGGTCCGCATCGAGCCGTTCCTGCAGCAGGTCGCCGAGTACGCCCCGCCAAGCGACGACGCCGGCCCCTCACTTCCATCCGCGCCTTCCCCCACCAGCGCCGCCGGCGTCCCCGGCGAAGTCCGTGAGGTCGCCACCGATGCCGCCACCCTCAGCATCGCCGCCGCCTCGTCCGACGGCCTCTACCTGCGATCCGGCTCCGAGACCGCCTGGCGACGTCTGTTTCCCCACGAAGGCGACCGGAGTTGGGCGCCCGTCGATGTCCGGGCGGTGACGTTCGACTACGACGGCAGGCTGTGGTTCGCCTCACCCCAGGGCATGGGCACGCTCGACCTCTTCACCGGTACCTGGCGGCTCTACGACCGCACCGACGGTCTGCCCTGGAACGACTTCACCAGCCTCGCCGCGGCGCCGGACGGCTCGATCTGGGCCGGGACGACGCGCGGCCTGGTTCACTTGATGCCCGGGTTGAACGAAGAGACCGCCGCGTCCCCGGATGCGGGCGAGACGCCCGCGTTCCCAGGAGCAGAGTCGAACGGCGGCCCGAGGGCGGCGCGCCGCGCCAAGCCCCGCTGGCAGTATCGGCAGGGCCGCCGCTGGCTTCCCGACGACCATGTGTTGGCGGTCGAGGTGGCGCCGGACGGGGCAGTCCGCGTCGACACCCGCGGCGGTCCCGGCACGATCCACATGCGGCCGATGACCCTGCGGCAGAAGGCGGACCACTTCGACCGGCAGATCGACCGTTTCCACCGCCGCACACCCTACGGCTACGTCGGCGGCGTGGCGCTCGAGCGGGCGGGCGAGACATCGGCGTTCACCCAACACGACAGCGACAACGACGGCCTTTGGACCGCGATGTACGGCGCCGCGGAGTGCTTGCGTTGGGCGGTCAACGGCGATCCCGAGGCTCGCAAGCGGGCACGGCGGGCGTTCGAGGCGCTGCGCTTCCTGCAGCTCGTGACCCAGGGCGGCACGCCGCCGGCGCTGCCCGGCTTCGTCGCCCGCTCCATCCTGCCCGCCGACGGCCCTGACCCCAACGCCGGCCGGGCGGAACACGACCGCCAACTGCGGGAGGAACGGGACGGACTCTGGAAGATCATCGATCCGCGCTGGCCGACGAGCGCCGACGGCAGGTGGTACTGGAAGAGCGACACGAGCTCCGACGAACTGGACGGCCACTTCTTCTTCTACGGCCTCTACTACGACCTGGTCGCGGCCGACGACGCCGAACGCACCGAGGTGCGCGAAACCGTGCTGGCGATCGTCGACCACATGGTCGACCACGGCGGCGCACTCGTCGACCACGACGGCAAACCAACCCGCTGGGCGGTGTTCGGCCCGGAGCAAGTGAACAAGGACCAGGAGTGGTGGGAGGAGCGGGGCCTGAACTCGCTCTCCTACCTGACCTACCTGCGGATCGCCGAGCACGTGAGCGACTCCGGTTCCGCCGAGGACGCCCGCCGCGGGCAACGCTACGCCGACGCCGCCCGCACCCTCCTCGACGACCACGCCTACGCCGCCAACCTGCGCAACCCGAAGGTCCAGAGCGGCCCAGGTACCGGCAACCAGTCCGACGACGAGATGGCGTTCATGAACTACTACCACCTGCTCAAGTACGAGCGGGACGAGGCGCTGCGGAGCGTGGTCGCTCACTCGCTCCGGCAGTACTGGAAGCTCCTTCAGCCCGAACGGAACCCGCTGTTCGACTTCGTCCACGCCGCCGCGATCGACGGCGCCGGCTACCGCGACGCCTTCGACGACGAGACCTACAGCCGCGGCGACTTCCCGCTCGCCGACGCCGTGGAGAGCCTCGTCCTCTACCCCCTCGACCGCTTCGACTGGGAGCTGTCCAACAGCCACCGCCTCGATGTCGTCCTGCTGCGCGCGCAGGAGGAACGCCGCGGTCCGCGGGGCCACCTGATCGGCGGCCGCGTGCTGCCGATCGACGAGCGCTTCGTGAACCACTGGAACCACGACCCGTGGCGCCTCGATCACGGCGGCCAGGGCCGCTACCTGGCCGACGGCGCGAGCTTCCTGCTTCCCTACTACCTCGGCCTGTACCACGGACTGATCGAGGAGACCGTCGGCGAGGCCGGCACAGAGGCCGCGGAGTGACGACCGGCGAGGCCGACGCGCCGCGGGTGGCGCTCCAGCTCTACACGCTGCGCCGGCGGGCGCAGGAGAACCTCGAAACCGCCCTGGACCAGGCCGCCGGCGCCGGTTACCGCGAGATCGAGTGGTTCGGCGGCCTCTGGAACCGCTCCACCGCCGAACTGCGGCAACTCCTCGCCGACCGGGGCCTCTCCCTGGCGGCGGCTCACGTGCCCCTGGCCGACCTGGAAGCGGACCCGGCCGATGTGATGCAGACCTTCCGCGAGCTCGACTGCGAAGTCCTCGTCTGCCCCTGGCTCGATGAAGCCCAGCGCGGCGACGGCGGTCGCGCGCACTACCTGGAGTTCGGCCAGCGGCTCGATCTGCTCAGCTACCGGTTCCGTGCCGGCGGCTTCCGCTTCGCCTACCACAACCACGAGTTCGAGCTGCTGCCGTTCGACGACGGCGAACCGGAGCGCCTCGGCGTGGACGGCCTGCGCGCGCTCGTCTCCCGCCGCTCGCACGACGGCTGGGGGCTGGAGCTCGACATCTACTGGGCAGCCTTCGCGGGGCACGACCCGGCGTTCCTCATCCGCGAACTTGGGGACCGAATCCACATCCTGCACCTCAAGGACGGGCTGCTGCCCGGCGCGCCCGACGAACGCGACCCGGAGCGCGCCACCGCCGAACGCTGGTTCCGGCCGCTCGGCGCCGGCGATGTCGACATGACCGGCTGCGTCGAGGCGGCGCTCGAAGCGGGTGTGCGCCTGTTCGTCGTCGAGCAGGACGAGACCGCGGCGTCTGACGGATCGCCGGCCGAGGACGCCGCGGCCAGCCTGCGCCATCTCCGCACCGAGACCGCCGTCGGCCGCTCCCTGGCCGCGCGAGACGCCCCATGAACGGGGGCCTCTCCGGCCTCGACACCGCGATCGTCCTCGTCTACCTGGCGGGCATTCTGGTCATCGGCACCACCTTCAGCCGCTACGTGAAGACCAGCGGCGACTTCCTGCTCGCCGGCCGCGCCCTGCCTTTCTGGGCGATCGGCATGTCGATCGTGGTCAGCGACATCGGCGCCACCGACTTCATCGCCGTTGCCGGCGGCACCTACCGCTACGGCCTGGCGCAGGCGAACTTCGACTGGCTGGGCTCGATGCCGGCGCTGCTGATCGCGGCGTTCCTGATCGTGCCCTTCTACTGGCGAAGCGGCGTCTACACGGTGCCGGAGTTCCTGGGGCGACGATACGGCGACGGCGTGCGAACCTTCCTCGCCCTGGCCTGGGGCGTCATCCTGGTGCTCAACCTGGGGATCATGATCCACGCCACGGCGCTGCTCATGCGCACGGTGCTCGGGTGGGATCCCCAACTCTCGATCTGGATCACCACCGGCATCGTCGGCATCTACACGATCAGCGGCGGGCTCGCCGCGGTCGTGATGACCGACGTGCTGCAGCTCATCATCATGTTCGTGGGCGGCGCCGCCCTGGTCGCCCGGGCGCTCTACGAAGTCGGCGGACTCGCCGCGCTGCGCGAGGGTGTCCTGAACCAGGGACCGCAGTACGCCGACCACTTCTCGCTCTACCTGCCGCACGACACGGCGACTCCGTTCCCCTGGACGGGCATCGTCCTGGGCCTCGGCATCGTCCTCTCCGTGGCCTACTACACCGGCAACCAGACGATGGTGCAGCGGGCGCTCGGGGCGCGCAGCGAGTGGGACGCGAAGGCCGGCGTGCTGCTGGCCGGTTTCCTGAAGCTGTTCATTCCGCTGCTCGTCGCGCTGCCGGGGCTCGCCGCGATCCTGATCATCCCCGACCTCCAGAACGCCGACGAGGCGGTGCCGCGCCTGATCGCCCAGTTGCTGCCGCCCGGCCTGCGCGGCCTGATGTTCGCGGCCTTCCTGGCCGCCCTCATGTCGAGCGTCGACTCGAACCTGAACTCGGCAGCGACCCTCTGGAGCCGCGATCTGCTCGGACGTCTCCGGCGGCGTTGGGCCCGGGCCGACCTCGGGACCGCCGCCGAACCCGGGTGGCGCGAACTCGCGCCACCCGCGAACCAGTCCGAGCGCTCGTCATCGAGCGTTCGGATGGAACTCCGCTTCGGCCGCATCCTGTCCGCGGTGCTGCTGCTCGCCGCGGCCTTCATCGCCCCGGAGATCGAGCAGCGCTTCAGCAACATCTACAACGCGATCCAGACCGTCTTCTCGCTGATCCAGGGTCCGACCCTGGCGGTGCTGCTGCTCGGCATCCTGTGGCGCGGGGCGAACCGCTACGGCGGCGCCGCGGGCCTCGCCGCGGGCGTCGGCCTGTGCCTGCTGCTGAACAGCCCCGCGATGGACGGGCTGTTCCCGTCCGAGGAGCCGTTCCTGTTCGTCGCCTGGTGGTCCTTCGTGTTCACCCTCGCCGTGACCTGGATCGTCAGCCGGCTGACGCCGCCCGAACCGCCGGAACGCCTGCGCGGCCTGGTCTGGGGCGAGGTGAGACACGACGAGGCGGTGCAGGCCGCGCTGCGGCGCCGGGTCGCGAGGCTGCAGGAGGAGGGCGAGGCGCCATGAGATCGATCCTCGAGTTTGTCCTCGGGCCCATCGACGCCGCCCTCGGTGCGTTGCCGCTCTGGAGCGCGCGGATCGCCGTGGCGCTGCTGCTCATCCTGCCGGCGGTCGCCGTCTCGTGGCTCAGCCGCGACTGGGTGCTACGCGGCGCGCCCGATCGCGCCCGCTGGCGTGACCTGCGGGTCTGGGCGGTCCTGTTCATCCTGCCCTACCTCGTCATCTACCTCCTGTTGGCTTAGACCCGCGGCACGTCCAACACCATGACCTCGGACCACACCAACCGCGACCGCTCCACCGCCCGCATTCTCGGGGTGTTCCTGGCGGTGCTGTCGATACCGGTTCTCGTCGGCGGCTTCTCCGCGGCCGAGACGATCGACCTCGCGCTCGGCACCGGCGCCGGGGCGGCGCTGTTGCTAGCAGCCGCTGTACTCATGTTCTACGGCAGCAGCGGACGCCCGAAGCAACCGAGGAAGCGATGAACGAGCCGCCCCAGCCGGCGCCGAGTACGCCTCGCACGACCGCGGAGACGGTCCAGGCGATCGCACCGACGGTCCTGGAAAGCGAAGCACGCCGGCGCATGGCAGGCGGGCGACTGCGACGACTCCGGCGCGGTCGCCCGCTGGCGCTGGAGATGCTGTACTTGCCCCACTGGCTCGTCGTGTACGAAACGCTCCCGGCCAAGGACACGGACCGGCAGGCCCGAAACGAGAGCCGCAACAGCGTGGACGACTTCATGGGCCGGTCCGAATCCCGTTCGCCCGAGCGACTCGCGGTGCTCGTCTGCCGGCTCAGCGGTCAGGCAGCGCGCATCGCCGCCGAACAACTGACGGGTTCGGCTCGCGCCGAGCCTCTGCCGCCGATCCTCGAACCCGCCGAGGCCGAGGAACACGCCGCCGACTTCGCCGCACGCCTGCTCCTCGCGGCTGCCCGCGGCAGGCGGCGGCGCGAGCGCGGCGCAGTGGTCCGCGCCGAGCCGTGGGCCTACCCCTACTGGGTCCAGTACCTGAAACGCAGTTCGCGCATCGACTTTCGAGCCCTCGATGCCGTGTCCGCCAGACCGGCCGGCACCGCCGTCCGCGGCGCCATCGCGCAGGGGATCGTGCACGGCGTCACTGCCGACGCTTGAATTCTCAGGTATCCGACTCGGCGCACAACCAGTCCGAGGCCGCCTCGACGATCCGTTCGGCCGTCTCGAGCGCCTCCTCCGCCATCGGTCGGGAATACGCCTCAAACGGCATCCCTTCCGCAACGCCGTTCGGATACCGGGACGCTATGTAGTGACGGTCGAGCGAGCAGCCCGCAGCGCGCAGGTCCTTCAACTCCGGCACCCGGTCGGCGAAGCGGTCGACGAGCTCGACGATGGAGTGCCCGCGAACGAGCCGCTCCCCCGAGCCGTACACGATCGCCTTGACCGCCTTCTCGGCCGCCTGCTGGGAGATGAAGCAGACCTGGTTGAAGTACCGCTCCCTCAGCGCCAAACGCGCGAAGCCCAGGTCGTTTTCGGCCTGATTCAGCCAGCGCTCGGCCTCCGCCCGCGCCTTGGCCGGCGATGCCGGCCCCGACCAGGCCGCGCCGCCGCGCAGGTCCTCGAGTTCGCGTTCCAGGGCCTCTGCCCAGGCCGTTCCCGCGTGGACCTGTTTCGCCTCCATCAGCGCGTTGATCACGAACGGCCTTTCCTGGGCCTTCAGCGCTTCGAGTTCCTCGGGCGTATAGACCAGGAGATCCACCGCTCCGCCGGCCTTGCGAACGGCCGACTCGTAGGACTGGACGCGGTCCAGCCGCGGCTCGTCGCTCGGCTGGACCACCATCAAGTCGATGTCGCTCTCGGCGTCTGCCGTGCCCCGCGCTTGCGACCCGAAGAGCCAGGCGCCGTAGGCGCCCTGCTCCTCCAGGAGCGGGCGCATTGCGTCGAGAAATGTCTCGAGCCGACTCATGATGGAAGCCTACCGCCAGACGGATGCTCGGCGGCGCTAGACTTCGCCCCTTCCCGACCGAGGAGACCCGAATGGCCGAGGCTTTCGACACGCCGACCTACATCCGTGGACCGCTCCGGTCCCCCAAACAGATGCTGGCAGAGCAGGAGTACGGCGGGCACGTATCCATCCACGACGACGCGATGGCGGAGAAGATGGGGTTCCAGGCCGGCGGCCCGATCGAGGGACCGACCCACTTCAGCCAGTTCGTGCCCCTGCTCTACGACCTGTGGGGACAGGAGTGGTTCGAGACCGGCTGCCTGAGCGCCCACTACCGGAACATGGTGGTCGAGGGCGAGCAGGTGCGCGCCCTCGTCGAGCGCCCGAAGGGCGGCCAGACCCAGGTCCGCATCCGTGCCGAGAAGGCCGACGGCACGGAGGTGCTGATCGGCACGGCATCGATCCGCGGCGATGTCGAGTCCTCCGAGATCGCAACCCGGATTAGCCGGCTGCGGCCTCCCGGGCCCCTCGTAATCATGCGCGATCTCGAAGTCGGGATGAAGGGCAGGGGCCTCGAAGAGGTGAGGATGGACTTCGACCAGCACATGGGCAGCCTCTATCCCTTCTCTCTCAACCAGAAGCTCGACGCGATCACGGAGCCTTCGCCCTGGTACACCGAGGACGAGGGCGGCTCGTCGCCGTGGGGTCGCGCGATCATTCCCGTGGAGATGGTCAGCGTCCTCGGCGGCTACTCGAATCGCAAGTCCGGTTTCTCGCCGCGCGGACCGGCCCTGGGCCTGTTCGCGGGCCAGCAGATCCGGATGATCCGCGGTCCCCTGTTCGTGGGCCACGACTACCTGCTCGAGCGTGAGATCGTCGCCCTGAGCGAGAGCCGGCGCACCGAGTCGTACTGGGTCAGGACCACCTTCCTCGACGCTGACTCGAAGGAACCGCTGGCCGAGATGACCTTGAACCATGCGACGCTGAAGCACTCCTTCGCCAACTACGAAGAAGAACTGGCGGCCATGAGATGAACGACATGAACGACACGAACGAGCCGATCCACGGCCAGATGACCTACGACGAGTCGGTCGCCTACCTGACCGCCCCGGGCGCAGATTTCGAGCTGGTGACGGAGACCGTGCGCGGGGTCGAGTACAAGGTGTTCAAGAACCTGCCGGCGACGCTCCGCGACGTCTACGACCAGGCGCGCCAGGACCACGGCGACAAGGACTTCCTGGTCTTCCAGGACACCCGGCTGACCTACGCCGAGGCGTACGACCGCGCCGCGGCGATGGCGCACCAGTTGATCCACCGCTACGGCGTCAAGAAGGGCGACCGGGTGGCGATCGGCATGCGGAACTACCCGGAATGGGTGATCGCCTTCATGGCGATCACGTCGTGCGGAGCGATCTCCGTCTCGCTCAATGGCTGGTGGTCGGGCGAAGAACTGGAGTACGGCTTCAAGGACTCCGGCGCCAAGCTCGCCTTCTTCGACCAGCCGCGCTACGAGCGGGTCGCGAGCCGGTTGCCCGACCTCGGCGTGACCAGCATCGGCGTGCGCTGGGACGGCGACCCGCCCGACGGCGTCGACGACTTCGACGAGGTGTGGCGCGAGGCAGCCGGCCGGCCGATGCCCGACGCCCAACTCGGCCCCCACGACGACGTGACGATCCTCTTCACGTCCGGCACCACCGGCTTCCCCAAGGGGGCCGTCTCGACCCATCGCGGCGTGCTCAGCGGCATCGGCAGTTGGGGCTTCTACGGCACCCAGCGCATCGCCATGGGCCTGCTCGAGGAACCGGTGGAGAACCCCGAGTTCCAGCCTTCGATCCTGATGCCGCTGCCGCTGTTCCACGTCAGCGGCAGCCACGCGGGCCTGCTCGCCTCCTTCGGCGCCGGCCGCAAGATCGTGATGATGTACAAGTGGAATCCGGAGATCGGGCTGGAGTTGATCGAGCGGGAACGGGTCACGTCCTTCAACGGCGTGCCGACGATGACCTGGGAGATGCTCCAGTCGCCCTCCCTCAAGGAACGCGACCTGCGCAGCCTGGTCGCGGTGTCCGGCGGCGGCGCGCCGATCCCGGGCGGCATGGTGGACCGCCTGCAGGTCCTGATGTCCGACAAGCACTGGTCCTTCGGCTGGGGAATGACCGAGACCAACGCCGGCGGCGCCGGCAACACGGACGAGGGCCTGGTCGAGAAGCCGGACAGTTGCGGCAAGCCCTGCCCGATCGTCGAACTGAAGATCATTGACGACGACGGCAACGAACTGCCGGCCGGCGAGCAGGGCGAGCTGATCATGAAGTCGTCGATGAACATCCGCGGCTACTGGAACCGCCCGGAAGCGACCGCGGAGACCATCCAGGACGGCTGGCTGCGCACCGGCGACATCGCCGAGATCGACGAGGACGGCTTCCTCTACATCCGCGACCGTAAGAAGGACATGGTGCTCCGCGGCGGCGAGAACATCTACTGCGCCGAGATCGAGCGCGTCGTCTATCTGCACCCCGCCGTCTACGAAGCCGCGGCCTTCGGCGTACCCGACGACCGGCTGGGAGAGGAACTGGCCGTGGTCGTGGTGCCCAAGGCCGACGCCGATCTCGACGCAGCCGATGTGCGGGCCCATGTCGGGGAGCATCTGGCGCGCTTCAAGGTGCCGCGCTACGTCTGGCTCCAGGACGAGCAGTTGCCGCGCGGCGCCACCGAGAAGATCCACAAGCGCACCCTGCGCGATCAGATGCTGCGGGAAGCCCCGGAATTCCAGTGACGGCGGCTCGCCAACCCACCGCACCGAGGACCAGATGACCTCCGACGAAGTCCGGATCGAACCGGGCGACCCCAAAGGTACCGCCTTCGTGCGCCTGCACGAAGCGCTCGACCGCGAACTCGGGGAGCTCTACCCCGCGGACAGCATCTACAGCGTCGTGCCGGACAAGCTGGACGAGCCGGGCTGCTGCCTGTTGCTGGCCCGGAATGCCGACGGCGAGGCCGTAGCCTGCGGCGCGCTCCGTCGCCTCGGACCCGACCAGGCCGAGATCAAGCGGATGTACGTGGCCCCGGAGTACCGCCGCCAGGCCCTGGGGCGGCGCATCCTGGAGGAACTCGAGGTCCGGGCCGCGGCGTTCGGCTACCAGTCCCTGCGTCTCGAGACGGGCGAGCTGCAGCCGGCCGCGATCGGCCTCTACCGCTCGTTCGGCTACGTCCAGATCCCCTGCTACAACGAGTACGCCTACGATCCGCACAGCGTCTGTTTCGAGAAGAGGCTGCAGCCCTAGCGACGGCTGACGCCATCACCGTAGCCATGGACGATCTCGGCCTCGAACTCGGCGCCCTCCAGCCTCTGTTCTCCCACACAGAGAACCCATCTTGCGTCTTCGTCCGGATCGATCTTGAGTATGCGGTACGTTGTGCCGACAAGTTGGGGCCGGCCCTACGCCGTTGTTACATCGAAGACAAGCAACTCCACTCTCGCTCCGCATCGACCCAAACAGCGACGGCTGAGATTGTGGACGCTAGGCTGCCCGACAAGGGATCAACAATGGCGGGCGATTTCGGAGAGATCCTCGTCTTCCTTTACCAAGCCACACGCGCGCTGCCCCACGAAGCCATCGGACCAAAGAAGTGGCGTCTAAAGGAGGACCGGCGCCGGCCAGCCCCGTACTCTGATGTGGTGCACTTCACTGTGCCTGCTTGGCCGGAAGCATCCGATCGGGACACGCTCTTTTGCGCGGAAGTAAAGACAAAATCGACTCCAGGAACGTCAACACCAGTAACCCAGGCTATAGCCGACTCCATGAAGGATCGAGCTAGCCGCCTGACCAAGACATTGGTCTGGTTGCGCGAGCGCTCCCTTACTGAAGATCTCGGATCGGTGACCCGCGATCACTTGGATCGGTTCCTCAACGAGATTGAGCACCCTCCGGCTCGAAGACACTTCCGGGCGGTCGCGGTTGCATGCTCGAGTCTAGAGGGCCAGATCCTCCGAGAAGCAGCCGAATCCGGGCCTTGCGACTGCGAAGTCGTCGTGATCTCCGTGCCCGAGTTGCAGCGCCACTATGAGTGCGCCTTCGAAGCTGCTCGCGCCAGCCTCTCCAAGACTTCCAGCACGCAATGAAGGACCGCCTCGCTCAATGGGTCCGAGATGCCGACGCACTAGATCAAATCCACCGTTTCCGCTTGCCCTCTATTCCCACCTGGCTGAGCCACGTTACAAGCCGTAGAGACGGCTACTACACTTCACTCGTCGGGGAGCTTTTTGAGCGCTTACGCGATCCATACGACAATGACGAGGATTGGGCACGCCTGGGAAACGCGCTAACTCAAGCTGGCACGCTTCTCCAACGTACGAATGGACAAGCCGGGGCGGGTGCCCTCGACCCTGACACTGCGCTCTTCGCAGCCTCCGCGTTCTACATGGGCGGCTATCCTGCCTCCGCCTACGTCACACTTGGCTCTGTCAGTTTCGAGGCCACATCGGAAATCTACCGGTCCTGCTACGATCTACTAGCCCGGCCAACCCCACTCCGCACACGCCGAGTCGTTGATCTGGTGAAAGCCTTACGAGTAGGCGACTTGAGTGCGATCCGCCGCTCTAGGCGGAGCGCCTCGACGATGGAGCGTCAGGTTCTCGGTTCCGGGCCCGACCTCTGGGTCGGCTGGCGACTCTTCAGCGAACTCCTCGCAAAGTTCAAACTTACCAATATTCGGGCCAGCCTACCGAGAGGCGAGGACGCCTTCTGGGATCCCTTGGCTAAGTCCTTCCTCGATCGAAAACACCCGGTCTGGGACTTCTTCCCGTCACAGCTTCAGGCTATTCGGCACGGCCTCCTAGAGAACCCGTCCAGCTACTCCCTCCAGATGCCGACCGGCTCCGGAAAGACCGCGCTCACTGAGACACTCCTCTTCTGGCATCTCGGAACCAACGTCCTCGACGCCGCGATCATGCTGGTCCCCTACCGTTCTCTCGCTTCCGAGTTGCGGCGCACTCTGGTCGCCCGCTTGCAACAGATGGGCGTCAAGGCTCGGTGCGTCTACGGCGGCACCGTGCCTCCAGCGGAGGAGATCCGCGAGCTGCACGAAGCTCAGCTCGTCGTCGGAACCCCTGAGGCCCTTTCGGGCCTATTGAGCGCGTCTCCGGAGTTCCTTTCACGGGTGAACCTGATCATCTGTGACGAGGGTCATCTCCTCGACGGAGGTTCTCGGGGCGTAGGCCTCGAGCTGCTCCTCACCCGAATGCGAGCGAGAGAGCACCGCGCCCCGAAGTTTGTGTTCATCTCCGCCATAGTTCCAAACATCGAGGAAGTCAACGCGTGGCTTGGGGGCGACAACACTACGGTCGTGCGAAGCGACTATCGGCCCGCACTAGCGGAGTTTTCCCGCCTGGTCAGCGCTGGCGCGGCCGCATCTGCGCCCGTAAATCTTGAGGTGCATCCGCAGCGACAGGAGCCTATCCGCTTCTCGATCGATGCCTTTCTCAGTCGAACAGATTTCCGTTACTGGAATGAGACCACGAAGCGCTACCGAACGTATGGCTTCGGCACCTTCAAGACACGAGCTATTGCCGCTGCGCGGAAAGCACTGTCCATGGGCGCGGTGGCGGTCTTTGCGGCCAACAAACGAGGAAGCCAAGGAGTCGTCGGCTTAGCAGAGGAACTCCTCAGGCAACTCGAAGTATCGCTGCCGTTCGATGGCCCACTAGCGTACGTGAGGACTCGAGCGCGACTCCGCTCGGCTGTTGACTACTTCCGGAAAGAGTACGGGGACGAGTGGATCGGCACACGTGTCTTGGCGGTCGGCGTCGTGCTTCATCACGGGGATGTTCCACAAGAGAGTCGCGAGGTCATAGAGAAACTGGTGGCCGAAGGAACGGCTCGCATGGCCATCTGCACGAACACTCTAGCCGAAGGTGTCAATCTTCCGATCAGGACGCTGGTACTTTACTCCGTAAAGAGGCGTCGCCCGGATGGAAAGACTGACAATCTCCTTGCCAGGGACATCAAGAACTTGGTGGGAAGGGCCGGTAGGCCGGGGTCAGAGACCAAAGGACTCGTCATCTGTGCCAACCCCAACCACTGGAGTCTGGTGGAGCCTGTAGCGAGAGCGCAACCCGGAGAGAACGTGTCCGGCGCTCTCCTTACGTTGATGCTCCGGCTTCGCGGGGCCCTGGGCCAGCGGACCCTAACGAATGCCATGCTTGAAGGAATCTCGGATCTCCACACCCTAGTGGATGGCATCGACGCGACGCTCGTTGATCTCGCTGCGGAAGAGGTGGGTGAAGAGGAGCTAAGTCGACTCGCGAGCGAAATTGCCCGTCAGACCTTTGCCGCGCATCAGGCCGACGATCCGAAGTCCGTTCAACTCGTGGAAGAGGTCTTTGCTCTTCGGGCAAAGAGAATCGACGGAGTTCGCCGTGCGGGGCGCCTCGCATGGATTAGGGACGCAGGCGCCAGACCTCGCATGCTTGAGTCGGTGGAGAACTCCCTACTCCCGCTCAGAGTACGCTGGGATGGCGTCGAGAGCCCGAGGGATCCCGCCCTGATTGAGTCGCTGGTCGCATGGGCTTGGGATCTTCCCGACATGCGAAGCGCTGTAGGGGAACTTCCCGACGACTGGATCCTCTCCAAGGAGACCTTCACCAGTATCGTCAGTCTTTGGCTCGATGGAGTTCCACTTGTCTCGATAGCCAGTCGGGCAGGAGCAGACATCGACACCATGCTTTGGCTGCACGGTCGCATACTCAGCTATGTCCTTCAGGTGCTAGTTGACCAAGGCGTGGCGATCTTGGCCAAGCTGCTAGAAGCCGAAGGACTTGTGCTCGCACCGGCGGTGATCGACTTCCCGGATCACCTGAGGTTCGGTGTCCCCACGTCGGTCAGCCGAATCTTGGCCACCGGCGGAGTCCGGCACCGGCGAGCCTCCTGCGAACTTGGGGGGGACTCGCAGTTCAACATCATTCCACGAGAGCACCACGCTATCTTCGTAACTGCGAGAAGGCTTCTTGAGGACGAAGGGACCTGGCTGCCGGTTCTCGGTCGACTAGTGTTCGATAACACACTTGTCGATGTGGATGCCGGTTTGAGGCGAGAAGACCCTCGGACTCAGACTTAGTCGCTTCGCCATCAATAATGCGTACGCGCAGCGGCACAACGACACGCCCGAATCGGACGCATGTCGTTGGGCCGATTGTGATCGCACCGCTACAATGCCGCCTGTGGCACGATCGAAGCCTGATTCAGACGCGTCGGGAAAGCGGCCGCCTCCAGAAGTGAGCGCAGATCTAGGGTCGCCGGCAGCGGTTCGCCGTCGAGGCAGTCTTCGGGCTCGCCCGATCGGCCGCCGCCGCGCCCTCCAGGTGATCGGCGGCGCAGCCGCTCTGCCGTTGTTGCCGGCGGAACTGTTCGCGAACGCCCACCTCGCCCATGTCCACCTGCACCGGCAGGAAACGGGCGGCGAGCCGCAACCGCTCACTGTCCTCACCGAGCACCAGGCCAGCACGCTGAACGCGATCGCGGAGCGCATCCTGCCCACGACGGACACACCGGGCGCCGGCGACGCGGAGATCCCCGGCTTCGTCGACCGGCTGCTGGAGGGCTGGCTGCCGGACGCGGCGCGAGATCACCTGCTCGCCGAACTCGACCGCTTCGATGCCCGTGCCCGCGAGGGCTCCGGCCAGACTGCCGACGCCACCGGCTTCGTCGATCTCTCCGACCCGCAGAAGGACGAACTCCTGACCGAAGCCCAGAACGAGGCGATCGCCCAACGGGACGGCGGCGCCTTCTCGCGCAACCCGGACCGTCTCCACCAGCAACCCTTCTTCGACCTCGTCAAGTGGCTGACCCTGTTCGGCTACTACACCTCCGAGGCGGGCATGAAGTCGGAACTCGGCTACCGGATCGTGCCGGGACGCTGGGACCCCTGCGTCGACGTCGAGGACGCCTGAGCGCCTCCGGGATCCCCAGGAAATGGCCCAGATCATCGAACGGAAGACGTGGGACGCGATCGTCATCGGCTCCGGCATCACCGGCGGCTGGGCGGCGAAGGAACTGACCGAGAAGGGCCTCGAGACGCTCGTCCTCGAAGCGGGCCCCCCGGTGGTGCCCGAAGAGGACTACAACGAGCACACCCCGCCCTGGCAGATGCCGTACCGGGGCCTGAAGGACCGCAAGCAGCAAGCCGACCGCCAACCGATCCAGAGCCGCGCCGGCGCCTGCGACGAGTGGTCGAGCAAGTTCTTCGTCGACGACATCGACAACCCCTACTCGGTCGGCGAAGGCTCCCAGCAGTTCCTGTGGATTCGCGCCCGTGTGGTCGGCGGGCGTTCCCTGCTCTGGGGCCGGCAGAGCTACCGCTGGAGCGACCTCGACTTCGGCGCCAACGCCCGCGACGGCTACGGCGCCGACTGGCCGATCCGCTACCGGGAACTGGCGCCCTGGTACGACCACGTGGAGTCCTTCGTCGGCATCGCTGGCCAGCCCGAGAACATGTCGCAACTCCCGGACGGCAAGTTTCTGCCGCCGATCGCCCAGAGCTGCATGGAGGAGCGGGTGCGAGATGGCCTCGACCGCGCCTTCGGGGGCACCCGCCGATTCACCCCGGCCCGGGTCGCGGTGCTCACCCGCCACCACAACGGTCGCCGCGCCTGCCACTACTGCGGCATCTGCCGCCGCGGCTGCATGAGCCGGTCATACTTCTCGAGCCTGAACGCCACCCTCCCCGCGGCCGAAGCGACCGGCCGGCTCACGGTGCGCCCCAACAGCGTCGTCTACAACCTGATCTACGACGACGAGAAGGACCGGATCACCGGCGTCCACCTGATCGACGGCGAGTCGATGGAGTCGATCGAAGTCCACGGACGCCTCGTCTTCCTCTGCGCGTCGACGATCGAGTCGGCGCGCATCCTGCTGAACTCGTCGACCCCCCGCTTCTCCGAGGGGCTGGCCAACTCCAGCGGCCAGGTCGGCCGCAACCTGATGGACCACATCTTCCAGGCCGGCGCCAATGGCAACCTGGACGGCCTCGAGGACAAGACGACATTCGGCCGGCGCCCGAACTCCTGCTACCTGCCCCGCTTCGTCAACCTGGAAGGCGACCAGGCCGAAGCCACCCGCGAGCAGAACTTCCTGCGCGGCTTCGGCTACCAGTGCGGGGCGCGGCGTCCGACGACGTGGCAGAGCGGCATCGGCCAGGCGGGGTTCGGCGCCGACTACAAGGCCGGCCTGCGCGGTCTCGGACCGTGGCGGCTCAACTTCGGCGGCTTCGGCGAGAACCTGCCGAACCCCGACAACCGGGTGACCATCGACCCGGAGCTCAAGGACCGCTGGGGCATCCCCGCCGCCCGGATCACGATGAACTACGGCGAGAACGAAGCGGCGATGCGGGAGAGCATCCAGACCCGGGCCGCGGAGATGCTGGAAGCGCTGGGCGCTGCGAACATCCGCACCTTCAACCGCAACTCCCTGCCCGGCTTCGCGATCCACGAGATGGGAACGGCCCGTATGGGCCGGGATCCTGCGACCTCGGTGCTCAACGGCTGGTGCCAGTCCTGGGACGTGCCGAACCTGTTCATCACCGACGGCGCCGCCATGGCGTCGTCCGCCTGCCAGAACCCCAGCCTGACCTACATGGCGCTCACCGCACGCGCCTGCGACTACGCCGTACGCCAGATGCGGCGCCTCGAACTCTGATCTGCCGATTGTCGACGAAGCACCTGCGGATCCCGGCCCCGCAGGTCTATGATTCGCACTGAACTGAACGGAGAGGAACCATTCTCATGCGCCCGAACCATCGACTCGTCCTGACCTGTCTCGCAGCCGCCGCCCTGGCCGCCGGCCTCGCCGGCTGCGCCGCTGAAGACGTTGAAACCCACACCTTCGAGGAGGTGGCGCCCGGTGTCTACTTCATCGTCGGCACGGGCTCGATCTTCGTCCAGAGCAACGCGATGCTCGTGCTCACCGACGAAGACGCCCTGGTCGTCGATTCCCATGTCACGCCGGCCGCGGCGCGCGCCCTGCTCGCCTCGATCGCGGAAGTCACCGACAAGCCGGTGACCCACCTCGTGAACACCCACTACCACTTCGACCACGCGCACGGGAACCAGGTCTTTACCGAGGACGTGGCGATCGTCGGCCACGAGTTCACGCGCGAGATGCTGATGAGCGACGTTCTGGAGCAGGGGACGTTCCAGAACTTCTCCAACTGGATCCCCGACCAGATCGCGGAGATGAAGAAGAACGCCGACGCCATGGAGGACGGCAAGGACAAGGAAGATCTGATGCAGCAGATCGCCATCCAGGAGGCGCACTACGTGGCGCTCGACGAGACCGAGCCGACGCCGCCGAACATGACGCTCAAGAAGCGAATGACGATCCACCGCACCTGGGAAGGCCAGGACCGGCCAATCGAACTGCTTCACCTGGGCCGCGGTCACACCGGAGGCGACGTGGTCGTCCTGCTGCCCAACGAGCGGGTCGTCTTCACCGGCGACCTGGTGCTGGCCGGCGGCGCCTACATCGGCGACGCCTACGTCGACGAATGGCTCGAAACGCTGGACCGCTTCGAGGAACTCGAGTTCGACCTGATCCTTCCCGGCCACGGGGAAGCGTTCAGCGACATGGCCCAGGTGGCGGCGCTGCGCGACTTCCTGAGCGACTTCTGGAACCAGGCCGTAAGCGCCCGCGACCAGGGTTTGAGCGCCGAGGAAGCGATCTCGACGATCGAGTGGCAGGGCTTTCTGGCCATTGCCCCAGACACGATCAAGCTCCAGTGCGTGCAGCGCGCGTGGGCCGTCATGGACGCCTCGGAGGGCGACGAAAACACCGACTCCGCGTGAGTTCGCTCAGGTCGGGAACAGGCATCCGTGTCGCTAAGTTACGCCTTTTGTGGTATTTACAAAGAATCGGCGTTAGCATCCTGTCATGGAACAGCAGCACGTTGCCCCCCTTTCGGTAGGCCCCGATGCACTCGCACGCGCGGTCGAGCGAGCAAGCGGCTGGCTGCTGGAACGGTACGGCGAGGAGGTCGAGTGGGCGATCGAGGACCAGTTCCTGATCGGCCTGGACGACCAGGAGCGGATCGACCTCGAAGAGCAGTTGCAGGCCCGCAGCGGCCGCGATCAGGCCATCTTCTTCGCCAACGCGATGAGCTGCCTGCTCGCCCAGGGGCGCTTCGAGCCGGATGCCGACGAGGGCGACTGTCGCTCCTTCAGCTTCGCCGACAAGCTGCTTGGAGCGGGCGGGCTGCTGCTGGAAGTGACGGAGCGGCGCTGGCTGGAGGCACTGGTCGGAAGCCGCCTGCAGCTCTACCGCGTCGGCCCGGAGAACGGCCGGGTCGCGTTGGAAGAAGTGACCAGCCGCCGGCAGATCCGGGTCGAACCGCATCCGGCCATGGAGCCCCTGGAAGCCGGCGATCTTGTCGGCACGCGCGTCGTGACCCTGGAGGACGAGACGACGGGACGCCTGTGCGGCGTCTTCGGCTTCCCGGCTGGCGCCGCCGAACGGGGACTCGTCGATCTGGTGGAAACCGCCGCGACACACCCCCGCAGCAGCCGCGGCGAGATCCTCGGCATCGCCGAAGTGGTCGCCACCGCCTGGCTGCACTCCTTCCTGCCCGATGGGTCGACGCGGGGGCCTCTGGCCGTCGTGGACGGCGGCGCCGAGGCGCCCAGCCGGCGCCGGGTCCTGCAGTGGCCGGTCTCCGGCGACTGAGCGCGGACGTCAGCAACCGCTCCCGAGGCCGGCATGACCTACTGGCCCTGTTTGCGGCAATCGGCTTTCTCGGGCTCGTAGCTGGCGCCGCGGCCGCCGCGGCCCAGGAAGACGCGGGCGAGATCGTCACCGGCCCGGTGGCGATCCGCAACTACGAACTGGTCGCGCCGAAAGCGATGGCCGGCAGCGATCTCGACCCGGAGGTCGAGGTCCGCGTCGAGATCGATGCTGCGGGAGCGGTGACCGGAGTGGAGGTTCTCGCGCTCGAACCTTCGTCCAAGTTCGACGATCTGCTCCGGTTCCATGTCGAGCGCAATCTGGCGGACTGGCGCTACGGGCCGGCCAGGGACGCGGAGGACAAGCCCGTACCCTCAACCCTCTCGTGGCGCCTGAAGTTCGAGAGTCCTGACGGAGAACGTCAGTACGAACTCGCCAGCCAGAACTTCGACCCAGGGCTCGAGGTGCTCGTGGCGGCGGACGGCCTCACCGCACTGGCCGAACCGCTGACTCCATCGCAACGCGCCCGGGCGCTAAGCCGCGCCGTCGAGGCCGCGGAGAGGTACATCGACAAAGATCACCGGAAACGTCGAGAGACGCGCCGCTTCATCCTGATCAGCGACGCCCGGGAAGAATCGACGATCGCTGCGCTTGCCGGCAACATGGAGGCGATCTATCAGGTCTTCCACGCGCTCTTCGATCCGCACATCGAGCCGCTGCCGGAGAACTTCAAGACCGTCGTCTATCTGTTTCGCCAGCAGGCGAGCCTCGTCGCACTCCAACAACAACTCGGCAGCACGGGCCTCGGCGCCGGCTTCTATCGTCCGCCCGGTCTGATGGCCTTTCACCAGCAAGTCCAGAGCTCTGACCAACTGGTGCACACGATGTTCCACGAAGCGTTCCACGCATTCAGCGACAGCCATCTGACGCCGCCCGGGAAAGAGCTGCCGCGATGGGCCGAGGAGGGTCTGGCAGAGTACTTTGCCAACTCCAAGATCGAGAAAGGTCACCTGATTCCGGGCAAGACAAGCGGCAGCAAGTACGTCATCTTTCACCGTCGCGCCCGGCAGTTGCGGGGCACGGCGAGCTGGAGCCTGGTCGAAGCTCGCGCGAGCTTGAAGGGGGGCGAAGCGCCGACCGTGGCCGAGCTTCTCGAAGCGACGCGAGACACGTTCTACGGCCTGCGCTACCAGCAGTACTACGGTTTCTCCTGGCTGCTGACGCACTTCCTGCGCCACGGCAGGGAGGAGTGGGACACCGAGCAGCCCTTCGCCGCAATGCTGCTCTACCTCGTCGAGGGCTACTCGGGACAGGACGCGATCGCCGCGACCTATGGGACGACGCCCGAGGCGTTGCAGGCTGAGTTCGAACGCTACGTTCGAAAGTTCTAGGCCTCTTCCTCCCCAGAGCGTCGCAGAGATTGTCCTTTCGAACGCTACGTTCGAAAGTTCTAGTTGAGCTCTTCTCCCCGAGCGCGCCTACTGCCCTTCACCCAGGGAGTCGTACTCAGCCCGGTGGCTGGCGGCCTCGGCTTCGCGGCCGAGCGACTTGTAGCACACCCAAAGGTGGTAGTGGGCCAGACGCCGCCCTGGATCGAGCTTGAGAGTCCGCAGTAGCCGCGGAATCGCCTCCGCCCAGCGCTCCAGGTTGGTAAGCGCGAGACCGCTGAAGAAGAAGGTGTCCGCCCGTTGATCGTTCAACTCGCCAGCCCGATCGAGCGCCTGCGACGCCTCTTCCCACCGTTCCGCTCGATACGCGGCAAAGCCCAGGTTGTACCAGACCGCCTCCAGGTGACCCAGCTCTTCGGCCGCCCGCTTCAATAGCTCGATCGCCCGGTCGAAGTTGCCCGCGCTCAGTTGGTTCGCACCCTCGTTCAGGACCAACTGGGGATCCGTCACCTGCTGCCACTGATCCTCCGCCGCCTGCCGGTGCGAGGCGCGCTGTTCCCGCGTACCGTAGAGTTGGACGAGCGCACGTCTCGCCTCCCTGCTGACCCGATTCTCCTCAGGCGCATGCTCCTCAGCGAGGCGGAACAGGCTCTCCGCTTCATCGAAACGGCCAGAATCCCGCATGTTCCACGCGGCGGTGAGAACCTCCGCCGCGAAGTCATTCAGCTCCATTTGATCGCTACGGTCGAGCTCAGAGGCGACGATCCTCAACTGCTGATTCGCTTCGTCCACACGGCCGGCCCGCGCAAGCGCCTGTGCATAGCGAGAGCGAAGTCCCTGCGCGCCATCCCGCACCATCTCACCGAGCAGGTCGGCGGTGGCGCCCCAATTCGACTGGAGAGTGAACAGCCGTAGCAGAGCCCAGGCGATCTCTTCGTTCCGCGGCTCGATGGCGCGCAACTCCACGACCGTTTCCGTAGCCCCCGGGAGCCGCCCGAGACGCTGCTGCAGCAGTGCTTTCGACCGCAGGAACCGCTCACGATCCGGACTCTCCAGCGCCAGCCGCCGCTCCACCAGGTCGAACGCCGCTACCAGCACCGATTCGTCCGCTTCCTCGCTGCGGGCGATGTGTTCGACAACGCCTGGCGGCGGTGCCGTAGATGGATCGTCCAACGCCCCGAGCAGTTCTCTTCGATACCCCTGCATCTCGTTCTCAGGCAGCGGGTTTCGCCGATGGACTCGCAGCAGTGCGGTGAGGGGCGCAACCGGCTCGTTGCAATCGCGGCGAGCCCTCTTGAGCCATTCGATCTCCTCGGCCGGCTGGGAGGACAGCCACGCGATCTGCGCCCGACGCATCAGACGAAGGCACTCGACATCCGGCAGTTCGCCGGTCGCAGGCGCGGGAGTCTGTGCTACAGCGCCCCCCGGCACGGTCAGGAGGGATAGCGGCGCCAGCACGAAGCACACAAGGAGAACCGAGTCCGGCAACCTGCCTGCCTGCCTTCGCAGTGTTCCCATCGGCCCGATCCAGTCTCTCAGGCGCTCTCCACCGCGACCGCCATCCGCTCGAGGATCTCCTCGAGAATCGCGCGGGAGGTGGCAAAGTTCAGCCGCGCGCAGCGCTCGAACCCGAGCGTCGAGTCCGGCGGACCGAACTCCGCCCCGTCGTTGAGCGCCACCTTCGCCCGCTTGAGAAAGAACCGCGACGCCGGCATCGGTAGCTCCAGCCCGCGGCAGTCGAGCCAGTAGAGGTAGGTCGCCTCCTGCGGTCCGTGCACGATCCCCGGCAGTCGACGGTTCAGGAAGTCCGTCATGAAGGCGCGGTTCGCGTCCAGGTAGGCCACCGTCTCCGCAAGCCATGACCCGCCCTCACGCCATGCCACCCGCGCCGATTCGACGCCCAGGATGCCGGGATGCGCCAGGACGAAGTGCGGCAGTTCGTCGAACCGCTTCTTCAGCTTCTCGCTGCCGAACACCAGCAGCGCGAGTTCCAGCCCGGCGAGGTTGAACGACTTGGTCGCCGACGTGATCGTGACCGTCCGCTCCTTGACCTCCGGGCCCAGGGCCTCGAACACCGTGTGCTGGTGGCCCGGGAACACGAGCTCGTTGTGGATCTCGTCGGCGAGCACGACCAGGTCGTGCTCGATCGCCAGTTCCGCCACCGCCTCCAGTTCGCTCCGCGTCCACGAGCGGCCGCTCGGGTTGTGCGGGTTGCAGAGCATGAACACCCGCGTGTCCTTGTCGATCGCGGACCGCAACTGGTCGAGGTCCATCTCGAACCGCCCACTTCCGGCGCCGGACTCGGTACCGCGCCGAAGCGGCGATTCGACCAGCCGCCGGCCGGTGCCCGCCACGGCCCCGAGGAAGGGCGGGTAGATCGGCGTCTGGACCACGATCCCATCGCCCTTCTCGCTGCCCAGCATGAGTGAGAGGTCCAGGCCCTGGAGCGCGTTGACCAGGAAGCGCATCCGCTCCGGTTCCACCGTCCAGCCAAGCTGCTCCTCCATCCGCCGGCCGAAGATCTCGGGCAGATCGCCGATGTCGGGCGGCTCGCAGTAGCCGAGGTCGGAACGCTCGACCAGGTTCCGCACCACACGCTGAATCGGCTCGGCGATCGGAAAGTCCATGTCGGCCACCCAGGCCGGCAGGACGCCGGCGCCGCCGGCGGTGTAACGGCTCCACTTGAAGCCGGTGCGGGCCGCCAGATCCTCGACGCGGAGGCCGTCGAACTGCTCCTTGATCGACACGGGCGGCAAGCTATCAAGCGCTGCTAGGGTGCGGCCCCATGACACTCAAACTCGGACTTCAGCTCGGCTACTGGGGCGCCGGACCGCGCCCCGACTTCCTCGACATGGCAATCGAAGCCGAAGCGCTCGGTTACGACTGCGTCTTCACCGCCGAGGCATGGGGCTCGGACGTGTTCACGCCCCTGACCTGGATCGGCGCCCACACCTCGAAGATCCGTCTCGGCACCGGCATCGCCCAGATCTCCGCGCGCACCCCCGCCGCCACCGCGATGCACGCGATGACCCTGGACCACCTCTCCCGGGGCCGGGTCATCCTCGGCCTCGGCGTCTCCGGCCCCCAGGTGGTCGAAGGCTGGTATGGGCAACCCTTCGCCAAACCCCTCTCGCGCACCCGCGCCTACATCGAGATCATCCAGAAGATCCTCGCCCGCGAGGAGCCCGTGACCCAGCACAGCGAGCACTACCCGCTCCCCTACACCGGCGAAGGCTCCTGGGGCCTGGGCAAGCCGCTGCGTTCGATCGTCCACCCGCTCCGCTCCGACCTGCCGATCTTCCTCGGCGCCGAGGGCCCGAAGAACGTCGCCCTGGCGGCAGAGCTCTGCAGCGGCTGGCTACCCCTCTACTACTCCCCCTACCGCCCCGAGGTCTACGCCGAGTCCCTGGCCGGCCACAAGGACGGCTTCGAAGTCCCCTACGGCGCCCGGCTCCGGGTCCACGACGATGTCGCCGAGGCCCTGCTGCCGATCAAGCAGTCCTTGGCCCTCTACGTCGGCGGCATGGGCGCCAAGAAGCGCAACTTCCACCGCGAACTGATGGCCCGCATGGGCTGGGAAGAAGAGTCCTTCCGCATCCAGGAACTCTTCATGACCGGCAAACGCGATGAGGCCGTCGCCGCTGTCCCCGACGACTTCGCCGACGAGATCTCCCTGGTCGGCTCGCCCGAACGGATCAAGGACCGCCTCCAGGCATTCGAAGACAGCGACGTGACCACCCTGATGGTCGGCGCCGCCAGCAAGGACGAGCTACGGCAGGCGGCGGAGATCGTGCTGGGCTAGGGCGCCAGGCATAGCAACCGGTCCGTCGGCGCAACTCAAGAGGCAGTAACTTGCCAGCGTTGATAAGTTCCTGCCATGAGATTCGAGGAACTGGTGGCCGCGGTCGCCGACGAGCCAGTCTTCGAGAGCGGACTTCTGCTGGCCGGACCGGGCGACCCCGGCAACGTCAGGCGGCAACTGTCGCGCTGGGTCCGCGGCGGCAGAGTGCATCAGATGCGGCGCGGACTGTATGCCCTCGCACCGCCCTGGCAACGCTGCGTCCCGCACCCCTTCCTGCTCGCCAACTGTCTGGCGCGGGGCTCCTACGTCAGCGGGCTGGCGGCGTTGGCCTTCGCCCATGCGATCCCCGAGTACGTACCGGAGGTCACCAGCGTGACGCCTGGACGACCGCACACGCGGCAGTTGCCGTCGGGCCGGTTCTCGTTCCGCCACCTGAAGGCGGATCGGGTGTTCGGCTACCACCTGCTCGATCTGGGCGGTGATCAACGGGCGTTCGTGGCGACCCCCGAGAAGGCGCTGCTCGACTCCGTCTACCTGCAGCCCGGCGGCGACGACGATGAGTACCTGCGGGAACTTCGACTCGACTTCAGCGCCCTGGATCTGGACGCCGTCGACCGGACGGCGACGCGGTACGCCGCGCCGAAAGTGACTCGAGCAGCCGGTCGCATCCGCGAGCTCGCCGCCGGAACGCCCGCATACGACCTGCTGTGAAGGACCACCTCGAGGCGCTGATCCGTGGGCACGACCCGTTGCGGGCCCGCAACGTCGTCAGGGAGTACCTGCAGGCGCGCGCGCTCCGGGCCATGCAGGGCGCCGGCGCAATGAACGCGTTGGCGTTTCAAGGCGGCACCTGCCTGCGCTTCCTGTTCTCGCTGCCCCGCTATTCGGAAGACCTGGACTTTGCGCTCGAAGGCGACCGCACCGCGTATACCCTGCCGAAGTACCTGAAGGCCATCCGCGCCGAACTCGCCACCGAGAACTACCGCGTGGAGTTGCGGTTGCGCGAACACCGCACCGTGCACGCGGCGTTCGCCCGCTTCCCCGGCTTGCTCCACGAGTTGGGCCTGTCTCCGCACCGCTCGGAAGCGCTGGCGATCAAGATCGAAGTCGACACGAATCCCCCCCAAGGCGCGGGCCACCAGATCAGCCTGGTGCGCCGACACGTAGCGCTCAGGCTCTTCCATCGCAATCGCGCCTCTCTGTTGGCCGGCAAGCTCCATGCCGTTCTTCAGCGCGGCTACGCAAAGGGCCGGGATCTGTACGACCTGATCTGGTACCTGAGCGATCCTGACTGGCCTGCGCCCAACCTGTCGCTGCTCAACGCCGCACTGCGCCAGACCGATTGGAAAGGGGGCGAGTTGACGCCCCGTTCGTGGACCGAGCCGGTCGCGGAGCGACTGGAGGCGCTGAACTGGGAGCACGCACTGGCAGACGTGCGGCCGTTCCTGGAAGAACAGAACGACATCGACCTGATCACCCGCGACAATGCGCTGCGCCTCCTCGCCCGGTCGCGTTCTGCCGGGTAGCTCTCCGGCCGCCGCCTACCGTCGAGCGGTCTGGCAGCGGACGAACTCGGCGCCGATGTCCGGGAGCTCTGCTTCCAGCAGCGGCAACGACTCGATGGCCGGGCCGGCGCCGTGCTGGCCGGCGGCGAGTCGGGTGCTCAGGTTCGTGAAGGTTTCGAGCAGTGTCTTCGCGGTGCGGGGCGTGACGGCCCCCGCGCCGAGGCCGAAGGGGGGTTGCGGGTCGCTGGCGGTCTTCTGAACGACTGTGATCGTTCCTTCTTCGTCGCCCGGGGAAAGGAACCAGCGTGACCGCACGCAGAGGACCCGCTTGCCCTTGAATTCGGGTGTCATGTCGTCGGCGCCGGCCATGTCGCCGATGACGTGGCCGTCGGGCGTCCGCCACCATGACGCGCGGTCCATGGTGATGCGCCGGCTGATGCCCTTGCCGGAGACGCGCTGGCGGAGGGTCTGGAAGCGGCCGATCAAGGGCGTCGCGCGCTCCTCTACGCACATGGCCTGCCAGTCGGGGCAGGCGTCGGCGTCGCCCAAGAGAGCGATCACGCCAGGAATGGAGCCTCGGACTGTCATCTCTGCTCGCACCAGGGGGTAGTCGGCGTTCTCGACCGGGCAGGATTCGACGGTGACCGGGCCTTCGGCTTCTCGGGGTTCGCATTCGGCGGCGGCGGCGCCGGGCTGCGCGGCAAGCGCTACGAAAGCCAGGAGCAGTGTGCAACGTCCCATGTCAACCTCCTGTCGCCGCCTCCGGCAACGCAAAGGCAATCAACTCATCCGGTATCCGGCGGTTGCGCGCGCCGCCGGCGGCGACGACGATGTACTGCCGGCCTTCGTGCATGTAGGTCATCGGCGGACCGTGCAGCCAGACGTCTGTCTTCACTTCCGCCAGCAGCTCTCCGGTCGCCTTGTCGTAGGCACGCAGGAAGCTGCGGTTGCTGGTGCGAGGATCGTCTTCATCGGGCAAGGCAAAGAAGCCGATCAACAGGGTGCGGGTGACGAGCAGACCGCCATCCGCCGGCATGCCGAAGTAGACGGTGCCCATGTCGTCCAGGTTCAGGTGCGCGATCGCCGGATGGTTCTTCGGGCCGGGGCCGACAGGGATTCGCCAGACGTGCTCACCGCGATTCAGGTCGATCGCGGTAATGGTCCGGTACGGCGGCTTCGTCAACGGCAGGCCCCGCGGCCCACTCGTGTCGACGTAGCCGATCACGTAGCGCCAGTCTGGACGGCGGGCCGCGTCCGGCTCGATCAGGGACATCCCGGTGGGCCGGTTCTGCGACTCGACGAAGAGCACACCGGTCATCGGGTCGACGGACGCTCCGGGGTGGTTTGCTCCGCCGGCAGCGCCCGGCACCACGAGCACACCCTCCTTGCCACCCTCGCCCTGGACGATCAGGGGCGGGAACATCGGCGCCAGCACCAGCTTCTCGGCGATCTTGAGCGCCTCCTCGCGCAGCTCGGGCGTCCAGTCGATCAGGTCGTCCTTGCTGACGCCCTGGCGCTCGAACGCGGGCGGCCTGGTCGGGAACGGCTGAGTCTCGGACAGCTTCTCGCCCGGCACCGTCGACTTGCCGTTCACCGGCCGTTCCTCGATCGGCCACACCGGCTCGCCGGTCGCACGGTCGAAGACGTAGGTGAAGCCGGTCTTCGAGACCTGGGCAACGGCTTTGATCAGCTTGCCGTCGACGACGATGTCGAGCAGGTTCGGGGCCGAGGCGATGTCGTAGTCCCAGATGCCGTGGCGGACGGTCTGGAAGTGCCAGACCCGTTCACCCGTCTCCGCGTCGACGCAGACCAGGCTCTCCGCAAAGAGGTTGTCGCCCGGCCTGTCGGCGCCGTAGTAGTCGTTCGAGGGCGTGCTCGTCGGCAGGTAGACGTATCCCAGTTCGTGGTCCGCGCTCATCGACGTCCACACGTTGGCGTTGCCGGCGGTGCGCCAGGAGTCGTTCTCCCAGGTCTCGACCCCGTACTCGTCGTCTCGCGGGATGGTGTTGAAGCGCCACTTGAACTCGCCCGTGTGGACGTCGTAGGCGCGCACGTGGCCGGGCGGCGCATCGCTCTTGATCGAGTAATCGAAGATCTTCGAGCCGACGATCACGCTGTTGCCGACCACGATCGGCGGCGCGCCGTGGGTGATGTGTCGAACGCTGTACTCGCCCGGGCCAAGGTCGCGCGCCAGGTCGACCACGCCGTCTTCGCCGAAGGCGCGGTCGGTCTTGCCGGTGGCGGCGTCGACCGAGACGAGCTGGCGTCCGATCGTGGCCACGAACAGGCGCTCTTTCTCACCGTCGGTCCAGTACTCGATGCCGCGGGCGCCGACCGGCCGCATCGTCGTGCCGCCACGCTCCCAGGTTCTCGGGTTGTAGACCCACTTCTGCTCGCCGGTCGCCGGGTCGAGCAGCGCCACCTGGCCAAGGCTGGTCGGTGCGAACAGTCGGCCGCCGATCATCAGGGGCACGGAACGGTAGAAGCCCGTGTCGTACCCGGGCAGAACGTCAAGCGGCACCTCGTGGTCCGCCGTGCGCCATCGCCAGGCGATTTCGAGCCGGCCGAAGTTCAAGCCGTCGATCTGGGCCGCCGGCGAGTAGCGGCTCGACGTGTGGTCGCCGCCGTGGTGTTGCCACTCGCCGTAGGCGGACTGCCCCTGCGGCGCCTCCTCAGCCCAGCCTGCCGCGGCGGCGAGGCCGATCAGGCCGGCAAAGCCCGCCGCCGCAAGCCGGCGCGGTCTGGCGGCGCTACACGCTCCTTGGACCTTCGGTTTCGGCGTCATGGTCGGCTCAGACATCTCGTGACTTCCTCGCACTCTTCGCTTCCATGTTCAACGAGTGCGCTAACCTACCGCAGACCTACACGCACAAGAGAACCAGAAAGAAGGGCAGCCTGCCATGGAAGAGATGACCCGCCGCAACGTACTCGGCGCCGCCGCCGCCGGCGCGGGCTTGATGATCGTTCCGCGCCACGTCCTGGGCCGCGGCAAGCCGGCCCCCAGCGACCGACTGAACATCGCGGCGATCGGCGCCGGCGGCAAGGGCCGCAGCGATGTCGTCGGCGTTGCCAGCGAGAACATCGTGGCCCTCTGCGACATCGACTGGGAGCGGGCGAAGGAGACCATGGACGCGCATCCGGACGCGGCGCGCTACCACGACTACCGTGAACTGCTCGACGCCCACGGCGACGAACTCGATGCCGTCATGGTCTCGACGGCCGATCACACCCACGCCGTGATCACCACGGCGGCGCTCGAACGCGGCCTCCACGTCTTCACCCAGAAGCCGCTGACGCGGACGATCTGGGAGGCGCGAATGATCGGCGAGGCTGCCCGCAAGGCGGGGACGGCAACCCAGATGGGCAACCAGGGCCACGCGGGCGAGGGCACGCGCCTGATCCGCGAGTGGATCGAGGCCGGCGTGATCGGCGAAGTGAACCACGTCGAGTACTGGACCAACCGGCCGATCTGGCCGCAGGCGATGAAGCGCCCCAAGGAAGTCCACGAGGTGCCGGAACACGTCGCCTGGGATCTGTGGCTCGGCCCGGCGCCGGAGCGCCCCTACCATTCCGACTACTACCACCCGTTCGCCTGGCGCGGCTGGTGGGACTTCGGCACCGGCGCGATCGGCGATATCGCCTGCCACGCGATGGACGCCGCGTTCTGGATCTTCGACCTGCGCGATCCGTCGTCCATCTACGCCGAATCCACGCCGCTGTTCAAGGAGACGGCGCCCGCCTCGACCCGGATCACGTTCGAGTACCCGGCCCGCGGAAACCGCCCGAAGATGACCGTGGTCTGGCGCGACGGCAACCTGACCCCGGCCATGCCCAAGGTGTTCGAAGGCAAATGGCCGCCGGGCAACAGCGGTCAACTGTTCGTGGGCGCCGAGGGCGTGATCACCGCCGACATCTACGCCGGCAACCCGACGATCTACCCGTCGACGCTGCACGAGAAGATCGCCAAGAACCCGGTGCCGCAGACCTACGAGCGCACCGAGGGTCACTACCAGCAGTGGATCGACGCGATCAAGGCGGGCACGACGAACCCGGACGGTTCCAACTTCGCCGACCATGCAGGCCCGATGACCGAGACGGCTCTGCTCGGCAACCTGGCGGTGCGCACGCAGCAGGAGATCGTCTGGAACCCGAAGAAGCTCAAGGTGACCAACGGCGTCGACATGCCGTCCGAGTTCATCAAGCCGGCCTACCGGGACGGCTGGGCGCTGTAGACAGGCGGTGGCAGGAGCACCGCACGACAGCGCCGGCCGCCCTGGACCGGAGAGTGAATCGAGGGTTGGGGAAGGCGGATAGGGCCTTGGCGGATAGGGCCTTGCTGCGGACCGCCGGTCCCCCAGCCTCAGTGCGTCAGCCGGCCTGCTGAACCGCGGCTACCGCGGCGTCGCGGTCCGGCTCGATGTTCACGATCAGGCTGAAGCCGCTGACCTCGAACAACTCCTTCACCTCGTCGTTCAGACCGCAGACGGCGAAGCGTCCGTTCTTTGCCTGCAGGGCCCTGGCGACAACCAACACCACTCGAAGACCGGCGCTGCTCATGTAACGGGTGCGGTTCAGGTCCAGGACGACATCCGAGACGCCCTCACCGATGGAGGCCATCATGGCCTGCTCCAGGTCCGGCGCGCTCGCGGCGTCGACGCGCCCCTCGGGCGCCCAGACCGCCACGCTGCCGGCCTTGGCGCCCTCGATCGTCGAATACCCGATTCTCGTAGTCTCGATCACACCAAGTACTCTCCAAGTCTCAATAGAAGGGGTGATGGGCCGTCGCCGTTGCGGCGGCAATATCCTGAACCGACTTCTGGATTGCCCGGCTCATCGCCTGGCCGATCAGATCGAAGCCGCGGACCAACTCGATCCGCGCCGCCGCGTGCCGCAACTCCTGCGGACTGAGAATGACCTGGAAGGCGTTCGAGGCGTCGGCCAGACAGATCAGCGCGACATCTCTCGGCGCCGGAATCCGGTCGCTCAACAGCACGTCCAGAATCCGTAGCTTGACCTCGCGCTCCTCCCGATCGTCGAGCATGGGGTAACGGCGGCTGCCGAACACCCACAGGAAGTTCCGATCCTCGACCCGGAGAATCCCGCGCTCGACCAGGCGTGTCAACGCCGCTTCCTGGATCTCCTTGCTCCGGGCCGAGAGCCTGACCACCCAGGTGCGGGGGTCTGCCTCGTCGTCCGAGTCGACGATCTCGGCCAGAGGGCCATCGAGGATCTCCTCGCCCACCGGTGTCGACTCGACGACGACCATCTTCTGGAGATCGCAGTCCAGCCGGCCGCGCAGCGCGAGGTCCATCAGGATGGCGCCCGAAATGAGCAGCTCCATCACGTTCGGCGCGACCCGCTTCATCGCGCCGGTGTCATCGTCCAGTAGGAGGAGAAGGATCTCCTCGACGAACGTCAGGTGGGGGCTTTCAGTCACTTTGTCGGGCTGTCCTGCGGTCGGTTCGTCGGCGGGCGTGCTGCCATGCATCCTACAAGAATGCCTATGCCCTACCCTCAGATTCCCGCCGGTTCCACCTGCCCGCTTGGCTCCTTGCTGTCGCTGCTCACTGTGACCGTGAGCACATCCGTGTCGTGATACTGCTGATGCTGCACCGAGGACGCAAAGTGACGCAGCAGCCGTAGCGAGAGCTCGTTCTCGATCGGAGCGGGCGCCTCGGGAGTCATCAGCACCAGCCGATCCTCGATGTTCCTGCCGCCCGGCGCCGCGATGAACTCGAGTTCGGCGGTCTGTCGGTCGACGCGCGCGAGGAGCAGCAACCGGCGGTTCGCGGCGCCCTCCGCCTCGTCCCCGCCGATCAGACTGAGCAGGGCTTCCTCGCCCGTCGACCACAGGCGCTCGGCGGCCTCTCTACTCCAACGCGCTCGCGTGGCCTGGGCGCGCAAGAAGCCGCCGATCCTGGCGGCGGCTGCCGAGTTGACCTCGGTCTCCAGGCGACGGCGGCGCGGCCTGGTCGATTCGAAGAACGCGGTCATGCAGATCGCGGTGAGTCCACCCGCCGTCATGCCGTTGCCCAGGATGGATGCCGCCCAACCGCCGAGCTGATCGCTGAAGATCAGGTCGTTCTCGAAGCCGACGCCGATCCAGAACGACACGCCGATCACCAGCGCCTTGCGGTAGTCCAGGCCGCCGTGACCGGCGATCCGCGCGCCGAGGACGAACAGGACGGCGATCAGCACCAGCAGGTACGCGCCGGCGACGGGGCCGGGAATGGCGAGAACCACGGCGAGCGCCTTGGGAAGGAACGCCAAACCGATGAAGATGATCCCGATCCACATCCCCACCCGGCGCGACGCGACCCCCGTGAGTTCCGTCACCGAGAGACTGCTTGAGTACGTCGTGTTCGGCACCGTCCCCGCCAGTCCCGAGAGCAGGTTGCCGAGGCCGTCGGCAGCCACGGCGCCCTGCACCGCCCGGTAGTCCGGCGCCCGCGGCACGCGCCAGGAGACCCGCTGGATGCCGACCGCATCGCCGATCGTCTCGACCGCTCCGATCAGGGTCACGATCACGAAGCCCGGCAGCAACGCCCAGAAGGATGGCCCGAAGGTCAGATCGAGTCCGGGCCAGCCGCCCACGGGAGCGCCGACCCAGGCGGCCTCCGCCACCTGCTCGAACCTGTAGAGCCCAAGCGGCGCCGCAACGATCGAGCCGGCAACGACGCCCGCGACCGGCGCCCAGAGACGCCACATGCCGGTGGCCCGCAGGCCGAAGCCGACCATGACCACGATGGCCACCGCGAACGAGATCGGCCCGGCCGCCCGCGGCGCGCTCTCGGGAACGAGGGTCAGTTGGTCGAACACGATCGGCATGACGCTGACCGAGATCAGCATGATCACCGTGCCCGTGACGGTCGTCGTGAAAAGCCGGCGCAGCAGCAGCAATCGCGCGGAGAGAAGGAACTGGAACAGCGAGGAGGCGATCACCAGCTTGGCGAGAAGAACCGGGCCGCCCGCGCTCAGCGCCGCGATGCTGACCGCGATGAAGGCGCCGGAGGTCCCCATGAGCAGGATGTAGCCGGCGCCTATGCGCCCCAGCCGCTGCGCCTGCAGGATCGTCGTGATGCCGCTGACGAAGATCGCCCCGAACACCGCCCATGCCAGGTACTCGTCGGTCCCGCCGGCGGCGCGGACGATGATCGCCGGGGTGAGCACGATCCCGGCGACGCACAGGGTCGCGTACTGGAGGCCCATCGTCGCCGCGAGCAACGTCGGCGGCTTCTCGTCCGCCTGGTAGCGAACGCTGGCGGAAGGCCCTGTTTCGGCCGTAGCCATCACGACATCCGACCGCCCGAAGACGGGCGCTCGGACTGTGACGCGGGTGGCGCGGAGACGCGCCCCCCGGGTTCCTGGTAGAGGGCGGCGTCGGGCCGCCAGGGGGAGCGCTGGCCGACATAGACCGGCGGTCCGCTACGGAAGTGGGAGGCCTCGTCGAGGGTCTCCACAAAGGGCATCTGGCGTGGGTAGAGCTCCCCGTCCCGGGGTCGCGGCCCAGCCTTGGAGACGTGGCCCCAGAGCGGATGGCCGACCACCTCCTCAGCGGTCCAGGCGGCCTCGATCAGCTTGTCGAGCCGGTAGCCGGTCTCGATCCCGAGTTCGTGGCAGAAGTCGACGAAGTCCTCGGTCGGTACGTGACCGGCCGCGCGGCCGTTGCCGCAATACGGGCAGCCTCCCATGCCGCCGATCGAGGTGTCGAACTCACGCACGCCGAGTTTCAGAGCCTCGTAGTAGCTGGCGATCGACGCGCCGCGCGTGTTGTGCAGATGGCAGTGGAAGTCGGTGATCTCCGGCCACCGCTCCCGGATGGCGAGGATCGTCTCCCGCACCTCGTGCGGCATGTTCCAGCCCATCGCCTCGATGATCGAGCAGCGGGTGACGGGAAGACCAGCCTGGTGCCAGCGGTCGATCATCAGCGCCAGCAGGTCGAGCCGCTGCTCGAGCGTGAACGGGCCCTCGAAGTTCGAGCCGAAGGGGTTGCCGATCGCCACCGCACCCGACTTGGCCCCGCCCGCGCGGGCCCTCTCGATCATGGCCGGGATGCGCTCGATCTGCTGGGCCTGGGTCACGTTGTAGTTGCGGCGGGCAAAGGTGTCGCACAACTCGACGTGGGTGCCGATCCGGCGCTGCCGGACATCGAGCTTCGGATACCAGCGATCCGCGCGTTCGAACCCGATCTGGTTGAAGATCGCGGCGGTGTAGCGGACACCCGGCTTGGGCACGAAGCGCTCGGCGATCTCGTCGATGCAGGCCATCTGGGGAGTCCACTTGGGATGGGCATAGGACCCGATCGAGATCACCTTGGCGCCGGTCTCGCCCAGCGCATCGAGCAGCCGTAGCTTCTCCGACACCGGAATGTCGGCACTCTCGATCTGCAGCCCCTCCCTCATCGTGTCGTCCGTGATGATCACGGACTTCGGCAGTTGGCCCATCGGCAGGTACCTCCGCCTGTCATTGGAGCAGGCGTCTCGTGGAACAGGGAACCCGGGTGGCGCGATTCGCGCCACCCGTGAACCAGTCCGTTCGCCCGTCAGCGGGCGCACGGAGGAAACGGCCTACCCTATCGTCGCCAACCGCTGTTCGGAAGGCGGATTCGCCATGCCTGGCGCGACTTGGCACCGTGTTAGCCTTCGTCCGTGCGACGCCGGCTGCTCCCCTATGCCGTCCTCGCAGCGGTCGCACTCGCCGTCTTCCTGCCCGGCATCGGCAGCCGGGACGTATGGAACCCCGACGAGCCGCGCTACGCGGAAGTCGCGCGCGAGATGCTGTTGCCGCCGCTCGCGCTCGAGCACCTCCTGGTGCCGCGGCTGAACGGCGTCACCTATACCCACAAACCGCCTCTCCACTTCTGGAACATCGCCCTCTTCGGCGCCCTGCGCGGCGGCGTCGACGCGGTGGCGGCGCGGCTGCCGTCCCTGCTCGCCGGCGTCGGCTCCGTTCTGGTGGTGTTCATGCTTGCCGGCCGCCTGTTCGACCGGGCGACCGCATGGCTCGCCGCGCCGATTTTCTGCACCTCGGCCCTGGTCATGTGGAATGCGCGGGTCGGCCAGATCGACATGACGCTTACGTTCCTGGAACTGCTGGCGATCCTGTTCTGGGCCCGGGCCCGTTTCCGAACCGTGGACGACGGCCCGAGCATGAGCCGGGCCAGCCTCCTGTTCTTCGCCTGCGCGGGTCTGGCCACGCTCACCAAGGGTCCGGTGGGACTGATCGTGCCGCTACTCGCGGTGATCGCCTTCCTGGCCTTCGAGCGCGACCGCGCCGGGATCGGCGAGCTGCGGCTCGGCCGCGGACTGCTGCTGTGGGCCGGCATCGTCCTGGCCTGGTTCGGCCCCGCGGTGTGGCTGGCCGGCAAGCCCTATTTCGACGCTCTGCTGTTCGACCAGACCCTGTCCCGCTACGCCGGCGCCACCTACCACCCACAACCCTGGCACTACTACTTCAAGACTCTGCCCGGGACCTTCGCCCCCTGGATCCTGCTGGCGCCGGTGGCAATCTACGCCGCCTTCCGGCACTCCCGCGAGGTGCCTGAGAGTCGCCAGGCACAGGCGGTCCGGTTTCTCCTGATCTGGGTCGCCGGCACCTTCGTGTTCTTCAGTCTGTCGGGCGGCAAGCGCACCGTGTATCTGCTGGCGCTGGCGGCGCCCCTGGCGATGCTCACCGCCCATGGCGTGCTCCTGATCCGGGACCGCTGGCCGCGTTACCGGGCGGCGTTCCTGGTTTCGGCGGCGACCGTGCCCCTGCTGTTTGGCATCCTGGTCGCGGCAGTGCCTGTGGCGGCCCGCGACCTCCCCGAAGGCACGATCGCCGAAGGCACGATCGCGGAACTCCAATTGGTCGCCGCACTGCCCGCTCTGGCCGGGCTGGCGGGCCTCTGGTTTGCGGCGCGACGCCGCCCCGAGCTGCTGATAGCCTGCCTTGCTGCCGGCCTCGGACTCGCCATGTCGGTTACCGCCGTCCGGCTACTGCCGCTGGGCGACGCCTTCAAGTCGGCGCGCGGCCTCTCGCGCGAACTCGTCCAGTGGGCGGAAGCCGACGAGCCTTACGCGATCTACCCTCGTTCAGATGCCGGGTTCCTGTTCTATTCCGAGCGCTTTGCTGCCGATCTCGGCGAGCCCTTCGTCCCCGAGCAGCAACTGCGCCAGTTCGCGGACCGCACCGATCGTCCGGTGTGGCTGCTCATCCTGCGGGACGAACTGGACGCCCTGGAGCCACCGCTCGAGCTCGTTGAAGTGAGCCACGACGACGATCCAGTGTACGAATACGTGCTGCTGACCACTCCGGAAGGCGCCGCCCGTGTCGCGGCCTCCTCGAGAACGCGACCATGAACGACGGCGACAGCCTGAGTCTGGCGCCCGACCTGGCCACGGACGCCTCGCCTCGACCCGAATCGCGGCGCAGCTTCGGCCCCTTCAGCCGCCGGCTGGCGGACCAGGGGCTGTTCCTGTTCCGGCACCGGGGTTCGTTCGTCGTCTTCCTGCTGCCCGCCGCCGTGCTGGCGGTCCTGGAACGTCGATCGGCAGGGCTCCCCGCGGACCCTGGCCTCGGCTGGCTCGTCGTCTGCCTTGCGATCTCCCTTGTCGGCATGGCCGTGCGGGCGGCCGCCGTCGGATCGGCGCCGCCCGGCGCCTCCACTCGCAGCCTGAGGGCCCCGAGCGCCAGCCTGCTGAACACCTCCGGCATGTACTCGCTCAGCCGCCACCCGATCTACCTGGGCAACCTGTTCGTGCTGCTCGGGTTCGCGCTCGCGGTCAGGTCGTGGTGGTTCGTGCTCACCGCCGCCCTGGTCTACTGGTTGCTCTACGAGCGGGTGATCGCCGCCGAGGAACGCTTCCTCGGCGAGCGATTCGGCGTCACTCATCGCCGCTGGGCCGAGCGCACGCCGACGTTCTGGCCCCGTCTCCACCTGTGGCGACCTCCCCAGACCCGCTTCAGTTGGCGCACCGTTGTGTTGCGGGAGTACAACTCGCCGCTGCTGATCGCCGCGATCTTCCTCTTCCTGCGCTGGGTCGACCAGGTGATCGTCCGCGATTTTGGCGCCGGCGCCTGGTTGAGGCAGGATCTCGCCCTCGCCGCCTCCGTGATTGCGTTCGCGGTCATGGTCCCCGTCATGCGGCAAGTGCGCAAGCGGGGACGCTCGGGGCACTGAACCACAGGCAAGCTGGCTTCAAGCCCAGGGAAGCAACAGAGGTCAAGATCAGTCGACGCCGATGACCACCCGACTCAAGATCGCCGCCGCTCTCGCCGCATCGCTGCTGGCCTTCGCCGGCAGCAGTTGGCCGCTTGCGGAGACCGGTCCCGATGCCGCGCCACCGCAACCTCTCGATACCCGCTTCGTGCGCTGGCTGGAGCGCGTCGGGCCGCTGATCAGCGAAGAGGAACGTACGTTCTTCGTCAATCTTCCGAAGGACTATCGCCGCGAGGCCTTCATCCAGGCCTTCTGGAAGGCCCGCGATCCGGATCCCAGGACGCCGCTGAACGAACTCCAGGTGCTCTGGGAGGACCGCGTGGACGCCGCGCTCAGTCAGTGGGGCACGCTCGAGGATTCCCGCGCCCTCTTCTACCTGCTCAACGGACCGCCGGGTGGGTTCACCCTGCCCGACGGGCGCACCGCCTCCTACTGCCTGTCACGCGGCAGCGAACTGGAGATCTGGTTCTACGGCGGCAGCGACCGGACACCGCGCCACTTCCTGGTCATCTTCCTGGCGGTCAGTCGGAATCGCCCTTACCAGTTCTGGCATCAGAGCGCCGCGCGCCGGCCGGCGTCGCGCCGCGGCCTGCCGACGACGAACATCACCGTGCTTTGCGCCGACGAATGGCTGGGTTGGGCGGCCCGCACCCTGCAGAACGACCTCGCCGGCGCCTCCGTTGTCGAACACGTCTCCACGCCGCCCGAGCCGCCGGAGGAGTGGCTCGCCACCTTCGCCTCCTTCACGACCGATGTCCCGGATAGCGCGCCCCGCTTCGATGTCGAGACGCGGTGGGAGTTCCCGGGCCGCAACCAGACCCGCACCGTGGCCCACGGCCTGGTCCTGGTGCCGGTGGCGGCCGCCGGCCGCAAGAGCTTCCAGGACCGCGAGTACCACAGCTTCCTGATGACCGGCGAGGTGATCCGCGACGATCGCCTGTTCGAGACCTTCCGCTACCGGTTCGAACTGCCGGTCGGCGATGGCGACGCGGACGCCATCCCGCTCGTCTTCACCCGCTATCTGCGACCCGGCGATGTCCAGGTCCGGCTCAAGATCGAGGATGTCTTCGGCCAACGGTTCGCCATCGTCGACGAGACGGTCCCGGTGCCGAACCTCGAGGACGGGCAGTCGCTGCGCAGAAGCGTCCTCGAGACCTTTCCGGCCCTGGCCGAGGCGAACGCCGCCGCCGCCCGCGGCGAACGGCTGCTGCGCCTGGTGCCGCCGCGCGACGAGCGGGTGCGGGTGGGCATGGTCCGCTTCTCGACTCACGCGATCGGCGACTTCGATGCGGTCGCCTTCTCGCTGGACGGCCGCGAGATCCTGCGCAAGCGGCGCCCGCCGTTCGATGTCGAACTGAACCTGGGATCCCATCCGACCGAGCACCGCGTCCGCGTCGAAGGCCTGAAGGAGGGCCAGGTCGTCGCCTCGGACGAGATGTCCGTCAACCGCGGCGGCCAGCGCTTCCGCGCCCGATTCATCGAACCGCGCTCCGGGGAGCAGTTCCTCGAGAGCACGCGGGCCGTGCTCGAGATCGCCACGCCCGACGGCGAGGAGATCGACCGCCTGGAGCTGTTCCTCGGTGAGGAAAGGATCGCCACGCTCTACCAGCCGCCCTGGGTGCAGCCGGTGGTTCTCGACGGACCCGCCCTGACGTACCTGCGCGCCGCCGCCTTCCTCGCCGACGGCAGCAGCACCGAGAACGTGGTCTTCATCAACAACCCGAATCCGATCGAACGGATCAACATCCAGTACGTGGAGCTGTTCGCCAGTGTGGTCGACGTTGCGGGCCGGCCGATCCCCGGCCTGGAACAGGACCGTTTCCGGATCACCGAGGACGGCGCCGCACAGACCGTCCGTCGCTTCGAGTGGGTGGACGACACGCCGTTCCACGCCGGCCTCCTGATCGACACGTCGGCTTCGATGGAGGACTCGATCGTGCAGGTCCAGACGGCGGCGCAGCGGTTTGTGGACAAGGCCCTCCAGCCCCAGGATCGGGTGGCGGTCCTCACCTTCGCCAACCGGCCCCACGTCGAGAGCCGGTTCACCAAGGACGTAGGATCGCTCGAGCGGGCCCTGGCGGGTCTCAAAGCCGTCGGCACGACGGCCCTCTACGACAGCCTCGTCTACTCGCTGAGCTACTTCGACGGCATCAGCGGCCAGAAGGCGCTCCTGCTCCTGTCCGACGGCAAGGACGAGAACAGCACCTTCTCGTTCGAGAGCGCACTCGAAACCGCGCAACGATCGGGCGTGACGATCTACGCCATCGGCCTCAAGCACGCGGCCAGAGACCGCAACACACGGCGCGTCCTGGAGCGCATTGCCGAAGAGACCGGCGGCCAGGCGTTCCTGATCGAAGACGTCGACGAACTCGATGCGATCTACGACCAGATCGAACGCGAACTCCGGAACCGCTACCTGCTCACCTACCAGTCGACGAGCACGAAGCCCGACAGCGACTTCCGGGTGATCCGGGTCGAAGTGGACCGCCGCGGCGCCGACGTGCGGACGATGTCGGGGTACTACCCCTAAGAAGCTGCCGGCGGATCGCCGCCGATCACCTTGGTGGGAGTAGGCCGTTCCGACCTGCAGATGTCGCCGGAAGCAATGTTGGCGCTGGCCAACAAGGCGGCTGAACTCGCGGTAGCGCGCATCGAGAGCCTGCCTCGCGAGAACGCCTGGGACGGAGAGTTCCTTCGGCGGCCAGCGCATCCTGTCCGCCCTTACTGCCTTCTCCTGATTGCCCCATATTGCTCGACCTTGCAGCGCTAGCGGAATACCGATGCGACCTCCTCGATGAACCGATCGAGGACTTCCTTCTGCCGTTCCTTGCCCCCCAGGTTGAAGGCCGGCACGATGAACTCGTGCACCCCGGCCTCGCGGTAGGCGCCGACGGCGTCGACGACCTCCGATACGCCGCCGATGTTCGCCGGCATCGCGGAACCGCGCTCGCGCACCTTCGCCAGGAACGCCTCGTCGTCGCTCAGGAACAGCAGCGCCACCGCCGAGCGTTCGATCGTGGCCGGGTCGCGTCCGACGTTCTCGCAGTGGGCGTCGAGGACGGCCATCTTGTGCTTGAGGATGTCCACCGTGCCCCAGACATTCCACTCGTCCGCGTGCTGGGCGGTGATTCGCAGGGTCACTTTCTCGCCGCCGCCGCCGATCATCAACGGCAGGGGATCCTGCAGGGGCTTCGGCTCCAGCGGTGCACCGACCAACTGGTAGGCGTCGCCCGCGAACCCTGCGCTCTTCTGAGCGTAGAGCGCCTTGATCACACGGCAAGCCTCGTCCAGTCGCCGCAGCCGCTCACCGAGGGTGTAGAACGGGATGCCGTAGGCGAGGTGCTCGTTCTCCTGCCAGCCGGCGCCCAGACCCAGCACGACGCGGCCACCCGAAATGTGGTCGATCGTCGCCGCCATCTTCGCCAGCACCGCGGGATGCCGGTAGGTGTTGCCCGTAACCAGAGGTCCAAGACGCACCCGGGGCACCGCCGCAGCAAGAGCGGCGATCGTCGTCCAACTCTCCGCCCACGGCGCCGAGGTGTCGTCGCCGTTCGGCATGAAGTGATCGGCGTACCAGATGCCGTCCCAGCCGGAGGACTCGACGTGGAGAGACATCTCCAGCAGATCGGCCCAAGGCATCGTTGGAGCGGGCCAGTAGCTGAATCGCATCGCGGAGACTCCGTGCGGTCGTGTACATGGCGCTTCAGCCCCGATGCGGCTGAAGCGCTACGAGTTCGAGAAGGGGTCGGTTACCGTGGCGCCAGGAGCTGGTGCCGCGGTACGAAAATTCAACACTTGCGGCTACTGCCGCGCAAGCCCCTGACGAGCTACCCGTTTGAGGAGTTCGACGATCTTGGCCGTGTTCTCCTGGTTGTCGTCCTTCGTCATCTTCGCCGCGCCGCCACCGGCCAGCTTGAACCCGAGCCCCGTTCCGGAACCGTAGCCGTGGTACATGGCCAGCACCTGGCCGCTCGCCTGGTCGACGAACTCGCACTCGAGAAGCGACGTGGACTTGCCGGCCCCTCCGCCCGCGGCATAACGCAGCAGGCGGCTACCCGGCTCTACATCCAGAACACAGTCGACCCGCAGGTAGTTCTCCCCGTCCGCCGCGTTGGGCTCAGAGAGCACATCCGAGTAGAGCCCGGACTCGTTCAGCCGCTCGAGGAGCTGTTCACGCAACTGGGCATCCAGCTCGCGCTCCTGCAGCGGCGCCTCGTTCTCGGCTCTCTTCCACGCAATGTCGGTCGAGGTCGTACCAATCACGGCTCGATCGTGTGCATTGAGGGCCTCCTGGTCGAAGACCTTCAACCACCGCCCCTTGAACTTCCCCGGGTTCTTGCCGATGGTTTCCTCGGCGCCGACCACAGCGGCGCCGGCGCTCATGAGTAGCACTGCCAACCAACAGATCATCCTTGTCACGTCGTTCTCCTTATCTCAAGTCCTGGTTCACGTCCTAAGGCAGTAGCGGCAAAATGCTTGGCATCAGGCCGGCGGCGAGAAGCCGTTTGGTTCCTTCCAGCACGGGAAAGGCGACAAAGAACCAAGCACCTTCTTGCAGCGAGCGGGAAACGAATGCCGGCTTCACGGTCGCATTGTCGGAATCGCGCCACTTCCGAAAATCGGGAATCCAGCGCGGAACAGTCTCGACGTATTCTCGGTAGTCCGCCGGAAAACGTGAAAGCAAAAAGGCTTCTTCCCGCCGCACCACAACTCTGTAATAGACCGCAAATGCAATACCGAACACGAATGGCCAAGTCAGGGTGCCGGTCAGCAGTCCAATACCCACGACACCCACGAAGCTGAAGCAATAGAGAGGGTTGCGGACTATCGAAAACGGACCCGACCTGACCAGGTCGACTCTCTTGTGGCCACCGATGTACGCCGTACACCAGGCCCGCCCCAGGACGCAAATGATGATCGCTGCATAACCGAGCCATTGGAGCGTTTCGTGCGCAACGCTTCCCTGACCCCACATGGATGGAGTCGTGACGACCAAGGGCAATGCCACAAGCGCGGCGAAACGGGTCACCCGGATTCTGCCGCGAGCAGAAGGCGGCACTACCGAAGTCGCGGTGTCGGTACCCTCCGGTCGATCAGGCGCCGCGCCAGCGGCCTCGGAAAGGCTCACTTCGGTTCTCCCTCGCGCCGGTTGAATGAGATGCCTGGATGAGGCGTTGTCGGCATCATCGGGGGTCATTCGAGGGCTCCTGCGACATCGCCAATTTGTTCACAGATATCCTCAATCGGCGTCTCCCATGCGGGGCTTCTCAACTCGATCAACTTAGCTGAAACTCGCCCGGGGTGCAATCCATCGGTGACCCGCGCGTTCCGAAGGTCGGACCTACAGGCAGCCGCCTTCGTTTCCCACGGCGTGTCGGCTCAGGCACCTAAGCGAACTCCACCCGTCTCCCCTGTGCCGCCGCCACGTACGCCGCATACAACACCCGCACGACCTCCAGGCCCAGTTCGCCGTCCGACTCAGCGGGCTCGCCGCTGAGCAGCGCGGCGGCGAAGGTCCGGCACATGCCGAGCTGGCCGGAGGTCCAGTCCTCGTCCGGCATCGGGGTCGACCAGCCGGCGCCCGAGTCGATCTTCTCCATGATGTAGGCGTCGCCGAAGACGCCGCCGTCGGGCGCGTACGCGCGGAGCATGTCGTTCGGGCTCAAGGACACGCGTAGGCGACAGTTGCTGGCGAACAGGTCGAGGCTGCTCTCGATGCCGCCGAGGACGTGATCGCCGCCCCAGGCCACGGCCCGTGAACCGTCGTCAAAGCCGATCACGGCACAGCCCCAGTTCTCGACCTCGCCCCATTGCCCCGCGATCCGCAGTTCGTCTTCGGACACACCCGCTACCGCACTGAGATCGGCGGTCTCGGCGGTGACCCAGGCCGGCCGCACCGGCTTGCCGCGCCGGCGCAGACCCTCGACCCGCTTCAGGTGCAGCATGGCGCCGACCGGATGGGCGGCGAGCCGGATCAGGGCGCCGCCGCCGGTGTGGCGCCAGACCCGCGAGTAGGGCGAGTGGGAGCCGCTGTGGCACTCGCCGCCGCGCATTTCGAGCAGCACGCCGTCAGCCTGTTCCAGCAACGCCTGAGCGCGGCGGAAGGCCGGCGCGTAGATCCAGTTCTCGCCGTAGAGGAGCTGTACACCCGCCTGCCGTGCGGCCTCGACCATCGCGCGTGCGTCCCGCTCCGCAACCCGCAGCATCTCGCCTCGGTCCCGGCCGGCGACCTCCTCGTCGCTGGCCGACTCCGGCAGATCCTGGCCGGTGTAGGCGGTCAAGGGTTTGGTGCAGATGACGTGCTTGCCGGCCGCGACCGCCGCCTCGGTCATCTCCCGGTGCAGGCTGTTCGGCACGCACAGGTCGACCACATCGATCGAGGGGCTCGCCAGCATCGCGTCGAGATCACCGAAGACGGCCGGTACGTCGAAGCGGCGGGCGTAGGCCTCGGCCTGTTCGCGGCGTCGGGCGACGACGCCGGCGATGCCGGCGGAACGCACCTGCCGCCAGCAACGGGCTCTCGTCTCGGCCAGGAATCCGACGCCGACGATGCCTACACGCAACTGCCGCGAATCCACCATCGACTTGCGGCGAGCATAGCTCCCTGCCTCAACCCAACTCCATTTCCGGATTCCGCCTGTGGCAGATGCGGGCGAGACGCCCGCGTTCCCAGGTCCGGACGTGGTCGCGTGTGTACGATTGGCGACCGCCTTCCCGCCCACAACCGAGACAGGAACATGCAGAGGATCCGCATCGCCGCTGCCGCCGCCGTCTGCGTTGGTCTCCTGGCCGCACCCTCGACCGCCCAACACGGCGCGCCGGCCGGCGAGTGGCCGAGTTACGGCGGCGACGTGGGATCGACGAAGTACTCGCCGCTCGACCAGATCGACGCCGGCAACTTCGGCCAGTTGCAGAACGTCTGGCGCTGGCGCTCGATCGACGGGTTCCTTAGCAAGGCGGAGGCCGGCGGCGAGTGGTACGCCAACCGCGACCTGATCTTCGACCAATTGCTCGACGAGGATCCGCTGCTCTGGCGCGCCGGCCGCCCCCCCTTCATCCGCAACCTGAAGGCGACGCCTCTGATGCAGGACGGTCTGCTGCTGCTGAACACGCCGATCTCGATCGGCGCCGCCGTTCACCCGGCGACCGGCGAGACGGTCTGGGCGTACAACCCGAAGAGCTACGAGAAGGGCACGACCACGATGACCGTGGTCTGGAACCAGCGCGGCGTCGCCCACTGGACCAACGGCGAGGAGGGCGACGAAGCCGACAGCCGCGTCTACTGGGGCACGGGGGACGGCTACCTGATCTCGGTCGACGCCCGCACCGGGCGGCCGATCGAGGAGTTCGGGGACGGTGGCCGGGTCGACCTGATGGAAGGTCTGCCGCGCGCCAACCGCGGCGAGCGGGACTACCTGAACGCCCTGCTCTACTCGATGCAGTCGCCTCCGGTCGTGGTCCGCGACGTCGTCGTCACCGGCGCTTCGATCGCCGACCGACGGGTCACCAAGGAGTCGATTCCGGGCTGGGTGCGCGGCTGGGACGCGCGTACCGGCGAGCTTCGCTGGGTGTTCCGCACCGTGCCGCAGGAGGGCGACGAGGGGGTCGAGACCTGGGGCGACGAATCCTGGCGCTACTCCGGCAACGCGAACGTGTGGACCATGCTCTCCGGCGACAACGAGCACGGGATCGTCTACCTGCCCATCGGCACCGCGACGAACGACTTCTACGGCGGCCACCGGCCGGGCGACAACCTGTACTCGGAGAGCCTGGTCGCGGTCGATGTCGAGACCGGCGACAAGCTCTGGCACTTCCAGGCCGTCCACCACGGTCTCTGGGACTACGACTTCCCGGCCGCGCCGACGCTGATCGACCTTCCGGGCAGAGACGGCGCCGATCCCCGGCAGATCGTCGCCCAGGTCAGCAAGCAGGGCTTCCTCTACGTCTTCGACCGCGTCACCGGCGAGGAGGTGTGGCCGATCGAGGAGCGTCCGGTGCCGCCGGCGACGATGCCGGGCGACACGGCCTCTCCCACCCAGCCCTTCCCGACCAGGCCGGCGCCGTTCGAGTACCAGGGGGTGACCGAGGACGATCTGGCCGACTTCACGCCCGAGATCAAGCAGATGGCCCTTGACGCGATCGCCAACTTCGAGATCGGGCCGCTCTACACGCCGCCGTCCCTCGCGGTACGAGGCGGCAAGCTGGGGACGATCTTCCGGCCCTCGGCCGGTGGCGGCGCGAACTGGTACGGCGCCGCGGTCGACCCGGAGACCGGCTGGCTCTACGTGCCGTCGAGGAACGCGTTCAGCATGGTCACGTTCTACACGCCGGACCGAAACGAGGGCGGCACGCTCCGCTACACCCACGGCGGCCGCGGCCGGCGGCCCGAGATGCCCGAGGGTCTGCCGTTGTTCAAGCCGCCCTATACGCGCATGACCGCGATCGACCTGAACACCGGCGAGCACGTGTGGATGAAGCCGCTGGGCAACAACGACCGGCTGCGCCGGCACCCGCGCCTGCAACACCTCGACCTGCCGCCGCTCGGCGGCGACACCTACACCGGGCCGCTACTGACGAAGACCCTGCTGATCCATGGCCAGCACGCCCCCGACGACGACGGCGGGAACCGCCTGGTGGCGCGGGACAAGCGCACCGGCGACGTGATCGCCGAGGCGCCGCTGCCCGCGCGCGGCCTCGGCACGCCGATGACGTATCTCTATGAGGGCCGGCAGTACATCGCGCTGACCGTGGCCGGCCGCGCGGAGACGGACTACGTGCCGGAGTTGATCGCGTTCGCGCTGCCTTGACGTTGCATCCGTACCGAAACTCACCGGCCCGCAAGACCGTAGACGGAGATCCACCATGCGAGAGACCCTGATTCCGGCCGTCCTGGCTACCCTGCTGGCCGGTTGCGACGATCCGCCCAACGTCACCGTTGTCAACAGTCCGGGCGCCCTGTCCATCAAGGGCGAGGTCTGGGCCGACAACTGGTTCGCCTTCTATCTGGGCGAACGCCTGATCATCGAGGATTCGACGCCGATCACGACGGAGCGGTCCTTCAATGCCGAGACATTCGTCTTCAACGCGGAGTACCCCTTGCAATTGAACGTCGTCGCCAAGGACTTCAAGGAGGACGGTACAGGTCTGGAGTACATCGGTCGCCGTAACCAGCAGATGGGCGATGGCGGACTCATTGCACAGTTCACGGATACCGCCACGGGAGCGACAATCGCAGTCACGAATGCTGGTTGGCGATGCCTGGTGATCCATGAGGCGCCGCTCGACCGCGCCTGTGAAGACGAGACCGAACCGGCGCCCGGCGTCGGCCCTTGCCGGTTCGCAGCGACGGCAGAGCCTGAAGGCTGGCGCATGACTGGATTCGACCACGCCGAATGGCCGTCAGCGGTGGAGCACAGCGCAGCCGCGGTGAGACCGAAGGATGGCTACGAGGACATTCAGTGGCGGAACGGAGCGCGTCTGATCTGGTCAGCCGACCTCGAAACGCACAATACGCTGCTGTGTCGCCTAACTGTCGAGCAACCCTGAAGGCGTCCGTCCGATCCGAGCTGGCATCGGCGTCGCCTCGGCCTGACGGCGGGCCAGCGAGATGCGGGCGCGACGGGCGACGAACCACACGCAGACCAGGAGCAGAGCGATCGCGTTGATCCGTAGCGGCAGGATCATCGTCGTGTGGACGGTCTCGGGCGACGACTGCATCTGGTGGATGCTGCGCCACCAGTTGACCGAGTAGTAGACCAGGGGCGCGTTGACCGAAGCGACGATGCTCGCCGCCGCCGTCCACGGCGCCCGCCGGTGCTCCTCCGCGAAGCGCCGCAGGGCCATCACGCCGAGGAAGGTCAGCCACATGACGAAGGTGAAGGTCAGCCGCGGATCCCAGACCCAGTAGACGCCCCAGGTCGGCTTGGCCCAGACGATGCCGGAGAGCAGGCCCGCCGTCTCGAGCACGACGCCGACCTCGATCACCCCGGCCAGCATGCCGTCGACCCAGGCCTTGCGCGTCCACAGCGAGGCGGCGCCCACGAAGCCGGCGCCGAAGAAGCAGACCAGCGCATTCCACTGCAACGGCACGTGGACGTAGAGGATGCGGTAGACATCGCCCATGTTGCGCTCTCTGGGCGCCACGAACAGGCCGATGTAGACGCCCACGATCAACACGGCGAGCCCCACCAGGCCGAACCAGTGCTCCCAGGCCCAGCCGCGCCTCGCGTTTTCCGTCGTCATCGGGCGGGGACGTTAGCACCGCGGACTCCTCAAGGACCGGCGCTCTCTTGATACCGTCGGCGACCATTCCACGACCGGAGGAACCTCGCGCGATGGCGGATTCAGCAGACATTCTCGGCAGGCTCGGCGTATGGGCCGGGCTCGACGGCCTCTCGGCGCCGCAGGCGGCCGAGTTCGCGAACGGAATCGAAGCGCAGGGATACGGAGCGCTGTGGATTCCGGAGGCGATCGGCCGCGACCCGTTCACGCTGATCGGCTATCTCGCCGGCCGCACCGAGAGCCTGACGCTCGCCACCGGCATCGCGAACATCTACGCACGCGACGCGATGACCACGAAGGCGGTGCACAAGACCCTGTCGGAGATGCTGCCCGGGCGGTTCGTTCTCGGACTCGGCGTCTCCCATCCGCACCTCGTCACCCACCTGCGCGGCCACGAGTACAAGCCGCCGGTGCCCAAGATGCGCGAGTACCTCGAAGCGGTCGGCAAGGCGTTCTATCGGGGACCCGAGCCCGAGCAGGAAGCGCCGATCGTGATCGCCGCTTTGAGACCGCTGATGCTGAAGCTCGCCGCGACCGGCGCCGACGGCGCCCATCCCTACCTGGTCACGCCGGAGCACACCCGCAGGGCGCGCGAGATCCTCGGCGACGGACCGCTCCTGTGCCCCGAGCAGAAGGTGATCCTGACCACGGACGCCGATGCCGCGCGCCAGATCGGCCGCGCCAACCTGTACGTCTACCTGCGGGCGCCGAACTACCGGAACAGCCTGCTCGAACTCGGCTTCACCGAGGACGACTGGAAGGACTTCCAGGCCAGCGACCGCCTGGTCGACGCTCTCGTCGCCTGGGGCGCCGAGGATCAGATCCGCAAACGGATCCAGGCCCACTGGGATGCCGGCGCCGACCACGTCTGCATCCAGCCGTTCCGGCCCGACGGTAAGCCGGGGACGGACCCCGAGGCGCTGGCCGCCCTGGCGCGGCAGAACGACCGGAGGCCGGCGCTGCGCGCCGGATGCGGGCAGGATGCCCGCGTTCCCAGGTCAGATCGTTCTACCGCGCAAGCTCCCTAGCGCCCGGCCGCTGACCGCCACACCATTCAAGGAGAAACCTCAGTGATAAACCGACGACTCACCCGCCACATCGCGATCGCCTCGCTCTTCGCCGTGGCCGCCCTCGCCTGCACCGCGGGCGAAGAGGCCCCCGAACCGGTCGATCTCCAGGCGCCGCTCGCCGATCTGCAGGAAGGCTGGAACACGATCACGCCCGGCGGAAGCACGACCTGTTCCGACGGCTCGCCCTTCCGGTTCTTCGTCCGCGCCGGCGATCCGACCCAGCTCGTCTTCTACCTCCAGGGCGGCGGCGGTTGCTGGAATGCCCAGACCTGCGACCCGCAGGGGCAGCCCAGCTACACGATGACCGCGCCCGAAGAGATGCGGTCCGCCAGCGGCACCGAGCCCGAAGAGCGCGCGGCGCACGGCATCGCCGCGTTCAACCACCCCGCGAACCCCTTCGCCGACCACAGCTTCGTCTTCGTGCCCTACTGCACCGGCGACGTGCACATCGGCGACCGCGACGCGGTCTACGAGGTGGCGGCGACGGAAGAGGAACTGGCGCGCGAGGTGACCGTCCACCACCGGGGCTACACGAACGGCAAGGCCGCTCTCGACTGGACCTACGAGCACTTCGTTGGACCCGAGACGGTCTTCATCACCGGTTCGAGCGCCGGCTCGATTCCTTCGCCCGTGTACGCGCGCCACTTCGCGGAGCGCTACGCCGACGCACGGATCACGGCGCTGGGCGACGGCGCCGGGGGCTACCGGCAGATCGGCGACAGCCGCCCGCACGAGGCCTGGGGAACGCTCGAGGCGCTCTCCCACTTCGGGAACATGAACGACGTCACCAACGAGGACTTCTCCTTCGAGGCGCTGTACGTCCAGGCCGCCAAGGCCCACCCGGAGGTCATGTTCGCGCGCTACGACACCGCCGAGGACGAAGTCCAACTGCAATTCCTGATGCTCGCCGGCGCGAACCCCGAGGACGGCCTGCAGCCGCTGCTCGACGCGAACGAGGCGGACATCGACGCGGCCCTCGAAGGCCAGGACAACTACCGGAGCTACATCGCGCCGGGGGAGCTGCACACGATCATGCTGAGTCCACAGTTCTACAGCTTCGAGTCAGACGGCGTGCGGGTCCGTGACTGGGTGGCGTCGCTTGCGGCCGGCGAGTCGGTCGGCGATGTCCACTGCGGCGACTGCACCGGTTCGCCGATGCCGGAGGCGGAGGGCGGCGAAGCGACCGGCGGCCCTTAGCCGGGTGCATCCGTCGCGGCCGGCCGCGCGAAGACGGTCTCGGACCGTCGTAGCGCGACCCGTCCGGGCGGTGCCCCACGCGGCTTGCTGATGTCGCGGCCGCGGGCGAGGTGGACGGCCACCCGCCCGCCCGCCCGGGACTTCGAGTAGCGCGCGGCCAGCGCCGCCGCGAAGTCCCGCGTCGCCCGGGGCAACCGGTCCAGACCGTCGTCGTTGAGCACCAGCACGTGGGACCCGGCGCCGGACGCCGCGTGCAGCCAGAAGTCGGCCGGACGGGCAAGCCGCAAACTCAGATCGTCGTTGTCGGCGGCGGTCTTCCCCACCAGGACGATGAAGCCGTCCGGCGACTCGAACCGCCGCGCCACCGTCCGGCCGCGGAAGATGCCCTGGGCGGGCAGGGTCACCTGCCCCGCCTCGCGCCGGGTCGCCTCTCCCCGGGCCGGCGGAGAACTCACTCCGGGAACAGGCGCCGGTCGAGGCCCGGGATGATCTTCAGCGCGTTGCGGAAGTAGATCTTCTCGAGCACCTCGTCCGACAGGTCGAGCCCGTACATCTTCCAGTGCGCGTGGCGCTTGCGGTAGTAGTCGAAGTACTCGTCGGCGGTCTCGAGCACCCGGAAGTAGACGTGGTACTCGCTCGGCGCGTAGGCGTCCTTGCCCATCAGGACGCGGTCCTGGTACTTGGTGAGAAACGCCGCCGCGGTGCGCGGCTGGCGGCCGAGTTCCGCCACCACGGCGCCGATCTCGGTGTACATGTTCGGCAGTTCGTCGAGCAGGTCCCCGAGCCGGCCCAGGTCGTTTCCCAGCCAGCCAAGATGGGCATTGATGAAGATCGTGCCGGGGTGACGCCGGAACAGGTTGTGCTGTTCGGTCATCGTCTGCTCGAACGAGGCGAAGCGGGAGGCGTCGTCCCGGCGGCGGTTCGGAAACTGCTTCAGCTCCAGCCAGCGCTCGTTGTGCTCGTCCCAGGGCGCCCAGAACGGCGACGGCTCACCGACGTGAATCAGAACCGGGATACCCAACTCGCCCGCCTTGGCCCACACCGGATCGATCCGCGGATCGTCGGCCGGCACCCGCTTGCCGGAGCTGTCGGTCAGGAACATGCCCAGGTTCTTGTAGATCTTGAGCCCCTGGGCGCCAGCCTTGACGTCAGCCTCGAGTTGGGCCGCGGCCTTCTCGCCCCAGCCGGGTTGGTCCAATCCCGAGAGGTTGACGTTTGCGAAGACGACGAACCGTCCCGGGTAGCGGCCCTTGGTGGCGGCGATGTTCGCCTTGAGTCCCTCGCCGCTGCCGCCGCTCAGGTTGACGAAGACGGCCATGTTCATCTCGTCCATCTCGCGCACCATCTGGTCGATCCGCGCCGGGTCGCTGCCGCGCAAGTGCGCGTGGGCGTCGACGAAGGGGAACTTCGCCCGCGTGACCGGGCCACCCGCGACCTTCAGCGTCGAGCGCGGCTCGTAGGCCTCGACGGTCACGTCCTGCGTGCCTCCCTGGCCAAGGACCGGGAACGCCAGGGCCGCCATCAAGCTCGCAAGCAGCAGCGATCTCAGGCCTCCTCCGTGGATCGTCGCCGTGCAGCGAAACGGTACCGGCATGTTCTCTTCCTCTACGTCCAGGTTGACTTGTCCAAGGCAAGACCGGTGCGGAGTCTACGGCAGGTTCGGCACGCCGCGCGCGTATACTCCCCGCGATGTCCATCGTGCGCGCCGCCGAGGTCGTCGTGTTGTTGTTCACGGTGTACGTCGCCTGCGGAGTGGCATTCGCCCCGTTCTTCGTCTGGCGCGGCGTGGGCCTGATCGATCCCGCCGCGAAGGCGACCGGCCTCGGCTTCCGGCTCATCATCCTGCCCGGGGTTGCCGCGTTGTGGCCCGTGCTGCTGCGGAGGTGGCTCACCGGCCGGCAGCCTCCCGCGGAGCGCAACGCTCACCGTGAAGCGGCGGCGCGAAGAACGAAGGGAGCTTCCGGGTGATCCGCAGTCTGCGACGGCGTCACCGCCTCGCCTGGGCGGTGCTGGGCCCGATCCTGGCGGGTCTGCTTGCCGCGGCGATCCTCTCCCGGCCGGCGCCGCCCGTGCAGGAGAGCATGCCCGACGCGCGTGAGTACGGGGCCGGCGCCGAGAAGGCCCCCGCACAGGACGAGACCGCACCGCCGCGGGACGAACAGCAATGAGCGCCGAATACCAGGCGGTCCTCTGGAATCGCAACAAGAGGCTCTACGACCTCGCAATCGCCGCGGGCGTGGTGGTCTTCCTGGGCCTGTTCGTCGGCATCGGCATCTCGACGCGGCCCCAGGCGACGATCGAGACCCTGCTCATCCGGGCGTTGGGCGCGGGCGCCCTGCTGCTGCTTCACGTGGTGCTCGCCATCGGGCCGCTGTGCAGGCTCGACCGGCGCTTCCTCCCCCTGCTCTACAACCGCCGCCATCTCGGCGTCTGCATGTTCCTGCTCGCGGCCGCCCACGGCGGGTTCTCCATCGTCCAGTTCCACGGCCTCGGGGTCCTGAATCCCCTGGTCAGCGTGCTGGCGAGCAACGGCAACTACGACAGCCTGACCCAGTTCCCCTTCCAGGCGCTCGGCCTCACGGCGCTCGTCATCCTGTTCCTGATGGCGGCGACCTCGCACGACTTCTGGCTCGCGAACCTGACGGCGCCGGTGTGGAAGTCGCTGCACATGCTGGTCTACGTCGCCTACGGGCTGATCCTCGTCCACGTGGCGCTGGGCAGTTTGCAGGCGGCCGAACGGCCTGCCCAGCTCGCGGGGCTGCTCGGCGTGGGGTTCGTCGGCATCGCCTCGCTGCACCTGGTTGCGGGCTGGCGGGGGCGCGCGTCGTCCCCGGCGGCGACCACCGATGACGCCGCGGTCGATGTCTGCGCGGTCAAGGACATCCCCCTCGATCGCGCCCGCATCTTCGTGCTCAGCGGCGAGCGGGTTGCCGTCTTCCGCTACCGGACGGATGGCGGCGAGAAGATCGCTGCCGTATCGAACGTCTGCCAGCACCAGAACGGGCCGCTCGGCGAGGGCCGCGTCACCTCTGGCTGCATCACCTGCCCCTGGCACGGCTACCAGTACCGCCCCGAGGACGGATGCTCGCCGCCGCCCTTCACCGAGACGATCCCGACCTTCAACGTCCGCGTCGAGGGCGGTCGGGTACTCGTCGACCCGATCCCGAATCCGCCGGGTACGCACGCCGAGCCGGCCCTGGGAACGCGGGCGTCTCGCCCGCATCCGGGGTCCGGCAGCGGTGACAGCACAGCGCCTACCGACACGCCCGAGGAAGCGCCATGACCGGCGACCGCGACGACGAGTGCCATCCGTGCGCCCGATTGACGGGCGCACGGACTGGTTCACGGGTGGCGCGGGTCGCGCCACCCGAGTTCTACGTCGGCTACCTGGACGAGACGCCGCCCGGAATCTCCCGGTTCGCGCGCCGCGCCGTGATCGGACTCCTGCTGCTGGCCGCGGCGCTCGGCGCCGGCCTGGCCCTGCTGCTGGAACGCTTCGACGAAGGAGTGTTCGAGTACGGCACGGTCCGGGACTACAGCGGCGAACTGCTCATCGATCCCCATCCCCGCCTGCTCACGGCGGACGGACCTGCTGCGGGCTACCTTCTGGTCGCCGTAGGAAAGCACGGGCTCGACGTGAACGAGCCGCCCAACTCGCCTTGGTCTGCCGCACCATCCAAAGAAATCCAGCTCTCAGGCACCCTGATCCAGAACCCGGAAGCGGCGATGCTCGAAGTCCACTCGCTGGAACTCACCGAAGGAGGCGTCGACGGAGGATCTCCGGCGGAACCGGACTCTCCAAGCGGCCTGGGAACCGGTGGCTTGCCCCCCGCTCGTGAGAGCGAAGACGCGGCGGCTGGAGTGGTTCCGCCACCGGGCGCAGAGGTCGACCGCCTCTACCTGCGCGCCCATACCCTCGTCGGCGAAATCGTCGACACGAAGTGCTATCTCGGAGCGATGAAGCCGGGCCGCGGGAAGCCCCACCGGGACTGCGCCTCTCTCTGCATCCGCGGCGGCATCCCGGCGGCACTGCTGGTCCGAACGGAGAACGGCGAACGCCGTCTGGTCCATCTGTTGGACGAACGCGGCCAGCCGATGGGGACCGAGGTGCTCGACTGGGTGGGCCAGCCGGTCGCGGTTTCCGGCATCCTGAGGCGCAAGGACGACCGCCTCTTCCTGACGGTGCCCACTACAGAGTGGATACGCGCCGCAACCGGAGTCGGCTCATGACCGAGTCGGCGAGTCTCCCGTCCCGACCTGTCGAGCCGCCGGGCACTCTTCCCAACCCGGAGCTTCTCCCCGACGGCGAGATCGAAGTCGGCAACTACCGGCTCCGTTTCGCGCGCACCGCCCAGGACCTCGACCGGCTCCTCGCGCTGCGCTTCGAGGTCTTCAACCTGGAACTGGGCGAGGGCCTCGAGGAGTCCTTCGCCACCGGCCGCGACACCGACCGTTTCGACGCGAGTTGCCACCACATGCTGGTCGAGGAGAAGGGCGGCGAACTCATCGGCACCTACCGCATGCAGACGGCGGCCATGGCTGCCCGCGGCCACGGCTTCTACTCGGCCGGTGAGTACGATCTGGACGTCCTGCCCGGAAGGGTTCTCGATCAGTCGGTCGAGATCGGCCGCGCCTGCATTCACCGCAACCACCGCAAGCGCACGGTGCTGTTCCTGCTCTGGAAGGGTCTGGCCCGGTACCTGGTCCACACCGAGCGCCGCTACCTGTTCGGCTGCTGTTCATTGACCAGTCAGGATCAGGCGGCCGGCATCCGGCTCTACCGGCAACTGCAGGCGACGGGCAAGGTCCACCCCGAGTTCGACGTACTTCCCCTGCCCCACACCCGCTGCGAGGCGCCCGACGATCGCGTGGCCGCACTGCCTGACATCGAGATCCCGCCCCTCTTCGCCACCTACCTGCGCTACGGCGCCCTGGTCTGCAGCCGGCCCGCGATCGACCGCGAGTTCAAAACGATCGACTACCTGGTCCTGATGGACACGACCGCTCTCAGCCGCAGGACCCGGCTGATCTTCGGGCTGGACGAGGCGCCACCGGCGCCCGAAGCGCCGCCGGCGCCGCGCTGAGGATGCGGCCCAAGAGCAGAAGTCCTCTCCGGATCTGGCGGATGATCTGGCGGGGGCCGGCTGTCCTCCTGACGGCACTGGCCGCCTGGTTCCCGCTACTCATCCTGCGGCCCTTCCTGGCCCGGCGCGCTCCCCCGGCCTGGCGAGCCGTCCGGCGCTCGGTGCTGCGCCGCTGGGGACGCGCCAGCCTCGCCATCCTCGGCTGCCGGGTCACGGTGCGCGGCGAACCGCCGAAGGAGCCCTTCCTGCTGATCTCGAACCACCTCTCCTATATCGACGTCTTCCTGCTCTCCGCGCTGGCCCCGGGGCGCTTCGTCTCCAAGGCGGAGATCGGAGACTGGCCGGTGATCGGCGCCATGTGCCGCTCGGCGGACATCATCTTCGTCGACCGCGGCCGGCGGCGCGACGTCACGAAGGTCGGCGAGCAGATCACGGCAGCGCTGGCGGCCGGCGACCCGGTGATCCTGTTCCCGGAGGGCACCTCGACCCCCGGCAACAAAGTCGCCCCGCTGAAGCCCTCCCTGCTCGCGCCCGCGGCGGGGCAGCAACTGAACGTCCACTGGGCCGTTGTTCGCTACGAAACGCCGCCCGACGAGACGCCGGCGTTTCTCAGCGTCGCCTGGTGGGGTGACATGGCGCTCACACCCCACGCCCCCGATCTGCTGAAGCTCCGCCGTATCGACGCTCAGATCGAGTTCGGCGAAGGGACGGTCAGAAGCGCTGACCGGAAAGTCCTCGCCCGTCGACTGCGGGAGCAGATGGCAGGTAGCTTCCGGCCGATGGTCTCAAGCGAGGAACTGGCAGCCATCGGCGACGTGCACGGGCAGGTCGGGATCCCCGAGAGCCGCGGCTGACGCAACGCGGATGCGGCGGCCATCGCGCAGCGGACCGCCGGTAGGCGGCAGGGTCGGTCGGTGACCAGGGACGATCAGCGGCCGACCCGACGGAGGACCTGGCTGAAGGTACTGGTCGGTGTCTACGCCGCCGCGCTGTTGGCCTCGGCCGCGGTGCGGCTGACGGACGACACACCGCCCCTGCCGTCGGGCCGCGAGACGATCGAGATTCCATTGCCCGGGGAAGGCGAGCAGCCGGTGCAGTTGGCATGGCGGGAATGGGGCGAGCCGGCCGCAGCCGAAGAAGCGGACGCTTCTCTTCCGGTGGTGCTGCTCCACGGCTCGCCTGGCAGCGCGGACGACTTCCGGCGTCTGGCGCCCCGGCTCGCCGAGCGGCGCCGCGTCCTCGCCCCCGACCTTCCCGGCTTCGGCGCCTCCGAACACCGTGTGGACGACTACTCGATCCGCGCCCATGCCGAGGCGAGCCTCGTCCTGCTGGATGAGTTGGGCGTCGAGCGCTTCCATGTCCTCGGCTTCAGCATGGGCGGCGGCCCCGCGCTACACATGGCGGCAACTGCCCCAGACCGGGTCGCTTCCGTCGTCCTGGTGTCGTCGATCGGCGTCCAGGAACTCGAACTGCTCGGCGGCTACACCGTGAACCACGGCCTGCACGGACTACAACTCGGCCTGTTCTGGGCGATCCGCAACCTGGTCCCCCACTTCGGCGCCTTCGACAGTCCAACCGCCCGTTCGTACGCACGCAACTTCTACGACACGGACCAGCGGCCACTGCGCGGGATCCTCGAGGCTCTCGAAGGGCCGGTGTTCATCGTCCACGGCGAGCAGGATCCGCTGGTGCCGGCCGCGGCGGCCCTGGAACACCACCGCATCGTGCCCCACAGCGAGCTGTGGATGCGGCCCGACAGCCACTTCTTCCTGTTCCGCGGCAGCGAAGATCTGCCGGCGCGGATCGACGAGTTCCTAGGCCGCGTCGAAGCGGGCGAGGCACCGACACGCGCCGATGCCGAACCCGAACGGCTACGGCGGGCGGCGCTGCCCTTCGACGACATGGACCTGCCGCCCTTCACCGGTCCGGCCCTGCTCATCGTCTTCCTCCTCCTCGTGTTCGCCGCCTACGCGAGCGAGGATCTGACCTGCATCACCGCGGGTCTGCTCATTGCCCAGGGACGGCTCGATTTCTCCGTTGCCGTCGCCGCCTGCTACATCGGCATCCTGAGCAGCGACCTGGGACTCGCCTGGCTGGCCCGGATCCTCGGGCGGCCCGCGCTCAAGCTGCCGCCGTTCAAGTGGTGGGTCAGCGAGGCCGCGATCGAGGAGGCCTCCGCATGGCTGCGCCGGCGGGCCCTGGTGGTCGTCCTGATCAGCCGCTTCCTGCCCGGTTCGCGGCTGCCGACCTGCATGGCCGCCGGCATCCTGCGCACCAGCCTGCTCAAGTTCTGCCTCTACTTCGCCCTCGCCGTGGCGATCTGGACGCCCGCGTTCGTCGGCTTGAACGCCCTGCTGGGCCGCGAGGCCGTCGAGCGGTTCGGCGGCCGCCTGCCCGGCGGCCTGCTCGCGGCGGCGCTGGCGCTGGCGCTCTTGATCTTCGGCGTGCGCACCTTCGTTCTGCCGCTCTTCACCTGGCGCGGACGCCGGCTCTGGCGCGGCCGGCTGCTTCGGATCCGCCACTGGGAGTTCTGGCCGATGTGGGTGTTCTACCCACTGCTCGCACTGAACATCCTGTGGCTCGGCCTGCGGCGCGGCGGCCTGACGGCGTTCACGGCCGTCAATCCGGCGATGCCCCTCGGCGGCCTGCTCGGAGAGTCGAAGAGCGACATCCTCGACGGTCTGGCTGGCATCGGCGAGGCGCTGCCAGCCTGGCGCCGGCTACCGCCGGGCAGTCCGGACGGGCGGCTCGACGCCTTGCGGCGGTTCCTGAAGGACGAAGACCTGAACTACCCCGCCGTCCTCAAGCCGGACACCGGCGAACGGGGCCACGGCGTCGCCGTGGCCCGCTCAGAAGTCGACGCGGCCGCGTTCTTCGAGGGGACGCCCGGACCGGCGCTCGTCCAGGAGTACATCGCGGGCGAAGAGTACGGCGTCTTCTGGGCCCGGCATCCCGGCCGATCGGACGGACACGTCTTCTCGATCACTCACAAGTTGCGGCCGACCGTGACCGGCGACGGCCAAAGCACCCTGGAGCGGCTGATTCTCCTGGACCGCCGCGCCGTTGCGATCGCACCCATCTACGCGAAGGAGCATCCCGATGCCGCGACGCGAACGCCGGCGGCCGGCGAAATCGTCGAACTGACCGAGGTCGGCGCGCACTCCCGCGGCACGATCTTCCTGGACGCGAACGATCTCCACACCCCGAACCTCGAACAGGCGATGAACGAAATCAGCACCGCCTACGACGGCTTCGACTTCGGCCGCTTCGACGTGCGGGTCCCGAGCGGCGAAGCGCTCCAGCGCGGCGAGGGCATCCGCGTACTCGAAGTGAACGGCGTGACCTCCGAAGCGACCCACATTTACGACCGCCGCTACGGCTTCTTCGCCGCCCACGGCATTCTGCGCCGGCAGTGGCGCATGGCCTTCGACCTGGCAGAGGAACGGATTCGAGGCAGCGGGGAGCCGGCGACCGTGGGCGAGATCCTCCGCGCCGTCCGGGCCGAGCGACGAGCGCGACGCTAGGGGCTACATGAGTACGCGAGAACTGCGGCGCACGGGATGGCAGAATCGCTTGGACTGGTTTCTTGGCTAGCTGGGCAGACAGATTGGTGAGGAGACCCGGGGAGTATCTCCGTTCAGTCGGCCGCCCCCACCCAGCTCTCCTGTCGACAACTGCCGACGAGCCTGGCTGTCGCCCGCTTTCTAGCTCGGTGCCCTAACGCTGTGCCGGATCACAGTCGATTCTGACGAAAACGAGACCATCATTCCCCCCTCAAACCGAAGCCAGTCCGGCCGTGACGATTGCGCTTGGTCGGGCGTACAGACAAGGGCCGGAGTCGCAACGTAGATGTCGCCATCCGGTCGCTTGATCGAACGCCCATCTAACAGCATGCTGTACACATAGAGCGCGCTCTCGATCGCGACTAGGTTGAGGTAGGGGATCCCAAAAAGGCACATAGCATTGAGTAGGTGCGGCGCGGGCTTCTCTGCTGCCCGTGAAGCCTTGTCGCCCCTGACCGTGGCGAGCCGCCCCACGTTGATTGAGTGGGCCCCTTCGTAGTTGGCCACGGTCCGGAAGATCTCCTTGAGCGAGACACCTTTGCCGTCGAACAGCACCACCTGTTGCCCGAGCCATTCGTCGCATCCAAGGCCCGAAACGGCTTCCATATCGAAGAGCTGCTCATGGTTCACCAGCCACGGGTGTTCTTCTGAGGGTACGCCCGTCCAATGGGCCGCACCCGGCAGCGGCCACTCAACCAACAACTCAAACTTCTGTGGCGCCGCACGAAAGTGATGTGTTGTCTGCGGCTCCAGCGTGTGCTCGTCCAGTTTCGCGACCTCCATGACACCGCCGGCATGCCCCAAGCTGACTCTGATCTCCCGCCGCTCGTTGTTAGGAATCTTTCGCAACCGGGCAAATGGAAAGTCCATCGTGGCGAGAATGCGATCGTCAAGCAGTCGGGTTCCCCGTCTGCCGCTGTCTCCGAGAACTGTCTTCCTGAGAAACAACGAACATGTCCGGGCGAAGGCCCGCAACACCTGCGCCATCCGGGCTCCGTCGCACAGCCCGCTCAGTTGGGTTCGCAGACCATCGAGACCGAGCTGCAGATCCTTCATTGCGTCGGTGATCCGCTCGCCTTTCTCCCTATGCCTGCCGCCAACAGGACTCCCCGAAATCGGTATGAATTTTGGGGCTCCATCCGCGTCGCCCTTCGTTTTGGTCGTCACTTCTTCACTCCCTCGGGTTCGGTCCGCCTGGAGACCAAAGGGGCGATTCTAGCTAAGCTAGGTGCCACCATCTGTTGACCGAAACCCGCTCCAGCTAGTGGGAAGGCGCTTCCTTAGTTGGTAGCTTTGGCCTTCTCGCTTTCTCCACGCTGCCCTGACGCGAGCACGGGTGCCCCTCCTGTCCTCGACGCCTTTGTTCAAGCCGACGATCCTGCACTCCGTGATCCCGCAAACTTCTCGCTCAGATGAAACCGCCGCGGCCGTGGGCGACATGGTATCGGCCGCCATCGATGCGCAGTTCAAGGAGGCAGAATGAGCGCCGCCACATCCCAAACGTCCCCGGTATCCGGTGTCCAGTGGAAGGTTGACATGGCCTGCCGCATCCTGGCTGAGACGTCGGCTGATGATCAACTCGCGAGCCTAAAGGCCGCCGCAGAGGCCCTGGCGAAAGCGGAGGCGGAAGCCGAGGGCGCTGTGGATGCGCTAGCGGCGGCAGGCAATGCCTACGAAGCCGCCGTGAATGCGCCAGCGGCGGCGGAACGACGGGTGGGAAGGAGCCTCAGAGCGTGGGCGGAAGGGGGCGAGTGCGAGGTTTGAGGCGGCCTCCAAGGCCGTCACCAAGACCCAGCGCGCCCAGCGGGTCGCCACTCTCATCTTCGACGATGCCCTAGACGTGCTCGGCGATCCGCTGGAGGCCGGTCGCAGGATTGCCGCAGAGGCTCTGGAGGAGGCAGACCGCATGGCGGACGCCGCCGACGGCCGCGACTACATGGAGGTCTCACGATGGCGGGCTCGCCTACGAGAGCGCCTAAACCAGGCCGAGACTGATGCCACCAAGAGAGTCGCGCGGGCACACAGGCGGGCCCAGATGCGGGCGCTCGGCGCCTTGGCCGAAGACCGAAATGGTCTGCGCGTACATGTCACCCTTGTTCCGCTTCGTCGCGCACTTCCGCGACCTTAGCTTCGTCCGGCTGTTGAGCGGCCGCCGACAGCGCGAGCGAGACCCAAGGAGGCCCAGGGTACGACCCGAACGCCTGGAGCGGCCGGGTCGACGACGCTCACGAACCCCTTGGTCCTTGCGCTACGTGTACCTGTCGTAGCGGCGAGGCGCGTCCATCCGAGCGTGCAGCACTCGGGCGATCTGAACGCTTGCTTCTCGCTGCACGTAGAAGACGACGTGAGCCTGGCACTCATGACGTCTCACTCCGGGCGCTATCCGGTCGGCCCGACGGCCGAGCATCGGGTATTCCGCGAGAAGCTCGAAGCAAGTGTGCAGACCATTGAGGTACTTCCTCGCCGAGGCAAGCCCGTGCCGCTCGATCGTGTAGGTATGGATGTCCTCGATGTCGGAGGCTGCCTTTCGCGAGAGCCTATAGCCGCCCATCGCTTCGAATCCTCGCCTCGACTTCTTCCATGATGGAAGGCACCGTCTTCTCGCTTGGACCGCTGTCGATGCCTTCCTGTACGGCAGCCTGCAGCGACTCGAAGTCGACCCGCCGCTCCCGATCGCGTCGAATCAGATCGCGGATGTACTCGCTGTCATTGGTAAAGTGGCCTGCGGCGATCCGTGTCTTGATCCACTGATCCTGCAGGTCCGTCAGAGTGATCGTCTTTCGGATAGTCGCCATCTTGTCTCCAGAAAACGGTGTTGGTCACACTATTGGTGCAGAATAGCACCGCCCCCGGCTTAGGGCACCGCTCTCTCACTGGGTGCGCGGGTTCCACTGTGCGCCCGGTGACGGGCGCACGAACCGGTGGGAGCGGACGGCGCCACCCGGGTTCCCGGCGGCATCCGCCGCGACGTTTACTCAGCCTTGGCTGGAGCAGCCTTCTTCGTCGTCCGGCGGCGCGGCTTCGGCTTCGGCTCCAGCGCCTCGAGCCGCGCCTCGATCGCGCTCAGCCGCTCGATCACCGCCTCGAGGTCCGCCTTGCCCGGGACCCCCAGCCGCTCCAGCCGCCGCTCCAACTCGCCGTCGATGCCGGCGCGCGCCTTGGCCCGAGTCCTCTCCAACTGGACTTCTGCCACGGAACGCGCCTGCTCGACGCGCTCCTCGGCCTTGACCCGCAGTGCGCCGAGAGACACCTTGCCCTGGGCTTCGATCTTCTCGCCGCGCTCGACCAGCCGGTCGAAGACCTTGGCCCCCGCGTCGGCCGCCTCGCCCGCAACGCCGACGCCCGCAAGCGCCACCTTGTGAGCCGTGTCGAAGGCAGAGTCGACCAACGACCGCTCTTTGGCGTCGCTGTCCTCAGGCTTAACCGCTCCTGCTGCTGTCATCTCATTCTCCTCTTTGTCAGTTGCGGCTTCTTGCGGCGCAGACTCCTAGCTGCTGGCTAGGAACCCCGAGCCTCGGCGAGAGCCGCCAAACCCGTCGCGGGCTCCGTGTTTGGCCCCAGCCCCCACCTCACTAGCACCTTGCGCCTAGTCGCCGCTTCACGGTTTCGATGGGATTGCGGTAGTCCACGGTGCCGAGACCGCGGTTGGTCAACTTGTAGCCGATCAGCGCCTGCAGCTTCTCCGGCATCTCCACCACGACTTCCCACGGCACACCGACGAACTGATTCTCCCGCTGCTTGAGCCACGCGAGGTTGAAGTTGAAGTTGACGGTGCGTCGATACGCGTTGTGCGTCGAGTTCCCGCCGCCCCGGTGCCAGACGGCGCCATCCCAGAGGAACAGGGCCCCCGCCGGCATCTCCACGGTCATCACAGGCACGTCGGGATCGACCGGATCGGCCGAGCGATGGCTGCCTGGAACGATCTCCGTGGCCCCGTTCTCGGCCGTGAACGGATCCAGCGCGATCAGCGTGTTGGCGATCAGCGGAAAGTGCGGGCGCGAAAGCGGATAGTGGCCATCGTCCTGATGCATCCGCTGGGGACGGTCACCCGGCCCCGGCCGCATCGCGGCGACGCCGGAGACCTGGTAGTCCGGGCCGAGTACCGCCTCCACCAGTCCCAGCAGACGGTCGTCCATCAGCAGTTCGTCGACGGCGCGCGTCTTGGCCAGCAAGTTGTGCGTGTGGATGGTCTGCTGGCCGTAATCGTCCGTCATCCGGCTGCCGATCTCCTCGAAGACTGGAGCGAGGCCTCGCCGCAGCCCCTCCAACATCTCCTCGTCCAGGAAGTCCGGCACCACCGTGTAGCCGTCTTCGCGGACCTGACGTGCTGAACTCTCGATGTCCATGAATTCCCGTGAACAGTGCCTGGTTGACGTTGCGCGGCAGCGTAACAAAGCCGCGAAGGGGCACAGCGACGCACACTGAGCGACCGCCCCGGACCGGGTTGGTAGCCTGCGCCGACTCTTGGAGGATCCCCCATGAAGAGAAGTACGACGAATCTCCGACCGATGTTCCGGGCCGTCCTGGCGACGCTGCTCGCGGTCGCCGCGTTCACCGGCGCCTACGCCCAGAGCGAGGCAACGACCCAGACCTTCACGGCCAGCGACGGCGTCGCCATCCACTACCAGGTCCAGGGCCGCGGCGACCCGGTGGTGTTGCTCCACGGCATCACCGGCACCGCCGCCTCGAACTGGGGCGCCGCCGGCATCATCGACCGGCTGGCCGAAGAGTTCCAGGTCATCGCCGTCGACCAGCGCGGCCACGGCAAGAGCGACAAGCCGCACGACCCGGCGAGCTACGGCGAGCGCATGGCCCTGGATGTCGTCGATCTGCTCGACCACATGAGGCTGCAGCAGGCGAACGTCGTCGGTTACTCGATGGGCGGCTTCATCACGATGAAGCTCATTGCCCTGGCGCCCGACCGGCTGCTCTCCGCGGTGATCGGCGGCGCCGGGTGGCCGAGCGCCGAACTGCGCGACGACGATCTGTTCGAAGCCCTGGCCTCGTCGCTCGAGGCGGGCAAGGGCGGAGGTCCGCTGATCGAGTTTCTGTGGCCCGGGGACGACCCGCCGACCTCAGAACAGGTCCAGGCGATCGGCCAGGCGATGGTCGCCTCGAACGACCAGTTGGCCCTGGCCGCGGTGGTCCGCGGCATGTCCGCCCTCGACGTAGGCGCGGAACTCCTGCGCATCAACCAGGTCCCCACCCTCAACATCATCGGCAGCGACGATCCCCTGAAGCCCAACGCCGACGCCCTGGTCGGCCTCATGCAGGAGCACCGCCTCCACGTCATCGAAGGCGCGAACCACCTCGACACCCTGACCTCCCCCGAGTTCATCGACACCGTCCGCGCCTTCTTCATCGAACTCTGCAACTGCGCGTAGCGGCGCCGCCGCAGCTACGCCGACAACTGCGTCTCCACCAACGTGGTCCAGTAGCGGAGGCCGACCGGGAGGAGGTCGTCGTTGAAGTCGTAGCGGGGGGTGTGGAGGCCGGCGCTGTCGCCGTTGCCGAGGAACATGAAGGCGCCGGGGCGTTGCTGGAGCATGAAGGCGAAGTCTTCGGAGCCCATGACCGGCGTCATGTCGGCATTGACGTCGCGGCCGACTTCGCGGGCGGCGTTGGCGGCCTTCTCGGTCTGTTCGACGTGGTTCACGGTGGCCGGGTAGTAGCGGCGGTACTCGATTTCGAAGCCGGCGCCGTGGGCGCTGCAGATGCCGCGGCCGATCTGGCGCATGCGCCGTTCGATCAGCTTCTGCACCTCGGGCAGGAAGGTGCGCACGCAGCCGCCGTGCACGACGCGGCTCGGGATCACGTTGTCCGCGTGGCCGCCGTGGACGCGGGTCACGGACACCACCGCGTTCTTGAGCGGGTCGACGTTGCGGGCCACGATGGTCTGCAGGGCGAGCACGATCTCCGCAGCGATCGGGATCGGATCCACCGTGCCATGCGGGAAGGCGGCATGGCCGCCGGCGCTGGTGACGGCGAACTCGAACACGTCGATGGCCGCCATCAACGGTCCGGCGCAGAGGCCGAAGTTGCCTACGGACATGCCCGGATAGTTGTGGACGCCGTAGACCTCGTCGGCCGGGAACTGCTCGAACAACCCCTCCTCGATCATCACGCGGGCGCCGCCGTCCTTCTCCTCCGCGGGCTGGAAGACGAAGTAGATCGTGCCGTCGAAGGACCGGTTCCGGGAGAGGTACTTCGCCGCGCCGAGAAGCATCGCGGTGTGGCCGTCGTGGCCGCAGGCGTGCATCTTGCCGGGGTTCTGCGAGCGGTGCTCGAACTCGTTCTCCTCGCGGATCGGCAGCGCATCCATGTCGGCCCGGAGCGCGATGCTCCGCTCCGACGAACCGGACTTGAGCACCCCGACCACGCCGGTGCCGGCGAGGCCGCGATGGACCTCGATGCCGCCGAAGGACTCGAGCAATTCGGCCACCTTGCGGCTGGTCACTTCCTCCTCGAACGCGAGCTCGGGGTGACGGTGGAAGTCCCGGCGCCAGGACCTCATCTGTTCGTGCAGTGGATCCATGGGCTTGGATGGTAGCGGAGAGCGGCCGGAGATGGTCCGCCTGACGGTACACTCCGCTGCCGGGCCGACGTTTCCGGCCCTTCCCGCCCGCGCCGCCGCCGGGTGGAGCCACCGAGATGACGACGCAGGATCCCGAATCCAGGCCCCGCAGGCACGTCTACGACGCCGCCGAGATCGAGCCGAAGTGGCAGCAGATCTGGCGCGAGCACGAGGCGTTCCGGACCCCGGACGACCCCGAGCTCCTCGCGAGCCGGCCGAAGTACTACGTACTCGACATGTTCCCCTACCCCTCCGGGGCGGGGCTGCACATCGGGCACCCGGAGGGCTACACGGCGACCGACGTGGTGGCGCGCAAGCGGCGGATGGAGGGCTTCAACGTCCTCCACCCGATGGGCTGGGACGCCTTCGGCCTGCCGGCGGAGCGCGCCGCGGTGCGGGAGAACCAGCACCCGCGGCTGATCACGCAGCGCAACATCGCGAACTTCAGGCGGCAGATCGAGCGCCTCGGCTTCTCCTACGACTGGGAACGCGAGGTCGACACGTCGTCCGCCGACTACTACCGCTGGACGCAGTGGATCTTCCTGGAACTGCACAAGCGCGGCCTCGCCTACCTGGAGGACGTGCCGGTCTGGTGGTGCCCCGCGCTGGGCACAGTGCTCGCCAACGAGGAGGTCAAGGACGGCGCCTACGTCGACACCGGCGACCCGGTCGAGCGGCGGACGATGCGGCAGTGGATGCTCCGGATCACCGCCTACGCCGAGCGCCTGCTGGACGACCTCGACCAGGTCGACTGGCCCGAGTACGTCAAGGCGATGCAGCGCAACTGGATCGGCAAGTCCCACGGCGCCGAGATCCGGATGCCGATTGCGGACGGCGACGACAGCTTCCCCGTCTTTACGACCCGTCCCGACACCTTGTTCGGCGCCACCTATTGCGTGCTGGCGCCCGAACACCCCTTGGTCGCCAGGATCACGGTCGCCGATCAGCGGGCCGCGGTCGACGCATACGTGCACGAGGCGACGAACAAGAGCGAGTTGCAGCGGACCGACCTGGCCAAGAGCAAGACCGGCGTGTTCACCGGCGCCTGTGCCACGAACCCCGCCACCGGCCAGCCGATCCCGATCTGGGTCGCCGACTACGTGCTGATGAGCTACGGCTCCGGCGCGATCATGGGCGTTCCGGCCCAGGATCAGCGCGACTGGGACTTCGCCGTGGAGTACGACCTGCCCATCGTGCGTACGGTGGCGCCGCCGGCCGGCTGGGAGGGCGACGCCTACCTCGAGGACGGTCCGGCGATCAACAGCGGCTTCCTCGACGGCCTCCTGGTCGACGCGGCGAAGGAACGGATGATCGAGTGGCTGGTCGAGGAAGGGCACGGCACCCGGCGGGTCGAGTACCGGCTGCGCGACTGGCTGTTCTCGCGCCAGCGCTACTGGGGCGAGCCCTTCCCGGTGCTCCACGTGCTCGACGACGAGGGCGAACCCACCGGCGAGATCCTGCCCGTGCCGCAGGACGACCTGCCGGTCGAGTTGCCCGAGGTGGACGAGTTCAAGCCGACCGCCGACGGCCGGCCGCCGCTGGCCCGGGCCGGCGACGACTGGCTCGTCGTGACCTTGCCGGACGGCCGCAAAGCAAGGCGCGAAACGAACACGATGCCGCAATGGGCCGGCTCCTGCTGGTACTTCCTGCGCTACATCGACCCGAAGAACACGGAGGCCCCCTGGTCACGCGAGTTGGAGCGGTACTGGATGCCCGTCGATCTCTACATCGGCGGCGTCGAGCACGCGGTGCTGCACCTGCTTTACGCGCGCTTCTGGCAGAAGGTGCTCTACGACGCGGGGCTGGTCTCGACCTCCGAACCGTTCGCCCGCCTGTTCAACCAGGGGATGATCCTGGCCTACAGCTACCGCGACCAGGGCGGCAAGTACCACCACCCCGACACGGTGGACTGGCGCGGCGACCGGGTGTTCCTGGCCGGCACGGAGGAGGCGCTCGATGCCCGGGTCGAGAAGATGTCGAAGTCGAAGCTGAACGTCGCCAACCCGGACGACGTGATCGAGCGCTGGGGCGCCGACACGCTGCGGCTCCACGAGCTGTTCATGGGGCCGCTCCACCAGCAGAAGCCCTGGCAAACCAAGGACGTGGACGGCGTGCACCGCTTTCTGAGGCGGACCTGGCGCCTGGTCGTGGACGAACGGACCGGCGTCGTTGCCGCCCGGGTCAGCGAAGACGCTCCGGAAGCCGCCACCGACCTGAACCGTCTGCTCCACAAGACGATCCGCAAGGTCGGCGAGGACATCGACACGCTCGACATGAACACCGCGATCTCGCAGATGATGATCTGGGTCAACGCGGCGACCGCCGCGGACCGGGTGCCGCGCGAGGCGATGATGACGTTCCTCCAACTCGTCTCGCCCTTCGCGCCGCACCTCGCCGAGGAGCTGTGGTCGCGGCTGGGCGGCGAGGGACTGATCTGCCACCAGGACTGGCCGGCCTTCGACCCGGCCCTGGTGGTCGACGACACGATCAACGTCGTCGTGCAGGTCATGGGCAAGAAGCGGGACGTGCTCCAGGTCGCCGCCGACACCGACAGGGCGACCCTGGAACAGCTTGCGCTGGCCTCGCCGAAGGCACAGCGCTTCATGGACGGCAAGGCGCCGCGCAAGGTCATCGTGGTGCCGGGCCGGCTGGTCAACATCGTCGTCTGACCTCCTATGTGGGGAACCACCTGTCGCTCCGATCCTGGGAACGCGGGCATCCTGCCCGCATCCGGCGCGAAGCGCCGGCATGGGCGGCCACAGGCCACTCGGGCTCGCGAATCGGCTATGATCGCCCGCCGCCGGAGGCGTTTCTGCGCGAAGACGCATCCGCCCGATCCCAACCCGAGCGAGATCATCATGAAGAGCGATATCCACCCGAAGCTCCACCCGGTCGTGTTCATCGACCCCTCGGCCGACGCCGAGTTCATCTCCCAGTCGACGATGACCAGCCAGAACACCCGGGAGATCGACGGCGTCGAGCACTACGAGATCCGCCTTGAGATCTCCTCCGCGTCCCACCCCTTCTACACGGGACGCCAGCACTTCGTCGACAGCGCCGGCCAGATCGAGAAGTTCCAGCGCAGGTACGGGCGCAAGTAGCGTCCCTGTTCGGCGGCAACTCTCGGCGCTCGTCCGCCAGAGACCGCGCTTAGCAGACGAACCAGCCTCAGCCCCCTGACGCCGCTCGACCTGCCGGCCATTGCATAACTCCCGGGTCCGCGATCGTCACTACTGAAGGCAAATGCGGCACATCCGCATCCGATTTACCTGTCAAATCGGCCAACACGCCCCCGAATTGGCAGGTATCTCACTGAACCATCTCTCCACCGGAACGGACCACGTGTACTTCGCCCAAGTGCCGTCTCGGCGTTGACGAGCAGATCACTCCTGGGCGACGCTACGGGGCGGGCATTGCGCGCCGCAGCGATTCGACCATCCTCTACCGCGGGAATCTCTCCCATCGAACCACCGCGGGCACCAAGAGGACGAATCCGCCAAGCCCTGAACGATTCGCCTGTATAATCGGTCGCCGTGCGATCGAATGAACAGAAGTTCCGCTGGCTCTCCAAACGTCTCCCGTCCGGCGCCAAGAAGCGCATCGCCATCATCACCGGCGCTCGCCAAACAGGTAAGACGACCTTGGCCAAGTTCCTCTACCCAAAACTCAACTACCTGAATCTCGATGCCATGGAGCAGCGGGCATCGGTTCGCTGTTGGCGCAGCGACAACTGGGCAGGAGATGTTGGAGAGGCGGTCATCGACGAGGCGCAGAAGGAACCCGCCGTCTTCGAGAAGGTGAAGTTCGCCTATGACGAGGGCACGATCTCGTTCTCGGTCCTCCTTGGCTCGTCGCCCGGCCAGCTCCTCAGCCGCGTGCAGGAATCTCTAGCCGGGCGGGCGTTCGTCTACGACTTGTGGCCCTTGGTCGCCTCGGAACTTGCCTCTTCCGGGGGAAATCAGCCTCGCCGACCGCTCTTCGACCGCCTCATCGCCGACCCATCGAAGTTCCAGGCCACGATGAAAGCCGAGCCCCAACGCCTACTCGGCGACGAAGCGGCATCGCGGGCCGCAGCAATAGACCACCTCGCGCTATGGGGCGGCATGCCCGAACTCCTCTCGCTGGATGAAGAAGATCGCCGGGAGTGGCTTCGCTCCTACCAACGGACCTTCCTGGAGCGGGATCTTGCGGACCTGACCCGAGTGTCCGACTTGATTCCGTTCCGCACAGTTCAGAGGCTGGCGATGCAGCGAACCGGTCAACTCCTAAACTACGCAAAACTGGGGCGCGACGCCGGAGTCAGCCGGACGCGTGCGCGCAGGTACCTTGATCACCTGCAGTCGTCGTACCAAGTCGCGCTGTTGCATCCGTGTCGCCGTGACCTGACCAGTACAGCAGCGAAGACCCCGAAACTCTACTGGATGGACCTCGGTCTCCTGCGGCAAGGGACCGGATCCTGGGGACCACTCACAGAACCAATGTTCGAAACCTTGGTCGTCGCCGAAGCCCACAAGTGGATTCAGACAATGGCGCCCGACGGAGCTTCCCTGTCGTTCTACCGCACCCGTTCGGGCCACGAGATCGACCTCCTGGTCACCGTGCCCCAAGGCGTGATCGGCATCGAGATCAAGAACCGCGCGCGGGTTGAGCGCCGGGACGCGTCCGGCCTCCAGCGACTCGCGACGGCACTGGAGTCGGACTGGATCGGAGGCTTGGTGGTCCATCGCGGCGAGGATGTGCTCCCCTTGGCGCCGCGACTGTGGACCGTTCCCGTCCACCGGCTGTTCTGATGCTCGTCGAAACACGCCCGGACTGACAAAGCTACAGCATGTGCTCGCGGGTCGGTAGGTAGCGCTGCCCCCCCTCCCTGGCTAGCGCTAGAGTGACTCAGCTCAGTCAGAAGCTGGCTCCGCGGTCGCCCCGAGGCGCTCAGAATCGTGGTCGGCCGAATCCCCCACCTCAGACGGGGAAGCAAGTGACTTCGCTCTCTCGGCGCGACATGACTTGCAGCAAGAGGAGTCGTTCCACGGCCAAAGTCGCCTCTTGCAATCGCTGCAGGTTCCACGACCCCAAGGCCGCGCCAGGACCTGTCTGTCAACGATCTTCATCCTGGCACGTCGGTGTCGTCGACAACGGTGTTCAGGAGGATACGTGCTAAGCCGAGTATGGACACTGATGGTCGGGGCCTGGACACCAAGAAGCCGCTTGAGCCGAAACCACCCTGATCGAGCCCACATCTTCCACGGACGGTTGTGTATCCGCCACGCCTTCTGGCCGTCAGATGTCAAAAGATCGAACGCTTCGTGCCCCATGTCATTGGTCACGCAGCCCTCCAAGAAGCCGAACTTCACCGCCTGTGTCGCTCCGGCCAAGGGCTTGTGCGTCTTCTGGAACTTCATGATGGGCGTCGGTGCAATGTGCAGATCCCTGAGTTCGTAGACACGGTCCAACACTGGCATGCACTCGATGCGCTTGGCACGTCTCCACCACGCCTCGCCAAGAAGGGGTAGGAGCGCACTTAACAGCGCACCTAGTAGGCCTCCGAACAGGACATCAACGAGGTCCGGCGTCAAGCCGCTCGGAGTGGGGCTTACCGCTGTCATGAACTGCCACTCCACATTCGTCAACGACCAGGCGAAACCAAGAATCTAGCTCAACGCCCTCCAGACCTGCGCAACGGCGAAGCAGAGCATGAAGCCCATGGCCACCGGCAGCAGGGCTGAGACCGCGGTCCAGCGAACGCTGCGGGTCTCCCTCCAGATCGTGTAGAGGGTGGTCGAACAGGGGTTGTGGACGAGGGAGAAGAGCATCAGGCAGACGGCGGTCAGCAGCGTGAAGCCGCCGGCCTCGAGGACGCCGGCGGTCGCGGCCTGGGAGTCGAGCTCGAACATGACGCCGGCGCCGGCGCCGACGCCCGGCACTCCCGCGACCAGCACCGTCAGCATCAGGATCGTCGGGATCACGATCTCGTTCGCCGGAATCGCGATGATGTACGCGACCAGGATGATCCCGGACAGGCCGAGCGCGAAGCCGAACGGGTCCAGGGCGCCGATCAGGCCCTCGGCCAGCGACGCGTCGCCGGCGCGGATGTTGCTGAGCAGCCAGATCACGGCCCCGGCCGGCGCCGCGAACACGACCGCGCGCCAGAGCACGATCAGCGTGCGGTCGATGATCGAGGTGTAGATCGTCTGCAGCACCTGCGGCGGGCGGTACGGCGGCAGCTCGAGTGAGAACGCCGACGCCTCGCCGCGCAGCACGGTGCGCGACAGGAACCAGGACACGGCGAAGGTCAAGAGCACGCCCAGCACCGCGATCGCAACCACCGACAGGGCCGAGACGGCGCCCGCGATGTGCGCCGGCACCAGGCCGCCGATGAAGATCGAGGCGACCAGGATCTGGGTCGGCCAGCGGCCGTTGCAGAGCGAGAAGTTGTTCGTGATGATCGCGATCAGGCGCTCGCGCGGACTGTCGATGATCCGCGTGGAGATGATCGCCGCCGCGTTGCAGCCCCAACCCATGGCCATCGTCAGCGACTGCTTGCCGTGAGCGCCGACGCGGTGGAACATGCGGTCGAGGTTGAATGCCACCCGCGGCAGATAGCCGAAGTCCTCGAGCAGGGTGAACAGCGGGAAGAAGATCGCCATCGGCGGCAGCATCACGGCGACCACCCAGGCGGTGGCCAGATAGACGCCGTCGATCAGAAGTCCGTCGAGCCACCAGACCAGGCCGAAGGCGGCGGCCACCTGCTTGAGCAGCGGATGCACGGTGTCGATCAGGAGCGACGCGAGCATCGACGACGGCACGTTCGCGCCCGCGATCGTGAGCCAGAAGACAACGGTCAGCATGAGCAGCATCAGCGGGAAGCCGAACAACCGGCTGGTCACCAGGCGGTCGAGCCTGGCGTCGAAGTCGAAGCGGCGGCGCTCGCCGTCGCGGGAGACGGCGCGGTCGGCGATGCGGGCGGCCTCGGCGTAGACCGCCTCGGTCAACGCCTGGTGGAAGTTCCGGCCCACCCCCCACCGCAGTTGGCCGGCCAGCTCGAGCACCGCCGCGCGGGCGCCGGGTTCGGCAACAACCTTTGGCTCCGCCAACTCGGCGGCGGCCGTCCGGGTCGCCTCCGGTTCGGCGGCCGCCGGAGCGCCGGCCTCGTCACCGGCGGACCACGTTGCCGCTCCACCCTCCTCCCGCACTCCCAGATCGACCAGTTCGGCCAGGGAACCGCTCTCCACCGCGGCGGCAAGGGTGCGGTCGCCGTCGAGCAGCCGAAGCGCGACCCACTGCGGATTCGCCAGCAGGGGGAACGCGTCCTGAATCGCTCCGGACAACCGGCGCGTCGCCTCGCTCAGCACCGGGGCTCGGCCGCCGACCCGCCGCGGACGGCAACGATAGGCGCCCGTCGCCACTTCCGAGATGACCCGGTTCAGTTCCTCGAGCCCTTCGCCCGAGCGAGCCGCCGTCGCCACCACCGGCACACCGAGATCCCGCGCCAGACGCCGGGTATCGACGGTCAGACCCTTGCGACGGGCCTCGTCCACCAGGTTGAGGCAGATGACGGCGCGGTCCGTGATCTCCAGCACCTGGAGCGCCAGGTTCAGGTTCCGCTCCAGGCGCGTCGCATCGACGACGATCACGGTCACGTCAGGGCGACCGAAGAGGATGAAGTCGCGTGCGGTCTCCTCGTCGAGACTGGACGAGAGCAGCGAGTAGGTTCCGGGCAGGTCGACCAGCTTGTAGCGGTCGCCGCCGTACTCGAAGCCACCCTCGGCGCGGGTGACCGTCTTGCCGGGCCAGTTGCCGGTGTGCTGGCGCAGTCCGGTGAGCGCGTTGAACACCGTGCTCTTGCCGGTGTTCGGATTGCCGGCCAGGGCAACGACGTAGTCCCAGTTGCTCATGTCGACGCCGAGCCGGACCAGGTTGCCGAGGTGATGCGCCGGGCAGGCGCCGCAGTCGTGTGCGAGTGCCGGTTGAGTCATGCCGAAGCCGCCTCCTGGGGCCGTCTGACCTGGATCTGATCCGCCTGCGAGCGGCGCAGGGCGATCACGGCGCCGCGCACCCGGTAGGCCACCGGGTCACCCGACGGGCTGGCCATCCTTGCTTCCACCACGGTGCCTGGAAGCAGCCCCAGGTCGAGCAGCCGGCGGCGCTCCATGCCGCGGCAGAAGCGCGAGAAGCCGACCACCAGCGCCTGCTCGCCGACGGCCACAGCCGACAGCGAGCCCGTGGCGTCCGCGGATACGGTTCTGTCATCGGAAGCCTCCTCCGCCGCTGGTATGGCGAAGATGTTGGCCGCGATGACCGGCGCCAGCACGACCTCGTCCAGCTCGGCCTCGAAGCGGATGCGCTCGGGCGCCACGGACGAGATGCGCAACTTCATGCCGGGATGGACACCCTCGGCGACCAACTGCGCATAGATCGCGGCGGGTTCGTCCTCGACGTGGACCACCTCGACTTCGTCGCCGGCCGCGAAGTCCGTCAACGCCCGACCGGTTCGCGGCGGCAGATCGCCTTCCTCTGTCGGGATCGGGTCGCCGTGCGGATCGAACGGCGGATGACCGAGTCGCACCGACAGTTCCTCCGCCTGCTCGGGGGACGTCCGGTGCTCCCGGCGCTCGGCTTCCGGGTGCCAGCGCTCCGGCTCCAACCCCGTCTCGTCCGCCAGGTAGCGTTCCCACAACCGGTGGATGCGGATCACGCGCAGCGCCTCGCTGCGTCCTTCGGCGGTCAGCCGGAATCCCCCCTCCGCCGACACGAGGAGTCCCAGCCTCTCCATGCGGGCGAGGAGCTCGGTGCTCCGCCGGCCCCCGAGCCGCAGCACGCCGACCAGACTCTGGTGGGTCGCCTGGCGTCCCTGGTACTCGCAGTCGAACAGGTGCTTGAGCGCGTCCTCGGTGCGCGTGCGGTGCAGGGCGCGCCAGCCGGAGCGCCAGCGCCACAGCCAGCCGCGGTCCGGCCACGCCACCAGGGCGGCCAGGGCGATGACGGCGGCGAGAACGACGAGTGTGAGGAGAGGGTTCATGTTCTTTCGGCGAACGTTTCCAGGCGTTGGCGGGCGTCGACGATTCGCTTCCGCGAATCAGAAGTTTAGTCTACACTAACTCTCGCCGACGCAGAAGCGCGGCGCCGGGCGAAGCGGGCCGTGGCGCCCGCCGCTACCAGAAGCGGTTTCGGGGCGCTATTCTTCGGAGAGTTGGAATCGGTCCGAACGCTGGAGCGTTCTGCGACGATAGAGTGGTTCTGTCATGACGGGCTTTGTACAAGCAACCTGGAGCGTGCTCGCTGAGCTCGCGCCTTGGCTGCTGTTCGGCGCCCTGCTCGCCGCCCTGCTCCATGTCCTGATGCCACGCGACCTGATCCGGCGCCAGCTCAGCGGCTACAACGGCGTGATCAAGGCCGTGGCCTTGGGCGTGCCGCTGCCGCTCTGCTCGTGCGGCGTGATCCCCGCCGGCATCGGCCTCAAGCGCACCGGGGCCAGCAACGGCTCCGCGATGGGCTTTCTGATCAGCACGCCGCAGACCGGCGTCGACTCGATCCTGGTCAGCGCTACCTTCCTCGGCTGGCCATTCGCCCTCTTCAAGGTCGCGGCCGCCGCGGTGACCGGAGTGGCCGGCGGCTGGTGGATCGAGCGGATGAAGTTCGACGTCGCCATAGCGGAGGAAGAAGCCACGGTCGAAGAGGCCGGCGGCGAGCCGAATAGCGGGCGCCTTATCGGCGGAACGGTGTTTCCGAAGATCGCCGAAATGGTCGACCACGGCGCCGAGCTCCTGCGCAGCATCTGGCGCTGGGTCGCGGTCGGGATTCTGGTCTCCGCCGCGATCGAAGTGCTTCTGCCGCAGCAGGCCTGGCTCGATCTGGCGGCGCTCGGCACCTTCGGCGCGGCGGCCGCCGCGCTCGTCATCTCTCTGCCGCTCTACGTGTGCGCGACGGCCTCGGTGCCGATCGCCGCAGCCCTGGTTGCCAACGGCCTGCCGCTGGGCGCCGCCCTGGTCTTTCTGATGGCCGGCCCGGCCACCAACGTCGCCACCGTCGGCGCCGTCTACCGGGCGTTCGGCCGGCAGGTGACCGCGGTGTACCTGACGACCGTCATCGTCGGCAGTGTCGGCTTCGCCATGCTGTTCGAGACTCTGGTCGGCGGCGGCGCGCTGCAGCGCGGACCGATGCACGAACACGGAGTCGCGTGGTGGGCCGCCGGCTCGGCCGTTCTGTTGGTGCTGATGTTCGGCTGGTTCGGTCTCCAGGAGTTCCGACGCTGGCGTCGGCAGGCGGCCGCCAACAAGAGAATCGCCGCAAGCCTGGGAACAGCAGGGGCCGCGGCGGGCGCTGCCGCAGGAACCATCGAGATGGCCGTAGGCGGCATGACCTGCGGCAACTGCGCGGAAGCGGTCGAGACCGCCCTGCTCGCCGAACCGGGCGTGGAGATGGCCCGGGTCGACCTCGACCGCGGCAGCGCGACCGTCTGGGGCGTCGTGCCTCTGAGCGCCCTCAAGGCAGCCGTCCAAAGCGCCGGCTTCCAGGTTTCCTGACGCCTCAGTCCGAAGGCCGGAACTCCGCATCCGTTTGCGCCCGCCGCCCCCCGGACATAACCTTCGCGCGCGAACATGAAAGCCGGAGTCGTACGCGAAACGCATCCGGGAGAGCGCCGGGTCGCCCTGGTCCCCGAGAGCGTCGCCCGAATTCACGCCAAGGGTGTCGACTTCCTGGTCGAGGCAGGCGCCGGCGCCGAAGCCGGCTTCGACGACGAGGCCTACCGTGAAGCCGGCGCCGAGATCGCGGCGACTGCCGGCGAGGTACTCGGCAATGCCGACCTTGTGGTCCGCGTCCAGGCGCCCGAAGCTGCCGAGATCGAGGCGTCCAAGGCGGGAGCGTCGGTCGTCGGCCTGCTCTTCCCCCTGACCGCCGGCCCGATGGTGCGGCAGCTACGCGACGCGCAACTCACGGCGATCGCGCTCGACCGGATTCCCCGGGTCACACTCGCGCAGTCGATGGATGTCTTGAGTTCCCAGAGCACCGTCGCCGGCTACCGCGCCGCCGTGCTCGCCGCCTACCGCCTGCCCCAGTTCTTCCCGCTGCTGATGACGGCCGCCGGGCGCATCAACCCGGCCCGCGTTCTCGTCCTCGGCGCCGGCGTCGCCGGACTGCAGGCGATCGCCACCGCCCACCGGCTGGGCGCCGTGGTCGAGGCCTACGATGTCCGCGCCGTGGTCAAGGAGCAGGTCGAAAGCCTGGGCGCCAGCTTCGTCGAGGTCCCGGCGATCGAGGACGCCGAGACCGAGGGCGGCTACGCCCGCGCAGTCTCCGAGGAGAGCCAGCGACGGGCGAACGAGGTGATCGCCGAGCATCTGCGTTCGACCGACGCCTGCATCACGACGGCGTTGATTCCGGGTCGTCCCGCGCCGCGCCTGATCACGGCCGAGATGGTCGCGGGGATGCCGAACGGTTCGCTCGTCGTCGACCTCGCCGCCGAGCAGGGCGGCAACTGCGAGTTGACGAAGCCCGGCGAGGAGGTCGTCGTGAACGGCGTCACCGTCCTCGGACCGCTCAATCTGGCCAGCGATCTGGCCACCGACGCCAGCCGCATGTTCTCGCGCAACGCCGAGAAGCTCGTGCTCTACCTGCTGAGCGACGGCGAGTTGAGATTCGACTTCGACAACGAGATCGTCAAGGGTTGCGTCGTCACCCACGGCGGCGAGATCGTCGACTCACAGGTCGCAGAAGCCCTGGCCTGAGCCCACCGGCCAGTCTGATACCCCGCGCAAGGAGGAGCAACGCCATGCTCGAGATTTTCCTTGGGCTGTACATCTTCATGCTCGCCGCCTTTGTCGGCTACGGCGTGATCAAGGGTGTACCTGCCCTGCTCCACACGCCGCTGATGGCGTTCACCAACGCCATCTCCGGCATCTCCCTGGTCGGCTCCCTGGTTGCCGCCGGCGCTCACTACAACGACGTGAGCACAGTGCTCGGCGCGATCGCCGTGCTCTGCGCCACGATCAATGTCGTCGGCGGCTTCTGGATCACGGACCGCATGCTGCGCATGTTCAAGAGGCAGGACCCGAAGCCTGAACCGGCGGGAGACGCCAAGTCGTGATCAGCCAGGTCGAGACGCTCTACCTCATCGCGTCGTTCCTGTTCATCCTCGGGCTGCGCGGCCTGACCGCGGCGCACACCGCCCGTCGCGGCCTGATCCTCGCCGAACTCGGCATGGTGTTCGCGGTCTGGGGCACGTTGCTGCACCCGGACATCGGCGCCCGCTACGAGCTGGTCGGTTTCTTCCAGACCTACAAGTGGATCCTGCTGACCGTCTTCATCGGCAGCGCGATCGGCATCGCCATCTCCGCCCTCATCCCGATGACCCGGATGCCCGAGCGGATTGCCCTCTCCCACGCCTTCGGCGGTCTGGCTGCCGCCTTGGTCGGCGTCTCCGAGTACTACCGCCACAGCGAGCACATCGACACCACGACGATGGGCGCGATCGGCTTCGAGGTGCTGTTCGGCGGCCTGACCTTCACCGGCTCGCTGATGGCGTTCGGCAAGCTCTCGGGGCTCATCCCGGGCAGGAACATCACCTGGCCGCTCCAGAACCAGACCAACATCCTGATGTTCGGCGGCACCTTCGTGCTCCTGGTCCTGATCACGATCGACCCGTCGAACCAGGTCCTCTTCTACGCCATGGCCGCGATGCCCCTGCTCCTGGGCATCCTGTTCGTCGCTCCGATCGGCGGCGCCGACATGCCGGTCGTCATCACGCTGCTCAACTCTTACGCCGGCCTCGCCGCCTCGGCGACCGGCTTCGCCCTCGACAACAACGTCCTGATCATCGCCGGCGCCCTCGACGGCGCTTCCGGCTTCATCCTCTCGCTCGTGATGAGCAAGGCGATGAACCGCTCGTTCCGCAACGTGCTGTTCGGCGCCTTCGGCAAGGTCGAAGAAGAGGACGCCGCCCGCGTCGCGGCCGGAGGCGAACGGGTCCAGGAAGCCTCGGTCGGCGATGCCGCGATGCTCCTGTCGGGCGCCAACTCCGTCATCGTCTGCCCCGGCTACGGCATGGCGGTCGCCCAGGCCCAGCACGTCGTCAGCGAACTCGCCGAGATCCTGGAAGCGAACGGCACCCAGGTCCGCTACGCGATACACCCCGTCGCCGGCCGCATGCCCGGCCACATGAACGTCCTCCTGGCCGAAGCGAAGATCCCCTACACCACGCTGTGCGAACTCGAGGAGATCAACGACGACTTCAAGAACACCGACGTCGCCCTCGTCGTCGGCGCCAACGACGTCGTCAACCCGGCGGCGAAGCACAACCCGTTGAGCTCCATCTACGGCATGCCGGTCTTGAACGCGGATCTCGCCCGTTCCTGCATCGTCCTCAAGCGGTCGATGCGCCCCGGCTTCGCCGGCATCGAGAACGAGCTGTTCTTCGCGCCCAATACCGTGCTGACGTTCGGGGACGCGAAGGACACGTTGACGAAGGTGGTGGAGGCGTTGTCGTAGAGCGCGCCGACCAGTCCCCACACTCGCCGCAGCAACACCCAACGACCTGAACACGAGGACGGTCAAAGATGCAGGACGCTCAGAAACCAGATCACGTAGGTCTGTCTAGCCTGATCGACAAGATCCGTGAAGGTCGGTATGAGATCCCCGACTTCCAGCGGGAGTTCGTGTGGAATCCCTGGAAAATCCGCGATCTCATGCGCTCGATCTTCCTCGACTACTACATCGGTACGCTTCTCCTTTGGAAGGGGAAAGACGAGAACTTCACGACCCTCTCTTGCGAGCCCATCCAAGGCTTCGACGGCCCCAGAAACTCGAGGGAGTACATCGTGTTGGACGGCCAACAACGCCTCTCCGCCATGCACTACGCTTTCATGGCCCCCGATAAGCCGGCGCCGCATCGCGCCAACCGATATCTGTACTTCATTCGCGTAGACCGATTTCACGACGAAGCCTACGACGAAGCCTTCGTCTACAACTGGACCGGGGCCGGCAAGGCTCTCCTCGCCGACACTGAAAGGCAGTACCGCGAGCACTATTTTCCCCTCGCCACTCTCGGCAAACCCGGCTACGCGGTGGCCGACTGGGTCCACGGCTACAGAAAGTACTGGGACACTGAGAGCGAACGACACAGAGCCGCCGGCCGTGATACCGCAGCCGCGGAAGCGGCCCGCCAGAAAGCCATGGCTGACGAATTTGGCGATCACGTCAGAGACGTCCACCTGAAGTATCAAGTGACGTACATTGAACTTGACCGTGATATCGAAATCCCCAAAGTGTGCGACATCTTCCAAAAGATCAACAGCACGGGCCAGCCGCTCGATATCTTCGATCTACTGAATGCCATCTTACGACCAAAGAAGGTTCACCTTAGACACTTGTGGCGCAGCGCCAAGGATCGGCTGGCATTTGTAGACGCGGGCCGCATGAACATCTACGTACTCCAAGTCATGTCGATCCTCGCACAGGAGGGCGCCTGTTCGCCGAAGTACCTGTACTATCTCGTTCCAGGACAGAAGCGCAAACTCCGTAGACCTGACGGTTCACACGAGTACAGAGTGCATGTGGCCAACGAGAGCGACTTCAACCGCCGCTGGAACTCAGCGGTCGAGGCCATCGAGGAATCGATCAAGTGGCTCCGGAGCAGGTACGGAGTCATAGCACCCAAGTTCCTTCCGTACCCGTCCATCGTGCCCGCCTTCGCTGGCATTCAGGCCGCCGCACAAAGACTCCCAACAGCCGAGCGTCTCGCCGCGCAACAGAAGGTCTCCTGCTGGTACTGGGCCAGCGTCTTCACATCCCGCTACTCAAGCGCCGTTGAGTCCACCGCGGCAGGTGACTACCGCGACCTCCGTACATGGTTCCGAGAGAACGAGAAGGAGCCCAACGTTGTCAGTGAGTTCCGCACGGCAGTGCACACCCTGGACTTACGCAGGGAAGCGAGCCGGGGCAGTGCCGTCTACCGCGGTATCGTGAACCTCACGGTGTTGAGCGGCGCGATGGACTGGATCGATGGCAGCGCGCCTTCCGAGAACGATCTTGACGATCACCACATCATCCCAAAGGCGCAGACCAAGAAACTGAAGATCGACGACGCCATCGACTCCGTCCTCAACCGTACGCCACTCTCAGCCTCTACGAATCGGCACGTCATCGGGGACCGGCTTCCTTGCGAGTACTTGCCAGAGCTGATCGATAAGAACGGCGAAGACGCGGTTCGAAGAGTGTTTGAGACGCATCTTATTTCCGTTTCGGCTTTCGACATCCTTCTGCGTACCCCCTTCACACGCGACGACTTCGAGGCGTTTCTCTATGAGCGGCAGCAGACGATTCGTCGCGAGATCCAAAGGCTACTTCCGGACGGCGCCGCTGGACCTTCTGCCGAAGCGCTCCAGGCACTGGATCGAGAGCTGCAGCAAGTAGAACTCTCGCTTCGCGAGCTAGTCGATACCACGCTCCATGGCAACTCGGACCTTGTCCCGACAAATGTCCTTGGCAACGTCCAGAACCGGATCAAGGCAGCAGTGAACACGGATCCGTCGTTAGATCGAGGGAAGGCGTGGACCTTGAGGGAGAGGTTGGCGTACTTCGATCTGCGGGAGTTGGAGATGACCGTCGCGGCGAAGCCGTCCTGGCCACACTTCGAAGCCGTCTTCAAGTCGAAGAACACACTGGCGGGGCGATTCAGGCAGCTTGCAGAGCTTCGCAACAGGATCCGCCACCACCGCCCGATCGACGAACTGACGGTCAAGGACGGAGAGGCCGCCATACACTGGTTCAAGCGCGTCGTTCCTCTTCACCCTAGACGCTGAGGGTGAGCGCGGCGAATGGCTGGTAGGTCTCCGTTCAGCCGCGTACCTAGAGCCTCTCCGTCGCTATGCCGGGGCACCCGTCCCGCCGGCTCCCGCGCGGGCGGGTGTCAGCACGCCCCTCGGCGTCCGGTCAGGCGGAGGTGATCGAGCCGCCCTAGCGGCTCCCGCACAGGCGGAACCGGGGTCACGGCTGGGTACTGAGGGACTCGTATCGAAGACGACGCGCGTCATTCTTCAGCCAGTAACGACTGCAGAATCTCCTCAGTCAGACTGCGGCACTGGGCGTTGCGGCTGACTTCCCGCACGATGTCCTCCAACGATCTCTCGGATTCGGCAACATCGCGAAGACGCAGGCTGACAAGCAGGTCGAGTTTGCGACGCTCGACAACGGAAGAGGCTCGGTAGAGCTCGGCTACGTCGGAATCGACGGAGACGGTGATCTGGTCCGGCATCGTCGATCTTCCTCCCAAGGAGAAGAAACTCAGGCAAGACGCTAGTCACAGCGTTCAAGCTCTGGTGCCCAGAGCGAGCGCCAGCTCGCCGATCAGGCCGTCATACTGACCAAGAAGCGAAGCCCTGACCGACCCGCTGAAGCTCTCGTTCCATGCGAGCACACCTTAGCGACCTGTCCAGTCTTCCGGGACCACCTCACGTCGCTGCTTCAGATGCTCAGCCAAGCAACCGGTCGACCGCGGTTGCCAGCGCCAGCAATGCGCCGACCACCAAGACCATACGCCAAGTCAGGTCCGCGCGTAGCTGCTCCAGGTCCGCCTTGGTCGCCACACCCTGCGTCACCGCAGCCCGGATAGCCTCCGTGACTGCCTCTGCCTGGGTGGTGTCCAAACCAGCCTCTTCCAGCTTGCGGGCCGTCGCAAAGGTGTCGAACGTCGCGGTTGTCATGGCGAACTACGCTACCAGACACCGGCGGCGCATCGGGACCGCAAGCCACCATAGGGCCCGCGGCCTGGGCCTCCCCACTGCGCCCCATCGAGCGGCGGTGAAGATGCGCGTCTCTACTGCAACCGAAAGGGCGGGCGAGATGCCCGGGTTCCATCTGCGCGCCCGATGACGGGCGCGCGGAGTGGTTCGCGGGCGGCGCGGATCGCGCCACCCGGGTTCCCAGGGGCTACTCGCCGAGGCAGATGCCGAGGTCGCGGGCGGTGGCGACGACGTCGGCTTCGAGCGGGACGCTCTTCATGCGGCCCACGGCGCGTTCGAGGGGCACGGCGCGCACCGTGGGCGGGTCGAGGGCGACCATGACGCCGAACTTTCCCTCTTCGATCTGGCGGACGGCGGCGGCGCCGAAGCGCAGCGCGATCAGGCGGTCGTACGGAATCGGTTGACCGCCGCGCTGAAGGTGGCCCAGGGTCACGGTCCGTACCTCCTTGCCGGTCCGACCGTGAATCTCGGCGGCTACCCGCTCGGCGACGCCGCCAAGGCGCTCAACCGGGCCGCCGCCGAGGCCCTTTGACCAGGTGAAGTCGCCGCCGACCGGCCGGGCGCCCTCGGCGGCCACGACGACCGCCGAGTGCCGGCCGCGCTTCTCCCGCGCCATCAGGTGATCGCACACTTCGCCCATGTCGTACGGGATCTCGGGGATCAGGATGACCTGGGCCGTCGCCGCGACGCCGGCGAACAGGGCGATCCAGCCCGCGTAGCGGCCCATCAGCTCGACCACGAAGATGCGGTCGTGCGCTTCGGCGGTCGAGTGCAGGCGTTCGATCGCCGCCGTCGCCACGTCGACCGCGGTGTGGAAGCCGAAGGTGACGTTGGTGCCGGCGAGATCGTTGTCGATCGTCTTCGGCACCCCGACCACTGGCACGCCGCGCCCATGCAGAGTGAGCGCGAGCCGCATCGAACCATCGCCGCCGACCGCTACCAGGGCGTCGAGGCCGAGGCGATGGAAGCCGGCCACCGCCTCCTCGGTCACGTCCTGGACCCCGACGCTGCCGTCCTCCTGCTCGACGCGGCGCTCGAACGGGTTGGCGCCGCTGCGGGTGCCGAGGATGGTGCCGCCGAGGTGGGTGGTGCCGCGCACCGCGTCGCGATCGAGGATGCGCACCTGGTTGGGATCGAAGAAGGCGCCGTAGCCGCGCAGGAGGCCGAGGACCTCCCAGCCGCGGCGAATCGAGGCCAGCGTCACGGCCCGGATCACCGCGTTGAGGCCGGGTGCGTCGCCGCCGCCGGTGCTGATGCCGATCCGCTTCATCGGACCGTGGAGGTTCGCACAGTGGCGCGGCTACCGTCTACTAGTCCGGGTTCTCGAGGCGTAGGTACATCCGCTGCACCTCCACGTCGGAGGGATTCCGGAAGCCGGTGTCCGACATGTCGATCGTCTCGATCGCCTCCTCGACCGAGACCCCAGCCGCGTGCTTCGCCGCGGTTCGCTCCCACAGAACGCGGTAGTAGTCCTGCGATTTCTCGATCGGACTCAGGTCCGTCATCGGCGGGCCATGTCCGGGAACGACGATGTCGAAGTCCAGCGCCTTGAGGTTCTCCAGCGTCTCGGGCCACTCGTCGACATAGCCGTCGCCGAGGAACGATGGTCCACCGAACAGGATGTCGCCAGTGAAAACGAGCTTGTCCTGCGGGAAGTAGACGACGACGTCTCCGCCGGTGTGGGCTCGGCCCAGGAAGATGATCTGGATCTCGCGGCCGCCCCGGAACAGGGTCAACCGCTCGTTGAGGGTCACGTCGGGCGCCAGCGGAGCGATCTCGTCGAAGTCGGCGGCGTGGGCGGCGAACATCGCGCGGTAGGTCTCAATCCCTTCGCGCTCCTCGTCGTCCTCGGCCGCCTCGATCTGCTCCGCGAGCCGCTCCAGCGTCGCTGCGTTCCCGGCCAGCCCACTCAGGTAGGTCGGCTCCTCGTGAGCGGCGGTCGCCAGCTTCATCCGCGTGTACTCGTGGCCGATGATCGGGATGTCCGCGAACTCCTGGTTCCCGTGGGCGTGGTCCCAGTGGTAGTGGGAGTTGATCAGCGCCGTCACGGGCTTGTCGGTAATGGCCGGGATCGAAGCGATGAGGTCGCGCGCCTTCGCCGGTGTGACGTGCGAATCGACGATGACGACATCCTCGTCATTGACGATCACGAGCGAGTTGCTGTTGAACACCTGCGCCGTGCTCTGGGTCAGCCAGATGCCGTTGCGGACCTCCATGAAGCGGTGGGTGTCCGTGGTCGTGGTCCACTCCTGCGCCCACAGCGAGCCCGCCGCGAACACTGTGGCCGCGACGAGCGCGGTACGAATCGTCAGTCGAAGAGTGTGTCTCATGGATCCTCCCTCTCGTGGTCCGCCGACTTCCGGCGGGACGCTAGAATACGCCAACCCGATGGTGTTCTCCGTCCTCCCGATGCGCGTCGCAGCCAGACCGGCCCTCGCCTTGATCTGCGTCGCCGCCCTGGCCGCGACGGCCCCGGCGAGCGCGGAGGAAGGCGACGGCGCATCGGCGGTCGCCGAAACGACCCCTCCGCCCGGCCACTGGGAGAGCAGCCACTCGATCGACGTCGGCGGCGAGGCGGTTGAGTACGACGCTGTCGTCACCGGAATCCAGCTCGACAACGACGATGGCGTCCCGGCCGCACATCTCTGGTACACGGCGTACTTCCGGACGAACGGCGCGGCGCCGCAGGAGCGCCCCCTGGTGTTCTCCTACAACGGAGGCCCCGGCTCCGCGTCGTTCTGGCTGCACATGGGGATCATGGGGCCGCGGCGCGTCGTGACCCCCGATGTCGGCCCGCAGGGAGCGCCGCCCTACCCTCTCGAGGACAACGCCTGGACCCTCCTCGACATCGCCGACATCGTCATGGTCGACCCGATCGGCACCGGCTTCAGCCATACCCTCGGCGAGACTCCGGGCGCCGATTACTGGGGCATCGACGAGGACGCGAAGTCGCTTGCCCAGTTCATCCGGCGGTTCCTCAGCGCGCACGACCGCTGGAACTCGCCCCGGTACCTGCTCGGCGAGAGCTACGGCACGACCCGATCGGCGGTGCTTGCCGGCCACCTGCAGCGCGCGAACATCGACCTGAACGGCATCGTCCTGGTCTCGTCCGTCCTGCAGTTCAACACGATCCAGTTCGCGCCCGGCGACGACCTCTCCTACATCGTCAACTTGCCGTCCTACGCCGTCGCCGCCCGGTACCTGGACGCGCTGCCGGAGGGAACGCCGGCGGACCTCGAAACCCTGATGGCCGAGGTCGAAGAATGGGCGCTCACCGAGTACGCCACCGCGTTGCTTCGGGGCAACACGCTCGACCCGGACACTCGCGCCCGGGTGGTCGACCGCCTGCACCGCTACACCGGGCTCTCGCGCGACTTTCTCAACAAGTCGGACCTGCGGGTGACTGCTCCGGCCTTCGAGGCCGAGTTGCTGCGCGACGAAGGGAAGGTCGTCGGCCGGCTGGACGCGCGCTTCACCGGCCCGGCGGGGGACGCGCTGGAGGCCCGACCTTCCCACGATCCGCAGTCCACGGCGATCAGCTCGGCCTACACGTCGGCGTTCAACAGCTACCTGCGGAGCGAGCTCGGCTACGACGGCGACCGCGAGTATGTTCCGGGCGGCGCCGTTCGCGACTGGAACTGGGGGCGGGTGAACGCAGGCCGCTTCTCGCGCGGCGACGGTACACCGAACGTAGCCCCCGACCTTGCCGCCGCCATGCGCCGGAATCCAGAGCTCGAAGTGCTCCTGATCAACGGCCTGTACGACCTGGCGACGCCCTACTTCGCGGCTGTCTGGACGCTCGACCACATGGGTCTGCCGCCGGAACTCAGGGCCAACATCCAGCGCGAGGACTTCGCCGCCGGGCACATGATGTACGTGGAGCAGTCGCTGCTGCCGCAGTGGAAGGAAACGCTCGACGCATTCATCCTGCGCACCTCGGGCAGCGCCGCGCGAGACCCCGAGTAGCACTCACCTCGCGCCCCGAAACGCCGCGGCCGCGTACCGACGAAACGCCTGATACAGTGTTACAACTTTAGGCGCACCGGAGCCCCTTAGCCAACGTCATCCGCCATGAAGCTCGTCCTCAGCACGGTCCTGGTGCTGCTCTGCACCACCGGCTTCGCCTTTCCCGCCTCGGCCGAGTCGGGTGAGCCGGGCGAAGCGCAGAGGACGGCGCCCCTGGCGCTGACGCCGACCGAGTACAACAACACGATCGCCGATCTGCTCGGCTTTCCGCGCGACGGCGAGATGTGGCCTGAGCGCCCGCCCCTCGCGGACCGGATCAGTCCCCGCCGCGCGGCGAGCAAGGGTGTCTTCGCGCCACCCCCGCCGCCCGATGCGTGGCCGTGGCATTTTCCGGCCGAACCGGGCTCACACGGCTTCGAGGGCATCGTCCAGGGCCAGAGTCCGTCCTCCTACCAGATCGAGGAACTCCACCTCGCGGCGATGCACTTCGGTTCGTTCGCCCTCCTCTCCCCGACCTTCTTGACCTGCACGGACTGGGCGAGACTGCCCGCGCCGGAACAGGAGGCGTGCGCCCGGGCAAGTCTTCTCCGCTTCGCCGAGCGTGCCTACCGCCGGCCGCTGCACGCTCAAGAGACCGACCGCATCGAGGCGTTCTGGCAGACGAACCTCAAGACCGGACCGCCGGACGAGGCTGTCGCGCTCACCGCCGCCGGCATCCTGCAGGCGCCGGCGTTTCACTTCAAACTGGCCCCCGGCGATCCGTCGGCGGACCCGAACCCCCTGCTCGATCAGTGGGAACTCGCGGCACGGCTCTCCTACTTTCTGTGGGACTCGCTGCCCGACGACGAGTTGTTCGCAGCGGCCCGTTCCGGCGAGGTCACCAGCTCCGAAGGCATCGAACGACAGGCCCGCCGGATGCTTGACGACGACAAGGCCCGATCAGCGGTCGTTCATTTCCATCACCAGTGGTTGGGCACCGACCAGGTCCTCCTCATCGCACCCGCGCGGCGGGCCTTCGGACCGCGGTTCGGCATTTCGCGGACGCTCAAGAACGCGCGCGACGACGACACCAAGTGGCCGGCGATCATGGGGCCGATCCGCCACTCGATGAAGTTGGAGACGGAACTCTTCGTCGAAGAGGCGATCTTCGACGGCGAGGGGACCTTCACCGCGCTCATGACCGGCAACCACGGCTACATGTCGGACGCCACGGCGCCGATCTACGGCGCGAGCGCAACGCGCAGCGAAAACCGCCCCAGCGTGACGCGGCAGATCGAGTACGTGTCCGCATCCATCGGACGCAAGGCGCCGCTCACGCTCTATCCGGCCGAGTTCGACTCCGACCGCCGCGCGGGGCTCCTGACGCTGCCTTCCGTGATGGCAATCGGCGCCTACACGGTGCAGCCGGGGCCGATCCCGCGGGGGGTGCGGATTCTCGAACGGGTGGCCTGCATGGAATTGGGCGAGCCGACACAGGGCGCGGAAACCGCACTGCCGCCGGACACCCTCGACGCCGCGAGCACGAATCGCGAGCGGACCGCGGCCGCCACCAAGCCGCGGACCTGCAACTCGTGCCACCGGCGGATCAATCCGGCCGGATTCGCCTTCGAGCACTACGACGCGATGGGCGCGTGGCGAGCCGAGGACAACGGGCTGCCGGTCGACGCCAGCGGCGCCCTTCGACTGCCCGGCGCCGAGGAGCTTGTCTTCACCGACGGCGTCGATTTCGCACACCAGCTCGCGGCCAGCAATCGCGTGCGGGACTGCTACGCGCTCCACTGGACGCGCTACGCGCTCGGCAACCACGTGGAGCGAACGACGCCCGGAATCGAACAGGTCCAGGAGCAGTTCCGCCAGGACGACAGCGTAAAGGAACTTCTCGTCTCGATCGCCACCAACGACCTGTTCCGCCGGCACAGCGCCGGGTCAGGCTCGGAGGACCACCCATGATCTCCCGACGACATCTCCTGCAACTCGGCGGGCTCACAGCGCTCGGCGCCGGATGGCCCGGCGGCGCTCTGCGCGCCCTGGCACAGAGCCCCGAACAGACGCGGCGACTGATCCTGATCAGCCACTGCCACGGCTGGCCCTACGCCACCTGGAGGATGCGACCGGAAGGCGTCTCCGAAGCCGAGCCCTGGACGCTCGACCTGGAGCCGTTGCCCAAGTCCGCGTTCAGCAGGCCGTTGGCGCCGCTCTACGAGCACCGGCGCCGCGTGCTCGCGCTCGACGGCCTCTCCCTGGCAACCGCCGAACTCGACGCCGGCGGCAACCGGCATGACCGAGGCTGGGTCCATTCCTGGACCGGCAACAACGCGGACTTTGCCGGCCGCGACACGCGGTCGACCTCGGCATCCATCGACCAGCTCGTCGCCGCACACATCGCGCGACCGGACCGGTTACCGTCACTGGAAGTTTCGGTCGACTCGGCGCTCGAGGCGGGTCGTCCCATCAGCTACAACAGCGGCGGTGTGCGGCTACCGGCCGAGAACACGCCGCTGCGCGCCTGGAACCGGGTCTTCGGACCGGCCTCAGGCGGCGACAAGGTCGGCGCGTACCGGCGGAGCACGCTCGACTTCGCCTACCAGGAGTACCGCGCGGTCGCCTCCCGCTTCGACGCCAACGACCGCGCCCGGCTCGAGTCCCACTTCGGGCTCGTCGACCGGCTCGGCCATCGGCTCGAGGGCCTGGCCACCCTCGCCTGCGAAGCGCCGCCGCGACCGGCCGCCTCGTTCGACCGCTACGATCTGCAGTTCGACGCCTTCGTCGACACCATCGCCGCGGCCTTCAGTTGCGACATCACCCGCGTCGTCTCATTCTCCCTGGGCGAGATGCCGACCGCGGAGTTCGGCGCCGACCACATCAGCGACAAGGTGCACAAGGGCATCGCCCACTACATCCACGACGACGTCCGCAAGCACGACGCGATGACGCACTATGTGGAATACCACGGCCAGCAGGTCGCCCGTCTCGTGAGCACCCTCGAGGCGATCCCGGACGCCGGCGGCGGCTCCCTGATGGACAACACCCTGATCGTCTGGGGCTCGGAACTCGGCGACGGCTGGCACGGCTACCGCAACTACTGCCCCGTGCTCATCGGCGGCTCGTGGGCCTTCGATACCGGCCGCTACATGCACTGGCCCCACGACACGCCCGCCGAGATGCGAGTCCCCATACAGCTCATGCCAGGCGGCACAACGAAGTTCGCCGGCATCCCCCACCAGCGACTCCTCGTCAGCGTCGCCCGCGCCATGGGCCTCGACGTCGACCGCGTCGGCCTCAGCCACACCTACGGCCAGCGCGGCGACTACATCGACCTGATCGGCCCGCTGGCAGGCCTCAGGGCATAGCGTCGCGCCGGCGAGGCCCGGCGTTACCAGCCTGCGCCAGGCAGCTACCGCGGGAGCGCGAAGGCGAGGAGTTCGGACTTGCGAGGCGGCTGACGCCGGGGCCGCGGGGGTGCGTCGGCGATAGCAGTGGTTGCGATGGACGGGCCGGGGCCGGGCCGTTCGCCGCCGCCGGCGATGAGGATGTACTGGCGGCCTTCGTGCATGTAGGTCATCGGGCCGCCGTGGAGGCTGCGGTCAACTTCGACCTCGGCGAGGAGTTCGCCGGTCGCCTTGTCGAAGGCGACGACGTAGCTGCCGTTGGCCGAGCGATCTCCGAGTTCCATCCGACCGCCCGCGGACGGGCGATCGGACTGGTTCGCGTCTTGCTCGTTCCCTCGCAAGCCGGGTTCCATCCGACCGCCCGCGGACGGGCGATCGGACTGGTTCGCGTCTTGCTCGTTCCCTCGCAAGCCGGGTTCCATCCGACCGCCCGCGGACGGGCGATCGGACTGGTTCGCGTCTTGCTCGTTCCCTCGCAAGCCGGGTTCGTCGACGATCGGTTCGATCGAGATGACGAGGGTCTTCGTCACCAGGACGCCGCCTTCGGTGACGACGCCGCTCTGGGGCGGCGTGCCGAGCCGGCCCAGGTTCAGGTGCTTGATCGCGGGGTGGTTGCGCGGCCCCTCCCCCAGCGGGACCTGCCACAGCGTCTCGCCGCGGTTCATGTCGAACGCGGTGATCCGCCGGTAGGGCGGCTTGAGCAGGGGCAGGCCCTGGACCGTCGGTGTGGGCCGGCGGTTGATGGAGTAGCGCCAGTCGGACCGCGCCGGGTCGGGCGCCGAGAGCGAGATGGCGCCGGGCCGCGTCAGCGAGGGCACGTAGAGGATGTTCGTCTCCGGATCGAAGGAGGCGCCGGTCCAGTTCGCGCCGCCGCCGGGCCCCGGGTTCTGGACGTAGGCGCGCTTGCCGTCCTCGCCGTGGATGATCGGCGGCGTGAAGACCGGGCCGATCACATAGTCGCGGATCACCTTGAATGCCTCCGCCCGCAACTCCGGCGTGAAGTCGATCAGGTCGTCGTAGTCGATGCCGAGGGTCTCGAACGGCGGCGGTCTGGTCGTGAACGGCTGCGTGCGCGAGAGCTTCTCGCCCGGAACCCGGGAGTGATAGTCGACCGGCGTCTCGACGATCGGCCACACCGGTTCTCCCGTGGCCCGGTCGAACACATAAGTCATGGCGACCTTCGACACGACCGCCACCGCCTTGATGTCCTTGCCGTCGACCGTGATGTCGATCAGGTTCGGCGCCGACGCCAGGTCGTAGTCCCAGACGCCGTGGTGGATGGTCTGGAAGTGCCACACGACTTCGCCGTTGCGGGCGTCGAGACAGACGATCGACTCGGCGTAGACGTTGTCGCCGTGCCGGTCGCCGCCGTAGTAGTCGTTGGTCGGCGTCCCGAAGGGCAGGTAGACGTAGCCGAGCTCCTGGTCGGCGCTCATCATCGACCACACGTTCGTGTTGCCCATCTTCCGCCAGGACTCGTTCTCCCAGGTCTCGATGTACGGTTCGCCCTCGCGGGGAACGGCGTGGAACGTCCATTTCAGCTTGCCGGTGCGAACGTCGAAACCGCGCACGTCCCCGGGCGGATTGTTGTTGCGGAGTGGGAAGTCGAAGACCGTGCCGCCGATGACGATCGTGTCGGCCACGACGGTCACGGGCGCCGTCCAGTTCATGTTGCGGTTCGCGCGACCCGGCAGAAGACCCTGCATCAGGTCGACCACGCCCTCCTCGCCGAACCCGGGGTCCGGCCTGCCCGTCTCCGTGTCGATCGACACCAGCCGCCCGCCGCGGGTCGCAACCAGGACGCGCTCCGCCTCGCCGTCGGTCCAGAACTCGATGCCGCGGATCTGGACCAGCGAACCGCGTTGCTCGACCTCCCAGTCTCTCGGATCGTGCCGCCAGAGCGTCTCGCCGGTCGCCGGATCGAGCGCCGCGACCTGGCCCAGGTTGGTCGCGATGTAGACGACACCGTCGATCATCAGGGGCATGCTCCGGAACGGCCCGGGCCTCTTGTCGGTCACGTCCTTCAGCAGGACATCGGGCGACTCCCACCGCCAGGCGACCTCCAACTGCGAGAAGTTGTCCCGGTCGATCTGGTCGAGGGGCGAGTACCGGGTCGAGCCGTTGTCACCCGCGAAGTGACGCCACTCGCCGCCTTCCGTGCCGTGCTGCGCCGCCGCCGGCGCGACGGCGGCCATAGCGGCCAGCAGAACACAGAGACCTGGAACGATCCTCGGACCGAGACTCGACATTGGCAAATCCCCTTTGCTTGGACCGACGCATCCTACTGCGCTGTCGACGCTGCCGGGCCCGGTGTCGTAGGCTCCGCCGTCACCCGTGACCATGCAGTCCACCATCATCTCCTCGGTAGTCGGCCGCGAGGTGCTCGACAGCCGCGGCAACCCGACCGTCGAAGTCGAAGTGGCCCTCGAAGGCGGCGCCTCTGGCCGCGCGATCGTGCCCAGCGGCGCCAGCACCGGCCGGCACGAGGCGGTCGAGCTGCGCGACGGAAACCCCGCACGCTACGGCGGCAAGGGCACGACGATGCCCGTCGGCCACGTGAACGGCGAGATCGCCGCGGCGGCGCGGGGCCTCGACGCAGCCGATCAGCCGGAACTCGACCGCGTGCTCGTGGCCCTCGACGGCACCCCGAACAAGGGCCGTCTCGGCGCCAACGCGGTGCTGGGCGTCAGCCTCGCCGCCGCGCACGCCACCGCTGCCGCCCGCGGGCTGCCGCTCTACGCCTCGGTCGGCGGTCGCGACGCCTGCACCCTCCCGGTGCCGATGTTGAACATCCTGAATGGCGGCCAGCACGCCGCCGGCTCGACCGACTTCCAGGAGTTCATGGTCATGCCCACCGGCGCCGGCTCGTTCGCCGAGGGGCTGCGCTGGGGCGTCGAGGTCTACCACCGGCTGCGCGCGATCCTCCACGACCGCGGCTTCTCCGTCGCGGTCGGCGACGAGGGCGGCTTCGCCCCCGCACTGGGCGGCAACGAGCGAGCCGTCGAGGTCATCCTGGAGGCAATCGAAGCGACCGGCCGCCGTCCCGGCGAGGACATCCGGATCGCGCTCGACCCGGCGACCAGCGAGCTCTACGACGAGGCCACCGGCCGCTACAGCCTGCCGATCGAGGGTCGCGAACTGGAGAGCGGCGAACTGGTCGACCTCTGGGCCGACTGGTGCCGGAAGTACCCGATCATCAGCATCGAGGACGGTCTGGCCGAGGACGACTGGGCCGGCTGGCAGGCCCTCTGCTCCCGCCTCGGCAGCGATGTACAACTGGTCGGCGACGACCTGCTGGTGACGAACATCGACCGCATCGACCGGGCGACCCGTGAACGCTCCTGCAACGCTCTGCTATGCAAGGTCAATCAGATCGGCACCCTGACCGAGAGCGCGGCCGCGGTCGAGCGGAGCCGTGCCGCCGGTTGGGGCGTCGTCATGAGCCACCGATCCGGCGAAACGGAAGACACAACGATCGCGGACCTGGCCGTGGCCTGGAACACCGGCCAGATCAAGACCGGCGCCCCCGCCCGCAGCGACCGCGTCGCCAAGTACAACCAGCTCCTCCGCATCGAGGAGCAACTCGGCGACCGCGCCGTCTATCCGGGGCTCGACGCCTTTCCGCCTACGAAGCCAACCTGATAGCCGGCCCGTAGCAAGCTGCTAGTCGCACCGGTCGCCCTGCCAGTCTTCGATGCCGCCGAGCCACGCGTCGAATTCGGCGGTTGCAGGAGCGCACAGGTCGCTGCCGTTGAACCAGAGCGCCACGAGTTCGTCGATGTCGAGAAGTGTGTCCGGGAGGGGGCCTGAGAGCTGCGTGCCGTGGACGTAAATCTCGACCAGGGCCGTCAGGCGACCGATCTCGGGCGGCACCGGACCGGTCATGTTGTTGAACCATAGACGGAACGACACCAAGTCGGTCAGATTGCCTAGCGCGGGCGGTATTTCGCCCGAGAACCCGTTGTCGCCGAGCCAGAGCCACGTCATGTCCGTCAACTCGCCCAGCCAGGAGGGAATCCCGCCGGTCAACTGATTGCCTCGCACCTCCAGCAGGCTGAGCCGTCTCAAGTTGCGGAACGAGCCGGGAATGCCGCCGGTCAGCTCATTGAGGCCGAGCCGCAGGTAGGCCAGTCTTGGAAGGCGCCCAAGCTCCGCGGGAATCTCGCCGGTCAGGTCGTTCTGATCCAGGTACAGGTAGGCCAGGTTGCGGAGATTCGCCAGCTCCTTCGGAATCTCGCCGGTCAACTCGTTCACGCGCATGAACAACCACACGAGGGAGCGAAGGTTGCCGAGTTCCCTTGGGATGGGCCCGGTCAACTGGTTCCCGCTCAGCACGAGCACCAGGAGACGATCCAGATCGGCGATCGCCGCCGGAATCCTGCCTTTCAATCCGTTCTCGCTCAGCTCGAGCCAGATCACGCGGCCGGCCGAGCTGGTGGTCACGCCGTACCACTCGTCGAGCGGGCGGTTGCTCAGCCAGTTCTCCTTGTTCGTCCAGTTCGCGCCCCCGGTCGCCCGATAGAGCGCGATCAGCGCATCCCGATCCCGCTTGGAGATGACGGTCGTGGCCGCAAACCCGGTGTGCAACTCGTAGACGCCGGTCGTCTCGATGTCCTTCCCGGTAACGCGCACGTAGTACGTACCAGGCCCCACCCGGGCGGTAATGCGGAAGTTCTTCTCGGCGCCGGAGTCCGAATCGCTGGCCAGCACCGTTCCGGCAGCGTTCATCAGCACGCCTTCGGTATCGGTCGAGCCCGTCGTGCGAAGCTGCACCCTGCCGTCGCGCGGCGTCCGGAGAACGAAGAAGTCGGTGTCGCCGGCGCCCAGGAATCCAGCCAGCGAGTCCTCCAGCGGAATGCCCGTCGCCTCCGCGCGGGCGCCACCGTGATCGTCCGTGGCGGAGCACGAGAAGAAGGTCGTGTCCTTGATGGGGCGGAACGGTCTGCCCAGGCGGTTGGCGTACGTTCGCGTAGCGCCGGTCCGGGTGTCGACCACGGTCATTTCGACCGCCACGTCGGTGAGACCTCCGGCGAACACCCACCTGTTGCCGTTCACCGCGCAACCGTCGAGCACCTTGATCACGATCTCGATGTTGGCGGGATCGAAGAACCAGAACAGCCCGGTGTCGCCGGTGAACGGCATGGCCTTGCCGGCGCCCGTTTGCTCGTCCTCGGTCTCCCAATCCAGGCGCACGCGAAAGCGGCCGTTCTCGAGGCAGAGCGTCTTGTCGCCGGCCGTGCACTCGCCGGTCGCGGCCTGGGGCATCTCGACGCCAGCGGCGCGATAGCGCTCCAGGGCGAGGTGGACCTCCTGGTCAGGGTCCAGGCGGCGCCTCGGCGACCGCGAGGTTTTCGTCAGCCCAGGCCGAGCGGCCGCCGCGATGCCCCGACTGGGGCCGCAGGTCTCGAACGCCATGGGGTCCTGCACCGGCGCCAGGAGCGTTCCTTCCGGATTGAACCAGGTGCCGGCGATGCCGGTTTCGGTATCGACCACCGTCAACTGAACCTCGGTGTCCGTCAGCCCACCGGCGAAGACCCAGAAGTGCTCGTTCAGACCGCAGCCGTCGAGCAGCTTGACGACCATTTCGACGTTGGCAGGATCGAAGAACCAGAAGGCGCCGGTGTCCGCCGTCAGCGGCACCGAGCCGCCACGACCGGTGGCGCCGGCCGCGGTCGCCCACGCCGCGCTCACCTGAAACCGGCCTTCGTTCAGGCACAGCGTCTGGTCATCCTCGACGCATGCCCGCACCTCCCCGAGCGTGACCGCGCTGGCTTCGTTGGTCGCGGAGGAACGTCCGCCGGCGTTGCTCGAGGCCACCCGGTAGGAGCGGTAGGTCGCCGGCGGCAGTCCTTCGACGACGAACGAGGTCGTGTTGCTCCCGACACTGGCGATCAGCGTGAAATCCGTCTCGTTGATCGGGCGCTCGAAGATGTCGAACGCCGTTTCGTCAGTCGAGTTGTCCTGCCAAGCGAGTTCCACGCTCTGCTGATCGATCGTCGTGGCCGTCAGATCGGACGGACTGGCGGGTCCGCCGTGTGCAGGGTAGATGAAGCGCACCGCCGCCAGATCGTCGGCGCCCGGCTCACCACCGCGGTAGATCCGCTTGCCGCTCGCGGTCGCTTTCATCAGGGAATCGGCGGTCAGGGCGCTGCACGTGTCGGCAAACCCCTGGGAGCAGGAATGAGCGAGGCCGATGGCGTGGCCCAACTCGTGAGCCATCACGTGCTCATGCGCCTTGCCGGCGCTGAGGGTCTGGGCGGCCCAACTCCGGCCGTACCCGTCCTGGGTCAGGATGTCGGCTTCGAGGATCGGAAGCGCCTCCTGCCACCGGTTGCCCGGAATCTTGTGGCGGTTCTCGTTCGCACAAGAGAAGCGGGTGATGGCGACGGCCAGAATGCCGCCGGTGCTGGACTGGAAGTAGCCGGGGATCACGTCGTGCGGGTCCTCGAAGAGGATCGAGTTGACCCCGTCACCTCGGACGACCTCGGCCTTCTTGTTCGTGGCGCCCAGGCTCTCGAGCAGAACGTGGCTCTCCGGATCGTCGTTCCAGGCACGCATCGCGCGCACCACCTCGGCGATTCCCCCGCCCGGGACACCGGGCTGCCCATCGGCCTGGATCGTGAACCCGACGCCCCGTCCCCGGTCGAACTGCCGCCACCGGGCCGGCAGGTTGGGCGCGGCGCACTGAGACGGACTGGTGATCAACCGGTAGGGAGATATCCGGGAGACCGGCCCCTCGGCTGGCGCGGCCGCGGCGAAATAGTCCGCCTCTCGCTCCACGCCGCGCACGCGGTCACCGATCCAGCGGCGAAAGTCGTCGCCATTCCGGGGCCGGTGGCTCAACGTCTCGGAGTCCGCCCCATCGGGCAACGCCGGCGCCTCCTCATGAAGCGCCGCCTCACGCATGAGCAAACTGCCCGCGGCCGACTGCACCTCGAAGAACATGCCGAGCGACAACTCCACCGTCCGGTACAGGGTGGCGGCGCCAGCATCCGGAACCTCGTCGAGAAAGAGCAGCGCCCGGTCGCCGGCCCCCATGACCGGCAGGCCGAGGATGCCCAAGACCACACCGTCCGCCTCCACGCCCCCGGGTTGCCGGACGACGATCATGCCGCCGGGGACGGTCCCCTTCAACACCTCCTCCACCTCGAAGAGAACGTCGGTGGACGGGAGCCGCGCCCCAGGGGCCGCCATCACCGACCGCACTTCACCGAACACGATGATCGGTGTCCGGTCCACCATCACATCGTCACCGGGTATGACGTAGATGATGCCGCCCGCCGGCGCCGCAGCCAGACACGCCGCCAACGAACAGCCGAGCAGAATCAACCGAGGGAATCGGTCGAAACATCTGCCCGCGCGCGAACCCCCTTGGCTGGCTGCGTTCCGGTTCACCACCGGCGTCCTTCTCCCACCCCCGCAGTTTTACGGGGGCAGCACTATAACCCACAAGGAACACGACGAGATCCGCGACGTTCGTACCGGTGGCGCCGGTGCGCAGCAGTGCGCCCGCGGCGTCGAGGGCCTGGTAGGAGTCGTTGTCGTCGATAGCAGCGCACGGGTCGATTCCGGCCTTACGGATGCGGGCGACGGTCGACGCGTCGACGATGCCGCCGGCAGCGTCGGTGGGCCCGTCGCGGCCGTCGGTGCCGGCGGCAAGGAACACCCAGTCCTGGCGGTCGGCCAACGGACCCTTCGCTGCCTCGAGGGCAAAGGCGAGCGCCATCTCCTGGTTGCGACCGCCCCTGCCGCCGCCGCGAACGGTCACCGTCGTCTCACCGCCGGCGACGTAGGCAGCCGGAGGCGCCCCGGCGAAACGCCTCGCCAGTCCCGCCCCGATCTCGCGCGCCTCGCCCTCCAGGGGCGCCGGTTCGATCTCGACGGCTGCACCGCATGTTGCAGCCATCGCCCGGACGCTGGTCCGGTTGCCGCCGACGATCCGGTAGATCGCGGCGTCGAAGACGGGGTCTCCGGGCTCGGGCGTCTCCTCGAGGCCGCCGCTGATCCCCGCCTCGAACCGGCGCCGAACCGACGCCGGGCACGACCGCAGCACGCCGCAGCGCTCAAGGACGGCGCATGCGTCCGCGAAGGTGCTCGGATCGGGCGCCGTCGGCCCGCTGCCGATCACCGACGGGTCGTCGTCGACTACGTCCGAGAGGGCGAGAGTGATCACCCGCGCCGGCCGCAACTGGCGCAGCAGCCCCCCGCCCTTGGTCGTCGACAGGTGCTTGCGCACCGCGTTCAGTTCGTGGATCGTGGCGCCGCCGCGGAGGAGTTGACGGGTCACCTCCAGCTTCTCCCCAAGTTCGATGCCCGGCGCCGGCGCCGGCAGCAACGCCGACGCGCCGCCTGAGATCAGCACCAGCGCCAGGTCGTCCGCACCGAGCGCCGCGGCGCGGCGCTCGACCTCTCTTGCCGCGGCGAAGCCCCGCGCGTCCGGGAGCGGATGTCCAGAACGGAGCGGCCCGAACCGCGCCGGCCCCACTGCCTCGTCGTGGGTTACGAGCAGCACGTCGGACGGTTGGATGCGGCCGCCGAGGATCTGCGCCGCCGCCTCCGCCATCCCAAAGGCCGCCTTTCCGACCGCCAGCACCGCGGTGCGGCCGCCCGCTTGGGCGCGCAGGTCGAGTTCGCCGAGCGCCGAAGCGGTCGATGCCACCGGGTCGGCCGCCGCCACGCCCAAGCGGAAGATCTCCTCCGCCCGCTGCCTGAGTGCCTCGGTCACGCGCCAAGGATACGGCGAGCGGCAGCAAAGTCCTTGCCCGACGACCGCCTGTTTGGTACGTTCTCTTGTACCAAACAGGACTTGCGTGGAGACCCGGATGAACACTCGACCAACTTGCGAGGAGCTGAGCGTCCCTGACTTGGAGGAGATCCGCGGAGGATCGTGCTCCGCAGGCCTGTTGCGCGAGCTGAAGGCCGCGCTGGAGGTGTCGGACATCGAACTGGCAGGCATCGTCGGCATCCCGCGCCAGACCATGCTGCGCCGACTGAGCAACGGAACGCTCAAGCGCCACGAAGCCGACCGGGTCGTCGCGGTCGCCAAGGCCTACAACAAGGCGCTCGACTTCTTCGAGCACAAGCATGAAGCGGCTCTCAGGTGGATGAAGCGCCCCAACATCGGCCTTGACGGAGAAACACCCCTGGAGCGGGCCGACACGGTCACCGGCGCGAACGACGTCGTCGTGCTCCTCCACCGCATCGAGCACGGCATCCCGCTCTGACGTCGTCGATGAGGGTCTGGAGAGTCGCCAGGGCGGTCCACGCAACCGACGCAACCACGATGCTGAGCGGCATGGGCGCCGCCCTCAGCGGAGGCCGTTGGAGTCCGCCCGGGATGCCCGTCGTCTACTGCAGCGAGACCTCCTCCCTGGCCATGCTCGAGACGCTGGCGCGTATCGGGGACATCTCGGATTCCCCGACCTTCCGAATCCTGGACGTGACGATCCCGGACGACGACGTGGTCGAGTTGCCCGACGACGAAGCCGCTAGAGATGGCCAGAAAGCCGGCGCGGCAGCACTGAAGGAACATCTCGCCTTCGCCGTGCCCAGCGTGGTGAATCCGCTGGAGCGGAACATCGTGATCAACCCGCTGCACCCACGGTTCGGTGCGGTGAGGCCCGGCGAGATTCGCACGTTTCGGTTCGACCACCGGTTGGGCTGAAGCGGCCTTAGGGCCACTCTTGCCGCTGAGACGGCCGTTAGTGAACCACCCAACCCGCCGGTAGAATGAACGACCCGACACGGGTGCCGCCATGGATTCCAGTCAAGCGCCGCCTTCAATGGCCTGCAGGATCGGCTGGCAGTCGCCGGCGCCGGTTCCCGCCGGCCACCGCTTCAACCATTTTCTCGAAGCGGCGGGCGGCCGCCTGCGAGCGCACGGGCTGGACCTTGCAGCCTTCTTCGAGCCGGGCCGGGCCCCGGCGGCCGGCCTGCCCTCGACTCCCATGCCGAGTCCGCTCGAGATCGCCTTCCTGCCCAACATCCGCGCCCAGGTGACGGCGATGGAACGCTGCTTCCAGCGCGCAATCGACCTGGTCGGCTACCCCGCCCCGTTCCACTTCGCCTTCGCCTCGAAGGCGAACACCGCCGAGGAGATCGTCCGCTCGACTTTGGGCGCCGGCGCCCACCACGAGATGTCGTCGAACGTCGACGTCGAGATCGCGCGGCGCATGATCCGATCGGCTCGGCTGCCGGAAGACCGCATCGTGCTCGCGAACGGCTTCAAGGGGCCGGGCAGCGACTACGCGCGGAACCTGGTGGATCTCCGGCAGGAACACCGCCGCACGATCCCCATCCTCGAGGACGCCTCCGAGCTGGAGACCTTCGCCGGCAGCGGCCTGACCTTCGAACTCGGAGTCCGCCTCAGGCTGCGGGGCCCGAAGGCCGGCGGCGCCGCCGCCTGGCTTGGCGGCACGCGGCTGGCTGATCGCGACTCGCGTTTCGGCGTCGATGCCGCCGAGGCCGCGCGCCTCGCAACCGAGATCGACCGGACGCCCGCAACGCGCTTCGTCCTCCTGCACGCGATGTTCGGTTCGGCTGGCAGCAGCGAGGAGGAGTTCGTCACGGCTCTCGAACCGGGGCTCGATCTCTATGCCCGCCTCGGCCGCAACCACCCCCACCTCCGCTTCTTCGACTTCGGCGGCGGCGTGCCCGGCAGAACCACACTCGACGGCAGCTTCGACTACGACCTCTTCGCCCGCCGGCTGCTGGAGACCGCGACCGCGCGCTGCGCCGCCCACGGCGCCAGGCCGCCGGCGCTGATCGGCGAGTTCGGGCGCTACACCGTCGCCGAGCACGCGGCCCACCTGTTCCGGGTCATCTCGGTCAAGCCGAACAGTCCCGGGCTTCCCTGGTACCTGGTCGACGGCTCGATCATGACCTCCTTCCCGGACACGTGGGCCCTGGGCGAGCACTTCATCTGCCTGCCTCTCAATCACCTCGACCGGCCCTTCCACCGCGTGCGCCTGGGCGGCATCACCTGCGACCGCGACGATGTCTACCCACCCCGCGGCAGCACCGTGCCCCTCTTCCTGCCCGATCTGGACGCCGCAGACCTGCACGAGACGCCGCTGCACGTGGGCTTCTTCTCGGTCGGCGCCTACCAGGAGATGCTCGGCGGCGTGCGCGGCAGCAAACACTGCGCCCTCCCTGAAGCGACCGAACTCCTGATCGACGACGACGACGGCGGCGGCGGCTTCCTGTGCGACATCGTGCCGGGGCATACGACCGAGGACGTGCTCCACAACCTGGGCTACGGACGAACGGCGCGCGTCGGCGCGCCCCGAACGGCGGCGCGGGTGCCGCTGGCCTGATGCCGTCCATCGTGTCTGGGAACTGCCCGTCACCAGCGGTCGCCCTCGTCCTGGCCCTGGCCGTGGCCGCGATAGCTGGGCCTCTCGCTGCCAAGGATGAGAAGCCGGTCTTCGTCGACCGCGCCGCCGAGCTCGGGGTCGACTTCGTCCACGACAACGGCATGACCGGCGAGCTCTACTTCGCCGAGAACATGGGCGGCGGTGGGGCGCTCTTCGACGTCGACGGCGACGGCGACCTCGACCTCTACCTCGGCCAGGGTCACCGGCTGGCGCCACCTGGGAACGCGGGCGTCTCGCCCGCATCCGCGGACTCTGGCGCGGACGTGCCCAGGGACCGCCTGTACCGCAACGACCTGGACGCCGGCGAGCTCCGCTTCACCGACATCACCGACGAGAGCGGCCTCGACGCCCGCGGCTACGGGATGGGCGTGACCGTCGGCGACATCGACAACGACGGCGACCCGGACCTCTACATCCTGAACCTGGGACCCAACGAACTCTGGCGCAACGACTCCGAGCCCGGCGCGATCCGCTTCACGAACATCACCGCCGGCAGCAACACCGCGGATCCCCGCTGGAGCGCGGCCGCCAGCTTCTTCGACTTCGACGCCGACGGACTGCTCGACCTGTTCGTCGGCAACTACGTCGAATTCCGGGTCGCCATTCACAAGACCTGCAGCTCGCCCCAGGGACTCCTCGACTACTGTGGCCCGAGTGCCTACCGGGACGAGGCGAACCGGGTGTTGCGGAACCGGGGCGGCGGCGTCTTCGATGACTGGACCTCCCGACTGGGGATCGCCGACCTCAAGCGACCCACTCTCGGAACCGTCGCAACCGACCTCGACGGCGACGGCACGACCGACATCTACGTCGCCAACGACCAGAGCCCGAACGCCCTGTTGCTGAATCAGGGGGGGGCAGGGTTCATCGACGACGCGGTCCTCGCCGGTGCGGCGGTCGATGCCGCCGGACAGCCGGAGGCGAGCATGGGGCTGCTCGCCGAGGACTTCAACGGCGACGGTCTGGTCGATCTGTTCATGACCCACCTCCAGCACCAGACGAACACGCTCTACGTCAACGAGGGCGACGGGCTCTGGGACGACCGCACCGGCGGCAGCGGCCTCGGCCGGCCGAGCTTCATCTACACCGGCTTCGGCGCCGCCGCGATGGACTACGACCTCGACGGCGAGCTCGACATCTACGTCGCCAACGGCGCCGTCAAGCGGATCGAGGAGCAGCTCCGGGCCGGCGATCCGTTCCCGCTGCGGCAGCCCAACCTCCTCTTTCGCGGCCTCGGCGGCGGCCGCTTCGAAGAGGTCGCGGACTTCGAACGACCGGCTGTATCCGAGGTCAGTCGCGGCGTCGCCCGCGGCGACCTGGACAACGACGGCGACCCGGACCTGGTGGTCGTGAACAATGGCGGGCCGGTGCGGGTGCTGATCAACCAGGGCCTGCCGGCGGCTCGCGACTGGGTGGGCGTCGATCTCCGGCTGGCGCCCGCCGGGGAGGCCGCGCTCGACCGCCGAGCCCTGGGCGCCTGGCTCGGCGTCCTGGAAGCAGGCAGGACGCATAGCTGGCGCCGGTTCCACACCGACGGTTCCTACGCGTCGGCCAACGATCCGCGAGTGATCGTCGTCGCGGGCCCTGCCGGCCCGCCAACGCTGATCGCGCGCTGGCCCGGCGGGTCGACCGAGGTCTTCGAGGTCGAGAGCGCCGGCAAGTACGTCACCCTGGTCCGCGGGCAGGGCTCGCCGTCGACGTCGGGCGAGGCCCCATGATCGTGGCGCGGCAGACACCCCGACGCGCGCGGCCCCAGCCAGCCGTAGTGGCGGCCGCCGCGGCCCTCGCCGTCAGCCTGGCCCTCACGCCTGCACCGGGACGGGCGCAACCGGCCCTGGAGACGGTCGAAAGGCCGCGGACCGACAACTACGAAGAGCCGGTGCAGGAGCAACTGAGCGCCGCCCGCCAGGTCTTCGACCGCCTGCTCGAGGAACCCGACACGGATCGCCTCCAGCTTGCAGCCGCCTTCGGTCACCTCGGCCAGCTCTACCTGCTCTACGACCTCCGGCCCGCCGCCCGGACGGCCCTCGGCAACGCCGAAGCGCTCGATCCGACCGACGTTCGGTGGCCGTACTACCGCGCCATCGCGAACACCTACGACGGCGACCATGAAGGCGCCGTGGCCGGACTCGACCGCGTCCTCGAACTCGTGCCCAACGATCTCGCCGCGCGTACCCGCCGCGCCTACGCGCTCCTGGAGATCGGCCGCTTCGAGGAGGCCGCGGCGGAGTGCCGCCGCATCCTCCAACTCGATCCGAACCACTCAGCGGCGCGGTTCGGTCTCGGCCGCGTGGAGTTCGAGGCCGGCAGCTTCGAGCAGGCGATCGAGCACTTCACCAAGGCACTCGAGGGGCAACCCGAGGGCTCCGTCATCCATCACCGCATCGGGCGGGCCCTCCGCCGGCTGGGACGGCGGGAGGAGGCGGCGGACCACCTGGCACGAAACAAGCAGATCCCGGTCAGCTACAAGGATCCACTCCTGGCGGCGCTGCAGGCGCTGAACGCCAGCCGCAACGCCCACTTCTCGCGCGGCGCCGAAGCGATGCGGACCGGCAACCCGCAGTTCGCTCTCGCGGCGTTCGAAGCGGCGCTCGAGGCCTTGCCGGGCGACGCGGAGACCGTGTTCAACGTCGCGATGGCGCTCATCGAACTCGGCGACAAGCCGGGCGCGGAGGAGCGGCTGCGGGAGGCGATCGCGCTCGACCCCGACTACCGCGAACCCCGCTACAACCTGGCGCTGATCCTGGCCGAACGGAACGACCACGAGGCGGCGGAACGGCAGTTCCGGCGCGCGGCGGAGATCGACCCGGACGATCTGGACGCACGGGCGCGCTGGGCGGACACCCTGACCCGCCTCGGCAGGACCGGCGAAGCGATCGCGATCCTCGACGATGTCCTGGCCGTCGACGCCGCCCTGCCGGCCGCCCGGCTCGCGCTCGGTGCGGCCCACCAGGTCACCGGCAACATGGAAGCGGCCCGGACGGCCCTGAACCGGGTCCTGGAGGCCGCGCCTGGGGCGCCCAGGGAGCGGTCCGAGGCCCACTACCGTCTGGCCGCGCTCCTGGAAGCGGATGCATCGGGCGCGGCCGGGCGCCGTGTTGCCGGCGACGCGGCCATGGACGCCGAATCGCACCTGCGCGAGGCCCTCGAACTCGACCCCGGCTTCGCCGAGGCCCATGTCCTCCTCGGGCGCCTGCTCGGACGGCAGGAGCGCTACGCGGAGGCAGCCGGCCACTTCGCCCGCGCCCTCGTCCGCGACCCGACGAACACCAACTGGCAACGCGACCGCGCGATGGCCCTCCTTCTCGCCCGGCGCTACGCGGCGGCTCGGGGGGCCCTGGCCAGCGCCCGGCGCGCGCTCGTGAACTCCGGGAACGATTCGCCGGCGGCGACCGATCACCTCGACACCCTGCTCGCCCGTCTCCTCGCCACCAGCCCCGACAGCCAGGTCCGGAACGGCCGCGAGGCGCTTGTCATCGCCCAGCGCCTGATGGCGGATCGACCGAGCATCGAGCACGCGGAGACGGTCGCCATGGCTCTGGCCGAAGTCGGCGAGTTCGGGCGCGCCGCCGAGTTGCAGCGGCAGCTCCTCGCGGAAGTCGAGCGCCGGGGCGCGAGCCCTACCGACGGGCAACGGCAACGACTTCGCTCGTACCTGGCGGGCGAACCGGTTCGCGAACCGTGGTTCTCGCCCTGATCTCCCTGGCGGCTGCGATCGCCGCGCCGGCCCAGGATCAGGCCGGGGCCGGGGGTCTCCGGTTTGTCGATGTCGCGGAAGCGTGGGGGGTCCACTTCCGTCATCGGAACGGCGGCCAGGGCGACTTCTACATGATCGAGACGCTCGGCAGCGGAGTCGTCGCATTCGACTACGACGGCGACGGCGACGACGACCTGCTCTTCGTCGACGGCGGGCAACCCGCGCCCTACGGCGGCGAACCGGGTCGAACGACCCTGCTGCGGAACGACGGCGGCCGGTTCACAGACGCCACCGAGGCCTCGGGGCTGCGCCTCGACAGCTACGGCATGGGGGCGGTGGCCGGAGACATCGACGGCGACGGCGACCCCGACGTCTATCTGACCGCCTTCGGGCCGAACCGCCTCTGGTTCAATGACGGCGACGGCGCCTTCACCCCGGCGCCGGTCGAAGGCGCCGCCGCGGACCCGTCCTGGAGCGGCGCCGCCGCCTTCGGCGATCTCGACCTCGACGGCGACCTCGACCTCTACGTCACGAACTACGTGGACTTCGGCTACGACAACAACAAGGTCTGCGGCGTGGAGGAAGCCAGCCGGCGCTCGTATTGCCACCCCGACGTCTACAACGACCTGCAGGATCGCTTCTTCCGCAACCAACTCGTCGAGCAGGGGGAAGCCACGTTCATCGACGCAACGACCGCAACCGGCCTCGAAGCCGTCCGCGGCGCCGGCCTGGGCGTCGTCATCACGGACCTGGACGGCGACCGCCGGCCCGACATCTACGTCGCCAACGACATGGACGCCAACTTCCATTTCCTGAACCGGATCGAGGACGGCGCCCTCCGCTTCGTGGACGACGCGCTGCTCGCCGGCACGGCGCTCTCCCACCGCGGCCAGCCGGAAGCCGGCATGGGCATCGCCGTCGGCGACATCGACGCGAACGGCTTCGACGACCTCGTCGTGACCCACCTCGACCGCCAGACAAACGCCCTTTACTCGAACCGGGGCGACGGTGTGTTCCTCGACCGGCGCCTCGCCGCCGGGATCGCCGAGCCGTCGCAACCCTACGTGGGCTTCGGCGTCGATCTGGCGGACCTCGACCTCGACGGCGACCTCGACCTGGCGGTCGCCAACGGTCACGTCCTCCACGACATCTCCGACCACGCACAACGCCCCGGCGACGCTCACGCCCAGCCGAACCAGGTCCTGGAGAACCTGGGCCCCCGGTTCAGTGAGGTGCAGCCGAGAGGCCTCTCCGACTTGGGTGTCAGCCGGGGTCTGGTCACCGCCGACCTGGATCAGGACGGAGACCTCGACCTCGTGATCTCGAACTGCAACGGCCCAGCGGAGGTCTACGCCAACGAGAGCGCCCGTCGGGGTGGCAGTCTCCGCATTGACCTGCTCGATCGCCGGAGCGCGAACCGGCGCGGCATCGGCGCCGTCCTCAAGCTGCGAACCGGGTCGGCGTTGCAACGCCGCGAGATTCGGGCCGGATCGTCCTACCTGTCCCAGAACTCCCTGACCCAGATCTTCGGCATACCGTTCGGCGACGGCGCCACGGCCCGGGAACAGGAGGACGCCGGCGTCCGTCTCGACGTCCTGTGGCTCGACGGCGCCGCGCTGCGCCTGCTCGGCTTACCCTCCGACACCAGGATTCGAGTCGTCCGCTGAAGTTGCGCTCGCCGGGCCTCAAGAGCAGACTGGCGGTAGCATCGCCACTGACGATGACGCCCTCAGGCACACGACTCGCGGCGACCGCCCTGCTGGCGCTGATCGCCGCCGGCGCGGCGCCGGCGCAGGAGCCCCCGGCCGCCATTGGCGATGCACTGGCTCTCGCCGAGCGGGGCGATCTCGCGGGCGCGGTCGCGGCCCTGGAGAGGCAGGTCGCTGAGCCCAACGCCCCGGACATGGCCTTCGCCGCGCTGGGGGCGCTCCTCCTGGAAACCGGGAGCGCCGAGCGGGCGCTCGAAGTTCTCGCGCCGCTCGCCGACCGCGACCCGCCCGATCCGGCGGCGCTCTTCAACGCGGGGCGCGCGGCGGAGGCGCTGTCCCGCTTCCAGGACGCCGCTGCCTACTATCAACGCTCGGTTGAGGTCGAACCGCGGTCGCCGGCGCTGCGGGCCCTGGGACAGGTGCTGTCGGCGCTCGGCCGGCGAGAGGAGGCGGAAGTCGCCATCCGGCGGTTCCAGGATCTCACCGCCGCGACGAGCACCCTGACCGACCCGGTCGACGCCGGGCAGCGAGACCCCGACGATCCGACCGGCCACGCAGTGCGGCAGGCGCTTCAACGCGCCGGCAGCGGTGACGCGAACGGGGCTCTCGAAGCCCTCGCCCGGGAGGGACGGCTGGCGCCGGACGATCCCCGGCCGGCCATCGCCGCGTCCTCCGTTCTGCTTCATGCCGGCCGCAGCGACGAAGCGCTGGCAGCCGTGGCGCAGGCCCTCGACCTGGCGCCGGGCAACCCGGACGGGCTGTATCAGCGGGGCGTCGTTCTGATGTCGCTGAAGGAACTCGGCCCGGCCGAGGAGATGTTCCGGCAGGTGCTCCAGGCTTCGCCGACCCACACCGCCACGCTCTCAGACTACGCCGTGCTGTTGATGAGCCAGGGGCGGGAGAACGAAGCCGCGCGGCACCTCCGAAGCGTGCTGGAGCTCCGCCCAGACGACCCGCTCGCGCGGCGACACCTCGAGCAGTTGGAGGAAGATCCTGCACCGGCCGGCGGCGGCGCTTCGGCGGTTCAGAGCCTCCGACGCGCGGTCGAACTCGACCCGGACGACGCAGATGCGTGGGCCCGGCTCGGCGACGCTCTCCTCCTCGAACGGAGCTTCCGCGCCGCGGAAGAGCCGCTTCGCCGCGCGGTCGAACTCGATCCGTCGAACGTGAGCGCCCGCATCGCCCTCGCCTCCGCGCTGTGGGAGAGCAACCAGCCGGCCGAGGCGGAACGGCACGCCGACGAAGCAGCGACCCTGCTGCCGACCAGCCCCGCGCCTCACCGCCTGCTCGGGGCCATCCTGCTCTGGCGCGGCGAGTACGTGAAGGCCGCGGAGTCGCTCGAACGTTCCGCGGCGCTCGCCGGGCCCGACGCCGAGCTGCAGCTCGAGCTTGCCCGAGCCTGGGAAGGCGCCGCGGGGCAGGAACCGACCCAGGCCCAGGACCGGCTGACGCGCGCCGAAGCCGCGTACCGCCGGGCGACGGCGTTGGCGCCGGAGCACCACGAGGCGGTCTACGGCCTCGCCCAGGTGCTGCAGCGACTGGGGCGGACCGAAGAGGCCGCGGCGCAGATGGCGAGGTACCAGACGCTCTACGACCGCGACCGGCAGGACACCCGTGAACGCGGTCGGGCCTCTGGACAGGCGCCCGGTTCGGGCGAGCCGCCGCCCGGGCATCGGCGCCGCTGACTAGAGCCCCCGCAGGAGCGCCCGCACCGTTTCGATGTCTCCGGCGTACCGCGCCCTTCGCCCCGGCGCCGACGCCTCGCGCACGAACCTCTCCAACGCCGGCCGCGCAATCTCCCGCCGTCCCGAGCGGGCCGCCACCATGGCCAGGTTGTAGAGCACATCCAGGTCGCCGGGCCCGAGTTCCACCGATCGCTGCCATGCCTCGAGCGCCTCGTCGACCCGGCCCTGACTGGACAGCGACACCCCGAGGTAGTTCCATGCCAGCGGCAGCTCCGGATTGAGCGCCAGCGCTTCGCGCGCCTCATGCTCAGAGCGCGCCCAGTCCCGGTCATGAAGCGCCGCCAGGGCCAGGTTCTGCCGGGCCACCGGATTGCGCCGGTCGACCCCGATCGACCGTAGGAGGACCTCGCGGGCGCGGCCCGTCATACCGGCCTCGGCGAGCACCATCCCGAACACGTTCAGCGCATCCGGATCGCCCGAGTCGGCGTAGCGCTCCATCAGCCGCACCGCATCGGGCGCCCGGCCGACCTCGGCCAGGGTCAGCGCCAGTTGACGGTGCAGCGGCGCCGACGCCAGCCTCCGCCTCTCGGCGTCGATCATGACGCTCAACGCCTCCTCCACCTTGCCCTGCTCCAGCAGCGCCCGGGCCAGATTCGAGTAGCCAAGCCCCATCTGGGGCCGGCGCTCGACCGTCTCGCGGGCCAGCAACTCGGCCTCCTCGTACCGCCCGGCCTGGAAGGCCTCCGAGTAGGCCTGGATGGCCCGGTCGAGGTCCATCAGCCGCTTCGGGTCGTCCTCCGGGCCGTAGGTTTCGGGGAGGGCGGCGCCGCCGGACGAACCGAGGTAGCCGAGGCTTTCGAGCGCCCGCCGCTCCTCGTCGCTCACCGTACCCGCCACCGGCGGCCATTCGGACTGCACCGGCAGCAGTTCGGCCAGCCCCGCCGAGAGGTCGGGCTCGGAGTCGTACAGATTGCGGGCCTCGGCCGGATCGCCTTCCAGGTCGTAGAGTTCCGGCTCTGGCAGCGAGACGTACTTGAGAAGCCGCCCGCCCTGCTCGCCACGGGGGGCTCGCGCGATCACGCCCCGGAGCGGCGCCCAGCCGCGATGCAGGTTTGCCTGCAGCGCTTCGAAGTAGATGGACCGGTCGGCGTCAGCCGCCAGAGCGGAGCTCGGACCTGGCGGCGCCCGCCACAGGCTGCTCCCCTGCATTTCAGGCAGCGCGGCCGCGTCGATACCCGCGGCCTCCAGCATCGTCGGCAGGACGTCGATGTGCCGGACCGGGCGATCGACGCGCGCAGGCGCCAACTCCTCCGCCCAGAACACCAGGGGCACCCGCAGCGTCGCGTCGTAGGCGAACAGGCCGTGCGTGCGCTCTCCGTGCTCGCCGAGCGCCTCACCGTGATCGGAAGTCACCACAACCAGAACGCCCGCCGCCGCGCCGGACGGCGCAACCTCGGCGAGCAGGCGACCGACGTGGTCGTCGGCGACCGCCACCTCGCCAAGGTAGGGCTGACCGGCGAACCGGGAGGCAAAGGGCTCGGGCGGCTCGTAGGGCGCGTGGGGCTCGTACAGGTGGGCCCAGAGGAAGCGCCGTTCGCCTTCGTTCTGCCGCCACCAGGACGAAGCCGCTGCGACGACCTCCCCGCCGCCGCGCTCGGCGACCGCGAAGCCGGAGGCCGAACCTTCCGCGTAGGAGTCGTCGTAGAACTCGAAGCCGCGATCGAGCCCGTAACGCGCGTCCAGCGGGAAGGCCGCGACCACGGCGGCGGTCCGGAATCCGGCGTCCCGAAACGCCTCGGCGGCAGTCGGGACCGTCTCCGGAAGCACAAAGCCCGCGTTGTCGCGCACCCGGTGCCGATAGGGCAATTGACCGGTCAGCAGGTTGGCGTGCGACGGCAGGGTCATCACGCTGTGGGCGTGGGCTCGCTCGAACACCCAACCTTCCGCGGCCAGCCGGTCGACGTGAGGTGTCCGCGCGGCCGCGTTGCCCGCGAAGCCGAGCGCGTCCGCCCGCAGCGTGTCGACCGTGATCAGCACCACGTCGCGGGCGAAGCCGGGGGCAGGCGCCCGCGGCCAGAGGGCGGTTTTCTGGACCGCCGCCGGTCGGTCGTCATCGCCGGCAAGCCCGCACGCCGCCACCGCCAGCGCGGCCAGCAGGACGGTGTGCGCGGGCTTCAGAGCGATTCCAGGTACTCCGCGAACTGCTTCGCCTCCTCCGCTCTCTCGTCGTACGGCGCGAGTTCGATCAGCTTGCGGAAGTCCTCGGCGGCGGCCTCGTGCTGACCCGCCGCCATCCTCGCCAGGCCACGGTAGTAGTAGGCATCGGTCCATTCCGGGGCGCCTTCGATCGCCGCGGTCAGCTTCTCGACCGCGCCCTCGAAGTCGTCCTGGTTGTACAGATCGACGCCCTCGCGCACGAGGATCTCCGGATCCGCGCGCTGGTCCTCGGGCAGCCGCTCGAGGTACGCCTGGGCCTCTTTCGAGCGGCCGAGGGCGCTCAGCCGCCGGCTCATCAGCTTGAGCGCGTCCGCGTTCTTCGGGGCATAGGAGAGGGCGCGCTCCAGGCTCGCGATCGCCTCTTCGTCCCGCTCCAGGCGGGCCTGGTTCTGGGCGATGATCACCAGAACGGCAGCCTTCGCTCCGTCCGGCAGAGACGGCAGAGCTTCGGTGAAGACCGCGATCGCACCTTCGAAGTCCTCCTCGCCGATCAGGGCATTGCCCCGCTCCAGGAGCACTTTCGCCGCCTGTGCCGCGGCGTCATCCGTCAAAGCGGCCGTCGATCCGTCCGACGCGGCGCCGGCGGGCGCCAGCTTCGTTCTCAGGATCGGGCGATCCGCACCGGTGGCGTACTCGTTCACCGTCACGGCGTGTTCGGTCGGGGCGTAGCCCGTCTTGGAAACGCGTACGATCCAGTCGCCGCTCCGGAGTCCGGCCCGCGCCCACTGTCCACGACGGTTGGTCGCGACCTCCTCGGGGCCGACGCCGTCCAGGGTCAGCTTGACGCTCGCGCGTTCGACGCGAACGCCCTCCAGGTCCTCGACGGCGCCGCTGAGACGCCCCCGACCTGACCAGTTCTGAGCCGAGACGGCCGTCGCCACCAGGAGACCGGCGATGCCTGCAGCGACGATTCGGATGCGATAGCTCATGAGTTCCCCTCCGGTCCCGAAACCGCTGTTCCAACCCGACCAATGCTACTACCAAGCGGTCCGTCCCGACCCGGAAGAACTCCCACAAACAGGAACCGCCGCCCCCGGGGGAACCCGGAGGCGGCGGTCAAACCGAATCGGAAGGCTACGGTCGGGGGCGGCAGGCGCCTTGCCGCACGCCCCCGACTTTGCCTTGTCTGTCGCCTAACGCCAGTTCAGGCGCACGCCGAGGCGGTAGATCCGCGGAGCGATGTTGTCCGAGAGGTTACCGGCATTCGAGATGCCAACCCGATCGCTGTACGAGAGGCCCGTGCCCGCGTTGTTCAGGTTGAAGATGTCGATGCCGAACACCAGGTTGATCGGCCCCGACAGCGCGAACTCCTTCTCGATCCGGAGGTCGACAACATGGATATCGTCCAGCCGGAGGCTGTCGAAATCATCGACGACGTTGATGCTCGTGGTGCCGTCGCGGACCGTCACGCTTTTCCAGTAGCCGAGCGGCGAGCCCTGACGACCCGTGAGGTTCGCCGAGACGTTGAAGCCCCAACCGCGGTCCGGAGCGACCTGGTACATCCCGTTCAGGTTGTAGGTCCAGGTCGACTGCAGGTACCGCTGGCCCTTGCCCGAACCGCTGGAAGCGGTCATGTAGAGCTGGCCGTCGACATCGCCGCCACCCCGGCCGTTGTTGCGGTTGGCGCGGTCGAAGTAGGAGTTGGGAACGTTCCACTCGGCGTTGCCGTACTGGAAGAAGCCGCGGGCCATCCAGCGGTCCGCGAGCCGCTTCGTCAGGGTCAGGCTGTAGCCGAGGTAGTCGCGCGAACGGACCCCGTTCTCCAGGTGGCTGCCCAGATGGAGTTCCACATCGTCAAGATAGTCGTAGATCGGCACGCTGTAGCTGCCGGCGCCGCGAGGCAGGCTGCCTGTGATCGTCTCGACCTGACGGAAGTCGCTGCCCTGCGCCAGCCGGCGATTGCCGGCGCCATCGGTGACATAGATCCAGCCCTCGGTTAGGTCGTCGACGTTCCGCATGCTGACCTGGAAACCGACCACGAGTTCCGGCAGGACGGAGTGCTCCACGCCCAACAGAATCTCCGTGGTCAACGGAGGCTTGAGACCGGAATCGACCGTGCTATTGATCCGCAGGGGATTGACAGGATCGACGTTCGTGAAGACCAAGTCGCCGGTCACGGAGTCCACGATGACCGTCGAGCTTCCGAGTGGCGAAAGCCGCGTCACGGCGTTCGTCGGCAACTGGTCGGCGAACTGCGAGTAGCTCGCCCGGAGGAGCGTGTCGCGGTCCTCGCCGAGGGCGTAGGTGAAGCCGAGCCGCGGGGCGATGGACGACCAACCGAACCCGGCGTCGGAACCCTGGAACGACAGGCCGGGAATGAGCTCCGGATGGGTCGGGTGCCCAGGTAGCTCGTACGGCGCGTTCTCACCGCCCTGGTCGTCGTAGCGGAGACCGGCGTTGATCGTCATCTGGCCCAACGAGATCGTGTCCTGCACCCACAGCCCGGTGTACTCGGCCAGCAGGTCGCCAACGTCATCGCGGGCGTAGTACGTCCACTCGCGATCGAGCCGATGCCAGGTGTTGCGCGGCCCCCACTTGAACACCGAGTTGTTCTCGTAGCTGCGGAAGCGACCGCCGAACCGAAGCTCATGCGTGGTGCTGGCGCCGCTCGTGAAGAAGTACGTGCCGTCGACCTTGAAGAGATCGCTGGGCGAAGCCGCCCCCCCGGAGAGGTAGTTATTGGCCCAGATCCCGTCGGCCCGCTCCGCATCCAGGGCGCCCGGATGGAGGCCGTTCCCGTCCGCCCGCGTGCCCCTGGCGAGAAGCTGGAAGCCGAAATCGCCGTGGGAGTACGTGCCGACGAAGAACAGGTTGGACGAAGCGACGTGCTGATCCTCCAAGCGGTACTGAGCCGACGGTCCACGCTGGTTCCAGGTGGTCGCCGGAGGCCGGTTGGTGCCGGCGCCGCGGCCGAACTTCAGCTTGTCGCCATTGTTGAAGGACCCGACCATCGAGTTGCTGTCGGTGACCTGACCGTTCGCCTTGATCACCGTGTTCTCGAGCAACGTGTCGTCAGCCGCGCCGGTAGCGGCGTTCTGGCCGATTCGGTTCTGGCCCCAGCTACCCCAGAACCACAGACGGTCCTGGATCGCCGCGCCCCCGGCCTCGAAGCCGAAGTCCTCGATCTTGCGAATCCGGGCGCCGGCCAGCGCGGTCTGTCCGTTCGACGTGTAGAGCTCGCCCTCGATGTTCGGCTCCGCCGACTTGAGGGCGCCGCCGAAGTAGCCGGTGCCGGCCGTGTTGTAGAACCGCGCGGAACCGCGGAACTCGTTCGTGCCCCGCTTGGTCACCAGGTTCACCTGGACGCCCGAACCGTTCTTGGTCACGTCGGTGCCGCCGGTCGTGAACGACATCTCGGCGAACTGATCGAAGTCGTAGTAGGTCGGCGAAGCGCCGGTGGCGCGCATGTCCGTGATCTCGGCGCCGTCCATCTGGAAGTCGTTCTGCGACGAAGACACGCCCTGGGCGCGGAAGTTCGCCTGCTGGCCCGACTCGTTGCCGCCGACGTTGACCCGGTCGATGATCACACCCGGCGTCTGGGCCAGGATCGCCCAGGGGTCGCGCGCGGTCGGGATCTTCTCGAGTTCGACCTGGCTGACGTTGGTGCCGGGCCTGATCTGCCGCTCGTCGAGCAGCGGGCTCTCGGAAGTGACGGTGATCGTCTCCTCCAGCGCCGCGCCGAGAGTCAACGGCAGGTTCGTGTTCTGGCCAAGCCGGATGGCGACATCCGGGTACGAAAGACCGCCGAAGCCGTCGAGTACCGCGGTGACATCGTAGGCCCCCGGGTCAAGCGCCAGGATCCGGAACGATCCCTGGGCATCCGTGAATTGTGTGCGGTCCGCGCCGATGCCGCTGACCGTGACCTGCACACCCGGCAGCGCCGAGCCGGACTCGTCGACGATCGTGCCGTAGAGGTTGCCCGTCGTGTTCTGGCCCGAAGCCATCCCTACGACGAGCAGACAAAGGATGACGCCGAACGTGAAAACGGTGCGTCTACTCATAACGTTCAATACTCCCTCCGAGGTGAGTTGTGCGGAGGAGTCGGCGCCCCTTGATGGACGCCCAATCGCCCCCCCGCAGTTTGGGACGAGCCTGATCGGCTCTCCAACAGTGAAAGCCTACCGCAAGGCACGTGCCAGAACGGCCGGAGGCCAAGCACGTCCGGGGGTAAGCGGAAACCCGCATCCGTAGGCGGTCTGTGGACGGTCGACGACACGACCGCGCCATATTGACGCCATCGCTGTCGCGAGCGCATCCAAAAACGTGGTTTTCATCCATAACTTTGAACGACCGGTCCGACCCTCGTGGCTCGGCGCCTACGTCCGTGTCCGTTGATAGACCGTCGCCTGACAGTCATTCGTCAGTACCGTCTACCGAAATCTCCGGGGAAAGCGCTAGATTCAACGTCTTGTTGACGCTAGTCAACCACCCGTCGATGAAACGACGTGACCAGCGTCTGACCCGGAACAACCTGTCGAGTGCGGGAATCGTATAGCACGAGAGAGGCGCTGTCCATACAGACCATGAAACCCATCCGCATCCACCAGCTCTTCGCCCAGCCCCGCTTGCTCGCTGCCCTGGTTCTCGTTCTGTCCGCCACGGCTTCTGCCTGCACCGCCTACGTGCCCTTCGACGGCGCCCAGGCGTTGGCGCCGGAGTTCGAACGGCGCCTCGGCAGGGGATGGCGGGAGCAGGTCGTCGTGCCGTTCGCCGTCACCGACGAACTCCGCGCCGCCATCGACCAGCGCGTCAGCCCTGCCGGCAGCGAGACCCGCCGCCGCGACGCGGTGCTCGACTTCATCTTCGGCTGGCTCGGCCTGGAGTACGAACTCACGCCCACCCGCACCGCCGCCGAGGCATTCAGCACTGCCAGCGGCAACTGCCTCTCCTTCGTCAACCTCTTCGTGGCGGCCGGGCGGGAGCGGCGTCTGAATCCCTTCTTCGTCGAGGTCGAGGACTACCAGCGCTGGAACTACCACAACGGCGTCGTCGTCAGCCGCGGTCACATCGTCGCCGGCATGTACGTCGACGGCGACATGGCTACCTACGACTTCCTGCCCTACCAGCCGAAGTCCTACCGGAGCTTCCAGCCGATCAGCGACCTGGCGGCAGCCGGCCACTACTACAACAACCTCGGGGCCGAAGCGTTGATGGCGGATGACCTGGAGACCGCCGAACGCTGGCTCGATATCGCCGTCCGTCTGGCGCCCGACTTCGACAAGGCGATCAACAACCACGGCGTCGTCCTGCTGCGCACGGAGCGCGTCGCCGATGCCGTCCAAACCTACGAACGGGGCCTGGAACTCCATCCGGAGAACGTGCCCCTGCTGACCAACCTGGTCCGGGCGTACCAGATCCAGGGCCGCCACGACCGCGCCGGCGAACTGCTGGACACGCTCGAGGCGATGAACCGGGCGAGTCCCTACTTCTATGTCTATCGGGGCGACGCGGCGCTCGCCGCCGGCGACGCGGCCACCGCGCTCGACTACATGCGGCGGGCGCTCTCCGCCGACTCGGAGCTTCCCGAGGTGCACCTCGGCCTGGTCCGCGTGTACCTGGCGACCGGCAGGGTGCGCGAAGCGAAGCACCACGTCGAACGTGCGCTCCGCCTGGACGCGACCCACGAAGAAGCGCGGAAGTACGCCGCGATGATCGAGCGCGGGCCGCGGTAGGCGCCGACTCACGGCAACCAAAGGAGGTGTTAGCCTTGAATCCGCCTATGCCGGACGCCAGACAGCCTGAGATCACGAGGCGGTCGTCGTTCTCCGGCCGGCCTGCCGTTGCGGCCATGCTGACGCTGGCTGCGATTCTGCACACCGCCACCGCCCAGGAGCCCGACCCGGGAGATCTGCGCCAGTTCGAGGGCCGCGAGTTCGTCTTCGAGGTGCAGGTGCCGGTCAACGTCATCGCGCGCGACGGCGAGGCCGTCCGGGGTCTGACCCAGGAGGACTTCCAGATCCTCGACGAAGGCCAGCCGCAGACGATCACCGGGTTCCGGGTCATCGACCTGGACCAGATCGTTCCCGACGACCGGCGGGTGATCGAGACCGACTACGGCATCCCGCCGGCAGCGCGCCGCCACTTCCTGTTCCTGTTCGACCTCTCCTACTCCGCCCCCACGTCGATCGCCAAGGCCCAGAGCGCGGCCCATGCCTTCGTGCTGGAGCAGCTTCACCCAACCGACCTGGCCGCCGTCGGCGTGCACTCGGTCGAGTCCGGGCCGCAGCTCCTGATCACCTTCACGCCCGACCGGGCCCAGTTGGCGCGGGCGATCACGACCCTCGGCAATCCGAGACTGCTCAGGCTGGTGACCGAGGACCCGCTGGGCTTTATGATCGACGCGCCGGAATCGGACCTGACAGCGGCCCTCGACGTCGGCGGCGTGAACGCGGGAATCACCGAGATGGAACGCAGCATGAGCGACTATCTGCAGGTGATCGGCAGTGAGATGGCGAAGTCGGAGAGGAGCTTCGCGCGGGGCCAGATCTCGCGCTGGACCGACACCCTGCACCAGATGGCGCGCATTCTGTCCAGCGTCGAGGGGCGCAAGCACCTGGTCCTGTTCTCGGAGGGCTTCGACGGCAGGCTCCTGTTCGGCCGCCAGCCGGACTACTTCGACGAAGAGTTCCGGCGCGAGACCGACCTGATCGAGCGCGGGCAAATCGCCCAGGTCGACACCGACCAGCGTTTCGGCAACACGCAACTCCAGAACCAGGTTCACCAGATGCTGACCGAGTTCAACCGCGCCAACACGGTGATCCATACGGTCGACATCTCCGGGCTGCGAGCGGACTCGCGCGAGGAGGACCGGATCCGCTCGGTCGGGCGCGACGCCCTGTTCTATTTCGCGAACCAGACCGGCGGCCGGCTGCACCAGGACGCCAACGACTTCGGCGCCGAACTGCAGGAGGTGCTCGAGTCCTCGACCGTGACCTACCTGCTCTCCTTCCAACCCTCGGACCCGGGCGAAGCGGGCGATCATCGCCGCCTCCGGGTGCGGGCCCGGGCCGCCAAGGGCGCCCAACTCTCCCACCGCATGGGCTACTACACGCCGCGGCCCTACGGCGATCTGCATCCAATGGAGAAGCGCCTGCTCGCCTCCGACCTGATCGCCGCCGCGGCCGAACGGGACGACCTGGCGATGAACGTCCTGGCGGCCCCGTTCCAAGCCGGTCCGAACCGGGCCTACATCCCGGTCATCGTCGAGATCGGGGGCGACAGCCTGCTCGAAGGCCACGAGACGGCGCGGCTTCCGGTCGAGATCTACGCCTACGTCACCGACGAGAAGTCGGAGATGCGGGACTTCTTCAGCCGCGTCGTGAACCTCGACCTGACCGGCCGCCAGGACACCTTCGCGAACACCGGCCTCAAGTACTACGGCAGCCTGGAACTCGAGCCGGGCGACTACCTGCTCAGGGTCCTCGCCCGTAACGCGGTGACCGGCGCGACCGGCGTCGAGACGCTGACCCTCCACGTTCCCGCCTTCGAAAGCGGCGAACCGACCCTGCTGCCCCCCTTCTTCCATGAAGAGCCCGGCGCCTGGTTCCTGGTGCGGGAACAACCCGCGGACAAGTACGCCAAGACGACGGTGTATCCGTTCACCGTCAACGGCCAGCCGTACGTGCCGTCGGCGGTTCCCCTTCTGACGGAGAGCGGCGCCGGCAGCGAAGCGGAGATCTGCCTCGTCGGCTACAACCTCGCCGAAGGCGACCTGTCGCTCCAGGCGATGGTGCTCGACGCCGACGGCGAACGGATGGAGGGCGGCGCCCTCAGTCTGCGCGAACGAACCGTGACCGGCATTCCGGGCCTCGACAAGCTGGTCGCCGCCTTCGATCCGGTCGATCTGCCGGCGGGCGACTACACTCTGCGGGTCACAGTGACCGACCCGGCGACCCGGGCCCGACCGTTCAACTCGATTCCGCTTAGAGTTCTGAACTGAGTCGCCGGCCCGGGCCCCCTCGCCGCCCCGAAGGCGACCACTCCGTTCACGATCAAGGAGCTCAAGCATGAACGACCGCAGGCGCCTCGTTCTTCCGTTCACGCGAACCCGATTCATCAGGACCGCCGCCGCCGCCACCTGCGCCTCCGCCCTGCTTCTGGCCGCGGCCGACGCCGACGCGCAGCGCGGCCGCAAGCGTCAGGCGCAGGCTCAGTTCAGCGGCACGACCACGGTCACGGTCGTCGAGGTCCCCGTCCAGGTGATCAGCAACGGCGCCCCGATGCGTGACCTCACCCGGGACGACTTCGAACTTCTCGACGGCCGCAAGAAGGTCGAGATCACCGGCTTCGACCTGGTGGACCTGTCGGTGGTCGAGGGCACGCCCACCCAGCAGCAGATTCCGGTTGCCGCCCGGCGGCACTTCCTGCTGTTCTTCGACCTGTTCTTCACGGCGCCCAACTCGGTCGGCCGCGCCCAACAGGCGGCGGCCGACCTGGTGTTGACGGCGCTTCACCCGACCGACCTGGTCGCCGTCGCCCTGTTCGACACCCGTCCCCGGCTCGTGCTCGGTTTCACCTCCGACCGGAGCCAGCTCCGGCAGGCGATCAGGTCGCTGGGGCAGGTCGAGGTCGGCGAGTCGGTCGTGCGCGACCCGCTCGGTCTCGTGATCTCGGACATCGGCGCCGCCCTGGCGGCCGGGGACGACGTGGCCGGAGAGACGCAGACCGCCGCGGGCATCGACGGCCAATCGATGCTCAGCGAGACCCGGAGGGAGCTCCAGAATCTCCAGGAACAGGCGGAGCGGGGCAACGAGGCCAGCAAGATCGCCGCCATGACTCAAGGCATGGGTGAACTCGCGAGCTGGATGGCGTCGGTCGAAGGCCGCAAGCACGTCGTGTTCCTGTCCGAGGGCATGCCGACCTCAGTGTTGTACGGCAACCAGGGCCTGACCGAGGAGGACCGCGCGGAGCTCCAGGCGGACAGCCAGGCGGTTCAGGAAGGCCGGACCTGGGAAGTGGACCAGCAGAACACCTTCGGCGACTCCTCCGCCCAGTCCGCGATGGAGCGCATGACCACTCTGTTCCGCGAGGCGAACTGCACGATCCAGGCCGTCGACGTCAGCGGCGAGATCAGGGGCGAGGCCCAGAGCAAGCGCGGCTCCCTGCTCCAGATTTCCAAGGACACGGGCGGCGAGATGTTCTCCAACTTCACGAATCTCGGCGACGCGATGTCGGAGATGCTCAAGAGCACCAGCGTCACCTACCTGCTGGCCTTCGAGCCGGGCGACCTCAAGCCGGACGGCAAGTTCCGCCGCCTGCGGGTACGCCTCAAGGACTCTCCCCGAGGCACCCGGGTCGTCCACCGCCCCGGCTACTACCCGCCCAAGGAGTACGGCCGGACGAGCCCGTTCGAGCGCGCGCTGAGCTCGGCCCAGGCCGTGATGGGCGGCGTCGAAACAGGCGACATCGACGCCTCGGTGCTGGCAGCCGCCTTCCCCGCCGACAGCGGCAAACCGTACGCGCCGGTCCTGATCACCGCCCGCGGCGAGGACCTGCTGGCCGGAGTGGCCGGCGAGGTGCTTCCCTTCGAGATCTACGCCTACGCCCTGGACCAGGAAGGCGTTGTGCGCGATTTCTTCTCCACCCGCATGGGCCTCGGTCTGGCGGAAGCTGGGGCCGTCATCCGCCAGAGCGGGATCAAGTACTGGGGGCACTTCGACCTCGACCCGGGCGTCTACTCGGTGCGGGTCCTGATCCGGAACGACCTCACTGGTCGCCGGGCGCTGGCGACCGCCGCCCTCGAGGTCCCCGGCGACGACCCTGTGCTGCAGCCGCCGCTGTTCCCGGAACCGCCCACCAAGTGGCTGCTGCTGCGGGAGGACGAGTCCAGCCAGCGAACCGATGTGGCCTTCCCGTTCCTGCGCAGCGGCGAGCCCTTCATTCCCGCGGCGAAGCCCGAAGTCACCGCCGGCGGCGAGACCCCGATCAGCATCGTCGGCATGAACCTCGGCGCCGGATCGGTGTCCGTGCGGACTCAGGTGTTCACTCCGAGCGGCGAGCAGGTAGCCGATGGCGGCGACGTGGTCCTGGCGCCGGACGCCAAGGCCGGCGCCAGAATGTCCCAACTCTCCGGTACGTTCGTGGCCGGGGACAAGCTCGCCAGCGGCGACTACACGCTCGTCGTCACGGTAACCGACCAGAACAACGACCAGCACTCCTCCTCGACGCCCATTCGAGTGCTCTGAGCCTCAGGGGCAGCGGTGAGGCGGGGGCCGGCGAGCCCCCGCCGCCACCCTTCCGGCGCCCTCCCTAGTCGGCAGCGCAAGCGAACCCCTTGAGGTCGCTCCTCGCCGCGGCGGTCTGGTTGAGACGGTTCTGGTGCGTCCAGGGCTCGCCGCCGCCGGGGGGGTCGATCGACAAGTTGAAGGCGAGGGTCGTCACCGGCGCCACGAACACCCAACGGTGTCCGTTCAGACCACACCCGTCCAGCACCTTGATCAGCACCTCCGCGTTGTTGCGATCAAAGAAGTAGAGGATGGCGGATTGCTCGGAATCCAGTTCGTAGTCCTTCACCTCTTCCACCACCGTCTCGCCGTCCCTGATGTGCTCGACGCACATGTTCACGGTGTAGCCGCCGCGAAGGGTCGTCACCGGCTGCGGTTCGCAGTCCGCCGCTCCGCCAACACCGATCGGCTGAGTGACGGCGACCGGCGGTCGCGACACGGGTTCGACCCGCGCCAACGAAGTCGGTGAAACCGGCGACGCCGGGAAGCCCGCATCGACGAGGTCCACTCCATCGTGGCCCTCGGCGCCATCCGCAGCGGCCATGGTCGCGGCAGCCGCACCGCAAGGGAAGGCCGTAGTGTTGCTCTTCGTGGTCGCGGTCGCCCCGCCGCGGGGGTTCTTGTGCTCCCAATACTCCCCGGTAGCAGTTTCGTCGACGCGCAGGTTGAACGCCAGCGTCGTCACCGGCGCCACGAACACCCACCGGTGATTGTTCACCCTACAGGCGTCGAGCACCTTGATCAGCACCTCGGCGTTGTCGCGGTCGAAGAAGTAGAGCAGGCCCGACTCACTCGACCCGAGTCCGTAGTCGACCGCGTCCTCCTGCGCGGTCTCGCCGTCTCTGTCGTACTCGATGCACATGCTCACGGTGTACCCGTGCGCGAACGTGATCTGCGGCGCCGTCGGCACGCAGTCCGTGTACTCGGCTGCCTCCAGGACGATCGTGACGACGTTGCTGGCGGACCGACCGCCGCCGTTGAACGACCGCACGCGGAAGTCGTAGCGGCCGCCGGCGTCCAACCCGGTCACGTCCGCTGACGTCGCGTTCGCCGGCAGCGTCGCAGCCGTCTGCCAGCGTCCGCCGGCCGGGCGATACTGCACTTCGAAGCCGTCCTCGTCGTCCGATCGATCTGCCCAGGACAAACGCACGCTGGTGGCGCTGGTCGAGGCGCCGGTCAGGCTCCCCGGGGCCGTCGGTCCGGTCCCCGGCGGAGGCGGAGGCGGTGGCTCCGGGTCCGGGTCCGGATCCGTTCCTTGCTCCAGCGCGTCGCTGTAACGCACCGCGATGCCCACCGTCCCTTGCATAGCGCGCTCGTTCTCCCGCTCGTTCGCGATCCCGAATACCCAGCCATTGGGCTCCACCCGGACGGTGGAGAACCACGGCTCCACCTGCCCGCTGCCGTAGCTCATGATCGTGTCCTTGCTCGGCGGGTTCGGAGACGACGGGCTGAACCAGGTGTGACCGAAGGCGTACGGCGTCACCGAAGTCGTGTTCCGCCGCTCTTCGTAGTCGCCAGTGTTCGGCGGATCGTGGTTCGCGCCCAGGTTGTGTCCAACCTCGTGGGCAAAGGTCTCGTCGCCGCAGCCCTGCATCAGCGTCACGCCGTACGCGGCTGAAGAGAACGACCTCCACGTATCGCCCTTCTGCAGAACGTAGGCAATGCCGCAGACGCCGGTGACCTCGGCAGTCACAAACAGGTGGACCAGGTCCGCATTGTGCTCGGCGCGCAGCTCCTGCACTTCCCGATTCCCGCGGAGCCTTCCAATCACAGCTTCGCCCCCACCCTCGGTGTTCAGCGAAGCCGGCGCCTGTTCCAGATGCGCCAACCGGGCGACGATGTCCAACTGGCCGTTGCGGAACACCAGGTTCAGGTAGTCGATCGAGTTGTCTATCGGCGCCTCGATTGAGCCGTCGCGGAGGATGTAGCGCTCTCCGGCCGACTCGCTGTAGACAATCATGATGTCGAGAAGGTTGTGGTTCGACGCGCCGGCAACCCTCTCCGGGTCGCCGCTGCGCTGCGCCTCGACCACGCCCACAGGCGCCGGCCGCTCCGGCGGAACGCCGCAGTACTCGGCCGACGGCCTGGGCGCTATCGTCGACATGTTCTCGATCCGCCCGCGCCCGTCCGGACGGGCCGAGATCCGGTACTTCGCACCGCCGGGGACGCCGAAGCGGCCGGAGAGATAGCCGTCCACGACCGTGAACACGACGCTCTCGTAGTCCGAGCCGGCCACTCTGCCGGCCCACATCGCGTCGCCGCCGCCACGGTCCTCGAACACGCTCAGTTCGGCGACCAGCAGCCGGCCGTCCGGCGCCGGCAACTCCAGGCGCTGCGGTGCGGAACGCACGAGGTCGATGTCCAGTTCGACCGCGTACGGCACGACACCCGGATCCGCCACCGCCGGATTCGCGATCACGGGGCCGAGGTCCAGTAGGCGCTGCGCCTGGACGCTCGCGCCCGGGAACAGCAGGAAGAGACAGAGCGGCAGCAGCCGCCACTGTCGGGCAACGGCCAAGCCCGGGGAACCCCCGGACCGGCCCAAATGAGAAGTGGTCATGAAGGGACTATAGCGGCCCGGCCGCCGCCTGCCCTGCCACTCAACGGACGTCGACGCCGCCCCTCAGAAACGACTGGCGGCCGCCGACATCGTCCCGCAGGCCGATCCCCAGGTCGTGGTAGCCGCTCTCCATCGTGAGTTCGAGACCGTACCGCCAGGTCCCGCCCTCGATCTCGCTGAAGCGGTCCGCGGGCACCGCGATGTTCAGTTCCGTCAACTGCGGCGCGGTGGCGCGATCCTTGTCGTCCCGGGCCGCCATCCAAAGCTGGATGCGGCCGTGATGCACGCCGTCGCGCGGGATGAGCGTCAGGTCCTCCCAAGCGACCTCGATGACCAGGGGCACGTCGTAGTTGCCGTCCGCCCGCCGCTTCGGCGGCAGGTTGTGGATCCGAACGCCCAGGGGGTTCTCCAGCATGTTCAGGTTGAGCGCGGAGAGCGTGCCCTCGATCATCCGGGACTCGAGCGTCTTGTCCCGGTAGCCCTTCCGGTAGCGGACCTCCGCGCCACGGGGCTTGTTCTTCCAGGTCACCTCGATCCGGTGGTAGGCGCCTGCCCCGGCCAGATTCGGCATGTAGCCCAGAGCGTAGTAGTTGCGCAGATCCGTCGCGACCCGCAGCAGGTCGGGCGTCACCCGGTTCGCGTTGATGATCGCCCGGCCGCCCGTTTCTTCCGCCATCAACTGCAGGGGGCTCTGCAGGTTCGTCCGCTGGATCGTGTCGATCAGCGCCATCTGGCCCGGCAGGCCCGCGACCTGGCTGTCGATCGTCCCCTGGGAGTAGACGCCAAGCCCGCGCGCGTCGATCGTGTAGAAGCTGACCCGGTTCGCGTTCGCCGCCGCCGCGAGTTGCTGGAATCGCCTCGACAGGTCGTAATCGCTCATCTCGATCAGGGAGACCGCGCGTTCGTGGACGCCGTTGACGAAGTAGAAGATGTCTTCCGCCGCGATCATCGGAATCCCGTCGGCGACGTAGACGATCGCCTTGCGCCCGGCGGCGGCGGACAGGTTCTCGACCAGCCGCATCAGGCCGTCGATCGCCATGTTCGTTTCGTTGCGTACCGAGCCCGCGTAGTTGATCAACTGCGCACGCGCCAGAGCCAACCCGCCACCCCCGACGAGACCCTGGCGATCCGCTTCCAGGATCCGCTCGCTCTCGGTGCGGCTCGACAGCTCCGTGTTCACGTCGTTGATCGCCGCGAACAGATCCCGCCGCTCGCTGTTCCGGTGCACGCGCTGGCCGGTGAACTCCTCCAGCTCGAGCAGGGCCCGCCACTCAGGGGCCTAAGGCGGCGGGGGCACGCCGGCCCCCGCCCCACCACCCTTCCGGCGCCCTCTCTAGTCGGCGGCGCAGGCGAACCCCTTGAGGTCGCTCCTCGCCGCGGCGGTCTGGTTGAGACGGTTCTGGTGCGTCCAGGGCTCGCCGCCGCCGGGGGGGTCGATCGACAAGTTGAAGGCGAGGGTCGTCACCGGCGCCACGAACACCCAACGGTGTCCGTTCAGACCACACCCGTCCAGCACCTTGATCAGCACCTCCGCGTTGTTGCGATCAAAGAAGTAGAGGATGGCGGATTGCTCGGAATCCAGTTCGTAGTCCTTCACCTCTTCCACCACCGTCTCGCCGTCCCTGATGTGCTCGACGCACATGTTCACGGTGTAGCCGCCGCGAAGGGTCGTCACCGGCTGCGGTTCGCAGTCCGCCGCTCCGCCAACACCGATCGGCTGAGTGACGGCGACCGGCGGTCGCGACACGGGTTCGACCCGCGCCAACGAAGTCGGTGAAACCGGCGACGCCGGGAAGCCCGCATCGACGAGGTCCACTCCATCGTGGCCCTCGGCGCCATCCGCAGCGGCCATGGTCGCGGCAGCCGCACCGCAAGGGAAGGCCGTAGTGTTGCTCTTCGTCGTCGCGGTCGCCCCGCCGCGGGGGTTCTTGTGCTCCCAATACTCCCCGGTAGCAGTTTCGTCGACGCGCAGGTTGAACGCCAGCGTCGTCACCGGCGCCACGAACACCCACCGGTGATTGTTCACCCTACAGGCGTCGAGCACCTTGATCAGCACCTCGGCGTTGTCGCGGTCGAAGAAGTAGAGCAGGCCCGACTCACTCGACCCGAGTCCGTAGTCGACCGCGTCCTCCTGCGCGGTCTCGCCGTCTCTGTCGTACTCGATGCACATGCTCACGGTGTACCCGTGCGCGAACGTGATCTGCGGCGCCGTCGGCACGCAGTCCGTGTACTCGGCTGCCTCCAGGACGATCGTGACGACGTTGCTGGCGGACCGACCGCCGCCGTTGAACGACCGCACGCGGAAGTCGTAGCGGCCGCCGGCGTCCAACCCGGTCACGTCCGCTGACGTCGCGTTCGCCGGCAGCGTCGCAGCCGTCTGCCAGCGTCCGCCGGCCGGGCGATACTGCACTTCGAAGCCGTCCTCGTCGTCCGATCGATCTGCCCAGGACAAACGCACGCTGGTGGCGCTGGTCGAGGCGCCGGTCAGGCTCCCCGGGGCCGTCGGTCCGGCCCCCGGCGGAGTCGGCGGCTCCGGGTCCGGGTCGGGGTCCGGGTCCGTTCCCTGCTCCAGCGCATCGCTGAAACGCACCGCGATGCCCACCGTCCCTTGCAGAGCGCGCTCGTTCTCCCGCTCGTTCGCGATCCCGAATACCCAGCCATTGGGCTCCACCCGGACGGTGGAGAACCACGGCTCCACCTGCCCGCTGCCGTAGCTCATGATCGTGTCCTTGCTCGGCGGGTTGGGAGGCGACGGGCTGAACCAGGTGTGCCCGAAGGCGTAGGGTGCGATCACAACATTGTTTCGCCGCTCCGGATCTGAGAAGTTTCTTCCTGCATTCGGCGGGTCGTGGGCGGCGCCCAGGTTGTGTCCAACCTCGTGGGCAAAGGTCTCGTCACCGCAGCCCTGCATCAGCGTCAAGCCGTACGCGGTCGGCGAAAACGACCTCCAGGTATCGCCCTTCCCCAGAAGCCAGGCAATGCCGCAGACGTCGGTGACCTCGGCGGTCACAAACAGGTGGACCAGGTCCGCATTGTGCTCGGCGCGCAGCTCCTGCACTTCCCGATTCCCGCGGAGCCTTCCAAGCACAGCTAGGCCCGCACCCTCGGTGTTCAGCGAAGCCGGCGCCTGTTCCAGATGCGCCAACCGGGCGACGATGTCCAACTGGCCGTTGCGGAACACCAGGTTCAGGTAGTCGATCGAGTTGTCTATCGGCGCCTCGATCGAGCCGTCGCGGAGGATGTAGCGCTCTCCGGCCGCCTCGCTGTAGACAATCATGATGTCGAGAAGGTTGTGGTTCGACGCGCCGGCAACCCTCTCCGGGTCACCGCTGCGCTGCGCCTCGACCACGCCCACAGGCGCCGGCCGCTCCGGCGGGACGCCGCAATACTCGGCCTTGGGCCTGGGCGCTATCGTCGACATGTTCTCGATCCGGCCCCGGCCATCGGGCCGCGCCGAGATCCGGTACTTCGCACCGCCGGGGACGCCGAAGCGGCCGGAGAGATAGCCGTCCACGACCGTGAACACGACGCTCTCGTAGTCCGAGCCGGCCACTCTGCCGGCCCACATCGCGTCGCCGCCGCCCCGGTCCTCGAACACGCTCAGTTCGGCGACCATCAGGCTGCCGTCCGGCGCCGGCAACTCCAGGCGCTGCGGTGCGGAACGCACGAGGTCGATGTCCAGTTCGACCGCGTACGGCACGACACCCGGATCCGCAACCGCCGGATTCACGATCATGGGGCCGAGGTCCAGTAGGCGCTGCGCCTGGACGCTCGCGCCCGGGAACAGCAGGAAGAGACAGAGCGGCAGCAGCCGCCACTGTCGGGCAACGGACTGTCGAGCAACGGCCAAGCCCGGGGAACCCCGGGACCGGCCCAAATGAGAAGTGGTCATGAAGGGAACTATAGCGACCCGGCGGCCGCCTGCCCTCCGACTCAACGCACGTCGACGCCGCCCCTCAGGAACGACTGGCGGCCGCCGACATCGTCCCGCAGGCCGATCCCCAGGTCGTGGTAGCCGCTCTCCATCGTGAGTTCGAGACCGTACCGCCAGGTCCCGCCCTCAATCTCGCTGAAGCGGTCCGCGGGCACCGCGATGTTCAGTTCCGTCAACTGCGGCGCGGTGGCGCGATCCTTGTCGTCCCGGGCCGCCATCCAAAGCTGGAGGCGACCGTGATGCACGCCGTCGCGCGGGATGAGCGTCAGGTTCTCCCAAGCGACCTCGATGACCAGGGGCACGTCGTAGTTGCCGTCCGCCCGCCGCTTCGGCGGCAGGTTGTGGATCCGAACGCCCAGGGGGTTCTCCAGCATGTTCAGGTTGAGCGCGGAGAGCGTGCCCTCGATCATCCGGGACTCGAGCGTCTTGTCCCGGTAGCCCTTCCGGTAGCGGACCTCCGCGCCACGGGGCTTGTTCTTCCAGGTCACCTCGATCCGGTGGTAGGCGCCTGCTCCGGCCAGATCCGGCATGTAGCCCAGGGCGTAGTAGTTGCGCAGATCCGTCGCGACCCGCAGCAGGTCGGGCGTCACCCGGTTCGCGTTGATGATCGCCCGGCCGCCCGTTTCTTCCGCCATCAATTGCAGGGGGCTCTGCAGGTTCGTCCGCTGGATCGTGTCGATCAGCGCCATCTGGCCCGGCAGGCCCGCGACCTGGCTGTCGATCGTCCCCTGGGAGTAGACGCCAAGCCCGCGCGCGTCGATCGTGTAGAAGCTGACCCGGTTCGCGTTCGCAGCCGCCGCGAGCTGCTGGAATCGCCTCGACAGGTCGTAATCGCTCATCTCGATCAGGGAGACCGCGCGTTCGTGGACGCCGTTGACGAAGTAGAAGATGTCCTCCGCCGCGATCATCGGAATCCCGTCGGCGACGTAGACGATCGCCTTGCGCCCGGCGGCGGCGGACAGGTTCTCGACCAGCCGCATCAGGCCGTCGATCGCCATGTTCGTTTCGTTCCGTACCGAGCCCGCGTAGTTGATCAACTGCGCACGCGCCAGAGCCAACCCGCCACCCCCGATGAGACCCTGGCGTCCCGCTTCCAGGATCCGCTCGCTCTCGGTGCGGCTCGACAGCTCCGTGTTCACGTCGTTGATCGCCGCGAACAGATCCCGCCGCTCGCTGTTCCGGTGCACGCGCTGGCCGGTGAACTCCTCCAGCTCGAGCAGGGCCCGCCACACCTGATTCCGGTCGTTCGTGAACGGCATCCGAAGATTGAGGGAGCGGTCGAAGCTCGCAAGCATGATCCGGTCCTCGGGCCTGAGCTGCTCGCGGATGAACGCCCCCAACTCGCGCATGACGCGGTTGCGGTTGAGCGGCGTCAGGTTCAGGTTGTCGACATAGATGACGACGTGGAGTGCCTGCTCCGCCGGCGCCGTCGCCGGTTGCCGGGCGGCCGCCTCGCGCTCCAGCGGATCCTCGGGGGGCGGCGGCAGCAGCGGCGCCGCCTCCAGTTCACCGCCGCGGCGCACGAGGAGCTCGTCGCCCTGTTGCTCGACGGCGTAGAAGTTGCTGATCGGCACCCGCCGCTTGTCGACCTTCAGTTCGAAGTCCCCGGGGCCCAATCCCAGCACCGGCTTGCCGTCGGCGTCGGTGACATGGACATCGATGTTCACGACCTCGACATTGACGACCTCGACGAACCCGGCGCCCGAAGGCGAGCGCGGTTCAGGCTGGGCTGCCGCGGGAAGCGCGGCCGGCAACCCCATGAGAAGGCCCGATATCGCGTACGCCGACGACAGGTTGCGCCGCCCAAGGGTCGCGATGGAGTCGGCCACGGCCATGGAGAGAGACTAACCCCTTTGCGCCGGATGCGGATCGCGCCACCCGGGATTCCGGCTAGCGCGGCCGGCGCCGCCGCGTCCAAGCGGTAGGCGGCGCGGCGCAGGCCAGAAGCGCGCTGCCGCACACCAGCGCGATAGCCGCGGTGCGGCTCACTTGAGTTCGAGCGTCCGGCTGACGGTCTGAGGCAGGCCGGCGACATCGCCGACCGGCGTCCACACCTCCACCGTCTCGCCGTCCTCTTCGACCTCGGTCACCTCCACCCAACGCGCCTCCCGCAGCCGCACAACCACCGCGAGCTTGCCGTCGGCCGGCGCCGGCCGCCCGCGCTCGGAGGTCCAGAAGTTGTAGAGCGCGACTTCGCCCGACTCGCCGGCTTCGATCACCTGCAGAAAGAGTTGCTTTTCGTAGACCGGCAGCGGACGGCCGTCCAGCTCGACGTCGAAGCCGAAGCCGTAGACGGCCCGGCCCCCTTTGTTCTCGACCGTCGCGACCAGCCGGCACAGGGTCTCGGGGCCGGGCGCCGCCGGGGTCACCTCGAAGCCCGCGAGGACCACCTCCGGCGCCGGCGCCTGCGCCGCCGAAGTGACCGCGAACAGGACCGCAACCGACGCCGCAATGACCGCCGCTGACCGCGCTGACCGGCCCCGTGACGTGATTCTGGCGCCGGAAGCCCCAGCCGTAGCCTCTGCGTTCGACACCCCATGGATCATACTGACCGTCCTCCATCATGCTCATGAACCCATCTCTCCGCCAGAGGGCAGCGCTGGCTTGCCTGGCGCTGGCCGGCTTCGTGCTGGCCGGCGCCACCGAACTCCATGCCCAACTCGACGAGGAGGACGACCGGACCCTGCGCCTCGCCGACCTGCCCTCCGTGGAGGCAAGGACCGAACCGGTCATCTACGGCCGCCTGCGCCGCCTGATGTCGCCCAAGCCGAAGGTGCGGAAACGGGCGGCCAAGGCGCTCGCCGGGGCCGACGAGGCGGTCCTCATCCCGCTCGTCGACGCCTACTTCTTCATGCCCAGGGAGGCCCGGGACGACGCTCGTCAGCTCCTGGAAGAACTCTCGGGTGAACAGCTCGGGAACCGCTACCGCGACTGGTTCCTGTACCTCGGCAGCCGCGAGAATCTGGCGCCGCCTCCCGGCTACGTCGCCTGGAAGGGCGAGCTGTTCTCGCGCATCGACCCCGTCTACCAGCGCATTCTCGGCCCTGGCGCCACGGTCCGACTACGCCTGCGGGAGGTTCAATGGGGCGGCGTGCCGCTCGACGGGATCCCGGCGGTCGACGACCCCGTAGCCGTCCCCGCCGGCACGGCCCGCTTCATGCGCGACACGGACACCGTGTTCGGCGTCGACGTCGGCGGTGAACGGCGCGCCTACCCGGTCAAGGTTCTGAGTTGGCACGAACTCCTGAACGACATTGTGGGCGGCGAGCCCATCACCCTCTCGTTCTGCACCCTGTGCGGCTCGGGCATCCTCTATTCGGCGGTCGACGCAAGCGGCGCCCGCCTGATGTTCGGCACCTCGGGCCTGCTCTACCGCTCGAACAAGCTGATGTTCGACCGCGCCACACTCAGCCTGTGGAGCAATCTGACCGGAGAGGCCGTGGTCGGTGAGCGCGCCGCTCAGGGCGCCGCGCTCTCCATGCTGCCGATGACGCTGACGCGATGGGACGCCTGGCGGCAACGCCACCCGGACACGACCGTGATGAGACCCGATCCCGAGGCCGCGAGGCGCACCGGCTACCGCTACCTCGAGGGCGCCGCCGACCAGGCGCGGACCGGCGTTGAGTTCCCGGTCTGGCAGCAGAGCGACGCCCTGGAGCGGAACGCTCAGGTCTACGCCCTGCGGATCGGCGGCGAAGCGAAGGCCTACCCGCTCGACAAGCTGCGCACCGAGCGACTCGTCAACGACACGCTGGGAGGCGTGCCGATCGTGCTCGTCCTCGACGACGAAAGCGGCGCGGTTCGGGCCTACGAACGTGGCAGCCTGATCTTCAGGCCGCCAGCCGAGGGGACCTTGCGCGAGATCGAGGCAGAGGACGGATCGAGGTGGACGATCGCCGAATCCGGGCTCGTGCCGGAAGCCGGCCGCGAGCTGCTGCCCCGGGTCGCGGGCCACGTCGCGTTCTGGTTCGGCTGGTACGCCTTCTACCCGGACACCGCGGTGTACTGAGTGGCGCGGCAGGGGCCGCCACGATGAACGTGACGCCAGCTCTCACCGATCCTGCAGCGGCCGCGGCGGCCCCAGCAGACGGCGCAGTTCGCTGACCCCGCTCCCCTCGCGCACGGCCTGCGGGTCCCCAACCACCAGCAGCACCACGCCGCCCGGGTCGAGAAAGCGCTCCGCCGCACGCCGGACATCCGCCGCGGTCACTCCTTGCAGCCGCTGCCGGTACCGAGCCCAGTACTCGTGGGGACGGCCCAGCAACTCGTCCTCGGCATACACGCCGGCGATCGCCTCGGCACGGTCGAAGAGCAGCGGAAACCGGGCCAGCACGGACTGCTTCGCGGTCTCGAGTTCGGCGGCGGGAACAGCGTCCCGTTGCAGTCGCCGCAGTTCCCGCAGCACCGCGCCGGCAGCCTCGGCGGCCGACTCGGGCGCGGTCTCGAGGAAGACGCGGAACTCGCCCGCGTGCTCGGGCCCCCAGCCGGCGCGCAGGGGATCGATGTCGAAGGTTGTGAGCACGCGGTAGACCAGGCCCTCGCCGAGCTGCAGACGCGACCGCAGGCGCGACACGGCGCCCGGACCGTCGAGAATCTCGGTCAGGAGCAGCAGCGCCCAGCGGTCGCGATCGTCCCAGGAATCGAAGACCGCTCCCCGGTGGCCGATGGCAATCGCGGCCTGGGCGCCCGGGCGGTCCACATGCCACCAGCCAGGCATCGCGGCCGCGGCGGCGGCTGCCGAATCGCCCGCTCGCCCCTCGACCACTTCGTCCGCTTCCGGTCCGCCGGCGCTCGGACCGGCCACCGGGCGGTCGCCTTCGTTGGGCGCCGTCCAGTCGCCGAACAGCTCGTCCAGGCGCGCCACCACCGCTTCGGCATCCACGTCGCCCGAGACGGCGAATACCGCGTCCTCGGGGCCGTAGTGGCGGCGATGGAAGTCGGCCAGCCTCTCCGGCGTGAAGGCGGCCACCATCTCAAGCGTCAGAAGCCGTCCGCGCGGCGTACTGCCTCCGTGCACCAGGCGCAGCCACTCCCGTTCGAGAAGCCGTAGCGGGTCGTCGTCCTGGGCGGCGAGGCCGACGTCGAGGTTGCCCTTCGCCTGGGTCAGGCGCTCCGCGTCGAAACGCGGCTCGAGCACGATGGAAGCAAGCAGTTCGAGTCCGCCGTCGAGCGCGTCGGAGCCGGAGTCGAGGGCGATCACGCTCCGCGCCGAGGCGGCCACCGTCTGAATGCGGGCGCCCAGGGCGTCGATCTCGTCGTCCAGACGGTCCGGGTCCAGGTCGCCGGCGCCCCCGCGCCGCAGCATGGCCGCGGTCATCGAGGCCAGTCCTGCCTCCCCCGGCAGCTCGTCCAGATCGCCGACCGGCAGCGCCAGCACGACATCGACAAGCGGCAGGCTGCGATCCGGCACGACGTAGACTGGCAGCCCGTTGGCCAGTTCGAAGCGCATTCCCGAAGGATCCGGCGGCGCAAAGGGCGACGGCGGAAAGCGGAGGGCTTCAGGGTGCAGCGGTATCTGCGGCGCCGCCGCGGCAGCGACAAGCCCGAGCGCTACGAACAGACCGACTGCCCGCACCGCTCAGCCCTCCCCGGTCCGCTCGAGCGACAGGACCGCTCGCTTCTCCGCCACGAGAAAGGCGCCGATCACCCGCTCCAGGTCATCGGCGCGAACGGCCGCGGCCGCCTCGAACCACCCATCCAGTTGCCGCCAGCCGCCCAGCACCTCGGCCGCCGCCAGCCGGTGCGCGAGTCCGGCGTCGGTCTCGATCTGCCGGTAGGAGTCGGTGGCCAGTTGCCGCCGCACCCGCTCCAGTTCGCTGCTCTGGACGCCGTCCGCCCGCACCTGCGCCAGCAAGAGGTCCCACGCCGGGAGCAGTTCCGCCAACCCCGTATCGCCGGCAGCTTCGATGCGCACCGCGAAGTAGCCCCCCTGCACGCGCGACACGTGCTGGGCCAAAGCCGAGGTTGCCACCGCGTCATCCGCGAGCACGAGCCGGCGATGGAGCCGGCCCGACCGGCCGTTGAGCACCCCCGCCAGCACGTCGAGCGCGACCGCGTCGCCGGCGGCGTCAAAGGCCACCGTCGGATAGCGGATCTCGATCTGGCTGCGGCAGGCACAGAGCCCGTCCAGCGATCCAACAGCCGGCGCGGCAGGCGGATCCGACCGGTCGTCGACCGGCACGGCGCTGCCCGTGCCGCCACTCCCCTTCAGACGGCCGAAGTAGCGCTCGGCAAGGTCCCTCGCGCGCTCCGGCGCCAGGTCCCCGACCAGCACCGCAACCAGCCGGTCCGGCCGGTAGGCGGTCTCGAAGTGCGCCCGTGCGTCAGCCGGAAGGAGACCCGCGATTTCCAGCCGGTCCCCGCCCGGCGTGTGCGCGTAGGGGTGGCCGGCGCCCCAGAAGGCGGCGTCGAAGAGCTCGAACCAGGAACCCGCCGGACTCGAGTCGATGCGCTGGCGACGTTCCTGCTCGACCACTCGCAGCTCGCGCTCGAAACCCCGGAACACGGGCTCGAGCAGGCGGTCGGACTCCATCCAGAACCACAGTTCGATCTTCTCCGCCGGCGCCAGCACCTGGAAGGCGGTCGAGTCGTGGCGGGTCTCCGCGTCGAGGCCGAAGGCGCCGGCACGGGTGTAGACCGCCGAGTACTCGCCGGGGCGCTGCAGCGTCGCCAACCGACCTTCGAGACGGGCGAGTCCAGGCGCCGCGCGGCGCCGGCGAACGGAGTCCTCGTAGAGACGCTCCCACTCCCTCAGCAGCCGCACCTCCGCGTCCCAGTCCGCGGTGCCGATGGTCCGGCTGCCGGCGAACAGCAGGTGCTCCACGACGTGGGCCACGCCCCGCTGCCCGGGCGGGTCGGCCGCCGAGCCGCCGCGCACCGCCCACAGGGCGGAAACCAGGGGCCTTCCGGGCCGCTCGACGACCAGGAAGGTCATGCCGTTGTCCAGTTCGAAGTGCGCGGGCTGGAGTTCGGCCGGCAACGTCGCGGGCGCCGCGGGCGCTGCCGCGGCGAGCAGCAGGAAAGCCAGCGCCGGCGCCCGCCTCACCGCCGCTCCTCGACGACCAGGTAGACACCCATCGGCGGATCGACAATGCGGGTCCGGACACCGGAGGGCCAACGCACGTCGAGCCGGCGGGAGGCGCCGGCGGCGGCCGCCGGGTCGCTGCCGGACGACGCCACCGCCCAGCGCAACCGATGCCCGCTCGACGATTGGTAGCTGTCGCCGCGCAACACCCAGCGGTGCGCAGCAGGCGTCGCCGACCCGCCGGTGAGCGCCACGGCGGCGCCCACGGCCTGCGTGTTCGGCGACCGGCCGCGCAGCTCGACCCCCAGCCAGCCGGCGCCTTCAGGGCCTGCCGTGTCACTCCGCCTCGTGTCATTCCGCCCCGTGTCATTGCGCCAGAGGCGCGCCGGACCGTCGTTGGCGGTCACCGCGAGATCGCCGTCGCCGTCGTTGTCGAAGTCCGCGACGGCGGCGCCACGGCTCACCAGCGGATCCCGATCCGTCCAGTCGCAGCGCGCCTCGCTAAAGCTCTGCCGCGTGCCCGCCGCGTTGCCGCGAAGCAACAGGTTTCGCTGCCGGTAGTTCGTGTTGTCGCGCCGCGGCGTGGTGAAGATGTGGCCGTTGGCAACGTACACGTCCAGCGCGCCGTCCCGGTCGAAGTCCTCGGCCACGATCCCGAAACCGAGCAGGTTGAAGGACGGCTGCCCGAAGCCGGAGACGGCCGAGATGTCCTCGAACAGCAGTGCCCCTTCAGCCCCGGCATTGGGAACGCCCGCATTGCGATAGAGCGTGTTCGTCTCGACGTCGAAGTTGGTCGCCACGAGATCGGGGTCGCCATCGGAATCGAAGTCGGCTACCGCCAACCCCATGCCCGCCTCCGGCCGGCCGTTGCGATTCACGGCAGCGCCCGACAGCAGCGATTGATCCTCGAATGTGCCGTCTCCCCGGTTGCGGAACAGGAGGTTCAGGGTCAGGTCGTTGGCCACGTAGAGATCGGGCCGGCCGTCTCCGTCGAGGTCGGTGAACACCACCCCGAGACCCTTGCCGTCGGCGCCGTCGAGACCGGCGGCCGCGGTCGCGTCCTCGAACGCGCCGTCGCCCCGGTTCACGTAGTAACGGTCGTGCTGGCCCAGGAACAGCGACGGGTCGCAGACCTCCGGCGCGGAACCGGGCCCATCGCGGCGGCAGACCAGGCCATGGTCCGGGTCGTAGTCGAGATACCGGGCGACGTAGAGGTCGAGGTCGCCGTCCCCGTCCGCGTCCGCCAGCGCCATCGAGGAACCCCAGGGGAACTCGTTCGCCCCTCGCTCCGGCCCGGCCGCGCGCAGCGGTTCCGCCGCGGCGAACGACCCGTCTCCACCGTTGCGCAGGAGCACGGTGGGACCGTAGTGCGACACCAGCAGGTCGACATCGCGATCGCCGTCGATGTCGGCCGCGACGACTCCCTGACCGTACCCTCGGGGCAGCGCCCCGGCATCGACCGGCTCGAACCGGATCTTCCCCGTGGCGTCGGGTCCGAGGTTGCGAAACAGCCGGTCCACCGGCGCCTCGCCGCCCCGGGGCGGGAAGGGCCCCGACTGCACCAGGTAGAGATCGAGCCAGCCATCGCCGTCATAGTCGATCCAGGCCACGCCGGCGCCCATCGTCTCGGGCAGATGAAGGCCGCCGCTGGCGCCCGATTCGTGGACGAAGCGCACCCCGGCCTCGGCCGCCACTTCCGTGAACGTGAAGCCGCAATCCTCACCGGCGGCCGCGGCGCAAGGGAGGACGAAGGCGCACGCCAACATCGCGACCTGGGCGACCGACGAGGTACGGCCGGCGTCCCGGCTCATCCGGTGACCGCGCGACGGCCGCCGGGAAACGGTTCGCAGGTCATCTTGAAGCGTCCTCGCCTAGTGGGAAGCGATGTCCAGGATCCGCGCCACTCCAGTGATCCCCTGGAGCTTGCCGACTTCACGGTTCAACTCAGTGATCTGGCCGGAGAGTTGTTCGGCCACCCGGTCGCTCCGCTCCTCCAGCCGGTCGCCCAACCGGTCAATCTTCTCCTCCAGCCGAGACCAACGCTCCTCGAACTTCGCCTCCATCTCGTCGAACCGCGCATCGAACTTAGCCTCGATCCCGTCGCACCGCGCATCGATCCCGTCGCACCGCGCGTCGAACTTCGCCTCGATCCGCGCCCGTTCCTGCCGGGCCTCCTCGAAGCGTCGGTCAATCCGACGCACGCCCCACGCGAATAGCCCACCAAGCGCCGCAAAACTCGGCACCATGACGCCAGCGATCTGAAGAACCGTTTCCATTCCATTCTCCACCGGAACGCCTCCGGGCCCGAAGTCCAAGTCGGGAACGACCTCAGAGCCGGCGGCGCCACGATGGCGCGGCCACGACTCTATCCAATGACTGAGACGGAAACACGCCGCGCCATCACGCACAGCTCCGACGAGGTCCAATGGCGCGGCCACGCCTGAAGAGACTTAGACTGGCGCCCATGGACCTGGTCTGCGGCCCACACACCCTGACGGTCGGCCACCGGCCCCTGGTCATGGGGGTGCTCAACGTGACGCCGGACAGCTTCTTTGACGGCGGCCGCCACCACGCCTGCGAGGCCGCGATCGAACACGCGCGGCGCATGGCGGCGGAAGGGGCAGACCTGATCGACATCGGCGCGGAGAGCACCCGGCCTGGCGCCGATCCGGTGGGATCGACGGAGGAGCTCGCCCGGCTGCTGCCGGTGATCGAGGGCGTCGGCCGGCTCGACCTCGGGGTGCCCCTGAGCGTCGACACCGCCAAGCCCGAGGTCGCCGATCGGGCGCTCGCTGCCGGCGCCCACCTGATCAACGACATCTCCGGCGCCGGCGAGGCGATGCTCGAGGTCGCGGCCCGCCACGGCGCTCCGGTGATCGCCATGCACATGCAGGGCGAGCCGCGCACGATGCAGCGCAAACCCCGTTACGACGACGTGGTGGCCGAGATCCGCGGCTTCCTCGCCGAGCGGGTCGCGGCCGGACGCCGCCTCGGAGTCGAGGTGCTCGTCGACCCGGGGATCGGGTTCGGCAAGACGCTCGAGCACAACCTCGACCTGCTCGCGAACCTGCACGAGCTGCAGCAGATCGGCGCGCCCCTGGTGCTCGGCGTGTCGCGCAAGTCGTTCCTCGACCGGCTGCTCGGCGGCGTACCCGTCGGGGAGCGACTGACCGCTACGCTGGCGGTCAACGCCTGGGCGGCGGCACTGGGCATTGCCGACGTGCTGCGGGTACACGATGTCGAGCCGCACCGGCAACTGACGGAGAGCATCGGCGCCCTGAGGCGGCGCCGCAATCGATCTGCGCCGCGACGCCGTGTTCTGGCACATGGCATCGTCTGCCGGAGCCGGATCGGCGTCACCCGGGAAGAGCGTGCCGAGCCGCAGGAACTCCTGGTCGACATCGAAGTGACCCTGACGGCCGGGGCACGCGGAACACCCGACGACCTCGGCGAGACAGTGGACTACGTCGAGCTCGCCGCCACAGCAGGAGCGGTCGCGGCACGCGACGAGTACCGACTCGTCGAGACCCTGGCCGAGCGGATTGCCGCCACCGTCGGCCGGGAAACCCCTCGGGCGGCAGACGGCTCGACGCTGTGGAACCGGATCGAATCGCTGCGGGTACGGGTCACGAAGCCCGGCGCCGCGCGCCAGATCGGCGCCGCGGAAGTCGGCGCCGAAGTCGACTGGCGGCCGTGATCCGGACCCGCGCCTTCGTCGCGCTCGGGTCGAACCTGGGCTGTCGACAGGCGAATCTGCGCGCCGCGACCATTCGCCTGGGACAACTCGGGGACGTGACCGCGGTTTCGGCCTTTCACGCCACCCAAGCCGTACCGGAAAGCGGCGTAGCGGTCACCGACCCGGACTTCCTCAATGCCGCGGCGGCCATCGAAACCCGCCTCGACGCCCGGACCCTGCTCGACGGCCTGCTTGAGATCGAGGCCGGCCTCGGTCGGGATCGGACGACGATCCCGGCCGGCCCGAGAACGATCGACCTCGACCTGCTGCTGTTCGGCGACCGCGTCATCGAGGCGTCCGGCCTGATCGTGCCGCACCCCCGCATGCACCGCCGCCGATTCGTCCTCGAACCCCTGGTCGAGATCGCCCCCAACGCCTGGCACCCGGTCCAGCGGAAGACCGCGGCCGAACTGCTGGCCGGCCTGCCCGCAGCCGCCTCGTTGTAGCCTCCGTACCTCCCATGGACTTCACACTGACCGGACCGCAGCGCGCGTTGTGCGAGGGGATCGCCCGCACCTGCGCCGCCTTCGACGACGACTACTGGCTCGCGGTCGACAACGAGGTCCGCTTCCCGGAGGAGTTCCACCGGGCCATGGCCGAGTGCGGCGCGCTCGGCATCGCCATGCCGGAGGAATACGGCGGTTCGGGCCTGGGGGTCACGGAAGCCGCCCTGGTGATGCACGAGGTGGCGCGCGCGGGCGGCGGCATGAGCGCGGCCTCGGCGATCCACATCAACATCTTCGGACCGCACCCGATCGTCGTCTTCGGCACCGAGGACCAGCGGCGGCGCTTCCTGCCCGAACTGATCGAGGGCCGGGCCAAGACCTGCTTCGCGGTCACCGAGCCCGACGCCGGACTCGAGACAACCGCGATCACCACCCGCGCCGAGCGCCGCCCCGACGGCAGCTACATCGCCCACGGCCGCAAGATCTGGACCACGACCGCCCAGGAGGCGGACCGGGTCATGCTCCTGGCGCGCACGACGCCGCGGGCCGAGACCGGGAAGGCGACGAAGGGCCTTTCGCTGTTCTACACGACGCTCGACCGGTCGACGGTCGACATCCGGCGCATTCCCAAGATGGGCCGGGCCGCGGTGGACTCGAACGAACTGTTCATCGACGGGCTCGAGATACCGGCCGAGGACCGCATCGGCGACGAGGGCCGCGGCTTCGAGTACATCCTTCACAGCCTGAACCCGGAACGGATCCTGATCGGCATCGAGGCAGTCGGCGTCGGCCGCAACGCCCTGGAACGGGCCACCGACTACGCCCGCAACCGACGAGTCTTCGGTCGTCCGATCGGCCAGAACCAGTCGATCCAGCATCCTCTGGCGGAGTGTTGGATGGAGCTGGAGGCGGCGTTTCTGATGGCAATGCAGGCAGCGTCGCTATACGACCGCGAGGAGCCGTGCGGCCACTACGCGAACGCCGCGAAGTACCTCGGCGCCGAGGCGGGCTTCAAGGCCTGCACCCAAGCCGTCATGACCCATGGCGGCATGGGCTACGCGAAGGAGTTCCATGTCGAGCGGCTGATGCGCGAGGTCATGATCCCGCGCCTTGCCCCGATCAGCCCGCAGCTCATCCTCTGTCACATTGCGGAGAAGGTCCTCGGCCTGCCGAAGAGCTACTAGCGCGGCAGAACTACCGGAGGCCGGCGCTTCGCGCCGGATGCGGGCAGGATGCCCGCGTTCCCAGGTCAGATCGTTCTACCGCGCAATCTCCTAGGCCGGCGACGGGAGCAGCACGTACCGGGCCAGAACGGCAAAGCCGCCGATCAGGATGAACGCCGCGGTCCAGATCAGGGTCGTGCGCTGCCAGCGCTCGAGATGCTCCTGTCTCCGGGCCCAGCGCAAGACGGTCCGCAGCAGGTACGGCAGGAACGCTCCCCAGGTCAGGAGGACGCCCAGCAACAGCCATGACGTCGGCGAGAAGCCCTGGAGCACGGCCAGCGCCGCGATCACAAACAGCAGCGCGACCCGCACCACGACGCGCACGAAGCGCATACTGCCGGCCTGCTGCCGCCTGAGCGTCTGCCGCCGGTCACTGAAGTCGATCGCCACGTTCCCTCCCCGGTTCCCGCCGTTCTACGGAGCGCCGGCGCCGGCGCGGTCGAGCAGGAAGGCGTAGACCAGGGCTGTCTCGCGGTAGCGGTCGAAGCGCCCGGAAGCGCCGCCGTGGCCGGCGCTCATGTTCGTCTTCAGCAGCAGCAGGTTGCCGTCCGTCTTCTGCGCGCGCAGCCGGGCCACCCACTTGGCGGGTTCCCAGTACTGGACCTGGGAGTCGTGCAGACCCGTGGTCACCAGCATGTGCGGGTAGTCCTTCGCCTCGACGTTGTCGTAGGGCGAATAGGAGAGCATGTAGTCGTAGTACTCGCGCTCCCTGGGATCCCCCCACTCATCCCACTCGAAGGTCGTCAGCGGGATGCTCGCGTCGAGCATCGTGGTCACGACGTCGACGAACGGCACCTGCGCCACGATGCCGCCCCAGAGGTCCGGCCGCATCGTGAACACGGCGCCCATCAGGAGCCCTCCGGCGCTGCCGCCCATCGCGTAGATCCGGTCGGGATCGGCGTAGCCCTCGGCCGCCAGATGCTCGGCGGCGGCGATGAAGTCGGTGAACGTGTTCTTCTTGTTCAGGAGCTTGCCGTCCTCGTACCAGGAACGCCCCATCTCCTCGCCGCCGCGGATGTGGGCGATGGCGTAGACGAAGCCGCGGTCGAGCAGGCTCAGTCGCAGCGAACTGAATCCCGCGTCCATGCTGGCGCCGTAGGCGCCGTACCCGTAGAGGAGCAGCGGGCTGCCGCCCTCGGCCGGGCGCTGATCGGGCCGGTAGACGACGGACACCGGCACCTCCGTGCCGTCCGCGGCGACCGCCCATAGCCGCTCGGTGCGGTAGTCCGCGGACTCGAACCCTCCCAGCACCTGCTCCTGCTTGCGCAGGGTCTTCTCGCGCGTTGCCGGGTCGTAGTCGAACACGGACCGCGGCGTGGTCAGCGACTGGTAAACGTAGCGGAGCGTTCCCGACGCCGGATCGGGGTTGACGCCGAGGCCCGCGGAGTAGGTCGGTTCGCCGAAGTCGAGGTCGTGACCCTCCGTACCGCCGGCGCCCATCTCCTTGATCCGCAACTGGTTCAGGCCGCCGCGACGTTCGGCCAGCACCAGGAAGCGATCGAACAGCTCGAAGCCCTCGAGCAGCACGTCGTCGCGATGCGGGGTCTCCTCACGCCAAGTGGCGCGACCGGTGTCGTCTTCCGCGGTCGACATGAGGCGGAAGTTCGGCGCTTCGTCGTTCGTGCGCACCCAGAAGCGGTCGCCCAGGTGGTCGACGCTGTACTCGTGCCGCTCGCCGCGCGGCTCGAAGACGGCGAAGTCGCCGCCGGGGTCGTCGGCGCGCAGCGTGCGCACCTCGGTGCGCAGGGTGTGGCTCGAGACCGCCATCACGTACTTGCGGGACTGGCTGCGCCGCAGGAAGACGCTGAACGTCTCGTCCGGCTCTTCGTAGACCAGGTCGTCGGCGGCGCCCTTGCCCAACCGGTGCCGGAAGACCTGGTAGGAGCGCAGCGTGTCGGGGTCCTGGCGGACATAGAACAGGGTCGCGCTGTCGGCTGCCCAGGCCAGGTTCGCGGTGACGTCGGGGATCTCGTCCGGCAGCGTCTCCCCCGTCGCCAGATCCTTGAAGCGCACGGTGTAGAAGCGCCGCCCCACATCGTCGACGGCATAGGCCAGGATGCGGTGGTCCGGGCTGACCGACGGACGAACGGACGTGTACTCCTTGCCCTCGGCGATCTCGTTCACGTCGACGAGGACTTCCTCGGCCGCGGGATCAGCGGCGCCGCCGAAGGTGTCGCCGTCCGCCGGCCGGCGGCAGTGGATCGGGTACTGCTTCCCCTCCTCGTAACGGGTGTAGTACCAGTAGTCGCCGTCGCGGTAGGGAACCGACGAATCGTCCTCCACGATGCGGCCCCGGATCTCCTCGAACAGGGTTTCCTGCAGCTCCTCGGTATGCGCCATGACACCGTCGAGATACTCGTTTTCCGACTCGAGGTAGGCGATGACTTCGGGATCTTCCCGCTCCCGAAGCCAGTAGTACTCGTCGACCCGCACGTCGCCGTGGGTCTCGAGTTCGTGCGGGCGTGCCGCAGCCATCGGCGGGTCGCCCGGGCCGGCGGCGGGGGCCGTGCAGGAGGTCACGGCGAGGACGGCCGCGAGGAGGGCTGCGGAGGCGATTGCGGCGGTTCGAGGCGGCCTTGCCGGTGTGGAGAACATGGGCACGGGAGTCTAGCGGGTTGAATCAACTTCGTTCCCACAGCAGGATGGCCGCAAAGAGATCTTCGAGCGCGGCGCCGACGGACTTGAACAGGGTGATCTCCTCGCCATCCCTGCGCCCGCCGTGCTCCCCGCGGCACAGCTCGTAGAGGTCGGCGGCGACGTCTCCCGGAACAAAGGCGCCTGACTCGATCGGCTGGGTGAGGTCGCCCGCCTCCACCAGAGCGCCTGCCCGGGTGTCGACGAAGACGGTGGAGCAACGCATCGCCTCGTCGTCCGTCTCACGCATGGCCGGCGTGAAACCCCCGACCAGGTCGACATGGACGCCGGGCTGCAGCCACGAACCGAGCACCAGGGGTTCCGTCGCCAGGGTCGCGGTGCTGACGATGTCCGCCGCGCGCACGGCCGCCTCCAGATCAACAGCCGTTCCCGTCCGAAGTCCGTGAAGCAGCGGCGAACGCGACGCCGCCAGCGCCTTCTCCGGGCGGCGTCCCCAGAACTCGATCTCGAGGTCCGGCCGCACCGCCGCGTGCGCGGCCGCCAGATGGGGCGCCAGGTTGCCGGTGCCGACCACCAGCAGGCGCCGGGCATCGGGTCGCGCGAGGAACTTCGACGCCAGCGCCGAGGCGGCCGCCGTGCGCCGCAGGGTCAGTTCCAGGCCGTCGATCAGCGCCAGCGGCGCCCCGGTGACCGCCGAGGACAGGATGTAGCTGGCCTGCACCGCCCCCAGACCGCGGGAGACGTTGCCCGGAAACACCGTCGCCACCTTGACCCCCAGGTAGCCGCCGGCGGTCCACGCCGGCATCAGCAGCAGCGTCGCCTCGGGATCGCCGGCCGGCGCGGCGACGCCATGATGATGGCGCACCGGCATCTCGCAGCCATCGTGGAAGCCCCGCTCCAGGGCCTCCACCACGGCGCCCCAGGGCAGCAGTTCGGCCGTCTTGGCGGCGTCGAAGAATCGCATGGGAATGCGGAGGATAGTCTCATTCGCGATGGACCATCTGGAAGAGCTTGAACAGAACGGCTACGTGATCGTGGAAGGGGCTCTGGACCGGCGGCAGGTCGGCGGCCTGCGCCGTGAACTCGAGCCGCACTTCGACCGGCAATTGTTCGGCCGCAACCCGTTCGAGGGACACAGCACGCAGCGGGTCTACGGTCTGCTCTCGAAGTCGCGCCTGTTCGACCCCCTGGTCGAGCATCCGGCGGTGATGGACGCCTGCGGGGCCACACTCGGGCCGGGGTTTCTGCTCTCGGTGGCCCACGCGATCCTGATCCACCCCAGCGAGGCGGCGCAGAACCTCCACCACGACGACTCGTTCTACCCCCTGCCCCGTCCCCGCGCGGCGCTCGGCGTGAGCACGATCTGGGCGCTCGACGACTTCACCGAGGACAACGGCGCCACCCGCATCGTGCCCGGCAGCCACCGCTGGAACGGCGACCGCCCCGACGAGTCGGCGGCGCAGCCGGTGATCATGCCCGCGGGGTCGCTGCTCATCTTTCTCGGCACCCTCTACCACGGCGGCGGCGAGAACCGCTCATCCGGCACACGCCTCGGCCTCACCATCCAATACTGCCCGCCGTGGGCCCGCCAGCAGGAGAACTTCATCCTCGGCGTACCCGCGGGCGAGGTGCCCGAACTGTCTCCTGGGATCCAGGAGCTGATCGGCTACGGCATTCATCCTCCGTTCATGGGCCACGTAGATGGCCGCCACCCACTGAAGGCTCTCCACACATGAAGAAGTTCCAGTCCCTGTTCGCCCTGCTCACCACCCTGGCCCTTGCGTCGGCCTGCGGCGGTCCCGCGACCGCCCCCGAGGGCGAACCCGAGGCCGCCCCCGAGGCCGAACCGGCGGCCGCCGTCCCCGAAGGCGCGCCCCGACTCGTCCTCCTGATCGCCGTCGATCAGATGCGGGCCGACTACCTCGAGCGTTTCGGCCCCTTGCTCACGGACGGCCTGGCCCGGCTGCTCCGCGAGGGCGTCACCTTCAGCGACGCCCACCACTTCCACGCCGCCACCGAGACCGCCCCCGGCCACGCCACCCTGGCCACCGGCGTGTTCCCCAAGCGGCACGGGATCATCGGCAACGGTTGGTTCGACCGGGAGACCGGCGACGATGCGTACTGCTGCGGCGACCCCGACCACGGCGTGTCGCCGCGCAACATGCTCGTCCCGACCGTGGGCGATCTGCTCAAGGCCGCGTATCCGGAGTCCAAGGTCTTCTCCGCCAGCGGCAAGGACCGGGCCGCGATCCTGATGGGCGGGCACCACGCCGACGGCGCCTGGTGGTACAGCCGGCCGACCGGCCGCTGGGTCACCTCGACCTACTACGGCGACCGGGACTCCCAGCCCGAGTGGCTCGACGAGTTCAACGCCGAGAGCCGTCTCGATCTGCTCTTCGGCACCGCCTGGGAACCGCTGCTGCCGCTCGAGCACACCGCGGCGTACGACGTCGAACCGCTCGACAGCGGTCTGTTCGCGAACACGTTCCCGCACGCCCTCGGCGGCTACACCGTCGAACGGACGGCGTTCTATGCCTCCATCTACCGGTCGCCCTTCCTCGACGGCTACCTCGAGGACTTCGCCGAGACCCTGATCGAGGCGGAGGATCTCGGCGCCGACGACGTTCCGGACCTGCTCGCGCTCAGCTTCTCCGCCCTCGACACGGTCGGCCACGGCTTCGGCCCGAACGCCCCGGAGACCCTGGACACGATCCTGCGGCTCGACCGGACGATCGGCGAGCTGCTCGACTTCATCGACGAGAAGATCGGCATGGAGAACGTGGTCGTCGCGCTCTCCGCCGACCACGGCGTCGGCATCGTGCCGGAGCTGGTGGTCCGCGACGGCGGCGAGGGCGGCCGCTTCGGCGCCGAGCAGACGCTCTGCCTGCAGCGGTTGCTTTCGCGGCTCGAAGAGCGCTTCGGCGACGGCGAGTTCCTGCTCGACACCTTCTACCTCGACGACGAGGCCATCGCCGCGGCGGGCGCCGACCGGACGGCGGTCGAGGACGAGATCATCGACGCGATGGGCGCCTGCCCGCTGATCGCCGAAGTCGTCCGGCCCGCCGAACTCGACCCGGCCGATCCCCTCCACGAGCTCTACCTGAACAGCTACTACGCCAGCCGCAGCGGGGATCTGATCGCCGTGCCGGCGCCCAACGTGCTGCCGATACCGTTCACCGCCGTCATCGCCAGCCACGGCTCCCCACACGGCTACGACACCCACGTGCCGCTGATCATCCGCCGTCAGGACGGCGCCGGCCGCGTGGTCGAGGAGCGCGCCAACACGATCGATCTCGCGCCCAGCCTGGCCACGATTCTCGGACTCGACTTCGATGGCTTCGACGGCGTCGACCGACTGACCGAGTGAGGACGACCTTCATGCCCAGGACCACCACACCCGCACCAAGGCGCAGGTTTCGAGCCGCCGCCGCGGCCACCCTCTGCCTCACCGCAGCCTTCCTCACCGCCTGCCAGGCGGAGGCGCAGACCTACGCCGAGAAGCTCGGCTTCCCCGCCGGCACTCGCGCCGTCATCCTGCACGTCGACGACGCCGGCATGTCGCACGACTCGAACGTCGGCGCCTTCCGCTCGATCCTCGACGGAGTCGCGAACTCGATGAGCGTGATGATGCCCTGCCCGTGGGTGCCGGAGCTCGTACGGGGCCTCAAGGAGAACCCCGGGATCGACGCCGGCCTGCACCTGACCCTGACCGCCGAGTGGGACGTCTACCGTTGGGGCCCGCTCGTGGGCCGCGAGGCGGCGCCCGGCCTGGTCGACCCGGAGGGAGCGCTGTGGTCGAACGTCGCGGACGTCGTCGCCAACGCGACCCCCGACGAAGTGGAGGCCGAGGTCCGCGAGCAGATCAACCGCGCCCGCACGATGGGCTTCGAACCGACCCATCTCGACTCGCACATGGGCACTCTCTTCGCCACCATGGACTTCCTCGAGCGCTACATCGCCGTCGGCCTCGACGAGGGCATCCCGCTCATGTTCCCGGGCGGCCACAACACGATCCTCGAAGCCCAGTACGAGGCCCAGGGACGGGACACGCCGCCGGGCCTCGGCCGCGCCACCGAACTCGGCCGGCGGATCTGGGACGGCGGCCTGCCGGTGCTCGACGACCTCCACAACCTGAGCTACGGCTGGGTCCCCGAGGCCGGCGCCGACGCCACCGACGAGGAGCTGCTGGAGTACAAGGTCGAGCGCTACACCCAGGGCCTGCGCGACCTCCGTCCCGGGGTAACGATGGTCATCATGCACTCCACCGATCCGAGCGAGAACTTCGAGTACATCTCCAGCTCCGGCCCCAGCCGCAAGGGCGACATGCTGGCGATGCTCGACCCCCGCCTCAAGCAGGTGATCGAGGAGGAGGGATTGGTCCTGACCACCTTCCGCGAGCTGAAGGAAAGGCGGGACCGCGTCGAGTAGCAGCCGGACGATCCAGAGCGCCGGCGCCGTCACCGCCGAAGAAGTGGCCGCCGTCTGGCTGGTTCAGGCCCGGCGGTTGCTGGCGCGAATGGACTGGGCTCCTGATTCTGCCAGCGTTGAATCAACTCGGACCGGCACTCTCGCCAGGATCGAGGCGCCCATCGGCCGCAACCCGCGAACCGCCACGGCAATCAACGAGTGGGCGGCCGAAGCAGCGGCCCGGGTACTCCGAGGCGATCCGCAGCCTTCCGACGCCGAGGTCTACAAAGCGGCCAGCGCGATGCTCAGGGCACCGACGTCCAGCCCAGTCGGGGCAGGAGGGGCGGGTGCGTCCTCCGCCGCTACGCGCGCCGTCGCCCGCCGCAGCTAGCTCGTGATGCGCTGGAACCTCGGCGAGCGGCGCTCGACGAAGGAGGCGACGCCTTCCTTGAAGTCGTCGCGCTGCAGGCTCTCGGCCATCAACTGGTTCGACTCGCGCAGGGCGTCGCCGGAGTCCATCATCAGGTGGCGGTAGACCTGCTGCTTGATGACCTTGAGCGAGGTCGGCGCGGAGCGCTCGGCGAGCGCGCGGATGTAGTTCTGGGCCTCGGGGACGACCTGGTCGTGCGGCACGGAGCGGTTGACGACGCCCATCTGGGCTGCTTCCTGGCCGTAGAACTTGCGCCCGGTCCACAGGATGTCGAGCGCGTTGGACGGCCCGGCGACGCGCGGCAGGATCCAGCTCAGGCCGTGCTCGGCGATCAGTCCGCGGTTGACGAAGGCTGACGCGAAGACGGCGCGGTCGGACGCGATGCGAATGTCGCAGAGCATCGCGATGGCGAACCCCAGACCGGCGCAGGGGCCGTTGATCGCGGCGACGATCGGCTTGCGCACCGCCATCAGGTAGTTGAAGGTGACGCCGAAGTTCTCGGCGCCCATCTCCTCGATCGCCCCGGCCTGGGCGTCCTCGAGGGTCGCCCCGCTGCTGCTGCCGCGCTCGCCGCGGCTGGTGGCTTGGAGGCCCTGCATGTCGGCGCCGGCGCAGAAACCGCGGCCGGCCCCGGTGAGCAGAATGCCGACCACCCGCTCGTCCTGCTCGGCGGCCGCCATCGCGTGCTTCATCTCCGCCATCATGCTGCCGGTGATCGCGTTCAACTGCTCCGGCCGGTTGAGAGTGATCGTGGCAATGGGATCGTCCACGTCGTACTTGATCAGTTCGTACTCGGTCATGCCTTGGCCTCCAGCCGCTGTTCGAGGTGAGCGGCCAAGAGTAGCGCAACCCCATGGCCGCCAAGCCCGCATGTTTCACCGAGGTCCGTAGCGAGGGCGTGGAGGCGCGACATCCCTGAAACATGCGGGCTAACATGGCCAGACGCCCTGGAACGCACGCCGCATTGAAGGAGAACGTCATGCCTCGAACTTCAACAACCGGCGACGGCTGTCGCACGGCCGTGCTGGCGCCGGTTGCTCTGGTCGCCGCAGCGCTGTTCGTGGCCTGCGCCGGCCCCGAGCCCGAACCGGCGCCGCGCCCCGAGCCCCCGCCCGGCGCCTCCGAACGGCTCGAGATCGTCGACCGCGCGATCGAACTCCACGGCGGCGAACTGTTCGAGCAGTCCCGGGTCAAGCTGACGGTGGCTTCCCGTTCCGGCAGTTTCGACGTCGACTCGATGGTCGACGGCGACCGTTTCGAGCACCGGATCCGCGCCTCGAACGGCAGCGACGAACGGGAGTACCGGCGCGACAACATGGCGCTCAAGGTGACGGAGAGCGGTGAGCCGATGGAGATGGAGGAGGCGGAGCATGTGCGCGCCGAGAGCTACGTCAACCAGCGCATGTACTTCCTCTTCCTGCCCTACAAGCTGAACGATCCCGGCGCCTACAAGGAGGACCAGGGCCTCGAGGAGTGGCGCGGCCGCCAACTGCATCGCGTCCGGGTCACCTTCGAACCTGGCGCCAGCGACGGCGCGGACAGCGCCTACATCTACTGGTTCGATCCCGAGACCGCCCGCCTCGAGCAGTTCGCGTACGACTACAGCGAAGGCGCCGGCCTCCGCTTCCGGGTGCTCACGAACTACCGGCGGATCGGCGGCCTGCTGTTCTACGACGCGGACAACTACGGCCTGAACACCCGCGACGGCGGCCTGACCGTCGACGACATCAACCCGGTCTACGTCGAGGAGGAGTTGCCCCTCGTGTCGCAGATCGAACTGCGCGACATCGATGTGGAACGGACGGGAGCCAGGTGACCGTGCGCGTCACTACGGCCTGCGCAGCCATCACAGCACTTCTGCTGTTCGCCGCCTGCGAACCGCCGGCGCTCGAGGAACCGGCCCCGGAGTTCGACCCTCAGACCGTCGCGGCGGCGGTGCTCGATGTGCTCGACATGCAGGTGGAAGCCTGGAACGAGGGCGACATCGATGCGTTCATGGGCGGCTATCTGAACAGCGATGAACTGCGATTCACGTCGGGCAACGAGGTCCAGCGCGGCTGGAGACAGACCCGCCGACGCTACCACCAGAGATACCCCGACCGCGCCGCGATGGGAACGCTCGCCTTCGAGAACCTGGACGTGCGCGTGCTCTCCGAGCATGCCGCCATGGTCTTCGGCCGCTTCCGGTTGACCCGCGAGGCGGACGAACCGACCGGGCTGTTCACCCTGCTGTTCGAGCAGCACGGCGAGCAGTGGCTGATCGTCGCCGACCACACGTCGCAGTAGCCTCTTCACCCGCGTCGCGTAGACTTGTGCTTCGCGCGGTCGCGGCGCGTTCGCCAAATCGATGCCCCGGTCACCCGGCGAGGCTTCGAACCGCGCGCACCCTGAGCCCCTCTGCCTGAGATGAAACCAAGGCGGTTTCGCCTGCACTGGTAACGAAGACGATGAGAGAGCCGAGCGTGATCTTGATGGGCACGGCGTCGGTCCTGACACTGGGACTGGCCGGCTTCGCCCTCGAGGGACCCCGCATCCAGGCCGAGATCGAGGCGCGAACGGCGGCGGCGCTGGCCGACGTCGGCGTCCGCAACCTGAGTGTGCAGGCGAAGGGACGCAACGTGACGCTCTCCGGAACGGTCGCCTTCGCCGAGATCGGCATCGAGGCGGCGCGGCGCGCGGCAGCGACACTCGGCGTGCGCAACGTCGACAACCGGCTGGAGATGGCCATCGCTCCTTCATTCGAGTTCGCACGCGACGGCGACATCTGGTTGCTCCGGGGTCAGATGCCGACGCCCGAGACCAGGCAGGAGCTGTTCGACGCCGCCGCCGCCATCGTCGGCCAGGGCAACGTGATCGACGAGACCGAAGTCGACGGTTCCGTCACCGAACCTCCCTGGCTCTCGACGCTACCGAGGCTGATCCAGCTTCTGCGCCGCCTGGACGGCGCTCCGGGCCTGCGGCTCGAGGACAGGACGCTGACGCTGACCGGTCACACCTCCAGCGAGGGCCTGCGCGACCACCTGGTGTTCGAAATCACCTCGATCGGCGCCGCGGCCAATGCCAACTGGAACATCGCCAATCGGATGAGGATCTCGCCCGTGGCCATAAACCACGGAGCGGAGAACCGCATCCGCGGCGTCCTGGAACGAGGGCCGATCGAGTTCGAGGACGACACGTCGACGCTCACCGCGGAGGCCACGACCAGGATCGACGAGATCGGCGCCGCGCTGGCCAACGTCTCCGACATCCGCGTCGAGATCCTCGCCCACACCGACGCCGGCGGCGACCCCGCGGCAAACCGGACGCTCAGTCTCGAACAGGCAAGGGCCGTGCGCGACGTACTCTCAGCCAGCATTCATCCGGACCGGTTGCTTGCGGTCGGTTACGGCAGCGACCGCCCGCTTCCGGCGGACGGCAACAACACAGCGGACACCGGCGGCGCCCCGACTGGCCGCATTGAGTTCCGCGTTCTTCACCGTCCCTGAACCGCCACCGATGCTCTACGTCCTTCTCGAGATCTGGATCTGGGTCGCCGCCGCCGCGCTCGTCGGCGCGATCTTCGGCTGGTGGATGCGCAGCATCCGGGCCGGCAGGCAGGTCGCCCGCGAAGCGATGATCTGGCAGCGCCGGTTGGAGCGCCAGAAGAGAGTCGCTGCCCGCGAACGGCAGAAGCCGGAAGGCTGAGTTCAGTCGCCGCCGGTACCGAGATCGAACTCCGACGGCGCCACCACGACTCCGGCCCGGTGCTGCAAAGCGCGCGACGTGACGTCCGCCAGGACCTCCGGCCGCTCGGCAGCGACGTCCCACTGCTCGCCCGGGTCGAGCGCCAGGTCGTAGAGCAGGGGCGGGTCGTGTTCCGTTCGTTCGCCGGCCAGGCCGTACGCGCCCTGGGTGATGAAGTGCGCCTTGTAGTTCCCGACCCGGTAGGCGTAGAGCTCGCTGCCGCGGTAGAACGGCATCTCCCGGCGCGGCCCTGCCCCCTGGCCTCGGAGCACCTGTCCGAGATCGAGGCTGTCCATCGGCCGGTCGTCCGGTACGGCGCCGCCGGCAAGCGAGAGGAAGGTCGCAAACACGTCGCTGGTCGACCCGATCTCGTCCGTGACCACGTCGGGGGCGATCGTTCCGGGCCACCAGAACAGCCCCGGCACCCGCACGCCGCCGTCCCATGTCATCCCCTTGCCTTCGCGGAGCGGCCCGGCGAGACCGCCCTGGGTGCGGAACGCGGTCCACGGGCCGTTGTCGCTGCTGAAGAACACCACCGTGTTCTCCGCGAGCCCCTCCTCCTCGAGCGTGTCGAGGATGCGGCCCACGCTCCAGTCGATCTCCTCGATCACGTCGCCGTAGAGCCCGGCGCCGCTGTGGCCTTCAAACTCCGGCGACCGGAACAGCGGCACGTGGGGCATGCTGTGCGGCAGGTAAACGAAGAAGGGCTCGTCCCGGTGGGCGCGGATGAAGTCGACCGCCTCCTCGGCGTAGCGCTTCGTGATCGTGGTCTGGTCCGCGGGCTGCTCAAGCGTTTCCGTGACGATCTCCCCTGCCTCGCCGCGCTCGGAGCGGATGAGGGGCACGTCCCAGTACTCGATCTTCGGATCCTGAAACGCGGCGAGGCGCTCCTCCCGCTCGAGGGTCGACATCATGTCGTTCGAGTAGGGAATGCCGAACCAGTCGTCGAAGCCGTGGCGGGTCGGCAGGTACCGCGGGCGATCGCCCAGGTGCCATTTGCCGAACATTCCGGTCGCGTAACCGAGGTCGCTCAGCGCCTCGGCGATCGTGACCTCCTCGTCCTGGATGCCGCCCACAAAGTCCGGGAACAGCACCCGGGCCCGATCGCCGTAGAGCCCGCTGCGCACCGGCAACCGCCCGGTCAGCAACCCCGCGCGGCTCGGCGAACAGACCGAAGCCGTGACGTAGAAGTTCGTCCAGCGCTGACCCTCCGCCGCCATCCGGTCGAGATTCGGGGTCCTGATCACCGGCGCTCCGTAGCTGCCGAGATCGCCCCAGCCGAGGTCGTCGGCGAAGACGACAACGAAGTTGGGGGGGCGGCTGGACTCCGGAGATTGCGGCGCACAGGCGGCCAGAGCAAACACGAGCAGGAGGGCAAAGCAGGCTGTTCTTGGCATGGTGCGAGTCTAGGGGAAGCGTGTGCGTGGCCTCCGCCGCTCTAGACAGTAGGATCGCCGACTTCGGGCCAGATGGCCTACCGGAGACGCCCATGACCCAACCGCAGATCGACGAAGCCCGCGCCCTCGACCACCTGATGGACCTGCTGGCCATCGAGGGCCTGAGCGGCCGTGAGGCCCGGGTCGCGGCGGCGGTGCGCGAGAAGCTGCTCGCCGCGGGCTGCGAGCCGTCCTGGATCGGGCACGACGACGCCAACCGGCGGATCCCCGGCGACTACGAGGTCGGCAACCTGATCGTCGACCTGCCGGGCACGAGGCCGGGCCCGCGGCGGCTGTTCATGGGTCACCTGGACACGGTGCCGCTCTGCCGCGGCGCGGCGCCGGTGCGCCGGAACGGCCGGATCGAGGCGGAAGGCGACACCGCGCTCGGCGGCGACAACCGGACCTCGATCGGCTGCCTGGTGACGATGGTCGAGACTCTGCTCGCGCAGGACGTACCCCGGCCGCCGATCACGGTGCTGATGACGGTCGGCGAAGAGGTCGGCCTGTGGGGCGCGCGGACCGTGGAACTGGAACGCCTCGGCAATCCCGCAATGGGCTTCAATATCGACTCCGGCGCTCCGCACGTGGTGATCATCGGCGCCACCGGGGCCGACCGCTGGCAGGTCGACGTCTACGGCAAGTCCTCGCATGCGGGCGTTCATCCCGAACACGGAATCTCCGCGGCGTTGATCGCCTCGCGCGCGGTCGCCGACGTGGCCAGCCAGGGCTTCTTCGGCAAGATCGAGCTTCCGGCCGGCAGCGGCACCTCGAACATCGGCCGAATGGCCGGCGGCGAAGCGAGCAACCAGGTGACGGATCACATCTTCGTGTCCGGAGAGTCGCGCAGCCACGACAAGGCGTTCCTCGCGCAGATCACGGCGGCCTACCGCGACGCCTTCGAGCAGGCCGCTCGGAGCGTCACGAGTTCAGATGGCAACTGCGGCCGCGTCGACTTCCGCGCCGAGCAGGACTACGAAGCGTTCGAGATGCCCGTCGACTCGCCGCCGGCGCTACTCGCTGCGGCGCAGATCCGAGCCGTTCTGGGCGCGAAGCCCGAATACCTCGTCGCGAACGGCGGGCTCGACGCGAACTACCTGAACGCCAAGGGGCTGCCCACGGTGACCCTGGGCGCCGGACAGCACAACCCCCACACCGTGGACGAGTACGTCGATGTACAGGAGTACCTCGACGGTTGCCGATTGATCGCCGCCATCGCCGCGGCCTGACTCCTGGCAGCAAGCCACCTGGAGACCCCCAAAATGAACACGCGCATGCTCCACGAGAAAGTGATCGTCGTCACCGGCGCCGGCCGCGGCATCGGCCGCGACATCGCCCTCCTCGCCGCCGCCCATGGCGCATCGGTAATCGTCAACGACCTCGGCGGCTCCGAGCGCGGCGACGGCGCCGACCAGACGCCGGCGCAGGCCGTGGTCGACGAGATCGTGGCCGCGGGCGGACGCGCCGCCGCGAACTACGAGAGCGTCGCCGACTTCGACGCCGCCGGCCGCATCGTCGAGCAGGCTCTCGACTGCTACGGCCAGATCGACGGCATCGTCAACAATGCCGGCATCCTGCGCGACGGCATCTTCCACAAGATGACCGAAAGCGACTGGGACGCGGTGATCGCCGTCCACCTGAAGGGCAGCTTCAACATGGCGCGGGCCGCCGCCCCCCACTACCGCAAGCAGATCGGCGGCGCCTTCGTCCACATGACCTCGACTTCGGGGCTGATCGGCAACTTCGGCCAGGCGAACTACGCCGCCGCCAAGCTCGGCATCGTCGGGCTGTCCAAGTCTCTGGCGCTCGACATGCAGCGCTTCGAGGTGCGCTCGAACTGCATCGCTCCGTTCGCCTGGTCCCGGCTCATCGGCACGATTCCGACCGCGGACCCGGCCCAGGCCGCGCGGGTGGCGAAGATGCAGGCAATGACGCCGGCCCTGGTCGCGCCCCTTGCGGTGTACCTGCTAAGCGGCTCGGCGAAGGACGTGAGCGGTCAGATCTTCGCGGTGCGCAAGAACGAGATCTTCCTGATGAGCCAGCCGCGGCCGATCCGCTCGGTCCACAAAGGAGACGGCTGGACCCCGGAGGCGATCGCCGAGCACGGCATGCCGGCCCTGGCCGGGTCGTTCCACGACCTCGACCGGACGACCGACGTCTTCACCTGGGATCCGACCTAGCGCCGCAAGCGCCTAGCTGCTAACGGGCAGAGCGCGCCACCAGGTCCCGCGCCGCGGCGCTCCAGTCCGTCACGTCGAAGCGGAACCCCGATTCCGTGATGCGGCGGGGAACCACGCGGCGGCTCTTGAGGATCAGCTCGGTCTCGGTGCGCATGGCGAAGGTGCCCATCTCGAGCATCCACCTGGTGGCCGGAAGGCCGATCGGTACGCGAGCTGCCCTGCGGAGCTCACGGATGAAGTCACGCTGCGGCAACGGCCCGGGCGACGCCACGTTCACGGGGCCCGAGAGATCGTCATGGCTCAACAACCAGTACACCGCGCGTACCAGATCGCGGTCGTGGACCCAGGAAACGTACTGACGGCCGTTGCCCCACCAGCCGCCTAGGCCGAGGCGGGCGAGCCCCAGCATCAGTCGAAACGGCGAGCCGGCGTCCGGCGACATGACGATCGCCGTGCGCATGGCGACTCGCCTGGTGCCCGGGGTGTCGGCTTCATCCAGCGTGCGCTCCCAGGCCTTCGCAATGTCGATGCTGGCCTTCCACACCCGCGGAAGATCGGGTTCGGCGCCGCCGAGCACGCCGGAGATGTCGTCGTGTGGCTGTTCGGTGTGGTGGCTGTAGATCGTCGCGGTGGATGCCTGCAACCAGACGCGCGGCGGTCTTGCCGCGGCGGCGATCGCCTCACCGACAACGCGAGTCGAGTCGACGCGTGAATCGAGCATCTCCCGAAGGTTGCGCTTGCCATAGCGGCAGTTGACGTCGCGGCCAGCGAGGTTGACGACCGCATCGGCGCCGTCGATCTCCGCCGCCCACGAGTCGAGGGTCCTGCCGTCCCAGGTCAAGAACCGAACGCCGTCTTCTCGCGCCGCCCCCTTGCGGGTCAGTACGACGACTTCCTCGCCCCTGGCGGCGAACGCGCGGCAGAGGATGCGGCCGACGCGGCCCGAGCCGCCTGGGACCACGATCTTCACTGTCGTGCGCCCTCCTGCTCTCCTACAACTGCCACGCCAGCAGCAACTGCACCGCTGCGGCCGTCTGGCCTCACGCCACCTCGAACAGTCCCGCGGCGCCCATGCCGCCGCCGATGCACATCGTGACGACCACGTTCTTGGCGCCGCGGCGCTTGCCCTCGATCAGCGCGTGGCCGACCATGCGCGCGCCGCTCATGCCGTAGGGATGGCCGATCGAGATCGCGCCGCCGTTCACGTTCAGCTTGTCGTTGGGGATGCCCAGCCGGTCGCGGCAGTAGATGACCTGGACCGCGAACGCCTCGTTCAGCTCCCAGAGGTCGATGTCGTCCATCGTCAGGCCCTGGCGCTCGAGCAGCTTGGGAACGGCGAAGACGGGGCCGATCCCCATCTCGTCCGGCTCGCAGCCGGCGACCGCCATCCCAACGTAGATGCCGAGCGGCTCGATGCCCCGCTGCTCGGCCAGCTTCGAGTCCATGACCACGCAGGCCGAAGCGCCGTCCGAGAGCTGACTGGCGTTGCCGGCGGTGATCGTTCCGTTCTCGCGCACCGGCTTGAGCGAGGAGAGACCCTCGATCGTGGTGCCCGGGCGGTTGCCCTCGTCCTGGCTCAACTCGACCTCGCCGAAGCTGATGTCGCCGGTCGCCCTGTCGAGGATCATCTTGGTCGCGTTCATGGTGATGATCTCGTCGTCGAAGGCGCCGGATTCCTGGCCGGCCGCGGTCCGCTGCTGGCTCTGGAGCCCGTACTCATCCTGCTGTTCCCGGGTTACGCCGTAGCGCTTCGCCACGACCTCGGCGGTATCGATCATCGGCATGTGCAGTGCCGGCTTGTTGTCCCGGATCCACGGATCGGGAGCGCGGAAGCCGTTCATCTTGTCGTTCTGCACCAGGCTGATCGAGTCGATGCCGGCGGCGACGACGACCGGCGCCCTGTCGACGATGACCTGCTTGGCGGCGGTGGCGATCGACATCAGGCCAGAGGAGCACTGGCGGTCCATGGTCATGCCCGACACCTCGACCGGCAGGCCGGCCCGGATCGCGCACTGGCGGCCGACGTTGAAGCCCTGGGTGCCCTGCTGCATGGCGCAGCCCATGACGACGTCGTCGACCTCGCCCTTCTCGATGCCGGCTCGCTCGATGGCGGCGGAAACCGCGGCCGCACCCATCGTCGGCGATTCGAGGTTGTTGAAGGCGCCCCGGAAGGCCTTGCCGATCGGCGTGCGGGCGGTGGAAACGATGACAGCGTCAGTCATGGAGAAACTCCCTAGGCTCGTTTGGTTGCTGTGTACTCGGTTTCTTCGGAGCAGGAAGACTAGCACCTACCGTCCGGTCGGTCGGTCGGTGGCTGCTCAGTCGTTCAACCACGCGTTGAAGTTCGGCTGCCGCTTCTCGCGGAACGCGGCAACACCCTCGCGAGAGTCGGGATGATGGTCGCCGATCGGCGTCCGGGCCGCGATGTCCTCGAGCGACTGCTCCCAGGTCTGGTCCGCGGCGTTGTACAGGCTGCGCTTGAGCAGCCGCATCGCCACCTGCGGCCCGTTCGCCAGCTCGCGCGCCAGGTCCATGGCGCGCGGCATCAGGTCGTCGGGATCGACCACCTCGTGGACGAGCCCGAGTTCGAGCGCGTCCGCCGCGCCGACGATCCGGCTGCGCATCAGGAAGTCCATCGTCTTCGGCAGCCCCATCATCTGCAGCAGCAGGTAGTGGCCGCCCTCGTCGGGCAGCAGGCCGAACCGGAGAGTGCCGCTGCCCATCCGCGCAGCGCTCGATGCGATGCGGAAGTCGCAACTGAGAGCCAGCGAGAAGCCGGTCTGCACCGCCACGCCGTTCATCGCCGCGATCGTCAGCTTGTCCATGCCCCGGATCGCCGTGTTGATCGGCTGCGAGATCCTGCGCAACCCGTTGATCGTGCCGAGCACGTTGTCGTGGCCCCGGTGGATGTCCGGCACGAGCTGCTCGCCGCGCTCGCCGCGGTCCTTGCCGCTGATGTCGTCGCCGGCCGAGAACGCCCTGCCGCTGCCGGTGAACAGCACCACCCGTACCGAATCCTCCATCGCGGCCTGGGTGAGCGTCTCCAGCAGATCCCGCTTCATCGGCGCGTTCATGCCGTTGAGTCGGTCCGACCGGTTGAACGTGATGACCAGGATCCCCGGATCCTCCATCTCCACCTCGAAACCCTGGAACTCGCCCGTCTGGATCATCGTTGCTGCCCCTCCCCGGGTGGTCGTTGTAACCGCAAGGCCGGCCATTGTCGCACAGCGGAGCAGCGTGCCTCCGCCCATGCAAACCTCAGGCCCAGGATTCCAGCCAGGGAAGGGCGGCCCCCCCCGCAGAACTGCTGGTTCCCAGCCACCGCGGCGGTGCTAATCTCCGCCCGCAAATGCGTGGGCGCCTTGAATCCACGCAAAAGACCCTAAGGAGGAATCGACCGATGAAACGCACCATCAGCGCGCTCACATTCGTGCTGGCCGGAGTTCTTCTGCATGCGTCGGCGTACGCATCCGGCTCCATCTCAGCCGGCAAGGGGATCAACCCGCGAGACGCCTACACGATGGGCAAGGCGCTCACGTTCGAGAAGCTCGTGTGCCCGTCCTGTCCGTTACAGAAGCGGGATCTCGACCGCGACCGCGCCACGAGCCTGAAGAGCAGCCTCGAGGCCCGCGACGAGGCCGAAAAGCCGGGTACCGCGGATGACGAGAACATCGCCGTTCTTTGCCCTGGCGCCGGCGACGCCACGTGCGAAGGCAAGCCGGACGAGCAGGAACTCGTTCACTTCTACCTGACCCGCCGCTACAAGCTGTAGCCAAGGCCGAAAGGACGAGACAGGAATGAAACACAAGTCCCCGATTCTCCTGGCGGCCGCCTCCGTTGTCGCCACCGCCGCTATGCCCGCATTCGCCGAAGGGTCACCGTGGTTGCCCGCGCCCGGCGCCGGAACCATTGCCGTGTCCTACATCTCCCAGGAAGCGACCGAGTTCTACCGCGCCGCCCGGAAGGGGCCGACTCCCGCCGGGGGCCACGAACTTGGGCAGCAGACCCTCTGGGTTTCCGGAACCTACGGCATTTCCGACTCACTGGCTCTCGACTTCCGCGTCGGAGGCGCCGAGAGTTCCTTCATGGCCGGGCCATCGGCGCCGCTGCCACCAACGGAGAATCTGAGCGGCCTGCAGGACGTGAACGCCGGTCTCGTCTGGCGGTTCAAGGACGAGGTGACCAGTTCGGGGCCCAGCGTCGCGCTGCGCGCCGCCGCGATCATCGGCGGTAGCTACACGACCGGGTACATCAGTTCCCTGGGGGACGGCGGCGACGGCGCCGAGCTGTCGGTGCTCATCGGCAAGTACGTGGGCGAACGGGGCGCCCTGTCGGCGGAACTCGGGTACCGCCACCGCAACAGCAATATCCCGGCCGACACGTTCCTGAATCTGTCCGCCGGCGTGCTGGTCGGCAACCGCGTCGGCCTGAACATCGGCTACCAGATGGTCGACGCCGAGTCCTCCGGGCTCGACATCGGCGTTCCCCCCTTCTCACCCGCGCGTTTCCCGGAACTCCAGGAGGACATCGAACTCTTCCTCGGCACGATCAGTATCGGCCTCACGGACACCACGAACCTCGGGTTCTCCTACGGGTCGGTCATCGGCGGCCGCAACACCGCGGTGTCCGATTTCATCGGCGTCTCGCTCGGCTTCAGGTTCGACACCTATTAACCAGAGGCGCCGAGTTCTACGGCTCGTTAAGGCTCCAGTCGTACTCGTAGTCGATCGCACCTTCAAAACCCTCGAGGCGCGGGGCGAGATCCTCGTCCGCGTACTCGACGAGGTGTTCGACCACCGACTCTTCGGTGTTGCCGAAGTCCTCGGCGTACCAGTCGTAGATACTTGAGATAACGATGAAGTCATCGTCGACGAAGTCGACCCCGCGCGGGCTGTTGACGTAGTCGCGCGAACCCTGCTCCAGGAGCGTCTCCGTGTTGGCCGCCGTGAATGCCGTCGCCAGCAGGTGGGGGCAGCCGTAGGCGGCGCAGTTCACCGCGTAGTGGATCCGCCTGTCCCGCCAGAGGGGCCGCAGGATGCCGTGCTCGATGTCGTCGAGTGTCAGATCCCGGCCGTTCACCTTGGCGTGAACGTCGCCCCAGGGGCCCGTGTTGGGGATCACGCCCTCGTGAATGTCCCTGATCGTGTCGACGGGGTACTCCGCCAGCACGACCTGGACCGTCGTCGCGTTGTAGAGGTTGATCCAGTACGCCATCTGCTCGGCGCGGGAGTAGACGCTCGGATCGAGTCCCTGCAGGTACTCGAGGTAGCCCGTCAGATTCGCCTCGTCGTCGCCGCTGGCCGAGATCCCCGCGTAGTCGAAGAGGTTGACGCCCGAGTCGTCGGTGCGGACATAGCCGTCCAGGATCTCCTGCCAGGCGCCGTGATCGATCGTTGCGGTACTGGTTTCGTCACTGACGTCCCAGCCCGCGATCTCTTTCGGTTCCGGGGCGCCGCAGGCGACGGCGATTGCCATCGCACCGACGAGGCCGATCAACTTTCGATTCGTCATTGCTCTTCCTTTCGTAGCCCTTTCCGGCGGCGCACCGCAACGTCAGCCGCGAGCGCCAGAAGGATCAGTCCGAACTCCAATCCACGGGCCCAAACCGGCTGTTCGTAGGGTTGCAAGGTGTAGTCGGCCAAGTTGAGCCCGGTGATGTAGCTCAGCAGGACTGCCATCGACGCCGTCCACGCCCAGAAGCTCGGAAAGACTACCGCGAAGGGCAGCAGCCAGAGCAGGTACCAGGGGTTGATCACCGGCGACAGTGCCAGTAGAACGCCGAACAGCCAGTCGCCGCGGGGGATTCCTTGCGCGCCGGCGCGCGCGTAGTGGAGAACGTAGACCGTCCAGAACACGGCGAGCACCAGTCCCAGCAGGATCCGCGCCTCGAACGGCGGCACGATCGTCTTGAGCAGTCCGAAGACGGCCGAGTTGAACTCCCAGTCCCGCGCAAAGACCTGAAGCGACAGCAGATCGGTGCCCCCCAGGACGACGAACGGCAGGTAGACCGCCGCCGCCGTGGCCGCGAAGAGAAGCCAGTGCCTGAGCCGGGCGCGCACCAGGATCAGCGGCGCCAGCACCAGGGCGAACGTCTTCGTCGCCACGGCCAGCCCGAGAAGGCCGGACGCAATCCACCAGCGGCGGTGCCGGGCCAGCACAATCGCGGCCAGCAGCAGGCAGACCCCGACGCCGTCCGGATGCGCGGTGAAGGCGATCTCCTTGACCACCAGGGGGCACCAGGCGTACAGGAGGACATTGCGCGCCGGCGCCAACCGCAGCAGGAAGAACACCGTGGCGAGATCGACCGCGATCAGGATCGCCTGCAGGGCGGCGACGCCGGCCGGCTTGATCCAGTACGCCACCAGGAACACGACCTGCGTGACCGGCGCGTAGATCGTCGGCAACTCCGGGTAGTTGACACCGTCCAGGACGCCCTGGAACAGCGCCGGCACCGCCGGGTCGACGAAGAACTCTTCCGGCGACGCTCCGTACGGGGTGCCGGCGACGGCGAAGCGGTAGCCGTCCCACAGGTAGCGGTAGAAGTCGTCCTCGTAGAACGGCCCGCCGACCAATCCGCAAAGCCGGAAGGCGGCCGCCCAGACCAGGAGTCGACCCACCGGAAACGGCGCCCCTGTCTTCCAGAAGTGGAAAAACAGCCCGAAGACAGGCAGACCGGTCCAGGCAACGAGAAGGAAGAACGCCCGCAGGTCGGGCTCGCCCGGCTGCCGCGCCAGGAACGCAAGGCCCGCGTACCCCAGGACGCACCACAGACCGACCCCGTCTACATATCTTTTAGATGCCAACCCACTCCGTCCAGCCGGACCCACGGTGACCGAAGTCGAATACCTCCGGGTGCAGCAGCTCGGCCAGGATCTCCGCCGACTCGACGACCCGGGGACCCGGCCGGTTGAAGTTCTGGTTGCCGTCCGTCAGAAACACACGGCCGCTTTGCACCGCGGAGAGATCAGCCCAGCCGGGATACGCGGCGAGCGGCGGCATCTCCGCCGCGGTGCGTGGAATGTCGAAGCCGCAGGGCATGACCGCGATGACATCGGGGTCCGCCTTCATCATCTGCTCGAACTCGAAGTAACCGGAGTGGCGTCCCGCCTCCCCGAGCATGACCTTGCCGCCGGCGATCAGGGCGAGCTCCGGCACCCAGTTCTCGGCGTGCATCAACGGGTCGATCCACTCGATGCAGGCGATCGTCGGCCGGTCGGCGAGCCGGCTGGACCGCTCGCGGATCGCGTCGAGGCGCCCGGTCATCGCAGCCGTCAGCCGCTCGGCCCGCTCCGGACGCCCGAGCGCCGCGGCGACGGTGCGGATGTCGTCGAACACGTCGCCGAGATCCATCGGCGCAAGCGAGACGATCCGCGGCGCCGACGACACGAGTTCGCACACTGCCTGCTCCACGTCCTTGAGGCTCACCGCGCACACCTCGCACTGGGTCTGGGTCACGATCACGGTCGGCGCGAGTTCGTCGAGCAGCCGGCCGTCCACGCGGTAGACCGACAGCGCGTCGGCCACGATCGAGCGCACCTGGTCGTCGATGGCGCGGCTCGAACCGTCGACATCGACCTTCGACGACGAGCACACCGGCAGGCTCTCGACCGACGGCGGAAAGTCGCACTCGTGCGACCGTCCGACCATGCAGTCCTCGAAGCCGAGCGCGCAGACGATCTCCGTCGCGCTGGCGATCAACGACACGATCCGCGGTTCGGTCATCGTGCCGCCGAGGCTACCGCCTTCCAAGCAGCAGCACCGCCGCCGCGGGCAGCACCGTCACCGACGCCAGCAGGCACGCCGGCAAACCGATCAGCATCACTGCCGCCATCGTTTCCAGACCTGGATGGTCGGTGAACAGAAGAACGGAGAAACTGGCGGTCGTCGTCAGCGTCGTCATCGCGATCGCCCGGCCCACGGACAGGGCGGCCACGGCAATGGGCTGAGCCGGATCGTCAAGGAGCCTGTGGACGACGTGGATGCCGTCGTCGATGCCGAGCCCGAAGATCAGGGGCAGCACCAGCCAGCTCATCACGTTGAAGGGAATGCCGACCCAGCAGAGCACGCCCAATGTGAACGGCACGGCGGCCAGCACCGGCAGGAGAGCGAGCAGAACTGACGCCCGGCGGCGAAAGTCGAGGCACAGAACGAGCAGAACGAATCCCAGGATCGACGCCGCGATCCACGGGATCCAGGGCCGGTCGCCGGTCATCATCCCTTCGACCACCGCCAGAAGACCGCTGGCGCCGGGGTCGATCGCCTGGACCGCCAGACGCTGCCGCCGGGCCAGATCGCCGTCGGCCTTCGAATCCACGGGGTACGCGTAGACGAGGAATTCGCCGGTCGGCGCGATGAACTTCTCCCGCAGACCGGCCGGCAGGGAGTCGATGTCGGGAGGGCCGGCGGCCGCGGCGCGACGAAGCGCTTCGACCGCCAACCCGAGCGGGCCGCTCACCGCCGCCCTGCTCACGTCCTGGGCGCCGAGAACCCGGTTCAGGGCGACGGCGCGTTCCGCGAGGTCGTCCGGCAGGATGGCGCCGAGGCTCACCGTCTCGCTGAACAGCGGATGACCGTCCAACCGGCGCGCGAAGCTCCGCGACTGCTCGAGGCTGTCAGCCGAAAGAAACCACGGCGCGCCGTTGGTTCCCAGAATCTCCTGAATCCGGTCGACCACCGCGAGTGCGGGAACGCCGCGGTTCATGATCCGCTCCAGCCGCGTTTCGACCTGGAGCCGGGGCAACCCCGCGAGCGCCACAGTCAGTACCGCGGTGCTGACGACCAGGCAGCGGACCGGCCGCTGTGTCGCCCATCGCACCAGGAACGCAAGCCCCGGCACGCGAACCGGCGCGGTGCGTTGCGCCGGCACTGCAGCCGCCGGTGAGCCGCGGCCTCCATGCCTCCGCTCCCTCAGCACCCAAACCGACGGCAGGATCAACAGCGTCAGCGGCAGGCAGAAGAGCAGCCCCAGGCCGCCCGACAAACCGAGATGCAGGGCAACCGGGTCCGGCGCCGCGGCGGCGACAAGAAAGGCGCCCGCGGTCGTGATGCAACCGGCCACCACGCCGCGGCCGGCGCCCGTCACCGTCCTGCGCAGCGCCTCCTCGAAGGGAAGTCCGCGAGCCAGTTCCTCACGCTGGCGCACGAACAGGTGGACGGCAAAGTCGATGCCGAGCCCAAACACCGTGACCCCGAAGAACGTCTCCATGATCGTCAGCTTGCCGGTCAGGAGACCCACCGCGCCCAACGCGGCGCCGATCGAGAGCACGAGCACCGCCGCCACGGACAGCAGGCCGCCCGGCCGCTTCTCGACGATCCGGAACAGCAGCAGCACGAGCGCCAGACTGATCGGCGTGAGCCGCTTGATCGCGCCGAGGGTCTGATCCTGGTCGCCAGCCGACACTGCCGGCAGCCCCGAGAAGCCCACCGTGACCCCTGAACCGGCAAGCGCGCGCTCGACCGCGGCTTCGAGTTCGAAGAAGGCGCTCCGACCGACCTCTTCCTCCAGCGGATCGAGCGCCATCTTGATTTCGACCAGCCGGGCGCCGGGAACACCGCCGACGGCGCCGCGAAGCGCGACCGCGGAAGCCGCGAACTCTGCCGCGTTGGCGAGGTCGTCCGGGCGTTCAGCGACCCCCGTCCAACGGTCGAACAGGGAGCGCTCGACCAGCCAGGGCGCCTGCTCCTGGAGCCACTCGATCGGCAACGGACGGCGCGCCGCGACAACCGTCGGCAGCGCCGACGCGGCCCTGATCGTGCGCTCGACCGCGTCGTCGAGCGACTCCTCTTCGCCTTCGAGCAGCACCAGCAGCAGTCCGCCGAGTTCGTAGCGCTCGGATACCTCGAAGTAGCGGCCGATGTGCTCGTTGGCGCGGTTCATCACGCCCACGAAGGTGAGGTCCACGGGTGTTGTCGGCAGCAGTGCCGCCAGCGCCAGCGCCGGCACGACCGCCCACGCAATCGCGCTCCGCGGCGAGCGGATCGTCCAGCGCGCGACCGCGTCGAGCGCCCTTCGCATGCTCACGGAAGAAGCCCCCGGGAACGCCGCGAATCGGGCCGCCACGGGCTGCTACAGTCCCGCGCGCCAACGCCCGGAGAACGAGGAGAAGCTGTGAACTCAAGAAGAATGAAGTTCGGCATCATGTTCGCCAACACTGGCCCATTCGTCGACGGTCAACGGGCCGTGGCACTGGCTCAGGCCGCCGAAGCCGCCGGCTTCGACTCGCTATGGACCGTGGAGCACGTCGTCGTCCCGCGCGGCTACGTCTCCTCCTATCCCTATGACGACAGCGGCAAGATGCCTGGTGGACGCGAGGATTTCGACATCCCCGACCCGCTGATCTGGCTATCCTACGTGGCCGCGGCGACCAAGAGCATCAAGCTCGCCACCGGCATCCTGATCGTCCCGCAGCGCAGTCCCCTGGTCACGGCCAAGGCCATCGCCACGCTCGACAAGCTCTCGGGGGGACGCGCCATCCTGGGAGTCGGCGTCGGCTGGCTCGAGGAGGAGTTCAACGCCCTCGGCGTGCCCTTCGCCGGCCGCGGACGCCGCCTCGACGACTACCTGCGCGCCTTCCGGGCGCTCTGGAGCGAGGACTGCGCCAGCCACGACGGTGAGTTCGTGTCCTTCTCCGACTGCTACTGCCGGCCGCAGCCGGTCAACGGCTCCGTACCGATCGTGATCGGCGGCCACTCCGAGCGCGCGGCACGCCGCGCCGGCGAACTGGGCGACGGCTTCTTCCCCGCCATCACCGACGTCGACAAGCTGAAGCACCTGTTCCGCGTCATGCGCGAGAGCGCCGAGGCCGCCGGCCGCGATCCCGACGCGATCGAGATCACAGCCACCGGCGGACCGCCGGATCAGCTCGCCCGGATGGCCGAACTCGGCGTGTCGCGCGTCTTCGTGCCGCCGATGTCTCCGGACCGCCTCGCCAAGTTCGGCGAAGACGTGATCGCGAAGTTCGGCTAGCCGCTGCGCGGCCGAACGATCTGACCTGGGCACGCGGGCATCCTGCCCGCATCCGCCGATGGTAGCTTTTGCCCATGATCTACCTTCGCCGCTTCGCCCCACTCGCCCTCGCCCTCGCACTCCTCCTCGCGGCCGTCCCCACCCTCGCCTCCGAGCACGAGGCCGACGACCCCGTCCGCGTCCTGTTCGTCAGCAAGTCCTCCGGCTTCGAGCACTCCGCGATCAGGCGCACAGACGCCCGGCCGAGCCACGTCGACACCGTCCTCGCCCAGATCGGGGCCGACCGCGGCTTCGACGTCACGTCGACCAAGGACGCCGGCATGATCAACGCCACCCAACTCGCCAACTTCGACGTCGTCATCTTCTACACCACCGGCGACATGACACAACGCGGCGGCACCGGCGAGGGCATCTTCCGTGGCGACGGCAATCCCCCCATGAGCGCCAACGGCGTCGCCGACCTGATCGAGTGGGTCGAAGCCGGCGGCGGCTTCGTCGGTTTCCACCCGGCCACCGACACCTTCCACGGCGAGAACGACGAGGTCACTCCCTACATCGGCATGATCGGCGGCGAGTTCCTCCACCACGGCGCCCAGTTCGAAGGCACCGTGCGGGTCGCCGATGCAGACCACCCGACGATGGGCAACGTCGAAGACGGCTGGAAGATCATGGACGAGTGGTACCTGTACAAGAACGTCGCCAAGGACGAAATGCACGTCCTCGCCCTGATGGACCCCGGCGAAGAGCGCGCCAAGCAGGAGGTGTACGACATCGCCCCCTACCCCATCGTCTGGTGCCGCGAACTCGGCTCAGGCCGCGTCTTCCACAACGCGATGGGCCACCGCGAAGACGTCTGGTCCCACCAGATGTTCCAGACCTGGGTCGGCGACACCATCGACTGGGCAGCGGGGAAGGGTGAAGCTGGGGCCGCCCCGAACTGGGGGGATGTGGTTCCGTGAGGCGTTAGGCCTCAACGCCGCCCACTGCAGCCAAGACCGACACAAACGCCGCGACGCTGCGCTCCGAACTCGCCAACGAGCCGGACATCGTCGCCGCCTAACTTCCGGCTCCGTCGCCCCCAACACCCGGTACCGCGACAGCGACGTCGATTACCCTCACTTCTCGGATCGGATCCTCCGGCTACGCTGGAAAGCGTCCGCCCGGCTCTCGCCAGCCAGATCGCGAACGAGACCGGCCACGCAGTACAGATCGTCATCCTCAATCGAGCCCCGTGCGATCTCGCCCACCGGGTTCGGCGAGACGGCCTCCTCCTGATCGATCGCGACCGCCGCACCCGCATGGTGCTCTCTGGGGATGCCAAGTGTCGGGGGGACGACATAGGGCCGGACGACGTGCGACTAGTTCTGCGGTTCTGATTTCTTGGTGATCGTCGGGCCTTTGAACTTCCCAAGCTCAATTGTCACGGTTACGTTCTCGTCGCCTGCCTGATCTCCAAGCCCGCCTATGGAAACCACGCCTTGGGCTAGTTTAGTAATCAGATCGACTGCGAACTCGCTTTTCAAGGCGAAGATCATGCCTTGGCAGCGCTCCTCGACGCTGGGAGGACCAGCATGTAAGGCCACGACAATCGTGCCGTCCTTTACAACGGGTTCAACGTACACTCCAGACAAGTGTTCTACGGGAACCGATCCTGACTTGAGTAGTTTCATTAGATCTCTTGCCATTTCCTGTCCGGTCTTCACTTTGGTCATCGTTGTTATTCCTTGGTTATCTTGCGCTTACGAACTGCTATTGGGCGTCGAATGATCGAAGAAAGCCGGGGTTCCGTACTCCCGGCCCGCCCTGCCCGATCAAGCGCAGCACGGTATCAGATTCGGCAGCTAGTCGAGCCCGATCTAGCGGACACGGGACTTGATGCAGTCGACGTCGACGATCAACGCTCGTACGGTTGCGGTCCAGCTCGAGCACCTCGCACTGGCACAGCGGCTGCCGGGCAGCCTCCAGAGAAAGCTCCCCGGTGATGAACGCAATCGTGCGTGAGAAAAGCCAGGAAATGGAAGAGGTCATGTCCAACTCGTTGCCGGTGGTCGGTTCACGCGATGCGGCCGATGATGTGCCGGCGGCGCCAGGATCATCTGCGAGGACAGTCGCCGGTGGATCGCCGAAGACCTCGCACGCGGTTTGCACCACACGGTCGGCTTCAGGAACGGCCTCGTTCATGAGTACGGCCGGACGAATCTGGCGATCGTCCGCGATCTTCTGGGGAACCGTGTGCGCGACCTGCGAGAGTTCTGCGGAGCGGTACGCCGCCACTCAAGTTCCGCTGAGGTTGAGACGGCCTCCAAGAACGGCACGGTAGAAAAGCTCCCACAAACGCAGCCGCGACTGCCGTTCAGTCTCGTGCCTTGTCGATCCGATGGCCGCAAGAACCGCACAAGTCTTCCCTGTCGCCGAAAAGATCGTCCGGCATCAGATCGCTTACGCAAATGCAACAAACTCCCAGCGTGAACCCGCAGACTACGCATCCCGCCACCTCACCGTCGGAGGCGAACTCGGCTACGTACGTCCTCAAAGCGCAGGATGGGCAATCGTAGAGAACGCCGTGAGCACGGCCCTTGGCCGCAAGATACCCATTCGCCCAGTACTGCGCCCCCAGCAGGCACTCGACGAATGTCTCAGCGTCCAACTCCTCACCGCAAGACAGGCACCTGCCGCGGACCGAGTCCTGCGCTTTGTTGTCCCGCTCTATCTGCTTCAACAGTTCTGAGCCGCACACCGGGCACTTGGGGCCGACGTCGTCATCCACTTCGAAACCCCACGCCACGCCACGCCACGTCCCCCGACACTCCGCCAGCTCCTGCTCATGGACCTCGTTCACGTTCAGCATCACGTCCCATGCCTTTCCAAGGAGGTCCACCGGATCCAACCGGCCGAGCCGAAAGAACTCGGCCGCCACAACGAACGCCTCCGACACGGTCTGCTGCAAGGATTCGCCGGCCGCGTCGGAATAGCGATGCTCGACTGCGTTGCGTACCTTGGCGAGCGACTCAAGCCGTTTCCTGGCCTTGACTGAAAGGTCGAGATTGAACTTCCCGAGGCGATCCGGAATGTCACGCAGGCCGATCGTCTGCGGTCCCGAGGGCACGTACTTCACGCCGCCGGCGCGATCCGGCTCTGGCTCGTAAGCCACGGCAATCACATGGTCCTCGCTCGCGTTCGGTACGCTGCGGACGAGAATCCACTTCGCCAGCAGGAGGAGTCCGGCGTGCAGGTTCCGAACGGCCGACAGAACCCTCGCGCGTTCCCCGGTTTCGTAGTCCTCCACGCCGACTCGAATGGAGTCGACTGCGTTCTTCAGAAGCGGGTCCATTCGTTTCTTGCCCTTGTCCCCACACTTTCACCGCGAGCAGCCACGACTCACGACACAGAAGTAGGTCGGGATCGCTCCCTACTGGGCGACGGCGAATCTATCCTGGGAGCGCGACCGTGCGAACTCGATGGCAGCGGGGGGAATCCGCGGACGGCCGATACTCTCCGACTGCTACCAAGTCGGCGCTAACGCACCATATACGAGCAGGATGCCCGGGTTCCACTCGTTTTACCTGACGAGGCGCGCACGATCTATTCGCGGGTGGCGCGAATCGCGGCACCCTGGTTTCAGAAGCGAAGCGACCAGTGGTGCTCCGCGGGAGGTCCCTATAGATCCACAACCGTGCTCACATCCCCAGCCGCCAGCGCGCTCATGTAACCGAGGACCATCTCGCCCGTCCGGTACCGTCCAAACTCGCCCTCGTCCTGTCGGCAGACGATGGGGAACGTGCCTAGCACGTACTCCGCGTCCGCCCGCGAAAGCCCATAGAGCAGGAAGTACAGCGCGTCCAGCCGGGCCCGCAGATGCCGGCGCTCTTCCTCGTCCCAAGCGAACGGCGGACCGTCGTGCCCGAGGTCGCCGGAGAGTGGTTCCATGTCGTGCGCCATGTAGGTCAGACGCAAGACGTGCTCACGGACGAGGTCACGCGCTGTCTTGATCCCGAAGCGGCGGTTGTAGTCGCCCGGGCCAATCAGCGGAAGCTGCTCAAGCATGTACAGGTTCAGGGTCTGGCCGTGGATCTTCTGCCGGGCCACGAAGTCGAGCGCCAGGCTGTTCAGGTTTGCGACGATGAGGGCCGCGCAGTTCTTGTAGTCGGCAGTAGCTTGCACCGGATCTCCACCCAGCGGCAGCAGAACAGGCGTCTTGTTCCCAAACGCGGCTCGCGGGAATGCCGAAGCGATCACGGTGCGGCGGTTGGTCGCGGCAGTGATCTCCTTGAAGCCGACGACCCACTCCAAGGGCCAACGCCACTTCACCGACTCTTCCGAAACCCAGAACTGCGGATCAGGCGACCAGCCGGGATCGGCATGCTCTGCCAACGTCGCTTCCCGCGGCTGCGCCGGCCGGTTCAGGTTCTCCGGGTTGACCACGACGCTCGCCGCGCGGTGGTCGAAGGCCTGCACCATCTTCCCCTCGTACAGCGGCAGCCACTCTTCCTCGCCTCGCTTCCACCGGTTGCCGGCGACGGGGTAGCAGCCAGCCGCGCCGAGTTCCGTGGCGGTCCGGAACAGGTGCGAGTCGTTCGTCATGTCGAACATGCGGTTGTAGCGAACCGGCCAAGCCCGCCGCTCCCCACCCCCGGATCGGTCCACCAGCACCGGATGACGTTCGTAGATGCCCCGCGTGATCTCGGCGTCCCGGCGGGTGCGGAACACGGGCGCGGTACCGGTGTTCGGATTGACCCGCCTGAAGTCGACCGGACTCAGGGGGAAGCACCGTTCCGAGTCGCTCAGATCCCCAGCGCTGTCGAGGAAGAAACCGCACGGAGTCTCCGGGAGCGTCCGCTCGACGCCGCCAACGACCAGAGCGCAGAACTTGAACCGCGTATCCACGTCCGGGAAGAACGGCGGGAGTCCGGTTCCGAGTCGCCGATTCTCAAAGTCGAAAAGGCCAGCCAACCGGCCACCGGTGGACATCGACTGGAAGAACGGCGCGGCCGTCTTGTCGGCGTAGATGCCGGACGGCACGAGCAGTCCCACCAGACCGCCCGGCTTGAGCACGTTCAGCGCCCGCTCGACGAAGAGCGAGTACAGGTTGATGTCGCCCCTGCCGAGCAACGGATAGTCGCCTGAAGTGCGGAACAGAGTCAGGAGGCTGTCGGCGCGCTGCTTCGCCTCGTCGAACCCGGCGGCCAACGGTTCGCCCCGGTCTCGGAGTTTCTTGATGCCAATACGGCGCTGTGCCGCGGTGGGAGCGCGGGCAAGCTCCGGATCGCGGGTCGCGAACCACTCCACTTCCTGCAGTTTGATCCGGTCCCAGGGCGGATTGCCGATCACCGCGTCGAACCCGCCATCCGGGCTGCGCCGCTGCCAGTACCGCCAGACTCCCGGGAAGGCAACCTCCCAATGCAGGAAGGTCTCCCGTTCGGCCAGCGCGCGGGCATCGCGCCATAGCTCGCCGAATCTCGAGAGGCCGGCGTCGTCCGAACTGGCCGAGGTCGCATCGATGGCTTCCGGACCTTCCGCGAGGAGTGAATACGCCTTCGCGGGATAAGCGCCAATCACTTCGAGCAGTCCACGCGTCTCGAACTCGTTGCGCTGCTTCTTCTTCATGCCCGCGGTCAACCAGCGAAGGCTGCACAGGAAGTCGAGCGCGCGGCGCAGCTCGGAGGTCGCCTGGTCGACGCCCTCGAAGAGCATCGCCGACTCCCGGACCTCCGCCACGTCCGCGTCGGACATCTCCTCGATCAGCTCCATCCCGGCAACCGCGTTCTCGGCGCCCTGGATGGCACTGGAGGCGATCAGCCCGCCGAGGCGGCGAAGCTCATCCGTGCCATCGCCGACCCTGAGTCCGACGAGGGAATCGCCGCAACGCAGGTGATGATCCAGGAACGACAGCGGCGCACCGACGGTGAAGCTGTGCAGCCACAGCGACACCTTGGCCAGTTCCACCGTCAGGCGGTTCTTGTCCACGCCGTAGATGCAGCGCTTGAGCACCATTCGCCGGATGATCGCCTGATCCGTGAGTTGCGCCTCGTCGATCACCCATTCCGATTCGGCCGCGCGATGGAGGATGCCCTGCCGGATACGAGCGATCCGACCCACAAGGGGCGATTCGTACGGCTCGTCAAGCCACTCCGGCACCGCCGGCACGTACTCGATGAGTTCCGCCACATAGTCGGAAAGGAAGTCCACGGCCGTGACCAGGAAGTGGCCGCTTCCCATGGCGGGATCGAGCACCTTGAGATCCAACACGGCCTCCGCCGGGTCGATCTGCACCAGATCCGCCAGGCGGTCGTCCTTGGTCCGGCGGTTGTTCTCGAGCTCCTCGGCCTTCGCCTCGAACGCCCGCAGGCGCTCTTCCGCCAGCGGTTTCAGCGTCTGCTCAACGATCAGGTCGACCAGTTCCTGGCTCGTGTAGAAGCTGCCGCTGTCCTTCCGCGCGAAACGGTTGAGCTGGATCGAGACGTTGCCTGCCGGGTCTCGCACCGGCTCTCGCTCAAGGAGACGCTCGTAGATCGAACCCAACTGCTGGACCGACATATCGCGGTAGTTGACGAACCTGGCCCGACCATCGCCCCTGTGGCCGAAATGGCTGAGCCCGAAGACGACCGGGGCCGTCTCACTGTCTGCGAGACGAACCCTTGCCAGCAGTGGCGCCGCTTCCTCGGCGAACAGACCGCCGTTGTAGGGCGGCAAGCCGATCGACCGGTCACCGCCGTCGATCTGCCGGAAGAGCTCCATCAGACGGTTGTAGTAGTTGCCGGCCGTGCTCGAGAACGTGTCCCCTTCGGCCATCCGGCGGGCGATGTCATCCCGGACTCGCCGCCTCAGTCCATAGTCGTCGTACCTCGGGTCGTTGACCGGCAAGAGACCCCGGTCCTCGGCGTAGAGAACGAACAGCAGCCGGTAGAGGAAGATCAGCGCGGCGTCGCGGATCTCGCGCAGATCGGCCGATGGGGCCCTCTCAGCAAGCGCGTTCAGAAGTCGGGGGAAAGCATCGTCGAAGACGGCCTGAGAGAGGTCCTCGGCAACCCTCTCCTCGTAGCGCTTCCCCTCCGCGATGGCCGAGTCGATGAAGGTCTCCGTCGCTCCGTCCTGCAGAGCGAAAGCACTGCGGCCGAACAGGAGAAAGAACGTTCTCAGACCGTCCTCGTCGCCCTGTTCCAACATCGCCCGAAGGTCAGCCTCGAAGTACCCACTCGCGCGGGGGCGAGCGCGATGGTCGTAGAGCCGCCAGACACCGCCGTTCGTCAAGATGCCCCAACGGATCCGGCCATCCGAGACGCTCTCAGCCGTGGCCAGGTACCGGAGGATCTGCCCGTGTGGCGTGCCCACATACAAGCGGCCGGCACGGTCCCGGCCATCCAGAGGAAGACCGAACCGCTTGCTCTCCTGGACCAGGAGAGCGTCGGGATAGCGGTCGCCGGGAACGGCACGTTGGTTGGCGCGGGCCTTTGATTCGGCGTCTTCGAACAGCAAGTGGTCCGGGACGTCCTCACCCCGCGCAGTCGCCTGCTGCGGCAGGTAGTGCGACCATCCGAGCAGCTCCAGGATGGGCCGGATCAGATCCGCCTCGGTGACCGCCTCATTCGGATCGCTGGAGCGGCTGAACGCCGCGAGGAGAGTGGGGACCCCCGCCTGGAACTCGGCGAAGGCCTCCGGGTGACGGACCGACTCCCGCCACTCTGCCGTGTCCCGAATACCGTCCGTGAGGAAGTACTGGGTGAAGAGTTGGCCGGGCAAGGTCGTCTCAATGGAGCATTGAAGGCGGGGGGCGACCGAAACGTCGCCGCGTTGGCGAAAACGAGAGCCTGGAGTCTAGGGCTTTGCGCGCCAGAAGCAAGCTCGCCGCCGGGTAGGCCAGGACGCTCACCGGCTCAACCTGGACGCCTTCCCCGTCGTGAGTCCGCGCTCCCCAGTTCCGATTGAGCGGAGCCCAGGAGGACGCCAACCGGGGATCCGCATCGACCCCAATTGCTTGTGTTTCTCAAGGCTTCATGCTATATTCCTTGCCTTCGACGGAGGCCCCGAAAAGGCCGGTTCGCAGCCTCCGACACGTGCCAATCGGACCGTCGGGTCCCAGCACTGGGTGGCAACCAAATGATTGACAAACAAACCGGCATGAGCAACAAGGAGCGCATGGGCGAGGAGATCGCCACGCTCGCTGCACGCATCGATGCGGCGACCTATGAGCTGCTCGTCCTGATCCGCAAGTTCGATGAAGAGGAAGGCTGGAGCTGCGGCTTTCTCACTTGCGCCCATTGGCTCACCTGGCGAATCAGTCTGGCGCCCGGCGCGGCCCGTGAGCGGGTGCGAGTCGCCCGGGCCCTGGGCGACCTGCCCTTGATGAGTGAGGCAATGAGCAGGGGCGGGCTTTCCTACTCCAAGGTGAGAGCGTTGACCCGCATCGCCCGGCCCGACACCGAGGAGGAGCTCGTCGAGCTCGGCAAGGCGGGGACCGCGGCCCAGATCGAACGAATGGTGAGAAGCTGGCGGCGGATCGACCGCACGGTCGAGGCCCACGACGACGAGTTGCGCGACGCTTCCAGCCATGTGACGACCCACATCGACGAGAACGGCATGTTCGTGATCCGCGGATGTCTGGCGCCGGAGGCGGGCGAAGTCCTGATGAAGGCGCTCGATGCGGCGAGCGACAAGCTCTACGCAGAGCAGCAGGAGGACAAACCGCCAGTCGGCAAAGTGCGCGCCGACGCTCTTGCTCTGGTTGCCGAGAGCGCGCTCAAGGGCGGACTCGATCCAGGGTCGAGCGGCGACCGCTACCAGGTCGTGGTTCATGCGAACGGGGAAGAGCTGACGGCGCAGCAGAGCGCGACGGCTGACAACGGGACTCACGTTCCCGCGGGAACGTCCGGAGCACGCGTTCCCGCGGGAACGCCCGCGTTGCCAGGAGCTGTCAACGGCGCCTGGCTCGGGACCTCCAACGTTCCCGTTTCCGCGGAAACAGCCCGGAGGATCGCCTGCGACGCTGGCAGAGTCTCGATGACCCACCGGAATGGCCAGATCCTGAGCGTCGGCCGCAAGACCCGCACGATTCCGCCACCGATCCGGCGCGCCCTGGAGTTCCGCGACCAGGGTTGCCGTTTCCCCGGCTGCACATCGCAGCATTGCGACGCTCACCACATCGTCCACTGGGCCGATGGCGGCGAAACGAAGCTCTCCAACCTCGTACTGCTCTGCCGGCGGCACCACCGCTTGCTCCACGAAGGCGGCTTCAGCGTGAAGATGAACAACGAACGCGCCGTCCAGTTCCTCGACAAACGTGGTCGACCGCTGGTGCACAGCCCCGCGCCGCCACCAGTTGGCTCGTACCCCGCCCGTGAGCTGATCCGCCACTTGGAGGACGCCGGCGTCCTGATCACCGGCAAGGAATCAATGCCGGCCTGGGACGGCACACCGATGGACCTGCCTTACGTCATGGAATGCCTGTGGCGGCCGCCACCGCACCTCGAAGCAGCGGTCGCCCGGGAACGAAGCACACCGCACGCCGCGTAGGGGCCAAGGTGCTGCATGACGGCGAGGTCCGGGACCTCGGTTCGTCATTCGACGTGGGCTGAAGCGGTATTCTCAGCCAACCGCGATGCCAACCACCACACCCGATACCGAAGCGATCGCCGCGACGCTGCGGTCCGAACTCCACGCCGAGCCGGACATCGTCGCCGCCTATCTGTACGGGTCCGTCGCCCGCGGCACTCAGCGCCTCGACAGCGATGTCGATGTCGCGCTCCTGCTCGAATCGGATCCTCCTGACACACTCGAGAGCCTCCGCCTGAACCTCGCCGCCCGCATCGAGAAGAGGACAGGGCGACCGGTACAGATCGTCATCCTCAATCGAGCCCCGTGCGACCTCGCCCACCGAGTGCGCCGAGACGGCCAACTCCTGATCGACCGCGCCCCACGAAGGCGCATCGCCTGGGAGGTCAAGTCTCGCAACGAGTACTTCGACATGGAGCCGATACGGCGGCTGTACCGGCACGGGCCGAGCTCATGACTGACGCCGAACTCGTAGCCAAGAAACTCGCCGAGATCGAGACCTACCTGGCCGACCTGCGCAGGCTCGGCCGACCCGATCTCCTGGAGACCGACCTCAAGGAGCAGCGTTTCCTGCTCATGACGCTTCAGCTCGCGATCCAAGCGGTCCTCGACGCCGCCTCGCACATCGTCTCGGACGAGAAACTCGGTGAGCCCCAGCACAACCGCGACCTGTTCCAACTGCTGCACGCCGCCGGCTGGATCAACGAAGACCTCGCCCGCCGTTTGCAGCACATGGTCGGCTTCCGGAACATCCTCGTTCATGAGTACGCCAGGACCAATCTGGCGATCGTCCGCGATGTCCTGGAGAATCGGGTCGATGACTTGGCGGACTTCAGCCAAGCCGTGGCTCGACGGCTGTCTTCCGAACCTCGCCCAGGAAACGTCGAGTAGTCCGCGGGAGAGAGCCGGGACAGCCCTCGGCTCGCTCCGCTAGCGGGATACCCTTGGCAGGCGCAACATGGACGACACGGCGGCGCCCGCTCAGGAGCGGTGGAAGCAATGGGGAACTCGGGTTCTCCGGTTCCCGCTGACCCGGATCGTCCTCTTTGGTGTTGGTATCGCTGCCGCCCTCGGGCTCCAGGGTCTGGCGGCCGCCGGGCTCAGCCTGTGGTTGGAAATCTCCTGGCTGCGCGTCGTAGTCGGAGTGGTCTTTCCCATCCTCGCCATTCACTTCGCCTACCGCGGAATGACCCGTCTCCTGGAGCGACGGTCTGCCGCTGAGCTCTCCCTGAGCGGGGCGCTGCGTGAAACCGGCGCGGGAGCTCTGGTCGGCGCCGCCTGCTTGACGTTGGTCGTGGCGCTCATCGCGGCGCTTGGCTTCTACCAGGTGCAAGGAGTCGGCGCCTGGACCGCCCTGTTGACCGCGTTCGCCATCGCCGCCGTGTCCGGCTATCTCGAGGAGGTGGTCTTCCGCGGTGTGGTGTTCCGACTTCTCGAAGAGGGGCTTGGAACATGGCTGGCCCTCGCCATCTCGGCAGCGCTCTTTGGTCTTGTACACCTGAGTAATCCGAACGCGACCCTCTACGGCGCCGCGGCAATCGGTATCGAAGCGGGCGTGCTGCTCGGCGCCGCCTACGTCCTGACCCGGCGACTATGGTTCGCGATCGGCATCCACTTCGGATGGAACTTCATGGTGGCGGGCGTGTTCGGCCCGAATCTCTCCGGCATCCAGGTGCAAAGCGTTCTTGAGTCCCGGCTGAGCGGACCCGACTTCCTCTCCGGCGGCGCTCTCGGGGTAGAGGGTTCCGGGTTCGCCATTGCCGTGTGCCTGTTGGTGAGCGTTGCCTTCCTGAGGCGGGCACGGCTTCAGGGCCGCTTCATCCGGCCGTTCTGGCGGCGAGAAGCGACCCGTGACAGGCCGCCGCCAATGGCGAGCAAGGCCGGCAGAGCATGAACAGAATGACCGACCGGAAGTACCTGGTAGAGGACCAATACCGGGACCCCGGCAATCTACGAGACCGCGCTCAGCTGCACGCCCGCTTCAGCGTCAATCCGCGAGGCTGGTTGCCATGGGTCTTCGATCGGTTCGATTTCGGGGAGAAGGCTCGCCTGTTGGACCTGGGCTGCGGACCGGGAGACCTCTGGTGCGCCAATCGAGCGCGGATTCCGTCTGGATGGGAAATCACTCTGGCTGATCTTTCGCCCGGCATGCTCGACGCCGCCTGCCAGATCCTTGGCAAGGAGCGGTTTTCCTATCGCGTAGCCGATGCCCAGGATCTGCCCTTCGACAACGATCGCTTCGACGGGGTGATAGCCAACCACATGCTCTACCATGTCCCCGATCGAGCGCGGGCATTGGACGAATTGCGTCGGGTGCTCAGAGCAGACGGGCGTCTGTTCGCGGCAACCAACGGGCTCACCGACCGGATCGGCCTGGGAGCGTGGGTACGGCAAGCGATGCACCAGGAAGATCAGCACCCGAAGGAGAACACGTTTGAGCTCTTCAGCCTTGAAACCGGCGGAGCCCAACTGAAGAGAGTGTTCGCCTCCGTAGTGACACACCGCTATGAGGACGCCTTGGAGATCACCGAGGTCGAACCCCTGATCGCTTATGTGCGCTCGACCGGCAGGATGGCGCCGAACCCCAGCAAACTGGATGAGTTGCGCGACGCTGCGGCCCTGGAGATAGAACGCAGCGGCTGCGTGCGTCTGGACAAGAACACCGGGATGTTCGAGGCAAGTGGGTGCGCCGTCACCAGTGCCGGTAAGCACGAAGACCGCGGGCATCCGGCCGCAACTCGTTCCGCCAAAGCCGGCCGGCAAGACTCCCGCACTCGCAGGACGGCAACGGCGCCTGGCTCGGAGCCTCCCATGTCCCCGTTTCCGCGGAAACAGCCCGGAGGATCGCCTACGACGCCGGGAAGATTCCGATGACCCGCCGGAACGGCCAGATGCTGAGTGTCAGCCGCAAGACCCGCACCACTCCGCCACCGATTCGGCGGGCCCAGGAGTTCCGCGACCAGGGTTGCCGCTTCCCCGGCTGTACATCGCAGCACTGCGACGCTCACCACATCGTCCACTGGGCCGACGGCGGCGAAACGAAGCTCTCGAACCTCGTGCTCCTCTGCCGAAGGCACAACCGGCTGAAGTCTTCCATCGCCGGGGACGGCGCCTGGAGCAGAGTCCGGCGCCTCCACCGGTCGGGCTCCACGCCGCCCGAGAGCTGGTCGAGCACCTGGAGAACGCCGGCATCCTGATCACGGGCAAGGAGTCGATGCCGAGCTGGGACGGACGGCCGCTCGACCTGCCATACGTCGTGGAGTGCCTGTGGCGGCCACCGCCCCACCTGGAGGCGGTGGTGGCACGGGAACGGGAGTCACCGCGAGCCGCCTAGTGTAGTGTCTCCGACTTGGGTTGACAGTTTCGGTTAAGTTCGTCAGTATTCCGTTCATGTGGGAACCAGCGGAACGAATTGACATCGAAGAGAGCGATCGAGCGCTTCTCAAGAAATGGGTAGAGGCGCCGACGACCACGCAACGCACGGTCCGGCGTAGCCGGATCGTGCTCGCTGCGGCGGAGGGCATGGCCAATCGGGCGATCGCGGCGAAACTCGGAGTTTCGCGGCCGACGGTGCTGCTGTGGCGTCGTCGGTTCGCGGAGGACGGACCTTCGGGGCTGACCAGGGATCGTCCCCGCGGTTGCGGAAAGCCGCCGCTCTCGGAGTCGGTCGTGCGTAAAGTGATCGAAGCGACGCTGCACGAGAAGCCGCCCGGTCAGACCCACTGGAGCGTGCGTTCGATGGCTCGGGCCCAGGGCATCAGTCCGGCGGCGGTCCAGCGCATCTGGGCGGCGCACGGGCTGAAGCCCCATCTGGTCAAGACGTTCAAGCTGAGCAACGACCCCAGGTTCGTGGAAAAGCTGCGGGACGTTGTGGGCCTGTACCGGAATCCGCCCGAGAACGCGCTTGTGCTGTGCGTGGACGAGAAGAGCCAGATCCAGGCTCTGGACCGGACCCAGCCGGGCTTGCCGCTCAAGCGCGGCCGCGCGGGAACGATGACCCACGACTACAAGCGCAACGGGACGACGACGTTGTTCGCTGCGCTGAACGTGTTGGAGGGCACGGTGATCGCGGAGTGCATGGGCCGGCAGCGCCATCAGGAGTTTCTCCGTTTCCTCAAGCGTCTCGACCGCGAGATCCCGAACCATCTCGACCTGCACCTGATCCTGGACAACTACCAGACCCACAAACACGCCGCCGTGCGCGCATGGCTGGAGCGAAAGCCTCGCTTCCACTTCCATTTCATTCCCACTTCGTCGCCCTGGCTTAACCTGGTCGAACGCTGGCTGGGCGGTCTGACCACGAAGGCGATCCGGCGCGGTGCATTCCAGAGCGTCAACGACCTCGTAAAGACCATCTACGACTACGTGGAGAACAGCAACCAAAACTCCCGGCCCTTCGTCTGGACGGCCACCGCCGACAGCATCATCGCAAAGGTTACACGTGGTAAAGCCATGTTGGAGACAGTACACTAGGCCGGATTGGGCAGCCCTGGCGGATAGCCTCGACCAAGGAGATCGTGAATGGAGGTGGCGACACTCATCTTGGCCGGTATAGGTGCAATCGGAGCCGTTGCTACGGCCACAGCGCGTTGGGTCTCCGTACATCGTGCCAAGCAGTCGGATCAAAGGAAGATCGACCGTGAGAGAGCCGCTCTACGCCGGTCTCTGTACGAGAAGATCGTTCACAACACGCTGGGCCTCAACAAGGACTACTGGCGTGGCGTTGCTCGCGATGCAGGTCTCGAGCCGAAAGACACCGAGTTCGCTCTGTCCTACTATCAGGCGCGAAAAGCACTGGACTCGGGACACGGATACGACGCCAAAGAACGTCAACTGAAGGCGAGTGAGTTGGACGACACACTACGACGGATTCTCCTGGACTAATGGACGCCGCAATGCGGCCCGCTACCCATGTCTGGAATGGTCAACCTGGAGGAGACCATGAAGAACCCACCCAAAGGCTGGCCGAGAATCTCGTCCGCCGTCTTCTACGATGACGCGGCGGCCGCGATCGACTGGCTGACCCGAGCGTTCGGGCTCGCCGTACAGGAGCGGGTCGAGGACGAGCAGGGGAGAATCGTCCATTCGCAGCTCGTCCTGGACGGCGGTCTCATCATGGTCGGACAGACGGGTCTGCAGCCCGACCGGGCGTACCAGCAGTCTCCACAAGCGGTCGGCGGCGCGAACACGCAGTCGCTGTGCGTGTACGTCGACGACGCCGACGCGCACTGCGAGCGGGCGCGGGCGGCCGGCGCCGCGATCACGATCGAGCCGGCGACCCAGGACTACGGCGAGGGCTACTGGGTCGATCGGAGCTACGGCGCCCGGGACCTCTAGGGACACCACTGGTGGTTCCTCCAGCGCCTGCGCTGACGCCACCCGTCACTCCGCCTCCACGCCCTCGTTCAGGATCCTCAGATACTCGCTGTACACATAGACGCGGTTGCGGCTGAAGCCGGTGATCTCCCGGACGAGGCCTGCGCGTTCCAGAAGTCTCAGCGCAGCCGAGACGGTCGGAAAGGCGAGTCCGGTGCGCTTGCAGGTCTTCGGGATGGAGAGGATTGGACGTTCCTGCAGGGCTTCGTGGACCCGTAGTGCGGAGCCGGCGCGGCGGCCCTCGGTCGCGACCCGTTGCCGGTCCTCCGTGAATCGCTCGGTGAGACGACCAACGGTGGCCGCCGCGTTCTCGGCCGTTTCCTGTACGCCTTGGAGGAAGAACGCCAACCAGGCCTCCCAATCGCCGGTGTGCCGGATGCCGTTGAGCAGGTCGTAGTAGCGCACCCGGTGGCGCTTGAAGTACACGCTGAGGTAGAGCAGCGGTTGGCGCAGTAGGCCCGCCTCGCACAGCAACAGCGTGATCAGCAGACGGCCAACACGGCCGTTGCCGTCGAGGAACGGGTGAATCGTCTCGAACTGGACGTGAGCCAGACCGGCCCGTACCAGCGTCGGCAGGCCATCGTCTTCGGCGTGCAGGAAACGTTCGAGCTCGCCCATGCAGTCGGGAACGGCCAGGTGCGGCGGCGGTACGAAGACAGCGTTGCCCGGGCGGCTACCGCCGACCCAGTTCTGGGAACGGCGAAATTCGCCCGGATCCTTGCTGGCGCCGCGACCGGCGGACAACAGGATGCGATGCAGTTCACGGATCAGCCGGTTCGAAAGCGGGAAGCTCTCGCCGAGCCGTCTCAGGCCGTGTTCAAGGGCCGTAACGTAGCGCGAGACCTCGGCCGCATCATCGCGTGGAACCCCGGGGGCTTGGTCGAGCTCGAACAGCAGGAGGTCGGAGAGCGACGACTGCGTGCCTTCTATCTGGGAAGACAGCACCGCCTCCTTGCGGACGTAGGAGTAGACGAAAAGCGTCGGTTTCAGGAGCTGGTTCGCGCCTTCCAGCCGCCCCAGGGCCAGACTGGCTGCCTCCAGGGACCGCAGCAGAGGACCTTCCAGGTTCAGTGCCGGCTTCGGCGGGAGGGGTGCCGGGATGAAGGCGCGCACCTGCTCGCCTCCTGCAACGGCGACCTCGTAGCGGCCCGGTATTGGACGTTCCATTGAAGCACTCTGCCTCTTCTTATGAAGAGTTAGGCGATAAGTTTTATCACAGGGGCAAGAACTCGGCCCTTGCGAAGGAACTTTGAATAAGGGATCCCCCTATTCAAAGTTAGACACCAAGTCTTAACAGGGACCGTTGTCCTGCCGCCTCCTATTTACGCTCTAGTTGCGCTATGATGTTCTCTTCCCACTTTCCCGTTTCTCGCGTTCCGCGTCCTCGGCGCCGTGACTTCTCTGCCCGCAGCACTCACCGACCCGCAGTGGCCGCGGTCGCTCGTACGCCAGATCCGGCGTGGACGGGAGCTGGTGGGCGACAGTCCCGCGATCAGAATCCAGGAGACGGACGCCGAACTGTTCGTGACGCGGCTTCGCGGTGTCGACCGGTTGCTCGGTGGCGGGATCTGTCGCGGGCAGACGGTCGAACTGGTCGGCCCCCGGAGCAGCGGCCGCTTCTCCCTGGTGCTGGAACTCCTGGCCGGCGCCACCCAGAGCGGTGAATCGGCGGCGCTGATCGATCTGGGAGACCACTTCGATCCACAGGCGGCGGCGCGCGCCGGAGTCGTCCTCGAACGGCTGCTCTGGGCGCGGCCCCAGCGACTGAAGCAGGCGCTGGGCAGCGCGGAAGTGCTGATCGGCGGCGGCTTCCCCCTGGTCGTGATCGACCTCGGACTGCCTCCGGTTCCCGGCGGCCGCGGCAAGGAGTCGGCATGGCTGCGGCTGCGGCGGGCGGCGGAGAACCACCAGGCGGCGCTGCTGATCGCCAGTCCGTACCGCGCCGGCGGCACGGCGCCGCAGAAGATCCTTGACCTGGGTTCGCGCGCGTCGCCGGTCCGCGCTCTCTGGGGGCAGGCCGCGCCGAGGAGCCCGCGGTTGCTCGACGGGCTCGCGACCCGCCTGGAACTCGCCAAGTCGCGCGGCGAACGGCCGGGCGCCGCAACCGACGTCGTACTGCGCGTTCTCACCGGCAGTCTGCGGCGCCCCCTGCCCGTCGCGCTGCCCAGGCCGGCAGAGGACAGCCACGCCGGCTCGCCCGCCGAGGTGCTGAGGCGTGCCGGCTAAGCGGAGGTCCCGCATCGCCTGCATGAGGGCGGCGTTGTTCCCGTTGGCCGCCTACCTGCGGGGCGCGCCGGAACTCGCCCGCGAGGCGGTCGTGGTCCACGAGGGCCCGTCGGCGCGGATCGTCGCCGCTTCCCGGTTGGCGCGCCGCGCGGGAGTGCGGCCGGGGCTGACCGTGGCCCAGGCCCGGAACATCGAGTCCGGCCTGGTCGACCGCGTGCGCGACCCGGAACGCGAGCACACCGCGCAGGAGGTGCTGTTCGAGATCGCCGGCGCCTTCTCGCCCCGGGTCGAGGACGGCGGCGAGGGCATGGTCTACCTCGACATCGCGGCCGAGGACGAGCACAGCCTCGGTCAGACCATGATGCGGGACATGGATGCCGCCGGCCTGCCCGGGCGGGTCGGCATCGCCGGCTGCAAGCTCGCGGCGCGAGCCGCGGCCGCCCTGCCGCGGTCGCCGAACGTCGTGGCGCCCCGCGGCGAAGCCCGGTTCCTGGCGCCGTTGCCGCTCAACTCTCTGCTCGGGAGCGACGGCAGCGGACCCGGCAGCAACGCGCCGGAAGGCGACGACCAGGAGATCCTCCACACGCTGAAACTCTGGGGCCTGCGCACGGTCGGTGATCTGGCGGGCCTGCCGGCTGGCGAGATCCACAGCCGGCTCGGCGAGCGCGGCACAGCGCTCCATGCCGCCGCCCGGGGCATCGATCCGGCGCCGCTCACTCCCCGTCCGCCGCCGCCCACCTTCCGCGAATCGCAGACCTTCGAGTGGCCGATCGACAATCTGGAACCGTTCCTGTTCGTCGCCCGCGGGGCGGTCGAACGGCTCACCTCCCGGCTCGAAGCCCGGGGCATGGGCTGCAAGCGGCTCGAGCTGTCACTCAAGCTCGAACCCGAAGGCTTCCACGAGGTGGCGATCGAGCTGCCGGCGCCCACGCGCGAGGCCCGGACGCTGCTGTCCCTCGTCCGCCTCCACCTGGAGGCCGAGCCGCCGCGCGCGCCAATTCTCGGCATGCAGCTTTCGGCTCACCCCGATGCCCCGCGAGAGATCCAACTCAGCCTGCTCGGTCCGGCCGCCCTGTCGCCCGACCGCCTGGCCGCCGTCACCGCTCGGCTGCTCGCCCTGCTCGGCCCGAACCGGGTCGGCTCGCCGCGCACCAGGAACGGCCATCTGCCGGAACGCTTCCGGCTGGCCGACTACGACCCGCCCCCGCCGCCACGCATCCGGCTCGAACCCCGGCCGGGCCGCGGCATGCTGGCAGTGCGCACCCTGCGACCGCCGGTCGAGGTCGAGGTGCTGACCGTCGGGGACGAGGGCAACGCTCCCTGCCCCGCACCCGTGAAGATCAACCCCCTGCCCACCGACGAGCGTCACGTCCGCATCGAGGGCGCGGTCCGCACCGCGGCCGGTCCCTGGGAGATCGAGGAGGGCTGGTGGCGGGAGGCCCCGGCCCTGCGGGACTACTGGGACGTGGAGCTGCGGAACGGCGCGGTGTGCCGGATCTACCGCGACCGGAGTTCGGAGCGCTGGTTCGCGGATGGGGTGTACGACTGAGGAAGTCCACCTCGACTCGAGACCTACAGATTCCAGATGGCTGCCATCGGCCCACTTATAGGGTTCTGCCCGGCTTATATCGATTCTCGCTATAAACGACTTCCGAAGAGCACTCCAGCCTCAATCGCCCGGCCTGGTGGCTCCCGGCGCCGCACCCGCAATCACCTGCTCCGCCACAACCCTGCCGCCGATCAGGTGTTCCTGGATCACTCGTTCGAGCACCTCGGGGGTGCAGCCCCAGTACCAGACGCCCTCCGGGTAGACGACCGCGATCGGACCGGCATCGCAGATGCGCAGGCAGTTCGCCTTCGTGCGCATGACCGTCCCGGACTCCGTCAGGCCGACCTCGACCAGGCGGCGCTTGAGGAACGACCACGACTCGAGTGACGTCTCCAGCTCACAGCACTTCGGCGTCGTCTGGTCGCAGCACAGGAAGATGTGCCGCTGCACGTTCGAGATGCCGATCGACTCGGCTTTGCGCCGGGCACGGTCGAGTGCTTCGCGGTCCATGGCGCCGATGATTCCATGACCGGCGCGGAGCCCGGCGATAGTCTGCTCTGCCATGAAGCTGTTCGAAGCCGCCTACCCGTTTCAGGACGACGTTCTGACCCTGCCGGTCGAGGACCTCGACGCCACCGCGAAGTGGTACGCGGACGCCTTCGGTCTCGAGGAAGTCGAACGGCGCGAGGAACCCGTGCCGACGGTCATCCTCGAACGCGACGGCGTGCGGATCGGCTTCGCGATCAACGGCGGCGACGCGAGCATGGACGGCGCGGCGATTCTGGTGACCGACATCAAGCGAGCGAGGGCCGAGCTCAAGGGCAACAGCGTCAAGGTCAAGAACTGGCGCATCGACAAGCGGGACGGCAAGAAGTTCCGGGTGTTCTTCGTCGTCGCGCCGGATGGGCTCTGCTACTACTTCCATCAGCAGGTCTAGACCGGCTGCGGGCCGCCCGGTCGCCGCCGGTAGAATCGACGCGCCAGGATCGCTGGCGGCCTACAACCCACACAGTCACACCATGCTCACACTCCACCCCGAAGAACAGGCTTGGCTAGACGGGTACCGGCAGGCACTGCAGGGCCAACACGCAGACGCCGTGCTGCGCTTGGTCGTGTACGGCTCCAAGGCGCGCGGCGACGCACACGACGAGAGCGACATCGATCTCCTGCTCATCGTGCGGGACGACGCCGCCGATCTGATGCGGCCTCTCCGCAGGCTCGGCTACACCATGGCCGCCACTTCCGCTATAGCCCCCTCGATCCAGGCGTACACGGAAGGCGAATGGGAATCGCTGAGAGGTCTCCGTTCCCCCTACAGTGCCGCAGTCGAGCGGGAAGGGGTGACCGTCCTTTGAACCGGAAGCTCATCGGCGCGGAGTGGCAACGCGCGCTGTCGTCTCTGGGCGCATCCCAAGCCCTCCTGGACACCGGCCACGCTGAGGATGCGATAACCAGGTCCTACTACTCCATCTTCCACGCAGCCAAAGCAGCCCTTGCGGTTCCCGAGATCGAGACGTCCACCCACGCCGGTGTACGCAGTATGTTCGGCCTCCATCTGGTGAAGACCGCTGAGATCGAGCCGCATTGGGCCAGCGAACTCAGCGAGGGACTCGACGATCGGATTCGGGCCGAGTACAACGTCTTCGCACACTTCACCGACGAGGACGCTCGGGATGAACACGACCGGGCTGCCGCGTTTCTCAGCCGCATCCGGCAGTACCTTCTGGCCAAGGGCCTCCCGGAAGACGAGATCCCGCCAATCCCCGACCGGTGACCTCGGAACCGCGGCGACCGCGATCTCGTCACGCTCTGTGCATGGGCTTGGCCATGGCGGCCGCGCTGTGCGTCGCGTCCTCGCCCGCCAACGCCCAGGACTTCGCCGAACTCCTGGAGATCCGGCGTGTCAAGGAAACGCTTGACCTGAGCCAGGTGCCGGAACCGGACCTGACCGGGGTCCCCGCGGTGGACGCGCGGCGCCTTCGGGACTACCGGGCGCTCACAGCCGGCGCTCTGGAACACGCCGCCGAACCGCTGCAGGCGCAGTTGGCGGTGAACAGCTACGGCGATCTCTGCGTGCGTTACCTGCACTACGAGCTTCACGACACGGCCGCCGCCTGCCTGGACCAGATCCGGGAGCTGGCGCCGGCGGACTTCCAGTTTGCCTACTTCCAGCTCTTGCTGGACATTGCGACCGGCGACCTGGAAGGGGCTCTCTCGAGCGCCGGGCAGGCGCTCGTCATCCGGCCCGACGACCCGCCGACCCTGATCCGCCTTGCCGAACTCCACGTCGCGGCCGGCGACATCGATGCCGCCGAAGCCGCGTACGAAGCGGCGCTTGCGGCCTATCCGGAGAGCGCGACGGCCCGCGTCGGCCTCGGCTACATCGCGATGGAACGCGGCGATCCGGCGCGCGCGCTCGAAATCTTCCAGGAGGTCGCTGCGTCCCAGCCCGAGGGCAGCGAGGCGAATCATCACGTCGGCCTCGCCTACCGCGCCCTCGGCGACGCGGACCGGGCCGCCGAGGCCTGGCGCCTGAACCAGGACATTCAGATCCCGATGTACGACCCGCTGATCGACCGGCTGCGGCCGCTCGAGGAGGACCTCACCCTGCCACTCGATCGCGCCGTGGCCGCCGCAGCGGAGGGCGACCACGAGCGAGCAATCGAGCTGTACGAAGAGGTCCTCGAAGCGAACGAAGCCGACGCGGAGGCGCACTTCCGGCTGGCGGGCTCGCTGCTCGTTCTCGGCGACCCTGCACGGGGCGAGAGGCATCTGCGCCGGGCCATCGAGCTCAACGCCGATCACCCCGGGGCTCACTTCGCTCTCGCCATGTACCTCGCCCAGGCCGGACGCCGCGCCGAGGGCGCCCAGCACCTGGAACGTGCGGCCGATCTCGCACCCGAGAACCTGCCCTGGCGTCTTCAGCGGGCACAGATGCGGGCCGCCTCGGGCAACACCGCCGGCGCCATCGACGAACTCAGGCAGGTCGTTGCCCTCGACCCCGGGATGATCGAAGCACGGCGGCCGCTCGCCGCCCTGCTCGTCGGCTCGGGCCGGGCCGAAGAGGCCGCTGCCCAGTTGCAGGCCCTGGTCGCGCTGACGCCGGACGATCTGCAGGTGCGCTTCAATCTCGGGCTCATGCTGTTCGAGACCGGCCGCTACGCCGAGGCGCGTGCGGCTCTCGACGGAGCTTTAGGGCGCTTCCCCAGCGATGTCGCCACCCGCCACCTGCTGGCGCGATTGCTGGCTACGAGCCCCGACGACGCGGCCCGGGACGGCGCCCGGGCGGTCGAACTGGCCCAGTCGGTGGTCGACGAACAACCCGCACTCGACCACCTCGAAACGCTGGCGATGGCCCTGGCCGAGGCCGGGCGCTTCGACGACGCGGTCGCTTGGCAAGAACGGGCGCTCGAACAGGAACGGGCCGAGGCCGGCGGCAACTCGTCCCAACGGCTCGATCGGCTGGCGCTCTACCAGGCGCGGCAGCCGCTGCGGGCGCCGCGGCGCCAGGACTAGCCGCACCGGTCAGACCGGCGCTGCGCCGGATGCGGGCAAGATGCCCGCGTTCCCAGGGCAGATAAGCGTGGCGATCTCACGGCTGTCGACGTCCCGGGTTCCCAGGGTATTGCCATCTGTTACCGCCTAACTTACGCTTACCGGATGGCGCCCAAGGTCCCCAAGGTCGACGTGCCGGCCCGCAACATGGGTCTGTCCGGCTCGATGCGCAAGGGCAGCGACCGCGGCAACCGAGGCGGCAACGGTCTGCTCGACGCCCGGGGGGAGCCGAACCCCGGTTACGCTGCGCCGGGAGCGGTCAAGGAGCAACTGCGGCGACGCCGGTTCCCGACTCCGCCGAAGCGCCGGCTTCGGCCTCCGCCCTACGCCGAACTCCACGCCGCGTCGTCGTTCTCCTTCCTGCGCGGCTCGTCGCAACCCGAGGACCTGGTGGCGCGGGCGGCGGCGCTGGGGCTTGAGGCGGTCGCCCTGCTCGACCGGAACGGCGTCTCCGGCGCGCCGCGCTTCTACAAGGCGGCGCGCGAGGCGGGGATTCGGGCGCTGGTCGGCGCCGAGGCGGTCATCGACCGGCCCCAGGCGTCGGCGGCGTCGCGGCAGCGCGAAGAGCGGCCGGCCCTGGACGACCAGGAGACCCGCGTCCACCTCCTGGTGCGAAGTCGACAGGGCTACCGCAACCTCTGCCGCCTGCTGACCGCCGGGGCGCTCAACCACCCCAAGGGCGAGGCCCGGATCGACTGGACGCTGCTCGAGGAGCACGCGGCCGGGCTCCACTGCCTGGCCGGCGCCGCAACCGATCCGGTCGGCAGGGCGCTGGCGCGGGAAGGGCTGGAGGCCGCGCAGCGGCAGCTCGAACGGCTGCACGCCGTCTTCCCCGGGCGCCTGCACGTGGAGCTCGCGCGGCACGGCATCCGCGCCGAGGAACACCGCAACCAGGCCCTGGTCCGGCTGGCGCAGGGGCTCAAGGCGCCGGTCGTCGCCACCGGCGGCGTGCGCTACGCCACCGCCGCCGACAAGCCCCTCTACGACCTGATGACCGCGATCCGGCACCACGTGACGGTCGACGACGCCGGCGCGCGCCTCGCCCGCGAGCGCCAGCGCCGTCTTGTGAGCCCGGAGGAGATGCACCGGCTGTTCGCCGATCTGCCACAGGCCGTCCACGCGGCGCACGAACTGGCCGCGGAACTCGACTTCACCCTCGCCGACCTCGGCTACCGCTTCCCGGACTACCCGCTGCCCAAGGGCGAGACGGCGATCTCCCGCCTCCGCGAACTGACCTGGCAGGGGGCGCGGGAACGCTTCCGGCCGCTCACCGCCCGCGCCGGGGCGCAGCTCAAGAAGGAACTCGCGCTGATCGGGAAGCTCGACCTCGCCGGCTACTTCCTGATCGTCTGGGACATCGTCCGTTTCTGCAAGGAGCAGCGAATCTTCGCCCAGGGGCGCGGCTCGGCCGCCAACTCCGCGGTCTGCTACGCGCTCTCGATCACCGCGGTCGATCCGGTGAAGATGGACCTGCTGTTCGAGCGCTTCCTGTCCGAGGAGCGCGGCGAGTGGCCGGACATCGACATCGATCTGCCGTCCGGCGACCAGCGCGAGAAGGTCATCCAGTACGTATACCGGCGCTACGGCCGGCACGGCGCGGCGATGACCGCGAACGTGATCACCTACCGCGACCGGATGGCCGCGCGCGAGGCGGCCAAGGCGCTGGGATGCTCCAAGTCCCAGGTCGACCGCCTGGCCAAGGGGCTGGGGCATTGGCACTACGACTTGAGCCGCGGCGACAGCAAGGAGATGGACGAGGAGCTCACCGAGCTCGGGTTCGATCCCCGCGACCGGCGCATCCAGCTCTTCGTCCGCCTGTGGCGGCAGCTCCAGAACCACCCCCGCCACCTGGGCCAGCACTCGGGCGGCATGGTGCTCTGCGCCGGCCGGCTGGACGAGATCGTGCCGCTCGAGCCGGCGGCGATGGAGAACCGGGTCATCGTCCAGTGGGACAAGGACGACTGCGCCGATCTGGGGCTGATCAAGGTCGACCTGCTCGGCCTCGGCATGCTGAACGCGCTGGAGGAGGCGGTGCCCATGATCCGCCGGCACGAAGGCAAGGAGATCGACCTCGCCCACCTGCCGCCCGACGACCCGGACGTCTACGAAATGATCTGCCGCGCCGACACGGTCGGGGTCTTCCAGATCGAGAGCCGGGCGCAGATGGCGTCCCTGCCGCGCCACCGGCCATACAAGTTCTACGACCTCGTGATCCAGATCGCGATCATCCGCCCCGGACCGATCGTCGGCCGCATGGCCCACCCCTTCTTCGAGCGCCGGGTGGGCCGCGAGGAGGTCACCTACCCTCACCCGCTGCTCGAACCGATCCTGCGCCGCACCCTCGGCGTGCCGATCTTCCAGGAGCAGATTCTCAAGATCGCCATGGTCGCGGCCGGGTTCTCCGGCGGCGAGGCGGAGGACCTGCGGCGCGCGATGGGCTTCAAGCGCTCCGTCGAGCGTATGCAGCAGATCGAGCACCGGCTGCGCTCCGGCATGAACGAACGCGGCATTACGGGCGTTGCCCAGGAGCAGATCGTCAAGGCGATCACATCGTTCGCGCTCTACGGCTTCCCCGAATCGCACTCCGCCAGCTTCGCCCTGATCGCCTACGCCAGCGCCTACTTGAAGCGCCACCACCCGACCGCCTTCTTCCTGTCGCTCCTGAACGCCTGGCCGATGGGCTTCTACCACCCGGCCACCCTGGTCCGCGAAGCGCAGCGCGCGGGCAGCGTCGTGCTGCCGATCGACGTGAACGAATCGGGGGTGAGGTGCCGCTGGCAGGACCGGCCGGCGGAGAGCGACGGGGCAAAGCAACCCGGCGAACCGCCCCCGCAGGGAGCGATCCGCCTCGGGATGCGCTACGTCAAGGGGATGCGGCGCGAAGCGGCGGAACGGATCGAGGCCGAGCAGGCGACGAGGCGCTTTGTGAGCATCGAGGATCTGGCCGAGCGCTGCCGCCTGCGCCGGAACGAGCTCGTGGCCCTGGCGTCCATCGGCGCGTTGCCCGGGCGCGGCCGGCGCGCCGCGCTGTGGCAGGCGGCCCAGGTCGAGAAGCCGAAGGGACCCCTGTTCGCGGATCTCTCAACCGCGACTCCCTCGCCGCTCGACGAGATGACGCCCATGGAAGAGACCGCCGCCGATTTCGCCATCGCCTCGATAACCACCGGACCCCACCCGATGGAGTACTACCGTCGCGCGCTCGACCGCCGACGGGTCGTGACCGCCGCCGCACTCCCGGACCGGCCCGCCGGCCGCCGCGTGCGCACCGCCGGCTCGGTCATCGTCCGCCAGCGCCCGGGCACCGCCCGCGGCCTTCTGTTCCTGACCCTGGAGGACGAGACCGGCATGAGTCAGGCCGTCGTCATGCCGGACCAGCTCAAGAAGCACCGCCGCACGATCGTCTCGTCCTCCGGCCTGATCGTCGAAGGCGTGCTGCAGAAGAAGGACGGCTCGCTATCCGTCAAGGCGGACAAGTTCTGGCCGATCGACCGCCTGGAGCGGATCCCGAGCCACGATTTCCGGTGACCCAGGGGCAACTCCCCTAACAACCACCCGCACACACATTCCGACTCAGGATCGCCCTATGCGTCCTCGTAAACTGTTTCCCTCTCAGAGTGCTGTACACCTTTCCCCGCGGGCCGTTGATCAGTTCCGGGTCGCCAAAATCCTGCTGCAACGCCAGGTCGTTGGCGTAGAGAAGCCGCGCACGACTGACTTGTGCTAGCGCAATAATGTGCTCGTCATCGGACCGACAACTCCCTTCTTGTCGAAGGTTCTGCGTTCGTAGGTCCACTAACTCGTCAGCCACCTGCCTAACCCGGTTCGCCGCGACTCCCTGTTGGAACCAGTGTCTAAACTTGGGACTTTCGATCTCCGTGAGTAATTCCCTGCTCACGACGAGCTTCGTGCCACCGCTACTAGCCCAGACCACGAATCGAGGACCCGCCTCCGACGGATCGCCCCGCAGGGCCTCAGCCAGAACGTTGACATCGATGATCCCGCACATCAGACGATCCCCAACGACCTGTTCACTTCTTCCATGAAGAACTGTCGGTAGCTATCCGGCGCCCCCACTATGTTCCCCAGTTCATCAAATGCCAGCCTATGGATTCGAACAGACAGGTTCCGGCGCTCGAAGAACAATAACGACACGTCCTTCATGGTCATTTTGACCTTCCTGTCCCGGATGTCCATTCGCACACGATCCAGAAGGTGATCACTATGCGTTTCTACGATGACCTGCCGACCTTCGCTCGCAACTTGACAGAATAGACTTCCTAGTGCGGCTTGCGCACTCGGGTGCAGATGCACTTCCGGCTGCTGCAGCAAGAACGTCGATGGAGCGTCGTGACGCAGCATCTCGGTCACAACGGGAAGAACCTGGCTTACGCCATAGCCGACGTCAATGAGGTTTCGATGCGGCCCTTTAGCTCTAGATCCGAACTTTCGCACCTGGATCTTGAAAGGCACGGTGGCCTTCGTACCGAATCGCTTCACCGCGATCTCGTCGAACAGTCCCGCGTTTCTTCCGAACGCCTCGATCCTTCCTTTCAGTGCGGCCCATCGATTGGGGTCCCGGGCGTAGATGTCAGACAGCAGCATGGGAACATACTCGCCCTCGGGATCCCTTGTGGCCGTGCCCGGGTCGTAGGTCCGATGCGGCTTTGAACGTACGGGCGCACCGGCATACGGTCGCTGTCGTCCCGCCCAAGCTGTGCGGAAGAGCTGAGTAAGGCCGGCAAGCCGTTCCCAGTCTTCGTCCGTAGGTTGCTCGGCCCCTCGAAGGCACTCGGGCCCAACGTCAGTGTCTGGGCCTTGAGTTGCCCTCCGATAGATCGCGGGTTCCAAGAGAAACGGCAGCGGAATTGTCGCCGTAACAGACATGCCGGAAAGCCGGTCCGGCCACTTCCAAGTACCGTTGGACGTGTTGAACAATAGAGACGCGGTCCCCGATTCGAGGCGACTTTCCATCCAGCAACCGCCACTCTCGATCCTCTTGATCACAGGAACTGGGACGGTTCCAGCACTCGTCGGCCGGAAGGTCGCCGCAAACCGTAGCGAATGGATGTTCTTCTTCGAGCGCCGACTTGGGTCCTCGGCCACATCGAACCGCGCCGCCGCCTCGAACTCTCCGGCCCTGCCCCCGCGACCGCCCCGATAGTGAGCGATCTCCTCAAAACTACCCAGATCGTAGGGGTCCTCCTTGAAGTCCGGCGTACGATCCCCGAAGGCGACATCCCATAGTGCCCTAATCATCGCTAGGAATGACGTCTTGCCGGTACTGTTCTCTCCAATTAGGAGAGTAAGGGGTGCCAGAGGCGCCATCTGCTTGTCCCTGAAGCAGCGGTAGTTTCCGATGGTGATCTGGTCCATAAAGAGAGGTCCTCCGTGAGTCGAGCGGCCGTCAAGGTAACAGCCTTTGCAGTCGAGAAGCTAGGCAGTGAGCGGTGGCACCCTACCGGCCCGACCGCACCGGAATGCCCTGCCGGTACTGCTCCAGTCTCCGGTTCAGAAGCTCAAGCAGCCGTTCCCGGTCCGCCGGCGCGGCCTGCCGCCGCCCCGACGCGCCGCGGATGGCCTCCAGGGCAGTCCCGACCGTTCGCACCGCGGCCTCGAAGTCGCCGGTCTCGGCGTAGGCGGCGGCCAGGGTCTCGAGCAGGGCCGGCTCTTCGCCGCCGGCGACTGCGTTCAGTTCGAGCGCGATGATCAGAGCGAGCTGGCCGTCCCGGCGGCGGCTGTCGCGATCGGTCGCCAGGGTCCAGGCGAGGTCGTTGCCCCGTGCGAGCAGGCGCTCGTCCTCAACGTACGCGCGCCGCAGGTGATCCGTGCCCTCCATAGCGCCCTCGGGTCCGCTACGCAGAAGAGTCAACCCGAGTTCGTGGCGGCCGGCAGCGTGATTGGGGTCGTGCTCCAGAAGCGACCGGTATCCCTCCACCGCTTCCTCGAGACGGCCCGACCCCGCCGCAACCTGGGCGGCGCCGTAGAGAGCGTCGACATCCCTGGGCGCCACCGCGAGGATCGCACGGTAGTGGGCCCCAGCCGCCTCCGGGTAGCCGCTGCGGACCGCCGCGACGGCCAGGATCCGGTGCGCCTCGACGTGGCGCGGATCGCGGTCGACCACGGCCGCGAACTGCTCCATGGCCTCCGAGAGCCGGTCCAGCTTGCCGAGCAACTGGCCGTAGAGATAGCGGAGTTCCACATCGTCGGGGCTCTGCTCCACGGCGCGACCGAGTTCATCTGCCGCGGCCTCCGTTTGCCCTTCGCTGTCCAGGAGTTCGGCCAAGCGCACCCGGGCCGCGACGTCGCCGGGATCCGCCGCCAGCGCCGCCTCCGCCTCGGCACGTACCTGGTCCACGTCGCCGGCGTCCACCAGGGCGTTCTGGTAGGCCATCCGCGCACCCGGATCGTCCGGCTCGAGGTCCAGTGCGGCGCGCGCGTGACGGACGGCGGCCCGGTTGTCTCCGCGCCGGCTCTCGATCACCGCCAACCGCTGGAGCGACTTGAACAGCCGGTCCCGCGCACCGCGCTGCTCGAACGAGGCTCTCCCACCGCCGTCCGCCCGGCTGCCGTCCAGCCGCGCCTGTTCCACCTCCACCGACCGTTGCAGGAGGTCCACGGATTCGGCGGGAAACCGGTCCTCAAACCAGCGCGCGTAGCTCGCCAGCGACACCTCGTCCGGCGGCTCGGTGAACCAGCGGCCGGCAATCGGCGCGGAGGCCGCCCGCAGCGCGGAGCGCGGCGCGTCGAGCAGTTCGAGGTCGGCCAGAAGATCGACGGCGGTCACACCGCCACGGTAGAGAACGGCGACCCGGCCCTCGCCGTCGATCAGCATGGAGAACGGCAGCGACAGGGGGAAGCGCCGGTCGAACAGCGAGCGCTTGACGATCTCGACCTTGTCGAGGGTCTCTTCGGTCGCCATCCCGCTAGAGAACGGGAAGCCGACCTCGTCCATGAACTTCCGGGCCGACTCCTCGGTCGTGGTCGGCACGTCGCCCAGTCCGTCGGTCGACAGCGCCGCGATCTCGAGCCCGGCGGCGCGTAGCGCGTCCTCCTCCCGCGTCAGGTCGAGCAGCTCCGACCGGCATGGAGCGCACCAGCTCGCCCAGATGTTGAGCAGCACCGGCCGACCCCGTCCGATCGCGATCGGCAGCGTCTCCCCGGCACCGAAGGGTCGCATCGAGAGCTGCGGCGAAGGCGGCCGCGGCGCCAGCACGACCCGGGCGCCTGTCGTCGGCGCGGGCGGCTGCTGCTCGCCCGGTTCGAGCGCTGGCTGCCGTCCGCGCGCCGGCGCCCGCGCCGCCCGGCCGCTGCCCTGGACGATCCGGTAGCGACCGCCCTGCCCAATGCCGCTGAACGTCTCGCGCCCGGCGCCCGGCCAGTGGACGGTCACCGTGCCCGTCGGTAGGCCCTCGCCGAGCCCGAAGTGCAACCAGCGGCTGGACTGGGAGAGGAAGCCCTCGCCGGCGCGCACCGAGCGCCGCAGGGCGCCGTCCGTCGTCTCAAGCTCGACCCGGGCGCCCACCGCGTCGCGGTTGGTGCCCGCGCCGTCGCCTTCGAGGTACAGCGCGACGAAGCGGTCGTCCGCGGGCAGTTCGTTGCGCATCAGCCGCAGCCGGGGCGCGGTCCGGTTGCTGATCGCCACATCCAGGTCGCCGTCGCCCTCCAGGTCGAGAAAGGCGACGCCGCGGCCGTCGTCCGGAAAGTCCAGACCGCTCACCGCCGAGGCGTTGGCGAAGGCGCCGCCCGCCCGGCCGGGGTTCAGGAAGACGCAGTTCCGCTCGTTGCCGCTGAACGACAGCCCCTCATCCAGCCGCTCGTGAAGCGCGCGCAGGGATTCGAGATAGGGCGCCAGCGAGCGGTCATCCGGATTGCCGTCATCGAGGGCTCCGGGCGCACGCGGCACGACCTGCCGCCAGAAGAAGCTTCACAGGTCGTCCGGGAGGGTCTGGGTCAGGTTGCCGTTGGCAACCACCAGGTCCTCCCAGCCATCGTTGTTGATGTCCGCGAACACCGACGACCAGGACCACCGGCCCATCGTCACGTTGGCCTGGACGCTGCGGTCGACGAAGTCGCCCCCGTCCGCGCCGGCGAAGAGCGAGTTGCCGCGCGCCATCCGCTGGACCTCCGCCAGCGGACCGGCGCGCTGCCGGTCGCGCTCGAACTTCCGCTGGTAAGTGATCCGGTTGCCGGCGGCCGAGAACATGTTGCCGACGTACACGTCCATGCGGCCGTCGCGGTTGTAATCGGCCCAACTCACCGACATCCCGGACGAGATGTCCTCGACTCCGGCGTCGCCTGCCACGTCGACGAACCGGCCGCCGTCGTTGCGGTACAGGTTGTTGCGGCCGTAGTCATTCGCCACGTAGAGGTCCGCGTCGCCGTCGCCGTCGTAGTCCTCCCACGACGCCGCCAGGCTGAAGCGGCGGTTGTTGCGGTCGAGCCCCGCCGCGGCCGTCGCGTCGACGAACCGGAACCCGCCGTCGTTGCGCAACAGCACGTTGCGGCCGCCGTTGTTCGCGTCGTGGTACGGCGCCGGGCTCGCCACCCCCCGCTCGTCGTAGGCGCGGCGGTAGGCGCAAACGTAGAGGTCGAGGTCGCCGTCGCCGTCGTAGTCGGCGGCAGACAGCGAGTTGCTGTCGGGAATGTCGCCCGCGATGTGGCGCACCCGGGCGAAACCGCCGTCGCCGTCGTTCTCGAGCACCAGGACCGCCGGCCGGCTGGAGAGCACCAGGTCCGGGTCGCCGTCGTTGTCGAGATCGACGAACAACCCGGCGAGGGCGCGTTCCAGGTAGTCGACCGCCGCCGCGGCCGACCAGTCGTCGAACGTGCCGTTCGGCTTCTGAACGTAGAGGCGGTTCGGCAGTCCGCCCTGCTCGGGCAGGAAGATGTCGTCCAGACCGTCGCCGTTGACGTCGGCGACGGACACGCCCTGCCATCCCGTCTTGTTGTAGCCGGCCGCCTTGGTGATCCGGTTGAGCCAGGCGTCCGGCGGCTGCAGCAGTTGGTCCCGGTAGCTCGGGTTGTGGCCGACGGCGGCTTCGGTGACGTCAACGAACAGGGCCCCTCCGGCCGCGGAAGTCTCCTCGTAGTCGCCGACCTCGACCGTGCGCAGGAGCGGCTCGCCCGCGCCGTCCTCAGCCAACGTCCAGGTCGTCGTCCAGACCGCGTTCAACTGGCGATGGCGCGCGGCGCCGGAGACCGACGCCTCGAAGTGGGAGCGGGTGGTGAAGCCCGACGCGCCTCCGTCAATCGTGAAGAGCTTGAAGTCGGCCCGCGGCGGTCCGTCGCCAGCCAGCCGCTCGCCCAACGCGCGAAGCGCCTCCAGGAAGCCCTCGCCGCCCCGATAGGCTGCGCGGTCAGGGTGGCCGGTCGTCACGGTGAAAGCCGGACCGGAGTAGCGCTCGATCAACTCATCGGGGACGAAGCCCCGGGTCTGGAACGTCTCGTCAACCACTTCATCCAACGCATCCAGCGACACCGCGGCCACGCCGCCTACGAGCCAGCCCGCGATGCGCTTGAGCTGCGCCTCGGCCTGTTCGCTGAGCGCTTCGCTGTCCCAGCCATCGGCACGGGGATCAACGGCAGCGGCGAAGTTCTCCGGCCCGAAGGCGGGAGATGTCTCAACAGCCGCGGCCGCCGCGCGGCGATCCTGTGCCACCGCCGTCGGTGAGGCGCCCAGCAGGACTATCGCCGAGAACGTAGCCGCAGCAGGCAGAACAGACGGTGGCTTCAACAAGTTCTTGAGTGCCATTCGGCACGCGGATGGTGAGTTCCGCGAAAGCGGCGTCTTCAAGCCGGGCGAACGAAACGCCCTCGGCAGGAGGCGGCGATCCCGCGACGGGGCACACAGCGCGTTGGACTCTATCGGCAGCGCGCCGAATCCAGAGCCGCCGGCAAGCCCGCAACTTGCTATCATTTCGCCTGCAACACGCCCTTGGGCCGAAGGGAGAGTACGAAATGGGGAACTTGACTGTCCGCAACCTCGACGATCGCGTTGTCGATCAACTAAAGGAGAAAGCACGGGAGAACCACCGCTCCCTGGAGGCCGAGGTTCGCCACCGTCTCACCGAGAGCGTCTCGAACCGGCTCCGCATGGCAACGTTCCGCGAGCGCACGAAACGTCTTGCAGAGTTGACAGCCGGCACACCTCAAACGGACAGCACGATCCTGATACGCGAAGATCGAGACCGTTGAGGGTCACGGTCGATGCGAGTGTCGTCATCAAGTGGTACGTGGCCGAGCCACGGCGGGCTGAAGCGCGCCTTCTGCTTGAAGACGGCATCGACTGCCACGCGCCCGACTTCGTCCTGATCGAATGCGCCAACGTTCTCTGGAAGAAGAGTCGCCGGAAAGAGATCGCAGACCCAGCTACTCTTCTCGAAGAGATCCAACGGTCGAAAGTCGTCAAGCTTCACCCTTCGGCCAGCCTGCTACTCGATGCGACGAAGACGGCGGAGGCGATAGATCACCCCGTCTACGACTGTCTCTACATCACCTGCGCTCAGCACACCGGCTCCACGCTGGTCACCGACGATCGACGGCTGACGAGCGTCGTCAAGGAGAGACTGCCGTCACTCCCGGTACTGAACCTCCAGGACCCGGAGGCGGCCCAGACGATCGCAGCAGCAGCTATCCGGCTAGTCATAGACCCGGGAAGGCTCGATGAGCTACTCGGCGCCGTTCGTCGGCTCGACGCGACCAGCAAGAACATCTTCGAGAGCTGGCTCCGTGAAACAGGCGGATCCAGGGACGCCGAGCCTGAAGAACGCACGCTACTTGAGGATTCGATCCCCGTCCAGGAACTGCTCCGTCTCATCGGTGGGTTGAGCGACGACGAGCGAGTCGACCTACTGGCTCTCGGCTGGCTCGGCATGAGCAGCTCGGAAACGGAATCCTGGGATCGCCTGCTCATCCGCGCGAGTGAATCGGCCGGGGGGTTCGACGCTCGGCAGATTGCGAATCTCTGCCACTACTGGGCCAAGGGTCGGGACCGCCTCGCCAAGCTCCGCACGCACCCTCCCGCGTAACGACGCCTCCTGGCGCCGGCCTACCAACCCACCCCCTCTTCTATGATCGACCCGTGAGCCCCAGCTTGAGGATCCCCTTCGGCCTGGGGCAGACCAAGCCGCACCACTTCCTGGAGATGGCCAAGGTGGCCTGGCGGAACCGGGACGAGGGCGGCTACGCGTGGCGCATCCTGCGCGACGGGGTCTGCGACGGCTGCGCGCTGGGCACTTCGGGCCTCAGCGATTGGACCCTGGACGGCGTCCACCTGTGCATGGTGCGGCTCGATCTGCTGCGGCTGAACACCATGCCGGCGCTCGACCCGGCCGTCCTGGCCGATGCCGACGCTCTCGCCGCTCGCGGCTCGACGGCGCTGCGCGGTCTGGGACGCCTCGCTCACCCGATGCTGCGACGGGCCGGAGAGCCAGGGTTCCGGCGGATCGGCTGGCCCGAGGCGATCGACATCGCGGCGTCCAGGCTCGCGGAAGTCCGGCAGCGCGACCCCACGCGGGCGGCCTTCTTCCTGACCTCGCGCGGCATTCCCAACGAGACCTACTACGTGGCGCAGAAGGCCGCCCGCTTCTTCGGTACGCCCCACGTAGACACCGCTGCCCGCCTCTGCCACGCCGCCTCCACGGTGGCGTTGCATCGCGCGCTGGGATTCGGCGCCGCGACCAACTCCTACCGCGACTGGCTCGACGCAGACCTGATCGTGTTCTTCGGCTCGAACGTGCCGAACAACCAGCCGGTGACGATCAAGTATCTCCACTTCGCGCGCCGCCGGGGCGCCGAGATCGCGGTCGTCAACCCGTATCGCGAGCCCGGCCTCGAGCGCTACTGGGTGCCGTCGGTCCCTTCGAGCGCCCTGTTCGGCACCGACCTTGCCCAGCACTGGTTCGCGGTCGACACCGGCGGCGACCTCGCCTTCCTGAACGGCACGATGAAGGCCCTGCTCGATCTGCCCGGAGGCGTCGCGCGTGCCTTCGTCGATCGCTCCACCGAGAACTTCGCCGAGGTCGAGGCGGCGCTGAGAGGAACCGGCTGGTCCGAGCTCGAGAGCTCGAGCGGCGCCTCGCGCGCCGAGATGGAGCGTTTCGCGGCACTTCTCTGCTCCAAGCCGAAGACGATCCTGGTCTGGTCGATGGGGCTGACCCAGCACCGCCACGGCGTCGACACCGTGCTCGCGATGTGCAACCTCGGCCTGATGCGCGGCCTCCCGGGCCGTCCCGGCGCGGGCCTGGTTCCGATCCGCGGCCATTCCGGCGTCCAGGGCGGTTCCGAGGTCGGCTGCGCGCCGGTGACCGAAGCGCAGACGCTCGACCGTTGGGCCGGGGTCTGGGGCTTCGAGCCCCCGCGCGGTCCCGGACTGGCCGCGACCGGCCAGATCGAGGCGGCGGCGGCCGGAGACATCGACGCGTTCTGGATACTCGGCGGCAACTTCCTGGAAACGACGCCCGATCGGGAGCGGGTAGAGAGCGCGCTGCACCGGCCGAAGCTCCGGATCCACCAGGACATCGTGCTCAACAGCGCGATGCTGGTCGAACCAAGCGACACCGTGCTGCTGCTGCCGGCCACGACCCGCTACGAGATCCCCGGAGGCGTGACCGAGACGACGACGGAGAGGCGGATCGTCTACTCGCCGCCGATCGGCTACGGGGGCGCCGAGGCGCGGCAGCTCGGCGAAAGCCGGCCGGAGTGGGAGGTGCTGTGCGAGGTCGTCAGCCGGGCGCGGCCAGAGCCCGCGGGGGCTCTCGACTTCGCGGACACAGCCGCGATCCGCGACGAGATCGCACGTGCCGAACCGCGCTACGCCGGCATCGAGCACCTGAAGCGGAAGGGCGACCAGTTCCAGTGGGGCGGTCCGCGCCTGTTCGAGGGTGGACGCTTCGCGACCCCTTCGGGCCGCGCCGGCTTCCACGCCGTCGAACCGCCCGCGGAGCGCGGCCTCAAGGATGGCGAGCTCTTCCTCTCGACCCGCCGCGGCCGCCAGTTCAACTCGATGGTCCATCACGGGCGCGACGCCCTGACCGGCCTGGAACGCTCCGACCTGCTGATGAACGCCGAGGACGGTCGTATCAGGGGGATCGCGGACGGCGACCGGGTGCTCGTCTCGTCACCCGTGTCACAGCTCGAGTTGGTGGCCCGCTTCGGGCCGATCAAGGCGGGCAACGTCGAAGTCCATTGGCCGGAGTGCATGGAGTTGCTGCCGTGGTCGCTGGACCCCGACTCGGGCGAGCCCGAGTACGGTGTGCGGGTGCGGATCGAACGAGCAGGCGCCGCACATGATGGCTGACCGATCGGCCGCAGACGGGGCCTCGCGCGCCGCGGCCCGCGAGGCCCTGGTCGACCGCGGCACGGGAGACGTGGGGCGCGACCAGGTCGCGATCGAGGAGCCCCTGGAGATCCGGGTCGACGGCAAAGCTCTCGTGGTCACCATGCGCAGTCCGGGCGACGACGCGGAACTGGCCCTCGGATACCTCTACGCCGAGGGCTGGATCGAGAGCGCCTCGGACGTGGCCGACGTCACCGCCGGCGCCGCGACTCGCGCCGACGACCAGCCAGGGGCTCCGGCCCCGGACGAGCCGGCCCCGGTCCCCGGCTCGAGCGTCGACATCCGGCTGTCGGCGGCAGGACGCCGCCGGACCCGCAGCCGGGCCGATGCCGGCGAGCGCGAACGCGCGTTCCTCTCCACCAGCGCCTGCGGCGTCTGCGGCAAGCCCTCGCTCGAGGACCTTTGGGTGCGCCTGCCGGCGATCCGCCCGCTCGATCTGGCGCCGGACCTCGAGCGTCGACTCGTCCGGGAACTGCCGGCCGCGATGAGGGGTCGCCAGGAACTGTTCGACGACACCGGCGGCGTCCACGCAGCCGCCCTGTTCCAGGTCGACGGCCAGCGCGCCGAGCTGCTGTGGCTCTACGAGGACATCGGACGCCACAACGCGGTCGACAAGGTCGTCGGCCGGGCGCTTCAGGCCGGGCGCCTGCCACTCGACTCGACGATCCTGGCGGTCAGCGGCCGCCTCGGCTTCGAGATCGTCCAGAAGGCCGCGGTCGCCGGCGCGCCAGTGATCGCAGCGGTCGGGGCGCCGTCGAGTCTGGCACTGGACATCGCCCACCTGGCCGGGATTCGCGTGTACGCCTTCGTGGCAGGCGATCGCAGTAACCTCTATCCCGCCGCTCCGGTCGAGGCGCATCTGGTGACTGGCGGGCCGATTGACGACGCAGGCGTGCGGGCATAGGTTGACCCCTGACCCCCTGTTGACCTCTGCAGGGAGAGCACGACGATGACGAGGAGTCTGGAGTGACGACAGCGGCAACCGGGTCTACCAAGCGAAAGTCCGCTTCCGGCCTGACGTTCTTCGAGCATGTAAACGTCGCGTTCGACCAGGCGGCGAAACTCACCGACCACGATCCCACCCTGCTCGAGCAGGTGAAGCAGGTCAACGCGGTCTACCGCGTCAGCTTCCCGCTCCGCCGGGACGACGGCACGATCCAGGTGATCGACGCCTGGCGCGCGGAGCACAGCCACCACCGGCTGCCAACCAAGGGCGGCATCCGGTACGCCATGAGCGTCAACGAGGACGAAGTGATGGCGCTTGCGGCGCTGATGACCTATAAGTGCGCCCTCGTCGACGTCCCCTTCGGCGGCGCCAAGGGCGGCGTCCGGATCAACCGCTACAAGTACTCCAAGGGCGAACTGGAGCGGCTCACGCGCCGCTACACCGCCGAACTCCAGCGCAAGTCCTTCATCGGCCCCGGCAAGGACGTGCCGGCGCCGGACTACGGCACCGGCGAGCAGGAGATGGCCTGGATCGCCGACACCTACGCGCAGATCGAGCACGGCGAGGTGAACGTCGCCGCCTGCGTCACCGGCAAGCCGGTCGAGTACGGCGGCATCCAGGGCCGTACCCAGGCCACCGGGCTGGGCGTCTTCTTCGGCATCCGCGAGGCCTGCTCGTTCGAGGACGACATGGCGAAGCTCGGGCTCGAACCCGGCGTCGCGGGCAAGCGCGTCGTGATCCAGGGGCTGGGCAACGTCGGCTACCACGCCGCGAAGTACCTGCAGGACGCGGGCGCGCGCCTGGTCGGTCTCGCCGAGTACGAGGGGGCGATCGCGTGTACGGACGGACTCGATGTCGACGACGTGGTCGAACACCGCCGCGAAACCGGGTCGATCCTCGACTTCCCCGGCGTATCCAACATCGAGCCCAGCCGCAAGGCGCTGGAACTCGACTGCGACATCCTCATCCCGGCGGCGCTCGAGAACCAGATCACCAGGGAGAACATCGGGCGCATCTCCTGCCGCATCCTGGCCGAAGCGGCGAACGGACCGACGACCTCCTATGCGAGCATGGCCGCCGCCAAGCGCGGCATCCTGGTGATCCCGGATGTCTTCCTGAACGCCGGCGGCGTCACCGTGTCCTACTTCGAGTGGCTCAAGAATCTCTCCCACGTCCGCTTCGGGCGGATGCAGAAGCGCTTCGAGGAAGGCGTACGCCGTGATCTGCTGCAGGCGATGAGTGCAGCCACCGGCGTCAGCTTCAGCCATGACGAGATCAGGGTCCTGGCTCGGGGCGCGGACGAGATCGACCTCGTGAACTCCGGCCTCGAAGAGACCATGGCCACCGCCTACCACCACATCCGCAGGTTCCGGAAGAAGGCGGGCCCCGGCGTCGACCTGCGCACCGCGGCGATGGCCCTGGCCATCGACAAGGTCGCGGCCTCGTACAAGACCGCGGGCATCTTCCCCTAAGCCCTCCGCCGACGCCGAACGTCTCTTGATCTCCGTACTCCTCATCGTGCTCGGCGTCGCCGTGCTCTGGGCCGGCGGCGAGGTCCTGGTGCGCTCGGTGACCGGCCTGGCGGCAGTGTTGCGAGTGAGCCCGACCGTGATCGGCCTGACCGTAGTCGCCTTCGGGACTTCGGCCCCGGAGCTGGTGACGGTGGTCTTCGCCGCGCTACGCGATTCGCCCGGTTTGATCTACGGCAACGTCGTCGGATCGAACATCGCCAACGTCGGACTGATCCTCGGTCTCTCGGCGCTGGCGGTTCCGCTCCACAACCACGACGACGCCAGCGAGCGACAGGCCGTGCGCCTGGTTCGCCGCGAGTTGCCCTTCCTGCTCGCCACGTCACTCCTGGTGCTGATCTTCGCCGCCATCGGACGCCTTGGGCGCTTCGAAGGCGCGGTGCTGCTCGCACTGATGGCGTTCTTTCTCATCGTTCTGGTACGCACCGGCAACGTCGACGCGCCAGAGTCGCACGGCGTGAATCGACTCAAGGCCGTCCTGGGTACCCTCCTGGGACTGGCGTTGCTGATCTTGGGCGCCGACCGACTCCTCGTTCCGGCAGCACAAGATCTGGCCAGTGCGGTCGGCGTCAGCGAGCGGGTCATCGGCCTGACCGTCGTCGCCTTCGGAACCAGTGTCCCGGAACTCGCTGCCTGCCTGGTGGCGGCATACCGCAAGCACCACGGCATCGTGCTGGGGAACATCATCGGCTCGAACGTGTTCAACATCCTGCTCGTGCTGCCGGCCGGCACGATTCTCCGCCCCTTCACCACAACTCTCGCTGCGGAAGGCCTGGACGCCGTCGTGATGCTCGTCTTCAGCCTGCTCCTGTTTCTCGCCATCTACATGCTGAGGCACGGGCGCAGCATCGGACGGGTCTGGGGCATCCTGCTGCTGGCGGCCTACGGCCCCTACGTAGCCTGGCTCTTCACCAGATAATGACCCCTCTCGAACCGACAGCAAGCGGCGCCATGCCCTTCGCCGACCGTCACATTGGACCGCGCGGCGCGGAGATCGCGCAAATGCTCGAAGCGCTCGGGCTACCCACCCTGGAGGCTCTGGTGGACCAGGCGGTGCCGGCCGCGATCCGGAGCGACGGGCCCACCGGCGGCCTCGAACTGCCGCCGGCCGCCTCCGAAGCTGAGGCCCTCGTCGAACTGGAGGAGATCGCGAGCAGCAACGAAGTCCTGCGCAGTTTCATCGGCATGGGCTACTACGGCTGCGTCACCCCGCCGGTGATCCAGCGCAACGTGCTCGAGGACCCCGGCTGGTACACGGCCTACACGCCCTACCAGCCCGAGATCTCCCAGGGCCGGCTGGAAGCGCTGCTGAACTTCCAGACCATGATCGCCAACCTGACCGGGCTGGAGGTCGCGAACGCCTCCCTGCTCGACGAGCCCACGGCCGCCGCCGAAGCGATGACCCTGTGCTGGGCCGAGAAGCGGCGGCAGGGGCGGTTCTTCGTGTCGGCAGGCTGCCACCCGCAGACGATCGAGGTGGTCCGCACTCGCGCCGAGCCGCTCGGCATCGAGGTCGAGATCGGCGATCACGAGACGTTGGACGCCGAGGGCGTGTTCGCGGCCCTGGTGCAGCAACCGGCCACCGACGGCGGCGTCCACGGCTACCGCGGCCTGGCGGAACGGGTGCGGGAGGCGGGGGGAATGACGATCGCCGCCGCCGATCCTCTCGCCCTCTGCCTGCTCGAAGCGCCCGGAGACTGGGGCGCCGATGTCGCGGTCGGCAGCACCCAGCGATTCGGCCTGTCGATGGGGTTCGGCGGTCCGCACGCCGCCTACATCGCCGTCCGCGACCGGCTGAAGCGGCGCCTTCCCGGCCGCCTGGTCGGCGTCACTCACGACGACCGCCACCGGCCGGCGCTGCGTCTGGCGCTCCAGACCCGGGAACAGCACATCCGGCGCGACCGCGCCACCAGCAACATCTGCACGGCGCAGGTGCTGCCTGCGGTGATTGCCAGCTTCTACGCCGTGTACCACGGCCCCAGGGGGCTCGAGTCGATCGCCGGGGCGGTTCACCGCCGCGCCGCCCGCCTGGCCGAACGGCTTCGCGCCCTGGGCTTCGCGCTCCGGTCCGACACCTTCTTCGACACCGTGACCGCCGAGGTCGACGGTCCCGAGGAGGAGCGCCGCGTGATCGCCGCCGCCGTCCGCCGCAAGCTGAACCTGCGGGCCTGGGGCACAGGCGCGATTTCCGTCGCCTGCGACGAGACGACCACGGACTACGACATCGAGTCCGTGCTCGCGGCGTTCGCCGAAGTCCGCTCGTCGGCCGAGCAGGTTCCGGCCGACGCGCCCGAGCCGCTGCCCGAGTCGCTGCGCCGAGAGACACCCTGTCTCGATCACCCCGTGTTCAGCAGCTATCGCTCGGAGACCGAACTGCTCCGCTACCTCCACCGCCTGGAGGCACGGGACCTGTCGTTGACGACTTCGATGATCCCGCTCGGCTCCTGCACGATGAAGCTGAACGGGACGGCGGAGATGATGCCGATCACGTGGCGCGGCTTCGCCCACATGCACCCCTACGCGCCTGCCGAGCAGACCGCCGGCTACCGCCGCCTGTGCAGCGATCTCGAGACCTGGCTGGCGAGGATCACCGGCTTCTCCGCCGTCTCCCTGCAGCCGAATGCCGGCTCCCAGGGCGAGTACGCGGGCCTGCTCGCGATTCGCAGCTACCACGAAAGTCGCGGCGAAGGCGCCCGAAACGTCTGCCTGATCCCCACCTCGGCGCATGGTACGAACCCCGCGAGCGCGGTGCTTGCCGGGCTCAAGGTCGCGCCGGTCCAGTGCGATGAGGAGGGGAACATCGACCTCGGTGACCTCCACGCCCAGGCGGAGCTGCACCGCGACGACCTGGCGGCTCTGATGGTCACCTACCCCTCGACCCACGGCGTCTTCGAAGAGGCGATCGAGCAGATCTGCGAGGTGGTCCACAGCCACGGCGGTCAGATTTACCTCGACGGCGCCAACATGAACGCCCAGGTCGGCGTCTGCCGCCCGGGCGACTACGGCGCCGACGTCTGCCACCTGAATCTGCACAAGACCTTCTGCATCCCGCACGGCGGCGGCGGTCCCGGAATGGGACCGATCGCAGTCGCCGCCCACCTCGCGCCCTTCCTGCCGCGACATCCCTTGGCCTCAACCGGCCGCTCCGACAGCACGGGACGCCTGGGCGACGGCGCCGTCGGCGCGGTGAGCGCGGCGCCGGTCGGCAGCGGCGCCATCCTCCCGATCTCCTGGGCCTACATCCGCATGATGGGCGCCTCCGGCCTGCGCCGGGCCACCGAAGCCGCGATCCTGAACGCCAACTACATCGCGCACCGGCTCGAAGCGCACTACCCCGTCCTCTACCGCGGCGCCGAGGGCCTGGTCGCGCACGAGTGCATTCTCGATCTGCGCGGCTTCAAGGCCTCGGGCGTCGAGGTCGACGACGTGGCGAAGCGTCTCATCGACTACGGCTTCCACGCTCCCACCATGTCCTTCCCCGTCGCCGGAACGCTGATGGTCGAACCGACCGAGAGCGAGTCGAAGGCCGAACTCGACCGCTTCTGCGACGCGATGATCGCCATCCGGGCCGAGATCGCCGCGGTCGAACGCGGCGACGTGGAGATCAAAGGCAGTCCGCTGCGCGGTGCGCCCCACACCGCCGCCGCAATCAGTGCGGACGACTGGGACCGCACCTACTCGCGCCGCCAGGCGGCGTTCCCCGCCCCCTGGAACGAGGACCACAAGTACTGGCCCCCCGTCGGGCGGGTCGACAACGCCCACGGCGACCGCCACCTGATCTGCACCTGCATCGGGATGGAACCGTTCGAGGCGATGGGCGCACGAGGCGCCTTCGCCCGCTAGCGCCGCCGACACGACGCCGCTTCGAAGCGAGCCGGCTACCGCGTCAGTCCGAATTCGATCGCGTCGGAGAGGGCTTCCCAGCTCGCCTCGATGATGTTGGTCCCGGCGCCGACCGTCGTCCAACGGTCGCCGCCGGCCGCGAAGTCCACCAGCACCCGGGTGATGGCGGCCGTGCCATGGGCGCTGTCCAGGATGCGGACCTTGTAGTCGGCCAGCCGCATCTCGGCCAGTTGCGGGTAGTGCGGCTCCAGGGCCTTGCGCAGGGCGTGGGCCAGGGCGTTGACCGGGCCGTTGCCCTCGGAGGCGGTATGGGCGATCGTGCCGCCCGGCACCTCGACCTTGACCGTCGCCTCGGCGACCAGGCCGCGGCCGTCGCGGTGTTCCACCACGGTCAGGAAGTCGATCAAGCGGAACGGCGCCTCGTATCCCGGTTCCGCCCGCCGCAGCATGAGTTCGACGGAGGCTTCGGCCGCCTCGAAGCTGTAGCCGCGGTGCTCGAGTTCCTTGACCTTGTGCAGCACCTCGCGGGCGTACGGCGTGTCGGCGCCGACGCCGGTGCTCTCCGCCAGGTGGACGATGTTGCCGCGCCCGGAGAGCTCGGAGACCACGGTGCGCATCTCGTTGCCGACCACTTCGGGCTCCAGGTGCTGATAGCTCGTCGGCTCCTTGAGCATCGCCGCCACGTGGATGCCGCCCTTGTGGGCGAAGGCGCTCCTCCCCACGAAGGGCAAGTGATCGTCATGGGCGATGTTGGCGACCTCGGCGACGTAGCGCGACAGTGCGGTCAACTCGCGCAGGCTCTCGTCGGGAACGCAGGAGAATCCCATCTTGCACTGCAGGTCCGGCACGATGGTCACCAGGTTCGCGTTCGCCACCCGCTCGCCGTAGCCGTTGATCGTGCCCTGCACCATGACCGCGCCGGCCCGCACCGCCGCCAGCGAGTTGGCGACGCCGCAGCCGCTGTCGTCGTGGGTGTGGATGCCGATCCGCACGTCCGGGCCGAGCTCGCCCCGCGCGGCATCGACGCCCGCCTCGATCTGCCACGGCAGGGCGCCGCCGTTCGTGTCGCAGAGCACGATGTAGTCGGCGCCCGCCGCAGCCGCCGCGCGCAGCGTGCCGAGGGCGCACTCCGGGTTTCCGGCCAGGCCGTCGAAGAAGTGCTCGGCGTCGTAGATCACCTCGCGGCCGAGGTCCTTGAGGTAACCGACGGTGTCGCCGATCATCGCCTCGTTCTCTTCGGCGTTCGTTTCGAGGACCTTCTCGATGTGCAGATCCCAGCTCTTGCCGACCAGGGTGACGGTGGGCGTTCCCGCGGCGACCAGCGCCTGGACGTTGCCGTCGTGGGCGCACGCGCCGTGCTTGCGCCGCGTGCTGCCGAACGCGCAAATCTTCGCCTGCTCCAGCTCGACCTCGCGGATGGCCTCGAAGAAGTCGGCGTCCTTCGGGTTCGAGCCGGGCCAGCCGCACTCGATGTAGGGGATGCCGAAGGCGTCGAGCCGCCGGGCGATCGCCACCTTGTCGACCAGGGACAGCGAGACGTTCTCCCGCTGCGTGCCGTCGCGCAGCGTCGTGTCGTAGAGCTCGATCCGGGAACTCGTCACGGCGCCATCCTCACACGCGCAATCCTCACATCATGGCGAAGCATCTTCCAGCCCCGGTCCCTGCAGCAGCTCGATCAGTTCCTCGCGCGAGAAGATCTTGTTCAGGCGCGGATCGTCCTCCTGCACCACGCTCTCCATCAGGCGCCGCTTGCGGTCGATGATCGCCGCGATCCGTTCTTCCAGCGTCTCCTCGGTGATCAGCTTGAACACGTGCACGACCCGCTTCTGGCCGATGCGGTAGAGGCGATCGGTCGCCTGATCCTCCCGGGCCGCGTTCCACCAGCGGTCGTAGTGGATCACGACCGAACCGCCAACCAGGTCGATCCCCGTACCCCCGGCCTTCAGGCTGCCCAGAAACACCCGGCACTCGTCGTCGTTGTTGAACCGATCGACGACCTTGCCGCGTTCGCGGGTAGAACCCGTCAGGGTGACGTAGTCGATGCCGAGCTTCGTCAGGTGGCGCTCCAGGATCGCGATCATGCCCAGGTACTGAGTGAAGACGACGACCTTCTGGCCGCTGTCGAAGCTCTCTTCCAGCAGCTCCTTGCACAGGTCCCACTTCCCCGACTCGTAGTTCTCGTAGCGGTCGAGGTCGCCGACCGCCAAGGCGGGATGATCGCAGATCTGCTTCAGCATGTTCAGCAGCGCGAAGATGTGGATGTAGGGCAACGAGCCCCGTTCGCTCCGCAGCGTCTTCATCAGGGCCGCGCCCTTCGTCTCGATCGTCTGCCGGTACATGCCGAACTGCTCCTCGCTCAGGCGGCAGGTGCGTACATCCTCGATCTTCTCCGGCAGTTCGTCCAGAACCGCCTTCTTCACCCGGCGCAGGACGAAGGGCGCGGTCAGACGCCGCAGGTTGACCGCGTACCACGAGTCGGCATCGAGTTCGTTCGGCCCGATGAAATCGACGTAGCTGTCGTCACCGCCCAGATAGCCGGGCAGCACGAGATCGAAGAGTCCCTTCAGCTCGGTCAGCGAGTTCTCGATCGGCGTGCCGGTCAGCCCGAGCTTCATGCGCGCCGTAAGCGCCACCGCGGCGCGGTAGCCCTGCGTGCTGCGGTTCTTGATCTGCTGAATTTCGTCGAACACGATCAGGCCCCACAGTCGCTCGCCGAACTGCTCGACATCGTTGCGCATCACACCGTACGAGGTGAGCACCACGTCGCCCTCGGCCAGCGATTCCTCCAGATTGCGGTGAGGTCCGTGGTAGTAGACCGGCCGCAGTGTCGGGGCGTACTCGCGCAGCTTGTTCCGCCAGTGGCTGATCACGGTGCGCGGACAGACGACCAGAATCGGCAGGTCGATGGCCAACTGTTCGCGCAGAATGACCATCAGGGCCATCGCCTGATGCGTCTTGCCGAGCCCCATGTCGTCACAGAGCAATCCCGCCAGACCGTTCTCGTACAAGAACTTGAGCCACTCGACGCCCAGCTTCTGGTAGGGCCGGAGAATGCTCCTCAACCCCTCCGGCTCGACCAGCGAATCGGCGGGCCTCAAGGCCAGGAAGCGGCGCAGGAAATCCGTCCGGCTACCCTCGCCCTCGACCCGGATCGGCGCCGCGCTCGAGGCCTGAAGCCGCAACAGTTCAGCCGACGAAAGGCGCACGCGGCCCGAGGCGCCGTTGCCGTCGCCACCGTTGTGCCCGGCGCCGGCCCGCCCGGCGCCCACCGGACGACCGGGCAGCGAGCCCAGATTACGCAGCGCCGGCGCGTTCAGGTCGATCCAGCCGGAAGGGGTCTCGAGATAGGGCTGGCCCGCCCGTTTCGCTTCGAGCAGGTCGCTCAGCCCCACGTCGCCGCTGCCGAAGCCGTAACGGATCGACAGCAGGCCGTCCTCTTCGTCCCCGCCCTCGGGTGCGATCTCGATGTAGTCGAACTCGGTCAGAATGCCGAGGCTGGCCAGGGGATTCTCGGCCAGGGTCGGCCGAGGTTCCAGGGCCGGCGGCGCCGAGCGAAACGTGCCGATGGCCGCGGTCTCGAGGTTCAGGCGCCTGGGTTCGCGCCAGCTTCCCTCGCTTCGTTCCGACCGCCGCACGAGAATCCCCAACTCCTCGAGGAACACGAGGTCGCCGTACCAGAAACGCTGACGCCCGGCTTCGTCGAGTATCTCCTCGCCCTCCGCGGCGAGCCGCAGGGCATCGAGCTTCTGCTTCTCTTCGATCTTCGTATCCGGCCCAACGTAGAAGAGATCGGCGGCCGACAGCGGGGCGACCGAGGCCTGCCCCGTCTCCGCCAGCAACGCGAGCGCATCGGCCACCCGCCGCCGCGGCACTGCAATCTGAAACCTGACCGACGCGTCGGGATCGACCCTGACCTTCAGGAACAGGCTGCCGCTCCGGAGATCGACCGCGGGCTCGAGCCGGATCCGGTCCCTCACAAGCTCCGTCATGCCAGGCACGCCACCGGGGATATCGCCGTATTCCCGTAGCGCGTGGTAGGCAACGCGGCACCAGAGACTCCGCTCGAAGAACTGCCGGTTCGTCTGCATCCCGGCCTTGTTCAGGTGCTGCTCCTCGGGCGTACGCATGAAGGTTGCGAGACGGTCCAGGAGACCCGAACGATCGGCAACCGAGGCGCCGGACGAGAGCTTCCCGATCCGCTCGAGGAAGCGGACCACCGACGGCGACTGCTCCAGGTAGCGGAGAACCTCCACCCCTCCCGGCGTAAACAGACGAATCGGCCCGCCTGGACGCTCCTGAAGAACGCTGCAATCCGAAACGGAAGGAAGGTTGTCCGCGAAGAGTGTCTGTGCGAGCCGGAACCAGCCGCTGCGGGAGAACAGGTCGAACCAACTGCCGTCAAGGGCGCGATGGAACTCCCGGATCTGGCCTTCGAGCTGCTTCAGATGGCGGCAGCCGCTGCGCCGCCCCGCCGAACAACTGCAGAACGTGAGTGGCCGCTTCGACCCCGCCACCTTGGCGAGATGCACCGCCGAACCCGGCTCCGGATCGTGCGGATCCGGCAGCAGTCCGATGCCGGTGCGGTGGAATTCGAGGCGGGGGAACAGCTTCACGACACAGTCGCCAGTTGGCTTCGGGGCAAGACGCGAACGCGCGCAGAAACGGGCTGGACCTGATATCCCATGGGGCCGATCCGCTACGCTGAACGCGTAAACGCTCGATCCTATCTCCGATTCGGGGACCTGTGGGGCTCTTGCTCGCCGAAACCTCGCGAGGACACCAGCGCTCCGGTACCAGCTACGAGCGCTTCCTGCGGAGAGAGTTCTTCGACCCGCTGGACCTGCGGCGCACCTGCTATCGCCTGGTCGATTGGTCGGGAGTGCGGGTCGCCACGGGCTACCGGGGCGACCGGCGCTTCGGCCGGATCATCGACAAGCAGTCCCACGAAGACGGATCGGCATCACGGACCCAAGGAGGGCACGGCGATCCAGGGGGATCCTGCGATCCTGCTTCCCGACTGTGGTGTGTCCCGTCGTGACGTCAAAAGTCCAGCGTCAGGCGCAGCGTCAACCGCCGCGGCAGCAGGAAGTTCAGGGGTACGAGGTTGCCGCTCCGATAAGCGCCGACCTGCCACTGGTCCCAGCCATCGTCGTTGAGTACGTTCTGGACCTGCAGGTCGACCCCCAACGCGCCGCCGTTCCCGAGCGGGAACGAGCGCCCGAGGCCGAGGTCCAGGAAGGTGTTGCCCGGCAGCCGGACGCCGTCTTCGTGCGGGTGCAGAGCGATCTCGGTCAACCCCTGGTTCAACCGCACGCGCCTATGGACCGTATACGGCCGGCCGTCCTGGACCCTGAGCACTCCGACCGCCTTCAGATCCCAGGGCAGGTCGACATGCCCCTGGGCCAGGAACATCAGCTTCCGGTCCGCCTGGTAGAGCCCGTCCCCGTTCAGATGATGATTCGGATCGGCGCCCTCCTGGTTGCTGAAGAAGGGCTGACCTTGGATCTGGTTCAGAGGACGGGTGTTTCGTCCCGTCGACTTCGAGTAGCCGAGAGAACTGTTCAGTCCCCAACGGCCGACCTGGCGTTTTCTGAGGGTCACAAAGAACCCCTCGTAGTCCTGGTAGTACCTCGCATCGGGCGGCGCGTTCGCTCCAGGGCCTGGGCTGTTGCCCTTGCGCCGCGTCGGCTCCTCGATGATGCTGAAGAGCGTCATCGTCTCGCCAGTTTCCGGGTTGACGAAGGGCACATTCTCATAAACGCCGTCATCGAGGATGTGCCAGCCGATCAGGTTGGCGCCTTCCTTGATCACTAGCTCCGCACCGATTGTGAGGGTGTCGCTGAGCTGCTGCTCGTAGCCCACGGCGTACTGGTCGAACTCGGGGGGCTTCATGTTCGGGTCCGGCGGATCGAGGTTCTCGTCCGTGACCGTTCGGAAGTAGGTGAAGGGGCCGTACCGATTGGCGCTGAAGCCGAACTTCGCCTCCGGCCGGTTGGGATGCGGCCCGTTCCACATCGCCGTGTTGTTGTTCTCGAAGTACTTGCCGTAGGACACCCGCAGCACGCCTTGCTTCGAGCCCTCGCCGACCTGGTAAGCCAGCCCGACGCGCGGAGAGATGGTCTCCCAGTCCACGACGTCCTTGTAGGCGGGATGCACGTTCCCGGTCTTGACGCCCTGGTTCTCGCCGCCGAAGTGCTGCAAGAGCTCAGGAAAGGCAGGGATGTCGCCGTTGTCCTGGTCGTAGCGGACGCCCACGTTCAGGGTCAGCCTGTCGCCAACGCTCCACGAGTCGTCCGCAAAGATCCCCAGCCCGGTCGCGTCGCTGCCGTAGTAGTGGGGTCGGCGAGCGTAGATGTAGTAGTTCGCCCCGAACTTGTAGTAGTACTTGCCGCTGGCGCCGGGATAGATCGCGGCGGTCTGAATGGACGCGTCGGTGAACTGGACGCCGAACTTGAACTCGTGGCTGCCTCCGAGGTCATCAGCGAAGTGCGTCAACTTCGCGCTCGCCCTGGTCATTTCCGGCGGGTAGTCGTACGGGTATTTCACCCCGCCGACCGTGGTCGGTACCGGCGCCGTGTAGTCGATGACCGGCGCGGCGATGCTTCCGGTCACCGAGGCGACGCGGTCGTAGTTCTCAAACGCGCCGACGCTCACCTCGAAGAAGGTCCTGTCCGTGACCACGGACTGCCAGCCCAGCTTCCATCCAGGCTTGATTCCGAACTCGTGGGACGTCGCGTCCTCGTCCGTGAAGGGATCCGCGGTCTGCTGCCAGTCGTAGTCCTCGTACTGGCCGCTGAACGTCAGGGTATTCGACTCAGTGAGCGACCAGTCGAGCTTGAGGTTGTAGCGCTCCCATTTGTCCGGCCGGATCAACTCGCGTACCTGACCCGGCTCCCCCAACGCGTCCTCCTTGTACTCGAGCGACACGTAGTACCACAGCTTGTCCCGCTCAAGAGGGCCGCCGAGCGCCAGGGTGTAGTTCTGGAAGCTGTCTCGATAGAAACCGGTCTCCTCGCCACCCAGCCCTGCCGCCTTGGGACCCTCGGCGGTCGTGCCCGCGTACTGACCGAAGTAGTTCAGGCGACCGTTCAGGTCGTTGGTCCCGGACTTCGTGACCACATTGATGGCCGCGCCCGACATGCCTCCGTACTCGGCCGGAGCGCCCACTCCCAGCACCTGAATTTCGGCGATCGTGTCGGGGTTGATCCACCACCACACGTTGCTGTTCTCATGGAGAGAGGCATTGAGACCGTCGACGTTCCAGGAGTTCGCGGCCATGCCGCCGCCGTAGGCCGAGTAGCGGTACTCCGCGTAGGTTTGGTCGCGGCCCATGTTGCTCATGCCCTTGGCGAATCCCGCGTAGTCCTGAAAGTTGCGGTTCGTGGGCAGGGGGTCGATGAACTCTTCCGGCAGGTTCGTGCTGATGACGTTGCTCGTCACGTCGACGAAAGGCCGCTCCGAGGTCACCGTGATCGTGTCCTCGGCCGCGACGAGGTGGAGCACCAGATTCACCGTACTGGTCGCCGAGATCGAGATGCGCACGGCCTCGACCGTTTCGTCCGCGAACCCTTCGAGCGTTCCCGTTACGGTGACTGTGCCCGGCGGCAACGCCGTCACCAGGTACTCCCCGGTGGCCCCGGTGGTCGTCGCGCGCTCACCACGCACGATGTCCCCGGTCACCTCCACCAAGACTCCCGGCAGCGGGTCGCCGTTCGCGTCGCGAACCTCTCCGCGCACCGTTCCGACGTTCTGGGCCAGGGCCGGCGTCACCGCCAGCAAGAGAAACGAGACTGCAACCAGGAATCCAGCCTTGGACATACCGATCCTCCGATCTAGTCGTAAGTCGTTTGTTTTCTATCCGTTATGAAGCACCATCCCCGTTCGTTGACTAGATGCTTGCAGACTATATACTCTCCGAGCGCGAAGAGACGAAATAGAAAAGATGGAATTTTGTTAGAGAATACTTGCGCGTCGCCCCCGACGAATCACAACCATCGAGAAACCGGCTCCCCTTGACAAGGAGACTGGCCGACGATTCCGAAAGAGGGAGATTCCTGGAATGAGTGAAACGGGACCCAGGACCAGCAACCGCCGCGACTGCATCAAGACCATGGCGGCCGCCGGCGGCGCCGCGGCTCTGGCGAGCTGCACGCCAGGCAAGGGAGGTGCACTGGGAGCATCTGACGATCAGGGACCAGCGGACATGGAGGCGCGACACTTCCCCGAGGGTTACCCGCCCTATCCGTCCGCGGAAGCCACGGAGACTGCCTTCGCGGAGCACGTGTCGCCGGGGAACGTCGGCGTCATGAGAGCGTTCGGCACCGAGCTTCACTTCGGCCAGCGCGAGGGCGCGCGCGTCCAGGACGCCTTCACCAAGAAGTGGTACTGGGACTGCCACCGCAACGGCACGCTCTACAACCTCGGCCACCGCAACCCGGACATCATCGCGGCGGTCAAGGAGGCGCTGCACCAGCTCGAGATCGGGAACCTGCTGCTGGTTTCCGGTTACAAGGCGAAGGCGGCCGAGAAGCTGATTGACAGCACCGATGGCGCACTGACCGGGGTCACCTACACGGCCAGCGGCGCCGAGTCAACCGAGGTCGCGATACGCGCCACTCGAGGCATGACCCGGCGTACGAAGCTCGTTTCGATCGAGGCTTCCTACCATGGCCACACCTGCTTCGCGATGGCCGCCGGCGACAGCGCCGACAACCACGAGCGCTATCTGCTCGACTTCGACGACTTCGTCTTCGTGCCGTATGACGATGTCGACGCCATGGCCGCTGCCGTCGATGACGAGACGGCGGCGGTGCTGATCGAGTCCTCACCGGCGCAGGCGGGTTTCCCGGTGCCCGACCCCGGCTACTTCCAGGCCGTCATGGACATCTGCCGGAAGCACGGCGCGAAGTTGATCGTCGACGAAGTCCAGACGGGCCTCGGCGCGACCGGGAAGTTCTGGCTCTGGCAACACCACGGCATCGTCCCGGACATCGTGACCACCGCAAAGGGTCTCGGTGGCGGCATCCTCGCCAACGCGGCCGTACTGCTCGCCCCCGAGATCAAGGAGTGGTTCTTCGACACCGCGATACCTCACTCCACGACCTTCGGCGGCAACGAACTCGGCTGCGTTGCGACCGCCAAGGTCTGCGATCTGACGATGGCCCCGGGTTTCCTCGAGCATGTGAACGTCTTGGCCGAGCAGTTCGCCGAGGGCCTGCGCGGCGGTCCCTACAAGGTGAACCAGCACGGGCTGTGCATGGGCCTCCTCTCCGAGGAGATGGGCAAGATGGAGATGACCACGAGGCTGTTCGAGGCCGGCATCTTCACCGTGCCCGCCTGGTACACGGACGGCGGAGTCGAGTTCCGCCCCATCCTGACGCTGACCGAGAACGAGGCGGACGAGATCATCGGCATCTTCCGGGACACGGTCGGATAGGAGCGTGCGCGGCAGAACATGGGGTGCGCCGATTCTTCCTGCGGCGCACGCTGCTAGCGCCGCCGACGGCGCCAGGCGCGCCGTCCACTTGACAGGCGCTCCTCTCCTCCCCTACGCTCCTCGGCACGATCTGCCGCACGGCAGAGCGTCAGTAAAGCCATACCCAGCAGGACACTCGAACCAGCCATGACGCACTTGGCACCAGGACGGCCTCGAAGAAGTGCGCGGACGCCTCTTCGCGGCGCCCGGCCCGCCGTCGCCGCCCGCGTCCTGTCGCGGCCGATCGTCGACTTCGCCGGTGCAGCCGGCCTCCTGCTACTGGTTCTGATTCTGGTCCTTGCCGTCCAGGGGGCTAACTAGGCGCACCAACCGGAACTTGACCGACCTAGAGCCCCCAGCACCGCCTGGGGGCTTTCTTGTTTCGGCGCCCTGAGCCGACCATGAAGCACCAAACAACCCACGTGACGATGAACAACCCAACGACGATCGAACAACCCACATGACGATTGAACGATCCGAGTGGATCTGGCTCGAGGACCAGTGGACGCCCTGGGCCGAGGCGAACGTCCACATCACGACGCACGGCCTCCACTACGGCTCGTCGGTCTTCGAGGGCATCCGCGCCTACGACACCGGCGAGACGACCGCCATCTTCCGGCTCGGCGCTCACATCCGGCGCTTGTTCGACAGTTGCCGGATCATGCGCATGGATCCGGGCTACGCCCAGGATCAGGTCGAGGAGCTGTGCATCGAGGCGGTGGCGCGCAACCGCCTCGAATCCTGCTACATCCGTCCGCTCATCTACCGCGGCGCCGAGAGCATGGGACTCAACCCCACGGACTGCGAAGTGAAGCTCGCAATCTTCGCGGTGCGCTGGGGACGCTACCTCGGCGAGGAAGCGATCGAACAGGGGGTCGACGCCGCGGTCTCCTCCTGGCGGCGCTTCAACTCGAACACCGCGGCCCCACTGGGCAAGATCAGCGGGCAGTACGTCACGAACCAGTTCGTCTCCATCGAGGCGCGCCAGCACGGCTACGCCGAGGGCATCATGCTCGACGACCGCGGCCTGGTCTGCGAGGGCGCCGGCGAGAACCTGTTCCTGATCAAGGACGGCGTGATCTACACACCGCCGAGCTACAACTCGATCCTGAACGGCATCACCCGCGATTCGGTGATCACGATCGCCCAGGATCTGAAGTTCGACGTGCGCTTTGAGCCGATCAGCCGCGAGGAGCTGTACCTGGCCGACGAACTGTTCATGACCGGCACCGCGGCCGAAGTCAGCCCGGTCCGCTCCGTGGACCAGATTCCGATAGGCAACGGCAGCCGCGGCCCGATCACCCACCGCCTGCAGGAGGAGTTCTTCGGCCTGGTGGAGGGCCGGCTCCCCGACCGCCACAACTGGCTCACTCCGGTATCCCGATTGGCTGCGGCGGCACAGCCGGCGGCGGGCTGAGCGAGGAGGTCAAGATGGCCGAAGAGACGACCGCAACGGACAGCGAGACCGAGACGCGCAAGGGCACGGACGCAGTCGTCCTGACCGGCGCCGAGATCGTCTGCGAGTGCCTGCTCCGCGAGGGGATCGACATCGTCTTCGGCTATCCGGGCGGGGCCATCCTCCCCACCTACGACGCGCTGACCAGGTACCCGCAGCTCCACCACGTCCTGACCCGTCACGAGCAGGGCGCGTCCCACATGGCGGACGGCTACGCCCGCGCCACCGGCAAGGTCGGAGTGGCGATGGCGACCAGCGGCCCCGGCGCCACCAACCTGGTCACCGGCATTGCCACCGCGATGATGGACTCCTCTCCGATCGTCTGCATCACCGGCCAGGTGCCGACCGCTGCCATCGGAACGGACGCGTTCCAGGAAACGGACGTCACCGGAATCACGCTCCCGATCACGAAGCACAACTACCTGGTCACCAGCGTCGAGGATCTGGCCGACGTGATGCGCGAGGCGTTCCACATCGCCCGCACCGGCCGTCCCGGCCCGGTCCTGGTCGACATCCCGAAGGACGTGCAGGTTCAGACGACCGAGTTCGTCTATTCCGAGGAACCCATCACCCTGCCCGGCTACCGACCGCCGCTGAGGGGCCGTGCCGACCAGATCGACCGAGCCCTGAAGCTGATCCGCGAGTCGAAGCGGCCGTTGATCCTGGCCGGACACGGGATCTCCATGGCGGGCGCCAACCGCGAACTCGCCGAACTCTGCGAGCGCGCGCAGATCCCGGTCGCCCTGACCCTGCTCGGCAAGGGCGCCATCTCGGAACACCATCCGCTGTGCCTGGGAATGATGGGTATGCACGGCGGCGCGGAGGTCAACCACGCCATCCAGAACGCCGACCTGCTGATCGCCCTCGGCATGCGGTTCGACGACCGGGTGACCGGCAACCTGGCCACCTACGCACCCGAAGCGCGGAAGATCCACGTCGACATCGATCCGTCGGAGATCAACAAGAACGTCAGGGTCGACGTAGGCGTCGTCGGCGACCTCGGCGAAGTGTTGCGACAACTGCTGGAAGGCGTTGAGCGCCCCTGGGACAAGGCCTGGCTCGACCGGATCGCCGAGTGGCGGGCGGACTCCGAGCAGCGGGAAATCGTGAGGCCGGCGAGCGAACCCCAGCACCCCGCGGTCCCCGAGGGGAAGCTGCTCGGCGCCCAGGTCATCCGGGACCTGTTCGAGTTCACTGATGGCAGCGCCGTGACCGTCACCGACGTCGGCCAGCACCAGATGCTGGAGGCGCAGTACTACCAGCACGAGCGGCCGCACAGCCTGATCACCAGCGGCGGCCTGGGCACGATGGGCTTCGGGCTGCCGGCGGCGATCGGCGCCAAGATGGCCCGGCCCGACCAGGAGGTCTGGGCGATCATCGGCGACGGCGGTTTCCAGATGACGATGATGGAACTCGCCACCGCCGTCCAGGAACAGGCGAACGTTCACATCGCCATCATCAACAACGGCTTTCTCGGCATGGTCCGCCAGTGGCAGGAATTCTTCTACGACGAGCGCTACAGCCAGACACCCATGGTCAACCCCGACTTCTGCAAGCTGGCGGCCGCCTATGGCATCCCCTCGATCCGGGTCACTGAACGCGGCAAGATCGAGGAAGCGGTCGCTGCGTCGCGGGCACAGACCGGCGGTCCGACCCTGATCGAGTTCGTGGTCGAGAAGGAGGAGATCGTCTACCCCATGGTGGCTTCCGGCGCCGACCTCGACGACATGATCCGCCGGCCGACGCCCGAGGAGTTCAAGGGCCGGCGCCGCGAACAAGCGGCGGCAGCCGAGACGCCCGAGCCGGAGGCGCCGGAGCCCGAGGCGCCGGCAGCCGCGGCGGCCATCGGAACACGGTTCGGTGTCTGAAGCGCTCGGGTCCTGAGGGAACTGCGATATGGCAAAGCACATCCTGGCCGCTCTGGTCGAGAACCGTCCGGGCGTCCTGGCCCGTGTGGCGAACCTCTTCCGGCGGCGCAGCTTCAACATCGACAGCCTGTCCGTCGGACGCACCCAGCGCGACCACGTGTCGCGGATGACGATTGTCATGGAGTCGGACGCCGCGGAGGCGGACCGCCTGGTGAAGAACCTCTACAAGCTGATCGACGTCGTCCACGTCGATCACCTCCACGGCTTCCCCGCCGTCGCCCGTGACATGGCCCTGGTCAAAGTCAAGGCCGACTCCTCGAACCGGCGCGAGGTGATCCATCTCTGCGACATCTTCCGCGCCCGGATCATCGATGTCGGCGCGGAGTCATTGGTCGTCGAGATCACTGGCGAAGAGGAGAAGATCGAGCACTTCACCGAACTCGTCCGTCCGTTCGGCATTGTCGAGATGGTCCGCACCGGCGTCATCGCCATGGGCCGCGGCAGCCACACGCTGAAGGACGCGGGCTTCAGGCCGAATCGCGGCGGATCCAGGACCAGGCGAAGCGTGCTCTAGCAGCACAGAACTCGCACATCCGACGACAGGGCGCCCACGGCCCGAATCACCAGACGAGGAAACCAACCAGATGGCACAGCTCTACTACGACGACGACGCGGATCTCTCCCGGCTGTCCGGCCGGACCGTCGCGGTCATCGGCTACGGAAGCCAGGGACACGCGCACGCCCTGAACCTGCGCGACAGCGGGGTCGAAGTCGTCGTCGGCCTGCGGGAGGGAAGCAGCAGCCAGGCCAAGGCCGAGGCCGACGGCCTCGAGGTGCTGGGCAACGCCGAGGCCGCGGCCCGGAGCCAGATGATCATGATCCTGGCCCCCGACACCGCGCAGGCGGAGTTGTACGAACAGGACATCGCACCGAACCTCGAAGCGGGCGACACCCTGATGTTCGCGCACGGCTTCAACGTCCGCTACGGCCAGATCGAGGCGCCCCGGAACGTCGACGTGTCCCTGGTGGCGCCGAAGGCGCCCGGGCACCGGGTGCGGGAGGTGTTCACCGAGGGCGCCGGCACGCCGGGTCTCGTCGCCGTGGCGAACGACGCGACGGGGAACGCTCTGGCGGACGCCCTGGCCTACGCCAAGGGGATCGGCTGCACGCGCGCCGGCGTCATCGAAACCACCTTCGCCGAAGAGACCGAAACCGACCTCTTCGGTGAGCAGATCGTGCTCTGCGGCGGCGCCTCGGCCCTCGTGCGCGCCGGCTTCGAGAAGCTCGTCGCGGCCGGCTACCAGCCCGAAGTCGCCTACTTCGAGTGCCTGCACGAGCTGAAGCTGATCGTCGACCTGATGTACGAGGGCGGGCTCGGCTACATGTGGTACAGCGTCTCCGACACCGCCGAGCACGGCGGCTACCACGCCGGCGACCAACTGATCACGAAGGACGTGCGGGCGGTGATGGACAAGGTGCTGAGCGACATCCAGGACGGGACCTACGCCCGCGACTGGATCGCCGAGAACCGGAACGGCCGCCCGCGGTTCGATCCCCGCCGCGAAGCGGAGAGGTCGCATCCGATTGAGGAAGTTGGCCGGGAACTGCGTCGGATGATGCCGTTCCTCGACGCCAAGGAGGTGTAGCGATGGCAGGACAGGCCCAGCCTGGCGACTACGTCCGAATCTTCGACACCACGCTGCGCGACGGCGAGCAGTCGCCGGGCGCGACGATGACGAGCGCCGAGAAGCTCGAAGTGGCGCGGCAACTCGCCGTGCTCGGAGTCGACGTCATGGAGGCCGGCTTTCCGGCCGCGAGCCCGGACGACCTGGAAGGCGTACGGCGGATTGCGCGGGAGGTCGGCCGCGGCGACGGACCGGTCATCGCGGGGCTCGCCCGCTGCTGGCGCGAGGACATCGACAAGGCCTGGGAGGCGGTGCAAGACGCCGCGCGGCCGCGCATCCACGCCTTCATCGCCACGTCCGACCTGCACATGGAGCGCAAGCTGGGCATGACGCGCGAACAGGTGCTGAGCCAGGTCGGCCACATGGTCGCGCACGCGCGTTCGCTATGCGACGACATCGAGTTCAGCCCCGAGGACGGCAGCCGCTCCGACCCGGACTTCGTGGTCGAGGTGCTTTCGCTCGCGATCAGGGAGGGCGCCACGACGCTGAACATCCCCGACACCGTCGGCTACGACATGCCGGTCGAGTACGCGGACCTGTTCCGGTACCTGATGAAGCACACGGACGGCGCCGACCGCGTCGTCTGGTCGGCGCACTGCCACGACGACCTCGGCTGCGCCACCGCGAACACGCTGGCCGCGATCGAGGCCGGCGCGCGCCAGGTCGAAGTGACGATCAACGGCATCGGCGAGCGCGCCGGCAACACCTCCCTCGAGGAAGTCGTCATGGCGCTCCACACCCGGCCGAAGATCTACGGCGTCGGCACCCGCCTGAACACGACCGAACTCGTGCGGACCAGCCGCCTGGTGGCCCACTACACCGGCATCGCGGTGCCCCGGAACAAGGCGGTCGTCGGGGAGAACGCGTTCGCCCACGAGGCCGGGATCCACCAGCACGGCATGCTCCGGGACCAGCGTACCTACGAGATCATGACCCCGCAGACGGTCGGTCGGACCCAGAGCCGGCTGGTCCTGGGCAAGCACTCCGGGAAGCACGCACTCCGGATGCGCATGGAAGAACTCGGCTTCGAACTCAACCGGGAGGAACTCGGCGAGGCATTCCGCCGCTTCAAGCAGCTCGCGGATCAGAAAAAGGACATCACCGACGCCGACCTCCAGGCGCTGGCGAACCAGGAGATCCTGGCGCCCACCGAGATCTTCACGCTGTCGGAGTTGCAGATCTCCTGCGGGCGACCCGGCATGCCGACCGCGACTGCCCGCGTGGTCGGTCCGAACGGCCAGGAGTACGTCTCGCCCGGTGTCGGTACCGGCCCGGTCGACGCCACCTTCCGCGCCATCGACGCAGTCGTCGAGGTCGAGAACACGCTCCTCGAGTACAACGTCCACAGCGTCACCGAGGGCATCGACGCGATGGGCGAAGTCACGGTGCGGATCAAGAGCCCGTCGGGAGGCCGCGGCAAGGGCCGGGTCTTCGGCGGCTATGGCGCCGACACGGACGTCATCGTCGCTTCGGCCAAGGCGTACCTCGCCGCCCTGAACCGGATGCTGGCCGCCATCGGGACCAAGTACACGGCCGGCGAAGGCAGTCCGGCAACACTCAGGGTGTCAAGCCCCCAACCGGTGGAAGCATGAGCCAGGCACAGACGCTGTTCGAGAAGATCTGGCGGCGCCACCTGGTCACCGCCGAGTCCGAAGGCCTGCCGGCGACCCTCTTCATCGACCTGCACCTGGTCCACGAAGTGACCTCGCCCCAGGCGTTCACCGACCTGGCCGAACGGGGTTTGACCGTGCGGCGGCCCGATCTGACCCTGGCGACGATGGACCACTCGACGCCGACCGACCCTTCGATCGACGGCGCGAAGCTCCGGATCCTCGACCCCGAGGGATCGGCTCAACTCGACCGGCTCCAGGCGAACTGCGAACGCCACGGCATCCCGCTGTTCGCCATGGGCGATGAGCGCCGCGGCATCGTCCACGTGATCGGACCGGAACTCGGCGCCACCCAGCCCGGCATGACCGTGGTCTGCGGCGACAGCCACACGAGCACCCACGGCGCACTCGGCGCGCTCGCCTTCGGCATCGGAACCAGCGAAGTCGGCCACGTCCTGGCCACGCAGTGTCTGTTGCAGCATCGCCCGAAGACCTACGAGGTCCGCGTCGACGGCCGCCTGCAGGAAGGCGTGGTCGCCAAGGACATCATCCTGGCCGTGATCGCCAAGCTCGGGATCGGCGGCGGCACCGGCCACGTCTTCGAGTACACGGGAGCGGCGATCCGCGCGCTCGACATGGAGGGCCGCATGACGGTCTGCAACATGTCGATCGAGGGCGGCGCCCGCGCCGGCCTGATCGCGCCCGACGAAGTGACCTTCGACTACCTCGAAGGGCGGCCGATGGCGCCGGCCGGCGAAGCCTGGGAAGCCGCGCTCGAGGACTGGCGGTCCCTGCCCACCGACGAGGGTGCGGGCTACGACCGCGGGACCACGCTCGACGGCTCGGCGCTCGCACCCATGGTCACGTACGGCACGAATCCGGGCATGGCGATCCCGATTGCCGGCGCGATCCCGGAGGAGGACACCGTCGAACCCGAGAAACGCGCCTCCTTCCGCAAGGCGCTCAACTACATGGCGCTCGAACCCGGCCAGCAGCTTCAGGGCAAGGCGATCGACGTCGTCTTCGTCGGCAGTTGCACGAACTCGCGCTACAGCGATCTGCTTGCAGCCGCCAACATCCTGCGCGGACGCAAGGTGGCCGAGGGTCTTCGCGTGCTCGTGGTGCCCGGCTCCGACGCCGTCAAGCGGCAGGCGGAGCGTGACGGCCTCGCCCAGATCTTCGTCGACGCCGGGGCCGAGTGGCGCGAAGCGGGGTGCTCCATGTGCCTGGCGATGAACGGCGACCAGCTTGCGCCCGGCCAGTACGCGGTCAGCACGTCCAACCGCAACTTCGAGGGCCGGCAGGGCGCCGGCGGGCGCACCTTCCTCGCCAGTCCGCTCACCGCCGCGGCGTCCGCCATCACCGGTCGTGTCACCGACGTCCGCGAGGTCCTCTCATGAGCGTCCGCTTCGACCGCTTCACCGGCACGATGGCGCCGCTGCCCAACCAGAACATCGACACCGACCAGATCATCCCGGCGTCCTACCTCAAGGTCACCGACCGTACAGGGCTCGCCTCCGGCCTCTTCTGCCGCTGGCGCTACCGGGACGGAACCCCCGATGGCGAACCGATCGAAGGCTTCGTCCTGAACCAGCCGCAGCATCAGGACGCCCGCATCCTGCTCGCCGGCGACAACTTCGGCTGCGGCAGTTCCCGCGAGCACGCGCCGTGGGCCCTCGTCGGCTACGGCTTTCGCGCCGTGATCAGCACCTCATTCGCCGACATCTTCCGCAGCAACGCGCTCAAGAACGGCCTCGTGGTCGTGCCGGTGACCGAGGACGTCTCCGCGGCCCTGTTCGACGCCGTCGCCGCCGATCCGGCAGCCGAAGTCTCGATCGACCTGGAAGCGCAGACCCTCAGCCTGCCCGGCGGTGGCGAAGCGACGTTCGATGTCGACCCGTTTGCCCGCCGCTGCCTGCTCGACGGCACGGACCAGCTCGGCTACCTCCTGCAGCAGGCGCCGGCGATCCAGGCGTTCGAGGCCGGTCACCCTTCACGGCTCGACACGCGGTCGGCCTGAGCGGGCCGGCTTCGGCGACACCAGCACATGCAAGCGAACATCGTCCTCCTTCCCGGTGACGGCATCGGGCCCGAAGTCACAGCCGAAGCGGCGCGCGTCCTGAATACGGTCGCCGAACTCGGCGGACACCGTTTCCAGCTCGACTCCCATCCGATCGGCGGCAACGCCATCGACGACTTCCAGAATCCGCTGCCGCCCGGCACGCTGGCCGCCTGCAAGGCGGCCGACGCGATCCTGCTGGGCGCCGTCGGCGGGCCGAAGTGGTCCGATCCCACGGCCGAACTCCGACCCGAGCAGGGGCTGCTCGACCTGCGGGCCGCGCTCGGGCTGTTCGCCAACCTGCGCCCGGTGCCGGTGTTCGACTCGCTGGTCGAGTTCGCGCCGCTCAAGCCCGAACTGCTGCGCGGCGTCGACCTTCTGTTCGTGCGCGAACTGACCGGCGGCATCTACTTCGGACCCCGCCAGGAGCAGGGCGACGGCGACGTGGCGCACGACACCCTCGTCTATTCGACCGCCGAGGTCGAGCGGGTGGCCCGCGTGGCGCTGCGCGCGGCCCGGGGTCGGAGCGGGAAGCTGGCCTCGATCGACAAGGCCAACGTGCTGGCCTCGATGAGGCTGTGGCGCCGCGCCGTGACCGAGGTCGCCGGCGCCTACCCCGACGTCGAGGTGAGCCACCACCTCGTGGACGCCTTCGCGATGCAGTTGATGCGCTCGCCCAAGGACTACGACGTGATCCTCGCCGGCAACATGTTCGGCGACATCCTGAGCGACGAAGCGGCGATCCTCGCCGGCTCGCTCGGCATGCTGCCCTCCGCGTCCCTGGGCTCCGGGCGTCAGGGCCTCTACGAGCCGGTCCACGGCTCGGCGCCGGATATCGCGGGCCGTGGCATCGCAAACCCGATCGGCGCCATCCTCAGCGCGGCGATGCTGCTCCGCCACAGCCTCGACCTGGAGGCGGAGGCGGCTCAGGTCGAGGCGGCGGTCGCCGCGGTCCTGGACGAAGGGTTCCGCACAGCCGACCTTGTGCCCGCGGGCCAGCAGGCGGTAGCGACGACACAGATGGGCCTGGCGATCGCCGCCAGGATCGGCGATGCCTGAACCCGCCGGCGTTCCTCTGACTCTGCAGGCTCGCGCTCGGTACAAGCTTCGCCGGCGGTCCGCCCGCCGAAAACCGACTGCTCGCTCCCGAGATCAGAGATCCGCTGGAAAAAACAGCACCGGCTCGTCGGAACCGAACCCGAGGTCGACCTCGAACTCCACCCGCCCCCTGGCACGAGCACGCTCCCGGCGCCGGCGCCTGCGTTGAGCGCGCCCGCGCAGGCGTTCACATAGAACCCGTAGTCGAAGGCCGCCGATTGGACAACCCGGTAGCGACCGGCGGAAAGTCCCGGCAATTCGATCCTGTCGATCACACTGTCGGTCGCCAGGTCCACGCCCCCCCCGCCGGCACTGCGGCTCCAGGCGAGCAGGTCGCTCATTGACAGTACGCCTCCGTGCGGCGTCACGAGGACCGGCTCGGAGAGACCTCCGGCACGGTTGCCGACCGTGTTGTGCAGCACGACCGTGCCGACCGGTTCGTCCATCAGGTCGAGTCGCAGAACGGGCTCGCCCGACGATGGCAGCGACACGCAACCCGACCACAGCAGGTGGGGCGGCGCCTTGACGACCACCGAAGCCGGTCCGACGCCGCCGCGAGGAACGAGGACCCTGGTTCGGCCCGACCGGTCCGTCGCACCGAAGCCAGCGCCGACGGCCCCCGATCGGCTTCGCGAAACGACCTCGACCATCGCAGCCGGCAAGGGACTTCCCGCTCTCGTCAGGAGCAGGTCGAGTGGATCGCCAGGTTGGAGGCGCAGGCGCACTGTCCGAACGTCGTCGACTACCCAGTCCTCCAACGGCGAGGAAGGAACCTCGGCCTTCCCCTGGGTGAATCCGTCGAACCAGGCCCAAAGGCGATACCGGCCTTCCTCAAGCCCGTCGAACGCGAAACGGCCCTCCTGGTCGGACACGACTGGCAGAGAAACGAACGCTTCCAGATCGTCATCGTCGTTCCCGCCCCCCTCGTCCGCTCTCTCGATGCTCACCGAGGCGCCCGGGAGCGGCTCAAGCGTTGAGCCATCGAGGACCACGCCACGTACCGTTCGGTCGCCAAGGTCGAATCGCAGGCTCAGGACATCGTTGTCCACGGGTGCGCTGACCTTGAACATTCGACGGAGTCCGCCGGCCGTTTCCACGGCGGCGGCGACCAGATCGCCTTTCGGCCGCGGCATCTGGCCGCCGAACTCGCCGTCTTCGTTCGTGACGAATGGTACGCGGTCGCCAGCCCCGCGGCTGAGCGCCACCCGGGCCTGAACGCCGTTGCCGTCGAGACGCACCTGACCGCGCACCTCGACGAAGTCCAGATCGATGGCCACGGCTGCGTTGCCCGCTACTTGCATCTGCTCCGAATGGAGCACGTCGCCGTCCGGAGTCTGCAGGCCCAGAAAGTACGAGCCCGTCGGCAGACCATGAAGGGTCGCAACGCCGTTTGGTTCCGCCTCGGCCATCCGAAGCGCCGTACTCCGATCGAGCCTCTGCGCCGCGACACGCCACCTGCCCGTGCCAGGCGCCTGCGGCGAGATGAAGACCCGTACCTCGGCAAACTCGCTCAGGAGGACTTCCGCAAGCCGCGTTTCGGCGTCCGGCGCCAGCCGCACGCCGTAGATCCGGGTCGGGGGCCGCCCATCGCTCTCGACGATCAGGGAGTAGTACTCCCCGTCAAGCCCCACGAGCTGCGCGAAGCCGTCTTCGTTCGTCACGGCCCGCGCAGCCACCGGTCCGGGTCCGTCTTCCGCAAGCGGCGGGTACGGCTCGGCCCTCACCGCGGCGCCGGCGACGGGCAGGCCCGAATTCTGTTCCACCGCATGGAGTGACACGGAGGATCCCGTGACAAGCCGCAGCGGTTCGAGCCGCGTCATGCCCGCCTCGACGTCGCGGTCGAAGAGATAGCGAGGCGCCCAGCCCTCCACGGCTATCCGATAGTCGGTGCGGCCGGCCGGCCCGCGCCAACGCAGAAGGTTCCCGTCCAGAGTGGCAGGTTCCAGGAAGTGGAGCGTTCCCGACGCGACTTCGAGCCAGCCTTCGACCAACGGAGTTCCACTTCCGAGGCTCTCACCGGAAGGCAGAACAAGAGGCACAGCGAGGTCAGCCAGCCGATGGGCGGCCAGATTGACAACCCGGACAGGCGAAGCCTCCCCTTCAACCGGACTGCTCGTCGCACCACCCACTCGAACCCGCGGGCACCAGATCAGGCGGCTCAGACAGGAAACGTACTCCAAGCTCTCCGCCGCGACACGTACCGGCGTCGCGCCCGCCTCGCCCAACTCTCGAACCAGCCTGCCGTCCCCGTCCACGCCGACCAGCGTGATGGTAGCGGCCACTTCCGGCGCCAACTGCCCCGTCGCGACCGAGATGACGGTCTCCTCTGCCGGAAGCCTGCCCGGCAAAGCCAGGACTGAGATCAGGATCGTCGACCCGATCGTCATCCTCTTGGGATCGAGTTGCAAGTTCAGGGGCCCGCCGTCGGCACCGCCAAGTCACGTTCGGCAGGAGCGACTTGCCGAATCCTGCTCCCGCTCTCCCAAGGCGACTTGCAACCCACCAGGCTCGACTGTCCGTTCGCTATCGAACAGGTTGCGATGTCGGTGGGCGCCGGGATGCAAGCGCCGGTCGGACGCAGCGTCGGATCTCCGTCGGGGTCGTCCATCGCCTCCGCAAGCGTCAGAACCGGTCGCGGCGTCCGAATCGCTCCCGGCGTCAGAATCGGCCCCGGCTCGAGGTCCGCCCGACCGACGACGAGCGTCTGGCTGCGCCCAGCGGGAACATAGCCACAGTCGTAGTCCGTGTAGCAGTAGCTGTAGATGTAACGACACTCAAACCCCCCCATGTGAGGGGTGCCGACGCAGGCGTGGCCAACACGGCGCTTGCAAGAAGCCTCAGCCGTGCTGCTTGTCACGAACAACTCCACGCCTGCGACTCCAAGGACCGCAACGAGAACAAGGCTCAACCGTTTCATTCTTCCTCCAACCGTGTGAATGTGAACCAGCAGAATAGCGCTCTACTGCAACCATCGGCCGGCGCGCCACTTGTGGCGGCAGCGCGCTGAGACCCGTGCCCGCGGCGTTAGGGACGGGCGTAGCGCCGCCAAACCCGTCGCGGAGATGGGCAGGCCATCGCCGCACACGATGCGGGCTGACTTCGCATGGAACCGGCGGGGCCACCGGGCCTGCCGGCGCATCCACTGTGCGCCTTCAGTACAGGATGAGCAGCACGGCCCCCAACACCAGCCGGTACGCCACGAAGACCTGCAGGCTCCGGCGCCGCACCCAGCCGAGCAGGAAACCGATCACCAGGTAGCCCACGACACCTGACAGGGCCGTCACCAGAAGCATCGCCGGCAGTTGCGACACCGGCAGCGCGCCGCTCAGAAGATCGAGGGTGTTGTTGCCGACCACGAACACGCCGGCAGGGATCGCCATCAGGAAGGCGAAACGCGCCGACGACTCGCGATCGAATCCCAGCAGGCGGCCGGCGGTGATCGTGACGCCGGCCCGGGAGGCGCCCGGAATCAGCGCGGTGGCCTGGGCCACGCCGAACAGCAGCGCGTGCCACCAGGTGATCTGGTCGACCTTGCGTTCCTGCTTTCCCCACCGGTCGGCGACGCCGAGCAGCAAACCGAATCCGATCGTCGCCCAGGCGATCACGCCCGGACTGCGGGCGTCGCCGGCGATCCAGTCCTCGGTCAGGATGCCGATGACCAGGACCGGCACGGACGCCAGCGCCAGCAGCGGGATCATTCGACGCGCGGCCTGGTCGCCACCGGCATTCCCGCCCGGCCGTAGCGCCCGCACGAAACCCGCGAGGTCCTTGCGGAAGTAGGCGACGACGGCCAGCAGCGTGCCCGTGTTGGCCGCCACATCGACCGGCAAACCCTGGTCCGGCCAGCCGAACAGCCGCGGCAACAGGATCAGGTGCGCCGTCGAGCTGATCGGCAGGTACTCCGTGAGTCCCTGCACCAAGGCCACGACGATCAACTGCAGGGGGCCCACGCAGCGAGGATAGCGAAGCGGCAGGACGCGCCCGCCGGATGCGGATACGATGCGCGCCATGAACAAGCCACGCCGCTACCTCAGCGTGATCGCCGCGACCCTTGCTCTCCTTGCCGTGACACCCGCGTGCGCCCAGGAAGAGGCCGGCGCCGCGGCCAGCGATGAGCCGCCGCTCGCGGAGACCTGGGACCAGAAAGCCTCCTACGCGCTCGGGCTGAACATCGGCGGCAACCTGGGGCCGGACGACCTGAAACTGGACGCCGATCTGGTCCTGCGCGGCTTCATGGACGCACTGGAAGGCAAGGAGGGCCTCGATTCCGAAGAAGTCGACTCCGTACTAAGCGAACTGGGGACCAAAATGCAGGAACACGCAGATCGCGAGCGTCAGGCCGCGATGCTCGAGAACACCGCGCGCAGCTCGGCCTTTCTGGCTACCAAGGCGAAGGAGGAGGGCGTCGTCAAGACCGAGTCCGGACTCCTCTACCGCGAACTCCGGGCCGGCGAGGGTGACAGCCCCACGGCAGACCAGGCGGTGACGGTGCACTACCGCGGCACCCTGCTCGACGGCACGCAGTTCGACAGCAGCTACGACCGCGACCAGCCCGCCACCTTCCCGGTCGGCGGCGTCATCCCCGGCTGGACGGAGGCGCTGAAACTGATGAAGCCGGGTGCTGTGTGGGAACTCTTCATCCCCGCCGATCTCGGCTACGGCAACCAGGGCTCGCCGCCCGCCATCCCGCCGGGCGCCGCCCTGGTCTTCGAGGTCGAGCTGCTGGAAGTCAAGTAGCTAGCTTAGCTAGCTAGGTGGTAAACCGGTAGCCGACGCCGCGGACGGTGTGGAAATGCCGCGGCCGCTCGGGGTCGGGTTCGAAGCGCTTGCGTAGCCGGAGGACGAAGTTGTCGATCGTCCGGGACGACGGGAACGCCTCGTAGCCCCAGACGCGGTCCAGAATGTCCTCGCGCGAGACGACCTCGCCCTCCCGCTCCGCCAGGGCCTTGAGGATCATCGCTTCCTTCTGCGTCAACTGCTGGGGCTGGCCGTCCCAGGACGTGCCCGAGAAGGCGGTGAAATCGAAGTGGTTGTCGCCGAAACGCACCACATCGGGACTCCCCTCCGCCGCCCCCCAGGCGCGCCGCCGCAGGATCGCCTGCACCCGCAGCAGCAGCTCGGTCAGATGGAACGGCTTGGCGAGGTAGTCGTCGCCGCCGGCTTCGAGGCCGCGAATGCGATCGTCGACCGCGGCCTTCGCGGTAAGGAACAGTACCGGTGTATCGACACCATGCCGCCTCGCCTCCTCGCACAGGGTGAAGCCGTCCACACCCGGAAGCATGACATCGAGGATCACGAGCTGGTAGCGCGGATCCCGAATCCGCTCCAGTGCCTCCTCGCCGTCGCCGATCCAGTCGACGTCGAGACCCTCCGCCTCGAGGTTGAAGCGGATGCCGGCGGCCAGGTTCTCCTCGTCCTCGATCAGGAGCACCCGGGCCGCCCCCTCGGCCGCGGTTCTCACGACGCCGGCGCCGCGGCAGGCTCACCGACCGGCCAGGTGACCCGGAATGTGGCGCCGCGGCCCGGACCCTCGCTGCTCGCCTCGACCTCGCCGCCCTCCAGGGCGACGAAGCCGCGCACAAGGTAGAGGCCCAGGCCACTGCCCTTCTTGTTGCGTCGCAACTCACTGCCGGGCCGGTAGAACTTCTCGAACAACCGGCGGCCCTCGGCGGGCTCGAAGCCGACCCCGTCGTCGAGAACCTGAAGCTCGATCGCCGAACCGAGCCGCCGGGCGGAGACCTCCACCCTGGTGCCGGCTGCCTGCGCCGACTCGATTGCGTTGCCGATCAGGTTCCGCAGCACCGTGCCAAGGCCCACCGGATCGGCCTGCAGGCCCAGACCGGGCTCCACCCGGACTTCGATATCGATTCCCTCGGTACCGGCGGCCCGATGTCCGAGCTCGGCGAACGCCAGCGAGACAGCCTCCGACAGGTCGACCGGTTCCCGGCGCGGCACCGCCAGTCGCTCCTCCAGACGCGTAGTCTCCAGCAGGTTGCCCACCAGACGCTCCAGCCGCCGCAGATCCTCGAGGTTGCGCTCCAGGAGTCCGCGGCGATCCGTCGCCGCGAGGTCGCGCAACAGCAGAGTCTCGGTCGTCAACCGCAGACTCGCCAGCGGACTCCGCAGTTCGTGCGACACGGCGGCCAGGAAATTCTGCTGGCGGTTCAGGAGGTCGGCCTCCCGGCGCAACACCCGCCACAGGACGAGAATGCCGCCGGCGAGGACGAGCAGGAAGAACGAACCCTCCCACCGGTACTGGCTGAGGTGGCTACGGCGTTCCGTTTCGATCGCCTGCAGGGCGGAGGGCCGGATCTGCGCGCCCTGGGCATCGATCTCCAGGTGCGGGTAGAAGGCGCGTAGCCCATCGAGGGGCTGCCCGGCCAGAACCGATGCCTCGCCAGCCGAGCGGTCCACCTCGTAGCTCGCCACCCTGTCCGCGGCGATCCTGCCGGCGAGCAGCGACTGGTCGACCAACCACCAGACGACCTGAACCGCGGTGATGGTCAGCAGAAGCAGAAAGCCGACCTGGAGTCGCCGGACGCGCAGGCTCTCCGCCGACGAAGAAGCGCTCAGTCCAAACCAGGGAAACCGTTTCGGCATCGGCCCTATTCTGCTACGAACGCTCCGCTACCGCGGGCTGCTGCCGGTGTTAGGTTCCCCCACCATGCTCGAACCGGTCTCCGTCCACCGTGTCCCGTCGACCGACGGCGTCGAACTCGCCGTCTACGACTACGGCGGCGACGGGCCGACCCTCCTTGCCGGCCATGCGACCGGGTTCCATGGACGGGTGTACGACCCCATGCTCGCTCGGCTCGACGGCTATCGCCGGATCAGCGTCGATCTCCGGGGCCACGGCGACGCGCCCGCCCCGGACGGTCTGGACTACCGCTGGGAGAGCTGCGCCGACGATCTGCTGGCCGTAGTCGACACGCTCGAACTGGATACCGAAGAACCGCTGTTCGGCTTCGGCCACTCCATGGGCGCGGCCGCCCTGCTGATGGCTGAGCCGCGACGACCGGGCCTCTTCGCCGGCTTGGTCTGCTACGAGCCGGTGATCTATCCGCCGGGCGTGACGGACGACGACGCGCGCCTCGACGTGTGGGTCGCACGAACCAGGAACCGTCGCAGCCGCTTCGACTCGTTCGAGGCCGCCATCGCCAACTTCGCGTCGAAGATGCCCTACTCGCTGTTCGACCCGGCCGCCCTGGAGGCCTACGTCCGGCACGGCTTCGCCGACCGGCCTGACGGCACGGTCGAGATCAAGTGCCGGCCCGCGGTGGAAGCGCAGCTCTACCTGATGGGGCCCCACCACCTCGCCTGGGACACCCTGACCGAAGTGCACTGCCCGGTCGCCCTGATGCGCGGCGCCGTGCTCACCCCCGGGCCCGCGTACTGGGCCGAGGCGATTGTTAACGAACTGCCGAACGTCAACTTCCTGGAGGTCGAGGACCTCGGTCATCTCGGGCCGCTGGAGAACCCGCGGCGCTTGGCGGAGTTGACGGCCCGGGCGCTGGCTGGCAACTAGCGCTGTAGCAGCTCCTGGCCGCGCGCCAGCGCCTGCCGCTCCTCACCGGGTCGGCCGAGCCGGCTCAGAATGTCGGCGAGCACGAAGTAGCCGAGCGCGCCATCCTCGCCGGCCGGCGCCAGATCGAGACCCCGGCGGGCGATCGCCTCCGCTTCGGTCAGGTCGAGGTCAAGGTCCATCAGGGCCTTGGCAAGCTGGAAGTAGCCGCGCACGAAGTCCGGCGCCGCCTCGACCGCGTCCCGATAGGCTTCGATCTGGTCGAGGGGCCGGTTCAACCGTCCGTAGAGACGGCCGAGATTGAAACGCGGGCGATGGTCCCGCGGCCGAAGTTCCGCCGCCCGCCGGTACGTTTCCACCGCCTCGAACGGTTTCCCCGCCTCGTCGAGCAAGACCGCGAGGTTGTAGTGCGCTTCGCCGAGTTCCGGGTTCGAGGCGATGGCCTGCCGAAACTTCGCCTCCGCCTCGCCGCTCCGGCCCGTGAGCGCCATCACTTCGCCCAGCTTGTTCGTCACCACCGGCGGCGGCTCGCGACCCTCGGCAGCAGCGGCGAGCACATCCTCGGCTTCGCTCAACTCGTCGCGCTCAACATGGATGCGAGCCAGGGCCATCGTCGCCTTCGAGTCCTGGCCCGCGACCTCGAGCAGGCGCCGGTAGCCGACCATCGCCTCGTCGATGCGGCCCAGCTCGTGGTAGGCGTTGGCCAGCCCGAGCAGAGACTGCCGGTGCTCGGGGTCGAGCGCCAGCGCGCGCTGGAAGTGCGAAGCCGCCGGCGCCGGATCGCCGGCAAGAAGGGTGATCGTGCCCAGAAGCTGGTGCGCGTCGAGCAGTCCGTCGTCCTCGGCGAGCGCCGCTCGCAGTTCCGCGTTCGCGGCCTCGTCGTCGCCGCCGCCGAAGGCGCTCTGCGCCCTCATGATCGCGCGGTGGAGATGGGCCTTCGTCTTGGCATCGGCGCGCGGCCCTTCCGCCTCCCGCCTTTCGGCTGTGCCGCGGCCGGCGAGATACCCGAGAGCCCGCAACTGCGCCAGGGCCTGCTCGTCCAGATCGGGCTCGGGCGTTGCATCCGGCGCCCCGCGGTCGAGTTCGGCAGCCAGTTCCAGGGCGGCGGCCCTCAGTTCGCGGGAGGTGTCGCGCCGTTCGAGCAGGACGTTCGTCAGTTCCCCCGGATCCTCCAGCAGGGCGTAGAGCTCCGGGTCGGGCGTCTCGATGTACTTGTAGTCCACCGTGCGCAGCGAGCGAAGCGGCGCCCAGCCGTAGTGGTCGAGGGCGTAGAACGACTCGGCGTAGACGCCGCGCTCGGCGGCCGGGTCCTCCAGCCCCTCTATCGACAGGAGCAGACTCCGCCCCTGCCCGGCGCCGGCCCCCTCGAGGCCCATGAGTTCGGCCAGCGTCGGCGCGATGTCGACGTGGCTCACGACGTCAGCCACCACCCGTCCCTCTTCCAGCCCACCGGGCAGCCGCACGATCAGGGGAACGTGCACGGTGGAGTCGTAGACGAAGAAGCCGTGGTAGCTCTCGCCGTGATCGCCGAGGCCCTCCCCGTGGTCCGCCGTCAGGACGACGACCGACTCGTCGAACAACCCGCGCTGTTCGAGCGCGGCCCGGAAGTCGCCGATCAGCGAGTCCGTGTACGCCACCTCGCCGTCGTAGGGCCGTCCCTCGTATTCGGTCCGGAACGGTTCGGGCGGCTCGTACGGATCGTGCGGATCGAACAGGTGCAGCCACAGGAAGAAGGGTGGCGGCCCCTTCGTGTCGCCGGCAGCGCCGCCGTCGCCGGAAGAGACCGCTCCATCGAGCCACTCCAGCGCGTGGGCGATCGTCTCCGGCCCGGAGCGCTGGACCGAGCCCAGGTTCGCGCCGGCCATCGAGTCGAGATCGAAATCGTCGACGTAGGTATCGAAGCCGCGGCCGATCCCCCAGCGCGCATCGAGCACGAAGGCGCTGACGAAGCCGCCGGTGCTGTAACCGACGTCCCGGAAACGCTCCGCGAGAGTGGTCCGATCCGCGCCCAACACGTAGCCGACGTTCTCCCGCACGCCGTGGGACGGCGGGTAGAGCCCGGTCATGATCGAGCTATGGGCCGGCAACGTGAACGGCACCGTCGACGACGCGTTGGCGAAGCGAACGCCCTCGGCGCCCAGCCGGTCGATGTGAGGCGTTGCAACCCGATCGGAACCGTAGCTCGACAGCCGGTCGGCGCGCAGGGTGTCGATCGTGATCAGGATGACCGGCGGGTGGGCCGTCGAGGCGCCCGCGAGGAGGCGCGCAGTGTCCGCCTGAACCGGTGTGGGCGACGCGTCCTCCGGTTCGGGGGCGCAAGCGGCCAGACCCGAGGCCACGATGGCCGCCAGCAGAAGACGCCGACGGCTAGAGCCAGCGCCGGACGCGGTTCGCATACTCGCGGTACTCGTCGCCGAACTTGCCTTCCAGGTAGGCCTCCTCGCGCAGGATCACGCCCCAGCGGAGCAGTATCGCCGTGGCGACGGCAATGACCAGGTACCACCAACTGTCCCTGGCGAATCCGATGCCCCCAAGCAGCATCACCATACCGGTGTAGATCGGGTTCCGGGTCAAGCGGTAGGGGCCGCGCACGACCAGGCGCGCCGTCGGAGTGTGCACCGGCAGCGAGCCGCCGCCGCGCATCATCGAAAGACCGGCCCAGGTCATCAGCACCACGCTGCCGAGGATCATCACGACGCCCGCGACCTCGCCGAACCTCGAGAGGCTGCCGGGCCAGAGGGGAAGCGGCAAGAAGCGCGACAGCCCAAAGGAAACAAGGAGGCTGGCGAGGATGAGCAACGGCGGCTCGAAGGCCGTCCGCGCCCGGTCCGTCTGGCCCTTTGCCGCTGCCATCAGGCCGCCCCGGCGTCCGCCCCGCGCAGCGCTCCGAGCGCGCGGATGTGTTCCGGCCCCAGGCCGCAGCAGCCTCCCACGATCTGAACGCCTTCCGCCACCCAGCCGCGGGCCTCCTCGAGCAGGTCCGCCGGTTCGATCACTTCGACGAAGTTCCAATGCGGCATCGTGAAGTAGCCCGACTCGGGATAGACGCCGACCGGCCCCTGCCAACGCTCCCGCACCATCGCCACCGCCTCGGGAACCGCCGCGATCTCCGTGTGCATCACATGCACTACCTTTGGACCCAGCGGAATCAGCGCATCGAGCAACGCCTCGAACGACTCGTTCGGCCAATCGAACGGCGTGATGGCGCCCGTACCTGAGTCCTTGCGCGCGCTGACGCCGAGCCACACCGGCAGGCCGGTCCCCTTCGCCGCCTCGAAGGCGAGCGAAGAGCGCTCCCCATTCTGCATCATCTCGAGCGCGATGACGTCGACTCCTGCTTCGGCCAGAAGCTGGCACTGCTCCCGGTAGGCCGCGGACTGTTCGTCCAGCGGCGCGTAGCCGCCTCGAATGTTGCTCGCCGGCATCGTCGACAGCGAACCGGCAACGAGCACGCCGGGACAACCGGCCCGCTCCCGTGCCTCAAGAGCCGCCTCCACCGCCCGCCGCACGATCGTCCCGACCTGGTCGCCGAGACCCGCCGCTTCAAGCAACGGCCGGTGGGTGGCGAAGGTGTTCGTGATCACCGCATCCGCGCCGGCCCGGATGTACTCCTCGTGGAGGTCGCGGATCGCGTCCTGGTGATCGAGGGCCGCCGTGCCGCACCAGGCAGCCGAGTCCATCGGCACACCCCGGCGCTCCAGCTCCGTTCCGGTGCCACCGTCCAACAGCAGGACCTCGCCCCGGTCCAGGCACTCATGCCACTCTTCGACGATTCCCATCTGCTCCCCCTCCGGTGCGTCACTCTGCCACACACCGCGAAGGCTGGTCCGGCTACACTCGCGTTCCGCCAAACGCCGCATCCAACCGGGAGGCGCCCCGCCATGAGCAGCGACTGGTTCTACAAGTTCGACACGCTTTCGCTTCACGCCGGCCAGCGGCCCGACGCGGCAACCGGAGCGCGCGCGGTGCCGGTCTACAACTCGACGTCCTACGTGTTCCGCGACACGGACCACGCCGCGGGCCTCTTCAACCTGGAGGAAGCCGGGCACATCTACTCGCGGATATCGAACCCGACGGTCGCCGTGTTCGAGGAACGGATCGCGGCGCTCGAGGGCGGCGTCGGCGCGGTCGCCACTGCCTCCGGGCAGGCCGCCTTCCATCTCGCCGCGGCGACGATCCTGTCCGCCGGCGACCATGTCGTGTCCTCGGCCGCGATCTACGGCGGCACCCACAACCTGCTGAACCACACGCTGCGGCGCTTCGGCATCGAGACCACCTTCGTCGAGCCGACCGACCCGCGGAACTTTCAGCGCGCGGCGCGGCCGAACACGAAGCTGTTCTTCGGCGAGACGATCGGCAACCCGCGGATCGACGTGCTGGACATTCCCGCCGTCGCCGAGTTCGCCCACGACATCGGCGTGCCGCTCATGATCGACAGCACCTTCGCCACCCCGTACCTGTCGCGGCCGATCGATCTCGGCGCGGACATCGTGATGCATTCGGCAACCAAGTTCATCGGCGGTCACGGCGTCACCCTGGGCGGCGTCCTGGTCGACAGCGGCAAGTTCGACTGGGCCGCTTCCGGCCGCTTCCCCATCATGACCGAGCCCTGCCCCGGCTACCACGGCATCGCCTTCGCCGAGCACTATGGGCCGCCCGCCTTCATCCTCAAGGCGCGGCTCGAAGGGCTGCGCGACTTCGGCGCCTGCCTCAATCCGCAGGCGGCCTTCTACCTGCTGCAGGGGCTCGAGACCCTGCCGCTGCGGATCAAACGCCATGTCGAGAACGCGGTCGCCGTCGCCGCCTTCCTCGAACAGCACGACGCGGTCGAATGGGTCAGCTACCCGGGCCTGCCGAGCCACCCCCAGCACGAACTCGCGCAGAAGCTGCTTCCCAAGGGCAGCGGCGCCCTGATGACCTTCGGCATCCGCGGCGGCCTCGAGGCCGGCATCGCCTTCATCGAGAGCCTGGAGCTCTGGTCCCACCTGGCCAACGTGGGCGACGCGAAGAGCCTGGTCATCCACCCCGCGAGCACGACCCACCAGCAGATGACGGCGGAAGAGCTGGCCGAATCGGGCGTCACCCAGGAGATGGTCCGGCTGTCCGTCGGACTCGAGGACCCGGGCGACCTGACCGCCGATCTCGACCGTGCCCTGAAGCGCTCCCAGAAGCAGGTGCAGCGGCCGCGAGCCGTCGCTTCCTGAGCCGGAGACAGGCATGCCCGAACTCGAGATCCACGGCCGCAAGGTGTACTGCGGCGCCGGCGGCGCCCCCTGGCGGCCGGGGCAACCGCTCGCCCTGCTTCTCCACGGCGCCGGCTGCGACCATACGGTGTGGGCCCTGCAGGCGCGGTCGCTGGCCCAGCACGGCTGGAATGTCGCCGCGCCCGACCTCCCCGGCCACGGCACGTCGGACGACCTGGAAGACATCTCGACAATCGCCGACTACGCGGCCTGGACCGCCGACTTCGCCGCCGAAGCCGCGGAACGGGCAGGCAGCGAGGAGCTTGCGATCGTCGGCCACTCGATGGGCGCCTGCATCGCGGTCGACGCCGCGGCCAGACTGAACGGACCCGCCAACCGGGTCGCCCTGTTCGGCGCCGGCGAGACGCTCCGCGTGAACCCCGGCCTGCTCACCGACACACTGAAGAGACCGCTCAACGCCCACCGCTTCATCGCAGCCTTCGGCCACGGCGCCGGCGCCCACTTCGGCGGCGCCGAATCGCCGGGACTGTGGATGCTCGGCGCCACGATGGCCCTGCTCGACCGCTGCGCTCCGGAAGTGCTCCACCGCGACTTCGCCGCCTGCAACGAGTGGGAAGGCAGCGAGAGCGCCCCCGGCGTCAACTGCCCCACGCTCGTGGTCTCGGGAACCGAGGACCGGATGACGCCGCCAAGAGCCGGCCGCGCGCTCGCCGACCGCATCCACGACGGCAACGGCGGCGCTGCCTTCGAGACGGTGGCCGATGCCGGCCACATGCTGATGGCCGAAACGCCCGGGGCCGTTACCCGCTGCCTGCGCCGTTTCCTCGGCGCGAACTGACCTGGCGCGGCAACACTACCGGAGGCCGGCGGGGACGCGGGCGCACCCAGTTTCTGCCGCGCTGCCGCGGCCCTACTCGCTCAGACTCTCGGCCAGGCGCATCAGAGTCACGGCCTCGCGGCGGTAGCCGTACCGGTCGCCGCCGGTGTTCGCCTCGGCTAGCGCAATCGCGTCGGCCCAGGTCCAGCCACCGGTGTAGACGCCGCCTCGCAAGAGCTGGCCGAATCCGGCGATGGCGGCGGCAAAGCGCTGGTCGGCGCCGGCATTGCCCGCCTCGCGGTTGATCGCCACTTCGATCAGTCGGCTCGTGTCCTCGCCCGGCGCCTTGTAGCGCAGGCGGAGGAAGGCGAGTTCCCCGGTTCTGCCCGGTTCACCGGTGGCCGGCGGCGGCGCCCCCGCAGAGTCCGCGTAGCGCAGAGGATCGTGAAGCACGGCAGGCGAACCGACCGGCGTCACTTCGTAGATCGCGGTGACCGAGTGGCCGGCCCCGATCTCACCTGCATCGACCTTGTCGTTGTTGAAGTCCTCTCGCCTCAGCGCGCGGGTCTCGTACCCGATCAGCCGGTACTCGGCCACCGCGACGGGGTTGAACTCGACCTGGATCTTCACATCGTCCGCGATCGGGAACAGGGTGCCGGTGAGCTGGTCGACCAGCACCTTCTGGGCCTCCGCGAGCGTGTCGATGTACGACGCTTGACCGTTGCCGTTCTGGGCCAGGGCCTGCATCGTCGCGTCGTCCAGATTGCCGCGGCCGAAGCCTAGGACCGAGAGATAGATGCCGCTCTCCCGCTGCCGGGCGATGAAGTCCTTCAGTTGCTCGGGGTCCGAGATGCCGACGTTGAAGTCGCCGTCCGTGGCCAGGATCACGCGGGTGACCTCGCCCTCCGCCGCCAATCCCGCGGCCGTCTGGTAAGCCAACTGGATGCCCGCCGCCCCGGCAGTCGAGCCGCGGGCGTCGAGGCGGTCCAGGGCGCTCAGGATCTCGCCCCTTTCGGTGGCGGGAGTCGCGTCGAGCGGGCGACCCGCGCTGCCGGCGTAGGTGACGATCGCGACTTCGTCCGAAGGATCCAGTCGGCCCAGCATCAGACGGAAGGACTGCTTCAGGAGCGGCAGCTTGTTGGGCTGGTTCATCGAGCCCGACGTGTCGATCAGGAACACGAGGTTGAGCGGCGGCCGGTCGTCCGTTGCCGGCAACCGGCCCTGGAGGCCGATGTGCATCAACAGCGTGTCCGCGTTCCACGGCGTCTGCGCCACGGTCACGGTCGGTTTGAACGGCGCCTGCCCCGCATCCGGCGGCGGGTACGCGTAGGGGAAGTAGTTGACCATCTCCTCGATCCGCACCGGTTCGGCGGCCGGCAGGTAGCCATTCATCAGCGACGAGCGGACCACGGAGTAGCTCGCCGTGTCGACATCGATCGAAAAGGTCGAGACGGGTTCCTCGCTGGCGATCTTGAGGGGGCTGGCTGGCTCGTTCGCGAAGGCTTCGGTGTCGGGCGGTCGAAGAGACACAACGTCGGGGGAGGTCGAAGCAAAGCGGGAGACGATCCTCGCTGGGCTGTCTGCAACGGTCATGTTTGCCACCACTGTGACTTCCCCGTTGCGTGCCGCACGCAGCGAGAGCTCAGCCGGGGGAGCAGGCGGCGGCAGTGTTTCAGCCGCCACCGTCGACCCCGCGGTCACCGAGAACTTATCGACCAGGGGCCTCTCTGCGGTCACCGTAATCGCTCCCTCCAGGGGCTCGGCTGCGGGAGGAGGAGGCGCAGGAGCGAGCTGGCGTCGGCGCTGGAGCGCCTCGACTGGAGCGACGGGAGCGGGCGACGGCGCCTCGGCCAGGTCGAAGAGTTCCAGATCGTCGACCTCCGGAATGTCGATCTCCGCAACCTCCAACTCTTCCGGCTCCTGGAGGCGGAGCGACTCCGGTTCATAGGGCAATGGGCCCGGTGGCGAGACGTCGGCCTCTGCTACAACCTCGGCCGGGCGCGGCGCGGTCTCTCGGCTCAAGACCACGAAGAGAGTAGCGAAGCCGACCGCGGTCAGGCCGGCAGCGGCGACGAGTGCGGGGCGGGAGTTCAGTGCGTTGAGCATGTGTCGTACTCCATGTCCGATCGCCGCCCGGAACTGGTGGCGGTCATGGGTACGACGCGGCTCGACCGCCGATTCTTGGGCTTCGTCGAACAACTCCATCGCGCGAGCCAGCGTGGCCTTCCGCTGTTCGGCATCGGGCTCGGGCGTCGCGTGGTCGAACGCGCGCTTCAGATCGTCGAGTGGATCGGTCATCGTCATCCTTCCTCTTGCCGCATCGCCCGCAGGCGCTTGCGCACCTCCGAGAGCCGCCAACTGACGGTGCCTTCGGAGACTCCGAGCACCTCGGCGGCTTCCGCGTGGGTCATCTCGCCATCCAGCGTGAGCGCCACCGTGTCCCGCAGATCGTCCGGCAGGACCGCCATCGAGCGACGCAGCCAGTCGAGATCCGCGGCCCTGCCCGTTGCCGCCGCACGGCGGTTCACCTCCCAGTCCCCCCAACCCTCGGCAGCCTTGGCGCTGCTGGCGGCACGGCGTCGACGGTCGTGAGCCGCATTCGCGGCGATCCGATAGAGCCAGGTCGTCAGCTTGGCCTTGCCCCGGAAGTTCTGAAGCTTCGCGGGCAGGGCGAGGCAGATTTCCTGCGTAAGGTCTTCTGCCTCCTCCCGGCGCCCCGTCAGCCGGAAGCAGAACCGGAAGATCCGGTCGTAGTGGCGATCCAGCAGTTCACCGAAAGCCACGCGATCGCCAGCGGCCGCCGCCCGAACCAGTTCCTCGTCACCCCTGGGCACGCCAGTCACAATAGAGCACCGCCCGGAGGATGCCCACCTGGCCTCGACAACATGCTGAACCGCTTCTGCCATCCCAAGTCATCGGTATGACGCATGAGAACTGCGAATCCTTGGCTGGGTTTCCGTCTCTGGCAGAAAGCGGGCCAGCGCCGCCCTCTCGGCACCGACTTCCAGCCCAGTCGGGGTTAGGAGGGCGGGTGCGTTCGACGCCGCTCCGCTCCGCTCCTGCTATCTTCCCGCGGCAACCTGGAGGCTTTGCCCATGCACCTGTCCATGCACAACTGGATGCGCGCGGAACCGCTCGAGAAGACGCTGGCGCGCCTGCGGCAGTTCGGCTATGAGTCGCTTGAGATCAGCGGCGAGCCCGAGCTCTACGACACGGCAGAGGTCGGCGCCCTGCTGAAGCAGTACGACATTCGCTGCTGGGGCGCCGTGACCCTGATGATGGAGGGCCGCAGCCTGATCGCGAACAACGAGTCCGTGCGTGCGCGTTCCATCCAGTACGTCAAGGACTGCATCACGATGGTCAAGGAGCTCGATGGCCACGAGCTGTCGGTCGTTCCGGGAACGGTCGGCAAGGTCGACCCCGACTCGACGCCCGAGAACGAGTGGCGGTGGGCGGTCGAGAGCATGCGCGAGATCTACGATCACGGCCAGGCCGCGGGCGTCCTGCTCGCGATCGAGCCGATCAACCGCTTCGAGACCTACTTCATCAACCGCGGCGACCAGGCCCTGGCGCTCGCCGAAGCGACGGGGCCCGACTGCGGCGTCTGCCTCGACGCCTTCCACATGAACATGGAGGACGACGACCTGCTCGGCTCCATCCGGAAAGCCGGCAGCCGCCTCGTCGACTTCCACGTCGCCGACAGCAACCGGATGGCCGCCGGCATGGGCGCGCTTGACTGGAAGGCGATCGTCGAAACGCTACGGGGCGTCGGCTACGACGGTGCACTGACCGTCGAATTCGTCGCCTCGATCGACCGCACGCCGGCCAACCGCCATCCGAACGCGGTCGAAACCGAGCCGACCGACATCACGCCCGAGCAGCAGAAGTTCATCGAGGACCACGGCAGCAACCTGCTGAGCGACGGGTTCTACACGATGCTCACGCGCCGCTCGGCGGAAGCTCTCATGCCGCTCATCCGCTGAGGCGTTCTGTCGCCGGGCAAGACGGATTTCTCAGCGGACGATTGTCCGTTCCAGCAACGCCCGCAGCCTCGGCAAGGCCCGCCTGTCCTTCTCCCGGTCAGCGGCAGCCTTCGAGCGGATGATGTCGGCCAGCGACGCGACGAGGATGGTAGCGCCCGTGGCATCGATGGAGACGGCATCGCGCTTCAGATCCCGAAAGCCCTGAGTACCGGTGGGCGTGAAGACCACGTCGATGTCCCCCGCCAGCGTCGTCAGGTTCAGAACCGCGTCTCGTCCGAGGTTGTGCAGGAAGGCGCCCGAACAGTCGAACGAGACACCTTCCGGGGCACCCTCGGCGCGGATGCGCACACCCAGAGATCGCAAGGCGGCGGCCAGGCGCTCCAGGTTGTCAGGGTCGAAGGCGGGAGCGATGTCGAGATCGAGCGTTACGCCTGCGTCGCCGTGCAGGATCGCGGCCATGCCGCCGATCAGGACGTAGCGAACTTCGGCCTCGGACAGGGTGCCGAGAATCCGCTCGGGATCGAAGTCTGTTTCAGCCACGGCCGCGGCTTTCGAGGGCGCGGCGACCGCGCAGCACGAATCGCGCGGCCCTGGCAGCGTCGCCAAGACGCTGTTGCGACGTGCGCCGCAGGGTCCGCTCGAACAAGGCGGCGGTCTCGGGATCTGGTTCACCCAGACCGACGCGAATCTCGTACCCGCTGGCTCGAACGAGCCGCTCGACCAGGTCCGTCGAAGGCGTCCTCGCTCCCGACTCGACCCGGGCGACCGTGGACTGGGCAACCCCGGCGCGCTCCGCGAGCGCCACCTGCGTCAGCCCCGCGCGCTTTCGCGCCTCGCGCACCAGACTTCGGAGGATCATCTGACGTTTATAGCCAATCCGGCATAGAGAATCAAGAAGAGCGCCGTCAGCGGATCACTTCGATGGCTACGCCAAGGCGCAGCCGTTGCCAGGCCTGATCGGCCGTGAAGACGGTTTCGCTCCTGGCGATTCCCAAGGCAAGGCACGCGCGGTCGCCCAGCGAGAGGCCGAGTTCTCGGGTCCCCCGCTGGAGTTCGCCCGCCGTGTCGGCCTGCTCCGCCGACAACTCCACCAGGCGGAGCCCGAGAGCGCAGAGTTCGTAGCGCAGGTCCAAAGCCCTTGCCTCGCTTCCGTTGGCCATCGCACCGTGGACTTTCGCGGCCACCTCGGCCCAGTTGACCGTGGACATCACCGCGTCGCGAAGGAGATCGGCGACCGGTTCAGCTCCCGGTTCTCCCTGCACCAAGGCCAGAACCGCGGAGGCATCGAGCACGACGGTCAGTCTTCCTCCTCCTCGCTGCGGGCCTCCCGGCGCCTCTCGGCGATGAGTTCGTCCACGAGGCTCCGGCCCGGCACTCCGAACCGTTCCTGCATACGCCGAACCACCGATTCCCTGCTCTCGACCACGAGACGGCCTTCCTGCACGCGGACGACCAGCGGGTCGCCAAGCTTGAAACCCAGGGCCTCGCGTAGCGGCACAGGTACGACCAGACGGCCCTGTGCCCCGAATCGGACGCTGACAGGAGTGTTCGGGTCGGACATGATCAGCATAGTGTGTCACATACTTCTCTTCGTGGCACGACCGAACCTCGATGCCGCTCCTGAATTTCCGTCGGCCCGATCGGGTTCGATAGCCTCGGCAGGTATGGCCAAGGTGCTCCAGATTCAACACGCAACCGTCGTGGTCGACGACCTGGAGAAGGCCTGCGCCTTCTACGAGCACGAACTCGGCCTCGAACCGCTGCCGACCTTCAACCTCGACTTCCCGGCCCAGTTCTTCAAGATCAACGAGGAGCAGCAGCTTCACGTCACGGAGTGGGAGGACCAGGCCTCCTTCCGCGGCCACCTCTGCATGCAGGTCGACGACTTCGACTCGATCTTCTTCCGCATGCGCGAGCTTGGCGCCATCGACACCTCACCCTGGGGCAAGGTCCGCCGGCTGCCCGACGGCGCCATGCAGATGTTCATCCGCGACCCCGCCGGCAACCTGATCGAGATCTCCTGCCCGAGCAACGTCGCCGTCGACGAGACGATCTTCAGCGACGACCTGGTCGATGCCGAGGGCCGTCTCTACGAGTCGAAGCGCGACGACCCCCGCGGCCTGCACACCGACGACGCGACGCTCTACCACGGGCGGTAGTGGCGGCGATTCGTCGCCCCCGCAGCCGCGGCTCTTGACCCTCGAGGCGCCTAGAACTCGAGCCCGAAGCGCAGCATGATCCGCCTCGGGTAGAGGTAGCCGCTGGGCACGTACATCTCGTCCGGCGCGACCGTAAGCTCCTCCCACCAGTCGTGGGCGTCCTCGTTGAAGACGTTGAACAACTGGAGATCGAGCTTCAACTCCACCTTGCCGACGTTGAAGCGGCGGCCGAAGGACAGGTCGACGAGGTTCTGGTCCGGCAGCCGCGTGTCGTCGCTGGCGGGAACTGCGATCACCGTCTGACCGCCCTGAGCGAGCGGCGACGCCGACGTGCGCAGGCCGACGGTCAACTGGCGGCTGTACGGCTTGCCGGTGAGGAAGCTGTAGGTCCCGGTGCCGATGAGCTTCCACGGCAGCTCGAAGTTGCCCTGGAACTGGAACACGTGCTCGCGGTCGTTCTGCAGCGCCTGGTCGGCGTTGATCCAGTTGTTCGGATCGCGCCCGTCGTTGTCCGTGTAGAACGGGCTGCCCTGGTCCTGGAGCAAGGGCCGCGGAATGAAGCCGGTCGAATCGGACCAGGTGTAAGACGACTGCATGCTCCAGCCGTCGCTGTAGCGCTTGTTGAAGGAGACGACGACGCCCTCGTACTGCTGGTTGTAGCTGACTCCCGGCGGCGCCTTGGAGCCGTCGCCGGGCCGGTTGCCCTTGCGCGTGGTCGGCTGCTCGATGATGCTGAACAACTGCTCCGTTTCGCCCGTGAACGGGTTCGTCCAGGGCACCTCCTCGAAGACGCCGTCGTTCAGGATCTCCCAGCCGATCAGGTTCTTCCCTTCCTTGTAGACGCCCTGGATGCCGAAGGTGTAGTTGTCCCCCAATCGACGCTCCCAACCCAGCGTCAACTGGTCCGTTTCCGGCGCCTTCAGATCGGGATGGAACAGGTTCCCGTGGTATTCGAAGCTCGAGGAGTAGGACCAGGGACCTTCAAGCGAGGGTCCGGATTCGGTGATGTAGGCGGGCGGATCCGGCGGCGGCGCGTACCAGTTGCCGGTCACGTCCGCGTCGTAGAACTTGCCGTAGAAGGCGCGGAAGACCTGCCGGTCGCCGATCTGGTACGCCATGCCGATGCGTGGCGAGATCAGTGACCAGTCAACCACGTCCTTGACCCCCGGGATGACGTCGGAGGTCGGGCTCCAGTCCTGGTTCAGCCTCGGAAAGTCCGGAATCTCGCCGTTGTGCTTGTCGTAGCGCACGCCGACGTTCAGAGTCAGGTTCGAGTTCACCTGCCAGGAATCGTCGATGAACGCCGACACGGACTGGGTGTCGGCGCCGTAGTGGAAGGGCCGCGCCGTGACCCGGTAGTAGTACGCGTAACCCGGGGAGTACTCGTAGCGGTAGAAGTAGACGCCGTTGGGTCCGCCGCCGGTGCGGGTGTCGCCGGTGCCGGTCCCGTACGAGATGCCGAACTTGAAGTCGTGGTCGCCGTTCAACAGGTCGTCGGCGTGGTGGGAGAGCTTGATGTCCAACTGGTCGCGGCCGAGCGTCCATCGATACTGGTATCCCGGACTGCCGCTGTACTGTGTCGGACCGCCGTCCGCCGGCGAGTAGTCCGCGTAGGGCGCAGCCTCGCTGCCCGTCGCCGACAGCACGTTGTCCGTGCCGTCGTAACCGGCGTACATGACTTCCAGGTAGTCGTTCGGACTCAGGACGGACTGGACCTGGAGGCCCCAGGCCGGATTCGTGCCGAACTCGTTCCCTATGGCGTCGGGCGTCGTGTTGGCGGCGGCGAAGACGAAGCTGTAGTCCTCGAAGTGGTACTTCGCCTCCATCAGGTTGCTGTCGTTGAACGCCGCGTTGATCTTGAGGTCGTAGCGGTCGGCCGGATAGGCGGTGGGAAAGCTGGGGTCCACGCCCGCCTCGGTGTAGGCGTCCCGCGCGAACTGAACAGAGCCAAAGAACCACACCTTGTTCCGCACAAACGGACCGCCGAGGGTGCCCGTGATGTCGTCGAACTCGTCGCGATGGAAGGGAATGCCGTCAATCTCGGCGTTCTCCTCCGTCAGGCCGTCGTTCTGGTGGTACCAGTCGATCGAGCCGGAGAAGTCGTTCGAGCCGGACTTCGTGACGACGTTGAACGCGGCGCCGGACATGCTGCCGTACTCCGCCGGCGCGCCGAGCCCCAGCACCTGGACCTCGTCGATGATCGCCGCGTTCAACCACCAGTACGAGTTGCCGGTGTCGGACGAAGTCGTATCCAGGCCGTCGATGCGCCAGGAGTTTGACGCCGTGCTCGAGCCGAAGGCGGACATCGACGTGCTGCCCTCTGACTCTGCGCTGATCCCAGGCGACACCGCGACCAGATCCCAGAAGTTGCGGTCGGTCGGCAGGTCCTCGATGAACTCCGCGGTATAGCTGGTGCCGACGCTCGAACTCGTCACGTCCAGGATCGGCGACGCGGTCACCGTGACTTCCTCCTCCACCGCCTCCAGCGAGAGTTCGATGCCGAGCCGCACCGTCGCACTGATACCCACGCGGACGTCATCGACCCGGTGGTCCCGGAAGCCGTCCAGGGTCGCGGTCACGACGTAGTCGTCGACCGGAAGCGACGACATCACGAAGCGGCCACCGGCGCCGGCGATCGTGGCCCGCGACAGGCCGCGATCCTCGATCGTCGCCGTGATCGTGACGCCGGGCAGGGCGTCGCCGTTCGTGTCGCGCACCTCGCCGCGGATGTCGCCCGTGGTCTGAGCGCCGGCGCCGGCCGCCAGCACGAGGAGGGGGGCGGTCAGGGTCAGAATTCGGCTGGCGCGGTGCAGTGCAGGTGACATCGGCAATTCTCCCAACGTTCGCTGGAACTTCACAAGGCGAGTGGCCAGCGATGATACCCCACTACCCGGAGGCAGAAGCGGGCGAGACGCCCGCGTGCCCAGGACGGAAACGGCCCCGCGAGAGCCGGATCAGAACGGGAAGAAGAGCGGCACCATCCAGACGATCACGGCGAGCAGAATCACCGTGAGCGGCGTGCCGACCTTCAGGTAGTCCATGCTGCGATAGCCGCCCGCGCCCATGACCAGCAGGTTCGCCTTGTGGCTGAACGGCGTCATGAAGGCCGCGGAGGCCGCGAGCGCCACCCCCATCATCAACGGATAGGGCGAAAGATCGAGGCCCGAGGCCGCCTCCAGCACCACCGGCGTGAGCAGCACCACCGCCGGCGCGCCGTCGAGACACTGGCTGAGCAGGCTCGAAAGCAGGACCAGCGACGCCAGCACCGCATACGGTCCGACCGGGCCGGCCAGGTCCATGACGCTGCTCGCCAGCAGAGCCGCGGTACCGCTGCTCTCCATCGCCGCTCCCACCGGCAGGATCGCCGCGACCAGGAAGATCGCCCGCCACTCGACCGCGCGGTACGCCTCCTCCATGGTCAGCGCGCCGCACAGCACGATCAGGCTCGCGGAAGCGAACGCCGCGACCTGAATTGGTGCAAACCCCGTCACCACCAGACCGATCATCAAGGCCAGGCAGCCGACGGCGTAGGGCGCCTTCTTCAGGCGACGGGGCTCGTCCGCGACATCCGAGAGCATCAACAGATCCCGCTCCCGGGAGAGCAGACCGAGCCGGCCCCGGCGGCCCTGCAGCAGCAGCGCGTCGCCGACCCGTAGCGCAAGCTGGGCCAGGCCGCTGCGAATGGCCCTGCCCTCGCGCCAGATCGCGAGCACCTGCACGCCGTACCGATCGCGAAACTCGATCTCCTCCAGGCTTCGCCCCGCGAGACCGGACCGGGGCGCCAGCGTGGCCTCGGCCATGCCCACCTCCTCCGACTCGAACGCGGGCGCGGCAATCCCGGACGTCAACTCGACGCCGCCCATGCGCAGCAGGGCGCGCAGGCGCCGCTCCTTGCCCTTGACGAAGAGCCGGTCTCCGGCCTCGAACTCGAGCTCGGGTCCGGGGCCCCAGAGCACCTCGCCGGCCCGTTCGACCCCGACGACCGTGAGTTCCATCAGCCGGCCCATCCACCCGACGCCCGCGCCGCTGGCGAGAAGCGCCGAGTTCTCCGGCACCCGGATGACGAGCAGGGGTTGATCCTCGAGCCGGTCCAGCGCGGCGGGGCCGCTCTCTTCGATCTCCAGCACGTCGGAGTCGATCTCCGGCGCGTCGTCTCCGAACAGGCCGTAGAGCACGTCTCCCTTCTTGAGCGGCAGGTTGCCGAGCCGGTCGACCTGAACTTTGCCGTCTCGTTCCACCGCGATCACGAACACGCGCCAACGCTCGCGGAAGCGCGTCGCCGCCAGCGTGCTTCCGGCCAGCGGCGACGCGGCGGCCACCCGCGCCCTGAGCGCGGTCACGCCCACGTCCGGCGCGCCGGTCTCCCCCGTGGTAGCCGTGCCGAGCGTCGTGGCCGTGCCGAGATCGACGCCCTGGAGCCGCAGCATCTGCTGCACCTGCTCCGCGTCGCCCTGGACGACCAGTTCGTCCCCGGCCAGCAGCCGCACGTCGTCCTTGGGCGCCAACTGCCAGTCCTCGCCGCGCGCGATACCGAGGAGCTGCACTCCCAGGGTGGTCCCCAACCGGGTCTCGCGCAGCGTCGCCCCGTCGAGCTGCGAAGCCGCCGGTATACGGATCGAGAACAGCCCCTCATGGAGGCCGTAGAGATCCGCTAGCTCCGATTGGCGGCGGCCGGGGGCCGCGGCTCTGCGGCCCGGCAGGAGCCGGCGCCCCAGGGTGAGCATGTAGACGATGCCGCCCAGGAGCAGTACCGCGCCGAAGGGCGTGAAGTCGAAGAGGCCGAAGGGCTCGAGTCCGCGGTCGCGCAGCATCGCCGCCGCCAGGATGTTCGGCGGCGTCCCGACCATGGTCGCGGTGCCCCCCAGGATGGCCCCGAATGCCAGCGGCAGGAACAACCGGGACGGCGGCAGGTGCGCGCGCCGACCGAGACTCGCCACCGCCGGCATCAGCACCGCGGTCGCCGCGATGTTGTTCATGAACATCGAGAGCACACCGGCGACCAGCATCACGGCGATCATCAACGGCGTCTCGCGGCCGCCGACGAAGCGATGGATGGCGCCGCCGACCAGATCCGCCACGCCGGTCTGCATCAAACCCGCGCTGACGATGAAGATCGACAGCATCGTGATCACCGCCGACGACGCGAAGCCCGAGAAGGCGTCCGGTACGGCGACGTAGCCGGTGAAGATCAGCAGCGTCAGACCGAGAAACGCGGTCAGGTCGATCGGCAGCTTCTCGGTCAGAAACAGGACGACCATGCCCGCCAGGACCGCGAGCAGGAATGCAATCTCGAGGGTCAAACCGTCAGATCACCGTCCAACCGCCGTCGACGGCGAGTGTCTGGCCGGTCACGTAGCTCGACGCGTCCGAGGCGAGGAACAGGACCGGACCCGCCAGTTCCTCACCCTCGCCGGGCCGGCCCATCGGTGTCTTGCGCCGGATCCAGCGGATTCCCTGATCGGACGCGAACATTCCCTCGGTCATCTCTGATGCGAACCAGCCCGGCGCGATCGCGTTCACGCGCACGCCGCGGCGCGACCATTGCGCCGCCAGTTCACGGGTCAGGTTGACGACGCCGCCCTTGGAGGCGGTGTAGGACGCCTGGGGGATCTGCCCGGCGCCGACGAGGCCAAGCACCGACGCGATGTTGACGATCGACCCGGCGCCCTGTTCCAGCATCAGAGCGCCGAACCTGCGGTTGCAGAGGAAGACGCCCGTGAGGTTCACTCCGACGACGCGCTCCCAGACCTCGAGCGTCTCCTGTTCGGCCGGAACCGGATGGGCGACGCCGGCGTTCGCGACCAGGACATCGACGCGGCCGAATCGATCGACGGCGGCGGCGGCCAGGGCCTCCACATCGTCCTCGCGGCTGACATCACAGGCAACAGCCAAGGCGTTCCCGCCGGCAGCCTCGATCTCCGTCGCCAGCTTCTTCAGTCGCTCCAACCGTCGCGCCGAGACGACCACTGAGGCGCCGGCGCCTGCCAACGCGTGCGCGAAGACCACACCCAGGCCCGACGAAGCGCCGGTCACCACCGCCGTCTTGCCATCGAGTCGGAAGAGATCGCCAGCCTGGTTCATCGCGGCGCCGAGTCTACTTGCGGCGCGGATGGCACGCGGGCATCAATGCCCGCATCCGGTTCAGGCCGGCGGCTCGAACCGCCCGTCGATCGCGGTCCAGCCGCCATCGACAAAGAGCACCGCGCCGGTCATGTAGCTCGAAGCGTCCGAGACCAGGAACGCCGCCGCGTTGCCGATCTCGTCCGGACGACCCCAGCGGCCCAGCGCCGTCTTCTCTGCATAGGCGCGGTTCCAGGCCTCGTTCTGCTGGATCGGCTTGGTCAGGGGCGTGTCGATGACGCCCGGCGCCAGCGAGTTCACCCGCACCCCGGCGCCGCCGAGTTCGGCCGCGGCGGCGCGCGCGAGTTGGACGATCCCGGCCTTGGTCGCCGCGTAGACGCCCTGACCCGGCTCGACGACCAGAGAACGGATCGAAGACAGCAGCACGATGCTGCCGCCGCCGGCGCCCGACAGCACCCTTCCGGCCGCCTGCAGCACGCACATCGCGCCACCAAGGTTGAGGGTGATGACCCGGTCGAACTCTTCGGGCTGGTAGTCGAGCAGGCGCTTGCGGACATTGACTCCGGGCGTGGCCACCACGCCCCGCAGATCGCTCAGCGCCTCGAGCGCCGACGCCATCGCTTCGGGATCGAGGATGTCGAGTTCGGCCGCTTCGGCCTGACCGCCGGCCGAGACGATCCGTTCGGCCGTCGCCTGCGCGGCCGGCAGATTCACATCGAAGCAGGCGACGAGCGCCCCCTGGCGGGCGCAGGCCTCGGCCACGCCCTCGCCGATCCCCGAGCCGGCGCCGATCACGGCGACGGCGCTGCCGTCGAGACGAAACGGATTCCGTGACATCGTCATCCCCTTACGGCAGGTCGCGGACGGCGAGGATGCCGGGAAGCGACTCGGCATGGCGCACGCTGTTGAGCACCGCGTCGGCGAGCACTTCGGCGGCGAGGGCGCCGATCCGGCTGACGTCGGCCGGCCCTTCGAGAACGCCGGTGGCGATCGCGAACACCGTATCGCCGTCGCCCGGGGTATGGGACGGGACGATCGAACGGGCGAGACCGTCGTGGGCCATCTGCGCCACCCGGGTCGCCTCGGCCTGGGTCAGGGTGGCGTTGGTCGCGACCACGGCGATCGTCGTGTTCTCGCGGTTGGCGGCCTCCCGTCGACTGGCGCGGCGGTCGCGGCCAAGTCCGCTGCGAAGCAGCTTGCGGGCGTCGAGCAACTCGTTGTTCGGGCCGCGCACGCCTGCCACGACCTGACCCGTGGCCGGATCGATCACGTCGCCCACGGCGTTGACCGCGACCAGCGCCCCGACCACCAAACCCGCCGAGGGGCCTTGGTCGAACTTGTGCGAGGCGCTGCCCAGGCCGCCCTTCATCCTCGATCCGCGGCCGCCCATCTTCCCCACCGTGGCGCCGGCGCCGGCGCCGACGTTGCCCTGGGCCACCGGCCCGGTCGTCGCCGCCTCCGAGGCCCGGTAGCCGCACTCGGCGTCGGGACGGGGCTTGCTGCTGCCGCCCATGCCGAGGTCCATCAGCGAAGCGCCGACCACGATCGGCACCACTCCGGCGCCTACCCGGTAGCCGACATCCTGCTCCTCGAGGTAGCGCATCACGCCCCCCGCCGCGTCGAGACCGTACGCGCTGCCGCCGGTGAGCACCACGGCATGGAGCTGCTGAATCATGTTGTGGGGACGCAGCAGGTCGGTCTCGCGGGTCGCCGGAGCACCGCCCCGGACATCGACGCCGCCGACCGCGCCGCCGAGCGCCAGCACCACCGTGCAGCCGGTCGGCCGCTCCTCGTAGGTAATCTGACCGACCCGCAGCCCCTCGACCGCCGTCAGGCCGGGATCTCCGGCGGCCTCTTCAGCCAAACCGGGGCTCCCGGAAACGACTGCGATCACTCCGAGTCCCAGAACGACCAGCCATCTGGTCTGCGACGGCGACCGCAAGCAGGCAGCCGACCGTCGTCCACGTTGCGCCAAGGCCATGCTCGCCCCTAAGATGCTTGTCACAGATCATCTCTCCTGCCATCAGCGACTGTGTTCGTCCAGCCGGCGTGAGCGAAGGCGCCGTCGCTCGGCGGGTTGCCCTCGGTCGCCCGAGACGGGCGACGGAACCATTGTGGCAAGAGTCGAACCCCACCGCAAACGCGCAGCCCTCGGGATCCCCACCGCCCATGACGCCAGACGCTAGCGGACTCGGCCGGCTGCGCTCGTCTGTCGTGGACCGCGTCCTCTCCGAGGCGGCCGTCTGCGGTGAGGAAGCAGCGTACTTCGCGGCCGAACTGATCCGGGTGCCGACGGTCAACCCGCCAGGCGACGCCTACCGCGAGTGCGCCGAGTTGCTCGGCGTCCGCCTCGAGGCGGACGGTTTCGAGACCGAGTACGTCGAGGGTCCCGGCGACGATCCGAAGCGTCCGAAGGTCAACGTGCTCGGCCGGCGCCGGGGACGCGAGTCGGGCCCGGCACTGCACCTGAACGGTCACATCGATGTCGTGCCGCCGGGCAGCGGCTGGACGGTCGATCCATTCGGAGGCGAGATCAAGGGCGGCTGGCTCTACGGCCGCGGCTCGGCGGACATGAAGGCAGGCCTTGCCGCCGCGGTGTTCGCCGCCGAAGCGGTTCGGCGCGCCGGCGTCGGGCTGCGCGGGCCCCTCGAGATCAGCGGCACGGTCGACGAAGAGAGCGGCGGTCTGGCCGGGGTCGCCCACCTGGCCCGGATCGGCCGCGTGACGAGCCGAACCACGGACTACGTGATCATCCCGGAGCCCTTCGGCCCGACGCGGATCTGCATCGGTCACCGTGGCGTGCTCTGGTTCCGGATCCTCGCCCACGGCCGCATCGCCCACGGTTCGATGCCATTTCTCGGCGTCTCGGCAATCGACGCCGCGGCCGAGGCGGCGCTCGGGCTGCGCGAGGCGCTCGGCGACCTGGTCACCGAGCTGCCCGTGGTCCCCGAAGGCGCCCGCCGGCCGACCCTGAACGTGAACTCGATCGCCGGTGGCCAGGTCATCGAGGGGCTGAATGCGTCTGCCGCCCTGGACGGCCATGGCCAGGGGCTGCCTTCACCCTGCGTCGCGGACCAGTGCGAACTCGTCGTCGACCGCCGCTACCTGCTCGAGGAAGGCGCCGACGCGGTGCGCGCCGAGGTCCAGGGGGTGCTCTCGGCGGTAGAGGCCCGCCGGCCCGGCGTTCGTTTCGAGATCGAAGAGGTGCTCAGCGTCGAGCCGACGCACACGCCCGGCGACTGCCGCCTGGTCGAGTCACTGAGCCGGGGCGTCGAGGCGGCCACCGGGCAGCCCGCCGACCTGGTGGCGAGTCCGGGCACCTACGATCACAAGCACTTCCAGCGCATCGGCGGAATCGGGCAGTGCGTCGCCTACGGCCCGGGCGAACTGGAACAGGCCCATCAACCCGACGAGCGCTGCGCACTGTCGGACATCACCCGGACCACGCAGGCCCTGGCGCTGACAATCGTCGATCTGTTGAGCTAGGGTTGAGAGTCACGCCGCGAGCGCGAGCGGCCGAACAGCGAACCACACAGCCGGCCTCAGGAACGGGCCGCCGAGGAACTGCAACCATGACCGTGGCACTTGACGTCGCGACCCCGACGCATTCGCAATCCCTGGAACTGCCGCCGTGCAGCCACCGGCCGAGACCGTACGCGGGCGCCACCCGCGAGGAGGTCCTCGCCCTGCGCCGGCAGCACGTGAATCCGGCCCTCTTCACCCTGTACAGCGAACCCGTGATGCTGGTCGAAGGCCAACGCCAGTACGTCTGGGACGACAGCGGTCGGCGCTACCTCGACCTGTTCGCCGGCATCTGCACCGTTGCCTGCGGCCACTCGCACCCCAAGATCGTCGCCGCGGTCCAGGAGCAGATGGCGGTCCTTGCCCACAGCTCGACCGCCTTCCTGCATCCGAACATGCCCCGCTTCGCGGAGGCGCTGCTGGCCAAGCTGCCGCCCGAGCTCGACCGGGTCTACTTCGTCAACAGCGGTAGCGAGGCGAACGACCTGGGCGTCCAGATGGCGCGGCTGTTCACCGGCCACTCCGACATCGTCGGCATCCGCAACGCCTACCACGGCGGCAGCGCCCCGACCGGCGCCCTGACCGGGATCCACACCTGGAAGTCCTGGGCGCAGCGCGGTGGCCCCGTCCACCACGCGATCAACCCCGATCCCTACCGCAACCCGTTCTCCGGCACGCCGGAGCAGATCGCCAGCCAGTGCGCTGAGGATGTCGCGGAACTGATCCGGTACTCCACTCCGGGGCAGATCGCCGCCTTCATCTCGGAGCCCATCCAGGGCGCCGGCGGCGTCACGATGGGAGCGCCGAACTACCTGGCCGAGGTCTACGACACCGTGCGCAACAGCGGCGGCGTCTGCATCGCCGACGAGGTGCAGACCGGCTTCACCCGCACCGGCGACCACTACTGGGGCTTCGAGCGCTCCGGCGTCGTGCCCGACATCGTGACCATGGCCAAGGGCATCGGCAACGGCCTGCCCCTGGCGGCCGTGGTGACCACGTCGGAGATCGCGGCCACGCTGGCGCAGAATCTCCACATCAACACCTTCGGCGGCAATCCGCTCGTTTCGGCGGCCGGCCTGGCCGTCCTTGAGGTGATCGAGGAGGAGGGACTCCAGCAGAACGCGCGAGTCCTCGGCAGCCGGCTGATCGCCGGTCTGCGAGCGCTGGCCGAGCACCACGAAGCAGTGGGCGACGTCCGCGGCCAGGGCCTGATGATCGGCGTCGAACTGGTCACGGACCGGCGTTCGAAGACGCCCGCAACCGCCTTCACGGCCAGGGTGCTCGACGAGCTGAAGAGCCTCGGCGCCCTGGTCGGCAAGGGCGGGATCTCCGGCAACGTGCTGCGGATCAAGCCGCCGCTCTGCCTGACGGACGCCGATGTCGACTTCACACTGGCGGCGACGGACGAGGCGATGACGCGGGCGGCGAGCTAGCGACACCCCAGGACGCAAACGACCCCGCCGGCTCGCCGGCGGGGTCGTAGGGCGTTCGGACCCTTGAACGGGTCGCCGTCGTGTCGGACTAGAGGCCGACGACCGAGACGAAGCTGACGCAGCGGCCCGGAGCGCCGCCGAGGTTGTGGGTCAGGCCGAGCTTGGGATCGGCGATCTGACGCTCACCCGCCTCGCCGCGGAGCTGCAGCCACATCTCGTACATCATCCGCAGGCCGGAGGCGCCGATCGGATGGCCGAAGCTCTTCAGGCCCCCGTCCGGATTGATCGGCTGGTCGCCGTCGAGATCGAAGCGGCCGTCCATCGTGTCCTTCCACGCCTGGCCGCGCGGCGAGAACCCGAGGTCCTCCATGAGCACCAGCTCGGTCGGCGTGAAGCAGTCGTGGACCTCGGCCATGCTGATCTGCTCGCGCGCATCCTGGATGCCGGCCTGCTTGTAGGCGTCGCGGGCGCTCTCGACGACCTCGGGGAAGGTGGTGAAGTCGTAGTCCTGCCGTTTGGCGCCCTCGGCAGGGCCGGCCACGAACGACAGCGCCTTGATGAAGATCGGGTTGTCGTTGTACTTGTGGGCGTCCTCGGCGCGGCAGATCACCGCCGCCGCGGCGCCGTCGGAGACACCCGAGCAGTCCATGATGCCGAGCATGCCGGCGATCTTGGGCGAAGAGTTGATCTTCTCGACCGGCACTTCGCGCTGGAACTGCGCCTTCTCGTTGCGGGCGCCGTTGTAGTGGTTCTTGTAGGCGATGCGGGTGAGGACGTCGCGCATCGTCTCCAGGTCGACGCCGTACTTCTCCGCGTAGGCGGGCGCCAGGAGCGAGAAGTTCGCCGGCGCGGTCATGCCGGACTCGGTGCCGTCGCCCGGAGGGCCGCTGCCCGTCAGACCGGAGAACCCGGAGTCCTTCAGCTTCTCGACGCCGACCGCCATGACCAGGTCGTAGGCGCCCGAAGCAACGGCGTAGGCGGCATTGCGCATCGCCTCGCTGCCGGTGGCGCACATGTTCTCGAGCCGGGTCACCGGCTTGTACTGGATCTTGAGCGGCTCGGAGAGGGTCAGGCCGGAGATGCCGCTGCCGGTGGTGCCGAGCCAGTAGGCGTCGACGTTGTCGGGCTCGACTCCGGCGGAGCCGTAGGCATCATGCACGGCATCGACCAGCAGGTCGCTGGCGCTACGGTCCCAGTGTTCGCCGAACTTGGTGCAGCCCATGCCGACGATGGCTACGCGATCACAGATTCCCTTGCTGGCCATTGGTGCTCCTTGGTCGTTCTTCGGACGGATCCGTCTCTTCGTATCGAATCTTCAGCGCCTCGGGCGCGCCTTCCAGAAGTAGTTGTGTACGCCCCCGGCAGTGTACAGGCGGCGGAATGTCATTTCCAACTCGTCACCGATCGCGACCTTGTCCGGGTCGACATCGGTGAGCTGGCAGAGCATCCTGCCGCCCTTGTCGAAGTCCACCACCGCGCCGACCACGGGCGGCTGCAGCGAATAGGCGAGCCGGTCGAGGGTAAAGGTGCTGATTCGGCATTCGCCGTCGGCGTAGGACTCGATCGTGGAATCATCGGAGGCCTGGCAGACGACACACACGCGCTGCGGCGGCAGGTTCGTGTTGCCGCAGCGGTTGCAGCGAGAGCCCAGGAAGCCGAACTTCCAGCGTTCGGCGCGCTGCATCGGCGGCGCCGCCGGCCGATCGGGATCGGGGCGCCGCGGCGGTTCGAAGGGCAGCACGTCGCGCCACTTCAGGTACGTCGTGTAGGCGATGTCGTCGCGCTTGGACTCGACCCAGGACGCCACGGTGTGCTTCGGCCGGCCGTCGTCAATCGCGTCGGTGACCTCGAACACGGCCACATCGACGCCGTCGGCGACGCAGGCCACCGCGATCTTGTCGCCGGCCGACGCTCCGTCGAGCGCGCTCGCGAGAACCAGACCGGCGTGGGCGGCGCCTGAGCGGCCTACCGTCCCGGCCATGCCGTCGGCGAGCTGCGCCGGAGCGAGTCCGGAGGGACGCATGAAGCCGCGGAAGACGCGGGCGTTCGTGCCGTCGAGCACGACCTGGGAGAGATCGGAGGCCGCCAATCCGGCGTCGGCCAGGGCGCTGGCGAACGTGTCGACCAGCAGCGGCGTGAAGATGCTGGCGCCGAAGCGCTCCTCCCACTGCTTGGGGAACGGCATGCCGGGGCTCTGCCAGACGTCGAGCACCTCTTCGGTGCACGAGGCGCGGCCGATCAGACGGGCAATCGGCTCGCCGCCGCCGAGGACGAAGGCTGCCGCCGCATCGCCACCGCCGGACTCGCGCGGACCGCTCGGGGCGCCGACGACCACGTCGCTGGCAGCCACGAGCACGGTACGGCCTGCCGTCGCCATGTCCAGGCCCGCCAGAAGGGCCGAAAGCCCGGCGCGGCTCGAACCGCCGAAGTCGAGCGCCGCGACCGACTTGGGCAGGTTCGTTGCGGCCTGCAGCGTCGCCGCGTTCAGCTTCTCGCTGTACGGGGGGCTGGTCGAGGCAAACACAACGGTGTCCACCGCGGCCCCGTCGGGCAACTCGCGCAGCGCCTCGCGCGAGGCCTCGACCGCCATCGAGGCCGAGTCTTCGTCGTAGCTCGCGGCAGCGCGCTCACCGCGGCCGCCGCCCATGGCCTTCCGCTGGATGCGAGAGAACGGTACGTAGCTGCCGTAACGAACGATTCCGGACATGGAAGCGGGTCTCCTGGTCTACGAGAAAGTTGTCTGCCGACCGGTCGGTAGGTGAGGGAGGCGCAGTGTAGCAGCGATTGGAGTTGGGGCAGCGTCACAGGGAGGTGGGGGATGGGGCCAAACACGGAGTCTGCGACGGGTTTGGCGGCGCTAGTTGTTCCGGTTCGCCCGCTCGATCTCCTGCATCGTTTCCTGCATTTGCCTCATGAGTTCTTCCCGGCGTTTCTTCTGGTACTTCTCGAAGTCGACCGCCTTCCCGTCCACGATCTGGTAGATGCGGGTGAACTTCTGCACGTCGCCGGTCTCCCGGAACTGGATGTTGCCGGTCACGCCCTGGAGCTCGCGCACCGCTCTCATGCCCTTGAGGAAATCGCTCGGAACGGCGATCACCTCGACCTCGGACAGGGCCACGATGTAGACCCACAGCGCGTCGTAGCCGAGGGCCGCGTAGTAGCTCGGAAGGGTGCCGTGCTTCTCCTGGTAGGCGGCGACGAAGGACGCAACCGGCTCCTCCGGGCTCTCGGGTTCATAGAGCGGCGCGGTCATGAAGCTGTTGTTCGCGGCCGGTCCGGCCTCCGCCAGCACGGATTCGATGGCGAGGGAGGAACTCGTAGCCAGGTAGTCGTGCGCGCCGTTGAAGCCTTCCAGCCGCAGCGCCTGCATCGCCTCGGCCAGCGCCAACCCGGAGGCGGCAACGTAGATCGCATCCGCCTCATAGCTCAGCGCCTCGTCGACCATGGCGTTCTGATCGCTGGAACCGGTAAAGAGGACGCGGCCTGCGAGCTGGGTTCCCCAAACCGCATCGATGGCGTCGGCGAGAGAGGTGCCGAAAGCCGTGTCCTGGGCGACCACGACCAGCCGGTCGACCTGCAACGTGTCGCGCAGGAACGTCGCCATGGTCGAGGCTTCGATCTCCGCGCTCGGATAGAGGCGGTAGAAGAACTCGGAGACGCCGCTCAACTTCGGGCTCGATGCGGACGGCGACAGCAGCACCCGATCCGCCTCGTTGACCACCGGAATCATGGCCAAGGCCTCGTCGCTCGTGACCCCGCCGATCGCTGCCAACGACGTGGAGAACGCCGTCTCGAGTAGCGCGGCGGCCTGCGCCGGGTCGCCCTCGGAGTCGACGATCTCGAGGACCACGTTGTAGCCGAGATCTTCATCGCCCGCCATCAGCCGCTCGTGACGCAACTGGATGCCGTTCGCGATCTCCTCGCCGTAGACGGCCGCCTCGCCGGTCAGCGGCGCAATGGCCGTGATGGTAACGGTTGGAACTTCGGGGCCGCAGCCGACCGCCGGCAGCAGGCACAGGGCTCCGAGCAGTGCAAGAGTTCGTTTACGCAAGCTCATCACTCCAATTCTCCGCCAGCCGGCGATGTCACCAAACGGTTTGTTCTAGCGCAGCCCTTCAAATCGTGTCAAGGTCTAGCATACCGTGTAGGCATCCTAGGGTGCGTCGAAAAGGGATTGCGGAGGACGCCATCCGGCGCCGTCGCGGTCGAGCCGGAAGCCGTCCGCGTTCTTCGTCGGCGTCGGCCGGTCCTTCCAGGTCCCGGCGATCCAGGCCCGCAGCGCCGCCATCACGCCGCCGTGCGAGACGACGATCACCTGTTCGCCGGGATGGCGATCGGCCAACCCGGATACGACCGGCGCGACCCGTGCCGCGACATCGACGAGCGACTCACCGCCGGGCGCCCTTTGGCGCCACAGCTCCTCCATCTTGAGAGCGGCCACCACCTCCCGGTAGTCCGCCCAGGGCTTGCCGCGGAGTTCCCCGAAGTGGCGCTCCTGAATGCCGTCGATCTCCACCACGGGCAGACCGACTTCGGCGGCGATGCCGTCCGCGGTCTGGCGGGCGCGGCGGAAGCGACTGCAGTACAGGTGCGCCGGCCGGTACTCGGCCGCCAACCGGCGACCGGTATCGCGGGCCTGCCGATGCCCCAGTTCCGTCAGCGGTTCGTGGTCGTGCCAGGTGTAGCGAAGCGCCAGGTTGGCGATGCTCTCGCCGTGCCGGACCATCAGCAGCGTGGACACGGCATCAGAGCCCGGAGGCGGCTCAGTCACCCACGGTGCGCGTGACCGGCTGGCTGCCGACCGGACCGCTCACCCATCCGCCGATGACCGCGGAGAACAGGCCCGCGTTGCCGCCGGCGTGAACCAGTTGCAACCCGCCCGGCCGGAACTTCGGCACCTGGGCGCCGGCCATCTTCTCGGGTATCCCCTCGTCGCAGTCGCCGGCGCCGCGCACCAGATCGGCGCCCGATCGCACCAGGAGACCGTCGAGTTCGCGGCGCAGCCGGGCCTTGTCCCAGCCGGCCCGCCGGAACACGTTCCCGTGCTCGTATCCGACCACCAGCATCGCGTCGAAGCCGACGACCATCTTGTGGCTCGCGACGCTCAACAGCGCCGCCGCCAGCGAGCGGGTCAACGACTCCGGCCTGCGGGACAACTGGTCGACCACGCCGCGGGGTCCCTCGCCGGCGAACAGGGTCACGGCGGAGGCGCCTTCGGGAACTCCCCGTTCCACGGCCAGCGATTCCCAGGGCGAGTCGTCCTCCCGCTCCGCAAAGCAGAAGCTGAGCTTGCCGGGGTTGCCGAATGTGGCCCGATCCACTTCGCCCGGCCGGGCGCCGCCGACGTTGCGCAGCACGAGCTGAAGCGCGCGGCCGATCGTCGAGTTCGCCCGGTTGCCCTGCCCCAGGACGTTCATCTTCGAGTTCATGCCGATGGCGGAGGTCACGGGCCCGTTCACCACGACGACCGGGCCGGCGAAGTACGTCGTGGCCGCCAGACCGTGCCAGTTGAACTCCTCCGTCAGCGCCGCCTCGACCGCGGCCAGAACGACCGGCAGGTACTCGGGGCGGCAGCCGGCCATCACCGCGTTGACGGCGACCTTCTCGACCGTGCACTCACCGTAGTCCGGCGCCACGAGTCCGAGAACGTCCGCGCGGTCGCGCCTGGTGCCGGCGAGCATCCGCTCGACCCGCTCCGGCGTCGGCGGCGCCACCGGCAGACCGTCCGTCCAGCCGCGCGCGAAGCAGGCCTCGACGTCGTCTTCCTGGTCGCCGAGCTCGACCCGACGCGAACCGCCGCCCGCGAAGAGCGCCGCGAGCCGCTCCGCGTGCTGCGGTTCCACGTTCAGTGCCCCGCAACCCGGACGGCTCGGCGGCAGTTCCGTTCCCAGCCCGTCCAGGCCGCTCACGTCCTGCCACTGCTCCCGGTTCCAGCCGATCGCCGTGCCCACCGTGGAGCCGCCGTCGCGCGACAGCAGCGTCGGCACGATCTCGATCCCCAGCCGGTGCGAGAGAACGAGATCCGCGTCGTGGACAGGACTTGTCCCGGCGGGAAAGGCCGGATCGTCCTGGGTCACGACCAGAACCGGCCGGTGGCGCCGGACTTCGTCCAGCACCGGTTCGACCAACTGACAGGTCGGACAGTCCTTCTTGACCACCGCGACCAGACCTTCATCGAGGCCCGGAGGCGTCGAAACGGAGGATGGAGCTGAGACGGAAGATGATGGAGTCATGGCGCGGGACCATAGCAGCGCGCGGGTCGTGTATCGTTCCCCACTCACTACGGCAGGAGGAAACAACCGATGGTCCAGACCCTGATCGACCCGACGAACGAGGCGGCCCCCGCAGAGCGCACTGCGGCGCCCCGACTCGACTCCATCGGCGGCAAGACGATCGCCCTGCTCGACATCTCCAAGGCGCGCGGCGACCTGTTCCTCGACCGCGTCGAAGAGCGAATCGCAAGCCGCGGCGCGTCGGTGCTCCGCTTCACCAAGCCCACCTTCTCCAAGGTGGCGCCGGCCGACCTGCGCGCCGAGATCGCCCAGCGTTGCGACGCGGTGATCGAAGCGCTGGCCGACTGAGGGTCCTGCACGTCGTGCAGTGTGCACGACACGACCCAGTTGGAAGAGATGGGGCTGCCGTCCGTGTTCGTCGCCTCGTGCGAATTCCAGGACGCGGCCGAGTCGCAGTCGAAGTCGCTCGGCTCCGCGCCGGAAGTCGTCTACGTGCGGCACCCGATCCAGGACCGCACGGACGACGAGATGGGAGAGATCGCCGACCAGGCGGTCGACTCGCTCGTCTCCGCGCTGACCCACTGATCCGGCGCCCGGCGCCGGTCGATTTGAGGGCTCGCTAGCAGGCCCATGCGGGCAAGTACCTCAAACGCCAAGAAACAGCTCGAGTCGCCGCGGCGTTTCACAAGCGCCGCCGGGAGGGTCGTGTACGCCCTGAACCTGGAGGTGTTCCCGAACTTCTTCGGCAACGTCTACGTGATCGACGACGGCGCCCGCCTCACCCTCGTCGACTGCGGATCCGGCATGGACTTCTCCAACGACAACCTGGTGCGCGGCCTGGCCTCGGTCGAGGAGCGCTTCGGAACTCGCGTCGGCCTCGCGGACATCGACGTCATCCTGGTCACCCACGGCCACATGGACCACTTCGGCGGCCTTCAGTTCGTCCGCCGCCACACCGGCGCGCCGGTCGGCATCCACGTACTCGACCGCCGCGTGCTGACCCACTACGAGGAACGGGTCGTGGTCGCCTCGCACCAGCTTCGCGTGTTTCTCAAACGGGCCGGCCTCTCCGCCGGCAAGTGCGACCAGTTGATGATGATGTACTCGGCGCCCAAGGCGCGCTACCGCTCGGTGCCGGTCGAGTTCCTGCTCGAAGAGGGCCAAGGCGTGCCGGACCCGGACGGCGGGGATCTCGGCATCGAGGTGATCCACGTGCCCGGCCACTGCCCCGGCCAGGTGTGCCTCAGGGTCGACGACATCCTGCTGACCGCCGATCACGTGCTGGCGCGGATCACACCCCACCAGTCGCCCGAGTCGCTGACCCTGAACATGGGCCTCGGTCACTACCTGGAGGCTCTGGACAAGGTCGAAACGCTTGACGGCATCCAGGTCGGTCTGGGCGGCCACGAGGAGCCGATCGAGGACGTGACCGCGAGAGTCGGAGAGATCCGCGCTTCCCACCACGAACGGCTCGAACAGATCGTCGACGCCTGCCGGGCGCCTCAGACCACCGCCGACATCAGCCGCACCCTGTTCGGCGCCGTGCGCGGCTACACCGTGCTCCTCGCCCTGGAAGAGGCCGGCGCGCACGTGGAGTACCTCTACCAGCGCGGCGAACTCGTGGCCGAGAACGTGGGCGAACTGGAGTCCGAGGAAGATCCGGCGGTTCGTTACGTGCGGGCGTAGCGGCCCAAACAACCCCGCGCCTGTGGTAGATCTCCCTCTGTTCGCGCTCATGTTCACCGTCGCGCCCACTTCCCATCGCGGTCCGCTCTCAGGCAGTCGGCACCGCCGCCTCGGAACGTGAAGGTCACCGGCACGCACACGCTCGCCGTGGCGCGCGGCGTCGTCTGGGAGGCGATCCTCGACCCGGAGGTCCTGTCTCACACCCTGCCCGGCTGCGAGGACATGGCGCCGGTCGGAGACAACCAGTTTCGCGGCAAGCTGAAGATGAAGGTCGGCCCCGTCCAGGGCCTGTTCGAGGGCGGCGTCGAGCTTCTCGACCTCGACCCACCGAACGGCTACAACCTGAAGATGGACGGCAAGGGGGCGCCAGGCTTCGTCACCGGTACCGGCGCCATTCGCCTCGAGGACACGGACGACGGCGGCACCCTGCTCCACTACGACATCGACGCCCGCGTCGGCGGCCGCATCGCCGCGGTCGGCCAGCGGCTGCTCGACAGTTCGGCCAAGGTGCTGACCCGTCAGGGCCTTCAGGGTCTGGAGCAGCAGTTGGAGGCGCGCGCGGCGGCAGCGCCGGCCGCTACGGCCCCGGCCCAGGCCGCCTTCGCCGGCCGGTTCGCTGCCGGGCTCGTCAAGGAACTCTGGCCCTATCTCGCCGGCGGCGCCCTGGTCGTTCTTGCCGCCATCGCCATTTCGCTTCGCGCCTGTTCATAGATCGCCAATAGGAAGGAGACACTCCAGAAATGACCGTGTCCATACAACTTGAAGTCAACGGGAAGCCGGTACAGGCCGAGGTCGAGCCGCGGCGCCTGCTGGTCCACTTCCTGCGGGAAGATCTCCGCCTCACGGGCGCCAACATCGGCTGTGAGACGAGTCTCTGCGGCGCCTGCACGGTGCTGGTCGACGGCCAGGCCGTCAAGTCCTGCACCATGCTCGCGGCGCAGGCCGACGGCGCTGCTGTAACCACGATCGAAGGGCTGGCCGAGAACGGCGAGCTGCACCCGCTGCAGGAGGGCTTCTGGGAGAAGCACGGCCTGCAGTGCGGCTACTGCACGCCGGGCATGATCCTGTCCGCGAACTACCTGCTGGCACAGAACCCCCACCCGAGCGATCAGGAAATCCGCGAGGGGCTGAAGGGCAACATCTGCCGCTGCACCGGCTACCACAACATTGTGGAGGCCGTGAAGTACGCCGCCGAGAGGATGAGCTGACATGGCCGGCATACTCGGTACCTCGATCAAGCGCCGGGAGGACCCGGCACTCATCACCGGCCGCGGCAAGTACACCGACGACCTGAAGGTCGAAGGCATGGCGCATGCCGCGATCGTGCGCAGCCCCTACGCCCACGCCCGCATCCGCGGCATCGACACCTCCGCCGCCGAGGCCTATCCCGGCGTTCTGGCGGTGCTCACGGCGCGTGATGTCGCCGCCGCCGGCATTCCCGGCGTGGTGCCCGTGGGCTGGCTGCTGCCCGACCTCAAGACGCCCGCCCACCCGATGATCGCGGCCGACACCGTCCGCCATGTCGGCGACGCGGTGGCCGTGGTCGTGGCTGAGGACCGCTACATCGCCCGCGACGCCGCCGACCGGGTCGCGGTCGACTACGAGCCGCTCGACGCGGTCGCCGATGTCGTCGCCGCGCTCGAGGACGGAGCGCCCACCGTCCACGAGGACGCGCCCGGCAACGTCGCCTTCGACTGGGAGATCGGCGACAAGGACGCGGTCGACGCCGCCTTCGCTCAGGCCGCCCAGACGGTGGAGCTCGATCTCCGCAACAACCGCCTCATCCCGCACGCAATCGAAGCGCGCGCCGTGCTCGCCTCGTACGACTCGTCGACCGGCCACATGACGATCCACATGACGACCCAGAACCCGCACGTCCATCGCCTGCTGATGACGCTCGCGTCGCTCGGCATGCCCGAGCACAAGGTGCGGATCGTCGCGCCCGAGGTCGGCGGCGGCTTCGGCAGCAAGATCCACCACTACGCCGACGAGGCGATCGTGGGCCTGTGCTCGATGAAGCTCGACCGCCCGGTGAAGTGGGCCGCGACCCGCACCGAGACGAACCTCACCGACGCACACGGCCGCGACCATTCGACCCACTGCGCGATGGCGCTCGACGCGAACGGCCGGATCACGGGCCTGCGGGTCGACACCAAGGCCGCCATGGGCGCCTACCTTTCGACCTTCGCGCCCTCCGTGCCGACCTATCTCTACGGCACCCTGCTGTCCGGCCAGTACGACATCCCGGCGATCCACTGCCACGTGACCGGCGTCTTCACGCACACCGCGCCCGTCGACGCCTACCGCGGCGCCGGACGCCCGGAGGCCACCTTCGTCGTCGAGCGGCTGATGCACCTCGCCGGCGACGCGACCGGTCTGGGGCCGGTCGAAGTTCGCAAGCGGAACTTCGTGCCGCCGGACGCCTTCCCGTACCAGACCCAGGTCGCGCTTGCGTACGACTCGGGGAACTACGCGCCGGCGATGGACCGCGCGCTCGAGATGATCGGCTACGACGACCTGCTTGGCGAACAGGCGTCGCGCCGCGCCAACGGCGGCGGCCGCCGGCAGCTCGGGATCGGTTTCTCGTCCTACATCGAGGCCTGCGGTCTGGCCCCGTCGGCGGTCGTCGGCTCGCTGGGCGCCCAGGCCGGGCTGTGGGAAAGCGCCGACGTGCGCGTCCACCCCACCGGTTCCGTCACCGTCTACACCGGCTCCTCGTCCCACGGACAGGGTCACGCGACGACCTTCTCCCAGATCGTCGCCGACCGGCTCGGCGTCGCGCCGGAGGCGGTCGAGGTGATCCACGGCGACACCGACCTGGTCCAGTTCGGCATGGGCACCTACGGCAGCCGCAGCGCCGCCGTCGGCGGTTCGGCCATCGCGGGAAGCGTCGACAAGATCATCGAGAAGGGCAAGAAGATCGCCGCCCACCTGCTCGAAGCCGCCGCCGAGGACCTCGAGTACGAGGACGGCAGCTTCCGGGTGGCCGGCTCGCCGGACCGCGCGCTCGGGCTCGGCGACGTGGCGCTCCAGGCGTACCTGGCGCACAACTACCCCGACGACCTGGAGCCGGGCCTCTCCGCGACCACGTTCTACGACCCCGCCAACTTCACCTATCCGTTCGGCACCCACATCTGCGTGGTCGAGGTCGATACGGAGACCGGCGCCATCGAACTGCTGCGCTACGCCGCAGTCGACGACGTCGGCAACGTGATCAACCCGATGATCGTCGACGGCCAGCTTCACGGGGGTCTGGCCCAGGGCATCGGTCAGGCGCTGTGGGAGAACGCCGTCTACGACGAGAGCGGACAACTCGTCACGGGGTCGTTGATGGACTACGCGCTGCCCAAGATCCACAACCTGATCCCGTTCGAACTCGACCGCACGACGACGCCCTGCCCGCACAATCCGCTGGGGGTCAAGGGCGTCGGCGAAGCCGGCGCGATCGCCTCGCCCCCGGCCGTGGTCAACGCCGTCGTCGACGCGCTGGCGCCGTTCGGCGTCACTCACATCGACATGCCGCTCACGCCCGAGAAGGTGTGGCGGGCCGTGAACGCCGGTTAGTTCCCCATCCAACCGACCAGGACAACCTCTTCCGTCTAGAATCCCGCAGCCGAACTACCGAAGCTGCCGAATCAGGAGCACCGATATGTACCCAGCCCAATTCGATTACCGCCGCGCCGGATCGGTGGACGAGGCCCTGAGCCTGCTCCAGGAGAACGAGGACGCGAAGCTGATGGCCGGCGGCCACAGCTTGATCCCGATGATGAAGCTGCGCCTCGCGCAGCCGCCCGTGGTCATCGACATCGGCCGCCTCGACGAGCTCAAGGGGATCTCCGCCGCGAACGGCTCAGTCCGGATCGGCGCCCTGACCACCCACGCCGAGATCGCCGCCTCCGACGTGCTCGCCGCCCACTGCCCCGTGCTCGCCGAAGCGGCCGGCCACATCGGCGACGCCCAGGTCCGCAACCGCGGCACCATCGGCGGCAACATCGCCCACGCCGACCCGGGCTCCGACCTGCCGCCCGTGCTCGTCCTGCTGGGCGCCTCCGTCCACCTGCAGTCCCCGTCCGGCACCCGCTCCGTCGCCGCCGGCGACTTCTTCCAGGACCTGCTCATGACCGACGTCGGTGAGGACGAGATCCTCACCCACGTCGATGTCCCCGCCCTGGGCGCCGGCGCCGGCGCCGCCTACCTCAAGTTCGAGCACCCGGCCTCCGGCTACGCCGTCGTCGGCGCCGCCGCCTCCGTCACCGTCCAGGGCGGCCGCTGCACCGCAGCCGGCCTCGTCGTCGGCGGTGTCGGCGCCGTCCCGACCGCGGTCGACGTCTCGAGCCTCGTCGGCAGCGACCTCTCGGACGACGCCATCGCCGCAGCCGCCTCCGGCCTCGACACCGAAGACCCGATCGGCGACATCTTCGCCTCCGGCGACTACCGCGTCCACGTCGGCAAGGTCTACGGCAAGCGGGCCCTGGCGGCGGCTCGCGACCGGGCGTAGCCGCTTCGCGGCTCCGCGGCTCCTGGTATGAGCGGCTCACCCGCCTGCGGAGGAGCCGCGACCATTCTCGACATGCTCCGCTCCGCGCTTTTCGGACCACCAACTCCAGGTCACTTTGACCCTTCATCCGCGGAAGCGCTTGTAAGCCGCACAACACGAGATACAGGTCTATAGGAATGGAAGTGCTCTGGTTCTTCGGTGTGATCTCGGCGCTTGTCATCTTGCCTCTGACAGTTGATGTCTACCGATGCCGTCGTCCCCTCAGTCCTGACGCAGTCCATCAGTTGGCCAGGAAACGACGGAGAGCCCGTGCCCTTTCGGAGTTCGAGTTCTCAGCCATTCCTCAAAGCGCCGACCCAGCGGAGAAGAAGGCGATGCGGAGTGGAGGCGAGTTCGTCGATTGCGACTTCCACTATCGTGAGATGCCATCTCGTGTCGCCTCCCTATTGAAGTTCAAGAAGCACGAGTGGATTGTCGTTGCTTTCATCAGTTCCCTCCGCGTTCGCCGCCTCTGGTGGAACAAGGGACCGGACCGGACGCAAGTCCGCTCCTTCTTGGAAGACGACTTACTGAAGGACGTCATCCGATCCCTTGGATCGGATGCGATTGCCCTTCTCCACAATCATCCGAATCCAGATCCATCGCGCTATCGAACGAACATGCCTAGTGAAACGGACTTGCGTTCGGCAGACGTCTGGCGGGGGAATCTGTCGCATGAGGACGTCGCACTCCTTGAGTTCGTCTGCGAACGTGGCGTGCCCTACCTCTACTACGCGAGCTTCTCGGATTCAGTCCTACCGGTGGCTCCAATCGTTGACGAGATTGCCGCGATGAACGGCGGCAGTGTCTTCCGGAACTACGGGCTGCGCAGGGAACTTCGGAGGACGACCAGGGCGGAGCGGTTGGCCGGCGACGACTTGCCGTCTGGCAGCCGGCAGGAGAAGCCCGCCCAAGAGGACCCCTTACCCGCGGCGTGTGAGGACCTGACACCGTGGAACAAGCCGATGCAGGAGAAAAACGTCCAGGAGGACCTCTTGCCCGCGGCAGGAGCCGGCGTCCGCGACAGCGATGTCGGTGTTATCCCGGTCGAAGGGGACCGGGATGACGGGCGCTTGCAGCGACCGTTCCGGCCCCGGCGCCTAAGCGAGTACCTGGGCCAGAAGAAGATCGTGGAGTCACTCGACATCTCCATGCAGGCGGCTCGCAACCGGGAAGAGCCCCTGGAACACGTTCTCCTCCTGGGTAGCGCCGGCCTAGGCAAGGGAACTCTCGCCCACATCATTTCCCAGGAGATGGGCTCCGTGTTCCGGTTTAGTTCCGGTCACGTTCTGGAGAGGGCTGGCGATCTAGCGGCGGTGCTAACGAACCTCGAACACGGTGATGTCCTCTTCATCGACGAGATCCACCGTCTTGGGCCGACGGCAGAGGAGGTCCTGTATCCGGCGGTGAGGGACTTCCAACTTGACTTGGTTATTGGGACTGGGCCAGCAGCCAAGGCGGTTCGGATCGACCTACCCCACTTCACGCTGGTCGGTGCCACGACCCGCGTGGGTCTGACCACATCGCCGCTCCATGCAAGCTTCGGAATCGTTCACCGCTTCGTGTTCTACAGTCCCGACGAGTTGAGCCTGATCATCCAGCGCACGGCGGAACTACTTGAGGTCCCGCTTGACCCGGAGGGCGCCTACGAGATTGCCCGGCGGAGCCGAGGGACGCCACGGATTGCCAACCGGCTGCTGCGCCGGGTGCGCGACTTCGCCCAGATCCAAGGGAACGGGCGGGTCGACCAGGCAAGGGCCAGGCTGGCGCTGGCTCATCTGGAAATCGACGAGCAAGGTCTGGACGAGATCGACCGCAGGATCATCCGCCTCCTCATCGAGCGGTTCGGAGGCGGCCCTGCCAACCTGAAGGAGCTGGCAGCGTCGCTCGGCGAGGATCAGCGGACCGTCGAGGACATCTACGCGCAGTACTTGATCCAAAGGGGGCTTCTGCAACACACCGGCCGCGGCGTCGTGGCCACCAGGCGGGCGTTCGCGCACCTGGGCCTGCCCGTCCAGGGCACGCCGCTCTAAGCTTTAGAGCACCTTGGCAGCGGCCCCGAGTACGCGAACTCGGCGGCAGGCATGGCCCAGCCACACTGTCTCGAGCCGCTTCGTTGCTGGTTCTGGCGCCAAGGTGCCCGACGCCCTCCAGCCGGCGCAGGGTCCGAAGGAGAAGGTCCCAACGAGGCTGTCGGCAAGCGACGGCCCATGCCCCTCCAGAAGCCGACACCCAACCGGAGCGCAGCCGACCGCAGCGGGCGCTCACCTTCCATTCATCCGATAAGCGCGAGCGTCCGCTGGGACCTTACCCCTTCGGGCCCGGAGAAGGCGGGTACAGCCGACGACCCTGCGCTCGGCGGCGCACTGTCGGCCGTCCTTGACGGGCATGAACAGGGGATCATACGATCCCTCAAGGAGGGTTCTCCCGGGCTCTACGTGAAGCTCGAACTCACAGCGAGCAAGGTCATAGGCCGCAGCTTCCACCTCGCTCACCCTTGAAGTCAGCGAACACACACAGGCGAAGGAAGCGGACCATGAACAAGCAGAGCGGGAACAACGACCAGCTCGACTCTTCGGCCCTCGAGAAACCCACCTGCCCGTACTGCGAGCAACCAGCGACCACGACGCTCGTAGACGACACGCTCACCTATGGCTCGGGTGAAGACGCGGTGGACCTCCACGTCCGACTCCCGGTGAGACACTGCGAGGCCTGCGACTTCCACTTCATCGATCACGTCGGCGAGCGCATCCAGACCGAGGCGGTTTACCGCCACCACGGCCTGCTGAGTCCCTGGGAGATCCGGGCGATCCGTGAGCGCCGGAAGCTGAGCCGCAAGGCCTTCGCCGAGATCACCGGCCTCGGCGAAGCGACGATCAAGCGCTGGGAAACCGGCGCCACCCCCCAGAACCGGGGGAACGACCGCTACTTGCGGACTCTGGACACGCCAGCCGGCTGGGCCGAGCTTCAGCGGATCGCAAACGGGGAAGGGCAGTCCTCCTCCGTCGCCGCGCCGGCGAGCCTTCAGTAGCTCCGCGGCAGACCCAGCCGTGTTCAGACTCGGAACGCGGGGCCGTTCTTCGTCCTTGTCTGTAGTACCCGCATGCACGGGCAGAGTGCGCCCGTCTCATTCTCGCCGTCACGGTGTGCCGGCATCGGGACGGCTAAAAGCCGATCATATGATCCACCACTCTTCTTCTCGCGTCGTTGACAGACACGATTATGGGATCATACGATCCTCGTCCACGCCAGCCTGAAGAAGACCGCTGGCTAGCGTGCGGAAGCAGAGGATCGACGAAAGCACAAGGAGGCTGCTGATCCGGCTAGCCAGCCGGCCCACAACCCGGACCAACCTGCCGACGCCAGAACGGCCTGGTCACTGGAACCCCTTCTCTGTACCGAACCCGGAGGCCCTTGGCCTGCCCTTCAATGACTTGTCGGCTTGGAGATTCATCGTCAACAAGCTCGAACAGGAGCACCCGGTCGAGATCATCCAGTTGCACCAACCGCCGGGCGCCACCGGCTACGTGATGACCATCCACCTCGAAGCGAGCGCTGAGCCGCTCTACGTGAAACTGGAGGTGAGAGCGGATCAGAGAATCATCTTCGGGCGCAGCTTCCACTACTCCACATGCTGAACTGACGTCGGCAGAGGGAACCAGATCATTGAGCGAGAACAAAGAGAGGAAGAAGCGGGCAGACCAGCCAAGTTCCGACGAACCAACGTGCCCATGGTGCGCGGTTCCGGTCGCCACGAGAATCGAAGACAACACCTTCACCTACGGACTGGGTGAGAAAGCCGTCGAACTCCACGTCCAACTCCCCATCCGGCACTGTGACGCCTGCGACCTCGACTTCCTGGATCACGTGGGCGAGCGCATCCGGCACGAGACCATTTGCCGGCACCACGGAGTGTTGTCGCCGTGGGAGATCCGCGCCATCCGGGAACGCCGGAAGCTGAGTAGGGCGGCCTTTGCCAAGATCACCGGCTTGGGCGAGGCGACGATCAAGCGTTGGGAGACCGCCGGTGTGTTCCAGAACACGGCCAATGATCGGTATCTGCGGCTGCTGGCTACGCCACAAGGCTGGGCGGCGCTTCAGCAGATCGCAAACGGGGGAGGGCAGTCCTCCTCCGTCGCCGCGCCTGCTACTTCTTCCCCAACGAAGAGAACCTCTTCCGCATCGCTCTCGGTTTCGACGGCGAGGCCCTGATCATCCATCGCTACGACAGCGTCTCGTTCCTGAACGAGATGGTCTTCGCCAAGGACCTGACCGCAGCGAGCGCTCACCCCCCAACCATCCGATAAGTGCGAGCGTCCGCGGGGAACTCTCCCCTTCGGACCCGGAGAAGGCGGGTTCAACCGACGACATCGCGCCAGCCGACGACCGCGGGGCGGGTAAGTCGGGGGGGTTTCCGTCTATGTCCATAGCCGCCTTGTTCGGGTGCCCGGCGTGGCCTTTCGGGCAATCACATGATCGACTGCGTCGGTTGAACGGCGGCGCTCTTGACCATATGATCGTGGACGGTGTGAATGACGGCCAGCCATGGCTCGGAAGAACCCGCCGGTCTCAGCGACTCGACGAGACGGAGACTGGCCACGCTCGCCCGCCGGCGCCGAACTCGGGTGACTTCCTTCACGCCGGACCGCCCGATCGACTGGCGACCGGAGGATGTGAGGAGACCCGGGGCCGAGTTCCACACGCACTTCGATGAAGACTCCGCTTGGAGGCTGATTGCCGACCGGATCGAACAGGGCGAGCCAATAGAGATCGTCCGGCTGCGACAACCGAAGGGAGTCAAGGGCTACGTCATGAAGATCGACCTGGAGCCAGATGTCCCCAAGCTCTACGTGAAGCTGGAACTGGGTTCCAGGAAGGTCATTGGGCGCAGCTTCCATTACTCGGAACACGACTGAAGGACTACTGAAGGACTAACGACGACCATGACGCCCGAATCCGGATCAGATGCAACTGCCGACTTCGATCCGTCCTGCCCACGATGCGACGAATCGTCCGTCGTGACCTACCGGCACGAACACGCCTTCAACTACGGCTCCGGCGAGACCGCGGTCAAGTTGCATGTTGAACTCCCCGTTCGTCGCTGCACGGCGTGCGACTTCCAGTTTCTGGACCACGAGGCCGAGAGAATCAAGCACGACGCCGTCTGCCGACATCTTGGCGTGCTTACTCCCGGCGAAGTTCGCAGGATTCGGGAGGGCCACGGTCTCTCGCGCGCCGCTTTCGCCCAGTTGACAGGTCTCGGCGAGGCCACGCTGAACCGCTGGGAGAATGGCACTGTCATCCAGAACCCGGCCAACGACCGATATCTCCGTCTGCTCGGCACGCCGACCGGCTGGTCGCGACTCGCGCGCCTCGCGGGGCCTCGCGCCTCCCAAGAGGCACCAGAAAGCGGGAGCCGAGCCGACACACAGGGTCAGTTCCGAGAGCTGGAGCCAACCGCCACCGTTCGCCAGCAGCAGGGCCACTTCGACCTGGAGCCGGCCGCCTAGAGGGACCTCATGTACGTCACCACCTTCTACTCCTTCAAAGGCGGCGTGGGCCGCACGATGGCCCTCGTCAACGTCGCGGTTGAACTCGCGAATCGAGGCAAGCGGGTTCTGATCGTGGACTTCGATCTCGAGGCGCCGGCTCTCGACACCTTCGACCTCGGGCGACCGGCCGAATCGACCTCCGGCATGGTCGACTTCGTTCGCGAGTACCTGGACACCGGCATGGCGCCGGACGCCGCGCACTTCCTGTTCAAGTCCGCCGGCTTTGCGGACAACGGCTGCGGCCTATGGACCATGCCATCCGGTTCCCAGGACCGCGGCTATGCCGCCAGACTCGCCTCGATCGACTGGAACGACCTCTACGAGAACCACGACGGCTACCTCCTGTTCGAAGATCTGAAGCTCCAGTGGCAGGCAGCGATCGAACCTGACCATGTGCTGATCGACTGCCGAACCGGCTACACCGACATCGGCGGGATCTGCACCCGGCACCTTCCGAACGCGGTCGCCGTTTTCTTCTTCCCGAACCAGCAGAACCTGCGCGGCTTGACCAAGATCGTCCGCGACATCAGGGCGGAGGGCACCGGTCCCCGGCAACAGCAAATCGATCTCCACTTCGTCCTCTCCAACGTGCCGGACCTCGACGACGAAGACTCCGCCCTCCACCAGATGCTCTCTAACTTCCAGACCGATCTGGGTTTCACCAAGCCTCCCCTTCGCATCCACCGGAACGACAGCCTCTCGCTCCTCAACCAAGCCATCTTCACGAGGCGCCGGCAAGACAGCAGGCTCGGCCGGGAGTACCAAGCTCTTACATCGGAGATCGACCGTTTCGACTAGCCGTCCGCACCGCCCCTTCCCAGCCGGGCTCAATAACTCCGCGGCAGGCCCAGCACGTGCTGCGCCAGGTACGTGAGCACGAGGTTCGTCGAGATCGGGGCCGTCTGGAACAGCCGGCATTCGCGCCATTTGCGTTCGATGTCGTACTCGGTGGCGAAGGCGAAGCCGCCGAAGGTCTGGAAGCAGGTGTCGCCGGCGTTCCAGGCGGCTTCGGAGGCGAGGAGTTTGGCGCTGTTCGCTTCGGCGCCGCATTCGCGGCCGGCGTCGAAGAGGGCGGCGGCCTTGCGGACGATCATCTCGGCGGCGTCGGTCTCGGCGTGGGCGCGGGCGATCGGGAACTGGATGCCCTGGTTCTGGCCGATCGGCCGGCCGAAGACCTCGCGCTCGTTGGCGTACTCCACGGCGCGGCGGATGAAGTAGCGGGCGTCGCCGATCGCCTCGGAGGCGAGCAGGATGCGCTCCGCGTTCATGCCGCTCAGGATGTACTTGAAACCGTGGCCCTCGTCGCCGATCCGGCTGCTGACCGGGATGCGCAGGTTGTCGAAGAAGACCTGGGTGGTGCCGTGGTTGATCATCGTCTCGATCGGCTGGATCTCCAGGCCGTTGCCTCGCGCCTCGCGCAGATCGACCAGGAACACGGACAGGCCGCGCGAGCGCTTCTCGACCTGGTCCGCCGGCGTGGTGCGGGCGAGCAGGATCATCAGGTCCGAGTGGAGCGCCCGGCTGGTCCAGATCTTCTGGCCGTTGACGACGTAGGTGTCGCCGTCGCGGACGGCCGTGGTCCGCAACTGGGTCGTGTCGGAGCCCGTCACCGGCTCGGTGACCCCGAACGCCTGCAGCCGCAGTTCGCCGCTCGCGATCTTCGGCAGGTACTCCTGCTTCTGCTCGTCGCTGCCGTGACGGAGCACCGTGCCCATCGTGTACATCTGGGCGTGACACGCCGCGGCGTTGCAGCCGGAGGAGTGGATCGTTTCCAGGACGACGGAGGCGGCGCGCAGCGGTAGCCCGGCGCCGCCGTACTCCTCGGGAATCAGGCAGCCCAGGTACTCGTGTTCGGTCAGCGCCTGCACGAACTCCGTCGGGTACTCGGAGGCGGCATCGAGACGCCGCCAGTACTCGCCCGGGAACTGTTCGCAGATCCGGCGCACCGGATCCCGGAGGTAGGGGTAGTCCTGCTCGATCGAAACTTGAAGGTCGCTATCGGTCATGGCGGGTGATCGTAGCGCTTCCATGCACTGACTGTTCCAGCAACCGGATGCGGGCAGGATGCCCGCGTTCCCAGGCGCGGGACGCGCCACCCGGGTTCCCAGGGCGGGTCCTACTGCGGCCGCACCCGGTGGATCCGCACCAGGTTCGTCGGTGGACGATCCTGGATCGGGTCACCCATCAGCAGCACGATCGTGTCGCCGGGCAGAGCCAGGCTGCCGGCGAGGAGCTGCCGGTCCACCATCGCGACGACCTCGTCGTGGTGGTAGACCTCCTGGTCCATCCGCACGCCTTGAACGCCCCACACGAGCTGGAGTTCGCGCATGGTCCGCGGTTCGCGGGTGAACGCCAGCACCGGCGTCGACGGCCGGCGGCAGGCGACCTGACGGGCCGTGAAACCGCGCTGGCTCAGAACCACGATTCCCTGCGCGCTCAGGTGCCGGGCCGAGAGAATGGCCGCGGCCGAGATCGTCTCCGGGATCTCCAGCGCGCCCAGCCGGTTCGGCGGTTCGATGTCGTAGGGGCCGACTTCCATCGTGTGGAATCCAACCGGCTGCGACGTGTGCTTCGAGAGCTGGTATCGCTCCGACTCGGCGATGATCCGGTGCATCGTCTGCACCGCTTCCAGGGGATAGCGGCCGGCGGCGCTCTCGCCGGACAGCATCATGGCGTCGGCGCCGTCGAAAACCGCGTTCGCCACGTCCGACGCTTCGGCCCTGGTCGGCCGCGGATGCGCGATCATCGACTCCAGCATCTGGGTCGCCACGATCACCGGTCGCGCCAACCGCCACCCGGCCTCGATGATCTGCTTCTGAGCCACCGGCACCTGGTGGAGCGGAATCTCGACCCCCAGATCACCCCGCGCCACCATCACGCCGTCGGATTCGAGCACGATCTCGTCGAGGTGCTCCAGCGCCCGGCGGCGCTCCAGCTTGGCGATCACCTGCAGGTCGCGGCCCGCCTCCAGCGCGGCTTCCCGCACCCGCGCCACGTCCGCGGAGCTGCCGATGTAGCTGGCCGCCAGGAAGTCGGCGTCCTCCTCGACCGCCATCCGGATGTCGCCCAGGTCCTTGTCCGAAATGTGGAACGGCAGATGGCTGTCGGGCAGGTTCACGCCCTTGCGGCTCGACACCGCGCCGCCGACGATGACTTCCGCCTCGATCGTCTCCTCGTCCTTCGACCGGACCTCCAACTGCACCCGGCCGTCGTCGATCAGGATCTGTTCGCCCGGCTGGACGTGCTTGATCATGTCGCGGTCGAGCGCCAGGTCCGCACGGGCGCCCGCGCCCAGGGCAACCACGTCGCCCCGCTTGAGCACCCGCGCGCCCTCGAAGTGATCGAGCCGGTGCCGGGGCCCCATCAGGTCGACCATCACGCCGACCGACCGGCCGACCTCGTCGCTGACCTGCCGCACCAGCCGGACAAGGCGACGATGCTCCTCCCGGGTGCCGTGAGACTGGTTCAGCCGGACGACGTTGACGCCGGCGCGGATCAGCCGCGCGAGGGTCTTGGGATTCGAACTCGCGGGGCCAATCGTGGCGACGATCTTGGCTCGGCGCTGCACGGTTTACCGGGGTCAGGACCCGAGCTGCGCCAGCCGCTCGATCAGATCCGCGACCCGGTTCGAGTAGCCCCACTCGTTGTCGTACCACGACACGACGCGGGCGTACACGCCGCCGCCCTCAGCCGGCGTGACCCGGGTCAGCGGCGCGTCGAAGATCGACGAGTGGGGATTGCCGAGGATGTCGCTCGAAACCAGCGGGGCCTCGGAGTACTGGAGGATGCCCGCCAGGTTCGACTCGGCCGCCGCCGAAGCAGCCCCGTTGATGTCCTCAACCGTGGCGTCGCCGCGCAGCCTGCAGGTCAGATCGACGATCGAGCCGTCCGCCACGGGCACCCGCATCGCCATGCCGTCCAGGCGGCCGTTCAGGTGCGGCAGCACCTTGCCGACGGCGCGCGCGGCGCCCGTCGTGGTCGGGATGATGTTGGCGGTCGCCGAGCGGCTGCGCCGCGGGTCGCTGTGCGGCGAGTCGACCAGGCGCTGGCCGTTGGTATACGCGTGGATGGTGGTGATGAACCCCTCCTCGAAACCGAACGCGTCGTCGAGCGTCTTGGCCAGGGGCGCGAGGCAGTTCGTGGTGCAGGAGGCATTGGAGACGACGCGATGCTCGGGACCGAGATCGCCGTCGTTGACGCCGAGCACGATCATGGCGTCGATCTCGTCCTTGGCCGGCACCGTGAGCACCACCCGCGAGGCGCCGGCTTCCAAGTGCTGCGCCACCTGGGCGCGGGTCCGGAACACACCCGTCGACTCGACCGCGATGTCGACCCCGAGCTCACTCCAGGGGAGCTGGGAAGGATTCCGCTCCGCGCTGAGCCGGATCTGGCGGCCGCCGACGCGCAGGCCGTTCCCGGTCACCTCCACCTCCTGGTCGAAGACTCCCTGCACCGTGTCGTAACGCAGCAGGTAGGCGAGGCGCTCCGCATCGAACAGGTCGTTGATGCCGACGATGTCCACGTTGGGGCGGGCGGCGAGGATGCGGAAGACGCTGCGGCCGATGCGGCCGAATCCGTTGATGCCGACGCGAATCATGAGGCACCCCCTTCGGCGCCAGCCGCCGGCGCAGCGTCGAGCGCGGCGATGAGTTCCAGGAGCCGGTGCAGGTAGCCCCAGCCGTTGTCGAACCAGGCGATCGTCTTCGACATGTGGTCGCCCAGGATCATCGTTGCCTGCGAATCGAAGATGCAGGTCGCCCGGCTGCCCGCGGTGTCGGCCGAGACGATCGCCTCGCGCTCGAAGCGCAGCCGGCCGCTCCATTCGCCGTCGGCGGCCGCGGCAACGGCCTCGTTGACCCCGGCAACGCTCACGGCGTCGCGGTGCCAGCACACCAGGTCGACCACGGAGCCGTTCGACACCGGCACGTTCATCGCCGAAGCCGAGAGCTTGCCGCCGAGTTCGGGCAGCACGGTATCGAGTTCCGCCGCGGCTTCCGTCGCCGAGGGAATGATGTTCTCGCCCGCCGCCCGGCCGGAGCGGAGCTCGGGCGCCGGCACGTCGGCGAGCCGCGAACCGGCGCCGTATGCACGCACGGAACTGATGAACGCCTGCTCGACGCCGAAGGCCCCGTCGAGAATGCGCAGCAGCGGCCCGGCGCAATGCGCGGTGAACGAGCCGGCGGACACGATGCGGTCGGAAGGCTCGATCCGGTCCTCGTTCAGACCGACCACGACCGTCCGGTCCAGCTCCCCGCCCGGGAGGGCGCAAAGCACCACGCGCTCGGCGCCGGCCTCGAGGTGCCCCTCGAGTTCGGTCCGCGTCGGCTGCGTGTCCCGGAAGTCGACCACGGTCGTGACCCCGAGGTCGCCCCAGGGCGCCTCACCGGCGCTGCCGGCGCGCACCAGACTGGCGCATGAGCCGTCGACACACAGGCTGCCGTTCTCGAGCGCGACATCCGCGTCGAGCGGCCACGGCAGGGTCGAGAAGCGCAGCAGGTAGCGGAGCATCTCGGGATCCGCGGTGTCGGCGACGCCCGCGATCTCGATATCCGAGCGGTTCAAGGCAAGGCGAAACAGGCTTCGACCGAGAAGACCGAAGCCCATGATTCCAATGCGGGTCGTTGTCGTCATCCAGGTATGAAAGCAGTCAGCATGGAAACGGAAAGAGAAGCAGTCAGCGCGCGCGGGCAGGATAACCGACCCTGAGTACCCTGTCTGTATCCGAATCCGGCCTGCGGAAATCCTCAGTCGGCGCCGTACGCAGAGGCCAGGATCTCCATCGTGTGCCGCACGGGCGCCGCCGCGCCCAAACGGTGCACGTGGCTCTCGATCTGGGTCAGGCAGCCGATGTTGCCGGTGGCGATCACGTCCGGTTCGCCCTCGAGCAGGGCCTCCGCCTTCTTGCGTCCCAGGCTGGCTGCGAGTTCGGGCGCCTCCAGGTTGTAGATGCCCGCCGAACCGCAGCAGATCTGCCAGTCGCGCGGTTCCACCAGGGTCAGGTTCGGCACCTGAGCCAGCAGCTTCCGGGGCCCCGTCCGCTCCGACTGGGCATGAGCCAGATGGCAGGCGTCGTGGTACGCCACCCGCATCGGCTGCGGCAGCGGCGGCGGCGCCTCGGTCTCGAGCGCGGCGAGGAAGGTCGAGACGTCCCGCACCTTGGCGGCCAGAGCGCGGGCCGCTGCCTCCTCGGGCCGCCCCGCGAACAGCAGGCCGTACTCCTTGAGGCCCGAACCGCAGCCGGCGGCGTTGGTCAGCACCGCGTCGACGTCGGCCAGGAGACCCGCGGGCCCGAAGACCTGCAGCAGAGAACCGGCGGCAGCGCGGGCCCGCGGCGCGTCACCGGCGTGGAAAGCCAGCGAACCGCAGCATGCCTCTTCCTTGGGGACGACGACCTCGACGCCGCGGCGCGTCAGCACTTCGATCGTCGCGCGGTGAATGCGGGGCGCCAGCACCTGCTGGGCGCAACCGGCGAGAAGCGCCACTCGGGCGCGCCGCTCGCCGCTCGCCGGGAACACGCCGCAGCCGACCTCCGCGCGATCCGGGGTCCTGGGCAGCAGATCGAGCGGCGCGGCCAGCCGGGCCGGCAGCAGCACGCGGAACGGCGCCGCCAGGCGAGCCAGCCGCAGCATCCACCGCAGACGCGCGGGGCGAGCCAGCGTGTCCAGCATCAGGCCGCGCCACAGGCGATCCGGCAGGGAGCGCCGCCGGCCGGCCTCGGCCAGTTCCCGGAACGGCATCAGCAGTTCGCCGTACTCGACGCCCGACGGGCACGCGGTGACGCACGACATGCAGCCCAGGCAGGGGTCGATGTGGACCAGCGCCTCCTCCAGGTCGAGGCCGCCCTCGAGCACCTCCTTCATCAGCACGATGCGCCCCCGCGGCGAGTCCATCTCCTCGCCCAGCTCGACGTAGGTCGGGCACGTCGGCAGGCAGAAGCCGCAGTGGACGCAGGCCGAAACGGCGTTCGCCATCGCCGAGGCCGCGTCGCCGACCTCGCTTCGCAGCGCGTCCAGCTCGATCGCATGCTGCATCGGCCGCGAGCGTAACGCAGCGGGTTGAAACCGGATGCGGTCCTTGGGGCCCGAATCAGATGTGCTGGTAGGCCTGCAAGGTCAGGAACTCCTGGAACTCGGAACCGAGCACCAGGTCGTCCAGGAGTTCGACAGCCAGGCCGTAGCGGCTCGCTTCGCGGCCCCCGAGCTGGCTCAGCTCTTCGTCGCGCACCTGCTCGTAGAGCTCCGCCGTGACCTTCGCGCCGTTGTCCATCCGCGCGTTGCGGTGGACCCACTGCCAGAGCTGTGCACGCGCGATCTCCGCGGTCGCCGCATCTTCCATCAGGTTGTTGATCGCGGCCGCGCCGTTGCCGTTGAGCCAGGAGTTCATGTACTGGAGCCCGACCGAGACGTTGTTGCGCAGACCCTGCTCGGTCAGCGTGCCGCCCGGAACGTTCAGATCGATCAGGCTGCCGGGTTCCACCGACACGTCCTCGCGCAGCCGCTCCTTCTGGTTCGGACGGCCCTCCGTCTTCGTGCTGAAGACCTCAAGCGCGATCGGCACCAGGTCCGGGTGGGCGACCCAGCTTCCGTCGAAGCCGTCGCCGGCCTCGCGCTCCTTGTCGGCGCGGACCGCCGCCAGCGCCGTCGCGTTGACCTCAGCGTCCCGCCGGCTGGGAATGAAGGCCGCCATGCCGCCGATCGCGTGCGCGCCGCGGCTGTGGCAGGTGCGCACCAGGAGCTCCGTGTAGGAGCGCATGAAGGGCACCGTCATCGTGATCTGGCCGCGATCGGGCAGCACCATGTCTTCCCTGAACGCGAACTTCTTGATCGCGCTGAAGATGTAGTCCCAGCGGCCGGCGTTGAGGCCCGCCGAGTGGTCGCGGAGTTCGTAGAGGATCTCCTCCATCTCGAACGCGGCCAGGATGGTCTCGATCAGCACCGTGGCGCGGACGCTGCCCTGGGGCACGCCGAGCGCGTCCTGGGCGGCGACGAAGATGTCGTTCCAGAGCCGCGCTTCGTGCCGGTTCTCCAGTTTCGGCAGATAGAAGTACGGCCCGCTGCCGCGGCTCAGCGCCGCCTTCGCGTTGTGGAAGAAGTAGAGGCCGAAATCGAAGATGCCGGCCGAGACGGGCTTGCCGTCGATCAAGGCGTTCTTCTCGATCAGGTGCCAACCGCGCGGACGCACCAGGAGGGTCGCGATCTCGTCCCCCAACCGGTACTCCTTGCCGTTCCCCGGGTTCGTGAACTCCAACTGCTTGCGCACCGCGTCGTACAGGTTCTGCTGACCCTCGATCACGTTGCGCCAACTCGGGCTGAGGGCGTCCTCCAGGTCGGCCATGAAGACCTTGGCGCCCGAGTTCAGCGCGTTGATCATCATCTTGCGGTCGACGGGGCCGGTGATCTCGGCCCAGCGGCAGTTCAGGTCCGCGGGCGTGGGCGCGACCTTCCAATCCGCGTCGCGGATCTCCTGAGTCTCGGCCGGGAACGTGGGGTCGTCACCGGCCTCGATCCGCGCGTGACGATCCACCCGGTCCTGCAGCAGTTGGAGTCGGCGCTGGTCGAATCGCCGGCACAGGTCGCCCGCGAACTCGAGCGCCTCCGGGGTCAGGATGTGCTCCGCCGCTTCGAAGTCGCGTGCTCCCGTGATCTCGATCCCACTCATGCTGCCGTCCCCCTGAGGGCCGGCCCGCGGCCGGCCTCTCGTTTCGTCGTCGGTTCCAACCTCCCCAACCAGACAGGTAGGCCCGCCCGGCGAAGCGGCGGCAGCTTACCGGATGCCGGCGGGGGCGCCGGCGCACCCCAACGAACGTGAGACAATGCCGCCGCGCTGACGCTTTGAAGCGCCGCCCCGCGACCGGAGGTTCCAATGATCGTTTCCCGTCAAGTGCCGCGCGCCACGCTGTGCGCCACTCTCCTGGCCCTCGCCGCGCTGGCGGCGCCCGGACTGGCCCAGACCGGCGAGCCGACCAGGCTGCTCCGCTTCCCGGATCTCTCCGGCGATCGGGTCGCGTTCACCTACGCGGGCGACATCTGGCTCGCCTCGGCGGACGGCGGCACGGCCACACGGCTCACCTCGCACCCCGGCCTGGAGTTGTTCGCCAAGTTCTCGCCCGACGGTTCCATGATCGCCTTCACCGGCCAGTACGACGGCGACGAGCAGGTCTACGTCGTAGAGGCGGCGGGCGGCGCGCCGCGGCAATTGACCTTCTACCCGGCCGCCGGCCCCCTGGCCCCGCGCTGGGGCTACGACTACCAGGTCTACGGCTGGTCGCCCGACGGCAAGTCCGTGCTGTTCCGGTCGCTCCGCGACGGCTGGGACCTGGGCGACACGAAACTGTTCCTGGTCGACACCGACGGGGGATTGCCCCGGGCGCTGCCGATGCCCGAGTCCGGCGGCGGCGATCTCTCGCCCGACGCCCGGCGCGTCGTCTACTCGCCGGTGACCCGCGACTTCCGCCACTGGAAGCGCTACGAGGGCGGCTGGGCGCAGGACCTGTGGATCCTCGACCTGGACAGCCTGGAGTCGATCCAGGTCACGAACCACCGCCGCTCCGACCGCGACCCGATGTGGATCGACGACTCGATCTACTTCTCCTCCGACCGCGACGGCATCCTGAACCTGTACTCGTACGACGTCGATTCGGGCGATCTGGCGCAGCTCACCCAGGAGGACCGGTGGGACGTGCGCTGGCCTTCCGCCGACAAGGCGAACCGGCGGATCGTGTACGAGAAGGCCGGCTCGCTCGAGATCTTCGACCTGGCTTCCGGCGCCGTGCGCCCGGTCCCGATCCACGTGCCGACGGACCAGCTCGCCCGCCGGCCGAGCCGGGTCTCGGCGGCGAACCTTGTCTCCGGCTTTTCGCTCAGCCCGAAGGCGAAACGCGCCGCCTTCTCCGCCCGCGGCGACATCTTCACCGTGCCCGTGGAGCACGGTCCGACCCGCAACCTGACGCACAGCTCCGGCGCCAACGACCGCGATCCCGCCTGGTCGCCGGACGGCCGGCGGATCGCCTACGTCTCCGACCGCAGCGGCGAGACGGAGATCTGGGTGGTCAGCCAGGACGGCAGCAGCGACCCGGTCCAGCTCACCCGGGGCAGCGTCGGCCGTCACTACAACAACCTGCTCTGGTCGCCGGGGAGCGACCGCATCGCCTTCGTCGACCAGCAGGGGCGGCTGGGCATCGTCGACGCAAGCGATCGAAGCGGCGGTGACGCGCCGACCGGCCCGCGGCAGATCATCGAGGTCGCCGACGATCCGCGGCCCTTCGGCACCGGCTACGACTGGTCGCCGAACGGCGACTTCCTGGCGGTCGAGCTCGGCGACCCGAACGAATTCAGCTCCATCCACGTCTTCGAGGTCGCGAGCCGGACGCTCACCAGAGTGACCTCGGAAATCTGGAACGACTTCTTCCCCGTCTTCGATCCGGGCGGCGACTACCTCTACTTCCTCTCCGACCGGCAGTTCCAGCCGCAGATCGGGAGCTTCGAGTACAACTACGCCGCCGATCGCGAGACGTACATCTACGCACTCGCCCTGCGCGAGGACACGCCCCACCCCTTCCCGCCGCGCAGCGACGAGGTCGAGATCGAGGACGAGAAGGACGAAGACGAGGCGGACGAGGATGAGGCGGACCACGAGGAGACGGACGACGACGGGAACGGCGAGCACGAGGACGGCGACGAGGACGGCGAGCACGCGGGCGAGGACGGCGACCCCGACGAAGCGAAGGAGGAGGAGCGCGACCGGATCGACCTCGACGGTCTCGCGCAGCGCGTCGCCCGCGTACCCGTAGAGGCGGACAACTACTTCGGCCTCGGCGCCGCCGAGGGCAAGATCCTGTACGTCCGCGGCGGCGCCGGGTACCTCGGACGCTCGTCCGACGTGCAGACCGAGGTCTTCTCGTACGACCTCGAGAAACGCGAGGGCAAGAGCCTGGCCAAGGGCATCGGCGGCCTCGTCCTGTCCCGGGACGGCAAGAAGCTGCTGGTGCGGGAGGGCCGCTCCTTCCGCCTGCTCGACGTCGGCGGCGGCGACGCCAAGACGCTGTCCCTCGCCGGTCTGACCGTCGACCGGGTGCCGACCGAGGAGTGGGCGCAGATCTTCGACGAGGTCTGGCGCCGGTTCCGGGACTTCTTCTACGCCCCGAACATGCACGGCTACGACTGGGAGGCACTGCGCGAGCAGTACCGTCCCTTGCTCGCGCACGTCGGCCACCGCAGCGACCTGAACTACGTGATGAGCGAGATGGTCGCCGAACTCAACGTCTCCCACGCCTACGTCAGCGGCGGCGACTACGAGGCGCCCGAGCGGCCGCGCGCGGCCCTGCTCGGCGCCCGCTTCGAGCTCGACGAGGACGCCGGCCGCTACCGGATCGCCCGCATCTTCGAAGGGCAGAACGAGGAGCCCCGCTACCGCTCGCCGCTGACCGAGATCGGCGTCGGCGTTGGCGTTGGCGACTACCTGTTCGCGATCCAGGGCCGCGAACTGACCCCGGCGACGAACCCGTTCCAGCTCCTGCGCGAGGCGGGACGCGGGCCGCTCGAGCTGACCGTCGGTTCGAGCGCCGACCGCGGCGAGGCGCGCAATGTCCTCGTCGATCCGATCTCGAGCGAGGACGCGCTGATCTACCTGGCCTGGACCGAGCGCAGCCGCCGCATCGTCGCTGAGCGCGGCAGCGGCCGGATCGGCTACCTCCACATTCCCGACATGTCGGCCGACGGCATCCGCGAGTGGATCAAGTGGTACTACGGCCAAGTCCGGGCCGAAGCGCTGGTCGTCGACGTGCGCTCGAACGGCGGCGGCAACGTCTCGCCGATGATCATCGAGCGCCTCCGCCGCGAGACCCTGATGCTCGACTTCGAGCGCAACCGCGACTCGGTCGACACCTCGCCGGGCGGCGTCTTCCACGGCTACCTCGCCTGCGTGATCGACGAGGACACGGCGTCGGACGGCGACCAGTTCGCCTACCAGTTCCGCCGCGCCGGGTTGGGGCCGATCGTCGGCAAGCGAAGCTGGGGCGGCGTGGTCGGCATCTACGGCCGGGCGCCCCTGATCGATGGCGGCTCCGTCAACGTGCCCGAGGCCGGCTCCGCCGATCCCGAAGGCAACTGGGTGATCGAGGGCTACGGCGTCGAGCCGGACATCGAAGTCACCAACCTGCCGCGCGACATCCTCGATGGCCGCGATCCGCAGCTCGAGAAAGCGGTTGACCTCCTGCTCGAGAAGCTGGCCGAGGATCCGCGGACCCTGCCCGGCCGCCCCGCCGACCCGATCAAGACGCCGTAGCATCGACAACCCGCGAGATTCCAATGCATGCCAAGCGCCACCGTTCAACAGCAGCCATTCTGATCGCCACCGCCCTTGCGGCGGCGCCCGCCCTCGTCGCGGGAGCAGCCTCCAACGACTGGACCGGCTTCCGCGGCGCCGACGGCAGCGGCGTCGCCCGCTCCGGCCCCGGCCCGGCGGCCGACCTCACACTCGAACGCAATCTGCTCTGGAAGACAAAGGTCGAAGGCCGCGGCCACTCCTCGCCGGTGATCGCGGGCGGCCGCGTGTTCCTGACCACGGCGATCGTCGGCGAGCCGATTCCCGGCGCCGGTCCCCCCGATCACACCTTCGGCGGTCAGCCGTTCGTGCATCCGCAGGCCACCGACGGCAACCGTCACCACACGATGAAGGTGATCGGGCTCGATGCCGACTCCGGCGACGTTCTGTGGACGCACACCGCCTACGCGGGCCGCGTCTTCGACGACCGCCATTCCGAGTCGTCCTACGCCTCGCCGACTCCGGTCACCGACGGCGAACGGGTCTACGCCTACTTCGGCTCCGAGGGCGTCTACGCCTACACGATGGACGGCGAGCCGGTGTGGGAGCGCGACATCGGCGACATCAAGACCGTCGGCCTCGGCGTCGGCTCCTCGCCGGTCCTGACCGGCGGCCTGCTGATCATCCTGGCCGACGAGGACAGCGGCGACGACTCCTTCATCGTCGCGCTCGACGCCGCCACCGGCGAGGAAGTCTGGAAACGCAAGCGGCCGGTGCAGGCGAGCTGGGCAACGCCGATCGTGGTCGAGCACGGCGGGCAGAAGCAGTTGCTGACGGCCGGCTACGAGTACGTCATCGCCTACGACCCCGCCGACGGCAGCGAGCTCTGGCGCGCCACGGGACTCCAGAACAACGCGATCCACACCCCGATGACGGTCGGCGATCTGGCCGTGTTCACTTCGGGCTACCCCGGAAAGGTCGTCTTCGCCATCCGTCTCGACAGCCGCGGCGATCTGACCGATAGCGACTCGCGCGTGTGGACCTACCGCAAGGGCACCGGCTACGTGCCCTCGAACCTGCTCTACGACGGCCTGCTCTACCTGACCAATGACGGCGGCGTGATCACCTGCCTCGACGCGCGCACCGGCGAGGTGGTCTTCGAGGGCGGCCGGTTGCCGATCCGCGGCCGCTACTCCGCCTCCATGATCGGCGGCGGCGGCCGCATCCTGATGGTCAACACGGACGGTGACGCAGCGATCATGCGCGCCGGCAGGGAGCACGAGGTCCTCGGCACGTTCTCGCTCGGCGAGTCGGTCTGGGCCACGCCCGCGATCGTCGGCGACCGGCTCTACGTACGCGGCCGCGAGCACCTGTTCGCGCTCGGTCCGGCTGAGGGCAGGACGGCGCAGGCGACTGGCAACGCCGGCGCGCCCTGAACCGCGACCGGGTGCCGTCCGCATCCGTCCGCATCCGTCCGCCCAAGCCTGACGCCCCATGAACCCCGCTCGCATCGCCGTCCTCCTGCCCTGCCTCAACGAGCAGGCGACGATCGCGGGCGTCGTCGCCGCGTTCCAGCGCACCCTGCCTGACGCCGCCATCTACGTCTGCGACAACGGGTCCGAGGACGACACCGCCCGGGTAGCGGCGGCCGCCGGCGCCACCGTGATCGCCGAGCCCCGGCGCGGCAAGGGCAGGGCCATCCGCCGCCTGTTCCGCGACGTGGACGCCGACATCTACCTCATGGCCGACGGCGACGACACCTACGACGCCGAGAGCGCCGGCCGTCTCGTCTCGACCCTCCAGGAGCGCGACCTCGACATGCTCGTGGCGGCCCGCAAGCGGGCCGAAGCACACGCCTACACGCCGCTGCGCCGCCTCGGCAACCGCCTGTTCACCGCCCTCGCCCGCTGGCGCTGCGGCCCGCAGGTCCTAGACCTTCTGTCCGGCTACCGGGCCTTCTCGCGCCGCTTCGTCGACCGCTTCCCGGCGCGGTCGCACGGGTTCGAGATCGAGACCGAACTGACCCTGTTCGCGGCGTCCTCGGACCTCGCCTGGGACGAAGTCCATTGCCCCTACTTCGCCCGGCCGGAAGGCTCGACGAGCAAGCTGAGAGCGTTCCGCGACGGCTTCCGCATCCTGCGCACGCTCCTCTCGTCCGACCTGGGCACGCGGGCTTCCAGCCCGCACTCCGGAGGCCCAGCAACTGCCATCCGGCCCGCGCGCCAGCAGCGCCTCGGCCCCCTCCGTGCCACCGCCCTGGTCGCCGCCGTCACTCTCGCGGCCACCGCTCTCTTCCTGACGCTCAACTGGTTCGCCGTCCGCGCCGATCCAGAGCCGGTCGCCGAAGCGCTGCGGACCTCCTTCGCGCAGCCGGGGCGGACGGTCCAGGACTCGCGCGAGAGCTTCAACGACTGCCTGCTCAGCCTGATGGCGCTCGACCGCTACGGCGCCACCCTGGAGCGCACCATCTCCCCCCGCCGCGTGTACCGCTACACGCGCCCGCAGCGGCCCTGCGACGCCCTCAAGCAACGCCTCGACCAGGGCGCCGTCGACGACTCGGACTACCTGAGCGTCTTCTACCACCAGTACTGGGCCGGCCAGCGGGTCATGCTGCAGTGGTTGCTGCCGCGGATCGGCGTCGACGGGTTGCGGCGCTTGCTGCAGGTGTTGACGTTCGGCCTGCTGGGCGTCGGGTTTTTCGGCGCGCTGGTAATCGCGACAGCAATAGCCGCCCTACCTCGGGCCTGGGAACCCGCCGGTCCAGCCAGCCTCCGGCGAAGGCTCGGTCTCCCGCCCACTCCAGGTGTGACGCCGAACCCACTCGTGAGGCGCCAGACCCTGTTCCAGGCCGTTGCGCTCGCCGCGCTCTTCGGCAGCCTCCTGCTCTTCCTCGACCTCGACGACCGCGCCGGCAGCTTCACCGCCGGCGCCTCGAACGTGCTAACTGTCTTCCTGCTCCTCGCCGCGGCGAGACGCCGCGCCGCGCACTGGCGGCCGAGCCGCCAGGTCGTTCTCTTCGGCGCCTTCGGCGCGCTGATCGCCTACCACGAACTCCTGTTCGGCAGCGCCCTGATCGGGCTCGCCGCCCTGCTCCTGGCTCTGGCCGTGGCGCCGCCGCCGGCCAATGACCACGGCGCCGAACCGTCCGGCCGCCCCGGCGATCCGCGCACCTGGCGTCGCCGGCTTCTGATCCGCTGCGCCGGCGCCTACGTCGGCTGCTTGAGTGCAGTCTTCCTTCTGCGGGTCGTCATTGCCGAACTCGTGTTCCGCGAGCCGGTCCTGTTCAAGTTCTGGGATCAGCTCACCTTCCGGCTCTACGGCGCCCCGCGCAGTTCGATTCACCCCGACATCGATCCCTTCTACGCCAGCGCGCCACCTCTCGAACGAACCCTCGAACGGATCGGCAACAACCTCGGCACCGTCGGCCTCGGCTCGCCGACCCTGGCCCTCGTCCTCATCGGCGCCGCCGCAGCCACGCTGATCGCCGCCTCCATCTACGTCCTCCGCCACTGGTGGACCCTCGAAGACCCCTGGCGCTGGGCCGGCATCCTCGCCGCCGGCTGGTCCGTCCCCGCCTGGTACATCGTCTTCTTCGCCCACACGCAGGCCCACGTGCCCGTGATGATCCGCCTGCTGGCGCTGCCGTACGCGGCGGCGGCTGTACTCGTCATTGGTGCGGCGATGACACCCTCCTCTACATTTCGGACGATCGGGACCTCCTGAGCCACCCCCGGGTCGGCGCTTCCTGGGCAGGCTTCGCCATCGAGCAGATTCTGTGCGCTCTGGGCCAGCCCTACGCCTGGTTCTGGGCTGCGCACGGCGGCGGCGAGCTCGATCTCATGGTCCAGTACCGGAGCCGCCGCCTGGGCTTCGAGGTCAAGTTCAGCGAAGCTCCGAAGGTCACCAAGTCCATGCGCAACACGGCCGAGACACTTGGCTTGGACCATTTGTTCGTCGTCTGTACGACCAAACGAGCGTATCCGGTCGACCGCCACATCACCGTTCTTCCAGCGACCGACATCCCCGACTTGCCAAACCGAATCGACGCTCTGTAGCCGAGCACGGCGCCGTCGTGTGGGGGGATGACGTGGAACTATGCCCCGACGCCCTGTATCTCCAGGTGACCGGCAGTCGCAGCCAACACGAGCTCGACCTAGACGCCTGAGACCCGCAATCTGGAGCACTGCGTGGAGCAAGAATCGTGGCCGCCAAAGGGGCTCGGGCCGAACCTCGATCTTCTAAGCGGGGAGTTTGTCCTGGTTCAGGCGGAGGGCCTGGTCGTTTAGGGTCGGTGACTACTGCGAGAGCGGCGAAGTCTCTACCGCTTTGACGTCGGGATCGTCCTCGTACAGTGCCGGATCCGGGGCGACCTCCACCATCTTGCCGTTCTCCACGACGAGAACACCGGTGCCGTGCCGATGCGCGTCCCTGTGTGCGCGACGGACGGCCCGCTCCATCGCGGCAGGCGCCGCTTGCATGTCGGGGTCGTCAAGCTTCGAGACGGGAAGTCGTTCTTTGTCCGCCGTCATGCGTTTCTTCCCTCATCCACCAGAATCAAGCGGCGACCTCGCCTGTCGAGAACCAACCAGGAGTCTACGAGATCCCGGTAGACGTGCTGAAAGTTCGCCACGCTCCTGTCGAAGCGCCGCCGAACAACGGCTTCGGGAATGCCGTGGCCACCCTGCGTCACGCGCTGCTCCACGCGCCGGATCGCTTCCTCGGGCGTGGCGAGGGGCAGGTAGATCAACTTGACGTCGTAGCCCTCACTCCGCCACCGCCGGACTCTCCGCACGTAGCCGAGCCCGGCCAACGTCGTCTCGAAGGCGAAGCTCCTGCCTAGGCTGGCGTGGCGGTCGATCTCCTCCAGCATCAAGCGACCGGCGCGGAATGTCGCAGCTTCCGGCGCCAAGGGCGAGACGCCCGCGGCGATCAGGTCGGCGTTGACGAAGATCGGGCACGCCGGCTCGAACGGCAGGTACTCCAGTGCGAAGGTGGTCTTCCCGGCCCCGTTCGGCCCGGCGATCATGATGATCTTGCGCTCGGGCGGCATTGACCGGAATCTACAGCGCGGCGCCAAGGAGCTGTCGTCAGAAGCGGTAGCCTTGCCGGCCCCATGGCGCTGAACCCGGTCGTCTTCACGGAGAAGATCCTCCAGAGCTTTGGTTTCTCACTACGTCAAGGAGGCTGGCCTCGGCGTCACCCTGTACCTTGCCCAGGACGCGGTCGGCCTGTATCTCACGGGCAAGCGCGGCGAAGGCACCGACTCGCTACGTGCCAAGGCGGAGCCCTACCGGGCGGCCCTTGAGCAGGAACTCGGCCTCAATCCGCTCGATGAGTGGTGCGAAACCAGCCTCGATCTGAACATGCACAACCGGACGAACTGGGATCGCGCCGCGGAGTGGCTACACGAGCAACGCCTCGCCTACGAACGGGTGCTCCGACGGAAGACGGCCTGACTCAGGATCCGTTGATGCCCTTGCTCAGATAGCCATTAAGCCAACCGACGACCCGCGCACTGGTCGATGAGAAACCGCCTCACGAGCGGCGCCGATACACTTGGCTGCGGTGAGCAACCCGTACGACCTCAATGAGATTCTCACCGGGGTTGTGAGCGAACAGGACCCGCCAATCCCCGACTCGCAGCCGCCACGTCGGCCTGCTGGATTCCCTCAGGCGCTTGACCTCCCCGGCCTGCGTCGAGGCATAGCGCTCAACTGCTTCCGTGATCCGCCTCCGGGTAGACTTGTCGGTGCGTTTCAGGTCTCGCAGCGCCCGGCCACTGAACGCAACGGCGACCCTCAGAGGTCAAGCTCCCGCTTTACCTCCTCCAGAGTGTGAGTTCGCCCGGCGTCGAGGTCCTCATATCCCTCGTCCAGAAGACGCTTGCCTTTCTCACTCAGGGCCTCGTCGTCCTCGGGCGCTTCCATCAGATGCTTGGAGAACGGTTCCAGACGTTCGACCAGTTGCTCCAGATAGCGGCCGGCGGCCGGAATCTCCTGGTCCGGTAACTGCTCCACCAAGCGAACAACCTGTTCTCGGTTGTAGGGTTTCCTGCTTGGTACGGTCATCGCCTCGCCCCCTAAGTGCTGCTAGGACGCTACCACGGCAGAACTGGGCAACCGTATGCCGCAGCCGCCGATTCCATGCCGGGCGCACGCTGTCAGACCAGCGCCGGGGCTGCTAACTTGACCCCCATGCCCGCCGCGACCCGTTTCGCATCCGCGCTGCTGGTCGGCGGCCTGGCGCTTCTCTCAGCCGCCCCCGCCCTTGCTCAGGAACCGTCTCGCCCGAACATCATCGTCATCCTCGCCGACGACCTCGGGGTCGAGACACTGGGCGTCTACAGCGGCTCGTCCTACGAGACGCCGGAGCTCGACCGGATCGCGGCGGAGGGCATGCGGTTCGAGAACGGGCATTCGCAGCCGCTGTGCACGCCAACGCGGGTGAAGCTGATGACGGGGCTGCACAACTTCCGGAACTACCGGGAGTTCATGGACCTCGATCCGAGCGACGTGACGTTCGCACACGTCCTGGCGCAGGCGGGCTACCGTACGGTGATCTCGGGCAAGTGGCAGTTGACGAACAACTCGTTCGTGGTCCACGAGGGCACGTCGCCGCAGCAGGCGGGGTTCGACGAGCACCGGCTGTGGCAGCTCCGCCGGGAGGGCCGCGGCTCGCGGTACTGGGGACCGACGCTGGTGACGAACGATCGGAAGGAGACCTGGGGCGAAGACGTGTTTGGGCCGGACCTGACGAACGACTTCGTGCTTGAGGCAATCGACGGGCACGCGGCGGCGGATCCAGCGACCCGCAGGCCGCTCTTCATCTACTACCCGATGGCCCTGCCGCACGACCCGTTCGTGACCACGCCGCACGATCCGGACGCCGAATCGAACCAGGAGCGGTTCGCGGCGATGGTCGCCTACATGGACCATCTCGTCGGCCGGGTGCGGGCGAAGCTCATCGAGCACGAACTCGACCGCGACACGCTGCTCCTGTTCATCGGCGACAACGGCACCTCCGGCCGGATCACCTCGGTTCGCAGCGGCGCGGAAATCCGCGGCGGCAAGGGCCGCTCGCTCCAGACTGGCAGCCACGTGCCCTACCTCGCCTGGTGGCCGGGCACGATTCGGAACGGCCAGGTGAACGAAACCCTGGTCGACGTCGGCGACGTGTTCCCGACCCTGGTCGAAGCTGCCAGCGCGGGACTGCCGCCGGGCCTCGACCTCGACGGCGAAAGCCTGCTGCCGATGCTCAAGGGCGGTTCGGCGCTCGACCGCGATGCCCTGTTCATCCACTACGAGCCGCGCTGGTATGCGGGACCGCCGGCGCGCTACGCCTTCGACGAGCACTTCAAACGCTACGACGATGGCCGCCTGTTCGACCTGGCCTCCGACCCGAACGAACAGGCGCCGCTCGACGCCGCGAACCTGGCGGCAGAAGACGCGGCCCGCGTCCAAGCGATCGACGCTCTGCTTGCTTCCAAGCCCGGGGCGATCCGCACCGCCGGCGCCTGGCGGCCGCCGACCCCCGCCGTCAACCGGTGGCGGCCCCCGGCCCACCGCCCGAACATCCTGCTGTTCATTGCCGACGACATGACGTACAGCGACGCCGGCACCCTCGGCAATTCCCAGGTCCACACCCCGAACCTGGACCGGCTGGCCCAGCAGGGAACGACCTTCACTCACATGTACACCGCGACCGCGATGTGCTCGCCGACCCGGCACATGCTCTACAGCGGCCAGTACCCGGTGCGGAGCGGCGCCTACCCGAACCACGCGAAGGCGAACCCCGGCACGAAGAGCGTCGTCCACTACCTGAGCGGCCTCGGCTACCGGGTCGGCCTGGCCGGCAAGTCGCACGTGGCGCCGATGGAGGTGTATCCGTTCGAGAAGGTCGCAGGACGCGACCTCGACTCCGGCCGCCTCGGCGAGTTCATCGCCCGCGACCCGGAGCAGCCTTTCGCCCTGATCGTCGCCTCGACCGAGCCCCACCAGCCGTGGAGCAAGGGGGATCCGTCGCGCTACGACGCCGCCGAGATCGAACTGCCGCCCTACTTCGTCGATACGCCGGAAACCCGCGAGGCGCTGACTCGCTACTACGCCGAGATCACGTTCATGGACGGCCAGCTCGGGCAGGTCCTGGACCTCCTGGAACAGCACGGCGCGCACGACAACACGCTGACCATGTTCTACAGCGAACAGGGGATCAGCGGTCCCTTCGCCAAGTGGACGCTCTACGACGCGGGCGTCCGCACGTCGTTCGTGGCGCGGTGGCGCGGCCGGGTCCCGGCCGGCGAGAGGTCGGCGGCGCTACTCCAGATCAACGACCTGCTGCCGACCTGGATCGAGGCGGCCGGCGGCGTGCCGGCGCCCGAGATCGAGGGCAAGAGCATGCTCGGCCTGCTGCTCGAGCCGGGCCCGACGCACCGCGACGTCGTCTACGGCATCCAGACCACGACCGGCATCGTCGCCAACCTCGCGCCCTACCCGATCCGCTCCATCCGCGACGAGCGCTACAAGCTGATCTGGAACATCGCGCACGAGAACCGGTTCACGAACCTCGTCACCGAGCAGAACCGCGACGGCTTCTACTTCTCATGGCGCGACGCCGGCGAGACGGACGCACGGGCGCGGGAGTTGTTCGAGCGCTATCAGCACCGGCCGGAGTTCGAGTTCTTCGATGTCCAGGCCGATCCGCACGAGCTGAGGAACGTGGCGGAGGCGCCGGAGCACCGGGGGCGGATCGAGGGGATGCTGGCGCGGTTGCGGGCCTGGATGGAGGATCAGGGGGATCTGGGGCTGCAGACGGAGGTGGGGGCGCCGCGGCATCAGTCGAGGTAGCGGTAGGGGCCCCGCCCCTACGCGGCCGCCTCCTGCTGGGCGTACTGCAACTGGTACAGCCGCCAGTAGACGCCCCGGAGGTCGAGGAGCTCGTCGTGGGTGCCGTGCTCGCAGATGGCGCCGTGGTGGAAGACGTAGATGCGGTCGACGTCCTTGATCGTTGACAGGCGGTGGGCGACGACGATCGAGGTCTTGCCTTCCATCAGGTGGTGGAGAGCGTCCTGGATCAGGGCTTCGGTCTCGGTGTCGACGCTGGAGGTGGCCTCGTCGAGGAGCAGGAGTTGCGGTTCGCGGGCCAGGGCGCGGGCGAAGGAGAGCAACTGCCGTTGGCCGGTCGAGAAGTTGACGCCGCGCTCGCTGACCCTGTGCTGCCAGCCGTTCGGCAACTGCTCGATCAGGGCGTCGACGTGGGTGGCGCGGGCGGCTTCCTCGACCACGTCGTCGGCGACGTTCCGGCCGAGGACGACGTTGTAGCGCAGATCGCCGTCGAACAGAAAGACGTCCTGGAGCACGAAGGCCATCCGGCGGCGCAGTTCGGGCTTGGGAATCTCCCGGATGTCCCGGCCGTCGACGCGGATCGTGCCTTCCTGCAGCTCGTATAGGCGCGCCAGCAGCTTGAGCGTGGTCGTCTTGCCGGAGCCGGTATGGCCGACGATCGCCACCCGCTCGCCGGCGGCGACGCGGAAGGAGACGTCGCGCAGAACCGTCTCCGCACCGTACGAGAAGGTCACGCCGTCGAACTCGATCTCGCAGCCGCCGGGCTGCGGGCCGGCAGCGGCCTCGGCCGGCGATTCGATCCGCCCTTCCGGTTCCCGCGGTTCGTCGAGGAGCTGGAATACGCGCTCGGCGCTCGCCATGGACGACTGCATCACCGAGTACTTCGCCGACAGGTCCATCAAGGGCCGGAAGAAGCGGCCCATGTAGTCGGTGAAGACATAGATCGTGCCGAGCGTGATCTCCTCCGCGCCAATCAGCTTGGCGCCATACCAGAAGATCAGCGCCCGGGTCAGGTTCGTCGCCAGGTCGACGGAGGAGAACAGCAGCGCGTCGTAGCGGATCGAGCGCAGCCAGGAATCCCGGTGGGAGGCGTTCTCGCGTTCGAAGTCCCGCTGGTTGCGCCGTTCGCGGGCGAACAACTGGACCACCTTCATGCCGGTGATCGTTTCCTGCAGATGGGCGTTGAGGCGCGCGATCTTGACCCGGACCTCCCGGAAGGCCTCGCGCACCTTGTACCGGAAGATCGCCGCTGCAATTCCCAGGAACGGCACCAGGGCGAGCGCCGCCAGGGCCAGACGGGGATCCATCGAGAACAGCATCGACAGGATCACGACCATCACGAACACGTCCGCGACCATCGCGATCACGCCCGCCGAGAACATCTCGGCCAGGTGCTCCATGTCGTTCGTGAGCCGGGTCACCAGGCGGCCTACCGGGTAGCGGTCGAAGAAGCGCATCGGCAGACGCTGGACGTGATCGAACAACGCCCGGCGGACGTCCCGGATCGTGCGCTGGCCGAGCGAGATCATCGTGAAGGCACGCAGCCACTCCATGCACAGCGTGAGCATCGAGACGCCAAGCACCAGGACGAACATCCAGGCCAGCGGCGGCAGGCCGAATCGCGGCACGACGAAGGGGGCCATCCACCCCACTTCCGATGTCGCGACACCCTCGGTCAGGTAGTTGAGGGCCGCGCCCATGACCAGCGCCGGCATCAGCTCCAGGACGGCACGCAGCGGGACGAGGGCGAAGTTGAAGCCGATCCAGCCTCGGTAGGGCCGCATGAAGGGCCAGAGCCGCTTGATCAGCTCGGTGTCGTAGACCTTGCCGAGGTCGCGCTCACGGCCCGGCCCGACCGCTTCGCTGCGCTCCTCGCTCACCGCGACTCTCCCCCGGGCGCCGTCCGCGGCGGACCGGCCACCGTGCCGGCGTGGGCCGGATCGGGAATGACGCCGCCGCCATCCCCGAGTTCCATCCGCGCGCCCGATGACGGGCGCTCGGACTGGTTCGCGGTTGGCGCGGGATCGCGCCAATCGGGTTCAAGCTCCGAAAGCAGTTCCTGCCGCCGGTGGAGGCGAGCGTAGAAGCCGCCGCGTTCGACCAACTCCCGGTGCGTCCCGCGCTCCGTGATGCGGCCGTCCTCGAGCACGACGATCTGATCGGCGTTCCGCACGGCCGAGATGCGGTGCGCAACGATGAAGCACGTGCGGCCCCGACGCCGCCCCTCCAGGTCGCCCAGGATCGCCTCTTCGGTGCCGTGGTCGACGCTCGAAAGGGAGTCGTCGAGAATGAGGATCGAGGGGCGCAGGATCATCGCCCGCGCCAGGGCGACGCGCTGGCGCTGGCCGCCCGAGAGGGTCACGCCGCGTTCGCCGACGACCGTTTCGAAGCCGTCCTCGAACTCTTCGATCTCCCGTTCGACCTGGGCCCGCGCCGCGGCCCGGCGTACCTCGTCCAGGTCGACGTCGGGAACGCCGAAGCGGATGTTCTCTGCCACCGAGATGGAGAACAGGAAGCTGTCCTGCGGCACCATGGCGATGCTCGACCGCAACACCTGGACCGGCATCCGGTTCAGGTCCACGCCGTCGATGAAGATCGCGCCGTCGTCGACCTCGAGGATCCTCGGCACCAAGCTGACCAGAGTCGTCTTGCCCGACCCCACCGGCCCCACGATGCCGACCGTGCTGCCGGCTTCCGCCACCAGGTCGATGCCCTTGAGCGCCGGCAGGTAGCTGCCTGGATAGGTGAAGGTCAGATTGCGGAACTCGACCCGGCCGGCAACCTCCGAGACCTCCGCAACATCCTCCCGATCGCGGATCGAGGGCACGATGTCCAGCACCGAGCCCAACCGTTCGAGCCCCGCGAGCCCCCGTTGGGTGATCGAAACGACGAAGCCCAGCATCATGATCGGGAACGTCAGCATCCCGATGTAGCCCCAGAACAGCCACAGATCCTCGGTGCCGAGCAGGCCCGCCTGCACCCGCTGACCTCCCAGCCACAGCACCAGGGCGGCCGAAATGGACGGCACCAGACTCACGGACGCGAACATCGTCGTCTGCATGACGCCGACCTTCATCATGCGCCGGAACAGCTCCTGGTTCTGGTCCTCGAAGCGGTCCCGCTCCAGGTCCGGCAGGTCGTAGGCCTTGACCACCAGGGCGCCCGAGGCGTTCTCCTGCACCACGGTCGAGACCTTCCCGAGCTGCTCCTGGCCCGCCAGGTTGGCCTGGAACATGTACCGGCTGTAGTGGCGCGTGACGAGGACGAAGAGCGGGAAGGAAGCCATCGACCAGAGGGTCAGCACGGCGTCGACGCGCAGCATGACGGCCACGCCGCCCAGGAACAGCACCGGCGTCTGCAACAGGTTCAGGAGTCCCATCCCCAGGAACATCCGGATGCTGTTGATGTCGTTCACGGCCCGCGACATCAAGTCGCCGGTGCGGTGGGCCAGGTAGAACGACTGCGGCAGGCTCTGCAGGTGAGCGAAGTAGTCGTTGCGGATGCGGTACTCGATCTGGCGGCCGATGTTGAACATCACGATCCGCGAGAACAGCCGGGTCAGGGCCAGGCCGAACGCGGCCAGCACGAGGTACAGCAACGGACGCTGAATCAGCTCTCTGGGATCGGGACCTTCGAGCGCGGCGACGATGCTCCGAATCGCCAGCGGAATGAGCTGGAAGAAGGCGACGTACAGGAGCGTGAGAACCCCGCCCAGGACGTACGCGCCGGGCGCCAGGCGCATGTACGCGAACAGGCGGGCGAGCGGTTTCTGGATTCCTCCCGACTCACCGTCCATGGCGGGGGACCATAGCAACGCGCTCCCCCCGATCGCATGGCGGCTGCGGTAGGCTGCCGCTGCTCTCCCCACTCGGGAAACAGTTTCATGAAGCTGCACTGGTTCGTCCTCGTCGCTCTGATCGGCATGTGCCTCACCGTGGGCGCGGCCCTCGTCACGCCGCAGACGCCGTACGAGGACGTCGTCCTGGAGGACGGCACCACGGAGCGCGTGATCAAGAGCCGCGGCTTCGAGCACGACCGCTTCCCGACCATGCGCCAGGGCGGACCGGGCGCCGAGCGTCACGCCACGACGCTGTGGATCGGCTGGGCGTTCGTGATCTTCCAGGTGCTCTTCTTCGGCGGCTGCCTGGCGATGGGCATGGAGCGGCGGCGCCCCGAGGGCGCGTCCCTGGGGCCGGCCAAGCGGCCGCTGATCGTCTTCACCCTGGTCCTGGCCGCGATCTTCACCGCGCTCGTGTTCTCGTACCAGCGCTACGCCACCGAAGACACGCACACCCTGTTCCTGGGCTTCCCCAGGCCCACGGCGTGGGTGTTCTACGCGGTGTGGCCGTTCCCGGTGTACCTCCTGTTCGTTTACATGCGGATCTTCGACCGCTGGTTCTTCACCGAAGAGGACGAACGCAAGGTCGAGGAGCTCGCCGCCGCCCAGCGCCGGAAGGAGAGCGAGGGCCGGAAGGAACTTGAAGCCGGCGACGGCGACGCGGGCCGGGTGGGAGGCGCCTGATGGAGGAGAGCCGCAACGCCGTCGTCCTGACCTGCCTCCTCATCTACTTCGCGCTGTGCATCGGCGTCGGCATCTGGGCGATGCGGCGCACGAAGTCGTCCCAGGACTTCTTCATGGCCGGCCGCGAGCTCGGCATCATCGTCACCGCCTTCGCGCTCTTCTCGAGCACGCTCTCCGGGTTCGGCTTCGTCGGCGGCCCCGGTCTGGTCTACAGCCAGGGCATGACTTCGGTGTGGATGATCGTCTGCGGCACGGTGGCGAGCTGCTTCACGTTCTTCCTGGTGGCGAAGCGGCTGCGCATCTTCTCCGAGGTGTACCAGACCGTGTCGCTGCCGGACACCGTGGCGCTCCGCTACCAGAGCGAGCTCACCCGCTTCCTGACCGCCGTGGCGATCATCCTCGGCGTCGTGGGCTACCTGGCGGCGCAGATCATGGCGATGGCGGTCGTGCTGCAGGAGATCCTGAACAACGTCGACGGCATGCCCCACGTGAGCCTCGGCGCCTCGATGGCGATCTCGGTCGCCGTCCTCGTCTTCTACTGCGTCACCGGCGGCATCATCGCGGGCGTTTACACGGATGTCGTCCAAGGCTCGGTGATGGCGATTGCCGGCGTGCTGGTGGTCATCGCGGCGACCCGGGCGGTCGACGGCGGCATCGCCGGCGGCGCCATGACGCTCATGAACGACGATCCCGAGGCGATCGGACCGTGGGGCACCCTCGGCATCATGGGGGCCCTTTCCTACTACTTCCTGTTCGTGGCGGGCGCCTGCGGTCAGCCGCACGTCATCACCAAGCTGATGATGAACAAGCGGATCCGCCAGTTCAAGCAGATCTTCCTGGTCAGCGCGATCGCCGGCTTATTCGCGGCGCTCCTGTGGATCGCGATCGGCTTCGCGATGCGGGCCCTGGTCGTGGCCGGCGACCACGCCGAACTCGGGCAGCCCGACGACGCGGCCTACGCCTTCCTGCAGGCGTACGCGCATCCGGTCCTCGCCGGCATCGTCTTCGCCGCCCTCTTCGCGGCCATCATGTCGACCGCCGACGGGTTCCTGAACATCGGCGCCGCGGCGATCATCCACGACATTCCCAAGGCGCTCTTCGGCAAGCCGCTCAAGAAGGAACTGTTCTGGGCCCGCACGGCGACCCTCGGCCTCGCCGTCGGCGCGGCGCTCTTCGTCAGCCTTTCCAAGGAGGACCTGGTCGCGCTGCTGGGCACCTTCGGCTGGGGCACGTTCGCCGCAGCGCTGGTGCCAACCGTGGCGATCGGCTTCAACTGGAAACGCGCGACGGCGCTGGCGGCGAACGTCGCCATCATCTCCAGCCTGGCGGTCAACTTCTCCATCGAGATCTTCAAGATCCAGGTGCCCCATGGCATCCACGGCGGCGCCATCTCGCTGCTGCTGTCGCTGACCCTGTTCTTCGGCATCTCCCTGCTGTCGAAACCGCGTCCGCTTCCACGCGAGATCGACGCGATCCTCGATCTCTGAGGCCCTGGGAACCCGGGTGGCGCGATTCGCGCCGCCCGTGAACCACTCCGTGCGCCCGTCATCGGGCGCACGGATGGCACGCGGGCATCCCTGCCCGCATCCGGTTTCCGCCCACCTTCGCGACCCTGCGGTAGGCTGCCCGCCGGTTCACCACCATGATGGTTTCCCCTGGTTTCCAGCGCTCCGGCCCCGCCACGGACCGCGGCTTCCCCGACGTCGACGCCGTCGCCTCTGCCCTGCGCGCCGAGGACTACATCGCCGACCGCAGCCTCGCCACCGCCATCTACCTGTCGCTGCGCATGGGCAAGCCGATCTTCCTGGAGGGCGAACCCGGCGTCGGCAAGACGGAGGTCGCCAAGGTCCTCGCGCGCTGCCTGGGCTCCGAGCTGATCCGGCTCCAGTGCTACGAGGGGCTCGACGTTTCGACCGCCGTCTACGAGTGGAACTACCGCCGGCAGTTGCTCCACCTGCGCGGCCTGGAGGTCGCCGGCGGCGGCGACGGCCGGGCCGCCGTCGACGACGTGTTCTCCGCCGAGTTCCTGCTTGAGCGGCCCCTCCTGCGGGCCGTCCAGACGAGCCGCCGTGGTCAGCCGCCGCCGGTGCTCCTGATCGACGAACTCGACCGGGCCGACGAGGAGTTCGAGGCCTACCTGCTCGAGATCCTGGCCGACTTCCAGATCACGATCCCCGAGATCGGCACCATCGCCGCCGAGACGCCTCCGGTCGCGGTCGTCACCTCGAACCGCACCCGCGAGGTCCACGACGCGCTGAAGCGCCGCTGCCTCTACCACTGGATCGACTTCCCGGACTACGAGAAGGAAGTGCAGATCGTGCTCCGGCGCGTGCCCGAAGCGCCCGAGCACTTCGCCGCCGAGATCGTCCGCCTGGTCCAGGCCCTGCGCGAGGAGGACCTGTTCAAGCAGCCCGGCGTCGCCGAAACCCTCGACTGGACGAACGCCCTGATCGCCCTCGACCAGGAGACGCTCTCCGACGGCATCCTCCGCGACACCCTGGGCGTGCTCCTCAAGTACCAGGACGACCTCGACAAGATCGACGACGAGGCGGTCCGCCGGCTGCTCCGGAAGAGCCAGTCCGCCACCGGTGACTGAAGGCGAGATCGCCCCGCGACTCACCAACCTGCCGGCTTGGTGATGGCGGTGCCCGGAAGCGTGCCGGGGAACTGCGCCGCCTTGACCATCGTCGTGCGAACATGACGTACATGGCTCGCCGCCTGGCGGAGTCTCGGCGCGACCTGCCAGCGGCCCGGACACACGATGAACACCGGTTTGCCTCGTTCAGCGGTGACGATCCGGATCGGTGTCACCAGATCGGTGTCGTTGGAGATCACGGCTGCTGCGTCGAATAGCCCCTTCCAAGCGTCGTTGAGAAGGTGGGAGCCAGAGCGTCTTGGCGAGAAAGCTGCCGAAGTGCACCTCGACCTGCGGCAGCGTGCGAAGCGCGTTCAGATAGCAGGCCGATGCTCAGCTTGATGGGGTCGAGCCACTTGAACGGCGTTCCCTTGAGGGCTCCGTAGTACAGGTTCAAGCCGTCAATGTAGACCCTCGTCCTCATACTGTCCCCAAAAAGCAAGGGCTGCCCCGAAGAGCAGCCCTTGAGCCGACAGCACGCTGCCGGCGGGTATCTGAACGGAATCTACCTCCGCTCGGAGAGCCATGCAAGCAACTGGAGCGGGACCACGGCCACCATCAACGTGCCCCTTCGCAGGCGGATGCTACACGCGCTAGCTGTAACTGGGGTGTGTGGCCGCCGCCCCTCCCCCGCAACCGGGGCAAGAGGGGCGGCAACCGGGTCTCATCATGACCCTCCCTGGACGCTCACTGCGCTCCCGGCGCCGCCGTGACGGCGCCGGCTCGGGCTACTGAGCGTGCGGGCTACACGAAGACCGTTGTTGTTGTTGCGGTTATCGGTGGTGTTCCTGTTGCGGTTCGCGGAGCGGAGGTTCCTCGGTTTGTTGTTCCAGGAACCACCGCGCAAAACGCGTCGGGGGGAGGGCCAGGCCACCGCGCCGGGTCGAACCACCCGTCGCGGAAGATCGTTTGACGCAGACGCCAGGTGTCCGCGTGCTCGGCGTGGGCAATCCAGGACTGAACGCGCCGGCGCACTTCTTCCTCGCTGACGCTGCCGTGCCGCCAGCGGTCCCGCAGGCCGCGGAGCCGGTTGCGAAACCGGCGCACGTTGTCCTCCGGCAGGCGCCGCCGGCCGCCGGGCAGCAGGACGAAGCCCAGGAACTTCGCCGGCGCCGAAGTCGCCTGGATCGCCGTCTTGCGCGGGTGAAGCCGCAACCGCCGCCCCTCCAGGAACCGCGCGAGCCGGCGCTGCCAAGCTTCGAGCCGTTCCCGGTCGTCGTGGAACACCACGAAGTCGTCCACATAGCGCACGTAGCCCTTCGCCCGCAGAACCTCCTTGGCGAAGTGGTCCATGCAGTCGAGGTACAGGTTGGAGAAGAACTGGCTGGTCAGGTTGCCGATCGGGAGCCCCCGCCGGCGTTCCAGCGGCGTCAGCAGATCGTCGCCCGGAAAGAGCTGGTAGACCGGCTCCTGCGGGTTCGACCCGTCGATGATCCGGTCCGCCAGGTCCAGGGTGCGCTCGCAGGCCAGCCGGCGGCGCAGGTCGCGCTTCAGAATCTCGTGGTCGATGGTGTGGAAGTAGCGGAAGATGTCGCAGCGCAACACGTAGCGGAACCGGTCGCGGAACTTCTCGTAGCGGGCGACCGCCCGGTGCGGAGGTCCCAGGCCAGCCGGAACAGGAAGCGGAGCTTCTCGAGGCCGAGGTTGGCGCTGGCCAAGTGGCCCGCGCGACGTCGCGTGTAGGTCGCCTCGATCAACTGCTCCAGCACGTCCAGCGCGGTGGTCTGGATGCGGTCGCCGAGCAGGAACTTGCGGCTGCGTGGAAAGCGGTCCACCGCCGGCACCAGCCACAGAATGAACCGGTAGTGGGACTCGAGCGCCGGGCCGGTCAACCGGGCAGAACCCGCCTTCGCCGGGCGAAGGTCTTCCTGTTTCTCGGACAAGCCTTCTCCGTGTGCTGAAACGGCAGGAGGGGTGCAGCGCGGGCGAGGCTCAGCGCCGGACCAAGGGGGGCACGCCCCCCTTGGAACCCCCCAAGGATGTAAGGAAGTAACGATTCATGGAGTGAGCGTCCGGGCTACACGAAGACCGAAGTGGTTGAGGCGGTTATCGGAGGAGTTCCTGTAGCGGATCGCGGAGCGGAGGAGCCACGGTCCGCTGTCCCAGGAACCACCGCGCAAAACGCGACGGGAACAGTCACCCACCTGCCACGCACTCCCGTTCGACGGCGCGCCGTTGTAGTTGCCGTTCCAGCAGTCCTGAACCCACTCCCACACGTTGCCGTGCATGTCGTGTAAGCCCCAGGGGTTAGCACCGAACGACCCGACCGGGGCCATCCGGTAGTGGCCATCCCTACAATCCGCCACCGTCCAGCCCGGATTCTCAGCCTTGGCTGTCAGGTCAGCACCGTTCGCCCAGTTGCAGAGCTGAGACTCGCTGTTCCCGAAGTGGTAGGCCGTGCCCGAGCCTGCGCGGGCCGCATACTCCCACTCCGACTCGCTCAGCAAACGGTAGGAACCACCCGTCTGCTGCGACAGCCAACGCACGTACGACTGAGCATCGTCCCAGGACACATTCATCACCGGACGACCACCGCGGCCCCAGCCTTCGTCGGCCGGACGATGACCGCAACCCCCAGCCGACACGCATGCGTCCCATTCCGCGAACGTCACCTCGTACTTGCCCACAGCGAACGCCTGAGGAATCGTCACCTGGTGAACCGGCTTCTCGTCGTCATAGCACTCCACCCCCGACACGCAGCCCATGCGGAAACTACCCGCCGGGATCACCACCAGCTCCGGACCCGCACCCCCCGAACGAAGCGCGTCCCGGAATGCCTCGCCCGGCTGCCTGGACGGGCGCTCAGCCGCGGCCGGCGGTTCCCGGCGCGCGCCGGGAGCGGAACGCGACGGCGGCGCGGCGGTGGTCGGCCGCGCGCCTGAGTCCGCCGAAGTCGCGGCGGCGGCAAAGTCGTAGTCGATGTCCCAGCGCCCCAGCACCGGATCGTCCTCGTGCCACGCCAGCACGAACTCGACCTCGCGCCGCTCCTCGCCCGGCTGCACGCTCCCGACGTCCGAGATCGTCATCAAGGGGCCGGTCCAGACGACCGCCTTCCCGTAGTGGCTCTCCGGCCCCTCCCAGTGGTCGCAGGGCGGCCAACTCGACTCCACGTTCAGGTGAGCGCTCAGGTAGTCCAGGGCCTTCCCGGAGTAGTTGGCCACCACGAGCTCAACCCGCCACACGTCGAGGGGCTGGCCGTCGTTCGGCTTCAGCCTCTCGTACTCCTCCGCCGAGTGGCGCGCCTCCCGGATGCGGCAGGTCGCGCCGCCGGGGTCGATCTCCTGCACCGTCGCTGACAGCCGCACGCCGTCCTGGTTGTAGAGGGTTTCGGCTGCAGCCGTTCCCGTGGCCAGCAGCAGTACGGCGCTGGTCAGACAGGTTCTCATGGCGTGTTTCCTTCCCAAGTCTCCGGTTGCTCTTCAAGCGATCCCGGATTCTTGCAGAGATCGAAGGAGCCCTTGGTGGCGAGGATGTGGGCGTGGTGGGAAAGGCGGTCGAGCAGCGCCGTGGTGAGCTTCTCGTCGCCGAATACGCGGACCCACTCGGAGAAGGCGAGGTTGGAGGTGACGATGGGGGAGCGGCGCGGCACGCCGCTGACGGAAGCCTCGCCCACGCGGACTCTGGTTGCAGGAGGATCTCAGGCGGCCTGACGGCCCTATGGCCCGCGCGCGCTCTTCGGCCTCAGCCCGCGAGGCGGTCTCATGGCAACGGGGTGCCGAACAGGCTCTACTTCCTCGATCTGGTCCGGCGAGTCCTGGTCGATCGAACTTCGATCGTCTCCCCATCGGGGCCACGGCGGATGACCAGAGAGTCCTCGGTGATCTCCTCCGACTCCGGCAAGTCTCTCGTGTCCCTGGTATCGCGGAGCTTCTCAACGAGAATCCTCAGCGTCCCGAGTATCAGCGGCAGCCATGTAGACGGGTCAGCCCAAGGCACTAGCCGTACCCGTGACCCGTTCGATCTTCCGAACGGCGAAGAGCGCGACGTCTTTCTCGCCGCTCTTCTGAGCAACGTACATCCTGCCGTCAAGGATGAACGGGTAGTTCTCGCCATAGGCCATCCGCTTCGGGTCTAGGGTGATTACGTCCGTACCATCGTCGTCTTGGCCACACACGACCGCCGCTGGTTCAGCGCTAGGGATGCCTCGAAAGACCGCTTCTTCTTGGAGTGGGGTCACAGTGTCCTCCTACCAAGTCCACACCTCAGACGCCACCAACCATACCAGCAACCGCAGCCAAGTGTCCGCGTGCTCGGCGTGGGCAAGCGCACGTAGCCCTTAGCCCGCAGGACCTTCCTTGCAGAAGTGGGCTCGGCGTCGGGTGCAGGTCGCCTCGATGAGCCGCTCCAACACATCAAGGGCCGTCGTCTGGATGCGGTCGCCGAGCAGGAACTTGCGGCTGCGTGGAAAGCGGTCCACCGCCGGCACCAGCCACAGGATGAACCGGTAGTGGGACTCGAGCGCCGGGCCGGTCAACCGAGCCGCACTCGACTTCATTGGGCGAACGTCTTCCTGGGTCTCGGACAAGCCTTCTCCCTGTGCTGAACCGGCTGGACGGGTGGCAGCGCAGGCGAGGCTCAGCGCCGGACCAAGGGGGGCAAGCCCCCCTTGGAACCCCCCAAAGATGTAAAGAGGTTACGATTCATGAAGTGAGCGTCCGGGCCACACGAAGACCGTTGATGAAGTAGCGGATATCGGTGGAGTTCCAGCCGCGGTACGCGGAGCGGAGGATCCACGGAAAGATGTCCCAGGAACCACCGCGCAAAACGCGACGGGAGCAATCACCCGACTGCCACGCGCTCCCGTTCGACGGCGCACCCCCGTAGCTCTCGTTCAAGCAGTCCTGAAGCCACTCCCACACGTTGCCGTGCATGTCGTGAAGGCCAAACGCGTTCGGCGAAAACGAACCCACCGGCGCCGTCTGAGAACCGTCCCAACGACTGCCGCAACCGTCGCAATTCGCACGGCCCGAGCCGATCTGATTGCCCCAACTGTAAGCCGTGCCCGAGCCTGCGCGGGACGCATACTCCCACTCCGACTCGCTCAACAAACGATACGTCGCACCCGTCGCCGAAGACAGCCAACGCACGTACGACTGAGCATCATCCCAGGACACATTCATCACCGGGCGGCGGCCACGCCCCCAACCCACATCGCTCGGACGATGACTGCAACCACCAGCCGACACGCACGCATCCCACTCCGCGAACGTCACCTCGTACTTGCCCACCGCAAACGGACGCGGAATCGTCACTTGGCGAACCGGTAGTTCGTCATTTTCGCACGCCACCCCCGACACGCACCCCATCCGGAAACTCCCTGCCGGAATCACCACCATCTCCGGACCGCTGCCGCCCGAACGCAACGCGTCCCGGAACGTCTCGCCCGGCTGCCGGGACGGGCGCTCAGCGGCGGCCGGCGGCTCCGCCCTGGCCGCCGCCGCGGGAGCAGACCGGGACGGCGGCGCCGCACGAGCGCCCGATGCGCCCCGGTCCGCCGGAACGGGCGCCGCCTCGCCGAAGTCGTAGTCGATGCTCCAGCGGCCGAAGCCCGGTTCCTCGTCGTGGAAGACCAGGAGGAACATCGTCTCGTCCACCTCCTCGCCGGGAGGCACCTCGCCCACATCCTGGAAGCTCAGAAGCCCGCCTGACCAGATCACGCCGCCCGGATAGAGCTGCGACGTATTCCAGTCCCAGTTGGTGCAGGGCGGCCACTCCGACTTCACGTCGACGCTCGCGCGCACGTACTCGATCGTCTTCCCGGAGTAGTTCGCAGCCTTCAGGTCCATCCGCCACACGTGCAGCGGCTGGCCCTCGTTGGCTTTCAGCCGCTCGTACTCCTCGTCGGAGTGCCGGTCCTCCAGCACCTGGCAGGTCGCCGCGTCGCGGGTCACCAGCCTCGCAGACGTCCAGAGCTGCACGCCGTCTTTGTCGTAAAGGTCCTCGGCTTCGGCCGGCGCAACAGCCAGGATCAGCGCTACGAAGGCGATGGACGTTCTCATCAGGGGGCTCCTCCTCGTTCAAGGGCAGTCACTCTCGCCGCCCGGCGGTTCACGAGCGCGGCGCTGTCCGTGACGCCGACCCGATCGCGCAAGTCTACAGACTCGCGCCGCCCACGATCGGAAGCGCCGACCACATGGCCGGGTAGGCTAAGGACTGAGCCCCAGGCGGCCGAACGGCAGGCATGACGACCACGACGGAGCCACCCCGCTGGCACTACCGCTTCGCCAACTACCGGCGCGCCTTCCTCCTGCTCCGGGAGGCCCTGGACGAACGCACCAGAGGCCACCGGAACGGTGGCTGAAGCGGCCGCCGCGCCGGCCCGCGGCCACCTGCTCCGCAACATCGTCCTCTTCGGCCGCCTGCTGCGGGTGGGCAGCCTGGATGTCACGCCGACCCAGCTCCGCGACTGGGTGGCGGCTCTCGAACTCGTCGACATCGCCCGCAAGCGCGACGTGAAGGCGGCCGCCCGGGCCGTCCTGGTCAGCCGGCGCCGCGATCTGCCGTGGTTCGACAAGGCCTTCGAGCTCTTCTGGCAGGCTCGCGACCCGCGGGAACTGGAACGGCTTGAGCTGGGCCTGATGATCCAGCGCCACACCGAGCGGACCAAGCGGGCGGCGATCCAGAAGCTGGCGCTCAATGAAGGCGACCGCGACGGCGACCGCTCGCAGGACAGCGACCGCACGGCACGCACCGCTCTCTACAGCGCCCGCGAGGCGTTGCGCCGAAAGGACTTCGCCCAGCTCGAAGGCGACGAACTCGACGAGATCAAGCAGCTGATGGCGTCCATGCACTGGGAGCTCGAGACGCGCCGCACCCGCCGGCGCCGGCCCAGTTCCCGCGGGCACCGCCTCGACCTGCGCCGCACGCTCCGGCGCAACCTCGCCCACGGCGGAGAGCTGATCGACCTCGTCGGCCGCGACCGCAAGCACCGGCGGCGCCCCCTGGTGCTGCTCTGCGACATCTCCGGCTCCATGGAGCCCTACTCGCGGCTGCTGCTCCACTTCATCTACGCCGTCTCGCACCCCCGGTCCACCGACCCCGGCATCTCACGGGTCGAAGCCTTCGCCTTCGGCACCCGCCTCACCCGACTGACCCACGAGCTCGCCGAACGGGACATCGACCGCGCCCTCCAGGCCTCCGCCCACCGAATCGAGGACTGGGGCGGCGGCACCCGCACCGGCGACGCCCTGCGCGAGTTCAACTTCGTCTGGGGCCGACGCCTCCTCGGCCAGGGCGCCGCCGTCCTCATCATCAGCGACGGCTGGGACCGCGGCGACATCGCCCTCCTCGGCAAGGAAATGGAACGCCTCCACCGAAGCTGCCACCGCCTCATCTGGCTCAATCCGCTGCTGGGCGCCCCGAGCTACGAGCCCCTGACCCGCGGCATTGTGGCCGCTCTCCCCCACATCGACGACTTCCTCCCCGTCCACAACCTGGCGAGCCTGGAGCAACTCGGCGACCTGCTGGCGTCGCTGTAGCGCGCCTCACCGGCTGAGGTTCTGCTCCAGGTAGCGGGCGACCATGCGTTCGACGAATGCGGCGTCGTCGATCGTGAGGGCGACGGTGGATGTGGGTTCGGCGCCGGGTTCGAAGAGGGTCATGCTGCGTTCATCGACGGTGACGCGGCCGTGTTCGAGGCCGAACAGGTCGGGCCACAGGAGGAAGCCGACGGCGACGGCGTCGAACAGGCGCGGGGTGGTCTGGTCTCTTTCTGCCTCTCGCCACAGGGAATAGAGCGAGGTGACCGCGTCGGTGATCGGGGTCCCGCGCATGTGCAGGTGCAGGCGACGGTCGGCGTCGAGGCGGACGTGGTCGGTCACGTCGAGCGGGATGTAGACGACGTCCGTGCCGCCGGCCTGCACGGCGGCGTCGAAGATCTTCGACGATGCCGCATCGGCGAGGACGTTCCACTCGCGCTGCGCGTCGCCGCCGCCGTACCCGGACCGGATGGAGCCGTACATCGAGACGACGCGTTTCGCGTTCTGGAGGACGTCCGGGTCGAGTTCCAGCGCGTCGCCGATGTTGGTCACGGGGCCAACGGTCAGGAGCGTGATCTCGCCTGGGTTGGCGTTCAGTGTTTCGACGATGTACTCCGCCGCCGGCTGCGACTGCGGTTCCAGCTTGTCGAAACCGCGCCCCCAGTGGAACTGCCGGTTGTACGGCGCTTCGCCGAACTGCTCGTGGGGCTTCCCGTCGCGCAGCGTGACAAGCGCCGTCTCCCGGCCGACGTAGACCGGGATGTCGTCAAGCCCCGTCTCGTAGAGCATGCGCAGCGCCAGCAGCGCCCGGTCCGGCGTGCGTGCGTGGCCGACGGTGATGCCGACGAGTTCGATCTCCGGACTGGCCAGGAGCAGGGCCATCGCGTAGGCGTCGTCGATGTCCGAACCGATGTCGCAGTCGAACAGCACCTTCGTGCGTTCGCCGGCGGGGCCCGCCTCGGCCTGGCCGAACGCCCCCGCCGATGAAACCAGCGCGATCACGAGCACGACGCACACCACTCTCCGCGTTGTTCGTTTCGCCATCACGACCCCTCCGTACTCCGTGAACGTTGACCCCGCAAACCTCGGGTTCGACGGAGGCTATCGTCCCGGAACCGGCGCTCTGCGCCGGATGCGGGCGAGACGCCCGCGTTCCCAGGCCCGGACCGACGCAAGTCGTATCGGTCGGCACCGCAGCCCCTCCGCCCCGAAAGCGTAGTATCCCTCGTCATGCGTGATTCTGTTCGCCGCTTCCTTCGCGACCCGCTGCTGGTCTTCCTTGTCATCGGCGCCGGGGTGTTCGCCCTCGACCGCATGGCCGGCGGCGTCTTCGACCCGGAGAGCCGCGGCATCCTCGTCACCCGGGACCAGGTCGTCCGGCTGGCGACTCTCTGGAGCGCCCAGATCGGGCGTCTGCCGACCGCCGCGGAGCTGGACTCTCTGGTCGAAGACCACATCCGGGAGGAGGTCCTGGTCCGTGAGGCGACGCGGATGGGCCTCGACAGCGACGACACGATCGTGCGCCGGCGCCTCGCCCAGAAGATGTCCTTCCTGATCGAGGACACGGTCGTCGTCGGCGCCGTATCCGAGGGCGAGCTCGCCGCCTACTTCGAGGAGAACGCGGAGCGCTACGGCGAGGCGCAGCGGTTCACCCTCCGCCACGTCTACGTCAGCCCCGACCGCCGCGGTAGCGACGAGGAGGCGGCACGGGTCGCCGAAGAGCTGCTCGAACGGCTGCGGACCGACGCACCGGGGGCCGAACCAGAGAACACACTCTGGCGGCGCCTGGGCGACCCCTTCATGCTGCGACGCGAGTACGGGCGGCGCACCGCCGCCGACCTCGCGGAGCTCTTCGGCGGCGCCTTCGTCGACGCTCTCGCAGACCTGCCGGTCGGCGAGTGGGCCGGGCCTGTGGAGTCGGCTTACGGCTACCACATCGTCCGCCTCTCGCTGCGCACCGAGGCGACGCCGGCCGTGTTCGAGGACGTGCGCCGGCGGGTGCTCGAGGACGCCCAGCGCGACGCCCGCGACTCGGCGAACCGCGAAGCCCACGACAACCTGCGCAACCGCTACAAGATCGAGATCGAAGAGATCGACTTCGCCTCCGAGCTCGAAGGCGGCGACGAAGCCGCGGCGGGCGGCGAAGCCGGTGGAGACTCGCCCTGACCCGGCGCTGCCTGCACGGGCTGCTGACGGCCGCCATCCTGTTCGGGCTCTTCGCCGCTGCTCCCGCCGGCGGCCACGAGGTTCGTCCCGGCTACCTGGAGCTGATCGAGGTCGAGACCGGCCGCTTCGAGGTCGTCTGGAAGCAGCCGCGGCGCGGCGCGCTGCTGCTGCTGCTCGACCCGATCCTCCCGGACCACTGCACCGAAACGGCACGGCAGGCGCCCGAGAACCTGGCCGGCGCCCTGGTCGAGCGCTGGACCGTCGAGTGCGCGAACCCGGACGCCGACCCGGAACGCACGTTCCACGGCGACACATTCGCCATCCAGGGTCTCGAACGAACGCTGACCGATGTCCTGCTCCGCATCAGCTTCGTCGGTGGCGACAGCCTGACCCAACTGCTCCGCCCGGACGCGCCCTCCTACACCGTCGACCGCGAGGCGGCCGGCAACGCCGCGCCCTACTTCCGGCTCGGCGTCGAGCATCTGCTGTTCGGCTTCGACCACATCCTGTTCGTCATCGGCCTGCTGTTCTACGTGCGCAGTCCCTGGCGGCTGGTCGGCGTCATCACTTCGTTCACCGTGGCGCACAGCATTACCCTGGCGCTGTCCTCCCTGGGCGTCGTGCGGCTGTCCGGGGCCCCGGTCGAGGCGGTCATCGCGCTGTCGATCCTGTTCCTGGCGGTCGAGCTGTTGCGGCCCGAGGATCGGCGCTCGCCGATCACGTCGAAGCGGCCCTGGTTGATCGCCTTCGCCTTCGGCCTGCTGCACGGATTCGGGTTTGCCGGCGCCCTGGCAGAGATCGGCCTGCCGCAGCAGGCGATCGCCCTGGCCCTGTTCCTGTTCAACGTCGGCGTCGAGGTGGGGCAACTGATGGTCGTCGCGGTGGTGCTGGCGGTGGTGGCCGTCGTCAAACGCATAGGGATCGTCGTGCCGGAACTCGTCCTGCGAGCGCCGATCTATGCGACGGGCACGATCGCGGCGTTCTGGTTCGTGGAGCGGGTGGCGCGGATCGTGGGTTGATCCAGATGCGGGCAGGATGCCCGCTTTCCCAGGAGCGTGCAGGCGCCCAGTAAGATGATGCTTCCGTCCACAGCGTAGACAGGAGGAGCCTGCTGATGGTGAAGGCAGACGACGGGGGCAAGAAGGCCGGCAACGGTAGTCGCAAGAGCCTTCTCGACCGGTTCCTCACCGCCATCGAGGTCGTCGGCAACAAGTTGCCGGACCCGGCGATCCTGTTCCTGCTGCTCCTGTTCGTGACCTGGATCGCCTCGGCGATCATGGCGCCGATCCAGTTCTCGGAGATCGACCCGAACACCGGCGAGGCGATCCAGATCCAGAACCAGCTCACCGGCGAAGCGCTGGCGAACTTCATGGCGCGGTTGGTGACGACGTTCACGGGCTTCGCGCCCCTCGGTGTCGTGCTGGTGGCTCTTCTGGGCGTCGGCGTGGCGGAGAAGACCGGCTTCATCAGCACCGGTCTGCGGCTGATCCTCGGCTTCACGCCGCGCAGCCTGCTTACGCCGATGCTGATCCTGGCCGCGATCGTCAGCCACACGGCGGCGGACGCCGGCTACGTCCTCGTCATCCCGCTCGGCGGCGTTATCTTCTACGCCGCCGGCAGGCATCCCCTGGCCGGCATCTCGGCCGCGTTCGCCGGCGTCTCGGGCGGCTTCTCGGCCAACTTCATCCCCTCCGGGATCGATCCGCTGCTGCAGGGCTTCACCCAGTCCGCGGCCCAGATCTTCGACCCCGAGAAGCTCGTCAACCCGCTCTGCAACCTGGCGTTCACGGGCCTTTCCTCGATCCTCGTGATCGGAGTCGGCTGGTACCTGACCGACCGCGTCATCGAACCGCGGCTCCGCGGCACGGAGGTCGACGGCGATCCGGAACAGATGCCCAAGATGGAGGAGCTGAGCCGCAAGGACCGCCTCGGCTTCCTGGCCGCCATGGGGTCACTGGTGCTCGGCCTGGTCGTTCTCCTGGTCTGGGCGTGGCCCGAAACATCGCCCCTGCGCAGCGCGGGCGGCGAGCTGACCGCGTTCTCGGCGCCCCTGATGCAGATGCTGGTGCCCCTGATCTTCGTCTTCTTCCTGATTCCCGGCGTCGTCCACGGCTACGTTGCCGGCACGGTGAAGAGCCACCGCGACATCGTCGCCGGCATGAGCGACGCGATGGGCACGATGGCCTACTACCTGGTCATGGCCTTCTTCGCCGCCCAGTTCATCGCCGCCTTCAGCAACTCGAACGTGGGCCTGCTGATCGCGCTCGAGGGCGCCAGCTTCCTGCGCGACCTCAACCTGCCGCCGCAGGCGACGGTGGTCGGCATCATCCTGCTGTCCGCGGTCGTCAACCTGTTCGTGGGCTCGGCCTCCGCCAAGTGGGCCGTGCTCTCGGTGATCTTCGTGCCGATGCTGATGAGCCTGGGCATTTCGCCCGAGCTGACCCAGGCCGCGTACCGGGTCGGCGACAGCGTGACGAACATCACGACGCCGCTGATGCCCTACTTCCCGCTCGTCGTCGTGTTCTGCCAGCGCTACGTGAAGAAGGCGGGGATCGGCACCGTGCTGTCGCTGATGATCCCGTACGCGGTTACTCTGCTCATCACCTGGACGGTGTTCCTGGTCGGCTACTGGCTGGTCGGCCTGCCGCTCGGCCTCCAGTCGACCTACACGTACCCCTGATCCGGGATTCCCGCCTGCCATGACGAAACCGCCCTCGATCCGCGCCGCGCCGGCGTTCGCCCTGCTCGCCGGGGCCCTGCTCGCGGCGGCGATGCCTGCCGCGGCTCAGCCGCACCAACCGATCTACCCGGTCTACGAGGGCTACGTCCTGAACGACGACGGCACGGCGGTCCTCGTCTTCGGCTACTACAACCACAACTCGGTGGCGGTCGAGATTCCGGCGGGCGAAGCGAACCGCTTCGGCCCGGGACCCGCCGACCGGGGCCAGCCGACCGTCTTCGAACCGGGACGCCAGCGCAACGTCTGCCTCATCGTTCTGCCGGAGGACTACGAGGGCAACCTGGGCTGGACGCTGACCTGGACGGAGAGCACGAACACGACCACCGAACGCGGCGGAATCGACCCCCTCTACCTGATCGAGAACATCTCCATGGCCTACCATCGTGCCAAGCAAATCGACACGGCCACCGCCGCGCGCGGGGTCTGCGTCGCAACCCCACCGTCCCCAACCGGGAGCGAACCATGAACCGCACTCTCCACGCGATGACTCCGGCGCCAGTCCTGCTGTTCGCCTTGCTTGCGGCGCCGGCTGCCGCACCGGCCGCCGCTGCCGACGACGACGGCGCCCCGACCTTCAGCCGCGACATCGCGCCCATCCTCCAGCGCTCCTGCCAGCGCTGCCACCGGCCGGGGACCGCCTCGCCGATGTCGCTGCTCACCTACCAGCAGACCCGGCCCTGGGCGCGCTCGATCAAGCGGCGGGTGGCAAGCCGGGAGATGCCGCCCTGGCACATCGATCGCACGGTCGGCGAGTACGACCCCGACCCGAGCCTGAGCGACGGGGAGATCGCCCTCGTCACCTCCTGGGTCGATGCCGGCGCCCCGCGCGGCAACCCCGGCGACCTGCCGCCGCCGATCGACTTCCCCGACGGCGACGCATGGGAGTACGGCGAGCCCGACCTGGTGGTCGAGATGCAGGAGGACATGGTCGTTCCGCCAGAGGGCCCCGACCTGTTCGTCAACTTCCTCGCCGACTCAGGCCTCACCGAAGACCGCTACATCCGCTGGATCGAGGTCAAGCCGACCAAGGACGGCCGGCGGAGCGTCCATCACACGATGGTCTACGCGATGCAGGACGACGCGGAGTACGTGGGTCAGGACTTTTTCGAGCGCGACGACGATCCGAACCGCCGTGACGCGGAGGGCAACCCGGTGGGCTCGCTGCTGATCGAGTACGCGGTCGGCAACACCGGCGATGTCTACGCCGAGAACACAGGCAAGCTGCTCATGGCCGGCGCCACCATCCGCTTCAGCGGCCACTACCACTCGATCGGCGAGGAGATCCGCGACCGCATGAAGATCGGCTTCGGCTTCTATCCACGCGGCGTGGCGCCGAAGCACCGGATCGTCTCCACCCGCCTGTTCGCCGGCCTGCCCGGCAACCGCGGCTGGCGCAACAACGAACTGTCCATTCCGCCCGGCGCCGACAACGTCCGTCACGACGGCTACCGCGTCCTCGACCGCCCGATCCAGTTGATCAGCTTCCAGGCCCACATGCACTACCGCGGCAAGGCGATGGAGCTCGAAGCGATCCACGCCGACGGCCGGCGCGAACTGCTCACGCGGATTCAGAACTACGACTTCAACTGGCAGATCGCCTATCCCTACAAGAACCCGCCGGTGCTTCCCACCGGCACCGTGCTGCACGTGACCTCGTACCACGACAACTCGGAGAACAACCCCTACAACCCCGACCCGACCGCGTGGGTCGGCTGGGGCAACCGCACCGTCGACGACATGGCGATCGGCTGGACGAACTTCGTGTTCCTCTCGGAGGAGGAGTACCAGGAGCAGACGGCGGCGGCGGACGCGACTGGGGCCGGCGACTAGTCCAGATCCGACGCGGATATCAGAGCAGTGCGCACACCGCCGTCGCGCCAGGCGAGGATCAGGCGGTCGCCGTTGAGAACCATCTTGGGGACGCCGACGGCACTTCGGCCGGCGGGCGCGGGCGCCACGGTGACCGAGGCACCCGTACCCCGGTCCCGATTGACCCTGCGGGCCCGCAGTTCAGCGCCGCCTTCGACCCGCTCGACCCAACTGACCGCGGCACTACCGTCTCCTAGCATCGCGATGCCGGCCCAGCCGCGCGGCGAACCGTCATCGATGCGAATCGGGGCGTCGAAGCGTTCCCGCTTCGGGCGCCAGAAGGAGGCGAGCACTTTCGACTCGCCCCCAGCAGCAGTGAACCACGCAACCGCCAAACCCCTTTCGCCGGAAGCGAGCGCCGGACCGTTCGTGGGGCAACCCCGAATGTGCCAACCGTCCCGATGCACCAGTTCGGAACCTTTCCATCGACCGTCTTCGAAGCGAGCAAAGGAGATGTCCCTGAACTCGCCCTCGCGGCGGTCGCGGAAGGCCAGGAAGACGTTGCCCGGAGTCGCCGCCATGGCCGTCGTGCAGCAACTGCAGACGTCGGCGTCGACTTCCCGGTCGCTCTTCAAGGCGCCGCCCAAGTCAAACCGCGCGGAACGAAGCGTCATCCGCGGTTCCACCTCGCCGTGCCCGTCGCCGCCCGGTACCGGCGTGTCGGTGGTCCCCGTCGCCGCCAGGTCGTCGCCGACTGTCGCCAGATAGGCCACTTCGAAGCCGTCCCCGACTCCGGCATACGCCACAAAGCCGGCGTAGCCATCCACACCTTCGCCACTCGCCTCGAACACCTCTCGCCAACTCGCGCCCCGGTCGTCCGAGAACACCAAACGGATGCCGTAGCCGTAGTCACCCTGCCGATCCTCATCGTGGACCAACCAATGTGCCGCCAAGCGGTCGCCGCCAAGCGGCGCCACCGCGGGATGGTCGATCCAGTTGACGAACCAGTCCTCGCCAGCCGCAATCGTCGCCGCGTCGCCCCACTCGTCCCCGGCGAACTCGACAAACCGCAGCGCGTGGCCACCGTCTTCCACGCGCTCCACCCAGCTTAGGTAGACCGCACCATCGGGCCCCGCGTTCAGGGAGTAGCTACTGCTACCTTCTGTAGCGGGTGGGTCGATGCTGCGGACCTGCGCAGCCGCGACCGTGGCCAGGACGACGAGGAGCGGCGCTAGCGCCGGCGCTACTGCCAGGTCACCGCCATGGCGAAGAAGTGGTCGAAGACTTCGCGGTTGGGGTGGTTCGCGTCGTTGTTCTCGGGGCTGCGGATGTAGAAGTCCAACTGCTGGGCCGCCGGGTTGATGGCGCCGGCGGGACCTTCGGTCGGCTGGAGTTGCACCTGCAGCGTCTCGCGGTCGCGCATGCCCTGGGTGACCATGAAGTGGATCTGGTAGTCGCTGTACAGCTCTTCGCCGTTCAGCGTCCCCCGGCCGTAGCCCCAACCGGCGACGTAGAGCAGGCTCTTGGGCCAGTTCGAATCGCCGCAGCCGGCATCGCCGTGCTCGAACAGGTAGGCCGCGATGCCTCCGTCCTGGCACTCCGAGAACTCGTGGAAGCGGTCGAGTTCCACCACGTAGTCGCCCTCGGGAAGTTGCAACTCGGCGCGGAACGTACCGGTGTTCGCGATCTCGTCGACATCGATCGTGATCTCGCCGCCCACCGGCGCCACGTTGCCGGCGTCGTCGCCCATGTGGTCCCAGGGCGATTCGTCGTCCAGGCTGCCGACCTGGTGGACGTTGCCGCCCGTGATCACGAACCGGCCATCGTAGAGTTCGTGCTGCTCCGGCTCGTAGAGCCCCATCCCGGTGCCGGGCTGACTCCGGGCGGTCACGGGCGCCGGCTCGGGCTCCGCCGCCCCTTGGCCCACGCGCACGTTGCAACCGGCCAGGAACACCGCCGCCAGCCCCACGGCCGCTCCAACCACCCAAGACCAAGGCTGCCGTATCGTCATCGTCATCTACCTCCCGCAGTCACTATAACGCTCGCCGGACGACCAAACGCCGGTAGAATCTTCCCGTGCTGGACATCCTCCCCGACCTGGACCGCTGGCGCGCTGAAGGCCAGAAGGTTGCCGTCGCCACGGTGATTCGCACCGTCGGCGCCTCCCCCCGCCCCCTGGGATCGAAGATGGCGGTGTCGGAACAGGGCAGCATCGCCGGTTCGGTCAGCGGCGGCTGCATCGAAGGCGCCGTGTTCCAAGAGGCGCAGTCGGTGCTCCATGACGGCCGGCCGAAGCGGCTCAGCTACGGCATCTCGGACGAGCAGGCATGGTCCGTCGGCCTCACCTGCGGCGGCGAGGTCGAGGTGCTGGTCGAACGCATCGACGCTTGAGGCTCCGGGCGCTCGCAGCCTGCCAATGACTTCCCGGTTCGAGGCCCTGCGCCGGTCCCTTCTGGCGGGCGAACGGGTCGTGTCCTTCACGGGGGCCAGCGCGGCCGGCCTGGGCGCCCGGCTGCTCGTGTGGCCCGACGACGGACGGTCCCAGGGAACGCTGGGAGACGCCGACCTCGACCGGGCGGCAGCTGCCCTGGCCAAGGGCAAAGCCCTTCCGCCCACGGGCCTGCGTGAGATCGAAGACGCGGAGGTCTTCGTCGAGACCTTCGAGCCGCTGCCGCAGTTGTTCATCGTCGGCGCGGTCCACGTCGCGATCCACCTGGTCCACTTCGCGCGCCAACTCGGGTTCCGCACCGTGGTCGTTGACGCCCGTTCCGCCTTCGCCACCGCCGAGCGGTTCCCCCACGCCGACGACCTCGTCGTCGAGTGGCCGGCCGACTACCTGGCGCGAGTGCCGCTGCACGCCAACACGTTCTGCGTCTTCCTCACCCACGACGAGAAGCTCGACAACCCGGCGCTCCAGGTGGCGCTCGAGGCCGGCGTCCGCTACGTCGGCGCCCTGGGCTCCAGGCGAACCCACGGCAAGCGGGTCAAAGCGCTCACCGAGGCCGGCCTGTCGCCGGAGCTGATCGATCGGATCCACGCGCCGATCGGCCTCGACCTCGGCGGCCGCAAGCCCGAGGAGATCGCTCTCTCCATCGCCGCCGAACTCGTCGCGGTAAGGAACGGCCGGCCGGCGACGGATCGATGACTCTCGCTGTCTCCGGCGTCGTGCTCGCCGCCGGGCTCTCCACCCGGTTCAAGGTCGGATGCGGGCAGGATGCCCGCGTTCCCAGGACGAAGGTCACCGGTGAGGCAGAGCCGAAGCAGCTCCACCGCATCGACGGCGAGACCCTGGTGCGGCGAGTCTGCCGTGAAGCGCTCGCCTCCAACCTGGCGCAGGTCATCCTGGTCACCGGCCACGCGCACCGGCGGGTCGAAGCGGAAGTCGCCGACCTCGACCTGCTGGCGGTCCACAACCCGCACTACAGGGGCGGCCAGAGCGGATCGGTGCGTCGCGGTCTGGCCGCGGTCCCGGCCGACGCCGACGGCGCAATGTTCCTCGCCGTCGACCAACCGGGACTCGACGCCGCCGTCATCGATCGGCTGCTCGGCGCGTTCCGCGGTCCCGCCTCGATCGTCGTGCCGACCTTCCGCGGCCGCCGCGGCGCGCCCGTCACCTTCGGGCGGCAGTGGTTCGGGCATCTGGAACGTCTGTGCGGCGACCAGGGGGCGCGTCCGCTCCTCGAAACGCTGGCCGAGCACATCCAGGACGTGGAACTCGATTCGGCGATGCCGCTTGAGGATGTCGATACCGAAGCCGACGCTCGTTCGTGGACCCGTGAGGCGGGGCGCCAGTGAGCATGCCACTCGACCGTCCACTGCGGCTCATCCCCCAGGTCCGTCACTACGACTGGGGCACCCGCGATTTCATCCCGCGTTTCTGCGGCCACGCACCCACCGGCCGACCGGAAGCTGAGCTGTGGTTCGGCGCCCACCCCGAGGCGCCGGCCGGCGTCGTCACCCAGTCGGGTTCCCTGGGAACGCGGGCATCCTGCCCGCATCCGGATCCAATTCCCCTCGACCGGCTGATCGCCGACCGCCGGGACGAGGTCCTCGGCCCCGGCGCGACCGGCGCCGCTCTGCCCTTTTTGACCAAGATCCTCTCCGCCGCCCGGCCCCTGTCGATCCAGGCCCACCCCAACCGCGAGCAGGCGGTCCGCGGCTTCGCCGCCGAGACAACGGGCGCCCATCCAGTCACCGCCACGGACCGCAACTACCGCGACCCGAACCACAAGCCGGAACTGCTCTACGCCCTGACGCCGTTCTCCGCCCTGTCCGGCTTCCGGCCTGCCGCAGAGGCGGCCCAGCTCCTGGCCGCCCTCGGTCTCGAACAACTCCGGCCGCATGTCCACCGGCTCGATTCCGAGGGCGCCGTCGCCTACCGACCGCTGCTCGAAGCGCTCTACCGGCACACCGGGACCGAGTTCGCCCCCGCCGCCAAGAGCGCTGCCCGCCGCGCCTCCACCGAGGGCAACGCAGACTGCCGGGAGGCGATGCAGTGGGTCGTCCGCATCGCCGGGCACTTCCCGACCGACCCCCTGGTCGTCGCACCGCTCTTCCTGCGCCTGCTCCGCCTCGATCCCGGTCAGGCCCTCTTCACCGGACCCGGGGCGCCGCACAGCTACCTGGAGGGTTCCGCAGTCGAGGTCATGGCGAGCTCCGACAACGTGCTCCGCCTCGGCCTGACCTCGAAGCGCGTCGACGCCGCGGAGCTTCTCGACATCCTCGTCTACGAAGCCAGCGCCGGCGCCGCGATGAAGCCCCGCGTCGACCAGCAGCCCTGGGGGACACGATCCCGCTTCCAGCCGCCGGTCGACGACTTCCGATTGGACGTTCTGCACATCCTCAACCGGGGCGAAGCACCGCTCCGCTCCGATGGTCGCGCACGGATCGTGCTGTGCCTCGACGGTGAGGTCGATGTCCGCAACGCCTCGGGTTCGGAACTCCTGCGCCCCGGCCAGGCCGCACTGTTGCCCGCCGCCGCCAAGACCGTCACCGTAACGGGCCGGGGAACTGCCGCCGTCACGACCTCGAACCGCCCAACCAAATAGGGCGACTCAGTCGCAGGTCGGGAACGCGGTCGTGTCGGTCACCGGCACGAACAGCGTCCCGGCTTCGTTGACGTACGTCTTCGACTCGCCGGACACGATGTCCTCGACTTCGAGTTCAACCCGGACATCGGTCAGGCCGCCGATGAAGACCCAGTAGGCGCCATCGCCGATCGCGCAGCCGTTCAGCACCTTGATCACGACCTCGACGTTGTTCTCGCTGAAGAACCAGAAGTAGCCGGTGTCTCCAGTGAGCTCCACCGCCTTTCCGTCGCCGGACTGGTTCTCGGTCTCCCAGTGGACGGCGACGCGGAAGCGATCCTCGTTCAGGCACAGGGTGGTGAGATCGGCCACGCACGCCAGCTCCGGCGGCTCGCCTTGAGCAACGGCCGCGACACCCGGCAAGACGGCCAGCACGATGCACCCGAACGCTGTCCGCGTCATGACGTCGGCGCCTGCCTACGATCCCTTTCGGCGCCGCGACGACGTCGCATCTGGAACGCCACCCCGACCACGATCAGCACCGCGACGCCGGCGTGGGCCGGCAGCCCCTCCAGGCCCACGGCCGCCATGATGAGCAGTGCGCCGATGAACGCCGACACCACGATCAGCGCCGTCTCGAAGACCTTGCGCAGGAGCCACGCTCCCAGCAACGCCGCGGCAGCGGTCACCACCCACCAGAGGACCTCCGATTGCAGGCCGTAGAAGCCCGCCGCCCACAACGCGGCGCCGGCGCCCAGCAGCGCGCCCGCAAACGCCACGGCGACCTTGCGCACGATGAACGCGAGCAAGGCACTGACGACTCCGATGCCCACCGCCACCACCAGGCGCATGTCGCTGGGCAGGGTCACGACGCCGGAGAGCATGCCGTAGCTGACGAAGAAGCCGAGCAACCCCAGCAACGCGGTGTAGAGCTGCCGGCCCAGCAGCAGCAGCAGCAATCCCGCCACCACCCACAGCCAGGGCGGTCCGAGGGCCCCCTCGGCGCCGAACCGGCCGAAGCCAACTCCCTCACTCCAAAGGCCGCTGTTCACTCCCGCCTCTCCCGCTCCAACTCTGAAGCGATCCAGGCCAGGGCCGCTTCCCGCGGTTCGTCCCGGCCGGAGAGCAACTCCTCCCGCGTGAGAGGAACCAGCGACTCGGGCACGACCGCCCGGCCCTCCACCCGTTCGCCGTTCGGGCGAACGAAGTCCGCGATCGCGTGCATCAGCAGATCGCCGTTCGGCATTCTCTCGACCACCGCCGGAAGAGCCGCCGCCGCGGTGGGCTCGCCGAACACCCTGATGCGGCCATGGTCCTGGAGTCCGGCGGCGAAGATCTCGCTGGTGCTGGCGCTGCCGCCGTCAGTGAGTACGGCAACCGGTCCCCCGAACACTTCGAGCTTCTCGCTGCCAAGCGATACCCGGCGTGGGTACACCGGCAACCGCAGGTCCGAGCCGCGGTGCAACATGCTGCCCAGTGAGACCCGCTCCTCCATCAGATAGCCCGCAATCCCGATGGCGGTGCCGGCCACACCGCCGGGATTGCCGCGCAGATCGATCAGCAGGCCATCGAACGCCGACGAGCCAGCCGCGGGGTCTCCATAGACCGCGGTTTCAAACGCTTCGACCACGGGCATCATCCAGACGTTGAAGCGCACCGCAAGGACTCGACCACCGGCAGCCGTCTCCACCTCCTCGGTCTCGAACACGTACTGCATCGGCGGCAGGTTGCCGAAGCCGATCGCGACTGCGTCCGGGTGGTGGGCGCGCTCCAACTCGAGCACGAACCGCTCGCCGGCCCCGTCCGCGAACTCCACCTCCACGGGATCGCGGGGTGCTCCAAAGAGCAGGCCGTCGACGGCGCGCGCACGCACCATCTCGGCAACCGGCGGATCGAGGGACTCCAACTCGAAGCAGCGGGAAAGCGCTGCCAGACCCTGGTCGCCGATCCGCACGATCTCGACGCCGGTGGTGAGGCCCTCACGGTCGGCCGCCGAACCCGCCTCGACCCGGCTGACCACCGGTACCTGGTCCAGGAAGCGGACCTCGAACCCCGGCCCCGCGTCCGATGCGGACGAACCGCCCTCGCCGCTGACGGTCCGCATCAAGGCCGGGGTGCAGGCGGCGCGGTCGCCGTCATCGCTCGCCGCCGGCTCTCCGCCGCCGCCCGCCGACCTGGCGCCCGGCAGGACGCCGAAGTGGGACTGCCCGAGCCGCGCGAGCATCTCCTGGACCACGTCCCGCAGCTCCCGGGCGTCCGCGGCATCCCGGGCTCGCGGCCTCAACTCGTCGCCCACGGCCTGCCAGTCGACGCCGCCCATCTCCTCGTCCCAGAAGGTGTCGGCGATCCTCCTCCAGACGAAGTCGAAGCTCTCCAGGTTCAGGGCCGCCCTCTCGGAGGAAGCAGGCGAAGCACCTTGCCCCCCGGCGGCAGCCGCAAGAACCAGACCGCAAACCGCGATTGCCGCCGTCCGGCGCATTGAATGCGCGCTGTGCATGCTCAGAGAATGACACACCGCGCGAGAGGTTCCCGGGCAGCGCCGGTAGGTCCCGGGCGGTGTGTCCATGACACACGCCCGCGGGCGGTTGACGATCTTGCTACCGTCACGCCCAACCGTGCGAATCCTGTACGTTCTTCGTCACGCCAAATCGGACTGGAGTGCAACCTACGGCGTGGACCGCGACCGGCCCCTGAGCCCGCGCGGCGTCGCGGCCGCCAAGACCATGGGCCGCCTTGTCGCCGAACGACGAGAGCTGCCCGACCGGATCCTCTGCTCGTCCGCCCTGCGTACCCGGCAGACGATCGAGCTGGCCGTGGCGGCAGGCAACTGGAACCGCACGACGATCCTGGAGCCGGCCCTGTACCTGGCGTCGCCTGGATCGGCGATCGATCTTCTGCGCGAGCAGGTCGACGAGGCGAACTCCATACTGCTCGTCAGCCACCAACCCACCTGCGCCGAACTCGTCCGACGACTGACTGGCGACGATCCGCCCCGCTTCGTCACCGCGGCCCTGGCATGCCTCCATCTCGACGTCGACTCGTGGAGCGAGGTCGAGCCGTATTGCGGCAGACTGGCCTGGTTTCAGGCGCCGAAGCGGGCAGCCGGATAGGACGATCGAAGAGGGCGAGATCTCGCCCACCCTCCCTCAAGCGCGGGGGAGGATCGTCCATAGGCGGCTACGGCTCGCAGCTCCCAGAAAAGGCCGTCGCGTCGGTGATCGCGGGCGCCGGCAGGCCCGGCTCGTTCCGGTACTCCTTCACCGTCCCCGTCGCCGTGTCCGTCACCTCGATCGAGTAGCCGAGGTCCGTCGTCGACGCGCCGTACACCCACACGTGTCCGTTGAGCGCGCAGCCGTCCAGCACCTTGATCAGAATCTCCCAGTTCTCCCGGCTGAAGAACGTGAACAGGCCCGAGTCGTTCGTGCCTGAGTGGACCACGCTCGCTGAACCGCTCCAGCCGTCCGCCGTCCGCCACCCCACCGTCACCGCATAGCGCGAGTCCTGCAGGCAAAGCGTCTCCGCGTCCGCCACACACGTCCCCGCCGGATCGCTCGCCTCGACCAGAGAGACCTGGGACGCGATCGACACGGTCGTGCCGTCGCTCACGGTCAGCGTGACCTCGTAGAAGCCGGGCTCGGCCCAGGCATGGTCGATCCGCCGGTTGCGCGACCCCGTCCCGTCACCGAAGTCCCAACGCCGAGACTGGACGCGGCCGGTACTCGTATCCTCAAACGTCACGGCCAATCCCGTGCGCGCACGGCAAAGGTCCCCGGGGCACTCCGCGGTCAGCGTGAAGTCCGCCTTGAGCGGACCACTCGGCGGGGGCGGACCGCCGCCACCGCCACCGCCACCGCCACCACCACCGCCACCGCCACCACCGCCACCGCCACCGCCACCGCCACCGTCATCGGCACCGTCGTCTTCGTCTTCGTCGGGTGCTGGGCCGCCGGGACCGACAGGGCCGCCGGGACCAACGGGACCGACGGGACCGACGGGGGGACCCTGACCAGGCGCCACCAGGCCGCTGCGGGCGGCCTCCCCGCCGGCTACCACCGCGGCCACCTGATACCGAAACGTCTCGTCGGCGTCCGCAACAGAGTCCACATACCGGAGCGCGTCGATGTTCTCGGCCAGAAGCTCGAGGGTTGAACCGCTCCGGCGGTAGACGTTGTAGGTCACGCTGGGCGACCCAAGCCAGCGGCTCGTGTCCACGGCCGGCCAGCTCAGGGCCACTCCATCAGCCCCTGGCAGCGCTGCCGTCAGCCGCGGCCCCTCCCGCAACTGGTACCCGAACTCCTGCCAGGTGGCCCGGCCGTCCCCATTGAAATCGACCTTCAGCGCCGGGTACTCCCTAGCTCCGCCGAAGTCCCAGTCACGAGTTGCCCACCCGGCATAGATCCCCTCGTTGCGGGTAGGCGCCTGCAAATCTTCCGTGCTCCTTCCCCCAACCCGGCCCGAAACCTCCCGTCCCGCGGTCGTCTCGTCCCAGTAGCTGCGAACGAGCCAGTCCTGGTAGTAGCAACGTCCCAGCCCCCCGCCACCGGCGCCGATCACCGGACCTGTCGCGTAGCTGTTCTTCGTGCCGAGACCGGAGTGTCCGAACAGAGCGCCCACGGCCTCACCGCCGCCGTCGTGAGTCACCGTACCGGTCGCGTAGGAGGTCTCGGAGCGCCAATAGCCGCTGCGGCCGAGAAGGCCCCCCACTTCGTCTTCGCCCGTGACCTGCACGGCCGCGTAGCTTGTCCAGACGCCGTCGCGCTCGCCGTCCGCGTCGCCGCCCCCGCCGATCAGGCCGCCGACGACGCGCGAACCGGACACACGCCCCATCGCGAAGCTGTCGCGGACGTCGCCAAAAAGGCTGCCGACCAGCCCGCCGACCAGCCGGCCTCCCCGAACATCCACTGCGAGCAGGCCAACGCGCAGCAGCGCGACCGGAGACCCTGAAGTTCCCGCATACCCGAACAATCCGACACCGTCCAGGCCCGGACGATCAATGAACAGGTTGCTGACGGTGTGGCCAGCGCCGTCGAACTTGGCCCCGAAAGGAGAAGAGAGAGAGCCGATCGGCTCCCAGCCGTACCCGCCGTTCCAGTATGCGTCGCCGGCGTCGGCGGCGCCGCTGCCGTTCGTGTCGAAGTCCAGGTCCAAGGCCAACTCGTAACCCGAGCAGTTTCCGTAGCAGTAGAGACGCGAACCTGTGCCGGGGAACGCCCTGAAGTACGCTGCTTCCCCGGCCGAAACGGGAAAGCCGTCGCCATCGAGGTCGTATCGGATCGCATCGAGCTGGGCGAGGTCGGCCACCTCGATCAACCCGTCACGGTCGTCGTCATAGACCACCGCGGGAGAATTGTGCTCGATCTCGGCTGCGGAGAGAGAGAACGCAGCCACCAGGTTCCCGGCCCGGTCGCGGAGCCGACCAGCGCCCGGCGTGTAGGCCAGCGTCACCGTCTGGCCCGCAACCGTGGGCGGGTCAACGCTCATCGTCACCCTCTCCCCAGAACTCCCGATCGTCTCGACCGATACCGCCCGGCCGTCGACGGCCACCCGAAACGCACCCCTATCCGTCGCCGATCCCGGGGCGAGCCACTCGTCAAAGGTCAGGACCAGCTCGCGGTGGTCGACCGACGCCCGTTGGACCGACGGCGCGACGGCGTCCACCGCGTGGCCGCCATCGGCCGCCAACGCGGCGTGACCCAGTGCAGCGTCCCGAGCCGCCCCGTCCCGGATCGCGCCGCCGTTCAAGTCCAACCTGTCGGCGGCAATGCTCACCCCGTCGACGTCGAGGTCGCCCTCGGCAACGGCGTAGGAGAACCACAACGCCTCACCCGCGGTCCTCCGATGCGATGCCCAGCGCCTCGCGCCTCCAACCGTCAGCCCGAGCCGAGCCGCCCCGGTCACCGACACGTGCCGGTCGAAGCGGACAAGCACCTCAATCTCGTCGCCCGGCAAGTAGAAGCCGGACGCCCGCGGAGACGACACAAACTCCATGTCGAGAACCGCCGGCGAGCCGCTCGCCGAGTCGTTGTTGTCGACAAGCGTGACCGTCGTCGAGCCGACCGCCGTCACTCCGCGCAGCAACGACTCGCCCAGGGCCAACACCACCGGCTCGTCCGATTCGTCGATGGCATCGTCCACCGCCGTGACCGTGAAGGTCTTCTCCGTCTCGTCCTTCCCGAACTCGACCGTGGACGGGACGACGTAGTCGTACTCCGTGGCCCCCGAAACCGCTATCGGAACGGAGATCCGACGCGTGGGCGCCGCACTCAACCGCACCGTGACGGTGGCCGACTCGCCGCCTTCTGTCGCCGTGTAGGTCTCCTCGCCGAACGACAGGTCGATGTCCGGCGCTTGATAGAAGTTCGCCACCGTCGAGCGCCGAGCATTGATGGCCCCAACCGCGTCGGCCGGGCCGTCCCATCCCGTCGAAGGGTCGGTGGCAGGTACCCCGAGAGGGTCGCCGCCCGGGTCGGGATGCACTTGATCCGGATTCGAGAAGCGAACGAGGCCGTCGCAAAAGATGTCGGCGTCAAGACACCGGGCATGGGACGCCATGATCGTGCGCCAGCGTGCCGACCGCGGCGCCCCTTCCTCGAATGCCCGTTCGTTCAAGTAGCCGTAGTTCGAACCCGTACACGGGGAGTCCTCGCAATCCGAGTACCGGTCGTGTCTAAGAAAACCGATCACGTGCCCCAACTCGTGCGCGAACACGCCGGTCGAGGCTGTGACGCTGCCGGCCACGAAGAAGGCGCCCTCGCGGCCGCCCAAGATGTAGGCCACACCCCCTTTCACGTCCGAGATCAACGCCATCACGTCTGCCCCCACCTGACGACGTACCGCATGGACTTCATCCATGTACCCATCCCTCGTGTTCCAAAAGCGATAGAGGTCATCGCTCCCGGTCCCCGTCTCGTAGTCCGCCTCTTGCGCCGCCACCAACCGGATGCGCACGAGAGCGCCGCTCTTCCGCAGTACGCCGTTCGTTTCGGCGACGCGGAGGTCGATGAACCCCAGCATCGCCCCGGTTCCGCCTACGCGCTTCCTGTAGTCCCGCGTGTAGAACGCCGCAATATCCAGCGTCGTTACGTCCTGGCCGGCCTGACCATGGACGCCGACAGGGAGCAAAGCCAAGGCTGCCGTCCAGACCACGAACAACAACTCGGGCGCTACACCGCGGGGCGCCGGCAGCATCGTGAAAAACCTCCTCTTCAGGAAGAGGCTCGCACACGAAGAGTGCTCCGTCGCCTACAAGACTGCGGGGACGGGCGCTCTCAGCTTCGCGGTGTCCAGTCTGATACGGGTTTTTGGGACCGGGCGTCCACCGTCGAACTCCCGGTCAGCGACAGGCGCCCGGAAATGGCGTCGCGTCGGTGATCGCGGGCGCCGGCTGCCCCGGCTCGTTCCGGTACTCCTTCACCGTCCCCGTCGCCGTGTCCGTCACCTCGATCGAGTATCCGAGGTCCGTCGTCGACGCGCCGTACACCCACACGTGTCCGTTCACTGCGCAGCCGTCCAGCACCTTGATCAGCACTTCCCAGTTGTCCTCGCTAAAGAACGTGAACAGACCCGAGTCGTTCGTGCCCTCGCGGACCACGCTGCCGGGGCCGCTCCTGCCGTCCGCCGTCCGCCAGTCGACTCCGACCGCGTAGCGCGAGTCCTGCAAGCACAGCGTCTCCGCGCCCGGTTCGCAGGTCCCCGCCGGATCGCTCGCCTCGACCAGAAAGACCTGGGACGCGATCGACACGGTCGTGCCGTCGCTCACCGACAGGGTGACCTCATAGAAGCCCGGCGACGACCAGACATGGTCGATCCGCCGGTTGCGCGACCCCGTCCCGTCACCGAAGTCCCAGCGACGGGACTGGACGCGGCCAGTACTCGTATCCTCGAACGTCACGGCCAATCCCGTGCGCGCACGGCAGAGATTCCCGGGGCACTCCGCGGTCAGGGTGAAGTCCGCCTTGGGCGGACCACTCGGCGGGGCCGGACCGCCGCCACCGCCGCCGCCACCGCCACCGTCATCGGCACCGTCGTCATCGTCATCGTCTTCGTCGGGTGCTGGGCCGCCAGGGCCGACGGGACCGCCGGGACCGACGGGACCGACGGGACCGACGGGGGGACCCTGACCAGGCGCCACCAGGCCGCTGCGGGCGGCCTCCCCGCCGGCTACCACCGCGGCCACCTGATACCGAAACGTCTCGTCGGCGTCCGCAACAGAGTCCACATACCGGAGCGTGTCGATGTTCTCGGCCAGAATCTCGAGAGTGGAACCGCTCCGGCGGTAGACGTTGTAGCTCACGCTGGGCGACCCAAGCCAGCGGCTCGTGTCCACGGCCGGCCAGCTCAGGGCCACTCCATCAGCCCCTGGCAGCGCTGCCGTCAGCCGCGGCCCCTCCCGCAACTGGTACCCGAACTCCTGCCAGGTGGCCCGGCCGTCCCCATTGAAATCGACTTTCAGCGCCGGGTACTCCCTCGCTCCGCCGAAGTCCCAGTCACGAGTTGCCCACCCGGCATAGATCCCCTCGTTGCGGGTAGGCGCCTGCAGATCTTCCGTGCTCCTTCCCCCAACCCGGCCCGAAACCTCCCGTCCCGCGGTCGTCTCGTCCCAGTAGCTGCGAACGAGCCGGTCCTGGTGGTAGCAACGTCCCAGCCCCCCGCCACCGGCGCCGATCACCGGACCTGTCGCGTAGCTGTTCTTCGAGCCGAAACCGGAGTGTCCGAACAGAGCGCCCACGGCCTCACCGACGCCGTCGTGAGTCACCGTACCGGTCGCGTAGGAGGTCTCGGAGCGCCAATAGCCGCTGCGGGCGCCTCCGAGAAGGCCCCCCACTTCGTCTTCGCCCGTGACATGCACGGCCGCGTAGCTTGTCCGGACGCCGTCGCGCTCGCCTTCCGCGTCGCCGCCCCCGCCGATCAGGCCGCCGACGACGCGCGAACCGGACACACGCCCCATCGCGAAGCTGTCGCGGACGTCGCCAAGAAGGCTGCCGACCAGCCCGCCGACCAGCCGGCCTCCCCGAACATCCACTGCGAGCAGGCCAACGCGCAGCAGCGCGACCGGAGACCCTGAAGTTCCCGCATACCCGAACAATCCGACACCGTCCCGGCCCGGACGATCGATGAACAGGTTGCTGACGGTGTGGCCAGCGCCGTCGAACTTGGCCCCGAAAGGAGAAGAGAGAGAGCCGATCGGCTCCCAGCCGTACCCGCCGTTCCAGTATGCGTCGCCGGCGTCGGCGGCGCCGCTGCCGTTCGTGTCGAAGTCCAGGTCCAAGGCCAACTCGTAACCCGAGCAATTTCCGTAGCAGTAGAGACGCGAACCTGTGCCGGGGAACGCCCTGAAGTACGCTGCTTCCCCGGCCGAAACGGGAAAGCCGTCGCCATCGAGGTCGTATCGGATCGCATCGAGCTGGGCGAGGTCGGCCACCTCGATCAACCCGTCACGGTCGTCGTCATAGACCACCGCGGGAGAATTGTGCTCGATCTCGGCTGCGGAGAGAGAGAACGCAGCCACCAGGTTCCCGGCCCGGTCGCGGAGCCGACCAGCGCCCGGCGTGTAGGCCAGCGTCACCGTCTGGCCCGCAACCGTGGGCGGGTCAACGCTCATCGTCACCCTCTCCCCAGAACTCCCGATCGTCTCGACCGATACCGCCTGGCCGTCGACGGCCACCCGAAACGCACCCCTATCCGTCGCCGATCCCGGGGCGAGCCACTCGTCAAAGGTCAGGACCAGTTCGCGGTGGTCGACCGACGCCCGTTGGACCGACGGCGCGACGGCGTCCACCGCGTGGCCGCCATCGGCCGCCAACGCGGCGTGACCCAGTGCAGCGTCCCGAGCCGCCCCGTCCCGGATCGCGCCGCCGTTCAAGTCCAACCTGTCGGCGGCAATGCTCACCCCGTCGACGTCGAGGTCGCCCTCGGCAACGGCGTAGGAGAACCACAACGCCTCACCCGCGGTCCTCCGGTGCGATGCCCAGCGCGTCGCGCCTCCAACCGTCAGCCCGAGCCGAGCCGCCCCGGTCACCGACACGTGCCGGTCGAAGCGGACAAGCACCTCAATCTCGTCGCCCGGCAAGTAGAAGCCGGACGCCCGCGGAGACGACACAAACTCCACGTCGAGAACGGCCGGCGAGCCGCTCGCCGAGTCGTTGTTGTCGACAAGCGTGACCGTCGTCGAGCCGACCGCCGTCACTCCGCGCAGCAACGACTCGCCCAGGGCCAACACCACCGGCTCGTCCGGTTCGTCAATGGAATCGGCCACCGCCGTGACCGTGAAGGTCCTCTCCGTATCGTTCCGCCCGAATTCGACCGTGGACGGGACGAGGTAGTCGTACTCCGTGGCCCCCGAAACCGCTATCGGAACGGAGATCCGACGCGTGGGCGCCGCACTCAACCGCACCGTGACGGTGGCTGACTGGCCGCCTTCTGTCGCCGTGTAGGTCTCCTCGCCGAACGACAGGTCGATGTCCGGCGCTTGATAGAAGTTCGCCACCGTCGAGCGCCGCGCATTGATCGCCCCCACCGCGTCGGCCGGGCCGTCCCATCCCGTCGAAGGGTCGGTGGCAGGTACCCCGAGAGGGTCGCCGCCCGGGTCGGGATGCACTCGATCCGGATTCGAGAAGCGAAGGACTTCTCCGCAAAGGATGTCGGCGTCAATACACCGGGCATGGGACGCCATGATCGTGCGCCAGGGCGCCGACCGCGAGGCCCCTTCCTCGAATGCCCGTTTGTTCAAGTAGCCGTAGTTCGAACCCGTGCACCGGCCCCGCCCGCAAACTGAGTACCGGTCGTGTTCAAGCAAACCGATCACATGCCCCAACTCGTGCGCGAACAGGCTGGTCGAGGATGTGACGTTGCCGGCCACGAAGAAGGCGTTCTCGCGGCCGCCCCAGTTGTAGGCCACACCCCCTGCCAGAGGGGCGATCAACGCCATCACGTCCGCCCCCACCTGACGACGTACCGCATGGACTTCATCCATGTGCCCATCCCTCGTGTTCCCAAAGCGATAGAGGTCGCTGAACGAGCGCAGAATCTCGTAGTCCACCTCTTGCGCCGCCACCAACCGGATGTGCACGAGAGCGCCGCTCTTCCGCAGTGTGCCGTTCGTTTCGGCGACGCGGAGGTCGATGAACCCCAGCATCGCCTCGGTTCCGCCTACCTGCTTCCTGTAGTCCCGCGTGTAGAACGCCGCAATATCCAGCGTCGTTACGTCCTGGCCGGCCTGACCATGGACGCCGACAGGGAGCAAGGCCAAGGCTGCCGTCCAGACCACGAACAACAACTCGGACGCTGTACCGCGGGGCGCCGGCAGCATCGTGAAGAACCTCCTCTTCAGGAAGAGGCTCGCACACGAAGAGTGCTCCGTCGCCTACAAAACTGCGGGGGCGGGCGCTCTCAGCTTCGCGGCGTCCAGTCTGATGCGGGTTTTACGAAGTAGCCGCCAACCGTGGCGCCAGGGCTTAGTGGCGGTGACCAGTCTCTGGATGGGGCGCCAGCACGTGGCACTCAAAGGGAGGTTCCCTTATCTCGCTGATAGTGGACAAACCCCCTGCGACCGAGCGGATCCGGTAGTTCCCATCCAGGGTTCGCACCGTGCCCACGACCAACTCGCCGTTGACCACCAGGGTCATGGCGCCCAGTGCTTCCTCAACCAGCCCGCCCGACAGGGAGTAGCCGCCCGAAAACGTCGGCGCCGTTCGCTCCACGATCCCCGTGAAGGACGTGTCCTCGAACAGGTTCAGGACGAGCGTCTGCGGGCCTTCCAACTCCCGGACCGCAGACTCCTGTAAGCGCGCCAGTGTGTCGAGGTCTACCGTCACCACACGGGTTCGGAGAGTGAACTCCTCGATCGAGGCCGACGCCACGCTTGCAGGCCCGGTGGACCCTGTATCTACCGCCGCAAAAAGACCTTCGCTCTGCCCCTCAGCAACGAGGACAGTCGACAAGGACAACCCCACCACCGCTAGCCACAAGCGCGCCAAACCAATCCCATCACGCATCAGATCAGCCCCTCCTCCGGAGAAGCGGCCATGCCGCCAGCGTCCCCTCAACCCACTCTCACACGGTGAGGCTATCTCCCCGGAGCAGTGACACTACCAAACGGGGCTCCATGGATCAGGGGCCCCCACCGCTGGCCGGCCGGGCATCCCAGATCAAGCCCTCCTCGCGAACGCAGTCCCACCCGACACCGCCGCTACGGCTGGCAACCCTCCGGCAACGCCGTCGCGTCCGTGATCGCGGCGGCCGGCTGCCCCGGCTCGTTGCGGTACTCCTTCACCGCACCCGTCGCCGTGTCGGTCACCCGGATCGAGTAGCCGAGGTCCGTCGTCGACGCGCCGTACACCCACACGTGTCCGTTCAGCTCGCAGCCGTCCAGCACCTTGATCAGAATCTCCCAGTTCTCCCCCGGCTCGAAGAACCAGAAAAGGCCCGAGTCGTTCGTGCCCTCGCGGACGACGCTGCCGGGGCCGCTCCCGCCATCCGCCGTCCACCAGTTGACTCCGACCGCGTAGCGCGAGTCCTGCAGGCACAGCGTCTCCGCGTCCGCTTCGCAGGTCCCGGCCGGATCGCTCGCCTCGACCAGAAAGACCTGGGACGCGATCGACACGGTCGTGCCGTCGCTCACCGACAGGGTGACCTCGTAGAAGCCCGGCGACGACCAGGCATGGTCGATCCGCCGGTTGCGCGACCCCGTCCCGTCACCGAAGTCCCAGCGACGGGACTGGACGCGGCCGGCACTCGCGTCCTCGAACGTCACGGCCAATCCCGTGCGCGCACGGCAGAGATTCCCGGGGCACTCCGCGGTCAGCGTGAAGTCCGCCCTGGGCGGACCACTCGGCGGGGGCGGACCGCCGCCACCGCCACCGTCATCGGCACCGTCGTCTTCGTCTTCGTCGGGTGCTGGGCCGCCGGGACCGCCGGGACCGACAGGGCCGCCGGGACCGACGGGACCGACGGGACCGACGGGACCGACGGGGGGACCCTCACCAGGCGCCACCAGGCCGCTGCGGGCGGCCTCCCCGCCGGCTACCACCGCGGCCACCTGATACCGAAACGTCTCGTCGGCGTCCGCAACAGAGTCCACATACCGGAGCGTGTCGATGTTCTCGGCCAGAATCTCGAGAGTGGAACCGCTCCGGCGGTAGACGTTGTAGCTCACGCTGGGCGACCCAAGCCAGCGGCTCGTGTCCACGGCCGGCCAGCTCAGGGCCACTCCATCAGCCCCTGGCAGCGCTGCCGTCAGCCGCGGCCCCTCCCGCAACTGGTACCCGAACTCCTGCCAGGTGGCCCGGCCGTCCCCATTGAAATCGACCTTCAGCGCCGGGTACTCCCTCGCGCCGCCGAAGTCCCAGTCACGAGTTGCCCACCCGGCATAGATCCCCTCGTTGCGGGTAGGCGCCTGCAGATCTTCCGTGCTCCTTCCCCCAACCCGGCCCGAAACCTCCCGTCCCGCGGTCGTCTCGTCCCAGTAGCTGCGAACGAGCCGGTCCGGGTGGTAGCAGCGTCCCAGCCCCCCGCCACCGGCGCCGATCACCGGACCTGTCGCGTAGCTGTTCTTCGAGCCGAAACCGGAGTGTCCGAACAGAGCGCCCACGGCCTCACCGACGCCGTCGTGAGTCACCGTACCGGTCGCGTAGGAGGTCTCGGAGCGCCAATAGCCGCTGTGGGCGCCTCCGAGAAGGCCCCCCACTTCGTCGTCGCCCGTGACCTGCACGGCCGCGTAGCTTGTCCGGACGCCGTCGCGCTCGCCTTCCGCGCCGCCGCCCCCGCCCATCAGGCCGCCGACGACGCGCGAACCGGACACACGCCCCATCGCGAAGCTGTCGCGGACGTCGCCAAAAAGCCTGCCGACCAGCCCGCCGACCAGCCGGCCTCCCCGAACATCCACTGCGAGCAGGCCAACGCGCAGCAGCGCGACCGGAGACCCTGAAGTTCCCGCATACCCGAACAATCCGACACCGTCCAGGCCCGGACGATCGATGAACAGGTTGCTGACGGTGTGGCCAGCGCCGTCGAACTTGGCCCCGAAAGGAGAAGAGAGAGAGCCGATCGGCTCCCAGCCGTACCCGCCGTTCCAGTATGCGTCGCCGGCGTCGGCGGCGTCGCTGCCGTTCGTGTCGAAGTCCAGGTCCGAGGCCAACTCGTAACCCGAGCAGTTTCCGTAGCAGTAGACACGCGAACCTGTGCCGGGGAACGCCCTGAAGTACGCTGCTTCCCCGGCCGAAACGGGAAAGCCGTCGCCATCGAGGTCGTATCGGATCGCATCGAGCTGGGCGAGGTCGGCCACCTCGATCAACCCGTCACGGTCGTCGTCATAGACCACCGCGGGAGAATTGTGCTCGATCTCGGCTGCGGAGAGAGAGAACGCAGCCACCAGGTTCCCGGCCCGGTCGCGGAGCCGACCAGCGCCCGGCGTGTAGGCCAGCGTCACCGTCTGGCCCGCAACCGTGGGCGGGTCAACGCTCATCGTCACCCTCTCCCCAGAACTCCCGATCGTCTCGACCGATACCGCCTGGCCGTCGACGGCCACCCGAAACGCACCCCTATCCGTCGCCGATCCCGGGGCGAGCCACTCGTCAAAGGTCAGGACCAGTTCGCGGTGGTCGACCGACGCCCGTTGGACCGACGGCGCGACGGCGTCCACCGCGTGGCCGCCATCGGCCGCCAACGCGGCGTGACCCAGTGCAGCGTCCCGAGCCGCCCCGTCCCGGATCGCGCCGCCGTTCAAGTCCAACCTGTCGGCGGCAATGCTCACCCCGTTGACGTCGAGGTCGCCCTCGGCAACGGCGTAGGAGAACCACAACGCCTCACCCGCGGTCCTCCGATGCGATGCCCAGCGCGTCGCGCCTCCAACCGTCAGCCCGAGCCGAGCCGCCCCGGTCACCGACACGTGCCGGTCGAAGCGGACAAGCACCTCAATCTCGTCGCCCGGCAAGTAGAAGCCGGACGCCCGCGGAGACGACACAAACTCCATGTCGAGAACCGCCGGCGAGCCGCTCGCCGAGTCGTTGTTGTCGACAAGCGTGACCGTCGTCGAGCCGACCGCCGTCACTCCGCGCAGCAACGACTCGCCCAGGGCCAACACCACCGGCTCGTCCGGTTCGTCGATGGCATCGGCCACCGCCGTGACCGTGAAGGTCTTCTCCGTATCGTTCCGCCCGAATTCGACCGTGGACGGGACGAGGTAGTCGTACTCCGTGGCCCCCGAAACCGCTATCGGAACGGAGATCCGACGCGTCGGCGCCGCGCTCAGCCGCACCGTGACGGTCGCCGACTCGCCGCCTTCTGTCGCCGTGTAGGTCTCCTCGCCGAACGACAGGTCGATGTCCGGCGCTTGATAGTGGTTCGCCACCGTCTCGCGCCGCGCATTGATCGCCCCCACCGCGTCGGCCGGGCCGTCCGATCCCGTCGAAGGGTCGGTGGCAGGCACTCCGAGGGAGTCGCCGCCCGGGTCGGGATACACCTGGTTCGGATTCGAGAAGCGAAGGAGGCTTGTGCAAAAGATGCCGCTGTCACGACACCGGTTCGCCCAAGCCATTATCGTACGCCAGCGTGCAGACAGGGGCGCCCCTTCCTCGAATGCCAGTTTGTTCAAGTAGCCGAAGTTCGAACCCGTACACGGGGAGTCCTCGCAATCCGAATACCGGTCGTGTTTGAGCAAACCGATCACGTGCCCCAACTCGTGCGCAAATTGCTCCGTTTGTCTCCCGTCGCCCGAAAAGAAGGCGTTCTCGGCGCCGGACTGCGCGTAGGCCAACCCGGCCGACCGGTTGAACAGCGCCATCACGTCTGCTGCCACCTGACGACGTACCGCGTGAACTTCATCCATGTGCCCATCGCCGGTTCCCCGAAACCGCGCACCGTCCTGTACGGGCTCAACCTCGTCGTAGACGACCTCCTCCGCCGCCACCAACTGGAGGCGCACGAGAGCGTCGCCCTTCCGCAGTATGCCGTTCGTTTCGGCGATGCGGAGGTCGATCACCGCCTTGACGCCCTCAACTCCACCGAACCTCCGCTTGGAGTGCGGCGTGTAGAACACCGCAATATCCACCGTCGTTACGTCCTGCTCGGCTTGACCGTGGACGCCGACGGGCAGCAAGGCCGAGGCCGCCGTCCAGACCACGAACAGCAACTCGGGCGCTACACCGCGGGGCGCCGGCAGCATCGTGAAGAACCTCCTCTTCAGGAAGAGGCTCGCACACGAACAGTGCTCCGTCGCCTACAAAACTGCGGGGGCGGGCGCTCGGCGTCCACGGTCGAACTCCCGGTCAGCGACAGGCGCCCGGAAATGCCGTCGCGTCGGTGATCGCGGGCGCCGGCAGCCCCGGCTCGTTCCGGTACTCCTTCACCGTCCCCGTCACCGTGTCGGTCACGCGGATCACGTAGCCCAGGTCCGTCGTCGACGCGCCGTACACCCACACGTGACCATTGAGCGCGCAGCCGTCCAGCACCTTGATCAGCACTTCCCAGTTGTCCGCGCTGAAGAACGTGAACAGGCCCGAGTCGTTCGTACCCTCGTGGACGACGCTGCCGTCGCCGCTCTTGCCGTCCGCCGTCCGCCACTCCACGGCCACCGAGTAGCGCGAGTCCCGCAGGCACAGCGTCTCCGCGTCCGCCACGCAGGTCCCCGCCGGATCGCTCGCCTCGACCAGGAACACCTGCTTTGCCGTCGACGTCGTCGTGCCGTCGCTCACCGTCAGGGTGACCTCGTAGAAGCCCGGCGACGACCAGGCATGGTCGATCCGCCGGTTGCGCGACCTTGTCCCGTCACCGAAGTCCCAGAGCCGGGACTGGACGCGGCCGGTACTCGTGTCCTCGAACGTCACCAGCAGCCCCGTGCGGGCACCGCAGAGGTCCCCGGCGCACTCCGCTGTCAGCGTGAAGGCAGCCTGGGGCGGACCACTCGGCGGAGGCGGACCGCCGCCCCCCGCGCCACCGCCGCCGTCGTCCTCGTCGTCGTCTTCGTCTTCGTCCGGAGGTGGGCCACCTGGGCCACCAGGACCGACGGGACCGACGGGACCGACGGGACCACTGCCGTCGTTGTCACCGATCGCCAGGGTGGTCTCGCCGCTGCCGGTAACCCGTGACGGCAGAAGGCCGAAGCTCAGCACCACCGCTTCGCCGTCGTCGTCGTCGCGATCGTCCGTCGCCGCGAACAGGAAGTCCTGGGTCGTCACGCCTGGCCCGAATGTCACCCTGTCAGGCACACCCGAGTAGTCCGCATCGGTCGCGTCGCCGTGGTGGGTGCGATCCAGGTCGATCGTCAGGTCACGCTCGGGATCGCGGTTCAGACGCACGACCACGGTCACCGTGCCGCCCTCGGTCACCTCGTAGCTCTTCGACCCGAACGACGCCTCGACTTCCGGATCGTCGTCGTCGCGAATCGTTCCCATCACCTGCAGCGTCGAACCGCCGCCTGCAAGCGACGCGTGCTGCGCATTGCTGAGCGTCAGCAGGAGCGTCTCCTCCTCTTCCTCGTCCACCGTGTCGTCCGCGATGTCCACGACGATCTGCTGGGCGGCCGGCGGACCGGCGGTGAACGTCAGCGTGCCGCTCACCGCGGTGTAGTCCGAGCCGGCTCGGGCGTCGGCGGCCCCCGAACCATTCGAGGTGGCGTAGTCGACCGTCACATCCGAACTGCTCGCCCTGCTCAGCGTCACCCGAAAGACGAGCGTGCCGCCACTCTCCGGCGCCTCCGCCGCTTCGACCGACAGGGTCGACGTGTCCGCCTCGATGATCGTCACCCGCACCGAAGACGCCCCCACCGAGCCGTAGTCGCTGCCGCTCACCTGGTGGCTGATCGTGACAGGGGCATCGGCCACCGTATCCGGGTCCGTCTCCGCCTCCACGATCACGGTCTTCGGGGACACCCAGTCTCCCGCCGTGAAGGTCAGCGACGACGGATCGACCGACACGTCGGTGTTCGCCGGCACCGTCGGCGTCACCGTCACCGAACCGGTCGGCTCCGAATCCAGGACGACGGTGTAGGTCCCAGTTGATCCCTCGTCGACCGTCAACGCGTCGCGCGAAATCGTCACGCCGCGCCTCCCCTTCACCGTCACATCGAACGTCTGCGTCGCCGGCGTGTTCGAACCGGCGATGTCGGTCGCGGTCACCGTGATCGCGGCCGTGCCGGCGGCCACCGGAGTCACTCTCACGCGGGAACCCGAGATGGACGCCTGCGCCACAGCCGGCGCCGACGAGGACGCGTCGTACGTCAGCGTGTCGCTGTCGGGATCCTGGAAGGCCGCGGACACATCCACGTCCTCGGTCCCATCGCCAACCTGCAGGTCCGGCCCCACCAGGGAACCGACCGGCTGCGGCGCCCGGTTCCGAAGGGTCTCGACGAGGACCGATTCCGACCAGGCGCCTCCACCCTTGGCGTTCACTCCGCGGACCTGCACGTCGTACTTCGTGTCGTCCAGCAGACCGGTCAGGGTGTGGGTCAGGGTGTGGGTCAGGGATCCCGAAGTCCAGACACCCTTCTCCTCCGTCCACCGTTTGTCCGCCTTGTCGGCGGCGTCGCTCAGGATGTAGCGCACGTCATAGCCCGTGACCTGCGACGCGCCGACCGTGGTCGGCGCGGTCCAGAACACGTTCAAAGACCTCTGGCCGGCGGTCAGAGCCGAGATGGTCGGAGCGCCCGGAGTCGACCGGTGCCCGTAGATCTTGAGGCTCCAGGACTTGAGCGTCGCCGTGTCCTCCGCCAGATGGTCGGTGACCCGAAGCGTCCAGGTCCCGGCGGGGTCCTCGCCAAGATGCCTCGCCGAGCCGAACCGGTAGTCGGGGTCGATACCGAAGGTGTTCCCGTCCTCATCCAAGCCACCGAACGGAACAGCCAGCGTCGAGACCGCGCTCGACGGCGAGACGAGTTCCACCCGAAGGTCTCTGAACGCAGGCGCCTCGAAATCGGCAACGACCTCGACGAACTCGATGAACTCGACCTCCGTGCCGATGGTGACGGTGCTTGTGACCGTTGCGCCCGGATCGGAGGTCGTCGCGTCCGGGATGCTCAGGTCCGGCGTCGCCTCGACCGGATCCGTCTCGATGAAGGGCGGGAGGTTCTCCCAGCCGTTGGCGAGATCCACCGCCGCCTTCGCGTCGACGACCCCGAAGCCGTACTCGTGATTGAAGTTATAGTTGCCCGAGGCGCCGTACTTGGCCGCGCCGGTGCGCCAACCGCTATTCGAGGTGTGGTTCTTGCGCGCGGAGCCGGCCAGGATCAGCTTCACGTCCCGCCAGGTCAGCGCCGTGTTTGCGGCGCGCACCAGGGCGACGACACCGGAGACAGTCGGAGCAGCGGCCGATGTGCCGCTGAAACTGTCGCCGTAGCGGCCGTAGTTGTAGGTCGTGAAGATGCCGGGACGCCCGGCACCCATCGAGGGAGCGCAGATCCACAGGTTCGCCCCCATCTCTGAACTGCCGACCCTCCGGCCTCGATCGTCCACGGAGCAGACCGCAGTGACGCCGTAGTAGTTCACGTAGCCGTCGAAGTTCGCGTTGTCGAAGGGGGCGCCGTTTCCGGCGGACCAGACGTAGACGACACCCTTGCCGCCGTAGCCGGTCGTGACTCCGGTGTCGATGGCCATCTCCCATGTTTCCGCGGCCGGGTCCAGGCCCGGACCCCCGATAGCCCCCCAACTGTTGTTCGACGCCCCCGTCGTCGCCATGTTGCGGGTCATCGCGTCGACCTCGTCCTCGTCGATCTCCGACAGCAGGAGGTTGTAGCCGTAGACCGTTGCCCGAGGCGCCACTCCTCTCCCCCCGAGGTCGTTGTCCCGCGCCGCGATGACACCGGCCACCGACGTGCCGTGGGAGTGGGAGGGGAAGAGCAATCCGTCCCCGGTGTAGTCATGGCCGCGCGCCGTATCCACGTTGTCGGTCAGGTCGGGATGGGCCTCGTGCAATCCGTTGTCGATGACAGCTACTCCGATGCCGGCGCCCATGTTGCCGCCGGTCCAAACATCCTCGACCCGGATGTCCTGCCCCGAGGTTCCGCCGAGCTGGCCCGTGTTCTTCAGGTTCCACTGGCACCCGGACAGGGGATCACTGAACGGAGCGGTGAGGGCGGAGCAGTCCGTCACGACTTGATTCATGTCTTCGTCTTCGACCATGCGAATCGCGTAACCGCCCGTGCTTTCACCGCCGGAGCGGGTCACCTTGATGTAGTGGGTTCCCGCATCAAGGCGGGCAGAGAGGGTGAACCCCATCGGATCGTCCATCCCGAAGGTCTGCTCGAACAGGTTCGTTTCGACCGCGTCGCCCATGTCATCGACGAGCGCGCCATCGATGTCCACCGTGTTGCTCACGGCGCGGGCGAAGACGTGGGTGGCCTCCGACAGCTCGATCTTGAAGTAGTCGGCGTCGGTCGACGGGTCGATCCTCCCCGCGCCGGTTTCGTCGAAGTCGAGAGCCTGGGCATCGATGATCGTGCTTCCGGGCTCGGTCACCGTATCGACGTGGAAGGAGTAGAGCCCCGTGTCCTCATCAAAGAAGGCCTTGACCTTCACGTAGTAGGCGCCGGCCGCAAGTTTCCGCCGGATGAGGAACTGATACGGCCGCCCGAGGACGAAGCCATCGTCGTTCACAGCGAGCGACATTCCGTTGTCGTCGAGGAGTTCGCCTACGGTGTCCGTGACCGGAGGGCCTGCACGAAGAAGGACATCCGTCTCTTCGTCAAGAGTGAACTGGAAGTAGTCCTCGTCGCCTCCCGGGTCGATCAGACCATTCTCGAAGCTGCCGACTTCGACTTCCTCCGCGTCGCTGATGCCGGTTGTGTCCGCGATCGTTGTGACGCGGACCTGGTAGGGCCCCGTGTCGAACGAGAGGAAATGTGTCGAGACATCGAGGTAGTAGGTCCCGGCCCCGAGGGTCGCCGAGATCAGGAAATTCAGCGGCTCGCCCACTCGGCCACCGTCATCATTCGCGTCAAGGAGGGCGCCATCCTCGTCGTACAGCACGCCCACGGTGTCGAGGTCGCCGAGAGCGAAGAGGACCACTGCGGTCTCTTCCGTCAACGCGAACTCGAAGATGTCCACGTCGTTCGTCAGGTCGATGTCACCGCCGATCGGTATGTCGAGAGGCAGAGGGAGGGCCGTGTCGAACGTGTTGCCCGGCTCGGTCGGCGTCCCCGCGACGGTCGCAGACCACGCGCCGTCCGCATCGGTCACGGCCCGCACCTGCACGTCGTAGCCGGAGTCGTCGGTCAGTCCGGCGAGAACGTGGCGGAGCTTTCCCTCGGTCCAGACGTCCTCCTCCACCGTCCAGTTCGAGTCGACTGTCTCGTCGGCGCTGGTGAGGATCCAGCGCAGGTCGTAGGCGGTGATGTCCGTGACGCCGGAGGGCTCCGTCCAGAGGACAGTCAGCGCCTCGTCGCCCGGATGAACCGCGCTGATCGTCGGCGCGGTGGGCAAGACGGACGTGCGGGTGAACGTCAGCGTCGCGATCTTGTTGCTGTTGAACTTCCCAACACCCTGAAGGCTCGTGATGACACCCTTCGGGTCGGTCGCGCTGTTGCCCAGCGAGAACTCGGTTCCGTCCTCGGTTCCGGCGTCCCAGGGATAGAGATCAACCGACACCGAGTCCTTCCAGTCGCCTGAGCTGTCAAGCAGCGTCAGACTGGAAACGCCCACGAACCAATCCGGGCTGGGAGCGATCATCGTCACCAGCGTGACGCGGGGATGATCGGTCGTCAGGGCGACGTCGGTGAACGTGACAATCGCCTCTGGGCTCAGGTTGTCGCTCGTACCCTGGAGGATGCTCAGCCGGTCGTCGCCGGCCGCGTTGATCTCACTCCGCAGGGTCGAGTAGCCGCCGACCTCGGCCATCGACTCCACTCCGGCGGACGCCTCTTCGCCGCTCTCGAGAAAGGTCACCTCGTCGTTGTGAACGCCGCCGATCAGGCGCGAGAAGTGCGCGCCCCCGGGAAGTCCTCCCGGCGTCACCGTGGTGGTCCACGCCCCGGTGAACGTGATCGTGTAGATGGCCTCTGAACGAACGGCCACATCCGGATCGTCCGGAGAGGGAGTCAGCGACGTGTTCTGTCCCCAAGCTGAACCGGGAACGACGAACACGGCGCCCAGAGCGACGAGCACCAGCGCCTGCCGAAGCCGGTTGAGTGAGCGCAAGGTCAACATCGCGACCTCAAGCGGCCGACGCTATCCGGTCGAGCGGCGGGTCCGACCGCCGTCATCCCAGGTGTAGACCTGGCAGCCCAAACGCGAGGATTCTTGACTGAGTCTCCGACTGTCGGCAGGCGAGAAGTGCTTATGCCCACAACGCATGTTGAAGAGTCTACTCCCGCTCGGCGCTTCGCAGTGGAGCGCCCGACGCCGGCGAGGACGCCGGCATCGCTTCAACGGCGGCAGCCCTCCTGAAACGCCGTCGCGTCGGTGATCGCCGGCGCCGGCAGCCCCGGCTCGTTGCGGTACTCCTTCAGCGTCCCCGTCGCCGTGTCGGTCACACGGATCGTGTAGCCCAGGTCCGTCGTCGACGCGCCGTACACCCACACGTGACCGTTGACCGCGCAGCCGTCGAGCACCTTGATCAGGACCTCCCAGTTGTCCCGGCTGAAGAACGTGAACAGCCCCGAGTCGTTCGTGCCTTCGCGGACCACCTTGCCGGCGCCGCTCCCGCCGTCCGCCGTCCGCCAGTCGACGCCGACCGCGTAGCGCGAGTCCCGCAGGCACAGCGTCGCCGCGTCCGCTTCGCAGGTCCCGGCCGGATCGCTCGCCTCGACCAGAAGGACCTGCTTTGCCGTCGACACGGTCGTGCCGTCGCTCACCGTCAGGGTGACCTCGTAGAACCCCGGCGACGACCAGGCATGGTCGATCCGCCGGTTGCGCGACCTTGTCCCGTCACCGAAGTCCCAGAGCCGGGACTGGACGCGGCCGGCACTCGTGTCCTCAAACGTCACCGGCAGCCCGGTGCGCGCGCGGCAGAGGTCCCCGGGGCACTCCGCGGTCAGCGTGAAGTCGGCCTGGGGCGGACCACTCGGCGGAGGCGGATCGCCGCCGTCACCCAGGCCACCGTCTTCCTCTTCTTCCCCCTCGTCTGGTGGCGATGGCGGTGGAGGCGGCGGTGGAGGCGGCGGCGGGGGTGGTGGCGGTCGAATCACGGGGCCATCGTTGTCCTGGATCGCCAGGGTGGTCTCGCCGCTGCCGGTAACCCGCGACGGCAGAAAGCCGAAGGTCAGCACCACCGCTTCGCCGTCGTCGTCCAGGGTGTCGTCCGTCGCCGCGAACAGGAACTCCTGGGTCGTCACGCCCGGGCCGAATGTCACCCTGTCAGGCACACCCGAGTAGTCCGCATCCATCGCGCCGCCGTGGTGGGTCCGCACCAGGCCGATATCCAGATCCCGCTCCGGATCGCGGTTCAGACGCACGACCACGGTCACCGTGCCGCCCTCGGTCACCCCGTCGTTCGCCGATCCGAACGACGCCTCGACTTCCGGATCGTCGTCGTCGCGAATCGTTCCCAAGACCTGCAGCATCGACCCGCCGCCGGCAAGCGACGCGTGCTGCGCATTGCTGAGCGTCAGCCGGAACGTCTCCTCCTCTTCCTCGTCCACCGTGTCGTCCGCGATGTCCACGACGATCTGCTGGGCAGCGGTCATTCCAACCGGGAAGGTCAGCGTGCCCGTTGCCGCGGTGTAGTCCGAGCCGGCTCGGGCGCCGCCGGACCCCGAACCGTCCAAGGTCGCGTAGTCGACCGTCACCTCCGAACTGCTCGCCCTGCTCAGCGTCACCCGAAACACGAGCGTGCCGCCACTCTCGGGCGCCTCCGCCGCTTCGACCGACAGGGTCGACGTGTCCGCTTCGATGATCGTCACCCGCACCGAAGACGCTCGCACCGAGCCGTAGTCGCCGCCGCTCACCCGGTGGCTGATCGTGACCGAAGCGTCCGCCGCCGTATCCGTGTCCGTCTCCGCCTCCACGCGCACCGTCTTCGGGGACACCCAGTCTCCCGCCGTGAAGGTCAGCGACGACGGATCGACCGACACGTCGGTGTTCGCCGGCACCGTCGGCGTCACCGTCACCGGGCCCGTCGGCTCGGAGTCAAGCACCACCGTGTAGCTCCCGGTCGACCCCTCGTCGACCGTCAACGCGTCGCGCGAGATCGTCACGCCGCGCATCGCCTTCACCGTCACGTCGAACGTCTGCGTCGCCGGGGTATTCGAACCGGCGATGTCGGTCGCGGTCACCGTGATCGTCGCGTTGCCCTGCGCCACGGGAGTCAAGGTCACCCGAGACCCCGACGTCCGTGCCTGCGCGATCCCCGGCGCCGACGAGGATGCGTCGTACGTCAGCGTGTCGCTGTCCGGATCCTGGAACGCCCCCGACACCTCCACGACCTCGTTCCCCTCGCCAACCTGCAGGTCCGGCCCCTCCAACGAACCGACCGACAGCGGCGCCCTATTGGGGAGAGTCTCCCGAAACTCCGTATCGGACCACGCCCCGTCACCCTTGGCATTGACCGCGCGTACCTGAACGTCGTACTTCGTGTCGTCCAGCAGACCGGTCAGGGTGTGGGTCAGGGATCCCGAAGTCCAGACACCCTTCTCCTCCGTCCACCGTTTGTCCGCCTTGTCGGCGGCCTCGCTCAAGATGTAGCGCACGTCATAGCCCGTGACCTCGGACGCGCCGATGGTCGAGGGCGCCGACCAGAAGACGGTCAGAGCCCGCTGGCCCGCCGTGGCGCCGGGAACGGCCGGGGCGCCGGGCGTCGAGCGGTGGCCGTAGATCTTGAGGCTCCAGGACTTGAGCGTCGCCGTGTCCTCCTCGAGATGGTCGGTGACCCGAAGCGTCCAGGTCCCGGCGGGGTCCTCGCCAAGATGCCTCGCCGAGCCGAACCGGTAGTCGGGATCGATGCCGAAGGTGTTCCCGTCCACATCGAAGCCACCGAACGGAAAAGCCAGCGTCGAGACCATGTTGGACGGCGAGACGAGTTCCACATGAAGGTCTCTGAACGCCGGCGCATCGAAGTCCGCGATCACCTCGACGAACTCGATGAACTCGACCTCCGTGCCCACGGCGACGGTGCTCGTCACGGTCGCCGTGGCGTTGGTGGTCGCGTCCGGGATGCTCAGGTCCGGCGTTGCCTCCACCGGATCCGTCTCGATGAAGGGTGGGAGGTTCTCCCAACTGGCGGCGAGGTCCACCGCCGCCCTCGCATCGACGACGCCGAAGCCGTACTCGTGATTGAAGTTGTACCTTCCGGTGGCGCCGTACTTGCTGGCGCCGGTGCGCCATCCGCCGTTGCCACTGTCGTTCTTGCGCGCCGAAGCCGCCAGAATCAGTTTCACGTCCCGCCAGGTGAGGGCCGTGTTCGCGGCGCGGATCAGGGCCACGACACCGGCAACGGTGGGAGCAGCGGCGGAAGTGCCTCCGAAGCTGTCACCGTAGCGACCGTAGTTGTAGGTCGTGAAGATGCCGGCGCTCCCTCCATTCGACGGAGCGCAAATCCACAGATTGGCGCCCAACTCCGAGTAGACCGACCTCCTGCCCCGGTTGTTCACGGCGCAGACCGCAACGACGCCGTAGTAGTTCGTGTAGCCGTCGAAGTTCGAGTCGTCTTTGGCGCCGCCATTCCCCGCGGCCCAGACGTAGACGACGCCCTTGCCGCCGTACCCCGTCCCGATTCCGGTGTCGATGGCCATCTCCCAGGCCCCCGAGGCCGCGTCCAGGCCGGGGCCCTCAGGATCCCCCCAACTGTTGTTCGACACCCCGGTCGTCGCCATGTTGCGGGTCATCGCGTCGACTTCATTCGCGTCGATCTCCGACAGCAGAAGGTTGTAGCCGTAGACCGTTGCCCGGGGCGCCACTCCTCTCCCCCCGAGGTCGTTGTCCCGCGCCGCGATCACGCCGGCCACGGAGGTGCCGTGGGAATCGAAGGGGAAGAGCAATCCGTCCCCGGTGTAGTCATGGCCGCGGGCCGTGTCCACGTTCTCGGTCAGGTCGGGGTGGCCTTCGTGCAATCCGCCGTCGACGACCGCGACCCCGATGCCGGCGCCCATATTGCCGCCGGTCCAGACGGCCTCGACCCGGATGTCCTGCCCCGAGGTTCCGCCGAGCTGGCCCGTGTTCTTCAGGTTCCACTGGCACCCGGACAGGGGATCACTGAACGCAGCGGCCAGGGCGGAGCAGTCCGTCACGACTTGATTCATGTCTTCGTCTTCGACCATGCGAATCGCGTAACCGCCCGTGCCTTCACCGCCGGAGCGGGTCACCTTGATGTAGTGGGTTCCCGCGTCCAGGCGGGCAGAGAGGGTGAACCCCATCGGATCGTCCATCCCGAAGGTCTGCTCGAACAGGTTCGTCGTAACGGCGTCGCCCATGTCATCGAGCAGCGCGCCATCGATGTCGACCGTGTTGCTCACGGCCCGGGCGAAGACGTGGGTCGCTTCCGACAGCTCGATCTTGAAGTAGTCGGCGTCGGTCGACGGGTCGATCCTCCCCGCGCTGGTTTCGTCGAAGTCGAGAGCCTGGGCATCGGCGATCGTGCTCCCGGGCTCGGTCACCGTATCGACGTGAAACGAGTAGAGCCCCGTGTGCTCATCAAAGAAGGCCTTGACCTTCACGTAGTAGGCGCCGGCCGCAAGTTTCCGCCGAATGAGGAACTGATGCGACCTGCCCAGCACGAAGCCGTCGTCGTTCGCAGCGAGCGACATTCCGTTGTCGTCGAGGAGTTCGCCTACGGTGTCGGTGACCGGAGGGCCTGCACGAAGAAGGACATCCGTCTCTTCGTCAAGAGTGAACTGGAAGTAGTCCTCGTCGCCTCCCGGGTCGATCAGGCCATTCTCGAAGCTGCCGACTTCGACTTCCTCCGCGTCGCTGATGCCGGTGGTGTCGGCGATCGTATTGACGCGGACCTGGTAGGGCCCCGTGTCGAACGAGAGGAAATGTGTCGAGACATTGAGATAGTAGGTCCCGGCCCCGAGGGTCGCCCAGATCAGGAAGTTCAGCGGCTCGCCCACTCGGCCACCGTCATCGTTCGCCGCAAGGAAGTTGCCATCCTCGTCGTACAGCACGCCCACGGTGTCGAGGTCGCCTAGAGCGACGAGAACGACTCCCGTCTCAGCCGTCAACGTGAACTCGAAGACGTCCGCGTCGTTCGTCAGGTCGATGTCACCACCGAGTGGTATGTCAAGAGGCAGAGTGAGGGCCGTCGCCAGGGTATTGCCCGGTTCGGTCGGCGTCCCCGCGACGGTCGCGGACCAAGTACCGTCCGTGTCGGTCACGGCGCGTACCTGGACGTCGTAGCCGGAGTCGTCGGTCAGTCCGGCGAGAACGTAGCGAAGCGACCCCTCGGTCCAGACGTCCTCCTCCGCCTTCCAGTTCGCGTCGACTGTCTCGTCGGCGCTGGTGAGGATCCAGCGCAGGTCGTAGGCGGTGATGTCCGTGACGCCGGACGGCGCGGTCCAGACGACCGTCAGCGCCTCGTCACCCGGATGAACCGCGGTGATCGTCGGCGCGGCCGGCAAGACCGACGTACGGGTGAACGTCAGCGTCGCCGTCGTGCCAACGCTTGAACTCGTGCCCTCGAGGACGCTGAGGCGGTTGGCGCCGGCCGCGTTGATCTCACTCCTCAGGGTCGAGTAGCCGCCGACCTCGGCCATCGACTCCACTCCGGCGGACGCCTCTTCGCCGCTCTCGAGGAAGGTCACGTCGTCGTTGTGAACCCCGCCGATCAGTCTCGAGAAGTGGGCGCCCCCGGGAAGTCCGCCCGTCGTCACCGTGGTCGTCCACGCCCCGGTGAACGTGATCGTGTAGACGGCCTCTGAACGATTGGCCACGTCCGGATCGTCCGGAGAGGGAGTCAGCGACGTGTCCTGGGCCTGGGCCGGATCGGGCAGAACGAAGACGGCAGCAAGAGCGGCAAGCAACAACGCCAGTCGCAACCACTTCACGGACACGGATTGAGACATCCAACCCTCAGCGGGCGGCCTTCACCTGGTCGTGCGTTCTCTCCACCAGTTGGGGCTGGACAGCTTGACGCCATCCAGTCCCGCAAGAGCGTTCGCAAGGTCCAGGGAAGCGAAGCCCGGTTCGGTCGCGACGACGAAGGCGCCGCGAACCGGGCTACGACCACAGCCGAGCCATCACCGGCGCGTGGTCCGACGCGATCAGGCCTTCCTTCTTCTTGCGGTAGTCCCGGTCGGTCTCGACGTGTTCCACCCGGGCCCGGACCGCTTCGGTCGCCAGCAGGAAGTCGATCCGCAGGCCGAGGTTCCGGTGGAAAGCGCCGAAGCGGTAGTCCCACCACGAGAACTTGACCGTGTCCGGATGCAGCTCCCGGTACAAATCGACGAACCCGAGGTCGAGCAGCGCCCGATACCTCGCCCGCTCCGCCTCGGTGTGGTGGATGCCGCCGGCCAGGCGGTCCTCGTCGTGGGTGTCGAGCCGGGTCGGCGCGATGTTGAAGTCGCCGCAGAGAACCGCCGGCTCATCGGCGCCGAGTGAACCGTCGAAGTAGTCGCGAAGCGCGTCGAACCACGCCAGCTTGCGGGGAAAGTCCAGGTGATCGATGTCCTTGCCGTTCGGGCAGTAGACGGTCGTGAAGTCGAGCCCCGCGGTCCGCACCCGCATCAGGCGGGCGCCTGCCTCCTCCTCGCCCGGGAGCCCCGACTGGACCTCCTCGATCGAATGACGCGAGAGCACGGCGACGCCGTTCCACGCCTTCTGGCCGCACACCGCGGCGTGGTAGCCGAGCTCCTCGAGCGCCTGCCGCGGGAAGTGATCCGCCGTCGCCTTCAGTTCCTGGAGGCCGACGACATCCGGCTGCCGTGCCTTGAGCCAGTGGACGAGGAAGTCGAAGCGCGCGCCGAGGCCGTTGATGTTCCAGGTGGCGATCAGCATGGGGGCGTCAGACGGTCAAGCCGGATGCGGGCGGGACGCCCGCGTTCCCAGGACCGGATGCGGGCGGGACGCCCGCGTTCCCAGGACCGGATGCGGGCGAGACGCCCGGTCAACTCCAGCCGCAGGTACGGCCCTCGTTCTGTTCCTTCAGCCACTCGGCCAGGGGCGCGAAGTAGTCGAGGATCGCCGTCGCATCCATCTCGCGGCTGCCGGTGGCGGCCTCCAGCGCATCCGGCCACGGGCGGCTCAGGCCCATCGCCATCATCTCGCTCAGGCGCCGCCCCGCCTCCTCGTTGCCGTAGATCGAGCAGCGGTGCAGCGGCCCCTCGTAGCCGATCGCCGCGCACAGATCGCGATGCAACTGGAACTGGAGCATGTGGGCCAGGAAGTAGCGGGTGTAGGGCGTGTTGCCCGGAACGTGGTACTTGGCGCCCGGATCGAAGTGCTCCTCGGTCCGTTCGCCCGGCGCCCCGACGCCCTGGTACTGCTCGCGCAGACGCCACCAGGCGGCGTTGTACTCCTCCGGCGGGGTCTCACCCGAGAACACGGCCCATCGCCAGCGATCGATCAGCAGGCCGAAGGGCAGGAAGGCTACTTTGTCGAGCGCCATCTGCATCAGCAGCCCCAAGTCCGCGTCCGCCGACGGCTCTTCGTCCAGCAGCCCGATCTCGACCAGGTAGCCCGGCGTCACCGACAGGGCGATCGTGTCGCCCAGGGCCTCGTGGAAACCGTCGTTGGCGCTGTCCCGGAACAGCGGCGCCTGCTCACGGTAGCCGAGCTGGTAGTAGTTGTGGCCCAGTTCGTGGTGGATGGTCGAGAAGTCCTCGGCGTTGATGTCGATGCACATCTTGATCCGCACGTCCTCGTCCAGGTCGAGCTGCCAGGCGCTGGCGTGACAGACGACCTCGCGGTCACGCGGCTTGACGAACTGCGAACGCTCCCAGAATGTGTCCGGGAGCGACTCCATCCCCAGCGAGGTGAAGAAACCCTCGGCCATCTCGACCATCTCGATCTCGGACGTCTCCCGGCTCTGGAGGATCTCGGTCAGGTCGTAGCCGGGGTCCGCGGCGGGCGGCGCCACGAGGTCGTAGACGTTGGACCACGTCTGCGCCCACATGTTGCCCAGGACGTGGGCCGGGATGGAGCCGGCCGGATCGACGACCTCCGGCCCGTGGTGCTGGGAAAGCTCGGCCCGCACATGGCATTGCAGGTCGTCGTAGAGCGGCTTCACCTGGTCCCAGAGCCGGTCGACCTCGGCCGCGAAGTCGTCCGGCGGCAGGTCGTACTTCGACCGCCACATCGCGCCCGTGTCGGGGTAGCCGAGACTTCGCGCTCCCTCGTTGGAGAGTTCGACGAAGCGCTGGTAGTCGGCACGCATCGGCGGTGAGACGGTCCGCCAACCCTCCCAGGCGTCGAGCAGCGCATCGGCGTCACGACTGTTGTCGATCACGTCCTCCAGGTCGCCGAGGGAACGGCAGGTGTCCGTGCCGGGACCGTCCGGGCAGTGTTTGCCCGAGCCATAGGTCGCTTCCATCCGGGTCGTGATCTCGGTCAGCTCGGTCAGCTTCGCCTCGTCGGCGGGGGCGGCCAGGGTCAGACCACTCCTCAGCAGCCCGAGCTTGCGCCCCACGTCCTCGGCTTCGCCCTCGGCATCGTAAGTCGCCGCCTCCTTCGCGAACTCGACCATCCGGCCCAGGAAGCCGGCGCTGGCGCGGGCCGCCAACGCGTTCGTGTCGTCGTTGATGTAGGTCGCCTGCACCCACTGGGCCCGGCTCAGGTTGTAGCTGTTGCTCAGCACGGCCTCGTCCGCAGCGGCCGTGAACTCGGCCGCAGACGGCCGCGTGTCGCCAGCGCCTGCGCCGAGGAAGACCAAGGAGGAGGCGCTCAGAAGCGCGAACTGCGGACGCCGGAAACAGGACAAGGACAGCGGCATGGCGAATCCTCCACGGGTTTGAACCGAGTGCAACAGAGACAACGTTGCGACTCTATGTCAGCGCCGACGTCCATTGCCCCTCTCGTCGCGGCATCCGGACCGCCGCTACGGCTGGCAACCCTCCGGCAACGCCGTCGCGTCGGTGATCGCCGGCGCCGGCAGCCCCGGCTCGTTGCGGTACTCCTTCAGCGTCCCCGTCGCCGTGTCGGTCACACGGATCGTGTAGCCCAGGTCCGTCGTCGACGCGCCGTACACCCACACGTGACCGTTGACCGCGCAGCCGTCGAGCACCTTGATCAGGACCTCCCAGTTGTCCCGGCTGAAGAACGTGAACAGCCCCGAGTCGTTCGTGCCTTCGCGGACCACCTTGCCGGCGCCGCTCCCGCCGTCCGCCGTCCGCCAGTCGACGCCGACCGCGTAGCGCGAGTCCCGCAGGCACAGCGTCGCCGCGTCCGCTTCGCAGGTCCCGGCCGGATCGCTCGCCTCGACCAGAAGGACCTGCTTTGCCGTCGACACGGTCGTGCCGTCGCTCACGGTCAGCGTGACCTCGTAGAAGCCGGGCTCGGCCCAGGCATGGTCGATCCGCCGGTTGCGCGACCTTGTCCCGTCACCGAAGTCCCAGAGCCGGGACTGGACGCGGCCGGCACTCGTGTCCTCAAACGTCACCGGCAGCCCCGTGCGCGCGCGGCAGAGGTCCCCGGCGCACTCCGCTGTCAGCGTGAAGTCGGCCTGGGGCGGATCGCTCGGCGGAGGCGGATCGCCGCCATCACCCAGGCCACCGTCTTCCTCTTCTTCCCCCTCGTCTGGTGGCGGTGGCGGTGGCGATGGCGGTGGCGGCGGCGGTGGAGGCGGAGGCGGCGGTGGTGGCGGTCGAATCACGGGGCCATCGTTGTCCTGGATCGCCAGGGTCGTCTGGCCGCTTCCGGTGACCCGTGACGGCAGAAGGCCGAAGCTCAGCACCACCGCTTCGCCGTCGTCGTCCAGGGTGTCGTCCGTCGCCGCGAACAGGAACTCCTGGGTCGTCACCCCCGGCCCGAATGTCACCCTGTCAGGCACACCCGAGTAGTCCTCATCGGTCGCGTCGCCGTGGTGGGTGCGATCCAGGTCAATGGTCAGATCACGCTCGGGATCGCGGTTCAGACGCACGACCACGGTCACCGTGCCGCCCTCGGTCACGCTGTAGTTCGCCGATCCGAACGACGCTTCGACTTCCGGATCGTCGTCGTCGCGAATCGTTCCCATCACCTGCAGCCTCGAACCGCCTCCTGCAAGCGACGCGTGCTGCGCATTGCTGAGCGTCAGCAGGAACGTCTCCTCCTCTTCCTCGTCCACCGTGTCGTCCGCGATGTCCACGACGATCTGCTGGGCAGTGATCGAACCGGCGGTGAACGTCAGCGTGCCGGTTGCCGCGGTGTAGTCCGAGCCGGCTCGCGCTCCGGCGGACCCCGAACCATTCGAGGTGGCGTAGTCCACCGTCACGTCTGAAGCGCTCGACGTGCTCAGCGTCACGCGAAAGACGAGCGTGCCGCCGCTCTCGGGCGCCTCCGCCGCTTCGACCGACAGGCTCGACATGTCCGTCTCCACGATCGTCACGCGGACTGAAGACGCTCGCACCGAGCCGTAGTCGCCGCCGCTCACCCGGTGGCTGATCGTGACCGAAGCGTCCGCCACCGTATCCGTGTCCGTCTCCGCCTCCACGCGCACCGTCTTCGGGGACACCCAGTCTCCCGCCGTGAAGGTCAGCGACGACGGATCGACCGACACGTCGGTGTTCGCCGGCACCGTCGGCGTCACCGTCACCGAACCGGTCGGCGCCGAAGCCAGGACGACGGTGTAGGTCCCAGTTGATCCCTCGTTGACCGTCAACGTGTCGCGCGAGATCGTCACGCCGCGCCTCCCCTTCACCGTCACGTCGAACGTCTGCGTCGCCGGCGTGTTCGAACCGGCGATGTCGGTCGCGGTCACCGTGATCGTCGCGTTGCCCTGCGCCACGGGAGTCAAGGTCACCCGAGACCCCGACGTCCGTGCCTGCGCGATCCCCGGCGCCGACGAGGATGCGTCGTACGTCAGCGTGTCGCTGTCCTGATCCTGGAACGCCCCCGACACCTCCACGACCTCGTTCCCGTCGCCAACCTGCAGGTCCGGCCCCTCCAGCGAACCGACCGACAGCGGCGCCCTATTGGGGAGGGTCTCCCGAAACTCCGTATCGGACCAGTCGCCGCCGCCCTTGGCGTTTACCGCGCGCACCTGGACGTCGTAGGTCGTGCCGTCCAGGAGGCCGGTCACCGTGTACGTCAAGGCGTCGGAAGTCCAGACGCCCGTCTCCTCCGCCCAGCGCTTGTCCGTCTTGTCGGCGGCGTCGCTCCGGATGTGGCGCACGTCGTAGGTGGTGATCTCCGAAGCGCCCACCGCGGTCGGCGCAGTCCAGAACACGTCCAAAGACCTCCGGCCAGAGGTCACGGCCGAGACGCCAGGCGCACGGGGGGTCGATCGGTGGCCGTAGATCTTGACGCTCCAGGACTTGAGCGTCGCGGTGTTGCCCCGCGTGCGGTCGGTGATCCGCAGTGTCCAGGTTCCAGCGGGCTTCTCGCCCAAATGCCTCGCTGAGCCGAACCTGTAGTCGGGATCGATGCCGAAGGGGCCACCGCTCGTAGCCCCGTAGGCGTCGAAGTAGGCCAGCGTCGAGACCGTGTTCGACGGTGAGACAAGTTCCACCGTGAGGTCCCTGAACGACTCGGTCTCGAAGTCCGCGACCACCTCGACGAACTCGATGAACTCCACCTCCGCGTCCACGACGACCGTGCTGGAAACCGTCGCTCCAGGGTCAAGGCCGGCCGCGTCCGGAATGCTCAGGTTCGGAGTGGCTCCAACCGGCGCCGTCTTGATGAAGGGCGGGAGATTCTCCCAACTGGCGGCGAGATCCACCGCGGCCTTCGCGTTCACGACGCCGAAACCAAGCGAGTGGCTCTGGTTGTAGTTTCCCGGAGCGCCGTACTTCGGCGCGCCGGTACTCCAACCTTCACCTGCACCTTCGCGCGAGGCGCTGACCTGCCGGGCCGAAGCCGCCAGGATCAGCTTCACGTCCCGCCACGTCAGGTTCGTGTTCGCTGCGCGCACCAGGGCGACCACACCGGAAACCGTGGCCGCCGCGGCCGAGGTGCCTCCGGAATCCCTGTAGCGACCGTAGTTGTCCGTCGTGAGGATCCCGACGGTCCCTTCGGTCCCCTCATTCGACGGAGCGCAGACCCACAGATTGGCGCCGCTCTCCGAATAGACGCTTTGCAGGCCACTGTGGTCCACCGCACAAACCGCGGTGACGCCGTAGTAGTTCGTGTAGCCGTCGAAGTTCGAGTTGTCGTAGGGGGCGCCGTTTCCGGCGGCCCAGACGTAGACGACACCCTTGCCTCCGTAGCCGGTCTCGACTCCGGTGTCGATGGCCGCCTCCCACGCTGCCGGGGCTGGATCCACACCCGGGCCCTCTTCAGGCCCCCAACTGTTGCTGGACACCGCCGTCGTCGCCACGTTGCGGGTCATCGCATCTGCGTGGTGCGAGTCGACGCCGGTGCGCAAGACGTTGTAGCCGAAGATCGTCGCTTGCGGCGCGACTCCCCGACCCCCGAAATCGTTGTCGCGCGCAGCGATGATTCCAGCCATCCTCGTGCCGTGGGAGTCGTACGGATTGAGCAATCCGTCCGTCGTGTAGTCATGGCCTCGAGCCCTGTCCACATTGTCGGTCAGGTCGGGATGGCTTTCGTGCAACCCGTCGTCGACGACGGCCACGGCAATGCCGGCGCCCAGGTTTCCTCCGGCCCATACATCCGCGACGCGGATGTCCTGGCCCGCCAAGCTGCGGAGCTGGCCGGTGCTGCGCAGGTTCCACTGGCATCCGAACAGCGGATCGCTGAACGAAGTGGTCAAGGCGGAACAACGGTTCACGACATCGTTCGTCGCCTCGTCTTCGAGCACGAGAATCGCGTACCCACCGGTGCTTTCGCCGCCGGAACGAGTCACCTTGAGGTAGTAGGTTCCCGCGCCAAGGCGGTCGGCCAACGTGAAGCCCATCGGGCCGCCAGCGAGGAAGTCCTCTTCGAACACGTTCGTCGCAACTGTGTTGCCGCCGCTGTCGAGCAGCTCTCCATCGATATCCACTGTGCTGCTCACGGCCCGCGCCAGGACGTGCGTCGCTTTGGACAGGTCGATCTTGAAGTAGTCCGCATCGGTCGACGGATCGATCCGCCCGGCGCCCAGTTCGCCAAGGTCCAGCGAAAGGGCGTCGGCGACCGTGCTTCCCGGCTCGGTCACGGTCTCGACAAGGAAGGAGTAGAGCCCCTTCACCTCTTCCGAGAAGGCCTTGAACTTGACGTAGTAGGTGCCGGCAGCGAGTTTCCTGCGGATCAGGAACGCCTTCAACCTCCCGACGACGAAGCCGTCGTCGTTCTCGGTGATCAATCTTCCGTTGTTGTCCAGAAGCTCGCCAACGGTGTCGGCGACAGCGGAGTCCGCGCGCACGATGACGTCAGTTTCCGCGTCAAGCGTGAATTGGAAGTAGTCCTCGTCGGCCGCCGGGTCGATCAGGCCGTTCTCGAACACGTCCAACTCGACTTGGTTCGCGTCGCTGATGCCGGTCGAGTCCACGAGCGCGCTGGTGTGCAGCCGGTAGAAGCCGGTAGTGACCCGACTCCGGAAACTGGCCACCACCTTCAGGTAGTACGTCCCCGCGGCCAGAGTGTCCCAGATTCGGAAGTTGTGGTGAGCGTCGGAGTAGTAGTCGTTGATGTGAACGACACCTCCGTCCTCGTCGTATAGCGTGCCAACGGTGTCGGCGTCGCCGCTCGTCCACAGAATCACGCCGGTCTCCGTCGCAAGCGTGAATTCGTAGTAGTCGCTGTCCGCCAACACCTGGATCCTGCCTCCGAGCGGTACGCCGAGAGGCAGAGCGGCTGCCGTTCCAAACTCACCTCCCGGCTCCGCGGGGACACCCGCGACGGTCGTGGACCACGAACCCTCCGTCTCGGTCACCACCCGCACCTGGACGTCGTAGCCTGAGTCGTTGGCGAGCCCGGTCAGCACGTGGTGAAGGCGCCCCTCGGTCCAGATGTCCTCCTGCACCCTCCAGTTCGAGTCGACCGACTCGTTGGCGCTGGTCAGGATCCAGCGCAGGTCGTAGGAGGTGATCCCCGTCACATCCGACGGCGCCGTCCAGACGACGGTCAGCGCCTCGTCGCCCGGGTGAACCGCATCGATCGTCGGGGCCGTAGGCAGGACCGATTCGCGGGTGAACGTCAACGTCGCGATCTTGTTGCTGTTGAACTTCCCGACGCCTTGAAGGCTCGTGATGACGCCCTTCGGCGTGGTCGAGATGTTGCGCCGCGAGAACTCCGTTCCCTCTTCGGTGCCGACGTCCCAGGGATAGAGATCCACCGTGAACGAGGCCTTCCAGGCGCCCGAGCTGTCAAGCATCGACAGGCTCGAAACGCCCACGAACCAGTCCGGGCTGGGCGCGACCCTCGTCACCAGCGTGACGCGGGGGTGATCGGTGGTCAGGGTGACGTCCGAGAAGGTCACCGTGGCCGTCGGGCCCACGGAGTCGCTCGTGCCCTGGAGGATCCTCAGCCGGTCGGGGCCGGCCGCGTTGATCTCAACGCGCAGCTCGTCGTAATTGCCGACCTCGGCCATGTGCTCCACTCCGAAGGACGCCTCCTCACCGCTCTCGAGGAAGACCACCTCGTCGTTGTGAACGCCGCCGATCAGGCGCGAGAAGTGCGCGCCCCCGGGAAGTCCTCCCGGCGTCACGGTGGTTGTCCACTCCCCGGTGAAGGTGATCGTGTAGATGGCTTCGGAACGAACAGCCACATCCGGATCGTCCGCAGAGGGGGTCAGTGACGTGTCCTGGGCCGAGGCCGGATCGGGCAGAACGAAGACGGCGGCAAGAGCGGCAAGCAACAACGCCAGCCGCAGCCGCCCTACGGACACGGATTTGAACATCTGACCCTCAGTGGGCGGCCTTCACCGGGTGGTGCGTTCTCTCCACCAGTTGGGGCTGGACAGCTTGACGCCATCCAGTCCCGCAAGAGCGTTCGCAAGCTCCAGGGAAGCGAAGCCCGGTTCGGTCGCGACGACGAAGCCGTTCGGAATGGCGCCGAGCGGCGAGACCCGGTCCGTCGCGATGCCATGCGCCGCGAAGAAAGCGTCCGTTTCGGCTTCGCCCCAATCCGGATCGAAGACCAGCAGGACACCCCCGGGAAGCGTCATCAGGGCGCCGGAAGACGACCTGAACACCGGCTGCCCTTCGACCTCGCTCGCGCTGGCTACACGGACGATCCTCCCCTGTGGTGTTCTCGCGACCGGAGTCCCCACGGCCGAAACGGCGCCCTCCCGCGACACGACCAGGTCCGCCTGGAGGAAGGCTCTCAAACTGCGGCCGCCGTCCTCCCACGTGTAGACCTGACCTTCAGGCGGCGTGGGTCGGCTGGCGCCGGTCCTCTTCTTGGGCCCTTCTTCCCGATCCTCGACTTCGACGGCCTGCGCCACGGCCTGCGACCCTGGCTGAACGAGGGCAGCAAAGGTCAAGGCCAGCGCCACCGCCAGCGGGACTGCCGCGCCTCGGGTGGACCGACCGTGAGCCGCCAGGAGATCGATCGCGTGTTGCATCTCGACGATTCTAGCGACAAGGACCCAACCCTTCCAAACAAGAGGGCGCTTTCGGCCATCTCGGCCATCTCGGCCATCTCGACTTCGGACGTCCCCCGGGTCGTGATCTCGGTCAGCTCGGTCAGCTTCGCCTCGTCGGCGGGGGCGGTGAGTCACTGCGGCGGTCCGCTACGGCAGGCAGTCATTGGGGAACCCGGTCGCATCGGTGATCGCGGGCGCCGGCAGCCCCGGCTCGTTCCGGTACTCCTTCACCGTCCCCGCACCCGTCGCCGTGTCGGTCACACGGATGCGGTACCCAAGGTCCGTCGTCGAGGCGCCGTACACCCACACGTGTCCGTTCACCGCGCAGCCGTCCAGCACCTTGATCAGCACTTCCCAGTTCTCCCGGTTGAAGAACGTGAACAGACCCGAGTCGTTCGTGCCCGCATGGACCACCTCGGCGGCGCCGCTCCTGCCGTCGCCGATCCACCAGTCCACCTCGACCGCGTATCGCGAGTCCTGCAGGCACAGCGTCTCCGCGTCAGGGAGGCACGTCCCGGCGGGATCGCTCGCCTCGACCAGAAAGACCTGCTTTGCCGTCGACACGGTCGTGCCGTCGCTCACCGTCAGGGTGACCTCGTAGAAGCCCGGCGACGACCAGGCATGGTCGATCCGCCGGTTGCGCGACCCCGTCCCGTCACCGAAGTCCCAACGACGGGACTCGACGCGGCCGGCACTCGTGTCCTCGAACGTCACGGCCACGCCCGTGCGCGCGCGGCAGAGGTCCCCGGGGCACTCCGCGGTCAGCGTGAAGTCGGCCTTGGGCGGACCACTCGGCGGAGGCGGACCGCCGCCGCCCACGCCACCGTCTTCCTCGTCTTCCTCGTCTTCCCCCTCCTCTGGTGGGGATGGCGGTGGCGGCGGCGGTGGCGGCGGCGGCGGGGGTGGCGGCGGCCGGACGCCATCGTTGTCCTGGATCGCCAGGGTCGTCTGGCCGCTGCCGGCAACCCGCGACGGCAGCGACCCGAAGCCCAGCACCACCGCCTCGCCGTCGTCCTCCGCGGTGTCGTCCGTCGCCGCGAACAGGAAATCCTGTGTCGTCACGCCGCTGCCGAACGCAACGAAGGCAGGCACGCCCGAATAGTCCGCGTCCTCGGCGCCACCGTGGTGGGTCCGCACCAGGTCGATGTCCAGGTCCCGCTCCGGGTCGCGGTTCAGGCGAACCTCCACGGTCACCGTGCCGCCTTCGGTCACCCCGTAGTTCGCCGATCCGAACGACACCTCGACTTCCGGATCGTCGTCGTCGCGAATCGTCCCCAAGACCTGCAGCGTGGACCCGCCTCCCGCCAACGACGCGTGCTGCGCATTGCTGAGCGTCAACTGGAACGTCTCCTCCTCTTCCTCGTCGTCCGTGTCGTCCGTGACGTCCACGACGATCTCCTGGATAGACGTCGAACCGGCGGGGAACGTCAACGTGCCCGATGCGGCCTCGTAGTCCGACCCCGCTCGCGCTCGGGTGGGCCCCGAACCGTCCGAGGTCGCGTAGTCCACCGTCACATCCGAACTGCTCGATCTGCTCAGCGTCACGCGAAAGACGAGCGTGCCGCCACTCTCAGGCGTCTCCGCCGCTTCGACCGACAGGGTCGACGTGTCCGCCTCCACGATCGTCACCCGAACCGAAGACGCCCTCACCGAGCCGTAGTCGCTGCCGCTCACCTGGTGGCTGATCGTGACCGGAGCGTCCGCCACCGTGTCCGGGTCCAGAGCCGCCAGGACGGACACCGTCTGCGCGCTGTCCCAGTTCCTCGCCTCGAAGGTCAGCGACACTGGGTCCACCGACACGTCCGTGTTCGGCGGCACGGAGGGCGTCACCGTCACCGGGCCGGTCGGCTCGGAGTCCAGAACCACCGTGTAGCGCTTGGTCGACCCCTCGGTGACCGTCAACGCGTCGCGCGACACGGTCACCCCGCGCATCGCCTTGACGTCAACGTCGAATCGCTGCGCCGCCGGCCTGTTCGAGCCGGCGATGTCGGTCGCCGTGACGGTGATCGTGGCCGTCCCCGCCGCGACAGGGATCAAGGTCACTTGAGAACCGGACACGTCCGCCCTCGCCACCGCCGGCATCGAGGACGACGCGTCGTACGTCAGCGCGTCGTCCTCCGGATCCCGAAAAGCACCCGACACCTCCACGACCTCGTTTCCGTCACCAACCTGCAGGGCCGGAGGCGCCAGCGAACCGACGGGCGCCGGCGGCCGGTTCGGAAGAGTCTCGCCCGTCTTCGTGCCCGACCAGACGCCGCCGCCCCTCGCGTTGACGGCCCGCACCTGAACGTCGTACTCCGTCTCGTCCGTCAACCCGGTCAACGTGTAGCTCAGAGTGCCCGAGGTCCAGACGCCTTCCTCCCAATTCCCGTCCCTCTTGTCCCGAGCGCCGCTCGCGATGTAGCGCACCTCGTAGGACGTGATCTCCGAGGCGCCGATCGTGGCCGGCGCGGTCCAGAAGACCGTCAACGCCCTCTGGCCCGAGCTCACGACGGAGATTGCCGGAGGGCCTGGAACCGACCGATGACCGTAGAACATCAGACTCCATGACTCGAGCGTCGCGGGATCCCCGCCCGCCACCTCGTCCCGGATCCGCAGGGTCCAGGTACCGGCGGTGGTCTCGCCCAGGTGCCGGGCGGAACCGAACCGGAAGCTGCCCCGAAGGCCGTATCTCTCTGACGGATCGGAGGTTTCGTAGGACTCGGTGAGGGTGGAAACCGCGCCGGCCGGCGAAACGAGTTCCACCAGCAGGTCCCTGAATGCAGGAGCAGCGAACGTCGTTTCGACCTCGACGTACTCGATGAAGTCCAACCCGGCGCCGACGGCGATGCTGCTGCTCCGGGTGGCGCCGGAGAGAGAGGTTGTCGCGTCCGGAATCTGCAGGTCCGCGGTAACCGAGACCGGCGCCGTCTCGATGAACGGGGGGAGCCTCGTCCAACTCTTGGCGAGTTCCACGGCCGCCTTCGCGTTGACTACACCGAAGCCGTACTCGTGGTTGAAGTGGTAGCGCTCGGTGCTGGGGCCGTACTTCAACGCGCCTGAGCTCCAACCCACGTTCGACGGGTCGTTCTTGCGAGCCGAAGCCGCCAGGATCAACTTCACATCACGCCACGTCAGGCTCCCGTCGGCAGCGCGCACCAGGGCCGCCACCCCGGAAACGATCGGAGCTGCAGCAGAAGTGCCGGAGAAGTCGTCCCTGAACCGGCCGTAGTCGGCGGCCGTCACAATGCCCGGCCGCGACCGGTCATTTGAAGGAGCGCAAACCCACAGATTGGCCCCCTTCTCCGAAAAGACGGATCTCCTGCCGAGGTCGTTCACCGCGCAGACAGCGGTCGACGCGTAGTAGTTGCTCTCCTCGGAAAGGTTCGACAAACCGCCCTCCTCCGCCGAGTTCCCTCCGGCCCACACATAGAGGATCCCCTTGCCGCCGTACCCCCGCGTCACACCCGTGTCGACCGCCTCCGTCCACGACGCAGGGGCGGTCTTCGGGCTCGGTCCACGGGGCGTCCCCCAACTGTTGTTCGATACGGCGGTCGTCTCGAGGTTGCGCATCATGGCGTCCGCCACGTTCGCGTCGGTCAGGTTACCCACCAGGTTGTAGCCCCAGATGGCGGCTCGCGGCGCAACCCCCCGTCCTCCCGTCCAGTTGTCCCGTGCCGCGATGATTCCAGCCACCGCGGTGCCGTGAGACCGGACTTCAAGCACCCCGTCGCCGCGCTCATAGTCGTGGTTTCGCCCGATTTCGACATTCGGGCGCAGATCTCTGTGGTACGAGTCCATCCCAGCATCCACGACGGCGACCCCGATGCCGGAACCGGTGTTCCCGCCTGCCCAGACCTCCTCGACCCCGATGTCCTCTCCCGATGTTCCTCCCAGTTGGCCCGTGTTGCTCAAGTGCCACTGACACCCGTACAACGGGTCGGAAACAGTCACGGAAGATGAGGAACAACCGGCGAATTCCGGCGAGAGGACACCGTCGTCAGCGACGGAGATCGCATACGTTCCAGTCGCGGCGCCGCCCGACCGGCTGACCTTGAAGTAGTACGTTCCTGCCGCGAGACGGTCAGAGAGCGTGAAGCCCACGCGACCGACGCTCCGATAGTCGTACCCGTGCAGGTTCGCCTGCACCGATAGTCCTCCACTGTCCAGGAGTTCGCCACCGATGTCGACCTGGCCGCTCATCGCACGGGCAAACACATCGGTCGGCTCGGCGAGGTCCAGGCGGAAATAGTCGACGTCCGCCGACGGATCAATGTTCCCGGCCTCGACATCGCCGAGGGCCAACGGTCGGGCTTCAGAAAGCGTACTGCCCGGTTCCGTCACCGCCCTCACATGGAGCCAGTAGTACCCGGTGTCGGGTGGAATGCGGGCATGGTTGAAGATCCTGACGTAGTAGAGGCCGGCGCCGAGCTGTCTGCGGATGAGAAAATTCTCGGGTCGCATTGTCGACAAACCCGTCTCATTCCTGACGATCTCGCGTTTGTTGCCGTCCATTAGTACGCCGACCGTGTCATCGACCGCGCCCGACGTGAAGATGACGACATCGGTCGGCGCCGACAGCGTGAACTTGAACCAGTCGAAGTCGATGATCGTGTCGAAGACTCCGGCCGCGCTGCCGCCGAGTCCAACGACCTGCGCATTCGAGTCGCGCCAGGTGTCGACTACTGCCCGAGCCAGCACCTCGTAGGCGCCGGAGTCCGTACTCGTGACCTTGAGGTAGTACGTTCCAGCTTCGATCTTCTTCCAGAGAGTGAAGTTCCTCGGTCCCCCCGGGAACCCGCCGTCGTCGTTCGAGCCGAGCTCCTGGCCGGTCCCGTCCTCCAGCAACCCCCCGGTGTCGAGATCGCCGGTCGTGGACAACAGGAGATCGGTTTCTTCGCCGAGCGTCACCTGGAAGTAATCGTCATCGAACCCGGCGCCGATGACTCCTCCGAGCGGAATGTCGAGCGGCAGGATGGTGGCCGTCTCGCGGGTGCCGCCAGGCTCGGCCGGCGTCCCAGCGAAGGTCGCCGACCACAAGCCGTCGCTGCTTGTCACCGCCCGGACCTGGACGTCGTATCCGGCGCCGTTCGTCAACCCGGTCAGCACGTGGCGCAGCTCGCCCGAGGTCCATACTTCGCTCACGACAGTCCAGTTCGCGTCGGCCGTCTCGTCGGCGCTGGTCAGGATGTAGCGCAAGTCGTAGGCGGTGACGCCCGCCACGCCCGCGGGCGCGGCCCACACGACGGAAAGCGCCTCGTCGCCCGGGTGGACCCCGCTGATCGTCGGCGCCGCGGGTGTCTGCGCCACCGCGTCGGCCGGCGCCATGAGGAGGCACACCGACAGCAGCATCGGAACGGAGAGAGCCCGGAACTTGTCCCTACATCTCACTATCGTCCCATTTGCCGCTGCGCGGAACACTACTTCTCTTCCCGCAAACGCGCGGCCTGGGTCCGCCTTCCCGGGGGCGATTCCGTCTCGACGGAGTTCCACGTTGTCGGGAGACGAAGGTGCAGGCGGCCGGACTCCGTAGAATCCCCAGCCGATGGTCCCAATCGTCATCGGTACTCGAGCGACGCCTCTGGCGCGGATTCAGGCCGAGCTGGTCGCGGACCGGCTCGGTCAGCTCGCTATGGAAACCGTCGTGCAGGCCATGTCGTCCGCGGGCGACCGCAGCCTCGGCGGCAGCTTCGCGCAAGCCAAGGGCGTCTTCACCAGCGAACTGACCGCGGCGCTCCGGGACGGGACGGTCGACCTGGTGGTCCACTCCCTGAAGGACCTGCCAGTGGATGACGAGCCGGATCTTGTGATCGCCGCCGTGCCGGAGCGGGAGCGGCCGTTCGACCTTCTGCTGCTGGCGCCCGGCGTACCTACGGCCGAACCGCCGGTCAGGCTGGCAGATCTCCTCGATCACGACGACGAAGCAGTCGGCGAGCACGCAACGCCCGCCGGCGAGGCGTTCGGCATTCTCCCGGCCGGGGCGCGGTTGGGCACCTCGTCCCCGCGGCGGCAGGCCGGAGCGCTGGCCCTGCGCCCGGACCTCGTCTGCTGCGCCGTTCGCGGCTCGGTGGGGCGCCGCCTCGAGTGGCTCCAGAGCGGCGCGATCGACGCTCTGCTCGCCGCCGAAGCGGGGGTCCTGCGGCTGGCCCGTAACGGCGAGCTGGAGTCTTGGGCGGCGGCGATGCGGGGCTTCCGGCTGGACCTCCGATCCTGGCCCTGCGCTCCCGGTCAGGGCGCCCTGGCGGTGCAGATCCTGCGCGGCGGCAGACTCGACGGCCACCCGGCCATGACCCGTCTCGACCATCCCCCGACCCGGGCCGCGGTCCGCGCCGAGCGCTCTCTGCTGGGCCGGCTCGGCGGCGGCTGCCTGCGCCCGTTCGGCGCCTGGGCGCGGGCGGCAGACCGGGATGTCGAACAGAGAACGCTGCGAGAGGTTCACGCCGCCATCGCACCCGACGATTGGCGCGAAACCGCGGCAGCCGGCGAAGCGCCCCAGATCGTCCACGCCAAGGCAACTGCCGGCCGTGCCGGCACCCGCCTCGATCTCGACGTTCTCGCTGAACGAATCGAGCGGAAGCTCTCCGCTCCTGGGTTCCCGGCGTCTCGCCCGCATCCGGCCGCCGGCGCCCCCGACCTGATCGTGACCACCGCCGCGCCCGCCGCCCGCCGGCTCACCAACCGGCTGCCGCCAACCGTCCGCGTCGCCGCGTTCCCGGCGACCGAGGTCGAGGTCTTCGAGGCGGTCTGGCCCGCCGACCGCATCGACCTGGACCGCCCGCGCCGGCAGTGGCCCTGGCTGCTCATTTCCTCGCCCTCAGCCGCGCGCGTGGTCGCGGAGCGCGCCGTGCGCGACCCGACCTGGGGCCGCCTGCCCTGGTGCGCGCTCGGCGAGGGCACGGCGCGCGCCCTGCTGGCCGCCGGCGTGCCGCCCAACCTGGCGGCTGGGGCCCTGGACGGCAGGGGCCTGGCCGACTACGTGGCGCGGGTCCTCGATCCTCGATGCCCCCTCTTCGTGCCGCACTCAGCCCGAGGCGGCGGTCCCCTGATCGGAGCCCTCGAGGCGGCAGGCCGGAAGGTCGTCGCCTGGCCGGCCTACACGGTTCACCCAAACCCCGACCTCGCCTGGCCCGCGGGTTGGCAAGCCGGGCGGGCGCGCGTACTCTTCACCGCTCCATCGGCCGTCGCCGCCTTCGTGGCCTCGGGCCTGGACTGGCCGGGAAGCTGCTGGGCGATCGGGGCGACCACGGCCACAGCGCTACGGAACGCTGGTGTCGACAACGTGAAGTGCGCACAGGAACCGACCGGCGCCGGCATCGAACGGCTGTGGCATGAAGAGGTGAGCGGCGACCCGCTCGCGGGGGCATCTGGATGACTGCCGGAAGAACCAGCGAGGAACTCTGGGCCGAAGCGCAGAAGCACCTCGTCGGCGGCGTGAACAGCCCGGTGCGGGCCTTCCGCGCCGTCGGCGGCACGCCGCCCTTCATCGCCGACGCCGAGGGTGCGGTGATGCGCTCCGTCGACGGGCGAAGCTACGTCGATTTCATCGGCTCGTTCGGCCCCCTGGTGCTGGGCCACAGTCATCCGGCGGTGGTCGAGGCGGTACAGGAGGCCGCCGCCCGCGGCACTTCCTTCGCCGCGCCGCACGAAGGCGAGGTCGATCTGGCGCGGACGGTCAAGGAACTCGTCCCCGGCATCGAGAAGATTCGTTTCGTCAACTCCGGTACCGAGGCGACCCAATCGGCGATCCGGCTCGCCCGCGGCTGCACCGGCCGCGACCTGGTGCTCAAGTTCGAGGGCTGCTACCACGGCCACGTCGACGCGCTGCTGGTCGAAGCGGGGAGCGGCCTCGCCACCTTCGGGATTGCCTCGAGCGCCGGCATCCCGGCCGGGACCGCCCGCGACACGATCGTCCTGCCGCTCGACGACGACGACGCGCTGGACGAGGCGTTCCGCCGCCACGGCGGCAACCTGGCGGCCGCCATCATCGAACCCCTGCCCGCGAACAACGGCCTGCTGGTGCAGCGTCCGGAATACCTCGAGCGCCTGCGCCGCCTGTGCACCGAACACGGCGCGCTCCTGATCCTCGACGAGGTGCTGAGCGGCTTCCGGGTCCCTGGCGTCACCGTCGGCGCGCGGCTGGGCATCGAAACCGATCTCTACACCCTGGGCAAGGTGATCGGCGGCGGCCTGCCGGTCGGCGCCTACGGCGGGCCCGCTCGCCTGATGGATCAACTCTCGCCCCTCGGCCCGGTCTACCAGGCCGGCACGCTGTCCGGGAACCCGCTCGCAGTCGCCGCCGGTCTCGCCACCCTGCGCGAGCTGCAGGCCAACGACGGCTGGGCTCAGGTGGACGCGCTGGGGGCGCTCCTCGACCGCAAACTCGGCCCAGTGCTCGGCGCGAGCGCTCACCCGTACCGGCTGGTCCGTTGCGGCTCGATCTTCTGGCTCGCCTACGGCGGCGGCGACCTGCCCCGTCGCGTCGACCGCTTCCACCCGAACACGGCCGAGGTCTTCGGTCTGCTCCACCGGGGCCTGCTCGAACGCGGCTACATGCTGGCCCCCTCCGCCTACGAGGTCGGCTTCCTGTCCCTGGCCCACGACGAGGAATCGCTCGCCGGTTTCGCTACCGCCGTCGGCGAGGCGCTGGCGGAGATTCCGGCATCGTGAGCTCCGCCCCGGCCACCGGACAGGGCGCGAAGGACGACGCTGCCGCTGTCGCCGCCTACTTCCGGGAGCTCCAGGACCGCATCTGCGAGGCCCTGGTCGACATCGACGGCACCGGCTTCGACGCCCGGGAGCTGACGAACGAACGGGGCGGCGTGGCCAGGCCGCGGGTGCTCACCGACGGCAAGGTGATCGAGAAGGCGGCGGTCAACTTCAGCCATTCCCGGGGCGACTCGCTGCCCCTGGCCGCCACCGAGCGACGCCCGGAACTCGCGGGGCGCAGCTTCGAGGCGACGTCCGTGTCCCTGATCGTCCACCCGCGGAATCCGTACGCGCCGACCAGCCACGCCAACATCCGCTTCTTCATCGCCCATCCGCCGGCCGGCGCCGAAGACGCGGACGAGGAGGGCTGGTGGTTCGGCGGCGGTTTCGATCTCACCCCGTACTACGGCTTCGAAGAGGACGCCGTCCACTGGCACCGCACCGCCGCCGAGGCTTGCGGGCCGTTCGGCGACGACCTCTACGGCCGCTACAAGGCCGCCTGCGACGACTACTTCTACCTCCCGCACCGCCAGGAGATGCGCGGCGTCGGCGGTCTCTTCTTCGACGATCTGAACCGGCTCGATCGACCGCCGGAGTTCGACCGTTTCGAGCGTTGCTTCGCCTTCGCCCGCAGCATCGGCGATCACTTCCTGCCCGCCTACCTGCCGATCCTGGAGCGCCGCAAGGACCGGCAATACGGCGAACGCGAGCGCCGATTTCAGCTCTACCGCCGCGGGCGCTACGTGGAGTTCAACCTGGTCTACGACCGCGGGACGCGTTACGGACTGCAGGCGCGAGCCCGCACCGAGTCCATCCTCGCGTCGCTGCCGCCGCTCGCGGCCTGGCGGTACGACTACGAACCCGAACCAGGGTCCCCGGAAGCGCGCCTCGTCTCGGAGTTCCTGGTCCGCCGCGACTGGATCTGACCCGCAGTCCGAAGATGACCGGCACATCCCTCTACGAACCTGAACCCCGCCTGGCGGGTGACGCGGAGCGCGGGGCGATCGGCGTCCTGCTGGCCAATGTCGGCACTCCCGCGGCGCCGACCGCAAAGGCACTACGCCGTTACCTCCGGCAGTTCCTGAGCGACACCCGCATCGCCGAGGCGCCGCGCTGGAAGTGGCTGCCGATCCTCTATCTCTTCGTGCTGACCACGCGGCCGCAGAAGGTCGCCAGGCTCTACGGGAAGATCTGGACCGATGAAGGGTCGCCGCTGCTCGTCATCGGCAACCGCCAGGTCGAGGGCATCGCCGCGAGGCTGCGGCAACGCCGGCGCGACGGGGAACCGCCCTTCCATGTCGCGCTCGGCATGCGGTACGGCGAGCCGTCGATCCGGAGCGCACTCGCCGAACTGCGCCGCAAGGGGTGCACTCGCCTGCTGTTCTTTCCGCTGTTCCCGCAGTACTCGGCGGCCACCACCGCCTCCACGATCGACATGCTGGCACGGCAGCTTCGCCGCTGGCGCCGGGTGCCCGAACTGCGGACGATCAACAGCTACTACGACGACCCGGGTTTTGTGCGGTCTCTCGCCGCGAGCATCCGCGAGACCTGGGAGGACGGCGAGCCGGACCGGCTCGTCCTCTCCTACCACGGCGTGCCCCAGCGCTACGTCGACAACGGCGACCCCTACCAGTGCCAGTGCCTGGAGACAACCCGCCTCCTCGTCGAGGAACTCAAGATCGACGAGGAGCGGGTTCTCAGCACCTTCCAGTCGCAGTTCGGGCGCGAACTCTGGATCCGGCCCAAGACCGACGTTGCCATGCGGGAACTGCCCCCAGCCGGGCTCAAGAACGTCGATGTCGCCTGCCCCGGCTTCTCCGCCGACTGCATCGAGACCCTCGAGGAGATCGAAGTCGAGAACCGCGGCTACTTCGAAGAGTCCGGCGGCGAGAGGCTCCGCTACATCCCCTGCCTCAACGACCGCCCCGACCACCTCGACGCGCTCGCCGAGCTGATCCTGAAGAACACCCGCGAGTGGCGCCGGGCCAGTAGCTGTCCGCAGCACGTTGCCGGCCAAGGTGAGAATCGATAGACTGCATACCCGATCACGAATCTCACCCATGACTTTGATGAACGAGTGACCGACAACGATGCCGAGACCACAACCGATCGAATGGGAGCCGCTTCAGGCCGAAGAAGTCGAGAACCTGCCGCAGCGAGTGAAGGACCGGATGGGATCGATCGACGCCGGAGACGATTGGGTCCTGATCCACGCGGCGGCCGGCATGGCCGATCGCTTGAACCGGCTGTGGGAAGAGCTCTCGCCAGCGCCCGAGCGCGAGGGCGGGGACCGGTTGCTCGACACCGTTCTACTGCGGCTCTGGGCGCGTGCCCACGGAGTGGAAGGAGAGTTGGCGGTCGACAACCTGGAGCTGCGCCGGGCGTACATGGCCGAAACGCCGATGCTGACCGCGGCGGAAATCCACTTGGCGTCTGGGTTGCGCTCCAGGAACACGAGCGAGCCGGCGTCGCGCTGGAAGGCGGAAGGCAAGACGTTCGCCCTTCGGATGGAAGGCCGCAACTATTACCCAGCGTTTCAGTTCGAAGACGGGTCGCCACGGCCCGCGGTGGGAGCCGTCCTCGCCGAACTCCCGGCAACGACAACGCCGTGGCAGAGGGCGCTGTGGTTCGCCTCGGCGAACGGGTGGCTCAATGGCGACCGACCCCAGGATCGGCTGGACGACGACGCTCTGGTCGTGCAGGCAGCCCGCCGGCTCGCGGAGCCGGCGTATGGATGAGAGTTTCGGAGCAGCCCTTCCACGGCCGTCCGAAGTACTCGCCGAACCCTACGTCGTCGTAAGGGCTCCGCACGAGCTCCTGCATCGTGTCCACGACCGGCGCTTTCCCGGAAACGACTTCAATCCGTGCCGTGGCCCTGACACGCGTTTCGCGCCGATCCAAGACGAGGAGGGACGCTGCGTTCCTTCGCTCTACGCGGGCGGAACCGTGGAGGCGGCAATCTACGAGACGGTGTTCCACGACATTCCAGTGACATCGCCGGACAGGAAGACCGTGCCACGCGGCGCTGTCGAGAGTCGGAAGCACAGCACCCTGCAGCCGCGCCGCCCCCTACGCCTTGCGAGCCTGCGCGCGCCCGATCTCAGAAAGTGGCAGATCCGTCGAGAGAGTCTGATTGCCAGCCCGCCAAGCCAGTACAAGCACACAGCGCTTTGGGCCAAGGCGATCCACGACCAGCACGACGTGGATGGCCTGATCTGGACCTCGCGGCAGTGCGACCCGGACGCCGCGATGTTGCTGTTCGGCGATCGCGTAGCTGCGCAGGACATCCGGGTCGTCGGTGTCCGTGCGGGAACGGACGGATCGTTCGTCAAGGACGTGCGTCAGGCGGGAAAGCGCAGCGGAATCGTCATTACGTTGTAGCCGCGAATCAACTATGGCCATAGCGGCAGCCCCGGCCCCGAGGCGCACCGGCGACACAACTGTGACAATCCGCGTCCCGAACTGAGTCAGAATCGCCCGATGGACAACTGCTGCGCGGTCGCCGCGACCTGGCGCTACGCCTCAGCCGAGGAGATCGCCCAGTACACGCTTCCTTCTGAGCGCAGGGCGGCCGCGCTGAGGCGGCTGAAGGTGAGGATCGGCGCCCAGGGGCTGATCTACCTCGCCACCTGCAACCGGGCGGCCTACATCTTCTCGGCCGAACCCGGCGCGACGCTTGCGTCCTGCCGCCGGGAACTCCTCCGTCTGATCGCGGGCGCCGGCGCCGCGCGGCGGGTGTTCCGGAGTTGGGAGGGAGAGGGCGCCGTCGAGCACCTCTACCTGGTGGCGTCCGGCCTCGACTCGGCCCAGCCCGGCGAACGGGAGATCCGCGGGCAAGTGCGCGACGCCCTGGAGGAAGCGACCGCGAGCCGCACGGTCGACTCCGAGCTCCGGCGGGTGGTCGAAGCCGCGCTCCGGGCGGGCAAGCGCGTTCACCGCGAAACCGGGGTCGGAGACGGGCGCACTTCGCTGTCCGAGATCGCGGCCGACCTGCTGAGCGAGCGAGCGGCCGAGGTCGCCGGACCGGTCGCCCTGGTCGGCGTGGCGGCGATGACGGAAACCTGCACCGAGCGGTTGCACAGCCGCGGCGTGCCCCTGGTTCTCGTCAACCGCACTCCAGGAAAGGCCGAGGACCTCGCCGCGCGCATTGCGGGAGCGGCCCCGTCCGGGGCGCCTGATCCGGCCATCGAGACGATGAGCCTCGACGCCTTCCGCGCCAAAGCCCCGGCGGTCACCGCGGTGCTGTTCTCGACCGGCGCGCCGGCGCCCGTAGTCGATCGACGTTGCCTCTTCGCCCTGGCCCGCAACGGACGGGCGAAGCTGGGCGCGGCGCCGCTGGTGGTCGACATGGCGATCCCGGCCGATGCGGCGCCGCGGGACACCGACGCGGCCGGCCTCGAACGGATCGGCATGGACCTCATCAACGAGCGGGCCCAGCAGACCCTGCGCGACCGGCGTGAGCGCACCGCCGAGGCCCGCGTCCTGATCGACGAAGAACTCGACGCCTACCGTGAGGCGATGGCGACCCGGTCGGTCGCCGGCGCGATTCGCGCGATCGGCGCGAAGTACCATGACTCCCTGGGCGCCAACCTCGACCGTCTGCTGCAGGGCGAGTTGAAGGATCTCTCCGACACCGAGCGCGCGGCGCTCAAACAGTGGACCTCGGTCATGGCGAAGCGTCTGAGCCACCTGCCGGTGGTCGGTCTGCGCGCCGTCGCGACCGAGATCGGCCAGGAAGGCGTCGACGCCTTCCTCGCCGCCGCAGCACCGGAGCTGCTGGAGAGCCGCCGCGCGGCGGACATCGCCAAGTGACTGCCTTTGCCGAGTCCGCGGCCCGTCCGGCGGCCGCATCGCCGAACCCTCCTGCCCAGCCGGACACCGACCTGCTCCTGCGCACGCTCCGCTTCGAGGACACGCCCCGGCGGCCGCTGTGGATCATGCGGCAGGCTGGGCGCATCCTGCCCGAGTACCGGGCCCTCAAGGAGCGCCACGGCTTCGCCGGTCTCTCCCGCGACCCTGAACTGGCGGCGGAAGTCACCCTGATGCCGCTTCGCCGCTTCCCCTTCGACGCCGCAATCACCTTCGCCGACATCATGTCGCCGCTGCCGGCTCTCGGGGTCGACTTCCGCTTCGATCCCGGCCCGGTGATCGCCCGACCGATCCGCGATGCCGCAGCGGTAGCGGCCCTGCCCGACCCGGACGACCTCGACGAAGCCGAAATCGCGCCCGAGGTCACGGCCGCCCAGCGGATCGTCCGCCGGGAACTCGACCCGGGCAAGGCGCTGCTCGGGTTCGCCGGCGCGCCCCTGACCCTCGCCGCCTACCTGGTCGAAGGCCGCGGCGTGCGCGATTTCCCCCGGCTGCGGGCGTTCGCCTACGAAGAGCCCGCGGCCTTCGACGCCCTGCTCGACCGGCTCGGCCGCCTCTGCGCCCGCTACCTGATCGCGCAACACCGGGCGGGGGCCGACGCGGTCCAGGTGTTCGACTCCTGGGCCGGCCTGTTCGCCCGCGCCGAGTGGCGCCGCCGCGTGCGGCCGCACCTGGAGCGCCTGCTCCAGAGCGTCGGCGACGCGGGGGTGCCGCGCATCCTCTTCCTCCACGCCGCGCCGCAGTTGGTCAACGACTACGCCGAACTGCCCTGCGAGGTGCTCGGCGTCGACTGGCGCACCGACCTCGGAGCGCTCCGGCGTCGGCGGCCCGAGCTGTGCCTGCAGGGCAACCTGGACCCGTCCGTGCTGCTCGCCGGCGCGGACGCGATCCGACGCGAGACGAGACGGCTGCTGGACAGCCTGCCGGGCCGCGGCCACATCGTGAACCTGGGTCACGGCGTGCTGCCGGAGACCCCGCTGGAGGCGGTGCAAACCCTGATCGAGACGGTCCACGCCGAGGCGGAGCACGAGGCTTGAGCGCCGAGCGGGCCGGCCGCCTGATCATCGTCGGCGGCGGGCCTTCCGGACTGGCCGCCGCCTGGAAGGCGTCCGCCGAGGCCGGGCGCGCCGGGGCGTCTCTTGAGATTGTCGTGCTGGAGGCGGACGCCGAGGTCGGCGGCAAGGCGCGGACGGAGCAGGCCGACGGGCTCCTGATCGAGACCGGCCCGCAGGGTTTCCTCGACGACCAGCCGGTGCTGCGGGAGATGATCGACGCCTGCGGCCTCGGCGAGGAGGTCATCTCACCCGAGCCGGCGGCGAACCGCCGGTCCATCTACCGGGGCGGCAAGCTGCGCGAGCTGTCGCGCAGCCCGCTGCCGTTCGCCCGCAGCGGCCTGCTCGGCCCGCTTGGGTTGGCGCGCCTGGCGCTTGAACCGCTGGTGCCGGGTCGCCGGAAAGTTCGTTCGAGCGGTCCGCCGCCCGGCGCAGGCACAGCCGCCGAGGACGACGAATCGCTGTTCGACTTCGCTGCCCGGCGCATGGGCCGGCAGGCCGCCAGACGCCTGATCTCACCCGTCGTCCTTGGCATCTTCGCCGGCGACGCACGGAGACTCTCGGCCGCCGGCGCCTTGCCGCGGCTCGTGGCGATGGAGCAAGCCCACGGCTCCCTGTTCAAGGCGATGCGCGCCGGCCGCAGACGCGGCGTGCCGCCGCCCGGGCACAGGACCTTTCGCCACGGCATTCAGGCCCTGCCGAATGCCATCGCCGCAATGCCGGGAATCGAGGTCCGCTGCGGCCACGCGGTCACGTCGATCGAGCACCGCGCCGACGGCGCCGACCACGCCGGCTTCACCGTCACCTCAGCCACCGGCGAGCTTGCCGCCGACGCCGTCGTCGTCGCCGCCGACCTGCCCGCGGCCGCCGACCTGGTCGGCGGCGTCTCGGCAGCGGCCGCGGACGAACTCCGGCAGATCGAGTCGCCTCCAATGGCCGTCGTCCACACCGCCTTCGACGCCTCGGCCGCAGCTCACATCGAGCCGGCCTACGGCTTCCTCGTCGCCCGCGGCGAGGGCATCCGCATGCTCGGCTGCCAGTACGAGACCGCTACGTTCCCCGGCCGCAGCCCGGAAGGCCGGTTCCTGGCCCGCTCCATGTTCGGGGGCAGCGTCGATCCCGAGGCCGCGGACCTGGACGACGGTGAGCTCATCGATCTCACACGCCGCGAGCTGCGCCGCACGGCCGGCATCGAGGCCGCGCCGACCCACACCAGCATCGCCCGCTGGCCTCACGCGATCCCTCAATACGCGCCGGGGCACCCACAGCGGGTGGCCCGGATCGAGGCAGCCCTGGACCCCATCGACGGCTTCTTCCTGGCCGGCAATGCGCTCTACGGCATCGGCCTGAGCCGCGCGATCGCGGTCGGCGCCGGATGCGGGGAGCGCGCGGCACGACGGCTCCTCGGATAGGGCCCATCCGGGCTACACTCACCGGCCCCGGAAACAACACCCTCGGAGAGTCCCCATGAAGGAAGCGCTGCAGTTCTACATCAACGGAGAGTGGGTCGACCCGGTGACCCCAAAGACCATGGACGTGATCGACCCGTCGACGGAACACGTGATCGGCCGGATCAGCCTCGGCAGCGCGGCCGATGTCGACCGGGCCGTGGCCGCGGCGCAGGCCGCCTTCGAGTCGTTCTCCCAGACCAGCCGCGAGGAGCGGGTCGAGCTTCTCGGCCGGATCGTCGCCGGCTACAAGGCGCGCATCGGCGAGATGGCCGAGACCATCTCCGCGGAGATGGGCGCACCGGCCTGGCTGGCGAAAGCCGCACAGGCCCCGTCCGGCCTCGGTCACTTCGCCGGCGCTCTCGCCGTGCTCAAGAACTACGAGTTTGTCGAGACCCGTGGCACCACCGACATCGTCAAGGAAGCGGTCGGCGTCTGCGGCCTGATCACGCCCTGGAACTGGCCGATCAACCAGATCGCCTGCAAGGTCGCTCCGGCGCTCGCCGCCGGCTGCACGATGGTGCTCAAGCCCAGCGAGGTCGCCCCGCTGAACGCGATCCTGCTCGCCGAGATCCTGCACGACGCGGGCGTTCCGCCGGGCGTCTTCAACCTGATCAACGGCGAGGGCCCCGAGGTCGGCGCCGCGATGTCGGCCCACCCCGGCATCGACATGATGTCGTTCACCGGCTCCACCCGCGCCGGCCGCGCGGTCGCCAAGGCCGCCGCCGACTCGATCAAGCGGGTCGCCCAGGAGCTCGGCGGCAAGTCGCCGAACATCGTGCTCGAAGACGCCGATATCGACCGAGCGGTCAAGGCCGGTACCCGGCAGTGCTTCCTGAACAGCGGTCAGTCCTGCAACGCCCCGACCCGGATGCTGGTGCCCGCGGCCGCTCACGCCCGCGCCCTGGAAGTCGCCAAGGCCGCCGCCGAGGCGACCGTCGTCGGCCCGCCGGGACAGGAAGGCGTCGCCATCGGTCCCGTCGTCAGCAAGGTCCAGTACGACAAGATCCAGGCCCTGATCGCCAAGGGCGTCGAAGAGGGCGCCGAGCTCGTCACCGGCGGCACGGACCGCCCCGAGGGCATGGGCAGCGGCTACTACGTTCGTCCCACCGTCTTCGGCGGCGTCAGCAACGACATGACGATCGCCCGCGAGGAGATCTTCGGCCCCGTGCTCGCCATCCTCCCCTACGAGACCGAGGAGGAAGCGATCCGGGTCGCCAACGACACCCCCTACGGCCTGTCCAGCTACGTCCAGTCCGGCGACCTCGACCACGCCCGTAGCGTGGCCTCCCGCATCCGCGCCGGCAACGTCCACATCAACGGCGCCCCCGCCGACTTCGGCGCCCCCTTCGGCGGCTACAAGCAGTCCGGCAACGGCCGCGAATGGGGAGCCTTCGGCTTCGAGGAGTTCCTCGAGGTCAAGGCCGTGATGGGAGCGCTGCCGAAGGCGAGTTGAGGCTACGGCGAGCAGCGTTGCGGGCTGACCGCGCCGGACTGAACAGCCGCGATACTGCGCAGCATCTACCAGTGCCCATACAAGTGGTTGAAGTTGAAGGCCGCCCGATGGTCCACCTTTGAAGCCACGACGTAGAGGTCAAGATCGACCGTAACCAGCGGCGTCTCCGGCGTCGCTACCTCTAGGAGTGCCGCGTCCGTGAGGCCGAGACGAGCGAAGTGTCTGCTACGCGAAGCAACCGCACTCGCTACGACAACCTCTTCTCCTGCCTCGATGGTGGCCCGCAGCGCCTCGGACAAAAGCGAACGCTCAGGATCTCGGTGCTGCCTGAGGAGATTCGATGCTTCAGTGAGCGTGTTAGGCATCACGAACACTCTCTCCGCAGCCCCGACGAGTTCACGCAGCTCCTCGTACTGCTCCACGGTGAACTCGCGCAACCGGCGGTGTCGGCCGATAAGACGCGTGTCTACGCTGCCCGCGACCAACAGGACGAGGAGGTTCGCATCGATGAAGAAACCGGAGGCTCCCAAGCGGCTACTCGGAAGCCGATACTCTGCGAGCCGTGATCGACATGACGCTTCCGTCGCCGTCACTGATACGCACGATCTTGTACGAACGTGCAGGACGCGAGTCTCCGAGCGCGGCCGTCAGAGCGTTCTTGTGATCCCAGGGCCGAGAGAACCCGACCGTGATCTTCCATGACTCCAACGAATCGTCGAACTCGACTTCCTCGAGGCCTACATTCATGACTCCCTCGCTCCCAAAAAGATCGGTAACGTAGGTCTTCGCCGTTTCAACGGCCTCCTTTACGTCCATGTCGTGCTCTCCATACGATCCCGCCAGACAATCCGACGATAGCAGCGGCACATAGTCTCCGCGAGAGTTGACTAGGTCCTTTGACGCTGGAGAAGTGTAGTCATCGCAACCCGCCGAACCGGCCGTCCGGGTCGAGCGCCTGCTCGACTCGGCGTAGCAGTTCGCCGCCGGAGCGGTAGCCGAGGATCGGCGAGGCGACGGCGCCTGCCGGGGCGCGCAGGGCCAGGGCAGCGAGTTTCGACTCGGTCAGGGCACGGTCGAGGGCCGGCAGATCGCTGACCCGTTCGGCGGGCCACGCGAGGAGCGCCTGCTGGGCGCCGGCGCTGTAGACCCTGGCGATGCAGCCGGCGTCGAGGTCGGCCAGGATCTTCTCGAGCGCGGCTACGGCCGCAGGCGTCAACGGGCACTTGAGGACGGCGGCGTCGGGAGCGGCCCAGTGGAGTTCGCGGCGGGCTTGCCAGTGGTGCGCGTCGGCGTCGCCTGAGAAGGCCTTCCGGCCGGATGCGGGCGAGACGCCCGCGTTCCCAGGGGTCGAGAGGGTGCTGTCGAGAAGCGCGGCGACCCGGTTCAGGCGCGCGTCGAGTGCGAAGCTGCGCCCGCCGATGCGGATCTCCAGGTCCCAGCCGGCCAGGCCGTGGACGAGGTCGAGGCACTCGAGCTCGACCGCGCCGGCGCCGACGCGGCCGGCGGCGGCAAGCGCCGCGTCGAGGGTGATACCGACAACCCGCAGCGTGGCGCAGCTCTCGGGATGCGGGAAGACCTTGAACGTGCATTCGGTGAGGACGCCAAGACGCCCCAGGCTGCCGACCATGAGCTTCGGCAGGTCGAAGCCGGCGGCGTTCTTGACCACCTTGGCGCCGCCGCGGACGATCTCGCCACGGCCGGCGACAAAGGTCACCGCCAGCAGGAAGTCGCGCAGGCCGCCGTAGCGCAGCCGGCCGGGGCCGTTGGCGCCCGCGGCGACGGCGCCGCCGACGGTGCTGCCCGCGTCGACGAGCAGCGGGTCGAACGGCAGGTACTGGCCCTCCGCGGCCAGCCGCTCCGTGACCTCTGCCAGGGGCGTGCCGGCAAGAGCAGTCACCGTGTACTCGCTGGGCAGGTACTCGGTGATGCCGCTGAGCGCCGACAGGTCGAGGACCTCGGCGCCGGAGGCACCCCAAAGGGCGGGCTTGGTGCCCCCGCCGCGAGGTACGACCCGATCCGCGCCGCGCACGGCCTCGGCGACCTCGGCCGCAGTGCGCGGTCGGTGGACCGGGACGGATGCGGGCGAGACGCCCGCGTTCCCAGGTCTTCCCCTCACGAGCCTGTCGCCGCGCCGCGGCTCGCCCGCTCCGAAGTCGCGTCTCTTCATTCGCGCGAGATGACTCCCGCCACTTCCAGCGGATGAGGACCGTGGCTGAGCAGCGCCGGCGCCTCGCCGTCCGGGAACATCTTGCCTCGATTGGCAAGTTCGCCGGGGTCGATGGCGGATCGGATGCGTCGCATGGCGTCCAGGTCGCTCTTCTCGAACATCTCGCCCAGGTACTGCCGCTTCTCCATCCCGACGCCGTGCTCGCCGGTGATCGAGCCGCCGAGACCGATGCACAACCGCAGGATCTCCCCGGCCAGTTGCTCGGCCCGCTCCAGATCGCCCTCGACCCGGCCTTCGAAGAGGATCAGCGGATGCAGGTTGCCGTCGCCGGCATGGAACACGTTCGCCACCCGCAGACCGTGCTGCTTGCCGAGCCGCTGGATCTCCGTCAGGGCCTCACCCAGGCGTGAGCGCGGCACGACGCCGTCACAGACGATGTAGTCCGGGCTCAGTCTCCCGACCGCCGAGAAGGCGCTCTTGCGACCCTTCCAGATCCGCATCCGGTCGTCCGGGTCGCTGGCGATGTGTTCGAAGTAGGGCTTCGACTTCCTGACCACTTCCAGCAGCAGTTCGCTCTCAGCGGCGACCTGCTGCTTCTCGCCTTCGAGTTCGACGATCAGAAGCCCCTCGGCGTCGAGCGGGTAGCCGGCGCCGACCGCCGCCTCGGCCGCCTCGATCGCCAGGTTGTCCATGATCTCCATCGCCCCGGGCAGCAGACCGGACGCGACCACCGCGGCTACCGCCTCGCCAGCCGCCGCCAGGGAGTCGTACGCCGCCAGCAGGGTGAAGAACGTCTCCGGCTTGGGCAGCAGCCGCAGAGTGATCTTGGTGGCGATGCCGAACAACCCCTCGGAGCCGACGAACAGACCGACCAGGTCGGGGCCGACGCTCTCCAGGCTGTCGCCACCGAGTTCGACCACCTCGCCGTCCGGCAGTACGACCTCAAGGCCGAGCACGTGGTTGCTCGTCATGCCGTACTTCAGGCAGTGGGCGCCGCCGGAGTTGAAGGCCAGGTTGCCGCCGATCGTGCACACGGACTGGCTCGACGGATCGGGGGAGTAGTAGAGGCCGTAGGGGGCCGCGGCGTCGGAGACGGTGAGGTTCACCACTCCCGGCTCGACCACCGCCGTCCGCCGTACCGGGTCCACTTCGAGGATGCGGTTGAGCCGGTTCATCGCGATGACGACGCCGTCCTGAATCGGCAGCGAACCGCCGGACAGGCTCGTGCCGCTGCCGCGGGCCAGGAAGGGCACCTCCGCGGCCGCGCAGAGACGAACCACGTCGACGACTTCATCCGCGGACTCGACCAGAACCACGGCACGGGGCCGGGCGCGGAACGCGGTCAGCGCGTCCGACGCGTAGGCCGCCATTGGGGCTGAGCCGGTCAGCACGCGGTCCGGACCGAGGCGCCGGGTGAGGGCGTCGAGGAAACTGGCTGCGTCCATCGTCGTCATCGATCGACGATCAGCCTACAACGGCGGCGCTCGGGCTCGCCGCTTCAAGGCATCGCGCTCGATGCGGGCCAGAAGGCCCGTGGACCGGCGTCCGCTTGGCGATGCGGGCCAGGGCGCCGGGCTCGGCTAGTCGGCGAGTGGCATCACGATCCAGAGCACGAGGTAGACGATGATCCCCGGGAACGCCACCGAGAGGATGGAAGCCAGGACGAAGAGCAGGCGGACGCCGGTGGGGTTCCAGCCGAGCCAGGCTGCGAGACCGCCGCAGACGCCGCCGATCAGGCAGTCGGACGCGGAACGATGAAGGGGGCGGGACTTGCTGGCGGCGGTGGTCACTGTCGGGTTCCTCCTCGGAATCGCGAGCTAGGCGTCTGACTCGAATACGGCTGCGACCAGGTGGATGTTCCAAGTCTATAGCCGGCCGCGCATAGGATGAACCTCAATGGCCGAGGAGCAGCAGGCGCCCGAGCAGGTAGGCATGTGGAAGAGCCTGGTCCGCGCCTTCTCAGCCTGGCGGACCAGGTCCGTCGTCCTCATGTCGTTCTCCTCCGGTATGCCCCTGGGGCTGGTCTGGATCGCGATTCCGGACTGGATGCGCAGCGTCGGCGTCGACATCCGCATCGTCGGCCTCTTCACGCTCGCGCAGGCGCCGTGGTTGTTCAACGTCATCTGGGCGCCGCTGATGGATCGCTACCCGCCACCGTTCCTCGGGCGCCGTCGCGGTTGGGCGGCAATAGCCCAGGTCGGTCTGCTGCTCGCCACACTGGCTCTGGCCGGAGTCGGCCACCATCCCGACACACCGTGGCTGGTGCTGGCCTTCACTTTCGCGATCGCGATGGCCGCGGCTTCCCAGGACATTGCCGTCGACGCCTACGCCGTGGACGTGCTGAAAAGGGAAGAGCAAGGCGCCGCGGTCGGGTCGCGAATCGCCCTCTACCGTGCCGGGATGTACGTTGCCGGCTCTCTCAGCATCACGGTGGCGGCCTTCGCTTCCTGGCCGGTCGTCTGCGTGATTCTCGCCGCGCTCTACCTGCCAATGCTCTGGATCACGACCTTCCGGGCGCCCGAGCCAACCAACCTGCCACCTACTCCCAGTACGCTGCGGGACGCTGTCTGGCTGCCCTTTCTCGGCTTCCTCTCCCGCCACCGTGCGGTCGAGATCCTCGCCTTCGTCATCCTCTTCAAGGCCGCCGACAACATGGCGGGAGCACTTCTGCGTCCGTTTCTGGTCGACATGGGCTACTCCGCCACCGATCGCGGCGTGTGGCTCGGCGCGATCGGTCTGACCGCGACCATCGGCGGCGCGATCCTCGGCGGACTGGCCACCAACTCGCTCGGCCTCGGCAGATCCTTGTGGGTCTTCGGCTCGCTACAGATCTTTTCGAACCTCGGCTACGTGGTACTTGCCAACGTGCCGAAGCACTCGCTGCTGCTCTATGGCGCGATGGGTTTCGAGAGCCTTTGCCAGGGACTGGGCACGGGCGCGTTCTCGGTGCTGCTCCTGCGGATGACCCAGAAGCGCTTCTCGGCAACGCAGTACGCCCTGTTCTCGACTCTCTTCGGCTTCGGCCGCATCTTCTCAGGGCCAGTGGCCGGAATCACGGTCGACGCCGTGGGATGGTCGACCTTCTTCCTCATGACGATGCCGCTCGGCCTCCCCGGCCTGTACATGCTTTCGCGTTTCGTCAGGCCGCGCGAGCGGGAACCGGTCTTCGACGTGCGGCGCCAGAAACCGCTGCCGCCGAAGTCCACCGGACAGCTTGCCGCCAGCGGAGCAACCTTCGGGATTCTCAGCGCAGTCGGCGGCGGCCTGCTGCTGACCGGGCTCGCGGGCCTGAAGGCGATGCGCACCGAAGCGGCCGAATCGTTCGGTTTCGCCGCCGAACTCCTGGCGATCGCCACGCCCACCAACGCCCTGGGCTGGGTGCAGCTTGGCGGTCTGGTGGCCTTCGGCATCGCGATGGGGCTGTTCGCGGCGGCGGTGCAGGCGGCGCGGCGGGGCGCGGGGGCGTCGCTGGCAGCGAAGGCTGCTGACGAGTCGTAGGGGGACGGCAGTCGGACCGTAGCGCCAGCGCAGCGGAACCGCTCGAACCAGGAGTCCCACCTCGGCCGTTCGTACCGGAAAGCGCCAGCGTCTACAGGGCGAGCCTCAACAGCACACCAACGCCGCTCAGCACCAGGGCGGAACCGCCGAGCACGATGCCAGCGCCCCACAGGACCAACCGTGTTTCGAGCGCCTTCAACTCGGCCCGAAGACCGTCCTGCGTGACCAGTCCCTCAACCGCGGCGGCGCACCCGGTGTCGATCGCACGAGCCGTTGCCTTGGCGGTGTCCGCATCCAGGCCGTCGCCTTCCAGTGCTTCGGCCGTGGCGAGCGTGTCCGTCGCGGTGCTCATGACTTCAGATACGGACCACAAACCCGATCCGTCTAGCGGGCGATCTGCCCCTGACGCAGCGGCCGCTGCATCGTCGTCGGCTCGTCGGGGTAGAGCTTGGCGACCTGCTCGCCGTAGCCGTTGAAGATCGGCGTGTCGAAGGGCTGGTTGTTGTGCAACCAGTGCGAGGTCGCCTGGCTCCAACGCGGGTGCGGGATGTACGGGTTCACATTGGAGAGGTAGCCGTACTCGTGGGGCTGGATCTGCCAGAACGTGTCCGGTTCGTCGGCCACGAACTCGATCTCGACGATCGACTTGGGGTTCTTGTAGCCGTATTTCCACGGCGCCACGATCCGTAGCGGCGCACCGTGCTGCTTGAGCAGCGGTTCACCGTAGATACCGGTGGCGACGAAGGCGAGTTCGTTCATCGCCTCGTCGATGCGCAGCGCCTCGGCGTAGGGCCACGGGTACCACGGCGTCTCGCGAACGCCCGGCATCTGCTTGTCCTCCCTCGCCGTCACGAGGCGGACATGCTTGGCTGAGGACTTAGGGCTAGCCTTCTCGATCAGCTTGCTGAGAGGGAAGCCGCTCCACGGCACGTTCATGGCCCAGCGCTCGACGCAGCGGAAGTGGTAGAGGCGCTCCTCGTGCTCGAAGGCGAAGATGTCATCCAGGTCGAGCGTCATCGGGTTGTCGCACAGGCCCTTGATCTCGACCTTCCACGGCTCGACCGTGTACTTGCCGGCGAACTTCCACACCGGGCCGCCGCGACCGGGCAGGAACTCGTAGAAGTTGTTGTGGCCGCCGGCGACGTCGCGGGGCGTCAGCTCGCCGCCGACGCTGGCCGGTGGTCCGGCGAACTTCGTGTTGCGCCGGGGCTTGCCGGTCACCTCGGCCGGATAGACGTCCGGCCGCGACAGGGCCGGCTTCAGCTTCTCCTCGAGGGGCGGCGCCGGCGGCGGCGCCGGCACCTGCTGGCGGAGACGGAACTGGGAGGCCAGAGGCGAAGCGCCGGCGATGCCGATCGTGGCCGCGGCCACGAACTTGCGGCGGTCCATGTAGACCTCCGGCGGCGTCGGCTTACGGCTCGGCAGCGTGACGCCGGCGTCACCGGGAAGGTAGCGGGCAGGGTCGTACTTCTTGATCCACATCGTGTCAGCCGAACGGGCTCAGGGCGAGATGGCTACTACCGTTCGGCGTTCCTCCTGTTCTCGTGCCTTCGGCGGTGCGAAGCGCGTCCGTGATCGTAGCAGCCGGATGCGGGCAGGATGCCCGCGTTCCCAGGGATCGGATGCGGGCAGGATGCCCGTGAACCAGGGGTGAACTACCATCGGAGGTTCGCCAGCAGTGCCGCCCGATAGAGGGACGGCGTAGCGCCATTCCGCTCCACGCGAGCAGCTTCAGCATCCAGGGCGAAGAACTCGCCGACCCTGAGCCGCGCACCGGCCTTGTAGGCCTCGCCCGAACGCTCGGACAGCCCCGCGCCCAGATACGGCGTCAGACTCCCCCGGCTGCCCAACACGGCCAGCCCGTATCCGACTTCCGCCTCCGTGGTGCTGCCCGGCGCCGTCGCGCGGTAGCCCGCGGGCGCCGCGTTCTGCTGCTCCCACAACCTGACGATCCCGCTCGACGCGGCGCCCAGCGTCGACCGCAGGCCGATGGACAGGCCACGGTCGCCGCCGCCCGGCTCGAACCGGAGCGAACCGCCCACGCCCCACTCCGAAAGCTCACTCGCTTCGTGGGCCAGCAGGGAGCGTCCCGTCAACTCGGCGGACAGGCCCCGCGCCGCGTTCTCGAACCGAAGACCCGCGCCGACTTCCATGCCGCCGCCCTTCTCCGCATCGCCGTCGTCGTAGCGGAGACCCAGCTCCACGTTTGGAGTCAGCACGGCGCCCGACTCGAACTGCCAGCGGCGCGCGCCCTCGATCATCAACCGCAGACGGTTCACGTCGGTCGACAGCGCGGGCAGCGCTGCCGTCTCGTCCGACATCGCGTGGACCAGCAGCAGGTCGGTGCGAAGCGCCAGGCTGAAGCCGTCCGTCGCCGCGGACGACCGCAGTTCCCGGCGCGCCCCGAAGGCGCCCAGGCTCATCCCGATGTCCGTTTCGATGGACCCCAGGTCGCCCTCGCTCAGGGTCATCGATCCAGAGCCGCGGCCCAGAGCGCCCCACACCGACAGGCGGTCGTTCACCGCGACCCGCAGGTAGGGCAGGCCCGTGGTCAGATCGCTCGAGAGGTCGCCCTCCCGGGCGCGCAGATCACCGCCCCCGGCCCGGCGGTAGTCGCCGTCGCCGCGGCTGTGGGACACCGCGACCCCGAACAGCACGCGGCCGCGTTCGACGTCCGCTCCGACGGTGCCCGTCACCACCTCGCCGTCGAGGCTGAGGGTGTCCTCGCCGCCGTCGAAGCGCGTCGCGGCGCCGCGGCCCCAGACGGACCAGCGGTGGACACCGGCGTGAGAGTCAGAGGAGAACTGGAACGAACTCCGTGCGAGCAGGTCACCCGCGTCCATCCGGCCCGACCCGTACCTGCCCGGCTGTGCGTCCAGAAGGCCGCCACCTGGCACGGCCAGACCGACGGCGCCGCCCGCCGCCTGGCCGATGCCGCCTAGCCCGGCAACGGGCGCGGCGGCCGAAACGGCAGCGCCCCGATCCTGGCCGGGCGCCGAAACATCGATCCGGTGGCCGGCGACCACCACCTGGGCGCCCGATCCGAGCCGACCGGTCAGCCGATCCTCCACCGCGTCCACGGCGTTGCTCGCTGCCGTGCGTCCGAACCGGGCCAGCCATCCCTCCGCCGGCGCCGTGTCGTCGTCGTCCTCGATCGTTCCCGTGGCGGCCACCACCGAGCCCGCTTCGAACGCCGCGTTCGTCGCTTCGCTCAGGGACACCCGGAAGGTCTCGGCCTCCTCGACCAGCAGATCCTCGAGAACCGGCACGGCAAGCCGCTGGCTCGTCGTTCCGGGAGCGAAGGTCAGTTCGCCGCTCGCCTCGATGTAGTCCAGACCCGGCTGCGCCGTTGCGGCCGAACTCGCCCAGCGCACCGTCGCCGGCATCGCGCTCTCGCCGCTGAGCGTGACCGTGAACACGATCTCGCCCGCACCCTCCGGCGCCGACGCGTCCGTGATCGCGAGAACCGGAGTCGCGTCGTTGTCCTTGACCTGGACGGTCGCCGAGATGTCATCACCGAGCGTGTAGCCATCGCCGTCAAGGAGCGTTACCGTGATCTCCCGGTCCGGTTCGTCGAGCGAGTCGTCCTCCGTCACGATGCTCAGCGTCATTTCGGCGGCGCCCGCAGGGAACAATGCCGAGGCCGGCGGCGCCCCGCCGATCGTCGAACCTGTCTCCGTCGCTTCCAGCGACACCGCAAGCAGCTCCGCTGCCGCGCCAGTGCGGCTCAGAACGAAAGTCACAGCCGCCCCCTCGTCGACAGCACTCTCCGCCGCGGTGATCGTCACCTCCGGCAGGGGCAGACTCGTCATCGCGCCGGCCACGTTGGACACCGGGCCTGGGCCGGTCGAGTTCATCGCACAGACCCGGTAGTACCGTGTCGTGCCCGGCTCGAGACCGTTGTCCCGGTACGCCGTCTCGGTGGAGTCCGAATCCGCCACCAGCTCCTTCCAGCCCGAACTGCCGTCAGTCGACCACTCGACCCGGTAGCCGGTGATCGCCGAGCTGCCCGGATCGCCCGGCGGCGCCCAAAGCAGGTGAATCGCTGCCTCACCATCCGCGGTCGCCGCCAAGCTGTCCGGAGCGCCTGGAACCGCGTCGTTGTCGTTCACCGTTACCGCGACCGAGGACGCGGTCCCGACGGAGTACGCCGCGTCCTCGCCAGCGGTCACAGTCGCGGTAATCACACTTGCAGGTTCGTCCACGACGTCGTCCGCGGTAGGAACGGTGAAGGTCGTCTCCTCTGTGCCCTCTGCGAAGATCGCGGTCGTCGGCGCCGTCCCGCTGATCATTGAGCCGGTCTCCACCACCTCGACCGACACCGTCAGCGCCTCCGCAGCCCCGCCAGTACGGCTCAAGAAGAACATCGCCTCCGTCCCCTCATCGACCGGGCCGGTCGCGGGCTTGATCGTCACCTCAGGCGGATCAGACGGACCAGGGGGCTCAGGCTCGGGCGGATCGGACGCGGTCACCGCGTTCGCCACGTTTGATGGCGGTCCCGTACCGGCGAAGTTCATCGCGAACACTCGGTAGTAGTGGGTGGCGCCCGGCTCGAGAGAATCGTCCCGGTACTCCGTCGCGCTCGAACCTGTATCCCCAACCAGCTCGGTCCAGCCCGAAGTGCCGTCAGCCGACCGCTCGATCCGGTAGCCCGCGATCGCCGAGGTGCCGGTGTCCCCAGGCTCCGCCCATGTCAGGTCGATCGCCGCCTGCCCGGCGGCAGTCGCCACCAGGTTCGTCGGCTCGCCCGGAACCGAGTCGTTGTCCCTTACGACCACCGTCGCCGACGAGTCAGAACCGACTTCGTAAGCGGCACCCTCGCCCGCGGTTACCGTTGCGACGACGCCGCTGTCCGCCTCGTCCAGCGAATCGTCCACGGTCGGGACGGCAAGCACCGTCGTCGCCTGTTCAGCCTCGAAGACCGCCGAGACGGGCGCCGTGCCGCTGATCATCGAGCCCGTCTCCGTCACGTCCACGGACACGGGGAGCGCCTCTGTCGTCGCGCCGGTCCGGGTCAGAACGAACATCGCATCCGACCCCTCGTCGACCGGGGTGCTCCGGGCCGCGATCGTCACTTCGGGTAGAACCGGGTTTGGAGGCGCCGAGTCGTTGTCGACGATCGCCAGTTCGAGACGTGGCGGAAAGCTGACATACGCCGGCGTGCCCGGGGCACGCTCCGTAACCAGCCCGAGGGTTTCCGGCTCCGGCTCTTCCAGCGAGTCATCGACGATCGCAAGGGAGATGTCCTTGACCGCCCTGTAGGTGCCTTCGGCGTCCACGAAGACCCAGTCCGCGGCCGCGTAGCCAATCTCTACGGAGAGTGGCGCGTAGTCGTCAGGCGAGACCGCGCTGCCCGCGCGGGTACTCACGGCGACGTCGAGATCGCTGGTCGGCGGGAGACTGCCGCCGGTGGACGCCGTGACCCTTATCGTGGCGGCGCCAATGCCCTCGGGCACTTCGGTCACCGCAAAACCGTCGGCATCCACGACCGCGGTCGTGATCTGGATCTCGAGGTCGGGAACCGATTCATCGTCGTCGATCGTGGTCGTTTGGGCCGAGCCCACGGTGGCGCCGTCGAGGCTGGCCGTGACCACGACCGTCTCCGCGTCGTCGTCTTCCGTGTCGTCAACGGCCGTGATCGTCGCGGCGACCTCGGTTTCTCCTGCATCAAGGGTCAACGTGGTCGCGTCGATCGTGTAGTCCGTGTCGAGGGTCGCCGTCCCGCCGAGGGTCAACTCGAACTCCTGGTCCGTTGCCAGCGTCACGCCCCCGGTGCTCACTTTCACCGTCGCAACGCCGCCTGCCTCACCGATCGACGCCGGGTCCACGGAGAGTGCGTAGGTTGGCTGATCGTTGTCGACGATGGCCAGCTCGATCCGCCCGGGAAGCGAGACATAGGCGGGTAGGCCGGGAGACTTCTCCGTCACCAGCCCAAGAGTCTCGCGATCCTCCTCATCCAGCGAGTCGTCGACGATCGCCAGCAGGACGTCCTTGACCGCCGAGTAGTGATCCTCAGCATCCACGAAGACCCAACCCGCGACCGCGAAGGGGACCTCCACGGACAGCACCCCGTAGTCGTCTGGAGAAACGGCGCTGTCGTCATGAGTACTCACAGCGACCCCGATGGCCTCGGTCGGCGCCACGCTGCCGTTCGTGGTCGCGGTAACGCGCACCGTGACCTCGCCGATGTGCTCGGGGACTTCGGTCACCACGACGCCGTTCCCGTCCACGACCGCGGTCGTGACCTGGATCGCGAGGTCCGGGTCCGTCGTCGCGCTAGCCGGATCGGAGGCCGGCCCCGTCCCCACCAGGTTGAGCGCCGATACCCGGTAGTGCCGTGTCGTTCCGGCGGTCAGGCCGCTGTCCTCGTAGGTCGTCGCGTCCGAACCCGTGTCGTCTACCAGTTCCGCCCAGTCCGAGCTGCCGTCGGGCGACCACTCGATGAGATAGCCCGTGATCGGCGGATTCGCCGCTTCGTCCGGCGCGTTCCAGCTCAGGTCGATCGCTGCCACGCCGTCCGCGGTGGCTTCGAGATCCGCGGGCTGACCGGGAATCGCATCGTTGTCGACGATCGCCAGTTCGACCCGGGAATCGGAGAAGGAAAGCCACTCCGGACGTCCGGGAGCCCTCTCCGTCTTCAACGTGAAGGTCTCCCGATCCTCGTCGTCCGTATCGTCGACGATCGTGAGGAGGACATCCTTCGCCGCGCGGTAGACGTTGTCGGTGTCGTCGAGGACAAAGTCGGCTACCGCGAAGGCGGTCATCACTGAGAGAACGCCGTAGTCGTCAGGCGAGTTCGCGCTGTCTCCGACGGTGCTCACTGACACCCCGAAGCCCGTGGGCGGCGCCACGCTGCCATTCGACGTCGCCGTGAGACGAATCGTGGCCGTGCCGATGTCCTCGGGGACTTCGGTCACGGTGACGCCGTTGGCATCCAGCACTGCGGTGGTCACACGAACCTCAAGGTCGTCATCGTCTTCGACCACCACCATCGCCGACGACGGCGAGCCCACCTCGTAGGAACCGTCCTCGGGCGCCATCACCTCCACCGTGACGGTCCGGTCCGGTTCCGCCCGATCATCGCCTCCCGTGAGGAAGCCATAGCTGAATACTGTGTTGTCCGGCTGCATCGTCAGCGTCACCGTCCTCGACAAGGCGAGCGAACCGGTCGTCGTCACCTCCACGGACACGTCCAAGCTCTCCTCTGCCGGGCCGGCGCGGCGAATAGTGAACAGGGCGCTCTCGCCTTCGGCGACGGGCGTCTCGTCCGCCTCAACCGTGATCACTGGCAGGACCGTCTGCGGCAGTCCGTCGTCGTCCGCGATCGTCGTCTCGACGGAAGAGTCCGAAGTGAGCGCGTAGGGCGCGCCAGGGCCGGCAACCAGGGCAACGGTGATCACGCTGTCCGGCTCGCCAACCAAGTCGTCCACCGTCCTGAGGGTCATCCTCGTTTGGGCAACGCCAACGCCGAAGACCACCGAAGTCGGAACCGGGCCGTCGATCGTCGATCCCGTCTCGGATATCTCCACCGAGACCGTCAGTGCCTCCGTCGTAGGATCGGTCCGGGAGAAAGCGTAGATCGCGTCAGCACCTTCCGGAATGAGATTTGGCCAGGCAACGAACCTGACAACCGGACGGGCCGAATCATCGTCGTCGTCCTGGACGATCACGGTGGCCGAGAACTCGCTTCCCACTTCGTAGGCCGCGTCCGTCCCGGCAATCACCGTTGCGGTAACGCCGCTGTCCGTCTCGTTGCGGTCGTCCTGCTCGGTGCTCACCAGCAGCCTCTTGCTCTCCTCGCCCTCACCCAGGACGATCGACGTGGGCGCCGTCCCGCTGATCATGGAACCCGTCTCCGCCACGTCCAACAACACGTTCAACGCCTCCTTCGTGGAGCCGGTACGGCTCACGACGAACTGCGCGCTGGCGCCTTCGGTGACCGGGGTCGGTCCCGCTGCGATCGTCACCACGCGCGTCTCGGACGGGTCCCGGGCGCCTGAAGCGCCGACGAAGACAAACAGGCCGGCCATCGCGAAGAGAACGGACAATGCCTGAGCGAGAAACCGACTGCGATCGAGCCGGCTCTGGGATGCGCGATCAACCGCAAGTCCGGTGGCCGGTTCTGAAGCGAATCGAAGGGAACAGGGGGTCGCAAGCTGAACGAATGCCCTCGCGACCCGAAACCGGGTTGCTCTCTCCATGGCCTGATTTGCCTCCGTGTGGTCGGCGGAGAGGCCTCGCAACCACAGGGGACTTCTCGTGGCTAGGGTGAGCGCCCCTCTGCCTAGGGGACTTTCTTCGCAGGCGTCGCGGCTATCCCAGTCCGGCGGCTGCTATCAGGCGGAACCTCCAGGACACCGTCAACATTCCCTCCGGTCAGCCACCCCACCACGTCCTGGAGGCCACCCGTCGCCCACGCTTGCTCCGGCGGTCGAGCCAGAGGGCGAGCCGGCGCAGGCGGGTCCCCGCCATCCACCGCCAGAGCCGGCTGAGGCGCCTGGAGTAGTCCCGGTTGTAGGGGCAGACCCTGACGCAGATCGAGCAGTCGGTGTTCTGATTCGACCAGAACCGGAAGCACTTCTCGGCGTCCGTCGTCCACTTCTTGACGCCGCGGATGTTGGAGATGTTGTAAACGCGGCCCGTCGGTGCGCCCATCGCGATGGCCTTCGGCGGGCATGCATCCGAACATGCACGGCACACTTCGCAGGTCTCGCGCACTCCGAAGCGCCGTGGACGGTCGTGCGCCAGAGGCATGTCGGTGAAGATCTTCCCGAGCCGCACCCTGGGGCCGAACTCCCTGGTGATCAGCAGACCGTGACGGCCGTACTCGCCCAGCCCCGCCTTGATCGCGAGCGGAATCGCCAGGGCCGTGTCGTTCATCGTCGGAACCGCTGCGTAGCCCATGTTCAGGATGTACTGGGCGATCGCCAGCAGCACCACCGTGTCGCTGCTGTAGCCGATCCCCGTCGCCGTCCCGCTCAGGGCCGACGGCACGGTCTGCACCAGCTTCCGGTCCATCGCCTGCGCAACAACGACGACGTTTCCGAGTTCGCCCGGAAGCTCCTGAGGTTTCACCGACTCCGTGGCGCGCGAGTACGCCTGGGTGTACACCCAGCGCTCGTCATATCCGGTGATGCCGATCAGGTCGGCGCCCAACGCGCGGGCGGCCGTCTTGAGATCGGCGGCGAGTCGAGCGGCGAGGACCTCCTCCGGTTCATCGCTCTCGTCCGGCGGACCGGGACCGTCCCGGAGCACCGTGTAGGGGTCGAGGAAGCCCTCGCGACGGTCGGCGTCTCCCCTGAGCTCCGCGAACAGATCGGTGACGTGCCAGGAAGCGTTGCGAAGCGCGTAGTCGCGCCGCGTGAACCCGTCGACCGGGCGCCAACGCAGCTCCGCCGTGCGGTACGTCTCGTAGAACATGTCCGAGCGGGAGGTCCTCACCTCGGGGTCCCAGAACGAACGGCAGAAGACGTCGTCCTTCTGCGAGAAGCGTTCGAAACCCTCGCCTACTTCGAACCCCGCTTCGGCATCGCTGACGGGGTGATCTCCGTCCTGCGGCTTGGCTTTCACGGTCACACGCCCTGCCATTCCATGCACATCAGGTTAGCGCTTCGATGAACTGCGCCGCCCACTCGTGGACGGAGTGCCGGCGGACGACCTCCCGCATCGCCTTCATGCGGCGGGTTCCCTCGGCCGGATCGAGAGTGATCGCCTGCTCGATCACTGCCGCCATGGCGTTCACGTCGTGCGGGTTCACCAGCAGGGCGTCCGGCAGCTCGGCGGCCGCGCCCGCGAACTCGCTCAGCACCAGCACGCCGTCGTCCTGCAACCGGGTGGCGACGTACTCCTTGGCCACCAGGTTCATGCCGTCGCAGAGCGGGGTCACCAGCATCACGTCGGCGACCAGGTAGAACGCGATCAGTTCCTCGAACGGCAGGTTGCGCCGAAAGTACTGCACCGGCACGACGCCGAGTTCGCCGTACTCGCCGTTGATCTGGCCGACGAGCTCCTCCACGTCGCGCCGCAGGATCTGGTACTCGGAGATGCGCTCGCGGCTCGGCACCGCGACCTGGACCATCACCGCGTCGCGGATCGACCGATCCTTGCGCCCCAACCATTCGAGGAACGCCTTGAGCCGCAGGTCGATGCCCTTCGTGTAGTCGAGGCGGTCCACGGACAGGATGATCTTGCGACCCCGCCGGAGCTGCTGGAGCTCCTCGGCCCGGTCGCGGATCTCGGGCAACAGTGCGGCGTTCGCGTAGCGGTCCGTGTCGATGGAAATCGGGAAGGCGCCGACGCGGATGTCACGCCCCTGGTAGCGGATCGTCCCACCTTGCGGTTCGGCGTCGATCAGACGGTCCGCGAGCCGCGTGAAGTTGTAGGCGCCGGCCGGGGTCTGGAAGCCGATCACGTCGGCGCCGAGCAGCCCCTCCAGCACCAGCCGCCGCCACGGCAGACGCAGAAACAACTCGACCGGCGGGAAGGGAATGTGCAGGAAGAACCCGGAGCTTATGTCCGGCCGCAGCTCGCGCAGCATCTGCGGCACGAGTTGCAGGTGGTAGTCCTGGATCCACACCCTGCCGCCGGGCACGGCCCGGCGCGCTGCCTCCTCGGCGAAGCGCCGGTTGACCGCCACATAGGGGTTCCACCAGTGCCGGTGATACTCGGGCGGCCGCACCGCGTCGTGGTAGAGCGGCCACAAGGTCGAGTTGCACATGCCCTGGTAGGAGCCCGCGACCTCGGCCTCCGACACCGGCACCGCCACGTTCAGGATGTCCTCGTGGCGGAACGGCTCGGGCGCATCGTCGGCGCCGCCTGTCCAGCCCACCCAGCATCCCCCCGCCTCACGGACGATCGGCGACAGCGCGCTGACCAAGCCGCCGGGGCTCTGCGCCCAGCGCAGTTCGCCGTCCACCTCCTCGCGACGCACGGGCAGCGTGTTCGCGACGATCACAAGCTCCGACTGCCGAGCAGCCGGTACATGCTGAGGGGCCATGGTTTCTGTATCGTAAGGGATCTCGGAGGCGAAGCCCTGTGAACCAGAAAGCGCATCCTCCGCACGCCGCCTGGATCCTGCTGGAAGCGGGTTCCGACATCCCTCCGCCGCAGTCGTGGGCCCTGTTCCTGGATGTCGACGGTACCCTGATCGAGATTGCGGACGCGCCCGACGCAGTCCACGTCGATGAACGGATCGGCGGCCTGCTGGCCCGGCTCAGCGGACGGTTGAGCGGCGCGCTGGCGCTCGCCAGCGGACGCTCGCTCGATGTTCTCGACCGCTTCTTCGCGCCCCTCGAGCTGCCGGCGGCGGGGCTGCACGGCCTGGAGCGCAGGTCCGCCGACGGCAACGTCAACCGGACGGACGGCGCCAAGGTACTGGGCTCGGCCCGCCTTGAACTGGCGCGGTTCGCCGCGGCGCACCCGGGTACCCTGCTCGAAGACAAGTCGGCGACCCTGGCGCTCCACTACCGGCGCGCAGCCGGCGCCGAGAGCGCGGCGCGCGAAGTGATGGAGAAGGTCCGAACCTCCCTGGGCTCCGCCTACCGGGTCCAGGAGGGCAAGATGGTGCTCGAGTTGAAGCCCCACCGCCCGAACAAGCGCACCGTGGTCGAGGACTTCATGGCCGAAGCGCCGTTCCGCGACCGCGTCCCCGTGTTCGTGGGCGACGACATCACGGACGAGGACGGCTTTGCCGCCGCGCAGAGCGTCGGCGGCGCCGCGATCGTCGTCGGCCTGGAGCCAGGCGGCGGCCGTACCAGCGTCGCGAACTACGGCCTGAGCGGTGTGCGCGAACTGCACCGTTGGCTGGAGGCCCTGTGCGACACGCTATGACCGGGGCGCCCCGCCCGCTCGACGGCGGCGTGATCGGCAACTGCAGCTTCGGTGCGCTGATCGATCCGCGCGGGCGCATCTGCTGGGCCTGCCTGCCCCACTTCGACGGTGACCCGGTGTTCCATTCGCTGCTGGGCGGCACCGACGACCGCGATCCCGAGGCCGGCGGCTTCTTCGATGTCGTTCTCGAAGGGTTCGTCTCGAGCTTCCAGCACTATGTGGAGAACACCGCCATTCTCGTCACGACCCTTCACGATGAACACGGCGCAGCCGTCCGCATCACCGACTTCGCGCCCCGGTTCGAGCAGTTCGGCCGCTCCTTCCGGCCGACGACCCTGGTGCGCACCATCGAGAGGGTCGCAGGCGAACCGCGCATCCGCATCCGCCTGCGGCCACGCTTCGAGTACGGCTCCCGCCGCCCCGAACTGACCCGGGGCAGCAACCACATCCGCTATGCCGGCCCGCGACTCGCCCTGCGGTTGACCACGGACGCCCCGGTTTCCTTCATCACCGACGAGATCACCTTCGTCCTCGAACAACCCCTCACCCTGCTGCTCGGACCGGACGAGAGCCTGACCGAGCCCGTCGACTCCGTGGCGCGCGAGTTCCGGAGCCGAACGGAGAGCTATTGGCGCGAGTTCGTGCGCCACCTGGCGGTGCCGTTCGAATGGCAGGAAGCGGTGATCCGGGCGGCGATCACGCTGCAACTGTGCAGCTTCGAGGAGACCGGCGCGGTACTGGCCGCGATGACCACCTCGATTCCCGAAGCGCCCGGCACCGGCCGCAACTGGGACTACCGCTTCTGCTGGCTCCGGGACTCCCACTTCGTCGTGCAGGCGCTGAACCGCCTGGGCGCGACCCGCACCATGGAGAACTACCTCGGGTACATCACCAACCTGGCGGCCGCCGCCGAGGGCGGAGTGCTGCAGCCCGTCTACGGGATCAAGTTCGAGCGGAACCTCACCGAGCGCACCGTCGACAACCTTCCCGGTTACCGGGGCATGGGGCCGGTGCGGGTGGGAAACGCCGCCTGGCGTCAACTCCAGAACGACAACTACGGCAGCGCGATCCTCGCCGTCACCCAGAGCTTCTTCGACCGCCGGCTGGTCAAACCGGGGAACGCGCGCGTGTTCGGCTGGCTGGAGCAACTCGGCAGTCAGGCCGCTGCACTGTTCGACCAGCCCGACGCCGGGCTCTGGGAGTTCAGGCAGCGGAGCGCCGTCCACACCTTCTCGAGCGTCATGTGCTGGGCCGCCTGCGACCGTCTTGCGCGCATCGCTCAGACACTGGGTCTTGTCGAACGTCAAAGACACTGGACGAACCAGGCCGCAGCGATTCGGTCGCACATCCTGCAGAACGCCGAAACCGGCGGCCGTCTCGCCGCCACCCTTGACGGCGTTGGGATAGACGCCAGCCTGCTGCTGCTCCACGATCTCGGCTTCCTCGGCCCCGCCGACCCCCGCTTCGCCGCCACCGTCGAGTCGCTCGAACCGCTCCGCCAGGGCAGCAGTTTCTTCCGCTACCAGGAGGACGAGTTGGGCGCCCCCGCCACCTCCTTCGCCGTCTGCAGCTTCTGGTACATCGACGCGATCAACGCCCTCGGCCGCCGCGAGGAGGCCCGCGACCTGTTCGAACAGATGCTCGAACGCCGCAACCCCGTTGGCCTCCTCTCCGAAGACCTCGACCCCGAGACGGGAGAACTCTGGGGCAACTTCCCCCAGACCTACTCCATGGTCGGCCTGATCAACTCGGCGCTGAGGCTGAGCAGGCCGTGGAGCGAAGCGTTCTAGCAGCGAGCCCGCCGGCATCCGCCCCTGGGCACCCGGGTGTCTCGCCCGCATCCGCCCCTGGGCACCCGGGTGGCGCGATCCGCATCCGCCCCTGGGAACGCGGGCGTCTCGCCCGCATCCGGGCGACGCCGCGAAGCGGCGAGCCCGTAACGCCCCCGCTGCTACCCTCCAAACACGGAGACCCACCATGCACCCAGACCCCCTCCTCCTCCACGAAGAGCTGATGCTTCTCGCCCTGCACGACGAGAGGGGCACGATCCTCGCAGGCAACAGCCGTTTCGGACTTGGCGGCGCCATAGCAGCCGAGCTCCTACTGCAAGAGCGAATCCGCCTCGACGAGTCTCGCCGGCGCAAGCTCGTCGACGTCCGCAACATCCACCGGATCAACGATCCAGTCGTCGACGAGTGCCTCAAGAAGATCCGGGACGCGAAGCGGCGTGCATCGCTCCAGACCTGGATCACCCGCTTCTCCTCCCTCTCCAAGCTCCAGCACCGGGTCGCCGGCCGACTCTGCGAGCGCGGCATCCTCAAGGCCGACGAGAAGCAACTGCTCGTCATCTTCAAGCGCCGCATCTATCCCGAGATCGACCCCGGCCCCGAGCAGGAGATCATCGAACGCCTGCGCGTGGCGATCTTCGGCAACGACCGGGAAGTCGAGCCCCGCACCGTCGTCCTCGCCTCGTTGGCCAAGGCAGTGGGCCTGCTCAACCCGATCTTCGGCCGCAAGGAACTGAAGCCCCACAGGCAACGTCTCGAGAGCCTCGCCAAGGGGGATGTCGTTGGCCGCGCCACCGCGGAAGCCGTCGCCGCCACGCAAGCGGCTGTGGCCGCGGCCGCTGCAATGCCCGCCATCATCGCCGCCTCGACCGCCTCGCACTGACCAAGGGCTGCCCTCGGAGCGCGGGCGTCTCGCCCGCATCCGCGCGACGCCGCGAAGCGGCAAAGCCCATATCCTTCTCCGCCTCCATGCCCAAGCTCTACAACGAGATCGCCCCCTGGTGGCCCCTGATCTCACCGCCCGAGGAGTACGAAGAAGAAGCCGGCATCTATCGCCGCCACCTGGTCGAAGCCTGCGACGGCAGCCCTCAAACCATCCTCGAACTCGGCAGCGGCGGCGGCCACAACGCCTCCCACCTCAAGGCCCACTTCGAGATGACCCTGGTCGACCTCTCACCGGGGATGCTGGCAATGAGCCGGCAGCTCAATCCCGAATGCCGGCACATCCAGGGCGACATGCGCACCGTGCGTCTCGACCAGACCTTCGACTGCGTCTTCATCCAAGACGCCGTGGACTACATGACCACGCTCGAGGACCTGCGCGCCGCCATCGAGACCGCGTACATCCACTGCCGGCCCGGCGGCGCCGCCCTCTTCGCTCCCGACCACCTGCGCGAGAACTACCGGCCCAGCACCGACTGCGGCGGCTGCGACGGAGAGGACCGGAGCGCCCACTACCTCGAGTGCTCGTTTGATCCGGATCCCGAAGACACGACGATCACCACCGACTACGCCTTCGTCCTGCGCTCCAAAGGCGGCAGCGTCGAGGTTCTGCACGACCGACACATCACCGGCCTGTTCCGGCGTGAGGAGTGGCTCGGGCTACTGGCCGAAGTCGGCTTCGAGGCCGAAGCAGTGGAGTGCGATCACTCGGAGATCGAGCCGGGGGAGTACGAGCTGTTCGTCTGCCGGCGGCGGTAGGCCACGGCGGAGTTACAGTCGCTGTCGAAGGGCAGCAGTACAACTTCAACCACATCGCACCGACGTCGAAATGGATCAAGGAGAGTTCCTTCGCCGCCTTGATGCGCTCAACGTCTGGCGGCGGCGCGGCCAACGTGCCCCGCACAAGCCACTGCTGCTGCTCCTCGCTCTCGGTCGCCTGCAACGCGGCAAGGAGCGCCTGGCACTCTACGAAAGTGACATCCGAGATCGACTTCGGGGCCTGTTGCGCGGTTTCGGGCCGGCGAGGAAGACCTACCGCCCTGAGTATCCTTTCTGGCACTTGCGATCCGACGAACTTTGGGAGATCCCGGACCACGAGCTGGCCGCCATCAAGGGCGGGCGCGGCACGAGTCCGACCGACCGGCTGTTGGTCATGTCGGGCGTCCACGGCGGTCTGCCCGAAGGAGTGCACCGACTACTGAAGGCCAACCCCGAGCTGATTCAGAAAGCGGCCCAGAAGATCCTCGACGGCCACTTCACCTCCTCGCTGCACCAGCCCATCTGCGACGCCGCCGGTCTATCGCTGCACATGGAAGCCAGCGAGAAGCCCCGTCGACAGCGCGACCCCAACTTCCGCCAGGCAGTCCTGACGGCCTACGAGCGGCGGTGCGCCGTGTGTGACTTCGACATCAGGATCGAGGACGACCTGGTGGGGCTCGATGCGGCTCACATCCGTTGGCATGCCGCCGGCGGACCCGACGAGGTGCGCAATGGGCTGGCCCTCTGCATCCTGCACCACCGGACCTTCGACCGCGGCGCGATCGGTCTCGAACGGGCGGCCCATGGCTTCCGGCTGCTTGTGTCGGATGCGGTGAACGGCCAGAGCCGAGCGTTCCAGCAGCTCCTGGATTGCAGCGGTCGGCCGATCCGGCGCCCTCAACGCGCCGAACAGGGCCCCGACACCGACTTCATCGATTGGCACCGCCGGGAGGTGTTTCGGGGATCGCCTCGAGATACGGGGGGAAACTAGCGCGGCAGAACAGCCGGAGTCCGGTCTCCGCGTCGCTGGCGTTGCACCCACTCCGCTGGGTCGTCGTCCCAGTCGTGGCCGGTGTCGGAGATGCCGCCGAGCGCCGCTTCGATGTCATCCCAGCGCCGTTCGTCGTCGAGTCCCCGCTGGACCAGTTGAGCGATGAAGGCACTGCGCTGCCTGGGGCCGGCGCGCCGGTCAGCTCGGCTACGAGATCGTCGTCCAGGGCGATGTGCAACCGCATGGGCCGAACTTAGCTCACACGAGGCCCAGCCGGAATACGCTAGCCTGACCGGCCACCGCAACTCCGTGCCGACATCGTGACCGAAAAGGACAAGCACGACGAGTCGAAGCCGTCGGCAAGGTTCGCCGTCCTGATGGGGCTCTTCTGGGTAGGTCAGGACGCCGGGCTGTTGAGCATCGAGGCGCTCCGCACGTCGACCGTCTCGATGGCGTACGCGGCGGCGCTGGCAACGGCGACGCTGGTAACGCTGTGGACCGTCCTGAAGCCGCTATGGGTAGAGCCGAGCAGCAAAGATGCGGTCCCAACGACCGGCCCCGTGTGGCACGAGTCGACGCTGTTCACCGACCCGTGGTACCAGGTCCCGGCGATCTTCTGCGTGTTCATCCTGGCCAGCCGGTTCGTTTTGGATCTGGTAGCCGAGCCGCCGCAAACCGAGCGTGCCGTGTGGTTCCTGGCGTCACTGGGCGTCGCGACGCTGGCCATGGCGTTCGGTCTGATCGGCGGCGGTGCCTCCAGGAAGGGCTCGAAGGGCAAGGATGGGGATGACTCGGACAAGCCCGTTCAGGCGGAGACGGCGGGCGAACCGTTATCGCCCGTCGAGGCCACTCTTCGCGATCCCTGGTTCAGCGTGCCGGCTACGGCCATCTTCTTCCTGCACTTCGCCCGGGACGGGTTGAAGCAGATCGAGGAGGCGCCCGAGTCGCTGATGACCGCGGTGACCCTCCTCCTGCCCGTGGCGGCGTTCGTGGTGGGTCTGGTGAGCTTCGTCGTGTCGCGCGCGCGGCAGAGGCGGAGGGAGGCGGTGATGGTCGTGGATGCGGAGTCGGTGGGTGTGATGGGGGATGTCGGCGGGCCGGAGGCATAGCCTCGCCGCTTCGCGGCTCGGCCCGGATGCCGGCCTATCACTTGGGGACACCGCAGGGGCGAAAGCACCAGCCGCCTGTGTTACCAGAGTTGTGAGACCTCGTCGTCGTACCCGGTCATTTCCCACCGAATGAGCGACCAGGGTATCTGGCCCGCAGCGTAGACTTCGTCCAGGAACTCCCGCAAAACGAAGTCGTCGCCGAGTTGATTGGCGCGGTCTCGCATGAGTTTCATGAACTGGACCTTCCCCAGGACCATGAGCATGTGATGCCCCACGCCGCGCAGCGTCGTATCCAGTTCAAACCACAGATGGTGGCTGCCCTCCAGCACTTCGCCATGCGGTGCATTGTCGATACAGAACTGCGTCGCTTCTTCCAGACTCCAGTCGCCGCTGTGCATGTAGATGTCGGAGAGTGCGCGCACGGTACGGAAAGCCGCCTGTTCATAGGTGATTTCCCTGCCGTGAGGATTACGTCCGTCCAGATATCCTGCATGCATCAGCAACTCTTCGAGGGCAAACGCCAGCCCCTCGTCGCGAGCCGTCGAGATCTTGTACGGCCGCTCTCCGCCACGGATCGGCCGATCGTCGCGCTCCGCTCTGAGCATGTCGAAATGATGGCCGACCAGCTCATGCGTGTTCTCCATCACCGCTTCCCGGTGAGAGAAGTTGAAGAAATAGTCGTGCGTCTCGGGCCAGGGATCCTCCAGGGAATAGCCCTTCCCGGCGAACCGCGTGGCGTCGTAGCCATCCGGCACGAGGAAGTCATGCACAGTGAGAATCTCCTCGTTGCGCAGGAAGCTCATGATGTGATCGACGGCCTCTGCGATGCCTTCCCTGTATTCGACCTGTGACCCGACCGGTACGATCGGTGGATCATCTCGATTGCGGTTCTCCTCCAGTCGCTGAAAGGTGATCACGCGATTGTCTTCAAGTTCGACGATCGTACGAATGTCGTCCCAGGTATAGGGAACCAGATAGACGTTCCTGAGCAGCCAGTTGTAGTTTTCCCTGCCCACACCCGTGGCGCCCGTCATCCGATCTTCGTTGGACAGTATCCAGTCCTCATAGTCGTCGATAGCGGCCAGCGCCGACTCAACGTCCGCCACGAGTTCCGGATGATGAGTCCTCAGGCCCTGCGCAAGCGATTCATAGTCCGACCTGGAATCTCCAATAGAGAGAATCGCCAGAGTGGCCAGGTCGGCGGCGATCACCGAAAAGTCATTGAGATTCTCTTTCGCCTGTTGCACCACATCGGGTACCGATCTGAGCCTTGACTGCAGATCCGCGACCTCGTCCCCATGGAGAGGTGGTTCAGCTACGTAGGCAAGCGTGGCGATCACGTCGTTGTAGAACCCGGGGTCCCTGGACCATGGGCTGAGAACCCGGTGCTGGAACTCATAGCCGTTCGTCTCCGCCCGGACAAGCTGGTAGTCAACCTGTTGTGAGATCGGCCAGTCCCTGGGGTCTATCGACTCCAACCGCTCCTGAAACGTCCTCAGCTCGCCGTATTTCCCTGCCATTGCCGTGGCGGAAAAGTCGGGCGCAGCGTCCAGGTTCGACAGGATCCAGCCGCTCTGCGAAAAGGACTGCATGTTGCCGGAGCCGGCATGCTGGAACGAACGAAACTCTCCGAAGAGGGAGACCAGATCCGCGTAGTCGGCGCTTCCGACTGCCTGAGTTGTCTCGGTTACCGCCGGATCGCTTCCCGGATCATTCGGCAGCAATCGATACAGGACGAAGCCAGCGACTATGAGTACGGCCGCCAGTACGACCAGAAAGATGCGGTTACGTATCATATTTCCCCCCGAAGGCCCTTGGCTGCAACGCTGGTGTTGCAACGCGTATTGGAATTCAAGAGTCCATGCCTACTCCGCCAGCAAGGACGCGCGGACGATCTCCTGGTCGTTCCGGTGCACGATGTGGCCGTTGGCATAGGCGGGGTGGACCCAGAGCAGCTTTCCCAGCTCGCGGCGGACGCGGACGCTGCGGGTGGTCGGCTCGATCAGCTTGGTGCGGTCGATCTCGTGGTAGCCGTCGCGGCTGAGGCGGGCGATCATCAGTTCGCCGCGGTCATTGCTGATGAAGTAGCGGTCGCCGTTCCTGACCAGGAACGCGGTGGCAATGCGGGCGTCCTCGCTGGGCTCGAAGGTCGCCCAGAGCTCCTTTCCGGACGCGCGGTCGATGGCGCGCAACGCGCCTTGGCCGCCGATGCCGTAGATCATGTCGCCGTCGAAGGCGGGCGTGGAGTTGAAGGCGTGCAGGCCGTCGAGGTCCTGCTTGCTGGTGCTCTTGCCCTTCCAGACGATCCTGGCCTGCGGCTTGCTCGAGCCAGGAGCGCCGTCCGCGGCGGTGACTTCGATCAGGGTCGAGCCGTGCGACGCGGATGACACGAGGAGTTGGTTCCCGTCCTGGATCGGGGTCGCGATCGTCTGGCCGTACTCCACCTCGTAGGGGAACTGCCAGTACACCTCGCCGCCGTCCGGGTCGAGACCGGCAATGCCCTTCGGGTGCCAGATGATGAGGTGCCGGTGGCCATCGAGTTCGTAGATTACGGGCGAGTTGTAACCCGGCTCGTTCCTGACCTCCATCGAGCGCCAGATCTCTTCGCCCGAGTCGCGATCGAAGGCGACGACCATGGCGTCGGGCTCAGCCCCTGCGAGGGTGATGATCTGCTGGCCGTCCGCCAGCGGCGCCCCGACGAAGCCCCACGGCTGCACCGGCGCGCCGTAGTCCGCCACCAGGTCGACCTGCCAGAGCACTCGGCCGTCCTCCACCGCCAGGGCCGCCAGGTAGCCGGCCGAACCGAGCACGTAGACGCGGTCGCCGTCGACGGTCGGTGTGGCGCGCGGGCCGTTCGAGTAGGCGGGCATGAGACCGGCGAGGTCGGTTTCCCAGGAGTGATCCCAGAGTTGCTTTCCGGTGGTTTCATCGAGCACGACCAGGCGCTCACGGCCGCGGTTCCCCGGCAACCGCTCGAAGTCGGTCACGAACACGCGTCCCTCCGCCACCGCGGGCCCGCCGTAGCCCGGGCCGATCGGCGCCCGCCAAACGAAACGAAGGCCGTCCTCGGGGAAGCGGTCGAGGATGCCGTCTTCGTGCCAGACGCCGCGGCGTTCGGCGCCGCGCCACTGCGGCCAGTCGTCGGCGTGGGCGACGGGCACCGCGAGGGTGAGCGCCAACGCTGCTGCGAGCGCTGTCGATTTCATCGGCGAAGCATAGCCTTGGGCGCCCGTAGCGCCGGATGCGGGCGAGACGCCCGCGTTCCCAGGGCGGAGGCGGGCGAGACGCCCGGGTTCCATCCACGCACCCGACGACGGGCGCGTGGACTGGTTCACGGGTGGCGCGGATCGCGCCACCCGGGTTCCCAGGGGTGTCTTGTCGCGTTCCGGCAGAGTGCGGTAGTTTGGCCGCCGCTATGCGCCGCTCGGTTCTACCGCTGCCACTGCTCGTCGCCTTGCTGCTGCCCGCGGCCTGCAACACGGCGCCCCACGTCGGCGCCGACCTGGTCTACCGCCACAGCCAGGACTTTCCAGCCATGCGGCTGCGTCCGGGCTGGAACCGGGTATGGGTAGGCCGAGAACTGGAACGGGTGGACCGTCTCATTCACCGGATCCAGGTGATCCCCGAGTTCGCCGGCGACCTGATGAACATGACCGGCCGCCAGCGAGAGCGAATGACCGCCGAGATCGCCTGCCCTCAGCTCGACCATCCGGTGTGGGATGAGTTGACTCGCGGCCAGGACATCGAGATCGATCTGGAGACCGCGGACCGCGGTTGGTTCACGACCGTCTCGTGCCGGAAGACACTGAAGTAGTCGCGGCAGAACTACCGGAGACCGGCGCTTCGCGGCGGCGCCCGGATGCCGGCGAGGGCGCCGGCGCACCCAGCGTCAGACGGCCTCGGCGGTCCCGGGTGCCCGCAGTTCGTCTTCCAACCAGGCGATGATGTCGGACGACTCGTAGAGCCATTCGACGGTGCCGTTGTCGTTCTCGATCCGCAGGCACGGCACCTGCTGCCTGCCTCCGCCTCGCACGAGTTCGTCGTACCGGCTGCGGTCGCGGTGGATGTTGCGGAGTTCGACTTCGACCCCGAGCCGGGCCAGTTCGCGACGGACCCGCAGGCAGAACGGGCAGGAGCCGAAATGGTAGAGCGCCAGGCGGGACGCCACACGGTCCGCGTCCGGGCTCGACGGCGCCCGGCGCGGTTGGCGCACGGTGGCGCGGAGAAGACGGTCGAGGAGGGCCATGACGTGGTGCGGCGTCAGGGTAACAAACGACTCCTTCTACTCGTCGCGGGCATCGACCACGCCGCGGCGCTTCTTTGTATCGCCACGCCGCCTCTTCGCCTCCAGCCTCTTTGCCTTGGCGCGGGCTGACGGCCGGGTGGGCCGGCGCGGCCGCGGCTCGGTGCGGGCCTCTTCGATCATCGCCGCGAGGCGCAAGAGCGCTTCGGCCCGGTTGCGCGCCTGGGTGCGGTGGGTGTCGGCGGACACGACGATCTCGCCGGCGACAGTGAGGCGCTTGCCGGCCACGCCCTCCAGGCGAACGCGCAGGGGGCCTTCGATGCCGGCCGCGTCGAGGTCGAGGCGGCACTGTGCCGCCGTCGCCACCTTGTTCACGTTCTGTCCGCCCGGGCCGGAGGAGCGGACGAACTTGAAGGTCAGCGCTGCTGCGGGGATCGCGAGGCCGCCGATGTCGATCGTGGCCATGGGCCTATGGTGGCAGATGTGACGGGCTCGCCGCTTCGCGGCGTCGCCCGGATGCGGGCAGGATGCCCGCGTTCCCAGGATCCGCGATGTCGCGCCACACGGGTTCCCAGGGGCGGCCTGGCGGTCAGTCCTCGGTGTACCGGATCTCCATGCGCCGGACGATCAGCGCGGTCACCGCGAGCACGACGGCGGCCAGGGCGAGCAGGCCGAGGACGGAGACGGCCACCGGCGGCGGTTCGACGACGACGGCGAACGGACCGTCGGAGAGCGGCACGGGCAGCAGGCCCTTCAGGTAGTGGATCACGCTCAGCTTCTTGAGCGCCGGCGGCAGCAGGAAGTGCAGCATCTCCCACAGGTAGAGCGCGCCGGCGGGAATGATCGGGTTCCGGAACACCATGCCGATCAGCGTGAACAAGGCGCCGTAGCCGATGCAGGCGAGCAGGGTGACGCCGAGGTAGGCGACGAGATGCGCGCCGCCCGGGCCGGCTGTCAGGTCCTCGATCGCTCCCGAGACGCCCACCGGCAGGTAGATCAGGAGGTAGCTGAGGAGCGTGCTGGCCATGAACAACACCGCCACGGCGGTCACGGCGGCGACGTACTTCCCCACCACCACCACCTCGCGGCGAAGCGGCGTCAGCAACAGGTAGTGCAGGCTGCGCTCGAGGATCTCGCCGCGGAACAGGTTGAAGAAGACGTACAGGCAACCGAAGAACAGGATGGCGCCGAGGAAGACGGTCTCGAAGATGGTCTCGTACACCGTGCGATTGCCGAACCGTTCCAGCACCGTCTGCCCGCCGATGGGTATCGAGCCGACGAACAGGACGATCACGACGGGTACCGCCGCCGCAAGCCCCAGGATCACAGCCCGGCGGGTCATCAGCAGCCGGCGCAGCTCCAGGCGCACCAGTCCGCCGACCTGCCGGCCGAGCAGCGCCCAGTCGAAGCCCGCGCGGGCTGCTGTGTCCGGCGCCACGGTCACGACGGTTCGCCCTCGTCGGCCATCAAGTAGCGGTAGACGGCCTGCAGGTCGCTGTCGGCAGGGCCCACCGCCTCGACCTCGACGCCGCCATCGGCGACCAATTCGCCGACCAGACGCAGAAAGCGGTCCGCGTCGCGCGTGCGCAGGTGGAGGCCGCCGCCGTCGTCGTGGAGCTGGACCTCGGTGACGTGGTCGAGCTCGAAGGCGCGGGCGGCAAGCCATTGGGGCCGGTTGCAGCGCACGAAGACCTGCATCGGCTGTTCCCGGACCTCCGCGACCTCGGCCCGCATCCCGGGCACCTCGCCTTCCGCCACGATGTACCCGTTCGAGATCAGGATGACGCGGTCCGAGAGCAGGTCGACCTCGTGCAGGATGTGGCTCGAGATGAGCACGTGCTGGCCTTCGCGCGCCAGGTGACGAAAGAGTTCGATCGTCTCGGCGCGCACCATCGGGTCGAGTCCGTTGAGCGGCTCGTCGAGCACCATGACCTGGGGCCCGTGCGCGATCGCCTGCGCCAGCTTGATCCGCTGCCGCATGCCCTTGCTGTAGCCGCCGACCCGGCGATGCGCCGAGTCGACCAGGCCGACCCGCTCCAGCACCCGCGCGGTCAGGCGCTCCGCGGCGGTGCGGTCCAGGCCGTGCAGGAGCAGGTAGGAGAACACGAACTGCCAGCCGGTCATCCCGCGCGGGAAGGAGTCGTACTGGGTGCAGTAACCGAAGCGGCGGAAGAGATCCTGCGGCCGGCTGACCGGAATGCCGAGAATCCTGATCTCGCCCCGGGTCGGCCGCAACAGGCCCGCGAGCAGGTTCATCAGCGTGCTCTTGCCGGACCCGTTCGGCCCCACCAAGCTGGTGATTCCCGGCTCGATCGTCAGGTCGACCCGGTTGACGCCCAGCACGTCGCCGTAGAACTTCGAGACATCGCGCAGGACGATGTTGCGGCCGCCCCCCGGCGCTGCGCTGCGCGCCGGATGCGGGCGGGACGCCCGCGTTCCCAGGAGGGCGCCGCTCACGAGACGACCTCGAAGGCGCGCACGCGCCGATAGAGCAACGCCGCCGACACCGCGACCAGCAGGCCCGCCGCCAGCCACGCCGCCACGTCCGGCATCTGGACGTTCCCTTCGGTGCCGAAGACAGAGGCGGAGAGCGCCGCCGTCACGTCGAACGCCACCACCATGCTGCCCAGCCAGGAGTCGTAGAACTGCTTGTAGAACTCGCCGAACGCGGTGCCGCTCAGGATGGCGCCCATGAACACGATCCGCGCCCAGGGCTTCCACTTCACCCAGGCCGCGATTGCCAGCATGGGCAGCGACATGCAGAGCGTCCAGACAGCCGACACGACGACCATGGACGGCGCCACTCTCCAGTACTCCCCCAACCACTCCGTCCCGCCGAGCGAGGCCTGAATCGTGAACAGAAGCAGCCCCGGCGCCCATGTGATCGCCGAAACCAGGACCCCCAGAACCACGAGCTTGCCGAGCACGTAGTCCGTCCGCGTCAGCGGACGGGAGAGGTAGAGCGGCATCGCCCGGTTGCGCAGGTCTGCGGACAACAGAGACGGCCCGACGATCAGGACGACGACGAAGGCCAGGTACAACTGGGCGCGCAGGAACAGATTCTGGAAGAACCAGGTGTTGACCTCCAGGAACTCCAGCAGGTCGGTCGCGCCGATGTTCGTGAGGGCCAGCGCCTCCGCGTTGTAGCGCAGGTACATGGCGACCAGCAGAAGCAGAGGCCAGGTGAAACAGAAGGCGAAGAAGGCGAGGAACATCCGCGAAGCGAAGATGTCGCGCAGTCCGTAGCGGCTGATGACGAGGAACCGGCTCCGCGCCGGCATCAGCGAACCCTCGTAGCCTCTGTAGCCGTGGTCATAGACGGCCATCGTCGCCCTCCATCGCCTTGAGGAAGATGTCCTCGAGCGAAGTGCGCTTGTAGTCCAGGCGGCGAATCGTCACGTCCTGCTCGATCGCCGAGGCGTAGATGTGGCGCACCTCGATGCCCGGCGGCAGGACGGCCTTGATCCGGCGGCGGTTGACCACCGCGACCTCGCAGCCGAGCCCTTCGATCGCGGCCCGGAAGCTGCTGCCGGCGCCCTCGCGCTCCGAGCCGAGGTCGAGCTCCAGGAAACGCCGGTTGGAGCGACGCTCTTCGGCCAGGTTGCAGTAGGTGGCGATCCGGCCCCGGTTCAGCACCAGCACCTCCTCGCAGCACTCCTCCACGTCGCGCAGCAGGTGCGACGAGACGACGATCCGAGCCTTGCCCGAATCGCGGATCTCCCGGATCAGGCGCAGCATGCGGAGCCGTGCCGGCGGGTCGAGCCCGTTGGTGGGTTCGTCGAGGAACAGGAGGCTCGGCCCGTGGACGATCGCCTGCGCCAGCTTGAGCAGTTGCTTCATGCCCAGCGAGTAGGTCTCCACGTTGCGGTACCGGGCCTCGCCCAGGCCGACGTGGAAGAAGACCTCGTGGGCGCGCTCCAGCGCGGCTTCGGGCGGCAGCCCGGAGAGCTCCGCCATCAGCCGCACGAAGCGAACGCCGGAGATGCCGGCGATGAAGGCGTCCCGCTCCGGCATGTAGCCGACCCGTCGACGCAGATCGCGGCCCTGGCTCGAGATGTCCATGCCGAACAGGCGGGCGGTGCCGGCGGTCGGCTTGTAGAAGCCGAGCAGGGTGTTGAGCAGCGTCGTCTTGCCGGCGCCGTTCGGCCCCAGGAGACCGATCGCGCGGCCCGAGAAGGCGCCGCGCAGGTCGTCCAGGACCTGGTGCCGGCCGAAGCGCACACCCAGGCCGTCGAGGTCGATGACCGGCGCGGCTTCGCTCGTCAAGCGGCCGGCCTCAAGAGGAGGTCCGCGGACCTGGACCGGTCGGCCGCCACCTGGGCGTCAGAACCGGTCGCCGGCTCGGGCGCCGGTTCAGGCTCGGCCGCCTCCTCGATCGACTCCAGGCCCTGGAGGAGCGCACCGAGGCCGAGCAACTGGCCCAACCCGGAGAAGGCCAGCAGGCTCGGACCACTGGAGGTGACGACGATCTCGCTGCGGCCGGCGTACACCGTGTAGAGCGCCGGTCCCTGGCTGGTGATCGACTCCTCGATCGCCTGGACCACCGCCTGCTGGTCGTCGTTCACGGCCCCGGTCGGCAACAGCTCGAACAGTTCGCTCGCCGTCTCGGCAAGCCGGTTGTAGACCATCGCGGAGAAGTCGATGTACCCATTCGGGGGCAGCAGATCGATGAACTGCTGGCTATCCGTCAGCGAGGCGCCGCTGCCCCGGTACCGGATCGCGGTGTCGATCGCTGCCACGCTGGAGGCGCTCACCATGTACCCATCAAAGTACGTGTAGAAGATCCGCGGGGTTTCGAGCAGGGCCTTCAAGACATCGTCCCAGGCGTCGCCCGAGTCGGCGTCGGCGGCGGCGGCGTCCCCGTCGCTGTCGTCGAACTCGAGCGAAAGACGGTAGACCGTGCGGCCGTTCGACTCCTGCTCTTCCAGCGTCAGGCTGGCGTCGCCGTCTTCGTCCGCCTCGGCCAGCGCTTCGTCCGCCTTCTCCACCAGCGTTTCGATCGAAGTCTGCAGCGCGTCCGCGTTGTAGACCGACGCCACCGCCAGCCAGGCCGGCGACGGCAGCACCGGGCCGTCGATGCCGACCGCGTACTCGCCGCCGAGATGGACCAGGAAGTCGTTGCGGATGGAGAGCCCGAGTTCGGTCTCGATCTCGGCCAGAGCCTCGTCGCTATCCACGCCCGCATCCTCCAGGGCATCCACGATCTGGTCGTAGATGGTGAGCGGATCCTCGATCACGCCGGCACTGACGAAGGAGGCGTCGGGCGAGAAGAAGTCCAGAGCGCCATTCGCCCCGGGTTCCGCCAGCCAGGAGATCATTCCGGAACGCTCGCCGTCGAAGGTCAGGGTCGCGGTGATGTCCGCGCGGTCGCCGTCCTGAGTGCGGGAGACGACCAGATCCTGGACCTTGTCGAGACCGGTGAACGCGAACGCTTCCGCGCCCTCTTCGTCTTCGTAACCCTCGTCCAGGTTGTCGACGAACGTCGTCAGCTCGACCGCGGCCAGCAGTTCCGCGCCGGCAGCGTAGCGCTCGGCCAGGCGGCCGTGCAGGCGCGAGCCGACAAAGGCGTTCGTGGCGCCGCCGGCGTTCCCTGCCACGGTGCGCAGTCGCGCCAGCGAGGTCGAGGCGGCGGCGATGTCGTCGTCGATCCACACCAGCAGTTCGCCGTCCGAGCCGGTCGCCGAATCGAGCTCGCCGACGATGCGAATCGGATCTTCGTCGCCTCCCTCCACGAGATCCTCGATGTGCTCCTCGAGCGCTTCCCGCAGGGCCGCGGCGTCGGTCACCTCGGTCACCAGCAGCGGCGTGAACGCCTCGTCGCCGGCGCCGCCGGCAAAGGCCACGACGGTCTCGTCGCCCATCGCGTCGCCGAGCTCGCGCAGGTTCGTCACCAGGTCGTCGATCGTGTCGACTACACCCGACGCCTCGAGCTCCGCCCACCACTCGGCGAGCAGCCCGCTCGACCCCATCCGGGAGCGCACCAACTCGAACATGTCGCTCAGCGTCGACGATGCGTTCGGCATCGCCACATAGACGGTCGTTTCGCTTGGCATCAGGTCGAGCAGCCGGGTCGAGTAGCGGACCGGCGCCGCCTCCATCAACTGGTTCAGGTCGCTGCGCAGCGCCTTGAACTCCTCGAGCAGCGCCACGTACCGTTCGGCGTCCTGGCTCCAGGCGACCTCCTCCTGGAGCGTCATCGCCACCAGGGTCGTCCGGCTTCGCAGTTGGTCGCCGGCCAGCAGGCTGTGCCGCTTACGGCCCTGTTCGACCTCCACCTCGCCCTCGATCACCGACACCCGCGACCCCTTGACGCCGTGGGTGACGGCGAAGATCGTGCCCTTGACCGACACCAGCATCTCCTGGGTCGACACGACCAGGGACCGGTTCTCCTGCTTCGCGGCCTGGACGATCACGCTGCCCCGGTCGACCCGGACGCGGTCGCCCCGGCGCCGGGCGTCGACGCGGAAGGTGGTGAGGCCGGCGGCCTCGATACGCGATCCGTCCGCGAGTGCGAGCACCGCTCGGCTGCCGGCGCCGGTGCGAATCAGTTCACCGCCGTCGACCGCGTCGCCGGGCACAAGCGGCACGGGATCGGCGCCGCCGGCGCCGGCGACGAACATCCGGCCGTCGACGCTCTGGACCTGGACGATCCCGTCCTGGGGCGGCTGCAGCACCCGCCCCGAGGTCCAGACGCCTGCCGCCGCAAGGGCTACGACCGCGGCCGCGGCCGCGTAGTAGCGGCCCACTCGTGCCGGCGCCGCGGGTCCGGCCCAATCCGAAACGGCGCGGCCCGCGCGCACGGCCTGCAGGTGCTTGCGGCAGGGAATGCACTCGCGGCTGTGATCCTCGACCAGGAGGCGCTGGGCCTCGGGAAGGGTGCCCGCAACCAGGGCCGGCATCCGCGCCTGGTAGTCGGCGCAGGAAGTCAGAGTCAGCGTCGGGGCGCCGGCGTCGCTCGGGTCCGCGACGGCCGCGGCATCCGCGGTGGCGGCGGCGAGGACGCTGCGTACCCGCTCCGATGCCGCCGCGGCGGCATCGGCCGGCGGCTGCTCGGCGGCGATTCCCCGGGCGGTTTCGATCAGGGTCCGATTCATCTGGTTGCGGTCGCTCATGTCTGCACCTCCGTTGCTTCCTGTCCTTCCTCTTCCCGTCCGGATCGCCTGTCGTTGGGTTCCACAGCATTCAGCTCGTCCGCCAGCGCCAGTCTCAGACGCTTGCGCAGCCGGTGCAGCGTCACCGCCACGGTCATGCGCGAGGTGCCCATCATCGGGCCGATCTCGGAGTTCCGGTGGCCCTCGAAGTAGCGGAGAACGAACATCTCCGCTGCCCGCGGGTTCACCTTCGCCAACTCCCGTCGCAGCCGGTCGCGCAGCTCCAGGCCCGCAAATTGCCGCTCGGGGTCACTCGCGCCGTCGACGGCCGGTTCGACCTCCTCGATCAACTGCTGATCGAGCGCCACGAGGTGGGAACGCTTGCGGGACCGGATCAGGTCGAGCGAGGCGTTGATCGCCGCCCGCCGCAGGTAGCCGCCGGCGTTCCCCGTCTCGAGCGCCGCGGGGGGCCGCTTCAGGAGCCGCAGAAAGATCGTCTGCAGGACATCCTCCGCGTCGTTCGCGTTGCCGGTGACCCGCCAGGCGGTGCGGAAGATGAGTTGGTGATGCTCTTCGAACAGCTCCTGCAGCCCCGCCCCGGTCGAGTCCGGCATCGGGGGAGGCGCTGCAGGCGGCTCTGTGGTCATCGAAACGGTGGCAGTCGTCAAACGGCGCCTCCTTGGCTCCGGGCGTGCCGGCTCGGTGGCCGGCGCGCGCGTGGGTTCAGTGGTGAAGACGCCGCAGGGACCGTTTGTTTAGCAGACCCTTGGGGTTTGGCGGCGTGCGGCAGAACTCCCAGAGGCCGGCGCTCCGCGCCGGATGCGGGCAGGATGCCCGCGTTCCCAGGTCAGATCGTTCTACCGGGCATGCTCCTACTCCTCCGCCGACCGGACCACCGTCGCCAGCAGCAACGTCGCCGTTGCTATGACCCCGCCGCCCAGCCAGGTCAGCAGGTGCGGCTGCTCGCCGTGGAACCACATCGCCCAGAACGGGCTGAGCGCCGGCTCCAGGAGCAGCAGCAGGGCGAGAATCGGCGCCTGCAGGACGCGGGCGGCACGGGTTACGAGCACGTAGGCGAAGGCGACCTGGAACAGGCCTAGAGAAGCCACGATCAGAAGGTCTCCCGGATCGGCGTCCCGGATCGGCGCCATCACCGGCAGGCAGGCGAGGCACACGATCACGTTGCCGCAGGCCGCGGCCGCGATGCCCGGCGCGCGTACCGCACCGCCGTCCCCTGCAGGGGACACTTCGCCCGGCCTACCGGCTGCTCGTCCCACAGACAACGGGCGCCCAGCCGCCCGCAGGCCGATCAGCGTGAGGCCGTACGCCAGACCGCAGAACGTGGCGAGCACGTTGCCGGTCCGGGGATCGGGCGCGGTCGCCGCCGCATCGGCGCCGCCGAAGAACGCGAGCACCAGGCCGGCGCCGAAGAGCGGCACGAACAGAAGCTGCCTCGCCCCCGGGCGCTCCCGCAGCAGGATGGGAGCCAGCAGCAGCACGAACAGCGGCGCCGTCGACTGCAGGAAGATCGTCTCGGCGGCCGTGGTCCGCTTGTTCGCGTGCACGAACAGCACCAGGGTCAGGCAGTAGCAGCAGCCGATTCCCAGGGTCAGGAGCAGGGCCCGCCGCCGGGCCGCGCTGTGCCACCAGGCGGACAGGGCAGCGCCGGCGGAACCCGCCCGCCCCGGTCCGCCGGCCCACCGCCGGGCCGCGGGAATCGCGATCAGCAGCACCGCGGCCGCGACGACGGACCGCATCCCCGCCACCTGCCAGGCGTCGAGTTCCGTCGCCTTGACCGCGGCGCCGCCGGTCGAGAACAGGATGCCGGCGACCACGGCCTGGAGCGCGGCGGTGGAACGTGGCGTCATCTGGAAGGACTCTGGGACAAGCCTGTATCGTAGTTCGGCTGAGCGCCGCTCAGCGCTTGGCGCGGAAGCTGCTGCGCCAGGAAGCAGGCCCGCATCGCCTTGACTTGTCCATGTCCGGCCCCATAACGTGTCCATTATGGACACAACTTCCTGGCACATCGGTGCTGCAAAGCAGCAGTTCTCCGAGGTCGTCCGCAGGGCTCAGACCGAGCCCCAGATGATCTACAACCGAGACCAACTGGTAGCCGCCATCGTGAATCCCGACCTTCTCGAGACGGTGGAGAAAAGGCAACGACAGTCCGCAAGAACCCTGGCCGACCTTTTCGCCGAGTTCCGTGCCGTCTGTGTTGGCGAGGACTATGAGCTTCAGGTCGGCGAGCGCCGGAACCGGGAAGGCTGGCCCGAGGACAAGGGCGACCACGAGAGCGACGAGTCCGGCCGCTCCCGCACAAGCGCCGGATGATCCTGCTCGACACGAACATCGTGGCGGAACTCAGCCGGGCACGTCCGAATCCAGTCGTCGAGCGCTGGGCAACCACGGTGAAGCCGCCGTTCGCCTTCAGCGTCGTCAGCATCGAAGAAACGCGCTACGGGCTGACGTGGCGGCCGACCCAACGCGCCGAGATCTGGTTCAGCGAGTTTCTGGCCGGCTTCTGCGACGTGCTGCCGGTGACCGAATCCGTCGCACGTCGCGCCGGAGACCTCCGGGGGCGCTTCCAGGCCACCGGCGAAACGCGAACTCAGGCGGACATGCTGATCGCCGCAACCGCCCTGGAACATCAGCTCCCCCTGGCGACCCGGAACACGCGCGACTTCCGAGGCTGCGGCGTCGCACTCGTGAATCCGTTCACGGCCACCTTCATTTGAGTGAACGATTCGCCCCGCAGCCGCTGGGGCTCGCACCAACCGCTGCTCGCGCCGCCCCAGGCACAGAAGTTGCAGCGTTTTACTGTCCAACCAACGAACCAGCTCCGAGAGGGGCGCAGGAGGCGAGGCGGTGACACGCACTGACCACAATCGTGGATCCGTTCCGGCGTTGGCTCTGTTGCTGAGCCTTGCCGGCTCGGCCACACTCGCGGCCCAGCCGAATCAGACCTTCATCGACACCGTCGACGTGCAGGTCGTCGAGGTCGACGTCGTGGTCACGGACAGGAAGGGCCGTCCGGTCAAGGACCTGACACGAGAGGACTTCGAGCTGTATGTGGACGGTCAGCCGGTGGAGATCACGAACTTCTACGAGTCGTCGATCTACGTGGAGGAACCGACTGGCCGCCGCAACAAGGAACGCCCTGCCGTCAGCAGCGAAGCCACACCCGGCGCCACGGTCGAAGGCCCGCTCACCGTCGTCTTCTACCTGGATGACCCGAACATCTTCCCGTCCCACCGCACCCGACTGCTGCGACGTCTCGAGACCGCCATCGAACCGTGGCGAACCATGGACGCGAGCTTCATGCTCGCGCGGTTCGTCCACCGCCTCGAAGTTCTCGTGCCGCCGACCCGCGACCTGGACGCGATTCTGGAAGGGGCCGCTACCGTGCCGAGAGGGTCGCCGCGTTCGATCCAGAACGGCGACGGCGCCCGACGCTTCGCGATCAGGAGCCTGATCGACAGCTACGAGGCCTGCGAGACGGTTCCGTACTGCCGACCTTGCGAGGACAACTGGGGCGAGTTGCTGTCGCTGGCGAGGCAGTACGCGGACAACCAGGCGACGAACACGGCGATCGCGGCCGACGGTCTTGCCGATCTGGTGACGACCCTTGCCGGCGTGCCGGGCAAGAAGACGGTCGTGCACATCACGGACGGGCTGCCGCAACGGCCAGGGATCTCCGTCCTCGACTACCTCGGCAATCAACTCTGCGCGGCTCTGCGGCCCAGCGCGCCATCGGAGACGATGTCGGAAATCGTGCAGTACGACGAGAGCCGCCGGTTCAACCGCATCTCCGCTCATGCCAACGCCAATCGCGTCACGTCGCCTACCTCGGCAACCCGGAGAATCCGCTCGGAGCGCGTGTCGACTTCGGCGGCACCACGCCGCTCGAGAAGAAGGTCCATGAGTTGACGGTCGGCGTCAGCGTGCCGGCGGAGGCGATCGTGACGCTGCCGGGCAAGGACGGCGAGGCGCGAAGCGCGACGGCTCAACTCCGGCTCTGGCTGGTCGCCGTCGAGGACGAGAAGGGCGCCCGCAGCGCCGTCCGTCAGAAGACAGTCGCCGTCGGTGGCGAGAACGGCATTCCGGCCGTGGACGGCAGCTACCGCGTCGAAGTCGCGATGAACCTGCCGGAAGGCGGCTACCAGGTCGCCGTCGGCCTTCGCGACGAGACGACGGGGGTCATGTCCCTCGTTCGCGAGCCTGTGACCGTTCCGAATCGGGAAGCTGCGAACTGAGACCGGCCCGTACCCGTAGTCTCACCTCCCCGCGACGACACTCCTGCATCGAAACTCGAAGGACCCCCCATGCCCGTACCCGTCCCGCCGCTGAAACAGGCTGAGCTGCCGAAGCGCAAGACCGCGCTACTGAAGATGATGGGCCCGGGCATCGTCATGGCCGGAATCGCGATCGGCTCCGGCGAGTTGATCATGTGGCCGTGGATCACATCGATCGTTGGAGCGCAACTCATCTGGGCGGCCGCGATCGGGATCTTCCTCCAACTCTGGATCAACGTCGAGGTTGGACGCTGGACCGTGGTCACCGGCGAAAGCCCCCTGATCGGAATGGTCCGGGTAGTCAAGCTCATCGTCTACCTCTGGGTCTTTCTCGTAGTCGTCGGAAAGTTCCTTCCGGGTTGGGCTCGTGAGACCGGCGTCTCCCTTCGGAGCCTGATCTTCGGCATCGAGAACACGAGTCTCCCCGGATGGCTCTGGGCGGAGTGGGTGTGGACCGCGATCGTCTTCGCCGTGATCGCCGCCATTCTCTTCGGACCCAAGGTCATCTATACCGCGGTCGAACGTTGCATCATGGGGCTCGTCGCCATCATCGTGGTAGGTCTCATCTACGTCGTCTGGGAGATCGGATCGGCAGATCTCTTCGGTGACATGTGGCGCGGTCTACTGAACGTGGGGCGTTTCCCGGACTTTCCCGTTGAGATTCCGCCGGTGAACGGCGAAGCACGTCCGCCATTCGCATTCAGCCAGTTCTTCGGCGCGATCGTATTCGCGGGATTGGGCGGCCTCGGCAATCTCTACTACGCCTACTACTTGCGAGAAAAGAAGATAGGCATGGGGAAACGGATGCCGCCACTCATGAGTCCGACACACAAACACGAAGTAAAGGAAATAGACACCGGCTACGTCTATCCCGAGTCGGAAGAGAACCGCCGGCGTTTCCGGGACTGGATGAAGTATGTGTGGGTAGATCAGGTCTTCTGCTTCTGGATCCTCGGCAGCTTCACGATGTTCCTGTTCATCTTCGGCTCGCTCGCCGTATTGCATCCTGAAGGTCTCGTTCCCAGCCGCGGAAGCCTCGTGTGGGATCTGGCCGGGATTCTGGAAGAGAGCATGGGCACCTCCGGGCACTATCTGTTCCTGCTCGTAGGCATGGCTGCGCTGTTCAGCTCGCAATTGGGAGGCGTGGACGGCGGGAGCCGGATCTTCGCGGACATGCTCCACACCAGCTTCAAGTTCGGCCGCAGGCTCTCGCTCGAGAAGTGGTATCTCGTCCTTGTGGGCACGACGATTGTCATCGGAACAGCCAGCGTCGCCTTCTTCGAGAGAAGAGGGACGGCGGGACTCGATTTCCTGTTCTATTCGGCGCTCATTGGCGGATTCGCCATGGCAGTCTACGTGCCGCTGCTCCTGTACATGAACCTGACGAAGCTGCCGAAGTCGGCGCGACCCGGCTGGATCAACATCTTCTTCGTGGGCATTGCTTCGGTGATGTACATCGCGTTCGCGGTGTACACCATCGCAGACAAGGTAGTGCGGATGGTGGCCGGATAGACCGGCAGTGAAGCGCTACTCCCGGACCCTGCTTTCGGCCCAGGGCACGATGTCGACTCTGGTGCAAACACCTTCCGGCAAGCAGTACGAGTAGGTGCCCGGGGCCAAATCCCCGACAACGAACTCGTCCCCATCAAGCCGAACCTGGCCTCGATCAGCTATGGCGGCCAGTGTGTCACCGACATCGACCAAAGCGCCCCCAGGAGTGACCAGCCAGGCTGCCCACGAGTCCGGTACACGCAGAGCGCCGCGATCGGGCGACATTTCCACCTCGATCGGAGCATCATCCCGGATCTCGAACCGCCAGCCGACCATTCCGAGGCCATCAGCCCGGACGACGACATCGACGATCTCCGCTTCCATTGGCAGCCAGTGGGGAGCGACGCCCGAGCCGTCGGTGTTGCCGTTCGAGTCCACGCGTCGTGTACCGGCCGGCTCGCGGTCGACCTCGCACGGGCCGCCGTACAGCCCCCGCTCGAGACGTACGCCGCGATTGCCGACCCGGCCGGCGATCCAGACGTGGCCTGTCCGTAGCCGGTCGACTCCCCTGTCCGTGCCGTCGATGGCGAATCGCACGACGCCCTCGGGAACCAGCGCCAGCGACACTTCCAGATCGTCCGGAGCGATGTAGGCAGTCGAGCTCCACCAGCCCTCCGTCCGCGCGGAAGCGAACCAGCCGGACCGCACTTCGGTCGCGGGGACGGTCACCTGGAAACTCAGCTCCTCCGCGGCGCCCTCGACGGTGTAGGAAGCCACCGGCACCCGCGTCGATGCCTCGGTGAACTCGATCGTCACATCGCCGGTCGGGGCCTCGTCGCGGGATGCCACCGCGCCCAGATGGACCGTCATTTCGACTTCGCCAGCGGTCTGGGCCACGGCAACGCAATGCGGCGCAGCTACCGTGAAGAGGAGGATGGTCAGCGCCACCGCAAGCAGAGATTGCCTTCCTGGTGCACAACACTTCATCCTCGACGTTCCGCCGGGACGATTCTACGTAATCTGTACGAGGGAGTAGTGCCCGGCGTACACTGCATTGGTAGGCAGCAGCGTGAGAAACATCACCCTCAGTGCTGACGAGAAGCTCATAGACGCGGCTCGCGAAAAAGCCCGGCGAAGAAGGACCTCTCTGAACGCAGAGTTCCGTGCCTGGCTTGGACAGTACGCCCCAAGCCAGCATGGCGAGCGTCGGATCAAGGACTACCGCCGGCTCATGGATGCGCTGGCGGAGGTTTCGAGTGGCCGTCGGTCCTCGCGAGAGGAGATGAATGCCCGCTGAGTTCTTCTCGACACCAACCGGAATCGAACGGCAATCGCTGCTCTACCGATGCAACGGTGCGGTCAGCTCGCCGACGCGGCGCTCCAGCCGCACCGCCAGATCGGGGGCGGCGCCGTTCTCCTCGACCAGCCGCACCAGGGAACTGCCGACGACGACGCCGTGGGCCACTCGGGCCACTTGCTCGACCTGCTCGGGAGTCGAGATGCCGAAGCCAACGGCAACCGGCAGGCGGACCCGCCGGCGTACCCGCTTCACCTCCCGCGCCAGGGTGGGGATCAGATCGTCGCGCTCACCGGTGACATCGGAGCGCGCCGTGTAGTACACGAAGCCGTTCGAGGCCGCCGCGGCACGGTCGATGCGCTCCTTGGTGCTGGTGGCGGCGATCAGGTAGATCGAGTCGACGCCGCGTTCCACGAGCGCCGGCTGCAGTTCGCGCAGGCCCTCGTCGGGCGGCAGGTCGACGCAGAGCACGCCGTCGACGCCGCTGTCCGCGGCCTGGGCAGCGAACGTCTCGACGCCGCGGGCATGGACCGGGTTGAAGTAGGTGAACAGGACGATCGGAACGCCCAGTTCCTCGCGGTGGCGCTCGACGATCCCGAGCACCGCGCTGAGAGAGGAACCTGCGGCGAGAGCCCGGTTGGAGGCGCGCTGAATCGTGGGACCGTCGGCGATCGGATCGGAGAAGGAGACGCCGAGCTCGATCACGTCGGCGCCGCCGGCGACCAGGGCGCGCAGCAGGTCGGGCGTGGCCTCGAGGCTGGGGTCGCCGGCCACGATGAAGGGAATGAAGGCCGCGCGCTTCTGCCTGGAGCAGCCGGTGAAGGCGGCGGCGATGGCGCCGTCGGGTGAGGGGCGCTTGCGGAGAGGGGTCATTTGGGGGCTCCTCCACCAGAACCGGATGCGGGCAGGATGCCCGCGTTCCCAGGGGCAGAATCCTGGTTCCCAGGGGCTCCGTACTCGAGCACCGACTCCACGTCCTTGTCGCCACGGCCGGAGAGGTTGACCAGCATGATCTGGTCCTCGCCCATACCAGGGGCACGCCGTGTGACTTCGGCGATGGCATGCGCCGATTCGAGCGCGGGCAGGATGCCCTCCATCGACGACAGCAGGTGGAAAGCGTCGATCGCCTCCTGGTCGGTGGCCGACGTGAACTCGATCTGCCCGTGCGCGTGCAGGAACACGTGCTCGGGGCCGACCGCCGGGTAGTCGAGCCCGGCGGACACGGAGTGGGTGCCGACGACCTGGCCCTCCTCGTCCTGGAGCACCAGGGTACGGGCGCCGTGGAGCACGCCGAGCGTGCCGCCGCTGAAGCGCGCCGCGTGGTCGCCCAGGTCCGGCCCCCGCCCGCCGGCCTCGACGCCGACCAGAAGCACGTCGGGACGGTCGAGGAAGGCGGAGAACAGGCCCATCGCGTTGCTGCCGCCGCCGACGCAGGCGATCGCGACATCCGGATCCGCCGTGCCCGCCTGCCGCTTCAACTGGCGCCGGGCCTCGGACCCGATGACGCGGTGGAACTGCCGCACCATGCGCGGGTAGGGCGCCGGCCCGGTGACAGTGCCGAGCACGTAGTGGGTGTCGGCAAAGCTGGAGACCCAGTCGCGGAACGCCTCGTTGATCGCGTCCTTGAGTGTCCGGCTGCCGGCATCGACCTGCGCCACCTCAGCGCCCAGGAGCTGCATCCGGTACACGTTCAGGCGCTGGCGGCGCATGTCCTCCTCGCCCATGTAGACGACGCAGTCGAGGCCGAGGAGCGCCGCCGCGGTGGCGGTCGCGACGCCGTGCTGGCCGGCGCCGGTCTCGGCGATGATCCGGGTCTTGCCCATCTCCTTCGCCAACAGCACCTGGCCGAGGGCGTTGTTGATCTTGTGCGCGCCGGTGTGGAGCAGGTCTTCCCGCTTCAGGTAGATGCGCGCGCCGCCGAGATGCTCGGTCAGGCGCTCGGCGAAGTAGAGCGGCGTCGGGCGGCCGACGTAGTGCTCCAGCAGGTCCTTCAGCCGGCGCTGGAAGGCGCGCTTGCGGCGCAGCCGGTCGTAGGCGCGGCTCAGCTCTTCGAGCGGCGCCATCAGGGTCTCGGGGGCGTAGCGGCCGCCGTAGACGCCGTAACGGCCGCCCTCGTCCGGGTTCATGGCCGCGGGCGAGAGGGGTGTTCTTACCTTCATCGTGCTGCTCCCTCTGCGAGGTTGGCGAACAGTTGCTCCAACTTGGCGCGGTCCTTGTGTCCGGGCGAGGACTCGACGCCCGAGCAAGTATCGACGGCGTAGGCGCCGGGCACCGCCGCCGCGACCTCGGCGACGTTGCCCGGGCCGATGCCGCCGGCGATGAACACGCGCCGCGGGCGGGCGACGTCGGCCGGCGCCATCGCGAGGTCGGCCGCCGCGGCATAGTCCCAGCTCTCGCCGGAACCGCCGTAGAGGCGGTCGTGGGCGCGGTCGATCAGCACCGCCCAGCAGTCCTCCTCGGGGATCGGCGCCGGCGCGGCGGCCGCGCCGCCAACGCGCCGCACACGGATCGCGCGGTCCCTGAACTCGGCGACAAGTTGCGGGCTCTCGTCGCCGCTGAACTGAAGGAAGTCGAGGCCAACCTGACGGTCGATCGCCTCGACCTCCTCGCGGGTGTGGTTGACGAAGATGCCGACGGCTCGCGCCCGGTCCCCGACGGCGCGGCGGATGCGGGCGGCCTCGTCGACGTCGATCCAGCGCGGGCTGGGACGGTAGAAGTTGAGGCCGATGAAGTCGGCGCCGAAGTCGACCGCGAGCCGTGCATCGGCGGGTGTGGTGACGCCGCAGATCTTGACCTTCATGGGGTCGCTCCCGACGTTGCCGGCTCGCCCAGCAGTTCGGCGAGCGCCGCCGCCGGATCGCCGGAGAGCACCAGGCGTTCGCCGATGAGGAACGCGTCGAAGCCGGCCCGGCGCAGCTTCGCCACGTCGACGGCGCTGCGAATCCCGGACTCGGCGACCTTGAGTGCCGAGGCCGGCAGACGGCCGACGCGGTCGGCGCTCCGTTCCAGGTCGACCTCGAAGGTGCGCAGGTCGCGGTTGTTGATGCCGACCAGTTGCCAGTCTGGGTCGCCGCCCCCGTCTCCCTCGCCACCGCCCGAATGCAGCTTCTCGAAGTCGCCGTCGTCATGGGTCTCGATCAGGGGCACGAGGCCCAAGCCGCGGGCGAGCGCCGCCAGTCGCCGCAACTCCGAGGCGTCGTAGAGCGCGGCGATCAGGAGCACCGCGGAGGCGCCGGCGTCGCGCGCCCACTCGATCTGCAGGTCGGAGACGACGAAGTCCTTGGCCACCGCGGGCAGGCCGGAGGCGGCGGCGCATTCGGCGAGCAGCTCGTAGCTGCCGTAGAAGTGGTCCGGCTCGACCACGACGGAGAGGCAGGCGGCGCCGGCAGCCGCGTAGGTCGCGGCGCGGGCGACCGGATCGAAGCGTCCCCGGAGGTCGCCGAGCTTGGGCGATCCCATCTTGATCTCGGCGATCACGGCTTGGCCGCGGCGGGCGGAGATGGCGTCGAGGAAGCGGCGGCCGGGCGAGGCGGGGGCGAGGCGGGACGAGGCGGGGCCGGCGCCGGATGCGGGCGAGACGCGCCGGCGGCGCTGTTCGCAGATGCGGCGCAGGATGTCGGGTACCTCGGACACGGCCTCAGTCTCCCCCGCCTCCGTCGTCAAAGCCGGACCAGCCGACGAGCTCTTCGAGCTTCCTTGCTGGTGCTCCCGAACGCTGCACCTCGAACGCGGCGGCGACACCGGCGGCGAGACCGTCCGCCCTGCCGGCGACAAAGAGCGCGGCACCGGCGTTGAGACAGGTGATGTCGGCCAGCGGCCCTCCGCCGCCGGCGAGCACGTCACGCATCAACTTCACGTTCCACTCGGGGCCGCCGCCGAGGAGATCGTCCGGCGCCGCCTCGGCGATCCCGAAGTCGCGTGGATGAACTTCGAAGGTGCGGACCTCGCCGCCCCGGATCTCGGCAACCGCGGTCGTCCCGGTGGTCGTGATCTCGTCCAGGCCGTCGCCGTGGACGACCAGGGCGTGCTCGCTTCCGAGATCCCGCAGAACGTGCGCGACCTTTTCGACCAGATCGGCCGCGAAGACGCCGATCAACTGCCGCTTCGCACCCGCCGGATTGGTCATCGGCCCGAGCACGTTGAACAGCGTGCGCACGCCGAGCTCGCGCCGCACCGGCATGACCTGGGCCATCGCCGGGTGGAGCATGGGCGCGAACAGGAAAGCGATGCCGACCTCGTCGAGGCAGCGCCCGAGAGCCTCCGTGTCGCCCGAGAGCTGGACGCCGAGAGCGTCGAGCACGTCCGCCGAACCGGAGCGGCTCGACACGGCGCGGTTGCCGTGCTTGGCCACGCGGGCGCCGCCGGCCGCCGCCACCAGCGCGGCCGCGGTCGAGATGTTGAAGGTGCCCCGGCCGTCGCCGCCGGTGCCGCAGGTGTCGATCACGCCGGAACTCCGGTGCGGCACCGGCGCCGCCCGCGCCCGCATCGCCCGGGCGGCGCCGGCGATCTCACCCACCGACTCGCCCTTGGCCGCCAGCGCGACCAGGAACGCGCTCTTCCACACCTCGGACAGTTCGCCGTCCATCAGACGGCCGAACAGCTCCTCCACCGTCGCGGCGGCAAGGTCCTCGCCGGCGATTGCCGTTCGCAACAGGGTCGACAGGTCGAGATCAGTCATTCGTCGCCTCGCAGTAGTCGAGAAAGTTCTGAAGTAGCTGCGGTCCGGTGTCCGTGAGCACCGACTCCGGGTGGAACTGAACGCCCCAGTAGGGCAGTTCGAGGTGCCGCATCGCCATCAGTGTCCCGTCTTCGCTCCAGGCCAGCGGCTCGAGCTGTGCCGGCAGGTTGGCCTCCTCGACCGCCAGCGAGTGGTAGCGCGTGGCGACGAAGGGCGACGGCAGGCCGGACAGCAGACCGACGCCCCGGTGCTCGACTTCGGAGGTCTTGCCGTGCATCAGCACCTTGGCCCGGCTGACGGTGCCGCCGAACGCCGACCCCAGCGCCTGGTGCCCGAGGCAGACCCCGAGCAGGGGCACGTCGGGTCGCGCCCGCAGGAGGTCGATGCAGACTCCCGCGGCCTCCGGCCGGCCCGGCCCCGGCGACAGGACGACGCCTTCCGGGTCGCGCGCCAGCAGATCCGGCACGCTCTCGACATCGTTGCGCACCACCTCGAGTTCGGCGCCGAGACCGCCGAACATCTGGACCAGGTTGTAGGTGAAGGAGTCGTAGTTGTCGATGACGAGGATCATGCTCAGCGGTCCTTTAGATCGCGCGCCAGCGCCACCGCCCGCAGCAGCGCCGCGGCCTTGTCGCGGGTCTCCTGCGCCTCGCGCACCGGGTCGGAATCGGCGACGATGCCGGCCCCGGCGGTGATCGAGGCCTCGCCGTTCGCCAGGGTCAGGGTGCGGATGGTGATGCAGGTGTCCATGTCGCCGCCGAACGAGAAGTAGCCGACCGAGCCGCCGTACATCCCCCGCGCCTCCGGCTCGAGCTCGTCGATGATCTCCACCGCGCGGATCTTCGGCGCCCCGGACAGCGTGCCGGCCGGGAAGCAGGCCAGGAGGGCGTCGAGAGCCGAGCCGGCGCCGTTTCCGGCCGCGGCAGACTGCTCCGCCTCGACCGAGCTGACGATGTGCATCACGTCGCTGTAGTGCTCGATGACCATGAAGTCGGCCACCGAGACCCCGCCCGGCGACGCCACCCGTCCGAGGTCGTTGCGCCCCAGGTCGACCAGCATCACGTGCTCCGCGCGCTCCTTCGGATCCGCCATGAGCTCCTCGGCCAGCGCCCGGTCCTCCGCCGCGGTCTTGCCGCGGGGGCGGGTGCCGGCGATCGGCCGCACTTCGAGGCGCCGCCCCGTGCGCCGTACCAGCATCTCCGGCGAAGCACCGATCAAGGACGCCTCGGGCGCCTCGAACAGCACCATGTAGGGCGAGGGATTGACCAGCCGCAGCGCACGGTAGAGGGTCGCCGGCGGCACGTCGAGGTCGAGAGTCCAGCGGCGTGCCAGCACGACCTGGAAGATGTCGCCGGCGGCGATGTGCTCCTTCGCCGCCATGACTGCCAGGCCGTACTCTTCGTCGCTCAGCGTCGGGGCGGCGGTCTCCGCCAAAATGCCCAGGTCCTCGACCCGGGCCGCCGTGGCCTCGCCGCGGCTCTCGAGGACCGTCTGCAGTTCATCGAGCCGCGCTTCGGCCTCCGCCGCCGTCGTCTCGCCCGTGATCTCGTTCGCCACCGCGACGATGCGCTGGCGGGCGTGATCGAACACGAGCACGTCGTCGAAGCGGGCCAGGGTGGCGACGGGTAGGCCGAACGGGTCGGGCGGGCGGCCGGCCGGATGGTCGACCAGGCACGGCTCGACGAGCCGGATCGCGTCGAAGCCGAAGGCGCCGACCCAGCCGCCGGCAAACGGCAGCGGCGGCGGCGGATCCGCGGACACGCCGTCGAGCAGTTGGCGCAGCTTCGTCAGCGGATCGCCGGTCTCGATCTGAACCTCACCGCCGGAACGAAGATCCTCGATCTCGAGGCGGTCGAGGTACACGCGGCAGACCTGCGACGGGCTCGCGCCGAGGAAGCTGTAGCGCGACACGTGCTCGCCGCCGGTGATGCTCTCGAGCAGGAAGCGCCGCGCCCCGGAGTCGCCCTCCGCCTGCGCCGCCAGTTTGCTGTAGACGCCGAGCGGCGTCGACGTGTCGGCCAGGAACTCCCGCGTGTGGGCGATGGCGGATGCGGGCCGGCTCATGACGACGACCTTCCCGCGGCGTGGTGGCGACGACCCAGCTCGGCGGCCACGTCGGCGATCCCGACGCCGGTCGCCTGCAGCAGCACCAGCAGGTGGTAGGCGAGATCGGCGACTTCGGCCGCGAGATCCCCGCGGCGCTCGGCGGACTCGGGCGCCGCGTCGGCCCGGACGCCGGCAATCACGGTCTCGCCCGCTTCCTCCGCGACCTTGCGCGCGATCCGGTCGACTCCCTGGTCGAGGAGGCGGGCGGTGTAGCTCTCCTCCGGCCCTGCTTCCGCCCGCTCGACGAGCACACGGGCCAGCCAGCCGAGTTCGAACTCGGCGGCGTTCGGCTCGAAGCAGCTCCTCGTGTTGTTGTGGCAGGCAGGGCCAGCCGGCAGCGCCCGTACCAGGAGCGTGTCCCGGTCACAGTCCTGGAGCACTTCGACCACCGCCAGGGTGTTGCCCGAGGTGGCGCCCTTGCGCCACAATTCCTGCCGCGAGCGGCTGTAGAAGTGGGCCTCGCCGGTGGCGAGTGTGAGTTCCACCGCCTCCCGGTTGGCGTAGGCGAGCATCAGCACCGCGCCCGAGAGCACGTCCTGGACCACGACGGGCAGCAGGCCCCGGTCGTCGTAGGCGAGAGCCGCCGGGTCGATCGTGGGTTGGATCACTTGTTCGCTCCTCCCGTCATGCGGATCGGAAAGCGGCGGCCGAGATAGTCCTTGACCGCGCCCACGGAGTACGTGGACTGATGGAAGATCGAGGCGGCGAGCACGGCCGCGGCGTCGGTCTCCAGGGCACAGGCCAGGTGCTCCAGGGTGCCGGCGCCGCCCGAGGCGATGACCGGCACGGGCGACAGCGCCGACGCCCGCCGCAGCAGTTCCAGGTCGTAGCCACTCTGCATGCCGTCGCTGTCGATGCTCGTGAGCAGAATCTCGCCGGCGCCGCGCTCGATTCCCTCCTCGATCCACTCGATTGCGTCGAGCCCGGTCGGCGTGCGGCCACCGTGGGTGACCACCTCCCAGCTCTGGTCCTCCGCTCCCACTTCACGCCGCCGCTTGGCGTCGACCGAGAGCACGACGCACTGGCTCCCGAAGCGCTCGGCGAGACGGGTCAGCAGCTCGGGATCGGCGACGGCCGCGGTGTTGACCCCCAGCTTGTCGGCGCCGGCGAGGAGCAACTTGCGGCCGTCGCCTGTGCTGCGCACACCACCGCCGACGCTGAGCGGAATGAACACCTGCTCCGCGGTCCGGCGCACCCAGTCGAGGTCCGTGTCGCGGCGCTCGGGCGCGGCGGTGATGTCGAGGAAGACGATCTCGTCGGCGCCCTCGGCGGCGTAGCGGGCCGCGGCCTCGGTCGGGTCGCCGTGATCGGTCAGGTTCTTGAACTGAACGCCCTTGACCACCCGCCCCGCCGCTACGTCCAGACAGGGGATGATGCGGCGGGTGAGGCCGGTCGGCTCGATGGTGGCTCTCACGGCGTTCTCCCGGAAGCGGGCAGGATGCCCGCGTTCCCTGAGGCGAAGCGAGGCACCGTCCGGTCCGCCTGGTGCGCCGGCGACCCCGCCGGCGGCCGCCGAACCGGCACAGGCCCCGATCGCCTCGCCCAAGGTCAGCGAACCGTCGTAGAGCGCGCGGCCGACGATCGCGGCTTCGAGTTCGGGTCGCCGGGCCGCGGCTTCCAGGTCGGCAGCCGAACGGACGCCGCCCGAAAGGATCGCCGGTACTTTGGCCATGGCGCCGATCTCGCAGGCGAGATCGATGTTCGGGCCCTGCATCATCCCGTCGCGCGAGATGTCGGTGACCAGGACGGCCGCGATCGGCAAGCCGGCAAGTTGCGCGCACATCCTCGCGGGCGAGCGGTCGGCCGATTCGGTCCAGCCCGCCAGCCGCACTTCGCCGCGGTCGATGTCGAGCGCCGCCACCATGCGCCCCGGGTAGTCGCGACAGAGGCCGGTGAACACGTCGAAGTCGCGGACGATCAGGGAGGTCACCACCGCCCGTTCGCAGCCCGCCGCGAAGGCCCACTCGACGGACTCGCGGTCACGCAGGCCGCCGCCGAGCTGGATGCCGGTGGGGGTCGGCGCGGATACCGGATGCGGGCGAGACGCCCGCGTTCCCAGGCCGGAGCCGGACGGCGCCGCTGCTGCCTGCCGCGCGAGTTCCCCGACCAGTTCACGCTGTTGGGCGCCGCCGAACGCGGCGTCCAGATCGACGACGTGGATGCGGGACACCCCCGCCTCGCGGTAGCGGCGCAGCGCGTTGCCCGGATCGGCGTCGTAGACCGTGCGCCGCCCGTCGTCGCCACGTTCGAGGCGCACGACCTGACCGCCGCGCAGGTCAATCGCGGGCAGCAGTTGCACCGTCGCCTCCTTCGACCCCATCGGCCAGGCCGCCCGCCCAGGTCAGGTAGTTGCACAGCAGCCGCAGGCCGGCGGCGCCACTCTTCTCGGGATGAAACTGGGTGCCCGCGACCCGCCCGCGGCCCGTGATCGCGGGGAAACTGCGGCCGTGGCGGCAGCGTCCCAGCACGCATTCCTCCGGCACGTCCTCAGGCGCGAAGGAGTGGACGAAGTAGTAGTAGTCGTCCTCGGCAGCGCCGGCGAGGAGGGGATGGTTTGCTGTGCCGAAGACGCGGTTCCAGCCGATGTGAGGCAGGGGCACGCCGCCCGGGAGCTCGGTGACGCGGCCCGCGAGCAGGCCGAGACCGTCCGTCATCCCGAACTCCTCGCTGCTGTCGAACAGGAGCTGGTAGCCGATGCAGATGCCGAGCAGGTACGCGCCGTTCCCGAGCGCTGTGCTGATCGCCTCTTCGGCAGCGCCGCGCAGAACCTCGCGCGGCGGCCGGAAAGCGCCGACGCCCGGCAGCACCAGGCAGCGAGCCTTACGAATCGTCTGCGGGTCGCAGGTGACTTCGACCTCGGACCTCAGATGGCGGAGCGCCCGCACCAGGTTGCCGATGTTGCCGACGCCGGCGTCGATCACCGTCGCATTGCAGGTTGTCCCTGTCGCCGCTCCGGTCATGCGGTCAGGCTCCCCTTCGTGCTCGGCGCCTCGGCGCCGCTCCCGGCGCCAGCGCGCAGGGACACCGCGTCACGCAGCGCCAGAGCCACCGCCTTGAACGACGCCTCGGCGACGTGGTGCGGGTTGCGGCCGCAGAGGACGTCCAGGTGCAGCGTCAGCCGTCCGCGATCGGCGAAGGCGCCGAAGAAGTCGCCCATCAGGGTGAGCGGGAACTCGGTCGTGACCCATGCCTGCTCCAGCTCCGCGGGCAGCCGGAAGTGGAAGGAACCGCGGCCGGAGAGGTCGATCACGGCGCGCGCCAGCGCCTCGTCGAGCGGTGCGAAGGCGTGGGCGAAGCGGCGCACCCCGGCCCGGTCGCCCAGGGCCTCTCGCAGCGCGTCGCCCAGCACCAGCCCTACGTCCTCCACCGTGTGGTGAAGGTCGATGTCTGTATCGCCGCGGGCCTCGAGGTCGAGCCCCAGACCGCCGTGGCGCGAGAGGGCGTCCAGCATGTGCGAGAAGAAACCGTTCGGCACATCAAGCCGGCACGGGCCGCCGTCGAGCGACAGCTCGGCACGGACCTGGGTTTCGGACGTCTTGCGATCGATGGCCGCTCGTCTCATGGCTCTTCTCCCACGTTGCATCCCCTTGCTTCCGGAGGCGCAGGCAGCATGCCCGTCAGGGCGCGTCGCGTCGCGCGCAGCGCCGGGCCGCCGCCGATTCCGATCCTCAGGCAGTTGGCCAGACCCGGGTACCGGCTCACGTCCCGAACCAGGACCCCTCCGTCGGCGAGACCCTGGCGGATCTCGACGCAGCGGGGGTGGCGCGCGAGCAGGAAGTTGGCCTCCGAATCGAGTACCTCGAAGCCGAACTCTCTCAGCATGACCATCCACTGCTCCCGGCGCGCCCGCACCAGGGCGACGCGCGGCAGGAGCCGGTCGGCGTGTTCGAGCGCCACTTCGCCGATGACCGCCGCCGCGTGACCGATGTTGTAGGGCAGCTTGACCTTGATCAGTTCCGCCACCAGGTCCGGGTCCGCGAGCAGGTAGCCGAGACGGATGCCGCCCAGGGACCAGGCCTTGGACAGGGTCCGGAACACGATCAGGTTCGGGTGGCGCCGCAGCAGCGGCCGGTAGTCGTGGCGGCAGAACTCGCCGTACGCGTTGTCGAGCAGCAGCGGCGCCTCGAGCGCGCCCAGGAGGCCCTCCACCGTGCCGGGATCCGCGGCCGTGCCGGTCGGGTTGTTCGGCGTGCAGAGGATCACCGGCCGGCTCGGGTCGCGCTCGACTTCGGCCTGGAGTTCGTCGGTCTGCAGCGCCAGGTCCGGCGCCGGTTCGAGGAACCGCGGCACGCCCGCGGCCCGCCGGACGAAGGTCTCATAGAGACTGAAGCACGGCTCGCAGGCGAGCACCTCCTGGCCCGGGCGCACGACGCCTTCGAGCACCGTCGTGAGGAGCTCGCCGGAACCGTTCCCGACCAGCACGCCCTCCGCCGGCCAGCCGTTGAGGTCACCGAGCAGACGCCGCAGACGTTCGGCGTGGAAGTCCGGGTAGTGGGCCCAGGTGCGCTCGGCCAGACGCGCCAGAGCCTTCCGCTTGAGCGCCCGCGGCAGATCCCACGGCGCCTCGTTCTGGTCGAGCCGGTAGCGGCACGTCACCCGGTCGAGCGAGTAGGCGGACAGGCGGCGGAATTCGGGCCTGACGAAGGCGCCGGCGCCCTGAGGGGAGGCACTCATGACTCGGTCTCCTGGCGCTTTCCCCCACCCAGGCGCAACCTCGCCGCCGCGGCATGAGCCGCCAGGCCCTCGGTGGTCGCCAGGGTCTCGGCGGCGCCGGCCCAGGCCTTCGAAGCCTCGCTGGAAAAACGAACCGTGTGACTGCGCCGCACGAAGTCCTCGATCCCGAGGCCGGAGGCGAAGCGCGCGCTGCCGCCGGTCGGCAACACGTGGCTGGGTCCGGCCACGTAGTCCCCGAACACCACCGGCGACGGAGCGCCCACGAACACCGCGCCGGCATTGCGCATCTCGTCCGCGCGCGCTTCCGCGGCCGCGCCGATCAGTTGCAGATGTTCGGGCGCCAGCCGTTCGGCAAGGGCGAGCGCACCGTCCAGGTCGCCGGCGACGAGGGCCGCGCCGTGCGCTTCGAGCGCGGCGGCGGCGGTGTCCCGGGTCGGCAGCAGCGAGAGCTGCCGGTCCACCTCCGACGCCACCCGGCCGGCAAGCGCCGCGGAGTCGGTGACCAGGACCGCGACCGCCAGGGGATCGTGCTCCGCCTGCGCCAGCAGGTCGGCAGCGACCCATGAGGCGGGAGCGCCATCGGTCGCCACGATGACGACCTCCGACGGACCCGCGTCGCGGTCGACGCCGACGTCGCCCGCCACGTACTGCTTCGCCGCCGCCACCCAGGCGTTCCCGGGCCCGGCGATCAGGTCGACGGCGCGGATCGACTCCGTACCGTAGGCGAGCGCCGCGACGCCGTGCGCGCCGCCCATGCCCCAGACCTCGTCCGCTCCGACCAGGTCCAGCACGTGCCGCAGCACCGGGCTCTGGAGGTAGGCCCGGGGCGGCGTGGCGACGACGAGCTCCTCAACGCCTGCCAAACGCGCCGGCACCGCGGTCATCAGCACCGTCGACGGATACGGGAACCGCCCGCCCGGCACGTAGATCCCGACCCGGCGGATCGGCAGCCGGCGCTCCTCGATCGAGACGCCGTCTCGTTCCAGGCGCTGGACGCCCGGACCGTGCGGCTGTGCCCGGTGGTAGACCTCGATGGCGGCACGGGCGCGGTCGACAGCGGTGAGGATATCCGGGGCGATGCCTTCGGAAGCCGAATGCGGGCGAGACGCCCCGGCGCCGTCCAGTCGCAAGGCGCCGGCCGACGGCGCGTCGAAGCCGTCGAAGCGCCGGACCGCCTCGAGCAGAGCCGCGTCGCCGCCGCTGCGAACACCGTCGACGATCTCCGCGGCGGCACGGCCGATCTCGGCCGCGACACCGCCCCGGCCCCGCCGGTCGAGGAGTTCCAGGCGCTCCCGCCCGGCACGGCTCGCCGCCGCCAGGACCTGCAACGCTCCCCCGCTCCGCACCTCAGTCACCGGCGGCCCCCGCTTCTTCGAGCGCGCCCAGCAGCCGGGTCAACCGGCGCCGGTGGGCGTGGAACGAAGCCCGGTTGACCACGAAGGTCGGCGCCACCTGGGCCAACACCTCGACCTCGTGCAGATCGTGGGTCCTGAGCGTGGCGCCGGTCTGCACGATGTCGACGGCCATGTCGGTCAGATCGAGCAACGGCCCGAGTTCGATCGAGCTGGTCAGGCTCAACACCTCCACGTGCAGGTTGCGGGCGGCAAGAAGCCGCGCCGCCCACGCCGGATAGCGCGTCGCGGCCCGAAGCTGGCCGCTCCGCCGCGGCAGTTCCGGCGTCTCGGCAATCAGCGACAGGCGGCTGCGCCCGTCCAGGAGCCGCAGCGGCTGGAAGACGTCGGGCTGGGTCTCCTCCAGGACGTCTGAGCCTATGATCGCGCAGTCGACGATGCCGTGCTCGACATAGAGCGGCAGGTCCCAGTCCTTGAGCAGCAGCACCTCGACCTCGACCCCCAGCACCCCAACGCCTCCGAACCGCTGGCGCAGACGCGAGGAATCGAGATCCGTGAGAGCCATGCCCGCGGCGGCAAGCGCGTCGCGCGCCGGTCCCAGGTTGCGTCCCTTCGGTAGGCCGAACGTGATCATGCTCCGACCTCCTCGAGTTCCACGAGCAGGTCGAGCCCGAACGAGAAACCGATCGCCGAGCAGTCCCCGCTGAGCGACCGGAACACCTTGTCGTACCTGCCCCCGACCCCCAGGGCCAGGGCCGTCCCCGGCGCGTAGGCCGCGAACATGAGGCCGTCGTAGTAGCCGCGCGGGCCCGCGGAAGCGCCTACTCTCGGGTCGAGAGCGGCGGCGGCGAACTCGGCGAGATCGACCTCGACCTCGATGCCAAGGTCGCGGTACTCGGCGGAAAGCCGGTCGCGGAGCAAGAGCAGGTCGGTCACCGCAGCGGCGGCGCCCCCGAGCACGGAGAGGTCTTCCGGATAGCCACGCTCTACGACCTCGGCGAGACCGGCCCGCCGCGCGGCCCGCCGGTCGCGGCTTGCGATGCGCAGCGCCAGTTCGCCGGCGCCATCTCCCGCCGCCGAGAGCAGGGGCTCGTCGAGCGCGCCGGCGATGCCGAGGACGACGCGGAGCGCGGCGTCGTCGCCGGATGCGGGCGAGACGCCCGCGTGCCCTCCATGCGCCCGATGACGGGCGCCTGGACTGGTTCGCGTGTGGCGCGAGGCCGCGCCACCCGGGTTCCCAGGGGCGTCGCCGCGGGCCTGTAGCAGCAGGTCGAGGAACAGGGTCAGCACCGTAAAGTCCGCCTCGGTGCGGTCGCCGCCCAGCAGCTCGGCGCCCAACTGCGAGTACTCGCGCATCCGGCCGGGGCGCAGGGGCTGATGCCGCACCACGTCGCCGCGGTAGTAGAGGCGGAGCGGCAGTTCCAGGTCGTCCAGGTGCGGTGCGAGCAGCCGCGCCAGCATCGGCGTGAAATCGCCGCGCAGCACGAGCAGTTGACCGTCCCGGTCGACGAAGCGGTAGAGCTGCTCCAGCCGGCGCCCCTGCAGCAGCGGCCGGTACGGCTCGAAGTAGTCGAGGATGGGCAGCAGCACCTCGCCGAAGCCGCGCTCCTCGAGCAGCGCGGTCAGACGCGCCTCCAGCCGGCGGCGGCGCTTCACGCTGTCGAAGAGAGCGGCCGACACTCCGGTCGGCAGGCCGGCGGAGATCTTCATGGCGCCGTCTGCAATCCCAAAGCCGCGGCGCCGACGTCGAACCGGAGCGGCTTCCCCGTCATCGCGTCGAACTGAGCCAGACCCTGGTGCAGCAACACTTCGCGGCCGTCGACGACCCGGACGCCGCGCGCCATGAGAGCCCGGCGCCAGGGCGTCGGTCCGCCGCCGTAGACCAGCTCCACCGCCGCCGCCGAGGCGCACAGCGCGTTGGGATCGCAGGGAAGCGGGTCCGCGGGATCGTGGCCGAGCGACGTGGCGTTGACGACGACGTCGAACGCGCCCGGCGCCAGTTCGTCGAGCGGAACGAAGGCCACGCCGAGCGACTCCGCGGCTGCCCGGCCGCTCGATGCGGTGCGGTTGGCGAGCGCGACCACAGCGCCCGCGGCAGCCAGGCCCGCCGCCGCGGCACGGCCGGCGCCGCCCGCGCCGATGACGACGGCGGCGCGGCCCGAAAGCTCGATCCCGCGCCGCCGAAGCGGGCCGACGACGCCCTCCGGGTCCGTGCTCTCTGCCCGCCATTGCCTTTCGGCGGCGGCGCCTCGGCCCGGGATCAGGGTGTTCGCGCCTCCAGTGCGGACCGCCAGGTCGCCGGCCTCCGCGGCCGCGGCCAGAGCCGCCGCCTTGTGCGGCGCGGTGACGCTCAGGCCGCCGAGGGGCATGCCCGCGCGCTCAAAGAAGTCGCTTCGTATGATCTCGCTCCAGAACGTCTCGAAGGAGGGTGCGTCGAAGGCGACGTAGAGCGCGGCCTCACCGCGGTCCCGGTAGCCGGCGTTGTGGAGCCGTGGCGACAGGCTGTGCGCCGCCGGGTGCCCGACGACGCCGAACAGCCGCGACACCCGCGGCAGGTTCGGCAGACCGTAGTCGGCCCGCAGCCGTTCGATGGACGGTTGACCGGGGGCGGCGGCCAGCGAACCCGCGGCGCCGTAGATCCAGGGCGCTCCGAGCCTTGGCGCCACCTGCCGGGTCCAGGCGCCTATGGCGCCCATCGAGAACGCGGCGACATCCGTCCGGCCTGTTTCGAGCAGCAGTTCGAGCGGCGCCAATTCCTCGCCGGAGCTCTTCGGCGTGGTGACGAGCTTGTAGAGCCGCGCCTCCGCGCCCGAGACCTGTCTGAGCCGGCCTCGCAGCGCCTTGAGGCTGGCGCCGCGGCCGTGCCAGGACACCAGCCGCCTGACAGGCTCGACCGAAGCCAGGACGCCCGCGCCGAGATCGCGGTCGGCCTCGAGATCGACCAGGTCGTACCCGCGGGCCGCAGCCAGACGCTTCGCCCGCCGACCCGCATCGACCGGTCCGCGGCCGCCTTCCGCCTCGCTGCGCAGCGTGTAGAGGAGCTGCCCCGCGAAGCGGTCCCGCAGCCATTCCGTATCGATCTCACCGACCAGATCCGCACGCACCTCGAGACAGTCGGCGCGTTCCGACAGCGCGCGCAACTCGTCGCCGGAAGCGCTGGGCGCCTCAGTCAACGACGCCACCAATGTCGCGCTCCGGGCGACCTCCGTAGAAGTTGCGCTCCGGGCGACCTCCGCAGAGGTGGCTCGCGGCGGATTCTCGGGTGTCGAACTCAAACTGATGACCTCCTTCGATCCGGAAGGAGGTCTTCTCGTTCACCCTCGTCCCGGACAACGTACCGGGACCTGAGCCCGGATTCAGCCCTTGCCGTGACCGTGAGCCCACCAGGCCTGCGCAACGACGCCGGTCGTCGAGACGACCGTGGGCATCGAGAGCGCGCTGTCGCTGGGCTGTGAGTTCATGGCGTGGTGAGTGGCGGGGGCCGGAACGTTCCGGGACGCCGGATTAGACACCGGAAGGCCTTGGGGTGTCAAGGAATAGCTCCGTGCTGAATCTGACGGAACGCATCGCCGACACCGTGCAGGCCCGTGGTGCAAGCAGTCGTGGGACAGGCGTTCGGCCCCCTGGCGCCGTTCCGGATCGAGATCTGGCCCGACGCCATGTTGGCGATCAGGCCGGGGATGAAGAACGGTGACACCCTGCGGGCTCCCCGGTCGCGCCATATGTCGTCCATGCGCTCGATCAGCGGCAGCCCGCCCATGCCCGAGCCAACGACGGTGGCGACGCGCTACTCGGAGCCCCCGTGCGCCAGGATGCAGTCGGTGGCTTCCTTGACGGAGCCGATCTTCTCGGCATCCTCATCCGGGATCTCGATGCCGAACTCCTCCTCGAAGGCCAGGGTCGAGGTCGAGTCCCCCGAGCCGGAAGCAGATGGCGATGCGGAAGCGGTCGCGATTAGCCGCGGACCGTTTTCTTGAGCGCCTCTCTAGCGTCCAGGCTTCTTCTGTACCCCCTGCTGCCCTTCGGTCTCGACCGGCACCGCTTCGACCGGCGGAAGCACTGGCAGGAGATCCAGTCCAAAACGGCGCGCATGCATGACGCTCTCGCCTTCTTCGGTACTGCGGCTCTCCAGAACCAGCGCATGACGACCGTTCGGGCTCACCGCTACCGGCAACGGGCCATCGCGCCATTCCGACACACGTGCTTCCTCCCAGTTCTCGAACTGCGGACTTCGCCAGGAGTGCTTCACGCGGTGCCGGCTACCGTCCCTCTCTATCTCGACGAAGCCGCGAGTCGGGTGCGGCGAGCCATGGGCGGCCGACCGCCGAAGGAACGGCGCCTCCGGAACGGAAAGCTCATATCGGACGTTCCACAGGTCGTAGGCCAGCCACTCGCCTCCCTTCCGAGCCCACAACACACGGTCCTCGAATTGCCACACGACATCCAGGTTGCCGCCCCGGGGATGCACTACGTGCCGCAGGTGGTCGACCGGTCCCGAAGTCACGCCGTCGTCGTGAAACCGGATCAGGAAGAGGTCCGCCGCGTAGGAGGCAAGGAGAATCGGACCGTCCGAATCCAGGATCTCGAAAGCGGACTGGTCATGAAGGCGTTCGGAGGCGGGATAGAACTCCACCGCCTCGGTGCGCCGCGGCTCGCCGGAACTCGTCCGCCCGATCGCGAAGTACCTGCCGTGGGTCCTTCCTCTGTGTGGGCGGTGCCGGTGGAGGTTCTCCATGCGCACCCAGGTCCGAAGATCGGCCGCTACCTTGGTCCAGGCCGTTTCGGTGTCCGCAAGCTCCGCAGGCTCCAGTTCCTCCTCAAGCTCAAGGCCCGAGCCTCTGATCCGATAGATCTGATGAACGAAGTATGCGTCGCCATGAGTGTACGAGTCCTCATACGGATCAACGCCGTCGACCAGCTTGTAGCCCCAGATCAAAACGCGACCGTCGGGAAGAAGATCCAGAGACTTTCCCTCGATGTCGAGGTTCTGCGTGCTCGCCTCGCCGCCCTTCTGGACCGTGACGGACATTCGGCCCCGAACATTCGGCAAAAACAAGCCGACCACCGCGTGGCCCGAGTTCGTGACGACGCTGCCGCCAGCGCTGAGGAGGCGCCCCGGAGGCAGCAAGTCTCCGTCCTCCGCAGCACCGGCCGCAGGTACCGTCAACGTCAGAAGGGCAACGCAGATTGCATGTCTCATCGTCAGCATCCGTCCTCGTTCAGTTGCTCCGCCGTCGGCCGTCCGCCGACCGGCAGGGCGGAGAAGTACTCGATCTTCGTATCGCCGTCCGCGAGCGTGTAGGTCAGGTGCAAGTGATCACCGCTCGCGGTGCCCGATCGGCCAACGTGGCCGACGAGATCCCCCGCCGAAACATGTTCAGGCATTGTGGATGGTGACGGCGAATTGAAATGGCAGTAGCGGGAGGTCGATCCGTCGCTATGCTGGATTTCGACTCCATGCCCGCAGGCGGTACCGCTGACCACCGGCACTATTCGGCCTCCCCGCCAGGCGTAGACGGGATCGCCGTCGTTACCTTGAATGTCGACGCCACTATGGTTCTCTCTGCCGGGAGTGTCGTTTACGCCACCGTGGTTGATCCCGAGCCGATCATTCTTGTCGAAGTTCTCAGCGCAACTGTCAGTCGTAGATAGTACATCCGCCCAAGACGATACATAGGTATTGCTGGCATCAGTTCCACCACCGCCGCCTCCATCACCGCCATCGCCGCCGTCCCCAGGTCCTGGAGTCCCCTCACCGGGCCCCGTACCAGGCGGCGGTCCCGGGTCCTCGCCCGTGACGGTGGTCACATCGGCGTAGATGCCCTGACAGGTGTCTTCGATGGCGTTCCCTTCCTCGTCCTCATCGCACATGCGGCCGACGAGTGTCGGGCCGCCAGCCAGCGGCGTCGCGACGTGGGTCAGCGTCTCGGTAGCCGTCACGGTCAGCGAGTAGTTCCCCGGGCCGGGGTCGTACGGGTACACCCCGACGCTGTGATCCCCCTCGGCCAAGTTGCCGCTCCAGGAGTCGTCCCGGGTGCCCCCGCGGTTCGTGCATCGACTGCTGCCGACCCTGCAGTCGAAGTCGATCGTGAGAGCCGTCAGGGCAACGTCCACTTCGGCGCCGGCGGTGAGCGTGAAGGTGTAGGTCTGGCTTGTGGAGACGTTCGTCTCGCTTGCGTCGACAAGCGTCGTCACCTGCGTCCTCGTCCCCGTGCTGCCGCCGGTGCTCGGTGTCTGGGCACTCACGGTGAGCGTGTAGTCCCCCGAGCCGCCGCCGTACGGATATACAACGATCTTGTGATCGCCCGCATCCAACGTACCGCTCCAGGAATCGTCCCGCGTGCCGCCGCGGTTCGTGCAGCGATTGCCGGAGACCGTGCAGTCGAAGTCGGTCGTCATTCCGGTCAACTCTACAGACACCTCGACGCGGTGGGTGAGCGTCAGCGAATACGTCCTTGAACTCGACACGTTCACGCCCGTCTTCACGATCGGGCCGGTTGTCGGCGGCGGCGTGGGAGGCGGCGTCGTGGGAGGCGGTGGCGGAGGCGGCGTCGGTGTAGGTGCTGGCGGCGGAGGTGACGTGGCTGTACCGCTCACGCTCAGCGTCCAGTTCCCAGCGCCGCCGCCGTACGGGTACACGGTCACGCTATGCGTGCCGGCGTCGAGCGTTCCGTTCCACGAATCGTCGCTCGTGCCGCCGTGGTTCGTGCACGAAGAACTGTTCACCCGGCAGTCGATGTCCCGGTTCATGCCCGTGAGGCTCACGCTCACATCGGTCCTCGAGTCCAGCCTGAAGCGGTAGGACTTCTCGCCCGAAACGCCGGTCTCCGACACCGTGAACGGCAGGCTGTAGACCCGCACCACGCTCACCGGCGGGGGCGGGTCCGGATCCTCGGTCGGCGGAGGGCCGGGCGGACGACCGATGACGACGACCTGGGGTGCTTCCACGGTCGCGACGAAGCTGACGGAGGCAGACCCGCCCGCGCTGTCCGTGGCGGCGTAGGTGACCGTGTAAGCCGTGTCGGTCGTCACGGTCGGCAGCGTCCCGCTCGCGCGCCGCGTCGAAGGCGTGAACGCGATCCCCGGAGGAAGGCCGGTCAGACTGTAGGCGTAGGGTGCCGTGCCGCCCGTCGCGGCCGGAAACACCGTGTCGACCGAACCGCCGGACGGCGCCCGGAAGTTGGGGATCCCCGGAACCGACAGCGCCTGTGGTGGAGGCCGTGGGGCAGCGACGACCGCCACGAACGTCACCGAAGCCGTCCCGCTTCTGCTGTCCCTCACGGAGTAGGTGATCGTGTAGACCGTGTCGACCAGAACGGTCGGCAGCCTCCCTCGAGCCCTCCGCGTCGACGAGGAGAACGAGATCCCCGCCGGCAAGCCCGAGACGCTGTAGGAATAGGGCGATCTTCCTCCGATGGCTGCCGGAAACACCGTGTCGACCGAACCGCCGGACGGCACCCGGAAGTCGGGGATCTCCGGAACCGACAGCGGAGTGCTGGCAGAGAGGGCCGCTGCTTCAGACAGGAGCAGGAGCAGCAGCAGGAGCAAGGACAGTGGGATGACGGAACGCTTCACCGGCTCGATCTCCTGAGGTGAATGTCGAGGTAAGGGGGAATATCTGCAGCGTCTTGCGCCCTGAGCCGGTCAAAACGAGCCCGAATCGACAGAAACGACAGCAACAAGACGAGCTGGCGGCCCCTTCAGGCCCAGCGGAGGCGCTTTCGTGGGCCGGAATCGACCTGCGGAACCGCGTTCGGGCACCTCGCGCTCCACAAAGCGTCCAACAACCCAAATTGGGGGCTTGACAACCGCCTCTACTTGTGCATAATCCCCCTTATCTCCCGTATCGAATCGGCACCGTGCGCGGCGATCCGACTCAACTGCCGGCAAAGAGGCGATGAAGGAACCGGATCGAGGAGCACTCACCGCAGCGCTGCTGCGGTCACTTCGCACCGAGTTCAGCGACACCTACACGCCGAACACGCACAAGGCCTACGACCGGGCTGTGGAGCGCTTCGCCTGTTTCCTGGAGGACCGCGAAGCGGACGACGCCACCGCCTCAGCTTTCCTGGAGGCCGAGGCGCAGAGGGGCCTGGCGCCGGCGTCGCTGTCGCTCGCGTACGCCGCGATCGGGGCTGCCGCACGCTCGGCGGGCTCGGCGGATCCGCGCGGTGCGCTCACCGCTCGAACGCTCAGACGCCTGAAGCGGCGGTGTGCCGATCGTGGCCGCGGCCAGGTCGCCGGGCTCCGGCGGGAAAGCGTGACGGAGGCGGCCACGCTCGCGGCCGCCGAGGGGACCTTGGCAGGTCTGCGGGACGCCGCCCTTCTGCGGCTCGGCAGCGATGGCTTTCTGAGGATCAGCGAGCTCGCGGCCGTCCGGGTGGACGATCTGGAACCCGGCGACGGCGGGAGCGGCCGTCTTGCGTTGCCGCGGAGCAAGACGGATCAGGAAGGAAGGGGCGAGACGCTCTACGTGTGCCGCGCGACCATGGCGGCCATCGCCGACTGGCGCCACGCGGCAAGCGTCGCTTCCGGCCCTCTGTTCCGCCCCGTATCCAGGGACGGATCGCGCGTTGGCGAAACGCCGCTGAGCGTCGGCGCGGTGAGGTCGGTCATCCGCAGACGCGCGCGAGCCGCGGGCATCGAAGACCGGGTGAGCGGCCACTCCCTCCGCGTGGGCGCCGCTCAGTCCCTGGTCGCCGCCGGCGCCTCCACCGCGGAGCTCATGCAGGCCGGCAGATGGACCGACGCCGCGACCGCGACCCGATATGCCGCGAACGAACTGGCGGGGCGCGGCGCCGTCGCCCGATACTTTGAGGACGAAGATGAGTAGCCCGCAGTCCTACCGTGTCGCGCACTCGGCCAGGAAACCCGCGCGGGATACAAGCGGCGGGGACGCCGGCGCACCGCCAGTTGGACAGCGCTACGCCCGGGCCATGATCAGGGCGCCGTTCGTGCCGCCGAAGCCGAAGGAGTTGGTCAGCGCCACCTCGACCTTCGCGTCGCGGGGCTCGTGGGGCACGAAGTCCAGGTCGCACTCCTCGTCGGGCTGATCGAGGTTGAGCGTCGCCGGCAGCACCTGCCGGTCGATCGCAAGCGCCAGGAGCCCGGCTTCGACGCCGCCCGCCGCTCCCAGCAGGTGGCCGGTCGAGGACTTGGTGGAGGACACGGCCAACCGGTAGGCGTGGTCGCCGAAGACGCGCTTGATCGCCCGGACCTCGGCAATGTCGCCGAGCGGCGTGGAGGTGCCGTGGGCATTGATGTAGTCGATCCGTTCCGGCGCGATGCCGGCGTCGGCGAGCGTCGCCTTCATCACCCGCGCCGCGCCGTCGCCTTCGGGTTCCGGCGCCGACACGTGGTAAGCGTCTGCGCTCATGCCATAACCCAGAATCTCGGCGTAGGCGTGCGCGCCGCGGGCCAGAGCCGCCTCGCGCTCCTCCAGGATCAGCACCCCGGAGCCCTCGCCAAGAACGAAGCCGTCGCGGCCGACATCCCAGGGCCGGGACGCCCTGTCCGGCTCGTCGTTGCGCACCGAGAGCGCCTTCATCGCCCCGAAGCCGGCCACCGCCAGGTCGCAGGTCGTGGCCTCCGTGCCGCCGGCGAAGGCCGCGTCGGCGTAGCCGTGCTGGATCAGGCGGAACGCATCGCCGACCCCGTGCAGGCCGGTCGTGCAGGCGGTCGTGGGACAGGTGTTCGGTCCCTTGGCGCCGTGCCGGATCGAGATCTGGCCGGACGCCATGTTGGCGATCAGGCCGGGGATGAAGAACGGGGACACCCGGCGCGGTCCGCGGTCGCGCCACACGTCGTGCATGTGCTCGATCAGCGGCAGCCCGCCCATGCCCGAGCCGACGACCGTGGCCACGCGATCGGCGTTCGCCTCATCGATCTCGAGCTCGGAGTCCTCGCGGGCCAGCGCCGCCGCTGCGACGGCGAACTGGATGAAGAGATCGACGCGGCGGATGTCCTTGCGGGGCATGAACTGCTCCGCGTCGAAGTCCAGCACTTCGGCGGCGATCTTCGTCGTGTACGGGGACGAGTCAACCCGCGTCATCGCACCGACGCCGCTCCGGCCCTCCATCAGGCCGGACCACGTGGCCTCTGTCCCCACCGCGAGCGGGGACACCAGGCCGACACCGGTGATGACGACGCGTCTGCGGTCGCTCATGAATCCGTCCAGTTGGCTGCGCCGCCGAATGCACTCCGTTGCGTTCGGCGGCGCGGCCAACTGGAGAGGTGGGGGATGGGGCCAAACACGGAGTCTGCGACGGGTTTGGCGGCGCTGTTAGCGGACCCGCTCGGGGCGGCCGGAGCCGGCCGGGCCCTGGTTGCTAGCTGTCGCCCCCGTGCGCCTGGATGTAGTCGGTGGCTTCCTTGACGGAGCCGATCTTCTCGGCATCCTCGTCGGGGATCTCGATGCCGAACTCCTCCTCGAAGGCCATGACCAACTCGACGATGTCGAGCGAGTCGGCACCGAGGTCGTCGGTGAAACTGGCCTGCGGAGTGACTTCGTCGGCATCGACTCCGAGCTGCTCGACAATGATGCTATTGACCTTTTCGACTACGGACATTCTGGTTCCTCTTTAGGCGTGTTCGCGCAGGGTTGACGTTCTTCCGGCCCGCTGACAGACGGAGACTATGCCACCACGAAGGCGATCCGTCCAACTCAGGTCATTCCGCCGCTGACGCTCAGGACTTCGCCGGTGACGTAGGACGCCTCGTCGCTCGAAAGAAACAGCACCGCGGGCGCAATGTCGTCCACGGTGCCGAGACGCACAAGCCCGTACTGCTCCAGGAAGCGCTCGCCGGCGCCCTCCGGCATCGCGGCGGTCATGTCCGTCTCGATGAAGCCCGGCGCCACGACGTTCACCGTGATCCCCCGGCTGAGCAGCTCGCGGGCGAGGGACTTGCTGAACCCGATCAGCCCGGCCTTGGAGGCGGCGTAGTTCGCCTGCCCGGCATTGCCGAGCACGCCGGCGACGGATGACACCGAAACGATCCGCCCGAAGCGACGGCGCATCATGCCCCGCACGAGCGCCTTGGTGAGGACGAAGACGCCGGTCAGGTTCACGTCCTGCACCCGCTGCCACTGGTCCAGGGTCATCCGGGCCAGCAGGTTGTCGGCCGTGATGCCGGCGTTGTTGACCAGGATGTCGACCGCAGCGAACTCACCAGGAAGCTGCCGCACAGCGCCGGGTACCTGTTCGTGATCGGCCAGATCGAGCGCCATTGCATGGGCCTCGCCTCCCGAGGCGGCGATTTCGGCGGCGACTTCGCCCAGCAGTTCCTCGTTCCGCGCCGCCAGCACCACGCGGGCGCCCTGCCGCGCCAGCAGCACGCCACAGGCGCGGCCGATTCCGCGCGAGGCGCCGGTGACCAGCGCCGTCCGTCCGCTCAGATCGAAGATGCTCACGTCTTCGTCACTCCATATCGCCCGGCTCAGCCACCGACTGGACCTTCAGGCGCCGGTCGATCCGCCGCGCGAGGCCACACAGCACCTTGCCCGGCCCGAACTCGATCAGCCGGTTGACGCCTTCGACCGCCATGACCGTCACCGATTCCGCCCAGCGCACGGGGCCGTCGATCTGCCGCACCAGCGCGTACCTGGCCGCGGAAGCGGTTGTCACCAGCTCCGCATCCACGTTGCAGACCACCGGCGCCAGTGGGTCCGCCATCGGCGCCGCCTGAATCAGCGGCGCCATCGCCCGGCGCGCCGGCGCCATCAGGGCGCAGTGGAAGGGCGCCGAAACCGGCAACGAAATCACCCGGCGCGCGCCCCGACCGCTCGCCAGCACCATTGCCCGCTCCACCGCTTCGCTCGAGCCGGCGATCACGATCTGCCCCGGCGCGTTGAGGTTGGCGAGCTGGCAGACCCCGCGGGTTTCGGCCGCCGCCTCGGCGGCGACTTCCGCCGTGTCTTCGACGCTCAGGCCAAGCACCGCGGCCATCGCGCCCTTGCCCACCGGCACCGCCTTCTGCATGGCCTCGCCCCGCGCCCGGACCAGGCGCAGAGCGTCGCCGAGTTCGAGCGCGCCGGCGGCGACGAGCGCCGAGTACTCGCCGAGGCTGTGGCCGGCGACGAAGTCCGGCGTCTCCGTCTCCAGACCCCGAGCCCGGTAGCAGCGAAGCGCCGCCGCCGATGCGGCGACGAGCGCCGGCTGGGTGTTCGCCGTCAACTGAAGTTCGTCCTCGGGCCCCTCGAAGCAGAGCGTGGAAAGCGCGAAACCGAGGGTGTCGTCCGCTTCCTCGAAAACCGCCCGCGCCTCCGGAAAGGCTAGAGCCAACGCCCGGCCCATGCCGACCCGCTGCGAGCCCTGGCCCGGAAAGACGTACGCCACGCCACTCATCTGAACAACCCTCGACTACGAGTCAGAACCGAACCGCGGCGGCGCCCCAGGTCAGCCCGGCGCCGAAGGCCGCCATCAGGACCAAATCCCCGGAGTCGATCCGCCCGTCGCGGTTCAGTTCGTCGAGCGCGATCGGGATGGACGCGGCCGAGGTGTTGCCGAAACGATCGACGTTGACGTACACGCGGTCGGCGGGCACGTCGATCCGGCGACCCACGGCGTCGATGATCCGGCGGTTCGCCTGATGGGGAATGAGCCACTTGACGTCTTCCGGCGCCTGCCCGGCGTCCGCGAGCACTTCGCCGGAGACCTCGGCCAGGGTGCGGACCGCCACCTTGAAGGTCTCGTTGCCGAGCATCCGGATGAAGGGCAGCCGCGCTTCCAGGGTCTCCGGACGGTTTGGAGGATTGCGGCTGCCGCCGCCCGGCATCTCGAGCAGGTGGGCCAGCGAACCGTCGCTGTGGATCGCCACGGAGAGAACGCCCGGCAGCCCGTTCTCCGGACTCGGCGCCGGGGGGTCTTCGCCGCGCAGCACGACCGCGCCCGCACCGTCGCCGAACAGAACGCAGGTCGAGCGGTCCTCGTAGTCCGTGTACTTGGTCAGCGACTCGGCGCCGATCACCAGAGCCGTCGAGGCGGCGCCGCTGGCAACGTACTGGTGCCCGACCGAAAGACCGTAGATGAAGCCGGTGCAGCCCGCGTTCAGATCGAAAGAGGTCGCATCCTTCGCACCGATTTCTTCCTGCACCAGGCAGGCAGTGGACGGGAAGGGCATGTCCGGCGTCACCGTCGAGATCAGGATGAGATCCACCTCTGCGGGCGCCACACCCGCCATCTCCATCGCGTCGCGCGCGGCTCGAACGGCAAAGATCGACGTGTACTCGTCGTCGGTGGCGACCCGTCGTTCGTGAATGCCGGTTCGGGCGACGATCCACTCGCTCGAGGTGTCGACGATGCGCTCGAAGTCGGCGTTGGTGAGAATCTTGTCCGGCACGGCCTTCCCGGTGCCGGCGATCCGGACCCGCCGTACGTGGTTGGTAGAGGCTCCGCGTAACCCGTTCCTCATGGGCCCGTTCCTCATCCCGCTACCGCCTTCGGCGCCGCCTCGGAGGCGACCTCCGAGAGCTTGGCGCTGACCTTGACCTGGGTGCCCGCCTCGCAGAACTCCACGGCGCGCTGCACCGCGCTGCAGATCGCGTGGGCGGACGAACGACCATGGGCGACGAAGCAACCGCCGCGCAGGCCGAGCAGCGGCGCGCCGCCGTACTCGCTGTAGTCGATCCGGCTCTTGAAGCGGTCGAAGGCGGGCCGGGCCAGCAGATAGCCCAGCCGCGACCGGAGGGTGCGTCCCATCTCCTCGCGCAACTGGCCGCCCACGAACTCCGCGAGCGCTTCGGCGCTCTTCAGGATCGCGTTGCCGACGAAGCCGTCGCAGACGACGACATCGGTGGTGCCGCTGAACACGTCGCGGCCCTCGACGTTGCCGACGAAGTTCAGTCCCGTGGCGTCCAGCGACTTGAACACCTCGCGGACCAGGTCGGTGCCCTTCCCGGCTTCTTCGCCGATCGACAGCAGGCCGATACGCGGCGAGTCCATCCGCAGCAGTTGCTGGGCCAGGTAGTGGCCCATGACCGCGAACTGAAGGAGTTGGTGAGGCTTCGAGTCGACGTTGGCGCCCGCGTCCAGCAGGATGGTTCGACCGACGCGCCGCGGCATGGTCACCGCGAGGGCCGGTCGATCGACCCCGGGCGCCACACCGATCACCATCTTGCCGGCGACCAGGGCGGCGCCGGTGTTGCCGGCGGTCACCATGGCCTGCGCCCGGCCATCCTTGACCAGGCGGGCACAGACACGAACCGAAGAGTCGCGCTTGCGTCGCACCGCGAGCGCGGACTCGCACATGCCGACGACCTCGCCGGCATGGACGATCTCGACCCGGTCCCGGACACCACGCCCGGGCTCGAGGTTCTCGATCTCCTGCTCCAGGATCGGCCGGCGGCCCACGAGGAGGAGACGGAGCTTGCGTTGACGGGCCGCCAGCAGCGCGCCCTCAACCACGGTCCGGGGGGCGTGGTCGCCGCCCATCGCATCGACGGCGATCACGGTTGGGGTTCGCGCTGAACCTCGATCCGTCAATTCAGAGTCAACTCCGAGTCAGTGAACGACCAGTGTAACGCCTGGGCGGGGTGCGCAGCGGCCCACTAGAGCACGTCGTCCATCTCGACCACGTCGCGGCCGCGATAGTGACCGCAGTGGCTGCAGGCGCGGTGCGGCAGTTTGGCTTCGCCGCAATTCGGGCACAACGAGGCGGCGGGCGGCTTCAGCGCGTCATGGGTCCGTCTCCGGTCGCGACGCGCCTTCGAGTGCCGTCGTTTGGGGTTTGGCATTTCAAGGATTCCTTTCCGGGTCGTCCAGCTTGATCGTCCAGCAGACTACGCCGCCGCTTCGGCGACGTAGCGGCTGCCAACACTAGTTCAGATTCCCGCCAAGTCGTTCGCGGATCGCTTCCAGCCCCGACCAGCGCGGGTCGACCTGCTCATCGGAGCACGTGCAGGCCTCCCGTTTCCGGTCGGCGCCGCAGTGCGGGCACAGTCCGAGGCACGCCGGATCGCAGACCGGTTTCATCGGCACGTTCAACTCGACCTGTTCCCGGACCAGAACCGCCAGGTCGACCGCGCCCTCGACCGCGGTGACCGTCGACAGGTCCTCCGGCTCCAGTTCACACGCGCCGGCCCCATCCTCGGTTCCGTCCGAGGTGCTGGACGCGTCGGCGCGGAGAACGGTCACAACCAGCGCGAGCGGAAGGTCGACATCCTCCTCATATGCGGTCAGGCAGCGGCCGCAGTGGAGCCTCTGCCGGTAGTGCAGCCTTGCCTGCAGCAGGAAGTCCGGACCGACGAACGTGAGACTGCCCTTGCAGTCCACGCTGCCCAGCACGAGCGCTTCGTCACGGCCCCAGTCGGCAGCCGGCGCCGGAACGGCTTCGTGCCAGTGAAGGGGGCCGTCGCGGGCTTGTTCGAGCTGCAGGTGCATCTCATTCACCACCAGGTCGCGAAACTCAAGCCGCCGCGCAAATCCGGCTCAGGCGCAACCGCGCAAGCCGAAGAGGCTACGAATCGCCGTGGCAACTGTCAATGCCGGACACGCCGCGAAGCGCGCCGCGGCGCTAGGCTTGCGCCGTGGCCCGGATCGGCATCGACGCTCGAAAGGTCCGCGACTTCGGGATTGGCGTCTACGTTTCCAACCTGATCCGGGGTCTGGCCCGGATCGAGACCGAACAGGACGCTGCCCCGAACGAGTACGTCCTGTTCGTCCGCCCCGAGGATCGCGACTTCGCTACCGATCTGCCGGCGAACTTCCGCTGCGTCGTCGAACGGTCGCCGGTCTACTCGCTGCGCGAGATCGCGATGATGACCTGGCGCATCTCGCGGTCGCGCCTCGACCTCTACCACGCCACCCACTACGTCCTGCCGGCGATCGTGCCGTGTCCGACAGTGGTCACAATTCACGACATCATCCACCTGCTCTACCCCGGCTTCCTGCCGAGCCGCGCGGCGTCCCTCTACGCCCAACGCATGTTTCGCCACAGCGTCAGCCGAGCCGACCGGATCATCGCCGTGTCCCAGAACACGAGCAGCGACGTTCTCGACTACTTCGACATTCCGGCAGAGAAGATTCAGGTCGTGTACAACGGCGTCGAGGATCGTTTCCGGAAACTGCTCAGCGCCGAGGAACTCAGCGCCCGCCTGGAGGGCGTGGGCGTCCGCCAGCCGTACCTGCTGTTCGTCGGCAACCCGAAGCCCCACAAGAACCTGGACCGCGTGATCAAGGCGTACGCCAGAGCCCGTTCGCGGGCCGGCTTCGAAGCGCCCCTCGTCTGCGTCGGCGCGCGGCCCGGCAGCGACTTCAAGATCGAGCGCCGCGCCCGCCAACTCGGGGTCGGCGACCACGTCCAGCTCGTCGGCCACGTGCCGGCGAGCGCCCTTCCGGCCCTCTACCAGGGCGCGAGCCTGTTCCTCTACCCGACTCTGTACGAGGGTTTCGGGCTGCCCGTGGTGGAGGCAATGGCCTCACGGGCGCCTGTGATCACGTCGAACACGTCGTCGCTCAACGAGATCGCCCGGGGCTACGCGGAAGTCGTCAATCCCCTCGAGGTGGAGGAGATCGCTACCGCCATCGAGCGCTGCATGAAGGATCGGGACCACGCCCGGCAGCTCGCCGACCGCGCCGCCGACCGCGCCGCCGCATTCCAGTGGCAGACCGCTGCCGAGAGCACTCTCGCGATCTACCGCGACGTGCTCCGGGAGGCGGGACACTGACCGCCGGTTAACATCCGGCGCCCGCCAGAGTCGGGCGCCCCCACTCCCACGATCCCAGAACCGTGCTCCAAAACCGACTCCGCGTCACCGCCACGCTGAACATCGCCGGCGATGTCGCCGCCACGGTCGGCGCCTTCTTCCTGGCCTGGTACCTGCGCTTCGTGCAGCCGGTGATCGAGATGACGAAGTCGGCGCCGGACTTCGAGCCGTACCTCAGGATGCTGCCCTTCATCCTGCTGATCTGGCCCACGGTCTACTACTTCCACGGCCTCTACCGCATCCGCCGCGGGCACAGCCGGGTGGACGAAGCGATCAGCATCGTCGTCGCGACCGTCCTGGCGCTCGTGATCCTGACCGCGGTCCTGACCTTCGACCGCGTGACTCAGGCCGGCAGCGACGACCCCTTCTCGTACAGCCGCGCCTTCTTCGCTCTGTTCGCGGCCAGCGACATCTTCCTGGTCGCGCTGCTCCGCTTCGTCACCCGCGCCTTCCTGCGCGTGGTGCGGCGTCGGGGGCACAACGTGCGCCGCATCCTGATCGTCGGCGCCGGCGACAGCGGCGAGGAGATCGCGGCCAAACTGGTCCGGCACCGGGAACTCGGCTACGAGGTCGTGGGCTTCCTGGACGACGACCCGGACAAGCTCTCCACCGAGCGCGTCAGCGGCGTCAGCGTGATCGGCACACTCGACGACCTGGAAGCGGCAATCGAGCAACACCACGTCGATCAGCTCATGATCGCCCTGCCGTTCGAGGCGCACCGGAAGATCCTCAACCTGCTCGACCGCATCGGCAACGAGCTGATCGAGATCCGCCTGGTGCCGAACGTCCTGCAGTACGCGACGCTGCGCGCCGACATGGAGGACGTGGACGGTACACCGGTCATCAATCTCTCCCACGTGCCGATGGAGGGCTGGTCGAGCCTGGCCAAGCGGACGCTCGACATCGGCGCTTCCCTGGCCGCCATGGCCGTGCTGCTGCCCCTGCTGCCGATCGTGATGGTGCTGATCAAGCTCGAGGACCGCGGACCGCTGTTCTACCGGCAGGAGCGGATGGGACTCGACGGCCGCTCCTTCACGATCCTCAAGTTCCGCTCCATGCGAGTGAACGCCGAGTCCGCCACCGGCCCGGTGTGGGCGGTCGAGGACGACCCTCGCCGCACCCGGATCGGCGCCTTCCTGCGCCGCTGGTCGATCGACGAGCTGCCCCAGCTCTGGAACATCTTCCGCGGCCACATGTCGATCGTCGGCCCCCGGCCCGAGCGCCCCAGCTTCGTCCGCGAGTTCCGCCACGAGATCCCGAACTACATGCTGCGCCACCGCGTGAAATCGGGCCTGACCGGCTGGGCCCAGGTCCACGGCTGGCGGGGCAACACTTCGATCAGCAAGCGCATCCAGTACGACCTCTACTACATCGAGAACTGGAGCCTCCGTCTCGACTTCCAGATCCTGTGGCTGACCCTGCGCCGGGGGTTGACCAAGAACGCGTACTAGGGGTCAAGCCGGATGCCTCTTCTTTGGTAGCGAAGAGCATCGGGAGGACCACCATGCCCAGAACGCCCCTTCTGCTCCTGCTGGCCGCGATGACGGCGCTGCCGGCCACCGCCCAACCGCTGCCCGACTTCCCGCCGGGCGACGGCCTGCCCCCCGGCCTCGAACTCTGCGGCGGACCGATCGTCCCCGACCTGCCATTCGGCGAGCCCTGGCCCGCCGTCTCGGCCGCCACCGACCTCGAGTATCGGATTACCATCGGCGACATGGCGACCGCCGGCGCGGAGGGCCGGCCGACGAAGATCAACGAGTACACGCACCGGGGCGGTGGCGTGATCGTCGGCTCCAACGGCTACTCGACCGGTTCGGGCGTGATCAACGACACCACTGCGTTCCCCTGCAACCCGTGAGGGCTCCCCGTCTGTTGCCGGCTGTCCAGAGGGAGCCCCCCCGCAAGCGGCTGGGTAGCGGCCGAATCGAGCGGTGTGTACCACCCGTGGGACCGGGCTAGACCACAGGGAGGGGAGAGAGACCCCTGCTACCGCAGCAGCGTGGCAACGATCAGGCCGGCGGCGGCGCCGGCGACAAGGGTGATGATGCCCACCAGAACGAAGGTCGATCCGGCCGCGCGGTTGAGCCACTGGACGCGGTGGTCGAGTTCGCGCAGGCCGGTGACGACCTGGTCAAGCGCCGCGGTCGCGGTGCGCTCGGTCTCGGTGAGCCTGTCGAGGACCTGGCGGTTGGCTCGCATCCGGTCTTCGAGGCTGGTCATCGACTGGGGCCTCCTCGATCTCGGGCGTCTCGTAGCGCGGCGTCCCTGGCCGCCTGCCGCTGGTCGACCAGTTGTCGTGCTGTGCCGGCTGCGGGACTTGGTGAACTCGGGGACGCGGAGGTCTTGTTCGCGAGCTCTCCCACGCGCGCGCGACTCGCGCTCCGGTAGCATCTAATTCCGTGATTGAAGCCAAGACAGAGGCCGCGTTCGCTGTGGCGCTTGACCAGGCGATCGCCGAAGGCACTGCCACGAAGGAAGACATCTTCCGCCTGGAAGCGCGACTCGCGGAACTGGAGTTGCGGCTCACTTGGCGCATCCTGGGCGGCGTGGGCGCGCTGCTCGCTGTCGCTGTCGCCCGGCTCCTGTTCGCTTCGTGACGAGGCCCAATCGGGCCGTGACCCCAGCCGGGGGAATGCGCTAGCCAGGCCCGGAAACGACCGTCTCAGACGCCGATCAGCGTCTCGAAGGGTGCGGGAGACCATCATGGGCGCCGTCCGGAGCAACCAGCACTGCGCTACACTACGAACATGAGCACGACGACGTTCGACTCGTTGGCGACTGCCCGCGCCCTGGAACAGGCCGGCATGGACCCGGCTCACGCAGAGGCGGTGACGGAAGCGATCGGCGGCGCGGTCAGCAGCACCGATACGGTGACGCGGGCCGATCTGAACGCTGCAACGGCGGCGCTACGCGCCGACCTGGCAGCATTGGAAACGCGCCTGACCTGGCGCATGTTGGCGATCGTCGGTGGTTTGTTGGCCCTGATCACGGCGTTGGACCGACTGCTCGGCTGAGGCCCTTTCCCCTGAAGACGCCGATTGGCGGCGCGAGATCCACCGGAAGTACGTCGCGGATCTCCTCTACCCAGTCACCGGAACGCGCGACTCATCTTCCTGCGGCACGGGCCATCTCGGTCGTCGCCAACCCTCAGCTCTCCGCGTCGAACTCGCGGTAGTCGCCGCGCTCTTCCATCGGAATCGCGTGGCGAACCTCGACGTGGAAGCCATCGCCCTCGGTATAGGCGACATCGATCAGGTCGTAGACCACCTGCGTCTGGGAGCCCTTGGTGAGCCCGGCAGTCTCAACCCAGAGCAGCCGGCGTTCCTTCTCCGCACCGTCCGCGTCGGCGATCGTGAGGTCGACCGTGATGCCGTCGAGCGTGCCGGCGCCCTCGTTGTGAACCAGGATGTCGAGCATGACACTCACCATGGCGGGCTCGGCCGGCATGTCGCCTTCCGCAGCGGCGTCTGTATCGGCTTCGGCGTCGGCGTCGGCGTCGGCGTCGGCGTCGGCCTCCTCGGATTCCATCGCCTCCTCGGCAGCCGGTGCCTGAACCGTGAACGACTGCAATTGTGCGATGAAGCCGGCGCGGGTCTCGGCCACACCGCCCCCGCCGCCGCAGGCAAGCGCGAGCAGCGCGATGGCCGCAACGAGCGCGAGAACCACTTCCGGTCGCCGCCAAGATGTCCGATTCAAAGTGCCCTTCATCGTCTCTCCCTTTCCTGCCATCAGCCTCGTCTGAGCCCTCGTCTTTGCGTGGACCTCTGAGGATAGCCTGTATCACCCGGAACTAGCGCGGAAGAACGGCCGGAGGCCGGCGCTCCGCGCCGGATGCGGGCAGGATGCCCGCGTGCCATCCGTGCGCCCGATGACGGGCGCACGGAGTGGTTCGCGTGTGGCGCGGGTCGCGCCACACGGGTTCCCAGGTCAGATCGTTCTACCGCGCAAGTTCCTAGCGCGGTCCCAGAACTCCTCGGCCAGGCCGCCGGCCAGTACGATCTCGGGCCGCAGTTCGACGTCGAACCGGTCTCGTACCGCCCGGTGCGCCGCCACCATCAGATCGAGTACGTCGGCGGCGCACGCCTGCTCCCGGTTGACGATCACGTTCGCGTGCCGCTGACTGATCTCGGCGCCGCCACGGCGCTCGCCCTTCAGACCACAGGCTTCGATCAGCCGGCCGGCGAAATCGTCCTGGGGATTGCGGAACACGGAACCGGCGTTCGGCTTGCCGGACGGCAGGCTCTGCCACCGCCGCCTGTTCAACTCGTTGATCCGCTCGAGCGCCGCGGCGCCGTCGCCGCGCCGGAGCCGGAACTCCGCTCTTGTGATGACCGCGTCGGTCCCCTGCAGGTTCGTGGTCCGGTAGCCGGGCATAAGGCGGGCGACCGGCACGGCCTCGACCGGCCGCCCCGGCCGCGCCACGCGCACCTCGGTTAGGACGTCGCGGATCTCCGTGCCGTAGCAGCCGGCGTTCATCACCACGGCGCCGCCCACGGTCGAGGGGAAACCGGACAGGGCCTCAAGCCCGAGCAGACCCTGTTTCGCCGCGTCCCGGGCCAGTCTGGCGAGCGTAACGCCGGCGCCGGCCCGTACCGTTTCGCCCTCCACCTCGACGAGCTCGAGCTCTCCTCGCAGCCGGCACACGATGCCGCGTATGCCCCTGTCCGGGAACAGGACGTTCGAGCCGTGACCGTGCAGGTGAAGCGGGATCGCACACACACGCGCCACGGTCATGACCGCGGTGAGCGCCGTCTCGGACTCGACCCGGACGAAGAGATCCGCCGGACCGCCGATCCGCAGCGTCGTCACGGAGGCCAGCGGAACCGCCTCGCGGACATGGACGCCGGGAGTCGCGGCGAGCCGGTCCCGGGCCTCGTGGTTGACGCCCAAGGGGGGCTGCAATACGCTGGCTGCGCCCTTGTCGATGTCGGCTGTCACGTTGTTCTACGCCACGTCGCCGAGCGTCCGTAGCGGCCAAGTCCCGCCTTCCGTTGAACCGTCTGACGATCCAGGGGACCGCCGCACCGGTCGCGCGGGAGTATAGCCACGCCCCGCCTGCGGCGACGCCGCCGGAACCGCGCCGCTGCCCCCTCGAAGGCCGTCGATCGCTGCCCGAACACCTCCAAACGCGCCAAAACCACACAATGAGGAAAAAGAAACCCATGACCCCCACCCGCGCGAATGCGCGCAAGCAGCAAGTCGGCCACGAGGAAGGCATCGCGGGCGCGCTCTCCCAGATCGAACGTCAGTTCGGAAAGGGCGCGATCATGCGCCTCGGCGAACAGGAAAACCTCGGCGTCGAATCGATCTCGACCGGTTCGCTGGCCGTCGACGCCGCCATCGGCACCGGCGGTTTCCCGCGCGGCCGCGTCGTCGAGGTCTACGGCCCGGAATCGAGCGGCAAGACGACTCTGGCCCTCTCGGTCGCCGGACAGGCCCAGCGCACCGGCGGCACCGCCGCGTTCATCGACGCCGAGCACGCCCTCGACGCCGAGTACGCAGAGAAGATCGGCGTGAACATCGACGACCTCCTGGTCTCCCAGCCGGACAGCGGTGAGCAGGCGCTTGAGATCGCCGAAATGCTGGTGCGCTCGAACGCGCTCGACATCGTGGTGATCGACTCGGTCGCCGCCTTGGTGCCGCGCGCCGAGCTGGAAGGCGAGATGGGCGACTCCCATGTCGGCCTCCAGGCTCGTCTCATGTCCCAGGCGCTCCGGAAGTTGACCGCCATCATCGCCAGGTCGCGGACGACCGTGGTGTTCATCAACCAGATCCGCGAGAAGATCGGGGTCATGTTCGGCTCGCCCGAGACCACGACCGGCGGCCGGGCGCTCAAGTTCTACTCTTCGGTCCGCATCGACATCCGGCGCATCGGCGCGCTGAAGGACGGCGACGTGGTGGTCGGCTCACGGGTGCGGATCAAGGTGGTCAAGAACAAAGTCGCGCCGCCGTTCCGGCTGGCCGAGTTCGACATCGACTTCGGCGAGGGCATCTCCCGGGTCGGCGAGTTGATCGACCTCGGCGTCCAGCACAACAAGGTCGTGAAGAGCGGCGCCTGGTTCTCGGCCGGCGATGTCAGGCTCGGCCAGGGCAGGGAGAACGCGAAGCAGTTTCTGCGCGACAACCCGGATCTGGCCAGCGAGATCGAGGCGCACCTGCGCACCGAGATGGGCCTGCCCCCGATCGTCGCAGCCGCGGAGTCCGGCGACCAGAAGGCGGCTGCCGGCTAGCCGGCGGCGGAGACGGAGGCGGAGGCGGAGGCGGAGGCGGAGGACGCACCCGCCCGTCTTGGGTCAGGAGGGGTCTGCTCCTAAGGTGACGTGAGCGCTTGGGAGGAGATGGGGAGGGGGTGCGCTCACTCCGCTTCACTCGCTCCGGTTGGGCATCGGTCAGTGCGACGTCGTCGACCGTCGCTCGTTCAGAGGCACCTGGGAGCTGACCCCTCCTGACCCGACTGGGCTGGAAGTCGGTGCCGAGAGGGCTGATGCACGAGGCAAACGAAGATTGGCACTCTCCGCGGACAGGGAATCTGAGCCGCTACAAGCTGTTATCCGGGCTAAGGTCCGCCACTGGGCTTAGGGAACTCACATGACATGACGAAACGACCCCTTCTTGCCACAACCATCCTGCTCGCTGTAGCACTGCCGGCCTCAGGGCAATTGCCTTGCAACCCCTGTGTTGGCCTGGCGACCGACGATCCCGATGGGGTGACAGAGGTCCTGGGCACGCTGCCCGAGCTGCCGAACGATGCGCTTCTGGTGGTCAAGTGGCCGATCAATCTCGTGGATGAGGCCGCGGTCACGGCGGCAGCGGGAGCGGCGTCGCGGCTGCGGGACAGCGGAGCGACACCGTGGTACGCGGTCCGCTTCGCGGCGGCGCCGCCGGCGGCCGATCGCGCCGGCGAGCTGACGCCGGAGCTGGAGCGGTTGGCCAATCTCGCCCGTTCGGCGCAGGCAGGCGCCTTCTTCCAGCTCATCTGGCCGGGGGAACTCCGCAACGAACCGGTACAGGTGCAGGAGTACGCGCTGGCGCTGAAGCGGGCGGCGGTCGCCGTTTCGGGCGCGCAGCCGGATGCCGCCGTGGTCTCGGCGCCGCTGCCGGGCGATCCGGAGTTGCTCCGGGCCCTCTACGCGCAGGAACTGGACGCCTACCTGGACGGAGTCGCGGTCGTCACCCCGAGGGACTCGGATGCGGGCGAGACGCCCGCGTTCCCAGGCTCGGACTTCGTCGATCTGGGCGCCTTGCGGAGACTGATCCGTGAACTGGACCCGGATGCCCTCGTCGCGGTCGAGCCTGGTCCGGCCGGCGCCGCGGCCACCGGCCCAGATGCCGGCGGCCGACTGTTGGTCCGCGCCGCCGCCGAGGCGGAGGCCGGCGCCACCCTGTCCCTGTTCCCACTCTCCGGCGACGGCGACGCCGACATCGCGGCGGTTCGAGTCGCCCGCCTGATCGCCCAGGAGTTCTCGGGCGACGTCGCCTTCGACCCCTACTCGACGCCTGCGGGTGCTGCGGCCTGGAGCTTCGTCCACGGGCAGGACCTGAGCCTGCGGATCGTCGTGGCGCCGCCGGCTGCAGGGGCGCCGGTCACCCTCAGCTTCAACGACAGGCAGATCGGCTCGCCCGCCCGCTTCGATCCCGCGACCGGCGAGACCGACCTGCTGTTCGGCGGCCGGCGCACCCGGAACGGCTACGTGCTCGAGTTGACCGAAACCGACGGGCCCTTCTTGTTCCGGCTCGACCGCGATCTGGCGGTCGGCCTCGACGGGGCGGAGAGCATCGAGGAGGCGTTGACCGTCGCCGACACGCGCCAGGTGCCGGTCGGCGAGATCCTGAGGCGGCTGCAGGCCTTCGAGGACGATCAGTCGAGGCGGATCGCGAACTACAGCGCCACCAACACGACCTCACTGCGCTTCCAGCTCGGCACCGGCATCCAGACGGTCGACGTGACCTTCCAGGGCCCCTTCTTCTTCCGCCAGGAGGCCGGTTTCGACTGGGCCTGGGACAACTTCTTCGTCAACGGCATCCGCTGGCGGCGCAAGAAGATCCCCGAGATCCCCCTGATCCAGCCCGAGAAGGCGGCCGCGATGCCTGTCGCGATCACCTTCACCAAGGAGTACCGCTACCGGCTGCGGGGCACCTCGACAGTCGAGGGCCGCGACACCTGGGTCGTCGAATTCGAGCCGGCGGCGGCGCTGGTCGAGGGGCGGACCCTGTTCCGCGGCACGGTGTGGGTGGACCGCGAGATCTACGCCCGGGTGAAGACCCGCGCGGTCCAGCTCGGGCTGACCGGCGACGTCCTCTCGAACGACGAGACCACCTTCTACAGCCCGGTCGACGCGAACGGCGAGCCGGCGGCGTGGGAGCGGTCGTCGTACTGGCTGCCGGCCCGGGTCGTCAGTCAGCGGCTGTTCTCCCTGCTGAACGCGACAACGGTCGTGGAGGGGTTGACCGAACTCACCGGTATCTCGATCAACCCGACCGACTTCGAGACCCGCCGGCAGGCGGCCCTGGCCTCCGAGGCGACGATGGTGCGCGACACCGAGGTGGGGCTTCGCTACCTGGCCATCGACAAGGACACCGGCGAACGGGTGGTCAAGGAGGACGACAAGACCCGGATGTTCATCGTCGGCGGCGCCTTCTACGACGAGGCCCAGGACGGCCCACTGCCCCTGGCCGGCGTGAACTGGCTGGCGTTCGACTGGCGCGGCACCGGCGCCCAGGCCGACCTGTTCATCGCCGGTCCGCTGATCCTCGCCAACGTCGCGAACCCGAGCCTGTTCGGCTCGCGCTGGGATGCCGGCGTCGACCTCTTCGCGCTGGCCTTCGCCGGCGAGGACACGCTCTACCGCGACGGCCGGGAGTCGCCGCGGGAGAACGTCGAACGGCTCCGCCCGAACATGGACTTCAGCCTCGGCCGCCCGCTCGGCAGCTACACCAAGCTCGACTTCCGCTACGAGCTTTCCTGGAACAAGTTCCAGCGGGCCGACGCGACCAGCGAGGACTTCGTCCTGCCCAAGGATCATCTGAGTCACAGCCTGGGGACCACCCTCCGCTACACCCGTTCCGGCTACCGGTTGGTGCTCGGAGGGACCTGGAACCTCAGAGGCGATTGGGAACCCTGGGGCCTCGGCGGCGCCAACGTGACCCCGGACAGCTACACGCTGTGGAACGTGGGCGCCGCCAAGACCTGGCACCTGCCGAAGTTCCAGAAGATCGGCCTGTCCTTCGAGTACGCGGACGGCGCCGACCTGGACCGCTTCAGCAAGTACGAGTTCGGGTTCTTCTCGGACGTGACCGTCCACGGCTACCAGAGCGACAAGGTACGCGCCGAACGGGCGGCGGCGGCGCACCTGAGCTACGGCTTCGAACTCGGTCAGCTCTTCCGCATCGACCTGGTCGGCGACGCCGCCTGGGCGACGGACATGGCGTCCGGGCTGGACAACGAGCTGCTCGCCGGCGCCGGCATCGTCGGCACCTTCATCGGCCCCTGGGGCACGCTCGTCAACATGGACGTGGGCACCGCGCTCGTCGGCCCCGACGACGGCTGGAGCGCCTTCATCGCCGTCCTCAAGCTGTTCTAGCCAGAGCTACCGCCATGCCCCCGGAGGACGACTTCACGCCGGACATGGAGGACGTCGTCGAGGTGCCGATCGGCGACGAAATCGACCTGCACCCCTTCGCACCCCGCGACGTGAAGGACGTCGCCCTGAGCTACCTCGACGCGGCGTACGAGAAGGGCTTCCGCGAGGTCCGCTTCATCCACGGCCGCGGCATCGGCGTGCAGCGCCAGATCGTGCGCAAGGTGTTGGAGCGCGACCCGCGGGTGGTTTCGTTCAAGAGCGGCGGCCCCGGCGGCGGCGGTTGGGGCGCGACCGTGGCGCGCCTGCGGTAGATCCGCGGACCTCGCTCAGTCGCCGTAGGGCGCCGACCGGACGGCGCCGCGACGAGCCCACAGCATGCCGAGTCCGAACGCGATCAGCGGCGTCGCGATCAGCAGATCGGACGCGCTCACGCTGTACACCGGCGCCGACGCCAGAGCTTCCGCCGCGGTCTGCGCGGGCGCGGCGACCTCCGGCGCTTCGCCGCCGAGGAGTTCCGTGACCGCGGCGCCCGCCTCCGGACGTTCGGCGCGCAACTGGTAGGCGAGCCAGCCCCCCAGGGTCACGCCGACGAGCAGGAAGTGCGCGCTCGCCCGCTTCAGTTCCGACTCCGCCTCGCGGTGGGCGTGTTCGCGCTCGCTCGAAGTGAGGTCCGAGTCCTCCACGCGGCGCCAGCGTTCGACCTCGACCTCGGCCCGGCGCCGGGTCGCCGCGACGCCGCAGAAGAAGCCGATCGCCGCCACCAGCACATGCAACGCCCCGACCAGTCCCGGAACGCCGCGAGGAACCACCTGGACACCCACCACCGCCAGAATCGCGGCAATCACGAAGACCGTGGACCAGACGACGGCGACGGACTGCAGTCGCTTCCAGTTCATCGACAAACTCCGTGCGGACGAGACGCCCGCGCTACTTGGACTCGCCAGGTCACGAGGTTCTCCCCATCAGCTCCAGCAGACCCAGGGTCAGCACCGGCACGTAGGTGATCAGCAGCACGCCGACGCCGAGGATGACGAGCGCCGGCACCGCGGCCCGGTAGACCACGAGCAGCGGCCGCTCGAAGCGGTAGGACGCCAGAAACAGGTTGAGACCCACCGGCGGCGTCAGATAGCCCAACTCCAGGTTGGCGACGAAGATGATCCCGAGGTGAATCGGGTCGACGCCGAAGGCCAGACCGAGCGGGATGATCAGGGGTACGACAACCACGGTGGCCGAGAAGATGTCCATCAGGCAGCCGACCACGAGCAGGAAGACGTTGAGCAGCAGCAGGAAGAGGATCTTCGATTCGATGTTGTCCTGCGCCAGCTCCACCAGGCGCTGTGCCGCCTGGGCGTCCACCAGCCAGCTCGTCAGTCCCATCGCCACCACCAGGATGATCAGCACCCCGCCGACCAGCACGGTGCACTGCCGGAACACCGCGATCAGTGGTTTCCCCACCTTCAGGTCGCGGTGGATCACGCACTGGACGATGAAGGCGTACAGAGCCGCGAGCGCGGCCGACTCGACGAGGGTCGCCAGACCGCTGAAAATCGCAAACAGAATGACCACCGGCAGCATCAGCTCCCACTTGCCGGCCCACACGGCGCGGCCAATCTCGGCCACCGACGTACGGCTTCGGCGGGCGCCGCCGCGCAGGCCCTCCCGCACACCCCAGGCAGCGATCAGCAGAATCAACAGCAGGCCCGGCAAGATCCCCCCGATGAACAGATCCTCGATCGGAACCTGCGCGACGATTCCGAACAGGATGAGCGGCAGGGCCGGCGGCAGCAGGAGACCCAGGGACCCCGACGAGGTCAGGAGCCCGAGCGAGAACCGCTCGCGGTAGCCGTCGGCGGAGAGGGCGGCGAAGAGAACACCCCCGAGCGCCAGGATGGTGACGCCGGAGCCGCCCGTGAACACGGTGAAGAACGCGCACACCAGGGCGCAGACCACCGCCGTTCCGCCCGGCGCCCAGCCGAACAGGGCGCGGAAGACCCGCAGCAGCCGCCCCGACGCCCCGCCCTCGGCGAGCAGGAAGCCGGTCAGCGTAAAGAGCGGAATCGCCGCCAGGGTTGGAGACACCGCAAGCCGGTAGCTCTCCGCCGGGATGGCGGCGAGCGGAACGAAGTCGGCGAGAAACAGAAACACGGCCGCGCCGCCCAGGGCGGCGAAGATGGGGCCGCCGAGCAGGGTCGAAGCCAGAATCAGCACCAGCCACGGCACCGTCGTGCGATCGGCGAAGGCGTCCCCATTCGCGTTGATCCACAGCCCGAGCGCGATGCCCAGCGACGCAAGGGCGCGGCCGGACCACCGATCCGACGACTTCCACGCCAGCCGTAGCGCCAGCAGCGCGAAACCGACCGGCATGACCGCCTGCCCCACCCAGACGGGTACGCCGGCCGCCATCTCGATGCCGCCCTCGCGCTCGATCTGCACCAAGTCCAGACTGGCCAGCCCCAGCAGCGTCGCCACCATCGCGCTGACGCCGCCGGTCAGAACCGCCGCCGCGCTCCGAAACCGGCCCTCGGGCAGGAAAGTTCCGGTGGCCAGAGCCAGCAGGCGCCCTTCGCGCGCCGCCAGGGCCGCGCCCAGGAAGGCGATCCAGAGGGTCAGGTGCTGTTCGAAGGGAAGCGCGCCGGGAATGCCGCTGCCGGTCTGACGGACCACGATCTCCGCCAGGGGCAGCAGCACCATCGCGGCGAGAAGCACGGTCGAGACGCCGTCCTCGGCGCGGTGCACGAGGCGTACCACGGCCGGGAGTCGGGCCGCGGCGCCGTTCTGAGTCAAGAGCAGCTCTACCGGCCGCTGTCCGAGGCGGCAGACGCGGCCGCTTCGACCTCCTGCTGCTTGCGGTACGCGTCACGCACCGCCGTCGCCCGGTCGAAGATCGCCTCCGGTACGACCTTGCCCCGCATGTCGTCGGCGAAGCTGTTGGCGATCCGTTTCCAGTCGTCCTCGACCTCGGTGCCCACGATCGGGACGACCTCCAGCCCCTGGCTTCCCATCAGCTTGATCGTCGCTTGCTCGATGTTGGGGATCGTCTCGAAGATCCGGTTCTCGGCGCGCTGACCACCCGCGATCAACACCTCGCGATCCGCTTCCGAGACGCGGTTCCAGGCCCGCTTCGTGACCAGGATGGCGCCCATCATCGGGATCAACGGGATGTCGGCGAAGTACTTCGCCCGCTTGAAGAACTGAACCGACATGGCGTAGATCGGCGGCACCGCGAGGGCATCGATCATGCCGGTCTGCAAGCCGGTGACGATGTCGGTAGCGGCCAGCGCTACCGGCTTGAAGCCGCCCTGCCGCCACCAGTTGGTCATCGCCTCGTCGCCGGCCCAGGTGAAGATCTTGAGCTTCTGCATCTCCTCGACGGTGCGTGCCCGCCTGTTCGTGAAGAAGTGCACCTGCCCCACGTAGCCCCAACCCAGGAGAACAAAGCCCTCCTCGTCGAGCGTCGAGCGCAGGCCGGGGGTCAACTCCCGCAGGACGTGGTACATCTCCTGCTCGGAGCGGAAGAACAGGGGAATCTCGAAGACGGTGAAGTCCTTCGAGATGTCGGCCAGACCGCTGACCGACAGGGCGGCCGCGTGGTACTGGCCGATCTTCATCTTGCGCAGGATGTCCGGCTCGTCGCCGGCGACGCCACCTGGGTAGATCGTCAGGCTGACCCGGCCATCGGTGCCCTTCTCCCAGTCCTGGCCCATGCTCTCGAAGAACCCATGCCAGGGCGAACCGTCGGGCGACAATGTCGCCATCTTGATGGTGAAGCCCGCCGCCCCGGCCGGCGCGGCAACGACCGCAGCAACCAGGAGCAGCACCAGCAGCGGCGAGAACCGGAACTTCATCCTGGGCCTCCTTCGGGCACCGGCCGGGAACGCATCCACGCCGCTCCGACCCGCAGAGTTCAACTGCCGGCACTGTATCAACGGCCCGACCCCGGCGGGCGTCACCGGCAGGAGCGCGGATGGCAGTCCTCACGACACACCAGCAGCCGCTCGACGCCCCGGGCGCGCCAGAAGGCGGCCGGTTCCGGGGCTTTGCCGAGGCTCTCCGAATCTTCTGCCGCGACCAGCAGGACACGGAGCCGGTCGAGCAGCGCCGCCGCCCGGCGGTCACGATCCCGGCTGCGCTCCCGCACCGCCGCGGCGAGCGCTCGCTCCTGGGCAACGCCGGCAAGAAGCACGGTCGGCCGACACCACAACACCGAACCGACCAGCGCCTCGCGGCTCGGCTCGAGCACCAACACCGCCAGATTCGCGCAGCACCAATGCAGCCAGGGCACGGCCAGACGGTCCGCCCCCGCCGTCGACGCGGCGGCGGGCGGCGTGACGACGACGATCTCCCGCGCCGGCGGCCGCGGCGCCACCAACTCGTCGAAGACGGCGGCAGCGACGGTCTCCGCCGGCGCCGCCGCGAGGTGGCAACAGAGCGCTTGCGGAGAGGACTGGGGCGCCGGGATCTGGTCGACCGGCGGTCGTTCACCGCTCCCCAGCGCGACTCGCCAGCGCTCGACCTCGGTCCAGCCGCGCTGAAACGACCACCACCGCCAGCGGCCATCCTGCGGATAGAACACCCAGGGCTCATGGCCGCGGCTGCTCCGCGCCGCCATCGCCAACGCTTCCAGCGCCTGTGAGGCCGCCACAGCGCTATCCTATGGAGTCGGCGTATGGTGCCGGAATCTCCCGAGAGCAGGCCATCGTTTCCCCACCCATGATCCCCGCCCCTCAACCATCCCATGGCAAGGCGTCCGCGCGGTCCGTCACCGCCGTCGCCCTGATCTGGTGTCTCGTGAGCGCAGCGGCCGCGCCCGGCGTCGAGATCTCGAATCCTGCCCTGTTCCAGAAGAGCCTGACCGCGGCCGCTCAGGCGGTGAGGCAGTACGGACTGCTCGACGACCCGGAAGCGCAGGAACGGGTCAACCAGATCGGCTACCAGGTCGCCTACCACGCGGACTTCGACCGCTACCCGCTCACGTTCGCGGTCGTCGACACGCCGCTCCCCAACGCCTTCGCCCTGCCGGCCGGCCAGATCTTCGTCACCAAGGGCATGCTCGACCTTGGGCTTTCGGATGACATGCTGGCGGCGCTCCTCGGCCACGAGATCGCGCACGTCACGTCCGAGCACTTCCTGAAGCAGAAGAAGCGCGCGACGAAACTGAATCTGCTCAGTTCTCTTCTATCCGTCGGGTTGATCGCGGCCAGCGCGGCCGACCGGGACGACGGTTACGTCGGCCCCTACGGCTACACCCGCGATCAGAGTTCGACCGAGGCGGCCGCTCGGGCCGCACTGGTCGGCGGCATGGCGATCACCGAACTCGTCATGCGCAGCTATTCGCGCGAGCACGAGGACGAGAGCGACGAAGAGGGCCAGCGCTACGCGGCCGCCGCGGGTTTCGACCCGAACGGACTCACGCAGTTGATGGACAGGATGGGTGAACGCATCTCGCAGTCGAAGGCGTACGGCTACTGGCAGACCCACCCCTTCTTCGACTCGCGCGTCCACGCGGCCGAAGCCCGCGGCCGCTACCTGGCGACCCTGGCGCCGGCGCCCTCCGAAGATGTGGACGCGTACCGCACCGAGACGCGGACGGTCCTCCTCGAGTTCCGGGAACGCGAGACGAAGGAGAAGCCCCGCGGCGGCCCGCAGGGACCGCAGCCGATGTCGCCCCAACTCGAACTGCTGAGGGAGCTGGCGCTTCACGCCTGGCCCTCCGGCGCCGCCGCCGAGTCGCTGCGGCTCGAGAAGCTGCACAAGCTCCGCGACATCGAACTCGAACGGCTGACCACGTCCCGGGACTACGGCCGGATCACCGCCGCCTACCGCCGGCAGATGGAGACCGTGCGCTCCCTGACCCCCGACTCGCCCTTCCAGGCGGTACTCAGCAATGAACTGGCCGATCTACGCCGCCAGTCGGAAGAGCTCTACGGCCCGTCGATCAGGATCCTCGACCGGGGCGTGTTCGAGACTCCCTTCCTCGAGGCCTTCCTCTCCAACTACCCGGACTCTCCGCGGGCGCCCAAGGTGGCGTTGCTGCTGGGGATCTCCTACAGCCGGCTCGGCCGCGAGACGGACGCGGTGGAGCACTTCCTCAAGGCCTGGGAATCGGCGCCGGCGGGGGCCATAGCGGAAGACGGCGACAGCCCGGCGGCCGCCGCGCAGCGCGGGCTCCGCAACCTGGCGCCGGTGCTCACCCGTCTCGGCTCGCTCCAGCACCTGGCCCTCCAGCAACGTGACGCCGAACTCGGCGAGCGGGCGGAGGATCGGCTGGGCAAACTGGTCGGCGACTACGACGACATCACGAGCGGATCGGAGTATCTCGAGCGCTTCCCGGACGGCCCCTACGCGGGCGAGGTCGAGGAGCAGTTGAACAAACTCGCGGACGCGCTCTACAAGGAGATGCTCACGTACCAGGATCTCGGCGACGCGGCGAAGGCGATTGCGCGCGCCAACCTGATCCTGACCCATGCCCCTCACTCGCCAAGCGCCCAACGGATCAGTGACGAGCGGCTCGACGAGCAACTCGACGCGTAGCAGTCCGACCGGCCAAGGGCCGAGTGGGTCGGGCTGCCTCCCCCGCCGCGGCCGAAGTCTCGGCCTCTGGCTCGGCGTCGGCGTCGTCTTCCTCGCCGCGGCGCTGCCGGCCCAGCCCGAGGCGGCCGCGCGGGAGGCGACCGCGGCCGTGGACGCGGTTCTCGCCGCCGTGCAGACCGCCCGCAGCGCCGACGACCTCATGGAAGCGCGCGGGCGCCTGCTGGCGCTGAGCCGGCGTTTCCCGCAGAGCGAACACCCCCAATCGGCCGTTCGCGGCCGCGCCCTGGTCGAGGCAGCCGCACTGGGACGGCGCACCGGCAATGCGGCGCAGGCCGCCGGCGAACTGCTGCGGGTGCTGGAGCGCGAAGCCGAAAGCGAGTGGACGCCGCGGGCCCACTTCGAACTCGGCGAACTGCTGCTCACGTGGGGCGACTGGCAAGGCGCCGTCGACCATCTACGGCTGGCGCGCGAAGGCTGGCTCCGCCGCGACGCCGCTGGCGAGGAGTCGCCGACCGACCTCGCCGATGCCGCGCTTGAGCGGATGACCCTGATCCACCGCCTGATCCTGCGCCCGCTCGCCGGACAGGAACCCTGGCGCCGTTCCCGGCCCTACCTGCCCGAGCAGGTCGGCATCGAGAAGCCCCGCGGAGTCGCGGCCGGACCGGACGGCGAGCTCCTGGTCACCGAGCCGAACCGCGCGGCGATCCTGGATGCAAGCGGGACGCCGTCCTCGGCCCGCGACATCCGCGGGATCGTCCGTCCCAGCCAGACTTCCCGCGGCGGCGCGGCCGTGATCACGGCCGACGGAGTGACCCAGCTCCAGGATCTTGCGACGGTCTCGTTCACCCGCCCTCAGGGCGGCGCCCTCGACCGAATCGTCGCCGCCCACCGGGACGAGTTCGGTATCTGGACCGTGCTCTCCCGCCGCGCCGCCGAAGTGCTCCGCTACGACCCGGACGGCCGCCCGCTCGAAACCCTGCGGGTGGGCGCGATGACCCAGCCCATCGACCTCGCCGTGGGCGAAGACGGCGCCATCCACGTCCTGGACGCTGGTTCCCGCTCGCAAGCCCCATCGGTGTTCCGCTTCGCCGCCGACGGCAGGTTCGAGGAGTCCTTCCGCGCCGAATGGAAGCGGCCCACGGCAATCGATGTCGACCCGTTCGGCAACCGCTACGTGCTCGACACGGGAAAGCTCCAGGTCCTGGTCTACGACCCGTTTGCCGCACCCATCGCCACCATCGGACCCATCCTCCCGAGCGCCCAGGAGTTGCGGGCGCCGGAGGACATCGCGGTCGACGCCCGGGCGCGTATCTTCATCGCCGACAGCCGGCTCGGCACCGTCCTGGTCGTGGAGTAGCAATGAGAGCGCGCCACCAGCTCACCGTGGTCATCCTGCCGGCGCTCCTCGCCGTCTCCGGCCCCCTCGCCGCGCAGCGCTTCGGCGTCCAGGAGATCGGCCGCAGCGATCTGGAGACCGAGCACTCGAGCCGGCTGCCGCCCCAGGCGGCGGCCGCGCTGGCCGAGGCCGGCAATCTCTACGCGGATGGCGACTCCGAGGGGGCGATTCCCCTCCTGCAGAGCGTGATCGAGACCCTGGCGCCACTCGCCGCCGCAACCGGCGATGCACGGGAACTCGCCGGCAACGACCCACGCCTGTTCGAGACCCTGCGCACCGCCTGGCTCTACCTGGCCGCCGCCCACTGGACGCTCAGCGACCGGGATGCAGCAGACGAGGCGCTCGACCGGATCGTCCGCCTCGATCCCCTGTTCGAGCTGGACGAGGAGACCGCCGGCAAGCAGTTGACGGACCGCCTGGAGGGCCGAAGGGAAGAACTGGTGGGCCGCGTTTCCTTCCTGGTCCTGCCGCGGGACGCCCGCATTCTGGTCGGCGACGTCGAGTTCGAGAACAGGGCGCCGCCGGAGACCCTGCCCGGCGAGGAGGAGGGTGGGGCAGCGGAGGACGGGAGCCGTGAGGAAACTCCCGCCGATGCCGCCGACGACTCCACGGTCTCCGGCCCCGATGGCGAAGCGGCGCCGGCGCCCGAGCCGTTCGAGCCTCCCGAGCCCAGCCCCCTGCTGGTGGGCGACTATCTCGCCTTCGTGTCCCGCCCGGGCTTCCTGCCCACCACCGCCGCCTTCGCGGTCGCGGGCGGGCGAGACCTCGAAGTCGAGGTCGAGCTGGAGCGCGACAGCGCGGTCGTCCGGTTGCGCACCGCGCCGAGCGGCGCCACGGTGGTGGTGGACGGCATCGAGCGCGGGCGAACGGCCGGCCAGGCGGAACCCTGGTTCCGGCCGGAGGGCCCGGCCTCGGACCATCCGCCCGAGGACTTCTCGGAGGAACTCTGGATCGAGGATCTTCCACCTGGGCGCTACCGGATCGAGATCGAGAAGGACGGCTTCCGGAGCGTCGAGACCAGCCTGCAACTGCCTGACCTGCGCGACTACGACCTGCCGCCGATCGTTCTCGAGCGGGAGGAAGCGGTCATCGGTCTGACCGGCCTGGCCGAAGGCGCGACCGTCCTCGGCAACGGCCGGGTCCTGCGCCCCGACCGGTCGAAGTCGCCTCCCCAGGTGCGTCTGACTCCCGGCGCCTACGACCTCTCGGTGACCCACGGCACGCTGGGCTACTTCGAGACGTCCGTGGTCGCCGAGGACCGGCGCCGGATCGACATCGACATCGAACTCCGCCCCGCGCTCGTCTACCTCGGCGTGCTGGGCGACGACCCGGCCGGCGTTCGGGCCATGGAATCGGCCCTCCAGTCGTTCCGCGGCACCGGCGCCTACAGCGTCCTCGGACGCGCCACCGAAGGTGTCGCCGCGCTCGCAGAGATGGGAGTCGATGCGGAGACGCTGCGCGACCGCGAAACCGCTCGCCGGGAACTGGACTGGACCGCGATCCAGGAGCACGTCCAGGCCAGGCTGCCGGCGGCGCTCTACTTCGCCGCCGTGCTGAACGACGACCTGGTCGCCGATGCGGTCGACCTGTGGTGGTGGCCGGCCGGCCCTGGCCCGGCGCGGCCCGACGTGCGGACCGTGCGGATCGACGGCGGCCGCATCGAGGATGCGCCGCTCAAGAGTCTCGCCCAAGCGCTCGATCCGGACCTGGGGCGCCAGACGCCGCGCTTCGGCGCCGTTCTGATCGACTCACTGAGCGCGGGCGTGCCCATCGTGGCCACGGTCGAACCCGGCGGACCCGCGGACGAGGCGGGGCTCCGGCCCGGGATGGAAGTCCTCGCAATCGACGGCACGGCCGCTTCTTCGACCCTTCAGTTGACCGCGGCTCTCGAGAACCTGGAAGGCGCCGGCGTGGTCGAACTCGAGATCCGCGATCGGGACACCGTCATCGTCCTGACTGTCGAGCCGGAGTGGGGGTGGACCCTACTCGACGTCTTCGACCCCGACCTGCTGCCGTCCGCCGCCGCCGCCCGGCTGCTCCAGGAACTGGAGCGAAGCGGCGACATTCCGCGCTGGCTGCTCGAGTTCAATCTCGCCACCCTGCTCCTCGCGGGCGGCGACGCGCCCGAGGCAATTCGCAGCCTGCGCACGATCGACGCTCCCGGTCGCAGCGGACTGGGCCGCGAGACGGTCGAGTACACGGTCGGCGTCGCCCTGCAGATGCTCGACGACGAGGGCCGGGGCGAGTACCGGTCACGTGCCCGGGCCGTCTTCGAGACCCTGGCCACCGCGGAACGTGGGCGGCTTGTGTCCGACGCCGGGCCGAGAGTCGCGCCGCGGGCGCGCTTGCAGGCCGACGCTCTGGCGGACAACTGATGGCTGCTAGCGGGCCGCGGCCCGATGTCCTGGTGGTCGGCGGCGGCCTGATCGGCCTGCTGATCGCCCGCGAGTTGTTCCGCGCCGGCGCCCGGGTCGAGGTCGCCGACGACCGCCGCGCCGGCGCCGCCTCGCCCACCGCGGCCGGGATGATCGCGCCGATCGCGGAGAGCAGCGCCGATCTGGCCTTCGCCAAGATGGCCCTCAAATCGCGCGATCTCTGGACCGAGCTGGCGCCGGCCCTCGAACACGAAAGCGGGACCTCGATCGACTACGACGACACGGGCGCCATCCTGCCGGTTCTCGACGAAACAGGCCGCAAGGTGCTGGGCGGGATCCGGAAACAGGCCACCGACCTCGGCGAGGCGACCGCGAAGCTCGACCGCGCCGAACTGATCCACCTGGTGCCGGACCTTCGTCCCGGGATCGAGACGGCGCTGCTGCTGCCGGGCGAACACCGCGTCGACAACCGGCTTGCCACCGCCGCAGCCGCGGCAGCCCTGCGCCGGCAGGGCGTGACCCTCCACCGGGCCAGGGTCGAGAGCGTGAGCGAGGAACCGGGCGGCGTCTCTGCCGCGGGGGCCGGCTTCGCGTGCACCGCGGGCGCCATCGTGATCTGCGGCGGCGCCTGGACAGCGGCGATCCGCGGTCTGCCCACCCTGCCCATCCGTCCCGTCAAGGGCCAGATGATCGCCTTCGACCGGATCGACTGGCCCTTTACCGGCGCCATCCGAACCCCGTCCTTTTATGCCGTTCGCCGTGCCGGCAACCGCCTCCTGATCGGCGCTTCGGTCGAGCACACCGGCTTCGACCTCAGCCTGAGCGACGATGTCGGCAGCGGGTTGGCCAGCGGGGCCGCCGACCTGCTGCCGGCGCTACGCGGCCGCGAACCGGTCGAACACTGGGCCGGACTTCGCCCGGGAACGCCCGACGGGTGGCCCCTGGTCGGCCAGTTGAGCGATCGTCTGCACATCGCCGCCGGCCACTTCCGCAACGGCATCCTGCTGGCCCCCCTCACCGCCAGAATGATCGCGCCCCTGGTCCTCGGCCGGCCCGCGGACCCCGCCGTGCCGGCGCCCGCCGCGATGCGACCGGGCCGATTTTCACATGACGGCGACTCTGGTACTCTCCCGCACTCCGGCGCCGCCGGAGAACTGGAGATTCCGGCGCTCACTGCCCCCGCCCCAGGAAGAGTTCGATGACCCACATCATCTTTGAACCCTGCATCGGCGTGAAGGACACGTCGTGCGTTGATGTCTGTCCGGTCGACTGCATCTACGGCAAGGACGAGGAAGCCTGGGACATGCTCTACATCCACCCGGAGGAGTGCATCGACTGCGGCCTGTGCGTCGACGCCTGTCCGGTGCAGGCGATCCTGCCGCTCGAGGAGGTCCCCGAGGGTCAGGACAAGTACATCGCGCTGAACTACACGATGTTCGGTTTCGACCCGCCGTAACGGCGCTGACGACGATTGGCTGAGGCAACGGGCGCGACGCGAGTCGCGCCCTTTCGCGTATCTGGCGCCCGCCAGCCCGAAACCCCTGCCGAGGATGCCATCCGCGCGCCCGATGACGGCCGCACGGACTGGTTCACGGGTGGCGCCGATCGCGCCACCCGGGTGTCAAGGTTGAGTGTGATGGACTAAACTATGCGCCCAACTTGGGTCGTTGGTGCTCAGACCCACGAAACGGAGAACTGGTGGAGTACAAGGACTACTACAAGGCGCTGGGGGTGGCGAAGGACGCCTCCGCGGGGGAGATCCAGAAGGCCTACCGCAAGCTCGCTCGCCAGTTCCACCCGGACGTGAACAAGGACCCCGGCGCCGAGTCCCGCTTCAAGGACATCGGCGAGGCCTACGAGGTTCTCAAGGACGAGGAGAAGCGCGGCAAGTACGACCAGTACGGCTCCGCCTGGCAGCGGGTGCAAACCGGGGGCGGCCCCCCGCCCGGCTGGGAGGGCTTCCACTTCAACGTGGGCGGCGACGAGCCTTTCGACTTCGGCAGCGCCCGCAGCGCCGGCGACGCCTCCGGCTTCAGTTCCTTCTTCGACATGCTGTTCGGAGGCGCGGGTCCGCAGGGCTTCCCCGGCGGCGGCCGGCCCGGGAACCGGACCCGGCCCCGCCGCGGCCGGAACCACGAGGTCGCGTTGCCGCTCAGTCTCGAGAACCTGGCCGAGGGCAGTCCACAAGCGATCGAGTTCCTCGACCGTTCGACCGGCCGGACCCGGAACCTCCAGGTGCAAATTCCGAAGGGCGTGCTCCCAGGCCAGTCGATTCGGCTCAGCGGCCAGGGCGGGAAGGGCATGGGCGCGCCCGACGGCGATCTGCTGCTCAAGGTCGAGGCCCTGCCTCACCCGGTCTTTCGCCGCCGCGGGCGCGACCTTCATTGCGACGTGCTGGTGGCGCCCTGGACCGCCGCGCTGGGCGGCAAGGTGCGGATTCCGACCCTCGGCGGGCACGCGGAGGCACAGCTTCCGCCCGGCTCGTCGACCGGCCGGAAGATGCGCCTGCGCGGCCGCGGGCTGCCCGATCCCAAGGGCCCGAACGGCGATCTGCTGGCCGAACTTCACGTCGTCGTTCCCAAGCAACTCACCGAGGAGGAGAAGGCGCTGTTCGAGCAGCTCCGTGACACCTCCGACTTCGAGCCCTCCGGCGACACCTCCGGGACCGGCGGCGGAGAGCGCTGACCACGCCCCCTGAACGAAACAGGAGCCTCTGAAACCAACAAGAGAATGGGAACGATATGGACCCGAACAAGCTGACAATCAAGTGCCAGGAAGCCCTGACCAGCGCCCAGGACCGGGCGCGGCGTCTCGGCCACCAACAGGTCGGCAGCGAGCATCTGCTGCTCACGCTGCTCGACCAGCACGACGGTCTGGCGCCCCGGCTCCTCCAGCGCCTCGACGTCGACGCTGCCGCCCTGCGCGCGAGAATCGAGAGCGACCTCGACCGCAAGCCGAAGGTCTCGGGCGGCGCCGGCGAGCTCGGCAAGATCTACGTCACGGCCGGCCTGGAGCAGCTCCTGCTCCGGGCCGAGGACGAGGCCCGGGCGCTCGGCGACGACTACGTCTCGGTCGAGCACCTGCTGCTGGCCGCCCTCGAGGGCAAGAGCGGCGCCGCCCAGGCGCTCGCCGAAGCCGGCCTCTCCCGGCCGCAGCTCCTGGAAGCGCTCAAGACGCTGCGCGGGGCGCAGCGCGTAACCAGCAACAACCCCGAGGCGTCGTACGAGGCGCTCGAGAAGTACGGCGTCGACCTGGTCGCCCAGGCGCGGGCCGGCAAGACGGACCCGGTCATCGGCCGCGACTCGGAGATCCGCCGCGCGATCCGCATCCTCTCGCGCAAGACCAAGAACAACCCGGTGCTGATCGGCGAACCCGGGGTCGGCAAGACGGCGATCGTCGAGGGACTGGCCCAGCGCATCGTCCGCGGCGACGTGCCGGAGTGGCTCAAGGACCGCAGCGTCTTCTCGCTCGACCTCGGGTCGCTGCTCGCCGGCGCCAAGTACCGCGGCGAGTTCGAGGAGCGGCTGAAGGCGGTGCTGACCGAGATTGCCCAGAGCGAAGGGCGCATCCTGCTGTTCATCGACGAGGTCCACAACATCGTCGGCGCCGGCCGCACCGAGGGCTCCACCGATGCCGGCAATCTGCTCAAGCCGATGCTCGCCCGCGGCGAACTCCACTGCATCGGCGCGACCACCCTGGACGAGTACCGCAGGTACGTCGAAAAGGACGCGGCGCTCGAGCGGCGCTTCCAACCGATCCTGGTCGACGCGCCGTCGGTCGAGGACACGGTGTCGATCCTGCGCGGGCTACGCGAGCGCTTCGAGGTCCACCACGGCGTGCGAATCCAGGACAACGCCCTGGTCGCCGCGGCCACCCTCTCCGACCGCTACGTGTCGGACCGGTTCCTGCCCGACAAGGCGATCGACCTGGTCGACGAGGCCTGCGCCCTGATCCGCACCGAGATCGACTCGCTGCCGGCCGAACTCGACGAGGTGACACGGCGGGTCATGCGACTCGAGATCGAGGAGGCGGCGCTCACCAAGGAGACCGACAAGTCGAGCAAGACGCGCCTGCAGGCTCTGCGACGCGAACTCGCCGACCTGCGGACCCGCGCGGCGGCGATGCGCAGCCAGTGGGAGAGCGAGAAGGCGGCGATCGACGACGAGCGCAAGGTGCGCGAACAGATCGAGCAGGTGCGGCGCGAGATCGAGATAGCCGAGCGCAACTACGACCTGAACCGGGCCGCCGAGCTGAGGCACGGAGTGCTCCCGGGGCTGATCGCGAAGCTCGGCGAAGGGGAGGCGGAAGCCGGCGACGACGACGCCCCCGGCGCCGGCACACGGCTGCTACGGGAAGAGGTGACCGACAACGAGATCGCCGAGATCGTGTCCAATTGGACGGGCGTTCCGGTCACCCGCCTGGTCGAAGGCGAGCGGGAGAAGCTGCTGCGCCTCGACGAGATCCTGCACCGCCGGGTGATCGGTCAGGACGAAGCAGTAGGGCTGGTCGCGGACGCGGTGATCCGCGCCCGCTCCGGCATCAAGGATCCGCGACGTCCCATCGGCTCCTTCCTGTTCCTGGGCCCCACCGGCGTCGGCAAGACGGAGCTCGCCAAGACCCTGGCCGAGGCGCTCTTCGACACCGAGGACAACATGGTCCGCATCGACATGAGCGAGTACATGGAGCGGCACACCGTCTCGCGCCTGGTCGGGGCGCCGCCCGGCTACATCGGCCACGAGGACGGCGGCCAGTTGACCGAGGCGGTGCGACGCAAGCCGTACGCGGTCGTCCTGTTCGACGAGATCGAGAAGGCGCACCGCGACGTGTTCAACGTGCTCTTGCAGATCCTCGACGACGGCCGGATCACGGACTCCCAGGGGCGGACCGTCAACTTCAAGAACACGGTCGTCATCATGACCTCGAACCTCGGATCGCCTCACCTGCTGGAAGGCGTCACGCCCGAAGGCTCGATCACCGACGCGGCGCGGGACGCCGTGATGAACGAACTGCGGCGCAGCTTCCGGCCCGAGTTTCTCAACCGGATCGACGAGGTGGTCCTCTTCTCCCCGCTCACCGTGTCGGAGATCGAACAGATCGTCGACCTGCTGACAGCCGACCTGGCCAAGCGGCTCGGGACTCAGGGGATCGGGCTCGAACTGACTCCGACTGCGCGCGGGTTCACGGCCCGCGCCGGCTACGACCCGGTCTACGGCGCGAGGCCGCTCAAGCGCTACCTGCAGCGCGAGGTGGAGACCCGGCTGGGCCGGGCCATCGTCGGCGGCGAGATCGGTCCGGGAGACCGGGTCGTGATCGATGTCGAGGGCGGTAGCCTCTCGATCCGAGCCGGGTCCACGACCTGCTCGGACGACGCCAGAAGCAACGACAACCGCGCCGCCTGACGCACCGTTTTTCCACTCCAACCCAAGAACCGGCCGACTCCAACTCGACCAGGAGCCGCAATGAAGCTCTACGCCTTCCAGGGCTACCGCTACAACTCCGCCAAGCTGGATGCCGCACCTCAGGCGGCGCCGCCGTTCGACCAGATCGACGAGTCCCTGCGCGACCGCCTGCACGCGCAGTCGCCGCACCAGTTCGCCCACGTGACGAAGCCCGTGGCGCGCGACGGCCGAACTCCGCACGAGCAGTCCAAGGCGCTCCACCGCGAGTGGCTCAAGGACGGGGTCATCGCGCGCGATGAGACGCCCTCGCTCTACCCGTACGCGATCACCCTGCCCGACGGCTCGAGCCGCCTCGGCCTGTGCGCCCTGGTTGGCGTGGAACCGGGACGCGAGGAGGACCTCTGGCCGCACGAGCAAACGGTGGCGAAGTCGATCGCCGAGCGTCTGGCCCTGCTGCGCCTGGTGCAGATCGACATCGAGCCCGTGTTCTACCTCGCCGAGGACGATGGCACGCTGGAACGCCTGCTGAGCGAAGATTGCGGAGGCGCCGCCGGCGCCGCCCTGGTCGGCCACACGGATCCCTGGACCGGCGATATCCACGCCCTCTTCCGAATCACCGACCGGGAGCGCATTGCCGCCTACGCCGGCGCCCTTGCCGGCGCCCGCGCCGCCATCGCCGACGGCCACCACCGCACCCAGGTCGCCCAAACCTACGCCGCCGAAGAGGGCGCGGCCGGCGGCACCGCCGCGGCCTGCAAGATGGTCGTGCTCACCAGCCTGACCTCCGCGAACCTCCGGATCGACCCGGTCCACCGGGGCATCCGCGTGCCCGTGAACCGCGACGCAATGTCCGCCCTGCCCGCGCGGCGCGAACGGCTCCAGGAAACCGCCGGCGCCGCCATCGCGGCCCGCGTCGCCGCCGCACCGCAACCCGCCCTCGCCGTCTGGTTCCAGGGCGAGCCGACGCCTGAACTCTGGCAACTCGACCCCGAGGCCACGCCCGCCGACATGCCCGGCCGCAAGGCCGACCTGCCGGCCTCCCTACTCCACCACCACCTGCTCAAGACCGCCGGCGTACCGCCTACGTCCGCCACCGACGGCAGCATCGCCTACGAAGCCGACCCGGACGACATCATCGCGTCGCTCGAGCGCTCCGAGATCAGCGCCGGAGTCTTCCTGCCGCCGATGACGCCGAAGCAGTTCGCACTCGCCACCGAGGACGGCGATCTGCTGCCCCCGAAGTCGACCCGCTTTCTGCCGAAGCTGGTGTCGGGACTGGTGTGGTGCGGACATAGTGCGACGATCGTGGCGGGGTGAGTCCTGACCACTCACGAATGGGACACCAAGGTCTTTCCGCGAGCGCCGGCGAACCGCGCGGGTGGTACTGTCGCCGGCATGAGTCCCGAACCGGCACAGGCGACTCGGAGCACGGTCGACCCGCTCCTCAATCTGGTGCCGCAGCGCTGGAGATCCCTGGAGAATCCGCGCCGCGACTTGCCCAAACTAGCCAGGGATCCGAGCGCCACGGCCCGCATCGAGGCGCTGCTCGCGGAGGTGCCCACCCGCCACGAGTTGTTCCTGGGCGACTCCCGCACCGTGCCGCCGCTGGCGCCGGAGTCGATCCACCTCGTGGTCACCTCGCCGCCCTACTGGACCCTGAAGGAGTACCCGACTTCCGACGGCCAGTTGGGCTGGGTCGCGGACTACGAGGACTTCCTGGATCAGCTCGACAAGGTCTGGCGCCGCTGCTACGACGCTCTCGTTCCCGGCGGACGGCTGGTCTGTGTGGTCGGCGATGTCTGCCTTTCGCGGCGCCGGCACGGGCGCCACACGGTCGTGCCGCTGCACGCTTCGATCCAGGAGCGCTGCCGCAGCGTGGGCTTCGACAATCTGGCGCCAATCATCTGGCACAAGATCGCCAACGCCGCCTACGAGGTACAGGGCGGCAAGGGCGCGTTCCTGGGCAAGCCCTATGAACCGAACGCCGTGATCAAGAACGACATCGAGTTCGTCCTCATGCAGCGGAAGCCAGGCGGCTACCGCCGGCCCACATCGGCGGCCAAACTGCTGAGCCTGATTCCTGCCGACCTTCACCACAAGTGGTTCCGCCAAGTCTGGGAAGGACTCGGAGGAGCCTCCACGCGGTACCATCCCGCCCCGTACCCCCTCGAGATCGCCGAGCGGCTGATCCGGATGTTCAGCTTCGCGGGCGACACCGTGTTCGACCCCTTCATGGGCACCGCGACGACTCAGTCGGCTGCGGCAAAGTGGGGCCGAAACAGCGTAGGCGTCGAGGTGGAGCCGGAGTACTTCAAGGCTTGCGTGGCGCGAATGTCGACCCAGGCAGCCGACATGTTCAAACAGGTCGAGGTCCTGCCGCACACTCCAGATTCCAGTGTGTCGGCGGTTCGCTGAGCTCGCAGGCGATCCGACCTGGGGACTAGAGGTTGGCGGTTACCGTTCAGGAGGCCATAGAGCATCTCTATCGCGTCGCCGTTGTCGAACAAAAGACGACTTCCCCGGCCAGGCTCTCTGGCCTCGCGGACTTCTGCGTCCAGGAGCTCGAGAAACGCGGTGTTTCTGGCGTCGGCGCGGAAGTAGCGGTCCAGGGCTTCGGCCGGGTGAAGCAGTGGGATGTCGCTTGGGAGCACGCCGGAAAGGCCCGATTAGGGCTTTCCCTCAAGTCACTGCTCAAGAACATCCCGGGCACCGTCCCGAATCGGATTGACGACCTCATGGGCGAAGTGGCCAACGCCCAGTTGCACTCACCCGAGATCGTCATCGGGTACATCATGGTCTTCGACCGCAGCCAGGACTCCTGGTCGAAGAAACACGACTCGACGTGGCTCGGTCTACTGAAGTCGCGGTTGGACCAACTGTCTCATCGAGCGCCGCCGGCTTGGGCCACCGGAACCTTCGAAGGCCACGTGCTCGCCGAAGTCGACTTCACGGAAGGGCCTGTGGTGCGGTCGGACCCGGGGGACTTCGACCGGTTCTTCGACCGCCTGGTGGACCATGTGAAGTTCCGGAATCCCGAAGCCCTCGGTTGACGCTGGAGATTGTCGGTCGCGGTTCGTGCTTCGGGGTTCAACCGCCTGCGGCCCTCGAATACGCATGACGAGAAACACCTGTCATCTACATGGAGCGTTGTTGCTCGCGCTGTTCTGGCCGGCGGCCGCTGTCGTCAGCGCGCAGACAACGGCGCCGGACGCCTTCCAGGAACTGGCCGGCGAATACCGGGGGACGGTCAAGCAAACGCAGGTGACCGTCTGGGCTACACCCATTGCCGTCCCTGGAGGTGGCGAAGCGACCGTGTTGATGATGTTCCCGGAGACGGAACGCCAAGCCCTCCTGGCTCGCCTCGAACTGCTGACGGGCGACCAGGAGGCGCTCTACCGGCGCGCCTGCGACGACGCGCGCGTCAGCGAGCACGGCTACGACTACTACTCCGCCTTCTCCCGGATCTGGCAGTCGGGCGGAGCGTTGGTGTTCATCTACTCGGGTTCAGGCAGGCGAGGGTTGCTCGGATCCGGCTGGCGCTCGGCGACCGCAAAGAGCGGACTGTTGAGAAACGAGGAGTACATCTTCCTCCGTGGCCGCGAGTACATGGTCCGTCGTGTCAAACGCGACGCTCATACCGGCGGGCTGTCCGAGATCCGGCTTACGCTGACCGGCTTTCTCCAGAACTTCTTCGACAATCCGAAACTGTCGCTAGTTGCAGCGGGCGCGCCCGCCGGCGTACTGGAACTGATCACAGGGTACGTGAAGGCAAAGTACGCGGCGATGGAGAGGCTGCAGGTCGGTGGCCCACGCCTGCCGACGGATCCCGCGGCGATATGCCGCTGACGGCGACCGCCTCCCTCAGTCCAGGAACCGGTGACTGCCGTCGCAGTGCCGCATCTTCCCGCTGCGCTTGCACTGACAGAGCGCAACCCGGCGGTCCTCCTCCAAGGTGAGACGGATCGGCTTGAACTCCGTGCCACGTTGCGAGCCGTCGCAGAACGGTTGGTTCTGCGACTGGCCGCACCGGCACCTCTGGCCCCACGAGCAGACGGTGGCCAAGTAGATCGACGAGCGCCGAGCGTTGCTATGGCTGAGCCGGATCGACAGGGCGCGGCGAGCGGCACCGCGGCGGCCTGCAATAGGGTCGCGCCCACCGGCCTCCCTTCGGCGAACCTCCGGATCGACCCGGTCCACCGGGGCATCCGCGTGCCCGTGAACCGCGACGCAATGTCCGCCCTGCCCGCGCGGCGCGAACGGCTCCAGGAAACCGCCGGCGCCGCCATCGCGGCCCGCGTCGCCGCCGCACCGCAACCCGCCCTCGCCGTCTGGTTCCAGGGCGAGCCGACGCCTGAACTCTGGCAACTCGACCCCGAGGCCACGCCCGCCGACATGCCCGGCCGCAAGGCCGACCTGCCGGCCTCCCTGCTCCACCACCACCTGCTGGCGACCGGCGGCGTACCGCTCACGTCCGCCACCGACGGCAGCATCGCCTACGAGGCCGACCCGGACGACATCGTCGCCCTGCTAAAGCGCTCCGAAATCACCGCGGGCGTCTTCCTGCCGCCTATGACGCCGAAGCAGTTCGCTTTGGCAACCGAAGACGGCGACCTGCTGCCGCCCAAGTCGACCCGCTTCCTGCCGAAGCTCGTGTCGGGTTTGGTGTGGTGCGGGCACAATGCAAAGGTGGTGACGGGTTGACGCCCACGTTTGAAGCGAGAAGAGGTCATGCGCGATGAGATGGTCGCCGAAGCCCTTGGAGATAGGCCCGCTAGACGGGTTCGACCAAACGGATCTCTTCGACTACAGAGAGTTCGGACAGCATCTCGCGAAGTTGATCGGCTCCCTTGACGACAACCCGGTTCTCGCTCTCGACGGCCCTTGGGGCAGCGGCAAGACCACGTTTGCACACCAGTGGGCCGGAGTCTTGCGAAAGCAGGGCCATGCTGTCGCTCACTTCGACGCATTCGCAGCGGACCATCACAAGGATCCGTTTCTCGCGCTTGTCGAGGAGATCCATTGTCTCGCCACCGAAGCTGGCCTCGAACCCGATTCGAAGGTCCTGGACAAGTTCACGAAAGGAGCCGTAGCCGTTGGGAAAGAACTCAGCCTTGCGGCTCTCGACGCGACGCTACCTGGAGTTGGACGACTTGTGGGCCTTGCTCTCGAAACTGGGCCGCCCCGATCTCTCTCTCCTGGAGAATTGGATTCAGCAGGCGGCAGCTCGGAAGAGGGCGGTTGCGGAATTCCGCGAACGCCTCGCCACCGTCGCAGCAGCTCTGGCCGCAAAGGCAACGGAGAACAGAGACGCGCAGGCCACAGCCTCCGAATCGAACGCCGGCATTCGCCCGCGCTTGGTGTTCATCGTCGACGAGTTGGACCGATGCAGGCCACTCTTTGCACTGGGCGTGCTTGAGCGCATCAAGCACATCTTCGGCGTTCAGCAGGTGAGCTTCGTCCTCGTCGCCAACCTCGACGAACTCGGAAAGTGCGCCCGAAAGGTCTATGGTGCTGTCGATGCGAACCGCTACTTGGAGAAGTTCTTTGAAATCCGAGTACAACTCCCCGAAGAGGGCTCCACCGGGATCCGAGCGAAGGTCGGTCGGTACGCCAACCACTTGTTCGACCAGCTTGAGCTGCCGCGCGACGGCTACTACGATCAGGTCTTCCTGAAGGAGCTGACTCTGCTCGCAGGCTCAGAGAATCTGTCGCTTCGGACACTGGAACACGCGATGCGGAACGCCTGGTTGCTTTCCCGGACGGGGGAGCCCTCGGTGACTGCCTTCTTGTCGGTTGTACGCGTCACGCGGCCGTCCGTATTCGCATCTATTGTTCATGGAAAACCGGACTTGTTCAGCGATGAGGACCAGAACGCCTTTGTATCTCTATGGAAGGTGTTTGGCTCCGAGGAGGATGCCAGACAAGTGTTCTCAACACTTGCGCCAAACAGTGAACTAACAAGCTGCGCTCGTCTTCTCGCCCAGTTCCGCTTCTAGAGGGTCGCCCGAGCGGGCTTGGCCCGGAGCGATCTGCGTCTAGCCGTAGGGACGCTGAGGGGTTTGGAGGACGCGCGTTGTGGCCCAGCTTGTAGCCCAGCAGTTGGACTGGCTACCCGGTCAGTTTGGCGATACGCTCCAAGAGACGCGCCCCAGGCGCTTGCAAGTCCCGACCTCGGAGGATCTCGAATGGCCCGAGCGTCAGCCAGTCCCGGTCGCAAGACCCGCAAACGGCGGCAGTTGGTACTCGAACCTGAGTCCGACACGCCGGCTCTGGATGTTCGCGGTCCTGCCGTGACCGGCCGACGCCGAGTGGTGCGGAACGGTGCCGCAACCAACGACCTCGTTCTGAGCGCCTACCTCGGCGGCAACGAAGGAGTGCTTCCAAGAATCCTCGAACTGTACGTGGCTCCGGGGAGCACGGTCGCCGACGTCACCTATGGGAAGGGCGTGTTCTGGCGGAATGTCCGCGCGGATCTCTACCACTTGCTAGCCACGGACCTCCAGACGGGCGTCGACTGCCGAGACCTGCCCTACGAGGACGGCGAGATCGACTGCGTCGTCTTCGACCCGCCCTACATGCACACCCCGGGTGGAACGGCGCACTCGACCCAACAGCCCTTCGAGCGCTACTACAGGAACAACGACACGGGCAACCGCACGAAGGCCAAGTACCACGAAGCTGTGTTGGCCTTGTACGAAGACGGCGGCAAAGAGGCGTACCGTGTGCTCCGTCCCCGCGGCGTGATGGTCGTCAAGTGCCAGGACGAGGTCTGCTCCAACCGGCAGCGCTTCACCCACGTCGAGATCATCGAGGCGTATCAGGAGCTCGGCTTCGTCGCGGAGGATCTCTTCGTCGTAGTCAGAAACAACCGGCCGGGTGTAAGTCGCGCCGTCAGGCAGGTCCACGCTCGCAAGAACCACTCCTACTTTCTCGTCTTCTGGAAGCGCGACCGCCCCGGCGCCCTGTGGACGGCTCCCGAGTGAACCCGCTTGAGTTGATGCTGGCCGTCATACAAGAGAATACGCCTGAGACGATCTGGACCGGGGCCCCGCTAGAGCCTTTTCGCCGCGTGGCCAATACGAACCGGGGCGATATCGGCGAGGACTTCGTCCGCCGCTATCTGGCGAGCTTCGGCATCGTCGCTGACCGCGTCGGTTCCCGCATCTCGGCGGCCGACCTCAAGATCGGCGGCAAGCTCTTCGAGGTCAAGACGGCCTCTGAAGACATGGGAGGCTCGTTTCAGTTCAACCACGTGCGGCTGGACCGGACTTACGATTACCTGCTGTGCCTCGGAGTCCGTCCCGACTCCCTCCTCTTCGACGCATGGCGCAAGGGCGCAGTGTCGGAAAGCTCCGCCGGAACTCTCGTCCGCATGGCCGAGGGCCAAAGCGTCACTTTCAAGCTGACCAAGAAGCCCGCTACGATGAAGAAGATCGAGGAGCTTCCCGGTTGGATGCTCAAGGAAGTTCTTCGTTCAGACGGCGACGCCAACTAGCGGCAGCAATCTTCAGCCGACTGAAGCATGCTGAGCGCCGAAGACGAAGCCGTCGCGTGCCGGCGATCTGCTGCCACCCAAGTCGACCCGCTTCCTTGCCGAAGCTGGTGTCGGGTTTGGTGTGGTGCGGGCACAATGCGGTGGTGGTGCCGGGTTCCTGGATCTGAAGGAGGTCGCATTCGCAACCAGGTCCGACCGCCTGCGGGCCCTCGAATACGCATGACGAGAAACATCTGTCATCTACATGGAGCGTTGTTGCTCGCGCTGTTCTGGCCGGCGGCCGCTGTCGTCAGCGCGCAGCCAACGGCGCCGGACTTCTTCCAGGAACTGGCCGGCGAATACCGGGGGACGGTCAAGCAGACGCAGGTGACTGTGTGGGCTACATCCATTGACCTTCCTGGAGGAGGCGACGCGGCCGTGTTACTGCAGTTCCCGGAGGCGGAACGCCAGGCCCTGGCTGCTCGCCTCGAGCTGCTGGCGGGCGACCAGGAAGCGCTCTACCGGCGCGCCTGCGATGACGCGCGCGTCAGCGAGCACGGCTACGACTACTACTCCGCCTTCTCCCGGATCTGGCAGTCGGGCGAAGCGTTGGTGTTCATCTACTCCGGCCCAGGCAGGCGAGGGTTCCTCGGATCCGGCTGGCGCTCGGCGACCGCGAAGAGCGGCCTGCTGATGAACGACGAGTACATGTCCCTCCGCGGGCGCGAGTACATGGTCCGTCAAGTCAAGCGCGATCCTCGTACCGGCAAGCTGTCCGAGGTCCAACTTACGCAGACCGGCTTCATTCAGAACTTCTTCGACAATCCGAAACTGACGCTGCTTGCAGCGGACGCGCCTGCAGGCGTACTGGATCTGATCAAGGAGTACGTGAAGGCGAAGTACGCGGCGATGGAGAGCCTGCAGGTCGGTGGCGGAGGCCTGCCGACGGATCCTGCGGCGATTTGCCGTTGAGCAGCGGCCGTCTCTCGACCACCTCCCTCAGTCCAGGAACCGGTGGCTGCCATCGCAGTGCGGCATCTTGCCGCTGCGCTTGCACTGGCAGAGCGCGACCCGGCGGTCCTCCTCCAGGGTCAAGCGGATAGGTTCGAACTCTGTGCCGCGGTGGGAGCCGTCGCAGAAGGGCTGGTTCTGCGACTGGCCGCACCGGCACCACCAATCGGTGCCAGCTTCCAACCGGTACGCGATCAGCCAGCCCGGCGGTTCCAGCCGTCTCAGCCTGTGCGCCTTGGTCGGCATCGAGCCCGGACGCTAGGGAAACCTCCGGCCTTACGAGCAGACGGTGGCCGAGTAAATCGACGAGCGCCCAGCGTTGCTATGGCTGAGCCGGATCGACAGGGCGCGGCGAGCGGCACCGCGGCGGCCTGCAAGACGGTCGCGCCCACCAGCCTCGCTTCGGCGAACCTCCGGATCGACCGGGCACACTGGGGTACTCTCGTGCCGGTGAACCGCCACGTGATGTCCGCGCTGCCGGGGCGGCGAGAACGGCTCCAGGAAACCGCCGGCGCCGCCATCGCGGCCCGTGTCGCCACCGCACCTCAGCCTACCCTCGCCGTCTGGTTCCAGGGCGACTCTTCGCCCGAACTCCGGACCCTTGACCCTGAGGCCGCACCGCCTGACATGCCCGGCCGCAAGGCCGACCTGCTCCACCACCACCTGCTGAACACCGCCGGCGCACCCCTTGCGTCCGCCACCGACGGCACCATCGTCTACCAAGCCGACCCCGACGACATCGTCGCCCTGCTCGGGAGGGGTGAGGCCACCGTCCGCGTCCTCCTGCCGCCGATGACGCCGAAGCACTTCGCGCTGGGCCAGCGCGGACGGGGATTTGCTGCCACCGAAATCGACCCGCCTCCTGCCGAAGCTCGTGTCCGGACTCGAGTCGTGCGGGCATCGTGCGGAAGTGGTGACGGGGTGAAGTCCTCCCACGCTCTGACCGGAGACTACGTCCCATGAGATTGTCGCCAAAGCCACCTGAGATACGCACGCTAGACGGGTTCGACAACACGGACCTGTTTGACTACAGACAGTTCGGGGATCGCTTGGCAAAACTGATCGGCTCGCTTGAAGACAACCCGGTGCTCGTCATCGACGGCCCCTGGGGCAGCGGCAAGACGACGTTTGCTCGGCAATGGGCCGGACTCCTGCGAAAGCAGGGCCATGCCGTCGCCTACTTCGATGCATTCGCTGCAGACCATCACAAGGACCCGTTTCTCGCGTTTGTCGAGGAGGTCCATTGCCTCGCCACCGAGGCCGACTTGGACCCCAACCCAGAGATCCTGTGCAACTTCACGAAAGCCGCCGTAGCTGTAGGAAAGGAACTCGGTCTAACGACACTTGACCTGGCACTACCCGGGCTTGGACGTCTTCTGGGTCTCGCTGTCGAGGCCGGGTCCCAAGCCGATCCGTCGCTTCTAGAGGCCTGGATCCAGCAAGCAGCGGATCGGAAGAAGGCGATTGCGTATTTTCGGAAGTGCCTCGAGGAGGTCGCAAGCACCCTCGCTGCCACACCCGCCGAGAGCGCACCGGGCACCCAGACGGACTCTGAGCAAAGATCGTCCCCTCACCGTCGCATGGTGTTTATCGTGGACGAGCTCGACCGATGCAGACCGCTCTTTGCCTTGAGCCTCCTTGAGCGGATCAAGCACGTCTTCGGCGTTCAAGGACTGACCTTCGTGCTCGTAGCAAACCTGGAGGAACTCGGCAAGTGCGTCCAGCGTGTCTATGGCGATGTCGACGAGAAGCGATACTTGGAGAAGTTCTTTGAGATTCGCGTGCAACTTCCTGGACAAGACGCCGCCGGCGTCCGAGGCAAGATCGGGCGTTACGTCAATCACTTGTTTGATCAGCTCCAGTTTCCACGTGACGGCTACTACGATCAGATTTTCGTACGCGAACTGACTCTGCTCGCAGAGTCGATGAAGTTGTCGCTTCGGACACTCGAGCACGCAATGCGGAATGCGCGGTTTCTCCTTCAAGCAGGCGAGCTCTCGGCCGCTGCCTTTTTGTCAATTGCACGCGTCACTCAGCCTTCTCTATTCACTGCAATCATCCAAGGGACGCCCGACCGCTTCAGCAAAGAGGAGAAGGCGATGTTCATAGACCTATGGAATCGCCTCAGTTCCGACCAGGACGGAGACAAGGTGTTCTCGGAGCTGGGGCCACGGAGCGAACTAGTGAGTTGCGCCCGGTTTCTCGCTCAGTTCCACACCTAGTTAGTGTCGAAAGTGACGTTCAGCATGGACGAATCCTCGAGCTTGGCGGGCCACGTCCATGGGGGCTCGGGGCAAACCTCGACTGTCTGGCAATTCTCACTGGCGAGGTGAACGGGAAGTACGTTTTCGAAGGAGAGGCTGCAGGACCGCGGCGGCAAACCAGTGGCGATCTGCCGCAGAACAGCCTCAGGACGTTCCTTCAGTCCAGGAACCGGTGGCTGCCGTCGCAATGCGGCATCTTGTCGCTCCGCTTGCACTGGCAAAGCGCGACCCGGCGGTCCTCCTCCAACGTCAAGCGCATCGGCTCAAAGTCCGTACCGCGATGGGATCCATCGCAGAACGGTTGGTTCTTCGACTCACCGCACCGGCACCACCAGTAGGTACCGGCTTCCAGTTCAATCTTGGCCGGCACACGGTCGGCGATTCGGGGTTCACTCATCGATCTTGCTCCTCAGTCTGAAATCTGAACAGGTTGTAAACCGCCGTACAGCCCCGCGAATCTGGTTCTCATGACAGACGGCGGGCGGCGACCGTTCGTACCGCCGGGTACCGACGTCCAGCCCACGCCGGGTCCGGAGGGGAGGGGCCCAGCGGGCTCGAAGCGAGCGACGCACGATGCCGCTTCAACGACCGACACCGAACCGGAGCGAGCGTAGTGAAGTAAGCGCCAACTCCCCCCTATCCGACCGAGCGCGCACGACCGCTGGGACCCTCCCCTCCGGATCCGGCACGGGCGGGTGCGTCCCACGCCAATGCGCCCCACCACCACCGCCACCGACCTACTCGCCCGCCACGGCGGTGAGCGCCGCCACCCTCGCGGCTTCGAACTCGTCGCCGGGGTTCCAGGCCGGGATTTCGGGGTTCTCGGAAATGGCGCGGGCGCAGGCGAGGCCGAGCTCGACGTCTTCGACCATGCCCTCGAGGTTCCAGCCCTCGCCTTCCTCGTTCAGCGGCTGGTACTCGTCCGACGGCTGGTGGTAGACGTTCTCGGTCCAGGCCTCCAACTGTTCACGGCCCCAGCCCTCCGGCTGGTCGACGAAGTCGGTGCCGTTGTCGAGGTAGATCGCCGGTACGCCGATGCGGGCGAAGTTCAACTGGTCCGAACGGTAGAAGTAGCCGTTGGCCGGGAACTGGTCGGGCAGCACGGTGCGGCCCTGCTCGGCGGCTGCCGCTTCGACGACGGCGTCGAGACTCGACTTGCCGTAGCCGATGTAGGTCACGTCACGGGTCCGGCCCCACTGGTTGCCGCCGTCGTAGTTGATGTTCGCGGCCATCTTGCCGGGCGGCACCGTGGGGTGGGCGGCGTAGTACTCGGAGCCGAGCAGGCCCTGCTCTTCGGCGCCGACGAAGGCGAACAGGATCGAGCGGCTCGGCCCGGGTTCCTGGGCAGCCAGTTCGCTGGCGATCGCGAGCACCTGGGCGACGCCGGCCGCGTTGTCGAGCGCGCCGTTGTAAATGCGGTCCTCCAGGCTCTCGTCGGGCGAAACGCCGAGGTGATCGTGGTGGGCCGTGAAGACGACCCACTCGCCGGCGAGTTCCGGATCGCTGCCGGGCAGAGCGCCGAGCACGTTGGCCGTCTGCTCGCTGGTCACGACGTTCTCGAGCGCCAAGCTGGTCATGAGGCCGAGCGGCACGGGTTCAAAGTCGGCGCTCCTGGCCGACTCCAGGGCCGCGTCGTAGTCGACGCCGGCCAGCTCGAACAGGCGACGGGAAGCCTCCTCCGTCAGCCAGGCGTTGATCTGCGTGCGCGGTTCGCCCTCGGCGGGCAGCTCGAACTGGGGCCCGGTCCAGGATGTCTGCACCACCTGGAAGGGATAGCCGGCCGAGGGCGTGGTGTGGATGATGATCGCGCCGGCGGCGCCCTGAGCCGCGGCGCTCTCGTACTTGTAGGTCCAGCGGCCGTAGTAGAGGCGGCGGTCGCCTTGGAACAGGTCCGGATCCCAGTCCGGATCGTTGTTCAGCATGACGAGCACCTTGCCGGTGAGATCCACGTCGCCGTAGTCGTCCCAGCCGTACTCCGGCGCCTGGATGCCGTAGCCGACGAACACCACTTCGGCGTCCGCGATCGTCGCCTGCTCCGACTGGACGCCGCTGGCGGCGATGAACTCGTCCCAGAACGCGAACTCGATGCTGTCGCCGCCGCCCGTCTCGAAGGTCCAGGTCTCGGGCACCGTGGCGTTGATGCCGACGATGTCGAACGGCTGTTCCCAGCTACCGTCCGCGGCCGCAGGTTCGATGCCCATCTCCGTCATCGCGCCGGCGATGTACTGGCGGGCGGCAACGTCGCCGGCAGTGCCGGGGCCGCGGCCTTCCATGGCGTCGTCGGCCAGGTCGGCGAGCCAGGCGTCGAGTTGGGTTGGGAGGTCCTCGTCGACGGCCTGCTGGGCGCAGGCGGCGAGGATGCAGAGTAGAGCAATCGCGAATGCGAGAATTCGTTTGGTCATGGAGGGATCGTAGCGCGGTGAGGCGGCGCTCTGCGCCGATGCGGGCGAGACGCCCGCATCCCAGGCACCACACTGATAGATTCCCGGCTATACGACATGCCCGCGACGAACACGCCCCGCCGGCCGGCCGCGGTGTCCGAGAGTGAGCGGACACTGGACCGCTATCTGGACGGCCTGCTGGTCGAGCGCGGCCTCTCCCAGCACACCGTGGACGCCTACCGGCGCGATCTCCGGCGGCTGACGGGCAACCTGGAGGATGACAGCGGCGACCTGCTCACCGCCAAGGTCGACCAGCTCAGCCAGCACCTGCGGCGACTCCGCCGTGAAGGTCTGTCGCCGCGTTCGATCAGCCGGGCCCTGGTGTCGATGCGCCGGTTCTACACATTCCTGGTCAACGAGGGTGACCGCGAGGACAACCCGGCAGTCAACCTGTACCCTCCGCGCCTGCCGCGACGACTCCCCAAGGTGCTGCGCGAAGAGCAGGTCGAGGCTCTGCTCCGCGCCCCGGACACCAGCCGGCCGCCCGGCGTGCGCGACCGGGCGATGATCGAGTTGCTCTACGCCACCGGCCTGCGGGTCAGCGAGATGGTCGGCCTCACCCTCCAGCAGCTCCAACTCGACGCTGGCTTCCTGATCGCGTTCGGCAAGGGCGCCAAGGAACGGGTCGTGCCGGTGGGCGAATCGGCCGAGAACTGGCTCCACCGCTATCTGAAGGAGGTGCGGCCGACGATGGCGAAGGGCCGCCACGACGTGGTCTTCGTCAGCTACCGGGGCGCCGGCCTGACCCGGCAGGGGTTCTGGAAGCTGCTCAGGAACTACGGCCGGGCCGCCGGCATCCCCGACCTGTCGCCCCACGTGCTGCGCCACAGTTTCGCCACCCACCTGCTCGAGCACGGCGCCGACCTGCGCGCGGTGCAGGTCATGCTCGGCCACGCGAACATCACGACGACCCAGATCTACACCCACATCCACGAGCAACGCCTGCGGACGCTGTACGACCAGTTTCACCCGCGCGCAAGGTGACGGGCCCCGCTTCCTACAGGCCCAGGAAACCGTAGATGCGGCCGATGAAGTTCACCGTCTCCCGGTAGGGCGGCACTCCGTCGTGGGCGTCGACGGCGCCTTCGCCGGCGTTGTACCCGGCAAGAACGCGCGGCAGGTCGTCCTCGAACCGGCGGCGCAGCCAGGTCAGGTACCGGGCCGCGGCGAGCACGTTGCGGGCGGGGTCGTAGAGCTCGCCAGGCGAAACGCCGAAGCGCTCGGCGGTCGCCGGCATGAGTTGCAGCAGACCGCGGGCGCCCTTCGACGACATGGCGCCGGGGTCGTAGGCCGACTCCGCGCGCGCCATCGCCGCCAGCAGATCGGGGTTCAGTTCATGCTCGCGGCCGATCTCGAGGAACAGCTCGCCGTAGGGGACGGCCGGCGCCGTCTGTCCGGGCCTGTAGTCGAGCGAGAAGCTGGCCTCCGGCGGCGGCTCGGGAGGCGGCTCCTCGCCGATCTCGTTGTCGAGGATGCGCTCGATCCGCATCAGGGGCAGGGTGACGGAACCGCCGTTCTCCAGGGTCAACCGGATGCGCTCGACGTTCGTACCTCTCCTCTCGAGCAGCTCCCACGCCGTTACCTTGTACCGGTAACCGTTGGTCAGAACGGCCAGTTCCGCCCCGACCGAGGAGGCGGACAGGACCAGGACCACGGCCGCCGCGGCGACCCGCGAGACGACGCTCATGCGCAGGAGCGTGCGCCACAGAACATGGGGTACGCCGATCTTCCTGCCGCGCACGCTGCCAGCCCCCGTCAGGCGCCGGCCGCGGCCATGAGTTCCGGGCCGGCGGGGTTCTCTGCCGCGGCTGCTTCCGGTTGGTAGCGCATGACGACCAGGGTCAGATCGTCCTCGGCGCCGAGGCCGTCGATGTGGCGCCTCATCCTGGCGAGAATGCGGTCGCACACCTCCTTGGCATTGGCTGCCGGTCCCAGGAGAGAATCCCTGGTCCGGTCGTAGCCGTACGGCTCACCGTCGCGGCCCACGGCTTCGATGAAGCCGTCGGAAAGCCAAGCGAGGACATCACCCGGCTGCAGCTCGATGCGCCGGAAGCCGTAGTCCTTGCCCAGCGCGCCGAGCGGGGTCCCCGGCAACAGAATCTCCTCGACTTCGTTCTGCCGCAGCAGGTACGCCGGCGGATGGCCCGCATTCGTGATGTCGACGGCGCCCGCCTTGAGATCGACCAGGGACAGACTCGCGGTCACGAAGGTGCGGTCGCCCCCCGACCGCACGAGCCGATCGAGCGATGACAGGATCTCGCGTGGCGGCTTGCCCTCCTCGACCAGGGTCAGCAGCCCCGCCTTGAGCATCGCCATGCGCAGACCGGCGGAGAGACCGTGACCCGCCACGTCCGCGATCACCACGGCCAGGCGGTCGCTCTCGCCGCCGTCCTCTCCGGGCAACCGAACGATGTCGAAATAGTCGCCGCCGATCGCCGCGGAGGGCTCGAAGTAGGTGGCGAACTCGACGCCCTCCGCCTGCAGGCTGCTGCCTGGAATCAGGCTCTTCTGGACCTCGCGGGCGATCTCGAGTTCCTGCTCGAGCACGTGCTTCGCGGCTCGCTCGGCGACCAGGCCCTCGAGGCTCCGCGCCATCTCGTTGAAGGAGGTCTGCAGCGCGCCGATCTGATCCCGGCGCCGCACCGGGATGCGGGCCGAGAAGTCGCCCGCCTGCACCGCCCCGGTCGCCGCGCTCAACCGGTTCACGGCGCGGCTCAGCCCCAGGATCATGAACATGGCCATCACCGTCGCCGCGATGAAGACGTCGAAGAGCAGGAAAGCCGCGATGCTGAACGTGATCCAGCCGAGACTGTCGACCTGGGCGGAGGACGAGAAGAGGTGTCGGATCACGATCCGCTGGGTAGCGGCGAGCGACGCCGACACCGGCGGCGTGACCGGTTCACCGGTGGCGAAGGCGTGCAGCGGCCCCGCCATCTCGACGCCGACGATGCTGAGCGGCGAATTGGCGCCGAGGGACTCGAAGAACGCCTCGCGTTCGGCGCCGCCACGGGTCCGCGCGAGCGGCTGGAGCACGAACTCGGTGTTGTCGAAGAACTGGACCGTCCACTCCGCGCCGTCGGTCTCGCCCTGACGCCGCAGCCGGGTCCAGACATCGCTTCGGCGACTCAACTCCCGTTCCAGCAGGCCCCCGGTCTCCGGGTCGTAGAACGCCACCACCGCGGAAGTTCCGCGGCGGAAGGCCGCGGCCAGAGTCGCCGAACCGTCGGCCAGCACGACCAACTCCGGAACCCTGCTCCGCCGCCGCTGACGATCGAACTCGCCGTCCGTCTCCAGCCACGCCGGGAAGGGCGCCGGCGCCCGCGGGTCTCCGGCCACGCGGGCGTCGCCCTGGTAGTACGCCAGTGCGGCGCCGCCCACCGTCGTGGGCAGTCTGGAGGGGTCGAGGAGCCCCATTTCGAGCGGCTGGATGAGGAACGCCGACACGGCTTCGAGCTCCTCCTGGAGGCCGATCGCCGCGTCCCGGTACAGGTGGCCGAGGAAGAACCCGGACAACAGGTAGGCGATGACGATCACCAGCACCAGGCTGAGCAGGAAGGGCAGCAGACCGAGCAGGATGTAGCTGAAGGCCAAGCGGCGTCCGACCCGCCACAGCAACCGGCGCTGCAACCAGACGAATACCACCCACGCGATGACGAGTCCGGCCACGCTGGCGACCGACCAGGCCAGGAAGTCCAGAGCGAACGGCGCGTCGAGCGAGAGGGTGACGCTCGAAAGCACCAGAGCGAGGAACAGCCCCAACAGCCAGGCGGCTCGACGCCATGGCCGGTTTCGGCTTGGTTGTTTCTCGCGGCTAGGCACTGAGGTTCTCGCCAACGCGCGGGGCAGCGTCATGGTACTATCAGCGCCCTCAACTCCCGCGGACGGAAGCTGGATCGTCCGCAGGATTGGCAGCGGTCCCGATTCGCGTTCAAGAGCGCCCCGCGTCCACATCGCACGAGACGAACATGACCCTCCCGATTGCAGGGCAGACGGCCGCTGGCAGAGCCGCTGAAGCAACCGTCTCCGACGTCGTCATCCGCTTCGCCGGTGATTCGGGCGACGGCATGCAGCTCACCGGCACGCAGTTCACGAACACGTCGGCGCTGATCGGCAACGACCTGTCCACGTTGCCGGACTTCCCGGCCGAGATCCGCGCGCCGGCCGGCACGCTGGCGGGCGTTTCCGGTTTCCAGGTCCGAATCGCCGATCACGACATCCACACCCCGGGCGACGCCCCGGACGTCCTGATCGCCATGAACCCGGCGGCCCTCAAGGCCAACCTCCGCGACCTGCGCGACAACGGCGTGATCATCGTCAACACCGACGAGTTCACCCCGCGCAACCTGAAGCGGGCGGGCTACGAGTCGAATCCGCTCGAAGACGACAGCCTGAACGCCTTCAGGCTCCACCGGGTCGGCCTGACGACGATGACGCGGCGCGCCCTGGAGGACAGTCCGCTCGACGTCCGCTCGAAGGACCGGTGCAAGAACTTCCTCGCCCTGGGCATGGTCTACTGGCTGTTCAGCCGCCCGCTTGAAGGGACGATCGACTGGCTGCGGGTCAAGTTCAAGCGCCGGCCCGAGATCGCCGAGGCGAACGTCAAGGTGATGAAGGCGGGCTGGAACTTCTGCGACATCACGGACGCCTTCCAGGTCCGGTACGACGTCGAGCCGGCCCCGCTCGAGCCGGGCATCTACCGCAGCATCCACGGCAACTCGGCGCTGGCCATCGGCCTGGTCGCCGCGAGCCGCCGCAGCGGACTGCCCCTCTTCCTCGGCGCCTACCCGATCACCCCCGCCAGCGACGTACTCCACGAACTGGCAACCTACAAGCACTTCGGTGTTGTGACCTACCAGGCCGAGGACGAGATCGCCGCCGTCTGCTCCGCGATCGGCGCTTCCTTCGGCGGCAGCCTCGGCGTCACCTGTTCCAGCGGTCCCGGCATCGCGCTCAAGGCCGAGGGGATCAACCTGGCGGTGATGGTCGAACTGCCCCTGGTGATCTGCGACATCCAGCGCGGGGGGCCGTCGACCGGCCTGCCGACGAAGACCGAGCAGGCGGACCTGCTGCAGGTCATGTTCGGGCGCAACAACGAATCGCCCGTACCGGTGATCGCGGCCGCCTCGCCCGCCGACTGCTTCGACACCGCGCTCGAAGCGGTCCGCATGGCGACGACCTACATGACACCCGTCATCCTCTTGTCCGACGGCTACATCGCCAACGGCTCCGAACCCTGGCGCATCCCCCTGGTCGAGGAACTCCCCGACCTTCGGGTCGACTTCCACCAGGACGACGAGGGCTTCCTGCCCTACATGCGCGACCAGCAGACCCTTGCCAGGCCCTGGGCGGTTCCGGGCACTCCCGGTCTCGAGCACCGGATCGGCGGTCTCGAGAAGGAGGACGTCACCGGCAACGTCAACTACGAGCCGGACAACCACGACCACATGGTGCGGCTGCGAGCCGAGAAGGTCGCGCGGATCGCGGGCGACATTCCGGAAATCGAGGTCGACGGACCCGAGAGCGGCAAGCTCCTCATCCTCGGTTGGGGCAGCACGCTGGGCGCGATCACCGGGGCGGTAAACCAGGCGCGGGCGGACGGCCTCACGGTCAGTCGCGCCCACCTGCGGCACATCAACCCCTTCCCCCGCAACCTGGGCGACATCCTCGAGCGCTTCGAGCGGGTCCTGGTGCCGGAGATGAACCTCGGTCAGTTGGCGTTGCTCCTGCGGGCCCGCTACCTGAAGGACATCGAGACCTTCTCCAAGGTCGAGGGCAAGCCCTTCACGCGGGACGAGATCCTCCATCGAATAGAGCGCATGGCGGAGGTATGAGTTAGAGATGCCCACAACTGAAGCAACGCCGCTGACCAAGAAGGACTTCCAGAGCGACCAGGAGGTCCGCTGGTGTCCCGGCTGCGGCGACTACGCCATCCTGTCCGCGGTGCAGTCCGTGTTCCCCGAACTGGGAATCCCGCGCGAGAAGTTCGTCATCGTGTCCGGAATCGGCTGCTCCAGCCGCTTCCCGTACTACATGAACACGTACGGCTTCCACTCGATCCACGGCCGCGCCCCCGCCGTCGCCACCGGCCTCAAGATGACGCGCCCGGACCTCGACGTCTGGGTGGTGACCGGGGACGGCGACGCCCTGTCGATCGGCGGCAACCACCTGATCCACACATTGCGCCGCAACCTGAACGTCAAGATCCTGCTGTTCAACAACCGCGTCTACGGCCTCACCAAGGGCCAGTACTCGCCGACCAGCGAGCTCGGCAAGCGCACCAAGTCGACGCCCCACGGCTCCGTCGACTTCCCCTTCAACCCGCTGTCGGTTGCGATCGGCGCCGGCGCCACCTTCGTGGCCCGCAGCGTGGACATCTTCATCCCGCACCTCAAGGCGGTCCTGAAGCGGGCCGCGGCGCACAAGGGTTCGGCGTTCGTCGAGGTGATGCAGAACTGCAACATCTACAACGACAAGGCCTTCGCCGCACTGACCGACAAGACGGGCCGGCAGGCCAACGGCCTCTACCTGGAGCACGGCCAACCCCTCGTCTTCGGCGACAACAAGGACAAGGGCCTGCGCTTCAACGGCACCGACTTCGAAGTCGTGCAACTCGGCAACGGCGCCACGGCCGACGACTGCCTGGTGTGGGACGAAGACCGCGCCAATCCGTCCCTGGCCTTCCAGATGGCGAGCCTCTCGAGCGGCGACGGCCTCGGCGACTTCCCCGTGCCCCTCGGCGTCCTGCGGGCCGTCGACGCGCCGACCTACGACGCCGGCGTGATCGACCAGATCGAGCAGGTCTCCACCGGCCGGCCGCAGACGCTCGACCAGTTGATCCACGGCACGGATACGTGGACAGTCGACGCGGGCGGCAAGGTTGACCGCGGCGCAAACTAGAAGTTCCAGGCCACAAACGTCGTCGCCCCGCTAACGAGAAACGAAACCGCGGCCGAGCAACGACAATCAAGAGGCAGCGAGCGTTCCAGGTCGAAGCGCATCGCGAGGGCAGCGTATGGGTAGCCACCTGTCCTGCCCTGGACGTGGCAAGCCACGGTGACACCAAGCAGGAGTCGTACCGGATGCTGGAAGAGGCACTCGCTGGCTTCTTCGAGGATTGCTGCGAACACGACACCTTGCTGCACGTGCTCGCTGAGACAGGGTGACCACCATGATCCGACATACACGTCTGGGGAGTTCTTGATGGCGAGCATCCGGGTCTCTCGCCGGCAGCAGCTTGCCGAGAAGGTGCAGGCATTGATTGCGGCAGAGCTGAAGCGGCGCTTCGGCAGCCGCTTCGTCTTCGACCCGATACAGGTCACCGAGAAGTTCGACCTCAACGACAACCCGTACCTTCAGGTCCAGATTGTGTTCGACGGTGGTGTAGCAGAAGAGAGACTGAGAGAACTCGCCAAGGGCGCTCTTGATCTGATGACGTCTGTCGAGAACCAACTGGAGGAGCAGGAGCAGGCAGAGAACCTCCTTACTGCTGCCGTCGTACATCGAGAAGTCCGAGTGGGACGAAGTTGCCGCAGTCACTGCATGACGAGTTCCTCGACACCGCTTGGAAGCTCGCCCGAGACGGCAAGACCCAGGCGGACTTCCGGCGGTCGATCAGTACGAGCTACTACGCGCTCTTCCACTGGCTAGCAACCTGCTGTGCCGACATGCTTGTCGGCACTGAGAAAATGCCGCGAAGCCGCCGGGCATGGAAACACGTCTACAGAAGGCTGGAGCACCGGCAGGCGCGGAATCTGGGTGGTCTGGCCACGTCGCAACGCCTAGCGGGTGAGCACGTCGAGCAGGCGACTGAGCAAGAGACACTTGGAAGAGAGCGGCTGCAGTTGTGTCCCGGCTACCCCAGCTTCCGCCGCAGCGCCTCCAACACCACCGGCGGCACGACGCCTGAGATGTCGCCCTCCAGGCTGCCGACCTCCTTGGTCAGACGGCTGGAGAGGAAGATCCACTCTGGCGCCGGGAGCAGGAAGATCGTGTCGACGTCGGACGCCAGACGGCGGTTCATCAGCGTCATCGGCAGTTCGTAGTCGAAGTCGGCGCCGGAGCGCAGGCCGCGGACGACGGCACAGGCGCCCTTCTCGCGCGCGTAGTCCACCAGCAGGCCGCTGAAGCTCTCGACCCGGAAGTCGTCCGATTCGCCGAGCAGCTCGTGCAGGAGGTCGATCCGTTCCTCGACCGAGAACAGCGCCTGCTTCTGCTCGTTGTAGAGCACCGCGATGTAGAGCACGTCGAAAAGCCGGCGAGCGCGCTCGATCAGGTCGAGGTGGCCGTTGTGCACCGGGTCGAAGGAGCCGGGGAAGACGCCGATTCTAGGTGGACCACCAGGAACACCGTTGGGACCATCCGAGACAGGCGGCCGAGGCGAGTGTGAACTCATCGCGCACCCCCAAGTTGACCGGAGAGGTCGATGGTGGTCACGTTGTGCGCGGCGTCCGTCAGCCGGAGCAGCAGCAACCGGGCGCCCTCGGCGGCATCGATCGACAGCGTCTCACGCTGACTGTCAAGCAGACCGTCCTCAACCCTGACGGCGCGCCACTCGCCGGCGTCGACGCTGACCACGGCCTCGCGCAGCGGGCTCCATGCGTCCTCGACCACGGCGGTCACGCGGCTGCCGTCGCGCGAAGCCTCAACCAGTCGCGCCGGGCTGTGGTCGACCACCACGGCGGCCGATACCTCGTCTGCCTCGAGCGCGGCGCCGGGGGTGTTGTCGAGCTTGTCGGTGGCGCTGACCTGAAACCGGTAGACGCCGTCCGGCAGCACGGTGGCGTCGAAGCTGAAGAAAGCGGCCTTGAGGTCATCCGCCATCTCCAGCCACAGAGCGTCGGAGTCGTCCGCCTCGTCGTCGGCGGCCGCGAGTGCCGCCTCGCGGGCGAACGAGAGCCGGTAGCGGAGACGGTCCTTGTTCGGGTCCTCGGCCGCCCAGCGCAACGTCCGGTATCCCAGCTTCCAGAGCGCCTTTGTCGACCCCTTCTGGGTCTGGGCCGGATCGCCGACGGTGGTGAAGATGCGGTCGCGATTCGGGTGCGCCGGCTCGTAGGCCTGGTTCGAGGGGTTGAAGTTCGTCGGCACCAGGATCGTCCCCGCCGGGAGCACTTCCAGCTTCTTGATCTCGGGCTTGCGGTTGTGTTGCCGGTAGGTGACCTCGACCGCCACGACCTCGGGGGTCAGCTCGCCGCTGCCGCGCAGTTCCGCCCGCCACTGGAGGTAGCGTCCCGGCGGCAGGTCCGAGAGCGGCGCCTCTCGCGCTACGGAAGCTTCGGTCCAGTCCGACCACGTCTCGTCCGGGTCCGAACTCATCCCGCTGCGAGCGGAGAGCGCGACCTGGGCGCCGTCTCCGGCCCGCCCGCGCCAGCGGATCGAACCGAAGCTCGAGACGGAAGACGCGTCGAGCGGCTTGGCGGTCACCGTCCCCTGCCTTGCCAGCCCGCCGCTGTCACCGGCCACGAAGCCATACACGGCCGCCCCGTTGACGCTGGCAAAGACGGGGCCCGCCGTGCCCCGCCCCAGGCCGACGATCTGGCTCTGGTCCAGGTCCTTCTCGAGCACCATCTGATCGTTCTGGAAGCTGAACAGCTTGCCCTCCTGGCCAGTGGCGACCCAGAGCCGATCCTGCTGGTAGCTCAGGGCGTAGACCGTCTCCATCTCGAACTTCCAGATCGACTCGACGGCGCCGGTCGCGTCGATGCGCAGCACCTCGGAGCGCGGACCCTTGAAGGAGGCGGAACGACTTCCCGCGGAGATTGCGCCCGTCTGGACCGTGACCGCGCTCTGCTGGCCGTTCGAACTCGAAGAGTCACCCCCGGCGGAGGCGGCGCCTCCCGTCGAGCTGCTTGCCGACGAACTGCCGCTCGCGGAGCTTCGCGTGCTGCTCAAATCGACGAAGCTGGCCTCGGAGGCGAGCGCGGAGGCGTAGAAGGCGCCGTCCTCGCCCGGCGTGATCGCCAGCACCTCGGGTCCGGCGGCGTCGTAGAGCGTGCGGGCTTTGCCCTCCCCGTCGATTTCGAGCAGCAGACCCTCGCCGGCGGTGCCGGCGAGCACCGTGCCGTCCGGGCGCAGCGCCAGCGAACGGATGTGGACGTCCGTGCTGTCGTAGAGCAACTTCGATTCACCGCTCGCGAGGTCCACCTGGTGCAACTGCCCCTCCGGACCGGTCGCCACCAGCAGGCCGCCGTCTCCGGTGCCCAGCAGCGCCCAGATGTACTGCGCATCCGGGTCGAACAGCTCTTCGACCTCGCCTTCCGGCCGCTTCCGGTAGACCTTGCCGTCCGGTGACGAGCCGGCATAGACGGCGCCGTCGCCGTCAACCCAGACCGCGAACACTTCGGGCTCCTCGGTGGCGAACAGCTCGGTCACCGTGCCGGCATCCCCATCGATACCGACCTCCAGAACCTTGCCCGAGTTGCCGGTGCCCACCGCAAAGCGCCCCTCCGCGCCGACGAAGGAGAACAGGAAGGGCTCCGCGACGGTGGCGAACTGCTCGGCCCGTTGGGCCAGACGCAGGATCCCCAGCCGGTCGACGCTCACGTCCACGAGCTCGCCCGCCAGAAACGCGGCCTGGCTGTCGGCGCGCCAGATCTGGACTTTCGAGGCGCCGGCGACGCCGGCGGTCAGCAGCAACCAGATCCCCGCTGCGATCCCCGCCGCGGCCCGGGCGCGGTCCCCCAAGGTACGATCCCTCAAGGCGCGGTACCGGGCAGGATCTCGAGGTCGAGCCGGAACAGGCCGTCGAGCGGGATTCCGAGATCGCGTCCCTGCTCGTTCACGATCGCCAGGTTCAGGGCCCGGGGCTCTCCCTGCAGGGGAGACGCCTGCCAGATCGACCGCACCGAGGCCGGAAGCTGGGGCATCGGCCGTCCCTCGACGATCAACCCGCGGGCCGGCACGACGCCGAGTGCGGCAAGCCGGCTCTTCGGCTGGAACGAACGCAGCATGTCGAGCTGGTCCGTCAGGGATGACGCCTTGCTGGGCTCGAGTTTCAGCCGCGCCGCGTCGATGCTCACGCCGTCGCCGACGAAGAGGTAGTAGCGCCCCGGCCGGCGATCCTCCGGGATCGTCACCTGGAGGGTCTCCTGGTACCGGTCGCCGCGATGCCGGCGGAGATCGAACACGACATCCACCGTGTCGCCCGCGTGAACCCTCCGCGAAGAGGCCTGGGCGCGCTCGATCTCGACGGTGCGCACGCTGTGGGTCTGACTCAGGGTGAGATCGATGCCCTCGATCCCGACCCCTTCGTAGTCCGAGTTGACCAGCGCCCCGACCAGGGCGATGAGGTAGAAGGCGGCGCTCGTGCCGGGGCCCGAGCCGTCGAAGGTCTGCCGCAGCGGCACGTCCTCGTGGCCGCGCAGGCGCAGGGCGCCGGTCATGTCCAGACCGCTCTCGCCGCCGCCGTACGAAGCGGAATCGAGCGCCTGCATGGTCGGAATGCCGACCAGCGATGGCAGCATCCTGGGCAGATCGGCCAACCGGAGATCGAAGCGGCGGACATCGCCGTTCGGGGCCTCGACCTGGATCGTCATCGGGATCGTCCGCGCCTCGGCGCCGACCCGCCCCCTCAGTCCCGCGAAGCGGTCCTGGTCGAAGGCGCCGACCACCGAGCCGATGTTGCTGAGCCGCATCGAGCTGTTGAGCCGCGGCACCACCCCGATCACCTCCACCGTCGCCATCGGCACGCGCAGCGGACCCACACCGAGGTACGGGTGCCCCATGGCCAGCACCTCGCCGTCCTCGACCCGGGTCACGGTACCGCCGACCGCGATCTTCAGGTCGCCGTCGACCAGTACGCCCGCGACCGCACTGCCGGCGCCGAGGGCCGGCATCTCCGCCGTGTCGGCGCGTCCCGCCGGGGCGGCGGCGAGCATCCGCCGCAGTGTTTGGCCGAAGCCGAAGGTGGCAACCTGTGCGCCCCCGCGACCGCCCCATTCCGCCGGCGCGACAAGCGTGCCGAGCTGTTCGGCGACGGTCTCCCGAACCGCCGCGGCAACGTCGTCGGGCGGTTCGAGCATCTGCCGCACGGCCTGGTCGAACGGCTGTGGCGCACCCGGAGCAGCCAGTCCCTGCGACTCGCCCGCGGCTTCCCCGCTTTCGAGCGCACTCAACTCCCGCATCGCGGCGATCGGTGTAATCAGCGCCAGCGCCTCGCTGGTGAACGCCCAGGAGTAGGCGACTGCCCCGGCGAGGCGGTCGTCGATGTAGACCGGGCTGCCGCTCATTCCGGCCACAACGCCCGACTCCTCGAGGCCGTTGCCGCTCAGGCGGGCGACGATGTAGCTCGTGCCCGGATTCATCTCGCGGATCACGCCGACGACCTCGACCCCGAAACGCGTGGGTTCGCTGCCGGCGAATACGGACAGGCCGTAGCCGGTCTGTCCGCGGGAGAGCTCGTCGACGCCGATCTCGTTGCCGTTCAGATCGACCGGCGGCGCCGCCTCGGTACGCGCCGCCGCGACCGGTTCCTGCGCGCGGGCCGAAGCGGCCGGCAGCAGGACGGAAACCAGAAGACCGAGGGCGACGGAACGGGTCACAGTCAGGGTTCGCTTCGCAGTCGGCAAGTTGAACCGGCGACCGGTGCTTAGAGATCGAAGCGCCCGCGGCGCAACACCCGCAAGCCGGCGGAAGTCCAAGATACCACGGTGGATGGCGGCCCTCCGGGCGTCGGCTCGCCGCCCACGACGATCGCTCCGGCATCGCCGAGGATCGGTTCGAGCGCCGGCAACTGGCAGATCGGCGGTTCCCCGCTCCGGTTCGCACTCGTTGCGGTCAGCGGGTGTCCCAGGGCGCGGAGCAGTCCCCGGAGCTTCTCGTGAGCCGGTATCCGTATCGCCAGGGTCTGCCCGCCGGCCGCCGCGGGCACCGACACACCGGAACGAAGCGGCGCCACCACCGTCAGCGGCGCCGGCCAGTGGGTCTCCGCCATCCGCACCGCCTCGTTCGGTTCGATGCCGAGGTCGATCGCCTGCGCTACGTCCGCGGCGACCACCGGAAGGGGCTTGCCGCGATCACGCTCCTTGATCCGGTAGATGGCCTCCACGCCCGCCGCGGAACGGGGATCGACCGCCAGGCCGTAGGACGACTCCGTCGGGATCGCGAGCACCCGGCCGTCGGCCAGGGCCTGGCTCAAGTCGTGGGGATCGCCGTCCCAGGGCCAGATGCGGAGCACTACTCGGCGGCGGCGGCGATCAGTTCCTCGGCCGCCGAGCGGACGGTCTCGGTGATCTCTTCGCCGGCGAGCATGCGGGCTACTTCCTCGATGCGGCGTTCGTCGTCGAGGCGGTGGACATCGACCTGCGTCCGACCGGCTCGCACCTCCTTCTTGACCTCGAGATGGAGGTCGCCGCGGCTCGCCACCTGGGGCAGGTGGGTCACGGCCAGGATCTGGCCGCCGCTGGCCAGGCGTTGCAGCTTGCGGCCGACGATCGCCGCCTCGGCGCCGCCTATCCCTGCGTCCACCTCGTCGAAGACCAGGGTCGATCCCGCAGCAGGGCCGGCGCCGCGAACGGCGGTCTGGAGCGCCAGAAACAGGCGCGCCAGCTCGCCGCCCGAGGCGACCCTGGACAGCGGGCGAAGCGCCTCGCCTGGGTTGGCGCTGAAGCGGTAGGTCACCTGGTCGACGCCCAGACGATCGAAGGCGACGCGCTCGCCGTCCAGTTCCAGCGGGCTGTCGGGGCGCGGCGCACGGCCGATCTCCACTTCGAACGCGGCGCGCTCGAGCGCCAGATCCCGCAGGTGGCCGATGACCTCCTTCTCCAACGCGGCGCCGAGCTCGCGGCGCGTGAGAGACAGAGCCTCGGCGCGTGCGGCGTACTCCGCGAGGCAAGCCGCGGCCTGCTGCTCCACCTCGTCACGACGGACATCCGCGGTCTCCAACTCGAGCAGTTCGTCGGCCAGGCGCTGGCCGTGTTCCAGGACGTCGGCACTGTTGCCGCCGTACTTCCGGGTCAGGCGCTCGATCACACTCAACCGCTCCTCGATCCGGTCAAGCCGCCTGGGATCCGAGTCGGAAGCGACCGCCCGGCTGCGCAGATCGGCCGTCAGATCGTTCACCAGCGTGCCCACCTCGGCCAGGGTGTCCGCCCAGGCGCCGGCCTCGGGTTGCCAGCGCGCGATGTCCTGCAGCGCGTTTCCGGCCTGAGCGAGCCGGCTGTCGACCGCGTGGTCGTCGTCGGTGAGCAGGGCGAGCGCCTGGTGCAACGCGCCCGCGATCGCCTCGGCATGGCGCAGCACTTCGCGTTCGGCCCGCAGTTCCTCGTCCTCGCCGGTCAACAGCCGCGCGGCGTCGATCTCCGAGGTCTGGAACTTGAGCAGGTCGATCCGCTCCAGGCGAAGCTGATCGTCGCCGCTCAAGCGCTCGAGCCGATCGGCCGTCTCGCGGTAGGCCTCGTAGGCGCTGGCGCACGACGCCACGAGTGTCGCGACGGAGTCGCCGCCCGACCGATCGAGCCAGGCCCGCTGCAGTTCGGGCGACAGCATGCCGAGTTCGTCGCGCTGACCGAAGATGCGGATCAGACGGCGGGTCACCGCGTAGAGAAGCCGCAGCGTCACCGGATGGTCGTTCACGAACACGCGGTTGCGGCCCGCCCGGGTGACCTCGCGGCGCACCAGGAGTTCGTCGCCTTCCGCCGGCACGCCGGCCTCTTCGAGCAGCCGCCGCCAGTCGCTGCCCGAGGGCTCGAAGACGCCGCTCACAACCAGCGTGTCCGCGTCCGTGCGAATCGTCTCCGAACTCGCGCGCCCCCCGGCAAGCAGGGACAGCGAATCGACCACCAGGGACTTGCCCGCCCCCGTCTCGCCCGTGACCACGTTCAGGCCCGGCCCGAAATGAAGCTCTGCCCGTTCGATCACGGCCAGGTTCTGTACGTGCAGCGAGCGCAGCATCAGTGAGTGCCTGCGGACAGGCTACTCGTCGGACACCAGTTCGGCGGCGCGCGACGCGGCCTCGACGATCGCCTTGATCAGGGTCACCCGGAGGCCTCCCTCTTCCAGCCGCAGGATGCCGTCGACCGTGCAGCCCGCCGGCGTCGTCACTTCGTCCTTGAGCAGCGCCGGGTGGCGGCCCGTGTCGAGCACCATCTTGCCGGCGCCGAGACAGGTCTGGGCGGCCAGCTCGATCGCCATCTTCCGCGGCAGGCCGACCTTCACGCCCCCGTCCGCCATGGCCTCGATCACGATGTAGAGGAACGCCGGTCCGGAGGCGGACAGTCCGGTGATGGCGTCCATGTGCTTCTCGTCCGCCACGACGGTGCGCCCGAGGGGCTTGAACAGACGTTCCGACGCCGCCACGTGGTCGGCAGACGCATGGCGGCCGGCGCAAATCACCGTCATGCCGGCGCCCACGAGGCTCGGCGTGTTCGGCATCGCCCGCACGACCGGGATGGGGACCGGCAGGCGGGCCTCGATGTAGGGCGTGGTCACCGAGGCCAGAATCGAGACGACGATCTGTTCCGGGCGCAGGGCGTCGCCAATCTCGGCCAGAACGAGGTCGGCAGTTTGCGGCTTGACTGCAAGCATCACGATGTCGGCGCCCTTGACCGCGGCTCGGTTGTCGACCGTGCCGGCGACTCCGAAATCCCGCGCCACCCGGGCGACTCGATCCGCATGGGCCGCCGTCGCCACGATCGACCCGGCGGCGACGGCGCCGGCGTCGAGCCAGCCGCCGATCAGGGTCTGGCCCATCTTGCCCGCGCCGATCACTGCGACGCGGGCTCCGCCACCGCCTGCGCCCCCTCCGTCCTTCCTCGTGGTCACCGTACGTTCTCCCCGGTTCGTCGGTCCGCGACGTTATGCCGACTTGCCATCCGAGGGGAAGTTACCAGTGACGCTGTCCTGCGCCGGATGCGGGCGAGACGCCCGCGTTCCCAGGATCGGAGCGACTGCCCTAACGCCGCCGATCCTGGTCGCCCCGCAGCACCCGGAGGAAGAACGCCCGCGCCACATGGCCGGCAATGCGCGGGTTCTCTCGCAGACGGCGGGTCGAGTAGGCATACCACTGGCGGCCGTACGGCACGTAGATCCTCACCCGGTGACCGGCAGCGGCCAGCGCGTTGCGACGCTCCTCGGTGACGCCCAGCAGCATCTGGAACTCGTAGCGGTCCCGGGCCAGGTCCCGTCGCTCCAGGATCGCGGCGGACTCCCGGAGCAGATAGTCGTCGTGGGTGGCGATTCCCACGTACGCGCCGCGGTCGAGCAGGGCTTCCAAGGCGTCCAGGAAGTTCCTCCGCACCTTGCCGTAGTCGGTGATCGCGACGCTCGGCGGCTCGACGTAGATGCCCTTGCACAAGCGCGCGTTCGCACGCTCAGGCAGCCCAGCGATGTCGGCGAGGGTGCGGTGCAGGTAGGCCTGGAGCACCACGCCGACCGCGTCGCCGCCGGCCCCCGAGCCCGTCGGCCCCCCCGCTGCGGCGCGCGTCCGCGAGCTGGCCAGGACTTCCCGGTACAGGTCGAGGGTGGCCGTTGTGCAGGTGTGGTCCTCCATGTCGATCCGCACGAAGTTGCCGCGGTCCGCCGCGCGCTCGACCAGGTGGGCGAGGTGACCGCGGCAGAGCTCCCGCCCGATCTTGAGGCCCAGGAGCGTCAACTTGACGGAGACGTTGCAGTCCAGTCCGCGATCGGCGACCTGATCGACCAGGTCGACGTAGAGCCCGGTTCCCTGGACCGCCAGTTCGCGGCTGTCGATCTCCTCGCCCAGGAGCGCCAGGGTCGCGGCCAGTCCGCGCTCGTTGAGGCCGGCAGTGCGGGCAAGCGCGTCGCCGGGTTCGTCGCCGGCCACGTAGGGCGCTGCCGCCCACCGCACGAGCGGCGGCGGCACCAGCGGCAGCGACCAGCCGACGACTCGGGAGAAGACCGTCACCGCCTCACACCGCGGAGCGAACGTGCTCATGGGCGTGGTAGCTGCTGCGCACCAGGGGGCCCGATTCGCAGTGGCTGAAACCAAGCCCCAGGGCGAACTCGCGAAGGCGGGCGAACTCGTCCGGGTGAACGTATCGGTCGACGGGCAGGTGGTCCCGGGTCGGCTGCAGGTACTGACCGATCGTGAGGATCTCGGTTCCCGCGCCGCGGATGTCCGTGATCGTCGATTCGAGCTCCGCGGTCGTCTCGCCCAGGCCGACCATCAGGCCCGTCTTCACGCGGCCATCGTAGCTTCCACCGTCGCGGCGGGCCGCCGCTTCGCGCAGCAGGTCGACGCTGCGCTCGTAGCGGCTGCCGGGGCGCGCCTGACGGTAGAGCCGCGGCGCCGTCTCCATGTTGTGGGAGAACACCTCCGGCCGGGCCTCGAGGACGGTGTCGAGGGCGTCGGCAACGCCCCGGAAGTCCGGCGTCAGCACCTCGACCGCGGCGCCCGGCGCCTGCGCCCGGATCGCCCGGATGGTGTCCGCGAAGTGGCCCGCGCCGCCGTCCGGCAGGTCGTCGCGGTCGACGGAGGTGACGACCACGTGGCGGAGCCCCATGGTCGCCGCGGCCTTCCCCACCCTCGCCGGTTCGTCCGGGTCGACACCGGGAGCGGGCCGTCCCGTGTGGACGGCGCAGAAACCGCAGCGGCGCGTGCAGGTGTCGCCGAGGATCATGAACGTGGCGGTGCCGTGCTGGCCCCAGCACTCGTAGATGTTCGGGCAGCGCGCCTCTTCGCACACCGTGTTCAGGTTCAGACCCTCGACCAGCCGGCGCACGCGGTGATACGACTCCGGCGTCGACAGACGGATCCGTAGCCAGTCGGGCCGCGGCAAGCGGGCGGCGCCGGCCGCGGCCGGCGGGGCGCCGATGGCAACGAGTTGGTCCATGCGCGTTACGACTCCGGCGGCCGACCCTCCCGCGGCCGCAAGTCACCCTGGATCCTAGCCCCTAAAGCCTGCGCCAGCGACTCCGGCGCCACCGTGAGCAGCCGCCGCTCGAAGACCTCCGCGAAGACCTCGGCGCAGCACGCGGCGACCTCGGCCAGGCTGTGGCGGCGGCCGGTGAGATCCTCGATCGAGGTCATCACGCCGGCGTCGAAACCGCAGGAGAGGATGCCGCCAAAGTCGTCGAGTTCGGTCGAGACGTTGAGCGCGAACCCGTGGGTGGTGACCCAGCGCCGGAGGTGGATGCCGATCGAGGCGATCTTCCGATGTCCGACCCAGACGCCGATCCGCTCCCGTTCCTCGCCGCCCAGGGCATTGACGCCGAACGCCGCCAATGTCCTGACCAGCACTTCCTGCAGATCGCGGACGTAGGCGCGAACGTTCCGGCGGTCCGGTCTCAGGTCGACCACCGGGTACCCCACGAGCTGACCCGGACCGTGGTACGTGGCGCGCCCGCCCCGGTCGCACTGGGCGACGGCGATTCCACGCTGCTCGAGCCATTCCGGCGCCGCCAGGACATCGCCCCGGTCGCAGTTCCTGCCCACGGTGTAGGTCGGCGGATGCTCGAGCAGGAGCAACGTGTCCGCGGCATCGGGGTCGGCGTCCAGGATGGACTGCCGGACCCGGTGCTGCAGCTCGACACCGGCTTCGTAGCCGACCCGGCCCAGGTAGGCCGCGCGGATCGGCATCTCCACGCTCTCCGCGGCGTTCGAACTCATCCCACCCATGTCCACAAGGTTACGCCTTGTACCCGGCCGCCTGCTCCGCGGTCAGAAAGTCGTTGCGGAGATCCTCGGCGATGGACTCGTCGAGCCGGTCCTCCGCTCTTCCCCAGCCACCGCCCGTCGCCGTGACGCAACGGACGATGTCGCCCTTGCGAAGAGCCAGGCGCGCGGCCTTGCCGTAGATCTCGGGCGGGTCAGAGCGTTCACCCTGCCGGAGAATCTCGACGTAGTTGCGCGAGCCGTCGCGACCTCCCGCAACCCCCCAGGGCGGGAACTTGAAGCGACCGAAACTGCCGGTGAAGGACGCGGTGTCCGAACGAATCCGGTAGGCGAGGGCGACGCCCTTGCCGCCGCGGAACTGGCCTTCGCCCCCCGGCTCGTTGTGAAACGCGTACTCCTCCACGTGAACGCCGTACCGGGCCTCGGTGATCTCGACCGGGATGTTGAACGTCTCGCCGTCGGCCACCGAGAACTGGCCGTTCAGCCCGTCGCGGTTGCGCATCGCGCCCCAACCCCCAACCAGCGGGCAGACCAGGATCGTCGGTTCGCCGGTATCCGCGTGGTTGCTGGCGATGATGATGGCGCACACCGAGAGCACATGGCCAGCCGTCAACCGGTCGGGAACCTGTTCGGCGAGAGCCTTCCAGATCAGATCCTCGGCGTAGAGCATGGTCTCCCAGTAGGTCGAGACCGGCGCCGGACGGCGGGCGGTGAAGACCGTCTCGTCCGGACAGACGACCTCGAGCGCCCGGAAGCAACCGCCGTTCGCCGGAATCCGCGGGTTGGTCAGCGCCTTGAAGATCGTTCGCACGGCGGAGATCAACCCGGTACGCGAGTTGTTGATCGGCCCGAGGGCCTGTGGCGCACTGCCGCTGAAATCGACGCGGAACCTGTCTTCCGAGATCTCGATCTTCACGCAGACGCGCAGGGGTTCGTCGCTCAACCCATCGTCGTCGATCCAGTCTTCGGCCTCGAAGACACCCTGCGGCAGCTTCTTCAGTTCGGCGGCGATCATCGCCTCGCCGTAGTCGAGCAACCCCGCCATCGCCGCTAGAACCGCGTCCCGACCGTAGCGTTCAAGCAGACCGTGGAGCCGAGCTTCGCCCACAGAGCAGGCCGCCATCGCGGCCCGCAAGTCGCCCATGGAGTCCTGCGGAAGCCGGATGTTGGCCCGGAGTATCTCGAGCACACCTTCCTGCTCTTCCCCCGCGTCGATCACCTTCACCGTCGGGATTTGCAGTCCCTCCTGGAAGATCTCGGTCGCATCCGTGGTGAAGCTCCCGGGAGACATGCCGCCGACATCGACCCAGTGGGCCTTGTTGACCGTGAAGGCTACGAGTTCGTCTTCCCAGAAGACCGGCCTGGCGAAGGCGATGTCGGACAGGTGCGTTCCGCCGCCTTCGTACGGATCGTTGCTCATGAAGACATCGCCGGGCCGGATGTCATCGCGCCCGCCGAACTTCACGAGAATGTCCCGCACGAGAGAATCGATCATTCCCAGGAAGACGGTTGTCCCGTTTCCCTGGGCGATCAGGTCGCCCCGGCTGTCCGTCACGCCAACCGAGTAGTCGAGCGCCTCGTAGATGATCGGGCTCATGCTGGTGCGAGCCAGGGCGTCGAACATCTCGTCGCCCACGGCAATGAGCGCGTTGCGGATGATCTCCTGCTCGTAGCGATCCAGTTTCGATCGCGTCGTCACGGCTTGTACATCTCGATGTGCAGGTTTCCGAAATCGTCCATGGCGGCCTCCTTGCCCGGCGGCACCAGGACCGCGGCCGTCCCGTCCTCGACAACCGCCGGGCCTTCGATTCTCATCCCGGGACCGAACCTGGCCCAGTCATAGGCGTCGGTCCGGTGCTCACCCTCCTCGTCGAAGTCGACGACTCGCGACCCGGTGCGAGCCGTCGCCGGATCGGTTTCGCCGTGGGGCAAACGAGGCAGGGGTGACTTCTCGACCCTGGCTGTCACCACGACGTGGTAGTTGACCAGTTCGACCGGACCGGAGAGGCGATAGGTGAACTCCTGTTCGTGAGCCGCATGGAACCGCATCGCCGCTTCTACCAGGGCTTCTTCGTTCACCGCGCCCTCCGGGAAAGCCACCTTGACCGTGTGCTCCTGTCCCTTGTACCTGAGGTCGGCGAAACGCGACGTTCGGCTGCTCTCGGCCGGCATGCCCTCAGCGTGGCACTGGCGCAGCGCTTCTTCCTCCATCGCGGCGAAGGTCTCCGCAACGGAGCGAACGGGCAACTCGCTCAAGTTCTCAAGCTGCGTCCTCAGGAAGTCCCGCCGCAGATCCGACATCAGCATGCCCCAGGCCGAAAACACGGAGGAATACGCCGGGATGATCACCTTGGGAATCATCAGTTCCTGCGCCAACGCGGCGGCGTGCATGCCGCCTCCGCCGCCGAACGCCACCAGCGAGAAGTCCCTGGTGTCGCGGCCGCGGTTGAGCGAAACCAACTTGAGTGCGTTCACCATGTTCGCGTTGGCAATTCTGACCACCCCGCGGGCCACATCCTTCAGGTCACCGCCCAACTGGCTTCTCAGCCCGGCAAACGCCCTCTCGACGGCCGCCATGTCCGGCGCCCTCGCTCCGCCCAGGAACAGGTCGGGATTGATCCGGCCCAGGAGCAGGTTGGCGTCGGTGGTCGTCGGCTCCGTACCCCCCTTGCCATACGCGGCCGGCCCTGGGAGGGCGCCCGCGCTGACCGGCCCGACATGCAAACTGCCGCCCTCGTCGATCCAGGCGATCGAACCGCCCCCGTTGCCGATCTCGACCAGGTCCACCACCGGCGTCCGGATCGGGTAGCCGGGATTCGTTCGGTCCCATTCGATCCTGTAGTCGGAGGAGATCCTGACCTTGCCGTCGGCGATGAGAGCCGTCTTGGCGGTCGTGCCCCCGATGTCCAGGGCGAGTATGTTCCACTCACCTAGCGCGGCAGAACTCCCAGAGACCGGCGCTTCGCGCCGGATGCGGGCAGGATGCCCGCGTTCCCAGGTCGGATCGTTCTGCCGCGCAGCTCCAAGCTGACGGCCGAGTTCCGCCGCGCCCAGGACCCCGCTCGCCGGCCCCGACTCGACCATCGAAATGGGGTTGTTCAAGGCTCCCTTTAGAGTCGCCACGCCCCCGTTCGATTGCATGACCAGCAGCTCGCTGTCGACTCCCCGAGCGCGAAGTTCCGTCGACAGAGAACCCAGATAGGACTTCGCCAGCGGGTGGACGTAGGCCGACAGCACGACCGTGCTGGTGCGCTCGTACTCCCGCCACTCCCGGCAGACGCTGTGGGAGCTGATCACCGACAGCCGGGGAAACTCCCGCCGAAGCAGGGCCTCGACCTTCACCTCGTGGACCGGATTCACGTATGCGTGCAGAAAGCAGATCGCGACTGCTTCGACTTCCGCTCGGCCGATCTGCTCCACGAGCCGTTCCAGGGCACAGTCTCTCAGCGGCCGGACGATCTGCCCGCGGTAGTCGATCCGCTCCTTGACCTCGAAGCGACGCGAGCGCGGAACGAAGGGCCGGGGCTTCGCGAACGCGAAGTTGAAGAGGTCGGGCCTGTTGCCCCGGGCGATCTCGAGGACATCGCGGAAACCCGCCGTCGTCACGAGAGCCGTCCGGGCGCCGCGGCGCGAAAGCAGGGCGTTGATGACCACTGTCGTTCCGTGAGCGAAGAACTCCACGTTCGCTCCGTCGAGACCCGTCCGATCCAGGGCGTTCAGGAGCCCCCGTTCGAAGTTCGGCGGCGTCGTGCCGGCCTTGGCGACGTGAAACCCGTCGTCGTCCACGTAAACCAGATCCGTGAACGTACCCCCGACATCCGTTGCTACTCTCATGCTCGATATACCATTGCGGGGCTCGGTTTCAGGGACTTGGCGATGTTCAAGAGGGACCAGGAAACAGCTTCAAACCGACTTCTGCAGGCCGGCCAGATGATCCGGGCTCGTCGGGTGCAGCTCGGCCTCACGCTGCAGCAGTTGGGCGAGAAGGCCGGGCTGTCCCCGGCTTTCATCTCCCTGGTGGAGCGCAACAAGGCGAGCCCGTCCCTTGTTTCCCTGGTGAATCTGGCGCGAGCCCTCGACGTGAAGGCCTCCGCCTTCATGGAGATCCCCGCCGGCGAGGCGCATGTGCGCCGCCGCTCCGATCCGCAACACATCGAGGTCGATTCACCCGTGGAGTACAACCAGCTCAGTGCCTGTATGCGGTTCCAGCAGATGGATGCGATCTTCATGAGGATCCCTCCCGGCCACGTGTTCCCCGACGACCAGCGGGAGGGCGAGGACTTCCTGTACGTCATCAAGGGCGAGCTCTACTGTGAACTGGGAGACGAAAAGGTGACTCTTGCGGAGGGCGATTCGATGCACTTCAACGCGCGGACCGTCCACAACGCGAGCAACCTGACCGACTCCGAAGTGGAGTTGCTCTACGTCGGCACGCCGAGCGTGTTCGGGCAGAGCGACTAGCGGCTTCAGTCACCTTCTACACCATCCTGGCCCGGATGATCCGAATCCGGCCCGTCAGATACTCGGTCCGCTCCGCGCGCTTCACAATCGACTCGAGAGCAGCGAAGCCGGCGGAAACCCGACCGAAGACGGCGAACCCCAAGCCGTCCGGGTGACGCCGTCCACCGAAGTCCAGTTCGGGTTCGTCGCGCATACAGACAAAGAAGCTCCCGTAGGGCTCCCCCGCCTCGTACCTGGACGTCGAGACCGCCCATCGCCGGTGTCGCAGACCGGTTCGGACCGTGGGCTCGTGGACGATGGTTGACCGCACCGGAGTGTCGCAGACGGATCGACCTCCCTGGATCACTTCGATCGGCCACGAGACCTGAGCGCCCTGGTTCTTCTTCGTGGCGATGCGGTAAATGGACGTGCCGTCGAGCCCGCCGGCCTGGACGAGACCGATGAAGTACGCGGAAGTGATCGGGGCCTCCCTGGTCGCGAACTCGAGCTCGAAATCGCCGAGCTCGGTGTGTACGGAACAGTACGCACCGCGCCGGCGACGCGCGCGTTCCTGGGCGGCGGAAGCCTTGGCGGTCATCGCGTTCGGGCGTACCTAGAAGCTGTAACCGAAATCGACGCCGAACGATCGCGGGCGACCCTGGTAGTTGTAGTCCGGCGCCACCACTTCCTCGTAGTACTGCTCGTCGAGGAGGTTCTTGCCCCAGACCGCGAACGTGTAGTCCCCCGTCTTGAAAGCGACGCGCGCGGCCACCAGATCGAGCGGATCCCTGACGGGTACCCCCACGATCGTCCCGCCCTCGTGGAAGTAGGTCTTGCCCCGGCGCTCCCAGTCGACTCGCGCGACCAGGTCGACCGATCCTGAAGGCGCACGTTCGAGCTGCCAGCCGAGGTTCGAGGTCAGCTTCGACGTGTACGGAACCTGGTTGCCGACGGCCACCGGGTTGGCGCCGAACTCGACGATCTCCGCATCGTTGTAGCCGACTCCGCCGTGGACCGAGAAGCCGCTGCCTGCCAGCCAGATGAACTCGACCTCGGCGCCGGAGATGTCCACGGCGTCGATGTTGTTCACGACCTGAGCGTTGACCGCGCCGTTGAAGTTGAACGTCTGGAGATCGTCGGCCTCGGCGAGGAACACCGCACCGTTCAGGATCAGGTTGCTCTCCGGCCAGACCGTCTTGAAGCCCAGCTCGAAGTTGCGGGTCTCTTCCTGCTTGTACACGGAGTCGGCGATCGGATCGCCGGTGAACGGCGCGATCTCAGTGCCCGGCGCGTTGAAGCCGCCGGAACGGAAGCCCTCCGCGTAGGTGAAGTACAGAGTCGAGTGCTCCGATGTGGTAAGGCGAAGAGTTGCCTTGGGCTGGAACTTGGAGAACGTCGCCTCCCGCGTGGCCGGGCCGACGATGGGGATGCCGTAGCCATCGACCCTCTTGCCGTCGGGCCGGGGGTCGGTCTGTTCCCTCTGGTCCTCGTCATAGCGGCCCGAGAGCGTGAGTTCGACACGCTCTCCCATGTCGAAGCTCGCCTGAGCGAAGACCGCAAAGGCGATGTCGTCGTTCTCCTCCGCGAAGTAGGACCGCGTGGACTGCGGCGTCGCAGGATCGAAGTCAAGGGCCGCGAGAATCTCTCCGCCCACGTCTTCGTTGGTGCCCGTCACGAGCCCGCGCTCCCGCTGGAGTGAGTATGCCCCCACGATGTACCGCACCCGCCGATCGTCGGGCGATGTCAGGCGGATCTCCTGGCTCCAGGACCGGATGTCGTTGTCCTGGAAGGTCGTGTTGAAGCCGGCCGGGAACAGGGCGTCGTCCCCGTCCGGATCGCCGCTGGGACCCAGTGCGAGGAGCCGCGGCCGCGCGCACGGCGCCAGGGCGTCCGAGGCCAGACCGAAGCCGTACAGGTAGCACTGCGTGTTGTCGGAGTAGTCGAAGCCGTCGAAGGCGACCTGATGCTCCACCGAGCTGTAGCCGCCGATCAGCCGCAACTGCCCTGCCGACGTTTCGAGGTCGAACTTGAGCGAGAAGTCGAGCAGATCCCGATCGTCGAAGCCGGTGACGTTCGACTCCGGCGCCACGACGAGGTTGGCAACGTCGACCTCCACCGGAGGCGCTGCGAACGGAACCCCGGCGGCCTGAAGCAGCGGACGGGCGAAGTAGGCCGCCCCACCCTCGCGGCCATTGGCGAACGCTCTGAAGTCCAGGTTGGCCTGCTCGCCCACATTCCAGTCGGCACGAAATCGAACGGTACGGTCCTCGAAGTCATCGACCGGATTCCCGGTGAACGAGTTCTCGATCAGACCGTCCGACCGGGCGTAGGCGACGCCGCCGCGCAGCGAGAGACTGTCGCTCACCGGTCCACCCAAGGACACGGACGCGTTCGCGGTGTCCCCGTTGCCGATGCCGAGACGGATTTCACCGGAGCGCTCGTGCTGCGGTCTTCGGGTCGTGATGTTGATCGCACCGGCGATGGCGTTCCGTCCATAGAGCGCCCCCTGCGGGCCGCGCAGGACCTCGATCTGCTCGATGTCGAAGAACTCCTGGTTGAACTGAAGCGGGCTGGAGAGCAGTACACCATCGACCGCGATCGCCACTGGCGTCTCGCCATTCCGAATCTGGCCGACGCCGCGGATGTTGATCGCGACATTCCCGGAGTCCTGCGCGTCCGCGATCGTGACGTTGGGCGTGAGAGCGATGAAGTCGGCCGCACGGCGCACACCGGCGCTCTCGATCGCTTCCGCCGTGAAGGCCGTCACCGCGACCGGGGCTTCCTGCAGGTTCTCCTCGCGGGCGCGCGACATGACCACGATCGTCTCACTCACGATCAGCGGCTGGTCCGATTCGACCTCCTCTGGTTCTCCGGTCTCCTGGGCCCCGCCGATTGCCGGCAGGGGAACCAGCAAACACAGAACCACCAAACCGAACTTGAGCTTCTCCGTGCCACTCGTGCTCTTCATGGTCTTCTCCCCCTATTCGATCGGGCTTGGTCGAGGGATCACTGTAGTGAAGATTTTACTTATAGTCAACAACGCGCCTCATCATCCCGGAAGACCGGAGGGCACGGGCGCCAGGCGCGGCGCCTCCGGACCGCATCCGGCGATCCGATACAGTCCGGAACTGCCGATGCCAACCGGAAGACCGCCCGCACGCCGACCCGGTGACCACGGCGGGAGCGGCCGCGAGCGGAAGCCCCGCATCGGGCTCGTCCTGACCGGGGGCGGCGCGCGGGCCGCCTACCAGGTCGGCCTCGTTCGCCATCTGGCGGCCCGGATGCCGGAGTTCCACTTCGATGTCCTGACGGGCGTTTCCGCCGGCGCGATCAACGCCTCCTTCCTCGCATCCCATCAGGGAAACGCCGCCGAGGCGACGGAGGATCTGAGCCGGATCTGGCTCGAGCTGACTCCCGACCACGTCTTCCGTGACGACGGCTGGTCGCTGGGCGGCATGGTGGTTCGTTGGCTCCTCAACCTGGCCTCGGGCGGTCTGCGCTACCGCCCCCGGGTTCGTGGTCTGGTCGACACCTCGCCGCTCGGCAGCCACCTGGAGCACGTCCTCGGCGCCGAAGCGCAGAATGGGCGCGTCCTTCCGGGCATTGCCGACAACCTCGCCCGGGGCCGGCTCGACGCGGTTGCGGTGACCACGGTCGAGTGGTCGACGGGGCACACCGTGACCTGGGTGCAGGGTCAGGACATCGCGACCTGGGAGCGGTCCAAGCGCCGCTCGGAGCACGCCCTTCTGACCCTGGACCACGTCCTCGCCTCGGCTTCTCTGCCGCTGATCTTCCCGGCGGTACGGATCGCCGGCGCCTGGCACGGGGACGGCGGCGTCCGCCTCACCTCGCCTCTGTCGCCGGCCCTGCACCTGGGCTGCGACCGCCTGATCGCCGTCTCGACCCGCCACGAGCCCCCGGCGCCCAGTGCGGAGGCCACCAGCTACCCGCCACCGGCCCAGTTCGCGGGCGTGCTGCTCAACGCCGTGTTCCTGGACCAACTGGACCAGGACGCCGCCCGGCTGGAGCTGATCAACGGCCTGCTGGCTCGGCTGCCGGAAGCGGAGCGCGGCCCGCTCCGGCTGGTCGACCTGGTGCTGCTGCGGCCGTCGGAGGACCTGGGCCGGCTCGCGACCCGTTTCGAGCCCCAGTTGCCGAAGGCGTTCCGGTTCCTCACCCGCGGCCTCGGCACCCGCGACACGCAGAGCCCCGACCTGCTCAGCCTGCTGATGTTCCAGCCCGACTACATCCGCGCCATGATCGAGGTCGGCGAGCGCGACGCGGAGGCGCGACACGCCGATATCGCGGCGCTGATCGGCGGTTGATTTCGGCGCCTACGCGACCCCGATGTCGTCAGACAGGTAGACGTCCTGAATGTGGTTCAGGAGTTCCACGCCCTCCGCCATCGGCCGCTGGAACGCCTTGCGGCCCGAGATCAGGCCCTGACCGCCGGCCCGGCGGTTGATCACGGCGGTGCGCACCGCGGCCGCCAGGTCGCCGGCGCCGCCGGAGGAACCGCCCGAGTTGATCAGGCCGATCCGGCCCATGTAGCAGTTCGCGACCTGCCAGCGCACCAGATCGACCGGATGGTCGGGAACCAGTTCGCTATAGACGAGGTCGTGGGTCTTGCCGAAGCCGACCGCCCGGTAGCCGCCGTTCTTCGTCGCCTGTTTCTGCTTGATCACGTCGGCTTCGATCGTCACCCCGAGGTGGTTCGCCTGGCCGGTCAGGTCCGCCGAGTCGTGGTAGTCCACGCCGTCAACCACGAAGGCGCTGTTGCGGAGATAGCACCAGAGGATGCAGGCCATGCCCAGTTCGTGGGCCTGCTGAAAGCACTCGGCGATCTCCACGAGTTCCTCGCGGCACACCTCGGCGCCGAAATACACCGTGGCGCCGACGGCCACGGCGCCCAGGTCCCAGGCCTGCTCGACCTGCGCAAACAGGACCTGGTGGTAGGTGTGAGGATGGGTCAGGCTCTCGTTGTGGTTGATCTTGACGATGAACGGGATCCTGTGCGCGTAGCGGCGGCCGATGCTGCCCAGCACCCCCAGGGTCGAGGCGACGCCGTTGCAGCCGCCCTCGATCGCGAGCCGGATGATGTTCTCCGGGTCGAAGTAGATGGGGTTCGGCGCGAACGACGCTGCTCCCGAATGCTCGATCCCCTGGTCCACAGGCAGGATCGAGACGTAGCCGGTGCCGCCGAGGCGCCCGTGCCCGAGCAGGCGTTCCAGGCTGCCGAGGGTGCGGTTGTTGCGGTCCGAAGGGCCGAAGGCCCGGTCCACGGTGTCCGGCCCCGGCACCGTCAGAAGCTCCTTCGGAATCCCGGTGCAGACGTGTCCGAGGAGGCTCTCCGCCTCGCTGCCCAGAAGCTGTTCGATGCGCGCGATATCGGCCATGGCTGGTCTCAGGTACTCCTCGGAGAAGATGTCGGTGGATCAGGCTCGGCGCGATTGTAGCGCCGCGGGAGGCGCCCCGCGCGGCCGATCAGTTCAGGCCGCCGGCCGGCATCTCGGCGCCGGACTCGGGCTGGTCCAGCCGTTCAAGCAGCCGGAGCAGCACGTCGAGCGGAGGACCCCAGAGCCGGTGGCGCCCGACGTGGTACACGGTGAGCGGCACCTGCTGTCCCTCGATCTCGAAGGTCCGCTCCTCGATCAGCCGGGGATGCCTCAGGGCCGACAGCGGTAGCCGTACGGACGGCGCCTCGACGTTGCTGCCGTCATCCTCGGGCGACGGCACGGCGACGACGCACGCTCGAAGCCGGAAACCACCTGTTGCGCCCACCGCGTCCAGCTCGCCCAGGCGCAGAACGCGCGACGGCTCGACACCGAGACCGACGCTCACCAGCCGCGCCACCGTCGGCCAGGGGTCGTCGCCCTCGAAGGGCGTGGCGGCGAAGCTCAGCGGCGGCGTCTCGTTCGGCTCCTCCCGCAGCAGGGTCCACAGTTCGGCCGCTTCGACGTACAGCGGCACCACCAAGGCGACCTGAGTGCCGCTTCCTCCGGCGGCCGGCAGCCGTTTCGACTGATCCAGCACGCGCCGCATTTCGAGAATCCAGCTCACGGGCGCCGACACTATCGCCAGGATCCATGGCGAAGCTCCAGGCGATGAACCGCGTTCGGCGCGTCGTCGGCACTGCCCACAGTCAACCGCAGCCGGTGCAGGCCAACCGGTTCGCTTGACCACCACAGGCGATGGCGGGCCACGGGCGCCGCCAACCGCAGACCGACCGCGGTCCGTCCGGGCGGCAGGGTCAGCCGTTCCTCCACCTCCGCGCCCACGACTTCAAGGCGGGTGCTCCCGTCGAGGACCACCTCGAGCCTCGCGGGCCGGGCAGGCGCTTCCGCTCCCGAGCCGCCGGCGCCGCCGTCCTCCCAGGCGACCAGGAACTCGGCCCAACCGTCCCCACGCGGGTCTCCTGACCCGCGTTCCGCGGTTCCCACTACCAGGCTTTCCTCCCCGAACGGAGCGATCCGCCCGGCGATGGGGCGCAACCACAGGTCACCCACGAAGAGGTCCGGCGACCCCGCCGGCTGCAGTCGCTGGGTCGTCTCCTGGGGCAGAAGCCGGCTCAGGAGACCGGCCGGCGGCGCCGCCGGTCGCAGCGCCGCGTCGGGCTGCAGCCAGAGCGGGTAGAGAACGAGCGCCGCGGACACGGCGGCCCCGAGGATCCGCGTCAGGCTGAGTCGCGCAACCAGAAACCAGAACATGGGCAGCAAGGCGCCGATACCGCCCGGCCCGAGGGTCGTGGACTCGTCGCCCAGATCGAACGGAAACAGCAGGGCGCGGGCGGCGAACGACCCAACCGCCGCGACCAGGAGCACCCGCCGCCAGCCGCCGGCGGCGAGGCCCAGGAACGCGGCCCACACCAGCGGAGCGCAGTAGGGCAGGAAGCCGACCGTCCTGCCCACGAGCGCATAGTGCAGAGTTCCAAGGCGAAGACCTTCGGCGGCTCGCACGTCGAACTGGGGACGATCGGGGGGCCCGCCGCCGGCGCGGAGGCCGTCGCGGCGCGGTCCGGCGGTCCGGCCCCACTCTTCGACCTCGAAGTCGACGGCTGGAAAGCCCGACGCGCGATCGAACACCTCGCGCTCGACCGGGCCCACCCCACCCCGGGCGAGCGCCGCCGCGCCGAAAAGCGCCGCGACGGTCAGCACCGCGGACATCGACAGGGCGACCGCCGCCAGCCGCCGGCGCGGCTGCAGCAACGAGAGCCAGACCGCCGCCCCCAGAGCCGGCAGCAGGCTGAACCCGTCAACCGAAGCCAACGCCGCCAGCGCCAGCAGGCATCCGACCAGCGACCAGCGCACCACCGTCCGACCGGTCGTCTCGATGGGGCGCCGCGAGCCGGTCGCACGGCGGGCCGTCCGTGGTACCGCGCGTCGCGCAGAACGCCGGGCCGCAGGCATGATCTGCACCACCAGCGCCCAGGCCACGGCCGACACCGCGAGGCGGAGCAGCTCCGGCGAGGGCAGGGGCAGCAGCGTGAACGCCGTCGTGCCGGCGACGCACAGCGCGATCCACGCGGGCGCCCAGGGGCCGACCGATCGCTCCAGCACCAGAGCGGAGACGGCCGCGGCAAGCACCAGCAAGAGCCAGTTCAGCACCGCCGGTCCCCACCGCGGCGACAGGCGGACGAAGGGTGCGGCGACCACGGCATAGACCGGCGGCCTGCCGAAACCGATCTGCGAGCTGCCGGCGGTGGTCGTAAGCGCAAGGGCCTCGGGTTCCCGCTCCCAGGTCCGCACGTAGCGGTCGTAGTCCTCGCGGCCGTAGGACAGATCGCCGTCCCAGGCAAGACTGGCCGCGGCCATGAGGTAGGTGACCTCGCGCTCCCCCGCCGTGTGCGCATCCGTCAGTGTGGCGAAGAAGAGAAGCGCCGCCAGCAGCCCGGCCAGAACCAGCCAGGACCACCGCCGCACCGTTACCTGGTGGTTCACAGGTCCCGGTCGAAGGCCTGGGCTCCGCAGTGGATCATCGAGCCGCCGCCAAACAGGTGGGGCTCGAGGCGGAGCCGCGCCGGTCCGATCGGCTTGCGGAGCCTCAGACCGATCCGGCACGCGTCACCCGGCACGAGATCACGGGGTAAGGGAATCCACGGCCGGCCCCTGAACAGGTCGCGGCCGCCGCTCCAGAGCTGGGGTTCGAGAACAACGCCGCCGTCGGCGTGCCGGCCCGAGAGCCAGGTGGCGAAGCCGGTGTTCGTGACCACGATCTCCACCGCACGCCGCTCACCCCCTGCCCAGGGTCGTTCACAGCCCTTGACTTCGATCCGTCCCGGCAACCAGCCCCAGGTCAACGACGTGGGCGCCGAAGGGCGCGGCGGTGGAGGTGCGGTGGGCGCCTCCGCGGGCTCGCCGGCCCACTCCACCAGGGCCTCGGCGACTGCCCGGGCCGACGACGACGGCCGATGCTCGCGCTCGATGAAGGAGCGCGCAGCAACGCCCATCTCCCGCAGCCGGTCGGGCGCAGCCAGGCGCCGGCGCAGAAGACCGGCGAGCGCCTGCGCCTCCTGTGCCGGGTCGTCCCCGAGCGGCGCCTTGACCACCACGTCGCCCGGCAGCTCGGTGAACTGGCCGTAGTCCGAGACCACCGAGGGCCGCCCCAGCGCCAGGATTCGGAGCAGCGAAGCGGAAGTCTCGCCCGCGCTGGGATAGCGCAGATTGAGGCACAGGTCGCAACCGGCGATGGCGTTCGGGAACGAGGCCTCGTCGAGGAAACCGGTCACCACGACCCGGTCCTGGACTCCAAGGTCCCGGATCAGCGTCGCCAGATCGAGCTGGGGCGCCACTTCCCCGGCAACGACCGCATGCACTTCCTCCATGCCCGGTTCCGCCAGCGCCCGCAGCAGCACATCCGTCCGCTTGATCGGCGTCTGAAAGCCGAACGAACCGAGCAGGACGGCGGAGGGCGGGACGCCCAACCGGCGCCGCCACGCCGCGGCATCCTCCCGGCTCGGCGGATCGGGCGCCGGCATCGGCATCGGCACCCGCCGAACCTCCGGCAGGGAGTGGCCGGCAGCCCGCTCACCCAGCTCCTCCTCGAGGAAACGGCGGCCCCAGTCGCTGTGAACCAACAGGCCGCGCTGGCGAAGCAGCAGCGAGCCGTGGGCCGGCATCTCGAACAGCCGCGCCCGGCCGTGGGCGCCCCAGCGGGTCGGTACCGCCACGGCAGAGCCCTCCCAGCCGTGCTCCTCGCCGAGCGCGGCCACGTAGGCGTCCAGATCGCCGCTGGCGAGCGTGGCCTCGACCAGAAGGTGATGGAGCCGCAGGTCATGCACGGTCACGACCCCCGGCGCTTCGAGAGCGAACCGGCGCACGCCCTCGTGGTACACGTTGTTGCCCAGTTGGTAGAAGGGAAGGCGCCGCGCCGGGTCGAGCGTCGCGGGTTCGACGACTTCGTAGCGGCGCCGGACTTCGGACGCCACCTCCTGGCCGGGCAGGCGCACCAGGCGCAGGTCGCACAGGGGAGCAAGCTCCTCCAGCAGGTCGACGCTGTAGTCGGCGATGCCCGACCGCACCGGAGGCAGCGGCGAAACGTAGTCGACCGCCGGTCCGGTCACCGACACATCTCCCCTACGCCGTCTCGAGCTGTTGCGAGAGCCAGGCCTCGATGAACGGGTCGATTCCGCCGTCGAGCACGCGCTCGACGGCCGAGACCTCGAGCTTCGTGCGGTGGTCCTTGACCATGCGATACGGGTGCATCACGTAGCTCCGGATCTGGGAGCCGAAGCCGATCCCCAACTTCTGCCCCTCGATTTCGGCCTGTTCCTCCCGGCGTTTCTGTACTTCGCGGTCGTAGAGCCGGGCCTTGAGGATCTTCATCGCCATCGCCCGGTTCTTGATCTGGCTACGCTCGTTCTGGCAACTCACCACGACCCCGGAGGGATGGTGAGTGATGCGCACCGCCGAATCCGTCACGTTCACGTGCTGACCGCCGGCGCCGGACGACCGGAAGGTGTCGATGCGGATGTCCTTGTCTTCGACCTCGATGTCGATGTCGTCGTCGACCTCGGGGTAGGCGTAGACCGAGGCGAAGGACGTGTGGCGCCTCTTCGCCGCGTCGAAGGGCGAGATCCGGACCAGCCGGTGAACGCCGTTCTCACCGCGCAGACGACCGTAGGCGTAGTCCCCACGCACCGCGACCGTCGCGCTCTTGAGCCCCGCCTCGTCGCCGTCGAGCCGTTCGAGCAGCGTGACGTCGAAGCCGCTCTGCTCCGCCCAACGGAGGTACATGCGCAGCAGGATCTCGGCCCAGTCCTGGGAGTCGGTGCCGCCCTCACCGGGGTGGATGGCGAGCAGGGCGCTACGGTCGTCGTCCTCGCCCGAGAGCTTCAACTCCAGGTCGAGCGCCTTGGTCTCGCGCCCCACCCGGACGATGAAATCGCCGAGTTCCGCCTCGCCCTCGACAGCCTCCGCGCTCTCGGCAAGCAGCTCGAGCCAAGCCTCGATTTCGTCGCTGTCCGCGTTCAGCCGGTCGACGGTCGTCTGCCGCCGTTCCAGGGTCCGGCGGCGCCGAAGCAGGGGCGCGCTGGGCCTGGGATCGTCCCAGAATCCCGGCTGTTCCATCTCATGATCGAGCGCGGCGAGCTGCTCCCGGACCTCGGCCGGGTCAAAGATACCTCCGCAGACCGTCCAGGCGGGACCTGAGCTCGGTCAGCGAGCGGTTGGCGTCGGAAGCGATCATCGGCGCAGTATGCCAAAGCCGGCAAGAAGGACGCAAAGCAGGGGCGCCAGCAGGGGCGCGCGGGAGAACGGCGTCATCCCGTCGAGCGGGAAGATGGGCGCCTTCAGCACGTACGTTTCGTCGATCTCCGACCGCTCCAGGATCTGACCGCGGTAGTCGATCGAGGCCGAGATTCCCGTGATCGCGGCGCGGATCACCGGCCGTGCGTTCTCCGCGGCCCGGAACCGCGCGGGTCGCAGATGCTGGTGCGGCGCCCAGGTCCGGCCGTACCAGGAATCGTTCGTCATGGTGACGAGCACGGTCGCGCCGCGCCGCACCCGCGCCGCCACCTGCTCGGGAAAGACGATCTCGAAGCAGATCGAAACCCCGAGCCGGGCGCCGGCCGCATCGAGCAGACGTACCCTGCCACCGGGCGAGAAGCCGCCGGCATGGCGCGCAATCTGACGCACGCCGGGAAGGTAGCGCGCGAGTGGCACGTATTCGCCGAACGGCACCAGGTGCATCTTGTCGTAGGTCTGGCGCCGCGCGCCTCCGGAAGCAGGAGTCAGCAGATAGGCGGCATTGAACGCCGTTTCCCTGCTCTCATCCGATCGATCCCACCGGGCGCTGTTCAGGAGCAGGGAACAACCACCGGCCACCAGCTCCTCGATATCGCGGGCAAAGGCTTCGTCGCGTTCCAGTTGATAGGGCCAACCGGCGCTCTCCGGCCAGATCACCAACCGCCCCGGGTCGCAGGCGCTGCGACTGACAGAGAACAGTCGCTGGTAGTTGGTACGGACGTCCGTGAAGCGGGCGCCGGCGCCGGCGTCCTGCATCTCGGCGGTCGCCATGTGGATGTTCGGCTGCACCACGGCCACTTCGATTGCCGGTCCCGCCGGCTTCGGCCGGTCCAGGTTGGTCCAGTGCGCTGCCGCCAGCAGGGCTGCAACGGCCGCGAGCAGGAGCACGGCCTGGCGGCGGGTGTCCCGGCCACCCAACCGGATCAACGCCAGACCCGCCCCGGCGACGATTGCGGAGAGGCCGTGGCTGCCGATCCAGCGTGTGATGTCGAGCGCCCCCGGAACGTCGACCCAGGCATAGCCGAGCAGGTTCCAGGGAAAGCCGAACGGACCGAGTCCTCGCACCCACTCCAGGCTGACCCAGATCGACGGCGCAAGGACCAAGGCCAACGCACCCCGACGGGCAAGCGCCGGGCCCGCAAGCCAGCAGAAGAGACCGTGATACAGCCCGAGATAGAGGGCCAGCAAGACCAGCAGGGAGGCCGACGCGACGCTCGGCAGGCCGCCGTAGATCGTCAGTGTGGTGGCGATCCACGGCACCGCGATCAGCCACGCCACGGTGCCGTGAAGCCAGCCGAGCCACAACCTGCCCCAGGGCCCGAGCGGCGCCCCGGCAATCAGACACAGCGGTGCGGCGGCCGCCAAGGGAACCAGGAACCCGGGGCGTTCGTCGAAGCAGAACGCCCACCAGACGCCCCCGCAGATGGCCAGAGCGAACTGGAACCGGATCGACGAAGCAAGAGCCGCCCATGTCGACGACGGTCCCGACGGCGTACCCTGGCCGGCGGTCAGTTGTTCGGCGTGATCCAGGTCTCGAGCCCGTACTGTTTGGAGAGCAGCTCGGCAGCGGCCGAGGCGGCGTCCTGGTCCTCGAACGGGCCTACCCGCACCCGCTGCATCACCTGGCCGTCGAGCGCCTGGGGTGACAGGAAGGCGGAGTGTCCGTCCGCGCGTAGCTTCTGCTCCACCGAGGCCGCCTGCCGGAGATCGGCACTCGAGAAGACCTGGACGACCAGGCCGGCCGTGGTCGTTGCCGCGGCGGACGCCGGGCGAGTGCTCTCGACCGGCCGCGTTCCCTCTTCGGCGCCGCCGAAGAACCGCACCACTTCGGCCGGCGCCGCTTCGCTTTCTGCCTCAGCGGCGGCAGGAGGCGCCGAACCCACGAGCGTCCCCGGAGGCGGCAAGTCCGGCAGAGCGACGACCGCTTCGGTTGCGGCCAGATCGAGATCGTTCGACCGCCCCCACCACACGCCGACGGCGAAAGCTCCCACCAAGGCCAGCGCCAGAAGAGCTGCGAAGGCGGCAATCTGGCTGTTGCTGACGGCGACCTCGTACGGCTCGTAGGCGTCGCGGTTCACTCTTCGGGCAGTTTGAACGCCGAGAACGCCTTGAAGAGGTCGAGCGGCAGCGGGAAGATAATGGTCGAGTTCCGCTCGGTGGCAATGTCCGCCAGGGTCTGCAGGTAGCGCAGTTGCAGCGTGACCGGGTTGACGCTGATCGCGTTCGCCGCCAAGGCCAGGGACTCGGACGCCTGGAGCTCACCGCTGGCGTGAATCACCTTGGCTCGCTTCTCGCGTTCCGCCTCGGCCTGCTTGGCCATCGCGCGCTGCATCTCCTGCGGCAGATCGACGTGCTTGACCTCGACCATGGAGACCTTGATGCCCCACGGGTCGGTCTGTTGATCGATCACCGTCTGGAGCCGGTCGTTGAGTGTCTCGCGCTCGCTCAGAAGTTGGTCGAGTTCGGTCTGGCCGAGGATCGACCGCAGCGTCGTCTGAGCCAACTGGCTGGTTGCAAAGAGGAAGTTCTCCACCTCGACGATCGCCTTGATCGGCTCCAGTACGCGGAAGTAGACGACGGCGTTCACCTTCACGGAGACGTTGTCCCGAGTGATGATGTCCTGCGGCGGAACGTCCAGCACGACCGTGCGCAACGACACCTTGACCATGCGGTCGATCGGCCACAGCACCAGGACCAGACCCGGGCCCTTCGGCTTCTCCAGAATGCGGCCGAGGCGGAACACGACCGCCCGCTCGTACTCGGCCAGGACGTTGATCCACCGGGTGAGCAGGAACAGGCCTGCAACGAGGAGGAAGCCGATAAAGGGAAGGCTCGCCATATTGATTGGGGTCCTTTCTACTTTGAAGTGCTTATGAGTCGCCGACCGGTTCGACGCGCAGAGTCATGCCGTCCACTTGAACGACGCGGACCCGGCCGCCGACCGCAACCGTGACATCGGATTCCGCATTCCAGATCTCGCCGTGCAACCGCACCTTGCCGGGCAGGCCGGCCTCGATGCCGGCGCTCACCAGGCCCAGCTCATCGAGCAGGCCCTCTCTTCCCGTCGCCACGCGGTTGCGCTGCGCCTTGAGCGCAAGCCGGGCGAGACCGAGGGCCAGCAGCCCGATCGTGATGCCGACCGCGATGATCAAGTTCAGGCTCGCACGCAGCGCCGGGTCGGCGTCCCGGAACAGCAGCAACGCCCCGAGACAGAAGCAGATCGCGCCACCGAGCGTCAGCATGCCGAAGCTGGGAATCTTGACCTCGAGCACCCAGAGGACGACGGCCAGGAAGAGCAGGGCCAGACCGGCGTAGTTGACCGGCAGCACGGACATCGCCCACAGGCCGAGAATCAGGCAGACGGCGCCGACGACTCCCGGGAAGATCGCTCCAGGATGGGTGATCTCGAAGATCAGGCCGATCGAACCCAGCGACATCAGCAGAATCGCGATGTTGGGGTGGGCGATGACCGACCGCACACGCTGGAAGGCCGACATCTCCATGCGGCGAACCGTCGCCTTGCGGGTGGCCAGCGTCAGCTCCCGTCCACGCTTCTCGACCACGCGGCCATCGAGATCGACGAGCAGCGACTGCAGGCTGGGCGCGACCAGATCGACGAGACCCCCGTCGAGCGCCTCCTGCGCCGTGAACGACTTGCTCTCGAGCACCGCCGACTCCGCCAGCTTCTCATCTCGACCGCGACGGGCCGCCAGCGAACGGATGGTCGCCGCCGCATCCTGGGTCACCTTCTCCCCCATCGCCCCCGGGATGTCCTCGCCGCCGCCGGCAACCGGGTGAGCCGCGCCGGTGTTCGTTCCGGGCGCCATCGCGGCAACGTCGGCGCCCAGCAGGATGAAGAAGCCGGCCGACGCAGCCTGGGCGCCGCTCGGGGACACGTAGACGACGACCGGTGTTCTGGCCTCCAGGAAGGCCGTGAAGATCTTGCGCATGGCCTGCATCTCGCCGCCCGGCGTGGACAACTCGACGATCAGGGCCGCCGCCCCGACCCGGTCCGCCTCCGCGGTCACCTCTTCGATGAACTCGGCGACGACGACCTGGATCACGGAGTCCACGGTCGCCACGATCACTTCCGGCGCGGACTCGGCGACCGGGTCTTCCGCTTCGGCGGGAGGATCGCCGTCCGCAGGCTCAGCGGCGACGGACTCTTCCGGCTCTCCGGATTCGTCCGATCCGGGTTCGTCGGCGAGCAGGACCAGTGGCGCCAGGACCAGAGCGAGGGCAAACGCCAACCGCAAGAGACTTCCCGGTCGTGTCAGCTTCAGCGAGGCCCGCATCTCAGGCAGTCTACTTGACGAGCGGGCACCCGTTGCCGGCGCAGGTACCCGTTACCGGCGGAATGGTCGGGGCGAGAGGACTTGAACCTCCGGCCTCACGGTCCCGAACCGTGCGCTCTACCAGGCTGAGCTACGCCCCGCCGCACCGGCACGCCGCAGGATACGGCCACACAGACAGGAAGTCCAGGGCGCACAGGCGGCGACGCGAGGTCAATCGCCGTCGCAAGCCGGGAAAGCCGTCGCGTCCGTTATCGCCGGCGCCGGCCTACCCGGCTCATTCCCATACTCCCTTACCGACCCACTCACCGTGTCCGTCACTCGGATCGCGTAGCCCAGGTCCGTCGTCGCCGCGCCGTACACCCACTGATGGTCGTTCACTGCGCAACCGTCCAGCACCTTGATCAACAGCTCCCAGTTTTGCTCGTCGAAGAACGTGAACAGGCCCGAGTCGTTCGTGCCCTCACGCACCACCAACCCAGATCCGCGTTCACCGTCCAAGGTCCACCAATCCACCTGCACCGAGTAGCGCGAGTCCCGCAGACACAACCTCTCCGCGCCCGCCGCGCAAGTTCCGGCAGCGTCGCTCGCTTCCACCAGGAACACAAGTGACGCGGTCGACTTGTTCTCGCCATCGCTCACTGACAGGACGACCCGGTAGAACCCGGGTTCAGACCAGGCATGCTCCACCGTACGGCGCCCCGCTCCCACACCGTCTCCAAACTCCCACGCGCGGGAGAGCACGGTTCCGGAGCTCGCGTCCTCCAGCATCACCGGAACGCCCGTAAGGGCGCGGCACAGAGAGTCCGGACACTGCGTACCACCGACGCTGATCGCGGCCGTCGGCGGCGTCACGACGCCGCCGTTGCCTCCGTCTCCACCGTCATCTTCGCCTCCATCTCCATCGTCATCTTCGCCATTGTCACCGGGCGGCGGCGGCGGCGGCGGTGGCGGCGGCGGTGGCGGTGGCGGCGGTGGCGGTGGTGGCGGCGGCGGTGGCGGCGGCGGCGGTGGTGGCGGCGACGCGCCTGTGATCTTCAACTGCCTCAAGGCGGGCGCCAGCAACTCCGTAGAGCTCACCGTCGCGGTCACACTCACCCGCTTGTTGTTCGTTGACATGGGGTCGCGTACCGCCATGATGGTCACCATGCCGGTGCTAGTCGTCGCATCGGCCGCGATCTCAAGCGTAGTTCCGCTCAAGACGAAATCCGCGTTTTGGGCCGGCGACACCGCCTCGGCGGCTACAGTCAACGTCAAGGCGGTCGCCACGGCCGCGCTGGCAGGCACCACACTCGCCGTCACGGTGCTGACACCACCCGCGGCGGAGATGCTGTCCGGCGTCAGCACCAAGACCACCCGGGCAGGCGTCTCGTTCGTCGCTTCAACGAGGTTCCAGGCCTCAACCAGATTGCCCCCAGAGTCCTGCAAGGAACCGCTCCTCACCGCGAACTCCACCGAGTTCTCTCCACTCCCCACGACCGTTCTGGCTGGGAAGTAGCCCACACGCACGGTGTCCTCGACGGTGACTGCGTGCTCCTCGGGCATGGTCAGCGTGACCGTGCTGCCCGCCAAAGCCAATTCCTCCACCCTCTCAACAACGTCCCGGATTCTGACCTGGAAGTGCGTTTTGGTCGGCACGAAGAGGTCGTGGCTGCCTCGCGCGAGACTCTCATTGAAGGTGATCACGATGGTCCTGTCGTTCACGGTGATTGTCGTACGCTCCGGCGGTGAGTCTCCACCCGGAACCGATTCCGCGCGCTCTGCCGACGGTGGGCCGGCGCCTTCCGCGTTGATCGCCGAAACGCGGACCTTCAGGGACGTTCCCGGCGCGAAGTCGTGAAAAATGGTGCGGCGCGTCACGGTGGTCCCGGTGCTCTCAACCCACTCCGCCCAGACATCCGCCGGAGCCCCGGTCTCCGCGCTCGCGACTTCGATCCTGTAGCCCGTGATCAGCACTCCATCCCCGCCCGTGTCCGACGGCGCGGTCCAGCCAAGAAAGAAGCTGCTACGCCCCATACTCCCGGCGACAATTGTCGGCGTTCCGGGTAGAGCAGCGCTCTTGACAACGCTCGGCTCATCCTCACTGGTCGAGTTCGCGGCAGCCATGGCCCTACTGGCAGAGGCTGAGGCAATCAAACTCAACGCCGCGATCAGCAGAACGCCGGCACGCGGCCCAGGTATGGCTGGGAACAAGGTCACCGCCTTCCTGAATGGTGTTCTCCGGGGGCAAGAGGGCCAGGTGAAAAGAAGGGCGGGAACGGCTGGTGCTGACGTTCTCAACGGTCTTGTTTCCTCGCGCGGCGTGTCGCGCTGTTGTTGAAGTGCGTGCCTGACCGCCTGCGAGTGGATGTCTCGACCCGCAGGGAACCGGGCATCCCAGCTCATCGGGCAGCCGTGAGGGTCTTCGTCAATCAAACCGGGACAATCTTCGCGCACTGGTCGGTTCATCAACTCTTCGCAGGTGATGAGTCGGGCGACTGTACGCAAACGAGGCCGGAATTGGACCTACAAAACTGCGGGTTTTGCTGACAAGGACAGGCCGAATCCTGAGTCAACACAGTATGGACGGATCCGCCCCTTGAGCGCCGCCGGCGGCGAGTGCGCCGGGGACGCTAGCGAGCAGCAGGTTCCGGCGACGCGAGGTCAATCGCCGTCGCAAGCCGGGAAAGCCGTCGCGTCCGTTATCGCCGGCGCCGGCCTACCCGGCTCATTCCCATACTCCCTTACCGACCCACTCACCGTGTCCGTCACTCGGATCGCGTAGCCCAGGTCCGTCGTCGCCGCGCCGTACACCCACTGATGGTCGTTCACTGCGCAACCGTCAAGCACCTTGATCAACAGCTCCCAGTTTTGCTGGTCGAAGAACGTGAACAGGCCCGAGTCGTTCGTGCCCTCACGCACCACCAACCCAGATCCGCGTTCACCGTCCAAGGTCCACCAATCCACCTGCACCGAGTAGCGCGAGTCCCGCAGACACAGCGTCTCCGCGCCCGCCTCGCAGGTTCCGGCAGCGTCGCTCGCTTCCACCAGGAACACAAGTGACGCGGTCGACTTGTTCTCGCCATCGCTCACTGACAGGACGACCCGGTAGAACCCGGGTTCAGACCAGGCATGCTCCACCGTACGGCGCCCCGCTCCTTCACCGTCTCCAAACTCCCACGCGCGGGAGAGCACGGTTCCGGAACTCGCGTCCTCCAGCATCACCGGAACGCCCGTAAGGGCGCGGCACAGAGAGTCCGGACACTGCGTACCACCGACGCTGATCGAGGCCGTCGGCGGCGTCACGACGCCGCCGTTGCCTCCGTCTCCACCGTCATCTTCGCCTCCATCTCCATCGTCCTCTTCGCCATTGTCGTCGGGCGGCGGCGGTGGCGGCGGCGGCGGCGGCGGCGGTGGCGGCGGTGGCGGCGGTGGCGGCGGCGGCGGCGGCGACGCGCCTGTGATCGTCAACTGCCTCAAGGCGGGCGCCAGCAACTCCGTAGAGCTCACCGTCGCGGTCACACTCACCCGCTTGTTCCTCGTTGACATGGGGTCGCGTACCGCCATGATGGTCACCATGCCGGTGCTAGTCGTCGCATCGGCCGCGATCTCAAGCGTAGTTCCGCTCAAGACGAAATCCGCGTCTTGGGCTGGCAACACCGCCTCGGCGGCTACAGTCAACGTCAAGGCGGTCGCCACGGCCGCGCTGGCAGGCACCACACTCGCCGTCACGGTGCTGACGCCACCCGCGGCGGAGATGCTGTCCGGCGTCAGCACCAAGACCATCCGGGCAGGCGTCTGGTTCGTCGCTTCAATGGGGTTCCAGGCCTCAACCAGATTGCCGTCAAGGTCCTGCAAGGAACCGCTCTTCTGCACGAACTCCACCCTGTTCTCTCCACTCCCCACGACCGTTCTGGCTGGGAAGTAGCCCACACGCACGGTGTCCTCGACGGTGACTGCGTGCTCCTCGGGCATGGTCAGCGTGACCGTGGTGTCCGCCAGAACCAATTCCTCCACCCTCTCAGCGACGTCCGCGATTCTGACCAGGAAGTGCGTTTTGGTCGGCACGAAGAGGTCGTCGGGGCCTCGCCCGAGATTCTCATCGAAGGTGATCACGATGGTCCTGTCGTTCACGGTGATTGTCGTACGCTCCGGCAGTCCGTTCGCGGCATTGTCGAGTGGAGCCGGAACCGAGACCGCGAACTCTGCCGACGGTGGGCCGGCGCCGTCCGCGTTGATCGCCCTAACGCGGACCTTCAGGGACATTCCCGGCGCGAAGTCGTGTGCAACGTCGTGGTTCGTCTGGGCGCTCCCAGTGCTCTCAACCCACTCCGCCCAGACATCCGGCGGAGCCCCGATCTCCGCGCTAGCGACTTCGATCCTGTAGCCCGTGATCAGCACTCCAGTCCCGCCCGTGTCCGACGGCGCGCTCCAAAAAAGAAAGAGGTTGCTCCCCGTGGGACTCCCGATGACATCTGTCGGCGCTGAGGGTAGAGCAGCGCTCTTGACAACGCTCGGCTCATCCTCACTGGTCGAGTTCGCGGCAGCCATGGCCCTACTGGCAGAGGCTGAGGCAATCAAACTCAACGCCGCGATCAGCAGAACGCCGGCACGCGGCCCAGGTATGGCTGGGAACAAGGTCACCGCCTTCCTGAATGGCGTTCTCCGGGGGCAAGAGGGCCAGGTGAAAAGAAGGGCGGGAACGGCTGGTGCTGACGTTCTCAACGGTCTTGTTTCCTCGCGCGGCGTGTCGCGCTGTTGTTGAAATGCGTGCCTGACCGCCTGCGAGTGGATGTCTCGACCCGCGGGGAACCGGGCATCCCAGCTCATCGAGCAGCCGTGAGGGTCTTCGCCAATCAAACCGGGACGATCTTCGCGCACTGGTCGGTTCATCAACTCTTCGCAGGTGATGAGTCGGGCGACTGTACGCAAACGAGGCCGGAATTGGACCTACAAAACTGCGGGGTTATGCTGTAAAACTACGGGGATACGCTGTCAAGGACAGGCCGAATCCTGAGTCAACACGGTATGGACGGATCCGCCCCTTGAACGCCGCCGGCGGCGAGTGCGCCGGGGACGCTAGCGAGCGGCAGGTTCCGGCGCCGCGATCACGATCTCCTCGTCGTCGCCCGCTCCGTGCTCGAACGGCTCACCGTTCACTTCGATCGTCGCTGCGCCGGCGTTCCGGAGCTTGAGACGGATCTCCTCGTCCGCTGCAACAGTCAGGGACTCGCCCTGAACCCGCAGTTCGCTGACCGTGCGCTCGCCGTCGCTGTGAACGTCAACCCAGCTCGTCGCCCGGAACTCCAGCGTGACCCGCAGGGCCTGCTCGGGCAGCGGCGCCGGCGGTGGCGGCGGAGGCACTTCTTCGGTGATCGGCGGCGCCATCGTCTCCATCTCCCCGGCTGCTTCGCGTTCCGAACCGGAGTAGAAACGCCACACGAGGAAGGCAAGCATCGGGACCACGACCAGCACCACCACACCGGCCCGTCCGATTGGGCGCCTCTGAGACCGCTTCGCCAGGTTCTCGATCCCGCCCTCGAGATCGTCCTGAGCCGAAGCGGCGAGATAGGAGTTGAGCACCTCGTCGGGATCGAGGCCGACGATCCGCGCGTACTCGCGCAGGAAGCCCTTGACGAAGATGGTTGCCGGCAGCAGGTCGAACCGATCCTGTTCCAACGCCTCCAGATACCGGATGTTGATCTTGCTCGACTGAGTGATGGTCTGCAGCTCGACGTGGCGAACTTCCCGTTGGCTGCGAAGCCAGGAGCCGAACGACTCCCCCTCGCCCGCAGGCGCCACAGCCTGATTGTCCTCGCTCATTTCTCCATCGGCACTGTTCGGGACCACAACTGGCGGCAACCATTCTAGTCACACGCCGTCCCGAAGCCGCTACCAACCCGTATCCGGGCTGATACGATCATCAACCCGCGCGCGCGTCGCCTGCAAGCGCCGCGACCGGCGCGCCCGCCACCGCATGAGGATTCCGCAACGCATTCAAGACAGCCTCGCCAGCGGAGATATCGACGCAGTCGAGGCAGAATGGCTGGTCGCGGTCGAAGGCGAGATCGCGGTCGACGCCTTCCTTGCCATCATCGCAGGGCTGGTTCGACTCGACGAAGGCGAGCGCGTCGGCACACTGCTCGAACTGCTCGACGACCAGTTGCTGGAGCGCGGTCTGTGGGCCGAACGCCTGGACCTGATCCGCGGCGCCGGCGGCAGGTATCTGCGGAGCGGCCAGGTCTACGAGACCGTTCTGGACACCCTGCACGAGCTCTACCAGGACCGCGAGTCCGACCTGAACGAGCTGCTCCACGAACTGGACCTGGACCGGGGACGGCAGGAAACGATCAAGCTCTGGGACAAGGTGGACCGGCTCCGCAACCTGCTGGCATTCGAGCCCGGCGACATCGTCGAGATGACGGGCCGGGGAGTCGGCCGCATCGCCGAGGTGAACATGCCGCTGCAAACCTTCAAGGTCGACCTGGAGAACGCGTCGGGAGTCGCGGTCGGGTTCCGGGCCGCCGGCAAGATGCTCACCCTGCTGCCCCCGCAGCATGTGCTGCGACGAAAGCTCGAAGAACCGGAGCAACTGAAGGCGCTCAAGCCGCCAGAGCTGCTTGAGCTGACGCTCAAGAGCTACGACCGCCCGCTGACGGGCGCCGAGGTGCGGGCCATCGTGGTCGGCATCATCCCCGAGCGGCGCTGGTCGAGCTGGTGGACCAGCGCGCGGAAGCAGGCGCAGGTCCTGTCGTCCGGCGGATCCCGGCAGACCTACCGCTGGGTCGAAGCGACCGACGCCGAGACTTCTCTCTGGCAGGAGTTCAGGCTGGCGCCGGACCGCGCCAAGATCGGCCTGCTGCGACGCGCGGCGAATCAGTCGCAGGAGCTGCGGGATCGGATGGCGGCCGCCCTGGACGACCTGGGTCAGCTCCTGACCGGCACACAGCCGGCGCTCGCGTTCGAGATTCGCTGTGCACTGGAGCGGTTCGGCGCCGAGCCCTCATGGCCCGCGGAGGAACTCCTGGCCAACATGGAGGATCCGTTGGACTTCTTCTCGTCGATCGAGCAGCGCGGTCCACGCGAGCAGGCCTACACCCTGCTGCCCGCCTGTCGCAGCGACTGGCGCGAAGTGCTCGAGAAGCGTTTCCTTCTGGAGACCGACACGAAGGCGATCGGCACGATCGCCGACCTGATCGACGAAGAGTTGCTGCGCCGCTGCGCCGCGCGCGCTCAAGTCCAGCCGCATCGCACGCCGGCGGCCTTCACCTGGCTCGCGGAGGGCGCCGCGGCCGAGCCGGCACTCCGCGCCGGGCGGCAGAACCGCCTCCTCAACCTGTTGATCCACTCCCTGAGGCACGAAGCCTTCGCCCCGTTCCGACTACGGATCAAGGCCCTCTTCGACTCCGGCGGCACGGTGCCGAAGCTGCTGCCCGAACTGACCCTGGAAGAGGCCCGGCAAGCCGAGGTCTCGATGCGTCACGCGGCGCTCGAGGACTACCGGCGTGAGCCTCTGCTCGCTGCACTTCACCTCAAGTTCCCCGACCTGCTGGCCGACCATGACACCGACCACCACGATCTCTACGCCCTGCCGACCTCCATCGCCGCGAAGCGCGAGAGGCTGCGGGAGCTGGCCGAGAAGGAGCTGCCGGCCAATCGCAGAGCAATCGAAGAAGCGCGTGCACTCGGCGACCTGCGCGAGAACTTCGAGTACAAGGCGGCCCGTCAGCGCCACGAGTATCTGACTTCGCTGGCCACGCAACTGCAGCAGGATCTGCAGCGCTCCACGCCGATCGACATCGCCGCCGCGGCCTGCGACAAGCTCCGGATCGGCAACCGGGCGATCTTCGAGTCGGAGAGCGGCGAAGAACGCACTCTGGCCATCCTCGGCCCCTGGGAGAGCGCACCGGAGCGCGGAATCATCTCGTACGAGTCCGACCTCGCCCTCAAGCTGCTCGGTTCCGAGCCCGGCGCCGAGGTCGAGATGGACGGCGAGACCTTCACCCTGCAGACGATCGAGACCCTGGAAGCCGCCAGCCTGGGGCTGGAGTAGGCCCCACCCGCTCGCGCTCCGTGCGCCTCGCGTACCCAACGCGGGCGGCGCACCCAGTTTCGGCCTCGCAAACGCGAGCAATGCTAGACTTATAGCGAAGTGTCTCTAGATGTCGAGGAGGTTCGGCGGATTGCTGAACTGGCGAGGCTGCAGCTCTCGGCCGGCGAGGAGGCGCAGTTCGCTTCCCAGCTCGGGAGAATCGTCGACTACATCGACCAGCTTCGCACGTTCGACGCGGGAACCGCTCCCTCGGACGACACCGAACCGGAACAGGATGCCGCCGCCAACGACGTGCCGGCAGGAGACCGCTCTCTCCTGGACGACTTTCTGGACAACGCACCCGCATCCCTCGACCGCTTCCTTCTGGTGCCCCAGGTCAAGGCGACGCCCGGCGCCGGCGAGTGAAGCCGACCGTGACCGCCGAAGCGCTGGCAGCCGCCGTCCGCTCGGGCGAGCGAACCGCAGTCGAGACAGTTGAGCAGGCATTCGCCCGCATCGACGAGGTCGACGCTCCGGTGGGAGCGTTCCTCGAACTCTGGCGGGAACAGGCCGCCGAACGCGCGGCCGACATCGACCGGCGCAGGGATTCCGGCGAATCCCTCGGCCCGCTGGCCGGCGTCCCGACGGCGCTCAAGGACAACCTGTCGCTGGCCGGACACGAACTGAACTGCGGTTCCCGGATTCTCTCCGGCTACCGCGCGCCCTACACCGCCAGTGCGGTCGAGCGCCTGCTGTCCGCCGACGCCGTGCCGGTCGGCCGCGTGAACATGGACGAGTTCGCGATGGGTTCTTCGTGCGAGAACTCAGGGCTGGCCGTCACCTGCAATCCCTGGGATCTGGACATGGCGCCAGGCGGTTCGAGCGGCGGCTCGGCAGCCGCGGTCGCGGCGACCGAGGTGCCGCTCGCCCTGGGCTCCGATACCGGGGGCTCGATCCGGCAACCGGCCGCCTTCTGCGGCGTCGTCGGCGTCAAGCCAACCTACGGCCGCGTTTCCCGCTACGGCCTGGTCGCCTTCGCCTCGTCCCTCGACCAGATCGGACCGCTCACCGGTACGGTGCGTGACGCCGCACTGGCGCTCGGCGCCATCGCCGGCCCCGACCCCCGCGATTCCACGTGCAGCGAATTGCCGGTCGAGGACTATCTCGAATCGATCGAAGATGGCATCCAAGGTCTGAAGGTCGGCACGATCCGCGAAGTGGAGACCTCGGCGCTCGACGACGATGCCGCGCAGGGCTACCAGCGGGCGCTCGAGGCACTCGAGACGGCCGGCGCCGAGCTGGTCGAGGTGAGCGTTCCCCTGATCGACGCCGCGGTCGCGACGTACTACGTGCTCGCCAACAGCGAAGCCAGCGCGAACCTCGCCCGTTTCGACGGCAGCCGCTACGGACACCGGGCCGCCGGCGCCCGTTCGCTCCAGAGGATGTACACCGACAGCCGGAGCGAGGGCTTCGGCAGCGAGGTCAAGCGTCGGATCATCCTGGGCACGTTCGCGCTGTCCTCCGGCTACTACGACGCCTACTACGGCCGTGCCGCGCGCATCGCCGAGGCCATGCGGCAGCAGTTCGCCAGCGCCTTCGAAGCCGTCGACCTTCTGGTGACTCCAACCTGCCCCTCCGGCGCCTTCGCCCGCGGGGAACGGGTCGACGATCCGCTGGCCATGTACCTGTCGGACGTCTTCACCACGCCGCCCAGCCTGGTCGGGATTCCCGGAATCTCGGTGCCGTGCGGCCTGGACAAGCGCGGGCTTCCCCTCGGTCTCCAGATCCTGGCCCCGCCCTTCGCTGAAGCCATGGCTCTGCGAGCGGCAAGAGCGGTCGAACTCACGATCGGTTTCGAGTGCAGCCCGGAGGCGATTCCATGAGCACCCGCACCGCCATTGTCTGCGCCGCGGCTCTCGCCATTCTCCTGCCCGCCACGACCGAAGCGGCGACGAAGCGCGTTGCCGTGCCCGAGATCGGATCGCCGACACCGGTGGCCGTGATGACCGGGAACGGCAAGATCCACATCGAGGCGAAGCCGCGCGCAAACGAAGGCCTGCTCGCCTTCGCGAAGCGGCTCTGCGGCAACTCGAAGCACTCTTCCGCACTCAGCCGGGCCAATCGCGGCGTACGGCGCCTCAAGCGCGGCGTCCGGTACAGGGTTCCCTTCGAACTGCTCCCCAAGGGAAGCCAGCAGGCGGCGATCCGCGCCCTGCTGCCGAAGGACCAGGCAACCGCCGATGGCTGGAAACACCGGGTCTCGTCTTCCTCGCGCGGCCAGGAAGCAGAAAGCCTGTGGAGCATCGCGGAGTGGTTCACCGGCGCCGGCGAAAACCACCGCGTGCTGCGGCAGACGAACAGCCTGACCAGCAACGTCATCCGGCCGGGACAGTTCATCCTCGTCCCGCGCCGCGTCCTTGCCGAACCCTTCACCAGCATGTTGCCCGCGCCCGCGCCCCGGACGGCGGCCACCCGCTCCAGTACCGAGGCGACACCGTTCACTGGCTACGGGTCGGACGACAAGGGCGAGTACGCGAGCTACCGCCTGAAGGCGGGCGAGGCCCTGTACTCGAGTGTCGTCATGCGGTTCACCGGCCGTCTGCACGCCACGGACGTGAACGAGCTGGTGCGGGAGATCGAGCAGCGCAACGAGATCGGCAATGTCAGGGACCTGCCGGTCGGATACGAAGTCAAGATCCCGGTCGACCTGCTTTCGGCGCGCTACCTGCCCCCGGACCATCCGCGCCGCGTGGAGTGGGAGGCGCAACGCGCCGCCGGCGAGCAGATCGAGAACGAGGTGCTGGCGCTCGACCTCGACGGCGTGACCGTGGTGCTCGACGCCGGCCACGGAGGCCGCGACATCGGCGCGCCGGTCGGCGACCTCTGGGAGAGCAACTACGTCTACGACATCATGCTGCGGACCAAGAGAGTGCTGGAGAGCCGCACCGCCGCCGCCGTCGTGCCGACGACCCGCGAGGGCTCGACGTTCCGGATCGCCGACGCCGACGTGCTGCCGCAATCCCGTGGCCACGCCGTACTCACGAATCCGCCCTACCGGATCGACAACGCGGCCGTGGCGACGAACTTCCGCTGGTATCTCGCGAACTGGGTCTACCAGCAACGGCGCAAGGCCGGCGTCGACCCGGGCCAGGTGATCTTCGTCTCCGTTCACGCCGACTCGCTCCACCACTCCCTGCGGGGGGCCATGGTCTACATCCCGGGATTGGTCGGCATCACCAACAACTACGGCAAGACCGGCTCGCCCTACTCTTCACGCCGGGAAGTCCGGGCAGAACCGCGGGTGTCCTTCACGCGCAACGAACGGACCACCAGCAGGGGACTCTCCCGCGACCTGGCCGAACACGTGCTGGCCAGCTTCAAGGACTCCGACCTGGCGATTCATCACAACGGGCCGATCCGTGACCGGATCGTCCGCCGGCGCAGGGCCTACGTGCCGGCACAACTCCGCTTCAACCGGGTACCGGCCAAGATCCTGCTCGAGGTCTGCAACCTGGGCAACGGGCAGGACCGCCGGTTGATGAAGACCCGCGCCTACCGGCAGCGGGTCGCCGAGGCCATCGTCGACGGCATCCTGTCGTACTACGGCGTGCCCCAGGGCGGCGCCAACCGCACCGTTACCGCCAGCGGCAATTGACGCGGACGCGCCTGCGCCTGCGCGGCGCTCAGTAACGGGGCATCAGGCCGACCACGATGCCCTGGATACTGAGGGCTCGCACGCCCTCAGTAGCGACGCATAAGGCCGACCACCTTGCCCTGGATTCTTAGTTGGTCAGCGGGCACGTAGATGGGCCCCATCTCCCGGTTAGCCGGCTGCAGGCGAACCGTGTCACCCTCGGGGTAGTACCGCTTGAGGGTCGCCTCGTCGCCGACCAGGGCCACGATCATCTCACCCGAGTGGGCCTCTTCCCGCTGGGCTATGACCACCAGGTCGCCGTTGCAGATGCCGTCGTCGACCATCGAGTCGCCTTCCACCTGGAGAACGTAGTGGCGGCCGGCGGCGCCACGCCCCAGCAGGTGCTCCGGCACCGACAGGTCGTCGACGCCGGGCACCGCCTCGATCGGCTGGCCGGCCGCGATCCGGCCGTGGAAGGGCACGGCATTCGATGCCGGACGGCGGGTACGGAGCGTCTTCTCGGTCAACTCAAGGCCGCGCTTCTGATTCCAGCCGCCCCGCAGGTATCCCTTCTGCCGCAGCAGCTTCAGGTGCTTGTGGACGGTGCCGTAGGAGCGGTAACCGAAGCGGCGCCGGATCTCCAGGTGGGTGGGCGCCACGCCGCGCACCGCAACGAACTCGCACACGAAGTCGAGAATCTGTTTCTGCCGCTCGGTCAGGAAGTCGTCCATCGACCGAGGATGGTAGACGGAAACAGAGCGTAAAACAAGCGACGTTGACCGAGCCTGTCACCTGTGTGCCGGGCGGCATAGACTACGCGGCCTTAGGAGCTTGCGCGGCAGAACTACCGGAGCCGTAGAGTACGCGCCGAGGAACCGGCTTCAGACCACACCCCACATGCCACAACAGCACCTGGAGGAGCACCAACTGGCCAACGGCCTGCACGTTGTGCTCCACGAAGACCGGCGCCTGCCCCTGGCGACCGTGAACATCTGGTACCACGTCGGCTCCAAGAACGAGCAGACCGGACGCACCGGACTGGCCCACCTGTTCGAGCACATGCTGTTCCAGGGCTCCGCGAACGTTTCCGAAAACGGGCACTTCGAGCACATCCAGAGCGTCGGCGGCGTCGCCAACGGCTCGACCTGGTACGACCGCACGAACTACTACGAGACCCTGCCCTCCAACCATCTCGAACTCGGCCTTTGGTTGGAGTCCGACCGTCTCGGCTCCCTGCTCGAGGCCCTGACCCAGGAGAAGTTCGAGAACCAGCTCTCCGTGGTCATGAACGAGCGGCTGCAGCGCGTCGACAACCAGCCCTACGGTCTGGCCATCGAACGCCTCAGCGAACTGCTGTACCGCCAGCGAGACGGCAGCAACCACCCCTACGCCTGGCCGGTGATCGGCTATATGGACGACCTCGAAGCAGCCACTCTCGACGGGGTCCGGGACTTCTTCCGCACCTGGTACCGGCCAAACAACGCTGTCCTGACCCTGGCCGGCGACATCGACAGCGCCCGCGCCCTCGATCAGGTCAGGCGCTACTTCGAAGACATCCCGGCCGGACCGCTGCCGCAGGCGCCGCAGGTCGACCCCGTTGCCGAGATCGGTCCCCGCGGGGCAGCGCGTGAAGTGCTCGAGGACACGATCGAGTTGCCTCGTTCCTACTCCGCCTGGTGCCTGGACGGATACGGCAGCGACGACTGGTACGCCGGGGCGATGCTGGCGACGATTCTCTCCTCCGGCATGATGAGCCGGCTCCACCGCGATCTGGTCTACGAGCGCCAGATCGCGCAGTCCGTGTCCGCGATGATCCTGCCCACGGAGATCTGCGCGATGTTCGCCGTCGTCGCCACCTGCCAGAGCCGCCAACCGGACGCGCTCGGAAACGCCGAGGTCGTCGAGGAGGCGGTCCTCGAACATATCGAAGCGATGCGCACAAAGGGTCCGACCGAGTCCGAACTCGAACGGGCGCGGCGAATCCTGCTGCTCGACTACCGCGACAGCGAGCAGGACCTGGCTCTGTGCGCCGACCGGCTGTCCGCCGCGGCGACCTACCTGGGCGACCCCGGCCGGGCCTGGACCGAACCGGACCGGCTGCTCCGCGTAGGTGCGGAGCAGATCCGCAGTCTGGCCGAGCGCGCCCTCGGCCCGGAACGCCGCGCGGCCGTCGTCGTGGTGCCCAAACCGTGAAGACCGCAGCGCGCCCGACACTCGACCGCAGCCAGCCTCCGGTCCCGGCGCCTGGCCGGCCCTGCGCCTTCCCCCAGTTCGCGCACGAGCGCCTCGAATCCGGCCTCCGTTTGTGGACTCTCGATGTCCCGGACCGAAATCTCGTCACCGTCACCCTGCTCATGCCGGGCGGCAGCGAGCTCGATCCGCCGCAACTGGCGGGACTCGCCTCGTTCACGGCGGGACTGCGCAGCAAGGGCACAGAGCGGCGCACGGCGCTCGAGTTCGCTGCCGCGGCCGAAGACCTGGGGACCGGCATCTCGTCCTCCTGCTCCTGGGAGATGGCGGGTGTCGGCACCACGATCCGCTCCGAGGATGTCGCCGCCGGCCTGGAATTGGTCGCCGAAGCCGCGCTGCAACCGACCTTCAGGGCGGAGGAGCTCGAACGCGCCCGCCGGCGGCGCCTGGCCGAGATCGACCGGCGGCGCAGCGATCCTTCCAGTCTGGCCGGGGCAGCCTTCGCGCGCGCCGTCTACGACGCGACCCCCTACGGCAACCCGGCGATCGGCGATCGCGATACCGCCCAGGCCATCACCCGGAGCGACATCGCCGCGTTCCACGAACGGTCCCTCGCCGCGCGCTCCTGCCACCTGATCGCGGTCGGCGACTTAGGACCCGGCGGGGTACGGCAGGCGATCGAGGAGAAGATCGAACGCGATCTCCGCTCCCACGGCAAGGAGTTCGACGACGAACCGGCCAGCCTCGAACCGGACAACGCAACGGAGCCGACGCGCCGGGTCGTGATCGTGGACCGCCCCGGCGCGGCGCAGACTCAGTTGCGTGTGGGCCATGTCGGAATACCGCGCCGGCATCCCGACCGCATCCCGATCCAGGTCGCGAACTCGATCCTGGGAGGCAAGTTCACCAGTCGCCTGAACCTCAGCCTGAGGGAGCGGCACGGCTACACCTACGGAGTCTCCAGCAGCTTCAGCTCCCGCCGGGGTCCGGGGCCGTTCGTGGTCTCCACGGCGGTGGCCAACGAAGTGACCGGCGCCGCCTGCCGGGAGATCGTCGGCGAACTCGAGCGCCTGTGCCATGAGCCGCCGAGCGAGGCTGAACTCGACGACGCCCGGAACTACCTGGTCGGCGTCTTCCCGTACACCCTGCAGACGATCCAGAATCTCGCCTCCCGGCTGCAGGCGCTCGCCACCTTCGACCTGGACCACGACGAGTACGAGCGCTGGCCCGAACGGATCCGCGCCACTACCGCTAAGGATGTGCACGAGGTCTGCCGCCGTCATCTGTTCCCCGACCGGCTGACCGTGACCGCGGTCGGGCCGGTATCCGAACTTGCGCCGCAACTCGAGGGCCTGGGAACGATCGAGGTGCAGCCGGCCGGGTAAGCGCCGCGGGGGCCGTCCTCACCGGCCGACCGCGTGGTATCTTTTCCGGCCCGATGCAACTCGAAAGTTCGGACAGGATACGGAACCTCGCCGTCGTCGGACACAACGACACCGGCAAAACGACTCTGATCGCCGGCCTGCTCTACACCGGCGGCGTCTTCAACCGGCAGAACCGGGTCGAGGACGGCAACACCGTCACCGACTTCGACGACGAGGAGATCCGCCGCGGCATCTCGATCGGCCTCGCCGTCTGCTACACGCCCTGGTCGGACGGCGCCGGCGAACACAAGATCAACCTGATCGACTGTCCCGGCTCCGGGATCTTCGTTCACGAGACCAGCTCGGGCATGCGGGCGGCCGACGCCGCCCTGCTGTGCCTGAACGCCGTCTCGCCGACCCAGGTCATGGCCGAGAAGGCTTGGGAAGTCGCATCCAGGATGGACCAACCGGTGATGCTGCACCTGGCCAAGATGGACCGCGACAACATCGACTTCGAGGCCTGCATCGCCGAACTGCAGCAAAACTTCGACCGCACGGCGCTGCCGGTCCAGATCCCGATCGGCGCCGGCAAGGACTTCACCGGTGTGGTCGACCTGCTGAGCGGCAATGCCCATATCTACGACCACGACGGAAACGGCCACAGCCAGGGGTCCGAGCCGCCGGCGGAGTTGGCGGACCAGATCGAAGAGTGGCGGGCGAAGCTCACGGAAGCCGTCGCCGAGAGCGACGACGAGCTGATGGAGGCGTACTTCGACCAGGGCGACCTCGATCAGGACCAGTTGGTCGAAGGTCTCAAGAACGCGATCAGGAACCGGGCGCTGTTCCCGGTCACCATGTCGTCCGCCGGCCACGGCATCGGCAACTCGGCTCTGCTCGACGCGGTGGTCAAGCTGTTGCCGTCGCCGACGGGCGCGCCTCCGATGCCGGCCGCCGATCTCGGCGGAGAACCCGTGGAGCTCGAGCGCGGCGACGGCGAGCCGGTCAGCGCGATCGTCTTCAAGACCATGAACGACCCCTTCATCGGCCGCATTTCCCTGCTCCGCGTAGCCGCGGGGTGCATGAACTCCGACACCGGCTACTGGAACCCCCGGCACGAAGAGGCGGAACGCGTCGGCCACCTGATGCACATGCAGGGCAAGACCGGCCAGGACATCCCCCAACTCCTCGAGGGCGACATCGGCGGCGTGGCGAAGCTCAAGAGCAGCGTCACCGGCGACTCGATCACGAGCCGCGAACGGCCGTTGCGGCTCGGATTCCCCACCCCTCCGGTCGCCGCGATCTCGTTCGCCATCGAGCCGAAGACGAAGGGCGATGAAGAAAGGATCGGCGAGGCCGTGCTCCGGCTGGTCGAAGAGGATCCGAGCCTGCGGGCCGGGCGCGACGCGCAGACCGGCGAGTTCCTCCTCTCCGGCGCCGGCCAGCTCCACGTCGAGATCGCCGTCTCCAAGCTGAAGGCCCGGTCCAAGGTCGAGGTCATCCTGCACCCGCCCAAGGTGCCCTACCGCGAAGCGATCAGGAGACCAGCGGTCGGCCACGGCCGGCACAAGAAGCAGAGCGGCGGCCGCGGCCAGTTCGCCGACTGCACGATCACGATGGAGCCCGTCCCCACCCCGGAGGACTACGAGTTCGTCGACGAGATCTTCGGCGGCTCGATCCCCAACAACTACCGCCCCGCAGTCGAGAAGGGCCTGCTCGAGGCGGCCGCACGGGGCTACCTGGCGGGCTACCCGGTCGGCAACTTCCGGGTCCGGCTGCAGGACGGCAAGTACCACGACGTCGACTCGTCCGAGATGGCCTTCAAGATTGCCGGCTCCCTGGCCTTCAAGGACGCGATGGCGAAGGCCGCCCCCACCCTGCTCGAACCGGTGATGCAGGTCGACATCAACACCACCGAGGACTTCATGGGCGACATCATGAGCGACTTGTCCTCCCGCCGCGGCCGTCCCCAGGGCATGGAAGCCAAGGGCAACGCCCAGATCGTCAAGGCCACGGTGCCCTTGGCCGAAATGCTGACCTACGCCCCCGCCCTGCGCTCAATGACCCAGGGCCGCTCCAGCTTCACGATGACCTTCTCCCACTACGAGGAAGTCCCCCGGCAGATCCAGGAGAAGATCATCGCCGAAGCGAAGCGGGCGGACGAAGAGGACTAGCAGCCGAGGGCGCCGCCGAGCGCGCGGCTGCGCCGCGCGGAGAAGGCCGCGGGCCGCGGGTACGTCGGACGCACCCGCCTGCTGAGGGTCGCGGTCGATGTACTCGCAGGGCGCCAACCGCAGCGGGGTCCGAGTTCCGTGTTCCGCGAGTAGCTGCCGGGCCGGGGCCCGTAGCGCACCCTGTCATATGCAAGATGTTCTTGCGTATCATCCTCTTCGCGTGTACCGTAGTGAATCGGCATCGAGCCTTTTGTCACACCCCTTCCGCCCACGAAGCGACTCCCACCATGACGACCGCCCTGATCGGCGCGAGGATCAAGGCGCTGCGGAAGCGGCGCCACCTCAGCCAGGAAGATCTGGCTCGCCTCTTCGGGTTCAACGATCGCCAGACGGTGTCGGCGATCGAGACCGGCAATCGCCAGGTAACGGCGGAGGAACTCCTGCTCGCCGTCGAAAAACTCGACGCCCCCCTTCGGTACTTCACGGACCCGTTCCTGCTGGCGGACGACGGGCGCTTCTCGTGGCGCCTGGCCCGCACCGGAGGCCGAACCGCCCTGAACGACGCCGAACTCCGCGACTACGAGGACCGTGCCGGACGCTGGATTGCGGCATACCTGCACTTGGCGACGCGGCTCGACCTGGCGCCGCCTCCGCTGCGTCGAACGCTCGGGCTGACGAAGCAATCGAGCTACGAGGAAGCCGTGTGGGCTGGGAATCGCTTCGCCGCCGAGTTCGATCTCGGTCCCGTTCCCGCCCGACGACTTCCTCAGACGATGGACGAGCGCCTGGGCATCCTGTTCCTGATGGTCGACGCTCCACCCGAAATCTCCGGCGCGGCCTGCCGCCTGCCACGCCTGGACGTCGCGCTGATCAATCGAAACGAAGCGGAGGGCCGCCGTCACTTCGATCTCGCGCATGAACTGTTCCATCTCCTCACTTGGGACGCCATGCCTCCGCAACACCTCGAGCCGGTCCGCGGTACCACCCGCGACCGCGCCGAGCAACTCGCCGACAAGTTCGCTTCCGCGGTCCTCATGCCCGAGAAGACGCTGACGCAGGACGGTCCCTGGTCCGATCTGGCCCTGGATGCCTTGATCGAGAGGCTCAACTCGACCGCGGAGACGCTCCGCGTCAGCTCGTCGGCCCTCCGCTGGCGGCTCGTCGATCTTCTTCAGATCTCCAGGCAAACCGCCCGATCGTTGCCTCCGGAGCGACTCCGCAACAACGGTCAACCCGCCGTGTCCAGGGAGGGAACGACCTTCGTCAAGAGGAACTACCCTCCTCCCCAGTTCTCGAAGAAGTTCCTGGACGTCATCGCCCGTTCGCTTGACGTGGGGTTGCTCTCCATGCGCCGCGCGGCAAAGCTGCTCGATTGCACAATCGAGGGAGTCGAGCAGCTTCTTGCCAGCCACGGGCTCACGTGCCCGGTCGAGATTTGATCGTTGCGGGTCTTCGTAGGTACCGGTTCACGAACGAAACAATGCAGACCCGTTCCATCGTCCTCGTCGACGCCAACGTCATCATCGAGTGCCACCGCACGGGCGCGTGGAACGGCCTTTCAGGGGGATATCGCGTGCAGACCACGGAGGTCTGTGTGTCCGAGACGCAGACCGGGTATCAGAATCGGAACTTCGAGCAGCACATCGATGCCGAGCAGCTACGCCAGTCGCTCGACGCGGTCCAAACGGTCAGCAACCGCGACTACGCGCTGCTGGAGATGAGCAGAGCAGACCTGCCCGAGCTCGACGACGGCGAGAGATCTCTCTGGGCTCACGCACTGACGAGGACCGACAGTCACTGGCTGTTCTGCGGCCCCGACAACGCAAGCCTCCGATGCGGAATCATGCTCGGCTACCGCGAGCAACTCAGTTCGCTCGAGGGAATCCTGCTGGATGTCGGCCATCAATGCAGCACACCGCTTCGCCGGCACTACACGCGCAGATGGCACGAAAGAAAGACCTCTGAGCTGACGCTGGACTGCTCCGGCGCGTGGTAGGGGCCAAACCGCGGTCGCCGCGTCGCGGCCCGTCTCGTCTCGGAAGCCGGCCAGAACCCGGGTGGCGCGGTTCGCGCCACCCGCGAACCACTCTGTGCGCCCGTCATCGGGCGCACAGATGGCAGGCCGGCGCACCCAGAGACACGTCGCCGGCACGGGCCGACCCCTCTACACGACCGCAGCGGCGAGCATGCTGCGGAACATGGCCCGCCGGTGGGCCGTGGTCCGGCCGAGTTTCTTGTAGCCAACTCCGTGACGCATCTTCGCTCCTTTGCGGGGGAAGCCCGAAAGCCAGCCAGGCCCTCAGACCTGGGCGCCGCTCGCCGCGTTCTCCGGAACCTCCATGCCGAAGGACAATCCCATCTTGTCGAGCAGGGAAGGGAAGGGGGCGTTCGCTTCGGTCGGCTGCACTCCAGGCTGCTGCCGACTCATGGAGGGGACATGGGCCGCCGCTTGCCGACAGCCCCTGGGACCCTCTCCCCAGACGGCAGCAGACTGGACGTCGTCGGCGGTGTGTGTGCCCGACGGCCAGCGGCGTTGCTACCATCCACGCATGGGTGTAGAGCCCAGCCACACATCGACCGCCCTTAGCTTCATCCCCCCTCCAGCGCCGGGCGAGCGACCTACCGAATATGCGGACCGCATCGGCCAATACCACGTCGCCTCCAGGTCCGAGGCGCACCGAAAGCAGTACGGCCTCTACTTGACGCCTGTGGCGGCCGCCGACTTCATGGCGGCCCAGATCCGGGTCTGCGGTGACCGCCTTCGGGGCTTGGATCCTGCCGCCGGTGCGGGAATCCTCTGCTGCGCAGCCGTTGAGAAGCTCGCCGATCGCGACCCACCGACGAGCCGAATCGATCTCGTCGCCTACGAGGTCGACACCGAGCTGGCGGACCCGCTGAAGGCGGTCCTCGGCTACCTCCGGAAGTGGTGCGCGGAGGTGCATGGAATCCGCCTTGCGGCTCGCATCGAGTCGAGAGACTTCGTCATGGCGCACGCGGAGGCTCTTCGCCGTGAAGACAGTCTGATTCCGTACGAGTCAGATGACCGAGAGTTCGACATCGCCATTTCCAACCCGCCGTACTTCAAGATCAACAAGAGCGACCCGCGGGCAGTTCTCGCTTCAAACGTGGTTCATGGGCAACCGAACATCTACGCCCTGTTCATGGCGGTCAGCGCCGTCTTGGTCCGCCCCGGCGGCGACTTCATCTCCATCACGCCGAGGAGCTTTGCCTCCGGCTTGTACTTCCGGCAGTTCCGGCAGGTCTTCTTCAACCTCATTCGTCCGACCCTGGTTCACGCATTCGGATCGCGCCGGGAGGCATTCAAGCGCGACGAGGTCCTGCAGGAGAATGTCATTCTCCACGGCACTCGGCTCAACTCCCCGCAGCAAGATCGCCAAGCTCCGTTGGTGATATCCAGCAGCCGCGGGGTTGCCGATCTGAACGAATCGCACCGCCGCATGACGTCACTTCAGGCAGCCCTCGATCTCGACGACCGCGACCGCGTACTGCGACTACCCGTCTCCGACGAGGAAGCTCAAGTCCTCGACCTGGTCGACTCATGGCCGAACACGTTGGCCAGTCTGGGCCTCGCTATCTCCACGGGACCCGTGGTGCCGTTCCGCGCGCGAACCCTGGTCGACCGCGAAGGTCGCGTACCGCAGACACATGTTCCGTTGCTCTGGATGAACCATGTGCGGCCGATGCAGGTCACCTGGCCGCTCCATCGGCACAAGCCGGAGTACATCAAGCGCCAAGGCGCCGAGGCACTGCTTCTCCGCAACCGTAACTACGTTCTCATGCGGCGATTCACAGCAAAGGAAGAGGCCCGTCGACTGTCCGCGGCCCCATACCTTGCCGAGTCCCTGTCCGTTCCGCGAGTGGGAGTTGAGAACCACCTGAACTACATCTACCGACGCGTCGATTCGCTCTCCGACGAAGAAGCATGGGGCTTGGCCGCGCTCTACAACAGCCGCCTGCTCGACACCTACTTCAGGTGTCTGAACGGAAACACGCAGGTCAATGCGACCGAGCTGCGAGCAATGCCGCTACCGCCTCATGAATCCGTCGTCGCACTCGGAGAACGTGTCCGGCAACTCGCCGATGCGATGGAGAATCTGGACCGGTTGATTGCGGACATGCTGGCCGCCGACGTTCCAAGGAAGGTCGCCGTTGGCCAGCGTTGAAGAGGCGCGGAGAATCCTCCGGGCCGTAGGGATGCCGCCACCGCAGTCGAATCAGATGGCGGGGCTGACCCTGATTGCGCTGTGCGGCCTGAAGCCCGACGATCCTTGGCGCGAGGCGTCACGCAGCAGGCGAACAGTGACCAAGGGAATCATGGACCACGTCCGCGAGCATTTTGGCTACGAGATAGAAGAACTTGAGCTTGCTCGCGTGTTGGCAACGCTCGGAAACTGAGCCACCCGCGAACCACTCTGTGCGCCCGGCAGCGGCGCGGCCCTACTCGTCCGTGTCTACGAACTCGATGACGGCCACTTCGGCGGCGTCGCCGCGGCGGGGTCCGAGCTTGGTGATGCGCAGGTAGCCGCCGGGGCGGTCGGCGAAGCGGGGCGCGATCTCGTCGAACAGCTTCTTGACGTGGTCGCGATTGGGGAGCCAGCGGCGAACGAGACGGCGGGCGTGGACCGAGTCCTCCCGGCTCCGGGTGATGACCTTCTCGGCCACCGGCCGCAGGGCCTTGGCCTTCGCCAAGGTGGTCCGGATCCGGCCATGCTCGACCAGGGAGGCGAGCATGTTGCGGAACATTGCCCGCCGGTGGGCCGTGGTCCGACCCAGTTTCTTGTAGCCAACTCCGTGACGCATCTTCGCTCCTTCCCGGGAAAGCTCGAGAGCGGTCCAGCGGCCGCTAGGCCTGGACGCCGCCCTCCGCGTTCTCCGGAACCTCCATGCCGAAGGACAATCCCATCCTATCGAGCACCTTCTGGATCTCTTCGAGCGACTTGCGGCCGAAGTTCTTCGTCTCCAGCATCTCTTTCTCGCTCCGCACGACGAGGTCGCCCAGCGTGTTGATGTTCGCGTTCCTCAGGCAGTTCGCCGAACGAACACTCAGGTTCAGATCGTCGATCTCCTTCTGTAGCAGGGCGCCGAGGTCGCTCCCATCGACTTCCTCCTCGACCGTGGCTTCCATGATCAGACTCTCCTCGGCGTCGATGAAGATCGTCAGGTGGTCGCGCAGGAGTTCGCCGGCACGGGATACTCCCTCTTCCGGCGTCACCGTTCCGTCCGTCCAGACCTCTACGATCAGTCGCTCGTAGTCGGTCGTCCGGCCGAGTCGCGCGGCCTCCACGCGGTAGTTCACGCGCTTCACCGGGCTGTGGACGGAGTCGAGCGGAATCCAGCCGATTCCCATCGACTCGTCGAGGTTGAGGTCCGCGCCGACGTAGCCGCGTCCATTCTTGACCTGCGCCTCAAGGCGAAGCCGGCCCCGTTCGTTCAGCGTCGCCACCTTGCTGTTCGGGTCGCGAATCTCGACGCTCGGGTCGCCGTCAAAGTCACCCGCGGTCACCGCGCGCGGACCCGACACGTCCAGCGTGATCACGCGCGTCGTGCCGTCAAAGGACCGCAGCGGGACCTGCTTCAGGTTCAGAATGATGTCTGTGACGTCCTCGACCACCCCTTCGAGTGAAGAGAACTCGTGCAGAGCACCGTCGATCCGCACCGCGGTAATCGCGGCGCCTTCGATTGCCGACAAGAGGCTACGACGCAGTGCATTGCCCACGGTGGAGCCGAAGCCGCGTTCGAACGGCTGGGCCGAGAACTTGCCATACGTATCGGTCAGAGTCTCGGTATCGATCTCGATCCGCTTCGGGCGTTGAAATCCCTTCCAGAGCATGTTCACTCCTACAATCTCTATTGCGTTTCAGGTCGAAACGTTGATGTATCGGTGCGGTACCGGCGGCGGGATGCCGGGTTCAGACCCGTCGCCGCTTGCGGGGACGGCAGCCGTTGTGCGGAATCGGTGTGACGTCACGGATCGATCGGATGCCGATGCCGGTGGCCTGCAGAGCCCTGACGGCCGATTCGCGTCCGCCTCCCGGCCCGTTGACCAGGACGTCGACCGACCGCACGCCGAGGTCCTTGGCCTGATAGCCGACCGCCTGCGCGGCCACCTGAGCCGCGAACGGCGTTCCCTTTCGCGACCCCTTGAAACCGTTTCGGCCCGACGACGACCAGGTCAGGACGTTGCCGTCCGGATCGCTGATGCAGACCAGTGTGTTGTTGAAGGTCGCATTGACATGCGCCACCGCGTGGGGCACCACGCGCTTTTCCTTCTTCTTCGCCTTTGCCATCTAAGTGGTCCTCTCTCGCCTACTTCCCGACCTTCTTCTTGCCGGCTACGCTGGCCCGCCGCGGTCCCTTGCGGGTACGCGCGTTGGTATGCGTGCGCTGGCCCCGAACGGGCAGGCCCTTGCGATGCCTGACACCACGGTAACTGCCGATCTCCATCAGACGCTTGATGCTCTGGGTCACTTCCTTGCGCAGGTCTCCCTCGACCGACCCCGCCTCCTGGACGACCCGGCGAATGCGCCCGGTCTCGTCCTCGGTCAGCTCCCTGACCTTGACCTCGGCGGCGACGCCCGCCTGATCCAGCAGCACCAGCGCCCGTGAGCGGCCGATGCCATAGATGTAGGTGAGGCCGATGCCTACCTGCTTGTTCTGGGGTAGATCGATGCCCGCGATTCTCGCCATTCCAGCTCTCTCCCGTCCTTCTCAGCCCTGCCGCTGCTTGTGCTTGGGGTTCTCACAGATGACGCGGATCACTCCGCGACGCCGGACCACCTTGCATTTCACGCACATTCTCTTCACTGACGCTCGTACCTTCATGATGGATTTCCTCCGATTCCGAACAGCCGACCGTCAGGTCCGCAGCCTGTACACGATCCGGCCACGGCCGGGGTCATAGGGTGAGAGTTCGACCAGAACGCGATCCCCCGGGAGAATCCGGATGAAGTGCTTGCGCATCTTGCCCGAGATGTGGGCCAAGGCCTGGTGCTTGTTGTCAAGCTCGACCTTGAAGACAGCGTTCGGCAGTGTCTCCACCACAGTTGCCTCGACCTCGATCGCCTCTTCCTTCTTCACGCCCAAGTTCCCTTCGTCCTCCTGCTATCTCTCTGGTTCAAGCCGCCAGACCCAGCACGCGCGCTCCGGTCGGCGTCACCGCGACCGAGTGCTCAAAGTGAGCTGACAACGATCCATCCTTCGTTCTCGCCGTCCAACCATCTCCATCCATTTTCACGGCCCGACTTCCGGCGTTGACCATCGGTTCGATTGCCAAGACCATTCCCGACCGCAACTCCATACCTCGACCCCGGCGACGGTAGTTCGGCACTTCCGGTTCCTCATGTAGTGCGGAACCGATACCGTGACCGACAAAATCGCGAACCACGGAGTACCCGTGACCCTTGACGTACCGCTCGACCGCGCGACCGATGTCGTGCAGCCACCTGCCGGGCGCCACGGATTCCAAAGCCACATCCAGGGCTCGGCGAGTGACTTCCAGCAAGCGCGCGGCTTGCTCCGAGACCGCACCTACACGGTACGTTCGCGCAGCGTCGCCATAGTACCCCGAAAACTCCACGCCGCAGTCGATGCCGACGATGTCTCCCTCCTCGAGAGGCACATCGTTCGGGATGCCGTGGACGATCGCATCGTTGACCGAAGTGCACAGGCTGGCCGGGAACCCCCGGTAACCGAGAAACGCCGGCCGGCCGCCACGCTCACGAATCGCTGCCTCTGCATGGACATCGAGTTCGCGTGTGGTCATCCCGGGCCGCAGCCGCTGCTCCAGCGAGGCCAGCACCTCCAGGACGATGCGGTTGGCGCGGTCCATCAGGTCGAGTTCCTCTTCGGTCTTGAGAATCGGCATCAGGCAGCCGCCGTCTCCGTCAGCGATGCCTCGATCGCGCTCGTCACCTGTTCGATGGGGACGTTGCCGTCGACGCGGCGCAGCAGTCCCAGGCCCTCGTAGTGAGCGATCAGGGGCTCGGTCTGCGCGGCGTAGACCTGCAGCCGTTCGCGCACGACCTCTTCCCGGTCGTCGTCGCCGCGGCCGCGCAGCACGGAACGTCGAACGAGAACCTCGTCCGGCACGTCGATCGTCACCACGTGATCGAGGGCCCCGCCGCCCAGGATCTCGTCCAGGGTGTCTGCCTGCGGCGCGGTGCGCGGATAGCCGTCGAGCAGGAAGCCCGCGGCCGTATCGGCCTGAGCCAGCCGGTCGCGAACCACGTCGGCCATCAGATCGTCGTCGACCAAAGCGCCCGAGGCCATCACACCCTCAACACGCCGGCCCAGCTCGCTGCCTGCGGCAACCGCGGCCCGCAGCATCTCGCCGGTCGAGATGGCCGGCACACCGAGACTCGCCGAAAGGCGCTCGGCCTGGGTGCCCTTGCCGCAACCGGGAGCTCCGAGCAGCACGATGCGAAGTGAATCAGCCACGGCGGCCTCGGATCCGGCCCCGCTTCATGAAGCCCTCGTAGTTGCGCATCACGAGTTGGCTCTCGACCTGTTGCAGCGTGTCCATGGCCACGCTGACGACGATCAGGAGCGACGTGCCGCCGAAGTAGAAGTTGATCCCCATGCCCTCGGTCAACCAGAGCGGCGCAACTCGGTCCAGGGCGCCACCGATGAACGGAAGCCCTCCGACCTTGAAGCCGGCGATCAGGAACTCGGGCAGAACGGACACCCCCGCCAGGTATAGGGAGCCGACCAGGGTCAGCCGGGTCAGAACCCGGTCGATGTACTCCGAGGTTCGCCTGCCCGAGCGAATGCCGGGAATGAACCCGCCGTACTTTCGCATGTTCTCGGCAAGATCGTTCGGGTTGAAGATGATCGAGACGTAGAAGTACGAGAAGAAGATGATCGCCGTCACGTAGAGCAGGTAGTAGACGGGCTGACCCCATTGCAGCGCGGTGGCGATCCGCTGGATCGGTTCGTACTGGATCATGCCCGCCACCGTTGCCGGCACGGTGACCACCGAACTCGCGAAGATGACCGGGATCACGCCGCCGGTGTTCACCCGCAAGGGCAGGTAGGTGCTCTGCCCACCGTACTGGCGCCGGCCGACGATCCGCTTCGCGTACTGCACCGGAATGCGCCGCTGCGCCCGCTCCATGTAGACAATGAAGGCGACGACCACGAGCATGAAGGCGGACAGGAAGAGGATCTTGAGCAGGGACATGGCGCCGCTCTGCATTTGACTGAAGAGGGTCAGGACGGCGCCCGGCAGGCCCACCACGATGCCGGCGAAGATGATCAGGGAGATGCCGTTGCCGATGCCGCGCTCGCTGATCTGCTCGCCCAGCCACATCACGAAGGCGCAGCCCGTGGTCAGCGAGAGCACGGTCATGAACTTGAACCCGAGGCCGGGGTTGAAGACCAGGGGCGCGCCTCCCGGCGAGGTCAGGTTCTCCAGGAAGAAGGCGATGCTGGTGCCCTGAATGATCGAGATGATCACCGTTCCGTACCGGGTGTACTGGGTGATCTTCCGCCGGCCCATCTCGCCTTCCTTCGAGAGCTTCTCGAGATAGGGCCAGACCACGGTGAGCAACTGCAGAATGATGGACGCCGAGATGTACGGCATGATGCCGAGGGCGAAGATGGCCACCCGACCCAGGCTGCCGCCGGTGAACGTGTTGACGAACCCGAGCACGGTGCCCTGCATCTGGTCCATGAACTCGAGCAGGGCCTGGGGGTCGATCCCCGGCGTCGGAATGATGCAGCCGATGCGGTAGACGGCCAGCAGGCCGAACATGAACAACACCCGCTTCCGGAGATCCGGAATCGCAAAGATGTTGCGGAAACTTTCGACGCCCACGTGCCAGCTCCGTCAGGCGATCTCTTCGCAGGCGCCGTCGGCGGCCTCGATCTTGGCGCGCGCGGACACACTGAAGCGGTGCGCCCGGACGGTCAACCCGGCCGGCGCATCGCCAACGCCCAGAACCTTCAGCTTCATGCCTCGTCGCACACGGCCGTGGGAAACGAGGAGGTCCACGTCGACCACATCACCGAGACCCTCCAGATCTCCGACGTTGATCACCGTGTACTCGGTCCGGAAGATGTTGGTGAACCCGCGCTTCGGGACGCGCCGCACCAGGGGCATCTGGCCGCCCTCGAAGCCGGCGCGGCGGGAGAAGCCCGCACGCGAGCGTTGGCCCTTGTGGCCTCGCCCGGCGGTCTTGCCCGTGCCGGAGCCCGGTCCACGGCCGACCCGCTTGCGCGCACGGCGACTTCCCGGCGCCGGTTTGAGTTCGTGCAGCTTCATGTCAGTCCTCCTGAGAGTTTCCCAGAATCCGGACCAGATGGGGAATCTTCCGAACCATGCCGCGCACCGCCTGGGAGTCCTCCCGCTCGACGATGTGGCGAATGCGCCTCAAGCCAAGACCGCGCAGAACCTCGCGCTGCGGTCTCGGCCTGCCGATCGCGCTACGCACCTGCTGTATCCGAATCGTCCTGCCAGCCACTACCTCTTCCTCCCTGGTCTGTGTTCATCGACGCGCCGTCCAGCGAGTCCAAGCCACGCAATTCCCTGACCTGCTTCTTGCTGCGCAGAGACAAGAGCCCGGCGAAAGTCGCCTTGACCACGTTCTGCGGGTTCGTCGTCCCCAGCGACTTGGTCAGGATGTCCTGAATGCCGGCGCCCTCGACCACCGCACGCACCGCGCCGCCGGCGATGACCCCGGTTCCCTCAGAGGCCGGCTTCAACATCACCCGACCGGCGCCGAACACGCCCACCGTCTCGTGCGGGATCGTCGTTCCGTCGAGCGGCACCCGTACCAGGCTGCGCTTCGCGATCTGAATCCCCTTGCGAATCGCGGCCGGGACCTCCTTCGCCTTGCCCGAGCCGTAGCCGACGCGGCCGGCGCCGTCGCCGATCACAACCAGGGCGGTAAAAGAAAAGTTCTTGCCGCCCTTGACGACCTTCGTCACCCGGTTGATGTCGACAACCTGCTCGAAGAACTCGCTGTCGAGATCGATGTCCCTAGCCACTGTTCGCTCCTTCGCTTCTCTGCTTCATCAGAACTCGAGGCCTCCGGAGCGCGCACTGTCCGCAAGCGCCCGGATGCGGCCGTGGTACAGGAACCCGCCGCGGTCGAAGATCACCGATTGCACGCCCTTCTCCCTGGCGCGCGCCGCCAGCGCTTCGCCCACCGCCTTTGCCGCGCTGCAACTCCCGGTCGAGCCTTCGAGCTCCCCGCAGACTTCCGGCTCGAGCGAGCTTGCAAACGCCAGGGTGTGCCCCGCCCGATCATCGATCAGTTGAGCGTAGATGTGACGGCGGCTCTTGTGAACCGCCAGACGCGGTCTCTCCTGTGAGCCCCGAAGCTTCTTCCGGACGCGGTAACGCGCGCGGCGCCGGCGGCGGCTCCGATCCAACGTTCTCTTTCTTCGCAGGTCGCTCATTGCCTCGATGTCCCTGTTTCCTGAACTCGTTCCAAACCGTCTAGACCGACGTCGCCTTGCCGACCTTGAGCCGGATGACCTCGTCGCGGTAGCGGATGCCCTTGCCCTTGTACGCATCCGGCTTGCGCAGGCTGCGGAGGTCGGCCGCTACCTGCCCAACCTGCTGCTTGTCGATGCCGGAAACGGCGATCCGGTTCGCCCGGTCGTCGATCGAGACGTCGATCCCATCCGGGATCGCGTAGACCACGGGGTGCGAGTATCCGAGCGCCAGGTGGATTTCGCGCCCCCTGACCTCTCCCCTGTAACCGACGCCGACGATCTCCAGCTCTCGCCGGAAGCCCTCGGTGACACCCACGACGGCGTTCGCAAGTAGCGCGCGGGCCAGTCCGTGCAGGGCCCGTTCCGGTCCGCTCGAGCCGGAACGGTGCAGCCTGACGACGCCGTCCTCGACCAGGACCTCGATGCCCTGCTGGAGCGGCTGCTCCAGCTTTCCCTTCGGACCCTCGATAGTCACCGTACCGCCGTTCACCGCCACCTTCGCCTTGTCCGGCAGCGGAATCGGCGACTGTCCTATGCGTGACATCTAATACACCTCACCAAGAGTCACTGTGCCGCCAAAGGCGGCCCGCGACTGGCTGCGACTGCTGTGCCGACCGCTGTTGCCCTGCATCTCAGTACACCTCACAGAGGACCTCGCCGCCCACACGCTGGCTCCGCGCCTCGCCATCCGTGAGCAGACCCTTCGAAGTCGACAGGATCGCGACGCCCAGCCCGTTCAGAACCGGCTTCAGATCGTCAGCGCCCCGATACACCCTGCGCCCGGGCTTGCTGATCCTCCGCACCTTGGTGATCGTCGGCACTCCCTCGCCGTTGTATGCCAGGAAGATCCGGAGCGTTCTGCCGGGCGGCGAGTCGTAGACCTCGTAGTGGCTGATGTAGCCCTGGTCCCGCAGCACGCGGCACAACGCAATCTTCAGGCTCGAAGCTGGCGCCTCGGTCTGATCGTGCTTGACGATCAGCGCGTTGCGAATCGTGGTCAGCAGATCCGCGATGGGGTCGGTCATGGTCATCGTGACAATCCTTGGGTATTTCCGGAACTCAGGTCGCGAACGGCATGCCGAGACCGCGCAGCAGATGCAGCGCCTGCGCGTCGGACTCCGCCGAGGTGACGAGGGTGACGTTGATCCCCTTGGAACCATCGCTCTTCGAGTAGTCGACTTCGGGGAAGATCAGGTGGTCCCGGACACCCACGGTATAGCTGCCCCGACCATCGAAGCTCCGGTCCGAGATGCCGCGGAAGTCGCGAACTCGCGGCAGCGCGACGGTGACAAGGCGATCGAGGAAGTGCCACATCCGGCTACGGCGCAGCGTGACCCGGCAACCGATCGGCATGCCCTCACGCAACTTGAATGCAGCGATCGACTTCCGGGCGCGAGTGATGACCGGCTGCTGACCGGCGATCAAGGCCAACTCAGGCACGGCGTTCTCCAGGATCTTGATGTTCTGGATCGCTTCGCCGATACCCATGTTGAGAACGATCTTCTCCAGCCGCGGCACCGCCATCGGGTTGGAAATGCCAAACTCCTGCTGCAGGCTGGCGACGACCTCCTCCTGGTAGAGAGTCTTCAGTCGGGGAATCATGGTCATTCCTTCAGGTCACAGCCTCAGCTCAACACCGCGTCGCTGACCTTGGCGTAGCGTGTTGATTTTCCGTCCTCGAGAAGCCGCTTGCCGACGCGCGTCGGCTTGTCGGTATCCGGGCAGATCACCTTGAGATTCGAGATGTGGATGGGCGCCTCCCGCTCCAGGATGCCTCCCTGAACCTGACGCTGCGGGTTCGGCCGCTCGTGCTTCTTGACCAGGTTCACGCGTTCGACGATGGCGCGATTCTCGGCCGGAAGCACCCGCAACACCTTGCTGCGCACTCCCCGGTTCCGGCCCGCGATGACCAGCACCTCGTCGCCCTTCTTGATCTTCAGTTTGGGCATGTCAGATCACCTCCGGCGCCAACGACACGATGCGCATGAAGCGCCGCTCGCGCAGCTCGCGGGCGACCGGGCCGAAGACGCGGGTCCCGATCGGTTCCTGCGCATCGTTGATCAGCACCGCGGCGTTGTTGTCGAAGCGGATGTAGCTCCCGTCCTTCCGGCGCCGCTCCTTGCGGGTCCGCACGATCACCGCCCGAACGACCTGGCCCTTCTTGACGGCGCCCTCGGGCACCGCCTCCTTGACCGAGGCGGTGATCACGTCACCCAGCACGCCGTACTGCCCGGAGGAACCGCCCCGCAGCTTGATGCAGGCGATTCGCTTGGCCCCCGAGTTGTCGGCGACATCGAGCACTGTTCCCATCTGGATCATCGTCGCACCTAGCCTTCCGCGCGCTTGACGATTCGCTGCACGCGCCAGCGCTTGTGACGCGACATCGGTCGGGTCGAGACGAGGGAAACGACATCTCCCTCACGGCAGTCATTCGACTCGTCGTGAGCCACGAACCGCGACGACTTCTTCATCAGGCGGTGGTAGAGCCGGTGCATGACCGTCTTCTCGACCGCCACGATGACTGTCTTGTCCATCTTGGCGCTGACCACCTGGCCCACCCGAACCTGGCGGCGGCCCCGCGCTTCTTGCTGATCCACGTTCATGTCGTTCCTGTCGCTCTCTCGCGCCTGACGGTAAGGACCCGCGCCAACTCGACCCGGGCGTTCCTGATCCTGGTCGGCTTCTCCAGTTGGCCAATCGACTTCTGCAGTCGCAGGGCGAACAACTGATCGGCCAACTCCTCCTCCTTCTGCACCAGCTCGTCACCGGTCAGCTCTCTGAGTTCGCTTGCCTTCATCGTCTTCTCACCCTCCGACCTGTGCGCCGTGGCGCACGACGAAGCGGGTCTTGATACCGAGTTTGTGGGAGGCCAGCCTCATCGCCGCCTTCGCCAACTCCGGCGACACGCCCTCGAGTTCGTAGAGGATGCGGGCGGGACGAACGACCGCAACCCACTCCTCCGGGTTGCCCTTACCCTTGCCCATCCGCGTTTCCAGTGGCTTCTTGGTGATCGGCTTGTCCGGAAAGACTCGAATCCAGACCTTGCCGGTTCGCTTGATGTGGCGAGTGATCGCGATTCGCGCGGCCTCGATCTGACGGGCCGTGACCCAGCCGGCCTCCTGTGCCTGCAGGCCGTACTCGCCGAACGCCACCACATTGCCGCCCTTGGCCAGACCTCTGCGGCGGCCGCGGTGATGCTTGCGAAACTTGACCTTCTTCGGCATCAACATCGTTCGTTACTCCCTCGATCCCCTCAGCGCCCAGCCGTGCCCTACGCCACCGCGCGGCGGCCGCGCTCCCGCGAAAGATCGCCGCGGTAGACCCAGACCTTGACTCCGATCACGCCGTAGGTCGTGAAGGCCTCGGCGAAGCCGTAGTCGATGTCGGCCTTCAGGGTGTGCAGCGGCAACCGCCCTTCCTGGTACCACTCGGTGCGCGCGATCTCGTTGCCGCCGAGCCGACCCGAAACCATGATCTTGACACCCTTGGCGCCGAAACGGAAGGCCGATTCCATCGCTTTCTTCATCGCCCGGCGGAAAGCAACCCGGCGGAGAAGCTGTCCCGTAATCGCCTCGGCCACAAGCTGGGCATCGAGCTCCGGACGCTGGATCTCCTGGATGTTGATGTGGACTTCCCGCCCCATCTGCCGGCTCAGGTCGTCGCGCAGCTTGTCCACTTCAGCGCCCTTGCGGCCGATGATGATGCCGGGGCGCGAGGTGTAGATCGTGACGCGCAGCTTGTCCGCGGCGCGCTCGATATCGATCTGGCTCACGCCGGCATGCATCAGGCGCTTCTTCAGACCGGTCCGCAACTCGATGTCCGAGTGCAGCGTGCTGGCATAGTCCCGTTCGGCGTACCAGCGCGAATGCCAGCCCTGGTTGTACACCAAACGAAAGCCGTACGGATGTGTCTTCTGACCCATGAGCGCTCCTACGTTGGCTCTGCCGACTGACTGCGAGAATCAAGCTTGATCGTGATGTGGCTCTGCCGCTTGAGAATGCGGAACGCACGGCCCATGGGCTGCGGGCGCAGGCGCTTCAGCGTCGGCCCCCCGTCCACGAAGATCTCCTTGACGTAGAGCTGCCCCACGTCGACCGCCCCCTGCTGGTTCTCGGCACGGTTCTCGGCGTTGGCGATCGCCGACCGCAACAACTTGGAGAGCGGCCGTGCTGCCGCCTTGGTGCTCAACTGCAGCAGCGCCGAGGCTTCCTCGACACCCCGGCCGCGGATCAGGTCCGCCACCAGACGCACCTTCTGCGGCGACGCCTGGAGGTACCTGAGTCGGGCGATTGATTCCATCGTTCTGTTCTCTCTCCAACTACCGGGGACGAGCCCGGCGCTCTCTCTTGCCGCCGGCATGGCCGCGGAAAGTCCGCGTCTGAGCGAACTCGCCGAGCTTGTGACCGACCATGTTCTCGCTGACGAACACCGGAATGAACCTCATGCCGTTGTGAACAGCGATGGTGTGACCCACCATGTCCGGAATGACCGTGGACCGGCGCGACCAGGTCTTGATGACCCTCCGGTCGTGACTCGTATTCATCGCAGTCACCTTGTCGTACAGGTGGCTGTCGATGAAGAAACCCTTCTTGAGTGAACGTCCCATGCTGACCTCTGTTTCGTGCTCTCGCCGGCCCTACTTGCGGCGTGCCCGCCGCCGTACGATCATGCCGCTCGTGCGCTTGTTTCTTCGTGTCTTGTAGCCCTTGGTCGGCTTGCCCCATGGCGTGGTCGGATGCCGTCCGCCGGAGGCCTTGCCCTCGCCGCCGCCCATGGGATGGTCGACCGGATTCATCGACACGCCGCGGTTGTGCGGCCGGCGGCCCCGCCAACGGTTGCGACCGGCCTTCCCAAGCGCGACGTTCGAGTGCTCCGAGTTGCTGACCTGGCCGATCGTGGCGGCACAGTCGACGTGCACCCGGCGGACCTCCCCCGAAGGAAGGCGGACCTGAGCGTAGACGCCCTCCTTGGCCATCAACTGGGCGCCCGTGCCGGCGCTGCGCACCATCTGCCCGCCGCCACCGATCTTCAGTTCGATGTTGTGGATCATCGTGCCCAGGGGAATGAACCGGATCGGAAGGCAGTTGCCGACATCGATCTCGGCGCCTTCGCCTGCCTGGACCACCGCGCCTACCTTCAAGCCCTGGGGATGGAGGATGTAGCGCTTCTCGCCGTCGGCGTAGTGCAGCAGGGAGATCAGCGCGCTCCGGTTCGGGTCGTACTCGATCGTGGCCACCTTCGCGGGCACGCCCACCTTGTCGCGCCGGAAGTCGATCCGCCGGTAGCGCCGCTTGTGGCCGCCGCCCCGGAACCAGATCGTCTGCCTGCCCGTGTTGTTGCGGCCGCTGATCCGCCTCTTGCCCTCGACGAGGGCCTTGTGCGGCTTGTCCGCCGTGACCTCTTCCCGGAGTGCGTACTCCTGGAAGCGGCTCGCCGGATTGGTCGGTTTGAGTTTCTTGATCGCCATTTTCTCGTTGGCTCTTGCTACACGTTGTCGAAGAGATCGATCTGGCCCTCGGCCAGCCGTACGTATGCCTTCTTCCAATCGGGGCGCCGGCCGACGAAGCGGCCCTGGCGACGAACCTTGCCGTGCATGTTCACGATCCGGACCTCCGCCACCTTGACACCCTGGAACTGCGCCTCCACCGCGCGCCGCACCTCGATCTTGTTGGCTCGGGAGTCGACGACGAAGGCGATGATGTTCCGATCGTCACGGAGCTCGGTCGACTTCTCGGTGATCAGCGGCCGACGCAGGATTTCCTGCACTCTCATGACGCGCTCCCGTTCTTCCGCTGTTTCTGCAACACGGCGGACAAGCGGCCGATGGCGGTCTCGCTGAACAGCACGTAACCGCGATCGACGACATCGTAGACATTCACACCAAGGGCGTCGACGGTCTTGAGCTGCGGGTGGTTGCGGGAAGCCAGGATCAGGTTCCGGTTGCCGTGGTCGTCGACGATCAGAGTCTTCTGGTCGATTCCAAGACCCCGCAGGCGCGCGGCCAAGGCGCCTGTCTTGTGGCTGTCGAGATCGAGCGAGTCAACGACCAGGATCCGCTCCTCAACCAGCTTGCGTGAAAGCGCCGACTTGAGCGCGTTGCGCTTCTCGTTCCGCGACAACTTGTTGCGGTGGCTGCGATGCTGCGGACCATGCACGACGCCGCCACCGCGTCGCAACGGCGAACGGATGCTGCCAGCCCGGGCTCGGCCGGTACCCTTCTGACGGTGCGGTTTGACGCCTGAACCGCGTACTTCGTGCCTGCCCTTGACGCTGTGGGAGCCCGCCCGCTGCGCGGCCCGGACCGACACCACCGCCAGGTAGATGAGATGCTCGTTGTACGGGTAGGTGAAGACCTCTTCCGGCAGCTCGATGCTGCCGACCGCCTCGTTGTCGAGGCTCCTGATCGCGACCTTTGGCATCAGATCGAACTCCGAACCATGACCAGACCGTTGCGGGCGCCCGGAACGGCGCCACGTAGATAGAGAAGGCGATTCTCCACATCCACCTTGACCACCTTCAGCTTCTTCGTCGTCACCCGTTTACCGCCCATCCGGCCCGGAAACCTCATTCCCGGGAAGACACGCGAGGGACTCGCCGACTGCCCGACGGAACCCGGAGCGCGATGGAACATCGAGCCGTGTGTGGCTCGCCCGCCCCCGAAACCGTGGCGGCGCATGACGCCCTGGAATCCCTTCCCCTTGCCATTGCCGATCACATCGACACGGGCGCCGACCTCGAAGATCGAAACCCCGATCTCATCGCCGGGCTGCGAGTCGTTCGTCGCCTCGACCCGCACCTCGGCCAAGTGACGCATCGCCTCGACACCGGACTTCTTGAAGTGGCCCCGGCGCGCCTCGGTGACCCGCCTCGGCGGCCGCTTCTCGACCAGGCCGATCTGAACCGCCTCGTAGCCGTCGGACTCCGCCGTCTTTCGTTGCACGACCCGGCACGGGCCGACCTCCAGGACGGTAACCGGCACCGCGGCGCCGTCCTCGGCGTAGATCTGCGTCATACCGATCTTGCGCCCGAGCAACCCCCTAGCACGACCCTTGCTTTCGCTCACCGTCCTGATCCCCCGTCGCTTCGCCTGCTCAAGTGCCGGTTCAACTGCCAAAAGCCTTGATCTCGACGTCAACGCCCGCCGGAAGCTCGAGCTTCATCAGCGCGTCGACGGTCTGGCTGGTCGGTTCGAAGATGTCCAGCAACCGCTTGTGGGTGCGGATCTCGAACTGCTCCCGCGACTTCTTGTCCACATGCGGAGAACGATTCACCGTGTAGCGGGAAATATGTGTCGGCAATGGAATCGGCCCGACCACGCGCGCGCCGCTACGCCGCGCGGTGTCGACGATCTCATGCGTCGACGTATCCAGGATGCGGTAGTCGAAGGCCTTGAGCCGGATGCGGATCTTCTCGTTCACCATTCTCTCGAATTCCAACCTTCCTCGAATACCGACCTTGAACCGCTTACTCGACGATGTCGGTGACGGTGCCGGCGCCGACCGTACGGCCGCCCTCGCGAATGGCGAAGCGTACGCCCTTCTCCATCGCGATCGGAGCGATCAGCTCCACGTCCAGCGTCACGTTGTCGCCGGGCATCACCATCTCCGTGCCTGCCGGCAGGGTCGCCACACCCGTCACGTCCGTCGTGCGGAAGTAGAACTGCGGACGGTAGCCGTCGAAGAACGGCGTGTGACGACCGCCCTCGTCCTTGTTCAGCACGTACACCTCGCCCTTGAACTTCGTGTGAGGCGTGATCGAACGCGGATGAGCCAGCACCTGACCACGCTCCACCTCGTCCTTCTTCGTACCCCGAAGCAGCACGCCGATGTTGTCGCCCGCCTCGCCTGAGTCCAGCAGCTTCCGGAACATCTCCACGCCCGTCACCACCGTCGACTTCGTGTCCCGTATGCCCACGATCTCCACCGTCTCGCCAACCTTCACGCGACCACGCTCCACACGCCCCGTCACCACCGTGCCCCGACCCGAAATCGTGAAAATGTCCTCGATCGGCATCAGAAAGTCCAGGTCCACCGAACGCTGCGGCGTCGGGATGTACGAGTCGACTGCCTCCAAGAGCTCCACAACCTTCGAACCCCACTCGCTCTCCGGATCGCCGCTCTCCAAAGCCTCCAGCGCCGAACCGCGAATGATCGGAATCTCGTCGCCAGGAAACTCGAACGAAGACAGCAGGTCCTGAAGCTCTAGCTCCACCAGGTCCAGCAACTCCTCGTCGTCCACCATGTCGCACTTGTTCATGAACACCACGATGAACGGCACGCCAACCTGACGGGCCAGGAGCACGTGCTCACGCGTCTGAGGCATCGGACCGTCCGCAGCAGACACCACCAGGATCGCACCGTCCATCTGAGCCGCGCCCGTGATCATGTTCTTCACGTAGTCAGCGTGACCCGGGCAGTCCACATGAGCGTAGTGACGGTTCGCCGTCTCGTACTCCACGTGAGCCGTCGCGATCGTGATCCCCCGCTCGCGCTCCTCCGGCGCCTTGTCGATCTCGTCGAAAGGCACGAAATCCGCACCACCGCTCTTCGCCAGTATGTTCGTGATCGCCGCCGTCAGCGTCGTCTTGCCGTGATCCACGTGACCGATCGTCCCCACGTTCACGTGCGGCTTCGTACGCTCGAACTTCTCCTTCGCCATTGCGTTGCTCCTGCTAACTCAATGAAATGCTTGATTGTCTTGTCTGGAACATCTTCTGAGAGGGTTTCCGGCTGCGCCCGCCAGCGACTCAGCCCGTGGCCTTCGCCACGACTTCTTCGCTCACATTTCTCGGTGCCGGTTCGTAGGACTCGAACTGCATCGAGTACGTTGCCCTTCCCTGGGTCGCCGAGCGCAGATCGGTGGCATAGCCGAACATCTCGGCCAGCGGCACGCGGGCGCTGACGACCTGGGTGTTGAGGCGCATCTCCATGCCCTGCACCTTTCCCCGGCGCGAGCTGATGTCGCCCATGACGTCGCCCATGTAGTCCTCGGGCGTCACCACCTCGACCGCCATGACCGGCTCCAGCAGCACCGGACTCGCCTTCTTGGCCGCATCGCGCCAGGCCATCGAGCCGGCGATCTTGAAGGCGACCTCGGAGGAATCGACATCGTGCGCACTGCCGTCGTAGACCTCGACCGCGACCCCGGTGACCGGATAGCCGGCCAATGGGCCCGCTTCCAGGGCCTCGGCGATGCCTCGCTCGATCGACCTGATGAACTCCTTGGGGATCGAGCCGCCCTTGGTGGCGTCCTCGAACTCCAGACCCTCACCCTCCGACGGCCGGACCCGGACCAGGCAGTGGCCGTACTGCCCTCGGCCGCCGGACTGGCGCACGAACCGTCCTTCGCCCGAGGCTTCGGCGGTGATCGTCTCGCGGTAGGCGACCTGGGGCCGTCCGACACTGGCGCCGACCTTGAACTCACGCAAAAGGCGGTCCGTGATGATCTCCAGATGAAGTTCGCCCATGCCCGAGATCAGGGTCTGGGCCGTATCCGGGTCCGTGTGGACCCTGAAGGTCGGGTCCTCGCGCATCAGTTTGTCGAGCGCCAGACCCAGCTTCTCCTGGTCCGCCTTCGTCTTCGGCTCGATCGAAACGGAGAGGACCGGCTCCGGGAAGTCCATCGACTCCAGCACGATCGCCGCCCGTGGATCACAGATCGTGTCGCCCGTGGTCACGTTCTTGAGACCCACGACCGCGGCGATGTCGCCGCACCACACCCGCTTGATCTCCTCGCGCTTGTTGGCGTGCATCTTGAGCAGCCTGCCGATTCGCGCCTTGTCGCCTCGCTTTACGTTCAGCACCGACTGGCCGGTCTCGACGCGGCCCGAGTAGACCCGCATGTAAGCGAGCTGGCCGACGAACGGGTCGGTCATGATCTTGAACACGAGGGCGCTGAACGGCGCGTCGTCGGACGGCTCGCGCACCGCCACCTCGTCACCGTCCACGAGACCCTCGATCGGAGGCACGTCCAGCGGCGACGGCAGGTACTCGAGCACCGCGTCGAGCAGGGGCTGGACGCCCTTGTTGCGGAAGGCCGAACCGCAGAACACCGGTTGCAGGCTGTTGGAAACCGTCGCGCGGCGCAGGGCCGCACGCAGTTCGTCGTTCGTGACCTCGGCGCCCGAGAGGTACTTCTCGAGCAGCTCCTCGTCCGTCTCGGCAACCGCCTCGACCATCGCCTCACGAGCCACCAGAGCCAGGTCCGCGTACTCCTCAGGGATGTCGGTGTCCCGGAACTGCGCCCCAAGGCTCTCGCCGTCGTAGATGTAGGCCGACATCTCGACCAGGTCGATCACACCGCTAAACGCGTCCTCGCGCCCCAAGGGCAACTGCAGCACCACGGGCGAGGCGCCAAGCCGTTCGCGCATCATCCGCACGCAGCGGTCGAAGTCGGCGCCGACGCGGTCCATCTTGTTGACCAACGCGATCCGCGGCACGCTGTACCGATCCGCCTGCCGCCACACGGTCTCGCTCTGAGGCTCGACCCCGGCAACGGCGTCGAACACGGCCACGGCGCCATCGAGAATGCGCAGCGAGCGCTCCACCTCGGCGGTGAAGTCGACGTGTCCAGGCGTGTCGATGATGTTGATCCGGTGGTCCTTCCAGGTACAACTCGTGGCAGCCGAAGTGATCGTGATGCCGCGTTCCTGCTCCTGCTCCATCCAGTCCATCGTCGCAGTGCCTTCGTGCACCTCGCCGATCTTGTAGTTCACACCGGTGTAATAGAGGATGCGTTCGGTCGTCGTCGTCTTGCCCGCATCAATGTGGGCCATGATCCCGATGTTCCGGGTCTTCTCGAGTGGGATAGTTCTGGGCATGGCTCTGGGCGTGGCTCTGGGCGTGGCGCTGGACATGGTGATCTGGGTCGGGTTCTTCAGAAGAGCGATCGGGGCAGTCAGTCGTATTCAATGCAGTTCCAAGCAGGCAGGTTTCGCGTGTGGTTCCAACAAGAGGGGAGAACCGCCGCTTTGCAGGGGTAGCGGCGGCGCCGGGACGGGCCCTTGGACAACCGGCGGCCGGGAACGACGTGGACGCCGCCGAAGCGGGCCCAAGGGCGTTCGCTACCAGCGGTAGTGAGAAAAAGCCCTGTTCGCTTCTGCCATCCGGTGGGTGTCCTCTTTCCTCTTGATCGCCACTCCACGGTTCTCGGCCGCGTCGAGCAACTCGCCGGCCAACCGCAGTCTCATCGTCTTCTCACTGCGGCCCTTCGCCGCGTGAATCAGCCATCGCATGGACAGGGCCAGCTTGCGCGCAGGCCGCACCTCGATCGGAACCTGGTAGGTCGAGCCGCCGACGCGCCTCGACTTGACTTCGACCGCCGGCTTCACGTTGTCGATTGCCTTCTGGAAGATGGCCACAGGGTCCTCCTCGCCGGTGCGCTCCTTGATCGTGTTCAGCGCGTCGTAGAGGATGCGTTCGGCGACGGACTTCTTGCCGTCCTTCATGAGGACGTTGACGAACTTGCTGACCAACTGCGAGTGATACAGCGGGTCGGGCAGGATCTGGCGCTTCGGGACTTCGCGGCGTCGAGGCATTCTTCCAAGTTCCTCCGGCTCAGCTCTTGGGGCGCTTGGCGCCGTACTTGGAGCGCCCGCGGCGGCGTTCGTCGACACCGACCGCATCCAGAGTGCCGCGGATCACGTGGTAACGGACGCCGGGCAGGTCCTTCACCCGGCCTCCACGAATGAGCACGATCGAGTGCTCCTGGAGGTTGTGCCCGATCCCGGGAATGTAGGTCGTGACCTCGATGCCGTTGGTCAGCCTGACGCGGGCCACCTTGCGCAATGCCGAATTCGGCTTCTTCGGCGTCTGCGTGTACACGCGCACGCACACGCCGCGCCTCTGCGGCGAACCCTGGAGCGCCGGGCTCTTGGTCTTGACGACCTGACGCTGGCGGCCCTTGCGGACCAGTTGGTGGATGGTGGGCATTGATACTCCTGCTCGACCGAACTCTTCTACTTCGCTGCCGGAAAGCCGGCTCTTGGGCGCAACTCGCGCCGCGGCATGGATCGTTAGCGGCGCAAGAACCGACCGACCGGACGAAGCCGGAAGCCGGAGCAACCGGACCTAGCTGACCGCTCGCAGTGTTTTGCGCTGCGCGCAGCACCGGGTTGATTCCCGGTTCAAGGTCTGGCTCGCAGACGTGGTGGACGGTCTCTTTGGCCCGCTCCGCGCGAGCCGCACAAGGGCGCGAACATTAGCAGAAACCTGAGAGCCGGGGCAACCAAGCGAAGCCTCGGAGTGGGCGCCTCAGGTTTCGCCGTCGCTGAGCACCTGCGGCATCGTGCGGATGAACTCCTCCGGGTAGTCGTAGTTGTACAGATCGTCGGCAGCCAGGTCCGGCGTCGGGTAGGTCACGTCCTCGATGTGGAACTCGTGGTAGTAGTCCATGCCGGTGCCGGCGGGGATCACCCGACCGACGATCACGTTCTCCTTCAGGCCCCGGAGGTGATCCACCTTGCCGCTGATCGCGGCTTCGGTGAGCACCCGGGTCGTCTCCTGGAAGCTCGCGGCCGAGATGAAGCTCTCCGTGGAGAGCGACGCCTTGGTGATCCCGAGCAGCAGGGGCCGGCCGATGGCCGGAGTGCCTCCAGCCGCCGTAACCCGCTCGTTCTCTTCCTTGAAGCGCCAGCGGTCGACCTGCTCGTCGATCAGGAAGTCCGTGTCGCCGACCTCCTCGATCTTCACCGAGCGCATCATCTGACGGACGATCACTTCGACGTGCTTGTCGTTGATCGCCACGCTCTGCGAACGGTAGACCTCCTGGATCTTGTCCACCAGGTAGCGCTGGAGTTCCTTCTCCCCCTTGACCTGGAGGATGTCGTGCGGGTTGATGTTCATCGCCTCGCCGATCAGCGGATCACCCGCCGTCACGTACTCCCCGTCCTGCACGTTGACGTGGATGTGGCGCGGAATCTGGTAGCTGAGGCTCTCGCCGGCTTCGTTCTCGACGGTGATCTCGCGGTTGCCCTTGATGATCTCCTTGCCGAGGCGCACGGTGCCGTCGATCTCGGTGATCACGGCCGGCTCGCGCGGACTCCGGGCTTCGAACAGCTCCTGAACCCGCGGCAGACCGCCGGTGATGTCCTTGGTCTTCGTCGTCTCGCGCGGGATCTTCGCCAGCGTGTCGCCGGGATGGACGTCATGGCCGTCGTTGACCCACAGGTGGGAACCGCTGGGCAACAGGTAGCGCTTCTCTTCCGCGCCGACCACGACCACCGCCGGCGCCCGCTTCTCGTTCTGCGACGCCTCGACGATGATCCGGTGCGAAAGCCCCGTGACCTTGTCGGTCTCCTCGCGGACGTTCTCGCCCTCGACGATGTCGTGGAACTCCACGCGGCCCGCGACCTCGGAGAGGATGGCGGAGGTGAAGGGGTCCCACTCAACCAGGTCGGTGCCCGGCTCGACCTTCTGGTTCTCGTGCACCAGCAGGTGGGAGCCGTAGGTCAGCGGGTGGCGTTCCAGTTCCCGCCCGGCCTCGTCGACCAGGACCAGCTTGCCGTTCCGGTTGACCACGACGAGATCGCCCTCGCGGCTGTCGACCGTGGCGACGTTGATGAGCTTGACCCAGCCGATATTCCTCGACGCGTGCCGGGACTGCTCCGTGACCCGGCTGGCGGTGCCGCCGAAGTGGAAGGTACGCATGGTCAACTGGGTTCCCGGCTCACCGATCGACTGGGCCGCGATGACGCCCACCGCCTCGCCCAGGTCGACGGCGCGACCGGTCGCCAGGTTGCGCCCGTAGCAGGACGCACAGACACCTCGCCGGGTCTCGCAGGTCAGCACGGAGCGGATGCGAACCCGCTCGATGCCCGCCGCCTGGATGCCGTTCGCCATCTTCTCGGTGATCGAGTCGCCTACCACCAGCAACTGCTCGCCGGTCATCGGGTCGAAGATGTCCTCCTGGCTGACACGCCCGACCAACCGGTCCCGGAGCGCCTCGAGAATGTCGCCGCCCTCCATGATCGCGCCGACCACGATGCCGTCGATCGTTCCGCAGTCGTGCTCGGTGACGATCACGTCCTGGGCCACGTCGACAAGCCGCCGCGTCAGGTAGCCGGAGTCGGCAGTCTTGAGCGCCGTATCGGCCAGACCCTTGCGGGCGCCGTGCGTCGAGATGAAGTACTGCAACACGGACAACCCCTCGCGGAAGTTGGCGTGAATCGGCGTCTCGATGACCTCGCCCGAGGGCTTGGACATCAAACCCCGCATGCCGGCCAACTGCCGCACCTGTTCGCGGGAGCCCCGCGCGCCCGAATCGGCCATCAGGTTGATCGGGTTGAACTCGCCCCGCTCGGCCTCGACCTCCTTCATCTCGCGGAACATCTCGGCCGAGACGTTCTCGGTAACGCGATGCCAGATGTCGATGATCTTGTTCTTGCGCTCGCCGGCGGTGATCACACCGGCGCTGCGCTGCTTCTCGATCTCGAGCACCTCGCCGCGCGCCTCATCGATCAACTGCTCCTTGGTCGACGGCACGACCATGTCGTCGACACCGAAGGAGATGCCGGCCAAGGTGGCGTACAGGAAGGTGATCTCCTTGATCTCGTCGAGCATCCTGATCGTCAACTGGCTGCCGTGGCGGATGTAGCAGTAGCCAACCAGGTCCTGAAGACCGCGCTTACGCAGCAAGCCGTTGATGAAGGGCAGTTCGTTCGGGAGGTGGTCGTTCAAGATCACACGGCCGACCGTGGTCTCGATCACTTTGCCGTCGAGTTCCTGGACCTCGGCGTGCACGATGTCCTGGCTGTCGTTCTGGACATCCAGGTCGACGTAGCTGCCGCTAAGCCGCAGCCGGATCGGCGTCTGGGTCTCGACGGCTCGGCTCTCGAGAGCAAAGATGACCTCGTCAGTGTTGGCGAAGGTCCGGCCCTCACCCCGTGCGCCCGGGCGCGGCATGGTCAGGTAGTAGCCCCCCAGCACGAGATCCTGGCTGGGCACTGCCAGCGGCCGACCATGCGCGGGGCTGAGGATGTTGTTCGAGGCCTGCATCAGCACGTGGCACTCGATCTGGGCCTTGGGTGAAAGCGGCACGTGAACCGCCATCTGGTCACCGTCGAAGTCCGCGTTGAAGGCGGCGCAAACCAAGGGATGGATCTGGATCGCCTTGCCCTCGATCAGCACCGGCTGAAACGCCTGAATGCCGAGCCGGTGAAGGGTAGGCGCCCGGTTCAGGAGCACCGGATGGTCGCGGATGACGTCGTCCAGCGCATCCCAGACCACTTCCTCCTCGCGGTCGACCATCTCCTTGGCCGCCTTGATCGTGCCGACGTACTCACGCTCCTCGAGCCAACTGTAGATGAACGGCTTGAACAGCTCGAGCGCCATCTTCTTCGGCAGACCGCATTCGTTCAGCTTGAGATCGGGGCCGACCACGATCACCGAACGCCCCGAGTAGTCGACGCGCTTGCCCAGCAGGTTCTGGCGGAAGCGGCCCTGCTTGCCCTTCAGGGTGTCGGAGAGCGACTTGAGGGGGCGGTTGTTCGAGCCCTTCAGCACCCGGCCGCGCCGGCCGTTGTCGAACAGCGCGTCCACCGCCTCCTGGAGCATGCGCTTCTCGTTGCGGACGATGACCTCGGGCGCCCGCAGCTCGAGCAGCTTCTTCAGCCGGTTGTTCCGGTTGATGACCCGGCGGTAGAGATCGTTCAGGTCGCTGGTCGCGAACCGCCCGCCATCAAGCGGAACCAGCGGCCGCAGCTCCGGCGGAATCACGGGGATCACATCCAGGATCATCCACTCCGGCCGGTGACCGCTGCGCCGGAACGCGTTGACGACCTTGAGCCGCTTCGCGGCCTTCAGGCGCCGGATCTGGCTGGTGTCGGTGCGCATGACGATGCGGAGTTCCTCCGCCAACTCATCGATGTCGATCCGGGAAAGAAGCTCCTTGATCGCCTCGGCGCCCATCCGCGCGTCGAAGCCGTCCGGACCGTGTTCCTCGCGCAGTTCCCGGTAGCGCTCCTCGGAGACCATCTCGTTCTCTTCGAGGTCGGCGTCACCGGGATCGATGACGACGTAGCTCTCGAAGTAGAGGATGCGCTCAAGGTTGCGCAGGCTCAGGTCGAGCAGGTGACCGATCCGGCTGGGCAGACCCTTGAAGAACCAGACGTGGCTCGCCGGGCTGGCCAGCTCGATGTGGCCCAAGCGCTCGCGCCGCACCCGGGAGCGCGTGACCTCGACACCGCACTTGTCGCACACGACGCCACGGTGCTTCATCCGCTTGTACTTGCCGCACAGACATTCCCAGTCCGTCATCGGCCCGAAGATCTTGGCGCAGAACAGGCCGTCCCGCTCCGGCTTGAAGGTCCGGTAGTTGATTGTCTCGGCCTTCGTTACCTCGCCGTAACTCCAGGACCTGATCTTCTCCGGCGAGGCCAGCGCGATCTTGATCGCGTTGAAATCCTTGACCGACTGCGTCTTCTCGAAACTCGAAAGTGGTTGCACGTTGGCGACCTCCCCTAGACCTTCATCAACTCGACGTCCAGACACAGACTCTGCAACTCGCGCACCAGCACGTTGAAGGACTCCGGCAATCCGGGATCCTCGGGCACGTCGCTCTTGACCAGAGCCTCGTAAGCGCGGCTTCGACCCTCAACATCGTCGCTCTTGACCGTCAACAGCTCCTGCAGCGTGTAGGCGGCGCCATACGCCTGCAGTGCCCACACCTCCATTTCGCCGAAGCGCTGCCCGCCGAACTGAGCCTTGCCGCCCAGGGGCTGCTGGGTGATCAGCGAGTAGGGGCCGATCGATCGGGCGTGGATCTTGTCGTCTACAAGGTGGGACAACTTCAGCATGTAGATGTAGCCCACCGTGACCTTCTGCTCGAAGGCCTCGCCGGTAACCCCGTCGAAGAGAGTGGTCTTGCCCGAGCTCGGCAATCCCGCCTCGGCCAGCAGTTCCTTGAGCCGCGACTCCCGGATGCCGTCGAAGACCGGGGTCGCGAACTTGATCCCGAGGGAGCGCCCGGCCCATCCCAGGTGGGTCTCCAGGATCTGGCCGACGTTCATGCGGCTCGGCACACCGAGCGGATTCAGCACAATCTCGACCGGCGTGCCGTCCGGCAGGTAAGGCATGTCCTCCTCTGGAAGGAGGCGCGAAATGACGCCCTTGTTGCCGTGGCGACCGGCCATCTTGTCGCCCACCTGCAGCTTGCGCTTCATGGCCACGAAGACCTTGACCAGCTTGATCACGCCCGGAGGCAGCTCGTCGCCCTTCTGCAGCAGCTTGATCTTCTCCTCGTTGACCCGGTGCATGACCTCGATGTGGGAATCGGTGCGCTCGTAGATCGCGGCCACTTCCTTCAACAGGTCTTCCTGCTCCAACGGCAGAGCCAGGATCTCCTGCCGGTTCAACTGCTCGAGATACCGGTACTGGATGGTCTCCTTCGCCTCCAGAAGCCTGTTGCCCTCCCGGTCCTGCACCGCGACGGTCGGCTTGAGGCCAACCAGAAGATCCGCGATCTTCTTGTTGCGCTCTTCGTGCATGATCCGCGCCTGATCGCGGATGTTCTTCTCCAGCCTGCCAACCTCCTGCTCCTCGATCTCAAGCGCCCGCTCGTCCTTGTCGACGCCCTTGCGGGAGAAGATCTTCACTTCGACGACGGTGCCGTCGATACCCGGAGGCGCCTTCAGGCTGGCGTCACGAACGTCTCCGGCCTTCTCGCCGAAGATGGCCCGCAGCAGCTTCTCCTCCGGCGTGAGCTGGGTCTCGCCCTTCGGCGTGACCTTGCCCACCAGAATGTCGCCGGCCTTGACCGAAGCGCCGATCCGGATGATGCCGCTCTCGTCGAGATCGGCGAGTGCCGCCTCGGCAACGTTCGGGATGTCGCGCGTGATCTCTTCGGGCCCCAGCTTGGTGTCTCGCGCCTCGATCTCGAACTCCTCGATGTGAATCGAGGTGTAGGAGTCGTCGCGCACCAACTGCTCCGAGACCAGAATCGCATCCTCGAAGTTGTAGCCGCGCCAGGGCATGAAAGCCACGAGCACGTTACGTCCCAGCGCCAGTTCCCCCTCGTCCGTCGAGGCGCCATCGGCCAGGACCTCGCCCCGCACGACGCGCTGACCCTCGTGGACGACCGGCTTCTGGTGCACGCATGTGTTCTGGTTCGACCGTCGGAACTTGGTCAACTGGTAGATGTCGGCCCCGAACTCACGCGCTGCACCCGTTTCCGGGTCCGCGCCCTCGACACGGACGATCACGCGATCCGCATCCACCGAGTCGACGACCCCGGCCCGCTGGCAGAGCGCCACCGCTCCCGAGTTGCGCGCGACGATTCCCTCCAGGCCCGTGCCGACGATCGGCGAGTCGGAGCGCAGGAGAGGCACCGCCTGACGCTGCATGTTCGAGCCCATCAGGGCCCGGTTCGCGTCGTCGTTCTCGAGGAACGGAATCAACGCGGCGGCCACGCTGACGAGCTGCTTCGGGCTGATGTCCATGTAGTCGACCCGCTCGCGGTCGACCGTGACGAAGTCCCCGCCGGCGCGAGCCACCGGGCGTTCGTTCTGCAGGAAACCCCGCTCGTCGATCTTGGCGTTGGCCTGGGCGATGATGTACTTCTCCTCTTCCCAGGCGGTCAGGTAGAAAGCGTGCGGCTCGGCCTGCACCTGCCGCTTCTTGTTCCGCTTGAGACGGTGGTTCTCCGCTTCCAGGTCGTCGCCGGCAACGATCTGCCCCAGGGCGAACGTCCCGTCACCCGGCTTGATCACCTTGAAGTGGTCGATGACCCGGCCGCCCTCCACCTTCTTGTACGGGCTCTGGATAAAGCCGTAGTCGTTGATCCGCGCATAGGTCGCGAGCGAAGAGATGAGGCCGATGTTCGGCCCCTCCGGGGTCTCGATCGGGCAGATGCGGCCATAGTGCGAAGCATGGACATCGCGCACTTCGAAGCCCGCGCGTTCACGCGACAGCCCGCCCGGACCCAGCGCCGACAGGCGCCGCTTGTGCGTCACCTCCGACAGAGGGTTCGTCTGGTCCATGAACTGCGAGAGTTGCGACGACCCGAAGAACTCCTTGATCGCCGCGATCACCGGCTTCGAGTTGATCAGGTCATGCGGCATCGCCGAGTCGATGTCCTGGTGAACGGACATCTTCTCCTTGATCGCCCGCTCCATGCGCACCAGACCGATCCGGAACTGGTTCTCCAACAGTTCGCCCACCGCGCGCACGCGACGGTTCCCCAGGTTGTCGATGTCGTCGATGCGACCGACGTCCTTCTGCAATTGCAGGAGGTACTCGATCACCCCGTAGAAGTCCTCGGCCGAGAGGGTCTTCCGGTCAACCGACTCCTGGGTCTCGAGCTTGATGTTGAACTTGAACCGGCCGACCCGCGAGAAGTCGTACCGCTTGGAGTCGAAGAACATGCCGTAGAAGAGCGAGCGAGCACTCTCGTGCGTCGGCGGATCGCCGGGGCGCATCCGCCGGTAGATCTCGATCTGCGCCTCCTTCGTGTCCCTGGTCGTGTCCTTCGCCAGGGTGTTCGAGATCGTCGCGCCGCAGAGTTCCCAATCCGGAAAGAAGACCTCCAACTCGCTGTGGTTGCGCTCCGCGAGGCGCTCGTCGAGGTCTTCCGGAATCGGCTCGTTCGCCTCCAGCAGCACCTCGCCGGTGTCCCCATCGATCACGTCGGCGATCAGGAAGGCGCGCTCCAACTCCTGCGGACCAACCTCAGCTTCGATGTTGTCGCCTGCGCCCAGGCGCTCGATCGCCATCTCGTCCAGGGTCAGCCCGGCGAAGACGCTGTAGCGGTGCCGGATGCCCCGGCTCGAGCGGTCGCGCAGTCGTTCGCGCTCGAGCACATCCGGACCGATGCCGAGGCGGTAGACGCCTCCTCCCGACAGCGTGAGCGGCATCGCGGTGTAGAACTGACGCAGGATCTGCTCGTTCGTCTCCAGACCCAGGGCACGCAGGAACACGGTGCCGTAAAACTTCCGCTTGCGATCGATCCGGACCGACAGGATGTCCTTCTGGTCGTACTCGAACTCCACCCAGGAACCCCGGTAGGGGATGATCTTCGCCAGGAAGACGCGCTTGTCGCGGGTGAAGAACACGCCAGGGCTGCGGTGGAGCTGGCTGACGATCACCCGCTCTGTTCCGTTGATGATGAAGGTGCCGGTGTCGGTCATCAGCGGGATCTCGCCGAAGTAGACCTCCTCTTCCTTCGCATCCCGCATCATCCGCGTACCGGTCTCTGGGTCCTTGTCGTAGACGAACAGACGGAACGTGACCTTGAGCGGTACGGCGTAGGTCATGCCGCGCTCGCGGCATTCGGCGATCGAGTACTTGAGCTGCAGCTCGACCGGCCCGCCGCAGGTGTCGCACTTGGTCACCCGGTTCGCGTTGACGGCGCCGCAGCTCGGACAGCCGACGCTGTCCTCGAGCGGGTGATCCGTCATGATCTTGTCGCCGCAGTTGGTGCACGACATGCGCAGGTACTCGAGCCCCTTCAACTCCCCGCAACGGCAGTGCCAGTCGCCGATCGAGTAGCTGACGAAGTCGAGCGAGCAGGTCTCCCGGAAGTCCCAGAACGGGAAAATGCCGGTAAAGACCGCCTGCAGGCCATGGTTCTCCCGCTCGTCCGCGAGCAGGTTCATCTGCAGGAACCGGTCGTACGAACGGCGCTGCACACCAATCAGGTTCGGAATCGCCAACGTCGTCTCGATAGTCGAGAAGTCCATCCGACCGTTGCCGTTGCCGTTGCCGTTGCCGTGACCGTTCGGCACGTTTCTGTGATCCGTCATACTTCGATGTCTCCTACTTCAGGTCCACTGCGCGAGGCGGGAGCAAGGCAGGTGCTGTAGCCGGGACGACGAGCACAGTTGTACGCCCGGGATTGGTCCGCCGCGCTTCGGTGGGCGGACAAGGAACGGAAGAGCGCTGGAGCGACGGGGCAACCACACGAATGCCACCCCGGCGCCGAGTGCCGGGTCGAGATTGGCCAACGTGATTCTACGCCGACACGGGGGAAGATCGCCAGCCGGAATGGCTACTTGACCTCGGCCTGACCGCCGGCCTCCTCGATTTTCGACTTGACCTCGTCGGCCTCGCCCTTCGAGACACCTTCCTTGACGGCGACCGGCGCCGATTCGACCAGGTCCTTGGCCTCCTTCAATCCGAGGCTTGTCACTTCGCGCACGACCTTGATGACGGCGATTTTCTTGTCGCCGAACGAGGTCAACTGCACATCGAACTCGGTCTGTTCTTCGGCCTCGTCGGCCTCGCCGCCGCCCGCGGCCGCGGCCATCGGAACCGCCGCCGCCGCCGCCGACACACCGTAGTGCTCTTCGAGCTCCTTGACCAGCGTGTTCAGCTCGAGGACGGTCATCTCGTCGACCTGCTTGATCAGATCCGCTGCTGCTACTGCCATTTCCTTGGGTCCCCTTCCTATTCAGCGGCGCCGGTCGGGCGCCGCGGTTCCAAACATCGATAGCGAGGGCCGCCGTCAGCCCTCTTCCTTCTGCCTTGCAATCTCGTTCAGGGTGCGGAGGAACTGCGGCGTCACGTCGCCCAAACCCCGCACAAACCGCGCAATCGGCGACTGGAGCAGGAACAGGAGCTTCGCCACCAGAGTCTCCCGGCTCGGCAGATTGGCAATCTCCTGAATCGCGTCGGCCGACACCGTTTGGCCGTCCACCAGGCCGGCCTTGAACTCGATCACCGGTACGTCTTTCGCGAACTCGGTCAGCGTCTTGGCCAACCCGACCGGATCGTTCTCGCTGTACGCGATCGCCGTCGGCCCGGCCAGGTGCTCGGAGAGCGCGCCGAGGCGGCTGTCTTCGAAAGCGAGCCTGGCGATCCGGTTCTTGACCACCGAGTAGCTGCCGCCTGCTGTCCGCACCCGACGCCGCAGGTCGTCGACCTGCCCCACCGTGATGCCGGAGAATCCAACCAGGAACGCATGCGGCACGCCGGCCATGTCGCTCTGGTAGCTGGCCAGCAACTCGGCCTTCGTCTCCCGTGTCAGTGCCATTTCGACTCCTCCAAACCGTCTCAGCCGCTTACGACGCGTCCGCGGCAGCGGCTTCGGCCGGGTCGACGCGAACGCCAGGCCCCATCGTTGAACTCAGGTTGACCGAGCGGACGTAAGTGCCCTTGGAGGCGCTGGGCCGCGCCCGGATCACCTCCGCCAGCAGGACCGCGGCGTTCTCTTGCAGTCGTTCCGTGTCGAACGAGACCTTCCCCAGGGGCGCGTGAATCACTCCGGCCTTGTCGACCCGGAAGTTGACCTTGCCCGCCTTGATGTCCTCGATCGCCTTCGCCACGTTGACGGTGACGGTCCCGGTCTTGGGGTTCGGCATCAGGCCGCGGGGGCCCAGGACGCGACCCAGCCGGCCCACGACGCGCATCATGTCCGGCGTCGCGACCACGGCGTCGAAGTCCAGCCAGCCGCCCTGAATCCGCGTCGCCAGTTCCTCGCCGCCGACCTCGTCGGCGCCGGCGGCCTCGGCCTCCTGGAGCTTCTCGCCGGAGGCGAACACCAGCACCCGGACGGTTCGCCCGGTGCCGTGCGGCAGCACGACGGTGCCGCGCACCATCTGATCCGCGTGCGTGGGGTTCACGCCCAGGCGAATCGTGATCTCCACCGTCTCGTCGAACTTGGCGAAGCTGCCGTTCTTGACCCGCTCCAGGGCCTCGTCGAGCCCGTACGGACGGTCCTCGATGACCGCTCTCGCCTCCCTGTACTTCCTGCCTGCCTTGGCCACGCGCGTTTCTCCTTAGCCTTCTGGTTCCCTGAAGCCTGTGTTCCTTGGACCCTTCGACGCCGATCAGGCGTCGATCTCCAGTCCCATCGATCGGGCAGTGCCGGCGATGATCCGGCACGCGCCGTCCAGGTCGACCGCGTTCAGGTCGGGCATCTTCGTGCGCGCGATCTCCTCGAGTTGGGCGCGGGTCACCCTGCCGACCTTGTCCCGGTTGGGCTCAGCCGATCCCTTGTCCAGGGCGGCCGCCTTGAGCAGCAGCACCGCGGCCGGCGGCGTCTTGGTGATGAACGAGTACGTGCGGTCCGCGTAGACCGTGATCACAACCGGGATGATCAACCCCGCATCACCCTGCGTCCTGGCGTTGAACGCCTTGCAGAAGTCCATGATGTTCAAACCGGCCTGACCCAGTGCAGGGCCGACCGGAGGCGCGGGCGTCGCCGCGCCGGCGGGGATCTGAAGCTTGATCTGCCCGGTTACTCTCTTGCTGCCTGTCTTTTTTGCCATCGTTCCCTACCTGGTCAACCAAACCGCCAAACCGCACTCGACCTTCATCCGCACCGCGAAGCGCCTCAGGTCTTCTGGACCTGCAAGAACTCGAGTTCCACCGGCGTCTGGCGGCCGAAGATCGTGACCATCACCTTCAACGTGCTCCGGTCCAGATTGATCTCTTCCACCGTGCCGGTGAAGTTGTTGAAGGGCCCATCCACGATCTTGACCAGCTCGTTCTTCTCGAACAGGTACTTCGGCTTCGGCTTCTCCTTCGCCGTGACCACCTTTTCGATGATCGCGTCGACCTCGCGCTGGTCGAGGGGCGTCGGCTCCTTGCCGGTACCGACGAAGCCGGTCACCTTCGGCGTGTCCTTGACCACGTGCCACGCCTCGTCCGAGATCTTCAGTCGCCCGTCGCCGCGCTGCTCGCACTCGATCTCCAACAGGATGTAGCCGGGGAAGAACTTGCGCTGCGTTTCCCGCTTCTTGCCGCCCTTGAGTTCGACGATGGTCTCGGTCGGGATGCGTACCTCGCCGAACACGTGGCCCAGACCGTGCGCCTCGGCGCGCTGCCGCAGGGTTTCCCGGACGCGCTCCTCGTAGCCCGAGTACGTATGGACGATGTACCACTGGCGCCGCGGAGCGGAGGCTTCCTCGCCGCTGTCTGCTGCGGCCTCGACGCTGCCCAAGGCTGCCGTTTCGACTTCGCTCATCGCGTACTCCCTGTCGTCGCTCGCGCCCCGGGTCTCACTGGAACATCTGGACGAGGCTTTGGTAAAGACGCTGGATGACGAGATCGGCGATCCACAGGAAGATGGCGAAGATGACACTCGTGATCAACACGACGCCGGTGGTGCCGATGACCTCCTCCCGCGAGGGAAAGGTCACCTTCTTCATCTCGGTGCGCACCTCGCCCAGGAACACGCCGAGCCTGCCTACTGCCGCCATCTCTACCCTCCTGCCCTTCCGGTCTCCGTAAACTCGCTATCTCCGCCAAACCCGTCTCAATCCCGTCGGTAGCGTCCGTCCTGCCGTTCCCCCTCCCGCAACGCGTCCCCGGAATCGCCCGTAGAACGTCTGGCAGGCCAGGAGGGTCTCGAACCCCCAACCTTCGGTTTTGGAGACCGATGCTCTACCAATTGAGCTACTGGCCTGAGTCCTCAAGTCCAGTCGTGAATCCAACCCCCTACTCGACGATGTCGGTGACGGTGCCGGCGCCGACCGTACGGCCGCCCTCGCGAATGGCGAAGCGTACGCCCTTCTCCATCGCGATCGGAGCGATCAGCTCCACGTCCAGCGTCACGTTGTCGCCGGGCATCACCATCTCCGTGCCTGCCGGCAGGGTCGCCACACCCGTCACGTCCGTCGTGCGGAAGTAGAACTGCGGACGGTAGCCGTCGAAGAACGGCGTGTGACGACCGCCCTCGTCCTTGTTCAGCACGTACACCTCGCCCTTGAACTTCGTGTGAGGCGTGATCGAACGCGGATGAGCCAGCACCTGACCACGCTCCACCTCGTCCTTCTTCGTACCCCGAAGCAGCACGCCGATGTTGTCGCCCGCCTCGCCTGAGTCCAGCAGCTTCCGGAACATCTCCACGCCCGTCACCACCGTCGACTTCGTGTCCCGTATGCCCACGATCTCCACCGTCTCGCCAACCTTCACGCGACCACGCTCCACACGCCCCGTCACCACCGTGCCCCGACCCGAAATCGTGAAAATGTCCTCGATCGGCATCAGAAAGTCCAGGTCCACCGAACGCTGCGGCGTCGGGATGTACGAGTCGACTGCCTCCAAGAGCTCCACGACCTTCGAACCCCACTCGCTCTCCGGATCGCCGCTCTCCAAAGCCTCCAGCGCCGAACCGCGAATGATCGGAATCTCGTCGCCAGGAAACTCGAACGAAGACAGCAGGTCCTGAAGCTCCAGCTCCACCAGGTCCAGCAACTCCTCGTCGTCCACCATGTCGCACTTGTTCATGAACACCACGATGAACGGCACGCCAACCTGACGGGCCAGGAGCACGTGCTCACGCGTCTGAGGCATCGGACCGTCCGCAGCAGACACCACCAGGATCGCACCGTCCATCTGAGCCGCGCCCGTGATCATGTTCTTCACGTAGTCAGCGTGACCCGGGCAGTCCACATGAGCGTAGTGACGGTTCGCCGTCTCGTACTCCACGTGAGCCGTCGCGATCGTGATCCCCCGCTCGCGCTCCTCCGGCGCCTTGTCGATCTCGTCGAAAGGCACGAAATCCGCACCACCGCTCTTCGCCAGTATGTTCGTGATCGCCGCCGTCAGCGTCGTCTTGCCGTGATCCACGTGACCGATCGTCCCCACGTTCACGTGCGGCTTCGTACGCTCGAACTTCTCCTTCGCCATGACGCTCGTTGCCTCTCCCGCTCTCGCGGCTCAACTATCCGTGTGCTTGCTGCTTTGACGCCCGTCTGGAGCCCACGACCGGATTTGAACCGGTGACCCCTTCCTTACCAAGGAAGTGCTCTACCCCTGAGCCACGTGGGCAGCCGTCTCAGGATTCCCCATCTTGAAGTCTTTGAACCGTGTTCCGGGACACCCTTATCTCCCCTCGCCAAGGCGACCCTCGACACGCAATAGGACCCGCCCCCCGGAGCCAAGCTCCGCGGTGCATCGCGGGGAAGGGGCGGAGTGTAGCCGCTTCTTGGGCAGCCGTAAACCCCCCTTGCGACATCCATCTGGATGAGGCGTGCCGTCCTTTGCGGAACAGAGGCGGACGGGCCTACGACGCCTGATGGCGTACCACTTCGCCGTCGACCAGGAAGACGACGTCCTCGGCGACGTTCGTCGCCAGATCCGCCATCCGCTCGAGATAGCGCGAGATCGACAGGAACTGGATGCTGGCGGACGCCAATTCGGGATCCTCGTCGATCATCCTCTGGACCACGCCGTACATCGCCTCGTGGCTGCGGTCGACCACCTCGTCCTCCGCGATTACCGAACGGGCGAGTTCCGTGTCGCCGCCCACGACCGCGTCCAGGGCGGCTCGGAGCATCTTCGGAATGCGCTCGGCCATCGTCCAGATCTCTTCCGGAACTTCGACCGGCTCGGCCACCGCAAGACTCTCGGCGCGCTCGGCGAGGTTGCGGGCCAGATCGCCGGCCCGTTCGAGATCGTTGTTCACCTTCAGGTAGGTAACGACCATTCTCAGGTCCGACGCGACCGGCGAGTGCAGGGCGAGGATCTTGAGGCACTCCTCTTCGACCTCGATCTCGCGGGCGTCGATGACGCGGTCCTGGCGCTGGACTTCGTGAGCCAGGTCGACGCTCCGCTCCCGGAGCGCTCGCAGCGACTTGGCGATCATGTCCTCGACCATCGCCGCCACCTCCAGGAGCGCCCGCGTCACCTGGTCGAGGTCTCGCTGTAGATGAATCCTCAAGCCGGCAATCCTAGCGCCCCAAGACGCAGCGAATGTCGCGCGGTCGTGTGAAGAGCGCGTGAAGCACTCCTCAGCCGGCCGTGGGCAACCAGAAGCGGAACGTCGAGCCCCGTCCGCGTTCGCTTTCCACTTCCACCCCTCCGCCGTGTCGCCTGGCGACGTTCTTGACGATCGCCAGGCCCAGACCTGTGCCGCCGAGCTCCCTGGAACGGGCGCGGTCGACACGGTAGAAGCGCTCGAAGATTCGGTCCAGGTGTTCCGTCGCGATGCCCGGCCCCTGATCTTCGACCTCGAGAACCGCCCGCCCGTTCTCCGTCTTCAGGCGCACCACCACCCGACCGCCCACTGACGAGTACTTGACCGCGTTGTCGACCAGATTGGACAGCGCCTGCCGGATCGCTTCATCTTCACCCAGGACCCGAACCGGGGATTGTGGGCATTCGGCGACCAGTTCGAGACCGCGCTCCTCAATGGACGGCCCAAGCAGACCCAACACTTCGCCCACCGGCGACCGCAGATCGACGATCTTCTCGGGCGGCTCGGCCGAGGACTCGATCCGCGACAGCGTGAGCAGATCGGAGACCAGGGCGCTCAGACGGTTGCTCTGCCTGCGGATCTTGCGCAGGAAGCGGCCGCGCGTCGCGCCGTCGACCGGATCCGCGTCCAGCAGGGTTTCCACATAGCCGTGAATGGCGGTCAGAGGCGTCTTCAGCTCGTGCGAGACATTCGACACGAAATCGCGGCGCATGCTCTCCAACCGCTCCAGCTCCGAAATGTCGTGGATCACCGCCACCGCCCCTTCAACCTGTTCGCCGTCCCGCCGCGACGAGAGCAGGGGCGACGCGTTCAGCTCGAACCGGTTCGGGCCGCCATCCTGGCCGGTCAAGCCCGCCAGGGTGAACGTGCGACTCACCTGCCTCCGCTTCTCCATCGCCTCGATCAGGGCGCCCGAGATCTCCGGCTGGCGCGACAGTTCGTAGATCGGACGTCCGACCGCCAACTGCGGCGCCGGGCGTCTGAACCAGTTCGCCGCCACCGCGTTCAGGTGAAGCACCTGCCGGTCGAGGTCGATCGCCACCACCCCTTCGACCATCCCGCCGAGCACCGCCGTCAACTGGTTGCGCTCCGCCTTGAGCTGTTCGACCTGATCCCCGAACTGCGCTTCGTTCTCCTCCAGACAGGCTTCGAGCCGGGCGAACTCGTCACCGCGGCCGTCCTCGGCCCGCGGCACGCGCGCTCCGAGCGCAGAGGCCTTCTTCAGCAGATCCCGCGCCCGCTTCGCCAACCGTTTGGCGCCGATACCGGCGCCGGCGCCCGCCACCAGCGCCAGGGTCCAGAAGACGGCCGGGCCGAGTCGACCCGAGGCCACTCCGCCGCCAAGCAGAAGACCCGCAGCCAGCAGAGCGACCCCACCCATCAAGAGGCGCCAGAAGAGAGGTGAGCGGATCAAGGAGATTCCTCGCTGAAGCAGTAGCCGATGCCGCGCACAGTCTCGATCAGGTCGCGGTGCGGCCCGAGCTTCTTGCGCACCGACCGCACGTGGACATCGATGTTCCGGTCGATAACCACTGCTCGGTCCCCGATCGCCCGGTCCAGGAGCTGGCCGCGGGTGAACACGCGGCCGGGATGCGAGGCCAGGAAGTGCACAAGGCGAAACTCGGTGGGCGTGAACTCCAGCCGCCGACCCTCGACCTTGATCCGGTGCTTGACCGGATCGATCTCCAGCGGCCCCCGAACGACAAGACGTTCCGGATCGCGGTTCCGCATCGGGCCCCGCCGCAGAACCGCCCGGACGCGGGCGATCAGTTCCCGGGGACTGAAGGGCTTGTGGATGTAGTCGTCGGCGCCGACGCCGAGACCGAGGACGACATCGGTCTCCTCACCGCGAGCCGTGACCATGATCACCGGCAGGTCGCGGGTCGACTCCACCGCGCGCAGGCGACGGCAGACATCGAGACCGTCCAGACCGGGCAGAAGCAGGTCCAGCAGCACGATGTCCGGCTTGTCGCGCCCGATCACGGCAAGACCGGCACGGCCGCTGGCCGCCGTTGCGACGTCGAAGCCTTCTCGCCGGAGGTTGTACTCGATCAGTTCGAGAATGTCGGGCTCGTCCTCGATGACGACGACCTTCGTGGCGCTCATGATTGTCCGGCACCCCCAATACGTTGTACCTGACCCAAGGCTAGCCAGCTTTCCGTGAACGGGTGACAAAGCCGGTTCTCATGGCTGGACATCGCGACCGCCCGCGTGTCAATCTCGCGGAGCGATCGTAAAGGCGAGAGCACCCCGCTGGCCGGCAGAGGCGGACAGGTCCGCTGCTCGCGGCGAAGTCTTCCAACCCACCGAACTGACCCAGCGAGTGCGAGTGTTCCGTTTCCTCACTACGGCTGCGCTGATTCCCATCGCCGCGGCAGCGGCCGCGCAGAACAACGAAGACGCCAAGAATCGGTTCTCGGTCAGCGTCGGCGGCCGGCTCCATGTCGAGGCCAGCACCTCCTCTCCCGACCCGGCCCTGGCAGAGCGGTTCGAGTTCGAGGACGGCATCGACTGGCGACGCGCCCGCCTGGTTCTGAACGGCGAGTTCCTCGACCGCTTCGCGTTCAAGATCGAGCACGACATCGCGAGCGGCGACATCGTGCCCACGGACGTCTTCATCGAGGCGGCGCCCGAGGGGGCCGCACCGAGCTTCCGCGCGGGGCACTTCAAGGAGCCGTTCAGCCTCTCCGTCCTCCAATCGTCCAACTATCACTCGTTCATCGCGCGTCCGGCCGCGGCCACCGCCCTGGCGCCGGGGCGCAACCTCGGCTTCATGATCCACGACCGGCTCTCCGGCGACCGCGTCGCCTGGGCCGTCGGCGCCTTCCGCGACAGCGACGGCTACGACATGCGGCCCGGGTCGGACTGGAGCCTGACCGGCCGCCTCACCGGCCTCGCCCTCGACGGCGACGAAGGCAGCGATCTCCTGCTCCACCTCGGCGCGGGGGTTTCGCACCGCCAGCCCACCGCGGACGCGGTCCGTCTGCGCGGGCGCGCCGGCGTACGGCTCGCGCCGCGCAAGGTCGACACCGGATGGCTTCCGGCCGACGGCATGCGGCTGCTGGGCGTCGAGTTCGCGCTCGCGCGGGGTTCCTTCTGGCTGCAGGGCGAGGTGCTGTCGGCCCAAGTGGACCTGCTGCCGCTTGCTTCCCCAGATGGTCGGAGCGCCCGGTTCGACGCCCGGTACGTCGAAGCGGGCTGGTTCCTCACCGGGGAGAGGAAGCCCTACAGTCGCAGCTCCCGCACCTTCACCCGGTTGAAACCGAAGGCGCCCGTGCCCGAAGGCAAGGGCGCGTGGGAACTCGCCGCACGCTGGGATCACATCGATCTGAGCGGCGGCTCTGTTCTCGGCGGCAGCCAGCAGAGTCTCTCCCTGGCCCTCAACTGGACCCTGCGCAGCAACCGGCGGGTGCTCATGAACTATGTGTCGACCGACCCGGACGGCGCCGGATCGGTCGACCACGTGGGACTGCTGCTGCACGTGGACTTCTAGGAGCACTGGCAGCGATTTCGCTGCGCTGCCGCGCAGAGAACAGGGCTTGTTCCATGCAAGCCGGCGCAGTTCGTAGATGCCCGGGAGATCAATCCCCGCCGAGTGCGTTCACTCGCCCAGGTGCTGCTCCAGGAACGCCGCGTAGCGTTCCGAGGCCTCGATCCGGTTCACGCGGTTGCGGAAGCCGTGGCCCTCGTCCGGGAACAGGACGTACTCGACCGGCACGCCGTTCGCCCGCACCGCCTCGACCAGTTCGTCGCTCTCGACCTGGAGCACCCGTGGATCGTTGGCGCCCTGGACAACGAGCAGCGGCCGGACGATGTTCGAGGCGTGAAACAGCGGCGAGATGCGGTGCAGACGCTCGCGCTCGGTGGCCGGGTCGCCCAGCTCGCCGAGCAGAGCCACCTTCTGGGCCTGCCACCACGGCGGCGTGCTCTCCAGGGTCCGGATCCAGTTCGTGACCCCGAAGATGTCGATGCCCACGTCAAACACTTCTGGCTCGAACGCCAGCGCGGCCGCCACCATGTAGCCGCCGTAGCTGCCGCCGATGATGCCGACGCGCGAACCGTCGACGAAGTCCTGGGACTCGAGCCAGGTGCGCGCCCAAACACAGTCCTGCAGGTCGACCTCGCCGTGCTTCTTGTCGTCCATGTGGAAGAAGGTCTTGCCGTAGCCCGACGATCCGCGGTTGTTCACGCCCAGGACGACGTAGCCCTGGTTCACGAGGTGCTGGATTTCAGCGCGGTAGGTGCGCCGGGTCTGACCGCCCGGTCCGCCGTGGACCCAGACCATCGCGGGCGCGGGATTGTCCGCCGACGCCCCGTGCGGCCGCCACAGGATGGCCGGAATCTCCAGACCGTCGAAGCTCGGGTAGCGGATGACCTCGGTCGTCACCAGATCCTCGACGTCGATCTCGGGATTCAGGCTCTCGGTCAGGCGAAGTTCCTCGCCGCCCTGCTCCAGGTCGTAGACGTAGAGGTCCGAGGGCGCCCGGTCGCTGCTCAGGTAGAACGCCATCAGGCGATCGCTGGCGGAGAAACGGACTCCCGCCACATCGCCGGCGGGCAGATCGGGAAGCTCGACCGGAGCGCCGGTCTCGGTGTCCAGCACCTCGACCGCTGTGGCCCCATCCTCGTTGATCGCCGAGACGCGGTAGCGGCCGGTCTCGGAGTAGGAGACGCCGAAGACATCCCAGTCGGCTGCCAGCACCAGCTCCCGCGCGCCGCTCGCAAGGTCGTAGGACCACACCTGGGCGAACTCGCCGTATTCGTTCGTCCCGTAGTGAAGCTGCGCGCTGTCCGGCGTGAAGCCGCCCGAGGAGTGCTCGACGTCACCCTCGTGCGAGGAAGCGTGGACCAGGCGACCGGCCTCGAGATCGTAGGCGTAGACGTCGCTGTCGTAGTTGCTGTTCAGGCGGTCGAGGGCCAGCCAGCGGCCGTCGTCGCTGACGTCGCCGAGGCTGAAGGCGCCGTCGTTCTCGAACACCCGGTGTCGCGCAAAGTCCCAGGTCCCGGGAGGCGGCGCCTCGTAGCGGTAGAGATCCATGGCGAAGGGCGTGCGCTCGTTCGTCCGCACGAAGAAGGCCTCGCCGTCGGCCTGCCAACCGGCGAAGGAGGCGCGCACGTTCTCTCCCGGCGTCAGGTCGACGGCGCCCTCGGGAACGTCCCCGGCGCCGTCCGAACCGACATACAGGTGGTTCAACTCGTTGCCGCCCTGGTCGCCGGTAAAGAGAAACCGGTCGTCGGCCGGGAAGTAGCTCTGCGCGAACACCGGGCCCGCGCTGTCGGTCAGTAGCTCGGGCTCGCCGCCCGACGTCGGCACGCTGTACACGGCCCATACTCCGCTCACGTCGCTGGAGATCAGCAGACGGCTCTCGTCGGCCGAAAACGACGCCCCGCGGTAGGAGGTCGTGCTGTGGAAGGCGGCGGCGCTGTAGACCGCGGGTTGCCGCGGGGCCGGTTCGTCACCGGCGGCGCAGCCGAGGGCGGCCGCGGCGAGGGCCGCTGCCGAGAGCGCGGGGTGGCGCCGGCGCCAAGCCATCGGAAGAACCGGGGTACACGTATCGAATGCCATGAAGAGGTCTCCTTGCGGGGCTTGAGTTTGAGTCGCCGGGCCGCCGCTTACGGCGGCGCCGTGTGATGCCTGGCCGCCGCTTACGGCGGCGCCGTGTGCAGCCAACCCGCCTGCTCGAGAATCGAAACCAGGGCGAGGTCGACCAGCTTCTCGCCGGCGCCGACTTCGACGATCGTCGCTTCCCGGCCACCATAGCCGCCCTGGGCGGCGGCGGCGATGGTTGGGAAGTAGGCCAGCTCGCCGTTCGTGTAGCCGGCGAACAGAGTGTGGGGAATCTGGCTCGCCGCGCGCAGCCGCAACTGGTGCTCGACGAAGAACTCACCCGGGAAGCTGGCGAGCGCGATCTGGTCCTCGCGGCGGTTGCCGATGACCACCGTGTTCACCTCCGCCTCCCGCTCGAGCGGGAAGCGCGTCCGGAACCGTTCCAGTGTCGCCTCCTCGCCGCGGCGGCGGAACGCCTCCTGCACCTCCGGCGACTCCAGGTCCCAGCGCGCTTCGAGCGGCACGATATGCCGCCGCACCGAGAGTGTCTCCGGGTCGTGAAACGCGCCCGCGGCCAGAAGATCGGCGCGAATGCGGAGCACCTCGTGTCCGAGCCGTTCACCGGCCATCCGAGCTTGCTCGAAGCCGCCTTCCTCGGGCGGAGTCTTGTCCCAGAAGGGGTTGATGTCGCCCGGAGCACCCTGCAGGAACATCGGCACGCCTCCTCCCCGCTCTTCGACCAGGGCCGCCATCGCTCCCGGATAGTCGGCGGAAACGAGCATGTTCTCAGGTCCCAGGATGACGGGATGGACCGCGAAGTTGACCAGCGTCGCGATCGCGCCGCCCCCGGCGTCGTCGACGGCGAGCACCGCCACCGAGTCGTCGACCGGCTCGGTCGGCAGCCGTTCGCGGTTGCGCCAGAACATCTCCACGCTGCCAGAGGAGAGCACGCGGCGCCGGTTGAAGCCCTCGCTCGCCGCGCCCCAACCCACCGCGACCCGCGCCGGCCGCAGCCCGGCGTGGGCCTCGACGATCGCGGCGACGATCTTCCGCTCCAGCTCCGCGATCCACGGCTGCTCCGCGCTCGGAAAGTCCGCTTCGAAGCTCGGCGCCGAGTGGGAGTGCGACGCGCTCAGCAGAACGTGGTCGAACCCGGCCGCGGCTTCGACCTCACGCCGGACCACGACCGTGTTCGCCTTCTTGATCGATCCGAGGTCGAGCGCGACCAGCGCGACCGTCTCGCCACCCGCCTCGAGCACCAGCGCCCGCGCATAGAGCGGATCGTGAACGCCTTCGGAGCGGTTCGCGCCGCGGACGCCGTAGCCGTAGAGCAGCGATCCGAGCGGCGGCGTGATTTCGACCGCCGCGGCGCCCGCGCGCAACTGGGCAGCCGCGGGCGGATTCACCGCGGCGACACTGAGAAGAGCCGCAACCACCGACCCGAGGATCAGGCGGTCCCGAAAGCCCGCGCTCCGGTGGCTAGCTTTCTCCACCGCCCAACGTGCCCCAGGGCACGCGGCCCTGTGGATCGCGCAGGATGCGCCGCGCCACCACCATGCGGTGGACCTCGTCCGGGCCGTCGTAGAGCCGCGCGTACCGCGCCTCGCGGTACATCTTCTCAAGCGGCGTGTCGGCGGTCACGCCGAGCGCTCCGTGGACCTGGATCGCCCGGTCGATCACGTTGTGGAGCATCCGCGCGCCCCAGAACTTGATCAGGGAGATCTCGACCCGCGCCCGGCCGCCGCGGTCCATCGCCTCGGCGGCGTCCAGGGTCATCAGCCGGGCAGCCTGGATCTCGGCCGCGGACTCGGCGATGTAGCGCTGGATCTCGCCCTTCTCGGACAGGTAGGAGCCGTGCGCCCAGCGCGACTTGGCGCGCTCGCACATCAACTCGAAGGCGCGCTGGGCCTGCCCCAGCCACCTCATGCAGTGGAAGATGCGACCGGGCCCAAGGCGCCTCTGGGCGATGACGAAGCCCTCGCCGCGGCCACCGAGGAGGTTGTCCTTCGACACCCGCACGTCGTTGTAGCGCACCTCGCAGTGCTGGCCGGCGGTGGTGCCCATCGTCGGCACCGCGCGCACGATTTCGTATCCGGGCGTGTCCGTCGGCACGATGATCGACGAGAACTTGCGGTGGCCCTGGGCCTCCGGCTCGGTGAGGGCGAAGCAGGTCGTGAACGCGGCCCGGCTGGCGCCGCTGGTGAACCACTTGTGGCCGTTGATCACCCAGTCGTCGCCGTCGAGCACCGCCCGGGTCTGCATCAGGGTGGGATCGGAGCCGGCCACCTCGGGCTCGGTGAGCCCGACCGACGGGTAGATGTCGCCCGCCACCAGCGGCTTGAGCCACCGCTCCCGCTGCTCGTCGCTGGCGTACAGGTGGAGCATGATCGAGTCCTGCATCGAGGCGGAGCCGACGGCAATCTGGCCGTAGTGGGAGCGACCGATGATCTCGTTCAGGTAGACGAAGGACATCAGCGGCAGACCGCCGCCGCCGATCTCCGCCGGGTGACCCAGCGCCCACAGGCCCCGCTGCTTGGCCAGCGCCTTGAGTTCGGCCAGCCGGCCCCGGGTGCGGTCCTCTCCCGACTCCGACTCCAGGTCCGGCTCGGCCGGGATCACCTCGCCGTCGATGAACGCGCGCATCTGCTCGCGCAGTCCGATCACTTCGTCCGTCAGACCGTACCTGCCCATACCTTGCCTCCCCTTCGACGCGTGTTTCAGAACAGCCGCCGATGATGCCACAGCGAGTCGATCCGCGGTCTGGCCGAAGGCTCTCCTAACCGTACCGCCCCTCGATGTAGGCCGCGGTCTGGCTGTTTGACGGGTTGAGGAACATCGACGCCGTGTCGCTGTGCTCGACCATCTCGCCGAGCAGCATGAAGACGCACTCCTCGCTCGCGCGCCGGGCCTGCGCCATGTTGTGGGTGACGATCAGGATCGTGTACTCGCCGCGGAGCTTCCAGAGCAGCTCCTCGACCGCCTCGGTGCCGGCGGGGTCGAGCGCGGAGCAGGGTTCGTCCATCAGCAGGAGCTTCGGCTTGACCGGCAGCAGGCGGGCGATGCACAACTTCTGCTGCTGCTCCAACGAGAGTTCGGTGCCGCGGCGGTCGAGCGAGTCCTTCAGCTCGTCCCAGAGCAGAACCTCGCGCAGCGCCTTCTCGACGATCCGGTCGCCTTCGACCCTCGTGGGCGGGCGCTCGTTCGGGCGGTGGACCTGGGTGCCGAACAGCATGTTGTCGCGGACCGACAGCGGCAGCGGGTTCGGGCGCTGGAAGACCATGCCGACCTGCTTGCGGAGTTGAGCCAGCTCGACTTCCGGGGTGTAGACGTCCAGCCCCCACAACCGGATGCTGCCCGACGTGCGCACGTACGGAAGGCGTTCGTTGATCCGGTTGACCGAGCGCAGCAGGGTCGTCTTGCCGCAACCCGAGGGGCCGATCAGGGAGGTGATCGCGCCCGCCCTGACGTTCAGGTCGACATCGAACAGGGCCTGGAAGTCGCCGTACCAGAGGTTCAGCTTCTCGATCAGGATCGCGGCGGCCGGATCGGCGGCCGCGGGCGTCGCTTCCGTCGCCGGAGTTGCCCAGGTCATCCGAACTTCCCCTCGACGTACGCGGTGGTTCTCGGATCCTTGGCGCCGCCCTCGAACATCGCCTCCGTTTCGGTGACCTCGACCAGCTCGCCAATGAGGAAGAAGGCGGTCTGCGAAGCCAATCGCCGCGCCTGCTGGACGAGGTTCGTGACCAGCACGATCGTCATCTCGGACTTGAGCTCCGACAGCACCTCCTCGATCCGCATCGTGGTCACCGGGTCGACCGCGATCGAGAACTCGTCGAGCAGCAGGATCGAGGGATCCTGGGACAGGGCCCGGGCAATCGTCAGCCGCTGCTGCTGGCCGCCCGACAGCAGGCTGCCCAGGGAATCGAGCCGGTCCTTCACTTCGTCCCAGAGCGCGGCACGCCGCAGGCAGCGTTCGACGATGACGTCCAGGTCGGCCTTGTTTCGCGTGCCGCGCAGCCGCGAAGACAGCGCCACGTTCTCGTAGATGGTCATCGGCAGACCCACAGGCAGCGGGAACACGACGCCGATGCGCCGCCGCAGGGCATACGGATTGCGCCAACTGCGGACATCCCGGCCCTCGACGCGCACCGCGCCCTCGACCGTCATGCCCGCCGTCATCAGGTCCATCCGGTTGATGGCGCGCAGGAAGGACGTCTTGCCGCTGTTCGCCGGCCCGATGACGCCGAAGATCTCGTGCGTCGGCACCTGGAGCGTGACGCCCGAGAGCGCCAACTGTCCGTTGTACCGAATCGCCAGGTCGACGACATCGATCGCCACATCGGAGCCTTCGCTCGCCGGCCCGGCAGCGCTCACCATTTCTTGCGCCCCCGCAGGTACACCCGGAAGGCGATCGAGAGTCCGTTCATCGCCAGCACCATGGAGATCAGCACCAGGGCGACGCCGAAGGGCAGGTGCTCGGGCACGTCCGGCACCTGAGTCGAGATGACGAACAGGTGGAGCGACATGGCCATCGTCTGGTCAAGCACGCCCTGCGGCAGGAACGGGAGAAAGAACGCGGCGCCCGTGAACATGATCGGCGCCGTCTCGCCGGCGGTGCGCGAGACCTCGAGGATGACGCCGGTCAGGATGCCGCTGACCGAGTTCGGCAGCACGACCTTGCGGATCGTCTGCCAGCGCGTCGCGCCCATGTTCCAGCACGCCTCCCGGAAGGCGAGCGGCACCGTCTGGAGGGATTCCCTGGTGGCAACGATGACCACCGGCAGGGTCATCACCGCCAGGGTCAGGCTCGCCGCCAGAATGCTGGTGCCGAAGCGGAAGAAGATGACGAAGGCGCCAAGGCCGAACAGCGCGTGAACGATGGACGGCACACCCGCCAGGTTGATGATCGCCAGGTTGATGGCCCGGGTGAGGCGATTGTCCGGCGCGTACTCGCTCAGGTAGAGGGCCGCGGCCACCCCGACCGGCACCGAGGCGATCAGGGCGACGACGACCAGCCACACCGTGCCAACCAGGGCCGGCAGGATGCCGCCGGCGGTCATGTTGTTGATCGGCTGGGTGAACAGGAACTCCCACGAGATCGCCGGACCGCCCCGGTAGATGAGCACGCCGAGAATCAGGGCGACCGGCAGGATGAGCATGCACGTCATCCACAGGAAGAGGAGCCGGAACAGGCTCTCCACCTTCCGGTTGCGCCGGTTGCGCTCGGTGGCCTCGAACACGCGCTTCCCTCTCTATCCCTACGGGTTCGCCGAGGCGGCCGGGCGGCGACCGCGGCGGCGGTGCTTGCGCCCGCCGCCGCGAACGAAAACATCCGCCGCGAAGTTGATGGCGAAGGTCACGATGAACAGGAAAATACCGAGTGTGAACAGCGCCTGGTAGTGGTCCGAACCGGCTGCCGTCTCGCCCAGCTCGGCGGCAATCGTCGCCGTCAACGCCCGCACCGAGTCGAAGGGGCTGGTCGGCAGGTTGATCGAGTGGCCGCTCGCCATCAGCACCGCCATCGTCTCGCCGAAGCCGCGCCCGACGCCGAGCAGCGTGGCCGCGACCAGACCGTTGCGGGCGGCGGGGAGCACGACCTTGAAGGTCACCTGCCAGCGCGTCGCCCCCATCGCCTCGGCGGCCTCCCGGTAGCCGTCGGGGACAGCCTTGAGCGCGTCCTCGGCGATCGTGGTCATGATCGGCGCCGCCATCAGACCCAGGATGATCCCGGAGTTCAGGACGTTGAGGCCCACCGGCACGTCGAAGATCTGGATGATCAGCGGGTTCATGATCGAGAGGCCGATGAACCCCCAGACCACGGACGGGATGGCGGCCAGGAGCTCCACCAGCACCTTGAGCGTCTCCCGGGTGCGGCCGGTGGCGAACTCGCCGATGTAGATCGCGGCGCCGAGCGAGAAGGGCACCGACACGACCATGGCGAGCCCGGTTACCGAGGCCGTGCCCGCGATCAGGGCCAGGGCGCCGTACGTCGCATTGTGGTTCGAGGTCGGCGTCCACCGCGGCGAGAAGAAGAACTCGCGGAAGTCGAAGCGGTCGAAGACGAAGCCGGCGCCTTCCCGCGTGATGAAGATGAAGATGCCGGCGATGAAGACGATCGCCGACAAGCCGCCCGCCAGGACGAGCACCTGCATCGCCCGGTCGATCCACCAGGCAAGATCGCGCCGGTCGGCGGCGTGTGTCATGTCAGCCACGAAAGCCGCCGGAAGAGTGCGGCCGCAAGCGCACGCCCTGGGCACCGGTCACGAACAGTCCACGTCGCCCCGCGGCGCGTACCCCTTCTCATAGACGATGCACTGGCCCTCGTCGCTCAACACCCAGTCGAGGTACTCCTGGATGGCGCCCTGAGGCTCGCCCGCCGTGTACATGAACAGCGGACGCGCGATCGGATAGGAGCCGTCGATCGCGGTCTCGACTGCCGGAGACACGCACTCGCCGTCCTCACCCTTCTTGACGCAGGGCATCTTCACGTGGTCCGTCGCGTAGGCGAGGCCGCTGTAGCCGATCGCACAGGGCGTGTTCTCGACCAGGTCGACCACGTCCTTCGAGCCGTGCATGTCGCGCGAACCCAGCCTGAAATCGCGCCGCTCTCCCAGCACCGCCTCCCGGAAGTACACGTAGGTGCCGGAGTTGTTCTGGCGGCTGACGCGGACGATCTCGTCGCTGCTGCAGCCGGGCACCTCGACACCCAACTGGCTCCAGGTGTCGACGTCGCCGCCCTCACCGTAGAGCTCGGCCAACTGCTCCAGCGAAACTTGGTCGAGCGGGTTGTCGGGATGGACGTACACCGCCAGCGCGTCGAAGCCGACGACGAACTCGATCGGCTCGTTGCCGTTGCCGCGCGCCAGCTCGAGCTCCGAGTCCTTCATCTTCCGGCTGGAGTTCGCGATGTCCACCGTGCCGTTGATCATTGCCGCGATACCAGTTCCGGAGCCGCCCCCCGACACCGCGACGACGGTCTCGGACGCCACGGAGGCGTAGCTCTCGGCCCACGCCTGGGCGACATTGACCAGGGTGTCGGAGCCCTTGTTCTGGATCAGGTTGCGGGAACCGCCGCCGCAGGCGACGAGCAGAACGGCAAGCGCCAGACAGCATGCGTTCAAGGTGACTTTCGTGGTCTTCACTTGCGGCGCAGCGTACCCCACGGCAGGTGAACAACTGGTAAAGATCTGCCGGCGCCGAGCTCGCATGGAAGCTCTCAGAAGTAAGCCGTGAGAGACGACCACGCCACCACCGGTACCGCCCCATACTCACTGCCCAGCACCCCGTTTCGGATGCCGCGGCCCGTCGACGCGATCAGGCCCGCGCCTATGGACACGTGGTCGGACACGGACCAGGCAATGCCGGGCTGGAACAGCGCCGAGGAATCCTCCCGGTTGAGCAGCACCGCGCCGCTGACGGTCAGAAGCGGGTGGGCTTGCCATGCGAGCGAGACAGCGGCGTAGCGCCGCCCCAAGGACACCACTTCGCCGCGCTGCACGCGGTCGGCATCGGCGAGACGCGCGTAGTCCTCGGGGTCCCCGGCGCCGAAGCCGTTCCAGCTCGCCTCGGCGATCAGGGTCAGCCGCGGAGTCAACAGGCGGTCGACGCCCACAGTAGAGCGCCAGAAGTCGCCGCAACCGAACACCGGGTGACGGCTCCGAGGGTCGCAGCCGGGACTGGTCCAGGAGACCTCGCCGCGCAGACCGGTGCCGCAGACATCGGCCGAGAAGAAGCCCCCGAGGACGAAGTCGCGGTGAAAGCCGCCGACCATGTAACCGAAGTCGACGCTCGAGTCGCCCTCGCCGAGTTCACTGTGGAAGCGGCCCAGCGACGCGAAGCTCAGGTCGTCGGGGGTCTGCGCGCCCTGACTCGCCGCGATGACCTCGACTTCGGAGAAGTCGCCCACCGGCACGGTGAACCGAAGCGCGTCGACGCCGGGCTTGTAGGCACGGTCGATGCGCTGCGGTGCGAACGGAGCGAACAGGTCGAGCACGGGCCAGAAGTAGTTCACGCCCCAGGTGATCGCCTGACGCCCGACGACCATCCGGAAGCCGGTTCGGTCCCAGCGCAGATTGAGCCGGTCGATCTCCGTGGCGCCGGCCACATCGCCGCCGCCGAAGGAGTCGGTTTCGAGATCGAAGAAACGCCGCGTGGCGCCGGTCGCAATCGAGGTCAGGGAACCGCTGCCGGGTGGCGACACCGCCTGCGCCACGCCGTGAACCTCGAAGCGGAAGCGATCTCGGGATCCGGTTTGCCAACGGGAATCGAGCTTGAGCCGGAAGATCCCGAGTTCCACGCCGCCGGCGCCGCCGATCGCAGCTTCGTCGGCGGCCGTGTCGCCGTCGGAGGAGTCTCCGTCGCCCAGGTCGATCTCCTCCAGGACCTGGAAGGCGAACATCCGCACGTCGCCGCCCACCGTCGTCTGCCCAGCCGACGGCGTTGCCGCGGCCAGCAGCAGAGCCACGGCCACCGCGCCGACTGGCCAGTCAGCGGCGCTCGTCGCTCGCGACGCTGCCATCGACCAGGCGCACCACGCGGCGGGCCCGTTCCATCACCTGCGGATCGTGGGTCGAGAACAGGAAGGTCACGCCCTGCTCCCGGTTGAGCGTCTCCATCAAGCCCAGAAGGGTCTCCGCGGTCTCCGAGTCGACGTTCGCCGTCGGCTCGTCGGCAAGCACCACCGCGGGATTGCTGGCGATGGCGCGGGCGATCGCGACCCGCTGCTGCTGTCCGCCCGACAGTTCGGACGGCCGGCGATCCTCCATGCCCTTCAGCCCCACCTGCTCGAGCAGTCCCATCACCCGTTCGCGACGGGTGGCCGCGTCGACGCCCTGAACCCAGAGCACCATCTCCGCGTTCTCGTACGCCGTGAGCACCGGCATCAGGTTGTAGGCCTGGAACACGAAGCCGATCCGGTCGCGCCGAAGCGCGCTCAACTGCTTCTTGTTCAGGTTGGCCAACTCCTGCCCCTCAAGCGAGATCGAGCCCGAGGTCACTCCGTCGAGCGCACCGATCAGGTTCAGACTGGTCGTTTTGCCGGAGCCGGAAGGTCCGCAGATGGCGGTGAACTCGCCCGCCTCGATGTCCAGGGAAAGGCCCCGCAGAGCATGGATATCCACGCTGCCCTGACGGTAGACCTTGGTGACGCCCGTGAGGGAGATGATCGGATCGGAGCCCACTTCACACCACCTTGATCGTTTCAACCGGCTCCACCCGGCCCGCGCGCCAGGCCGGATAGATGCCGGAAGCGAGGGTGGCCGCGACCGCGAACAGCGCGATCATCACCGCGTTGCGCGGGAAGATGCCGACCTTGAGCACCGGATCGAGGCCGACGCCGGCGATCTCGACCGTTCCCCCGTAGACCGCGGTCAGGTCAAGGCCCGTCGACGAAAGGTAGAGGTACGGCCCGACCGTGACCAGGAAGGCGCCGGTGAGACCGAGCACCGCCAGCCACACGCTCTCCATCATGACCAGCCGGAACAGCCGGCCCGGGCTCCAGCCGATCGCCAGCATGATCCCGAACTCGCGCAGCCGCTCCATCACGCTGACGAACAGAGTGTTGAAGATCCCCGCCGCCACCAGGACGGCGATCAGGATCTCCATGAACACGGCGCCGCCGACCTTGAGCGCGATGAACGCGGCCAGTTGCGGCTGACTCGTGTTCCAGGGCACGGCTGCCGCCACTTCATCGAGCTCGCGGCCCAGCTCCTCCGCGACCCGCCCGCTCTGTCGCTGATCGTGCAGAAACACGGCGACCATGGTGGCCTCGTTGTCGCCGTAGCCGAGCAGCCCGCGCACCGTGTCGAGCGGCAGCAGGCAGAAGCCGCCGTCGACGGTCGGGGCGTTGGTCTTGAGCGTTCCCCGCAGCCTCGCCAGGCCGCTCACGATCTCCCCGTTCCTGTCGGTCACGGTGTAGACCACCTTGTCGCCGAGTTCCATGCCCAGATTGCTGGCAAGACGGTGACCGAGGATCACGCCGCCGGTGTCGCCGGGCTCGAGGGCCGCTCCCTCGTCGAGCGCTTCCAGGATCGACAAGGTCGTCTCGTCCTCCGCCCCCGGATCGAAGGCGATGAAGGCGGCGCTGAAGTTCTCGCCCGCCGTCGCCAGCATCGTCGGTCCGATCACCCGGTCCACCGTACGCGCGACCCGGCGGCGCTCGCCTTCGAGCGCCGCCTCGATCTCTTCGCCGCGTACGACGGTGCGCGTCAGCGTCGGCTTGTCGAGGTACTCCGGATGCTGCAGGCTGACGTGACCGCCTCCCAGCCTCGCGGCGAGGTCGATCATGTCCTTCCAGTTGCGATCCTGCATGGCGGTGAAGACGACCGCCAGAAAGACGCCGAAGACGATGGAGCCCATCGTCAGCAGGGTGCGCCGGCGGTTGCGCCAAAGGTTGCGCCAGGCCAGTGCCGTCACGTTGGGTCCGTTCATGTTCTCCCCCTTCCTTCCCTTCTCACGTTTCCCACCGCGTCTACTGGTGGTGAATCGCCTCGATCGGGCTGATCCGCGCCGCCTTGATCGCCGGGAACATCATCGCCAGCGCGACGATGAACACCAGAATGGCGACCGGCCCGACGATCGTGGCCGGACTGATCGCGCCGGTCCAGATCTGGTCCATCGAGACACCCATCATGGCGGTTCCGCCCAAGGTCCCGACGTCGATTCCCCGCTCGACCACGAACCAGAGCGCCGGCAAGCTCGCCGTCAATCCCACCGCAATCGCCAGGGCAGTCTGCAACGCGCCCTCGACGAGGATGAGCGTCAGAACTTTCCCCGGGGACACCCCGATCGCCTTGAGCACACCGAACTCCCGGATCCGCTCGAAGACCGCCATCAGCATCGAGTTCAGGATCAGGATCGCGATCACCACGTAGACGATGAACGCCACGACCTGGACGGCGGCTTGAGCCGAGTCGAAGATGTTCGCCAGCCCCGGCAGGAGTTCGCGCCAGCTCCGCACCTCGGCCTCGGGGGAACTGATGGCCGCGGCATCGGCGACGACGCCTGCCGCAGCAGTCAGATCCTGACCCTCCCCGCTGCGGACGATGACCTGGTGCGCCCCGTCCTCCAGGGCGAAGAAACTCCGGAACTGATCCTCGACCAGGAACACCGTCGCCCGGTCCGTCTCCTCACTCAGGCTCTGGAGTACGCCGCGCACCCGGAACAGGTCGTTCGCCATGCTGCCGTCGGTCGCCTGGCTGAGTGCTATCAGTTCGTCGCCGGGCGCCACGGCCAGCGTCCGCGCCAGTCTGTACCCCAGCACGACGCCTTCGGGATCGGACGAATCGAGCCATTCGCCCCGGTCGAGCCGCAGGTAGACGTCGCTGACCAACGCGTCGCGCTCCGGCTGCAGACCCTTGAGCAGCGCTCCGGTCGACGCGTCGCCTGAAGCGACCAGGGCGCCGCCGAGCAGGCGCGCGCTCGACCGCAGCCCGGTCTCTTCCAGGGCCTCGAGCAGCGCGTCCGGATCTTCGATCCGCTCCCAGATCGACGGCCGTTCCCGGTATCCCTCCGCGTGAATCTGGATCTCGCCCAACTCCACATCGAGCAGGGTGCTCTCCATGCTGCCGAGCATCCCCTCCATGAGCGAGGTGTAGATCACCATCGCCCACAGGGCCAGCGTCATTGCGCCGACCGTAACCAGGGTGCGGCGACCGTTGCGCCACAGGTTGCGCCAGGCCATGCGGAGTATCTTCATCCCGCCACGCCTCGTGCTGAAGTCACCGCCGTAACGACTGCAGCGAGAACGTACCCGGCGGCAGATCGATGTTGAACTCGTGCTCCTCGTAGACGATTTCGGTGAACTCAGAGGCTTCGTCCGCCGGTATCACCCGCATCCGACGCGGCAGCGTCCTGCCGCCCAGCGGACCGAAGTCCTCGTAGAGGATCGTGCGCACCAACCGTTCACGCTCGTCGAAGTACTCGGCCTGGTCGAGCAGAAAATCCCGCGCCCGAAATCGGGCGTCGATCGCGCCCCACACGACGGGCGCATCCGGCAGCGGCACGCAGCGCACCACCCAATGGCCCGACTGGTCCGCCGGCCGCTCCCGGTAGGCGCACTCGAAGTCCTCGCTGTAGCGAGACTCATGCACCAGGTCGTCGTTTGTGAAGTGGCTGCCCATCCACGCCGCCTGCATCATCGACGCCGGCACCTTGATCGTCCGGTCGACGTTCGGCAGGTAGTTCCAGATGCTCTGCTCGACCTTGAGCGTCGCCGTGCCGCGCTCCTTCGCCGGCGCTTCGATCCGCACCAGCGACTTCTCGCTGCCCTCCGAGATGACATGGAGCCGCAACTCCCGCTGCCAACGCTCGGTCCTGATCCGCATCGTGATCCGGCTCTCGCTGGAGTCGCCGCGCATCGCGTCGTCGGTGGCGAGCATCAGAACCTCGATCGGCGGGTCCTCAGGCTGGGCCGCCGCGCCAGCGGCAGTGAGGAGAGCGGCGACCGTCAATGCGGCGCCGCTGCGGCCGAAGGGCTTGCTCATGCGAGGGCCAAGCCTAGCGCAACCTGCCGCTACTCGATGTAGCCGAGGGCCTCCAGTCGGCGGCGAGTCTCCTCGTCCAACTCGACCTCGACGGCCTCCACGCTGTCGAGGGCGGCCAGGTCGAGTTGCTCTCGCAGGAGTCGAGCCAGGACGCCGGCCAGCAGCGGGCGTTCCGGCGCCAGATCGTGCCCTTCCTCAGGATCGGCCAACCAGTCGAAGAGCTGGCGGTCCGGCATGTCTCCCCCACGGAGCGGCTCGATCAACTTGTAGCGACCCCGGATCAAGGAAGCGAAGGGCCGGCGGAATCTGTCCGTGGTCGACACCAGCAGGCGCTGGTTGACCGGACGCATGGTGTTCGCATCCCCAGCCGGAGACTCAGGAACCAACAACGGCATCAGGCTGTCGCCCTCGACGTCCAGGGCAGGGGCGCCCCGTACGATCTCGAGGAGGGTAGGCAGGAGATCCACCTGCTGCACCGGCACGCGCACGCGCCGGCCCTCGAGTTGCCCCGGTCGGTGGATCAGAAACGGGATGTCCAGCACCTCTCGATGGAGATCCCAGGCGTGGCCGAAGACGCCCCGTTCCTTGAACGCTTCACCGTGGTCCGCCACGACGACGACCAGGGGAGCCATGCCACGTTGTTCCAACTCGCGACGAAACTCGCCGAACATGTGGTCGTTCCAGGCGATCTCACCATCGTAGAGCCGGAACAGCTTCTCCACCACCTCGTCGGTGTCCGGAGCCTTCCTGTCGGCCAACGCGCGGAGATGTTCCACGGTCCCCAAAGATGGATCGTCGACGTCCGGCGCGAAGCGCCCGCGAAACGGCTCCGCGGGCTGGAAGGAGGCATGCGGCTCGATACTCAGAACCGTCAGAAAGAACGGCCGTCCCGGCGACTCCTCAGCCAACTCGTCCAACCATTCCAGCGACCGTTCGACCAGACCCTGCGCATCGTCGTGTACGAACTCGAAACGGTCGAACCCCTGGTCGAGTCCGCTCGCCTGCGAGAAGTTGACGTTGGACGAGAATCCCGCCGTTGCGTAGCCGAGTTCCTGCAATCGCTCCGGCAGCGTTGCGAAGGAGTCGTCGAGATGATGCGTCACGTCGCTGATTCCGTGGCGCTTCGGCCCGACTCCCGTGAGCAGGGAAGCAACGGTCGGTCGTGTCCAGGACGACTGAGCAACTGCCCGTTCGAACACCGTGGACTGGCTGGCCAGTGCGTCGTAGTTGGGCGACACGGGCCGATCGTGACCGTAGAGCCCGAGCCGGTCGACCCGCAGTGTGTCCACGATCCAGAGCAGGATGGACTCGGGCGGGCCCTCGACCCGCTCCGGGAGGGGAGGCGCTTCCGAGTCCTCTGTTCGGCTGAACGCAGCGGCAGCGGCGGTACCGGCAATTGCCGACTCTTCGGCCATCACCCGTGCGCCCCGCAGCGCTACGCCCACACCCTCGCTGTCAGTCGATCCCTCAGCACCGAGCGTTTTGACCGAGGCAGCCGCGCGAAGCGTGAGTTTCGCCGGCAGGGCGTCCTTCGAGGTCTCGTCGCGACGCGGAACCAGCAGCGCTAGCGACCCGCCCGAGGCTCCGGCAACGGACGTACTCTCCGGGCCGACGCCCTCGACCTCCCAAACCACCTCCAGAACGCTGGCGCCACGCACCGAGACCCCTTCCCATCTCAACTCGAGATCGTCCGAGGTTTCCGTGTAGAAGGAGACCTCGCTCGCCGCGGGAATCCACAGCGTGCCACCCTCTCCTCTCGCCGGACCCGGTTCAGGAACGTCACCGACCTTGATCCAGTCGCAAGCGAAGGAGGGCTTCCTCTGGTGCTTCGGCACAGAAGCGCCGGAGACCGCATCCGTAGCCGGGCGCCCAAAGTAGGCCGGCACCAGGCTCAGCCTGTGATCGCCAGCGGTCGCCAGCGCGGCGGGAACGGTGAAGGTCCGCTCAGAGAAGCGGGCGCCGACCTCCACCACCGCCGTCTCACGATCGTCCCAAAGTGCCTCAAGACGCTGTGGCGGCGCTCCAGGGTAACGGGAACGCGCGACATCGCATTCGCACCTCGAGATCGCGCGGCGAGGCCAGATACACCTTGAGCTCCGAGCGCCCCCCGACTGCCCAAGCGAATGTCGTTCCCTGGGGATCCGTTTCGTTCCAGGACCAACCCGCGACCAGCGAAGAGACAGCCGCGCCCGTGCCAAGATCAAGCATGGGCCGCTCACTCCTGGTCTCGGCGTAGGGGAACTCGCGCACCAGGTCCATGACCTCGACCAGCTCCGGGCGCGGCACGCAGGCGCCTAGCAACACACAGGGGACCAACAACAGCCCCCCGAACTCCCGTGGACGGTGCATTGTCATGTGAACACCTCCTTGGCGATCAGGATCTGGTTCGGGTGGATCCTCATCTTGGCCTCGAAGCCCATCCACGCCTTGCCTTGGCGGTCGGCACAAGCCGTCCACGTCGGCGCTGCCGATGGGCCTCGCCTGGCAGGGCCATTCGCGGCTGCCGAACAGAGTGGTCAGCGGTCCTGTGAAAGTACTCGCGGACAGCTCGCAGTCCGGGTGTCGCAAAGGGAAGCAAGTCCGCTATAGTTCTAGGCTCAACACCCGAGGTACCTTCAGACGCCCCTTAGTCAGGACGTACCTCCAGGACGTACCTCAGCGAGGACGTACCTCCGCGAGGACGTACCTCAGACACGGGTGCCTCAGACACAGGAGGTGCTCGTCGTGAGAGTTGTTCAAACAGTCCTGATCCTGTCCATGGTCGTCTCCCTTGCTGGATGCGGCTCCGACCAGTGCAGTAGCCACATCGGCAACAAAGTGGAGTGCGGAGGCAGCATGGAGAGCGGCGCGTACTATAGCGCCTCGTACGACGAGGATACAGGCATCTTCTATGGAAGCATGTGGTGCGGGGGAACACCAACCGGGAGGCCCGACTTTGAGTGCACCGGCACAAGGGGGGTGACACCTCAAGGCGACACACTGCGTTGCCTGGACATCAACGGCAACCCCTTCGATCCATCGACAATCGTTCCGGGCCCATCCGGTACCTGCAGCTAGCTTGGGCCAAGTCAGTGAGCCAGTCTGCACGAATCTCATTGCGCCAAGGGCTGAGAGTTCGCTACCCAAGAGGCCGCACCGCCGGCGCCGCGTTCTCGCTGACGGTCCTGATGCTTCCGGGAATGGCGGCAGCCCAAACCGTCACCCCCGAGTTCTCTCTTCGACTTGCGGACGGGCCTGGCGCCTCTGGAGGTGAGATCCGACTGTACGCACCCTGCTCGTCGTTCAGGTGCGGGCGCGAGTTGCTGGAGGGGGCGCCCGTGTCCTCACGGCAGCGGGTTAGGAACTTCCGGAACACGATGCGGCTTGCCGTTCCGCCCGAGTCTCTCGACTCACCGTCGGACTGGTGGATCGTCGTCGATACCGGAGGCTTGGCTGTCGCACGGCTTTGGCGACCCGGCACCGGCGGCGACGACCTGCCGGCCGCACCTCGGATCGCAAAGCGGGAATGCAACGTCACCGTGCTAGCCGAGGACAGCGATGGCCCGGTCGCCGGCGCCGAGGTTGTCCCGACGCGAGCCAGCGACCCAAGCAACAACGACGTGATCTCCGGAACCAGGGGCTGGCAGGTCTGGCTGGAACCGGCCATCACGTCCACCACTGGTGGCGCAGTTCTGGAAGTGCCCGACGATGAAGCAACCGCGATACGCGTCGGCGCCCCCGGATTCGTGACGGCAAGAGCGGTTTGCAGGCCTATTGGAGAAGGCGCGAACGACCGCTCGGTGGTGCGGCTGAGGCGCCGCGGCGAGCGGAGGGAGTTCCTCTTGCGGACAACTGGCCAAGGTCGCCCTTTGCCGAGCGCTCTCGTGCGCGACGAGTTGGGCTGGCCGGTCGCCTTGACCGACGAGAATGGAAGAGCCCTGCTCGACAGTACTGCTTCGGAGTGGCAGGTGGAGACCGAGAGCGGCGCGACCTACATCGGGCGACTGTCGCAGGACCTCGAAGCCGCGACAATCGACCTGTTGCCGACCTCGGCATTCCGCCGCGGCGTGGTTAGCCTGGGTGGCGTTGGAGTTCTCACCGCCAGAGGCGCGCGGGAAGACCTCGCGCCGGAAGCCGAATCACCTCCTGTGGAGTACTGGCTTGAGGCGCCGGAAAGACCGTGGTCAGGTCTCCACCGTGCGATGGCGTCGCCTCGGCGTGCAACCCTTGACGGCGAGTTCGGGATCCAGATGCTCCCAGGCGACCGGGTCTGGTTCAGTACACGTGGTCGCGGCTACGACGCCTGCTCCGATGCCGACGTTGCCTCGGGCGCCTGTCCCAACCTTCTGCCCGCCCTGCCGATTCGCGGACGCGTGCTGGATGACCGTGACACGGCGCTGGAGAACGTCGAGATCCGCCTCTCGCGAAGCCCTGTGCGGCGCGGCGGCCCGAGCTTGCAGCAGTTTCTCCGCACACGGCAGGCCGGTCGATTCGTGAGCGACCGGCTGCCGGTCCCCAAGCGCCGCCTGCGCGATGACGTGAAGGTGACGATTCGGCATCCCGGCTTCCTGCCAATCGACGCGGCCCACATCGGCCACTACCTCACAGAGAACGGGGAATACGTCATACGGCTTCAACGTGGCGTTGTCGTGTCGGGGACCGTGGTCGATCGGCAGTCAGGAAACCCCATTGCCGGTGCGGAGGTCGGCCTCGGCCGATTCAGCGCCATGGGGGCTTCGGTCACACTGAATCGCCTCTCCGAACTTCGGGTTGGTACGAGCTTCCTGGGTCGGACGAACGGAGATGGGAAGTTCGCGGTCCGTGCGCCGCCTGGACGGCGCGACTTCGCGGTCAGGTCAGATGCACATGCGTTCCGGCTCATCCGCGGCCTTGAGGTGGGCGAAGTCGAGACCCTGAACATAGGGGTAGTGCTCCTTGATCCGGCCGTTGTACTGCGAGGGGTCGTGCTGGACGAAGCCGCGAACCCGATACCGGATGCCTCGGTGACGGCGATCGCCAAACGGGCGCCGGACGTCTTCGGCCGGGTCACGGTCGGCGATTTCGGCGACGCGGTCCAACTGAGGACAGGCGACGACGGGGTCTTCGTTGTGTCTGGCCTTACGCCTGAGGTGCGGCTGGACATTGTGGCAGTGGCAAGCGGGTTCGCGTCGCGCGCGCTGCGCGGGCTGGTTCCTGGAGCAGTCGATCCGGTGGAGATTCGCCTCAGACCGGGCGCCGTCCTTGAAGGGCAAATGACGCTTCACGGCGAGCCGGTCTCGGGCACGTTCGAACTGTTCGGCTCCGCGCACCGCTCTTCCCAGGATCCGCTGAGCGGCGACCTGGGATACGTCACGTCGGGGCGCACGCGGGATGACGGCACGTTCCGGATCGCCCACTTGGCTCCAGACCGCTATCGGCTGCTCCTGCAGTCGCAGAACGGTGCGAGCACGCGTGTAGTCGTCGAGCTCGAGACCGGCCAGGAGCGCTGGCTTGACGTGGATCTCGGCGGGAGGTCCGGCCGAATCTTCGGCCGCGTCACGGATCGGCGGCACGGCCTCACCGGGATCGCCGTTGTGCTCCATGGCGTGGGCGAAACCGGGACGGACGCGCGAGGCCGTTTCGCCTTCGACGATGTGCCTGCAGGGTCCTACCTTCTGAAAGTCGATCCGGGGACCGGCGAACTGGCGGAGCGTAAGGCTGTGCAGGTTCTCGGCGGGAAGCAGAAGGTGAACTTCGACTTCGGTCGCTACGAGGTCAGTGGCCTCGCGATTCTTGAAGATGCACCGTCCAATGGCGCTGCCTGGCAGTTGACCTTCCTCGCATCTGAGGGTCTTCGACAGGATCCGCCAGTCCACGTCGGCGCCGACGGCCGCTTCACTGCGTGGCTGCGGCGGGGAACCCATCACGTCGGCGGTGAGTTCGGCGGGCGCCGCATTCGCTCCGTGAAAGCGTTCCGCGTGCGGGGCGATACGGCAGATGCCGTGCTCCGCCTCCGTCTTCATGCACCGCCTGGGCGGATCTCAGGACAGGTTCACGGGCTGACTGAGGGGGAGATCAACTCGCTCCGCGTCGAGGCGGTCGACGATGACTTTGCCGTACGGGAAGCTTCGATCAACTCCGACGGCACCTTTCTCATCGACCGCGTTCCCGCCGGCGAGTGGGCCGTGGCCGGTACGGTCGGTATCTCCGGCCGCCGCGCGGTGACTCACGTCAAGGTGCGTGACAGCGACACCCCGGCCGATCTCGTTTTCGCACCCGGTCACAGCCTCAAGGGTGCCGTCCACCTGGACGGGGCGCCTTGGTCCGGGGCGCAGGTCCTGCTCATGCGCGACGGCGAGATGACGAGTGCGCGCCGGCAGTTCACGGCCCATGACGGGGCCTTCAACTTCCAGGATCTGGCCTCGGGCCGCCATACGCTGGCGGTCGGAGGGGAGAAGAGGCCGGTGGACATCGACGGCAATGAATGGGCGGATGTCCACCTGCAGAGCGGCCGGGCGGTAGGCGTGGTCCTTGACGAGACCGCGTTGCCGCAGGCAGGGACGATAGTCCTGCTGTGGCCGGCCCAGGCGAGCCTGCGTCAGGCCGAAGCCCTCGGCGTGACGCGGCAGTCCTGGACCGACGAGGAGGGGCGGTTCGAGTTCGACCGCGTACCGTCCGGCGACTGGTCGCTCCAAGTCGCTGGGCGTCCCAATACCAACCGCAAGCTCCGGCTGGCACCGGCAAGCGAGGTTGCTGTAGTCGTGCATTGACCCGCCAGCGCCGCCGGGACGCGCCCGACGGTCCGACCAGACCAGCTCACGACTACTCGACCGCCCCGGCTTGGCGAGCCCGGTCCAGCACCCGTTCCGCCCGGTGCAGGTGGGGCGCGTCGACCATCTGGCCCTCGTGGCGGAACGCCATCCGGCCCTGCGCCTGGTTCTCGGCAAACGCGGCAACCAGGGCGGCGGCGGAAGCGATCTCTTCCTTGCTCGGCGTGAAGACCTCGTTGACGATGGGGATCTGGTTCGGGTGGATCGTCATCTTCCCCTCGAAGCCCATCCAGGCCGCCCTCTGGCAGTCCTGGCGCAGGCCGTCCAGGTCGCCGATGTCGGTGAACACGCTGTCGATCGGCTGGGCGCCTCCGGCGCGCGCCGCGAGCAGGGTCATGGCACGGCAGTAGCGAAACACGTCGAGGTACTCGCCGCGCTCGTCGCGGCGGCGACTCGCGCCGATCGATACCGACAAGTCCTCCGCGCCCCAGGTCAGCGCCGACACCCGTGTGGTCGCGGTCAGGTGGGCGAGATTGAGCGCCCCGCCGGCGGTCTCGGTCGCGATCAGGATGAGGGCGATGGCCCCCAGGTCGTGTCCGTAAGCCAGCTCCAGTTGCGCCACCAGCCGGTCCACCCGCAGCACGTCGTCGACGCCGCTCACCTTGGGCACCACGTAGGCGTCAGGCGGATGCTCCATCGTGACCTCGTAGTCCTCGCGGCCCCACGGCGTCATCAGGTCGTTGACCCGCACCGCGCGCTCCTTGCCGCCGAAGTCGGTTGCCTTGAGCCACCCGGCCACCTCACGGCGCACGTCCACCTTCCGGTCCGGCGTCACCGCGTCCTCGAGGTCGAGGATCAGCGTGTCCGCCTCGAGTCCGAGGGACTTGGCGAGCATCCGCTCGTTGCCGCCGGGAACGAAGTGGACGGCGCGCCGGAGGCGGGCGCTACTCACGATCCGGCTCCAGCCCCAGTTCGATCTCCAGTCCGACCCTGCGAAGACCTTCCGCGAAGGTCACAGGAGGCGGGCCCAGCCCGAAGCGCAGATAGCCCGGCATGCCGGCCCAGCGGCCCGCGACCAGCAGCACGCTGCGGTTCCGGCGCAGCCTCTCGGCGAAGGCCGCACAGTCGGCCAGGCGGCCGTTCTCACGGAACGGGACGAAGGCGTAGGCGCCGGCACGCGGTTCCCGATAGGCGAGCGCGCCGTTCTGCCGCCCGGTCCAGTCGCGGAACGTCTCCCGGTTGACGCGCATCATCCGCCGCGCGCGCTCGTACAGCCGTTCCTGGTTCAACGGCTCAGTGGCGAAGCGGGCGATCGCGTCGGAGAGCGCGCCGGGAGCGATCGTTGTGTAGTCGCGCCGCGCCCAGCAACGCTCCACGAACTCGGGCGGACCCACCATCCAGCCGAGCCGGGCCCCCGGCAGGCCGTACGCCTTGGACAGACCCGAGACCGCAATCACCCGCTCGCCGCGGCCCCACATGCCCGGCGCCTCCTCGCCCGGCGCCAGATCGTGTACCGCGCCGCGGTAGACCTCGTCGCTCAGGACCCACGCGCCGACCCGTTCCGCCGCCGCCGCTACCGCATCGAGTTCCGAGGGCGTGAACACGTGGCCGGTCGGGTTGTTCGGATGGCTCAGATAGATGAGCTTCGTCCGTTCGCCGACCGCGGCCTCGAAGGTCTCCCAGTCGAGCGACCAACTCGACTCATCTTCGCCGGGCAGGAGCGACACGTCCCGCACCACCGCGCCGGCGCCTCGCGCCGCTAGCGCCACCTGCAGGTAGTTGGGCACGATCGCCACCACCTCGTCGCCGGGCTCGATCAACACCTGCACGGTCAGGTAGTTCGCCTCGGAGGAGCCGTTGGTCACCAACACGTGCTCGCTCGATGCTCCCGCGTACTGAGCGGCAAGCTGCGACCGCAACTCGGGAGTGCCGTTGGACTGGATGTACTCGAGCGGCAGCGCGCGGAGCCAGTCCAGGTCGAGCCCCATCTCCGCCAGGCCGTCAAGCGACAGCGGCCCCACACCGCTCTCGCTCAGGTTGACGTCCACCCGGTGTTCCCAGAGCGACTGCTGCCGCTCCAGTTCGAAGGTCTCCATTTCCACTTCGATGCCCTCTGTTGGTTCCTCTTCCGCCGCTGGGCGCCGCAGTATGCCAGCCTCCGTCAGGATAGGGGTCGTGCCTCGTGCTCGAATCCTGCTGCGGCTGCTGGGCGCAGTCCACCTGGTCGCCTTCGTCTCCCTCTGGGTGCAGATCGACGGTCTGATCGGATCGCGCGGCATCCTGCCGGTCGGGGAGTTCTTCGCCTACCTCGAACGGGTGCTCGGCCCGGGCACCCTGGAACGCCTGGCGGAGGCGCCGTCATTGCTCTGGTTCTCTTCCAGCGACACGGCGCTGCACGTCCTCTGCGCGGCCGGCGTCGTCCTCTCGCTGCTCGCGATCGCCGGCATGGTGACCGGCCCCGTCTTCGGCGCTCTCTGGCTCTGCTACCTGTCCTTGGTCTGGGGCGGGCAGACCTTCCTCGCCTTCCAGTGGGACACGCTGCTGCTCGAGGCGACGGTTTGCGCCGTCGTGCTGGCCCCCCTCGGCTGGCCGACCGGTTCAGGGCCGCGGCCCGACACCTTGGTGGCGCGCGTCCGAGCGGCGTTCGGCGGCACCCCGGACGCCGCGGCCGGCCGGCCGGGCCTGTGGCTGTTCCGGCTGCTGGTGGTCAAGCTGATGTTCCTCTCGGGCGCGGTCAAGCTGCTCAGTCTCGATTCGACGTGGTGGCAACTGACCGCACTCGATGTCCACTACTTCAGCCAGCCGCTCCCGGTCACGGCGAGCTGGTACGCGCACCACCTCCCGGACTGGTTCCATCGGCTCTCGGTGCTGATCATGTTCGCGGTCGAGCTGGTCGTGCCGTGGCTTGTCTTCTCTCGGCGTCTGCGTCGCACCGGCATGGGAATGCTGCTGGCGCTTCAACTTCTGATTGCCGCCACCGGCAACTACGGCTTCTTCAACCTGCTGAGCGCGGTGCTCTGCCTGTCTTGGCTCGACACCGGCGGGTTCGGCTGGATAGCCGGTCGCGGCGGGGGCCAGGCGAACAGGTCCGGCCAACCCGCGTCCGCTCCCGGCGCCGGCTGTCTCCCAACGCTCGCCTCCCAACGGATCCGCTGGGCAGCAGCGGCCGCGATCCTCTGCCTGAGCTTCCTGGTCGCCAGCCGCGAACTCACCCGCTCTTTGCCGCGCGGACCGGACACTCCCCCACGGGCGGCCGCCGCGGCCGACCTCGTCGACCGGGTGCTGGTCGATCCGGCGACGCCCCTGCTGCGAGCCATCGCCCCCTTCCGCTCGATCAACGGCTACGGCCTGTTCCGCGCCATGACGACCTCGCGCCCCGAGATCGTGGTCGAGACGAGCGCCGACGGCGTGGGGTGGACGGAACTCGCCTTCCGCTTCAAGCCCGGCGATGTCGATCATCCACCGCGCGCCGCCCAACCCCACATGCCCCGCCTCGACTGGCAGATGTGGTTCGCGGCGCTCGATCCGCAGCGGGCTGACTGGTTGGGCCCCTTCGTGACCCGCGTGTTCGAGGGCGAGCCGGCGGTGCTGCGGTTGCTGGGCGCGGCCGGCCGGCGAGCGGAACCGCCGAACTACCTGCGCCTGCGGCTCTACGACTACAAGTTCAGTGAACCTGGGGCGGGCGGGCCGTGGTGGCGCAGAGAACTGCTCTACGATCTATCAACCGAGCTGGAACGAACTGCGTTCGTGGCAGTGCCAAACCAGCAGAGCCGCTAGTGAGGTCCACCTTGCGTGTCGCCCCGAAACCCCTTAGACCCGTGAGGACGTAAATGAATCCCCTTGGGGAACTCGCATCGAGCCTGTACGGCACGGCGACATCCAGAAAGACCTGGGCGGCATTGGTTCTCGGCCTGATCGCCGGATCGAACCAGGTCGTGAGCAAGGTAGCCCTCGCGAGCGTCGTGTTCGCCGGCGCTCTGGCGCCCTACTCAGGCCAGGGCACCCGCATCGTGCTGCTGGGCAACGCCGTCGTCTGCTTGTTCATCGCTCTAGGCAGCGGCTTCCGCGGCGCGGTGGGCACCTCCCCGCCGGCACTGTTGATCGTCGTGGCCGGGATCGGCGCGGCGTTGACGCTTCAGGGCGACGTCCTGTTCGCAACGATGATCGCGATCATCGCGATCGGTTCCCTGGCCACAGGTCTGTGCGCCATGTTGCTCGGCTCGTTCCGCCTCGCGAACCTCATCCGGTTCGTTCCCTATCCTCTCGCCTGCGGATTCGTGGCTGGCATCGGAGCGCTCTGCTTCAAGATCGCGTTCAGGTCGATGGGGGTGACGCTGGACTCTCTGAACCCGGAGTCCGTTCTCGAGCCCCTCGCGGTAGCCAACTGGGGCCTCGGCATCGCCTACGGGCTCGGCATCTTCCTGGCAACGAGACGGTTCAAGAGTCTCCTGATCCTGCCGGGGAGCTTCGCCGCGGCGACGGCGCTCTTCTATCTGACGCTCGCCCTTCTCGACATCTCCATAGCCGAAGCGGAAACGGCCGGCCTGCTACTCGCCGGCATGTCCGAATCAGCGGCGGGCGGCTTCTGGCCCCTGTTCGATCCCGCGGTCCTCGGCCAGGTGGACTGGTCCGCTGTCGCCACGCAGGTTCCGAACCTCCTGGCCCTGGTGCTGATGACCTTTCTCTGCCTGGTGATCTACCTGGGCGCCTTCGAGCTGGCCGGCAACCTGGAACTCGATTGGAACCGAGAGTTCAAGGTGGTGGGTCTGGCGTCCATGGCCGCCGGCGCTGGAGGCGCGCCGCCGGGATGCCTCACCGTGTCTCCCTCATTGCGCAACCTGATGTTCGGGGCCGATACCCGCCTGGCCGGCATCTTTGTCGCCCTGTTCGTCGCGGTCGTGGCGATCTCCGGCAATGCCGTGATCCGCCTGGTGCCGGCGCCGCTGGTCGGCGGCGTGTTGCTGTTCACCGGCGCCACCCTGCTGGAGGCCTGGCTGGTGAGGGTCCGCCGCAACCTGGCCTGGCCGGAGTTCGCGATCGTCCTGCTGATCTTCCTGACCATCCTGTTCTTCGGGTTCCTTGTCGGGGTGGGTGTGGGCGCGCTGGTCCTGGTCATCTTCCTGCTGACCCGACTGGCGGCTGTGGATCCGGTCGAGTCCCGGTTCACCGCACGTGAGCACAGGAGCAACCGGATCCGGCCGATTCCCGAGCGAGCCGTTCTCCGCGTACAGGGCGAACGCGTACAGGTCTACAAGCTGCGCGGGTACATCTTCTTCGGAACCGCCCACGCGCTTGCCGACCGCCTGAGGCAGTCACTGAGCGCCGACCCGAAGCCGGTCTGCATCCTGCTCGACTTTGGCGCCGTAACCGGCTGCGATGTCTCCGCGGTGAACGCCCTCAGCAGGTTCATCCTCGCCGCCGAGAGCAACGGTTCGCACATCGCCTTGACCGGGACGTCGAAGGAGTTCGACTTTGGACTGCGACGGAATCTCCCCTCCTCCGTCTACGACCGGCTACTGCTGGCCAGCGACGCGGACAGGGCGCTCGAGCGCTGCGAGGACCTGGTCCTGAAGGCATATACGCGAGTCTCAGGCGACGATGCGGCAGGGGTCGATTCGCAGCTTCTCGAGCGGGTCGCCGACGACCTGACGACGTACCTGGACCGACAGATCCTGTTCGAGGATCTCGTATCCGAACTCGAGCCCTGGTTGGAGCCGATCGAGTATCGAGCCGGCGAAACGATCGCCTCATACGGCGAGAAAACCAGGGGCATGCTGCTGTTGACCATCGGCCGCGTCGCCCTCTTCGATGCTTCGGGAACCCGTGTGGCGGAGCGCCGTCCAGGTGACGTCATCGGGCCCAGCGACGGCCCAGGTGGTCGAAGTGCGTCAATCGGGGTTCGCGCCGTCGAACGGTGCCAAGCCTCGATGCTCACGCCGGAAGCCGCGGGTTGGCTGGAGAAGAACGAACCGGCGCTGATGCTGAAGCTCTACAGGTACCTCGTCAGGCAGGTACCTACGGCAACGCGTGAACCGACGGCATGACGCCCGCGGCCTGGCCGCCGAAGCCGAAGCCGGTCGGCTCGTACTCACCCACGATCCCCGCGTCGCTCTGCTCCGGGATCCGGTCCTCCATCCCAAGTCCCCAGTACACGGCGTTCACGACCAGGCGACGCAGCCCCTCGCTCTCGAAGTCCGTCGAGGCGCCCATCGTGGTCGTGAACACTCGCGAGGCCTTGCCGCCGGCGCCCGTGTACGAACGGGTCCAGGCCAGGGGCTCCATCGGATTGTTCTTCGGTCCCTCCACGGGAGGATCGCCCGGAGACATCCCGGCCAGCACCGCGCCCTCCAGCAGCACGTCGGCGTCGTCGCCCAGGTTCTCTACGCCGTAGACGTCCGTCGGGCCCCAGACGTCGGTCACTCCGCGCAGGATCGGATGGCCGGCGGCGCCGGGCGCGATGACGCCGCGCGTGCTCTCCCGGCCGTGATGGCCGTGGTGGTTGATCCACGTGTCGCCGAGCACCTGCTGCCCGAACCCGCCCGGCCAGGTCTCGCTGCGGAAGCTCCAGTGCGCGTACGGGCTGTCCAGGTTGCGCTGGTACGAGAAGGCGTGGGTGGCGGTCCGCAACCCGACGATCGGCCGCCCCGATTCGACGTAGTCGACGATGTGCTTCATCTGCTCGTCGGGCAGTTCCCGGAAACGGGTCGCGATCACCATCAGGTCGGCGTCGTCGAGCGCTTCGAGACCCGGGATGTTCGTCTGCTCCTCGGGATCGATCGCCCCGGTTTCGGCGTCGATCGAGAACAGCACCACGCATTCGAAGCCGTGCCGCACCGAGAGCAGCTTGCCGAGCATCGGCATCGCCTCCTCCGAGCGGTACTCCTCGTCGCCGGCGATCAGGATGACCTTGCGGCCGGCGCCGGGGCCGTCGCCCCCGGGGTAGGTCACCCACTGCTGTTCGCTGCTGAACACCGGCGTGTGCAGGAAGGGCGTGAGCATCGCGCACAAGGTCAACGCGGCCGGAAGGGTCAGTCCAGGCCTGGGAACGCGGGCATCTCGCCCGCAACGATCTATCCTCATCTCTGAAGCCTCTTGGGATCAGCGTAGCACCGAGCACCTCACGATCGGGAGCAGGAGGCGAACGCTGGCGCCTCACAGACTCGGAGTTGGCGCTATCGTACGCATCCCCTACACCCGCCGGCTACTTTCAACGACCGGCACGGCACGATCCAGGAGACCGTAATGAAGAGACAACCACGACACCTCGCTTTCTTCCTCGGTGCGCTCCTGCTCGTAGCCGGTATCGCGGAGGCACAAGAATTGAAGACTGAATTTCTCGGCTCGCAGCAGGGCTTCTCCCACATCGCCAAGACGACCGCCAACGGCGTCACCACGATCCTGATCTCGGGCCAGATCGGCTGGGCCGACGGCGCCGAGGCGCCCGCGGCCACTCTCGCCGAGCAGGCCGAGATCGCCTTCACCAACGTCGTCAAGCGCCTGGAGCAGGCCGGCGCAAGCGCCGAGGACATCGTGAAGACGAACGTCTACATCAAGGACATCGACCCGGAGAAGGTCCAGGCCGCGGGCCGCGCCCAGGCCAAGGTGCTGCAACTCGATCCGCCACGTGCCTCAACCTGGGTCGGTGTGACGGGACTGGTGTACCCGTCGCTGCTGATCGAGGTGGAGGCGACGGCGGTGGTGGCTGCGGAGTAGCCGGTCACCGCCAGTCTATTTCTGGTCGCCGCACGGAAACGCCTCGTTGTCACGCCTGGTGGATGCCGTCTCTCCCTGCCGGTTGTGGTGTGACCAGGTGCGTTCTTCCGTGTCGGTCACGTAGAGATTGAAGGCGAGGTCGGTCACCGGCGCCACGTAGACCCAGCGGCGGTTATTGAAGAAACAGCCGTTCAGCACCTTGATCAACACTTCCGCGTTGTCACGGCTGAAGAACCAGAGCAGGCCCGATTCGCCTGAAGCCCAGATGCCCGCCTTGGCCTCGCCGACTTCGCCGGCCGGCGTCTCGTAGCACATGCGAACGCTGTAGCCGCCATCGAAGACGAGCGGCCTCGTCTCGGGGACGCAGTCGGTGTAGCCGGGCCCCTGAGGGGGATCAGGCAAGGGACCGGGAGTCGGATCGGGGTCGGGATTCGCGTCGGAGTGGTCGACCGCCAGGCGAATGGCGTAGACACGCGGATCCGTATCTGCCTGCCAAGCTTGCCAGGCCTCTCCGTCTTCGTGGATAACCCGAAACGCGCGCCGTCCACCCGAGCCGTCCTCGTCAACCGCCAGGTCCTGATGGCTGTTGGGGTTTTCCGAGGTGTCACCCCAGCGAACGGTGACCCATACCGGGCCCGCGTCCAGTGTCACCTCCGCAGGGTAGTTCAACCTATGGCAGGGCGGTAGCCTGGCGGTACCCCAACAGAGAAGTTGACGATGGCGTAGAAGGCTTCTCCAGGCACGTTTCCGGTGTCGGACCAGAACTCCACGATGTAGACCAGAACGTCAGCCGAAGGGCCGCTGACGACCTGAGGCTTCCTGACGCATACCTCCACGTACTGGACTGCCCCTTCTGCGGGCAGCACGAACCGCTGGGCGAACTCCGTCTGGAAGGGCAGGCGTCCAGTCGCAGTGTCCCGAAGGTTGACGTAGCTCTCGAAGTCATTGTCGTCGTATTGGTACACCTCGGTGGAGGATTGACGCGCATCAAGGCCCGCCAGGGCGGAGATCGGCGTCGCGACGGCAAGAAGCGAGGCGAGGGTGACAAGACGGCCCGGGAGATTTCCAGTTGCCATCCACAACATCCTCGCACACGACTGGCCGCCAAGCGGTGCCCTGACGGCACTCTCTACTGCAAACGTTGCCGCCGTAGGCGGCACAAGAAGATAGCCGCCGGCCGAAGGCCGGTGACCGCTTGCGCCGGCGCTCCGCGCGGCCCGAGCACCCTCAAGGGATTCGCTGGCCGAGACGCGCTTCTTCGCGCGCGAAGCGTGCGAAACGCGCGCCGAACGCCGAATCCCGTCTCACGCTCCACGCCGGCGCTCCGCGCGGCCCGAGCACCCTCAAGGGATTCGCTGGCCGAGACGCGCTTCTTCGCGCGCGAAGCGTGCGAAACGCGCGCCGAACGCCGAATCCCGTCTCACGCTCCACGCCGGCGCTCCGCGCGGCCCGAGCACCCTCAAGGGATTCGCTGGCCGAGACGCGCTTCTTCGCGCGCGAAGCGTGCGAAACGCGCGCCGAACGCCGAATCCCGTCTCACGCTCCACGCCGGCGCTCCGCGCGGCGTGGAGCGGGAGACGGGATTCGAACCCGCGACCAACAGCTTGGAAGGCTGTGACTCTACCCCTGAGTTACTCCCGCACGCCCGCAAAGGGAAGAAGTGGTGGAGGCGGATGGATTCGAACCACCGTAGGGCTTTGCCCGACAGATTTACAGTCTGTTGCCTTTAACCGCTCGGCCACACCTCCGGCAACTTCCTCCGTGGAGCCGGCACCCGGATTCGAACCGAGGACCTACTGCTTACAAGGCAGTTGCTCTACCAACTGAGCTATGCCGGCCCTCGCTACGAAGCACTTGGGCACCATTGCGGCGCCACGGCGACGCTGGAGTCTACGCCAGCCCCTCCGCCCTGACAAGACGCTGGCGCACCGCTTCGTAGAGCAACCCCGCGGCCGCCGTGGACAGGTTGAGGGATTCGACGCGGCCCCGCATCGGCAGGCCGAGAAGGCCGTCGCAGAGACTCCTCGTGCGGTGGCGCAGACCGCGCTCCTCGCCGCCGATGCAAAGCACGATCGGACCGCTCAGGTCGACCGTCCACGGCGCTTCACCCGTGGCGTCGGCGCCGTAGACCCAGAAACCGGCGGACTTGAGGCGCTCGATCTCCTGACCGCTGTTCACAATCCGCTCGACTTCGAGCCAATCGACCGCGCCCGCGGCGGCTCCAGCGACCGCGGCGGAGAGCGGCGCCGCGCCGCGGTCACGGATCAGAACGCGGCCAACCCCAGCCCCCTCGCACACCCGCAGCAGTGCGCCCAGGTTCCGTGGATCCTGCACGTCCTCGACCAGCACCAGGAGTTGCGGGTCGGCAGCAGCAACCGGCGATCCACCGCGCCTTCGGGGCGCCAGGAGCGCCGCGAAACCCCGCGCCGCCGCGTGGTCGAGTCCCGCCGCTTCGAGCAGGGCCCGCAGTTCGGCGGCGGCCACGCTCCGAACCGGCACACGGTGTCTCGTGCACAGGCTCTCGATCATCCGCCGGCGCTCCCCCGCCGCCCTCGAGATGACGACTTCGGCGACTTCGTGCGGCTGGCTGCGGAGGATCTCGCGGACCGGCTGGAAGCCGAACCGCCAATCCGCACTAGGGGCTCGCTCCGGAGTACCCCGGCGATCTCCTTGTCCGCTCACGTGCGCCACCGCTCGATCAGCACGACGGCCTCGGCCGCCATGCCCTCACTTCGACCGAGGGGCCCCAGCCCTTCATGGGTCGTGGCCTTGAAGTTCATTCGCCCGGGGTCGAGTCCGAGCAGGCGCGCAACATGGTCCTCGATCGCCGCGCGGTAGGGCGCCATGGACGGCCGCTCGGCGATCAGCGTCACGTCGCAGTTCCGGACCTCGAACCCCTTCTCCCGGACCAGGTCGACGATCCGCCGGAGCAGGTCCGAACTGTCGGCCCCGCGCCAGGCGTCGTCCGACGGGGGAAAGTGGACACCCAGGTCACCGAGTCCGGCAGCTCCGAGCAGGGCGTCGCCGATTGCATGGAGCACGACGTCGGCATCGCTGTGACCGTCCAGACCGGCCTCGTGCGGAATCCTCTGGCCGCCAAGGATCAGGGGCCGCCCAGCGACTAGCCGGTGCACGTCGTAGCCCTGGCCGACCGCGGTCTCGACGACCGCTCGCGGCCCCTGCCGCGGTCGCAGAAGCGCCTCGATCGCGGCGCGATCAGACGGATCGGTGAGCTTGGGGTTCGGGTGGGACGCCACAACAGCAGCGATCGAACCCGGCTCGAACAGGCTGCTCTCGTCGCTCACCTCGATGTCCCCCGCCGCCGCCCGATCGAGCGCAGCCGCCAGTTCCCCAGCTCGAAAGACCTGGGGCGTCTCGGCCCGAAACAGACCCGCCCGATCGACCGTCGCGCCGAGTCGACCGTCCCTCACCGTCTTCAGGGTGTCGCTCACCGGGCGTCCGAGGACCGCTCCGGCCCTGCCTTCCTCGGCCGCTGTCCGGACGACGGCTTCAAGGTCCACCGGGCTCAGACAGGGGCGGGCGCCGTCGTGAACCGCAACCCAGTCCGAGGGATCCGCGACGGTCGCCGCGAGCGCGGCTGCGACGGAATCCTGGCGGCGCCGGCCGCCCTCCACCGTGGTGACAGCCACTCCGGGCCGCGGTCCAACTTCCTCTGCCAGCATCTCCAGCGTCTCCTTGGCACTCCCCGCCGGCGCCGCGACGACCACCCGGTCGATGACGGGGACGGCGACAAGCCGCTCGACCGTCCAGGCCAGTACCGGGCGGTCCAGGAGCAGAGAGAATTGCTTCGGCCAATCGCCACCGAACCGCTTGCCCCTTCCGGCGGCCGGGACAATTGCGTGGACGGTCAAAGCAGGGCTCGAGGTCCTAGACCTCGAGGATGTCCTTCTCCTTGTTCGCCAGCGCCTGGTTCACCAGGCCGATGTAGTGGTCATGGAGCCTCTGCATCTCGTCGAACCCCCGGCGTTCGTCGTCCTGCGAAATCTCCTTTGCCTTCTCCATCTGCTTCAGGCGATCGTTGCCCTCCCGCCGCACGCCACGTACCGTATTGCGGAGCCGCTCGGCGATCTCGTGGGCGCGCTTCACCATCTCCTTGCGACGCTCCTCGGTGAGAGGAGGCACAGGGATACGGACGATCCTGCCGTCGTTGGAGGGATTCAGCCCCAGATCGGCAACCAGGATCGCGCGCTCGATCGCGGCGATCTGGGTCGGATCGAACGGCTGCGCCACCAGCAGGGTGGCGTCGGCGACGGACAGGCTCGCGAGCTGATTGAGTGGGGTCGGCGTGCCGTAGTACTCGACCGTCACCCCATCGAGCAGCGCCGTTGAGGCCCGACCGGTCCGTAGTGTCTTCAGCTCCTGGTGAAGGTGGTCGACGCCCTCCCTCATCTTGAGCTCCATCTCCAAGAACAGTTCTTGCATGTGACCCTCTGCCTCCGTGTGCAGACCACAACTCTACTGCTCTACCGCCGCGCCGGGGCGCCGGCTCGACGCAGGACGACTCAGGTGACCAGGGAACCTACCTTCTCGCCCAGAACCACCCGCCGGATGTTGCCCTCGACACCGAGGTCGAACACCGCGATCGGCAGGTCGTTCTCCCGGCACAGGCTGATCGCGGCCGCGTCCATGATGCCCAGGTTGCGCTCCAGGACCTCCTGGTAGGTCACTTCGGGCAGGCGCTCCGCCCCGGCGTCCCGGCGCGGATCGGCACTGTAGACGCCGTCGACCTGAGTTGCCTTGAGCAGGATCTCGGCCTGGACTTCGTTCGCGCGGAGTGCGGCGGCGGTGTCCGTCGTCAGATAGGGGTTGCCGGTACCGGCGCCGAAGATCACGACCCGGCCCTTCTCCAGGTGCCGGATCGCCCGGCGGCGAATGAACGGCTCGGCCACGCTGCGCATCTCCAGCGCCGTCTGCACCCGGGTCGGAACGCCGGTCTTTTCCAGCGCGTCCTGCATTGCCAGGCTGTTGATCACGGTGGCCAGCATGCCCATGTAGTCGCCAGTCGCCCGCTCGACGCCGCGATGGCTCGCAGCCAGACCGCGGATCACGTTGCCGCCCCCGACCACGATGCCGATCTGCACGCCGAGCTCGAAGACATCCCTGATCTGAGCGGCGATTCCGGCGACTACGACCTCGTCGATGCCGAAGGGCTTGTCGCCCATCAGCGCTTCGCCCGACAGCTTGAGCAGGATGCGGCGGTAGGCCGGCTCGGGCGCAGCGGCTGCAGTCATCCGGCGATCAGGACGGATCGGAAGCCGGAGGGACCGCTGCCGCCAAGGTCGAATCGCCGCCGAGCTGGAACCTGGCGAAACGGCAGATGAGCATGTTCTCGCCCAGCTTGGCGATCGCGGCCTTGAGCACGTCCTCGACCTTCCGGTCCGCGTCCTTGACGAACGGCTGCTCCAGGAGGCAGTTCTCGGCGAAGAACTTACGAATCCGGCCCTCGACGATGCGTTCGACGATGTGGTCGGGCTTGCCCGACTCGAGCGCCTGCTCGCGGTGAATCCTCTTCTCCCGCTCGAGGACGTCGGCGGTCACCTCGTCGCGACCGATGAAACGGGGCTGGCTGGCGGCCACGTGAAGCGAAAGATCGTGCGCCAACTGCTGGAAGTCGTCCGTGCGAGCCACGAAGTCGGTCTCGCAGTTGATCTCGAGCAACACGCCGATCTTGCCGCCGGCGTGGATGTAGGAAACCACGAGACCATCGCTGGTGGCGCGGCCGGCCTTCTTGGCGGCGGAGGCCAACCCCTTCTTGCGCAGCGTGTCGACCGCGGCTTCCAAGTCACCGCCGGTCTCGACCAGGGCCTTCTTGCAGTCCATCATTCCCGCGCCAGTCCGCTCGCGGAGCTCCTTGACCATGGCGGCTGTCACTGCTTTGCTCATCGCTTCCTTCTCCCTACTGGGCTTGACCCGCCCCTGACTGGAACTTCACTGAATCTCGCTCGCCGGACGAAGAACCGTCGGCCCCTCACCATGAAACTGGCAGCCGGCTTACGCGCTGCCGCTGGCTGCGGCAGGTTCCGCCGCCTCGGCTGCCGGTTCGGCGGCCTCGGCCTGCCCCTCCGGTGCCGGGGTGTCGGCCGGGGCCGGGGTGTCGCCGACGGCCTCGACGGCTGCCGCGGGCTTTGCTTCCACCGCGCCTTCCGCCTCGTCGCCCTTGCTCCAGGCGGCAGCACCCTCGATATAGGAGTCGGCAATGCGGCCGGCAAACAACCGGATCGTCCGTATCGCGTCGTCGTTGCCGGGAATCACGTGATCCACGAGTTCCGGGTCGCAGTTCGTGTCGACGATGGCCACCACCGGGATGTTCAACTTGTTCGCCTCCGCGATCGCAATGTGCTCGCGCCGCGGATCAACGACGAACAGCGCGTCCGGAAGGCGCTCCATACTGCGGATCCCGTCGAGGTTGCGGACCATCTTTTCCCGCTCACGGTTCAGGCGTAGAAGTTCCTTCTTGGTCAGCAGGCTTTCCTCGTCGGCGAGCTTCTTCTCCGTATCATGGAGGCGCTCGACCGAGGCCCGGATGGTGACGAAGTTCGTCAACGTACCGCCAAGCCAGCGATGGGTGACGTAGAACTGGCCGCAGCGCCGCGCCTCTTCCTCGATCGCCTGCTGCGCCTGACGCTTGGTGCCGACGAACAGCAGCCGGCGGCCCATTCGAGCCATGTGCTCGACATAGTCGGCCGCCTCGCGGAAGCGCAGCAGGGTCTGCTGAATATCGATGATGTAGATGCCGTTACGGCGGCCGAAGATGTAACTGCGCATCTTCGGATTCCAGCGTCTGGTCTGATGGCCGAAATGGACACCCGCCTCCAGCATCTCCTTCATCGTGACGTGAGCCAAGAACCTCTCCCCGCTATCGCTTGCTGAACTGGAAGCGCGCACGCGCACCCTTTTGACCGTACTTCTTGCGTTCCTTCTTCCGCGGATCCCGGGTCATGAACCCGGCCGCCTTGAGCGGTTCGCGGAAGGTTGGCTCGAAGTTCACCAACGCACGCGAGAGGCCGTGCCGAATGGCGCCGGCCTGGCCGGAACTGCCGCCTCCGCAGACGGTGGCCCACATGTCGACCTCGCCTTCCTTCTCGACCACCTGCAGAGGCTGGTGGACGATCATCTTCAACACTTCGCTGTTGAAGTAGTCGTCCATCCCCATGCCGTTGACCGTCATCGCGCCACTACCGGCACGCAGGAACACGCGCGCCGTGGCCGTCTTGCGGCGGCCGGTCCCGTAACTCGCTTCCGTCAACTCAGGCTCCCTTCGATCGGCTCCGGCTGCTGCGCCACGTGCGGATGTTCCGCGCCGGCATAGACCTTGAGCTTCCGCAGTTGTCGGCGACCCAGGCGGTTCTTGGGCAACATGCCCCGCACCGCCAACTCGACGAGCCTGATCGGCCGGCGGCCACGCAGACGGCCCGCCGTCTCCGACTTGAGCTTGCCCGGCTGTCCGCTGTGGCGGTAGTAGATCTTCTTGTCGTCCTTGTCGCCGGTGAGAACCGCCTTTTCGGCGTTGACCACCACCACGAAGTCGCCGACATCGATGTGGCGAGCGTAGGTGGGCTTGTCCTTGCCGGTCAGGATGCGCGCCACTCGCGTGGCCAGACGTCCAAGCGTCGCGCCCTCCGCGTCGACCACGTACCAACGACGCTCGATCTCCCCCAGCTTGGGGCTGTAGGTCGGGTTGGGCGTCCTTGCTCTGGCTATTGCAGTCATTCGTATTTCCTACGGCCGGCTGGCCCTTGCCTGCCGGAATGCCGGCACTCCGTTGCGCACGGACTGGCGGAGGAGTGGGCATACTCCTACCGAACCTCCTCGCGCAGAGGAACGGGGATCGTAGAGTCCCAACCGGGGCTTGTCAAGATGAGCGACGGTCCCATGGACGGGCGAGGCGGCGTATTCTCAGTGCCACGATGACTGCTCTACGGGTCGGACTCACCGGCGGAATCGCCAGCGGCAAGTCGACGGTGGGCGGCATGCTCGCCGATCTGGGTTGCATCGTCACGGATGCCGACGCCCTGGTCGCCGACCTCTACCGGCCGGGCGAGCCGGGCGCAGAGGCGGTTGCCAAACTGTTCGGCGCCGAGATGCTGAACGCGGACGGCTCGGTCGACAAGGAGGCACTGGGGCGCGCGGTGTTCGCCGACCCGGCCAGCCGCAAGCGCCTGGAACAGGCGATCCACCCCTTGGTCGGGCAGCGTTACCTCGAGATCCTCGAGTCGGCCGGCGACGGCGCGGTTGTCGTCTTCGAAGTGCCGCTGTTGGCCGAGACCGGCGGCCGCGGACGGTATGACGCCGTGGTCACCGTCGAGGCGCCGGCCGAGCTCCGCCTCGACCGCGCCGTCGAGCGGGGGCTCGACCGGGACCAGGCCGAAGCGCGCATGGAAGCCCAGGCCCGCACCGAGGACCGCCGGGCGGCCGCCGACCACGTGATCGAGAACGACGGCAGCTTGGACGAGTTGCGGACGCAGGTCGAGACTGTCTTCTCAGCCTTGAGGAAACAGGCCCAGCGCCCTTAGGAGCGTGCGCCCCCGCTACCGAGCGCCCGCAGGAACTCGCGCCAAGCGCGGCCGCGGTGGCCGATCCGGTCCTTGACCTCATCGCCCAGTTCGGCGTAGGTCCGCTCGAGTCCATCGGGTTCGAACACCGGATCCCAGCCGAATCCGCCCTCGCCTCGCGGCGGCAGCACCAGCCGGCCGGCCGTCGCGCCCTCGGCGATCACCTCCCGGCGTCCGCCCTTGAGCATCAGCGCGCACCGCGCCACGACACCGGGATCGCCCGCGCGAATCGCGACCTTCGCGATGCCCTCGTCGCCGACCGCCTCCAGCATCCACTTGACCAGCGGACCGGGGAAGCCGTTCATGCAGGCCAGTTCCAGGCCGGTCTCCTCGACGACGACCGGCCGCCCCAGCCGCTCCCAGGCTGCCTCGGCCTTGAAGCGGAGCACCTCGATCAGGTCGCCCGACTGAATCTCCGGTAGATCGATCGCCGCCGTCTCCAACCGGTGGCCGACGATCCGCTCCGCCTCGCGCCGCTTGTTCGCGTTGCCGGTAACCAGCACCCACGGGAACTCGTTGGCATTCTGGCCGCTCACCTGTCGGCGCCTGGACGCGTCATGAATAATCGTGCGCCAGAGTGGTGTATTATTCGCCCCGAGAGAGAGAGCCAAGGGACAGGCAGTGTAGCCCGCCCCATACGATCCGGCCCAACGGAGGTACCCCATGCCTGAACACCTGATCTCGATCGCCGACCTCGAGGACGGTCAACTCGAGTCGATTCTGGAGCTGGCCTTGCAGCTCGAATCCAGGCCCCAGTCACATCGCGACACGCTCAGGGGCAAGTCGATCGGCCTCTACTTCGAAAAGGCGTCCACCCGAACCCGGGTCAGCTTCGAAGCCGGCATGACGCAGCTCGGAGGCCAGGCGATCTTCCTCTCCAACCGCGACCTGCAGATCGGCCGCGGGGAGACGATCGCCGACACCGCCCGCGTCCTGTCACGATACGTGGACCTCCTGATGCTGCGCACCTTCGAACACAGCACCGTGGTGGAGATGGCCGAACACGCCAACGTGCCCGTCATCAACGGGCTGACCGACGAGCTGCACCCCTGTCAGGCGCTCGCCGACCTGATGACCGTCCGCCAGGAGTTCGGCGACCTGCGTGGTCGAAGGATCGCCTACATCGGCGACGGCAACAACGTCGCGCACTCCCTGATGATCGCCTGCGCCCGCGCCGGTCTCGACTTCTCCATCGCCTCGCCTCCGGGTTACGAAGTCGCGGACAAGTTCCTCGATCTCGCACGCGAACTCGCCGCCCATACCGACGCCGGGATCGAAACCGGCGCCGACCCGCAGGTCGCCGCCGCCGGCGCGGACGCCGTCTACAGCGACGTCTGGACCTCGATGGGCCAGGAGGACGAGAAAGAACAACGACTCTCCGACTTCGAGGGCTACACCGTCGACGACGACCTGATGGCCCGAGCGAAGAGCGACGCGATCTACCTCCACTGTCTCCCCTGCCACCGGGGCGAGGAGGTCACGGCATCCGTCGTCGACGGCCCCCAGAGCCGCGTCTTCGACCAGGCGGAGAACCGCATGCACACCCAGAAGGCCGTCATGCTGCGGCTTCTCGACCGCGCGTAGTGCTGCGCACCCGCCGGCTGGGGGCTGAGACGCGTGTTTGCCGGCTAAACCTCAGCGCCGTCAACAACTTGCGCTGGTAGACTTCGCCCATGGCCGCAGCGAGGGAAGCACCGCAGAATCCGCTTCACGAGCGTTACGCGAGCGCGGAGATGGCGCGGCTGTTTTCGGGCCGGCACCGCTTCCGTACCTGGCGTCGGATGTGGATCTGTCTGGCCGAAAACCAGGCGGCGCTGGGGCTGCCAATCAGCGAGCGACAGCTCGCCGCGCTGCGCGAGCATGCGGACGATCTCGACCTGGAGCGGGTGGCACAGCTCGAACGCGAAACGCGCCACGATGTGGTGGCCCACCTGCGACACTTCGCCGAAGTCAGCGGCGACGCCGGCAGCATTCTGCACCTGGGTGCGACGTCCGCGTTCATCACCGACAACACGGACGTGCTGATCATCCGGGAGGCCCTCGACCTGGTCGCGGGCAGGCTGACGGCCACCGCCGCCGAGCTGGCCAGCTTCGCCCGCAGGGAGCGCGCAACGACCGCACTCGCCTACACCCACTTCCAGTCCGCCCAGTTGACGACACTGGGCAAGCGCGCCTGCCTCTGGCTGCAGGACTTCCTGACCGACCTCGAAGAAGTGGCCAATCGCCGCGACTGGCTGCGCTGCCGTGGCGCCAAGGGCACCACGGGCACCCAGGCCTCCTTCCTGACCCTGTTCGGCGGCGACCACGGCAAGGTGCGCGAGCTTGACGCCCGCGTGGCCGCGGCGCTCGGCTTCGAGTCGAGTTGGCGAATCACCGGCCAGACCTACCCGCGCAAGCAGGACAGTCAAGTCCTGCACGCGTTGTCCGGCGCCGCGGAGAGTTGCCACAAGTTCGGCAGCGACCTGCGGCTGCTCCAGGGCGTCGGCGAACTGTCCGAGCCCTTCGACGAGAACCAGGTCGGTTCCTCGGCGATGGCCTACAAGCGCAACCCGGTGCGGGCCGAGCGCATGTGCTCGTTGTCGCGGCGGATCATGACCGACTCCCTGCACGGCGCCCTGAATGCAGGCACGCAGTGGCTGGAGCGCAGTCTCGACGACTCGGCGAACCGACGCCTGGTGCTGACCGACTGTTTCCTGACCGTCGATGCCGTGCTGCTTCTGGCCGCGAACATTGCCCAGGGCCTGCGGGTGAACGAAGCGGCAACCGCCGCCCGAGTGAGGCGCGAACTTCCGTTCATGGCCACCGAGACCTTCCTGATGGAGGCGTCGCTGCGCGGCGGCGACCGTCAGGAACTGCACGAGCGCATTCGCCAGCACAGTCTCAAGGCCTACGCGCGGGTCTCAGCGGGGGAGCCGAATCCGCTGATCGACCTGATCGCGGCCGACCCGTCGTTCGGGCTCGACCGGGACGAACTCGAATCCCTTGTCGACGCGGATTCCTTTACGGGGCGCTCTGCCCAGCAAGTCGACGACTTCCTGGCTGAGGCTGTCGAACCGGCGCTGGAACGGCACCGTGCCGCACCGGTCGAGGCGCCGAGGGTGTGAACCGGACGCAGTCGCTCGCCGCACTGCTCGCCGTCCTGTTTTCGGTCGGCTGCGCTTCGACGTCGGCTCTCCAGACCCCTCGCCGCGGGACCACGCAGGTAGGACTCGCGTCATGGTACGGCGCGCAGTTCAACGGTCGGGCCACCGCCAGCGGCGAGATCTACGACATGAACCGGATCTCCGCGGCGCACAAGCAACTGCCCTTCGGCACCGTGGTGGAAGTCGAGAACAAGGACAACGGGCGGAAGCTGCGGGTTCCGATCAACGACCGCGGCCCGTTCATCAAGGGCCGGATCATTGATCTTTCGCTGGGCGCCGCGCGGCAACTCGACATGTTCGGCGCCGGCCTCGCCCGGGTGCGAATCCGCATCGTGCAGGTGGCGCCCGAGGGCCGCAACCTTCCGATCTCCTATTCGGCGAACGGACGTCCCCCGAAGAACTCTCGTGCCAAGGCCGCGCGCAAGGCGGCGCCCAAGGCCGCGTCCCCGACCGGTCGGGGCGAGCGCTCCGGCTTCACGATCCAGGCCGGCGCGTTCAGGGAACGCAGCGGGGCCGCCGATCTGGCTCGTCGGCTGCGCCGCGACCTCGGTCTCGACAAGGTCAGGATCCGTCAGGAAGGAGGCTGGTACCGGGTCCAGATCGACCGCCGGCGCCAGAAGGCGGCCGACCTCGTGCGGCAGAAGCTGGAGAAAGCCGGCATCGCCGCGATCGTCCTGCGCTGAGCGACGACGTCCAGCCGGCGCCAGGGGCATGGGGGGTGCGCAGCGCCGGCTCGTGTGTGCGACTCGGGTCAGGAGAGGTCGACCAGGTCGACCGAGATCGATTCGTCCAGGGCCAGGATCGCCGCCATGCATGCCTCGTTCGGGGCCTCGTCGAGACGCAGGACGGCCAGGGCGTGGGCGCCCGGCTCGCGGGCCAGGTGGATGTCGGCGATGTTGATGCCGTCGTTGCCGAGCAGCGTGCCGAGCCGGCCCACGAACCCGGGAATATCCCGGTTGCGGATGATGAGCAGGAGGCCCTGGGGTTTGAACTCCAACCGGAAGCCGGCGAACGAAACGATCCGCAGGTCACCACCACGGTAGACGGTTCCGGCGACCTGGATGCTGCCCCCTTCGGCGTTCCTGGCCTCGACCTGCACCAGGTGAGCGTACGTTGCCTGTTCGCTGTGGGTGGCCTGCACGAGTTCGACGCGGCGGTCGGTGGCCGTGCGCTCGGCATTCACGTAGTTCACCGCCTCGCCGCACGACGGCGTCAGTGCGCCCTTGAGCGCCGCCACCGCGACCGATTTCCTCAGATCGTCGTCGATGCCCCACATGTCCGCCTGGACACGCTGGAGGCTGCCGCCGAGTGCGACCGCGGCCAGCCGGCCCAGTTGCTCGCCCAGCCGCAGGAAGGGTTCGCCGCGGGAGCCCGAGGAACGAAACGGCAGATTCACCGCCGATACCGCGAGCGAGCCGCGAAGCGCGGCGAGCACCATGCGGGCCGTCTCGGTGGCGATGCGCTCCTGTGCCTCGGTCGTCTGGGCGCCGATGTGGGGCGTCGCGACCACGTTCGGGTGCGCAGCGAGTCGGTAGTCCGACGGCGGTTCCTCCGGGAACACGTCCAGACCCGCGCCGGCGAGCTTGCCGGACTCGAGCGCCGCGAGCAGCGCCTCGGCATCGACCACGCCGCCGCGCCCGACGTTGATCACGGCCGCGCCGTCCTTCATCTGGGCGATGCGCGACTCATTGAGCATGTTCCTGGTCTGATCCGTAAGCGGCGTGTGGAAGGTGATGAAGTCGGACCGGGCGAGCAGATCAGGCAGAGCCACCGGCTCGACATCGAGTCGCCGCGCAACCTCCGCCTGCAGGAAGGGGTCGTAGGCGAGCACTTCCATCTCGAAGGCCCGGGCGCGGGTGGCCACCCGCCGACCGATCTGACCGAAACCGATCACGCCCAGCGCCTTGCCCTGCAGCTCGCTGCCTACGTGGCTCTTGCGCTCCCAGCGCTTCGCCTTGAGCGACGCGTCGGCGGACGGAATCCGCCGCGCCAGCGCCAGCAGCAGGGCGAATGTGTGCTCGGTGGCCGAAAGCGAGTTCGCAGTCGGCGCGTTGATCACCAGCACACCGCGCTGGGTGGCGGCCGCTATATCGATGTTGTCGACGCCCACCCCGGCACGGCCCACCACCTTGAGACGGTCGCCGCCCTCCAGAACCTCGCGGGTGATCCGGGTTCCGCTGCGCACGATGACCGCGTCGTAGTTGGCGATCAACGAGGCGAGCCGTGGACGGTCCTCGTCTCGAAGCTGGTCCACTTCCGCGTTCTCGCGCAGCAGCAACTCGACGCCTGCCGGCGCCAGGGAATCGGCAATCAGGATCCGTGGCATCGGCTGCACGTCCATTCGGGTTCGGGGCGGGGTTCAGGCTCGGGTCGGCTGCACTGGGCTGAGTAACGGCCGGACCGGAAGCGACCTGCCGCCGGCGGATTGTTGCAGCGCTTCAGGAGTACAGCAAGACCGATTCGCGCTCGGCGCGGAACTCGGCTTCGTCGTCGCGCCAGCTCGCGTACCAGTGTTCGAGCGCGTCCGGCGAATCCAGGCCGAGCCGGAAGCGATCGGTACCGGCGAGCAGGTCGACCGCCGGCGTGTCCGACACGAACTCGTAGGGTTCGGCGCGCCAGTCGAAAGCCGGCCCCAGGACATCGCGAAAGGCAAGCAGCAGCTCGAATCCAAGGCGTACCGGCTGAACGGCCCCGGCGTCCAGGACGCGGAGTTCCACACCGGCACAGACCGCCCCTGCGTGCTTCTGAAACTGAGGTCTGAACATGGCGGGGACGACCGAGACACCGGTCATTCCGGCGGCGCCAAGACGCGCCAGGCAGCGACCGGCGAGTGCGGGCGCGTCGGCGCCGGGCGTCCCGAGAAGCTGAAACGGCCGCGTCGTGCCGCGACCCTCGGAGACGGTGGTCGCTTCGAACAGGCACAGGCCCGGGTAGATGGCGGCGGTGTCCGGCGTCGGCATGTTCGGCGATGGCGCCGTCCACGGCCAGCCCGTGTCCCGCCAGCTCTGCTCGCGCCGCCAACCCTCGACCTCGAAGACGGCGAGCGAAGTGGTGTCCCAGCCGCCGCGGCGCGCCTCCAGCAGGACGATCTCCGCCAGAGTCAACCCGTGGCGCTGCGGCATGCGAAAGGCGCCCACGAAGGAGGCGAAGTCCAGGTCCAGCAGGTTGCCCTCCACTTCCCGGCCGCCCAGGGGGTTCGGCCGGTCGAGGATCCAGACCTCACAGCCCGCCGCCAGCGCGGCGTCGGTCGCCCACACGGCGGTGGCGGCGAAGGTGTAGTACCGCGCGCCCACATCCTGGAGATCGATCACCAGCAGATCGCAACCATCGAAAACGCCGGGCTGGGGGCGCAGGCTGGAGGCATCGTCGCCGTAGAGGGAGATCACCGGCGAGCCTGTCCACGGATCCCTCTCGGCGCGCGAGGCGACCATGTCCTGCTCGACGCCGTAGAAGCCGTGCTCCGGACCCAACAGAGCCGCCGCCGGCTGCGCCGCTGCCAAAGCCAGGTGTGCGTGGACGCCGCCGCAACTCAGCGACGCCTGGTGGCACAGAAGCGCGTAGCGACGGCCCTTCAGACGCTTGGCGTCGTCGAGCAGTCGGTCAAGACCGGAACGGATCCCCACGGTCAGTGCCCTGTCTTTGACACGACTTGATACGGCAAGACAAGCCGGGGACAGGACACCTAGCGGCCGCGGCGGTACTCGCCGCTTCGACCGCCGCTCTTCGCCTCCAGCAGCAGATCGGTGATCACGGCGCCGCGTTCGACCGACTTGACCATGTCGTAGAGCGCGAGCGATGCCGCCGCGCACGCGGTCAGAGCCTCCATCTCGGCGCCGGTGCGCGCGGTGACCACCACCCGGCTGCGAATCGTCACGCCTCCCTCGCCGGGTTCGATCTCCACTTCCACCTGGTCGAGCGGCAGTGGATGAGCGAGCGGCACCCAGGTGGCCGTGTTCTTGGCAGCCTGCACGCCCGCCACTCGCGCCACCGTGAGGGCGTCGCCCTTGGGCAGCCTCTCCAAGCGATCGACCGTATCGCCGGACAGCAGCACCCGGCATGAAGCCTCGGCCACCCGGCGGGTCACGTCCTTGGCCGAGACATCGACCATGGCCGCGCGCCCGCGACGGTCGAGGTGGCTGAAGGAGGAGTCGGCGCCCATACCGGCGATGCGGGACGCGACAACGGGCGAACCGCACAGGCGGCTAACCTACCGCACGATGCGCCTCGCCATCGTCATGCGACGCCTGGGTCGCTCCCCAACCTGACCGCCTGGAATGCGCCTCGCCATCGTCATGCCGGTGCTCCAGGAAGAGGGCACCGTGCGGGCGGCGGTCGCCGCCGCCCGCAACCACTGCGACGATCTGATCGTTGTCGACGGAGGCAGCCGGGATCGCACCGTCGAACTGGCGCGGCGAGCCGGCGCCACGGTAGCGACCGCCCCGCGACCGGGGCGCGGTCTGCAACTGCGCACGGGCGCTGCCCTGGCGCTCGACGCCGGCGCCGACGTGCTGCTGTTCCTCCACGCCGATACACGCCTCCCCGTCTCGGCGCGACCCGCGATAGAGCAGGCGGTCAACCGCAAGGCCGTCGGCGGCGGTTTCCTGGTCGACTTCGACGCGGCGCCGCCACTCCTGCGCCTGGGCCGCCGCCTGGTCGATCTCCGGACAAAGCGGCTGTGTATGCCGCTCGGCGACCAGGCGCAATTCGCCACCGCGGCGGCCTACGCAGGCTGCGGCGGCTTCTCCGACCTCCCGATCCTCGAAGATCTGGACTTCATCCGGCGACTCCGCCGGCAAGGATCGATCTCGATCATTTCCCAACGCGCTACCACCTCGTCACGCCGATTCATCGAACGCGGTGTCGTTCGAACGGTGGCGACGAATTGGCTGATCTGGCTGCTCTTCGCAGCCGGCGTCAAGCCCACGCGCCTCGCAGGCCTCTACCGCCTGGTGCGCTGACGCCCATAGTGCCCGTGCGGCCAGTTGGCCGCACGGGGTCACGCACTCGTATTCCGCCTTGGCGGCCAGTTGGCCGCCAAAAGCGCTGAAGTGCCTAGTGTCCGTGCGGCCGCGGCCGCACGGGGTCACGCACTCGTATTCCGCCTTGGCGGCCAGTTGGCCGCCAAAAGCGCTGAAGTGCCTAGTGTCCGTGCGGCCGCGGCCGCACGGGGTCACGCACTCGTGTTCCGCCTTGGCGGCCAGTTGGCCGCCAAGGCGGATACAAGTGCTTAGTTGAGGGCGTCCTTGAGGGGACGGCTGACCTTGAAGCGAACGCCGTTGCTCGCGGCAATCTCGATCGACTCGCCGGTCTTCGGGTTGCGGCCCGTGCGGCCGGCGCGGTGCGAAACCGAGAAACTGCCGAGGCCGGGCAGTTGCACACGATCACCGTCCTGCAGGTGGCTGGAGATGCTGTCGATGAGGGACTGGACGGCATCCGCCGCCTGCTTCTTGCTTAGACCCGCGCCATCGGCAACGGCTTCTACGATGTCTGCCTTTCCGGCCATCTAGTGGTGCTCCTTAGAGTCTTGAGTGTGAACTGTGTGGATCGGCCCGTCAACCGTCTTCCAGCGCTCAAGCCGCGGCACGACGCCTGAATTGGCCGGCACTTGGCATCTGGCATTCGGACTCGTCTTCCAGTATGCTCGGGAACTTTTCTTCAAACTCCAGAACACCCAGCAAATTTAGGCTAGAACAGCTCTCTTTGTCAACGCCGACTTGGACTTACGGCTGCATTCCGTCTCGCTGCGCGGAACAGGACGCCGCCTCCCGGATCGGGTCAGAACTCCAAGAAAACCTGGCCGGTCGACTTCAGCCGGAGTTCCGCTCGAGCACCTGCACCGTGAAGCCGTCATGATCGTCGGCCGGCAGGAGACGCCACACACCGAGCCCAACGACGTGCTCCACCTCGGGCCGGCGTAGATCGCCCGCGAGATCCCGTCGACAAAATTCGGTCCGGGACTCCAGGAAAGCCGCGATCACGGCCTCGTTCTCCTCCGGCTCGATCGAACAGGTGATGACCACGAGCAGGCCCCCCGGGCGAACGCATTCGGACGCGCCCCGCACCATGGCCAGACCCTCCGCCGCGAGTCGCTCGATCTCGCCGGCGCTGATCCGCCACTTCAGTTCGGGGTGCTTGCGCAACGTGCCGGTTCCGCTGCACGGCAGGTCGACCACGACCCGGTCGAAGACGGGCCCGAAGGGGAGGGCCGCACCGTCCGCCGCGAGAAGCCGGGGCCGAAGCTGGAGGCGCGCGGCATTCCGGCTCATGGTGACCAGGCGCCGCAGGGACTGGTCAGCGGCAATGCTGCGAAGGTCCGGCTGCTCGGCCAGCAGCGCGAACGTCTTGCCCCCCGGCGCCGCCGCCACGTCCAACACGCTCTCGCCGGGCGCGGGTGGCGGCACGATCGCCGCCAACTGACTTGCCTCGTCTTGCACGTAGAAGCCGCCCTGCCGGTAGGCGTCGGAAGTCAGCGGATTCCCCCACCGGACCGTCACACAGTGCGGCGCCAGGACCGACGGCTCGACCCCGACATCATCGTCGATCAACTGCTCCGCCAGCGGGGCGCGGCCGCCTCGATCCCGGAATGCCAGCAGGTGAAGTGGCTTGGGACGGTTGTTTGCGTCAAGCAGAGCGATCGTTCGCTCCTCGCCGTAGGTGCTCAGCCAACGCTCGACCAGCAGGTCCGGGTGGGAGTAGCGGATTCCCAGCCGCGTCGTCGGGTCGGCGGTATCGGCCAGCCAGTCATCGCGGCGTGGTGATCGGGCAATCCGTCGAAGCACGCCGTTGACGAAGCTGGCGCCGCCCGCGTGGGTGCGGCTTCCGGCCTGCTCGACCGCCTCGTTGACCGCCGCGTGGGCCGGTATGCGGTCGAGAAAGAAGAGCTGATAGGCGCCGATCCGCAGCGGCGCCAGCAGGGCCCGCTGAATGCGGTTCAGCGGCCGCTGCGAGGCGGCGACCAGGACATGGTCGATGAAGCGCAACCAACGCAGCGTCCCGAGCACGAGCTCCCGCAGCAACCCGTGGTCGCGCGGGTCGCAGCGTTCGAGCGCGCCGCCGAGAAACGTCGACACCGGCGCCTTCGAATCCAGAGTCCGCTCGAGCACGAAGGCCGCCGATTCCCGGACCTTGGCGTGGGCCGTCATCGCCGTGTCCCGCCGGCGCCAGTTGCCGCGGGATTCCAGATTCCGGATGGTCCGCCGACGAGTCACTCCACCGTTCCGAAGCGCTCGCCCACGGCGAGCCGCAGCCCGTTCGCCAGATCGAGGCCGCTGATCTGCCGGCCGCCCGGCCGCTGCACTCGGCAGAGCGCCAACGCCGACGAGCCGCCGCACCGGACCACCGGCACCCGTCCGATTCCCTCGACCCTCCGGCAGCCGAGGAAGGCGCCAGGCCGATCCAGGGCAATCTGGCCTTCGACCCCGTCACACGATGCCAGCGGTCGCGACGCGACGATCCGTACCGCCTCGCCGCGAAGCCAGCTCCGGGACCCCGGCCACGGCTCGTAGGCGCGCACCCGCCAGGCGATCTGTCTCGACTCCCGGCGCCAGTCCACGATGCCGTCCAAAGGGCGCAGCATCGGGGCATGGGTCGCCGCCGCGTCGCACTGCGGCCGCGGCTCGAGAGCCCCGGTTTCCAGCGCTTCGAGCGTGCGAACCAGAAGTCGGGCCCCGATCGCGGCCAGCCGCGGCGACAACTCACCGGCGGTCTCGTCCACGCCGATCGGCGCCTCCTCCTGAAGCAGGATCGGTCCGCTGTCGAGTCCTTCCTCCATGACCATCGTCGTCACACCGGTTTTCCGCTCTCCGGCCGCTATCGCGGCCTGAATCGGTGAAGCACCGCGATAGGCCGGCAGCAGCGACGCATGAATGTTCACACAGCCGCCCGCCGGCAGTTCCAGCAGGGCGCGCGGGAAAATGCGACCGTACGCCGCAACCACGGCCAGGTCGAGCGCCAGGGAACGCAGCCGGCCGAGGAAGTCGGCGCCGCGCACGCCTGTCGGTTGCAGCAGGTCGACGCCCCGGTCGAGCGCCCAGCGGGCCACGGGCGGTTGGCCCAGACGGCCGCCGCGACCCGCCCGGCGCGCCGGCTGGCTGACAACGAGCACCGGCCGCCGGCCAGCCTCCTCCAGGGCGCCCAGCGCCGGGACCGCGAAGTCGGGCGTGCCGAAGAAGGCGATCCGGTTGAGTCTTCGCGGCACGGACACGATGCCCGGGAGACTACGCGACCCACCGGCCAAGGCGCCTCCGTTTCCGGCGGACAGCGCCGCTACCGCCGCCAAGCCCCCCGCAGACTCGGTGCCTGGCCCCATCCCCCACCTCAGTAGCAGGCCGTGCCTGCAGAACTCACTCCGTAGCGTTCTTCGGCACAGCCTCCTACTCGAAAGCGATCTGGGACTGCTCGATCTCTTCGAAGAAATCAGGCGGCACCAGGACCTCGCGCGGCTTGCTGCCCTGGGCCGGACCCACGATTCCGTCCTGCTCCATCAGGTCGACCAGGCGGGAGGCGCGGGAAAAGCCGACCCTCATGCGACGCTGAAGGAAACTCGCCGATCCCATCCGTTCCGAGACCACCAACCGCGCGGCCTCGTCGTAGAGCGCGTCTCCGCCTCCGTGCTCGCCTCCGGCGGCCGACCGATCCTCCGGCACCGGTTCCAGCACCGCCGGATCCAGGTTCGGCTGGCCCTGGCGCTTGAGCCAGCGAACCAGCGCGGCAGTCTCCTGCTCTGTGACGTAGGCGCCGTGAAGGCGGATCGTGCGGCCGCTGCCGGGCGGCATGAACAGCATGTCGCCCTTGCCCAGCAGCTTCTCCGCTCCGACCTGATCGAGGATCGTGCGCGAGTCGTGCCGCGTGGCGGCCGCGTACGAGATCCGGCACGGGAAGTTCGCCTTGATCGTGCCGGTCAGCACGTCGACCGAAGGGCGCTGAGTGGCGACGATCAGATGGATGCCGACAGCCCTGGCCATCTGCGCCAGCCGGGCGATCGAGGTCTCGACCTCGGACGAAGCCACCATCATCAGGTCGGCCAGTTCGTCGATCACGATCACGTAGTACGGGAGTGGTTCGAAGACGCGCGGCGCCGCGGGCTCGTCCGCCTCTTCGTCCCGGAGCCGCAGGCGCCGGGCCACCTCCGGATCCGCGATCGCCTGGTTGTAGAAGGCGATCGATCGGACGTGCACCTCGGCCAACAGCCGGTAGCGGCGCTCCATCTCCGATACCGCCCAGCGAAGAGCGTTCGCAGCCTGCTTCGGCTCCACCACGACCGCGGTCTTGAGGTGCGGAATGTCCGCATAGACCCCCAGCTCGATCCGCTTCGGGTCGATCAGGATGAATTGGACCTCATCGCTTCGCGCCTTGTACAGGATCGAAGTCAGCATCCCCTGCAGGCCGACGCTCTTGCCGGCGCCGGTGGCGCCCGCAACCAGCAGGTGCGGCATCTTCGTCAGATCGGCGTAGTACGGCTCGCCGCGCAGGGTCCGCCCCAACGCCATGGTCAGGGGCGACGTGTTCGCCCGGAACTCGGGAGCGTCCAGCAGGCGACCCAGCGGGATGACCGTTCGCCGCGTATTCGGCACTTCGATGCCGAGCGTGGAGCGGCCTTGCATGCGATCGATCCGGATCGCTTCCGCCTTCAACGAGAGCGCCAGGTCGTCCTGCAGGTTGATGATCTGGGCGACCTTGATCCCCGGCGCCGGCTGGAACTCGAAGACTGTGACTACCGGGCCGGGGCTGATCCCCTCGATCGTTCCCTCAACACCGAACTCCGCGCAGCGGGTACAGATCAGCTCGCCGAGCTCGCGGACCTCATCCTCGTTGACTTCCGAGCTGACTTCCTCGCAGTACAGCAGATCGATCGGCGGCAGCTCTGCGCTGTCGGCCGTCTGTGCGCCCGTGCCGTTGGTCGGCTTGGCCGCCAAGGATGCAGGCGGATGCACCTTCGGCGCCGCCAAGGGAAGAGCCGATTCCTCCGGCCGTACGGATTTCGGTCCGACGACCTCAACCTTCTCTTCCGGAAGCGCCTTGCGGAGCCTGAGTTCCTGAAGCGGCGAGTCCACGAGCGGCTCGGCAGTGGCCGTTCTCGCCCGCCGGCCGGCTTTCTTCGCCTTGGCAGTCTTCGGCCCGCGCCTCAGTTTTCCCATGAGGAGAACGACCAGTTCCTTGAGCCGGCGCAGAGTCCCGGCCAGCCACTCCTCAAGGCTGCCTCGCATGGTCAGCGCAATGCCGAAGACGAGCCCGAACACGGCGATCACCGCGGCGCCGATGGCGCCCAGTTGGCTCTGAATGCCACCGGAGATCGTTGACCCCACGAGACCGCCGGCAACCAGGGGCTCGCCGCGGATCTGCACTTCCCCGACAGCGAGATCGACCAGGATCGGCAAGGCGATCAGCGCGACGGCAATGCCGGCGGCCTGCAGCAGCGAAGGAAACCTGCCGCGCGCACGCACGAGCCGGTAGCCCAGGCCCAGAACCGTCAACGCCACCACCACGACCGCAAGCCCCAGAACCCCGTACCCGGCAGCCGCGACCTGGGCGCCGACCGGACCGATCAGGTTCTCCGTCTCGCCGGAGTTCGCGCCGCTGCGCAAGAAACTGGGGTCGCTCGGATGGTAACTCAGCAGGCTGAGCAGCAGCAGTGCGCCCAGGGCGAGCAGGAGGAGGCCGATCAGTTCGACGCTCTTACCCGCCGGTAGCCCGCCCAGACCGAACCGCCGGGCGCCATCGTCCGAGCGGATCACCGGCGCCCTCGACAACCAGCCATGACGGGAACATGCACGGGCACACGATTGTAGCCCATCAAGTCGGATATGGCTATATGTCGTAGTGGCGCTTCATCTCGCGGAACAGGGCAACGAACTCAGACAACCCAAGGCTCTCCGCCCGCACCTTGCGCGGCAGGTCCAGCGCCGCGAACGCCGCTTCGGCGGCAGCCCGACCTGCGGTCGGCCGGAAGTTGTTGAGCAGCGTCTTGCGGCGCTGGCTGAAAGCGGTGCGCACGAATGCGGCAAAGACGAACCACTCCGTCTCGTCGACCGGCGGGGCGACACGCTCCAGCCCCACGAACGCGCTGGTCACGGCCGGCGGCGGCACGAAACTGCCGGGCAGAACCACCGACAGCCGGCGCGCCGCCGCCCGGGCAGCGACCAGGACGCTCAGCCCTCCGTAGTCGGACCCGCCCGGTTCCGCGGTCAGCCGGTCCGCGACCTCACGCTGCACCAGGAACGCGGCACGGGCGCCAACCGGCGCCCGCTCGAGGACGGCGAGAACGATCCGGGTCGCCACGTTGTACGGCAGGTTGCCCGCGATCCGGGTCGTAGCAGGCGCTCTCTCGTAGCGGAGATCGCAGCCGTCCCCGGCAACGACGACCAGGCGCGGATCCACGATCCGGCGGCGCAACTCCATCGTCCACAGCAGGTCGAGTTCGCAGGCGATCACGCGGCTCGCGCCGCGTTCCAGCAGCAGGCGTGTGAGCACACCGCCGCCGGGGCCGATCTCGACTACGCTGCGACCGGCGACGCTCAGAAAGTCGACGGCGGGCGCCGCGGACCCCGGATGCCGAAGATGGTGCTGGCCCAGGGATCGACGAAGCGGGGGAACGCGAGTCACCGGACCGCACGGTAGCAGCCTCGAGCCCAGGGACACGGACGGCATAAGCTCATTGCCAACACCCGCGCGCCGTTCGAGGCGTCCAAACCGCAGTTCACGAGCCGACATGAGCCCAGGAAACGAGTCCCACACCCCGTCGTCGGAATTCCCTCCATGGGAGCCGACCGCGTGCATCCTCTGCGAGTGCAACTGCGGCATCCAGGTCCAGTTGGGCGGCGACGACGGACGACAGTTCGCCCGCATCCGCGGTGACCGGGCAAACCCCGTCTCCAAGGGCTACGTCTGCCAGAAGGCCGGGCGCCTCAACCACTACCAGAACAGCCGCGACCGTCTGCTGGCGCCCATGCGCCGGCGCCCCGACGGCAGCTTCGAAGAGATCGACTGGGACACGCGGTGTTCGAGGACCTCGGCGTGCAGATGAACCGCAACTCGACCCTGGTGAGCTACCTGCAGCGCCTGATCTGGTCCGCCGCCGCACTGTGGAGCGCGGCGCAAATCTGCGCCGCGAGGTTCGCCGATTCGATCCGGCGCGCCGGTATTACGGGCGAGGGCTCCGAACTGGGGGAGCGAACGCTCGACGGCATAGCACCCAACGAACTGACGGCTGCGACGGACCGCGACCCCATTGCCGGCACACCATGGCACAAGAGCGTTCCCGCCCGCCTGGAGCGGCTGACCGATGCCGCCGCGTAGCACGGCAGCCCGAGCATTGGCAGCTCAGGCAGCCGCCGCGATACGCAGAGTCGTTGTTGCTCGCCGCGAGGGGTCGGCTCACGGACAGGACAGTCTGACCGGTCTCTTCGACGGCCGCGCCCTCCACGACGCTCTCTCCGCGGCAATCGACGATGCCGAGCGGCGAGACGAGGATCTCGGCCTGCTGTTCCTCGACCTCGACTATTTCAAGCGGGTCAATGACCTGCACGGTCACCAGGCCGGTAGCCACCTCCTGCGTCAGGTCGCGACGCTCCTCCAGACCGCCGCCGACGACGCGGGCGGCTTCGCCGCGCGCTACGGCGGCGATGAGTTCGTGCTGGTCCTGCCGGGAACCGACATCGACCAGGCGTTCGGGCGAGCCGAGCGCCTACGGACCGATGTGGCGTCGACCCTGTTCTCCAGCGGCCCCGGCGCCGAGTCTCGACCCCTGGTCAGCCTCACCTGCTCCATCGGCGCCGCCAGTCTGCTCCGCCTCCCCGGCACCGTCACCGGGGGCGACTCCGAGGAAAGCGCCACGCGCCTGCTTCGCCAAGCTGACGACGCCATGTACGCGGCGAAGGGCGCCGGCCGCAACCGCGTCGTCGCGACCGACGCCAGGGCCACCGGGGCCGCCTAGCCCCCTAAGCCGCAGCGCGCGATCCAGAACGGATCCGGCGCCGTCTGGGGCAACCGGGTCGCGGCCGGGAGGTCGTGGGCAGCGATCGCCTCGAGGCGGTGGCTGCGGAGCGGCACGGCGCCGATCGAGAGGGGCCACGGCGGACGACGGAAGGCGAACAGGCTGAAGGAGACCGCCGGCCGACCGTCGGCGTCGATGGAGAGCACGTCACGGGGCGGACCCTCAGCTCCGTTCGACCAGTCCAACCCCAGCCACAACGCCTCGAACGACTCGGACCAGCCCGGCGGCAGGCCCGGCCAGGTCTGGATCCCGCGCTGGACCTCAGCACGCAGATCGGGGTCTCCCTCGAAGGCGACCGCCGCCAGAAGCAGCGGCTCGGCGAGGATCGCCCGCGCCGCCCGCTCGGCCACCCGCGGATCCCCCGCCCCGGCGCCCGCGTCACGTTCAAGACGCATCAGCTCGAAGGGCGCAAGCGCCGACAGTGGATCGAGGTCACAGGCTCGTTCCAGGGCCTCCCGTCGCTGCTCCGTGTCCTCGCTCTCCACTGTGCCGGCCAGCAACCAGAGCGGCGCAAGCCCGTCGGCGGCCCTGGCGGCTGCCAAGGGATCCAGGCGTACGTGGTAAAGGGGGAAACGCGGATCCGCTGCCACTGCCTTGCGGAGGTGGACCATCGCTTCCTCCGACGCGGCGCCGTCCGCGGTCTCGGCGGCAGTGACCCGGAACGCGCGTTCGTACGCCCTCGACGCCCAGGCCCGCTCCAGTGACCAGGCCAATGCGGCGGCCAGCCACAGGACCACGACAACCCGAGCCCGCGGCCACGGCCAGCTCGTGGGCAAGGCCTCTGCACCGGTCCTCGCACCGCGCGCCGCCGCGGCCAACCCCAGGTTCAAGATCAACGCGGCGGGCACCGCCACAACACCTGCGAAGACCCCGAACATCAGACAGACTCCCGTACCCAGCAGACCGAGCACCGCCGCCGCCAGGAGCTCCGGATCGCGGACCAGGTCCTCGGACCGGGCCTCCCTCCCCAAGCGGCCCCCGGGCGGATCAACAGCGGCCGGATCCCCACGAGGCGCCGGCGACCGGACGAGTTCGACCAGCCGTCGCTGGCCATAGCGAACGATTCCCGCCAGCAGCAGCAGCGAACCGATCGCTCCCAGTTCGTACGGCGCCTGCGCCAGGAGGCTGTGGGTATCGGTGATCACCTCGCCGGGAGGATGAACGCCGGGCGCCGGCCGCCAGTGGCGGGCGAGCGTCCAGCTCGACGAGCCGGGACCCCAGCCCAGGATCGGCCGTTCGGCAAAGCCGGCCTTCGCCGCCGCAGCATACGTTCGGCGCGACAGCAGCGACGGGTCTTCGAACCGCAGCACCGCCACCAGGCGCTGGACCGGGCCGGGCACTTCAAGCCGCGCACCCGCCCAGCTCGCGGTCAGCGTCAGCGCGGCGACGAGGACCAGCAGGGCGCTGCTCCGGACCAGCCACCTCCGAGCGCCCGTCAGCCACAGGGTCCATGCCGCTGCCGCGCCGACCTGAAGCGCCAGCGCCAGCAGGCCCGACATGGCGCCCGTGGCGCTCAGTGTCCAGATGAGGATCGAACCCACGATCGCGGCCGCGGCCCAGCGCGCACGCGAGCCGCCCGGCAACGGTAAACGCCAGGCGCCGAGCACCGCCAGCGGCAGCAGGGCAACCAGCACCAGCGCCAACTGGTTGTGATGGCCGATCGGCAGCGCGGCCCGGCCCTGTTCGTGCAGCGGTTGCTGGATCAGGGCCCAGATCGACGCCGCCACGGCTACGGCCGCACAGCCGGCAAGAGCCCCTCGCCGCGCCGCCGGCCGACCGAGCAGGCGGCCTATTCCCGCCGCCGCCCAAGCCGCGGGCAAGAGGAAGATGACGATCGACTCCCCGGCGCGCCCGACCGGAGACAAGAGCCAGCTTGCCGCGACCGAGAGCCAGAGCGCCGCCGGCAGCGCCGGCCACCAACGCGCCCGCACCGTTGCAAGCGCCAGGGGGTCACGGAACGCTGTGCGTCCCACCCACGCGAACGCCAGGAGGAGAACCGCAGCCGTTACCTGAGAGGTCGCCTCGGCGCCGTGATGAAAGGTCCCGGCACGAAAGACCATCACCGCCAGAGCGGACGCAACAACCAACGCGGCGCCGGCTTCCCGCCATGGCCGCCCGGCGATCGGATTCTGGTCGTGCCGGCTCAGGAACCCGAACCGTGAACGCCGGTTGCGCCCGAGCGCCTGGTCAGGCGCACCGCCAACTCAGGAGCTTCGCGCAGGCATGTCCAGAGGATGCCGAGCGAGGTCACGAAAGCCCGCCAGCCGGTTCGGAGCAGAGGGGGCGGCTGATCGGAGGTCTCGGCATAGCCACGCGCATCGGCCTTCGCCTTCTCCCAGCCGGCGAACAGACGGCCCCAGGGACTGGCCAGAGCCTCGGCCATCTGCCGCTTCGCCTTGTACGGATACCAGAACGAGTCGTGGTAGAGGACGCTCGCCAGATAGGCCCAGGGCGCGAGAAAGGTGCGCAACGACCACTCGACCGGCCGCCGCAGCGGCCCCCAGTAGATCTTGTGCTGCATCCTCGCGGCAAAGGTCATGTTCTTGAAGGGTCCCACGAATCCCCAATTCCTGCCGGCGACCTCGGGATCGCCGACGACTTCGATGTCGCGCGGATCGCCGCAGCCCAGACCGAGATCGTGGGCCAGCCGGATGTACCGAATCGAGAGCGGATCGAAGCCCATCAGCTTCGCCGCCACCGCGTCGATCGCCACCTGATCGGCACTGGCCAGGATCACGTTGCCGATTCGGGGGATCATGCAGCGCGGGCCCGGTCCGTCCCCGGCAAAGGTCCCGTCCATGGCCGCGAATACGCCCTTGTGTATGTGCTGCTGGATCATCAGCAGGTCGACCAGGGTCTCGTGGATCACCGGATGGGTCCAGTGCCGCCGCTCGTTGAGCAGGCCGCCGAAGGCGTTCTTCATGGCGCCGGTCGTGGTGGTGAAGACGTGGGTCTTGACCGTCGGCAGGTGAATGATGTTCTCGCCCACGAAGCGCGCCGGAATGTGGAAGCCCTGGGGGTAGACGTCGTTCAGACACAGGAAGCGCTCGGTCAGATCGCCCACGGCGTCCCTGATCGGCAACCACTCCTCACCCTCCTCGTAGAGGTGGACGTTGCGCAGGCCATGGGCCCTGATCACGTCGATCTGCTTGTTCTCCCGCTCGCCCAGACGGGCGTCGATGACCACGGTCCGGTTGTGACAGCCGTGGATCAGACCGGGGTCGTAGCCGTCGCTCTTCATCGCCCGCACCACGCCCTCAAGCTGCCAGGGCGTGGTCGAGCAGCCCGGGTAGAAGAAGTGCCAGGAGATGTTGATCTTGAGCGCCGTGTCGACGGAGGGATCAACGACTTCGCGGTAGCCCGCGAGGTTCAGCAACTCGTGGTAGTCGGCCAGCACCGAGGACGGCGCGGTCGGCAGCACGGCAACGCGGGACCGGACCGGTGAACTCAGTTCGCGGCTCCTCGCGCGCCTCGGGACATCGCCGCCAGGAAGTCGGCATTCGAGGGCGTGTTCTTGAGCCGTTCCTGGAGGACTTCCATGCTCTCGACCACCGGCAGGGGGTTCAAGACCTTGCGCAGCACCCAGACCCGTTGCAGTTCGTCCGGCGACAGCAGCAGCTCCTCCTTGCGGGTGCCCGACTTGTCGATATCGATGGCCGGGAAGATCCGCTTGTCGATCAGCTTCCGGTCGAGGTGCAGCTCCGAGTTGCCGGTGCCCTTGAACTCCTCGAAGATCACGTCGTCCATCCGGCTGCCGGTGTCGATCAGCGCGGTGGCGACGATGGTCAGCGAGCCGCCGCCCTCGATGTTCCGGGCGGCGCCGAAGAAGCGCTTCGGCCGTTGCAGCGCGTTGGCGTCGATGCCGCCGGACAGCACCTTGCCCGACGGGGGCTGCACCGTGTTGTAGGCGCGCGCCAACCGGGTGATGGAGTCGAGCAGAATGACCACGTCCTTGCCGTACTCGACCAGCCGCTTGGCCTTCTCGATCACCATCTCGGCGACCTGGATATGGCGCGAAGCAGGCTCGTCGAAGGTGGACGACACGACCTCGCCCTTGACCGAACGCTCCATGTCGGTCACTTCCTCGGGCCGCTCGTCGATCAGCAGGACGACGAGCACGACTTCCGGGTGGTTGGTCGCGATCGAGTGCGCAAGGGACTGCAGCAGCATGGTCTTGCCGGTGCGCGGCGGCGCCACGATCAGGGCGCGCTGGCCCTTGCCCATCGGCGCCACCAGATCCGTCACCCGCGAGGAGAGGTCGCCTTCGACCTCGAGCCGAAGGCGCTCGTCCGGGTACAGGGGCGTCAGGTTGTCGAAGAAGATCTTCTGGCGCACCGCGTCCGGGTGCTCGAAGTTCACCGCCTCCAGCTTGATCAGCGCCAGGTAGCGCTCACCCTTGTTGATCGGCTGGCGCACCTGACCGGAGACAGTGTCACCCGTTCGCAGATCGAAGCGCCGGATCTGGCTGCGTGAGATGTAGATGTCATCCGGGCCCGGCAGGTAGCTGTACTCCGGCGCCCGCAGGAAGCCGTAGCCGTCGCTCAGGCATTCGAGCACACCCTCGCCGAAGAGCAGCCCGCTCTTCTCCGTCTGCGCCTCCAGGATCTTGAAGCTCAGCTCCTGCCTGGCCATGCCGGCAGCCCCCACCACATCCAGCTCGCGAGCCAGTTTGAGGAGGTCGTGGTTGCTCAACTCCTTCAGGGCCTTCAGGTCGAAGGCCAGATCCGCGCTGGCAGCCACCCGTGCGCCGCCGTTCTCACTACGCGTCGCTTCCCGGGCTCCGTTCGTCGTCATTTTCTCAGGTCCTCGGTATCTGTGGTGCGCCACCGGGGCTGAACTCCCGGTTCAGCAACATTCCGAGCAGCCGCGCGACTCCTTCACCGGTTCGAGACGACACGGGAAACAGCGCCGCATCGGGCGGCATTCCCAACAGCTCTGCTACCTTGGCAAGGGTTCGAGCCCGAGCCCCGCGTTTCACGCGATCAATCTTGGTGACCGCAACCACGGGATCAAGCTCCAGACTGCGAAGGTACGCGTACGCTTCGGAGTCGAGTGGTGTGCCGGCGACCTTACCATCCACAAGCAGGACCACCCTGGCCAGGCCCGCAGCCGACTGGAGGTACCGGTCCACGTTCCGGCCCCAGTCCTCCCGCTCGCGTTTCGAAACCCGCGCGTAGCCGTAGCCCGGCAAGTCGACCACGTACCACGACTCGTCGATCAGGAAGAAGTTGACGGTACGGGTACGCCCCGGCGTGGAGCTGGTGCGCGCAAGGTCCTTGCGCCCGAGCATCCGGTTGATCAGGCTCGATTTGCCGACATTCGACCGCCCGGCGAAGACGATCTGGGGGCGACCGTCTCCAGGCAGGTCGGCCGACCGCACGGCCGAAATGATGAAACGCGCGCTGTGGACCTTCACGGTCCCATTCCTCCCGGTCTCTCAGGAGTCTGCGCGAGGGCGCAGGTTCCTAGTGAGCGACGTTGGCCGGCGGGGCCTCGTCCGCCGACTTCTGGAATTCGGCCGGCACCTCCGGCACCCGCGGGACGACGCCGTCGAAGACGGTTTCCAGCACCTCGTCCATCGACTCGACGAGATGGAACGTCATCTCTTCCCGGACCTCCTCCGGCACTTCCTCGAGATCCTTCTCGTTCTCCTTCGGAAGCAGGATCTCGTAGAGCCCGGCCCGGTACGCCGCCAGCACCTTGTCCTTGATGCCGCCTACGGGCAGCACCTTTCCGCGCAGCGTGATTTCGCCGGTCATCGCCAGGTCGCCCCGCACCGGCACCCGAAGAAGAGCCGAGATCAACGCGGAGGCCATCGTAACGCCGGCCGACGGACCGTCCTTGGGGATCGCGCCCTCGGGCACGTGAATGTGGAGATCCTGGTCGGCGTGGAAGCCGGGCTCCAGGCCGAACATGTCGGCGCGGCTGCGGAGATAGGACATCGCCGCCCGCGCGGACTCCTTCATCACGTCGCCGAGCTTGCCGGTCAGGATCAGCTTGCCGCTGCCCCGCATCAGGCCGACTTCGCTCTCCAGCAGTTCGCCCCCGGCCTGGGTCCAGGCCAGTCCAGTAGCCACGCCGATCTCGGATCGATCGAGCTTCTTGCGGGGCCGGAATTTCGGCTTGCCGAGGAGCTCCGAAACCAGATCCCGGTCGACCGCAATCGCTGACGCCGAAGATGCGGCCTTGCTCTTGCCCTTGCTCTTGCTCTTGTTCTTCAACTTGGCCTTCACCTTCTCGGCTCGACCGTCTTCGACCAGCCGGCGGGCCAGCTTGCGGCACACGGCGGCAATCTCGCGCTCCAGGTTCCGGACCCCCGCTTCGCGGGTGTAGGAGTCCATCAGGAACCCGAGGCTGTCGTCGCCGAACCGGATCGCATCGTCGGTCAGGCCGTGGCTGTCCAACTGCCTTGGCACCAGGAACTGGCGCGCGATCTCCAGCTTCTCGTGCGGCGTGTACCCGGCGAGATGGATGATCTCCATCCGGTCCCGCAAGGCCGGAGGAATCGGGTGCTCGACGTTCGCAGTGGCGATGAACATCACCTTGGAGAGGTCGTACTCCACGTCCATGTAGTGGTCGACGAAGGTGTCGTTCTGCTCCGGATCCAGCACCTCCAGCAGCGCCGACGACGGATCGCCGCGGAAGTCCGTCGACATCTTGTCGACCTCGTCGAGCAGGAACACCGGATTGACCGTCCCCGCCCGCTTCATCATCTGGATGATCTGGCCGGGGAACGCGCCGATGTACGTGCGGCGGTGCCCGCGGACTTCCGCCTCGTCGCGCACGCCGCCGAGGGAAAGTCGCACGAACTTGCGGCCTGTGGCGGCGGCGATCGACTTGGCCAGCGACGACTTGCCCACGCCCGGTGGACCGACGAAGCAGATGATCGAGTTCTGGGTCTTGCTCGTCAGTTGCCGGACGGCGAGAAACTCCAGCACCCGCTCCTTGACCTTCTTCAGCCCGTGGTGGCCCTGGTCCAGGATCGTGGCAGCCTTCTTCAGATCCTTCAGCTCGCGGCTCCGCTTCTTCCACGGCACCGAGACGAGCCAGTCGACGTAGTTGCGCGACACGGTCGCCTCGGCCGACACCGGCGGCATGGCCTCCAGCCGGCGCAGCTCCTGCGCGGCCTTTTCGCGCACCAGTTGCGGAGCACCGGACTTCTCGACCTTCTGCTTCAACTCGGCGATCTCGTCGGCGCGATCGTCCTTGCGCCCCAACTCGTGGTGGATCGCCTTGATCTTCTCGTTGAGGTAGTACTCCTTCTGCGCCTTCTCCATCTGCTTCTTGACCTGGACGTTGATCCGCTTGTCGATGTTGATCTTCTCGACCTCGACATCGAGCAGGTCGTGAACCGCCTGCAGGCGTTCGTACGGATTCAGGGTCTCCAGCAGGGTCTGCTTCTCGGCGGTGGAGACGGTCAAGTGGGCCGCGAGGACGTCGGCGAAACGGTCGGGATCGTCGAGCTTCAGCGTCGACATCAGACTCTCGAAGGCCAGGTGGTGGGACATCTTGGCGTACTGCTCGAAGCTGTTCAGCAGCCGGCTCATGTACACCTGAACCTTGTCGTCGGCCGGGTAGTGGATGTCGTAGACCTCGACGTCGGCCTCCAAGGCGCCTTCCTTTTCCTCCAGGGTCCGCAATTCGGCCCGGCGCAGCCCTTCGACCATGACCTTCACGTTGCCGTTCGGCAGCTTCACGTTCTGGACCACCCGCGCCACGACTCCGATCGGATGGATGTCGTCGATGCCGGGATCGTCGACCTTGGGATCCCGCTGGGCAACCAGGAAGATCAGCTTGCCGGCCGTGCGGAGGGTCTGCTCCAGCGCCAGCACCGAGCCGCTGCGCCCGACGATGAAGGGGGCCATCATCTGCGGGAAGACGACCATGTCCCGCAGCGGCACCACCGGCAGCCGCTCGCTCGAAGTCGTAACGTATCCGGAAGCCATCGCTACACCGCCTTCTCGTAGACGGTCAACGGCTGTATGCCCTTCATCACCACATCCTCGTTGATGACGCACTCCTTGACGCCGGCTTCGGACGGCAGGCCGTACATCAGTTCCAGCATCAGTTCCTCGAGGATGATTCGCAGGCCACGGGCCCCGACATTGCGCTTGATCGCCTGCCGGGCCACCGCGCGCAGCGCCGCGGCGGTGATGGTGAGCTTCACGTCCTCGAACTCGAACATCGCTTCGTACTGCCGGACCAGGGAGTTCTTCGGTTCGGTCAGGATCCGGACCAGGTCGTCCTCGTCGAGCATCTCCAGCGTCGCCACCACCGGAAGGCGGCCCACGAACTCCGGGATCAGACCGTACTTGATGAGGTCCTCGGGCAGCACGTGCCGGAGCATCTGGCCTGCCCGCTTCTCGCGATTCCTGATCTGGGCGCCGAAGCCCATCGTCTTGTCGTTGATCCGCCGTTCGATTCGCTCCTCGAGGCCGACGAACGCGCCGCCGCAGATGAAGAGGATGTTCGTCGTGTCGATCTGCAGGAACTCCTGGTGCGGGTGCTTGCGTCCACCCTGGGGCGGCACGTTGCACTGCGTGCCCTCGAGGATCTTGAGCAGGGCCTGCTGCACGCCCTCGCCCGACACGTCCCTGGTGATCGAGGGGTTGTCGCCCTTGCGGCAGATCTTGTCCACCTCGTCGATGTAGACGATGCCGCGCTGGGTCTTCTCCTTGTCGCTCCCGGACGCCTGGTAGAGCTTCAGGATGATGTTCTCGACGTCCTCACCGACGTAGCCGGCCTCGGTCAGCGTGGTCGCGTCCGCGATCGTGAACGGAACGCTCAGCAGTCGGGCCAGGGTCTGCGCCAGCAGCGTCTTGCCGGTGCCGGTAGGGCCGATGAGCAGGATGTTCGACTTCTGCAGTTCGACGTCGGTCCTGGACCGCTCGCCGAAGTCGATCCGCTTGTAGTGGTTGTAGACCGCGACCGCGAGCTTCTTCTTCGCCTGCTCCTGGCCGATCACATAGTCGTCCAGCAGCTTCTTCAGTTCCTGAGGCTTGGGCAGAGCCGCTTCCTGGCGCTGCTCGAGCATCCGGTCCTCGGCGATGATGTCGAGGCAGATGTCGACGCACTCATCGCAGATGAAGACCGTCGGGCCGGCGATGAGCTTCTTCACCTCACGCTGGCTCTTGCTGCAGAACGAGCACCTGAGGGCGTCGTCTCCGCTGTCCTTCTTCGGCATGCGTCGGTAGGTTCCTGCTTGGTTTCGTGCGCTTCGTCCGGCCAGCCTGCGTTGGACCACTACAGGTCGCGCGCACCTGAGCGCGGGCCTTCCGGCCCGCGTCCGGACCTTTGGGATGGTAGCACGGCTCCGGCCTGCGAGACGCGCCCAAGCGGCCCGCCCGGGGCCGCAAGCCGCGCCGCTACTGGGCTCCTCGACGCTCTATGACGCGGTCGGCGAGGCCATACTCCACCGCCATCTCGGCGGTCAGAATCTTGTCCCGCTCGGTGTCGAAGTGGACTTCTTCGGTCGACTTCCCCGTGTGCAGAGCCAGCAGTTCGTCGATCCGGCCGCGCATCCGCAGCAGGTCCTGGGCGTGGATGTCGATGTCGGTCTGCTGGCCCGCCAAGGCTTGCACCCAGGGTTGGTGAATCAGCACCCGCGCGTTGGGCAGCACGAGCCGCTTCTCCTTGGCGCCGCCCGCCAGCAGCACTGCCGCGAAGGACGCGGCCTGACCGACGCACAGGGTCGCCACGTCCGGCTTCACATGCTGCATCGTGTCGTAGATGGCGAAGCCCGCGGTCACCGAGCCGCCCGGCGAGTTGATGTAGAGCGAGATGTCCTTCTCAGGGTTCTCGGACTCGAGAAACAGCATCTGCGCGATGACCAGGTTCGCCACGTCGTCGTCGATCGCCCGGCCAAGGAACACGATGTTGTCCTTGAGCAGCCGCGAGTAGATGTCGTAGGCGCGTTCTCCCCGGTTGGTCTGCTCGACCACCATCGGCACAAGCATCCCCCTAGCCCTCTCTTTCCGTCGGGTTCTGCTGCCCGTCCACAATTGGTACCAGCATCGCTAGTCCTCTCCTTCGGGGGCGGACTCTTCCGTTTCGCCGCCCGATCCATCAGCCGGCGCGTTGGCCTCGAGTAGAGCCTGCACCGTCCTGTCCCGTTTGAGTTCGATCTTCAACATCTCCAAGCCACCATCCCGCTCCAGCTCGCGGCGCAGCTTGCCGCGGTTCGTGTTGCGTGCGCGAGCCATGATCTCCAGCGCGCGCTCGAGGTCTTCCCGGGTCGGTTCGATCCCGTCCTCCCGGGCGATCCGGTCGAGCAGGAAGGAGGCGTGCGCCCGCTTGCCCGCCTGCGGACGGATCTCCTCCATCATCTGCTCCCAGGGCAGTTGCTGCTGCTCGAGATCGACACCCTGTCGAGCCAGGTTGTTCGCATAGGACCGCGCCATCTGGAACGCCTCGCGCTCTACCACCGCCTCCGGCAGGGTGACCGGATACCGCTCCCGCAACTGCTCGAGCAGTGCGTCCGTGCGCTGCTGGCCGGCAGCCTCGACCTTTCGCGCCTGCACCTGCCCGCGGAGGTTCTCCCGCAGATCGTCGACGCTCCCGATGCTCGCGGCCAGACCGCTGGCCCAGTCGTCGTCGACCTCGGGCAGCTTCCTCTCGAGGACTTCGTGGAGTTCGACGTCGTAGCGGCGCTGCCGCTCGATGCTGTCCTCCTGCTCGACGCGCTCGAAAGTCGCCGTCTGACCGGCCGAGAGCCCCGTCAGGTTGTCGGTGAGTTCGGGCCAGACCCGCTCGTCGCCCAGTTCCAGGTCGATGTCGTGGGTTGCCGGACCGCTACGCTCGGCGTCCTCGTCGGCGGCCGCTGCGTCCGCATCGAAACCGGGCATGGCGACGCGATGGACCTTACCCCGCACCCGGTCGCCGCGCGCCGCTGAGCGGTCGACGGGCACCCAGGTCGCACGCTCCAGGCGGACCTGCTCCAGCACTTCGTCGACCTCAGCTTCGGTGGGTTCCGTCTCGGGATGCGCCAACTCGAAGCTGCGGTCATCGCCGATGTCGACCTCGGGCTCGATGTCGACCGTCACCGTGAAGCGCAACGGCTGGCCGGGAACCACCTCGACCGGCCCGACACGTGGCGGCAGCATGGCCTGAACGTCCTCTTCTTCGCGCGCCAGATTCCAGTACTTCGGCGCCAGCCGCTCGGACACGTCCTCGCCGATCGCCTCGGCGAACCGTTGGCGGATCAGATCGAGCGGCGCCTTGCCCTTGCGGAAGCCGTCGAGGCGGGCCCGGCGGCGGCAGTCCCTGGCTACCCGCATGTACTCGGCATCGACCTCCTCGGCCGGCACCTCAATGTCGAACTCTTGCCGGCAGAGGCCGACCTCACGCTTGGAGACCACTACAGTCATGGCCGAACGGGAGACTCAGTCGATTCCGGTAGTGCGAGTAAGCGATGGGGCCAGAGTGCGAAGGGGGTGCGAAAGGGGGGACTCGAACCCCTGAACCCTTCCGGGACTAGATCCTGAGTGTAGCGCTCGACGGGTTCCGCGTCAGAAGTGCGAAAGGGGGGACTCGAACCCCTGAACCCTTCCGGGACTAGATCCTGAGTGTAGCGCTCGACGGGTTCCGCGTCAGAAGTGCGAAAGGGGGGACTCGAACCCCCAACCCTTCCGGGACTAGATCCTAAGTCTAGCGCGTCTACCAGTTCCGCCACTTTCGCGCAGCAGTGCGGAAGCTTCGGCCGCCACGGGTGGGGCATGGTGAGCCGCCTAGGAATCGAACCTAGAACCCACAGATTAAGAGTCTGTTGCTCTGCCAATTGAGCTAGCGGCCCCAAGCCTCCATGCCGCCTCACGTCATCCGGTTCCTCCGGTGCCGGCGGCAGCGCGGGACTATACACGAACACTCCGTCTCCAACCACCCCGGACAAAGCGAACGACCTCGACCCGGCCCTCGCAGATCCCCCGTCGCTAACCACCCTGGACGAAGCGAACGATCTCGACCCGGTCCCCGTCGCGGAGCGCCGTTTCGCCGAAGCGGGTGCGCGGTACCAGTTCGCGGTTCACCTCGACCGCCACCGTCTTCGGGTGCTGGTCCAGGCTCGCAAGCAGATCGAGAACGGTGGCGCCGGATCCCGAGGAAGCCAGTTTCCGCTCCTGGCCGTTGACCCGGAGTTGCAGCACTGCACCCATCGCGGAAACGTCCTCAGTCGGGCGCGAGTTCCGCGGTCCGGTCCGGCGCGTCGGACCACAGGCGCTCCAGCCGGTAGAGCTCTCGCCGCTCGGCGTCGAACACGTGGACGACCACATCACCGTAGTCCAGCAGCACCCACTGGCCCCTGCCCGCGCCCTCGACATGCAAAGGCCGCGCGCCATCGGCGCGCAACCTGCGCTCGACCGCCTCTGCGATGCTGCTTACCTGGCGGGCGTTGGCGCCGTTGCAGATGACGAAGAAATCGGTGAAGTCGCTGACTTCCGTGAGTTCCAGTACCCGCAGGTCCTGCGCCTTGCGATCCAGCGCCGCCGCGGCGGCCGCGCGGACGCGGTCCTCGGTGTCGGCGGTCCCCTGCGGGTCGCGGGTAGGCGTGCCCGCTTGGGCCTGGAGCGTCTGCACTTGCGTCAACGATACAACCCGTACTTGCGACAGTAGCGCAGCACCGGGTCCGGCATCAAATCCGCGCTCACTTCCTCACCTTGTGCCAGCCGGCGCCGAATGTCGCTCGACGAGACATCGACCGAACGGTGCGGGACGAGGACGTAGCCTCGCGCACTCTCGACCGACGCTCGCACATCCGGGTCGAGACCACGCTCCCCCGGACGCGCCAGGACAACCAGCTTCACGGCCTCGATCAGGTCGCCAAAGCGCCGCCAGCCGGGCAGTTCGTTGAAACTGTCAACGCCCAGGAGCAGATGCAGACTGGCATCCGGAAACTCGGCCGCGTAGCGCTCCACCGTCTCGATCGTGTACACGGATCGTCCGAGGTCGAGTTCGGCATCCGACACGACGAGTTCGGAGTAGGGCAGCAGCGCCAACTCGACCATGGTGTTCCGCAAGAGAGCCGGCGCCCTCGTCCCCTGCGGCTTGTGCGGCGGGCGGGCCGTCGGCAGGTAGTGGACAACATCGAGACCGAACGATTCCCGCGCCGCGAGCACGGGCAGAATGTGGCCGTTGTGGATCGGATCGAAGCTGCCGCCGAAGAGCCCGATCCGTGCCCCCTGTCCGCTCACGACCGGGCGCCAGTGACCGCGTCCGCGGCGACTTCCGGGTCGTCGAGCAGGCCCCGGAGTTCCCGGACCAGCGCCGCCAGACCCGCACCCGCCACGGCCGAGATCTCGAAGGCCCGCACTCCCCGTCTCGCGGCCAGCTCATGGAACTCGCGGCGCCTGTCGTCGTCGGCGATGTCCAGCTTCGAGCCGCACAGAATCCGGGGCCGCCGCAGGAGATCCTCGTTGAAGGCGCCCAGTTCGGCGCTGATCGTGTCTATGGCCTCCTCTACCTTGCTCCCGGCCCCCTCCGGCTGCGGCCCGAGATCGACCAGGTGGAGCAGCACGCGGCACCGCTCGACGTGACGGAGGAAGCGCGTCCCGAGTCCGGCGCCCTGAGCGGCGCCCGCGATCAGACCCGGCAGATCGGCAATCACGAAGGGCTCCGCCTCCACCGGCAGAGCCGGCGCGCCGACCACCCCAAGCTGGGGGACAAGAGTGGTGAACGGATAGTCCGCGATCCTCGGCTTGGCGGCAGTCACAACACTGATCAACGTCGACTTGCCGGCATTCGGCAGGCCGACGACCCCGACATCGGCGAGCAACTTCAACTCCAGGCGGAGCCGCCTCTCCTCACCCGGCGTCCCTGGATCCGCCCGCCTCGGCGCTCGTTGGCGCGAGCTCTTGAACCGTGCGTTGCCGCGGCCGCCGCCGCCGCCGCCGGCGACGATCATCCGTTCGTCCTCGGTCAGCACCTCACCCAGGGCTTCACCGCTGTTCGCGTCGTAGACCTCGGTGCCCAGCGGCACCGGAATGAGCAGGTCGCCGCCGCTCCTGCCGGTCCGGTTCGAGCCCTCGCCGTGCCGGCCCCGCTCCGCGTGGTAGTTGGCGGGATACGTGAGGCGGTACAGCGTGCCGAGCCCCGAGGCGCCCACCAGGAAGACACTGCCGCCGTGACCGCCATCGCCACCGGAGGGCCCTCCGCGGGGCACGAACTTCTCGCGCCGGAACGCCATGCAACCGTTGCCGCCCGCACCCCCGAGGACATCGATGACGGCCTCGTCGATGAAGTGCATCAACCGCTCCCGGCAGCGACTTCAGGCCTTAGCCGGCTGGATGAACGTTGACCAGCGTGCCGCGCCGGCCACGCTTGCGAAACTCGACCACACCGTCGGCCCGCGCGTAGAGGGTGTCGTCGTTGCCACGACCTACGTTCTCGCCGGGGAAAAACCGGGTACCGCGCTGGCGGACGATGATCGTCCCGCCGGTCACGCTCTGGCCCGCGTAACGCTTCACGCCCAGGTTCTTGGGATTCGAATCGCGGCCGTTCCGGCTTGAGCCCTGGCCCTTCTTGTGCGCCATCTCTATCGACCTCCGTCTCGGGGACTCTAGGCCCCGGCCACCCGTTCGATCGCCTCGATCCGGAAGCGCTGCATGTTCTGCCGGTGTCCGTTGCGCCGGCGGTAGCCCTTGCGGCGCTTGAACTTGAAGACGATGATCTTCGGCGCCCGCAGGTCGGTCACGAGCTGCGCCCGCACACGCGCCCCCTCAATGACGGGGCCACCGACTTCGGCCTCGCCCTCGCCGCCGCCGATCATCAACACACGGTCGAAGACGACCTCCGAGCCGGCTTCGGCGCTGGCAACACGCTCAAGGTCCACGACATCGCCCTCGGCGACCCGGACCTGCTTGCCGCCGGTCTCTATTACTGCGTACATGGTTGTCTCTCTCCGGCGCCGTATGCTGTGGGCGCCGAACGTCGTTCGCCCTGCTGTCATCTCCCCCGCGCGGAACGGCCTTGCGCCCCTGCGCCGAACACCGCCGAACGGCATTCGGCCGCCGACAGTAGCACCCGCGCGGCTACCCGGTCAACGAAGTGTAGTGGCTCCGTACATATGAGACTGCGGGGGTTTCTTGGAGATCCCCGCAACTCATGGCAAGCCCTTCCGTCTCACAACTGTCTGAGCCACTACGCCACCACCTGGCCGGAGCGGCAGCTCGACCTCGAAGGTGGCGCCGGGGCGACCGTCGTTCCGGACTCTCACCTCGCCGCCGTGCGCGTTCGCGATACGGCGCACGATGGCGAGCCCCAAACCGGTGCCGCCGCGGCGCCCGGAGTGGAACAGATCGAAGACTCGCTCGCGTTCCGTCTCGTCCACGCCGGGACCGTTGTCGCTGACCGCCAGCACGACCGACCCATCCCGGATCTCCGCCTCGAGACGGAGACGCGGGTGGTCGCAGTCGTTCACCGCGGCTACCGCATTGTCGACCAGGTTGAGGAGCAGTTGATTCACCTGCTCGCGATCGACCTGGAACACGGCGCCGCCGGTGCGATCGTCAATCTCCGAAGCGACCTGCTCCGAGCGCAACTTGCCGGCGACGATCTCAGTGCAGTGACGCAGCAACTCGGCCGCCGTCGTGTCCACCAGATCCAGGTCGGCCGGGCGCGCGTAGCGGAGGAAATCGGAAACCAGACGTTCAAGACGGGCGACCTCGGAGCGCGTGATCGCCACCAGACGGTCGGACGACCCCACACCCCGGCGTTCATCCGTCGCCATCTCCTCCTGGAGCATCTGCATGTTCAGGTTGAGGGAGTTCAGGGGACTGCGGATCTCGTGGGCGAGGCCGGAGGCCAGCGTGCCGACATAGGCCATCTGCTCCGCCTCCTGCGCCTGACGCTCGGCGAGAGCGGTTTGGCGCGAGAGCCGGCTGTAGATCACGTAGCCGGCGACGAAGAGCGCCACGGTCAGCGCCGCGATGATCGCCGCCTGCCGCAGCAGTTCCCGCCGCAGAACGGCCAACCGCTGTTGCAGTTCGGCACGCGAGATGCCGATCACGAAGGTGCCGATGTTGCCCACCGGCACCTCGACCTGCTCGTAGGGCACCTCACGGGTGAACGTGTCGGCGACCAGATCGGGCGACTCCAGATTCGGTCGCTCGCCGCCGGCCGTCTGCGTCTCCTCGCGACGGTTGCGGAACACCAGGCGGCCATCCGTGTCGCGAATCTCTACGGTTTCAACGATTTCCCGCTGAACCAACACCTCGTTGATGTAGCTGCGCGTCGCGGACTCGGTGGCCATGGCGGTGTACAGGTCGCGCCCCGTGTTCTCCACGCGGCTGGCGATCCCCTCCGCCAGTTCCTCGGCTTCGGCGCGCGCCTCCACCACGATCCGGTTCAGCTCGCGCTGCGACAGCGACCTGAAGATCAACCAGCCGAACAGGCTGAGGTCGGCGAGCACGAAGACGCCGACGATCGCCGCCCAGATCCGGCGTCGCCGTTGCCTGCTGTCCGTGCCGAGCCAGTTCAACATTCCTATGAACGCTACAAGAGACGTGGGGTGTACGATCATTCCGTGCTTGCGTCGCGGCGATTGGCTGTTGCCGGGTTGGCCGCCGTAGTCGGCTTGGGCTGCAACACCGGCGCCCCGCGCGACACCACGCGCGTTGTCGTCGGATTGCGGTACGACTACCCGACGCCGAACGAGTTGATCGGCCCGCCGACCCTCGCCTACGCGGCGATCAACAGCCAGATGTTCCTGTCGCTGATGAAGGAGCAAGGGGACTTCCGCGACGGTCCCCCGGCCTGGGCGCCCAGTCTGGCCGAGGGATGGGAGTTCTCCGAAGACCGCCTGCAGTTGACCGTCCGGCTGCGCCCGGACGCGGCGTGGAGCGACGGTCAGCCGGTGACCGCGCAGGATGTCCGTTTCACCTGGCTGGCCCAGACGGACGCCGAGGTCGCGTGGAGCTACTCGGACTACGTGGAGGCGATCGTCGACGTCGAGGTGGTCGCCCCCCACACCGTCCGTTTCCACTTTGGCGCCGCCCTGTCGACGGCGTTGGCCGACGTGTCCACCGGCAAGATCCTCCCCAGGCACGCCTGGGAAGGGCGACCGTTCACCGAGTGGCGCAGCGACCCCGGCTGGTTCTTCGAGCACCTGGTCACGAATGGCCCTTTCCGGCTCGAGAGCCGGACTCCGGGCCGAGAACTCGTCCTCGGGCGCAATCCCGACCACTTTGAAGCCGGCCTGCCGCGGTTGGAGCGGGTCATCCTGCGCACCGTGCCCGACAGCACCGCCCTGACCAACCAGCTTCTGGCCGGCGAGCTCGACGTCGCCATCGGGATCGCGGCCACGGACGCCAACCGCATCGACGGCCAACCCGGTCTCCGCCTGTTCGCCTACAGCAACCGGCAGTTCACCTTCGTGGTGTGGAACACGAGCAAACCGTGGTTCGAGGACGCGGCGACCCGGCGTGCCCTGGCCTTGGCGATCGACCGTCAGGCGATCGTGGACACCATCTGGCACGGCTACGCCGAGGTCGGAAGCAGCCCGATCATCTCCGGCGTCTGGGCGCACGACCCGGAACTCGAACTCTGGCCCTACGATCCCGCGGCCGCCCGCTCGGCACTGGCCGGCGCCGGCTGGGTCGACGCCGACGGCGACGGCATCCTCGAGCGCGGCGGCGTGCCGTTCCGTTTCGAGCTGGCGACCTATACCGGCGCCGGCGCACGCTGGGACGCGATGCAGATGATCCAGGCCGACCTGCGCGCCGTCGGCATCGACGCTCAGCCGCGCCGCGTGGACCCGAACGCCCTCAACGACAGCTTGCAGAACCAGGACTTCGACGCCGCCGCCTCCGGGTTCGCGATCGACACCGGCCTCGACTTCGGGTTCACCTTCCACAGCGACTCGATCGGCGGCTACAACTACGCCGCCTATGCCAATCCCGAGGTCGACCGGCTGATCGACACCTTCGCCACCCGAAACGACCCGCTCGAGGGCCGGGAGGATCTGCACCGGTTGCAGCGGATCCTGCACGACGACCAACCGATGCTCGTGCTCTGGGAGTCGATGAGCCTGACCGCGTTCAACGACGGACTCGAATCGGTGGCGCCGAACGCTCTCAGCCCGCTCGCCAACCTCAAGGAATGGGCCTGGCGCTGATGTGATCCGCTTCCTGTTGCGCCGGCTGGGGGCCGCCGCCGTCCTCTTTCTGATCGTCCTCACGCTGACCTTCGCCGCGGTCACGCTGGCGCCCGGCGATCCGCTGGCGCCCACCGATCCACGCGTATCCCAAGAGCAGGCGGAGCGGCTGCGGGCGATCTACGGACTCGACCGTCCCGTGCCGGCGCAGTACCTGAGCTGGCTGGGCGCGGTGGCCTTGTCCTGGGACTGGGGACAGTCCTACCAGACGGGACGGCCGGTCTCGGAAGTCCTGTTCGAATCGCTCCCGCCCACCCTGCTGCTCGCCGGCGTCGCCCTGCTCGCCCAGTACCTGCTCGGCATCGGCCTCGGCCTGGTGGCGGCCTGGCGGCCGAACTCGTGGCTCGACCTCGGGGTTCGGGCCGCAAGCCTGCTGGTCTACGCGCTGCCGACCTTCTGGGTCGGCCTGATGGCGGTGCTGGTCTTCGGCGTCGGTCTGGGGCTCGCGCCCACGGGCGGCATGACGTCCGCCGCCGCCTTCGAGCTCGGACCGCTGGCGGCCGCCCTCGACGTTCTGGCCCACCTGTGGCTCCCGGCCCTGGTCCTCGGCCTGTCCATGGCCGGCGACATCGCCCGCTACACCCGAAGTTCGCTGATCGAGTTTCAGTCGACCGAAGCCGGCCGCGCGGCGCGTGCACGCGGCCTGTCCGAGACGCGGATCCTGCTCGTTCACGGCCTCACCCACGCCGGCCCCCGACTAGTGCAGATGGCCGCGGTCTCGGCGCCGCTCCTGCTTTCCGGCGCGATCGTCGCCGAAGCGGTGTTCGCGTGGCCCGGCCTGGGTTCGGCCACGCTCCAGGCAATCCAGGCCCGCGACGTTCCCGTGGTGCTCGCCGCCACCGCCTACGGCGCGGCGCTGGTCATCGCCGCCTCCCTCGCCGCGGACCTGCTCCTGGTCCGCCTCGACCCGAGGATCAAGGCGGAATGAGGCGTTCTTCCCTGCCAGGGTCAGCCAGGGCGGGCGCCTGGATCCTCACCTGCCTGGCCCTGCTCGCCGCCGCCGCGCCACTGCTCGCTCCCTACGCTCCAGCGCAGCAACTCGACACCGCCGAATCGAGCCGGCGGCCGCCGCTGTCGTCCCTGCTCGTCGTGCGCACGGTCACCGACGAGCCGCGGCTGGCGGAGAGCGTGCGCGTCGACGGCGACGACCTCGTGCTGGCGCGGCGTTCGGGCGCCCTGCGGCTTCCGCTCAGCTCGGTGACGAACTTCGGCGAGCAGGGCGTCACCGAGCGGCGGCGGGCCTGGCTTGGCACCGACGCGCTCGGCCGGGACGTGCTCTCGCGGCTGCTCCACGGCGCCCGGATCTCCCTGACCATCGGGTTGCTCGCCGCGGCGCTCGCGCTGACCGCCGGCACCGCCGTCGGCGCCCTGGCCGCGATCGGCGGACGGTGGGTCGACCAGGTGCTGATGCGGACGGTGGACGGACTGCTCTGCTTCCCTCATCTGGCCCTGGTGTTGCTGCTGGCGGCGCTCTACCAGCCCGGCACCTGGCTCCTGGTCGTGCTGATCGGCGGCACCGGCTGGATGGGACTCGCGCGTCTGGTGCGCGCCGAGATTCTGCGACTGAAGCAGGAACCGTTCGCCCTCGCCGCGGCCGCCTCCGGACGCTCGCCGGCCGGCGTCCTGGTCCGCCACCTCCTGCCCAACGCGACCACGCCGCTTCTCATCGACGCCAGCCTGCGGGTCGGCGGCAGCATTCTGGTCGAGGCGGCGCTTTCCTTCCTGGGACTGGGTGTGCAGCCGCCCCAGGCCAGTTGGGGATCGATGATCGCCGACGGACAGAGCCACCTGACGACGGCCTGGTGGATCGCCGCGTTCCCCGGCCTGATGGTCGCCGCGGCCGTGATCGGATCGAGCCTCCTGGCGGACGGGCTGAGCGACCGGCTCGCGGGTCTTCGGGCCGGCGCCGGCCGCAAGGCGCGCGTACGCTCTCCCTGGGCCATCCGCACCTGGCTGGGTCAGGCATGATCCCGTTGTCGCCGGAGGACAGCCTGAAGACGTCCGACTTCGACTACTACCTGCCCCCGGAAGCGATCGCCCAGCACCCGGGGACACGGGGTGAGAGTCGCCTGCTCGTGGTGGGCCGCACCGCGGTGGAACGGCTCTTCGGCGACCTGCCGAACCTGCTCGATCCGGGCGACCTGCTGGTGGTCAACGACACCCGGGTCGTTCCAGCGAGGCTCCGGGCGCGTCGGCCGACCGGCGGCCGGGTCGAAATCCTGCTGGTCGAACGCACGGCGCAGGCCGAATGGTGGTGCCTGCTGCGTCCGGGGCGGCGGATGGAGCGGGGCGCCCGCATCTCGCTGGACGGCGGGCCGGCGGCGCGGGTCGAGGAACGCGCGGGCGGCCGCTTCCGGCTCCGCTTCGACGAACCGATCCAGCCCCTGCTCGGGGCGATCGGTGATGTGCCCCTGCCGCCCTACATCGAGCGGCCGGCGTCCCCGGAGGACCGCGAGCGCTACCAGACCGTCTATGCCAGACAACCGGGCGCCGTCGCCGCCCCCACCGCGGGCCTCCACTTCACGCCGGCCACCCTCGAGGCGCTCGACCGCCGCGGGATCGGACTGGCCAGGATCACGCTCCACGTCGGCCCCGGCACCTTCCGTCCGGTCAAGACCGAAGATCCGGACACCCACATCATGGACTCGGAACGGTTCGACGTCCCAGCCGCCACCGCCGGGGCGGTGGCCGACACGCGCCGCCGCGGCGGCAAGGTGGTCGCGGTCGGCACCACGGTCGTCCGTACCCTGGAGACCGTGGCCTCCGGCGGGGGCCTGATCGACGCGCGCGCCGGCCGCACGGAACTCTTCATCCGCCCCGGCTACGAGTTCCAGGTCACGGACCGCCTGATCACGAACTTCCACCTGCCCTGCTCGACCCTGCTGATGCTGGTCTGCGCGTTCGCCGGCCGGAACCGCACCTTCGACGCCTACCGGCAGGCAGTGGCGAGCGGGTTCCGCTTCACCTCCTACGGCGACGCGATGCTGGTCTCCCGCAGCCCGAGGATGCGGTGAGCGAGGGCCGCCGCGCCGAACCCGTTGTCGATGTTGACCACCGCTACCCCCGGCGCGCAGGCCGTTAGCATGGTGAGCAGCGGCGCGATCCCCTCGAAGCTGGCGCCGTAGCCGACGCTGGTCGGCACCGCGACCACCGGACAGGGCACCAGACCGGCAACCACCGTCGGCAGCGCGCCGTCCATGCCGGCCACGACCACGGCCACATCCGCGCGGCGAAGTTCGTCCACCGCGCCGAGCAGCCGCTGGAGGCCGGCGACACCGACATCCCGGATGCGCTCGACCTCGTGACCCAGCCAACCGGCGCACACCGCCGCCTCCTCCGCCACCGGGAAGTCCGACGTTCCCGCGCTGACCACCGCGATCCTCCGACCCGAGGCCGGCCCGAACCGGCCCACGGTCCAGACCCGCGACCGCGGCTCGTAGCAACCGTCCGCCACCGCAGCGCTCAACCGTTCGGCCGCCGGCGCCGCGATCCGCGTGACCAGCGCCCGGCCCGAATGCCCCACCATCGACTCGACGATCCGGACCAGCTCGCCGTCGCTCTTGCCCTGGCCGAAGACGACCTCGGGCAGCCCACTCCGGAGTTCCCGGAACAGGTCGAGCTTGGCCGCACCCAGGTCGAGGTACGGCAGGCAGGCAACCCGCTCGTGGGCGTCCTCCGGCGAGACCTTGCCCGAAGCCACGCCCCGGAGCAGTTCGAGAAGTTCCTGCTGCTTCATTGCGCCTCCCGGCAGCGTCAGGCGGCGTCCGCGCCACCGGTCCGATAGCCACGCGGGTCGAGTGCCGCCCCCTCGAAGCCGAACTCGAGCAGCCGCGCCTCGATCTCGCTCCACTGCCGTTGCGCCTCCAGCAGCTCTGCCGCGCCCACCTCGACCCGCGCCGCGGCGCGGTCGTGTCGCACCCGAAGCACCTGGAAGCCCCGGCTTCGCAGCTCGGCCTCCGCGGCCTCGACGCGCCGAAGCTTGGGCAGGGTCACCAGTTGTCCGTGCGGTATCCGCGACGACAGGCAGGCGTTGGCGGGCCGGTCCCAGACCGTGAGCCCGAGCGCGCGGGCGAGGCGGCGGCCTTCGGCCTTCGAAACGCCGTGCGCCAGCAGCGGGCTGTAGACGCCGCGTTCGCCCACCGCCCGAAGTCCCGGCCGGTCCGGCCCCGGGTCGGAGGCGTTCGTGCCGTCGCAGACGGTGGCGAACGCACCGTTCGCCGCCAGCTCCAGCATGCGGTCCATCCGCATCCCCTGGCACACGTAGCAGCGGTGCCGCGGGTTGGCGCGGAATTCCGGGTCGTCGAGCTCGCTGTAGACCGTCACCTCGTGGCGAATTCCGATTTCGGCCGCCAGCCTCCGGGCGTAGTCCAGCTCCTCGCCGGCTAGCGTTTCGGCCGCGGCCGTCACCGCCACCGACCGGTCGCCCAGCGCCCGGTGCGCCAGAGCCGCCACCAGCCCCGAATCGACGCCGCCCGAGAACGCCACCAGCACCGGACCGCGGCTTCCCAGGTCGTTCTCGAGGGCCTGAATCCGGGTGGAAACCTCGGAAGCCTCAGGCGGGATCGCTGCCGCACACTCCATGGCCGCGAGTCTATGGCGGCGAGTCGTCGCCGCCGCCCAATTCGAGTTTGCGGCGCGACGCGGCGAAGCCCCGCAGCACCACCGGCACCGAGAACAGAGCCGCGTAGACGCCGAAAGTCAGAATGGGCACCAGGGGCATCGCCTCGAGCTGCTCTCGCCTCGCCATGGATCGCACCAGGTAGAGCCAACCGGGCGGACCGAACAGGTAGAGCACGAACAGCAGCCGGGAACGGGCGATCTGGAGCACGATCTCGTCCAGCCTGCGGCCCGCCGAACCCCGCTTCCGCTTCAGGCGGTGGACGTAAACGTTGCCGAAGAACCAGCCCACGAAGGCGGCCAGAATGTAGAGCGGATAGAGCGCCAACTCAAAGGTCAGATTCCACCGGAGAACGCCGATCTGGGCCAGGATGCCGACCGACCACGCGGCCAGACTCGACGACAGGATGACGGTTTCCAGACCTCGCATCGGACCGCCTCAGATCAGCGCCGCCAAACGCCTCGCAGGCTCGGCGTCTGGCCCCAGCCCCCACCTCCCCAGGAGGCTGCGCGTTGTCCTGCACTTCGTTGCATTTCTATCGCGCAGCCTCCTAGGCAGCCGCCAGGAGAGCCTCGTACACGGCAGCCGTCATCAGGTCGTCCGGCGCTTCGCCGTCCAGCCGCAGCCGCACCAGCCAACCCTCGCCGTACGGATCCTCGTTGACCAGCTCGGGAGCGTCCTCGAGCTGGCTGTTCGTTGCCTCCACGGTCCCCGCGACCGGGGTATAGATCTCCGCGACTGCCTTGACCGATTCAATGGCGCCGATCTCGAAACCGGCCCCGAATGCCTGGCCCGGCGCGGGCATGTCGACGAATACGACATCGCCGAGTTCCTGCTGGGCGAAGTCCGTGATGCCGAGTACGGCTTCCCCGTCTTCCAGCTTGAGCCATTCGTGCTGCTCCGTGTACAGGCGATCGTCGGGAATCATCTGAGCGCTATACCTCGCGTTGCGTCAAGCGCCCGCCTTCGGGCGTCGATAGAACGGTAGTTTGACAATACGGCAAGGGATCTCCCTGCCGCGAACCTCGACCGAGGCGGCGCTGCCCGGTTCCGGGACCCCGCTCTCGCCGCAGTCCACGCGGGCGATACCGATCGCCCGTCCCAGGGTGGGCGCGAAGGCGCCGCTGGTCACCGGCCCCGCACAGCCCGGCCGGTCGCTGACCGTCAGACGGTGGCCGTGGCGGGCGATGCCGCGGCCAAGGGCCTCGAACCCGAGCAGCCGGTGGCGGCAACCGGTCCGGCGCTGGTGAACCAACGCCTCACGGCCCACGAAATCGCCCTTCTTCCACTTGACGATCCAAGACAGCCCGGCCTCGATCGGCGTCGTCTCCTCGTCGATGTCCTGGCCGCAGAGCATCATCCCGGCCTCCAGCCGCAGCGTGTCGCGGGCGCCCAGGCCGGCCGGCAAAAGACCGCGGTCGCGGCCCTGTTCCAGCAGTTCCAGCCACAGATCCTCCGCACCCTCGTTCGGAGTGTAGATCTCGAATCCGTCCTCGCCGGTGTAGCCGGTCCGGGACACCAGCCGCCCCCGCGACTCCTGCTGGAGGAACGAGTAGTAGCGTAGGTCAGCCGCCTCGGAACCGACGACCTCCGCCACGATCCCGGCCGCCTCCGGGCCCTGAACCGCGATCAGCGCCGTCTCGTCGGAAAGGTCGTCGACCCTGACGCCGTCTCCCACCAGCGCCGCCGCCGCTTCGATCAGATTCAGGTCACGCGCCCGTGAGGCGGCGTTGACCACCAGGAGGTAGTCCTGCGGGTCGAGGCAGTAGACAAGCAGATCGTCGATGAAGGTGCCTCGCTCGGTCAGCAGAGCGCTGTACTGCGCCCGGCCGGGCTTGAGCGCGCCGACATCGTTCGGGGTGAGGCCCTGCAGCAGGGACACGGCCTGCGGACCCCGCACGCGAACCTCGCCCATGTGGGAGACGTCGAACATGCCGGCGCGTTCACGCACCGCGCGGTGCTCGGCGAGCACCCCCTGATACTGAATCGGCATCTCGTAGCCGGCGAACGGCCCGAAACGGGCCCCCGACTCGACGTGACGCCTGTACAAGACCGTCCTTTCCACCGCCTTCACTCGTCAACATTCCTGCATCAGGCACTAGGCGGGACGAGCCGACTCCACGAGCGCGCACGCCGCGCTTCCCCCGGTCAACTCGCCCCGGTTCGCGACTCTACCGCGGTCCTTCGTCCGTGCGGGCACCCAGCAAGACCACGCCCGCATTCGCTTGTCCCGTACGGTCGTCGCCTCACTCCGGGAACCGTGGGGAACCCCAGAAACCAGTTTGACGACCGGAACGACCTGTGCTAGCAATACCAAGTCTCACAACAGGAGGTCCTCCACAACAGGAGGTCCTCCAATGAGGAAAGAAAAGTGGTTCCGCGGCGCGCTGGTGAGCATGCTGGCCTTCGGGTTGTTGATGGGGGGTGCGCCGTCGGCGGCGGTTGCGGAGGAGTGCGTCGAGAACACGGCTGGGACGAACTGCAACGAGGGCGACGGCACCAGCGGCAATGATGCAACCCAAAACCCACTTGGCGGCGACTTGGGCGGCTCGCCCGCACCCGAAGGAACCTCGCCGTCGGGGACAGGTGAGCTGATGAGGGACTATCTGAAGGTCCAGATCATGTCGAACAGTTGCGCCGTGGTGGCCGGTGCTCAAACAGGAAGTGCAATCAGTTCGGCGCTTCGATGGGCTATCGGCGCCATTCTGACTGCTACTGGGAACGTAGCCGCAGGGGTTCCACTAATGCTGGGTGCGGTGCTGACGTTGGGAATTCACCTTGGCTTACTCGATCTTTGCGAGGGGTACATATGATCGGACTCGTTCTTATTGCGGGCTTGGTCCTGTTGGTGGCTCTGGAACTAGCGAGTGGCGCCATCATCTTGAGTACCCTGACCGAATCGTGGAAGTCGTGGCGCGAGCGACGCAAGTCGTTCACAGCTGGCTAGCCCGTTCCGACGCTTAGCGTTTCGCCGTCGCCCCCGGCCAACCGGGGGCGATGGTTTCGCATCCTCGGAAAGGCTGACGTACCCTTGCCGCCAAGCGGAACGCCCGGGCTTGAGGACTCTTGAGCCCCTTTCTCCGCCCGGGAGGTCAGCATCGAACGGGAAACCGCGGGGCTCGTCGCCATTGGGGCCGGCCAGCACCCCGCGTAGTCATGACAAGAGCAAGGGACTCCACATGAAGGGAGCCTTGGTCTCTGTTGCCGTCGCTCTCCTCTTCGCCGGCGGCGCCCACGCCAACCGCAGTTGGACCGCGTGGCATACGCTCGCCACTCTCGAACTCGACAACGGCGAGTCAGTTGTTCTCGAGTGGCGGGCAAGCCTTCACAACAACTGGGAAGAGAACGTCAGAGCGCAGTGGCGGGTCACCAACCGGACCTCGCAGACTCTCCACGACGTGAGCGTGTCCACGCGGACCTACATATGCGCCGGCGGCCGGACGCGCACCGTGCCGGCACCGGCCCGCCTCCTCGGAAAGACGTCCCAAGTCAAGCCCGGCAAGCGCCGGGCGACGCAGCCGGACCACTTCACCAAGGACTCGTGCCTGATCATCTACCGAGTGGTGTTCCCGGAGGCCGGCCAGCTCGTCAACTTCCGGCTCGGGGACTCGACCTGGAAGGGGTGGGGCGAGTTCGGCCGCGTGGTCGTGCCTGCGGGGCGCCGGCAGAAGGAGGCGCCGAAGTCGACGACCGACAACTGAGCGCTCCGCCCTAGGCGGCCCGGCCCTGACCACATGGCGGCTCCCTGACCTCGCCGATCATCATTCCGCCGCAGCCGTGCACGGAAGACCCACCGTCACTTGCAACCGGCCCGGGTCGACGTGTCGGCGCGCCGCCTCAAAGACACCTTCCGGGCTGAGCCGTTCGATCCGTTCAAGCCGCCACGGACGCCGGTAGCTCGGCAGGTCGAAGAGCAGCGCATCGACGAGCAGGCCGGCCCACAGTCCGGCGGTCTCGGTGAGAAAGGGTTCGCGGCCGAACATGCCGGTCTTGCACACCTCCAGAGCGGCCGCATCGGGTGGCCGCTCCAGCACCTGGAAGAGCGAGTCGCGCACCAACTCGAGTCCGCGCTCGACATGATCCGGGTGGGTGCCAAGGTAGACGGAGAGAGCACCCGCATCGGTGCCGGCGCCGGCCAGCAGATCGACGTGGGTGGCGTACGCCAGACCCTCCTGTTCGCGAATGCGGTTGGGAATCAGACCGGCCAGACCGTCGGACCCGAGCAGGATGCCGAGAGCGCGCAGCTCCGGCAGATCGGGATGCCGCCGGTCGACGGTGAAATGCCCGGCATACACGTGCGCCTGCTCGCGTGAGTCGGTGGCGACCTCGATCCGCTGCCGGGAGCGGCCGCGTGGCGCCGGCGGTTCCGACCCCGCCGCCGCAGCCGCAGCCGGCTCGACGGCAGCGCCGGCGAAGCCCTCGAAGAAGCGCTCCAGGTCCGCCAGCACCGCCTGCTCGTCGATGTCCCCGGCCACCGCGACCACACCGCCGCGCGCCAGGGCATCCCCGTGAAACCGCAGGCAGTCGTCCGGCGTCAGCCGATCAAGCGATTCCGGCGTCCCCTGGCTCGGCGACGCCAGCGGATGCGGGTGGTAGAGCTGATCGCGGAAAGCCCAGCCGGCGACCACCTCGGGGCGATCCGCCAGGCTTTGGAGTTCGCCCAGGGTCTGGTCGCGCAGCAGTTCAAAGCGTGCCTGATCGAAGCCGGGTTCAAGCACCAGTTCGGCCAGCCACATGAGCGCCAGCCCGGCATCGTCAGTCAGCGCGTCGATGCTGAGACCGTGGACCTCAGCGGTCGCGAAGCCGCCCAGCGAGACGCCGCGCGCCTCGGCCTGTTCCGCGATCTCGCGCCAGGTCCGGCGAGCACTGCCCTCGACCAGCATGCGGCCGCACAACAGCGACAGACCGGGCAACGGCTCGATGCGGGCGCCGCCGCGCAGCCAGGCCCGTGCCGCCACGACGCCGGCGCCCGGCACGCGCAGCGCGGCAAGGCGCAGCCGGCCGGACCACAGGTCGAGGCGCGAAGGCTCGCGCTCGCCCGCGGCGAGAGGCCCGGAGCTTCCCACCTTCACCGCGAACCGTCCGGCAGCGACCAGCCGACGATCCGGGTCGCCGGGGCCAGCCAGACCGCGCAGGCATCGGAGACGTCGGCGGCGGTCGCACGGGCGAGCACCTCGAACGAGTCGCGGCTGAAACCGGCGAAGAAGAGGGCGTGCTCGATGGCGGCCGAGACCGCCAGCTCCGCGATCCGCTCGTGCATGAAGACCCAGTCGGCGAACAACACGCGCTTCGCCCGCTCAAGTTCCTCCGCCGACGGCGGGCTAGCGGCAAGGCCGTCGACCCGCGCGCACACTTCGGCCTCGAGCCGAGCGGGCTCGACTCCCGCCGCCGCCTCCGCTGCCAAGGTCGACATGCCTCCGACACGATGACCGCTGGCGCCTCCGGCGGCCCAGAGCGCCAAGGGGTCCTGTTCGACCAGTTCACGCTGGATGCGACTCGAGCGTCCACTGGCGAGGACGGTCAGGGCGAGACGAACGTGGACGGACAGCGGATCGTCGGCGGCCGGCGCCGGATGCGCGACCAGGAGACGCGCCATCTCGCCGCGGCGGAGTTCGATGCGGCGGTCGGGCGCGGGGTCGAAGACTGGTGGCTCAAGGCACGCGCGAGCGCCGGATGCGGGCGAGACGCCCGCATCCCTGAGGCCGGAAGGCCCCGATGCGGGCGAGACGCCCGCGCTCCCAGGGCAGCCGTTCCCCAAGGCCGCTTCGATCCGCTCCATCGCGTCCGGCGGCAGGCCTCCGGCCGCGACCAGAACCGCTCTGCCGGGGCGGTAGTGGCGGCGGTGGAACGAGCCGAGGGACGCCGCGTCCAGCCCGCGAAGACTCTCTCTGGTACCCAGCACCGGGCGGCCGTAGGGATGGCCGCCGAAGATGCGCCGCGCCACCGCCTGCTCCAGGACGTCCCAGGGATCGTCCTCGACCATCCGGATCTCCTCGAGGATGACCTCGCGCTCGCTCTCGACCTCCTCAGGCAGCAGGCTCAAGCCCCGCATGCGATCCGCCTCGATCAGCAGCGCCTCAGCCCAGGAGCGGCGTTCGAACTGGAAGTGGTACGCACTGACGTCGTGCGACGTGAAGGCGTTGTTCGTACCGCCGAGACCCTGGGTCACGCTGTCGATCGCTCCCGGCGGGTAGAGCGCCGACCCCTTGAACATCATGTGCTCCAGGAAGTGGGCGAGACCGGTCTCGCCTGAACCCTCGTCCCGGCTGCCGGTGCGGTAGCACACCACCGTGACGATCGATTCGGCCTCCGCCAGGGGCAGCAGGACGACAGCCAGACCGTTGTCCAGCGTCTCCGCCTCGGCGGTTACCCGGTCGAACGCCCGCAGATCGATCATGGCGCCACGCCGCTCACCCGTCGTCACGCCAGCTCGCAGTCGTGGACCGTTTCAACTTCGAAGCGGCCGCGATCCTCTGACCAGACCAGTTGCTCGACCCGTGCCGTGCGGCCTTCCGGCCCCGTCTCCAGGGTGATCCAGTTGCAACTGTTCCTGCCCTGTTCCGCTCCCCGGCCGCGCCTGGAGGTGGACGTCCCGCTGTGCACCAGCCACAACCGGCGCGGACAACCCGGCGCCTGTCCTACGGCGGCGACGTGGACGTGCCCGGACAGGACCAGGTCGACACCGGCCGCGGCGAACGCGGCCAGCGCCTCGTCGCTGCGGCGCGCCGTGCGCCAGCCCATGAGTTCGGGCAGGCCCGCCAGCGGATGGTGGGCGACCGCGATCCGCACCGGAGGTCCCAGACCTGGGTGCGTCGGCCCTGTGAACCGTTCGCGCACGCCGGCCAACTGCCTACCCGTGAAGCGGCCGTTGTCGATGGTCAGGTTGAACGCCGTATTGAAACCGACGACCTCCATCTCATCGTCCACGAAGCGCGGCTCCAGGTCGGTGCTGAAGTGCCGGCGGTAGGCGCCGTAGCGGTCGAGGAGCCGTTCCCAGAACCGGTACATGGGCACGTCGTGGTTGCCCGGCACGGCCAGAAAGGGACATCCCAGGCCCTCGAGAAACCGGCTCGCCTGCCGGAACTGCTGCGCCCTGGCGCGCTGGGTCAGGTCTCCCGATACGACGACCAGGTCGGGCCGGCGCTCCGCGACGAGTGCTTCCACCCCGGCTGCCGCCGGCTCGTAGTGAGGCGGCCCGAAGTGGATATCGGAGAGATGGAGCAGGCGGCGCACCGCTGGAGCGACCCTGGAGGACCTGGGGCCGAAGGAAGTTGCTACCGAACGAGGAAGCTGCGCACGCTCTCGTCGACACGCTCGCCGGCGAGGTCACCGAGGATGCCCATGATCTCCCGCCCCCGGGCGCGCCCGATCAGGAAACCGATCGACGCGACCACCGCGACCGAGGCAAGGGGATAGGTCCGGACCACGGACACCCAATCGAGACCGGGCGTCAGACTACCGACGATCCGATCCTCGATCGCGGACTGTTCAGGCGCGGCGGTCACGACGCAGGAGGAACCCCAGGACAAAGCCCACGCCGGCAGCGATCAGCACGGCACGGCCGGGGTTGTCGCGGACGTACACGTTCGCGTCGCCGACCAGTTGATCCAGATCCTTGCGCGCCCGTTCGTAGCCGTCACCGAGCTTCTCCTTGGCGACGCCGTAGCCGCCGCGAGCCGCCTCGCCGGCCCGACCCGAGACCTTCTTGACCCGTTCGGAAACCTTCGACTCGCGCATCCGGTCACGCGCCGCATCGACGCGGTGACTGACCGCCGAGCGCGCCTTTTCCACACCCTCGGCGACCGCCTCGCGAGCCAGATCCATCGAAGTCACGTTGCTGTCGCCGTCCGCCTCATTCTTCTTCGCGTTGCTCATGTCCGCTTTCTTCTTTGTAGTCAGTCAGTTACGGCTATTCGACGACGACGCACACGCCACCGCCGCCAAGCTCGCCGATCATACACTGCGGCGCTGCTACAATGCGGCGCCCCGGCTTCGGGGGCAAGCCTGTGGGGCAGTAGCTCAGTTGGGAGAGCACCACGTTCGCAACGTGGGGGTCGAGGGTTCAAGTCCCTTCTGCTCCACCATTCAGAAGTCTGGATTCTCTCCCTCCGGGTCTTCCTGCGCGCGCCCGACCATGGGAACGAGGCGCACGACATCGACCTGGCGACGGACCAGGCCGTCGGCGGTCTTCCGGATCACGACCAGATCCTGGAGGGTTCGACCGACCGGCGCCACCAGGACGCCGTTCACCTTGAGCTGCTCGAGCAGGGGCGGGGGCACCTCGGACGGCGCCGCGGAGAGCAGGATGCCGTCGAACGGCGCCTCCTCCGGCCAGCCCCGGTAGCCGTCGCCCACTCGCACCTCGACGTTGCCGTAGCCCAGTTCGCCAAGCACGGTCCGCGCCCTCTCCGCCAGGTCGTCGATGATCTCGATCGAGTAGACGCGGCGCGCGAGACGCGCCAGAACCGCGGTCGTGTACCCCGAACCGGTGCCGATCTCCAGCAGCTTCTCGTCGCCGTCGAGCTCCAGGAGGTCGGCCATCAGCGCCACCAGGTAGGGCTGCGACACGGTTTGGCCGGAACCGATCTGCAGCGGTTCGTCGCGGTAAGCCTCGTCCCGCAAACCCTCGGGTACGAACTCATGGCGGGGCACCGTCTCCAGTGCGTTCAACAACCGCGGCTCCTCGATACCGCGGCCGCGAATCTGCTCGTCGACCATCGCCCTCCGCTGCGAGGCGAAATAGTCGACCTCGACGTTCGGCTGCGCCGCGACCCCGAGAGGCGCGCACAAACAGACGGCGGCCGCAACGGTCCGCGTTCTCCAGGGACGGGGGCGGCGCGCCCCCGTGGACCGCGGCCGGCTGCTCAACGAGTACACGACTCCCTATGATAGGCAAATCCCGTGCCGGATCGTCGATCGCCGAGACGACCGCAAGCCGGACCGCGGATCAGGCGGCACGACAGCGGATCAGCACGACGGTCTGGTCGTCGCCCTGCGGCAGCCCGGCCCCGAACCGGCTGACCTCGTCGTCGATGGCCCGAACGATCTCGGACAGCGGCCTGTCGCGTCTCTCCCGCAGGAACGTTTCCAGGCGCTCCTGCCCGTACTCTTCGTCCGCCACCGACTCGCACTCCGTGATTCCGTCGCTGTAGAGACAGATCAGGTCGCCCGGCGCCATCTCCACCTCGTCGACCCGGTACGTCGCGCCGGGCAACAGGCCCAACGGCAGTCCGCTGGCGCCAAGCGGCGTCACTTCTCCGCTCCGGCGCACCAGCAGCCCCGGGTTGTGTCCGGCGTTGACGTAGCGCACGGAGCGGCGCCGCGGATCCACCTCTACCAGGATCAGGGTGATGAAACGGTTGCTGGCGCTCGACTCGACGATGTGCTTGTTCAGGCGCTCGAAGAGCGCGGCCGAAGCCACCACTCCGACGCCTTCGCCGCCGGGACCGGAATCGTCGACCAGCAGACGGAGCGCCGAATCCAGGGTGGAGACCAGTAGGGCGGCCGGCATGCCCTTGCCGGTGACATCGGCGACCACCATCCCCCGGCGCGAACCCTTGAGCTTGAGCGAGCCGTAGTAGTCGCCGCCAACCTGGCGGGAAGGCCGGCTCCAGCCCACGGTCTCGAAGCACCCGACACCAGGCATGTCGGACGGCAGGATGTTGCGCTGAATCTCGGCCGCGAGTTCCACCTCCCGCTCCAGCCGCTCCTTTTCGAGGGCCTGGCGATGGAGGTTGGCGTTGGTCAAGGCGATGGCGGCCTGGTTCGCGAACAGGGACAGCGCCCGGCGGTCGGAGGCCGCGAACGGCCCGATCCCGGTTCGGCTCTCCTTGTCGGCGACCACCAGCAGGCCGACGGCGCCGCTGCCGCCGTCGCCTTCGATCGGCACGGCGAGAGCGTGCTCGGCGCCCGGAATCACGCCGGCCGCCGCTGCTTCGAGGACGGCGCCGTCCGAGCCGGCGACCGGCGGCACATCGAGGACATCCCGGGCGCCGCCGCCGATCGTCCCGGCCAGGGCCAGCCGGCCCTCGGCATCCCGCAGGTAGAAGGCGCCGCGGCGGGCGTCCAGCAGGGACACGGCGCGGAGCAGGATCCCCTCGGTCAGTTCGTCCAGGTTCAGGGTCGAGGCGATCGCCAACCCCACGTCGTACACCGCCTGCAACGTGACCACGTTGTAGTTGTCGTGGAACTTGCGGTCTTTCAGCTCGTCCGCCAACTCGCGCAGCCGCAGACCCAGAGCCAGGAGGCCGGCGAGTTCGCTCCCCTCCGGGGTCCTGCCGCCATCCATGCCGGCGCTGTCTCCGCTGCCCGCCGCCTCGTCGTTCCCGGTGTAGTAAAGCACCAGGTTGTGCTCGAGACTGCTCTCCCGCTTGCCGAGCACGCCCCAGGACGCAACCGGTCCACCGTCCCGCCGGTAGATCTGGGCGCCACCCAATCCGTTGGCCTCGCACCAGTGCCTCACCAACCGCGTCTGAACCGCGCCGCTCTCCCAGTCCGCGACATCAGCCGTCGCCGCCAGCCGCCACAGATCGCCGGGACCTCCGGAGCGACTCACCGCGGGCTGCTCGGGAGTCCGGAGAGTCAGGACGTACCCGGCTGGAGTTCGGCGACCGCCGCCTGCTCGTCCGGGTAGATCGTCGAGTACTGCGCCAGGCCCATGATGTGGAACGTCTTCTCGATCGTCGGCGTGAGATTGCAGAACGACAGGCGCCCATTCACCTCGAGCATCTTCTCGATGATCTCGATCAGGATCGAGATGCCGATCGAGTTCACGATCTTCGTCCGCTGGAGGTTGAGCAGCAGCGACCGGTAGCCGTCATCCAGCAGGGCATAGGCGGCCTCGGCGATCTCCTCGCCCCCCTGGTTGTTGATGTAACCGTCCGTGTAGATCACCGCCAGGCCCTGGCGGCGTTCCACGTCCAACTTGAGACCCTCGGTCATGGACCCAACCCAACTCCCTCGCGCATGCGTCAGCGCGCTTTCGACATGACGACTGAAGTGCCGCCCTCACCCGAGTGCACGTTCACCTCGTCCATCAAGCCCTCGATGATCTTCAAGCCCCATCCGCGCTTCCGCATCGACGTGAGGTTGTCTTCGATTCTCGGTTGTACCAGTTTGGAGGGATCGAATCCAACTCCCTGGTCCTGGATCGTGATCCGCAACACGCGCGGATCGTCAACTCCCGCCGGCCCCAACACCGCCAACTCGAGATGCAACCGGCCGTCGGCAGCCCCGCTGTGTTCGATCGCGTTGATGCACGCCTCGACCACCGCCATGCCCACTTCCTCGACCTTGTCGGTGCTCATCCGGATGGACTTCGCCACCGCGCAGGCGCTGGCACGCGCCTGGAGCTCCATCTCAGGCGCGAGCCTGAACGTCAGATGGGTCTCTTCGAGTACCCCGAACTCAGACATGGAGGAATAGGCAACGGGCACCGCGGCAGCCGCCGCGCTAGGCGGTCAGAAACTGCTTCAGGCAGTAGATCACGGCGGGATGGAGCTGATCGTTCAGCAGGAACCATGCGAAACTCGCAACGACAGCAGAAGACCAGAACACGCCGGCAGGAATCGAACTGAAGGCCCAGTACAGGAAGCCTGACAGAACCCCGGACCCCGCCGGCGCGGCGGCGCCCCCACGGTCCAAAAAACTGAACTGCGACCCTACCATCATGCCGACCTCCCTTCGGTGCCCTTCCCTAAGAGCAAGTCCGCTGCCAGCGGAGGCCGATGTCCGGCAGAGTGCCGGGATTCCAGGCCTGGCGGGCCTTTTCGGAAGATCGGGCCCGCCGCCCGCGTATCCCGAATCGCGGCAAATTGTCCCGCCGACGTGGCTAGGCGGCTCTGATCTCAGCCGGAACCCGTCACTACGTCACACCAGAGGTGCATTCGAGGCACTATGTCCCACAGAGGGACAAAATGCCTCTCTTCGGGCAGTGCGCCCAACCACCGCCGATGGATCAGTAGCGACCGCGGGACAGCGTGCGGCGGTGCACACCCAGCAGTTTGGCCGCGGCGCTCTTGTTGCCTCCGGCCAAGGTGATCACCCTCCGCACATGACGGCGCTTGACGGTCTCCAGATCGAGCGGCTCGGGGCCCTGCGGGCTCGCAGCGGCGCCTCCGATCAGCGACTGAATCAGCGACGAGTCGACGACTCCGTCGGCCAGGGAAACGGCGCCCTCGACGATGTTCTGAAGCTCCCGGACGTTGCCCGGATAGTCATGCGCCAGGAGCAGGTTCAGGGCCCCGCGATCGAACTGGGGCAGCTCAACCGCCTCCCGGTCGCAGAACCGTTCGGCGAAGTACCGGACCAGATGCGGGATGTCCCGGCGCCGCTCGCGCAGCGGCGGCAACTCAACGCTGATTCCCTTCAGGCGGTAGTACAGATCCTCCCGGAAGCGGCCCTCGGCCACGAGCTGCTCGAGCGGTTGGTGGGTCGCGGCGACCACACGCGTGTCGACCGGGATCGCCTGGTGACCGCCGACACGGACGATTTCACGCTCCTGGAGCGCGCGCAGCAGCTTGACCTGCGAAGCGACATCGAGATCGGCCACTTCGTCGAGAAAGAGAGTGCCTCCGTCGGCCAGTTCGAAGCGGCCCAGGCGAGCTCGCACACCGGTCGCCACGCCACCCTCGATGCCGAACAGCTCGCTCTCCAGCAGGCTCTCCGGGAGGGCGGCGCAGTTGACTGCCACCAGCGGTCCCGAGCGTTCCGAGCGCCGGTGCAGGAGCGCCGCCATCAGTTCCTTGCCGGTGCCGCTCTCGCCGTGCAGCAGGACGCTGACGCTGCGTGGCGCAACCCGGTCGATGACATCCAGAACGCGTCGCATGGCCGGCGCGTGGGCCACGATCCGCTGGCCACCGACCTCCGCGAGGTCGTCCAGCCGTTCCTTCAGCAGCTTGTTCTCCTCGGCCAGGCGCTCGCGCGAAACGACCAGACGCTCCACCTGGCGCAGACCATCCACGGCAACACCGGCCAACGCGGCAACCGACCTGAGGAAGCGCCGGTCTCCGTCGTTGAACCCCGGTTCGGTGGCGCCGCGCGCCTCCTTGTCGAGCACCGCCACGAAGCCGAGCAGAGAGTCGCGCGACTTGAGCGGCGCCGCCACCAGGGAACGGAACTCGCGGTCCGCCAGCTTGCCGCCGGTTCGCGCCACCGTCTCATCCTGGGCCAGCAGGTCGTGCCACAGGGGGCCGGCAAGAAGCGTCTCGGCGGACGGCGGACGGCGCCCGAAGCCGACCGTCGCTGCGGCGCGGGCGACGCCGAAGCGGTCTCGGGTCACCGCGGCGGCGGCCGCCGGATCGACCACCGTGCACACTCTCTGCAGGAGATCGTCGAGCAGACCCTGCTCGGACTCGTGCGAGTAGAGCGCCACGACCAGGTCGTACAGCGTCTCGAGCTGCAGGCGCTGCCGGCGACCGGCCAGGTCCGAGGATGGGCTCGGCGTCACCACTTCAAGATGCCCTTCGCACCAGCGTCCGCGCCGCCAGCACCTTGCGTAAGAAAGCTCCGGTGTGACTTTCGGGCGCAGCCGCCACCTGCTCCGGCGTGCCGGCCGCCACGACTCTGCCGCCGCCGGCCCCACCTTCGGGCCCGAGGTCGATGATCCAGTCCGCGTTCTTGATCACGTCCAGGTTGTGCTCCACGACCAGCACCGTGTTGCCCCGGTCGACGAGTCGCTGCAGCAGCGCGACCAGGCGCCGCACATCGTCGAAGTGGAGGCCCGTGGTGGGCTCGTCGAGCAGGTAGAGGCTGCGTCCGGTCGCCCGCTTGGAGAGTTCGGTCGCCAGCTTCACGCGCTGCGCCTCGCCGCCCGAGAGCGTGGTCGCGGGCTGGCCGAGCCGAATGTACCCCAGCCCCACCTCGTCCAGCGTCGAGAGGATGCGGTCGATGGCCGGGATGTTGGCGAAGAAGCCGCGCGCGTTCTCCACGCTCATCGCCAGGATGTCGGCGATGTTCATGCCTTTGTACCGGACCTGAAGGGTCTCCCGGTCGTAGCGCAGCCCACCGCAGACGTCGCAGGTGACGTAAACGTCCGGCAGGAAGTGCATCTCGATCTTGTTCTGGCCGTCGCCGGCGCAGGCCTCACAGCGGCCGCCTTTGACGTTGAAGCTGAACCGGCCCGGTTTGTAGCCGCGCGCCCGCGCCTCCGTGGTCTTGGCCATCAAGGTGCGAATCGGCCCGAACACGTTGGTGTAGGTCGCCGGGTTCGAGCGCGGCGTACGGCCGATGGGGCTCTGGTCGATCGCGATCACCTTGTCGAGATGCTCCAGTCCCTCGATCCGGTCATGGTCTCCGGCCGGGTCGGAGGCGCGGTAGAAGGCCCGCGCCAGCGCCTTGTACAGAACCTCGTTGACCAGGCTGCTCTTGCCGGAGCCGGAAACTCCGGTGACCACGACGAAGCACCCCAGCGGCAGGTCCACGTCGAGATCGGCCAGATTGTTCTGGCGGGCGCCGCGAATGCCGAGCCGGCGCCCGTTCCCCGGTCGCCTCGCCTCTGGCAACGGCACCTCCGATTCGCCGCGCAGGTAGGAGGCGGTGAGCGAGCCCTTCGCCTTCTCGACCTCGGCGAGCGGCCCTTCCGCCACCACTTCGCCGCCGTGTTCGCCGGCCCGCGGCCCCAGGTCGACGATCCAGTCGGCCTCGCGCATCGTCTCCTCGTCGTGTTCGACCAGCAGCACCGAGTTGCCGAGGTCCCGCATCTCCTTGAGCGTGCGCAGCAGCTTCGCGTTGTCGCGCTGGTGCAGACCGATCGAGGGCTCGTCCAGCACGTAGAGCACCCCCTGGAGTTTGCTGCCGATCTGGGTCGCGAGGCGGATGCGCTGGCTCTCGCCGCCCGACAGGGTGCCCGAGGCCCGGTCCAGGTTGAGGTAGCCCAGGCCCACATCCCCGAGAAAGGCCAGCCGATCCTCGATCTCCTGGAGGATCTTGCCGGCAATCTGCCGTTCCTTCCCGGTCAGCCGCAGGGCGCCTATGACCTGCCGCAGATCGCCGATCGGCATCGAAGTCACCTCGTCGATCGGCAGACCGCCGACCCGCACCGCCAGGGCCTCGGGGCGCAGGCGGCGACCGTTGCAGTCGACGCAGGTGCTCACCGACATGTACTTCTCGATCTCCCCGCGAACTCCCGCCGAATCCGTCTCGGAGTGTCGCCGCCTGAGCATCGGCACGACTCCCTCGTAGCGCCCGCGCCAGCGGTAGGACGACCGCTTCCCCTTGACTTCGAACCCGATTTCGCGGCTGCCGGACCCGTAGAGGACGACCTGGCGGGCCTCGTCGGACAGTTCGCACCACGGAGTCGAAAGATCGAAGCCGAACTCGGCGGCGACCGTCCTGAGCATCCGCAGACGCCACGATCGGGAGGTCGACGGGAAGGGGCGGAGCACCCCTCCCTTAATCGAGCGCCGCGGGTCGTCCAGGATGCGCTGTTCGTCCACAGCCATCGAAGAACCCAGCCCGCTGCACGAAGGACACGCGCCATAGGGGCTGTTGAACGAGAACAGCCGCGGCGAGATCTCGGCCAGACTGGTGCCGCAGTCCGCGCAGGCGTGGTGCTGGGACATGGTCTCCTCGGGAAGCCCCTGGGGCGCCACGACGAGCAGTCCCCGACCGACTTCGAGCGCGGTTTCGAACGACGCCGCCAGGCGCTGCTCGATGCCCGGCCGCACGACCAGCCGGTCGACCACGATCTCGATCGTGTGCTTCCGTTTCTTGTCCAGTACAGGCAGATCGTCCGAGAGTTCGACGAGCTCGCCGTCGATGCGGGCGCGCAGGAAGCCCTCACGGACCATCTGCTCGAGCTGGCGCCGGTACTCGCCCTTCTTGCCCCGGACGTACGGGGCGAGAAGCAACAGGCGAGTGCCATCCGGCATCGCGGCAACCCTGTCCACCATCTGCTGCACGGTCTGCGGCCGAATCACCTTGCCGCACTCCGGGCAGTGGGGTACGCCGATCGAGGCGTAGAGCAGGCGCAGGTAGTCGTGGATCTCGGTGACCGTACCGACCGTCGACCTGGGGTTGCGAGACACCGACTTCTGCTCGATCGAGATGGCGGGCGACAACCCGTCGATCGAGTCGACGTCCGGCTTCTCGACCTGGTGCAGGAACTGCCGGGCGTAGGCCGAGAGCGACTCGACGTAGCGGCGCTGCCCTTCGGCGAACAGCGTGTCGAAGGCGAGAGACGACTTGCCGGAGCCCGACACGCCGGTGACGACGACCAACCGTTCGCGCGGGATCTCGACCGTGATGTTCTTCAGGTTGTGCTCGCGAGCGCCCCGAACGACGATCCCCTTCCCCCTCACGGTCCGCGCTCCCCGTGCGCCCCGTGCCCGGAAGGGCCCGTGCCCATCCGCTGGCGGCCCCGGAACACCTCGCCGGCCTCCCGATCGAGGGTCCTCTCGCGTTCCCGCTGGCGCTTGTCGTACAACTTCCGCCCCTCGGCCAAGGCCAGTTCGACCTTGATCCGGCTTCCTTTCAGATAAACGGAGAGCGGCACCACCGTCAAGCCCCGGTCGCGGGTGCGCCCGAACAGGCGGTCGATCTCGCGCCGGTTCAGAAGCAACCGGCGCGGTCGCTCCAGTTCGTGGTTCTCCCGGTTGCCGTGGCTGTAGGCCGATATGTGGGCCTCCAGCAGCCAGGCCTCGTGGTCACGGAAGGCGACGTAGCTGTCTCGCAACTGGATCTTGCCGCCGCGAATCGACTTGACCTCAGTGCCCAGAAGTTCGATCCCCGCTTCGAAGCGCTCCAGCACCCGGTACTCCCGCCTCGCCTTTCGATTCACCGCCAGGGGCAGACCGCCGTCCGGGGACTGTCGGTTGGTGCGTTTGGCCATACGTGTCCATCCCCCGGCACCCTGAGCCGCGCCGGCGCCCGCTTCTTCGGGGACCGGGCGCCGCTCGAGGCTTGCCGGAGTCTACCCTTGCGGCGGGCGGCGCCCCGTGCGGTCGAGGCGCCACAGATGTGTGGCCAATAAGCCACAGATCGGATCGCTAAGACTCACCCGGAAGGGAGCAGTCCATCGTGCAACCGCAAAGAAGTCCTTGCAGACAAAGGGAACTCGAAGGGACGGCCCCGGCGCTCAGCGGCTGGCACGATCCGTGCTGTATCCACCTGTCGATGGGCAGACGTGCCAATGGAACGAACCGGGACCGAAGCCGTCCCTCCCGATCCGACAGCGTCCGCGACCGTCTCTTCCGGCAGCAAACGATCCGCCGGTCCACCGCCATCTCAGGCGTGGGCATCCATACCGGCAGGGAGACGAACCTGCGGATCCTACCGGCGCCGGCGGGAAGCGGCATCCGGTTCCGCCGCACCGATGCCGGCAACGTCGAGGTCCGGGCCGACCTCAAGGACGTGAGTTCCCTCGAGCTGGCCACGACGCTCGGCCGGGACGACATCACCGTCTCCACAGTGGAGCATCTTCTCGCCGCCGTCTACGCCCTGAGCATCGACAACCTGGTGGTGGAACTGGACGGCCCCGAAGTGCCTATTCTGGACGGTTCGGCGATGCCCTACCTGCGGCTGCTTCAGGCGGCCGGTACTCGCCGGCAGAACGCCGACCGGCGGATCGTGGCGATGACCTCGGTGCTCGAGTTCAAGCGCGGCGACAAGTGGCTGCGCGCTTCGCCCTATCCGGGTCTGCGCCTCGACTACACGATCGATTTCCCGGGCTGCTCCGTCGGGCGGCAGCAGTTGCAGATGGAAGTCGACCAACGCAGCTTCGAGCGCGAGCTGGCGCCGGCTCGAACCTTCTGCCGCCAGGTGGATGTCGAGCAGATGCAGCGTGCCGGACTGGGTCTCGGCGGGTCGGTAGACAACTGCATCGTGTTCGACGAGCAAGGGGCCGTGAACACCGACCTCCGCTTCGCCGACGAGCCGGTCCGTCACAAGGCGCTCGACGCGGTCGGCGACTTCACCCTGCTCGGCGCGCCGATCTGGGGCCACTTCGAGATTCTGCGCGGCGGCCACCAACTCCACTACGACCTGCTCCAGGCGCTGGTCGCCAATCCGCAGTGCTGGACCTGGATGGTCGGCGAGGAGCTTCCGCCGCAGGTCGACCTCCCCCTCGATCCGAAGCAGCCTTCGGACTGGGCGCAGCTCCTGGCGAGTCAGCCGCAGTAGCGCCGCCACCAGGTGCGCCGGCCTTTCAGTCGGCCGGACTGGTAGTGTCGCCCGCATGAGAGTCCCGTGGGCGGGGCGGCTGATTTGCGCGCTCAGCCTGTCGAGCGTCCTAGGCGCCGGCGTACTCGCGGCCCAGCCCCCACGAGAGGGTTCCGCCCGAACCCCCAAAGCCGGCATCGCCGCCCTGTCCGTCGTTCGCGACGGCGCCGCGTTGCTGGTCAGCTTCCGCCTCGACCGCGCCCTGGACGAACGGACCTGGGAGAAGATCGAGAGCGGTCTGCCAACCGGCTTCACCTACGACATCGAGGTCCAGAGACTGCGGCGACGCTGGTTCGACAAGCGGGTCGGCGCGACCCGACTGCAGGTGGTGGCGAAGTACAACGCGCTCACCCGGGAGTACCTGGTCAACTTCAAGCGCGACGGCGAGCTCTACGCAAGCCGCGTCGTGACCTCGACCGCCGACCTCGAACAGGCGATGACGGTCTTCGAGAAGCTGCCGTCGATCGAGATCGAAGACGATGAGACGGGACGCTTCGTCCTGAGGGTGCGTGCGGAACTGCGGTCGCGGACCCGCCTCGGTCTGATACCGGACCGGGTCCACACGGCCTGGGCCCAGACCAGGCCCTTCCGCTCGTTCCGGCGACAGGTCCGGAGCTCGGGGGCCGAGTGACGTGACCACACCGCAAGCCACCCCGCCCCGCTCGCTGCGCGAACTGATCAAGAGCAACCGCTTCGTGGTCTGGCTGCTGGTGCTGGCCCTCGCGGTGCCGACGGCCGGCTACTACGCGCTGCAGCGCGGCAGCGAGATCGATCCCACGGTGCTCAACAACAGCATCCTCCTGTTCGCGCTGCGCAACCTGAACGTGGTGCTGATCCTGATCGTCGCGTTCGTTCTCGTCCGCAACCTGACCAAGCTGTGGATCGAGCGGCGGCGTCAGCGTCTCGGCGCCAAGTTCCGCACCAAGCTGATCCTGACCTACATCGGCCTGTCGCTGATTCCCGGACTGGTCCTGTTCGCCTACGCGACCGAGCTCCTGCAGGGCTCGATCGACCGCATGTTCCGCACCGATATCGACGACCTGCTGGAACCGGCGAACCAGGTCTCCCAGGCCCTCACCTCCACCCACCAGGACCAGTTGCTGCGCGACGCGGAGCGCTTCCTCCGCGACACGGCCGATCTCGACCTCGACGACCCCAGAGACCGGGGCAGCCTCTTGAGCGCCCTGGGGGAGACGCTGCCCTTGGCCGACCTGGACTACCTGGCCGTGTACCGGGACACGACCTTCCTCTACGCGAGGGTCAACTCCCAGACTCTGTCCGAAATGCCCGAACCGACGCGCGGCATGCTGCTGGAAGCGATTCGGACCGGCGCCGGGCGCGCCATAGGCGAGGTTTCGGGCAAGGAGGAGCGCCTGATTCTCGCGGCGGCAGCAACGGACGGCGGCGACGCTGAAGCCACCGTGGCAGTCGCCGGCAGGCTGCTCGACGCCGAACTCGCCGGCAACACGGAGACCCTGATCGGCGCCTACCAGTCGCGCCGGCAACTGCACGCCCAGCGCGACGAGATACGGTCCGCGTACTGGCTGCTGTTCCTGACCGTCACCCTGTGCATCCTGCTCGTTTCCTGCTGGGTCGGCCTCTATCTCGCCGGCCGGGTGACTGGACCGATCGAAGCCCTGGCCGCCGGTACCCGCCGCATCGCCGGCGGCGACCTGGAACACCGGGTCGAGGCGGCCGCCGACGATGAAGTCCAGGTGCTCGTCGACTCGTTCAACCGGATGACGGACGCGCTCCAGGACTCGAACCGCGACCTGGTCGCCACGAATCGTCGTCTGGACGCCGAGCGCGCCCGGATCGAGGCGGTGCTCGAGAGCGGTCCCGCCGGCGTGTTGTCGCTCGATCGCGACGGGAGGATCCTGACCTGCAACCGCGCCGCTCTCGAGATGCTGGGCCTGCCCGCGGACATCGCACTCGCCGGCGCGCCCCCGGAAGCGCTGAGCGAGCTGCTGCCCGACCGGGGAATCGAAGCCGTGTTCGCCGACCTGCCGGACGCCGCCGGTCCGCGCCGTCGGCGAAGCGCGCCGGCACGTCGAGAGGTCAGCCTGGGCGGCAAGGACGACTGGAAGACGCTGGAGGTGAAGACCAGTCCGCTGCGCGCCCCGAGCGGCAGGGGCGGCTTCGAGTTGCTCGGCCACGTCATCGTGATCGAGGATCTGACCGCCCTGCTCGACGCCCAGAAGGCCGCCACCTGGACCGAGGCGGCGCGGCGCATCGCGCACGAAATCAAGAACCCGTTGACGCCGATCAAGCTCGCCGCGGAACGCATGCTGAACAAGGCGAAGAAGAACGACAGGAGCCTGGAGGCCGCGATCGAGGAAGGGTCGTCCATCATCGTGCGCGAGGTCGGCAACATGCTGAACCTGGTCGACGAGTTCGCGCGCTACGCCCGCATGCGGCGGCCCCAGCCCCGCGACGTCGACGTCGAACGCCTGATCGGCGAGACGGTCGATCTCTACCGCGAACTGAAACCGGGCGTCGAGGTCGAGGCGCATGTCGAGGCCGGGGCAGAGGGCCTGCACGCCAAACTCGACGCCGACCAGATGCGCTCCGCCCTCGTCAACCTGCTCGACAACGCCATCGCCGCCACAACCCCGCCCGGCCAGGTGACGGTCCGCGCCGGCCGCAGCAACGGCGTCCTCGACCTCTCCGTCAGCGACACCGGCAGCGGCGTCCCGAAGGCCGCGCGCGAGAAGCTCTTCCTGCCCTACTTCTCGACCAAGGGACGCGGCTCGGGGCTCGGGCTCGCTATCGTCCAGCGGATCGTCAGCGACCACAACGGCTCGATTCGGGTCGAGGACAACCAGCCACGCGGCACGACCTTCGCGATCGAGCTGCCGCAGGACAGCCCCACCACTCCCGCCTGAACAACACAACGTGAGCACAGCGCGCATCCTGGTCGTCGACGACGAGGCCGGCATCCGGCAGACCCTGCGGGGGATCCTCGAGGACGAGGGCCACTTGGTCACCACCGCCGCGGACGCGGTCAGCGGGCGCGCCCTGATGTCGAGCGACGAGTTCGATCTGGTGCTGCTCGACGTGTGGTTGCCCGACCGCGACGGTCTGGACCTGCTCGCGGAGCTTCGGGAAGGAGACTTCGTCACACCCGTCATCGTGATCTCGGGCCACGGCAACATCGACACGGCGGTCGAGGCGATGCGGGTCGGCGCCCACGACTTCCTGGAGAAACCCCTGGCGCTCAACCGGGTGGTGGTCTCGGTGGAGAACGCGCTCGAGCGCAACCGCCTCGAGCAAGAGGTGCGGGAGCTCTCCAGCCGGCTCGATCCGGAGCGGCGCCTGATCGGCGATTCCGAGCCGATGCGGAAACTGGGGAGCGACCTGGAACTGGCGGCCCGAGCCGAGAGCCGGATCCTGATCACCGGCGAGAACGGAACCGGCAAGGAACTGGTCGCCCGCCGCGTCCACAGCCTCTCGCGGCGCAGCGGCCGCGCCTTCGTCGAGGTGAACTGCGCCGCGATCCCGGAAGAACTGATCGAGAGCGAACTCTTCGGGCACGTCAAGGGCGCCTTCACCGGGGCCTCTGGGAACCGTCGCGGACGCTTCGAACAGGCCGACGGGGGCACCCTGTTCCTCGACGAGATCGCGGACATGTCGCTGAACACGCAGGCCAAGGTTCTGCGGGTGCTCGAAGAGCAGCGGTTCGAACGGGTAGGCGGCGGCGAACCGATCGACGTCGACGTGCGGGTGCTGGCGGCGACCAACAAGAACCTGGAGGGAGACGAACTCCCGGCCGGGCGGTTCCGCGAGGACCTCTACTTCCGGCTGGCCGTGATTCCCCTCCACGTGCCGGCCCTGCGCGAGCGGCGCGAGGACATCCCGGCCCTGGTCGACCATTTCCTCAGGCGCTTCGCGGCCGAGGCCGGCCGCCGCCCCAAGACCGTCGACGAGCCCGCGCTCGAACGCCTGGTCGCGTACTCCTGGCCGGGCAACGTGCGCGAACTGCGCAACCTGACGGAGCGGCTGATGATCATGGCGCCGGGGGACACGGTCGGCCTCGCGGATCTGCCGCCCCGGATCCGCGGCGCCGACGCCATCGCCCCGATTGAGGACGACTACGCGTCGCTCAAGGAGGCGCGAGAGGCCTTCGAGCGCCTCTACATCGAGCGCCGCCTGGTCGCAGCCGGCGGCAACGTGTCTCAGGCCGCCCGGGAGCTCGGGATCGACCGCCGCCACCTCTACCGCAAGCTCAGGGCCTACGGCATCGATCCGGGGCGCGGCCAATGAAGCGAACACTGTGAAGCGGTTCGTCGTCGGCACCGCCGGCCACGTCGACCACGGCAAGACCCGGCTCGTCCAGGCCCTGACCGGGGTCGACTGCGACCGCTGGGAGGAAGAGAAGCGGCGCGGCATCACAATCGATCTCGGTTTCGCGTCGATGATCGAGGACGGCTGGCAGATCGGCTTCGTCGACGTGCCGGGACACGAGCGGTTCGTGCGCAACGCCCTCGCGGGCCTGGGCGGAATCCAGATGATGGCCCTGGTCGTGGCGGCCGACGAAGGGGTCATGCCCCAGACCCTGGAGCACCTCGCGATCTGTTCGCTGCTCCGGATTCCGGCCGGTGTGGCGGTGCTCTCGAAGACCGACCTGGTGGCCCCCGATCTGCTGGAGCTGGCGCAGTTGGAACTCGAGGAAACGCTCGCCGACACCCCGTTCGCCGAAGCGCCCATCCTGCCCGTCTCCTCCGAGACCGGCGAGGGCCTGGACCAACTCCGCGAGACCCTGGTCCGGCTCGCCGGCGAGGCGGCGCCGATCGACCGCCACAGAGGGCTACCCGCCCGCATGCCGATCGACCGCGCCTTCCACCTGAAGGGGCTCGGCGTACTGGTCACCGGCACGCTGGCCAGGGGAACCGTCACGGTCGGCGCCGAACTCGACATCCTGCCGTCGGGCGCCCGCGCCCGGGTGCGCAGCATCGAAGTCCACGGCGACAGCCGCGAGCGGGCGGAGGCCGGCGAACGCACCTCGTTGCAACTGGTCGGCGTCGGCCTGGAAGACATCGCCCGAGGCCACGAACTGGGCGCACCCGGCGTCTACCGGGCCGCGTCCTCCCTGCTCGTCCGCGTCCGGCTCCTGCCGACGGCGCCCGAGGCGATCCAGGGAAGCTGCTCCGTCCGGCTGCACCTCATGGCCGCGCAGCAGGTCGGCAAGTTGCGGCCGCTGTCACCGGAACGCCTGGAACCGGGCGGGGAGGCCGTGGCGGAGATCCGCCTGGAGGAGCCGCTGGTGGCCATTCGCGGCGACCGCTTCGTGATCCGCCGGCCGTCGCCCCAAACCACCCTCGGCGGCGGCGAGGTGCTGGACCCGGCTTGGCGCCACCGCCGCGGCAAGGCTCTCGGAACGACGATCGACGCCCTCACCGCCGGCGCCAGCGAGGCCGCCGTGCAGTGGGCGGCGGACGGCCGGGAGGCCGGCCTTGCGACCTCCGAACTCGCGCTGCGCCTGGGGGTCGTCCGCGGCGACGCCGCGAGCGTGCTGACCGGCGCCGCCCAGGAGGGCCTGCTGCTCGAGGCGGGACCCGAACGCTTCGTCACCTCGGCCACCGTCCGCAACGTGTCGCACCGCGCCCGCCGGCTGGTTGAGGCACACTTCGCCGCCGACCGCCTGTCTCGCGGCATGCCCAAGGCCGAGCTCGTCCGGCGGCTGCTCGGCGCCCATGCGGCCGACCTCGCCCCCGCCTACCTCAACTGGGCCGGTCAGGGCGGTTCGGACAAGGCGGTAGCCGTCCAAGGCGAACTCGTCACCCTGCCCGGCCGCGCCGGCGAACTGACGGACGTCGAGTCGAAGCTCGCGCAAGGCATCGTCGACGGATTCGAGAACCAGGGACTCACCCCGGGATCGCCCGAGGAGCTCTGCCGCAGCCTGGGCGCCAAGCCCCAGGTCTTCGACGGCGTGCTCCGCTACCTCGTCGAGCGCGGCAGGCTGGCCCGGCTGCCCAACGGTCTCATCCTGGCCGCCAGCGCCCTGCAGCAGTTCCAGGGCGACCTGCTCGCCACCGGCTGGGACACGTTCACGGTCACCGAGTTCAAGGACCGCTTCGGCCTCACCCGCAAGTGGGCGATCCCGCTGCTCGAGCACCTGGACCGCCAGCGTTTGACGCGGCGTGAGGGTGATCGGCGGCGGGTGCTGCGGCCGCGGGGGTAGGGCCCAAGAAGCTCGGCGCAGTGCTATGGGCGCATCGTCTGCTCCTCATCGTTGACGCTGCGGTGCTCAGCGTCTATCTTCTGCGGTCGCCTCACTGAACAACCTCGGGATCGGAGGCCGAGTCGTCGTGGAACGGACCACCGTGGACACCGACCAAGGTTCCTGAACAACGGCACTCCGACACGACAACGACGTACCCGAATGGCTAGCGCTAGACGACAAACTACGGGCCGGGATCTCTCGGACGGAGAGGCATTCATCGGTCTGGTCGACTACGGCCTCTTCAGCGAGAAGCTACCGCCCTGCTTCACATCAGAAGGCCTCTCCCATCATGTTCCGGCCTCAATCCAGCCACTGGAGACCGAAACAAACAACAAGAAGTTATGGAAGCTCCTGTCGCATGCCAACCACGACTACATTCGTCACGAAACACTACGCGACACCAACGTACCCCGTCAGATGGGCGTGCCCCACCCCGAGAGCTACCTCGCCCAGTGTCTCGCAATCAAGCGGTACTGGTCACAAATCAAGCTTCACTGCGCCAAACCTGCTCGGCCGGTAGGCCGCGTCTTCGTCCGCAAGACCGGCGGCAACCGCGTCTTCCGAATGAACTACCAAGGCCGGGAACGTTTCGAGAATACGGAATGGGACCTGCACATGATGACAGGAGCGGCGTACGTCGCCCACGCCGACATAGCGAGCTGCTTCCCGTCGATCTACACGCACTCCGTACCTTGGGCACTCCACGGCCAGGCCCGCGCGAAGAGAGACCGCTGGGGAGTTACAGCCGGAAATGTCCTCGACAGAGCAAGCCAGTGCACCCGCCACGGACAGACGAACGGACTCCTCATCGGCCCGCATTCTTCCAACGTCATGGCCGAGGCCGTGCTGACCCGAATCGACAGCGCGCTCCTTGCCCAGGACTACGCGAACCTAGTTCGCCACATCGACGACTATAGATTCTACGCTACGACCCACACGCAAGCAGAGGCATTTCTCCGCGACCTGGCTCTGGAACTCCGCAAGTTCGACTTGACGCTCAACAGCCGCAAGACCGAGATCCGCCAGATGCCGCAACCTCTCGAGACTGAATGGATTCGCGAACTCAAGAGCTTCCGATTTGCGTCCAAAGGCAGGGCTATTCGCATAGGCGCAACGGGCTTCCTGCTCGACTTGGCATTGAAACTGGCGCAGGACGCAAACACGTCTAGCGTCCTGAACTACGCACTTAAGATGGTGCCGCCCCGATTGGGGCCAACTGCGAGAAGACTCTTTGTGAGACAAGGTGTGAACTTAGCTCTCCAGTTCCCGTATCTTGCATGGATTCTCGATGAACACCTGTTCGATAAGCACACATACGATGGTATCGACGATGTTGTCCAAGAATTCAGCAGCCGCCTTCTTGGCATCGCTTCCGACAAGCTCTACCCGGACGCCGCATGTCATGCTCTTTATCTGGCACTCAAGTACGGCACGGAACTGACGACCCTCGACGAAGACGTGGGCGATGCCCTTGTGGAAATGAACGATTGTCTGTCGAACGTACTCCTCCTGCAGTACACCAGCCGCCACGGCCTGAGCGGGCTTCGCGCGCGTGTAGCTGGGCGTGCTGCCAGCCTAAAGGGGCTTCCCCAACAGGATAAGGATCAGTCGTGGCTTCTCATCTACCAGCTCTGGAGAGAGAGCACTCTCAGAGCTGAGGGGCAGTCTCTCCTTGCCGACTTGAAGAGCAAACGCTTCCGTTTTGTAGTCTTCTGAGTGGGGCAGCGTAGTGGCGAGAGTGCGTGGATCCCAGTAGAACGGCGGCGAAGGACTCGGCACCACGAACCGAGCCCTAGCTGGCTAGACAGGAGTAGGACTGGTCGTGGGCTCCCGATGTACCAGTAGTGGAGCCACCGAAGCTCAGGCAGGCCGGTCAGTCCTTTCTGGCCGACTTGAAGACCGCAGGCTTCCGTTTTTCTGGGGCTTTAGGTGGTTAGGAGGAGAAGCCGCAGGGTGTTGGCTCGCTGTTGCCCGCTGAACTACAGCACCAAATCCGCAAGCCGAGATCGTCAACCGCCGTCAGTCGCGTCGACCGGCGTGAAGTCCAGGCCGTGAGCTTCCGCGACGGCCCGATGGGTAGCCTGCCCGTCGACCACATTGACGCCACCAGCGAGAGCCGGGGCTCGCTCCGCCGCGACGCGCCAGCCGCGGTCGGCGATCTCCAGGGCGCAGGTCATCGTGGCGCTAGTCAGGGCGTAGGTCGACGTGTGGGGACGGCGCCGGGCATGTTCGATAGGCAGTAGTGGATCACGCCCTCTTCGACGTAGCGCGGGTCCGGTGTGTGGTCGGCCGGCTAGTCTCGGCGCAGCCGCCTGGTCCACCGCGACTTCCACCAGAGCCGAGCCGGGCTCCATCTGACGAAGGTGGTCGCAGGTGACGAGGCGCGGCGTGCGCGCGCCCGGGATCAGGACGGAGCAGACGACGAGGTCCGCTGAAGCGACCGCACCTTCGATGTTCGCGGCGCTCGACATGAGCGTGGTCATGTGGCCCTGGACCATGTCGCGGACGTAGTCCAGGCGCTGCGGGTCGATGTCGACGATGGTCACGTCCGCGCCGAAGCCGACGCCGACGACGCAGGCGTTGAACCCCACGACGCCAGCGCCTAGAACCGTCACCCGGCCACCCCGCCCGCCGGAGACTCGCGGCAGGAGCAGACCCTTGCCCCCGGCGAGACGCTCCGAGCGAGGTCGCTCCCGCCTGGATCGAAAGCCGGCCCGCGACCTCCGACATCGGCGCCAGCAACGGCAGCGAACCGACCGCGAGCTGAACGGCCTCGTAGCCGATGCCCACCACGCGCCGTTCGAGCAGCCGCTCCGTCAGCTCCGCCGACGCTGCCAGGTGGAGTAGGTGAAGAGCATCTGCCCGCGTCTCATGCGCTCGAACTCCGGTTCGAGCGGCTCCTTGACCTCTTCGAGCCGCTCCTTGACCTTGAGGGTCATCTCCGAGCGGTCCCACACCGCCTCCGCCCCCTCGACGACCACGGCGCCCGCGGCCCCGAAGGCGCTGTCCGGGATCGCGCTGCCAACGCCGGCGCTCGCCTGAATCGCCACCTCGTGGCCGCGCGCCGCCATTGCCTCAACGCCGGCCGGCGTGATCGCCACCCGGCGCTCATCCGTCTTGATCTCGGTGGAAGTGCCGACTCTCATGCCTTACGTCCGCCTGCTGGCACTCCTCCGCGCTTCGCGCCTCTACCGACAATGCCGGCTCTTCATGCCGTCCGTTCGCTCTTGTCGTCCCGGTCAAGTCTGGGGCCGGGCACCGCTTGACGCGCAGCATACCGCCGGCCAGCCGGCCCCATGAAGACACTCCACGCTCAGGCCTGGACCCGGAATCCGGCTCTCGGCACCAAACGTCGGCAAGACGGGCGCGTCGCCCGGCCCGGACAGACGGCCCGCCGAAACTCCGGCGAGTCCGAAGCAGCCCGTCATCTCAAGTACTTCGCGCACCGTCTCGAGGAAGCTACCTGTTATCCTGAGATCATGACCCGGCCGGGCGACATCGAAGTCCCGCGCGCCACCGGCCGGTCCGTCCCGTGGGGCCGGGCGGCGTCGGCGACGCTCGAGCGCCGCGCTTACGATCCGGGCGCGGCAGGTGGTTTCCTGAGTCAGGCGGCGTATAGGACATGAACGAAATCAGACTCAGCGGCTTTCGGTGTTTCCGGGACGAACAGAAGGCCCGGCTCGCTCCCCTGACGCTTCTTGTCGGCGAGAACAGCACGGGGAAGACGTCCCTTTTGGCTTTGATCAGAGCGCTGTGGGATCTCGGCTATCGAAACGAGATGCCCGACTTCAAGGAAGAACCGTACGACCTCGGCAGTTTCGACGAGATCGCCCATCACCGAGGCGCCAGGGGCGGTCGCGCTGCCAGGTTCGAGGCCGGTTACACCGCCACCACAGCCAACCGAAGGCGCACGCGGCGACCTGAAGGTCTTGAACGGGAATTCGACTTCACCTTCACCCGTGACCGCAACCAGCCTGCTGTGAGAAGGAGACGCGTGGGTGAGGGGGATGCGTTCATCGAGCTCGATCTGGAGATCGCGAGGACACGCATCGGCACGGCCAATGGTAGCTGGCAGCTCAACACGGAATCGGACCTCCCGTTCAGCATCCGCCGCGATGAACGGTCGTTTCTCATGCCAGTCGACCTCATGCTGCGCAGGCTGTTGTTCGAGAGTCCCGAAGCCGTGGGGGTCGGAGACTCCAAGTGGATGAGCTTGCGCGGGCCGCGCCTTCCCTCTATGGAAGATCGCAAACTGCTTAGGAAGCTGGCCATGCACGGCAGACTGCTACGCACCCATAGCCGACCCTACGCAAGCGCTCCGGTCCGTTCGAAGCCACGACGCACTTACGATCCATCGCGGCTGACGCGCGACCCCGAGGGCGAGGCAGTTCCTATGTATCTGGCCGACGTTTCTCATCGGGGTCAGAAGAAGTGGACAGCCCTGCACGGCGCGCTTGAGAGCTTCGGGCGGGCTTCCGGACTGTTCGACGAGATGAGAGTCCGGCGCCTTGGAAGAACAAGCAGCGAGCCGTTCCAGATTCAGGTGCGAAAGTCGGGCGGAACCCGTCTCAAGGGACCGTGGCGCAACCTCACCGATGTCGGCTACGGCATCAGCCAGGTGCTGCCAGTAATCACCGAGCTGCTGCGCTCTGATTCACCGAACATGTTCCTTCTCCAGCAACCGGAAGTCCACCTCCACCCGAGCGCCCAAGCGGAGCTGGGAACGCTCTTCTGCAGCGTCGCCTCCCAAGGAAAACAACTGATCGTCGAGACCCACGGCGACCACCTGATCGACCGGGTACGGATGGACGTACGTGACGCGACCACGGCACTGAGGCCCGAAGACGTATCGATTCTCTTCTTCGAACGCGGAGCGCTGGAAGTGCGGATCCACTCCCTCCGAATAGACGACGCCGGAAACATCCTGGACCGGCCACTAAGTTATCGCCGGTTCTTCATGGAAGAAACCAACCGATCAATCGGGATCTAGGTCGCTCATGTGCGCCATCCTAGACGCCAACGTCGCCGCCGTCGTCTTCCGCGCCGATTGCCCGCCGGGCGCGCGAGCGTTCAGGGACTGGCTCGATTCGGGCAAGGGCCGCCTGGCGATCGGCGGTCTCCTGCGCAGGGAACTCTCGCAGAGCGAGAAGTTCAGGGCCTGGCTGCAGCAAGCTCTCTTGAGCGGCGGGGCCAGGAGCGTTCCCGACGAGATCGTCGACCAAGAGGCGGCCGAATTGGCCGCCAACGAGTCGTTCAGGTCGAACGACGAACACGTTCTGGCCCTCGCGCGGCTCAGCGGAGCGCGGCTGCTCTACTCTCGTGATCAGGCTCTGCACGACGACTTCAAGGACATCCGGCTTCTGGCCAAGCCGAGGGGAAAGGTCTACCCCGAAAGCCGGGGCGCCGATTGCCGTCGATGGCTCCTTCGCCAGCCGAACCTCTGCGCTTCCTGAGCAACGAACTCCTCCACCAGCCTGCACCTGAGGGGAGCAAGACAATGACCCCCAACGCCAGGATGTCCTTCGGCGTAGTCCTCCAGCCCGACCCGCCGATCTCGCGGATCGTTGAACTCGCCGCGATGGCCGAGGTCCGGGGCTTCGACCACTGCTAGCTCTTCGACTCGCACCTCCTGTGGCCGGAGCCGTTCGTGATCTTCTCGCAGATCCTGGCGAGCACGGGGCAGATGACGGTCGGGCCGATGGTGACGAACCCGGGCGCGCGCGACACGACGGTGCTCGCGTCGTTGTCGCGACGCTCGACTCGATGTACCCGGGGCGAACGAGGTGCGCTATGGACGTGGCGATTCGGCGCTCTGCTACATCGGCCGGCGGCCGGCGCCGCTTTCGGCAGGCATGCCGGCGGGTTCGTGATGCTACTGGCCGGTCCCCCCGTCAGCCGCCGCCTGGTCCTTCCAGCGGCGACCAATCGAGGCCGTGGGCGGCGGCGACCGCCTGGTGGGTCACCTGTCCCTCGACGACGTTGACGCCGCCGGCGAGGGCCGGGTCGCGTGCCGCCGCCGCTCGCCAGCCGCGGTCGGCGATCTCCAAGGCGTAGGTCATCGTCGCGTTGGTCAGCGCGTAGGTCGAGGTGTGGGGGACGGCGCCGGGCATGTTCGAGACGCAGTAGTGGATGACCCCTTCTTCGACGTAGCGCGGATCGCGGTGGGTGGTGGGGCGGCTTGTCTCGGCGCAACCGCCCTGGTCAACCGCCACGTCCACCAGCGCCGACCCCGGCTCCATCCGCGCCAGGTGGGCGCGGGTGACCAGGCGAGGCGTGCGGGCGCCCGGGATCAGCACGGAGCAGACGACGAGATCGGCCGAAGCCACCGCGCCCTCGATGTTCGCGTCGTTCGACATCAGCGTCGTCACGTGGCCCCCGACCACGTCGCGCACGTAGCTGAGCCGCCGGGGATCGATGTCGAGGATCGTGACGTCGGCGCCGAAGCCGACGCCGACCACACAGGCGTTCAGCCCCACGACACCGGCGCCGATGATCGTGACCCGTCCGCGGCGCACGCCGGAGACTCCGGGCAGCAGCAGCCCCTTGCCGCCGGCAAGCCGCTCGAGCGACGCGGCGCCGGCCTGAATCGACAGCCGCCCGGCCACCTCCGACATCGGCGCCAGCAGCGGCAGCACGCCGTCCGCGAGCTGCACCGTCTCGTAGCCGATGCCCACGACCCGCCGTTCGAGCAGCCGCGCGGTCAACTCCTCCGACGCGGCCAGGTGGAGATACGTGAAGAGGATCTGCCCGCGGCGCATGCGCTCGAACTCCGGTTCGAGCGGCTCCTTGACCTTGAGGATCATTTCGGACCGTGCCCAGACCGCATCGGCCCCCTCGACCACCGAAGCGCCCGCCCGCCGGAACGCGTCGTCCGGGATCGCGCTGCCCACGCCCGCGCCGGCTTGAATCGTCACTTCGTGGCCGCGCGCCACGAACGCGGCAACGCCGGACGGCGTGATCGCAACCCGGTGCTCGTCCGTCTTGATCTCCGCGGGAATGCCAATCCGCATATCGCCCTCACTTCACATGCCCGGCCGGCCGCGCCACCGGCGACCCCGTCCATCGTGGCACACTAGAACACCATGCCGGGCGAAGCGAGCATCCGCGAAGGCCAGCTCTTCAACGAACCGATGCTGGTCGAGACGGTACGCGCGAACGGCCCCAGAAGCTCTATGGAGGAAGCATGCCCATGACCCACAACGACCAGATGTCCTTCGGCGTGGTCCTCCAGCCCGACCCGCCGGTTTCGCGCGTCGTTGAGCTCGCGGTCATGGCGGAAGGCCGAGGGTTCGACCACTGCTGGCTCTTCGACTCCCATGTGCTGTGGCCGGAGCCGTTCGTCATCTTCTCGCAGATCCTGGCGAGCACGGAGCGGATGGGCGTCGGGCCGATGGTCACCAACCCGGCCACGCGCGATCCGTCGGTTGTGGCCTCGCTGTTCGCCACTCTGGACTCGATGTACCCAGGGCGCACGACCTGCGCCATGGGCAGAGGCGATTCGGCGCTGCGCTACATCGGCCGTAAGCCGGCGAGCCTGGGGGCGGTGGTGGACTCGATCGCGACGATCAAGTCGCTGTTCGCGGGCCGCGAGATCGACTACAACGGAGCTTCGATCAGCATCCCATGGCGGAGCGACGCAGGTTCGGAACTACCGATCTGGGTCGCGGCCTACGGCCCGAAGGCGCTCGACGTCGTCGGCCGGCATGCCGACGGGTTCGTGCTGCAACTGGCCGACCCGAAGATCCTGGAGTGGACGCTGCAGGCGGTGCGCGACGCGGCCGAGGACGAGGGCCGGGATCCCGACGCGATCACGGTCTGCGTGGTGGCGCCGGCCTACGTCGGCGACGACCTGGCGCATCAGCGGGACCAGTTGCGCTGGTTCGGCGGCATGGTGGGCAACCACATCCACGACTTGGTCATGCGCTACGGCGAGGACGACTCGAAGGTGCCCCGCGCGCTCGCCGAGTACATTCGCCAGCGTCAGGGGTACGACTACTCCCACCACGGCCGCAGCGGCAACCCGGACACGGAGTTCGTGCCCGACGGCATCGTCGATCGCCTGTGCGTGCTCGGCCCGGCGGAAGCCCACATCGAGAAGCTCCGGGAACTCAGGGCGTTGGGCGTCGACCACTTTGCCGTGTACCTGATGCACGACGACAAGGAAGGCACGCTCGCGGCGTACGGCGACCAGGTGATTCCGGCGCTTACGGGCGGGTAACTACGCCTTCGCGTCGTACCAGTCGGGGCCCTTCCCGACATCGACGACCAGCGGCACGCTCAGGTCGGCGACGCCTTCCATCTCCTCCCTGACCAGCGCGGCGACATCCTCGATCATTGCGGCGGGCGCTTCGAGCACCAGTTCGTCGTGGACGGTCAGGAGGAGGCGCGCGGCTTCGAGCTCCGTCCGCAGCCGCCGGTCGACGGCGATCATGGCCAGCTTCAGCAGATCCGCGGCGGTGCCCTGGATGCGGGCGTTGACGGCCATGCGGCGGGTGTTCTCGCGCACCGCGCGGTTGCGGCTCTTGATGTCCGGCAGGTAGCGGACGCGGCCGTAGAGGGTCTCCACGCGGAGGTCCTCCTCGGCCTGCGCCAGCGTCTGCTCGGTGTAGGTGCGCACGCCGGGGAACCGCTCGAAGTAGGCGTTGATGAAGTTCTGGGCCTCGCCGCGCGCGATGCCGAGGGCGCGCGCGAGTCCGAAGGCGCTCATGCCGTAGATGATCCCGAAGTTGATCGTCTTGGAGGCCCGTCGCTGCTCGTCGGTGACCAGTTCCGGCGCCACGCCGAAGACGGTGGCGGCGGTCGAGCGGTGGATGTCGCCGCCGTGCTGGAAGATGTCGATCAGCGTCTCGTCGCCCGAGATGTGGGCGAGCACCCGCAGCTCGATCTGGCTGTAGTCGGCGACCAGGAGCAGGTAGCCGTCCCGGGCGCGAAAGGCGCGGCGCACCTGGCGCCCGATCTCGGTGCGGATGGGGATGTTCTGCAGGTTCGGGTCGTGTGAGGACAGCCGGCCGGTCGCCGCCACCGCCTGGTGGTAGCGGGTGTGGAGGCGGCCGTCCGCCGCGACCAGGTGCGGCAGCGCGTCGACGTAGGTGGACTTGAGCTTGGTCAGCTCGCGGTACTGCAGCACCTTGGCCGGCAGGTCGTAGCCGCGCTGCGCGAGTTGCTCCAGGACCTCGGCGCCGGTGGAGTAGTTCTTCGTCTTGCGAGTGCGGCCGAGCACCGGCAGCCCCAGCTTCTCGAACAGGATGACGCCGAGCTGCGGCGGCGACTGGATGTTGAAGCGCTCTCCTGCAAGGTCGAAGATCTCCTCAGCCAGGTCGCCGGCGTCGAGTTCAAGGCGGCGCGACATCTTCGCCAGCACGCCGGAGTCGAGCTCGATGCCCTCCTCCTCCATCGCCGCGAGCACCGGCATCAGGGGCGCCTCGATCTGTTCATAGACCTCGCGCGCCCCCGGCGTCTCCTCCCACTGCGAAGCGAGCGCCTCGAGGATCAGAGCGGGCAGCACCGCCTGTTCGGCCGCGTAGACACCGAGACCGGTGTCGTCGCCCAGAGCCGCGGTCGCTTCGCCGAGACCAGCGTCCGCCGGCGTCGTGGCCTTGTAGAACAGGCGGTCGAGTGCAACGGTGGCCAGTCCGAAGCTGCGCACCGCGGAGTGGACGAGGTAGGCCATCAGCATCGTGTCGACCAGGCGCGCGGCCACCGTCGGCCTGCCCTCCCGGTGCGGACAGAGGCGGACCACTTCCTTCAGGTCGTGTCCGATCAGCTCGAGACCGGGGTCGGAGAGCCACGCCCGCAGCTTCGCCGCCACGGCTTCCCGCAGACCGGAACGCCCGAAGTCCGCGAAGCAGGCCCGGCCGATCGCCGCGGCCCCTTCACCGTCCCCGTCCGCCGTGCCCCCGACCGGCGCGAACGACAGGCCAACCGGCACGCCGCCGCGCCGGCAGACGACGCCGACCGCGATCCGGGGTCCCAGGTCCGACGACGCCTCTTCGAACGCCTCGACGGTCTGAAGAATGACGGCCGGCTCGATCTCCGGGCCGCCGCTCTCGCCCTCGAGTTCCTTGAGCAGGCTCCAGAACTCGAACTCGCGGCACAGCTCCGCCAGCGCCTCGTAGTCCGGCGTCTCCATCGTGAGTGCCTCGGGATCGAACGGGACATCGAGATCCGTGTGGATCGTCACCAGCTCCTTCGACAGGACGGCCTTGTCCGCGTGCTGTGCCAAGCCTTCCCGGTACGCCTTGCGCTTGAGCTCGGGCGCCGCCTCGAGCAAGGCCTCGACCGTTCCGTACTCCTTGACCAGGGTCTGCGCACCCTTGGCGCCGATCCCCGGCACGCCCGGCACGTTGTCCACCGGGTCACCGACCAGGGCGAGGACATCGACCACCTGTTCGGGCGGCACACCGAAGTCCTGCTCGACCAGGGCCGGGTCGTAGACCTTCTCGCGGCCGGTGTGAAGCATCGACACCCGGTCGCTCACGAGCTGGAACAGATCCTTGTCGGCGCTGACGATGGTGACGTCGTAGCCGGCCTCCTGCGCCTTCCCGGCCAGGGTGCCGAGAACGTCGTCCGCCTCGTAGCGCTCGAGTTCGAGGATCGGGATGCGGAAGGCCTCGATCGCCCGGCGGATCGCCGGCATCTGCGCCTTGAGGTCCTCCGGCATCGGCGCCCGGTTCGCCTTGTACTCCGCGTACGCCTCGGTGCGCACGGTGGCGCGCCCCACGTCCAGCGCGATGCCCAGGAGCGGCGGTTCCTCGTCGCGCAACAGCTTGCGCAGGATGTTGATGAAGCCGTAGATCGCGTTGGTCGGCTCGCCCGCGGACGTCGACAGCCCCCGGATCGCATAGAAGGCCCGGAAGATCGTGGAGTACCCATCGATCAGGAATAGACGCTTGGCGGTCACGGCGGCGACTACTCTAGTTGCCGTCCCGGCACCGGCACCGCCGGATGCGGGGCAAAACGCCCGTGAACGAGGAGCGGGAGCACACAGGAGGCGTAGAGTTGCGACGCCACAAATCGCACGGGTCGCCGTAAACCATGCTCCGCAAACTCCCAGCCGTTCTCGTCCTCGCCGCGCTCGCCGCCGCCGGCGCCGCGTGCGCGCAACCGTCCGAAGAGATGGTGCGCCTGCGGAACCTCGGCTACGCCCAACTCGAAAACGAGAAGCCGGCGGAAGCTGAGACCACCTATCGCCGGCTGATCGAACTCCTGCCGGAGGAACCGCTCGGCCACGCCAACCTGGGGATTGCCCTGCTCCGACAGGAGCGGAAGGAGCAGGCGCTGGCCGCCATCGACCAGGCGCTGGAACTGGGCGGCGACCGGGCCGACCTGCTGCTGGTTCGCGCCGACATCCTGCAATGGACGGGCGATCGCAATGAGGATGCGCTCGCGGACTATCGCCGCGCCGCCCGGACCGCGCCCGACGACCCCGCGACACAGTACGCCCTCTTCCGCCACGCCGAGATCATGAGCGGCGCCGAGGCCGAAGCCGACCGGCGGGACGCGGTGGACCGGCTGCGCCGCCTGCGCCCCGACAATCTGGTCGTCCTGCTGCTGAGCGGCGCCGCAGCACTCGAGGACGGCGACCGAGGGCGGGCAAGCGACGACTACCTGCGGGTGCGGGAGCTGATCTGGCAAGCGCAGCCGATCGCCGAGCGGGTGCTCGGGGAGATCCTCGACGCGCTGGAGGCGGACGACCTGGAGCGAGCCCGCCACTCTGCTCCCCGGATCAGGAACGTCCTGCTCGGAACCCCCGGCTGGCGCAGCAGCCACGCCGAGGTCTACACGAACATCCGGGGCATTCCCGTCGAGCGCCTCCTGGACGAGCCGGCGTACGAGGACTTCGGCCCCGCGTCGCCGGCACGCTTCCGCGCCACCCGGATCGACAACGCGCCCACCGCCGGACGGGCGCTCGAAGTCGCCGACTTCGACGGCGACGACCGGCCCGACATCGCGCGGGTGACGAGCGCCCGCGGCCCGGATGGCGCGGGGGCACGGATGGAACTGCGCCGGGCCGCAGCCGGATACGCCACACCGGGCGCAGCCCCCGAGACCGGCGCCCAGGTCCTCGTGGTCGGCGACGCCGACAACGACCGGCAACTCGACCTGATCTCGATCGGCGATCCTCTGACCGTCTGGCTGGTCGACGACACGCCGCAGTTCGGGGACGCGAGCGACCGGTTCCTGACTGGCTCGTTGTCCGTAACCGCGGCCGACCTGATCGACTTCGACAGCGACGGCGACCTCGACCTCGCCGTGGCCCGGGCGGACGGCGTGCCCGATCTGCTGCGGAACGTGTCGGGCGAAGACGTCTTCGAGGGGCCGCTCGAGGCCCTGGGGCGGCAGGCGCTGCCCGAAGTCGAGGCGCGCCGGTACCACCACCTCCAGGCCACCGACGCCGACCGCGACGGCGACACGGACCTGCTGCTCGCCCACGACGAGGGCGTCCTGTGGCTGGACAATCTCCGCCAGGGCCGGTTCGCGGAGAGAACCCCGCCCGCTCCCGGCCGCGGTCTGCTCGGGAGGCTGATCAGCCTCGTCACCGCGGACAAGCCGGCAGCGAGCGCCCTGAGCACAGAGGCGCCGGTACGAGTCGTACGAACCGCCGACCTCGACCGCGACGGGGTGCCCGAGTTCCTGCTCGCCGGCGATTCGACGCTCATCCTGAGGCGCGATGAGGACGGGGCGGTGGCGCCCTTCCCCCTCAGCCCCGGTTCGGCCGCGCTGCCGGAGGGCGCCACCGATCTCGCCGTTCTCGATGCCGACAACGACGGCCGACTCGATCTCGCCCTGGTCGCGGAGGGCGAACTGCGGGTGCTCACCCAGACCTCGGACTCCGGTCCGGAGGCGCTCGAGTTCCGCCTCGCCCGGGTCACCGGCCTGCCCCGCGACCCTCAGTTCGTGGCCGTCCGCACCGACGATCTCGACGAGGACGGTGACCAGGACCTCGTCGCCGCGGGCGGTACCGGCCTCTACCGGATCGAGAACCTGGACGGTTCCGACAACAACTGGCTCCGGGTTCGCCTGGTCGGGCTCGACGTGGGCAACCAGAAGAACAACGTCTTCGGCCGCGGCACGACGATCGAGGTCAAGTCGGGCCGGGCGTACCAGTACTTCGAGATCGACCGCCCGATCACCCACATCGGGCTCGGCAACCGCCAGCAGGCCGATCTGATCCGTGTCGTGTGGGCCAACGGCCTACCGCAGAACCGCCTGGAACCTGGCGAGAACATGACTATCGTCGAGGAGCAGGTGCTCAAGGGCAGTTGCCCGTTCCTCTACACCTGGGACGGCGAGAAGTTCACCTTCGTCAGCGACCTGCTGTGGGGCGCGCCGCTGGGCATGCCGCTGGCGGACGGAGTGTGGAACGGCTACGACCCCGACGAGCTGGTGCGGGTCGACGGCGCCGCCCCGCGCGACGGCTTCTACGACCTGCGGATCACGGAGGAGTTGTGGGAGGCCGCCTACTTCGACCGCACGCGCCTCTGGGTGGTCGATCACCGGGAAGGCGTGACAGTCGCCAGCAACCTCAGGATCGTGCCCGGCCAGGGGCACATCGGCCGGCCGCCTGACGAAGTGGTGGCCAGCGCCGAAGTCCGCGCGATCGTCCACGCCACGGACGGTCGCGGCCGCGACGTGACCGAGCGGGTCAGGGCCCGGGACGAGGTCTACGCCGACGGTTACGAGCGCTCGCGCTACCAGGGCCACGCCGCCGAGCCCTGGAACTTCACCTTCGACCTGGGTGAGGCGCCGGGGAGGCCGATCCGGCTGTGGCTGGACGGCTGGGTGTTCCCCGCCGACGCGAGCCTGAATCTCGCCATCGCCCAGGCGGTGGAGCACGGCGACCTGCAGATGGTCATGACCCGGCTCGAGGTCGAGGCGAAGGACGGCTGGCGGACGCTTCTCGACCCGATGGGCTTCCCCCCCGGCAAGACGAAGACGATGGTGGTCGACACGCCGCCGCTGCCCGCGGGCGCCACCAGGCTGCGGATCGTGACCACCCGCTGGCTGCACTGGGACAAGGTCGCCTGGAGCATGGACATGAGCGCACCTGGCGGCGCCGACGTCATAGTAGGGGCCCGTCTCGACGCGGCCACGGCCGAACTGGCTTACCGCGGGTTCTCGGCCCAGACCAGACCCGCGCCCAACGGTCCGCACCTGTTCGACTACCAGCGCACGAGCACGGAGTCCCCGTGGCTGCCCTTCCCGGGCCGGTACACGCGCTTCGGCGACGTCCGCGAACTCCTGACCGCCGTCGACGACCGCCAGGTCGTGATCGGCCCCGGCGACGAGATCCGGCTGCGCTTCGATGCCCGCGGCCTGGCGCCCCCCAAGCCCGGCTACACCCGCACCGTGTTCCTGGAGAGCTTCGGCTGGGACAAGGACGCCGACCGCAACACCTGGAAGGCGGACAGCAACCTGCCGCTGCCCTTCCAGGCGATGTCCGGGTATCCCTTCGCACCCGGCGAGAGCTATCCCCGGACGCCCGAACTCGACGCCTACCGCGAACGCTGGCTGACGCGGGTCGTGGGGCCGGAGACGCCCTTCGAGGGGACCGCCGCTTCCGCTCGCACCTTGTCCGCGCAGCCCTAGCGCCGCAGGGCGGGAGACCAACTCCGCTACGCTAGCCGGCGGCAGGCGAGGCGGTCATGCCCACCGCCGCCACTACGCGACGGCGCCTACGGGAGGGAAGTAGCGTGGCAAACGGCTCCAGCGAACGCGGCAGGTTCGGCCAACTCGGATTCATCTTCGCAGCCGTCGGCTCCGCGATCGGCCTCGGCAACATCTGGAAGTTCCCGTACATCACGTACGAAAACGGCGGCGGTTCCTTCGTCCTCGTCTACCTCATCGCGATCGCCCTGATCGGCCTGCCGATCATGATGGCCGAACTCGTGATCGGGCGGCGTACACGGCAGAGTCCGGTCGGCGCCTTCATCAAGGCCGCGAAGAACACGATGGGCGGCCGTGCCTGGGGCGCGGTCGGGGCTCTCGGCGTCACCGGCAGCTTCATCCTGCTCTCTTACTACGCCCTGATCGCCGGCTGGACCGTCTACTACTTCGGCCAGTGCCTCAGTTGGTCGTTCCGCGGCTTCGACATGGAGGGGCAGGCGCTGGGCGAAGCGTTCGGCGGCTTCCTGGCCAACGGTCCGCTCCAGGTCGGCTTCCACGCCCTCTTCATCGCGATCACCGTCGGCGTCGTGACCCTGGGCGTTCGCGAGGGCATCGAGCGCGTGACCAAGCTCCTGATGCCGGTGCTCGGCACCATCCTGGTCCTGCTCGTCGTCAACTCGTTCTGGAGCCCCGGCTTCGGCGAGGCGATCCGCTTCCTCTTCCATGTCGGCCCGATCACCCCCGACGGACTGCTCGAAGCGGTGGGGCACGCGTTCTTCACCCTTTCGGTCGGTATGGGCGCGATGCTCACCTACGGCTCCTACATGAGTTCGCGGCAATCGATTGCGAAGAGCGCCGTCGCGATCAGCCTGCTCGACACCCTGATCGCGATCATGGCGTGCATCGTCATGTTCTCGATCATCTTCAGCGTCGGCGCCGCCGAGCGGGCGACCACCTTCGGCAAGAGCGCCACGATCCTGTTCACCACCCTGCCGCGCATGTTCTACGAGATGCCCCTGGGCGTGATCCTGGCGCCGATGTTCTACCTGCTGGTCGGCTTCGCCGCCCTCACCTCGACCATTTCCCTGCTCGAAACCGTCGCCTCCTACCTGATCGACCGCCGCGGTTTCAGCCGCCGCAACGCCAGCCTCGTCACCGGCGGCGCCATCTTCGCCTTCGGCATCCCCTCCGCGCTCTCGCTCGGGGCGAGCGGCGCCCTCTCCTCCTTCGCGCCGTTCGGCGACCGCACCGAGGGCTTCTTCGGCACGATGGACTACACCGTGTCGAACTGGATCCTGCCGCTGGGCGGCCTGATGACCGCGCTCTTCATCGGCTGGTTCCTGAGCACCCGCGTGTCACGGGAGGAACTCGCCCAGGGCCACGGCGCCACGCCATGGTATGGGGTGTGGCAATTCCTGCTGAGGTACGTCTGCCCGATCGCGATCCTGTGGATCATCTGGTCCGTGATCGGCGGCCGGTCGTTCGCCTGAGGCCGGGGCTGAGAACTCCGCTGAACCCGTCCAGGGCCATGGGGTGTTCATCAGCGCCGATCAATCCGTGGCTTCGAGAAAGCGCCGGAAACGCCAATCCAGGAAGTCTCGATCAGGATGATCTTGTGCCCGGTCAGGCACACGTAGTGGCGCGCCGTCGAGCCCCTTCAAGCTGTCGAGTAGAGGACCGTCTCGCCCATCCCTGACCGATCTCGCAACGTGAACGCGACAACTCGTGTCGACTCCGATCAGGTTCGCATCGAACGCGGTGTGGTGGAGAGTCGACATGCAGATGCCGTTGGTCACCGCCGCCGGTCCGCCCTCAGCGTCGGGGAGAATGTGAGCGCCTACCAATAGCCGTTGCAACGGAAGGCCGCTGAAGGCGCAGCGATGGCCGTACGCCGATTTGGTCCGGCTACTGAACCAGGCTTGGTGGTTCCTACGCTTCGACACTACGAGCGAGTAAGACCGCTCCCGTAGTTCGTCAGCGGAAGCCTCCATTCCTGCTTGCGCCGCCTCAATCGAACTCATGGTCGGTTCGAGGAAGTCAGCGGCAGCCAGCAGAACACGACCGGCGGAATAGTCGAGATCCTCCACCCACACCGGCCAGATCGGCTCGTAGGTGGCTTCCCCAACGCCGACGAAGTACACCAGCGGTGCATGTCGCCGTCGAGCCTCGTCAAGTGCCTGGTTCGTATAGTCCTCCCTGCCGCCACGGGCCAGGTCGTACGCAAGCAGTCCAGTCTGGTAGTCCGGCTGGCCGACCTGATCGCGGTACCAGGTCCTTCGGCCGGCCCTGGGCGCCACCGTCCTGATGCTGAGCGCTGCACTCATCCGTTTCGGCTTGAAAATGCCGACAGCGCGGCCGGCAAGGCGGAACCTCTTGCCCCTGACCATGAATTCGCGGTCGATCAGCCGCCACGGCAACCTGGGGCCGTGCTCAAGGACCAACCGCTCAAGTTCCGCGAAGGCGGAGGCTCGAACGGCCGCGTCCGGGTCAGTGTGCATCAGGCCGCGACCTACCCTAACTACCGGAGGGCTCCGTCAAGCTGAGCCTCGCACGGTCGCCGCGCTGGTCCCAGACACGCAGCACTTCGATTCGATCATCCACGACGCGATAGAGGAACGAGAACGGCGTACGTGAAACCAGGAGTTCCCGTATCCCCGGCATACCTTCGACAGGCCGCCCTACGTGCGGATGGCTGCGGAGCACCTCACATGCTCCAAAGTACCTGTCTGTCGCCTGCCTCGCACCGTCGGGAAAGATCCGGGCGTAGTAGTTGCGCATCCACGCCAAATCGGCGCGGGTGGACGGCAAGAAGACGAGTCTCACCGATCACGCGAGCCGCGAAACACATCGGGCTCGGGGGGCGGGGTCTCGGCATCCGTTCCCCACGACGACACCCAGTCGTTCATCGCCTTCTCGGACACGAACGCTCCCGCTTCAGCTTCCTCGAGCGCCGCCCGTATGGCCGCACGCTTCTCGGCGCAGTTGCGCAGCATGACCTCGATGGCCTCGCCGGCAAGATGAGAAGCGGAACGATGCTGGCGCTTTGCCTCGAATTCGAGGCTCCTCATGAGCTTGGCATCTATCTGCAAGTTGAGTTGCTCGGCACCCATCCCGACGATCTCCGATCCTGCGGCCGTCCATACCTCCAGCAGCCAGTAGCCGACATCGTATGACGACTGTTCGTCGGGCCCAACGCTCAACCGCCCAGCCGACCTGCAAGCCAGGGCAGGAATTCCTCATCGAGCCGCGCCTCCACCTTGAGTTCCAGCAGCGGCGGCGCGCCTTCGGGCAACCGGCCACGCAGTTTGACGGCGTCCTTCGACGTGGTGACCACGGCGTCGCACTCATGGCGGGCGCAGGCGGCTGCAACGGTGCTGAGCGAACGCTGCGGATAGCTGTGGTGATCGGGGAAGCGGAGGTGGTCCACGCATTCGAGGCCCGCGGCGGCCGCGGTGCGGGCGACGCGTTCCGGGCGAGCGATGCCGGTGACCAGCAGGGGGCGGCTGGGTAGAGGACCGCCTGCGACTTCCGCCCGGAGTGTCGAAGTGAACACCTTGCCGCCGAAGCGGTGCCGGCGCAGGGTCGGTTCGAAGTCGGCGGGCGGTTCGTCGCCGGCTTCGAGGCCGGTGAGCACCGCGGCGTCGGCCAGGCGCACCATGTTCAGAGGCTCGCGCAGGCGGCCGCCAGGGAACAGCCGGCCGCCGGCGAACGGGTCTGAAGCCGGGAAGGTCAGAATCTCGACGTCGCGGCGCACCCGCACATGGGAGAAGCCGTCGTCGAGGACGAAGACGTCGATGGCCGGATCGCGGCTGAGCGCCAGGGCGGCGGTCGCGCGGCGGTCGGCGCCGACGACGACGGCAACGCCCGGCGCCTGCTCGGCGATCATCAGAGGTTCGTCGCCCGCCTGCTCGACGGTGGCGAGAGGGCCGTCGCCGAGACTGACGACGAGGGGCGCGTGGCCCTGCCGGCGGTAGCCGCGCGAGAGGACAGCCACTCGGAGACCGGGCCCGGAGGGGCCCTGAGCAGTGAGACCGCAAGCTGCGGCGATCACCGTCGGCGTCTTTCCGCTGCCGCCCCAGTGCAGGTTGCCGACGCTCACCGTGGGTCGACCCAGACTCTCGGAGCGGGTCGCCCTGTAGCGTCGCCGCCGGCCGTGCGCCCAGCCGTAGAACCGCTGCCAGGGACTGCGAATCCCCGTCACCCCAGGTCCACCAGTTCGCCGAGCAGTTCGACCGATCGTTTGACCGCGCCGCGGTTCCGGTCGACGATCTCGAGCCCCCGCCGGCCCTGCTCCGCCGCCTCGCCGGGCCGGTCCAGCAGACGGCGCCACGCCGACGTGAGGGCCTCGCCGTCCCGGACCACGGCCAATGCTCCCGCGGCCTCGAAGTCGTCGGCCATGCGCCGGAAGTTCTCCATCGATTGGCCGACGATCACCGGCACGCCGAAGAGCGCGGCCTCGATCGGGTTGTGTCCGCCGGTCGGGACCAGCGAGCCGCCGATGAAGGCCGCGGACGCCAGCCGATAGACGGAGGCGAGTTCTCCCAGAGAGTCGAGCAGCACGACTCGAACCGGCGCCGCCGCCGGCTCACCCATTCCTGTTCCTGCGGACTGCATCCTGCTCCGGCGCAGCGCCGGCAGGGATCGCTGCTCGACCTCGCGCCAGACCTCGTCGAAACGCTCGGGATGGCGGGGTGCAAGAACCAGCATCGCCTCGCGCCCCAGGCGCTCGAAGGCATCCAGGATGATTCCCTCCTCACCGGACATGGTCGAGCCGACCACCAGAATCGGCCGGCCGGCGGCGAGCCCTTGCAGAGCCTGCTCCAGGCCGGCGACCGGGACCGGTTCCGGAGTGTCGAACTTCAGATTGCCGGTCAGCGATACGGCGCGGCGCGAAGCGCCAAGGCGTCGCAGCCGATCCTCGTCCTGAGGACTCTGGGCGCCGAAGCGGCTGACCGGATCGAGCAGCGTCCGCCGGCAGAGACGCCCGGCGCGCCTCATGCGGACGAAGCTGCGGTCGCTGACGCGGGCGTTGAGTACGGCCACCGGGATCCCGCGCCGGCCACAACTCCGCAGCACGAACGGCCAGAGTTCGCTCTCGAGCAGCACCAGGGCCCGCGGCGAGTACCGGTCCAGGAACCGGGACACCAGAGGGTCGAGGTCGAACGGCAGGTAGGTGACGACTACACTGCGGCCGCTCGTGGCCAGCGGCATGAAGAGCTTCTTCGCCGCCGCCTGACCGGTGGGCGTCACGGTTGTGACCAGCAGATCGAGGTCCGCCGGCAGAGCCGGGGCCAGGGTCGCCGCGACCGCGGTCTCGCCGACGGAGGCGGCATGGAGCCACAGCGGCCGCACCCCTCGGGCCTCCGGCAGCCGGCCGAGACGGGCCGGCAGGGTGTCCAGATAGTGGCGACCTCGCCGGGCCAACAGCACCGGCGCCGCCACGCTCAGCCCCGCCGCCATCGCGAGCTGGTATAGGAACCACATGTCTTGGGGCGCGGCCGAAGAGGAGGCGTCTGATCAGGACCGCACCGGTCCGGGAGTATAATTCGGCTGCCTCCAGCCGTCGTGGCCACCGGGCGGTGGGCGTTCCAGGTTCCTCCAAGCGCAGTCTTTGGACGCTTTGCCCCGGGCCTCCGTATCAACAGCGAGGCATGAGATCCGCGCAAGTCATCCGCATGGAACCGCCACGCGAAGATCCTCCACGGAGCGGTCTGACGATCGCCTACTCGCGTCGTCAGCGCAAGGTGGCGTGGTCCGAGGCGTCCGATGTCGAACTGCTGGAGGGCATGCGGAGTGACGACGAACTTGCGCTCGATGAGTTGATGCGGCGCAAGGGCGCCCAGTTGCTGCACGTGGCGACCAGCATGGTGGGCGACCGGGAGGACGCGCGCGACATCGTGCAGATCGCCTTCCTGCGGATCTGGGACTCACGCCAACGCTTCGACCAACGCTACAGCCCCAACACCTGGATCTACCGCATCGTCTCCAACCTGGCGATCGACCACCTGCGCTCCCGCTCGTCGCGAGTCCGCTCGCTGCAGGGCTTCCAGTTGCAGCACGAGCACCAGAGCGGGGAGGCCTTTGCACGGCAGCTCGAGAACCTGTCCGAACGGGAGATCAAGTCCGTGTTCCAGGAGCTGGCGTCGACCCTGAGCGACAAGCAGCGCGCGGTCTTCGTGCTGCGCGAGATGGAGGGGCTGAACGGCAAGGAGATCGCTCGCATCCTCGGCATTCGCCCCTCAACCGTCCGCAACCATCTGTTCAACAGCCGCCGGCAGCTCCGCAAGGAACTGCTGAAGCGGTACCCCGAATACGCCCAACACGCCCGGGTCCAGCACGCCGGGATCGAGGAACGCTCATGACCACCGCCTGCCCGGACTGGGCCGCGCTCGTACGCGAGCGCGAGCACGCCGAACGGATCCCCGATGTCGGCGCCGCGGCCGTGGACCGCGCCTGGAAAGACGCCCTCCGCCACCGGGAGGATTGCGGGCGCTGCAGCGCGGTCTCGCTCCAGGTCGATCCGCTGCTCCTCTTCAGCGGAAACTTCGCCAGCGGCGACTTCAACGGCGCTCGTGACCGGACCGACGTGGCCCACGAGGTCGACGAACTCCGCAAGCGGGTCCGGCTCGAACTCGAGGGGCGCGCAGCGGAAAGGCGCCTCAACGCGGCGCGGACCGCCCGCCGCCGGATGCCCATCGCGTCGGTGCTGGCAGCGGGCGCTGCTGCCGCGGCGCTCGGCCTGAGTCTCCTGCTATGGCCGGAAACCGCGCCGCCGGCCGGCGATGTCCTGGGTTCCGAGCTGAGCGGCGCGGGCCTGCCGGTGCTCCACACCGCCGACATGCTGCTCGGCGCGGGCGACCGCCTTCCGGCCCATGTCGCCATGGCCCCGCTCGTGGAGCCGCTCGGCGACGAGCCGATGCGCGTGTTTCAACTTCCCGGCAACGGCCTCGCCTCCAGCCTCGACGTGGTCCTCGTGGTCACGGAGATCGCGCCATGATGGCGGCGCCTTCCGCGGCTGTGCGAATCGCCCTGGCCGTGGCCGCCCTGCCGCTGCTCGGGGCCTCCGTCGCCGCACAGCAGGAAGCCGAAACGCAGATCCGCCATGCGTTCACGCTCCAGCACCAGCGCGCCGACGACGCCCTGGAGTGGATGCAGGGCGAGATGTCGCCTCACGGCACGATCGAACTCCAACGCGCGACGAACACCCTGGTGCTGAGAGACGCGAGCAGCGTCCTCGAGCATCTGGTGGCTCTGCTGCGGGACTTCGACCACCCCCGCCGTGAGATCGAGTTCGAGATCTTCATTCTCGAAGCGTCGCGCCGCGGCAGCGGCGATCCGCGATCCGAACTGCCCGCGCGGCTCACCGACGAGTTGGCCAACTGGCTGGCTTTCACGAGCTACCGCCTGCTCGGTCAGGGCCTCTTCGAGGCCATGGAGGGGGAGGATGTCCGGTTCGAGATCGGCACCGAGTTCCGGCTCGGCTTCCGGGTCGGCACCGTGCTGCTCGACCGCCGGCTGAAGCTGTACGGTGTCAAGATCGAGCGCAGCCGCGGCGATGCTCTGGACGAGGGCGTCTTCAACGGCCATCTGAACGTCTGGGTCGGCAAGCCCCTGGTGCTGGCCCTGCCGTACCGGGGCTCCAACTCCAGCGGCCTCGTGGTCGCAGTAACTGTCCGGCCATCCCAGGACGACGACAGCCTGGGCGCTGGCGAGTAGGGCCGCCTGATCATGCAGTTCGTCTGCCGGCTGGGCACTGCCGACGGTCGCATCGTCGAGCAGATCTACGAGGCTCCGGATCTCCGTAGCGCGCGGCGCGAGATCGAGCGCCGCGGTCTCCACGTCTTCGAGATCAGGCAACGCGGCCTGCAGCAGATGCTGGGATCGCTGCTGGGACAGGCCTCGACGACCGGGCAGGGCAGCTCACGCAAGACGATACCCGGTCAGGACTTTCTGCTCTTCAATCAACAGTTGGCCGGCCTGCTCGGCGCCGGACTGCCCCTGCTCCAGTGCCTGGAGTTGATGCACGAACGGCAGCGCAACGCCGCGTTCAAGGAAGCGCTGGGCGAGATCAAGGACCGGGTCCAGAGTGGCGAGGAACTCTCCGAGGCGTTCGCCGCCACCGGCGGCGCCTTCCCGCCGATCTACGCGTCGATGCTCAAGGCCGGCGAGCAGAGCGGCGGGCTGGAGCGGGTGATCCGCCGCTACGTCCGGCAGCTCAAGCTGGTCACCAGTTCCCGCAAGCGCGTGGTCAGCGCGCTCTTCTATCCCGCGTTGCTGGTCTGCCTGTCGGTCGGCATCGTGGCGGTGATGATGTTCTTCGTCATGCCGCGCTTCGAGGAGTTCTACCAGGCCCTCGACCTCGACCTCCCCTGGATGACACAAACGCTGCTCGGCTTGTCCCAACTGCTGCGCAATCCGACCACCCTGGTCTTCCTGGCCGCGGCGGCCATCGGCGGTTGGGCCGCCTGGAGAGTGGGACAGAGCGGTCGTCTCGGCGCCATGGTCGACCGCCTCAAGCTGCGGCTGCCGATCATCGGACCGATCCTCCACCGCTTCGCGCTGTCCGAGTTCTGCCGCTCCCTGGCCACCCTGCTGCACGGCGGCCTGCCGTTGTCCGCGGCGCTCGACACCGCGGCCTCGGCAGTCACGAACCGGTTCCTGCATCGCCGTGCAGCGACGCTCGGTCCGCGGATCCGCGAGGGTGCGGCCTTCTACGTGGCGCTCGAGGAATCCGACGTGTTCACAAATCTCGCCATCGACATGGTCAAGGTCGGTGAGGCGACCGGGGCGCTGGACGAAATGGTGAACAGCGTCTCCGACTTTCTCGACGAGGACGTCGAGACCCGCACCGAGCGGCTGCTCTCCCTGATCGAGCCGGTGATGCTGGTCGTGATGGGCTTCACCATCGCGCTGCTCGTCCTTTCCATGTATCTGCCGCTCTTCAGCGTGCTCGGACAGGTGCAGGGCTGATGGTCATCCAGGACGAAACAGCCGCGGCGCGCAACCGGCGCCTCATCGCGGAAGGCGTCTCGGACCTCGAAGGCCTGCACCTGGTCAGCGAGGAGGAGAGTCGGCTCGTCCGCGAACGGACCGAGGCGGCTCAGGTCGCGGCGCGGTTCGGCCTGGAAGTCGCCGACCTCGAGAACTTCCGCATCGACAACGACCTCTTCCGGCACATCCCGTTCGACCTGATGCTGCGCTACGGCTTCATCCCCGAGCGCCAGTTGGAGGGCCGCCTCGCGGTCGTGATCGCCGATCCGACGGACGTGGTCAAGCTGGACGAGCTGGAGTTGCAACTGGGCCAGCCGCTGGAGGCCCGGGTCGGCGCCCGCATCGAGATCGAGGACCTGCTGCAGAAGTCCGAGAGCGCCCAGCGGGTCCTGGACGAGGCGACCGAGGACTTCAAGATCCAACTCGTCCAGGAGGACGAGGACAGCGGCGAAGTGCTCTCGATCGACCGCATCTCGTCCGATCAGAGCCCGATCATCAAGCTGGTCGACTCCACCCTCTTCAACGCGATCCAGCGGCGCGCGTCGGACATTCACATCGAGACGCGCGAACACGAAGTGATCATCAAGTACCGCATCGACGGGGTGCTGTACCAGGCAATGGAACCGATCGACCGCCGCCACCACCAGACCATCGTCAGCCGGATCAAGGTCATGTCGGAACTCGACATCGCCGAGAAGCGGATCCCGCAGGACGGGCGTTTCAAGGTCCGGGTCAGCGGTCGCACGATCGACTTCCGGGTCTCCGTGATGCCTTCCGTCCACGGCGAGGACTGCGTCATCCGCATCCTGGACAAGGAGTCGATGAACCAGGAGTTCAAGACCCTGCGGCTCGATGTCCTCGGCCTGGACGACGACACGATCGTGAAGCTCCGCAAGTTCATCCGCGAGCCCTACGGCATGGTGCTGGTCACCGGCCCGACCGGGTCCGGAAAGACGACCACCCTCTACGGCTGTCTGTCCGAGATCCAGTCGAGCGAGGACAAGATCATCACGATCGAGGATCCGGTCGAATACCAGCTCGACGGGATCACCCAGATCCCGGTCAACGAGAAGAAGGGCCTGACCTTTGCCCGCGGGCTCCGGTCCATCCTCCGGCACGATCCGGACAAGATCATGGTCGGGGAGATCCGCGACGAGGAGACGGCCCAAATCGCGATCCAGTCCGCGCTCACCGGCCACCTGGTGTTCACGACCGTCCACGCGAACAACGTGGTCGACGTTCTCGGCCGGTTCCTGAACATGAAAGTCGACCTGTACAACTTCGTGGCGGCGTTGAACTGCATTCTCGCCCAGCGGCTGGTCCGCCGCATCTGCGGCCACTGCCGGGAACCGTTCCAGGCCGACGACGCGCTCCTCGAGGAGAGCGGTCTTGAGCGGTCCGACATTGCGGGATGGCGCCTCTTCGAAGGCCGGGGCTGCATGGAGTGCAACGGCACCGGTTTCTTCGGGCGAATGGCCGTCTCGGAACTGCTCGATCTCTCCGACTCCATCCGCGAGTTGATCCTCGACCGCCGCCCCGCCTCCGAGATCCGCCGCGCCGCGGGTGCGGAAGGCATGCGTTTCCTGCGCCAGAGCGCGCTTCAGAAGGTCCGTGAAGGAGTGACGACTCTCCGTGAGATCAACAAAGTTACCTTTGTGGATTGAACGCCTGGTCGGCCTCGACGACCCTCGGGGGCCGGCGTCGGTGTTCATGCTCGACGAGCGGGAGCTCGTCCTGGCGCACTTCCTGCGCCAGGACGAATCGGTGCCGGAGCTGCAGGCCGTCCGACGACGGGAACTGCCGGCCGACACCTTTCAGGACGGCCCGCTGGGCGGACCGCTGAGCGACCCCGCCCAGTTCCACGAAATTGTCGCGGAGCTTCAGCAGGCCGCCGATACCGCCATTGGAGAGCCGATCGCACGCGCCGCCCTGGTCCTCCCCGATCACTGGCTCCGGCTGACCTTCGCCGAACTCGAAGAGGTTCCGGGGAAGCCGCACCTGCGAGAGGAGACCCTGCGCTTCAAGCTCCGCAAACAGGTACCTTTCCGGGTCGAGGAACTCCGTGTGCGCGGCAGGCGGACCGGCGCCGCCGGCAACGGCGCCTCGCGCTTCCTGATCGGTTTCGGCGTCGAACACGTCCTGACCCAGATCGAAGACTCGTTCAGGAGCGCCGGAATCCACATCGGCGCGGTCACGAACGAGAGCCTGAGCGCTGCCGACGGCATCGCTCGGCTTCAGGGCGACTCGGGCGCCTTCCTGCTCCTCATCGCCCACCGTGACGGCTACTCCCTGCTCGCCCACACGGACGAGGGTCCAGCCCTCTTCCGATACAAGAGCATCGACCCGGAACTGGCGCCCTCCGTCGCTTCCAACCTGGCGGTACGCGATCTGCGACTGACCAGGAGCTTCATCGAGGAGCGCGAGCTGTTCGGCGCCGAGCGAACCCTGCCCGGGTACGCCCTGATGCTGGCCGCCGAAGAGGCTCGCGGCGTTTGGCGCGACCGGCTCGAAGAGGGTCTGGGGCTGCCTGCACGAATTCTCGACGGCAACGGGACCTTGGGCGCCGGACCTGGGACCCCGGACATCGGCGTACAGCAGGCGCTGCCGATGCTCGGCGCGTCGCTGACGGTGAGGGCATGAAGAACGCGTTCAACCTGGCCGCCCGGCCGTTCGTCAACCGCCGTCCCTGGCGGCGCTTGACCGCGCTGCTGTGGGCGCTCGGGATGGCCCTCCTGGCCCTCAACGCGGTGCTGTACTGGGGCTATCTCACCGGCTCCGCCGACGCTCGCACCGAACTCGCCGAACTGCGCCAGCAGCTCGCCGCCGATGGCGCCGAATTGGACCGGTTGGGTTCGGAGCTCGCGCGCCTCGATGTGCAGTCGCAGAACCGCGAGGTCGCCTTCCTGAACGAACGCATCGCGGACCGGCGTTTCCCCTGGGGCCAGCTCTTCACCGACGTCGAGCAGGTGTTGCCATGGAACACGCGGCTAAGCAGCCTCGCACCGCAGCCGAGCGAGCGGCGCCGCAGACGCCAGGCCGAGACGGGCGCGAACGTTCCCGCGCGCGTCATGCTCGACATCAGCGGTGAAGCCCAGGACGGAGACGGCCTGCTCGAGCTGATCGACTCCCTGTTCGAACACCCCTCGTTCCACGGTCCGAAGCTGCGGCACGAAAGCCAGCAGGACTCCGGCCCGCTGGACTTCACGATCGCCGTCGCGTACACGCCGGGGACTGTCGCAGGCGAGCCCGGAGCCGCCGCGGACACCGCAGCCACCGGAGAGAAGCCAGCGCCGATGGAGGAACAGCCATGAGCCGCCGGCGGGTATGGCGCCTGCGCATCTGGTTCTGGATCGGTGTGGGCCTGTGCGTGATCAACGCGGGCCTGCTGTCGACTTACCGCGGCGTCTACGCGGGCCGCTTCCAGGCGCTGGAGGACGAGATCGCCGAAGTGCGCAACCTGCGCACCCGCACGACCCAGGAGGTGGTCCGCCGCGAAGGCCAGGTGGCGACGGTCGAGGCGACGGGCAGCCGCGTGGCGAGCCTCTACCGCGAGGGCTTCGCCACCGAGCGGGAACGCGTGACCGACCTCATCCGGGAGGTCAAGGATCTCGCCGACCGCTCCGGGCTCCGCCCGGCCTCGATCTCCTACCCCGAAGAGCAAATTGAGCAGTACGGGCTGGTCGAGAAGTCGCTCGTGTTCACGGTCGAAGGGAACTACACCCAGTTGCGGCGGCTGATCAACCAACTCGAGACGACGGACACGTTCGTCGCCCTCGAATCGATCAGCCTGAGCGAAGCGACTCCGAACCTGCGCATCGACCTGCGTCTGTCGACCCTGTTCTCCGACGGCGAGTCCAGAGCGACAAGTCAGGAGGCGGGAGCATGAGCGCCGCCAAGAAGAGATCGAACCGGCCGCGGCCCCTGCTGCTGGTCCTGCTCGCGGTCGTCGCAGTGATCGCAGGCTGGCGCTATCTGCCCTCGTTCGGCGGTGGCCCCGGCTTTACCCGCACCGTCTCCGCCGATCTGCAATCGTCGTCGATCGAGGTCGTGGAGCTGGCCGCGCATACGCTGGACCAGCCGCCGCCTGAGGGCATGGCGGCGCGCAACCCCTGGTCGTTCGGCAGCCAGCCGGCGCCTGAGCGGGCCACTCCCGAAACGACGGTTCCGGCGCCCGAGCCGCAACCCGTTCAGCCAGCCGTCCCGGAGAGACCGAAGCCGAAGCCACCGGCGCCGAAGCCGGTCGGCCCGCGGCCTCCCGCGGTCGACATCGTCTACCTCGGCACCTTGGGACGCGACGACGATCCGGTCGCTGTGTTCTCGGACGGGGCGGAGATCTACAACGCGCTCGAGGGCGACCTGGTCAAGGACCAGTTCGAAGTACAACGGATCGGCTACGAGTCGGTCGACCTGGTGTTCGTGGGCTTCCCCGACGAACCCGCGGTGCGACTGGCCATCGGCGGTCGACCGAACGGCAGCTAGAGCCAGAGGACTTCAAGTACATGGACGAACGAAACGGACAGCGGCCGCGCACTTTGGCGCTGGCTCTCTTGCTTCTGATGGTCTTCGCCTCCTGTAGCGGCTATCGGAGCTTCCGCGAAGCGCAACACGCGGAAGTCGCGGGCGACTGGGACGCCGCCGTCCTCCGCTACATGGAACTGGTCACGGCCGACCCCTCGGACCTCCGCTACCGGGCCGGTCTGCTGCGGGCCAAGACACAGGCCGCCCATGCCCACTTCGAGCAGGGGAGGAAGCTGCAGGAGGCCGGCCGCAACCGGGACGCAATGCTGGAGATGCAGCGCGCCGTGCAGCTCGACCCGACGAACCAGTACGCCTTCACCGAACTGGAGAAGATTCGAACCCGGATCGAGAGCAGCGACCGCGGGCCGAAGTCCATCTCCCAGCTCAAGGCGGAGAGCCGCGGCGCCGAGCCGATGCCGCCGGTCTTGAGTCCGCGTTCCGACGAGCCGATCACCTTCGACTTCCCGAACGCGACCTTCATGGAGATCTACCGCGCAATCGGGCAGGCGTTCGGGTTCAACGTCGTGTTCGATCCTCGCCTGCGTGATGCACCGCTCGCCAGCCCAATCGAACTGCGGGAGGTGACCGCGCTGGAGGGCCTCGAGATCCTGATGCAGAGCTTGGGGCACTTCTACAAGGTGCTCGACGAACAGACGATCATGATCCTGCAGAACACGCCGGCGAACCGCCAGGCGTACGAGGACCGGATCATCCAGACCTTCTTCCTCTCGAACTCGGACGTGAAGGACGTGATGACCATTCTGCGCAGCCTGCTGGCGACGCGGTTCATCGCCGCGAACGAACGGCTGAACGCGATCGTCATGCTCGACAGCGTCGAGAAGGTCAAGGTCGCGGAACGGATCATCGAGCAGAGCGACAAGGCGAAGGCCGAAGTCGTCATCGATGTCGAACTGCTGCAGATCAACACGTCGAAACTCCAGGATCTGGGCCTTTCGCTCGACTCGAACACCCTGGGCATCAGCCTCGACATCGGCGGCGAGGACGTACCGCTCAGGATGTCGGACGTTGAATCGCTGAATCAGAACAACTGGGTGCTCAGCGTGCCGGGCTTCCTGTTCGACTTCGTGAAGAGATCGACCGACGCGCAGATCCTGGCCAAACCGCAGGTGCGCATCACTGAAGGGGAAGAGGCCTCGTTCTCCATCGGCGACCGGGTGCCCATTCCAGTCACCAGTTTCAACACCGCGAACACGGCGGGCAGCAACGTGGTGCCCATCACGTCGTACCAGTACCAGAACGTGGGCATCGAGGTGAACATCACGCCCCGCGTCCATCACAACGAAGAGGTTTCTCTCGATCTCGACATCGAGGTCAGCGACCTGAGCGGCCAGATCGGCGACCAGCCGATCATCGGCAGCCGCAACATCCAGACCAGCATCCGGTTGCGCGACGGCGAAACGAACTTCCTCGCCGGGCTGATCCGCACCAACGAGTCGAACACTCAAGACGGAATCCCCGGACTGTCGGAGATCCCGGTGCTGGGCCGCCTGTTCTCCCGGAGGGCGAGCGACAACACGCGCACGGACATCGTGCTGACGATGACGCCGCACATCATCCGTCGGGCGGACATCACCGAGCAGGACCTGGCGCCGATCTGGGTCGGCACGGAACAGAACGTCGTCTTCCGGGGCTCGAGTCCGCGGATCGACTCCGGCATCGAAGGTCCGTTCGACGAGCCGCAGGATGAGAGCGACGAGACGAGGCAGCAATTGGAGGAGCGGCTTCCGCCGGGCCTGCGCGACGCGGCGCCCGAAGGCGACACGGGCGATGACGGAGCGGACGAGCCCCCTCTGGGCGTCGAACTCGTTCCGCCGCCGGGCAGCCAGCTCCAGAACGCCGGTCTGCTCGACAGACCGCCGGCGATCGTTCCAGCTCTCTTCCAGCCGTCGTCCGCCCGGACCAACCCCGAGATCGAGCTGTCCTTCACACCCCAGGCACTGCGCGCGACGGTCGGCGACAGCTTCGAAGCGCGGCTGGACGTCAGGGCCCGCGCTCCGCTCTCCCACCTGCCGCTGCGGCTCAGGTACGACCCGGAGCGGATCGAGGTGACCGCGGTCAGGGCCGAGTCCTTCCTGGGCGACCAGAGCGAGATCTCCCTGATGACAGACAGCTCGACACCGGGCACGGTCATCGTCGGCCTCAGCCGGCTGGGCGATCAGGCGGGTGTGGCCGGGCGAGGCCACCTGTTGGCTCTCGAAGTGCGGGCGGTAGGTCCCGGCAGGGCAACGATCACGGTCGAGCAGGCCAAGCCCAAGGGTCCCGGACTCGAAGCGCTGCCGGCGCCGACCGTGCGTCCGCTGGAAATCGAGATCCAGGAGGTCGAACCGCCGGACCGCGGCCAACCGGAGACGGTCGCTTGAGTCTGACGACCGCACGCGGCGGGGGGCGGCCAGCCGGGTACACCCTGGTCGAGCTGATCACGGTGTGCGCCGTGATGCTGACACTGGCGGCCGTCGCCCTGCCCACCGCCACCTACACGAACAAACGGATCAAGGAAGCCGAACTCCAGGCGTACCTGCGGACGCTGCGCAACGCGGTCGACGAACACAAGCGCTACAGCGATGTCGGCCTGATTCCGATCGAGATCGGAACCGACGGCTATCCGGGTGAACTCGAGGTCCTGGTGGAGCCGATCCAGTTGATCGGTCAGGCCGAAGGAGAGATCCGCTTTCTGCGCCGGATTCCGGTCGACCCGATGACCGGGGAGGCGGAGTGGGGCCTGCGGAGCTACCAGGACGACCCGGACGAAACGAACTGGGGCAGAGAGAACGTCTACGACGTGTACTCCCTCTCCGACGGCGTCGGTCTGAACCGCGTTCCATACCAGGAGTGGTGACATGAACCGAAGAATTGGCCAGCGCGGCATGTCCCTGCTGGAGCTGATCATCGTCATGGCGATCATCGGCATCCTTGCCGCCGTCGCGGTGCCCCTGCTGAAGAACGCACCGAGACGGGCGCAGGAGGCGACGATGAAGCAGAACCTCCGGGTCATGCGCGACGCCATCGATCAGCACTACGCGGACAAGGGCCACTACCCACCGAGCCTCCAGGCCCTCGTCGAAGAGGAGTACCTGCGCGCGATCCCGCTGGACCCGATCACTCGCAGCAACGACACCTGGGTGGAGGTCTTCGCCGAATTCCCCGGCCTCTCCGACGAGGACCCCTGGGCTGAGACCGACCTCTCACCCTTCGGAGATCCCGGCATCGACGACGTCCACTCCGGTTCGGAGGAGGACGCGCTGGGTGGCGGAGCCTATGCCGATTGGTGACCGAGAGCGCCGCGGCGAGCGATCCTCCGAGGCCGGCTACAACCTCGTCGTGCTCGCCATTCTGATCACGGTGATGAACATCGCGGTCGCGGCGGCACTGCCGTACTGGAGCAGTTGGGCCAAGCGGCAGAACGAAGAGGAGCTGATCTTCCGCGGACTCCAGTACGCCGAGGCGATCCGCCTGTTTCGAGTCCGTCAGGGGCGCCTGCCGACGGCGCTCGAGGAACTCATCGAGGTCGAACCACGGGTCATCCGCCAGTTGTGGCCCAACCCGATGGACGAGGAAGGGCGCTGGGGTCTGCTGATGCAGGGAGCTCCAAGCAACGCCGGCCAGCAGGGAAACCGCCGAGCCGGAAGCGCCGGAGCGGCCAATACCGCTGCGGCCGAAGGCGCCGGTGGAGGCGCGCTGACCGCCGTGCCGCCTCCGAACGAAGAGGAGGGCGAAGGACCGACCGTCGGACCGATCCTGGGCGTCTACAGCGCCACGCCCGGCCCCTCGATGCGCGTTTGGAACGGCCAGCAGGACGTTGGAGACTGGTATTTCACCAGCGAGCTGATCCAGCTCAGGCCCAGCGACGTCACCGGTGGCCGCCCGCCACCGCGCCTGACCAGCGAATGGATCGGCAAACCCTTCCCGCCCGGCGTGCTCGGGGACGGCAAGGCCCAGGACGGGGCCGCGCCGGCAGAACGCGACCGGGGACGCGACCGGGGACGCAACGGTTGACCGGGCGACCCGCGGCGCCGGAACCCCGCCACCGGGCAACTGAAGGAGGCCGACCAGAAGCTCCCCCCGTCACCATCGGCATCCGCCGGCTACCGCACTCCGCCGGCCTGCCCGAACGCGCCTCGGCCGGCAGCGCCGGGTACGACCTGCGCGCCGCCACAGGCGCTGCGGTCCGGGTCGAACCCGGCGCCCGAGCCCTGGTTCCAACCGGACTCATCCTCGGCCTGCCGCCCGGCTACGAGGCCCAGATCAGGCCACGCAGCGGACTCGCCTACCGGCAGGGCCTGACCGTACTCAACGCTCCCGGCACGATCGACAGCGACTACCGGGGCGAAGTCAAGCTGCTGCTCGTCAATCTGGGCCAGCGCCCGATCACGATCGAGCGCGGCGAACGGCTCGCTCAGATGGTCGTCGCCGCCGTGCCCGAGATCTCGTTCCGCGACGACGACACGCTCGGCGCACGTCCCGTCGCCGGACGGCGCAACGACGGCGGCTTCGGCTCCACCGGCTGCTAGTTTGAGGCGCCTTCGCCCGAGGTCCAGCTCGGCAGAGCCGCCGGATCGATTCCCAGGGAGGCGAGTGCGGTCGGCCAGGCGCCGACCGGATCGGGCGAGAACACGATCGACTCCTCCACCGGCGCCGTCAACCAGTCGCTGCGACTGACCTCCTGCATCAACTGGCCCGGCGCCCAACCGGCGTGACCGAGCAGGAGCCGCATGTGGTCCGGAGCGCGACGCGCCAGCGTCCGCAGTGCGAGGATGTTCTGCGTCGCGCCTACGCCCGGTGCGATCTGGGTGATCCCGTCCGCTTCCACCCCGGTCAGACCATCCAGGGACAGCAGCACCGTACCCACCTCCGGCTGCACCGGGCCACCGACGAAGGCCGTCGCCTCCGAGCCGCCCAGCCACTCGATATCGAGTTCCCGCAACACCTCGTCGACCTTGAGTTGACTCGGACGATTGACGACGAAGCCGAGACTTCCCCCCTCGCCGCCCTCCTCGTGCGCCGCCAGCAGGACCACCGCCCGAAAGAAGAACGGATCCAGAACCTGGGGCATGGCGATCAGCAGACTCGGCGTCTCGAAGCCATCCAACCCGGACATGGCGCGACTCTACACGCCGCCGCGGGACCCAAGACGCTGACGCCGGACGCCGCTTTGGGTAGTCTAGAGCTTGCGCCGCGGAACGTAGCGAAGCCAGGTTCCGCGGCGCAAGCTCCTAGTGTCCCCGGCGCCACGCCGGACATCACGGAAACAGGGACATGACGAACAGCTTCGGCGCCAAACAAACCATGAGTGCGGGGGGCCGTTCCTTCCGGATCGCCCACCTGCCGACACTGGAGGCAGCGGGCCTGCCGGTGGCGCGCCTTCCGTACGCCCTCAAGATCCTGCTGGAGAATCTCCTGCGCCGGGAAGACGGGCGCATCGTGCCTGCTGACGACATCGAGGCCGTCGCGCGCTGGGAAGCTGCGGCCGAGCCCAGTGTCGAGATCGCCTTCATGCCGGGCCGTGTGCTGCTGCAGGACTTCACCGGTGTGCCCGCGGTGGCCGACCTGGCCGCGATGCGGGACGCCATGGCGAGCATGGGCAGCGATCCCGCGAAGATCAATCCGCTGCAGCCGGCCGAACTGGTGATCGATCACTCGGTGCAGGTCGACGAGTACGGTTCCGCGGCCGCCCTCCTGATCAACGCCGAGCGCGAGTTCGAGCGCAACGAGGAGCGCTACCTCTTCCTGCGCTGGGGCCAGACCGCGTTCGAGAACTTCCGCGTCGTGCCGCCGGCGACCGGCATCGTCCACCAGGTCAACCTGGAGTACCTCGCCCGCGGGGTCATGACCTCGCAGAACGGCGCCGGCGAACTGCCCTTCGCGTATCCCGACACGCTGGTCGGCACCGACTCCCACACGACGATGATCAACGGACTCGGCGTCCTGGGCTGGGGCGTAGGGGGCATCGAGGCCGAGGCGGCGATGCTCGGCCAGCCGATCGCGATGCTCGTACCCCAGGTCGTCGGCTTCCGTCTCGTCGGCAAGCTGCCCGAAGGAACCACCGCCACGGACCTCGTCCTGCGGGTCACCGAGATGCTCCGCAACCACGGCGTGGTCGGCAAGTTCGTCGAGTTCTTCGGTCCCGGCCTAGGTGAGTTGCGCCTGGCCGACCGGGCGACGATAGCCAACATGGCGCCCGAGTACGGCGCCACCTGCGGCATCTTCCCGATCGACCGGACCGCCGTCGACTACCTGCGGTTCACCGGCCGCAGCGAAACTCAGGTGGAACTGGTCGAGGCCTACTGCCGCGAGCAGGGCCTGTTCCACGGCCCCGATACGCCGGCGGCCGAGTACAGCGACACGGTGGAACTCGATCTGAGCACGGTCGTGCCGTCGCTGGCCGGTCCACGGCGACCCCAGGACCGGGTGCCGCTCTCCGGGGTCAAGGAGTCCTTCCTCAGCCAGTTGTCCGGCCTGTCCACCCGCAAGGGCGGCCTGCGGGTGATCGACGACGGCGCGAACCGCGACGCTGCCCAGGCCGGGGCCGCCGACGTCAGCGCCAACGGCAACGGCAACGGCAACGGCAAGGTCGAGCTGCAGGACGGTTCCGTGGTGATCGCCGCGATCACGAGTTGCACGAACACCTCGAACCCGTCGGTCATGGTCGCTGCCGGACTGCTGGCGAAGAAGGCGGTCGAGGCCGGACTGAAGGCCAGACCCTGGGTGAAGACCAGTCTGGCGCCCGGTTCCAAGGTGGTGACCGACTACCTTGGCGAGGCCGGTCTGACCCCCTATCTCGAGCAGTTGGGCTTCCACACCGTCGGCTACGGCTGCACGACCTGCATCGGCAACAGCGGCCCGCTGCCCGGCCCGGTCTCGGCCGCGATCGCCGAAGACGAGCTCGTCGCCGTCGCCGTGCTCTCCGGCAACCGCAACTTCGAGGGTCGGATCTCGAGCGAGGTGCGCGCCAACTACCTCGCGTCGCCACCCCTGGTCGTGGCCTACGCACTGGCCGGCCGCATCGACATCGACCTCTACAACGAGCCCCTGGCCTCGAACGCCGACGGCCCCGTCTACCTGCGGGACGTCTGGCCCTCCCAGAGCGAGATCCAGGCGACGCTCGAGAGTTCGCTGCGCCCCGCGATGTTCGGGCGCCAGTACGCCGATGTCTTCGCCGGCAGCGCGGCGTGGCAGGCGCTCGACGTACCCTCCGGCCAGACCTTCGACTGGCAGGCCGACTCGACCTACGTCAAGCAGCCTCCGTTCTTCGTCGACATGCCGCGCCGGCCGCAACCGGTCGAGGACATCCACGGCGCCAGGGTGCTGGCCCTGCTCGGCGACACGGTGACGACGGATCACATCTCGCCGGCCGGTCCGATCAGCCTCGACAGTCCCGCCGCCGACTACCTCCGCAACCTCGGCGTCGAGCGCGCGCAGTTCAACTCCTACGGCGCCCGCCGCGGCAACCACGAGGTCATGATGCGCGGCACGTTCGCCAACGTCCGCCTCCGCAACCACCTGGTGCCGGGAACTGAAGGCGGCTACACCGCGCTCCTGCCCGAAGGGGAGCACACGACCATCTTCGACGCCGCCACCGCCTACCGCGAGCGGGGCGTGGCGCAGATCATTCTGGCCGGCCTGGAGTACGGGACGGGGTCGTCCCGCGACTGGGCGGCCAAGGGACCGCGGCTGCTCGGCGTCCGCGCCGTCATCGCCAAGAACTACGAGCGGATCCACCGCAGCAACCTGGTCGGCATGGGGATCGCGCCGCTTCAATTCCGAGATGGTGAAGGCGCCGAGGAACTCGGGCTGACCGGCCGCGAGGAGTACGACGTGGAGGGGCTCGCGGCGGGATTGGCCGTGGACTTCGAGCCCGGCCTGGAGGTCACAGTACGAGCGAACGGCGAGGACGGCGAAACCACCTTCCGGGCGCTGGTGCGCCTGGACACCCCGCAGGAAGCCGAGTACTACCGCCACGCGGGCATCCTGCAGTACGTGCTGCGGCAGCTCCTTGACGACGACGCCTGATCCGGTTGCCGCGCTGCCGGCGGCCGAGCGGCTCAAGATCAACGAGATCTTCTACTCGATCCAAGGGGAATCGACCTTCGCGGGCCGCCCCTGCGTGCTCGTGCGCCTGACCGGCTGCCAGATGCGATGCACTTGGTGCGACACGGAGTACAGCTTCTACGAAGGCGCATGGATGCGGGTCGAGGACATCATCGCGGGGGTGCTGGCGTTCGACTGCCCGCTGGCCGAAGTCACGGGCGGTGAGCCCCTGCTCCAACCGGGCGTTCATCCCCTGATGAGCGGACTCTGCGACCGGGGACTGACGGTTCTTCTCGAGACCGGCGGCGGACTGGACATCTCCGGCGTGGATCCGCGGGTGCGGCGGATCGTCGACCTGAAATGCCCGGCGAGCGGCGAGGCTCCGAACAACCACTGGCCGAACCTGGAACAGCTTCGGGCCGCGGACGAAGTGAAGCTGGTCCTGGCCGGCCGCGGCGACTATGAGTGGGCGCGGGACGTGATCCTCGAACACCGGATCGACCGCCGCTGCACGGTTCACCTGTCGCCGGTCTGGGACGCCCTGGACCCCGCCGACCTTGCCTCCTGGGTGCTCGAGGACCGGCTGACGGCCCGGGTCTCGGTACAACTTCACAAGACGCTGTGGGGCGCTGAGAAGCGTGGCGTGTAGGGACGGGGCCCAGAAGGGTGTAGGGACGGTGGTGCCCAAAAGGGTGTAGGGACGGGGCCCAACAGGCGCGAGAATAGGCCGCTCGAGGCGGTTGTTGGCGAACCTGCGGGGTGATCTGTCATCTTCCGAGGCTCGCCGCCCAAGCCGGAGACGAACCACAAAGTGAGGGGAGACAACTCGTGGTACGAGTCCGCATCTTGGTCGCGTTGTCGACGGGTCTGCTCTTGGCGGGCAGCGCACTGCAGGCACAGCCGGCGCCCGCTCCCGACACGCAGGTATTCGCCATCACGTCGATGCCCGCCGACATTCCGGGCATGGTCCGTGTCGATTCGCTGATCGCCGAGAAGAGCCGCATGGGGGAACTCGCGCTGGTATCGGCGCAGCCGGACCGCCAGTTGCCGGGACGGCTTCACGAGCACTTCAGTCAGGTCCACCGCGGTGTACCGGTCTATGGCGCCGGCCTAACCCGACAGCGGGCCAACGGGACGACGGTGTCGATTTTCGGAACCTTCTTCAGCGACATCGACATCGGGGCCGATCCGAGTCTGAGCGCCGAAGCCGCCCTGGCCCGAATGGAGGAGATTGCAGATGCCGCTCCGGCGACATCCGAACCGCCGAGCCTGGTCATCCTCCCAACCCCACTCGGAAGGCTCGTGCTCGTCTGGAGCGCGCCGATGCAGGACCACCGGACCTGGTTCATCGACGCCCACAGCGGCGAGCTGGTTCATCAGCTCGACCACGTGTACGCCGAGAGCGAGGTTGGCTTCGGCTTGGGCATCACCGGCGCGCCGCAAAAACTGAGCGTCTGGAACACCGGGCAGGGCTACGAGGCGTGGGATCGACTGCGTCCGGCCGAAACCGTGACCCTGGACGCGCAGGGCGACTTCTTGAACGCCTTCCTGTTGCTCGTGCCTTCGCCGGCCTGGGAGGAGGCGGTCGCGGCGGACGACGACAACGAGTGGTCGATCCCGGCCGTCGTCGACGGTCACGCCCACATCGGCCTGACCTACGACTACCTCTTCAAGAGCCAGGGATGGCGCGGAATGGACGGCCAGGACGGTCGCATCTTCTCCATCGTCAACATCGCGGAGTTCGACAACGCCTTCTTCCTCTCGGCGCCATTCGGGCCGCAAGGCACCGGCGCCCTCGTCTTCGGCGAAACGCCCACCGGCACGCCGTTCGTTCCCCTGGACGTTTCGGCGCACGAGTTGATGCACGGTGTCACCTACTCCGCCATGACCACGCGCACCGGTCTGCCCCTCATAGGCCAGCACCGGTTCACCCTGGGACCATCGAGTTTCAAAGTGTCGGACGAGGTCATTCGTTGCGGCGACTCCCACACGTTCACGGACGACTTTTCGGGCGACGTCGTGGCGCCGTATCTCTGCTTCGACGAGGACGGGAACCGCACCACCTCTCGCAGCGGTCGCTTCGGTCTGTTCATGGCCCATGGTGGTGCGATCAACGAGGGGTACTCGGACATCATCAGCACCGCGGTCGAATTCTCGGTCCATCCGCCGGGCGACGGGCTGCTGCGCGCGGACTACATCCAGGGCGAGGACATGGAGTTCCCCGTGCGCCGCATCGATGCGCCCCGCTCGAGAGCCATCGGTCCCTTCACCTATCCGGACGCTGTCGGACAGGAGTTCCGCTTCGTCGTGGCCCTGGTGGACGAGAACCTGATCCGTTACACACGCTTCGGCAGGAAGGACAATCGTTGGTTCCGGCGTGCGACCGACGGCTACTCCGGGGTCCACTGGAACTCCACCATCCTGAGCCACGCCTTCTACCTCGCAATCGAGGGTGGAACCCACGCCTCGAGTGGACGGACGGTCCAGGGAGTCGGGGGCGCCAACCGGATTCAGATCGAGCAGGCGTTCTTCCGCGCCCTGGTCGACCTGGCGTCACCCCTGGCCAGCTTCCAGACGATGGCTATCGCCATCCGACAGGCGGCCGTGGACCTTCACGGCGCCGGAAGCTCCGCCCACACGGCGGTCGATCAGGCGCTGACGGCAGTGGGACTTTGAACCGATGAGGAAGAACCAGGCAATGAATCTGAAGACGCCAACAAGGAACAGCCGTGGGCTAGCAGCGTGCGCGGCAGAACTCCCAGAGGCCGGCGCTTCGCGCCGGATGCGGGCAAGGATGCCCGCGTTCCCAGGTCAGATCGTTCTACCGCGCACGCTCCTGCGGCTCCCGATGGGTCTGGCCCTTCTGCTCCTGACCTGGTCGGCCGCAGCGCCCCTTGCCGCGCAAGCCGACGCGCCGCAGGAGGATGCGGCCGCTTCCACGGAGTCGGAGCAGGGCGAAGCGGCCCAGGACCGTTGGTCGCTGGCGTTCGCCGGCGGCCTGCTGTCGACCAACGACGCTCCGTCCGGGACCTTCACCTTCGACCACAGGCTGTTCGGTTCCGAGCAGGGTGAGTTCGACGCCGACTACGCGGGCGGCGACGCCTCTCTCTACGAGGTATCCCTTGGCCTCCACCTGCGCGGTCCACTGGCGCTGGGGCTCACCTGGTCCCAGTCCTCGCTCTCCGACCAGGCGGACGTCGTGGGCCGGTTGCCACACCCCTTCCTGTTTGGAAACCCGCGCACAATCGAAGGGAGGAGCCGTGGCCTGTCGCGCGATGAAACGGCGATTCACCTTTCGCTGAAGTGGATCGTCCGGGACGGCGACAAGGTCCAGGTCGCCCTGTTCGCCGGTCCTTCCCAGATCGACGTCGACTATGACCTGGCGACCGCCGTTCGTTTCGATCAGACCTACCCCTTCGACACGGCGAACTACGCCGGCGTCGACCACCGGAAGGCATCAGGCAACGCCATCGGCTACCACCTCGGCATCGACGTCGCCTACTACTTCAGCAAGAGCACCGGGCTGGGCGGAGTCGTTCGCTTCAGTGACGCCTCGATCGATCTCGACGCCCCGAGCGGCGGCGCCGTTGCGATCGGTGGCGGCGGCCTTCAGACGGCCGTGGATCTCCGGTTCAGGTTCTGACCCGAACGTCGTCCACACGTCGACCGCGCAAGCCCAAACCGGCGGGATTCGGGCTGCTACACTCCGCCCCCGACGCGCGCCAAGTGAATCGGACAACGGAAAGTAGGTGTAGACAGCAGCGATGAGTGTAGCCAAGCTGAATCTGGACGATCAGGAGTACGAATTCCCCGTCATCGTCGGCTCCGAGGGCGAACTGGCTATCCAAAGCCACGCGCTCCGGAGCCAGACTGGTGCGATCACCTTGGATCCCGGCTACGGCAACACTGGATCGTGCCGTAGCGCGATCACGTTCATCGACGGCGAGCAGGGAATTCTCCGCTACCGCGGCTACCCGATCGAACAGCTCGCCGAGCGAGCGTCCTTCGTCGAGGTCTGCTACCTGCTGATTTACGGCGAACTGCCGACCGAGCGGGAGTTGAGCGACTTTCGAGCGAGGCTACGGCGGCACACGCTGATCCACGAGGACATGAAGAAGTTCTTCGAGGCGTACCCGCCGACGGCGCACCCGATGGCGATCCTGTCCTCGATGATCTCGTCGCTGGCCACCTTCTACTCCGAGGACGAGGACGTCGACCTGCACGCCGTCCGCCTGATTGCGAAGCTGCCGACGATCGCGGCCTTCACCTACAAGAAGTCGATCGGCCAGCCGTTCGTGTACCCGCAGAACGACCTGGGCTACGCGGACAACTTCCTGAACATGATGTTCTCGGTGCCCTGCGAGTCCTACGAGCCGCCGGATGTGTTGTCTCGAGCGCTGAACATGCTGCTCGTCCTGCACGCCGACCACGAGCAGAACTGCTCGACGTCGACGGTCCGTATGGTCGGCAGCTCCGGCGCCAGCCTGTTCGCCGCCATCTCCGCCGGCATCGACGCCCTGTCGGGACCGCTCCACGGCGGCGCCAACCAGCAGGTGATCGAGATGCTGAAAGCCATCCGCGACAGCGGAGACGACTTCAGCAAGTTCGTCGATCGCGCCAAGGACAAGAACGACCCCTTCCGCCTCATGGGCTTCGGCCACCGCGTCTACAAGAACTTCGACCCGCGCGCCAGTATCCTGAAGGGGGCCGCGGACCAGGTCCTGGCGCAGCTCGGCGTCGACGATCCGCTGCTGGCAATCGCCATGAACCTGGAGGAGGTGGCGCTGCGCGACGAGTACTTCGTCGAGCGCAAGCTCTACCCGAACGTCGACTTCTACAGCGGCATCATCTACCGGGCGATGGGCCTGCCGACGGACATGTTCACGGTCATGTTCGCCCTCGGCCGGCTGCCGGGCTGGCTGGCGCACTGGAAGGAGATGCGGAACGATCCGGACAACCGGATCAACCGCCCGCGGCAGGTCTACACCGGCGCCACCGTACGCGAATACCAGGCGCTCGCCGAGCGGTAGCGCCGGGGCGGGCCGCAGTCCCGGCTACGCGCGCAGTGCCGGACGAACCGGCTTCGCCGGCACGTGGCCGCGGCGGTACACGAGAATCGTGCGGTCGAACGTGATCACGGCCCTGCCGTCCTGGTTGTAGCCGACCGTGCGGAAGCCCACGATGCCCTGGTGCGGGCGCGATTTCGACTCGCGAACGGAGAGCACCTCGCTCTGGGCATACAGCGTGTCGCCTTCGAACACCGGGCGCGGCAGACGGACCCGGTCCCAACCCAGGTTCACCGCGTTCTGGGACAGGTCTGCGACGGTCAGCGCCGTGACCAGGGACAGCGTGAAGCAGGAGTTGACCAGGGGCCGTCCCCACTCCGTCTGGCCCGCGTACTCGCGGTCGAAGTGGATCGGGTTCGGGTTCAGGGTGATCATCGTCAACCAGACGTTGTCGCCCTCAGTGACCGTACGGCCCAGGGCGTGACGGAAGATCTCGCCGACCTCGAAGTCCTCGAAAACTCTGCCCGCGCCGCCTGAAGGCGGACCGTCATGCGTACGTGCGTCGTTCATGCTCTCAGGATCGCTCCGTTCTGTTCGAGTCCCTCGATCTCCTCGGCACTGTAGCCGAGGCCCTGAAGGACTTCTCCAGTGTGTTCGCCCATCCGCGGTTCGCGCCGTCGGAGGTCGCCGGGCGTCCTGTCGAGGCGCGGTGCGGGCGCTATGTGAATCTCTCCGTCCGGGCCGATCGGGAAGGTCCCCCGCTGCACGTTGTGCGCATGGCGCGGCGCTTCGTCCAGGTCGAGCACCGGCGACACGCAGGCGTCGAGTTCGCTGAACACCTCGGCCCACTCGTCCCGGGTACGGGTCAGGAAGGCCCGCCCGAACGCATCGATGTGCGCCGGCCAGCGGTCGGTGTCCATCTGCTCGTCCGCGACATCGACGCCCGTTCCTTCGCACAGCGCGGCGAAGAACTGCGGTTCGATCGCGCCGACCGAGACGTAGCCCCCGCACTTGCACTCGTAGCAGCGGTAGAAGGCGGCCCCGCCGCCCAGGAGCCCTTTGCCCGGCGTCGAGCGGGCGCCCTTCTGCGCGAAGTGCACGGCCATCAGGGAGGCCGCTCCGTCGATCATCGCGGCGTCGATGTACTGACCGCGGCCGGACCGTTCCCGCTCGAACAGGGCGCAGAGGATGCCGAAGGCCGCCATCAGGCCGCCGCCGCCGAAGTCGGCGATCAGGTTGAGGGGCGGCAGGGGCGGATCCTGACCGTCTCCGATCTGCGACAGAACGCCGGCGAGCGCGATGTAGTTCACGTCGTGCCCGGCGGCCTGCGCCATCGGCCCGGTCTGGCCGTAGCCGGTGAGCGAGCAGTAGACGAGACGGCTGTTGCTCTCGGACAATGTCGGATAGTCGCAACCCAGCCGGGCGCAGACTCCCGGCCGGTTGCCCTCCAGGAAGACATCCGCCTCCGCGGCCAGTTCGCGGAGGATGCGCTGGCCACCGGCCGTCTTCAGGTTGATCGCGATGCTGCGCTTGTTGCGCGACAGCATGTCACCGGAACGGACCGGTCCGCCCACCGCGTTGTCGACCCGCAGCACGTCCGCTCCCATGTCGGCGAGCAGCATCGAGCAGTACGGCCCGGGCGCAAGCCGCGACAGGTCGAGAACCCGCAGTTCGTCCAGGGCGCCCACGGCGGCGCAGCCTAGCAGTCCGCGCCGTCAGCGGGCGCACGGGGGAACCCGGCTGGCGCGCTTCGCGCACCAGCCGTGAACCAAGCGTGGGCCCGTCAGCGGGCGCACGCTTGGAACGCCGTCGCGTCGGTGATCGCGGGCGCGGCCCTGCCGGGCTCGTTCTCGTACTCCCGCACTACTCCGGTCACCGTGTCGGTCACCTCGATCCGGTACCCCAGGTCCGTCGTCGAAGCACCGAACACCCACACGTTGCCGTTCAGAGCGCAGCCATCCAGCACCTTGATCAGAATCTCCCAGTTGTCGCGGTTGAAGAACCAGAACAACCCGGAGTCGTTCGTCCCCGAGTGGACCACGCTCGCGGAACCGCTCCCGCCGTCCGCCGTCCACCAGTCGACTCCGACCGCATAGCGCGAGTCCTGCAGGCAAAGCGTCACCCCGTCCGCGACGCAGGCCCCCTGAGGTTCCGCCGCCTCGACCAGGAAGGTCCGCGACCGCGACGACTCCCGTACGCCGTCGCTCACCCACAGCGATACCTCGTAGAAGCCCGGCGCCGACCAGGCGTGATCCAGAGTCGGCAGGCTCGACTCCAGGCCGTCGCCGAAGTCCCATCGCCGGATTAGCGTCGGGCCGGTACTCATGTCCACAACACCTACCGGGACACCGGTGGGGGTGCGGCACAACTCGTCATCGCACGCCACGCCGTCCACCTCGAACTCGGCGCGCGGAGGCGTGTCCTCATCGAGAATTTCCACCGTCGCTCCGCCGCTGCCGCTCACCCGCGGCGGCAGAGCGCCGAAACCGACCACCACCGATTCGCCAGAATCGTCTTCACTGTCGTCCGTGGCCGAGAAGTCGAACTGGTTGGCCGTGACGCCGGGCCCGAACCTCACGGCCTCCGGCACCCCGGAATAGTCGGCAGCGGTCGCGCCGCCCCGGTGGGTCAACACCAGCGGGATCGCCACCTCCCGCTCCGGGTCGGAGTTCAGGCGCACCACCACACCCACCTGGCCTCCTTCCTCAACCCGGTAACTTGCCGCCTCGAATGAGGCCTCTACTTCCCGATCCCCGTCCTCCGTTGGCGGTGGTGGCGGGGGAGGTGGTGGCGGGGGTGGCGGTGGTGGCGGTGGTGGCGGTGGCGGAGGAGGAGGCGGCGGTGGCGGCGGCGCTATGCGGACTTCCAGAGCCGCGGCCTCGTTCGCTTTGTTGCCCACGACCGATGTCACTCCGCTCGCCCGCACAGAGAATGTGAGCGTGTAACTGTGTGCCACCCCTTCGGTCCGCGGGGTCACGGTGGTGGTGAAGATCCGGTCATCTGTAGTTTGAAATGCCGCAAAGCTTGGGTTGCAGGAAACCGGGTTGTTCGCGCTATCCGTGCAGGCAGGTTCCTGCTGCGTTTCAATATCGCTGCTGGTGAAGCCTCTCACCGCCTCGGAAAAGCTGAACCGCACCGTGAAAGCACCCTCCATTGGAGGCGGATGGTCGGTCGTCATCTGAACCGTCAGCGGCCTGACGGTTATCGCCTCACCCGACTCCGACCAGTCGCTTGTCCCCTCGTCGTTGGTCGCCCGTACCTGAACCTCACAAGCTGTGCCCGGTTCCAGGTCATCGAGCGTCAGCGAGAGCCCCGGCCCCTCGTGTTGACCGTCGATGAAGAGCCCCGTGCCTTCCTCCCGATACTGCACGTCGTAGTCGGTGATCGGGGGCCCCCTGTTCTCCGGTTCGCTCCAACTCACCTGCAGACTGTCGGCCGTCTCCCCCCAGAAGGTCGGCGCCTCCGGGATACCAGGCGGCTCCCGTTCGTCCGTTACTCTGACCGTGATCGCCTGCTCCGCCGTCAGCTCCCGGCCCCCAGCGCCGCCGGTCACGCGCACCACCACGATGTACACGTTGTCCCCGGCCTCGAAGTTCCGCGGCTCCCGGAAGCTGAGCACGCCGCTATGCGCGACGATGGAGAACAAGTCCCCGTCGGCCCCCCCGATCGTCCAGGCCGTCACCTCGTCTCCCGGGTCCGCATCGACCGCCATCAGTTGGGTCACCCCTGTCTGGTTCTCATCGACTTCAAACGGCCCCGGAGTCGTGATCACCGGCGCCGTGTTGTTCGTTACCGCGAACGCCTCGCTCGCCTGCCGGTTGCCGTTGTTCGCTCCGTCCACCGCCGCATCGGCCGGAACCTCCACCGTCACGTCGCCTTGGAGGTTGGCACTGGGCTCGATGTCGAGCGTGTAGATCGCGCCCGAGCCCGCGAAGTTCGAGCCCGTTCCGTTGCTGACCGCAATCTCTCCTGCCGTGAGCCCCTCGACCGCCTCCGAGAAGGCGATCGTCACCGTGAAGGATTCGTTGATCGGATGCGTTGCGTCGCTTGAGATCGACAACACCCTCGGTGCTGTCGTGTCCACCTTGATAACCGCAAAATAGTCCAACATTGCGTCAGCCCTTGTCGCGCTGGCGCTCCTCTGGCCGGTAGCAATCAGTCGTATCGTATGGGACCCCGAACTGAGATCCTGATTCTCATAGATGATCTGCCTATACGCAGTTGTCCGCGAATAGGTATCGAAATCCTCCACCACCACTTCACCATCAAGTTCCACGTCGACAAGTCCGCCAGTTGAACCCTGCCTTACGCCAACCTCCACACCGATTCCAGAAAAGGCCAACTCGGCATACTCGCCCCCCTCATCCGACACGCTCGTCGATCCATGGAAGTCCATGACGTCGTCCAGCTCCGTCCAGGCGCCATTGAAGGAAATGTCGCTCGACGTATTGTCTACAAACCTCGGCGAGGCATCCCGTACCGCTCGCAGTTGCCGGAGTTGTGCATTGCTGAGGTTCCCTGGGGTCTTTACAACACCTTGAGCCGCTTCACCGGGGGTCTTGTAAATGAACACGCTCAACGTGTTCACGCCTTCGTTTCTACTGTTTACGTTGACGTAGTCGATCAATTCCTGTGTATCCCATCGGACATTGTCCGAACCCCAACTGCTCGTACCAAGCCACAACAAATGGTGCCACTGCAAGCCATTCCACCATCTGGAAGATGCAACGTCGTCGGCGCCTCCAAGAGGGTGCCCCGCCCTGTAGTCGCTTTCGGGGCCATGGGCGTCGACGTTGACGCTGCCGCGATTAAAACCCACGATCCCATCTGGATTTCCAGAAAGCAGGTGAGTCCTGTAGATCGCCAATTCTGGATTGGACGTACCCCAGGCGGTATCGGAAACAGCATAATCAGGCCGGCAATGATCGACCCACCAGCCCGATGCTCTTCTTCCATAGCGATCCGACCAGACTTGCAGCGCATCCGCCCAACTACTGACAAAGGTCTGGCTATACGTGTCCTGGTTCGCAAGCCATCCCAACGCGACTTTTCCGGCGCGATCCTCCTCGGTTTTCGCTTTGTCGCAGGCGGCATACAGCATCATGCGTATGCCCCGTTCCTGCAATACGTCGTAGATTTCGAGTGGTAGGTCACGGTCGGACGTAAAGTCGCCGACCATGTCTTCCAGCAGAGGATTCGGTGAATTGAACCAGGTCCGCCCCAACGGCCAGATTACCCAGCTTGCGCCCGTTTGCTCGACAGCCTCGGCGAAGGCATCGACATCGAACGCATCCACCCACTGATTGAACGTCGCAATGGTTATGTCGTTTCTGGTCCTCGCGTTCAGATATTTTATGTGCAGTCCGTATTTTCCGTCCCGCATCCAATCGGTATCCGGATTGTTGTAGTCGGCAAGAACCAAACCGCTGCTGAAACTCAGCAGGGCCAAACACGCCAGGACGGAAACACTCCAGTTCTGTCGTCTGTAGAACAAATCGTCCTGCTCCTGTTCCGGTTCCGCCCTGTTTGTCCGTAGGTCGCTTGTGGTCTGCCCCCGAACAGTCGGACGCCCGGCGTCGGGCGGACGCCTCAAACACGGTGAGCGCCACGCGGAAACAGCGCTAGGCCGCTTGCGGCGCCGCTGTCACCTACAAAATTGCGGGGTCTCCTAAGAAAGGTCGGCGCGGCGGCCGACCGGCGCCACCCGGCCGGGCCGGCGTCCGGAGTTCTGCCGCGCTAGCGGGCGCCGCTGGGGCACGCATGGAAGGCGGTCGCGTCCGTGATCGCGGGCGCCGGCTGACCCGGCTCGTTCCGGTACTCCTTCACCGCACCCGTCACCGTGTCGGTCACCTGGATCACGTACCCGAGGTCCGTCGTCGACGCGCCGTACACCCACACGTGACCGTTCAGAGCGCAGCCATCCAGCACCTTGATCAGAATCTCCCAGTTGTCGCGGTTGAAGAACCAGAACAGACCCGAGTCGTTCGTCCCCGAGTGGACCACGCTCGCGGAACCGCTCCCGCCGTCCGCCGTCCACCAGTCGACTCCGACCGCATAGCGCGAGTCCTGCAGGCAAAGCGTCACCGCGTCCGCTTCGCACGTCCCGGCGGGATCGCTCGCCCCGACCAGAAAGACCCGGGCCGCGATCGACACGGTCGTGCCGTCGCTCACCGACAGGGTGACCTCGTAGAAGCCCGGCGACGACCAGGCATGGTCGATCCGCCGGTCGCGCGAAACCGTCCCGTCGCCGAAGTCCCAGCGCCGGGACTGGACGCGACCGGTACTCGTGTCCTCGAACGTCACCGGCACGTCCGTCCGCGCACGGCATAGGTCCTCGGCGCACTCCGCAGTCAGCGCCAGGTCGGCCCTCGGCGGGCCACTCGGCGGAGGTGGACCGCCGCCACCGCCACCGCCACCATCGTCGTCGTCGTCGTCGCTCGGAGGTGGCGCACCACCGCCGCCACCACCGCCACCGCCGCCACCGCCGCCACCATCGTTGTCAAGAATCGCCAAGGTGGCCTCACCGGCGCCGCTGACCCTGGACGGCAATGAGCCGAAGCTCAGCACCACCGCCTCGCCGTCGTCGTCCGCGCTGTCGTCCGTCGCAGCGAACAGGAACTCCCGGGTCCTCACGCCACGACCGAACGTCACGCTCGCAGGTACACCCGAGTAGTCGTCATCCGTCACTCCGCCATGGGGAGTTCGATCCAGCGGAACCTCCACGTTCCGCTCCGGGTCGCGGTTCAGACGGACGACCACGTTCACCGTGCCGCCCTCCGTCGCCTCGTAGCTGGCCGAACCGAAGGAGACCTCGACTTCGGGATCGTCGTCGTCACGAATCGTCCCTGTCACCTCCAGCGTCTGACCGCCGCCGGCCAGCGACGCATTTTGCGCGTTGCCGAGCGTCAGCCTGAACGTCTCTTCCTCCTCCTCGTCCTCGGCGTCGTCCGTCAGGTCCACCACGATCTCTTGAGCGGCAGTCGAGCCCATGGAGAACGTCAACGTGCCGTTCGCCGCAACGTAGTCCGACCCCGCTCTCGCGTCGGCGGACCCTGAACCGTTCGAGGTCGAGTAGTCCACCGTCACTTCGGCGCCGCTCGACCTGCTCAGCGTCACCGAGAAGACGAGCGTTCCGGCGCCTTCAAGCGCCCGGCCATCGTCAACCGAAACGGTCGGCAAAGCCGACGACTCGGTGATCGTCACCGTGATCGCAACGGCGCCGGAGTTGCCATCCTCGTCGGTTGCTCGCACGGTCACCTCGTAGGCGTTGTCCTGGTCAGCGTCAACGGAGTTCGCGTGGACCTGAGCCGCCATCGCCAACACACCGGTCCCCGCTTCGATCGAGAACAGTGCCGCGTCCGGCCCTACCTTCGTCCAGATCACGCCGCCGCTGGCGGATGCGACCGCCGGCGTGGCCGAAGTCCAGGCGCTGTTCTCCTCCACGTTAGCCGACGCAAGGCCCGAGATCGTGAGCCACTGAGGCGGCCCCTTGGTCACCCTCACCGTCACGTCCTTGCTGGCGCTGTTGCCGTCGGAATCGGTGGCCGACACGGTCACCTCGTAGTCGTTGTCGGTGTTCGAGTCCACCGGGTTCTCGAAGTCCTTCTGTTCGAGCGACAAGTCGCCCGAGCTCGCGTCGAGTTCGAACAGAGCGGCGTCGGCGCCCGTCTTGGACCAGGTCACGGCGCCGACCGGACCCTCGCCGACCTTGCAGACATCCGGACAGACGACTTTCGGTCTCAGCGACGGTGTCTCGGAGTAACTCCGGGTTTCCGGGACCTTGCGGCTGAACGCTTGGGAGACCCGAAGCGCCCTCGCCTCCACCGCATCGGTCACGGTCACCGTGATCTGCGCCGTGGCCGAGTTGCCGTTGGCGTCGGTTGCCCTCACCGTCACCTCGTACCCGTTGTCGCCGTTCGCGTCGGCCTGCTCTTCGAAGTCCCGTCCCGGTAGAGTGAGAACGCCCGTCGCCCCAGCGATCTCGAAGTGGCCGGCGTCGGTCCCCTCCCTGGTCCACGACACCGTTCCCACCGGGCTTCCCGTGACCGAAGGCGTGGCAGACGTCCACGTCGCGTTCTCCGCGATCGACCCGTTCGACAGTCCGGCGACCGCCAGCGACACCGTGGTCGCTTGGTCGTAGGCAACGGCCTGGGAAGCGGCGACGCTCTGGTTGCCCACGATGTCCTTCGCGGCGCCCGCGGGGACGGTCAGGGTGATTGTCGAGGCGGCAGTGGTGGTCGGCGTGACCTGCACGGTGTAGGTGCGTGCGTCGGAGCGCGACGGGACGCCAACGGTGGCGTTCGTCGCGGTCACGTCGCCGGCATCGGCAAAGTCCTCCACGTCCTCCGCGAAACGGATCGTCGCCACAAACGGTGAACTGCTCGCGCTCGAGGGAGCGATCGCAGGCGAAGGTGCGGCATGATCCAGCGTGTAGGTCCGTTCCGCGGCGGCGGGCCACGTCGTGTCCAGCGCCCTGTCCGCCAGATCCAGGATGTTCTGCCCAGCCGCGAAACCGAGCGTCACTTCCCCGTTGAAGGCGCTCAACCCCGCCGTTACATCGATGTCGTAGATCTGCTCGCTACCGGTCTTCGCTGTCACGGTCAGGGTCGTGGTCCCGAGACCCGAACCCGCGAGTTCGAAGTCCCCGCTCGTCACGTTCTTGACGTCGCGATTGAACGCCAGCCGCCAGCCAAGGGTGCTGCCGTTCGTCTTCTCCTCCGCCGGTTGCCGGCGCCTCAACGACACAACCGCGGGATTCGTGCCGGGCGAGCGGAACGCCGCCACCGTCGCGCGGGTGCCATTGAGGGTCAAGCTGGCGTCGGCCGGGCCGGTGACGGCACTTGCATTCCCATTGCTCCAGACGCCGAGCGGATCGCCGGACCGGGTCTGCGCGGGATTCGAGAACCGGCCCACGCGCGAGCAGCCCGAAACTCCCGCGTGAGAGCACTGCGTTCTGTAGGCCATGATCGTCCGCCAGCGCCTCGATGCGGCAGAACCCGATTCGAAACCCGCTTGGTTGACGTAGCCGTAGGCGTAGTTGTAGGGCTTGTTGGTCAGGCCGGAGTCGAGGGCAACGTCATGGGCGTAGCGGTCGTGGTTGAGACCCATGTTGTGACCGAGTTCGTGCGCGAAGGTCGTGCTGCCGCAACTGAGCACGGTGACGCCGAACGCATAGCGCGCGAAAGAAGTGTCGACATCCTCCATGAAGTAGGCAATCCCGCAGTACTCGCCGCGGCCTATGCTCCCCCACCGCTCGACGAGGTGAACCACATCCGCCCCGACGGCATCCCGCATCGCGTGCACGCGGTCCATGATGCCGTCCTGGGTCAGATAGAGGGGTGCCAGTTCATAGAACGTAGGGGTTTCGACGTAGTCCAGCTCCTCCGCGTGCGTCAGGTGGATCTGCAGGTTGACGCCGCTGGCCGTGAAGAAGTGCCTGTTCGCTTCGGTGAACCAGAGATCGATCGTCGCTTCGATCGCGGCTTCTCCGCCGGCCTCGTCCTTCGCCGCGGAGGTGTAGACAACGAGGACGTCGATCTGAGAAGGATCGCTGGTTGATCCGATGCTGACCGAGGGCTCCGCCAGGTCGGTCCCAAGCGCGACGGCGCCAGGTGCGACGGCCTCCGGCGGCACCGCCCGCGGTCCGGCGCATTCAGGCAACGTCCCTTCATCGGTCTGCCGTATCTCAACGTCGCCGCCGGCAATCGAACGGATCGTGTAGGTCGCCCCGGGGGCCCGCACCGAACCGACGATGACGTCCCCGTTGACCACCAGGGTCACCGTGCCGAAGGGCACGCCGTCGAGCTGCCCGGACAGGGAGTATCCCGACGAAGTCGGCCCGGTCTTGAGATCCGTGACCTGGAAGGCGGCATCGTCGAACAGGTTGAGGTCGATCAAACCCGACGCGGTCCCGCCCCGCGCGGCAGTTGCGCGCGCCTCGCTGAGCAGGCCCGGATCAACCCGAGCGTGCCGGCGCCGAAGCGTCGCGCCCTGATACTCGACGGTAGCCGCTACCGAAGCCGCGTCGGCCGTCTGCCCGCCGGGCGGTGCGACAGGCAGGAACAAGTCGTCGGCCGAGGCGGACGCGGCGAGCGAGAGTTGGAGCCCCACGACCAGGAACGCGGCCACAACAACCCGGCCGAGTCGGATTCGGACTGCATGCGCTGGCATTCGACGAGACCTCGGACGGACAACGCAGGAACCAGTCTGCTCTACTCCAGCTTGCACACCTTGTCCATGTTGCACCATATTGCGTCGCGAGCCACCCCCAAGTTTGGGAGCGCGGCGTCCGTTGATACCCTGACCTGATGGAAGCGCCGGCACCGGCCACCGTATTGCCGCGCTCCAGGCACCCGATCTCGTGGCGGCAGATCTCGCCGGGCGCCCAGAAGGTACTACGAAGACTGGGTCAGGCCGGCCGGAACGCCGGCCTCGTCGGCGGCAGCGTGCGCGATCTGATGCTGCAGCGCGCCCCGAAAGACTACGACGTCGTTACCGACGCGCGCCCCGAGGACGTGCGGCGGCTGTTCCGAAACTCCCGCATCATCGGCCGGCGCTTTCGCCTCGTCCACGTCCTGTTCAGCGACGAAGTGGTCGAGGTATCCACGTTCCGCGGCGCGCCGGATCCCGACCATCAACGTCGTTTGCCCGAGGAACTCCTGGTAACCAGCGACAATACCTACGGTACCCCCCGACAGGACGCCTTCCGCCGCGACTTCACCGTCAATGCGCTGCTCTACCGGGCCTCCGACCGCGCCGTCGTCGACTATGTGGGAGGCCTTGAGGATCTCGATCGCGGTCGCATCCGCGTGATCGGCGATCCCAACCTGCGCTACCGCGAGGATCCGGTCCGCATGCTGCGGGCCTGCGAGTTCGCCGCGCGCCTGGACTTCGAAATCGAGGACGAGACCCTTGCCGCCGCCTTCAAGCACCGCCGGGACGTTGCCAAGGCCTCGCCGCACCGCCTGATCGAGGAGTTGATCCAGCTCCTGTCGAGCGGTCGGAGCGCCCCAGCCTTCGAGTGGATGCGGCGCTCGGGGCTGCTTCCGGTCGTTCTGCCCGAAGTCGACGAAGTGCGAAGGACAGGGACCGAGACGGCCGGCTTCTCCCAACTCGCGGAGCAACTTGACGAACGAGTCAATACGGGGCCGGAAGTGCCGCATGGGGTGCTGCTGCCGACCCTGCTCCTGCCACGGATCGTGGTCGGCAGGGAGCGCCTGGAGGCCGGCGGAACCGCGGTCCCGAAGCGCCGCCTGCAACGACTGGTGGACGATATTGTGGCCGACTTTGGCAAGCGCTTTGCCCTCTCCGCCGCCCGCCGCCACAAGATGAGAGGGGCGCTGGAGACGTTTCAACGGCTGTGCGAGCCGAGCCACAGCCCGAAGACCGTTCGCAGCCTGGTCCAGCGGGAAGCCTTCGGTCCCGCAGTGGAGCTGTTCTCCCTGCTGTCGGCTGCCACCGGCAGCGGCGGTGAGGCACTCGAACGCTGGCGGGCGGTCGCCGAGTCGGCGCCGTCCCGAAGCGTGACCGACACCACGAAGCCACCGATACGGCGGAGACGACGGCGGCGCAGGCCGCGCCAGCGCCACCTCTAGGAGCTTGCGCCGCAGAACGCAGCGAAGCGAGTTCTGCCGCGCCAGCGAGGCGTTTCGGGGCAAGCGGCTCAACCGGTCCAGCGGAACCAACGCGCGAACAGGCCCTGGACGGTAGGACTCAGCCTCGTCCTGCGCCACTGGTTCGCGGCTTTCTTGAGCACTTCCGCCTGGGTCGGATACGGCAGGATGGTCGAGGTGAACTTCGAGAGGCCGATCCGGTGGGTCACGGCCAGGGTAAGCGGCGCGATCAGATCGCCGGCATGCGCGGCAACAACGGTCGCGCCGAGCACCCGGTCGCTCCCGTTCTGAAGCAGGACCCGCAAGAACCCCTCCTCCTCGCCGTCGAGCAGGGCGCGGTGGTTCTCTTCCAAGGCCACGTCGACCACGTCGACGGCGATGCCGCGGTGCTCCGCCTCCCGCCGGTCCAGGCCGACGTGCGCCACCTCGGGCGCGGTGTACGTACACCGCGGCACGACCAGCCGGTCGGCGCGGGCGCTGGGAAAGAACAGCGCGTTCTGAATCACGACACCGGCGTGGGCGTCAGCCAGGTGGGTGAACTTGGGCGCCGGTGTGATGTCGCCCGCGGCGTAGATGCGGGGATTCGTCGTGCGCAGCTTCGCGTCGACCTGGACGCCGGTCGCATCGCACTGGACGCCGATCTCCTCAAGCCCCAGGCCCTCGAAGTTCGGCGTTCGGCCCACGGCAACCAGGAGTTCATCGCAACTCGTCTCGCGGCGGCCGCCGTCGCCATCCACGTAGGCCAGGCGAAGGCCCCCGTTATTGCGGGCGACTTCCTCTATCCGCACGCCCAGCGCGAACTCAACCCCGTCGCGCCGCAGGGCTCGCTCAACCAGAGCCGCCGCGTCCTGATCCTCCCGAGGGAGGATGCCCGGCAGAATGTCGAAGGTCGTCACCTGGCTGCCGAGGCGCGCGAAGGCCTGAGACAACTCGCAGCCGATCGGGCCGGCGCCGATGACCGCCAGCCGCTCGGGTCGCTCGGTGAGCGAGAAGACCGTCTCGTTGGTCAGGTAGTCACAGCCGTCGAGACCGGGAATCGGCGGCGCCTGGGGACGAGCGCCGGTGGCGATGACGGCGCGGCGGAAGCGCAACTCGCGATCACCCGCGGAACCGGTCACCGCGACCGAGCGGTCGGACAGGAATCTGCCCTCGCCCAGATAGACATCGACACCGGCGTCGCGAAAGCGCTCGGCCGCGTCGTCCTGGCCGATCGCCGCCCGGATCCGGCGCATGCGCTCCATCGCCGCTCCGAAGTCGCCCAGGCCACCGGCGCCCGGCGCCCCGAACTCGGGATCGGCGCGGCCGGCGTTCCACCGCCGCGCCGCGGCGATCACGCCCTTCGACGGAACGCAGCCGAAGTTCAGGCAGTCGCCGCCCATCAGCCGGCGCTCGATCAGCGCCACCCGGGCGCCCAGACCGGCGGCCACGATCGCCGTGACCAGACCGGCAGTGCCGGCCCCGATCACGACCAGGTGATACCGACCTCCGGGCGCCGGGTTCGTCCAGTCGTCGGGGGATACCCGCGCCGCGAGTTCCCGGTCGTGGTGACTCTCGGGGAGCAGTTCCGGCCTCGTCATTCGCCCACCTCCTCTCTGAGCGCTCGCCGCGCAATACGAACGATGATCACGCAAACACCGATCGTGGCAACCAGACCGACACCCCTGGCCGCGTAGGTGGCCCAGCCGCTCTCCGGGGCAGCCCCGGCGGCAAGCAGGGCCAGATCGCCCGCCACCTTGCCGTAGTACACGTAGAGCAACGTCGCCGGCAGCATGCCGATGCACGCGACGGCGTAGTCGACCAGCCGCACCCGGGTCAGCCCAAGGGCGTAGTTCAGGAGCACGAAGGGGACAACCGGCGTCAGGCGCAGCAGGAAGGTGATCTTGAGCCCTTCGCGCCGGACCGCCCGGTCGATGGCGGCGAAGCGCGGCTCGCCGGAAATCCGTCGCTCGACCGCGCCGCGGGCGACGTAGCGAGAGACCAGGAAGGCAAGGTTGGCCCCCAGGGAAGCGCCTACGAACACCAACAGAGTGCCCTTCCAGAGACCGAAGATCGCTCCGCCGGCCAGGGTCAGCAGGGAACCCGGAATGAAGGCAACGGTGGCAACGGCATACCCAACCACGAACACCACCGGCCCCCAGAAACCGAGCCCATCGAGCCAGGCCGTGAACTCCGGCAGGTAGCCGGCGACGCGACGGCCGAACAGCAGGAGAGCGGCGACCACCAGGGCGATGACCGCCGCTCGCACTGCAAATCGCGCCTTCGAGGTCTTGGTCGGCGTCCCATCGGCCGGACCGCTCCCCTCCGGCGGGGCAACCTGACTCGCAGTCTCGTTCATCTGAAGTTCCCTCCTCCGCCCTGGTGTTCCGCACCGGCGAGATCGAACACGCTCTTGACCGGCGTGTACACCTCGCTCGGCAGCTCCACGAACCGCGTCTCCCAACCGGCCATCGATCCGTTCCACAAACCCGGACGTTCCAGTGCGGTCAGTTTCCGGCCGCCATGACTCTTGCGCACGATGAAGCTGGCGTTGTGGTCGACGTAGTCCGCCAGCCGGTACGCCCCGCCGCCGGGGGCCAGCGCCGCACAGACCAGGAACACCGGGTTGAAGTGCGTGGACCGGGCCAGAATCGCCGCCTGCTCCCCGTCTTCGAGGTCGATCTGGGAGGTCTCGACGATCTGAAGCCGCAGTCCGCCCAAGGTCCCCGAGGCGCCCGAGGTTTCGTGAACCCAGAACGGACCGCCTCCGGCCGTGCCGACGGCGGGAACGACGCCGCAGACTCTGGCCGGCCGGCCCGAACCCCGCGCCAGTTCGCGCGCAATCCCGGCAAGGATCTGCATGGCCAGAACCGACGCGCCCTGGGCCATCTCCGGCTGAACATTGTCGATGTTCTTCACCGCGATCAGCTCGAAGCCCCGATCGGCCAGAGACTGGAGATTGCCAAGCAGTGCGCCGTGGCCACCCGGCCGCACCAGGAGTGGCGCTGCCGGATCGTCCGCAATCCGGAACGGCTTTCCGTCCGCGTCGACTGCAATGCTGTCGGTAGCCGGCGACTGGTGGGAGAGCGTGACGTCGAAGCAGCATCCCAGCCGTCGTTCGAGCACCGGCAGCCGGTCATCGAGCAGCGCCTCGAACGCCGGCCGGTGACGGACGGCGACGGAGCAGTGGATCGCCGCCGAGCCGCGGCCCCCCATGAGAGCAGCCGCCTCAACCAGGTGCTCCTCCAGCGCCGTCCGCCGCTCGCCGTCGGCGTACCTGTGAAAGGGGATCAGGGCCTTGGGCGCGTCGCCGTAGCGGTCCAGGAGCTCGGTCGGATCGCAGTCGAAGGGAAGACATTGCCGGGCGTTCTCGAAACGGACGAGGACCGGGTCGTCCGCAGGAAAGCCGGCGGCCTGGGCCGTTCGAAGTTCCGCAAACAGTCGCGACGCCGCACCGGACGCCGGCACGAAGCGAATCAGGCGGCCTGCCCGCTCGGCGGATCGCCCCTCTTCGGCCAGACCGTCGGCTTCGGCGCCTTCAGGCAGAGGCAGGATGCCGTCGCCGATCCGGGCCGGGCGCGCGAGCTTCGTCTTCGGCGGCGGATCGCGCAGGAGCGCGAGTTGCCGCCGGGCCTCCTCGACGCCAATGCCGCGCGCCTCGAGCTGATCGCGATCGGCGATGCTCAGGCCGTCCCGATCGGTCAAGGGCTCCGCTCGAAACACAGCCGACTCAATACGAGAACGTCGGCAACTGTTCAAGACACACCGCAACGGCAGGCGCCGCCCGGTCACGGTCCGAAAGTAGCGGCTCCTCGACCGGCCAGTCGATTCCTATCTGGGGATCGTCCCAGGCAATCGAGAGTTCGTCATCCCGGTCGTAGTAGTCGTCGCACTTGTACTGCACCTCGGCGGTCTCGCTGATCACGCAGAAGCCGTGAGCGAAACCGCGCGGAATGTAGAGCTGGCGAAAGTTGTCCTCCGACAGGACACAACCGGTCCAGCCGAGGAAGGACGGCGAGCCGCGCCGGACATCGACGGCGACGTCGAAGACCTCGCCCCGGGTGACGCGCACGAGCTTCGTCTGCTGCCGCCGGCATTGAAGGTGGAGCCCACGCAACGTGGCGCGGCCGGATCGCGAGTGGTTGTCCTGAACCCACGGCCTTTCGACGCCGCACTCGGCGAACGTGGACGAGTTGTGGCTCTCCAGAAAGAAACCGCGACCGTCCCGGTGAACCGCGGGTTCGACGATCACCACGCTGGCTAGTTCGGTCGGATGAACCCTGGGCGGCGCGCTCAACGCTCCTCCTCGAGGACGAGGCTCAGATACCGGCCGTAGGCGTCGTTCGTGGTTTCCACCAACCGACCCAGCTCGTCCGCATCGATATAGCCCATGCGATACGCCACCTCCTCCAGGCAGGCGACCTTCAACCCCTGTCTTTCCTCGATCGCCTGAATGAAGTTGCTGGCCTGAAGCAGCGCCTCGTGCGTGCCCGTGTCGAGCCAGGCGACGCCGCGGCCGAGGAGTTCGACCCGCAGCGTGCCCTCGGCCAGGTAGAGCCGGTTCAGATCGGTGATCTCGAGCTCGCCGCGCGCCGACGGCTCGAGCGTCCGAACCAGTTCGATCACCCGCTCGTCGTAGAAGTACAGACCCGGTACGGCGTAGGGCGACTTGGGCGCCGCCGGCTTCTCCTCCAGGCCGATCACGCGCCGCTCGTCATCGAACTCGACCACGCCGTACCGTTCGGGATCCCGGACCCGGTAGCCGAAGATCACAGCACCCGGCGAGGACACATTTCGCTCCGCGGCCCGTTGGAACACCTGGCCCAAACCGTGGCCGTGGAAGATGTTGTCGCCGAGCGCGAGAGCCGCCCTGGCCCCGCGCAGGTGTTCGGCGCCGATCAGGAACGCCTGCGCGATGCCCTCCGGCGCCTCCTGCACGGCATACGACAGCTCGAGGCCGAGGTCCCTGCCGTCACCCAGCAGGCGCTGAAACGCGAGCTGGTCGTGCGGCGTCGTGATGACCAGGATCTCCCGCACGCCCGCGATCATCAGGCTGGACAGCGGGTAGTGGATCATCGGCTGGTCGTACACCGGCAGCAACTGCTTGCTGACCGCGCGAGTCACCGGATGAAGCCGGGTGCCGGACCCGCCCGCGAGCAGGATTCCCCGTAGCGGGCTCATGTCACCGCCGTCAGGCGCTGCCCTACGCCCATCCGGCTCCTCGAGGCGCCGGGGGCGACCGCCTCGCACCAGTCGCGGTGATCCAGGTACCAGCGCACCGTCTCGCGCAGGCCGCTCTCGAAGTCGTGCCGCGGAGTCCATCCCAATTCGCGCCGCGCCTTCGTGGCATCGATCGCGTAGCGATGGTCGTGACCGGGCCGGTCTTCAACGAAGGTCACGAGTTGCCGGTAGCTCCCGATCCCCCTGGCGGCAAGCGCGGCGTTCCGCGCGGCCGGGAACTCCGCCTCGACCGCCGCACAGACCGCCTCCACGACTTCGAGGTTCGTTCGTTCCTCGTCGCCGCCCAGGTTGTAGCTCTGGCCCGGTTCGCCACGCCTCAGTACCGTGAGCAGACCGGCGCAGTGATCGTCCACGTGAAGCCAGTCCCGGACGTTCGCGCCCTCGCCGTAAATCGGCAGGGGGCGCCCTTCGACGGCATTCAGGATCATCACCGGCACCAGTTTCTCGGGATACTGGTACGGACCGTAGTTGTTCGAGCAGTTGGTCACGATCGCCGGCAGGCCGTAGGTGCGACCGTAGGCGCGCACGAGGTGATCCGCGGCTGCCTTGGAGGCCGAGTAGGGCGAACTCGGGTCGTACGGCGTGTGTTCGTGGAACCGTCCCTCGTCACCGAGACTGCCGAAGACCTCGTCGGTCGACACGTGGATGAACCGAAAGGCTGCTCGCTCCCCCTCGGAACGGCCGCTGAGGGCGCCCCGGGCCGCTTCGAGCAGCTCGAACGTGCCGCCGATGTTGGTGCGGACGAAGTCGCCCGGACTGTCGATCGAGCGGTCGACATGGCTCTCGGCGGCGAAGTTGAGGACCGCCGTCGGCCGGTACTCGGCGAAGACTCGCCGGACCGCGTCGCGGTCGGCGATGTCCGCCTGCACGAACCGGTAGCGCGGATCGTCCGCAACCGCCTCGAGGTTGAGGAGATTGCCGGCATAGGTCAGCTTGTCGAACACGACGACGCGGCTGTCCCGACACGAACCGTCGGCCAACGCCCTGGCCGTGAAGTTGCAGCCGATGAAACCGGCGGCGCCGGTAACGAGCAGAGTCTCGTTGGGAGTCAAGAGGAAGGATCCCGTCTCAGCCTTCCGGGTTCGGCGACAACACTGCCGGGTTCTGGGGCAGCACCGCGGCCGCCGCATCCAGAACCGCGCCGTGAAGGAGGCCGTTGGTCGCCACGACCCCGCGGTTCCCGTCCAGGGTCCGCCCCCGGCTGAAGTCGAGACGCCGGCCGTAGGCGTCGGTCACGGCGCCCCCGGCTTCGGACACCACGATGAAACCGGCCGCGTGGTCCCAGATCTTCTCCCGATAGGTCTTGGACGAGGGCAACCGGAGATAGATCGAGGCATCGCCGCGGGCGATCGCCCCGTACTTGCACTGGCTGTCCATGCGCACGGGAGGGGTCGTCACCCCGAGCCGCGTCGCGATCCGGGCGTGCCGATCGTGGTCCGAGTGCATCGCTTCGGCCGACTCGCAGAAAGCGGCGTCGCACGACGCGGCAACCGCGGAGACCCCGATCCGGCGAGGTGCTCCCTTGTCCTCGTCGAACGGCAGCTCGCACGCGCCCCGACCCCGGGCGGCGACGAACAGGCAACCCCGGCCCGCGGGCGAAGGCAGATTCGGGCAACCGAGCACACCGCCGACCACCTCGCCGTCTTCCATCAGACCCAGGGCGATCGCGTACTGGTCGCCGCGCAGGAATCCCTTCGTGCCGTCGATTGGATCGAGGACCCAGAACCTCCCGCTCGCGCCGCCGGCATCCGAGCAGCGGTCGATCGCGGCTCGCACCTCGTCGGCAGTGACATCGGGCAACTCCGACCGGACCGCGGCCACAACCTTGTCCAGAGTTTCTCTTCCCTCGACGCCTTCGAGCGCCGCCGCGGTCTCCTCGCCCACGATGGCCTCCCCGCCCGGCAGCGTGAGGCTGACCAGGGCCTGCGCCGCGTAGTCGGCGACCGTCACCGGCGAACGGTCCTCCTTGGTCAGAAAGGACCCCTGAAGCGACTGCTGCAGACGCCGCGTCACCCGGCCTGCAATCCGCACCGACCGAACCGCAGCCGCGAGTTCCCCGTAGTCCCCGGTACCCGTGTGATCGTCCCCGTGTTTCACGCGGCAATGATACGGGCAGCCAGCATGCATGCCACACTGCAATCTTGACGCGTCGGCAGAAAGATGAAGTCACACTGATCGCGGCGGCTGTCGAAGGGTCGGAGCGCGCCTTTCAGACCCTGGTCGAGCGCTACCAACGCCCGGTCTTCAGCCTGGTCGTGCGCATGGTCCGGGACCACGGCATCGCCGAGGACGTCACCCAGGAGGTTTTCGTCAAGGCTTGGCTGGCCCTCGCCCGCTACGACCCGCGGCGGCGCTTCGCGAGTTGGCTGTTCAAGATCGCAAGCAACGCGTCGATCGACCATCTGCGGCGAAAGAAGCTGCCCACAACACCGATCGAGAGCAGTGATCCCTACGAATCGTCGATCCTCGAACGCACCCCCGATGAGCGTGCGGAGGCTGCCGACACACTGGTCAAAAGGCATGAGCTGGCGGCCGCGCTGGAAGCCACGATGGCCGCCCTCCGGCCGGAGTACCGCCTGGTCGTGCTGCTGCGGTTCAAGGAGGAGCTGCCCTACCGCGACATCGCGGAAATCACCGGCATGCCTCTCGGAACCGTGAAGACGAATCTGCGGCGGGCCCGTCGCGAGATCGAACAACGCCTGCGCGCGGAGGGCGTGGTTTGAAACCGCGGCGATCTTCGCATCGTAGGGCGAAGGGCATGGTGAACGCCGCAATGAAGCCTGCAAACAAACCGCCATCGTACAATCGCACGCGCCGCGAGGGATGAACATGCGGAACCGAATCGACTTCCGGACACTCTTCCAATCGCTCGACGATCCCGCGCCGTCGGACGGGTTTGTCGATCGCGTCATGCGGCAGGTGGCAGCCGCGAACCGGCCGATCGAAGCGCCGGCGCCAGCGCCGCGGCTCTTGCCGTTCCCGATGCACCGGTGGGCACGCGTGTCAGCCGGCGCAATTGCCGCGGCGGCGATGCTCCTGCTCGGCGGCGCGACGCTGCTTGTCCCGTCCACCTGGCTGACCATGCTGAGCGCCCTGGAAACGGGGCTCTTCAGTGCGGTCTGGATCCTGACCTGGACTGCCGGCGTCCTCGCCGAGAGCCTCGCGTTCCTGAACGGAGCGGTGCGGGTCGGTGAGGCTCTCGACCTGATTCTGCGCACCCCCCAGGTCACCGCGGGGGTGACCGTAGCGGCACTGGTCAGCCTCGCCGCGGTTTATCTGCTCCACCGGCTCGCTTCGGGACCGGGCGGCCGGCGGCGGGTCCGCGGCGCGCGAGCCGGCGCGTTGCTGCTGGTCGGCGGGCTGTGCTGCACGGGCTTGGCGTTCGGCCAGCCCCAGGGCGCTCAGGAGGCCCAGGAGGAAGCGAGCGCGGCTCTGGAGGAAGCGCGAGAAACCCTCGACGAAGTACTCGAGGAAGCTGGCGAACAGGCCCAAGGCGCCATCGAAGGAGCGATCGAGCGGCTGGAGGACCTCGAGCGCGACCTGAACGGGATCGAAGAGGAGCTCGTCGACCTCGACAACAAGGTCGCGTTCGGCAGCACCGTGCGGGTCGGCCGAGGCGAAGTGGCCTACGACATCGTTTCGATCGGCGGCGACGTCAAGGTCGACGGACAGGTTCGCGGCGACGCGATATCGATCGGCGGTACGGCGAAGATCGACGGCCGCGTAACCGGCGAAGTGGTCGCGATCGGCGGCGACGTGGAACTCGGCCCCGAAGCGGAAGTGCTTGGCGACATCGTCACAGTCGGCGGCAGGGTGCGACGGGAAGACGGGTCGTCCGTGCTTGGCGAGGTATCCGAAGTCGATTGGGGTGACTTCGAATGGAACTGGGGCGGCGCCTGGTTCGACGGTTGGGACGGCGACTGGTTCCCGGGTGTCGGCGACCGGCCCCCCTTCTTTCGTCTCGGCAAGGTCTTCGAGTTCGTCCAGTCGATCATCTTCACCGTTCTCCTGATTGCGCTCAGCGGCCTGGTCCTCCTGGTGGCGCCGAAGGGAGTCGGTCGGGTGCGGTCGGCCGCGTCGTCCGACCTGTGGATCATGTTCGCGGTCGGCCTGGGCGTGGAGGTCTTCTTCTTCCCCGTCCTCATCATCGTCAGCTTGCTGCTCGCTGTGACGATCATTGGCATTCCCTTCGCCGTCCTCCTCTGGCCCGCCGCGTTCATCGGTCTGGCGGCCGCCTTCGTGTTCGGCTACGCGGGCTCGGCGGCGGCGGCCGGCGACTGGTGCCGCCGACGCTTCCAGGGCGCCGGCCGGGTAGCGGCCGGCAGCTTCGGCGCCCTGGCGCTCGGCGTCCTGGCGATCCAGGCGCTCGCACTCGTAGCCGACCTGCTCGGCTTCCTGGGTCTGCCGTGGTTCTTCCGCGTCATGTTCCGCATGCCCGGGGTCCTGATCTGCTACCTCGCCTGGACGATCGGCCTCGGCGCCGTCTTCATGACCCGGTTCGGCACCTCCGACTACGGCGCGGCCGCTGCCGCTCCACTGCCGCCCGCGCCACCGGCAACGGACGGGGAAGAGGCCGTCGACGGCGACCCGGGCGCGGCGGAGTCCTCGACCCCGACCGACGACGGCGACTCGAATCTCGCGATACCGCAGCCTCCACCGGCCTAGCGACAGGCAGGCGCCCGCTCGGGTCGTAGTAGTCTCCGCCTATGCCGGCCCGCGGGCTCGCCAGTCTGGTTCTGTTCGTAGCGCCTCTCGCCGCCGTTGCGCCCGCCAACGACTTCACGGAATCCTGTCAGCGGCTGCAGGACAGTTCGAACCCCTATTTCGGCACCAGGTTCGCAGACGAACTTCGGGCCGAGTTGTCCTCGAACCCGGCCAGTCCCGAGATAGAGGCCCAACTTGGAAGCGAGCTGCTCCGCCTCGGCGACACTTCGGGGGCGATCAAGCACCTGTCGGCGGCAACCAAGGCAATAGCCGCACCTGCCGCCGACCGGCCGACAGTTGCCGAGTGGAACCTGGCCTTGGCCCATCTCCAGCGCGCCGAGGATCTGAACTGCGTCCACCACGTCGACGCCACAGCAACTTCGGAGGATCGAACCACCGACCAGGATCAAGTCCATCGGGTCCGGCGTTCGGCGGATAGCTGCATCCTGCCGCTCACCTCCTCCGCAGTTCACGCCCGTCCCGAAGACGCGCGCGCAGCAGGCGACCTGTTCCTGGGAATGCTGCAGGAAGGACGCCCGACCGGCCCGTGGAGGCAACGGGCAAGGTGGCTGCTCAACGTCGCGCGACGACTGGCTGGCGACTTCCCCGAGGGCGTGCCCGCCCACTACCGGATCGGCGAGGAGGCGTTTTCCTCCGCCCCGTTTCCGGGCGGGCGCTGGCGCAATCTCGGGCCGGAACTCGGGGTCGACGCTCTCGATCTCGCGGGCGGCGCCGTAGTCGACGACTTCGACAGCGACGGCGTCCTCGACCTGATCACCTCAACGTGGGATCCGTGCGGTCCGCTCAAAGCATTCCGAGGCGACGGCCGCGGCGGGTTCGTGGACGTCGGGGAGGCCTGGGGCCTCAGCGGTCAGCTTGGCGGTCTGAACCTGCTCCACGCCGACTACAACGACGACGGGCGCCTCGACCTGCTGGTGCTACGCGGGGCCTGGCTGCTGGAGGAGGGCCGCATCCGCAACTCGCTGTTGCGCAACGAACTGAGCGGCGACATCGGCCGTTTCGTCGACGCCACCGAGGCCGCTGGCCTTGCTGAACCCGCCTATCCGACCCAGGCCGCCGCCTGGGGCGACTACGACGGCGACGGCGACCTCGACCTCTACGTCGGCAACGAGGCGGATGAGGCCCACAGGTACCCGTCGCAACTGTTCCGCAACCGCGGCGACGGCACGTTCGAGGACGTGGCGACAGCGGCCCGGGTCAGCAACCTGCGCTACGCCAAGGGCGCCGCCTGGGGCGACGTGGACAACGACGGCGACCTCGACCTCTATGTCTCCAACTTCGGCGCCAACCGCCTCTACCTGAACGACGGCGGCATCTTCCTGGATGCCGCCATCCGGGTTGGCGTTACCGAGCCGGAGCGGGAGAGCTTCGCCACCTGGTTCTTCGACTATGACAACGACGGCGACCTCGATCTCTACGTCGGCGACTATCGCGACCAAGCCACCGAAGTCGTGGCGTCCTTCATGGGCTCGGACCCCGGGGTAGGCCAGCCCCTGCTCTACCGCAACGACTGCGGCGCCGAGCCCGGCTGCGGCGGCAGGCTGCGGATGACCGAGGTGTCCCGCGAACTGGGAATCCGCCGGCCAGCTCTGCCGATGGGCGCCAACTACGGCGATCTGGACAACGACGGTTGGCTCGATTTCTACCTCGGCACCGGCGAACCGGATCTCGCCAGCCTGATGCCGAACGTGATGTACCGCTTTGACGGCCGGCGCTTCGAGGAGGTCACCTTCGCCGGCGGTTTCGGCCACCTCCAGAAGGGACACGGCGTGGCGTTCGGCGACCTGGACCGCGACGGAGACATGGACCTTCTGCACCAGCTCGGCGGCTTCTACCCGACCGACACCTTCGGCAACGCGTTGTTCGAGAACCCGGGCAGCGACAACGCCTGGGTCACGCTGCGCTTCGTCGGCGGCGGCCCTCCCGGCTCGGGCGCCAACCGTTTCGGTGTCGGCTCGCGGGTCGCACTGTCCGTCGAGGGTCCGAGCGGCAAACGCACGATCCATCGTCTGGTCGGCTCGGGCGGCTCCTTCGGCGGCAACAGCATGCAACTCGAAGTGGGTCTCGGTGACGCCACCCGGATCGCGGAGATCCAGGTGCGATGGACCGGCAGCGGCACGAACCAGGTCTTCGAAGACGTCGAACCCCGAGCGGTGTACCGGATCAGCGAGCGTGCGGAAGTTCTCGAACGCGTCGACATGCCTACCTTTCGCCTGGGCGGCGACGGATGAGAACCGACCCAGGAGCTTGCGCCGCAGAACGCTACGGAGTGAGTTCTGCGACGGAAGGTCATGGTGAGGACGGGATGGGCCGAAACACCGAGCCTGCGAGGCGTTTCGGGGCGCTTGGCGCCGTCGCCGTATGGGTGGCGTCGGCGCTCTTGCCGGGATTCACCCGGGCAGGAGAGAGCGAAGTTCTCTTCTCCGACGCAACGAGGAGCGCCGGTCTGGATTTTCGCCACTGGAACGGCATGAGCGGCCGGCTCTACTACCCGGAGGTAGTGGGCGCCGGGGCCGCACTCTTCGACTACGACAACGACGGCGACCTCGACCTCTACCTGGTCCAGGGCAACCTGCTCGGCGCGGACCTGGATCGCACCCAGGCGACGGTGCAGTGGAAGGGCGACTGGCCGCCCCGCGATCGTCTCTATCGCAACGACCTTGAACTTCGGAAGGACGGCACGCGCGTCCGCTTCGTCGACGTCACCGAGGAAAGTGGCATCGCCGCCGCCGGCTACGGCATGGGAGCTATCGCCGGCGACCTGGACAACGACGGCTGGACCGATCTCTACGTTCTGAACCTCGCGGACAACCAGCTCTGGCGGAACGAGGGCGATGGGACGTTCACGGACCGCACCGAAGCCAGCGGGGCCAACGACCCGCGATGGAGCATCGCCGCGGCAGCCGCCGACTACGACGGCGACCTCGACCTCGACCTGTTCGTCGTGAACTACCTGAACTTCTCGCTGGTCACGCACAAGACCTGCCTGACCGAACGGGGCGAGGTCGACTATTGCCTGCCGAGCGCCTACCAACCGGTTCCGGACCGCCTGCTGCGCAACGACGGCGCCGGGCGGTTCGCGGACGCGACGGCGGAAGCCGGCCTGACCGCCACGCGACCCGGCAACGGCCTGGGCGTCCTGGCCGCCGACCTGGACGGCGACCGCCGGCTCGACTTCTACGTCGCAAACGACCTGATGCCGAACCACCTGTGGACCAACCGCGGCGACGGCGCCCTGTTCGAAGAGGGTCTGATCAGCGGCGCGGCTCTCAACGCGGACGGCGAGGCCGAGGCCAGCATGGGGGTTGCCGCCGGCGACTATGACGGCGACGGCGATCTCGACCTCTTCCTGACCCACTTCGCCCGCGAGACGAACACGCTCTACCGGAACGACTCCGAGCCCGGCGCCGCCGCCTTCCGGGACCGGACCAACGCAGCCGCCCTGGCGCGGCCGAGCTGGGACGCGACATCGTTCGGCGCCGCCTTCGTCGATCTCGACGCCGACGGCTGGCTCGACCTGGCGGTAGTGAACGGCGCCGTCACCTTCGCCGCCGGCAGACCGCGCACCGAAGACGATCCGTTCCCCCTGGATCAACCGAACCAGGTGTTCCTCAACGTGCCCGGCGGTAGCGGCGGCCGCCGTTTCGCCCCGGGGCCGGCCGGCATCCTGGACGGTTCCTCCACCCTGGTAAGCCGCGGCCTTGCGACCGGCGATATCGACAACGATGGCGATACGGACCTGGTCATCACGAACAACAACGGGCCGGCTCGGCTGCTCCTCAACCAGGCGCAGACAAGCGGTGACTGGATCGGCCTGACGCCGCGTCTGGACCAGGCCCATGGGCACCGGCCGGCATCCGGCGTCACCGTGCGCGTCCACCGGGCCGGGGCGTCGCCTCTCGTACGATTGGCAGGCAGCAGCGGCAGCTACGCCTCGTCGGGAGATCCTCGGATCGCGGTCAGCCTGGCTGGCGCTACCGTGACGCGCATCGAGGTCCAGTGGCCGGACGGAATGGTCGAGGAGTGGCCGGCGCCGCCTTCGGCGACCTACACTGAGCTCGTCCGCGGCACCGGCCGCGGGCCGGGACAGCAGAAAGACGACAACCGATGATCAGGCCTCTCGATCCGCAACGCGTGACCGCCGCCCTCGCCCTCGTGCTGTCGCTGGCCGCCGTGGGTCTCCGGGCGCAGACCGAGATCACCGACCGCCTCGTGCCGGTGCCCGAAGTCGACCTTCGCGGCGTCGACGAAGCGGTGCGCGATCAGATCGCCGAGCAACGCAAGCTTCTCGACGACGCCCTCGCGGCGGGTGCGCCCACTTCGAAAAACGCCGATCAGTTGGGACTGCTGTTCGGCGAGGCCGGCCAGCTCTACCTCGTGTACGACCTCCTGCCACCGGCGAGAGCCTGTCTCGCCAACGCCGCGGAGCTGCAACCGCGGAACTTCCGTTGGCGCTACCTCCTCGGCAGCGCCGCGGAGCACCTGGGAGAACTCGAGGACGCGGTTGCTGCCTACGAGCAGGCCCGCTCGCTGCAACCGGACGATCCGGCAACGGCCATCCGCCTCGGTCGGGTCTACCTCGAGTTGGGGCAGGGTGAGGAAGCGCGCACCCAGTATGAACGCGCCCTGGAACTGCCCGGCGCCAGGGCGGCGGCACACTTCGGCCTCGGCCGTCTCGCCTCCGAGACCGACGACCCGACGGCGGCGCTTGAGCACTTCCAGGCGGCGCTGCGGGACCAGCCTCGAGCCGACTCGCTTCACTACCACATCGCCCTTGCCCATCGCGCCCTCGGCGACGACGGAGCATCGAGAGCGGCGATGGAACTCCGCGGCGAGGCGCCGGTCGCCTTCGCCGATCCAATCGCGGCAGAGATCAAGGAGTCGGCCACCGGAATCGGTGCTCAACTGCTGCTAGGCCGTGTTGCCCTGGCCGCGAACGCATTCGAAGTGGCCGAGCAACGGTTCCGCGAGGCAGCCCAGAACTATCCGCAGAGTGTCGCTGCCAAACGGTCCCTCGCAGCGGCCCTGGAGCAGATGGGCCGGCGCGCCGAGGCCGCCATGTGGTTCCAGGAGGCGCTGAACCTGAGCCCCGACGACGCCGCGCTGCTGTTCCACACGGGGCGCCTCTACAACGAGGAAGGCAGGTTCCAGACAGCAGTTGAGCGACTCATCCGGGCGGTCGAACTCGAACCGTCGTTTGGGCCGGCCTGGGTCGAGTTGGCAAGGAGCCGGGGTGAAACCGGCGACCACCTTGAAGCTGCCGAGGCCTTGACCCAGGCTCTCGAACTGGCGCCGGGCGACCGCAACCTCCGTTTCCACCGGGCCAGCAACTACCGGCGCGGCGGCCGCAGCGAACTCGCACTTCGTGAATTCGAGTCGTTGCTGGCCGACTTCGGGCTCAATCGCGAGATCGTGATGCTACTCGGGCGGATAGAGCGGGAACTCGGCCGACCGGCTTCGGCGGCTCGACGCTTCGAGCAACTCATCAGCGCGGACGCGGACCCGGCCCTGCTGAGCGCGGCCCACTTCGAACTCGGCAACATCCGCACCGAGCAGGAGCGCTACGAAGAAGCGATCCCCCACTATCAACGGGCAATCGTCTCCAACCCGACGCCCAAGGCGGCTTACGTCAACCTGAGCACCGCCCTCGGTCGTCTCGGCCGTTTCAAGGAAGCCGCCCTTGCTTCGCGCCGCGCCCTGGAACTCGACCCCACCGACAGCCAGGTCCGGGCGGCGGAGGTCACGGCCCTGCTGCTCGCGGGCGAGGACGCCCAGGTGCGGCTCATGCTCGAGCAGACCCTCGAGCTTCCGGACCAGGGCGGCAGCGGCTACTTCGCCGTGCTCCTGGTCCAGGTCCTCGCCGCCTCCGAGGACGACGAGGTGCGAGACGGCGAAAGGGCCCTGAACCTCGCCCAGCAGTTGTTCCAGCGCGCCCAGACACCGGCCCACGGCGCCGTGCTCGCCATGGCCTACGCCGAAACCGAAGACTTCGAAGAGGCCGCGTCCTGGCAGGAACGACTGATCGAAAACCTGGAACGAACCGGCCCTCCCGAGGCCCTCGAAGAAGCCCGCGAACGGCTCGCCGTCTACCGCGAAGGCAGCAAGATCCGCGCCCCCTGGCGCCGCTGACGCGGCGGCGACGCGTGGCGGCGCGACGCCGGTAGCGGCGCAGCGGCGGCGGCTACTGCCGCCTCCAGCGGGTCCGAAGGGGAAAGGTCCCAGGGACCGCTCGCGCTTGTTCGGATAGTGGGAGGTAGGCGCTCGCTGCGGTCGGCTGCGCTCCGGTACGGTGGAGGCCGCTGTGACGGCGTCGGCCGTCGCTTGCCGACAGCTTCCCTGGGACCTTCCCCTTCGGACCCGCCGGAGGCTGGGGGCGTCGGGCTACAACGGAGCCGCGGTCGGCAAGAGTCGTTGTGCTGACGAAGCGCCTGTTCGACCTGCAGTCAAATGCGCCAGATGCCGGTCGAGGGAGCGGGTTGGTTTTCAGTCATCGGCGAGCATCTCTTGAAGTCGCGGGTGGAGGCCACTGACGAGGCGGTTCAAACGGTCCCGCATCCAGTCGACGGCCACACGGTAGGCCTCACTCTCTTCGCTGCCGGCCAGAAACGAAAGGTCCCACGTCCTCTTGAAACCGAGCCTGGGGCGCTGGTTCGCCCCGTACCAAAGTTCAAGTTCCTCCCGGGTACCATCGCGATCCACGCCTGACGCGCGGATCTCTCGTCTCACATCCTCCAACGAGGCCACGATTTCTTCGAAGATCCGAACTTCGCGTGGTTGATCCCTCCGGCAAGTTAGATAGCAGCCCATTACCGACCCACGAGCGCGATACACGTAGCCGCAAAAGGACAAAGCAAAACCGCCAAACCCCGAGCCCCCCACCTTGACGGCGATGTTCGACCACTTGCTCGGAGCGGGAGCCTCCACGTCTCCATCCGAAAAAGAGTAGCCCCGCAGAACCGCGGTCCAAAACCGCAGGTTTTCCTCCTCCTGATCCGACAGAGGTTCCTGCTCGCCATCGCCATCCGGCGCGCCGGCCTGGACCTCAACACTGCCATCCACCACGAAGCGCCGAACGATCTCGGTTCGAGCGAGGACGCGCGGCTGGACGATGAGGCGATCGGCCGTATCCCGATAGAGCGCCGCTTCTACGAGGGCTAGATTGAAGTGGAGGCCGCTGTGGCGCTGAACGAAGTCGACGATCTTCTCAACTCCCTCCCGGATGCCGTCGCCGACGACCAACAGAAGAAACTCGCCTCGTCTCAGATGCCGCGTGACGTTGTCGACGAACTCGGCTTCGACGACGTTCGGATGTCGCTCCCGGACCAGATCGAACAGAGCGTTGCCGCCTTGCCTCCCGAGCGCCAGCGAGACTTGACGCTGCAGGTCCTCGTAGCGCAAACCGGCTACGTCCTTCGCGTAGTCGAGAATCTGGCCGATCACCTCGCGGCGCGCCTGCGGGTTGCGCCAGAGTTTGAACTCGCACAGCGTCAGCCGGCCGAGGTGATTGACGAACAAGGCGTCAATGCTCCCGGCCGGCACCCGAAGTTCTCGGCAGATTGGAACCGCATCCGCGTAGGCCGGATCGATAACGGGGATGGGGAGGCACTCCGGATAGTCGAACAGGAGCTCCTGCAAAGTCGCCTCGTCGACACTTCCGTCCGCGACGCCCGACTTCAGCGGAATCCGCTTTAGGACCTCGGGTCTCGCGCCGTCAAGGTCAAGGCGAATCAGTTGTTCACCGTATAGGGACTCGTTGCTCATTTCGCCGCCGACGACATCAACGAAGACGAGAGGAGAACGCGTTGACAAAGTGGCGCGGCGAGACGACTGAGGCGCCGCTCGGAGGAGTGCGCAGTAGAAGGCGGTCACCGGTCACCAACTGGGCCTGCCATTCGCCGGCGAGTAGTGCCCACAAGTGGTTGTCGCCAATGTCGGGGGCGTCGCTTGCCTCGTCGGGCTCCCGCCACACGGCGTTTGCGACCAGGTCGGCCAAGACCCGGTCGAGCTCGTCGGGCGTGAGACCGTGCCGTTCGGCAATCGCCGGACGACACAAGACGGCTGAGTACTCGCTCAACAAGGCTGGCGAAATCATGTACAGAAGCCTGCCGCCGATCATCGCGTCCAGGATTCGCGCCGGCGGGCGGTCCGAGTCGCCATCGATCAATCCGGAAACGACGACATTCGTGTCGACGACACACAGTCGCCGGGACCCTGGACCACCGCTCGTATCGGGGGGCCGAGATCCTCGCGCCAAGATCTACATCCCTTCTCGACGACGCCTTGTCTCCTCGACCGCAAGAGCCATGGCCCTATCAGAGTCAAGCCCCGAGTTCGCGCGCGCCTTGAGCACGAGTTCCCGCGCGCTCTCATAGGGCCGAATACCCCTCATCTCCAAGCTCTCTTCAATGATCGCGGCCATCGAACGGCCCTGGCGAGCCGCAGCTTCCTTGAGGGCGCGGTGCGTCTGGTCTGCAACGGTGATGGTCAGGCGGGTCATTGGTGGGTTCTCCGAAGTAGGTAGCCGACGCAACAGCATAAGCACCATAGCACCAATACACCAGCTCATCCAGGCCGGTCCTGTTCGGCCTCGGCGTCAGTTGGCGGCTGGCTCGTACCGGCCAGGCTCGGTCTCTGTCACCTTGCCCTCTTCGACCAGCGCATCGAGGTGGGCCCGCAGCGAGAAGGCGGCGGGGCCGTGGAGCTTGCGGTCGACGTCGGCGTAGATGCGTTCGACCATCTCCGGGATGGTGGCGACGCCGGCGGCGATGGCTTCGAGGGCCTGATCGGTCCGCTCTTGACGGTGGCGGCGAATTTCCTCGATCCGGTCCAGCGGTGGTTCGATCGATTCGCCGTGGCCGGGGTGGAGGACTTCGATGCCGCCGTCGGCGGCGAGCTCGATCAGCCGTTCGAGGGAGGCCATGTACTGGTTCAGGTTGCCGTCCGGGGGCGCGATGATCGAGGTCGACCAGCCCATGACCAGGTCGGCGGTGAACACCGCGCGCTCCTCTTCGAGCAGGAAACAGAGGTGGTCGCTGGCGTGGCCGGGGGTGTGGAGCGCGACCAGGGTCGCGCCGGCGGCGGACAGGCGCTCGTTGTCCTCGAGACGGCCTCGGGCGGCGAACGGCGGCTGCTCGCTGAAGGTGAGGAGCGCCGCGCCGTAGTGATTGGCGACCCGGGGCGCCAGGGGCCAGTGGTCGCGGTGCAGGTGGCTGATCAGGACCGCCTCGACCTGCCGTCCGTCAACTGCCGCTTCGACCGCGTTGAAGTGCCGGTCGTCCTCCTCGCCCGGGTCGAGGACGTACACGGGCCCGCTCTCCGGGCCGATGACGTAGGTGTTCGTGCCGGGGCCGGTGAACATCCCCGGGTTGTCCTGGGTCACCCGCAACACGCGGTCGGACAGCCGCACCGGCCTGCCCTTCACGAGACCGTCCATCCGGCGGCGGCCGCTCAAACGCTGAAGGCCCGCTTCCAGTCGCGGGCATTGGCCACGGAGGGACTGGGGGCGGCGTCCTCGTAGCCTTCCTCACCCGGAATCACCGCGCGCGGCGGGTCATCCGGCGTCCGGCCCAGCAGCACGCGGGGCTGGATGATGGGGAACTCCATCTGCGCATCGACGGCCGCGATCGCCGCGTCCGCGGTGTCGAACCGGGCCAGCTTCATCAGGTTGCGGATGGTGGGGAAGATGATCATCCACTCTCCGCGCCGCCCGTTTTCGAGCGCTTCGCGGGCGGTCACCCAGGCCGAACTGGTCAACTCGTGGTCATCGTGGCCGGCCGTCTGATTCCGCGGCGCCCGGGTGACGAAGAAGCGCGTGTCGTAGCGCCGGGGCTGCCCCTCCGGGGTGATCCAGTGCGCCCAGTAGCTGATGCGGTCGGCGGCAAGGGTCAGCCCTTCCTGAGCCGCGATATCGAGCAGGGAGAGCTTGCCGACGTTCAGCTCGCCACGCAGGGCCTCGTAGTGCTCTTCAACCGACGGGTCCGAGAAGTCGAGCAACCGTCCGTCGCGATCGTAGGCCAGCAACACCCCGGCCTCCTCGAAGCACTCACGGATCGCGGCGACGTAGAAGGTCAGCCCGCCCTCCTCCAGCGACAGCCGGGCGCTTGCCTCACGATCGGTGAGGCCATGACACAGGGCCTCGTCGACCCGATCCTCGGGGTCGACCCGGCCGCCCGGAAAGACATAGGCGCCGCCGACGAAGTCCGACTTGATATGCCGGCGCTCCATGAACACCTCGACGCCGGGTTCGCTGTCCCGCAGCAACAGGACGGTCGAAGCGTGACGGGCCGTAACGTGAGACTTCGACCGCTCAGACATCGCCGCCATCCAGTTCTTCAATCAGGTCGTCGGCCGCGGACTCCGAGGCCTGCAGGCCACGGGCGGCCTCCTCCGCGCCGCGCATCGCGCGCAGGAAGCTGCGTCCCGCGATGTCCTTCAACTCCTCGTCGCTGTATCCCCGGCGAACCAGTTCGACCAGGAGATCGGGGAACGTCGAGGCATCCTCGAGCCCAACCGGCACGGTAGGGATGCCGTCGAAGTCCGAACCGATGCCCAGATGGGCGGTTCCGATCAAAGCCCGGATGTGGTCGATGTGGTCGGCGACGTCGCCCAGCGAAGCCTGCGGCCCGGGATTCTCGCGCCGCCAGGCTTCGAGATGCCCACGGAGTTCAGCCGGCGCCACACCGGCCCCCGAGAGGCGAAGGCGCTCCGCGTCCATGCGCTGGAAGTACGCGCGCACACCGTTGTTGACGAAGGACGGCACGAAGGTGACCATCACGACACCCCCGTTCTCCGCGAGGCGCCGCAGCACGTCATCGGGCACGTTGCGGGGGCCTGCCGTGATCGCGAACGCGGAGGAATGGGAGAAGATCACCGGCGCCTTCGACTCGTCCAGCGCCTGGTGCATCGTCTGCGGTGACACGTGGGAGAGATCGACCAGCATCCCCAGGCGGTTCATCTCCCGCACCACCTGGCGGCCGAAGGCTGTAAGCCCGCCGTGCACCGGCCGGTCCGTGGCCGAGTCGGCCCACGCCGCGTTGCTGCCGTGCGTCAGCGTCATGTAGCGAACGCCGCTCGCGTAGAGCTGGCGCAGCACGCCCAGGGACGACTCGATCGAGTGCCCGCCCTCGGCTCCGAGCAGTGACGCGACCTTGCCGGCGCCGTGGATCCGCTCGATGTCGTCGGCGGTCAGTGCGAGTTCCAGATCGTCCGAGTACCGCTCGATCAGGCGCTTCGTCAGGTCGACCTGCTCGAAGACGACCCGCGCGGCCCCCGGCCGGCCGAAGGAGGTCGGAATGTAGACCGACCAGAACTGGGCGCCGACTCCCCCCTGGCGCAGACGCGCGAGATCCGTGTGCATCGGCGGCTCGAGCGCCGACGTATCGCGGAAGTCGATCCGGTCGAGGTGATTCGCGACCCGCGTCCGGTACTGCCAGGGCACGTCGTTGTGTCCGTCGATCAATGGCACTTGCCGGAGCAGGCCCAGCACATGCTCCCGGCTGGCGCGCTCGTCTTCGGCGTAGGCCACGGGCGGTGAACCATAGCTCACCGCGGCGGTCAGTAGAGCGCCCACCAAGGCGCCAGTTCCAGGCGACATCCCGTTACCCCTTCCCAAGTAGGGCCGCGATTGTAGGGGAACGGCGGTCAGGCTCGATCGGCGACTCCGGCCGCGGGCTGCTAGTCTGCCGGCGGTGCAGGGCTGCTGGGCAAGGACGATCGGAATCGTTGGTCTTGGCAGCTTCGGCCGTTTCCTGGCCGCCCACCTCGGCCCCCGCTTCGACGTCCAGGTGTGGGACCGCCGCGACCTCGAACCGGAAGCCGCCGCGCTCGGACTCCCATGGACCAGCCTTGAGGGCTGCGCCGGCTGCGATGTGGTGATCCCCGCGGTGCCGGTGCAGGAGTTCGAACCGCTGGTCGTGCGGTTGGCGCCCCACCTGAAGCCGAACTGCCTGGTCGTCGACGTGGCTTCGGTGAAGATCAAACCGCAGGAGATTCTCGACCGGCTGCTGCCACCGAGCGTCCAGTTCATCGGTACGCATCCGATGTTTGGGCCCGAGAGCGGTCGTCGGGGCATCCGCAGCCTGAAGGTCGTGCTCTGCCTTCCGGACCGCCCGGTGGACCCGCGACGGGTCGAAGCCGTGCGTGGTTTCCTCGAGTCCGAGCTCGGCCTGGAAGTGCTCGAGATGTCGGCCGAGAAGCACGACGCCGAGATGGCCTACATCCAGGGATTGACCCACTGGATGGCGAAGGCGCTGCGCGAGATCCACGTCCCGGACCCCGCTCTCGGCACGGTCGCCTACCGGCACATGATGAAGATCGAGGAGAACCTCCGGCACGACTCCGACGACCTCTTCCTGACCATCGCCCGGGAGAACCCGTTCGCGGCCGACGCCCGGCGCGAACTCGCCGAGAGGTTGCGGGAGATCGAAGAGGCGATCGACGAGGACCCGACGCCCGACGACTGACGACTTGCGCGGCGGAACTCCCGGATGCCGGCGAGGACGCCGGCGCACCCAGCGACGGCCCGTTCCCTGCGCGACAGCGCAGCGGAACACCGCTGCGAATACTCCTAGGACAACCAGCGCTTGCGCCGGCGGTAGTGCTTCACGTCGCGGTAGCTCTTCCGCTTCCCGACCTGAGTCAGTCCCAGGTAGAACTCCTTGACGTCGGCGTTGTCCTGGAGTTCCGCCGGCGTTCCCTCGAGCACCACCCGGCCACCTTCCATGATGTAGCCGTAGTGGGCGATCTCCAGGGCGCGCGCAGCGTTCTGTTCGACCAGGAGGATCGTGGTCTCCTGTTCACGGTTGATGCGCTGAACGATCTCGAAGATCTCCTGCACCAGCAGCGGCGCCAACCCCAGGGACGGTTCGTCCAAGAGCATCAGCTTTGGTTGGGCCATGAGGGCCCTTCCGATCGCCAGCATCTGCTGCTCGCCGCCTGAGAGGAAGCCTGCCATCGACGCGCCGCGCTCCTTGAGGCGTGGGAAGTAGCTGTACACGCGGTCCAGCGACTCGTCGATGCCGCCCTTGTCCCGAGCCGTGTAGGCGCCGGCAAGCAGGTTCTCCTGCGGCGTCAGGTGCTCGAACACCCTCCGCCCCTCCATGACCTGGAAGATCCCGCGACGGACGATGTCCTCGGCGGGCAGCTTGTCGATCTGCTCGCCCTCGAACTCGACCCCGCCGTCCGTGACCTCTCCGTCCTCGGGATGAAGCAGTCCGGAGATCGCCTTGAGCGTCGTCGACTTGCCGGCCCCGTTGGTGCCCAGCAGCGCCGCGATCTGGCCCTGCTCCACTTTGAGCGAGAGACCCTTGAGAACAAGAATGACGTCGTTGTAGATGACTTCGACGTTGTTCAGGGAGAGCATGGAGTGACTCGGAGGGGGGCGAACCCGGCGTCGGTCGGGGTCGCCCACCAACCGCCGGGAGTGCGGCTGGCTCTACTCCGCCGCCTCCGGGCTGGCGGCCATCCGCATCTCCGTAACCGGCTGCCACTTGCCGTCCCGGACCTCGAAGATCCGCATGCCCTTGATGCCGCGATGGTCGGTGGCAGTGAAGGTGACCGGGGCCGTCACGCCACCGGACTCGAGCCCGTCGAAGGTCTCGAACGCGGCGTGGATGGCCTCGCCGCTAATCTCGCCCGTCGCGGCGGCGCGCTCGATGGCTTCGGTCACGAAGCCGGCCACCGTCCAACCCTGGCCGTAGAGCAGGCCCTCCTCCTCGATCGAACCGCCCTTTGACGCGAGGTACTCGGCCGCCTCGTTCAGGCCGTCGATGCCCTCACCAGGCGGCGAGTAGATGACCGAACCCAGTACGCCTTCCGCGGCCTCGCCCGCGAGTTCCACCAGCACCTCGTTGCTGCAGTAGTTCAGGCACGCGAAGCGTAGATCGAGGCCTAGATCCCGCGCGTTCTTGATCGCCACCGACGCCGGGTTCGACGTGTTCTGGAACACGACCCAGTTGGCGCCGGACTCGGCAATCCGGGTCAGTGTGGCGCTGAAGTCCGTGTTGCCGCGCGCCATCTCGTGTGGCGCCATCTCGATGCCCAACTGCATCGCGTACTCCTCGCCTCCCTGGCGCCACGGGGAGAGACCGAACGGACTCGCGTGATGCATCAGCGCCACGTTCGGCTTCTCGCCTCCCGTGGCCTGCGCCTGCTCCATCAGGTAGTCGAGCAGAATGAACAACTGGTCGCTGTAGGTTGTGCCGACGAGGAAGTTGTACGGCGCCTCGGCCGGGTCGCCCAGCACGTGCGAGAAGGACGCGGAGATGAAGGGAATCCGGTCCGCCGCGATCCGGCCCTTCAGGGCCTCGGTGTCGCCGGTGCCCCAGCCCATGAACATCACCGACCCGGCCTGGACGAACTCGGAGTAGAGCTGTTCGGCCTTCGCGACATCGTAACCGTAGTCGTTCCACAGCAACTCGATCGGGCGGCCGGCGATGCCGCCGCGCTCGTTGAGCCAGTCGTAGTAGTCGCGAATTGCCTCGGCATACATCGTGCCCACGTCCGACGTCCCACCCGTCAGATCGAAGATCGCGCCGATCGTGATCGGGGCGGTCGCCTCGTCGACCGGTTCGCCGCCTCCGCAAGCGGCGAACAGCAACAGAGAAAGAGCGGCGATGAAGGCGAGACGAGTCATGGGGAAGGTCTCCTCAAGGGGTATAGAAAACCCCGAGTGTCAGGCGTATCGATAACCGACGGATCATATCCCCGCCGCCGGAGCCGCCGGATCACTAGTAGGAGAACGGCCAGACGCGGAAGTAGTCCTTCACGTTGCGCCAGAGCTTGGCGAGGCCCTCCGGTTCGAGCACCAGGAAGAGGATGATCACGAGGCCGAAGACGCCCTGCTGGACGTACGGCAGGACCGTGGCCGCCCAGGGCGCGGTGTCCTGCAGCGAACGGCCCACGGTGTTGATCATTGCCGGAAGCAGGACGATGAGCGTGGCGCCGAAGAACGAGCCCGAAATCGTCCCCAAACCGCCGATGATGATCATCGCGAGGTACGAGATGGAGACCTCGATCGTGAACCGCTCCCAGGTGACGATCGAGCGGTAGTGGGCGAGCAGGGCGCCGGAAAGCCCGACCAGGAAGGACGAGGTAGCGAAGGCGAGCAGCTTGTACGCGAAGACGTTGACGCCGATCGCCGAAGCCGCGATGTCCTGGTCCCGGATCGCCACCCAGGCGCGGCCCACGCGCGAGCGGAACAGATTCGCGGCGAAGAGCGCGACCGCCAGAGCAATCACGACCAGGATCCAGTAGAAGCGCCCGTCAGTGTTCATTCGGGCGCCGAACAGTTCGGGCGCCGGCACGACCAGCGCCTCCGTGCCGCCGGTGAGCCCGTCCCAGTGCGTGACCACGAACTCGACGATCTGCTGCGCGGCCAGGGTCGCTACAGCCAGGTAGAGCCCCTTGAGCCGCAGAGAGGGCAGGCCGACGACCAGGCCGGCCACGGCGGTGATCAGGGCCGCAACGGGAATGCTGATGTAGAAGGGAACACCGAACCGGACCGTGAGAAGGCCGGCACCGTAGGCGCCGATCGCCATGAAGGCGCCCTGGCCGAGCGAGATCTGGCCGGTGTAACCGACCAGGATGTTGAGACCGATCGCGCCGATCGTGGCGATGGCGATCTGATTGGCCAGATTCAGCCAGTACGGCGTGGCCAGGAACGGAAACACGACGAGTCCGGCCAGGAGCAGCCCCGTGCGCACCTTCTGCAGCGGCATGCGCCGCAGGGACATGTCCGAGCGGTAGTCGCTGAAGAAGACTCCGGATTCCATGGTGGGTGAAGGAGGGTGGCCCATTGTGGGGCGCGTCGTCGTTCGGCGCCGGCCGCGCTAGACCCTCTCGATGATCTCCTTTCCGAACAGGCCGTAGGGGCGAACCATCAGGACCAGGATCAGCACGATGTACGGCACGATGAGTTCCAACCCGGAGGTCGTGTATCCGGCGGTGTACGACTCGAGCAACCCGATCACGCCGCCGCCGACGATCGCGCCGGGCACCGAGTCGAGGCCGCCGAGAATGACCACCGGAAACACGCGCAGGCCGATGAAGATGATGTCGTGGCTGACGCCGACCGTGTTCGCCAGCACGATGCCGGCGACCGCCGCGGTGATCGCCGCCATCGCCCAGGCCACCGCCAGCACCCGCTTGATGCTGATGCCCATGGAGAGCGCCGCCTGCTGGTCGTCGGCGATCGCCCGCATCGCGATGCCGTCCCGGGTGTGACGGAAGAAGAGGGTCAGAACGATCAGCAGGATTCCGGCAATCGCGATGACGAGCAGACGATCAATGCCGACCACCGCGCCGAGGAACTCGACTTCACCCTCGGGGATGAAGTTCGGGAAGGCCTTGGGTCGCGCGCCCCAAATGCCGTTGACCAAGGCGCGCAGCACGCTGGAAAGGCCGATCGTGACCATGATCATCGAGATCACCGGCTCGCCGATCAACGGCCGCAGGACCAACCGCTCTACCAGCAAGCCGATCAGGGCGGCACAGAGAAGGGTAGCCAACACGCCTACGCTCCAGGGCAACCCGAACTGAGCGATGAAGGCGAACGCGAGGTAGGCGCCAAAGAGCAGGAACTCGCCCTGCGCGAAGTTGATCACGTCGCTCGCCTTGAAGATGACGACGAAGCCGACCGCGACCAGGGCGTAGACCATGCCGTTCGAAAGGCCGGAAACGGTGAGTTGAAGGAAGACATCGGCTTGCATCGTCGGGATCCTCGGGCCTCAGACTAGACGGCCGCGGTGTCGCCGATGTACATGCCGGGGCGGTTGGGGGGGGCCGCGATCCGCAGCCGGGTCTGCAGCACGGCCGTGGAGCCGTCCTGGTAGGTGATCTGGTTCTCGATCTCCACCGCGTCCTTGCCGCCGTACAGCGCATCGACGAGCAGCCGGTAGCGATCGGCGATGAACCGGCGCCGCACCTTTCGGGTGCGGGTCAGTTCCTCGTCGTCCGCGTCGAGTTCCTTGTGCAGCAGCAGCAGCCGCTGGATACGCGCCGACTCGGGCAGATCGACGTTGATGCTCGCCGTATGCTCCAGCGCGAGTTCGTAAATCTCGGGCTTCTGCGCCAGGTCGGTGAAGGTCGTGTAGGGAATCTGACGGCGCTCGGCCCATTTGCCCGCGCTGGCGAAATCGATCGTGACCAGGGCGGTCACGAACGGGTAGTCGCCGCCGCCGAACACGACCGCCTCCTTGATGTAGGGGCTGAACTTCAGCTTGTTCTCGATGAACTGCGGCGAGAACTGCGTCCCGTCGTGCAGTTCCATCACGTCCTTCTTGCGGTCGATGACGATCAGATGCCCGTCGTCGTCCAAGTAGCCGGCGTCGCCCGAGTACAGCCAGCCGTCGCGGAGCGCCTCCTGTGTGGCCTCCTCGTTGTTGTAGTAGCCCAGGAACACGGACGGGCTGCGGGTCAGAATCTCGCCCCCCTCGCCGATCCTGACCTCCATCCCGGGGACCGGCGTGCCCACGGTATGGAACTTGATGTCGTCATCCCGGTGGACGACCGAGATGCCCGAGACCTCGGTCTGACCGTAGATCTGCTTCAGGTTCACGCCGATCGCATGGAAGAAGCGGAAGATGTCCGGACCCAGCGCGGCGCCGCCGGTGTAGGCGCGACGGATTCGCCTGACCCCCAGCTTGTCCCGCAGCCAGAAGAAGCAGCACGCGTTCGCGATGAGGCGCTGGAACGCGAGGAACCCTGGCTGCCGGCCGTGCTCAAGCAGGGTGTCGGCAGAGCGGTAGCCGACCTCGAGCGCCCAGTTGTAGACCTTCCGCTTGAGCCACGAAGAGTCTTCGATCCTGACCTGGACATCGGAGACCATGTTCTCCCAGATGCGCGGCGGCGAGAACATCATGTGCGGGCCGATCTCGCGGATGTCCTGCTGCACCGTCTCCGGCTCCTCCGGGAAGTTCAGCGCGAAACCGACCAGCAGTCCGCAGGCGGCGCCGATCATCTGCTCCCCGATCCAGGCCAGGGGCAGGAAGGACACGAACTCGTCGTCGCTCCGCATCGGATCGATGCTGACGAAACTGTGCGCCATGGTCAGCAGATTCCGATGGGACAGCATCGCCAGCTTCGGCTTGCCCGTGGTGCCGGAAGTCGTCGAGAGCAGAGCCACGTCGTCGGCTTCGGTCGCCGCGACCCAACTCTCGAAGTCGGCTTCGGTGCTGCTCGCGGCCGACCGTCCGAGCTCCTCCACTGCGGGAAAGCCGAGCAGGAAGTCGTGCGGGTAGGAACCGAGACCGCGCGGGTCGTAGTAGATGACCTTGGATACCGCGTGGTCGTCCCTCCCGCCGTTGCCGCTCAACTCGTCCCAGACTTCCAGCAGCTTGTCGACCTGCTCCTGGTCCTCCGCGATCACGAACCGGGCGCCGGAGAACTCCATCAGGTACCGGACCTCGAGCGCGACCGAATCCTGGTAGACGCCGAGCGAACGAGCGCCGATCGACTGCGCCGCGAGCTGCGCGATCAGCCACTCCGGCCGGTTGTCGCCCAGCACCGCGACGATCTCTCCGCGCTTGAGGCCGAGCTCCACGAGACCACGAGCGAAGTTGCCCACCCGCTCCGCGTACCGGGCCCACGTGAAGCTCTGCCAGATTCCGAACTCCTTCTCCCTGAGGGCGGTCTCTTCGCCGCGCTCCCGGGCGTTCTTCAGCAACAGCTTCGGCAGCGTGTCCGCGTCCCGCGGCAGGGCGTCCGTACCGCTCACTCGGAACCTCCGAGGTAGGCGCGGATCACCTCCCGGTCGGCACGCACATGGTCCGGCGAGCCGCAGGCGATCGAGCGGCCGAAGTCCAGCACGGCGACCCGGTCCGACAGGTCCATGACGACGCCCATGTCGTGTTCGATAAGGACGGTCGTCACGCCCCGTTCCTCGTTCACATCGAGGATGAAGCGCGCCATGTCCTCCTTCTCCTCGATGTTCATCCCCGCCATCGGTTCATCCAGCAGCAGGAGTTTCGGGTCGAGCGCCAGAGCCCGCGCGAGTTCGACGCGTTTCTGCAGGCCGTAGGCCAGGGTGCCGACCGCCTGATGACGCAGGTTTTCGATCTCCAGGAAGTCGATCACGTCTTCGACCGCGGCACGGTGCAGGTTCTCCTCCCGGCGCTGCGAGCCCCAGTAGATGCCGCAGGTCAGCACGTTGCCGCGCATGTGGATGTGCCGCCCCAGCATCAGGTTCTCGAGCACCGTCATGGCGCGGAAGAGCTCGATGTTCTGGAACGAGCGGGCGACCCCGAGCCGCGCGACCCTGTGGGGCGCCCGGCCGAGCAGGGACACGGGCGCCTCACCAGGTGACGCGGAGTAGGTGATCGATCCCTGCTGCGGACGGTAGAGGCCGCTGATCGAGTTGAGCAGCGACGTCTTGCCGGCGCCGTTCGGCCCGATGATCGCGAACACCTCGCCGTGGCGCACGTCCAGAGCTACATCGTCGAGAGCGCGAACGCCGCCAAAGGAGAGAGTGAGCCCGCTGATCTCGAGACAGGTCGAGGCAGCCGGCGAGGAGGCTAAAGGTTCGGCCACGGCTGCGCGATTGTATGCGGGCCGCCGCAGGACGGGAGAATCCGCTCCGCAGGCGCGTGCTTGCCTGGCGGCGCGATCTGCAAAGATCGCCGCGCCGTTCGTTCTCCACGACCACCAGACCTCAGAGGACTCCCATCATGCCGGCCCGTCCCGTATTGGTCAGCGCCCCGCCCCAGCTCGACCTCGCTGTCCCCGAAGATGTCGGCCTCAGCGCCGCCCAACTGGCCCGCATCGACGAGCACCTTCGACGGCGCTACCTCGAGCCCGAGAAGATCGCCGGCTGCCTGACCCTGGTCGCTCGCGGCGGCAAGCCCGCGTACCTGTCGGCCCAGGGGCTGATGGACCGGGAGCGCGGGCGGCCCATGCAGCCCGACACGATCTTCCGTATCTACTCGATGACCAAGCCGATCACTGCGGTGGCGCTGATGCAGCTCTACGAGCAGGGCCGCTTCCAGCTCGACGACGCGGTCCACAAGTTCATCCCCGAGTGGCGGAATCTGCGGGTGTTCCAGAGCGGCAACCACCCGCACTTCCTGACCCGGCCGGTGGATCGACCGATGACGATCCGCGACCTGTTCACCCACCAGTCCGGGCTCACCTACGGCTTCATGGAGCGCACGAACGTTGACGCCGCGTACCGCAAGGTCGGCGTCGGCGGACCACCGGTCGGTGGCAGCCTGCGACAGATGATCGAGCAGCTCGCCGAACTGCCCCTCGAGTTCTCTCCCGGCGAGGCATGGAACTACTCCGTGGCAACGGACGTGCTCGCCTATCTGGTCGAGGTGCTCTCCGGCCAGCCGTACGACGAGTACCTGCAGGAGCACATCACAGAGCCCCTGGGGATGGTCGACACCGGCTTCACCGTACCGGCTTCGAAAGTCGATCGCTTCGCCGCCAACTACCGCCGCGACCGGAACAAGAAGCTGGTCGTGCTCGACGATCCGCTGGCGAGTCACTACACCGACGAGGTCAGCTTCTTCTCGGGCGGCGGCGGGCTCGTATCGACGGCGCACGACTACTACCGGTTCTGCCAGATGATGCTGAACGGCGGAAGCCTGGAGGGCGCGCGCATCCTCGGCCGCAAGTCGGTGGAACTGATGACGATGAACCACCTCCCGGGCGGCCGCGACCTGACCGAGCTGGCGGTCGGCGCCTTCAGCGAGACGACCTACGAGGGCGTCGGCTTCGGCCTCGGCGTCTCCGTCACGCTCGACCTCGCCGTCGCCCAGGCGATCGGATCCGTCGGCGAGTACGGCTGGGGCGGCGCCGCCAGCACCGCCTTCTGGATCGATCCGAAGGAGGACCTGATCGTCATCTTCATGGTCCAGTTCTGGATGTCCGGCACGTTCAACTTCCGCGGCCAGCTCAAGTCGATCGTCTATCCGGCGCTGACCTGACCCGAATCCGTGGTGGACAGCCCGCGCCCGACCTGCGAACCCGGCTTGCGAGGGAACGAGCAAGACGCGAACCAGTCCGTGCGCTCGTCCACGGGCGCACGGATGGCACGCCGAGCCGAGCAGCGCGAGGCGAGCCTGAAGCGAACGCGGCGCATCGAGAAGGCCGTCTCCTGGTCGCGGCTGACCACGGTACTTGTGGCAGCCGTACTGGTCTGGCTGTCGGTCCAGGCGAAGCTCTTTCCCCTGGTCTGGGCGGCAGGGCCGGCGCTCCTCTTTCTGGTCCTCCTAGTCCTTCACGAGCGGGTCCTGCAACGGGCCAACCGGCTGGAGCGGGCGCAAGCCTTCTACCGCCAGATGCTCGACCGCCTGAGCGGCAACTGGCGCGCAGGGGGTCAGCCCGGATCACGCTTCGCCGACGAACACGCCGAGCACGTCTACGCCGCGGACCTCGATCTGTTCGGCGCCGACTCCCTGTTCCTGTTGTTGAGCCGGGCACGCACCCGTGGCGGCGACGAACTTCTGGCGTCGTGGCTGCTCCAGCCCGCGCCGCCCGATGTCGTGCGCGGGCGGCAGGAGGCCGTACGCGAACTGGCGCCCCGCCTCGACTTCCGCGAGCGTCTCGCGGTGCGCGGTCGACTCGCGCGCACGGACATCGATCCTGAAGCTCTGCGCGCCTGGGCCAAGGGAGGCGTGAGCTCCGCCCTCCCCGGCGCCGGCGGCCGCGAGTTCCTCGTACGCACCGTGCTGGTGTTGGTCGCGGCCACGAACCTCCTTACCGTGACCGGCTGGATGATCTGGGACTGGGGGCCGTCGCCGTTCCTGGCCGTGGCGATGCTGCAAATCCTCTGGAATCTCGCCACGCGCCGCCACATCAAGGCGGCCACAGGCGGCGTGACACGGGCGAGCCGTGACCTCAATCTCCTTGCGTCTCTGCTCGAGGTCATCGAGCGCGAGCCGTTCGAAAGCAACCGTCTGGTCGAGCTGACGCGGGAGCTGCGGAGTGTCGAAGGATCCACCGCCTCCCGGAACGCCAGGCAACTCCAGCGTCTGGTCGACCTGCTCGACTCGATGCGGAACGCCCTCTTCGTCCCCTTCGGCCTGCTGCTTATCTGGACTCCCCAACTCGCCTACGCGATCGACTCATGGCGCCGCCGCCACGGCGACCGGGTCGCCACCTGGCTCCGGGTGCTTTCCGAGGTCGAAGCCCTGGGCAGTCTCGCCGCCTACGCGTTCGAGCATCCGAACCATACGTTTCCCACCCTCGTCGAGCCGGCCGGGAAGGGGCGCCCGCTGCTCGTCGGCGAAGAGCTCGGGCATCCGCTGCTGCCCGAGGAGAACTGCGTGGCGAACGATGTCCACCTTGCCGGCCCGCCCGAGGACGGCGGCCAGACCGGCCCGCCGGCCCAGTGCCTGATCGTCAGCGGCTCGAACATGTCCGGCAAGAGCACGCTGCTCAGGACCGTCGGAACGAACGTCGTCCTCGCTCAGGCCGGCGCGCCGGTGCGCGCCCGATCTCTGCGGCTGACACCACTGGCCATCGGATCCTCCATCCAGCTCCGGGACTCCCTCGCCGAAGGCCAGTCCCGGTTCTACGCCGAGATCACGAAGCTCAAGTCCGTGCTCGACCTGACCGACCAGGAGACGCCGGTGCTGTTCCTGCTCGACGAGATCCTCCACGGCACGAACTCCCACGACAGGAGGGTTGGCGCCGAAGCCCTGGTCCGCGGCCTCCTTGACCGCGGCGCGATCGGATTGGTGACCACCCACGATCTCGCCCTCGCCCGGATCGCCGACGACTCGGCAGGGGCGTCACTGCGAAACGTGCACTTCAGGGATGACCTGGCAAACGGCGAGATTCAGTTCGACTACCGCCTGCGCGAGGGCACCGTCACCCGCAGCAACGCGCTCGACCTGATGCGCCAGGTCGGCCTGGACGTGTAGGCGTCTAGCCCGCCCCAGCTTCAGACTCATCTCCAATGGGACAAGACGGTGCCAATGCCGAGTTGGGAGTATCCTCCTCACTGTCCGGACATGCGGATGGCGGCCGGCGCCGCGGTTCGGGCCCGCTACACCCAACGACCCGCCCCTGCGCGACGCAGGGTTGCCACGGAGCAAACAAAGAAGATGACCGGCACGAACGCACACGAAGACGATCCCAAGGCTCCACGCACTCTGGAGCAGATCCTGACCGTCCTGGACCGCACGTCCGAACTGATGGCGCAGAACGAAGCGCGTGCGACCAGACAGACCGCAGAAACGGCCAGACAGACCGCAGAAATCAGGGAGCAGATGAAGGAGACCGACCGGCGGCTCAGGAAAGCCGAGGAGTTGTTCACGTCCCAATGGGGCAAGCTGATGGAGAGCCTGGTCGAAGGCGACCTCGTCTCGCTGCTGAGGGAGCAGGGCATTGCAGTGGACGAGACTTCTCAGAGACTCACGGGTCGCCGCAACGGAGAACACACCGAGTTCGACATCGTAGCCGCGAACGGCGCGGAGGTGGTCGTCGTAGAGGTCAAGACGACTCTCAGGCCGGAGGACGTGACCGACTTCCTGAGCAAGCTGGCCTGGTTCACGGACTGGTTCCCGACGTACCGGGAACGGCCGATCTACGGAGCAGTGGCATACCTCAAGACCGACAGTTCGGTCACGAGGCACGCGGAGCGCCAGGGGCTGTTCGTCATCCGCGCTACCGGCAACAGCGCCAGCATCGTCAACGAGCCGGACTTCAAACCCCGGGCCTTCACCTGAACCCGCGGTCCAGAGGCTGAGGCCGCGGACCGCCCGCGCACGAGTATCCCCGTCGGAACCGTCATCGAGAGCCGCACACGTCGGCCCTGTGCCTGGCGCGAGCCGCCCGCGGCTACGACGCGGACGAGGCTGGCAGCGGCTCCAGCGACTCGATGGCAGCCGCCTTCCTGGACCGTGCAGCGTGCCAGAGATCCCAGTCCTGCTGGAGACCCAGCCAGAACTCTGCGGTCATCCCGGTGACTCGAGCCAACCGCAGTGCCATTTCCGCAGTCACGATGCTCTTGGCATGGATGATTCCACGGAGCCGCGGATAGGAAACACCCAGCCGCCGCGCGAACGCCGCCTGCGAAATGCCCAGGGGCTTCAGGAATTCCTCGAGCAGCATCTCTCCAGGGTGGGTCGGCGGCAGACACCGCGGCAGCCGCCGCGTGTCCGGCGTTCCGGCGCCCGACCCTGGCACCGTACTCTCAGTGGTAGTCGGTGACTTCAACGTCGTCGGCATAGCCCGGCTCCCAGACAAAGCAGATTCGATAGCGGTCGTTGATCCTGATGCTGTACTGACCCGCCCGGTCGCCTCGCAGCCGTTCCAACCGATTGCCAGGCGGCACAGCCAGATAGCGGAGTTGGTCCACTTGGTTGAGCTGTGTGAGCTTCCTTCGGGCAACGCGAAAAACAGCAGGAGGGCACCGTCTCCGAGCCGCTCGCGTCGCCGCGCCGTCGAAGATGTCCTCGGTGGCTCGATCGGCGAACGACCGGATCATGGAGCGAACATTGTAGCCCAGCCGATTCCTGCCACGCTGCTCAGGACGGTCGAAACAAACGTCGCCCTGATCCTCCACGGCACAGATTCCACGGCCGGCGAGTAGGCGCCGAAGCCCTGATCCGGGGTCGGACCTGATGCGCCAGGTCGGCCTGGACGAGTACCACGCAGGCGCTCGGCGCAGTGGTGTTGATTTTTCAACATCTCTGGTCTACAGTCCCCGCCAACCAAGGTTCGTGGCAACCAGACGGGAACCCGATTCGTCTTGAGGTATCCCGGATGGGCAGATTCACTCAGTTCCGGCGCTGCCGCGTCCGCCGGATCCAGAAGGGGGCTCAATTTGAAGCTCAAGCACATCGTCATTGCCCTGTCGCTGATCCTCGCGACAGTCCCGGCCGTCGCCTTCGCGCAAGGCGGGGACGGCCAGGACGCGGGTAGCACCAATGCGCGCATCCACATCGTCATCGTTGGCGCTACGGGAGACGGACCGCCGTGCACCTGCGCAAGGGGCCACATCGTCCTCGTTGGACGTGAAGGAAGCCGGGATTCCGGAACCGCCGCGCGGCAACCGGATGGCGGGATCGTGCAGCAGGCGGTCAGCCGTTTGGCTCCGCGAATCTCGGCCAAGGTGGTGCGGTCCGCCGTAGCTGCCGCGTTTCGCCTAGCGTTCTGAGGAAACCTGGGATCGCGGGCGCGAGGCAGGGAGCGGTCTGAACGCCTGATGAGCGAACTAGCCGCCAGCACGCTCGCGCGACGAATCCACTTGGGCGCCGTTCCTGTTCAATTCAGGGACGGCGCCCTTGCTCTTGGGCGAGCGCGGGGAACGGCCGCCGCGGCTACGAAGGCCAGCCGCACAAGAGAAATCGGGAAGCACCGCGTAGCGCTGGGGCGCACGCGGCACCTATGTGGGTATAGTCGGCAGTGGCGGCCCCGGGGCAGGTCGTCGACAAAGGCCAGTTCCAGCCGCCTACCATGTTCCACTCGTTATGGCGTAGAATCGGTTGCCAGTGACCTCCACAGTTCTTCCCTTCCACTCGTCGCCTGAGCTGGCGTTTATCCCGGAGCGCGTTCCCGCGCCCGAGGTGGAGCCGTGCGCGGTCGCGGTGACCGAAGACTTCAAGACGCTCCGGGACCGTGGGCGGGATCTGCTCGCCCAGGGCTCGTACCGGGAAGCTGCCGCGGTCTATCAACAGGCTGTCCAAGTCGCCACCGCTGCGAGCGAAAGCGAGCTGGTTGACGCAGCCCTCTGCGGCTGGGGCGCTGCGGAGACCGAACTCGGCAACGGCGTCGAGGTCATGCCGGAGCTTCGGAGAATCCTGCTCGGCAGCGAGGTTGATGACAACTGCTGGCTGGCCTCCTATACGCTTGCCCGTGCGCACGAGTTGGAAGGGCAGATCAGGAAGGCGCTCTTCTACGCGCGGCTGTCCCATCACCACTCCGCTCACGCCCAGCGCCCCGGTCTGACAGGGCTATCGCACAACCTGCTGGGCAACCTCCTGGTAGCCGAGGGTCGCGAAGCTGACGCAGCCGCCGAGTACCGGACTGCCCTCCGCCATGCAGAGGACTCGCCCCTAACGTGGACTGCCGGCGCTGAAACGAACCTGGGCTACTGCCTCCTCGTCGGGGCTATCCGGTCAAAGGGCTTCCGCCGGGGCAGAATGCGGGAAGGTCTTCGCCTTATCTACCGAAGTATCCGCACGTTCCGGCGGGAGGGCGCGGTTCAGTACAGCATGCTGCCGCATCTCGACCTGTGTTTTGCCCACCTTGAGCTGCACCGGCCCGCGACCGCGAGGCGGCACGGACAGCGCGCACTCGCGTTGGCCAAGCAGTACGACGATCCCGCAGCGATCAAGAACAGCCTCTATCTGCTCGGCCATGTGGCCCTGCAGGAAGGCGATTCGGAAACAGCACGCCAGTACTTCGGCGAACTCGGGCACCGCTTCTATCCCGATCAGGCCGGCTTGACGGACGTACTGATGTCGCTTGATCTCCGCCAAGTGGTGAATCTGAGGGCGTGATGAGAAAGGGCATCCGCATCAGCTTCGCCAAAGCGCCGTTCCGTTGCGGAGCGTTGACGTCGCTACTTCTGCTGTGCGGCGGCGTAGTGCACGCCGAAGACAGCGCTCCGGTTCTAGGACACAGCGGCGATATCTACAAAGTCACTGTCGGAACGTACGGCGAACTCTTCGCGGACGGTGCCGAGACGTCGGCAGACGCCGAAGTCCTGCGACTCGAGGCGCGTCGGGGCTCGGGAACAGTCGAGCACTACCTTGTTCCCGGCAGCGAAGCGGACGACAGCGACAGGACGCCTTCGCTGTCCTTCGACGCCTCCACTGGCCGGCTCTATGTCGTCTGGTCGAGCAATAACGATTCGACCCTGACCCGGATCAACCTGGCCTCCTTCGACGGCACCGAATGGGCCGACACGATAGAAGTCTCCGGCAACATCTACAGCAACAAGTCCGCACCGCGCCTCGCCGTGACCCACGACCGCTTCGAACTCGCGGAAGGAAGTTCCGGCGAGTCGAGCACGCGGACCGTGCTCCACGTCGTCTGGTCGGAAGACACCGCCGACGGCGAAAAGGTGATGTATGCGCCTGTAGTGCTGATCGACGGCGAACTCGCCTCGACGTGGCGCCGCGTTCACCGCCTGAACGACTACGTATCGCAGGACCTGATCGACGAACCGTTCGACGGAGAAGTACCGGCAAGCCTGCTCAAGGCGCCGACCGTCGATGCGGCCTCCGAGTCCAACGCAGTGGTCATCGGTTTCGCCGACAGCGCCAGCGGAGCCCTCGTCCAACTCGAGCTCTCGACACCGGCGACGGAACTCTCCGAACTTGCTGGCAGCCTGGCCGACCACCTTGAATCCACCAATCTGTGCCAACTGATCGAGAACGAGGAGCCGGATGCGATAACGACTGTCGCGGAGGCGGCGCGGGTTCACATCGTCGTCGGCGGCCGCCGGATTCGCGGCCGAGTCCTCCGCGCGCTAGCCCAAGACGCCAAGGACGTGTTGATCCGGAACTCGACTGACTTGTGTGCCGAAGGCGGACTGACGAGCTTGTCGAGTGCGGCTCGCGTCCACATCGTCGTCGGCGGCGCCCGGTCCCAGGAGGGTGATCTCCTGGAAGAGACCGTGACGGGAGACAGCCATGTCCTCCTCGCCGCCGCCCAACCGGTGGGCGACGACTACGTCCAGCATCTCGCCCGCCTGCAGGTGAAGTCGGAGCGCGCGGCACCCGCGGCCGGAAGCGGACAGCCAACGATCTTCGTCTCGCCCACGGGCACCGGGGCTGTCGTCGCCTGGGAAGGCGAGTCTTCGTTGACCTACGTCGAGACGGTTACCGATGAGGCGGACACAGCCTGGAGCGAGTCCTACAGCCTCCAGATCGGCGACAACCTCTCGCGGTCCGAGGCCTACTCGATCCTCCGCGAACGCGCCCGCTCGCTCGACTAGCTCGCGGTAGCGCACCTGAGTTTCGGGGCTGAGAAAGCCGCGACCCCGCCCGTGTCGACAGATGCGGCATGCGAAGCTCCGTGCAGCAAAAGGGAGGCGCGTTTTACGCAACCGGAAGTACGGCCGCACTGACGCCGTCCAGCCCGCGTACAACCGGCGCCGCGGCGCCTACGGACCCGCGCTGACGACGGAACTGACCGCGCCGCGGAGTTCCCCGCGAAGCGCGTCGCGGTGCCGGTGGAAAACCGGCAGTAGAGCGGCGGCCAGCGGCGGAACGGGCTCGTTGACCAGGGTGGCCGGATTGATCCAGCGGCCGTTGCGCTGCACCCGGTAGTCAAGATGGGGAGCGGTTGAGAGACCGCTCGAACCGACGTACCCGACCACCTGCCCCTGCTGAACCCGGCGGCCGCTTCGAATCCCCTCCGCATAGCCGGACAGGTGGAGATAGGACGTCACGTAGCCGTTGGTATGACGCAGGCGCACCGTTCGGCCGCCGCCGTCACGAGTGCCTGCCGAGACGACGGTGCCGTCGGCGGTCGCCCGCACCGCTGTTCCGACGGGCGCCCCGTAGTCGACGCCATAGTGGGGCATGCGCCGCTTCAGGATCGGATGGAAGCGATTCATGGAGAACCGCGATGTGACCCTGGAGTATGGGAGCGGTGACCGGAGGAACTGCCGTCGCAGCGGCTGCCCCTCGTCATCGTAGTAGCGATCGGGGCCGGTCGCTGCCGCCTCACCATCCTCGGGCGCCGTGCCTTCGGCGACCTCGTCTCCGCTGAAGCGGTAGGCCTCGACCCAGTGTTCCCGGTTCCGGTAGCGCAGCGCATGAATGGCCGCGACACCCTCGACCTTGCCGTCAAGCAGCAGCTCGTCGTAGAGGATCTCGAAGCGATCGCCAACCCGAAGATCGCGGTTGAAGTCCAGGTCCCACTGCAGCACCTGGGCCATGCTGTTCGCGAGGCTGGCAGGGCCGCCGGCCCGGCGAATGGAGTTCTCAAGCGCACCTCTCACTTCGCCACCAAGCGACCGCCGCACGTGGGCCCGCCGGTAGGGACGGTAGCGACTGGTCCAGACGCCGCCCGCTCGCTCGGCTACAACCACGCCCTGGCCCCGGCGCGGCAGGCTGATACCCACCAACTCACCGCCGGAGCGGACCATGGAGAAGACCGGGTCACGGGCGCGGAGTCTTCGCGGGTCGAGCACCTCACCCACCGCCGACGACGCCTGGCGCAGCTCGAAGTCGGGGACGCCCGCTCGCAGCAGTACGCGGTCCAGGGTGTCGCCACTTCGAATGTGGTTCTCCAGGGGGAAGGGCACCCGGTCCAGGGCCCCCGCATCCAGGTCGAGGGCCGCGACAGGCTCCATCGCGGCGGCGAAGTGCCCGGTGCCGACAACCACCTTCTCGGGGCGCGGCTGCAGTCCTCGCCATCCGATGGACACGCCCAAGCCGACCAACGCCCAAGCGCCAATCCAGCGCCTGAGTTGTTTGGAACGCATGAAATTATCTGTTCGCTAGGGACGGGCGAGTCCCCTATTCTGCCACGGCGCCACGCGTTCTGCACGCGCGGGGCGTTGTCACGACAGGACCAGCCCAGAATCCGACGCTTCGCCTCGGATGCGGGCAGGATGCCCGCGTTCCCAGGATCGCAGAGCCGTGTCGCCTCAGGATCCTCCGGCAGCCGTCGTCAGGCAGCATCCTGCCTGGACCGCATCTTCCGAGGCACGCCGGAACGGATGTAGCCGTGGTCAAGCCCGTAGCGCAGCAGGACCGCCTCCAACTTGCGCCGCCCCCGGTAGAGCCGGCTCATCACCGTTCCAAGGGGGATTTCGAGCCGGTCGGCAATCTCGCGGTAGGACATTCCCTGCAGATCCGCCAGTTCAACGGCCGTCCGGTAGTCCTCAGGTAGAGCCTCGAGGGCCTTCTTGACGTCCTGATCCAGGGCGCCCTCCAGCAGGTCCTCTTCCGGTGTCGTGCCGCGGGCGTAAAGCGGCGACTCCAGGAGCTTCCACTCGAAGGCGTCCTCGATGTCGTCGAACGAGTTCTTCAGCGGCTGCCGCTGGCGCTTGCGGTAGCGGTTGATGAACGTGTTCTTGAGGATCTTGAACAGCCAGGCCTTGAAGTTCGTTCCTTCCTGGAACTTGTCGTAGTACTTGTACGCCCGAAGATAGGTCTCCTGGATCAGGTCTTCGGCGTCCTGCCGGTTCCTGGACATCCGATAGGCGGTGCTGTAGAGGCTGTCCATGAAGGGCAGCACCTCAGCGTCGAAGTTCCAACCACCACTGTGATCGGCCAATGCGTTCATCTCTACCTCCCCGCCGCGCGTGTTGACTGCGGCATCTTGCAGCGAAGGGGCAGCACATTCGATGCCAGGTCCGGCGACAAGAACCAACGGGCCACTTTCTCTATTCCCGACCTGGGTATTAGGGCGCTCGGCAGCACCCGAGCAAGCCGATTCGGGCCCTCCGCCCTTAAGGCCCTATGCGGCCAAGATGGCCGGACCGTGCCGGAATTGCGTCGTCGCGTGCCGGCCCACGAGTCGTGTGCCCGCACGTCGGAGCGCCGAAGCCAGGAACCGGCGACGCGCAGCCGCCGCACTACGTCGGCTCACCGGTCGCAGGCATGCGAACGCCCGCCGGAGGCTCGGTTCTACCGGACCCTCAGCGGGCGTTGCAGCGTTGGCAGCGCGGCTTCCGCCGCGGCGGCCGCTAAACGAACCCTGCGCCGCGGAGTGCGATGACCAGGGCGTAGATAACCACCGACTCCATGAAGGCCAGACCAATGAGCAGCATGACCTGGATCCGGCCGCCGGCGCCCGGATTGCGGGCCAACCCGGCGCAAGCCTCGCCGGTCGCACGACCCTGGCCGATGGCGCCGCCGGCCGCGGCGATGCCGATTCCGAGGGCGGCCCCAAGGGCGGCGAGATTACCGGCTCCGGCGCCCCCCTCACCGTCCTGCGCCAACGCCGGAGCAGCGAACAGGGTGAGGAGCACGGCCACGAGAAAGACCAGCTTCTTTGACTTCTTCATTTCCTGAAAGTCCCCTTAGTGTGCCGACGCCTCTGCCTCGGCGATGTAAACGGTGGTCAACATGATGAAGATGAACGTCTGAAGAGTCGCGCCCAGGAGCCCCAGCGCCATGATCGGCAGCGGCACCGCGAGCGGGATGAGACCGAAGACGACGGCAGCCGCGAGGTGCTCGCCAAAGATGTTCCCGAACAGACGCATGCCGAGCGACAGCACGCGGGCGGCGTGGGTGATGATCTCGAGCGGAATGAAGAGCGGCGCGAGAAAGATGAGCGGGCCCGCGAAGTGCTTGAAGTAACGCAGCCCGTTCCGACGAAGGCCGAACAGGTGGTAGAGCACGCAGGCTGTAATCGAGAGCGCGAAGGTCACGTTCACGTTCTGCGTCGGAGGCTGGAGGAAGAAGAGAGCCCCGGACAGGTTGCTCACGAAGATGAAGAAGGCGAAGGAGGCGATCAGCGGCAGATGCCGCGAGCCACCCTCGCCGATCGTCTCCTCAAGCAGGTTGCGCATCCATGACAGAAGAAGCTCGATGAGCTGCTGCAACTTGCCGGGATCGTCCTTGCGCAGGCCGCGTGACACGGTCACACCGAGCACCGTCACGACGGTGAAGACGAACAGCGCCATGACCACGTGGTCCGGCACCTCGCGAGGGAGGTTCTCCTCTGCTCCGGCAAGATCCACCGCGCCCCGCCAAACGGCGTTGACGGGCTTGTAGAGGATCGAATGTTCTCCGGCGGCCATGACGATTGAAGCGACTCAGGAAGTGCAGGTAGTTGAAGGCAGGTGAAGGTAGGTGGCCGTTGCTCGAACGGGCTGGTTGATGGTGCGCCGGGCTACCTGGGATCAGTCTTGAAGGGAGCCGTGTATCCGACTGGGTCAGCAGGCTAGCGAGCCGACACGCACCGGTCTACCAACTCGGAGATCAGCAGTGCCAGCGGCACAACCGAGAATCCCAGGATCAGCGCGATGAACTCCCTTGACCCCACGAGAAGGGCCGCAACGATGAAAGCGCTCAACAACGAATAGCGGAGAACAATGAACAGGATGTTCTTGGCGCCAAGGCGCCCGTCAGCGCGAGGCTCCAACGCGCGGACCTGCATCTCCAGGCCGCGGAAGCTGAAACTACTGACGAGCCCTGCGGCTGTCAAGGTGAGGGCGGCGCTCAGGCTCCAGAAGAAGGAGAGAGCGCCTCCCACAGCGGTCACCGCCAAGGCGCACCGGAGGACGCGCCTCGACATGACAGCGAGTTCATCGTCGTTGCCGCCGCGTCCGCCGAAGAACCGGGTCAGGCCGGCTTGCCCCGGGTGCCCAGCCCCGGTCCCGAGTTCACCGGGTGTCCGAGTCACCGTCTTCCTCGTCGGCGTTCAGTCGCTGTACGACCTGGTACACGTTGTAGAAGCCTGCCACGACACCGAAGAGGCCCCCGATCAAGGCGCCGGTATTCGCCGCCTCGAACCAACCCCCGATTGCCCTGCCGGCCAGGAAGCCGAGAGCCGAGGCCACCGGAAACACGAGCCCAATGGTGGCGACATCGAGCAGGCGGCGCGGCAGGCGCATTCCAGGCACTCGTGGCGGAACGCCGCTACGCCCTCGAGTCCCACAACACGTCGGCCTCGCCACGCATCTGGTTCTCGTAGCGGGCTACCACGAACAGGGCGTCCGAGAGTCTGTTGACGTAGGTCAGGGCGGGGGCGCCGACTGTTTCCGTCGCCGCAAGAGTCACCAGGCGCCTTTCCGCACGCCGGCAGATGGTGCGTGCCAGATGTAGAGCAGATGCAGCCGGGCAACCCCCGGGCAGAACAAAGTTCGCCAACGGCTCCAACTCTTCCTGCAATGCGTCGATCGTCTCCTCCAAGCCGCGGACGTGTCGCTCCTCGATGCGTGGGACCGGTGGAGCGTCGCCGTCCGGGGGCACACAGAGATCCGAGCCGAGGTGAAACAACTCCTGCTGCACGCGGCCCAGGCAACCGCCAACCCGCGCTGAAACACCGGCAGCGATGGCTACGCCAACTGCCGAGTTCAGTTCGTCGACCGCTCCATACGCCTCGACGCGGGCGGAGTCCTTGCGAACCCGGACCCGAATGCCCAGGCCGGTCGTTCCGTCATCGCCGGTCCGCGTATAGACGCGAGTGATCCGTGGCAAAGGGGGGCCCCAGCGCCACCCTGTGGCGGCTAGTGTTGTGTCTTACGACTCAGACGTCGTCCCGGATCGCGCCTTCGACCGGGCTGCTGGCGCCCTCGGTGTAGATGCCGCCGGTCAACTCGAAGGACTCGGCAGCGCGTTCACGGAGACGCTCGAGGGCCTCATCGAAGTTGTCCGGCGTCATCTCCTCGTCGCAGAAGGAGCAGCAGCTCTCCCACGTGAAGCCGAGGCCATCCACCTGCTTGCGGCCGCCTGGAGTCACCTCGTCGGTGATCGGACACCAGATCGTGCTCATCGCCAGCATGAAGTTGTTCACGTAGCGCTCTTCCGCCGCCTTGGCCGCGTAGCCGTCCGGATCGTTGCCGAAGGCCGCCTTGACTCCTGCCTCGCTGCCTCGGTACTCCACGCCGGCGTGGGTCCAGGACTCGCCGTCGGCGGCGGAAGGTACGAGCCTCACTGGGCAGAAGTCGGTCGACTTCACCGCCTCGGGGATCTTCACCTTGGCGAGGTCGACCGCGTCGGGCGGCAACTGGCCGGCGATCGGCGCCACCCAGAGAAGCGCCACGAGGAACACCGTGAGACGAAGAACTAGACGGCCAGAGACAAGCTTGATCGGCATGGATTGAGTCCCTCCGCGAACCTTGGAGTCGAGAGCGAGGCGCCGGCCACCGGCGCTCGCTACGTCAAACAGGACGCGGCAGTATAGCAATCATGTCGGTATTCCGCAGGCATTCGCAGCGGACCCTGCCCTCCCGAAGAGCACTGGTCCGGTCTCAGGCTGGTACGCTGTCGCGCCGTGACCCGATCCGCGGCAGCATGACACTCCACCGGCTTGAAAGCCGACTGACTGGCTTCATCGTGCTGGGCATCGTGACCGGCCTTGGAGCCGGAGCCGTCCTGGTCGCGGCAGCCGCCGCGCAAGACCCCCAAGGGAGGAACGGCCCGCCTGCGACGGTCCAGGCCTCAGCGCCCGACGACCTCGACAAACGCCACGCCCAGTGGCTTGCCGAGGTCCAGGCCATCATGACCTCGGAGGAGCGCGAACTCTTCCTTCGGCTCACGAGGGACTACCAGCGCGACGCTTTCGTGCGGAAGTTCTGGCAGGTGCGCGACCCGGTTCCGAAGACCGGCCGCAATGAGATGCGCGAGCGCTGGGAGGAAAGGGTGGCCTACGCTCGCAGCAACTACGGAGGGCTTACCGACGCCCGCTCGCAGGTGTTGCTGGTTCACGGCGAACCGAACCGGATCGTCCAGGTCCGCTGCACGACAACCAGAATCCCAGCCGAGATCTGGGTCTATCAGGGCAGTGACCGCGTACGGTTTCGCTTCCTGCTGATCTTCGTGCGGGCCCGGGGCCTGGGCGAGGCCCGTGTCTGGGTGCCGGGCCGCGGGGACATTCGCGGGCTCATCCAGGGCGCAAAGGGCTGCATCAACGGCCACCTGCTGGAGGATGTCGCAGACCAGGTGCACAGCCTTGGAGGCGACTACTCGAGTCAACTGGCGAGGGTGCTGGCGAGACCCCGACCGCGCAATGAAGAGTGGGTTGCGGCCTTTGCCGCCGCGTCCACCGACCTGCCTCCGGCCGCGCCCCTGTTCGAAGCAGAGGTCGAGTACGACTTCCTGGGCCGCTTTCAGAGCCGTACCGTAGTCCAGGGCCGCGTCAGCGTCGATTCCTCAGCCATAGCGGTCGGCGAGTTTGCCGGATACCGGTCCCGGGATCTCGTACTGGTCGGCGAGGTGGTCAGGGACCAGGAGCTGTTCGAATCGTTCCGCTACAAGTTCGGCTTCCCGGCAGCCGAAGGGCCGGTCGTGGACACCGGACGCGAACTGCTCCTGCCCTTCCAGCGCTACCTGCGCCCAGGAGAGTACCGACTCATCCTGCGGCTCGAGGACATCAACGGTGGCGTGTTCTTCCGTGGGGAGCAGGATCTCGCCGTTCCGAAGCTGTACCACCGCGCCCCGCTTGCCCAGTCCGACAGCGACGGCGAACAACTGCTCGCAGAAGCGGCCCGCAGCGTGGGTTCGGAATCGGTCCGGATCCGGCTTCTCAAACCCGCTGGCGAGATTCTGTCGGGGCTAGTGCGTTTCGACGCAGTCGTCGAGGGCGAAGGGGTGTCAGCCGTCTCCTTCGTGCTCGACGACACACCGGTCCTGAGGAAGGCCCAGCCGCCCTTCAGCGTTGAACTCGATCTCGGCGATTTCCCTCGGCCCCGCACTCTACGTGTGGAGGGCGTAGGCGACGAGGGCGACCTGCTGGCCTGGGACGAACTCGCGATCAACGCGGGCGAACACAGCTTTTCCGTCCGGCTGGTCGAACCGCATCGGGGCCAACGCTACGTCTCGAGTCTGCGGGCGCGAGCGGATGTCGATGTGCCGGAAGGAGCAGTACTGGACCGGCTCGAGTTCTATCTGAACGAGAACCTGACCTCCACGCTGTACCAGGAGCCCTTCGTCCAGCCGATTCAACTTCCACCGTACGCCGGCGTCTCCTACGTACGCGCCGTCGCGCACCTGAGCGACGGCAACACGGCCGAGGATCTCGTGTTCATCAACTCGCCCACTGACATCGAAGAGGTCGAGGTCCAGTTCGTCGAGCTCTTTACCTCGGTTACAGATCGTAGGGGGCGTCCGGTCGAGGGCCTGGAGGAGGGCGACTTCACCGTGTTCGAGGACGGCCAGCCACAAGCTGTGAGTCGCTTCGAGCGCGTCGTCGACCTGCCGATTCATGTTGGTGTCCTGATCGACAACTCAGCCTCCATGCGTGACTCTCTCGACATCGCGCGTCGGGCGGCGCTGGGGTTTTTCGAACAGGCGGTGACTCCGCGAGACCGGGCTGCCGTCATCACATTCAACCGGTTTCCGCAACTGGCAGTCCGCCTCACCAACGACCTGAGGGAGCTGGGAGGCGGTCTGGCGGGCCTGACGGCCGAAGGTCAGACCGCTCTCTACGACAGTCTCATCTTCAGCCTGTACCACTTCGCCGGCGTGACCGGTCAGCGTGCGATCCTCCTACTCTCCGACGGCAAGGACGAGGTTTCTCGCTTCTCCTTCGAAGACACCCTCGAGTACGCCCGCCGCGCGGGAGTCACCATTTACGCGATCGGCCTGGGAATCGATGAGGCGGGCGTCAGGCGTCGGCTGGACCGGCTGAGTACGCAGACTGGCGGCAAGAGCTACTTTGTTCGCGACCCGGACTCGCTCGACGAGATCTACGCCAACGTCCAGCGCGAACTCCGGTCGCAGTATTTTCTGGCCTACCAATCCAACAGCACGCGAACCGACGACGGTTTCAGGCAGATCAAGGTCGACGTTCGCCGGCCCAACGCCCAGGCCAACACAATGAGCGGTTACTACCCCTGAGCCGAGAGACGACGGCGAACTGTCCGGAAGAACTCCAGCCGGCGAGCCGTGTCCTCGCTGCCGTGCGGCCAGAGTACAGAGATCAACGGCACTGCCAGCAGTGGGATCAACGTGGTCGGGTACGAGGGATCCACTCCCTCGCCCTCGTTGACGAAGGCCCAGTGAAGAAGCCGGTGAAGCGCCGACGAAGTCTCGGTCACTTCGAAGCCGGCCGCGAGCGCCCACCTGATGGACAGGTACCAGATCAAACCAACGCCGTAGCCTGAGACCCATGCCCCAGAACGCGCCACGTTCCGTCGTCTTCGGCCAGTAGATGACGTAGCCAAGCGCTACGGCAGGTGGAACCACCATGGCGAAGCCCACGAGCAGCAGATCGAGGACCGAGCTGATCTCCGCCTGCCAGGCGATCAGACCCGCGACCAGACCGTAGATCACGGTGGCCACCCGGTAGGACAATAGCTCCTTGGCGCCCCTGAAACGCGCCGGCAACCAGTCCCGGACGATCATCGTTGCGCTAGAAAGCAGTATCGGACCACCCGACGAGATCACTGCCGCGAGAATCGCGGCAAGGGCGATACCAGCCAGCCAGGGCCCGGTGTCGATCGCCAACTGCGTGATCATCTGGTAGTTCCTGAGCCCACTGTTCAGCCCGTAGCGTGCCAGGGTCAACGCCCCGATCCATCCGGCGAGAACCGGCATTACCGCTGCCAGTAGGCCACCGACCAAGAAGGCCGGTATGAGGCTGGGACTCCTTCTTCGCCGCAGCCGAGAAGTTGACATACACCGAGGCCGCCGGCGTGTGTACCGTCGCCGAGAAAAACATGGCCAGCACAGCACCCCAGCCGGCGCCGACGAAGCTCCACCACACAGTCGGTTCCAGTTCGGCACCGCTCAACCGGCCGTCTATCGCCTCCGACACGCCGGCGAATCCCCCAAGGTCGGACGTTCCGACCAGCGCCACCAGGAGAAGCCCCACGATGATCACGCTGCAGTGAATCAGGTTGGTCACCGGCGATCCCCATAGCCCACCTAGAGACGTATAGACAATCAGCAGAAAGGCGCCGCTCATCACGCAGACTCCGAACGGGAGGTCGGTCACCGCGAAGAGAATCGTGCCGATGACGAAGGGCTCCAGGACGTTGACGATCAGGTACTCCGTCTGAACACAAAGACTGGTCAGCACCTGACATCGCCGCGACCCGAACCGCCGCAAAAACACTTCCGCCACTGTCTTCACCTGCAAGCGCCGGAACGGCACGGCAAAGAAGCAGCCCACCAAGACGAGCGCGAGCAGTGTGTTGACCGCGTACCAGAGCGACCACAGGCCCTGATTGACGACATCGCCAGCCACACCATAGGTGCCGACACCCCCGATCCGTGTACCCGCGACGCCCACAGCCACCAGCACCAGGCCCATCCGGCCATCCGCCGCGGCCCATCCCGATCCACCCGCGCTCCTCCTCGAAAGGACGTTCCCAACCACGGTCACACCGACCAGGTAGGCCGCGATCACTCCAACAACCGTTGTCTCCAAACCCTCCGCCCTCCATCCTCAAGCCAGCATAGCGCCGCCAAACGTCGCTCACTATCCTCGGACGAGAAAAAGCCCCCGGCGGGTTTTAACCCGCCGGGAGCTGAAAGGATCCCGGCGACGACCTACTCTCCCACACCGTCGCCGGTGCAGTACCATCGGCGCTGCGGAGCTTAACTGCCGTGTTCGGAATGGGAACGGGTGTTTCCCCCGCGCTACGGTCACCGGAAATCGCAGAAAGCCGAGCGGAGCCTCTCCCCGGCTCCGCCACTGAATCGAATCCTCTTGGGTATCACTTCCGTGGCGCACTGCGTCACGAACAAACCTAAGCGTCCAAGTCCCGAGTGCAGCAATCTTCAAAAATGGTCAAGCCGAACGACCGATTAGTACGGGTTAGCTGAACGTCTCGCAACGCTTACACGCCCCGCCTATCAACCTGGTAATCTACCAGGGGTCTTCAGGGATACCTCATCTCGAGGCTGGCTTCCCGCTTAGATGCTTTCAGCGGTTATCCTTCCCGAACATAGCTACCCAGCTGTGCCGCTGGCGCGACAACTGGTGCACCAGAGGTTCGTCCGTCCCGGTCCTCTCGTACTAGGGACAGTTCCTCTCAAGTATCCTACGCCCACATGAGATAGGGACCGAACTGTCTCGCGACGTTCTAAACCCAGCTCACGTACCACTTTAATCGGCGAACAGCCGAACCCTTGGGACCTGCTTCAGCCCCAGGATGTGATGAGCCGACATCGAGGTGCCAAACCGCCGCGTCGATGTGAACTCTTGGCGGCGATAAGCCTGTTATCCCCGGAGTACCTTTTATCCGTTGAGCGATGGCCCTTCCATACGGAACCACCGGATCACTAAGTCCTACTTTCGTACCTGCTCGACTTGTAGGTCTCGCAGTCAAGCTCCCTTATGCCTTTGCGCTCTGCGGCTGGTTTCCAATCAGCCTGAGGGAACCTTCGAGCGCCTCCGTTACTCTTTAGGAGGCGACCGCCCCAGTCAAACTACCCGCCTGACAGTGTCCCCGGCCCGGATCACGGGCCCAGGTTAGATCTCCAATACGCTAAGGGTGGTATTTCACCGATGGCTCCACCGAAACTAGCGTCCCGGCTTCAAAGCCTCCCACCTATCCTACACATAACGCATCAGGGATCAGTGCCAAGGTGCAGTAAAGGTTCACAGGGTCTTTCCGTCTTCATGCGGGTAACCGGCATCTTCACCGGTACTACAGATTCGCTGAGCCCCCTGTGGAGACAGTGCCCAGATCGTTACGCCATTCGTGCAGGTCGGAACTTACCCGACAAGGAATTTCGCTACCTTAGGACCGTTATAGTTACGGCCGCCGTTTACCGGGGCTTCAATTCAGAGCTTCGCTGGCCCGAAAGCCTGCTAACACTTCCTCTTAACCTTCCGGCACCGGGCAGGCGTCAGACCCTATACGTCGTGTTCGACTTAGCAGAGTCCTGTGTTTTTAGTAAACAGTCGCCTGGGCCATTTCACTGCGACCGCCAGCAGCTCAGAGGGCAAGCCTCATCACCGCCGGCGGCACACCTTCTCCCGAAGTTACGGTGTCAATTTGCCGAGTTCCTTCACAGGGGATCACTCAAGCGCCTTGGGATTCTCTCCCCGTCTACGTGTGTCCGTTTGCGGTACGGTCGCCCCGCTCTCTGCTTAGAGGTTTTTCCTGGCAGCATGGATTCAGCGACTTTGCGGGCCGAAGCCCTCGGGATCGCGTCTCAGCGTTAAGGAACCGCGGATTTTCCTACGGCTCCCGCCTACACGCTTCAACCTACACTTCCAATCGTAGGCTCGCCTATCCTTCTGCGTCACCTCATCGTCATAACGAGAACGGAACGGTACAGGAATGTTGACCTGTTTCCCATCGACTACGCTTTTCAGCCTCGCCTTAGGGGCCGACTAACCCTGAGCGGATTGACCTTCCTCAGGAAACCTTAGACTTTCGGCGAGCAGGGTTCTCACCTGCTTTATCGCTACTTGTGCCGGCAGGGTCTCTTCTGAGCACTCCATCGGTCCTCACGGTCCGACTTCTGCGCCCTCAGAATGCTCCTCTACCACCCGGCCCAGCCCGAAGGCCGTTCCGGATCCGCAGCTTCGGTGATCAGCTTGAGCCCCGTTGAATTATCGGCACGGAGCCACTTGACCAGTGAGCTATTACGCTTTCTTTAAAGGATGGCTGCTTCTAAGCCAACCTCCTGGCTGTCTGGACGTCTCCACATCCTTTCCCACTTAGCTGATACTTTGGGACCTTAGCTGGCGGTCTGGGTTGTTTCCCTCTCGACCACGGAGCTTATCCCCCGTAGTCTGACTCCCGCGGTCCACATGCGCGGCATTCGGAGTTTGGTTGGATTCGGTAAGCTTTTGGGCCCCCTAGTCCATCCAGTGCTCTACCTCCGCGATGCATCCGCGAGGCTAGCCCTAAAGCTATTTCGAGGAGAACGAGCTATAACGAGGTTTGATTGGCCTTTCACCCCTACCCACGGCTCATCCAAGCCGTTTTCAACCAACATTGGTTCGGGCCTCCACTGAGTGTTACCTCAGCTTCACCCTGGCCATGGGTAGATCACCTCGCTTCGCGTCTACCACCGCTGACTGGATCGCCCTGTTCAGACTCGCTTTCGCTACGGCTCTGCAAGATGCTTCGCCTCGCCAACGACGGTAACTAGCCGGCTCATTATGCAAAAGGCACGCGGTCGCGCTTTGTTCGGCAAGCCGAACCATAGCGCTCCCACCGCTTGTAGATGCACGGTTTCAGGTACTATTTCACTCCCCTAGGCAGGGGTACTTTTCACCTTTCCCTCACGGTACTGGTTCACTATCGGTCGCAGAGTAGTATTTAGCCTTGGGTGATGGTCCACCCGGATTCCCACAGGGTTTCCCGTGTCCCGTGGTACTTGGGGACATCGCTCGAGAGTCGCGCGCCTTTCGTCTACGGGGCTGTCACCCGCTATGGCGGTCCGTTCCAGGAACCTTCGACTAAACGCGCGATTTGTAACTCTCTGATCCCACTGCAACAGGATCGTGCAATGCCCCACGACCCCAGACGGACAACGCTTGCAGGCTATGGCGCCCGCCTGGTTTGGGCTGTTCCGCGTTCGCTCGCCGCTACTGACGGAATCGCACTTGCTTTCTCTTCCTAGGGGTACTGAGATGGTTCACTTCCCCCCGTTGGCCTTCGCGGAGCTATGTGTTCACTCCGGAATGGCGGAG
>OZ242222.1:0-3620000 GCA_965206765.1 Candidatus Multivorans sp. | reverse complement strand
GTCGGGGCGCGCGAAGTAGACGTGCTCGAAGATGCATCGCGCCGCCCTCGAGACCGGCGGCAGACGGTAGCTCTCAATGCGGTCGCCTCGCGCCAGCACCACCTCTCCGCGGTCGACCTCGCGCAGCGACCGCGCTTCCAGCAGGTCGAAGGCACAGCTTTCCGAAGCGAAACAGGGCTGCCCGTCGAGATCGCCCAGGATAAGCGGCCTGAAGCCGTACGGGTCGCGTGCAGCGATCAGCCCCTGCCGGGTGATCAGAAGCAGCGAATAGGCCCCCCTGACGTCTCCCAGAACCCGCAGGAGCGACTCGACGATCTCCTCGTGAGGATGGGTGGCCATCAGGTGGAGAAAGACCTCGGAGTCGCTGGTGGTCTGAAAGATCGATCCTGTCGCTTCCAACTCGTGACGTGTGGCCATTGCACTGACCAGGTTGCCGTTATGGACGATGCCGAGAGGCCCCATCGACGTCATAACGACAATCGGCTGAGCGTTTGCGATGACACTCGAACCGGCCGTCGAGTAGCGGGTATGGCCGATCGCCCGATCGCCCGGTAGTCCTGCGAGTTTGCTCGCATCGAAGATCTCGGCAACCTTCCCCATGCCTCGCTCAGCATGGAGTTGTTCCCCATCCCACGAGACGATGCCGGCGCTCTCCTGACCCCGGTGTTGCTCAGCGTAGAGACCAAGGTAGGTCAGGTTCGCCGAGTCCGGCGCCCCCTCGATACCGAAGATCCCGCACATGATGGTTACACTAGGAGCTTGCGCCGTAGAACGCAACGAAGTGGAGTTCTGAAGCGCCAGGTCCTGGTGAGGATGGGATGGGCCGAAACTCCGATCCTGCGAGGCGTTTCGGGGCGTTAGCCCACGGCCCGTGGAAGAGCTTCGGTCCAAACGGTCCGCAGGTCGTCGACCGCACCATCGACGGCGCTACCGTCAAAACCGAGTACGACACGGTCACCGCCGACTTCGCCGATGTCCGAGGCGGGTACACCGAACTCTTCCGCGGACGCGAGCACGTCGTCGACCCGCGCCGGCGCGGCAGTCACGATCGCCCTCCCCTGCGCCTCCGAGAAGAGACTCAGCGGGCCGCCGTCGAAGTGCCCGCGCATTCCCAAACCCCAGGTCATGGCGCACTCGGCCAGAGCCACGAGCAGGCCGCCCTCCGCGAGATCGTGGCAGCCGCTCAGCGAGCCAGCCCGGCGCGCCCGGCGCAGCAACGCACAGAGGGCAGCCTCAGCCCGAAGATCGACGGCGGGCGGACGCCCCGCCTCTACACCGTAGAGCAGTCGCTGGTACGCCGAGCCGCCGAACTCGTCTCCGCCTTCGCCGAGCAGCAGCACCCGATCGCCCGGGCGCCAGAAGCCGCAGCCAAGCAGGCGGTGGAGTTCACCCGCCGCACCCAGGTCCAGCAGCCCATCGATCACACCGACCATCGCAACCGTGGGCGTCGGCCGAACCGCTTCGCCCTCCGTCTCGTTGTAGAGCGAAACGTTGCCGGAGATCACCGGCACGTCGAACGCCCGGCACGCCTCGGCCATCCCGGAGATGCACTCCCGAAGCTGCCACGCGATCTCGGGGTTCTCCGGCGAGCCGAAGTTCAGACAATTCGTCATGCCCACCGGCTCGGCGCCCGCCGTCGCCAGGTTCCGCACTGCCTCCGCCACCGCCTGCCGGCCGCCCATCCGCGGATCAAGCCAGCAGTACGAAGGATTCGTATCCGAGGTCAGCGCAAGTGCCGACGGCGTGTCCTTGAGCCGTAGAACCGCGGCGTCGGCGCCCGGGCCTACAATCGTGTTCGAGCGTACGGTCGAGTCGTACTGCTGGAAGATCCAGGCCTTGTCCCCGAGCTCGGGCGTCCCCAGCAGACGCTTGAGCGCACCGAGTGGATCGTCCGGCGCCTCGGGTTCCACATCGTCCTGCCGACGGGCAAGGTCCGCAGGAGGCGCCGCAGGGCGGTCGTACACGGGTGCCCCGTCAACCAGCGGCTCGACCGGCATGTCCGCCACCGTCCGACCGCGGAAGGTAAGGCGGGCTCGACCGTCGTCCGTCACCCGACCGATCGCCCTTGCCTGAAGGCCCCAACGGGAGAGGATCTCGACGACGTCCCGCTCCTGTCCCCTCCGGGTGACGAAGACCATCCGCTCCTGAGACTCCGACAGCATGATCTCGTACGGCGTCAGAGACGCCTCACGCAGCGGCACCTGGTCGAGGTCGATGTCCACTCCCGCGCCACCGCGAGCCGCCATCTCGAAGCACGAGCTGGTCAGTCCGGCCGCGCCCATGTCCTGCACTCCGAGCACGACCCCGCTCCGCATCGCCTCGAGACTCGCTTCGAGCAGCACCTTCTCGGTGAACGGATCACCGACCTGCACCGTGGGCCGCTTGGCCTCGCTCTCGCTGTCGAAGGCTTCCGAAGCCATCGTCGCTCCGTGAATCCCATCGCGACCCGTACGGCTACCGGCGTAGAGAATCGGGTTCCCGGCCCCCGAAGCTGCAGCGGTGAAGATCCGCTCACGACGACAGACCCCAAGCGCGAACGCGTTGACCAGGATGTTGCCGTTGTAGGAACTGTGGAAGCCGGTTTCGCCTCCGACCGTCGGAATGCCGACGCAGTTCCCGTAGTCGCCGATGCCGCGCACCACCCCGTCGACGAGGTGCCGCATCCTCGCGCCGCGCTCGCCCTCGATGTCGCCGAAGCGCAACGAATCGAGGCAGGCGATCGGGCGCGCGCCCATGGTGAAGACATCGCGCAGGATGCCGCCGACGCCTGTGGCAGCGCCCTGGTAGGGCTCGATGAAGCTCGGGTGGTTGTGGCTCTCCATCTTGAAGACGGCCACCCAACCATGACCGATGTCGACGACCCCAGCATTCTCGCCGGGCCCGTGGACGACCCGGCGGCTCCGGGTCGGGAACCGGCGCAGGTGGAGCTTCGACGACTTGTACGAACAGTGTTCCGAGTAGAGGGCCGACGCGATCCCCAGTTCGGTGTAGGTCGGGATGCGACCGAGAAGATCGCAGAGGCCGCCGTACTCCTCCGTTGTCAGGCCGTGCCCGGCCGCGAGCCCGGCATCCACCAGAGGCTCGCCGGCAAGGGCACTCGGCACCGTCACGACCTCTACCCGCCAACCGCCGCCGTCAGCGCCGCCAGGCGGCCGCTGCCGGTCTGAACCGCTCCGGCCAACAGTGCGAGGCCGTCGCCGTTGCCCAACAGATCCTCGGCGCAGCGCTCGGGGTGCGGCATCAGGCCGAGTACGTTGCCTTCCGCGTTGCACACACCGGCGATCGACCTCCTCGATCCGTTCAGGTTGGCCCCGGGGGCGACGCTCCCATTGGCATCCACGTACCGAAAAACCACCTGCCCCGCCCGTTCCAGATCGTCCAGGGCTTCGTCCGTGTCCACGTAGTTGCCCTCGGCGTGTGCGATCGGCATACGCAGCACCTCACCGCGACGGTAACCCGAGCAGTAGATCAGGTCGTCGCGCTCAACCCTCAAATGCACGTCGACACTGAGAAACCGGAGGTCACGATTCCGCCGCATCGCCCCCGGCAACAGGCCCGCCTCCAGCAGCATCTGGAAGCCGTTGCAGATGCCAAGCACCCGCCCCCCCGCCTCGGCGTGCTGCCGCACCGCGGCCATGATCGGCGAATGCGCCGCCATCGAGCCGGCGCGGAGGTAGTCGCCGTAGGAAAAGCCGCCCGGCAGGACCAACAACTCGCACTCGTCCAGGAACGTCTCCTGGTGCCAGAGGAACACCGTCTCCTGCTCGAGCACACGCTCAAGCACATGGTACACGTCGTGATCGCAGTTGCTGCCCGGGAAGACCACGATCCCGCACTTCATTGCGAGATCCACTCCACGCTGTAGTCCTCGACGATCGGGTTCGCGAGCAGTTGCCGGCACATCCGGTCGACCGCTTCCGACGCCTCGGCCCTGCTCGCCGCGTTCAGCGCCACCTCAAAGCTCTTGCCCGCCCGGATGCGCTCGACGCCGTCGAAACCGATCCGCCCCAGCGCGTCTTCGATCGCCTGCCCCTGGGGGTCGAGGACCTCCGCGCGCGGATAGACCAGCACCCGCGCCACAAAGCAGTTACCGTTCCGCGTCAACTCAAACCCCCTGTTTCAGCAGCCCACACCGCTTCCCGCGCCGACCTCCAACCACGGTCCCGGCCGATGCTGCTCGGCCACCACGAGTTTCGCACGGGAACGCCGGCGATCGAGAATCGGCTGCACCGACGCGGCCGCCATCGCTGGCGAGTTGTTGGTTTCCGAGAGATGGCACAGGACGACCCACGACAAGCGCTCCGACAGGAGCTCGTCGAGGCCCGCAGCGGCTTCCTCGTTACTGAGGTGTCCACGCGCCGACGCCACTCGCTCCTTCAGGCGCCAAGGGTATGGTCCCGTGCGCAGCATGTCGAGATCGTGATTCGACTCGAGCAGCAGAACGTCGAGATCCCGGAGGCCGCGCCACGCTTCAGCGGTGCGGCGACCCAGATCCGTCGCCAGCCCAAGGCGATACCCACCGCTGCTCTCGACGACGATGCCGACCGGCTCCCGCGCATCGTGCGGCACCGGAAACACCTCGATCCCAAAACCGGCCGCGGTAAGCGGAACGCCGGGACCCATCGGTCGGGCGAAGGCACCCAGGTCGCTCAACTGGGGGCCGCGATAGGTGCCGCGCGTACCGTAGACCGGAACCTGGTGGCGTCGTGCGAAGCGGCAGGCGCCGCGACTGTGGTCGTCGTGTTCGTGGGTCAGCAGAACCGCGTCCACATCGGTCGCCGACCGGCCGACCATGTCAAGCCGCCGCTCCAGTTCCCGGCACGAGAACCCGGCATCCAGCAACAGGCAGCCGTCCGCGCTCTCCACGATCGTGCTGTTGCCGCCGCTGCCCGACCCGAGTACGGCGGCCCGGAGCCCGGCTCCGAGGCCGTTTCGACGCCGCCGCGAGTCGAGCTTCGACCCACGCGCGGCGGCCGCAAGGGACCCGTCACCGAAGAGCGGGAGTTGGCCGCGAAGCATCGGCAGCTATCGATGCCCGCCCCGGCTGGTTCTCGTCAGAACCGCTGTCCGATCCAGAACGTCGTGCGAGTGTCTCCCGACTCCTTGAGGTCCCACTGGGTCGCAAAGTCCCAGTGCAGATCGACGCCCAACATCCTTACCGTGATACCGAAACCGTAGGCGGCGATCGCATCGTCCAGCCGGCTGTTCTCGGAGTCCCAGAGGTCGAACTGCTGGATGCCGTTGAAGTACGCGCCGGCGATGTCGACGAAGAACCGTCCCTGGATGCCCTGGAAGGTCCAGATCGGCGTCACGAAGAAGTCGATCAGGGGGAAACGGAGCTCGAGGTTGGTGTAGAAGCCGCGGTCGCCAACCATGTCGCGGAAATCGACTCCCCGCACCGTATCCAGGCCGCCGAAGTAGACCGGGTTGGCAAAGTTCCCGCTTCTCATGCTGCCGAAGATGCGGGTCGCGAAGACGCTGCGCCGCGTGAGCGGGAAGTACTTGCGCGCATCCAGTTCGAGCGTCTGGGTCAAGGTGCCCGATCCCTCAAGGTCCGGAGCGTACTCGGTCGACAGCCGGTAGCGATGGCCGCTCGAAGGTCCCGCCGGACCGAAGACCGTGGTGTCCCCCACCAGGGCGGCCTGGACCACCGGATAGTCGTCCTCGCGCGGGCTGATGATCGGAATCGGCCGGCCGAAGTCGTCCAGCAGGAGGTTGAAGTCGCTGTCGTACGCGTATTGCTGCAGGTCGATCTTGCGCCTGATGTAGCCGGTGCCCACCTCGAAGCGCCGGTAGAAGCTCATCGGGTACGAGATGGAGAAGATGGCCCCGGTCTGCTGGAACAGGGACCGGCCCCGCTCGTAGTACCCGTACCGGTAGTCGTAGCCGACGAAGAAGAAGCGGTTGTCGAACACCGACACCTGCCACTGCAATCTGTTCGACAGGTTCAGGTAGGTCACGTTGAACTGCGAGAAGCTCTCGACCGAAGCGAAGGTCGTGAACAGCCGCCGGTCGCCGAGGAAGTCCGAGAACTGGAGGTAGACCTGGCCCAGGAAGGTCTGGTTGTCGTCCACGCCGATCGCGGTCTGGGCGTCCTCCAGGAACAGCCTCCAGCCGCGCTTGTCCTCCTTGTTCGACTCGTCGATCGAGACCTGGATGTCGGGCTCGAAGAGGTCGAGGGCCGGGATCGGATCGCCGCCGATGCCCACGTCGACAATCTGGACCTCGCCGACCGGTTCGTCGATGTCCCTCTCGTAGAGGTCGAAGCGGCCCTTCCAGAAGCCCGTGTAGACCAGCCGGTCATCCGTTCCGGCCGTGGTCAGAACGGTGGGCTGGAAGCAGCCGGTGATCGCGTTCGTGTACTGCCGCAGCTCGCCCGTATCCAGGTCGAGACCGAAAATGTTCTCGGCTCCACTCCGGTCCGACGTGAAGTACACCGTGCCGTCGTCCCCGGAGAACACCGGGTCCGTGTTGTGGTGCTCGTCGCTACTGACGCGCGTACGCTCCATCGTTTCGCGGTTCAGACGGAAGAGCTGACCCGTCTCGCCCGGCACCGACGAAAACACGAGCGACCCGCCGTCGTGGGAGTACGACGGCGCACTGTCGAAGACCTCGTCGTTGGTCAGGTTGCGGATCTCAAGGGTCTCCAGGTCCAGCTCGAAGATGTCGTACTGACCGTTCTGGTTGCCGCCGAAGGCGACGCTCCGGCCGTCCGGGCTCCAAGTGGGCGCCGTCTGCTGCTCGACCTCCATGTCGATCACCCGGCGGACGCCGCCGCCGAGGGCATTGACGATGGCCAGCGAGTAGCCCGCTTCCTTGCGCACGAAGGCGGCGAGCGAGTTGCCATCCGGCGAGAACGCCAGGTCGCGCCCATGCTTACGCCCCAGACTCAGCATCTGGGCGACGTAGTGCCGGAAGTCCGAGGTGTAGCCCCGGGTCAGGTTGCGGATCGGCTCGCGCTCCCGGGTATCGAAGAGCACGATGTCGATGTCGTCCTGGAAGGTCGAGAACGCCGCCACCAGATCGCCCGAGGGCGAGGCGACGGGAGATGTCTCCTGGCTACCTTGGGGCCGGGTCCGGAACGGACGGCCGAAGTCGCTCGGTTCCCCGGTCGCCACCAGCTCGGGCAGGTACTGGTTGCGGAGCCAGCGCCGGAACTCCAGGTCGAAGTCTTCCGGATCGATCCGGAAAGCGCGCTCGATCGCCCGGCCGACGCGGGCGCCGATCGTGTTCCGGAACTCGAACAGGAAATCGATTACGCCGTCGGCGCCCCACCGCTCCTCCATGAAGTCGAACGCGGCGTGCCCGTAGCGGTAGGCGAAGAAGCCGCCCGCCTGACCCGAAGTAATCGGCGGCAGGCGGTCGTTGACCACCGCATCCCGCAGGTACATCCGGTCGGCGGCGCTCTCATCCTTGGCGAAGTAGCTCGCCATTCCCTCCATCAACCACTGGGGCGGACTGCTGGTCATAGCACGCCCGAGACTGCCTCCGAAGAGGATGTGGTACTGGAAGATGTGGGTCAGCTCGTGAAGGAGCAGTTCGTAGAGCTCGATGTCCGGCAGGTCGACCGGCATCACCATCCGGAACCTTGCCGAAGTGGCGAATGCGGCCACTCCCTCCGGGATGAAGTTGATCATCACGTTGTTCTGGAGGAAGTCCGAGTGCGTGTTGTAGATGATCAACGGGGTCGGCTCCTGGATCTGGTAGTCCAGGTCGAGCGACAGTTGGTCGTAGGCGCTCTCGGCCAGTGAAGCAACCTTCTGAAGCTGGCTCTCGCTCTCCGAGTAGTAGTAGATGTCGAAGTGGGTCGAGTGGTAGATGCGCCAGTCGAAGTCCTCGTAGCGGACCTTGTTCTTGCCGAAGCCCTGAGCCTGGAGGCCGGCGCCTGCACCGACCAGAAGCGCACAGGCGAGTGCGGCTACGCGGAGGGCCCACTGTCGCGCAGGCCGAAGTACTGCTGAGTTCACTAGCTCCTCCCTGGCTTCAGGGCGTGAAGATCACACGCGCTACTTCGATGTCTTTTTGCGTGAAGACGCCGAGAATGCGGTCCTCGAGCGCGTACAGGTTCTCGAACATGCCCTGCAGCGGATCCGCCTGCTCGCCTTCAAAGCTCTTGAAGTCCTTGAAGTTGTCGTTGTAGATCAGTTCGCCGGTCTTGCCGTCGAAGACCATGACGACGATGTCGTACTCGAATCCGGTTTGTTCAACGAGCACCTGGCGGTACATGGTGCGGCCGTCGAAGGGCGATGTGTATTCCTCTGTCCGGTAGCCCGAACGGTCCTGAATATCGAAATCCAGGGTGCCGGCAAGGATGAGGTCCGCCTGCGTCCGTTCCCCCAGACTTCGCCAGAAGTCCTCGTCACGCGAGAGCATCTCGAGATCGTAGGTCGGGTAGTCGACGCGGCCGGCCTCGACGATCCGCAGGTCCGTCTCCCGGCGAAGAACCTTGTTCAGGTAGCGCTCGAACTCTCCCTGCACATCGATGTCCGTACCTTCGATCCGGCCCTCGCCCTCCTGGCTGACGACCAGGAAGGGCGCCGGCAGCAGGGTGTCGCGGCCGGCGAGGTCGATCCGTGCCCGCATTGGCAGCTTGAGCCGCACTTCCACCGTGCCGTCAGCGGTCGCGGGAGCAACCGCGAGCAGACTCATGAAGCCCGTAAGGAGACCAGCCAGGGCAACAACTGCCGGCACCCTATTGCCGCGTTTCGTCAACGTCACACCTCGAGCCATCCAATACTCAAGCTGCAAGAACTGTTCCATGGGTCCCCGCAACATCGAAGCACGTCCCGCAGCCCGTCACCGACCCTCGGCCGGTGGCGCGCCCGTGCCGGTGTTCTGCACACCCGACGCCGCCGCGGGGCTGCCGGGCCCGAGTTCTTCTTCGGCGGTATCGCCCTTGAAGTTCTGGTAGTACTCGACGAAGCGGGAGTAGTTCCGGCGCACGTCTCGTTCGCGGGGCGCCAGCCTCAGGGCCTGCTGGTAGTAGTTCAAGGCCTCCTCGAACAAGCCCAACGCCTCGTGCGCCACCGCGATGTTGCTCAGGAGCTTCGGGTGTTCCGGTTCGATCCGGCGGGCCTGTTCGAACCGGAACAGGGCCTCACTCCAGAGACCGCGGTTGGCCATGTCGACGCCGAACTCCCACTGCTGCCGCGCCTCAGGGGTGACCTTGCGCTTCTGCGCATCGGCAGCACCAGACACCGTCACCAAGAGGAGGATGCCGACGATCAACGGCAGCACGCGCGGCAGACTTTGAGCAGTGCGCGTCACCGATCGAGTATAGATCACGGGCCCGAAATCCGTCTCTGTCTCTAAACGCTGATTTCAGCCAATCAACATGTCCCGATCCAGCGAGGGAGACAGCAATGGCAGAAGAACCGGGCCCACACCGCAGCCCTCAGGAGACCGACCGCGACGAGATACGCCGGGCCCTCATCGCCCTGAACATGGTGCACGAGGACCGGGGGCTGGTTTGCGCACTCGCTCAACGACTGCAGACGGAACGGGATCTCGCCCGCGACCGCTTCGCCGAACAAGCAGCCGGCAGCCTGGAGGCGCCGGTCGACAAAGTGCGGGAGACGCTACGTGCGGCCCGCCACTGCCTTGGAGACGTCGGCGCCGAGACCGCAAGGACGCGAGACGCCGGAGCCGCGATCGTGACTCTCGTCGACGCGGAATATCCGCGCGCGCTGGCCGACCTGGGTTTGCACGCGCCGCCGGTCCTCTACGTCCGCGGCCAGCTCGGAAGTGGCCCCGGTATCTCGATCGTGGGTTCACGCAAGGCGGACGCATACGGCCTGGAGGTGGCCAGTTGGTTCGCCCGACGGCTCGCTGCGGCCGGCCTGACCATCATCTCCGGATTCGCCCGCGGCATCGACCAGGCCGCCCACCGCAGCGCTCTCTCGGCGAGAGCGGGGACCGGCCGTACCGCGGCCGTGCTCGGTTGCGGTCTCGATGTCGACTACCCCCGCAACAGCAGGCGGACGGCCGCCGAAATCGCCCGGCGGGGCTGTCTGATCAGCGAGTTCCCTCTCGGCTGGCAACCTCGCCCCTGGCACTTCCCGATCCGCAATCGCATCATCGCCGCACTCGGTTTCGCTTCGATCGTGGTCCGCGCCGCGAGCCGGTCGGGCTCCCTGATCACCGCCCGCCTGGCACTCGACCTCGGACGCGAGGTCTATGCCGTCCCCGGCTCCGTGCTGTCCCGCGAATCGGCGGGCGCCCACCTGCTGCTCCGGGACGGCGCCATCCCCGCGCTGGACCCGGATGCGCTGTTGGAGACCCTGCCGACCGCCGTCCTGAAGGCGCTGGAACACAGACCGCTGGAGGGCGCGGGCTCAGCCCAGAGTGCCAGTGGCCACCCAAGCCTCGACACCGCCAAGGTCGACGGCGCCGACTCCGAGGTCGACGGGCTTCTGGTCGCGCTGCGGAACGGCGCCCGGACACCTGAACAACTGGCATCCAGCCTGCGCCTTCCGATCCCGGGGGTGCTGGCGACCCTGGCCCGCCTGGAAGTCGACGGACTGGTGCGCCGCTACGAGGGCGCGAACTACGCGCTGATGGCGCGCTAGGAGACTGCGCGGCAGGAAGATCGGCATACCCCCATTGTTCTGCGGCGCACGCTCCTAGGACTTGCGCGCTTTCTTCTTCGACGTGCGGCGCTTCCGGGCCGGCTGCCGCTTCGGCGCCCTCGGGTCCTTGCCCTGGGCCTTGAGCTTGGCCTCGCGAGCCGCCAGCAACTCGACCGCCTCCTCCAGACCCACTTCCTGGGGATCCCGGCCCTTGGGCACCGAGGCGTTCACCTGGCCGTCCGTCACGTAGGGCCCGAATCGCCCCTTCTTCACCGAGAGTTCGAGGCCGCTTTGGGGGTGTTCGCCCAACTCCCGCAGCACCGACATCGCGGCGCCACGCCGCTTCTTGGGCTGACTCAGAAGCCCTAGCGCCTGCTCCAGGGTCACGGCCGCCAACTGCTCGTGGCCTTCCAGGCTGCGGCTCTCCTTGCCGCTGCGAACGTAGGGGCCGAACCGTCCGTCCTGCACGGTGACCGGCTCGCCCGTCTCCGGATGGAGTCCGAGTTCACGCGGAAAGGAGAGCACCAGAACGGCCTCGTCCAGCGTCAGGCTGCCGCGATCCATGGACGGCCACAGGCTGGCCATCTTGGGCTTACCCGCCTTCGCCGATCGCTTCCGGCCCTTTTCCTTCGGGCTCGGATCACCCAATTGGACGTAGTCGCCGTACCGACCCGTCTTGACGTAGATCGGCTCGCCCGTCTCCGGGTGGTTTCCCATGGGACTACTCTGCTCCGACGCCCCCTGAAGCAGCTCCAAGGCGTACTCGAGAGTGACCTCATCCGGCGGCACGTTGTCCTCGATCGAGACACGCTGCCCGTCGTCACCGGCTTGCAGGTAGGTGCCGTAGCGGCCGACGCGAACGACCACCTCCCGGCCTTGCTCGTCCTCTCCCAGACGCAGCGAACAAACCGCCCTGGCATCGATGTCGTCCACACCCTCTTCCACCATGGACTGCAGACCCCGGCGTCCATCGCCGGCCGGACCCTTCTCGCGGCCGTAGTAGAAGTTGCGCAACCAGGGCTCCGCTTCGCGGACGCCCCCGGCGATCTCGTCCAGGTCGTTCTCCATGCGCGCCGTGAAGTCCAGGTCCACGAGGTCGCCCAGGTGCTGCTCGAGCAACCGGGTAACGGCGAAGGCGAGGAACGTCGGCACCAGGGCCGAGCCCTTCTTCCAGACGTATCCCCGGTCGACGATCGTCTGCAGGATGGCGGCGTAGGTCGACGGCCGCCCGATCCCTTGCTCCTCCAGCTCCCGCACCAGACTGGCTTCGGTGTACCGGGCAGGCGGCTGGGTCGTGTGGCCCTTCGGTTCGGAACTCACCACGCCAACCGTCTGGCCCTTGTGAAGCGCCGGCAGGAAGCGCTCCTCGTCCTCTGCCCGCGCCTTCGGATCGTCCCGGCTCTCCACGTAGACCCGCAGGAATCCGGCAAAGCGGAGCACGCGACCGGAGGCGGCCAGTTGCACGGATGCTGCCGACGGTGTGGACGTTGAAAGCAGGACGCTGGTACTCGTCCCCTTCGCGTCCTTCATCTGGGACGCTAGTGTCCGCTTCCAGATCAGCTCGTAGAGGCAGAAGGAGTCCCGGTCCAGGCTCCCGCGTACCTGGTCCGGCGTCCGGAAGTCCGTGCCCGCGGGCCGAATGGCCTCGTGCGCCTCCTGGGCGTTCGCCCTTCTGGAGTAGGAGCGCGGCTTCGCCGGCGCATACTCGGGGCCAAAGAGCTCGACGATCTGCCGCCGCGCGGCAGCGATCGCCTGGCTCGAAAGCGCGGTCGAATCGGTGCGCATGTAGGTGATGTAGCCGTTCTCGTACAGCCCCTGGGCCACCCTCATCGTCCGCTGCGCAGTGAACCGGAGCTTCCTGGCCGCCTCCTGCTGCAGGGTCGAGGTGATGAAGGGCGCGTAGGGCCGGCGGGTGAACGGCTGTTCCTTGACCTTGGTAACCAAAGGCCGGGTCGCAGGCAACTCCTGCCCCAGCCTTCCGGCCTCGTCCTCCAGCAACAGGTGGGCGGCGGTCTTCAGCTTGCCCGTATTGCGGTCGAAGTCCCGTCCGCGCGCCAGAGCTTTGCCGCCCAGAGCCGACACCCGCGCGGGGAAGCGCCTTGCCTCGCCGTCCTCGGTCTCGAGCTCCACCTCCACCGTCCAGTAGTCGGCAGGTACGAACGCCATCCGCTCGCTCTCCCGCTCGACCACGATCCGGGTCGCCACCGACTGAACGCGGCCCGCCGACAGCCGCGGCTGGACCTTCTTCCACAGCACGGGAGACACCTCGTAGCCATAGAGCCGGTCCAGTACCCGCCTCGCCTCCTGGGCGTCGACCAGACGGCGGTCGATCTCCCGGGTGTCGCCGAGCGCCGCTTCAACGGCGGACTTCGTGATCTCGTGGAACACCATTCGCCGCACCGGCACCTTGGGACGCAGCACCTCCTGGAGGTGCCACGCAATCGCCTCGCCCTCGCGGTCCTCATCAGTTGCGAGCACCAGCTCGTCGGCGCCGCGCAGCGCGCTCCGAAGCTTGGTGATCTGACCCCGCTTCTCGCTCGGGATCACGTACACCGGATCGAACCCACCTTCGATATCGACACCCAGACGTGCCCAGGGGCGCCCCCGGTACTTCTGCGGCACCTCGGCAGCGGTCCGCGGCAGGTCCCTGATGTGACCGATCGAGGACTCGACCTTGTAGCCGGGGCCGAGGTAGCGCTCGATCGTCCGGGCCTTGGCCGGCGACTCGACGATGACGAGAGAGTTAGCCATGCGTGCGGGCCACCTTACCGCCGCTCTGGTTCGGGCCAAGTCACGAGAGAGTTAGCCATGCGCGCGGGCACCTTAGTAGAGCAGTGAACCTTGTCAAGCCGGCGGGCCCTTGCCATGATGCACTGATGACCGCGCCCGTCGTAGTGGTTGGCGGCGGGCTCGCCGGCAGCGAGTGCGCCTTCCAACTCGCCTCCCGGGGCCGCGACGTGACTCTGTACGAGATGCGGCCGCGGCGGTCCACACCGGCTCACGCCGGCAGCGATCTCGCCGAACTCGTGTGCTCGAACTCGCTGCGCAGCGACGACCCGCACCATGCCGCGGGACTGCTCAAACGCGAGATGGAGCGCTTCGATTCGCTGATCATCGCCGCCGCGAGAAGCAACGCTGTTCCGGCCGGCGGCGCGCTGGCCGTGGACCGCGCCGGGTTTGCCGCCGACATAACAGAGGCGATCGAAGCGCACCCGTTGATCGAACTGCGGCGCGAGGAGTTGACCGCACTGCCGGCGCCGGACGAATGCGACTGCGTGATCGCGACCGGGCCTCTGACCTCCGAAGCGCTGACGCGCGAGATCGAGCAACTGGTTGGTGCGGACCATCTCTACTTCTACGACGCAATCGCCCCGATCGTCACGGGTGACAGTCTCAACAACGAGCGACTGTTCCGGGCTTCCCGCTACGGCAAGGGAGGCGACGACTACCTGAACTGCCCACTCGACGAGGCGGAGTACCGGTCCTTCCACCGCCAGTTGCTCGAGGCGGACACGATCGAGCTGCGCGAGTTCGAGCGGCCCCTGTTCTTTGAGGGCTGCCTCCCGATCGAGGAACTCGCCCGCCGCGGCGAGGACACCCTGCGCTTCGGGCCGATGAAACCGGTCGGTCTGCAGACCCCGGACGGCGAACGTCCTCATGCTGTCGTCCAGCTCCGGCAGGAGGACCTCGCCCGCAGCCAGTACAACCTGGTCGGCTTCCAGTCGCGGATGACCTGGCCCGAGCAGCGCCGTGTCCTGCGCACGCTTCCGGGCCTGGAAGCGGCCCGTTTCGTCCGCTACGGCCAGGTGCACCGCAACACGTTCATCAATGCGCCGTTGCACCTCGACCGCTGGTACCGCATTGCCGCGAGGCCTCATCTGAGGCTGGCGGGACAGATGACCGGCGTCGAGGGTTACCTCGAGTCGGCCGCCACCGGGCTTGCCGTCGCGCTCTACCTCGTGCTCCAGGACCAGGATCGTCAACCGCCTCCCCTACCCGACACGACGGCGCTGGGCGCCCTGGCGAGACACCTGACCGAGTCGAATCCGAAGCGCTACCAGCCCACGAACATCAACTACGGTCTGCTCGAACCGCTTGCCAGACGGGTGCTGCGGCGTGACCGTCGCGCCGCCTACGTGGCCCGTGCCGGGCAGGCCCTGGAGGCCTGGGCCGATAGCATGGGCCTCGAAGAAGCACTCTCATGGCAACCACCGTTCAGCACGCCGGGAGGCGCGAAGAACCCGAGCGCCCCAGCGCGCTCGCCGAACTGATCGCGGACTTCCTGGAGTACCTGGAGTTGGAGCGCAACTACTCGAAACACACGATCCGTGCCTACGGGCGGGATCTCGCCGCCTTCGCCGACTTCCGCGCCGCGAGCGGCGGCAGCGGTTCGGGTCTCGAAGACATCGACCAGCTTCTGGTCCGCTCCTTCGTCGCCTCCCTGAACCAGCGCCGGCTGGCCCGCCGAACCCAGGGCCGCCACCTGTCGGCGCTCCGGGGCCTGTTCCGCTACGCCTGTCTCGCCGGCCGGATGCAGTCCAACCCGGCCGACTCGGTGCCGACGCCGAAGGTCGAGAAGACGTTGCCCCGGCATCTGCGGCCGGCCGAGATCGACGCTCTGCTCGAGGCGCCCGCGGGCCGCGCCGGACCGCTCGGTCTCAGGGACAGCGCGCTCCTGGAGCTGCTCTACGCCTCCGGTCTGCGGGTCGGCGAACTCGTCGCCCTGAACTGGCGCGACATCGACCTCGGCGCCAGGGTGCTCCGGGTCGTGGGCAAGGGCGACCGGGAACGGATGACGCCCTTCGGAGAGCCGGCGGAGAAGGCGCTCAGGCGGTGGCTCGACGCTTGGGAAGAGGTGTTCCGCAGCCCGCGCGCCGGAACCGACCAGGACGAACCGGTGTTCCTGAACCAGCAGGGAAGCCGCCTGAGCGCACGCTCCGTCCGCCGTGTCATCGACCGCTACGTCTTGGAGACAGCACAGGCGGCGGGCGCCCATCCGCACGCCCTGCGGCACAGTTTCGCCACCCACCTGCTCGAGTCCGGCGCCGACCTGCGCTCGATCCAGGAACTGCTCGGCCACGCCTCCCTTGCGACCACCCAGCGCTACATGCACGTGGATACCGGACGCCTGCTTCAGGTCTACCGGGAAACCCACCCCAGAGCGAAGGGCGGCTGAGGTCCGCTGCCGGACCACCTGCCGCCGCGCTCGACGACACCACCCGCCTCCAGGAAAGGAAACCGCATGAGACTTCCCATCGCCCGCAGGACCACGGTACTCGTGCTCTTGGCGGCGGCCGCCGTCTTCCTGGCCGCCGCGGGGGCCGCCGGGGCCCAGGACGACCTGCGCGGCTTCCAGCTCGTCGGCGACTACCAGCTCTTCCTGCAGGGGCAGGAGGCTGCCGGCGCCCAGCTCTACCTCTCACGAACCGCGGGAGCATTCCTCGTCCTCGCCGACGATCTGCCCTCGCCGGTGCTGCTCAGCGCCCGCAACCAGACCTCGTACAAGGTCCAACTGCTGAAGATCTCACCGACCGGCGAGGACACGGTGGACCTGCTGCCCGGGGCCCTGTTCGGCTCTCCGATGCCCTTCCGGCAGATTCCCAAGGGCCTCGAGTTCGCCGTCGACGGCGTGCGCGCCCAACTCCGGCAACGACCCTCCCTGGCTGGCGAGGCGACACTGCAGGCTCTTTACGAACACGACCCTGGCTATCGCCGCTCGGCGAACGCCTACGAAACCGACCCGGCGGTCGTCGCGGAGGTAGCCGAGCTCGGCGCCGGCGTGGAAGTCCGCGTCGTCTTCGGATCCTGGTGCCACGTCTGCGAGCGCTTCATGCCGCGCGGCCTCAAGGTCCACGAACAGCTCCAGGAATCGCCCCTCCGGTTCACCTACTACGGCCTCGGGGACGACAACCCCTGGGGCGATGCCGAGGTCGACCGTCTTGGCGTCAAGGAACTTCCCACCGCGATCGTCTTCCGCGACGGCGAGGAGATCGGACGCTACATCGGCGGTCCGGGCTGGACCCAACCGGAGGTCTCCCTGCGCAACATTCTGCGAGAGAATCCGTGAAACGAGGATACGACCTCGCCGACCGCCGACCTGAGGAAGACCAACCCACCGCATGACCACCATCCTGCTCGTCCGCCGCGGCGACACAACGTGCATGGCCAGCGACGGCCAGGTCACGAACGGCGCCGCGAACACGGTGGTCAAGGCTTGCGCCCGCAAGGTGAGGCGCGCCAACCACGGTCGGATTCTGGTCGGCTTCGCCGGCGGCGGCGCCGACGCCTTGGCCCTGTTCTCACGCTTCGAGGCCAAGATCGAGGAGTTCCAGGGCAACTTCGAGCGCGCCGTGATCGAACTGGCGATGGACTGGCGAACGGACCGCGCGCTGCGCCGGCTCGAGGCGCAGATGATCGTCGCCGACGCGAGCAAGTGCTTCCTGGCGATGGGTAACGGCGACCTGCTCGAACCGGATCCGGGCATGCCGCTCGCCATCGGTTCAGGCGGGAACTATGCCCTCGCCGCCGCCCGGGCGCTGCTCAAGCACACGGAGCTCGACGCCGAACAGGTCGCCCGGGAGGCGATGCGGATCACCGCCGACCTGTGCATCTACACCAACCACGAAGTCACCGTGGAGCGCCTCGAAGGAAATGGCGCCGCGACATGACCGTCGAGCCGGCGCAGAACGCCCAGTTCGTCGAGAACCTGACGCCGCGGGAGATCGTCGCGGCCCTCGACCGGCACGTTGTCGGCCAGAAGGACGCGAAGCGCGCGGTGGCGATCGCCATGCGCAACCGCTGGCGGCGGCAGCAGCTCGATCCGGAGACCGCCGAGGACATCGCCCCGAAGAACATCCTGATGATGGGCCCGACCGGCGTGGGCAAGACGGAAATCGCGCGCCGGCTGGCCAAACTCGCGCGGGCCCCCTTCCTGAAGATCGAGGCCAGCAAGTTCACCGAGGTCGGCTACGTCGGCCGCGATGTCGAGTCGATCGTCCGCGACCTGATGGAGCTTGCGGTGGCGATGGTAGGAGAAGAGAAGCGGGCCGCGGTGGAGGCGGATGCCGCGTCAAGAGCCGATGAGCGACTGCTTCAGCTCCTGGTGCCCCAAGCGCCCCAACCAGCCGCCGACCCGGACGCCCCAGCCAACTACAGCGCACCGACCGAAACCCGGGAACGCTTCCGACAGTGGCTCGATGAGGGACGCCTGGACCACCGGATGGTCGAGATCGAAGTGGACGACGCCTCCCAACAGCAGTTCGAGATGTTCACCCCCCAGGGCGTCGAGGCGGTGGGAATCAACCTCAAGGAGATGCTCCCGGGCCTGTTCGGCAAGCGCAAGCGCCAGATGGTCGAGGTCTCGGAAGCGCGCGAGATCCTGCGCCGGCAGGAGGCGGAGGCACTGATCGATCGCCAGGATGTCGCCGAGGAAGCGAGACAGCGCGTTGAGCAGGCCGGCATCGTCTTTCTCGACGAGATCGACAAGGTCGCCGGCCGCAACGGCGGCCACGGCCCCGACATCTCCCGGGAGGGCGTGCAGCGCGATCTGTTGCCCATCGTCGAAGGAACCACCGTGACGACGAAGTACGGTCCGGTCAAGACGGATCACGTGCTGTTCATCGGCGCCGGCGCCTTCCACATAGCCAAGCCGTCCGACATGATCCCCGAGCTCCAGGGGCGCTTCCCGATCCGGGTCGAACTCAGCGCCCTGGGCGAAGCGGAGTTCGTCCGCATCCTGACCGAGCCCGACAGCGCCCTGACGACCCAGTACCGCGCTCTGCTCGGCGCCGAGGGCCTGGACCTCTCCTTCCGTGACGACGCGGTCAAGGAGATCGCTCGCCTCGCCGTGCAGGTGAACTCCCAGACCGAGAACATCGGCGCCCGGCGTCTGGCAACCCTGATGGAGCGTCTGCTGGAAGAAGTCTCGTTCGAGGCCCCCGACATGGAGGGCGTCTCCCTGGAAGTCGACGCCGCCTACGTGACCCGGGCTCTCGCCGAAATCGTCGAGGACCGGGATCTCAGCCGCTATGTCCTGTAGTTCCAGCCATCGCCATCCCATCGGCCCGGCAGCGATCGTCGCCGTTCTGCTGGCCCTGATGGCCGCCACGGGCTGCGGCCGGAAGGGCGATCCGCTGCCGCCTCTGCGCGAGCCGGACCCCATCGCCGAATCGGCGCCCAGCGAACCGGAAGCCGCCGACGGCGAGTCTTCGGAGTCGGAAGGTCAAGACGGCGAGGATGACGACGACGACGGCGAAACCGCCTCGGACAGCGAACCGAACGACGGCGGGGACGACGACGGCACGCCGCCGTGACCGACCGCAACGGCACGCCGTTCTCTCTCGTCTCAGGGGCCGGCAACGACTTCATCGCCCTTCTCGACCGTCCCATTCCGTCCGTGGAGACGGTGAAGGCGTGGTGCCGGCGCGGCGTATCGGTGGGCGCCGACGGCCTGTTCAGCCTGCGCCGCGTAACCCGCGGACGCTACGCCCTCGACTACGCGAACGCCGACGGCGCTCGGGCCGACCTGTGCCTGAACGCGGCCCGCTGTGCCGCCCGGCTCGCCTTCGACCAGGAGCCGGCGGCTTCACGCGTGCAGATCGAAACCGCGGCAGGCACTCTGACGGCCGAGCCGCTCGACGACACCCGCACCGCCGTTCTGGTACCCGCGCCGGGACCGGGACGTCCCATGACCCTGCACACGAACAGCCGCATCTGCCCCGGCCGCCGGATCGATGTCGGCGTGCCCCACTTCGTCCTCTGGTGGCAGGGCGACCTGGAAGAGGCGCCGGTCGGCTCCCTCGGGCCGAACCTCCGCGCCCACCCCGACCTCGAAAGGGAAGGCGCGAACGTCCACTTCGTCACCCTGGACCCCCCCGAGGGCTTCCGCATCCGGTCGTTCGAGCGCGGCGTCGAAGCCGAGACTCTGGCCTGCGGCACCGGCGTCGTTGCCGCAGCCGCCTGCGCCATCGCGGAAGGCCGCCTCTCCCTGCCCGTCGTCGCGACCACCCGTAGCGGCTGCGAACTGCGTCTGGAGGAAGGCCCGCCGGATCCGGCCGGTGCGGTGCGCTGGCGCCTGTCCGGGGACGCCAGAATCGTCGCCTCCGGCCGCATTCGTGACACGGCGAGGCCCCGCGTCCGCTCATCCGAAGCACCCCGGTCCCGCAGGCCCTGAAACGACGTCCATGCCGCCTTGAAGCGGCGTGGAGCCACCACGCGCAGCCGGCTGTTACCCTCCGCCCCCATGAGCAGCTTCCCTCCCGTCTCCGAGCAGATGGAACTGCTCCTTCGCGGGGCGGTCGACGTGGTCTCCGAGGACGCACTGCGCCGCCGGCTCGAGGAATCCCGCCGGCAGAACCGCCCGCTGCTGATCAAGACCGGCTTCGATCCGACCGCGCCCGATCTGCACCTGGGTCACGCGGTCCTCCTGCGCAAGATGGCGCACTTCCAGCAGCTCGGGCACCGGGTGGTTTTCCTGGTCGGCGACTTCACCGCCATGATCGGCGATCCCACGGGCAAGAAGGCCACCCGGCCGCAGCTCTCGCATGAGGAGGTCCTCGCAAATGCCGAGACCTACCAGGATCAGGCGTGGAAGGTGCTCGACCGGGAACGAACCGAGATCCTGCACAACAGTGAGTGGCTCTCCGAGCTGGGCGCCGAGGGGCTGATCCGGCTGGCCGGTTCCTACACCCTGGCCCGGATGATGGAGCGCGAGGACTTCCGCGCAAGGTTCGAGAACCACGAACCCATCTCGATTCACGAGCTCCTCTACCCGCTGACCCAGGGCTACGACTCCGTGGTCCTGAAGGCCGACGCCGAACTCGGCGGCCACGATCAGTTGCTCAACCTCCTAGTCGGCCGCGACCTGATGCGCGCGCGCGGCCTGGAGCCCCAGATCGCGCTCACCGTTCCGCTCCTGGTCGGCACCGACGGCGTGCAGAAGATGTCCAAGAGCCTCGGCAACGCGGTCGCCTTCGAGGACTCGCCCCGCGAGATGTTCGGCCGCACGATGTCGATCCCCGACGCGCTGATGTGGGACTGGCGGCTGCTGCTGACCGATCTGGACGCAGCGGAGATTGACCGCCAGAAGGCGCAGGTCGAGCAGGGCAAGGCCAGCCCGCGGGATCTCAAGGCTGAACTGGCCCATGACCTCGTGCGCCGCTTTCATGGCCGCGCCGCCGCCGACGGCGCACGCGCCGAGTTCGACCGCATGTTCCGCGGCGGCGGCGAGCCGGAGGAGATCGAGACCCGCCTCGTTGAGGCCGGCCTGAAGCTCTTCGCCCTGATCGCCGATGCCGGACTCGCCCAGAGCAGAGCCGAAGCTCGTCGTCTGATCCAGCAGGGAGCCGTCTCGCTCGACGGTGAGAAGATCAGAGACCCTTACTTCGTCCTACCGGCTAGCAGTGGCCCGATGCTGCTCAAGGCAGGAAAGCGCCGCTTCCTCCGAATCGAGACACGTGCCGCCGACTGAGAGCAATCCGGACCCGCCGTCGCCGCCCGTCGTGGAGCAGGAACCCGAGCTGCCTCCGCTGCGCATCGGCGTGCGCATTCTCCTGTTCGGGCTCGGCGCTCTCCTGCTCCTGGTTGGCCTGGTTGCCGGATGGTTGCCTGGGATCCCCGCAATCGTGCTCATCCCCCTGGGCGTGGCGCTGCTCTCGCTCGCCAGCGACCGCCTGAACCGCCGACTGCGGGTCTTCGTCATGCACCGCTGGCCGAACGCCTGGCAGCGCATCCAACGTGTCCGCGCCTGGCTGCACGGCCGGCTCAGTTGAGGCGTCGCTACTCAGGTGTTCTGAGCGTTCTGAGCGCGTTTCTTGAGGCCGCGCAGGAACACGCCGTTCAGGGCGATCAGGACCGCGGCTACCACGAGCCACTGCGCAAACATGCTGCCCACACCGAGCGGTCCCCATAGCGGTTCGTTGCGCGCGCCCCAGCACATCCAGACCACGAGCACCAACGCCTGAACGACGACCAGTCGAATCGCCCACTCCCACCACACGCCAACCGCCATGTCCTGTCCGTCCTGGTTGATCAGTTCCGCACGGAAGCGCGCCACGCCGTAGCGGATGACGATCAGGGCGAAGAACAGACCGCAGAACATCAGCGCCACGCTCCAGACCGTGTCCTGATTCGCGAAGAACGGCTGGGAGAGCGCCGAGGGAATGCCCAGTGCAAAGGCGGCGACCGCCAGCGAGATGACCGCCGTCCGGCGTTCGAGACCCGCCTCTTCGAGCGCCAGACTGACGAGCTGGAACATCGCCACCAGGGACGTCCAGGCGGCGAACACCAGAGCCATGAAGAACAGAACCATGAAGATGGAGCCGCCCGGCATTGCATTGAACAGTTGCGGTATCCAGATGAACGTCAGGCCCTCGTTGCCGGCGCCGACGATCTCCCCCGCCGCATCAGGCATCAGCGAAAAGACCGTGCACAGCACCATGACGCCGGCCAGCAGGGAGACGCTGTTGTTGCCGAACGCGAGCAGGAAGGAGTTCAGGTTCGTGTCCTCCCGGCGACGTGAGAACACCGCGTAGGTCAGCACCAGTCCCCAACCGGCGCCGGTGTCCCAGGCGTTCTGCGTCAGCGCCTGCAGCCAGACGTTGTAGTCGAGCAGGTCGCTCCAGGTCGGCTTGAACAGGAACTCGAGCCCTCTTGACGCACCGGGCAACGTCACGGCGCGGATGGCCAGCACCACGACCAGAACCAGCAACGCCGGCATCAGCACCCGCACCACGCTCTCGATGCCCCGAATGCCCTTGAGCACCACGATCACCGCCAGGACCAGAGCGAGGGCGTGGAAGATCAGCGCCTGCGGCGAGTAGGAGAACTGCTCCCAGAGTTCGGTCGAGCCTTCGCCCTTCAACTGCATCGTGACGGCCGCCAGGAAGTAACGCAGCGTCCAACCCATGACCACCGCGTAGTAGAAGCCGATCGCCGCCGCCACCCAGGCGATCCAGGCGCCCATCCAGGCGAACCGGTCGCCCATCATCCGCGCGAAAGTGCCGACGGTGCCGTTCCGCATCTTCTTGCCGAGCGCGAATTCGGCCAGGATCAGCGGCACCGACCAGAGCATCAGGAAGACGACCCAGGCGACGAGGAAGGAGCCGCCGCCGTTGGACGCCGCGATCCGGGGGAACCGCCACAGGTTGCCGGTGCCCACCGCCATGCCGAGCATGGCCAGCATCAGCCCCCAGCGGCTGGAGAAGAGTTGAGTGCCTGCGGCCAGTTTCGGGTTTCCTTCCACCCAATCCTGATTCGGGTAGCGCGAAGCGCAGAGGGTATCAACACGGCTGCAGGCGCCAGCGGTTTGGCGGCCCTCGCCCTTGTAGCCGCCAACACTGGGGTACATTCGTCGCTGCTCCGACTCCGTCGTGACGTCCTCCAGCCCCAACCCTGCTCCGGCAGTCATGCGCCTGCGGGGCGTGACGAAGGTCTACCCGGCGCCAACCCGCGGCGACGACGTCCGCGCGGTCGAGAGCGTCGATCTGGACATCCAGCTCGGCGAGACTCTCGTTCTCGTCGGCGAGAGCGGCTGTGGGAAGTCCAGCATCCTCCGCCTCATCAACCGGATGGAGGAACCGACTGCGGGTTCTCTCTTCTTCGAGGATGTGGATCTGTCGACGATCGCGCCGACCGAGCTCAGACGTCGCATCGGCTACGTCCAGCAGACCGGCGGCCTGTTGCCGCATTGGAGCATCGAACGCAACGTCGCCCTGGTGCCCGAACTCCTGGGGTGGTCCAGGGGCCGCAGGCGCCGGCGAGCGCGGGAACTGCTGGAGCTGGTGGGTCTGCCGCCAGGCGCCTACGCAAACCGCTACCCGCGTCAGCTCTCGGGCGGCCAGCGCCAGCGGGTCGCGGTCGCTCGCGCGCTCGCCGCCGACCCGCCCCTCGTCCTGCTCGACGAGCCCTTCGGCGCGCTGGACGCGATCACCCGTACCGAGGTGCGCCAGACCTTCAAGCGGCTCCGCGCGTCGCGCGAGCAGACCGCCGTCATCGTCACCCACGATCTCGATGAGGCGTTCCAGCTCTCGGACCGGATCGCGGTCATGCGGCGAGGCCGGTTGCTGCAGACGGCGACTCCACAGGAGCTGATCGAACGGCCCGCGGACCCTTACGTCAGCGAGCTGCTGGACCGCTCGGGAGTCGCCCGGTCGTGATCCGGCCGACTCTCCTGTTACTGGCCGCACTGAGCGCCGGCAGTCACCTGCCGGCAGCGGCGCAGGAGGACGCTCAAGACGATCAGCCTCGCGGCAAGATCGTCGTCGGATCGAAGAACTTCGCCGAGAACCGCCTGCTCGGCGAGCTGTTCGCGCAGTTGATCGAGGCCCGCACCGACCTCGAGGTCGAGAGGCGGCTCGGGCTCGCCGGCACCGAGTTCTGCTTCGAAGCGCTGCGGGAAGGCAGCATCGACATGTATCCCGAATACACCGGCACCGGGCTGGTCACGCTGCTGGGCCGGGATCCATCGGCCTCCAAGTTCGAAGCGCTTCAGACCGTCCGGGCCGAGTTCCTGAGGCGCTTCGACCTCCACTGGCTGGCGCCGATCGGATTCGAGAACGCCTACGAGATCGCGGTCAGGGGCGACCTCGTCGTTCCGGATGGCCGGGTTCTCCGCACGATCAGCGACCTGGTCGACCTCGCGCCCGACCTCCGCGCCGGCTTCGGCCATGAGTTCATCGAGCGCGACGACGGCCTGCCCGGCCTCACCAGGGCCTACGGCATACGTTTCCGCAGCGTTCAGCCCATGCTGCAGGCGCCCAACTACCAGGCTGCCGCGGCCGGGGCGGTCGATGTGATCGACGCCTACACAACGGACGGCCGTCTCCTCGTCTACGACCTCGTGGTGCTGGAGGACGACCTCGGCTTCTTCCCGCCGTACGAGGCGGCGCCCCTGGTCCGCGGCGAAACGCTCGCCCGCCACCCGGAGGTCGGCGCCGTCCTCGGCCTGCTCGGCCAGGCGATCGACGAACGCCGGATGCAGGCCGTCAACCTTCGGCTCCAGGAGCAGCACGAGGCGATCGAGGTGGTCGCCTACGACCTTCTCCTCGAACTCGATTTACTGCCCGCCGGCGCCGAGACGGTCAGTCCCGATCTGGCGCCTCCGACATCCGGCCTGATCGCGTACATGTGGTCGCGGCGGCGCGAACTCACGAAGTACACGATCGAGCACATCGCGCTCTCCGGCGTCGCGCTGACCCTGGGAATCCTGCTGGCGGTGCCGCTGGCGTTGGCGCTCGACCGCTTCCGCACCGGCGCCAGCGAAACCCTGATCCGGATCATCGGCATGTCCCAGACTCTGCCCTCCCTGGCCCTGTTCGGCTTTCTGATCCCCCTTCTCGGCGTCGGCGTGGTCCCGACCGTCGTGGCGCTGTGGATCTACTCTGTCTTCCCGATCCTGCGGAACAGTTGCACCGGGCTCCGGGAGGCCGCCCCGGACGCGGTCGAAGCCGCCACCGCGCTCGGCATGACTTCGGGCCAGGTTCTCCGAAGGGTCCGCCTGCCGCTCGCGGTGCCGACCATCATGGCCGGGGTCAGGACCGCGGGTGTGATCACCATCGGCACCGCGACGATCGGCGCCTTCATCGGCGCCGGCGGCCTCGGTCAGCCGATCATCGCCGGCGTACAACTGGTGAACATCCAGCAGATCCTCTCGGGCGCCATCCCGGCGGCCCTGCTCGCCCTGGTCGCCGACGCCGCGCTCGGGGGCCTCGGCCGGTTGCTGCGGCCGCGCGGTGTCGGCCCCTGAGCGGCGAGCGCAGGGCGGGGCGCCACGCCGGATGCGGGCGAGGCGCCCGCGTTCCCGGGACCGGTCTCAGGCGACCAGGTCGCAGCCCGCGAAGAAGAACGCGCGCTCGATCGCAGCGTTCTCCGGCGAGTCGCTGCCGTGGATCGCGTTGTTCTGGATGTTCGACCCGTAGAGGTTCCGGATCGTGCCCGGCGCCGCCTGGGTCGAGTCGGTCGCGCCCATCGTGTCGCGCAGGAGGGTGACGGCGTTCTCCCGGGCGAGCGCGATCGCCACCGCCGGGCCACCGGTCATGAAGGCGACCAAGTCCGCGAAGAACGGCCGCTCCCGATGGACCGCGTAGAAGGCCTCGGCCTGCGCCTGCGAAAGGCGCAACCGCCGGATCGCCTGAATCGTGAACCCCGCGTCCTCGAGGTGGGCGATGATCCGGCCCGTGTTGCCCGCGCGAACCGCGTCCGGCTTGATGATCGTCAGCGTCTCTTCCATCTCGTCTCCAGTTCAGCCGCGGCCGTCAGGAGGCCAGTGCCGCCGCGACGCGCGCGCCCATCTCGGCGGGCGAGTCGACTACCAACACGCCGGCCGCTTCAAGCGCCGCCTTCTTCTCCGCTGCGGTTCCCTTGCCGCCCGCGACAATCGCTCCCGCATGGCCCATCCGCCGACCCGGCGGCGCCGTCGCGCCGGCGATGAAACCGACGACCGGGATATCGAGGTGCTGCCGGATCCAAGCCGCCGCTTCCTCTTCCGCGGTGCCGCCGATCTCGCCGATCATCACGATCGCCTCGGTCGCCTCGTCTTCGGCGAACAGTGCAAGCACGTCGATGAAGTTCGTGCCGTTGATCGGATCGCCGCCGATGCCGACGCAGGTCGTCTGACCGAGACCCTCGTTCGTGAGCTGCCACACGGCCTCGTAGGTCAGTGTGCCGCTGCGGCTGATCACGCCGACGTTGCCCGCCGCGTGGATGTGGCCGGGCATGATGCCGACCTTGGCCTGGCCGGGTGTGATCAGACCCGGGCAGTTGGGCCCCAACAGACGGCTTCTCCTGCCGCTGAGGAACGTCTTGACCCGCACCATGTCACCGACGGGGATGCCCTCGGTGATGCAGACGATCAACTCGACGCCGGCATCAGCCGCCTCCATGATCGCGTCCGCGGCAAACGGCGGCGGCACGAAGATGAGCGTCGTGTTGCAGTCCGTCGCCCGACGCGCCTTCTCGACCGACTCCCAGACCGGGAAGCCCTCGACCGTGGCGCCGCCCTTGCCGGGCGTGACGCCGCCTGTGACCTCCGTGCCGTACTCCCGGCACCCCATTGCATGAAACAGGCCCTCCGTGCCGGTGATGCCCTGCACGATCAGGCGCGTGTCCTCGCCAACCAGAATCGACATCGCGTCTAGCTTCCCAGGGCCGCTACCGCGCGCTCGGCGGCGGTCGCCATGCCGTCGGCCACGACGAAATCGAAGTCGGCTTCTTCCAGCACCTTCCGGCCCTCCTCGACGTTCGTTCCCTCGAGCCGTACGATGACCGGCACATCGACCGGCGAGCCCGCCGCGTCGAGTTCCCCGATCGCAGCGACCACGCCGCGGGCAATGCGATCGGTGCGCGCGATGCCGCCGAAGATGTTGATCAGCACCGCCTTCACCGCGGTATCCGAAAGGATGATCCGGAAGGCGCTGGCCACCGCCTCCTGCGAAGCCGAGCCACCGACATCGAGGAAGTTCGCTGGTTCGCCTCCATAGAGCTTGATGATGTCCATCGTCGCCATCGCCAGCCCGGCGCCGTTCACCATGCAGCCGATGCTGCCGTCCAGCTTGATGTAGCTGATGCCGTGCTTGGACGCTTCGACCTCGAGCGGGTTCTCCTCGTGGATGTCGCGAAGCCCGGCGATCTCCGGCCTTCTGAACATCGCGTTGTCGTCGAAGTTCATCTTCGCGTCCAGCGTGTAGACATCGCCCAACGAGTCGACCATCAGCGGGTTGATCTCAACCAGGGAGGCGTCCGTCTCCAGATACGCGGTGACCACGCTGGTGACGGCGGCCTGGATCTGACGCGCCGTGCCTCCCGAGTACCCCAAACCGGACGCGATCCTCCGGCACTGGAACGGCAGTACGCCCAGTTGCGGATCGATCAGCTCGCGCAGGATCGCGCCGGGATCCGTACGCGCCACTTCCTCGATGTCCATGCCGCCGGAACGGGACGCCATCAACACCGGCCGCTCGGCCGCCCGGTCCAGGGTCACGCCCAGGTAGAGCTCCTGGTCGATCTCGAGCGCCTCTTCGATCAGGACCTTCCGCACCCGCTGGCCTTCGGGACCGGTCTGGTGCGTCACGAGCTGCATACCGAGGATCTCGCCAGCCAGCCGCTCAGCCTCCTCCGGGCCGGCGGCCAGCCTGACTCCGCCGCCCTTGCCACGGCCACCGGCGTGAACCTGGGCCTTGACCACGCAGCGGCCCCCGAAGTCCTGGCAGACCTGCGCCGCCTTTGCGGGATCGGAGGTGACCTTCCCCTGCGGCACCCTGGCGCCGAATCCGCGCAGGAGTTCCTTGGCCTGGAACTCGTGGATCTTCACGACCTTCGGTGCCTCAGTCGAGGTTCTCGACGATCGCCTGGCCGAATTCGGAGGTCTTGAGCAACGTCGCCCCCTCCATCTGACGCTCCAGGTCGTACGTCACGCGCTTCTGGCGGATCGCGCGGCCGATCGCGTTCTCGATCGACCTGCCGGCCTCCAGCCAACCCAACCAGTTCAGCATCATCACGCCCGACAGGATGACCGAACAGGGGTTCACCTTGTCCTGGCCGGCGTACTTCGGCGCTGTGCCGTGAGTGGCCTCGAACAGGGCCACGCCATCGCCCTCGTTGGCGCCGGGGGCCATCCCCAGACCGCCGACCTGAGCCGCCAGAGCGTCCGACAGGTAGTCGCCGTTCAGGTTCGTCGTCGCGATCACGTCGTATTCGTCGGCCCGCAGGAGGATCTGCTGGAACATGGCGTCCGAGATACGGTCCTTGATCAGAATGCGGCCATCCGGCAGCCGGCCGTCGTACTTCGACCACAGCTCGTCCTCGCTCACCGTGAAGTCCGCGAACTCCTCGGCCGCGAGTTCGTAGCCCCACTCCTTGAAGGCGCCCTCGGTGAACTTCATGATGTTGCCCTTGTGCACCAGGGTGACGCTGCCTCGTCCCTGAGCGCGGGCATACTCGATCGCCTTGCGGACCAGCCGCTTGCTCCCGGTCACCGAGATCGGCTTGATGCCGACGCCCGAGTCGGCACGGATGTCGCGGCCGAGTTCCCGCCGCACGAAGTCGATCAGAGCTGCGCTTTCCGGCGTTCCCTGCTGCCACTCGTGGCCCGCGTACACGTCTTCGGTGTTCTCGCGGAAAAGGACCATGTTCACCTTCTCCGGCTCGCGCACCGGCGACGGCACTCCGTCGAAGTAGCGCACCGGGCGCACGCAGGCGTACAGGTCGAGCAGTTGGCGGAGCGCCACGTTCAGGCTGCGGATGCCGCCGCCGACGGGGGTCGTCAGCGGTCCCTTGACCGCCACCCGGTAGTACCGGATCGCGTCGACGGTCGCGGATGGCAGCCATTCCCCGGTCCGCTCCAACGCCTTCTCTCCAGCCAGAATCTCCAGCCAGGCAATGGAACGGGCGCTCGAGTACGCCTTCTCCACCGCGGCGTCGATCACCGCCTGGGCGGCGCGCCAGATATCGGGGCCTATCCCGTCGCCTTCGATGAAGGGGACGATCGGCCGTTCCGGCACGACCAGAGCACCGTCCCGCCAGCCGACCTCCTGACCGCCGGCTGGCGGCTCGACTGGGGGTTCGCTCAAAGCGACCACCTCATGAACCTGCGAACCAATATCAAGGTAGTGATGGGCCGCGAACCAAGTGAGTCAAGTGCGAAGGCACTACACGGAATCTCAGAGCCAAAGCGCGGCGCAAGTTATCACGTTTCCCGGCCGGTGCGTCCACGAGAGCACTGCTATGGTCCGCTCCATGAGCGGGCAACCCCTCTTCCACCCGCCGATCCCTGCCCACGCCGCCACCTGGGAAGGCATCGACTGGGAGGCTCTGGTCGATGTCGCGGTTCGTAGCCGGGAACGGGCCTACGCCCCGTACAGCGGTTTCCGGGTGGGCGCCGCTCTGCTGGCCGCGGACGACCGCATCTACGGCGGCTGCAACGTGGAGAACCGCGTGCTCGGCCTGACCCTCTGTGCCGAGCGCGGCGCGCTGTCGGCCGCGGTCGCGAACGGGCAGACTTCATTCCAGGCCCTGGCCATCGCCACCAGCGCCACGCCGCCATGCGCCCCCTGCGGGCAGTGCCGCGACGCCCTGGCCGAGTTCTCCTGCGACCTGCCCGTGGTCTCGGTCACCGCCGGCGACCACGAGGCCGCGAACTGGAGTCGCTTCACACTCCAGGATCTGCTGCCCGAGCCGTTCGTTCTCGACGACCGGGAACCCCGATCGCTGCCCTGAGGACTCAAGCGTTGCCGGCGAGCCCGGCGATGCCCGCAGCCGCGCGGCGCCCTTGCCGCGATCAGGCCGCCACGGGCGCCGGCACGGGCGCCCGGAAGAGGCTTCAGGTTTCGGCGGCCAGCGCCTCCGCGACGGTGTCGTAGGTCGGGAAGAGAGACGCCACACCCGCGACGGTCAGCAATTGGACGATCCGCTCGGAGGGCCGGATCAGGATCAGCTTCCGTTCCTCGGCGCGAAGGCGCACCAGGTAACCGACCAGCTCCCCGATCCCGGTCGAGTCCATGTAGTTCACGTCCGAGAGGTCGAGCAGGACGTGACCGTCGCCTTCGGACAGACTCCGCTTCAACGCGTCGGCAAGGAAACGCGCGCTCTGTCCGAGCTTGATCACGCCCTCGACCGCCAGAAGGCTGGAGTCGCCAATCTGTCGCTTGTTGATGATCATCTCAAGGGCGGCAGGGGGTCGGCTGTTACGACCCCAAGGGAGCTTACAGAACGTTGCTCTAACGGCTGAACCGGCCCACGAAGGAGCTGCGCTTGCCGGGGCTCTTCCAGGTGGCTCCCAAACCTTCTCCCTGCCAACTGTGCTCGAGGGCGACTCCCGGCGCCGCACCGTCAGTTGGCGCCAGGGGCGGGTAGAAGACCGTTTCGTTCCCGCACAGGTGGTCCCGGTGATCGAGCGGCCGGGTCCGGAGCGCGGCCAGCTTGCCGGCGCTCACCGACGCGGCCCCGTTCGCCAGCACGTCGAACTCGACCTCCGCCGTCTGGACCAGGGCCACATCCGCCAGCAACTCCCCGCCCATGCCGCGCGCGAAACCCTCGAGAGCCCGTCGCTGCGACGGGTCCGCGCCGGCATCCACGATCAGGACGGACTCGGCGGCGCCCGATTCGGCGTACGGATCGCCGAGCGTGGCTTCCGACCGCACGACCGCGAGGACCGAGAGCCCCGAAAGATCCACGCCGTCCCAGCCGCCCTCCTCGATCCGCCAGGCCATGATCGCCTCGTTGCCAACCAGTCCGACCTCCGAGTTGGCGAAGCAGGGTCCGGTGTAGACATCGGCGGTCCGCGCCTCGACGTAGGTGCCCGAGATCTCCACTCCGGCCCCCAGCGCCAAGGCGGGCAGAAGGAGAACAAGCGCGACCGGCAGGGCCGCGTTCAAGCGATGCCTCCAGGCAAGTCTCATGTCTCTCATGTCGAGTCTCCCAAGCGTTCGAAGCAACTGCGGCCCTCCCGGCAGTATTCCTTGGACGCTACCGCACCGTCGGGCCCGAGACAGTTCATGCTGTGCGTACACCAAACGAAACCATCGTCGATCTCGTGCTGTGGATCGATGTCGGCGCCGGGATCCGGCGGGGCAAGGGCCATGAACATTGTCTTCCAGCGCAGCCTTCGGCACAGTTGCGGGGTCCCGGCAAGAGTCTTCGGGGTCTCGGCAGCAGCCAGTCGGTCAGCCATGACGTCAAGCCTCCATCCCGGCCAAGCGTTCAAGCGCTCGCCTGACTGCAACCCTCGCGAGTTGTACTTTGTACCGATTGCCGCTCATCGGCCGGGCGCCCTCCACCGCCGCCTCGGCGGCCTCTTCGATCCGTTCCGGCGTCAGTTCGCCACCAGCCAACAGGTCGCCGGCCGCGGCAGCCAGATAGGGAGTCGGAGCGGCGTGGCCCAGCACGATCCGCGCCCGGTCCACCCGTGGCGCCTCGCCGGTCAGCGACACCGCCGCCGCCATCAGCGGCCAGTCCAGGGACCGGCGCTGACGGACCTCGTACACCGCTGAGCGGACACCGCCCACACCGGCCGTCACTTCGACCAACAGCTCACCTGTTGCCAGCGTGTTCTCGCGCTCTCCTTCAGCCTGCGGCGCGCGGTAGAGCGCCTCGACCGGCACACGCCGCTCGCCATCCGGCCCCCGGACCGTCGCCTCCGCTCCGAGCGCGACCAGGAGCGGCGCCAGACTGGAGGGGCTGACGAAGCGCGCATCGCCCTCCGGGAAGATTGCGTGGTACCGGTTGTCGCCTCCTTTGACCATTGATCGGCCATCCTGGCCCAATGCGAGCAGACCGAAGCCACGGCGGTAGTACCAGCAGCGCGGCCGCTGGAGCAGATCGCCGCCGACAGTGCCCATGGCTCTCAACTGCGCGCTGGCCACACCGTCGATCGCGGTCCCCAGCGCCGGCGCCGCCGCGGTCGCTTCGTCGTGGTCCCGCAGCTCCTGCAGCGTCGTCATCGAACCCACCCGGAGTCGGCCGCCAGAGGCGTCGATGCCGGACAGGTCTCCGATGCCGCGCAGCGCAACCAGCCGCTCGACCTGCTCGACATCGTCCTTGAGCAGGCTCAAGAGGTCCGTTCCGCCGGCGAGGACCTCGCTGCCCTCGGCTTCCAACAGACTGACCGCCTGTTCCACCGTCGTGGGCGCGGCGTAACTCAAGGGTCGCATCAGGCGATCCCCCCGCGGCCCGCCAGCGCGTCCAGCACGCGGTCCGGCGTCAGCGGCAGGTAGGGCACGCGAACCCCGATCGCATTCGCCACCGCGTTGCTGATCGCGGCGCCGGGCGAGATCACGGGCGGCTCCCCCAAACCGATCACGCCCCGCTCGTCGTACCCGGGGCCGGTCATCATGTGGACCTCCAGCGATCCGACGTCCACGAGGCCCGCCAGCTTGTAGAACTCCATGTCCGCGTTCAGCAGGCGGCCCGTGATCGGATCCGGAATCCACTCTTCGTACAGTGCGTAGCCGACGCCCATGATCAGACCGCCGTAGACCTGACTCTCCGCGAGCCGCCGGTTGATGACCAGGCCGCAGTCCTGGACCGCAATCATCCGTTCCACGTGGACCACACCGGTGTCCATGTCCACCTCGACCTCGGCGATCTGCACGCCGCCGACGCCGCTCGATATCAGCCGGCCGGGGCCGGGATTGCGCCCCTGCGCGCTGACCGGCGCACCGCCGATCTGCGCCGCCGCTTCGGACCAGGACATCGCGCGCGCGGGCTCGCCTTCCACGAACACGCGGCCCGCTGCCGCCGCCAACTGCTCCGGCGCCGCCTCGAGCTGGGGAGCAACTCGCGCCAGGACTTCGCGCAGGGCGTCCTGCGCCGCGCGCCGGGTCGAGCTGCAAACCCCGCCGACGGTCGAACTGCCACCGGACGGACCCGACTGCGGGAACCGGTTGTCGCCCAGGGATACACGCACCTGGTCCAGCTCGAGGCCGAACGTCTCGGCCAGCACCTGGGCAACGATGGTTCGCGTCCCGGTACCGATGTCCTGAGAGCCGAGCCGGGCCTCGACCGCGCCGTCGGGGTGCACGGTCACGTCGCAGTTACTCGCATGGCCGCGCCCGCCCCAAGTGTGAATCGAAACGCCAAGGCCGCGCTGAAGGGCGCCCTCTCTGGACCTCTTCCGCGGCTGCCAGCGTTCCTTCCACCCGGCCATCTCGGCGGCTACGCCCAACTCTTCCCGGTACACGTCGGCGCGGCCGGTGAAGTCCAGGTTCCGGTCCAGGAAGTCGATCGGGTCGAGGTCCAGTTCGCTGGCCAGGTCATCCAGGCAGGCCATGGTCAGGAAGCACGCCTGCGGGTGATTGGGCGCCCGCCAGGCCCGCGATCCGGCCAGATTGGTCGGCACCGACGTGTGGCGGAGACGCCGGTTCGGCAGCTTGCTGAACACATACGGCAGCGGCGTCTGGCCGGTGCCCGGAAGACCGCCCGAGCCCCAGGAGTCCGAGTCCCAGGCCACCAGCTTGCCCTGTTCGTCCGCCGCCACCCGAACCCGGGCGAAAGCGGACGGCCGGCTGCCTGCCACCGACACTTCCTGGTCCCGGTCCAGGAACAGCTTCACCGGCGCGCCGGCCTTGCGCGCGAGTTCAGCGCCCACGATCCCCCAGCGGTCGGGCGAGAACTTGGAGCCGAATCCGCCGCCCATGTACTCGGTCCGGATCCGCACCTGGGTCGCCGGTATGCCCAGTTCGGAAGCGAACTGGCCGGCGAGAGTGGAGACCGCCTGGGTCGAGGCATGGACCTCGAGTTCGTCGCCGTCCCAGGCCGCGACCTGACCGTGCGGTTCGAGGCACATATGGGCCATCTGGGGCATCCCAAGCGTCTGCTCGACGGTGCGATGGGCGGAAGCGAAGGCGGCGTCGGGGTCGCCGTCGGTCCGCTCGGCGCCCGGCTGCGCCGCAGGCGCGCGGTCACGGTGTTTCTCCGTCACGAAGTGGGGCAGCACTTCATATTCGACCTGAATCGCACGCAGCGCGTCACGAGCGATGTCCTCGGTTTCCGCGGCGACCGCCACCACCTCGTCGGCCGCCCACTGGATTTCGGAACCCACGCCCTGGATCACGTGGACGACGCGTACGCCGGGAATCGTCTCCGCCGCCGACACGTCGATCGCTACGACGCGGGCGTGGGCATGGGGGCAGGTCAGGATCTTCGCGGCCAGGAGACCGGGCGGATTCCGGTCCGACGGGTACTTGGCGAACCCGGTCGACTTGACCGGCCCGTCCAAGCGCGCCGGACGGTGGCCGATCTGGCGCCTGCGGTCCGCCTCGGGCCAGGAATAGTCAGCCACCGCTATGCCCTCCACGGCCGGACCCGCCGACCACGGCGCGGATGCCCATGTAGGTCCCGCAGCGGCAGAAGTTGCCGCCCAGTCCGGCTTCGATCTCCTGTTCCGACGGGGTCGGGTTGTGCGCCAGCAGCGCCGCGGTTGCGACCACGAAGCCGGGCGTGCAGTAGCCGCACTGCTGCGCATCGTTCTCCACGAAGGCCCGCTGCACCTCGTGCATGGCATCCGGCGAGCCCAATCCCTCGACCGTCGTGATGCTGCGTCCCGCGGACTCGATCATCAGCCGGCTGCACGCGTAGATCGGACGGCCGTCCTCGAGCACCGTGCAGGCGCCGCAGGCGCCGCGGTCGCAGACTCTCTTCGGGCCGGTGACGTCCAGCCGGTCGCGCAGCCCGTCGAGCAGCGTGACCCGCGGCTCCACTTCCAGACGGCGGGCGACGCCGTTCACTTCGAGTTCGACTTCAACCGGGCCCGGCCCGAGGGTCGGGGCGCCCTCTACATCCTTCGCCGCAGCGGCGGCGTCTCCCGGCAGCAGACTCGCCGCCAGACCACCCGAGAGAGCCCCGGCGGCGCCGCCGCGCAGGAACGACCGGCGAGAGAATCCAGATCCCTTTGCGTCGTCGCTCACGCGCCTCTCCTTCTCGTGGGAGCCGCCAACACTAACAGCTCAGGGCTGCACCGCGCCGGGGTTGCGGTGTCGAAGCCGATTGCACACCTCGACAAACTGCGACAAGCCGTCCGCGGTGAGCATTCCACGCAGCTCGTGATCCCGGACCACCCAGAGCGCGCGCGCCGAACTCTGCAACTGCCGCAACACCTCGAGGAGGTCGCAGTCCTCGGTTACGGTCAGCGGCTGGCGATTCATCAGTTCGAGTAGCGGCGTGTCGCCCGGGCAACGGGCGACGAGTTCGAGCAGGCGGTCGCGGTCCACCTCGCCAGCGACCCGTCCCCAGCCATCCACGACCGGAAACTGACGCTGGGTGGTGGAGAGCAGCAGGCGCACCGCCCAGTCGATCGTGTCCTGCGGCGCCAGCCGCTCGTAGCGGGTCATCATCGCTTCGCCCGCGCGGCGGCCCTGCAGGACCTGCAACGTCCGGACCAGGGAGGACTCGCGGCTCGCTCCCAGGAGCACGAAGAAGGCGGTGAGCAGCAGAAGGACGTTGAACGGCACGCCGAATGTCCACGGCACGAGGGCAGCCATCCCGAGCAGCGCGGCCAGCACCATCCCCAGCCGGGTCGCGATCTTGGTCGCCCGTTCCTGACCCAGGAAGAAGGACAGCGCCGAGCGCAGGATGCGGCCACCGTCGAGGGGGAACGCGGGCAGCAGATTGAGCGCGAACAGGCACAGGTTGCCGAACAGCAGCCACTGCAGCGCAGAAGGCAGATCAACGACGGCGCCGGCGCCCCAGGGCGGCAGCCCGGCCACCACCAGCCCGAAGAAGAGAACCGTCGCAAGGCCCAGGTTCAGCAGCGGACCGGCGGCCGCGATCGCCAACTCCGCCCAGCCCTGCGGATAGCCGTCCAGACGGGCCACACCGCCGATCGGCGTCAGCACGATCTCGCGAGTCTCGATCCCGTACCGGCGAGCGGTCAGGGCGTGGCCCAGCTCGTGCACGATGACGCTCGCAAGCAGTCCTACAACGACCAGGCCGAGCAGCCCGGCGCTGCTCTCCAGATTGGGCGCCAGCACCGCCATCCAGACCAGGAGCAGGAGGAAGGTGAAGTGGACCCGTACGCGGATTCCAAACACGGCGAACATGGGGAAGGCGAGGTTGCCGATCAACGGTCTCATCCCGCGCGCCTCCTGCCGGCGCCGACTCGTGGCCCGCTCAGAAGCCGGGCGATCCGCCCCAGCCCCGAGACCAGCATCTGGTCGCTGCAGGCGTAGGCCAGGCGGATATGGCCCTCGCAGCCGAATGCCGAACCGGGTGTCGTGGCGACACCGGCCTCATCGAGCAGGCGGCGACAGAAAGCCGCGGAGTCGGGACAGCGCTCGTCGAACCAGGCGCTCACGTCCGGGAACGCATAGAAGGCGCCGGCCGGCGGTGGGCAAACCACGCCCGGAATCCGGCCCAACTCCGCCAGCACGACCCGGCGGCGCCGCGCGCACGCCGCCACCAGAGCCGCTGCCTCAGGAGGCTCACTCACCAGCACCGCCTCGGCGCCGGCCATCGCGAACGAGGTCGCGTTCGAGGTCACGTGGCTCTGCACCGCGGCCGCCGCGGCCACCACCGAAGGGGCGCCGAGCAGGTAGCCGAGGCGCCAGCCGGTCATGGCGTAGCTCTTCGAGAAGGAGCCCACGAGCACGACCGTCTCCGGATAGCGGGCCGCCAGCGACGCGACGCTGGCGTGCCGCCTGCCGTCGTAGACGAATCGCTCGTAGGTCTCGTCGGAGATCAACAGAGCGCCCCGCTCGGCGCACGCGGACGCAATCCGCTCCAGGTCGAGCATCGAAGCGACCGCGCCGGTGGGGTTGCACGGCGAGTTGACGATCACCGCCCGGGTCCGCTCCGACATCGCCTCGAGCAGAGGCTGTGCCCGAATCGCGAAACCGTCCCCGGCCGCCATCGGCACCGTGACCGCCACAGCGCCCGCGAGCCGCACCTGGGCCGGAATGCTGACCCATGCGGGCGTCGGCACCACGACTTCGTCGCCGGTCGACAGAAACGCCCGTGCGAGCTCGTAGAGCGCCGCCTTGGCGCCAACCGTGACCAGCACGTTGGCCGCGCTCCAGGGTGCTCCCTGGCTGCCGTACCGGGCCGCCAGCCCCGCTCTCAGTTCGGGCGTGCCTTCGAGCACCGTATACTTGGTCCGGCCCTCGTCGAGGGCTCGTTGTGCAGCCCTAACGGCTGTCTCCGGCGAGGGGAAGTCAGGCTCTCCGGCTCCCAGGTCGAAGACCTCGACCCCCTCCCGGCGCAGCTCGGCCACCCGCCGGGAGACAGCCATCGTCGCCGACTCTCGCTCACCAGAAGGCATGAACCAGGATCGTACCAGCAGGTTCGGAGCAGGAGCGGCGGCCGTCGCCGCGGTTCTGTGCCTGGCGGCGGTCGCCGGAGGCCAGTTCCGACCGCCCCCGAAGGCCTCGCTCGAGGCGGTCGCCGACCTCACCTCCTACGCTGCCGGCGGGTCCGTGCGCATCGCCGCGGTAGTCACAGTCGACGACGGCTGGCACATCCAGAGCCACACGCCGAGCTTCGAGTACCTGATCCCCACCGAGATCGCCTTCGAGTTGCCCGCCGATTGGCCGCAGCCCGACGTCAGCTATCCCGACCACATCATGTGGCAGTCCGAGTTCGAGGCCGATCCATTGGCGGTCTACGAACACGAGGCGGTGATCCACGCGGAACTCGATGTACCCGCCGACGCGGTCGCCGGTAGGGTCGAAGTGCCGGTCGAGCTCACCTACCAGGCCTGCGACGATCGCACCTGCCTGCCGCCGACCACGGCCGAAGCCACCGTGTCGCTTGAGATCGGAGACACGGGCGAGCCAACCGGACATCCAGCCTTCGAGGCCGCGCCGGCAATACCCACCGGCGCCTCCGCCGGCGCCCTGGGGCTGTTCGCCGCCCTGCTTGCGGCACTGCTCGGTGGACTGATCCTGAACGGCATGCCCTGCGTGCTGCCGATCGTGTCGCTCAAGCTCTTCGGACTGGCCCAGGCTTCGGGCCGGTCCCGCCGGGAGATCACAGCGGGCGCGCTGATGACGACCCTGGGCATCCTCGTCTCGTTCTGGGTGCTCGCGGCGGCGACCCTGCTTGCCCGCTCGGCCGGCGAGGCGGTGGGCTGGGGAATCCAGTTCCAGAACCCCCTCTTCGTCACCTTCCTGGCCCTGGTCCTCACGCTCTTCAGCCTGAACGTGTGGGGGCTGTTCGAGATCCAGTTGCCGCAGGCGATCAGCAACAGGCTCGGCGGCGGTCAGAGCGAGGGCTACTCCGGGCACTTCTTCTCGGGCGTGTTCGCGACACTGATGGCGACGCCCTGCTCGGCGCCCTTCCTCGGCACCGCGGTCGGCTTCGCGCTAGGCCAGCCGGCAGCCACGATCGTGGCCACCTTCACAGCGGTCGGCGTCGGACTCGCGGCGCCCTACCTGCTGCTGGCGGCGGTCCCCAACGCGACCCGGCTGCTGCCGAAACCCGGTGAGTGGATGGCGACGCTACGCGGCATCATGGGCTTCCTGATCGCCGGCACGACGGTCTGGCTGCTCTACGTCCTCGCCGCCCAGATGGACAGCGCCCGGCTCGCTTTCGTCGAGGTCGGGCTGCTTGTGCTCGCCCTCTTCGTCTGGCTGCAGGGACGCTCGCGGGGGGCGGCGCCGCGCATTCTCGGACGCCTCGGAGCGGTGGCAGCGGCGCTCTTCGTCCTGGTCCTCGCGAGCGGCGCATCGGCCCACTCCGGCGGCGCCGGTGGCGGACCCGGCATGGAGCGCGTCCTGAACTGGGTGCCCTTCGACCCGGTCCAGGCCGTGACTCTCGCCGACGAGGGCCGCCTGGTCTTCGTCGACGTCACCGCGGACTGGTGCGCCACCTGCAAGGTGAACGAACGTCTGGTCCTCGAGACAGAGGAGACGGCCGCCCTCTTCGCCCACTACGACGTGGTGGCGATGCAGGCCGACTGGACCAATCGGGACGATGGCATCGCCCGCTACCTGGCGAGCTTCGGACGCTACGGCATTCCGTTCTACGCGCTCTACCGTCCGAACCAGGCGCCGCACGTCTTCAGCGAACTCCTTCGCGGCAGCAGACTGGAAGAGGCGATCCGCAGCTCAGCCGGCGACGGGTTCGCCGCGCGATAGGAGCGCGGCGCCCTGCCGAGCGCTTGCGACCGGCCCGCCGCTCAGACCGGCGGCCTCGCAGTCGCCAACTGGACATCCCCACCGCCCTCGCCGCCGACGACGAAGACCTGGTCGAGCCGACGTATCGCGGCGCCCATGTCGAAGTCCAGGCACAGATCAGCTCCGTCCAGCATCCCCGGCTCGCCCTCTCCTGCCTGGTCCCGGAAGAGAACCATCCAGCGATCGCCGACCCGCACCAAATCACCCGGCGCCGGCGACCCCTCGCCCTGGGCATGCCAGGCGGCCATTCCGTCCAGAGAAGCGAGTCCCCAGTTCAAGTCCTCCCAGACCACGCCCCTCGCATCGAGCAGCTCACGCAGCAGGGTGACCCGGCTGAAAGCGAGCCGATCATCGTGGAGCTGCTGCAACTGCGTCAGAGCCGCAGCATCCCATACACCGTCGCCGCGTACGATTCCAGGCAATCCGAACACCGCCGACGGAGGACCCAACGCGGCGGGCAGCCGCGCCTCGACTCGGGTGGCGCCCAGAAGCGCGGCCGACTTCACCCGCTGATCCGGAACCAGGGCATCCTCGTCCGCCGAGGTCTCGACCCAGACCTGGTACCGGAGGGTTCCGAAGTTCCGCTCGACATCCGGGCCGTCTTCCTGCACCCAACTGTCGAAATAGGCCTCAAGAGTGCCGTCGATCGACCACGTGCTGCCCCACTCGGGACGAAAGAACTCTTCGTAGCGGAACTTCTCCAGATCCGCTCCACTCTCCAGTTCCCGGAAGGGAACCCCGTTCTCCACGCTGAACCAGAGCAACCTGACCCTGCCAAGCTCGCTCAACTCCTCGACGGGAATAGCGTCGAACTGGCGGCCGTCGATCATGACCCGCGGGGTGGCGCTGTAGTACTCGGCCTCAGCGTCTCCGTCTCCGTCTCCGCCGCCGCGGCGCACTTCGACCACCGCATGCAACCGGAAGTCCTGGCCGGCGTCGAGCTCGACTGTGCCCGACCTGGCCACCCCGTCGCCCTCGACTTCGACGCCGACCCAGGCACCGACCAGGCTGGGCGTTCTGGCGCGCTGTGCCCGCGGCGCCAGCCACAGAACCGCCGCCGCTACCGCGACGATGCCGACAACGATCACGAACAGCAGGAGATTCCGGCGCATGTCGGGGATACTACGTCGGCAGCACGGAGCGGAACGTCAGACGGTGAAGCGGCGTCGGCCCCAGTTCCCTGAGCGCGGCGCGGTGATGCTCCGACGCGTACCCCTTGTGGCTGGCGAACCCGAAGCCCGGGTACTGCCGGTCGTACGCCGCCATCAGGCGGTCCCGGTGCGTCTTGGCGATGATCGACGCGCAGGCGACGGCGAAACTGAGGGAATCGGCCCGCACCAGGGGCACCGTCGACACCTCCGCGCCGCACACGTCCACGGCATCGAGCCGCACCGCATCGACGAGGGCGACGGCGGGTCGAACCGTCAGCGACCGCAACGCACTCCGCATCGCCCACCGGGTGGCCTCGAGCACGTTGATGCGGTCGATCAACGCGGCGTCGCCCATCGCAACCGACCACGCGGCCGCCCGCTGCTTGATCGCCTCGGCCAATCGTTCCCGCTGCGGCGCGGACAGCCGCTTGCTGTCGTCGACGCCGGGAATCAGGCAGTCCGACGAGACCACCACCGCCGCCGCGACCACCGGACCGGCAAGACAGCCCCGACCCGCCTCGTCGACGCCGGCGACCAGCCCGTAGCCGGCCGACGCGAACTGATGCTCGAGCCCGCGCATCAGACGCAGGCGGTACGTCTCGGCGATCAACGCCGCCATGCCCGCGGTCGCCGTCAGCGCTTGCGGAGTTCTTCGATGCGCGCGGCGCGGCCGCGCAGTTTCCGCAGGTAGTAGAGCTTGGCGCGGCGCACCTTGCCCCGGCGCACGACCTCGATCTGACCGACCACCGGCGAATGAAGCGGGAAGATCCGCTCGACGCCGATGCCTCCCGAGACCTTGCGCACGGTGAAGGTCTCCCGGGTGCCACTGCCGCGGCGAGCGATCACCATACCCTGGAAGATCTGGATCCGCTCCTTGGCGCCCTCTCTGACCCGGACGTGGACCTTGATCGTGTCACCTGCCCGAAACTCGGGCAGGCCCTGCTGCACGTACTCCTGCTCCACCTGCTGTAGATCGTGCATTGCGTGTCACCTGTGCCTGGGCCGCAAGTTCTGACCCTGCGGCTCCTTTGTCTGCTGAAACGGCTTCGCGCCCCTCGTGCGAAACCGGACTCATCGATAACCAGCCCGCGCACCGCGAAGCGGCAAGACGCGGATTATCGCCTGTTCGGCGCCCTGCGCGCAACCTCTGGCGCGGAGGCTTCCCTGCCCAGCAGGTCCGGCCGCTTCCGGCGCGTCGCCTCGAGCGCCTGCTCACGGCGCCATGCGTCGATGCGACCATGGTCGCCCGATCGCAGCACTTCCGGCACCTCGATCCCCTCCACGATCGGCGGGCGGGTGTAGTGCGGGTGGTCCAGGAGGCCGGCGCGGAAGCTCTCGTTCAAGACCGAGGAATGCCGCCCCACGACCCCGGGAACCTGGCGCGAGATTGCCTCCACGACGACCATCGCCGGCACCTCGCCTCCCGACAGCACATAGTCGCCAATCGAGAGTTCGGCGTCGACAACCAGCGCGCGCACCCTCTCGTCGACCGCCTCGTAGCGTCCGCAAAGGAGCACCAGCCGCTTCTTGCGCGCCAGACTCTGGACCAACGCATCGTCCAGGCGCTCTCCCTGCGGCGAGAGCAGGATGCGATGGGCGCAAGAGTCGCCGCCGGCAACGGCCCGCACCGCCTTGAGCCAGGGCGGCGCCGTCATCACCATCCCACCGCCGCCGCCGTAGGGCTCGTCATCGACACTCCGGTGGGGATCGTCGGTGTAGTCGCGCAGGTCGTGAACCCGCACGTCGAGCAGGCCGGCGGCTCTCGCCCGACCGATCAGGCTCGCCTCCAGGAACTCCCGGAAGACCCCCGGCAGGATGGTTATGACGTCGATTCGCACGTTTCCAGCAGCCCCTCGGGCAGGTCGCTCCGGATCAGGCGCTCCTCGACGTTGATCTCCGGCAGCAGTTGGTTTGCGAACGGGATCAGCACCGAGCGGCCGCCGCCGTCATCGGCCGGCCGCGCCACCAAAAGCAGCACACCGCCGCCGTCCTCGACGACCTCGGTGACCTCGCCGAGGTCACCCAGTGCTCTGTCCACGACCCGGCAGCCGACCAGTTGGAAGTAGTAGAACGTGCCCTCTTCAGCCGCCGGCACACTCTCCTCCGGAGCCTCGAGGACAGCGCCACGGAGCGCCTCCGCCCCGTCGCGGTCCGTCACGTCCACGAACTGAACCAGTGCCCGACCCCGATGCGGCCGGCTGGACGCGACCTCCAACCGTCGCCGGCGGGACCCACCCCTGACGAAGAGCTCGGAACCGCTCTCGAACCGGGCCGGGTTCTCGCTGTCGGGCAAGACCAGCACTTCGCCGCGCAGCCCGTGGGCGCGCAGCACAAAGCCCACCACCACCGTCTCCGCGGCCTTGCTGCGGGTCGACTGCGGCGCCTGTTCCATGTTCACCTCCGACCCACCGCCAAGGATCGGCGCGACCTGCCTCAAGCCGGTTCGACGATCTCGACTTCGTAGTACTCGCCGGTCTCGGCCCCGCGCACCTCGAGCAACGCGCGCAGCGACCTCACGGTGCGTCCCTGGCGGCCGATCACACGCCCGAGTTCCTCCGGCGCAACCTCGACCTGCAGCACGATCGCGTCCTCTTCCTCGATCTCCTCGACCCGAACCGCCTCGGGCTCATCCACGATCGACCGGACGACGCCGGCGAGCTGATCGGCGACCTCTGACACGTCCTAGGATTCCGCCGTGGCAGAAGCTCTACGCACCAGGCCCCGAACGGTGTCCGTGACCTGCGCTCCCTGCGAGACCCAGTGGTCGATGCGGTCCGTCTTGAGCCGGATGACCACCGGGTCCTTGCACGGATCGTAGTGCCCGAGCTCCTCGATCACCCTCGACGAGGGGACCTTCCGGCTGTCGGACACGACGACGCGGTAGAAGGGTCTGTGGCGCGAACCCATGCGCCGGAGTCTTATCTTCACCATGTTTCGGTTTCCCGTGTTGTTCAGGCGCCCGCTCTACGGTTGGGCCGGAGACGGAGCAGCGGCGTAGTGTAGCACCAGAACCGCGAACTTCCAGGGGAACGCCGGCCCCTCACCGGAGTTGTGGCAGAACCCGCTGAGCACAATCCATGATCGCGAACCGCCGGCACATCGACTTGATCGTGCCGATGTGGACGCCACCAGTGCGCGCCTTCTGTCGGCTGTGTTCGCCCTTCGGAAGCCTGAAGGGCTGGCAATCGGCGAACCGAATCACCCAGTGATGGTCCGTTTCGACGCTGGTATAGCCCGGGGCGCACTCGTCCAGCATCCCGAAGACCTTCCTGAGCGGGGCCTGAGGCACCGCCGCGCTCAGGCGGCCAACTGAACGGGAAGGCTCTCCCCTGCCGGCAGGACGGGGTTGTTCTTCGAGCGCAGCTCAAGCTCGTCAACACTCGCACCGAGTTCGGGATTCGGCTCCAGCGGCAGCGAGCTATCGACCTTTCCGGCCACAACCATCGACCGGCCTTCTGCGAACTTCGCCTCGCCCCAGGCATCGGCGCTGTCGAAGAACTCGAGCACGCTCTCTCGGAAGGCCTCATACGGGGCGGTTCCGGCCATGTCGTAGAGGACGGTCTGTACGTCCTCCTTGTAGGCGAGATACGCCTCGGTCAGGGTCGAGCCGACGCCGGCGACACCGCCCGGCATCAAGCCATGCGCGATGAACTCGCCGCTGGCTTCCTTCGTGACGACGGCCGCGCCGCACAGCTCCACGCCGGCAAGCCACCCCTCGCCGACAACGGAGGTGCGGAACTTGAAGAGGAGGGGATACACCATGTCGATCCCCTCGGCACGCCACTTGCTGATCAGGAGTTCAGTCTTGTCCATAGGCCAGTTCCTTGCTCCCGGGAGAGCGCGAATCGGACGCCGGGAATACCACGACCGCGAGCCAACCGTCAACTCTACTCGTTCCCTCGCAATGGCGGCGTCCTGGGCGGGCACGGCGGATCGACTCTACCGCCCAAGGTCGACCGGCTCGAAGCCGCCAAGGCGGCAGTAGCAGAGACGGCGGCGGCTAGGCCGAAGTCTGTTCCGCTGCGGTCGGCCTGCTTCTCAGCCACGAACGAAGCCAAAGCACCTACATCCCCCGGATGCCCTTCATCCACTTGCCCCGGGTGCGCTTCATCAGCTTGCGCATCTGGCGGTACTGCTTGATCAACTGGTTCAGGTCCTGGACCGTGCGGCCGGCGCCGCGGGCGATGCGGCGACGCCGGCTGGCGTTGAGGATTGCCGGGTTCCGCCGTTCGCGCGGCGTCATCGAATCGATCAGGGCGGTGACCCCGACCAGCCGGCTCTCGTCGACGGCGTCAGCCACGTTCGCGCCGCGGAACTGGCCCGGCAGCAGTTCGAGGAGCTGCGACAGCGGCCCCATGCGACGCAACTGGCGCAACTGGTCGCGCAGGTCCTCGAGCGTGAACTCCTGCCGCGCGATGCGCTCCGCGAGGCGCTCGGTTTCCTGGCGGTCGACAACGCGCTCTGCCTTCTCGATCAGGGACAGGACGTCGCCCATGCCCAGGATGCGGGACGCGATCCGTTCGGGCGCGAAGGTCTCGAGTTCCTCGAGCTTCTCGCCCACGCCGACGAAGCGAAGCGGGACCTCGGTGACTCCTCGCAGCGACAGCGCGGCGCCGCCGCGGGCGTCGCCGTCGAGCTTGGTCATCACCGCGCCGGTGAGCGGCGCGCCCTCGGCGAAGGCGGAGGCGCTCTTGACCGCGTCCTGGCCGGTCATCGCGTCGCAGACGAACAGCGTCTCGCACGGGTCGACCCGGTCCACCAGCTCCCGGAGCTCCGCCATCGACTCCGTATCGACGTGGAGCCTTCCCGCGGTGTCGAAGATCAGCGTGTCGAAGCCTCCCTCTCGCGCCGCCTTAAGCGCCCGACCGGCGAACGCACCCAACGCCTCGCCTGCCTGCGGTTCCAGCACCGCCGTGTCCGCCGCGGCGCCGACCTGCTTGAGCTGCTCCACCGCCGCCGCCCGCCTGAGGTCCCCGGCTGCCAGCACGGGTCTGCGGCCCTGGCCGCGCAGCCGCAGCGCCAGCTTGCCCGCGGTGGTGGTCTTGCCCGAGCCCTGAAGGCCGCAGAGCACGACCACCGCCGGACGGCCCTCGAGTTCGAGTTCACGCCCCGGCTCCCCGAGCACGGCGACCAGCTCGTCGCGCACGATTCGGACCATGTGTTGATCGGGGGTCAGACTGTTCAGCACCTCATCGCCCAGCGCCTGTTCCTGCACGCGCCCGACAAAGGAGCGCACGACCCGAACGTGGACATCGGCCTCGAGCAGGGCGAGGCGGATCTGGCGCACCGCGCGCCGCACGTCGTCCTGCGAGATCCGGCCCTCCGAACGCAGGGAGCGAAAGACCCCCTGCAGCTTGTCCTGGAGTCCCTCGAACATCAGGTGGGCCCAGCCCCCGCGTCGCCGGATGCGGGCAAGATGCCCGCGTTCCCAGGGGACCGGCGCTGCGCGCCGGATGCGGGCAAGATGCCCGCGTTCCCAGGAGCGTCGCCGGACCGGCGCTTCGCGCCGGATGCGGGCAGGATGCCCGCGTTCCCAGGAGCGCCTTCTCTCGCCGCGCGCCGCCGGCCGAGTGCGACCAGGGCCGGCAGCAGCGTGATCGAGACCAGGGCGGTGGCCACGGCGCCGAGGATGGCGACAATGCCCATCGAGCGCAGGCCCGGGTAGTGCGACAGCGCGAGCGATCCGAAACCGACGCTGGTCGAGATGGCGGCGAGCACGATCGCCTTGCCGGTCTCACCCAGGGCCGCGACCAGACGCTCGCCTTCCAGCGCGTCCGGGCCGAAGCCGACCTCGCGCCAGCGATGGACCATGTGCACCCCGTAGTCGACCCCGATGCCGATGATCATCGTGACGACGAACACGTTGAAGAAGTTCATGTCGAGCCCGATCAGCACCATGATGCCGAGCATCCAGACCACACCGATGCACAGGGGCAGCAGGGACAGGAGGGTGCTGGCCAGCCAGCGGTAGTCCAGGAAGAGGAGCAGCGCAACGAGAACGAAGCCGATGATCGAAGCCGTCACCGCATCGACGCGAATGCCGTTCCGCAGCCGCTCGCCGACCACGTTCACGCCGGTGACGTGGGCCTGCGGGCCCAACCGCTCCGCGAGCTCAAGCGCCCCCGGCGGCGCACCCCGGCGCCACATGCCTGGCGGCGGATACAGGTAGACGACCAACTTGGTCTCACCTTCGTTCCGGCCCATGTACCGCTCCAGCATCCGTTCGATCTGGGGTGATTCTCGAAGCGTTGCCACGGTCACCGGCTCGCGGTTGGCCCCCGCGTCGGCAAGCAGATCGATACCCCGGCGGAAAGGCGCCGCGCGCAGACCCTCCTCGGTTGCATAGCGCTCGAACAACTCGTGCAGGCGCTCCCCGGCCAGCAACTCCCGGTGACGATCGAGCCAGTCGTGTCCCGCGGCCTGGCTGGCCGGCGAAGGAACCAGGCTGCCGATCCCGCGTGCCCCGGTGAGTATCCCGCTATCCACCAGCTCCTGGGCGCCCTCCTCGGCCCGGATGGAGAGTTCCAGGACTTCCTCCTCCGTGGCGCCCGAGAGCACGATCATCGTGTAGTTCAGCCCCGATCCGAAGTACTCGGCGACCTCATTCTGGACCTCGACGCCCGGATTCCCCTGGGGTCGCAGCGCCCTGATCGCGTCCTCGAACTCCAGGCGCGGAGCGAGAGCGCCGGTGGCCGCGGTGACCACCGCGCAGGCGCAGATCACCAGAACCGGCCGCTTGAAGCTCCAGCGCACCAGCCGGCGCGCGCCGAGGCCGTGCAGAACGAGTCTCGGCATCCGTCCCCCGGTGCGGCGACGATCCTCCCGCCAGGCCAGCATCGCCGGCAGCAGCACGAGCACCGAGACCATGCAGAAGAGGATGCCGGTGCCCGTCAGGAGCCCCATCTGCCGCAGCCCGACGAAGTCGGTCACCATGAACGCGTAGAAGGTTGCCGCGGTGGTGATGGCGCCGGTCCAGACCGCGCGGCCCGAAGAACCACTCATCGCCACCAGGGCCGCCTCGAGGTCGGCCCCGCGGCGCCGTTCCTCGACGTACCGTCCGTAGGAGACGATGACGAAGTCGATCCCCAGGCCGACCAGCAGGGCCGCGAAGCCGCTGGTCAGCGCGTTCAACTCGCCGAGCACAGTGCCGGCAAAACCGAAGGCCAGCACCAGCCCGAAGGCGAGCGGTACGAAGGCATAGACGATCAGGCCGACGCGGCGGAACGCCAGGGCGAACAGAAGCAGCACGCCGACCAGGGACGTCGCCAGGTTCCAGACCAATCCGCTGACGATCGTGCCCGCGTCCGAGACGGCCGTCACGTACGTGCCGCCGAGAGCCACCTTCGGCGCCGGCAACGGCTCGCCGTCCCCATCCTCGCCGGCGATCTCCGGCCAGCGAGCCAGCAGATCCGCCGTCAACTCGTCGATGGCCGTAAGCAACCGGCGGCCGAACTCGATCTCCTGAGCCGGCTGCGCGGGGCGCACGATCAGGAGCGCCCGCGAGCGGTCCGCGGAAAGAAGGTAGCCCGTGCCGGTATCGACCTCCAGGCCGCGAGTGAGTTCGATCTGCTCCAGGAAGACCTCGTGGATGTCCAACGGGTCCAGCAGCGTCAGGTCGCGCAGCATGAGCGCCTGAGGGGAACTCAAGTCCCGGCGCAGCTCGGCGACCTGGAGCTTGAGGCCGTCGTCGGTCAACCGGCGCGCCACTTCCTCCCGACCCTGCTCGTCGAGGTAGACGAAGAGGTTGGCGGAGAAAAACTCGACCAACTCCAGCAACTCGCCGACGTCGTACTCGACGTAGTCGATCTCGGCGAGTTCTTCCATCGACGATCCGAGTTCGTCCACGAAGGACAGGTACGGGTCGAGCGGCTGATCCTCCGGCAGGCGCACCAGCACCAGCAGGTAGTCGAGACTGCCGAAGTCCTCGATCGTCGACCGGAAGGTCGTGACCACCGGATCGTCCTCCGGCAGCAGGTTCAGGATCTCCGTATCGAAGCGGAGCGTGGTCGCCGACAACACGCAGAGCACCGCCAGCACCGCCGCGACCACGAACACGGCTCGATGGCGGCGCCGGGCGAAGGAGGCCGTCCAGGCCAGGACGCGCTCGATCACGGTCGAAGCCCGCCGCAACCGGAGAGGTCAGCGACCGGCGGGCGGCGCCCGGCGACGGACGCCTGCCGGGCAGGCGCGTTCCCGCTCATTGCCCGCGCGGCGCGCCGCCGAAGGCCATCAGGACCATACGGCCGTTGCGCACGAAGTACTCGACGCCGGAGTAGAGCGTCGCGACCAGGGCCACCCACAGTGAGACCGGCGCCAGCAGGTCCAGGGCGCCCAACTGGTCCGAGATGATCAGCAGAGAGATGGCGACGATCTGCGTCGTCGTCTTGACCTTGCCCGCAAAGCTCGCGGCCAGGACCACGTTCTGGGCCGCGGCGAGCGAGCGCAGCGACGAGACCGCGAACTCCCGAGCCACCACGACGACCACCATCCAGGCCGGCGCCAGTCCGAGGCCGACCAGGGAGATGAACGCCGCCGAGGTCAGGATCTTGTCGGCCGCCGGGTCGAGCAGCTTGCCGAGCGCGGTCACCTGCTTCCGGCGGCGGGCAAGGAACCCGTCGAGGAAGTCGGTCAGGGAGGCCGCCAGGAACAGACCGAGACCGATGAACTCCCAGCCACTGATCTTGGTCAGCAAGACCACGACCAGCAGCGGAACGATCAGGATACGGCTGAGGGTCAGGGCGTTCGGCAGATTCAGGCCGGCCCGGAGGGACGGCGGCGCCGGCTGCTGCCGGTCGGTTTCGCGTTCGGTCGCCATCCGTTGCCCTTAGCTCAGGCTGTCTTCGATATGCCGCTCGGCGGCGGCGAAGGCCGGCAGGAGATTCTCGGCCCGGCCCCCGGCCTGGGCGAAGTCGCGGCGGCCGCCGCCGCTGCCCGAGATCGCGGAACCCATCGCGCGCGCCACTGCCGCCGCATCGACCCGGTCCTGGAGGTCCTGGGTCACCGAGGCGACGAGCTTCACCTTGCCCTCGTTCAGCGCGCCGAGCACGACCACTCCTGAGCCGAGTCGGCTCCGCAGCACGTCGGCCAGACTCCGCAGTTCGCCGACATTCGAAGCGGGCACCTCGCGCAGAACGACGTCAACGCCCCGGATCGAGCGGGTGTCGCCGTCCGCCGATTGCCCGCGCCCCGGCTTCCCGTCACCGGCCAGCAACCCGAGACGGAGCTTCGACAGCTCACGCTCAACCTCCCGCAGCCGCTCCTTGAGGGCACGGACCTCTACCGCGGCCTGCTCTCCGGAAGCGCCGATTTCCGACTCCAGCGTCGCCAGCAGATGGGACCGGTTCCGGTGCAGGCGCTCCGCGCGGTCGCCCGCGAGCGCCTCGATGCGGCGCACCCCCGCGGCCACGCCGCGCTCGCCGACCAGCGTCACGGGGCCGATCTCGCCCGTGTTCCCGACATGACAGCCGCCGCAGAGTTCGAGGCTGAAGCCGGGTACCTCGACCGTGCGCACCTGGTCGCCGTACTTCTCGCCGAACAGCGCCATCGCGCCGGCCGCCACGGCTTCGTCGTAGGAGCGCTCCGCGATCTCGACCGGCACCGCGCGCCGCACCCACTCGTTGACCGTGTCCTCGATCGCCTCCTGTTGGGCCTCGGTGACCGGAGCGCCGTAGGTGAAGTCGAAACGCAGCCGGTCGGGGTGGACCAGGGAGCCGGCCTGGCGCACGCCCTTGCCGAGATGCTGGCGCAGGGCGGCATGGAGGAGGTGGGTTGCCGTGTGGTGGCGCTGGGCGGCCTCCCGGCGTTCGCGGTCGACCTGGAGTCGAACGGTTGTATCGACTTCAAGCACGCCTTGGGCTACATCGATCTGGTGGACGCTGACGGAGCCCTGCTTTCGAGTGGCCAGCACTCCGGCCCCGCCGCCATCCCAACTCACTTGGCCCACATCTCCGACCTGTCCCCCGGCCTCCGCGTAGAAGGAAGTGCGATCGAAGACCGCGAAGCCAGGGCCAGTCAACCTCTCGACTCCTTGCGGCTCTTCTCCACTGGTCTCGATCAGGCCGAGAACTCTTGCCTCGACTTCGAGATCGCGGTAGCCGACGAATCCGCTCTCCGGCCGACTCTTGATCTCCGTTGAATCCGAACCGCTTGCCTGCGCCAGTCCAGTTGGCGACAGGCTGGGGTCAATCTGCCTCGCCAGCGACTCGAGCACCCTTCCGGGCTCCTCCGCCATCTGCCGTAGCGACTGGGTCGCCTGCCTCAACTGCGACTCAAGCGCTTTTCCCACGTCGAGCGGCCTGCGTCCCGCCCGCGACCGCTCCCGCTGCTCCGCCAGCGCCGCCTCGAATCCCGCCTCGTCGATCCCGAACTGCTCCTCCTCGGCGATCTCCCGTACCGTCTCGATCGGCAGGCCGAAGGTGTCGTAGAGCCGGAACGTCACGTCGCCGGCAAGCACCGACGTGCCCTGGCGCCTAGCTTCCTCGATCGCCTGCTGGACCTTGCCGGCGCCCACCGCCACGGTCTGAAGGAACCGGGTCTCCTCGGCGGTGACGGTCGCCGATGACGGTTCGCGCGCCGCCTCCAGTTCCGGGTAGTGGCCGGCGAAGGCCTCCTCGAGCGACGGCAGCAGCGGGGCCATGAACGGCGCCTCGAAGCCGAGCTTCATGCCGTGGCGCGAGGCCCGGCGGAGGATCCGGCGCAGCACGTAGCCGCGGCCCTCGTTGCTCGGCAGCACACCATCGGCGAGCAGGAAACCGACCGCCCGCAGATGATCGGCGATCACCCGCAGCGAGACGTCGGCGTCCGGGTCGCGGCCGTACTCGCGGCCGGCCTTTGCCGCGACCGCGCGCAGAATCGGGCCGAACAGATCCGTGTCGTAGTTGGACCCGACTCCCTGAAGCACCGCGGCCACCCGCTCGAGACCCGCGCCGGTGTCGATCGACGGGTTCGGCAGCGGTTCGCTCCGGCCGTCGTCGTGGCGGTCAAACTGCATGAAGACCAGGTTCCAGATCTCAAGGTAGCGGCCCGAATCGTTCCCTTCCTCCCAGTCCACCTGGGGCAGGTCCGGCGCGGTGTCGACGAAGATCTCGCTGCACGGACCGCAGGGCCCGGTGTCGCCCATGGCCCAGAAGTTGTCCTTCTCGCCGCAGCGCAGGACCCGCTCCGGCGGCAATCCCGACAACCGCACCCAGAGGTCCGCCGCCTCGTCGTCCTCCCGGAACACGGTGGCGAAGAGGTTCTCCGGCGGCAACCCCCATACCCCGGTGACCAGTTCCCAGGCGGACGCGATCGCCTCTTCCTTGAAGTAGTCGCCGAAGGAGAAGTTCCCGAGCATCTCGAAGAACGTGTGGTGCCGGGGACTCGGCCCGACGTTCTCCAGGTCGTTGTGCTTGCCCGACACCCGCAGGCACTTCTGGGAGGTCACCGCGCGCGGCGAGTCGGGCTTCTCCACTCCGAGGAAGTAGTTCTTGAACTGGACCATGCCGGCGTTGACGAACAGCAGGGTCGGATCGTCCCGCGGCACCAGCGACGAACTCGCCACCTCCGCGTGCCCGCGGCCGGCGTAGAAGTCGATGAAACTCCGCCTGATATCCCGACTCAACATGAGCTGTGACCCCGCGTCTCCGCTTCCTCAGAAAGCAGTTGTTGTTCTGCCGACTCATCGGCCGAATCGAACAGGACGGCGCCAATAGTACGGGGAGCGAAGCCGCGCCGCTCCAGGTGCCGGGCCAGAGCCGCGGCGTCACGCGCGGGGTGGGACGAGCGCCAGCGCGCGGCCACCGACCCCGCCCGCTCCAGTTCGTCCTCGTCGCCCACGCACTCGAGCGCGACGCCCGCAGCCGTCTTGTCGGCCCCGCGCCGCCGCAGGTCGAGTTCGAGCCGCCGCCGGCCGTAGCCGCGGCGCTTGAGCGAGCGCACGAGCATGTGCGCGGCCTCCTGCTCGTTCAGGAAGCCGTCCGCAGCCAGACGCTCGATCGCGCCGTCGACTTCCGCGTCCGGGTAGCCGCGGCGGGCGAGCTTGGTCCGCAACTCGGCCGCGAAGTGCATGCGCAGCGCGAGCAGGCCCAGACCCCGGTCGTAGGCCGACTTGGGGCGCCGCTCTAGTTTTGACTTCGACTTCCGCACCTCGTCCTCCAGCGGTTCGGAGACTAGCGCCGTCAAGACGCACACATGGCCACGGCGAGCGCGGCGACCGCGGCCGTCTCAGTGCGCAGAACGCGCGGGCCGAGGTCGGCGAGGGCGGCCCCCCGGCCGACCAACGACTCGATCTCCCCTTCGCTGAATCCGCCCTCGGGACCGACCACAAGGGTTCGGGCGGCGCCGACCGCCGCCAGGGGTGTCCCGGCGCCCGGATGCAGCACCACCGCTCCGGCAAAGGTCCCGGCTTCCTCCAGGGCGACCGGCGCGCCGATCCTGGGCAGCCAGGCGCCGCCGCTCTGTTCGAGCGCGGACTTCGCGACGCGTTGCTGCCGGACCAACGCGCGCTCCGGGAAAGAACGGTTGGTGCGCTCCGAGACGAACCACTGCAGCTCCCTGACTCCAAGCTCGGTGGCCTTCTCCACCAGCCATACCGCCCGCTCGGCACGCACGACGGACGCAAGCAGCGTCAGACAGCGGACCGGATCGAGGGTCGGCGCCGGCCCCTCGATGTGCAGTCGGGCCCGCTCTGCCGTGACGCCGGCGACGATCGACCAACGCGCGCCGCCCCGGCCGTCGACGAGACGCACCCGGTCGCCGACCTTGAGACGGCGGGCCCGGAACAGATGCCGGTAGTCGGCGCCCTCGACCTCGACCGTGTCGCAATCCAGTTCGTCGCCGCCGACCAGCAGGTGGATCACGGGCTCAGGCCTCGGAACTGGCCTCGGAACTCCGCTCCACCCTCTTGCCGTCGCCCGCCGCGGGCCCTGCCTCGCGCCCGGATCCCAGGAAGAAGGCCATGACCCGGTCGAACACGCTCCGAGCCTCCTGGCTCTTGGCGCCAACCGTGCTGGCCGGCGTGCCGCTCGCCGTGCCGTGGCTGTCCTCGTTCAACTCGGCGAGCGCGCGCACGTGTTCGAGTTCCCGCTCCGAGAGATCCCTGGGCGACGGCACCTCGAGCCGCACTTCGACAAGGTGGTTGCCCCGGCCGCGGCCATCGATTCGCGGGATGCCCTGGGATCGCAGCACGAAGGTGGCGCCGTGCTCCGTGGCCGGCGGCACCCGCAGGCTGGACGTACCGTGGAGGGTTTCGACCTCCATCGTGCAACCGAGCACGGCCTGCGGGTAGCCGACCGTGACGGCACTCAGCACGTCGGCGCCGCGGCGCACGAACTGCTCGTGCGGCTCCACTTCGATCACGACGTAGAGGTCTCCCGGTGGGCCGCCGCGCCGGCCGTGCTCTCCCTCGCCCGGAAGGCGGAGGCGGGAACCGGTATCGACGCCGGCCGGAACCCGGACCTGGATCGAGCGCTGGCGTTCGGTCAACCCTCGACCCCTGCAGCCTGTGCAGGGATCCCGGATCACGGTTCCGGCGCCCCTGCAGTCGGGACAGGTCCGGGCCACCGAGAAGAAGCCCTGGCTGTACTGGACCTGGCCGCGGCCCCCGCAGACGCGGCAGGCGGTCGGACCGGACCCCGGCGCCGCCCCGGCGCCGCCGCACGTATCGCAGTGCTCAAGTCGCGGAATGCGCAGCTTCGGATCGGCGCCGAAGGCGGCCTCCTCGAAGGAGAGCCGGAGGTCGTACCGCAGGTCCGCCCCGGCTCGCCGGCGCCCGCCGGCGCCCCGGTTTCCGAAGATGTCGCCGAAGCCGAAGACATCGCCCAGGATGTCGGAGAAGTCGGTGAAGGTCGACGGATCGAAGCCGCCCGACGGTGCCGCCTGGTGACCGAAGCGGTCGTAGCGGCGCCGCTTCTCCGGATCGGAGAGCACGGCGTAGGCCTCGGCTGCCTCCTTGAACTTCTCTTCCGCCGCGCTGTCGCCTTGATTCCGGTCCGGGTGGTGCCGCACCGCCAGCTTGCGATAGGCCGTCTTGATCTGCTGCAGAGTGGCTGAGCGTTCGAGGCTCAGGACCTCGTAGTAGTCGCGCGGCATGAGGGTCTAGGCGCCGCCGCCGGCAGCGGCGTCCGATTCGCTCCCGGCGCCGTCCGCAGCCTCGGCGCCTTCGGTAGGGGCAGCAGCCGGCGCCGGCGGCGCGGCCGGCATGGCGACCCGGACCATCGCCGCGCGCAGCAGCGTCGACCGCATCGTGTAGCCCTTCTGCAGTTCCTGCACCACGGTGGGCTGTTCGACCTCCGCGCTCTCCTCACGGGCAACCGCCTCGTGGACGTTCGGATCGAAGGCGGCGTTCAGGCTCTCCACCGGTTCGACATCGAACCGGCGCAGGAGATCCGTCATCTGGCGCCGGATCATCTCGACGCCGGCACGGAAGTCGTCTGCCGAAGCTTCGGCCTCGAGGGCCCGATCCAGATTGTCGACGACGCCCAGGAACTCGCGCAGCGGGGCCGAGACGTAGCTCGTCCGCAACTGCTGCCGCTCGCGGTCCATCCGCTTGCGCTGGTTGTCGAGATCGGCCAGAGCACGCAGCAGCCGATCCCGGGTCGCCGACAGCTCTTCGCGGAGCTGCTCCTCGACGCTGGGCGGAGCGGCGCCCTCGTCCGCAGCCATCTCGACCACGTCGGCGGCGGCAGGCGCACCCGTCCCTGCATCGGGGCTTTCCGGTCCAGGAACCTGACTCTCAGGTCCCTCCTTCGGCTCAACTGTCATGCCTCACGCTCCGGTTAGCAGCTAACAGCTAGACACCGTCGGCCAGGATCTTGGACAGACGCTCGCCCAGGTAGTTCACCAGGGGCACCATGCGCGGGTACTCCATGCGCGCCGGCCCCACCACGGCGACCGATCCGCTCACGCCGTTTCCGGCCTGGTAACTGCGCACGACGAGGCCGAAACCAAGTTCTTCCGTCAGCCGCGAGTCCTGACCCAGCACTACTCGGACGCCATCGGCGTCGAGGCAGCGGCTCAGCAGACCCGCCAGACGGGCGCGCTCCGCGAACATCTGGAACATGCCCTCGATTCGGGACAGGCTCGGCGACGCCTCGAACAGGCTGTGCGTTCCAGAGGCGACGAGCGAGGGCGCGTGGCCCATGTTCATGCCGTCCCTGGCCAGTTCGATCGTGCGGTGCAGCAACGCGTCCAGCCGCGCCCGCTCGTCGCTCATCATGCGGAGCAGTTCCTCGCGGATCTCGAACAGCGAGCGCCCGGCGTAGTTCTCGGTCAGGTAGTTTGAAATGCGTACCAGGTCTTCACGCGCGATCAGCTCGTCCGTGACCACCAGCTTGTTCTCTACGAAGCCGTTCTCCGCCACCACCACGCAGAGCACCTTGCGCCCGCTGAGCGGCACGAACTCGATGGCCCGCATCACCGCGGAGCCGAGAGCGGGGCTGAGGACGACGCCGACGTGGTGGGAGAGTTCGGAGAGCAGCTTGGATGTCTCTTCCGTCAGTTCCCGTCCGGTGCCACCCGCGGTCAGCAGCCGATCGTCGATCAGCCGGCGATCGTCGTCGCTCACGTTCTTCGCCTGCATCAGGTCATCGATGAAGAGGTGGAAACCGGCTTCGGTCGGCAGCCGCCCCGCCGAGACGTGCGGCTGGCGCAGATAACCCATGTCCTCCAGATCGGCCATCACGTTGCGGATCGTGGCCGCGGAGAGCTGAATCTGGCGGTCCTTCGCGACCCGCCGCGAAGACACGGGCTCGCCGGAGGACAGGTAGGTCACGATCACCTCGCGCAGGATCTCGCGGTCGCGCTCGGTGAGCTGGTCGAAGGCACGGCTCATAGGCGCCGCATGTTACAACGGCGCGGCGCCCGGCGGCCCAGGATCGAAGGCCGGTTCAGGGCTGCCGCAGGCCGCCGCAGCGCCGCCCGCTTCGGCGGCGATGGTAGCGTTCAGGCACTGGCACCCGGCCATGAGATGTCCTTTTTGCGCCGCCAACCATGACCGCGTGGTCGATTCGCGAGACGTCCGCGGCGGCGAGACGGTCAGGCGTCGCCGGGAGTGCCTGAACTGCCAGCGCAGGTTCACGTCCTACGAGCAGATCGAGAACATCGCCTACCGGGTGGTCAAGTCCGACGGACGGCGGCAGGAGTTCGACCGGCAGAAGCTCCTGGGCGGACTTCTCAAGGCTTGCGAGAAGCGGCCGGTGCCTCTGCCCGCACTCGAGGAGATCGTGGACCAGGCCGAAGCCCTGCTCCACCGGAAGGAGGACCGCGAGATCGCGACGACCGAACTGGGCAACTTCGTGATCGACCGCCTGAGGACCCTTGACCAGGTGGCCTACGTTCGCTTCGCCTCCGTCTACCGGCAGTTCGAGGACGTGGACGCATTCATGGACGAACTCCGCTCTCTTCTGGCGGCTTCGCGCAAGGACTGACGGACTGCGTACCGAGTCTGTTCGGCACAACAGACTGGTAGCGTGGCGGCATGGCGGAGACCCCGAACAACGAGCCGTCGGACGTCATCTCGCTGCCCGACGTGTTGCCGGTCCTGCCGCTCAAGGACTCGGTCATCTTCCCGTACATCATCCTGCCGCTTTCGATCAGCCGCGACCACGGCATGCTCGCGGTCGAGGACGCGCTGAGCAACGACCGCATCATCCTTCTGGCGCCCCAACGCGACAGCTCGATCGAAGAGCCCGGACAGGACGATCTCCACGAGATCGGAACCGCCGCGTTGATCATGCGGATGCTGAAGTTGCCGGACGGCCGGGTCCGAATCCTGATTCAGGGACTGGCGCGGGCCCGGCTGAGGCACCTGAGCCAGACCGATCCCTTCCTACGCGCCCGCGTGGTCGACGTGGACGAAGACCAGGAAGATCGGAACCAACTCGAGGCGGAAGCCCTGGTCCGCAGCGTCAAGGAGGGTCTGGAGACCGCGGTCAACCTGGGTAAGGACATCTCTTCCGAGGTCATGGTGATCGCGGCCAACCTGGATCACCCCGGACGGCTCGCCGATCTCGCAGCGAGCAACCTGGGCCTCAAACCGGAGGAGGCCCAGACTGTCCTGGCGACGATCCAACCAGTCCAGCGGCTACGACGGGTCGGGGACCTGCTGACGCGTGAGATCGAGCTGCTCAGCATGCAGCAGCGCATCTCGGCGCAGGCCAAGAGCGAGATGGACCGGAGCCAGCGCGAGTACTTCCTGCGCCAGCAACTGCGAGCCATCCTGGACGAACTCGGAGACGGCGATGACCTTCACGGTGACATCGACCGTTACCTGCGCGCGGTCGAGGAGCGCGGCCTGACTGAGGAGGCGGCCACCGAGGTCGAGCGCCAGGTCCGAAGGCTGGAGCGGAGTTCTCCCGACAGCGCCGAGAACGCGACCATCAGGGGCCATCTGGACTGGTTGACCGGACTGCCCTGGTCGACGATGAGCGAGGACCGGATCGACCTCGACCGCGCCCGCATCGTGCTCGACGAAGACCACTACGATCTCGATCGAATCAAGGAGCGGGTACTCGAGTACCTCGCCGTGAGGCGCCTCAAACCCGACGCCAAGGGGCCGATTCTCTGCCTGGTCGGCCCCCCAGGCGTCGGCAAAACCTCGCTCGGTCGTTCCATCGCGCGCGCGATCGACCGCAAGTTCGTGCGCATCTCCCTGGGCGGCATCCGCGACGAGGGTGAGATCCGCGGCCACCGGCGAACCTACGTCGGTTCCCTGCCGGGGCGCATCATTCAGGGGTTGAACCAGGCCGGGACCAGCAACCCGGTCTTCATGCTGGATGAGATCGACAAGCTCGGCGCCGACTACCGGGGCGACCCCGCGGCGGCCCTGCTCGAAGTGCTGGATCCTGAGCAGAACTCCACGTTCAGGGACCACTATCTGGGTGTCGAGTACGACCTGTCGCGAGTGCTCTTCATTGCCACCGCGAACCTGCTCGAACCGATTCAGCCGGCGTTTCTCGATCGACTCGAAGTGGTTCGTCTCTCCGGCTACACCGAGGACGAAAAGGTGCTGATCGCACGCCGCCACCTGATTCCGAAAGCGATCGCGGAGAACGGTCTGCCGGAAGGCGCTCTCGAGATCACTTCCGCCGCACTGCGCCGTCTGATCAGCGGGTATACGAAGGAAGCGGGCGTGCGCAACCTCGAGCGGCAGATCGCAACCCTGTGCCGCAAGGGCGCCGTGCGCGTCGCGCGCGGCGACGACAGCAAGTTGCGGGTAACCCCGGCCAGGTTGAAGGGTCTGCTGGGGCAGCCACGGCACTTCAGCGAGGAACTGCTCGACCGCGACCGGATCGGTGTCGCGACCGGGCTTGCCTGGACCGCGGCCGGTGGGGATCTCCTGCTGATCGAAGTAGCGGCCTCCCGAGGCAAGGGCAAGCTGGTCCTGACCGGTCAACTGGGCGAAGTGATGAAGGAGTCGGCACAAGCCGCACTGAGTTGCGCGCGAGCCGCGAGTCTCGAGGGTCCAGGCGGCGCGGATTCCGACTACTTGCGTCGCCACGACCTGCACATTCACGTCCCTGCCGGATCCGTGCCGAAGGACGGTCCATCGGCCGGTATCACGATTGCCGCCGCAATCGTTTCGGTCCAGAGCGGGCGCCCCATCGATCACACGATCGCGATGACCGGCGAGATCACACTGAGGGGCGAGGTCCTTCCGGTTGGCGGTCTGAAGGAGAAGCTCCTGGCCGCGCGCGGGGCGGGGATTCGCAAAGTGGTCCTGCCCGAACGGAACCGGCGAGACTTGGAGGAGATCCCGGTAGCGGTGACCCGCGGCCTCGAACTGTTCTACGTCGACCACTTCGATCAGGTTCTCGAGGCCGCGCTGCTCGACTCGGAGCAGCCGCAGTCATGGCCGGCGGCGAAGACCGGCTGACTGCCTGGCTCGCGAACCTCGCGGGCTCGGGCGATCGGATCGGCGACGACGCAGTTCTACTCGAGTTCGGCGGCCGACAGCTTGCACTCAGCGTCGATACGCAGCGCGCGAACGTCCACATTCCAATCGATCTCGATCCGGCGATCGCCGCGCGGCGGCTGCTTGCGGTCAGCCTCTCCGACCTCGCCGCCACCGGCGCCGAACCGCGGTGGGCCCTCCTGGCACTCGGCGTCGACGACGAGAAAGCCGCGCGACGATTCCTGGCCGCTCTGGTTCGACGCAGCCGGCGCTACGGAATCGAGCTGATCGGCGGCGATACCGCACGCTGTGGGGCGCCAGGCCATCTTGACGCCGGCCTGACCGTGATCGGGGAGGTACCGGCAGGCAGCTACTCGCTGGCCCGCAGCGCCGCCCGTCCCGGCGACGACCTCTGGGTCGGCGGCGCGGTTGGCGAGTCCGCGCTGGGACTTGAGCTGGTCCGGATGGGAGTCCGGATCGTCGAGCGCAAACCGAGGCTGCCGGACGACCTGCCACCTGACCTGGCACGCACCGCGAGCCGGGTCGTGCGCCGGCACCTCGAACCCCGACCGCAACTTGAACTCGGACTGATCCTCGGGAAGCGATGCCCACCGGGAGCGGCTATCGACATTTCAGACGGCCTGGCGGTCGACACCGGGCGCCTCTGCCGGGCCAGTGGCGCCGGCTGCGTACTGCACGAGGAAGCGATCACCCTCCGCCCGGACGCCCGTCGTCTGGCCGGCTACCTGGGTCTCGACCCACTCGACCTGATCCTGGGCGGCGGCGAGGACTACGTACTCCTGTTCACGCTGCCACCGAAGGCGAACTTCAACCATCCCGGCTGCCGACGAATCGGCCGCATCACCCGCCAACCCGGCATGAGCCTGTTGCGAAGCGACGGAGTCCTGGAACCCCTGTCCCCGGAGGGATGGGACCATCTGGCCTGAGCGGCGGCAAGAGCGCCGACCTAGAAGCGTGCGCCGCAGAAAGAACCGGCGCACCCCATGTTCTGCCGCGCACGCTCCTAGCGCGGCAGGACTCTCAACGCTTGAGCGTGATCGTGATCGGTTGCTCCAGCTTCTTCAGCACCTGACCCACCTGGGCCTCAAGCGCCGCCAGGCGAGCCTCGACGCTGCCCTGAGCCGCAACGGAGGCGGCCTTCTTTCGAACCTTGGCGGCCCGCGCCTTCCGCTTCCTCATTGCCGGAGCAGCGGCCTTCGGGGGCGCAGCGGCCTCGACCTTCGCCTTCGGTTTCCGGCCCCTCTTGCTCTGTGACCGGATCTCACGGAACACCGCCACTGCCTCCGGGCGGTAGCGCCGCTTCCGCCCTTGGCCCTCGTGCGGAATCCGGTCACCATGCAACTTCATGTAACGCTGCAGGGTTGGCCCGGAGATCCCCGTCTGCTGGCCAATCGCGGTCAACGTCAGCAGCTTCGGACCGGGAGCGCTCCGAGAAGCGGCCGCGGCGCGCGCCTGCCGCTTCTTCCTTGCCGGGGCTTTGGCCACCTTGGCGGAGGGTCCTGCCTTGGGTTTCCGCCCCGGCTTGCTTTCCGCGCGAAGCTGCCGGAAGACGGCGACCGAGTCTGGATGGTAGCGCCGCTTGCGACCGTCGCCTTCATGCGGGATCCGATCACTGAACAGCCTTACGTACCGCTGAAGGGTCGGATAGGAGATGCCCGTCTGCTCGCCGATGCTCGAAAGCGTCAAGAGCGCCGCGCCCGACGCAGCAGCCTTCGCCGCCTCCTTGGGGCTCGCCTTGCGACCGCCGCCCCGCCGCTTTGAGACCCGTTCCTTCTTCAACGCGTTGAACACCTTGACGGCGGCGGCCGGGTACCGCTGCTTGCGTCCCTCGCCCTCCGACGGGAGTCGGTCCTGGTACAGCTTCTTGTAGCGCTGCGCCGTGGCCATCGAGATATTCGTACGGCGAGCGACCTCGCCCAATGTCAAGAGCTTCTTTCTTCCAGCAGCACTCACCGCGGTACTCCCCCTCTTGTCGGCTTGTTCCGTGTTCCCCTATCCCCCTATGGGAACGGCGGGAGGTATGTCCAGACAATAGCAGAGACAACGGGGCTACGGCACGGAGACCCAGCGATACAACCAATGTCGGGTCAGGGAGCGTAGTTCAGTTTTCTCACCAGGTACGAAAACGCCTGTCGACTCAGACCGAGAGAGCGAGCCGCACGCGCCTGGTTTCCACCGGCATCCGAAAGCGCCTTGCGGATCAAGCCGCGCCGGTACTGTTCAAGCTTCCGGTGATAGCTGGCCCCAACCTGGGGTTGACGCCTCGGCTCTTTCGGAAGTCCCAGCATCTCAACCGTAATCTCCGGGCCTTCAGCGAGCGCCGCCGCGCTCTCGATCGCATTTCTAAGCTCTCTGACATTCCCGGGCCATGGATACTCGAGAACACTTCCGGCGACTTGCTCGCTGAATCGCAGCTCTTCCCCGTCACCCGAGAACATTCCCAGAAAGTGGTGCGCCAGCAACATCACGTCGTCATCGCGATCGCGAAGTGGCGGCGCTTCGACATTCGCCACCCGAAGTCGGTAGTAGAGATCCTCTCTGAACTGGCCGGCCTCCACCATGGCCGGAAGATCGCGATGGGTTGCCGAAACGAGACGGAAATCGAGACGCCGCGACAGGCTCTCCCCGACCCGGCGCATCTCACCTTCCTGCAAGATGCGCAGGAGCATTCCCTGCGCCGCCAACGGCAGTTCCGCAATCTCATCGAGGAACACCGTACCGCCTTCACCGCTCTCGAACACACCGATTCGGTCGCTGTCGGCGCCGGTGAACGAACCTCGACGATGACCGAACAGATCGGACACCAGGAGACCCTCGGGAAGAGCGGCGCAGTTCACGGCCTGCCATGGCCCCGAGGCGCGTCGGCTCGACTCATGAAGCTGCCGCGCCAGCAGTTCCTTGCCCGTACCCGACTCGCCCAGAATCAACACCGGCAGATCGTGCAGTGCCAGCTTCTGGACGCGCTCCTGGGCCGCCACCAGCGCCTTGCTCCGACCGATCATGCCTCCCACGGTCGATGCTCTCGCCTCCGCCAACTCCAGGGCGTCACGGCGACTACGGGACGCCGCGGGCGCTCGAGCCGCGATCACGGCCAAGAGGGCCCGCGCCGGCTCCTCGATACGGTCCGCACTGAGTACCAGTCTGCCGGCGGGCACCCCGACTGTGAACTGCTCTGAGCCGCCGGGTCCCTCCAACAGCACTTCCGTGCGCCCGTCCTGGCCTCCCACGTCGCGGGACTCCCGGACCGCGATGCGTGCCTCGGGGTGGCCGGCCGATGACAGCAACGAATGAAGCGCTCTCGAGTCGAGCTCTTCCGCGTCCAGGAAAGCGCGAAGAGCTCTCCAAGGGCCCAGCCGGGCAGCGTCCACGCGCTGCGCAGGCGCCTCGGCGCCCACTTCGGACAGGGTTCGCACCGCCGATGCGAGCAACCGGGACGGTACTGTCTCGACTCGCAGACAAACCAGATCGTGGATCGTCTGTGCAGAGCGGTAGGCCCCCTGCTCCTCGAGCCGCCGCCAATCGTCGCTGCTCGGGGCCCTGCTCTCGATGACTGCTTCCCACAGCCCGGCACAGGCGGCGCCCTCCCCAACGGCACGCGCCTCCTCCCGAAGCCCGGCAAGAAGAAAGACAGCGGGCAGAACATCGCTTCCAGCCCGTAGGCGGGCCGAGCCGTCTGCGACCGGCAGCGGGAGCGCTGCCAGGAGTTCCTCTCTCGCCTCCTCGCCGCGACCGAGGTGAACCAGGGCGCTTCCCGAGAGCAGGCGAAGCGCCCGCAGCCGGCCCCCTCCCAACTTCCGTTTCCGCAACTCCTCCAGAGCGGACCTGCAACATTCCAGAGCCGAACTCCACCGACCCTGCGCCAGGTCCAGACGCGCTTCGAGTTGCCGCGCTTCGACGATTCCGGCGGCGCTCCCGGCCATCAGGCTCTCGCGGCGCAGGTTGTCGATCGTTTCGCGGACGCCGGACAGGCGACCGGTGCGAATCCGAGCCTCCGCGAGATTGCCATGCGCCTCGGCCCTTCCAGCGGGCCCATCGCAACACCGGAAGAGCCTGACGGAGACGCGCGCCGCTCGCTCGGCCCCAGCACAATCGTCCACTGAGAGTCGAAGCGTCGCGAGCTCGTTCCAGAGGCGGGCGCGGTCGTAGACCGGCAACTGTCTCCGGAACTGCTGAAGCGCCGTCGCCAAGGCCTGATCGGCCGCCGTGAAGTCGCCGCGGTCCGATGCGAGACGGGCCTTGACCAGGCACGACATCCAGTCGGCGGGTTCTCCTTCCGGGTCGAGCAGAGAGGCCGCCCCGCCGGTCTCGCCGGCCTCGCGCATCGCGAGGCCGGCGAGAGCACGTCCCCGATCGGCAAACGGACCGACCGCGGCCTCGAGGGCCCGCTCCGCCCAGGCCCTGAGCTGAGCAGGGCGGCCCGCAGCCGCATGGATTCTGATCGCCTCCTCGCACTCTTCGAGCTTCGCCGCACCGCCGAGACGGCGCGTCTCGAGCGCGGTGAGCGTGCGGCGCGCTGCCGCCATCCGGCCCATCCTCACCCGACCCTTGAGACGGATCAGGATGTCTTCGGTGCGGCTGGAACGCTCGACCAACGCGTGGGCGGCCTCGAACCGGCCGCGGTTGAGGAGTTCCCGCGCCACCGCGGTCCGCTCCCCCGGCTCGGCCGGCGGCTCTCGCCGGGATTCGTCCACCGCACGTCGCCAATCACCCCGGGCAATCCAGTCGATCGGCCCGCCCGAAGCGTCGCCAAGCCAGTGGTCCTGAGCCTCGTCGCTGCCGAGGATGGTGGAGAGGCGTTCCGAGATGGTCGACAACCGGTCCGGGTCGAGGCCGGCGGCCCGCAGCAGCGAGCGGCGCCACCGGGAATGCCCAGCGACCACCACTTCTTCGCCTTCTTCGTGTTCGTGTACGGCCAACAACGACACCCTCGCGCTCCGGTACTCGTCTCCCCACAGAAAGGGGGCGTGATCCAGAATGTCCACCACGAGTCGGTCCGCGGAGAAGGGCAGCAGGAGGTCGCGCCAACCCGCGACCACGGGGCGAAGCGCCGCCCGCACGGCACTCCGACCGACCATCTCCTCACTCCCGAACAACAACGAGGCGAGCCGTGTCAGTACCGCCTGGGGCGACCGTCCGTCTCGCCCCACCGTCACCATGCCCGGCTCGATCCGGAGCACGTCCCGCGCATCGACGACAAGTCCTCTCCAAGACCGCAACCTCCAGCCCGCGGTTCGCAGATGGGCGAGCAACGCAGCGCCCTGAAGCAGCAAGGCGGCCCGTTGGCCATCGTTCAGGCGGCTTTCGGCTAGACCGGCAGCGCCCGCGTCTTCCCGAACGGCCTCCAGCGCCTGGTGACGGATACGCAGTACGGCAGTCACCATGCGATTCCCTCAAGGTCGGCCCAGAAGCCTGGGTAGGACTTGGCAACCACCGCCGGGTGACGAATCGCCAGCCCTCCTCGCCGAAGACCCACGAGCGCCATGCTCATCGCGATGCGGTGGTCGTCGTAGGTATCGATCGCGACACGTGGCGAACCCGGCGCCGCGGTCAGACCGGGATTCCCCTCGATGCGCAGACCGTCCGGCAACTCTTCGACCGAGGCGCCCGCCCGCCGCAACTCGGTTCCGATCGCGGCCAGGCGGTCGCTCTCCTTGATCCGCAGATGCGCCACATTGCGGATGACTGTGACACCGTCGGCAAAGGCGGCCACCGCGGCCAGCGTGGGCGCCTGATCGGGCATCCCGGAGAGGTCGCAGTCGAGCGCGCTCAGCGAGCCGTCGCCCTCGACCTCGATCTCCCCCGGCGCCGCCCGCACCACCGCTCCCATCTGCTCGAGGAGCCGCAGAAACGCGCGGTCGCCCTGGCTCGACGTCGGCGCCAGGCCCCGCAGCCTCACCCGGCCGCCGCACAGCGCCGCCGCCGCCGCGGGGTAGGCAGCCGCGGAGTCGTCGCCGGCGACGCGGTAACGACCGCCCGGCGCCTCCGGCCTGTGGGGTTCAATCCGGAACTCGCGCGCCCCGCCGGCGCCGCCGGACGCTACGGAAGAACCAAAATCAGCCATGACTTGAAGAGTTGTGTCCACATATGGACTAGAGACGAGAAGCGGCGCCAGAAGTTGGATCGGCCTCTCCGCCCGCAGTGCCGCCATGAGCAGCGCGGACACGTACTGACTCGACTCCCCGGCATCGATTTCGACCTGCCCACCGGCCAGAGCGCCGCCATGGATCCGAATCGGCGCGCAGCCCGGTCGTCCAAGTTCGTCGATCCTCGCCCCGAGTTCGCGTAGAGCGGCGAGAAGCGGTCCGACCGGTCGTTCCCGCAGCCGCGGCGACCCGTCGAGGATCCACTCGCCCGGCGTCACCGCGCAGCTCGCGATGAGGAACCGCAGCAGCGTACCCGCGCTCCGGCAGTCGAGCCGCACCGGCGAATCGGGTGGGCCGGTGCGCGGCGGTAGGGCCCGCACTTCGGCGCCGGAGACGCGATCTAGACGCCAGCCCATGCGCTCGAGGGTGTCCGCGAACGCGGCGATGTCCTCGGCCTCGAGCAGGTTCTCGATCGTCACGGGCCGCTGCCCGATCAACGCCAGATTCAGCGCCCGATGCGAGATGCTCTTCGAACCCGGAGACTCGACCGCTCCCGCCACGCGGTCGGCGCGCCGAACCGGATAGGGGTCCGGCAGGGCCCCGTTCAACTCAGCCATAGCAACTTCCTGTCGTGGTACCAGGCATTCGCGATCCGCACCTCGCCGCCGCCCAGGAGCCACCTCCGCGCGGCATGGAAGTGTCCGAGCAGGAGCACGTCGTGGCCCTCCGCGAGACGGCGGGCGGCGTAGCGCCGGATGACCCCCTCCGGGATCCGTTTCTTGTGCTCCAGGTTGGTTCTTGTAAGTCCGCGCTCGGTCGAGGTCACGAGCCGGCGGCTGAGCGCGGACGGCAACCGGAAGGCCAACCACCGGCTGACCGGGTTCTTCGACAACCTGCGCCAGCAGCGGTAGCGCCAGTCGCGCCGATTCAACCCGTCGCCGTGAACGGCCAGGTACCTCGCTCCGCCGGCCTCGAAGCGAACTTCGAGCCCGTAGTCGTCGAACAGGTCGTCGTACGCGCCGCCGGCAAGGAAGAAGTCCCGGTTCCCCTCCACGTAGGACACCCGGATTCCACGCCGCCTCAGATCCCGGATCACGGGCGCGAGCAACCGCACCTCCGGGGTCTCGAACCGACGCGAACCGATCCAGAGATGGAACAGGTCGCCGAGAAACAACACCCGGGCACAGCACGCGGGCTCGAGCGCCCGGAGTTGATCGGCCAGCTCCTCCCCGCTCCCCCCGGGGCCGCCCAGGTGCGCATCGGCGACCACAACGATAGGCATTCGACAGCAGCTCGCTAGACGATCGTCAAGGTCGGTCGAGAGGAGGCCAGTTCCACGAGCCGGCGCTGAACCGCCCCGACGATGTCCCGGAAGATGCCGGCATGCGCCCCGTCGGGCGCCGAAACGACGATCGGCACACCGGCGTCGCTGCCCCGCACCAGCGCGCCGTCGAGCGGAATCACGCCCAGGACCTCGCAGCCGAGCAGCTCCGCGGTGCGCTCGACGCCTCCCCGCTTGAAGATGTCCGTCGCCTCCCCGCAGTGGGGGCAGACGAAGGTGGACATGTTCTCGACCATGCCCAGCACCGGAACCTCGACCTTGCGGAACATGGCAAGCCCCTTGCGCGCGTCGATCAGGGCCACGTCCTGGGGTGTCGAAACGATCACGGCGCCGGACAGGGGCAATTTCTGCGACAGGGTGAGCGCCGCATCCCCGGTGCCGGGCGGCAGGTCGAGCAGCAGGTAGTCGAGTTCGCCCCAGTCCACGTCCCCCAGCAGTTGGCCGAGCGCCTTCATCACCATCGGCCCTCGCCAGATCACCGGCGTATCCGGATCGAGGAGGAAGCCGAGCGACATGACCCGAACGCCGTGGCGCTCGAAGGGCTGGATCTTCCCGTCCACGATCTCGGGCCGGCGGTTGATGCCGAACATCAACGGGATGGAGGGACCGTAGATGTCCGCGTCGAGCAATCCGACTCGCAGCCCGGCGGCCGCCATCGCCACGCTCAGGTTCGTCGCCACGGTCGACTTGCCGACGCCGCCCTTCCCGCTCGCCACCGCCACGACGTGAGAGACCCCCGGCAGCAGGGAAGGGTCGCGTGCCGTCGCCGGAGCGGGGGCCGTCGCCACCTCCAGCGAAACCTGCACGTTCGAAACGCCGTCGACCGAGCCGACGGCATCGACGATGCGGCGCCGGATCTCCCTGGCGGCGTCGGCGTCCCGGGTCGGCACACGCAGATCGACCACCACGTCGCCACCGCTCACACCGACCCGCTGCACGAAACCGAAAGAGACGATGTCCCGCTTCATGCCCGGGAAGGTGATCGTCCGGAGGCATTCGCGGACCCTGTTCTCAATCGCTTCAGCCATCGACTTCTCCCGCTGTCTTGAGGCCTGCCAACCGGCCAACGCGCCGTTCGAGATCCAGCATGAACGTCCGCCGCCCCCGCACTCCCACGCTCGCGGGGTCGAGCACCTCCCCGAAGGACACCTCGACGGTAGCCGGCCGCACCACCAGCGCTCCCTTGCGCCGGATGCGCCCGGTGCCCCGGATGCCGATCGGAGCGACCAGGGCCCGCCCCTTGAGAGCCAGCAGGAACCCGCCGGGCAGAAACGGCCTCATCCGGGGACCCGAACTACGGGTTTCTTCAGGGAACACGGCCACGGAGATTCCCGCGCCCAGCAACTTCGCGGCCGCGGCGAACGTCTCGCCGGCGCGGCTCCGGTCGTCGCGATCGACCTGGACGAATCCGGCCGCCTTGAGACCCCAGCCGAAACCCGGCACCCGGAACAGGCTGCGCTTGGTCAGGAAGCGCACCGGCGAGTCCAGGATCGCGAGCAGGGCCGCAACGTCGTACAGGCTCCTGTGGTTCGCCATGTACACCAATGGACGGCCGCCGGTTGCCGCGCGCCAGGCCGCGTGGTCGCCACCCGCGTAGTTGCGCCGCAGACGGACGCCGCCTGCCACCAGTAGCCCCCGAGCCCAGAGCCGCGCCATCAATCCAGCCCAGTCACGGCCTGGCACGAAGGAGGCGATGGCCGTGGCGACCCCCATCACGGCACTGCCGAAGACCAGGTAGAGGTTGCCGGTGGTGGTTGCGACCGCCACCGCCCATGCCGGCGGCGGCGCCGACGACGGCCCAAGATCCTTCCCCTCCACCGGGCGTGATGCCTCGCCGAAGTTGGAGTTCGGGCCAGGTTCCGAGCCTGTGGCGGTAGGATTCCGGTTCGTCAAGGTTCTGCTCAGCACTGTCAGGAGGGGAAGCTAACACCAAGCACGCGCCGCGAGCACGACACGCGCGAAGAGAAGTGGCCCGCGGGCTTATGCAACAGGTTGTACCCAAGATTCTGTTCGATTTTATGGCCCCGTTGCGCCATGTCGGTGCGGTTTCGCTGCTGACCGGCAGAGGGCTGACGGCCCTGGTCAGGCCACCCTACGAGTTTCGGTCATGGCTTCATCAGATGGAACATCTCGGCGTCAGCTCGCTGGGCGTGGCCGCGGTCACCACCCTGTTCACCGGCATGGTACTGGCCCTGCAGACCGCGTACAGCCTGCCCGAGTTGGGGGTCAAGTACTACATTGGCAGCGTGGTTTCCAAGTCCCTGACCCGGGAACTCGGACCGGTACTCGTGGCGCTCATCGTCGGCGGTCGGATCGGTTCCGGCATGACCGCGGAACTGGGCACGATGAAGGTCACCGAGCAGGTCGACGCGATGCGTTCCATGGCAGCCGATCCGGTCAAGAAACTGGTGGCGCCGAAGCTCGCCGCCAGCCTGATCATGCTGCCCGTGCTCACCATTCTGGGCGACTTTCTGGGCATCCTCGGCGGCCTGTTCATCGCCACGAACCAGTTGAACCTGTCCTACGGCCTGTACGTGAACGACGTCCTCCAGGCCCTGACGCTGGGCGATGTGCTGAACGGTCTGGGTAAATCGGTGTTCTTCGCCTGTTTTATCGCTGTCATCGGCTGCTACAACGGCCTGAACGCAACCGGCGGCGCCGAAGGGGTGGGGCGCGCCACCACCAGGACCGTCGTCTGGGCATCGATCATGGTTCTGGTGTCTGACTTCTTTCTGACCAAGCTGTTCCATGTCCTTGCCTGACCCGTCGGCGCACCCCGGCCGCAACGAAGCGCTCTATGCCGTCCGCGGACTCTGCCGTCGATTCGGCGACCGCACCGTCCTCGACAACCTGAGTTTCGACGTCATGCGCGGCGAATGTCTGGTTGTCCTCGGCCGTTCCGGCTCCGGCAAGAGCCTCACCCTGCGGCAGCTCAACGGACTCGACGAGGCCGAGGCCGGCGCCGTGTTGTTCGAGGGAACGGATCTCGTCCATTTGACCGAACGGCAGTTGTACCCGCTGCGGCGGCGGATCGCGATGCTGTTCCAGTCCGCGGCCCTCTTCGACTCGATCGATGTGCTCGAGAACGTCGCCTTCCCTCTCCGCGAGCACGACCGCTTGAGCGAGGAGGAGATCCGCGAACGCGTGGCCGGCGCCCTGGCGTGGGTGGGCTTGTCCGGGATCGAAGACCGCATGCCGGCAGACCTGTCCGGCGGCATGAAGAAGCGGGTAGCGCTCGCTCGCTCCCTGGTTCAAGAGCCCGAGGTCGTCCTCTTCGACGAGCCGACGGCGGGCCTCGATCCCGTCACCTCGGCGACGATCTCCAGTCTGATCCGAAACACCCAGGGAGAGTTCGGCACCACTTCCGTCGTCGTCACCCACGACCTGCGGCTGGCCCGCGACGTGGGCGACCGGGTCGCTCTCCTGGAAGGAGGCCGGTTCCGCTTCATCGGCGCCTGGGAGCAGGCCGAACGAAGCACGGACCCGGCGCTCACAGCGTTCCTGGAAGGTCGACAACCGGCCGCAGAGGAGGACATCGATGCAGCGTGACTCGAACACAGCCAGGGTGGGTCTGACCGTGCTGGGCGCGCTCGTCGTCCTGGCCGGCTTCATCCTCGCCATCGGCGATCAGAGCTTCTTGTTCCGGGCCAGCAACACCTACCGCATCATGTTCCCCAACGCCGCCGGCCTGGCGGAGGACAACCCGGTCCAGTTGAACGGCGTCACCGTCGGGAAGGTGGACCGCATCCTGCTCAGCGAGCGGCCGGAAACCGAAATGCTGGAAGTGCGGATCAGTGTCGAACGCCGGTACGCGAATCGGCTGCGCCGCGACTCCCTGGCCCGGATCAAGACCCTGGGACTGCTCGGCGACAAGTACGTCGAGATCACCTCGGGCTCGCCTGGCTCGGTGCTCCTCAACCCGGGCGAAGAGATTCCTGCCGCCCTGCCCACCGATGTCGACGACCTGATCGCCAGTGGCGCCGACGTGGTCGACTACGTGGTTGCGACCGCGCAGTCGCTGTCGACCATCCTGGCCCGCATGGAGCGTGGCGAAGGGCTGCTCGGCGAGCTGGTCGCCGAGCGCGAGGACAAGCGGATCACCGACACGGTAATCCGGACCCTGGAATCGATCGAGCGCCTGACCAACCAGGTCGAGGCGGGCCAGGGAGTGCTCGGCCGCCTGCTGACGGACGAGGAGATGGGCGACCAGCTCGCTTCGTCCCTGGACAACATCGACGAGACCCTGACCCTGTTGCGGGAAGGCGACGGTCTGGCGCCGGCGCTGCTCCACGACGCCGAACTGAAGACCCGGTTCGAATCGACCATGGCCGACACGCAGATCGCCGCCGCCGATCTGCGCGCCATCGCCGCGGACCTGCGGGGCGCCGACGGGCTGCTGCCCCGGCTGCTGAACGACGAGGAACTGAGCGAATCGCTGACAACCGAGGTGGAGCAACTCCTCAAGCGCCTGAACTCCACGCTCGAGCAAGTCTCCGAGGGCGACGGCACCGCGGCCAAGCTGATCAACGATCCTGCGATCTACGAGGCGCTCGACGATCTCGTGGTCGGCATCAACGAATCGAAGTTCCTGCGCTGGCTGGTCCGCAACCGCCAGAAGGCGGGGATCAAGAAGCGCTACAAGGAAGGCCAGGACGTGGCCCCGGACTCCGGGTCGGGCACGTCGGAGGAGGGCCGATGATCGTCTGCGCACGCTGCGGCCAGGAGCGGGAAGCCCTGGGCGATCGGCCGTTTCCCGGTCCCCTCGGCGAAGAGATCGCCGCCCGCGTCTGCTCCGGCTGCTGGGACGAATGGATGGCGATGGAGATCAAGGTGATCAACGAACTGCGCCTGAACTTCATGGCACCGGAAGCCCAGGCGACCCTCTCCCGCCACATGAAGGACTTCCTCTTCCCCGCCGACGCCGACCCCGCCGGGCGGCTCGACTTCGACTCGATCGGCGAACCGGCCTAGCTGTGGCTGGCGCGTCGGCGGAGGCACCCGCCCGCTTTGGGGGCTCCGGGGGCTGGACGGCGTTGCAAGCTCTGAGTTGCCCCGGTTTCCGGCCATGACGAGGGACCGCGGCGGACGCCGGGAACGCGGCGCTACCGCCAGGGGCGGCGCGACGGTTCCCTGATCCGGCGGATCATCCGGCGACGGCGATTGGCCGGGTCGCTCGGATCGTTGGAGAACAGCCGCATCACATCGCCGTCGCGAGCGAAACGGTACCGGCGCGCCGGCTTCTTGCCGTTCAGTCCTTTGGCTGCGCCCTTCGGGTACTTCCAGAGTTCGATGTTCGGGTCATCGATGTCGCGGTGCTCCTCCCACTCCGTCTTCTCCGGGTCGCCGAACAGGACATAGACCATGCCGCGATCTGTCCGCCGACCGAGCAGGCCCGATTCCGAGTACCGTTTGTCGGCCTCGGCTGCCCGCAGCGCGAACTGCCGCTTCAGCGCGCCGTCTCTTCGGTTCCAGAACTGCTCGACGAAGGCTTTCGCCGCCTCCTCCGACTCGATCAGAAGGAAGAGTGTCCGCTCTTCCTCGTCGGCGAGCTGCCCGACCGGTCCCACCATCCAGCGCGTATGGGCGGGCCCCAGGAAGGGGTTGATCAGGTCGTCCGGATGAAGCCGCTCGAGACTGTCCTCAGCCGTCGCCGCCGAGGCCGCGCTCAGAACCAGGGCCAGAGCCAGGGTCGCCGGGCGCCGCACCGTCAACGGCCCTTCAGGAGATCCAGGAACTCCTCCCGGATCGGCCGTTCGTGGAAGATGCCCCGAAGCGCGGACGTGACCGTCATGGCGCCGGTTTTCTCGACGCCGCGCATCTCGACACAGAGGTGACGGGCTTCGATCACGACCATGGCGCCGCGCGGTCGGAGTTCCTCTTCGACGAAGCTGACCACCTGCTCGGTGAGCCGTTCCTGGAGCTGCGGCCGCTTGGCGTAGAACTCGAGAATGCGCGCGAACTTGGACAGCCCCAGGATCTTGTCGCCCGGCACGTAGGCGATATGCGCGTGGCCGTAGAAGGGCACCAGGTGATGCGAACACATGGAGTAGAAGGGGATGTCCTTCTCCATGACCATGGCGCGGTAGTTCTCGTCGTTCGGGAAGGTCGTGACCCGCGGTTGCGACCCCTGGTCGAGACCGCGGAACATCTCGAGGTACATCCGGGCCACCCGCTCGTGGGTGGTGCGCAGATTCGGGTCGTTCAGATCGAGGCCGAGTTCGACGAGCACAGCGCGGACGCGCTCCGCGAGACGCTCCACCCGCTCGGCGTCCGGGATCGCCACCGCGAGCTCCTGCTGCCTCCGCTCGCGTGCCGCAGTCGTTCCCACAGGCTCCAGAACACGCATTGGCGCATGCTACCGTAGGCCGCCCAAGACAACGACCGAAACGGGAACCCAATGAGCCGAGTCACGATCGAATACTGCGTGATGTGAAACTACCGCCCCCGAGCCGCCGGTCTGGCGGCTCAGTTGAAGGAGCGGTTCGACCTCGGTTCGGAGCTGGTCGACGGCAGCGGCGGAGTGTTCGAGGTCGCCTTCGACGGCCGGCCCGTGTTCTCGAAGAAGCAACTTGGTCGCTTCCCCGATAACGGCGAGGTCGAAGCCGCGGTCGCGGATCTGCTCTAGTTCGCCCGGCGCAGCGGCCGGAGGCTACGATCGGCCCGTGTCCGGCACGTTCTCACTCCACCTCGGCAAGGAGGACTTCAAGTTCTCCGCTGCCCACTTCACCGTCTTCAGCGATGGCGAAGCGGAGGCGCTTCACGGCCACAACTACCGGGTGACGGTCGAGCTGAGCGGCTCCGAGGTCGACCGCCTCGAGTTCCTCGTGCCTGCCGCCGCGGCCAAGCAGGAGATCCGTTCTCAGTGCGCCGCTCTGGATGAGAAGGTCCTGCTGCCGGCCGCATGCCCGCACCTCGAACTAGCCGAACACGGTGGGATTCTGACGGCGGTCCTGGGAGCCCGGCGCTACGAGTTCCCGTCCTCGGAGATCGTCCTGCTGCCCGTCGCCAACGTCACGGTCGAGGCGCTCGCCCGGTTCCTCTGGCGGCGTCTCCGGAACCAATGGGCGCACCTTCGAGATCGGATCGATGTTGTTGAGGTCACCGTGACCGAAACCCCGGGGCAGGGCGCCAGCTACCGCCGCAGTCTGTAGCTCTTCCGGTCGCCGATCCCTCAACCGGCCATCAGGAAAGGAAGCAGCCTTGGACATGAACTTCGACCCGGACGACAACCAATTGCCGACCCTCGGCGGCCTCGACCCCGAGACGCCCGTCGCGGCGCTCAACCTGTTCCAGTCCAACGAACGTTCATGGAGGGCATCGTCAAGGGGCAGCGGATTGAGGTCGAAATGGGGTTAGGCGTCATGGCCTGGAGCGACGCTCTTGCACAGTGCTTGTTAGACAGTCCGGAGAGTCATGCGGTGGGCCGGCAGCCTTCCCGGAATGCCGTCGCGTCCGTGATCGCCGGCGCCGGCAGCCCCGGCTCATTCCGGTACTCCTTCACCATGCCCGTCACCGTGTCCGTCACGCGGATCGCGTACCCAAGGTCCGTCGTCGACGCGCCGAACACCCACACGTGACCGTTCAGGGCGCAGCCATCCAGCACCTTGATCAGAACCTCCCAGTTCTGCCGGTCGAAGAACCAGAACAACCCCGAGTCGTTCGTCCCGGAGTGGACCACGCTCGCCGCACCGCTGGCGCCGGCAGCCGTCCACCACTCGACTCCGACCGCGTAGCGCGAGTCCTGCAGGCACAGCGTCGCGGCGTCCGGTTCGCACGTCCCGGCGGGATCGCTCGCCTCGACTAGGAAGACCCGGGACGCCGTCGATTCGGTCGTGCCGTCGCTGACCGTCAGGGTGACCTCGTAGAAGCCCGGCGACGACCAGACATGGACGACCCGCCGGTCGCGCGACGTCGTCCCGTCACCGAAGTCCCAGAGCCGCGACACGACGCGGCCGGTACTCGTGTCCTCGAACGTCACGGTCAGGCCGGTGCGCGCCCGGCAGAGGTCCCCGGCGCACTCCGCGGCCAGCATGAAGTCGGCCATGGGCGGACCACTCGCCGGAGGCGGACCGCCGCCACCACCGCCACCGCCTCCGCCATCATCCTCGTCCTCGTCCTCGTCGTCATCGGAAGGCGGCGGACCGCCTGGGCCGCCCGGACCGCCTGGGCCGCCCGGACCGCCCGGACCGCCCGGAGACCCGCCGTCGTTGTCCTGGATCGCCAGGGTCGTCTCGCCATCGCCGCTTACCCGCGACGGCAGGAAGCCGAAGCTCAGCACCACCGACTCGCCGTCATCGTCGGTGGTGTCGTCAGTCGCTGCGAACAGGAACTGCTGGGTTCTCACGCCCGGCCCGAACGCCACGCTCCGGGGCACACCCGAGTAGTCCGCCTCCGTCGTGCCGCCATGGTGGTCCGTGTCCAGGAAAATGTCCAGGTCACGTTCCGGATCGCGGTTCAGACGCACGACCACGCTCACCGTGCGGCCTTCGGTCACGCTGTAGTTCTGCGAACCGAACGACACCTCGACCTCGGGATCGTCGTCGTCACGAATCGTTCCCGTCACCTGCAGCGTCGAACCGCCGCCGGCGAGCGAAGCGTGCTGCGCATTGCTGAGTGTCAGCCGGAACGTTTCCTCTTCTTCCTCGTCCTCCGTGTCGTTCGTGATGTCCACGACGATCTGTTGCGACGCGGTCAAGCTCGCGGGAAACGCCAGGGTGCCGTTCGACATCGTGTAGTCCGAACCCGCACGCGCCGAACCGTCGGAAGTCTCGTAGTCCACCGTGATCTCCGAAGTGCTCTCCTTGCTCAGCATCACCTCGAAGGTCAAGGTGGCGCCGTTCTCAGACACCTCCGCCGCTTCGACCGAAAGGACGGACGTATCCGTCTCCACGATGGTCACGCGGACCGATGACGCCGACACCGAGCCGTAGTCGGCGCCGCTCACCCGGTGGCTGATCGTCACCGGAGGTTCGGAGTTCGTGTTCGCGTCCGTCGCCGCCTCCACCGTCACGAACTCCTCGATCTGCCAGTCGCCCGTATTGAACTCGAGCGCCGTCGGATCCACCAAGAGGTTCCGGTTCGCCGGCACCGACGGTGTCACCGTCACCGTCCCGGTCGGCTCGGAGTCCAGCACGACCCTGTAGGTGTTCGTCGCCCCCTCGTCAACCGTCAGCGCGTCGCGCGAGATCGTCACACCGCGCCTACCCTTCACCCTCACGTTGAAACGCTGCTCCGCCGGCATGTTCGAGCCCGTCACGTCGGTCGCCGTCACCGTGATCGTCGCGTTCCCCTGTGCGACGGGAGTCAAGGTGACCCGCGAACCCGATGTCCGTGCCTCCGCCACGGCCGGCGCCGACGAGGACGCGTCGTAGGTCAGCGTGTCGTTCTCCGGATCCTCGAACCCCGCCGCCACGTCGACCACTTCGTTGCCGTCGCCGACCTGCAGGTCGGGGCCCGTCAGCGAACCGACTGGCTGCGGTGCCTGATTCGCGAGAGTCTGCTGCATCATCGTTGCCGACCAGCCCCCGGCCCCCTTGTCGTTGACCGCCCGCACCTGAACGTCGTAATGCGTCAGGTCGAGCAGTCCAGTAACCGTGTAGCTGAGCGCGCCGGCCATCCAGGCGCCCTTGACCACCGTCCACTGAGTGTCGGCCTTGTCCGTCGCATCGCTCCGGATCGCACGCACGTCGTAGGAAGCAACGGCCGACGCCCCTTCCGACGCTGGCGCGGCCCAGAGCACCGTCAACGACCGCTGGCCGCGATTCACGGCCGAGATCGCCGGAGGTTCCGGCCGGGAACGGTGTCCGTAGATCTTGACGCTCCACGAAGTGAGCGTCGCGGCGTTCCCCTCCACCTCGTCGATAACCCGTAGCGTCCAAGTTCCGGCCGGGTTCTCGCCCAAGTGAGCCGCCGAGCCGAAACGAAAATCGGGGTCGATCCCGTAGATCTCGCCGTCGTCGTCCACGTAGGGCGTGGCCAGCGTCGACACCGCGTTCGCCGGAGAAACCAGCTCCACCCTTAGATCCCTGAACGACGCCGCACCGAAGTCCGCGGTCACCTCGACGAACTCGATGAACTCGACCTTCGCTCCAACGACGACCGTGCTGGTCTGCGTCGCGCCGGAGCTACCGCCGCTCGCGTCGGGAATGCTGAGGTTCGGTGCCGCCTCCACCGGGTTCGTCTCCAGGAACGTCGGCAGGTTGTCCCACTCGGCGGCCAGATCCACCGCGGCCTTCGCGTCGACGACGCCGAAGCCGTAGTCGTGGTTGAAGTTGTAGTTGCCGGTAGCCCCGTACTTCGAAGCGCCCGTGCGCCAGCCGCCGTGCGAGCTGTGGTTCTTGCGCGCAGAACCGGCCAGAATCAGCTTGACGTCTCGCCAGGTCAGGTTGGCGTTCGCCGCCCTCACCAGGGCTGCAACACCGGAAACGGACGCCGCCCCCGCCGAAGTGCCCCTGAAGGAGTTGGTGTAGCCGCCGAAGTTGGCGGTCGTAAAGATGCGCGCCGCTCCCCCATTGGAGGGCGCACAGACCCAGAGACTGGCGCCTTGTTCCGAGTACGCCGCCCTCCGCCCGCTGTCGGTAACGGCACAAACAGTGACGACGCCGAAGTAGTTCGTCCGCCCGTTGAAGTTCGAGTTGTCTCCCTCTTCTCCGCCGTTGCCCACCGCCCAGACATAGAGCACACCCTTACCGCCGTAGCCGTTTGTGACGCCCGTGTCCACGGCCATCTCCCACGCCGACGACGCCGAGTCCAGACCTGGCCCGTCAGTTTCTCCCCAACTGTTGTTCGACACCCCCGTCGTCGCCATGTTGCGCGTCATGGCATCGGCCTCGTTCGCGTCAATCGTGGACAAGAGCAGGTTGTAGCCGTAGATCGTCGCGCGGGGCGCGACGCCCCGACCACCCAGGTTGTTGTCCCGGGCCGCGATGATGCCCGCTACTCCGGTACCGTGGGAAGAAAACTCGTCCAGGAAGGGATAGAAGGGGCCACCCCAAATCCCCGTGTAGTCATGGCCGCGCGCGGTATCCACATTGTCGGTCAAGTCGGGATGGCTCTCGTGGAGCCCAGCGTCCACGACCGCAACACCGACGCCGGCGCCCATGTTGCCGCCATTCCAGACTTCCTCGACCCGGATGTCTTCGCCCGACGTGCCGCCGCCCTGGCCCCGGTTGCGCAGGTGCCACTGGCAACCCGAGAGCGGATCGCTGAATGGAGCCTGAATAGCCGAGCAGTCTGCGAAAACACCGTCCAGGCGGGAATCCCTGTATGCGTACACGACGTAACCCCCGGTGCTGTCGCCGCCGGAACGGGTCACCTTGAGGTAGTGGGTTCCAGCCGCCAACCGGTCCGAGAGGGTGAAGCCTGTCGCGCCGCCGGGGAAGTCATGATCAAAGACGTTCGCCGCGACAGCAGCGTCGTCCCCGTCTGCCAACGCGCCATCGATGTCCATCGAGTTGCTGACGGCGCGGAGGTGAACGTGGCTCGCTTCGGTCAAGTCAATCTTGAAGTAGTCCGTGTCCGTCGTCGGATCTATCCTGCCTGCGGCAACGTCAAAGAAGTCCAGGGGCTGGGCGCCGGCCACGTCGCTTCCCGGCTCCGTCACCGTCTCGATGTCTAGCGAGTAGAGGACGTGGAAGCGGTTGACCTCTCTCTCCGTAGCCGAAGGAACTCCGACCTTGACGTAGTAGGTGCCCGCCGCAAGCTTCTGTCGGATCACGAACAGCCCCTCACCGCCGATCAGCCAGCCGTTGTCGTTCTCTTCGATCGACATCGAGTTACTGTCCAGCAGCTCCGCCGCTGTGTCCCATTGCAACGTGCCGGAAGTCAGCAGAAGGTCCGTCTCGGCGCCCAGCGTGAACTTGAAGTAGTCCTCGTCCCCTTGGGGGTGGATCAGCCCGTACTCGAAGCCGTCGATGTCCACCTCATGCGCGTCGCTCACACCGGTCGTGTCTGGAAGCGTCCTCACCTGGACCGTGTACGCGCCGGTCTTGGTCGAGAAGGGGGAGATTTCGACGAGGAGGTAGTACGTCCCCGCCGCCCGGGTTCCCCAGATCAGAAAGTTGTCGCGGTCGTGGGGATCGGGGGCGTCGAAGCTGTAGCGAAGCAGGTTGCCGTCCCCGTCGTAGAGGGCGCCGTACGTGTCGAGCTCACCCCGGCTGAAGAGCAGTACGCCGGTCTCGGCTGTGAGCGTGAACTTGAAGTAGTCCATGTCGGATGTGCTATCGAGTTCGCCTCCTAGCGGAACATCGAGCGGCAGGTTGGTGGCCGTGTCTCGCGTGGCCCCCGGGTCCGAAGGTGTCCCCGCAACGGTCGCGGACCAGCTACTGTCTGTATCGGTCACCGCACGCACCTGGACGTCGTAGCCGGAGCCGTTGGTCAATCCTGTGAGGACGTAGCGGAGCGGCCCTTCGGTCCAGGCGTCGTCAACGACCGTCCAGTTCGAGTCGACCGTCTCGTCCCGGCTCGTCAGAATCCAGCGCAGGTCATAGGCGGTGGTTCCCGTAACCGCGGAAGGCGCGGTCCAAAGCACCGTCAGCGCCTCGTCGCCCGGGTGGACTGCGTCGATCGTCGGCGCCGACGTCAGGACGGATACCCCGCCGATCAGCCTCGAGAAGTGCGCGCCGCCCGGAACTCCTCCCGGCGTCACGGTCGTGGTCCACGCCCCGGCAAAGGAGATCGTGTACTTCGCTTCCGAACGGGAGGCAACGTCCGGATCGTCTGGAGAGGGAGTCAGCTCCGTGTTCTGTCCCCAGGCTGAGTGAGGAACAGCGAACACGGCGACAAGAGCGGCGAGCAGCAGCGCCAGCCGCAGTCGCGGCGTCAGCCGCACCGGCGTAGCTGGACCACCGTCTCCAGGTGGGCGGTCTGCGGGAAGATGTCGAAGAACGTCATCGACTCCAGGTCGAAGTCCCGGGTCAGCTCCCCGAGGTCCCGCGCCAGAGTCGCCGTATCGCAGGACACGTAGGTCAACCGGGACGGCGCGGCCCGCAGCAGGGCCCGGCGGACGTTACGGGACAAACCGACGCGGGGCGGATCGACCAGTACGCGGTCCAGACCGGGCTGGAGGCCCTCGCCGCCCGTCCTGCCCTCGACCCAGCTCTCCACTGCCGCCCGCTCGACCTGGCAGTGGCGCAGGCCGTTCAGGCGCAGGTTGTTCCGCGCGTAGCGGGCAGCCACCGACTCGCCTTCGACCGCCGTCACCGACCCGTAGCGGTCGGCGAGACCGACCGTGAAGAAACCGACCCCGGCGTAGAGGTCGACCGCCGTCTCGCCCTCGAACGCTCCCACCGCCGATCGCGCCAGCGTCTCCAGCAATCCCCCATGGGCCTGGAAGAAGCAGCGCGCGTCGTAGGTCAGGCGACGACCCAGCACTTCGACCTCCAGCGCACCGCCCGGCAGCCCGCCCAAGGGCGGCGCCGCGACCACCGGGCTGTCTTCGTCGAGACCGTCCGTGGCCAGACTGAGCCGGCCCGGCAGGGCCTGCCCGGCCTGCGCCGCGTCGTCCAGCAAACGCGGCAGATCGGCCAACCGCGCTTCGAGCGCCGGCGCCAGCACCGGGCAGCGGTCGACCTGGACCAGGTCATGGCTGCGGCGACGGCGGAAACCGACGCCGATCAAACCCTCCGCGTCCTGTTCGACATGGACCTGGGCCCGCAGGCGATAGCCCCACTGCCGGTCTGCGACCGGTTCTTCGACGTGGCAACTCGCAAGCTGAGCCGGATCGATGCCGCCCAGCCGGCGCAGCGTCTCGGTCGCCGCGGCGACCTTGAGGCCGAGCTGCGCATCGTCCTCGATGTGCTGAAGTTGGCAGCCGCCGCAGCGGGCGTAGAAGGGACAGGGAGCTTCCCGCCGCAGGGGGCCGGCTGAGATCACCCGTTCGATCTCGGCGCGGGCGTAGCTCGGCCGGCGTTCGGTGACCCGGGCCTCGACTACATCGCCCGGCGCCGCCCGCGGCACGAAGATCGGAAGATCGCGCCAGCGCGCCAAACCGTCGCCGCCCAGCACGACCTTCTCGATGGTCAGCTCGAGGCGGCTGATTCCCGCCAGCGCAGCGAGAGTTTCCAGCCGTTCGGCCGAGAGAGGCTGTTTTCGCGGTTTCAGGGACTCGACCTCGCCCCAGAATCCCTCGGCAACGCCTCGGCATTCTGGCCCAACCCATCCTCGCCAGGAGGCTGCGCGTTTGAACTCACTTCGTTGCGTTCCGTCTCGCGTAGCCTCCTAGCCATCCTGGCCGCCGCTATGGCGCCGGCCGTGCGCCCAGGTCGGATCCCGGTTCGCGAACTCGTCCAGTTCGCCCGGCACTTCCACCAGTGTGCGGCTCAACTCCGGGTCGCACACGTCGTTCTCGCACTCGTAGACGTACACGTTCCAGTCGTCCCGGCGACGGTATGCGCACAGGGTCTGGTAGTTGCCGCAGTGGCCGCACCTGATCGAGAGGTTGCGGATGTTGATCACGGCGCGAACGGACCTCCGGCGACGCGAGAACCGGACTGCCGGGCCCCCGGCCTCAACCCGGTTCGACCGCGCGCGCCTTCTCGATCGCGCCCCGCACCACGCTCGCCCCGGTCAGACCCACGGAAAGGTAGGACACCTCACCGAGCGGGTCGAGCACCAGGAGCGTGGGCAAACCGGAAAGCTCCGCGCCGCGCATCACTTCTTCCTCGGGGTCGAGCAGCACCGGATAACCGAACGGCTTCTCGTCGACGTGCTTCTGAACCGTTTCCAGATCTTCGCCGGTGTTCAGCGCCAGGAATGTAACGCCCTGATCGGCGTACTCCGCGTGCAGCCCCTCCAGGATCTTCGCCTGAACGTCGCATGGCTTGCACCAGGTCGCCCAGATGTCGACCACCACGACATCGCCACGCAGATCAGGTGGGCCCAGACGTGAGCCGTCCAACGTGTCGAGCTGGAAACTCGTCAGGATCGGATCGAGTTCTGAGACATCCGGCGCCGTCGGCACGTTGAGCCCGACGAAGACGACGAACGCTGCCGCCACAACGCCCAAGGCCACCAGCAGCCCAATTGCAAGACCTCTTGTCACCCGGGCAGCCTAGCAGCCTTGGCAGGGTCACCGCCGCGGGCGCCGACCGATTTCGAGCCTCAACTGCAGCCGCTGGTGGAGCCGCAGTTCATGCACTTGTAGCAACTGCCGTTGCGCACCATGATCGATCCGCAGTCCTGGCAGCACGGCGCGTCCTGCTGCAACAGGAACGTGACCGGGGCCAGTTGGGCGGCGACCCTTCCTGTTGCGGCCTCTTCCGCGGCGGTGCCGTTCGTCTTCTCGGCTTGCTTGGCCTCCGGTCGCGTGTCTGCGCGATGGATCACCCCTGCCAGCTCCTGCGCCTCGGGCGACAGGAACTTCGACGCCAGCCAGCGGAAGATGTAGTCCATCACCGACTTCGCCATCGGAATCTCGGGATTCTTGGTGAATCCCGAGGGCTCGAAGCGGCTGTGCGTGAACTTGTCGACCAGAATCTGGAGCGGCACGCCGTACTGGAGCGCTACCGACACCGCCTGGGCGAAGGAGTCCATCAGGCCGGAAATGGTCGACCCTTCCTTCGCCATGAGCAGGAAGATCTCGCCCGGCTGGCCGTCCTCGTACAGGCCAACGGTGACGAAGCCCTCGTGGCCGTTGATAGAGAACTTGTGGGTGATCGCCTGCCGCTCGTCGGGCAGGCGGCGCCGCGAGACGCCGGCCGCTTTGCGGGCAAGAACGGCGGCCTGCAGATCATCACCGTCGCTCGACGGGTCACTCGTGGTCGACAGAGGCTGCGAACGCTTGCAGCCGTCCCGGTAGACGGCCACCGCCTTCAGGCCGAGCTTCCAGCCCTCGATGTAGGCCTCTTCGATCTCCTCCGCGGTCGATTCCTCCGGCATGTTGATCGTCTTGCTGATCGCTCCGGAGATGAACGGCTGCGCCGCCGCCAGCATGCGCAGGTGTCCGAGATGATGGATCGAGCGCGAGCCGCTGGCCGGTTTGAAGGCGCAGTCGAAGACCGGCAGGTGCTCGTCGGCGAGATAGGGCGCGCCCTCGATCGTGTCGTGGTCGTCGATGTACTCGACGATCTGCTGGATCTCCGACTTCTCGTAGCCCAGCCGCTCCAGCGCCTGGGGCACGGTCCGGTTGACGATCTTGATCATGCCGCCGCCGACCAGCTTCTTGTACTTGACGAGCGCGATGTCGGGCTCGACCCCGGTCGTGTCGCAGTCCATCATGAAGGCGATCGTGCCGGTGGGCGCGAGCACCGAGATCTGGCTGTTGCGGATGCCGTTGCGCTCGCCTAGTTCGACCACGCCGTCCCACGACTTCTTGGCCGCGTTCAGGAGCTCGAGCGGTACGTGGGCCGGGTTGACCTCCCGCAGCGCGGCGCGGTGGTTGCCCATCACTCTCAGCATCGGCTCGCGGTTCTTCTCGAAGCCCTCGAACGGACCCTTGACCGCCGCGATCCGCGTGGACTGGAGGTAGGACGCGCCCGACATCAGGGCCGTGATGGCGGCGGCGTAGTCGCGGCCCGAGTCCGAGTCGTACGGAAGGCCACGAGCCATCAGCAGAGCGCCCAGGTTCGCGTAGCCGATACCGAGCGGCCGGTAGGCGTGCGAGTTTTCCTCGATCCTCGGCGTCGGGTAGCTCGCGTTGTCGACGATGATCTCCTGCGCCGTGATCACGATCTCGCAGGTGTGGCGGAACGACGCCGTGTCGAAGCCCGAGCCCGGATTGTAGAACCGCATCAGGTTGAGCGACGCCAGGTTGCAGGCGGTGTCGTCCAGGAACATGTACTCGCTGCACGGGTTGCTGGCGTTGATCCGGTCCGTGTTCGGGCAGGTGTGCCAGTGATTGATCGTCGAGTCGAACTGCATCCCGGGATCGCCGCAGACCCAGGTCGACTCGGCGATCATGTGCAGCAGTTCCGCTGCCCGATGGCTGTCCATGGGCCGGCCGTCGGTAACCGCGGTCGTCGTCCATTCCGCGTCGCCCACCACCGCCTGCATGAACTCGTCGGTGGCGCGCACCGAGTGGTTCGCGTTCTGGTAGAAGATCGAGTCGTAGGCGCCCCCGGGGACGTTGAAGCCCGCGTCGTAGCCGGCCTCGATCAGGGCCCAGGCCTTGCGCTCCTCGACCTCCTTGCAGCGGATGAACTCCACGATGTCCGGGTGATCCGCGTCCAGGATGACCATCTTCGCGGCGCGCCGGGTCTTGCCGCCGCTCTTGATCACGCCGGCGAAGGCGTCGAAGCCGCGCATGAACGACACCGGCCCCGATGCCGTGCCGCCCCCGGCCAGGGTCTCGGCGGAGGAACGCAGCGCGGACAGGTTGCTGCCGGTTCCGGAACCGAACTTGAACAGCATGCCCTCGGTCTTGGCCAGGCCGAGGATCGACTGCATCGTGTCCTCCACGGAGTTGATGAAGCACGCCGAACACTGCGGGCGCTCCTCGATCCCGACGTTGAACCACACCGGCGAGTTGAAACAGGCGTACTGGTGCAGGAGGATGTGCGTCAGCTCCGCGTGGAAGGAGTCGGCGTCCGCCTCGGACGAGAAATAGCCGCCTTCGCGCCCCCATGCCGCGATCCTGTCCGCCACCCGGGAGATCAACTGCCGGACGCTCGACTCGCGCCCCGGCGTACCCAACTGGCCGCGGAAGTACTTCGAGGTGACCACGTTCGTGGCGGTCTGCGACCAGGCCTTCGGCACCTCGACACCGAGCTGCTCGAACACGGACTCGCCCTTCTCGTTGGCAATCACGGCGTCGCGGATGTCCCACTCGACGCGGTCGAAGGGGTGGGCGCCGGGCTCGGTGTACCGCCGTGCGATGGTCAGGCCGGTAGGGCTCGAGACTGGCGCCGGTGCGCTGGCGGCTAGCGCCGCCCGCGCGGCGCCGGCCGCAGCGGGCGCGGCCATCACCTGCCGACCGCCGGCTGGCGCCGCCCCTCCTACGCTGCCGTGACCGCCGCCCTGAGCGCCTGAACCGTTGAACGCCATCCGTTTCTCCCTTCTAGGATCTTTCTCCAACTACCTTTTTTCCACACGAAGCAGGTGCTACACCTACTCTCTGGAAGAGAGTAGGTGTAGCTTTGACTCTGCATAGGCGGGGTACAGAACTCTAGCCGACGAATGATGTCTGCGCAACTTCCAAAGACTCTTCACTGCGCAAGATGTCGTAGTGAGAAACAAGACAAGGACGACATACAGTGGTTCATCGATGACGGCCGATACACGGTTGATGCGGACGCGACTCGGAAAAACCGCGCAGATCCTGCGGATTCATCGCGGCGATAAGCTCCCTTCCCGTGAGCACCCGCACAACCAGCTCGGATATCGAACTACCGCCCTTCTTCGCGCCGGACGATGCCCAGGAAGGCGGCGGCGCCGCACCGCCCGGCTCGTTCCCCTTCACCCGCGGCCTCTACCAGGACATGTACCGCAAGCGGCTGTGGACGATGCGCCAGTACGCCGGCTACGCCAGCGCCACGGAATCGAACCGCCGCTACCGCTACCTGCTCGGCCAGGGGACGACCGGCCTCTCCGTCGCCTTCGACCTGCCCACCCAGATCGGCTACGACTCGGACGCCGAGGCCGCGCGCGGCGAGGTGGGCCGCGTCGGCGTCGCGATCGACAGCGTCGAAGACATGAGAACGCTCTTCGACGGCATCCCGCTCGGCCAGGTAACGACCTCGATGACGATCAACTCGACGGCGTCGATCCTGCTGGCCATGTACCTGGCCGTCGCGGAAGAGCAAGGCGTTCCGTGGTCGGCGATCGGCGGGACGGTGCAGAACGACATCCTCAAGGAGTACATCGCCCGCGGGACCCACATCTACCCGCCGTCCCACTCCCTGCGCCTGGTCACGGACCTGATCGCGTTCTGTTCCGAACATGTGCCGCGTTGGAACCCGATCTCCATCTCCGGCTACCACATTCGCGAAGCGGGTTCGACCGCCGCCCAGGAAATCGCCTTCACCCTCGCAAACGCGCTCTGCTACGTCGACCTGGTGCTGGCCCGCGGCCTCGACATCGACCGCTTCGCCCCCCGGCTGTCCTTCTTCTTCAACGCCCACAACAACTTCCTGGAAGAGGTCGCGAAGTTCCGCGCGGCACGGCAGCTCTGGGCGGAACTGGTCCGCGAGCGCTACCAGCCGCGCAACGAACGTTCCTGCTGGCTCCGCTTCCACGCTCAGACCGGCGGTTCGACCCTCACCGCCCAGCAGCCCGAGAACAACGTCGCCCGGGTCGCCATCCAGGCGCTGGCGGCGGTCTGCGGAGGCACCCAGTCGCTGCATACGAACGGCGCCGACGAAGCCCTCGGCTTGCCCACCGAAACCTCGGCGCGCGTCGCGCTGCGCAGCCAGCAGATCGTCGCCCACGAGACCGGGGTGGCCGACGTCGCCGACCCGCTCGGCGGTTCCTGGGCCGTCGAAGCGCTGACCGCCAAGCTCGTGGACCAGGCGCGGGGGATGATCGAGCAGATCGAGGAGCTCGGAGGCGCCGCCCAGGCCATAGAAGAGGGGTACCAGCAGAACGAGATCGCCAACGCCGCCTACCGCCATCAACTGGCGGTCGAGTCGAAGGGCACGGTGATCGTCGGCGTCAACGCCTACACCCAGGACAAGTCCGGGGATGCCCAGTTCCTCGCCGTCGATGCCGCCGCCGAAGCGCGGCAGGTCGAACGCGTGCGCCGCGTACGCGAAGAGCGGGACACCACGGCGGCCACCGGCGCCCTGGACCGGCTGCAGCAGGCGGCGGGCCGCGAAGGCAACCTGGTGCCGCAGATCCTCGACTGCGTTCGACAGCGCGCCACCCTGGGCGAAATCTCCGACCGGCTGAGGGCGGTCTGGGGCGAGTACGAGCGGTGACTCGCCACCGGGAGGACCCGCGGTGAAGTCGGCCTACGAGAGAGCGCTCGAGAAGCTGGAGAGCACGGGCATCGCCGCGCCCCAGCACGACGCGCTGGACGAGGACCAGCGCCTGCGCATCGAGGACGAACGGACCCGCCACCAGGCGAAGGTCGCCGAACTCGAGATCCTGCACCAGAAGAACCTGTCCCTCGATCCGGCCAAGCGGCACCAGGAAGAAGAGAACTACCGCGCCGAGAAGCGCCGGCTCGCCGAGCGGCTGGAGTCGAAGATCGAGCGCATCCGTCGCGGCTGAAGCCCTACGCCGTCTTGGCGACGATCACTGGACCACGCGCCGCCGCTGCTCTGGGCGAAGCAGGAGTAACATGACGGCGCGCACCGGGCGATGAGGCTCTCGATCGTCTCGCAGGCGGCAGCGCGCCCGCTACTGCACCCGGTTCCCAAGCCGCTCCCGATCGGCCGCCGCCTCTGCCTCACGGTCAGCTTCTAGCGGCGGCGGCGGAGTTGTCGGCCGCAGGTCCACAACGCGGGCGTAGGACGTCTTCGCGCCAACTGTCCGCTGACGCTGGACAATGACCGCATGCAGGCCGTTAGCGCTAACGAAGACCTGATTCCAGGGCGACACACTCACGCGTGGCGCCAAGCGCTCTCTTCGCTGCTGCCCAGGTGGGCCGACCAGCAGGAGGTGGTCCCGGTGCCAGTCCGAGGCGCGGCGCACTTCAACCTGCGTCGCCCTGTCGAGCCAAGCGTGCTCGACCCGGTACCTGCCGTCGCCCGCCGTGACTTGGACGACGCCGCGTTGCGGATGGGGCGCAGCGTTGTCCTTGTCCAGCACCCAGATCGGCTCTTCCGTCATGCCGGATACGCCGAGATCCGGAAGCGCGTATCCCTTCCAGTAGAGAGAGGTCTCCGCCCACAGGATCCGTTCCTCCCACTGCCACTGGAACTCGTACTCCTCCACGCCGTTGTCGAACAGAATCGGCCGGACGACCGGCGAGGCGTTCTCCGAGAAATGAACGATGAAGGCGCCCTTGTTCCACGGAGCGACCACTACCGGCCCAACGGAATCCAGGTAGACGAAGCCGGCAGAGAGAATCGTCCACTTGCCGATATCCGTCAACTCGCGACCGATATCGAACCGTTCCCTGCGAGTCGTCAGATCGCGGCTCCCGGTTTCGCCGAATGAGAAACGGGAGCCATGGCCCGTGCCCCAGGCGCGCCCGTCCCCGGAGAACTCCACGAGGAAGCCGTGGTTTCCGGGGTCGATCTCCGGAAAGGCGTCCCGGTTGTTCCAGCTCCAGGATGTCTCCAAGTCGTTGCCGCGAATCTCAACGATGTCGTAGTGCTGAGGCATGCCGTGCGTCCTGGTGGCGTCCTGGCTTCCCAGCAGGATCCGACCGTCTTCAAGCACCGTCAGGCTGCGACCCACGCGCTTCGGCGGAAGGTCCAGCGTGCCCAGTAGTCCTCGGCCGTCCATGAGAACCAGCGCCGAGGCTCGCCGTTCCTCGTCGGTGACCAAGAGGGTTCCGCGACCTTCTGAGTCCACGAATCCCCCCCTCACTTCTCCGGGAAGTGGAATCAGACTCTCCGCCTGAACGGCGCCGGTCAGGCAGCCGGCGACCAACGCACACGTCCAACATGTCTTTCTCTTTTTCATCTTCCTACTCCTCGGCGCAGTGCTCGGCATCAGAGCTGTTGAAAGTGAACCCGGCGGCTGCCATGACGCTCTCCCCTCCAGCGGCCTCGACGGGATCTATCGGGCGGTCGTTCGAGTCCGTCACCTTCAAATGAAGGTGCGGCCCACCTGTTACCCCCGAAGGGCCATAGGTTCCGAGTCGATCGCCCGCGGTGACTTCGGTTCCTTCAGCCAGCCTATCGTTGAGATCCATGTGACAGTACACATGGCGACCGCCAACTGTGAAGGCGCACCGCGATCTGATGTCCACACGCCGGTGATGTCGCACGATTCACTATGGTGCCACTTGCGAGAGCGAAGAAGGTCGCGTCATCGCTGCTGACCTGAATATCCAGCGCCCGGTGCTTCCGGGTCGTTCCATCCTCGTTCATGCGGTCCGCATCAAATCCGTCGCCGTCGTCAATGTTCCAGCCTTGGCAGTTGATGTCGCTGGTGGCTGCCGCGAGCGAACTGCCGCTTGGTGTCGGCCCGGGAGTACCACCGCCGCCTCCGCCATCACCGCCATCGCCGCCGTCCCCAGGCCCCGGAGTCCCCTCACCGGGCCCCGCACCAGGCGGCGGTCCCGGGTCATCGCCGGGATCGTCGCCCGTCACGGTGGTCACATCGGCGTAGATGCCCTGACAGGTGTCTTCGATGGCGTTGCCTTCCTCGTCGGCATCGCAGATGCGGCCGATGAGGACCGGACCGCCCGCCAGCGGCGTAGTCACTACGGCCACCGTCTCGGTTGCCGTCACCGTCAGCGAGTAGTCCCCCGGCCCGTCGTCGTAGGGGTACACCACGACGCTGTGCCCCCCCGCCTCCAGGTTTCCGTTCCAGGAATCGTCTCGCGTGCCCCCGCGGTTCGTGCAGCGGCTGCTGCCAACACGGCAGTCGAAGTCGATCGTCAGGCCCGTCAGGGCGACCTCCACTTCGGCGCCGGCGGTGAGCGTGAAGCTGTAGGTCTGGCTGGTGGAGATGCTCGTCTCGCTCACGTCGACCAGGGTCGTCACCCTGGTCTCGGTTCCGGTGCTGCCGCCGGTGCTCGGCGTCTGCACACTGATGCTGAGCGTGTAATCCCCCGAGCCGCCGCCGTAGGGATAGACGACGATCTTCTGGTCCCCGGCCTCGAGCGTGCCGCTCCAGGAATCGTCCGCCGTGCCGCCGCGGTTCGTGCAGCGATTGCCGGAGACCGTGCAGTCGAAGTCGGTCGTCATGCCGGTCAACTCTACAGACACCTCGGCGCGGTGGGACAGCGTGAGCGGATACGTCCTTGAACTCGACACGTTCACGCCCGTCTTCACGATCGGGCCGGTCGTCGGCGGCGTCGTGGGAGGCGGAGGCGGCGGAGGCGGCGGAGGCGGCGGAGGCGGCGGAGGCGGCGGAGGTGGCGGAGGTGGCGGAGGTGGCGGAGGTGGCGGAGGTGGCGGCGGAGGTGGCGGAGGCGGAGGTGGCGGAGAAGCCGGGGCCGTGACGACCGTAGTGAACGTAACCGAATCGGTCGCGCCTGCGCTGTCCGAGACGCTGTACGTGATCGTGTACGTGGTGTCGATCAGGACCGTCGGCAGCGTTCCCCGGGCGCGGCGCGTGGAAGACGTGAACGAGATCCCCGGCGGCAGACCGGACAAGCCGTAGGTGTAGGGCGGCGTGCCGCCCGTTGCGACAGGGAACACCGTGTCGACGACACCGCCGGACGGCAGCCTCCCTCGCGCCCGCCGCGTTGACGGTGAGAACGAGATCCCCGCGGGCAAGCCCGAAACGCTGTACGAGTACGGCGGGCACGCGGCCCGCGCACCCGCCGAACACTCAGGAGGCTGAAGCGCAAGCACGCCGCTCGCGGCCGCGGCCAGGTCGAGGGCCTGAGGCGGGAGGGCGCCGTCGCTGCCGCCAGGCTTGCGGCGGAAGCGGGCACCGCCCTCGGCCTGCGGGACGCCGCGCTGCTGCGACTCGGCAGCGACGGACTCCTGAGGATCAGCGAACTTGCCGGCGTACAGGTGGACGATCTCCGTCTGGCGGAAGAGGGAAGCGGCGTCCTTGCCCTTCCCCGGAGCAAGACCGACCAGGAAGGCGAAGGTTCGTTTCTCTACGTTTGCCGCGAGACGATGGAGGCCATTGCCGCGTGGCTGAAAGTCTCCGGGATCACGGCCGGCCCGCTGTTCCGCCGCGTTCTCCGGAACAGGGTCGGCGGCGATTCCCCCTTGAGCGTGTCCGCCGTGCGGTCGATCATCCAGCGCAGGGCCAGGGCCGCCGGCGCCACCGGCCGCGTGAGCGGGCACTCTCTCCGGGTCGGCAGCGCTCAATCCCTGGTCGCAGCCGGCGCCTCCACCGCCGAGCTCATGCAGGCCGGCAGATGGACCGACGCCGCGACCGCGACCCGATATGCCGCGAACGAACTGGCGGGCCGCGGCGCGGTCGCGAGGTACTTCGAGGACGAGGACGCGTAGTCCCCAAGGAGGGAATCCTCCAACTACACGCCGACGACAGGGCCGCGACTACGGCGCCTCCCCGACTCGCAGCTCCTGATCGCCGCCACCTGCCGCGCCTAGGACTAGTAAGACTGTGTCCGATGCTGCCGAGCGAACCCGCCGGCCCAAGCCGGCCTTCCGCCTCCGCTTTCTCACCCGGCATCCGCGGACTCACCAGGGGTCGGAACTCTCCTCGCCGATCACGTCGCTCGCACCACCCGCGCACAAGACGCGTTCGGCCTCCACCTCGCATCCGTCGGCCGGGCCAAACTGCAAGTGAGGCCCCACACTGCTGGCAGCAGCCGCGCGAACCACGCCCGCTTCCACTTCCATGAGGCCATAGCGGACCTCCCACGGAACGAGACCCTCAGGATGGAACGGCCTCAGGACGATCGGAAGACGCTCCTTCTCGAGGGCGCCGTCCAGCCACTCATCCAGCGGCTCGGCAGTCCGCAGCCGAATTCCCGACCGCATGGCGTCCGGCAACATCTCGGCGCCGGGATGAACGAACGAGACCGACGCCAGACTCTCACGACTGCGCGGCGCCTCCACGACGATGCTCCGGTCACCTTCCCCGATTCTGATCTGGGCTCGCACCAGATCGCCGGTGTAGTCGACACGAAACTCGTGGTTTCGACTCCTGCCGCCACTGGCAAGGACGATGCGCCAGACGTCCGAAGTCGTCTCGAAGGGCAAGAGCGCAAAAGGCCGGTCTCGCCCCATTGCCACGGCAAACGCCTCGCCGCGCTCGAAGCGAAGGACTTCGCTGAAGCCCGGCAAGTACACCGAAAGAACCGGACGCACGGAGGCCACCCTGCCTGCATCGACGGAGTCGACCACGATCTCCGACGCCCGAAGGTCGATCAGCTCCCACGAGGAAGGCTCGCGCCACCGGCCACCGGCTTGCACGCTCCCGGGAGGCGCGGGCAACGGAGGCGTGAACTTGTAGCGAAGCAGCAGGTTCTCGCCGAACCGCACACCGATCGGCAATCCCTGGCCGTCTCTGACGACCTCGACGATCGTGCCGTGGTCGTCGCTCGCTTCGTCGAACGTTGCATAGAACAATAACGGGTCAACGCAACCGCCGGACGCCGTCTGCACGACGCGGGGTTCGAACTCGTCTCCCACGCTCCCCCGGTCGCATGCGTCGAGCGGAAACCTCCGGTACGCCTCGGTCCGCGACCCTCCCCGATCATCCAAGAACCGAAGGCCCTCGGAACTGATGACGGCCGTCACCGTCATCGCCTGGCCGAGAATCTCGGTAGTTTCACGCGATGCAAACTTCCCGTTGAGTTCGAGCCGATACGCGGCCCAGTCGGCCCTGGCCTCCAGAACGCCGTGAAACGCATCGCTGCCGCGGATAGTGACTTCCGGGTCAAGGAGAACCTCGGCATCCAGGGCCAGACGCTCCAGACCGAAACGCTCCAAGTACTCGTACGTCTCCGCCTGCGAAACATGCGACGCTCGATAAAACTCCGAGATCATGGCCACCGAGCCCGCCGGCACCTTGTCGGCCAGACTGAGGTCCTCCAACCAATCAGGCTGCCCCTGCATCGCTCGGGCAGCACCCGCAGGCACGGTAAGGGCCAGAAGCACTCCCACGAACAGGACCGCCCTACTCCTGCGTCGGCATCGTCCTGGACTGACCTGTCGAGAAGTCGATGAGAGTCCCGTCTTCCGGTCGCTGGTCATTCGGTTCTTCCTCCGCCGTGAGTTGAGTGATTAACGTCCGTGTGCCGAGTAGCGTGCCGTATCGCTCTGTAGCGACCGCCCGCTCTCCAGTTTCTCTAGCGCATCGGCAACTGCTTCGTCCAATTGCTGTTCGGGCGTTTCCTCATCGTCATCATCGTCGCCACCGCCGCCGCCACCGCCGCCGCCGTCCTCAGGCCCCGGATTCCCATCACCCTGCCCACCACGAGGAATGACGACCTCCACGCAAGAGCCTTCGATGAAGCCCCCGTCTCCGTCGTCTTCGCACACAACCAGTCGGATCTATGGAGGGCCGCCGGCGAGCGGCGTCGCGACGTTGCAGCCGAAGTCGGTCGTCATTCCGGTCAACTCTACAGAGACGCCGACGCGGCCGGACAGCCTGAGCAGGTAGGTGCGGGAACTGGAGACGTTCACGCCTCTCCCACCACGCCCACATCCTCGCCACCAAGGGCTCCTCCTATCGAACACGGCTGTCGAGAAGCACCTCGTGAATCCGGATCGCACAATGAGTAACCGGACCGCCGCGGCGCCGCCGCTGAGCGGACCGCAACGGCGGCCGGCTGCGGAAGCTGCCGGCGCCGCGGAAAACGGCAGACCGGTTTCCCACAGCTACCGCAGCCGTACTGACTCAAGGGGACCGACGAAGGATGTTCTTAGTCCAGGAGGGGCAGGGTGATGTCCTCCGGCCAACTGATCGTGACGGCGGAGGAACCGCGCCGAGGCGCTTCCACGACCAGGTCGGTGTGGTCGAACCGGAACTCGATCCTGAGGCGATCGTCCGTGTAGTGCACCAGGGAATCCAACTCGGAACGCTCAGTTCCGGTCGCAAGGACCGTTCGCCACACGGGGCCCTCGCCCAAGGGAAGAAGAGCGTAGCGCCTGACGAAGACGTCGTCGTGCTTGACGACGGCAAAAAGCTCGTCATCGACCGACTCGATCACACCCGACTTGATGTCGGTTCCCCCAGCGCTGAAGAGAGGCCTGGCCGAGGTGGTCGGGAGTGCCCGTGAGTCCAGGAGCCGCTTGCCGGTTCTGGCATCGATCAGCTCGACCCAGAAGTCGCCGAGGCCTCCGTGGGGCGGCAACGGACGCACACCGTCCACATGCGCATAGTGATAGCGCGCTACCAGCGTTTCGCCGTACCAGGTTTCCGTCGGGTAGCCCTCGTCGTTCGTGACCACATGGACAATCCGGCCTACGGCATCGTACGAGGCAATGGCTGGAAGCGCTACCTGGTCACAACTCCACGGACCGTCACCACAATCCTGCTCGAGCCTTGCCGTCTTCGTAAGACGGTCGTGCCGTTGCCCCCCGCGACTGTCCGTGATTCGCAGCCACTGGTCATCGAGGCGCTTCTTGCCGAGACGGACCGACTCGACCTCCATCTCTTGGTGAAGCAGCCGGAAGGTTGTCCGGGCAAACCCGTCGTCCCGCTCCTTCCAGTGGTACGTCCAGGGGTGACTGGGATCCGGAGAAGTCTCGGCGGCAGGGCGTGGGCGACCTCGATACAAGTTCGACTCCGCCTTCCTGGACGTTCCGGGCAGCGGAGGCAAGCGAGAGACGAACTCGTCCATTTTCTCTCGACTCATGTTGCGGCCCCGAGCAACCGGGAATCTCTCACCTTCATCGGGCAAGAACCGGCCGTAGGCCAAGTGCTCCGTGACGCTCCTGCCGTCCCCGTAGCGGGTCACCACTCTCTCGACGCTGCTGTATTCGTCGAAGAAGTCGTCGCTCGAAACCGGGCTAGTTCCCTCCGCCGAGTCCCACGAGAAGCGCTCGACCAGAACGCCGTCGTCATCGCGGAATCTGAGGATGGCGCCGTCCTCGCTGGCGAAGATGACCTCCACCTCCGTCTGAGCGGACAGCGGTCTCGATGGCAGAAGCACGGCGCCAGCAACAGCAGCAGCGCTGGCTAGCGCCCGGATGGTTCGTTTCGACATTTGCTGCTCTCCTAGTCTACCGGAGTTGAGGGCTCAGTCTGTTGCTCTCGACCTGACGTTCACGGACAGTTGTTCATCACCGCCTGATGGAAGGGGCCTGCGCCGCCAAGGTCATCGTGGGTTGTGCCAGCGAGATGGAGCATCTCGTGAAGCACTGTATCGGCTCTCAGGAAATCAGAGCCGCTATAGAAAAGATCACAGGTGTAGATCGTCTGGTCCCCGTCACGCAGGCTGTATGCCGCATCATTGGGGTCGGTGCACCTGTTGTGGCTATCATTGCTATCGAAAGACACGCGCGCCAGCGCGCCCACTATGTCCGTTTCTCCGTGGTCTGCGAAGAACTCCCGGCAAGTCTGATTCCGCGCTCGGGCTGTGGCGTCTGTCCTGGCCGTGTTCTCCTTCTGGGCTGGAGTCGGTGACGGCGTCTGCGTCCCGCCGCCGCCACCATCACCGCCGTCGTCACCGCCACCAGACCCCGGAGTCCCCTGACCGGGCCCCGCACCGACGACGACTTCCCTGCAAGTGCCTGCGACGGGCCTTCCGTCGTTCTCGTCACACAACACCAGTCGAATGCGTGGGGGGCCGCCGCCGAGCGGCGTCGCGACGTAGGTCACCGTCTCGGTCGCCGTCACGGTCAGCGAGTAGTTCCCCGGCCCGGGGTCAAACGGGTACACGACGACGCTGTGATCCCCCTCCGCCAGATCGTCGCTCCAGGAGTCGTCCAGGGTGCCCCAGCGGTTCGTGCAGCGGCTGCTGCCGACACGGCAGTCGAAGTCGATCGTGAGATCCGTCAAGGCGACGTCCACTTCGGCGCCGGCGGTGAGCGTGAAGCTGTAGGTCTGGCTTGTGGAGACGTTCGTCTCGCTTGCGTCGACAAGCGTCGTCACCTGTGTCGTCGTCCCCGTGCTGCCGCCGGTGCTCGGTGTCTGGGCACTCACGGTGAGCGCGTAGTCCCCCGAGCCGCCGCCGTACGGATAGACCACGATCTTGTGATCGCCAGCATCCAACGTACCGCTCCAGGAATCGTCCCGCGTGCCGCCGCGGTTCGTGCAGCGATCGCCCGAGACCGTGCAGTCGAAGTCGGTCGTCATTCCGGTCAACTCTACAGACACCTCGACGCGGTGGGTGAGCGTGAGCGAATACGTCCTTGAACTCGACACGTTCACGCCCGTCTTCACGATCGGGCCGGTTGTCGGCGGAGGCGGAGGTGGCGGCGGTGGCGGAGGCGACGTGGAGGTACCGCTGACGCTCAGCGTCCAGTTCCCGGCGCCGCCGCCGTACGGGTACACGGTCACGCTGTGCGTGCCGGCGTCGAGCGTCCCGTTCCACGAATCGTCGCTCGGTCCGCAGAGGTTCGTGCAGGAGGAACTGTTCACACCGATGTTCGGTCACCTCGGTCCTGGAGTCTTGCTCGAAGCAGTAGGACTTCTCGCCTTCGCCGGTCTCCGAAACCGTCAAGGGCAAACTCTAGACCCGCAACCCCCACCACCTCCACGGGCGGTGGCGGGTCCGGACTCTCGCTCGGCGGAGGGCCGGGCGAACGACCGATGACGACTTCCGGTGCGGTCACGGTCGCGACGAAGCTGACGGAGGCGAACCCGCTCGCGCTGTCCCTTGCGGAGTAGGTGACCGTGTAGGCCGTGTCCGTCGTCACGGTCGGCAGCGTCCCGCTCGCGCCCCGCGTCGACGGCGTGAACGAAATCCCCGGCGGCAGGCCGGAAACGCTGTATGAGTACGGCGGGCTGCCGCCGGTGGCTTCCGGAAACACCGTGTCGACCGAGCGCCCCGACGGCAGCCGGAAGTCGAACAAGAGGTCGTCGTGCCGCGTGAACGGCTCCGCTCGCCGATCCCACCATGCCGACCGCTCGCACCCACGAAGACGTCGTTCGCGCAGACCGGCAGAGCAGAAGGATGTTCTCAGTCCAGGAGGGGCAGGGTGATGTCCCCCGGCCAACTGATTCTGATGGCGGAGGACCCGCGCCGAGGCGCTTCCACAACGAGTTCGGTGTGGTCGAACCGGAACTCAATCCTGAGGCGATCGTCTGTGTAGTGCACCAAAGAACGCAACTCAGGAGCTTCGGTTCCGGCCGCTAGGACCGTTCGCCACACGGGGCCCTCGCCCAGGGGAAGAAGGGCGTAACGCCCGACGAAGACATCGTGCTCGAGGACAGCGAAGAGCTCGTCTCCTACCGCCTGGATCACACCCGGTCCGGCCCCCAAGGCGCCGAAGATCGGTTTGGCCGGCGTGGTCGAGAGAGCCCGTGAGTCCAGGAGCCGCTTGCCGGTTCTTGCATCGATCAGTTCGATCCAAGAGTCGCCTAGCCCGCCGTGTGGAGGCAACGGACGTACGCCGTCCACTTGCGCATAGTGGTAGCGGGCAACAAGCGTTTCGCCGTACCAAGTCTCGGTCGGGTAGCCCTCCTCGTTCGTCACCACATGGACAATCCGGCCCGAAGCGTCGTACGAGGCAACGGCGGGGAAGGCTACGCAGTCACAACCCGGCTCGAGCCATGCGGTTTCCGTAAAATGATCGTGGCGTAGACCTCCGCGACTGTCCGAAATCCGCAGCCGGTCTTGACGGATACGTACAGACTCGACCTCCATCTCTTGGTGGAGCAGCCGGAAGGTCGTCCGGGTAACCCCGTCGCCACGCTCCTTCCAGTGGTGCCCCCAGGGGTGACCGGGATCTGGAGAAGTCTCGCCGGCAGGGCGTACTCGACCTCGATAGAGGTCCAGCTCCGCCTTCTGCGTCGTTCCAGGTAGCGGAGGCAAGCGGGACAGGAAGCCATCCATTTCCTCGCGACTCATGTTACGGCCCCGGGCAACGGCGAAGCTCTCGCCTCCATCGGGCAAGGGCCGGCCACAAGCTCGGTGCTCCGTGACGCTTCTTCCGTCCGGATAGCGAATCACCTCCCTCTCGACGTTGCCGTACTCGTCGAAGAAGCTGTCACGCGTAGACGGGCTGGCTCCAACGCCCGCGCCCGACGCCGAAGAGCGCTTGACCGGAACGCCGCTTTCATCACGGAATCTGACCGTGGTGCCGTACTCGCTACTGGAGATGGTTTCCACCCCCGTCTGAGCCGACAACGGTCTCAACGGCAGAAGCACGGCACCGGCAACGAGAGTGTTGGCTAGCGCCTGGATGATCCGCCTCAACATTGATGTTCTCCTTCCTCGGCGAGAGAATAAGTCACAGGTGTCGCGCTTCCTACGGGCACGCGTTCATGACCGCTTGGTGAAAAGGACCTTCGCCGCCAAGATCTTGGTGCTGTCTTCCAGCAATATGCAGCATCTCGTGAAGCACCGTGTCGGCCCTCGCGGCCGCAGTACGATCATAAAAGGGATTGCACGTGAAGATCGTGTTGGCTCCGCCAACTACGGAGTATGCCAGCCAATCTGGATTGGGACAGAGGTTGCGGGGATCGTTGTCGTCGAAAGAAACCTGGTTCAGGCTTTGGACCAGGTCGAAACTTGCGTTGTGGCCCTGAAAGAAACTCAGGCACGACTGATTCCGCGCTCGGGCTGTGGCGTCTGTCCTGGCCGTGTTCTCCTTCTGGGCTCGGGTCGGTGACGGCTGCGGCTGCGGCGTACCGCCGCCACCACCGTCGCCGCCATCCCCAGGTCCCGGAGTTCCCTGACCGGGCCCCGCACCGACGACGACTTCCCTGCAAGTGCCTTCGACGACCCTCCCGTCGTCCTCGTCACACAACAACAATCGAATGCGCGGAGGACCACCCCCCAGAGGCGTTGCCACGAAGGTCACCGTCTCGGTCGCCGTCACGGTCAGCGAGTAGTCCCCCGGGCCGGGGTCGTACGGGTACACCACGACGCTGTGATCCCCCTCCGCCAGGTTGCCGCTCCAGGAGTCGTCCCGCGTGCCCCAGCGGTTCGTGCAGCGGCTTGTGCCTACCCTGCAGTCGAAGTCGATCGTCAGGCCCGTCAGGCCAACGTCCACTTCGGCGGCCCGTGCCAGCGTGAAGCTGTAGGTCCTGCTCGCAGAGAAGTTCGTCTCGCTTGCGTCGACAAGCGTCGTCACCTGTGTCGTCGTCCCCGTGCTGCCGCCGGTGCTCGGTGTCTGGGCACTCACGGTGAGCGTGTAGTCCCCGGAGCCGCCGCCGTACGGATAGACCACGATCTTGTGGTCGCCCGCATTCAGCGTACCGCTCCATGAATCGTCCCGCGTGCCGCCGCGGTTCGTGCAGCGATTCCCGGAGACCGTGCAGTCGAAGTCGGTCGTCATGCCGGTCAACTCTACCGACACCTCGGCGCGGTGGGAGAGCGTCAGCGAATACGTCCTTGAACTCGACACGTTCACGCCCGTCTTCACGATCGGGCCGGTTGTCGGCGGCGTCGTGGGAGGCGGAGGTGGCGGAGGCGGTGTCGTAGGAGGTGGCGGAGGTGGCGGAGGTGGCGGCGGAGGTGGCGGAGGTGGCGGAGGTGGCGGCGGCGGAGAAGCCGAGGCCGCAACGACCGTAGTAAACGTGACGGAGTCGGTCGCGCCTGCGTTGTCCGAGACGCTGTAGGTGATCGTGTACGTGGTGTCGATCAGGACCGTCGGGAGCGTTCCATGGGCGCGCCGGGTGGAAGACGTGAAGGCTATCGCCGGCGGCTGCCCTGACAGGTCGTACGTGTATGGCGGCGTGCCGCCGGTTGCAACACGAAACACCGTGTCGACAACGCCGCCGGACGGCACCCGGAAGTTGGAAACGAACGGCGCCGCAAGTGGCGGGGAATCCGGCTCGCACTGGTTCGTTGCAGGGTTGAACGTGTGCCCTTCGGCGCAGGTGACGAGTGGTGGTCCGATGATGACGACGAGTTCCGGTGCTTCCACGGTCGCGACGAAGCTGACGGAGGCGGACCCGCCCGCGCTGTCCGTGGCGGCGTAGGTGACCGTGTAAGCCGTGTCGGTCGTCACGGTCGGCAGCGTCCCGCTCGCGCGCCGCGTCGAAGGCGTGAACGCGATCCCCGGAGGAAGGCCGGAAACGCTGTATGAATACGGCGGGCTGCCTCCGGTGGCTGCCGGAAACACCGTGTCGACCGAGCCGCCCCGGTGCCCCCGACGAGAGGGCCGGCACCCGGCTGGAGCGAATGGAACGGCGGTGGGAGGGGGCCAAGCGGCGCGAGGAGTAGCAGCGGCTACGCCGCTCCGTCACTCACACAACAACCTCCCACGCCCTGCGCCCACTCACTACGTTCGCGGACGGAGGCGGAGTGGACGACTCGGACCCGATGGCCTCGTACGGCGGATTGCTGGCACCGTGGCCGCAGTGGTGAACGCCAGCGAGTCGGCTGCACCCGCGCTGCCCCTCACCCCATAGGCGATCCTGTAGGTGGTGGCGGTCGACCGCCTCAACCAATGGCAAGGACACCCGGTTCGAACTCCTGGTCGAACCACGTGGCGGCGACGTTGACAGTCGCCCCTTCTCCAGCTTTAGGGGCTTGCTGAAGAAGTCCGTGTCGCACCGAGACCGGTGAGGCGCGCGTCCAACAAGGCGCGACGAAGGACCATATCGAGGCTATATTCGACTGAGGAGCAACGATGTTGGACGTGATGCATCGCCGGTCGAATGCAGCGCGACTTTTTCAGCAAGCCCCTAGGCACGCGGCCGACGGCGGGCGGTCGCAACGAGGCCAGCTTCGCTTCCACCGGCCGCTAGCATTCGCGGCCAACCAGCGCCAACCGTAGCCGCACCCGCAACCGGCTGCGGCTCTGTTCGACCGACCTGGCCACCGGGGCGAGGGCCCCGCGAGACAGACTTCGAGCACTTTGCGTCAAGGTTCAACTGCGCCACGGGTCATGGTGGCCCGCAGGGGTTGGGGTCCCAGGTCACGGTCGACCAACATGTGCCGTCCGGCACCATCGACTCCCGCACCCGCAGGAAGCACCGCCACTGCCGACACTCCGGCAAGCGGTTGAGTTTCGGGACCGATAACGACCTTTGCCGCGGCACTCCGCTCCTTGCCCAGGTCCTCATCGATTCCGGCAAATCGGACGATCACTTGGTCCCTCTGCGCCCCCGAGGTTGCCGAACGAGGGTCTCGCAATCGAAGCGCCCCCTCAAGCAACAACGTCGGCCGCCAACCGCGCAGGTCAGGCTCCGGCACCAACTCGAGAATCTCCGTCCAACCCGTCCGGTCCAATCGCCACACCAACTGGCCGGACGAGTTGACCACGTCGAATCCATGGAGTCCGGCAAGAAGCATCGTGCCGTTTCGAGCGATCCCCCAGAAGTTCGTGTAGCCGTCTCTATGGACAACCGACGTCGAAACGAACTGCCCCGTCTCGTCGCGAGTGAGCACTCTCAACCACTCCACCTGATTTCGCCCGAACATCTCGGGCTGCCACATGACGATGCGGTCGGCGTCAATGAAGGCGAACTCCTTCGGCGCGAACCCTGGCGTCAACTCCTCCAACACCAGCGTCTCGTCGCTCACAACGCCATCCAGGCCGTAGAGGTCGAACGCTCTTCGTTTCGCACGATACACAGCGATCGATCGACCGTCCACACTGAACTCGTACCGGTCGACTTCGTCCTCGGGATACCGCTCGAACACTCGAAGACCCGGCAATTCCCTGACCTCGCGGCCATCCCACCGGTAGATGACGAGCGGAGCCTCGGACGACGCCCACGGCTCGGCAATCCCACGGTCGAAGTCTTGGGTGTCCGCCGGCGCCAACTTGACGGCCTGCATGGCCAGCCAATCGCCCGTCTCGGCGAGACCTCGGATTCTGGGGCCATCAACCGACAACACAGGTCCGTCCAAGCTGATCAAGCGCGTCCACCAACGACCATCATCGGGCCCGTCGTCAGGCACCGGAACCCCAGGGAAGCCCCCTCGCGCAAAGACAACATCGCGCGCCGAACCCAGTTGGAGGGCTCGCGGCCGTCCCGGAAGCACCTCGCTCCGCGATCGCCCGTCAATCTCAAAGTACACCTGGTGGCTTCCTCCACCATCTCCCTCCACGCACGCGTACCGGGCCGGTCCTTCAACCACGCACCGCTCATCGAGCGAGCCCTGACTGTTCGCGGCGACAGCGCCCACCAAGAGACACGTCAGAACTAGAGCCGTTTCCTTTTGAAGCATTTCGGTTACTCCTGCTTTGTCCCTCATCATTCGCATGCCGCGAGTAACGTTTCGGGGTCAAGGGCCTGCTGTCGGCTATTGTCGCGCCAGATGGTGTAGTGCAGGTGATCTCCGCGCGAGTTGCCGCTGTTGTTGGCTGTCCCGATCGGATGGAAGGCCGTGACGAGATCTCCGACTTGAACGCTAACGGTGTGCAAGTGCAGGAAGACATGTTCTCTTCCGGCGTAGTCCACGATCCGCACGAAGTTCCCGTTGTCCGGGTAGGTGGTCGCGAATGTCCCAGTCTCAGGGTCCCAAGTGTTCGTCCCATGACCGCTTTCGGTTTGCCTTACGCGGCCATGGATCGGCGTCATCACAACATCGCCCCGCGCTGCACGAACGTCTATTCCATTATGGGACGGCCTCGCGGTGTTGCGACCTCCATAGTTCGAACCGAGAGCGCGATCGTTCTCTAGAGGGTTGGAAGTGACCCTCTCCGAATCGACGAGTGAGCTGTCGTAGCAGGCGTGTATCTCGGCATCGGCAGGATCCCCGCCACCACCGCCGCCATCACCACCGTCGCCGCCGTCCCCAGGCCCCGGAGTTCCCTGACCGGGCCCCCCACCGACGACGACTTCCCTGCAAGTGCTTTCGACGACCCTCCCGTCGTCCTCTTCACACAACGACAATCGAATGCGTGGAGGACCACCCCCCAGAGGCGTACCCACGCTCGTCACCGTCTCGGTAGCCGTCACCGTCAGCGAGTAGTTCCCCGGGCCGGGGTCGTACGGGTACACAACGACGCTGTGATCCCCCTCGGCCAAGTTGCCGCTCCAAGAATCGTCCCGGGTGCCCCCGCGGTTCGTGCATCGACTGCTGCCGACCCTGCAGTCGAAGTCGATCGTGAGATCCGTCAAGGCGACGTCCACTTCGGCGCCGGCGGTGAGCGTGAAGCTGTAGGTCTGGCTTGTGGAGACGTTCGTCTCGCTTGCGTTGACAAGCGTCGTCACCTCCGTCCTCGTCCCCGTGCTGCCGCCGGTGCTCGGTGTCTGGGCATTCACGGTCAGCGTGTAGTCCCCCGAGCCGCCGCCGTACGGATAGACAACGATCTTGTGCTCGCCAGCATCCAACGTACCGCTCCATGAATCGTCCCGCGTGCCGCCGCGGTTCGTGCAGCGATTGCCGGAGACCGTGCAGTCGAAGTCGGTCGTCATGCCGGTCAACTCTACCGACACCTCGGCGCGGTGGGAGAGCGTCAGCGAATACGTCCTTGAACTCGACACGTTCACGCCCGTCTTCACGATCGGGCCGGTTGTCGGCGGCGTCGTGGGAGGCGGAGGTGGCGGAGGCGGTGTCGTAGGAGGTGGCGGAGGTGGCGGAGGTGGCGGCGGAGGTGGCGGCGGCGGAGAAGCCGAGGCCGCAACGACCGTAGTAAACGTGACGGAGTCGGTCGCGCCTGCGTTGTCCGAGACGCTGTAGGTGATCGTGTACGTGGTGTCGATCAGGACCGTCGGGAGCGTTCCATGGGCGCGCCGGGTGGAAGACGTGAAGGCTATCCCCGGCGGCTGCCCTGACAGGTCGTACGTGTATGGCGGCGTGCCGCCGGTTGCAACACGAAACACCGTGTCGACAACGCCGCCGGACGGCACCCGGAAGTTGGAAACGAACGGCGCCGCAAGTGGCGGGGAATCCGGCTCGCACTGGTTCGTTGCAGGGTTGAACGTGTGCCCTTCGGCGCAGAGGACGAGTGGTGGTCCGATGATGACGACGAGTTCCGGCGCTTCCACGGTCGCGACGAAGCTGACGGAGGCGGACCCGCCCGCGCTGTCCGTGGCGGTGTAAGTGACCGTGTAAGCCGTGTCGGTCGTCACGGTCGGCAGCGTCCCGCTCGCGCCCCGCGTCGACGGCGTGAACGCGATCCCCGGCGGCAGGCCGGAAACGCTGTATGCGTACGGCGAGCTGCCCCCGGTGGCTGCCGGAAACACCGTGTCGACCGAGCCACCGGACGGCACCCGGAAGTTGGGGATCCCCGGAACCGACAGCGGAGTGCTGGCAGAGAGGGCCGCTGCTTCAGGCAGGAGCAGGAGCAGCAGCAGGGGCAAGGACAGTGGGATGACGGAGCGCTTCACCAGCTCGATCTCCTGAGGTGAATGTCGAGGTAAGGGGGAATATCTGCACCGTCCTGCCCTCTTCGCGGGTCGAAACCAGCCCGATTCGCCAGGAAACGAGCAACAAGGCGAGCTGGCGGCCCCTTCAATCCCCGGCGGAGGCGCTCTCGTGGGCCGGAATCGACCTGCGGAACCGCGTTCGGGCACCTCGCGCTCCACAAAGCGCCCACCAACCCAAATTGGGGGCTTGACAACTGTCATAGTTTGTAGATAATCCCCCTTATATGCCCCATATGACCCAATGTTCCACCGCCTTCTGGATCGAGCGCCTGGAGCAGTCCGTTGAGGGCACTACTCTCAAGAGCACTCACGGCAACTAGGTTGAAGTCGCTCCAGGTCGCGTTCTCCGACTCCTACTCACAAAACACTCACAAGGCCTACGGTCGAGCGGTCGAACGCTTCGCCGCGTTCCTGAAGGGCCGTGCGGCTGACGACGACGCCGTTGCGGCCTTCCTCACGGCCGAAGCGGAACGAGGCCTGGCACCGGCGTCGCTCTCGATCCTGGCCGCCGCCATCGGCGCCGCCGCCAGCTCAGCGGGCATGAAGGACCCACGCGGCCCGCGCACCCGCCGAACACTCAGGAGGCTGAAGCGCAAGCACGCCGCTCGCGGCCGCGGCCAGGTCGAGGGCCTGAGGCGGGAGGGCGCCGTCGCCGCCGCCAGGCTTGCGGCGGAAGCGGGCACCGCCCACGGCCTGCGCGACGCCGCGCTGCTGCGACTCGGCAGCGACGGACTCCTGAGGATCAGCGAACTTGCCGGCGTACAGGTGGACGATCTCCGTCTGGCGGAAGAGGGAAGCGGCGTCCTTGCCCTTCCCCGGAGCAAAACCGACCAGGAAGGCGAAGGTTCGTTTCTCTACGTCTGCCGCGAGACGATGGAGGCCATTGCCGCGTGGCTGAAAGTCTCCGGGATCACGGCCGGCCCGCTGTTCCGCCGCGTTCTCCGGAACAGGGTCGGCGGCGATTCCCCCTTGAGCGTGTCCGCCGTGCGGTCGATCATCCAGCGCAGGGCCAGGGCCGCCGGCGCCACCGGCCGCGTGAGCGGGCACTCTCTCCGGGTCGGCAGCGCTCAATCCCTGGTCGCAGCCGGCGCCTCCACCGCCGAGCTCATGCAGGCCGGCAGATGGACCGACGCCGCGACCGCGACCCGATATGCCGCGAACGAACTGGCGGGCCGCGGCGCGGTCGCGAGGTACTTCGAGGACGAGGACGCGTAGTCCCCAAGGAGGGAATCCTCCAACTACACGCCGACGACAGGGCCGCGACTACGGCGCCTCCCCGACTCGCAGCTCCTGATCGCCGCCACCTGCCGCGCCTAGGACTAGTAAGACTGTGTCCGATGCTGCCGAGCGAACCCGCCGGCCCAAGCCGGCCTTCCGCCTCCGCTTTCTCACCCGGCATCCGCGGACTCACCAGGGGTCGGAACTCTCCTCGCCGATCACGTCGCTCGCACCACCCGCGCACAAGACGCGTTCGGCCTCCACCTCGCATCCGTCGGCCGGGCCAAACTGCAAGTGAGGCCCCACACTGCTGGCAGCAGCCGCGCGAACCACGCCCGCTTCCACTTCCATGAGGCCATAGCGGACCTCCCACGGAACGAGACCCTCAGGATGGAACGGCCTCAGGACGATCGGAAGACGCTCCTTCTCGAGGGCGCCGTCCAGCCACTCATCCAGCGGCTCGGCAGTCCGCAGCCGAATTCCCGACCGCATGGCGTCCGGCAACATCTCGGCGCCGGGATGAACGAACGAGACCGACGCCAGACTCTCACGACTGCGCGGCGCCTCCACGACGATGCTCCGGTCACCTTCCCCGATTCTGATCTGGGCTCGCACCAGATCGCCGGTGTAGTCGACACGAAACTCGTGGTTTCGACTCCTGCCGCCACTGGCAAGGACGATGCGCCAGACGTCCGAAGTCGTCTCGAAGGGCAAGAGCGCAAAAGGCCGGTCTCGCCCCATTGCCACGGCAAACGCCTCGCCGCGCTCGAAGCGAAGGACTTCGCTGAAGCCCGGCAAGTACACCGAAAGAACCGGACGCACGGAGGCCACCCTGCCTGCATCGACGGAGTCGACCACGATCTCCGAAGTCCGAAGGTCGATCAGCTCCCACGAGGAAGGCTCGCGCCACCGGCCGCCGGCCCCCGCGCTCCCGGGGGGCGCCGGGAAGGGAGGCGTGAACTTGTAGCGAAGCAGCAGGTTCTCGCCGAACCGCACACCGATCGGCAATCCCTGGCCGTCTCTGACGACCTCGACGATCGTGCCGTGGTCGTCGCTCGCATGTTTCGCAGGCGGAGACGTACGACGCTGGTTCGTGAGCCTAAACCGAACTTAACGGTTGCGCACCTTCGCATTCACCGCGGTGGTCTCTATGGGCTTCGGTCCTTCGGCCGGGTCTACCAAGGCGTAGCGTCCGCTTCCATCCAGGATGGCATCGGGAGGCACTCTGCCAACCGACTCTACTCTGGCCAGAGGCTGGTCTTCGTCGAAGACCACTGCTTGTTTGGAGACAACGGGCCCATCCTGGGCGACCTGCTTGTCCGACCCCTCGATCTCTGACAAATGCACGACCATCCGCTCTCTGGGACCAGTGGGGCGTCCCATGACCGAGTCCACCAACAAGATGTCGCCGCTCGCCAGCAACTTTGGCTCCCACCATTGCAGGTCCTGCTGAGGCATCGCTTCCGCCAGGTCCGACCAGCCGAGGCGGTTCATTCTCCAGACGAGTTTTCCTGAGAAGTTGACTACGTCGTATCCGCCCGGCGCGGAGCGACCGCTCGCCCAGAGCAACATGCGGCCATCTGTGGAGATTCCTCTGAGGTCTCCATACCTTCCCTCATGGTGAACGATGGATCGGCTGACGAACTGTCCCGACGAGTCTCGAACCAGAGTCCTGAGCCAGTCGGGTTGATCACGCCCGAACATCTCGGGTTGCCACATGGCGATGCGATCCGCATCGATGAACTCGAGCGCGAGTGGGTCAAAGTCCGGTGTGAGTTCATCCAGGGACAATGTCTCATCGCCCACCTCGTCTTCTAGGCCGTAGACTTCAATCGTCCGGCTCGCCGAACGGAAGATGGACAATGCGCGGCCATCGTTGCTGAATCGGAGGAGGTCCGCCACGTCTTCCGGATAGGACCGAAAATCTCGAAGTCCCGGCACTCGCCGTACTTCCCGCCCGTCCCACCCGTAGATCACGAGCGGCCCGTCCGACGACGCGGTCGTGTGCACCTCTCCCGGAGGAAGGTCATACCCACTATCCTCCACCACCAAGGGTTCAACTGCCTGAACGGCCAGCCAGTCTCCAGTAGCGGCAGCATCTATGAACAGCGAGCCTTGAAACGACATGATCGTGCCATCCAGGCCAATCAGGCTCGCCCACCGTTCCGTGCTGCCGCGGTCTCTCGAGGTTCCGCCAATCAGGACTACATCTCGTGCGGAACCCAAGCGGAGTCCCTTCTTCGGTGGACCAGGGAGCGGTTCGGTACGGGACTGTTGGCCAGAGCGGATGAAGACTGCATACTCTCCGTTCCCGACTTCCTTCACGCATGCGTACCGTTCGGCATCCGTGACGACGCATCGATGCGCGGCCTCCAAGGCCAGGAGCGGAGTGCCCGTGAGCGAGAACAGGAGAATCAAGGCCCATCTGTGTAGGTTCATGTCGAGTCTCCTTCGGTGTTGTTCTGGCTAGTCACCGCAGTTGTCGGCCAACGCTTCACCGTCGAGTGCTTGGCTGTGGGCTTCGTCGGCCCAGAGGGTGTAGTGGAGATGGTCGCCAAGTGAGTTCCCGGAGTTGTTCGCGGCCCCTATGACGGCACCCTGAGCGACTGTTTGATTCACTCGGACACCAACGGTGTTCAGGTGGAGATACACATGCTCTCTCCCTTGGGAATCCACGATTCTGACGAAATTGCCATTAGCTGGAGCCGGCCCGGAGAAGGTCATGGTTTCCTCGTTCCACTCATTCGTTCCGTGCCCTGTAGCGATCTCGGTCACGCGTCCGCCTGCGGCGGCAACGACGTCATCGCCTCTGTTGGCGCGGATATCTATGCCGTTGTGATTCGGTCGGGACGTGTTGCGACCGCCGTGGTTCCTCCCTAGTGCCCTGTTGTTCTCGAGGGGACTAGACGTAACCTTGGTTGAATCCCTGACCAGATCCCTGTAACAGAGGTTGGTGAGTTCGTCTTCGGGCGTTTCTTCATCGTCATCATCGTCACCACCGCCGCCACCGCCGCCGCCGTCGTCGCCGCCCCCAGGCCCCGGAGTCCCCTGACCGGGCCCCCCACCGACGACGACTTCCCTGCAAGTGCCTTCGACGATCCTCCCGTCGTCCTCTTCACACAACGACAATCGAATGCGTGGAGGACCGCCGCCGAGCGGCGTCGCGACGTGGGTCACCGTCTCGGTTGCCGTCACGGTCAGGGAGTAGTCCCCCGGGCCGGGGTCGTACGGGTACACGACGACGCTGTGATCCCCCTCCGCCAGATCGTCGCTCCAGGAGTCGTCCAGGGTGCCCCAGCGGTTCGTGCAGCGGCTGCTGCCGACACGGCAGTCGAAGTCGATCGTGAGATCCGTCAAGGCGACGTCCACTTCGGCGCCGGCGGTGAGCGTGAAGCTGTAGGTCTGGCTTGTGGAGACGTTCGTCTCGCTTGCGTCGACAAGCGTCGTCACCTGTGTCGTCGTCCCCGTGCTGCCGCCGGTGCTCGGTGTCTGGGCACTCACGGTGAGCGTGTAGTCCCCCGAGCCGCCGCCGTACGGATAGACCACGATCTTGTGATCGCCAGCATCCAACGTACCGCTCCAGGAATCGTCCCGCGTGCCGCCGCGGTTCGTGCAGCGATCGCCCGAGACCGTGCAGTCGAAGTCGGTCGTCATTCCGGTCAACTCTACAGACACCTCGACGCGGTGGGTGAGCGTGAGCGAATACGTCCTTGAACTCGACACGTTCACGCCCGTCTTCACGATCGGGCCGGTTGTCGGCGGCGTCGTGGGAGGTGGCGGCGGAGGTGGCGGAGGCGGCGGCGGAGGTGGCGGCGGCGACGGAGGTGGCGGCGGCGACGGAGGTGGCGGCGGCGACGGAGGTGGCGGCGGCGACGGAGGTGGCGGCGGCGGAGGTGGCGGAGAAGCCGGGGCCAAGACGACCATAGTGAACGTGAGTGAATCGGTCGCGCCTGCGCTGTCCGAGACGCTGTACGTGATCGTGTACGTGGTGTCGATCAGGACCGTCGGCAGCGTTCCCCGGGCCCGGCGCGTGGAAGACGTGAACGAAATCCCCGGCGGCTGACCGGACAAGCCGTAGGTGTACGGCGGCGTGCCGCCCGTTGCGACAGGGAACACCGTGTCGACGACACCGCCGGACGGCAGCCTCCCTCGCGCCCGCCGCGTTGACGGTGAGAACGAGATCCCCGCGGGCAAGCCCGAAACGCTGTACGAGTACGGCGGGCACGCGGCCCGCGCACCCGCCGAACACTCAGGAGGCTGAAGCGCAAGCACGCCGCTCGCGGCCGCGGCCAGGTCGAGGGCCTGAGGCGGGAGGACGCGGTCGCTGCCGCCAGGCTTGCGGCGGAAGCGGGCACCGCCCTCGGCCTGCGCGACGCCGCGCTGCTGCGACTCGGCAGCGACGGACTCCTGAGGATCAGCGAACTTGCCGGCGTACAGGTGGACGATCTCCGTCAGGCGGAAGAGGGAAGCGGCGTCCTTGCCCTTCCCCGGAGCAAAACCGACCAGGAAGGCGAAGGTTCGTTTCTCTACGTTTGCCGCGAGACGATGGAGGCCATTGCCGCGTGGCTGAAAGTCTCCGGGATCACGGCCGGCCCGCTGTTCCGCCGCGTTCTCCGGAACAGGGTCGGCGGCGATTCCCCCTTGAGCGTGTCCGCCGTGCGGTCGATCATCCAGCGCAGGGCCAGGGCCGCCGGCGCCACCGGCCGCGTGAGCGGGCACTCTCTCCGGGTCGGCAGCGCTCAATCCCTGGTCGCAGCCGGCGCCTCCACCGCCGAGCTCATGCAGGCCGGCAGATGGACCGACGCCGCGACCGCGACCCGATATGCCGCGAACGAACTGGCGGGCCGCGGCGCGGTCGCGAGGTACTTCGAGGACGAGGACGCGTAGTCCCCAAGGAGGGAATCCTCCAACTACACGCCGACGACAGGGCCGCGACTACGGCGCCTCCCCGACTCGTAGCTCCTGATCGCCGCCACCTGCCGCGCCTAGGACTAGTAAGACTGTGTCCGATGCTGCCGAGCGAACCCGCCGGCCCAAGCCGGCCTTCCGCCTCCGCTTTCTCACCCGGCATCCGCGGACTCACCAGGGGTCGGAACTCTCCTCGCCGATCACGTCGCTCGCACCACCCGCGCACAAGACGCGTTCGGCCTCCACCTCGCATCCGTCGGCCGGGCCAAACTGCAAGTGAGGCCCCACACTGCTGGCAGCAGCCGCGCGAACCACGCCCGCTTCCACTTCCATGAGGCCATAGCGGACCTCCCACGGAACGAGACCCTCAGGATGGAACGGCCTCAGGACGATCGGAAGACGCTCCTTCTCGAGGGCGCCGTCCAGCCACTCATCCAGCGGCTCGGCAGTCCGCAGCCGAATTCCCGACCGCATGGCGTCCGGCAACATCTCGGCGCCGGGATGAACGAACGAGACCGGCGCCAGACTCTCACGACTGCGCGGCGCCTCCACGACGATGCTCCGGTCACCTTCCCCGATTCTGATCTGGGCTCGCACCAGATCGCCGGTGTAGTCGACACGAAACTCGTGGTTTCGACTCCTGCCGCCACTGGCAAGGACGATGCGCCAGACGTCCGAAGTCGTCTCGAAGGGCAAGAGCGCAAAAGGCCGGTCTCGCCCCATTGCCACGGCAAACGCCTCGCCGCGCTCGAAGCGAAGGACTTCGCTGAAGCCCGGCAAGTACACCGAAAGAACCGGACGCACGGAGGCCACCCTGCCTGCATCGACGGAGTCGACCACGATCTCCGACGCCCGAAGGTCGATCAGCTCCCACGAGGAAGGCTCGCGCCACCGGCCACCGGCTTGCACGCTCCCGGGAGGCGCGGGCAACGGAGGCGTGAACTTGTAGCGAAGCAGCAGGTTCTCGCCGAACCGCACACCGATCGGCAATCCCTGGCCGTCTCTGACGACCTCGACGATCGTGCCGTGGTCGTCGCTCGCTTCGTCGAACGTTGCATAGAACAATAACGGGTCAACGCAACCGCCGGACGCCGTCTGCACGACGCGGGGTTCGAACTCGTCTCCCACGCTCCCCCGGTCGCATGCGTCGAGCGGAAACCTCCGGTACGCCTCGGTCCGCGACCCTCCCCGATCATCCAAGAACCGAAGGCCCTCGGAACTGATGACGGCCGTCACCGTCATCGCCTGGCCGAGAATCTCGGTAGTTTCACGCGATGCAAACTTCCCGTTGAGTTCGAGCCGATACGCGGCCCAGTCGGCCCTGGCCTCCAGAACGCCGTGAAACGCATCGCTGCCGCGGATAGTGACTTCCGGGTCAAGGAGAACCTCGGCATCCAGGGCCAGACGCTCCAGACCGAAACGCTCCAAGTACTCGTACGTCTCCGCCTGCGAAACATGCGACGCTCGATAAAACTCCGAGATCATGGCCACCGAGCCCGCCGGCACCTTGTCGGCCAGACTGAGGTCCTCCAACCAATCAGGCTGCCCCTGCATCGCTCGGGCAGCACCCGCACGGTAAGGGCCAGAAGCACTCCCACGAACAGGACCGCCCTACTCCTGCGTCGGCATCGTCCTGGACTGACCTGTCGAGAAGTCGATGAGAGTCCCGTCTTCCGGTCGCTGGTCATTCGGTTCTTCCTCCGCCGTGAGTTGAGTGATTAACGTCCGTGTGCCGGGTAGCGCGCCGTATCGCTCTGTAGCGACCGCCCGCTCTCCAGTTTCTCTAGCGCATCGGCAACTGCTTCGTCCAATTGCTGTTCGGGCGTTTCCTCATCGTCATCATCGTCGCCACCGCCGCCGCCACCGCCGCCGCCGTCCTCAGGCCCCGGATTCCCATCACCCTGCCCACCACGAGGAATGACGACCTCCACGCAAGAGCCTTCGATGAAGCCCCCGTCTCCGTCGTCTTCGCACACAACCAGTCGGATCTATGGAGGGCCGCCGGCAAGCGGCGTCGCGACGTTGCAGCCGAAGTCGGTCGTCATTCCGGTCAACTCTACAGAGACGTCGACGCGGCCGGACAGCCTGATCAGGTATGTGCGGGAAGCGCAAGTACACTGCTCGGGGCCGTGGCCCGGTCGATGGCGAGCGCCAGGATGCCCGGCTTCGACGCCGCCCGCCGCTCCCAGCAGGTGGCCGGTCGAAGACTTGGTGGAGGAGACGGCCAACCGGTAGGCGTGGTCGCCGAAAACGCGCTTGATCGCCCGGACCTCGGCAATGTCGCCGAGCGGCGTCGAGGTGCCGTGGGCATTGATGTAGTCGATCCGTTCCGACGTGATCACGGTGTCGTCGAGCGTCGCCTTCATCACCCGCGCCGCGCCGTCGCCTTCGAGTTCCGGCGCCGACACGTGGTAGGCGTCTGCGCTCATGCCGCAACCCAGGACTTCGGCATAGGCATGGGCGCCGCGGGCCAGAGCCGCCTCGCGCTCCTCCAGGATCAGCACCCCGGCGCCCTCGCCAAGAACGAAGCCGTCGCGGCCGACATCCCAGGGCCGGGACGCCCTGTCCGGCTCGTCGTTGCGCACCGAGAGATAGCCGCGGACCGTTTTCTTGAGCGCCGCTCTAATGTCCAGGCTTCTTCTCTACCCCCTGCTGCCCTTCGGTTTCGACCGGCACCGCTTCGACCGGCGGCAGCACTGGCAGGAGATCCAGTCCAAAACGGCGCGCATGCATGACGCTCTCGCCTTCTTCGGTACTGCGGCTCTCCAGAACCAATGCATGACGACCGTTCGGGCTCACCGCTACCGGTAACGGGCCATCGCGCCATTCCGACACATGTGCTTCCTCCCAGTTCTCGAACTGCTGACTTCGCCAGGAGTGCTTCACACGGTGCCGGCTACCGTCCCTCTCTATCTCGACGAAGCCGCGAGTCGGGTGCGGCGAGCCATGGGCGGCCGACCGCTGAAGAAAGGGCACTTCCGGAACGGCAAGTTCGTAGCGGACATTCCACAGGTCGTAGGCCAGCCACTCGCCTCCCTTCCGAACCCACAACACACGGTCCTCGAATTGCCACACGACATCCAGGTTGCCGCCCCGGGGATGCACTACGTGCCGCAGGTGGTCGACCGGTCGCGAAGTCACGCCGTCGTCGTGAAACCGGATCAGGAAGAGGTCCGCCGCGTAGGAGGCAAGGAGAATCGGACCGTCCGAATCCAGGATCTCGAAAGCGGACTGGTCATGAAGGCGTTCGGAGGCGGGATAGAACTCCACCGCCTCGGTGCGCCGCGGCTCGCCGGAACTCGTCCGCCCGATCGCGAAGTACCTGCCGTGGGTCCTTCCTCTGTGTGGGCGGTGCCGGTGGAGGTTCTCCATGCGCACCCAGGTCCGAAGATCGGCCGCTACCTTGGTCCAGGCCGTTTCGGTGTCCGCAAGCTCCGCAGGCTCCAGTTCCTCCTCAAGCTCAAGGCCCGAGCCTCTGATCCGATAGATCTGATGGACGAAGTATGCGTCGCCATGAGTGTACGAGTCCTCATACGGATCAACGCCGTCGACCAGCTTGTAGCCCCAGATCAAAACGCGACCGTCGGGAAGAAGATCCAGAGACTTTCCCCCGATGTCGAGGTTCTGCGTGCTCGCCTCGCCGCCCTTCTGGACCGTGACGGACATTCGGCCCCGAACATTCGGCAAAAACAAGCCGACCACCGCGTGGCCCGAGTTCGTGACGACGCTGCCGCCAGCGCTGAGGAGGCGCCCCGGAGGCAGCAAGTCTCCGTCCTCCGCAGCACCGGCCGCAGGTGCCGTCAACGTCAGAAGGGCAACGCAGATTGCATGTCTCATCGTCAGCATCCGTCCTCGTTCAGTTGCTCCGCCGTCGGCCGTCCGCCGACCGGCAGGGCGGAGAAGTACTCGATCTTCGTATCGCCGTCCGCGAGCGTGTAGGTCAGGTGCAAGTGATCACCGCTCGCGGTGCCCGATTGGCCAACGTGGCCGACGAGATCCCCCGCCGAAACATGTTCAGGCATTGTGGATGGTGACGGCGAATTGAAATGGCAGTAGCGGGAGGTCGATCCGTCGCTATGCTGGATTTCGACTCCATGCCCGCAGGCGGTACCGCTGACCACCGGCACTATTCGGCCACCCCGCCAGGCGTAGACGGGATCGCCGTCGTTCCCTTGAATGTCGACGCCACTATGGTCCTCTCTGCCGGGAGTGTCGTTTACGCCACCGTGGTTGATCCCGAGCCGATCATTCTTGTCGAAGTTCTCAGCGCAACTGTCAGTCGTAGATAGTACATCCGCCCAAGACGATACGTAGGTATGACTGGCATCAGTCCCACCACCGCCACCGCCGCCACCGCCGTCATCGCCGCCGTCCCCAGTCCCCGGAGTCCCCTCGCCGGGCCCAGTACCGGGCGGCGGGCCCGGATCGTCGCCCGTCACGGTGGTCACATCGGCCCAGAGGTCCAGACACGTGTCTTCAATGGGGTTCCCCTGCTCGTCGGTATCGCACATGCGGCCGATGAGGATCGGGCCGCTCCCCAGCGGCGTAGCCACTACGGCCACCGTCTCGGTTGCCGTCACCGTCAGCGAGTAGTCCCCCGGCCCGTCGTCGTAGGGGTACACCACGACGCTGTGCGCCCCCGCCTCCAGGTTTCCGTTCCAGGAATCGTCTCGCGTGCCCCCGCGGTTCGTGCATCGACTGCTGCCGACCCTGCAGTCGAAGTCGATCGTGAGAGCCGTCAGGGCAGCGTCCACTTCGGCGCCGGCGGTGAGCGTGAAGCTGTAGGTCTGGCTGGTGGAGATGCTCGTCTCGCTCACGTCGACCAGGGTCGTCACCCTGGTCTCGGTTCCGGTGCTGCCGCCGGTGCTCGGCGTCTGCACACTGATGCTGAGCGTGTAATCCCCCGAGCCGCCGCCGTACGGATAGACCACGATCTTGTGGTCGCCCGCATCCAACGTACCGCTCCATGAATCATCCCGCGTGCCGCCGCGGTTCGTGCACCGATTGCCCGAGACCGTGCAGTCGAAGTCGGTCGTCATTCCGGTCAACTCTACAGACACCTCGACGCTCTCGGTCAGCCTCAGAAAGTATGTCTGGGAACTCGACACGTTCACGCCCGTCTTCACGATCGGGCCGGTTGTCGGCGGCGTCGTGGGAGGTGGCGGCGGAGGTGGCGGAGGCGGCGGCGGAGGTGGCGGCGGCGGAGGTGGCGGCGGCGGAGGTGGCGGCGGCGGAGGTGGCGGAGAAGCCGGGGCCGTGACGACCGTAGTGAACGTAACCGAATCGGTCGCGCCTGCGCTGTCCGAGACGCTGTACGTGATCGTGTACGTGGTGTCGATCAGGACCGTCGGCAGCGTTCCCCGGGCCCGGCGCGTGGAAGACGTGAACGAGATCCCCGGCGGCAGACCGGACAAGCCGTAGGTGTAGGGCGGCGTGCCGCCCGTTGCGACAGGGAACACCGTGTCGACGACACCGCCGGACGGCAGCCTCCCTCGCGCCCGCCGCGTTGACGGTGAGAACGAGATCCCCGCGGGCAAGCCCGAAACGCTGTACGAGTACGGCGGGCACGCGGCCCGCGCACCCGCCGAACACTCAGGAGACTGAAGCGTAAGCACGCCGCTCGGGGCCGCGGCCAGGTCGAGGGGCTGAGGCGGGAGGACGCGGGAGGACGCGGCCGCCGCCGCCAGGCTGGCGGCGGACGAGTGCACCGCCCAGGGCCTACGGGACGCCGCGCTGCTGCGACTCGGCAGCGACGGACTCCTGAGGATCAGCGAACTTGCCGGCGTACAGGTGGACGATCTCCGTCTGGCGGAAGAGGGAAGCGGCGTCCTTGCCCTTCCCCGGAGCAAAACCGACCAGGAAGGCGAAGGTTCGTTTCTCTACGTCTGCCGCGAGACGATGGAGGCCATTGCCGCGTGGCTGAAAGTCTCCGGGATCACGGCCGGCCCGCTGTTCCGCCGCGTTCTCCGGAACAGGGTCGGCGGCGACTCCCCCTTGAGCGTGTCCGCCGTGCGGTCGATCATCCAGCGGAGGGCCAGGGCCGCCGGCGCCACCGGCCGCGCTAGCCGGCCAGGCTCGGGGTTTGAAGCTCCTGCAGACTCGTCACCATCAGCCGGCTCCCGCGCAGCGCCTCGATCGCGTCGACTGCCGCCATCGCCCCCGAGATCGTGGTGATGCAGGGAATGTCGAACTTCAGCGCGGTGGTGCGAATCTCCATGTCGTCCGCGAACGACTCGCCGCCCAGGGGCGTGTTCACGATCAGGCTGACATCGCCGTTGATCAGGTGATCCACAACGTGCGGCCGGCCCTCCGCGAGCTTGTTGATCCGCCGCGTCTCGATCCCGCGCGCGCCGAGGTAGGCGGCGGTACCGGCAGTGCACAGCAGTTCAAAGCCGAGATCCCGCAGCCGCTCGGCCACCTTGAGCAGCGCCTTCTTGTCCCGGTCATGGACCGACAGGAACGCCGCTCCGCTGTCCGGCAGCGCATGGCCGGCGCCCAGCCAGGCCTTGGCGAAGGCGCTGCCGAACGAACGTCCGATGCCCATCACCTCGCCGGTCGACTTCATCTCAGGGCCGAGCACCGGGTCGACGCCCGGGAAGCGGTTGAAGGGGAAGACGGGCGCCTTGACGAAGAACCGGTCGACCTTCGGTTCGGTGGTGAGGCCGATCTCATCGAGGGTCTCGCCGACCATGACCCGAGTCGCGATCTGCACCAGGGGCAGGCCGACCGCCTTGGCGATAAAGGGCACGGTACGCGAGGCCCTCGGGTTGACTTCCAGCACGTACACCTCGCCATCGTAGATGGCGAACTGCACGTTCATCAGGCCGACAACGCCCAGCCGCAGCGCCAGCCGCACCGAAATGTCGCGCATCCGATCGAGGTCGGGCTCGCTCACCCGGTACGGCGGCAGCACCGCCGCCGAGTCGCCCGAGTGGATGCCGGCCTCCTCGATGTGCTGCATGATGCCGCAGACCACCGCGCGCTTGCCGTCCGAAACCAGGTCGACATCGACCTCGAAGGCGTCCTCGAGGAAGCAGTCGAGAAGCACCGGCCGGCCGGGTGAGACGTCCGCGGCCCGGCGCATGTAGTTGATCAGCGTCGGCTGGTCGTAACAGATGGACATCGCGCGCCCGCCGAGCACGTAGCTCGGGCGCACGACCACCGGGTAACCGATCTCGTCCGCCACGTTGCAGGCCTCGTCCAGCGACGCGGCGGAGCCGTTCGCCGGCAGCAGAATGCTCTCTTCCGCCAGCAGATCGCCGAAGCGCCGGCGATCCTCGGCCAGGTCGATCGCCTCCGGCGAGGTGCCAAGGATGTTCACACCCGCGGCCTCCAGGCTGTGCGCGAGCTTGAGCGGCGTCTGGCCCCCGAGCTGGACGATCACGCCGAGCGGCTGCTCGCGGCGATAGATCGCCATCACGTGCTCCAGCGTCAGCGGTTCGAAGTACAGCCGGTCCGACGTGTCGTAGTCGGTCGAGACGGTCTCCGGGTTGCAGTTGACCATGATCGTCTCGAAACCGGCCCGCCGCAGCGCGAAGGTGGCGTGAACGCAGCAGTAGTCGAACTCGATCCCCTGGCCGATCCGGTTCGGCCCCGAGCCGAGGATCATCACCTTCTTCCGGTCGGTGGGCAGCGCCTCGTCCTCGACGCCGGTTGTCGAGTAGAGGTACGGCGTGATCGCCGAGAACTCCGCGGCGCAGGTGTCGACCCGCTTGAAGACCCGGTCCATGTTCCGCCTGGTGATCTCCTGCGCCACCAGGTTCTCCTCGCTGCCGAGCAGCGAGGCGAGGCGCTCGTCACTCAGGCCACTCAGCCGGGCCCGGCGCAGGAGCGGATCCGGCACCGAGTCGAGGTTCCAGCAGGCGAGTTCCGCCTCGCACTCAATGATCGATTCGATCTCGCGCAGGAACCACGGGTCGATGCTGGACGCGGCGGCGACCTCTTCCACCGTCCAGCCCTGGCGCAGCGCGGCGAAGATGGCGAACAGCCGCTGCCAGTTCGGGGTGCTGAGCCGCCGGCGCAGACTGACCGGATCGCTGACCATCTCTTCTTGCCGCGGCCACGCGGCGTCCAGCTCCAGGCCGCTCAGGCCCTTCATCAGCGCCTCGCGGAAATTGCCGCCGATCGCCATGACTTCGCCCACCGACTTCATCGACGTGCCCAGGGTGCCGTCGGCGCCCTCGAACTTCTCGAACGCCCAGCGCGGGATCTTGACCACCGTGTAGTCCAGGGTCGGCTCGAAGGCGGCAAAGGTCTTGCCGGTGATGTCGTTGGCGATCTCGTCCAGGGTGTACCCCACCGCCAATTGAGCCGCGATCTTGGCGATTGGGAAGCCGGTCGCCTTGGAGGCCAGGGCCGAACTCCGCGACACCCTCGGGTTCATCTCGATGACCACGCGCCTTCCGGTCCCGGGCTCCACCGCGAACTGGATGTTCGAGCCTCCGGTCGCGACGCCCACCTTCCGGATCACCGTGAAGGCGTCGTCCCGCATGTCCTGGTACTCGGGGTCCGACAGCGTCTGCTGCGGCGCCACCGTGATCGAGTCGCCGGTGTGTACGCCCATCGGGTCCACGTTCTCGACCGAGCAGACGACGATCGCGTTGTCGGCGACGTCCCGCATCACCTCCAGCTCGAACTCCTTCCAGCCCAGCACCGACTGCTCGAGCAGGATGAGCGAAGCCGGACTCGCCTGCAGGGCGCGGGTGATCACGTCGTCGATCTCGTCCCGGTTGAACACCACGCCGCCCCCCTCGCCGCCCAGCGTGAAGCTCGGCCGGACGATGACCGGGAAGCCCAGGCGTTCGATGATCTCCCGCGCCTCCTTGAGCGTCGTCGCCGTGCCGCTCTCCGGCACCTCGAGCCCGGCCTCGACCATGGCCCGCTTGAACAGTTGCCGGTCCTCCCCCAGGCGCAGAGCCTCGACGCTGGCGCCGAGGAGCGTCATGCCGAAGGCGTCCAACACGCCCGACTCGGACAGCGCCAGGGTCAGGTTGATCCCGGTCTGGCCGCCGACGGTCGGCAGCAGTGCGTCCGGGCGTTCCCGCTCGATGATCTTCAGGGCGACGTCGGGCACCAGCGGCTCGACGTAGGTCGCGTCCGCGAACTCCGGATCGGTCATGATCGTCGCCGGGTTCGAGTTGACCAGGATCACCCGGTAGCCCTCGCGGCGGAGAACCCGGCAGGCCTGGGTGCCGGAGTAGTCGAACTCGCACGCCTGACCTATGACGATCGGCCCGGAACCGAGGATCAGAATCGATTCGATGTCCGTGCGCCTCGGCATGAGCGCGCGCAGTGTACATGCAACCTGACCCTTCTCCGACGGAGAAGCAATGTGCAGGAATGTCCCCGGCGGGGTAAACACTTTGGCCTCCAGTACCGTATAGTTCTCATAGAGGCGACACCGAGTCGACAGGCATCAAGCCCCGACCCCTGCGTCGTCACCTACCGGGTTGCGACTGGACCGCGTCCGCGGCCAGAGGAACTGCAGCCCACCCTCCGGACACCGTCCGGGCCTGCCTCAAACTTCAAACCTCCGCGCCGACGGGCTCAACCCGACGGCGCGCGATTCACACCAGGGAGGGGTTGCTTTAGGGCAACCCCTCCTCCCAATTCAGCTCTGCTGCTACTCCCAGCGCAGCGCGCGTGCCGGTTCGACCGCCGCCCCCAGCCGCGCCGGCCACCAGCAGGCGAGCGCCGTCACCAGCAGGCTGAAGCCGGCCACCGCCAGCAGATCCAGTGCCCGCACGTCGAACGGAACGCTGCTGATGAAGTAGATCTCCGCCACACCCGGATCGAACCGTACGAGTTCGTAGCGGGTGATGATCACGCTGACCAGGGCGCCAAGACCGACCCCGAGGGCCGTCCCCACCGCTCCCAGGCTCATCCCGCCGAGCAGGAACACGCGTTGCACGCGCCTCGGGCCGAGACCGAGGGCGGCGAGCACCGCGGTGTCCCTGCCCCGCTCCCGGACCAGGACGACCAGCGCGGACGCGATATTGAACGTCGACACGAGCACGATCAGGCCCAGAATCAGGAACAGGCCCCACTTCTGAAGCCGGAAGGCGGCGAAGATGTCGCGGTTGCTGAGACGCCAGTCGGTCACCAGCGCATCCGCGCCCAGGAGTTCCTCGATGTTCTCCTGCACGTCGGTCACAGGGGCGCCGGGCGCCGCGGTCACCTCGAGGACCACCTGGCCGCCGCCGACAGCAACCGCCGTGTCCCGGTGGACGACGGCATAGCTGCGGTCGTACTCGGAGAATCCGGTCTCGAAGGCGCCGGCGACCCGGAGCGTGCGGTAGGAGAATCGGGGTCCGGAAGGACCCGAAGCCACGATCGCCGTCAGCCGCACCAGGTCCCCTTCCGACGCGCCAAGGGTGCGCTGTAGCTCACCGCCCACCACGATCGCCTCGACCCCCACATCTCCCCGGGCGAGTTGGCCCTCACTGGCGCCGAACGACGAGGCGCCGGGCACGACACCGCGCGTCCAGACATCGACGCCCGCCGGATTGCCGCTGCTCGCGAGCGAACCCTGGCCAGCCACCGTGACGGCAACCGTTCCGGTACCCGACAGGGCCCGCAGACGCTCAGCGGTCCGGTCCGCGGCGTCCAGGTCCTCCGCGGCGTCGCCGCGCAGTTGGACGATCAGCGGGCCCGCCTCGAGCAACCGCTTCTGGACGCTGCCGCTGTAACCGCTCATCAGCGCCATGGAGATGACCATGGAGGCCACGCCCAGGGCGGTCGACCCGAGAGCCGAGCGGGCCGTACCGCTCAGCAGCCGGCTGCGGGCGCCGAGCAGATAGCGCGCCGCGATCCACCAGACCACACGGTCGGCGCCGCGACCTGCCGGCGTCGCGGCCTCGGAACGGTCAGCCACACACCTCCAGGAACTCCCCGAACAGCCTTGCCGCGTCGTGCGGTCCCGGCGCCGCCTCCGGGTGGTACTGGACCGAGAAGATCGGTCTTCCGTCCGCCTTGAACGCCTCGACCGTGCCATCGTTCAGATTGACCGCCGCCACCCTGCAGTCGTCGGGAAGGCTGTCCGCACTGAGCGCAAAGCCATGGTTCTGGCTCGTGATCGAGATCTGGCCGGTCTCCTCGTCCCGCACCGGCTGGTTGCCGCCGTGGTGGCCGAACTTCAGCTTGAAGGTCTTCCCGCCCAGCGCCAGGCCGAGCAGTTGGTGCCCCAGGCAGATACCGAACACCGGCACCCTGGCCTCGACCAGTTCGCGCACCTCGCGGACGATCTCGCGCAGCGGCGCCGGATCGCCCGGGCCGTTCGACAGCACCACGCCGTCGACGCCCATGGCCAAGCACTCGCTGGCCGGCGTGCGTGCCGGCAGCACCGTGACCCGAGCGCCGTGACGGACCAGGGAGCGCAAGATGTTCCGCTTGACCCCGAAGTCGTAGACCGCGAGCCGGTACTTCTCCTCGCCCTCCGGCGCCATGTCGTAGGGCGCCTCGCAGGTGACTTCGTCGACGAGAGCCCGGCCCTCCATCGTCGGCTGCCGCCGCACCTCCTCGATCAACTCCGCATCGGGACGTTCGCAGCTCGTGATCATGCCGCGCATGGCGCCGAAGTCGCGGAGCCGGCGCACGGCGGCGCGGGTGTCGATGCCCGCCAGCGTCGGAACGCCGTTCGCCTGCAGATAGGCGCCCAGGTCCGTGTCCCCCAGGCCGGAGCGGCGGCTGGTGAACTCGCGGGCCACGAATCCCTCGACCCAGACCCGGTGCGACTCCTCGGCGTCGTCGTAGGTGCCGTAGTTGCCGATGTGGGGCTGCGTCATGATCACGATCTGCCCGCGGTACGAGGGGTCGGTCAGGATCTCCTGATAGCCCGTCATCGAGGTGTTGAAGACGATCTCCGCGTACCGACTGCCCTCGACCAGCGCCTCCCCGTGGAAGACGGCGCCGTCCTCGAGAATCAGACGGCCGCTCACGACCGCGACCCCGCCGGCTCGGAGAGCTCGACCAGCACGCCGCCGGCGCTCTTCGGATGGACGAACTGGACGGTTGCGCCCTCGGCGCCCGGCCCGGGCCGCTCGCGCAGGAGTTCCACACCGCTCGCCTCTTCAATCGACGGTACGGCGATCGCGATGTGGTCCAGAGCGGTGATCATGAACGTTGTCCTCTGTCTCGCCGGAATCCGCCGATGAACTCGGCGACCAGCCGGTCCGCAAGGTCGTATGGATCCACACTACGCGGTCCGGCGTTCGCGGGCGCCCGATTCTGCTGCGATTCCGGCGCCCCGTCCAGAGCAGCCGGCCGGTCCGGATGCCCCGCTGCGGAGGCGAAGCTGCCGGCCTCAACCGCGTCCATGGCGAGCCGCAGCACGGAGTGCCGGTACAGGTCGAGCACCCGGCGGCGGAAGCGGGCCGACCGGCGGGCAGTGATTGCCCCGCCGGCCTTCAGGTCGTCGAAGCACCCGGAGATCACATCAAGCAGTTCCACCGCCCCTTCACCTGCTCGCGCCACCGTCGAGACCACCGGCGGCCGCTCGCCCCCGGCGCCGCGCTCCGGCCCGACCGCGTCCTCGATCGCGCGGCGCGCGGCGCCGGCGCCGGGCAGGTCGCTCTTGTTGACGACGAAGACGTCCGCGATCTCCATCGTGCCGCTCTTGATCGCCTGGACGCCATCGCCCAGACCGGGCGCTGTAACCAGCACTACCAGGTCGGAGTTGCGGCGGATCGCCGTCTGGGCCTGCCCCGCGCCCACCGTCTCCACCAGAATCCACGGGAAGCCCGCCGCGTCGAGCAGGTCGACGGCGGCGGCGGCGGCCCGCGCCAGGCCGCCGGAAGCGCCGCGCGAGGCCATCGATCGGATGAACACGCCCTCATCCGTCTCCAGGTCGGACATGCGAACCCGGTCGCCGAGCACCGCGCCGCCGGTCAGCGGGCTGGTGGGATCGAACGCCAGTACCGCCACCGGTTCGCCTCGATTCCGGAGCTCCCGGGCCAGGGCGGCCGTCAGCGTGCTCTTGCCGACTCCGGGCGGTCCGGTCAAACCGATGGTCATCGCCTGGCCTGCACGCCGGAACGCCGCCCTTGCCCAGGTGGCCTCGGCCCCGCTCTCGATCGCGGTCAGGGCCCGGGCCAGACGCCGGGTCCGACGCCAGGGCTGCGGTTCATCCAGCCAGGCCTCTCCTGCACCGTCCGCGGTCACGATCCAAAGCTACCGATGTCGACCGCTCCGTAGTAGTGCCAGAGAATCTCGCGGTAGCTCAGACCCCGCTGCGCCATGAGGTAGGCGCCGACCTGGCACATGCCGACGCCGTGCCCCCGGCCGTTCCCCTCGAAGCGCCAGCCCGCGACCTCGCCGGCGCCGGTCTCGGCGGACATCCGGACCAGGTTCTCCGGTAGGTCGAGGAGCCAGCGGATGGCCAAACCCTGAACCTCGACCGAGCGCCGTTCGCCGATCAGGTCGAGCCTTGCTACCCGGCTCGAGACGCCGCGCTCGAGCACGTTCAGCGAAACCAACCCCAGGCCGGGAAAGCGCTTCTCGACCGCCTCCCGCAGCGAGCCGTGAGACCGCCACACCGACCAGGGTGTCGCGACCTCCTGGCCTCCCACGGCAGGCGTCTCGTGGACCACGAGGGCTGCACGACCGCCGACGACGTAGACTCGAACCCGATCCCCGGGCGCCATGGCGAGCGCCCCGACCCGGACGCCCAGGTCCACTGGCGTTGCACCGGGCTGCGCTTCGGTGGTCAACAGGGCGGCCTCTGGCGCCAGGGCCACCAATCGGCGCACGCCATCCCTGCGCAGTTGCAGCCAACGGTCGTCGATCCGCTCCAGATTCCCGGCCACGATCTTGAGCGCGCCCCTGGACAGGGCCCGGTTCAGGCGCTCGCTACGCTCTTGCTCCCGCGCTCCGGCCAGGCCAAGCGCCTCAAGCAGGTGCTGCTCCGGCGTTCCTCCGGCTTCCCCGACCAGCGGCACAACTCCGCCTTCGACGCATGCGGCGCCGGTCGGCCCGTCTCCAGCCAGACGCGGGAAGACGTTGCCCACAAGTTCCGTGCTGCCGCCGCAACTCGCCGTGAAGAGCGCCTCGAGCGGTTCACCGGACCGGACCAGGATCTCTCCCCGCGTAGCCGCCACCGCCGCGTCCGAGCGCGGATGCTCCGCCTCCAGTCCGCCATAGACCTGGCACTGGGGCGTAGCGCAGATGTCGTAGCCCTCGTCGTCGAATTCGCCGAGATGCCGCACCGCGTAGGTGCGCGCGGCGACCGCCTGCGCCTTGGTCGCCTCGGGCTCGGGGTAGAGGTCCGGGCCCAGCTCGACCGGCACGACAGCGCGCACATAGTCCTCGAGCGGCGCCGCGTTCACGACGTTCAGACCCGCGCGGTCGTTCACGAACAGTTCGAGAGCACCCCGGTAGCGGCGGCCGAGAATACGGACGACTCTGCCGGCCGACTCGAGCCGGAGCCGCCTGCCGGCAATCCAACCGATGCCCTCGACGACGCCGATGCCCTCGACTTCGAAGGCGGGATCCTCCAGCACCGCGCCCTCAATCGCGATCCAACTGTCGTCGAACCCCTCGACCCTGAGTCGGCCGCGAGCCTCCTCCGCCTGCTCCCGGCCCGCGTAGCGCCCGACCCGAACCCGGTACAGCCCGGTGGCGGCGTCGAGGACCGAGTCCGCTTCCTGCTCGAGCAACGCCGCGAGTCGGGTGGCAAGCTCCCCTGCCTGCCAACGATCCCGCAGAGCCGCTACCTGGAGCCGGTGAACGCCGGGGCTCGCCTTCCCCGGCGCCGGTCGCACGCTGAAGCGCCCATCCACCTCGTATCGTTCGCCGTCCTCGGCCACCAACAGGGACGGCGTTTCGCAGCAACGAACTTCGAGGCGGTCCAGGTCCGTAGCGAGTCCTACCCGGATCTCCGCCGGCAGCACGATCGGCCCGGGCGCCGGCCGTGCCGCGGCCACGAGCAGGCAAGCCAGCGCGACCGCACCGAAGCCGGTAGCCCACGGCGTCACGTCTTCTCGAGTCGGTCGCTTCATCGCGTACTTCCATACGTTATTGGAAATAGCCGAAAACGCGCCGGAAGTGCGTCCGGCACCTTCGCCTACGGCGCACCCAGTGATTACCGGTGCTGATGGGCCTGGAGTTCGTGCCGGTAGTCGCCGACGGCGTCGATGGGGATCGGCTTCGCCATCTGGTGGAGACGGCTGACCAGGCTGGCCGGAACGCGGCCGGCGAGCGTCTGGTCGGCGGGAATGACCTCGCCGTCGGCCTCGGACGTCAGGTAGTAGTTGCTGGTGAACAGGGTCGGCCGTCTGGCCATGTAGCGGCTGTTGATCAGCAGGTAGAGCGTGTCAGAGACGAATGGCGTCGGCCGCCTCGCGCCGAGCTCGTCGACCACCACGACATCCGCCTCCTGCAGCGGTCGCAGCAGGTCGGCCTGGCTCCGATCGGCGCCTTGCTGGAACGTGGCCTGAATGTCCGCGACCAGGCTCGTGAAGTCGACGAAACGGCCCCGTATCCCGTACTGCTCCGCGAGCTCGACGAGCACCGCCACCGCGAGGTGCGTCTTGCCCCGCCCGCTCGGGCCCACGAACACCAGGCCCGTCTCGCGCAGGGAGCCGTCGAGTTCGAGGAAGTCCTCGATGTACAGCTCGCAACCGCGGCGCGCGGCCCGCAGTTGGTCGTTCGCGTCGCCGGCGAGGCGAAAGTTGCTGAGCCGGCAGCCCTGGTACTTCGGCGGAATCCCCAACTCATCGAGCCGGCGACTGCGGGACCGCGTCTGATAGCAACTGCAACGTCGGGCGCGGTTGGTCACCAGGTCGACGATCCAGCCACGCCCCTGGCAGAACTCGCAAGCGGCTTCGTTCAATCCTCTTCCTCGACCTTGACCAGGGCGCCGCTGCGCACCCAGACCAGTGCGTGCCGCCGCCGTACTCCGCGGCGCCGGTCCGACACGTCGCGCTCCACGATCTCGAGCAGGCGGTCGCGCTCCGCCTCCAGCCGCGCCAACCGCTCCTGGAGAGTCAGAATGACCTCGACGCCCGCGAGGTTCACGCCCATGTCGCGAGTCAGCGTCAGGATCGACTCCAGCCGGTGGAGGGCGTCCTCGTCGTAGAGCCGCGTGTTGCCGTCGCTTCGTTGCGGCTCGAGCAGTCCCTCTCGCTCGTAGAGGCGAAGGGTCTGCGGATGAATGTCGTAGCGCTCCGCCACCTTGCTGATCATCACGGCAGCGCCGCCCCCCACCCGCCTGCGGCGGGACGGGGGGCGGCGCTGCCGTGACGGCCGGGACTGAACCATGGCGACGCTAGTTTGCCTTCTCGTCCCCGGAGGCGGAGTCGTCCACGTCGACGAAGTCGGCGTCGATCACGTCGTCATCGTCCCCGGAAGCCTGGCCTTCCGGGCCGGCGCCGGCGCCCGGCGCACCCTCCGGCGGCGCCTCGGCGCTCGTCTGCTCGTAGATGACCCGGGCCAGCTTGTGCGAGGCCTGGGTCAGGCTGGCCGAGGCGCTCGCCATCGCGGCCGCGTCCTCGGCCTCCATGCTCTTCTTCGCTTCCTCGATCGCCGATTCGATCTCAGCCACATCGCTGCCTTCCAGCTTGTCCTTGTGCTCGGCGAGGTTCTTCTCGGTGCCATAGACCAGGGAGTCGAGCTGGTTGCGGGCGTCGATGACCTCCCGGCGCTCCTTGTCCTCGTCGCTGTGCGCCTGGGCGTCAGCGACCATGCGCTCGATCTCGTCCTTGTCGATGCCGCCGGAACCGCTGATGGTGATCTTCTGCTCCTTGCCCGTGCCCTTGTCCTTGGCCGAGACGTTGACGATGCCGTTCGCGTCGATGTCGAAAGTGACCTCGATCTGCGGCAAGCCCCGGGGCGCCGGCGGGATGCCCACCAGGTGGAAACGCCCGAGGGTCCGGTTGTGACCCGCCATCTCGCGCTCGCCCTGCAGAGCGTGGACCTCCACCGAGGTCTGGTTGTCGCCGGCGGTCGAGAAGGTCTCGCTCTTGCGCGTGGGAATGGTCGTGTTGCGGTCGATCAGCTTGGTGAAGACGCCGCCCAGCGTCTCGATGCCGAGCGAAAGCGGCGTGACGTCCAGCAGCAGGACATCCGTGACGTCCCCCGCCAGCACGCCGCCCTGAACCGCGGCGCCGATCGCCACGACCTCGTCCGGATTCACTCCGCGGTGCGGCTCTCGGCCGAAGAACTCCTTGACCGCGCTCTGCACCGCGGGCATCCGGGTCTGGCCGCCGACCAGGACGACTTCCTCGATGTCGCTGGTGGAGAGACCGGCATCCTTGAGCGCCTGGCGGCAGGGCTCGAGGGTACTCCGGACCAGGTCCCCCGTGAGCTGCTCCAGCTTGCTCCGGGACAGCTTGCAGTTCAGGTGCTTGGGACCCGCGGCGTCGGCAGTGACAAAGGGCAGGTTGATCTCGGTCTCCTGCACGCCGGAAAGTTCGATCTTCGCCTTCTCGCCGGCTTCCTTGAGGCGCTGCAAGGCCATCGGGTCCTGACCCAGGTCGATGCCCTGGTCCTTCTTGAACTCCGCCAGCAGCCAGTCGATGATCCGCTGATCCATGTTGTCGCCACCCAGGTGGGTGTCGCCGTTCGTCGCCTTCACCTCGACGACCCCCTCGCCGACTTCGAGGATGGAGATATCGAACGTGCCGCCGCCGAAGTCGTAGACGGCGATCGTGCGATCCCCCTCCTTGTCCAGGCCGTAGGCAAGCGCCGCCGCGGTGGGCTCGTTGACCAGCCGCTCCACCGTGAGACCGGCGATCTGGCCGGCGTCGCGCGTTGCCTGACGCTGGGCGTCGTTGAAGTACGCCGGCACGGTGATCACCGCCCGGTCGACCGGACCGCCCAGGTAATCCTCCGCCGCCTGCTTCAGCTTCTGCAGCACCATGGCCGAGATCTGAGGCGGGGTGTAGCTCTTGCCCACGGCCTCGATCTGGACGTCGTCGCCCGAACTCGAGACCGAGTAGGGAACCATCTTCTGCTCTTGTGAAACCTCGCCCAGGCGCCGTCCCATGAAGCGCTTGATCGAGAAGATCGTGTTCTGCGGATTGGTCACCGCCTGACGCTTGGCGACCTGCCCGACCAGCCGCTCGCCCTTGTCCGTGAACGCGACGACCGACGGTGTCGTCCGGCTTCCCTCCGAGTTCGGAACCACCTTCGCGTCCGAACCCTCCACTACGGCGACGACGCTGTTCGTCGTCCCCAGGTCGATTCCTATGATTTTGCTCAAGTCTTCATCTCCTGATCGTCCACGCGGTGCGCGAACGGGTGTTGCTCTTGTTGGTCGCCGCGAAGCCGTATCAGGTGTTTGCCAGTCCAGCTACGGCTGCGGCGCGATGAAGACCCTAAGACCTAAGCGTTCCGATGTCAAGTCCTGTAGCGCCAAAATCTGATACTGATCGGCTCAATATCTCGGTCACACCCCTTCGGCCGCCTCACGCGACTGCTCCCAGGTCGTCGGTCCGGTGCCCGGATTCCGGCCAGCGGCGCCAAACGCCTCGCCCTGTGTCTTCTACGTCGTCAGTTCCGGCTCTTCTCGACGTAGCGCATGCGGAGCTGAGTGAGGAGGTTCTCGACCACCGCGCTCTCCTCCGTGGTGACGTTCCCTCGCGTCTTCTCCTGCAGCACCGCCAGCAGATCGATCTGCAGACGCGCCCGGGGAAGATCCTGCGCCCTCTGGCCATCCGGAAGCTGCGCGTCGCCCAGCAGGAAGGCAATCGGCTCGGCGAGCATCGCGACCAGATCCATGAAGCCGGGAACCGGGCGGCCCGCGCCGGCCGGCGACGACTCGTACAGATCGGCCGGGGAATCGGGCGCCGCGGGCTCTGCGGCCGCCGCGGGCTCTGCGGCCGCCGCGGGCTCTGCGGCCGCCGCGGGCTTTGCGGCCGCCGCGGGCGCCGCGGGCTCTGCGGGCGCCTTCTGCTGCTCGAGAAACCGGTACTCTTCGCGCAGTTCGCCGTCGTCCGTGAACATCCTCTTGTCGGTGACCTTCACACACGACCTCCTACTGAAGAATGCGTGAGCGTAACAGAGCAGACGGCGCCGCCGACTCCTCGCTGGCGCCTATCGCGACCCTGATCGACCGGCTGCGCCGGGATTGCCCCTGGGACCGCGAGCTGTCGTTGAAGGACCTGCGGGCCTACCTGATCGAGGAGGCGCACGAACTGGCCGCCGCGATCGACGAGCGCGACACCGCAGCGATCAACGAGGAGCTGGGCGATCTGCTGTTCGAGGCGGTCTACGTCGCCCGGCTCGCCAGTGCCGAGCTGTCGGACGTTCCCGTCGGCAACGCCATCCGAACGGTGATCGAGAAGATGGTTGCCCGTCACCCGCACGTCTTCGGCAACGAGGAGGATCGGCGCCAGGCGGAGTCCGCGGCCGAGGTCGCGGCGCTCTGGGAAAAACGTAAGCGCCGTGACGCCGGACGTTCCGCGCTGGACGGCGTACCGGCTTCGCTGCCGGCTCTGGTCGGCGCCTACCGGCTCGGGCAGAAGGCGGCCGGCATCGGCTTCGACTGGGACGCGCCCGCCGCCGTACGAGCCAAGGTGTCCGAGGAACTGGAGGAACTCGACCGGGAGACGGAAAGAGGCGCGGCGGCAGACGGGCCGCAAGCGACGTCGAAGGTCGAGGAAGAGCTGGGCGACGTACTCTTCGCGGTCGCCAACCTCGCCCGCCACCTCAAGGTGGATCCGGAGCGCGCCCTGGCTGGAGCGAACCGGAAGTTCCGCCGTCGCTTCGCCGTCGTGGAAGCGGAACTCGAAGCGGAAACGGACGGCGAAACGGACGACGCTCGCCGGCAGCGCATGGAGCTGCTCTGGGAGCGCGCCAAGCGGGACGAGTAGGGCAGCGTTTGCTTGCTACGCCTTCGGATCCGCGGGATCGAGAATCAGATCGATCGCGCCCTCGAGCACGGGATCGGACCCGTCCTCCGGCGCCGCGAAGAAGGCGGCGCCGAGGCGGTTGTCACGGTCTATGCGGATCCTGCGGTTGAGCCGCTCGCCCTCCGGATCGGTGTAGAAGGCCGAGGTCAACTCCAGCACGCCGCCCCCGCTCGGCAGCTCGATCTGCTCCACCTCTCCCGCGTAGCCGAAGGTCGGCTCTCCGTACAGCTCGGCGTCATTCGCCTTTTGCAGCACGGCGGTCAGGACTTCGGCGGCGCCCTGAGAACTCCGGTCGACCAGCACCGCAATGTCGCCCGCGAACAGGCCGCCGGCGCCGTCGAAGCTCCGCAGTTCGCGGTCCTCGCGGTCCAGCAGGCGGCCCAGGTCGCCCTGCGCGAAACGGCCCGCGACGGTGTAGGCATCCGCCACCGACCCTCCGGCTACGCCGCGTAGATCGATCAGCAGCGTGGCGCCCTCGTACCCGGCCAGCACCGCGTCCACCCGGGCTGCCGTACCGGCGCCGAAGCTCGGGATCGTGAGCACGCCGACGCCGCGAACCTCCTCGAACTTGGGCGGCAGAAGGTCGTACTCCGCAAGGACGAGGCTCTGCTCGATGCTCTCGCCGCGCCGCACCAATTCGAGCCGCAACTCCGAACCGATGGGCGCCGCGAGCTGCCGGCGCAGCTCCCACAGCGGCATCTCACGAGACGAACGGCCATTGATGCCGGCGACGATGTCTCCCAGTTCGAGCCCCTCCAGGTCCGCCGGACTGCCGCGGTCCACCGCGGCGACGTAGGCCGTCCCGCGCTCCTTCAGCACCAGCACACCGCTGTGACGGCGCCCGATCTCCCGCGCGGCGCGGTACGACTCCACCTCGCTCGCCGGCACATAGACCGAGAACGGATCCAGGGCGTCGGTCACCCCGTCCAGCGCGCCCGACATGAGGCCGCGACCGTCGACTTCCTCGACGTACGAGCCGCGGATCAGCCGCAGGACCTCCTCCCACAGCGTGATGTACTTGTAGATCGAGTCGGCGCCCGGCTCGTCGTCGATGGCGCCCAGCCACGCACCGCTTGCAAGGCCCAGGACGAGGAGCAGCGAGACGCCGACGAAGAGCAGCCTGCCGCCGCCAATCCCCGCCCAGCGGTCCACCGGCGGACGCTCCTGCCCGCGTCCCTGCCTGAGTACGATCACCGGTCCGTCAGGAGAGCGACGCGACCGCCTCGGCCTCGTCCTTCATGATGTCGAGCACAGTGACCAACTGGGTGATCTGCAGCACGCCGAGCACCCGCTTCGGCAGAGAGAACAGACCCAGCTTGCCGCCGCGGTTCGTGACCGTGGTGTAGGCGGCAATCAGTTCACCGACGCCGGATGAGTCGATCGTTCGCACCCGGCGCATGTTGAGCAGAATGTTCACAGCACCCGCGGCGATCGCTTCGTGAACGGCCTCCCTCAAAGCAACGTCTCCCACGCCTATGGTGATCTTGCCCTGGAGATCGAGAATCGTCGCTCCATCCCGCTGGCGCTTGTCAATCTTCATTCCGCTCCTCCCTGGTCTCCTTCGGCGCCGGCGCTCGAATCGCCGAACTTCTTGTGAAGCCGGACCTTCGTGCCGCCCCCGGCGCCAAAGTCGTACTCGATCTTATCCATGAACTTGCTCATGTAGAAGATTCCCCGGCCTTCTGTCTTCAGCAGGTTGTCCGGCGCCAGTGGATCCGCCACCGCGGCCGGATCGAACCCGCTGCCCTCATCCTCCACCGTGATGTCGACTCCGTCCTCGCCGACCTCCAACACGACCTCGACCTTCTTCTCGGGGTCCAGCGCGTTGCCGTGCTTCATCGCGTTGGTCAGAGCCTCCCGCAGCGCGATGTCCATCCAGTAGCTGCTCTCTTCGTCGACTTCCAGCGGTCCGAGCGCTTCGTCCAGAACCGCCTGCACCAGTTCGATGTTCTCGTACCGGCTGCCTACCGTGAGCCGGATGGTCTGCCGAACACGTGCGGACACGATCGCCGGCCCCGTTCAGTTCCGGGCTCGCGTCGCGCCGCGCTGATGTTGGTATTTGCTCCCCGCGCCCGGTTCGCCGTAGGCCACCTCAGGTTCCGACTCCATCGCGATGAAGATCAACTGGGCGATCCGGCGGCCGGCATCGAGCACGAACGGCACCGGTCCCAGGTTCTGCAACTCGAGCGTGATGTTGCCTTCAAAGCCCGGGTCGCACCAGCCGGCCAGCGAGTGGTTGATCCACAGCCGGCCCAGGGTCGACTTGAGCTTCAGGTCGCAGGCCACCGACCGCGGGATGCGCACGAACTCGAACGTCGTGGCGAGCAAGACCTCGTTCGGAAACAGCTTCACCTTGTCTCCCCGGAACTCCTCCGGGTCGCGGGTCGGACAGATCCAGTGGTCGCCTACCCGGACGTCGTAGCTCGCCGCGTTCACCTGGTCGGGTTCGAACGGCGTGACGCCGCCGTCCTCACCCCAGGCGCGAATCCAGTGGTCCGGCTTGATCACGCCGGCGACTCCGCTCGATTCCGATCCTGTTCCCCCACCGGTCGTCCGCTCAGTGGAAGACGACGGGGCCGCCGTCGTCGCCGCGGTGAATCGTCTCGACGAACCGGATCACGCCGTCGGCAAGCGACATGACCAGCGTCGACGTGCGGTACCCGCCGCCCTCGAACCGGACGCCGCGGAGCAGGTCGCCTCCGGTGACGCCGGTGCAGCAGAACACGATGTCCTCGCCGGGCGCCAGCTCGTCGGTGCTGTAGACCTTGTCCCGGTCCTCGATCCCGACGTCCTCGAGCCGGCGCTCCTGCTCTTCGGAGAGGGCGGACAGCCGACCCTGGATCTCGCCGCCCAGGCAGCGCATCGCCGCCGCCGTGATCACGCCTTCCGGCGCGCCGCCGGTGCCGATCACCGCGTGGACACCGGTGCCGCGCACGGCCGCGGCAATCGCCGTCGAGAGGTCGCCGTCGCCGATCAGCTTGATCCGGGCGCCGGCGCCGCGGATGTCCTCGATCAGACCGCGGTGGCGGTCCCGCTCGAGCACCACGATCGTCAAGGCGCTGACCGCGCAGTTGAAGGCGCCGGCGATGGCGTTCAGGTTGTCCTCCACCGGCGCATCCAGGTCGACTTTGCCGCGGGCGGTCGGGCCGACCACGATCTTGTCCATGTAGATGTCGGGGGCATGGAGCAGGCCTCCCCGCTCGGACGCCGCAAGCACCGCCATCGCTTCCGCGGCGCCGGTGGCGCAGAGGTTCGTTCCCTCCAGCGGATCGACGGCGAAATCCACCGGCAGGTCGCCGGGAGCGCCGCGGCCGACCCGCTCCCCGACATAGAGCATCGGCGCCTTGTCCCGCTCCCCCTCGCCGATCACGACGCGGCCCTCGATCGCCATCGTGGCCAGCGACTCGCGCATCGCCTCCACCGAAACGTGGTCCGAGTGGCGACGGTCGCCGTAGCCCATGGTCTGCGCCGCGGCCACCGCGGCCGCCTCCGTGACGGCGACGAAGTCGTGCTCGCGCAGGCCGCTCGCCATCAGTTCGCCCCCGACGCCACCACGGCCAGTTCGGGGCGGGCGGCGGCCTCCCGCGCCTGATCGCGGGTCATCGGCGGGTTGAAGGAGGGGATACCCGTCACCGCGGCGCCGATCACCAGGCCGTGGATGTCGTGTGTACCCTCATAGGTGTAGACCGACTCGATGTTCAGCATGTGGCGGACCACCGGATACTCGTCGGAGATGCCGTTGGCGCCCAGGATTTCGCGCGCCAGCTTGGCGCATTCCCGCGCCACCCAGACGTTGTTCCGCTTGCACATCGAGACGTGTTGCGGCGCCATCGTCCCGGCCGTCTTGAGTCCCGCCAACTGGTAGGCCAGGAACTGGCCCTTCGTTATCTCGGTGATCATCCAGGCCAGCTTCTCCTGCACCAACTGGTGACTGGCGATCGGCTGGCCCGCGAACTGCACTCGCTGGCGGGCGTACTCGAGCGCCGTGTAGTAGCACTCCATCGCCGAGCCGAGCCCGCCCCAGCAGATGCCGTAGCGGGCCTGGTTCAGGGTCTGGAGCGCGCTGCCGACGCCGCGGGCGCCGGCCAGGATGTTGTCGGCCGGAATCCGGCAGTTCTGGAAGGAGAGTTCGCCGGTCACCGACGCCCGCAGCGAGAACTTGCCGTGCTGCTCGGCGCTCACGAAGCCCTCGGCGCCCTTCTCGACCAGGAAGGCCCGGATTCCCTCGTCGGTGCGCGCCCACACGACCGCGACATCGGCGACGCTGCCGTTCGTGATCCACTGCTTGGCGCCGTTCAGCACCCAGTAGTCCCCGTCGCGGCGCGCGCGGGTGCGCATCGCCGAGGGGTTCGACCCGAAATCCGGCTCCGTGAGACCGAAGCAGCCGATCATCCGGCCGCTGGCCAGCCCCGGGATGAAGCGGTCCTTCTGCTCCTTCGAGCCGAAGGTGAGGATCGGGTACATGACCAGGGAGCTCTGCACCGAGACCATGCTGCGGATGCCGGAATCGCCGCGCTCCAACTCCTGCATCACGAGCCCGTACGCGACATCCCCCAGGCCGGGGAGTCCGTACTCCGTGAAGTTCGCTCCGAACAGGTTCAGATCGCCGATCTCGGGCGCCAGCTCCATCGGCGCGCGCGCATCGCGATGGCACTGCTCGATGATGGGCTTCACCCGCTCGTCGACGAACTGACGGACGGTATCCCTGATCAAGCGCTCCTCGCCGCTGAGCAGCGAGTCGAACTTCATGAAATCAACGCCGGGGAATCGCTCCAAAGCACCCTCCTGGATGGTCTGCGGCAGCGCCGAACCCTAGCAGTCCATGGCTCCGTCCGGGCGCCAGCGGCTAGCATCGCCCGTTGAGCCGTGAGTCTGCCGTGAACCTCATTCGATTCTTCCTGCCCGTCCTCGCCGGCGTCGCCTGCGCCTGGTGGATCGACCAATCGACCGCGGCGCGTGGACTGCTGCCGCCAGGTTTCGCGGCCGCTACGCCAACCGGTCTTCGGCGCCGCGTCGCCGCGATGGCGCTGCTGGGACTGGTGCTCTGGGTCGGTGTCTTCGCCGCCGTCGGGCAGATCGGCCTGCCGTCCCAGATCGACGAGATCGACTTCGAGAACCTGTCACCCCTGAACCTGTTCCAGATGCACGCCCTGCTGGTCGCAACACTGGCCTTCTGGCTGATGCTCGGCTACTGGCGCTGCGGGCACGACGCCGGCACGGTGATCCGAAGCCAGCTCGGACTGCGCCTCAAACCCGGCCAGAGCGTGCCGGCCGAGGTCGGACTCGGGATCGGGGCCGGCGTCGTCCTCTGGGCCGGCGTGCTGGCGGTGGTGCTGGTTTCGGCCATCGCCGTCGGCTTCGTCGGCGGTTTCGAGAACCTGCCCAGCGAGGCGCCGAAGATGGTGCTCTGGATGGGAAGCCTGCCCATCCTGTTGCGGATCATGGTCAGCCTCTCCGCCGGCGTCGTCGAGGAAGTCTTCTTCCGCGGCTTTCTGATGCCCCGGGTCGGCTTCGGCATGTCGAACGTTCTGTTCGTCCTGGCCCACCTGAACTACGAACAGCCCTTCCTGCTCCTGGGCGTCGCGCTGCTCTCGGTGGCCTTCAGCCTCCTCGTCCGGTGGCGCGGGAACATCTGGCCGGCCATCGCCGCGCACGCGGTCTTCGACGCGATCCAACTGCTGATCATCGTGCCTTCAGCAGCCGAAACGCTATAGCCCGAAGTGTCCGGCCACTTCGCGCTGTCATCGTGCCCTCCACCGCGGGGGCGACTTGGACTCGGCGGCTGGCAACGGACGCAGCGCGGTCCGGCCGGCGCCTTGGGGTTGGCCCGCACCGTCCTCGATAGCGTAGATCGCGATTCGATGACTGCCGGCCGGCAGCCACCGCTCGTGAACCAGCGCTGAGAACCGGCTGGCCCCGCGGTGAGTAAAGGTCTCGGTCGTAGCCCGCACGATGCCGTCCACGGCGACCGCCAGCTTCGTTCCGTCGACGACACCGGGGTCGATCCGACCGCTGATCAGGCTCGGCACGAAGCCGCTCTGGGGTCTCACGTCCTCGTAGGCGTGTCGCGAGGTGAGAATGGCGCGCACAACCTCTGAACTCTCGCCGTCAGGGAGTTCGCGGATGAAGTCGGAGGCCGGGCGGCCCAGGAGATCCGGCCTCGGCCCGGCTGCGAAGACACCATCGAACGGGTCCCCGGCAACGAGCGGCGGCGACCCGGCCTCGGCGCCGAACAACCGGTGGAGCCGATCAAGTGTGCTCTGACGCCGAACGGGATCCGTGCGAAAGCTCAGCGTCGACGGGGTGGGCGGCGAATAGCAGCACACGGTGAGCTTCCGTTCCGACGTGTCGCTGAGGAGAGTGCCGTCGACTTCCCACGGCGGCTCGGCAGCAAGGGTCGCGCCGATCGTGGGAACGATGTCGATGGTCTGCACAACGTGCTTGACGACTCTTCCCTCCTGCTGCCCGGGACGCTTGACGAACAGCGGCACCTCCATGAGCTCCTCGAAGTTCGCTTCGGTGACTGCCCGGCGCAGCGCTCCGGCACGAAAGCCATGATCCGCCGTGACGACGATCAGGGCGCGATCGTAGAGGCCGACGCGTCGAAGGCGGTCGACGATCTGGCCCAACACGCGATCGGTGTAGCCCACCTGGAGTAGATAGCGCTGGAGACCCTGGATGTAGAGCCACTCCTCCTCGGGCACTTCCGAATCGTCCATGCCGAGAGGAATGACCGGCGCGCCGGCAGGAACGTACTCCCGCCCGGAAGGAAGGTACCTCCACGGAACATGGGGAAGGTTCAAGTGCAGGTAGTACAGCGCCGGCGTGCGGCGCCGGTCGCGTTCAATGCGAGAGAGAAAGCTATCGACGACGCGCGGGACATCCTGGTGGAGCCCGCGGCCGCCCGCGTCTTCGGCTGTTTCTCCCGATCGGCCCCGGTCGCGGAATCCGGTCCAGGTCTGGTCCACTTCGGGCAGACCGGTCCGGATCGTCGGCGGCAGCAACAGGTGGCCGTAAACGACGCCGAGGTCGTCGGCCACGGCGACAAGACGTGCCCAGGGGCTGGCCAGCGGCGGTTCGGCGCAGACGGCCGGTGGACAGAGGAGGCCGAACGCTTCGTACGCGACCACCCTGTAACCGCCCTGGCTCAACCAGGAGAAGAGGTTCGCCGGGTAGTCGCCGTAGTGCGCGTTCGCATCGTGCCGAGGCAAGTTGCCCGTCAGCAGTGTGGGTATCGCCCTCTCCGTCTGGGTCGCCGTGGTCAGCGCCCGCGCGTACCAGTCGGCGCTTGCCGCCAGGGCGGCGAAGGAGGGATAGCGACGATCATCGATCGAGCCGTCCGGCAGTTGAATCGCACTCGTCGGCAGCTCGTCGAAGACCACGAAGACGATCGGCGTGTCCGACCCGATTGCGGGCGCCCCGGCGGCCTGGACGCTGGGTTCGATAGCCGGTCCTGTCAGGAGCAGATCGCGAACGCTCGGCCGGAACAGGAAGACAAGCGGCGCGATGACCGCAAGGGCAGCGGTTACGGTGACGAGGCTCGAGAGCGCGCGGTAGCGGCGCAGGCAGAACACGATGCCGGCGCCGGCGACGGCCGCCAGCGCCAGTGCCAGTGCGCCTGGCAGCCGATGGAACAGTTGGAGCAGGAACGCCCCCGCCAGCAGCGCCCGAATACCGTCCGTCCATGGACGCCCTACGCGGCGCCGCTGCACGGCGGGGAAGGCAAGCGGCGCCGCCAGGAGAGCCGGGGGTCCGATGGCGAGGCCAAGTGCCAGAGCGGCAAGCGGAACCCCGGTCAGGCGATGGGCCACCAGGAAGCCCGGTTCTCTTCCGATCAGGTCGAGGACGGGCTGCGCTACGGCAAACGCCCAAAGACCGAACACGTGCGCGATCGGAACCCAGCCGCGCAAGCTGTCGCTCGGCTCCTTTGGAGAGAGCCTCTCCTTGGGCATCACGTGGCGCATGGAGCAGGCGCCATCCTAGGAGCTTGCGCCGCAGAAACGCAATGCAGTCAGTTCTAGGCGCAAGCTCCTGGTGCGGTGCTGCGATCCTCGGCGCAAGCGGGTGTGCCGGTCATGCCGACCGACTCAGACCAGCAGGCCAGCGATGGTCGCCGTCTGCAGGCAGGCCAGGGTGCCGGCGATCATCGCGCGCAGGCCCAGGCTCGCCAACTCGCTCTTGCGCTCCGGGGCGATGCCGCCGATGCCGCCGATCTGGATCGCGATCGACGAGAAGTTGGCGAAGCCGCACAGCGCGTAGGTCGCAATGACCTGGGAACGCTCCGACAACTGGCTCTCGGCGGAGATGTCCTGGAACCGCGAATAGGCCACAAACTCGTTGACAGCGGTCTTCAGTCCCAGGAGGGTTCCCACCGCATCCGCCTCGGACCAGGGTACGCCCATCACCCAGGCCAGGGGCCGGAACAGAAAGCCGAGGATCATCTCCAGGTTCAGTCCGGGGATTCCGATCCAGCCTCCGACCGGGCCCAGGAAACCGTTGAGCATCGCCACAATGGCAACGAAGGCGAGCAGCATGGCGCCGACGTTGAGCGCCAGCTTCAGGCCGTCGCCGGCGCCCTGCGCGGCCGCGTCGATCATGTTGACCCACGGCGTCTTGACCTTGAAATCGGACTCGGCCGCGACCCGCTTGGTCTCGGTTTCCGGGATCATCAGCTTTGCCATGACCAGGGCGGCCGGCGCCGACATCACACTGGCCGCGATCAGGTGCCCTGCCGGGATGCCCAGGCCGACGTATGCCGCAAGCACGCCGCCGGCGACGGTGGCGAAGCCGGCCGTCATCACCGCCATCAGCTCGGAGCGAGTCATCTTCTGGATGTACGAGCGGATGATGAGCGGCGCTTCGGTCTGGCCGACGAAGATGTTCGCCGAAGCGGACAGCGATTCGGGGCCTGATGTGCCCATCAGCTTCGTCATCACGACGGCGAAGACCTTGACCACCCGTTGAATGACGCCCAGGTGGTACAGCACCGCGACGACGGCCGAAAAGAAGATGATCGTCGGCAGCACCTTGAACGCGAACAGGTGCTCCTCGAAGGTCTCTCCGAAGACGAACAGCGAGCCGAAGTCCGCGTAGCCGAGGAACTCGGTCGCGACGTCGTTTGCGCCGCGGAAGAACGCCCGACCCCACGGCGTCTTCAGGATCAGCAGGGCGAAGACGAACTGAATCGCCGTGCCCATCAGGACCGTGCGCCACCTCACCCGCCACCGGTCGCTGGACAGTGCCCAGGCAATGCCTGGGATGACCACGAGCCCGATCAGACCGGTCATCTATCGACCGCCGGATAAGCTAAGGGCCGCCAGCCTTCAGGAAACGGAAGTAGTCGCTGTCCGTCGACAGCACCAGCCACGTGTCGGCGTCGATCGTCTCCTCGAAGGCCGCCATCGTGCGCAAGAACTCGTAGAAGTCCCGCGATTGCGCCGACTGGTTGTAGGCCGAGGCGTAGATGTCGGTCGCCGAGGCGTCGGCGCGGCCCCGGATTTCGGTCGCCGTGCGGTAGGCCTCGGACTCGATGCGCTTCAGATCGCGGTCCATGTTGCCGAGAATCTCCGACGCCTGCCCCTGGCCCTGGGAACGGAACCGGTCGGCAATCCGCTGCCGCTCCGAGATCATCCGGTTGAACACGTCCGGCTCGACCTGCTCGCCGTAGTTGATGCGCCGGAACTGGACGTCCAGCACCTCGATACCCAAGTCCGCGGTACGCGCCTGGGCCGCGGCCAGGATGTCCAGGCGGATCTTGTCGCGGCCGGTCGCAATCTCTTCCAGGCCGCTGCCGGCGTCGAGATTCGATTCGTCCTCCGCCGCTTCGCGGTTCGAACTGCGGATCACCTCGATCAGGTCGTGGTTGGCGATCGCGCTGCGCGTCTCGCCGTCAAGGATGTCGTCGAGCCTCGACTGGGCGCCGCGCTCGTCGCGCAGCCGCTGGAAGAACAGCAACGGGTCCGAAATCCGCCAGCGAGCGTAGGTGTCGACGAAGATGAACACCTTGTCGCGGGTCGGCAACTCCTCCGCGGAGCCCTGCCACTCCAGGAAGCGGCGGTCGAAGTACTGCGCCTTCTGGTAGAACAGCTTGAACTTGAGCCCCGGCGTCTCGATTGCGTCGCCCTTGGGAGCACCGAACTGGGTGATGATCGCCTGGCGGTCCTCCGGCACGACGAACAGGGAGGTGCCCAAAAGCACGAGCAGCACCAGGACCAACAAGGCCACGACGATCTTCATGGCGATCCCTCCCCGGCCTGCTGGGCCGCCACCTGCCGCGTCCTGGCCGCGCTGACCCCGTCGAAGCTCATGATCGGCGTCAGACCCTCGACGTCCTCATCGACGATGATCTTCCGGCCCACCCGCGGCAACACACGCTCCATCGTCTCGATGAACAGCCGCTTGCGCGTCACCTCCGGCGCCTTACGGAACTCGTCGTAGAGGGCAACAAAGCGGGCCGCGTCGCCCTGGGCGCGGTTGACCCGATCGAGCGCGTAGCCCTCGGCCTGCTGGATCGACTGCCGCGCCCGGCCTTCGGCGCGCGGGATGATCTGGTTGTACTCCGCCTCGGCTTCGTTGACCAGCCGCTCCAACTCCTGCTCAGCCTGGTTGACCGCGTTGAACGACGGCTTGACCGGCTCGGGCGGGTTGTTGCTCTGGAGCACCACCTGGTCGACCCGAATCCCGGTCTCGTACTGCTCGCAGAGTTCCTGCAGTTCAACCTTGACGGTGACTTCGATCTCGGCCCGGCCGACGGTCAGGACTTCGCTCACCGTGCGGTCGCCGACCACCTTGCGCATCACCGCTTCGCTCATGTCGCGGAACGTGGCGTCCATGTTGCGGACCCGGAACAGGTACTGGTACGGGTCGACGATCCGGTACTGCACGACCCACTCGACCACCGCGGCGTTCAGGTCGCCGGTGAGCATGTTCGCCTCCTCCGCGTTGTCCACGAAGGAACTGCGCACCGCCACCGTCTCGGATCGGAAACCGAACTCCTCCTTCAACTGGCGCTTGACCGGCACCTTGGTCAACTTGTCGACCAAGGGAATCATGAAGTGGAGCCCGGACTCGGTCTGGCCGTTGTAGCGGCCGAGCCGCAGGATCACGCCCACTTCTTCGGGCTGCACCGTGTAGATGCTGGACAGGAGGAGCAACCCCACCACCACGACCAGCGCGACGATCTTGAGGCCCCCCATCCGCTCACGGAGAACCTTTCCCAGGTTCTGGAGGTCGAGCGGGCTCTCGCCGCCGGGGAAGTTGTCTGCCATAAGCGCCGACGCTATGCGATCGCAGCCCCGATGACAACCGGCAGAGCGCCGAATGTCCGACCGCGACAGAGAATCAGGCGCCCGCGTCCCGGCTTCCGGCAAGGCGTCCAGGCGGTAGTCTCGCCGCCATGCCGCCGCGCTTCGACGACGACGCGAGGACCCTCCGGCTGTCCGTGGCGGACCTGCTCGACCACCGGTCCGCCAGACACCTCGGGTTCGCCAACCGCGGCGGGTTCGAGCGCCTCTGGGTCGGACAGGCGATCCACAGCCGCTACCAGGAACAGGCGATGGCGCGCGAGCCGAGCTACCGGCGGGAAGTCGAGCTGTCGCTCAAGTTCAACCACCGCGGCTGGCAGGTGACCCTGACCGGCCGCGCCGACGGCGTCTACCGGGACGCGGACGGATCCCTGGCGATCGAAGAGATCAAGTCCGTACGGCCGAACACCGAGCCCTCGCCGGGACTGCTCGCGACCTACCGGCGGCAGGCGGCGATCTACGGCTGGATCCTCCACCGGTCGGGCGCCGCCCCGCTGCCGGTGCGCGCCGAATTGGTGCTGATCGAAATCGGCACCGCCGACATCGAGCGGCTCGAGGTCGAGCTCGACTGGGAGGAACTCGAGACCGGCATCCGGTTGAGCCTCAACGCCCTCGTCCACGACTACCAGGCGGCCCGCGCTCATCGCCAGCGACGCGAGTTGGCTGCCGAACGGCTCGAGTTCCCCTTCCACCAGCCGCGGCCGGGCCAGCAGGAGATCGTCGACCGCGCAGGACTCGCCATCGAGCAGCGGGAGCACCTGCTGATCCAGGCGCCGACCGGCCTCGGCAAGACCGCCGCCGTCCTGTTCCCCGTCCTGCGCGAAGCGCTCGCCCGCGACCTGCGGGTATTCGTCCTCACCGCCAAGAACACTCAGGCAGCGATGGCCAACCGCGTCATCGACCTGCTCAACCGGGAGGGCGCCTTCCACTCCCTGCACCTGCGGGCCAAGGCGCGGATGTGCGCGAACGACGAGATCATCTGCCACGAGGACTACTGCCAGTACGCCCGCGACTACTACTCCAAGCTGCAGCGCAGCCAGCTCATCCCGAGGCTCCTCCAGGAGCACAGCCTGCTCGAGCCGGACGCGATCTACGCCGCCTCGAAGAGCACCCGTGTCTGCCCGTTCGAGATCAGCCTCGAGCTCGGGCGCCAGGTCCAGGTGGTGGTCGGCGACTACAACTACGCCCTCGACCCCTTCGTCAAGCTGACGGAGTTCCAGGGCGACGCGGACCTCTCCGGCACCGTCCTGGTCGTCGATGAGATTCACAACCTCATCGACCGCGGCCGCGGCTACTACAGCCCGGAACTGACCGCGAAGGGGTGCCGCGACGCCGCGGCGAGCCTGCGACGGGTGGGCCGCGGCGCCGAGGGCGGGCCCACCGGGCGCCTGCGCGAACTCTGCGAAGCGCTCGAAGATCTGATTCGGACCGGCGTCGACGGGCAGCTCGATCGCCCGGACCGCAGCGCGGTCGCCGAGGGCGCCGCCCCCGAAGACGAACTCTGGCGCCTCCGGCCCGCCTTCGACCGCGGCTTCGTGGACTACCTGGAGTTCCGCCGCGACACCCGCTCCTTTGCGGCCAACGACGCCTTCGTCGAGCTCTACTTCAAGCTGCTCCGGTTCCTCAACACGCTCCAGCTCGCCTCCTCACCCAAGCACGCCGAGTCCTTCAGCTTCCTCTTCCGGCGCACCGACGGCGAACCGAGCTTCAGTCTCCTGTGCAAGGACGCGAGCGCCTTCCTGGGGGCGACGATCAACCGCTGCCGCTCCTGCATCGGCCTCTCGGCGACCCTCCAGCCGTTCGAGTTCTACCGCGACCTGCTCGGGTTCGACGAGGCGCGGACCTCGACCCTCGAGGTGCCGAGCGCCTTCCCCGCCGAGAACCGCCGCATCGTCGTCGACACGTCGGTGGCCACGACCTACCGCACCCGCGAGGACAACTACGGCCCGATCGCCGAACGGCTCGCTGAGTTCGCCCGCTCGGTGCCCGGGAACTCGATGGCCATCTTCCCCAGCTACCGCTTCCTCGCCGAGGTCGAGAAACGGCTGCCCGACTGCGGCCGCAACGTGCTGGTGCAGCAGCAGACGACCAGCGAGGCGCGGCGTCAGGAGGTGCTCGACGCCCTGACCAATCCCCTTGCCGGCGACACGCTGCTGCTCGCGGTGGCGGGCGGCGTGTTCTCCGAAGGCGTCGACTACCCGGGCGATGCGCTGCTCGCGGTAGCCGTCGTCGGCCCCTGCCTGCCCGCGGTGACGATGGAACAGAAGCTGCTTCAGGCCTACTACGACGAGCGCTTCGAACGCGGCTTCGAGTACGCCTTCGTGGTGCCCGGCATGACCCGCGTGGTCCAGGCCGCCGGGCGGCTGATCCGCTCCGCCGACGACCGCGGCGTGATCGCGCTCCTCGACCGCCGCTTCCTGCAGCAGCCCTACCGGAAGCACCTGCCGGCCGAGTGGTGGCCGGAATCTGGCGATTCGGACAGCGCGGGACTTGCCGGCCACCCGGCAACCACTGCGGCGGCCTTCTTCGGCGGCACTCAATGATCGACGAGACCCTGGGAACGCGGGCGTCTCGCCCGCATTCTGCGCCCGCACGCCGTCCCCACAACGCTTCATGACCGCCCTGCTCCGACGGATCGAACGCTTCATCGCTTGCGGCGAAGGCAGCTTCGAGGAACTCGCCCCGGCGGCAGCCCGCTTCGGATTCGAGCGGGTCGAGCCCTACCGCCGCTTGTGCGAACGGCGCGGAATCGCCCCCGGCGCGCTCGACGACTGGCGCGCGGCGCCGCCGGTCCCCACCTCGGCCTTCACGTCGCTCCGCCTCGCCGCCGCCGAGCCCCGGGAGGTCTTCCGCAGCAGCGGCACCACCCGAGGCGCGGAACGACGGAGCGTCCACTACCACCCGTACCCCGACCTCTACCGGACCGTGATCGACGCCTCCTTCGCCGCCGCCTGCCTGCCCGCGGGCAGCGAGCGGGTACCGATGCTCTCGCTCATCCCCGACCGCGCCGCGGCCCCCGACTCGAGCCTGTCCTTCATGGCCGCCCACGTCTTCGAGCGCCACGCCGCGCCGGGCAGCACCTGGGCCGTCTCCGCGGGCGGGATCGACGTCGAGCACGCTCGCCGCTGGCTGCAGGGCCGCGGCGAGGGTGAGCCGGTGTTGATCCTGGCCACCGCCCTGGCCCTGGTCCTCCTGCTCGACCACCTGGAGGGTGAGACCGGGCACGCGATCCGACTGCCGGCCGGAAGCCGGGTCTTCGAGACCGGCGGCTTCAAGGGCCAGCGCCTCGAGACGACGCCCGAGGCAGTCCGGCGGCGCGCCCGCGCCCTGCTCGGCCTGGAAGAAACGGCGATCGTCCGCGAGTACGGCATGACCGAGCTGACCAGCCAGGCCTACTCCCGTCCCGGCGGCGAGCGCCTGCGCACTCCCCCGTGGATGCCGTTTCGCGTGCTCGACCCGGAAGCCCTCGAGGAGGTCGAAGACGGGCGCACCGGGCTGCTGTCCTTCTTCGACCTCGCGAACGTCGGCTCCGTCTGCCACGTGCTGACGGAGGACCTGGGCGTCGCCGAAGACGGCGCCTTCCGCCTGCTCGGCCGCGCCACCGGCGCCGAACTCCGCGGCTGCTCGCTGACCGCGGAGGAGCTGGGCGCCGCATGACCCCACCCCAAGCCACAGCCCTGCGCCTCGCCGCCGCGGCGCCCGCCCTCCGCGCCATCCCCAACGACGACCTCCTCGCCGCCTGGAACCACACCCTCGCCGCCTTCCTCGACCCCAACAGCCCCGAACGCCGCGAACTCGACCCCGACGTGCTGGCCGCGACCGGCCTCTCGCCCGCCGGCCTCGACCGCGGCCTCCGGACCATCGGCGCCGGCATGACCGGCGCGCCCGCCGCCGGTTCCCTTTGCCGCGCACCGAAGCAGCACGAAGACGGTTTCAGCCTCGTCGTGCTGCCCGCAAACCCACCCGGCCTGATGCTGCAGTCCCTGCTGCCTGCCCTGGCCGCACGCTCGCCCGTCCTGTTCAAGTCATCGCGGGCCGAACCCTTCTTCGCGCGCGCCTTTCTCGACGCCCTGGGTCGCCGGCTGCCCATCCTGCGCGACGCCTACGCCACCGCCACCTGGACCGGCGGCGACGCCTCGATCGAAGCCCACCTGTACGCTGGCGCACGGCTCGTCGTCGCCTACGGAAACGAGTCGACGATTGCCTCCGTCACGACCGCAGGCCCCCGGAAGCTCGTTACCTTCGGCCCCAAGCTGAGTCTCGGCTGGGTCGGCGCCGATGCCGACCCGGATCGAGCGGCCCGCGACATGGCCCTCGATATCGCCCTCTTCGACCAGCGCGGCTGCCTCTCCGTCGAGGCCATGCTCGTCGATCACACGGCGGCCGACGCCTTCGCCCGAATCCTCGCCGACGCCCTCGCGCAGCTCGCCATCGAACTGCCCCCCGGCCGGGCAAGCGACGCCGAACGTGCCGGCGTCCGCCTCGCCAGGGAGGACGCCGACCTCCGCGGTCTCACCTGGTTCGGCAACGCGCTCGATACCAGCACCGTGATCGTCGAGAACGACACCCGGATCAGCCCCTCGCCCGGGCTCCGCACCGTCCGCATCCACCCGCTCGAGGACGTCCCAACCCTCGACGACTGGAACGACCGCATCCAGGGCCTCGCCATCGCCGGCGATCTGCCCGCGACCGTTCGCCGTGCCTTCGAGCAAGCCGGCGCCTCCCGCTTCGCCCCCGCCGGCCAGCTCCAGGCGACCGAAGCCAGTTGGCGCAACGGCGGCATCGATCTCGCCGCCGAGTTCGCAGACGACTCCCGGGTCCGCAGCGACGATCGCGTATCGAAGCTCAAGCGCGGCCTGGATCGTACTCACGAGCGCTACGCCGGGACCTTCCGTCGTCTGGCGGAGTAGGCCGTCTATCTGTAGAACGCACGCGCCCGGTGTGACTACGGCGCCGGCGGCAACCCCGACACCGTCTCGACCACCACGCCGTCCTTGACCCGGAACGACCTGGGCAGCGTCCTGTACAGAGGCGCGAGGAACGTCGGCGGCGCCTCGCGGATCTCGAACGCCGGGCCGTAAGACCAGAAGAACGTCCGGTTCTCGTCCGGGGTCGCCGAGCTCAGCACCCACATCCCGCTGCTGGCGAAGACGTGCTCGTTCAGGCCATCGACCGCCTTGCCCAGGTCGTCGTCGAGGTCGGCGATCACCAGCCAGTGTTCGCCTTCCTCCAACTCGGGCACGATGGTGGAAAGGCACAGGAGGCTGTCCCCTTCGCCGCTGCAGATCTCGTGGATCGTGCGGTCGGGCTTGAGCCGCGTCGCCAGGTTGTCGAGCGGCAGGTCGGGCGCCGCGCGGGCGAACGCCAGCAGACCCACGGTCAGCGTGCCGACCACGGCGAGCCGGATCCACGGCACGCCCCGCACCGCGCGCCGACCCAGGAACGCCAACGCCAGCGCCGGGACCATGAGCGCCAGGTCCTGCCAGAACGCCTCCGCCGGCGTCCGCTCGACGAGGTTGCCGAAGCAGCCGCAGCCGGCCTCGTCGGGGGCGGCGATGCCACGCAGGTCGCGGTAGTAGGTCCGTCCGGTGAGGAACAGGAAGAAGGCGACCAGGAGCGCCGAGGGCCCGAGGATCCACATCCTGCGCAGGCCGAGGATGAGCGCGCTGCCCAGGCCGACCTCGAGCGCCAGCGCGATCACCGTCACCACCGCCGCGGGCAGCAGGAAGTCCAGACCCTCGATCTCGATCTGCGTAACGAAGCCTTGGGGGTCGAGGGCCTTCACCGCCGCTCCGAACACCAGCACCGCGCCCAGGAAGGCGCCGCCGGCCCATCCCACCACGCTCAGCGCAAGCTCGGAGCGGTCGCCCGGCGCCGCCGCGCGGGTCTTCCTGCGGGCCTTACCCAGCATGCTTCGCCGTCATCTGTCTGCTGCCCATTCCGTTGTTATCCTGACTCCGCGCCGCGCCGCGTGCCCTTGGCCTCATACGCCGCACTCCAGCCGCGCAGACTACTAGATGACGACTCGATGATCTCGATCTCCAACCTCGGCAAGAGCTTCGGCGAACAGACCCTGTTCGCGGGCGCGAGCGTGCGTTTCGTGAAGGGCGAACGCTACGGCCTCGTGGGCTCGAACGGCTCGGGCAAGTCGACGCTCCTGCGCATGCTGTCCGGCGACGAGCCGCCCAGCGAAGGCTCGATTACGGTGCCGAAGCGCTGCCGGCTGGGGGTGCTGAAGCAGGACCACTTCGAGTTCGAACAGGATTCGATTCTCGATGTCGTGATGATGGGCAACACCGAGCTGTGGCAGGCGATGGTCGAGAAGGACCGGCTGCTGGAACGGGCCGACGAGCGCTTCGACGGCGACCGCTACGCCGCTCTGGAGGAGGTCGTCATGCGCTGGGACGGCTACTCGCTGGAGTCCCGGGCGGCCGAGATCCTGGAGGGCCTGGGGATCGAGACCGAGGTCCACAGGCAACCCCTGTCAATCCTCTCCGGCGGCTTCAAGCTCCGCGTGCTGCTGGCGCAGACCCTGGCCGCAGCCCCCGACGCGCTGCTGCTCGACGAGCCGACGAACCACCTGGACATCCTGTCGATTCGCTGGCTCGAGAAGTTCCTGTCCGAGTTCAAGGGCGTCGTCATCGTCGTCTCCCATGACCACCGGTTTCTCGACAACGTCTGCACCCAGATTCTCGACATCGACTACGAAGCCCTCACCGCCTACCCGGGCTCGTACTCCAACTTCGAGCAGAAGAAGGTCGAAGAACGGGCCCGGCGGGAAGCCGAGATCGGGCAGCGGCAGCAGGAGATCGACCACCACCAGAAGTTCGTCGACCGCTTCCGCTACAAGGCGAGCAAGGCGCGGCAGGCTCAGAGCCGGGTCAAGCTGATCAACCGGATTTCGATCGAGCAACTGCCCCAGACTTCGCGCCGCTACCCGCTGTTCCGCTTCCAGTCCCGGCGACCTTCCGGCAAGCGGGTGCTGACGATCGAGGGCATCTCCAAGAGCTACGGCGACAACGAGGTCCTCGACGACGTGTCGCTGGAGATCGGCCGCGGCGAGCGGATCGCCGTGATCGGGCCGAACGGCATCGGCAAGTCGACGCTGCTCAAGATCGCCGTCGGCGACGTCGGCCCCGACCGCGGCGAGATCGACTGGGGGTACGAGACCCACCCCGGCTACTTCGCCCAGGACCACCGGCAACAGTTGCTCGACACACAGGGCGCCGAGAAGAAGACGGTCCAGAGTTGGCTCTGGGACTGCTGCCCCGGCGAGCCGATCGGTTTCGTCCGCGGCCAGCTTGCCCAGGTCCTGTTCTCCAAGGACGAGGCGGCCAAGCGAATCGGCAGCCTCTCAGGCGGCGAAGCGGCGCGCCTCCTGTTCTGCCGCCACGTCGTCCTCAAGCCCAACGTCCTCGTCCTCGACGAGCCGACCAACCACCTCGACCTGGAAGCGATCCAGGCCCTGATCAACGGGCTCCTGGGCTACTCCGGCACCCTGCTCCTCGTCTCCCACGACCGCTGGTTCGTGAGCCAGCTCGCCACCCGGATCATCGAGATCTCGGCGGAAGGCGTCAACGACTTCGTCGGCACCTACGACGAGTACCTCGACCGCTTGGGCGACGACCACCTCGACCGCGCGGCTGCGCTGCTCCGGGCGAAGCGGGACAAGAAGGAGAAGAAGGCGGCTCGGGCCGGCTAGCCTGGCTCTCTCAGGGCGGAGTTTCGACCTCGGGCGCCGTCCCAGGCGCTCTGTCGTCCTCAAGAGGAGTCGAAGCTCCCCTGTCGGGACGAACGACTGCCGGCCGGTTCGGCGGGACGTACCGATAGCAACTTCCACCAGAAGCAAAATGACCGGGCGGACAGTGAACGACCGCCATGATGTGTAGTCGCCCCTTCTCCCACTGGAGGGGGACACCCGGATGCTGTGCGATCCGGCCGCCAGCTCCCCGGTCCAGGAATCGTCGCGGGTTCCGTCGCGATTCGGCAAGCGCGGGATCGACGCACCGCATGGCGTACAGCCAGGGGCCTTCGACGGCGGTGACTCCCCAACCGACTGGGCACGAGGCCGCGTAACCCACCAACGTCCCGTTCAGCATGCACCGGTCGTCGTCCTGCGTGAACCCCTCTGCGCACAGATGCACTTCACAGCGTCCACCGCCGGAACTGAACTCATTCCAGAATGCCGGAGGAGTACAGGTCTGCGCCTGTGCCGGCGTGCCCAAGGCGAACAACAGCCCCACCAAGAGGGTGCCTCTGAGCAAGACCGCTCTCCGACACCGCACATCGACGGCACCTCGGTTTCCGCCCGATGTGCGTCGCCTCACCAAGGGTAAGTGCTCTCCTCACCGATCACGTCGCTCTCCCCACCCGAGCATACGATCCCCTGGTCCTGCTCTTCGCATCCGTCGGCCGGGCCGAACTGCAAGTAAGGCTCCACACTGCTGGCAGCGGCGCTGCGGGTCGCGCCCGCTTCCATTTCGATACCCCTATGGTGGAACGGTGTCAGTACGATCGGAAGACTCCCTTTCTCAAACGTACTATGCAGCCAGCTATCGAGAGGCCCAGTAACTCGCAACCGAACTCCCGACCGCATGGAATCCGTCAACATTCCCGGGCCGGGATGGACGAAGGAAACCGGCGCCACGCTGTTGCGGCTGCGGGGCGCCTCCACGACTATGCTCCGCTCACCGTACGCCCCGGTCCTGATCTCAACTCGTACGAAATCATCGGTGTAGTCGACGCGAAAACGGTACTGTCGAGCCATGTCACCACTGGCATAGACAATGCGCCAGACGTCCGACGTCTCGAGAGGCAAGAGAGCGTATGGCTTCCCCAACCTGCCTTGCGCCGCGGCAAACAACTCTTCACTCTCGAAGCGAAGAACTTCGCCGAAGGCTTGGAAGCCCACCGAGAAGATCGGGCGCTCGGAGGCCACCTTGGCGGCATCGGCGGAGTCGACCACGATCTCCGACGTCCGAAGGTCGATCAAGTCCCACGAGGAGGGCTCGCGCCAACGGTCGCCGCGGCGAACCCGCGAGGGACGCGTGGGCAACGGAGGCGTGAACCTGTATCGAAGCACCAGGGTCTCGCCGAACCGCACGCCGCTTGGAAAGCCCTGGCGGTCTCTGACGAACTCGATGATCGAGCCGTGGTTGTCCCTGGCCGCATCGAACCACGCAACATCGCAGCCGGTACCCTCGGGGCCACGGGCGCATGTGGCGGTCGGGAACCCTCTGTACGCTTCGACCCGGAATCCTCCCCGATCATCGGTAGTCAACACGCCGTCCGAACTAATGACGGACGTCACCGTCATCGCCTGGCCGAGAACCTCGGTGGATTGACGCAATGCGAACTTCCCATTGAGTTCGAGCCTCTTGACGGCCCAGTCGGACCTAGCCTCCTGAATGCCGTGAAATGCATCGCCTCCAGAGACGCTGACTTCCGGGTCGGCGACCGCCCCCGGGACCAGACCGAGACGCTCCATGTGTTCCTGTGCCTCGGACCGGGAAACGCTGGCGGCCGTAACAACCACAAAGCCTGCGGGGCTGATTTCCTCTCTCCAGTCAGGCTGCCCCTGCATCGCGCGGGCACCACGCCCCGGCACGGTTAGGACCAGTAGGGCTCCGATGAGCAAGAGAGCCCCTCTCGCGGGTCGGAAGCGCCCCGGACCGGCTTGTCGAACAGTCAATGGAAACTCCGCCTTCGGCTCCCTGGTCATCGGCTCTCTCCTTCGCCACGAGTTGAGTTGTCTATCCACGTTTGACCGAACATCCTGCCACATCGCCCTGCCCCAGCGTTCGCGCTTCACGGCGGGTAGCCGCACGAACTCCTGATTGCGTCTTCCATCGGGCCGTGATCGGTTGGACCCGTCGCGTCAAGAAAGTCCGTATGGACAAGACCATCCAAATGCAACCCCTCGTGCATGATCGTCAAGGATCTTTCGAGTGCGGACTGTTCAAAGAACGGCTCGCATATGCGGATTTGCGTGCGATTCAGGACGGGCACGTAAGCAACTAGACCCGCGTTGCCAGGACAATCGAGTCCGCCAAGGATTATTCTCCCAACGTCCCGCGCTGTCGTGAGCTCAGCGTTGGCGTTGTGGCTCGGTCCGCCCGCTACTAGCGTTACCGAACACGTCCGTGACTTCACTATCGCATCGTCAACCGCGGTGTCCAGTTGCTCTTGCTTCAGTGGGGTTACCCATGACGGCGTCGGAGTACCACCGCCGCCACCGCCACCGCCACCGCCACCGCCGCCGCCACCGCCACCACCACCACCGCCACCGCCGCCACCGCCGCCCGGCAACCGCCGGATTAGGATATGCGTGCTCGTAACGTTGACGACCTCGTCGACGACGATACCCTCTACACAGGATTTCCCTTCCTCCAGTTCCGTATTCTCATCGCAGCTTGGCACCTCGGTCCCGGACGCAGCGGTCACACTGGAAGGACTCGGCACGACGTACCGATAGCAGCTACCGCCAGAAGCAAAGTGGCCGGCGGGACAGTTGACGACCGCCATGATGGTGTAGTCACCCGTTCCTCCACGGTAAGGGTACACCCGGACGCTGTGTGATCCGGCCTCCAGCGGCTCGCTCCAGTCGTCATCGGCTGTTCCGCCCCGGTTCGAGCAGCGAGAACCGTTGACCGAACAGTCGATGTCCCGGTTCATTCCGGTTAGCGAGACGTTCACGGTCTGGCTGGACTCCAGGGTGAACGTGTAGGTCTGGCCAGGGCTGTCCGTTTCGGTCGCGAACACAAGCCCGACCCGTGTCTCCAGCGTGCGTCCGACCGTTGGCGGTGGCGGCGGTGCCACCACCGCGTCAACAATTGGGTTGCCGGTAACGGTTATCGTGAAGTTGCCCCTTCCTCCACGGTATGGGTACACCCGGACGCTGTGTGATCCGACGGCCAGCTCGCCGTTCCAGTCATCGTCGCTCGTTCCGCCGCGGTTGGAGCAGAAAGAGCCGTTGACCGAACAGTCGATGTCCCGGTTCATGCCGGTCAGGGAAACGCTGACACTGTGTCGGGACGTCAGTGTAAACGAGTAGGTTCGGCCAGGGCTGTCGACTTCCGTCGCTGAGACGAGTGTCACCCTTGTTGGCGTCACCGGCGGCGGCGGCGGCGGCGGCGGCGGTGGCGGCGGTGGCGGCAGTGGCGGCGGTGGCGGCGGCGGCGGCGGAGGAGCCGCTGGAGCCACAACAGTAGTAGCGAACGTGACGGAATCAGCCCCGCCTGCGCTGTCCACGACCCGGTAGGTGACTGTGTAGGTGGTGTCGATCAGAACGGTCGGAAGCGTCCCGCGCGCGCCGCGTTGAGGGCGCAAATGTGATCCCCGGCGGCAGCCCGGACACGCTGTACACGTAAGGCGACGTGCCCCCTGTTGCGGCAGGGAACACCGTGTCGACAGAACCGCCAGACGGCACCCGGAAGTTGGGAACGGACGGCAGCGACAGCCGTGGCCTTAGCGGTTCAGGGGGCGATGGATCGACGCACCGCATGCTGTACGGCCAACCCTGGCCGACGGGGGTTTCGATCGCGGTGACTCCCCAACCGACCGGACACGAAGCCGCGTAACCCGCAAACGTCCCGTTCTGGAGGCAACGGTTGTTGTCTCGCGTGAACCCTTCTCACACCCCGAAGTACCGCGCATCCGGGTGGTGGAACACCAACGCCGACACCGTGGCTTCCGGGTCCATCATGTCGCCCTCGGTGAGTTCCACGCCGATGTCGGCGGGCTCCAGCGCCGCGAACAGTTGGCGCTGGCCGGCGAGGTCCGGACATGCCGGGTAGCCGAAGGAGTAGCGCTTGCCGCGGTACTTCGCCGCCAGGCGCTCGCGGGTCGTCATCCCGGGCGGGTCGGGGAATCCGAGCTCGGCGCGGAGCCTCTGATGCAGCAGCTCCGCCGCGGCTTCGGCGGTTTCGAGCGCCAGCGCGGCATAGGCGTGGCTCTTGAGGTACTCGCCTTCGTGCTTGAACCGCTCGGCCGCGTCGCGAACGCCGGCGCCGGCGGTGACGACGAAGAGGGCGACGTGGTCGCCGGCCGGCAGCACGTAGTCGGCGATACAGAGGCCGTCCTCGCGCGGCTGCCGGGGCAGAAGCCACTCGGCCGCGACGTTCTCCGCGCCACCTTCGCCCTGTTCGAACAAGACGAGCCGGTTGCCGTCGCCCAGGGCGGAGAAGAACCGCCATACGCCGCGCACGGCCATCGCGCCGCGGGCGAAGTCCTTGAGTTCCTCAACCACCGCCTCGACCTTGTGCAGTTTCGGATCGCCTGCCTCGCGCAGACGTTCCACGGAGCCCTTGAGGCCGAGGTGCTTGGCGTAGAGCATCTGCAAACTCAGGTGCGGCCACACGTCGTCGAGATCGAAGCGGGCGGTGCGGCGCTCCAGGCAGGGAGGCCGGGGGGCGGCGACGTCCGTGCGGACGGTCGAGCTGCGGCGCTGCGGCTGCGGCGCCGGCGACGGCCTGGTCCGGGCCCGGAACGCGGCCGCGTCGCGCTCGCGCAGCGCCTCGACTTCTTCCAGCAAGGCCCCCCTTCGATCCGCATCGCAGAGACGTTCGATCAGGTCGAGCCCGCTCATCGCGTCGCTGGCATAGGTGCAGACGCCGCCGTACTCGGGCGCGATGCGGCCGTGCGTGAACCGCCGCGTCAGCGCCGCGCCGCCGACCACCAGGTCCGTATCGATGCCGGCCGCGGCGAAATCGCCGGCCGTGGCGACCATCTGCTGGGCGCTCTTGACCAGCAGGCCGGAGAGGCCGATCACGTCCGGCTCGTGCCGGCGTACGGCTTGGATCAACTGCTCGCTCGGCACCTTGATCCCCAGGTTCACCACCTCGAAGCCGTTGTTGGTCAGGATGATGTCGACCAGGTTCTTGCCGATGTCATGGACGTCGCCCTTGACCGTGGCCAGGATCACCCGGCCGCGCGTCATGCTCTCCATGCGTTCCATGTGCGGCTCGAGGTGATCGACCGCGGCCTTCATCACCTCGGCGCTCTGCAGCACCTCGGCCACGATCAGCTCGTTGTTGTTGAACAGGCGGCCGACCTCAGCCATCCCGGTCATCAGCGGTCCGTTGATGATGTCGAGCGGGTCCGGCCAGCGCGGGTCCGAGAGCGCCGCGTCCAGATCCGGCCGGAGACCCTCCTTGCTGCCCTCGACCACCGACCGCGAAAGACGTTCCGCCAGCGGCAGCAGGTCCCGCGGCGCCTGCTCCTGCCAGGCCTTTCGCTCCCGAAACGCCGCCGTGAAGGCCTCGACCGCGCGCTTCCCCGCCTCCACGTCGCCTGACCGCAGGTCCAACAACGCTTCCGCAAGCACTCGTTCCGCCACCGGGATCTCGGCGTAGCGGGCCAGACCCTGGGTGTTGACGATCGCCGCGTCGAGGCCGGCCTGCGTGCAGCGGTAGAGGAACACCGCGTTGAGCACCTCGCGTCCCGCGAGCGGCAGGCCGAAGCTGACGTTCGAGATGCCCAGGATCGTCCGGGTGCCCGGGAGCGCCTCGCGCACCGCGCGTACTCCATCGATTGTCGCCTTCGCCGAGCCCAGGTAGGCCTGGTCGCCCGTGCCGCAGGGAAAGACCAGCGGATCCCACCAGATGTCCTGGGGCTCCAGACCCCAGCGCGAGGTCAGGAGGTCGTAGCTACGCTGCGCGACCTCCAGCTTGCGGTCGGTGGACACGGCCATGCCCTGCTCGTCGATCAGGCCGACGACGACGGCGCAACCGAACTCCCTCGCCAGCGGCGCCACGAGCTCGAAACGCTCCAGCCCATCCTCCAGGTTGATCGAGTTCAGAATGGACCGGCCCTGGCACCAGGTCAGGGCAAGCGCCATCACCTCGTGGTCGGTGCTGTCGATCATCAGCGGCGCCTTGACCCGGCGCACCAGCCGCTCCAGGAACCGTTCCATGTCGACGCACTCGTCGCGCTCCGGGTCCTGGAGGCAGATGTCGACCACCTGGGCGCCGCCCTGGACCTGGGCGCGGCCGACCTCGGCCGCCGCCTCGTACTCGCCCTCGCGGATCAACCGCTTGAACTTGCGGCTGCCGAGCACGTTCGTGCGCTCGCCCACCAGGAGCGGGCGGTTGTCCTCCGTGAGCTCCGTCACGTCCAGGCCCGAAACCAGGCACCGTCTGTGATCGGGGGGCTGCCGGGGAGCGCGGCCGCGGACGACGCCTGTGAACGCTTCGATGTGGGCCGGCGTGGTGCCGCAGCAGCCGCCGACCAGGTTGAGCCAGCCGTGATCGAGGAAGCGGGAGAACACCGCCCTGAAGTCATCGGGCGTCTGGGTGTAGAGGCCATCCTCGTCCGGCAGACCGGCGTTCGGGACGCACGCCACCCGGGTGCGGCAAATCTCGGACAGGGCGCGCAGGTGGTCGAGCATCTGGTCCGGACCGGTGGCGCAGTTGAGACCGACGTAGAGCAGGTCCCGGCGGTCCCGGTGCAGCAGCGACGCGGCCAGGGCTTCGACCTCCTGGCCCCCGAGCATGGTCCCCGTGGTCTCGATGGTCACCGAGACCGCCACCGGCAACCGGAAGCCCAACTGCTCGAACGCCCGCTCGGTGCCGATCAGGCCGGCCTTCACGTTGCGCGTGTCCTGGCAGGTTTCGAGCAGCAGGTAGTCGGCGCCGCCGGCCGCGAGCCCCAGCGCCTGGGCGCAGAAATCGTCCCGCAAGCGCTCGAAGGTGACGCCGCCGGTCACCGAGATCGCCTTCGTCGTCGGCCCCATCGAGCCGCAGACGAAGCACTCGCGGCCGGCCGCGGCGCAGGCCTGGCGAGCCAGCTCGGCGGCACGCCGGTTGAGCTCGAACGCGCGCTCTTCGAGGCCGTACTCCGCGAGCACCAGGGGCGTACCGCCGAACGTGTTGGTCTCGACGATGTCGGCGCCGGCTTCGAGGTAGGAGCGGTGGACTCCGAGCACCACATCGGGCCGGGTCGCCACCAGGATCTCGTTGCAGCCCTCGAGCTCCGCGCCGCCGAAGTCCTCCGGCCCCAGGTTCGCCGCCTGAAAAGCGGTGCCGGTGGCCCCGTCGAGCACCAGGATCCGCTGTTCCAGGGCAGCGAGCAGGGCACGTTCTCGGGCTGCCCGGTCCGGCGGTTCCGGTAGTTGTTCAACCCGCTGTTCAGCCCGCTGTTCAACCGGCACGGTATCCACTCCACGCTTGTTCCGGCTGATCCGTCAGCCGGTTGGCGACGCTAACAGCGTCAGCCGGAACGGCCCGCGACGAAGTCCCGGCGTCGCGGGAGGAGCCGCGAGGCGAACAGAGCGCCGAACGCGACACCGACCGCATCGGCGACCAGGTCCGTCCACTCGCCCGCCCGGTAGCCGAGCGCCACCTGGCAGACCTCGATCGCGCCGCCGTAGACCACTGCCGCCACCGCCGCGAGAAGCACGCCACGGACCCGGCCGGCGCGCGCCGGCGTCCGGCACCAGACCCAGGCCAGCAGAGCGAACAGAACCGCGTGGACGACCTGGTCCCAGGGCAGTTCGGCCGCCATCCGGCGGGTGTCGCCACCGAGAAGGCCCGCGAGCCACCGCAAAGCGCGTTCGAAGGCGCCGGCGAACGCGGGCGCCGGCAGGAGCAGGAACAACGCAACAGCGCCGGCGACGCCAACTGAGAGCCATCGCCACCTGAGCGCCAAGCGCCGCGGGGAGGACTCAACGTGGTCCGACGAACCCCTCCTTCTCGAGGTGGAGGATGATCTGTTGCGCGGCCTCCTCGGCAGAAATGTCCGTCGTGTCAATGACCAGATCCGCGGCTTCCGGCACCTCATAGGGATCCGATATGCCGGTGAAGGCGTCGATCAATCCCGCCCTGGCCTTGGCGTAGAGACCCTTCACGTCGCGTTCCTCGCACACGTCGAGCGGCGTCGCCACGTGGACCAGGATGAAGCCGCCGACATCCTCGATCACCTCCCGCACGTCCTGGCGGACGCTCTCGTAGGGAGCGATCGGAGCGCAGATCGCCACGCCGCGGTTCTTCGTGATCTCGGAGGCGACGAACCCGATGCGCCGGATGTTGATGTCGCGATGTTCCCGGGAGAACCCGAGTTCGGAGGACAGGTTGGTGCGGACGATGTCGCCGTCGAGCAGCGTCACCGGACGGCCGCCGGCTTCGAGGAACTTGACCAGAAGAACGTTCGCGATCGTCGACTTGCCGGCGCCGGAAAGGCCGGTGAAGAACACCGTGAAACCCTGGTTGCTGCGCGCCGGATGGCTACTCCGCAACTCGCTGGCCACTTCCGGAAAGGTGAACCACTCCGGAATCGGAAGGCCCCGGCGCAGCCGGCGGCGGAGGTCGCTGCCCGAGATCGAGAGCGTCCGCTCCCCCTCCTTCACGTTGTCCACGGGCTCGTAGGAATCACGGTCCTCGACGTAGACCATCATCCGGAAGGGGACCATCTTCACGCCGAGCTCGGCCTCGTGCTCAACCATCAGCTCCTGCGCGTCGTAGGGGCCGTAGAAGGGCTGGCCCTTCGAGTCCACGCCCGGGCCCGCGTGGTCGCGGCCTACGATCAGGTGGGTACACCCGTAGTTCTTGCGGATCAGGGCATGCCAGAGCGCCTCGCGCGGTCCCGCCATGCGCATGGCGAGAGGCAGCAGCGCAAGCTCCGCGGTGTGACCCGGATAGTGGCTCAGGACCTTGCGGTAGCAGCGGACGCGCGTGTAGTGATCCAGATCGCCCGGCTTCGTCATGCCGACGACCGGGTGGATCAGCAGGTTCGCCTCAAGCTCCCGGGCCGCCCGCAGAGTCAGCTCGAAGTGCGCCCGGTGCATGGGGTTGCGGGTCTGGAAAGCCACCGCCGTCTTCCATCCGAGTTGCGCAAATCGCCGCCGTAACTGCTGGGGCGTCTTCCGCAAGCCGGGGAAGTCGTAGTGCCGCGGCAATTGGACTCCCTCGATCTTGCCCCCCACGGACACGGTGTTCGTCCGCTGGTAGAGATGGGCGACACCGGGGTGAGCCTGGTCGAGCGTGCCGTAGACCAGTTCCGCTTCCTTACCCGGCTCTCGGTCGTGTTCCCAGACGTCCTCCACCGTGAGCACCGCCAGCATCAGCCCTTCCGGGTCGCGCAGGACCAGGGGCGAGCCCGCTTCCAGTCCGCCGGCCGCTTCCGGCGTCATGTCGAGAGTGATCGGAATCGGCCACAGCGCGCCGGAGGGCAGGCGCATCGTCTCGCACACGCTGTCGAACGCGGCCCGGTTCATGAACCCGTCGAGCGGCGCGAACCCGCCGCACACAAGAAGCTCCAGATCGCAGATCTGGCGCGGCGTCAGCGTCCAGGAGGGCCACTCGCGCGATCCCTCCCGCAGTTCGTTCAGGCGTTCCGGGACGGCGATCAGCGGCTGCGGCGAGCCGCTACGCCGCGCCACCTGCGGCTCGGTCATCATCTGCTCCGTCGATGTGGTCGTAGTGCGGCCCAGCAGCGCCGGCCGGGCCGGCAGTCTAGGAGCTTGCGCCGCAGAACGCAACGTAGTGGATCCGCGGCGCGGACTCAGACGTCCGGATGGCGCAGGCGCCATTCGGTGGCCTGCTCGTAGGCGTGGGCGAGACGGCAGAGCGTCGGCTCGCTCAGATCGCGGCCAACGAGTTGCAGGCTGTGGGGCGCACCCGCAGGCGAGAAGCCGCACGGCACGGAGATGGTCGGCGTGCCGGCGAAGTCAGCGGGCGCGGTGAACATCTGCATGCTGCCAAGTGGCGGATCGAAGCTCTCGGCGACCCTTGCGACTGCCTGCCCGAACGCCGCGACTGTGTCGTATCGCATCGCGTCCGTCACCGGAAGCGCCGTGACGATGGACGGGCAGACAAGCGCATCGACGGTGGACAGCATCGCCTCGAACCGCTCGGTGAACGCCGCTCGGCGTGCGGTCGCCGCCGCGTACGCGTCGTCGCTCACCTGCGAGCCGTTCTCCAGAAAGTCCCGGAAGTACGGCCCGTAGTCCGCGGTGCGGCTGGGGTACGTCGCGGCATGGGCCCGGACGGCCTCATAGGAGCACAGGGTCCACCAGTCGCTGAGCGGCGCCGCCGGCATCTCGACGTCGACCACCTCGGCGCCCAGGCCCGCCAGGACCTGCAGTGCCTCGTGGACGGCGGCGGCGACCGCGGGGTCGACGCCTTCCGAGGCGTACCGCCTGTCGAACCCGAGCCGCATCCCGGCGACGTTGCCATCGAGCGTGGTCAGAATCGGAGGCATCGGCGCGTCGAGCGTCGTCGGGTCGTTCGTATCGGCGCCGGCTATCGCCTCGAGCATGATTGCGGCGTCGGCGACGCTCCGTGTCATCGGCCCGATGTGGTCGAGCGAGCCGGCGAGTTCCAGCACGCCGTAGCGGCTGACCCGCCCCCAGGTCGGTTTGAGACCGACGAGGCCGCACTGGGCCGAGGGAAACCGGATCGATCCGCCGGTGTCCGAACCGAGGGAACCAAAGCAGAGGCCGGCCGCCGTCGCCACCCCTGAGCCGCTCGACGAGACGCCCGTCCACAGGCCCTCGTCCCACGGGTTGACCGGGATGTCGAAGTCCGGGTGGTAGCCGGCCATCGCGCCCTCGGTCAGGTTCAGCTTGCCGAGTAGAACCGCGCCGGCGTCGTCGAGCCTCGCGACCACGGTGGCGTCGTACGTAGGCACGAAGTCGGACAGGACCGAGAGTGCGCCCATGGTGCGCACGCCCCGCGTGTAGCAGAGGTCCTTGACGGCGATCGGGACGCCGTGGAGTGGCCCGCGGTAGCGCCCGCCCTCAATCTCGGACTCGGCCGCACGAGCCGCGGCCAGCGCCTCGTCGGCCATCACGGTCGCGTAGCTCTTGAGCCGGCCGTCGACCGCCGCGATCCGATCGAGCATCGCCTCAGTCAGCGAGACCGGCGACAGCTCGCGGGCTTCGATCAGGCGTGCGACATCGCGCAAGCTCCTGTAGTGGATCGGCTCGTCGTGCATCGGTTCCTCGGACCGCACCCCGGTGGTCGGCTCGTCTGCGCCGCAGGACGCGAGAAACGGTGAGGTCGCGCCGGTGCCGATGAGCCCGAGCGCCTCCCGGCGTGTCAGCTTCGTGCGACCGTCCCTCCCAAGCTCTGTGTCCAACTGAATCCCCGGAGACTGGTCCGACCGTATCAGTGGCGCTCGCGTTCGGGGCCCAACGGATTGCCGGCAGCTTCGGCCGCGCCGTCTCGGGTACTCTTCCCGCTTCATACGGCTCGCCTCCCCAACACGAGGTCGATCGAGGGATTGCCTCGCTGGGCGGATAGCCATCGGCCCTGAGGAAGAACCATGGTCTGGGAGCGAGAGATCGAGGAGCTGAGGCGCCGCCGCGAGCTCGCCCATCAGATGGGCGGCGAGGCCGGCATCGCCGAGCAGCACCGTCGCGGCAAGCTGACGATCCGGGAGCGTCTCGAGCTGTTCGCCGACGAGGGCTCGTTCCAGGAGATCGGCGAGCTCGCCGGAGTGGCCACCTACGACGGCAACCAGCTCCAGGATGTGCGGCCCTCGAACCGGGTCATCGGGCTCGCCCGCCTGAACGGCCGCCGGGCGGTTCTGAACGGCGGCGACTTCACCGTGCGCGGCGGCGCCGCCGACGCGTCGATCGGCGACAAGAGCGGTCACGCCCAGAAAATGGCGCTCGGCTGGCGTCTGCCGTATGTGCGGCTCCTCGACTCAACCGGCGGCAGCGTCAAGACCTTCGAGAAGATCGGACGCACCTACATCCCGACCAACCCCGCTACCACTGGCGTCGAGGACCTGCTCTGCGCCGTGCCGGTCGTCGCCGCCGTGCTCGGCTCGGTGGCCGGACTGCCGGCGGTCGAGTCGTGCCTCGCCCACTTCAACGTCATGGTCAAGGGCACGAGCCAGGTGTTCGCGGGTGGGCCTCCGGTCGTCAAGGCCGCACTCGGCATCGACATCACCAAGGAAGACCTCGGCGACGAGCGCACCCAGGTGTACGGGAGCGGTGTCATCGACAATCTCGCCGACTCCGAGGAGGAGGCCGCGGCACAGCTCAAGCGGTTCCTGAGCTATCTGCCGGACAGCGTCTGGCAGATGGCGCCGCGCGGCGACACCCACGACGACCCGGGGCGCCGTGAGCCGTCGCTCCTGTCCGCAGTCCCGCGCGAGAAGAACAAGGCCTACGATCCGAGACAGATCCTCGACGCGGTTTTCGACCGCAACTCGTTCTTCGAGATCACGCCGTACTACGGACGCTCTCGAATCGTCGGACTGGCCCGAGTCAACGGCTATCCCGTCGGCACGATGATCAACAACCCGGCCCATCTCGGCGGCTCGATGAACGTCGCCGCCGGCACCAAGGTGATTCGCTTCCTGCAGTTGTGCGACACCTTCCACCTACCGATGGTCTATTTCGGCGACGAGCCCGGATTCATGGTCGGCCCCGAGCAACAGCGCCAGGGGATCGTCCGCGCCGGCGCCAAGATGCTCTGCGCGACGCTCAGAACCCGCATGCCGTGGCTCACCGTGATCATCCGGCAGCTCTACGGCGTCGCCGGCCAGTGCCACGATCGCCCGAGCGGCATGTTCAGGCGAGTCGCCTGGCCTTCCGCCCACTGGGGATCCATGCACATCTCAGGCGGCGTGACCGCCGCCTATCGGCGCATCATCCGGGAGTCCGACGACCCCGCGGCCAAGCAGAAGGAGATCGAGGAGCGCCTGCAGGCCCTGGCGTCGCCGTTTCGCACCGCCGAGGCGTTCAACATCGAAGAGATCATCGATCCCCGCGAGACCCGACCGATGGTCTGCGAGTTCATCGACACCGCCCAGGCGGTTCTCGAAGCCCAACTCGGACCCAGTCCGACGCCGTACATGCCGTAGGCGCTCTGCGAAGAGATCGGCCGACAGAGTCGGCCCGATTCCTTGCCTGGTGCTTCGCTATCTCCACCGTAGCGCCGTCGGCTCAGCCGAGCGCCCGGAAGGCGCGCGCTGTGCCGGCCAGCGCCTGGTCGATGTCGCGCTGGGTGTGCGCCACGGACAGGAACATGTTGTGCCAGGGGTGTAGGTAGACCCCGTTCTCGAGCGCATGCCCGCAGAACGCAAGGCCCTTCGAGAGCTTGGGGTCGTCCTCGAACATCACGGTCGGCATCTGAGGCGGACCGGTCTGCTGGATCGCGTGGCCGCAGCGCCGCGCCTGTTCGGAAAGCCCGTCCCTGAACGCCTGGCCCAGCTCGAGGAGCCGGGTCGGCGCGTCGAGCTCCTCCAGGACGTCGAGCGTCGCGAGCGCCGCCGCAAAGGGTGCGGCCTGATACCAGAACGAGCCCGTGACAAAGATCCGCGACGCGGCGTCCCGGTACGCCTCGTTGCCCAGAACTGCTGCAAGCGGCTCTCCGTTCGCGAGCGCCTTGCCCCACGCCGAGAGGTCCGGCTGGACGCCAAGGGTCGCCCAGCTCGCATCCAGCGACAGGCGCAACCCGGCCCGCACGTCGTCGAGGATGAGCGCGGCGCCCTCGGCGTCGCAGATCTGACGCACCGCGCGGGCGAAGACCGGGTCGGCGAGCTCCTGGGGTTGGCCCGCGTCGTGCTTGAAGGCCGACACGACGATTCCCGCGAGGTCGCCCGCGGAGGCCTCGGCGGCCGCGCGCAGACTTTCCACGTCGTTGTACGTGAAGGTCGGGTAGTTCGCGTGCTCCTCTGCCGGCGTCCCGCGCGACAAGTGGTTCGCCCACGGCTGAGAGCCGTGGTAAGCGCCGGCCGCGACCAGGATCTTGCGCTTCTCACTCCTGGCTCGCGCGACCATGTTGCAGACCGTCGTCGCATCGTTGCCGTTCTTCGCGAAGATCGCCCAGTCGGCGTGGCCGACTTGAGCTACCAGGCGCTCGGCCAAGTCCACGATGATGGCCGGTGGGCCGTTCGCGATGTCGAGCGCGCCGCGCTGCGCATCGGCCGCAGCGCAGATGCGCGCATTGCGGTAGCCGGCAATCATGGGGCCGTACGAGCACATGAAGTCGATGTACTCGTTGCCGTCCACGTCCCACAGTCGGCAGCCCTCGGCGCGTGTGAAGAACTGCGGGTAGTTCTTCGGCATCCTGTAGGACACCGACTGGTGCCCGTACATGCCTCCGGGAATCACCCGCTCGGCCCGAGCCCGCAACGCCTTGTCGTTCTTCATGCTTCCCTTCCCGTAGCTCGGTCGTTCCTCAGCTCGCCGAAGAAAGCCCTTGGTTCGTCGACAACGACATCTGGTTGCTCGGCAGGCGCGAAATGTCCGCCACGCTCGAACACAGTCCAGCGGCGCAAATCCGAGTGAGTCTGGGCGACTGTTGTGCTTCGACCGTCTAAAGTACACCCCAACGGAGGTCATCATGCCGATAATCGATCATTCCATGCACGGCAAGGTGGCACTGATCACCGGAGGCTCCAAGGGCATCGGTCGTGCCATCGCCCTGGCGTTTGCCGAGAACGGCGCCGATATCGCGATTGCAGCTCGAGGTCTCGAGGCACTCGAGGCTACCGGTGGCGAGCTGCGGAAGCTTGGCCGCCGCGTCGTAGCGATTCCTGCCGACGTCGGCAGGACCGAAGCAGTCGAAGACCTCTACGAGCAGGTCGTCGCCGAGCTCGGTGGAATCGACATCCTGGTCAACAACGCAGCCAGCGGCGGCGGTGGCCCGATCTCCAAGCTGAAGGAGGACGACTTCCAGCGGGTGATGGCAATCAACCTGTGGGGACCGATCAGACTGTCGCAGTTGTGCCGGACCACGATGCAAGAGCGCGGCGGCGGCATGATCATCAACATCGCGTCGAATGAGGGCATCCGGGCGTCGCCAGGACTGGGCATCTACCCGCCGTCCAAGGCGGCGTTGATCAACTTCTCCGAGATGATCGGCAAGGAGTGGGCAAAGGACGGCATCCGCACGGTTGCCATCGCTCCCGGTCTGTGCCGGACTGAACTGGCTGCGGGCCTGATCGAGAGGGTCGAGAAGAACAACATCGCCATCAACCCGATGGGCCGCATTGGAGAACCGGAGGATATCGCGGCCCTGGTCTTGACCTTGGCGACTCAGGCGGGAAGGTTCACGACCGCGACCACCTATGTTCTGGACGGCGGTGAACTGAGTGCGGGACCGCTCGGCTAGCCGCCGCTAACCGCCACCGACCGCTTTGAGGTCGGCATCGACCATCATCTCGACGAGCTGACGGAAGGTGACTCGGGGACGCCATCCCAGACGCTCCCGCGCCAGGCTCGCATCGCCGCAGAGCGAGTCGACTTCGGCCTTGCGGAAGTACCGGGGGTCGACCGCTACCAGTACCTGCCCGTCTTTGGCCACACCCTGCTCACAGGCACCGGAACCGCGCCAGGTCAGCGGCAGCCCGGCATGGGCGAAGGCGATCTCGCAGAACTCGCGCACGCTGCGCGTATCGCCGGTCGCGATCACGTAGTCGTCCGGCTGCTCCGCGCGCAGCATCAAACGCATCGCCTCGACATAGTCGCCGGCAAAGCCCCAGTCCCGCCGCGCGGACAGATTGCCGAGGTACAGACGGTCCTGCAGACCCGCCCGGATGCGGGCGGTGGCCAGGGAGATCTTGCGGGTGACGAAGGTCTCGCCCCGGCGCGGCGACTCGTGGTTGAACAGGATCCCGTTGACCGCGAACAGACCGTAGGCCTCGCGGTAGTTGCGGGTGATGTGGAAGCCGTAGGCCTTCGCCGCGGCATACGGGCTGCGTGGGTAGAACCGGGTCGTCTCGTTCTGGGGCGACTCCGCGGTGCGCCCGTAGAGCTCGGACGAGGAGGCCTGGTAGAAGCGCGCCTGCGGGCAGTGCCGGCGCACCGCCTCCAGCAGCCGCAGGACCCCCAGACCGGTGACCTGACCGGTCGCCGCCGGCAGTTCGAAGGAGACCTGGACGTGTGACTGCGCGCCGAGGTTGTAGATCTCGTCGGGCGCCACCGTCGCCACCGCGCGGCCGAGCGACGACGCATCGGTGAGGTCGCCGGCGATCAGGCGCAGTCGGGGCTCTGAATCGCCGCCCCTCTCCAGCAGGTGGTCGATCCAGCGGGTGTTGCTCGACTGGGCCACCGGGCGCACGAGACCCCAGACGTCCCAACCGTCGTCGAGTAGCTGCTCGACAAGGTAGGAACCGTCCTGGCCGGTCACACCCGTGACCAGCGCCCTCGGCCTGGGGCTGCCAGCGCTCACACCAACTGGAGCAGGTGGCCCATTTTTTCGCGCTTGGCCCGCAGGTACTCGCGATTCGACTCGTTCGGCTCCACCTCGATTGCCACCCGATCCACGATCTCCAGGCCGTAGCCGGAGAGGGCGATGTACTTGCTCGGGTTGTTCGTCATCAGCCGCATGCGCCGGACACCGAGATCACGCAGGATCTGAGCGCCGATGCCGTACTCGCGCTGATCGGCGCGGAAGCCCAGCTTGTGATTGGCCTCCACGGTGTCGTGGCCCTGGTCCTGCAACTCGTAGGCGCGCAGCTTGTTGAACAGACCGATCCCCCGGCCCTCCTGCAGCAGGTAGAGCAGAACGCCGGTCCCCTCGGCGGCGATTCGGGCCAGCGCCTGGTAGAGCTGGATGCCGCAGTCGCAACGCTCGGAGTGGAACACGTCCCCGGTCAGGCACTGACTGTGGACCCGCACCAGGATGTCCTGGTCCGGCGTCGGCTCGCCCATGACCAGGGCCACGTGCTCTTCGCCCGTGATTTCGGCCCGGTAGGCGTACGCCTTCATCTCGCCGTACGGGGTGGGCAACGTCGGCGAGGCGATGAGTTCGACCAGACTCTCGTTGCTCAGCCGGTAGCGGATCAGATCCGAGACCGTGATCATCGGCAGGTTGTGGATCCGGCTGTACTGGACCAGGTCGGGCACCCGCGCCATGGTGCCGTCCTCGTTCATGATCTCGCAGATCACGCCGGCCGGCCTCAGACCCGCCAGCGTCGCCAGGTCCACCGACGCCTCGGTCTGACCCGCACGCTTGAGGACGCCGCCGCGTTTGGCCCGCAGCGGGAAGACGTGACCCGGCCGCAGCAGATCCTGCGGGCCGGTGACCGGATCGATCGCGGTCTCGATCGTCGCCGCGCGGTCGGCCGCCGAGATCCCCGTCGTCACCTTGCCCCGGGCTTCGATCGAGACGGTGAACGCGGTCTCGAAGGGCGACGTGTTGTCGCGCACCATCAGCGGCAAGTCGAGTGCGTCGCAGCGGTCCTCGGTCATCGCGAGGCAGATCAGGCCACGGCCGTGAGTGGCCATGAAGTTGATCGCGTCGGGCGTCACTTTTTCGGCGGCGATCGCGAGATCCCCCTCGTTCTCCCGATCCTCGTCGTCGACGATGATCACCTGGCCGCCGTCGCGGAAGACGGCCACCGCCTCCTCGATCGGCGTGAAGACGGTCTCTTCGCGGTCGCTGCCTCGTTTCGACATAGGCAAGATCGTAGCAGTGCCTACTCGCCCCAACGCAGCTTGCTGCGCAGGGCGTCGTAGTGGGTCTGGCCACAGACCCGCGCCAGCAGCGCCCTCGACTCCGAGGCGGTCACGACCACCCGGTCGCCGCCTCCAAGCCGCGCTCCCTCCTGGCCGTCCAGGGTGAGGTACACCTCCTCATCCCGGCTGCCGAGCGTCATCGCGATCGTGCTGGTCTGAGGCACCACGATCGGCCGCATGGACAGGGTGTGCGGCGAGATCGGCGTCAGCAGCGCCACCGGCAACGTCGGGTAGAGGATCGGGCCCCCGGCCGAGAGGCTGTACGCGGTCGATCCCGTCGGCGTCGACACGATCAGACCGTCCGACCGGTAGAAGGCGACCGGATCGCCGTCGATCTCGACCTCCAGGTGGATCATCCGGGCCAGCGCGCTCTTGTGGACCACGGCGTCGTTGAGCGCCCGGTACCGGCTCACCCTGCCAGCCTCGCGCTGGAGCTCGACGTCGAGCAGCAGCCGCTCCTCGACCTCGAACCGGCCCTCGAGAATCCTCCCCAGGTTCGCGTAGAGGCCCTCCCGTCCGATCTCCGCGAGATAGCCCAGGGTGCCGAGGTTGACCCCCACGATCGGTACCCCCGGACGGTTGCGCGCCACCGACAGCAGGGTGCCGTCACCGCCCAGGACCACGATCAGGCCGACCTCGTTCGAGTCGACGGCGACGACGGCGACGCCGCGGTCCCCGAGCCAGCGCTCCACCTCGGCAGCGGTCGCGGCCGCCCGCTTGCTGTCCTTCTTGGCAACGACCGCCACCTGGTCGACGTTGGTCATCTCGTGAAGTCCGCGAGGATCATGTCGTGAAGTGCGCGAGGATCTCCCTATTGCCTGCCGGGCCCCGAAGATCGCAGTCTACCGAGGCCGCGAACCGGAGCCCGAGAGCGCCCAGTTCGCCGATTCGTTGCTCGGCGATCCGGCGGCGCAGCGCATCGTCGCGCACCACCCCGCCCTTGCCCACCTGACCGCGGCCGGCTTCGAACTGCGGTTTGATCAGCACGATCAGATCGGCGCCGGCCGCAAGCTGCGGCAGCAGCGCCGGCGCCACCTTGACCACCGAGATGAAGGAAACGTCCATGGTCGCGATCCGGCATCGTTCCGGCAGGGCGTCGGCCGCCAAGTGCCGCGCGTTGATCCGCTCCATGACGACCACCCTGGGGTCGCCGCGCAGCCGCGCGTCAAGCTGGCCGTAGCCCACGTCCAGCGCGTACACCCTGGCCGCCCCATGTTGCAGGAGACAGTCGGTGAACCCCCCGGTCGAGGCGCCGACATCGATGCACACGGCGCCCTCGGGGTCGACCTCGAAGCGGCGCAGCGCCTGCTCGAGCTTGCGGCCCCCGCGCGACACGTACGGCGCCGACCGGCCCCGCACCTCGATCGCGGCGTCCGCCTTGACCGCGGCCCCCGGCTTGTCGCGGCGCTCGCCGTCCACCCAGACCTCGCCCGCCATGACCGCCCGTTTCGACTGTTCCCGGCTGCTGAACAGCCCACGCTCGACCAGCAGTTGATCGAGACGGCGCCTCACGAGCCGCGGTGGACCAGGAAAGCGACCAGGGACCTGAAGAGCTGCCGCCGCGCCGGCAATTTCTCGACCAGCGCCAGGCAACGGTCGGCGGCCTGACGCGCCTTCTCGCGGCTGCCGTCCAGGCCGAACAGGTGCGGATAGGTCAGCTTCGCGGCCTGCCGGTCCTTGCCGGCCGTCTTGCCCAACTGCTCGGAACTGCCCACCTCATCGAGGATGTCGTCAGCGATCTGGAACAGCAGCCCGAGTTCGGCGCCGATCCCGCCGAGCAGCTTCACGCGGTCGTCCCCAGCGCCGGCGTAGATGCCGCCGAGCCGGGTGCTCGCTTCGATCAGGGCGCCCGTCTTCAGGCGGTGAATCCGCTCGAGGATCCGCGCGGCGCGTTCCCGTCCGCGGCAGCCGTTCGGGGTAGCGGCCCCTTCATGCTCCAGGTCGAGGACCTGGCCCCCGATCATCCCCATCGTGCCCACGGCTTCGGCCATCAACCGCACCGCCCGCAGCCGCCGCTCCGGCGGCGCCGACGCCGGCTCTCCGGCCAGAACCCCGAAGGCGTGGTTCAGCAGTGCGTCGCCGGCCAGCACCGCCATCGCCTCGCCCTGCACCTTGTGCAGGGTCGGTCGACCGCGCCGGAGGTCGTCGTCGTCGAGCGCCGGGAGATCGTCGTGAACCAGGCTGAAGGTGTGGACCATCTCGACCGCGGCGCCGCCCGCCAGCAGCTCGCTCCGCGCCGCGCCGCAGGCCTCGCCGGCAAGCACGACCAGGGCCGGCCGCACCCGCTTGCCGCCCGCGAACACGCTGTACCGCATCGCCTCACAGATGGCGGCCGGTTCGGTCTCCGCTGCCGGCAGAAGCCGGTCCAGCGTGTCGTCGACCTGCGGGCGCAGCGTGGAAAGGAAGGACGCGAAGTCGGTCACGAATCGCCCGGCTCGCCGCCCTCGGCAGCCTCCGCCAGCACCTCCGCCGCCGGCAGCGCCTCCGCGACCAGCATGATCGGCATATCGCTCACGATCGGATAGACGAGGCCGGACTCCCGGCACCACAGCCCTTCGGAAACCTCCGGCGCCTCACCCGCGAAGTGCTCCCGGTAGCGGGCCACGAGCCGCTCGCACACCGGCGCCGGCAGCGGTGTCACGGTCAGCGCGCCCTTCGACCTGGGGCACACCAGCAGTTCGAGCAGTTCGGGATCAACAGGCAACGACGGTCTACCTCGACCAGCGGAGAAGGAGGGAGTTCACGCCCGGGTTGTGACGATAGTAGTCCGAGTTGGACAGGTGGACGTAACCGAGACCCACTCGCGAGCCGTTGCGCAGACGGCGTCCGACCGCGAACCCCGAGCGGAACTCGAGCGCGCCGCCGATGTCCTTGCCGTCCCCCACCTCATAGAGAGCTACGGCCAGGCTCCCGTCGAGAAACCAGAAACGCCCGAGGTCGATCCGCCGGTCGGCGCCGGCGTAGACGTAGAAGGACTTGTCGGCGGTCACGGACACGCCGACGAGGGGACCTAGCCCCAAGCACCAGTCGGAGCGAAACCGATGCTCGATGCCGACCTCGGCGGCGGCGTGGTCCCTGCCGTAGTCGCTCGCACCGGCACTGACACTCAGGCCCGACTCGTCGGCGGGGCGGCGCGCGCTGTCCTCCGAGGACGCGTTGCAGGCGAAAGCGGCCGCGGCAGCCAGACTCCCCAGCAGCGCCAGCAGAACGGGCGCTCCGTGGCGCAGGCCGGGGTAGCGCACGGCGGGGCAGCATACAATGTCCGGCGTGGACGAAACGTCGGCAGACGCGCCGCGGCCGCCCATTTCGGCCCTGGTCACGACCTTCAACGAGGAGCGCCACATCGGGGACTGTCTGGCGTCCCTCGACTGGTGCGACGAGGTCCTCGTCGTCGACTCCTTTTCCACCGACCGCACTCCCGAGATCGTGCGGGGATGCGAACGCGCCCGCCTCGAGCAGCGCACGTACTTCGGCTCCGCATCCCAGAAGAACTGGGCCATGGACCAGACCCGGAACGAATGGGTCCTCATCCTCGATGCCGACGAGCGCTGCACGCCGGCACTGAGGCGCGAGATCGAGAGCATGTTCCAGAACGGGGAGCCGGTACACGATGCCTACACGATCAAGCGCCGGGTCTACTTCCTCGGCAGGGTGATCCGCTTCTCCGGCTGGCAGCACGACCGCGTTGTCCGGCTGCTGCGCCGCGACGCGGGCCGCTACCCGAACCGGCGCGTTCACGCCGACATGTGGACCCGCGGCCCCGCACCGGTGCTCCGGAATCCCATGGAGCACTTCATGGTCGACGACCTGCTGGCCTACTCGCGCCGCATCCAGCGCTACAGTTGGTGGGGCGCCGCGCAGGCCTGGCGCGAGGGCCGCCGATCGGGGCCGGCGGAAGTCCTCGGCCGCTCGCTGTGGCGTTTCCTGCGGACCTACGGCCTCCAGCTCGGCGTGTTCGACGGCATGCGCGGCCTGGTGTTCTGCCTGCTCCAGGCCTACGGCACCTACCTCAAGTGGTCCTACGTCTGGTCCTGGCACGTGAACCACAAGCGCGGCATCGAGCCGCCCCTGCCGTCCTTCGACGACAGCAAGCAGACGTGGCGCGGCCTGACCGAGCTGGAGACCGGCACCGCCAACTAGTCCACGCTGACGAGCAGCGGCTCGATCTTCGTCGCCCGGCCCGTCGTCTCGTCGGCGTCGACCAGGACGGCGGCGAGCCGCACGTCGCGCGTGGCGACCTCGAAGCCGGACGGCGTATTGAGCAGGAAGCGCTTCAGGGCCCGGTCGGCGCGCACGCCGATCACCGAGTCGTACGGGCCGGTCATGCCCACGTCGGTGATCAGGGCGGTGCCCTGGGGAAGGATGCGGGCATCGGCGGTCGGCACGTGGGTGTGGGTGCCGAGCACTGCACTCACCCGGCCGTCGAGGTGGTAGGCCATCGCCTGCTTCTCGCTGGTGGCTTCGGCGTGGAAGTCGACCAGCACCAGCTTGATCGCCGGATCGAGGCCGGCCAGGATCGAGTCAGCGGCCGCAAACGGGGATGGCAGCGGTTTCATGAACGCCTGCCCTTCCAGGTTGACCACCGCGTACCGCGTCCCCACCGGCAGTTCGCCGACGAAGACCCCGACTCCGGGATTGCCTTCCGGGTAGTTCGCGGGCCGCAGCAGAAAGGGCATCCGGTCGAAGAGCGACACGCCCTCCCGCTTCGACCAGGCGTGATTCCCGGTGGTCATGCAGTCGATCGGCAACACCTCGAGTTGCTTGAGCACCGCCGGCGTCACGCCGCGGCCGCCGGCGGCGTTCTCGACGTTGACGATCACAGCATCGACCCGGTGGCGGTCGATCAACTCCGGCAGCAGGCTCGACAGGGCACGACGCCCCGGCTTGCCGACCACGTCGCCGACAAAGAGGAAGCGAGCCATCAGCGCGCGTACTCGATCGACCGCGACTCCCGAATCACCGTGACCTTGATCTGGCCCGGATAGGTGAGTTCGCCTTCGATCTTCCGCGCCACGTCGCGGCCAAGCCAGACGGCCTGCTCGTCGCTGATCTCCTTGCAGTCGACGATCACGCGAACTTCGCGGCCGGCCTGAATCGCATAGCTCTTCTGTACGCCCTTGAAATCGGCGGCCAGCTCTTCCAGTTTCTTCAGCCGCTTCACGTAGCTCTCGAGAACCTCCCTCCGCGCTCCCGGACGCGCCGCGGACACGGCGTCGGCCGCCGTCACCAGCACCGCTTCGACCGTCTCCGGGTCGTAGTCCCCGTGATGACACGCCATGGCGTGAACCACCTCCTCGCTCTCGCCGTACCGGCGCAGCAGGTCGATGCCGATCTCCAGGTGGGTACCGTCGATCTCGCGGTCCACGGCCTTGCCGATGTCGTGCACCAGCCCGGCCCGCTTGGCGACATGAACGTCGACCTTCAACTCGCCCGCCATGGTGCCGGCCAGGAAGGCGACCTCCTTGCTGTGCTGCAGGACGTTCTGGCCGTACGAGGTCCGGAAGCGCAGGCGCCCGAGTAGCTTGACCAGCTCCGGGTGGAGCCCCGACAGGTTCAGTTCCAGCACGGCCTCACGACCCTCGCGCTCTACCCGGTCCTCGAACTCGGACTCGACCTTGGCCGCGACCTCCTCGATCCGAGCCGGGTGGATTCGGCCGTCGGCGATCAGACGCTCCAGGGTCACTCGCGCGATCTCCCGCCTGAAGGGGTCGAAGCCGGAGAGAATCACCGCCTCGGGCGTGTCGTCGACGATCAGGTCGACGCCCGTGATCAGCTCCAGGGTCCGGATGTTCCGCCCCTCACGCCCGATGATCCGTCCCTTCATCTCGTCGTTCGGCAGCATGACCACCGACACGGTCGTTTCCGACACGAAGTCCGAAGCCGAGCGTTCGATGGCAAGACTGACGATCCGCTGAGCCTCCCGCTGCGCCGACTCGCGGGCTTCGTCCTCGATCCGCTTGGCGAGGTTCGCCGACTCCATGCGCACCTCGTGTTCCAGGCTGTGGCTCAGTTCCTCGCGGGCCTGCTGCACGGTGAGGCCCGAAACCCGCTCGAGTTGGCGCCGGACGTTCTGGAGCCCCGCGGCGAGTTCGGCCTGTTCGGTATCCAGTCGGCGCTCGCCGTCCGCGAGCGACCGTTGCCGCTGCTCCACTTCCTCGCCGAGACGCTCCAAACGGGCCGTCTCTTCACGCGCCTGGGCACGCCGCTCGCCGACCTCCCGTTCGCGGGCATCGAGCTTTCTCCTCTGCTCCGCCGACGACCGCTCGAACTCGGCGCGCAGCGAAAGGAGCTCCTCCTTCGCCGTAAGTTCCAGTTCGCGCCCCTTGGCGGCGCACTCGCGCTCGGTCTCTTCGATGAGGCTGTCCGCCTGGCGGCGCGCCTCGGTCGTCAGCCTTGCCGCACTACGCCGAGCGACAAGGCTCCAAAGCAGCCAGACTGCAACAAGAGTAGCCGCCACGACCGCGACGGCAATGAGAGTAGTTTCGGTCATCAGCCCTCGATCCGGGCAGAAGGGCATCCCCCGCGAGGCCGTGTGAACGCGCCCCGACACAGAACCAGAGCGGGACCAAGTGGGTGTCCGCACCACTCGCCGTCAGCGTCCCCGTTCGAGCGGGGCTGGCACGGGCGAGCAGTTGAGAGACTCCCTTCAAAAGAGCGATGGTTCCAACCACGGCTTTCATCACGAACCGCGCAGGGGATGCAGAGTCAGAGATTCTTTCAGTAAGCAGTCGAGTCGCGGCGTCCGCGCCGCGCTGACGCACAGGAAACAGGGCTCCATGCGATCAAGTCGCGGCGTCCGCGCCACGCTGATGCACAGGATACAGGGCTCCACGCAAGTCAGGAATCGAGCGCCGCCTCCAGGTCGGAGGTCAGGCTGGACACGCGCTCAACCATCTCCACGAACCGGCCGTCCTCGGCGTCCTCGGACGACGACTCGTTGGCGAGATTCAGCGCGGCAAGAATGGCGATCCTGCACGAATCCAGATTTGGCGAGTGATCAGCGACCTCCCGCATCTTGCGGTCGACCTTCTGTGCAAGCTCCCGAATGCGCTCGGCATCGGTCGCTCCGTCCTCCCGGAGGATGTACGAGACGCCGAAGATATCGACCACCACGGTGGCCGCAACATCTTCCCGGCGTTCGCTTTCGGCCACTACTCGATACTCCGAAAGATCGGCACTATAGCATCCGCTCGCACCCACATCGGCGCCTCCGAGCGCACGGCCTGAGGGCCGCCGAGCGGCCCGTCGAGCCTTTGCGGCTTCAGGATTCGTCGCTGCCGAGCAGTTCTTCGAGACCTTCGGCAAGCGCCTCGACGCGCTGTCCGATCTCGGTGCGCTCCTCGGCGGCCCGCTGCTCCGCGGCTTCGAGCTCCGCGGTCAGTTCGCGCGTCCGTTCCCGCTCTGTCGCCAGAGCCGCCTTGGCCCGCTCGATCACTTCCTCCAGACGCGCCATCGCGTCGACCGAGTCCTCGGCCATCAGGACGAGGAGGCGGAGGCAGGCGCCGAGACCGAAGAGAGGGCTCCACGGGCCGCGTCAGCGACGGCGGCAAACCCCTCAGCGTCCCGCACCGCGAGATCGGCGAGCATCTTCCGGTTCAGTTCGATGCCGGCGAGCCGCAGGCCGGACATGAAGCGGCTGTACGACAGGCCGTTGAGGCGCGCGGCAGCATTGATCCGCACGATCCAGAGCCCGCGGAACTGCCGCTTCTTCTGGCGGCGGTCGCGGTAGGCGTAGGCGAGCGCCCGGTCCACCGCCTGCTTGGCGATGCGGTGCCCCTTCGACTTGACGCCGTAGTAGCCCTTGGCCTGTTTGAGAATCTTCTTGCGCCGGCGCGCGCGCTTGGTGCCTCGTTTTACTCGTGCCATCGTTCCTGCCCCCGTGGCTCCTCAACCCGGAGCCACCGGATCATCCGTGAAGCATCCCCTTGACCATCTTGGCGAAACGGCCGGTGACGTCGCCCTGCTTGCGCAGCTTCCGCTTTCGCTTCTGCGACTTCTTGGTCAGGATGTGGTTCATCATCGAGTGGCTGCGCTTCACCTTGCCCTTGGCGGTGAGCTTGAAGCGCTTGGCCGCTCCACGGTGGGTTTTCTGCTTGGGCATCCTTAAGCCTCCTCGCGGGGCCCAGGAGAGCCGCCGAACGGCGGATACTAACCGGAAACGCCGCGCGCGGCTACCCGGTAGGGGGCGGCGGAGCGGCGTCGGCCAGTGCTGCCTGCTTCGGGCTCGCCGCGAAGCGTCAGCTCGGTCGAACGATCCGGCAGGGTTTCCAGTGCCGGGTCCAGTGCTGTTCGGTCTGGACGTGACCGGAGCGGACGCTCTTGCAGATGGAGCGGCTGAACTCGGAGGCCGGGAACGAGCTGGCCAAACGGATGACGACGCCTTCGCGTTCGCCACCCAAGGCCGAGGGCTGGGCGTGGGCGTCGTCGATGAAATCCCCAAGGTCGGCTGTCGACCTGAAGGCGCCGTCGAAGAGAACCGGCGCCACCGGAATGTCGCGTTGGGAGGCGTAGTCGGCCAGGGCGCCGAAAGACGAAAAGAGGCCTTGCAGGTCGCGCAGCGCGAACGCGTAGAAGGTCTCGTTCTCCGGCACCGGCCCGTACTCGATGCTGTGGACGCCGTAGATGTCCTCGCCGTAGAGGAAGACGTCGGGCTCGGTCATCTTCCATGCGTGGTGCTTCTTGACCATCGCCATCCACTTCGCGGAGGTCGGCGCGCCCACGCTGCGCGCGTAGACGGCGCCCTGGTGGAGCAAAGTGCAGCTTCCGTCCAACTTCTCCGTGACGACGACCGGCACGCCGACGAACCGGCCGGCGTCGATCGCCGTCGGGCCATCGTCGCCCGCGGTGGGCGAGAACGGCCAGTAAGGCGTTCGCGGATACTTCGGCGGAGTCGTCACCGCTGGAATCCGCCGGTCACGCCCCGGCCCTGGTCGCGTGCTTCGGGCAGAGCTGAACGACGTCGACGCCCAGGTCGTCCGTGAGTGTCCGTTGCTCTGCCCAATCGCTGTCCACGGCATTCAGGATCCTGGCCTCTCCCACGACCGCGGTTGCCAGGAACTTCCGGTCCGAGGGATCAAGCCGGTTCGGCGGCAGTTCCTTGAAGCCGTGCTCGTCGCCTGACTCGGTGATCGTCACCTGCCTGACTTTCTCGCCTCCCCATTGCTCGGTCCAAACGTGCTTGAAAAACCTGGCGCCGACCCCTCCGGGGGCGTAACCCAACTGCCTCTGGTATTCGGCGACGATCAAGCCGCCCTCGTCCACAACCACGACGCCTTCCTCCACCAACGCCTCGATTTCCTCCTCGCATGCCGCCCTGCAGCATGGAGACACATCGTCGTTCCGACCTTCGGCAACGACGGCGACATTCGTGTCGACCACGCTCGCCGGTCCCAACGTCTTCGCCATCACTCGGCCTTCCGCATCCGCCTCTTCAGCCCCGCCTTGCTCGTCGCGGCAATCTCGCCGAACTCGTCGCCGAAGAAGTGCTCGGGCCAGTTCTCGATGCCGCCCCACTCGTTGAGCCGCAGCGGATCGAGTCCGGCCTCCCCTTTCCCGGAGCGGACGAAGTAGAGCTTCAGCTCCGAGGGCGCCGCCTTCTCCTCGGCGACCCGACGCTGAAAACGGCGCAGGAGGTGCTCGCTATGGCTCTCGACGACGATCTGCAGATCGCGCTCCCTCGCGACGTCGAGCATCACGTCCGCCAGGCGGCTCTGGACGGACGGGTGCAGGTGGAGTTCCGGCTGCTCCAACAGGACGATCGACCCTTCCGGTACGTAGTGGAGCAGGACGAGCACGGGCAATACCTTGGACACGCCGATGCCGACGTCCGCCAACGTCGCCTCCGGCCCGCCCTCGTGCCTCTGCACGACCGCCTCGTAGAAGCCTCTTCCCTCCCCGAACTCGCGCAGCGAGAACGCTTCGATGAGTCCGAGCCCCTTCAGGTTCCGAGCGATCCGACCTTGGAAGCAATCGTCCTGCTGACGCGCACTCGCCGCGAGAATGGCCTCGATCGCATACTCGCCGCTGTCGCCGACGCCCTTGGGACGCGCACCCGACCATCTGTAGTTCCTCCGAGGCCGGTCGCGGAGCGGCCCCAGATAGAAGATCCGGTCCATCAGTCCCTCGTAGGACGCCTCAAGCCCCCCGACGACGTCGTAGAAGGCTCGGGACCGCTGCCGGGCCTCCGGGGGGAACAGGTGCGTCTTGAGGGGTCCGGGAAGACCCTTCTCGTGGCCTGGGTCCGGGTCAGGGAGCTCGGCGGACGGAAGATCCGAGCCGCCACGGAACGTTCCCAGCAGTTCTTGAGTCACGGACTCCAAGGACCTCGCGTCCTTGAGGAACGTCTCGTCCGAACAGGCGAGTTCGAATCGCTCGCAATCTGCCTTGAGCTTCAACTCGAACTCGACATCCCGGTACTCGTACGCCAGTCGCTTCACGACCAGCCGGCGATCCGGGTCCGTTGACAGCCCCACACGCGCCGTCGACCGGACCTCGTGGTCGCTACCTTGCTCCATCCGCCGCACGAGGCCGAGGAAAATGAGACGGTGCGCGTCGATGCCGTACGGCTGCCAGGCCAGGGACCACTCCATGTCCGGCGGACCGTCTCCACTCTCCGCACCTAGGTGCACCGCCGCCTCGAAGTTGCCCAGATCGACCCGCTCGTTCGGCCCGCCGCCGAAGTCGAGGACCAGCCCCCGGTCCGTCGCGTCCTTCGTCTGCTTCAGCAGGAGCAGGAACTGGAGCACGCTGCTCTTGCCCGAGCTGTTCTCCCCGAACAGGGCCGTGATCCGGCCGAACTCGATCTTCAGGTCCCGCCAGGCCTTGAAGTTCTCGACATGGAGTTGCGTGAGCATCACTTCCTCCGTCCAAGCCGTAGCTTCACAGATCCAGCGATTTCGACGCCGTGCGCTCCGAGATGCGAACCGCCAGATCGTGAACCGTGACCGCGCCCTGATCCGCCGAGCCGCCCTCGGGCGCTTCGCGCAGGCGGAGCGACACGGTGCCGGCCTCCTGTTCGCGGCCGCCGACGACGAGCATGTAGGGCACCTTCCGGGCCTGGGCGTCGCGGATCTTGTAGCCGAGCTTCTCGCTGCGTTGATCGAGCTCGACCCGGGCGCCTTCGTCCTGCAGCTTCTTCGTCACTTCGGCGCCGTAGTCGAGGAAGCGGTCGGATACCGGCAGGACGACCGCCTGCGTCGGCGCCAGCCAGACCGGGAAGGCGCCGCCGAAGTGCTCGATCAGGATGCCCATGAAGCGCTCGACCGACCCCATCATCGCCCGGTGCAGCATGACGGGACGGTGAGCCTGACCGTCGCTGGCGGTGTACTCCAGGTCGAGCCGCTCCGGCATCTGGTAGTCCAACTGCACCGTTCCCAACTGCCAGCTCCGGCCCAGTGCGTCGCGGACCTGGAAGTCGATCTTCGGGCCGTAAAAGGCGCCGTCGCCCTCGTTGATCTCGAACTCGAGGTCGCGGCTGCGGAGCGCACTCGTCAACGAGTCCTCGGCGCGTTGCCACAGTTCCGCGGAGCCGATCGACTTCTCGGGCCGGGTCGAGACTTCGATCAGGATGTCGTCGAAGCCGAAGGTCCGGTAAATCTCGAGGATCGTCGACACCGGGCGCAGCACCTCCGCCTCGACTTGCTCCTCGGTGCAGAAGGTGTGCGCGTCGTCCTGACAGAAGGTGCGCACACGGGTGAGGCCGGTGATCACACTGGACCGCTCGTAGCGGTGAAGACGGCCGAAGTCGGCGTAGCGGATCGGCAGATCGCGGTACGACCGCAGGCCGGTCTTGTAGATCAGGCAGTGGGTCGGGCAGTTCATCGGCTTGACCGCGTACTGCCGTTCGTCGACCTCGGTGAAGAACATGCTCTGGCGGTAGTTGTCCCAGTGCCCCGACCGGCGCCAGAGATCGACATCGAGAATCTGCGGGGTGCGCACCTCCTCAAAGCCGTCGCGCCGGTTCAGACCCTGGACGTAGTCGACCAACAGGTTGTAGATCACCGTGCCGCGCGGGTGGAAGAAGGGACTGCCGGGAGCGTTCTGGTTGAAACTGAACAGGTCGAGTTCGGGGCCCAGGCGGCGGTGGTCGCGCGCCCGGCGCAACTCGAGGTCGGCGAGGTAGCCGTCGAGCGCCTCCCGGCTGGCGAAGGCGGTGCCGTAGATCCGCTGCAGCCGCTCCCGGCTCTCGTCGCCGCGGTAGAACACACCGGAACTCTCGAGCAGCTTGACCGCGCCGATCTGGTTCACGCGCTGCGCGTGCGGACCGCGGCAGAGGTCGACGAACTCCCCGTGCCGGAACAAGGTGATCGGTTCGCCTTCGGGAATGTCCTCGAGGCGCTCCAGCTTGAGTTCCTCGCCCAGGTCGCCGAACAGCTCGCGCGCTTGCCGGCGAGAGATCTCGATCCGTTCCACCTCGTGCTTCTCGGCCAGGACCTCGCGCATCTTCGCTTCGATCGCTTCCAGGTCCTCCGGCACGAACGCGCGCGGGAAGCGAAAGTCGTACTGGTACTTCTCCGAGTGATCGCGTCGGCCCACGTCGATCTGCGTGCCGGGCCACAGTCGCTGGACTGCGTCCGCCAGCACGTGCTCGGCGGTGTGGCGCAGGAAGGGCGCCGCCTCCTCGCTCTGGATCGTGATCAGGCGCAGGCTGCCCGACACCTCAATCGGCGTGCGCAGGTCGAGCGCTCGGCCGTCCAGCTCGGCGCCGACCGCCGCCTTCGCCAGGCCGGGGCCGATCGACCGCGCGACATCAAGCGCCGTCGTCCCCGCCGGGACTGTCCGCACCGATCCGTCCGGCAGAGTCAGGTCAATCATGCAGCGAGTTCCGTCTGGGGTACCGCGGCTGGCCGGTTCTTCCTGCCGGCACCGCGATGGTAGGCGCTAGCGGACTCGAACCGCTGACCTCTACCGTGTGAAGGTAGCGCTCTAACCAACTGAGCTAAGCGCCTGAGTTACAGACCGAACGGCCCATGTCTGCGGAGGCCCGAGCTTGCTCGGACCCTGCGGAGGTCCGAGCAAGCTCGAACCCTGCGGAGGTCCGAGCGGACTCGAACCCTGCGGAGGTCCGAGCAAGCTCGAACCCTGGTAGGCCCGAGCGGACTCGAACCGCTGACCTCTACGATGTCAACGTAGCGCTCTAACCAACTGAGCTACGGGCCTGAATCCCGCGACCGAGTAGCCGGCAATGGCCGCCGCGAGAAGGCGCAACGGTACAGAGGGGACGGTCGCCGTGTCAACGCGATGCAATGGCTCAGTACACGCGAGGATGTTTGACGGTGGGGGAGGCGGCGCTTCGCGGCGGCGCCGGATGCGAGCGGCCGCACCTCCAAGGGCGCGGACCACACCTTGCTCACACCCACCCGAAGCAGTACCTTGTGTTTCCTGAAAATCACTATTTGGGGTATTTTTCGTCAATGCAGGGACCCCCCAAATCGTCCATCCCCCAAGGCAGGCGCAACCTCGCGGCCGTCGCGAGGCAGGCCAACGATCTCATCCGTATCGACGACGTCGTCGCCGCCCTGGCCGTCACCCGACCGGCGGCGACAAAGATGCTCTGGCGCTGGGTTCGCCAAGGCTGGCTGAGGCGCGTCGGCCCCGGGACCTACGCCCTGGCGCAATTGGACTCCATCGACAGCGAACACGTCCTCGACGATCCTTGGGTACTCGTCCCCGCGCTTTTCGGGTCAGCCTACATCGGCGGCTGGACCGCCGCCGAACACTGGGACCTCACCGAGCAACTGTTCCGACCCATCGTCGTCATGACCACGCGGCCCGTGCACGCCAAACACCGGGCGCATCACGGCACGCCATTTCTGTTGCGCCATGTCCTTCCCCGGAAGCTCTTCGGCATAACAGGCGTCTGGCGCGGCAGTACCAGAGTTCCGGTATCGGACGTGCACCGCACGATCGTTGACCTCCTCGACGAACCCGCCATCGGCGGCGGCATCCAGCACGTTGCCGACTGTGTCGCAGCCTACCTGCCGCACGACGACCGCAACGACGATGTCCTGGTCGACTATGCCGAGACCCTGGGCAACGGCGCCGTGTTCAAGCGCCTCGGCTTCCTGGCGGAACAGCGCGGCGATGTCCCGCTCGCCGACGCTTGCCGCACCAGGCTCACCAAGGGATACGCCAAACTCGACCCCGCCTTGCCCTGTCCGCACGCCGTTCACCGGTGGCGCCTCCGGGTGCCGGCGCAGTGGCCGAAAGCGCCCGCCCGTGATTGACAAGCGCGAGATCCTCGACGCGGCGACCGGCCTCGGGCTCACGCCCCACGTCGTCTACGACCGCACCGGAATCGAGGTCCCCGCGGACGCCCAACGGTTCGACCTACACCGGAACCCCCGCGGACAACTCTCCTGTCAGGCCCGCATCGCCTACCGCGGCCCCGTCTCCCCGCGCGGCTCGAACATGCCCCGCGTCAAGTTCGACCTCACCGCCGACGAGCTCCTCGTCCTCCCTGCCGTCCGCTTGCGCGTCTTCCATCCCTACAGCGACGAGCCGCCCGAAGGCATTGCCATCGGGTCGTACGCGTACGAAGAAGCCTTCGCGGAGAAGACCAGAGCTCTTGCCGAGCGCGCCCGCCCCCGCGACCTCTACGACGTCGTCAACCTCTTCCGCAATGTCGACGCCCGGCCGAAGCCGGCCGTCCTTGTCGACGTGCTTCGCTAGAAATGTGTATTCAAAGGCATCAACCTACCGGTCTTCCGCCAGCTCGAGCCGTCACGACCCCTGCTCGAGGTTAGCTGGGCGCAGATGCTCGCGCACCAGCTACGCATGCTGCCCCCGTTCGAGACCTTCTGGGACGAGCTGCCCGCCTTTTTCGCCTGGCTCGCCACCGCGCAGGCACCCCGTTCGCCTGCTCCGTATCTCGGCGTCGCCGGCGAGGAAGTCATCCGCACCCGCATCGTTCCGTTCCCCGCTTCGTTCCCGGCCCATGCCCGGCCGCTCATGCAATCCCATCTCGACGTCATCCGTTTCGCCGCGTCCAACCGCCTCTGCGTCGATCTCCTCTATCTGGGTTCGACCCGAAGGATCGAACCCTACTCCCTGCGCCGCACCATGGAAGGCAACGTCATCCTCCACGCCCACAACCGCGACAAGAACGCCCACCGAAGCTACCGGCTCGACCGAATCCAGGGCGCGCGTGTCTCCAACGAGAGTTTCAGCCCCCGCTTCGCGGTCGAACTCACACCGTCGGGCCCCGTCGCCGTCGCACCGACCGCCAGCAGACGCGGTGTCCTGTCCCCACGCTCCCCCTTGGCCGCCCCGACGGCCCGGCGTTCACCGCGCGCGCGCAGCCGCTCCCGCGGACCAACTCATGTCTACGAGTGCAACTATTGCGGCAAGCGGTTCTACCGCAAGACGCGCACGAGCCGACTCAACAAGCACAAGGACAAGGCCGGCTACCCTTGCCCCGGCCGTTCCGCCCACTACATCGATACCCGCTACTGACCTCCGCCCCGCAAGTGCCGCGCCCCCGCGAGCGCCTAGCCGCCACAGCTCGTGCGCACCGCATCGGAGCGCCGTGACTGCGCCTTCTCCCACCCGCAGGAACACAACCCGGCCGCCGCTTTGTTGCAGAATGGCGGGATGACGACCGCTCTCCAGATGGCTGAGCTGATCGAGGAGGCGCGGCGAAGGATCGCCGACTCGATCTACGTCAGCCCCTGCGCCCGGTCGGAGTACTTCTCCCGGCTCTGCGGTCTCGACGCCTATTTCAAGCTCGAGAACCTCCAGATGACCGGCTCGTTCAAGGAGCGGGGGGCCCTGAACCGCATCCTCACGCTCTCCGAAGAGGAGCGCAGGCGCGGCCTGATCACCGCCTCCGCCGGCAACCACGGTCAGGCGGTCGCCTACCACGCCAGCCGGCTCGGGCTTCAGGCGACCGTGGTCATGCCGCTGCCGACGCCGCTGATCAAGGTCGGGAACACGCGCAGCTTCGGCGCCGACGTGCGGCTGGTCGGAGAGACGTTCGACGATGCCCAGGCCCACGCGCACGAACTGGAAGCGGAACTCGGAGCGACCTACGTGCATCCCTTCGACGACGCCCAGGTGATCGCCGGGCAGGGCACGATCGGCTTGGAGCTGATGGCCCAGCAGCCCGACCTCGAGGTCATCGTGGTGCCGGTCGGCGGCGGCGGCCTGATCGCAGGGCTAGCCGCCGCGTACAGGGCGCACCGGCCGCAGACCCTGATCGTCGGCGTGCAGACCGAGGCCGTACCCTCGATGAGGGAGAGCCTCGCCGCCGGCGGGCCGGTGGCCGTCGAGCGCCGCCACACGATCGCCGATGGCATCGCGGTCAAGCGCCCGGCCGACCTGACCCTCAAGCTGGTCAAGGAACTCGTCGACGACCTGGTCACGGTGGACGAGGAGGAGATCGCCAACGCAGTGCTGCTGCTGCTCGAACGCGAGAAGACAGTGGTCGAGGGCGCCGGCGCCTCCGTCCTGGCCGCGGTTGTCAACGACCACGTGCCGCAGGCGAAGGGACGCCGGACGGCGATGGTGCTGACGGGCGGCAACATCGACGTCACGCTGCTCAACCGAATCATCGAGCGCGGCCTGACCAAGGACGGTCGCCTGGTGCAGCTCGATGTCTGCGTCAAGGATCGGCCGGGCGCACTCGGCGCGCTGCTCAACCTGGTCGGCGATGCCGGCGCCAACGTGATCGAGATTCATCACGAGCGCGCCTTCACCGCCCTCGGCCTGAACGAGGTGCACATCGAGCTGCGGCTCGAGACCCGCGGCCCGGAGCACGTGGAAGAGTTGATCGAGGCGATCGCGGACGCCGGCCTCCACGTCCGGCGCCAGACCCAGCCCCAGAGCTGGCACGAGTAGTGCCGCGAATCACCCAGTACTCGCCGGCGCACCCAGTGATCTTCGGTCGCCGACTGCTAGGCTTGCCGCGCGTGAACGACGAAGCTTCGGATCCTTCGCCATCCGGCGCCAGTCCGGACGAACCCGACCCGGACCCCGACCAGCGCACCTCAGCACCAGGGGAGCGCCCCTCGTCACGTTCGCCGCGGCCTCCGGCCTCTCTTCGGGCTGAGCGCCGATGATGCCGGCGCTGCTGGCGGCCACCGGGCCGCCCATAAGCCTCGACCTTCCCGTCGGCTGGGGCCTGACGCTGGCTCTCTTCCTGGTCGGCCTGAACGGCTTCTTCGTCGCCGCCGAGTTCGCGCTGGTGAAGGTCCGACCGACCCAGATCGCTCCGCACACGGACGCGCTCCGGGGCCGCATGGCGCAGCGGATGATCCATCATCTGGACGCCTACCTGTCGGCGACCCAGCTCGGCATCACCCTCGCCAGTATCGGCCTCGGAGTCGTCGGTGAACCGGCGGTCAACAAGCTCCTCCAGCCAGTGTTCGATCTCGTGCCGAACATGTCGGAGGAGGCCACCCACTCGATCAGCCTGATCGTCGCCTTCGCGATCATCAGCATGTTCCACATCGTGCTCGGCGAACTGGCGCCGAAGTCGCTGGCGATCCGTAGACCCGAGCCGACGAGTCTCTGGGTCGCGCTGCCGCTATGGGCGTTCTACCGGATCACCTTTCCCGGCATCTGGGTACTGAACCAGATGGCGAACGCCGTCCTGCGCCTGTTCGGCATCGAACCGGTCGGCCACGGCGAGCTGGCCCACAGCGAAGAGGAGATCCGGAGTCTGCTCGCCTCCGAGGAGGACAGCGAACTCTCCGAACCCAAGCGGGAGCTGCTCGACAACGTGTTCGAACTCTCCGACCGCAACGCCCGCCAGGTGATGGTTCCCCGCACCGAGGTCGTCTACCTCGACGCCACCGCCCCGATGGAGGCGAATCTCGACCGCGCCCGCCAGAGCGGCCACACTCGCTTCCCGCTCTGCGAGGGCGACCTCGACCGACTGATCGGCCTGGTCCACATCAAGGACCTGTTCATCGCCGAGGATCCGCCGGCCTCACTGCGCGACATCGCCCGCGAGACGTTCGCGGTGCCCGAGACCCTGCCGCTCGACCAGTTGATGGCCCGAATGCGCCACGAACACATCCACATGGTGGCGGTCTTCGACGAATACGGCGGCGTTGCCGGCCTCGTCACGCTGGAGAACGTCCTGGAGGAGATCGTCGGCGAGATCCAGGACGAGTTCGACGCCGAGGTCCCGGAGTTCGTCCGCCTCGAGGACGGCGGCTACAAGGTTCTCGGCGGAATGCTGATCGACGACCTGGAGGACGAACTCGAGATCGAGATCGCCGACGCGCGCGAAGAGGACACCGTGGCCGGCATCGCGCTCTCCGAACTCGGCCGCACCGCCGAACCGGGCGATGCCGTCGAAACCGGGCGCCTGCGTTTGGAGGTGCTTGAGGTGGACGGGAACCGGATCGTTGCGTTGCGGGTTGATGTCCTAGCGGAGTCGGCCGAGGACGTCGACTGACACCTGGTCCAGCGGGACCACCTCGCGCTCGCCGTCCCGCCGGTTCGAGACCTCGGCGCCCCCGTTTGCGAGCGAGCGCGCGCCGACCACGACCCGGACCGGGAAGCCGACCAGGTCGGCGTCCTTGAACTTGACGCCGGGCCGTTCCGCGCGGTCGTCGTAGAGCACGTCGTGGCCAGCGGGAGCGAGCGCCTCCACGAGTTCCCCGTAGAGCGAGTCGGCGGCCGAGCGTACGGCTTCGTCGCCCGGATCGAGGGAACTGAGAACGACCGTGAACGGCGAGAGGGGCACGGGCCAGATGATGCCGTCGCGGTCGTGGCCCTGCTCGATCGCGGCCGCCGCGGTGCGGCCGATACCCAGGCCGTAGCAGCCCATTTCCATCGGTTGAAGCCGGCCGTGCTCGTCCGTGTAGGTGCAGTTCATCTTCTCCGAGTAGGTCGTGCCCAACTTGAAGATGTGGCCGACCTCGATGCCGCGCGAGAGCCTTAGCTCGCCGCCGCTGCAGCGCGGGCACGGATCGCCGTGGGCGGCGGTCATCACGTCGACCCATTCGACCGGCCGCGTGTTCGCCACGTCGCGGTCCCAGCGTACGGAGGCGAGGTGCCGGTCGCCCTTGTTGGCGCCGCAGACGAAGCCGGCGAGAAGACGGGCCGATTCGTCCACCACCAGGCGCACCTCGGCGGGAAGGCCCACCGGACCCGAGAAGCCGTGCGGACCGCCGGTCGCCGCCTCGACCCGCTCGACCGTCGCCAGACGCAGGCCGAGGCCGCCAAGAATGTTCAGCAGCTTGACCTCGTTCACCTCGCGGTCGCCGCGAATCGCGACCGCCGCCAGGCCGTCGTCCGTCTCGTAGATCAGCGTCTTGACCACCTGCGCCCGCTCGACCTCGAGCAGTGCGGCAACCTGCGCCACCGTCGTCGTGCCCGGTGTTGTGACCTCCCTCGGGGCTTCGCCGCCATCCGCGGCCGGCACCGGCAGCTCGCCGACCTCCGCCCGCTCCACGTTCGCGCCGTAACCGCAGGCGGCGCAACTTGCGACCGCGCTCTCACCGGTGTCGGCGAGCACCATGAACTCGTGCGACGACGAACCGCCGATCGTCCCGGAGTCCGCCTCGACCACGGAGTACTCGAGACCGCAGGCCTCGAAGATGCGCGAGTAGGCGGCATACATCGCCCGGTAGCTCCGGTCGAGACTCTCCTTGGTCGCGTCGAACGAGTAGGCGTCCTTCATCAGGAACTCGCGGCCGCGCATGAGCCCGAAGCGGGGGCGGATCTCGTCCCGGAACTTGGTCTGGATCTGGAACAGGTTGATCGGCAACTGGCGGTAGCTCTTCACGTCGCGCCGCACGAGATCGGTGACCACCTCCTCGTGCGTCGGACCGAAGCAGAATCGGCGGCCATGCCGGTCCTCCATGCGCAAGAGCTCGGCGCCGTACTTGAACCAGCGTCCCGACTCCTCCCACAACTCGGCGGGCTGAATCGCCGGCATCGACAGTTCGACCGCGCCGGCCTGCTCCATCTCGCGCCGGACGTTTCCCATCAGCTTGCGCAGCGTCCGCCAACCGGCCGGCTGGAGGGTATAGATCCCAGCGGCAAGTCGCCGCAACAGGCCCGCCCGGGCCATCAACTGGTGGCTTATGACCTCGGCGTCCCGCGGCGCCTCGCGGGCGGTCATCAGGTAGTAGTTGCTCCAACGCATCGTCTTGCCGGGTCGGTTCGGTACGGGAGCTGCTTAGGCGCGGCCGCGCACGCGTTCGATGATCCGCGCGGAGTCTTTCATGAACTCCATCATCCGTTCTTCGATCGCGCCACCGCGGTCATCGAGCCGGCGTGCCCGGGCCAGCACGCCGCGCGCCCGATCCTCGTCGCCGGATGCCAGAAGCGCCATGCCCAGCCGGGTGAGCACCGTCGTCGACGGTCCGAGTTCGGTCGACTGCGACAGGAAGTCGATCGCCTCGTCCAGCTCCCGGCGCTTGTAGTGAACCCATCCCAGCGCGGCGAGCGGAAACTGGCGCAACTCCTCCGGCGCGTGCTCCAGGGACCGGCGCGCGAAGTCGAGGGCCTTGTCCAGGTCCTCGTCCATCTCGGCCAGGTTGTAGGCCATCTCGTAGTAGGCGATGCTTTTCGAGAAGTTCGATCCGCCCTCGTCCAGCAGCCGGCGTCCGACCTTGTTTCCCTCCAGGTACTTCCCCTCGCTGCGCAGAGACTCGATCAGGGTCGCGTAGGCCGTCGCGCGCAGCATCTCGCCGGCATTCGAATCGAGTACGCGTTGGGTCAACTGACCGATCTCCTGGCCGCGGTCGAGACGGAGACACGCCAGGGCGTAGGTCATCAGCAGGGTCGGATTGTCGGGGTCGAGCGCCAGCGCCTCGCGGTAGCAGCGCAGAGCCTCCGGCGCGTCGCCGGCGCCGATCGCCTCCTCGCCGCGGCTCACCCAGTCGGCAGCCGCCGGACTGGTCGCCGGCAACTCGGCGCCGGTCCGGCCCGAGAGGTAGGCGACCAGATCGCGGTAGCGCATCCGCCGCGGGTTCAGTTGCTGAGCGGTGCGGAACGCGGTCAGGGCCTTGCGGTTCCAGCCCCGGTCCAGGTAGCAGAGGCCGAGGAGGTGGTGGCATTCCTCGAACAGGGGGTCGACCTGGACCGCCAGCCCGAGCGATTCGATCGCCGCCGCGAGCCGGCCCATCTCGTAGCGGCAGCGGCCGAGCAGGTAGAGAGCCTGCGGCACCCCGTCGATCTCGACCGCGCGCTCCAGGTAAGCCACCGCCGCCTTCAACTGGCCCCGGCCCGCCAGCGACGCACCGAGGCAGAAGTGCGGCAGGAAGGCGTCCTGATGGAGGACGACCGCCCGCTCCAGCAGTTCCTGACCGCGTCGTTCTTCACCCTGTTGAAAACGGATCACCCCGCTGTACACCAGACCCTGGGCATGGTCCGGCTTGGACGCCAGCACGCGGCCCCAGTAGTCGAGCGCCCGCTCCAGGCGTCCCTCCTGGAAGTGGGACTCGCCAAGGAAGTGCGCCAGTTCGTAGTTGCCCCGGTCGACCGCGGCCGCCGTCTCGAGGGCTTCCATCGCCTTGGCCAGGTCGAGCCCGCTCAGTGCGAACTCCGCCTCGTCGACAAGCTGTTCGAAGGCGGCGCGACGCCGACCCTCGTAGAGCCCGAGGATCCGGTCCTTGACGGCCGCGAACCGCTCCCGCTTCTCGAGCACCAGGAACTGGTAGTCCATCTTGGACTCCCAGAGATCGCTCCACTCGGCCGCGTTGATCAGCTCCTGGCGTTCAAGCAGATCGCGAAGGGCAAGCATGCCGGCGTGGTGGACGAGAATGCTCTCCTCCTGCCGGCTCATGGCGCTCAGGACCTTCTGCACGGTTTCGCCCGTGCGTTTGAGCACCTCCTCCAGGATCGAGATGCGCTCCAGCAGGTGCTCGTCGAACGAGAACTCCTCGTCGCCGACATCCAGCGACTCCGCAGGCGGCGTGGAGGCGCCGGAGAGCACCATCAACTTCTGCCGGCAGCGCTGGCAGTGCTCCGCGTCGTCCTCGTTGCGCGTGCCGCATACCTGGCAGTACATCGCGGGGCAGCCTAGCGTGACGCGAGGCGCAGCCAGTGGTTTTCAGGTCAGGCCGTCAAACCACGGCTCGCGCCGCCCCAGCCTGCTGTCCAGCGCCGCTCCGATCCCCACGCAGGTGACGATGGTCCAGGTCCATCCACCCAGATAGGGCGCCATCTTGACCAGTCCCAGAGCGAGGAGTCCGAGGAGCACGGCGGCCATCGGCCGGCCGGCGATCCCTACGCGGTTCGGCAGCAGGCGCGCGCCCACCGCCATGAACACCGCCACCGTGCCCCACAACTTGCACACCATGGCCGCCACGGCGCAGACGACGAGCAGCGGCGCTCCGACCAGGGCCGGCGCCGCGGCGGTCAGGAGGCCGAAGGTCACGCCCACGGCGAGCACCGCCACCAGGCCGGCGAAGAAGTTCCGGAACGGCCGCTCCAGGACACTCTCGGCGGTCACCGTCAGCGACGAGTCGAAGCCCCAGACCAGGACCACCGACACGAGCAACCAGGCCAGCAGCAGCGCCAGGTTGAGCATGGCCACCGTGGACGACAGCGGGGAGCGGCCCATCAGCGGCCCTTCGGCGAGGACGAGCCACGAGGACGGCGCCCGCGGATAGGCCACCGTGCGGCCCTCCACCGCCGCCCCGGACTCGGCGATCGCCTCGCCGCCCAGCACGAACACATCGCCGCGCAGCCGGGCCGACGGTCCCAGGTGGACGTCGCCGCCGAGCACGATCACGTCGCCCAGAACAATGCCGTCGATGCGGGCGTCGGCACCCAGGACGACAACGTCCGAGCGGGCCTCGCCGCGCAGCTCCAAATCCCGTCCCAGTGCGACGACCTGATCCCGCATCACCGCCTCGGCGTCGACGACGATCGCAGCCTCGGAGTCGACAAGGACCACCCCGGCGCTCTCCGCGGGCGGCTCGCCCCGCGTGCAACCGGCGACGACCGCGACAGAGAAACAGGCCAGAAGACCCAGGACGGCGGAGCGCCTTCGTGTCATGGCGAGGTTGGTCATGAACGCCGATCGTAGCGCCGGTAGCGCCCCTGGCGGCTTAGAGGTCAGGGCCGCGCCGCTCGCCATCGCGGCAGGGCGCGAAGCCGCCGCGACCGGCGACCGTCAGCGCCGTTGCCGTTCCCGCGCCGCCGCTCTGGAACCGCGCCTGAGCAGGGAGAACAGGAGCGCGGTGAGGCCCATGGCCGTCAGGCCACCGAACAGCAGACCGGGCGCCGCGGGTTGGAGCACCGAGGACACCGCCGCGCTCATCCCCCGCCAGGAGGCATCGAGCAGGCCGGCGCCGACTAGCCCGACGGTCACCGTGAAGTCGAACAGCGTCGCCACAACGGAGGCCGCCGATCCGACCTGGGGCGCCAGCCCGGCGAGCACCGCCAGGGCGCCGCCGAAGAGCCCCACCAGGGCAGCGGCGGCGGCCACAGCCCTGCGTCCACGAGCCCGCGACGGCGCTCGAACATCGATCTCGAGCGGCTCGGTCGCGAGCCGTTCCGTTGCCAGGAGTTCACACAGGGCGGCCAACCCGCGCGCTTCGTCGCGGCACTCGGCGCACTCCACGAGGTGCCGCTCCGCCTGCCCGCGCTCGGGTTCGCTCACGGCGCCGTCGACATAGGCGTCGATCAACTCGGCATGGGAACAGGCGCCTGACATCGAACCGCTGAGCCCTTTCCCCGCGCTCAGCCCTTTCCCCGAAGGGGTCGTCTCCGAACTCGTCATCCGTTGAACTCCCCCCGTCCTTCAGTCGGTGAGGTATTCCGCCAACCGGGCCTTCAGCACCCGGCGGCCGCGAAACAACTTGTTCTTCACCGTGCCCAGGGGCATGCCCTTGAACTCGGCGATCTCTTCGTACGTCATTTCGGCGAAGTGTCTCAACTGGATCAGCTCCCGGTACTCGTCCGTCAGAGTGTCGATCGCGGCCCCGATGGCATCGCGCCGCTCGAGATTCCGAAGCACCCGGTAGGGGTCTCTCTCCTCACTCGGAAACTCCCTCTCCCGGGCTTCTCCATCGACGCCGACACGCTGCATCGGAACCAGCTTGAGGCGCCGCTTGCGAAGCAGGTCGATCGCCGCGTTCTGTGCCACTCGAAAAAGCCATGTCGAGAATCGGTAACTGGGGTTGTAACGGTCAAGGGCCCGGTAGACCTTCAAGAACACTTCCTGGGACAACTCCTGCGACTCGTCGACATTGCCGAGAAAGCGATTCACGTAGTTGACCAGGCGCCCCTGATACCTCTGCACGAGGTCGGTATACAGGGCAACCTCGCCGTCCAGAATCGCAGCCACCAACTCCTCGTCGGTCGCCCGAGTTGCCTCCACAGCCTTCACCTACGTTCCCTGCCCCGGAATGTTGCGGGCCGGCCTCAGGCGGTGGGAGCGGCGCGCCCGCCTCCGGCGACCCGCGGCTGCTATACCCTCTCCGCCGGTGACCAGCCTCCCCGCATTCGCTGCAGAGAGAATAGCCGGGTCGAGATCTTGATTCACGCACGCGGACTCGGAAAAGCGGCACTGGGATCGCACCTGCGATCCCGACGACGGTGCGGACTCGGAGCAGAGCGTTGATTCACGCACGCGGACTCGGTATTCGGTTCGGCTCGCAGTGGGCTCTCGCCCACGTCGACCTCGACCTCGCGTCCGGCGACCGCCTGCTGCTGGCCGGGGCCAACGGCTCCGGCAAGACGACCCTGCTGCGGTTGATCGCCGGACTCCGGCGTCCCACGGCGGGCAAACTCCGGGTCGACGGCCTGCGCGCGGCCGAGGATCGCTTCGGGGTCCGCAGCACCCTGTCCCTGGTTTCCCACCACGACTATCTCTACGACCGGCTGACCGCCCTGGAGACGCTGCAGCTCTGGAGTGCGCTCTGCGGCCGGCGCCTCAGCGAATCCCAGCTCCACGACCTGCTCGGCGAACTCGGTCTCTCCGCCGCCGCCGATCGTCAGGTCGCCGGTTTCTCGGCCGGCATGAGGAAGCGCCTGATCCTCGCGCGCTCCCGTCTCGAGCACCCGCGGCTGCTGCTCCTCGACGAGCCCTTCGCGGCCCTCGACCCGCAGGGGCAAAGCCTGATCGAGACCTGGATCGGGCGTTTCGTGGAGGGCGGCGGCACCCTGATCGTCGCCTCGCACGCGATCGAACGGGCTGCCCGCATGTGCCGCCGGGCGGTGCTGCTCGAGCAGGGTCAGGCGGTGTGGCAGGGCGCAGCCGCCGATCTCGACGCCGCCTGGGGGCGGAGGCTGGCGAGGCTGTGACGTTGCTCCGTCCCATCGTTGCGGTTCTCCACCCCATACTCGTGCTGCTGCTCAAGGACCTGCGGGTCGAGTGGCGGGGCCGGTTCCGCTTTCTCTCGATCGTGCTCTTCGGAGGCATCACGCTGGTGCTGTTCTCCTTCGCCATCGACGCCGACGACCGTGCGGCAGCGACCATGGCGCCCGGTTTCCTCATCCTCGCCCTGCTCCTGAGCTCGACCCTGGGGCTCTCCGAGTCCTTCCGGGTCGAACGGGAGAACCGGGCCCTGGAAGGGCTGTTGCTGCTGCCGGTCGAACCGGCGGTTCTCTTCTACGCCAAGGCGCTCGGGAACTTCGTGTTCCTGACTCTGCTGGCGCCGGTGCTGCTGCCCTCGGCGATCATCATCTACGGCGTCGACGCCGGACCGGACGCCCTGCTCGGGCTGTTCGGCGTCTGGCTGCTTGCCGCCGCCGGACTCGCCGCGCCGGGCACGCTGTACGCGGCGATGACCAGCCGCGCCTCGAGTCAGGACGTGCTGCTGCCCCTGCTCCTCTTCCCCCTGGTCATCCCGGTGCTGATCGCCTCGGTCAAGAGCGCGGCCCTCGTGTTGCACGGGGATCCGATGGACCAGACGGGCAGTTGGTTCGTCATTCTGCTCGCCTTCGATGTGATCTACTGGGCGCTGGGTGGCGTGCTGGCCGCCGTGGCGATGGAGGAGTGACGGCCCGCCGGCAGCCCGGCTTCCCGTCACGCAAAGGAGCAAGTCGAAGGTGGACGGCGTTATAGTCGGCGGTTGGGGATGGGTCGTTGCCGCCTATGGTTCGGCGGGCGCCGTCCTGGCCCTCTACACCTTCAGTCTGTTCGCCCGCCGGCGACGGATCGAAGGCAACGCACCGGCGCAGGAACCGCAGGAACACAGCAATGAGCACGGAACCCACGACCCCCACCAGCAGAACACCTAGCCGCGGCAACCGGCGTCTTCTGCTGCTGGCCGCGGGCGGCGCCGTGGCCATCGCCCTCTCCGTTCTGGCCTTCGGCGACGTCGGCGAGAACCTGGTCTACTACTGGAGCCCTTCGGAAGTCCACGAAGCGGGCACCGAGGCGGTCGGCGCCAGCATCCGGCTCGGCGGCCTGGTCGAGGAGGGCTCGGTGAGTCGAAGCGGGGACGGCCTGACCCTCGAGTTCACGGTCACCGACGGCACATCGCAGATCGATGTCCGCACCACCGCCGTACCGCCGGCCATGTTCCGCGAGGGCATCGGCGTCGTGGTCGAGGGGACGATGGGGCGGGACGGCCAGTTCACGACCTCGCGCCTCATGGTGAAGCACGACAACGAGTACCAGGCCCCCGACGTCGATGACAAGCGCGGCATGGCGGAGTTGATCGAGTCCATGCAGTTCGACACGTGACCTCGGCCCTGGGCCAGGGCTTCGTGCTCCTGGGCCTGATCGCGGCGAGCTTCGGAGCTTCTTTCGGCTACATCGCCGGCGCGCGGCGGTCCGTCGCCGGCTTGGCGCTCACCCGACGACTGGCGCTGCTGTTCGCGGCGAGCATGGTCGGCGCCTGCGCGGTCATGTGGTACGCGCTGATCAGCCACGACTTCTCCGTCTCCTACGTGGCCCAGGTCGGGTCGCTGGAGACGCCGCTCCACATCACGATCTTCTCCCTGTGGTCGTCGCTCGAGGGGTCGATCCTGTTCTGGGGGCTGATCCTGGGCGTCTACATTGCCGCGGCGGCCACGTTGCAGCGCCGCGGGCACGACGACTATCTCGCCTACACCCTGGCCACCCTGCTGTCGATCGGCGCCTTCTTCACCTTCCTGATCGCCAGCGTCGCCGATCCCTTCGCGCCCACGCCGCCCCCTATCCCGGTCGACGGGCCCGGACCGAACGCGCTGCTCCAGAACCACCTGCTGATGGCGATCCATCCGCCCATGCTCTACCTGGGCTACGTCGGCATGTCGGTGCCCTTCGCGATGGCGGTCGCGGCCCTGCTCCGGGGCCAGTTGGGGGCCACCTGGCTGCGGCCGATGCGCCGCTGGCTGCTGGTTCCGACGTCTTTCCTCACCGCCGGCGTCATGCTCGGCGGCTGGTGGTCGTACGAGGTGCTCGGCTGGGGCGGCTACTGGGCCTGGGACCCGGTTGAGAACGCCTCCTTCCTGCCCTGGCTGACCGGCATCGCGGCGCTCCACTCGGGCGTGGTGCAGCAACGGCGGGGAACGCTCAAGGCGTGGACCGTGATCCTGATCATGATCACCTTCCTGCTCACCATCCTCGGCACCTTCCTGACCCGCTCGGGCGTGGTCAACTCGGTCCACTCCTTCACCCAGAGCCCGATCGGCCCCGTGTTCCTGGGCTTCCTCGCCCTCTGCACCGTCGCGGTCATCGCGCTGCTGGCGCTCCGGGTCGACACCCTGGTCTCGGAACCCTCGAACGAACGCCTGGTCAGCCGCGAAGGCGCGTTCCTGCTGAACAACCTGCTGCTGGTCAGCCTGATGTTCACGGTGCTCGTGGGCACGCTCTACCCGATCGTCGCCGAGTCGCTGCGCGGCATAAAGGTCAGCGTCGGCGAGCCCTACTTCAACCGCATGGCCGTGCCGTTGTTCACCGCACTGCTGCTGATGATGGGCGTCGGCCCGGCGCTGCCCTGGGGCGGCAGCGATCCGAAGCTGCTGCGCCGCGCCCTGTTGCGCCCGCTGCCGGCCGCCGCCTGCGGTCTGGCGCTGGCGCTCCTGGTCGGCGCCCGCACCGCGCCGGTGCTGATCGTCTCCGCGTTTGCCGGCTTCACGCTCTGGGTGACCGCGGATCAGGGCCTGCGACCGGTGCGGGCGCGCCGGCGGTCCCAAGGCGGCAAGGGCGTGTTCAGTGGCGTGCTCACGGCCCCGGACAAGCTCGGCGCCTACGTCGTCCACTCTGGCGTCGTGATCACGTTCGTCGCCATCGCCCTGTCCTCGACCTTCCAGCGCGAGGCGGAGTCCACGCTGCGGGCCGGCGACACGCTCAGCCTGGGCGCCTACGAGATGACGTTTCGCGGCGCCGAGCTGGTCGAGGAACCGCACGTGGCGCGGCGCCAGGCCGAGATCGAGATCACACGGGGCGGCCGGAGCGCCGGCACGCTGCTGCCGTCGCTCAACCGCTACGCCACACAGCGTGAGCCGATCGGCACCCCCGCGGTCCGTTCAAGCGCCACGCACGACCTCTACCTGACCCTGATGAACGTCGGCGCCGACGGGTCGGTCGGCCTGCGCGCGATTCTGACGCCGGCGGTCATGTGGATCTGGATCGGCGTCCTGATCATGGTCGCCGGCACCGTTCTGTGCCTCATCCCGACCGCCGCGGAGAGGCGGGCGGCGAGCCCGCGGGCGGTCCCCGGCCTGGCGGCAACCGCAGCCGGAGGCGGCCGATGAACCGCAGCCTGAGAACGCGGGCATCCTGCCCGCATCCGGCGCGCAGCGCCGGCCTGAGTGGCAGCCAGCAGCCCGTGGTGACCAGATGAACCGCAAGGTCCTCCTGGTCGGCCTCGGCCTCGCCTTGCCCTTGCTCCTCCTGCTGGGATTCGCCTTCCAGCACGACCCCGCCATCGTCGAGTCGCCCCTGGTGGGTCAGCCGGCGCCCAGCTTCCGACTCGCCGGCCTCGACGGCCGCATCGTGGACCTCGAGGAGCTGCGCGGCCGCCCGGTGGTGATCAACTTCTGGTCGACCTACTGCCCACCCTGCATCGTCGAGCATCCCCTGCTGATGGCTGGCGCCCAGCGCTGGCAGGGCGAGATCCACTTCATCGGCATCATCTTCCAGGACGACCCGCAGCAGATCGCACGCTTCAACACGGAGTACGGGAGCTGGGGTCCGTCGCTGATCGACGAAGGCAGCCGGGTCGCCATCGCCTACGGCGTCTACGGCCCGCCGGAGACGTTCTTCATCGACCGCGACGGGGTAATCGTCGATAAGGTGATCGGCGCCGTGTGGCCGGACAAGCTCCTCGAGACCTCGGACCGCCTTCTGGCGCAGCCGGCCGAAGCCACCGGCTGAAATGCACCGCCGAACCTCGACGGCCCGGCGAGACGGCCGACGTTGGATCCCCGCGACCGCCCTCTTCCGGCTGCTGGTTGCGCTGCTGGTCGCGCTCCCGTTCGCCACGCCGGCTTCGGCCCAGCCGGGGGATAGTCAGCCTGACCTTCTTCTGCCGCCAGCCGAGGGAGAGCGTCGACCGGGGCTGGGCGTCGAGGCGTCCCGCGAGTTGGGCGAGCCGCTCGGACAACCGCTCTCCGGCGACGAGCTGGAACGGGCCGTGGCCGAGGTCGCCGCCGACATCCGCTGTCCCAAGTGCCAGGCGCTGTCGATCGCCGACTCCGCCGCCGAGTCGGCCCGGGCGATGCGCGAAGAGGCGCGGTCCCTGCTCGCGGCCGGCTACACCCGCGACCAGGTCGCCCGCTACTTCGAACAGCGCTACGGCGAGTTCGTGCTGCTCGAACCCCGTGCGCGGGGACTCAACCTGATCGTGTGGACGGCGCCGGCCGCCATCGTCCTGCTCGGCGCCCTGCTGGTCGCACACCGGCTGCGCCAGCGGCGCCGGACCGGCGAAGAGGCCCTGGACGACTACCTGGCGCGGGTGGAGCAGGAGACGGCGACCTGACTCTTGTCGCGACGATCACGCTCCTGGCCGCCGTCCTCGCCGGCCTGGGTATCGGCCTCGCGTTGCTGCCTCGGGAAACCGCGGCGCGCGCGGCCGCCCTCGAGCTGCAGCGGGCCGACCTGCTGAGCCGCCGTGAAGACCTGCTCGGCCGCCTGTCCAAGCGCGAACTCGAGCCCGCCGACCGCCGCCGGCTCCAGGTGTCCACCGCTCGCGTCCTCAAGGAACTCGACGAGGTCGAGGAGGTGCTCGCCACCATCGCCCCGAGCGGCGGCCCCACCAAAGCAGCGGCGCCGGCCGGCCGCGCCTTCGTGCAGGCGCACCCCCTGCTCTCCGGCGTCCTGCTCGGCGGCAGTGTGGTCGGCCTGGTCGCCGCCCTCGTGATCTGGGCCCAGACCGACGCCCAGCCCGATCCCGAGGGCCAGCAGATGGCCGATCAGCAGGCAGCCGCCGGCGGCGCCGACTTCCGCGGCCAGGCCCCGCTCGGACCGGAGCTGGCCCGCCAGGCCGAGGACTTGCGGCGGCAGATCGAAGCCGATCCCACGAACCTCGACCTGCACCGCGCGTTGACTCAGTTGCTGTTGACGAACAACCGTCCCTTCGACGCTTTCCAGCAGGCCCAACGCATTCTGCAGATCGATCCGGAGGACCCCGACGGCAACTACGTCTCCGGCATCGTCCGCCTCACGATGGGGCAAACCGACATCGCCCTGAATGCACTGAGCCGATCCCTGCGCAGCGACCCCGGTCACGAGCAGGCAGCCATGATGCGAGGCTTGATCCTGATGCAACTCGGCGACCGCGACGGCGCCACCGCCACCTGGGAAACCGCCAACGAGGCCCGCGCCAGCGCCCGCCTGCAGCAGCTCATCGGCATGGCCCGCGAGGGCAAGACGTTCCAGGAGATCGTCAACACCCCGTTGTAAGCGTCGTCGGGAGTGCACCGGCCCTCAGAGAGTTCAGGGGGGAGGGTCCCAGGTGCGGCGTTCGCATTCGAGGCATCGGCAGGCGGCTAGCCCATCGCCAGAAGGAGCTGGCCAGAGACCGCCACCTGGTTCCAACGGGTTCAGGACAACAGTTTGGCCCTCGGTTTCCCGCGCCAGGTGACTGTTACAGACTCGCCGCGGTCGAGGCACGCCAGTGCTTCTGCCAGCCGACTTCCCAGACCGCTGGCGGAGATCTCCATCGTCTGCTCCCGTCCCGAGTGCTGCTTCGAACTGTACACGTCGACTCGTACTCTTCGGCGGCTGGCGTATAGTTCCGACGGAGTATCTGAAGTCCGATGTCCCCACTCGCCATCCTGATCATGGTCCTGATCTGCGGTCTCGTGTGGGGAGGCTTCACCTTCTTCCTGGTGCGGGCGCTCAGGAGCGAACGGTCCCGCGCGCAGGACGGCTGACCGTTCCGCGGGGCTTCTGTGCGCGTCTTCCTGGTCGGCTTCATGGCGGCCGGCAAGAGCAAGGTCGGCCGTTTGCTGGCCCGGTCCCTCGGCTGGCCCTTCCGGGATCTCGACTCGGACATCGCCGCCCACGAGGGGCAGCCGGTGGCCGAGATGATCCTCGAACACGGTGAGGCCCACTTCCGTGAGCGCGAAACTGCGGCCCTCGAACGCTGCGCCGCGCTCGACCCGGTCGTGGTCGCCACCGGCGGCGGCGCCTTCACGTTGGAGCGGAACCGGCGCCTGATCGCGGATCTCGGCCGTAGCGTCTGGCTCGACCCGCCATGGGAGATCCTTTGCCGCCGGGCTGAAGGCTCACACCACCGCCGACCGCTCTTCGAGTCGCCGGAGCAGGCTCGGGCCCTGTACGAGGCTCGGCTCGACTCGTACCGCCTGGCTGACGTGCGGGTTCGAACGAAGGGAGTCGAGCCAGCGAAGGTCGTTGCGGCGAGCGTCGCCGCGGAGTTGGGTCTGACGCGGGACTCCCGGTAAGGCCCTCAGCCGCCCTCTTCAGCGGAGCGAGCGCAGCAGGAGGCGGCAGCTCGCTTCCAGGCGGTGCGGATCGAGGGCGGAGATCACGGCCACGGCGTCGGCGCCGGCCTCGATCACGCGGGGCGCGCGCTCGGCGTCGATGCCGCCGATCGCAATCAGGGGCTTGGCGGTGACTCTGCGCGCTGCGGCTACTCCGGCGAGCCCGACGACGGGGTCCGGCCGGTCCTTCGTCGCTGTCCCGAACGCGGGGCCGATCGCCACCGCGTCGACGTCCGGGTCGCGGTCGGCCTCGAGCGCCTGCTCGCGGCTGTGCGTCGAGCGGCCGATGCGGCAGTGCCGTGGCAGCGACAGGCGCGCCACTGCCGGCGGCAGGTCGTCCTGGCCGAGATGGAGGCCTACGCGCAGGCCGCGGGCGGCCGGCAGGGCGGCCGCGATGGCGGGCTGGTCATTGATCCAGAGCAGGGGAGCGTCCGGAGCGGGGCAACTGTCTGCCGCGGTCACGTCCTCGACGACCCGGGCCACCGCCTCCGCCAGGCGCCATGCCTGAAGGTCCGGCAGTCCCTTGGCGCGGAGCTGGATCCAGCGCACTCCGCAGTCGAGCAACGTCCGCACTGCCGCGGTCACGGGCTCCGGTTCGGTACCGAACAGCCCCGTGTCGACGATCGCGTAGAGGCGGTTCGCGGGCGGTACCAGCGGAACCGGAGACCGGCCTGCGGCCGATGCGGGCGGGACGCCCGCGTTCCCAGGGACGGATCCGGGCGAGACGCCCGCGTTCCCAGGGACGGATGCGGGCGGGACGCCCGCGTTCCCAGGGACGGATGCGGGCGAGACGCCCGCGTTCCCAGGGACGGATGCGGGCGGGACGCCCGCGTTCCCAGGGACGGATGCGGGCGAGACGCCCGCGTTCCCAGGAACCCGACCGGCGTTCATTCTTCGTCCAGCCGGGCGAGGAACCCGGTGTCGAGTTCCGCGTCGGCGAACGCCCGCGAAGCGACGATCCGCCGCATCAGCGGCAGCGTGGTGCGGACGCCGTCGACGTCGAACTCCATCAGGGCGCGGGTCATCCTCGAGATCGCCTCTTCCCGGTTCGCGCCGTGGGCGATCACCTTGGCCACCAGCGAATCGTAGTGCGGCGGCATCGACGCGCCCTCGAACCCGTGGCTGTCGACCCGGATGCCCGGGCCGGCTGGAGGCCGGTAGCGGCGGAGCGTGCCCGGCGACGGCGCGAAGGTCTCCGGATCCTCCGCGTTGATCCGGCATTCGATCGCGTGACCGCTGGTCTCGATGCCGTCGGGCAACCCCAGCGGCTCGCCGGCAGCGGCCAGGATCTGCAGCTTGACCAGGTCGACGCCGGTCACCGACTCGGTCACCGGATGTTCGACCTGGATGCGCGTGTTCATCTCCAGGAAGTAGAAGCGGTCGCCGTCCACCAGGAACTCGACCGTGCCCGCGTTCGCGTAGCCGACCCGCTTCGCCAGCCGCAGCGCGGCCGCGCCCAGCGATCGCCGCAGGTCGGTCCCTAGCCTTGGGGCCGGAGCTTCCTCGACCAGCTTCTGGTGCCGGCGCTGGATCGAGCAGTCGCGCTCGCCGAGCCCGACCGTGCGACCGAACGAGTCGCCAAAGACCTGGACCTCGACGTGGCGCGGGCGTTCGACCAGCCGCTCCACGATGAGTTTGCCGCTACCGAAGGCGGCTCGGGCCTCGCTCGCCACCGAGTCCAGGGCCGCTTCAAGTCCGGCGCGGTCGCGGACCGCCCGCATACCGCGGCCGCCACCGCCCGCGGCGGCCTTCAGCATCAGCGGATAGCCGATCCCGTCGGCAAACGCCGCCGCCTCCGTCAACGACTCCGGCAGCGGACCGCCCTCGAGCACCGGCACATCCGCCGCGACCGCGGCTTCGCGCGCCCTCCCCTTGTCGCCCAGCGTGCGGATCGACGACGGCGACGGCCCGATCCACGTCAGGCCGCACTTCTCCACGGCGGCGGCGAAGTCGGCGTTCTCGGCCAGGAATCCGTAACCTGGATGGACCGCCTCCGCGCCGGTGATGAGTGCTGCCGAGAGCAGGTTGCGCTGGTGCAGATAGCTCCCGGCCGGCCGAGGAGGCCCCACGCAGACCGCCGCGTCGGCGAGCTGCACGTGCAGGGCGTCGCGGTCCGCGGTGCTGAAGACCGCAACGGTCGCGATGTCGAGGTCCCGGCAGGCGCGGATGATCCGCACCGCGATCTCGCCCCGGTTCGCGACCAGGATCCTGCGGAACGGCCGCGCCGAGGCGCCGAAGGGTGACGGCACGGGTCGCTCAACCCCGAACACGCACCGCAGCACGGCTGGCAGTCCGAACCGCAACGAGCATCCTGAGGCCCGGGGCGCCTTCGGGCCCTTAGGTCTGAATCACGACGAGAGGCGCGCCGAACTCGACCGGGTCGCCGTTCCCGGCCACCACGGAGGTGATGACTCCGGCGACATCGGCCTCGATCTCGTTCATCAGCTTCATCGCTTCGACGATGCAGACGACCTGCCCCTTCTCGACCTTGGCGCCGACTTCGACGTATGGCGGCACGTCGGGGCTGGGGGCGACGTAGAAGGTGCCCACGATCGGCGAACGGAGCACGTGCCCTTCGATTGCCGGTTCCTGTTCGGCCGCCGGCGCCTCATCCGCCACCGGCGCCAACGAAGCGGCCGGCCCCGCTGGCGCGGCGCGCTCCACCCTGGGACCTCCAGCGCCGCCTCCCCGGTCACCGCCCACCCGAAGGTAGAGGCCGCCCACCTGGTACTCGACCGAGAGGTCCGACCCGCCACGCCGTTCCTCGGCGACGAATCGGATCAGCGCCTCGACTTGCTCATAGCTCAGCACGTAGTCCCTCCAACTCCTTGTTGAGCGGCAGATTGTAGCCGCCTGCTACAGGCGTCCCGATACCGGACGCTCTCCAACCCGCTCGCGCCTGCATGTCGGCCGGGACGCCTGCTACAGGCGTGCCGCTGCCGCGGGCCTACTCTTCCCGCGCAGGCTCTCCAACCCCTCGCGCGCCCGGCGGTTGGCCGGATCGCCCCTCAAGACCTGCTCGAAGATCTCCGCGGCCTCGCGCCAGTGTCCCTGGGCCAGGTACAACTCGCCCAGCGTGACCGTCGGCGTCGGCGAGTGAGCAGCCCCTTGACTCCGTTCGGCTGCCATGGCGGGTCGCGGCTACTGGCCCGTGACCTGGACGAACTTCGTCACCTCGTCGGAGCCGAGCGAGTTGGTGGCCCGGAAGGTGACCGCGTAGGTGCCCGTCGCCGAATAGGTATAGGTCGGGTTCTGCCGCGTGCTCGTGTTGCCGTCGCCGAAGGTCCACAGCCAGCTCGTCGTGCGCCCGTCGGTCGTGTCCTCGAACGCGACCAGCAGATTGCGGGTGCTGAAGGTGAAGTCGGCCCGCGGCAGCCGCTGAATGCTGACGTTCACGTTCGTCGTCACCAACTGGCCGCCGCCGCTCCCGACATCGACGCCGACCTGGAAGGTGTCGCCGGTCACGGTGTCGAGATCGCCCGACTCGACGATCAGGCGGTCCGACGCCGTACCGTCGGCGCCGGTGGAGATCAATCCCCCGCCCGATTCGAGCGTGCCGGTCTCGGTGCGGAAGTTGACCTCCGCCTTCTCGAGCGGCTGGCCCCGGTCGTCGCGAACGATCGCCAGCAGATCGGCTTCCCCGCCCGTCTCGGGCACGCTGTTCGGCGTCACCTGTACGGTCACGGACGCCGGCGACAGACCGAGCTGGACATCCACCGTCGCCGTCTCCGAGCCCCCGGTGTTGGCCGAGATCGTGGCGACGCCGAACTGGCCGTTGGCCTCGAGCATCGCCAGCGCCTCGCCAAGATCGTCGGCGGGAACGCTGGGAGCAATCGAACCGAGCGTGGTCGAGAGCCGAATCAGAGTGCCGGAACTGACCGACGTGCCGTTCGGCCGCAGCGCCACGACGCGGATTTCCGAGTTTCCGTCGGACGGGATGCGGTCGGGATTCGCGCTGATCGTGATCAGCGTGCCCGCAGGCGCCACGGGACTCGTCTGGTCACACGCCGCGAACAGCGCCAGAGACAAGCTGGCGGCGATCGCGGCAGGCAGGATTCGGCGGCGGGTGTCCATCTCTCGAATCAGTATACGAACGCTGCCAGGAGAGCGTCTAGGGTTTCCGCTACTCGCCGCTTCGCGACGGCGCACCTGATGCCGGCGAGGACGCCGCGACTCGACTCCTAGCCGGTAGCCGATGCCGGCGGCGACCCCTGCCGGCGCTTCACGGTGCGGACCGCGGACAGGTCTTCCAGCGACTGCTGCAGCCGGTTCAGGTGCTTCCGGTTGCGGACGTCGACCACGACGTCGATCGTCGCCTCGCCGTCACCGCGGCTGCGGCTCTCGATGTGGCGGATGTTGCTGCCCTGCTTGGCGATCGCCTCGGTGACGCCCGCGAGCACACCCGGCCGGTCGCGGGTCTCGATGACCAGGGTGACCGCGAACATCGAATCGTTGCGGCGCGCCCACTCGACCTGGATCTCACGTTCGGGGTGGTACAGCAGGTTGCGCACGTTGGGACAGTCCACGGAGTGGACGGAGACGCCCCGGCCGCGGGTCACGAAACCGATGATGTCCTCGCCCGGCAGCGGGCTGCAGCAGCCCGCGAAGAACGCGAGCATGTCGTTCTCGCCCGTGACCACCAGCCTCGCCTGGTCGCGGGGCAGGACCTTGCTCACCGCCTGGCGCAGGCGGCCCGGCGCCTCGTCCCGGCGCCGCAGACGCTCCGGCGGCAGGACCGCGCGCAGCACCGGCTTCACCGAACCACGGCCGAAGCCCAGCCGGCTGCACAACTCGTCGACGCTCCCGTAGCCCTCGGCGGCCAGGAAGTCAGCCATCTCCTTCGAGTCGAACACGCGGCGCGCGCTCACCCGGTAGCGGCGCAGTTCACTGGTCAGCATCGTGCGGCCGATCTCGATCGCCCGCTTCTTCTGCTCGGCGTTGATCCACTGACGGATCTTGCTCCGCGCCCGCGTCGTGACGACGATGTTCAACCAGTCGCGGCTGGGCTCGCGGTTCGGATTCGTCGTGATCTCGACGATGTCGCCGTTGCCCAGCTCGGTGCGCAGCGGCGCCAGCCGTCCGTTCACGCGCGCACCGCTGCAGCGATGGCCGAGTTCGGTGTGGACGCGATACGCGAAGTCGAGCGGCGTCGCGCCGCGGGGAAACGAGAGCACGTCGCCCTTGGGCGTGAACACGTAGACCTCGTCGGGATACAGGTCGATCTTGAGCGCGCTCAGGAAGGTTCGCGGGTCCGGCACCTCCTGCTGCCACTCGAGGAGCTGGCGCAGCCAGACGATGCTGACGTCCTTCTGGTCGGTGTCGACCTGGCCTCCCTTGTACCGCCAGTGCGCCGCCACGCCCTCTTCGGCAAGCAGGTCCATCACCTGGGTCCGGATCTGGACCTCGAACGGCTGCCCGCCGCGGCCCAGCACCGTGGTGTGCAGCGACTGGTACAGGTTCGGCTTCGGCATCGCGATGTAGTCCTTGAAGCGGCCCGGAATGGGACGCCAGATCTGGTGCACGACACCGAGCGCGGCGTAGGTGTCCTTCACGTCCACCGTGATGATCCGGAAGGCCAGAAAGTCGAACAGGTCCGGCAGATCGATCTGCCGGCGGCGGAGCTTCTGGTAGATCGAGTAATAGCCCTTGACCCGGTGACTGATCTCGGCTTCGACTTCCGTTCCCTCAAGCGCCTCCCGCAGACGCTCGGCGATTCGCCGGGTCGTGCTCCGGGCCCCCTTGATCCTCTCGTCGAGCTGTTTGCGGATGTCCTCGTAGTGGTGCGGATGCAGGTGCCGGAACGCCCGATCCTCCAGCACCCTCTGAATCCGGGACATCCCCAACCGGTGGGCCAGCGGCCCGTAGATCTCCAGCGTTTCGCGCGAAATGCGCCGCCGCTTCCCCGGCTCGAGATGCTCCAGGGTGAGCATGTTGTGCAGGCGATCGATCAGCTTGACCACGATCACCCGCAGGTCGCGGGCCGAGGCCAGGATCAGCTTGCGGAAACTCTCGGCCTGCACCTCGTCGCTGCGGACGTACTCGTGGCGCCCGATCTTCGACACGCCGTCCACCAGATCGGCGATCTCGTCTCCGAACTCGGCCGCGAGAGCCTTCTTCGTTGCGCCGGTGTCCTCCAGGACGTCGTGCAGCAGGCCGACGGCGACGCTGGTCTGGTCGAACTTGAAGTCCGCCAGCATGTGGGCGACGCCGAGGGGATGGCTGATGTACGGGTCTCCCGAACGCCTGACCTGCCCGCGGTGGGACCGCTCGGCATACTCGTAGGCCCGGCGCAGCCACGCTTCGTCGCAGGCGCGATCGTTCTCCTGCAGGCGGCTCAGGACATCGTCGATCCCCACGTCCCCCGGATCCCGCAGCGGCGCCGGATCCCGGGGTCGTTCAACAGCCTGCGCCATTCCGTCTCCTACGCGGCGGCCGCCTTCTTCTGCCGTCGCTCGCGGCCGAACGAACCCTCCCACAGCAGCACGATCGGGCTGGCGATGTAGATCGACGAATAGGTCCCGACCATCACACCGACCAGAAGCAGGAAGGAGAAGCCGCGAATCACATCGCCACCCAGGATGAACAGGCTGCCGACCGCCAGCAGCGTGGTGCCTGAGGTCAGGGCGGTGCGCGACAGGGTCTGGTTCAGGCTCCGGTTCAACACGTCGACCAGGCTCTCGCGGCGGCTGCGCCGGAGATTCTCGCGCACGCGGTCGAAGACCACCACGGAGTCGTTCACGGAGTAGCCGATGACGGTCAGGAACGCCGCCACGGTGGTCAGGTTGAACTCATAGCCGGCAAACGCGAACAGGCCCAGGCAGACCGCGACATCGTGGGCGAGCGCCGCCAGGGCGCCGATGCCGAAGCGCAGCTCGAAGCGGAACCAGATGTAGGCCAGGATTCCGGCCAGTGAGAAGCCGATCGCCAGCAACCCCTTGCGTCGCAACTCGCTACCGATCTGTGGCTGAACGTTGTCGCTCGACAGCACGGCGAAGTTGCCGAAGGTCGCGCGCTCCTGGATGGCCGCGACGGCGGCGGCGCTCAGCGTCTCGCTCGGCGCGATCTCGGACCAGTCCCTGATCAGGCCCTCGACCCGCCGGTGCGCCATCACCTCGGCCGATGCCTCGCGATAGTGCTCCCGGGCCGCGATGTCGTCGCCCGAGGCGCGCTGGTCGTCCGGATCGGCCTCGAGCAGCAGGGAGGCCAGCGCCTCGGTTCCCCGCCGGTTCAGGTCGAAGCCCGAAACCCCGCTGTTGTACCGCTGCTGCAGCATCTCCTCGACCCGGACGGCGCTCTCTTCCCCGCCTTCCTCCGCGGTCGGGGTCCTGAGGATGACCGAGTTGTCCTCCTCGGCGCCGAACGACTGGATCGACGCGTTCTCGATCCCCGCGTCTTCCAACAGCCCGCGAAGCTCCTGGACATCCGGCGGCTCGGCGAACTGCACGATCATCTGCGCGCCGCCGGCGAAGTCGATGCCGAGGTTCAACTGGCGGCTGAAGATAAAGCCCAGCGACGCGATCACCACGACCGCGGATAGCCCCATGCACACGCGCCGCATGCGCATGAAATCGAAACTGGTATTACGGAAAAACTCCATCGACGGATTCCTCTACCTCTAGCTCAGATGGACAAACGCTCGACGCGGCCTGAGCGCGAGAGGAGCAGGTCGAACAGGAGACGGCTGTTGAAGACGGCCGTGAACACCGAAGCCAGGATGCCGATGGTGAGCGTCACCGCAAAACCACGGATCGCGCCGGTGCCGAAGTTGATCAGGAAGATGGCCGCGATCAGGGTGGTCAGGTTCGCGTCGAGAATCGACGACCACGCCTTGCCGAAGCCGGAGACGACCGAGGCCTTGACCGTGCGGCCGTTGTGCAACTCCTCGCGGATCCGTTCGAACACCAGCACGTTGGCGTCGACCGCCATGCCGATGGTCAGGATCAGGCCCGCGATCCCGGGCAGGGTGAGCGCGGCGCCGAAGTAGGCCAGGACGCCGAAGACGAGAACGAAGTTGAGGCCTAAGGCCACCATCGCGTTGATGCCCGAACCCTTGTACACGACGAGCATCACCAGCAGGACCAGCGCGATGCCGTACATGAAGGCGCGGGCGCCCTGGTCGATCGAGTCCTGTCCCAGGGACGGACCGACCGCCCGCTGCTCCAGGTACTCGATGCCCGCCGGCAGGGCGCCGGAACGCAGCACCGTCGCCAGGTCCTCGACCTCCTGCTGGGTGAACGACCCGCGGATGACCCCGGAGTCCGAGATCCGGCCCTCGATGGTCGGCGCCGACTGCACCCGCCCGTCGAGCACGATCGCCAGCGGCCTGCCGATGTTGGCGCCGGTCCAGTCCCCGAAGATCTGGGCGCCCTCGTGGGTGAGCGAGAAGTTGACCACCGGCTCCTGGAACTGCCCGAGGCTGGCGCGCGCCGTCTTGAGATCGCGGCCCGTGATCACCGGGCGCTTCTCGAGCGCGTAGTAGCCCTGACCGATCACGTTGCCGTCGTCGTCCCGCAGGTCCTGGGCCACGATCTCGAGGTGATCGGGAAGCGTTCCGGCGTACTGACCCAGGATCTCCTGGGTGTCCACAGCCGCGCCGCCGTTCGGCGGATACTCCGCGAGCTTGAACTCCAGGAAGGCGGTGTTCTTGATCAGGTTCTTCACCCGTTCCGGATCGTCGACGCCGGGCAACTGGACCACAATCCGGTTGCTGCCCAGGCCCTGCCGCTGGATCACCGGCTCGGCGACGCCGAACTCGTCGACCCGGTTGCGGATCGTCTGCAGCGCCTGGTTGATCGCCTGCTCGCGGATGTTGTTGACCTCGTCGGCCCGGCGGTCGAAGATCACCTCCTCGCCGCTGCGCCTCCAGTTCCAGTACGGCATGGACTCCTCGAGGATGCCGGGCAGCAGGGAGTCCTGGTCGGCCAGCAGGCCGGTGAGCCGGAAGCGGACCGGCGATTCGGTCGCGCCGGCGACGCCGGGGGCGCCCTTCTCGTCCAGTTCCTGGACGATGCTGTCGATGTCCTTTTGGGCTTCCGCCCGCAGCGCATCGTCGGTCAGCACCTCGAGCACGAGGTGAATGCCGCCGCGCAGGTCGAGACCCAACTGGATCGAGTCGCCGAGAGGAAACGCCGAAAAGGCGCAGGCGCCGACCACGACGATCACGAGCAGGCCGCGCCAGAGCAGATTCCGGTTCACGACTTCGGCGCCTCCGCCAGACCGCTCACCGCGGCCTTCGTCACCTTGACCTTGACGCCGTCCGCGATCTTCACGATCACGGCGTCCGGCTCGGTCGACACGACCTCGCCGTGGATGCCGCCCTGCGTGAGGATGCGGTCGCCCCGCTTCAGGGCCTCGACGGTCTTGCGCAGTTGCTGCCGGCGGCGGCGTTCCGGGGCGATGAGCAGGAAGTAGAAGATGCCGCCGATCAGGATCAGCGGCAGGATCTGGATGAGGCCCGAGGGCATGCCCCCGGCGGCCACAAACAGGGTGTAATCAAGAATCATCTCTGGTGCTCCTAGGATGGCGCGGTCAGGCGCGCCTCGCGCAGCCCACACCGCAGGGCGTACCCTATCGCCGTTCGGCTTCCGGCGTGTCTTCCTGCCCGTTCGCCCCGGCCAGGTCCGCAAGCCGGCCGGCAGCAATCGCCCGCCGCAGCCCGGCCATGAAGTCCAGGAAGAAGCGCACGTTGTGCTCGGTGGCCAGCACCTTGCCCGTGATCTCGCCGCAGCGGAACAGGTGGTGCAGGAAGGCGCGGCTGTGCCGCCGGCAAAGCGAGCAGCCGCAGGCGGCGTCCACGGGACGCGGATCGTCCCGGTGGCGGGCGGTCTTGATCCGCACCATGCCGGTTGACGTGAACAGCGTGCCGTGGCGGGCGTTGCGCGACGGCAGCACACAGTCGAACAGGTCGATGCCGAGACCCACGGCATGGAGAATGTCGTCCGGCGTGCCGAGGCCCATCAGGTACCGGGGCCGGTCCTCGGGCAGGGCGGGCGCCACCCAGGACACCGCCTGCCGGCCCAGCTCCCGGTCCTCGCCCACGCTGACGCCGCCGATCGCGTAGCCGTCGAAGGGCAGCGCGGTCAGGTCCGCCACGCTGCGTAGCCGCAGATCCTCGAAGAAGCTGCCCTGGACGATCCCGAACAGGCCGGCGGCGCCCTGTCCGCCGCCGGCGCCCCAGCGGTCCAGCGAGCGCCGTGCCCACAGCGTCGTGCGCCGCAGCGACTCGGCCGCCGCTTCGCGCTCCACCGGCCAGGGCGGACACTCGTCGAGCACCATGGCGAGGTCGACGCCCATGAGATCCTGGACCTCGACCACCCGCTCGGGGGTCAGTTCCACGCGGCTGCCGTCGTGGGGACTCTGGAACATCACCCCGCCGTCGCTGACCCGCCGCAGCCCGGCCAGGCTGAACACCTGGTAGCCGCCGCTGTCCATCGCCAGCGGACCGTCCCAGCCGATGAACCCGTGCAGGCCGCCGAGCGCCCCGAAACGCCTCGCAGACTCGGAGTTTCGGCCCATCCCGTCCTCGCCATGACCTTTCGTCCCGGAACTCGCTTCGCGGAGTTCCGCGACGCAAGCTCCTAGCCGGGCGATGCGCTCGGCGCCCACCCGCTCCAGCAGGTGGAAGAGGTTCGTCATCAGGATCTGCGCCCCGGCGCCCAGAAGCCGGTCGTGGCCCATCCCCTTCACCGCGCCCAGGGTGCCGACCGGCATGAACGCCGGGGTCTCGACTTCGCCGTGCGGCGTGGACAGACGACCCAGACGGGCGAGTCCGTCGCGGCGTTCGACGCGAAACCGCAGCCGGCTGGCGCCGCCGGACGTCTCCGCCGCAACTTGATTCCCCATTGCTGTCCCTAACGCTTGAGGTCGACCTTCGTCACCTCGACGTTGTCCGGCAGCGAGAGGACGAACTCCTCGTCGTCGATCGGCTCGTTCAGAACCATGTCCTTGAGTTCGATCAGCCTCTCGTCGCCGCTGGCGTGCACGACCTTGAAGCGCCGGGGCAGGTAGCTCTCGGGGTCGATCCAGATATCGATCGTCGTCGCGTACTTCTCCACCCGCCGGTAGTCCGCCGTCAGGTGCAGGTAGTAGGGACCCCCTTCATGCTCGGGAAACTCCACCTGGACCGTGAAGTACTGCATCAGCGTTTCCAGGCTGCCGGCAGGGCCGAGATAGCTGAACACCTGCTCCGAGAGGCGGCCCACCTCCGTCACTTCCGCCGTGTCGAGATCGACGTACCAGGTGGTCGCCACATCGCCCCGCACGACCATCACCGTCGGTTTGGGGGCGTCAAGCTCCCACCGGAGTTCTTCGGGCGGCCGGTAGCGGAACCAGCCACGGCGCTCCTCCGGCGCCAGCAACAGCTCGGTCGTCAAGCGCTGCACCAGGCGCGCCTGGAGGGTCTCGATCCGATTCTGCTCGTACTTCACCCGCTCCACCAGCCGGCTCATGCGCTCGCGGACTCCGACGCTCTCATCCGTCGGATCGGGCGGTGCGGCCGGAGCGTCCGCCGACTGTGCCTGGAGCACCGCGGCCGTGATCAGGGCCAACAACAGGACGGCCAGCCACGGCGCGGTAGATATGTGGTGTTTCATCGCATTGGCCGAAGCCAGCCGTAGAGTAGCAACCCGTGGCTGTCCCGATGAACGCGCCTCCCATCCTCGCCTTCCGCGATCCCATTCACGGCTTCATCGAGGCCGACGAACTGGAGGCGGCGCTGATCCGCACCAAGCCGATGCAGCGCCTGCGTTCCATCCGCCAACTCGGACTGACCCATCTCGTATTCCCAGGCGCCGAGCACAGCCGCTTCGGCCACGCTCTCGGCACGATGCATCTCGCCGGGCGCGTCTACGACACCCTGGCGCGGGCCGAGGCGATGCCGCTCGACCCGGGCCCGCGGGCGCGCGCCCGTCGCCTGGTCCGGGCCGCCGCTCTGCTCCACGACCTCGGCCACGCCCCGTTCAGCCACTGGGCCGAGGATCTGTTCGAGGACCGGATCGACCACGAGGAGATGAGCCGGCGCCTGCTCGCCGGCGAAGAGATCAGCGGCGTCTTCGAGCGCTTCGGCGACGGCGTCGAGAGTTCCGACGTGATCCGGCTGCTCGCCGACCGGCTCGATGGACCGGAGCGGCTGCTCTCGCCCATCGTCAGCGGCGAGCTCGACGTCGACAAGATGGACTACCTGTTGCGCGACTCCCTGTTCTGCGGCGTGCGCTACGGCAACTTCGACCTCGACCAGGTGATCTCGACGGTGCGGCCCCTGGTCGACGACGCCACCGGCGAGCACCGCCTGGGCATCGACGCCGAGGGCCTGCACGCGGTCGAGAGCCTGATCCTGGCCCGCTACTACATGTTCACGCAGGTCTACTTCCACGTCACCGGCAAGGCCCTGGAGCTCCACCTGAACGAGTGGCTGCACGAACAGGGAATCACCTGGAGCAGCGATCCCGAGCGCTTTCTGGCCGACGACGACGGCGAGATGATGTCCAGGATGCGGCGTTCGGACAGCCTGCACGCGCGCGCCATCACCGACCGCACCCACTTCCGGCTCGCCCACGAAACCGACGAGCACCTGGCGCCGGAGCAGAAGACCGCGTTCGAACGACGCCTCGAACCCCTGCGCGAGCGCTACGGCAGAGGTCTCCTGGTCTCGAACTCGGCCAAGGACCCGCACCGCCTCGGCCGCGGCCGGGTGCCCGTGCGCCAGGCGAGCGGCCGGCTGCTGCCCCTTGAAGAGGCCAGCCACTTCATGCGCCATCTACGGCGGATTGATCGCTACCGCGTCTATTGCAGCGAAGCCGTCTACGATGACGTACGGCTCGCGCTATCGAGCTGATCAATCCGCCTCCGGCCTAAAGGCGGATTGATCGCTACCGGGTCTATTGCAGCGACGCTGTCTACGATGAAGTGAAACTGGTGCTCTCCGGCTGATCCGCGCCGGCCGGCGCGACCATGATCGCCTCCCGGCCGCCCGGATGGAGCAGGCTGGCGGCGCCGGGCCGAAGCTGAGCCACCAGCCGCACGATGGAACGGCCCTCCGCCTCGAACTTCGCCTCGTAGTTCGTGCGCGGCCCCTCGGGCCACGCCCCGGGGAGGCGCTCGACCTCGACCGCCGGATGAACCTCCAGCGTCTCCACCACCGCCTCCCCGTACTCCGGGTGGTCGCTGGCGAAGAACAACCGTCCGGAGGACGGCTCGAGCAGCGACAGCACGAGATCGACGGTGCGCGGGTCGAGCAGCCGGCGTCGGTGGTGCCGGCTCTTCGGCCACGGGTCGGGGAAGTAGATGTGGACGGTGCGCGCCATCGCCTCGGGCAACAGGGTCGAGATCAGGTAGAGCGCCTCGCCACGGAGCAGGGTGAGGTTCCCGAGACCTCGCCCCGTCGCCCGCCGCGCCGCCAGACGGAAGTACTTCGACACCATCTCGACGCCCAGGAACGGACGGCCGGGCGCCGCGGCCGCCGACCCGAGCAGGAACCGGCCCTTGCCGAAGCCGAGTTCGACCTCCCAATCCGAGCGCTCCTCAAGCGCCGCCAGCAACTCGGACCGGCACGACGCGAGGACGCGGAAACCGGCGCCGGCGCCTTCCGCTGCCGGCGCGCCGGGGACGCCCCAGACCACGATGGGAAGTGCGCTCAGAGCAGGTCCCGGCGGCCCAGGGCCTGCAACTGCTCCACAATAAGCCGCACGTCCTGCGCCCGCTCCCGCGGCACGACGAGCACGGCGTCGCCGGTCCTGACGATGACCAGACCTTCGACGCCGATCGCCGCCACGGCGCCGGCGTCGGCGAACAGGAGGTTGTCGCGGGCATCGACGGCGAAACCGTCGCCCACCGTCCGGTTGCCGTCGCCGTCCGCCGGCAACGCCTCCGCCAGAGACGCCCAGGAGCCGAGGTCGTTCCAACCGCAGTCGGCGACAACCGCGCCGATCGAGGACAGCCGCTCCATCAGGCCGTAGTCGATCGACACCGATTCCAACCCGGCGTAGATCGCACGCCGGCGCTCCGGATCAACGCCCTCCGCCGCCAGAAGCTCGAGGCCGGCTGCCAGTTCGGGCAGGTGCCGGCCGTAGAGATCGAGCAGAACGGAGCCCCGGAACAGGAAGATCCCGGCGTTCCAGAAGTGGCGGCCGGAGGCTTTGAAACGCGCGGCCGTCTCCGGATCCGGCTTCTCGGTGAACCGCGCCACCCGCTCCACGCTGCCCGCGGCCGCGCGCGCCGCAAGTTCCAGGTAGCCGTAGCCGGTCTCGGGCCAGGCGGGAGCGATGCCGACGGTCACCACGTCGTGGTCGCCGCGCAAGGTTGCCTCCACGCCCCGGCGAATCGCCAGGCGGAACGCCTCCTCGTCGGCGACCCAGTGGTCGGACGGAAACACCGCGATCACGTCGCCCTGTACGTCCTCCGGCATCGAACGCACCGCCCAACCGATCGCCGGCGCCGTGTTGCGGCCGCTCGGCTCGCCCAGGATGCGTGACGCCGCGAGCCCCGGCAGCTCGGCGGCGATGGCGGGCGCCAGTTCCTCGGTGGTGCAGACCCAGGTCCCGTCCGCGCCGCAAAGCGGCTCGATCCGGCGCGCGGTGGCGGCCACCAGGGAACCGCCCCCGAGCAGATCGAGGAGCTGCTTCGGGCGGCGCCTCCGGCTCACCGGCCAGAACCGCGAGCCGATGCCGCCGGCCAGGATGAGACCGATCATCGCCGAAGCCGCCCGCTCAGTCGCCGCCGGCGCTACGGGCGACATCCGTGCGCCACACCGCCACTTCGGACAGCGCCTTGCGCCGCAGGTCGGGCACTTCGCAGTCCGGCGCCGGGTAGCCGACCGGAAACAGGATGTACGGCTTCTCGTTCGGCGGCCGCTCGAGGATCTCGCTCAGGAACGCCATCGGGCTCGGCGTGTGGGTCAGGGTGGCGAGTCCCATCCCGTGCAGGGCGGCGATGAACAGGCCGCAGGCGATGCCGACGCTCTCCTTGACGTAGTAGTTCTTCCGCTTCGCCCCCTGCTCGTCGAAGCCGAAGAGCTCGGCGAACACCACGACGATCCAGGGCACGGTGGTCAGGAACGGTTTCCGCCAGTCCGTGCCGAGCGGCTTGAGCGCCTCCAGCCACTCGTCCGGCATGCGCCCACCGAGATAGCTGTGCTTTTCTTCGGCCTCCGCCGCCTCCCGGATCCGCGCCTTGATCGCGGCGTCGCTGACCGCCACGAACCGCCACGGCTGGCGATGCGCCCCCGACGGCGCGGTCGACGCGGCCTCGATCGCCCGTTCGATCAGGCGGCGGGGCACCTGCTCGTCGGTGAAGAAGCGCACGCTTCGCCGGCTGTCGAACTCCTCGAAGATTCGGTCCGCCCGGCGCTCCATCTCCGCTGGCTCGACGCGCGGCGGCCGGTAGGGCACGAAGACCGGAGCACCCGGTTTACCCACGGCCCCGCTCGAATCAGCCACCCGCCCGCTCGAGCTCGTCCTCGACCACTTCGGCCAGGTCTTCGTAGGCCACCGCCCCCGCGAGCGGCCGGCCGTTGACGAACAAAGCCGGCGTCCCGTTGACCCCGGCCAGGACCCCGGCCCGCCGGTCGGCCTCCACGCGACCCGGCGTGTCCTCGGCCTCCATGCAGGCCGCGAAGGCCTCCGCGTCGAGGCCGGCCCGCTCCGCCTTGTCCTTCAGATCGTCCACCGCAAGCGTCTCCTGCTCCTCGAACATCAGGTCGTGCAGCTCCCAGAAGGCGCCCTGGTCCTGGGCGCACACCGCGGCCTCGGCCGCGGCCTGGGCGTTGGGATGGATCGCGTGCAGCGGGAAGTGACGGAACACCAGGCGCACCTCGGTCGGGTACTCCTCGAAGAGCTGTTCCAGGGTCGGCAGGAACCGCTTGCAGTACGGGCACTCGAAGTCCGACCACTCCACGATCGTCACCGGCGCCTCGGCTTCGCCCCGTGCCGGCCCGGTCGCGGGATCGACCTCGACACGGTACGGCTCGAGCAGGTACTCGATCTCGTGCCCGTCCTCGATAAAGTCCACGAACCGCTGCTGGGCCAGGTAGACCCGGACCTGGGATTCGAGTTCTTCCCGCCCACCCCGGATGCGGCCCTCGTTCTCGGTGAAGAAGGCGTCGATGTCCTCGTCCGTCAGCTCGGCCTGAAGGCGCTCCATCTCCGCCTCCCGCCAGACCTCGGGCGCCAGACCCGCTTCTTCGGCCCCAGCGACGACCAGGCGGTCGCGGACGATCCCCTCGAGTGTCCGCTCGATCAGGCCGTGCCGCTCGGAGTCGACCTGCAGGTCGCACTGGATGCGTTGCTGCTCCAACTGCTCCAACTGCGCGGCCGCCCGATCCAGCGCCTCGCCATGGCCGATGTCCACGCCGTCGAGCCGCGCGGCAGCCTGCTCCTGAGCGCTCCCCTCCTGGGCCGAGGCCCCGGATTCGGGGCGCAGGACCAGGAACGCGATCACGGCCAGCAGGGCCGCGTAGAGCGCCGCGTGGACGCCCCACCGAGGCCGGTTCTTCGGTGCTGAGTTCTCTGTGTTCAACGTCGCCTCCTCAGCGGCTCACTCTACCGGACTGTCGGCGCTAGCATGGCGACCGGATGACCGGGCGGTTCATCACCTTCGAGGGCCTCGACGGCAGCGGCAAGTCGACGCAACTCGAGCGTGTGGCGGCGCGGCTCGAACGCCTCGGCGTGCCCCACGTGGTCACCCGGGAGCCGGGCGGCACACCCTTCGCCGACCTGTTGCGCGAGTTGTTCCTGAGACGGGAAGCGGCTCAGGTCGACGGTGTGGTCGAGCTGATGCTGGTGTTCGCCAGCCGCCGCCAGCACCTGATCGAAGTGATCGAGCCGGCCCTGGCCGCCGGCGCTGTCGTCTTGTGCGACCGCTTCACGGATTCCACCTACGCCTACCAGGGCGGCGGCCGGGGCGTGCAGCCGGAGTCGATCGCCCAGGCGGACCGGCTCGCCACCGGCGGCCGGGCGCCCGACCGCACCCTTTTCTTCGACCTGCCGCCCGAGGAGGCGCAGCGGCGGCGGCGCGGCCATGAGGCCGACCGCATCGACCGCGAGAGCCTGGCCTTCTACCGCCGGGTCGATGCCGCGTTCCGGGAGCGGATCGCCGCTGAACCGGCGCGCTTTCGCGTCATCGCCGCGACGGCGCCGATCGAGACGGTGGCAAGGGCAGTCGAGCAGGCGCTGGACGACATCCCGGGTCCGCCGCAACGTGGCCGGGCAACCCGCGCATGAACCGGGCCGCGGAGCAACTTCCAGGGCTCGCAGCCGCGGGGCGGCTGTACGCCTCGGTGATCCTCCACGGGGGCGAGCCGGCGGATCGGATCCGCCTTGCCTGCGAGATCGGCCGGGCGCTGCTGTGCGAACGGCAGCCGGCAGCACGTCCCTGCGGGGAATGCAAGCACTGCCGGCGGATCGACATCGAGGACGACGCCGTCTTCCATCCCGACTTCGTGTTCGTACGCCGCGATTCACGCAAGAGAGAGACGGTCATCCCTGTGGACAAGATCCGGGCCCTGGTGCAGACGGCCCAGGTGTCGCCGTTCGAGGCCCGGGGCCAGGTGTTCGTCGTCGTCGAAGCGGAGGCGCTGCATCCGGCCGGAGCGAACGTGCTGCTCAAGACCCTCGAGGAGCCGGCCGACAGGTCGCCCAGGAACTTCCTGCTGCTGGCCTCGTCGGCCAACGAGCTGCTGCCTACCCTGCGCAGCCGGTCGCTGACCGTCTACCTCGGCGCCGGCGATGCCGCCGGCGCCGACGAGGAGCTGGCCTCCGACCTGGTCGACCTGTGGCGACAGCGTCCCGCCGACGACGCCTTCGCCCTGTGGGTCTCGGCGCTCGCCGGCCGCCTGGTCAAGGAAGGAGGCTTCGAGGACATCCGCGCGCGCCGGTGCTGGACGCGAATCGCCGGCGCGCTGGCGGCGGCAGCCCGCGACCTGGACGACCGGGCCGACCGGGCCGCCGCCCTGGCCCTGTCCGCCGACCTGCTGGACGCCCACCGCTTGCGGCAGCGCTCGATCCAGCCCCAACGCATCATCGAGGGACTGGCCGCGCGCCGCCTGCGGCGAGATCGGCCGGGGACCGGGTTCGAGAGCTCGGTGAACGAGCTGATCGGACCGCCCTGAGGAGGCTCGCTGGGCGCACCCGGTTTCTACGGCATCCGCTCCGGGCTTCGCAACCGCGGCCAGCGCCGCCGGAGCTCCGCCGGCGCCACTTCGAGCCCTGCCGCGATCCGGTCCGTCCGCCGCTTGATGTCCTCCAGGTCGACCGGGTAGACATTCCGCCGGCGCGGGTCGTCGAGGCCGATCAGGTTCCGCGGTTCGATCGCGGGCCCGATCCAGTCCGTCAACTGCCGGGCCGGCGCGGGTTCGGCCGAACGCTCGTCGAGTTCCTCGAACAGCCCGCGGCGGACCGCGCCGCCGGCGCCCAGGAAGCCCTGCCACCACCAATCCCCGTCCGGAGGGTCGAGCAGGCGCTGGCGCAGTTCGTCGAAGCTCGCGGCCGCGAAGTAGGCCATGGCGACGGCGGTGAAGCTCTCGAAGTCATCCATCAGCCGGTAGGCGGCCACCAGCAGCCGGTCGATGTGGTCCGCCTCCGCGGCCAGCAGCCGGCCATACCTCAAGACTGCCGCCGGCGCCGGCACACCCCGCCGGCAGAGATCGGCGATCCGCTCGACGCCGAGCAGGCTCCAGGCGATGCCGGTCGAGAACATGGGGTCGGCGAAGGCGTAGCTGTGGGGCAGAAGCAGCCAGCCCGGACCCGCGGCGCGGTCGCGGCGGTAGGCGACGCCGGAACGCGCCTCCAGGTCCCGCAGCGGCCGGTGGCCGGCGAACTGGTTCTCAAGCGACGGGTAGCGATCGAGCAGCCCGGCAAAGACCGCTGCCGCCTCGGACCCCTCGGCGCCGCCCTTGCCGGCGAGCCTCTCGATCGCCGCGGCCGCCGCCGGCCGATGGTCGGGAAGCAGGACGCCGGCGCTCACCGCACCGTCGTCGAAGCGGAGCTGGTACATCCAGCCCTCCTCCAGGAGATGGTGGGCGGCGCTCCAGCGCTCGGGAAAGGGCGAGTCCGGCCAGTCGCCGCGGTCGAAGGGAACGATGCCGTCGAAATGGGAGTACACCAGGGTCGTCTGCAGCCGCGGCCGCAGCGAGCAAGCGCCAAGCTGTTCGGCGAGTGGCGATCCGCCCGTCGCGTCGACCAGGAGGCCGGCCTCGATGACGCGGCCGCCGGCCCTGATCCGGACCGGACCGGCGCCCGGGCCGTCCGGCGTCGAGACCACCTCGACCGCGGTTCCCTCCCGGCAGTCCACGCCCTCGGCGCGGGCGCGCTCGAACAGGAAGCGGTCCACGTCCGCGCGCAGCCACTGGTTGTCGGCGGCATCGTCGTCCGGCGAAGCGGCGACGACCAGGCGGCGACCGCCGGCGGCATCCGGCACGAAGGTCTGGCCCGAACGGTGGGAGTAGAAGCAGAAGCCCCGCTTCAATCCTCCGCCGACCTCGGGCAACCGGCGGCGCCAGCGGCCGTGCGCCGCCAGCGTCCACAGGTCCTCGAAGCCGTAGCGCACCGCCAGCCGCTCCAGGGCCAGGTTGGCGAGCGGCGTGGACGACTCGCCGAGCGCGAACCGCGGGTGGCGTCCGCGTTCGAGCAGGAGCACGTCGCGGCCATCGGCGTGCAGCGCCCGCGCCAGGATCGACCCGGCGAAGCCGCCACCGGCGATCACGACCTCGCGGCGTTCAGCCGCGCTAGCCGCCGCAGTCATCGCAGGCCGTCCGCCCCGGTTCGCCGGTGCGGTTCATCTCCCCGATCGCCTGCATGCGCCCGGCCCGGCAACTGCGGCACCCCGAAGCGACGCGCTCGAGGTCCCAGGGATCGACCTGGACTGCGGTCAAGTCGTCGACCGTCTCGAGCCCCAGCGCCAGGGACTCCTCGACCACGGAGAGATCAGGCGGCTTGAACTCTCCCAGCCGCTGCAGCCGCTCCAGTTCGCCGTTGCCGCCCCGCACCGGAATCAGCGCCACCGACCGGGCGCCGGCCGCCGCGGCGTGTCGCACGCTCGCGGCAGCCCACTGCGCCTGCTCCTCCGCCGGCACGAACGGCACGCCGACGAGCACGAACGCCCGCAGGTCGACGCCGTCCGCCAGCAGCCGCGCGGCGGCCCGGTCGAACTGGTCCAGGGTCAACTGCTTGCCGAGCCGCGGCAGGGCTTGCGGATGCACCGTCTCCAGCCCCATCGCCACTTCCAGGCGACCCTGGAGCCGGTCGGCGAACCGGCGCACCCGCCCGTCCACCAGGCGCGGATGGCACTCGACGACCACCCGCTCGAAACCGTCGGCGAGGCGCGCGATCGGTTCCAGGTCCGCCGCCGGCACCGCGCGCGGCTCGAAGAAGTTGCTCGCGTTGTAGAGCTTGAGGCGCTCGCAACGGTCGAGACCCGCCTCGCTGAGCAGACCGGGCAGGCTCTTGAGGGCCGATCGCAACTGCGCCGGCAGCGCACCCTCCGGTGTCGGTCCATCGAGCGTGAAGCGCCACAGGTCGCAGAAGACGCAGGTGAACGGACACTCGGCCCCGGTCAGGAACACGGTCGCCGAGGGACGGAGCGCACCGTCGGGCGCCCGCTCCAGCTCGACCGTCACCCCCTGGGGCCGCAGGGGGTCGAGCACCGGTCGCGGCGGGCGCAGAGCCCGCACGGCGGCAGGATCGAACCTTGGCGCCGCCTCGTCGGACCCCTTTCCCATTCCCGCTCTCCGGTCCAGCCGGAACCGCTACCCGTAGAGCGACTGGAAGTGCCGGCGGTACTGCTCGGGCGGACGGTCGAAGGCGGCGGTGAACACGTCCTCCGACGCCGCGCCCTCCTGGAAGCGGCGCTTGGGGAAGACCGGGAAGTCGATGTCGAGCACCCGCTTCATGCCCCGCCGCACGACCTCGCCCTTGAGCTCGTACAGGGCCTCGTGCGAGCCGCCGACCAGCGCGTCGAAGGGGATCGCCTCGGCCACCGCGATCACGGCCGGCCGGGTGAACGGACTGAAGCCCTCGAAGCCGAGCAGCCGGGCCGGCGCGTGGGTGCGGACGGTGGCCCGCCCCAGGCCGCCCGAGTAGGTCTGGGAGTGCTTGACCGCGTCGACGCCCCAACCCTCCTGGTAGAGCATCGAGTTGCCCACCACGCTGGTGATCGTGAGCTCGTGGTTCTCCTCCAGCGGGTAGTCCTTCAGGTTCTCGTCGCCGCCGTCGCCATCGACCAGGAGCCGCCAATCCGGATAGCGCGCCCGAATGCCCCGCAGCAGGGCCAGACCGACCGCGGCGCACTCGACGTCGAGCGGCTTGTAGTCCTCGATCACCTCGACCGCCCGCAGGGGATCGACCGCCTCGGCGCCGGCCGCGATCTCCTCGCCCAGCATTTCGAGGTTCATGCGCCGGAGGAACTCACGCGCCTGCGCGGCGTCGCCGGCGCCGTCGCCGACGCGGAGCGTGAACGCCTTGAGCCGGGCGGCGCTGGCGCCGGCCTCGAGCAACGCGCGGTTGAGCGCTACCAGCACGGCGCCGCTGTCGATGCCGCCGGAGAAGCAGACCCCGATCGGCGCCCGCGCCCGCTCGGGCGGCATGGCGGCCAGCCAACCGCGGAGCTCGAATATCAGGGCCTCCACGTAGCGTTCGCCGATCAGGTCGAGATCCGGCGGCAACGTGCCGCGCGGCGGATCGAAGAAGCGCTCGTGGGTCGGGTTCGGGTCGGGGCAGCCGATCAGGCGCAACGTCGTGGCGTGGTGCGCCGGGACCATCCGCGTGTAGGTGGGGTGGAACTGGTCGAGGTAGCCCTCGGCGGCGAGACAGTCCCTGATCTCGTCGATGCGCTGGGCGATGATCAGCATCGGCCCGGAGGACTCCTTGGCCAGGAAGTAGCGCATCGGCCGGTCGAGGCTGCGGGCCATGACGATGTCCACGCCGCGGCGGGCGGCGAGCGCGAACGACCCGTCGATCGCCAGGACCGCCTCGGGGCCGCGCAGCAGCCGTTGCCGGGCCTCGTCCGGCGTCAGGTTCCACAGGCGCTGCTCGCCGTCGTCGATCAGATTGAGAACGCGTGCGATCGGTTTGTCCACCGTGGCTTCCTCCGTAGGTCATTCACCACCCCGCAGCAGGGTTTGGTGGTGGTCCGCATGGTACTGTCCCCGCCATGTCCAGGCACCTCCCGACCCCTGCTGCACCGCGCCGCGGGCCTCTGGGAACCGCATTCCGAGCCGCCGTTTTCGTCTTGGTCTGTACAGGTGTCTCAACTGTACTCATCGGCTGCCAGAGCGCGGCGGAACCGGAGGAAACCGGTCCGGTGCGGATCGTCCTCGAAGAGGTCGGGCTCGGCGTCGCCGACCTGCCGAACGGCTGCACGCAGGTCGAGCCCAGCGACCATCCTCTGGAGCTTGCCTGCGAGCTCATCGAGACGACGGAGACGCCGGCAGGGCCTCCGGGCTCGATCCGTCTCGAGCTTGGCGAGCCCAGCGACAGCTACATCGAGTTGGCGGACGTCTCCGCACTCGACGTCATCAGGGACGAGCATCGGACGCTGTTCGAGGCGCTGCCGGGAGGCGAGTTCCTGGGCGTTGGCGGCCATATCTTCTACGGTCCCTTCGGGGCATCCCGGTACACCCGCGGCCGATTCCAGGCCGAGGACGGAGCGACGCTCCAGCAGATCCGGCTCTTCATGGTCCATCCCATGCAGAACCGATTCGTCACCCTCGTCTATGACCATCCGGCGGTCGACAACCCGGACTCGGCCGCGCGGATCAACAACCATCTTCTCGTTCTTCTGGAGAATCTCAGAAGTTCGGACGATCTGCAGGCCGAGGCCGAGGCCGAGGCCGAGGCCGAGGCCGAGGACAGCGCAGCGACGGACGATCCGGCGACGAACTGATCCCGGCCACGGGCACGGCGGCGGCGCCTCGGGAGGCCTCTGACCGATGCTCCCCCGCTGGCTCGACGACGACGAGCCCCTCGCACCGGACCCGAAGCCCGACGAGGGCGAACCCCGGCACGATCGCCGCCCGTCCTGGTGGCGGCCGGGCCACCGGGTCGGGCCGAAGACGCTCGCTGTCTTCAGCCGCCAGTTCGCGGTGCTGCTCGAAGCCGGCCTGCCCCTGCTCCAGAGCTTGGAGATCCTGAGCGTTGATGGCCAGCACCCGGGCCTGCGCTCGATCCTGCTCGAAGTCCGCTCGGAGGTCGAAGCGGGCGCCGGCCTCGCCGACGCGATGAAGCGCCGGCCGCGCGCCTTCGGCGACCTCTACGTCAACCTGGTCGCATCGGGCGAGGCCAGCGGCGCCCTGAACACGGTGATGGATCGGCTGGCGACCCACATCGAGAAGGTCGCCAAGCTCCGCAGCCAGGTACGTTCCGCCCTGACCTATCCGGCCGCCATCCTCACCGTCGCCGCCGCGGTGGTGTTCCTGATCCTGTGGAAGGTGATCCCGGTGTTCCGACACCTCTTCGACGACATCGGCGGCGACCTGCCGATCCTGACCCGGCTCGTGGTCGGCGTCAGCGAGTTCATCGGCGCCTACGTACTCGTGCTGACGGCACTCGCCGTCGCGGCCGGGTTCGCCGCGAACCGGCTGCTCCGTACCCGGCGGGGCCGCAAGGCGGCCGACCGTCTGCTGCTGCGGATCCCCGTCATCGGCAAACTCATGCTGCGGATCGTCACCGGCCGCACCTGCCGCACCCTGTCCATCCTGCTCTCGTCGGGCATTCCGATCCTGAGCGCTCTGTCCATTGCCGCCGAGGCCGCCGGCAACGTCGTGGTCGCAGGCGCCCTCGGCAAGGTGCGCCGGGAAGTCGAAGAGGGCAGCCCGATCAACCAGTCGCTGCGCCGCGCGAAGATCTTCCCCTCGATGCTTTGCCAGATCGTCTACGTCGGCGAGCAGACCGGCACCCTGAGCCCCATGCTCACCCGCATCGCCGACTTCTACGAGGAGGAAGTCGACAACGACGTCGACAGCATGATGAAGCTCCTCGAGCCCGCGCTGATCAGCATCCTCGGCATCATCATCGGCGCCATCGTGGTCTCGATGTACCTGCCGATGTACTCGGCTTTGACGCAGATCGGGTGAGGGCACGGGCTATAGTGCCCGCACTCGGTAACCGTGGCGGCGCAGGGACAGAGCACACGGCGACGATGAGCGTTCCAGAGAATCCCCGCATCTACCACATCGTCCATGTGGATCGGGCGAGTTCGATCGCGGCTGACCGCCTCTGGTGCGACGCGGAAGTCCCGAAGCGTGTTGCCGGAGGCGCCGGCATTGGCATGCCGGCCCTCAAGGCGCGCCGGCTAAGGCTCGAACTCCGAAGCCACCCGGGTCTCATGGTCGGGGCTTGCGTCCCCTTCTACTTCTGTCCACGTTCCGTGATGCTCTACGTCATCTGGAGGCGAAACCACCCGCAGCTCACATACCTTGGCGGCCAAGAACCCATCGTTCATCTGGAGGCAAACCTGTTGGAGGTGGTCGACTGGGCCGACAGGGAACGGCACCGTTGGGCCTTCACACTCTCCAACGCCAGCTCTCTCTATGCCGAAGACCGCCGTCTCTGGACCAACTCGGCGAGATCGACTGGGAAGCCGTGAGTGCGACCGACTGGCGGGATTGCAAAGAGGCGAAGCAAGCCGAGTTCCTGGTGGAGAAGTTCCTGCCATGGCATCTCGTGAGGCGAATCGGCGTTTACTCTGAATCGGTCGCCCACCTAGTCCACGCAGCCTTTCCCCCAGGGCGGCCCCGGCCGCTAGTGCAGATCAAGCGCCCCTGGTACTATTGAGGACTCTAACCAGACGATGATCCAGTTCAAGATCGGGAACATTCTTGACGAGCGTGTGGACGCTCTTGTCAACACGGTGAACTGTGTCGGCTTCATGGGCCGCGGCCTGTCCCTCCAGTTCAAGAAAGCCTTCCCGGACAACTACCGTGCGTACGTCACGGCATGTCGGCGGCAGGACGTTGAGCCTGGTCGCATGTTCGTAGTCGAGAACACCACCATCGATGGTCCTCGCTACATCGTGAACTTCCCGACGAAGAGGCACTGGCGCGCGAAGAGCCGAATGGAGGACATCGAATCTGGTCTAGAAGCGCTCGCGCAGGAGGTCAGGCGGCGCGACATTCGTTCCATCGCGATACCTCCCCTTGGTAGCGGACTCGGCGGGCTGGCTTGGGGCGACGTTCGCGAGCGGATTGTCGAGCGCATGCGACATCTTGAAGACGTGCAGGTCGTTGTGTTCGAACCTAGCAGCCCGTGGTGAAAGTCGGTTCTCTGCGCTCGCGTAGGATAGAAGCATGTCTATGGGCAAGAAGAGTAGAAGCAGCGGTCAGGAGCCTCTCTGGGTGTCGGCAGGCGATCTGCCTCGAAGCGCGGGGCACCCGTTCTACGAGCGGTTGAACGGGATTCTGGAATCCAGCGGGTTCGACGAGTTCGCGGAGTCGGAGTGTTCGCGGTTCTATGCGGAGCGCATGGGGCGTCCGAGTCTGGCGCCGGGGCGGTACTTTCGCTTGCTGCTGTTGGGGTACTTCGAGGGTTTGGATTCGGAGCGCGCGATCGCCTGGCGGGCTCAGGATTCTCTGAGCATTCGCCGGTTCCTGGGATTGGGCCTGAGTGAGGCGGCGCCGGATCATTCGACGATTTCGCGCACGCGCCGGCGCATCGACGTGGAGTCTCACGGGCGTGTGTTTTCATGGGTGCTTCGTCGTCTGGCGGAGTCGGGTCTGTTGTCGGGCAAGACGGTGGGCGTGGACGCGACGACGCTGGAGGCGAACGCGGCGTTGCGGAGCATCGTGCGTCGCGACAGCGGCGACGACTACGAGACGTTCGTGCGCGGTCTGGCGGAGGCGTCGGGGGTAGAGACGCCGACGCGGGCCGAGCTGGCCCGTTTCGACCGCAAGCGCAAGAAGAAGCTGTCGAACGAGGAGTGGGAGAATCCGCACGACCCGGATGCGCAGATCACGAAAATGAAGGATGGCCGCACGCACCTTGCCTACAAGGCGGAGCAGGCGGTGGACCTCGAGCACGGGACGATCGTGGGGGTGTCGGTTCAGGGCGGAGCGAAGGGCGACACGGAGTCGTTTCACGAAACGCTGGAGGAGGCCTTCGAGCAGGTGTCGTCCGTGACCGCGGACGAAGCCGCGATCGAGGAGGTCGTTGCCGACAAGGGGTACCACAGCAACGACGTTCTCGCGGACATCGACGAACTGGGCCTTCGCAGCTACATCGCGGAACCGGACCGCGGTCGCCGTCGCTGGAAGGGCAAGAAGGAGCTGCAGGCCATCGTGTACGCGAACCGCCGCCGGATCCGAGGCAATCGCGGCAAGCGGATGCAGCGCCAGCGAGGGGAACGGCTCGAGCGGCCCTTCGCTCACCAGTACGAGACCGGCGGCATGCGCCGCGTGCATCTGCGCGGTCGCTCGAACATCCTCAAGCGAGTGCTCCTTCACGCCAGCGCGTGCAACCTCGGGCTCCTGATGCGCCACCTCGTCGGCTTCGGCACTCCCCGAAGCCTCCAAAGCAGGCGACGGACGCTGCTCGCCCTGCTTTGCCGCTTCCGGCTGTGTCTGAGCGCTCTCGGAACCCGCCTGATGCCGAAACAGCACCTCAATTTGGCCATCTGAACCCAATCGCCATTCCTCCACTTGATCGAGCTACCTCCCAGCGCCGACCCCGTCGCGCACCGCGAACATCCCCGAACCGGGACTTCCGCCACGGGCTGCTAGTGCCGGCTTCAAGTGGGACAGGATGCGCGATTCCCGTCCCGTTCCCCGTATGACGAAGGGCCGCGCGGCCCTGGTAGGCCTGATTCAGCGATATCTCAACGGAGGCCTGGACCCGTTCGTGACGCTCCTCGAGATACACAAGCTGATGTACTTCATGCAGCGTGCCGGCGAGCCACTTAGGCTTCGATTCAGGGCCGCACGGTATGGGCCTTACGCGGAGAATCTCCGGCATGTGCTGCACGCAGTTGAGGGCTACTACGTGTCCGGCTACGCCGACGGTGGCGACGATCCCAAGACGCGATTGCACCTAACTCCCCGCGCCTACGAGGAAGCCATGACCGTTCTCGAAAAGCACCGGGCAACGCAGGAGCGGTTCGAGAGAGTTGTGCAACTGGTCGACGGTTTCGAGTCCTCGTTCGGTTTGGAGCTACTGGCGACGGTGCATTGGGTGCTTGAGAGCGACCCGAGCGTGCGCAAGGAGAGCGAGCTGGTGGAACGACTCCACGCCTGGGATCCCCCCAAGAAGCAGTTCACTGCGAGGCAGGTCGGGATAGCGGCTGAGCGTCTGGCCACGGCAGGATGGACACGAGCGCTGGCGGGCTGACCGGCCCGTCTCAGACGCGATGCCGCGAAGCGGCGAGTCTACGGCTGCCCTTCCCGATTGACGGCGGGCCGGCGACTCAGGTAACAACGCCGCATGCTCTCACCTGAGGAAGCCTGGGCCGCCATTGCCGCCGAAGCCGCCACGCTCGAAATCGAACGCGCAACCCGGGCCGATGCGATCGGCCGGGTTCTGGCCGAAGACCTGACCGCCACCGTCGACGTTCCCGCCCACGACGTCTCGGCGATGGACGGCTTCGCCCTCGGCGCAAACGTCGAGCCGGGAGCCGTCCTGCCGGTCGAGGGCATCGTCGCCGCGGGCGACCCGCCGGGAGCGGAGCTTCGACGCGGCACGGCCATGCGGATCATGACCGGGGCGCCAACACCGGCCGGCGCGGACCGCGTGATCCCGATCGAACAGACCGAGTTCGATGCCCCCGAGGAGGCGGACGCGACGGGCGCTGTCCGCATCGTGGAACCGGCGCCGGTGGACAGCCACATCCGGCGGCAGGCCGAGATCACCGCGGCCGGCGGGCCGCTGCTGGCGGCGGGGGAACTGCTGACGCCCGGGGGAGCGGGCGTGCTGGCAACCCATGGCATTCACGAGGCGCCGGTCTACCGCCGGCCGACGGTCGCGACGCTCTCGACCGGCGACGAGGTCGTGCCCGCCGAGGCGGAACCCGGTCCGGGGCAGCTCCGCGACTCCCACCGGGACTTCCTGCGGGCCGCCCTATCCCAGCTCGGCATCGAGGCGCGCTCGCTCGGTATTGCGCGGGACGATCCCGCCGAGCTCCAGGCCATGGTCGAACGCGGCCTGGAATCGGACGTGCTGCTGATCTCCGGCGGCGTCTCCATGGGTGAGTTCGACTTCGTCGAACAGGTTCTCGGCGGCACCGGTCTCGGCTGCCGCATCCTGTTCGATTCCGTCGCGATTCAGCCCGGGAAGCCCCTGGTCGCGGCTCGCCACGACCGGGGATGGGTGTTCGGCTTGCCCGGCAACCCCGCCTCGGCCATGGTCACGTACTGGTTGCTGGTGCGCCCGTTGTTGCGGCGCATGACCGGAGCGGACGACGGCTACTGGCGGGGCGCGCTTCGGGCCCGGCTCGAGGGCGACCTGCCGGGCGCGAAGTGGCGTGACCGTTTCCTGCCCTGCCGCCTCCGGGTCGAGTCCGGCGAAGTGCTGGCGGAACCGCGGCCGCCGCTCGGTTCCCACGACCTGGTGGCGTACGGCGCCGGCGCCGGTCTCGTGCGGGTGCCGAAGTTCAGTGCCCCGGCGGGGTCCGGGGACCTCTGCGAAGTGCTGCCCCTGTAACGCGAGTCTTCTCTCCCCGCCTGCTGCTACACTCTCGCGCCGCCGACCCGGAGGGGCCGTAGCTCAGTTGGGAGAGCGCTTGAATGGCATTCAAGAGGTCGTGGGTTCGATTCCCATCGGCTCCACCATTCCGGTCGGCTGCCGCCGCAAGCGGCCTCACTCCGGCCTGGCGCTGTCGAGCATCGCCAGGAACGCCTGACGCTGCTCTCGCATCGTCGCCGCGGGCCCGACGGCGCGCAGGAACCAGGGGCCGCCGGGCGCTTCGATGACCGCGCCGTAGAGCGCGAAGTTCGGCTGGTCCGTGGTCGGGAAGCTGCCGATCGTGCTCGCCTTGACCGTGCCCTCGAGCTCGATCCAGATGCGGCGGACGCCATCGCTCTCGCGGCTCTGGGTGATGGGCTCGGGAGCGCCCGCTTCGAGGACGACCTGGCTCTTCCAGCGCTCGACGTTCGCCGCCGCGCCACCGCCGCCGCCGGGCCCGAAGTAGAACATCGAAATCTCGCCCGAACCGCCCGCACCGGGAATCTCGGCCTCCAGCATGCGCATCGACGACCGGGGTTCGACCCGGTTCCACGCCGCCGGCAGCGCGATCGACACGCCGTTGGCGCTGACCGGCGCCGACAGCTCGACGGCCGGTGCTGCCTCCTCGGCGCCGCCGTTTCCCTGGGCGGGTGCGTCGGGGCCGCAGGCAAGTAGCAGGAGCGCCAGGCCAAGCGCCGGCACGCGGGGCAGCGGGTTGGCGGTCGGGATCCTTGTCGCTGCGCTCCTCGTCCTCATCGTTGGGCTCCTGTTCCGGTCATGGAGTCCGGCGCTGAACCGGTGGGCCGAGGATATGCTGCCCGGCGGAAGCGCTCGGGGGCTGGTGCCTCCTGCGGTCTTCAAAACCGTTGTCCGGGACGTAATGCGTCTCCGGGGGTGGGTTCGATTCCCATGCGCTTCCGCCACCGGCGTCTTCACAAGTCGCTGGTCCGGGACGTAATGCGTCTCCGGGGGTGGGTTCGATTCCCATGCGCTTCCGCCACCGGCGTCTTCACAAGTCGCTGGTCCGGGGCGTAATGCGTCTCCGGGGGACGCCGCTACGAGGCCGCGGCGGCCTTTGAACCTTCGCTCTTCGCGGAGGAGATCGAGGCGCCGGCCTTCTTGCCCGAGTCCGAGGACGACTCCTTCGCCGCGGACTTGCCGTTGCTGCCCGAGCCGTTGCCGCTCGCCGCCGCGCCGTCGGACTCGGATCCACCGGCCGGGCTCTTGTCCTTGCGGGCGTAGTCGTTCACGTACCAGCCGCTGCCCTTGAACTGGAACGCGGGCGCTGAGAGCAGCTTCTTCAGGCTGCTCCGGCCGCACTGCGGACACTCTTCCAGCGGCGGCGCGGCAAACGCCCGGATCGCCTCCAGCGTGGCCTCGCACTCGGTGCATCGGTACTCGTAGAGAGGCATGACAACGGCGAACTATACCAGTTGGCAGCAGTCTCCGCCGCAAGCTGCCAACACAGGCGGCGTTCCTAAAACTGGTACGCCACACCCGCGTGGACGGTGGCGTAGGTGCTGGCCGCATCGATGTCCGCGTAGTGGCCGGAGAGTTCGACCACCACCGAGAGCCGCTCGTTGATCGGGAAGTCGCCGGAGACGCCGAGCGTCAGACCGGGTCCCTCCTCCGAGTCCACGCCGTTGCCGAGCTGGTAGAGGCCGAGGCCGAAGAACACTCCCGACTGGTAGTAGAGCTCCTGGAAGCGGTACTCACCCGCGATCGTCGCGTAGCGGAAGGTCGGGCTCACCAGGGAGCCCACCTGATCGCCGCTGAGACCGATGCTGCCGAGACGAATCCCGACCGCGGTGCGAGGCTGCGTGCGCCAGGAAAACGTCGCCTGCACACCTCCGTTGTCGGTTCCCTCGCTGAAACTGCCGCCGATCGTGGGGCTGAGCGCGACGGTGTAGCTGTATCGCTCCTGGGCTGCGACCGTGCCCGCGCCGGCGAGCAGCAGGAGGACCGTCGCCAGCAACAGCACGACGGGGCGGTATGGGTGTCGCGGCGTCCGCGGACGCGCGCACCCGGGACAGGACTGAGGATCCGATGCGGTCAAGTGAATCTCCTTTTGGCGCGCCGGGACTCTAGCAACCGGCACGCCCCCTACAACCCGAAGGGCGGGCGAAATCCGTCCTTGTCGGCAGGAATGACCAAGAACGGCCCACCCACCGGACGACTGCCTACTTCGTTCTACGGATCCCGGCGGCGAAACGTCCTTCCGTGCGCCCGATGACGGGCCCACGGACCGGTTCGCGGGTGGCGCGGACCGCAACACCCGGGTTCGCAGCCCGGATCCGGGCCGCGGCCCTGAGCCTCGGCCGAAGCGCGGGCTACTGCGCGCGGCGCGGCGTTGCGCTCGCCCTCTACCTGGTCCTGCCGCGGGTCTGTCTCGCCTGCGCCGCTCCGGCCGAGCGCGAACTCAGCCTGTGCCCGGACTGCCGCCTCCTGCTCGAGCCGCCTCGACGCGGCGCCGCGGCCGGTGACCGTCTGGAGGGCTGCGACGCCTTCTTCTGGCTCTGGGTGTACCGGCCGCCGATCGACCAGGTGATCCTGGGACTGAAGCACCACCGCCTCGACTACCTGGGGCGCCACATCGCGGCCGAGGCGGTGGGCACGCTGGGAATGGAGTTGCGTCGCGCGGAGTTGATCGTACCGATGCCGATGCACTGGCGCCGCCGCCTCGTCCGCGGCCGAAACCACGCCGAGTCGATCGCCCGCCCGCTGGCCGGGCAGCTCGGGCGCCCCTTGCGCTCCGTGCTGCGACGGCGGAGCCTGGGCCGGACCCAGGTCGGACGGAGCCGGCGCGAGCGGCTCGCCAGCCCGTCCGTCATGTTCCACTGCACCCGGCCGGCCGATGTCCGTGGCCGCGTCGTGCTCCTGGTCGACGACGTCGTCACCACAGGCGCCACGGCCGGTCGGGCCGCCCGGTGCCTGCGGGCCGCGGGCGCGGCGGAGGTCATCGTCTTCGTGCCGGCGCGCACACCAGACTCATCCGCTATAGTGACTGGCTGACATGAATTGCCGGAACCATCCCGGCGACTCGCGGTTGACCGTGGCGCGAGCGCGCCTGCTCTCGGCTGGAGTCCTGGCGCCGGTCGCCGCGGTCGCGCTGTTCGCCGCCGCGCCCGTCCGGGCGGGCCTCGACGTGCCCAGCCTCGGCGACCCCACGGCGGGGCGGCTGGTGGGCCGCGTCCATGCCGGCAAGGCGGCGCTGCCCGCGGCTCATGTCTACGTCTACGACGTCGCCGACAGCAGCAAGCTCCGGACGACGACCGATGCCTTGGGGCGCTATGCCTTCCAGCCCTTGCCCGCCGGCATCTACCGCGTGATCGCCCATCGACCGGGTTACGTGCCCGCGGTGGCGGAACTGACCCGGACCACGAGTGAATCGGTCCAGTCGCTCGACTTCGAGTTGGGAACCCAGGGGCGCCGCTCCGGCAACGACGGCGAGGCGGACGACGAGGACTTCTGGTCGGTCCGCGCACGCATTCCCAGCGACGTGCTGCGGCAGATCCAGATCGCCGAGGCGATTGCCGACAATCCGGGCTGGGCGCTTGAGACGGCGATCCAGCGGGAGCGATTCGAAGCGGAGCTCCGGACCCTCTCCGGCATCGAAGAGACCGGCGGGGCCGACACCCGGGTTCTGGGCAGCCAGATCGATCTCCGCAGCCAGTTCGGCAAAACGCAGCTCGCCCTGCGCTCCGATGTGCGCGAGTTCAAGCGTCAGGCGTTCCGTACCGGAACGGCGCAGCAGCCGCTCGGCGACAGTCAGGCCTTCGCCCTCGACGTGAACCACCGCGGCTCCAACATCCAGTTCACGTCGCAGCGTCACCGCTTCCAGGGTACCCGGGCGGCCGGCTCCTGGGACGATTGGGATCCCGCCGTGGCCGCCGGTCTGGACAGCTACGGCGTGCGCCTGGAACAGGCGGCCGGCGGCGGCGCCTCGCACTTCGAGGCCCGCTACACCGCGGACAACAACTTCCACCACGGCTTCGGCGATCTCTACGCGGGCCCCAGCGGGGTCCACAGCCAGGCGCTGGCCTCGATCGATTCACCGATGTCGTCGACCACCCTGGAGTTCCGCGGCGCCTACGAACGGCAGATCACTGCGACCACGTCGCTGGAAACCGGCATCAGCTACCGCGAACGCCAGGCCTACGGCAACGGCCAGCTTTCCAGTTGGGGCGAGGATTCCCACCAGCGCTTCGACGTCTTCGGTCAGGGCGACTGGGAAATCCAGCCCACCGTCATCCTCGAGTACGGGATGTTCAGCACCCTGAGCGACGGCAGTCTCTCGTTCACGCCCCAGGCCGGCTTCGTGGTCGAACTCGGTTCGCGGTGGCTGGCCAAGATCGCGGCGAGCCAGCGGGTCGACTCCGAACAGTTTCTGTTCCGCGACTTCCTGCCGGTGCAGTACCAGGACGACGAAACCTGCAGCACCTCCTACGAGCACTGCTACCGGGTCAAGCTCAGCCGCCGGCTCGGCGCATCGGACCAGGACCACCGCTTCGAGTTCGGCGTCAACCGGCGGCAGTTCGCCGACAACGTCCGGCTGTACTTCAGCCGCGACATCTTCGACCGGCTGGAGAGCCTCCTGCTGGTCGATGGGGACCAGATCGAGGAACTCCAGTTCGGTCTGCAGCAGCGCCTGGGTGAGAAGATCCTGGCCCGCGTCAGTTCCTCGGCGGCCGCCGGCGGCGGCGGCCTGCTGCGCGCCAAGGGCGACAGCGGCAGTCTCCGCAACGAGGTCCGCTACCTGGTCGCCAGCGCCGACACCCAGTTCGAACGCAGCTCCACCGGCGTCCTGATCGCCTATCGCTGGGTCGAGCAGGAGCTCTCGCCCGTGATCCCGGACGTCGCCGGCTTCCGGCCCGCCGGCGCCGACACCGTGCTTTCCGTGGAGCGCATCCAGGTCGTGCTGACCCAGGGTCTGCCCTGGGTTACAGGCCTGCAGGACTGGGCCCTGCAACTCGAGATGCAGCTCAGCCGCGGACACGTCCCGATGGACCCCAGCCACGACCCCGACCAGCTCCGCCGCCGCGTTGTCGCCGGTATCGCGGTCCGCTTCTAGGGGCGAGTCACCCGCCGGCCGTTGCGCGGGCCTTCTGGTCCCGCGTCTGCCTGCTGCTGCGAAGCGGCGCGCAGAGTCACAGTCCCGGAATCCGGGCGGCAATCCAAGAACCCGTTCCCGGGCACCCCAGTCCAATAAACCGTCCCCAAACCAACATATTGAACTCTCCGCCACCCCCAAGATTGCTAACCTGCCCTAGAATCAAGGGCCAAGGGCCGATGGCCGGTGGCACAGTACGTGCTTAAGACATACTGAATGGGCACCAAGAATGGTAGCTTGAGCCCCGCCTGAGGCGAAGAGGCCACATCCCTACAGCGAGCAGATCCCCGATGCGCATCGAGTCCCGACCAGCCCGACTCGGCCTCACGGCGGCGTTGCTCCTGCTGACCATTCTGGTCGTCGCCCTGGGCGGGTTCTCCGTCGGCCGCAAGGTGGCCTCCTTCCAGACGATCGGCCTCGTGGCCGAGGCGACCGACAGCGGACTGCGGGTGGTGTCGACAGACGAAGCGTCCGAACTCCAGGTCGGCGACATCGTCGTCCTGGTCAACGGGGAGCGGGCGCTGTCCGCCGACGAACTGGACCGGTTGCTGCGCTGTTGCAGCGAAAGCGACCTGCAGGTGCTCAGGGACGACGAACTGGTCTCGGCCCGCCACAGCCTGCCCGGGGTAACCCTGGACTGGACCTACATCGCCCTCGCCCTGACCGGGATCGCCTACCTGCTGATCGGCCTCTACACACTGAGCCGGCAGCGCAGCCGGCCCATCCTGCTCTTCCACCTCTGGACGTTGACGTCGGCCGCCGTCTACCTGCTGACGCCGATCGCTCCCTTCGACGGCATCGACCGCGTCTTCTACCTGGTCGACAGCGTCTGCCGCCTCCTGCTGCCGCCCCTCACCCTGCACTTCTTCCTCGTGTTCCCGGCGCGGTCGCGCTCCCGCTGGCTGCGCCGCGCCGTGCCCTGGCTCTACCTGCCGGCCACAGCACTCCTGGTGGTGCAGTTCGACCAGGTGTTCGGCAGCGGCATGCTGACCGGCGGGTTGAACGCAACCACCCTGGAGCGGCAGGACCGCATCGAACTCGTCCTGCTCGTCGCTTTCGCGCTGGCGGCGGCCGCGGTCCTCGGCCGCAGTCTGCTGTCGCGTCACGGTTGGGAACAGGGCCGCCAGACCCAGTGGATCGCGTTCGGCGTGGCCGGCGGCTACCTGCCGTTCCTGCTGCTCTACGTGGTGCCTTTCTCCTTTGAGCTCCCGGCGCCCGCCTGGCTGAGCGTCGCCGCCACGGCGCCCCTGGCGCTGGTGCCGTTGAGCTTCGCCTACGCCCTGCTGCGCTACCGGCTCTGGGACGTGGCCGTGATCGCCCGCGACGTCGCGACCTACGCTCTCACCGTGCTGCTGGCCGTGCTCGGGTTCTCCCTGCTCAGCCTGCTCATCCGTCGCGGCGTGCCCCAGGACATGGTCGTCGCCAGGGGCTTTCTCAACGCCAGCGCTCTCCTGGTCATCGGCACCCTCTCGATCCCGGTCAGGCGGGGCATCGGCACCGGCCTCCAGCGGCTCCAGTACCGGGCGCAGCAGAGCCGGCGCGCCCTCGAGCGGCTGGGCGAAGAACTGCTCCAGGAGCGGGATCTCGGCCGGCTCGCCTCGATCATGCTGAAGGAGCTGGAAGAGGGGCTGGACCTCGAGCACAGCAACCTGTTCCTGGTCGAGGGCGACCAGCTCGTCGCGGTGAGGGAGGAACCGGAAGCGCCCGCCCTCGAACTCAGTGAAGTGGACGTTCTTGTCTGGAGCGAGCCCCACTTCCTGCTGACGCCGGCGCCGCTCGCCGACACCGCGAAGAGCACCCCGATGCGGCTGGCGGTTCTCGGTTACCACTACGTCTTCCCGCTGGAGGTGCGCGATCGCCGGGTCGGCCTCCTGTACGTCGGCCACCACACCGGCGGCGCACCGCTGTCCAGGGACGACCTGGCACTGATCCGCCAATTGCTGAACCAGGCGGCGCTGGCGATCGAAAACGCGCAACTGCTCGAACAGAGCCGGCGGCAGTTGGACCGCGTCTCCGAACTCAAGCAGTTCAGCGACAAGATCATCGAGTCTTCCCCCGCCGGCATCGCCGTCGTCGACTCCGCGAACCGGATCGTGACCGCGAACGGCGCCTTCGCAGCCCTCGTCGGGCTCACCCGGAGCGGTCTCGAGGGCAAAGCCCTCGACGGCCTGATCCCGCTCCAGCTCTTCCCGAAGCAGGGCGACCCGCCCGTCGAGGTCCAGTTCGAGGCCTCGCATGGGCGCGAAAAAGCGCTTCCAGAGGAAGCGGCAGAAAAAAGGCAGTTGCAGTTGTCGGTCGCCGAGTTCCTGGGCGCCGCCCACGATCATCGGGTCGTCGTGGCCCACGACATCACCGAACGCGAAGCGATGAAGCGGGAACTGGCCGAGAACCAGCGTCTGGCGGCGATCGGCGCCATGGCCGCCGGCGTCGCCCACGAGGTGAACACGCCGCTGACCGGCATCTCGAGCTACGCCCAGATGCTCCTCGCCGAGACCCCCGACCGGGATCCGCGCCGGCGCCTGCTGCGCAAAGTCGAGCGCCAGACTTTCCGCGCCGCCCGCATCGTCAACACGCTGCTGGACTTCGCGCGCCACGGCCGGCACGAGCCCGCCGCCGTCGACCTGGTAGCCGTCATTCAGGAGAGCTGCGACATGCTCGCCGAGCGCTTCGCCGAAGCGGGCGTCGCAGTCAACGTCGACCTCGACTCCGACGACGGGATCTGGGTGCTCGGCAACGACACCGAGCTGGGCCAGGTCCTCGCCAACCTGCTGGCCAACGCGGTCGACGCGATGACGGAGGCAGGCTCCGCACCGAGACGGCTCACTCTGGCGGTCCGGCACCCGGTTGGCGCGTCCTCGCGCCAAACGCGAACCAGTCCCGACACCCGTCAGCGGGTGCGGGGATGGCGCCTGGACGGCCAGATCAACGTATTAATCGACGACACGGGCCCCGGCATTCCCGAACAGCACCTCGAACGTGTATTCGAACCTTTCTTCTCCACTCGCAAGGCCAACGGCGGCACCGGCCTCGGTCTCTCCATCAGCCAGGAGATCGTGCGCCGGCACGGCGGTGACCTCTCCGCTTCCAACCTCGATCCTGTGGGCTGCCGATTCACCGTCCGCCTGCCGCGGATGGTCTCGCCGCCGCTAGAGCCGCGGGAGCAAGGACCATGAACATACTCATCGTCGACGACGAAGAAGTCCTGCAGGACGTTCTCACGGCCCTGATCCGGCAGGAGGGACACCATCCGATCTGCTGCGCCACCGGCCAGGAGGCGTTGACCGTCCTTGCCCACGAGGAGATCGATCTGGTGCTGCTCGACCTGATGCTGCCGGACATGAACGGCAGGCAGGTCATGCGCCGGATCCGGCAGAGCGAGCCGGACCAGGTCGTGGTCATCATCACCGCGTACTCGTCGATCGAAGGGGCGATCGAGGCGATGCGCGAGGGCGCCTTCCACTACCTGCCCAAGCCGTTCAAGAACGACGAGGTGCGGCTGACGATCCGCCAGGGTCTCGAACGCCGCCGCCTGACTGCCGAGAACCGCGACCTGAAGGAGCAACTGCGGGAACGCCAGGGCTTCGACCGCATCATCGGCAAGAGCCGGTCGATCCGCCAGGTCTTCGACCTGATCCGCAGAGCGGCGCCGTCGAAGAGCAACATCCTGATCCGCGGCGAGAGCGGCACCGGCAAGGAACTCGTCGCCAAGTCGATCCACGGCAACTCGAAGCGCAAGGACGGACCCTTCGTCACCGTGAACTCGGGCTCCATGCCCAGCGAACTCCTGGAGAGCACGCTCTTCGGCCACGTCAAGGGGTCCTTCACCGGGGCCGTCTCGCACAAGAAGGGCCTGTTCGAGGTCGCCCACGGCGGCACGATCTTCTTCGACGAGATCGGGAACATCCCGTCCGACACCCAGTCCAAGCTGCTGCGCGTGATCCAGGAGAAGGAGTTCATGCGCCTCGGCGGACTCGAGACCCTGCGGGCCGACGTACGGCTGGTCGCGGCGACGAACGCCGATCTGGAGGCGCGGGTGGCCGGCGGCGAGTTCCGCGAGGACCTCTACTACCGGCTGAACGTGATCACGATCCAGCTCCCGCCGCTGTCCCGCCGCGTCGAGGACATCCCGCTGATCTCCCAGCACTTCCTGGGCACCTATTCGAACGAGAACGAGAAGCAGCCGCGACGGCTGACCTCCGAGGCGATGGACCTGCTGATGGCCTACCATTGGCCCGGCAACGTGCGCGAACTCGAGAACGTGATCGAACGAGCCGTCGTGCTCTCGACCGGTGAGGAAATCGGGGTCGACCTGCTGCCGGGCAACATCCGCAGTCCCGACACGAGGCTGCCGGCCCCGGACACCTTCCCCACGCGCGGAGTCTCCTTCAAGGAAGCGGTCAGCGCCTACGAACGGCAGTTGATCGTCAAGGCGCTGCAGGCCTGCGGCGGTGTCCAGAAGCGCGCGGCGGAGCGGCTGAGGGTCAAGCCGACGACGCTCCACGAGATGATGAAGCGCCTGCGCGTCACGGTCGAGAGCCGGGCGAGCTGACTCGCGCACGCCCGGACGCGGGCCAGAAGGCCCGCGCAACGGCCGGCGCACCCGGTGTTCAGAGCTTGACGATCGGCTCGTAGGCCTCGGGCCGCCGGTCGCGGTAGAACTGCCACACGGACCGGACCTCGTCGATCACGCTCAGGTCGAGATCGGCGACCAGGAGTTCGTCGGCGTCCCGCGACGCCTGCGCCACGATCCTGCCGCGCGGGTCGACGAAGTAGCTGCTGCCGTAGAACGAACCCAGGTCCCAGGGCTTCTCCGTGCCGACGCGGTTGATGCAGCCCATGAAGTAGCCGTTCGCGACCGCGTGCGCCGGCTGCTCGATCGTCCACAGGTGGTCCGAAAGCCCGGCCACGGTGGCGGAGGGGTTGTAGACGATCTCGGCGCCGGCCAGACCGAGCGCCCGCGCGCCTTCCGGGAAGTGGCGGTCGTAGCAGATGTAGACGCCGATCCTGCCGTAGGCGGTATCGAACACCGGGTAGCCGAGGTTGCCCGGGCGGAAGAAGTACTTCTCCCAGAAGCCGGAGGTCTGCGGGATGTGCGTCTTCCGGTACTTGCCGAGGTAGGTCCCGTCGGCGTCTATCACCGCCGCGGTGTTGTAGAGGACGCCCGCCGTCTCCCGTTCGTAGACGGGGACGATCATGACCATGCGATACCGCCGCGCGTACTCCGCCATCAGCTCGGTAGTCGGCCCCGGGACCGATTCGGCGGCGGCAAACCAGGCCGAGTCCTGGCTGGGACAGAAGTAGGGGGTGTTGAACACCTCCTGCAGACAAAGAACCTGGACGCCCTGGGCGCCCGCGTCCTCGATGTACGGGATGTGCTTGGCGGTCATCGCCTCCACGGTCGCGGCGATGTCCTCCGGCCCCGTTGCGCTGCCCCAGTCACCCTCCGGCAGCGACATCTGGATCAAGCCCGACTTCAACGTTCTGCTCATGTCATCTCTCTCCTGTGCTCGCCTGCAACGGATGCGGGCAGGATGCCCGCGTTCCCAGGACGATCGTTCCTCGGCGGCGCCACTAGAACGGGCCGCTGAACAAAGCCCGCTTGATGTAGTTGCCACCGCCGGAACGCCCGTGCCAGATGTTGTCCTCGACCACCACGCGGCCGCGGCTGATCACGATCTCGGCCACGCCCTGAACTTCGATGCCCTCGTAGGTGTTGTAGTCCACCCGCATGTGGTGCGTGTGCGGGTTGTTGACGCTGATCACCTCCCGGCGGTCCGGGTTGAAGATGACCAGGTCGGCGTCGCTGCCCACGGCGATGGTCCCCTTCTTCGGGAACAGCCCGAACAGCTTGGCGGCCGCGGTCGAGGTCAGCTCGACGAACTTGTTCACGGACAGCCGGCCGCCCGCCACGCCGCCGTTGTAGACCAGGCTCAACCGGTTCTCGACCCCCGGGGCGCCGTTCGGGATCTTGCTGAAGTCATCGATCCCCAGGACCTTCTGGTCCTTGAAGCAGAAGGGGCAGTGATCGGTCGAGATGCTCTGGAGGTCGCCGAAGCCGAGCCCCCGCCACAGGTGGTCCTGGTTCCACTTCTCCCGCAGCGGCGGCGTCATGACGTACTTGGCGCCCTCGAAGTCCTCCTGGTCGTAGCGGCTCAAGTCCAGGAACAGGTACTGCGGGCAAGTCTCGGCGAACACCTGAGCGCCCCGGTCGCGCGCCAGGGTCACCTGTTCGAGCGCGTCCGCGCTGCTCAGGTGGACGATGTAGACCGGCACGCCGGCCACCTCGGCGATTGCGATCGAGCGATGCACTCCCTCCGCCTCCATGCGGGTGGGACGGGTCAGGGCGTGGTACTTCGGCGACGTCTTGCCAGAGGCCACAGCCAGCTTGACGATCTCGTCGATGACGATCCCGTTCTCGGCGTGCATGCAGACCAGGGTGCCGTCCTCGCCGGCCTTGCGCATGGCGCGAAACAGCGTCCCGTCGTCGACGTAGAGGAGGCCCGGGTAGGCCATGAACATCTTGTAGGACGTCACGCCCTCGTCGGCCAGCCGCCGCATCTCCCACAGCCGGTCGTCCTCCATGTCGGTGACGATCATGTGGAAGCCGTAGTCGATGCCCGCCTTGCCGGCCGCCTTCTCGTGCCAGGTCTCGAGCCCCTGAAGCGTCGACTGGCCCTTGGTCTGGATCGCGAAGTCGACGATCGTGGTCGTGCCGCCGAAAGCGGCCGCCCGGGTGCCGGTCTCGAAGTCGTCCGCGCTCGTCGTGCCGCCGAAGGGCATGTCCATGTGGGTGTGGGGATCGACGCCGCCCGGCATGACCAGCCGCCCCGCCGCGTCGATCGTCCGATCGGCTTCGACTTCCAGGTCGCGGCCGATCAGCGAGACCGTCTCGTCCTCTACGAAGAGGTCGGCGCGATAGTCATCCACCGCTGTCACGACGCGACCGTTACGAATCAGCAGAGACATCGTTCCTCCTCTCCGGCACCGGTTCCTGCGGATCCATACACTCTAACCCCATGACCGGCGCCGCGCCTCACTCCGTTCGCCGCCATCTGCGCGTCGCCATCGACGCCTACGACGCGACGATCCGCCAGTTCATCCCCGGCTACGAGGCGATGCTCCGCGCCGCCGCCAGCGAGCTGGCGCCCGTCGCTTCCGGCCTGGTGCTCGACCTCGGCGGTGGAACCGGCGCTCTGGCCGAGGCGATCCTCGAAGCCGGCGGCGGCGGCGCCGTCGAGCTGATCGACGTCGACACCGAGATGCTTGCGCAGGCCAAGACAAGGCTGGCGCGGTTCGGCCGCCGGGCGCGCTACACCGAGGCATCGTTCTTCGAAGCGTTGCCCCGTTGCCACGGCGTGGCGGCGTCGCTGGCCCTCCACCACATACCGACCCTGGACGACAAGAGGGCGCTCTACCGGCAGATACACGAGGCGCTCGAACCCGGCGGCGTGTTCGTCAACGCCGACGCCACGATGCCGGCGGACCCCGCCGCGGCGGAGGCGACATGGCGCGCCTGGGCCGACCACATGGTGGCGCAGGGCATCGACGAGCGGCGCGCCTTCGAGCACTTCGACGAATGGTCGGAGGAGGACACGTACTTCTCGCTCGAGGAGGAGCTGGCCGCGGTCGCGGCGGCGGGCTTCAACGCCGAGTGCGCCTGGCAGGAGGCGGGGATCGCGGTCGTGGTGGGGCGCAAGAGATACGTGCGCCCCCGCAAGTCCGGCTGACTACCCCCGCCGCAGATGGACAACCCGCGGGATCCCGGCCAGGTCCGCGACCACGGCCTCAACCGCGAACCCTCCGCTCTCGGCCAACTCCACCACGCCGTCGAGCTGGCCCTTCCCGATCTCCACCAGGAGCTGCTGACCGGCGGCGAACCGGTCCCCGGCAGCCAGGAGGCGCCGGTAGAAGTCGAGCCCGTCGCCGGCGAACAGCGCCTCCGGCGGCTCGTGATCGCGCACTTCCGGCATCAGCGAGTCCCAAACGCCTGTGTCGATGTAGGGCGGGTTCGAGACGACGACATCGAACGACTGCATCCGGAGGGCCGACAGCAGGTCGACAGAGACCAGGCGCACCCGGCCGTCGACCCCGTGCCGGCGGCAGTTCGCTGCCGCCACCGCCAGCGCGCCGAGCGAAAGGTCCGTCGCGACCACCGAAGCCTCCGGGCGCTCCAGAGCCACCGTGATCGCGATGCAGCCGGATCCCGTGCCCAGGTCGAGCACTCGAGTGCCGGCGCCTGTGCACTCAAGCGCCGCCTCCACCAGGTGCTCCGTCTCCGGCCGCGGAATCAGCACCCGCGGATCGACTCCGAAGCTGCGGCCGTAGAACTCCCGCCGTCCGAGCAGGTACGCCATCGGAACGCGGTCTACGCGGCGGCGGATCAAGTCCGCGTAGCTCAGCGCGGCAGGCTCGGGGACGTCCTCGTCCGAGCGGGCGTAGAGCTGCGCCTCTTCGAGCCCGAGGACCTCGCCGAGCAAGAGCGCGGCCTCCCGGCGCGGCATGTCGACCACGCCACGCAGGTAGTCCCTGCCTAAGTCCAGCAGCTCGACGACTTGGTCAGGCAACGTGGAATCAGATCGCGCCGCTGTCGCCCGACTGCTGCAGCCGTTCCGCCTCGAAATGCCGGTGCAGCGGGACGATCAACAGGTCGAGGTTGCCCTCGAGGATCGAAGGCAGCTTGTGGACCGACAGCCCGGCGCGGTGGTCGGTGACCCGGTTCTGCGGGAAGTTGTAGGTGCGGATCTTCTCGGAGCGGTCGCCGCTGCCGACCATCCGCCGGCGCTCCGCGCCGATCTCGGAGTCGGCCCGCGCCTGTTCCATCTCCAGCAGGCGGCTCTTGAGCACCCGCATCGCCTTCGCCTTGTTCTTGATCTGGCTCCGCTCGTCCTGGCAGGTGACGACCACGCCGGTGGGCTGGTGCGTCAGGCGCACCGCCGAGTAGGTCGTGTTGACGCCCTGGCCGCCGGGGCCGGACGCGCAGTAGGTGTCCACCCGCAGGTCCGAAGGTTCGATCTCGATCTCGATGTCCTCCGCCTCTGGCAGCACGGCAACCGTGACCGCCGACGTGTGGATGCGCCCGGAGGCCTCCGTCTCCGGCACCCGCTGCACGCGGTGGACGCCCGCCTCGTAGCGCAGGGTGGCGAACGCGCCCCGCCCCTCGACGATCGCCGACACCTCCTTGACGCCGCGAATGCCGGACTCGGAGAGGTCCAGGATGTCGACCTTCCAGCCGTGCGCCTCGGCGAAGCGGCTGTACATGCGGAAGAGCTCCGCGGCGAACAGAGTCGCCTCGTCGCCGCCGGTCCCGGCGCGGATCTCGAGCACCGCGTTGCGCTTCTCGTCCGGGTCCTTGGGCGCCAGCTCCTGCTTCACCCTCTCCTCGAGCGCGTCGAGGGTCGCTTCCAGCAACCGCTGCTCCTCGGTCGCCACCTCGAACAGATCGTCGTCGCGGTCGAGTTCGCTCAGGAGCTCCGCGGTCTGATCGAGTTCCTCCCTCGTCTTCTTGTACCGGTGGAAGAGTTCGACGACCGGGTTCAGCTCCGCCAGCGCCCGGCTCGTGTCGCGAAACACGCCGGGGGTGGCGAACACGTCCGGATCGGCGAGCCTGGCCGTCAGCTCGTCGAAGGTCTGCTCTATCTGTTCGAGCTTGTCGAGCATGGCCCGAAGATCCTCCAGTCAGTTCCGTATCCTGCCACGGACGGCGGCAGCCGGCGGGGGCGCCGCCGCACCCGGTGGCGGCTGCCGCCGGAATGCCGGTTCCTGCTTTCCGGTTATCGTTTCGTATGGCCGCGTCAGCGATGATCGCCTGGACGCTGCCGCTGCTGGTGCTGGCGGCCGACGACGATCCACGCATTCGCCTCGTCGAACTCCAGTCCGACGGGCAGCACCATGTCGCCCTCGAAGAGGCTCAACGGATTCGAACCGACCAGCCGGATCTCGCAGCCGGACACGGCATGTGCTACCTGGAGGGAAGGCTGCTGGAAGAACTCGGACGGCTCGAAGACGCCTCCGAGGCGTTCGCCACCTGCCTGTCTGAAACTCCGGCGCTCGAACCCTGGGCACGCTACCGGCTGGCGGCAGCCCAGACCCTGCTCGGCGCCCCGGAGATCGCGGCCGGCGTCTCGGCGACGCTGCTCAGCAACCGGCCGCCGCGGGTCCTGGTGCGGCCGGCAGCCGAACTGCTCGCGTCGAGTCTCGACCGGGGCGGGGACTGCCGGCTGCTGGGTGGCATCACCATTTCCCGCATGCCCGCATCCGAGCGCCGCCTGCTGAGTCTGAGCCGCGCCAAGTGCCGGATCGCCGGCGGCGAGTTGGACGAAGGGGCTCTCGACCTGGTCGCCCTGCTCGAGGAGCGCTCCAACGACGTCGTGGCCTTCGAGGCCGCCGAACGGCTGCACGGCCTGCGTCCGGAACTCGAGAATCCGCAGGAATTGCTGCTGCTCGGCACGACATTCCACGAACATCGCGCCTTCGACCGCTCCAATCAACTGCTGGGCCGGATCGTGGTCGACCTGGAGGTGCAGACGAACTCCGATTTCGAGATCCACTACCGGTGGGCGCGCAGCCACTTCTGGCAGGGCCGCCACGAGGACGCGGCCCGGCACTACGAAGTGCTGGCCACGAACGTGAGCTCGGCGCGCTACTCGGCCCAGGCGCTCTACCACAAGGCAAAGTCGGAAGAGTTGTTCGGCGACTGGGAGGCCGCCTCCAGCACCTTCCGGCGCGCCTACCTGGCCCATCCCCAGGGCAACTTCGCGGCCGCGGCGTTGCTCGGCGCCATGCGGCTCGACTGGCGGCGCGGGCTCGAAGACGAAGCGCTCGAGCTCTATCCCGTGCTGCTTCAGCTCCAGACCGACCGCGCCGTGGTCGCCCGTGGCAGCCTCTTCCTCGCCGTTTCGGACATCGTCCGGGAACGCCTCGACCGAGCCGGGGACTGGTTGGCCGACGCCGCCCGCACGAGTCGTAGCGTCGCGCTCGAAGTGCTCTACTGGCAGGGCCGGCTGCTCGAGGCCCGCGGCGGTCTGGATCGGGCCATCGAGCACTACACCGACGTGCTCGCGGCCGACCCGTACCACCCCCTGGCGCAGGAGGCCGCGAAGCGTCTTGCCGCCGAGCCGCTCCGGGTTCACGCCCAGCGGCTCGCGGGCGAAATGACGCTCTCCCAGAACCCCTCCATGCTCTACCGTGCCTGGCTGCTCTACGGTCGGCGCGGAGACAACGCCGATGCCGCGCGGCAGATGCTCCAGGGCCGGCTGGCCGCCGACCTGGGCGTGCGTTCCTTCCTGACGCTGCGCGGCGTGCCGGCCGACAATTGGCCGCTGTGGACCCGGCCCGTCACAGATCCGCAGGAGCTGATGCTGGCGCTCGGCCTGTGGGGAGACGCAGTCGACGTCGTGGACCGGCACTTCCCGGTGGCGAGCCCGCGTCTCGCCCTGACCGCGGCCGAGGGGCTCGCCAGGAGCCGGCCCCGGCGTGCCCTCCTGATCGCCGAGATCCTCGCTCAGCGCGCCCCGCGCCGGGTCCCGGCGCCGCTCCACCCGCTCGCTCTCCGCAAAGCGCTCTACCCGAGAGCCTACGGCGACATGATCGAAGACGCCGCCGCGCGGCGCGGCCTCGACCCCTTCCTGATGGCGGCGATCATGCGCCAGGAGAGCCGGTTCGACCACCAGGCGGTGTCGGCGGCCTCGGCGCGGGGCCTGATGCAGTTCGTCTATCCCACCGCTGCGCGGCTTGCGGCCAGTTCCGGCAGGCCCCTGCGAACGCCGCGCGACCTGGAAGATCCCTCTCTTGCGATCGAGCTCGGCGCCGCGCACCTGGCCGAGCTGCGCGCCCTGTTCGGCAACGAGCAGCACATGATGATCGCCGCCTACAACGCCGGCGAAGCGCAGGCCGGCCTCTGGCGCCGTCACTGCTACACCAGCGACGCCGACGAGTACTTCACGAAGGTCGGCTTCAGCGAGACCAGGAACTACCTGGAGCACGTCCTCCACAACGTGGCCCAATACCACGACCTCTACGGGTACGCGGGCTGACGCCGTGAACGCCCCGAAACCGCCGGCCACGACAGGCCGGCTGCGGATCGTGGCGACGCCGATCGGCAACCTGGCCGACCTCACTCCGCGCGCCCGGGAGGCGCTGCTCTCGGCCGACCTCGTCGCCTGCGAAGACACCCGCCGAACCGGCCGGCTGTTCGAGAGTCTCGGCGCCAGCGGCCCGGGCTACCGGCCGCCGCTGCTGCCGCTCCACGACCACAACGAGGACCGGCAGATCGGCCGCGTGCTGCGGCTGCTCGAAGACGGCGGCGACGTGACCCTGGTCTCGGACGCCGGCACCCCGCTCGTCTCCGACCCCGGGTTCCGCCTGGTGCGAGCCGCGGTGCAGCAGGGGCTCGCGGTCGAGGCGCTGCCCGGCCCCTCGGCGATCCTGGCCGCGCTGGTGGTCTCGGGATTGCCGCCCTACCCGTTCACCTTCCTCGGCTTTCCACCGCCCAAGAAAGGCAAACGGCGGCGCTTCTTCGCCTCCCACGCCGACCTTCCGCACACCGTCGTGTTCTTCGAGTCGCCGCAGCGCGCCGCCGCCTCGCTCGCCGATGCCGCCGGCGCCTTCGGCCCCGACCGCGACGCGGCGCTGGCCCGCGAGTTGACCAAGCTCCACGAGGAGGTGCTGCGCGGTCCACTCGGCGAACTCGCCGGCGAGATCAAGAGGCGCCAGAAGCTGCGCGGCGAGGTGACGGTCGTGGTCGCCGGGTGCGGCCGGCGCTAGATGTGGCAGAGTACGTGGCCGTCAAGAAGAAACACGGGCGAGATCCGGGCCGGTAGCTGCCCCTCGACAAGACCCCACCAGGTCTTGCCCTCCGAACGCGGAGCGCGAGATTTGGAGCGGACATGAACAGGGACCAGATCGTCGAGGCCTTCAGACACCACGAACCCAGCGCCGAGAGCATCGAACTCCAGGGGCGAATCGCCGAGACGATGACCGCCGCGGTGGTCGACGTCGCCGGCAGCCTGCCCGACTGCACGGAACGCAACGCCTTTATCGACCTCTGCCAGCGGGCGCAGGCGATGGCCAACGCCGCCGCCGTCAGGCCGCAGGCCGCGCGGGCCGCGCAGCTCGTCGAATCGACCGACGCGGGCAACGCAGTCGACCGAGAACTCCCGCGCGCGCCCAGGCCCGTCGTCTCCGACGACGGCGCCGTCCGCCTCGCCCTGGCCGGCGAGTTCCACCGCGCCACCGCGGAGCGGCCCGACTTCGAGACCCGGCTCGACACACCGCCCGGGACCTACCGGCGCGTGGTCTTCCGCTTCCGGGTGCGCCACGGCGGCTGGAATGAGGTCCCCTCGCGCAACCAGAACCTGTTCTGGTTCGCCCGGGACAAGCACGTCGACCTGTTCGGCTTCGGCGTCGCCAGGGGGCCGGGCGGTCCGCCGCAGGTCTTCTACCGCACCGACTGGGGCGTCAAACACACGAGCAAGCAGCGGGTCGTCGAGCGCTACCTGATGCAGGCCGGCGAGACCTACGACGTCCGCTTCGACTTCGACGCCGGCGGCGGGCGGATCGTCCTCACTTTGGCCGACTCGAGCGGCGCCGAGGTGATGCGGGCCAGGGGCGCGCCGAACATCGACAAGATCCCGATGGCCGCGGGCCAGAAGATAGCGGTTGGCTTCGGCTTCTCGGGCGAGTACGAGAGCGAGCCCGCTCAGCCTGGCTGGGTCTGGTCCGATCTCCGGATCGGGCTGGCGCCAGCGGGCGGGTAAGAGGCCGGCGCTGCGCGCCGGATGCGGGCGAGACGCCCGCGTTCCCAGGGTCGGATGCGCCGGATGCGGGCGAGACGCCCGCGTTCCCAGGGTCGGATGCGGGCGAGACGCCCGCGTTCCCAGGTCCAGAGCCCGCTACCCACTGACGTCCAGGCCGCGCTCGATCCAGCAGCCGCCGAGGACCTGCGTGCCGCGGTAGAAGACCGCCGCCTGGCCGGGCGCGACGCCGGCCTGGGGTTCGCTGAAGTCGACGCGACAGGCGCCGGAGTCGCCGGGTGTGCTCTCGACCGTTGCCGCGACCCCGGGATGGCGCGAGCGGATCCGCACCTCGACCTCGACACGCGCGCCGGCGGCGGCGCCGGCGATCCAGTGCAGGCCGCGGCCGATCAGACCAGGCGCCAGAAGCTCGTCGCGGCTGCCGACCACGACCCGGTTCCCCTCCGCCTGCACGTCGAGCACGTACAGCCGGCGGCCGGCCGCGACGCCCAGGCCGCGGCGCTGGCCGACCGTGTAGCGGTAGTACGGCGCGGCGGCGCCCAGCTCCTCGCCGTCGCTCGAGGTCACCCGCGCAGGCGCCCGCGGCAGGTCCGGCCGCTCGCTCTCGATGAACTGCTGCACGCCGCGGTCGACGAAGCAGATCTCCATGCTCTCGCCCTTCTCCGCCACCGCCAAACCCGCCTCGCGGGCGAGCTCGCGCACTTCCGGCTTGGTCAGTTCACCGAGCGGGAACACCGCGCGGGCCAACTGCTCCTGGTTCAGTTCGAACAGGAAGTAACTCTGGTCCTTCGATCGGTCGGCCGCCGTATGGAGTTCGTAGCGGCCGTCCTGGCTCAGCCTGATGCGTGCGTAGTGGCCGGTGGCGATCCGGCTCGCGCCCAACCGACGCGCCCGCTCCCAGAAGGCCTCGAACTTGATCTCCGTGTTGCAGGAGATGCACGGGCTCGGCGTGCGGCCGTCCACGTAGCTGTCCACGAAGGGATCGACCACGTGCCGGCGGAACTCCCCGTCCATGCGCAGGGTGTAGTGCGGCAGGCCGATCTGCTCGGCCACCCGCCGCGCGTCTCCGAGGTCGAGCGAGCCGCAGCAGCGTCCGTTCCGGACCTGCTGCGAGCGATCCCACAGCAGCATCGACAGGCCGACGACCGGCATCCCCTGGCGCTCCAGGAGCAGCGCGGCGACCGACGAGTCGAGACCGCCGCTCATCGCCACCGCGGTCAGGGGGGCGTTGCCAGATGCGGGCGAGACGCCCAGGCTCATGCCGCCATCGCCCGCAGCGCCCCCACTTCGCGCTCCAGCACCGGCAGGAAGCGCCGGATCTCCGCCTCGTCGGTCGTCGTACCGAGGCTGATGCGGATCGACGCCAGGGCCTCCGCCGCTTCGACGCCCATCGCCAGCAGCGTCCGGCTCGGCTCGACGACGCCCGAGGCGCACGCGGCGCCGGTCGAGACCGCAAAGCCGGCCAGATCGAGACGCACGACGAGCTCCTCGCCGCTCACGCCGGGAAACGCGACGTGGGTCACGTGGGGCAGCCGCAACGACGACGCGCAGTGCAGGCGAGCGTCCGGGATGCCGGCGAAGCCCGCCTCGAGCCCGGCACGCAGCCGGCTCAGCCGCTCGATGCGCCCGTCAAGTTCCTCGGACGCCAGCGCCGCACAGGCGCCGAAACCGACCAGCGCCGCGACGTTCTCGGTGCCGGCCCGCCGCCGGCGCTCCTGGCCGCCGCCCAGGATGAGCGGCTCGAAGGCCGCGCCCTCGCGGATCCAGAGCGCCGCCGCGCCCACCGGCCCGTTGAACTTGTGCGCCGCGACGACGAGGTAGTCCGCCCCCAGAGCGCCGGCATCGATGCCGAGCTTGCCCGCCGCCTGCACCGCGTCGCACAGGAGCGGTACGCCCCGGGCCCGGCACGCCGCCGACGCCTCGGCCACCGGCTGCACCGTACCCAGCTCGTTGTTCGCCAGCATGAGACACACGAGCCGCGTGTCCGGCCGGAGCGCCGCCGCCACCGAGCCGGCCTCGACCACGCCGTCAGCCGCCGGACACAGCCGGGTCACGTCTACACCGAGGCTCTCTAGCCGGTCCGCGGCGGCGTGAATCGACGGATGCTCGAGTTCCGAGATCACCAAGTGGCCGTCCGGCCCAGCGCCGGCGAACGCCGAGAGCAGAACCGCGTTGTTCGCCTCCGTGCCCGAGGCCGTGAACACCACCTCCGGCGCCTGGCCGCCGACGAGTTCGGCCACCTGCTCGCGCGCCAGCTCGACCGCCCCGCGCGCTGCCCGCCCGAAGGAATGAACCGACGACGGATTGCCGTGGCGCCCGCCCAGCCAGGGCGCCATCGCCTCGCCCACCCGCGGATCGAGCGGCGTGGTCGCGTTGTGGTCGAGGTAGACGGGCGGGGTGGGCATGGTGCGCAGATTGTACGTTCAGGCGCACTGGGTGCGCCGTCCTTCCAAAGCGGTACGCTTGACCGTCAAGCACCGCCGCCCGCCCAAGGAACCTCCCGTTGCCGATGAAAGCCGCCCGCAGAGTCACGAGCCTCGCCTTGGCGACGGGTCTTCTCCTCTCCGCGCCCCCCACCCTCATCACGCCGGCAGGCGCCCAGGAAGAGCGAAAGGAGACCCGCAAGGAGAGGCGCGAACGCCGCGCCGCCCTCGCGGCGACCGAAGCGGCACTGCCGCTCGAGTTCAAGAAGTTCCTCGACGACGTCCACTTCCTGATCACCGACGGTGAACGCGAGGCGTTCCTCGAGATCACCCAGGACTATCAGCGGCGTGCCTGGATCGAGCGGTTCTGGCGCGTCCGCGACTCCTATACCGACACGCCGCGCAACGAATTTCGCGCGCGTTGGGAGGAGCGGCTGCTGTACGTCGAGCGGGAGTTCGAGAGCCCGCGCTCGGACCGGGCGCGCATGTTCCTCCTCAACGGGGAACCCTCGGGGCGGCTCAAGTTCCAGTGCACCATGGTCACCTGGCCGATCGAGATCTGGTTCTACCAACGCAGCGACCGGGTCGGCCACGAGTTCTTCCTGCTGTTCCACCGGCGCGCCAACCAGCCCCACTACGAACTCTGGCACCCCTCGGACGGCATCGACCGGCTGCTGGACTACGGCGTCAACGCAGCGGCCGCGGGCGGCGACATCCAGAGCTGCAAGGACGGCGATGTCGCCGCGTCCGCGATCAACTGGCTGCTGCGCTCCGGCGGCATGGAGTTCGCCATGCTGATGGGCCGCCTGATCGAACCGCCGGAGGCGCCCTCGGCCGAGTGGACGCTCACCTTCGAGGCCTACACCACGGACGTGCCGGAGGACGCCGAGGCCCTGGACGCCACCCTCGAGGTCCGCTACCCGGCGCGCTACCAGGCGCGCACCGTGGTGGAGGCGCTGGTCGAGGTCGACCGGTCCTCGGCCCACCGAGACACGCTCGGCGGGCAATCGAGCTACAACTTCTTCCTCACCGGCGAGGTGCTGCGCGAAGACGCCCTGTTCGAGAACTTCCGCTACAAGTTCGACCTGCCCCTGGGCGATGCCGGCAGCGCCGCCGATGCCGGCGACGCGGACCGCACAGACGACGCGCCGATCCTGCTCTCCTTCGAACGGCGGCTACGACCGGGCGCCTACCGGCTCGTGCTCAAGATCGAGGACCTGAACGGCGCCCGCTTCGCCCGCCTGGAACAGCCGCTCGAGGTGCCGACCCTGGAGGCGCCCGCCGCCCGCCAGCTCGACCCTGCGGTGCAGAAGATCATCGATCAGGCCGAGTTGGTGCTCACCAGCGACGTGCCCACCGTGCAGCTCCTCGAACCGCCCGGCGAACTCCAGACCGGCCTGGTGCGCTTCGACACCCTGGCTACCGGCGGCATCGCCGAGATGCGCTTCTGGCTCGACGAAAACGAGGTCGCCCGCAAGCGCCGGCCCCCGTTCTCGGTCGAACTCGACCTGGGGTCGGCGCCCCGGGTCCACGTCCTGCGCGCCACCGCCCACGATGAGGACGGCGCCGAGATCGCCTCGGACGAGATCTCCATGAACTCCGGCCGCAACCGCTTCGCGCTGCGTTTCGCCGAGCCGCGCGAGGGCGTCAAGTACGAGGGCGAGGTCCAGGTCGAGGTCGATCTCGCGATCCCGGACGGGCGCCTGGTCGAGCGCCTGGAGCTCTTCCTCAACGACGAGCCGATCGCCACCCTCTACCAGGAGCCCTTCAACCACCGGGTCGACCTGCCATCAGGCGACGCGATCACCTACCTGCGCGCCGCCGCCTTCCTGACCGACGGCAACTCCACCGACGCCGTCGTCTACGTCAACGCGCCGGACTACCTGGAGATCGTCGACATCCAGTACGTGGAGCTCTACGCCACGGCGCTGCACCGGTCGGGCCGGCCGTACGAGGACCTCCAGGCCGACCAGGTGACGATCCTCGAAGACGGCGCGCCGCAGGAGATCCTGCGCTTCCAGCGGGTCACCGACCTGCCGGTCCACCTCCAGGTGATGCTCGACGTCTCGGCCTCCATGGCGGAGCGTTTGAGCACAGCCCGCGAGGCCGCCCTCGGCCTGTTCCAGTCCGAGATCACCCCCCGCGACCGGGCGGCCCTCGTCACCTTCAACGACCATCCGTACCTCGCCGCCGACTTCACGAACGACCCGGTGAAGCTCGCCGGGTCGCTCGCGGGGCTCAAGGCCGAGCGCGGCACCGCGCTCTACGACGCGCTCGTCTTCGGCCTCTACTACCTGAGCGGGATCAAGGGCCAGCGGGCGCTGCTGCTGCTCTCCGACGGCAAGGACGAGAGCAGCCGCTTCAGCTTCGAGCAGGCGCTCGAGTACGCGCAGCGGTCGGGGGTCGCGATCTACTCGATCGGGCTGGGCCGCCAGACCGGTCCGGCCAAGCGGGCGCTCTCGCGCCTCGCCGCTCAGACCGGCGGCAGCTCCTTCTTCATCAGCAGCGTCGGCGAACTCGCCGGCGTCTACGGGCAGATCCTCGGCGAGTTGCGCTCCCGGTACCTGATCACCTACCAGTCGACGAACACCAGCGGCAACCGCCGCTTCCGCGAAATCGAGGTCGACGCCCGGGCGCCGGGCGTGTCGATCCGGACGCTCAAGGGGTACTACCCGTGACGCGGCGCGGCGCAGCGGCGTGCGCGAGTCTCACCCTCTGCTACCTCGCCGCCGCCGGCCTTGCCCAGGACGCCGCCACCGCCACCCTCGACCGCCGCCACGCCGAGTTCCTCGACGCTGCCGACGCGATCCTGACCGACACCGAGCGCCGCGTGTTCGGGGAGCTGCGGCACGACTACCAGCGCGACGCGTTCATCAAGCGCTTCTGGAGCGTTCGCGACCCCTATCCCGAGACGCCGCAGAACGAGTTCCGGGAGCGTTTCGACCGCGCCCGCGAGACGGCCGAGGAGCGTTTCGGCGGCGCCCGCGGCGTCCGTTTCGAGGCGCTGCTGCTGCACGGGGAACCCCAGCGCACGTTCCGCACCACCTGCCGGCTCCTCCGCACGCTCGAGATCTGGCACTACCCGCACAGCCCGGTCGTCCGCGGCGAGTTCTACCTCGTCTTCATGCGCCAGAGCGGCGGCTACCGGCTGTGGACGGCGTTGGACGGGCTCTCCGGCATCGTCGTCTTCACCGGTCCCGTGACCGACCGCACGTCGCAGATCGCGCAGATCGGCCGCGAGTGCGCGCTTGGCGGCGACGTGCTGACCGCGCTGGGGCTGGCGCTCGACTGGGAGGCGATGGGCGGGCAACCCGAGCCCGGGAAGGCGAACGACGAATGGGCGCTCGCCTTCCTCGACCGCAGCACCGAGGCCCCCGCCGGCGCCGAGCAGTTGCCGGCCGAGATCGCGATGCGGTACCCGGGCCGCCGGGCCAGCCGCACCGTGGTTCAGGCAATCGTCGGCATCGACCCGGCCCTGCTGCCGGAGGCCGAGGACGGCCGGCGGCGCTTCGTGCTCGACGGCGAGGTGCTGCGGCAGGGCGAGCTGTTCGAGAACTTCCGCTACCGGTTCGAGCCGCGCACCCAGACGCGTGCCGACGGAGCGACGGGCGGAGCGGCGGGCGGAGTGGCGGGCGACGCGGACGGCGGGGCGGTCCCCCTGGTCATGCAGCGTTACCTGCGCCCCGGCCCCTACCGCCTGGTGGTCAAGGTGCGCGACCTGGACACCGGTAGCTACTTCGCCGCCGACGCCGACATCGAGGTGCCGCTCGTGCCGCGGACGCCGGCGGCAGCGGCAGCGCCTGCGGCAGCGGCAGCGCCGGCGGCAGCGGCAGCGCCTGCGGCAGCGGCAGCGGCACCGGCAGCGGCGGCGCCGGTACCGGCAGCGGCAGCGCCGGCAGCGGTACCGGCAGCGGCGGCACCGGCACCGGCAGCGGCAGCGGCAGCCCCGACCATCCTGCCGGACTGGCTGGGCGAAGCGAACGTAGCCGACCTCCACGAGGTCGAGTCGGACGACCACACGGTACGCATCCTCCCTCTGCCCGAACGGCTTCTCGTCGGCCGGGTCCGGATCGGCGCCGACGCCGAGGGTCCGGACATCCACCACGTCGCCTTCTCCCTGGATGACCGCGAGCTGATCAGCAAGCGACGCCCGCCTTACCAGATCGAGATCGACCTGGGGCCGGCGCCGCGCGTCCACACCCTGCGCGCCGACGCCTACGACCGGCAGGGCGGCGTGCTGGCGACCGACGAGGTGCTCGTCAACTCCGGGCCCCACCGCTTCACCGTCCGGCTCACCTCGCCCCAGCGGGGCGCCGCCCAGACCCGCAGCGTGCGCGCGGTCGCCGAGGTCGAAGCGCCGCGCCACGAGCGGCTGGACCGGGTCGAGTTCTTCCTCAACGACACCCGCACCGCGACCCTCTACCAGCCGCCCTTCGAGCAACCGATCCGGATCGATCCCGGCGAGCCCCTCTCCTACGTGCGCGCGGTGGCGCACCTGCGCAGCGGCGCCTGGGCCGAGGACCTCGTCTTCGTCAACTCGCGCAACCTGGTCGAGAGGGTCGACGTCGCCCTGATCGAGCTCTACACGTCGGTCACCGACCGCTCCGGCGCGCCCCTGCGCGGACTCGCCGAGAGCGACTTCCAGGTCCTCGTCGACGGTGAGCCGCAGCCCCTGCAGCGCTTCGACCAGGCCGCCGACCTGCCCGTCCACGCCGGCATCCTCTTCGACACCTCGACCTCCATGGTCGACCGCATCGACGCCGCCGAAGAGGCGGCGCTCCACTTCTTCGAACTCGTCCTCGGTCCGCAGGACCGCGCGTGCCTGATCACCTTCAACGATCGGCCCGAACTCGCCGTCGGCTTCACCGGCTCCAGGGAGACCCTGGCCGGCGGCCTCGCCAACCTGACCACGGAGGGAGAGACCGCCCTCTACGACAGCGTGCTCTACGCGCTCTACTACTTCGGCGGCCTGCGCGGGAAGCGGGCGCTGATCCTGCTCACCGACGGCGGCGACTCGAGCAGCGAGCACCGCTTCGAGGACGTGCTCGACTTCGCCCGCCGCAGCCAGGTGGCGATCTACAGCATCGGCATCGACATCAGCCCGCGCGAACTCCTGGTCCGAGGCCGCCTGCAGCAGCTCTGCGCCGAGACCGGCGGCCGCTGCTTCTTCATCACCTCCGCCGCCGAACTGAAGCGGGTCTACGAGCGGATCGAGACCGAGGTCCGCTCCCAGTACCTGCTCGTGTTCGAGTCCCCCGAAGGCGAACCCGACACCTTCCGCAAGGTCGAGGTGAAGCTCACCAACCCCCGCGCCGGCGGCAAACGCGGCCCGAAGATCCAGACCATTCCGGGGTACTTCCAGTGAGCAAGCTAGTTGCGACGCCCGGCCCCCTCATCCTCGCCTCCGCCTCCCCGCGCCGCCGCGAGCTCCTGGAGTCCCTCGACCTCGACTTCACGGTGCGCCCCGCCACCGTCGACGAAACGCCCGGTCGCGGCGAGCGGCCCCGCGACCTCGTGCGCCGTCTCGCCCGCGAGAAGGCCGAGGCCGGGGCCCAGGACGGCGAGTGGGTCCTCGCCGCCGACACCATCGTCGTCAGGGACGGCGAGGTGCTCGGCAAACCCGCCGACCCCACCGAAGCCCGCAGCATGCTGGAGCGTCTCCAGGGCCGCTGGCACCTGGTGCTCACCGGCGTCGCCCTCAAGCCCCCCGACGGCGCCACCCTGCACGCCGTCGAGAGCACCCGCGTCCTGTTCGCCGAACTGACCCCCGAGCAGCTCGACTGGTACGCCGCCACCGGCGAGCCCGACGACAAGGCCGGCGCCTACGCCGTCCAGGGTCTGGGCGCCCTGTTCGTCAGCGAGATCGACGGCAACTACAGCAACGTCGTCGGCCTGCCCCTGCCGACCGTGCGGCAGTTGTTCGAGGGGGCGGGCAGTGACGTGAGGGCGTTCCGGCGGGGGTAGGCAAGCCGGTTCACAGAACGCTCCGCTACTACCATCAACGATGGGTGCAATCCGTCGAAGTGGACAACGCCCCAACGGAGATCAGCATGACAACCACAGCAGAAGTCAGTGAGTCGCGGCGGAACGAGGCGTGGCTGGACTATCTTGAGGCGGTCCGGCTAGAGCGCTACTACTACAAGCTCTACGACCGTTATCAACTCCTGAGGCAAGTCGTCCGGCTTCTCATCTTTCTGTCCGTCTCGGGCAACGTCATTGGCGCACTGCAGGACGCCCCCGGCTGGGTGATCTGGAGTGTCAGCGCGGTCGCCGCAATCCTGCTGGCCTTCGACTTCCTGGGCGACCACGCCAGGAAAGCCGCCATATCCTTCGCCATCAGCCAGGCCTGTGCGGGACTCTCCGACGACTACAGCCGTCTGTGGCAGGAGATCAACGAGCAGGAGATCGGCGAGCAGGAGGTCATCTCCCGGCTCAAGGAACTGGCCGACAACATTGGGCTTACGACCGGCCGAGCCGGCGACGTGGACCTCCGGACCAATCAGCGGCTGAACGAGCGGTCCACCGTGGAAGCCAACCAGCTACTGGAAGGCAGGTATGCCATCCAAGAAGCCTAGTAGAGCTGGCAAAGGCCGCGGCGAACTGCTGCAAGGCTCCTCGGGGAAGCCGCCGAGACCGGCGAAGATCAAGCCGCCCAAGCCTCCACCGCCTCCGAAGAAGAAGTAAGGCTGCCCTTGCAGTAGCACCGGCAAGAGGCCAGGCCTGTCGTTGCGTAGCTCAAGAGTTCAATCCTCCAGCCGCTTCCCCAGTTCCGCCTCCGAGTCCCAGCTTCGACTCGACCACACTCCTTGCTCTGCCGCCTCACTTCCGAAACCCAGGCTTGGAGACCCTCGACATTGATCTCGCCTTGGCCAGTCTTGGACCCAGGAATTCGCGCTACTTCCAAAAGAACGGAGTAAGCCAACCGACTGAGCTCCGCCTTCCTGTTCGGGCCCGATACTGGCCATCCCTCGGGATCTTCGCGGCCGTCCTTGCGCTTGTAGACGAGGCCCACGAGCCACACAAAGTAGCTGGGGTCTTCCGCGATTCGGCGCTCGAGGTTGGGCACGCCGTGCGAGTACCGCTTCAGCACGTCGAAGAACACGAACTCCAGGTCCGCCATCTCACCCCGGGTTGCTCCCGTTCTCTTGTTCAGAGACTCGCGTACACTCGAACACGGCCGAGGTGGCTCACTTTCTGATCGCTGATCGGCTCACTTTCCGAGCGTTGCCAACAGGTTTACCTCGTCCGCGCCATGTACTCCAGCCACCGGCTGGCGTTCAACGACCGGCAAGTTGAGCGCTTCCGCAAGAGACGAGTCGATACAGCTTTCGCTCGCTCCGGTGTCCACCAGTGCGTCGTATGTCGCTTCCGGCAGTTCTGGTCGTGATCCTTCGCTAGGCCGAAAGGCCGGGTCGAATCCGATCTGAACCGCCAATGTTGGCCCCTGCTGAACCAACAGGCGCAGATCACCCGGGAAACCGCACTCGACCTGTCGCACTCTTAGGCAGAGACCGCTCGGTAGAGAACGGAGGCCGGGAGGACAACAGGGCCGTCGCCCACTTTTCGGATCAGGTATGGACCGCGGCCGAAACGACGTACCGCTTGATCGGCAGCCAGCTCAAACGAGTCGTAGACCCCTTCAAGCTTCCCGTCATGAACCACCACGTACTTGCCTAGGTGGTCGGTCTCAAGAACGTAGCGCATCTGCTGGTAGGCCGAGATCTCTTTGGTCAGACTTGCCATTTCTGAGTCCCTTCTTGGGCAGGAATCAAGAGGAAAGCCCTTTAGCATAGCCTACGTTCGTCTGTCAACAGGGCTGTGGGATCGTTGGGAGGATCGTGATGTGCGGTCATGGGAGTAGTTTACCGCGTCCAGTATCAAGCCGCGCTGCGACCCAACAGGCCGAAGAAGTACCGAAGAGCGGGTCTTAGCCGGAGGGACTAGCGGGCGTCAGCAGGAACCGGATAACGAACCCGAAGATGGTCAGTAGCAGGGCCATGCCGCTCAAGATGAAACCGGCGAGCCTCCAAGGCATCGCTAACAGCTTCTCTGTGAACCACCGTTGTTGACTCTCGAGGCGGTCAGTGAACCAGTGTTGGTTGGCTTCGAGCTTGTCGGAGAGCCACGACTTGAGTCCCTCAATGTCGGCCTTCGACGCTAGGTGGCGTTGCTCGACCTCGAGTCTCGTGACTCGCCGGTCGAGGTCGCCCTTGTCGTTGTCTGGAGGCTCCCCGCCGGGAGGCTCCCGTGGGCCTTCGTGAGGCCGAATCAGCTTGCCGCTTCCGAAGTCGAACAGTCGGCCACTCAAGCGGAGTCTCTCCACTCCATCAAGGCGTCGACGAATGAGGAGCCCGCGAAGCCAGCCATGTCACTCAACTCGACCGATGCGACGATGCCGATGGCCTCTTGCGCGAAGCCGATGCCGAGTTTCGTCCGGATGGCCTCCGGCGTCGAGTCGTTTGCGACAAACCACGCACCGTCGAAGAACTTGACGCGCTTCTCGAAGATTTCCTCCACCTTCCCCTGATCCACGGAACTGTCAGGAGGGATGATGATGGCGAAGCAGCGCACGGCTACGGTTTTCCGCCTCGCGGCCACAGCGGTGTACTCATGCGGGGATCTCCGCAGAACTAGGTGTCTGGAGTAGCTACAGTCCGTCAATCGGCAGTGTAGCGAACCGACGAGTATATCGGACGGACTGCCACTCGGGTAGTAGCGACTCCCTCGAGTACGGGGCCAGAACTACCAACGCCTGCTCATATAGGTTCCCCATCAGGCGCCTAGTTCCCGGCCGCTGTCGGCCGAGGAGCGTCAATCGGAGATCGACAAGATCTGCGGCGGCTTTGTGGCGCCCGGACGGTCCAACCGCCAGATCTACAGAGCCCTGCTCGAATGCCTGTGGATCATCGGGTTCCCCGGCTTCGCAACGGAACATCCCATGAGTCGAACTTGCAGGTTCTCTGCAAGGCGTGCAACGTCTCGAAGCCGCCCGACCCGTCACTGCGGAAGGCGACCCGCAAGGCCCGCTAGGGCCGCTTGGCTAGTTTGCGATGTAATCCCCCTTTCAAAGCCAGCCTGATAGCCTGCATCGCTTCGGCGGCGACTCCCGAATGAGCCCGAACGTACAGCCGCTCCACGTGGCCTTCACAGCCACGCCGGAGATTTTCGCGACCGACAGCCTGGGGGCCTTCGTCTACCCGTTGACCCATGAGCTGGGTGAGCGCGTGGACACGCTCCGCTACGACGAGATGCGGTTCGTGGTCTCGGTCTGGCACCCGCGCGAAGGCAAGAACATCGACCTCGACAAGGCGTACCTCGAGCTGCGGGCGAACTTCGTCGAGGGTGGTCACTGGACGCGGCTGGCCGAGCTGGAACCGGTCGTATCGCCCTACCAGCGGGGTGAGACGTTCGACGGCTGGATCGTCCTGCCCGTGCTGTCCGGGGACACGGCGCTCCGGCTTCACGGCGGCGGCTTCCAGCCGCGGACGCGGATGCAGATCCGCGCTTCGGCCTACTTCGTAGCCTGAACGGACGTAGGAGGGTGCGCGGCAGAAACTGGGTGCGCCGGCGCCCCCGCCGGCTGCCGCGCTAGCCGTGGGGCGTCCAGAACTCTTGGCACGCCTGGCGCAGCGGAACGAGCGCCGGATCGTCCTGCTGGTGCTCGACGGCGTCGGGGACCTGCGAACCGCCGACCAGCCGCGGACGGCCCTGGACGAGGCCCGCACCCCGAACCTCGACCGGCTGGCCGCGCGCTCGGCGCTGGGCCGCCTGGCGCCGGCCGGAACCGGCATCACGCCGGGCAGCGGGCCGGGCCACCTGGCCCTGTTCGGGTACGAGCCGACCTCGCCGGAGGCGGACATCGGCCGAGGCGTGCTGGAGGCGCTCGGCCTCGGCCTGAACTTCCCGCCTGAGGTGGTCACAGCGCGAGGCAACTTCGCCACCGTCGACGACGCCGGCCTGCTCCTGGACCGGCGCGCCGGGCGCATCCCGAGCGCGGAAGGGGAACGGATCTGCGCGCTCCTAGCGCGCCGGATCGAGGCCGCCGGCGGGGTGCTCGGCGACGGCGTCCACGTCGAGGTCCACCCGGGCGAGGCGTATCGCTTCGTGCTCCTGTTCCGGGCCGCCCCCGGGACGCCGCCGCTCGATGCGGGGCTGCTGGACACCGACCCGCAGCAGCTCGGCGTGCCGCCACTGCCGCTCGAGGCGGCCGCGGGCTCAGGCGCCGCCGGCCAAGCGGCCCGGGAAACCGCGCGCCGCATCGCGCCGGCCGTCGAGGCGCTTCAACGGGAGTTGCGGGCTGAAGAGCGCGCGAACACGTTCCTGCTCCGCGGCTTCTCGAAGCTGCCGGCGCTGCCTGGGGTGGGCGAGCTCTACCGCCTGCGCGCGGCCGCTCTGGCCGGCTATCCCCTCTACCGCGGCGTGGCGAAGGTCTGCGGCATGGAGGTGGTCGACTGCGGCAAGCCCTTCGAGCAGGTCCTCGACCGGCTCGAAGAGCGTTGGAGCGACTTCGACTACTTCTTCCTCCACGTCAAGGGCACGGACATGGCCGGCGAGGACGGGGATCTGGCGGCGAAGGCAGGCGTGATCGAGTCGGTGGACGCCCTGCTGCCGCGCCTGCTCGACCTGGGCCCGGATGTGCTCGCCATCACCGGCGACCACTCGACCCCGGCGCCGATGAAGGCCCACAGTTGGCATCCCGTGCCGCTTCTTGTGTGGTCGGAGCGGTGCTTCGTGGACGACTGCGAGCGCTTCAGCGAGGTCGAAGCGATCCGCGGCGCCGTGGGCACGATCCCGGCGAGCGAGTTGATGGGGCTGTTGCTCGCGAACGCGGGGAAGCTGGCGAAGTTCGGGGCTTGACAAGGCGCCGGCCGATGGCCGGCGCACCCAGTGTCAGCGGAAGCCGCGGCGGAGTTCGTCGCGGAACGTCTGGTACTTCTGCTTGCCGTGCAGGCAGACCACGACGCGCTCCAGCTTCGTGCCGCCCTGGAGGTAGCGGTGAACCTCCGTCAGCAGGATGCGGGCGCAGCGGTCGACCGGGTACCCGAACACGCCGGTGGAAATCGCCGGGATGGCGATCGTGCGCTGGCCGTTGCGATCGGCGAGGGCGAGCGCCGCCCTCACCGCGGCGGCCAGCTTGCGGTCCTCGTCGCCCTCGCCCATGCGGGGACCGACGGCGTGGATCACCTGCTTCGCCTTCAACGTGCCGGCGCCGGTCATCACCGCGGTGCCGACCGGCGTGCCGCCGATGCGGTCGCACTCGTCCTGGATCGAAGCGCCGCCCTTCTCGCGCACGGCCCCGGCGACACCACCGCCAAGCTGCAGATCTTCGTTTGCCGGATTGACGATCGCGTCGACTTGCAGTTCAGTGATGTCGCCCTCGATCAGCTCGAGCAGCGTATCGTTCATCCTGACGGCCACAACCTACTCCCAAAGCTGCCCGCCGAAGGCCGCACCGACCCCTTCCGTTCAGCGGCCCAGCGAGCGACGTGGTTTCCCGGAACTGTCGAAGCGGGCCGATTCTAACGTACTGGTGAAGATCGCGTGTCACCGTGTAGTGGCTCACTACACACCGCCGGTGCGGCCCTCGCGCCCGGCGCAGCGTCCTAGAACAGATCGCTGTCGCCCTTCGTGTAGTAGCCCCGGCGCAGCAGCGACACGGCGTCGCCGCAGACGAATGGCGACAGACCGGTGACCAGCCCCTGCGGTTCGGGTCGCCGGACCAGGCCGAGAGCGTCCAGTTCCTTTGACAACCAGCGTGGCCGGTCGCTGAACCAACCGACCACCGGGAGGCCGGGCGCCCGCGTCTCGGCGAGCAGCGCGCGCAGGGCCGGCCGCTCGGCCGGATCGACCAGGGCATCGCCCCACTCCACCCGATCGGGCAGGCGAGTCGCCGCCACCCACGCCGCCAGACGTCCCCGCCGGTAGGCGGCGATCAGCTCCGGGCCCTCGACCGGACAGTCGACGTAGCGCCAGCGCAGGTACTCGGCGGAGCGCTCGACCAGCAATCCGTAGCGGTCGCTCACGCGCTCGAACAGACCGTCGAACGCGGCGTCGACCTGGGAACGTTCCGTGATCCGTCGCAGTTCGTAGCGGTGGCCGTGCCGGGCGCTGCGGCCGAGCCGGGACGCGGGCGGCAGTTCCCGGTAGGGGACCTCCTCCACCTGCCGCACATCCAGGAAGCGGTTCGAGAACTTCCGGATGTTGCCGGTGTTGAAGCCGTAGTTGAACGCGATCCGGCCCTTGCAGTCCACGAGATAGAAGTGCCTCGCCGACCGCGCGAGCAGACTGGTCGGCCCGCGGCCGACGGCACGGGCGCTGCCGCGCGTCATCGTGTCCCCGACCTGGTGGCTGTCGGCGGGGCTTGTCGGCGGCAGGCCGTGCCAGCGCACCGGGTACGCGCAGTACTGGCACACGAGTTCGCCGCCGGGCGAGAACGCGAGCGAGATCCGAGGGCCGCCCCGCGGGTTGTGGTGGTACTTCCAGGCCCAGTGCTCCAGCGTCAGATCGCTCCGGAAGCTGTCCCGGAACAAGTCCAGAATCGCCTCCTCGTCCCCCGACCGGTAGCTGCGGATGCGGTAGCCGTCGCGGCGCGCACGCACCACGCGGAACGGCGGCGCCGCCTCGAGCCCCGCGACCGGCGCCGGCAGACCGGCCCGCTCGCCGACCGGACGGAACCCGGCCTCCAGCAGATCCACGATCAGGCGGTCGTAGCCGCTCTGCTCGGACTCGCAGGCGGCGGCGTCGTACGCCCATCCGATCAGCACCTCGTCCGGCAGTTCCTCCGCGGCGCCGACCGCCTCCGAGCCGACCACCAGGCGAAGCCCTTCCGCCGGCAAAGCGGACAGGCGGCCCCGCGGCAACACCGCGGCCACCGCCTGATCGAGACCGCTGTCCGGCGCCACCCCCGCACGGCGGCGTTCGAGGCAACGATGCCAGGCTTCGACCGCTGCAGCGGAGGCGCCGGCCGTTGGCCGGCCGTTCACCGGCGCACCCGGTGGTTGCCGCCGAGATCCCGGCAATCCCCGTCGCTCGCGCGAATCCACAGGTCGGACCTGGCGCCCTGCATGACATCCGGCGGCAACTCGAAGTCCCGCACGCCGCCGCCGTCAAGGCGGCAACCGGCGGCGGGGACACCCAGCGGCAGCGGAGTCACCTCGATCCACGCCTCACCGTCCACGGCTACGGCCGGGAGCGGCGGCGGATCGGCGAAACGCCGCGGCACGCGTTCGAGCAGCCGGAGCAGAGCCGCGAACCAGGCGCCGTAGCGGCGCCGCCGGAAGCGCGCCATCGACTGCTCGAACCACAGTTGCGCGCGAGGTTCACGCTTCGCGCTCTGGTCGTAGGCGTGCACCGCGCGCGCCGCCGGCGCCAGGACCGCCCGCGCGCCCAGCGCCCTTGCGCGAAGCAACCAGTCGGTCTCCTCAAAGTAGAGGCGGAAGCTCTCGTCGAACGGCCCGACGCGCTCCCAGCACTCCCTCGTCATGGCCAGGCAGGCCCCGGTCAGCTCGAAGCAGGGCACTGGCGCCCGGGCCGACCAGAGCGCCCGGACGCGGCGCCGCCACCGGCGGCGGTAGGAACGACCCCAGAACACCGACCGCTCGGCCCAGACCGCGTCCAGTTCGGCGGCCCGCGTGCGGACCTGTTGCGGCGGCAGCATCAGCCGGCAATCCCGATCCCAGAACAGCCTGGGACCAGCGATGTCGGCACCTCCGAGCGCACCGCCGAGCACACCGACGAGCTCCCGCAGGCACCCCGGCGCCACGATCACGTCCGCGTTCATCAGCAGCACGACATTGCCTGCCGGCGCGCGGGCGCCGAGATTGATCCCGCCCGCGTAGCCCAGGTTCGTGGCCGGCTCGATGACCCACGTCTTCAGACGCGCCTGGTCGAGGTGCTCCGCCCGACCCCCCGACCGGGCGCCGTTGTCCACCACGATGACCTCAAGTTGCAGACCGGACGCCCGCGCGTCCGCCTGAAGCGCTTCCACCGCCGCCTCGAGCAGCCGAGGGGTCCGGTAGTGGACGATGACTGCCGTAATGGCCGCGTCACTGGGTACGCCCGTCACCTCATATCTCGTCCGCGAGACCATCCTTCAACCGGGCGAACAGCGCCCCGCCCAGGACCACCGCGCCGGCCGTGCAGGCGAGCAGTGGAACCAGGCTGACCCGAAGCCCTCCGCCCAGAAACGCGGCCCGGTAGAGGTAGACCAGGCCTGTCAGCGGGTTGAGTTCCAGCACCTGCCGAACGGTCTCATTCTCACTGATGTTCACCGGGTAGATGATCGGCGTGACGTAGAACCACGTGTTCAGGATCAGGCCCGCGGCCTGCGCGACGTCCCGGAAGTAGACGTTCGCCCCCGCCAGACCCAACCCAAGGCCGAAGGTCAGCGCCACCTGCAGCAGCACAGCGACCAGCAGCAGAGGTAGGCTGGCGACGGAGAGTTCGCCCATCACGGCCAGGACGACGAGGAACGCCAGGGCGCCCACACCGGCGTGGAGCAGGGCGCCAATGACCAGGGACGCCACCAGCAGCTCCCCCGGCAGCCGCATCTTCTTGATCAGGTCGGGGTTGTCCGTGATCGCCGACGCGGACCGGCTTAGCCCCTCATGGATCGCGAACCAGGGCAACAGCCCGCAGAACAGGAAGACGGCGAAGTTGTCGGTCTGCTCTCCGTCGAGCGAAACGCGGATCACGAACGAGAACACGAACGTGAACAGCAGGAGCTGCCACAACGGGTTGAGCAGCGACCACAGCAGGCCCAATGCCGAGCCCGCGTAGCGCGACCGGAGGTTCCGCACCACGAGCTCCCGCAGCAGGAACAGGGACTGCCGGAAGCGGCGGCGGCCAGGCGGAGGGTCAATCACGGGAGCGATTATTCCCCGGAAGTGGCGCTTCTACAGACTAAGACGGAAAACCGTCCCAGTTCTTCTATCGCTTCGGCGCAGCCAGTGTCTGCGACCCCTTACCCGTCGACCGGGAAGGGGTTCTCCGGCACCAGCTCCGCGGCCACCCTCGCCGCGCTGTCGCTGGGGCAGTTGACCGTGAACGTCACCTCGAGGCCGTCCTCCCCAAGGCTCGGAATGACCTCCTCCACCTCGCCGACGGCGATGGTCACTGTCTGTTCGTTCAGGCGATCCGGGTCGTTGTTCGCGGCCAGACAGCGGTCGTCGTCGGCGCCGACGGTCAGGGTCCACTGAAGGACTCCCGGCTCGCCCTGCTCAGGAACCACCCCGGTCCGGCTCTCGAACGTCACCGTCGCGACGCTGCTGTGGAATTCGGCGACCGCCGTCGCATAGACATCACCGGTGGTGATGAAGTTCGTTCCCATCAGGCGGACCGTGACCTCCTTGGCGTCGTCGGTACCTGTCGGCCGGATGACCCTGGGCGGACTGGCCGCAAGCGACCAGCCGACCGCCGATCCCAGGTGGCAGTCCGTGGCGGTCGCGTCTCCCACCGCACCGCTGCAGCCGGGCGCCGGTCTCGCCGGCACGATGTGCGGGATGATGCCGACGCGGCCGGTCGGCGGGTGTCTGGCGTAGGTGCCGACACTGCCAGCCACTCTGGTCATGATCACACCGCCCGGGTCGACCGGCACGATCTGCTCGTTGCCCACGGCATCCTTCGGGATCATGGCGGAGACGGCCGAGTTCCGCTCGTCGTTGATCCAGTACCAGCCGCCGGCCTTCAGGTTGTCGAACTCGAGCCGGCCGCCGTCACCTGCCCGGCAGTAGAGGCCCTCTTCCTCGGTCAACGCCTTGCGCACGATGCCGTCGGCGTCCGGCAACACGCTCGACGAGATGGTCAGGTTGCCGCAGATCACGAAGAAGCGGACCGCATTGTCGCCGTCGTTGCCTGCGCTCTCGCCCACGAAGCCGCCGGTGCCCTGAAAGTAGGGAGCGACCTGGCAGGTCTCCGCCGGGCAGTCGACCGTGACCTGGCCGAAGAGGAGGGCGGGTACCGCGCCGACGAGCACGGCGAGGGAGAGGATGTTCTTCACGACTTTCTCCTTGTGGGGCGCGTCGGGGCCTTGGGATGGTGCGACGGCCCAGGGGCTCAGGCAGAAAACATAGCGCCATTGCTATATCACAACTGGCCAGCCAACATCGTGTGGCCACCCCCAACTGGGTGCGCCAATTCCTGGCCCTGGTTCGGCGCAGCCGCGCCCTTAGGGGCACACGACCGTGAACCTGACGCGTCCGACGTCGTCGGTGCGGGGCGCCGCCGCGAGGGCGGGCGTCACCTGGGCCCTCTCGGTCTCAGGCATCGAAGCAGTGATGGAAACCGTGGCGGAGACATTGTTCGTTCGACTGCAGTAGTCCAGATCCGCAGAGATGCTCACCATGGCGACGTTGTCGGTGGTGGTGTCGAACTCGATGCCGCCAATCGCGGCGCCACTCGCAAGCGGATCCGCTGTCGGGCCGGCGCCCAGACTCGCCGTGTACGTGACGCCGGTCAGACGGGTGTCGCCCCTGGCCGCCGTCAATGCCACCGACTGCTGTCCAAGCCTTGCGTCTCCGTCTACGGCGGTCGTGAAGTGGCCGCTCCCGTTGCCCCAAAGGTCGACAACGACGTCCACAGAGGCCGTACCGGCCGGACGGACGATGCTGGCCTTGTCCAGGACGCGCGTTGTCGCTCCGGTGAACGAATTCGTGGTCGTTGCCAAGGTCATCGTTCCACCATCCCCCATCGCGCACTCGCTGGTCCGGCGTGAATAGGTCGGCGCCGCGGCCGTGCCGCCCGTACCGAAGCCGCACTTCCTGAGTACGGCCGCCGCTGGCGCCGGCAGAATGGTCGGCAGAATTCCGACCCGGCCCGTGCTCGCCTGCTTGACGAAGACGGCGCCCTTGCCGGGCGTCAGCGTGATGTCGTCCGAGCCGGGATCGGTCGGATGGGTCGGCATGTTGTCGAGAACGTTCGTACGGACCAGGGACCCAACGGCCGAGTTCATGTCGTCCGTGATCCAGTACCAACCGCCGTCCTGCAGGCCGGCAATCTCGAGGGCGCCGCCTTCCCGATCGCAGGCGAGGCCGTTTCGCTGGTTGAACAACTGGGTGGCCGTGCGGCCGTTGACCTGGGCCTCCCCGGTGGTGCTGACGCTGCCGCAGAAGACAACGAAGGTGACCTTGTCGCCTCCGTCGGCGACGGTTCCGATGAAACCACCGTTGCCCTTGAAGTAGGGCGCCGCGTGGTCGCAGTCGTTGCAACTGACATCCTGGGCGAACGCCGTTGCCGGAATCGCGCAGAGCATCAGCGCGGTCGCGATGTGCTTCATCCCTTCCGACCTCCTCAAGGGGGCTCTGGCCACAGTCGGTCAGACCCTACGGGAAAGGCCCGCACAGGTCCAGCGGTTTCGCATCAGACGCCAAACGAAGAAAGCGGCAACCTCCGCGCCGGGCGTGAACCCGACGCGGAGGCGCCGCTTTGAAGTCGTTCTCCTCTAGACCTGAAGGGCTCGTGCGAGCCCTCAGGCCGGAAGATCGGCTGTTCCCTTACCTGTCGGTCGGGAACGGGTTGTCCGGAACCAGCTCCTGGCCCTGGTTCGCCGCAGCTCCGCTCGGGCACATGACATTGAAGGTGATGCCTCCGGCGACGCCGCTGGCGGCGTTCCGCTTGACGGAGGGCGTCACCAGAGCCGCGCCGTCCTCGGTGATGACCGCGACGATGTTCACCGTCGCGGTGTGGTTGTTGGTTTTGCTGCAGTAGCTCGTATCCGCCACGACCTTCACAATGACGGTGTCGGTGGTGGTGGTGGTGTCGAGGGTGATGCCAGCGACTGCGTCGGTGGTCCCAAGAGGTGACCCTCCCGGGGCGCCGCCGGTGCCCTGAGTCCCCGTGTACGTGACGCCGGTCAGACGGTTGCCCCTATTCGTATCACTCGCCGTCGGTCCTACCGCCGGGTTTCCGAGCCTTGCGTTGTCGTCTGCGGAGGTCGTGAAGTGGCCCGAGTGGTTGCCCCAAAGGTCGATAACGACACTAGCCGTGGCATCACCGGCCGGCCGGGTGATGCTGCCCTTGTTCGCGAGTTGCGCCGTGACTCCCCTGTACCCATCATAGGTCGTTGCCAGGGTGATCGTTCCACCGTCGCCCATCGCGCAGCCGCTGGTCCGGCGTGAATAGCTCGGCGCCGCGGCCGTGCCGCCGGTGTTGTAGCCGCACGGCCTGAGTGCGGCCACCGGCGCGGACGCCAGAATGGTCGGCAGAATGCCGACCCGGCCCGTGCTCGCCTGCTTGACGAAGACGGCGCCGCTGCCGGCCGTCATCGTGATGTCGTCCGAGCCGGGATCGGTCGGATCGGTCGTCACGTAGCCCTTGAGGTCAGCGACGACCAGGGAACCGACGGCCGAGTTGTCGGCATCCGTGAGCCAGAACCAGCCACCGTCCTTCACGGGGCCGAGCTGCAAGGAGCCGGCCTTCGTCGCCTCGCAGGCGGTGACGCCCGCGAACAGCATGGTGACGATGCCGTCGTCGTTGGCCATCAGTTCGCCGGTCCGGGTGACGCCGCCGCAGGAAGCGACGTAGGTCACCATCGTCTCGTCGTCGTCATCGGCGATGTCTGCCTCGGCGATGAGGCCGCCGCCACCCAAGTAGTAGGACACGGCATGGGTGCAGTCGTCGCAAGAGACGGTCTGACCGAATGCCATTGCGGGAATCGCGCAGAGAACCAGCGCGATGGTGATGTGCTTCATCAGCTTCATCAGTTTGTTTTCTCCTAGAGCGGCTTTCTGCCGCCGTTCGTTTACCGGTCCGGCGGAATGCCGTCCCGGAAGTTCGTTCGATCCGAAGATCAGGCCACAGCGATGCGGGTTTCCGCGGTGCCGTGGCCGCTGACGTTTCTTGTCTGGACAGTCACTAACCTGGCTCAACCGAGCCGCCGACCGCCCCAGACGCTGATGCTGCGCATCACCTCCCGATTAAAGACTTCAAGGCCGTCTGTCCAATGTAGGTGGAACCCTAGCGGATACGACCGAATAGATCCAGTGCGCAATACGTCGAAGACGCCGGGGCACGGGCGGATCAAGAGCGGCCTTCTGCCGATTCAGTTCCTCCGAAGCACGACACTATAGGGCCTTTGGGGGGATTCGTCAAGGCGCGGGGGTGTGGGAGTCAAATTGTTGACGGGGTTGGAGTTAGGGGTGGGTGGCGACAGATGGCGGCAGCTCCCAGAGGAACTCTTCGGGGTACTCCTCGCCCGGCGCCGGCGGCGCCACGCGGACCAGATCGCGCTCCAGGGCCGGAAGCAGGGTGCGGCCGGCGGTTCCCTCGCTGTAGGCGGAGGTTTCCCGGGCCTGCAGCCGCCGCATGGCCGAGAAGTGGACCTTCTCGCCCGTGACCAGGGGCATGCCGTCGTCGTGCCGCTCGCCGATCGGCCGGTCGTAACGGCCCCAGAGCCTATAGACCAGGGACATCGAGTCGCCCCTGGGGCCGAGTATGCTGGGCCTCAGGCCGCGGACGGCAGCGGGCCCCAGCGCGAGGCCCGCGGCGTGAGCCCTGGACCACATCCACAGCAGGGTGCGATCGGAGAGCGCGTTGCTCCGGCTGCCGCCGCCGATGTCGCTGTGCACGCCCGGGAACCAGAGCTGCTCGACCTTCTGACCGCGCGCCGGCCGGTTCGTCCACAGGGCGGGGGCGAAGGGGCGGCGGCCCTCGTCGATCGCCACCGCGTGGCAGGCATTCCGGATGTGGAGGTCGAGGCGCACGTCGTGGAAGCGGTGGCGGCGGGCGCCGATCCAGTTCAGCCAGGTCACCGGCACGCCGAGGGCGCCGACGGTGTCCCAGACGCCGATGAACTGGACCTCGCACGGGGGCCCGGGGGCGTGCGGCCCGAGGCGGCCGGCGGCGCGGGATCTCACGGCGAACGTCTCGACGTGGCGCGCGGCGCGTTCGCTGCGAACGGCGCCGGGCCGCAGCCGGTAGATCGCCATGCCCTGGAGCGCGACATCGGCCACCCCGAGGCCGGCGGCGGCGCAGCGCCGCGGGTCGGGGACGCCGCAGAGGCCGAGCAGCCCGGCCAGGCTGCGCGCGGTGTAGGCCCCGCGGCTGTAGCCGAACAGGAAGATCCGGTCACCGAGCCGGTAGTGCGAGCTCAGCCAGACGTAGGCCAACTCCACGTTCCGGGCGAGGCCGAGGCCCACCACCCCGCCCCGCACCCGGTCGAAACGGCCGGTGCCCACGCCGCGGTCGTAGTAGCGGAGCTGCGGCGTGCCCGCCGCGCTCTGCGGCAGAACGGCCCGGCTCGTCTTGACAACGTTCGTGGGCGACGCGCGGTCGTCGCTGTTCCACGTGCCGTCGAAGCAGAGTGCGATGTTGCGCGGGCCAGCCAAGTAGAGACTTGGGGTCTGGGGCGGGGCTCGCGGAGCGTAGCGGGTGCGGCCGGGCGGGGCAACGGGGCAAGGATGCTTGACGCGAGGGGGGCCACTGGGTGCGCGGGCCGAGCGTATGATCCCCTTCTGGTGAAAGAGCACAAATGCGGCCGTCGGCCCGCAGCAACCCGTGACCCTTCGGATTCCCGAGGGATGCAAGCGCATCTGGGGCCAGGTCGAGGCGCCCGGCATGGTCGCGGACCGCTTCGACTGGCGCCGGGGTGAACCGCTCGAAGCGGTCGTCACGCTGCGGCCGGGATTCACGATCGCCGGTACCGTGTGGGCGCCGGACGGGCAGCCGTTCGAGAACGCGCGGGTGGACGCGTTCGAGGAGTTCAGTCTCGCGAGCGGCCGCGATGGCTGGTTTCCTGTGGCGGCTGCGATCGACATAGCCGACGAAGAAGGCCGCTTCGAGCTCACCGTCGGCCGTAAGACTTCCTTCTTCGTGAGGGCGACGTATTCAAGCTACTTCGCCCCCGTCCACCACGTCGATCTGTTGGCTGGCTCGACACCGCCTCTCGAGATCGAGATGGAGTGGGGCGCCGCGGTGTCCGGCGTCGTCCGGAGCCTGAGCGGCCGGCCGGCAGAAGGCGCCACGGTTCACTGGTGCTACCTCGGCCGCGAAGAGATCGTGTTGCCGAGCACCTTCGCGCGTGTCGAGGGCTGCAAGCAACAAAGGCCGGAGTGGCGCGATCGGGCCGAGCTGGCTCTCTGGAACCTGGAGGGCGGTCAGACGATCCAAACCGACGCTGCCGGTCTGCCAGAGGGAAGCCACACGGCGGAGGTTCACCTGGCAGCGGGAACGGCGCCGGATGTGTGGACGCGCTGGGCTTCGGAGACGGCGGCGGCGGTACAGGGCGCCTTCCTGTTCGAGAACCTCCCGGGCGGCCCCAGGCCCTACCACCTGTATGCGACGGCGCCCGGGCGCCAGTCGCTGGAGCGGCACGTCGTCCTGCAAGAGGGGGAGGGCACACGTACAGTCTCACTGGAGCTGGCGCCGAACAGTTCGGTGATCGAGGGTTCGATCGACCCGTTCGAACTTGGCGCCGAGCCGCGTATGACGGCGATCTCGCGGACCGCGGAACAGCGAACCGTAGACGTAGGCGCCGGGGGCGCGTTCGCGTTCACGGAGCTTCCCGCCGGCGAGTGGCGACTGGTGCTGAACCACGGCGTGCCGAGCGGCCGCGAGGAGATCACCGTACGCCGTCGCATCGCTCTCGCGCGCGAAGACGCCCGCGAGCGCATGGACATCGACCTGGGCTCGCTGCCCACGCTCCATTTCGTCGGCAACCAGCCCGGGGGCGTGCTGCGGATTCACAGCGTCGACGAACTCGACTACATGTTCGGGCCGGTGGCCACCGTACCCGTCGGCGAAACGGGTCAGGCCACGATTCACGCTCCCGCCCCCGGGGAGTACCGAGTCAGCTACGTGACCCGTCCCGCGCCGAACGGAAGCGTCGAGTCGTACGGGTTGTACCAACAACGGCTCGAAGGCATCCAGACCTTCCACATTGGGGATTTCAAGAGCGAGGTCTACTGAGTTCCGAGCTCGCCGCTGTGCGGCGTCGGCGGCCTCAGCCCATTCGGAAGAGGTTCTGCATCTGCATTGCCAGGCCCATGTCGCCGGCGATGCGCAGGCGGCCGCCCATGAACGCCGTCATGCCGTCCAGGCTGCCGGCGGTGAGCTCGACGTAGTCGGCCGCTTCCATCGACACGGTCATCGTCGGCGCGTCGTGGGCGCCCTCGCCGACGGTGCAGGCGCCGTCCTTGATCGCGCAGTGCCAGACGCCGCCGCCATCGCCCGAGAGGTCGAACTGGATCACGGCGTCGACGCCGGCGGCGGCTTCCGGGTCGAGACGGCCGGACATCTGCGCGAAGATGTCGCTGACGGCGGCGGCGGTGTCGGTCATGGGCTGGGCTCTCCTGCGGTGGGGTAGGTAGTGGAGTGGAGCCTATCCGGGGCCGAGGAGGGTCACCTGCTCGATGCCGCCGGCTTCCCGACCCGCGTACGCTGACCTACTCGCCCACCGCCGCCAACTCGGCCTCGGGAGCCGTCAGCGGTCTGAAGTCCGGTGCCGTCATCGGCTCGTGCTTCCGCCACCTTCCCTTCATCTCGATGAGCACACGTTGCCTGGAGGGGGCAGGCTGCGGGTTTACTCGTACGACCTGCGCGCTGTAGTCGCTGGGAGCCTCCGCAACCGCCAAGGTGAGGTCAGGAACGAGATAGCGCGGCGCCCACCCGAGCACTACGTAGTCACTGGTCTGAACTTGCACAGCGATCCCGGTTACAGGATTCGTCAGTTCCAGCGCAACGGTCAGTTCTTCGCCCGGCTTGAGAGACTCCAGACGACCCGAAGAAGCCCCGGACACGTAGCGCCAACCATGAAGAAAGAACGTGCAGGAAAAGGAACCGTCCGGCTGCTTTTCGATTCTCGGAAACACCTCATAGGAATCGGTTACCCGGCGTCCGCCGTTGACGGCGAGGATCTCGATGGGATCGACCGTGCCTTCGGGGAGTCCCAGGCTTCGCAGATAGGTCTCGAAATCGGGACGGCGCGGCGTGAGGACGCGGTTCGTGAAGAGGGCCCAGAGCCTGTCTGCCTCGTAGTCCTGGGCCAGATTGGGGAACCCCGTGATCAGCCGGAAACCCCGTTCCTCCCGAGCACGTCGAGCACCGGCCGTGTACCGAAACCGGTACTTGGACTGGGCGACGTCGGCATCGAGTCGCCCGACCGGAAACCACGCCCTGCTAGCTTCTTTGTCCTGCCAAGCAAGGAACAGTGTTTTTTGGCTCATGCGCCGATCCTCCGGAGCTCCTCGATACTATGCTGCATGAGCCTGTAGGCGAATTCCCGCTCGGGCGCGCTCATCCAGTCTTGCGGGACTCGATCCACCAGTTCCCGTACGGCCCGGTCGCTCAACCGCTCGATGCGCGACAACGCAGGCAGGAAGAGCTTCGGATACAGGCGAGCGCTACGGCGGAACAGATCCAGCGGGCTCGGACCGCGGGTCTCTTCCTCGGACCAGTAGACACCACCCCGCCCTCGCAGAACGTAGGCGCCGACCTGATCCCCCTCCAAGCGAGTACCCCTTCGCCTGTCGCGAAGCTCCCTCCCGAGGGAGGACCCATGGTCGAAGGACGGTGCCAGTTGGACCATTCCAGCGCCCAACCCTAAGCCCAAGATGATGCCCCAGTTCTCGTGGTGCCGATCAGTGTTGCCAACGATCGCGTCCAGAAGAAGGTACTCGGCAAACCGGCTCTTTGTCGTCTCTAGATCGCTCCCCGTCAAGCGACCCACGAGGCCGAGACAGTCCCAGATGTTCGCCAATGTATGTCTCTTGTACCGAAACCCTGCGCGTCGATTGTAGGACTCCACCGCGATCTCCATTAGCTGGTTCCCATGAACCAACTCCAGTCCACTCGGGACAAAGGACTTGACGGCCACGCCCTTCTGTTCCCGATACACCGCCAACTCGGCCTGGGCGTGATCGACTCCCAACAGTCCCGCAACTTCCGCAGCGATCTTCTCGGCCCAATGCTCCCCTGTGCCTTCTCGCGGATACTTGAACAGCCACTCGACCTTGGTGCTCGGATCGCGATACCAGAACTTCCTCTTGGTTCCCATTCCCTCCTCGGCCAGCATCCAAGCGGGTTGGATGGTGACCACGGGATAGGGGTCAGCCATTGTCTTCCGCGACGACTCGCCGCGCGGCGGCACCCTGGCTGCCCAGCAGCTCCACCGGCTCCACCCCGCCGGCCGGCTCGAAACCGAGGACCTGGCCGTAGAAGCTGAGTTCGGCTTCCAGGGCGCGGACGATGTTCTCGGCGCGGCGGAAGCCGTGCTGCTCCCCCTCGAAGAGGAGGTAGGCGACCGGGACGCCCTTGGCGCGCAGCGCCTCGACCATGGACTCGGCCTGGTTCGGCGGCACGATCCGGTCTTCAGCGCCCTGGAAGAAGATGACCGGGCAGGAGAAGCCGTCGCGGGCGCTGAGCGGCGAGCGCTGGTCGTAGAGGTCGCTCCGTTCCGGGTACGGGCCGACCAGGCGATCGAGGTAGCGCGACTCGAACTTGTGGGTGTCGCGGGCGAGGGCCGCGAGGTCGGCGACGCCGTAGTGGCTGGCGCCGGCGGCGAAGGTGTCCTTGAACGCGAGCGCGGCGAGGGTGGTGTAGCCGCCGGCGCTGCCGCCGCGGATCACGAGCTTGGCTTCGTCGACCTCGCCGCGGGCGGCCAGCTCCTCGGCGGCCGCGGCGCAGTCCTCGACGTCGACGATCCCCCAACGGTCGCGCAGGGACTCGCGGTAGGCGCGGCCGTGGCCGGTGCTGCCGCCGTAGTTCACGTCCGCGACCGCGAAGCCGCGCGAGGTCCAGTACTGCACGCCGGGGTCGTAGACGTGCTCGGCGGCGGAGGTGGGGCCGCCGTGGCTCTTGACGATCAGGGGCGGCCTGGCGCCGTCCGGGGCCTGCGCGTCGTCGTTCTTCGGCGGGTAGAAGAACGCGAAGGCGCGGCGGCCGCCGGCGGAGGGGAATTCAAGCGGCCCGCCGCGGGAGAGGTAGCGGGGGTCCGGGGCCGGACCGGTGGTGGCGAGGACGTCGAGTTGGGCTTCGCGGTTGGGGGCTTCGGGGTTGGCGGCGGCGGCGGCGGGGAGGGAGAGCCGGACGACCTCGGCGGGCCGGTCGGGGGCGGCGCCGAGGAAGAGGACTGTGTCGGTGGCGGCGGTGGCGGCGGTGGCGGCAGCGCGCAGCCAGGTGATCGAGGTGTAGGGGGTCTGGATGGGGACGGCAGGGCCGGACTCGGGGAGGAAGAGGAGGCTCCAGACGCCGTGGTCGCAGCAGGCGGCGACGATGCCGGAGGCGGTATGGGCGTAGGTCGACATGCCGAACAGCCAAGGGGGCAGGCCGAAGTCGGCGTCGTGCGGGTGGAGAGGCGGCTCGTCCAGGCGGTAGAGGTTCCACCAGCCGCTGCGGTCGGAGACGAAGGTGAGCCGGCCGTGGGCGTCGAAGCCGGGTTGCTGGACTGCCTCGGGCGCGGCGGCGTCGCCGCCGGCGACGAGGCGCGGGGCAACCGGCAGGCCTCGCTCGTCGAGGTCGGCGAGCCGGAGTTCGGTGGCGTCCCAGGGCATGTCGGGGTGGTTCCAGCTCAGCCAGGCGAGCTTCGAGCCGTCGGGCGAGAGCCGGGGACTGCTGTAGAAGTCGGCGCCGGAGACGAGTTCGGTGGGGGCCGGCAGTTCGGCGGGCGGGTCGGCCGGATCGGGCGCGGTCGCCGGCAGCGGGATCGCGACCACGGCGGCGATCTCCTCGCCGCCCTCGGGGTCCGGACGCTCCTGGACGGCGATCAGGCGGTGGCGGTGCGGGTCGGGAGTGAGGTCGGCGTAGTGGGCGCCGCCTCTTGGGGTGAGGGGGATCGGCGGGCCGCCGGCGGCGAGGTAGACGCGCTGGTCGTTGAAGTTGACGAAGGCGTGAGGGAATGGGGCGCTGGCGAGCAGGCAGAAGGCGCCGCCGCCGTACTCGTGGACGCGGCTGCGGACGTCGTAGCCGGCCGGCGTCAGTGTTTCGGTGGCGCCGTCGGCGCCGCGGCAGACGAGCACGTTGCGCCCGCCTTCGTCCGGGCGCCTCTCGATCCAGCAGACGCAGTCGCCGGCGGCGGCGAGGTCGTCGATGCGGCGTGCTCCCTCCGCGACGCCGCGGGCCGAGATCGGCGACGCCCAGGCGCCGTACGGCGTCGGCTCTTGCACCCGGTGGCTACTTTGGGCCGATTTCCCCGCTCGTGGACAGGATTGCGCCGGTGAGCGGGTCGTAGACGGCGATGACGAAGGTGTGCTCGCGGCGGCGCAGTTCGAGGCCGGTCTGGTAGGTGAAGTACTGGCCCGGCTGCGGCGGCTGGTTGCCGGCAATCCGGATCGTCTCGACCGGGGTTTCCGAGCGGTTGCCGTTCTCGTCCATCACGGTGACGCGGAACTCCAGCTCGTTCTGCCACACGCCGGCTACGGGCAGGAGCGTCACTTCGTCGAGGGGGATCGAGACCGCGACGGGCACGATCATCTTGCCCAGCCTGGCCCGCTTCGGCTTGCCGAAGCGGACGGCGAGAGGCTTGGCGGAGGGTGGATTGCCGAACAGCAGCGAGCCCTCGACCATCATCGTGACCTCGGAGCTGCGCGACAGGTCGACGTAACCCTCGCGCGAGCGCACCCTGTACTCCGGATGGCCCACCAGCCGCACGTCGACGTCGTGGGCCTCGTCGTCCTCGCGGCGCTGCGGCTCGAAGCCGAGCCAGTAGTAGGAGCGGGTGTCCGCCACTGCGTCGGCCAGCGCCGTGAGGCGTCCAGCGTTGATCATCGGCAGGCCGCCGGTCGAATGGGCCAGCAACTGGAGGGTGCTGTGCTGGAGCAGCTCCCGTTCCTGGAACGCCCCGGCGCCGCGGGACGGGTCGCCCGCCGAGTTGCTGTCGAGCCCCACCGATGCGTCCAGCGAAAACTCCGGGCGGAATCCCGGCACGTCGACCGGGTAGAGGGTGTAGCCGATCAGGTTCGCGGCGGAGACGAGGGGGCCGTAGAGGTCGTCCTGGCTCATGAGCCGGGAGTCGGACGAGGCGCCGAGGCTCGCGGCGACTATGCCGCGATCGGCGATCGTGTAGAGCGCCGGCGATTCGGGCCAGCCGCCCGCGAGCAGGAGCATCACCTTGCGCCCCGGGCGGTTGGCGAAGCTGCGCAGGGTCGCCACGGCCGCGAGCACGGAGCGCTCCAACTGGCTCTCCAGGGTCGTCGCGTAGCGCAGTTCGGTGCCGCGCAGGCTGCTGCGCATCACGTCCTCGGGCAATTGGACGCCGCCCTCTGCGGCGAAGCGGTTCGCGATGGCACGCAGGTTCGCCTGCTCGGTCCGTTCCTGATCGTTCGTGCGCAGCTCGGCCATGCGCATCAGGCCGTGCGTCTTGCGCCGGCGCGCCTGCTGCAGCGCGTCCGCCAACTGGGTCGGCGAGTTGGTCCAGGCGGTGAGCATCGCGACCGTCTTGCCGTCGAAGGCGACGGCGGCCACGCGGTCGGCCGGTCCAAGCTCCGTGAGGTCCTTCTCCAGGCGGTCGAGCACCCGGTCCCGGTCGCGCTTGATCGAGAAGAAGTCGTCGACGAAGAGGAGGAAGCTCGTGCCCACCGCCTCGTTCGGGTCAAGGTTCGGCACGCCGGCTACCTCGGCGCCGGCCGTCTCCCTGGCCAGACCCTCCTCGATCTCCGTGAAGTAGTTGATCGGCGTCGGCTCGCCGTCGACCAGGAGTTCGAAGTCCGACGCCTTCAAACCGTGGATCCGGTTGCCCTGCTTGTCGGTGACCACGACCTCGAGGTTCACGACGCGAACGTCGATCACCTCGGAGAACACGGCCGGGAGGTCGTCCTGCTGGGCCGGCGCCGGGGCCGGCGCCATGGCCATGGCCGCGAGCAGCACCAGCGCGGCCGCAGCGAGAATCCAGGGCACGTCAAACGTTCGTCGCAGCTTCGTCATGGGCTCGGTTTCCAACCTGGTTGCGTCGTCAGCGGGGCAGAAGACTATACGGACACGGCTTCGGGGTAGCTAACAACGGGTGCACCCAGTGGCTATTCCGGGCTGACCCCTCCGGCGGAGGTCAGCACGGCGCCGGTCAGGGGGTCGTAGACCGCGATCACGTAGGTGTGCTCACGCCGCCGGAGCCGAAGCTCCGTCTGGTAGTAGAAGAACTGGCCCGGCTGCGGCTTCGTGGGACCGACGATCTGGATCTTCTCGATCGACATGTCGGCGCGGTTGCCGTTCATGTCCCTCGCGGTGACGCGCACCTCCAATGTGCTCCGCCACTGGCCGGCCACGGGAAGAAGCTCGATCTCGTCGAGCGGAATCGCGACCTCGACGGGTACCAACATCCTGCCCCGGCGGCCACGGACCGGGTCGGAGAAACGCACGTCGAGCGGCCGCCCCGCCGGGTGACCGCCGAACAGCAGGGCGGCCTCGACCGTCATCGCGACCTCGCGCTCGCGCGACATGTCCACGTAGCCCTCGCGGGTGCGGACTCGGAGGTCGGGGCGGCCGACCAGGCTCACCTTGACGTCGTGGAACGCATCGTCCTCCCGGCGACTCGGCTCGAAGCCGAGCCAGTAGTACGAGCGCGTGTCCTCGACCGCCACGGCCAGCGCCGTATCGCGCTGGGCGTTGATCAGCGGCACGCCCCCGGTCGCGTGCGCCAGCAACTGCAGGGTGTCCTGCAGCATGTCTTCCCGGTCCAGCGAACCCGCCGCGACGCCGAGAGAGTCCGGCCCCACGTCGGGGCCGAGCCCCAGCGAGGCATCGCCCGCGAAGTCCGCGCCGGCGCCCGGCAGATCCACCGGATAGAGCGCGTAGCCGATCAGGTTCGCGGCCGACACCAGGGGGCCGTACAGCTCGTCTTCGCTCATCAGAAAGCCGTCGCCCGCCACCGCGGCGTTGGTGGTGCTCTCGCTCGCGGCCGCCACCGTGAAGAGCGCCGGCGACCGTGGCCAGCCGCCCGCGAGCAGCAGCATCACCTTGCGGCCGGGCTGGTTGGCGAAACTGCGCATGGTCGCCACCGCGGCCAGCACCGAGCGGTGCAACTGCTCCTCCATGCGCCGGGCATACCGGCGTTCCAGGCCGGACAGGGATGAGCCCAGCACATCCTGCGACCGATCGGCATCGGCCTCCGCGAGCGCGGCGTCCGCGTTCCTCAACGCCGTCGTCTCCGGGCTCTCGAAGTCCGAAGGGGGGCCGATGACTTCGTCCGGCCTCAGTCGATCGTTCGAGAAGGCCTGGTCGGCGACTGCCTCCAGAACCGCCTCGGCTGCCCGGTCGTCTTCCAGCATCTTCTGTTCGCTGAGCCGCTGCAGGCCGTAGGTGTCGCGGCTGCGCGCCCGGTCGAGCGCCTCCGCCAACCGGTCCGGCGAGTCCGTCCAGGTGGTCAGCGTCTCGATGGTCTTGCCGTCGAAGGCGACGGCGGCCACCCGGTCCGCCGGGTGGAGGCGCCACAGGTCCTCCTCCAGGCGGTCGAGCACCCTGTTCCGGTCGCGCTTGATGGAGAACAGGTCGTCGACGAAGACGAGGAAGTTCGTGCCCACCGGAGTGTTCGGATCCAGGCTCGGCACCCCCGCCACCGCGGCGCCGGCACGCGCCCGGGCCACGCTCTCGTCGATCTCCGTGAAGTAGCTGATCGGCATCGGCTCGCCGTCGACCAGGACTTCGAAGTCCGACGCCTCCAGGCCGTGGACGCGATTCCCCTTCCGGTCGGTGACGACGACCTCGATGTTCACGACACGGACGTCGATCGTCTCGGTGAACACGGCCGGAAGATCGTCCTGCTGGGCGGAGGCCGGGACCGCGGCCGCAAGCAGCAGCGCCGCGAGGATCCGGGGGACCTGGGCGCCTCCGCGGCGGTGCGGGGGTGTGGTGGACACTGGGTGCACCGCCCTCAGCCGTCGGTGATGCAGCCGGTCGACGCCGAACTCACGGTCTTGACGTAGCGGTGGAGCGTGCCCCGCTTCGCCTTGAGCGGCGGCGCCTCCCAGGCCTCCCTGCGAGCCTCCAGCTCGGCCTCGTCGAGCGCCACGTCGATCGTGTTGCGCACGCCGTCGATCTCGATCTTGTCGCCGTCGCGCACCAGGGCGAGCGGGCCGCCGTCCTGCGCCTCGGGCGCCACGTGGCCGATCAGGAAGCCGTGGGAGCCGCCCGAGAAGCGGCCGTCGGTGACCAGCGCCACCTGGTCGCCGAGGCCGGCGCCCATCAGCGCCGAGGTCGGCTTGAGCATCTCGGGCATGCCCGGACCGCCCTTCGGGCCCTCGAAGCGGATGACGATCACCGAACCGGCGCGGATCTGGCCGCGCTCGAGCGCCTCGACCATCGCCTCCTCCGAGTCGTAGACCTGGGCCGGCCCGGCGAACTGCTCACCCTCCTTGCCGGTGATCTTCGCCACCGAGCCCTCGGGCGCCAGGTTGCCGCGCAGGATCTGCAGGTGGCCGGTGGCCTTGATCGGTTCGTCGAGGGGCAGCACCACATCCTGCCCCTCGGCGAGGTCCGGCAGCGAGGCCAGGTTCTCAGCCAGGGTCCGGCCGGTCACGGTCAGGCAGTCGCCGTCGATCAGCCCCCGGTCGAGCAGCATCCGCAGCACCGCCGGGGTGCCGCCGACGTCGTGCAGGTCCTCCATGAGGTAGCGGCCCGAGGGCTTCAGATCGGCCAGGAAGGGAACCCGGTCGCTGACCTTCTGGAAGTCGTCGATCGACAGGTCGACGCCGGCCGAATGGGCGATCGCCAGCAGGTGAAGCACGGCGTTCGTCGAGCCGCCGAGGACGGTGATCAGCACCATCGCGTTCTCGAACGCCGCCCGGGTCATGATCGCGCTCGGCCGGAGGTCCCGTTCGAGCAGGTTCTTGACCGCGGCGCCGGCGCGGCGGCACTCCTCCAGCTTCTCCTCCGCCACGGCGGGCGTCGACGAGCTGTAGGGCAGGGACATGCCCAGCGCCTCGATCGCCACCGCCATCGTGTTCGCGGTGTACATGCCGCCGCAGGCGCCCGCGCCCGGGCAGGCGCGGCGGACGATTCGTTGGCGGTCGTCCTCGCTCAAGGCGCCGCTGATCGCCTCGCCGTAGCTCTGGAAGGCGGAGATGATGTCGATCTTGGCGCCGCGAAACTCGCCGGACCGGATCGTGCCGCCGTAGATCACGAGCGACGGGCGGTCGAGCCGCGCGATCGCCATCATGCAGCCGGGCATGTTCTTGTCGCAGCCGGGGATCGAGATGTTCGCGTCGTACCACTGCGCCGCCATCACCGTCTCGATCGAGTCGGCGATCAGATCCCGCGACTGGAGCGAGTAGCTCATCCCGTCCGTACCCATCGAGATACCGTCCGAGACCCCGATGGTGTTGAACCGGAGGCCCAGGCAGCCCGTCCCGTCGACACCCTCCTTGGCCGCCGCGGCGAGCTCCAGGAGGTGCATGTTGCAGGTGTTGCCCTCGTACCAGACGCTGGCGATCCCGACCTGCGGCTTCGCCATGTCCTCGGGCGTCAGACCGGCGCCGTAGAGCATCGCCTGCGAGGCCCCCTGGGACTTGTCCTGGGTGATGCGAGCGGAATAGCGGTTCAACTGGATCATGGCCGCGGACTATGGCATAGCAGATACTGGGTGCAGACACAGGGTGCGCTCATCTTGCCGCCTCCGGCGGCAGCCGGCCAGAACCCGGGTGGCGCGATCCGCGCCACCCGCGAACCACTCTGTGCGCCCGTCATCGGGCGCACAGATGGCAGGCCGGTGCACCCACTGTTGCCAGCACGAAAAACAAAAGCGGGCCCGAAGGCCCGCTTTCAGAGAAGTCGCTGACCTGACGGTCAGGCGGCTTCGGCGGCGCTGACGGTCACGGTGACGGTGCCGTCGTCGGCCTTCATGGCCTTGCCGGTGACCTTGGCGGCCTTGCCGCCGAGACCTTCAAGGGTCGTGATCGCGTCGGCGTCGGAGCCGCCACGGTCGATCTTGACGACATCATCGCCGACCAGGAGGCCCATGTCGTTGCCCTTCTCCAGGCAGGTCACGGCGCAACCGGCATGACCGGCGCCCTTCTGACCCTTGCCGAAGCAGACCATGTCGAGGACCTCGCCGGTCCAGGTGTCAGCGGCCAACGCCGGGGCGCCGACCATCAGCGAAAGAGCCAGAACCGCAAACAATGCTTTCTTCATGCCAAATCCTCCAGTTACTTCGAGACGGGGTTGGGAACAGTTGTGTAGGCCAGACTAACACAGGCGAAGACTGGGTGCGCCCAGTCCTTGCGCACCCACTACTTACACCCAGTTCTTCAGAACCGGAACCACGCTGCCACCGCTGCCGCGGTCAACAGCAGCGCCAGCAGCGGACCGATCAGCACGCGCCACAGAGCCGGTGCCGGGCGCTCGCGGGCGAGGCGGCTGCGTTGGTCCCTGATCCGCGAGATCGCGGACTGCCACTCAGGCTCGGCCGGGCTGGCGACGGAACGATCGGTGGCGGCGGCCGCCTTCCGGGCCTGTGTGCGGGCCACGCTGTCGGCCGCCGGTCGAACCTGCGGGCGGAGCTCGTCCTCGACCTGACGGAGCCTGCCGATCACCTCGTCCAGGGCGGCGCGGCGACGATCCGCGTCCCGGTCGAGGGCCGCCGCGAACACGGCCTCGAAGACCTCTGGCGCGCTGCCGGGAAGGGTGCCGGCCAGGTCCACGGGCTGGACGGTGACGGCGCGTCTCATCGCGGCGTAGGTAGTGGCCAGGAAGGGCAACTCCCCCGTAGCGAGTTCATGGAGCACCACGCCCAACGCCCACACGTCGTCCGCGGTCGTGAACGGCGACGGTGAGCCGGTGATGGCCTCCTCGGCTCTCCGGGTCTGCTCCGGCGAGAGGTAGGCCGCTGTCCACAGGCTCGGCGACTCGATCGCCTCGTTGGCTACGGCCAGCGTCACCGGTCCCAGGCTGGCCGGCGCCAGGAGGCCGACCTTGCCGCCGTCCAGCAGTTGGACGTTCGCCGGACGCAGGCTGCCGTGGACCATCCCGGCCCGGTGTAGACCGCGCACTGCACGGGCCAGCGCCAAGCCGACGTCGGCGGCCTGCTCGGGGCTGAGCGGTGACCGCTGGAGACGCTTGCGAAGCATCTCGCCGCCGCCCAGGGACCAGGCGAGGAGCGCCGGTGGATCGAACGACCGCTCGACCAGGCGCGGGAATCCCGGCGCCCCTTCCTGTCCGTCCCCGGCCAGCGCCTCTGCCCGCTCCGCCGCCGCCTCCACCTCGGCCCGCGGCGCATCCTCTGGGAAGCGCTGGACCAGAACCCACGACCGGGCGGCGATGTCCTGGGCCCGGTACAGCGGCAACGGCAGCTCGCCCGGCAGGCACGGAAGCGAACCGTGAACCCGAAACCGCGAGATGATGTCGCCGGCCTTCACGGGCGTGGTTTCCGGCTACACCCCCTCGGTGACGCCGATGGCGCTCTCGAACGGGTACTGGACTCTGATCCGCCGGCGGATCTCGTCCATCAGCTCGAGCAGGGCGATCGATTCGGCGTGAGGCAGCAGGGGGCTCTCGAGTGCGCCATCGCGCAGGAGACGTTCGACCTCCAGGGCCTGGTACTCGTAGCCGTTGGCGAGGAAGGGCATGTCGGCGGTCGCCGCCCGCTTGGCGCCGCGGTAGAGCACTGCACGCTGGGCGCGCCAGAATCGGTCGATCTCGATGTGGCCTTCGGTGCCCTCGATCACGGCGGCGTGATCGGTGTTGCGGCTGATGGAGCTTAGGAGGTGCGCTTCGCCGCCGGAGGGGAACCGCAGGGTCATCTTGCAGTGCCGGTCGACACCCGTCGGTGCGAGTATGGCCTCGACCTCGAGTTCCGGGGCTTCGGGGCCGATCAACGCCTGGCCGAAGACGATTGAGGCGAGCGAGAGGGTGTAGCAGCCGATGTCGAGCAGGCTGCCGCCGGCGAGTTCGGGGGCGTAGAGCCGGCTCTTCGGATCGAACGCGGTCTCGAAGCCGAAGGAACAGGCGAGGCGCCGGGGTTTGCCGATCGCGCCCTCGGCCAGCCACCACGCCACCTTGCGGGTCGCCGGCAGGAAGCGGGTCCACATGGCCTCCATGAGCAGGACGCCGTGCTCCCGGGCGATGCGGCACATCGCGCGGGCCTCGGAGGCGTTGACGGCGAGCGGCTTTTCGCACAGGACCGCCTTGCCCTCCCGGAGCGCCAGCGCCGCGTGCTCGAGGTGGCCGGGATGGGGCGTGGCGACGTAGACGGCGTCGACCGCCCCGCTGCGAGCGAGCTGAGCGTAGGTCCCGACCTCGGCGGCGTAGCCGCGCTCGGCATTGAAGGCGAGGGCACGGTCCGGGTTTCGGCTGCCGGTGGCGGTGACCTCATGGCCGTCCAGCGCGTCGACGGCGGTGGCGAAGGAGCGCGCGATGCGGCCCGGGCCGAGGATGCCCCAACGAACGGCCACGGCTACACCTGCCCCCGCAGCGCCTGGAGAACGAGGTCGCGGGCGCGCCGCGGCTCGTAGATGAACACCCGGCGAACCTTCGGTCCGACCTGGTAGCGAAGCCGCGCGATTCGCCTGGGCAGGCCGCTGTGCGGCCGTGCGAGGGTCAGCGCGTAGTGGGGTCTCGAGCGGCCGGTGCCGTCCGCCAGGCGACGCAGGTCGTCGCCGGGCACCCGGCTCCAGTCCACGCAGGAACCGAGGGGGGCGAGCAGATCGCCGCCGTAGGGGCGGACGGATTCGACCCGGAAGCCGGTGCGGATCAGCCGACCCAGGTCGCGGGAGCGGATGGCGTGGGCGCAGTCGCCGTCGATCGGGGGCAGCGGCAGCCGGTCGAATCGGCGGGCGGCTGCCGGAAGGCGGCGGAAGGCCGCCGCGGCGGCGGCGCCGGCACGGCCGTTCCACTGGTGCCGGGCCGGACCGACGTAGTCGTCGACGATCAGCTTGCCGCCGGGTTCGAGGGCCTCGAGCACGGCGGTGAGGAGACGCTCGAGCCGCAGGTGGGCGGAGAAGCCGCCGATGCAGCAGACGGCCTGGTAGGCGGCCAGGGGGAGTTCGGGGCGGCGGGGGTCGAGGCTGAGGCGGTGGATGGGGGCGGCGGCGGGCGGCGCGTTTGATGCGGGCCGGAAGGCCGCGTTCCCAGGAGGTGCGACGACGTCGACATGCGCGGCGAAGCCGGTGCGGAGGAGTTCGGTGGCCCAGGTGTCGTCGCCGATGAGGAGGACGCGGTCGAAGGGTTGGGCGGGGGCGTGCTCGGCGATCCAGTCGCCGGGGGCCGGGGCGGAGGAGGCGGCGCGGACGGGGGCGGGGAGGCCCCAGGTGGGCGGCTCGGGCTCGCCGCTTCGCGGCTGAGCATCAGATGCGGGCAAGATGCCCGCGTTCCCAGGGCCAGATGCGGGCAAGATGCCCGCGTTCCCAGGGCCAGATGCGGGCAAGATGCCCGCGTTCCCAGGGCCAGATGCGGGCAAGATGCCCGCGTTCCCAGGGCCAGATGCGGACAAGACGCCGGCGTTCCCAGGGCCAGATGCGGGCAAGATGCCCGCGTTCCCAGGGCCAGATGCGGGCAAGACGCCGGCGTTCCCAGGGCCAGATGCGGGCAAGATGCCCGCGTTCCCAGGGCCAGATGCGGGCAAGATGCCCGCGTTCCCAGGGCCAGATGCGGGCAAGATGCCCGCGTTCCCAGGGCCAGATGCGGACAAGACGCCGGCGGCCCCGGGAGATGCGGGCGATGCGGGCGATGCGGACACGAGCCCAGCGGTCCCAGGGCCGGGGCCGAGTTGTTCGAGGCGTTCTTCGACCTGCTGCCGCCACTGGAGGCGGAAGTAGAGGGCGTGCTTGCGTTCGGAGCAGGTGCGGCAGGTGCCGCAGGGGTTGCCGGTGCGCAGGCCGTCGGTGATCGAGGAGAGGAGCGGCGAGCGCTCGACTTCGGCGAGGGTGGTCTCGGGGTAGAGGCCGATCGGCTGCTCTTCCCAGAAGATGCACGGCGAGACGGCGCCGTTCGGCCGCACGACGACGGTGTGGCGAGGCCAGGCGCAACCGGCGACCGCGGTACGGACGCGGCCGCGCAGGCGGCGGCGATCGTAGAGCCCGGCCCGCCAGCGGAGCAGGTGGCCGCGGAGCCCGATGGCGCCGCCGTCGTCGAAGTCGGGGTAGGAGACGAGCTTCAGGCCCCGGGCGGCCGCGTCCTCCGCGGCGGCGGCCAGCTCAGCCCGCAGGGCGCCCGGATCCTCGTCGTCGAGCAGTTCGTCCTCGGCGGTGACGTGCGCGGTCGGCGCCACGAACCGGACGTCGAGCTCGCTGGCGCCGACTTCCTCCGCGAAGCGCGGCAGATCGGCGAGGTCGGCGCGGTTCGTCTGCATCCAGACGAAGATCAGCCGCAGGCGGGTGGCGGCGCCGCGGCGCACGTCGTTCAGAAGATCGAGGGAACGCATCAACCTGACAAACGTAGCGCCGACCCGGATGGTTTCGTAGGTCTCGGGGCGGGTGCCGTCCATCGACACGCCGACCGTCTTCACCCCCGCCTCGCAGATCGCCTCCGCCTTGGACGGGGTGAGCGGCAGCAGGTTGGTGGGGAACCACAGGTCGGGGATGCCGTAGCTCCCCGCCTCGCGGACGATGTCGACGAACTTCGGATGAACCAGCGGCTCGGCGGCGCAGCCCAGAGCGACGCGGTGGGCGCGCGGGAAGAGGTCTGCCGCGACGCGGCCGAAAGTCTCGAGCGGCATCATGCCGGTGCTCGACAGGTTCCGGTCGAAGGGCGGAAACTGCAACCGGTCGACCGCTGAAAAGTAGCACATCTTGCACTTCAGATTGCAGCGCTCGGTGGTGTCGAGGATGACCTCGAGCGGGCGGGCGGTCACGACAGGGCCGCCAGCATCGCTTCGCAGACACCGCGGCCGGAGCTTCTTTCACGCCACACGGCGGCGATGCTAGCCGGGTCTCGCTCGCCGTGCCGCCACGCAGCTTGCTCCGCGGCGATCGCATTCGCCAGGGGACCGGCGCGGTGGGCGGATGCGACCCGGCCGTAGGCGCCGTCTTCGGACCAGCTCCGGAGGCTCGGGATCGGCGTGCCGACGATCGTCGCGCCCATGGAGAGGGCCTCGCAGCCGGCGTGGGGGGAGCCCTCCCAGCGCGAGGAGAAGACGATGGAGCGGCTGCCGGCGAGCGCCTCGGCCAGCACCGGCGGGTGCTGGGGGCCCTCGTAGCTGACATTCGGAAACTGCCGGCACAGGTCCTGGAAGTGCTCTTCGCCGCCGGCGCCGAAGATCCGGACCGGCACTTCCTCGTCGTCTTCCCCGTCTTTCCCGTCGGCGGCCGCGGCGAGGTAGCGGGTCAGCGCCCGGGCCAGCAAGGGCGCGTTCTTCTGGGGGTCGTCCCACCGGCCGATGGCCACCAGGCCGCGGCGCTCCCGTTCGAGGTCGGGGAACTCGCAGAAGACCCGGTTGATCGCGAGCGGCGCCACATGGACCCGTTCGGCCATGTCACCGGCGCCGGCCTTGCGCAGGAAGCGGCGGAAGTGGTCGCGCGACTCCGCGTTGCCCAGGATCAGCACGTCGGAGAACCTGGCGCTGCGCAGGAACTCGGCGTCCTGCGGATCGTGGCGCAGGAACGAGCGCAGGTAGCGAAGGGCGAGTTTCCCGGCCTGGCGGCGCCGATGGCGGCGGTCGGAAGCACCGGCATGGACCGTCCGTCTCATCGTCGCGAGCGGAAAGGCGCGCAGCCCCATCTGCCCGTCCGAGTCCCCCATGGCGATCGTGCGCACACCGATACCCACCAGCAATTCGAGCAGGCCGGACATCTGGTGGAAGGAGGGCAGGACCGCGACCTGGACCTTGAGATCGAGCCAGATCTCCCGGTTCGCCAGCCCCTCGCCGAGCGGCGGGCAGAAGGTCGGCACCGGGAAGCCGTCGTCGGAGGACTGCGGGCAGACGACGAACGCCTCGTGGCCGAGTTCTTCCAGGCCGCGGATGTACTCCTCGAACCGGAACGAGCACTGGCTCAGGGGCGTGCCGTGGTTCCAGACAACGGCGATCCGCATGATGCGCGACGCTACAGGACTTGGCGCAACCGGTGCGCTTCATTGGCAACGGAACGCGAAGGTGTCGTTTCGGGCGCCTGCGATTTCGCCCTGGCGGTTGTGATGCCTCCAGGTGCGACGCCCGCCGTCCCTGACGTAGAGATTGAAGGCCACGTCGGTCACGGGCGCCACGAACACCCAACGGTGACCGTTGAGGCTGCATCCGTCGAGCACCTTGATCAGGACCTCCGCGTTGCCGCGGCTGAAGAACCAGAGCAGGCCCGACTCGGACGAGGACCAGATGCCGGACTTCGCCTCGTCGACCTCGCCGGACGGCGTCTCGTAGCACATGCCCACCTCGTACCCTCCCTCGAAGACGAGCTGCGCGGTCTCGGGACGGCAATTCGCGTATCCCGGTCCCAGGGGCGGGTCGGGAAACGGCTCGGGGTCCGGATCCGGGTCGGGGTCCGGGTCCGGGTCGGGGTCCGGGTCTGGATCGGGGTCGGGGTCGGGGTCCGAATCGCCGGGTATCGAATACAGGTATCGCGCCGCGGCCCGGTCGTCGCTGTTGAGCGCGGCGCCGCGGCCGTCGCCGTGCGCCCTGGCGCGCATGATCGCCTCGCCGGTCACGCTGTCGCAGGGGCCACTCTCGCTGTCGCCGCAGGGGTGGGAGACGCCGATCAAATGGCCCAGCTCGTGCGCCATGATCTCTTCGTGGGCCTTGCGCGGATTCGACGTCCCGCTCACCCAATCCTCGTAACCGTCCTGGGTGGTGATGTTCGCTTCGATGAGCGCGAGCGCCTCGACCGCGTCGTTTTCCGGGATCGTGTGCGGCGTAGCGGACTCGTCGCAGTAGAAGAAGGCGTAGGTGATCGCGAGCGTGCCGCCGCCGCCACGTTCGTAGGACCCCGGGATTTCGTCGGACGGGTCCTCGTAGGAGATCGAGTTCACGCCGTCGACGTCGTCGATCGGCAACTTCCGGTTCGAGGTGCCGTCAAGCACCAGGTTCACCCGGCTCCTGCGGTCGTCGTTCCAGGCGCTGAGGGCGGCGCGCACCTGGGACAGGCCGCCGCCGCGCACTCCCGGCTGACCGCTCGCCTGCACGGTCACGCCGATGCTCTGGCCGCGGTCGAACTCCCGCCAGCGGAGCGGCAGGCCGTCGTGGAAGCAGTCGTCGGGACCGGGACTTCTGGTGACCCGGAACGGCTCGGCGACGCTCCGGGGCCCATCCGGCCAACCGGCGTCGAAGTAGCCGGCCGGCCGCTCGATTCCGGCGACGCGGTCCGCGATCCAGCGGCGGAAACCGGCCGCGTCGCGCGGCTGGCGGTTCCGTGCCCGCCCGCCGGCCGCCGGGTCGTCCGTACCCAGCACGTCGCCCTGTAGCGACGGCGCGCGCGCCAGCAGGACCCGGTCCCCCACCCGAACCTCGAAGAACAGGCCCAAGGCGAACTCGACCGGACGGTACCGGCCGTCCACTGGATCGAGGAAGAACAGGACCCGGTCCCCCTCGGCCAGCATCGCCAAGCCGAGGATCTTCATGGCCAGCCCGTCCGGACCGACACCGCCCGGCTGGCGAACGAGGATCGTGCCGCCAGGGACGACGCCCTTGAGCACTTCCTCGACCTCGACCGCGTAGTCCCTGAACGGCAGGCCCTCCGCGAAGGCCGGCGCAACAGACCGGACCTCGCCGAACACGATCACCTGCGAACGCTCGACCATCGAGGCGTCGGTTGGCAGGACGTAGACGATCGCCGCGGCCGGCGCCGCACAGAGCAGCGCCGCGAGCAGCACTGCGGCCTTGCGGCGCTGCACCATCGCGGCTACTCGCGGCATTGGAAGGCGAAGGTGTCACGCTTGGGAGTCGCCACGTCTCCCTGCCGGTTGTGCTGGGACCAGGAGCCGTCCTCCCCGTCCGTCACGTAGAGATTGAAGGCCACGTCGGTCACCGGCGCCACGAACACCCAACGGTGACCGTTGTGGGCACAGCCGTTCAGCACTTTGACCAGCACTTCGGCGTTGCCGGGGTTGAAGAACCACAGCAGGCCGGACTCGCCGGATGCCCAGATGCCGCCCTTGCCCTCGCCGATGTCGCCGCCCGGCGTTTCGTAGCAGAGGCTGACGTTGTAACCGCCGTCGAATACGAGCGGCGTGGTTTCGGGCTCGCAGTCCGTGTAGCCCTCTCCGGTCGGCGGACCCGAACCGGGGTCGGGGTCGGGGTCAGGGTCCGGGTCGGGGTCGGGGTCGGGGTCAGGGTCAGGGTCAGGGTCCGGATCGGGATCAGGGTCGGGGTGGTTGACGGCGAGCCGGATGCCGTAGGCCTTGATGTCGGGATCCGTGTCGGCCTCCCAGGCCAACCAATCGTCGCCCTCCTCCGGACGCGCCCGGAAGGCGCGCCTGCCGCCGCCCGGCCCGTTCTGGTCCGCCATCAGGAACTTCGTGTTCTCCGGCGGTGCTGCGCGCAGCCAGGAGACGGCGACCCAGACGTCGCCAGCACTCAGCGACAGGCCCTGCAAAGCGTCCCCAAGCGGGAAGCAGAAGTAAACTCCGGGTGTTCGGAGTTGTGCCGTTACCACGTAGTCGGCCAGCAAGGGTCCCGGCGTACTGCCGGCGCCGGAGTAGAAGTTGAGAGCGAACTCCACGTCGGCGCTCGTGTCGCTCATCCCGCGGCCCATGCAGGCGATCGCGTACTCCACCGTCCCCGCACTGGGCAAACGGAAGCGCTGAGCCAGCTCGAACTCGAAGAGCAGCTCCTCGGTCACGTCATCGACCAGGTGCAGGGCCACCTCGAGATCGTTGTCGTCGTACTGGTAGAGCTCGGTGGCCGGCTGCGGGACGCCGACTGCTTCGTGGCGTGCCGACCGCACATCGCGGACACGCACTGATACGGGGAGTTCGCCCGCCTGCTTGATGAGAGCCAAGGGAACCACCCCGACCTGAGCCTGAGGTTCCGCGACCACCGGCGCCAGCAGGTCACGGCCTCCCTGGGCTGCGAGCGGCGCCGCGGGCAGGGCAAGCAGCGCGGCAAGAAGGGCGAGAGAACGACGATCCAGTATCCGGCGCACCACGACGATTCCTCCTTGGGGGTCTGTAAACGGTCACCTACCCGGAAGGATTCTTGCACGCGCCATGCCAAGCCCCCGCTGGGGGCAAGTGCTGGGTGCGCCACTGGGTGCGCCACTCGTCGAGCGGTGCGGGCCGGCGCCGGGCCGGCCCGCTCAACTCGCGCTTACGAGACGCAGCGGAAGGCCTGGAGGTTGGCCTTGACCTCGCCGGTCTCGCCCTGCCGGTTGTGGTACGTCCAGGTCGGGTTCCTGCCGTCGTTGATGTAGAGGTTGAACGCCACGTCCGTCAACGCCGCCACGTAGACCCAGCGGTGGCCATTGTTGCTGCAGCCGTTGAGCACCTTGACGAAAACCTCCGCGTTGTTCTCGTCGAAGAAGTAGAGCAGGCCGGAGTTGTCCGACCTGTAGACGCTCTTGGCGTCTTTCCTCTCGCCGCCCACAGCGCCCACCTTCGTCTCGTAGCACATGGCGACCCTGACGTTGCCCTCGAACACGAGCGGCGCCACCGTGGGACGGCAGGCGGAGTAGCCAGCGCCGGTGGGCGGCCGAGTGATCACACCCGGATTGGGATCGGGTCCAGGATCAGGATCGGGATCCGGGTCGGGATCGGGGTCGGGATCGGGGTCCGGCTCGGGGGCGTGGTTGGAATGATCGACCACCATACGGATGCCGTAGGCCTTGAGCTGGCTTGACAAATGCGGATCCGACCAACCCCCCCACGGCTGGTTGCCAGCCCCGCGCGTTCTCAAGCGCACATTCGTTTCGTGGTCCGCGTTTCCGTTGCTGTCCCTGGGACGGGGGTCATCCGCGGTGTAGTTGTCCTCACCGAGGATCTTCTTCGTATCGTTCTGCCACGTGATACTGACCCACTGCTCGCCACGCGGCAGGCTCTTCCCGGCCATGGCGCCGGAGAGTGTGAGGCAGCGGTCATCTCCTGCCTTCGCGATCGACGATTCCCACGTGTACCGAACGACACTCCGGGTGCCGGGCTCGCCGTCTTTATCGCTGAAGAAGACCAGGTCGAAGACCACGTTTCGCAACCGGTCGTCGTCAGGGCGCTTGAAACAGACGATGACGCTCACCAGCTTGCCGCTGCGGTTCAGATCGAACTGCTGCGCGACCTGCGTTTCGAAGCCCAGGAAAGACGAGGGAGCATCCACAGCGAAGTTCTCGAAGTCGCCGTCGTCGTACTGATACGTCTCCTGGTCGTGTGTCGCCAGCACCACACGTTCCGGATCATCGCTGCGGGAAACTCGCACCGTGCTCTTCACTTGCACCGGCGTGACGAGCGGCGTCTCCGCCCGCAGGACCTGCTCGGCGTCCAGCAGGTCGATGCCCCGCTGGGCCGCCAGAGGCGCCGAGGCGAACGCCAACAGGCCCGTCAGGCAAATGAGGTTTCGAACGATGCGGCGGTTGGTCAGTCTCATGGTCTTCCCTTTCCGGTAGGGCACCCGGCGTTGGGTGAGAAGTGTATACACGTCAGTAGATTACGCCCAACATATCGAAAAAGGCAAATCGGTTCCAAGGCCCGGGGGCATCGTGCGTCGCGTGCGGCCGCTCTCTTCTGCAACCGAGGGCCCCGCTACGGCGCCGAACAGGAGAACGCGTTCAAGTCCTGGATCGGCTGGAACGGCGTGCCGGCGAGGTTCTCGTAGGTCTTCTTCTCGTCCGTCTCGCTGTCGGTGACCGTCATCGTCACGGCCACGTCCGTCAGTCCGCCCGCGAACACCCAGCGGTGGCCGTTGAGCGCGCAGCCGTCGAGCACCTTGATCACCATCTCGACGTTGTTCGGGCCGAAGAACCAGTAGAGGCCGGTATCCCGGGTGAGCGGCCAAGCCGTGGCGTCGCCGGCGCCGTCGTCCGTTTGCCAGCGGGCGCGGACCGCGAAGCGGCCGTTCTCGAGGCAGAGGGTCTGGTCGTCGGCTTCGCAGGCGCCATCCTCCTGCGGCAGCCGGACCCGGCCGGGACGAAGCGCCTCGGCGAACCGCGCGGCAAACCGGGACGAGCGGCCCGCGCCGCCGCGTAGAGACTCCATCTCCCCGGCCGACAGCAGGTACCGGCTTTGACCGTACAGATTCCGGCCCTGGGAGCAGACAGCGAAGGACTCATTGTCCAGAACCGGCCGGAAGGGAGTGCCCGGCGGGTTGTAGTACGTCGCGGCGACTCCGGTCTCGGAGTCGATCACGGTCATGATGACCTTCACGTCGGTCAGGCCGCCGGCAGACACCCAGAAGCGCTCATTGAAGGAGCACCCGTCCAGGACCTTGACCACCAGTTCGATGTTGTCCGGCGAGAAGAACCAGAAGTCGCCGGTGTCGTTGGTCAACGCCTCCGCGTCGCCCCGGTCGCTGTCCCGGTCCGTCTCCCACTGCACCTCGACCCGGAAGCGTCCGTCGTTCAGACACAACGTGTCGTCGTCCTCCACGCAGTCTTGAACTTCGGCGAAGGTCGTGGCGCCCGCTTCCGGTGTCGGCTCGGAGCTGCCCCGGTTGTTCCGCGCCACGACCTGGTAGGCGCGGTAGGTCGCGGACGGGATGTTCTGGATCACCACGGTGGTGCTGTTCCGCTCCAGGGTGGCGATGCGCTCGAAGTCGCTGTCGACCATCCGCTCGTAGATCTCGAAGGCGTTCTCGTTGCCGGAACGGTCCCGCCAGCGCAACTCGAGTTCATTCTGGCTGATCGCGGTGACGGTCAGATCCGTGGCCGCCGGCGGCGTCAGCGGCCCCACGGGGCCGACCTCCGGGTAGAGAGCGCGCACCGCGTTCCGGTCGTCGGCGTTGAGCACGGCCCCATCGATCCGGCCTCCGACCCGCGCCCGCATGATCGCCGTGCGCTTCAACTCCGTGTCGCAGGGAAGGTTGTCCCCCTCGTCGCAACTGTGGCCGATACCCAGGACGTGCCCCAGCTCGTGGGCCATGATCTGCGCGTGAGCGAGGCCGGCATCCGGCACTGTGGCCAACCAATCCTGGTACCCGTCCTGGGTGGTGACGTTCGCCTCGACGAACTCGTAGGCCTCCACGCTCGCGAGGCCGGGGACCGGGTGCGGCGGGTCGGACGCGCTGCAATAGAAGTAACCGTACGTGATCGCGAGGACGCCGCCGACCGAGGGAAGGAACGAGCCGGGAATCTCATCCAGGGGATCCTCGAAGGTGATCCGGTTCTTGCCGTTGCCCTCGAAAGCGGCGGAAGGTTCTTCATCCGTCAGGCCGCTGCGAACGAGGCGTACCCGGCTTCTCGCATCCTGGTTCCAGACCCTCATTCCGGCCAGGACCTGCGGATGGCCGTTGGCCGGGGCGCCGGGCTGGCCCCGGCGCTGGACCACCAGGCCCACGCTCTGACCCCGGTCGAAGTTGCGCCAGCGAACGCGGGTGCCAGGACTGGCGCAATCTTGGTGGGTGATCAGACGGAAGTCCGAAACGACCGTGGCCAGGCTCTCCGGCAGGTCGGTTGCGAAGTAGTCGGGCGCGCGCTCGTCGCCGGCCGCCCGGTCGGCGATCCACCGGCGGAAGCGGTCGGCGTCGCGCGGCGCAGTGCCTTCTGCCCCCTCGTGAGCGGCCGGGTCGCCCTGTAGCGGCAGCACCAACTGCTCCGCCTGATCGCGCAACAGCAACGTCCGGTCGCCGGCCGGCGCCTCGAAGAAGATCCCGAGCGCCAGTTCAGCGGTGCGGTAGACGCCCTCGACCGGATCGAGGAAGAGCAGTACCCGATCACCCTCGACAAGTACCGGCACACCGAACACCCGGCCGGCAACGCCGCCCGGACCGAGGCCGCCGGGCTGCCGGACGACGATCGTGCTGCCGGGGACGAAGCCCTTCAGCACTTCCTCGACCTGGAACATGAGGTCGGTGGCGAGAAGCCCTCCAACCGGCGCCGGCTCCGTGGCCAGAACCTCGCCGAAGACGATGACCGGTGACCGCGTAACCATCGCCTCGTCAGTCGGCATGACGTAGACCGTCGCCGCGGCCGGCGCCGGCGCCAGCGCCGCCACGATCAGCAGCGCGGCGAGCCCGGGCAGCAGCGCGAGAAGCTGCCTACTGGGGCAGCCGGAGCGAAGAGACATGTCGATTAGACGATGGGTGAACATGGGTCAAGCCGGCGCCCAGACACTGAGCGCAGGGAAAAAGCCGTCGGATTCTAGCATTCTCGCGCGTTTCCCTGTGTTTTCTCGGAACGAGGAACACTGGGAACAACGCGCGCCGGCGCGGCCGGATTCCGGCTCAGGAAAGCAGCCCACCCGCGCGAACGGTCAGGTCGTCGAGCCGGGCGCCGAGTTCGAGCCGGGCCGCCTCCCGCTCGGCGTCGGTCGATCCGCGATCCAGCGCCATCGGTTCACCGACCGCGACCGCCACCCGGGTGAATGGGGCGCCGACGATCATGCGGTCCCAGCTCCTCAACCTCAGACCGCGGTCCGCCGCGAGGCCGGCAGGGACGATCGGCGCGCCGGACATGGCCGCCAGCACGATGCTCCCGGCCTTCGCTTCGCGCGCCGGCCCGCGGGGACCGTCGGGCGTGAGCAACACGGTCGACCGGTGCTTGACGAGCTCGCGGTAAAGGTTGAGCGCCGCCTCGCGGCCGCCGCGGGAGGTCGAGCCGCGGGTGACGCGGATGCCCCAGGCCCGCGCGACCCGGGCCGCCAGCTCACCGTCGTCGGAGTGGCTGGAGAGGATGGACACCGGTCCGCCCGCCGGCAGCAGGCGCCGGCGCACCAGCAGCAGCGAGAGCGCCAACTGCTCGTGCCAGCAGGCGAGCATGGCCGGCGGCTGGAGCGCGCGGTCGAGGTGCTCGGCGCCCTCGAGGCGGTGCAGGCGGTAGGTGGCAGCGAGCGACTGAGCGAAGAGGCGGACCAGAACCGCCGCCGCGGGCAGGGCGGCCCCGGGCACTTTCAACCGATACCGGCGGCGTAGTCGAGCACATCGCCGACGGTCTCCAAGGCGGTGGCGTCTTCGTCGCTGATCTCGACGTCCAAGGCCTCTTCGAGTTCGATCAGCAGTTCGAGCTGCTTGGGAGAGTCGATGCCGAGGTCGGCCACGAGGTCGAACTCGGGGCGCAGCTCGCCTTCGTCCCGGCCGCTGACCCGGGCCAGTACTTTGCTCGCCGCCGCGCGTGGATCCATTGCTCCTCAGCTCCTGTACCCAACCGCGGCGTGGGTCCGGCGAGGCCGGGTCAGAAGTCGGCCGCGAGTTCGCCGCGAAGGTACTGCTCGCGGAGGGATCGCCGCCGGACCTTGCCGCTGGTGGTGCGCGGAATCCTACCCCGGCGCACCAGGAGCAGATCGGCTAGCTGGATGCCCAGGGCGCGGCCGACGCTGCGGCCGACTTCGCTCCGCAGCAGGGCGGTGCTGCCGCGGTCGCCGCCGGTCTCCATCACCAGGATCGCCCGCTCGCCGTGCGGCGCGTCGACCGAGAAGGCGGCGGCGCGCTCGCGGCCGCCGACGCCGAGGACGGACTCGGCCACCCACTCGATCTCGTGCGGCATCACGTTCGAGCCGCCCAGGATGAGCAGCTCCTTGGTGCGGCCGGTGATGTGGACCTCGCCGGCAGCGCTCAGGAAGCCGAGGTCGCCGGTGTAGAGCCAGCCGTCGCGCAGCACCTCGGCGGTCGCTTCCGGGTCGTTCCAGTACCCCAGCATCAGGGAGGGCGACCGCAGCCGGATCTCGCCCACTTCGCCCGCCGGCAGCGCCCGTCCGTCGGGCGCCGCGATCTCGATATCCGTGCGGTCCATCGGCGGGCCGTTCGACGTCACTTCGGGGCCGCCGCCCGCCGGCGCCGCGGTGTGCAGGCCGTCGACGGTCCGGCTGATCGAGATGAGCAGCGTGTTCTCGGCCATGCCGTAGGCGGCGCGCAGCGCGCCCGGATCGAGGCCCGCGGCCTCGAAACGGCGGCTGAACTCGCCCATGGTCTCCTGGCGCACCATCTCGGAACCGCTGCACACGTCGCGCCAGCCGCTCAGATCGAGCGACGCGAGCCGGTCGTCGCCGACCCGTTCGACGCACTGCCGGAAGGCGAAGTTGGGTGCCGCCGACATCGCGGTCTTCGTGCGCTTGAACTGCTCCAGCCACACCCATGGCCGCGCCAGGAAGGCGCGCGGATTGAGCATGATCAGGTCCGCGCCGGTGAGCAGCGAGCCGAGCAGGCAGCCTCCCAACCCCATGTCGTGGTAGAGCGGCAACCAGCCGACGAGGGCATCCATCAGTTGTCCGCCGCGCGGAATCGCCACCGCTTCCATGCTGGCGCGGGCGCTCCAGGTCGCGGCAGCGTGGCCCACGACCACCGCCCTCTGTTGGCCCGTCGAGCCGCTGGTCATCTGCAGGAAGGCCGGATCGTCGCCGCGCGGCGGCCGGCCGGCCGGAACCGGCGACGGACTCGTGGCGGCCAGGGCGGACTGCGAGAGCAGATGGGGACGCGAACCTCCGGCGGGTCCGCCGGAGGCGATCTCCTGGACCTGATCGCTGACGGGGTCGGTGCAGACCATGTAACGGGCGTCGAGCAGGTCGTTCACCGCGAGCGCCTTCTCGATCTGGTTGCGCGGCGAGCCGAGCGCCCGCGGGGGCGCGACCGCCGCCGGCAGCGCGCCGAGGCGAACCGCGCCGAACCAGACCTCGAACCAGGGCCACGAGGTCGGCAGGCACACCAGGATGCGGTCGCCGGGGCGGACGCCGAGGGTGGCCAGGCGACCGGCGGCAGCCTCGATGTCGTTAAGCAGGAAAGGCCACGTGCGCCGCCCCTCCACCCGGCCGCGGCTGTCGATCAGCGTGATGCCGCGCTGCGGCCACACCGACGCCGCTCGTTGCAGCGCCTCCAGCAGGGTTTCGGGGTGGTGCTCGCGGTTCTGGGCGGAACCTGGATCAACCATGGAACTGCAGGTCGTAGAGGCGCTTGTAGGCGCCGCCCAACTCGAGCAGTTGTTCGTGGGTGCCCTCTTCGACCACGACGCCGCGGTCCAGGACGACGATGCGGTCGGCGCGAATCACGGTCGACAGCCGGTGGGCGATGACGAGCGCGGTGCGGCCCTCCATCAGGTTGTAGACGGCGCGCTGCACCACGGCTTCGGACTCGGTGTCGAGATGGGAGGTCGCCTCATCGAGGATCAGAATGGGGGCGTTCTTGAGCAGCGCCCGGGCGATCGCGAGTCTCTGGCGCTGGCCGCCGGAGAGGTTCTGGCCGCCCTCGCCGATCATCGTGGCGTAGCCGTCCGGCATCGCCATGATGAAGTCGTCCGCGTAGGCGGCAGCCGCCGCCATCCGCACCCGCTCCAACGGCATCTTCTCGCGGCCGTAGGCGATGTTGTTGAACACCGTGTCGTTGAACAGCACGGTTTCCTGGGTGACGATGCCGATCAGCGAGCGCAGGTTCGCAAGCGGCAGGTCGCGGATGTCCGTGTCGTCGATCAGCACCCGGCCCGAGACGGGATCGAAGAAGCGCGGCAGCAGGTTGACCATCGTCGACTTGCCGGCGCCCGAGGAGCCGACCAGGGCCAACACCTCTCCGCGGTTCAGGTCGAGGTCGATTCCCGACAGCACCGACTGGCCGTGACCCGTCTTCTCGTAGCCGAAGGAGACGTCTCTGAAGCGGATGCCGCGCTCGAACCCGACGATCGGCGGAACGGTCGGCCGGTCGACGATGTCGCTCTCGATCTTCATCAGCTTCTGAACCCGCTGACCGCAGGCGACGGCCTCCTGCAATACCAGGTTCACCTTGTTCAACTTCCTGATCGGGTCGTACATGAACAAGAGCACGATCAGGAACTGGAAGAAGAGCGCGAAGGTGAGTTGCTCGTCCCGGATCATGAGGCCCGCCCAGATGATCAGAGCCGCACCTCCGATCGCGGCGATCGACTCGATGACCGGGCTCGAAACGGTGGACAGGAACTGGGCGCGGAGGTTGGCGAGCAGATGGCCGTGGGTGGCGCGTTCGAACCGCCGGCACTCGAAGTCCTCCATGCCGAACGCCTTGACCACCCGGTTGCCGCGGATGCCCTCGGAAAGCAGCCCCGAGAGATCGGCCATCCGCTCCTGGCTGCGGTAGGTGACCTTGCGCATCCCCCTGCCGAAGCGGGCCAGCAGGAAGCCGAAGATCGGCACCCCGACCAGCGAGATGAGGGCCATCGTGAAGTGGATCGTGAGCAGGGCCACGCTATAGACCAGCAACAGCGCGCCGGACATGAAGATGTCGAACAGCCGCGCCGCGACCGCGTTCTGGAGCTTGGCGATATCGCTGACCACGCGGCTGTAGAGCTCGCCCGACGTATGCCGCTGATGGAAGCGGCTCGACTGATGGATGATGTGGCGGTAGAGGTCGTTGCGGATGTCGGTCGTCAGCCCCAGGCCGGCGCGCTGGAAGGAGTAGCCGCTAAGGAACGCCATCAGGCTGCGCACCAGCAGAACGAGCACAATCAGGATCGGGGTGAAGAAGACCTCGCGCCGGCCTTCGATGCCCGCCCACTGTTTCAGGTCGTCGTAGAGGCCCCCGGCCGCCGCTCTCAGGCGCTCCGTGCGGGCCTCGACGGGGTCCATCAGCCGCGCCAGCGGCCCGTCGCTTCCGATCTCGGGAAGGCCTCCCCCGCGGAGGACCCGTTGTTGCACGTCCTCCTCGGAAGCGCCCAGCACTTCCTGCAACATCGGATTGATCAGCCCGAGAAACGCCACCGTGGCGATGCTGAAGACGGCGATCGCGGCGAGGGCCAACAGCCCCCAGTGCACGTAGCGGCGGGCGTACCGGAGGAAGAAGGCGAGCAACTCCATGCGCAAGGCAGCATACTTCGCGGCAAAAACGCGCCAGAATGCGGGCTATGGCGGCGGGGAAACCGACTGCGGCACGGGCTCGGTGGTTGCGCGAGGAGCTGCAGCGCCACGAGCGGCTCTACTACCAGGACGCGCAGCCCGAGATCGGCGACCGGGAGTTCGACCGCCTGATGGCGGAGCTGCAGGCGCTCGAAAAGGACCACCCGGCGCTTCGCACCGCGGACAGCCCGACCCAGCGGGTCGGGGGCGAACCGACGGACGGCTTCGAGCAGGTCGCGCACCAGCCGCCCATGCTGTCGCTCGACAACACCTACGACCACGACGAACTCGAGGAGTGGTTCGGCCGGCTGACCCGGTTGCTGCCCGAGGAAGAGTTCGAGTTCGTGTGCGAACTGAAGGTCGACGGGGTTTCGTTGTCCCTGCTCTACGAGGACGGCGTCCTGACCCAGGCCGCGACCCGGGGCAACGGTCGGGTCGGCGATCTGGTGACCGTCAATGCCCGCACCATTCGGACGTTGCCGCTGCGGTTGCCGGCCGGGTCGCCTGCCCGGCTGCTGGTCCGTGCCGAGACCTACATGCGCCGGAGCGCGTTCGCGGCTCTGAACGAGGAGCGCAACGCGGCCGGCCAGGAGCTCTACGCCAACCCCCGCAACACGACCGCCGGGACGGTGCGGCTGCTCGACAGCCGGGACGTCGCACGGCGGCGGCTCGACCTGGCCTGCTACGAGTGGGTTCAGCCCGCCGGCGGCGACGACGGCGGCGGCGACGGCGACGACGAAGCGCAGCGCCGATCGCACGGCGAGTGTCTCGCCGCCCTGGCGGATCTCGGCCTGCCGGTCAACGATTCGTGGCGGCGGTGCGCCAGTCTCGGCGAGGTCGTCGCCTACTGCACGAAGTGGCAGGAGCGGCGCGGCGAACTGGACTTCGAGATCGACGGCGTGGTCGTCAAGGTGAACGACCCGGAGCTCCGGGAGCGTCTCGGCGCCACCGCCAAGGCGCCGCGCTGGGCGGTGGCGTTCAAGTTCGAGGCCGAGCAGGCCGAGACGGTCGTGCTGGCGATCAACGCCCAGGTCGGCCGCACCGGCGCCGTGACTCCGGTGGCCGAACTCGAGCCGGTGCTGGTCGCGGGCACGACGGTCAAGCGCGCCACGCTCCACAACTACGAGGACTTGGCCCGCAAGGACGTGCGGGTAGGCGACGCGGTCGTGATCGAGAAGGGCGGCGACATCATTCCCAAGGTGGTGAGGGTCATCCCGGAGCGGCGCCGCCCGGAGTCGACGCCCTTCGAGCCGCCCAAACACTGCCCGGCCTGCGGCGAGGAGCTGCCCCACCTCGAGGACGAGGTGCGGCGCCGCTGCGTCAATGCCGCCTGCCCGGCCGTGGTCCGCGAGAGGGTCCGTCACTTCGCGTCGCGCAACGCGATGGACATCGAAGGCATGGGCGACTGGCTGGTCGGCGAACTGGTGAAGGGCGGTCTGGTTGCCAATCCGGCCGACCTCTACGGCTTGACCGTCGAGAAGCTCGCGGATCTGAAGAAGACCAACGACGCCCGGCTCGGCGAGAAGGCTGCGGCCCGGACCGTCGTGAGTCTCAGGGATTCGAAGACGAGGCCGCTGGCGCGCCTGATCTACGGTCTCGGCATTCGCTTCGTCGGCGACAGCACGGCCGCGCTGCTGGCGGACCGCTTCCGCGGCGTCGACGCGCTCGCTGCCGCGACCGCGGAGGAACTTGAAGAGGTCGACGAGATCGGCGCACGGATTGCCGAATCGGTGCGGGCGTTCTTCGCGTCGGAGCAGAACCGGAAGCTCCTGGAGCGCCTGCGAGACGAAGGCCTCCGGATGGAGGAAGAGGTGACGAGCGAAGCGGACGACGCGGATCTGCCGCTGGAAGGCAAGGTGTTCGTCCTCACCGGCTTGCTCGCCGAGATGACGCGCAACGAAGCCGCCGCTCGGATCAAGGCGCTCGGCGGCAAGGTCACGGGGTCCGTCAGCAGCCGGACGAACTTTCTGGTCGCGGGCGAGAAGGCCGGCTCGAAGCTCCGGAAGGCCGAGCAGTTGGGGGTCGAGGTTCTGGACCAGGCCGGGTTCGAGGAGCTGCTGGCCCCACCAAGGGGCGACTCAGACGCCTGAGGCTGCCCTATCGACAAGCAGCGGCAGCAACGCACAGCCGCACCGTGTGATCTCCGGCGCCCTCTCCTTGCCACGCAACGAGACCCTGAAGCTGCGAAGCCTGTTCAGTGACCTCCGCCGAATCGGCTTTGCGTGCGCCACGACTGGAAGAAGCTCGAACTCGCCCCCTTCGGGAAGCCAGGCGTCGGCAGTCATCGCGCCGCCTTCCAGTTGCCGCAAGACGTGGTTCACGTTGCCGATGCCACCGCTCTTCAATTCGATCGGCACCACCCACGTGGTGTCATCCTCCTCGCCCACGAAAATGTAGCCGCACCGCTCCCGCCCCTGGGGGATCGGCAGCGCGAGACAATCCATGTCGACAATCGCCCGTTCTGCCGAACAGCCGACGAGATCGACACTGCATCCGTGGCGCTCACAGCAGCAGGCTCGGCAGGGAGGCGGCACGTTGGCGGCGAACGCCGCAACGACCTCCCTCATTCTTCTTTCGCGCGCTGGATCTGATTGAAGATCCTGGCCCCTTCGTTGTAGAGCGCCTCGCTGACGCGATCGTAGCCCGCCGGAAAGAGCCCGGTTTCGTCGTCCAGCTCGATCTTCTCGACGACTGAGCCGTCCGGCTGCTCACGCGTGAACAACCACGCGCCGACATCACCCGGCGCGAGTGCGACACCCGGCTCGGCCTTGGCGCCCGAAGAAGTTCCGCTCAGAGCCGACCGGCGCACTGTGTTCGCGAGCGCCTCCAGGATCCACTCGCTGTGGGTCGTGATGATGACCCGCAAACCCGCACGGACCGTGCTCGCCAGAAGCCTCGTGAGTTCCACCTGCGCGGCGGGATGCAGGTGGGCCTCCGGTTCCTCCACGATCAACACGTCGCCCGGCGCGACGACGTGGCGAAGAAAGAGGACAACCGGCGCGAGTTCCGACACGGCCGAAGACGAGTTCATCAGCGGCAGGTCGGCGCTCCAGCCGTCAGGACGGTAGCCGAACTCCGGGAAGCCGATGACCGGCGAGGGCGAGACGCGGATCCCGCCGCCGAGCATGTCCATCTCGATTCGACTGGCGACATCATCGAACCCGCCGTCTCCGTTGCGCGTCGGCAGGAGTTCGATCAGCCGCCTTAGAAAGTCGGTCAGGACGCCGGGCAACCGGGGCGGGCCGCTCTCCGCCATGCCGCCAAAGATCTCTCGGTACGCTTCGATTGCGCCAGTTCGCCCCGCGGGAAGGTAGAAAGCCTGACGACAAAGGGGGTGGAACAGCCGCGGAAACACTTGCCCGACCAGCACCCGCAGGGCGTCGCGATAACTCGCATCGAGTGATTCGTCGTCTTGCTGGCTGGTGCCATACACGGTCGACAAGAGGTGGGAGAGATCGTCCCGAACGGCGTCTTTGCGGATGCTGATCTCGTCAGGGATACCGGCTTCGAGGGTTACCTGCTCTGCACCTATCCGCAACGCCAGCAAGTCGAGCCCACCCTGCCGAGCTACCACGGTCGCACCATTGCCTGCTCCCTTTCTCACCAACTCACCTGTGTCGATCACGCCGAGGGAGCGACGGACCTCGTTCTTCAGGTCCTCTCCCTGTCGCTCGAGGGCCAAGCGCATTTCCTCTGTGAGCACGCTGCTGAGCGCGACCTGCTCGCCGGCTGGCGCACCGCGTCGGTAGAGATCCTTGACCAACTCGTCGATGGCGCGATGAACGTCCGTGCTGCTGCCGAACTGCATCGGAACGTGGAACATTCGCCGCGCCAGGATCAGGCGCCGGGCGCCCGACCCCAATGCGCCTCCCATGAAGCGATGCAGGGCGTAGATGAGCATGGCGAGCCAGGACTTGCCGGTATTGCTAGGACCGATGAAGACGGTCAGCGGACGGAGATCGACGTTGGCCTTGACGATCGGCCCGAAGTCGGTGACTTCGAGCTCAAGGTTGCCTGGCTTGGGCGTGTCACTCACGGTTGACCTCCTCCCGTTTCCCCGGGGACCGGCTGACGACCGGGGCCGGCGGCGCGGTCCGACTCTACCCGCAGGCGCGCCGACGTGGGCGGGATGGCAGCGGCGCCGGTGACTCGTTGGCCGGATGCGGGCGAGACGCCCGCGGTCCCAGGACCGGATCCCAGAACCACGCCGACTGCGGCGAATGCCGGTAGGAACTAGTATGCCCGCCATGTCCACCCCACCATGGGTCATCGTCATCGATGACGAGGCTGGATCCCGCCAGTCGATGGCGATTGCACTCGAGCGGGCCGGCCTCGGCGTGCGCGTGTTCGACGACGCGGAGCCGGCTCTGGCGTTCGTCGAGCGGGAGTCGCGGGTGCGCCTGGCGGTGTGCGATCTGCGGATGCCGGGCATGGACGGACTGGCGTTCCTGAACCGGGTGCGGGCGCAGGAGCTCGACCTGGCGGTCATCCTGGTCACCGGCTTCGGCACCATCGAGTCGGCGGTCGAGGCGATGCGCGTCGGCGCCGACGACTACCTCACCAAGCCGGTCGACCTCTACGAGCTGCGGAGCCGGGTGCTCAAGCTGGTCGAGAACTGGCAGTTGCGCGACGAGGTGACGAACCTGCGCGAGATGCTCGACGAGCGCTTCGGCTTCGACGCCATCGTGGGCCAGTCGCCGCCGATGGAGCACCTGTTCCAGCAGATGCGCCAGGTCGCCCCGAGCCGTGCTTCGGTGCTGATCCTGGGCGAGAGCGGCACCGGCAAGGAGCTCGTCGCCAAGGCCCTGCACCAGGCCAGCCCCCGCCGGCAAGAGCGCTTCCTGGCGCTGAATTGCGGCGCGATCCCGAACGACATCCTGGAAAGCGAGCTGTTCGGCCACGAGAAGGGGTCCTTCACCGGCGCGGTCGGACGCAAGATCGGCAAGTTCGAACTCGCCGCCCGCGGCACCCTGCTCCTGGACGAGATCACCGAGCTGGTTCCCGAACTCCAGGTCAAGCTGCTGCGCGTGCTGGAGGAGCGGCAGGTCATGCGGGTCGGCGGCAGCCGCATGATCGACGTCGACTTCCGGCTGCTGGCGGCCACCAACCGCAACCTGGAGCAGGCGGTGGCGGATGGCTCCTTCCGCGAGGATCTCTACTACCGGCTGAAGGTGGTCACGCTGAGCATTCCGCCGTTGCGGGAACGGCTCGACGACCTGCCCATGCTCGCGAACCACTTCCTGCGCCAGTTCGCGGCCCGCGAGGGCAAGCCGGAAATGCAGCTCTCCGGCAGGGCGCTGAAGTGTCTGTCCGGGCATCGCTGGCAGGGCAACGTGCGCGAGCTGCGCAACGTGCTCGAGACGGTCGCGGTCTTTCACAGCGGCGGCAGAATCGAGATCGACGATCTGCCTGACGACGTCCGGGCCGCCGCCGAGGCGCCGGCGGAAAGCCCGATCCAGAGCCCCTTCGGCGAGCCCCGGACGATGGCCGAGATCGAGCGCCTGGCGATTCTCGAGACCCTGGGCCGCACCGGCGGCAGGCGCGCGGAGGCCGCGCGGGCGCTCGGCATCGGCGTGCGCACCCTGCAGCGGAAACTGAAGGACTATCGCGAACTGGGCCTGCTCGGGGACGGCGAGGCGTGACCGCGCTGTCGCCCCTCATTAGTGGTTCCTTCACTTGTGAGCGTCAGAGGGCCTTCCGTAGCTCCTTTCGCACACGATCTTTGAGGTCGTCCACACGTGCTCGACCGTCCACCACTGCTGTTAGTAGCAGTTCCCTAACGTCTTTCCGCTTGATCCGCCGAGACCTTCCTTCAGCTATGGCGCTCACAACGAGACGCGCAACTTCCCCGAGCCGCACGTAGTCGAGGTGGGGGATATCAACATGCCGAGCGACGAGATCCTCTATCGTCGTCTCTCCTTCATTCGCAGTTAGGCCCAGACCGGCTGATTCCAGATCCTCCTCGAGGAGCCAGACCATGACTACAGTCTCTATGTAGTCTCCACCTGCAGCCATTGCCAGTGCCGCTTCCTCGACCTCCGCCTCGGAACCGTCTCCACACCGCCAGAACGACAGAGTGTTCTCTCGAGTCCTGAGATCGATCGTAACGGCATCGGCAGGAATCTCCCCGTCTGACCACTCAGGCTCCTGGCTCGTCCTCCACTTCGCCTCACTGATCTTCCGAGCCAAGAACATCGCCTACTCGTCCGCGTCCTCGATCACATCCTCAATGTACTCTCGGAGCCACGACTCGCTCTCGACATGGGCTTGTAGGATCCCGCACATACCAACTTCGTCCCAGACCTCGGCCAGTTGCACAGCAGCTTCTCTTATCTCAGCGTTGCTAACTCCCAAGCCGTCGCGCAGCAGGTCCAAGCGCCACCGGTGGCTCCCCGGAGGATCTTCCTGCCGACCGAGACAGCGCAAGACCGACGCCGCGAAGTTCGGCCGCCCCGCATCAAGGCAGACGCCTCGCAGCCACCCAAGCAGTCTCTCCCGTTCCACGGAAGATAGGAACTCGCTCACGACCGACTCCGCGGGATGCGCCACGCCGGCTACCAAAGGTTCGGCGTCAAATGCCGACCACAACCGAGCTCTCAACTGGCGCCTCTCTCGCTCGTCGCCCACCGAGGCCGAATCCACCGCAGAGACGAAGCCCACCACGTCCACAAGCACAGGAAAGGGACTAGCCCGTGACGCCACGTAACTCACCGCGCCGAGCGTCCGGTCGACGTACAGCCGTCGCGCCAGTTCCAACCAGGACTTCTGCAGCGAAGCAGCCTCCAGCGACGCCGCCAACGACTCCCTTCCATCCGCGCGCGCTCGGGGGAGCTGCTGCACGGTACTCGGCTCGACCGACTCGGTGGGAAAACCGAGCGCCGCTTCGCCGGCCCCTCCCGCAACTAGGCCTCTTCTTTCAAGTGCCATCGAAAAGCTCCCTGGCTTTGTCAGTGATAATGGCTTCAAATGCCTCACGCTCGCGGACCCGAAGATCGCGCGCCAAGAGCAGAGCCTCTTGCCGCCCAATGGGTTCCCGCTTCTCCCAAATGACGTCGATATCGAGCATGAAGCCGACCTGACCTGGCGCTGCGTCGATCGATCCTTGGGTCAGGACCATTCGCACATCATCGCTATAGACGTATTCGACGCGGCTTATGACTGCCCTCGCCGCCTCCGGGAGGCCCGCAACAACAGGCATGGAACTCTTCAGATACTCGCCCATTTCTGCCAAGTCCCCTGATGGAACGGCGATCTTGTTTATGTAGCGTACGCCGATCCGAGACACACCGTTCGGTAGCGCAACGTCCCAATACGCCGAAAGGGCACGTTGAATCCGGGGTTCAAACTCAAGCCAACCACTCTCGTCATTCCTCGCCGGATCTTGATAGGGCCATAGCATATGGATGCTGAGAGCATCGGGGCCGACACCGACCAACCTGTTGCCAGCTTCCGTCAAGAACTGGACCTTAGCCAAGTGCTGACCAAGCTTAAGATTGGGCGGCCGGTCTCCTCCGGAAACCTCGAGGTTCGCTTCCACAACCCTCTGCTCCCGTGGTTTGCCACCGTATTCATCGCCGAGTTTTGCATGGAGTTTGCCGGGTAACGTAAGATCCCACTCTTGGCCAGGTTCGAATCTGAACTCGCAAAGCGCTTCTTCAATGGGCGGATTCCTATAGCGGCGGCGCTCTACCATGGGTCTCTCCTCCAGCAGACCTCGGTGCCAAGGATCGCGCAGGGCCCTACGGGCCAGCAGCCAACCGGCTGGAGTGGGGCGACCCAGCGGTAGCAACGCTGAGACGACCTTCCTTTCTGTTGAGCCCTTAGGTGGCCGGAAGTAGCTAGTGGCTCCCGTTCCCGGGAACGGGCGACCTGGACCTCGGTACGAATCGACGCGAAGGACGGGACTACAGTGGCGAGGCGGTCGAACAAGGCTGCGCACACTACCCCAGGCGGCGTCTTCAGGGGCCAGATCTTCGTGGACACCGCCCGTCGCAATTCCGCCTTCAACGGTCGGCTAAGTGCGTCAACGTGCATAGGCGATGGCTGCCGCTCGGGCATGGAGCAACAGCGGCCATGATGTGCCGCATTCCCTGGACCATCAGCGGCCAGGGCAGGTACGCAGGCCAACACGAAGTCCCAGATGGTGTGGGGGCCGAGCACGAGTTCCCAAGACGCTCCGATGCTACTCCTTCACGCTTTCTCACCTCACGCTCCCCCTAGCCACACACTCCGCGGACTCCGGGCAGCAGTTGCTGGTTCTGGCCTGACCATGCGCGACATATAGCACAACCGCTATTGTTAGCTGAAGCTATGGTCGCCGCTTATGGCTAGGATGGCTCGATGATCGAGGGATCGACCGGGCGCACCGCGCCGCCGCCAGTGACCGCGCTGTCCGTGAACATCGACCACGTCGCCACCGTGCGGCAGGCGCGCCTGGTGGGCTATCCGGACCCGGTCGAGGCGGCGCGGCTCGCCGAGGAGGCGGGAGCGTTCGGCATCACGGTGCATCTCCGCCAGGACCGCCGCCACATTCAGGATCAGGACGTCGTGGATCTCCGGCAGACGGTCAGCGGCCAGCTCAACCTCGAGATCGCGTCCGATGAACCGATGCTCGAATTCGCCGAGCGGGTCGGCCCGAACCAGGTCACGCTGGTTCCGGAGCGGCCGGACGAGGTCACCACCGAAGGCGGCCTCGACCTGATCGGACGCGGCGACCAGGTGCGCGGCGCCGCCAAGCGTCTCGTCGCCGCCGGCATCCGGGTGTCCGTCTTCGTTGACCCCGACCTCGACCAGATCGCTGCGCTCGACGACCAGGACGACGTCGCCGGCTTCGAGTTGAACACCGACGCCTACACCCGCGCCTCGGGCGCCGGCGGGACCACAGAGTTCGCGAAGATCGAGGCCGCCGCCGAGCGCGGCCTGACCGCGGGCCGGGAGGCGTACGCCGGACACGGCCTGACCGTGGCCAATGTCGGCCCGGTCGCCGCCCTCGCCGGCATCAGCGAACTGAACATCGGCCACTCGATCGTGTCGCGGGCGGTGCTGATCGGCATGACCGCGGCGGTGAAGGAGATGCTGGCGGCGATGGGGGCCTAGGCGAGTTCGGCCTCGATGAGGCTAACGATGCGCTCGCAGAGGCTCTCGATCTGCTGCTGGTCGGGGCCCTCGATCATCACCCGGGCGAGCGGTTCGGTGCCGCTGTAGCGCAGCAGAACGCGGCCGGAGGACCCGAGCGCCCGTTCCGCGGAGGCCAACGCGTCGGACAGACCGGGCACGGTCTCAAGCGGCAGCTTCTCGCGCACGGCGACGCTCTGCAGGGTCTGCGGGAAGCGCCGGAAGCCGGCTGAGAGAGAAGCGAGCGAGCTGCCGGACGAGGCGACGATCCCGGCCACGGCGGCGGCGGTGAGCAGGCCATCGCCCGTGGTGGCGAGGTTCAGATCGAGCAGGTGGCCGGATTGCTCGCCGCCGAGCCGGACGCCCTCGCGGCGCATCGTCCCGGCGACCTCGCGGTCGCCGATGCCGCAGCGCAGCACCTCGACGCCGTGGCGCTCCAGCGCGCGCTCCAGCCCCATGTTCGACATCGTCGTCGCGACGATCCGGCGGCCGGGGAGGTCGTCCCGGGCCGCGAGGTGGGACGCCCACACGTACAGCAGAACGTCGCCGTCGCAGATGTGGCCGAGGTGATCGCAGAGGATGGCCCGATCCGCGTCGCCGTCGAGGGCCGCGCCGAGGTGGCTGCCGGTCTCGCGGGTGAAGGCGACGATCCGGTCGAGGCAGGTCGAACCGCAGTCCCGGTTGATGTTGCCGCCGTCGGGAAGGTCACAGGTGACGCGGCAGTCCGCCCCCAGGGCTCTGAACAGCCGCCCGGCGTGCGGCGCCGCGGCGCCGTTCGCGGCGTCGATGGCCACGCGAAGGCCCCCCAGAGGACGGCCTCCCGGCAGCGAGGCCCACAGGTGGTCCAGGTACCGCTCCGCGAGGCCCGCTTCTTCCTTCAGTCCGGCCGAGGCGCCGGGACGGTACGGCGCGTCGCCCGCATCCGCTCCGCCTGCGATCCGGTCTTCGATCGCCCGCTCGACCGAGGGATCGACCTTGAAGCCGTCAGCCCCGATCAACTTGACGCCGTTGTCCGTGGAGGGATTGTGGCTGGCGGAGACGACGATGCCGCCCATCGCGCCCAGTTCGGTGACCAGGAACGCGACCGCGGGAGTGGGCACGACGCCGGCCGAACGCACCTCGGCGCCCGCGGCGCGAACGGCTGCCGCGAGCCAACCGGCAATCTCCTCCCGGCTGTCGCGGGTGTCGCCGCCGAGAATCAGAAGCGGCCGCGAACCCGCCGGCGGGTCCGGCGGCAGGCTGAGGCGGGCGAACCAGTAGCCGACCGCCTGGACGGTCGACCGGTCCAGCGGCGGCGTGCCGAAGACGGCGCGCATGCCGTCCGTCCCGAAGAGGCTCAAGAACCTGCGCCGGACTGCGGCTGGCGTCCCTCGATCATCGGGACTTCCACGCTGACGAAGGTCGGGAACTCGACCACGACGTAGTCGCTCTCGAAGCGCACGCGCGCCTGTTCCTCGACGAAGCCGAGACCACGGCCATCGATGTCGATCGGCCCAGCCCGCGCATACCCCAACCGGTTGATCTCCGAGCGCGACCCCCGGACCGTGGCCAGGGCCGGCACGATCCGGACATTGTCGTAGTCGACTGTGAAGCCGCCGATCGGTTCGCCTCTCGTCTCGACCTGCACCGGCACCTGAACCGAGACCTCCTCGTCGAGGGTCAGAGTCAACTGCTCGGGCGAGAGCGACACCACCTCGATGCCCTCCGCGCCCTCGGGGAGCACGACATTCTCCGTACTCAGAATGACGTCGACCTGTCGCGGGCCGCCGTACGTCGCGCCGCCGAAGAGGTTCTCTCCCAGCGGCACCCGGACCCGGATCTGATCCCGGTTCAGGGAGGCGATCGCGTCCTCGCTGCCCCGGATCAGAATGAAGAGTTCCTCCCTTGGATCTTCGGGCGAGCCGAGGACCGGCTGACCCAGGACCACCATCTGGTCGTGATCCTCCGTCGTGACCCGCGCCTGAACACTCTCCTCGGTCGGCGGCACGGTCATCTCCAACAGGCGGGGACAGAAGGAGGCCGGCAGCCAGATGCCCACCGCGATCGAGACGGCAAGAGCCCGAAAGGCCCAGCGGCTGCTGCTCTCGCTCACGACGAAGACCTGGTCGCGGCCAGCGACCTTGGCGAGTCGGACCGGGCCCGGGCCCCACGCGTCCCCTGTCGGCTGCTGCTCTCGCTCATGCCGTAGCCCCCTGAGCCAGCAGCAACTCGAGGAGTTGGTTGCGCAGTTCCCGCATGGTCAGATCGCCGCTCACGCGACCCTCATGTGCGATCGATATCTTGCCGCTCTCCTCCGAGACGATGACCACCACCGCATCGGTCTCCTCGGCGATCCCGATCGCCGCCCGGTGCCGCGTGCCGTGCTCGATCGAAACCCCGGCACTGGTGGTCAGGGGCAGGAAGCACGCCGCGGCGGCGACCCGATCCTTCTGCACGATCACGGCGCCGTCGTGGAGCGGCGTGCCGCGGGCGAAGATCGTCAGCAGCAGGTCGTGGGAGATCGAGGCGTCGAGCACGATGCCGTTCTCCACGTAGTCCCGCAGGCCGTCCAGCCGCTCGATGACGATCAAGGCGCCCAGCCGCCGCAGGGACAGCGCCTGCGCCGCAACCACGATCTCGTCGATTCCGGACTCCGGCGTCTGATCGCTCATCAGGCGCAGCAGCGGGTTGCGACCGACCCGGCCGAGGGCCCTTCGGATCTGGTTCTGGAACAGGACCACGATGACCACCGGCAGCACGGGCAGCAGATAGCTCAGCGAAGCCTCCAGGGTCCGCAGCTTCAGGGTCGCGGCGATCCACGCCGTGCCGAGCAGCACCAGGATGCCGAGCACGACCCGCATGCCCCCGGTGCCCCGGATGAGCAACAGCAGGTTGTAGACGACGAGGCCGACGACCAGAAGGTCGACCAGATCCCTCCAACCTAGAAGCCCGAGCGGCTGTGCCAAGTCCATCGCGCTCCGATCACCGTGGACCCTATTACCACCCGCGCTCGGCCGGTCTCTACCGCTCCGGCTTCGGCAGCGGCAGGGGAGCCCCCGCGGGCTCCTGCCGCTCGGCGATGGTCGCCGGTTCGGGCGTGCCCGTCACGTCGGGAACCGGAGCGCCTTCGTTCGCGGCCGCCGCAGCACGCTCATCGGGTGGTTCGAGATCGGGGATCGGGGTCGGCTTGCGCACCGGGGTCAGATCCTGACCCGTGGCCTCGAGGATTATCTCGTACACGCGCCCACCGTCGAGCGATTCGATCTCAAGCAACTCCCGCGCCAACTGCTCGAGCAGGTCCCGGTGCTCGGAGAGGATCTCCCGGGCCTTCTCGTAACCCCGCTGAACGATGGCGCGAATCTGGCCGTCGATCGACTGCGCGGTGTTGTCGGAGTACTCGGAGCGCTGCGAGAAGTCGCGGCCGAGGAACACCGGCTCGTTCTTGTCGCCGTAGTTCAGCGGCCCGAGTTCCGACATGCCCCACTCGCAGACCATCTGCCGGGCCAGCTCGGTGGCGCGTTCGATGTCGTTGCCGGCGCCGGTGGTGACGTCGTCCTGGGTGAGTTCCTCGGCGACCCGGCCACCCATCAGGATCGCGAGCTGGGCGTTGACGTACTTCAAGCGGTAGGTGTGCTTGTCCTCCGTCGGGAGCTGCATCGTCAACCCGAGGGCGCGGCCCCGCGGAATGATCGTGATCTTGTGCAGAGGGTCGGCCTCGGGCATGAAGGCGGCGACCAGGGCGTGACCGGCCTCGTGGTAGGCGGTCACCTCCTTCTCCTCCTCGGTGAGCATCAAGCTCTTGCGCTCGGCGCCCATGATCACCTTGTCCTTGGCGAACTCGAAGGAGGCCATGTCGACCTTCTTGTGGTTGCGCCGGGCCGCGACCAGGGCCGCCTCGTTGACCAGGTTCGCCAGGTCGGCGCCGGAGAAGCCGGGCGTGCCGCGCGCCAGCACCTGGAGATCGACATCGGGATCGAGCGGGATGTCGCGGCTGTGGACCTGCAGGATGCCGAGCCGGCCGCCGATGTCGGGGCGGTCGACCACGACGCGGCGGTCGAAGCGGCCCGGCCTGAGCAGCGCCGGGTCGAGCACGTCGGGGCGGTTCGTGGCGGCGATCAGGATCACGCCCTCGTACGTTTCGAATCCGTCCATCTCGACCAGCAACTGGTTCAGGGTCTGCTCGCGTTCGTCGTGCCCGCCGCCGAGGCCTGCGCCGCGGTGGCGGCCGACGGCGTCGATCTCGTCGATGAAGATGATGCAAGGGGCGTTCTTCTTGCCCTGCTCGAAGAGATCGCGCACCCGGCTGGCGCCGACGCCGACGAACATCTCGACGAAGTCGGAGCCCGAAATGGAGAAGAACGGCACGCTCGCCTCGCCCGCGATCGCCCGCGCCAGCAGGGTCTTGCCGGTGCCCGGCGAGCCCATCAGCAGTACACCCTTGGGAATGCGGCCGCCGAGTTTCTGGAACTTCTGCGGCTCCTTGAGGAACTCGACGATCTCGGCCAGCTCCTCCTTCGCCTCCTCGACCCCGGCCACGTCCTTGAACGTGACCTTCTTGCCGCTGGCGCTCAGCAGCTTGGCCTTGCTCTTGCCGAAGGAGAGCGCCCGGTTGCCGCCGCTCTGCATCTGGCGCATGAAGAACACCCAGAGACCGACGATCAGGAGCAGCGGACCCCAGGTCATCAACACCGTCGTCAGCGTGTTCTCCCTCGGGCGCTCGGCCGCGATCCGCACGTCGTGATCGAGCAGCAGGTCGGCCAGTCCGGGATAGTCCATGAGCTGGGCGCTGAAGCTGCCGTCGCCGGCACTGTCCCGGGGCGCGTTCTTGTAAGTCCCCTCGACCTTGTCGCCGGCGATCGTCACCTCCTCGATCCGGTCCTTCTTGACGTCCTCGACGAACTCGCTGAAGCTGATCTCCCCCCGCTTGGCGGCGCCTTGGCTGAACAGGTTGTACAGCAGGATCACCATCACGAAGATGGCGGCCCAGAGCAGAAGGTTCTTGAGTGTCGCGTTCATCGGCGTCGAGTCGTCCTCATCGGGGAGAGACAACCATGCTCCGGCCAGCGAGATTCCTGTCCCGCAGGCTGCCGGACTGCAACAAGACTGTCACTCCGTCCCCGGTTCTTCAAGCAATTCAATTCTTTGATCCATGGCGAGCGAAGGGCGCCGCAGCACTCTGAGCCGGTCCCCGCACTGCTCCCAGCGCCAGCCGTCGCCGCAGTCGCAGCCGATGGACGCGCCGGTGTCGCGGCGCCGCCCGAGCTGCCGTTGCAGCTCGCGCCGAGCGGCGCTCGGCGCCGGATAGGGCGCACCGGCCAGGTGATGAAGGCGGGCGAGCGCGGCCGGCCAGAGCGTCGCCGGCAGCCGGGTCAGGGCAGAGGTGTCGATCTCGCAGCATTCGCGGCCGGGTCGCGGTTCCAGAGCCTCGTCGAGCAGACGGTGGATGGTGGGCTCGGCGCCCTGGACAGCCCGGGCCAGACGGCTCAGCCGGGCGCCCAGGTCCGGCGTCTCGGTCACGAGAAACGGCAGCAGGCGGCGGCGGACGAAGTTGCGGCGCGGTCCCGGGGCGCGGTTCGTCGGGTCGTCGACCGGGCGCGTCCCCTGGTCGACCGCGTAGTGGCGGAGATGCCCCGGCTCGATGTCGAGCAAGGGACGGAGCAACGGCAGCCCGAGGCGTTTCGATGCCGGGCGCATCGCGGCGAGACCGGCGGCGCCGCTACCGAAGAGAATGCGCAGCAGCACGGTCTCGGCCTGGTCCTGCCGGTGATGCGCGGTGGCGATCGCCGAGGCGTCCAAGCGCCGCGCGGCTGCGGTCAGGAGCCGGTAGCGTTCGGCGCGGGCCCACTCCTCGATGCTCCAGCCCGGCGGCATCGCTCTGGCGACCCGGAGTTCGAAGGCAACCCCGAGATCCTCGGCGATCCGTCGCGCCGCGAGGGCGCGGCGGCCGGATCCTTCGTCGAGCCGGTGGTCGACGTGGACGGCGCAGGGCCTGAAGGCGAATCGGGAGGCGCAGGCGCGCAGGGCGATCAGCAGCGCGGACGAATCCGGTCCCCCGGAGAAGGCCACGACGAGCGCGGTTCCGCGGATCGCACGGGTCAGTTCGGGATGCCGCTCGAAGAACCGCGCAACCGCCCGCTCGGTGGGGCGCCCGGCATGGTGGCGGTGGAGGGACTCGAACCCCCGACGCAGCGGATATGAGCCGCTTGCTCTAACCGGCTGAGCTACACCGCCCAATCGACGCGGAACCCTACTTGAATCCGTCCCGCTGTCCGCATTCCGGCCCGGCCTCTGACCGCTGGCGATCCCGGATCGCGACACGTGAGCGACTGCCGCTCAGGGCGACCGTTTGCGCAGCGAGTCCTGGCAGCTCCGAAACTGGCCGAAGAAACTGCGCATCGACTCGGAGAGCGCCTCGTCGTTCAACCGGTAGATCACGTTCTGGCCGCGCCGCTGGTCGATCACCAGATCGGCCTCCTTGAGCACCGAAAGGTGCCTGGAAATGGTCGGCTGGGAGAGTTCGAACTCACCGACGATGTCACCGACGCAACGCTGCTCGTCTTCGAGCAGGCGCAGGATGTCCTGCCGCGTCGAGTCCGAGAGCGCTTTGAAGACTTTCGTCATTCTCCGGGAGCGACGGCGCCGGGGTTCGAGTCCGCTCAGCGAACCGCCGAGGCGTACGGGTCGAGGTTCTGTGATGTGTTCCACGGTCTCAGATCTCCAGTCAATTCAGTGCTTGCCTGGCTCAGCCCACCCAAGGGGCCTGGCGGACCCAAGGGGCCCGCACACAGTTGGGCCACGTGACGGAGCGACCACAACGGCTAATGAGCAGTTGCCCATTATGACATAAGTCGTGCCCTACGTCTCGCCCCAAGGCGTCCGAAAGTCCAATCGAGCACCGGCGGAGGGCCTGTTCTACGCCCGTGAGTTGAGCCTTCCGGGCACCTTGAGACCCCTGCGCCGCAGTTCCCGCCGCATGCGGCTGATCACCGTCGCGACGGTAGCCGGGGCCAGATCGACCACTCTGGCGGCCTCGTCCGAACTCCAACCGTCCACCACCATGCGCTCGGTGATCCAGGTGTCGCGGAGGCCTGTGGCGCGCTCACTCACGACGCACCAGCATTCGCGCCGGAAGCGGTACCGGAGCTGCTGGACGTAGATGTCGTTGAACGCGTTTGTGGCCGCCGTCGGCAACCCCAGCCGGTCGACCTCGTCGGCCGGTGCTTCCCGGAGATCGATGCTCAGCTCGGCGCCGGGGTCGCGCTTGAGCGCCCGGCGGGCACGCAACCAGTCGACCAGAGCACTGCGCGCGACGCTGCGCAGGTAGGCCATGATCGTCGACTCCGTGCGTCCCTTGCATCCGAGCAGCACCCGGCGGTTGTTCTGCAGCAGGCGGACATAGGTCTCCTGAAGGACTTCGTCCACGAGGTCGCGGGTCAAGGTCAGGCCGTAGCTTCGCCCCAACCCGGCGAGGGCGTAGCGCAGCGTCGGTTCGACTCGCTGGATCAGGGGCGCCCAGTCGCCGTCGCGAGCGGTGCACCCGCGCCAGAGATCTCGGAATTCCTGCGACTCCTCACACTGATGTTCATCGGTCTTCGGGTTCATCTTCCGCTCCAAGAAGAAGGAGCGGAGACACCCAAGGGGCGGTCCGGTGGAACCGGTGCGGTTCAGCCGGGACGGCCTCACCCACGAGTCGGCAAGGGCCGGCGAGAGTAGCACTCTGCGCGGCCCGATGGGAGGTTTGAAGAGCGGAATTAGCCCCTGAACCGCTCCGACACGGCATCCCAGTCGACGACGTTCCAGAACGCGTCCAGATAGTCCGGCCGCCGGTTCTGGTAGTTCAGGTAGTAGGCGTGCTCCCACACGTCGACGCCGAGCAGGGGAGTCAACCCCTCCATCAACGGCGAATCCTGGTTCGGACGCGCGATGACGGCGAGGCCGTCGTCGCTGGTCACGAGCCAACCCCAGCCGCTGCCGAACTGGCCCATCGCCACGCCCTTGAAGCGCTCCCGGAACTGGTCGAAGCCGCCGAACCGGATGTCGATTGCGGTCGCCAGGTCGCCGCTGGGCGCGCCGCCGCCGTCCGGGCTCATGACCGACCAGAAGAGCGAGTGGTTGGCGTGGCCGCCGCCGTGGTTGCGGACGGCGCCGCGGATCGGGTCCGGTACTTCGTCGATGTTCCTGAGCAGGTTCTCGACGCTCATCGCGGCGAGATCGGAGTGGCCGTTCAATGCCGCGTTGAGGTTGGCCACGTACACGGCGTGGTGCCTGTCGTGATGTATCTCCATCGTCCGCGCGTCGATGTGGGGTTCGAGGGCGTCGAACGGGTATGCGAGATCCGGAACTTCGTGCATGGTCGGTTGCTCCTGTGAGAAGGTGGTTAGGCGGGGCGATTGTGCCACGGAGTGACGCGGCCTTGCTCTGCGTTGACGATGTCCCGCGCCTGCCCTAAGATCGCGCGACCTGCGATGTCCGCCGGGCGACCGGAGGGTCGGTGCCGGGGAGGTTAGCTCAGGGGTAGAGCACCTGCTTTACACGCAGGGGGTCGCGGGTTCGAATCCCTCACCTCCCACCACGGGGGTTCTGCAGTACGCGCGACCAGGAGATCTGCCGAAGTCAATGCCACCGCGGCGGCCAGGAAGGACGATTCAGTCAACAGGAAAACGGGAGACGGAAACCAACGGGGTCGTAGTTCAGCTGGTTAGAATGCCGGCCTGTCACGCCGGAGGTCGCGGGTTCGAGTCCCGTCGGCCCCGCCATTCCGCTCCGCCCTCATTCCCCTTGGCCACTGGGTTTCATCAGAGGTGACCACCACGTGAGAGAAAAGATCAAGCTCGTATCAAGCGCTGGTACCGGCTACTTCTACACCACGACGAAGAACAAGAAGCTCAGCCGCGAGAAGCTGAAGCTCAAGAAGTACGACCCGAAGATCCGGCGGCACGTCGAGTTCGTCGAAGAGAAGATGCGCTAGGGGCGCTTACTGGGCGACCAGGCCGGACCCGCGGCTACGGCGGCCCGGCCGGTCCATGTCCATGCGCTGGTCGAGCAGGTCTTCCGCTTCGTCGAGTAGTTCAAGGGCGCGGGCGAGCTGGTTGTCCAGTTCCGCGCCAGCGATGAAGCCCTCGGTCAGCCCGAACGCGGTGTTGAAGATCTCGTAGCGAAGACGGACCCTGGCGTAGCGTTCCACTTCCGGATCCTCCAGGGTCTCTTCGAGTTCTTCAGCGGTGGCGAATTCCTCTTCGACCACCCATGCCCAGAACTGCACCAGGTACTCGTCCGGCACCTTCCAGTCGGTCGACTCGATGTCTTCCCCGTTGCCGACCTCGAACGGGAAACGGTGGAAGGCGCTCTGCGTCTGCAGGCGCCAGATGAGGTCGGGCGGTCTGTTCAGCTCGACAACGTAGTCCGGGGTCACTCCGCCGCCGCCGAAGACCTCCCGGCCGAGGTCGGTGTAGAAGACGGGACGCTCCTCCGGCGCAGGAGACTCGATGTGGGCGGGCGGTACGCGGTCCGCCGGCTTCCGAGCGGCGAGGAGATCGGCTACGGCCTCGGCCTCCGCTTCCTCCTCGCCGTTGCTGCCGTTCACGTCGTACTCGGTGTAGTAGTCCCAGTACGAGGAGTAGTCGCGCTGGATCAGCCTTCCGGCCGGCGTGTAGTAGCGGGCCGTGGTCAGTGCGAGCCCGGCGCCGTAGGACAGCTCGTAGACGGTCTGCACCAGGCCCTTGCCCCAGGTCGACACGCCGACCACGAGACCGATGTCGTGATCCTGGATGGCGCCCGAGACGATCTCGGAGGCGGATGCGGAGACGCTGTCGACGAGCACCACGGTGGGCAGGCCGAGCGGCTCATGCCGGCCGGTGGAGGTGAAGGTCTGATGGGAACTGTCGATGCGGCCGCGGGTCTCGACGATCGTGCTGCCGGGGGGGACGAACTGATCGGAAACCTCGATCGCCTGATCGAGCAAACCCCCGCCGTTGCCCCGGAGGTCGAGAATCAACCGCTCCATGCCTTGCTCCCTGAGATCGGCCAGGGCGCGCTCGAGCTCGCCGCCGGTGGAGCGGGAGAAGTCGGTCACCCACACGAAGCCGACGTCCGGCTTCAGCATGTGGACGTGGCGCACGGTTTCCTGCGGAATCTCGGCGCGGGTCACCGTGACCACCAGGGGCTCGTCGAAACCGGGGCGCAGCAGGGTCACGGTGACGTCGGTTCCCTTCGGGCCCTTGAGATTCCGGATCGCCTCGTTCGGGCTCATCTCATCGGTCGGCTCGCCATTGATCAGATGGATGATGTCGCCGGCGCGGATCCCCTTCTTGTAGCCCGGCGTGCCCTCGATCGGGGAGATGACCGTGAGCCGGCCGTTCCGCGTCCCGACGTAGATGCCCAGACCGTAGAAGGAACTCTGCTGCCGTTCCCGCATCGAGTCGTACGCCACCGGCGGCAGGAAGCTGGTGTGCGGATCGAGGCTGCGCAGCATGCCGCCGATCGAGGCGTAGATCAGGTCGCGGTAGGCGACATCGGGAACGGCGTAGTGCGCGTGCGCCGCCTCGACCAGGTCGGTGTACTCGCGAACGGGCGCGAACTCGCCGCTGGCCACAGCCAGCAGGTTGCCGCCGGCGACACCGCCGACGAGGACGGCCGCAACGAAGAGGACGAGTGCGAGGTTGCGCCAGGGTTTCTTCACGAGTCTCCCGCGGTGAGCTGCGTCGGTCCGTCAGCCGCCCGGCAGGGCGAGCGGCGCGAATCGGGCATTGTACCAGCGAGCCGGGAGCGCCTGCGTTTGCGGCCACGGCGGCGGACGCGGCGGACGCGCCGGACGCACCCGCCCGTCTTGGGGTCAGGAGGGGTCAGCCGCTCTAGTCAGCCGGCTCTTCTTCGGCTTCTTCCTCGAGTCGTTTGCGGCGGCGCTGGACCAGGGCCGAGGCGCCGACGCCGATCAGGTAGAGCAGGAGGGTCGGGCCGGCGACGATCGTCATGTTCAGCGCGTCCGGGGTCGGTGTGATCGCGGCTGAGATGATGATGATGATGAGCACCGCCCAGCGGAAGTGGCGCATCAGGAACCTCGGCGTCACCACGCCAAGTTGCGACAGCATGAAGATGATGATCGGGAGTTGGAACATCACCGCCAGGCCGAGCATGACGTTGACCACGAAGCTCAGATAGCGATCGACTCGGATCATGGAGGCCCAATCGCTGCCCATTTCGATCAGGAACTCGACCGCGAAGGGTATGGCGACGAAGTAGCCGAACAGGCCGCCGCCGAGGAAGAAGAAGGAGCCGAAGAAGATGAAGGGGATCGCGTACCGCTTCTCGCGGCGATAGAGGCCGGGCGAGATGAACCCCCAGAGCTGGCCCACCAGGTAGGGCGAGGTCACGAACACGGCGGCAAGCAGTGCGACCTTGACGTAGACGAAGAAGGGGGCTGTGACGTCCAGGAAGACGAGCTGGTCGACGTGCGGCCTTATCGGTACCTCGATTATCTTGTAGATGTCGTCGGCGAAGGCGAAACAGGCGAAGAACGCGACCAGGACGACGATCAGGGTGCGGAGGATGCGGCGGCGCAGCTCGTCGAGGTGCTCGAGCAGCGTCATCCGCGGAAGTTCGTCTTCGCCCTCCTTGGACTTCCTCCGGGACGGTTGCGTCGCGGGCAGCCGCTTCGGTTCCGACTCTTCGGTCGGCTGCCCCGGTTCAGGCTCGTCAGACTGCGGGGTCACTCGGCGAGTCCTTGCCCGAATCGGGCGAGGTCTTCGATTCGCCCGAGCCCGCGGGCTTCCTGGAACCGTCCGAGGCCGCGGCCTTCTTGCTCTTGGCGGGCGTGTCGATCCGGCGCGCAGGCGATGGGCGCTTCTCCTCGTCGAGCTCGACGTCGATGGAGCGCTTCAGGTCGCTCGTGGCGCGCCGGAACTCGGCCATGCCGCGGCCCAGTGTGCGGCCGAGTTCAGGCAGCTTCCTGGGGCCGAAGATGAGGAGAGCGGCCGCCATGATGAACAGCATCTCCTGCATGCCGATGGGGCCGAACATGGGCCGGCATGATACGCCAACCGGTTTCTTCCGAGGTCGCTGCTCTACCTGTGAGTCAGCTCGCTCGGCACCGACTTCCGGCGCGTGGCGTCGGTGCTCTGCCCTTCCGCGTCAGGCCCCCCGGCACCGACGTCCAGCCCGGTCGGGGTCAGGAGGGGTCAGCTCGCAGGTGCCTCTGAACGAGCGACGCCCGGGCCCTCTCAGAAACCGACACCCAACCGGAGCGAGTGAAGCGGAGTGAGCGCACCCCCTTTCCATCTCCTCCCAAGCGCTCACGTCACCCTGGGAGCTGACCCCTCCTGACCCCAAGACGGGCGGGTGAGTCCACCGCCGCCGCGCGCCGCCGCGACGCCGGACACGCCAGCCCGCTACGAGACCGGGCCCAGCGCCTCGACGATCAGCTCCACCAGTTCGCGCGCGGCGCCGCGGCCGCCGCGGGCGTTGAGCACCAGGTCGACGTTGTCGCGCACTTCGGGCACGGCGTCGGCGGGGGCGGCGGACAGGCCGGCGCGGCGCAGCACCGGCAGATCGACCAGATCGTCGCCGACGTAGGCCACTTCGGAGGCGTCGAGGCCCCGGCGCTCCAGCAGGTCGGCGAAGGCCGCGGCCTTGTCCCGGCAGCCCAGAAGGATCTCATCGAAGCCCAGGTCAGCGGCGCGCCGCGCGACCGCGGCGGAGTCCCTGGCGCTCAGGAGACCCATCCCCAGACCCGCCTCGCGCGCTCGCCGCACTGCCAAACCGTCCTTGACGTCGAACGCCACCGCCACCTCGTCGCCGATGTAGAAGAGCCGGCCGTCGGTGAGCACGCCGTCGACGTCGAAGAGCAGGAAGCGGAGGCGCAGGACCACGGAGGAGAGCATGGAAGACATCGTTCCGGCTACCGGCGCAGGCGCCAGAGATCGTGGATGTGGACGAGGCCGCGCAGGCGGCCGTCGCCGTGGCAGACGAACAGCGACGTGATGCGGTGCCTCTCCATCGCCTCGAGGGCGACCGTGACCAGGGCGTCGGCCTGGATCGTCTTCGGTTCGGGAGTCATGTAGTGACAGACCGCGCGCTCGAGAAAGGCGCCGCCGGCGGCGCCGCCCGCTGCCGGGTCGGTGTTCAGCAGACGCCGCAGATCGCCGTCCGAGATCACGCCGCAGAGGCCGCCGTCGTCGTCGACGATGGCGGTGATGCCGAACGATTTCTCGGTCATCTCGAACAGCGCCTCTCGCATCGAAGCCTGAAGCCCGACCCGGGGCACGGCAGCGTCGCCGTGCATGACCTGGTCCACCGTCATCAACCGGCGGCCGAGCTCGCCGCCCGGATGAAGCGTGGCGTAGTCCTCGAGCGTGAACCCGCGCGCCTCGAGCAGCGCCATGGCAAGCGCGTCGCCCAGGGCCAGGGTGGCCGTCGTCGATGCCGTCGGCGCGAGGTTGAGGGGACATGCCTCCTGGTCGATCGCCGCCGAAAGGTGGAGGTCGGCGCGCTCGGCGATCGGGCTCTTCGCACCTCCGGTGATGGCGATCAGGGGTACGCCGCGGCCACGCAGCACGTCGATCATCCGCAGCAGCTCTTCGGTGCCGCCGGAGGACGAGGCGGCCAGGACCACGTCGCCGGGCACGATCATGCCCAGGTCGCCGTGGATCGCCTCGGCCGGGTGGATGAACAGGGCCGGGGTGCCGGTCGAGGCCAGTGTGGCCGCCACCTTCTTCATCACGTGGCCGCTCTTGCCCATGCCGGTGCAGACCACCCGTCCCCGGCAATCGCGCATGCACCGCACCGCCTCCCCGAAGGAGTCCTCGAGTTGCCCGATCAGGCCGCGGATCGCGGCCGCCTCGATCTCAAGCACGGCCCGGGCTATCTCCAGGCTGCGCTCCGATTCGGCGGCCGCCGTTGTCGCGGGTTCGGCCATGTCGGCTTAGACCCAGGGTCCCTCGGCGACCCGCGAGCGGTGAATCTCGAGCGCCGACAGGAGCAGGTTCTCGGCGCGCGCCAGCGGCAACTGCGTCTCCCGGTCGCACTGCGCGCTGTCCGGATCCGGGTGCACCTCGAGATAGAGGCCGGCGGCGCCGGCGGCGATAGCGGCGCGGGTCAGCGGCGCCGCAAAGCGGCGGTCGCCGCCGCTTTCCTTGTCGCGGGCGCCGGGCAGTTGCAGCGAGTGCGTCACGTCGTAGAGCACCGCGATCCGGTGCTCGGCGAGAATCGAGAAGCTCCGCATGTCGACGACCAGGTTGTGGTACCCGAAAGAGTTGCCGCGCTCGGTCACCGCGATCCGGGCGTTGCCTGTGCCGCGCGCCTTGTCGACCACCCGCACCATGTCGGCCGGCGCCATGAACTGGCCCTTCTTGATCAGGAGCGCTCTGCCGGTGGCGGCCGCCTCCACCACCAGGTCGGTCTGGCGGCAGAGGAAGGCCGGGATCTGGAGCACGTCGCAGACTTTGGCGGCTTCAGCGCATTGGTGCGGCTCGTGGACATCGGTCAACACCGGAAGGCCGGTCGCCGCCTTGACTTCGGCCAGGGCCGCCAGCCCTTCGGTCAGGCCCGGACCCCGGAAGCTGTCGCCCGAGCTGCGGTTCGCCTTGTCGAACGAGGACTTGAAGATCAGCGGCAGCCCGAGGCGATGGCTCATCGCCTGAAGCTGCTGGCCCACGCCCACGAGCCAGTCGCGGCCCTCGATCACGCACGGACCGGCGATCACCGGCAGGCCGCCGCGACCGAGGGCGATGCCCGGCGCCAGTTCGAAGCCGTCTACCGTCACCGCGTACTCAGTTGGCCTCGGCGCCGCCGGCCTCGATCTCGTCGCCGGCGCTCGCCGACGCTGCCATCGTCCGCTCCCTCTGCTCGACCGCGGCCCGGATGTAGGAGATGAACAGCGGATGCGGATCGGCCGGACGCGACCGGTACTCGGGGTGGAACTGGCAGCCGAGGAACCACGGGTGGTCCGGAAGCTCGACGATCTCCACGAACTTGCCGTCGGGGCTGCGACCGGAGACCACGACGCCGGCGTCCTGGAGCGCGCCGAGGTACTTCTGGTTCACCTCGTACCGGTGCCGGTGCCGCTCGCTGATCAGCAACCGGCCGTCCTGGGAGTCCGCCGTAGCGCCGTAGACGCCGGCGGCGAGCGTGCCCTCCTCGACCACGCACGGATAGGCGCCCAGCCGCATCGTTCCGCCCATCTTCTCGACTCCGAGAAGGTCGCGCAACTTGTAGATCACGGGGTCGGGCGCACCCTCGTCGAACTCCGTCGACTGCGCTCCCTCCAGACCGCAGGCGTTGCGCCCTATCTCGATCACCATGCACTGCATGCCGAGGCAGATGCCGAACATCGGCACGCCCTGCTCGCGCGCGTAGCGGATCGCCCGGATCTTCCCCTCGACGCCGCGCGGACCGAAGCCGATCGGCACCAGCAGGCCGTCGACCTCGAACATCTCCTGGGGCCAGCTCTCGGCCTCCAGGTCCTCGGCGTTGATGTAGACCAACTGGACTTCGACGTCGTTGGCGATGCCGCCGTGCATCAGGGCTTCGTTGAGGCTCTTGTAGGCGTCGGGCAGTTCGACGTACTTGCCGACGATGCCGATCCGCACCTTGCCCTGGGGGTGGCGGATGCGGTGAACCATGCGTTCCCAACTGGCCAGGTTGCGCGGCGAACCCGGCAGGCTGAGCAGGTCCATGAGGGACTCGTCGAGGCCCTCGCGGCAGAACATCAGGGGTACCTCGTAGATCGTGTCCACGTCGCGGGCGGCGACCACGTTGCGCGTGTCCACGTTGCAGAAGAGGGCGATCTTCGCCTTCAGTTCCTCCGGCAGATCGCGGTCGACCCGGCAGAGCAGGATGTCCGGCGAGATGCCGATTGCCCGCAACTCGCGCACCGAGTGCTGGGTGGGCTTCGTCTTCTGTTCGTCGGAGGCGGCGATGTAGGGCACCAGGGTGAGGTGGAGGTTGACCGCGTTGTTGCGCCCCAACTCCTGGCGGAACTGGCGGATGGCCTCCAGGAAGGGCAGCGATTCGATGTCGCCGACGGTGCCGCCGATCTCGACCAGGATGACGTCCGCGCTGCCCGCAAGCCGCCGCATCCCGGCCTTGATCTCGTCCGTCACGTGGGGGATGACCTGGACCGTGTTGCCCAGGTAGTCGCCGCGCCGCTCCTTGTTGATCACCGTCTCGTAGATCTTGCCGGTCGTGTAGTTGTGCTTCTTGCTGGTCTTGCAGGTCGTGAAGCGCTCGTAGTGCCCCAGGTCCAGATCCGCCTCGGCGCCGTCGTCGGTGACGAAGACCTCGCCGTGCTGGTACGGGGACATGGTCCCCGGATCGACGTTCACGTAGGGGTCGAGCTTCATCATCTCGACGGTGAAACCGCGCGCCTCGAGAATCGCCCCGACCGAGGACGCGGCCACACCCTTGCCGAGCGAGGACACGACGCCGCCGGTGATGAAGATGTACTTGGTTGCCATGGCGTGTGCTCCCGTTCTTGCTATGGATTCTCTGTCGTCTTCATCGCCTGCATCCGCCGCTCGGCGAGCGCCAGCTCCATCGGTGTGTCCACCCCCAGGGGCGCTTCGTCGACCGGCAGTACGCGGATGCGGATGCCGTTTTCGAGCGCGCGGAGCTGCTCCAGCTTCTCCGAGCGTTCGAGAGGTGAGGCATCGAGTTCGGCGAGCCGCAGCAGCACGCTCCGGCGGTAACCGTAGACGCCGACGTGGAGGAGGACCGGCGCGACCGCCTCGTCGTCCAAAGGCAGCCGGCGGTAGGGGATCCCGGCGCGGCTGAAGTAGAGGGCGTAGCCGTCGCCGCCGCACACGACCTTGACCTGGTTGGGATCCCGCAGCGCATCCTCGTCGACCTCGGCGGCCAGGGTGACCATGTCCTCGCCGGCATGTGCGCGCAGGTGCTCGGCGAGGTGCGTGATCGCCGCGGGATCGAGCAGGGGCTCGTCGCCCTGGACGTTGATCACCGCGTCGGCGCGCCACTTGCGCGCCGCCCAGGCAATCCGGTCCGTACCGCTGCGGCAGTCCGCCGGGGTCATCTCGCAGTAGCCGCCAAAGCCTTCGACCGTCCGGCGAATGTCCTCATGGTCCGTCAACACGACTACGGCGTCGAGACCTGAAGCTTCGCTCGCCCGTCGGTAGACATGCTCAATCATGGGCCGGCCGCAGATCGGCAGCAGGGCCTTCCCGGGTAGCCGGATGGAGCCATACCGAGCGGGAATCGCACAGACGACGCCGACTGGGTCCGATACGGGCCGAGCACTCGACACGGCCGACCCTACCCGCGCAGCGCGGCGTCGGTCAAACCTCCGGTGACGGTCACTCCCGTCCCACCGGTTGCCCTTTGGGCCGATACGCTCGCGGCGTGTACGTGACGCGTCGATCGGCCAGGGTCCGGTGGTGGCGGGGGCTCCTCGCCGCTCTGGTCGCGGTCAGTCTGCTGGCGGGCTGCGGGGACAGGTCGCGGCCGACCGGCGCGGCGGAGTGGATCTGGCCGAAGGCGGCGGATTCGGAACCCGGCCGGCCGGCGGCCTACCTGCTGCTCGCCGACTTCGAACTGGAGGAGGCGCCAACGGCGGCGGCGCGGCTGTTCGTCACCGCCGACCAGGAGTACGCCGTGCACCTGAACGGCCACCAGATCGCGCGCGGCGGCTTTCGCCGCGGCCAGCCCATCGACGAAATCCAGGTCGCCCACCTGCTGCGCGCCGGCGCCAACCGCTTGACGATCGAAGCGCGCACTCCGCACGGCGACGGCGGCGCGCTCGCGGGCATCGAGCTCGAGGACGGCTCGATGCCCGTGGTGACGGACCGGAGCTGGCGGTTCCTGGACGTCTGGGCGCCGCGCCTGGTGAAGGGGGACGTGCAGGGAACGGAGGACGGTGAGCTGGGGACGGTCCGCGCCTGGGGGCGGCCTCCTGTCGGTCGGTGGGGCCGGGTGGCCCGCGGCGAACTGGCGAAGCCCGAGCCGATCTGGCGGTCCGCCGTGCCGCGTCGCATCGTCCGCGTGTCCTCGTCGCCCGGTCTTGAGATCGCGCCCGGAGAGCGGTCGTCCTTGCGGGTGGACTTCGGCCGCGAGGTCACCGGTGTGCTCGAACTCGAGTTCCGGCCGGAAGACGGAACGTTTGACCGGCAGCTCCGGCTGTGTCACGCGGGTGAGTGTCAACGGAGGGCACTGGTGCTGACCACCGGCAGGGCGGCCTGGAGGGACTCGGCTCCGCGCACCTTCGACACCGTGGTGGTGTACGGGTTGAGGGAGCTCCGGGCAGCGAGGGCGCGGAGCTAGCGCTAGAGCTAGGGTTCCTCCCACTCCATTCCGGGGGGCGGTTCGAAGCTGCCGGGGGCCGCTCCGCTGCGGTAGTCGCCGACGATGAACCGGTTCTCGTTGCGCTGGGCGTCGTAGTAGGTCAGCTCGCGCAGGCGCTGCTCTTCCGGGTCGATCACAACCTGCACAAGGGCGACGTCTTCGCTGGGTTCGAGCGGACGCAGAACCAGGCGCAGGCGTTTCCCGGGCGCCTGGTCGAGTTCCGCCTCGTACCGGGCCCGAAGATCGTCGATCGTGAGCAGAAAGAAGTCGAGACCCGGGGCCGGCTGCTCGGACAGGTCGTAGCGCTGACCGACCGACTCGCCGGGGTTCCAGTGGTGCACCGTCCGGTCGCACAGCAGGAAGGCCGTCTCGAACGGCGGTGAGTAGTCCCAGCGCAGGCAACCGGGCAGGCCGACGGCGAGGTTGCCGCGCTCCGTATCGCCGTCCTCCGGATCGAATCCGTAGGGTACGAGCGTCTGCACGAAGCCCGCCGTTAGCGGCGCCTGTGCCACGAGCGAGCGCCGGAAGTCATCGAGAACGCGCCACGGATCGTCGGCGGACGCCGGGAGGGCGGCAAGCAGGCAGACCGCCACCAGCAAGGGAACCGCCGCCGCTGTACGCGCGCGCCGCATCAGTGCTTGAAGTGGCGGCGCCCGGTCAGGAGCATGACGACGCCGTGTTCGTCGGCGGCCGCGACCACCTCGTCGTCGCGCACGGAGCCGCCGGGCTGGACGATCGCGGTCACTCCGGCCTCGGCCAGGGTGTCGACACCGTCGCGGAAGGGGAAGAAGGCGTCCGAAGCGGCGACCGTCCCGGCAACGTCGAGCTGGGCCTTGTCGAGCGCGATCCGGCAGGAATCGACCCGGCTCATCTGGCCGGCGCCGATGCCGACCGTCTGGTGTTCGTTGGTGACCACGATCGCGTTCGACTTCGTCGCCCGGCACACCCGCCAGGCGAAGTCGAGCGCCCGCAGTTGCGCCGCGTCGGGCTGCGCCCGGGTGGGACAGGTCCACTCGCGCGGGTCTTCCGGAGCGCTGTCGAGGTGCTGGGCGATGAAGCCGCCGTCGACGGCTCGCAGCTCATAGGCGCCGTCCACAGCAGAGAAGGGCGGGCATTCGAGCAGGCGGAGGTTCTTCTTTCGGCCCAGCCGCTCCAGTGCGGCCGGCTCGAAGGAGGGCGCCACAATGACCTCGACGAAGAGCTTCGCCAGCGCCTCGGCCAAGGCCCCCGTGAAGGGCCGGTTGACGGCGATGATCGAGCCGAACGCGGAAACGGGATCGCAGGCCAGGGCCCGCTCGTAGGCCTCCACGAGCGACGCGCCCCTCCCGACGCCGCAGGGATTGTTGTGCTTGACGATGACTACCGCCGGTTCGTCACAGGCAGCGCCGAACAGCGCCGACAGCTTCCTTGCGGCGTCCGCATCGAGCATGTTGTTCCAGGAGAGCTCCCGGCCCTGGAGTTGCCGGAAACCGCCGAGCACGCCGGCGCCGCCCACCTCCCGGTAGACCGCCGCTCCCTGGTGCGGGTTCTCCCCGTAGCGCGGCGCCAGCACCTGCTCGAGTTCCAGCCGGACGGACTCCGGCAACGAACGGGATTCGTCATCGGCCGCCTGCGCCAAGCCGCCTTCCAGCCAGTCGGCAATCGCGGTGTCGTAGCTCTGGGTGTGCCGGAACGCCTTGAGCGCCAGTTCGCGCCGGAACTCTTCGGACAGGCCGCCCTCGGCCCGGAGCGCTTCGAGGATCCTCGGGTAGTCCGCCGGGTCCACGACGACCGCCACGTTGGCGAAGTTCTTGGCCGCGGCCCGGACCATGCTGGGGCCGCCGATGTCGATCATCTCCACCGTGCCGTCGACGGTCGCATCCGGGGCCGCGGCCGCGGCGGCGAAGGCGTAGAGGTTCACGGCCACCAGATCGATCGGCGGGATCTCGTGCTGCTCCAGCTCCGCCCGATGTTCCGGCCGCCGCCGGTCGGCGAGGATGCCGCCGAAGATCCGGGGGTGCAGGCTCTTCACCCGGCCATGGAGGATCTCGGGGTGGCCGGTCACATCGGAGACCGCGGTGACGGCTACACCGTGCTCGGTGAGCTGCCGCGCCGTGCCGCCGGTCGAGACGATCTCGACGCCCAGCTTCGCCAGTCCAGCACCAAGTTCCTCAAGACCCGCCTTGTCGAAGACCGAGACCAGTGCGCGGCGAACGGGGAGCATCGGTGTCGGCGCAGCGTAGCACGCTGAGGCGGCCGAAAGGGCGGCTGCGGGGATCAGAAGGGCTCGATATCGACCTGCCCGCAGAGGCTCCCCTTCGGGTTGCCGTACGCAGCGAACTTGCCCGTGACGGTGTCGTCCACCGTCATCTTGTACTGCACGTCCGAGAGAGCGCCGTACAGGACCCAGAAGCTGCCGTTGATCGCCCGACCATCGAGCAAACACAGGAGCTCCTCTCTCGACTCGCACTTCCCGCCGGCCTCCTCCAGACGGCCGCCGCCGGTCGCGGCCAGCGGCGCCGCCTGGGGCTGATCCGCACGGACGAGAAGTACGGCTCCACCTGGCCGCGAAAGCTCATGGCCGTACCGACGTTCGGTATGTGGTCGTCGTTGGCGTGGCCGAAGGCGTATGGCTCGACGGCAACGGCGGCTTGACCCTGAGCATTCTCAGGATCGTGGTTGGCGCCCAAACCGTGACCGAGCCGGGCTCGCCGATTCAGAGCCCAAGCTGAGAAGGCGCTGTCCTTGCAGCGCCCCTACTCCCATCGTCAGCAGGCTGATCGCCCCGGCCGCAAGGGCGACGAGGAAGCCTGATCGGGTGCCCGCGCCGTAGCCGCTTCGGTCCGCAGGAAGGTGAGCAGGTCGACGCACGACGGTTGCTCCGGCTTGTCGCATGGTCCACGAATTCTAGCCGCTTTCCGCGGGGCGCTCCATTGACGGGCTTGGGGCCCGCCTGTTAGAACACGCGGCTCTGCCGTGCAGCCCGGTGCGCGGCCTGCCCAGGTAGCTCAGTTGGTAGAGCACCTGACTGAAAATCAGGGTGTCGGTGGTTCGAATCCGCCCCTGGGCACCATCCGCGCCGGCCCACGAGCGGGAGCAACCGAGGCGCTTTCGAGGCGCTTTCCTGGCGCTTTCCTGGCGGCCGCCGCCCGATTCCGCAAGAAATCCGCAGCCGGCAGCAACCCGGACGAATTCAAAGTTGCACGGGTCAAGTTGCTGAGGTTCAGGCACTTAAGCTCTGCCGCCAGCATCGGCCCGAGGGCGTCCACGCTCTTTCTCTTGACACGACCTTTGTCCGCCCTATACGTTGTTTCCCGGATAGGGACTGTGACCAAGGATCGCAACCCAATCCACCGGTCCACGAGACGCGACCCTCGGATCGGAGCTTGAAAAGGGCGAAAGTCACGTTCGCGTGGTGGGCGCACTTTGAGAGCGAGGGTCGGAGAGTCACGACTCGAGAGCCGGGCTCGGTGGCAGGAGCCACTTGGAGCCAGGGACACCGAGGCGCAAGCCGAGGCGACTCTGACGACATGAAGCTCCAGCCGGCGAGTGGCTCCCGTTAGCCGAAGGCTTCCCCGGGGGCGGCGCCAAGAGGCGAAAGCCTCGTGGCGCCAGATCCAGGGAGGCGGCTTCAGGGAAGCGAACGGTTCGGAAGTTGCCCGGCAGCAACGGAAGGCCGATCGGCAACTGAAGCGCTTCATCGGCAGACGCTTCGGGGGCTTCGTCGTAAGACCCGACCAGTCGAGCGACGAAGTACCCCCAAAGGCGCCAGGTCGGCGGAGACACAGGCAGAGGAGTCCCCGCGACGGCGGGCCGCAAAGTGATCGGTTCGGAGGCGCAAGCCGAAGAGCCGGCCATGGCGGAACGACGGTGCGGACCTTTCGGCCACCCGAGCCGGAGGGTTGAACGCGAAGGCGCAAGCCGGAGCGGGAAGCCCAAAGACAAGGGGCGGACGAAGGGGAGTCCCGGCACTACCCGGACGGGGCTGGAGGGGCCGCAAGGTTCCACCGCCAGAGCCGCAAGGCAAGGGCGCCCAGACCTGAACGGAGGATCGGTGGCGCGCAAAGCGCTCCACGACCGGATGCCCGCCAAGCTGAAGGGTCGAGGAAACGCGAGCGAGGGATGAGAGACTCAAGGTCGGTTCGGGTGAAAACCCCGGAGCAGTCCCTATCCTCTTTTTGTGGCCCGCAGAAAGTAGCACGCCGAAACCGTAAGTGCAACCACGCCAGGGGTTTACGTCCCGCGACACCGCGCTGACGCCCCGGGGCCGGAATGTCGCCTTCCGCCTGGGCGTTGCACTGCGAGAAGCCAGGGGCGGCCAGGACTCGGACACGCGACGCTTCCGATGTTCCCTCAGAGCCACCAGGCCACCGAGATCGGTACCTGACGCTCCGTCGCTCCCCTGGCCCCGAAGGCTCCGCGCACATCGGATCCATGCTGGGGTGCGTGCTTGCTGTGAGCAAGCGACGGCGCAAGTCACGGGGGTCACAGACTGGTCACACAACTGTCACGCATCGCCCGGAACACTCCGTGCGTAGTCTGTTTTGTGTCCTCTAAGTCCAGGTCCCCCAATTCGAACCAACCTTTTCGGGGCTCGGACAGGCCAAACAACAGCTCCCCAGTAGCAGTCCAACGGCAACCTCATGCAGCGCGATAACGGCACGCCGCACGAGGAACGCCTTGGCACGAGACACGACGACGCTTTCGCTTCACGGCCTCGCCGGCTCAAGTTCGGCGAGTTCCGCTTCGATCCCGAGACACTGGAACTCTCCGGCCGCGGGCGCTCGGTGCGGCTTCAGCCCCAGCCCGCCCGACTCCTCGAACTACTGATTGCGCACCGCGGCGCAGTGGTCTCGCGCGAGGCAGTCCGCCGCCATCTCTGGCCTGACGAAGTCCACGTCGAGTACGACCAGAGCATGAACTCGTGCGTCAAGCGGATCCGGGTCGCACTCGGCGACAACGCCGAGGCACCGGCGTACATCGAGACGCTGCCGCGCCTCGGGTACCGCTTCCTGAAGCCAGTGAGCGAGGTCAACGACGGCTACGAACCGATGCTCACCAAGGGTGGCGCGGCCCGGCGGTGGCGGTCGCCTGCGGGCTTGGTGCTCGCCGTTCTCGGGGCAGCCCTTGGCATCGTCGCCACAGTCCTGGTCTGGCGCGCGCTGGACTCCGGACCACCCGCCGTGAGCGAGCCGTCACGGCAGGTTCTGGCGCTCCTGCCCTTCTCGGCCGTGGAGACATGGTCCGGCGCCGAGCCATTCCGCCAGGGCCTGGCCCAGGAGCTCATCACGTCGCTCGGCCGGCAGGCGTCCGATCAACTGGCGGTCATCGCGCACGACGCCCGACCGTACCCAAGCGCCGGCGGCGGAGCGAGCGGGCTCCAAGCCGACTACCTGCTCGACGGCCGCGTTCAGCGGGAACAGGATCGCCTCCGGGTCTGGGCCCGCCTGGTCCTGGCCGAGGACGGCACCGTACTCTGGAGCGAGTCCTACGACGGCGCCGAGAGCGACATGCTGGCCTTCGAGGCGGAGGTGGGCTCACGGATCGCCGACGCGGTCCTCATGCGTTTGATGGAAGTGGATCCGTACCCCTGACCGGCTCGCAGGTCGGGGCCGCGGCTAAGGGGAGCGCCACGAACCCGGACGGCCGGGAAGCTCGAGAGCCGCTTCGAGTTCGTCCAGAAAGCGGCTGCGCGGGATCTCCTCGGCGCCGAACCGGAGCAGGTGCTCGGTGACCTGCTGGCAGTCCACGAACGCGTAGCCCCACCGTTCGAGGCAGCGAACCAGGCGAACCAACGCGATCTTGGACGAATTGGAGCGACGGGCGAACATCGATTCACCGAAGAACGCACCGCCGATCGAAATCCCGTAGAGGCCGCCCACCAACTCGCCGCCTTCCAGGCATTCAACCGAGTGAGCGTGGCCCAGCCGGTGCAGACGCTCGAACGCGCCGATCAGGGGATCCGTAATCCACGTGCCCTCCTGTCCGGGACGGGGGTTCTCGGCGCAGGCGGTGATGACCTCCCTGAAGCGCGTGTCGATCGTGACCTCGAACGGGTCCCGGCGGAGCTCACGCCGCAGACTGCGCGACGTTCTGAACCGCTCCGGATAGAGCACGAGGCGCGGATCGGGCGAAAACCACAGCATGGGCCCGCCGGGACCCAGGAGCGGCCAGGGGAAGATGCCGGACCCGTAGGCGGCAAGCAGCCGCTCCGGCTCGAGGCCTCCGCCCACCGCGAGCAGGCCGCTCGGATCCGCCAACCGCGGCGGAGGGAAAGCGATGCGGCGATCGTCGAGCCGGAATGGTCCCCTCCGGTTCATCCAGCGCAGGTTACCCGCCTGTGCCGGCGCGGCAGTTCTGCCGCGCCAGTTCCTACACGTTGAACCGGAAGTGGACGACCTCGCCGTCCTGCACACGGTACCCCTTGCCCTCCAGGCGCAAAGTCGCGCGTTCGCGGCAGACCGCCAGCGATCCGGCATCGATCAGATCCCGCCACCCGGTCACCTCGGCGCGAATGAAGCCACGCTCGATGTCGGAGTGAACGGCGCCCGCCGCGGTCACCGCCGTGCTGCCCCGGCGGAGAGTCCACGCGCGGACCTCGTCGTCGCCGACGGTGAAGAAGGCGATCAGCCCCAGCAGCTCGTAACCCGCCTGCACCACCCGGACCGCGCTCGGCTGATCGAGGCCCGCTTCGGCCAGGAAGTCGCCCTGATCGGCCGGGTCGAGCCGGGAAATCTCCTCTTCCAGGCGAGCGCTCACGGCAAGGAGTTCCATCCGAGCACTCGATGACGAGCGCTCGGACTGGTTCGCGACTGGCGCGGGCGGGGCCTCGAGGACGGCGATCGCATCCGGATCGCCCGCCACGTCCTCGTCGACATTCAGCACCACCAGCATCGGCTTTCGGGACAGAAAGCCGTAGCCGCGCAGCCGCTTCTCCTCGTCCGCGTCGAGGTCCAGGCGGCGCAGCGACGTTTCCGCCTCGAGCGCCGGCAGAATGCGGTCCGACAGCAGCGCGCGCTCGCGCTTCTCCAGGTCGGTCAGGCCTCTCTTCTGCGCCTGAACGAGGCGCCCCAGCCGCCGCTCCACGAGCTCGTAGTCGGCGAGGATCAGCTCCAGATCGATCGCGGCGATGTCGCGCTGCGGGTCGACGCGACCCGACGGGTGCACGAGTTCCGGATCCTCGAAGGCGCGCACGACGTGGACCAGGGCGTCCATCATCCGCAGCTCAGCCAGGTCCAGGGTCTCTCCCCGGCCCCGGTCCATGCCGGGAACATCGACGAATCGGACCTGCGCCGGCACGTAGCGCCGCGGCTGGTAGAGATCCCGCAGTTGCTCCAGGCGCCCGTCTCGTACCCTTGCTACTCCCACGTTCGTGGTGTTCGAGGCCCGGAACTTGCCTGTCGCTTGCCGGGAAGAAGTGAGCGCATTGAACAGCGCCGTCTTTCCCGCCTTGGGCAGGCCCAGGATGCCGAGTTGCATGTTCACTCCCTTTGACCTCAGATGCTGGCGCCGAAGTTCGCCGCGAGGATCGCCAGATCCTCGCCGTCCACCTGGCCGCTGCCGTCGAGATCGGCATCGGCGTCGAAGCGGCGCGACCTCGATCCCGCCCCGAAGGCGAGGCCCAGGAACACCAGATCCCGGCCGTCCACGCGACCGTCCCGATCGATGTCGCCCCGCGGCAGGACGGCGCCCTGGACCAGGAAGCGGCCCACCATGCGGTCGTAGACGTTGCCCTCTGCATCGCCGGCGCGCAAGGACAGCGTCACCGCGCCGTCCAGCGGCGCCGCCGGCGAGAAGCGCCACCGCAGCCAACGTCCGTCGTCACCGACGCCGGGCGTCGGGGCCGGCGAGCCATCGACGGTGAGCGACACCGAACCCGTGTCGATGGCGCTGCCGAAGTCCCGCACCTCGACCTCCAAGGTGCTCGCGGGCGAAATCTCCTCGGCGCCGTGTGCGGGGATCACTCGCGTCGGGACGGGCGGCGCCGCGTCCGTGGCCTGAAGCACGTCGACGAAGACCGAGGCGAGGAGGTCGTAACCGGCGGCGTTCGGGTGCCCGACGGGATCCTCGGCGCCGGCGTAGTAGAACGCGTGGAACAGCCGCTTCTGCGTACTGAAGATCTCGAACGGGTCGACCAGGCCGCGACCTCGAATCGCCGCCAACTGCCGGATCGACTGCACCAGGTTCTGGTTCTGCCAGTTGTTGGGATCGAAACGGGCATTCGGCAAGCGGGGAATCAGGGTGGCGTGGTACGGCGTCCGGCCGGCGACAGCCGCCCGGGCCGCCATCCGGTCCAGGTTGAACAGGGTCGTCTCCGGCGAAATGCTGCGGCTGATGTCGTTCGTGCCCTCCATCAGCAGCAGGCAGTCCCCCGGCTCCGCAAGCACGTCGTCGATGCGGGCCAGACCCTCCGGCGTGCGCTCGGCGCCGACGCCCCGGTTGTCGACCACCAGGCCGGGCGCCAGAGCTTCGAGACGGGGTGGATAGCCTGCCTCGGCACGACCCGGATCGTCACCGACGCCGGCCGTAATGCTGTCGCCGAAGGCCTTGCAGTGACTCGGTGTCTGCGCGGCCGCGATCGCGCCCAGGGCGAGTAGCGCGGCGCCGAGCGCGGCGACCCGGACAGTTCCGATGCGCCCGGAGAAGCGGTTACCAGTCAAGCGAGGAATGTTACAGGCGGGATTCCGAGATCTCCCGCGAGACCTCCCGACGGATTCCTTCTGCAATACTTATGTGCTATTCTGCATGTTTCTACGGGTGAGTGAGATCTCCACTGGCTAAGGAGAAATCCGATGATGAAACCAATCGGTCATCCAGCAGTGGCGGCAGCGGCCCTGGCGGCTTTCCTGGTCGGTCTGCCGGCTGTCCTGCGCGCACAGGACACGTACTACGTGCTGACGGCCCACGACGACGAAGCCAGGCAAGTCCTGCTCAGCGTCCACAATCCGACGGACGAGGCGCAGATCTTCGACCTCCTGCCCATCGCCTCCGGGACCAACGGCGCCCTGCGGCCCGAGCCGCCGGTCAGCTTGTCGGTTCCCGCCGGTCGCACCATGCAGTACAGCAACCTGGCCGGTAGCACCCCCTCGATGGTCGAACTCGTCGCCCACGGCGAACTCACCTTCCAGGCCTACACGATGCCCACGGACTCGAGCGGCAGGCGGGTCGGTCTGCGAGAGCAGGTTCCGATCGTCGACTCGGAGAACATGGTCCCCGGCGGAACCTGGGCCTTCGTTTCCGGGATGCGGCGGGACAGCCGTGACCGCTCGGACTACGCGATCGTCAACTTGTCCCACACGGGCAACACCTGCGAACACAGGGTCCGCAGCCACGACGGCAGGTGGGCCCTGGAATCCCAGATGCTCAACCACAGGCCGCTGTCCCTGACCTATATCTCGGATGTCCTGAAGGTGGTCGGGATCGAGCTCGGCGACCACTACACGATCTCAACGAGATGCACCGGCAACTTCTATGTCGCCGGGCTGGTCGCCGATGACGACACGGACCGGATCACTGTCCTGCAACCATTCCAGAGCGTCGCCTCGGCGCTGCGGCGGCCCGGTTACGACGATCCACCTCCAGAACCGGAGCCTCCGGAAGATCCGCCGGCGCCGCCCCCCAGTGTTCCCTGCACCTCGGGCTGGGTGTGCATCGACCTTCAGGGCGCCTTCCACCGCGCCACCGCCGCCCGACCCAGCTTCGAGCGGAGGCTGAACACGCCCCAGGGCGCCTACAGGCGGGCGGTCTTCCGCTTCAAGGTCCATCACGGCGGCTGGAACCGGATCTCGTCCCGCAACCAGAACCTGTTCTGGCTGGCGCGCGAGAAGCACGTCGATCTGTTCGGGTTCGGCGTCGCCAAGGGACCAGGCGGACCGGCCCAGGTGTTCTACCGCACGGACTGGGGAATCAATCACGTGAACAAACAGCGCGTGGTGACGCCCCACCTGATGCAGGCGGGCGAGACCTATGACGTCATGTTCGACTTCGACGCCGGCGGCGGCCGGATCCTCCTGACCCTGACCGATTCGGGCGGCACCGAGGTCATGCGTTCCGTGGGCCGGCCGAACGTCTCGGAGATCCCTTTCACGCAGGGGCAGCGGATCGCGGTTGGCTTCGGTTTCCGCGGCGAGTATGAGGTCGAACCGGCCCAGCCCGGCTGGATCTGGTCGGACCTCCACGTCGAGTTGCAGCCGATGTAGGGCTCGCCACCACTCGCCACCAATAGAGTAGCCGGCATGAGGCGACGCCCGGCCGGAGTACGCATCGCCGCGGGAGTCGTTGCCGCCTCGGCGCTGGCTGTGACCTGCTCCGAACCGGCCCCGGTGCACCGGGGACCCATCGTGCTGATCACGATCGACGCGTTGCGCGCCGATCTCGTCGGCAGCGGCCTGATGCCGCACCTCGACCGTCTGGCCGCCGACGCGGACTGGGCCGGCACAGCGGTCTCGGCCTCAAGCTGGACCGTGCCCTCCATGGCGTCGCTCTTTACCGGCCGGCAGCCTTGGCGGCACGGCAGTTGGCACAGCGCGCGGGCACGACTTCAGGAGGATCTGCCGACTCTGCCCGAGCTCCTGCGCGATCTCGGCTTCAAGAACGCGGCCTTCCGTTCAAACAGTTGGCTCACCGACTCTTTCGGCTACGTCCGCGGCTTCGACCGTTTCGGTCCCGTGGCCCGGATGGGGCGGGTGACCGAGATGCTCCGGGCCCTGGACGGCGGACCTCAGTTCGTCTGGATGCACGTGCTGCCTCCGCACGTGCCCTATCGCCGCCATGAGGCGTATCTCGATCGCCTGGAAGCTCCACGCGACGATCTGCCGGAACGGATCGGTCCCCTCCAGATGAAACAGTTCGCCGACCCCTCCATTCCCCTCGGCCCGGACCAGCGCGAACAGGCCTGGCAGCTCTACCAACTGAGCGCGGCACACGCCGACGCCCAGGTCGGCGCCATGCTGGACGCGCTGCGGGACAGCGGGCAGTTCGAAAACGCCCTGATCGCGGTGACCTCGGATCACGGCGAGGAGTTCGGCGAGAACGGCCAGGTCCTGCACGGAGACAGCCTGCACCGCGTCCTGATCGAAGTGCCGCTGATCGTCAAGCTGCCGGTGGACTGGACACGGTCGCTCGACCCGGGGCCTGTGGTCGCCAACTACCGCCTGTTCTCCACCCTGATCGAGGCCGCGGGCGGTGAGCCGCCGCCGGGCAGTCCACCGAGCCTGTTCGAACCGACCACCGACGGCGCGCTGTCGGAGCTCTATCTGGGCAACGGCATGAACCAGATGTCCTTGGTCGAGGACGGGCGCCAGCTCGTGTGGAAAAGTCGGTTCGCGCCGGCCGAGGACCGGTACTACGAGTCGATGTTCGTCCTGGCGGGCGGCGAACCGCCTGTCCCCCTCGACGAGAAGCCCGAGGAACTCGTGGCGCGGCTCGAGCGGCAATTCGAGACGGCGCCGCCGCTGATGGGCGCACCGGGAACCCGGCCTCAGCTCGAGGCCTTCGACTGGGCCGAAGGAGGAACGGTCGCGCCCGCTGTGGCCGCTGACGATTTCGCGCGCCGCCTGCAAGATCGCTGGCGAGCGGCGAACGGCCCGGATCGGGCGACCTTCATCGCCGACCGAGACGAGCCCGAGATCAGCCCGGAGGAACTGGAGCAGTTGAAGGCGCTGGGGTACGTGGTCACATCGCGGAAGCAGCGAGCGGCGGACGGGAGGTAGCTGGCGCCGCAGTATGGTCGCCGCTTCGCGGCGGCAACCTGACCACTACAGCCGCGGTCTACTGGCCGGCCGGAGCCGCAGATCGATGACCTCCGCCGATGGCGGCAACGCCGCGGCTTCGACGATCGCCGACGCCACGTCGACCGGGTCGAGGAAGCGTTCCGCGTCGTACCGCTGTCCCAGGCTGCGACAGACGTCCTGTTGCATCCGGCTCCGGGTGCGGCCGGGGTAGACGCTCAGCACCCGAACGCCGTCCGCGTTGACCTCGGCCCGCAGACCGTCGGCAAGCGCTCTGAGGGCGTGTTTGCTGGCGGCGTAGGCGGAACTCCCTGCTCCGGCCGCAAGGCCCGCCGTCGAGTTCACGAACACAACCAGCCCGCCGCGGCGGCGAAGAGCGGGAAGCAACCGGCGGGTCAGGATGTACGGGGCGCGGACGTTGACCGCGAACTGGAGATCGAGGTCCTCGACCGGCGCCGCTTCGACAGACCCCGCGCGAAAGGCGCCGGCGGCATGCACCAGCAGATCCACGCCCCCATCGGCGATCGACTCGGACACCGCACCGACCGCGTCGATCGTCGCCTGCTCCGTGAGGTCGCCCGCGACGGTGTGGATCGCGCCGCCCGCACCGGCCTGTTCCCTGGCGGCCTCTTCCAGGCGCTTCCGATCCCGCCCGATCAGCAGCAGCGAGGCGCCTTGTCCGGCCAGCAACCTTGCTACGGCGCCTCCGATTGCGCCGGTGGCGCCGGCAACGACCACGATCCGATCGGCGAACCTCGCAGCGGCAGCAGACACGCGCGCAGCTTATCGGTGCATCCGCCCGGTAAGCTGAGACCGATGCCGAGGCCGCTCCGTCTGACCTTGACGCTTCTCGCCTGGGCCGGCGCCGGACCCGGTTTCGCCGCGGAGGGCCTGACCGCGTATCGCGGACTGGACTGGGCCCACCTGCAGGCGACGACGGAGCAGGCGACTCTCTGGCTGGGGCCGGCGCGCGCCGTGGAACTCCCGGCGACGGTAGCGCCGGCCGCGCCCGTCCGCTACGACGACCTGGTCCTGCTCGGCCGGACTCCGGACGGCGCTCAGGAGTGGGCGGCGGCGGGAGTGAGCCTGAGCGGGAACGGACCTCGGCTCCGGCTCTATGGGGGACGGGAGGGCCGGATCCGTGCTGTTTCGCCGCCGCAACGGCCGCCCGGCGCGATCCAGATTGTCTCGGTGCGCTGGCTGGCGGCCGCTGAAGGCGAACCCCTGCGCGCGCTCGCCTGGCTCGAAGCGACCCGGCCTCGAGCTCAGGAGGTGTGGCTGTCGCCGTACCGCGACGAGCAGTTCGAGACCGCCGTCCGCCTGGTGGGGGCCGGTCCCGGGTCGCAGACCGCACTCGACGCCGCGGTCCTCGCCGACGGTTCCTGGCTGCTCGTGTGGTCCGCTTTCGACGGCGTCGACGACGAACTCGTCTGGCGGCAGCGGCAAGCGGACGGAAGCTGGACCGGCGGGCGGGTTTCGCCGGACAACCAGGTGCCCGACATCACGCCGCGGCTGCTGGTGACTGCCGATGGCGCCGCGGTCGCCTGGAGCCGCTACGACGGTCGCGTGTACCGGGTGCGAACCGCGCACTTCGAGCAGGGAGTGTGGCGCGAGGAGAGTTGGGCGGCGCCTCCCGATTCGCTCTACCCCGAGTGGGTCGGAGACACGGACACGCTTCTCTATCTGCAGAGTGCGACCCGGGTGTGGATGGGCGTCGGGCGTGAGTCGGCAGTGCAGTTTCGTGCCGCGACGGAGGCGCCGCCCGTCATTGACCGGGATCCCGCATCGGGCCTCCTGCGCGCGCACTGGCCCGAAGCCGCCGGCTGGCGTTCGGTGTCGGGAACGCCGCCCGGAGTTCGGCCGTGACCGTGGGCATCGGAGGGCTGGCCACGCGTCTCCGCTCCCTGCTCCAGGGCCGGGAAGGTCTGTTCGCCAGCCGGCCGGTGGTCGTGACCCTGGCCGCCGCCAGTTGCTTCCTGCTAGCCGTCCCGCTGACGATCGGGAAACCCGGTCAACCCCCGACACTCAAGGCGGACGAGCCGGCCTACTACCTGATGGCGCTCAGCCTCGCGCGCGACTTCGATCTGCGCTATCTGCCGGCGGACGGCGACCGGTTGCTGGAGGAGTTCCCGTTCGCCTCCACCCACAACCTCATCCTGATGACCTCCGATGGCTGGCGCACCGTCCACTACGGCAAACCGCTCGCCTACCCGTTGTTTGCGGCGCCTTTCGCCGCCCTGTGGGGCGCGAACGGCATGGTGTTCTTCAACATGGCGCTCCTGGTCTCGATGGTGTGGCTCGCCGCGGTGTTCCTGGCCCGGCGCGCCTCTCCCGCCACCGCTGCCGCCTTCGCCTGCGGCCTGTTCCTGCTCTCGGCCTGCTCCCGCTACGTGTTCTGGCTGCAGCCCGAGGTCTTCAACATGTTCGGGGTGTTCGGCGCGCTCTACTGGGGTTTCGAGAATCGGCGCCGGGCGATCTGGCTGACCGCGCTCTCCGGCGTTCTGCTGGCGCTGCCCACCTACAACAAGCCAATGTTCGCCGCCATCGCCCTTCCGCTCGTGGGCGCCTTCCTCTTGCGCCGGCAGTGGCGGACGGCGGCGGTCTGGACCCTCGGCTTCGCCGCCGGCCTGGCGCTGCTGGCGACGATGTCGCTGCGCATGACCGATCTGGTCCTGCCCTATCTCGGGTCCGACGTGCGGGCCGCGGTGCGGGTATGCGAGCCGGGCGACTGGCCGGTGGAGATCGTGGAGGCGCGGCGAATCGCCGTGGGCGCAAGTCCCACCACCGGTGAGGCCGCGGCGACCGTCACCATTCCCGAATCTCCCACCGGCAACAACTTCTCCTGGCTCTTCCGCATCCCCCGCCAGTCCTTCGGGGAGGTGGTCGAGAACATCGGCTACTTCCTGGTCGGCCGGCACGCCGGACTCCTGCCGTACCACCCCTTCGCGGGCATCGCGCTCGCACTGTTCCTCTTCGCCGGCCGCCACGACCGGGACCGCTGGTTGTTGCTGCTTGCTCTGACAGTGGTCGCCGGCTACTTCCTGCTCTTCATCGACTGGAACTGGCAGGGCGGCGGCGGCTTCATCGGCAACCGCTACTTCGTCAGCGTGATCCCCGCCTTCCTGTTCCTGGTGCCGGGCCGGATCCCGCCCTGGACCCTGCCGGCCGGCTACTTGAGCGCCGGGCTGTTCGCCGGCGCCATGGTGCTGGCGCCCTTCGGCGTGAACGTTCCCGCAGCGACGCTGCAGGCGCACACCCGCAACGCACCGCTCCGGTACCTGCCGCTCGAGCTCTCCCTGAGCAACGTGCCCGGCTACGAACGCCGCGGCGTGGGCGGCATGTCGGTGATGGGCCGGGCAGACCGGCTGCTGGCGCGAGGCGGCGCCTGGTGGGTCGCCGCGCGCGGCCCGACCGAGATCCTGATCGAATCCCGGCACCGGTTCGACAGCCTGGTGCTGAGCATCTCTTCACCGGCGGCGCCCAACACGCTAAGCCTGCGGATGGACGGCGGCCCGACGGTAGAGGTGGACATCGCCAACGCCAATGAGCCGCAACGCGTGACCCTCCGCTCCCGGAAACCCCACAAGACAAGGCGGCGAGACGGCAACCGGACGTACGTCCACCGCCTCAGGGTCGAGACCACGCGCGGCGCATTGACGAAGTGGACGCTGGTCCGGCCTCCCGCGCCCTGCACGGCCTACGCCTGGAACCAGGAGACCGAGGAGACGTTCTACCTCGGCGCCGAGTTCCGGATTCTCGGCAGCGAGGAGCATCTGGCCGCGGAGGTGTTCGCCGCCCGGATCGGCACTGTCGGCCTGGTACCGGCAACGCTGGCGCCCGGCGCCGCAGTCGAGCTCCCCGTGGGCGTAACGAACGAATCGGGTGTCCCGTGGCGCCGCCTGGGGCGCGTTGGGGTCAACCTCGGCTCCCGCTGGCGGCAGGGGATCGCGGCGGCGGACGCCGAGGACGTGGAAGCCGGCCCCCTGATCGGCCCGGAGGGCCTGCGTAGCCTGCTGCCCCAGATGAACCCGGGTGACTTCCAGACCATCATCCTCCCCGTCCACGCGCCAGAGCAGCCCGGCGACTACACGCTCGTGATCGACCTCGTCTACGAGCACGTGGCCTGGTTCGCGGGGCGCGGAGTGGAGCCACTGCGGCTGCCGGTGAGAGTCGTGGAGCCCTAGTCAGTCACTGGGCGCGCCGGCCTGTAGCCGGCACTGCGGGCTACTCCACCGCCTCCAGCAACCCCACCTCGCGAAGCGCCTCCGCGGCTTCGCTGATCGTGCCGAACGGCAGGCCCGAGCGTTGCGCAACATCGAGCAGGGAGCTCTCGCCGTCGCTCTGGTTCAGCACCCACAACATGGCAATCTCTCGCTGCTTGCGGCCCGCGCCGCCCAGGCCGCCGTAGAGACCGCGGCGGCCGAGCTGGGGCTCGCCGAAGGGCGCCAGGTTGCGGTAGCGGCGGTCCTGGACAGCATTCCCAACGGCGGAATGACGACGCTGGAGCGGTGCGGATCGGCCTTCGCCGCCGCTCTGCCCGGCACTGTCCTCAAGCACGGCGGCGACCAGGAGGTACGCGGCGAGCGAGCCGGCGAGGGCGTCGGCGCCGATGAAGGAGAGGTCGTCCGCGGAGGTGTGGTACTCGGGATAGCGGCCCCACGGAGTGCGCGTCAGCACGCCGACCGGCAGGTCGAAGCCGGGGGAGCAGTACTGGCGCTCGTCGTAGCCGAAGGGCGAGAAGTCCTCGGTGACGAGTTCCTCGCCCAGGCCGGCCAGGGCCGCCGGAACGGCGCGGTCGATCCCGGCGTCGCCTTGGCGGCTCTTCTTGTAGTGGAAGCCGCCCGCGTCGCCGAGGTTCGCGGCGATCAGCCCGTGGCGGAAGGTGTCGAGCCGCTCCCGGTTCTGCGCCAGCCAGGCGATCGCGCCGATGCCGCCCGGAGCGAACAGGAAGCGGTAGCTGTAGCGGCGCTCGGGCACAGCCGCCAGCGCTTCGGCGAGATGGACCGCGACGACGATCCCGGAAAGGTTGTCGTTCGCCAGTTGGGGATGGCAGACGTGGCTGGAGATCAGCACTTCCTCGTCGCTCGAACCCGGCAGCAGACACTCACCCCAGGTCATCGAGCCGTCTTCGAGGGAGGCGTCGATGCACACCTCGTACTCCCCGTCCGGCAGTGCCTCGAGCAGCCGGTGGGGCAGGCAGAATCCCCACGTCTCCTCGTAGTACGACGTGCGGTAGGGGATCAGGTCGGGCTGCTCGGGCAGGCTGTGCAGGTGGGGGCGCAGCTCCTCGAGCGTCATCCGACGGTGGATCGGGACGCTGTAGCCGACCAGGTGCAGGTTGTGGTCGGCGAAGTCAACGACCCGCCGTCCCGAGGAATCCCGGATCCAGGCCGCGCGCGGCGTCCACTCCGGCGGCACTGTCCAGTCGAGCACCTTCGTGCCTGTCGGGAGCTCATGGACTTCAAGCGGGATCCGCCGGCCGATCCGCTCGAGGGTGGCGCGTACACCGTCGCCTGTCAGGCTGCGGCAGAGCGGATAGAGCTCACCCGCCAACTCCATCATCGACCGGCCAGCCGCTTGGCGGTCGAGCGCGAGAAACGCCTGCTGAAGGGTGGACATGGCCCTATTCTGCGGCAGGCAGGCCGCCAGAAGGAAACCGGACCCCGGACTGCTAGGGTCGCGCTCCCTCCGCGTCGGGCGATGCGCGGGGATAGAACCACGAGTTGCGCAAAGGAGCCGGGCTTGGCCACTTCTGAAGCGCAGGGTCGGTCATGGGACTAGCGAGGGATTCGTGACAGGCGCTTTCAACGTAGTCGTCGTCGGCATGCAGTGGGGCGACGAGGGCAAGGGGAAGATCATCGATCTCCTGTGCCCGGCTTTCGACGCCGTGGTCCGCTTCCAGGGCGGCAACAACGCCGGCCACACGGTGAAGTTCGGCAGCGGCGAAGGCGCCGAGCACTTCGCCCTGCACCTGATCCCGTCCGGCATCCTGCATCCGGGCATGGCCTGCTACCTCGGCAACGGGATGGTGATCGACCCGGACGCCTTCCTGCGCGAGGTCACAGGACTCGAGCAGCGCGGCATCGAAACTTCCGGGCGGCTGTGGCTCTCCGACCGCGCCCATGCCCTGACGCCGGTCCACGTCGCTCTCGATCACATCCGTGAAGAGGCGCGGGGCGCGGACCGCATCGGCACCACCGCCAAGGGCATCGGCCCCGCGTACGAGAGCAAGATCGGCCGCACCGGAATCCGTCTGGCGGAACTCGTGGCCGGCGGCGAGGCGATGATGAACCGGCAGATCGTGCGGGTCGCCGACTTCGAGCGAGACGCCGCCTCCGGCACCGAGCTGGACGCTGAGGCCGCCGCCGCGGACTTCACCCGCTGGGCGGAAACCCTGTCTCGCTACCTGTGCGACCTTTCGGTCGAACTCGACACCCTGATGGGCAGTGGGGGCACGGTGCTGTTCGAGGGCGCGCAGGGCGCCCTGCTCGACGTCGATCACGGAACCTACCCCTACGTCACGAGCTCGAACTCGACCGCCGGCGGCGCCGTGGTCGGCAGCGGTGTGCCGCCGACCGCGATCGACGGCGCCATCGGCGTGGTCAAGGCCTACACGACCCGGGTCGGCGAGGGGCCGATGCCTACCGAGCTCGACGACGGCGTGGGAGTTCACCTCCGGGACCGCGGTCACGAGTTCGGCACCACGACCGGTCGACCCCGGCGCTGCGGCTGGCTCGACCTGGTCGTGCTGCGCCACGCCGCCCGCGTCAACGGCGCCCGCTGCCTGGCGCTGACCAAGATCGACGTGCTGGACAAGCTCGACGAACTCAAGGTCTGCGTCGCCTACCGGATCGGCGGCGAGATGGTCCGGAATCTGCCAGCCGTTACCTCGCGCCTGGCCGACGCCGAGCCCGTCTACCGCACTTTCCCCGGCTGGAAGCAGGACACGCGCCGGGTCCTCGACCGCATCGACCTGCCGCAGGCCGCCCTCGACTACATCGACTTCCTCGAACAGGAACTCGACGCGAGTGCGGACCTGATCTCCTCCGGCCCGCGGCGGGAGGAGACCATCGTCAGCGGCGGGGGAAGGCTCGAGGGATGGCTCGGCGACCGGTTCGGGGCGGTCCGCGCGGCCGTCGGCGCGTAGCGCGGACGTATACTGCGCCGGGCCGTTAGCTCAGTTGGTAGAGCAGTGGACTTTTAATCCAAGGGTCGGGGGTTCGATCCCCTCACGGCCCACCAGGGCTTGTCTCCTGAGGGGGTACCGCCCAGCGCCCGCGCCGCTACCGTGGCGCGTAGTACCAGATCGGCGACGACCAGGCGCGTTCCTGGATCGTCAGCGCGACACCGCCTCGCGGTTCGACGCCGGCCCGCAGGGCGTCCCAGGTGGTCCAGCGGCAGGTCGGGTTCTCGAGCACCCGGACGTAGTAGACGGCGTCCATGGCCGGGTCGAAGGCCGGGTCCTCCCAGACGACCTCGAGTTCGCCGGCGCCCACGTCGTCGCTGAAGGAGCAGTCGGAGAGGTCGACCGTGGCCCCGTTGTCCGGGCAGCGATGGGTTTTCGGATCGACGGCGGCGCCATCGGAACAGGCGACGTCGTATACCTGCTCGCGGGTTTCCTTGCGGTAGCCGTCGTCGTACCAGCCCTTGACGATCTGAATCCGTTGCAGCGGCGCGCTGTGGCGGTCCTGCTGGGCCCAGGCCAGGAAGCGCGGCGCCGCGTCCGTCTCGGCAACCAGGTCACCGCCCATCGGCACGCCGCCGGCGTAGGCCTGTTCGATCAGGTCCGCGCTCGCGGCATCGAGGCCGTCGTAGCCGAAGCCGCCGAAGAACCGGAGCCGGATGCGGGTGCCGGAGGTGGCGTAGGTCTCCTTGCGCCGCATCCCCTGAAAGATCGCGTCGCGGGTGTTCTCCTCGGCCCAGACGGCGGCGAGGCCGGAGGCCGAGAACTGCATGCTGCGCATACCGAAGTAGGGACCCTGCTCGTCGTCCACGACCCCGCCGCGCGCTCTCGCTGCCGGCGGCAGGCCGGCGATGTAATCCAGGCGCTCCTGGGAGACCGGCACCGTGCCGCGGTTCTCGGGCGCCACCGAGGTCGGCGCCGAGCCGAAGTAGTTCGACTCGTCGAACGAGGGCGCGCCGTTGTGGGTGTCGCTGGAGCCGATGAAGCCGATCTTGAACGGATTGCCCCGCCCCTCCTGCTCGAGCGCCAGACCGTTGACCAGAGCCTCCCGCGCGTAGCTTCCACTCGGGTTGCTGTGGGCGGTGATCCTGCCCTTGCGGGTGTTCAGGATCTCGAAGTCGGCCCATTCGTCGTCCGGCGACAACCTGGGGTGGGTCTCCGACGTGCCCTTGACCTGGGTCAGTTCGACCAGCGGCTCGTTGCGCATCCGCTGCGCGGCGAAGGCGTTGTCGACGGCGCGGCCGTCGGAGTACTTGAGCCGGAAGACCTGACCGTGCGACTGGTTCGAGTTGTGCGGAATCGCCAGGCTGTCGACCCCCTGTTCCCGCAACCGGTCCATCCAGCTCCAGAGCTGTTCCGGCTCGTGCGAGTCGATGCGGGTGAACGGCCGTGCGGGCGCCTTCGACGACGAGAAGATCACGTTCCGGTGGTACGCCGCCGACTCGGGGGCCGGGGTCGAGGAGGTCCACTCGTAGGCGATGAAGGTGGTGAAGTTGCCGGGATCGTTGTGGCGCTCGGCGGCGAGGATCGAGTCCTCCCAGGCCGACCGATGGGCGTCGTCGTCGAAGGACGCGTACTGCATCTGGGGATGGTTCGCCATGCGCGCCCGCTGGCGCCGCATGAAGCCGCCCTCGGTACGCATCTGGCGGCCGAAGCTCTGGCGGAACAGCACCGTACGCATCTGCGCCGAGTAGGGATCGAGGTTGTCCCCCTCGTTCACGCCGTGGAATGCCTCCGCGCCGGGAAGCTGGCCGACCCGGGTCGAGGGATCGGCCCACTGAGGCACCAGGCCCAGGAAGAAGCCGTGGTCGGACACGGCGAAAAAGTCGAGGGGCTCCTTGAGCTTCATCTCGTTGCCGAAGGAACTCTCGATCGCCTCGCCCTTGGCGAAGCGGTAGCTCTGGTCCGGCGTCACCTCCGTGCCGAGCAGGTAGGCGTCGAAGGAATAGCGGGTGTGGATGTGAACGTCGCCGAAGTAGACGTTGCGTTGCTCGTTGTAGCCCTCGGTCAGCGACGCCGGCGGCGGTGCTTCCGCGTAGTCCTCGATCGACAGGGACGTGTCGGTGCAGCCAAGAGCCGTGAGGCCCAGGAACACGGCCAGGGCCGGCGGCGCGACCCGGAGTACGGTGGCAGGAAACTTCGGCGAGGCCGTTGGACACTTCGACATGGGCGCCTCCACGGAGTCAGGGTGACGGGGCGCCCGACCGGGCGACGCCTGCCGCTGCGCCTCCGCCAACGCAACACTCTAACGCTGCTTGGGCGCCTGAAACCCGGCGCCCTCGAGGCCCGGATCGCCCGCGCGGTCCTCGGCGTGCCCGAAGCGGACCCCTGGAAAGCGGGGTGCCAAGAGGGCCGGAAGCGGGCGAGACGCCCGCGTTCTCAGGCGCGCAAAGTTCTGGCGCGTGTCAGATGTGCCACTCGATCGTGTCGCCGTTGTAAGTCGTCGTCGCGCGCCGTGCGGGCGGCGACATCCGGCCGTCCTCGATCTCCTCGCTCCAGCGCGCAAACGCCTCCTTCAGCTTCGCCACGACATCCGGGTTCGCGGCGGCGAGGTCCTCGGATTCGCTCGGATCCCGGTTGACGTCGTAGAGCCGCTCCAGGCCTCCAGCCATCAGGAGCTTCCAGGAACCGTGGCGAACCGCGGCGTTGGGCCCCGAGCGCCAGAACAGGTACTCGTGCGGCGCGCCTTCCTGCTCGCCGGCGAGGTACGGCAACAGATCGACGCCGTCGAGCTCGTAGCGCTCGACGTTCGGTACCCCCGCCAGACTCGCCGAGGTGGCGAAGAGGTCGAGGGAGCTGATCGGGTGCTCATAGACGGTGCCAGCCGGGATGCGCCCCGGAAAGCGCATCAGGAACGGCACGCGGATGCCGCCCTCGTACAGGTTCCGCTTGTGGCCGATCAGGGGGCTGTTGTGAATCCGCTCGGTGTCCTGGGTCACCATTGCGCCGTTGTCGGCGGTGAAGATGACCAGGGTGTTGTCTGCGAGGCCGTGCTCCTCGAGCTTGGCGAGGACCATGCCGACGGCGTCGTCCAGGGCGCTGACCATGCCGGCGTAGACGCGGCGGTACTGGTCGTCGAAGTCGGGGAAGCGCTGGTAGTGCTCGTCCATCACCTGCATCGGAGCGTGTACCGCGTAGAAGGCGAGGTAGAGGAAGAAGGGGCGGTCCTGGTTCCGATCGATGAACTCGACCCCCTCGCGGGCGAGCTGCGTGGTCTGGTACTCCTTGAGCTCATCCTGCTCGCGGCCCTTGAACATGGCCACGATGCGGTCCGGGTTGGACCCCCCCTCCGGCTTCATCTCGAGCGCGTGGGCGCCGGGCCAACTCGGATCGATGTAGTTCATGCCCGACGGCATGCCGTAGAAGTAGTCGAAGCCGCGGTCGAGCGGATGGAGGAGCCGCCGCATGCCGAGCTGCCACTTGCCGATCGCCGCGTTCGTGTAGCCGGCGGACTGGAGCGCGTTGCCAATCGTTCGGTGGTGAAGGCCCAGCGTTCCCCGCGCGGCGCCGATCGGCGGCACGGTCTGGGAGTTCAGCTCCTTGCCCCAGCGCTGCTGGTAGCGGCCGACCATCAGGCCGTTGCGCGATGGATTGCAGACCGGTGCGGTCATGTAGCCGGACACGAAGCGCACACCGTCCTCGCCGAGCGAGTCGATGTTCGGCGTCGGGATCCCGGCGCCGCCGTACGCCGAGATGGCGCCGTAGCCGAGATCGTCGGCGAACAGGAGAACGATGTTCGGCGGTTCCTGGGCGCCGGCGGCCGCTGCCATCAGGAAGATCGAGAAGACGAGGTTCAGTCTCTTCATCGGGTGCTCCTCTCTCAAACTATGTTGGAGTCTTGTGCCGCTCAGGATACATGCCCGCACAGAGAATGCGAACCGCGGGCAAGCAAAGTACGATTGCTCGCCATGCGATCCGCTCGGCCCGCCCTGAACCGCGCCGCGCCCCTCGTGGCGGTGCTCCTGACCACCGCCTGCGGATCAACCGATGAGGACTGGCCCGTCTATCTCGGCGACTCGGGCCGCCAGCACTACAGCCCGCTGACCGAGATCAACCGGGACAACGTAAGCCAGCTCGAAGTCGCCTGGGTCTACGATTCCGGCGAGCCCCGGGGGGCCGGCGCGACGATGTACACGAGCCCCCTCGTCATCGACGGTGTGCTCTACGCGCTGTCGGCCCAGCTTGAGGCGTTCGCCCTGAACGCGGCCACGGGCGAGGAGATCTGGCGCTCCGATCTGGGGCTGCCCGGCAATGCCCAGCGGGGACTGATGTGGTGGGAGAAGGGCGAGAACAAGCGGATCTTCTTCACCCACGGCAAGGATCTCATCGCCGTAGATGCCGCGGACGGGACGCCGGTCGAGAGCTTTGGCGACGGCGGCGGACTCGACCTGACGCCGGACGTGGATCGGGCCGGACGCATCTACATCACCGTGCCCGGCATCGTGTTCGAGGACAAGCTGATCTTCGGCTTCTCGACCAACGAGGACGCGAACGCGTTCCCCGGTTCGATTCGGGCCTTCAGTGCGCTGGACGGCAGCCTGGTCTGGCAGTTCGACACGATTCCGGCGCCCGACGCGCCGGGCGCCGAGACCTGGGCTGAAGGGTCGCTCGAACGCGCGGGCGGCGCCAACGTATGGAGCGGCATGGCGCTCGACGAGGAGCGCGGCATCCTGTTCGCGCCGACCGGGTCGGCGACACCCGACTTCTACGGCGCGAACCGCCTGGGCGACAACCTGTTCTCCGACTCCCTGGTGGCAGTCGACGCTCGGACCGGCGAACTCCTGTGGCACTTCCAGGTCGTCCGCCACGACCTGTGGGACAAGGACAACCCCTCGCCGCCGACCCTGGTCCAGCTCGAACGCGACGGCCGCGTGATCGACGCGGTGGCGATCACCACGAAGACAGGGCAGCTCTACGTGTTCGACCGCGAGACCGGCGAGTCGATGTATCCCATCCACGAGATCGAGACGTCGATCCCAAGCACCCTGCCTGGCGAGGTGACGGCGCCGAGCCAGCCGCTTTCGGCCGTGGTCATCAGCCGCCAGGACTTCGAGATCACGAACCGCACCCCGAAAGCGCGGAAGTTCGTCGAGGAGCGGATCAAGGACTGGGATCTTCGGCCCTGGGCGCCGCCCAAGATCGGCGCCGTGCTCTTCATGCCGTGGTACGACGGCGGCGGCGAGTGGGGCGGCTCAGCGTTCGACCCGAATACCAACCACCTGATCGTCAATGCGAACGATGTCGCCGGCATTCTGAATCTCACCGAGGTGCCCGTCGGCTTCAGCCGGTACGGCGCCTATGCGCAGCACTGCGGCCGCTGCCACGGGCTCAAGCTCGAGGGCACCGACATGGCGGCCCCCCTGCTCGGCGTGGGAGATCGCATGGAGCTTGCCGAGATTCGCCGCATCGTCCGCGAGGGCAGCGGCCGCATGGAGGGCTTCGACCATCTCAACCGGGTCGAGCTGGGCGCCATTGAGGCGTACATCCTCGATCCCGAACCCGAGGTCGACGAACCCAGAGGCGAACTCGCCTACGTGCTCGGCGGATACATCTACCTGCGCGACCACGAGAACCTGCCCGGCAACGCGCCGCCGTGGGGCACGCTGAACTCGATCGACCTGGCCACCGGCGAGATCGCCTGGAAGGTGCCCTTCGGCGACTATCCCTCGCACCCCGGCCTCGGCTTCGGCGCCGTCAACTACGGCGGGCCGGTGGTCACGGCCTCCGGCCTCATCTTCATCGCCGCGACACCGGACGAGAAGTTCCGCGCCTACGACACCCGCAACGGCGAGATCCTGTGGGAGACGAAGCTGTCCGCGGCGGGCTACGCGACCCCGGCCGTCTACAGCACAGGCGGCAAACAGTACGTGGCGATTGCCGCGGGCGGCGGCCGGACGGGCGGGCCTTCCGGCGGCGAGTACATCGCGTTCAGCTTGCCGGAGTAGGCTTGCATGTAGCCGCGGGTCTTCTGACCCGCGGAAGAACAACGCGCCGGCCGCAAGGCCGGCGACCGCTTGAGTGGCCCCTCCCGGCAGAAATCGCTTGCATCCGGGTAAATATGCGGCTATCTTACCCGCGTGTTCGACCGACTGCTGGCTCCCGTCCTCCGCTCATCGCGGCGCAGCGCTCTCGTCCTCGGCCCCCGTCAGGTCGGGAAGTCGACCCTGCTGGCCACCCTTGAGCCGGACCTGGTCGTCAACTTGGCCGAGCCGGCAGCGTTCCGCGACTACGTAGCCCAGCCCGAGCGCCTGTCGCGGGAGCTGGCCGCCGCGCCTCAGGAGACGACGACGGTCTTCCTGGACGAGGTGCAGCGAGTTCCCGCTCTGCTGGATGCCGTCCAGGTGCTGCTCGACCAGAGGCCGCCGCGCTTCCGGTTCCTCCTGTCCGGATCGAGCGCCCGCAAGCTGCGGAGAGGACAGGCCAACCTGTTGCCGGGCCGGATCCACGTCCACTACATGCACCCGCTGCTCGCCTCCGAGCTCGGTTCCGAGTTCGACCTGGACCGGGTGCTGGCCCACGGCAGCTTGCCGGGCATCTACGCAGAATCCGATGAAGCGACCCGCGCACTCGATCTGAGGAGCTACGTCGACACCTACCTGCGCGCCGAGATCCAGGCCGAGGCTCTCGTGCGCGACGTCGGTGGTTTCTCCCGCCTGCTCGACCTGGCGGCGGCCGCCTCGGGCCGCATCCTCAACCTGCACTCCCTGTGCAAGGACGCCGGCATCGCGTACGAAACGGCCAGGCGATACGTCGACGTCCTCGACGACACCCTGGTCGCCTTCCGCGTGCCGGCCTGGAGCGGTTCAGACCGCTCGTCCCTTGTCCGCCACGGCAAGCTGTTCCTCTTCGATCTCGGGGTGCGCAACGCCCTCCTGCGCCGCCCCCTCGACCGGCCGCTCGACGACGAGCGGGGTCTCCTGCTCGAACATCTGGTGGCCTACGAACTCCACCGCCGCCTCGGCACTCCCTGGCCCGAGGCGGCTCTCTACCACTACCGGACGCGGCACGGCGCGGAGGTCGACTTCGTACTGGAGGTGGGCCGCGAACTCTGGGGCATCGAGGTCAAGGCGAGCCGGCGAGCAGGCCGGTCGGTTCTTCGCGGCTTCCGCTCCCTGGGCCAGCGGACCGACCGCCTGAAGCGCCGGATCGTCGTCTACCTGGGGGACAGGGCCCAGCGGATCGAGGAGGTGGAGGTGCTGCCGTTCGACGAGTTCCTAGGGTTGCTGCCGGGATAGGGGTCGTCGTGAGCATTTCCCGTCGGGTGACGCCGCCGCGCCGATCCCCGTCCACGGGGCCGCTGGAAGTCACGGCGCCATACCGTGCCGTCGCAGGAAGGAAAGCAGCAGTTCGACGGTGGCGTCGCCCTCGCGGATCATGTTCGGCAGGATCGAGTTGTGGGTGCGATCGACGAGCCATTCGAACTCGACCTCGGCGCCCGCGGCCTTCATCGCCTCGAACATCGCCACGTTCTGGTCCCGGCGGTCCTCCGTGTCGCCGTCGGCGACGGTGATCAGCATCGGCGGCAGGCCGGGCCCGACGTAGCGGATGGGAGACGCTTCGCGGGTGAGATCCTCGTTGCCCTTCCAGGTCAGCAGGGAGCGCTCGCGGCCGGCGCGCTCGGCGTTCATGAGCCCGGTGATGGGCAAGGACGCGCGGATGTGGCGCAGGTCGAGTTCGTGGGCACGGAGGTAGTGTCCGTCGACCGAAAGGAGCGCCGCGATGTGGCCGCCGGCCGAGCCGCCGGAAACGGCTATCCGTTCCCGGTCGCCGCCGTAGTCGCCGGCGCGGTCCCAGACCCAGCGGAAGGCGAGAGCCGCGTCCTCGACGTACGCGGGGTAGTAGAACTCGGGCGACAGGCGGTAGTTCGGCGCCGCGACGAGGTAGCCGAGCGCCGCAAACCGCGGCCCCAGCTCCACCAGGCTCTGCTTGTCGCCGTTGTAGAGCCCACCGCCGTGGAAGAAGACGATGACGGGATGCGGGCCCTCGCCGGCCGGGATGTAGAGATCGAGTTTGCCCCGGCCTCCGGCATAGGCGTCGCCGGCGGCGTACTCCAGGTTGCGGACGATACGGATTCCGTTCGCCGTCTCTTCGGAGAAGTCCCAGTTGTCGGGTCCCCGCCGGGTCTTGCGGCCGCGGCCGGCGCCGCCACGGCCAATCGCGTCGAGCTCCACGGGCGAGAGGACCCCGTCGTCGTCGGCGTCGAGCGCCCAGAGCAGGACCCGCCGGGCCTGTGGCGGGAGCTCTGACGACGCCAGCGCGCCGTCGGCGTCGGCGTCCAGGGCGGCCACAAGGGGGGCTGGGGCGGCGGTCTGCGCGGCTATCGGCGCCGGAAGCAGGGCCACGGCGAGAACGGAGGTGAACGTGCGGATCATCTTGGCTTCCATGGTAGCTGCCGGGCGGTGCGGAGCCGGCCTGGCGGCCGGCGCGTCTTTCCGGCCGCCTCCGGCGGCAGCGGGTCAGAAGACCCGCGCACCCAGAGATACGGCAGCGGCGCTACGTGACGCTCTGCTGCAGTTGTTCTAGCCGTCCAGCAGCCGCCGTGCGCGTTCGGCGACCGCAGCCGCGCTCAACCCCAGGTTCTCGACCAGGGCGCTGTACGGGGCGGAGGCGCCGAAGCGGTCGAGGCCGAGCACCTCGCCCTCGGTGCCGGTCCACCGCTCCCAGCCGAGGGTGGCCGCGGCCTCGACGGCGAGCCTGCGGCGGACGCCCGGCGGCAGCACTTCGTCGCGGTAGGACTGCGGCTGCGCGGCGAAGGCTTCCCAGGAGGGCATGCTGACGACACGGACGGCATGGCCTTCTGCCGCAAGCTCCGCCGCCGCTTCCATCGTGGGCGCGACCTCGGAGCCGGTGGCGATCAGGATCAGGTCGAGTTCGGCGCCGCCACAGACCAGGACGTAGGCGCCGCGGGCGACGCCTTCGAGCGCACGGTCGGCGGCAGCCTCGAGCACCGGCAGCTTCTGGCGGGTGAGGATCAGGGCGCACGGGCCGGGGGTTTCGAGGGCCAGTGCCCAGGCGGCGGCGGTCTCGTTTGCGTCGGCGGGCCGGATGACGACGATCCCAGGCACCGCGCGCAGGTGCGCCAGGTGCTCGATCGGCTGGTGGGTCGGGCCGTCCTCGCCCAGGAACACGGAGTCGTGGGTGAACACGTAGATCGCCTTGAGCTCCATCAGCGCCGCGAGGCGGAGGCTGGGCTTCAGGTAGTCGAGGAAGCAGAGGAAGGTGCCGCCATAGGGCCGGAACAGCCCGGAGAGCGCCAGACCGTTCATCGCCGCGGCCATCGCGTGCTCGCGCACGCCGAAGCGGAAGTGACGCGTCGGCGTGCCGGCGGCGTAGTCGCCCTCGCCCTCGAGCAGGGTGTTGTTCGAGCCGGTCAGGTCCGCCGAGCCGCCGGCGAGTTCCGGCACCAGGTCCTTGAGCGCGTTGAGCGTGAGGCCGGAAGCGGAGCGGGTGGCGACCGGGCCGGACGCCGGGTCGAAGCGGGGCAAGGCGTCGCGCCAGCCGTCCGGCAGCGCCACGGCCAAGCGGCGGTCGAGTTCGGCCGCCCCCTCGGGGTGCTCACGGCGGTAGGCCTTGAGCAGCCGGCGCCACTCGGCCGCGGCGTCGCGGCCGAAGTCGGCCGCCGGCGCGAATGCCTCACGGGCCGCGTCGGGCACCAGGAACTCGGGCTCAAGCGGCCAGCCGAGCGCCTCCTTGGTGGCAACCACCTCGCCGGCGCCCAGGGGCGCGCCGTGGGACGCCGCGGTGTCCTGCTTGTTCGGACTGCCGTAACCGATGTGGGTGCTGACCTTGATCAGGGTCGGACGGCTGGTCTCCGCGAGCGCCGCGTCGAACGCCGCGGCCAGGGCCTCGACGTCGTTGCCGTCGTCGACCGACAGGGTGTGCCAGCCGTAGGCCTCGTAGCGGGCGACCACGTCTTCCGTGAAGCTCAGGTCGGTCGGACCGTCGATCGTGATCCGGTTCGCGTCGTAGAGCACGTTCAACTTGCCGAGACCCAGGTGCCCTGCCATCGAGCTGGCCTCGGAGGCGACGCCCTCCATCAGATCGCCGTCGCTGGCCATCACCCAGGTGCGATGTTCGAACAGGGTGTAGCCGGGACGGTTGAAGCGGGCGGCGAGCAGTTGCTCGGCGATCGCCATGCCGACGGCCGCCGAAAGCCCCTGGCCAAGCGGGCCGGTGGTGACCTCGACGCCGGGCGTCAGGCCGTGCTCGGGGTGGCCCGGGGTAAGCGAGCCGTACTGCCGGAAGTTCCGGATCTCGTCGAGGCTCAGGTCGTAGCCGGCCAGATGCAGGAGCCCGTAGATCAGCGCCGAGGCGTGGCCGCAGGAGAGCACGAAGCGGTCCCGGTTCGGCCACTGCGGATCCTGGGGCGCGAAGCGCAGGTAGCGAGTCCAGAGCAGGGCCGCCATCGCCGCCTGGCCCATCGGGGCGCCGGGATGGCCGCTCTTCGCCCGTTCGACCATGTCGACGGCGAGGAAGCGCAGCGTGTCCGTAGCCACGTCGAGCGGCAAACGCTGCGGAGGCGCTCCGGCGCCGGGCGTTCCGGCGGCCTCTAGCTCACTCATCGACGCGGGGTTCTCGTGAGTCGTGTGCGGAACGGGCGGTGGCGGGCGAGGGGCCGGTCAAGCGGCGGCAAGCATATACGGGCTTGGCCGCACTAAGGCTTCAGCAGGACGGTGGCCGACCTTTGACACGCGGTGTCCAGGGCAAAGCTGCGGAGTTCGGCGGACTCGAGCTCCTCAACGCTGGTCCCCACCATCTCCATCCTCTCCTGGAACAGGCTCGGCAACGCTCCCTCCACCAGGGCCTGCTGCAGGTTTCGGTTCCACGCGGCCGTTCCCCGGATCAGGCGCGGGTAGGGCTCCAGGTGCGGAAGCAGACGCCCCTCCTCGTCGTAGTAGCGGCGGTCGCCGCTGACCCCCATGGGCAGCAGAACCGTGGTCATGAACTCGTTCAGCCGTTCGACCCGTTGCTCGACCGACTCGAGCATGAACCGGCCGCTCACGATGTTCCTCACCAGGGAACTGCCCATGGACTCGAAGTTCTTGCTGTCGAAGACGGCCTGGACGACCTGATCGTCGTGCGGGAAGTAGAACTCCGCGACCGGCAGGTTCGGCTGAAGACCCTCGTCGATCTCCTCAACGACCTGAAGGTGTTGCTCCAGTTTCTTCTCTTCGCCTTTCAGAAAGTCGACGAGCACCGCAAAGTCGCAGCTCAGGATTTCGCGGTACTTCAGCGCGACCTCACGCTCCCGGAGATCCTCCTGCCGGCCGGTGACCAGGGCAGCCATGTAGACGCCCAGGAAGACGACGATCATCTGGACCACGAAGAAGCCGAGGTGCCTGCGTACGCCGTCCGCCGCGTACGCCAACCGGTTGCCGATCGGTCCGTTCAGCGGCCCCACTCGCCCGAATCCTCGAAACCAGTTCCGGAACACCGTCGTCGCTATGGCTTCGAATCCAGGTAGCGATCAACGGCCTTCTCGAGCGCCGAGCTGCGGAGACCGTTCTCCTTGGCAAGTGCACGGGCCTCTTCGCGGGCGACGCCCTTCCCGGCAACCAGGTACGCGTAGTACAGGGCGCCGACCCGGTTGCCCGAGGCGCAGTGAACGAGTGTCGGGCCGTCGAGCTTCTTCATCGTGTCGATGAAGCGCTCGAAGGTCGCTGGCTCTGTCAGCCGTTCCGCGTCCACCGGCAGGTTCAGGTACGCAATGTCCAGGCTCTGCAGGGCCGCGGACTCGTCGAAGCCGCGATCCTCGCCCTCGGCACGCAGATCCAGGACGAAGCCCAAGCCGTCGGCCGCCATCGCTTCGAGCTGCGCCTGGGTCGGCTGGCCGCCGAAGAGGACGCCCGGCTGCGGGAATTTCGCGCCCCGCAGGCCATGATCCTGCTTCTCGGCGGCGGCTGCGAACGCGACGAAAATCACGCCTACGGCCGCCACGACGGTCACAGGGGACAGTCGTCTCATCAGAAGAACCCCAATTCCAGTTTCGCGGCCTCGCTCATCATCGCCGGATTCCAGGTCGGGTCCCACACGACCTCAACCTTGGCGTCCTCGACGCCCTCGACGCCGCGCACGGTCCGCTCGACATCGCCCGGCAGCGATTCGGCGACCGGGCAGTGCGGCGAGGTCAGGGTCATCTGCACTTGGACATGGGCGCCGGCATCGATGCTCACGTCGTAGATCAGGCCGAGTTCATAGATGTCGACCGGTATCTCCGGATCGAAGACGGTCTTCAGGGCCTCGACGATCCTGGCTTCCAGATCGGCCGTCGTCGAGGGCGTCATGGTTGCTGCCGCCTTGTCCATCGTGGGTTCCTCCATTCTGTGTCGACGCGGCCACCTCATTCGGTGGAAACCGCCGCGGCGTCGCCGCCTCTAAGCGCGGCGCGTAGAGCATGCCACGCCAGGGTCGCGCACTTGATCCGTACCGGATAGTCGCGCACGCCGCTCAGGACCTCCAGTTTGCCGAGCTCGACGCCCTCGCCCGGTTCGGTCTCGCCGGTCATCAGGGCCAGGAAGGTCGACAGCAGCGCCTCGGCCTCGGAGCGTTTGAGCCCGCGCACCGCCTCAGTCATCAACGAGGCCGAGGCGGTTGAGATCGCACACCCCACGCCTTCGAAGCTCAAGCCCTCGACGCGGTTGCCGTCGGTCTTCAGGTAGACCTTGACCTTGTCGCCGCACAGCGGGTTGTAGCCCTCGGCGCAGCTCGACACCGGTTCCAGCGCGCCGAAGTTTCGCGGCGCGCGGTAGTGGTCGAGGATGACCTGCTGGTAGAGATCGCGGAGATCCGACATCACTTCCTACCTACGTACGCCGCTCAGCCGAAGATCCGCCGCACTTCGTGCAGCCCAGAGGTCAGCCGGTCGACTTCGTCGTGGGTGTTGTACATCCCGAACGAGGCCCGCACCGTGGCCGGAACGCCGAGCCGCGCCATCAGCGGCTGGGCGCAGTGATGACCGGCGCGAATCGCGATTCCCTGCTCGTCCAGGATCGTTGCCACATCGTGGGGATGGGCGCCGTCGACCACCAGGGACACGACGGCGGCTCGCGACTCGCCGCCAGGGCTCTGCCCCAGCACCCGCACCCAGGGAAGATCGTCGAGTTGTTCCAGAGTGTGGGAAAGCAGCTCCTGCTCGTGTTGTTCGATCCCCTCCAGTCCGATCGACGTGAGGAACGAGGCGGCGACGCCGAGCCCGATAGCCGGCGCAATGGCCGGCGTTCCCGCCTCGAAACGGTGGGGCGGCACCGTGTACTCGGTGCGTTCGAACGTCACCCTGGTAATCATCGCGCCACCGCCGTGGTAGGGCGGCATCGAAGCCAGCAACTCGCCGCGGCCCCACAGCGCGCCGATGCCGCCGGGGCCGTACATCTTGTGGCCGGAGAAGGCGTAGAAGTCGCAGCCGAGCGCCGACACGTCGACCCCCATGTGCGGAACGGCCTGCGCGCCGTCGACGACCACGGCCGCGCCCGAGCGGGCGCGCGCCAGACGGACGACGGCGGCGATGTCGTTCACGGTGCCCAGGGCATTCGAGACGTGGGCGAGCGCCACCACCCTGGTGCGCTCGCCGATCAGGTCGGCCATCGCGCCGAGGTCGAGTTCGCCGCCGTCGGTTACCTTTGCCGCCCGCACCCGGGCCCCGGTCTGCTCGCAGGCGAGCTGCCAGGGGACGATGTTCGAGTGGTGCTCCATCTCGGTGAGCAGCACCTCGTCGCCGGGCTGGAGCAGCGGCCGGGCGTAGCTCTGGGCGACCAGGTTGAGGCTCTCGGTGGTGCCGCGGGTGAAGATCACCTCGCCGCTGTCCGCGGCGCCGATGAAGCGGGCGACCTTGCCGCGGGCCGCCTCGTAGGCGTCGGTCGATCGCTCCGACAGTGCGTGGACGCCGCGGTGGGCGTTGGCGTAGTAGGTGCGGTAGCAGTCGCTGATCGCCTCGATCACCGCCTCCGGGCGTTGGGAGCTGGCGGCGTTGTCGAGGTAGACGAGCGGGTGGCCGTGGACTTCCTGCGCGAGGATCGGAAACTGCGCGCGCAGCCGCTCCACGTCGAAGCCGCCTGTCGTGCCGGCGGCTACGCCGCTGGCCACAGCCGGCCGCTGCCGCTCTGCCGCTAGCGCCGGGGCCGGCATCCGCCTACTCTCCGCGCCCGTTGCCTGAGCTGCCGTTCAGGCTGGCGAACAGTCGACCTTCCAGGTCCTGCCGCAGCGGCTCGAAGGACGCCTTCTCGACCAGCTCGCGGGCGAACGCGTACACCAGCATGCGGTACGCGGCGTCCCGGTCGATGCCGCGGGAGCGCAGGTAGAAGAGCGCTTCCTCGTCCAGGCGGCCGATCGTCGAACCGTGGGTGCAGCGGACGTCGTCGGCGAAGATCTCGAGTTGGGGATTGCTGTTGGCGAGCGCCGACTTCGACAGCAGGAGGTTGCGGTTCGTCTGCTTGGCGTCCGTCTTCTGCGCCGCCCGATGAACATAGATGCGGCCGTTGAACACCGAGCGCGCGCGGTCGTCGAGCACGCCCTTGTAGAGCTGGTGGCTGGTCCCGTTGGGTTGCCGGTGCTCGACCCGCATGTGGTTGTCCATGAACTGCGTGCCGCTGGCGACGTACAGGCCGTCCAGGGTGCAGTCGGCGCCCTCGCCATCGAGCAGGGCCACGGTGTCGTTGCGCACCAAACCCCCGCCGAAGGCGAGGGACGAGGAGTCGAACGCCGCGCTGCGCCCGACCCGCGCGTGCTGGAACGCAAGGTGGAACGCGGAGAGCGCATCGGCCTGAAGCCTGGTGTGGTGGAGCACCGCCCCGGCCTCGCAGACGATCTCCGCCGCCGGGCATACGAAGTAGCGCCCGGCGCCGGCGCCGGCGCCGGAGGAGGAGGAGGGGGAGGCAAACGTCTCGATGATCGACGCCTGGCTGTTCTCACCTGCGAGCACCAGCAGGCGCGGGAAGCTGACCTCGACCGCTTCGGCCGCGGCATCGCCGGCCCCGGGAACGCTGAGCCAGAGCACATGGAGCGGCCGTTCGAGCACCACGCCGGCCGGGATCTCGATCACCGCGCCGTCCTCGAACAGGGCGGTGTTGAGCGCCGCGAACGGATGCACGCCGGCGTCCGCGCTGCAGGAGGCGCGCCCATCGACCGCCGTGCCCAGGTGTTCCGCGACGACCTCCGCGGCGCGGCCCGTCGCCGGCAGACCGGCGATGGCGGCGGCCGTACCTCGCGCCGGCGGCGAGGACAGAGCCTGGTCGTAGCGGCCGTTCACGAACACCAACCGGTCGCATCCCGGGTAGAGGGTTGGCTGCAATGCCTTCGCTTCCAGCGCCCGCGGCGGGGCCGAGGCCGGCGTCGCGCGCACCAGGGGGCCGACGTTCGTCTGCCGCCAGTCCTCGTTGCCGCGGCCGGGGAATCCGGCCGCCTCGAAGCGTTCGATTGCTTCACGCCGCAACGTCCGTACACGCTCCGCCTCGCCGGCCCGTTCGCCGCGGCGGGCGAACAAGTCCAGGTAGGGAGTGCTGGTGGTGCTCTTGGTTGCTTCGACTGTCACGGTTCGGTCCTCGCCATCCCCCGGCTCAGGCCTGGGCGGTCTTGCCGTTCAGGCCCACGTAGCCCTTCGCTTCCAGCTCCAGCGCCAACTCGGGGCCGCCGGAACGCACGATGCGGCCGTCCACCAGGACATGCACATGGTCGGGCACGATGTAGTTCAGCAGCCGCTGGTAGTGGGTGATGACCACGAACGCCCGATCCTCGCGGCGCAGCGTGTTGACGCCCGCTGCAACCGCCTTCAGGGCGTCGATGTCGAGCCCGGAGTCGGTCTCGTCGAGCACCGCGAGCCGGGGCTCGAGCACCGCCATCTGGAGGATCTCGTTGCGCTTCTTCTCGCCGCCCGAGAACCCTTCGTTCACGGGACGCCGCAGCAGCGCCTCGTCGATCTCGACCAGCTTGGCGCGCTCGCGCAACAGCTTGAGGAAGTCCATCGCGTCGAGTTCCTGCTCGCCTCTGGCCTTGCGGATGGCGTTGAGCGCCGCCTTGAGGAAGTAGCTGTTGCCGACGCCCGGGATCTCGACCGGGTACTGAAAGGCCAGGAAGAGCCCCGCGTGAGCGCGCTCTTCCGGCGCCATCTCCTGCAGGTCCTCGCCCATCAGTTCCAGCGAGCCGGCGGTCACCTCGTACTCCTCGCGGCCCGCGAGCACCTGCGCCAGCGTGCTCTTGCCGGAGCCGTTCGGCCCCATCACCGCATGCACTTCACCGGCGCCGACTTCGAGGTCGACACCCCGGAGAATCTCCTGTTCGTCGATCTTCGCGTGAAGACCGGTCACCCTCAGCATTGCTGTATCTCTCCGTGCGGCGGTCGGGCAGAGCCGGTGCGCCGCGTTTGGGGTTCGACTGCGTCGGCTGGTCCGATCGGTTAGCCGACGCTGCCTTCGAGGCTGACCTCGAGCAGCTTCTGTGCCTCCACTGCGAACTCCATCGGCAGTTCGCGAAACACTTCCTTGCAGAACCCGTTGACGATCATGGAAACGGCATCCTCGGTCTCGATGCCGCGCTGATTGCAATAGAAAATCTGGTCTTCACCGATCTTGGATGTCGACGCCTCGTGCTCCATCTGGGCGCTCGGATTGGCGACGTCGATGTAGGGGAACGTGTGGGCGCCGCAGTTGTCGCCGATCAGCATCGAGTCGCACTGCGAGAAGTTCCGTGCGTCGTCCGCCGAGCGCAGAATCCGCACCTGCCCGCGATAGGTGTTCTGGCCCTGCCCGGCCGAGATCCCCTTGGAGACGATCGTGCTCGTGGTGCGCTTGCCGACGTGGATCATCTTGGTCCCGGTGTCGGCCTGCTGGCGGTTGTTCGACACGGCCACCGAGTAGAACTCGCCCACCGAGTCGTCGCCCTTGAGGATGCAACTCGGGTACTTCCAGGTCACCGCCGAGCCGGTCTCGACCTGGGTCCAGGAGATCTTGCTGCGCCGGCCCTCGCACAGGCCGCGCTTGGTGACGAAGTTGTAGATGCCGCCCACGCCTTCCTTGTTTCCCGGGTACCAGTTCTGGACGGTGGAGTACTTGATCCTCGCGTCCTCGTGCGCCACCAGCTCGACGACGGCGGCGTGCAACTGGTTCTCGTCGCGCATCGGCGCGGTGCAACCTTCGAGGTAGCTGACGTGGCTGCCCTCGTCGGCGATGATCAGGGTGCGCTCGAACTGGCCGGTGTTCATCGCGTTGATGCGGAAGTAGGTCGACAGCTCCATCGGGCAGCGGACGCCCTTCGGGATGTAGACGAACGAACCGTCCGAGAACACCGCCGAGTTCAAGGCGGCGAAGAAGTTGTCCCGCCGCGGCACGACGCTGCCCAGGTACTTGCGCACCAGTTCGGGGTGGTTCTGTACCGCTTCGGAGAACGAGCAGAAGATGACGCCCAGTTCCCCCAGCTTCTCGCGGAAGGTCGTCGCCACGGAGACGCTGTCGAACACCGCGTCCACCGCCACGCCCGCGAGCATTTCCTGCTCCTTGAGCGGAATGCCCAGCTTCTCGTAGGTGGCGAGGATCTCGGGGTCGATCTCGTCGAGGCTCTTCGGCCGGTCGTCGTCGCTCTTGGGCGCCGCGTAGTAGCAGATCGACTGGTAGTCGATCGGCTGGTAGCGCACGTTCGCCCACGTCGGCTCGACCATCTTCAGCCAGCCCCGGTAGGCGTCCAGGCGCCAGTCGAGCAGCCACTGGGGCTCGTTCTTCTTGGCGGAGATGAAGGCGATGATCTCCTCGCTCAGGCCCGGCGGCGCCGTGTCCTGCTCGACGTCGGTGACGAAGCCGTACTCGTACTCGCGCTGCGCGAGGGATTCGATCGTGTCGGCGGCGGTGGCCATCAGGAACTGCTCCTCAGCGAAATCAGGGGTTCGGCGGACGCGGTGGCCGTCCCGGCCATGAAGTTCGGGCGCGCCATGTCGGCGATCGTGATGTCCTCGAGCGCGCCCCGCACCGCCTGGTTGATGCGCTGCCAGTTGTCCCTTACACGGCAGAACGCCTCGTAGGAGCACTCGTGGTCGGAGTGCTCGCTGCACTCGGTCAGGGCAATCGGCCCTTCGAGCGCGAGGATCACGTCGGCGATGCTGATCTCGGCCGCCGAGCACGCCAGCTCGTAGCCTCCCAGTACGCCGCGGTGGGAGGTCAGCAGCCCGGACTTCGCCAGCATCTTGAGAATCTTGCTGACCATGGGCGCCGGCAGGTGCGTCTGCGCCGCCAGTTCGGCGGCAGCGGCCTGTCCGGTCTGCGCGAGCTGGGTCATCAGGACGATGCCGTAGTCGGCTTGCTTGGTCAGTCGGATCATGACGGTTGTGTCGTCTACGCTGCGTGTGGGGCGACGCGGCGAGCCCGGCGCCGGGCGGCTCGCGGAACCGGGACCTGGTTAGTCCGATTCGAAGACTAGCACGGGCAGGTCGTGTGTCAATCATGAGGAGACGGCGTTTCCCTGGAAGAGCTACCGAGCCTTGGCGCGTCAATGTGCTACCGTGTGCGTCACCATGACCGAGCCAGCTTCAAAGACATCAAGAGTCGGCATCCGCGAACTGCGCCAGAACCTGAGCGTCTACCTGCGCAGGATCCACCACGGCGAGCGCTTCGAGGTCACGGATCGGGGCCGGCCGGTGGCCCTCCTCGTGCCGCTCACCGACAAGCTGTCGCCACTTGAGCGCTTGATCGCCGAGGGACGGGCGACCAGGCCGGTGGGAGATCTTCTGGATCTGCCACCGCCGACGGGGGAACCTTCGACCGAGGTAAGCGACGCATTGATCGCCGACCGGGAGGACCGGCTCTAACCTGGGAGACTGCGCGGCAGAAACTGGGTGCGCGGGCCATCTGGCCCGCATCCGGCGCGAAGAGCCGGTCTCTGGGAGTTCTGCCGCGCTAGCAGCGGTGATCTACCTGGAGTCCTCAGCACTCGTCAAGCTGGTCGTTGCGGAACCGGAGTCGAGCGCACTCCGCGCCTACCTGGCCGGGCAAGCAGGTCGGGTATCGAGCCAACTGACATGGGTCGAGGTCCTCCGCGCCGTACGTCGCGCCAACCGACCCCAGACAACAATCCGGCGTGCCGAGCGAGCACTTGAACGCATCGCCCTGACACCCGTGGACGAGCAGATCCTGGCCCAGGCGGCGTCGTTGGATCCGCCCGGTCTCCGCAGTCTCGACGCCATCCACCTTGCCACCGCCCTCTCCCTGGACGGACTCGACGCCCTGGTGACCTACGACCGGCGACTTCGGGACGCCGCATCCGACGCCGGCCTCTCGGTTGTGTCTCCGGCCTGAGCCTCCCACTGTTCAAGTGTCCTGGTTCGCACCCGTCGTCCTGACCTGGTGCGCGCTGGCGGTGCCGGCGCTCGCCATCGGCTTGACGGGAAAGGACCCCACCGGACGGTTCGGCGGCACGGCCAGAGGGCCGAATCTCGACGCGCGCTGGGGTTGGCTTCTCATGGAACTGTCAGCCTTGGCGGTGTTCCCGGTCGTCTACCTGGCGGCCGGTGAGCGCCACGCGGTCGGCGACGTCCTGGTCGCCCTGTGGCTTGCCCACTACATCCACCGCACCCTGGTGTGGCCGTGGATCGTCCAGCGCCAGGCGCGTCCGTTGCCCGCCGTCACGGCTGCTGCCGGCTTCTCCTTCAACCTCGTCAACGGCGTGTTTCTGGGTTGGTTCGTGGCCCGGATCGCCGACTATCCAGATGGCTGGTTCTCCGACCCGCGCTTCGCCGTCGGCGCGGCGCTCTTCGTCCTCGGGGCGACCCTCAACATCGCCACCGACTACCGACTCGCCACTCTGCGAGCAAGGGCCTCCGGCGGCGATGTCCTGCCCCGTGGCGGCGCCTTCAGGCTCGTCTCCTGCCCCAATCTGGCCGGCGAGATGATCGAGTGGTCGGGCTTCGCCCTGATGAGCTGGTCGCTACCCGGGCTCGCGTTCGCTCTCTGGACGGCCGCCAACCTGATCCCGCGCGCGCTGTGGCGGCACCGGTGGTACCGGGAGCGGTTTCCGGACTACCCGCGAAAGCGGCGAGCGGTCGTCCCCTGGCTGCTGTAGTTCTACCCGCGGCTCGGTTCCGCCCGCGGTCGGCGGCCGCGATCCGGCCGCGCTACTCCTTCCCCTCCCCGCCGGCCGCCGGCGCCAGGCGTTCCGCGGCTCTGCTGTCGCCCAGCAGCACCGCGACCCAGCGGAACTCCTCCGTGTTCTCGAGCATGATCTTGACCACCATGGTCAGCGGCACGGAGAGGAGCATCCCGATCGGCCCCCAGACCCAGCCCCAGAACACCAGGGACAGGACGACGACCAGGGTGGAAAGGCCCAGGCGGCGGCCCATCAGGTGCGGCTCGATGAGATTGCCGATCACCATGTTCACGACCAGGTAGCCGAGCGCCACCAGGAGTCCGCGCCCGACGCCGATCTGAACCATCGCCAGCAGCGTGGTCGGCACCGCCGCGATGATCGAGCCCAGGTTCGGGATGAAATTCAGGACGAAGGCGACCAGGCCCCAGAAGATCGCGAAGTCGACTCCCAGCACACCGACCCAGACTCCGATCAGCAGTCCGGTGGCGGCACTGACCACCGTCTTGATGCCGACGTAGTGCTGGATCTCGTGCATGACGCGGGAGAACCGTTCCTCGGCATCGGCGCCGGTGAAAGCGATCCGCACCTTGTAGCGGAAGGTCGCGGCCTCGAACAGCATGAAGACCACGATCAGGGCAATGATCAGCAGGGACGAGAACGCCGTCGCGGTGTAGCGCAGCGCCTGGTTGGCGAAGTCGACGAGCAGACTGGAATCGAAGCGCGACAGCAACCCCGGCAACTCCGATCTCTCGCCGGCGCCGTCTGGAACCGGTTGGGGGACCGTAGCCGTCACCGTCTCACCGCCGATCTCCGCTGTTGTAACGATGTCGGTTTCACCAGCAGCAACGACGTCGGCTTCACCAGCGGCAGCCCCCTCCCCGGCCGGGGACGACAGCCACTCGGGCTGAAGGCCGCGCTCCTCCAACCACTCCGAGCCGTCGTCGATCAGTTCCGTCAGCCTCCCCTGGTACTTGTCCATGTCGCCCGCTAGCTGGTTGACGGTCGTCCCGACCAGGGAGCCGGCCGCCGCCAGCACCGCGATATCCATGAGGATCGTGCCGAGGACGGCCAGCATCGTCGGCAGGCGCTGCTTGAGCCAGAACAGCACCGGCAGGCTGAGCGAGACGACGAAGAGCGCGATCAGAAAGGGCTCGATGACCGACGACGCCGCCCGAAGACCCGCCACCAGCACCACCACGCAGGCAGCGACCACCAGAACCCGGATCGGCGTCCTGGAATCGCGGATCGAATCCTCTGGGTTCGCAGCCATGGTCCGGCTCCGAGTGTAGCCGCCGGGAGGCTGACGGACCGCCGGTCCGCTCAGCCGGCGGCGGCGCGGTGGTCGTCCACCAGACCGTCGACCACCGCCGGCTCGGCCAGCGTCGTCACGTCGCCGAGGTCGTCATACTCGCCGGCGGCGATCTTCCGCAGCACCCGGCGCATGATCTTGCCGGAACGCGTCTTCGGCAGACCGGCGGCGACGTGAATGTGGTCCGGCGTGGCGATCGGCCCGATCACGGTCCGCACCTGCCGGCGCAGCTCGGCCACCAGCTCGGCCTGCCCCCGGCTCTCGGCCTCCGGAGTGATCAGCACGTAGGCGTAGATGCCGACACCCTTGATCTCGTGCGGGCACCCAACCACGGCGGCCTCGGCGACCGCAGCGTGCGCCACCAGCGCGCTCTCGATCTCCGCCGTACCCAGCCGGTGTCCCGACACGTTGAGCACGTCGTCGACGCGGCCGGTGATCCAGTAGTAGCCGTTCTCGTCACGCCGGCAGCCGTCGCCGGTGAAGTACATGCCGGGATAGGTGCTGAAGTACGTCTCGACGAAGCGCTGATGGTCGCCGTAGATCGTCCGCGCCTGTCCGGGCCAGGAACGCTTCAGGCAGAGGTTGCCGCTCTGTTCGTTCCCAGCAAGCTCGTTGCCGTCGGCGTCCACGAGCGCGGGTTCGACGCCGAAGAACGGCAGGGTCGCCGAACCCGGCTCGAGCGGCGTGGCGCCCGGCAGCGGGGTGATCAGGATGCCGCCGGTCTCGGTCTGCCACCAGGTGTCGACGACGGGGCAGCGCCCGTCGCCAACCACGTCGTGGTACCACTTCCAGACCTCGGGGTTGATCGGCTCGCCGACCGAGCCGAGGACCCTCAGCGAACCGCGGTCGTAGGCCTCGACCCACCGGTCTCCCTCGCGGGCGATCGCCCGCAGGGCGGTCGGCGCGGTGTAGAAGAGGGTCACGCCGAGGTCGTCCACGACCTGCCAGTAGCGGCCCGGATCGGGGTAGGTCGGCACCGACTCGAACATCACGCTGGTCGCGCCGTTGGCGAGCGGGCCGTAGACGATGTAGCTGTGCCCGGTGACCCAGCCGATGTCCGCGGCGCAGAAGTGGATGTCGTCGTCGTGGTGATCGAAGATCAGCCGATGCGTCATCGCGGCGTACAGCAGGTAGCCGCCGGTGGTGTGGAGCACGCCCTTGGGCTTTCCGGTCGAGCCGCTGGTGTAGAGGACGAACAGGGGCGCCTCGGCGTCGAGCCGGGCCACCGGCGCGGTCGCCCGCTGCTTCGCCGTCTCCTCGTGCAACCACAGGTCGCGCCCCGGCGTCATCGGCGCCTCGGTGTCGGTGCGCCGCGCGACGAGCATGTGCTCGACCACGTCCTGACCCTCAAGCGCCTGATCGCAGGTGGCCTTGAGCGGGATCGTCCGGCCGCCGCGCAGACCCTCGTTGGCGGTGACGAGAAGCCGGCAACCGGCGTCGACGATCCGCTCGCGCAGGCTGTCGGCGGAGAACCCCGCAAAGACGACGGAATGAACCGCGCCGACGCGAGCGCAGGCGAGCATCGTGTAGGCGAGTTCCGGGATCATCGGCAGGTAGATGCAGACCCGGTCGCCCTGGCCGATCCCGAGCGAGGTCAGGACGTTCGCGATGCGGCACACGTTCCGCTTCAGCTCGCGGTAGCTGATCCGCTGGTAGCGGCCCGGTTCGTCTTCGACCCAGATCAGGGCGGTCTTGTCGGGCCGGGTGGCGGCGTGCCGGTCGACGCAGTTGGCGCAGGCGTTGAGCTCGCCGTCCTCGAACCAGGCGAAGTCGACGGCGTCGAAGTCCCAACGCCCCGCCGACCGCGGCGGCGCGAACCAGTCGAGCGTCGCGGCCTGGTCGAGCCAGAACCGGTCCGGATCCTCGATCGATTCGCGGTAGAGCCTGCGGTAGGCATCCATTCCCTCCACATGGGCGCGGCCACTGTCCGAGATCGCGGCTTTGACGGGGATCATCCGATTCTCCTTGCCGGTCCTCGCGGCAGCTAGCCCGCGACCCGCGGCGCTGCCGCCAGCACTTCCTGCGAGACGGCGCTCGACAGACCCGCGAAGTTGTTGGTGAACATCCGCGCCAGCCGACTGGCATGCCGATCGTACGCCTGCGGGTCGGCCCAGCTCCGGCGCGCATCGAGCACCTCCGCCGGCACGCCGTCGAGCGCGGTGGGGAAGGCGAGGCCGAAGACGGGGTGGGTGCGCATCGGCGCGTCGTCCAGGCTGCCGTCGAGCGCGGCGTGGATCATCCGCCGGGTGTAGGCCAACTCGATCCGGCGGCCTTCGCCGTGCGGCCCTCCGGTCCAGCCGGTGTTCACGAGCCACACGGAGGCCCCGTGCCGCCGCACCTTCTCGCCCAGAAGTTGGGCGTAGGCGGACGGCGGCAGCGGCATGAAAGGGGCGCCGAAGCAGGCGCTGAAGGTCGCCGTCGGCTTCGTGACTCCACGCTCCGTACCGCCGACCTTCGCGGTGTAGCCGGAGAGGAAGTGGTACATCGCCTGCGCCTCGTCGAGCCGGCTGATCGGCGGCAGGACGCCGAAGGCATCGCAGGTCAGAAAGACGATGGCGCGGGGATGGCCGGCGATGCCGCCGATGTCGACGTGCTCCAGGTGGCTCAGCGGATAGCTGGCGCGGGTGTTCTCGGTGCGCGAGTCGTCGTCGAGGTCGAGTTCGCGCGAATCCTCGTCGAAAACGACGTTCTCGAGCACCGTACCGAAGCGTCGCGTCGTGGCGTAGATCTCCGGTTCGCCCTCCGGATCGAGCCGGATCACCTTGGCGTAGCAGCCGCCCTCGATGTTGAAGATGCCGTCGTCGCACCAGCAGTGTTCGTCGTCACCGATCAGGGTGCGCTCGGGATCAGCCGAAAGCGTCGTCTTGCCGGTGCCGGAGAGACCGAAGAACAGGGCCGAGTCGGCTGGGTCCGCGCCGTAGTTCGCGCTGCAGTGCATGCTCAGCACGCCCCGGCGCGGCATCAGGTAGTTCATCACGCTGAACATCGACTTCTTGATCTCGCCGGCGTACTCGCTGCCGCCGATCAGGGTCAGATGCCGCTCCAGGTCGAGGGCGATGAAGGTCGTGCTGTTGGCGCCGTCCGTCTCCGGATCGGCCAGGACGCTGGGGATGTCGACGACGGTGTAGTCGGGTTCGAAGCCTTCGAGAGCCGCGGCGTCCGGGGCGCGCAGGAACATGTTGCGCGCGAACAGGCTGTGCCATGCCCTCTCAGTGATCACCCGCACGCTCAAGCGGCAATCGGGATCGGCGCCGGCGAAACCGTCGAACACGAACAGATCCCGCTCGCCGGCAGCGGCCAGCATCTTGCGGTACAGGCGGTCGAAATGCTCGGGCTCGAGCGCCTTGTTGATCGGCCCCCAGTCCACAGCTTCGGCCGATGGCGACCGGCGCACCAGGAACCGGTCGTTCGGCGACCGTCCCGTGTGCTCGCCGGTCGAGGCCACCAGGGGCCCCTCGGCGGCGATGGCCGCTTCGCCGCGACGCACCGCCTCCTCGTAGAGCCGAGCCACGCTCAGGCTCGAATAGACAGTGCCCCGACTGGCGGTCAGGAACTCCCGGGAAACGTCGGCCATCTCTTTTTCCTCACACGACCCGTCGCGAGAGGCGATCCCGCGCAACCGTCAAAGCCCCGAACCATGGCTCCTCGGGAGGGATTCGAACCCCCAACATTTCGGTTAACAGCCGAACGCTCTACCGTTGAGCTACCGAGGAAGAATCCGCCGGCTCCAAGCAACAGCGGCGGGCGAGTTGGCGGTGATCTTAGGGAGGCTCCGCGCCGACTGTCAATCAGAGCAGGTTGCGGAAGGGCCGCAGCCGCCGCGATCGGCTCGGATGGCGGAGCTTGCGCAGCGCCTTCGACTCGATCTGGCGGATTCTCTCGCGCGTCACGTTGAACGAGCGTCCAACGTCCTCCAGGGTCGACTCCGCGCCGTCGCCGACGCCGAATCGCATGCGGAGCACCAGCTCCTCGCGCGGGCTGAGCGTCTGGAGCACCTCGGCGGTCTGCTCGCTCAGGCTCTTCCCCATCAGGTCGTCGAGCGGAGAAACCGCTTTCCGGTCCTCGATGAAGTCGCCGAGATGGGAATCCGCCTCCTGGCCGATCGGTGTCTCGAGCGAGATCGGTTCCAGAGCGATCGTCATGATCTCGCGCACCTGCACCGCGTCCATGTCCATGCGCTCGGCGATCTCCGGCACCGTCGGCTCCCGGCCCAGTTCCTGCACCATGGCCCGGCTGGTGCGGGTCAGCTTGTTGATCGTGTCGATCATGTGCACCGGAACGCGGATCGTCCTCGCCTGGTCCGCGATCGCCCTGGTGATCGCCTGACGGATCCACCAGGTGGCATAGGTCGAGAACTTGTAGCCGCGGCGATACTCGAATTTCTCCACCGCGCGAATCAGGCCGATGTTGCCGTCCTGGATCAGGTCCAGCAGTTGCAGGCCCCGGTTCGTGTATTTCTTGGCGATCGAAACCACCAGGCGAAGGTTGGCGAGAATCATCTCGGAGCGGGCCTGCTCGCAGACCGCTTCGCCGCGCCGGACCTTGCTCAGGGTTGCGGTCACCTGAGCGAGGGTCGTTCCGTAGCGTTCTTCCGCGGCCCGGAGCCGGGCGCGGTACTTCTCGATTCGGCGCCGGTGCAACGCGCCGAGTTCAGTCTCGCGCTCCCGATCCAGAGCGATCTGCGCACGCCGGATGTCGCGGTCGTGGCGTGAAATCTCCGCGTAGAGCTGCTTCAGGATCTCGACCAGCCGGGCGCGCGTCTGGGCAGTCAGTTCGATCGAGCGGATCTGTTCCGTGATCTTGCCCGCGATCCGGTCGATCTCGCGCTCGATCTCCAGGAACCGTTCGCCGCCAATCCGGCACCGGTCACGCTGGCGGCGCAGGCGGCGCACGCTGCGGTCGAGGTCGTCGATCGCCTGGAAGATCTCCAGGTTCCTGGCGATCCGATTGTTGGCGCTCTGGTCCAGATTCGCGCCGCCGTCGGCCAGCAGTTCGCGCATCAGCCGGCGGTCGCGCCTCGCAAGCTCGTTGATCCGCAGCAGCTCCCTGAGTACGACCGGGTTGTCGCACAGGGCCTCGAAGACGATCCACTCGCCGCGTTCGATCCGCTTCGCGATCTTGACCTCGCCCTCGCGATCGAGCAGTTCGACACGCCCCATCTCGCGCAGATAGACGCGCACCGGATCCGTCGTTCGATCCTGGCTGACGAAGGCGGGCGCCTCCTGTTCCCTTCGCTCAACGCCGCTGATGAGCGGCGCAGGGTCCGAGTCGACCACGTTCACGTACACCTCGGGACGCCCGATCAGGTCGACACCCAGCACCCCCAAGCGGGCTCTGATCTCGTCCATTTCCCTCGATTCGGCGAGGAGTTCGTCCGGCAACCGATCCTGGAGTTCGTCCTGGAGCAGGTAGCCCTTCTCCCGGCCGAGGGCGAAGACGCCGCGGACCGAACTGTGACGGTGTTCGATCGGCTCGGCCGGAACGGCCTCGAAGGCTGCGATGTTCAGCGCCACGCCGTCTCCCTAGCTCCTGGGCTGCCGATGAAACTCGCGGCTGAGCTTCTGCTGCTCTTCGATCTTGAGCTCCAGAGTCTCCATGTCGCCCTCGCGCTGGGCGAGATTGATCTCCCGAGCGAGCAGGTGGAGTCGCTGTCTGGCGACGCGCCGACCCAGCTCGGCGAGACTGATTCGGAGTTCCTGTTCAGAAAAGACAGACGACCGTTGTAACAAAAGGCCGGCGATGCGGTCAACAGGTGAACCGGTCTCGTTCCCACCGCCGGAGCGCCGCCCAAGGGCCGCCACCAGCGCCGACGAGTCGATGGGGTCAATACCTGCCTTCGCCTGCTCCCGGACGGCTCGATAGATGGTGCGCAGGGCCGGATCGAAAAAGGCGTCGGAGTCCGCCCAGTCGATACCGGCCAGCGACGGGGCGGCGATGATCAGGCGCAGCACCTGCTCTTCGATCGAGGACGTGGCCGGAGGCCGTCGCACCGCCGGCGCCCCGTCCGCACCGGCGCCCCCCGGCCTCTCCGCGGCGGCGCCCGATTCACGCAGCAGCACCTCCACCTTGACGCCCAGGCGCTCGGCCGCGTGCTCGAAGTAGCCGCCGCGCGCAATCGGATCCTTGACCTGGTCGATCAGCACCCGCACCCGTGCGGCTTCCCGGGCTCTCAGCCGCGGATCGAGTTCGCCCCGGCTCGGCAGATCGTCGATTTCGAGCGCCACCGCGTCCCGGGCCTCGTCGACGACGCTCCGGACCGCCTCAGGCCCCTCGTCGAGCCGCAGGGAGTCCGGATCCTGGCCGGCCGGGAAACGGGCGCGACGGACCACGAGTCCGGCACCGAGCATCAGGGCGGCGGCCTTCTGCGCTGCCTCGATGCCGGCCCGGTCGCCGTCGTAGCCGAGCACGACCTCGTCCGTATACCGGGACAGCAGCCGCACCTGTTGCGCGGTCAACGCCGTCCCCATGCTCGCCACCACCCAGTCGATGCCGCACGCGACCGCGCCGATCACGTCGAAGTAGCCCTCAACCAGGAGGACGCGGCCGTGCTCGCGGATGCCGCGACGGGCCGCGTCGAGGCCGTAGAGCAGCGTGCCCTTGCGGAAGTGGTCGGTCTCGTTCGTGTTGACGTACTTCGCCTGGTCGTCGCCCAGGGTCCGGCCGCCGAACGCCAGCAGACGACCCGACGGCGACCGAATGGGAAACATCAGCCGGTTCCGGAACCGGTCGTAGGGGCGATCCGGGTTCTTGGGACTGCGCGCGACGAGACCCGCGGCCTCCAGGTCGGTCATCGCCAGGCGACGGCCGAGTTCCTGCACCAGCGCCTGCCATCCATCCGGCGCAAAGCCGACACCGAACCCCGCGATCAACGCAGGCGGCACCTTGCGCCGGCGCAGGTAGTCCTGCGGCAGCGCCTCGGTGCGCAGCTTGCCGCGAAAGAAATCGTAGGCGGCATCGAGGGCGGCCTGGATGCGCTCGGACCGGTCCACCCGTCCGTCCTCGCCCGGGCCCGGCGCCGCACGCGGCAGCGGGACCCCGTAGCGGTCGGCGAAATGTTCGATCGCGGTGGCGAAGTTGTCGCCCGTCAGCTCCATGTGCAGGCCGAGGGCATCGCCGCCGGCGCCGCAGCCGAAGCAGTAGTACAGCTTCCGCTCGGGGTCCAGCGACAGCGACGGCGTCTTCTCCTTGTGGAACGGGCAGAGCGCGATGAAGCGCCGGCCCCGGCGCTCGACCTTCGTGTGCTCGCTGGCGACATCGACGATGTCGATCGCCTCGCGCACGGCGTCCAACGCCTCGTCGGTAAGCCTCGAACGCCGTGGCACGATCGCTCATCCTACTGCGGATCTGGGCCTTCCCGGGCGTTTGGCGGCGCTATCGCAGCACGACCTCGGTGGCTCCGTCGCCGCCTGCCGACGGCGGTGCGGGATCGAAGCCCGCTACGGCCGGATGTCCACGCAGATGCTCACGGACGGCGCGCCGCAACCGTCCGCTGCCGTGACCGTGGACCACTCGCACCCGTTCGCGCCCCGAGGCCAGGGCCCGGTCGAGATAGGCGTCCAGGGAATCGAGCGCCGGTTCGACCATCTGGCCGATCAGCATCAACTCCGCCTCGACCGCCGGCGCCGAAGACGCGTGGAACCGTACCCGGGGCGACGCGGCTCGCTCCACCGGCACGATGGCCTCCAGTGCCGCGGAGGCGGCGCGCACGCGCTTGCCCCGCACCAGGACCGTGGCCCGGTCTCCACTCACCTCCTGGAGTTCGCCGACCCATCCGAGCGAGCGGTGACGAACCGGAGCGCCGGCCACGAGCGGGCGCGGCCGCTGCGGGGTCGCGGCGAGCTCGGGATCCCGCTCCCCGCGGGCGCCGGGCTCACAGGTCTCGGCGGCTGCGCGATCGCTCGCGGCGGACGCATCACGGTCGAGTTCCCGGTGCAGGCCGCCGGCGGCCCGCGCGAAGGCCCGCTTCCCTGGCTGGGGCCGCGCCGCCAACTCGGCCAGGACCTGATCCAGCCGCTGGCGGTTCGCCCTGCGCAGGTCATCCACTTCGCGCCGAACCGCCTGACTCAGCCGCTCCTGAGCCGCCTGCAGCGACGCCTGGCGGGTCTGGAACCTACTCCGCTCCGCCTCGGTCTCGGCGGTCAACCGGGCTAGCTCCGCTTCCCTGTCGAGCAACCGTTCCCGGCGCCGCTCGTTGCGCTCCAGCACACGTCTCAACTGCTGGTGCTCGGAGCCGAGAAAGTGCTCCGCGCGCTCCAGCCAGGCCGCCGGCAGACCGAGGCGCCGCGCCAGAGCGAGAGCACGGCTGCCTCCGGGCGGCCCGATCACCAGCCGGTAGGTCGGCAGGCCGCTCTCCGGGTCGAAGCTCATCGCGGCGCAGGCGGCCGCCTGAGACTCGAGGGCGGCGGCGGCGAGCTGGGTCAGGTGAGTGGTGAGGATCCCCATCGAGGAATTCTCGACGAGCCCCTCGAGCAACGCGATCCCGAGCGCGGCGCCCTCCTCAGGGTTCGTTCCGGCGCCGACCTCATCGAGCAGCACCAGCGTGCGCGGTCCGGCCCGGCGCCACACCTCCCGCAGGCGCAGCAGGCGAGCGCTGAAGGTCGACTGTTCGTCCAGAACGCTCTGGTCGTCGCCGACCACCGCAACAACGTGATCGAAGATCGGAAACCGGCTGTCAGGCGCGGCCGGCACCGGCAGGCCCGCCTGGGTCATCAGGCTGAGCAATCCGACGGTCTTGAGCGCCACCGTCTTGCCGCCTGCATTGGGCCCGGTCAGCACCAGGGTCCTGGAGTCGGCCAGCGCCAGGTCGAGCGGCACCACCTCGCCGCGGTTGCCGGCGGCGCCCAGGGTCTGCTCTCGAAGCTCGGCGAGCCGCGGATCGAGAAGCGGATGGCGGGCGCCGCGGAGTTCCAGCGCCGCCGCCGAACCGTCCGGCGCCGTCGGTGCAATGGCGGCGAGCCCGGCGCCGACCTGGGCCGCGAAGCGCGCCACCGCCTGCAGCGCGTCGACCGCGGCAAGGAAGTCGATCCTGGCGATGATCGCCGGGGTCAGCTCCAGCACCTGCCGAACCAGCTCCGCGAAGATGCGGGCCCGCTCGATCTCCTTGTCGGCGGCGATCCGGTCGAGCTCGTCGTTGCCCTCCACCACCTCCGAAGGCTCGAAGTAGAAGCTGTGGCCCGAGGCGGAGCGACCCCTCACGAGGCCGGAGAGACGACCCCGGCTACCGGAGGGCAGCAACACGGAGAACCGGCCGCCGCGCATCGGCGTCGAGTCGTCGGCCAACCTGTGACCGTGCTCCCTGACGTAGGCCTGTACCTGCGTCTCGACGGAGGCCTGGGTGCGGCGCGCGTCCCCCACCAGCGCTCGGAGTCGGGGCGACGCATCGTCTCGCACTGTGCCGCGGCGATCCAGGGTCCGGCGCAGGCGCGCCGCCAGGGCGGCGCAACCGATCGGTTCGCCTGTTGCGGCGCCGTCTGTGGCGCCGATCTCCAGGGCGCGCAGCGACTCGACTTCCGCCGCGAGCAGCGGCGTCTCTTCGTGGTCGCCCAGCCGCTCGAGGACTCCCTCGCTGGCCTCGATCACCGCCGCGAGGCCCTGCAGCGCAGAGCCGCCCAACCTCCGCCCGCCGGTCTCCAACTGGCGCCGCAGACCCAGGAGCTCCTGCTCGAGCACCGGGACGAGGCCGCCCCCCTCCCCCCGCTCCCGGGCGATCTCGGCGTAGTGGACCCGGCGAACCTCGATCTCGTCAGCGTCCGTGTGCGGCGAGATGGCGTGGACCAGCCGCTCGCCGGCGTCGGTCACCGCGAGACCTGCCACCACACGGAGCAGCGCCGGAAACTCGAGCGCCTCGGAAGTCGCGCTGCTGCAGCAACTCATCTCGGTTGCCGATCCGCGAGAGCCGCCACCTCACCAGGAAGCTTCGCGCCAGAACTCACTTCGTTCCGTTCCTGCCGCGCAGCCTCCTAGCGCGGATCCGGTTCGCGGTGCAGGTCAGACCAAGCCGGCGCGGCGGTCCTCGGCCAGCTTGCGCAACATCTTCTTGCGCGCCTGCAGCACCTTGCGCTTGCGCTTGACCGACGGCTTCTCGAAGTGCTGGCGCTTCTTGAGCTCGGTCAGAATGCCCTCTTTCTCGCACTTCCGCTTGAAGCGGCGAAGCGCATTCTCGAAGCTCTCGTCTTCGCGTACCTGCACAACCGGCATAGCCTGGACTCGTCCTCTCTCTGTGAACTCAGACCGGGGTCGGAACCCGACTCACCTGAGGCGCCGACGCACGACGACCCGCAAGAGTGGCGCATTGTGCACCAACCGACCCACCGCCGTCAAGGACAGGCCGGCGCACCTGCTGCATTCGACACGCGATACATCCCGCCTGACGGTGTTGCTCCTCGGCCGAATATGCCCGATATGCTCCCTCGTCGCGCCTTGTCAGCCGGGCGTCTCGCGCCTCTCGGCGCCACGCACGGGCCCCCTCCTACTCTTCTTCGTCCTTCCCCTCGACCGCGTTGGGGTCGGTGCGGTAGACCTTCCGGTCGCTCTCGTTGAAGAACACGCCGACAGCGGCGCCGGCCCCGTGCTCCTCGGGGTCCTTGGGGTAGAACCAGGCGAAGACTTTCTCGTCCGGGAAGTTCCGGACATAGCTGTGGAAGACCTTGCCCAGGACGCCCTCGACCTCGGCCTCGGTCATTCCCCGCTTGATCTCCGCCAGCCGTTCGGCCGTGACGTAGCGTGCATCCTGGTACTCGGCGATCCTCGCCGCCAGGTCGGGGTTGTCCGGATCGTTTTTCTGAGTCGCCGTCAGGATGTCGAGCGCCCGCCGGTAGTCGCCGCCCTTCACTACGTATTCCTGGGCCAGGTACATCTGCTCGCCGGACATCATCGCGAAGGCCGCCGTCTGCTCTTCGTTCATGTCCCCGCCGAGTTCCCACTCGGCTTCGTTGATGTAGTTGACCAGCTTCTGCCCGAAGGCCTCGCTGTCGGCGCCGATCTCCTCGTCCAGCGCCGCGGCCTCAGCGGCGAGAGCGTCGGCATCCTCCCCTTCGCCGGGCGCCGCCGCCCGTGCACGGAGCTGGTCCAGGTCGCTGCGCTTGGCGTTCAGGGCAGCCTGAGCTTCCTCCAGCTCGACCCAGGCCTCCGTTCTTGCCGTAGTCGTCCGCTCCTCCTCGGAAGGGCCGCACGCAGCCAGAAAAGCGAGTAGAAGAATGGCGGCAGCGCCGGCGGCTGACACCGCCCGACCCGGCCGCCCGACTGGAGTGATTCTCGACATCCCGGCGCCTCCTTGGATCGCTGTTCGCGTGCTGGTCACTATACCCCAACAGGGCCCGTCCCGGGGCCGGGAGCTAGCGCCGCAGAACGATACGAGTGAGTGCTGCGGCGCAAGCTCCCGGCGAGGATGGGTTGGGCCAGGATTCCGAGGCGAAGCCGAGCAATCCTGGGGCTATACTGCGGCACTGCGCTCGGGGTCCGAAGGGTCCATAGCTCAGCGGTTAGAGCATCCGGCTCATAACCGGCAGGTCCCTGGTTCAAATCCAGGTGGACCCATACCGTACAGCGGCGGATCCTGCGATTGCCAACTCCTAGCAACCCCTCTCAGAACGATGCTTCGCCGGTGGACGGCAAGAGACCGGCAGGTCGAGAACGCCGTCAGGCCGTGGCAGCTTAAGAACGGATTTGAATGGAAAGAGTCCTTGACACGATCGTAGAGCTACAGGAGGCAAGCGTAGAACTCGCGCGCAGCCTCGACCTGCTCGCCGGGGTTCCCGGGTCGATGCAGGAACTTCACGACCAGTACGAGAGCAGGCGCAGCGAGATCGAACAGTTGGAGGAGGAGCACCAGCAAGCGGAGCTGGAGCGCCGCGCCGCCGAGGCGGAGTCAGCAGCGGGCAAGGAGAGCATCGAGCGTTACCAGGAGCAGATCTCCCGCGTCACCACGCAGCGCGAGTACGGCGCCCTGCTGAGCGAGATCGACACCGTCCGCGCCCAGATGCGGGAGGCCGACGAGAGGGCGCTGCTGGCGCTTGAGCGCCAGGATCAGGCCTCGGCGCAGCTCGACGCACTCCGCGGGGCTTTCGAGACGCTCGACCAACAGTACCAGGAGGCTCTGGCCGCCTGGGAGGAACAGAAGCCCGCGCTGCGGAAGCGGGTCGAAGTGCTGGAGGGCCGGATCGACGTCTTTCGCGAACGCCTGCCTCCCGCGGCCCTGAACCACTACCAGCGTCTGTTCGAGCGCCACAGCGGAACGCCGCTGGCCGTTATCGGGGTCATCGAGAGCGCGAAGGCCCCGATCCGGCACTGCTCGTTCTGCAACTACCGGATCCGGCCCCAGGTCGTGCTGCAGATCCAGACCCAGGGCGCCCTCATTCCGTGTGACTCCTGCCAACGGATCCTCTATCTGGAGCTTGAACCGACGAACGCTACGGAGTGAGTTCTGGGGCGCATGGTCCAGAGGACTCCAGGGGCTGGGGAGCGCTACGCGGACCTGACGGACCGGCTGTCGGAGGCGTGCCGGCGCGCCGGCCGAGCCGCGCGCGACGTCACCCTGGTCGGCGCCTGCAAGCGGCAACCCCTAGAGCGCATCGTCGAGGCAGTGGACGCCGGCCTCCGGGTCCTGGGCGAGAACCAGGTCCAGGAGGGCGAAGCGCATCGCGCGGCGCTGCTCGAGGCCGGTTACGACCACGTCGAGTGGCGCCTGATCGGGCCCCTGCAGACGAACAAGGCGCCGCGGGCGTGCGGCGTCTTCGACGTCTTCGAGGCCGTCGACCGGGTGAAGGTCGCACAGCGGCTCGATCGGGTGCTGCAAGACCGGCAGGGAGGGAATCGGACCTGTCTCCTCGAGGTCAACATCGGGCGGGAGCCCAACAAGCACGGCTTCCTGCCCGAGGACGTCGGGACGATGCTCGGACTCGCCGACCTGCAGCACCTGCTGGTCCGCGGTCTGATGGCGATCCCGCCCCGTCGTAGCGACGCTCGGGAAGCGCGCCGCGACTTCGCTGCCCTGCGGCGCCTGCGCGACGAACTGGGCCGCCGCGGCCTGTTCGGCGAGCACCAGGGGTGGCTGTCCATGGGGATGAGCGCGGACTTCGAGTCCGCCGTGCTCGAGGGCGCCACCCACGTACGGATCGGGTCGGCCCTGTTCGGCCCGCGGGCGCCGCGCTGACGGCTAGTTCAACCCGGGAACCAGAGCGGCCTACTCCAAGGACTGCTAGCGTGCCGCTCTTGGAGACCCTGGCCGACCTTCTCTTCCGCGTCGCAGACCGCTACGGCAAACGCGAGGATCTGCTCTCTATCCGCCGACACGGCCGGACCGAGTCGCTTTCCGCCGCCGGGTTCGTCGACGCCGTTCGCCGGACCGCCCTGGCGCTCGAGTCCCACGGCGTGGCCAAGGGCGACCGCGTGGCCCTGTTCGCGACCAACCGGCCGGAGTGGCACGTGGTCGACTTCGCATGCCACCTCCTGGGCGCGGTGTCGGTGCCGATCTATCCGACCCTGACCGCAGCCCAGGTCGCCTACATCCTCCTCGACAGCGGGGCCAGGTGGATCTTCTACGACGACGACGCCAAACGGGATCTGCTGACCGGCCTCGCCCCCGAAAGCCCGGACGAGGACGGTGCGGAGCAGCAGGGCCTGCGGCTGGTCGCGCTGGACGCCGACGCCACCGCGGCGGGCGGAACGAACCTCGAAACGCTGATCGGCGGTGCGGCGCTGTCCGAGGACACGGACCTCGAGGCATTCCGCGGGCGGGTCGGGCGTGGCGATACGGCCAGCATCATTTACACGTCGGGCACCACCGGCGACCCCAAGGGCGTCGTCCTCTCGCACTGGAACTTCGTCTCCAACATCCTCTGCTGCCAGCAGCTCTACGACCTGGGCGAGGACGATCAGGCGCTCTCCTTCCTGCCGCTGTCCCACGTCTTCGAACGCACCGTCGACTACCTCTTCTTCCACCGCGGCGTGTCGATCCACTACTCGCCCGCGATCGAGCGCGTCGCCGGTCTGATGCCGACCGTCCGGCCGACCGTCCTGTGCTCGGTGCCCAGGCTCTACGAGAGCGCCTACGTGCGCATCCAGGCCACCTTCAGGGCGCAGCCGCGGGCCCGGCGCCGGCTCATCGACTGGGCCCTCAAGGTCGGCCGGCGGCGGGCGGAACGCGGCGGCGCGGCGCTCCAGGGCTTGATCGCAGACCGCCTGGTGTTCCGCAAGATCAAGGAACGGTTCGGCGGCCGCCTGCGCTTCGCGATCTCCGGCGGCGCCCCGATCGCTGACGAAGTCGGGGCGTTCTTCGATGCGATCGGCATCCGGCTCTACCAGGGCTACGGCTTGACCGAGACCGCCCCGGTGCTGAGCGTGGAGCACCCCGGCGCCGCGCGTCGCGGATCGGTCGGCACTGCCGCTCCCGGGGTCGAACTCCGCATCGCCGAAGACGGCGAGATCCTCGCCCGTACCGAAGGCCTGATGCAGGGCTACTGGAGGAATCCCGTGGCCACCGCGGAAGCGATCGACGGCGACGGCTGGTTCCACACCGGCGACATCGGCCGCATCGACGATGACGGCTACCTGTTCATCACCGACCGCAAGAAGGACCTGCTGGTCACCAGCGGCGGCAAGAACATCGCGCCCCAACCGATCGAGCAGATGATGATCACCCACCCGGCGGTTGCCCAGGTGGTCGTGGTCGGCGACGGCTACCCGTACCTGAACGCCCTCGTGGTCCCGAACTACGCGGAGCCGCCGCCGCCGTTCGAGGGCATGAACCCCGAAGAGCTGCGGCGCGACCCGCGCCTTCGGGAGACGATTCAGGGACTGCTCGACCGGGTGAACGAGCGGCTGCCGGCCCACGAACGGGTGCGCCGCTTCCGGCTGCTGGAACGCGAACTGACGATTCAGGAGGGCGAGATCACGCCCACCCTGAAGGTGCGCAGGAAGATCGTCAGCGAGCGCTACCGCGACGTGATCGCGTCGATGTATCTCAAGAGCCAGCGAGTGGGTTGAGCTTCAGTCACGCGGCTGGCCAGATCCGCGATCTACCTCAAGAGCCAGCGAGTGGGTTGAGCTAGTTCACGCGGCCGGACAGATCCGTCGGGTCCGGCGCCTCCTCGATGACGCCGTGGACTTCCTCGTAGCGGCGCAGGTTGGTGCCCAACGCCCTGATGATCCGCTTGAGGTGGCCGGGACTGGTCACGATGCGGGCGCTGACGATGCCCTGGGGCGGCACCACGTTGATGAAGTCGAGGATGAACTCCTCACGGGTGTGCGTGATGCGCAGCAGGTTGGAGTAGGCCCCCTTGAGTTCGGCATCGCCGATCTTGACGTTGATCGACGAAGCTGAATCCTGGTCGGCTTTTTCTTCCTTGGGTCGCTCGCTCATTCCATCCTCCGTGGTCACTGGGCAGGCGAACGCCAATCGATCGCCGCTTGTTGGTCGGTCGCTCCGTCATCGTTGCCGCCGGCGCCCAGCGCCTCCACATGCCACTCATGGTCCGGCAGGTAGAGACCGATGCTCCGGAGCGCCGAACTCTCGGCCACCGTGAAACGGAACGCTCGGCGACGGTAATCGTAAGCCCTGCCGTCGCGAGCGTGAACCGCGAGATCGACCGTGTACTCGCCCGGCGCCAGCCGCAGTTCCGGGCACACCAGCCGGACGCGCACCCGACCGCGCAGGAGGCGCGGTTCATACCCGGCGAGATCGGTATTCGTGCCCCAGCAGTCGACACCGCGGGGCGTCTTGACCCCGACCCCGAAAACGAAGTCGTCGAGATCCTCACGCGGCTCCACTTCGAGCTCGAACGACACCGCCTCTCCGCAGTGCAGGTGATACCGCTCCTCGCACGAGGCGCCGGCCAGCAGGCGGGCGCCGACGATCCGCGCCTGGCCGGACCCCCAGCGCAGGATCTCCTCCTCCGCGTCCGGCGCCGTCGCGGCGGCCGTCTGTTTCTTCTCCGGCGTCGACTCGCTGCGTTCCGCGGCCAGCGCCCGGCGCCGGTCGTGGGCCTCGCCCTCGCGCGCGGCCACGGCCTCGAAATAGGCGTCGATCACCCGCCGGGTCGAACCGATCGCGCGGACCCGCCCCCGGTCCAGCCACACCGCCCGGTCGCAGAGCTCGTCAATCAGGCCCATCGAGTGGCTCACCACCAGCAGCGTGCCGCCCTGGGCAAGGTGCTCCTCGATACGGGCGATGCAGCGGTGAACGAACTCCTCGTCGCCGACCGCCAGCACCTCGTCGACGAGGAGGATCTCGGGGTCGGTATGGATGGCGACCGAGAAGCCGAGGCGCACGTACATGCCCGAGGAGTAGTTCTTGATCGGCTCCTCGATGAAGTCGTGGAGATCCGCGAACTCCACGATGTCGTCGTAGCACTCCTCGATCCGGCGGCGGCTCAGGCCGAGCAGAGCGCCGTTGATGAAGATGTTCTCCCGGCCCGAGATCTCGGGGTGGAAGCCGGCGCCGAGCTCGATCAGGGCGGCGACCCGGCCGTTGACCGTCACCTCACCGGCCGTGGGCCGGAGCAGGCCCGCGACCAGCTTGATCAGCGTCGACTTGCCGGAACCGTTGCCGCCGATGATGCCCACCGCCTCTCCCGCGGCGACCTCGAAGCTGACGTCGGCGAGCGCCTCCACCGCGTCGGCGGCAGCCAGTCCGCTGGTCAGGCTGCGCTCGACGAGGGCGCTCTTCAGTGTCCGCAGCCGGAAGCCGCCAGCGGCGCGCCGGTACCGCTTGCCCAGCCCGCGCAGGGCGACCGCCGGTCGACTCACTTCAGACCGCCTCGGCCAACGTATCGCTCAAGCGCGAGAACAGGCCGGCGCCCAGCGCCCAGGACGCCGCCGCGATCGCAAGCATGATCAGCCACGCCTCGAGGCCGGGCACGTCCCCGAAGAACAGGAGGTCCTGGGTCGCCACCGTGAACCAGGTCATCGGGTTCAGTTGCACCAGCCGCGCGAGCTTGGGCGGGATATCGCTCAAGGTGTAGATGATCGGCGCCAGAAAGAAGAACAGAACGAGCACGTTGCCGAGCAGATCCCGCACGTCCTTGAAGTGGACGTTGAGCGCCGAAAGGGCGAAGGCGAGGCCCGCGACCATCACCGTCTCGATCACCAGCACGAGCGGTAGCAGCACGAAGGTCCAGCCGGCGATCGGATAGCCGAGCAGCCGGCCGACGATCAGGGCCAGGGCGACGATCGGCAGCGCGAGCAGGAAGTGCATCAGGTTGGACACCACCGCGACCGCCGGCAGCACTTCGACCGGGAAGACCGCCTTGCGGATCAACGCGCTGTTGCCGGTCAGCGACGAACAGCCTTCGAGCAGCGAGGTCGAGACCCAGATCCAGGGGAAGAGGCCGGTGACGAGAAAGACGCCGTAGGGCTCGACCTCAACAAGTTCCCCTCGCTTGAGGATGAGGCCGAAGACGACGGAGTACACGGCCAGCAGCAGCAGCGGATTGAGCAGGGACCAGAAGAAGCCGAGCACGCTGCCCCGGTAGCGCGCCCGCAACTCCCGCTGGACCAGCGTCCACAGCAGGCCGCGGTAGCGAACGAGACATCGAGCCACTTGGAACATCGCCGGCGGCCATCTTACGTTCCGGTGTCTTCCGCCTCGATCTCGAAATAGATGGGCGCGGCGCCGAGCCGTTCCGGCACCGAGTCCAGTTCCGCGCCGGCGCGGTCGTAGGCCGCGCACACCCGGCCGGGAGACCGGTAGCCGACGCCGCCCCGGTCCAGCGCCCACAGGACCCGGGTCTCCTTGCCGTCCCGGCGTGCCCGGTAGCCGCGCACCCCCGACGGCAAGCGCAGGCGCTCGATCCGGGCGCCACCCAACTGGCGCTGGAGTTGGCGCAAAGCACGGTAGGCGGGCCGCCGACGCAGGCCGCCGTCCCGAGGGTCGATCAACCCGTAGCCCACCGCCGCCATCTGCCACCAGTAGGCCCGCTCCGCAAGACCGGTGCCGAGAGCCTCCAGGTAGTAGCGCACCAGGTAGTTGGCCTGAGTCTCCTCGTTCACCGCGACATCGCGGCCAGCGGGGGCGTGGGGACCTTCCTGCAGCGGCCAGTTGAACTCCGTGACCCAGCTTCGGTCCGAGGCACAGTCAGGCGCCCTGCGGGCGAGCGCCCGAAGCACAGCCAGCTTGCCGGCAAGATCAAAGCCGAGTTGGCGGTTCTCCGGCGCTCCCCGACGGTCGACGTAGAGCTGGCTCCCCAGGATGTCGAACAGGTGCTCCGGCAGCCGGGTGTGAATCAACGCGGCTGTTGCGTGCGGCTCGAAGTCGATGACCGCCGGGGCGAGCAGGCAGGCGCCGGGACAGCCGGACCGGACCACTTCAGCGCCGGCAGCCAGAAGGCTCCAGTACTCCTGCGGGCGCCATACGCCCCACTTGCTGCGGTTGGGCGCCTGCCCGATGAGGAACCTGTGGCCGTAGGGCGCGAGTTGGGTCACGGCGTCCTCCACGCGCTCGCGCCAGAGGCCGGGGTCACGCACCAGCGACCGGTCCTGGCTGAGTTGGAACACCAGGTCGATCCGCCGCCGCTCAGCCCCGCGGAGGATCTCGGCCAGTCTCAGCAGGCCGGCGTCTACGCCCTGCCACAAGTGGAAGCGCAGCAACACGGTATCGACCCCTAGATCGTCGATCGCCAGGGCCAGGTCTGAGGCCGGCACGGCACCGGGACCGACCGCGACCCCGGCCCCGCGGAAGCGAACCGGTTCCGCGGCCCGTTCGATGCGGCGGCGGAGGCGCCTCCCCTCGACGATCGATGCGAACAGCGGGCCGGCGGCGCGAAGCAGCGGACGGGCATGCTGGCCAACGTCGCGCAGGCGGACCCCCAGACGCTGGCTGCGCGTCGCCTGCTGGTGCGGCTGGTCGGTGAGCGGATCCCATACCGCCCGCTCCTGAGCCTTCGCTCCGCGGTCCGCGCTCGGGACGTGGGGATGGGCGCGCCGGCGCGGCAGCAGCAGGTCGGCAAAGCGGCGCAGTCCCCGGCGGGCGCCCTGCTTGGACCGTATCTTGAGACGGAAACCGTGGTGGTAGACCTCGAACGAGAGCCGCTGAAACCAGGGCAGCCCACCGGGGCGGTAGCCGCGCAGGTACTCCGCCCGGTCCGCCGGCCGCGACACCGGCATCCGGCTGAGATCCCGCAGGCGCTGACTCACTGACAGCCGGCGCCGGAAGCGGGCGCGGTTCAGGTCGACGAGGTACAGCTCGGCATCCGTGGTCGGTTCCGACAGCAGCACGTTGCCGGAAGTCAGGTCCCGAAACCAGACGCCGTGGCGGTGCAACTCCGCGGCCAGGGCGCCGACCCGCCGCAGCAGGACCGCTCCGTCGATTCCGGGGAAGCGCGCCGTGCCCTCGCCGGCGTTGAGAGCCCTGAGCACATAGCGCAGTTCCAGAGCCTCCGGCACCCGCCGGCACACGAACCAGGCGGGGCCTTCCACGGTCTCCGATTCGGCATAGAGCAGCGGCGCCGGCGTCGGGATATCCAGCCGCCGAAGCCTGCGCGCGGCATCGAAGCTCAGGCGCGCCCGAGTGCCCCGCCGGCGACGGCGCAGCCTGGCTCGCAGATCGTCGTGGCGGAACTGCTTGACGACAACGGCGATGTCGCCCTTGTCCCGGTGACGTCGCCACGCGGTCTCGTACAGGTAGCTCCGGCCCCAGTGCAGGCTACGGCCGGCGTTGGCCGGATCCAGGACGCGGCGAAGCGCCGCCTCGAAGTCGGCGTCCAGGTCGCCAGAGGCGATCTCCGGGTCTACGGCGCCACGGAGGCCGTCGAATTCGAACCGGCGCTCCGGCCCGTCCGCCGGAGGCGTCAGATCCTCTCTCCCGCGACGACGAAGTGCTCGCGATGCAACTCCGGGTCCGCCTGAACGAGAACCGGTGCTTCGAAGGCCCCCTGCAGGCCGTCCAGCACCGCCGACTCGGCGCCGCGCAGGGCGTCCAGAACCTCAGGGTGGACCCGCACCGCCAACTGACGGGCGCCGCTCGCGGCCCGGGCCAGACAGGTCCGTCGCAGCTCCAGACAGATCGTCGCAACCGACTTGATGCGGCCCGCCCCCTGACAGTAGGGGCAGTCCCGGGTGAGCAGCTTCTCCAGATTCGCGTGCCTGCGCCGGCGGGTCAGTTGGACCAGGCCGAATTCCGAGATGTCGAGCACCCTGTGCCTGGCGCGGTCCTTCTCGAGCTCCGCCTCCAGGCGGGCGAACACCTGCTCGCGGTGGTCCTCGCGCTCCATGTCGATCAGATCGATGACCACGATGCCGGACAAATCGCGCAGCCGGATCTGGCGCACCGCCTCCGCGGCCGCCTCCAGGTTGGTCCGCAGAACCGTCTCTTCGAAATCCGCGGCGCCGACGTCGCGGCCGGTATTGACGTCGATCGCGACCAGGGCCTCGGTCTGGTTGATGACCAGATAACCGCCGGACGGAAGCGGCGCGTGGTCCCGCAGCGCGGCTTCGATCGCGTCGTCGATCCGGTAGCGCTCGAACAGGCCACTCCGGGTCCGCTCGACCCGTTCGAGGAGGTCCGGCTGCACCCGCCCGAGGTACTCCGCGATCCGTCGATAGGGGTCAGGTCCATCCACCAGCAGCGAGTCGAAATCGGCGGAGAAAAGGTCGCGGATCACACGCACGTCCAGCTCGTCCTCGCGGTGGAGCAGAGCCGGCGCTGCCGCGACCGCCGTCCGCTCCTCGATCTGCCGCCAGGTCGCCGCAAGCGTCTCGTACTCCGCCTGGATGTGCTCTTCGGCCACGCCCGCAGCCGCGGTCCGCACGATGCAGCCCGGCAGGGCGGCGAACTCATCGCAACCAGCCAGGACCGCTCGCTTCAGGCGATCCCGTTCACCCGGGTCCTCGATACGCCTCGAGATACCCACACGGCCGCCGGTCGGCGTCAACACCAGGTAGCGCCCGGGAAGCGTGATCTGGGTGGTGATGCGCGCCCCCTTCCCCTCCAGCGCGTCCTTGGTGACCTGGACGATCAGATCCTGGCCCCGGCGCAGCAGGCCGTCGATCAGCGGCAACGCCTCGCGGCCCGACGCGCGGTCGGAGGCGTACTCGGGGCCTCGCTCTCCCGGCCCGGCATCGACCACGTCCTCGACCCAGAGGTAGCCGTCCCGTGCCAGTCCGAGATCGACGAAGGCCGCTCTCATGCCGGGGAGCACCCGCCGCACCCGGCCCTTGTAGAGGTTGCCGACCAGGCCCCGGCGCCCGCGGCGCTCGATGAAGAGTTCCACCAACCGGCCGGACTCGACGACGGCTGCCCGCGTCTGGAGCGAATCGCTTTCAACCAGGAGCTCTCTGTCCATACGACGTGGAAGATCGACCAAGCGCGGGCGCGGGCTGATCAAACGTTGACGAACCGCCGCAGGTCGAGGCCGATGATCAGGCCGGTGGCCGCGCAGCAGAAGAGCATGAAGGAGCCACCGTAGCTCAGGAAGGGAACGGGAATGCCGGTGATCGGCAGCAGCCCCACCACCATCGCCGTATTGTAGAGAACGTGGCCGGCGAGGAAGGCCAAGAGCCCAACCACCAGCAGCAGACCCGCCGGATCCCGCGCCGCCAGTGCGACGCGGAGGCCGTTCCCCAGGTAGAGGAGAAACAGCGCCATGACGACGGTGACCCCGGTAAATCCATACTCCTCGGCCAGCACCGCGAACACGAAGTCGGTGTGAGGGGTCGGCAGGAAGCGCAGGTTGGACTGCGTCCCCTCGCCGTAGCCCTTGCCCAGAGCCTGTCCCGAACCGACCGCGATCCTGCTCTGACGGACCTGGTATCCCGACCCCAGGGGATCCGCCTGGGGACGGAAGTAGCTCAGGACCCGTTCCTTCTGGTAGTCCTGCAGCGCGAAGACCCACAGGGCGCCCGCCAGGGCCAGGGCCAGAGCCGCGGAGGCGAGCGCCGACCGAACGCTGACTCCGGTGGTGGCGGCCATGGCGGCGACCACGGGCACGAACATGAGGGCGCCGCCCATGTCCGGCTGCCTCGCGATGAGCAGCACGGGAACCGCGACGATCACCGCCGTTCCCCACCGCCCGCCGGTCGGGGGAACCGATGACTGGGAAAGGGCCAGACGCCGCGCCAGCAACAGAACGGTCGCGATCTTGCAGAAGTCCGACGGCTGGCCCCCGAAACCGCCGATGCCGATCCAACTGCGAGCGCCGCCGGCCTCGTGGCCGAAGAACGTGACGGCGGCCACCGACGCCACCGCCACCACGTAGATCCAGAAGGCGTGCCGAAGCAGCACGGAGTAGTCGACCCAGGCCGCGGTGACCAGGACCAGCACACCCGCGACGATCCACACCGACTGGCGCGATACGTAGTTGGTCGACAGTTCGGACGAAGCGCTCGAGATCAGGACCAGGCCGATCGCGGACAGAGCGAGCGCTGAGCCGAAGAGCTGCAGTGAGATGGAACGGACCTGGCGCGCCAGGGTCCGCGGATCATGTCTGGACGGGAGAACCAAAGTACGTCTCGTGCATCCGCCTCGCCAGAGGCGCCGCAGTTTCGGAGCCCCGTCCTCCGTGCTCGACAAACACGACGACGACCAACTCCGGCGCGTCGGCCGGCGCGTAGGAGGTGAACCAGGCGTGGTCCGCGTGCTCCAAGGGGAGATCCTCGGACCGGGTCCACGTCGCCTGAGCGATGACCTGGGCGGTGCCGGTCTTGCCCGCGATCGAGACCATCGGACTGTTGGCGCGGCGCCCGGTCCCGTTTGCGACCACGTTCGCCAACGCCTCCCTGACGAAGGCGATCACCTCGGCGTCCAACGCGACCGGCGCCGGCGGCTGCGCCCCGTCCTCCAGCACGTAGGGCCGCACCCGGAATCCCCCGTTGGCCACCGCCGCGGTCATCACCGCAACCTGAAGCGGCGTAGTCAGAATCGGTCCCTGACCGATCGCAACCGAGATCGTTTCACCCGGGTACCAGGGCAGGCCCCGGCTCGTCAGGCTCCATTCGGCATCGGGCACCAGCCCCTCCCGTTCGGCCGACAACTCGATACCCGTTCGCCGACCGAGGCCCAGCAGGCGCGCGTATCGGGCGATCGTCTCGATCCCCATCTTCCTGCCCTGCCGGTAGAAGTAGACGTCGCAGGAGTTCTGGAGGGCGCCCAGCAGGTTGAGACGGCCGTGACCCCTCGACTGCCAGCAGCGCCAGCGGCGGTTGTACAACCGGGTTGAGCCGCCGCAGTAGACCTGCTCTTCCGGATCGATCAGTCCATCGGACAGCGCCGCCACCGCCATCGCGATCTTGAACACCGAACCCGGTGGGTAGGTGTTGTGGATGGCGCGGTTCTGAAGCGGTCTGTTCGGCGCGCCGACGATCCGCTCCCAGTCCTCCTGGTTGAGCCGGCCGGCAAAGCCATTCGGATCGAAGGACGGCGAAGAGACAATGGCCCGAACCGCACCGTCCCGCGGGTCGAGTGCAACGATCGCTCCGACCTTGCCCTCGAGCAGCTTCTGCGCTTCCTGCTGCAACCTGAGGTCGATGGTCAGGGCGACGGACTCTCCCGGCACGGCATCGGTTCGATCGACATCCTCGTCCGACGCCACGCGGCCGCGGCTGTCGACGACCACGGTCCGCTCGCCGGCGGTCCCGCGCAATGTCCGGTCCCGCAACCGCTCCACGCCGCTGCGGCCGATCATGTCGCCGGCAACGAGTGTCCGGTCCCGATCCTGCTCGCCTGCCGTTGGCTCGCTGAGGTAACCCAGAAGATGCGCGGTCTGGTCGCCGTACCGATAGAGGCGGCGACGGGTGGCCGCGATCTCGAACTCCGGGTGTTCCGGTATCGCGACCTCGAACCGCGCGACCTGGTTCAACTCCAGCTCCTCGGCGAGGAGCACGGGCACATCCCGGGGCACCCCCCGGTAGCGCTTGAGCGAATTCCTCAGTCCTTCTTCGTCCCGTTCCAGGATGTTCGCCGCAAACGCCACGCTGGCCTCCAGGTCGGCGCTCAGTTTGCGGTCGATCAGGAGACGGAATGTGGGAGCGTTCTCGACCAGGAGTTGACCGGAACGGTCGTAGATCAGGCCCCGCGGCGCCTCCAGACGCAGAACGCGCAGCCGGTTGTTCTCCGCCAACCGCCAGTAGTGCTCCGAGCGAACGATCTGGAAGTACCAGTAGGAACTCAGGACGACGAAGAACCCCACCGCAAGCGATGCGGCGAGCCACTTCAGGCGGGTCGCCATGATGAGCAGCACGCGGTCCGCGCTGTGTTCGTAGCCAGGAGTTTCCAGGTTCACCTTCCAAACACCGTCCGTCAGCGACCGTCAGTCAACGCAATCGGGCTCGTCCCGTTGCCAGTCTACGCCGCTTCGTCCGCTTCTCCATCCACCCACGCACCATGCCTGCCACCCGGAGACCGACCAGCCCGATCGCAGTGGTCACGAGAGCGCGCAGCAGCACCGCGAACACCCCCGGATTGAACTGCGCAATCTCGAGTATCGCGAGCAGGCCGATCACGATCACCTGATGAACCAGCACCCCGGCCGCGATCAGCAGAGCCGAAACCACGCGCTGACTGGTGAGGATCCGCTGCGACACGCGCGCCCCGCCGTATCCGACGACGCAGCACGCCAGACTGTGCAGACCGTAAATCGAGGAGGCGAACATGTCCTGAACCAGGCCAGCCGCCAGACCGCCCGCCAGACCCCGAAGAGAGTTGCCCCTCAGGCTGTTCAGGACGACCAGGAGGACGAAGAGGTCGACGAAATCCGCAGCCGCCGGGAGGAACCCGCCCAGAAGCAGGTCGACCAGGGCCACTGCCGCCAGGACACCGACGAACCTAGCGGCTGATGCCATCCCCGCCGTCCATGAAGACCTCGGGTAGGGGTTCGCGACGCCACACGAAGGCATGGTTGAGCGAACCGAGATCCACGCTCGGGACGATCCGTATGTCGTGGAACAGATCGCCCTCCGACTCCACGGATGTGATCGTGCCGATCGGGATGCCGCGCGGGAACACACCGTCGATGCCGGCCGTGATCACCCGGTCGCCGGGCCGTACATCGACCTGCAGCGGCAAGAACATCAGGGAGAGGGTTCCGGCGTCCCTGGTGCCGCGGACGATGCCCTGACGGCGCGTGCGCTCGACCATCGCGCCCACCGACGACGCGGGGTCGGTGACCAGGAGTACCCGCGCATACCTGGCGCTGGCCGAGATGACACGCCCCAGGAGACCGTCAGTCGTGGTCACCGTCCTCCGCGCCCAGTCTTCCCGGTCTCTGCCGCCAGGCAGGTGCAGGATGGCGGTTCGCCGCCACGAACGGTGATCGACATAGACGATGTCGGCCCTCAGCAGATCCGCATCCGGCGATGGCTCGTAGCGCAACGGCTCTGAGGCCAGGTCGGCCTCGAGGCGTACGCCGACCGAGGCCGCATAGGCGGATTCCACCTCGCGCAGCCGGTTCCGCAGATCCTCGTTCTCGCGTTCCAACGCCGCCATCGTCGACCGCTCCTCCTGGTACCTGTCGACGGCCCCGGCAACCGCGGCGACGAAGCGCTTGACCGGCCCTTCCACCAACAGCGCGACGTCTCCAGCGCGCTGCGGCGCCTGAAGAGTCAGGAGCGCAAGGAGGACGGCCAAGGAGACGGCGAACAGGACCGCAATCCGACGCTCGCTCATGGTGGATGTTCTCTCCGGTCAGGAACCTGCGATGCATTGCGGGGCGCTGGCGAAGCCGCCCTAGCGAACGGAAACCCTCCGCAGCAGATCGATATCCCGCAGCACCCGGCCCGCTCCGAGCACGACGGAAGCAAGTGGATCCTCGGCGGCAAAGACCGGCAGCCCCGTCTCCTCGCGCAGGCGCTGGTCAAGCGAGTGGAGCAGCGCTCCACCCCCGGACAGCACGACGCCCTTGTCCATCACGTCGGCCGAAAGCTCCGGCGGCATCCGTTCGAGGGCCTGAAGCACCGATTCGACGATCGCAATCACCGGCTCGGCCAGCGCCTCCCGGATCTCGCCGTCGGAGATCTTCAGGCTGCGCGGCACGCCCTTGACGAGGTCGCGACCCTTGATGTCCATGTGCATCGCCTTCTGGAGGGGAAACGCGGAACCGATCTCCACCTTGATCGCCTCCGCCGTCCGCTCACCGATCAGGAGGTTGTGCTTGCGCTTGAGGTGCTGGGCGATCGAGTCGTCCATCGCGTTGCCCGCTACCCGCAGCGATCGGCTGTAGACCGTCCCGGCAAGCGAGATGACGGCGACGTCCGTGGTGCCGCCACCGATGTCGACGATCATGTTGCCGGTCGGTTCGGTGATCGGCAGACCGGCGCCGATCGCCGCCATCATCGCCTGCTCGACCAGGAAGACCTCCGATGCGCCGGCGCTCATCGCCGACTCCCGGACCGCGCGCTTCTCTACCGGAGTGATCTCCGACGGCACGCCGATCACGATCCGCGGGCGGGCGAAGCGCCGGCCGTGGTGGGCCTTGCGGATGAAGTGCTTGAGCATCTGCTCGGTCATCTCGAAGTCGGCGATGACGCCGTCCTTCATCGGCCGCACCAGCGCCAGGATCCCTGGAGTGCGGCCCAGCATCTCCTTGGCCTCGGCGCCGACCGCTTCGATGCGGTTGGTCTGGTTGTTCACGACCACGACCGACGGTTCGCGCACGACGATGCCGTTCGCCTGGGTGAACACCAGGGTGTTCGCGGTCCCCAGGTCGATCGCCAGGTCGCTCGAGAACCACTGCAGGAACCGCATCGGACCGAACCTCTAGGTCGGTACCGGCCGGTGTCGTGGGGTCCCGAACTCCGATTCGCCGCCGTACGGTGCGGCGCGGCCCGCAAGAGCGGCGCGGTCCGCGCCGCAGGCTGCCGAGCCTCGGGGCGTCGCCGTCACTGGCGGACGTGTCATCAGCAAGTTCGGATTCCTACCGTCGGACGCGGGCAGACGACACCCGCGAAGCGACATGAAGATAACACAGGCAGTCAACCCGACCGCTGGGAACCTCCTGTATCTGAACGGGTTTCGCCGGCGCCGACGACTCGCGGCGCGGGCCCGGCAAGGGCTTGACGACGGCGCCGCCCAACCACCACCAGGCGTGCCGATCCTGATACCATCGCCGGCGCCCTCGGGGTACCCGGCAGGGATCCACGCACATGCTGAACGTCATCCGCAAGAACATCAAGAGCTTCTATCCGCTGGCGATCGGGCTCGCCTTGGTGTTCGTGCTCCTGGTCTTCACCGACTTCCAGTCGCTCGGCGGCACCCAGGTCAACCCGGTTGCCGCCAAGGTGGGCCGCGAGGACATCACCTTCGCCGAGTTCGAGCGCAGCTACCGGAACGCCGAGAACCGCTACCGGCAGATCTACGGCGACGCCTTCACCGCGGATCTCGCCGATCAACTGCAACTGCCGGTGCAGGCGCTCGAAGCTCTGATCAACGACCGCCTTCTCACCCGGGAAGCCGAGCGGATGGGACTGACCGTCAGCGACCAGGAGTTGCAGGAGCAGATCCTCTCCATACCCGACCTGAACGACGCCGCCGGCAACTTCATCGGGGCGCCCCAGTACCAGGATCTCCTGCGCGCGAACCGGTACACGGTGGATGAGTTCGAGGCCGAGCTGCGCACTTCCCTGCTGGTGACCAAGCTGCAATCGGCGCTGGGCGAAGTTGCCCACGTCTCCGACGCCGAGGTCGAACAGCGCGCCCGCGACGCCGCCGAGCGGGCGGCCATCCGCTACATCCAGGTACCGGCCGGCCGTTACGCCGCCGCGGCGGAACCCTCGGGTGACGAGACCGCCGCCTTCTTCGAGGCGAACCGGGACGACTTCCGGCTGCCCGAGCGCAGGCGGATCGGCTACCTCCTGGTCAACACGAACACGGTCCGCGCGGAACTCGAAGTCTCCGACGAAGAGGTTCAGCAGTACTACGACGACAACGCCGCGCAGTTCGAGATACCCGAACAGGTGCGGGCCAGCCACATCCTTCTGCTCGAGACGGAGAGTCGCAGCGGCGAGCAGGCGCGGGCCCGGTTGAACGACCTGCGCCGGCGCATCGAGGCCGGCGAGAGCTTCGCCGCGCTGGCCACCGAGTTCTCGGACGACGAGGCGAACAGCGCGGCCGGCGGCGACCTCGGCTACTTCGGCCGCGGCGCCATGACGCAGCCCTTCGAGGAAGCGGCCTTCGCTGCCGGCAGCGGTGACCTTGTCGGCCCGATCGAGAATCAGCTCGGACCCCGCACCGGACATCACCTGATCCTCGTCCACGACCGTCGCGAAGGCGGCCGGCAGACGCTGGAGGAAGTGGGCAACCTGATCCGCGTCCAGCTCCTTGCCGGCAAGGCGGAGGAGGAGGGCCGGCGCCGTATTGACGCCCTCGCCGAGAGGCTGGGAGACCAATCCTTCGAAGGCGAGACCGAAGCCCGGGAACTGGCCGCTGCCGAGGGCCTCAGCTTCGAGGTCACCGAGCCCTTCGGTGAGGATGACACGGTCCCCGGTGTGGGCCGCAACTTCAACTTCTCCTCCGAGACGTTCGGCCTTGAAGCCGGCGCCTGGTCGGCGCCGGTTCGAATCGCGGCGGGGTGGGCTCTCCTGTCGCTGCTGGAGGTGCTGCCGCCCCGCGACGCCGAGTTCGCGGAAGTCGAGGCCGACGTGCGCGAGGTTGTGCGCCAGCAGAAGGAGGGCGAACTGCTGACCGCCGCACTCACCGAGACGAAGCAGCGGCTGGACGGGGGACTGAGCCTGGACGACGCGGCGAACGAGTTCGACGCCGTGGTCGAGGAGAGCGGCAGCTTCGGCGTGCGCCAGCCGATCGGCGCCCTCGGCGGGGCGCCGGACCTGTCCAGGGAAGTCTTCGCCCTCTCCGTCGGTCAGTTCGGCGGCCCGGTCGACACGCCGTTCGGCGGGGTGCTGTTCGAGGTCACCGAACGGGAATCCTTCGATCCGTCCCTGTTCGACCCGCAGACGACGCGGCGCGAACTCCTGTCCGAACGCACCCTGATCCTGCTGCAGGCCGTGCTCGGGCGCCTGCGCGAGGAGCTCGGCGTCAGCTACACGAAGGACTTCATCGAGAACTTCGGTCTCGGCGAGACCGAGGCGGCCGGAACCTGACCGCCGCGAGCGCCGCCCCCGCTTGATCGGCTATCTACGCGGGCGTCGTCAGGCCTTGAGGCCCGAACTCCTCGTTCTCGACGTGGGCGGCGTTGGTTACTCGGTGCGGATCCCGCTGTCGACCTACTACGAGCTGGACAGGCTCGAGGCCGACGCCGAGTTCGGCCTGCACATCCATACGCACGTTCGCGCCGACGCGATCGAGCTGTTCGGCTTCTGGAGCGAGGCGGAGCGGACCCTGTTCGAGCACTGCCTCGGCGTCAGCGGCATCGGGCCCAAGCTGGCCCAGGTCGTTCTCTCCGGCGGTTCGACCGCCGACCTGCTGACGGCCATCGCCGGCGGCAACATCGCCGCCTTGACCCGGATCCCGGGTATCGGCCGCAAGACCGCTGAGCGAATGGTCCTGGAGTTGAAGGAAAAGGCGAAGAAGCTGCTGTCCGAGTCCGGCGGCGAACCACCGCCCGCACAACCGGAGCAGGAGCTGGAGGACGAGCAGGAGCAGATCGTCGGCGCCCTGCTCAACCTCGGCTACCGCTCGAACGAAGCCCAGCGCGCCGTCTCCAGGGTGCTCCAGGAACACCCCGACATCGAGTTCCAGGACCTCCTGCGCCGGAGCCTGCGCCAGCTCTCCCGCTTGTAGTAGCCCGCGCGGCAGAACTCCCAGAGACCGGCGCTTCGCGCCGGATGCGGGCAGGATGCCCGCGTTCCCAGGTCAGATCGTTCTGCCGCGCACGCTCCTAGCCTAGGGCCGCGATAGCATCCGCGCCATGGCCGACACTGGCGGCACCGACGGTGAGCGTAGCGTCCTGTCGGCCGCCCAGGAGGCGGATGATCGCCGCGTCGAACCGTCGCTCCGGCCGCAGCGCCTGAGCGAGTACCTGGGCCAGGAGAAGATCGTCGAGCTGCTCGACATCTACATGCAGGCGGCGCGCCGCCGGGGCGAGGCCCTGGATCACGTCCTGCTGTTCGGGCCCCCGGGGTTGGGCAAGACGACCCTGGCCCACATCATCGCCCGCGAGATGGACTCCGCGCTGCGGTCCACTTCCGGTCCGGTCCTGGAGCGGGCGGGCGACCTGGCGGCGATCCTGACCAACCTCGAACCCGGGGATGTCCTTTTCATCGACGAGATCCACCGTCTCGGCCCGACGGTCGAGGAGATCCTCTACCCGGCGCTGGAAGACTTCCAGCTCGACCTGGTGATCGGCGCCGGGCCGATGGCCAGGACGGTGCGCATCGATCTGCCCCGCTTCACGCTGGTCGGGGCCACCACCCGCGCCGGCTTGATCACGCCGCCGCTGCAGGGGCGTTTCGGCATCGTCCACCGGCTCGACTTCTACAGCCCCGAGGTGCTGAGCGAGATCATCCAGCGCTCGGCCGACGTGCTCGAGGTGCCGGTCGACCTGGGCGGCGCCGACGAGATCGCCCGGCGCAGCCGCGGCACGCCCCGAATCGCCAACCGCCTGCTGCGCCGGGTGCGCGACTACGCGCAGATCGAGGCGGACGGCCGGATCGACCGCACCACCGCGAACCAGGCCCTCCTTCAACAGGAGGTCGACGAGTACGGCCTGGACAAGATCGACCGCAAGATCATGCGTCTCTTGATCGAGCAGTACGGGGGCGGCCCGGCGGGCCTCAAGGCGCTGGCGGCGTCGGTGGGCGAGGACCAGGGGACGATCGAGGACTTCTACGAGCCGTACCTTGTCCTGAAGGGATTCCTGCAGCGCACCAGCCGCGGCCGCGTGGCCACCAGGAGGGCCTACGAACACCTCGACCTGGCGGTTCGAGGCACCCTGTTCTGAAACCGGCCCTTGCGCTCTCGCCCGGCGTGGCGCCGACGTAGCGCCAAAGGTGTCGCGGCGTGTACGCTATTGCGCCCTTCGGGGCCCAGCGCCCTCCTCGACTCGTGAGTATTCCGGTAACCCACCATGAAGGTCCTCAAGTTCGGCGGCTCCTCTGTGGCCGATGCAGCCCGGCTCCAGGCCGTCGCCCGGATCGTGCGCCGGCGGCTCGATGGCTCGGCGGCGAACGGCGCAGTGGTGGTGTCCGCCCTGGGCGGGGTCACCGAGCGGCTGCTGAGGATGGCCGCTGCCGTCCTGGAGGCCAGCGATCGGGCTGAAGCAGCGCGCGAGGCGGCGGCGCTGCGCGCCCACCATCTGGAGATCGGCGCCCAGGTAGCGACCGACGACGATCGGCCGTCGCTCGCCGCCACGGTCGAAGCCCTGTGCGACGACCTTGCCGCGGCGCTGAGCAACCCCGGGCCGGGCGCCCAAGCCGGGGGCCGATCGGACAAGGCCCTGATCGACCGGGTCGTCTGCCACGGCGAACTCCTGTCGACGCAGCTCCTGGCCGCCGCCCTGCGCGCCGGGGGCATGCCCGCCGAGGCCTGCGACGCGCGCCCCCTGGTGTCGACGGATCGCTCGTTCCAGGCGGCGACCGTCGATCTGGGCCCGACCCTGGAGGCGATCGCCTCCCACTTCGCGAACCTCGGGCCGGACGCGCCCCTGCAGGTGGTCACCGGTTTCCTGGGCAGCAGTCCGGAGGGCGAGACGACGACCCTGGGCCGCAGCGGATCCGACCTCACCGCCGCCCTCGTCGGCGCCGCGCTCGATGCCGAGCGGATCGAGATCTGGACCGACGTCCCGGGCGTCATGACGGCCGACCCCCGGCGCGTGGAGGACGCCCTGCCGATCCCGCGGCTGAGCTACGAAGAGATGCTCGAACTCTCGCACTTCGGCGCCAAGGTGGTCTATCCGCCGACCGTAACGCCGGCGCGGCGCCGGGGCATTCCGCTGCTGGTCCGCAGCACCCTCGATCCCGAGCACCCTGGAACGCTCGTCGACGACGACGGCAAGGCCAGGGAACGGGCGCGCGGCACCGCGGTCACGGGCATCTCCTCGATCGACGATGTCCACCTGATGCTCCTGGTCGGCGACAACCTGGTCGGCACTCCCGGAGTCGCAGCCCGCCTCTTCGACGCCTTGGCGGCCGGCGACGCGAGCGCGATCCTGATCTCCCAGGCTTCGAGCGAGCACTCGATCTGCTTCGCGGTCGAACCCGGCGTCTCCGAGACGGCGCGCAAAGCGGTCGACGCCGAGTTCCAGGCCGAGATCGAGGCCGGATCGGTGCGGCCCCTGAGGGTTGAGCGGGACCAGTCGATCGTCGCCGTGGTCGGCGACGGCATGCGGGATCGGCCCGGCATCGCCGGACGCGTGTTCGGCGTCCTGGGGCGGCGCGGGGTGAACGTGCGGGCCGTGGCCCAGGGGTCTTCCGAGCGGAACATCTCGATGGTCGTGGCCCGGGCCGACGAGGGGCGCGCGGTGCGCTGGATCCACCGGGAGTTCTTCCATCGCGCCGCTTCGGGGCGGCTCGCGGTCTACGTCCTCGGCGTCGGCGGCGTCGGCTCGGCGCTCCTCCGGCAACTCGACGCCGAACGCGACTCCCTCGCGCGGCAGGGAATCGACCTGCAGTTGCGGGGCCTGGCCAGTTCTCGCTCCATGCACCTCCAGTCCCGCCCGAGCAAGAGTCTCGACCCCGGCGCTGCGGGGGATCCCCACGGTTGGCGGTCCGCGCTCCACCGGAACGGCGAAGCGGCAGACCTGGAGCGCCTGCTGGACCATCTCGGCGAGACGGCCGCCGGCGGCGGCCGCACCGTGCTCGTCGATGTCACCGCCAACGGTTCCATGGCCGCCGTCTACCACCGCGCGCTGGCCGCCGGCGCCGCGGTCGCGAGCGCGAACAAGCTCCCCTTCGCGGGACCGATCGCGGACTTTCGCACCTTCCGCCCCGCGGGCGCGCAGAACGTCTTTCACGAGGCGACGGTCGGCGCGGGCCTGCCGGTGCTCCACACCGCCGACATGCTGCTCGGCGCGGGCGACCGCATCGACTCGATTTCGGGCGTGTTCTCGGGCACGCTCGCCTACCTGACCGGGAAGCTCACGGCCGGCAGCGTGTGGAGCGAAGCCGTCCGGGAGGCCCACCGCCTGGGCTACACGGAACCGGACCCGCGGGACGATCTCGGCGGCCTCGACGTGGCCCGCAAGCTGCTGATCCTGGCCCGGATCTGCGGCTGCGATCTCGACCTGGACGACATCGAGGTCGAGCCCATGCTCGACCGGCCCGACCTCGCCGATCTGCCGCTTGACGCCTGGTGGGAGCGCCTGGGGGAAGCCGACGACGAGATGGCCGGCCGCTTCGCCGAAGCCGCGGCGGCGAAGCTGGAACTCGCCTATCTGGCCGAACTGGACACCACGGGCGAAGCGGCCACGGCCCGCGTCGGACTGCGAGCCGTACCCTCCGACCATCCGGTCGCGGGGATGCCCGCTTCGGACAACCTGTTCGTCTTTCGCAGCCAGCGCTACCGGGAACGCCCCCTGGTCGTCCAGGGCCCGGGCGCCGGCGCCGACCTGACCGCGGGAGGCGTCTTCGCCGACATCCTTCGCGCCTGGGCCGAGCGGGGATCCGCGCCATGAGCGTCCCCAACCTGGGAGTCCCGTCATGAATCTCGAGAACCTGAGCCCCGGCACACCCCTGCGCACCGCCGTCCTGGGCGCGACCGGCACGGTGGGCCAGCGGTTCGTCACCCTGCTGTCCGGGCATCCGTGGTTCGAGATCGCCGCTCTGGCCGCCTCCGAACGTTCGGCCGGGAAGAGCTATCGCGACGCGGTGACCTGGATCCAGACCCAGCCGCTCGACGAACGGTTCGGCGCGATGACGGTGAAGACCTGCGACGAACTCGACGGCGGCGACTTCGATGTGGTCTTCTCCGCCCTGGACTCCGGCGTGGCCCGGGAAGTCGAACCCGGGTTCGCGAAGCGCTGCCTGGTGGTGACGAACGCCAGCGCCCACCGCATGGACGCTGGTGTCCCGCTGCTGGTGCCGGAGGTCAACCCGGACCACCTGGACCTGCTGGCGCCCCCCGCGGAGGGCGCCCTGCTCCCCACCGGCATCGTCGCCAACCCCAACTGCTCGACGATCGGCCTGGTGATGGCGCTCAAGCCCTTGCACGACGCGTTCGGTATCGACCGCCTCTCCGTGGTCACCCTGCAGGCGGTCTCCGGCGCGGGGCTGCCCGGAATCTCAAGCTACCGGATCATGGACAACGTGATTCCCTGGATTGCCAGCGAGGAGGAGAAGATCGAGATCGAGACCGGCAAGATCCTGGGCCGTGTCGCCGGCGGCACGATCGATCCGGCCGAGGTCGTGGTCTCGGCCCAGTGCAACCGCGTGCCGGTCGTCGACGGCCACACGCTCTGCGTCTCGGTCAGCCTGAAGAGGGCCGCTGAACTGGACGATGTGCGGGAGGCATGGCGGGCCTTTCGCGCCGAGCCGCAGGAACTCGGCCTGCCTTCGGCCCCGGAACTGCCGACGATGTACCTCGGCGACGACGAACCTCCCCAGGCTCGGATCCACCGCGACCTGGGAAAGGGCATGACGGTCTCGATCGGCCGGTTGCGTGAGTGCCCGGTGCTTGATTTCCGCTTCGTCGCCCTGTCGCACAACACCCTGCGGGGCGCCGCGGGCGGCGCGCTGCTGGTCGCGGAACTCGCCGTCGCCCGGTGCGCCCGGCGCGGCGGCGAATGAACCGCTCGGTGAGAGCCTTCGCCCCGGCGTCGGTCTCCAACATCGCCTGCGGTTTCGACATCCTGGGCTTCGCCCTGCAGTCCGACGGAGATGGCGAAAGCGACGGCGCGTCACCCGGCCCGGGTGACGTGGTCTCGGCAACCCTACGTGGGCGGGACGCCGGCGCCGGAGCGTGCGGCCCGGTGAGGATCGCGGCAATTGCCGGCGACGGCGGCCGGCTGCCGCTCGCCGCGGACCGCAACACCGCGGCCGTGGCGGCCGGAGCGCTGCTTCAGGCGGAGGCGCCCGATGCCGCCGTCGAGCTGGAGATCGAGAAGTGCATGCCGCTTGAAAGCGGCCTCGGCTCAAGCGCCGCCAGCGCGGTGGCGGCGGTCGTCGCGGTCGATGCGCTGCTGGGCCTCGACCTGCCGCCGGCGGCCCTGCTGCGGTACGCGCTGGCCGGGGAGATACTGGCCAGCGGCGGCGCCCACGCCGACAACCTCGCCCCATCTCTGCTTGGCGGCCTGGTCCTGATCCGTTCGCTCGAACCAGAGCCGGATGTGATCGAACTGCCGGTGCCCGAAGGCCTGACCTGCGCCCTGGTCCGCCCTCACGCCAAGGTCAATACGCGCGAGTCCCGGGCCAGCCTCGACCGCCATCTGCCGCTCGAGCGCGCCGTGACCCAGTGGGGCAATGCCGCGGCCCTGGTGGCCGCGCTCTACCGTGCCGATCTGGAGCTGCTGTCACGGGCCCTGGTCGACGTCGTGGCCGAGCCCGTGCGCGCACCCAGCGTGCCCGGATTCCACGCCGCCAAGGCGGCCGCCATCGAGGCCGGCGCTCTGGGCTGCAGCCTGTCGGGCAGCGGGCCGGCCCTGTTCGCCCTGTGCGACGGTCCGGACCGCGCCGGGCAGGCGACGGCGGCCATGGCGGCGGCGCTCCAAGACGCGGCCGGTGTCGACTGCGATCAACTCGTTTCCTCGTTGCCGGCGCCGGGAGCGCGCGTGATCGACGGCGACCGCGGGGCAACCGGCGAGGCCTGACGTGCGGTTCGTCAGCACCGCCGGCAAGGCGCCGGCGGCGACCCTGAGCGAGGCGCTGCTCGAAGGACCGGCGCCCGACGGTGGCCTGTTCGTTCCGGAGCGCCTGGCGCCACTGGCAGCCGAGGAGTTGGCCCTACTGGGGCTCTTGCCCCTGACCGGCATCTCGAGCGTCCTCGGCCGCCGACTGTTCGGCTCGGAAGTCCCGGAGGACGAGCTCGCAGCGCTGCTCGAGGACGCCCTCGACTTCCCGATCCCCCTACGTCAGATCGAACCGGGCCTCCACTGCCTGGAGCTGTTCCACGGACCGACACTGGCGTTCAAGGACATAGCTGCCCGGGTCATGGCCCGCCTGATGTCCCGGTTCGCGGCCACCGCGGGACAGGCGGAGACGACGGTGCTCGTGGCCACCAGCGGCGACACCGGCAGCGCCGTGGCTCATGCGTTCAGCGGCCTGGACGGTTTCCGGGTCTGCGTGCTCTACCCCCAGGGACTCGTGACCGAGGCGCAGCGGCGCCTGTTCACGACCCTGGGAGGCAATGTGACCGCGGTCGCCGTCGCGGGCGCCTTCGACGACTGCCAGCGCCTCGCCCGGGCCGCGCTCGCCGACCGGGAACTGCGCCGGCGGCGGCCTCTCGCCTCCGCCAACTCGATCAACATCGGCCGTCTGCTGCCCCAGGTCTTCTACTACTTCCATGCCTGGGCGCAGCTTCCGTCGGCGCCTCTTGTGGACGCCGACTCCCCGCTCGTGTTCTCGACGCCGAGCGGCAACTTCGGCAACCTGACCGCCGGCCTGATCGCCAAGCGGATCGGCCTGCCCGTTTCCCGCTTCGTCGCGGCCACCAACGTCAACGATGTCGTGCCCGCCTACCTCCAGAGCGGTGAGTACCTGCCGCGCGCCTCGGCCGCCACGATCTCGAACGCGATGGACGTCGGCGATCCGAGCAACTTCGCCCGCATACGCCACCTGTACTCCGGCGGCGGCGATCCCTTGAACAACCTGCGCGGCGACCTGGCGGGCCGCTCCTTCAACGACGAGGCCACGAGGCGCGCCATGGGTGACGTGCATCGGCGCCGCGGCTATCTGCTGGACCCCCACACCGCGGTCGGCTACCTCGGCCTGAAGGAGGAACTCGAGACCCTGGGCGGCGGCACGGGCGTCGTGCTGGCGACGGCACACCCGGCGAAGTTCGCCGACGTGATCCGCGACGCCGTCGGCATCGAGCCGCCGGTGCCGCCGGCGCTCGAGCGCTGCGCGAACCTGCCCGAGCGAATCGTCGAGATTCCGGCGGAGGATCTAGCCCTCCGGGAGCTTCTGCTCAGTAGCTAAGTAGCTAGCGCGGACCGAGCGCCGTGTAGACGAGTCCGTCCCGTTCTTCGGAGGGGCGGTGGGACGTCCCGCCCCAGTCTGCCGGCGTGACGAGTTGGCCGTCGATTTCAAGCCCCGGCGGCACCTGAACCCCCGGCGCCACGATCGTGCGGCGGAGCCGGGCCCCCGCGCCGACCCGAGCCCCGGGCATCAGCAGACTCCGTTCCACCAGCGCGCCGGCGCCCAGGCGACAGCCGCCCTCGACCACGCTGTGCTCGATGGCCGCGCCGCCCTCCACAACGACGCCCGGCGCCACGAAGCGCCGGCGCCGCTTGCGGCCGCCGGCGGTCCTCCCCCAATCGAGCGCCCCGTCCAGGTAGCGGTCCGGTGTCCCGAGGTCGTGCCAGCGGCGGCGGCTGCCGAAGCCAACGATCCGGGCCCCTGCCCTGAGGAGGGGCTGGTAGAGACCTTCGACGATGTCGCCCGAACTCGAGGGAGACGGAATCGCGTCCAGGACCCGGCGCGACAGGACGTGCAGGCCCTGGAAGGTCCGGTTGCGGCCGCGAACCGAACCGGCGTGCAGGTCGCGGAGCCCTGTGACGAGCCCCCGGCGGTCGACTTCCACACCGCCGCCCAGGCGCTGGTCCGGCGCTTCGGGGCCTAGCTGCAGGGTGACGTCGGCGCCGCTCCGGCGGTGGCGGGCAAGCGCGTCGCGAATCGGCCAGCGACAGAGCGAGTCGCCGTTCACGAGCACGATGTCGTCGGCCCCGGCCAGGAAGTCCCGCAGGTTGACCACCGCTCCCAGGGTACCGAGCAGGTCCGGCTCGAGGGCGAAGGTGAGGTCGATTCCGCGTTCCTCGGCTTCCGACCCCAGTTCGCGCCGAACGGACCCGGCCAGATGGTGCAGGTTGACGGCCGTCTCGCAGCCGGCGCGGTGGAGGATGTCGATCGTGCGCATGGCGACCGGCCGGCCCGCAACCGGCAGCAGCGGTTTGGCCAGCAGGCTGGTCAGCGGCCGCAGCCGTTCGCCCCGTCCGGCGCTGAGCACGAGCGCCCGCACCCGCCGGCTCTCGCGGCGCACTACTCTGTCCCGCCGTCCGGATCCGGGACCGGGCGCTGCGCAAAGACCATGTCGCGCGGCAGATCCGGCCGATGCCTGCGGTAGGTCCGGTAGAGCGCGAGGTAGTCCTCCGGCACCGAACGCTCGACATCGAGCCCGCAGCGCCGGCCGACTTCCGCGATCCGGTCCGGCGGCAGATCCTCGGCCAGCTCCTCCACCTCCACGAAGTCGCCCATGGGAGTCCGGTCGAGCGAGACCTCGCAGCCAAGCAGCCGCCACGTCTCACGGACCTTCTCGTACCGCACGGCAACCCCGAACCCCAAGGACTCCAGGAGCAGCCGCGCGGCCGTCGGGTCGTCGACCGAGAACTCGTGTTCCACTCGCTCTTTCACGCTGCCCACGAAGCGCGGGGCCGACTTGAAGGTCAACCGGTTGCCGGCGCCGTCGGAGCGCAGGCGCAGCAGCTCGCGGCGGGACCGCAGCCGCTGCTTCTCCGGCGCGTCAAGGCGGTCGAACACCAGGTTCGCCTCGAGAGAGGCAGGCCGGTGGAGGTCGGCGCCCACCGCAAGCAACCGATCCCGGACCGCGTCCAGGTCGGCCACCGGGATCTTGATCTCGCGTTCCTTCAAGCGCCGGGGCGGACGGCACCTACCGAGCAGCCGCCTACTCGATCAAGGACCCGGACCACGGTGCGGATGCCCTGGTAGAAGTTGGCCAGGTCCATCTTCTCGTTCGGCGCGTGCAGCCGGTCGTCCGAGAGGCCGAACCCGATCAGCAGCACCGGCGCCTTCAGCACCTCGGACAGCGTCGAGACGATGGGAATCGAACCGCCCTCCCGGACCCTGACCGGAGCGCGGCCCCAGGCCTCCCGCACGCCCTCGAGAGCCGCATCGACCAGCGGTCCCTTGAGGTCGACAAGCACCGGCGGCGCCCCGTTGAGGCTTTCCACCTCGACCTCGATACCCGGAGGAGCCATGGAGCGCATGAATTCCGCGAAGACGCCGAAGAGGCGTTCCGGTTCCTGGTCGGGAACCAGGCGCATGGAGACCTTGGCGCCGGCGCGGTTGGCGATCACGGTCTTGGCGCCCGGCCCCTGGTAACCGCCCCAGATCCCGTTCACGTCGCAGGTCGGTCGGGCCCAGACCCTCTCCAGGGTCGTGTAGCCGGCCTCGCCCCACAGGGCGCTGGCGCCGATCTCGTCGCCGTACTGCGCCTCGTCGAACGGCAGCGCCGCGAATGCGGCACGCTCCGCGGACCTCAGAGGCCGCACGTCGTCGTAGAAGCCGGGAATCAGCACCTGTCCGTTCTCCGGGTCGCGCAGCGCCGCCAGCATCGTCGCCAGCGCGTTCAGCGGGTTGGCCACCGCGCCGCCGAAGCTGCCGGAATGCAGATCGCGCGCCGCACCACGGACCCTGACCTCGGTGTAGAGCAATCCCTTCAGACCGTAGAGAACGGACGGTCGTCCGGGTCCGTACATCGAGGTGTCCGAGACCAGCGCCAGGTCGCAGGCGAGCCGCTCGGCCGCCGGACTCCGGACGTACGCTTCGATCGCCTCGCCGCCGCTCTCCTCTTCGCCCTCGATCAGGAACTTCACGTTGACCGGCAGGCTGCCGGTCTCCGCCATCAGCGCCTCGACCGCCTTGATGTGGCTGAAGGACTGGCCCTTGTCGTCGGTGGCGCCGCGGGCGACGATCTGCTCGCCGCGCTCGCCGGTTTCGATGGTCGGCTCGAACGGGTCGTTACGCCACTCGCTCAGGGGGTCCACCGGCTGCACGTCGTAGTGGCCGTAGAAGAGGACCGTGGGTCGCCCGGGGGCGCCAAGCCACTCGCCGTAGACCAGCGGATGACCCGCGGTCTCGACGATCTCCGTGTCCAACCCGGCGGCCCGCAGCCGTTCCTGGACGAATTCCGCGCAGCGGCGCACCTCTCCGGCGTAGGCCGGATCGGTCGAGACGGACGGGATCCGCAGGTACTCCTTCAGTTGCTCGAGGCTGGCGCTGGTCTCGCGGTCTACCCGCTCGAGGACGGCGGAGATGCTCACATCAACTCTCCCTCCGGCTCATTCGTCGTCGAAGCTGCGGCCGGTCTTGGCCCAGTCGGCGAGGAACTGGTCCAGACCGATGTCCGTCAACGGGTGACGGTAGAGCTGGCTCAGGGTCTTGAACGGCAGCGTGACGACATCGGCGCCCATCTCCGCCGACAGCACGACGTGGACGGGGTGGCGGGCGGACGCGACCAGGACCTCGGTCTCGAACTCGTACTGCGAGTAGATCGCGATCACCTGCCGGATCAGGTCCATGCCGTCCTGGGCGATGTCGTCGAGCCGTCCGACGAAGGGAGAGATGTAGGCGGCGCCCGCCTTCGCCGCCAGCAGGGCCTGGGACGGCGAGAAGCACAGGGTCACGTTGCAGCGGATGCCCTCGGCGGCCAGCCGGCGCACCGCCGTGAGTCCGGGTGGACCGAGCGGCACCTTCACCACCACGTTGTCCGCGAGTCCGGCGAGCCGGCGGCCCTGGTCGAGCATGCCTTCGAGGTCGGTGGCGAGGACTTCGCCGCTCACCGGCCCGGGCACCAGTTCGGCGATCTCGCGGACCGTGGGCAGGTACGGCTTGCCCTGCTTGGCGATCAGGCTCGGGTTCGTGGTCACGCCGTCGACCATGCCCCACTCCAGGCCGGTCTCGATCTCTCCTGTGTCGGCGGTGTCGAGAAAGAACTTCATGCCTGAGGCTCCCTGAGCGCTAGTTGATCGGTTCCGCATCGTCCGACGCAGCTTCCGAGGTTTCGCCGTCTCCTGGGTCGACGCCTTCTTCGTCCTCCTCACCGCGATCCGGGATCCGGGCCAGGGCGACGATCCGGTCCCCGTCGCCCATGTCCATCACCTTGACCCCTTGGGTGGAGCGTCCGATCAGGGACACGCTGCCCGCGACGATGCGGATGATCTTCCCCTCGTGGGTGATCAGCATCAGGTCGGTGTCCTCCGTCACTTCCCGGACGCCGACCACGGACCCGGTTCTATCGGAGACCTTGAGGTTGATGATCCCTTTGCCTCCCCTCGACTGGCGGCGGTACTCGCCGAGCGCGGTCCGCTTGCCGAAACCGTTCTCGCTGACCGTAAGCAGCGTCGTCTCCGGCGTCGGCCGCAGCAGGCACTCCATTGACACGACCCGGTCGCCGCGGCGCAGACTGATCCCGCGCACACCCCGGGTCGCTCGCCCCAGGGAGCGCAGGTCGCTCTCCGGGAACCGGACCGAGTAGCCCATCCGTGTGGCCAGCACCAGGTCGCTGCCGCCGTCGGTCACCTTGACCGTCAGCAGCCGGTCGCTCTCGTCGATCCGGACCGCGATGATGCCGTCGGCACGGGGCCGCGAGTAGAGCGAAAGAGCCGTCTTCTTCACCACGCCCGCCTCGGTGGCGAAAGTCAGGAACCGGTTTTTCGGGAACTCGCGCACCGAGACTGTGGCGGCGACCGTCTCGCCGCTGTCGAGCCGCAGCAGATTGACGATCGCCTTGCCGCGCGCCGCCGGGCCCATCTGGGGGATCTGGTGCACCTTGAGCCAGTAGCAGTGGCCCCGGTCGGTGAACACGAGGACGTAGCTGTGGGCCGAGGCGACGTAGAGCTGCTCGACGAAGTCGCCGTCGCGGGTTGCCATGCCGGTTCGGCCCTTGCCGCCGCGGTGCTGGGCCCGGTACGCGCTGAGCGGTGAGCGCTTGACGTAGCCCGACCGCGTCACCGTGATGACCATTTCCTCGTCGGCGATCATGTCCTCGATCGTGATGTCGGAGGAGTGGGCCAGGATCTCGGTGCGCCGGGGATCGCTGTAGCGCTCTTCGATCGCGTCGAGTTCGCCTCGGATTTGCGCCAGCAGCAGCGCGTCCGACCCCAGAAGGGCGCGCAGCCGGCCGATCTCGGCGATCAGCTCGGCGTACTCCTCCTGGATCTTCTCGCGCTCGAGGCCGGTCAACCGCTGCAAACGCATGTCGAGGATCGCCTGCGCCTGGGGCTCGGTCAGGGCGAAGTCCAGCGTAAGCCGCACTCGAGCCTCCGGCGGCGTGCGGCAGGCGCGGATCGCGGCGATCACCTCGTCCAGATGATCAAGAGCGATGAGCAGGCCCTCAAGCACGTGAGCGCGCTGTTCCGCGCGGGCCAGCTCGTACCGGCAGCGCCGGATGACGACCGTGCGGCGGTGATCCAGGAAGTGACTCAGCAGGTCGCGCAGGGTCAGCACCTGCGGCTGGTTGTCGACGATCGCCAGCATGTTCATGCCGTAGCTGACCTGGAGCTTCGTCATCTTGTAGAGGGTGTTCAGGATGACCTCGGGCACCTCGCCTCGCTTCAGGTCGATCACGATGCGGATGCCGTCGCGATCGGACTCGTCGCGCAGATCGCGGATGCCCTCGAGCTTCTTCTCACGCACCAGTTCGGCGATCCGTTCGATCAGCCGCGCCTTGTTCACCTGGTAGGGAATCTCGGTGACGATGATCGACTGCCGGTCCGAACCCCTGTCCTCGATGTCGGCGCGAGAGCGCACCTGAATCGAACCGCGGCCCGTCTCATAGGCGCTACGGATGCCCGCGCGACCGTGGATGAACCCTCCGGTCGGGAAGTCCGGCCCGGGGATGAGCTCGATCAGCTCGTCCAGCGACGCCTGCGGACGGTCGATCAGCAGCTTGACTGCCGCGATCGCTTCGCCGAGGTTGTGGGGCGGGATGTTCGTGGCCATGCCGACCGCGATGCCGGCCGAACCGTTGACCAGCAGGTTCGGTATCCGCGCCGGGAGAGGCGACGGCTCCTGTTCCGAACCGTCGTAATTCGGCACCCAGTCGACGGTGTCCTTGTTGATGTCCTCGCGCAGCATCTCCTCGGCGATCCGCGTCAAGCGCACCTCCGTGTAGCGCATCGCCGCCGGGTTGTCGCCGTCGATCGACCCGAAGTTGCCCTGGCCGTCGACCAGGGGGTAGCGCATGGAGAAGTCCTGCGCCAGCCGCACCACCGTGTCGTAGATGGGGCCGTCGCCGTGAGGGTGGTACTTACCCATCACGTCGCCGACGATGCGCGCCGACTTCTTGTACGCGCGCCCAGCCGTGTTGCCGGCCTCCCACATGCCGTAGAGCACGCGCCGATGAACCGGCTTCAGACCGTCGCGGACATCGGGCAGCGCGCGACCGACGATCACGCTCATCGCGTAGTCGAGGTAGCTCCGGCGCATCTCGCGCTCGAGCTGGACCGGCACCGTCTCGTGGCCCGGCGCCCTGCCTTCCGGCGGCGATTCCGGCGGCGGCTGAATGGGGGGTTCGCCCTTTGTCACAGTCAGTCGATCAGATGTCGAGGTTCGTGGCGTAGAGCGCGTTCTCTTCGATGAACTGCCGGCGGGGCTCTACCTTGTCGCCCATGAGGGTCTCGAAAATGTCGTTCGTCGCCTCATCCCGCTCGTGGTCGATCTCGACCAGGAGCATCCGGCGGCGCTCGGGGTCCATCGTCGTCTCCCAGAGCTGAGAGGGGTTCATCTCGCCCAGACCCTTGTAGCGCTGGATACCGAGACCCTTCTTCGCCGCCTCGAACAGGGCGTCGAGTGCCTCGTCGAGCGACTGCACCTCGCGGTTGTCCGCACCGCTGCCGTTCACCTGCCGGAGCAGGATCGAAGGCGAATTCCACGCCTCGAGGCCCTGCCCGTTCGCGATCAGCGAGCGGAACTCGGCGCCGGCTACGAGTTGCTCGTCAACCGTCACGTGCCGGTCCACACCGTCCCGCCGCGACCGGAAGCGAATCGAGAACAATCCGTTGTCACCGCCGACCACTTCGACATCGTGGAAGCCGGACGCTTCGATGATCTGCGCGATCTGCTGCAGCCGTTCGCGGTCGGCAAGGCTGTCCCTGTTCCTGATTCCACCCGCGATCACCGCCCGCAGGGCATCCGACGGCACACCGCGCGCACTCAAGGACTCGAGGGTTCGCCGGAAGGAAGCCAGATGATCGAGCAGGCGGCTCAGGCGGGCGCCCTCGAACACGGTCGGGTCGCTGACGTCACCGTTCGGGAGCGCGACTTGCCAGCCCTTGAGGATCCTTTCCACCAGGTAGTCGTGGTACTCCTCGTCGTCCTTCAGATAGCTCGACCGGCGCCCTTCGGTGACCTTGTAGAGGGGTGGCTGAGCAATGAACAGATGGCCGCGGTCGATGATTGCCTTCATCTGCCGGTAGAAGAACGTCAGGATCAGCGTCCGGATGTGGCTGCCGTCCACGTCCGCGTCGCACATGATGATCAGCTTGTGGTACCGGAGACGGTCGACGTTGAAGTCCTCGGTGCCGATACCGGTGCCCAGGGCCTGGATCAGAGTCCTGATCTCCTCCGAAGACAGCATCTTGTCGAGGCGCGCGCGCTCGACGTTCAGGATCTTGCCCTTGAGCGGCAGCACGGCCTGGAAGCGCCGGTCGCGGCCCTGTTTCGCCGAGCCGCCGGCGGAGTCGCCCTCGACCAGGAAGAGCTCCGCGGCAGCCGGATCCCGTTCACTGCAGTCGGCCAGCTTGCCCGGCAGGTTCGAGCTTTCCAGCGCACCCTTGCGCCGGGTGAGTTCGCGCGCCTTGCGCGCCGCCTCCCGCGCCCTGGCCGCTTCGACCACCTTTTCGACGATGCGCCGGGCATCGCGCGGATTCTCCTCCAGGAAGGCGGAGAGCTGTTCGCCGACCGTCGACTCGACCCAACCGCGCACCTCCGAGGAGACCAGCTTCTCCTTGGTCTGGCTGGAGAACTTGGGATCCCGCACCTTGACCGAAACGATCGCGACCAGCCCTTCGCGGATGTCCTCGCCCGAGAGCTTCTCCTTGAGGTTCTTGCCGATACCCGAGGAGGCGACGTAGTTGTTGACGGTGCGCGTGAGCGCCGAGCGCAGACCCGACAGATGGGTGCCGCCGTCGCGGTTGTTGATCGTGTTCGTGAAGCAGTTGATCCGTTCCTGGTAGCTGTCGCTCCACAGCAGGGCGACCTCGACCGACTCGTCCGAGCCGGCCTCACCCACCTCGTTCTGGAGATAGATCGGCTCCGGATGCAGCGGCGTCTTGTTCCGGCTCAGGTGGGCGACGAAGCTGGCGATGCCGCCTTCATACTCGAAGTCCACCCGCTTGCCGGTCCGTTCGTCGACGAGCCGGATGGCTACGCCCCGATTCAGAAACGACAGCTCCCGCAAGCGCTGCACGAGAGTCTGGTAGTCGAAGACGAGCTGCGTGAAGACGTCAGGATCCGGAGTGAAGCGGATCCGGGTGCCGGTCGCCTCGGGCGCCTCGAGGTCGGAAACGGCCTCGATCGAGCCGAGCGGCACTCCCCGGCTGTACGCCTGTCGCCAGCGATGCCCTTCGCGGTCGATCTCCAGGTCGAGGTGGACCGAGAGGGCGTTGACCACGGACAGGCCCACGCCGTGCAGCCCGCCGGACACCTTGTAGGAGTTCTGGTCGAACTTTCCGCCCGAGTGGAGTTCGGTCATGATCACTTCGGCCGCGGACCGCTGCTCGCCTTCGTGGAGCCCCACCGGAATGCCACGGCCGTCGTCACTCACGGAGACGCTGCCGTCGGCGTGGATCACGACCTCTACCTGGCTGCAGAAGCCCGCCTGCGCCTCGTCGATCGCGTTGTCGACGAGTTCAAACACCATGTGGTGCAGACCCGAGCCGTCATCGGTATCGCCGATGTACATTCCGGGCCGCTTGCGGACCGCTTCAAGTCCCTTGAGGACCTTGATGTCCTTGGCCGAGTACCCGGATCCCGCCAAGGTTTCAAAACCGCCTGTTCCGGCATCCGCCATGTGCGGAAACTATCACACGGCGGCGTAGATCCCCAGTTTCGGCGGCCGCTTCAGTGCGCGACGTAACTAGTTGAAAACAGGAGATTTAGGGTGGCGTATAACAGGCTGTTCGGGACGGCTAGATCCGCATCGGCATGATCACGCACAGATAGCGCGAATCGACGCCGTCGAGCGGCTGTCCGAGGCACTGGCTGTTCTCGTCCTTCAACGCGAACTCGACCCGGTCGGTCTCGATCGCGCCCAGGAAATCCCGCACGTAGGCGGGGTTCAGTCCGATCTCCAGACTCTCCGCCTCATAGTCGCACTCGAGGCTCTCTTCGGCCTCTCCCAGGTCCGGATTCGAGGACGACACGAGCAGCGACTGGGCGTCGAACTTGAACTTCACCATGGGCGCCCGATCGCCGGTCAGCAGAGCAACGCGATGGACGACCTCGGATAGCTCCTGGCGGTCGAAGGTGGTCTTCAGGTCGTTGTCCTTGGAGATGACCTTCTCGTAGTCCGGGAACGTGCCCTCCAGGATGCGGCAGGTCAGCTCGCGACGCCCGATCACAAAGGCGAGATGATGCTCGCCGCGCCGGAAGGTGACGCTCTCGTCACTGTCGAAGCGCATCAGTTCCAGCAGGGCCTTGCGCGGCGCCAGCACACCGTCCGCTTCGGCGACGCCGGACATCTCCACCTGAATCAGGGCGAGGCGGTGGCCGTCGGTCGCCACCAACTCGATCGCGCCGTCCTTGAGCTTGAGCAACGCGCCGTTCAACTGGAACCGTGACTCTTCGGCGGAGACCGCGAAGATGACCTTGCCGATCATTCGCTTGAAGTCGGCAAATGGCACCTCGAAGGATGCGGAGGCCGAGTCGGGATCGACCGCGGCCAAGGTCGGAAAGTCCTCGGCCGAGAGACCGTTGATGCGGAACCGCGAGGAGCCGGCAGCGATGTGGAGCGAGTTCGACTCGCCGGTCGACAAGTCGACCGGACCGTCACCGAGAGCACGGACGATCTCCAGGAGTTTGCGCGCCTGAACGGCAGTGGCGCCCGGCTCGCTTGAGCCTTCCTCCGCCGCGCACGAAGATGTGAGCGAAACATCGAGATCGGTCGCCGCCAGTTCAAGCCGGTTCTCCCGGACCCGCAACAGGAGGTGGGACAGGACCGGAATCGTCGACCTGCTCTCTACGATGCCGCGCATCGTCGCGAGTTCGGTCAGCAGTTCTCTTCGTTCAACTATGGTCTTCATCTACGCTCTCCTCAGGGAGTCAATATACACCATCCAAGTAGCCGTAGAAGGCTTCGGGACCGCTTGTGTATTTGTAATGTAAATCATTCAAAAATAACAACTTATGGGCTTTCGTCCCTGCCGGTAAGCGGTGGACGAAGCGGTGGACTCTTTGTGCATTCTGCGGAGTTTCGCGCTCCGGTGGAGGCCGCCTCGAATTCTGTCCGCAGAATGGCCGAAGCGGTGCTCCTCGCTATCCGCTGCCGCCACGCAACTCGCTCCGGGGCCGATCCGCTGGGATTCCGCAGGGTGTTCATCTTCCTGGTGGCGCCGGAGAGAGTCTTCGGGCGTGCGTCGGGCTCAACAGAGTTGAAGCCCGGTTCAACTGAGTTGACGGGAGAAGCGCTCCAGTTGAGCGGCCAGACGGTCGTCCCCGGCGCGACGCCGCTCGATCTGCTCGACGGAGTACATCACCGTGGAGTGGTGTTTACCGTTGAACAGTCTGCCGATTTCCGGATAGGACATCTCGGTCAGTCGCTTGCAGAGGTACATCGCGATCTGCCGCGGATAGGTGATCTGCCGCGAGTTGCTCTTGCTCTTGATCTCGCGCACCTTGAGCCCGTAGTGATGGGCCACGAGCTTGACGATCTGCGCCGGGGATACGGGACGGTCCTGGTCCGGGAGAACGTCGCGGAGCGCCTCCTTCGCGAAGTCCAGGTCGAGACGGGCGCCGGAGAGCGACGCGAAGGCCATGACCCGGTTGAGCAGGCCCTCGAGCTCCCGCACGTTGGAGTGCACTTGCCTGGCGATGAACAGGGCGACATCGGTGTCCAGGTCCAGGGCCTGGAGTTGACGGGCCTTGCGTTGGAGAATGGCGACCTTGGTTTCCAGGTCAGGGGGCTGGATGTCCGCGAGCAGACCGGAGCCGAAACGACTCCGTAGCCGCTCTTCCACGTCGGCCAGATCCCGCGGCTGCGCGTCGGAGGTGACGATGATCTGCTTCTGCCGTGTATAGAGCACATTGAAGGTATGGAAGAACTCCTCCTGCGACCGTTCCTTCCTGCCCAGAAACTGGATGTCGTCGACCAGGAGGACGTCGATCGTCCGGTAGCGTTCCCGGAACGCGGGCATGCGCTCGAACCGGATCGAGGTGATCAGGTCGTTGACGAAGTCCTCGGCGGCCAGGTAGACCACGCGCGTACCGGGGGTGGTAGCCCGGAGGCGGTTTCCGATTGCGTGCAGAAGGTGCGTCTTGCCCAGGCCCACACCGCCGTAGAGGAAGAGCGGGTTGTAGGCGATTCCGGGCTTCTCGGCCACCGCTTGGGAGGCGGCGCAGGCGAAGCGGTTTGAGTTGCCGATCACGAACGAGCCGAAGCGATACTGGGGGTTGAGGGAGCTGCCGGCGGCCGGGTCGTCATCGACAACCGCCCGAGTCTTCAGGGAAGTCGCCGTCGGCCGGACGGTCCGTCTGATCGAATCGCTGCTCTTGAAGAGAACCTGGAAGGTCGGCCCCTTGAGATCCGCGATCGCCCAGTCGACGATGGGCCGGAAGCCCTCCTCCAGGGCCGCGACGAAGCGGGAGTTCGGCGCTTCGAGGACCAACTGTTCGGCGTCCTCCGAGGCGACCCTCAGCGGGTGGAACCAGGTGCGGAATTCGTCCGGCGGCAGGTCGGCGCGCAACTGCCGGCGTAAAGTCGGCCAGACGGAACTAGACATGCCGCGCTGTCCGTTCTACTTCCTCTTCCCGTTGGTTTTCCCAGAGACGCACCTGTCCCCCCCAAACCGAGCGCGCAGTTGCCACCGATGCCCTAGGTGGTTACTAGGGACAAGCCGTTCTGCAGAGCGATGTTCCGCAGCTTTTCCGCGCAATGTGGAAAACTCGAGACGACCGGCGCAGAAACAGGCGGTTCTCGGACGAGCAAGCGTCCTGTGGGGTCTCAGGCCGGGCAGTCTCCGTTGCGCGAGAGGGGCAGGATAGCAGCGGGCCTTGGCGGGAACAAGAGGTTTGTTGGCACTTTCTTCATCTTTTCTCTGGGGTCGGAGGCGCCGCCGGCCGGCGCCGGCGGCCTAGGTTCTGACCCATGTTGAAGTTACTCCAGCCGGAGGGGCTTCGGGACGGGCTGCTGGCCTGGTTCGACCGGTGCCGCCGCGATTTGCCGTGGCGCCGAGCGGAGGAGCCGTACGAGATCCTGGTCGCGGAAGTCATGCTCCAGCAGACTCGGAGCGAGGTCGTTGCGTCGCGCTATCCGGGCTTCCTGGACAGATTCCCGACTCTTGAGGCGTTGGCCGCGGCAGGAGTCGAGGAGGTCGAGGCCGCCTGGTCGGGGCTCGGGTACTACCGCCGGGCCCGGAACCTCCATCGTGCCGCCCGCATCCTGACCGAACGGGGCGAGCTTCCCCGGAGCGCAGTGGAGTGGAGCGAGTTGCCCGGAGTGGGCGCCTACACTTCGGCGCTGCTTGCAAGCCGCCTGGGCGGAGAATGTGCGCCCGCGCTCGACGGCAACGTCGAACGCGTGCTGAGCCGCTTCCTGGCTTCCTCGCGGCCGCCCAAGCAGGCCGAAGCCCGACGGAAGCTGCTGGCGACCGCGGCGAGGCTCCTGGACCCGAACCGGCCGGGGGACTCGAATCAGGCCTTGATGGAGGTGGGTTCGCTCGTCTGCCGGCGCCGGCGCCCCGACTGTGGCCTCTGTCCGCTCGCTCCAGGGTGCAGGGCCTTCCAGACGGGCGGGCTGGACCCCGGGGTGTATCCCGTCGCGCGCAGGCGTCGAGCCCGAAAGACCATTCACTGCTTCACGGCGATGGTCAAGGGTGGTCGCGGCTTGCTGTTGCACCGCCGCCCGGACGACGCGGACTGGCTGGCCGGCCGCTGGCATCTGCCGACGGTCGAGCTGGTGAGGGGTGACGAGTCCGCGAGCGAAGCGGCAGAACTGCTCCGCATGGAGTTCGGCGGCGCCTGGCAATGCGACGACGAGGTCGCTGTGCGGCACACGGTCACCTACCGGGACTTCTTCGTGCGGGTTGCACTCGCCCGCTGGCGAGCGGACCCCGAAGCCGGGGCGCCGCGGGCCGGGTCAGGCCGGGGCGACCTGGAGTGGTTCGCTCTCGAGGAGATCGGCGAGCTGCCGACTTCATCGCTGCTGGGCAAGTCCTTCGAGGAGCTCGGCAAGTCGCTGGCTGGCGGGCCAATACACTTCGGGCCATGACCACGCGCGCGAACCACGGAAACCGGATTCCCTTCGTTGACCTCGCGGCCCAGTCGAGGCGGCTGCGGCCGGAGATCGATCGGCGAATCGCCGCTGTCCTCGACCACGGCCGCTACGTCATGGGCCCGGAAGTCGAGGAACTGGAGGCGGAATTGGGCCGGCTGGGAGGCGCGCCGGCGGTTGCCGTGTCGAGCGGATCGGACGCTCTGCTGATCGCCTTGCTGGCGCTGGGCATTGGGCGCACGGAAGGTCGGCGCGACGCGGTGTTCGTTCCGTCCTTCACGTTCACCGCGACTGCGGAAGTGGTCCTGCTGGCAGGCGCCGTCCCGGTGTTCGTCGACGTGCGGGAGGATGACTTCCTGCTCGACCTCGACTCGCTCGGGCACCAGTTCGACGCGCTGGAGCGCGCTGGAAGCGCCGTTCCCCGAGCGGTCATCAGCGTCGACCTGTTCGGCCAGCCGATGCCCGAGCAGCCGCTGGCGGAGTGGGCGGCGGCAAGGGGGCTCGAGGTCGTCTCGGATGCCGCCCAGAGCTTCGGCGCCCGGCGCGGGGGCCGGCCTGTCGGATCGCTGGCAAAGGTGACGACGACGAGCTTCTACCCCGCCAAGCCGCTCGGCGGCTATGGCGACGGCGGCGCGGTTCTCTGCACCGAACCTGCCGCCGCGGAGGTGGTGCGTTCGATGCGCGAGCACGGCCAGAGCGCCGACCGTTACGACATCGTGCGTCTGGGGATGAACGGCCGGCTGGACACGCTGCAGGCTGCCGTGCTGCTGGCGAAGCTGACCATCTTCGAGCAGGAACTCGCCGCCCGTCGCGCGGTGGCGGCCGGCTACACCGAAAGGCTGGGCGCCGCGTCGGCGTCGATGCGCACACCCTGGCGTGTCGCGGCGCCGGTGTGCGGGGCCGAGGTGGAGTCGAGTTGGGCGCAGTACACGCTGCGGGTGGACGATGCGGACGGAAGGCCGTCGGCGCGCACCCGGGATGCGCTGCGCGGCCATCTCGATCGCGCCGGCATTCCGACCGCGGTCTACTACCCGCTCCCGATGCACTTGCAGCCGGCCTACGAGCGGTACGGCAGCGGTCCTGGATCGCTGCCGGTGAGCGAGAGCCTGGCCGACCGGGTGGTCAGCCTGCCGATGCACCCCTACCTCGACGAGTCGGCGCTGGATCGCATCTGCGATCGCATCGCGACGTCCTAGCTGGCAGGCGAGCGTCAGAGCTCTGGACCCGTTTCGGACGCAGCCTGGACCAGGGAGTCTGCCGCGTAGTCCAACTGGCGCTCGGTGGCCACCAACGGCGGCGCGATCTGCAGTACCGTACCGGAGGCGCCGCCGCTCAGGGCGATCACACCACGATCCAGAAGTTGCCGCGAGAGGCCGGCCGCGCGTTCCGGCGCATCGAGTTCCACGCCCCACAGCAGCGCCGTGCCGCGGACATCGACGACGCCAGGGCGCTGCTTGAGCAACTCGACGCGACGGCCGAAGCGGCGGCCCATCTTCTGTGCCCGCTCGATCAGGCTCTCACTCTCGATCACGGCGAGCGTCGCCAGAGCCGCGGCGCAGGCCAGGGGATGCGCGACGAAGGTCGCCGTGTGACGCGCCTCACCCACCGCATGCCAGGAGGCCATGACCTCCTTCGCACCGAGCACGGCAGCGATCGGGAGACCTCCGCCAAGGGCTTTGCCGCAGCAGATGAGGTCCGGCTCGATACCGGCCTCCGCGCTTACGAACCAGGCTCCGCAGCGGCCGAACGCGGTGAAGATCTCGTCGACCGCCAGGACCACGTTGTGTTCGCGGCACGCCTCGGCCAATCCCGCCAACCAGCCGCGAGGCGGCCATCGCGTAGCCTCGCGGCCGATCACCGGTTCGACCAGACAGGTTCCGATCGCCGGCTGCCGGCCCAGCACGCGCTCCACCTCCTCAAGCTCAGCGCCGTGGGGCAGGCGATGAACCAGCTTGTCCAGCGGCTCGGTGAAGGGGTTCCGAAAGGCCGGCCTCGACGTGCCCTGGAGCGCTCCCAACGTCGTGCCATGGTACGCGGGCGCAAACGCGAGGATTTCGGGGCGGCCGCTGTAGAGGCGGCCCGTCTTGAGCGCGATCTCCACCGCGTCGGCGCCCGAGGCGGCAAAGTAGACCCGCGGCTCTCGAAGCGGCGCCAGATAGCCGAGACGCTCGCTGAGTTCGAGGCGGGCCGGGTGAGCGTAGACGTCGCCCAGTGAGTGAAGGAGGCGATCCGCCTGCCGCTTGACCGCCGAGACCACGCGAGGATGCCGGTGGCCCACCGCGGCGACTCCGAATCCGGCCGTCAGGTCGAGGTAGCGATTGCCGTCGATATCGAGCACGTTGCTGCCGAGAGCCTCCTCCCACAGCATCGCGGTGCTTCCGGCAACCAGGGTGTTGATCCCGGGCGCCTCTGCCGCTTCGAGCCGCCTGGCTGCCGTCCGCGCGCGTGGCCCCGGCAGCGATGTTCGGATTTCCGGCAGTTGATCGCCGCTGTCGAGTCGGTACGAACGACGAGAAGCCACGGGCTGTCAGAGGTCGCGGCGGCCGGCGAGTGACCGCGCCAGCGTCACCTGATCGGCGTAGTCGATGTCGCCGCCGACAGGGAGGCCGAAGGCCAGCCGCGTAACCCGCACCCCGCGCTTGCCCAGGAGGCCGGCCAGGTACAGAGCGGTGGCTTCGCCCTCCACGTTCGGGTTCATGGCCAGAATCGCCTCCTCGATGCCGTCGAGCCGTCCCAGCAGGGAGGCGACTGTCAGTTCGTCGGGTCCCACGCCACGCTGGGGCGACAGGGAGCCCAGCAGGGCGTGGTAGAGGCCGTGGAACTCACGCGTGCGCTCGATCGGCTCGATGTTGAACGGCTCCTCGACGACGCAGAGCTTGGTCTGGTCGCGCTGCGGGTCGCTGCAAATGGAACAGGGGTCCACCGCGGTGATCTGGTGGCAGGTGGAGCAGTGGATCATGCGATCCTTGACGTCGATGATCGCCGTGGCCAGTGCCTCCGCGCGGTTGCGGTCGGCGCGAAGCACGTGATGAGCCAGTCGCCGGGCGGTCTTCGGACCGATGCCCGGAAGGCGCGCGAGTTCCTCTACCAGGCTGGAGAGAGGATCGGCCGGCATCAGGTCAGACCGGGAATGTTGGCGGCCATGCCGCCAAGGCGCTGCCCCACGTACTCGTTCACCTTGCGTCCGGCTTCGTTCACGGCTGCCTGCACCAGGTCCTGGACCATGCCCGGATCCTCGGGGTCGAGGACCTCGGGATCGATGTGGACGGCGAGGACCTCCTTTTCGCCGTTCACGCGCACCTCGACCATGCCGCCGCCGACGCTGGCAGTGAACTCGGCCGCAGCCAGATCACGCTGCATTTGCTGCTGCATTTCCTGGGCCTGCCGCATCAGCTTCTGGATGTTCATCGCGATTGTTCCTGTCGGGTATTGAGCTCGAGAACAGTCAGTTGGCTCGGGGTCTTACGTCGACCACGCGGCCGCCGAAGATATCGAGCACCGCGCGCACGGTCGGATCCTTTTCGGCGGTGGTGCGCGCTTCTTCGCTCGGCGTCGGGGTGCGGCGGGCTGCCGGGCGCGCGGGCTGGGGTTGGGGCGCTGTTTCCCGCGCCGGCGCCGGGGCACCGGCCGGTACGCCGCTGACCGCCGGGGCGGGGTCGTCTTCTTGTGCCGCCGGGGCGGCGGGGGTCGTCTTGCAATCGGCGTCGGGGCCCAGCACCGAGCGCACGGCGTCCTTCAGTAGGCCTGCTCTCGGCCCATCGCGGAGCGCTTCCTGGAGCGCCGGAACGGCCGTCACGATGAGGGTGCTGCCCTGAACCGCGAACTCGGCCTTGTGGAACTCGAGCAGGCCGGCCAGGGACGGCTGGCTGGCCGCGAGGAGTCGTTGGATTTCGCCGGCAGCGTCCGTGGCGGCAGCGGGGCCAAGCCCCTTGGCCGCGCCCGGGGGTCTGGGGCCGGGGCCGGGGCCGGCAGGTCGCGGAGTCGGTTCCGCGGTAACCGGAAGAGTGCCCGGCAGCGTGGCGCCAAGTTGCTCGATGCGCACCAGCCGCGGCAACTCGGCTGCTCGGAGCAGGGCGACCTCCAGAGCCAGACCGGGGGCGTCGGCGCGCCGCACGACCGTCTCGCTGCTGAGCAACAGGTGCAACAGCCGGAGCAGGTTCTCGTAGCCGGCGCCCGACGCGACCCGCTCCAGCTCGGTCGCGGCTTCGGCGGGCAGATCGAGCTGTTCGGGGTCGAGACCCTGCGCCAGGTGCAGGGCGCTGCGCAGGAAACCGAGGAAGTGGGTGAATACCTGCCGGGGGTCGCTGCCGCCGTCTTCGATCGACCGGATCGTCTGCGACAGCCGCGCGCCGTCGCCGGCCAGGATGGCCTCGAGGAGGGTGGCGAGCAGCTCTGCGTCGATGCCGCCCAGCAGCCGGCCGACATCCTGGTCGGCGAGCTTGCCGCCGCCGAAGGTGGCGAGCTGATCGAGGAGGGCCACCGCGTCGCGCACACTTCCCTCCGAGGCGCGTGCGATCAGGCGGAGGGTCGCCCGGCTGGCCTCGATCTCCTCCGCCTCGCAAATTCTCGTCAGGTGGGCCACCATCGGGCTGGCGGGGACGCGCAGGAAGTGGAACTCCTGGCAGCGGGACAGGATCGTCGCCGGCACCATCTCGATCTCGGTGGTCGCGAAGACGAAGGTGAGATGCGCGGGCGGTTCCTCGACGATCTTGAGCAGAGCGTCGAAGGCCTGTCTGGACAGGCGGTGGATCTCGTCGAGGACGACGACCTTGTAGCGGTCCCTGGCGGGGCCGTACTTCAGGCTCTCGGTGAGGTCGCGGACCTGTTCGACCTTGGAGTAGGTGGCGGCGTCGATCTCGAGCACGTCGAGGTCGCCGGCCTGCATGATCTCGAGGCAGACCGGGCATTGGTTGCATGGCTCGGCCGCCGGGGCGGTGCCGGAACCGTCGGCGCCGACGCAATTCAGGGCCTTGGCGAGCACCCGGGCCGCGGTCGTCTTGCCAACGCCGCGGATGCCCGAGAACAGGTAGGCCTGGGCGATCCGCGCCTCGCGTAGCGCGTTGCCCAGCGCGGTGACGATCGCCTCCTGGCCGACCAGATCGGCGAACGTCTGCGGGCGCCACTTGCGTGCCAGCGCCTGGTAGGTCATAGCCGGCACCGGCTGCAGAGAGAAGTCACTGAAGGGTTCCGGCTGAACTGCGCCCTCGAAACGAACACCCTATCGCTGCTCCCTTCCGGGCCTGACGAGGTTCGGGGCCGGTCGACACACAGGGCCCGAACCCTTCAGTCACCTCTCGATCCCGCGCCCGTGGGTGGAGACGAGGATCGTGCCGGATGGTAGCAGTCCGCTGTGAACCGGCGCGCCTGCCGTTCGATCCCGGTCGGCGTGTTCGACACCTGCTGCTCGGACCGGCGACAGGACGGCGCGGCAGACACCGCTGTGTTGCGGCCGCCGAACCGTAGGCGCCGCGCGAAGAGAGAGTGGGTGCTGCTACGGTAGCTCGCCGAGTGGACGCAGTGGACGATCGAACGGCCATGGGGTTGGCTCTCGACGAGGCCCGTCTTGCGGCTGCCGCCGGAGAGGTTCCGGTGGGCGCGGTGGTCGTGCGCGACGGGGAGGTGGTCGGTCGCGGGCACAACCGCCGGGAGTCCTGGGGAGACCCGATGGCGCATGCCGAGATGATCGCGCTCGCCCAGGCCGCCGCCCGACAGCAGGGTTGGCGCCTCGAGGGTTGCACGGTGTATGTCACTCTCGAGCCCTGCGCCATGTGCGCCGGCGCGATGGTCAATGCCCGTGTGGAACGGCTCGTGTTCGGGGCGCGGGATCCGAAGGGCGGCTATTGCGGCTCGCTCGGGAACCTCGTCCGCGAACCGAGACTGAATCACCAAATCACGGTATGCTCCGGCGTCCTGGCGGAGGAGAGCTCAGCCTTATTGCGCGCGTTCTTCCGGCGTCTACGGTTGAGCGGGCTTTTCGATTGAGGGGAGAGGTGACCGAGTGGTCGAAGGTGCATGCCTGGAAAGCATGTGTAGGGGCAACTCTACCGTGGGTTCGAATCCCACCCTCTCCGCCACTCTGGAGCAGGAGAACACGAAACGCCCCGAGTGGCCGAGGAACGAGGAGAGGTGCCAGAGTGGTCGAATGGGGCGGTCTCGAAAACCGTTGACCGCGCGAGCGGTCCGTGGGTTCGAATCCCACCCTCTCCGCCATGCTTCGGACGAGCCCGCCGGGCGGTCTCCCGAGAATCCTTGGACCGTGCGAGCGGTCCGTGGGTTCGAATCCCACCCTCTCCGCCATACGTCGGCCGAGACCGCCGGGCGGTCTCCCGAGAATCCCTGGACCGTGCGAGCGGTCCGTGGGTTCGAATCCCACCCTCTCCGCCATGCCGCCCCCCTGGGGCGGTCTCACGAGGATCCCTGGACCGTGCGAGCGGTCCGTGGGTTCGAATCCCACCCTCTCCGCCATGCCGCCCCCCTGGGGCGGTCTCCCGAGGATCCCTGGACCGTGCGAGCGGTCCGTGGGTTCGAATCCCACCCTCTCCGCCATGCCACACCCTGGCTCCGCCATGCCACACCCTAGGAAGGAAAGAACGTGAAGAGGACATACCAGCCGAACAACCGGCGCCGCAAGAAGAAGCATGGCTTTCGCTCCCGCATGCGGACGAGGCACGGGCGGGCAATTCTCTCTCGCCGCCGCCGCAAGGGCCGCCAGCGCCTGACGGTCTGACGTTGAGCCGATCGAGCAGCCCACGGTGCGACTCCGGTGTGGCGCCGGGGGCCGAGCGGATCCGGTCGAGCCGCGACTATCGCAGGGTCTACCGCCAAGGTCGGCGGCTGCACGGCGACATCGCGGTGTTCCACGTGCAGGCGAATGACGCCGGCCACCCACGGCTCGGGCTCACCGCGAGTCGGCGGGTGGGCGGCGCCGTGGTGCGCAACCGGCTCCGCCGGCGGGTGCGGGAGCACTACAGGCAGCAGGTCAGGCAGGACATGCTGCCCGCGGTGGACGTGGTGGTCCATCTGAAGACCGCCGCGGCCGAGACCGACCGGCGCAGCTTCTACAGTGAGTTGAACCACCTGTTTGGCTTGGTAGCCCGGTACGGCGCCCGTCGCCCCCGCCGCGGCAGTCGGTCATGAACACTCCGGTCCGCGTGGTCGTGGCGTTGCTGCGGGCGTACAAGCGCTGGTTGTCGCCGCTGTTGCCGCGCGCCTGCCGCTTCAGCCCGACCTGCTCCGAATACGGGCAGATCGCCTTGCGGAGCCACGGCCTGATGACGGGGAGTTGGCTGACGATTCGACGCCTTCTCCGCTGCCAGCCTCTGGGCCGTGGAGGCATCGACCTGCCGCCCGCGGGCGGCAGGCTTGCGAAGAGAGCCGAGGCTGATGGATAACCGAAGACTTCTTTTCGCTGCGGTCCTCTCCCTGGGTGTTCTGCTCCTGTGGCAGGTCCTCTTCGCGCCGCCGCCGCCAGTCGAGCGGGCGCCGGTCCAGAACAGCGGCGCCGAACAGGCGGCGCGCGGCGGGGTCACCGGCGAACCGGGCTCGGCGGTCCCGGTTTCGAGGGCGGCGCCGGCGCCGTCCGCGGTCGTAGAACGGGTGGAGGCCGCCACCGAGCAGCGGGTGGTGATCGAGTCGGGTAACGCGACGCTCGAGTTCACGAACCGCGGCGCTCAGTTGCTGTCCTTCGAACTGCGGCGGCCGAACGGCGGCGAGCCGGTGGAGCTGGTACGCCGGCGCGAGGGCGGCCAGCCCTACCCGTTCGCGTTCCAGGGCTCACAGCGAGGTTCGGCCCTCAACGACGCGCTCTTCGTTGTCGAACGCTCGACCGAAGATGCCGACACGCGGCTCAGCTTCCGCTACAGCGGTGACCTGGGCGTGGCGACGAAGACGTTTCACATTCCGAAAAACACCGCCCAGGTGGGCGGCCTGACGTTCCGGTACCAGATTGGGTCGCCCGGCGACTCCTGGGGAGTGGTGTTGGGCCCGGGAATCCGGAATCCGAGCGTGGACGAGTTGGAGAGCCGGTTGTCGAGCCAGCAGCGGCGCGCGGCGACCTGGTTCGCGGATGGCGATCTGGAGTCGCTCGAGCCTCGCAAGGCCGAGGATCCGATCGATTTGGGCGGTAGCCCCCGCTGGGTGGCGCTCGAGGACCGGTACTTCATCACGGCCGTGGTCCCGGCCGGCGCCCGCGGAACCGTTCAGGCGCTGCCGGTTGCCAACCTGGAGGAGACCGACGGCAACCTGGGCGGCTTCGCCATGTTCGAGGTCGCGGACGCCGCCACGGCGAACCTGACGCGGGACCTGATGCTGGTTGTGCGCTCCTCGGGCGGCGAACTTGCCGGACGGGCGTACTTCGGGGACAAGCAGTACGACGCGCTGAAGGCGATGGGCGTGCAACTGGAGAAGACCGTCAGGTACGGCTTCTTCGGCGTCATCTCGCGCCCGTTGCAGTTCGGTTTGCGCTGGATCCACGACAACATGGTCTCCAACTACGGGTGGAGCATCGTGCTGATGACCGTGCTCATCCGTATGGTGCTGTTCCCGCTGACGCACAAGAGCCAGGTCTCGATGCAGCGGATCCAGAAGTTGAATCCGCGCATGGAAGCGATCCGCGCGAAGTACCGGCCCAAGCTCAAGGATGGGAAGGGCCGCCCGCGCATGGACATGCAGCGCAAGATGAACGAGGAGATTCAGGGCCTGTTCCGCGAGGAGGGCGTGAATCCTGCCAGCGGCTGCCTGCCGATCCTGTTCCAGATGCCCGTGTTCTTCGGCTTCTTCCGGTTGTTGAGCGAGGCGGTGGAGTTGTGGGACGCGTCGTGGCTCGGATGGATCCAGAACCTGGCGCTGCCGGATCCGATCTATGTACTTCCCCTGGTCATGGGCGCCTCGCAGTTCCTCCAGCAGCGGATGCTGCCGCCGCCCGCGAACAAGACCCAGAAGCTGATAATCAACACGATGCCGATCTGGTTCACGATCTTCTCGTTCAGCTTCCCGAGCGGCCTGGTTCTCTACTGGCTGACGAACAATCTGCTGGGAATGGTGCAGACCGGGGTCTACAACAAGCTGAAGAAGGCAGGCTACCTGGGTGGCCAAGTGGCCGCGCAGACGACCGAAACGAAGAAGTGAGGCAGGACAGGACTTAGATGAACACAACCACGAGCAACGTGTTTTTTTCGGGCGAAACGGAGGCCCGGGCCGTGTTGGCGGCAGCCAACCACTTTGGGGTGTCGCCCGATCAGGTGGTGTTTGATCGCGTGGAGAAGCGACACGGTTTCGTCAAGCGCCGTCGCGTGGTGATCCGTGTCGACCCGGAACGGGTCGGCTCGGATGCTGAGCAGCCGGTGGAAACCGAAAGGGAAGGGCTTTCGCCGTCCGCTTCCGACGCCGCGGCAACCAGCGTCGAGGAGGCGCGGCCGGTGGAGAGTTCGCCGACGCAGGAGGAAGACGCGGCAACCAGCGTCGAGGAGGCGCCGCCGGTGGAGAGTTCGCCGACGCAGGAGAAAGACGCGGCAACCAGCGTCGAGGAGGCGCCGCTGGTGGAGAGTTCGCCGACGCAGGAGGAAGCGGAGCCTCCGGCCGAGGACCCCGAAGAGATCCTGGAGATTGCACAGAGGGCCTTTCGGCAGCTACTCGAACTCGCGGATCTCGAGGTGTCGGCAGACATGGTCCTCGCAGAGGGCCGGCTGGAAGTCGAGATCGAGGGAGTGGACCGGGAGCTGTTGGTAGAAGACGAGGGTCAGGTCCTCCTGGCGCTCCAGCACCTTCTGCCGCGCGTGATGTACGGGGACGTGGGACGTATCGTGCCCTGCCACCTCGAGAGCGACGGCTATCAGCGGCGGAAGGAAGAGCGCCTGAGAGGCCTGGCACGTCGTGTAGCCGACGAGGTGGTTTCCCACGGCGGCATTCGCACTCTGCGGCCGATGAACCCGGCCGACCGGCGTATCGTCCACATCACTCTCGCCGACGATCCGGACGTCGAGACCGAGAGCCACGGCAACGGCTACTTCAAGCGCGTCAACATCCGCGGCGTGTAGCGCGCCTCGACTTCGCGCCCTGATGCCGTGTGCCGCGGAGGTCGCGGGGAGGGTTTCTGGGGTCGCTCACGCGGTCTGGGAAACAGCGCCGCGGGCGAGTCGACAGATCTCCTGCGGGTGTTTCACGTGAAACACGCCGATCTGTTTCGGCACGAGTTTGGTGACGAGTTGTCGCCGGAGGCGATAGATCGGCTGGTACGACACGCCGAGCTCCTGGAACGGTGGAACCGGGTGGTTCGCCTGGTCGGGGAAGAGGGGCCGGAGGACTGGATTCGGCGTCACTACGCGGAGTCGGTCGCGGCGCGGGTGTTCTGGCGGCCTTCAGCGCGTGCGGGGAGCGGTGAGCCCGGGCTTCTCGATATCGGTAGCGGCGCAGGGTTCCCGGGTCTCGTCCTTGCGGCGCTCCATCCTGAGCGGCCGGTGACCCTGGTGGAGGCACGCGAGCGGAAGGCGGCCTTCCTCGCCGAGGCGGCGCGTGAACTTGAACTTCCCTTCGTGCGGGTCATCCAGGCCCGCTTCGACGTCGAACTCGCGGCGGGGCTGGCGGGGGCGGTAGAGTGCGCGACAATCCGCGGCCTTCGGCTACCGGAGGCCACAATGGCTCGCTTGGTCCGGGCCCTGCCTGGTGAAGGGCGCCTGGTTGTCTGGGTGGGCCGGCAACTCGGGTCCGGCCTGACGGATGTCTGCGCTGTGGAAGAGGAGATGAATCTGCCCAACAGCAACCACCGGCGGATACTGTGCCTCCGGGCGCTTCGTCGTGGCTGACTTTCTGGCGGTTGCCAACCAGAAGGGTGGCGTGGGCAAGACGACGTCGGCGATCAACCTGGCGGCGGCTTTCGGTGCAATGGAGCGGCGGGTACTTCTGGTGGACAGCGACCCGCAGGGGAACGCCAGCCGAGGCGTCGGGTGGTCCGGCCGGCCGCCGACCCTCTTCGAAGTGCTCTCCGGCGAGGCCGAAGCCGCTGACGTGGTCGTCCCGAGCGGGTTCCCCTACGTCGACCTGCTGCCGGCGAATCGCGATCTGGTGGGAGCGGAACTGGGTCTGCAGCGCGACCGGGACTGGATTCGACGGCTTGGATCTTCGCTCGAGAGTCTGGGCGAGAAGTACGAACGTATCCTCGTGGATTGTCCGCCGGCCCTGGGCCGGCTGACCCTGAACGCCCTCTACGCTGCGGACGCGGTCGTCGTACCGCTGCAGTGCGAGTACTTTGCGCTCGAAGGCATCAGCGAGTTGATGGCCACTGTGCAGCGGGTGCGGGAACTGGGACGGCCTGACCTGGCGATCGCGGGCGTGATCCTCACCATGTACGATGACCGCACGAACCTGTCGCGGGACGTCGCGCGGGAGGCGCGCAAGCACTTTGGGTCGATCGTCTGCGATACGATCGTTCCGCGCAACGTTCGTCTGGCCGAGGCGCCAAGTCACGGAATGCCGGTCCTGCAATACGACATCAAGAGCAAGGGCGCCCAGGCCTATCTGGGCCTGGCGCAGGAACTCACGGCTCGCCGGCCCTGATCGCGCTACGGGAAGTCACGTGAGCAGTAGACGGCGGGGCCTCGGCCGTGGACTCGATGAGCTGTTCGCTGACAGCGGCGCTCGTTCTCCGGTCGCGCCGCCTGCGGAACGCGAGTTGCCGGTGGCGCAGCTCGAGCCGAACAGCCGGCAGCCGCGCGACCAGTTCGACGACGAGGAGTTGGCGGAGCTCACGAGTTCGATAGCGCGAATCGGCGTGCTCCAGCCGCTCGTCGTGAACGGAAGCCCCGATCGCGGCGGCCGGTATCGCATCGTCGCCGGCGAGCGTCGCTGGCGGGCGGCGCAGAAGGCTGGGCTTGAGACCGTGCCGGTCGTCTTTCGGGACGTGAACGACGAGCGCGAACTGCTGGAGCTTGCGCTGGTCGAGAACCTCCAGCGTTCCGATCTGAACCCGCTGGAAGAGGCGGACGCTTTTCGGTCGCTGAGCGACGAGTTCGGGCTTTCGCAGCAGGAAATCGCTCGCCGTGTCGGCCGGAGCAGGGCCGCGATCGCGAATGCCCTGCGCTTGCTTCGCCTGCCTGCTGCGGTGCAGGGGCAGTTGCGGTCAGGAGCGCTGACGGCGGGCCAGGCTCGTCCCTTGCTGGCGCTTGGCGACGAACGGAGTCAGATTGAACTCGGCGCCCGCGCTGAGCGCGAATCCCTCAGTGCGCGAGAACTGGAGCGCATCGCGGCCAGTGGGCGGCGGAAGACCGCGACACCGCAGCACAAGGTTGCCCCGGAGAGCGATCCGCACACCGCCGACGCGGTCGAGCGCCTGACGCGTAAACTGCAGACTCGTGTAGAAATCCGCCGTCGCCGCCGGGGAGGCGGCGTCCTGAAGATCCACTTCCACTCCGAACCCGAATTGATCCGCATCTACGAGCGGCTGTCGGCGGAGTGATCACTGCCAATCGGAGCGTTGCCAAGTTATGTCGAAGATCCTCAAGAACAGCTCTCCAGGCGACCTGAACGGCTTTCTCGATGCCGGCTGTGAGGTCCAGGGGGACCTCCGGTTCCAGAACACGTTCCGGGTGCACGGCCACTTCAGCGGCACGGTCGAATCCGAAGGCGAGTTGATCGTCGGTGAAGGGGGCGTAGTCGAAGGAGTCGTCAGAGTGGGCGAACTCAGCGTCTCCGGACGGCTCGAAGGGCGGGTCGAGGCCTCGAAGCGGATAGAGATCGGCGTGAACGGTCACGTCGAGGGCGAGATCAGCTCTCCGGTTCTCGTCATTGCGAGCGGGGCCTTCTTCCAGGGCCAGTGCACGATGAGTCCTTCCGAGGCCGTCCGTCCCGCGAGGCCTGCCATCGTTGGCGGTGGCGAGCCGGCGCCGGCGAGTGAGGATTCCGATCCGGCTCTCCAGCGATTCGCTCTTTCGGGAGGGACGGACCCTTCGGCCGAGTCGGCGGACGGCGCCGGCGGATTTGCCGGCCAGCCCGAGTAGCGCCGCCCGCGGTCAGGGTCTGCGGGCGGTACCGGCCCCCGTTTCGTAGGACGGCACAAAGGCGATCGGCCGGCGGGCCAGCGTCGACGGTTCGAAGGCCTCGGTGATGACGCGGCCGTCGATGTCGAGTGCGGTCGGCAGGTTCAGAGCGTAGAGCAGGGTTGGCGCCACGTCCTGGATTCCCAGCCGGGTCAGGAGAAGGTCCTCGTTGATCCCCTGTCCTCGCAGCAGGAGTAGCCCGTCGGGTGTGTTCTGGGAACCGCCCCCCACCCCGCCGGGCGCCTTGCCCCGAACACCGAACAGGCGACGCAGGGGCCCGGACCGCCTCCAACCGTAGGCGCTGACCACCGCAAGCGTCCGGGGCGGCGGCAGTTGCTCCCAGGCCTCGGCCACCAGACCGTCCACGAACGCGTAGTAGGCGGACAGCCAGCGCGCCCGGTCGACGCGCACCTGCTCCTGGTCGCCGTCGAACTGAACCGCCTCGTAGGAGTCGTAGTAGAGGTGCGAGACCGCGGCCAGACCGTCCATGACGGCGAAGACGACGAGCCCTGAATCGTCGTCCTGGGACCGAGAGGCCAGGATCTCCAGCAGTTGCGTGTGGGTCTCCAGATCGCGGAGCGCCGCGGTATAGAGCGCGGATGGCGGGCCGTCTCCGAGCCGGGCGAGCCGCTCGTCCCCCATGGCGGAACCGAGGGCCGCGGCCCGGGCGACAGGGGAGTCGGTGAGGCCGATGCCGAAGTCGAGTGCGAACACGTCGAGGCCGAACCCGGCCGCGATCTGCCAGAGGGACGGAGCGGAAGGCAGGACCGCCGGGCGGCCCTCGGTTGTGCCGTAGTCGCCCCAGACGCTGAAGGCGATACCGCGGGGCGCCAGGTGGAAGCGTTCGCCGCGAAGCGACGGCGCGCCCCGGGTCTCCTCGGAGACGACACCGTGCCGGAAGGGGTACTTGCCCGTCACCACCGTGGTCCAGAGAGGCAGGCGGCTCGCCGGTTCGAGGGACTCGGCGCGGCCGTAGCTGCCGGTTCGCATGGTTTGTGAGAAGAACGGGAGCAGCCCCTGTTCGGAGAGGGGCAGGATGGCGTCGAGCGAGGCGCCATCGAGGCCTACGATCAGTAGGTTGGGCGGCGGTGTGGACTCGATCGCCGCCGCTCGAGGCTTTCTCTGGGGCGGCGGCTCGAAGGCCTCGCGCCGCTCGAAGACGGCGTACACGGTCAGCACAGCCAGACTGGCGATGCCGAAGCGGCTGCGGGCGCCGTACGGTCTCCGCCGGCGGTAGCTGTGCAGGAAGGCGGTGTAGAGGGTGACCGCGGCAGCTAGCGCCAGCCAGAGTCCGGCCTTGATCAGGCGTTCGTGGATGCCTGGCGGCAGAAACTGATCGTAGAAGGCCGCGTGCGCAAGGTCGAGGCCGGCGGCGCCGCCGAACACGGTCGCCATACACCACGGAAGCAGCCGCCGGGAACGCTCAGGCGCCCGCCATGAGATGGGGATCAGCACCGCCATCGTGCAGAGAGCTCCAAGCACCCCGTAGTAGGCGCTGGTCCAGAACACCGGTACCGGGTGAAACGGCAGGTGGGGGTTGAGAAAGAAGAGGAGCCCCGTCACGTGGATCCCGGCCAGGAGCCCGGGTACCGCGCATGCGGCGCAACTGAGGAGACGTTCCCGCTTCACTGGGACCAACTCTACTGGCCGCGGAGTCCGGATGCCCGCCCGGCTTCGACCGGAACGTGTCGGGAGTGCTACCCTCGCCCGCGCCATGGCGGCGTTGGACGCGAGGGGAAAAGTACTCCAAGTCCGGGCGTTGCCCCATCGGCACTTCCTGCTCAGGATCCGGGTGGCCGGCATGGCGCCCGCCGCGCCCGGGCAGTTCGTCATGGTCGCTGGCGCCGACCAGGCGGCGCCATACCTCAGGCGGGCGTTCTCGGTCTACGACCAGGCGCCGGCCGGAGGCGACGCCCTGGCGATCTCTCTGCTCGGCAAGGTGATCGGCCGGGGAACGGCAGCCCTGGCGGCCTGTACCCCGGGTGAAGATGTCCCCGTTCTCGGCCCCCTGGGCACCGGATTTCACAGTATGGCATCCCGCGCCCCCCAGATCGGCCGCGCCGCGCTGGTTGCGGGCGGCATCGGATCGGCTGGTCTCGGTCTGTTGGCTCAGGCGCTGGCGCGTGCCGGACGGCCGTTCGACTTCTACTACGGCGGTCGCAGCGCGGACGATCTGGTCGAGGCCGACGAGTTCCGGCGCTTGAGCGAAAGCACGGGCGGTCGGCTGGTCAGGACCACGGAGGATGGCACGGCCGGCGCCCGAGGGTTGGTTACGGAGGCGCTTGCGGCGACCGTCGGGAGCGGCGCAGCGGAGGCGGGCGCCGCGTACAAGACGCTCTACACCTGCGGTCCCCATGGTCTGATGGCGGCCGTGGCGCGCTTCGCCGTCGAGCACGGAGTCGAAGGAGAAGCAGCGATGGAGACGCCGATGGGGTGCGGCTACGGCGCCTGCCTCGGCTGCGCGGTGGAGCTCAAGAAGGGCGGCTATGCCCTGTGTTGCCGGCACGGACCGGTGTTCGATCTGAGGGAGGTGGCCTGGTGACCAGGGAGACCGCCACATCCGGCCCGGACCTCTCCACGCGGGTAGGGCCGCTGCGGCTGCAGAATCCGATTCTCACGGCGAGCGGCACGTTCGGTTACGGCCTCGAGTTCGCCGAGCGGGCCGACCTGCGGCGACTCGGCGGTCTGGTGACAAAGGGGCTGTCGCTCGAGCCCCTGGCGGGGAATCCGCCGGTTCGGATCGCCGAGACCCGCGGCGGCATGCTCAACTCGATCGGCTTGCAGAACATCGGTGTCGACCGGTTCCTGAACGATGTCCTGCCTGGTCTGGCCGGACTGCCGCCGAAGGTGATCGTCAACCTGTTCGGGTACAACCAGGACGACTACGTGCGGCTGGCCGAGCGCGTCGACCCCCATCCCGGCGTGGCCGCGGTGGAATTGAACGTGTCCTGCCCCAACGTGAGCAAGGGCGGAATCGAGTTCGGTCATGACCCCGAGATCCTGTGCGGCCTGGTCCGGCGGGTCCGTTCCGCGACCGGCAAGCCGGTGGTGGTCAAGCTGTCGCCGAATGTGACCTCGCCGGCGGCCCTGGGTCAGGCTGCGAGCGCGGGCGGCGCCGATATCCTGTCGGCGGTGAACACCTTCGTCGGCATGGCGATCGACACGAGGACCCGGCGTCCGGTGCTGTCCACGGTGCGCGGCGGGCTTTCCGGCCCAGCGATCAAACCGCTGGCGTTGCGGATCGTCTGGGATGTCGCCCGCGAGGTCGACTTGCCGGTAATCGGGATCGGCGGCGTCGAGACGGTCGACGACGTGCTGGAGTACCTGCTGGCGGGCGCCTCGGCGGTGCAGGTCGGCACGGCGCTGTTCCGCGACCCCAGGACGGCTGAGCGCCTCGTCGATGGACTGCGCGAGCGCCTCGAGGCGGATGGCGTGGACTCTGTGGCCTCCCTGATCGGTGCGGCAGCTTCGTGACGGACCGGCTGGAGCGGGTCGCCGTCGCCCTCGACACGGACGATCGGGACACGTACCGCCGCTGGTGTTCCTTCTTCGGTCCTCGCGTCGGCGTCCTGAAGGTGGGACCGCGGGTTGTCCTGCGCTGGGGGCGTACGGCGGTCGAAGAGGCTGCGAGGACCGGTGCGGAGGTCTTCCTCGACTTCAAGTTCCACGACATCCCCAGTACTGTCGCGGGCGCGGTCGGCGCGGCGAGAGAGCTGGGTGTCTCCTACCTGACGGTGCACGCGGGCGGCGGGCGAAGGATGTTGGAGGCCGCGGTCGAAGCGGCCGGCGACGAGGTGCGCGTGCTGGGGATCACGGTCCTCACCCATCTCGCGCCCGAAGACCTGGAGGAACTGGATCTGCCCGGTCGGGCCGCGGATCGTGTTCTGGCCTGGGCGTCCACAGCAGAGCGGGCCGGTTGCGCCGGCGTGGTCTGTTCGCCGCTGGAGTTGGCCTCCCTGCGCGAGCGACTTGGGCCGGAGCTGCTGCTGGTGAGCCCGGGAATCCGCTTCGGGGATGCCGCGAGCGACGATCAGCGCCGGGTCGCGACGCCGGCGGCTGCGCTGCGGTCCGGGGCGGACCTCATGGTGATCGGGCGTCCGCTGACCCAGGCCGCCGACCCCGAGGAAGCTCTCGCGGCGCTGGCGGCGGCTGGCGCCTGATCCGCGGGAGGCAGTGCGCCGCGACGGATCAGCGCGGGACGTGGAAGGTCCGCCGCCAGCGGACGGCCCATCTCCCGGCATCCGCGTTGCGCGACCAGTAGACGAGTAACGGCCGGCCGCGAACCAGTTCGGCTCCGACGGGGCCGAAGAAGCGCGAGTCGCGGGAGATGTCCCGGTTGTCGCCGAGACAGAAGAGGCTCCCGGCGGGCACGCGTTCGGGACCGTACGCATCGCGGCGCCAGAAACTCTCGTGAAGGAACTCCGACCGGGGATAGACCCGGTCGTCCGAGTGGACGACGTAGGCCGTCTCGTCGACTTCGCGACCGTTGACGCGGAGCTTCTTCGAGTCGATTTCCACCTCCGCGCCGGCGGTCGCCACACAGCGCTTCAGCAGCTCTTGGGCGGGGTCCTCGATGCCGCGGAAGGTGACCAGGTCGCCGGGACGCACCTCGCGCTGGGGTACGAACGGTCCCCAACGACCCGCGCCGGCGCTGAAGATGAACTTGTTGATCAGCAGGTGGTCGCCGACCGTCAGCGCCGGTTCCATCGACTCCGAGGGAATGCGATAGGCCTGAACCAGAAAGACCCGGACGAACAGGGCCAGGATGGCCGCGACGAGCAGCACTTGCACGCCATCGCGCCACAATCTGGGGCCTCCGGTGCGCAGACGAAGTCTCAGGGGAGGCTCTCGGTGCGACACGGACTTCTACCGCGCGCTGCTAGCGGATCAGCTTGAACGTCCGGTTCCAGCGAGTCTTGGTCAGGAAGCCCAGAGCCGTGTTCGCGAGTTGTTTCAGGCGGTGACCGAAACCGCGCCAGGTGCCGTCCGGGGTCTCACCTCCGTACGACCAGTAGACCATCACCGCCCGGCCCTTGACATGGGCCATGGGCACGGGCCCCCAGAAGCGGGAGTCGTGGGAGTGGTCGCGGTTGTCGCCCATGCAGAAGAGGTGATCCCTGGGGACGAGAAGGGGCCCCCAGTTGTCCCGGCGCGTCTCATAGGAGCCAAACGGCCCCGACGAGCGGTAGAGGCGCGTGTCGGCGTTGATCGCGTAGGCGTCGTCGTCCACCTCCTGGCCGTTCAGGACGAGTTGCTTGTCGACCATCCGGATCTCATCGCCGGGTAGACCGATGCAGCGCTTCACCAGATCGATCTTCGGCGTCTCGGGCGACCGGAAGATCACGATGTCGCCCCGCCGCACGTCGCGGCCCGGGAGAAGCGCCTGTTCCAGCTTCGATGGGCGCGGTCCGAAGATGTAGCGGTTCACGAACAGGTGGTCGCCCACGAGCAGCGTGTTCTCCATCGAACCGCTGGGGATGTAGAAGGTCTTCAGGACGAAGTTGTTCGTGAAGCCCAGAAACACGGCCGCCACGATCAGCGCCTCGACATACTCGCGGATCACGGACGTGCGGCGCCCGCCCGCGGATTCAGGAGCTTTGTTCTCGCCGTTTGCCATCGGCTGGCTAATCTACACGAGCCGCCGCGTGATGGCCGCTCACTGGGGGCGTTTGTCGGCCTCCATGCCGCGTGTCATGAGTCCTGGATCCGGTCCAGCTTGCTTGACGGCAGACCGTCGCAGCCGTAGCCCCCGCCAGGCCAGAAGGATGCGGCCAGGGACCGCACGAACGGGCCAAGGTCTCTTGACAAAACGGCTTCGTTTCTCGCGCGTTGCCCATTTTGCAATTCGTTGTGTCCAAAGGTCTTATCGCGTTCCTTCATGTTGGCCGGAAACTTGAAGGAGGCGAGTGGCATCTATACATCCTGGAGCAAGGAGGTATCCAAGGGGCAGTAACAAGCGAAATTGGCAAGGGGCCAGGGGGACACCCCGGTGTCCCCCTGGCGTTTCACGAACCTTGCTCCGGGATGGCGGTTTTGACCAATACGAGAACCCTTGCGGGGACCAACGGAGATGAAGATGACAAGAATGAAGAAGATCGCGTCGGCGGCAGTGCTTGTACTTGGCATGGTGGCTGCGCTGCCTGCCGGAGCGGCTGAAGGCGTAGTCAACATCAACACTGCGGATGCGGCCGCGCTCTCCCTCCTGCCCGGCGTCGGACCGGCGACGGCAGGGCGGATCCTGGAGTTCCGCACGGAGAACGGCAAGTTCGAGTCAACCACGGACCTGATGCTCGTCCGCGGAATCGGCGAGCGATCGTTCGAGCGCATGCGGTCCTACGTGACGATCGAGGGGGACACGACATTGACCGAGAAGGTGCGAGTCCCCAGAGAGAAGACCGGATCCGACGAAGCGTCAGGGTCGGATGGCCCCACCGACGGCGCCTGACGAGCACGAAGTCATTGCGCTCGACGGCATGGAGGCGGGCGGGTTTTCGTCCGCCTCCATGTCTCTTTCGAGAAGCCGGGACGCGAAGGGGAATTCTGGCTTCACCCTTCTTGAACTCCTGGTTGCAATGACGATCCTTGCGTTGCTGGCCACGCTCACCGTGCCCCCGCTACGCCGGCAGATCGCTCAACATCGGGTGCGGCTTGCAGCGGCCGAGGTTGCCTCGACGCTGTGGACCGCGCGGGGCAGTGCGGTCCGCTACGGCGTCGCCGTCGCCGTCCGCTTCGAGGCGCCGGAAGCCGATGCGGACAGCGCTGCCGGCGTCTTTTCGCTCTACGCGGACGGCGACGGCGACGGCGTGCGCACCGCGGATCTGAGCGCCGGTACGGATCCCCGGATAGGGCGTCCCGCGCGATTGCTTCACGTCGGCAGCGGCGTTCGCTTCGGCATCCCGGAGGACCTGGAGCCCAGGAAGTTCACGGGTTCGGGCCGGCTGGATCGCTTGGACGATCCAGTGCGGTTCGGCCGCAGCGACCTCGCCTCCTTCAGCCCGGTCGGTACCGCGAGCCCTGGCACGGTCTTCCTTACCGACGGCTACCACCTGTTCGCGGTGCGGGTCTACAACCGCACCGGGAAGATCCAAGTCTTGCGCTACGTCCGCGAACGCGAGCAGTGGAAGGGACTGTAAGCGCCCCAAGGGATTCTCGCGGGTTACGCTTCCCTCATGGGAACCACGCGGACCGAGGCAACGGCGGAGGGCTTCTCGCCCATGCGCTGGTGCGGCGACGAACTGCTGTTGCTGGATCAGACCCTGTTGCCGGAGCAGGAGGAGTGGCTCCAGTGCCGCCGCCCGCAGGACGTCGCCGGGGCCATCCGCCGCCTCTCCGTGCGCGGCGCGCCGGCCATCGGCGTGGCCGCGGCCTACGGGCTGGTGCTCGGCGCCGACGACTTCGGCGGCGCCTACGACCTGCTTCTCTCCACCCGGCCGACGGCGGTCAACCTGCGTTGGGCCCTGGAGCAGGGCCGGGCACTTCATGATCGCTGCATTGAAGCGGGCGAGCGGCATGAGCTGCGCGCCCGGCTGCTCGAGTGGGCCCGCGACCTGCACCGGCAGGACGTCGAGGCGAACCGCCGGATCGGCAGCTTCGGCCGGGAGCTGTTCGAGCGGGGAGACCGGGTGCTGACTCATTGCAACGCCGGCGCCCTCGCCACGGCGGGCTACGGCACGGCGATCGGCGTGGTCGAGGCGGCCTGGTCGGCTGGTCGGCTGGCCAGCGTCTGGGTCGACGAGACGCGGCCGCTGCTCCAGGGCTCGCGGCTGACGACCTGGGAGCTGGCGCGGCTCGAGATCCCGCACCGCCTGATCACGGACAACAGCGCCGGCGCGATCATCGCGCGCGGCTGGGTCCAGAAGATCGTCGTCGGCGCCGACCGGATCGCCGCCAACGGCGACGTCGCGAACAAGGTCGGCACCTACTCCGTCGCCGTGCTCGCGGCCCGTCACGGCGTTCCCTTCTACGTCGCGGCGCCGCTGTCGACGATCGATCGCGACACGGCCTCCGGCACCGACATCCCGATCGAGGAGCGCGACGCCGAGGAGGTGGTCCACGCCTTCGGCAAGCGCATTGCGCCGCAGGGCACCGAAGCACTCAACCTGGCCTTCGACATCACGCCGGCGGAACTCGTGACCGCGCTGATCACCGATGCCGGCGTGCTCCGGCCGCCCTACCGGGAGTCGATCACCGGCGCGTTCAGCGATCGCTGCGGCGCCGAGAGTTGAGCGCCCATCCGGAACTCAGCGCCGCGTTCGAGCGCTTTGCACTCGTCGAGGCGCCGGATCTCGAGTCGCCGATGTACGCGGAACTCGCCGCGGCCGTGGCCGGAGATGACGAACTGCTGGCGCTCGCGGCGCACCGGCAACAAGGCCAGCCGCCTCCGAACATGCTGTTCGGGGCGGTGCAGTACCTGCTCCTGCAGGGAGCGGAGCACCCGCTGGCCGCGCACTACCCGGTCCTCGCCGGCCCTGAGCGTGCGTCGGGGGGTTCCTTCCCGCTCTTCCGGGCGTTCTGCCTTGAACACCGCGAGTGCGTCGCCGAGTTGATCGAAACCCGCCGCACCCAGACCCAGGTCGTGCGGCGCTGTACCTGTCTTCTGCCCGCTTTCGGCTTGGTGTACCGCGAGGCAGCGGCGCCGCTGGCCCTGATCGATGTCGGCGCCAGCGCCGGCCTGAACCTGAACTTCGACCGCTACGCCTATCGCTACCTGTGGGCCGGAAGGGAGGTCCTGCGCTGGGGAAGGGACGCTGCGCGGGTTGAACTCGAAGCGGATCTGCGGGGCCCCGGCACACTGCCGGCGCCGGCAGAAGAGATCCCGGTAGCCAGCCGCGACGGAATCGACGTGAACCCCATCGACCTCGCCGACCGGGATGAGCTGCTCTGGTTGCGCGCGTTGATCTGGCCCGAGCACGTGGAGCGCCACGCCCAACTGGTGGACGCCGCGGCCGAGCTGAAGGGCAGCCCGATTCGTCTCCACCGCGGCGATGCGACCAGGGACCTGTCGCACCTGCTGGAGCGCGTCCCGGCCGAAGTCGCGCTGGTCGTCTACTCCACGATCGCCCTCTACCAGATTCCCCGCGACGGGCGCCGGCGAATCACAGGGGCGCTGGAGGCCCAGAGCCGAGAGCGACCCATCTGGCGAGTGGCGCTCGAAGGCGTCCACCCGCCGAGCCTCATTCTGACCCGGTACCGGGACGGTTCGGGCGACACGGAGTTGCTCGCCCGGGCCTCCCCGCACGGCTGGTGGATCGAATGGCGGGCCGCGTAGGTGACGGAGGAGGCCGTCTGCGCCTCGTCCCTCCCCCGCCCGCCGGGCCTCAGGTTTCGTCGCCTGGGCGAGCTTCCCGGACGGCTTCCCGTCAGAACTTGACGGTGACCGTCATCGAGACCGACCGCGGCGGTCCGAGCCAGGCCGCGTTTTCGGTGATGGCGGCGAGATAGGCCTCGTCGAGCACGTTGTTCGCCACCAGCGAGAACTCGGTCGCCCGGAGCAGGTCGCTCAACGCCTCGCCTGAGAAGCTGATGTAGGCGTCCACCAGCCAGTAGTCGTCCGTCGACCAGTCCGACGTCAGGCTGACTCGCCGCGGCGCCGTGTACTTGGCGCTGAGCCCCACGTTCAGGGGGCCGCTCCGGTCGAGCGAAACGACCCACAGACGGTCCGGCACGCCGGTCACGTCGGCCCCCGCGACGATGTTCTGGCTCGCGTCGACGAGTGGATCGCCGCTGCCGATGTACTGCGAGTCGTTGAGCGTGTAGGCGGTGTAGAGCGACAGTTGGTGCGGCAGCGGCACCGTGGCGGCGAGTTCGATGCCGCTGGTCTCGATACCGCCCGCGTTGAAGTAGGCGCCGCCCCCCGGGATGAGGTAGTTGGGACCGGCGGACGTCTGCGGACCGAGGTAGAAGATCCGGTTCTCGAAGTCGATCGTGTACCAGGTGGCGCTCAGGGCGATCCGCTCCCCCGAATACTGCATACCGAGATCGATGTTCGAAGCGGTCTCCGGCTCGAGCGCGTCGAGACTGCGTCCCGGCACCTCGAGCAGGTTGGCGCTGATCGCCTTGAAGTTCTCGGCGTAGCCGACAAACAGGTCCAGGCCGTCGACCGGCGTCTCGTAGGTGATGCCGCCCGAGAGGAGGGCGCTCGAATCGGAATCGACCGTCAAGTCCGGATCGATACGGAACAGGTCCTCGCGCGATACGTCGATCAGGTACTGCTTGATGCCCCCGCTCAAGGTAAACCGTCCGGCGTAGATCGTCTCCTCCACGTACCATTTCAGGACGTCCTGCGGGAAGTCCCACTCGTACTGCTGCCAGTAGGGATTCTCGTTCCAACGGAAGCTGATCGTTGGATCCAGGATTTGGTGCCAGTCCCGGCTCAGATCTCGCCGCGAACTCTCGTACCAGATGCCGGCGCGGAGCTTGCTGCCGGCGGCGCCGAACGTGGTAAGCCACTCCTCGTCGAGCGTCACGCCGAGGCGGTCCTTTCCGTAGTGACTGTGGCGGTACGACTGCACCGCAGTGGCGCCCGGATGGCAAGCCGGATCGACCCCGGGTCCACCGGAGCCGTAGTAGTTGAAGATGAAGGAGGACGTGCAACCGGGAGTCGGTCCAACGGCGCCTCCGTTCCCGCCCACGAAGCGGATCAGCCCGCGCTGGGCGCCGCCTCGCACCGGCGACCCGCCCATGAGTTCGGATTCGGGTCCGCCGCCGTCGTCGGTGAGATCGACGATGTAGGGGGGCAGCCAGTCGCCGCGGCCCCGGTGTCGATGGAAGTAGGCGCCCAGTTTCAGCGCCAGCGCGTCGCTGAGCTTCCAGTCCGCCTTCAGGTAGCCGAACGTGTTGCTCCGCCGGGTCTGCCAGCCGGGCCGATAGAACTGGTTGAGGTACGGCACTCCCGGCCAGTCGCCGGTCAACCGGTCCCACCGCGGATTGGCCCTGAAGTCGCCCTCGCTGTAGAGGCGTTGGTAGGTGTCCTCGTGGATGCTGTCGTACGAGAGGTAGCTGGTGAGATCGAGGCGACCATGCGACGAGACCAGCTTCATGGCCAGGTGCTCACGCTCATTCCGGGCCGAGCCCTCCATCCAGTCGGTCGCTTCCTGGCGCACAACGGCGACCCAAGCGCGGGTCTGACCGCCGAACAGAGGTCCGGTGTCAGCCCGCATGAAGAAGCGTTGGCCGCCGTTCTCACCGATCGTGGTCGACGCGGTGTAGGTCCGCTCCGCCGCCGGATCGTCGGTCTGGTAGTTGAACGTGCCGCCCAGCGCCTCAACCGACCGGGAGGCGATGTCGGCCGTCCCCTGCGACACCTCGACTCCTCGGAGGTTCATCGGATCGATGAACCGGTTCGCCTTGGCGCCGCTGAAGTAATCCGACGTGCCGTTCGGGAAGCCGTCGATCGTGGTGCCGATCTGCGCCTCGCTGATCGTCACCTGAAAACCGCGCATGGCGACGTTGCTCGACCAGTCGTCGAAGCCGTACGAGTCCCCCTCCTGGACGGAGACTCCAGGCAGGTTGTCCACCACCGATGTCACGCTCGTGATGTTCGACTGTTGCCGCATCATCGGTTGGGAGACGATGTTCCTCGCGAAGGTCCGGGGCTCCTCGGCCACGACCGTGACCGTTTCGAGGAGCCTCGCGACCTGCAGGACGATCCGGACGTTCTCGTTCGCGCCCGTCGCAACGGAAACCGAAGTCTCCATGGTCTCGAAGCCCGGCAGAAACGCCGTGACGACGTAGTCGCCGGCCGCCAGACCGGCGCTTGCGTACGAGCCTTCGGCGTCGGTCACGCGTTCCTGGCGCACGCCTGGGCCAGCCACCGTCACCGTCACCCCGGGCAGGGGATTGCCGTTCGCGTCGACGACGACGCCTTCGATGGTTCCTGTTGTCTGGAATGCCGGCGTCGCGGTGGCGGACAGCAGCACGGCGGCGATGGCGAGGCGGCTTAGCCGCCAGAGGTATAGGACGTTCGTTGGCACAGCACCTCCCGGAGCCCGACTGATATCCGCAGGAGAGAGTCCCGCGTACACGGAGTGTATTCCGCCTCAGCTTGAGCTCTTGCGCCACGGTCGCCGTCGGGTGCACGTCTTGTCGGCGGTCGCACTAGAAGGTGATCCCGAGCTTCAGCCGGAACTCACGCGGAACGAGGTAGCCGCCGGCACTCGAGCTCGCCCTTCCGTTGGCGAGATTCACCGACACCTGATCCTGCTCGTCGGTCACGTTCGCCACCTCGAAGCCGACCTTGCCCGCGAAGGCGCCGCGAATCGGAAAGTCCCAGGCAGCGGCGACTCCCAGCGTGATCGTGTCGGGGAGCTGCTGCGCATCGCGGGGCTCGACGTAGGCCCACGTGTTGATCCGAGCGCCCGAAACGGAATGCAGCACGGCCGTGCTCGGCCGTAGCCCCCACCGCCGGCCCGCCTGAGCATTGACGATGGCACTCGCGACCACACTCTGATTGCCGAACTCCCAGCGCTTGACCCCAATGACGTGGGCTACGTACTCGCGATCGGTGTTCAGCCGGCCGTCGAGATTGCGGGCGGTGGGGTTGAGAACCCCAGTCCCAAGCTGGACTCCGCCGAGGCCCTCGAACTCGTTGCCCTGAGCGTTGAGATCATCTTCGTTGCCCTCGAACTTGCCGACCGTCAAGTCGGTGCGCAGCGACCAACCCCCGCGGAAGTAGCGGTTGGCCGCCAGCATCAGCCCCCGGTACTCGCGGTACAGCTCGGGTCGGTTGACGATCTGTCTGAAGATCTGGCCGTTGGCGTCATACTGGTCGTTGGCCTGGTAGAGGTCTTTCGACTCGTTCCACATCAGCCGCGAGGTGAACACCCAGTTGGGGGCGAACTGCCAGTCCACACCCATCGAGACCTCGTCCTTGAACCAGGGCTCGACTGCCTGGATCTCGTTGTCGTTGGCCGCTATGAAACTCCGTTGGAAGATGTCGTACGCTTGGGTTACGGGATTCCATCCGAACTGGTCGAAGGTGTTCAGGCCGTTGCTGCCGCGGGTGAAGTGACGGAAGGCGAGGTCCAGCGGGAAGATCCGAACGGCGCGCCCGGCGGTCCCCCGAACGAGGAGCTTGCCGTCGGCGTTGACGTCGTAAACCGCCGAGAACCGCGGCGCGGGCTTCCGGTAGTCGTTGACCTGCTCGCCGACGTTGTTGGTTACGGTCTGATCGTCGAGGCGGAGCCCCGCGGCCAACACCCAGTGATCTCCGATGCTGATGCGGTCCTGGGCGTGGATCGCACGCATCGGGCTCTCGTATCTCGAAATGCCGTCTCCCCCCGGCGACACGTAGACCCGCTTGTTCACGGGTGTCGTGAAGCCGCTCGGCGAATTCACGTCGTAGCCGCGCCCGCGGTAGTCGGTGACGAGGTCGGCTTTCGCGTTGTAGAACATCGTGTGCTCATCGATCCCGAAGCGCCACTCGTGGTTGCCCCTGAAGAGTGACGCCGCGAGGTTGATCTGCTCGCGAGGAAAGTCGTTGAAGCCGTCGCCGTTGGCCGCCGCGTTACCGTTGTATCGAAGCCTGTCGTTGAGGTCCTGGTAGCGGAAGTTGGTGGCGAGCGGGCTATCCGGCAGAGCGTTGGTGTCGATCACGCGACGATGCGTAACCCCGCGCGTCAGTTTGTCCGTGCTGTCCGCGACCTTCACCTCGAGGAAGAGGCTCCGGGTGGCGCTGAAGTTCCAGGCGGCGGAGTAGAGCTTGCTGTCGATCTCTGTCACTGAGAGGGAGTAGATATCCCCGCTGTTTCCCGCGCCCTCGTAGTCGCTCGGCGCCGTGAGGCCGGTGAACGAGAAATGATGCCGGTCTCCAGCCTGAACGTTGAACTTGCCGACGACCGGCTCGCCCCTCTGGGCAGTCTCGACAACGAAACCAGTGTTGGTCTGACTGTAGTAGCCGTCGAAGCTCTCACCCGTGGAGACGAAGAACCACGCCCTGTCGCGCCAGATGGGGCCTCCGAGTGAGGCCTCCCAGGAGTTGAGCTGCTTGTCCGGGCGAGGAAGGTCCGGAGCGACTTGGGAGACAGCGCGCCAGGTGGGGTTCTGACCGACGAAGAGCGCATCGCCGTGAAAGTCGTTCGTGCCCGACTTGATGACGGTATTGACGATCCCACTGGTGGAGCGGCCGTACTCGGCGCCGTTTCCTGCGACCTGCACGCTGATCGCGGCGGTGGAGGTGGTCGGCAGGTTGAAGCGGAACTCACCGCCGCGCCGGGTCTGGCTGATGTCGACGCCCTCGATGAACGAGCCCACTTCGTAGGTCAGGCCCCCTGGCGTGGCCATGAAGCTGCTGTCGTTGGCGGTGTTGCGCGAAGTGACCCCGGGAAGCTGATGCACAGCCGACCCGTACGCGCGACTGGAGAACGCCACTTCCTCGGTGACCTCAGAGCTCAACGTCGCCGTCGAAGTGGTCTCGAACTTGCTGATCAAGGGCGCCTCGGCGGTCACCGTGATCGCCTCGGAGGTCTCGGAGAGCAGCTCGAGGTCGATGCCGCGGCGCTCTCCGACCTGCAACTGCGTCGCTACTCTGGCCTGGCCCAGGCCCTCGAGTTCGCCGTGAACCTCGTAGGCGCCCGGCGGTAGAACGGCGAAGCGGTACTTCCCGTCGGCATCGGTGATTGCCGTCTTGGTTCCCTGAGGGCCGGTCAGGGTCACCGTGACGCCGGGCAGGGCCCCACTCTGAGCGTCGAGAGCGCGGCCCTCGATCGTCCCAGTCTGCGGACCGTCGGCCCACAGGGACATGGGAGCGCAGAGAACGAGGGCTATTGCGAGAAGAAGGCGCGACGGACTAAGTGCTTTCATGAGCTCGGCTCCCGAGGGTCGTTAGGCCGCTCCGAATGGCCAGTTTTCACACAGCGTTCGATGCGTTCGACTGTAGTGTGGGCTGTGCAGGCTGTCAAAACGAGACTCTCAGGTGCCGATGGCCGATCCGCTGGTCAAAGGGGCGGTCGAGGTCCACAGGATCCAGGATCTGCCGAGAATCGTGCGACGTGCCGCCAAGGTGGCGCTGACCTCGCCGACCGGCCCGGTGTTCATCTCGCTGCCGGGCGACATCCTCAATGACATGGCACCGCTCGACCTCGGCTCGCGGACGCGTGTCGACGCTGCCGGCCGGCCGTCGGACGAGGCGCTCGATCGACTGGCTGAGCGACTGCTCGCCGCCGACCGAACTTGGTCAGCATCCCCGGAGAGGCGAGTTGTGGATCGATAAATGGTGGAGGCGGTGGGAATCGAACCCACGTCCGCGAGACTCGGCGCGAGGGATCTACGTGCGTAGCCTTCACTCGATTTGTCGCCGCCGGCTTGGGTAGAAGGCCACCACGGCCAGCGGTCTAGCTCCGAAGTGATCCGGCCTGAGTTCGGAGCCGCGCTCAGGCGTTCGATTCACTTTAGTGTCGCTCCTGCCGGCGCCGGGAATCAAGGCTCCGACAGGACCGTGGCGACCTAAGCCGCCAGTGCCAAATTATCGTTGGCGAGTGTCAAAAAACCGGTTTACGAGTCGGACTCGGCACGCAACCCCCGAACCGCATGATCTCCCGTCGAAGCCATGCGCCCCCAGGGAACCGGTGATTGTACACCAGGCGCGGGCTGTGCGTCGCTTGCACCCGCCTGCTGGGGTCCGATGAAAAGGGACCCAGGGGCCGTTCGCGCTTGCTTGCTGGATGGGAGGACAGCGCTTCGCTTCGGTCGGCTGCGCGCCGGTTCGGCGTCCGTTTCTGTAAGGGCGTCGACCGTGGCTTGCCTCCAGCCCCCTGGGACCGTTCTATCGGACCCCAGCAAGCTGGATGTCGTCGGGCAGCGAAGCGGTCCGGTGACCGAAAGCCCGTGCGTCCGAGTTCTGTGACGGCACACAGCCTGCGGATAGACAAGAGGGGTCCTCCTCTACGCTCCACCGGCTTGCGGCCGGGTGGATTTTCCTCCGTGCACCGTCGGCTCAGCGCACCACTGCTTCCGAAGCAGGTCGAGTGGTTCCATCATGTCATCGGCCAGGCCGAGCAGGTCGACGAGCACCGCGCGGTCGAGTGCTTGGCGGGTCTCGTCGCGGTAGGCCTCGTTGGCGGGCAGGAACTCCCGCTCACAGAAGGCGGCGAACAGGCGCCCGGCTGAGGCGTGCTGGGTGTTGGTCAGGCGGCGCGGATCGAGGACGGACAGGTTGGGGAGCGCGGAGAGGGTCAAGATGGCTCGGCCCTGCTGCTGTCGGGCGCCGATCCACCAAAACGACATCAGACCGAGCGTTGTGTTCGACCACAAGGCGAGAGGCTTTTCCCACTTCTCGCAATGTAGTTTGAAGTTTGGCCACGCGCGGCCGCCGAGGGCCTTGTCTGGTGTGATGCACGCGGCGAGCGACTGGGAGTTGATACGGAAGTCACGGTTGAAGTGCAGCTTGGTCGCGTGTAGTTGCCAAGCACTGACTGCTCGTTCCTGGCAGCCCGGTCGCGGTTCCGCTCTGCTGTCGGGGCGGACGATCAGTCGGCGCTCCCGGGAAGCGGCGTGGCCCCAGAGGGTCGGGAACGTGGGTACGGCCCCCGTCAGTGGCGGCAAGATGTCGAACGGCCCCCTGGGCGGTTTGCTTTTGGGGTCGCCATTGATGTCCCGGTCCAGCAAACCTCGATTGCCGAGCTCGCGGAGTGAAGTGACAGGGATGGCGACCTTTCGAGTTCGCCGTGGCAGCTTCAACCGTCCCGCGGGGAAGTTCAGCATGGTCTCGGCGAGCCCGGCCTCAACAATCCCCGCTGCACCGCCGTTTGCCAGAGCGGTGCGAACGAAGACGCCTCCCTCATCCGAGTCCGTAAAGGGGATGCGTCCGGCGGTAAAGGTCGTCGCCTCTTGGCCGATGCCGTTGATCTGGCGCGCCATTGCTACCGCTTCAAGGATCGATCGGGGTCGCCTCCTTGAGTTCGCGAACAGAACGTCTCGGTCTCGTTGGCCCGACTTGGTCGCGACTACAAGCACTTCTGCCATTCCGGTATCCGCGGAAAAGGCCCGGTTGCCTTGACCCGTGTTGGCGATCGATACGACCGTGAGATCTTGGTAGCGCTCGGCGAATAGGCGGCGGGCGTTGGACCACGACCCTCCTTGAACAAAGGCCGCGGGCAGAACGAATGCCGCTACGCCACCGGTCCGCAGCTTGGCGTGGGCGAGATCGATGAAGTTCGACGCCAAGCCAGCATTTCCGTGCCCAGCCGGGCTCGCGAGCGCTGTTCGGTACTCCCGGAGCCGCTTGGACATTACCTCTTGCTCCTTGCTGCTAGTCGCGAAACCTGCGAAGGACGGCACAGGCACGGTCGTGCTCTCGTGGTTCGTCGGCCGGGTGAAGGGAGGATTCATGATGACCAAGTCGAACCCTCCGTCCGGTGCATCGACGTCCCGAACCTCCTCGACATCACCGCCGACGCCGCGGACCTGGGCCGCCCCGGTTCCGAATAGCGGCAGGACAGGGTCGGAAGAGAGCAGATCAAGCGACCCGATTGCATGGGGCCGGCCGCTACCTTCGGGTTGCGCGCCGTAGGGCATCGTGTAGATCCGAGTGGCGTCGAAGGTCGCGTTGGGATGGACGCTGGAGACGATGGACGCGGTCAGATGTGTCGCTGCGGGCATGATGTCGGCACCGAGTAGAACCCGCTCCATCATCCCGGCGTGCAGGTGGCTGTCGTCGCCACCTGCGCGGCGATGTCGAGCGGCGACGCGGTGATAAGCGGCGGAGAGTAGGGCGCCGGTTCCGCAGGCGAAGTCGGCGATTCGCAGGCGGAGCACCTCGTCGGCACTCGCCCAGTCGACCTTGAGGCGATCGACTGCCAACTCGGCCAGTAGGTGGGCACTCGACGGCAGAGTGTAGAACGTGGCGAGGAATTTGCGGTCGCTGATCAGCCGCTGGAACATGACCCCCGAAAGGTCGTTCAGGGTTGTCGCGCCGATGTCCGCCAGTTCCGAGGCCGTTCGGATCAGACGATCCAGGATCGCTGCCGCGTCGCGATCCGGGATTCTCTCAAGTAGGTCGCGCGCGATCTTGAAGATCGGCCAGTAGTTGACCGTTAGCACGTGCCGCCAACTGTCGAGAACCCTGATCTTCGACGGCTTGCCCCGCGCTCCGCGCAGCGAGCTGGGATTCTCGATGTCGTGTTTACCGGCGATGGCGGCTTGGAAGATGAAGGCGTTGAGCAGAATCGCCATGGCCATCCGCGTGGTCTGCTCGCCTTCCTCCTGACGCAGACAGTTGGCCATCCTCATGAGAACGTCTGGCGTCCGGTCGTGCGCTGCCGCCCGCAGACTGCGCGCCGTGTTCCGAACGGCTCGTTCGAGGATCTCCGCGCCCTGGTCGATTCTCTGTTCCGATAGCGAGACATGCTCGATGCAGTCCGCCAGATCATCGGTACCACCGTGGAGCCAGCCGGAGGGTGGCCACCTTCGGACTGGGTCGCCGGGGAGGCGCGCACCGGAGAAAGTGCAGAAGAGGAAGGAGCCCCCGTGGATGCCCTCCTCAAGGTCTCTGGACCCCTCACCAAGCTGCCCAGGAATGCGAACCGCCAGCGCTGCTTCGATGAGTTCGCCCTCGGGCTCAAGGATCCTCCCCAGCCGGTTTCGCGCGTCGGCCTCTACCGTCCTTGCGGGTTCGTACTCCGTCTCGATGACGACAGCCATGCCTCCCGGATGGCGAACGATGATGTCCGGCTGGGCGCCGGCACTGTCCCGGAGGACGCCGGTCTGTTCGGCGCTGACGGCGGTCTTCCAGCGTGGATGCTTGCTCCGAAGAACGCTTGCCAGTGCGCCGTTGAAGGCGGTTTCGACGGTGCGGGGCATGAGGAGTCGGAGGGGGCCTCCTAGTCCAGGTCCGGGGCTTCTCCGACGGTCAGGATGCGTGGCGGTTCGGTCCAAGGGTACAGGTCCATGTCGAAACGGCGGAGCCACTTCAACTCGGAGCACCGGATCGCAAGCGCGAGTCGCTGCCACCGCTCATTGACGACCCGACCGTAGCTGGTGGTCAGGCGCAGCTGTTGATGGCTGTCCCTGTAGCCGCTGAGCAGCGGCACGAGGAGGATGCCTGTGTCGCTGCCGTCAGCGGCAGTGCTGCTCTTGATGATGAACCCCAAGTACGTTTTGCCGCTCGGAAAGGCGACTTCGATGAGACTGCCGTCATCGAAGGTGTCGCAGATGAGCTGGTCAACGAGGTCGCCTTTCTTGTCCGCCAGTCGCCGCCGAGCGCGGAGGGGCTTGTACCACCAGTTCAGGGGTACCGGCACCAGCGTCGCGAGGAGCAAGCTGCCGACTGCCGCGCCGCTCACCTGTAACGCTGACCACCCCGGCAGGAGATCGAGCCAGCTATACAGGCTAGGGCACAACTGCCCAGCGACAGCAGCCACCAGATAGAGAGCCAGTCCGACCAATGTCGCCCTGAAGACGACGTGGTAGCCGGATTCTCGCCGGAGACCGAACTTCCAGATGTTCGTCAAGCGCAGGAGTAAGTACCCGGCGAGAGCCGGGACGAAGAATCCAAAGCAGGCACTTACTCGAGCTTCCTCTTCCGCTCGGACTCCCCGCCGTCGCCCGTCTCCGCGACCTCGATACTCCGGTTGACGCTTGAGATTGTCTTCTGCACTCGCTTGCTCGCGAGGAAATCGCCGACGTTCTCGACGTAGAGAGCCCCGGATCCAGTCACCCTGAGTCGGTCGCCGTTCGCCCTCTCGCTGCTGTCGTTCTTCTGGTTTTGGGCGTCGGTCTCCTTCGGCAATGCGTCTACAGACACAGGCCTGGAACTACACTTCCCGACCAGGTGGGTTCCGTGGGGATCGGCTGCACGATGGTTCCTCCGGTTGTGGATCGGGTTCAGCGGAATTCTGTGGGGAAAACTTAGCCCATAAGCTGTCGACTTTCAACGTGCTGTCGGGACCGGTCACCGTCAGCCCTACGGTGACTTGACCCGGAGGACCCGTGGACACCTACCGAGAGTCGCCCGGCCGGTAAGCCCGCGCGGTATGGGCCTCCACGTCCTCCCAGTACAGCCACGCCGGCTTGAACCGCCTTTCCGAGAGCAGCCGGGCCTGGTCGAAGAAGTGGGGCGACTCGGGGCGATGGCTCTGGCCGTAGTGCAGGTAGCTCGCTCCCCGCGCCTTCTCCCCGAACTCGTAGACGGCCATGTACGAGGCGCCGGTCGCGGCGTACCGCAGCTTGCGGACCTCGCCGTTCTCGAGCGTGGTGGGCGGCGAGTGGTACAGCGTGAACGCCACGCCGAGCGGGCCTCGGACGCCGGCGAGCGGCAGGCTCGGCTCGTCGTCCGAGAAGGGAACGCCGGAGCTGGCAGGCTGGTTGGCGTGGCGCTGGATGCGGTGGATGTCGCCGTAGGGCACGCGCCAGTCGCCGTAGAGTTCCGTGAGCTTCGAAGCGGCTTGCTCCAGGGCCACAAAACGCGCTGCCATGTCGCCCACGTACTCCGGCTTCAGAGTCTCGACCGGGTAGCCGCGGCCGTAGAGCTCCTCGTACCAGCCCACCGCGAGGGTCGTCTGCGTGGAGGTGAGCGAGCTCTTGAAGTCCCAGTCCAGCAGATGCTCCAGGTAGGGGCGGACTCGGGCGGCGAGTTCCGGGTCGGTGCGTGCGAGCGTCTCGAGCCTGCGGGCGTAACCGGGCAGCTCGGTCATCGGCCAGTAGAGGGTCGTGTCGTAGGCCAGCGCCTGGAAGTCCTCGAAGGTGAGGTCCTGGGCGCTACGCAGCAGGTGGCGGGCCATCTTGGCGCGGCGCTTGTCGTCGTGCTTGTCCTCGACCATGTAGGGAGGAAAATCGAGCAGCGACGGACTGCCGTCATCGGTGGTCGCAAAAGGCGTCGAGTTGCAGTTCTGGACGTATCCGGAGGGTGGATTGAGGACCTGGGGCAGTTCCCCGATGGGGTGGAACGGACCCCACTCGTTGTTCGGATCGGCGCCATCGACGGGCACGGTCCAGTCGACCGACGGATCGCGGCGCGCAATGGCGCCGTTGTAGAGGTAGAAGATGTTGCCGTCGGCGTCGGCGTAGGTGGTGTTGAAGGTCTGCAGAAGTTGCATCGAGGCGGCGGCGTACCACTCCTCGAAGTTGCGCGCCTTGGCCTGCGCCAGCGCCTGGACCATGCGACTGCCCTCGTAGAGGCGCGGTACGCGTACGGCCAGGTAGTGCTGGTCGTCCTCCCTGGCGATGATCGGGCCGTAGTGCGACCGCCTCAGCACCACCTCGCGCGGCTTGAGGCCGTCGTCGGTGCGCACGTGGATCGTGGCGCTCCACTCCTCGGCTTCGCGATAGCCGGCGCCGTAGCGGTACTTGAGGGGGTCGGTCGGGTGGTCGAAGGTCAGTCGATAGGTGTCCGAGATGTCCGCGGCGTTGACTGTGTACGCCCAACCGAGCCGCTCGTTGAAGCCCGCGGTCGGGAACGGGCCGCCCGGGTACATGGCGCCCGAGAAGTTCCAGCCCTCGTCGCTCACCACGTGCATCTCGGTGAACATCCCTGAGCCGTACCAGGGCTGATGGGGATTGATGAAGAGCATGGCGTTGCCGTCGCGCGTCTTCGACGGGCCGACGGCCCACTGGTTCGAGCCCAGCGACGCGGCGAGCTCCGCCGCCAGAGGCGCCAGCCTGCCGCGCGGCGCGTGGGCGGCGCCGAGCAGCCGACCGAGGATCATGTAGCGCTCGAACGCGAGCACGTGGAAGGGCGCCATGCGCGTGATCAGGCGCGGCTTCTCCTCGGGGTGCTTCTCCAGGTAGTAGTTGTAGCCGGCGGCGAAGGCCTCGGAGATGCGCTGGATGTGCTCGGGCAGCATGGGGAAGTCGCGGCGGGAAGTCGCGACCAGGTCGAAGAGGGCCACTTCGAGGTCGCTGCGGAACCCGGACTCGCCGACGACCTCCGCGTAGCGCCCGAGCGCCTTGATGTACGTGTCCTCGAGCTGGAAGAAGTGGTCCTCGCACTGCGCCCAGGCCGAGCCGAAGGCGACCGCGGCGTCGGTGGACCCCCTGATGTGCGGTACTCCCCACTCGTCGCGGTGGATGACGACGTCGGTGGCCCAGTCGGGCGCGCCCTGGGTACCGGTGGCCGGCGCCGGTGCGCCTTGCCCGGTTTCGGTGTCGACCGCGCACCCAGTGGCTGAAAGGGCTGCGAGCGAAAGGGCCGCCGCGGCGACCCGCCTCGTCCAAGGGTGTTTCAAGCGCATCGGGCGGGCGAGTATCGCACGCCGTGCCCCGCGCTCAGTCGGTTGCCCGGAGCCGCTGAATCTGCCCGGGCCAGTCGAGCAACTGGCGGTCGGCCGTCACCAGGCGATGGCCGGCCAGTGCCGTCGCGACGATGATCCGGTCGGCCGGATCGCCGTGCAGGTCGGTGAGGAAGACCGACTGCATGGCGACTTCGCCGTCCACCGGAAGTTCCTTGAGACCATGGTCCAGCAGATATCGCCGCAGCACCTCCACAGCCCAGGGGAGCTTGATACGGCCCTTCTTGTGCAGTAGCGCGATCTCCCAGAAGGAAATGGCGGACACCGCGGCGTTGCCGGCGGCGAGCGCATCGTCAGTGGCGCGGTGGGCGCCGGCGCCAAGGCGCCGATCTCCAAGGACCAGCCAGAGGAGAACGTTCGTGTCAAGGAGCAGCACCGTTGCTTCAGTCGGGATCCTCGCCGCGAATGAGGGCGACCTTCCGTTCTTCATCCCACTTGTCCCACTCGTCGTCCAGGGGAGACATGATGTCTCCGGTGATCTCCATCACACCCCGAAGGCAGCCGAACAGGCTCTTCGGCTTCTCCCGGTACGGGACTAGCCGCGACACAGGCTTGCCGTTCTTGGTGATGACCACCTCGGCGCCGGTTTCGGCGACCTCGTCCATCAACTTGAGGCAGGTGGCCTTGAACTCCGAGGCCTTGATCGTCCGTTCCATGGTGTCGCCGACGGTATCACCATCCGGCCATGGTCATGACCATGGTCACTTCACTCACGACCGTGCCAGGGACCGCCGCCTCGCACCGGATGCGGGCAGGATGCCCGCGTTCCCGGGACCCGGAGAGCCAGCTGCTACGGTCCTCCGGCTACGAGCCCTTCCCCCGGCCGCGGTCCCAGGCTGGCCAGGAAGTCGGCGGCGCCGCGGTGCCTCAGCCGGGAACCGACTACCAGCCAGGCCAGCAGAATCAGGATGAAACCGCTGCCCGCAAGGTTCGGCGACGTGCCGGGCAGTAGCGGCCAGGCGAGCATCGCGAGCACACCGAGGGCGCCGAGCGCCAGGATGCCCACCGCTGCGGCGTTGGTCGAGTACTCCGAGCGTTCGACGTGGAACAGAACGTGGGCGCCCTCTCCTGTCGACCGCACCGAAACCGAGCCGTGCAGGACACCGGATCGGACGCCGGCGGCGACGGGCAGCGTGAGTTGGCCTCCGGCTCCCTGCCGGTGCCAGGTCCCGTTCCACGCCTCGGCGCCGTCGGCGAGCGCCTCGAGGGCGTCGTCGGCTGTCAGCTCCAGTTCAATTTCATACTGTGGGGGCACCGTCGTGCCGGGCGTGCCGCTCAAGCCGCCAGCTCGTCGAGCTGCTGGTCGAAGAAGTCCTCGACGGCGACCAGGAACTTCTCCACGGTGTCGAGTTGCTGGATCTGCTGGCGCAGGCGCTTGCCGTTCGGCAATCCGTGCGTGTACCAGCCGGTGAACTTGCGCAGCTTGTGCAGCGCGAACCGGTTCGCTTCGCGTTCGGCCACCATGTGGAAGTGCTCCAGGATCAGCTCGCGCCGGTCGATCAGGGTCGGCGCCGGCGCCTCCTCACCCAGCAGGTGGCTCGTGATCTGGTGGAAGATCCACGGGTTCCGCGTCGCGCCGCGGCCGATCATCACGCCGTCGCAGCCGGTCTGCCGGAGCAGACGTTCGGCGTCTTCGGGAACCGCGATGTCGCCGTTCCCGATCACCGGAATGGAGAGGGTTTCCTTGAGTCGGGCCAGGTGGGTCCAGTCCGCTTCGCCGCGGAACATCTGCTTGGCGGTCCGGGCGTGCATCGCCACGGCGTCGGCGCCGAGGTCTTCGCAGAGCCGGCCGAGGTCGAGGTAGTTGGCGCGCCCGTGGTCCAGGCCGAGCCGGAACTTGACCGTCAGCGGGATGCTGATGCGGCGGCGCACTCCGCTCACGATGCGGCCGGCGAGGTCGAGGTCGCCCATCAGGGCGGCGCCGGCGCAGCCCTTGAGCACCTTGTTCGCCGGGCAGCCCATGTTGATGTCGCAGATGTCCGCGCCCAGCGCCTCGACGACCTCGGCTGCCTCCGCCATCGTCTCCGCGTCGGCGCCGTAGATCTGGATCGCCAGCGGACGCTCTTCCTCCGAGAAGTACATGAGCTCCCGGGTGTGCCGGTTGCCGTCGACGATCGCCCGCGAGGAGATGAACTCCATCGACACCAGGCCGACCCCGCCGATGCGGCGCACGATCAACCGGAAGTCGCGGTCCGTGACCCCGGCCATCGGCGCCAGGAACAGGGGCGGGTCGATCGTCACCGCCCGCTGACCCTGAGCCAGCACGATCGGCTCAAGCGGCGGCATCGCTGGCGAGGGCCCAATCATGGCGCCGATTCTACGTCCCCTACAGCCATTCCGGGGCTAGGATCAGCCGCCGTGCCGAACCACCCTCACCCTGCGAGTGCAAGGCCCGCTCCGGTGGGTCCCGATCTGTGCGCGTGCGGGCTGCTGGGCGAGTTGCCGCGGCGGTTCCTCGACGGGCGGGATCTCGACCTGCTCGAACCGCTGCGATTCGCGCTGCCGGGGGACGAGGACATCTTGACGGCGCCGGCCGGACCGGCGCTCGACCGCGGGCCGGTTGCGGCCGCGCTCGGCGAGCGGAACGAGCGCTACGGCCACGCCGGCGCCGCCCGGCTCGCCGACGCCCTGGCCGATCCGGAAACGCTGGTCGTGATCACGGGCCAGCAGTGCGGCGTAGGGGGCGGACCCCTGTTCACGCTGACCAAGGCGGCGGCTTGCACGCTCTGGGCCGAGGAACTCACCCGCCGGGGGCGGCGCGCGGCGCCCCTGTTCTGGATGGCGTCGGAAGACCACGATTTCGCCGAAGTGGCGCGCGCATACTTTCCACCTGCAGGGCCCGAGGCCCTGACCCTGGGCGAGGATCCGGCGCCGCTTCGACCTGTCGGCGACCGGCCGTTGGGGTCGGCGGCGGAGGCGCTGCTGGCGCGGGTTCTGGACGCGGCGCCGAATGACGACTACCGGCGCCGGATCGAGGACTGCCGGCAGCATCTCCGGCCCGACCGCTGCTTTACCGAGTCCTTTGCCCGGCTCTTGGTCCAGTTCCTCGGCGACCGCTGCCCGCTGCTGGTCGATTCGCAGCTTCCCGCGCTCAAGGCGGCCGCAGTACCGGTGCTGCGCCGGCTGATCGAGCGGCGGCGTCCGGTCGACCGGGCCCTGGAGGCCGCGGCGGCGGAACTGAAGCGCCGGGACATCCGGCTTCCGGTGCGGTCGAAAAGCGGCGAGGCGCCCCTGTTCCTCATCGGCGCCGGCGGCGCGCGGCGGCGGGTGGTCTGGGACGACAACGGCGGCTACCGGCTCCGCGGCGGCGGCTCGGGGACCCTGGAGGACCTGATCGACACCCTGAGGCGCGACCCGGAGGCCCTGAGTCCCGGAGTTCTGGCGCGGCCGGCGGTGCAGGATGCGGTCTTCGGCACCGCGCTCATGATCCTCGGCCCGGGTGAGCTGGCCTACATGACCCAGGCGCGCGCCCTCTACACGGAGCTGGAAGTTGCGGCGCCGGCGATCACCTTGCGGCCGCAGGTTCTACTGCTTGGAGCGCGCGAGCGACGGTGGCTTGACGGGCTCGAGGCGGAGGGAATCGATCTCGCGAACGTTCTGTCACGCTCCGACGAACTGGACCGGCTTCTCGCGGCGCGTTGCGGGCTCGATTTCATCGCCTCCGCCCGCGCCAAGGTCGATGCGGCGATGGACGATCTGGCCGCTGGCCACGCCTCGGTCGACCCGTCCCTGGCCGGCGCCTGGAGCAAGACGGGAGCGAACCTGCGGCGGACCCTCGACCAGTTCGAACGGAGGGTCGTGGCGGCCGCCGCGCGCCGCGATGACGTCCTCAAGGCGCGGGTTGAGAGGTTGCGCGAGCACTGCCTGCCCAACGGCCATCTGCAGGAGCGGGAGTTCACCTCGCTCCACTGCCTGGCGAGCTACGGCGGGGAACTGGTGCGCCGGTTGTCGTCGATCGACCGGGATCCGCGGCGACTGCAGCCGCTGACGATGGACGGGGCGCCGGCGGGGGCCGCTGCAACCGAGGGCGGAGAGACCGCGTAGAAGGGAGTCGGATGCGGATTGGGATTTGTTGCTTCCCGAGCTTCGGGGGCTCCGGGGTGGTTGCCTCGGAGCTGGCTCTCGCGTTGGCCGAGGGCGGCGACTCCGTCCACGTCGTCAGCTCCACCCGGCCGCCGCGCCTGGTGGAGGCGCCGGGAGTTCACCATCACCCGGTCGACGGTTCGGGGATCCTGGAGTACGGGCTCTTCGATCATCCGCCGTACACGCTGGCCCTGGCGAATCGGCTCGCGCAGGTCGCCCGGGAGTGCCTGCTGGACCTGATTCACGTTCACTACGCGGTTCCGCACGCGGTCGCGGCGCTGATGGCGCGACAGATGCTCGCGCAAACCGCGGGCGGACCGCAGGCCTGCCCGGTGGTCACGACGGTTCACGGCACGGACGTGACCCTGGTGGGCGCCCATCGGAACTACAGCGACGTCGTGGGCTGGGCGCTCAGGGGCAGCGACTGCGTCACGGTCCCCAGCCACGCCCTGCAGCGGGAGGTCACGGAGCGGTTCGCGCTCGACGATCCGGTCGAGGTGATCCCGAACTTCGTGCCCGTGGCCCATGACCCCGTATCGCAGGCAGCGTCGCGGGTCCCCGGAGCGGACAACGGTCTTGGCCCAGCGCCGCCGGGCGCGCCGACTCAACCGGGCATGCGGATCGTCCACGTCTCGAACTTCCGTCCGGTCAAGCGGGTGGCCGATGTCGTTGCGGCGTTCGTTCTGGTCCGGCGCCAGCTCCCGGCGCACCTGTGCCTGGTGGGTGACGGGCCGGACCGTCCCGCCGCGGAACGCCAATGCCGCGAACTCGGGATCACAGGCGACGTCTCCTTTGTCGGCAACCAGGCACGAGTGGAGCCGATCCTGGAACGGAGCGACGTGTTCCTGTCGGCGTCGGAGACCGAGAGTTTCGGGCTGGCGTCGCTCGAGGCCCTCGCCTGCGGCGTGCCCGTGGTGGCCACGCGCACCGGCGGCGTGCCCGAGGTGGTCTGCGAGGGCCGCAACGGACTCCTGTGTCCGGTCGGCGACGTGGAGGCGCTGGCGCGGAGCTGCGTCGCCCTGCTCAGCGACCCGCCGCGCCGTGAGGCTTTCGGCAGGCACGGCCGTCGTTGGGCCCGCTCCCACTTCGACCGCGGCGCGATCGTGGCCCGCTACCGGGAGGTCTACCGCGCTACACTGACGCCAGGAGGCGCCTCCGCACCCAGGCCCGGCGAGGCGCTCGAGGGGAACGTAGACGCATGACAGAACCGGCAGCGCCCCCACCCACACCGCCTCCTCCCTCTGCTCCGGCGTCGAACCGGAACCTGATGGTGGTTCTCGCCTACCTCTGGATCCTGGTTCTGGTGCCGCTCCTGATCGAGGAGAAGGACGAGGAGGTGAAGTGGCACGCGAAGCACGGCGTCGTCCTGATGGGCGCGGAGTTCGCGTTGTGGATCGTCATTCAGGTCGGTCTGTTCGTGACTGGAGGCATCGGCTGCCTGCTGGCGCCGTTCATCTTCATGGCGTTCGTCGCCTTCGTGCTGGTGCGGCTTGCCTGCATCGTGAAGGGAATCAACGGCCGACGTCTCAACCTGCCTCTGCTGACGCCCCTGGTCGACCGCTTCTGAGCGTAAGGCGCCAGAGCGGAAAACCGAAGCTCTCCCCGAAGAGAGTGCTGATGCTTGCGGCCCTGGCGCTTAGCGTTGCCTTGGCTTTCGACCTCGTGCGGCGGCCCGAGAACCAGGTCGCCGCCCGGGCCGCGGACGCGCTGATCGGCGTCTACCAAGTCTCGCTCTCGCCGCTTCTGGCCCGGATGGGTGTCCGTTGCCGCTTCCTGCCTTCGTGCAGCGAGTACGCCCGGGCGCAGGTCCGGACGCGTGGTCTGGCTGCCGGCGGTCTGAGCAGTGTGGCGCGCCTGGTCCGGTGCGGACCATGGACGCCGTTCGGCACCGTCGAGCCGCCGGCGCCGCTGCAAGCGGCGACCGGGGGCCGGCCATGGCCACACACCGGACGGGTTCAGTGACCATCTGGCCCACCGAAGTGCGGCGCGATCACGAAGCGCGGCTGCTGCGCGTCCAATGGCAGGACGGCCACGAGAGCGACTACGAGTACGACGTCCTCCGCGGCTACTGCCCCTGCGCGATGTGCCAGGGCCACAACGCGGGCCCGCTGCGGTTCCAGCCGCCGCCTCGCCCGGTGACCGCCCAGACAGTGTCCCAGGTCGGCAACTACGCGCTCAGCATCGTGTGGTCGGACGGCCACTGGACCGGTATCTACCGCTTCGATCTCCTGCGCCGGCTCTGCCCGTGCGCTGACTGCGAGGCGCGCCGATCAGCGGGCGGTGGGAGGAGGGTCGGCAAGGACGGCTAAGCGCTGGGCGCGATCCCAGTCATCGGCCGTGTTCACGTTGAGCAGGACACGGTCGGGCCGGCCGAAACGGCCGGCGTCGATGGGTTCGACGATGAGAAGCGAACAGCGGGTCAACGGGTAGAGCCGGAAGTCGCCGCGGCCTACCCGCGCTTCGAGGAGTTCAAGCGGCCGCGGCGTCCACAGCGCGCAGGTCGGGTTCATGGAGCGTGGGTCCGCCGGGTCCGTGGTGGCCGGCGCCAACTCGGCGCCGGAGGTGGCGAGGGCGGCCAGCAGGTCGACCGGCGCGAGAGGCAGGTCGCAGGCCAGAACGAGCAGGCGACACTTCGGCCGTGACCGGGCCGCGCCGAGCACCCCGGCCGCAGGTCCCGAACCAGGGCCATCGCCAACGACGGACACCGGCACCCTGCGCCCCCTGGGAACGCGGGCGCCTCGCCCGCAGCCGCCCGAATCGACTTTGCTGCCGGTGTTGCCCGCAGCCACGAGGACCTCATCGACTGCGGCGACCGCGGCAAGTCGCATCACGGCCCATTCCACGAGCGTAGGCCCTTGGTCTTCGGGCCTCGACCCGGGCAACCGGAGGCCGGCCTTGCCGCGGCCGAGACGGCGGCCGGCACCGCCCGCCAGCACGACCCCCACGAGCGAGGCCGGACTGCTAGGCTGCGCCGCGCCTGTGGCATGGGGCCCAGGCGGATTCATCTCTGGAGATCGACCAGATGCACAGTTCACAGGCCGGACCATGGAGTCGCTTCTTGATTTACGCTGCTACGACCGTTCTGCTCGCCGCGCCGGCCTTGGGCCAGGACGCCGCCCCGAGGGTAGCCCTCGAAACGAACCACGGCACGATCGTGCTGGAACTCAACCCGGAGAAGGCGCCCATCACGGTCGCGAACTTCCTCCAGTACGCGGAGCGGGGTTGGTACGACGGCACGGTCTTTCACCGGGTGATCGACGGTTTCATGATTCAGGGCGGCGGGTTCACCGCGGACATGCAGAAGAAGATCACCCGCCCGGAGATCGAGAACGAGTCCAAGAACGGCCTCTCCAACAAGCGCGGCACGATTTCGATGGCGAGGACCGGTGATCCGCACAGCGCCACGGCGCAGTTCTTCATCAACCTGTTGGACAACAAGGGCCTGGACGCGGAGGGCGACAGTTGGGGCTACGCCGTGTTCGGGAAGGTCGTTGAGGGCATCGAAGTGCTTGACTCCATCTCGAAGGTCGAGGTCAAACCCGGTCCCGTGAGCGAGGCGGAACCGCAAGAGACCGTCACCCTGGTCAGCGCCAAGGTTCAGTAGCGCTCCGGGCCGCTGAGCGGCGCCGCTCCGGCCCGCCGCCGGCTTGCTGAATCGTGGTGGTGCCGAAGGCCGGACTCGAACCGGCACGGGTTGCCCCACACGGCCCTCAACCGTGCGCGTCTACCAATTCCGCCACTTCGGCTCAGTTACGTCTTTCGCTGGTCAGTTCTGGTTGTTGCCGCCGTCGTCGGCTTCCGGCTCGGCCGACTCCTCGGCCGGTGGCGAATCCGTCTCCGCCGGCGCTGCGGCCCCTGCCTGCGGCTCCGCGGCCTCGACCTCGTCCATCACCGAATCGACGCCGCTCATGACGGATGAGGTGCCCTGCTTCTGCAGGATGCCGATCGACAGGGTCGTCACGATGAAGAGCACGAAGCAGATGACCGTCAGCTTGTGCAGCAGAGTTGCCGCGCCCCGGGCGCCAAAGGCGGCCTGGGACGCGCCGCCGCCGAAGACGGACAGATCGGCGCCCTTGCCCTGCTGCAGCAGCACGACCAGGACCAGAAACAGCGAGAGCGTCACATGGACGGCATAGAAGACAAGGATCACGAGAATCTCCTGGAGGCGGCTCCCGTTTGTCTAAGGCGCTGTACCGGCGCCGGAACCCGCAGAAAGACGAATGATACGCAGGAACGAGGCAGGATCAAGACTTGCGCCGCCAATGAGAAAGCCGTCGATGTCGGTGCGGCTCAGCAAATCCCGGCAGTTGTCCGCGTTGACGGACCCGCCGTAGAGGATGCGCGCGCCGTCGCCGAGGCCGGATCGGTGGCCGTTCAAAGCGCTCCGCAGGCGGCTGTGGACGGCGGCCGCGATTTCCGGCGAGGCGCTCAGGCCGGTGCCGATCGCCCACACTGGTTCGTAGGCGAGCACGGCGCCGGCCCCGGCGTCACGGTCGGCGGCGTCCAGTATCCCGAGAACGGCGCCCAACTGCGCGTCGAGGATCGCCTCCGTGTCGCCCTGCTGGCGCTGCTTGAGCGTTTCGCCGACGCAGACCACCGGCGTCATACCGGCTGCGAGAGCCCGCTCCGCCTTGCGCGCCACCTCGGCGTTCGATTCGCCGTGGACGGCGCGCCGTTCCGAGTGCCCGGCAAGGGCCCACGTGGCGCCGGCGTCCCGCGCCTGGGCGGCGGCGACATCGCCCGTGTAGGCGCCCTTCTCCTCGGCGTGGACGTCCTGTGCTCCGACCGAAGCCCACCGCGGCATGGCGCGGGCGGCCACAGCCAGGTAGACCGGGGTTGGAAACAGCACGACGTCGACGTTCGGCTCGCCCGGCCCGGCGGCGTCCAACGCCTTGGCGTAGGCAGCGACCTCGTCTCCGACCAGGTTCATCTTCCAGTTGCCGGCGATGATGGGCTTGCGCTTCATTGGTCTCTCCTGACGGTCCTGCGTAACGCTTCGACCGCCGGCAGTTCTTCCCCCGCGAGCAGCGCCAGGGAGGCGCCGCCACCGGTCGAAACGTGATCGATGTGGGCGGAAAGGCCCTCCTGCTTCACGGCGGCCACCGTCTCGCCGCCGCCGACCGCGGTGAAGCCCGGGCAGGCGGCGACCGCCCGCGCCACCTCGCGGCTGCCGGCATCGAAGGGCGGCTTCTCGAAGACGCCCATGGGGCCGTTCCAGAACAGGGTCGCGGCGTCCGCGGTGGCTCTGGCGAAGGCGTCGCGGGTCGCGGGGCCGATGTCGACTGCCAGCCACCCAGGCGACACGCCGCCGTCGGCCGGCACGGTGCGGCGCCGCCGCTCGTCAGATGGCGCGTCGAGCGAGTCGGTGACCACGAGGTCGGTCGGCAGCAGGAGTGCGGCGCCGCGAGCCACCGCCTCCGCTTCGATCGCTACGGCCAGGTCGAGGCTCTCCCGCTCCACGAGGGAGGATCCCAATTCGATGCCCCGGGCGGCGAGAAAGGTGTTCGACATGCCCCCGCCGACGAGCACGCGGTCGACCAGAGGCAGCAGGTGGAGCAGCGCGTCGATCTTGCCGCGGATCTTGGCGCCGCCGACGATCAGCACGAAGGGTCGCGGGGGATCGTCGAGCAGCCGGCTGAGCTGCCGCAGTTCGCGGTCCAGCAGCAGTCCGCTGAAGGCCCGATCCACCTGGTCGCAGACGGCCGCGGTCGATGCGTGAGCGCGGTGCGCGGCGCCGAAGGCGTCGTTCACGTAGATCTCGCCCAGGGCCGCGAGCTCGGCTGCAAACGCCGGGTCGTTCGCCTCCTCGCCGGCGTGGAACCGGAGGTTCTCGCACAGGCAGACGGCGCCGTCGCCGAGAGCGGCCGCGGTCTTGCGGGCGGCCGGGCCGACGCAGTCCGCCACGAAGGCGACAGCACGGTCGAGTACCTCTGCCAGCGCTTCGGCCACCGGGCGCAGGCCGAGCTCGGGGTCGACCCTGCCGCGGGGCCGGCCGCGGTGGGAGAGCAGCACGACCCGGGCGCCGGCATCGCAGAGGGAGCGGATCGTCGGCACGGCTTCCCGCAGCCTGGTCGCGTCCAGCACCTGCCCGTTCGCCATGGGAACGTTGAAGTCGACCCGTACGGCGACTCCCCGGCCGCGGAGGTCGAGGGAACCATCGGCGAGCGCGGCCTGGAGGCTGGGTGGAGAAATCACGGTCCGTATCTCGCGCGGAGGCGGTAGCGACAGTACCGGGCGCGAGACTGCGGAGGATAACGTCGCCGGCATGTTTACTCTGGCCGGGGATAGGGCGGCGTTCGGGGGCTACGTCCTCGGCATCGAAACCTCCTGCGACGACACGGCATGCGCGGTGCTCGACGGCGAGGGTCGGGTGCTTTCGTCCCAGGTTTCGAGTCAACTGGAGGTCCATCGCCCCTTCGGTGGCGTGGTGCCGGAGGCGGCGTCGCGGGAACACCTCCGGAATTGGCCCGCGGTATCGGAGGCGGCGCTGGCGGAAGCGGGGATCGGCTGGTCGGACCTCGGCGCCGTCGCCGCGACCCGGGGACCCGGGCTGGTGGGGTCGCTCCTGGTCGGGCTGTCCCTCGGCAAGGCGATCAGCTACTCCCTGGGGGCGCCGTTCCTCGCCGTCCACCACCTGGAAGGGCATCTGTTCTCGCCCTTGCTCAGGACCGACGGCGCGAGCCGGCCGCTGCCCGAGTCGATGATGGGTCTGGTCGTGTCCGGCGGCCACACCAGCCTGCTCGAAGTCGGCGGCGGGACGGGCGCCGTGACCAGTCTGGCCGAGACCCGCGACGACGCGGTCGGGGAAGCGTTCGACAAGGTCGGCCGCCGGCTCGGGCTGCCCTTTCCCGGCGGCGCCGAGGTCGACCGTCTGGCCGAGCTGGGCGATCCGTCCGCGCGGCGGTTCGGCACAGCCAGGATCAGCTCGAACGAGCTGGCCTTCTCGTACTCGGGCCTGAAGAGTCAGGCTCTGCGCGCGCTGGGGGAGATCGAAAACCGGACCGAGATTTCGCAGCCGGCGCTCGCCGGTGACGACGATGCATGGCCGCGCGAAGTGCTCGACCTGCTGGCGGGCTTCCGGCGTGCCGCGGTGGACCAGTTGATCCAGCGCCTGGACCGCCTCTGCGCCGAGCGTCCCGTGGAGCGCCTCTCGGTATCGGGCGGTGTGGCGGCGAACCGTCTGCTGCGGCGGGAGGTGACGGCCTGGGGCGAACGCCGTGGCGTCGAAGTACTGCTCGTGCCGCTCCGGTTCAGCGGCGACAACGCGGCCATGATCGCGCACGCCGGCCTGCTGCGCCTTCGCAGGGGCGACGTGGACGACCCGCGCTCGGCCGACGCCGAGAGCCGCATTCCGTTCTCGCCCAGCGCCTAGTCGATCAACTGATCGAGCGGCGACGAGGCGGTGGCGTAGAGCTTCCTGGGGATCCGGCCCGCATGGGCGGCCAGCCAGCCGGCTTCGACCGCCAGTTTCATCGCCCGGGCCATGCGCACCGGATCCTCGGCGCCGGCGACGCCGGTGTTCATCAGTACGCCGTCCGCGCCGAGTTCCATGGCCAGCGCGGCGTCGCTGGCGGTGCCGACGCCGGCGTCCACGATCACCGGCACGTTGGCCTGCTCGACGATGATCCGGAGATTGGCGGGATTGCGGATGCCCATGCCGGAACCGATCGGCGCGGCGAGGGGCATCACGGCCGCGGCGCCGAGATTCTCGAGCTTGCGGCAGGTGATCGGATCGTCCGTGGTGTAGGGGAGGACGATGAAGCCGTCGGCAACGAGTTCCCTGGTGGCCACGAGCAGCTCCTCGTTGTCCGGGAAGAGGGTCTTCTCGTCGCCGATCACCTCCAGCTTGACCCAGTTCCAGCCACCCAGCTCGCGCGCCAGCCGGGCGGTGCGGATCGCGTCGTCGGCGGTGTAGCAGGCGGCTGTGTTGGGCAGCAGCAGGTAGCGCTCCTGGTCGATGTGGTCGATCAGGGACCCCTTTCCCAGGTCGTCGAGGTTTACCCGGCGCAGCGCCACGGTGACCATTTCGGTGCCCGAGGCGGCGAACGCGTCGACCATCACCTGCTCGTCGCGGTACTTGCCCGTTCCAAGGATGAGTCGCGAGTTGAACTCGCGGCCGGCGATAACAAGAGGCTCCGGTTTGGTCATGGCGTTCTGTCTCTCAGAGGCTTTGCGCGGGAACGAAGTAGTGGGTGCCGCGGATCGGTCGGGTGACGTGGTGTAGCAGTTCCTCGAAGTCCGCGGGCTTGTGTTCGAAGTCGAGGTTGCGGCTGTCCACCACCAGAAGCGGCGACTGATCGTAGTGGTAGTAGTAGTGGTTGTAGGCGTCGATCAACTGCCCGAGGTAGTTGGCGGAGATGTTCTGCTCGATGTCGCGCGAGCGCTTGTGGATGCGCGCCATGCAGGTGTCCACGTCGGCGGTCAGAAAGATCAGCAGGTCCGGTCCGCGGAGCTGTGGCTCGAGCAGGTCGTAGAGCTTCTCGAACAGCATCAACTCGTCGTCGACCAGGTTCAGGTAGGCGAACAGCCTGCTCTTGGTGAAAGTGTAGTCGGCGAGCCGGATCGGATCGAAGAGATCGCCCTGCGCCAGGTCCAGTTGCTGCTTGTAGCGCGTCAGCAGGAAGTACAGCTCGGTCTGGAACGCGGTCCCGGGCCGGTCCCGGTAGAAGGCCTCGAGAAAGGGGTTATCCACGTCCTCGAGGATCTTCACGCCCTCGAAGTGCTGCGCGAGCATCTCGACGAGAGTCGTTTTGCCGACGCCGATTGGTCCGTCGACGGCGAGGTACCGGTACGGAAGCGCGTCAACGGGCACTGCGCGGACTATACAATCCCCTTCGGCGCGGGGGACCGTCGGGGCGGCGGGTTCGTCGGGCCCGATGCGACTGCAAGAGGACTTTCGAGTGGGGGACGAGTGACGTGAATCCCTGGTGGCGGAGACCGGCGGCGGAGAATGGCCCTGCCCGGGCGGAGCCCAAGAGGAGCAGCGCCCCGGACGCGGGCGTGCAGCAGGAAAAAGCAGGGCAGAGAGAAGAACCCGCCGGCGAGCCGGTGGCTCAGGTGGCTGTCGAGGAGGTTGAAGCATCCGCCGCGGAGGAGAGTGCACCGGCCGCCGAGGCCTCGTCTCTTCTGGTCGATGCCGAGGCGTCGCCGGCCGGGGATGCGGAAGCAGGCGTTGACGAGCGGGAAGCCGCTCCCGATGCGGCCGCCGAAGAGGACGTGGCTCGGGAGGCGGATGCGGCTGACGGCGAAGATGCAGGTGAAGCGGGTGTTTCCCCGGCCCTCGAGGCGGCGACGGAACCGGCCCAGCCCGCCCAAGCCGCTCCCGCGGACGAGGACAAGCCGGCGCCGGCCAGACGCCGCCGTCGCCGCCGCCGTGGCGGTCGGGGTCGCGGTCGGTCCGCGGAGAGTGACGGCGGGTCGAGCGCGGCACCGGAAACCCGAGCCGCGCCTGCCGGGCCGCCCTCGGCGTCGCCGTCGGCGGCCGGACGGGCCGCCGTGCTGCTCGATCTGGGCGCTCTGAAACGCAGCCTGGAAGCAACCTCCGGGCTCGATCCGGAGGGTCTGTTCGCGCGTCTCGACGGGGACCTCGGGAAGCTCGTCCTGCGCCGTGTCTACGCGGACGCGGGGGACCACGACCTGGATCGCACCGCGCTTCACCGCGGCGGCGTCGAAGTCGTCGACGTGCCGTCGAACATGGAGGAGCGCGGCTGTTCCGCTGCAGTACGGATCGTGGTGGATGCTCTGGAGCTTTGCTACACGAAGCCCGGCGTCAACACGATGGTGCTGGTGGCGTCGTCGGTGCAGACGCTGCCCCTGGTGGCCAAGCTGCAGCAGAACGGCGTGACGGTGATCGGCCTCGGCGGGGCGGACGCCAACGCGCAGGTGCGCGGCCAGTGCGACCGCTTCATCGATCTGGGCGGGTGAGCGTCCCGCTCGGCCGCACAAGCTGCTAGGGTTCCGCACTCGCGCGGAGCGGCGCCTCAGTGCACCCTTAGCTCAACTGGATAGAGCGTTGGACTACGGATCCGAAGGTTGGGGGTTCGACTCCTCCAGGGTGCGCCACTTCCCGGCTCGCAGGCCGCGCTAGCTCCCGACGCCGGCGTACGGGACGCCGGCCAGGTCCGCCATGTCCCGCTTCCAGGTGGTCAGGTCGCCTGTGCTGAACCGGCGAAGATCGTCGTGTCCGCAGGCGCGGGCCAGGACCTTCATCAGGTCCACCGTGCCTTCGAGGTAGTTGGCCAGTTGACGGGCTGAGGAGCCGATTCGCAGTCGGGCGCGCAGGTTCGGTTTCTGCGTCGCAATGCCGACGGGGCAGTTGTTCGTGTGGCAGGCGCGCATGCCAAGGCAGCCGATCGCCTGGATCGCCGAGTTGGCGATGGCGACGCCGTCGGCGCCGAGCGCCAGGGCCTTGATGAAGTCGGACTCCGTGCGGAGCCCTCCGGTGACGATCAGGGTCACGTCGCCGCTCTTGCCGCGCGCGTCGAGATGACGGCGGGCGCGAGCCAGCGCCGGGATGGTCGGCACCGAGATGTTGTCCTTGAAGATGTTCGGCGCCGCTCCGGTGGCGCCGCCGCGCCCGTCGAGAATGATGTAGTCGACGCCCACGTCGAGCGCGAAGTCGATGTCGTCCTCGATGTGCTGGGCCGACATCTTGAAACCGACAGGAATGCCGCCGGTGCGCTCGCGGACCTGAGCGGCCACCTCGCGGAAGTCCCCCGGCGAGACGAGGTCGGGGAACCGCGACGGACTGATCGCCGCGGTACCCTGCTCGAGGCCGCGCACCTCGGCGATCTTGCCGGATACCTTGGCGCCAGGGAGGTGGCCGCCGGTGCCCGTCTTGGCGCCCTGTCCACCCTTGAAGTGAAAGGCCTGCGCCCGGGCTACCTTGTCGAGCGACCAACCGAACCTGCCGGAGGCGAGTTCATAGAAGTAGCGGGAGTTGCTCTCCTGTTCTTCCGGCAGCATCCCGCCTTCGCCCGAGCAGATGCCTGTGCCCGCCATCTCGGCGCCCCTGGCGAGGGCGATCTTGGCTTCCTCGCTCAGCGCCCCGAAGCTCATGTCGCTGACGAACAGGGGGATGCGGAGGCGCAGCGGCTTCGCCGCCCGGGGGCCGATCACGATGTCGGCGCCTACGGGATCGTCGTCGGCCAGCGGGCGGCGGGCGAGTTGGGCCGTGAGTAGCTGGATGTCGTTCCAGCGGGGAAGCTCCGTCAGCGGTACGCCCATGGCGGAGACCTGCCCGTGGTGGCCGACGTTCTTCAGCCCGTTTCTGGCCAACTCCTGGATGTAGAGGTTGTATGGCTCCTCCGGCGTGCCGTGGACGTCCGCGTAGAGACCGAGGTACTCGTCGCGCCTGTAGGGCTGCGGGAACTTCGCGTGCCACGCTGCCACCTCGGCCTCATCGACGAAGACCGCATCGGCGTCGGTGTCGACCCAGGCCGAGAACTTCTGCAGAACCTCCTCGGGGTTGTAGGAGCTGACGCCGGTATCGAACCGGTAGTCCCAGTTGTGGACGCCGCAGACCAGGTCGTCGCCGCGGACGTGGCCGTCCGAGAGCAGTGCTCCCCGGTGGAGACACCGGCCGTAGAGCACGGATACCTGGTCGTCGTAGCGGACCACCACCAGGTCGACGTTCGCCACCAGGGCGTAGGCGGGTTGCCGGTCCGCGAGTTCGCTCCAGGCGGCGACCTGGACAGCCTGTGCGGTTTCGGGTTTCGGGGACATACCGTGTTCCTTTCGCGGCTCTTCGCCGTTCGTAGCAACCGGCGTGGCAGGCAGTTCCTTCCGTTGCAGTCAGGCGACGCTACCCCGGGTCGCCGCTGCTAGGTCGAGAGTCGATCCTCGACACCGACGCGGAGGCTCTCGATCGCCTCCACGACATCGACCTTCTTCGGATCGAGCAGCCAGAGAAGAGTCACTCCCCGAACCGCGGCGAGAACCTGGAAGGCGGTCTCGGCAGGGTCGAGGTCGGCCCGGATCTCGCCGGCCTTCTGCCCTTCCCGGACGGCCTGTTCGATCGCGGCGGCGAAGTTATCGTTGCCGGCCCGAAACAAGTCGATCTTCCCGCTCAGCGGCCCAAGGGAGTCGGTCATCAGCATGAACAGGGCGCGCATCCACTGCTCGGCATTGCGGAGCAGTTCGGAGTAGCCGCTGAACAGTCGGTTCAGGCTGGCCAAGCCGGTCACTCCGTCCTCGGGATCGAACACGTCGCTGCCGGCGCGGGTCTGCAGACGGGCGACGATCGCTTCGGCGATTCCCTCCTTGGAGCCGAAGCGCAGCGATACGAGGGCGCTCGAATAGCCCGCCTTCCTGCCGATCTGCTCGAGTGTGGTTGCCGTGTAACCCTGGCGGCCGAAGAGAACCGCGGCGGCCAGCAGGATCTCGCGTTCGGATTCGGTCCGCCGCTCGGCCTGGGTGCGGCGAGGCCGCCGGGCGCCGCGCCCCCGGGCTTCCGAATTCGAACGGCTGGACTCTGGCATGCCTGGCTTGGATCGAGTAAGAGGGTGGCTGATCACTCAGTAGAATGTTGGCTCCAGGGCCGCCGCCGACTCTATCCCCAGGTGCTTCCGGCGCCGATGGCTCTTCGACTAATCTGACCGGCATGGAGACGGCATTCTCAAGGGAGCAGGAGCTTCTCCGCGACGTCGTGTCGCGGGCGCTGCGGGACAAGTCGCCGGCCACCGCGGTCCGCGAGTTGATGGCCTCGGACCGGGGCTATGACCCGGCCGTGTGGCAGGAACTCTGCGGCGACGCGGGCCTTGCCGGAGTCCACATTCCGGAGGTGTACGGAGGCGCCGGCGGCGGACCGGTCGAACTCGGCATCGTCGCCGAGGAGATGGGCCGCACGCTGTTCTGCGCGCCATTCTTCGCGTCCTCCGTGATGGCCGGCAGCGCGCTTCTGGAGGCCGCGGACGAGTCCGCTCGGGCGGAGCTGCTCCCGGGTATCGCCGCGGGTTCTGTGATCGCGACCCTGGTCCTCGACGATCTGAACACCCCGGCCGGTGTCGGCGGCTCGATCCGGGCCACCGACGGCGGCCGCCTTTCCGGGACGGCGGCGATCGTGGTCGACGCCCACGTCGCGGACCTGCTGCTGGTGCTCGCGGGAACGGGCTCGGGCCTCGGGCTGTACGCGGTCGAACGGGATGGCTCCGGGCTCGAGATCGAGCCGCTTCAGGTCGTCGATCAGACACGGAAGCTGTCGCGGGTGACGTTCACGGAGGTTCCGGCGCGGCCGATCGGCTCGGTCGGCCGCGAAACCCTGAACCGGATCTGGGACCTCATCTGTTCGGCGCTGGCCCACGAGATGATCGGCGGCGCGCAGCGGCTCTTCGAATCCACCGTGGCGTACACGAAGGAGCGGTTCCAGTTCGGCCGGCCGATCGGTTCCTTCCAGGCGCTCAAGCACCGTTGCGCCGACCTGCTTCTCGAGATCGAGTTGGCGCGCGCGGTCACCTGCCACTCCGCGCGCTGCCTCGCCGCCGGCGAGGGCGAACCCTACGCCGCGAGCATGGCCAAGGCGGCGGCCGGCGACGCCTACATGAGCGCGGCGAGAGCCGGCATCCAGTTGCGGGGCGGCATCGGCTTCACCTGGGAGAACGACACCCACCTGTGGTTCAAGCGGGCCAAGAGCTCCGAGGTGCTGCTCGGCACGCCGGCGATTCACCGCGAACGGATGATGACGATGATCGAGGGCGCGGCATGACCCCGGAACAGATCCAGCGCGAAGTCTCGGCCTGGCTCGACGCGAACTGGCGTACCGATCGTCCGCTGCTCGAGTGGCGGAACATCCTGCTCGAGGGTGGCTGGGCGGCGCCGCACTGGCCCGAGGAGTGGTACGGGCGCGGTTTCGCGCTCGACCAGGCCGCGGTGGTTGCCGAGATCTTCAGGGAGAAGGACGCGGTCCCGGCCGCTCAGGTAGGTCCGCGCGGCCTCGCCTCCGAGACGATCCTCGCCTGCGGTTCGGACGACCAGAAGCGGCGGTTCCTCAGGCCCATCCTGACCGGCGAACACACCTGGTGCCAGCTCTTCAGTGAGCCCGGCAGCGGCTCCGATCTCGCCGGCCTGAGCACCCGGGCCGAACTCGTGGACGGCAAGTGGATCATCAACGGCCAGAAGGTCTGGAACACGAGCGCCCACCACGCGGACTTCGGCCTCCTGGTGGCGCGCAGCAACTGGGATGTGCCGAAGCACCAGGGGATCAGCTACTTCCTGCTCGACATGCGGCAGCCCGGCGTCGAGGCGCGGCCGCTCAGGCAGATGAACGGGCATCAGTCATTCAACGAGGTGTTCATGTCGAACGCCGTCGTGCCTGCCGAGGACCTGATCGGCGGCGAGGGCAACGGCTGGCATGTGGCCTCGACCACCCTGTCGTTCGAACGGCGCGGTTTCAGCCGCCGCATCAGGGGTTCCTCGCTCGAGGGCCCGAAGCAGGGGCCCATCTACCGGGAGTACGAAGAGGAGCTCCGGATCGCGACCGAGCCCTACACCTGGTACCCGCAGCGCGAGGGACGGGTCGACCTCGTTCTGCCGCGCGCACGGGAAACGGGCGCGATCCAGGATCCGGCGGTGCGCCAGGAGATCGCGAAGCTGATCTGCCTGTCCCGGGGCGCCGCGCTCGCCTCGGACAGCGCGGAGGCGCAGCGGAAGGCGGGGACGACCGAGATCATCCCCGCCGGGTCGATCGGCAAACTCGCCGCCAGCGTCATCGCCCGGCAGGCCTCCCTGGTCCACACGATGATCTCTGGCGCGGACGCGATGCTGAGCGGCCCCGAATCGGCGGCGGACGGCATCGTCGCGGAGATCCTGGTCTCGGTGCCCGCGATCTCCATCGCCGGCGGCACCGACGAGATTCAGCGCAACATCATCTCCGAGCGCGTGCTCGGGATGCCGAAGGGATTCCGCGCCGACCAGGGCCCGTTCCGCGACATCAAGCGGAACGCGTGAGAGTGAGTTCGGGGCCCTTCATCCCGACGCCCGACGAGGTCAGCGCCGCCTGGCTGTCCGAGCAACTGCGCGCCGCCGGCCACGAGGTCGACGTGCAGGGCTTCGAGGCCTCCGACATCGGCACCGGGCAGCTCGGACGCTGCATCCGCTACCGGCTCGAGTACGGCGAGGCTGCGGGCGACGCTCCCCGGTCCCTGGTCGGGAAGTTCCCGGCCTCCGATCCGGCCAGCCGCGAGACCGGCGTCGTGCTGCGCAACTACCTGAAGGAGGTGCGCTTCTATCAGGAACTTCAGCCGCGGCTCTCGATCTCCACGCCGCGCTGCTACTTCGCGGAGATCGAAGGCAAGGGCCCCCACTTCGCCGTGCTCATGAGCGACGAGGCCCCGGCAGAGCAGGGCGACCAGATCGCGGGCTGCAACGAGGAGGTGGCGCGGGCGGCGGTGCTCGAACTGGCCGGCCTGCACGCGCCGAGTTGGAACGATGCCTCGCTGCTCGAAGCCGGTTGGCTGAATCGACCGAGTCCCGAATACGCGGCGGCCATCCACCACCGCTACCGGACAATGCTGCCGGGATTCATCGACCGGTACGGCGACCGGCTCGAGCAGGACGCCTGGGAGATCCTGCGCCGGTACGACGATGCCGCCTCAGCGTGGTCCGGCGAGTCGCCGACGCCCTTCTCCCTCGTCCACGTCGACTACCGGCTCGACAACCTGCTGATCGACCGGCGGACCTCGCCGCCCGCGATCACCGCCGTCGACTGGCAGAGCATCACGATCGGGCGTCCGCTCGGCGATGTCGCGTACCTGCTCGGCGGCAGCCTGGAGCCGCCGCTGCGGCGACGGTGCGAGGAGGACATCGTGCGCGAGTACCACGGCCGGCTGGTCGACGCCGGCATCTCTGACTACGCCTGGGAGGCCTGCTGGGACGACTACCGGCTCGGCGCCTTCGCCGGCTTCGGGGTCTGCGTGATCGCCTCGATGATGGTCCGGGAGACGCAGCGCGGCAACGAGATGTTCATCGCGATGACCAGGCGGCACACCCGGCACGCCCTGGACCTGAACTCGGGCGAACTGCTGTAAGAGGGCTGGAGAAGCACCACCATGCAACGGATGAACGAACTCGCCTTCTACACCCTGGCCGGCCAGCCGGAGTCCCCGGCCGAGCTGTTCGCGGAGGTGCGCGCCGGCGAGGCGATGGGGTTCGGCTCCGTGTTCATATCCGAGCGCTTCAACGTCAAGGAGGCGGCCACGCTGTCCGGCGCGGCCGCGGCCTGCTCCAAGGAACTCGGGATCGCCACCGCGGCGACGAACCAGAACACCCGCCACCCGCTGATCACCGCTTCCTACGCGCTGACCATGCACCGGCTCACCGGCGGCCGCTTCTCGCTCGGCCTGGGTCGCGGCATCGCCCGCGTGTTTGACGCCTTCGGCCTGCCCCGGATCACCACCGCCCAGATGGAGGACTTCGTGGGGCTGATGCGCCGGATGTGGCGTGGCGAAACGATCGTCGGCCACGACGGGCCGGCGGGCCGCTTCCCGCTGCTGCGCCTCGGCGCCGAGGCTCACGACGAGATCCCGATGACTCTGACCGCCTTCGGCCCCAACTCGCTGGCGCTTGGAGGCAGGGCGTTCGACGCGGTGGTGCTCCACACGTTCTTCACCGACGAGACCCTCGCCCGCTGCGTCCGGACCGTGAAGCGCGCCGCCGAGGAAGCCGGCCGCGATCCCTCCTCGGTCCGCGTCTGGTCCTGCTTCGCGACGATCGGCGATCACCTGCCCGAAGCGGTGCGCCTCAAGAAGACGGTCGGCCGGATGGCGACCTACCTGCAGGTCTACGGCGATCTCATGGTCGAGACGAACCGCTGGGATCCGAAGGTGCTCCAGCGCTTCCGGGCCGATCCGCTGGTGGCCGGCTTTCGCGGCGCGATCGACAGCCTGGCCACCACCGAGCAACTCGAACGGATCGCGGCCCTGATCCCGGAGGACTGGCTGGCGCCCGCCGCCACCGGTTCGCCCGCGCGATGCGTGGAGAAGATCCGCGCCCAGTTCGAACTCGGCGCCGACGGCGTCATCCTGCACGGCGCGAGCCCGAGCGAGCTCGCGCCGATCGTCGAGTGCTACAGCGAAAGCCGCGACGCGGCCCGCTTCGACCACCCGGCGGCATTCTGACCTGGGAACGCGGGCGTCTCGCCCGCATCTGGCTTTACCCGGTCCGCTCCGCCCGAATCCGCGCGATCGCCTTCACCACGTCGTACCGGTCGTCCCCTTCGTAGCGCGGCGCCTGCTCGGCGAACGCGGCGTCGACCTCTTCCCACCTGGTGCGCGCGTACTCGATCACGTGGGGGTGGGTCAGCAGGAAGAAACGGCCCTCGCGGATGCCCTGGAGCACCATGTCGGCGGCTTCCGCCGCGGGCATCGCGTGTTCCTCGGTGAGCTTGCCGCGCGCCGGATCGACCTCTTGCGGACCGCCGAGATGCTCCGGCCGCCGCTCGGCCGACCGCCAGATGCTCGCCGCGGCGTCCGCCTCCAGGTCGGCCACCGCGACGTTCGTGCCTTCACGCGCCAGGGCCAGCGCAATGGCGCGGCCGATGCCGTTGCCGCCGCCGGTGATGACCGCCGATGTACCTCTTATCTCCATAGCTCGTTCTCCTAACCCCGCAGCCGGGGCAGAACATCCTCCGTGAACCGTTCCGCGGCCTCCCGTGCCGGCGGGCTCGGCGCCGCGAAGTTGGGTCCGGTGACGGCGAACTTGTCGACCCCGAGCTCAAGCAGCGCCTCGATCCGCGCCACGCAGTGATCGGGCTGGCCGATGATCGCGTAACCGTCGATGAACTCGTCCGTGAGCGCCGCCGTCTGCTGCCCGCCTTCGCGGCCGTGGGCGGTCATGTCGTAGCTGTCGTGGAGCTTGTGGAACACATCCGCCTGGCGATCGTCGGCGGGCCCGGCGATCTCCCCGTACATCACGGAAAAGCGGGCGAACAGACCGGTGGAGGCGCGGCCGAGCTCGCGGCCGACTGCCGGGTCGTCACAGCAGACGACGTTCACGTAGGCGCCGAACTGGAGCGAGTCCGGGTCGCGGCCGGCCTCCGCGGCGGCGTTGCGCGCCGTCTCGATGCCCCACGCAACGCGTTTCGGGTCGGCGCCGACTGCGAGCATGACCCGGTCGGCCTGGCGGGCGGCGATCCCGATCACCTTTGGACCGGTTGCCGCGACCTCGACCGGCACCTTGGGCCCGTCGCCGATCCAGCGGATGGCGCTGGCCGACGGACCGTGGGCCAATCCGAGCTTCTCGGCAAGCGGCGCGGCTTCGTCCGCAATGCTCGTGTCCTCGAACGCCACTTCCTCGCCGCGCAGGTACGCCTGCAGGTTGACGAGGTGGTTCTCGAACCATCGCAGGCGCGCGGGCGCTCGGCCGAGGTGGGCCAGCGCGCTGTCGCCGCGGCCGATGCCCAGCACCATCCGGCCCCGTGACACCAGTTGCACGGAGAGCGCCGAGGACGCCGTAACCGCCGGGTGCCGCGTGACCGGGTTCGTCACCGAAGTCGCGACCCCCAGCTTCTTGGTCGTCGTCGCCGCCAGGGCGAGAAAAACGTACGGGTCGCCGGAGAGGTTCTGCGAGTCGACGACGTCTATGCCGTCCCAGCCCCGGTCCTCGGCCTCGAGGGCGAACTCGGCACTGCGGGTCGGTGCGGCGACGGTCTTGGTCCAGAACTCCATGGCTTCTTCTCCTCCCTGCTCAGTCCTGTGGGTGCGCCGCACTGTAACGGTTGGCGAGGAAACAGTACGATCCGGCGCCTGCGGCCGGCCGCTATAATGCTGGCCGGCCAGCCAGTAAATTACGGGGACGATCATGCGACCGATGCTCAGAAGAGGGACTCGCCTGTTTGCGGCGGCCATGCTCGTGGCCGGATTCGCGACGGCGGCGTACGCGGACGACTGGTTGCAGTGGCGCGGACCCGACCGTGCCGGGATCTCGACCGAGACCGGTCTGTTGGACGAGTGGCCGCCGGAAGGCCCGGCGGTCAACTGGCAGATCGAGACGCTCGGCCAGGGCTACGGAGCCGTCGTCGTCCAGGGAGACCGAATCTACGTTCAGGGCACGCGCGGAGGCCAGAGCGCGGTTTTCCGTCTGCGCGCCACCGATGGCGGCGAGATCTGGGTGCGGGAGCTCGGCCCCCTCTACGACCACCCGGACAAGGGCGACGGCCCGCGGTCGGCGCCGACGATCCACGGCGACTCGCTCTACGTGCAGAACGGAATGGGCGAGGTCGCCAGGCTCGACAAGGATTCGGGCGAGGTGATCTGGCAGTTCAACATGCTGGATCGCTTCGGCAGCCCGAACACCCGCTGGGGCATCAGCGAGTCGCCGCTGGTCGTACGCGACCGGGTGTTCGTCATGCCGGGCGGCAGGGACGGCGCGATCGCCGCGCTGTCGGCCGCCGACGGCAGCACGATCTGGCGCTCCAGCGAGCTCGGTGACGTAGCCTCGTACTCCTCGCTCATCCTGCGCGAGATGGGGGGCACTGAAGTGCTGATCGGCTTCACGGGCGAGGCCGGCGTTGGCCTGCGGGCCGCGGACGGGGCGCTTCTCTGGCGCTATGAGAGACCGTCGACCGCTAGCGCGATCAACGTCGCCACGCCTGTGCTCGACGGCAACCACGTCTTCTACTCGGCCTCCTACGGCATCGGCGGCGGTGCGGTCCGGATCAGCGTCGAGGACGAGGGCGGATCCTTCTCCAGCGAGCAGGCGTACTTCGAGACCCGACTCCAGAATCACCATGGCGGCGTGATCGCGCACGAGGGAACGATCTACAGCTTCTTCGGTCGCGCGCTCACGAGCGTCGACATCGAGACCGGAGAAGTCCACTGGCGCGCCCGGAGCGTCGGCAAGGGCTCTCTGGTGATGGCCGACGGCAAACTCTTCCTTCTGAGCGAGCAGAACGAGGTCGGCCTCGCGGTCGCGACGCCCGAGGGCTACGATGAGCGGGGCCGGTTCGAGATCGAAGACCGGGGCGACTTCACCTGGGCGCACCCGGTGGTCGCCAACGGAGTGCTCTACATTCGGGACCAGGAGTCGCTGACGTCGTACGCGGTCGCTGAGTGAAGGAGAATAGGCCCATGGTTCCCCTCGCTCGTCGTTGCTTCGGTTGGACGCTTGCCGGCGTCCTCTTTGCAGCCGCCGCCGGCGGCCAGGGCGCCGGCCTGCCGCCGGTCAAGCTGACTTCGACCGGCTACGTGATGGGCTTCGTCGCCGAGGACGATCGCGGGCTCCACACCTATCTCGGCATCCCGTACGCCGAGCCGCCGGAGGGCGACCTCCGATTCCGGCCACCCGAGCCCGTCACACCCTGGAGAGCGCCCTACGACGCGCTCGTCGAGCCTCCCTCGTGCATGCAGGCGCCCTACCGGGAAGGCGGCTTCTACGCCCAGCCCATGGGCGAAGTGAGCGAGGACTGCCTCTACCTCAACATCTGGACCGCGGCAGAGTCGGAGGACGACCGCCTGCCGGTGATGGTCTGGATCCACGGCGGCGCGCTCACCCGCGGCTCGGGCTCGCTGCCGATCTACGACGGATCGGCGCTGGCGCGCAAGGGCGTCGTCCTGGTGACGGTCAACTACCGGCTCGGGCCCTTCGGATACATCGCTCACCCGGCGCTGTCGGCGGAGTCCGAACACGGAGTCTCCGGCAACTACGGCGTCCTCGACCAGATCCTGGCCCTCCAATGGGTGCGGGACAACGCCGCGGTCTTCGGCGGCGACCCGGACCGCATCACGATCTTCGGGGAGTCGGCCGGAGCATGGAGCGTCAACGTGCTCCAGGCCTCGCCGCTGGCCCGGGGCCTGTTCCACCGCGTGATCGGTCAGAGCGGCGGCTACTTCGACGGTCTGCCTGAACTCCGCTCGTCCGAAGACGGCTCGGCCGAGAGCTCCGGCGAGGCCTTCGCCAAGCGTCTCGGCATCGAAGGCGAAGGCGCGGCGGCCCGGCTGCGGGAACTGGATGCCGAAGTCATCCTGAGCGAGGCATCCAAGCAGGGCGCCTTCCCGACCAGGCCCAACGTCGACGGCTGGGTGCTGCCGGAGCAGCCGGCCGAGATCTACCGGTCCGGCGAGCAGGCGGACGTGCCGGTGCTCGTCGGCTCGAACCGCGACGAGGCGACGAGCCTGATGGGCCGCATGCTGCCCTCCACCAAGTCCGCGGTCGAGTTCGTCGTCAAGAGCCAGTTCCCCGACGTCGCGGACGAGTTCTTCGAGGCCTACCCCGTCGCCAACGACGACGAAGCGAGGAGGGCCTTCATCGACGCCTTCTCCGACCGCATCTTCGCCTGGCAGATGAAGACCTGGGCGGCCCTCTCGGAGACCGTGCCGTCGCCGGCCTACCTGTACTTCTTCAGCCACGCTCCGCCGCACCCCGAGAAGGACTTCTACGGCGCCTACCACGCGGCGGAGATTGCCTACGCGTTCGACAACCTGGACAAGCTGGACTACGAGTACACCGACGGCGACGTCCGGCTAGCCGGCGCGATGTCGGACTACTGGGTCGCCTTCGCCGCGACCGGCGATCCGAACCCGCTGGGCAGCTCGGAGGTACCGGTGTGGCCGAAGTACGAGAACGACACGGCGCGGCACCTCGACTTCGGCTCGTCGATCGAGGCCGGGAGCCGCCTCCACGAACGGCGGATGGAGCTGTGGGACCGCTTCTTCGGCGTCGACCGACCGAGTCGGTAGTGCCGATGGCCCGGGCACGGCCCGGGTAGAGTTGTGGGGCAGGAACCGTTCTACCGACAGACTTCGGCCCGATGAGGTGACTCCGTGAACCGACGCACTCACGTTCTGGCCATCAGCACGATCTTCCTCCTCTCCGTTGCGGCCTTCGGACAGCAGCAGGGCGATTCCCCGCCGCCCCTCAATCCGGTCGGCTTGACGGGCCTCGCCTGGGGCGCCTGGATTCAGCCCGACACGAAGATGGAGGACTGGGTGCAGATGGGGAAGTTCGTGTGCCGGGGCGAGGAGTTCTGCAAGATCAACGTCTTCGACGGCCCCGAACTCGCCACACACGTGGACCCGGTTCCCGAGGAGAACCGGAAGGCCCTGAAGTACGTGTTCACGTACGAGGAAGGCGAGTCTCCGTCCGTGACCGTCCGCGAGGTTCATCCCGAAGAGGGCAAGGAACCCCGCGAATGGACGTTCGACTAGCAGTTGGGTTCGGGCGCGCGGCTGATCCGATCCTCTTCGGTCAAGAGGTCTCGCGACAATGAACGGTGTTACCGTACACTCGTGGCATGATCGTTCGCTCTGTTCGCCACCGGGGACTGCGCCGCCTGCTTGAGGACGACAACCCCAGGTTTCTACAGCAGAAGCTCGTAGACCGGGTGCGCAAGGTTCTGACCATGTTGATTCTGGCCGAGCACATCGACGAGTTCCTGGCTTCTGCGCCGCCAGGCTGGCGAGTGCATCGACTCTCGGGCAACCGGCGGGAATGGAGCGTCTCGGTCTCCGGCAACTGGCGCATCACGTTCGAAGAAACCGACGATTGCGTAGACCGCTTGAATCTGGAGGACTACCACTGATGGCGAGCAACGGCATCGACGTGAAGATGACACCTTCCCACCCGGGCGATTTTATTCGCACCGAGATCATCGAGGAGCTGGGGCTCAACGTCACGAAGGCTGCCGAGATTCTCGGCGTGCGCAGGGCTACGCTCTCGGATCTGTTGAACGGAAACTCGGCTCTTTCGGCGGAAATGGCCCTGCGTATCGAGAAGGCTTTTGACGTGAGCATGGATACGCTGCTGAGGATGCAAGCTTGGTACGACGCTTCGCGTGTACGCGCTCGCGCAGCCGAGATCGACGTGCAACGCTACGAGGCCCGGCCAGCCTGATCCGGAGGCCTCCGGGGAGGAACTGCCGCGTGCCTACCGATTCCTCGGGAACCCCAGGTCCACCTGACTCTCAGCCGGGTCCGGCCAGCGGGAGGTGACGACCTTCGCCTTCGTGTAGAAGTGGACGCCCTCGGGCCCGTACATGTGGGTGTCGCCGAACAGCGACTGCTTCCAGCCGCCGAAGGAGTGGTAGCCGACCGGCACCGGGATCGGCACGTTGACCCCGACCATGCCAGCGTCCGCATCCTCCTGGAACTGGCGGGCGGCGCCGCCGTCGCGGGTGAAGATCGCGGTCCCGTTGCCCCACGGGTTCTGCTCGACGAGGTCCACCGCCTCGCGGTAGGTGTCCGCGCGGACCACGCTCAGCACCGGCCCGAAGATCTCGTCGCGGTAGACGGTCATGTCCGGGGTCACGTGATCGAGCAGGGACACCCCCAGGAAGAAGCCGTCGCCGTCGAAGACCGTCTCCCGGCCGTCGACCACGACGGTGGCGCCCTCTTCGGCGCCGGCCCCGATGTAGCCCGCCACCCGGTCGCGGTGCTCGCGGGTGATCAGCGGGCCCATCTCCGACTTCGGGTCGGTGCCGGGGCCGATCGAGAGCTTGCCCAGCCGGTCCTGGATCGCGTCGACCAGGGGATCGGCGACGCCGCCGACGGCGACGACGACCGAGATCGCCATGCAGCGCTCGCCGGCCGAGCCGTAGGCGGCCGACACCGCCGCGTCGGCGGCCAGGTTGATGTCGGCGTCGGGCAGTACCACCATGTGGTTCTTCGCGCCCCCGAGGGCCTGTACCCGTTTGCCCGCCCCGGTGCCCGTCTCGTAGACGTAGCGGGCGATCGGCGTCGAGCCGACGAAGCTGACCGCCGCGACATCCGGATGGGTCAGGAGACGGTCGACCGCGACCTTGTCGCCGTTGATCACGTTCAGCACGCCGGGCGGGAAACCGGCCTGGTCGAAGAGCTCCGCCAGGAGCAGCGGCGCCGACGGATCCCGCTCCGAGGGCTTCAGCACGAACGTGTTCCCGCAGGCCACCGCGTTCGGGAACATCCACAGCGGCACCATGGCCGGGAAGTTGAACGGCGTGATGCCCGCGACGACGCCCAGGGGCTGGCGGACCGAGTAGACGTCGACCCCGGTCGAGGCGTGGGAGTTGTAGCTCCCCTTCAGCAGATCGGCCAGGCCGCAGGCGTACTCGATGTTCTCGATCCCGCGGGCCACTTCGCCCGCCGCGTCCGAGAGCACCTTGCCGTGCTGGCTCGTCAGCAGCCGGGCGATCTCGTCCGTGTTTGCCTCGACCAGGTTGCGGAAGGCGTACATCAGCTTCGTGCGCACCGCCAGCGACGTGCGCCGCCAGTCGGTGAACGCGTCCGCCGCGGCGGCGACGGCGGCATCGACCTCGTCGGTGCTCGCCAGGCCTACGGCGGCGGTCTGCTCGCCGGTAGCCGGGTTGAAGACCGAGTGGGTCCTGCCGGACCGGGCCGGGTGGGTGGTTCCGTTGACGTGGTGTTCGATCGTCTGCATGTTGAAGTCTCCCGCAGTCCAGCCTACACGGATCGGCCCCCGCGGGAGCAGTTGGGCGTGTGTCCGGTTGCGCAGGACTTGACCGATCGCGGTTCCTACGTTACGTTCCTGCGCACCGTTCCCATGCGATCCGTCAACGTCAGGCAGCTCAAGAACAACCCCTCTGAAGCTCTTCGCAGTGCGGCAGAGGCGCCCGTCCTCGTGCTCAAAGGCGATCACCCGGAGGCGCTGCTTCTTCACCTCGACCTCGAGCAGCTTCCCGACAAACCTGACGTTCTGCTGGCCCTCGCGGCGGCTCTGTTTCAGGGCGGGTCCATCTCGCTTGGCCGGGCGGCCCGTTTGGCCAGAGTGTCTGTGGTGGAGATGATCAGCCATCTGTCGCGTCTGGGGGCCGCCGTGGTCCAGAGAGACGGGGCCGACGCCAAGGCGGACCTCGAGACGCTCGAGGCATGGCTCGCCTCGTCCTGACCGACGCGAGCCCCCTGGTCGGACTGTCGCGGGTCGGCGGAGTCGTTTGGCTGAGGGAGCTGTTCGGGACGGTCGAGATGACCGCTGCGGTACGGGACGAGCTTGAGCGGGGAGGATTGGAAGCCCAGATCGCGGCGGCCTTCGATCAGGGTTGGCTTCGGTCCAGAGCAGCCGCGCGGCCGCTCCCGGACTGTCCGCCCCATCTGGGCGAGGGCGAGTGGTCAACGATCGTCGCCGCGCGCGAGCATCGCGGTTCGGTTTTGGTGCTCCTGGAGGACCGGCTCGGTCGAAGGGAAGCGCGGGCCGCAGGACTGGAGGTCGCGGGCAGTGCCGCCATCGTCGGGCTGGCCCGCCGGCGGGGGATCATCGAGTCCGCTCGCGACGTCTTCGAGCAGCTCCTTCGCTCCGACTTTCGGATCGCGCCGGACATCGTCCGCGCCGTGTTGGAGGACGACTAGCGCGGCAGAACGATCCGACCTGGGAGCGCGGGCATCCTGCCCGCATCCGGCGCGAAGCGCCGGCCTCCGGTCGTTCTGCCGCGCTAGGTCTTCGAGGCGCCAGGAGGCACTACCCGGTCAGCGAGATCCCCGCGAGACCCGGCATCAGCACGGTCTCGATGTTGAGCTGTCCCGCCAAACCCGCTTCGCGGTGCACGGCGGCCTTTCGCCAGGCTTCGGACGTCGACATCGCGACCAGGGCGGCGCGCTTCGGGTAGCAGGCGATTGCGACTTCGTCCCAGAGCTCGTCGACCTTGCCGAGCGACAGCATCGTCACGTCGGCGGCGAACACGACGTGGCCGCCGAAGTCCTGAATGATCTTGCTGACTGCCCGGCCGTAGAGCTGGTAGGCCTCGCGGCCGGTCAGTTCCGTGTCGCGGCCATCGCTGTACTCGGCCCTGTCCTTGAACTTGAGCAGATTGACCATGTAGATCGGTCCATCGGGCCCCGGCTGCTGCATCGCCGCGATCTGCTCGGGATCTCGCGGGTAGACGTGGTTCTCGAAGGTCGGCATTCAGTGCTCCTCGATGTGGCTGGAGGTGGGCGTCACTCGCGCGGCAGGCGAGGGTACTCGTCGCAGTCGTCGTAGCGCCAATGCCACGGCTCCCAGTCGAACCCGCCGGCGTTGCCGAGCGGGTAGGTCTCCGTGAAGCAGAAAGCGGCCGCATGTTGCCGCAGCCACTGGTACGCCGGCGTGTCCTTGAAGGTCGCGTCGCTCGGTACGACATCGACGGCGAGGCCCGTCATGTGCTCCGAGTAGCCCGGCGGTGCGGTCCAGCGCACCGCGTTGAGGAACGGCCTGCCCCCGGCCAATAGGCCTTCCAGAATCCGTTTCTGGAAGCCGAAGCTGCGGAACCCCGAGTCCACCGCCAACTTGATCCCGTCCTCACCCGCGGCCGCAGCCAGAGCGACCAGCGCGTCCCGCGTGTCCAGCGTGACGTAGATGCCGAGTTCTCCGCTCAGGTTGGCCGGGACGCGAACCAGGTCGGCCGGGTCGGCCAAGTCCTCGATGCGGTTTCCCCGCCAGGGCGGCGGCACGTCGTGGAGGGCGCCGTTCAGTTCGACCTGTTCGACCGCCGGCTCTGCCGGATCTTGCGGCTCAACCGCTGCGGGGAACGCCGGGAGCAGGGCGCAGAGACCGGCCGCAGCAAGGGCGGAGCACTTGCGATAGCTCGAACGTGGTTTCGGAGTGCCGTCTTGCCTCGTCGTCATCCTTGATCCAAGCCTCCGGCAACGACTGTAGCCGCCGAACGCCGCGCTTGAGGTGAGTTCCTGAGGGGCCGGTCAGTGCTAGCATGCTGACCCGGTCGCATTCACCGATACGAGCTCCCCAAGGGAAGGACTCAAGCCATGCGCAAGCTCATCCTCGCCTCGCTCGCCACTCTCCTCCTCGTCGCTGTTCCGGCCTTGGCCGAAGAGGGAGACGGCATCAAGCGTCTGCCGAACGGCAAGCCCGACCTGTCCGGGGTCTACGACGCCGGAACCGTGACGCCGGTCGATCGTCCGCCGCAGTACGGCGAGAACCTGTACCTGACCGCTGAACAGGCGCAGGCGCTCGAAGAGGAGAGGGAGGCGTTCTGGCGGGAGGTCGAAGAAGGGAGCAAGGGCGGCGGCGCCGATCGCGAAGCGCCCAAGAAGGGCGGCGACGGCGACAACCGCTTCGGCGGCGGCGGCGTTGGCGGCTACAACGCCTTTTGGATCGACCCCGGCTCCGAGGCCGTGGCGGTGGACGGCAAATTCCGCACGTCGATCATCTACGACCCGCCGAACGGTCGACGGCCGATGATGACGCCCGCGGCCATGCGCCGGATGGCGACGAACTTCGCCTCGTTCATCCACAACAACGACGGCACCGCATCCTGGCTCGACCATGACGGCCCCGGCCCGTTCGACGGCCCCGAGACCCTGGCCCTGGCTGAGCGTTGCCTGCTCGGCTTCGTCGGCGGACCTCCGCTGCTGCCCAGCCTGTACAACAACTACGCGCGCATCGTCCAGACCGAGAACCACGTCGTCATCCTGGCGGAGATGGTGCACGACGCCCGGATCGTGCCCATCGACGGCGAGCACGGCCCCGACGACGTCAACTGGTGGCTCGGCGACGGCGTCGGCCACTGGGACGGCGACACCCTCGTAGTCACCACCCGCAACTTCCGCAACGAGACCGGCCTCCCCGGCGGCAGCGAGACGATGGTGGTGGAGGAGCGCTTCACCCCGGCCGAGGATGGAAACCTGCTCTACCACTTCAAGGTCGACGATCCCAATTCGTGGCAGGGGCCCTGGGCGGGCGAATACACCTGGCAGGGCAAGGACAGTCGCGTCTACGAGTACGCCTGTCACGAAGGCAACTACGCGATGGGCAACGTCCTGCGCGGCGCTCGCCTGCTCGAATCGGAGTACGACCAGCCGCAGAGTTCGGGCGGCAACTAGCGCGGCAGAAGCTCGGTGCGCCGGCGTCGCCGTCGGCATTCGGCGCGAACTGGCGTCCCCGGATGTCCTGCCGCGCTTGGCGCGGCGATCACTCCCACCTGAAGGCCCGCACGGCGAGGCCGAAGCAGAGGACCGCCCACACTGCCAGCCCCAGGAGCGGGCCGGTTTGCACGAACAGCGTTTCACCGCTGTTCACCATCGCTCGCATCGCGTCGGCCAGGAAGGTCAGCGGCAGCCACTTCGCGAAGGCGACGAGCCAGTCCGGCATCACACCCTGGGGGATGAACACGCCCGACAGGAACATCATCGGCAGCGACACGATGTTCGCGAGCGGCGCCGCCGTGTTCTCCGTCTTCGCGATGCCTGATATCGCCAGGCCCAGGGAGGCGAACACGATCCCGCCGAGGAAGATCAGGGGGATCACCTCCAGCCAGAACAGCGCGTAGCCCGGTGACACCTCGACGCCGGCCACGAGGATGCCGACGCCCAGCAGCACGTAGGTCTGCATCACCAGCAGCAGGAGCCGGGTGACCAGCGATCCCACCAGGAAGTGTCTCGGGCTGATGGGCGTGGCAAACAGGCGCTTGAGCACCCCCTGGTTTCGCAACCGGACGAGCGTGAAGACGACGCCGAACAGCGCGCTCTGCATGATCGACAGGGAGACGATGCCCGGCACGATGAACCCCTGGAAGCCCTGGCCGCGTCCCGCGACTTCGGTGGCGGAGATCGTCGCCCAGTTCTCGACCCGGTACTCCGCGGGAATGTTCGCGACGGACTTGAACACGCCCTCGAGTACCTGCGCGAGGATGGATTGGGCTGCCTGCGCCTCCTGTGCCTTCCTGCCATCGAAGGTGAGATCGATGGTCGAAGAGGAACCGAGTTCACCGAATCCCTCCGGGATCACCAGGAACGCGGTGATGTCGCCGGCCAGGACCTCGGCTTGAAGAACCTCGGCATCGTCGGACTCCGGCACGTTGAAGAGCGGCTCGCCGCCGAGGTCGCCCTTCAGCACGGACACCAGGACGGCCGACGCCTGGTTCTTCGCCTGATCGATGATGCCCACCTGTGGCGGGGCGAAGCTGCCGAAGTCGAACAGGCCGAAGACGACCATCATCACGGTCGGAAACGCCAGCGACCAGAAGAGCGCCGCGCGGTCGCGGAAGAACATCTTCAACTCCGCGACCACGAACGCGCTGTAGATCTTCAATCGGACAACCCCTCTTCGGCGAGACCGTGCCCGGTCAGATCGATGAAGACATCTTCCAGCGTCAACGCCCCGTCCCTGCGGACCGATTCACCGCCGCGGCCCGCCAACTGCTCGATGAGCACCTGGGGCTTGTCGATCGCGACGATGGCGCCATGGTCGATCACCGCCACGCGGTCGCAGAGAACTTCCGCTTCCTCCATGTAGTGGGTGGTCAGCATGATCGCCATGCCGTCAGACCGCAGGCCGTCGATCAGTTTCCACATCTTGCGACGCGCCTGGGGATCGAGCCCGGTGGTCGGTTCGTCCAGGAACATCGCCACGGGCTGGTTGACCATGGCGACCGCGATCGAGAAGCGCTGCCTCTGGCCTCCGGACAGGTGTTTGTACTGCGACTTGGCCCGGTCCGCCAGATCGACCTTGGCCAACATCTCGTCCGGCGAAGCGTTCGCGCCGTAGAGCGTCGCGAAGAGCTGGACCGTCTCGCTGAGAGTCAGGTTGTCGAAGAACGCGTTCTGCTGGAGCTGGACTCCGATCATGGCCTTGACCCGGCGCCGGTTCTTCTTCACGCCGACGCCGGCGATGAACGCCTCGCCGCTGTCCGCCTGGCGCAGGCCTTCCAGGATCTCGACCGTGGTCGTCTTGCCGGCGCCGTTGGGGCCCAACATGCCGAAGATCTCGCCGCGATAGACCTCGAACGAGATCCCGTCCACAGCCACAAGATCCTTGTAGCTCTTGCGAAGCTCCCGCACGTCGATCACGACGTTGTTGGCCATCGCCGCGCCCGACGGAGGAGTGGTGACTTGGGCTGTACTTGTCATCTCAACCCTGAACGTTACTTCCTACTCTGGGAACCCGGGTGGCGCGTTTCGCGCCACCCGCGAACCACTCCGTGCGCGCGTCAGCGGGCGCACGGATGGAACGTGGGCATCCAGCCCGCATCCGGCGCGAAGCGCCGGTCCGTAGATCGGGGTGCTAGTCGTCGAGGCTTGCCCAGACGTACCCGATCCAGACCGGTGCCGGCGACAGCGGGCCATTGCCGTACGGCGCGTACTCTTCCGGCAGGCCGGCCTCCTGGACCTCTTCGAGCGACTTGCCGGCGCTCTTCTGGCCGTCGATGTGCGCGATCGTCTCCGCGACATAGTCGTGGTACTTCTGCAGATCGGCCTTCGTCGCCAGCGGCCCGTGGCCGGGGATGATCTTCGTTTCGTCGTCGACGATCTCGAGCAGTTGGGCCATGTTGTCGCGCAGGCCGAGCGCGCTGCCGCCCACGTCCCGGTCGATGTAGGGATAGCCGCCGAGGTTCGGGAACTGGTCGCCGGCGTGGACCACGTTCGAGTCGCGGAAGTAGATCGCCACGTCACCGTCGGTGTGCGCGGGGTTGCCGAAGTAGATGACGTCGATCGCCTCGCCGTTCCAGTGCAGGGTGACGCTCTCGTTGAACGTCACGATCGGCAGCGCCTCGGACGGGAACGGCGTGGCCGAGAAGTTGGCGCCGGCATGCCGGTTCTCCAGCAGGCGCTTGCGCACGTTCGCGTGCGCCACGATCGCGGAGTCCGCCCCGAAGGCCGCGTTGCCGCCGGCGTGATCGAAGTGGTAGTGGGAGTTGACGACGAAGTCGATCTTGCCCTTCTGGATCTTCTCGACCGCCGCCTTGATCTTCGGCGCCACCGGGATCATCGCATCGTCGACGATCAGGATGCCGTCCTCGCCCGCGGAGACCGCGAGGTTGCCCGCCAGCCCCGGCTCCGGCAGGAGCAGGTAGACGGTGTCGCTCAACTGGGTCTGGTGCCAGACGATCTGTTCGCCCGCCCGTTGGGCCCAATCGTCGATGTAGCTTTGAGCCGCGGCCGGGACGGCGGCCGAGAGGCCGAGGGCCGCGACCGCGAGATACCAACCGAGTCGATGAGTGTGGTGCTTCGGGGTCTTCTCGGTCATCCTTCTTCTCCTTGTCGGCTCGCGTGGTCGGACGCTGTGTGCTTGCGTGCGGCCGACAAACTACAGGATCCCTCGAGTGGCGACGCTCTTGAAGTGGCGCCGTCACGCAACCAGGCCAGCTTGCCAATGGCAGTTTTGTCTAGAATGTGCGATTGGTGCCTCGTTCACGTTCTTGAGGAGATGGCAGCGTGCGAACCGTCAGTGCAACCGAAGCGAAACAGAGGCTTGCGGCGATCCTCGATGCGGCGCAGCACGAGCCCATCATGGTCTGCAGGCAGAAGCGGGAAGTGGCGGTCGTCCTGTCGCCAAGGGAGTACGAACGCCTGCGCGGGCTGAACCTCCAGGAACTCGACCAGTATTGCGAGCGGATAGGGGTTCAGGCGGCAGAACGAGGTCTGACCGCGGAGAAGCTAGGCGAAATCCTGGAAGATGACGGTGGCGACGCGGATCGTCGTTGACACGAACCTTCTCGTCAGCCGGCTCCTGCTACCCGACTCGACGTCCGGCGAGGCCGTCCGGATGGCTGAGAGGGATGGCCTGGTCCTGGCGTCCCGGGCAACTCTCGACGAGTTGGCGGATGTCCTCGGTCGGAGGAAACTCGATCGCTACGTCAGCATCGAGCAGCGCCAGGAGTACGTTCGCTTGCTGTTGCGGACAGTTGAGGTGGTCACGATCCGGCACCGCGTTCGACTGTGCAGGGATCCTCGCGACGACAAGTTCCTGGAATTGGCTCTGAGCGGGGAAGCGGACCTGATTCTCACTGGAGATCGAGACCTGTTGGCCCTGAACCCGTTTCGCGGAATCGGGATCGTGACTGCGGGAGAGTACGTTCGAGTCGGCTGAAGCAGCGCCGGCCTGCTCCGCAGGTGGTCGTCAACGCCTCGACGACGGCTGCAGCCGCCGCGTCTCTTCGGTGGATACCAGTTCCACCGGACCGTTTGCCCCGTCGATTCCGACTCGCAACTCGGGCTCGCCTTCGGCAACCGTCACGTTCAGCCCGAGTCCTCCAAGCACCGGCCCCAAAGTTCTTGCATCGGGCGAGGAGATGTGGAACGACTGCAGCCTCCCGCCAACCAGCGTCGTCGCCGCCGGGTGGGGACAGTCCCGCCAGTCGATGAAGAAGGGCATTCCGTAGCCGCCACCCTGCGGAAACAGCAGGTCCCACACCAGCAATCCCCCGTCGGCCGTGCGCCGGCGTGTTTCCGCGGGGCCAACCGATGAGATCCCGGCCTCTTCGAGCAGGCCCTTCGTGACCGTGAGATCGCCCTGCGCCGCCCAGGTCACGAGCCCGCCGGCCGTGAGCTTCGCCATCCGCTCGACCATCTGGTTCTCGACCGACTGCGCCGGGTCCGGCGCGATGATCTCCAGGTACGTGTCGCCCAGGCTCAACAGCGCGTTGCGGGTTCCCAGCCCCTCGTGGGAGCCCCCGAACGCCGGCGCCAAGCCGAACACGTTCTCGGCCCACGCGAGCCCATCGTCGAGGTCGGCGACCGCGTACATGAAGTGATCAATCTTCATCGCTGCCACTTTCCCTCGGCAAGGTCGGCGACCGCGTACATGAAGTGATCGATCTTCATGACGGCTAACATACCCGCATCCGAACAACAGTCGAGGAGCCAGCCATGAGACAGACCGTCCTGATCGCCGCTTCCCTCCTTCTGGCGCTGGCCCCAGCCGCGCTGGCCGCCGACAACGCCCCCGTCCTCGGCAAGTGGACGTCGATGGCCGAAACGCCCCAAGGCACCTTCGAGGTCGTGTACGAGTTCACGGAGGTCGACGGGGAGCTCAAGGGCGCCTGGAGCAACCCGCGCAACTCGGGCGACATGAAGAACGTTTCCTGGGACGGCGAAACGCTGAAGTTCGGTCGCGAGGTGGGCAGGGGCGGCCAGACCTTCAACCTCAACTTCGAGGCGACGGTCGACGGCGACACGATGACCGGCAAGATGATCACCCCCCGCGGCGAACGGGAGTTCACGGCCAACCGCAGCGAGTAGGCGCCGTTCAACGCGGTCGCCGCTTCGCGGCGCGCTGTTCCCCGCGGGCCAGAAGACCCGCGGCTACAACTCACTTCAGGTGCTTCTTGAAGAACGCGCCGACCTCCCGGAACACGTCCTTCGACTCCGGCGAGTCCGTGAGGATCAGATAGTCCGCGTGCGCGACACCTTCGTAGACGTGTAGATCGGCGACCACGCCGGCCGCGCGCAGCTTGCGGTGGGTGCGCGCTGTGTCGCTCAGGAACATGTCGCGGGTGCCGGTGATGAGAAACGTCGGCGGGAATCCCGCGAAGTCCCCGTACACAGGGGAGATGAGCGGATCCTTGAGGTCGTGGCCATCGGCGTAGAGCTGCGCGGCCGCTCCCAGCAGCCCGTCGTAGGTCACCAGGATACGGTCCAGCCCTTCGTTCGTGAACAGGGAGTCCCCCGTCTTGGTCAGGTCCGCCCAGGGTGTTCCCGCGTAGATGGCGCCGGGCGTCTCGAGGCCCAGTGCCCGGAAGCGATGAACGGACGCCAGCGACAAACCCCCACCCGTGGAGGTGCCGCCAATGGCAATCGACTTCGCCGACCGGCTCTCCAGGAGATGCTGATAGACCGTGACCACATCGTCGACCGCGGCCGGGAAGGGGTGCTTCGGCGGCATGCGGTAGTCGACGGAGAGGGCCGGGATGCCGGCTCGAGCTGCGACCAGGGCGGCCTCGGTGGCCGCGGCGTCGCCGCCGCCGAGGACGTAGGCGCCGCCGTGGACGTGCAGGAAGAGGTGATCCGTGTGCGCCGGATCGACCTTGTTCGGCGTCACCCGGTAGACCGGCACGCCCTCGATCTCGTCCTTCTCGATCGACAGCCCGAAGCCGCTGGCCATCTGCTCGAGATCGGCGTTGGCGGACCCAGCCTGCACCGCGAGCCACTGTTCTTCGGTCTGGGGGGTCTGTTGCTTCGCCGCGGCCACATTGGGGGCCGGCAACGCGGCGAGCGCCGCCCGGAGTTCCTCGCTGGCGCCCGCCGGCGCGGGCACCGTGCGCTCGCCCACGGTCCAAGCGCCTGTCGAGCCCGGCTCCTGGGCCACCGCCTGCGGCGGGCCGGCGAGCGTGGAGGTCGCGGCCAGGGCCAGTGCAAGCACCAGCGGCACGGCCGTGAGGGTTCGGGAGTTCGATCTCTTCATGTTCAGTCTCCTGGTGGCGACTCGGATGCGGTGTGCCGCGGACGATACCCTCTGCGGTTGGGCAACCGGGTGGTGCGATCCGCATCTCCTGGGAACCCGAGTGGCGCGATCCGCGCCACTCGCGACCCAGTCCGTGCGCCCGTCCTGGGGCGCACGGATGGCACGCGGGCATCCTGCCCGCATCTCCTTGGGAAAGGCAGCGCATCCTGCTCCGACCCTGGGAACGCGGGCATCCTGCCCGCATCCGGCGCGTAGCGCCGGCTTCCGAGAGAACGCGCCGCGAATCGGCGACGACACTGCCGCGCCTGGCTCGGAGACCAACCCCTGAAGCACTCTCTGATCACCGCCGCCTTCGTGGTAGCCGTCGCGGTCCCCGCGGCCGCGCAGTGGACTCCGACGCCGATCTACGGCTCCGTCGAGCCTGCCCGCACCTGCGACAGCCTCGCCGGCACCCAACTCGCCGACACCGACGCCACCGTCGAATCGGCGACGGTCGAGTCCGCAGGTGACGCCGGACCTGCCTACTGCCGGGTAACGGTCGCCGCCGGGCACCCGCCGGCCGGCGACCGCATCACGATCTGGGTCGCCCTTCCCCTCGACGGCTGGAACGGCCGCTTCCTCGGCACCGGAGGCGGCGGCTTCTCTGGCGGCAGTCCGCGGACGCTCCCGGACGCGGTCCGGGAAGGCTTCGCGGCGGCTTCCACCGACACCGGCCACGAGGGCGGGAGCGGCAGCTTCGCGCTCGGCGCCAACGGCAGCCTGGAGTGGATGCTGATCCGCGACAACGCCTACCTCGGCATCCACGCGATGACCCGGGTCGGCAAGGAGCTGACCACGTCCTTCTACGACCGGGCGCCCAGGTACTCCTACTTCCGCGGCTGCTCGACCGGCGGCCGGCAGGGGCTGATGGAGATCCAGCGCTACCCCGACGACTACGACGGCGTGCTCTCCGGCGCGCCGGCCATCAACTGGGACCGGCTGCATCTCGCGCAGATGTGGGGCCAACTCGTCATGCTGGAGGCAGATCACTTCGTGCGCCCGTGCGCCTTCCAGCTCGCCCAGGCGAAGGCCATCGAAGCCTGCGACCTGCAGGACGGCGTCGCCGACGGCGTGATCCCCGAGCCGCGGCAGTGCCCGTTCGATCCCGCGGAGCTGCTGGGCGCCGAAGCCGAAGGCTGCGGGAAGATCACGGAGGCGGATGTCGCCGTCATTCGCGCAATCTGGGAGGGGCCCCGCAGACGGGACGGCTCCTTCCTCTGGTACGGCCTGGCGCGCGGGACCAACTTCCTTCCGCTCAGCGGCACCGCCGGCGATCCCCCCTTGGGCCGGCCGATGAGCATCACTCTCGACTGGTTCCGTTACTTCCTCGCCCGCGACCCGGAGTTCGACTGGATCGGGCTGACCCACGCCTCTTACGAGCACTTCTGGGACCAGTCCGTGGAGGAGTTCGGGCGCGTGTTCGGCACCGACCGCACCGACCTCTCCGGCTTTCGCGACCGCGGCGGCAAGGCGATCGTCTGGCACGGCTGGAGCGATCCGCTGATCTACACCCAGGGCACGATCGACTGGTTCGAGGGTGTCGAGCGTCGCATGGGCGAGACCGGCGACTTCCTGCGCCTCTTCCTGGCGCCCGGCGCGTTCCATTGCGGCCGACGCGGCCTGCCTCCGGACAACCCGTTCGCCGCCGTTGTCCGCTGGGTCGAGGAAGACATCGCACCCGAGACGCTGGACGGCGTGCGCCGGGCTCGTGGTGGCGACGGCGAGATCGTCGAATCGCGTCCGATCTGCCGCTACCCGAAGGTCGCGATCTACTCCGGCAGCGGCGACCCGAAGGACGCGGCGAGCTTCGAGTGCAGGGAGGAGGTCTTGAGCCGGTGAACACGCGTGTAGAGCAGACCCCCTCGACCGGGGATCGAATCGACTTCAGCGGCCGGACCGCCTTGGTGACCGGAGGCGGAGCGAGGGGCGACGGGATCGGCAATGGGCGCGCCGCCGCGATCCTCCTGGCGCGCGCCGGCGCCGAGGTCGTCGTCGTGGACCGGGACGAAGACGCGGGCCGCGGCACCGTCGAGATGATCGACAACGAGGGCGGCGCCGCCCGGCTCTTCGTCGGCGACGTGACGAGCGAGGGGGACTGCGCGGACCTGGCGGCCTTCGCGCGGGATCGCTCCGCGTTGCCCACGGTGCTGATCAACAACGTCGGGATCGGAGCGCCCGGCACCGTCCTCGACACCGAGCCGGACTTCTGGGACCGGGTGATGAAGGTGAACGTCGCGTCGATGTACCTGGTGTCCCGGGCCGTGATCCCGGCGATGACGGAGGCAGGCGGAGGCTCGATCGTCAATATCAGCTCGATCTCCGCGATCCGTCCCAAGGGACTCACCCCTTACTCGACGTCGAAGGGCGCGGTGATCTCCCTGACCAGGGCCATGGCCGTCGACCACGCCGGGGACGGGATCCGCGTCAACGCCGTGCTCCCGGGACCGGTCTGGACGCCGATGGTCCAGCGCCCGGCGATGACGCCCGAGATCCGCGAACGGCGCAAGAACGCCTCGGCTCTGCGGATCGAAGGAACCGGCTGGGACATCGGCCACGCGGTCGTGTTCCTTGCTTCCGAACACGCGCGCTACATCACCGGTCAGTCGCTGGTCGTCGACGGCGGCGTCACCGTGCTGTCTCCCGTCCGTTGACCGGCCTGCGCCAAACCAGCAAAACACCGAGAAAGGTCATTCTCCCATGGCTCGACTTCCCTACCTGAACGCCGGCGATCTCGCTCCACCGGACCGCGACCTGCTCAACCCGCCGATCAACCTGGCGCGGATCCTCGCTTACAGTCCCTCGGGGACGCGTGCGTTCCGCGGGCTCGGCGCGTGGATCCGTTTCAAGGCCCGCTTCGATCCCCGCTTGCGGGAGATGGCGATCCTCCGCGTCGGCGTTGTGACCCGAACCGACTACGAGTACAGCCACCACATCCAGCTCGGCCGCCACTTCGGCCTCTCTGACGACGACATCCGGGCCGTGGTCACAGGACCCGATGCCGAGGCGCTCACCGAGCTGGAGCGGCTGGTCCTGACCGCCACCGACGAAGCGACGACCGGTCCCGGCATCAGCGCCGAGACCTTCGACGCGCTGCGGCCTCACCTGGACGAGGAGCTCCTGGTCGAACTGACGATCATCGTTGCGTTCTACAGCGGCGTCGTTCGCGTGCTCAACACGCTCGACATCGACGTCGAGCCCGACTACGAGCACTATCTGGAGGACTTCCCGCTGCCGTAAAGGGCAAGCGAAACGAGTTCGTAGCGGCGCCGGAGGGCTGCACTCAGCGCCGCTCCGGCAACTCGGCGTACGTTCCAAGGACGAGGCCTGCATCGTGGACTTGCTCCACAAGCCGATCCCACAGGCCCCGTAGTTCATCAGGCGTCCGATTGCGTCGGAACCCTCTCGGACTCCGAAAGGCGGCTGGGTTCACGTACTCGGCCGGCAGGTCGATGAACGGTCGCCGGAAGCCCGGGTCACCACCTGAGGGACTTGCAGGGAAGAAGCTGAACATTCCGTCGACTGGATCATCGGGTGTCGCTCCCCGGTAGAGGCGAAGCTGATCGCCTGTCGGGGCGCACCGCCTTGGGGTCGACTGCCCCGTGTCGCCGGTCAAGGGACTGATGGTCACGTCCAGGAACGTGCTCGGAGCCCAGTCTCCGAGTTCGTTGCGTGCATCGGACCAGTAGTAGTCCTTGAAGTCCCTGACGACGAGCACGGTATCGAGCATCCACCGCCATTCACCGTCGATCTTCCTGCTGCTCCCGAACGCGATGACGGACCCTCTGTCGAGCTGTCTCAGGCCGGGTTTGCTCGGCTGGAAGCAGTTCGAGTAAAGGAACCTCGGTCCGAAGATGAACGGGTCGGTGTTGTGCAGTCCCTCGTAGCTGCTCTTCGGAACGTAGTACGGACGCCACAGATAGCGCGGATGCAGCCAGTCGCCGGCCGGCGGATCGAGCGTGGAGACAAGCTCGGACTCCGGCTCCCACTCGCCCCATGCGTGCAGGTCGCCGGTCTGTCTGTTGCCGTCCTCGTCGATCCACTCGCCGTGCAACTGCATGAACTTTCGCGCGTGGCCGTACTCCATCCTGTTCCAAGCCTTGTGCGGGCCGCGGTCGGGTTCGTGCTCCCGTCCCGGGTGCGAGAGTTGAGCGAAGCAACGGCTATCGGCCATCTTGGTAGGTCTCCAGCGGGACCGCGCTCGAACTCTCGCCCGCGTAGTAGTCGGCGCGGCTGGTGTAACGCGCGAGCGTAGATTGCCGGCCTGGTCGAACGCTCCCCACGCCTGGTCGACCTGCGGGGCAAGAAGCCGTCTTGATTCGCCTCTGGGCAGGGGTTTCGTCCTTGGTGCACGGATGTAGTGTGCGCCCCGGCGTTCGCCTCGGCGTCTCAGATCGCCACGAAGCACGAGTTCGTCTATCTCGTCTTGGTCAAGTTGTATGTGGGTTCCAGGAAGGCCCCGGCTGATGCGGTAGCTGGCGCCGGGACTCAGGATGGAAGAGCGGATATGACATAAATAGACAGTACGGCGACAGAGCTGCCCAAGTTCGTCATAAGTTGTCCGTTCGGTCCCTGGGCCTTCAAGATTCGGTTTCCGGCGCCGCCAACCCCGTCTGGCTCATCAGGAACGTCGCCTCCGCCGCGACGGCCTCGATCCTCTGCGACTGCGACAGTCCGCGGCTGGCGGCGTGGCCGGCGTAGGGGTGGTAGCGCAGCATCACCGGCAGCCCTGACGAGGTCGACGCCTGCAGGCGAGCCGCCATCTTGCGCGCCTGAAGCGGCGGCACGCGCGTGTCGCGGTCGCCCTGGGTCAGCATGACGGCGGGGTAGGCGACGCCGTCCCTGACCGCCTGGTAGGGCGAGAAGGCGCGTAGAGACTCGAACTGGTCGGGGATCTCTCCGTCGCCGTACTCGAGCAGGGCGGGCATGTTGTTCGCCTCGGTGTAGGTGTAGAAGCGGATCAGGTCGAGCTCGGGGAAGCCGCAGAGCACCGCGCGGTAGAGGTCGGGGCGCTGGGTCAGGGAGGCGCCCACGAGCAGTCCGCCGTTGCTGGCGCCGTGGATCGCCAGGCGGTCCGGGTCGCTGTAGCCCTCGGCGATCAGCCACTCGCCGGCCGAGATGAAGTCGTCGAACACGTTCTGCTTGTTGTGGAGCATCCCGCCCTGGTGCCATTCCTCGCCGTACTCGCTGCCGCCCCGCAGGGTGGCGACGGCGTAGACCCCACCGGCCTCGACCCACAGAGCCGCCAGCGGATTGAACCGCGGGGTCAGGGAGACGTTGAAGCCGCCGTAGCCGTTGAGCAGGGCGGGGGCGCTTCCGTCGGGTTCGAAGTCCGCGCGATGGACGACGTACATCGGCGCGGAGGCGCCGTCCTTCGAGGTGTAGCGCACCTGCTTCAGCACATAGCCGTCGGCGGAAAAGGGCGCCTGGGGCTTGCGGAAGACCTGACGCTCGCCCGTCTCGAGATCGAGCAGCCAGGTGACGGGCGGCTGCAGGTAGGAGACCAGGGACAGGAGAGCCTTGCCCTTCCCAGCGGCCCGAATGCTGGCGTTGTGGTGCTCGGGCACCTCGACCTCGCCGGCCGGCGTGCCGTCGAACTCGAAGACCCGGATGCGGCTCGCCACGTGGTGCAGGTAAGTCAGGTAGAGCTTGTCGTCGATGACGGCGACGCCTTGCAGCACGTCCTCGGCTTCGGGCACGACCTCGCGCCAGTTCCATCCGAGCGCCCGATGACGGGCGCTCGGACTGGTTCGCGTGTGGCGCGACAACGCGCCACCCGGGTTGGCGACCTCGGGCCGCTCCAGGTCGACCTCCATCAGCCGGTTCATCGGCGCATCCAGGTTGGTGCGCACGAACAGCCTGCCGCCGACGTTGTGGGTGTTGAAGCGGGCTGACGTGTCGGTGACGAGCGGCGTTGCCTGCCAGGTTCCGACCTCCACGAGATGGAGCTCGCTCCGGGCCCATCCGTGCTGAACCCCGACGAGCAACTTCGTGTCGTCGAGCTGCTCGGCGCGCACGAAGCTCCGCGGCCCGATCCCTTCGCCGAACACGAGAGCGTCCTCCGCCCGGTCCGTGCCGAACGTGTAGAAACGCACGCGCGATCCCTCGATGCGGTCGCGGATCGTGTAGTAGATGCCGCTGCCGTCCTTGGCGAAGAACGCCTGGTCGTTGAGGGCCCGCGGCAGCTCGAAGTCCAGGTCGACCTTCTGCTCGAGGTCCCGGAGGCGGACCGTGGTCTCGTCCTCGCCGCCGACCCGCACGTTGTAGAGCATGAGCCGCCCGTCGGGCGAAACGGCGCCGATGCCGAGGTGCGTGTACTCGCCGCCGAGGTCCGCGGGGTCGATCACGACCTCGTACTCGCCCGCCGGGTCGATCTTCACGGGCCCGGCCTCGGCCGCATCCCCTGGGGCTTCGCGTCGCACGATCGAGGCCAGTTCCTCGCCCGGCCGGCGCAGGGTGAAGAGCTCGTAGTCGCCCGCCTTGTTCGGCACGCCGATGGCCGGCGTGTCCATCAGCTCTCGGAGCCGCCGCCGCGCCCAGTCGCGCTCCGCCGGCTCGCCCAGGATCTGCTCCGCGTACTCGTTCTGCCGGTCGATGAATGCGCGGGTCGCCGCGCTGTCCTGCTCGTCCAGCCACCGGTAGGGATCCTCGAACTCGACCCCGTGGATCGTCTCGACGACGGGAACCCGTTCGGTCTCCGGCGGCGGCGGGTACTCACCCCCACAGGCCGCGAGGGCTGCGAGGGCCGCCACAAACAGACCAGTGCCGATCAGAGGCAAGGACTTCGTCATGCGGATGATCTCTTCATTCTCTGTTTCCTTGTGACGTCTCGTACGGTCTGCTGCGGACGATACCCTCTACTTCCGTGACGAGTACCGAGAACCCGCGGTCGCGATCAGGGAAGGTCAAGCGCTGGCTCAAGATCGTCGTCCTGGGCCTGGCGGGCCTGCTGGTGCTGGCGGTTGTCGGGTCAGCCGCTCTGTTTCTGCGCCCCGATCTGTCCAGGGAGCAGCTCGGCGAGTACGTCAGCGTCGACTCGCGCTTTCTGGAGCTGCCGAGCGGCGCGACCGTCCACTACCGCGACCAGGGGGCGCGCCAGGAAGTCGACGCGTGAAGCTGTTGGTGGCAGTCGCAGCGGTGCTCGTTGCTCTCGGCGTCGGCGGCTACGTGTGGTTCTCCACGCAGTTCGTCACCAGGACCGTCCGCGGCATGGACTGGCGCCAGGTTGACGCGGAGACGATCGACCCGGCTCTGATCGCGGACACTGGAGCGGGGCGGGTCGCCGGTTCCCGTCATCCCGCTGGGCCGGTCCAGTTTCGCAGCATCCCCTTCGCCAAGGCCCCCGTCGGCGATCTCCGGTGGGCAGCGCCGCGGCCCGCGGAGAGCTGGTCCGGCGCCCTGGATGCCCGCAGGCCCGCCCCGCGCTGTCTGCAACCGATGAGCTTTGCAGGCAAGTGGCCTGGCGGTCAGTCGGAGGACTGCCTCTGGCTTTCCGTGTGGACGCCGGCAGTGGACGGTGAAGCGCGGCCGGTCGTGGTGTGGGTCCACGGCGGAGGGCTCTGGTTCGGTGGCGCCGGTGAGACCGTCTACGACGGTGGCTTCATCGCGGCGCGCGGAGACGTGGTGGTCGTCAACGTCCAGTACCGGCTCGGCATTTTCGGGTGGCTCGATCTGTCCCACCTCGGCGGCCCGGAGGTTGCCCACTCCGGCGTCAACGGCGAACTCGATGTGCTGCTCGCGCTGCATTGGGTGCAGGACAACATCGCCGGTTTCGGCGGCGACCCGGGATGACTTCCGGCGCGCCGGCCTGAGCCAGAAGCCGCTACTCCACGGCAACACGCGCGACGAGTACCACTTCTTCACATTGGGCGTTCCAGAGGGGCCGGGTCGGGAGCGTGGGATGGCGCCCAGGGCGCTCTCGGAGGACATGATCGACGCGGTCACGTCGTTTGCGCGTACTGGACAGCCGGCGGTTCCAGGTCTTCCGGCATGGCCGCCCGAAGCCCCGGAGTCGCGACCGGCCATGGTGTTCTCCGTGCCGTCCAGGCTGGTCGAGGATCCGCTCCCCTGGTTGAGCGATTTCAGCGCCCTGTTCGAGGAGAGCCTCACGAAGCAGGAGGCTGCGCCGACGAATGACACGAAGGGAGTGGGGCGGCACGGGTTGCTCGCCTTTTGACCGTCCGTGGCGCTTCTGACACAGTGCAACGAGTGAGTGCCGCAGGCAAGCGTCTGGTCACCGTCGCCATCCTGCTGGGATGGCTGGCGCCGGGCGCCTTTGCACTGGGCGTGGGATTGCACCTGGCGGTCGAACATCACGGTTCCCACGGCGCCGGGCACGAGCACGACCTTGCGGATCTCGCGAGGTCGGCAACGCACGGGCATCACCACGAGCACGAGGCCGTGCCGGACCATGGCCACGACGCCACGCTCGCTGCCCAGGCCGGCGTACCCCGGCCCGGCCTGTGGGCGGTCGCGGTGCTTCCGACATCGCCTTCTCCGTCCGTGACGCTCGCGGAGGGATCGCCTTTCCACGCGGCTTCCAGACGCGGACCACCGACGCCGCTCTTCCGCACTCACTGCTCTCTGCTGCTCTGATCCACGGCTCGTTGGCCGGGCTCGTCTCGAGCCCGAAACCTCGACGTGGAAAGGAGTCAGCATGCATCGTTTCCGTCTGATCAGTCTCCTGGCGTGGCTCGTCGCCGCTGCCGGCGGGGCCCAGGATCCGCGGCTTCTCACCGAGGCCGAGTACCTCTCGGCGCTCGACGAGAAGCACCCGGTCGTGCGCGAAAGCGCTCAGGCCCTGGCGCGCGCGGAGGCCCGTGTGACCGCGGCCAGGACGTTCGAGAACCCTGTCCTGGGCGGCGTGCGAGAGGATCCGGCGGGGCCGATCGGGCAGACCGACATCGTGGTCTCCTGGCAGATCCCGGGGGCTGAGCGGGGGCCGGAGATCGAGGCTCGCGAATCGGAGGCGCAGGCCGTTCGGACGCGTTTGGCGCACGAGTTCCGGACCTACCGGCTGGCGATGAGAGAGGCGTACGCCGGCTGGGCGGTGGCCCATACCCGCCGCGAGCGACTGGCGACTAGGGCGGAGCGGGTCGAGTCGCTGGCGCGGCGAGAGGCCGCGCGGGCCGAAGGGGGAGAAGCTTCGGGACTGGAAGCGAATCGCCTCCGGCTGGCTGCCGCCACGCTCAGGTCCCGCGTTGTTCTGGCGGAAGTGGCGAGCGAAGGGGCGCGAGCCGAGGCAGCCGCCTGGCGCCCCGACCTGCCAGTGGACGCGTACCCGGTTCTACCGGACCTGCCCGAGGCGCCGTCGCTCGACGCGGCCGACACGCGGGTGCGCGCCGCCGAAGCGGACGTGGCTGCCGCGGAACTCGCTCGGGAAGCGACGCGCCGCTACATGGCCTCTCCCGAGGTCACGCTGGGCTGGCGGCGGCAGGATCTAACGCCGGGCGCCGTCGACGGGCCCATCTTCGGATTCGCCTGGTCCCTGCCGCTCTTCGATCGCCGGCAGGCGTCCCGCAAGACCGCGATTGCCGGCCTGGAGGCCGCGCGTGCGCGGCTCGAACTGGTCGAACGCGAATCGACCACGTCTCGCGCCGCCGCGGGCAGCAACTTCGCTGGCCTTTCCGCGGCTCTCGCCGAAGCCCGGCAGGAGTTGGGCGCCACCGGCCGGATGCTGGACGGCGCCGAGGCGGCCTTTCGCCAAGGCGAGACCAGCCTGACCGATCTGCTCGAAATCCACCGTTCCGTGACCGAAGCGGAACTGGCGATGCTCGATCTGCACGAGGCGGCGCTCGCCGTCCACCGCGAGCTTGAGCGACTCGCCGGATCGGCCGGCACGGTGGACCCGCTGGTGGCGGCTGCTCTGACGCGAGGAGGGCCGCGGCCATGACGTGGAGTGGAACCATGGTGACGAAGATGTGCGAGCAGGCCCGGTGCCGAACTGCTCCGGATGCGGGCAGGACGCCCGCGTTCCCAGGATCGGAGCGCCGTGTGCCTGACCCGTGCTGCGCCCGCTCGCGGCGGAGTTGGGTCGGCGCGCTCCCCGCGCTCGTCCTGCTCGCCTGCGGTGCCGCTCCGCCCGCCGAGCCGCCGGACCACTCGCACGAAACCTGGGCCGTCACGGCCTGGGGCGAACGTTTCGAGGTCTTCCCCGAGGTCGACGCTCTGGTGGCGGGACAGGCGGCCGAGGCTCACACCCATGTCACCCGCCTCGCCGACTTCACGCCGGTGGTGGACGGCAGAGTCGAAATCGTCCTGGTGGACGCTTCCGGGGAGCAGGTCTTCGGTGCGGACGAGGTGCTCCGGCCCGGGATCTTCGACATCGAGGTGACGCCGCGGCAGGCCGGCGACGTTGATGTGCTGTTTCGCATCCACGATGCGGAAGGCACCGAGGAGATCCGGGGCGGTCGCGTGCGGGTCGGCACGGCTGACGACCCGGGTGGCCTGCTGGATGCGTCCTCGGTTCCGGCTGGGTCCGACGGCGGCGAGCCCATCTCCTTCCTCAAGGAGCAGCAGTGGCAGAGTTCCTTCGCGACCGCCTGGGTCGAGGAGGGTCGGTTGGCCGAGAGCGTGGCCGGTCTGGCGACCTTCCGTCCGCCGGCGGGTGGCGAGAGCACGGTGACCGCACAGGTGGACGGCGTCGTGCAACCACCTGAGGGATCCCCCTCCTGGCCGTTCGTCGGCCGCCGCGTGGCGCGGGACTCTCCCCTCTTCCGGGTGGTTCCCCTGGTCGCGCCCGAGAGGAGCCTGGCGACCCTCGAAGCGGAGCTCGAGACGCTGGCGACCGAGCTCGAGAGCGCCCTTGCACGGCGGTCGCGCCTGGAGGGACTCCTGGCTCTCGAAGCGACGAGTAAGCGGGAGGTCGAGGAAGCCGGCGTTCGAGTCCGGACCCTGGAAGCGCGGCGCCGGGCGGCAGAGCGAGACTTGGAATCGGCCCGCATCTCCCGTGAGGGAGGCGCCCGGGGCAGCGGCCCCTTGCTGAGGGCCCCGTTCGCCGGCCAGGTCGCCGAGGTCAGCACAACACCCGGCGCGACGGTCGCCGCCGGCGACTCCCTTGCCCGCCTGGTCCGAACCGACGTGGTGTGGATCGAGGTCGCGTTGCCGCCCCACGGTGCGCGGCGGCTCGCGGCCTCGGGTGTGCGGGGCGTCGTACTCGAGGATCCGGAGAGCGAGCCGATGAGAGTCGAAGAGGGGCTCTCCCTCGTCTCGGTCGCGCCGGAAGTCTCGCCGCGGACCGGTACCGTCACCGTTCTGCTGCAGGCCCCGGGTCTTGCCGGCGCCGGCATCGCGCTGGGATCGACGGTCGCGGCGCAGGTTCTCCTGGATGAGGAGGAGACAGGCATCGTCGTGCCGGAATCGGCCCTGGTCGACGACGGCGGCGTACCGGTGGTGTTCCTGCAGCTCTCCGGGGAGAGCTTCGTGCGCCAGAGGGTGACCGTGCTCGAGCGGCAGGGAGACCGGGCGCGCGTCGAGCGCCTGGCGCCGGGGCAGCGCCTGGTCACCCGCGGAGGCGACGCCATCCGCCGCTCGTCCCTGATGGCAAGCGGCGAGGCCGAGGGTCACGTCCACTAAGGGGTTTGCAAATGGGACCCCTCGAAAGACTGCTTCGGTTCTCCCTCCACCACCGGCTGCTGGTGGTCGCCGGCGCCGTGCTCCTCACCCTGGCCGGAGCTCTCTTTATCGCGACCCTGCCGGTGGACATCTTCCCGGACCTCTCCGCGCCGACGGTGACCGTGATCACGGAAGCCCCGGGAATGGCGGCGGAAGAGGTCGAACTCCTGGTGACCTTCCCGGTGGAGTCGGCGGTCAATGGATCGCCGGGCGTGCGCCGGCTGCGCTCGGTCTCCGCCGACGGGCTCTCGGTGGCGTGGGTCGAGTTCGATTGGGGAACCGACATCTACCGTGCCCGCCAGGTTGTCAGCGAACGTCTGCAGCGAGTGGACCTCCCCGCTCAGGCCGAGCAGCCCGAACTCGGCCCGATCTCGTCGATCATGGGTGAGATCACGTTCATCGCGATGACCGCGGCGCCGGCCGCGGACGGCGGCGTCAGCGCCATGGAACTGCGCCGGGTGGCCGAGACGGTCGTCCGGCGCACGCTCCTCTCGATCCCCGGCGTGTCCCAGGTGGTCCCCATCGGCGGCGAGCGGCGTCAGCTCCAGGTCACCGTTCGCCCGGCTGCTCTCGCCCAGAACGGCCTTCCCCTCACCGACGTCATCGAGGCGGTGGCCGCCGCGAGCCGCAGTCTGGCGGCGGGCTTTCACGTGGAGGGCGGGCAGGAGCACATCGTCCGCGGGCTCACCCGGGCGCGTAGCCCCGAAGACGTGGCCGCCGCCGTGGTGCGGGTCGCGGGCGGCGTGCCTCTGCGGGTCGGCGATGTCGCGACCGTTGAATGGGGCGCCGAGCCGGCTCGCGGCACGGCGTCGTATCGCAACCGCCCGGCGGTCATCCTGTCGGTGCAGAAACAGCCGGAGGCAAACACGCTCGAACTGACCCGGGCGATCGACGCGGCTCTTGCCCGGCTGCAGCCGACTTTGCCTTCGGGGGTGGTGCTCGAGAGCGAGAATTTCCGTCAGGCCGACTTCATCGAGGTGGCGATCGGGAACGTCTCCGAAGCGCTTGGCTGGGGCGCGATCCTGGTCATCGTGATCCTGGCGTTGTTCCTCGGCAGCGTCCGGACGACCCTGATCTCGGCGTTCGCCATTCCCCTCTCGCTGGTCACCGGGATCCTGGTGATCGCGGCTCTGGGCCTCCAGATCGACACGATGACGCTCGGCGGCCTGTCGATCGCGGTCGGCCTGCTGGTCGACGACGCGATCATCGCGATCGAGAACATCTTCCGGCGGCTGAAGGAGGAGCGGCGTCTGCCGAGGGGCGATCGCCGGCCGGCGGCTGAGGTCGTTGCCGCGGCGACGAAGGAAGTGCTGAGCCCGATCCTCATTGCCACCCTGGTTGTCGTCCTGGTCTTCGTGCCGATCTTCTTCCTGCCCGGTCTGGAGGGTCGGCTGCTCCGGCCGCTCGGCCTTGCCTTCATTGCGGCGCTCTCGGCCTCGCTGGTGGTGGCGCTGACCGTCACGCCGGTGCTGGCGCTTCTGCTGCTGGGGCGGGCGAAGGTGCTTCGCGCCCGGGAGCCCTGGCTTTTGCGCACTCTGCGCGCGGGGTACACGCCGACTCTCAACTGGTGCCTCGGGCACCGCTGGGCGGTTCTCCTGCTGGTGGTCTTGGTGGTCGTGCCCGTGGCCGCGCTCGTGCCCGGTCTGGGCCGCAGCTTCCTGCCCGCGTTCAACGAGGGATCGCTCACCGTTGCGGTCGTCAGTCCGCCGGGGATTCCGCTCGCCGAGAGCGACCGGCTGGGGGGTCAGGTCGAGGAAGCGCTCCTCGCCTTCTCCGAGGTGGTTTCGACCAGCCGCCGAACCGGGCGCGCCGAGAAGGACGAGCACGTGCAGGGCGTCAACGCCTCCGAGATGGAGGTGGTGCTGGCGCCGATCGAGAACGGCCGCTCCAAGGAGGAACTGGTCGCCGAGATGCGCCGCGCGGTGGCCACGATCCCCGGGACGACCGTCTCGTTCGGGCAGCCGATCAGTCACCGGATCGACCACATGATGTCGGGGTCGCGGACCAATCTCGCGGTCAAGGTGTTCGGGCCGGACCTGGCGGTGCTGCGGGCGCTCGCCTCCCGGGTCGAGCAGATCCTCGGCGCGGTGCCCGGCATCGTCGACCTGTCGAACCAGGAGCAGGCGGCGATCCCCCAACTGGTGATCGACTTCGATCGCACGGCCATCGCCCGGCACGGGCTTGCCCTTGCGAACCTCGGAGAGGGAGTGGAGGCACTCTTCCAGGGCGTAGTAGCAGGCGAGATCGTCGAGGACGGCCTGGCGTCCGATGTCGCCGTTCGCCTGCCGCCGAGCCTCCGGTCCTCGCCCGAGAAGATGGCGGCGCTTCCGATCTCGACGCCGGCAGGGGACCTGGTACGGCTGGGCGCCGTCGCGCAGGTCCGGCACGCTCTCGGACCGTCGCTCATCCGCCGGGAGAACGCTCAGCGGGTGGCGATGGTCACCGCCAACGTGGCGGGCGCCGACCTCGCCGGCACGGTGGGGCGGGCGCAGGCCGCCGTCGACGCCGGGGTCGACCTGCCGTCCGGCTACTTCGTGACCTTCGGCGGGCAGTTCGAGGAAGCCGGCCGCCGCATCTCCACCGTGGCCCTGCTGGTCGTGCTCATCCTGGTCGCCATGTACGGACTCCTCTACATCGAGTTCGGCAGCCACCGCGAGACCCTGATCATGCTCGTCAATGTCCCCCTGGCTCTCGTTGGGGGCGTGCTCGCGGTGGCCCTGGGCGACGGCGTCCTTTCGCTTGCCACCGTGATCGGCTTCGTCACGCTGTTCGGCATCGCGACGCGCAACGGCGTGCTGCTGGTCAGCAACTACCGGCGGCTGCTCGGCGAGGGGCTACCGCTGGACGAAGCCGTGCGGCGCGGCTCCGGCGAGCGGATGGCGCCCGTCCTGATGACGGCCCTGACCGCGGGGCTGGCGCTGGTGCCCCTGGTGCTGGCTGCCGGCGCCCCGGGCAACGAGATCCTGAGTCCGATGGCGCAGGTCATCCTCGGGGGTCTGTTGACGTCGACGTTCCTGAACCTGCTCGTCGTGCCGGTGCTTTACGCCGGTGGCCGTCGCCGCTTGCGGGCGATACCGGTGCTACTGCAGTTGCGGTAGCTCCCGAGCAGCACAGTCGAGGATCCCGAAATGGCGGCACAACGATTTCACGAATCGGACCTGGATTTCACCTCGCCCGGAGCGCTGCCTGCTGTGTTGGCCAGTCGGCAGATATGCAGTCCGGCCTTCGTAGTTGATGATCCAGTTGTGCGTGCCGGGGACCGTTTCGTGCCCACGGGCGCAGGTCTTCAACATCTTGAAGACCTTGTTGAGCTGTAGCTGCGCCACGAATCAGGCTGCGCGGGGCAGGCTGGCCAGCTCCACGTTGCCCGGCTTCGGGTTGTTCTTCGGCAGTGACTCTTCGAACAGCGTGACACTGTGGCGGAAAGTTGGGTTCGGCTTCATGGGTAGATCGTAGGTGACCTCGCCGTTCGCGACCTTCCTTCGAGCCGCCTCGAACATCTTCTCGGCCCACGGGTCCGCGTCGTGGAAGAACCGCCGCACATGGCGCTTGAACGCGTCGTAGTCGGCGACCATTTCGGCGATGTCGTACAGAGCCAGTTCGATCTTCTCTCGAAGATCCAGGTACGCCTCGACAAGCGTCTCGCCGACGCCAGAAACACCGCCTGGTTTCAGGCCGTGCGCGAGGAATCCGTCCTCTTCGATGAGGACGACAGCGCCGCCGCTGAACTCGACGCCCGCGTTGTAGTCGGTGCCCTGCACGGGGATCTGTATCTTGAAGACGATGGGGTACGTGGTACCCAGAACAGGTTCGTCCGTCATGGGATCCTGCTCCCTTCCTTGGTGACTCTGGTGGGGCCTTGAATGCCAACTCGGCATAGCACCGGTTGTGCTATGCCGAGGTTCGTATCACGCGCGGGCCTTCTACGTCTACTCGCTAGAGGCCCCGCTATGCGCCCCGCCAAGACCCACCAAGAGCCCCGCCAACCCGTCCAGACAGGTGCTGACGTGGTACGTTCGAGCGCTCGCTGCGGTGCGATCCTGGGCTTGGTTGGCCTGCCCCCCGCCCGGCCTTACGGGGAGGGTTCCAGAGGATCAAGGCTACGCCTCCGAGGGCGTCTTCATCGACCCCGACGCTGTCCCGGTCGATGCCGCGGTCGAGGATTTGGAGCTGTACCGCGACATGAGGAGTCTGGCCGAGCCTGCGATCGCTGCCGTGTTGGTCGCCCTTCTGCTGCCGGCTTGCGGCTCGCGGACCACGGACGGGGAGGTCGACGGCATCGACGCGGCGCTCATTGCCTCGATCGGTGACGAGTACCTGGAGTTCGTCGCCGACCGCGACCCCTACCTCAGATTCCGCCGTGGTGAGAGGGTGGAGCGTTTCCCGGACTGGACGCTCGAGGCAGCCGAGGCGGACGCGGCCTTCGCGCAGGGCCTGCTCGACCGCCTGGCCGAAGTCGACGAACAGGCGATCCAGCACGAAGACTGGATCTCGCTGGAACTGCTGCGGTGGAACCTCGGTCTCCTGGTCGAGGCGCCGGAGCACTACTGGGCGGATTTCAACATCACGCCCTATGCGGCCGGCGGGTTCGTTCTGGACATCCTTCACCAGGTGCTCGGCGCCGCTCCGCTCGGAACCGAGGAGGAGAGGACGCACTACCTGCACCTGCTCGGCGAGTACGGGCAGACCATCGGGCAACTCGCCGACAAGGTCGCCGGGCAGAAGGAGCGGGGGATCTATCTGCCCAAGGCGCAGGTCGGCAACGTGGTCGGCATGTTCGAGGGGTATCGCGGTCGGCTCGAGGAGCTCTTCCTGCCGGCCACGGACCGCGTCGGTGACGGGGCGGAGGACTTCCTGGCCGAAGTCCGGCAGCAGATCGAGACCGCCATCGACTCGTCGTTCGCTCGTCTCGTGGCCGAACTTGGCGACGACTACCTCGCCGCGGCGCCCGAACAGGTCGGACTGGCTGCGGTACCCGGCGGACGCGATCTCTACCTCCACCGGGTTCGGATGCACACGACGACCGACCTCTCGCCCGATGAGATCCACCAGATCGGCCTCGACGAGGTCGCGCGGCTCGAAGCGGAGATGGCGGCGCTACGCGAGCAGATCGGCTTCGAGGCCGGCTCCGAAGAGACCGCGATGAAGGAGTTTCTCGACGAGATTCGCGCCGACCCGCGCTTCATCGCCCAGTCGCCCGAGGAGGTCGAAGAGCGGTACATGGGCTACATCGAGAAGATCGAGCCCCGCGTCGCCGACTACTTCGAGGCGCTGCCGGAAGCGCCGTACGGTGTCCGCCGGCTCGACGAGACCTCGGAAGCGACGATGACCTTCGGCGTCTACCAACTTCCGACCGCCGCCAACCCACGCGGCGAGTACCGCTACAACGGCTCCGACCTCGAGAACCGGTCCCTGTTCTCGGCTCAGGGGCTGATCTACCACGAGCTGATTCCCGGCCATCACTTCCAGCTCGCGCTGGCGAACGAGCGTGAGGACCTGCCCCGGTTCCGCCGCGAGACGATCGGCTACGGCGCCTTCACCGAAGGCTGGGCCGAGTACGCCGCCAACCTGGGCAAAGAGATGGGCATGTATGAGGACCCGTACGACCTCTACGGCCGCCTGGTCATGGAGATGTTCATCTCCTGCCGCCTGGTGCTCGACACCGGCATGAACTACTTCGGCTGGGACCTCGAGCGCGCCCGTGAGTACATGAGCGCGAGAGTCGTCTACTCCGACGTCGAGGTCGCCACGGAACTCCTGCGCTACTCGGCCGACATCCACGGCCAGGCCCTCGCCTACCGCATCGGTAACCTGGAGATCCTTCGCCAGCTCCGGAAGGCCGAAGAGGCGCTGGGCGACCGCTTCGACATCAAGGCCTTCCACGCCGCCGTGATCGGCAGCGGCGCCATGCCGATGCTCGTGCTGGACGAGCACATCGACTGGTGGATTGGGGGGCAGACGTAGAAGACCCTGGGAACGCGGGCATCCTGCCCGCATCAGGGGCGATGCCGCGAAGCGGCGAGCCCACGTCGGCAACTGGCGAGCCACCCACACCTGCCGCCACCGGCCGGAAGGGTCGCCCCCACCTCAGTTCCGTACGAAACTACGCTCGTAGCGAGGGCGCTAAGGTCAAGGCGCTGATGGACGCGCTTCTGAAGAATGCGACCGACTCTATTCGGGTCGGTGTAGATGACTACGAGACGCGAGAATCAGCCAGGACTTTGTCGGCCGTTCGCAACTTGCACGCAGGACTGCTCTTACTGGCGAAGTGGGTCCTCGTCCGTACTGCGCCGAAGGCGACCGAAGACGACGTGATCGCGATTGCGTACGAACCGGTGCCGGATGGCGTCGGTGGCGTGAAGTACGTGCGCAAGGGGACATCGACGATCGGCCTGCACGACTTGAAGCCGAGGTTCAAGAGGTTTGGGCTGAACCCCTCGAAGGAGGCGATGGAGAGGCTCGAGTCGCTCAGACGAGTTCGCAACGCGGTGGAGCATCGCTATCCCGAGGTGTCCGCCGCGTCCTTGCGGCAGACAGTTTCGGCGGCATTCGTCGTGGCCGCCGAGTTCTTTCGGCTTGGTGGCCTGGATCCCGTCGAAGCGCTGGGAAAGGCGTGGGGCGTGATGTTGGGCGTGTACGAGGTCTATGAGAAAGAACTAGCGGCGTGCCGGGCGACGTTCAGGAAAGTGGACTGGAAGTTCTCGATTCCTGACGGCGTCGGCCCGGAGTGCCAGGAGTGCGGCTCGGAGTTGGTGGAGCAGATAGAGCCGGACAACAGAGCGCAGGATGACGCCCGCGGCAAGTGCCGGTCCTGCGGCGGCCAGATGGACGAGGAGACAGTGGTCGAGAGTCTGGTGGGGTCCGCGTACTGGGCGGTTGACTACAGGTCGATCAAGGACGGCGCCGAGCCCGTTCTTCAGACGTGCCCGTCTTGCTCGCTTGAAACCTACGTCAACGAGTTCGATGGCAACGGCGAGGTGACGGGCTGCGTCGTTTGCGAGTTCAAACTGGGAACTTGTTTCAGGTGCGGAACTGACTTGACGCCGGACGACCGATACGACGACGCGGAAGACCTGTGCGGATATTGCGGCCATATGATAGCGAAGGAGATGGAGCGGGACTGATGGAGACTCCTTGAGTCTTCCGGATCCACTCCAGGACGGCAGGGATACGGCTGGCTGCGGCGCAACTGTGAGATGACACTTGTGTCGAGAAGATCTTGCTTGAAGCGAGGCGCTTCACGATAGCGGAACCGGCGACGAGGTAGGGTAAGGTCCTCGGCGCTCGGTTCGGGCGCTAGGAGCAGTGCCTTGAGATCGGGCTTTGACGTTCTGGACAGCCTGCGCCATTGAGATGCTGTGGCGTTCCTCGGCCCAGTTTGCCGAGCGACACGTACTCGGTCGTCTTCAGTCCGTCCCAAGCAGCTCTCCCAGGCGTCGTTCCTGTCGAAGGAACTGCAGGCATTCCGGAACCCGCCTGGCGCGATTCTCGTAGAGCTTCACTGGGGCCGAGCACTCCTTTCCCAGTGTCGCGTTCCCGAATACGATCACACCAGCGACTCGATCCAGTGGTTTCGGAAACTCTGCGCAGGCGTCTGCCTCTGCATCGTGCCGCCCGTAGATCGCCCTGCTCTCAGCGCCCCAGGAGTAGTCCGAATGGCAGGCGTTGATGGCAACTATGAAGCTCTCCTGTTCCAACCCCTTGTTCTTCCAATCTTCGGCCTTCTTCCCCAACGCCTTCTGCAGCGGCATCGCTCCATCGACGGCGCCGCCCCTGGCAGGACCCCGTACATGACAGCGTCCATGCTCAGCGGCGGGCGGTGAGAGCGATACTCTCATCTCCCATTCGCCTTCGGAAATTGTAACTTGAGGGCGCCGCCCGTAGAGCCTCGGAGATTGAACCTCCTCCGCTGAAATCGACTCCAGCAAGTGGCGGATCGGCTTTAGCAGACGCTGCTTACTGAGGGTCTTACGAAGTTGTCCTTCCGTCGCCAGATGTACGTGGGAATGAGCGCCTGTGAAGGCGGCCCTGATCTTGTCGACCGCGTCTTGTTCGTTGGCGGTACCCCAGAGAACTCCTTCTCGGAGGATTCCGGATACAGTCGCTTCCACATAGAATGTGTCGTTCCCATGACCGGCACGAAAGTCGACCGTTCCACGTGTATCGGTGAACTTGGGATGTATCTCTACACGACAACCGAGCCTACACAGCATGGCGAAGACTTGTAGCTCGAAGTGGGCGGCCATGAACTCTCTGAACGACTTGAGCTGAAGGCGACGTCTGAGCTCCTCCCGATGATCTTCAGGGTAGGCTGCGAACCAGTCCTGCATCCAGTGGCGGATCGCGACCGCCTCCTTTCTCGCGCCGCGCTCGAGAAACTCGAACGTGGTTTCATTCGCTGACCCTGGTCCCAGTCGTTGCTCGACAGGCTGGAAGAGCTGGTCGGTCATTCTGACGGTCTTGGCGGGTTTGTTCACAGGCCGGAGGAGGCCTCTTCGGCCGAGTCCGGAGGTCGACGGACAGTCTAGCTCCCGCGGCTCGGAGCCCGGGTCGGCGTTTGGGCCTCGACGATGTACCATGCGCGGTTCCCATTACGCCCTAGCTCGCCTGCGGAGCAGCCAGGAGATGGCCTTGGCCGAAGTGCGGGAATCCGCTCTTGAGGCGCAGTGTGCCGAATGCCCTTGACCCCCGAACAGCGCGCCCGCAAGAAGATCGACCGCCAGCTAGCGGCCGCAGGCTGGGAGGTCGAGGACTACGGCGACATCGACATCCACGCGAGTCGCGGCGTGGCGGTCAGGGAGTACCGGCTGAAGTGGAACGAGGCCGGGAAGGAGAAGACCGGCTGGGCCGACTACCTCCTCTACGCTGACGCCCGGGCAATCGGTGTCGTTGAGGCGAAACCCGCGGGGCACACCCTCCAGGGAGTCATCCTCCAGTCGAAGAAGTACACCGAAGGACTGAATCAGTGGGTTCCCGCATGGCGGCGCCCGCTTCCATTCGCCTACGAGTCGACGGGTGAAGTAACCCAGTTCACGAACGGTCTCGACCCCGACCCGCGCAGCCGGGAGATATTCACCTTTCACCGTCCGGAAGAGTTGCTTCGGCTCCAGGGCCTGGAGCCCGAGCAACTGCGGGGGATGCTCCGCCGGTCGCCGGAACTCGAGCAGGGCCGACTCTGGCCGGTGCAGTTCGAGGCGATTCGGAACCTGGAGCAGTCGCTCGCGCACGGCCGGCCGCGCTCCCTCATTCAGATGGCGACCGGCAGCGGCAAGACGTTCACTGCCGTCTCGGCGTGCTCCCGGCTGGTCAAGCACGCGAAGGCGAAGCGCATCCTGTTTCTCGTCGACCGCAACAACCTGGGGCGTCAGACGCTGAACGAGTTCCAGCAGTTCCGGGATTCCTCGTCGGGCTACAGCTTTGCCGAGGAGTTCGTGGTTCAGCGCCTGAAGGGCAACGCGGTCGACCCGGCCAGCAAGGTCGTGATCACCACCATTCAGCGGCTCTACTCCATCCTGAAGGGCGAGGCGGAGTACGACCCGGAGAACGAGGAGGAGTCCCTGTTCGAGTCGGGCCGGCTGCGCGGCGGGGAACCCGTTCCAGTCGAGTATGCGCCGGAGCTTCCCATCGAGACATTCGACTTCATCGTCATCGACGAGTGCCACCGGTCGATCTACAACGTGTGGCGGCAGGTCGTGGAGTACTTCGACGCGTTCCTCATCGGGCTGACCGCCACGCCAAGCCCGCAGACGATCGGCTTCTTCCACAACAACGTCGTCCAGGACTACTCGCACACGAAGGCAGTCGCGGACGGGATCAACGTCGGCTACGAGGTCTACCTGATCAAGACGAAGATCTCCGAGAAAGGAAGCACGGTGGAGGCCGGGCGCCACGTTCCCCGGCGCGACCGCCGCACACGCAAAGTGACCCTGGCCGAGATGGAAGACGACCTCACGTACACGGCGAATCAACTCGACCGCGACGTGGTGGCGCCGGACCAGATCCGACTCGTCGTGCGCACCTTCCGGGACCGGCTCTTCAGCGAGATCTTCCCGGACCGCACCGAGGTCCCGAAGACGCTCGTCTTTGCCAAGCAGGACAGCCACGCCGACGACATCGTCAAGATCGCCAAGGAGGAGTTCGGCAAGGGCAACGACTTCTGCCAGAAGATCACGTCCAAGACGACCGGCGCCAAGCCGGAGGACCTGCTGAGCAGCTTCCGCAACTCGTACAACCCGCGCGTCGCGGTCACAGTGGACATGATCGCGACCGGCACCGATGTGAAGCCCCTCGAGTGCCTGCTCTTCATGCGCAACGTGAATTCCGCTTCGTACTTCGAGCAGATGAAGGGCCGGGGCGTGCGGGTCATCGAGCGCGACGACCTGCAGGGCGTGACGCCGGACGCCGATGCGAAGACTCACTTCGTGATCGTCGATGCGGTCGGCGTCTGCGAACGGGACAAGACGGACTCGAGGCCGCTGGAACGCCAGCCTTCCGTCAGCACCGAGAAACTGCTGCAGATGGCGGCTCAGGGGATGGTGCATCCCGATCTCGTTTCGAGCTTGGCATCGCGTCTGGCGCGCCTCGGCCGGCAGGTCGACGAGCAGCAGCGATCGCGAGTCGCGCAGGAAGCGGACGGGGCGACGCTGGAGGGGTTGACCGGCGAGCTTCTGCACAGCATCGACACCGACGCGACGCACGAGGCGGCGGTTGCCGAGTACGGGTTGGCGGATGACGAAGAACCAACCAGCGAGCAGCTTGAGCAAGTCGAGCGCGAGCGCATGACGGCCGCTCTCAAGCCGTTCACCCGACCGGGGTTGCGCCGGGCGATCGTTGAGATCTCCCAGAGCCTCTACCAGATCATCGACGAGGCCGCTCTCGACCAACTGCTGGGTTCCGGCTACGACGGGACGGCCGTCGAAAGAGCCCGTTCCAAGCTGGAGGACTTCGAACGGTTTCTGGAAGACAACCGGGACCGCATCGAGGCGTTGCGGATTCTGTACAGCCGCCCCTATCGAGCGGGTCTTCGCTACCGGCACGTCAAGGAGTTGCGGGATGCGCTCCGCAACCCGCCTGTAGGGCTGCACGATCCCGCGAACGGGCTATGGCGGCTCTACGAGTTGGTCGAGCCCGAGAAGGTGAAGGGGAGAGGCGGCGGCGCGCTGGTCGACCTGGTCTCGATCGTGAAGCGTGCGATCAGCCCCGGCGGGCCCTTGGTTCCTGTCGCCGATCAGGTGGAGGAGCGCTATCGGGAGTGGCTGGCCGAGAAGGCGCGGGGCGGACTGGCGTTCGCCGCGGACCAGCTACGGTGGCTGGACGCGATCAAGGACCACATCGCCAAGAGCTTGGTGATCGACCGGAACGACTTCGAATACGCGCCGTTCAGCCAGATGGGTGGACTTGGCGCCGTGTACGGGGCGTTCGGCGACGAGCTCGACGCGGTGTTGGCCGAGTTGAATGAGAGGCTGGCGGCGTGAGGGAGACGCCGACAGCGACGCCACCTCCGGGCTGGACCAGTGCCGCGATAGTGGACCTGGCGGAGGTAAGTCCCAAGAGAATCAAACCTGCCTATGCTGAAGACCTACCGGTTGTCTTTGTTCCGATGGCGAGCGTGGCCGAAGAACATCGAGGGATTGACGTTGCTGAGCGGCGGCCCTTTGCTGCGGTCACGCGCGGGTACTCGCAGTTCCGGCCGGACGATGTTCTGTTTGCCAAGATCACACCGTGCATGGAGAACGGCAAAGTGGCCGTTGTGCCCGACATCGAGCCGCCTCTCGGCTACGGGTCCACGGAGTTCTTCGTGTTGCGGCCGCGTGCCGATGGCATCAGCGTCTGGATCGCTCGCTATGTTTCACAGGCTCGGTTCAGAAGGCTGGCCCAGAAGAACATGCAAGGTGCCGTCGGGCAGTTGCGGGTACCGAAGGTGTGGATCGAGAACGCTGAGATCCCGGTAGCCCCTCCCGCCGAGCAGCGCCGGATCCTTGGCAGACTCGACTCCCTCTTCGCCACGCTGGACGACGGCATCGCCGCACTCAAGCGCGCCGAGGCCGACCTGGATCGCTATCGGGCATCCGTCCTCAAGGCTGCCGTCGAGGGTCGGTTGACGGAGCGGTGGCGCAATGAGAATCCGGCGGACGAAACGGGCGAGGAGCTTCTCCGGCGCATCTTGGCCGAGCGGCGCAAGCGGTGGGAGGAGGAACAGCTCGCCGCGTTCGCTGCCAAGGGCTGGAAGCCGCCGCGGAACTGGAAGTCGAAGTACAAGGAGCCGGTCGCGCCAGACACGAGCGGTTTGCCGGCGTTGCCGGAGGGGTGGTGCTGGGCGACGGTCGATCAGGCGGCTCAAGTGATCGGCGGCCTCACGAAGAACCCGGCCCGGGGCGAGATAGCGACGAAGTACCCTTATCTCCGCGTCGCGAATGTCTACGCGGATGAGCTGAAGCTGGACGAAGTGAAGACCATCGGCGTCGCCGAATCGGAGTTGGAGCGCGTCCTTCTACGCGGGGGCGACCTCTTGGTCGTCGAAGGCAACGGGAGCGCTCACCAGATTGGTCGGGTCGCGGAGTGGCAGGGCGAACTGGCGACCTGCTGCCATCAGAACCACTTGATCAAGGTGCGCTGCGACCGTGGTCGCGCGTGTCTCCCGCGCTGGCTGCTGTTGTGGCTCCTGTCGCCGCTCGGCCGTCGGACGGTCCTGGAAAAGGCCAGTTCCACATCGGGGCTGTACACCCTCAGCCTTTCGAAAGTCCGCGCGCTTCCATTTCCTCTGGCGCCCTATGGGGAGCAGATCGAGGCCGTGAGACTGGCCGATTCGCTGCGGGAGGCCGGAAGATCTGCTCGGGGAAGGGTGCAAGCGGGCATCGATGTTCAGTCCCCCGCCCTTCGCCAGTCCATCCTGAAGACAGCGTTCGAGGGTCGACTCGTACCCCAGGATCCGGACGACGAGCCCGCGGCCGTCCTCCTGGAGCGCATCCGCGCCGCACGGGAAGCGTAAGTCACGCCTGCCGCCGGGGGTGGCGACCCCGCCGCCGACCAGGTCCGCCGCGGAGAATGTCCCGCACCTACTTCGGGACCTGCTCCGTCTCGACCTCGACTCCACGTCAACTCCGCTCCCATGCTCTCGCTGTTACTGTGTGTCGCACCTGTCACCGCCTCGGGGCCTCGTCGCTCGTTGGTCGCCGCCAGCGAGGGGGTAAGCGGCGAACCAGACAGCCACCCGACATGGAAGCACCCATGAACCCCAGTTTCTCCGATGAAGACGACTCGCTACTTCGACGAACAGGTCACGCGCAAGCGCCCCTATATCGACCTGGACCTGTGCCGTGCCGTGATCGCCTCACCGCTACGGAGCGACCGCCAGGAGGACGGCCGCATCCGCTTCTGGGGCAGAATCAGGCTGTGCGGCGAGGCCACGGACCGAATTCTCCGCGTCGTCACCCTGGAGGACGGTGAGACCATCCACAACGCGTTTCTCGATCGCAGCTACCGCGAGGACAAGCAATGAAGTTGCACTACTACCCCGACACCGACAGCCTTTACGTGGAGTTCAAGCGCGAGCCGAGCGTGGAGACGCGGGAGATCGCTGACGGGCTCAACGTGGATCTCGACGAGCGCGGCAACGTCGTCGGCTTTGACATCGACCACGCCGCCGAACGCCTCGATCTGGCGACCCTGGAGACTCAAGAGCTGCCGGTAAGAGCGTACAAGGCTGGCTGACCCGATCAACCTAGGGACTCCGCCGCCTGTGCGGCCTTGAGGAAGAGTGACGGAAGCGCTGTCGGCGCGCCGTCACTAGTGAACCGACCGGGCCGACTGAACTCCCCATCCCATGTCCGACAACCACACACAGCGCATCGTCAACAAGGCGTGGAGCTTCGCGCACCTGTTGCGCGACGACGGCCTGTCGTACATGGAGTACACGGAGCAGATCACGTTCCTGCTCTTCCTCAAGATGGCCCACGAGCGGACGCGGCCGCCGTGGAACCAGCCCTTCGCTGGTCCCGGAGGGGCTGGATTGGCCCAGCTTGCTCGCGGAAGACGGCGCCGACCTTGAATCGCACTACCGGCACATCTTGACCGAGCTGTCGCGCGAGGACGGCATGCTCGGGGAGATCTTCCGGCGGGCCCGGCAGCAGATCCAGAATCCCGCGACCCTCAAGCGGCTCATCGTCGATCTGATCGATCCCGAGGATTGGAGTTCGCTCGCGGCCGACGTGAAGGGCGACATTTACGAGGGGCTACTCGCGAAGTCTGCCCAAGAGTCGCCCAAGGGCGCCGGGCAGTACTTCACGCCGCGCGAAGTGATCCGGGCGATCGTCGACGTCATGCAGCCCGGGCCGGCCGACACGGTGTGCGATCCGGCGTGCGGCACCGGCGGCTTCCTGCTCGCCGCTCACGACCATGTGCTGCGGGAGCACGGAAGCGCGCTGGACCCGGACCAGAAGCGCCATCTTCGCCGGAACTTCGTCCAGGGAATGGACATTGTTCCCGCGACCGCCCGGCTCTGCATCATGAACCTGTACCTGCACGGGATCGACGCGGACCCGTGCCCGGTCCGGCGTGGACAGCCTGGCGAGTGACCCCGGCCAGCGGTTCTCGATGGTGCTGACCAATCCGCCCTTCGGCAAGAAGAGCACGGTCCGGATCGTCAACGAGGAAGGCGATCTGGAGACGGAGTCCGACGCCTACGAACGTCAGGACTTCTGGACCAGCACGAAGAACAAGCAGCTCAACTTCCTCCAGCACGTGAAGACGCTGCTCACGATCAACGGCTCGTGCGCCATCGTGGTGCCCGACAACGTGCTCTTCGAAGGGGGCGCGGGCGAAGTCGTGCGGCGCAATCTGCTGCAGCAGTTCGACGTTCACACGCTGCTCCGGCTGCCCACCGGCATCTTCTACGCCCAGGGGGTCAAGGCGAACGTCCTGTTCTTCCACGCGAAGCCGGCGCGGGAGCCCTGGACCGAGCGGCTCTGGGTCTACGACCTGCGCACCAACAAGCACTTCACCCTCAAGATGAAGCCGCTCCGCGGGTCCGACCTGGACGATTTCGTGAAGTGCTACCGGCCAGGCGCGCGTCGCCAGCGTGAGGCGACCTGGACTACGGACAACCCGGACGGAAGGTGGCGAGCGTACGACTACGACGAGTTGGCCGAGCGCGACAAGCTGAACCTGGACCTGTCCTGGCTCAAGGACCGATCGCTGGAAGACGCCGAGAACCTGCCGGAGCCCGAGGTGCTGGCGGCCGAGATCGTGGAGGATCTGCGATCGGCGCTGGAGGCCTTTGAGGAGATCGCGGCGGAACTGACGGCCGATTGAAACGGCGCCGATAGCCGGGAACTGGCGCCGCCCCTACGCACAGAGTTTCTGCCGCGCAGACTTCTGGCTCAACCCGGGCTGACTTCTGCTACATGCCGGATCGAGTCGGTCAAGTAGGGATGGTTCTGCACTTTCCGGAGGAAGCGCGAGTCCGCGGTCACGACAGGGTGCTGCTCGTGGAGCGCGAGGGCGAGGTAGAAGCAGTCGTACGCCGGGTGATCGAGATCCACGCTCAGCCGCGCGGCGGCGCTCGCGAGTTGACGCATCGGAACCGGGGTCGCCACGGGAGCTTTCCGCAGCAGCGCGACGGCGTTCGCCAGTCCGTCGCGGTCGATGTCGCCGCGCCGGCACATGGCCCAAAGGGCGTTCGTCGCTTCCACGAACAGCAGGCCCGGCGCCAGCAGCGTCGTGCCGCCGGCGAGCAGGCTCGCTGCTTCCTTCGAGTGCTTCTCCTCCACCAGCCACTTCACGGCGACGCTGGCGTCGACGACGCAGCCCTTCACAGGCCGCTATCCCGGTCGCGTTCCTCCCGAATCGCGTCGGTGCTGTCGACGGTCGAGCGAAGGCGTCGCCGCATCGTCGCGGCGCGGGCAGCGAAGTCGCTGCCGTCCGCCAAGAGGGAGCGATGCAAGATGTCTCTGTGTTCGGCCTCCGCGGACCGGCCGCGCGCGGCCGCCCGGGTCTTGAGTGCGGCGACCACCTGCGCGGGCACGTTGCGGACGGTCAGTTGGGGCACGACGGCGGTTCCTTCCTTCGAGCATTCATCGTGATGCGGTCAATGACTGCAATCGTAGGTTCCGCATTCAACGCTGTCAATCACCCAACCACCTCATCCCCTTCGATCGCTACGTCCCCGTCGCGGCCCAGGACGAAGTCGCACTCCAGGTGGCGTCGATCAGGATCGGCAACTCGCGTCTGGACCTTCGGGCGAGAGAGGATCATCAAGGCACGGCAGGCGGTATTCTCCGGTGCACCGCTACCGAAGAGGAGGAACTTCCATGCGCAGACCCGCAATCCCCGGCACCACCCTCGCAAAGTCTGTCGCTTGCGTCGCCGCCGCCGTCGCCGTCGTCGCGCTTCAGGCGTGCCAGACCGGCGATGCGGACGATGCGGGCACGGAAACCGACATGGACGCTCAGCACGAAGAAAGCGCCGGCGGCCACGAGGTCCACTGGTCTTACGAAGGTGACACCGGCCCCGCCATGTGGGGCTCCCTCGACCCATCCTTCGTGGCCTGCGACGACGGCGCGCGGCAGTCGCCGGTGGACATTGCCGGGGCGATGGATAGCGGCCAGGGCGAGCTCGAAGTCCGCTGGCAGCCCGGCGACGCCGAGGTGATCGACAACGGCCACACCATTCAGGTCAATGTGGCGGAGGGAAGCGCCCTCAGCCTGGAGGGAAGGGAGTTCGCGCTGCTGCAGTTCCACTTCCACCTGCCCAGCGAGCACACCGTGGAGGGCAGCGCCGCCCCGATGGAGGTCCACTTCGTGCATGCCGCCGCGGAGGGCGATCTGGCGGTGATCGGAGTCCTCATGGAGGCGGGCGAAGCCGATCCGACCGTCCAGAGCGTCTGGGAGGCGATTCCGTCTGCCGGCGAGTCGCCCGGAACACTGGCGGCGTTCGATGCGCGCACCCTGCTGCCGGAGGGAGGCAGCCACCACCGTTATCCCGGTTCGCTGACCACCCCGCCTTGCTCGGAGATCGTCAGTTGGGTGGTGATGACGGAGTCGGTCGCCGTTTCGCAGGACCAGATCGACGCCTTCGCGGCCCTCTATCCGATGAATGCGCGCCCGGTGCAGTCCCCGAACGATCGCACGATCGAACTGAAGGACTGACCTCTACCCCAAGCGAGGATCAAGACTCCGGCGTACCGAACGGATCGAGGATCTCTACGCCGAAGTGCTCGAAGTCGCGGACGTTGCGCGTGACAACGGTCAGACCGTGAATCCTGGCGACAGCGGCGATCATCGCATCCTGGGACAGGGCAGCCGACTGACGGTGCATCAGCCGTCCCCACTCCCGGAAGATCACCGCGTCCAAGGCCAGGATCGGGTACGCCTCCATGACCTGATCGAGCCAGGTCTCCAGCACGCCGGCCTTCGCGGAGTCGTGCGCCCGAGTTTTCTCGATGCCCCCCTGAATCTCACCGACGGTCACCGCGGACAGGTGAAGTCGTTCCGACGGGACCCTCCGGACCCACTCCAGAACCGCGGGATGCGGCCGGCTGCGTCGCAACTCGGAGACGACGTTCGTGTCGAGCAGGTACATCTCCTAGTCGAATCGAGGCGCTTCGCGATAGCGGAATTGACGGCGTGGCAGGGCCAGCTCCTCGGTCCTCGGTTCGGGTGCCAGGAGGAGTTCCTTGAGACCGGGCTTCGAAGCACTCGACAGCCTGCGCCACTGTTCGATGGGCACCAGCACAGCGGTCGGTACGCCGCGTTTCGTGACGATCTGCGGTCCTTCGGCCACGCTCGTCTCCAGGAACTCGCTGAACCGCGCCTTCGCGTCCTGCACCTGCCACACGTTGTCCATCGATTACCCTCCGAACTGACTAGGCTTCAGACTAGTCTTGGGTGGCGAACGCGTCAAGATGCCAGCTAGGCTCCCCGCGATATCGCGAGTACCAGCCGAGGCGAAAAGAGGCGACAGTGATGAGCATTGACCAGCCAACCAACGACGTTCCCAAGCGAGCAAGCCACCACTCCACCCTGTGGCGGATCGTGAAGAACCTCCTCCTCGGCGTGACGGCCCTGGTCGTCGCCCTGGTCGCGCTGGTCGTGTACTCCTACAACTCCTTCCGCGGCGACCGCCTGGAGGAGCTCCGATCGGGAAGCGAGGTGATCGAGACCCGGATCGGGCCCATCGAGTACGTCCTGGAGGGAGACGGTGACCAGGTCGTGCTGTCTATCCATGGGACGCCGGGTGGCTACGACCAGCGCTTCGGGTTGGACGGCTTCCAGGTCCTGGCCCCGTCCCGGCCGGGTTACCTGCGCACCCCGATCAGCACCGGCCGGACGCCGCGCGAGCAGGCGGACGCGTACGCCGCTCTGCTCGATGCCCTGTCGATCGACCAGGTCGTCATCATGGGCCTGTCCGGCGGCGGGCCGTCGTCGATGACCTTCGCCGCGGCCTATCCGGATCGGGCCCGGGCGCTCATTGCGCTCGAAGCGGTGAGCAACAGCGATCTGCCGGAGATCCCGGCCCCGGCGTTCCTGGCGGGCGACTTCACCGCGTGGCTGTCACTGAGCACGCTCAAGCGCGCTGTCGGCACCGAGGGCCTGCTGGAGATGTTCGCGCCGGATCCCGAGAACCGGCGGCTCGTTCTCGAGGACGAAGAGAAGATCGCCGCGTTCGAGCGTCTGATGTGGTCGCTCTGGCCACCATCGCAGCGCGGCGACGGACTGGCGAACGACGAGGAGCAGTTCGACGCCCTGGACCTGCCCCTCGCCGACATTCGGGTTCCGACTCTGGCGATCCACGGCACGGCGGACGCGGCCGTTCCGGTAGAGCACGCCCGGTTCCTTGCCGATGGGGCACCCCAGACACAGTTGCACTTCATCGACGGGGCGGATCACTTGATGCCGGTGTCGCACCAGGAGGAGGTCGTGCGGGCCATCACCGAGTTCATCGACGGGCTCGACGAAGAGAGCGTCGAGTCGCCCGAGGAGAGCTGCCAGTGAGAGCCCTCCTCTTCGTCCTCCTGGAGGTCCTCTTCTCCCCCGTCCAGGTCATAGGTGTATTGGCCTTCGCCTTCAAGGTCCGTTTCGTGAACATGCCGCGGGGCATCTCCGGCACCGCGTACGAGCCCTACATGGCCCGTCTGATGCTTCAGATGATTGGCAACCGGAGGGACGATGTTGCGGAACGCATCGCCCCGAACCTGCCGGCGCTGTCGCCGCTGATCATGCGGCTGCTGATGAAGACCGTGGCCCTGGCGGCGCGGTGGAGCGGCTTCCGGGGCTCGTTCTTCGCCTATCCGGGTCCGCGGCCGTCGACGTTGATGACCTTCATCAGCCATCGCACGCACTTCTTCGACAGCGCCATTGCTGCCGCGGTTGGAGCGGACAGCCCGATTCGCCAGTTCGTCGTCCTCGGCGCCGGCTGGGACACGCGCGCGTACGGCCCGCTGCCGGACAGCGCCGATCCGAGCCGCAGCGGTGTGAAGATCTTCGAAGTCGACGAGCCGCCAACGCAAGAGGCCAAGGTGCGCGCCCTCAAAGCCGCCGGCGTCGAACACTCCCACGTCAATTTCGCACCGACCGACTTCAACCAGCAGACCTGGCTGGAGTCGCTTACGGAACGCGGCTTCGATCCGGACGAGCCGACGTTCATCCTCTGGGAAGGCGTGACGATGTACCTCGACGACGCGGCCGTCGACAAGACGCTGGCCGAAGTCGCCGGATTCGCTCCCGGGTCGCGCATCACCTTCGACTTCTTCAGCCGGGAACTCGTGCTCGGCCGAAAGCCCTACGCCGTGATGGGGACGTACATGAAACACGCCTTGAAGTCGTTCTACGGCGAGAGCATGCACTTCGGCATCTCGACCGCCGCGCCCGCGCGTCAGCAGGTACTGGACTTCTTCGAAGGCCGCGGGCTGGAAGTGGAGAGCTTCGAGTCGCTCGGCCGGGAGGCTGGCCGCAGCACGCCGATCGGCGGGTTGATCCTCGCGGCCGTGCCGGACCAGTCAGTTGCGGATCGGGCATGACGCCGAAGCTCCATCCGCTCAACCAGGACTTTCGCTGGGAGCCCAGAGGCGGCCCCTACCGACGCATCTCTTCCGCGCAGGCCCGCCAGTGGAGCGAGCAGGGCTTCTTCGTGCTCGAGGACGCGGTCGAGCCGTCCACCCTCGAGCGTCTGATCGCCGAGATCGACCCTTGGGAAGCCGAGGCCGAAGCGGCGTTACGCAAGCAGCCACAGGGGCGCCGCTTCATCGCTCGCGCCGACGAGATCACCTTCACCGTCCACCTGGTGAAGCGTTCGGCCTTTCTCCGCGACTTCTGTGCCGGGCCTCTCTTTCGCGATCTCGCGTGGGACCTGGTGGGCTCCGACGTTCGCCTCTACTGGGACCAGGCGGTCTACAAGAAGCCGAGCGTTCCAGCCCCCTTTCCCTGGCACCAGGACAACGGCTACGGGTTCCTCGAACCGCAGAGCTATCTCACCTGCTGGATCGCACTGACCGACGCTACGACCAGCAACGGGTGCCCCCAGGTGCTCCCGGGACTGCATCGCCACGGCACTCTCGAGCACTGGACCACCGATCTCGGCTACTGCTGTGCGGAGGAAGACGCCGAAGGGCTCGCCGCACCGGCAAGAGCAGGCAGCATCGTCGTCTTCTCCTCACTTACTCCGCATGCCACCGGGCCGAATCTCACCTCGGAGGTCCGCAAGGCCTACATCGTTCAACTCGCCCCCGACGGGGCCCGCCGCATGGAGCCCGACGGGAGCGCCGGCGGCTACCGGCCCGTTCTCCAGAACGAACCGGATAGACAGTTCTCGATCCTCAGAAGCGGACGCCGACCTTGAGGCGGAACTCCCGCGTGAACTGGTAAGCGGAGAGGCTGGTTCGACCCCGCCCGTTCCTCGTGTTGATTTGAATCAGAGCCTGCTCGTTCGTGACGTTGGCAACCTCGCCGCCGATGATGCCTTGCACACCGCCCCTGATCGGGAACTGGTAGGTGGCATTCAGGTTGAGCGTAAAGAAGTCGTCGATCCTGTTCGTGCCTCTCTTCTCGCGGAGGGTCGTCGTGGTGATCGTCTGGCCGGACACCGGGTGCCTGACCTGGGTGGCGGGCTGCAATCCCCACGGCTCGCCGTCGGCCAGGTGCGCGCTGGCACTGGTCATCAGGTCATGGCGGCCGAACCTCCAGAGCTTCATGCCGACGACGTTGACGATGTAGTCCCGCTGGTAGCTGATGGCCCCGAACCAGTTGGGGCCACTGGTGGGATTGAGAATCCCGGTTGAAACCTCAATGCCGCCGAAGCCTTCCAGGTGGTCGTCGTTGTCGTTGCGGGACTCATTGTTGCCATCGTTCCAGTCCTCGAGTAGTTCATCTGGAGCGACCAGTCGTTGCGAAACGCCCGGTTGAGCTGGAACAGCATGCCCTCGTACTGGCGTCTGTTCTGCGGCCAGTTTCTCAGGTCGCGAACGACCGCGCCCTGCTCGTCGAACTGCAGCGTGCTGTGGAACATGTTCTCCATCTCCCACGAGGTCACGCGCGACTTGAAGACCCAGTTGTTGGAGAACTGCCAGTCGAAGCCCATCGAGATCTCGTCCTTGTAGTAGGGCTCGACGGAGGAGCTCAGGGGGTCACGGGGCTCGACGCGGCGCTGGAAGATGTCGTAGAGCGCCGTCTCGGGATTCCACCCGTACTGCGTGTAGGCGTTCTCACCATTGGCGCCGGCCGTGAACTCCGTGAAGACGACACCGAGGCCGATGTAGTCGTAGTAGCGCCCGGCGGATGCCTTGACCAGCATCCTGCCGTCGGAGTTGATGTCGTAGACCGCCGACAGGCGCGGCGCCACCTTCTGGTAGTCCATGACTTTCTGGCCGATGTTGTTGTTGATGTCCTGGGTGTCCTGGCGCAGGCCGAGGTTGACGGTGAGGTGGTCACCGACCGTGATTCGGTCCTGGACATAGGCTGCACCTATGTCGCTGGTGAAAGCGGTGTTGCAAGGGACGGGGCAGTCGAAGACCCGTTTGTTGACCGGGCTCTCGTAGCCGCCGGGCAACGAGCGGCCGTAGCCGCGGCCGCGATACTCGGTGCCAATACTCGTGATCGTCGCAAATGTGACGTCCTGGACGTCGATGCCGGCCTTGAACTCGTGGTTGCCCCTGAAGAAGGTCAGCGAGGCATTCGCCTGATCGCGCGGAAAGTCGTTCCCGCCCGCGCCGAGGCGATTCACGGGAGCGTTGTAGCGCAGACCGTCGGCGAGATCCCGGTAGCGAAAGTTGTTGCCGTCGGGTGTATCGGGAGAGGCACCGGGGAGGATCTCCGAAGGCGGAGAACCAATGCGCGCCGTCACGAGCTCGCGGTTGGCAGCCTTGACCTCGAGGAATGCCGAGTCGGTCAGGGCGAAGCTCCAGGTCAGGGTCTGGACCCTGTTGTTCCAACTGTTCCTGGTGATCGAATAGACGTCGGCCGCTGTCCCGGGTGGGTTGAGGCGGCCTGACGGGGAGTCGATCAGGGTCAACGCAAGCTGGTGGCGGTCGTTGGGCTGGGTGTTGAACTTGCCGACGAGCGGCTCCGCCTCGCGGTTGACATCGACCAGATCGCCCTCGCGGGTCCGGTCGAGCTGGTTGTCATTCATTTCGCTGATGGATGCGTAGAACCAGGCCTTGTTCCGGAAGAGCGGCCCGCCGAGACCGGTCTCGTAGCTGTTGATCATGGAATCCGGCCGCTCGATCCCGAGCCAGTTCGGGGCGCGCCACGCCGGGTTCTGGCCGATGTAGAGGAAGTCGCCGTGGAACTCGTTCGTGCCGGTCTTGATCGTCGTGTTCAGCACCCCGCTGACCCCTCGGCCGTACTCGGCGCTGAAACCGGCGGACTCCATCCTGTTCTCGGTGATCACGGTCGACGGCATATAGAAGGTCATTTCGCCGCCGCGACGGTTGTGGGAAATGTCGACGCCGTCGATGAAGAGGACGTTCTCCTGGCCGATGCCACCGTTGACCCCGGGTGACTGATCGAACTCCTGGAACCGGGACACCACGCCGGCCATCAGCTTCATGTTCGACCAGTAGTTCCGCGTGGCCTGGGGGACGTGCTGGAGCTCCTCTTCCCCGAGCGCGGTAACGGCGCCGGTGTCGTACTTCGAGATCAACGCGGCCTCGGAGGTGACGGTGATTTCTTCCGCCGTGGCGCCAAGGGTGAGGTCGACGTCCTCGCGCTTCCCGAGTTCGAGGATGACGGCGCGCTCGGCCGAGCCCAGGCCCTCGAGGTCGGCGGTGACGGTGTAGCTGCCCGCCTGGAGAAGGGCGAAGCGGTAGTCGCCGTTGGCGTCGGTGATCTCGGTCCTCGTGTTCTGAGGGCCGGTGAGGGTCACGCTGACGCCCGGCAGGGCGTCACCCTGGGCGTCGGTTACCGTGCCGTCGATGGTCGACGTCTGCGGGCCGTCGGCCATGAGCGGCAGCGCGCAGATGGCGATGGCGAAGGTCCAGATAGAGGACCTGATGGCGGTGGTTCTCACGATTCTCCCCTCCAGGTTTGCGACCCGGTTGAATCGGAGTCTCTTGTTGAAGGCCGCCGCCGGGCACCGTTGGACTGCCAGTTGGAGGTGCGCTCCTCTCCCGGTTCAGGAGATCAGACGCTAACACTCTGCTGGAAGTCCATACAACGTTAGCAGGGATGGTGAAGAGGTGTCGAGCCCCTGCCGGGTGGGAGAGTGGCGAAGGCTAGTGAACCGTAGTCGAAGGCGACCGCTAGAGCGACAAGGCTGCAACGTGATACGTTGCGCGTTACAGTCTGCCAGTGAAGTTCGCTCATCGAGGGCTCCAGCGGCTGTATGACCGTGGCGACCCACGACGACTGAACCCTGATCTGGTACCGCGGATTCGACGGATTCTGACTGCCTTGGACGAAGCGACGCATCCAAGTCACATGGCTCTCCCCGGTTGGCGTCTCCACCAGTTGAAGGGAGACCGAGGCCACCTCTGGAGTGTCCGGGTATCGGCGAACTGGCGAGTCGTGTTCGGATTCGACGGATCCGAGGCCGTTGACGTGGACTTGATCGACTACCACTGAGGAGGGCAATACTGTGAGTGCGATGTACGACCCTGCACATCCAGGAGAGATCATTCGGGACGCGATAGAGGCCGAAGGCTGGACCGTCTCGGACGCCGCCGCCCGACTCGGTGTTACGCGGAACACACTTTCCCGTGTCGTCAATCGCCGGGCAGGTGTTTCGCCGCGGTTGGCGTTGGCCTTGGAACGGCTCGGCTGGAGCGACGCTGGACACTGGGTACGCATGCAAGGCGCCTACGATCTGGCAAGGGCGCGTCAAGCCGAGACGGCGGCCTGAAACCGAGCACCCGCATTAGCGTGAGGAGAAGAATCATGCATGGACTTCGTTTGTGTCCCGTTGTTGGTCTCCTGGTCGCCCTGATGAGCGCGCCAGCTACCTTCGGTCAGGCAACGGAATCGGCCGAGCCCTTCAAGGTCGGGACCTTCGACATCGACGGCGTGCCGCGCGTCGGCCTCGTCCTGCGGGACAGCTTGGTGATCGACATCACGGAGGCGAACCGGGGGCTCGAGTCGGACCCCGCCTACCCGAAGATGCCGATGCCGGAGGACATGCTCGAGCTCATCGGTCGCTACGAGTACGGTCTCAAGTACCGGCTGTACGAGATCGTGAACCATCTCGTCCGGAACGAACCCTCGGCTACATGGTCTCCATCAACGTCTCCGACCGCGGCGGGAGGCCTCCGGGAGGCAACCCGATCCGCAGCGACTGGTTCGTCGGCAAGGGGCACGACACGTTCGCACCGCAGGGGCCGTGGATCGTGCCGCGCGAGTTCTACGGCGATCCGATGGAGAACCTCCGCCAGACCCTCAGCGTCGACGGCACCCTGCTTCAGGAGGCGCGCGCCGGCGACATGATCCACTCGCCGTGGGAGCTCATCACGGATCGTCGATCATCACGCTCTATCCGGGTGACGTCATCAACAACGGCACCTCAGGCGGCACGGCAGCCGGAGCGGCCGCAACTCGCGGACCGGAGGATCGCTTCCTCAAGCCGGGCGAGGTGGTCGAGGCGAACCGCTGAAGGGGGACGGGCCACGACGCTGGCGACGCCTCTCAGTTGCGCTGGATAGGGGCCCTACAACTCCGAGCCCTTGATCTGGGCGAGCTTCATCAGGTGCCGTTGAAGGCCGCTCTTCAGTGTGCCCCGATGGACTGGGACTGAGATACGAACCGCGATGCCTGGCTTGACGAAGATGTGATGGCTGCCTCGGATCCGCTTCAACTGCCATCCTCGCGATTGGAGCAGCGAGCAGAACTGCTTGCCGGCGAGAGCCTTCACACAGCGATTTCGATGACCCGGTCCGTCTCGGAGACGGGGACTTCGGCGATCTGCACGGAGAGGCAGCCCTCGACCGCTTCGTAGAGGTTGGTCAGCAGTTCCTCAAAGGAATCTCCCTGGGTGGCGCACCCCGGGATCGACGGCACTTCGGCCCAGTACCCGCCCTCTTCGGCCTCGTGAATCACGACCTGCAGCTTCATCGTCCTGCTGTAGCGTAGCACTGCAGCCTGTGCGGGAACTCGCATACCCACGCCTACTCCGATAGCGGTCCAGGGCGGGCGGCTACCCCGAATGCGCCGGTCTAGCCTAGGAGAACCCGATGCCAGACGGTTACAACTATCCCGCCGACATCCAACGCGACGAGGACGGCCGGCATGTCGTCGCGTTTCCGGATTTCGGCTGGGGCGCCACAGACGGCGCGACGAGAGAGGAGGCGCTAGCCGAAGCCAGGGATCTGCTGCGAGAGTTGATCGCCACCACGATACGCGAAGGCGGCGATCTGCCCGAACCTTCGCCCACCGGCGAGGAGCGGCTCATGGTCGTCCCGCCGGTGCAGATCGCCCTGAAGGCGGCCTTGTACGACGCTTGGCGTCACGCCGGAATCTCGCGGCGGCAGTTTGCCCGCGACCTCGATGTCGCCGAAAGCGAAGTGCGCCGCATGCTGAACCCCGATCACGCCACCAAGGCAGCTACGATCGACCGGGCGCTGCGCCGCCTGGGCAAGCGACTCACCGTGACCGTCAGCGAGGCAGCCTGAAGCCGTCACGCGGCCGCGGAACCGCCGAGCGTGGAGCTGCGGAGTAGAGTCCGGCTGTCGCGCCTTGCTTCCCACGCAGACTATCGGTCAGTCGAAGCTCGACGGTGACAGGGAGACCCCGGACGGCCACACTCCTCGGATCCGGAAACCGGCCCCCTGACCGTGAACGCGGTGCGCCATCGTGTGCAGACGCGCCACGGCGGTCGGCGTCGAGGGCATGAGCGACTCCGCGCTGCCGCCGGGCAGCTGTGGCGAACTGGGACTTCCCACGGACTGCTAGACTTCTCAGCTCAATCGGTCTAGCGAACTGAACTACGCATTGGGCACAAGCGAGGGAAGATAGAACCAAATGGCCATAGAACCGCCCTTCTACCCGATCATCTACGTGCGTGGCTACGCGATGCGGCCGCAGGACATAGAGGCCACGGTCGGGACGCCGTACATGGGCTTCAACTTGGGTTCAACGAAAATCCGTCAGCGGGCCGACGGCGACGTTAAACGACTGATTTTCGAGTCGCCGCTCGTGCGACTAATGAAAGACTACGCGTACGAGGACACGTACCGCGACGGCACGGAGGAGACCAGGCCGGAGGAGTTACCTGAGAGGCCTCTCTTCATTTACCGCTACTACGACATCGGTTCTCGGGCATTCGGTGACGGCAGACGCCGCGAAATCGAAGACTATGCCAAAGGCCTCGACCGCCTCATCAGTGAAGTCCGGACCTTGGTGGGCGGAATCACAAGCAACTTCGGTGTGTATCTCGTCGCCCACTCGATGGGCGGTCTAGTCTGCCGAGCCTTCCTGCAGAATCATCGCCTCGGTAGCCAGCGCAACCGAGAGGCCGTCAAGAGGGTCTTCACCTATGCCACGCCGCACAACGGAATCGACGTACGCGTTCTCGGCAATCGCCTGCCGTCTCTCTGGAACGCTGACAACTTCGAGCGGCGTCGGATGAGAGAGTACTTGGCGATTGGCGGCGACACGGCGGTAAACAGTCTTGCCGGGAAGTTCGACCCCGACCACTTCTTTTCTCTCGTCGGAACGAACTACGACGACTACGGCTCCAAGAAGTTTGCCGTGCCCGAGGACAGCGACGGCTTAGTACGCATCAGAAACGCGTTCGTCCAGGACGGGCCGCGAGCCTTCGTCCATCGAAGTCACAGTGGTCAGCTAGGAATCGTAAACTCGGAAGAGGGCTACCAGATCCTCCGTCGATTCCTCTTCGGTGATCTCCGCGTTGACGGTCGGTTGAGCAAGATCGAGATCGACCTTCCGCAGACGATAGTGAACAAAACGATGCAAAAGAAAAAGGAAGTGAGAGCTTCGTACCATTTTGAGAGTGTAGTGGTAGTTCGGGGTGCGCGTGGATGGGATATGGGGCGACGAACGATCAGAGAGCAATGTGCCATATTTCGAACGTACGAGGAACTGAAGGGTGCAGTGGAAGCAGGCGGCAGACCTCCGAACCCAAGACTCTTCACGCTCTTCCTCGCGAAAGATCAAAGGACCGGGAGTCACCGGACGCTTGCGTTGGCGGTTCGGATCCGTGTTCCGATTCCGGACTATGAAGTGGGTGGCCGGGTGCACAAGGATGAACACTATGAAGGCAGCTACCTTTTCGACGACCTGTTGGTGCTCAAGATAGGAGACAATACGGGAGATCCTCCATGGACGCTGACATTCGGCCTGAACGCGGATCAGGCAGGCAAGGCGTCGGAGGAAGCCGACTGCGAGAAGGGCGTGGACGGCGGCGAATGGCGGTTTTTCGTGCCGCTAAGGCGGAACGAGGAGCCGAAGTTCCGGGCTGTGTTGGAGGTGGCGATCCGGGAATGGAGGGCGTCTTAGCCAGGACGGGAGTTCCCGGAGTGTCGCCCTATCTTGGAGGTGCCACTTAGAACCAAGCGGTCGGGGGTTGGGCGCGGTCCCATTGGAAGGAGAAGAGGATGGGTGGCACGGGCAGCGAAGGGAGGACGGTGGAAGTGGAGCGACGAGAGTTGGTTGAGGAGGCCAGCGCCCTTGCCATGTATGTGGCCCGACGGGGGACCGGCGTGGATGCCAAGCGGACCGCCTACCAAGAGCTCCTAGAGGCCCTGGAGGAGCTGGAAGGAGGCGAGGAGGTCTCTGCTAGAGACGCGCGTCGGCTTCGGGAGGCGTACGGTCGTCTGGCAGCGCTTACCTATACCAGTTGGCAGGTGAACGGTCGAACGGTGCTCGATACTGAGCGTGGCAGGACGTTCTGGTCGCGAGTGAGGCGATATCGGCCGCTCTGGCTGGGCGTCACGCTTTTCTTCAGTGCGCTTTTTCTGGAGAGTGAGATAGGCAGCGAGTTAGTCGCGTCAGTGCGGCCACTGTTGCTGTCAGCGGTGTGGGGTGGGTTGGGTTCGTGTGTGTTCCTGGCTAAGCGCATTTCGGACAAGTTGGCGGCGATGGCGTACGAAGACGCGCGGATGCGCGGGGATGGTATTCGCGTGTTCCTTGGTGCAATGCTTGGTGTCGTGGCGGTGGGTCTGTTGTTTCCGGACTTCGACGCAGGCAATGCGGCTGTAAGGGAGCGGCTAAACGGTTTCGAGCAGGAGCTTCAGAACGTGGCTCAGGAGGTGGCGGACCTTGTTGCTAGTGACGAAACCGATCCTACTGCATTGCCTGTCGGCGACGAGACGGATGTGCCGTTTGGTGTGGCTCCGGCGACCCTGGCTTTCTTGGCGGGTCTCGGAGTCAAGCCAGTTTATGCGGCGTTCGAGTCACTGAGCGAGGCCTTGGCAGCTCGGTTCAAGGCGGCTTCGAAGGACCCACCGAGCCAATAACTGGTCCAGTTGAAGAACCGCCGCGCCTTCGCCGCCCGACCTCGAAGCCACCGATGCGAAGGCTCGACCGCCGGCACCGCCATTGCACCCGAAGAAGTAGAGAAGCGGAACCGACAGGGAACCGTAGACGCCTCCGACTAGATCAGCAGCAGCCCGCCGCTTTGCCGTCGGTGTAGAGGGCGTGGAGGATCTCGCCGTCGGCTGTCCGAGTTGTTGGCAACGCTCGGAAACTGAGCCACCCAACGTTTGGAAAGTGAGCCACCTCGGCCGTGTTGAGTGTACGCGAGTCTTCTCTCGTCGGTCCCCTTGAGTCAGTAGCAGTAGCGGCTGCGGTAGCTGTGGGAAACTGGTCTGCCGGTTTTCCGCGGCGCCGGCAGCTTCCGCAGCCGGCCGCCGTTGCGGTGCTCTCAGCGGCGGCGCCGCGGCGGTCCGGTTGCGCGTCGTGCGATCCGGATTCACGAGGTGCTTCTCGACAGCCGGGTCCGATAGGAGGAGCCCTTGGTGACGAGGATTGCGGGCGTGGTGTGAGAGGCGGTCGAGCAGCGCCGTGGTCAGCTTCTCGTCGCCGAGTTCGCGACCGAGAAGAGCGCGATCCTTCAGGACCTCTAGGCAGCGACCATCCTCGCTGTTCAAGCCGAGGTTCTTCCGGACGACCATCCGAGCAAGGCCCACCTCGAGAAGCTGACGGAAACCAGATGGAGGAATCGTGGAAGAGTCTCGGCAAAGGCAAAGACTGAAGGAGGAAGATGGCCTCATCAACGGCTTCGGCATGGGCATCGCCTACATGATTGATCGCGCAGTGGTTCTCGAACACCGCTCCAAACCGGAACTCACGATGGAGACCACAGGTCACTCGATCGTTGGCCTACTGACCTACTCGTTCGGCAAGAGGAACCACTAGCCGGCCCGCCGTATCTCGTCCAGCACCTGCAAGGGGGGCGGGCCGCCGCGCCGCGTCGGTGTCAGCCCGAGACCCGCGCCCCGTGAAGGACTCGGCAGTCCACTTCCAGCCGACCGGCGCGCCGTAGTGGGCTTCCGGACCGTCCCAGTGGTCGCAGGGCGCCAGGACGATTCGACGTTAGCGTGGGGCCAACGTTCGGCGTTTGTGGGGGCGGCGCTGCACCAGCGCAAGGCGCCGAAGGGAAGTAGGAGGCGAGAGGGCGCTTGGCGCAGCGTCAGGGAGCGAGCGTCCGGGCAACACGAAAACCGTGGTCTCGGTCGCGGAAACCGGAAGAAAACGCGAGGCGGCTGCGGGAGCGCAGCGAGGACGGATGGAAGAAGACGGAACCACCGCGCAAGACGCGTTCCGAGCAATCACCTTGCTGCCACGCTCTACTGTCGGCCGGCGCGCCCGTGTAACTCTCGTTCCAGCAGTCTTGAACCCACTCAAACGCGTTTCCGTGCATGTCGCAGAGCCCCCAGGCATTGGGGGAGAACGAACCCACGGGCGCTGTCTGGTGATCGTCCCACCGACTCCCACACTCCCTACAGGCCGCACGGCCTGAACCGATCTCGTCACCCCAACTGTACGCAGTGCTCGTACCTGCGCGTGCCGAGTACTCCCATTCCGCTTCGCTCAGCAGACGGTACGAAGCACCGGTCTGGGACGATAACCAACGTACGTATGCCCGAGCGTCTTCCCACGCCACGTTGATCACCGGCCGGTTTCCTCGGCCCCAGCCCTCGTCATCCGGACGATAGCCGCTACGTCGCTGGCGGCGGGATGCCGCGGCCGCATCAAGGCAGCCGCCTCCTGCAACGCAGGCGTCCCACTGAGCGAACGTGACTTCGTGCTTGGACGCTGCGAACGGGCGCGGGATCGTCACCTCGCGGACCGGCAAGATGCCGTCCATGCGGAAACTGCCCGCCGGAATGACGACCATCTCCATACCCGGCGCCAAGCGGGCCAGCTCCGCGGCCACCTGCGCCATCTCCTCTTCTCTCTCGGCGGCCGCCTCGGCCTGGGCGTCGATCACCGCCTGCCGCGCCGCGCTACGGGCTTCCGCCTCGCGCTCCTCCCGTTCGCGCCGCGCTGCAAACTGCCTGGCCTCAGCGGCCTCGCGTTCGGCGGCAGCTTCCGCCGCATCGAGCAGCTCAAGGGCTGCCAAGTAGTGCTCTCCGTTCCGGCCAGCCGATGCTACATAGCGGGTGGCCGACGCCGCTGCCTGGGTGTGAAGGCCGGCCCGGTGCGAGGCCGCGGCGTGGCTGAACCAGAAGGACTCCGGGGTCGCCACTTCGTGTTCCGTCTGGAGCTCCAGGATCTCCTCCAGCGACGCCAACGCGGACCAGTACTCCTCGTTGTCGATCTGGCGCTCCGCCCGCAGCCAAAGTCGGTCCACGTGGACATCCGGCGGCAACTGAGCGGCAAGCAGCGCCGCTGCCAATATGAGGGCCGCCGCTGTGACGATCGGTCGTCTCATTCTTCCAGCCGGTCTTCGGGATCAGGAGCCTGGCCGCCTTGTCTGTGCAACAACCGCCGCGCCGCGTCGACGTCAGCCCGGGACGCGCGCCCGGTGAAGAACTCGGCAGTCCGCATCGCCGAGACTTTCTCGGCCACCGCCGTCGTTACGAACTGGTTGATGCTCGTGCCGTCGGCCTGGCTGATCTCGGCGACCGCCTTCTTCTGCGTATCGTTCATGGCAGTAGGCGCGATTCTACCCTGCCGGCCGACGGCGACTGCCGGCTACCGGCTTGGCGGCGAGTCGTCAGCCGAACGCTGAAAGGCCCACAGCGCGCTTCGTGTGCGGAGGCAAATCGTCCTCCGGTCGATCGCCGGCGTCGCCGTGGCCAGGTCGTCGAGATCCGAGACGGCCAGCGGCTCGAGAGAGCCATCGCTCGGCAGCACCACGAGCTTGCCTGATCGAGACAGCAGGTAGAACTTGTCGTCGGCCACGATCGGCGACGCGTAGTAGCTGTCGACCGCGCGCTCCAGGCGGCTCTGCTCGATGAGCTCTCCCGTCGCAGAACGGAGCGTCGTCGAGATGCCACGGTCGTCGACCATGAGGAGAACTCCGTCGTCGACGATCGGCGACGGGAGCTGCGGGATCTTGCGGTGATAGGACCACCGTATGTGGCTGGCCGTCAGATCTCCTCGCAGGCCCGCTTCCGGCAGCTCGACGGCGAGGATGCTGTTGCGGGTGTCGAGCGCCGACTGGAAGTACGCCCAATCCCCTTCGTCGAGGAGGCCGTCGCCCGCCAGATCGAAGAAGGAGAAGACGCTCTGAACCAGGCCTTCCGGCGCCTCCTCCTTGGAGATCTTCCCGTCCCCGTCGCCGTCGTGCGTGGCTACGACTTGTCGGAAGGGCTCGAGCCGGACGTTACGCCCTTCTTCGTTCAGAGGCATGGCGTAGCCGTTGATGAAGAGGACACCGTCCTCGACCGCCGGCGTCGACTTCATCTCGAACGAGAGACCGCTCACCCACCACAGACGCTCGCCCGTCCCGGCCGAGTAGCTGGTGAGAAAGAACGAGCCCGGCACGACGATCTGGAGCTCACCGCCTTCGGGACGGTGGAGGACCGGCGTCGAGTGGCCGCTTCTCGCGGCCAGCCGCTCGGTGCGCCATGCCAGCTCGCCGGACACGGCGTCGACGGCCAGGAGATAGGAGCCCTGCTGCTGGTCGACCACGAGCACTACGTTCCCCGCGGCGAGGATCGGAGAGGCGCCCATGCCGTAGAGGTTGTCGAAGGGACCGAGCGGATGGCGCCAGAGCTCTTCGCCGCCTTTGCTGTAGCAGAGAAGGCCGAAGTCGCCGAAGAAGACCCAGACGCGTTTCCCGTCGGTGACCGGAGACGGCGACGCAGGTCCGTTGCGATTGTCGAGCGGCTCGATCCGCGGCCTCGGAGCCTCGCGTCGCCAGAGCTCCGATCCGGTCTCACGATCTAAGGGCAATCGTGTAGAGCGCTTCGCCTTCCCAGGCCGTAAGGAAGATCCGCTCCGCGCTCAGGACCGGCGACGAGTCGCCGGCCGGGATCTCGGTCCGCCAGAGGAGGTTGCGGTCGAGTCCCACTTCGACCGGCAGGGCGCCCGCCTCGATGGCGCCGCCGCCGTTCGGTCCCCGGAATCGCGACCACTCGGCGGTCTCGGCCCAGGCGAGCCACGGGAGAGCAAGGGCGCTCAGGATCGCGAGCTGGCATGGGCGCCGCCGCCGGCCCGCTGCGGCATCTTGGCCGATGTCGAGTTGACGGTCCCGCGACCTGGTACAGGCCGTCTGGCCGACCGGCCGGCAGCGGAACCGGGACCTACGGAAGCTTGTTCGCGGCATCGACCACATCAGCGCTTTCGTCGTCTTGAGCGACGGCCGCTTCTTCTGACGTGGAGCTTGCGACGTCCTGGGGGCTGCTCGAGCTTCTCCGGTGCCATGTGAATAGACTGGCGGGTATCTGGGACAGTCAGATCACCCGCAAATGTTGGCGACGATCTGAAAGTGAGCCACCTCGGCCGTGTTTCGAGTGTACGCGAGTCTGCATTGGTGGGTCTCCTTCAGTGAGTAGCAGTAGCGGCTGCGGTAGCTGTGGGAAACCGGTCTGCCGGTTTTCCAAGGTCTGGCGGGAAACGGTCTGCCGTTTTCCGCCGGACCGGCAGATTCCGCAGCCGCTCGCAGCGGGGCAGGTCGCTCAGCGGCGGCGGGGAAGGCGACTTGGGGTCGTAGGCTGTCCGTATCTCGCCCTTGAGGCTCATGACGTCTTGGTCCGCAGCCGTGTCCGATAGGAGGACCCCTCGGTGGCGAGTATGTGGGCGTGGTGGGAGAGGCGGTCGAGCAGAGCGGTGGTGAGCTTCTCGTCGCCGAAGACCCTTACCCATTCGGAGAAGGCGAGATTGGAGGTGACGATGGTCGAGCGGCGCTCGTAGCGGTCGGCGAAGACGTTGAAGAGCAGCTCGCCGCCGGCGCGGTCGAATGGCACGAAGCCGAGCTCGTCGCAGATCAGGAGATCCACCCGCTGAAGCCGCTGCTGCAGGCGCCCCAGCTCCCGCTGATCGCGGGCTTCGATCAGATCGCGGACGAGATCGGAGGCCTTGCGAAACCAGACCCGGTAGCGGCGCTTCGCGGCCTCGATACCCAGCGCGATCGCGAGATGCGTCTTGCCGGTGCCGATCGGGCCGACGAGGACGACGTCGTCGCCACGGTCGACGTACTCGCAGGAGGCCAGTTCGCGCAGCTTCGGTTTGGACACTCCCTGTAGCGCCTGGAAGTCGATCTGCTCGAGCGTCTTGTGGTCGGGGAAGCGGGCCGCGCGCAGCCGGCGCTCGACGGTGCGGGCCTCACGATCCCGGATCTCGGCCTCGAGCAGTTGCCAGAGGTAGTCCTCGTAGTCCCACTGTGCGTCCTGGGCCTGACGGGCCCTCTGCTCGTAGTCGCGCAGCACGGAAGGCATCTTGAGCGTCTTGAGGCCCTCGGCGATGACGGCTCTGCGCGCGGCCCGGCTCACGATGCCGCCTCCTGAAGCAGCACGTCGAAGTCGGCGGCACGAGCGCTCTCGACCTCGTGGCGCCGGAGCGTTTCCGGCACCTCGATCACGGCGGCGGGACGCCGCTCGACGAGCCCCAGCAGGTCGAAGCGGCCGGCGGTCAGGGCCTCCTCCAGTGCGGCGGCGACCTCCTCGCTGCCGTGGTCTGTGACCACACTCAACAGCTTGGCGAAGAGCCGCGCCGTCTCCAGGGCACCGTGCCGCAACTCCAGCATTCTCCACAGCTTGCGGTACGCAGGACCGAGCTCTGCGAGCAACTCCGGGGCGACTTGGCGCACCGCCTGAGGCTTCCTGGACAGCTCCTCGAAGTAGTGCGCGTAGCGCACCAGGCGCTGTCCCGGCCGCACAAGGTCGCAGCGGTACTCCTCGTCGCGACAGGTGAAGGTGATCTCGCTGGCGCCGACGAGGGCGTGGATCTCGAGGCTCTTCCAGCGCGAGGTGTTGGGGGCAACTGTAAAGGTCCCGTTCGTGGCAACCGAAAACGGCACACTCTGGAGTTTGTCGGAGGTCGTTGGTCGTTCCATGCTGCTGGCTTCGCCAACAGCCATGGAGCGACGCGCAGATGCACGAATGGGAGACGAGGATGCTGCTGAGGCACTATCTGGAGCAGGGGATCTCGAAGGCGGAGTTGTCGAGGCGCTTCGGCGTCAGCCGGCGGACGATCCACAGATGGATCGAGTCGGGCCAGTTGGGCCTGGACCTGTCGTCGGGCGTGGCGCGGTACTCGCCGCGGCCTCGGGCTCCACACAAGCTGGACCCGTACAAGGAGTTGATCGTGGTTCGGCTGGAGGAGTTCCCCAAGCTGTCGGCGAAGCGCCTGTTCGACGAGGTGCGGGCGGCGGGCTACGAGGGCGGGTACAGCCGGGTGAGGGACTACGTGCGCGAGGTGCGGCCGCGGGAGCCCCAGGAGCCGGTGGTGCGGTTCGAGACGCCGGCGGGGCATCAGGGTCAGGTGGACTTCGGCAGGTTCAGGCTGCCCTGGGGGATTCGCCACGCGCTGCTGGTGGTGCTCGGCTACTCCCGGCTTCTGTGGCTGCGCTTCTACTCCAGGCAGACAATGCCGGTGCTGTTCGAGGGGCTGGAGAGCGCGTTCGACCGCTTCGGCGGCGTGCCGCGGGAGCTCCTGTTCGACCAGATGCGGACGGTGGTGGTGTCGGACGACCGGTCCTCCGGCGGCGGACTGGTGGTGAACGCGGAGTTTCTGCGATTCGCAGCCCACTGGGGATTCGTGCCTCGATCCTGCCGGCCTTACCGGGCGCAGACCAAGGGCAAGGTGGAGCGTCCGATCCGGTACGTGCGCGGCAGCTTCTTCTACGGGCGGACGTTCGTGAGTGACGCGGACCTGAATGAGCAGGCGGACCGTTGGGCCGAGGGCACGGCCAACGTTCGCCTTCACGGCACGACGCGTGAGCGGCCTCTGGACCGATTCGAGAGGGACGAGCGCCAGACGCTTCGCCCCCTGGCGCTCCAGCCGTACCGGCGCTTCGGCAGCCAGCCGGCCGCGGCTGAGGCCCCGCGTCCCGCCCTGGCGCCGACGGTGCAGGTGCAGAGTCGCCCGCTGCGGGAGTACTCGGAGGCGGTCAGGTGAAGGCGCTGGCCGGCGACCGGCGAGCGCGGCTGAGGGCGATGCTGGCGGACCTGAAGCTGCCTGGCGCGCTGGAGGCGGTCGACGGCATCCTGGCGCAGGCGGACAGCGGTGCGGTGACCGCGGGCGAGGCGATCGAGGAGCTGCTTTCCGCTCAGATCGTCTTGCGCAACAACCGCCGCCTGCAAACGGCAATGCGCTCCTCGCGCCTGCCGGCGGTCAAGACGCTCGAGCAGTTCGACTTCAGCTTCCAGCCCAGCATCAAGCGCGAGCAGATCGAGAGCCTCCACGAGCTCGGCTTTCTGGAGCGCGCCGAGAATGTGATCCTGCTGGGACCGCCGGGAGTGGGCAAGACGCACCTGGCGATCAGCCTGGCGATCGCGGCCGCCGAGTCCGGACGCCGCGTCTACTACGGCACGCTGGCGGCGCTCATCGAGTCGCTGACCGAAGCCAAGGCCGCCGGCAACCTCTCGCGGCGGCTCCGGGTGCTTACCCACCCGGCGCTGCTGGTCGTCGACGAGATCGGCTACCTGCCGATCAGCCAGGACGGCGCCGTACTCTTCTTCCAGTTGATCAACGCTCGCCACGAGCGGGCCTCGACGGTGCTGACGTCCAACAAGGGCTTCGAGGAATGGGGCGGCGTACTCGGCGACGAGATCATGGCGGCGGCGCTCATCGACCGCCTGCTGCACCACTGCCACATCGTCAACATCCGGGGAAACAGCTACCGAATGAGGGCCCACCAGGACCTGCTCCGGACCGCGACCGACGATCACCGCCGGGAAGACGGACCATGACAACCGGCCCCCTCCGCTCGGCGCGCGTCCGGTGTCGGCCTCCGGTCGCTCCGCTCCCTCCGCCCGACACCGGCGCCCATGGGGCGGAACGCACCGCTGCTACTGCCTCCCCAACCTCTCTTGGAGTGGGACATTTTCAGTTGCCACAAGTGGGACATTTTCGGTTGCCATTGACAGCGAGGGAACCGAGTAGGTCGCACCGCCCAACTGCACCGTCGCCTGGCGCGACGCCCGCACGATCTTGAGCTTCCTTGGCTCAAAGCCGGCAGCCGGCAGCTCTCGCAGTGCCTCCTGCTCCTCCTCCCACCGGGCGCGCTCACTGTGTGCCGCGTCGACCGAAGCCAGCACCTCGCCTGCGATCTGCTCCAGAGTGCGCCCCCGGGGCACCGGACTCATGTGCACCAGGCGGATCCCCTTGCCCCGCGACTCCACACTGCCCTTGTCGTGGCCCTCGCCGGGGCGGGCGAAGCACGGCTCAAACAGATAATGGCTCACCAGCGCCTGGAATCGAGCCGTCAACTGACGCTCGCCGCCGACCCGGCGACGCACCGCCGCACTCAGATTGTCGTAGACCAGACGCAGCGGCACGCCGCCGAAGTGAACGAACGCCCGCACATGGCCGTCGAGGAACGCCACCTGGTCGCAGCGGTCGTACAGCCACACGAACGAACGGCCTGAGTACGGCAGGTGCAGCAGGAACTTCCACACCCGGTGCGCCACGCCGTCCTCCTCCACCGTCACCTCGAAGAAGTCCACCTGGCCGCACTCGCCGGCACGGTGCACCAGCGGAATGAACGTCTCCTGGCGCTGACGCTTCCACTCCCGAACGTAGCTGCGAACCGTCGTGATCCCCACCTCGTAGCCATCCTCCACCAACTGCCGATGAAGACGCGTCGCCGTCAGACGCTGCTTCGCCGTCGTCCGGCGAGACCACCTGCTCAGCAACTCCTCCAGACGAGGCGCCACCCGCTCCGTCACCAACTGCCGCCGCGGCTTGCTCTCCACCCGCCGCGGCCCGCTCTGATCCATGTACTTGCGCACCGTATTGCGGCTCACACCGTGCTCCCGGGCCACCGAGCGCTGGCTCCGACCCTCCACCAGCACCTGGTGCCGAATAACATGCACTTGATCCATCCTCAGCAAGTCCTTCCTCCGATCGCGTTGGTCTCTTGTACAAGACCAACCTACCGGCCAAGGGCCGAGGGTGGATCACTTTCCGAGTGATGAGTGGCTCAGTTTCCGAGCGATGCCTCCATCGCTGGGTCAGAGAGTAGGATACGTTAGAACCGGCGATTCGTGCTACACCTACGACCCAGATGCCGAGAGGGCCAGCGTTGTCAAGGCAAGGATCCGGTTGTCCAGGTTCTTTCTGGCCGGGAGGACGAGGCCGAAGTAGCGCAGCAAAGTCCGACGGAGACAGCCACCGCATCCTGAGCGCACACCGGATTCAGGGTTCCCAACCGCCGGCGTCGGGAGCTACGCTCCGAAACTGCAACGCTGCAGCGTCTCCGGGAGGGTAGCAGGGGCTATAATCCCCGCTGTATAGGCCGGAGCGGAAGCAGTCGAAGAACGTGTCCAACAAGTCCGTACTCAAGGAACGAAGACGCACAGACGGGGCAGCGCCTCATGAGGAACTGGCTCTTGCGGCTTCTCTAGACTCGCCCCCGGTGCGGGTAGGGGGACTACTCATGACCCCTGATGGCGTAGAGTGAAATGTTGCGCATTAGCTCTACGCCTTCCCGTACTGCGGCCTATCCACCTTAAGGTCTCCCCTTCGTTGGTAGCTCCTTCTTGCCTTTCGCTAGAATGCGAATCATACACCCATCATTTCTTCACGAGATAGCTACGGCCTCTGTGGTTGCCGGTACCTTTTCGGATGTCGTTGTCATTCGGTCCGAGCTTGAAGGGCAGAACGTAGACCCTTACGTCGCTATAGGTATACGGCGATCCTTCGTCGTCTCGGCCGGGTTCGTAAGCAACGTAAGACGCCGTACAAGATTCAAGAAGCGTGAGGGCATACCCGACGACTGCACTCACTTCGTCGAACGTTGCCGGCTTTCTCAGCCTCAGCCCCAACTCTTCGGCCAATAGGTCTTCGTCAACCGCCTGCCCTACCGCGGTTCCCTCAGTATCTATAGGATTTATCGCGTAGCCATGCGGCCCTGCGGCCTGCCAGAATCCCGGCCTGATCATGGTGAAGTCTCCTTGTTCTGTTTTCCACGTTGCAACGAGAGCCGTGTCTGGTGACTCTCCGCAGATTGACTGTTCCGCACTGCCTTCCGCCGCGACGACTAACAGTGACAGTGCAAACACAAGTGCGACCAGGGTTAGCCAAGTAATCCTCATTTTGCTTCCTCCGTAGACCCTCGGTTACTCCTCTCGTGCGAAAGAAGACGGTCCGTTTTTCCTCCATCAGCACCTTGTACTTGAGCCGCTTGCCGACCGCCCAACCGAATGCTACGGCCAACTCGTCAAGCGTATCGAACTCCCGATGTTCTGGCAAACGTCGTCCACGTAGCGGTGTAGGCGGGTCCAGGGCACCAGACGCCTCACTGTGGTGGTTATCATGGCTGGTTACTAAGCCGACGCGGTAGAGGGGAAGGCACGGTCATTGAGGTGGTCCCGGAAAGCTGGACAGGTGGCTAAGGTGTACTCCTATCCGAGAGGAGGAGTACAGGATGAGGAAGCGCCGGAAGTTCACGGCGTCGTTCAAGTCGAAGGTGGCGCTCGAGGCTCTTCGGGAGGACCGGCCGCTGTCGGAGATCGCTGGCCGTCACAAGATCCACCTGAATCAGGTGGGCAGTTGGAAGCGGCAGGCGATCGAGGGGATGACGGAGACGTTCACGGGCAAGTCGGATGGTCGCCCGCGCGCGCACGAGGAGGAGATTCGGGACCTTCACGCGAAGATCGGGGAGTTGACGATCGAGCGGGATTTCTTGTCCAGGGGGCTCGGGCACTAAGCCGGCCCGAGCGGCTGAAGATGATCGAACGCGAGGACTTGGAGTTGAGCCTGAGCCGGCAGTGCCGTCTGCTCGAGGTCAGCCGTTCTTCGTTGTACTACCGGCTGAAGGGAGAGAGCGCGGAGACGCTGGGCCTGATGCGGCGGCTCGACGAGCTGTTCCTGAAGTACCCGTTCTACGGCTCTCGTCAGATGGTCCGGCACCTTCGCCGCGAAGGCGTTCGTGTCGGTCGTCACCGGGTGCGGCGTCTAATGCGTCTGATGGGCATTCAGGCGATTTACCAGGCGCCGCGGACGAGCAAGCCGCATCCGGATCACCGGACGTACCCGTATCTGCTCAAGGGCCTTGCGATCGAGCGTCCGAACCAGGTCTGGTGCGCCGACATCACCTACATCCCGGTGCGAGGCGGCTTCCTGTACCTGGCGGCGGTCATGGACTGGGCGAGCCGGCGGGTGCTGTCGTGGCGCCTGTCGAACACGCTGGACGCTTCGTTCTGCGTCGAGGCCCTCGAAGAAGCCCTGGCCCGGTACGGCAAGCCCGAGATCTTCAACACGGACCAGGGCAGCCAGTTCACCAGCTCGGACTTCATCGAGCGACTCGAAGACGCAGACGTGAAGGTGTTGGGGGCAACTGTAAATCTCCCACTTGTGGCAACCGAAAACTGCACACTTTGCAGTCGGTCGGTGGTGGTCGGCCGTTCCAAGCTGTTGGCATCGCCAACGACCATGGAGCGGCGCACAGATGCATGGATGGGAGACGAGGATGTTGCTGAGGCACTACTTGGAGCAGGGGGTCACGAAGGCGGCGCTGTCGAGGCGCCTCGGGGTGAGTCGTCGGACGATCCACTCGTGGATCGAGTCGGGGCAGTTGGAGCGGGATCTGTCGTCAGGGGAAGCGGGCTACTCGCCACGTGCACGGGTGGCGCACAAGCTGGACCCGTACAAGGAGTTGATCGAGGCGCGGCTCGGCGAGTTTCCCAGGCTGTCGGCGCAGCGCCTGTTCGACGAGGTGCGCGCTACTGGCTACGAGGGCGGCTACAGCCGGGTGAGGGACTACGTGCGGGAGGTGCGGCCACGGGAGCCTCGGGAGCCGTTGGTGCGCTTCGAGACTCCGGCGGGTCGTCAGGGCCAGGTGGACTTCGGCACGTTCAGGCTGCCCTGGGGGCGCCGCTACGCGCTGCTGGTGGTGCTCGGCTACTCCCGGCTCTTGTGGCTGCGTTTCTACTCCCGACAGACGATGTCGGTGCTGATCGAGGGACTCGAGAGCGCTTTCGAGCGGTTCGGGGGCGTACCGCAGGAGCTCTTGTTCGACCAGATGCGCGCGGTGGTGCTGTCGGACGATCGTGGCGGCGGAGGCGAGTTGACGTTGAATGCTGAGTTCCTGCGCTTCGCGGCGCACTGGGGTTTTGCCCCGCGGTCGTGCCGGCCGTACCGTGCACAGACGAAGGGCAAGGTGGAGCGGCCGATCCGGTACCTCCGCGAGAGTTTCTTCTACGGCCGGGTGTTCCTGAATGACGCGGACCTGAATGAGCAGGCGGCGCGCTGGCTGGAGGGCACTGCCAACGTGCGTCGGCACGGCACGACGGGCGAGCGCCCCGTGGACCGCTTCGAGCGTGACGAGCGCCAGGTGCTTCGCCCCCTGGCGCTCCATCCTTACCGGCGCCTGGGCGCCCGGCAGGCCTCGGCGCCGCCCCGGCGTACGCCGCTGGCGCCGGTAGAGGTGCAACGACGTTCGCTGCGGGTGTACTCGGAGGCGGTCAGGTGAAGGCGCTGGCGGGCGACCGGCGCGACCGGCTGCGGGCGATGCTGGCGGACCTGAAGCTGCCAGGCGCCCTGGAGGCTGTGGACGGCATCCTGGCGCAGGCGGACAGCGGGGCGGTGACCGCCTCAGAGGCGATCGAGGAGCTGCTCTCCGCCCAGATCGTGCTGCGCAACAACCGCCGCCTTCAGACCGCGATGCGCTCCTCTCGGCTGCCGGCGGTCAAGACGCTTCAGCAGTTCGACTTCAGCTTCCAGCCGAGCATCAAGCGGGAGCAGATCGACAGCCTCCACGAGCTGGGCTTCCTGAAGCGCGCCGAGAATGTGATCCTGCTCGGCCCGCCCGGTGTGGGCAAGACCCATCTGGCGATCAGCCTCGCGATCGCGGCCGCTGAATCGGGTCGCCGCGTCTACTACGGCACGCTGGCGGCGCTGATCGAGTCGCTGACCGAGGCGAAGGCTGCGGGCAACCTGTCCCGGCGGCTGCGCGTGCTCACCCATCCCGCGCTGCTGGTGGTCGACGAGATCGGCTATCTGCCCGTCAGCCAGGACGGCGCCGTGCTCTTCTTCCAGTTGATCAATGCACGTCACGAGCGCGCGTCGACGGTGCTCACCTCCAACAAGGGCTTTGAGGAATGGGGAGGCGTGCTCGGGGACGAGATCATGGCCGCAGCTCTCATCGACCGCCTTCTGCACCACTGCCACATCGTCAACATCCGCGGCAACAGCTACCGGATGAGAGCCCACCAGGACCTGCTGCGATCGGCGTCGCGCGAAAGCCGTCAAGGAGCCGAGTCGTGACCACCACCACCCGCCGCCGCGCCGCGGGTCCGGGCTCGGCCTCCGGTCGCTCCGCTCCCTACGTCCGACCCCGGACGGACCGAACCCACCCACCGAACGCTACCGGCACCGCCACCGCGCCCTCGGACAAAGTGTGCAGTTTTCAGTTGCCACAAGTGTGCAGTTTTCGGTTGCCATTGACAGAAGGTCTCGATGGACGGGCGCGGCCGGTATCTGGACAACATCTTCATCGAGCGTCTCTGGCGTTCACTCAAGTACGAGGCGGTCTACCTGCACGAACTCCGCGACGGCCTCGAGGCCCGCAGGATCATCGGCGAGTGGATCACCTTCTACAACGCCGAGCGCCCGCACTCGGCGCTCGGCGGCAGTACGCCGATCGAGGCGCACCGCGAAGGCCGTCCGGACGCGGCCGTCAGGCACGAGCCGACGGCCCCGGACGATCCGCAGAATCCACGTTTTCCACAGCCCCGGCGGCGGCGGGCTGCTTGATCAACCATGGAAGTACACCTTAGCCAGGCCGCCATGCTGTCCAACGAACCGGGACCACCTCAGCCATCGGTCCATCCAGCGTTTCTCCCTGCGGCCCCGAAGATCGCGCTCGCTTCGGTGTCAACACCGACCACCCCCGTTCCAACGGGACCGACAGCGAACCACAGCGTCCTTCCGCCCGAGGGCATCGAGTAAGTCACGACGATTGCTTGGTGTGGATCCTCGCAGCAGATCGATTCGCCGCGCTGGTCGGCCGTCAATGCACTAGCCGAGAACAGAATCGGCAGGGGTAGAACGGAACTCAGCCACTTACTCATCCTTGGATCCTCCCCAGCTTGACGCCACTAAAGGCGGGACTTTACACGATAGGCGTCCTTCGGTCCAGCCGGAGCCGGGTCCTATTCTTGTCCCATGAGAGATGAGCCTGAAGGTGCTGCCTTCGGAAGTCTGCGACGTACCGGCGGCCGCCGCCGTCAGGTGGTCAAGACGCAGCAGACGTACGTACACGTCGGGGAAGGCCAAGAGCCTCGTCCCGCCGTTTGGCCGGACTTTCTGCGCGTGGATTCAATGCATCAGAGCGACCTGTGCGGAGAGAAGGGCCCGTACGAGATCAATCTCGTGGAGGAGGTCACGCAGTAGGAGTTCGTGGTCGCAGTGGAAGGCATCTCGGAGCGCTTCCTGGTCCCCGCGCTTCAAGGGTCAATAGAGGCCTCCCCCCTTATCGTCCAAGGTTACCACGCCGACAACGGCTCCGAGTACGTCAACCACAGGGTGGTCGCGCTGCTGCTGCAAGCTCCTGCTCCGGCCCGATCCCGGACGACCGTCGCGGAGGAGAGTATGCCCGCCCCCTTTGCAGCCCGTGGCAGAAGCGGCTTTGAGCGGCGGGTTGTGAGTGCTGCAGGGTTTGAGCAACGCCGAGACCTTTGCCACGGACTGCTAGTCAGGCCGCTCGTCGCGCCTTAGCCAGTTGCTCCACAAACCACTCCCAACTGAAACCAGCCAACGCAGCCGCCGTTGCGTACGGGTACACCCCGTGCAGCCCGCTAGGCTTGGAGAAAATGCCGACACCGGCGTTCAACAGAATAAAACTCAGAATGCCGAGGACGAAGCTCAGCCAAGGTGCACCGAGGTGGGGGAGGAAGAACTGCGTCCTGAAAGACTTCATTGCTGTCCCACAAACTTCAGAGTAGAGCGAGTTGAATTCGCGTGTTGTTCGGGTCGGGTGGTCCGCTCGGAGGTTCGAAGAGGTCCAGCAGCGGTCTTCGGTCGAACAGGTTGAGTTGCATGAGGCGCAGGATTTGGCTCATGCTCCAGGACATCTTGTTGGCGAACTTCAGGTAGGCGAGCAGGAGATGGACGCAGATGGCGATCCAGATCTGGGTCATGACGGCATTGCGCGAGACGCCGACGAAGCTCTTGATGCGCAGGTTCTGTTTGATCCACTTGAAGAAGAGCTCGACCTGCCAGCGCGCCTTGTAGATGTCCGCGATGGTCTTCGGGGCGAGGCTGAAGTTGTTGGTCAGGAACTTGTAGTGCCGGCCCGTCTCCGGGTCGCGATAGCCAACCCGACGCAACGGCATCGGGCACCGCTTGCGCCCCTTGACGCTGGTCAGCTCGATGGTCTGGTCCGACGTCACGCCCCGGCCGCGAGCGAACGAGCGCCGCTCCCGAACCGCGTACTTGACCTTGCGCTTCAGGCGGGTGACCAGGAAAACCCCTTGTGCATCAAGGTCCTTTAGCCATCCGAAGTCGAGGTACAGACGGTCCGCCGCCACGATGCTCGCCTTCGGAAGACGAAGCGACCGGGCCACCTCGAGGTCCGAGCCCTTGCCGTCGGTGACGTGCAGGAACGACGGCAGACAGCCCTCGTGGTCGAGACCCACGTGCAGCTTCAACGCCCCCTTGGTCTTGCGGTACCGCGCCCAGGGAAACACCTTCAGGCACAGGTCCACGTACGTGGCGTCGAGCGACAACAGCTTGTTCCGGAAACGGAACCCATGCCCCGGCGCCGACGCCTGACAACGGCTCAGAAGGCGACCGAACAGCGCCTCGTACAGTTCGTGAGGCTGCTCTCTGTTCACCCGCGCCAGCGAAGATCGGGCCACTCGGCCAACGCCGAGATGGTACAGCTTGTGAGCCTGCGCATCCAGGTTCGACACGATGTCTCGCAGGCTGCGCCGCCCGGAAAGCTGCGCCGTCGCCATCGCCACGAATTGGCTCCAGCGGCTCATCGAGCGCAGCTTGCGGCCCCTGTGATGCCGTCGGGCCTCCCGCTCGAACTCATGTCTCGACACCAGCTTGAGGAACTGACCGAGTACGGTACTATTGTGCGCCATGGGTCTGGATCTCCTTGCCGACATTGGCTTTTCGTAGAAGACCAATCATACGACAAGGCACGGTTCAGACCCATACCTTCCCCCCGTTTGTGGGACAGCAGTGGAAAGACTTGGTCTGCACCTTTCGATACAGCCAGTAGAGTCCTCGTACTGCACCGCCGAGAACGCCGTAAAGCCCCATCGCTACCAGAATGCGAGAACTCGGACCGGACGTTACGGGCGCATTGAGTGCGTCGCAGTAGACTGTTGCTGCGATGACCACGCTTACAACAGTAACGTGGTACGCCCAGATTGGTACAGCATGGATGTGCAGCAATGACCATAGGCGGCCCCTCTTAGCCACCGCTCGGTCCAGCAAACAAGCTGCTCGCAACAGGTTGAATCTCGCGGCGTGCAGGTCGTTGGCGTGGGCGGAATCCCTGGCTGCCTTGATCAGATGGAGAATGTCTTCCGCGGCAAAGTCGCCGTCCATCTGGAACAAATTCGCCTCGGACCGGTACTGGAGTTGCACTTCAAGTTCTTTGCACTCCTTCTCCAATGTCGCCTTCTCAGCTTCCAATGTCGCCTTCTCCGACTGGCGCCTAGTTCTATGCTGAACGACTCAGATTCCGATGGTTGGGAACTTCGGGCCTGCTTTCGGTGGGCCGGTGCAGTCGATATAGCCGTTGTTCTTCCATCCTATTCTTCCAAGTGAAAGGTGGCACCAAATGATTCAATTGGAATCTCCTTCTGAAGGATCTGCTCCGCCGCCCTGCTGCAGTTTCCGAAGCATTCCGAGCAGCCCGCCTCCAACAACACGTGTTGTAGGGCTGCGCCGTTGGCAGGTTTGGAGTACTGTTTTGCGAAGTCTAACGAACGGTGTCCTAGCTCGGGGAGCACACGGAGCATGTCTTCGTCGGAAAGTTCATGCACACCAAGGTGCTTGGAGTATTTATCAAACCGACAAGCAACCCATCGTGGATGTGAACATTGTGCTGCTCTGCGTAGTTCGTTAGTTCCGTGACGAGCTGCTGAAATCCGCCCTGCGTTAGGGGCATGGTTACCTCCCTCTATGGTCCGTCAGATGTACTCCTCACCGGTGGCCGGCCGAGTAGTGGTGCCACCGATAGGAAGTTGCACGATTCGACACTAGCAGATCCTGAGTCTCTTCTCGTTGAGGGGGCGCTTGGCGCGAGAGACCGACGAAGGGCTCGTAGACGAACGACGGCTCCTCGGGCCGGTGCTGCCGACGGGCGTCGATCGCCACGGCGATCACCGACGAGCGATCGAAGATGCGCTGGGCGTCGTAGACGATCTCGCCGGCTTCGACGCCGAGATCAGCCTTCTGGCCCTCCACCGACTTGCGGCGGTGGAAGCCGAAGGTGAGCGAGATGCGCAGGTCCGACGAACTGTTGGCAAACGAGCCGTGGAGCATCTGGCGGTTGACGATGGTGACGTCGCCGGCGTCGCAGACGAGCGGCAAGGCCCCGGGGAGCTGCTCGCTTCCTCCCTTCTCCCGAACCCGCGCCTCGATGTCGATCTTGCCGAGCTTGTGAGTGCCTGGCGCCACCCAGAGACAGCTCGCCGGAGTCGTGGGATAGAGCTGCACCTGGAAGTTGAAGCCGTGGATGCCTTCGTCCCAGTCCGGAGAACCCCAGTGGGTGACGCCGTCCTGGTGCCACGACACCGAACCGCCGAGACCCGGCTGCTTGACGAAGATCGCATCGTTGAAGGGCACGGAGTCGTCGCCGTTGATCGCCGCGGCGATCACAAGGAGGTGCGGGTGGCCGTAGAGCCGCAGCCCGGAGGGCATCGCCCGGCACATGGAGCTCATGAGGAAGACCACGTCCGCGGGCGCGTCCTCTTCGGGTAACGGCTGAGTCATCTGCGTCGGGTGACGTCCACCGAGAAGCTCGGTGCCGCCCCAGGGATCGGCCAGAGGCTTGGTGAAGAGATACGGTCGGCGGGCGTAGTCGAGCCCCAGCGCCGGGCGCCCTCGCGCATCCACGTCCGCATCCGGACCCACCGGCGCGCGCTCCAGCATCTCGTTGGCATCGCGACGCAGCTCGGCCAACTCGTCGCCCTCGATGAGTCCTTCGAAGACGTAGAACCCCTGCCTCCAGTACGCCGCCAGGATGTCTGGATGGAGCCTGCCGTTGTCGGTCAGTCGAATCGGCCCCCGGTTGCCGATCTCGGCGGCGAGGCGCAGCCCCTCTTCCTGGTACGCCGCCATACCGGCCGCGTGCTCCGCCCGAGTCGGCGTCGTCACCGAGTCGCTTGCGCTCTGCGTAGCGTTCATGGCCGTGGAGGCGATTCTACCGCCGGCCCTTCCGGCCGCCGGCGACTGCCGGACAGTGGCAGTAGGGCCTGTTACCGGCACCGCGGCTTCAGAGGCGAGGTTGCGAGCAGAAATGTTCGCATTGTATGGTTGGGCCTTGAACGGCCGGCAGTTCATCGGGCGCGTTCGGAGGTGGGCGAGGGGCCGGAACCTGAAAGTCCGCTTCGTCGCGTCCGAAGGGGCCGGGTCGCACGGAACGCTCTACGCGGGGCGCCGCAAGACCACCGTCAAAGACCGGAAGAAGGAGATCGGCAAGGGCCTGCTCCACAAGATGCTCGCCGATCTCGGGATCGATAGAAACGACTTTTAGGAGAACCCGATGCCAGACGGTTACAACTATCCCGCCGACATCGAACGCGACGAGGACGGCCGGCATGTCGTCGCGTTTCCGGATTTCGGCTGGGGCGCCACAGACGGCGCGACGAGAGAGGAGGCGCTAGCCGAAGCCAGGGATCTGCTGCGAGAGTTGATCGCCACCACGATACGCGAAGGCGGCGATCTGCCCGAACCTTCGCCCACCGGCGAGGAGCGGCCCATGGTCGTCCCGCCGGTGCAGATCGCCCTGAAGGCGGCCTTGTACGACGCCTGGCGTCACGCCGGAATCTCGCGGAGGCAGTTCGCCCGCGATCTCGATGTCGCCGAAAGCGAAGTGCGCCGCATGCTGAATCCCGATCACGCCACCAAGGCAGCTACGATCGACCGGGCGCTGCGCCGCCTGGGCAAGCGACTCACCGTGACCGTCAGCGAGGCAGCCTGAAGCGGTCACCCGCGCCGTCATGTGTTCCACGGCGACCCCTCCAGCAGCAGGCGGCCGCGGAAGCCGGGCCGGGGCGGGTCCTTCAGGCCCTCCTTGAAGCCGAGCGGGATCTCGAAGCGCCTCCTGCCATCCCCGTCCGGATCGGGGAGCCTGATCAGCCTGTTGGTATGGCCACTGCCCAAGCGGGTTCGGAGGCCGTACCGGACTGTTGGCTGGTCGCCACTCCAGCGCAGGTGCAGAGTAACCGTCTCGTTCAGGAGCGTCTCGCCCTCGAAGTGCTCGTCGAACCAGAACTTCTGGTTGACCTCGAAGAGCGGAACTTCGATCGCGATTTCCAGCGCGAAAGCGAGGGCCTTGTCGGGAGCGTTCGTCTTCGCTCTCTTGAGAAGGAACGCGGAGAAGAGGTAGACCGGCTTCTTCTGCTCGACCAGATCCTCATACCGTTCACGGATGGCCGACTCGTTCCGGACACGGCGTTCGCTGAGGTAGACCCCGCCACCGCGCACCTTGCCGCATGCGTCGATGTTGTAGCGGGCCCGGATCTGCTTGCCGGCCTTCTTCTCCTTCTGGACTGGCCGCGGCAGCGTGATCTCGTCGACGGCCAGACAGGCGTCGACCCGCACCTCGCCGAAGAGGAAACGGCGGAGGTTCTGGTACCCCTCCTCGGAGTTGACGATCCCGAACGGGCCGCTGTGGCTCCGGTGGGCGAATGCCCGCGGCGCACCGTCAACGAACGCGTTCTCCATCATCACCAGCCCGTCCCCAGTGGGGCCGGTGACGCGCTTCGACAGGCCGAAGAAAGCTCCGTAATCCTTGTAGTTCGTTCCTACGAAGCAGAAGAAGCGGTTCGGGCAGAAAGCCCCGTCGAGGGAGGTCACGCGCGCGTCCTTTGACAGCCTGAGATACTCCTTCATATAGTCGCAGTTGAAGTTGCGGACGTGGAGCTTGTCGAGTGCGCCAAGGTCGGGCACGTTCAGGCCCTCTATGTCGATGCCGCCGTGCGGCGTGGCGTACGTGAAGACCTTGTCCACGTAGTGCTCCTCGCCGCGTGCGACATTCTGCAGGTATGTGCGGCAGATCAGGCCCCCCATGGAGTGCGCCACGAGGTAGACCTTGAACTTCGCGAGTTCCGTGGCGTCGCCCTGACACACCTGCTTACGGACGCGGAGGATGAACTTGCGGAGGTCCTTCGCATAGTCCTCGATCGAGTCCTTCTCTCCTTTGCCCAACGACTCCGACGCCTCCTCGTAGTAGCGGAAGATCCAGACCGAGCAGGAGTCGACGCGCTGATCCTCGTCCACGAAGTCGCCGTCTTCGTAGGCGTCGGTGTAGGTCTCGTCCTTCATCAGGCGGATGAGGGGCGACTCGAAGATGAACCGCACCGGCTTGTTGTCCTCGTGTCCTTGGCGAACCTTGGTCGAGCCGAGGTTGAAGCCCATGTAGGGCGTGCCGACGGTCTCTTCGATCTCTCCCATGGTCGCGGCGTAACCGCGGACGTAGATGATCGGGTAGTGCGGGGGTGTGATGGGGCGGGGCTGCGCACGCATAGCCATTCTCACTGCGGCCATCGATTCTCCTCTCTTCGTTGTCTCAGAACCGGCCGGTGATCCTACTCGCAGAAAGACTACGTAGAAGTAACATCGTGGAAAGTCGAAAGCTCCCCGCCTTCGGGATGGTGGAGGACCGGCGTCGAGTGGCCGCTTCTCGCGGCCGGCCGCTCGGTGCGCCATGCCAGCTCGCCGGACTCGGAGTCCACGGCCAGGACATGGGAGCCCTGCTGCTGGTCGACCACGAGAACCACGTTACCCGCGGCGAGGATCGGCGAGGCGCTCATGCTGTAGAGGTTGTCGAAGGGACCGAGAGGATGGCGCCAGAGCTCTTCGCCGTCGACGCTGTAGCAGAGAAGGCCGAAGTCGCCGAAGAAGACCCAGACGCGTTTCCCGTCGGTGACCGGAGACGGCGACGCTGGTCCGTTGCGGTTGTCGAGCGGCTCGATCCGCGGCCTCGGAGCCTCGCGTCGCCAGAGCTCCGATCCGGTCTCACGATCTAAGGGCAATCGTGTAGAGCGCTTCGCCTTCCCAGGCCGTAAGGAAGATCCGCTCCGCGCTCAGGACCGGCGACGAGTCGCCGGCCGGGATCTCGGTCCGCCAGAGGAGGTTGCGGTCGGGTCCCACTTCGACCGGCAGGGTGCCCGCCTCGATGGCGCCGCCGCCGTTCGGTCCCCGGAATCGCGACCACTCGGCGGTCTCGGCCCAGGCGAGCCACGGGAGAGCAAGGGCGCTCAGGATCGCGAGCGCGCGGCAGAACGACCGGAGGCCGGCGCTGCGCGCCGGATGCGGGCAGGATGCCCGCGTTCCCAGGTCAGATCGTTCTACCGCGCAAGCCCCTAGATGACTCAAAGGAGATCGCCGCCACAGGCGGAAGCACACGTACCGTGCGCCTCGAACGCCTGCACGACGTTCTTGCCGGTGCGCCAGCGATGGACCTCGTCCGGCCCATCGACCAGACGCTGCGCGCGGATGCCGCGATACCAGCCGGCCAGCGGCGTGTCCATGCTGTAGCCCAGGGCGCCGTGGAGCTGGATCGCGGTGTCGACCACCTGGTGCACCATGTTGGCGAGGAAGACCTTGGCGATGCCGTTCTCGTTGCGCAGGTCCATGCCCTTCTCCGCTTTGTAGGCGATGTGGAGCAGCATGAGCCGAGCCTTGTAGAGCTCGGCGGCGCAGTCGGCGAGCATCCAGCGAACCCCCTGGCGGTCGGCGAGGCGCTTGCCGAACGTCACCCGCTTCACAGCGTGCCCGACGGCGAGATCGAGGGCACGCTGTGCCCTCGCCACGTTGTGCATGCCGTGACGCAGCCGCCCGTAGGCGAGGCGGTGCTGGCCCATCGCGAAGCCCTGGCCGCGGCCACCGAGGAGGTTGTCCTTCGGGACGACGAGGTTCTCGATGTGGATCTCCGAGTGCGAGGATCCGAGCTTGAGGCCGAGATCGGTGTGCGGCTGCATCGTCTCGATGTTGCGGATGATCTTGTAGCCGGGGTTCGGCAGCTCGACGAGAAAGGTCGAGAACTGCCGGTGGCGGGCGACGTCGGGATCGGTCTTCGCCATGACCAGGGCGACGTCGGCAACGCTCGCGGAGGAGCTGAACCACTTCTCACCGTTGAGCACGTAGTTGTCACCGTCGAGAACGGCCGAGGTCTGCATGCCCGTGGCGTCGGCGCCGGCGGCTTTCTCGGTCATCGAGTAGCAGATGCGCTTCTCGCCCGCCAGCAGAGGCTTCAGGAAGCGCTCCTTCTGGTCCTCGGTACCGTTCTCGAGCAACGTCAGCATGGTCGCATCGTCGGGACCCTGCGTGTTGAGAGAGAGCGCTCCGAGGAAGCTCTCGCCGAGCTCCATCTGGGCCAGCGCATTGGCCAGCGGCTTCAGACCCATGCCGCCGTGCTCCTCCGGGATGAAGGGGCACCACAGCCCCTGCGACTTCGCCTTCGTGCGGAGCTCAGCCAGCACCTCGTCGAAGTTCTCCGGTGTGCATCTCTCTTCGGCCGGGATGCACTCGTTCTGGACGAAGGCACGCACTTTGGCGCGCACCGCCTTGGTCTCTTCTGGAATCTCGAAATCGATCATCGTCTCTCCTCTAGTGATTTCGTCACGGACGGTCGGAGAACGACCGCCAGTTCGATCTTGCGGGAACCCTCAGAAGATCGCCAGTGCGTTGATCGGCGAGCCGGTTCCGGTTTCGACGGCCAGAGGCCCCGCCACGAGCAGAAACTCCCAGCGACCCAGCTCGGCTGCCGTCTCGGCGACGGCTTCAAGGTCCTGGTTGTCGAAGATGTCGATGCCCATGGCGACGATCGTGAGGATGTGAACCGGAAGATCGACGCCCTCCACCTGCGATGGAACGACGTCGAGTGCCGCATCGGAGCCGATGAACGAGATGTCGCGGGAGCGAACCCAGGGCATCGTCGAGGCGTGGAGGCCGGCCGCATTCTGCGACACCGCCCAAGGTCCGAGCTCGGCGCGCCGCGCCCAGCGCCCGGTGCGGATGAAGATGGCGTCGCCCGCACGGACGCGGAGTCCGGCCATCTCCTCGAAGGCCTCGAGGTCCTCGGTGTAGATCGGCGTGCCCGGCTCGAGATAGGGCACGCCCTTGAGGCGGGGGATGTCGAACACGATGCCCCTCGTGACGATGCCACCCTGGAGGTTGACGATCGAAGACCGCGTGCAGCCTTCCTCGGTCACCGTGTCCTGCGAGAAGCCGTTGTACATCTTCCCCTTGTAGAGGATGTGGCACAGCGAGTCGATGTGGCTGTGCGAGTAGCCGTGGTAGCTGATCTCGTAGCGATCGCTGACGCCGCCGCGAAACGCGGGCTCCTCGCCGGAATCGGGAAGCCGCAGGATCGCGCGCTCGAACGGCAACGGCACGTCGACGGCCTCCTCGGTGATCAGGCGATGGGCAAGCGAGACGGAGATGCCCTCCGTCGCCAGGGCCAGAGCCTCGAGGCGCTTCTCCGGAGTGATGAGGTTGGCCGCCCCCAACTGGTCGTCGTCGCCCCAACGGCCCCAGTTGGAGAGCTCCTCCATCAGGCGCTCGATGTCCGCCTGGGCGAGATCGCGCGACTCGGGAGAGTAGCTCCGAGCGGGTTCCGGCGAGGATGCTGTTGTTTCTGCGTCCGATGCCGGCTCAGCCCCGCCGTCCGGGGCCGCGCAGGCGCCAATCAGCATTGCGCATGTGATGCCGAGCGTCAGATTTGTGGCTTTCATATGCTCTCCCTCCCTTTCCGGATCTGGGCCGATTCTGCCGCACTCGAGTCCGAGGCGGGCTAGGTTGCTGGCTCCTAGAAGTGCACGCCCTTGACGGGACGTGGCGTCGGGGTCGTGCGTGGGCCTTCGACACGACGGTGCATCTCTTCGTAGGACGCGCCGCCGCGTACCTTGTCGACCATCTCGTCGGGGTCGAAGTCGATGCCGACGGGGTTGCGGGCGAAGTCGGGGCCTCTGATGTAGGCCAGCCCCTCCGCCTTGGTCGGGAAGTTGTCGACCTGCGTCTCGACCTTGTTGCCATCGGGATCGGCGTAGTAGATCGAGGTCGTCATGCCGTGGTTGGTGCACCAGTAGGGTTTGTGCGGATAACGGTGTGGACGAGCTCGGAGGGCGCGACGGTTTCGTTCTCCGCGGACGCCGCATTGCCTGGGGCAGGCAGACCGTCCGGATCGAAGTCGACTCCGGCGGCGGACTTCTCCAGGCCTGCCGCCTCCCCCAGATAGGGCTCGATGTCTTCGATTCGATCGAAGCGGTCGAGGAGCATCTCGATGCGATTGCCGCTGGGGTCGGCATAGAGGAGTGAAACGCTGTCGCCGTAGCGTCTGGCCGCACGCGGCTCGATGCCCCCGTGTTTCAGAGCGTGATAGTTGGCGCCGAGTTCGGTGAGGGAGTCGTAGCTGAAGGTGAAGCGATCCCAGCCGAGCAGGCCGGCTTCGGGCACAGGTTTGCCGCCTCGCCCAAAGATCGAGACGCGATGATGCTCGATGTCGTAGGAGCACCAGGCGCCGCCGCGCGCCGGTTTCCCGGCTTCCCCGGGTGCACGAGCGACGTGGTGGGGACGGCAACGAAGGAGGGTCTCGTAGAAGGCCAGTGCCTCGTTCAGGTCGCCGACTCTCACCGCCAGGTGGGCGAAGTCGCAGGGCGACACGATGTCAGTGCTTCTCGCCCCCCGCGCCGAGCCCGCTCCCAGGCAAGCCCCGGCCGCCACCATCGCTCCCTCCAGGAAGCGGCGCCGATCGATCGAGCGGCCTGTGGACCGTTCCGGCCGGGGTGTTGGCGACATTATTTGCTAGCTTGCCATATCGCTGCTTCAGAAGCCTGGGAATTGCCGCGCCGCGCGAGCGTAGTCGTCATCTGCGCCGTTATGTGGACCCGGGAGCTCGGGGATGCTGCAACCCTTGATCTACCACCACGAACCGATCTGGCTGGGGGACGAAATCGCGGGCTACGTCACCTCCGGGAACTATGGCCACAGCCTCGGAGCGGCCGTCGGCCTCGGCTACGTCCGCATGTCGCTGTTGCCGGACTTCCCCGAACTGCCCAGCCGCTTCGAGATCGAGGTCGCGGGCGTCCGCGTCCCGACCGAGACCTCCATCCGACCCATGTACGATCCTGCCGGTAAACGCGTTCGCAGTTGAAACCGGCTGAATAGGAGCCCACCATGCGACCTTCTCGACTCCTTCTCCCGGCGATCCTGGGGATTCTCCAGGCGGTCGCACCGCTCTCACCTGCCGGAGGGCAGGAGCGCTCGGCGTTCTTCGGCGACCTGCACGTGCACACCGCCTACTCGTTCGATGCCTTCTCGTTCGCCACGCGGACGACACCCGACGACGCGTACCGTTTCGCCGCTGGAGAGGCGATCAGGCATCCCTCGGGCCACGAGATCCAGCTCGACCGGGCCCTCGACTTCTACGCCGTGACGGACCACGCGGCGTACCTGGGGGTCATGCGCGCCCTCGCCGACCCCAGCCACCCGCTCGCGGACGACCCCGACGTCAAGCGCTTCGTCGACGCGACGACGGTCAAGGCGCGAGGAGGCTACCTGCCGGGCGCCTCCGAGTTCGTTGCCCGGCACGATGATCCGGAAGTGCTCCGGTCTGCATGGCAGGAGATCGTGGCCGCCGCGGAACGCCACTACCGGCCGGGCACACTGACGACCTTCATCGGCTACGAGTACACCCCCTCGCGGGACGGCGGCAACCTGCACCGGAACGTGATCTTCAGGGGCGGCGCAGTGCCCCAGTTACCGTTCAGCCGGCTCGATTCGGCGAATCCCGAAGACCTCTGGAGCTGGATGGATCGCCTGCGTGACCGGGGCATCGAGGCCCTGGCGATCCCGCACAACTCCAACGGCTCGGACGGCTGGATGTTCCAGACCGAGACGTTCGACGGCCGACCCCTCGACGCCGACTACGCGACAAAACGGATGCGCAACGAGCCGCTCGTCGAGATCACGCAAGTCAAGGGCACCTCCGAGACCCATCCCTTTCTGTCGCCCAACGACGAGTGGGCCGACTTCGAGATCTTCCCCTTTCGCGTCGGCCTGTGGGCCAAGAGCCGACCCAGGGGCAGCTACGTCCGCCAGGCGCTGCTGGACGGCATCGCGTTTCAGAGCCAGGAGGGCTTCAACCCGTATCGGTTGGGGTTCGTCGGCGCCAGCGACACCCACAACTCGGGTTTTCAGTTCGACGAGGAAAAGCACACCGGCAAGGTCGGCGTGCACGACTTCGACCCGGTCAGCAGGGGCTCGGTCCCGGCCGATGTCGTCGATGGCGTGCCGACGTATCGCGAGGTCTTCCGCCGCTACTACAGCAACTCGGGCCTGACCGGTGTCTGGGCCGAGGAGAACACCCGGGAGGCCCTCTACCAGGCTCTGCGTCGCAAGGAGACCTTCGCCACCTCGGGCACTCGCATCCGGGTGCGGATGTTCGCCGGCTACGGCCTGCCCGATGACCTTCACCGCCGTGACGACATGGCGGCGGTGGGCTACGAGCGCGGCGTCTCCATGGGAGGCGAGATCGATGCCGATCGAGGCGGCAGTCCTACATTCGCGGTCCGCGCGCTGCGCGACCCGTCCGGCGCCCCGCTCCAGCGTCTCCAGATCGTCAAGGGCTGGGTCCAGGGCGGCGACCGGCACGAGCAGATCTTCGATGTCGCCTGCTCCGATGGGCTGCAGCCGGATCCCGGGACCCACCGATGTCCGGACAACGGCGCCTCCGTCGACCTGTCCAACTGCGCCATCAGCCAGGACGTGGGCGACACAGAGCTGGGAGCGACCTGGAGCGATCCCGGCTTCGACCCCGAGGTTCACGCGTTCTACTACGTTCGCGTCCTGGAGAACCCGACGTGCCGCTGGTCGACGTGGGATGCCGTGAAAGCCGGAGTTTCGCCGCGCGTATCCCTGCCGGCGACGATCCAGGAGCGCGCCTGGTCGTCGCCGATCTGGGTCTATCCCGGCAACTAGCAGCTAGTAGGGCGGCGCCGGATCGAGTCCGACGTCGTTCGCCGCGCCGGCCCTGTGGGTTCGGCCTGGCAGGAGTTCGGTGAGGCGACGCTCTTCCTCGGGCTGATCGGCGACCTGCAGCACCTTCTTGCGGGAAGGGTTCCGCGGCAGCATGGCCCGAAGCCGGCGCTTCGTGTCGGCATGCTCGGGGAGGTTCGCCAGATTGCGCCACTCGTTCGGATCGGTGTCGTGGTCGTAGAGCTCTTCACCGTCGGGATAGGTGGTGTAGCGCCAGCGCTCGGTGCGGATCGAGCTTCTGTCCGGCGCGTCGGACGTGATCGCGGGGTGATCCCACTCCGCTTCGGGATTCTCGAGCAGCGGCCGCAGGCTCTCACCGTCCAGCTCGTCGCGCTCCGGGAGCCCGGCGAGATCCGCCAGGGTGGGGTAGATGTCGAGCAGCTCGGCGGTCCGGTCGCAGAATTCTCCCTTCGCCTCGATCCCGGGACCGGCGAAGATGATCGGCACGCGGCAGGAGCGCTCCCAGAGCGTGTACTTGCGCCACTGGTTCTTCTCGCCGAGCTGCCAGCCGTGGTCGGTCCACAGGACGATGACCGTGTTCCCGGCGTGCGGCCCTTCGTCGAGTGCCTTCAGCACGCGCCCCACGTTCGCATCGGCGAAGTTGATGCACGCCAGGTAGGCCGCTATGGCGCGCCTCCACTGCCCCGTTGCCGTCACTGCCTCGTGGTCGCCGAGACCGCGCTCCGTGGGTGCGGATTCCGGCACGTCGTCGAGGTCGTTCGCGAGATAGGGCGGCAGCTCGATCTCGGCCTCGGGGAACTTCTCGAAGTACTTCCTGGGAGCGTAGAACGGAAGGTGCGGGCGATAGAAGCCGCAGGCCAGGAAGAAGGGTCGGGAGTGGTCTCTCAACAGGTACTCAGCCGCCCAGTTCGCGAGTTGGGTGTCGGTCGTTTCTTCGTCGTCGACGTCGAGGGCGCTCCAGTCGAAGTTGCTGCGGTCGAGTTCGTTCACCGGCCAGTCGGGGGCCCACAGAAAGCCACGGAAGCTGTTGTAGTAGTGCCACGAGGCGGCCTCGTTCTGGCTTTGGTGAAACGTCTTGCCGCCGCCGATCGCTTCATAACCGTGCTGCATGAAGTGCTGCGGCAGAGTGACGGCCAGCGGCATGGCGTCGCGCCACACGTCGCCGTTGGTGTAGCAGCCGGAGGTGGTCGGGCGCCTGCCGGTCATCAGACTCGCCCGGGAGGGGTTGCAGGCCGGCACCTGGCAGTAGGCCCGCCGGAACGCGACGCCGCGCCGGGCGAGCGCGTCGATGTTCGGCGTGAGCGTCTGCGGGTGCCCGTCGAGGACGCCGATCCAGTCGTTCAGGTCGTCGATCGAGATCATGAGCACGTTCGGGCCGGCGGCGCTCGGCTCTCGACTGCCTGCGCAGCCCGCGGCGAGGGCGCCGAGCCCCAGGTGCCCGAGCAATTCGCGTCGCGAGAGCATTCCGCTCACAACGGGCTACTTGCCCTCGGCCGACCAGCGCTTCATGAGGGCGATGTTGCGGCTCAGGATGCGTGCGAGTTCGGGGTTCGCGCTCACGCGCTCGGAGTACGCGGCCATGTCGCTGTCGTACATGGCTTCTGATTCCGCGCCATGGTCGTTTGTGCGCTCGATCCACTCGTCCATGCGCTTCCTCAGTCTCTTCAACTGCCCTTCGTGCCTCGGATCGCCGGCCAGGTTCCGGACTTCGAACGGGTCCTCTGTCAGGTCATAGAGCTCCTCCTCGGGGCGAGTGGGGGCGAAGAGAAGCTGCTGTGTCTCGTTCAACGTCCCGGCCTCCTGAGCCTCGCGGAGCGCCACGAGAATGCTCTTCCCATCCTTGTAGAGGTTGGGTTGCAGGTGGGGGCGGTCGGGCAGGAAGTTGCGGATGTACTTGAAGCGCGCCGTCCGTAGCGCCCGGATGTAGTCGACCGTCTCGTCGCAGCGGTCGCGAGCGGCGAAGACCGCGGTCCGTTTCTCGTAGTCCTGGGCGAGGATGTCGCGAGCGTGCATGTGGCCGGGAATCTCGATTCCGGCGAGCGCGAGCGAAAGGGCCGCGATATCGATGTGCTCCACGAGGTCGTCGCGAACCTGCCCGGGCTCGATCGTCGGTCCGGCGATGACCAGAGGCACGTGCATGCCTTCGTCGTAGAGAAACTGCTTCCCCCTGGCATGGCTGATCCCGTGGTCGGTCATGAAGAGAACGACCGTGTCCTCGAGGTCGCCCTCGTCTTCGAGCCGTTCGATCACGTCGCCGACGAACTTGTCCGTGAGCCGAACCGAGTCGAGGTAGGCCGCCCAGTCCGCCAGCAGGACCGGATCGTTCGGATAGTAGGGCGGAAGCTGCACCCTGGAGGGATCGGTCCTGCTCCCCAACAGCTTCTCGACGCGAGCGCTGATCTGCCGGAACGACTCGAGCGATCGGCCGCGGTGTTTTCCGCCGGGGAGGTGGACCTGGGCGAAGAAGGGTTGGCCGGGTCGACGGCTACTCCAGTCGGGGCCGTCGTAAATGGCCTGGTCCCATTCGAAGTTGTAGTGCGTCTTCCCCAGGGTGGCTCGATCCGTGTTGGGCCACCCGGTGATCGCGGTGTAGTAGCCGGCTTCTCGAAACAGCTCGGGGATCGGCCGGATGCCGGGAGGTAGGTGGATCTTCAGCTTCCCCTGGCCGCTGCGGTGGTGATGAGCGCCGATGGACGTCTGGTACATCCCGGTGATGAACGCCGAGCGGTTGGGCGAGCAGACCGGTGACGTGACGTACGCATTGGTGAATCGCACTCCACGGCTCGCCAGACGATCGAGATGCGGCGTCTCGATCAGCGTCTCTCCGTAGGAAGAGAGATTGGCCGACATGTCGTCGACGATGATCCAGAGGATGTTCGGTGACTTCGCTGCGTGCAGAGGAAGCTGTGTCAGCGCTCCCAGGGCGACGATGAGGGCAGCGGTCCCGGCGCGGTGCGTTGTCATGGGCCTGTGGCCTCCACGATGAGGTGGACGGCTATTGTCTCCTACGGCGTGCGATTTTTCCGCCTGCGTTAGAATCCCGGACATCATGATCACACGCCGGCAAGCAGTCAAGAGCGTCGCCGCCGCGTCGGTGGGGTCCTTCTTCAACTTTGCGAAGACAGAGCGAGCGAATCTGCTCTTCCTGTGCTCGGATCAACATCAGACGGCCGCGTCCGGCTGCTACGGCAGCAACGAAGCCAGGACGCCCCACATCGACGAGATCGCCTCCGAAGGCGTCCGCTTCGACCGCGCCTACTGCAATGCGCCCGTCTGCGTCCCCTCCCGCGGGTCGATCATCACCGGCCTCCACCCCAGTAAGCACGGGGCGAAGATTCTGCGAGACCCGCTGCCCAACGAAGCGCGCACGGTCGCCCACTACTTCAAGGATCACGGCTACGTCACCGGCGCGATCGGCAAGATGCACTTCGTCGACGAGACCCGGCGGCACGGCTTCGACCACAGGCTCTATCGCGACGATCACGACAAACGGCTCACCCGGGCTGAGCAGCAGGCGTTTCGAGACGATCAATACGCGGCGTACCCCGAGGACGGCGGGTACGCGACCGGGCTGAGCGGCTCCGCCTCGACCCTGCCGGAGAGGTACTTCCCCGACACCTTCTACGCCGAGGAGTCGGTCGCTTTCCTGCGCGAGAACAAGGACCGGCCCTTCTGCCTGTGGACGTCGTTCTACATGCCGCATACGCCTCTGGTGCCGGCAAAGCAGTACTGGGACATGTACGACGGAGTCACTCTCAGTCTGCCCGAGCGTTCGGATCGGGAGCTGCAGGACGGCTTCGAGGGGCACCTGATTCGCGCCAGGCAGCGTGGCTGGTACGACCAGAAAGACGACGATCTGCGCGACGCGATCCGCGGCTACTACGGCAACATCTCCCAGACCGACGCCAACGTCGGGCGGGTGTTCGACACGTTGCGCGAGCTGGGGCTCGACAAGAACACAGTGGTTGTCTACACCTCGGACCACGGTGAGATGGCCGGTGCGCACCGCACGTGGACCAAGCACAACATGTACGAGCAGAGCGTGAGCGTGCCGCTGGTCGTGCGCATGCCGGAGCGGATGGAAGCCGGGACCGCCCGCACGCAGCTCATCGAGCACGCCGATCTGCTCCCGACTCTGACCGAACTGTGCGGGCTGGGGAGTCCCTCCGGGATCGATGGCCGGAGCTTCGCGTCCCTGGTCCAGGGCGGAGCGTACACGCCGCGCGAGCACGCCTACTCGGAGTACTACTTCTGCCATGGCAGCTTCACGGTGGACGACCGCTACGTCGGCAAGCCGCCCATCCTGATGGTGCGCACCGACAAGTGGAAGCTCAACTATCTGAGCTGGGCGCGGTCGGAGTTGTTCGACCTCGAGGCCGATCCGGGAGAGTTCCACAACGTCATCGACGACTCCGGCAACTCCGGCATCGTCAAGGAGCTGACCGCCGTCGCCGAGCGCCTCTACGCTGGTTGAAGGAGCTCCGAATCATGCGGGCTCCATCGACATGACGGCCTGCTGCGTTCCCTCGCGTGATCCCGATCGGCCGGCCAGCGGCGCAGACCCAGCCGCTGCGGCGCCGGCCTCGGGACCGAACGACCGCAACCCATGCGGCGCGATTCCGCGCCGCGTGCGAACCAGTCCGTTCACCTGTCCGCAGGTGAACGGAGGGAACATGGTATGTCTCGACGGCGGCCGATTCCTCATGGGCACCGACTCGGCCGAAGCCATACCGGGCGACGGCGAGACCCCGGTGCGCGAGATCTTCGTCGACCCGTTTCGCATCGACGCCTGCGCCGTCTCCAACGCCGACTTCGCTGCCTTCGTCGACGCTACGGACTACCAGACCGACAGCGAGCGGCTGGGCTGGTCCTTCGTCTTCGAGGGTCGCCTGTCGCGCAATCTCCGGCGCACGGCAATTGAGGACCGTCTGCCGGGCGCCCGTTGGTGGTGCAAGATCAGCGGCGCCGACTGGCGTCATCCCGAGGGACCGGGATCGTCGATCGCCCGGCGCGAGGACCATCCCGTCGTCCAGGTGTCGCACAACGACGCCGTGGCCTACTGCGCGTGGGCGGGATGCCGGCTCCCTAGCGAGGCGGAGTGGGAGCTCGCGGCTCGCGGAGGAGTGGAGCAGACCGCGCAGCCCTGGGGCGACGAGCTCGAGCCCGATGGCGAGCATCGCTGCAACGTCTGGCAGGGCAGCTTTCCCGATCGCGATCTCGGGCTCGACGGCTATCGCGGCACCTGCCCGGTCGGTGCTTTCGAGCCCAACGGCTTCGGCCTCTACAACGTCTGCGGCAACGTCTGGGACTGGTGCGCCGATTGGTGGAGCGCCCGTCCCGCCGCGCCGGGCACTCGCAATCCGCGGGGTCCTGCCACCGGCACGGCACGCGTCACCCGCGGCGGGTCGTACCTCTGCCACGTCTCCTACTGCAGTCGCTACCGCCTGTCGGCCCGTACCCACAACACGCCCGACAGCGCAGCGGGACACATGGGCTTTCGCTGCGCCGCCGACGTCGACTAGACCACCCCTCGTACGCTAGCCGCAGCCGCGCTATGGCGGCGCGGGCTCGAGCCCGACCTCGTTCGCCGCGCCTGCCCTTTGGGAGCGACCCGGCAGCCTGTCGAGGCGACCCGGCAGGAGCTCGGTGAAGCGACGCTGCTCCTCGGGCAGGCCGCCGACCTGCAGCACCCTCTTGCGGGAAGGGTTCTGCGGCAACATGGCCCGCAGCCGCTGCTTCGTCTCGGCGTGCTCGGGGACGTTCGCCAGATTGCGCCACTCGTTCGGATCGTGGTCGTGGTCGTAGAGCTCTTCACCGTCGGGATAGGTCGTGTAGCGCCAGCGCTCGGTGCGGATCGAGTGTCTGTCGGGCGCGTCGGAGGTGACCGCAGGGCGATCCCACTCCGCTTCGGGATTCTCGAGCAGTGAACGAAGGCTCTTGCCGTCGAGCTCCTCGCGCTCGGGGAGCCCGGCGAGATCCGCCAGGGTGGGGTAGATGTCGAGCAGTTCGGCGGTCCGGTCGCAGAATTCTCCCTTCGCCTCGATCCCGGGGCCGGCGAAGATGATCGGCACTCGGCAGGACCGCTCCCAGAGTGTGAACTTGCTCCATTGGTTCTTCTCGCCGAGCTGCCAGCCGTGGTCGGTCCACAGGACGATGACCGTGTTCTCGGCGTGCGGCCCTTCGTCGAGCGCCTTCAGCACCCGCCCCACGTTCGCGTCGGCGAAGTTGATGCACGCCAGATAGGCCGCCACGGCGCGCTTCCACTGCCCGGTCGCCGTCACCAGTTCGTGGTGCCCCAAACCGAGCTCCGAGGGCGCGGACTTGGGCACGTCGTCGAGGTCGTTCTCGAGATAGGGCGGCAGCTCGATCTCGGCCTCGGGGAACTTGTCGAAGTATTTCCTGGGGGCGTAGAACGGCAGGTGCGGGCGATAGAAGCCGCAGGCCAGGAAGAATGGTCTGGAGTGTTCCCTCGACAGGTATTTCGCCGCCCAATGGGCGAGCTGGGTATCGGTCGTCTCTTCGTCGTCGACGTCGAGGGCGCCCCAGTCGAGGTTGAGGCGGTCGAGCCCGTTCACGGGGTAGCCGGGGGCCCACAGAAAACCACGGAAGCTGTTGTAGTAGTGCCACGACGCGGCCTCGTTCTGCGATTGGTGAAACGTCTTGCCCCCGCCGATCGCTTCATAGCCGTGCTGCATGAAGTGCTGCGGCAGAGTCACGGCCCGCGGCATGGCGTCGCGCCAGACGTCCGCGTTGCGATAACACCCCGATGTCGTCGGGCGCCTGCCGGTCATCAGACTCGCCCGAGAGGGGTTGCAGACGGGCGCCTGGCAGTAGGCTCGCCGGAAGGTGACGCCGCGCCCAGCGAGCGCGTCAATGTTCGGTGTCAGCGACTGCGGGTGACCGTCGAGGACGCCGATCCAGTCGTTCAGATCGTCGATCGAGATCATGAGGACGTTCGGGCCTTCAGGACGCGGCTCTTCACCGCCTGCGCAGCCCGCGGCCAGGGCGCCGAGCCCCACACGCCTGAGCAATTCTCGTCGAGAGAGCACTTGTCTAAAAGAAAGACACCGGCGGCCGAGCCGCTGGTGTCTTGGAATCGGGGCTAAGCCCATTGTGCCTCGACGCGCTCAGAAGCGGAACCCAGCCTTGAGTCGAAACTCGCGCGGCAGCTGCCAGGCTGCGAGCGAGTTCAGGGGCTCGAGGGTTCTGGTGTCGACCTGGAGCACCTTCTGCTCGTTGGTGACGTTGGCGACCTCCAAGCCGAGCTCCCCTTCCCATTCGCCACGAATCGGGAAAGACCACATGGCCGACAGGTCGAGAGTAAAGATGTCCTCCAACTGCTGGCTGTCCACCGGCGCGGTGAAGGTCACGGTGTCGATCTCGACACCGGTCACAGGATGCGCCACCGTGGTGGGTTCAGACGGGCCGAAGTACCTGCCGGTGGTCGTTGCGAAGAAGCCACCCAGTGTCAGGGCGTGCTTGCCGAACTCCAGGCGTTTCATGCCGACGACGTTCATCCGATCGATATCGTGACGCATCCGGCCGGTCCGGAACCTGGTGGTGGCATCGGTCGCGCCGGTGCCCACCTCGATGCCGCCGAGGCCCTCGAAGAGGTTATTGTTGGAGCTTGCGTTTGCTGCGTTTCCTGTGGCATCGCCGATGGTCCAGTTGGAGCGGAACGCCCAACCGCCGCGGAATCTACGATTGAGCTCGACGCTGACGGCTTCGTACTCGCGGAAGGCGCCGGGCCAGTTTTGCACTAAGCGAACGACCTCCAAGCCGTCGGCGGAGTACTGGTCGTTGCCAAAGAAGATGTCTTTGGTCTCGTGCATCACCACGTTCGACTTGAAGACCCAGTTGCGCGAGATCTGCCAGTCCACTCCTAACACAACCTGATCCTTGTACGGATGATCGACCGGAATCAGGGTCTGGGTTTCGAACGCCGGCGTCCTGGTCCGGCGGAAGATGTCGTAGCGCTCGCTGACGGGATTCCAGAGGAACTCGTCGTAGCTCAGCTGCCCGGCGGGTATCTGCCCGAACTCACGCCAGGCGAAATCCAGGCCGATGTTCTGGTAGTAGCGTCCGACGCTGCCGCGCACCAGCAGCGTTCCGTTGCCACCGACGTCGTAGACCACGGACAGACGCGGCGCCAGGTTGTCGGAATCGTGGACCCGCGTTCCGACGTCGTTGTCGATCGTCTGGGCGTCGTAGCGCACGCCCATGTGGAGGCTCAAGCGATCACCGACGTCGAGCCGGTCCTGCACATAGGCCGAGCTCTCGAGCCCTTCGCTTGTGGACGGCAGGGCCGGCGGGAAGACCCGCAACTGCTGCGGTGTCTGGAAGCCTCCGGGGCATTCAAAACAGAAGTTTCTGCCGCGATACTCCTTGCCCACGTTGCCGGAGTTGGTGAAGGCGATGTCCTGGATGTCGATGCCGAACTTGATCTCGTTGCGGCCTTTGAAAAGAGTCGCAGAGGCATGGGCCGTGTCGCGGGGGAAGTCGTTGAAGCCGATCCCGTTCCCGCTCGTCACGCCGTTGAAGCGAACGTTACTTTGCGCCCGATCGCGGTAGCGGAAATTGTTGTCGACCGGATTGTCGGAGCACTCGGGGCACAGTGTCGCCGGATCCTTGGGGAATTTGAGAGTGCGAGGAAAGAGATCCTTGCGCTCGGATACCTTGACCTCGATGAAGGTCGAGTTCGTAGCGGCGAAGCTCCAGCTCCCGGTCAGAACCTGGGCGTAGAGCGGGCGGGCCGTGAGGGCTCTGAGGTCGCCGGTGCGAAAAGGGGCGGCGATCCAGTCGCCGCGCGAATCGATCCACGTCGTCGCCAACTGGTGCCGATCGCTAGGCTGGTAGTTGACCTTGAGGATCCGCGGCCGCGAGCTCTGACTGGCGTCGATCACGTCGCCGCTCGCCAATTGGTCCAGCCGGTTGTCGGTCAACTCGGCGTGAGAGGCGAAAAACCACGCCTTTTCTCGGACAATGGGCCCGCCCAGCGACGCCTCGTAGCTGTCGATCCGGTCGTCCGGCCGCTCCAACCCGAACTGGTCCTCCGCTCTCCACTTCGGATTCTGGCCGACGTAGAGAAAATCGCCGTGAAACTCGTTGGTGCCGGTCTTGACGGTCGAGCTGATGATGCCGCCGCTCACCCGGCCGTACTCGGCGCCGAAGCCCATCGTTTCGAGCCTGGTCTCCGACAGCGACGACGCCGGCATGATCACGCGCACCTGCCCCCCGTTGCGCGTGTTCGAGGTGTCCACGCCCTCGATCAAGGTCTGCGTCTCGTTCTCAATGCCACCGTTGATCGCGGGAAAAAGGTTGTACTCACCGATGTTCACCACTCCCGGCAGCGCGCGGACGGTGGAACCATAGTCGCGACTCTGGAAGGCGGCGTTCTCGACCACTTCCGGCTTCAGTGAGCTGACGGAGCCGGTCTCGTACTTGCTTATCAGCGTCGCTTCGCCAACGACCGTGATCTCTTCCGCGGTTCCCCCTTGCAGGGTCAAGTCGATACCCCGGCGCTCACCCGGATCGAGCGTGGTCGCAAGCTCGGCCGATCCCAGGCCCTCCAGCACCGCGCTGACGGTGAACTCTCCCGCCTGCAGCAGCGCGAAGCGATACCGCCCCTCGGCATCGGACATGGTGGTCGTCGTTCTCTGAGGACCCTCGAGGGTCACCGTGGCCCCCTGTAGGCCCTGCCCCTGGGCGTCGAGAACGCGGCCGTCGATGGTCCCCGTCTGCGGGCCGTCGGCCCATAGCGGCAGGTTCGCGCAGGCGATCATGGCGAATAGCCAAGTGCAGGACCTGAGAATCGCGATCTTCATGGTTTCACCTCCATGATGTCCGACCCCGGTGCTAGGAAGGGGGGCTAGTCCTTGCCAAAGGCCGGCTGAGCCCTCGAATGCGACATCTTGCTGATGTCGTTCCAACGTGGTTGGGAAAAGGCAGGGTAGCATGGTGATTCCCACGATGCAAGGTTCAGAGCTGTCCAGCGAGAAGCGTGAACGGGGTGCGTGAATCCAGCGAGAAGTGAGCGTGAGGCGTCGGTATCGGGGATCATCGGAGGATGATCGTGACGCTGCAGGCCCACCGACTTCAGACTCTTGACGCTTCTCGCCAAGGTCGACGCGGCGCTGGGCCAGATGTGCGGTCACAGCACGCGTGCGGTGATGCGGCGTCAGTTCGAGGTCTACGGCGACGAGCGCTTCGAGCGTCTGGCCACCATCTCGAACGGACACTTCTACAACCTGCGCGACTCGGCGACCTACCAGAGTCGCCGCAGGACGTTCAAGAGGACGCGGGCGACCGCGGTTGGGATCGGAGAACGGCGCAAGCCCCAGCCGGAGGGGCGACCGGGCTACCTGCGCGTGGACACGGTGCATCAGGGGGACAAAGACGGCGAGAAGGGCGTGTACCACATCAACCTCGTGGACGAGGTGTTGCAATGGGAGCACGTAGCGACGGTACGGGCCATCTCCCAGCGGTGTCTCGTGCCGGTGCTCAAGGAGCTCATCGAGTCCTGTCCCTTCAAGGTGCTGGGCTTCCACGCCGACAACGGCTCCGAATACATCAACCGCAAGGTCGCGGAGATGCTCAACCAACTGCACGTCCCCGAGTTCACCAAGTCCCGCAGCCGGCACAGCAACGACAACGCCCTGGTCGAATCCAAGAACGGCAACGTGATCCGGCGTCAGTTCGGATATCGGCACATCCCCAAGCTGTTCGCCCGCGAGGTCAACGCCTTCGCCCGCGATGTGCTCACGCCCTTCCTCAACTTCCACCGCCCGTGCCTGTTTCCCACCGAGGTCACGGACAAGAAGGGCCGCATCAGGAAACGCTACCGCTACCAGGACACCATGACGCCGTTCGAGAAACTCAAGTCCCTGCCTGACGCGGAGCAGTAGCTCAGGCCCGGCATCACCATCGCCGCCCTCGAACACCAGGCCAGCGCCATGAGCGACCTCGACGCCGCAGTTGCCCTCAAGCTGGCTCGTGCCACACTCTTCCAACTCATCGACCGAGAGTCCGATCCCCACCGGCGCCAAAGCGCCTGAACCGCAGAACGCCCAGCCCCAATGCCATACGCCGCCCACCACCACCGGCCCAGGCCGGAGCACAACCCCCGTAAGCCGCCGCGGCCTCGCAGCGGCCGCTACCGTAGGCGGCAGACGGTGCAGAACCGTCTGCCGCTCCAGAACTACACCGAGACCGACCACACTCGACTCTCCATGACGGTCCCGTTCACGCTCATTTCAGGATTGGAAAGCACTGCCTTGTTGGGGGGCTCATCGGAGCCGTGTATCCTTCCTCGGCCCTTCCGAGAGCCTGCGCTAGGCCTCGACGAAGAGCTTCTCGAGACGAGCGACCACGTCAGGCTTGCGGGCGGCGATGTTCTCGGTTCGTCGGCGCCAGTGACACCCACAACTCGGGTTTTCAGTTCGAAGAGAAGAAGCACACCGGCAAGGTCGGCGTGCACGACTTCGACCCGGTGAGCAGGGGCTCGGTCCCGGCCGACGTCCTCGACGGCGTGCCTTCGCTACCTCGGGAACTCGCTCGGCGTGCTCGGGGACGTTCGCCAAGTTCGATGACCGAGCGCGCGGCCGGCTCTGACGCCACCGGTATGCAGACCTCGGCCGTTCTCGACGGCGACAACTACGTCCTCAACGGCGAGAAGTGGTTCAGCTCTTCGGCGAGCGTCGCCGACATCGCGCTCGTCATGGCGAAGACCGATCCCGACGTCGCGCGTCACCGGCAGTTCTCGACCTTCCTCGTCGAGCTACCCAATCCGGGCTACAAGATCCTGCAACATCGAGACCATGCAGCCGCACACCGACCTCGGGCTGAAGCTGGGAGACTCGCACTCGGAGATCCGGATCGAGAACCTCGGGGCAGGATCTGCGCAACGAGAACGGCATCGCCAAGGTGTTTCTCGCCAACATGGTCCACCAGGTGGTCGACACCGCGATCCAGCTCCACGGTGCCCTCGGCTACAGCATGGACACGCCCCTCGCCCGCTGGTATCGAGGCATCCGCGCCCAACGACTCGTCGACGGTCCCGACGAGGTCCACCGCTGGCGCACCGGCAAGAATGTCGTCCAGGCGTACGAAGCGCACGGGACGACGGCGTCGGCCTGCGGAGGCGATCTTCTCTAGGAGGAAGTTGGCTTCGACGCGGCCGCAGGTCAGGCGGGCGGGGTTGCGGGGGTCGGGGACGCCCTCGGTGCGGTTGCGGGCTTCGCGCAGCTCGAGGTGGCTGCGAAGCTCCTCGTCCAGCTCCTCGTCAAGGGCGTCTCGGTTGAACCAGCGGCGCAGCCAGCCGATCATGCGAACTCCAGGGTCTTGGCTACGCCGGCGGCGAGCGAGCTCCAGCCGCGCTCTTCCTCGTCCAGCCGCCGCCGGCCCTTCTTGGTCAAGGCGTAGATGCGCGCGCGACGCTTGTTGTCGGTCGTCTTCCACTTCGCGCTGAGAAGCTTGTCGCGTTCGAGGCGGCGCAGGGTGGGGTAGAGCGAGCATTCCTCGACCCGCAGCAGGCCGTCGGAAACCGATTGGATGTGGAGCTCTGTGAGCGGCCTGCGAGCGCTGATCCGACGGAGGGTGGGCTGTGCTACCTTGGCTCGCGTGATGTTCAAGACCCTGGTGGTTGCTGTGGCGCTGGTTGCTCTGGGCTGTGGGGCGTCCGAGCCGGAGCCGGCGGCGAAGCCCAACGTGCTCTTCATCGCGATCGACGACCTCAACGATTGGGTTGGCCCGTTGCGCGGCCACCCGCAAGTCCAAACCCCGGCGATGGATCGCATCGCGGCCCGCGGGACGACGTTTACCAACGCTCAGGCACAGGCGCCGTTGTGCAATCCGTCGCGAACGAGTTTGATGACGGGGATGCGGCCCTCGACAACGGGTATCTATGGCTTGCGACCCTGGTTTCGCGAGGTGCAGGAATTGAGCGATCTGACGACCCTGCCGCAGTACTTCCGCCGGCAAGGATACAAGACGTATCAGACGGGCAAGATCTTTCACAGCCGCTACGGGTACGCCGAGGGCGACGATGAGTTCGACGTCCTGGGGCCGTCGTGGAGCGTGGGCGCTTTTCCGGAAGAAAAGCTAGTCCAAACGCCCTACGACCATCCCCTAATGGACTGGGGGACGTTTCCGCACAAGGACGAGGAGAAGGGCGATTGGCAGGTGGCGAGTTGGGCGGTCGATCAGCTTGAGTCTGGGATCGAGGAGCCGTTTTTCTTGGCGACAGGGTTCTTCTTGCCGCATGTGCCCTGCTATGTGACGCAGAAGTGGTACGACATGTATCCCGAGGAGACGCTGGAATTGCCGCCGATGCGGCGGGATGATCGTGACGATACGCCGCACTTCTCGTGGTTCATGCACTGGATTGTGCCGGAGCCGCGGCTGAACTATCTGGAAGAGGCGAACCAGTGGAAGAACCTTGTGCGGTCGTATCTGGCGTCGATCAGCTTCGTCGACAGCCAGGTGGGCCGAGTGATCGATGCGCTGGAGGCCGCCGGGCACGCCGACGACACGATCATCGTGCTGTGGGCCGACCATGGCTGGCATTTGGGCGAGAAGTTGATTACCGGCAAGAATACGTTATGGGAGCGCTCGGCGCGGGTACCGTTGATCTTCGCGGGGCCCGGGGTCTCGAGCGGGGCGGTGAGCGCGCGGCCGGCCGAGCTTCTCGACATGTATCCGACGCTGGTGGAGTTGGCGGGATTGCCGGCGAAGGACGCGCTGGAGGGGCTAAGCCTCGTGCCACAGCTCGAGGATGCGAATGCGCCGCGAGAGAGGCCCGCGATTACGACCCACAACCACGACAACCACGGCGTGCGGAGTGAAAGGTGGCGATATATCTCGTACGCCGACGGCTCCCAAGAGCTCTACGACATGCAGAACGACCCCAACGAATGGAACAACCTCGCCGCCGACCCGCAATATGCCGAAGTCATCGAGGACCACCGGCGCTGGCTGCCGACCAGCGTGAAGCCGGCCCCCGGCAGCGCCGCGCGCATCCTGCTCTATGAAGACGGCAAGGTGAACTGGGAGGGTAAGGACATCCCCGAGGGAGCGCCCATTCCTGAGATGTAGGGGCGTAGCGACGATCGCTGTGCCCGTTACGCGGAGGCTTACCAGGCGGTCGGCTCCGACCTTGCGCTACCGCCCCGACTCCCGCGTGGCCAGACTCTCTTGGAAGCGGGCGCCGCGGAGAGTGTTGCCCATCGAGTAGTTGCCTTCGTGGCAGGCGAACTCGTACAGCTTGTCGTTAGTGGCGGGCCAGGTGTACTCGCCGCTGTAGGGCGTCTCCCAGTCACCGCTCTCCACGGTGAATTGGTAGAGAAGAGTGTTCTCGTCGGTGAGAGAGAAGCGCTCGACGACGTGCTGATCGTGCGGGGGGGAGGGCTCGCCGAAGAGGGTGACCGTCCCCCAGCTCTCCTCCAGGAAGTTGGTCGTATCGACGACCAGCGTGTCTCCCTCCCACCAGCCGACCGAATCGCCACTGCGTGAGCGAACCTCCGGCGGCAGATGCCTGGCCTCGGCCCGCGAAGGGCTGAGTCGAATGACGCGCGCTTCGTGCATCCACTCGATGAGGATCATCACGTGACTCTCGGTCTGCACGATGGTCTTGATGTTGTTGTAGTTCTTCGGCAGCACCGGGATCGTTGCCTCGAGCGTAAAGATGCAGCGATCGGCGATCGACAGCGATTCAGGCCCATCGTAGGGGCCGGCTTCGCGATCGCGCCACCAGGCGGGGCTCGCATTCCTGTCCGCCAGATCCCGGCGTACGTAGAGGCCCTTGCGACGCTCGCGCCCCCTCTCGGTGAGGGGTGGAAGGCGGCCATCGGGCGGATCGGCAAGGAGCGATGTGCGGTACTTGCCGTCGACCGCAACCGCCGCGGTGCCGCGATCATGAAAGAACTCGTTGTAACCGCCTAATCGGCCGGTGAACGGCGGGGGTTGGCGATTCGGATCGCTGGGGCTAGAGCCTTGAGCTGTTCTCTCGGCCGCTCTCCGTCTGATCTCTTCGGCCTCGGCGAGGGTGAGGAAGAGGCGGTTTCCGAACTCGGGACTCCTCTGCAGCGGCGTCAGGGTAGCGATGTCGTAGTTCCCCGAAAAATCGGGCTTGCCGCTAGCGGTTCGAGGGATTTCGCTCGCGGAAGCGACTCCAACCGCGGCCATGACGACCACGAGGAGCGAGGCGATCCGGGTCTCGGCTTGGTGGCTCATCTGAGATCCTCCAGAGGGCAGAGTCGATCAGCGAGGTCGATTCAAGGAGCCTAGTACACTATCGGACACTCAGCGTGCTCATGAGATTCATTCGCGGCGTGTCCATCACCGTTCTGGCTTTTCTTGCTGGGGTCGTAGCGGCTCAGGACCGGCGCAGCTCGGGCGACTACCTGTCGCAAGAGCTACGCGCCCGAGTCGACGCGCTGGTGGAAGAGGCCTCTGTTCCGACAGACGACGTCGACGAGCTACTCTCCAGGTTCCGGACTCTCTGGGAATGGGGGAACGCATACGCGCGAGAGCGCGGCCGCATCGCTGATGACTTCCCTCAGAACGCGTCCTACCTGAACCGGGCCTTGCGTGGGCTTGCCGGTCAACCAATCCCGGTCGACCCCATTTCTGATCTCATCGGCTATATGGTCCGGCAGCTCCAAGTGCCGGACGAGGCCCCTGGAGCCCTGGGCAGCCTGACGATCTCTTCCGAGGGGCCCTTTCCAGCGGGAGGGTACGCCACGGTAACGCAGACCTACACAGTCGGGGACCGGCCGATCGCCGAAGGCGGCGGGCTGATTCTTGCCAAGGGGCGGCGAACCGGCGCCTTCTCCACGCGCCCCACCGAGGCCGACTTCGTCACCGTCCGCTCTTCGAATCCGAACGCCCGGCTCTCTGCCGTCGAGCCATGGACGAGCTACCCGGCTGGACTTACCGGAACCGCGATCGGATTCCGTCTGAGCGGCGCCACGCTGCAAGAGGGAGACACTGTGACCGTGACGTACGGGGATCGATCCGGCGGCGGGCCGGGCATGAAGCTGCAGGAGTGGTCCAACGACGAAGTCCGACTTCCGTTCTTGCTGGACTTGGACGGAGACGGCGTGCTCCTTTGGCCCGACTGGCCGTCGTTCGAGGTCGTCGGAGAGGAGAAAGCGAGCTTCCTGAACGCGATTGCGCCGTCGGTGGTCGAACCGGGCGAGGAATTCACCCTGACGGTTCGCGCCGAGGACCGCTTTCGCAACGTTGCGTCCTCCGGTCCAGGCGAATTGGAGGTGCTGCTGGACGGCAAGCCCTTCCGGACGCTTTCGGTCGAGTCGGAAGCGCTGGTGCAGATCGAGAACGTCGCGATCCGCTCCGAAGGCGTCCATCGGTTCGCGGTGCGCACCGCCGACGGGACCTTGCAAGGGGCAAGCAACCCCATCCTCGTCGAAAGGAATCCGGCTCGGCGCATCTACTGGGGAGAGACGCACGGTCACACCGGGATGGCGGAGGGACAGGGTTCCGCCGAAGGCTACTTCCGCTTCGGGCGTGACGCAGCCCGACTCGACTTTCTCTCATTGTCCGAGCACGACCGCTGGCTCGACGACGGCGAATGGCGGACGCTGCAACAGCTTGCCGAGGAGTACCGCGCCCCAGGGCGATTCACGCCGATTCTCGGGTTCGAGTGGACCACCACCGCGGCCGACGGCGGACACCACAACGTCTTCTTCCGCGACGTGCCTGGACGACGACGCGTCGGCACGCAAAGAAAGCCTCTGCTCGACGAGCTGTACGCAGAACTGCGAGCAGCGAACCGGAGTGACGACGTGCTGATCATTCCGCACGCCCATCAGCCGGGCGACTGGACCCGCAGCGACGGAGAGATGCAGAAGCTGGTCGAGATCCAGTCCAGCCACGGCACGTTCGACTGGTACGGAAACCGGTACTTGCAGAACGGGTTCCGGATCGGGTTTGTCGGCGCGTCGGACAACCATACCGGACACCCGGGTTACGGCTTCATGGGCGGGCCCGGACAGTCTTCGGGTACGCAACTGGGCGGACTCGCGGCGGTCCTGGCGGCGGAGAACACGGGTGAAGCAATCTTCAACGCGCTGCGCAGTCGGGCGACGTATGCGACCACCGGCGAACGCATTGTCCTTGACGCGTGGCTCAATGGAGTCCCCATGGGACAGGAGCAAACCGCCACGAACCGGAGAGAGTTGGAATGCCGAGTGCACGGCACGGCTCCGATCGACGCCATCGATGTGGTCAAGAACGGCCGCATCGTGTATTCGCAGCGGTACCTCAAGGCTGATATGACAAGCGACGCGGTCGTACAAGTGAGCTTCGAGGCGTCGACCGAGGTCGTGGGCGATCGCCGGGGCCCGCGGGGCAGTCGGCCGTGGCTAGGCGTCATTCGCGTCGAGGGCGCGGAGATCGTAGGTCACCAAGACCCCTGGTTCCGCCATCCGGGTTCCTACTCCACGGAGCGGACGGGGAATGAGATCCGGTTCAGAATGCTCACTCGAGGACGCAGTGCGGCGGTTCTACTTCGGCTGCGCGCCGCCGACGCCGACACGCGCGTGATCGTGGACATGGAGTCGACGCGAGAGTTGCGCGGAACGGGAAGCGACCAGCGCGAGCCGCAGCGGCTTCCCGCCCGGGTCGAAACGTTTCGGCTCGGAAGCCTCGGCGGTCAGGTCGACCGGCGGGAGTATCGAGTGCTGGATCAAGCCGACGCCCTCTCCGTCCAGGTGGTCAGCGACCTGGGCGACGCCGATCAGGACTTTCGATACCTGGATCTCGACAATCCGCAGCCCGGCGACTACTACTACGTGCGGGTGCGCCAGGTTGACGGCGCAATGGCGTGGTCGAGCCCGTTCTGGGTGGGCGAGAGCCCCGTCGGCGATTCCAACTAGGATCGCTCGGGTTGGCATGACGCCGGTCAGGCTGTACACTGGAATTCCGTAAACCACCTCGGAGGAAACCCAAAACCCGAGTGCGGTTTTCCGTCCTCACAAGAAAGCGAGGCACTGCCATGATGAACCGAAGGGAGTTCCTGGCCACGGGCTTGGCGGCGACGGTTCTCCACTCCGCACAGGGAAGGGTGTTTGCTCGCCCTCACTCAGGGAGAACGTTCCGCGTCGCCCACGTTGGAAACATGTGGCCCGACAGCGTTGAGGAAGCGATACGCGAGTGCGGTCGCCTGGGCTTCGAGGGAATCGAGCCCTACCGGGGCAGCATCCTCAAATACGTTGACCGGCCGCAGGCCCTCACGGAGTTGCTGGATGCGGCCGGCATTCGCATGGCGACATGCTCCAATGGTGGCGCACCGATTGCCGACAACTTCACCGATCCTTCCAAGGTGAAGGAGACGATCGCCGAACACGCCAAGTTTGCCCGCGATTTCCTTGCCCACTTCGGTTGTTCGCATTTCAAACTCAACCTGGGCCCCCAACGTGAGGGAGGGACGATCGGCGACGAGCAACTGCGGACCATGGCCAAGGCCCTGAACGAGCTGGGCAAGCGCACCGCCGAAGTTGGAGTAAGGCTGGCCCCTCACCCCCACCTCTGGTCACCCTTCGAACGGCAGGAGGAGGTCGATCGCGTCCTGGAGCTGACCGACCCGCGATATGTCTACCTGACCGCGGATACTGCGCATCTGACACTTGGCGGTATGGATCCGGTGAAGTTCCTCAGCAAGCACTACGATCGCGTAGCGGCCATACACTTCAAGGACATACCGGCGAAATACCGCGGGTACCACGGCCCCACACCTTCTCGCCAGGAGCACCGCCGGGCCAACCTCTACAAGAGGATGGGTACGGGCGGTGTGGATTTCGTCGCTTTCACGAAGATCCTTCGAGAAAAGAAGTTCAGTGGCTGGGTGAGCCTCGACTACGGCAAACCACGCCCCGGGGAAGGAAGCGTGGCCGACAACGTGGACCACAACCTCCAGTACCTCAATGATGTCCTGGACATCCGGTTGTAGTCAGCGCGGGGTGTCAGGTGTCATCGAGGATTCTCTGGATGGCAGTTTCGATTCTCCTGGTGGCGCTCTCGTCCGTCGCCGTCCAGGTTCAGGCGGCGGACGAGTTCGTCGCGGTCACCGACGAGATGCTGCAGAACCCCAGCGATGACGACTGGCTCATGTGGCGCCGCACCCTCGACGGCTGGGGCTACAGCCCGCTAGACCAGATCCACCGCGAGAATGTGGACGAGCTGCGCCTCGTCTGGTCTCGTGGCATGAGCGAGGGTCGTCAGCAGGGGACTCCTCTGGTCTACGACGGAGTGCTGTACCTGCCCAACCCGAAGGATGTCATTCAAGCGATCGATGCGGTGAGCGGCGATCTGATCTGGGAGCATCGCCGCGACCTTCCCGACGACGTTGCCAGCTACGTCGGCAGCCTCGGCGCCAACAACCGCAATCTGGCCATCTACGGCAGGTTGATCATCGATACCAGCTACGACGAGCACATCTTCGCCCTCGACGCGACGACGGGCGAGCTGGTCTGGGACACGGAGATCCTCGACTATCGGACGCACCCGGCGATCCAGGGCTCCGGCCCCATCATCGCCGACGGCAAGGTGATCTCCGGGCGCAGTTGCCGGCCCCTCGCCGGGCCGGAGGCGTGTGTCGTCACCGCCCACGATCCGCACACCGGCAGGGAACTGTGGCGCCGGCGCACCATTCCCGCGCCAGGCGAGCCGGGAGACGAGAGCTGGGGTGAGGTGCCCTTCGCGGATCGCAAGCACGTCGGCACCTGGATGGTGCCGAGCTACGATCCCGCCCTCGAGCTCCTCTACATCGGAACGTCGGTGACTTCGCCGGCGCCGAAGTTCCTCCTCGGCGGCGCGACGAACAAGCACCTCTACCACAACTCCACCCTGGCGCTCGAGGTGGCCACCGGGGAGATCGCCTGGTACTACCAGCACCTCATCGACCACTGGGATCTCGACCACCCCTTCGAGCGCATCCTGGTCGACACCGCGGTCGCGCCCGACCCGAGCGAGGTGCGCTGGATCAACCCCCGTCTCGAGCCGGGAGAGGTGCGCAAGGTGATGACCGGGATTCCAGGCAAGACCGGCGTGGTCTACACCCTCGACCGCGAGACCGGGGAGTTTCTCTGGGCCACCCCCACCGTGACGCAGAACGTGATCAGCGACATCGACGGCGCCACCGGAGAGGTGACCGAGAACGTCGAGACGGTGTTCACCGAGCTCGGCCAGACCATTCTCGTCTGTCCGAGCTACTTCGGCGGCAGGGATTGGCAGGCGGGCGCCTACAGCCCGCTGACCGGCAGCATGTTCTTCCCCCTGCGCAACACCTGCGCGCAAATGACGGCCAGCCTGGAGGAACGTCTCGCCCTCTACGCTCTCAACGTGGATGACCAGATCGCTCCCGGCACCGACCAACTGGGAACCGTCTACGCCGTTTCGGTGAAGACCGGGAAGATCACCTGGATTCACGAGCAGCGGGCCGGAACCCAATCGCTATTTGCGAGCGGCGGCGGACTGGTCTTCGTAGGCGATGCGAACGGGCGTTTCAAGGCTCTGGACCAGGAAACCGGCGACGTCCTGTGGGAGATCAATCTCGGCTCGGCGGTCTCCGGCTTTCCGATCAGCTATGGGGTCGACGGACGGCAGTATGTCGTCGCCTCGACCGGCCCTGAATCGGCGGCGCTTGGCTCCGGGCTCACCCCCGAGCTGCGCCCGAGCTCGGGCAACACCCTCTTCGTCTTCGCTCTGCCCAAGCGCGACGGAGAAGCTCGAGACCGTATGCGCCGTAGCAAAGTGTCTGCCCCCTAAGGGCGCAGGGGGTCAATGAGGAGGAGAGCAATGATGAAAGTGTTTCCGACCGTGAGTACCGTAGGCGGCTGTCTTGTTGCACTCGCGTTCTCGGTGCAAACGCCATCTCGCGCGCAAGACGTCGCGCTCTGCGTGACCGAGCGATTCGCCGATCAGGTGGCCGATGCGGTCGCGCAGCAGGACGGCGCGACCATGATCCGTTTCGGTGATCACGCGCAACTGGTGGAGAGAGTGGGACAGTGTGATGCCGTCATCGGCATGGCGCCAACAGGTCTCGACGAGGTGCTCCGCGCCGGGTCGCGCCTGCGCTGGCTGCAAACCGCGGGCGCCGGGGTCGAGAGGCTGGTGCGCTACGACGAGCTCGTAGCTTCGGACATCGTGTTGACCAACGCGAAGATCCTGCAGGGACCTGAGATCGCCGATCACGCCTTTGCCCTGCTCTTGAATCTCACTCGCGACATCCGCTTCTTCAACGACCAGGAGACATGGAACCGCGCAAACCGTCTTCCCATCATCGAGCTGCGCGGCAAGACGGCTCTCATCATCGGCCTGGGGGGCATTGGTAGCCAGATCGCGCAGCGCGCGGCGGCCTTCGAGATGCGCGTCATCGCGGTCGATCCGAAGGACATTCCAATGAGCCGTGATGTCGTCCACGTCGGCACGCCGGACCAGCTCGACGAGCTCTTGCCCCAGGCCGACGTCGTCTTCAGCAGCGTTCCGCACACCCCGGCTTCCCGCGGCATGCTCGGCAAGGAGCAGTTCGCGCTCATGAAGGACGGGGTCTATGTCGTCAACGTGTCACGCGGCCCGATCATCGACACCGACGCTCTCGTGGCCGCGTTGCGCTCCGGCAAGGTGCGTGCGGCGGGTCTCGATGTGACCGACCCCGAGCCGCTACCTGACGGTCATCCTCTCTGGTCGATGCCCAACGTGGCGATCACGCCGCACATTGCGACGGTGTCCGATCACTCGATTGAGCGGCGAGTCATTCTCTTCCGCGACAACATCGAGCGTTTTGTCAACGGCCGTCCGTTGCGTAACGTGGTCGACAAGAAACTGGGGTACTGATGAATTGGGGGATGGTGAATACCATCCCGAGATTCAGCTCGGCTCTGGCGCGGGGGAGTCTGAAGGAGACAGATATGAGATGCATATTGGGTCTACTGATGGGCGCCCTTCTACTCATCGGCTGCGGCGCCGGCGAGGAGCCGGTAGCCGAGGCGCCGGCGGCGGACTCCGTGCCCGGCGCTGCAGCCCCGGCGCCCAATCCGACGCGGAACGCCTACTTCGGCGATCTCCATGTACACACACGCTACTCACTCGACGGCTTTGTCTTCGGCACCACAGCAGATCCCAACGCAGCCTACGAGTTCGCCAAGGGCGGCGCGATCCTGCATCCGGCAGGCTTCGAGATGAAACTCGACCGGCCACTCGACTTTCAGGCGGTGGCCGATCACGGCGGGTATCTCGGCATGCTCGCGGCAATGACCGATCCCTCTTCACCAGCCTACGATCACCCCATTGCCGAGGGCGTGCGCACTGCACGCTCGGCCGATGAGAGACGCGCCAACTTCATGGCCGTAGGCCCCTACTGGAATGGAGAACCGGGAACCGAAGAGCACCTGAACATGGATATCGTGCGCGACGCGTGGGAGGAGATCCAGGCGGCCGCGAACCGGCACAATGATCCTGGGACCTTCACCGCCTTCATCGGCTATGAATACACCTCTTCCGGCGGAGGGGGAACCAACCTGCACCGCAATGTGATCTTCCGCGGCACCGCGGCGCCCACGGTTCCCTTCACCCGCTTCGACTCATCCAACCCTGAAGATCTCTGGGCCTCAATGAACGAGTGGCGCGCCCAGGGCATCGACTCGCTGGCCATTCCTCACAACTCGAACGCCTCAGCGGGTCGCATGTTCGAGCTCGAGTACTTCAACGGTGGTGCGATCGACGATGCCTACTCGGAGCTGCGCTCGCGCAACGAGTCGGTGGTGGAGATCACGCAGGTCAAGGGTACCTCCGACACTCATCCGGCGCTGTCGCCCAATGACGAGTGGGCTGAATTCGAGATCATGCCGTACAGGATCGGGTCTGTGGTCCTCAGTCTGCCGCGAGAAGGTAGCTACGTGCGTAACGCCTATCGACGGGGCCTCGAGATCTCGGACGGCGGCGTCATGAACCCGTACCAATTCGGCCTTATCGGGTCGAGCGACACCCATGTCGCGGCCGGCTCCTTCGAGGAGGACAACTACTGGTCGAAAACGGGCATTCTGGACGCCACACCGCGGTTGCGCGGTTCGGTGCCGGGCACGGGAGTGATCGCCACCTACGGCGATCCCGCGGAGCAGTCCGGCTCCTCGACGCGCTCCAGCGACGGCTCCGGCCGGACCTACCGCGACACCTACTACCACACCTGGGGTGCGTCGGGCCTCGCCGGCGTATGGGCGGAGGAGAACACGCGCGAGGCGATCTTCCAGGCCCTTCGGCGCAAGGAGACCTTCGCCACGTCGGGTCCGCGCATTCGTGTGCGCTTCTTCTCTCGGGCAGGGACCACCAGCGCCGATCTCGAGGATCCCGATTTCCTCACCAAAGCCTACGCAGAAGGCGTGCCGATGGGTGGCGACCTCTCCACCTCGAACGGGGCTGCACCAACCTTCGCGGCCTGGGCGCTGCGCGATCCGCTCGCCGCTCCGCTCGACCGGCTACAGATCATCAAGGGTTGGTCGGAGAACGGGAACAGCGAGGAGATGGTTTACGACCTCGCCTGTTCGGACGGCGCGGCCGTCGACCCCGCCACCCATCGCTGCCCAGACAACGGGGCGAGCGTCGATCTCGCCACCTGCGCCATCAGTGCGGACGTCGGGGCCAACGAGCTCAAAGGCGTGTGGACCGACCCCGACTTCGACCCGGCGCATCGGGCCTTCTACTACGTGCGGGTGCTTGAGAACCCGACCTGCCGTTGGTCGACCTGGGATGCGCTGCGAGAGGGCGTCGAGCCACGCCAGGACATGCCGTCTACCATCCAAGAGCGGGCTTGGTCGTCGCCGATCTGGTACAGCCCCTAAAGGAGCCCGCGCTGTACATCGAGCTGGCAGACGACGCTCCTTCCCCGGGGTAGTAGGCTCTGGCGGTCAGGTTTGCAATGCCGCGCGGGATCGGCTGCGGATGAGAGTTCGCGTGGAGGTCGAGAATGAAGTACCAGGTAGCGCTTCAGGAGTCCGAAGAGGGCTTCAGCGTCTGGGTTCCGGGCCTGCCCGGCTGCGTGTCACAGGGCGAGACGGAGGAGGAGGCTCTGGCCAACATCGCTGAGGCAGTCCGGGAGTACCTGGAAGTGGCTGCTGAGAACTCGGCCGGTATGAAGATCCGGGAAATCGAAGTCGCCGTATAGAGGCGATGCCAAAGATCCCTGGGGTCAATCATCTCCGGGCGGTACGTGCACTCGAGAAGGCCGGTTTCCGCATCGCGCGGCAAGGCAAGCACATCGTCCTGACGGACGGTCAGCGCATCGTTACCGTGCCCCGCAACAACCCCGTCAATGCGTTCACGATGGGACGAATCGTCCAGGACGCTGGGCTGACCGAGGCAGAGTTCAGGAAACTGCTGTAAGTGAAGATCCTGGTCATCGCCGACGTACACGGGAACGCCGAGGCTCTCTCGGCCGTGCTCGCGAAGGAACTGGACGCCGACGCGACGATCTTTCTCGGTGACACCGTCCTTTCGGGCCCGCAGCCGAACGAGACGATGGACCTGCTCGGGGGCGTCGACGGTGTGCTCATCGCGGGCAACCACGACCTGGAGATGCTGGAGCCGGACCGCTTCGAGGGCTGGCCGGCACCTTGGCTGGCATACACCCGGTGGATCGTCGACGCCCTGGACTCGGCGGGCTGGGAGCTGCTCCGCGACCTGCAGCCCGAGGGGGCATACGAGATCGGTGGTCTGCATGTGTTCCTGCACCACGGCGTGCTGCCCGATGAACCGCGGCAGGCGCTGCCCGACACGTCCGACGACCGGTTGAGCGCGCTGGCCAAGGGCACGGATTGCCCCCTGGTGCTCTTCGGCCATTCCCACATCCAGTTCCAGCGCACGATCGACGGGCAGGAGTTCATCAACCCCGGCAGTGTCGGCCAGCCGCGCTGCGGCAGGCGGGTTGCCTGCTATGGATTGATCGAGGACGGGGCGTTCCGCCACTGCCAGGTCGAGTACGACCCGAGGCCGTGGCTCAAGGCGCTCGACGGCATCGGGTCGCTCGACGAGTTTCCCCGGTTTCGGGAGTGGTTGAAGCGGGCGCTGCTGAGCGGGTACGGGATCGGCGAGCGCGAGCCGTGGACGCGGTACGCGAGGGAGGGGTACGTGTAGGGCGGATGCTCCAGGCAGCCGGCGCTTTGCGCCGGATGCGGGCAGGATGCCCGCGTTCCCAGGGCTAGATCTCCTCCACCGCCAGAGCTCGCACCCAGGTCGCTTCCAGCCGTTCCACGTTGAGCGGCATGCCGATGTAGAAGGCGCGGTCCTTCTTCAGCTTCTCGACGTTCACGAGGGGGTAGCAGACCGGGATGTTGTTGCCGAGCATGTTGCGGTGGGTTGGCGAGTTGTGGGGCTGCGGCGCCTGGAAGTTCGACTCGAAGCTGATGCCCGGAAAGCCGACGGCCAGCAGCTTGATTCCCGTGTCGGCCAGCCACTTGCTCGTTTCGGCCGGCAGGGTCGGCTGCTCCGGGCCGCGGAAGGGGCTGCCGAGGATGACGATGTCGCCCTTGCCGACGTTCGGGAGATGCTCGGGCAGGATCGGCCGGCCGACCTTCACGAGTTCGCCGTCGTCGTTTTCCTGCTCCACCGGTTCGAGCTGGTCGAGGTAGCAGACCGCCGCCGGGCCGTAGAAGGTTTCGAGGGGCATCTCCCAGAGGCCGAGGATGCCGTCCGGCAGACCTTCCCAGTGGTCCATGTGGCCCTTGCCGCCCTCGATGTGCGATCCCCCGCAGTGGCCGCTGACCCGTCCGATCGGCCAGTAGGAATCGCCCTCCTTGCCGCCGATCAGCGTGTAGAGCGTGTCGTCGTAGGGCACGCGGCCCTCCTCGAGGATCCAGGGCAGGCCGAAGACGTCCCGATTCCCCTCCTCGACGGTGCCGTCGAGCCGGGTGATGCGCCCGACCATCCGCGGGCTGAGGTCCACTACGTGGTGTGCTGCGAAGTCAATCATCGTTGCCGTCTCCGTTTTCCAGGTTGGCGGACCATTCGCCCGTGGAGGCCAGTCCGTTCATGCGGGCGCGGTGGCGGAGTGCCGTCTGCCCGCTCGATTCATCGGCCTTGCCGTCCCAGGCCTCGACCGCTGCGCGCCCGATTGCGCGGCCGAACGAGAAGCTGAGCGCCCAGGGCTGCGGATCGAGCCGGTTCATCGCGTCGAGGTGCGCGGTGGCGTCCCGGTCCGACTGGCCGCCGGAGAGGAACCCGATGCCCGGCAGGGCCGGCGGCACCACCCGCCGCAGGCAGCGCAACGTCTCCCGGGCCACCGTGCCAACGCCGGCCTGCTCGGGACAGTCGCTGCCCGAGACCACCATGTTCGTCTTGAGCACGATCTCCTCGGGCGAGACGCCGTGCTCGTACAGGGCCTCGAAGGTGCGGTGCAGGAATCGCTCGGTGACCTCGAACTGGCGCTCGATGCCGTGTGCCCCCTTCATCTCGACCTCGGGCTCGACAATCGGGACGAGATCGAACTGGTGCGCGAGCGCCGCGCACTCGGCGACGCTGCGGGCATTGGACACAAAGGCGCGCTCGGTGGGGAGGCCCTCCCGAACGCGAGCGGCGACCCGCCACTTGACAAACGCCACGCCCTGCTCGCGCCACGCTTCGAGCCGCTTGGCCAGGCCGTCGAGCCCGCGGGGCACGTACTCGTGCTCGGAGCCTCCGAGGAACTGCCAGCCGGTGGTCGGCGTGACGCCGAGAAGCACGCCCCGCTCCGCTACGAGATCGACGAGCGGAGTGCCGTCGCCGGCCCGTCGCTCCAGCACGTCGGGGAAGAAGATGATGCTCGACAGGTGCTCGCCGAGCTCAGGGGTGCGGCAGATCATCTCCTGGAAGTCGGTTGCCGCGTCCTCGGTCCGGGCATGGACCGTCTCGCCCCACCAGCCCCGCACGAGGCCCTTGAGCGGCACGTCGGCGGCAAAGACGCCCTTGCCGGGCGCCACCATGCGGCGCGCGGTCGCGGCCAGGTTCGATTCGGCGGTCATGTCCTGCCCCCGTTTCCTACGGCCGCGAGCTTGGCGCGGTAGAACTCGAGCCCTTCGCGCGCCGCCTCGTCGAGGTCGCGCCCGTCGGTCATGTCGCGCCAGACCGCGAGCAGGTTGCCGACGCCGCCGCCCATGTGCACGATCGGCTCCATCACGGTGTCGCGGTCGAAGTCGATCTCACGCAGCGCCGCCACCACTTCGTCCCAGGGAATGTGCCCCCGGCCGGGCGGGCGGCGGTTGTTCTCGCCGATGTGGAAGGTGCCGAGCTGGTCGCCGGCACGGACGATCGCCTGTCCCAGCGAATCCTCCTCGATGTTCATGTGGTACGTGTCGAGCATCATCTTGAGGTTCGGGCTGCCGACCTCGTCGAGGAAGCGCAGCGCCTCGTCGCAGGTGTTGATGAGGAAGTGCTCGAAGCGGTTCAGGACTTCGATGTGGAAGGTCACGCCTAGATCCTCGGCGGTCTTCATCGCCTCGCGCATGGCAGAGGCGGCGTGGGCCCAGCAGCGCCCCTTGTCGCGGCCGTCGAGCCCCTGGCGCATGACGCCGGTGATCGCGCCGCCGACGTCCGCGCCGCTGCCTCCCGCCATCTGCCGCATCTCGCTCGCCTTCTCGGCGAGGGCGCGAAGGTGCGCGATGCCGCGGCGCCGGTCCTCCTCCGAGTCGGAGTTGATGTCCTGCTTGGGGCCGAGCCCCGCCATGTAGTTGACCTTGATTCCGTGTTCGGCGGCCGTGCCGAGAAAGCGCTTCTTCTGTTCCGGCGTGTACAGGAAGAGAACGTCCTGCGAGAAGGACATCAGGTCGAAGCCGATCGCCGACGCCCGGGCGATCCGGCGTTCGTACTCCTCGAGGTCCTCCATCCAGTCGTTGCCCCAGTAGTTGAAGGTGATCCCGATTCTTCCCATGCTCTTCTCCCGGAGTTCGCTTACGAGGTCGCCGCTGCGGACGTCGCCCCGCCCGCCGCCTGCGCGGCCATCAAGGCCAGGGCGTCGTCCATCGACGGAATCCCCTTGCGATTGCCCAGCACGGTGCAGTGGAGGGCCGCGACCGCCGATGAGAACGACGCGCAGCGTTCGAGGCTCCAACCCCTGGCCAGGCCCACGAGGTAGGCGCCGTGAAAGGTGTCGCCGGCGCCCGTCGTGTCGACGACGTTGACGTCGACGTCGAAGGCGGGGGTGTGGAACTCGGCTTCGCGCCTGGTGTCGCGCGCCACCGTGCAACTGCCCTTCGCGCCCTCCGTCTGCACCACCACGCGCGGCCCGAGGTCGAGCGCGGCGCGGCCGGCCCGCCACGGGTCTTCCTCCCCGGTGAGCATGGGCGCGAAGCCCGAGCCGCAGATCAGGACATCGGTCTCGGCCACCAGAGCCCGGGCCGGTTCGAGGACTTTGTGGCTGGTGGCGGCGGCGTCCAGCACCACGGTACCGCCCGACTGCTTCATCCAGCGCGCCGCGGCGAGGGCGGCTTCGCCGTGACTGCCGTCGAGGTGGAGGATCCGTGCCGACTCGATGTACCCGCGGTCGAGCTCGGAGACGGCGACCGGCCGCGACAGGAAGCCGCGGCGGAACGAGAACACGCGCTCGCCCGTCGCCGCGTCGACGTAGACGACCACCACATGGTCCTCCGGCCCGTCGCGCGGCACGAGGCGGCTCGTGTCGACGCCTGCCTTCTCGAGCGACCGCCGGCGGTGCGCGCCGAGATCGTCGTCGCCCACGGTGTCCACGAAGCCGGTGCGCAGCCCGAACGTCGAGGCGACGTAACACGCCGTGCCGGCCGGCCCGCCGTCGGCGAGCGTGAAGTCCAGAAGACCGCTCGGATCCTCCCAGACCGGCATGCGTTCGACCCGCAGCACGACATCGACGATCGCCAGGCCCAGGCCGATGACGTCAAGGCGGGTGTCCAAGCCGGCTACTCGGCGCGCTTGGGGAGCGCGGTCGGCACGGGGAGCTTGCGTTCCAGGCGACGAAGCTCCTTCTCAATGCCGGGGCGAACATGCGGCTCGGCGAAAGCGAGCAGGGCCGTGTAGAAGCCGCCCAGACTCTTGAGCCGAAAGACCTCGTCGTCGAGAACGCCGTATGCCCACTGGTCGAGCGCGAGCTCCCAGCCCAGATAGAGCTGCACCTCGAGGAACTTCTGGCCTACCACCTTCCGCAGTTGCCCGTCGGCTTGGGCCTCGGTGATCGCGGTGCGAATCGCCTCCTTGGAAGACCTGAAGTGCTCTCCCTCGTCCTGCTCGTTGAGTTGTGACCAGGAGCCGGTCCTGAAGTCCGCCACGATGAGCGGCCGCAGCAGGTCTCCGTTGTCGACGATGTAGCGGAGAATGCCCTCCATGGCTCGCGACGCCCGGAGCAAGGGGTTGCGGGCGGCGCCGGTCTCGGCGGCGGGCGCCTCGAGACGCTGCACCGAGTCCTGGATCAGCGCCTGCAGGATCTCTTCGCGGGAGCCCAGCAGGTTGTAGAGCGTGGTGACGCTCAGGTCGGCCTGACGGGCCAGCTTGCGCATCGAGAGACCCTCGGGCCCGGCCTCCTGTAGAAGGGCGCGGGCAGACTCCAGGATGCGCTGCCGGCGTGCCGCTACGTTCGCTTCGCGTCGATTCGTCGGCCCGCCGGCCTTGGGGCTCTTGGCTTCGGGGGTCGTCATAGGGGGTCTTTCCGCCCAGAAAATGGTGCGCCGGTCAATGGATCGCCAACATGTTACATTGTTTCAAGTTTCCCGAAGGAGGACGATCGTGACTGGGATCAACGTGGCCGAGCTTGAGCCGGTAGGGGAGTTCGGATCGAAGGCGTGGTGCGAGGCGTGCGCCAGGTACGGCGTGCAACTCCTGGAAGACGGCGATCTTCCGGCCGACATCGAGTGGGGATTCAGCGAGATCTACACCCATCCCCCGGCGAGGCTGCTCGAAGGCGGCCGCGAGATGTCGGCCTACTACATCATGGTCAAGGACGGCCGGATCACGGGTGGCGACGGCGCCCCCGAGGAGTGCCGCGCGCTGCCGGGCTTTCACGTCAAGATCCAGTGGGCCTCGATCTGCAACCAGTCGGGCGCCAAGTACGGCCGCGAGGGTCAGATGCGGCGCTCGGGCCAGGAGAAGGTGATGTTCCAGCAGATCGCGGAGCATGTGGGGCAACCGAATCCTCTCGGACTGGGCGGCGGGCCCAAGCACGTGTGGCCCCGGGAAGTCGGCATGGCGCTGGGCAAGGGCGCGGAGGAAGGCGGCGGCCTGCACAACATCGCCGCGAGCCTTCAGTACCCGTCCCCAGAGTTCGCGGGACTCCCCACGACCGACCTGGGCGTCCCGGATTTCGAGGCGATGAGCGAGGACCAGAAGCAGCGTTTCCTGGAGCTCCTCGCGGTCGCAGTCTGAAAACACTGGGTTCGCCGGCGCCCCCGCCGGCATCCGGCGCGAAGCGCCGGCTCTGCCGCTGCCAAGCCGCCCGGTCTACCTGCCGTCCAGGCCGAACCTGAGCGCGGTCACGTACGTCGCCCCTGTGCTCCGTGACTTCGGAGATGCGCTCCTCGCTGTCGATCAACTGCACCCAGACGCGGAACGCTCAGGAAGTTGCGCAGAAAGGGCAGCAACCGGTTGTTCTGCCGCGCTGGGGTGAGGCGCATGGTGGTCGGATCAGGTCGCCTCGTGAAGCGTAACAATGCCGGCATCGCCGTCGACGCTGATCTCCTGCCCGGAGGCGACGCGCTGGGTGACGTTGCCCGTGCCCACGACCGCGGGAATGCCGTACTCGCGGGCGACGATCGAGCCGTGACCGAGGATGCCGCCGATGTCGGTGACCAGGCCCGAGGCGTGCGCGAAGAGCGGCGTCCAGGCGGGATTGGTCATCGGGCAGACGAGGATGGAGCCGGACCGCATCTGGTCGAACTCCGGCGGCGACTTGATCAGGCTCGCCGGCGCGGTGACGGTGCCGGGGCTTACGGGGACGCCGCGCAGCGTGGCGCTGTCGGGATCGTTGCGGGCTTGCGTTTCCTTGAAGGCGATGGACGGATTCTCGCTCGCTTCCGGCGGCACGGTGCCGGGCGGATGGAGACGCTTGCGCGCCTCGCGCAGCTCGCGCCGTTCGGCGGCGAGCGCTCCCAGGTCCGGCCGCGTTTCGCCCCGCGCTCGCGCCTCGATCGCATCGCGGATCTCGCTGGTGACGCAGAAGTAGAGGTCGCCTGGCCGCCCGAACGTACCGGTCTCGACCAAACGCCGGCCCAGTTCCGCCGCCAGCGGGCGCAGCACCGGCCAGGCGCTGCCGAGATGGAACATCGTCTCCTCGCGGATGGGGTAGAAGCGGTGGGTGAACCACAGGCGGAAGCGGAACTGCCAGTACTCGAGCCCGTCGAGGAGCTTCTCGATGTCCGCGAGCGCCTTCTCGCGCTTCGCCGTCGCGTCGATCTCGTGCTGTTCGGGGCTGTAGTCCCGGTTGGCGACCATCGTCTTGAGGGTGGCGAAGAACGGCGTCGGATCCTCGGCCTGCGGCGGCTCGACGAAGTCCAGCGTGTAGCCCTGGTGCCCGAAGGTCGAGAGGTAGTCGTGGATCGCCTCCCGGGCGGGTCCGCTCGCCGGGTGTTCCTCGAGCGCGTCCATGAGCCGTGAGGCCGGAGTCGTCATGACGAGCTCCCACAGCGAATCGTCGGCCCGGATGCGCTTGGCGACCTCGTAGATCGCGTCGTTCGCTGCAAACGTCTTCGACTTGAAGCCGCTCAGGAACTGGCCGCTTGTGAAGTTGTGGTCCGGCAGCGTCTCGCGCAGGAAGCACTGGAGCTGATCGTCGGTCGACTTGGCGACGCCGAACGTGTGGCCGGTGTCGTTCGACCAGTAGTCGCCTTCGGCCACGCCCAGGTCGACGATCCCTTGCAGCAGGGTCTCGTCGGACGCCGTCGCCGGATCCACCGCGCGCCACTCGGCAACGATCCCCAGAAGCCGCGGCAGGGTCTCTCCCGTCCACTTCTTGAGCACCCGCTCGTTCCACTGGGTGTGGTTGAACGCGATGTAGGTCGGGTTCTTGCTGTCGGGCCGGGTCACCCGTCGCGCGAGGTTGTCCAGCTTCGCCGACGCGGCCCACTCGTCGAAGGCTGTGCGTTCCGCGGACGAAAACGAGTCCAGGAGGAGTCCGAGATCGTGCTCGGCCGCCTGCGCGCTCGCGACCTCGGTCTGCTTGCGCTTCTCGGCGATCAGCCGTTCGGCGGCCTCCAGTTCGGCCTCGGTCGGCTTCTTGACCTCCTTGGCGTCCTTGTCCGGGAAGAGCTGAGGCCAGTCCGCGCGCTGGTAGGCGAAGCCGTTCATCGTCACGAAGACCGGGCCGCCGCCGATCATCAGGCTCTTGCCGCCCCGGGCCTTCTCGAGACCGATGGTCAGGTAGAGCTCCTCGAACAGCGGGCAGATCGGGTCGGGCATGTTCTCGACGATCTGCCGGCGCGTCAGGACGCGGGCGGGAGGGGTCGGCACCCACTCGACCTCGATCGGCTGGGGCGGCAGGTTCGTGATCGGCCGCGACTGCAGCAGGAACAGCTCGCCGCCCGAGATCGCCCACTCGATGTCCTGGGGCACGCCGTCGAACTGTGCCTCGACCTCGATCCCCAGGTCGACGAGCTCCCGGATGGCCTCCGGCGACAGGGACGAGCGGCCGCGCTCGGCCTCGTCGATGTCTTCGAGCCGCGTGCCCTGCTCGCCGTCCTGGACGATCTGCTGTTCCTTGGCGCCGACCACCGTCTCCGTGGCCTCGAGGGACTCGCGGTCGACCACGTAGGCGTCGGGCGTCACCTGACCGCCGACGACCGCCTCGCCGAGGCCGAAGCTGGCGTTGATGATCGCCTCGGAGCGCTCGCCCGTCGCCGGATTGGCGGTGAACAGGATGCCCGAGACCTCGGACGGCACCATGATCTGCACCACGACCGCCATGGCTACCTTGCCCTGTTCGATGCCCATCTGGTGGCGGTAGGCGATCGCGCGGGGCGTCCAGAGCGACGCCCAGCAGTCGCGCACCGCCGCGACCACTGCTTCCTCACCGCGCACGTTGAGGTACGTGTCCTGCTGGCCGGCGAACGACGCCTCCGGCAGGTCCTCGGCGTTGGCCGACGAGCGCACCGCCACCGGCGGTTTCCGCCTCCTGGGAACGCGGGCGTCTCGCCCGCATCCGGCGCGAAGGGCCGGTCCGGCGGCCTCTAGACATCGGTAGGCGGCGACGATCTCGGTGGCCGCAAGGTCGGAGAGGGCCGGCTCGCCCAGGAGTTCCTGGATCGCGGCCGATGCCCTGTCGAAGGACGCGGCGCCGTTTACGAGTTCGGGCTTCGCCAGCGCCACGATGCGCTCTTGCAGGCCGTGCTCGGCGACGAAGGCCCGGTAGGCGGCAGTCGTGACGTGGAAGCCGTTCGGCACCGCGAATCCGGCGCCCAAGGCCCGCGCCAGCGAGCGGCCCTTGCCGCCCAGGAGCTCCAGGTCGTCGTCCCGGGTGTCGAGCGGACGGACGAAGGACGCCGCCGTCTCTGTTTGCGGGTTCATCGGCGGCGTCAGTTCCAGAACCGGTCCAACCGCGTCCAGGACCGGATCGGAATCACCTCGCCGGTCAGGAGGTCCGACGCCGGCGAAGCGAGGAAGAGGCAGAGATCGGCGACGTCCTCGGGTCCCGGCGGCCGCTCGAGGCGCGGCACGGGCGTTCCGTCCTCCTTCTCGGCCCCCTGGATGACGCCCCACTTCACCATCCCAGGCGTCGCGATCAAACCCGGCGCCACGCAGTTGACGCGGATGTTGTGCTGCGCCCACAGGAACGCGAGGTTGTTGCTCAGGCTGATCACGCCCGCCTTGGCGGCCGAGTAGTGGAGCATCCCGGGGTTGCCCTTGGTCCCGGCCACGGAAGAGATGTTGATGATGTTGCCGCTCTGCTGCTCGATCATCTGCTTGCCGGCGGCGATGCAGCACAGCCAGGTGCCGGTGAGGTTCAAGTCGACGATGCGCTGCCACTCGTCGTAGGGCGTGTCCTCGGCCTTGCGCATCTTCGAGCCGCCGCCGGCGTTGTTGACCATCACGTCGAGCCTTCCGAAGGCCCCTACGGTCTCCGCGATCAGGCCGTCAACCTGTTCCGGGACGGTGATGTCGCAGCCGATGGCCAGGGCCGTGCCGCCGGCCGACTCGATCTCGGCGACGACGCCGTCCAGGTTCTCCTTCTTGCGCGACGCGACGACGACCCTGGCGCCGGCTTCGGCGTAGGACTTGGCGATGCAGGTGCCGATGCCTCCGGCGCCTCCGGTGACGATGGCGACCCGGTCGGTCAGATCGAGCTTGGACATGTGGGGTTGACTCCTCTTCTTGATCAGAGCGAAACAGCTTCGGTCCTGGGAACGCGGGCATCTTGCCCGCATCCGGCGTGGAACGTCGGCCTGTGGACCCTGTCGGAGAACTAGTTCTTCTTCTTGGCCCCGCCGACCCTGCCGGTCGTGATCCTGCCGCCCTCGCCGTCGTCGCCGGATCCGGCGACGACACCGCCTGGGCACCCGCCGCCGGGTGGAACCATCCAGTCGCACCCCGGCGTGTTGCCCGGGCCGTCGTCGTGGCAGGCGAGGAGTGCCGCGTAGTCCGCCTTCAGGCTGCCGGGCCTGCGCGGCGGCATGAACTCATTGACGTGCACCTTTCCGGCTTCGAGCAGCCGGGCCGTTCTGGTCGGAGCGCGATGGCAGTCGAGGCAGGCGTTGCCCTCGATGTGCGGCGTCCTGAGATCCCAGTGCGTTCCGCCGACTACCCAGTAGGGCGCTTCCGGATCTACCCACTGCGGCAGGACGGGTTCGCTGGGGTTGGACGGAAGCCTCGCGCCGTCGATCCAGGGGTCGTGCAGGAAGGCGTTGTTCTGGTGGCACTGGGTGCACTGGACGCCGTCGGGCGGCGGGATCCAGGCCTTGTCGAAATCGGCGGAATCCGGCCCCGGGAGCTTCCCGGCCAGCAGACCCTTGTCGTCGAAATGGAGGTAGTCGGCCTGTGTGAGGTCGCCCTTCCCGTCGGGCGATTCGAAGAAGCAGGTGGCGCCCGTGGTCTTGTTGTGGCCGATCATCTGAACGGACGCGATACCCCGCTCGAAGAGTTCCCGGCCGGCTGAGCGGCAGAGGTAGGCCCAGACGACATCGTCCAGGGGAGTGCCGTCGGCCGCCTTGCCCTGCACTCTGCCGATCCTCGAGCCGACGTTGCAGTTGCCCTTGAAGTCGGGCGTGTCGCACTCGCGGTAGCCCGGACTCTCGAAGACCTCCGTGCCGTCGACGTGAATCGGGATCCGCACGCCGGCGCCGCAGTCGATCGTCGGCGGCACGCCGACGTGCGGCAGGCACATCGCGGCGTACTCGGACGCCGTGTCGGGCATGGTCGTCGCCTTGCCGCCCGGCACGCAGGCGTCCTGAGCGAATGCTCCGGGCTGCGCCGTGAGCGTGAGCAGCAGGGCGGCCGCCGCCGCGCAAAATGATCGAAGCCTCATTCCGTTTCCCTGCAACCAGTGTACCGAACCTGTAACAGTGTCTCAACTTGGATCTACGGCCTCGGGGGAGGACAAGGCCCTTCGGCCGGGAAGTGACGCCTTCGGCTACCGCGGCGCCCATTCGCCTAAACGAGCGTCGTCACGCCCTCGGCGGCCGCCGCTTCAGTCAGGCGCCGGTCCAGGCTCGCCAGAGCACAGCCTTCGCGAATCGCCAGCGCCAGGTAGCTGGCGTCGTAGGCCGTCAGGCGGTGGTCGCGCGCCAGCGCCATGACGTGCCGGTCGTCCGCTTCGCCGGGACAGCGGATGGGAAGCCGGCGCAACCGCGCCATGGAAACGTCGGCGTGGCGGTTGTCGATCCGCCCCCGACGTTCGGCCGACAACAGTAGATTCCGCAGCTCGTGCCAGAACACGTCCGGTACTTTTGCCGTGTCGTTGCCCAGACGGTCCAATGCCAAGTCGGCCAGCACTGCTTCCTCGTCCGGCAGCACCCAAGCGGCCGCCACCGAGGCGTCGGGAACGAATGCCATCAGCGCGTGTGCCCTTCATGGCGCCAGGACAGGAGTTCCGAGGTCGTCACCGCACGCTGTTTCGCCCGTTCTCGGCGCAGCGTCGCGCAGAGCGCGGCATGCTCCCGGCCGTCGACGAGCGGCGTCACATGGGCAATCGGCCTTGCGCCGCGGCAAAGGACCAAATCCTCACCTGCCTCCACCTCCGCGAGCAGCGCCGAGAGGTGCGTCTTGGCTTCACCAATCTTCACGTAGCGTGTCATGTTCTTCGTATCCTCATCAGCCCAGCCCGAAAGAAAGACTAGGCTCGGGACATCACTTGGTCAAGTGCTTGGTTCGGTCCGGGTCAGGGGCTTGGAACCAGCTTCATGGGGAGCCCACCCCATGCGGCGCACGCTGCGAGTCACGGCTTCGCTATTGTGCCGACCGTGTACGGCGCCTCTCCCGCCTCGACCGCCCCCCGGCCCCGCGTCGCTGCTCCGCATCCGGCCGCGGCCGCGGTCGCGCTCCTCGGGGTGCTGTGGTGCCTGAGCACGGCCGACGGGCTTGCCGCCCAGCCGAGCTCCGGCCCCAGCCACGCCATCGCCTACTTCGGTGAACCGAGGTACGCCGCGGACATCCCCCACTTCGACTACGTCAATCCCGACGCTCCCAAGGGCGGCGAGATGCGTACCTGGCTGCCGGGGACCTTCAACAACATTCATCCCTATGTGGACAAGGGCCGCTTCGAGACCTACAGCACCTGGCGCATCTCGACGATCACCTTCGATCGCCTGATGATGCCCTCCGAGGACGAGCTTTCGAGCCTCTACTGCCTGCTGTGCGAGACCGTCGAGGTCGCCGGCGACTACAGTTGGGTGGCCTACACGCTCCGGCCCGAGGCGCGGTGGCACGACGGCGTGCCGGTCACGGTGGACGACGTCGTGTGGACCTTTGAGACCTTGAAGGCCGACGGCCCGGTCAGCTTCAAGGCGGCCTGGCGGCACGTGGAGGGCATCGAACGTCTCGGGGAGCGCTCGTTCCGCTTCCTCTTCAGCGCCGAGGGGAGGAGCCGCAGGTCGGTGATGGAGGCGTCGGCCTTTCTGGTGATGCCGAAGCACTACTGGCAGGACCGGGACTTCACGGCGACCACCCTGGCGCCGCCGCTCGGCAACGGCGCCTACCGCGTCGCCGACGTCGACCCCGGCCGGCGGATCGTCTACGAGAGGGCCTCCGACTACTGGGGGAAGGACCTCAACTTCAGACGCGGCTACCACAACTTCGACCGCGTCGCCATCCTCTATTTTCGCGACATGAAGGCGGGCATCCAGGCCCTCAAGGCGCGCGTGGTCGACTACTGGCGCGACCAGGACGAGCGCGAGGTCGCCACCGCGTACGACTTCGCCGAGGTCGAGATGAGGCTCTTCAACAAGGAGACCTATCGGATGGGGATGACCTACGGGATGCACTGGGCGGTCGTCTTCAACAACCGCCTGCCGCTGTTCCAGGACATTCGCGTCCGCGAGGCGCTGACCCTCGCCTACAACTTCGACTGGGGCAACCGGACGCTCCAGTACGGGGCGCTGCGGCGCAACAGCACGTTCTTCCTGGGTTCCGGGATGGCGTCCCGGGCTTTGCCGTCGCCGGAGGAACTGGCGCTGCTCGAGCCGCTGCGGGAGCACATCCCCGAGCGCGTGTTCACGCACGAGTTCACCCTGCCCACGAACGACGGCTACGGCCGCAACCGGGAGGCGCTGCTCCAGGCCGGGGAGCTGCTGGCCGAAGCCGGCTGGGTCGTGCGCGACTTCCGGCGCGTCAACGCGGAAACGGGGGCGCCGCTCCGGTTCGAGATCATGGTCCGGCTCCTGGAGCACGAGCGCATGCTCGTGCCGTACGTGGAGAACCTGAAGCGGCTCGGCATCGACGCGACGGTCCGCCGGGTCGAGTCGAACATCTACACCAATCGCGCGCGCCACTACGACTTCGAGATGACGATGCAGAAGCTCTACACCCACAGCATCCCTCAGCCGGCCCGCACCCGCAGCTACCTGAAGTCCGAGAGCGCCGACCCCCCGAACCTGTGGAACTACGCGGGGATCAGGAACCCGGCGGTGGACGTGCTGGTGGAGAAGGTGATCGCGTCCGAAACCGAAGATGAGATGAACATCGCGGGACGGGCGCTCGACCGGGTGCTGCTGTGGAGCTTCTACGTCATCCCCGAGGGCGCCCCCAAGGGCCGCCACCTCCTCTACTGGGACCGCTTCGGCCATCCGCCGCTGGGGCGCGAGCACATGAACTGGGTTGGCTTCCCGCACCTTTGGTGGTTCGACCAGGAGAAGAGCGATCGGGTCGACGCCGCCCTGGGCGAGACCCGCTAGTGGCCGCCCTGGGAACGCGGGCATCCTGCCCGCATCCGGCGCCGAGCACTGCTCCGTAAGCGAGTGTCGGACACAGGACCCTAAGCACATGCTGCTCTACATCCTGCGCCGTCTCGTCCTGATGGCGCCGACCCTGGTCGGCGTGCTGCTCGTCAACTTCGTGATCATCCAGGCGGCGCCGGGCGGTCCCGTGGACCAGGCGATCGCCCGCCTCCAGGGAACCGGCGTCGACGCCGCCACCGGCGTGCTCGGCGGCGCCGCCGGCTCGACTGTGGAGATCGAGCTCGTCGCCACCGGCGGCATCGACCCGGCGCTGATCGAGGAGCTCGAGCGGCAGTTCGGCTTCGACAAGCCGGCGCCCGTCCGCTTTCTCATCATGCTGCGCGATTACCTGCGCTTCGACCTGGGCGAGAGCTTCTACCAGGACGTCCCGGTCATCGACCTCATCCTCGATCGGATTCCGGTCTCGATCTCCCTGGGGCTCTGGACCCTGCTCATCGTCTACTCGGTGTCGATCCCGCTCGGCATCCGCAAGGCCACGTCCGACGGCTCGCCGTTCGACGTCTGGTCGAGCGTGGTGATCCTGGTCGGCTATGCGATCCCGGCCTTCATCCTCGCCGTGCTGCTCATCGTGCTGTTCGCGCGCGGCGGCCTGATCGAGTACTTCCCGCTGCGCGGCCTGGTGTCCGACGACTTCGCCGAACTGGGGCTCTGGGCTCAGGCGAAGGACTACTTCTGGCACTTGGCGCTGCCGATCACGGCCCTCGTGGCGGGGAGCTTCGCCACCCTCACGATGCTGACCAAGAACTCGTTCCTCGACGAGATCCACAAGCAGTACGTGCTGACGGCCAAGGCCAAGGGCCTCCGGACCCGCCGCGTGCTCTACGGCCACGTGTTTCGCAACGCGATGCTGATCGTGATCGCCGGTTTTCCCCGCGCGCTCGTCGGGGCGCTGTTTACCGGCGTGCTCCTCGCCGAGATCATCTTCTCGCTCGACGGCCTGGGCCTCCTGGGCTTCGAGGCGATCGTCACCCGCGACTACCCGATCATCTTCGGCACCCTCTACATCTCCACCCTGCTGGCATTGGTGCTGCAGCTCCTGACGGACATCACCTACACCCTCACCGATCCACGCATCGACTTCGAGAGCCGAGAGGTTTGACCCGCTTGGGAGCTTTCGCCGTAGGACGCCGCGTAGCAAGTCTGCGGCGAAAGCTCCTGGGCGAGGACGGGATGGGCCGAAACACCGAGTCTGCGAGGGGTTTCGGGGCGCTGGGCCGCAGGCGATGGGCCGCCTTCAAGACGAATCGGAGGGGCTACTGGTCGCTCCGCGTCTTCCTCGTCATCTTCGGCGCCACGCTCTTCGCCGAGGTCCTCGCCAACGACAAGCCTCTGGTCGTCCGCCACGAGGGTCGGTTGTACTTTCCCATCGTCGCGACGTACGCGGAGACCGAGTTCGGCGGCGTGTTCGAGACGGAAGCCGACTACCGGGAGGAGTTCGTCCAGGACCTCATTCGAGGCAGCGGGGATTGGATGATCTGGCCGCCGATCCCCTACGCGCACGACACAATCGACTACGAGCTGCCCGGCCCGGCCCCGTACCCACCGTCCCGCCAGCACTGGCTGGGCACGGACGATGTGGGCAAGGACGTGTTCGCTGGTCTCATCTACGGGGTCCGCCTGTCCTTCCTGTTCGGGCTGGTGCTCACCGCCCTGAGCTCGATCATCGGGGTGCTGGCGGGCGCCGTGCAGGGCTATCTGGGAGGCAAGGTGGACCTCTTCGGCCAGCGCCTGATCGAGATCTGGGCCGGGCTGCCGATTCTCTTCGTGCTGATCATCCTCGCCAGCATCGTGGATTCCAACGTCTTCTGGCTGCTCGGCATCCTCGTCGCGTTCAGTTGGATGGCGCTCGTGGGCGTCGTGCGAGCCGAGGTGCTGCGGGCGCGGAATCTCCAGTACGTGACCGCCGCGCGCGCACTGGGGTTGGGGGACGGGAGGATTGTCCGCCGCCACGTCTTGCCCAACGCGATGGTCGCCACCTTCACCTTCCTGCCCTTCATCCTCACCGGGTCGATCACCCTGCTCACTTCGCTCGACTTCCTCGGCTTCGGCCTGCCGGTCGACTCGCCCTCGCTGGGGAGGCTGCTGGCTCAGGGCCGGATGAACCTGCACGCCCCGTGGCTGGGCCTCGTGTCGTTCTTCACGCTGGCCACGTTGCTGACGCTCGTGATCTTCATCGGCGAAGCGCTGCGCGACGCCTTCGATCCCCGAAGGACGGGGACGCAGTCGTGACGGCGCCGCCCCCGTTCCTCCAGATCTCCGACCTCTCGATCGCCTTCGACGGCGTCCGGGTCGTCCACGGACTCGACCTGCGCCTCGACCGCGGCGAATCCGTCGCGCTCGTAGGCGAGTCCGGCTCGGGCAAGTCGGTCACCGCGCTCTCGATCCTCCAGTTGCTGTCCTATCCACGGGCGTCCCACCCGAGCGGATCGATCCTCGTCGAGGGACGCGACGTCATGGGCGCCGGCGAGCCGGAAATGCGCGCGCTGCGCGGCAGCCGGATCTCCATGGTCTTCCAGGAGCCGATGACCTCGCTGAATCCGCTCCACACGATCCGGCGGCAGGTCGAGGAGGTGCTCTCGACGCACCGCGGACTGCGTGGACCGGCAGCCCGCGAGCGGACCGTGGAGCTGCTGGAGCTCGTCGGTCTGCAGGAGGCGCGCGAACGGCTGAACTCGTACCCGCACCAGCTTTCCGGCGGTCAGCGGCAGCGGGTGATGATCGCGATGGCGATCGCGGGCGACCCGGACCTTCTGATCGCCGACGAACCGACGACGGCGCTCGACGTCACCGTCCAGGCCCAGATCCTCGCCCTCATCAAGGAGCTGCAGGAGCGGCTCGGGATGGCGCTGCTGCTCATCACCCACGACCTCGGGATCGTCCGCTCGATGGCGGAGCGCGTGTACGTGATGGAGCAGGGCAGGGTGGTCGAGGAGGGCCCAACCTCTGAGATCTTCCAGCGTCCTCAGCACCCGTATACGCAGAAGCTGATCGACGCCGAGCCCAGGAGCACCTGCCCGATCCCCGAGGACGACGCGCCCGTTCTGGTCGAGACGAAGGACCTGACCGTGGAGTTCCCGCTGCGGGCCTGGCCGCGGAAGAAGGTGCTCGTTGCCGTCGACGGCGTGTGGCTCCGCGTACGGCAGGGCCACAGTCTCGGCGTCGTCGGCGAGTCGGGAAGCGGCAAGACGACCCTGGCGATGGCCATGGTTCGCCTGATTCGAAGCCGCGGCGAGATCGTGTTCGACGGCGAGGCCATCCACGGCCTGCGCTTCAAGCAGCTCAAACCACTCCGCCGGTCGATGCAGATCGTCTTCCAGGACCCCTACGGCAGCCTGTCGCCGCGCCTGACCATCGAGGAGATCGTTTCGGAGGGCCTGGGTATCCACGAGCCGGGGCTGACGTCGAGCGAGCGGCGCCGACGGGTCGCCCGCATCCTCGGGGAGGTCGGCCTCGAGTCCGGGATCCAGAGTCGCTATCCGCACGAGTTCTCGGGCGGTCAGCGCCAGCGGATCGCCGTCGCGCGAGCGATGATCCTCCGTCCGCGTTTCGTCGTGCTCGACGAGCCCACTTCCTCCCTGGACATGACCGTGCAGGCCCAGATCGTCGAGCTCCTGCTCGATCTCCAGCGCCGCCATGGCCTGACCTACCTCTTCATCAGCCACGACCTCAAGGTCGTGCGCGCCCTCTGCGACGACATCGTCGTCATGAAGGACGGCCGGATCGTCGAGCAGGGCCCGGCCGACCAGCTCTACGACGCGCCGCGCGAGCCGTACACGCGGGCGCTGATGAACGCCGCGCTCGATCTGGGAAGCGAGCTGGTGTAGCAGCGACTGGGTGAGGGTCCCCGCCTGGTGCACCCAATACTGGCTATGATTGGTGACCAGAGTTAACGAGATAGCCGTAACTGCCTGGTCGTCTGGCAGCGCTTGGTTTTTCAGGCGTGCACGGCAACGCGGCCATCATGAATGCCAAAGGAGGGCATCCATGACCTGGACGACGAGACACTTGCCCCTGGCCGCGGCGGCGGCCATCGTCATCATCCTGCTCATGCCGACCGCCGCGGCGGCCCAGGAGACGGACCACGACCACGGGTCCGACGCCACTGAGGAGGATGACGAGCACGCTCATTTCGAGGAGCGGATCGTCGTCCTCGGCAGCCGCGCGCACCCTCGTTCGGTTACCGAGTCCCAGGTCCCCATCGACGCCATTCCCGTCGAGGACATCATGCGCCAGGGCGCGACGACGCTCGACTATCAATTGCGGAACCTGATCCCCTCCTTCAACGTGGCGACCCATCCGATCAGCGACGCGGCGACGCTGGTGCGGCCGTCCAGCCTGCGCAACCTCGCCCACGACCACACGCTGATCCTGGTCAACGGCAAGCGGCGTCACCGGTCGTCGGTCGTCGCCTGGTTCGGCGGGGTGACCGACGGGGCGCAGGGGCCCGACATCTCGACCATCCCGGCGATCGCCCTGCGCGGGGTCGAGGTCCTGCGTGACGGCGCCTCGGCGCAGTACGGCTCGGACGCGATCGCGGGCGTCATCAACTTCCAGCTCAAGGATGATGCCGCCGGTGGCGCGATCGAGCTGAACACCGGGCGTTACGGCGCGGGCGACGGCGCGGGCCACACCGTTGCCGGCAACTTCGGCCTGCCCATGGGCGCCAACGGGTTCGCCAACCTCAGCTTCGAGTACGGCGAGGCCGACCCGACCAGCCGTAGCGTGCAGCGCCTGGATGCGGCCGCGCTCGTCGCCGCGGGCAACACACATGTGGCCGACCCGGTGCAGATCTGGGGCAACCCGATGATCGAGGACGACGTGAAGCTGTTCGCCAACATCGGCCACCGCTCCGACAATGGCCTGCAGTTCTACGGCTTCGCCAACTACGCCGAGAAGAAGATGACCGAGGGCTTCTTTTTCCGGAATCCGAACTCCCGGCAGAGCATCTACAGCCTCGACGGCGGCCAGACGCTGCTGATCGGCGACGTCCTCCGCGCCCAGGGCATGGGCTCGGCCAACTGCCCCGAAGTCCGGGTCACGAACAACGTGCCCGACCAGGCCGCCCTCGCCCAGGTGTTCGCCGACCCGAACTGCTTCTCCTTCCAGGAAATCGCTCCGGGCGGCTTCACCCCGCAGTTCGGCGGCATCGTGACCGACAGTTCGATCGTCGCGGGGTTGCGGAAGGAGTTCGACAGCGGCTTCGCCTGGGACATGAGCGCCAGCTTCGGTTCGCACGAATCGGACTTCTTCTTCATGAACACGGTCAACGCGTCGCTGGGCCCGGACACGCCGCGCGACTTCGACCCCGGTCTCTACCGCCAGGAAGACGTGAACCTGAACTTCGACATCTCCTACTCCGTGTCCCACCGGGTCAACGTCGCCGCCGGCGTCGAGTGGCGCGACGAGAGCTTCACGGTCGGCGCCGGGGGGCGGCCGTCCTGGGAGGTCGGCCCCTACGCGGCGCAGGGGTTCATTCCCGCCTCGAACGGCTTCCCCGGTTTCCCCGACTACACGGCCGGGACATGGAGCCGTGCGAACGTCGCGGTGTACGGCGATCTCGAGTTGCACGGGGAAGACGACCGGTGGTCCCTGGGCGGCGCGCTCAGGGTCGAGGACTACGACGTGTTCGGCAACACGACGAACGGCAAGCTGTCGTTCCGCCGCGCTCTGAGCGACACCGTCTCGCTCCGCGGCGGCGCCAGCACGGGCTTCCGCGCGCCGACGCCCGGGCAGCAGAACGCGCTCAACGTGCAGACCACCATCGATCCGGTGACCCTGGAACTCGTGGACAGCGCGACCGTGCCGTCCACGTTCGTGGCGGCGGTGCCGCGGGGAGGCAAGCCGCTCGAACCCGAGGAGTCGGTCCACACGACGGCTGGTCTGGTGATCGACACCGGCCCCTTCACGCTGACCGCCGACTACTTCAATGTAGACATCTCGGACCGGCTGTCCCTGTCGCAGGTCCTGACGCTCACAGGGGAGGAGCGCGAGCTGCTGCTCTCGCAGGGCATCACCTCTGCGGGCAACCTGTCCTTCTTCCGGTTCTTCATCAACGACTTCTCGACCCGAACCCAGGGCATCGACCTCGTCTCGACCTGGATTCCGCTCACCCTGGGCGGCGACACCGAGTTCAGCTTCACCCTGAACTACACCGACACCGAGGTCACGAAGGAGTCCGATCTACTGAGCCCCGCGGACGTGCTCGCCATCGAGCGCGGCGTGCCCCGGCTCCGCTGGAACGTCGCGGTGAACCAGCAGGTCGGGCCGGTCAGTCTCCTTGGCCGCCTCAGCCACTACGGCTCCTGGATCGACTACTACTACACGCGGTTGTGGGTGGACCCCGCGCCGCCGGTTCAGGACTCGACCTACATCGTCGACTTCGAGGCCAGCATCCCGATCGCTGCGGACACGAGCCTGGCCATCGGCGCGCAGAACATGTTCGATGTGTTGTCGTCCGCGCCCGCCGGCCTCGTCGATGTCCTCGGTTCCCGGTACAGCCCGGTCACCCCGTGGGGCCTGAGCGGGGGTTACTACTACGTTCGGTTCAACTACCGCTGGGGCGGGTAGGAGTAGACAGGAGGCCCACGTCGGGCAAGGAGCGAGGCTGACGCCTCGCGCTTGTTCCTGGCCGCCTTCTGGCCCGCTTCTGCGCGAAGCTGCGCGAGGCCGCAGGCCTCGCTCCTTCCTCCGGGCGCTACGATCCCAAGGCAACTCCGACCCCACCCCGCTGACTCCGGAGAACGATGCGATCCCCTGCTTCGCACCCAAAGCTCCGCCTGCTGTTCATCGCCGCCGCTTCGATCGCCGGCAGCGCCGCAGCAGCGGCACAAACACCGCCCGACCCCGGCGCCACCTTCACGGACTGCGCCGAATGCCCCGAGATGGTCGTGGTACCGGCCGGCGCCTACACCATGGGCTCGCCCCCGGACGAACAAGGCCGCTACGACGACGAATCCCCCGCGCATCAGGTGACGATCGTCGAGCCTTTCGCCATCGGCGTCCGCGAGGTGACGTTCGAAGAGTGGGACGCTTGCGTCGCGGCCGGCGGCTGCGACGGCTACGAGGCGGGCGACGAGGGTCGGGGCCGAGGCAGCCGTCCGGTGCTCAATGCGAACTGGCACAGCGCCCAGGCGTACGTGTCCTGGCTGTCCGAGGTGACGGGCCAGGACTACCGCCTGCCGAGCGAGGCGGAATGGGAGTACGCGGCGCGGGCCGGGACCACGACCCGCTATGGCTGGGGCGACGAGCCGAGCGCCGACCATGCGAACGGCGAGCAGGATCACGGCTGGCCGGACGACGGCCACCGGTACACGGCCCCGACCGGCTCGTTCGCGGCGAACCCGTTCGGGCTCCACGACGTCCACGGCAACGTGTGGGAGTGGACGGCGGACTGCTGGAACGGGAGCTACGAGGGCGCGCCGGCCGACGGCAGCGCCTGGCTGGCCGGAGACTGCGTGGGCCGTGTCACGCGCGGCGGCGCCTACAACTACGGCCCCGGATATCTCCGCTCCGCGATACGCCTGAAGATCTACTCCCGCTTCAGGAGCTACTTCGTCGGCTTCCGCGTGGCGAGGTCGCTGGCTCCCTGACTCCGCGGCTTCAAGAACACGGGCCAGTATCCACACAGTTGGATCCCCCGGCCGCCAGGGCACTTGGGGCGGCCCCCTGTGCTAGCTTGCTCCAACAGCGTTTGAGGCGGCTACTCGAGCCGATAGCGCTCCCGAAGGAACCGATCAACACCCCTGCTCAGGCGAGTGGGGGTGCTCCAACTCATAACCAACTTCCTGGGGGAGACTGCAGCATGAAACAGCGATTCGCGAACGGTTTGACGGTGGCAGGCGTCGCTGCCTTGGCTGTGTTTTTCTGCCTGGGCGCGGCCTCGGCGCAGGCGGGGCCGTCCGTCCAGGGCACGATCACCGAAAAGGAATCCGGCGCTCTGCTTCCGGGCGCCGAGGTTGAGCTCCAGGACACTCAGTACCGCACCCGGTCGGGCAGCGACGGCCGTTACCGGCTCGACGGCGTGCCCGCCGGCGACTACACGCTGGTCGTGAACTACGTCGGGTTCGAGGACTTCGAGGCCGACGTCTCGGTGACCGGATCGGGAACGGTGACTTTGCCGATCCAGCTCGACGCGCGCTATGAGTTCGCAGACGAGATCGTCGTCCAGGCCGTCCGGTTCGGACAGAGCAAGGCGCTGAACGACCAGAAGGAGGCCGTCAACATCAAGAACGTCCTCTCCGAGGAGCAGATCCAGAGCTTCCCCGACCTGAACACGGCGGAAGTGCTGCAGCGCGTCAGCGGCATCGGCATCCAGCGCGACAACGGCGAAGGCCGGTTCGTCTCCTTGCGCGGCACGCCGTCGGCGATGACGAACGTGACGATCAACGGCCAGCAGGTCGCGTACTCCAACTCAGCGAACCGGATGGTCGAGCTCGACGTCATTTCGGCCGCGCAGCTTTCCGGCATCGAGGTGACCAAGGTCCTGACTCCGGACATGGACGCCGACTCGATCGGCGGCGCGATCAACCTGAAGACGCGGAGCGCGTTCGACCAGCCGGACGGCGTGACCAACTTCACGTTGGGCGTGGGCGACAACTCGATCGCCGACGGCACCCACTCGCGGTCGGCGTTCAACTACTCGACCGTGCTGGGCGCGAACCAGAACCTCGGGCTGTCCGTCGGCGTCAACTTCGCGCGCACCGCGGCCGAGCGCCACAACAACGAGCACAAGTGGGGAAGTGAAGACACCGTCGGCGGCGTCGAGATCCCCTACGCCCTGACCAACACGGAGGCGCAGTTCTCGGCCAACGACCGTGACCGCTTCGGCGCGAACGCGCGCCTGGAGGTCCGGATCAACGACGACCACAAGCTCGACTTCAGCCTGATGCAGAACTACCGCGAGGACGCCCAGGACCGCCAGATCACGCGGGTCCGTTGGGACAAGGGCGACTACCTCAGCCCGACGGAGGTCGAGGGCCTGCGCATGGTGAAGTCCCTGCACGATCGCCTCGAGGAGCAGGAGATCACGGCCTACAGCGTCAGCGGGGAGCACCGGCTGGGTCTGTCCGTGCTCGACTTCTCGCTGTCGACGAGCGGTGCTTTCACCAAGAAGCCGGAAGGGCAGCTCAAGCCGGAGTTCCAGGCCCGCGGGTTCGACCTGAACGTGGTCGACATCGGCGGCAAGGCGCCGAGTTGGGATTCGACGCGGCAGGACATCCACGACAGCGGCGTCTTCGAGTTCGACGCCGTGGACGAGAAGTTCGAGGACACGACCAGCACGATCGACACGGCCAAGCTGGACCTCACCAGGCCGATGCTGTGGGGCAGCGATACCGGCGAGTTCAAGCTGGGCGTGAAGCTCCGCGCGCTGCACAAGGAGCGCGCCGACCTGCGCTCGAAGTGGAAGTGGAAGGGAGATGACGACCTGTTCCTGAGCCAGTTCGAGGGCGGCGGCGCCAACATCACCGAGGGCGGCTACAACCTCGGCAGGGAGTACAACCCTGCGGCCTTCCGCTCCTTCTTCTACTCCAACCAGGGCCCGGGCGGCTTCCGGGAGGAGGTGCGCAACGACGTGAATCTGGGCGAGCCGTACAACGCCGAGGAGGACATCACCAGCCTCTACGCGATGACCACCCAGGATTACGGACGGCTCACGATGGTGATGGGGGTCCGGGCCGAGTTCAACGAGCTCGACTACACCGGAGCGAACCTCGTGGTCAACGACGACGACGTGCTCAGCAACACGCAGGAAAGCGTCACGCGGTCATACGACTTCGTCTACCCCAACCTGCAGTTCCGCTACCGCCTCTCTCCGGAGACGAACCTGAGAGCCGCCTACTCGCGCAGCATGGCCCGGCCCAACTTCTGGGATTCGATGCCGTTCTCCTACACCCACACGGACGACGAAGAGATCGTGCGCGGCAATCCGTACCTGGATCCCGCGCTGTCGAGCAACCTCGACTTCCTCGTCGAGCGTTTCTTCGACAACGTCGGGATCATCTCCGGCGGCGTGTTCTTCAAGAGCATCGACGACTTCAACTTCGTCACGGCGACCACGCAGGTCGGCGGGGAGTTCGACGGCTTCGACGTGGAGGAACCGGTCAACGGCGGCAACGCGGACCTCATGGGCATCGAGGTCGCCTGGCAGCAGCAGTGGGATTCGGGTTTCGGCATCTACGCGAACTACACGTACACCAACGTGATGGACATCGACCTGGGCGAGCAGACCGACCGCGACGACGTCAACGTGCTGCCGGAACAGAGGGAGAGCCTGGGGAACCTCGCGCTCATCTACGAGAAGAACAGGATCCTGACCCGGCTCGCCCTCAACATGAGCGGCAGGTGGCTGAGCGAAGTCGGCGACGAGGCCGGTTCGGACGAGTGGAACGACTCGGCGATGTACCTCGACTACTCGTTCACCTATCTCTTCGATGTCGGTCTCGAGCTGTTCCTCCAGGCCAACAACCTGACCGAAGAAGTGGTCTACCTGTACCGGGGCATCGCGAGCCGGTCTTCTCAGCAGGACATCACCGGCCGGACGTTCAACGCCGGCATGCGTTGGTCGTTCTAGGAGATTGCGCCGCAGAACGCAACGGAGTGCATCGGGTCCGACTGGGCACTAGGGCGTGGACACTCCAGGCCTGCACTTCGTCGACTACCTGATCGTCGGGGCGAGCCTCGTCCTGTCGGTCGGAGTCGGCCTCCGGTTCGCGAAGGCCCAGTCGACTACCGCCAAGTACTTCTCCGCCGGGGGCAACGTGCCGGCGTGGGCGATCAGCCTGTCGATCTTCGCCACGCTGATCAGCAGCCTCACCTTCCTCGCCTACCCGGGCGACGGTTTCGCGGGCAACTGGGTCCGCCTGGTGCAGGGGCTGATGGTGCCGATCGTGGTGCTGGCCGGCATCGGCTTCATCGTGCCGATGTACCGGAAGGTCATCGGGCTCAGCGCCTACGAGTACTTCGAGCGGCGGTTCGGCTACCTCGCCCGCCTCTACGCCTCGCTGGCCTTCGTGCTGGCGCAGTTCGCCGGCATGGGTTCGGTGTTCTTCCTGCTCGCGCTGGCGGTCTCCAGCATGACGGGCATCGGCGTCGTGACGGTGATCGTGGTCCTCGGTTTGGTGGTGACCGTCCTGACCCTCGTGGGCGGCATGGAGGCGGTGATCTGGCTGGACGTGATCCAGGGTGTGCTGCTGATCGTGGGCGGGCTCGTCACCGTGCTCGTCATCGCGATCAAGCTCGACGGCGGCCTGTTGAAGGTGTTCTCCGTCGCGGCCGCCGAGAACAAGGTGAGTCTGGGATCGTTCGACTCGAGCCTGGTCGAGCTGACCTTCTGGGTAATGGCGATCAACGGCATCTTCTACGCCGTCCAGAAGTACGGGACCGATCAGACGATGGTGCAGCGCTATCTGACGGCCAGGTCGGACAAGGAAGCGATCAGGGCGTCCATCGCAGGCGTGCTGATGGTGGTGCCGGTGTGGGTGATGTTCATGTTCATCGGCACGGCGCTCTACGTCTTCTACCAGGGCGACGCGTCGCTGCCCGAGGGCCTTCGTTCCGATGCGGTGTTCCCGCACTTCATCCTGAACGAGATGCCCGTGGGCGTCATAGGCCTCATCATCTCGGCGCTATTGGCCGCCGCGATCTCCTCGCTCGACTCGGACCTCAACTGCCTCGCGGCGGTCGGCGTCGACGACTACTACAAGAAACTGAGGCCGCAGAGCACCGAAGCCCAGCGGGTGCGCGTGGGCAAGATCATCGTCGTGCTGTCGGGGGTCGGCTCGATCGTCGTCGCGCTCATCTACGTCGCCGTCGGCGATGCGGGCGTGCTGGCGACCGTGTTCGCGCTCTACGCGATCTTCTCGGGCGGCATCGCCGGGATGTTCCTGCTGGGTATCTTCGTGCCGCGGGTGAACAAGCAGGGGCTCTACATCGGCATCGGCGTCTGCGTGCTCTTCACCGCGGCGTGTCTGCTGACATCGACCGAGTTCGGCTTGGGCGGCGAGCCGCGCCTCTGGCTGGACCTCGGGCCGCTCAACTACAAACAGCACAACTACATGCTCGGCGTCTACAGTCACCTGGTGCTGTTCGGCGTCGCCTGGGCGGCGAGCTACTTCTTCCCGGCACGGGAGGTGGACCGGAACCTGACCTATGCTGGCTGGAAGGATCGAAAGCGAAGCGAGGCGTGAGCGAAGCGATGAGGAAGCGATCATGAGCCCCTGGGAACGCGGGCGTCTCGCCCGCATCCGCCCCTGGGAACGCGGGCGTCTCGCCCGCATCCGGCGCGCAGCGCCGGCTCTGCCTCTGCTCATCCTCACCGCCTGCACCCCCGCCGCCGAACCCGCACCCACCACCACCCCCGCCCCCGACGCCGGTCCCTGGAACGTCGTCTTCCTCCTCGCCGACGACCTGGCCTGGAACCAGGTCGGCTACCACGGCGCCACCTTCTACGAGACGCCGACCATCGACGCGATCGCGGCTGCCGGCATGCAGTTCGCGAACGCCTACTCGGCCAACCCCGTCTGTTCGCCCACCAGGGCGAGCCTGATGACCGGCAAGAACCCGGCCCGCCTGCAGATCACGGACTACATCCCCGGCAGCCCCTACCCCTACGCGCGGCTCCTCCGCCCGGCGGAGGTGCCCGGACTGCCGCTCGAGGAGGTCACTCTCGCCGAGCTGTTCAAGGCCCAGGGCTACGCCACAGGCCACTTCGGCAAGTGGCACCTCAACGTGGACAAGGAGTACGTGGCCGGCCGGCCGATGGACCCGGAGTCCCAGGGCTTCGACGACATCCTCGCGACCGTCAAGCCGGAGTACGAGGACGATCCCTTGGGTGACGCCCATCACGCGCACGAGATCACCGAGCGGTCACTGGCGTTCCTCGACGCGAACCGGGACCGGCCGTTCTTCCTCTACGTCTCGCATCACGTCGTCCACCGGCCGCTGCTGGAGGACCCGGAGCTGATCGCCAAGTACGAGGCCAAGCCCGGCGCCGACGACCCGGTGAACAACCCCGTCATGGGCGCGATGATCGAGACGATGGATACGGGCTTCGGGCAGATTCTCGAGCGCATCGAAGAACACGGGCTCGGCGAGCGCACGATCGTCATCTTCTACTCCGACAACGGCGGCTTCGAGCAGCTTCAGGCGCAGGACCCGTTCCGCGGCGGCAAGGCGATGCTCTGGGAAGGCGGGATCCGGGTGCCGATGGCCGTCAAGTGGCCGGGCGTGGTGGCGCCCGGCAGCGTCAACGACGAGCTGATCACTTCGGACGACTTCTTTCCGACCGTCGCCGACATCCTGGGCGTCACCGAGCTTCCAGCCGACATCGACGGCCTCAGCCTCCTTCCGTTGCTCGAAGGAACGGGCTCGCTGGACCGCGACACCCTCTACTTCCACTACCCGCACTACCACCACCTCGGCTACAAGCCGGCCGGCGCGATCCGCCAGGGCGACTTCAAGCTGATCGAGTGGTTCGACGGTTCGATCGCCGGCGTCGGGCCCGCGGTGAGCCTCTTCAACCTCGAGGACGATCCAGGCGAGACGACCGACCTTGCCGCGGAACAGCCGGAGCTTGCCGAGAGCCTGCTCGAGCGGCTCGCCGCGTGGCGCCGGGAGGTCGGCGCCGGCGAGATGACGATCAACCCCGGCTACGAGCCCGAGCGCCACGACTGGCGCTTCGTCGACGAGCACGGAGGCGACGCGAGATGATGGATCGCAGAACCCTCCTCACCACCGCCCTCGGTTTCGCCGCCACCGCCGCCGCCCGCGCTCTCCCCGCCCAGCAAACCCAACAACCCGGCCCCCTCGAACGGACCTTCGAAGACGCCAAGCCGCTCAACCTCAAGATCACCGACCTCAAGACCTTCCTCGTCGATGCCGGCAACGACGAGAACTTCGTCTTCGTCAAGCTCTACACCAACCAGGGGATCACCGGCCTCGGCGAAGGCACCCTCTCCAACAAGGGCGAAGTCGTCGAGGCCGCGATCCGGGCCCACAAGCGCTACCTCGTGGGCAAGGACCCGACCGAGATCGAGCGGCACTGGCGAGGCATGTTCATTGGCCCCCGCTACCGCGGCGGCCCGGTACTCATGTCGGCGCTCTCCGCGGTCGAGATCGCCATGTGGGACATCCTGGGTCAGGCCCTCGGCCAGCCGATCTGGCAGCTCCTCGGCGGCAAGGCACGCGACCGCGTGCGGCTCTACTGCCACGAGGGGTACCTTGAGCGGATCAGCCACCGCCAGAAGCGCCGCGCCGCCGACGACGAGGAGGCGCTCGACCTCTGGCGGCAGAAGAAGGAAGCGGGCTGGACCTGCGTCAAGGGTGGCTTCTATCCCGGCGGCCGGCCGATCAACCACCGCGTGTCGATTCGCCGCGGCGTGGAGCACCTCGCCCGGGTGCGCGACGTCGTCGGGCCGGACTTCGACATCATCGTCGAGGCGCACGGCAAGCCCACCCCGCTTTCCGCGGTCGAGTTCTGCAACCGCGTGGAGGAGTTCCGGCCGTTCTGGGTCGAGGAAGTGACCCAGCTCGAAAACGAGGTGATCGAGGAGGTGCGGCAGATCCGCGCCCAGACCCGCGTGCCGCTCGCGACCGGCGAACGCCTTACGTCGCGCTACCACTTCGCGCCGCTGTGCTCGGAACGGCTCGTCGACGTGATCATGCCCGACGTCGTCCACGTGGGCGGCATCTCCGAACTGCGCAAGATCGCGATCATGGCCGAGTCCTTCCGCGTCGACGTGTCGCCGCACAACCCGCAGAGCGAGGTCAGCACGCTCGCCTCCATGCACGTCTGCGCCTGCACGCCCAACTGCACCATTCTCGAGATCGGCAGCGGCCAGGACCCCTTCTGGCAGGACCTCTTCTACGGCGGTCACTTCTCCTACGAGCGCGGCTTCGCGGACCTTCCCAGCCGGCCCGGCCTCGGCATCGACCTCGACGAGGAAGTCGCCGCGAAGTTCCCCTTCCAGGAGAAGGACTGGAGCACCCTGACCACCGAAGATGGCGCATTCGTCGACCGCTGATTCCGCCCACCGGGTGCATCGGCGTCCGGCCCCCTGGGAACCCGGGTGGCGCGATCCGCGCCACCCGCGACCCACTCCGTGCGCCCGTCATCGGGCGCACGGATGGCACGCGGGCATCTTGCCCGCATCCGGTGCGCAGCACCGGTCTGCAGCGAGCGTCACACGGTTGGCCTTTTTCTCGATCGCGATCGCCTCAGCCATCGCCTGCGCCGCGCCCGTCGCCGACCGTGCCGCCGAGCTCGAAGCTCGCGAAGCCGGCAACCCCGGCGGCGAGAACTTCGGCGAGTTCGGCCCATCCGATGCCTACGAAGGCGACTCACCGCACCCCTACTACGGCAGCGAGAACGAGTGGAGCCGCCGCATGTTCGCGGAGCGAGCGGCGAACCTCTACTACAAGCGCCGCGGACAACGGCAACTCCTCGAAATCCTCGACGGCAACCCCGAGCGGGCCATCGAACTTGCCGACGCCCGGCTCGCCGAGGACCGCGCTGACGCCGAATCGTGGTTCATCAAGACGGTGGCCATGACTCAGCTCAACCAGATCGCCGAGGCCGGGCAAGCGATGTCCGCCGCCCTCGACGCCGGCATGCCCTTCAGCCGCTTTCTCGCCGGCCCGCGCGAACTGCTCGCACCGCTTGCCGCGACCGAGGACTTCGCTGCGCGCGCGGCGCTCCCGAAGAACGCCATCATCCACGGCCCCATGCTGGGCGCCGTCACCGACACCAGCGCCCGGGTCTGGATCCGCACCGCCGTCGAGACGCCGTTCGAAGTGGTGGCGACAGCCGACGGCGAGCGCCACACCGCCTCCGGCGCCACCAGCGCGGACCGCGACTTCACGGGCACAGCAACGCTTGAAGGCCTCTCGCCCGGCACGACCTACAGCTACCAGGTGCTCGTCGAGGCGAACACGCCGCCCCAGCCGCCGAACCCGCCGACCTACACGCTCCGCACCTCGCCGCCCGCCGGCGCCCCCGGAACCTTCGTCGTCGCCTTCGGCGGCTGCGCGGGCTACACGCCGGACAACGAGCGCATGTGGGACACGATCGCCGGCCACACCCCGCAAGCGTTTCTCACGCTCGGCGACAACGTCTACATCGACCTGCCTGAGCCGCCCGGCCCGTTCCACGACTACACCTACTACCAGCGCCAGTCGCGCCCCGAGTTTCGGCGCCTCGTGAGCGGGACCCCCGTCTACGCGATCTGGGACGACCACGACGCGGCCGTCGACGACATCTGGCTGGGCCCCTACGTCGACCGGCCGGCGTGGAAGCAGCCGATGGTCGACCTGTTCCGCCGCAACTGGAACAACCCGGCCTACGGGTCGGAGTCCCACCCGGGCGTCTGGTTCGGGTTCTCCCTCGGCGACGTGGACTTTTTGCTGCTCGATGGCCGCACCTACCGGACCAACCCCTTCGCCGAAAAGCCCACCATGCTGGGCCCGGTGCAGAAGGCCTGGCTGCTCGAGTCGCTCCTTGCTTCCGAGGCCACCTTCAAGGTGATCGCGAGCCCCGTGGCCTGGGCCGACGGCGCCAAACCCGGCAGCCGCGACACCTGGTTCGGCTTCCCCGAGGAGCGCGAGGAGATCTTCCGCTTCATCGAAGCGAACGACATCCCCGGCGTCGTCCTCCTCTCCTCCGACCGCCACCGCTCCGAAGCCTGGGCGCTCGAGCGAGCAAGCGGCTACGCCTTCCACGACCTCCTGAGCGGCCAGTTGACGAACATGCACACCCACCCCAAGGCGCCGGGCGCCCTCTTCAGCTACAACCTGAAGGACTCCTTCGGACTGCTGACATTCGACACCGCACGCGAGAATCCGCAGGCGACGTACCAGATCCACTCGATCGACGACGAGCTCATCGAGACGTTGGTGATCCCGCACGCCGACCTCGCCGTCGCCAACAAGGAGGCACCATGAGCATGGGCCGTATTCCTGGGAACGCGGGCGTCCCGCCCGCATCCGCCCCTGGGCACGCGGGCGTCTCGCCCGCTGCCGCCGCAGGCGGCGGAGAGAACGTCGCCGGCCTTTGGCCGGCGGCCGTGTTGTCCGGGCTTCGCCGCTTCGCGGCTTCGCCCGAAAGCGGGGCCAGAACCCGGGTGGCGCGCTCCGCGCCACCCGCGAACCAGTCCGTGCGCCCGTCAGCGGGCGCACGGATGGCAGGCCCGCGCACCCAGAGATACACCCCGGTGTGGGCGGTGCTCTCTACTGCAACCCCCACGGCCCTCCTCTTCGCCCTAACTTTCCTCAGCGCCTGCGCCCCATCCCCCGACACCACCACCGACACCACCGCCACCCCCACCCCCGCCCTCCAAACCACCGCCCTCTGGCTCTTCGACGAGCCCGCCGGCCTCTACCCCAGCCACACCCTCGACGACATGTCGGACAACGACATGGTCCTCTCCCTCGGCCTCGGCGCCCGGGTCGCCCCCGGCCACTACGGCAACGCCCTCCTCCTCGCCCCGCTCCACCCGCCTCTCGAGGTGCCCCCGGCCGAAGAGAAGCCCGGCGAGTTCGGTCTCGCCCGTCTGCCACCGCCCGAAGGCCGAACCGTAGAGCCCCTGAGCTGGTTCACCGCGACCTACGCGGCCCTCATGACCTCCGGCGAGAACCACCTCCGCAAGCAGGTCGGCCACAAGAACCCGACGACCTCCTCCCTCAACCTCGGCGACTTCGACTGGACCGTCGAGTTCTGGCATTCCCCGGGGGACGCGCCGGCCGCCGCAGCCGCCGACGCCGACGCCGACGGCGAAGCCGTCATCTTCGAACTCGGCACCGGCCCCCGCGGCGAGAACGACATCGTCACCCAGCTCGCTTGGTCGGCCGACCGCTCCCACTTCGTCCTCGTCAACCAGCCCACCGGCGCGTCCGTCGAGATCCCCACCTCCACCCCCACCATCCCCACCATCCCCACCACCTCCACCATCCCCACCATCCCCACCATCCCCATCACCTCCACCGCCACCGACGCCACGTCCGCCCCCGCCTGGCGGCACTACGCCTTCACCTACGACGCCGCAGCCAACCAGCTACGCCACTACCTCGACGGCGCCCTCCAACCCCAACCACCGCAGACCGCGCTCGCCGCGCTTCCCGAAGGCGAAGAGGCCTACTTCACCCTCGCGAGCGACGGCCTCTTCGCCCGCCCCCTCACCGGCATGCTCGACGAGTTCCGGGTCAGCCGCGGCCTCGTCTACACCGACGACTTCAACCCACCCGCGACCTTCGCAACCCAGCCCACACCTGTCGAACTCTCCCAGGGCCCGCCGCTCCTCTTCGGCGATGACTCCACAAACCCCCTCGAGCTCGGCACCCGCAAGCACGTCTTCATCGACGACGCCCTCCTCGCCGACACAGGCGACGCGAAGTTCACCGTCAACCCGCCGCGGCGCGCCGAGCGCGTGATCGACAACATCAAGGGCACGTTCCGCAAGCACCTGACCATCGTCGAGGGCGACGACGGCGTCATCCGCATCTACAACTCGAGGGAGGAGGACCACCTCGCGGTCTACACCTCGACCGACGGGGTTCACTTCGACCGGCCCGACCAGGGGCGCGGCGAGATCAACGGCCACCGCAACATCGTCATCCCCGACATGGTCGGCGGCCTCGGCACTCCCTTCTGGGACCCGCAGGGCCAACCCGACGAGCGGTGGAAGTACTTCACGGACTACCAGCGGCGCGGCATCTACCTCTACACGTCGGCAGACGGCTACAACTGGACGCGGCGGCGCAACATCATCTTGCCCTTCCGCTCCGGCACCCAGAGCAGCACCTACTACGACGACCAGCGGCAGGTCTACATGGCCTACCACCGCTCCGGCATCTTCCACACGCCGGGAGGCGTGACGCAGCGCAGTTCGGTGGTCACGGAGCACGAGGACCTGCGCGTGACCCAACCGTTCACGGCGCTGACGCAGCAGGAGTACCTCGACCTCCGCGCCGAGTACCCGCTCCGCGACCCGCTGCCCTGGTGGGTGGACAACGGTCCGCTGACGCCGGGCGGCTTCGGCATGGAGTACCCGCACCTCCTCGATCCGACCCCCGAGGACCCGGTGGGCGTGGACTTCTATCTCACCAAGGCGATGAAGTATCCCTATGCCCCGGACGCCTACGTCGCCTTCCCGGTGGGCTACTTCCACTACTACGGCGACGGACCGGAGGCGCGCACGGTGTTGGGCCTCGAAGAGCGCGGCCTCGGCTCGGGCCCGCTCGAATCCCAGATCGCCGTCAGCCGGAACGGGCTCGACTGGAAGCGCCACCCCGAGCCGGCCTACGTAGGGATAGGCCGCCACCAGGGGCGCGACGTGGTCACCGCCTACATCGGCCACGGCATGATCCGCCGCGGCGAGGAGCTCTGGCAGTACTACTTCGGCGAGACCCACTACCACTCGCCCCACACCGAAGACCCCGACGGCCGCGGCGTCTACCGGCTCGTCCAGCGCCTCGACGGGTTCATATCCCTCGACAGTCCCTACGGCCACGACACGACCGTCATCACCCGAGCCCTTGTGTTCACCGGCGACCGCCTGCAACTCAACGTCGACACCGACGCCGTCGGCTACGTCCAGGTCGGCTTCCTGGACGAACAGGGCCAAGACATCGAGGGCTACACCGTCGACGACTGCGTCTACATCAACGGCGACTTCATCGCCAAGGAAGTCGACTGGCTCGAGACCGGCGCCGATCTGTCCCCGCTGGCGGGGCGGACGGTGCAGGTGGTGCTCCGCATGCGCGGAGCGAAGCTGTATGCCATGCAATTCGTGGAAGGAGGGTAGAAGCGTGCACAACCCTGGAAACGCGGGCATCCCGCCCGCATCTGCCCCTGGGAACGCGGGCGTCCTGCCCGCATCCGCCCCTTGGAACGCGGGCATCTTGCCCGCATCCGTCCCTTGGAACGCGGGCATCTTGCCCGCATCCGTCCCTGGGAACACCAGCACCTGCCCCCCAACCGGCGCGCAGCGCCGCCGACACCCCCGCAACGCCCTCCTCCCCCTCCTCTTCACCCTCTGCATCTCCCTCCTCACCCTCCTAACCACCACAGCCACCCCCACCCTCGCCGCCGCCGGCCCCCAAACCACCCCCGTCGACCTCGACGCCTACGCCCGCATCCTCCACGTTTCCACCACCACCGGCTCCGACTCCACAGGCACCGGCACCGCCTCCGCCCCCTACGCCTCCATCACCCAAGCCCTCGCCTCCGCCCTCGCCGCCTCCGCCGCCAGCAACACCGACGCCACCACCGCCACCGACGCAGCGCGCACCGCCATCCTCATCGCCACCGGCACCTACAACGTCCACAACCTCACCCTCAAACCCGCCGTCGACCTCTACGGCGGCTTCGACCCCACCACCTGGACCCGCGACATCCAAGCCCACCCAACCATCCTCGACGCCCGCAACGAAGGCCGAGTCCTCATCTCCGCCACCGCCACCATCGCCGCTGACACCACCGCCGCTGACACCACCGCCGCTGACACCACCGGCGCTGACACCACCGCCGCTGACGCCACCGCCGCTGACACCACCGCCGCTGACACCACCGCCGCTGACGCCACCGCCGCCAACACCGCCACCACTCCGACCCCGCGCATCGACGGCCTCCAAATCCAAAACGGCCGCACCCGCGGCCCCGGCGCCGGCATCCTCATCGACGGCACATCCCCCGTCCTCACCAACAACGTCTTCACCCGGAACGCCACCCTCACACCCGAAGACTGGGCCCCCAAGTACCTCCACGAAACCGCCCACGACGGCGGCGCCATCTACTGCCGCAACGGCGGCGCCCCCGAGATCCGCAACAACCTGATCCTCGCCAACACCACAGAAACCGGCCGCGGCGCCGGCATCGCCTTCGACCACAACTGCGACGGCGTGATCGCAGGCAACGTCCTCATCGGCAACATCGCCGGCGCCGCCGACCCCATGCGCAGCAGCGACGGCGGCGGCATCTCCGTCTTCAATCACTCATCCCCCGAGATCACCGGCAACGTCGTCCTCGGCAACAAGGCGCTCCACAACAACGACGGCGGCGGCCTCTTCGTCGCCTACTGGTCCTCCGCCAAGGTCCGCAACAACGTCATCGTCGCCAACCATGGCGGAGACGATGGCGGCGGCCTCTTCGTCGGCGGCCAGGAGCATCGCTACGACCGGCCGTTCGATCCCATGCCGAGCGCCGAGGACTTCTTCGTCGAAGTGACCGGCAACGGCTTCTTCGGCAACACGAGCCCGTCCCGCAACTCCGGCGCCACCCGCATCACGATGGAGAGCCGCGGCCTGGTCACCGGCAACGTCGCCGCGCTCAACAACGGCTTCTACCTGCAGCGCAGCGAACTCGAAGTCACCGACAACACGATCCTCGAAGACACCCTGCTCATCGAAACCAAGGAGGGCCTCCAGCCCACGCGCTTCAGCAACAACGTCGTCACCGGCTCGCTCGAGAGCGACGGCACCGCGATCGTCACCGCGTCCCTGTTCCGCGACGGCGCCGCCGGCGACGGCAACGCGGCCGGACTGCCCGAGTTCCTCGAAGACGGCAGGGAACTGCAGGTCCTCGGGACTTCCTACTCGGTATCCAGCCACCAGACCCAGGTCGACGTGTCGGCCTCTCTCCCCCCCGGCGACCTCACCGGCCGCGTCGTCGTCAGCGGCGACGACTGGGGCGTCGTCCACACCGCCGCCGGCCGCCACCTGACCCTCTGGGGCGACCTCCGCTCCGCAACCGAACTCCGGCTTCTCCCGACCTACCGCCAGACCACCTCGTCCCCCGGCTTCGGCAAGGGCTTCGACGCGGCCCGCGCCGTGTCCGACTACCAGCCCAGGAGGATCAACAAGTCCATCGAGCTCCTCGAACGGGCTCAGCCCATCTACTACGACGCCTCCACCGGCGGCTACGAAGAAGGCATGCGCATGGCAAGCACCTGGGGCGACTACATCATCTACAACGTGGAACACGTGGCGCTCGACTTCGCGGCGCTCCGCGAGTTCATGCGCGGCCTCGTCGACGCCGGCCCCACCCCAAGCGGCCACCGGACGCCGACCGTCATCGTCTCCCTGCCCCTGCTCGGCCTCGACGAGGCGACCGTCACGGCCGGCGGCTGGATGGTCCAGCAGGCCCTCGCCCAGGGCGTCCACGGCGTCCACCTCGCTCGCGCCCGCGACCCCGAAGGAGTCAAGCGCTACGTCCAGGCCGCCCGCTACCCGATCCACAAACAGGCCATCGACATCGTAGGCGTTGGCCTCCGCGGCTGGGGCAGCCACACCTTCGCCGCCTGGGTCTGGGGCCTGAGCGCCCAGGAGTACCTCCAGAAAGCCGACGTCTGGCCCCTCAATCCCGAAGGCGAGATCATGCTCGGCGTCAAGCTCGAAGACCAGCAGGCCCTCGACCGAGCCGCCGAAACCCTCTCCGTCCCCGGTCTGGCCTTCGCCGAACACGGCCCCCGCGACCTGGGCCTCTCCTACGGCCACCTCGAAGGCCGCGCCGACCCGCCGCTTCCGCCTGAAGTCGTCGCCGCCGGCGAGATGGTGCTGGAGTTGACGAAGGAGCGGGGGATGTTCTTCCTGGACAACGTGCTGCCGGAGAACGTGGTGGGGCAGATCGACCGCGGCGTGATGATCGGCGCGGGTCGTAGGGAGGATGCGGCGGAGGTGGGGAGGGAGTACAGCGGGCGGACGATGCCCTGGTAGGAGTGCGGCCGGCGCGCGAAGCGGGAAACTACGCGAAGAAGGCGAGCCGAACCAGGGCGGCCGCGACCGGCGCGCCAAGGGCCGCCGCGAGGCCGACGAGGATGCCGAGCATCCACTTCAGCGTCCTGAGTTCGCCTTGCACGCCGTCCATCTTGCCCTCCAGGCTGCCCATGCGGCCGTCCAGGGCGCTCATGCGGCGGTCGACGCGTGCCTCCAGGGCCTCGAACTTGGCCGTCAGCTCGAGCCGGAGCGCGTCGTTCCTCTCCCTGACCTCCTGCCGGAGGCCCTCGACGACCATGACGAGGCCATCGATGCGTCCCTCGACCGACGCCATCCTCACCTTCAGCTCGCCCAGATCGCTCTTGAGGATCGCAACGTCGTTCTCGTAGGCGGTCATGCCTTCGCTCGTCACCAGCCTGCTCTCCCGGTCGGCGATGAGGTCGACCAGGGCACGGGCCTGTCCGGGCCCGAAGCCGGCTTCTTCCAGTATCCGGCAGGGATCCCCATGCCGGTAGTGTAGCTCCGCCTTCTCTGCCGTCACTCGGTTCTCCTTCGTTCGCTCGGGCTCGGGTCGTCGGCCGGAACCGGCGGACAAGCCTCGGCTTCTGAAGACCAGGACGGAACTCAGGGCTGCTTCCTCGATGGGAAGCGGCTCCACTCCGACCGGAGCGGACGGTCGTCAACAATCGAGACTATTGTTAACGTAGTCTTGTGACGCCCCGGACCGACCTTGGAGGACTACGGATTGGTCGTAGCCGACGCTTCCCCACTCATCGTCCTGGCGAAGCTGCGCCGATTGTGGCTTCTGCGGGACCTCTACGACGCGATACGGATCGGACCCGTGGTGAAGGCGGAAACTGTCGATGCCGGCAGGGCCATCCGCGCCGCCGGGGTGGAGCAACTCGAAGCGGCTTTGGAGGACGGGTGGCTGCAGACGGTTGGCTTGACGAAAGAGGAGGAGGAACTGCGGGAACGGCTGGCGCGGCTCTCCCGCTTGGACCGAGGGGAAGCGGAGGCCATCGCGCTGGCGAGTGGCCGCGGGGCGCGATTGATTGCAGACGACTCGGAGGCCCGCCACGTCGCCGAGACGGTCGGTGTCGAGTACGTGGGAACGGCGGGCGTGTTGTTGGAAGCTCACCTGCGGCGGCTGCTTACCTTCGGAGAACTGGAGACGGTACTGCGCGACCTCTGCGAAGTACTGTGGCTTTCCCCGGCGGTTGTGGCTGAGATCATGAGAGTTGCACGGGAGACAGACTCATGAAGAAAGATCAGACGGTGGGCGCCAGGCTGCCCTTGGGGCTGGTCCGGGAACTCGAACTCATCGAAGAGGTCGAGCAGTCCGACCGCTCGACGACGGTGCGCCGGTTGCTCGCGAGCGCGGTTCACGACTGGAAGCTCAAGCACTACGCCCGGCTGTACGGCGAGGGGAAGGTCACGGTCGCGCGAGCCGCGCGCGATGCGGGCGTCTCTCTCTGGGAGATGATGGACTATGCCCGCAGCAGGAAGGTGCCGGCGCAGTACGAGCTTGAAGACCTGCGGCGAGACCTGGAGACGATCTCTGGAGGCGCCAATACGCGGGGATCTGGCTAGCTACACCGGCTTCTCTGCCCTCAACGATCGCCACGGCACCACGACAAACAACGGCACCACCACCAGGGCGATGAACCCCCAAGCCAGAGTGCCGTAGCCCCTCGCGACAAGATCGATGATCCCGAACGTCGACAACCCGGCCGCGGCCACCAGCACCCCAACCGCAGTCACCGCCTTCTGGCCCCGCGTCAGTCTCCCCGACGCAGGCCTCCACCGACGCGGCAGATCGTCGAGATTGCTCTCCACCCGCCTCAGGAGCGCATGGATGGAACCGACGGCGGTCTCGATGAGCGTCCAGCCGGCGACGAGTCCGAAGATCGCGATCCACAGCGCCGGCCCGCCGGCGCGGCCGTCGGCGGCGCTCGTGATCATCGGCAGCCAGGGCACCTCGGCCTCCATCACGGAGGCTTGAGGGAACCGGAGGAGGCACGCCAGGGTCAGCGCGAACGGCACCGTCATCGCGACTCCGGCAAGAGCCCCTGACGCAAACGTCTCGGACCGCCGCGTCTGGCGATGGAGGCAGAAGAGCACGGCCGGCACGACGGCGACGTTGTAGGCGACGTACAGGACGGCAGCGACGATCACCTCCAGCACGCCTCCTTCCGTCGCCGTCGCCGTCGCCGTCGTCGCCGTCGCCGCCGCCGGCTGCGCAACCGCTGCCCCGACCGGCGCCGTCAACACCAGCACCGCGAACGCGCAGTAGCCCACATACAGAGCGGCGCTGCCCCAGGTCTTCGCCTTCTCGATGAAGCCGGAACCGCGCCACGAGAGAAACCCGACGCACACAAAGGCGATCGCCAGGCTCAGCGGCTTGGGAAGCCCGACAGTCTGCTGCAGAACCTCCCCGATGGCCGCCGTCATCACCGCGATCACCAGCATCATCATGCTCAGGATGAGCACGTCGACGAGCCACCAGAGCGGACCGACCAGGTTCCGGCTCCACGTCTTGTAGTCGTACGCCCCGGCGAGCCTGGCCAACTCGAAGGACAGCGCCATGACGACGGCGAAGCAGACCGTGATGATCGCGACGGACAGCCATCCCCAGTTCCCGAAGCGGCCGGCGTACTCGACGACTTCCCTGCCCGTGGCGTAGCCGCCGCCGATGATCATCGACTGGGCGATGATCGCCGGCAGGACGAGGGTGTGGAAGCGGGTTGGCGCCCGGGCCGGCATCGTGGGTGTCTCGGGGGTCAGTCGCTGATCCGCGCGAAGCGGATTGGCGAGACGGCCGGCTCGAGAGGCACGGAAACGACGTTGATCGCCCCGGCGTCGTCGTAGTCGAAGCGGATCTTGACCCCTCCGAACCCTGCGGCGGCCGCGTCGGCCGGCAGATCGTAGGGGACGATGAACAGGTCGTAGTGGTAGTGCGCCAGCGGGAACTCGATTCCGACGACTTCGATGATCAGGCCGTCCCCCTCAACTCGCACGGAGGCTCTGCCGTAGCCGGCGTGCTCGTAGTCGCCTGCGTAGTCGGCGAGCGGGTGTGACGGTTTGGTGCCCGGTGCCGCTGCCGCGAGATCGGCCGTCTTGGCCTCTTCGGCCTCTTGCTTCGCTTCGGCTTCGCGCTTGCGCGCCCTGGCGGCCCAGTCGATGGGTTCGAGGCCGAGCATGCGGTCGAACGCGTTGCGCACGACGAGCGCAGGCACGGTCCCGGTGTGCGAGGTGTTGGAGAGTGCTATGACTCCGATCTGCTCGTCGGGCAGCCACTCCATCGCGGAGATGAAGCCGTCGATGCCTCCCCCGTGGCTGATGTGCTTGCGGCCCCGGTAGCCGCCCACCATGAGGCCCAGTCCGTAGGTGGGATCGCTGATCTCCGGTCCGTTCTGCAGTCTCTCCTGGAGCGGGCCGGTCATCACCATCTGGGGTAGCTGCATGAGCCGCGCCGAGTCCTCCTTCAGGAGCTGCGTGTCGCCGACCTTCCCGTAGGCGAGGTGGAACAGCACGTAGCGGGCGAGCTCCCGGGCCGACGTGTTGATCGAACCGGCGGGCCCGATGGCGTCGATGTTGCGGAACGGCACCCGGCGTACGCGGCGCACCCGCTCGATCTCCTGCTCCGCGCCGTAGCCGTAGGAGAAGTCGTCGTCCTGCTGCATCCGGTCGACGGAGAAGTTGGCCCGCTCCATGCCGAGTGGGCGGAAGATCCGCTCCTCGACGAGCTCCTCCCAGGACTTGCCGCCGATCCGTTCAGCGACCACGCCGGCGGTGAGGAACATCAGGTTCTGGTACTGGTACTTGCTCCTGAACGGCGCGGACGGCTCCAGGTGGTGCAGCCCGGCGATCAGCTCGGTGCGGCTCTTGCCGGTCGCGTACCAGAACAGGTCGTGCCTGGGCAGGCCCGAGCGGTGGCTCAGCAGGTCGACGGCCGTCATCCCGGCCGTCGCCACCGGGTCGTGGAGGCTGAACTCGGGAAGCACGGTGCGGATCGGCGCGTCCCAGGCGAGGGCGCCTTCGTCGACGTACATGGCCAGCAGCGTGGCGGTGAAGGACTTCGTGTTGGAGCCGATGGCGAAGAGGGTGTCGGGCGTGACGGGCAGTTCCTGCTCGACGTTGCGCCAGCCGTAGCCCTTGGCGAAGACGATCTCGCCGTCCTCGACGATGGCCACGCCGAGGCCGGGGACCTTCCACTCCGCCATCACCGATTCGACCCACTGGTCGAAGCCTTGGAGCCGCTCGTCGACGGTTTGGGAGGAGAGGGGGACGGCGGCGAACGTGAAGGCGAGGGCCGCGCCGAGTATTGCCCACCGACACAGTGCGGCGGCACTTGCACCGGACGTGACCCGATGCGAGCGCCCCGCCATGGCGCCATGCCCGACCAGGGCTCGACGTGACAGGAGAGAGTGCCCGGGAGTGGTCGACGGCATGGGTCGCGGCTCCTTGGATGGGAACGTGGATTCGGCGGGGGTGCGGTGCATGGGTGTATACCATCGGGCCGATTGGGGGTGCGGATGTGTTGAGGGGTGGCTTTGTGGTGGCGGTGCGGTACGCGCGGAAGCCGCCGCTGCGCGCCGGATGCCGGCGGGGACGCCGGCGCATCCAGTGGGCGGCCACGCTCGTCGCGGCTCTCCTCCTCGCAGGTTGCAACGGCGCGACCGACGGGACGGACGAAGCCGGGACTCAGGAGTTCGACGTCGTCTTCGAGGGCGCTCGCGTCATCGACCCTGAGAGAAGGCTCGATGAGGTCAGGAGCGTGGGAATCCGCGGCGGTGTCATCGCCGCCTTGACCACCGGGCCCCTTGCCGAGTCCCTCGCCGACGGAGGCGTCCTCATCGACGCTGCCGGACTGGTCCTGGCGCCGGGCTTCGTGGACCTCCACGCTCACGGCCAGGGCCCGGCGGCGCACGAGTACCAGGCGAGGGACGGCGTGACCACCGCGCTCGAGCTGGAATGGGGCGTAGCCGACGTGGGGGCGTTCCTGGATTCCAGGCGAGGAAGGTCGCTCGTCAACTATGGCGCCACGATCAATCACGGCGCGTTGAGGGGCCTGGAGATCCTGCCGCAGGAGGAACGGGCCGATCTCGAGGCGGCCTTCACGGCGGCCAGTTCCGCCGACGAACCACTCGGCGCCGAGCGCGACGCCGCGGACAGGACGTACTACTCCGAGCTGCCGCCCGAACGCTTCCCCGCCATGCTGGAGCTTCTGCAGGAAGGGCTGGAGGAAGGCGCCCTGGGGATCGGCCTCGCCGTCCAGTACTACCCCGGGGCGAGTCGCCGGGAGATCTTCGAAGTGTTCCGCTTCGCCGGCGAGAAGCGGGCCACCATCCACACCCACGTCCGTTCGATGAGGATCGAGGCGATGCAGGAGGTCCTGGCCAACGCGGTCGCTACCGGGGCGCCCCTGCACATCGTGCACGTCAACAGCATGGCCCTCGGCGAGATCGACACCGTGCTCGACCTGATCGGCGGCGCGCGCCGCCTGGGGCTCGACGTGACGACGGAGGCCTACCCCTACACGGCCGGCTCGACCAGCCTCCACAGCTCGATCTTCGACGAGGGCTGGCAGGACCGCCTGGGCATCGACTACGGCGACCTGCAGTGGGAGGCGACGGGAGAGAGGCTGACCAGGGAGACCTTCGAGCGGTACCGCCGCGAGCGGGGCACGGTCATCCTGCACTTCATGAAGGAAGAGTGGATCGAGACGGCGCTCGGGAACAACTGGGTGATCGTCGCGTCCGACGGCATGCCCTACGCCCCGAAAGCGCACCCTCGAACAGCCGGCACCTACTCACGGGTCCTGGGCCGCTACGTCCGCGAGCGGGGCACGCTCGACCTGATGACCGCCATGCTGAAGATGAGCCTCCTGCCGGCCGACCGCGTGGCCACGATGTCCGAGCAGATGAGGCGCAAGGGGCGGATCCAGGTCGGCGCCGACGCGGACATTGTGGTCTTCGATCCCGAGACGGTGATCGACACGGCCACGTTCGAGGGCGGGCTGTCGTTCTCGGAGGGGATCCGGCACACGATGGTGAATGGGGTGTTCGTGGTGCGTGACGGTGAGACGGTGGAGGGGGTTGCGCCGGGGCGGGCGATTGTCGGGCGTTTCGCGGCTGACCCTTAGCTCGGCCGGGTGACGCGGACGCCTTCGACCTGCTCCACGTCCCGCACCGCGGAGATGATCGCCTCGTCGAGGCTCTCTGCTTCCCGGTCGAAATCGATGTACTGGACGCCATCAATCCGGGCGACCGTGGCGTCGTCGCAACCCGCTTCGAAGAGGGCGTCGATGAACGGCTCGTCCTGGAGGTCAGGGCCCTCGACGATCAGGGTGAAATGCTGGATCGGCATCTGAGGCACTCACGGCGTTTCCGAGCGTGATGCTCCCACCCGAAGAACCGGCGCATCATACAGTTCGAGGATCTTGTCGGCAGTAACCAGAGTCACACCCTCGATCCGGGCCTGAACGACGAGGATGCGGTCGAACGGATCCCGGTGATGCCGGGGGAGGTCAGCGACGGCCAGGGCGTGAGCTGGGCTGATGGGGAGAGGTTTCACCTGGTTCAGGCGCATACGTTCCGGAACGTAGGAGGCCGGGGGTTCCGGCAACGGCAGTTTTCCGATTGCGTACTTGATCGCGATTTCCCAAGCGCTCGCTGCAGACAGGAACTTCGACGTCGCGGACGACTCCAGGGCGGCCAGGAGGTGCGCGTCGAAGCGCTCCGGTTCTGTTTGCATCCAGAGCCAGCAGTGGGTGTCCAGGAGGTAATCCACGGGCGACGTGCCGGCTTCTCAGGTCCGGCCTTCGAACGCGCGCAGCAGGTCCTCATCGAGAGGAGCGTCGAAGTCATCGGGCACCACGAACCGACCCTTGTCGATGCCGAAGATCGGCCGCTCTTCCTCCACAGTGACGAGCTTTGCCACGGGTTGACCGGAGCGCGTGATCACTATGTCCTCGCCGGCGGCTACTTCCCGCAGGAGCCGGGAGAGGTGCGTTTTTGCTGCGTGTACGGTCACCTGCTTCATGGCAAGCGAAGATAGACTAAGTCTTTGACTAAGTCAACTCAGCTCCTTCGACGACGCTGATCACGTCGTCGACGACCCAGCGCGTGGTGTGGTCGTTGACGCGCACCGAGCGCACCCAGAGAGACGCTGTCGGCATGGTGCGATGCTTTGCCGTAAGCAAAGCTGTTCGCGGAGTTTCATCCCCAGATCTCCTCCAGAACACGGCGGAAGTTGCCGCCCAGGATGCCCCGGATGTCGGCGTCGGAGTAACCCCGCCGGATGAGGCCTTCCGTGAGGTCGAAAACGCGTTGCGGATGGGCCACTTCGGGGATGTCGATCTGTGCCCGGAAGCGGTACTTGCCCTTCGGGTAGGACAACTTCAGCCTCAGCATGTCCTCCTGGGGCATGTCGTCGTAGCCGTAGAGGTCGATGTCGCTGCCGATGCCGACGTGCTCGACGCCGATTCGCCTGGCGAGGTAGTCGAAGTGGTCGAGGAGGTGCTCGATGGTCGTGGGCTCGTCGGCCTTCACGAACATCCGCACCCCGGTGACGCCGAAGACGCTGCCTGCCTTCTTGACGGCGTCGATGACCTCGTCGGGCTTGCACCGGACGTGGCCCGCTGCGAGCGCCCGGACGTTCGCGTGGGTGACCAGGACGGGCTTCTTGGAGGCTTCGAACGCGTCCAGCGACGTGCGGTCTCCGCAGTGGGACACGTCCACCGCCATGCCGACCTTGTTCATGCGCTGGATGATGGCGACTCCCCAGTCCGACAGTCCGCCGTCGACCCGGTCCGTCGAGCCGGTGCCGATCAGGTTGCGCGCGTTGTACGTCAACTGCGACACGCGCTGGCCGAGCCCATAGAAGGTGTCGACGTCGTCGGGCGACTCGAAGTGGTCGGAGTTCTGCACGCCGAAGATCAGTCCGACGCGGTTTCCCGAGGCCGCCTCGTCGAGGTCGGCGGCCCGCGCGACGCGCAGCATGCGATGCCCGTTGTGCGCGATGACGCCGTTGACAGCCGCGACCCGCGCCAGGACCGCTTGCCTGGCGCCGAAGGGGCCGGTGCCCACGGCGTCGTGGACGACGTTGATCCCGGAGCGCTCGAAGTCTTCCCAGAGGGACTCGGGGATGTTCTCGGGATTGCCGTACCAGGCATGGGCGGTCGACGACGCGAGTGTCAAAGGACTCAGCATGTCGATCACCAGGGAGTCGCCGATGAGGTCGACTGCGCGGGTCGAGTAGCGCTCTTCGCTCTGAGGGAACAGCTTGTGCCTGCCCAACGCCAGGTGCGGCGCTCCGAGTGTTAAGGCCGCAAGGAGAGCGCCCGCCTTGGCGCCGTGCCCTACAAGGGTTCGGCGTGACAGGAGAGTGTGCCCGGGAGTGGTCGACGGCATGGGTCGCGGCGCCTTGGATGGGGGCGTGGGTGCGGCGGGGATGGGGTGCATGGGTGTATACCATCGGGCGGATTGGGGGGTGCGGATGTGTTGAGGACGCCGGCGAGAAGCGGGCCACCATCCACACGCACGTCCGTTCGATGACGATCGATGCGATGCAGGAAGTCCTGGCCAACGCGGTCGCCACCGGGGCGCCCCTGCACATCGTGCACGTCAACAGCATGGCCCTCGGCGAGATCGACACGGTGCTCGGCCTGATCGGCGGCGCGCGCCGCCTGGGGCTCGACGTGACGACGGAGGCCTACCCCTACACGGCCGGCTCGACCAGCCTCCACAGCTCGATCTTCGACGAGGGCTGGCAAGGCCGCCTGGGCATCGACCACGGCGACCTCCAGTGGGAGGCAACGGGAGAGAGGCTGACCAGGGAGACCTTCGAGCGGTACCGCCGCGAGCGGGGCACGGTCATCCTCCACTTCATGCAGGAAGAGTGGATCGAGATGGCGCTCGCGAACGACTGGGTGATCGTCGCCTCCGACGGCATGCCCTACGCCCCGAAGGCGCACCCTCGAACGGCCGGCACCTACTCACGGGTCCTGGGCCGCTACGTCCGCGAACGGGGCACGCTCGACCTGATGACCGCCCTGTTGAAGATGAGCCTCCTGCCGGCGGACCGCGTGGCGTCGATGTCCGATCAGATGAGGCGCAAGGGGCGGATCCAGGTCGGCGCGGACGCGGACATCGTCGTCTTCGATCCGGACACGGTGATCGACACCGCCACCTTCGAAGACGGGCTCTCCTTCTCGGAGGGAATTCGTCACACGATGGTGAACGGGGTGTTTCGTGGTGCGGGACGGCGAGACGGTGGAGGGGGTTGCGCCGGGGCGTGCGATTGTTGGGCGGTTTGCGGGGGAGCCTTAGTAGCGGGCAATCGGGTAGACAGGCCGGTTGCGGGTGTGCAGGGCAGGTGTCATGATCTCGCGTCCTCTGGGGCACCCCTCTCGTGGGAGTTGACCAAGCGGCGATACCTGCGGTCACAGCGCAGCGTCTGCGGAACTGACGAAGGGCCGTTGATGGGTGCGATTCCGGACCGCTATGCGGTGTCGATCCCCGAGCTAGAGAAGAACCGGACAGCGGAGAAGCAGAAGCGTTGGCAACGTACCAGTGGATCGACGTCGGCGGAGAACGTGGGTACAGCCCTCTGGCAGACGCGTTGGACGCCGTGTTCCAGCCGGAAGCGATCGCTAGGCGTCTCGCTAGGGAAGTGACGGACGCGGTGCAGTCCGTGCTTGTCGAGCATGGCTACGTCGACAAGGACTATCGGAGCACGCTGTACAGCTTCTATGCGAAGAAGGGCCGGGTCTATCGGAGGGACTGTGTTCGGCTGCACTTCTTCAACGGATCGGTGAAGTACGACGAGGTTCGTACCGACATAGCGTGCGCCGATGGTCGCCTCGAAGATCACTACTTCGGCTACGTCGTGCTTCGGCCGACGATGAGGGCGACCTTGGGAAGATCCGTTCTGTCGCCAGGAATCCTGGCGGCCCGCGGCAGTGCGATCCAGTCGGAGCACCGCGTGAACGTACTCGGGCACGTCCTCCCGGTATGGGGGTTTCCCTCTATGGCACAGCCAGCGGATATCGCGGTTTGCGCGCATGTGTCCTGCTGGGCGATTCTCCGTCACTACAGCGAGAGGTTCCCGCAGCATCGGGAGTATCTGATCGGGGACATGGCGAGGTTGGCGAGTGCGTTCGACCCGGGCGGTCTGGTGCCGTCGCTGGGGTTGACGGTGTGGGAGGCGGAGCGCGTCTTTCAGGCGGCAGGCTGCTTCCCCTTGGTCGTAACGAAGAAGAAGGGCCCGGACGGTGAGCCTGTCGAGGACGAAGGCTTCTACGGGCAGCTGATGGCGTATCTTGAGTCCGGCTTCCCTCTGTTTGTGGAGATCAGCAGCCGACGACATGCAGCGGTGGCTGTGGGCTACAGCTGGCGAGACCAGAGCGGAGAACCCGCGGGGCAGTTTCCTCATGCCTGGGACAGAGTGGACGCGTTGCTGATGGTCGACGACAACAGACTGCCGTACCGGAGCGTCCCGCGAGAGGCAGCGCCTGTGGCGTCGGCGTCAGGGAGCTACTCGGGTCAGGACATCGACAGGTTCATCGTGGCTCTGCCCGAGAAGATCCACTTCCCGGCTGATGCGGTGGACGAATGGAGCCATGACTTTGCAGACGCGTATGCGGTGGCGAAGGATCAGGTGGTCCAGCGGCGCTGGTTCATGACGACGATCTCGGAACTGCGGAGACACGCGCGTGAACATGCATCGCAGACGGGCGATGCGCTGCTGCGTGTCTTGATGGAGCTTGAGAGTGCGCAGTACGTTTGGGTCGTCGAGTTCGGTAGCCTCGCGCAGTGGGACAGCGGACACGTGACGGGACGCGCTATCCTGGACGCCACAGCAAGTGAACAGGACCCGGTGCCGACGTTGCTACTGCACGACGAAGAGTTGGCGATCGTGTTCGACCGAACGAAGGCGTCGGGCGAACACAGGGAGGTACACCTGCGTCGTCCGTCCGGATTGCCGCTGCCGCGGATGGAGCTCAATCTGAGGCAGGTCGTGGGAGTATGACGACTCTCCGGGGCCGGATCGAAGCGCTGGACAGCGAGAAAGGGAAGCGAGAATGGCCAAGCGACGCGTGAAGCAGACCGCCGACCCGGTATGGAAACTGCCTGACAGTGGCGTCGTCGAGTCCGTTCTGGGGAAGATGGAGGAGGCGATTCCGGCCATCGTCAAGCGGGTCGAGGAGCGTGAAGCGCTGACTGCCGAGTCGCGGTTCGAGGTGCCGAAGGTCGCGAGACCCACTACGGTGGAGGGCGACAGCTAGTCGGTCTGCACCCGTCTACGCTTGAGGCTGTCGTAGGCAGTCTTGATGATCGCTTCAAGTGCGTCGGCGCCCGCGTCGTCGAGGTCCGGATCCTGGCGTAGGAGCTTGGAGACCATCGCGATGGGCTCGGGGTTGCTCTTGGGTGCGGCGGTGAACTCTACGGGGTTGACCCCGGACCAGGCGGCCAAAGCCGTTAAGCTGGCGGCGTCCGGTTGGCGTCCCTTGGACATTCTCGACAGCGTGGACTGGGATACGCCTGTCTGCTCACTGACTGTCTTCCAGTTGGCGTCGCGGGCGGTGACTGTGGAGCTGAGGGCCTTGTAGAAGGCCGGGAAATCGAACTTGTGGCGGTGAGTCATAGGACCGTGAGGCGGTGGTCGGACGCTACCCGTCCGAGACGGGCAATTCTAGCGCGTCGCCCATAGCCAGCCGGTGAGTGCACTCCGGGCAGTGTGAGTCCCGCCGCGGGACGACATGCTGGGCGACACCCGTGAGGAAGTGGAAGTGGTGGTAGCCCCGCGCAGCGCTGACGCTGCGTAGGTCGAGGAAGTCGAACAGGAAGTCATTCACCGCGTGCGCAGCCGCGACGGCGTTCATCGTGATGACGCTGGGGTTGGGTTCCTCAACGCCATAGGCTTGGGCCTTGCGTTCGGCATCCGACTTGGCTTCGATCGCGAGCCGCGTCGGTTCGATGAAGCCGTTGCACCAAAGGCAGCCCGCTCCTGGTCTGATCTGGCGTACGGCGGACATGGCGTCCTCAAGCTTGCCGGTGTCGTCGGGGCGCACCTTCGCTCCTACTTGTACGGTGGGTATCAGGTACTGGTGGGCAAGTGCGTTGACGACAAGTCGAGCGCGCATCGAGTCGGCAGCCAGGAAGATGAAGTCACAGTCGCGCAGGGTCTGGGCCACGGAGGAAGTCGCGACATCGCCGGCGATCGCGTGGAGGCTCGCGTCCAGCGCCAGTTCTCGTGCGTGGCGGACGGCGATTTGGGATTTCAGCAGTCCGAGTTCGACATCGAGGGTCGTGGCGCCGACGACGCGCGACAGGTTGCTGCACTCGATCGGGTCCGAGTCGACCAGGAGCAGCGTCCCGACGCCGAGCCGCGCGAGGTACTCGACGACGAGGGAACCGACCCCGCCCAGGCCGACCACCGCCACGTTGCTCGAGCGGAGCACTTGCTGGCCGGAACTACCGAACATGCGGATCTGACGGTCACGTGTCGTGTCCAACGCTGCGGCGCGGCGCGGTCGGGAGGTAAAGCGCCTGACGCTGGGACCTATCACGCGGTAGGTTCCGAGTGATCGTCTCGTGCCGTCGGGCATCCAGATGTCGGCTGCGACCGATCGGTGGCCGTAGACGAGCGCGCCAACGGGTATGCCACCCCCGATGTCGAGCAGCGCCGGATAGCCTCGCTCGTGGGACTCGAGGTCTATTCTGCTGAAGGCGACGTGGCGGTCCGTCTGGTGATTGTGGACCGCCAAGTAGGCGAGGCTGGAGTCCCGGCAACGAGTGATCTCGCGATGGATGAAGGTCGGTGTCAGTGCTCGGTAGCCGTACTTCCCGGCGACATAGTCGGTCCCGAATCGCGCAGGCTCGACGTTCTGGATCAACAGACGAAGGCCGGAGCCCGAACGGACGATTCCGGCTCGAAGGATGGCGCCATGCTCGTCGTTGTCCCCGGGGAAGAGGTGAGCCATGAGTTGCTCATGGTGCCGTGCGGTCACGAGCACGTCGGCAGTGGACGCGGTCATTGAAGTTCCTCCAGAAAGCGCAGGACCTTGAGGAACTTGGCGACTGCGGTCTGAGGGTAGTTCTGTGTGCGGTTGTAGCGGCGGGAGATCTGGAGTGCCGATCGTTGCTCGAAGTGCGCTCCGCCAGTGACCGGCGCCTCAAACGCCAAGCCGCCCACGCGCCGTACGTCGTCGCCCATGAACAAGGGGTAGATGTCGGCGTACGGGTAGGTCGCGGTGATGTGGCCTCCGAGCCAGGTCGTCGACGGGTCGAACTTCGGACCGATCACCACGTCTTCGACGATCACAAAGGCACCACCGCTACCGTCCTCTCGGCTGGTAACCGTCGAGGAGGGGAACGCGCGGTCTAGCTCGTCGATGGCGTCGGAGACGTGTTGCTTCATGGTTCTGCCCCTAGCTGTTGTCGTCGGGCGCTATGGCGGTGAAGGCGAGGTGGTCAGACAGCGGGACCTTGTCGTCGTCGCCGATGACCTTCGCTGACCCGTTCGGGAGCTGGAGCTGGAGGACGAAGGTCACGTCAATCTTGACCCCCTGGTCGATCGCGGCCTCTTTGATCTCGAGGCCGCTGGCGGGTCCTGCGGGCATCTTGACCTTGTGCGTGTTGACCTCGATCGTGACCGCGTCGATCGTGATGACGTGGGGCTGGTTGCTCTTTGACTCGTGCATGAGTTTGCTCCTGTGGTTCGGAGTTGCTGATGTGGGATCGGAGTATAGGGATTGCTGAACGGCATGTCAATTGCTGTTACGCAAGTCCGTTCGATGACGATCGATGCGATCCAGGAAGTCCTCGCCAACGCGGTCGGTACCGGGGCGCCCCTGCACATCGTGCACGTCAACAGCATGGCTCTCGGCGAGATCGACACGGTGCTCGACCTGATCGGCGGCGCGCGCCGCCTGGGGCTCGACGTGACGACGGAGGCGTATCCCTACACGGCCGGCTCGACCAGCCTCCACAGCTCGATCTTCGACGAGGGCTGGCAAGGCCGCCTGGGCATCGGCTACGGCGACCTCCAGTGGGAGGCAACGGGAGAGAGGCTGACCAGGGAGACCTTCGAGCGCTACCGCCGCGAGCGGGGCACGGTCATCCTGCACTTCATGAAGGAGGAGTGGATCGAGACGGCGCTCGGGAACGACTGGGTGATCGTCGCGTCCGACGGCATGCCCTATGCCCCGAAGGCGCACCCGCGAACAGCCGGCACCTACTCACGGGTCCTGGGCCGCTACGTCCGCGAGCGGGGCACGCTCGACCTGATGACCGCCCTCCTGAAGATGAGCCTCCTGCCGGCGGACCGCGTGGCGTCGATGTCCGACCAGATGAGGAACAAGGGTCGGATCCAGCTTGGCGCCGACGCGGACATCGTGGTCTTCGATCCGGACACGGTGATGGACACCGCCACCTTCGAGGGCGGGCTCTCCTTCTCGGAGGGGATCGTTCACACGATGGTCAACGGGGTGTTCGTGGTGCGCGATGGGGAGACTGTGGAGGGAGTTGCGCCGGGGCGGGCGATTGTTGGGCGGTTTGCGGGGGAGCCGTAGTAGCGGGCCGTCGACGTTCGTCGGCGAAGGTCTCTCCGCCCCCGGCCTGGCCTTAGCCAAACACGGCGACCGCGACCTCGGCCTCTCCCACGGCTACCGCGAAGGCCGCGCGGATCCCCATTTCGCCCGAAGTCGTCGCCGCCGACATGGTGCTGGAGCTGACGAAGGAGCGGGGGGTGTGCTTCCTGGACAACATGTTGCCGGAGATGTGGCGGAGCAGATTCGATCGCGGCGTAGTGATCGGTGCGGAGCGGAGGGAGGACTCGGCGGAAGGGGGCCGGGAGCACAGCAGGCGGACGATGCCTTGGTAGAGCCGCAGCCGACTCGTACCGACCCAATGGGTCGGTTCAGAGGTCCTCTACGTCGGAAGCGTCGCGACTTCGCGACCTATTTGGAGCCTCGGTGCTTCGTCCTGACCCGCCTCAGAATCTCCCTCTTGACGGCGCCGCGTGTGTAGTCAACGTCGCCGTTTAGTCTTGCGACGGACTTGGGCTCCGGTGCGACTCCGTACGTTTGGACCTCTGTGGCTATTCCAGAGCACGGTTCACAGATCAGGAGGGTGTCACCAACGTACTCTTCGTAGATGAGTTGGGCGTCGCAGGTCGGGCAAGCCGCCCATAGCTTCGAGATCCTCCCGGCCTGCCATGACCAGCGCCATCTTGCGCCGTAGATGATGTCGCTCGTGTAGCTCAAGTGACTGGGCGTTTCCTGCAGTCGTTGGATGCCTCTCCTTAGTTGGGCGGCAAGGGAGAAAACCAACGCGCCAAGCCCCAGCAGAACGAACCAACCCCGCAACGTGTACTCGGCCGCCAATAGGCTCCATGCTCCTGCTAGGAGCCCCCAGACCCAGCTAGCGATGGCTACAGCGAATTGACGTATCGGCGGTGCAAGGAGTACCGCTAGAGCCAGTCCTCCCAATACCGCAACGATGACGCCCTCGGCAACTCGATTGCGCTTCCTTCTGGACAAACCTCGCTCCGTCCTCCGAAAGCCTTGGCCAGTAGCTCCTCAGGAGTGGGCTGGCTTAGTCCCACTCGAGATTCAGTTCGTCTACGAACCGGCTTGTCAAGCCGGTGTCGCTGCTCGCCAGCAGCACTACTCTACGAGAGGCTCTAGTGAAAGCAACGTAGAACAATCGCCGTTCCGCCTCAATTTCACGTTCCTCCGTCGCCAGCTTGTGGGGCCAGATACCGTGCACTGTGTCGAGTAGGACTACCGTGTCGAACTCCCTTCCCTTTGCCCGGGTGGCTGTCATCAAGTGTAGCGGCCTATCCAGAAAGTCGGTGATGTCAGAGTCGCTCTCTCCCTGCTCTAAGTCCCGATACTCCTGCGCCTGCAGCTTCACGGTCTCAATGCGGTCGACAAGATCGCTGACACTTAGTCTTTGCTCTTCGACGATCTCTGCTAACTGCGCCAACGGCGGCGCTGTGAAGAAGACATCCTCCTCAGCCTTCTCCCAGTCGAATCGGAGGCCATCAAATCGTCTTTCGATACGCCGCAGCGCGCCGGCGACGTCTGACGCAGCTAGGAAGGCGCTGCCGTACTCATGAAGCTGCTGATGGGTCTTTCCGCTGAGCTTCGGGCCGCCGTACCGGTCAAGTGCAGTAACCGCATCCCGAACCGTTCTTGGAACTTCGCGACGCAGGTACGACTTCAGAGAAGCGCGGTTTTTCTTGCTTAGCGGAAGACGGCGGATCAGGTCGCAGACCGAAATGGCATCTTCAACGGCCTGATTGACGGATCTCCCGAGGCTCGACCGGTCCCAGATCATCAGCAGGTCAGCTAGCTTGGTGAAGGCGTTGCTGTTGAACACGTCGAGGTCGACCGCCGTACTAAAGGGCGCGCCCCTATTCGTTGCGAAATAGATCTGATAGGGGATAAGTTGTCTCCTTAGGCGTCCAATGACGCCGACCTTTCCGGGATACTCGGTGCTCTTGACAATCTCCGTCACGAGTTCAAGACGTTCGCCGATGCTGTCGGTCCTCAAGAGTTCGATCTCGGCTATCGCCGCACCGTCTTTCGCGACGACGGCCTTGGGGACATGGCTCGCGTTGTTTTGGATGAGAGCCTGGGAATGGTGAACTATGTTGCTCGGAGACCGGTAGTTCACTTGCAGTTGATAGTCCCGAAAGGACTTCTCGAAGTACTTGTCGGGGTGGAGTATGTACTCGGGCGTGGCTCCGCGCCACTCAAAGATCGCTTGGTCGTCGTCCCCGACGATGGTGAGGCTGGCGCGATGTCGTGCAACGATAGCCCGGATCAGCACCAGGTCGAGCGGATTGATGTCCTGGAATTCGTCCACTAAGACGTGGTCATATCGAGCGGCACCGGATACCGGTGGCCGGGGTTGACCATCTTGTAGGAATGAGTCCAGGTCTAGGTAGGTCCAGTACTTCTGGTCCTCATAGCAGCCCGTGGTGAAAGTCGGTTCTCTGCGCTCGCGTAGGATAGAAGCATGTCTATGGGCAAGAAGAGTAGAAGCAGCGGTCAGGAGCCTCTCTGGGTGTCGGCAGGCGATCTGCCTCGAAGCGCGGGGCACCCGTTCTACGAGCGGTTGAACGGGATTCTGGAATCCAGCGGGTTCGACGAGTTCGCGGAGTCGGAGTGTTCGCGGTTCTATGCGGAGCGCATGGGGCGTCCGAGTCTGGCGCCGGGGCGGTACTTTCGCTTGCTGCTGTTGGGGTACTTCGAGGGTTTGGATTCGGAGCGCGCGATCGCCTGGCGGGCTCAGGATTCTCTGAGCATTCGCCGGTTCCTGGGATTGGGCCTGAGTGAGGCGGCGCCGGATCATTCGACGATTTCGCGCACGCGCCGGCGCATCGACGTGGAGTCTCACGGGCGTGTGTTTTCATGGGTGCTTCGTCGTCTGGCGGAGTCGGGTCTGTTGTCGGGCAAGACGGTGGGCGTGGACGCGACGACGCTGGAGGCGAACGCGGCGTTGCGGAGCATCGTGCGTCGCGACAGCGGCGACGACTACGAGACGTTCGTGCGCGGTCTGGCGGAGGCGTCGGGGGTAGAGACGCCGACGCGGGCCGAGCTGGCCCGTTTCGACCGCAAGCGCAAGAAGAAGCTGTCGAACGAGGAGTGGGAGAATCCGCACGACCCGGATGCGCAGATCACGAAAATGAAGGATGGCCGCACGCACCTTGCCTACAAGGCGGAGCAGGCGGTGGACCTCGAGCACGGGACGATCGTGGGGGTGTCGGTTCAGGGCGGAGCGAAGGGCGACACGGAGTCGTTTCACGAAACGCTGGAGGAGGCCTTCGAGCAGGTGTCGTCCGTGACCGCGGACGAAGCCGCGATCGAGGAGGTCGTTGCCGACAAGGGGTACCACAGCAACGACGTTCTCGCGGACATCGACGAACTGGGCCTTCGCAGCTACATCGCGGAACCGGACCGCGGTCGCCGTCGCTGGAAGGGCAAGAAGGAGCTGCAGGCCATCGTGTACGCGAACCGCCGCCGGATCCGAGGCAATCGCGGCAAGCGGATGCAGCGCCAGCGAGGGGAACGGCTCGAGCGGCCCTTCGCTCACCAGTACGAGACCGGCGGCATGCGCCGCGTGCATCTGCGCGGTCGCTCGAACATCCTCAAGCGAGTGCTCCTTCACGCCAGCGCGTGCAACCTCGGGCTCCTGATGCGCCACCTCGTCGGCTTCGGCACTCCCCGAAGCCTCCAAAGCAGGCGACGGACGCTGCTCGCCCTGCTTTGCCGCTTCCGGCTGTGTCTGAGCGCTCTCGGAACCCGCCTGATGCCGAAACAGCACCTCAATTTGGCCATCTGAACCCAATCGCCATTCCTCCACTTGATCGAGCTACCTCCCAGCGCCGACCCCGTCGCGCACCGCGAACATCCCCGAACCGGGACTTCCGCCACGGGCTGATAGGTGAACGTCGACTCCTCCAGGAGGCGATTCGTAGCCTTGCGCCAGAAGGTGAAGAAACGGTCGTAGAACTGGCGGTGGCTAGTCGCTGGTCCCTCGGTGTTTCCGTGCTTGGGGGATTCGAGCACGCCGATGGAGGTAAGCAGCTCAAACTGCTCTGCGATCCGCCAAGTTAGGCCTTGAGACTCGAGGGAGCTGAAGTGAGCCGAGTAGAGGTCTGCGTTGACGTCGCGAGTATGGACGAAGCCCATGGACTTCAGGTTGTCCATGACCTTCATCAGTGTCCGGGCACCGGTGCCCCCGGCCTTGCTCACGACCGGTGCAAGGTGGCGGTTACTCGCCCAGACGGGATGAAGTTGGTTCTTCATCGCGAAGAAGAGGTCGGTTGGGCTAGTGAGGAGCCTAGGACTGCTCACGCGAGTACGAATACGGCTCCAGCCGTAGGCGTTCAGGGTCGTAATGCTTGTTTGGCCTTGAAGGCGCCGGAACTCAGATTGGCTATGGAGGCGCTCCCGAAGTTCCGCTGCTGCGGACCTGGTAAAGGTGACTAGCAAGAACCGTGGCCGATGTGTTGAACGCTTTGTGAGTTCGGCGCAGCGATGCAGAAGAGACGCTGTCTTGCCGCACCCTGCAGGGGCCAGGAGGCGAATGTTAGGGGCCGGGGACTGGCAGAAGTCGAGTTGCGAAGGGTCAGGTGTAGTCACGGGTCGATGTACTCTTTGCTGAAGCGTGGCATTCTGGGCCTTTCAGCACAGGTGGCCAGAGGCCGCTTCCGCGCTGTGGGCAATCGGGACGTGACGGTAGCGCGCGCTTCGAGGGAGTGTCAACCACGAACGGCTATTGGGTCGGGAGTGCGTCGAAATCTCGCCGTCTCGGCGGAGTATGGATCGGCGTCCCTCCAGGCTCAGACACGCTCATGGTCACGAGCGTGGCAGGCGGATGAGCGGTTCGGAGCCGCGGTAGCTTTGCTCGGAGTTGGCTAAGCTGGCGATGGCTAAGTTGGACCTAGGCGTGATCGTACTCCTGTAGACGGGTTGCGCGTTCCCGGAATGAGCCTTAGGGGCGTTCCGGGCGTCGCCCGCGGCCGCGACCGCGAGGGCGTCAAGCGCGTCGTCCAGACTGCCCGCCGTTTACACCGACCACGAGCGGGCGTGGAAGAGCGTCGTGGTTGGTGGAATCTCACACCGCCAAGCCCGCCAAGCATCTAGGTTCACGGACTTCATCCCGGTCCCGATCGGCTGCGCGCGGGGAACTCTAGGGAGTGCGGAGACTCGGCATGACACCGCATCCGTCAAGAAACCTTGACAGCCTGGGGCCAAACTGTAAGACTCCGCAAACCTCATGAAAGGACCAGCGCGGGAGTGATGGTGTTGAGTCATCATCATGGCAGACCCCTGAGTGGGGTGGGTGTCCGCCAGAAGGTGGTTTCGCAAAGGCTTCACCGCTACGTGGGCAGTTCAGCAGTCGCCGTGTGCGCTAGCACAACGACTTGAGGCAGATGCGCGAAGTCGTGATGGGCATGGTGCAGAAGCGCCTCCGATACAAAGACCCTGTTGAGGTGTGGCGATGACGAAGGACGACGGCAAGCCAGGCGACGTTCTTCCGTTCATTCCCGCCGGCAAGGTGCGGTGCTTCGTCAGCGGCAAGCTTCGAAAGGACACGCCCGAAGAGAACGTCAGACAGCGGTGGGCACGGAGCCTAGTGGACGAGTACGGCTATGACGTAGCCGACATGGCGGTTGAGTTCTCGGTGAAGATGGGCTCCAAGAGGAAGCGTGCCGACATCGTCGTATTCAAGCCGGACGGTCCAAGACGACAGGACACGATTCGCGTCATCGTCGAGGCGAAGCGAGAGGACGTTTCGCCCAGAGACAGGGAAGAGGGCGTCGACCAACTGAAGAGCTACATGAGCGCGTGTTCGTCGTGCAAGTTCGGGCTGTGGGTCGGTTCCGAGCGGCTGGCACACACGAAGGACGAGGGCGGCTCGATAGAAGAGACCACCGACATACCGCGCTTCGGGGAGACGTTGCCTCAGCCGCCGCGCTTCAGCGAACTGAAACCCGCGACGGACCTCAAGGCAGCCCTCCGCCGCTGCCACAACTACATCTACGCGAACCAGGGACTGCAGAAGGCGGAGGCCTTTCACGAACTCCAGAAGCTGATCTTCTGCAAGGTACTGGACGAGAAGGAAGTCGTTGACGAACTTCGATTCTTCGTGCTTCCTGAAGAACGGAAGTCCATCGCGGGCCAGCAGCGGCTTGTAGAAGAGCGCATCAACCCACTCTTCTGTGAGGTGAAAGAGCGTTACCCCTACATCTTCAAGAGCGGCGACAGCGTTGCATTGAACCTGCGCGTGTTGGCTTACATCGTCTCCGAGCTGCAGCGATACTCCCTGCTTACCACCGAGACCGATGTAAAGGGGCAAGCCTACGAGGAATTGGTGGGCGCGAATCTCCGGGGTGACCGCGGGGAGTTCTTTACGCCCAGAAACGTCTGCAACATGGCGGTGCAGATGGTGATAGCGCTATTCCCCAACCAGCGTCTCGCATCTTTGAAGGTGCTGGATTGCTGTTGCGGTACTGGCGGCTTCCTCGTTGAGACTATCAACCAGATGAGGGCCAAGCTCACGGGCTTCGAAAAGGCTAGGGGGGGCTCGGAAGAGGAGATCCGAAGTCGGGTGGCGGTCCGCGTCAAGGAACTTGCGGAGAGAAACTTGGTTGGGATGGACATCAACCCGTTCCTTGTGCGGACCACGCAGATGAATCTCGTGATGCACGGCGACGGCTCTGTGAACGTGTTTCAAGGGGACTCTCTGAGTTCTCCTGCGGAATGGGATGATCAGAAGGCGCGGCAGAAAGTGCGGCACAGCAGCTTCGACATTGTGGTAACGAACCCGCCGTTCGGCGGGAAGGCGCACATAGACGACCCGCACGTCCTGTCGCGCTACGAGCTGCCTAGCTTCGACGCCAGGGAGGCAAGGAGTGTGATGCCTGCAGAACAGCTGTTCTTGGAGGGTGCGCTGAGGTACGTGAAGCGCGGCGGCTACTTGGCCATCGTCCTGCCACGGAGCATCCCTAACAACCCGGGACTTCGCTTCATACGGAAGTGGCTGCTTCAGAACTCGCGGATCTTCGCATCGGTGGACCTGCCGAAGGAGACTTTCGCAGAAGGCGGGGGTGTGCCGAATCCCAGCGTCCTCATCGTGCAGAGGTTGACGCTGGAAGAAACGCGACTGGCACGTAGAGGTGCACTGGACAACTACGAGGTTTTCATGGCGCTTCCAAAGACCGTCGGAATCGACAAGAGGGGAAACAAAGTCTACCGTCGCACAGCAGAAGGTCTCGTTATTCTCGATCAGGACGATAGGCCGACTGAGGATGACGACCTGCCCTTTGTAGCGACCGCCTTCGCCGAGCAGTACGGAAGGCGAGGCCGGTCATGAGCAAGGCCTCTGGAGCCAGATCGACCGAGCACTCCGCGCGTGCCTCAAGCTACTCCATTCCGTCGCGGTCACTGGTTGAGTCGCCAGAGCTTCGGCTCGATGCGGGGCACTACAATCCAGACGTTCTTGAAGCCATCCGCACACTCGGTCAGTCGGGAATGCGAATCGAGAGATTGGCTGACATAGTCGAAGACGTGTTCATACCCCCAAGATTCAAGCGCGTATACGTGGAGAGAACGCATGGGATCCCATTTCTCCAAGGAAGCCATGTTGTTCAGTTCCGCCCCGCCGATCTCAAGTTTCTTTCACGCTCGATTCATCGGCTAGAGCGTTGGATTGTTCATGCCGGTTGGATAATGGTGACCTGCTCGGGCACGATCGGTCGCACCACTATCTGTCCAGAAGAATGGGACGGCTGGGCAGCTTCCCAACACATTCTGAGGATCATTCCCGACGGAGAGAAGTGCGCCGCAGGATACCTCTGTGCGTATCTAGCGTCCCCGCTCGGTCAGATTCAATTGACCGCCAACAGTTACGGAGCGGTGGTGGACGAGCTTACTGAACAGCAGATGAAGAGTGTCTCGGTGCCATTGCCAGAAACGGAAGAGGACAAAGAGCTAGTACGGTCGATCGATGGGCTGGTCAGCCGGTCGACAGCCTTGAAGTCCGAGGCCGTCGTGGCGGCACGAGCGGCTGCCCTAGGCCTACGGGAGAGGTTCGGAGGGGTTTGCCGATGAAGACCAAGGGTTGCCGGAGCCGCGCACGGTGGAGGAGCGCCCTGGCACGGTAGATTTGGACAGTAACCTGCGCACGATCCAACACCGGCTGGGAGATCCGCGGCATCGCCGCGTCAACGAGCTGGCCGCCGGTCCCAGCCCCTTAGCGACCGACTCGTTGTGCGATTGACCATCTTCTGCGCGCGCGTGGTCTCCCTGGCCGACGGCACGAAGACGCCGTTGGCAAGCGGAATCCCCTCGCCGAAAGGCCATCGATGGCGTCGATGCCGCCGGCGCGGCAGGCGGCGATCATGCGCACCCGGTGGGCGGACCACATGTCGCCGAGCTAACACCCAGCCCATGAGTTCCGCGTAGCGCCGGCCCTACGAGCGCCCCATGACTGTCCGGAGCGCCGACACGACCTTCTCCGGCGCCTCCTCCGCCAGAAAGTGCCCGCAACGCTCGAACTCGCGGATCTCAGAGTCCCGAAGCGCGGACTTCCATCGCTCCAGTTCCTTCCTCCGGAACGCGATGTCCTTCAGGCCCCAGAGAATGAGCGCCGGCTTGTCCGCGAAGGCGGCGCGGTCCTGCCAGATCGAGCGCAGCCAGTCGGTCGCGCCCACGATGTAGCCCGGCAGCGCGGCGCTCGCGGCCCGTGCTGCGGGCGACGGCTGTGCGCTGCGGTAGTGAGCCATGATCTCCCGCGTGAGGACGCTTCGGTCGCCGACCGCTTTCGGCATCACTCCGTTCACGAAGATGTTGTGATGCCGCAGCAGGTACTGGCCGATCCAGCTCGACATCAGGAAGCTGAACGACTTGAAGGGGAAGTCGTCTCGGACCGGCCAGCACTAGGTGTTCGCGATGACGAGGCGCTTGACGCGCTCCGGGTGCTTGCGTGCGAAGTCGAGGCCGATCGGCCCACCCCAGTCCCTCATGAACAGGGTGATCTCGCGAAGGTCGAGATGGTCGAGCAGAGTGGCCAGGCGGCGCGCGTGACACCGGGGACGATGGTCCTCGCGCCGTGCGCTCCGTGACGAGAGACCGAAGCCGATGTGGTCGAGTGCGACACAGCGGAACTCCGATCGCAGTTCTCGGACCGGATGCCGGAACTCGAACGACCATGCGGGGTTGCCGTGGACGAACACGAGCGGCTCGCCCTCGCCTTCGTCGATGTAGTGCATCCGGTGATCGGGCGGGAGGGCGAGAAAGCGGCTCTCGAAGGGAGACAGGTGATCCGAAACCCAATCGGGACGGGCGGTCGATGCGATCCTGTTCATGCGGCGCACAGCTCCCTGAGCTTCTCGAGACACTCCGCCCAGCTTCGCTCGTGCTCGTCGCGGGCCTCGTCGTGGGTGAATCGGGCATGAGTGAGCGTGAGGCGCGTCCTGTCGGCCGATTCAGGTTCGAACTCGATGGTGACCAGGGTCTCGCTGTCGCTGCCTTCCCAGCGCCAGGTGTGCACCAGACGACGTAGCGGCGCGACTTCCCGGTACACGCCGCCGGCGAGCCAGCGCTGGCCGTCGGTCCCGCGCATCTCGATGAGGAATGTCCCGCCGACCGCGACGTCGGCGACCGCGCGCGAGGCCACGGCGTTGCCCGGCGCCAGCCACTGCCTCAGCAACTCCGGGTCGGTCCAAGCCGCGTAGACCCGTTGGACCGGTGCGTCGATCACGCGTCGCAGCGTCAGGTCCGTCATCGCCGTTCGCCCTCCTCGTCGGTGCCGGTCTCGACGAGTGCACCAAGCGCATCGAGGCGCTCCGCCCAGAAGCGCGTGTGGAACTCAAGCCAATCCTGAGCGTCCCGGAGCGCGGCCGGGTTGAGCCGGCACACCCGTTCTCGGCCCCGCGCTTCGCGTGTCACCAGGCCGGCGCGTTCGAGTACGCCGAGGTGCTTCGACACTCCGGCGAACGACAGGGGAAGAGGCCGGGAGAGATCGCCGACGGTCGTTCCCCCCGAGGCGAGACGACCGAGGATGGCGCGGCGGGTGGGATTGGACAGCGCGTGGAAGACACGATCGAGATGCACTTCGGAAATTTTCTCACCAAGACCCTTTGGCGGCCGCTTGTGAACCTGCCGGTGGCGGGCGAGTCCATCCCTACGCCCACACCCGTTGTCTTGCCGGCGGGCGATCACACAGTCTCCGGTTCGAGCGCTCGGACACTGCCCGTGCGCGCCCTACGGGAGGCGCTCGAAGGCCTCGGCGCGGTTGCCGAATGCGGTGATAGCGGGGTTCCATACAGTCGAGGAGAAGGGCTCGGAGGTCAACCTCGCCTCCCACCTTTTGAACGACGCATGGAATGGACTCTTTGACGCGGCAGCCGTTGTCTCCAACGACACCGATCTGGTGACACCGGTTCGGATCGTTGCCGCCGAGCAGGGCAAGACAGTGTTCATCGTGTCTCCGAGTGGGCGGGTCGCGTTCAAGCTCAGCCAAGTCGCGAGTCATGTGCGCCACGTACGGACCAAGATGCTCAAGGCGGCTCAGTTTTCCGCAACGATTCCGGGCACGACGATTTCAAAACCGACGGGTTGGTGAGCCTGGTCGGATTCGGGGTTGTCACCGCTGGCTTCTTGGGCTACGCTCCGAAACCGTTGCGCTGTGCCGCGGCGGGGTGGTAACAGAGACTGTAGTCCCCAGTTCATGACAGTCGACTTTCTGCCTAACGAAGCGATCCCTCTTGAGGGTGAGGTGAGCCTTCGCAGTGCATCCGAGTCGGGAGGCGAGCGTGAGCCCCTTAGGGGCCGGGCGCTCTTGCGACTCTCGCCCCGTCCGAGCCTCGAACTACGGTCTTCTTCGGAGAAGAACTTCACGTTGCCGAACGACGCCGTGCTGAAGTGCCCGTCCAACGACGATGAGGCCTTCTTCGCGACGAGCACGAAGACGACGTTAGGAGAGAACGGGCCACAGGGCGAGGTGACTTGGTGTCCGAGACGGCAACCTGTCTTGATTCGGCGTGTGGAGGAGCCTGTTCGCGAGATCCGCTTTCACGTGCTCAACTTTCCGTGGTTCAACGGAAAAGGGGACGAAGTGCGAGAGAGCGCCACGGGCGGGCTGTCGAGGCACGGACGAGTTAAGGCGCAGGCGGGCCCCTGGGTCGTTGATCTTCGAGAGGTTGGCAACCTCCGCAAGATCGCGGACGAGCTTGACGAGAGCCAAGGGTTCGCGGTGACCCATCGAGGGCGCATCGTCCGGAGTTTCGGAGGGACGATAGACACGGAGGAAGCGTGCCTATTCCTCGACGTGCTGGAAGACTTCTTGTCCTTCGCACGCGGGAGCTGCTGTTCGCTTGGTCTGGTTGAAGCGAGATCCGAGACCGGGTGCGTCGCCTGGGAGCGTTGGGGCTGTAGGCGTGTCGATCCGTGGTCGAGGTCTAGTTCCTGGTTCGATTCCCAGCGTGGCGAGATGCTGAGGAAGGCGCTTCCCGGTTTCTGGCGGGTGTGCAGTGCCAGCAGTGACGAGCGAGCGGCACTTCACCGAGCGATCTACTGGTACCTTCGCGCCGACTGGAGGCAGAGTGGCGTTGATGGCGGGCTGATCTTGATGCAGGCTGCCTTGGAGAGGCTGGCACACACCTTCTATCGGGCCAAGAACGCCAAGAAGCAGCGCGCCGCGCGTTGGTTGGAGAGCGCTTTGGTGAAGTGGGGAGTTCCCGTCGACCTTCCGCCCAACTTCAAAGCACTGGCTGCCTACATGAACAGCATGACAAAGGGGAACGATGTTCGTCGCGCGACACTGGCCCTGACCAAGTTGCGGAACAACGCGGTTCATCCGCAGAAAGAGCCCGTGCCGGCCGGGGCCTACTACGAGGCGTGGGAGCTAGCCCGCTGGTTTGTCGAGCTCACCGTTCTGAGTGTCATCGGCTACCAGGGAAACTACGCAAACCGCCTGGTCCGGGAGTTTGAAGGGCAAGTCGAAGCCGTTCCCTGGGCACCGTCGAGCTGACTTGCGGCCCCGAGTTAGTCCTGGTCGGTGGAACTTCACCGTGACGCAAAACCAGCCTGCTTGAGGGTCTTCACCCACACGCCACCAAAGGAGGCTAATGAAGCTCACCACAACGAACCCGGAGGTTATGGAACTCTTGGACTTTCCGGGAGGTCTACGGCCCACTCGCCGCCGCGGAGATTCGCGACCGGTCCTCGTCATAAAGGCGCCGAGAGAGATGGCTCAGACGGCAAAGCTGCGCGGCGACCTCCGCTTCTATCTGGTGCCCGTCCATGTCGGCGACGTGGCCACCTGTGGCTTGCTGACTGCCTTCTTCGACGATGTCGATGAACCACTGGTCATCCGTACCCCACTCTTCAGCGGGGAGATCACGAGAGATTTACTTTCTCTCCTATCGTCGGACTCCCTTTATGTCCACTTCTTCGACGAGTACAACCGAGAACTGCTTGGCTTCCGAGCTGACAACCCGACCGCTCATCGTTTCCGCTCTCTTACGAGGACGATGCACTTTGTGCCCGTAACACTCGCTCGCGCGCGCCAAGTCCTCGACGACCTGCAACACTGGTTCGGTGTTCGCTCGCCCTGCGACGACGCCGATGCCTTCACGATTCACCTGCGAGAACGACTGTTCCCTGACGGCTTGGACGAACCCGTCGAGAACCCTGGCGACCTCAACGAGCCCGACATAGCCACGGCCCTCCATCGTACCTTCGGAGGTGCTCACGTCTTTGTGAACCCGATTCGCGCCGACAACGGAAAAGAGTTTGTGGACGTTCTCGTGACAACCGCTAAGACCCTGCTCTTGATTCAGGCCAAGGACAGCCCGAGCACCGAGTCAGCACTGAATCGGAAGATCGACCGCAAGAAGGCCACCGCGGCGAAGCATGTCAGGAAGGCGGCCGGCCAGCTGAAGGGGTCCATCAACCGCCTCCGGTCCGGCCAGTCCGTCGAGATCATTACCGATGGTAGGCGCCGTCTGGTGTCTATGTCCGGCCGCGACGTCTTCGGGCTCGTTATCGTCAACGAGCTGTTTGATCCGGAGCGTCCGAACTGTAGCCCTCTTGTCCTTGCGGTGTACGACGAGACCGGCACTCCGTGCTTACTTATCGACCATGAAGAGTTTCAGCAACTCACGTTCTTCCGGAGGACTGAGAAGACCTTCGTGGCGACGCTAGGAGAGATCTTCTCGGCAGCCCGCGCGCACGGTGTGTTCCCGCGCAGCCGATTTGGCCTTCGTGCGGGTAAGACAGTGGTGTACCGAACCCAAGGCACCGGAAACCTGTCAGACGCAGCTACGCGAGATCCGGTTCGATCTGTCGCAGAGGAAAGCCACATCACTACGGCTCAGTTGTCCGACGCCTCGGAAACCGCTGAGGTTGCTCGAACGGTGTTCGAGGAAGACCTGAGTTCTGGGTGGCTTCGTGTTGTCGTTGATCGCTCAGAAGTCGAGGCGCTCGACATCTCCCGACCGGCTGCGATGCTATCGCGCGTGCTCGCCGACAGAAACGCGGTCGAGCGGTATCGGGGATGCGTCGACTTGGCCCTTCTGGGCTACTCTAACGACTCGAGAGAACTATACGATATCGCGGAGGTGCGGAGCTTCTGCTCCAAGCTCGACGAAGCGTTTCCCTATTGGTTCTATTTCCTTTCGACAGACGGGGTGGCGCTCGGCGTGATAGCATGCTGCTTGTGTTCCGTCACTCAGGTGAGGCCGGGAGTCGTCAGCTTCGGCCCGGATCTAGTCGACTTCATGATACGTCACTACGACACGCTCAATTGGCTATTCGAGAACTACTCTCTAGAGGAGAGGCACAATGTCGAGATAAGCCGTAGCGTGGCCGAGTATTTTGGCGAATCTGAGCCAATCCAATAGTCCCGAAGTCGCCCTCGCAGAAGTGCCCGCCGTAGCGGCCGTGAAGGCAAGGCGAAGCGCTGGTGAGGGCGTGAACCAGACTTGGGAAGGAGCCGACGATGAACGAGTTCGTGTGGGTACTGGGGAAGATAGAGGCTAATCAGTCGCAGTATCGCTACCTTCGAGAGGGGGCGGTGGCGGATGGCGACACCTTCGGCGGTGTAGCACCGCCGGCCGAAATGCTGACGCGCTTCCACGATGAAGCCGAGAAGTTTGCCAGTGAGCACGAAGCCGATGCCTTTGCGAGAAGGCACGAGCTTGCCCGGTTCGGGTATGGGTATAAGAGCGAGGCGCATCTTGCGTCAGAGCAGGTGCCGTGGCCCGGTACTCGTTGACCGCCAACGAGGATGGGTGGTCCTCGATCACTGGCCCCCATGGTGACGTCACACCTCCGAGGCGAGTCCTCGTCAGCACTGCTTCCACAGTTTATTGACGTGATACTCACTGCAGTTGAGGACGAGGGAGATTTCAAAATACGTTCTCCCTTCGTCCTTCAACTCGCCGATGAGCTTCCTTCTGATGGACAACGTGCTTTCGTGATGATCGTCTACGTTGCCGTCGCTTCTCACAATCTGCTCTGTGAACTCCTGGCTCCGGGTCTGAAAATAGGCCAAAGTGGCGATACGGTATGGCTTGAGGCTTACGAGCCCCAGCAAAGACCCCAACAGGCGCAAGAGGCAAAGCGTGAGCTTGACCTCGTTTGGAGGGCGTTCGTTCAACGAAGCGAGAGCTTGTTCGCTCCACCTAACCATCGCTTCTTGGTGCAGCGCACTTGAGTCAACCGTATGAACCTCCCGTACTACCTTTTTCAACACCTTTCTATACCAGGATCGCCTTTGTTTTTCTGAGTGTGCCTGGCTCGCTACGTGGGATGCCCTCTTTCCTAGGAATGAGCGGATAGTCGTTTCGAACAGCATTTCGAGTCCTGGGTTCACCGTACAACTCCTGTTGATTCCTTCGGGGTGTCAGGTGGAATGTGAGTGCGTCGGGATAGGGTGGAGCCGCCCAAAGTGCGCCCCTACAACCTCCCCGTAGCCCGCGCCCGCTCCAACACCGGCTCATAGATCCGCAACGTCGCCGCATCCACCAACTGCCCCCCCTTGCCGCCGGCCCCGGCCCCCTTCGCCACCGACTCGTTGTAGAGATCGACCATCTTCTGCGCCAGCTTGATCTCCCTGGGCGACGGCGCGAAGACGTCGTTGGCGAGCGGGATCTGGTTGGGGTGGATGCACCACTTGCCGACGGCGCCGAGGGAGGCGGACCAGGTGGCCTGCTTCATGTAGGCGCTGTCGTTGCGGAAGTCGCCGAAGGGGCCGTCGATGGCGTCGATGCCGGCGGCGCGGCAGGCGGCGATCATGCGGACGCGGTGGGCGGACCACATGTCGCCGGGGTAGCGGAAGTCCTTGTCGAGTTCGTGGCCGAAGCGCATGCCCATGCTGGCGGAGAGGTCGCCGAAGCCGAGGATCAGCGCCTCGAGGCGCGGCGACGAGAGGGCGATCGCTTCGACGTTGGCGAGGCCCTCGGCCTCTTCGATCAGCACTTCGAGGCCGATCTTGCGGCTGAGCCCGAGCTTCTGCTCCAGGCCGTCGAGCATGGTCTCGAAGAACCAGATGTCGCGGGGCTGCTTGACCTTGGGGAGGATGATGATGTCGAGGTTCTCGCCGGCGCCCTCGACGACGCTGATCACGTCGTCGACGGCCCAGCGGGTGGTGTGGTCGTTGACGCGCACGGAGCGCACCTTGTTGCCCCAGTCGAGTTCGTTCAGGCCGTCGATGGCGATCTGGCGCGCGCCCTCCTTCTTCTCGGGGGAGACGGCGTCTTCCAGGTCGAGGAAGACGAGGTCGGCGTCGCTTCCGGCCGACTTCTCGACCATCCTGGGGTTGCTGGCCGGCACGGCCAGCTCGGAACGTCTCAGTCGCATGGGGGTTGTCTCCTTCAGCCGCCAGACCGGCGCTTGGCGCCGGATGCGGGCGAGACGCCCGCGTTCCCAGGTCCGGAGATTCCGAACTGGGCGAGGATCTCTTCGCGGTGCTCGTCGAGCAGGGGGGCCCGGTGCCGCACTCCGGTCTTCGTCTCGGTGTACTTGATCGGACTGCCCACGATCCGGACCGGCGCGTTGTCGCCCGGCAGCTTGACTTCGACGACCATCTCGCGGACCGCGGTGTGGGGACTGGCGAAGATGTCGGCCGCGGTCTGCACCGGTCCGCAGGGCACCTTGCCGCCGAGCGTTTCGACGACTTGGTCGCGGGTGAGCGAGCCGGTCCAGTCCGAGACGACGCCTTCGACGTACTCCCGGTTCTTGCGCCGCGCCCCGAAGTCCTTCGTGCGCTCGTCCGACACGAGGTCGCGTCGCTCCATCGCCTCGCAGAGGATCTTCCACTGTGCCGGCAGCGGCGCGGCGATCGCCACGCCGCCGTCCTTCGCGTCGTAGATGCCGAAGGGGCACAGGCTGTGATGGTGCTTGCCGCGCGGCCCGAGCTGGTTGCTCTTGGCGGCGCCGTAGTTCGCGAACACCGATTCGCACAGGAAGTTCACGCCGTCGACCATCGCGACGTCCATGAACTGGCCCTTGCCGGTCCGCCGCGCGTGATGGACCCCGGCGACGACGCCGAGCGCCATGAGAGCGCCGGGAAACAGATCGCCGACGGAGGCGCCGCCGGGATAGCCGCTGGCGCCGTCGGGGCCGTTGATGTGGGCGAAACCGCCCATCGCCTGCGCCACGATGTCGAAGGCGGGCCAGTCGGCGTAGGGGCTCTCGCCGGTCCTGGGATCGCCGAAGCCGCGAAGCGCCGCGTAGACGATCTTCGGGTTGCGCTCCCGGATGACTTCGTAGCTCAGCCCAAGCCGGTCCATCACGCCGGCGCGCATGTTCTCGAGCACGGCGTCGGCGTGCTCGGCCAGGCTCAGGAACGTCTCGCGGTCGCCCTCGTCCTTCAGATCGAGCGCGATGCTGCGCTTGTTGCGGTTGATGCTGCCGAAGTAGCCGCCGTAGTCGCAGCCTCCGTCGACCCCCGCCTTGCCCTCGGCGGGGTGGATGAAGTCCGTAGGCGTCGGCGGCGAGGCGCGGGACAGGTCGCCGGTCGGCGGCTCCACCTTGATCACGTCGGCGCCGAGGTCGGCGAGGATCGCGGAGCCGAAGGGCCCGGCGAGCGCCATCGTGCAGTCGAGGATGACGACGTCGCTGAGGGGGCCTTGGCCTTCGCTCACGGCAACCCCCAGTGCGAGCGGCGCTTGATGAGGACCTCGCGTTCGCCTTCGAAGACGATCGTGCCGTCCTGCTTCACGCCCCAGTGCTTGAAGCGCACGATGCCGGCGTCGTCCTGGTCGGCGTCCCGTGTCTCGAGCACCTCGGTGTAGGCGGTCAAGGAGTCGCCGAGGAAGACGGGCGCGCGGAAGCGCAGTTTGTCGAGGCTGAGTTCGGCGAGCGCGTTCTCGGCCGTGTCCTGGGTCGCCAGGCCGATCACGGTCGAGCCGGTGACCAGGCCGAACACGAGCCGCTGACCGAAGGGCGAGTCCTTCATCTTGTGCTCGTCGAAGTGACCGTCGGCGGTGTTCATCACCAGCTTGGTGAGGAGCTGGCTCTCGACCTCTTCGATCGTCGTGCTGCGGGCGTGGCGCATCTTCTGGCCGGCGGCGAAGTCTTCGAAGTAGGTGGAGGAGGAGGTGAGGGCGCTGGCCGAACCGCTCATGACGCGGCCTCCCGTCGCTTGGCGACCAGGTTGGTGCGCTGGTAGCTCAGCACGACCTCTCCCTTCTGGTTGCAGGCCTCGGTCTGCCAGGTGACGATGCCGAAGTGGGGCCTCGACCCGGACTCCCTGCGGTTGACCACGCGGCTCTTCCCCGTGATCGTGTCGCCGGGGTAGACCGGCCGGTGGAACTTCACCTGATTCACGCCGAGGAACGGCCCGCCGCCCTCGGAGAGATCCTCGACCGACATGCCGACGACCGTGCAGAGCACGAGCAGCGGATCGACGACCACCGAGTCGTGCCCGTGGGCGCGCGCATACTCCGCGTTGAAGTAGAGCGGCGTGTACCGCATCGTCGCGGTGGCGAAGAGCGCGTTGTCGGCTTCGCTCAGCGTGCGGCCCCAGTGGTGCTCGAACACCTGGCCTTCCTCGAAGTCCTGGTAGCGGTTGCCCTTCTTCTTGATCGGGAAGGTGGAGAAGTCCGGATCGGCCATGCGGCAAAACCTCTTGGCTTGATGCTGAAGGCGGTTGGGAGATCTACCACGGTACGATTTGCGGGTGATTCCCTGGAACGACCTGAAACCGACCCTCGAGCAGGATCCCGAGTTCCGGTACGCCACCCGGCACTGGACGGCAAAGGTCCGGCTGAGCGTGGGTGACCGGCACCATGCGATCCGCTTCCAGGACGGCGCGCTGGCCGCGCTCGAGCCGTGCGAAGCCGACAGCCCGTGCGACGTCTTCCTGGCCGGCCCCGAAGACGAGTGGCGCGAACTCCTGCGCGCGGAGCCGCGGCCGTTCTACCAGGATCCGTTCTTCGCCAGCGTGCATCACGGCATCGAGATCAATCGCGATCAGCTCGCGTACGCCGCCTACTACCCGGCGCTGCGGCGGCTGGTCGAGGTGTTGCGGGAGCTGCTCCTCGGCGACAAGCGGGCCTCGGCCTGATGCCCAGCTTCGCGCGGCGCGTCGGCCGTTACCTGGACCTCGAAGTCCAGGACGTTTCGTACGAGGTCTACTTCGAGTCGGCGGGCAACCCGGACGGCATTCCACTGGTGCTCCAGCACACCGCCGGCTCCGACGGTCGCCAGTGGCGCCACCTGCTCGAAGACGAGCGGATCGGCCGGGACTTCCACATGCTGGCCTATGACCTGCCCTACCACGCCAAGTCCGTGCCGCCCACGGGCATCGAGTGGTGGAAGCAGGAGTACAAGCTGACCAAGAGCTTCCTGCTCGAATTCGTGGTCGCCTTCGTGAGCGAACTCGAACTCGAAGACCCGGTCTACATGGGCAGCTCGATCGGCGGCCACCTGGCCCTCGACCTCGCCTTGCACCGTCCGGGCCTGTTCCAGGCCGTGATCGGGCTCGAGGCGGCGATCAAGTCGGATCCCGGCAACATCGACCTGCTCGACCACCCCGAGGTCAGCAACAGCTTCAAGGGTGACCTGATGGTCGGCCTCACCTCGCCCCAGGCGCCCGAGGCGCTCCGCCGCGAGGTCGGCTGGTGCTACAGCCAGGGCGCGCCGCCGGTGTTCCAGGGCGACCTCAACTACTGGGGCGCCGACCACGACCTGGGCGAACGCGCCTCGGAGATCGACACAACGAAGACCCGCGTCTTCCTCCTGACCGGCGAATACGACGCCGCCACGCCTCCCGAACTGTCCGAGGAAGTCGCCGGCCAGATCGCCGGCGCCAGCTACCAGACGATGAAGGGCCTCGGGCACTTCCCGATGTCGGAGGACCCGGAGCGGTTCTACGGCTACATCGAGCCGGTGCTGGGGGAGATTGTGGGCGATCGGGCGGGTGCCGGGGACGTGGTCGAGGACGCTTCGTCGTTCGCGGCCCGCTGGAGGGGCAAGTTCCGTGCGGCCCAGGGGGAAGGTCCCCGGTCTGACGGGCTTGCTCGGAAGTAGCTTTAGTCCCCCTGATAGGAGTATTCGCCTCAGTCAGCCTGTAGGCGCTTCCGAAGTTGCGCGATGACCTCCGCGGCCGGCTGCACCTGACCGGCTTCGACCTGACGGTTGCCCAGCGAGAGCATCTTGAGCAGAGCCGCAGTCTCCTGCATCCGTTCGCGGCCGTCGCTGCGATTCACTGATTCACGCCGTCGGCTGCGGTTGGTAGGGGGCGACGATGATGCGGTCTTCACGCTTTCGCGCCTGCACGAGGTCGTATGTCGCTTGGCGGCGTAGCCAGAACTCGGCATTAGACCAGCCGGCCTTCTCCAGCCGAATTGCCATCTCCGGCGAGATCGCCGCATGGCCGTTCAGGACCCTAGACAGGGTGTGACGGGCGACGCCCAGCACCCTCGCGGCATCGGTCACGTTCAGGCCGAGCGGTTCCAGGCAGTTCTCCCGGATGCTGCGACCGGGGTGGGGGGGGTTGGTCATCGTCATGTAGGCGTTCCAGTCTTAGTGGTAGTCGACCAGGTTGACGTCGTGGGCGTCGCCATCGGCGAAACGAAAGATGATTCGCCAATTGCCGGAAACCGAGATGCTCCAGAACCCCTTCAGATCGCCCTTGAGCGGGTGAAGCCGGTAGCCGGGCAGGTTGAGGTCCGAGGGCTTTCGGGCATCGTCGAGATCCGCCAGGGCGAGTGCAATGCGATCCGCTAGTCCGGCGCCCACCCGGCTCGGATCTCCTCGCTCGTACAGGCGTTTGAGGCCACGGTGACGAAATCCCCGGATCACGAGTTAGTGTACCGCGTGCCGGTACACGCGGCAACCGGCCGGCACCGAGGAACACGCCGACGTTCTCGAACCGAACCGTGTGGCGACGTACTTCTCGGCATCCTTCTCGCCAAGTCGCACCGTACCCGGACCACTTCGCACGTAGAGATCGCCTTCCTTCGCTCTTTCCAGTCCCTTCCACCGCAGGTAAACCGGCTCCGGGCTTCTCTGGCAGCTCACCAAGCAGACGGTCTTGCCCTCCACGATCTGCGTGTCGGGATCGATACACGTGCCCGCGCGGTCACCGAGGCCGTTTCGAACGACCTGGGCCAAGTGGCGCATGAACTTGTCGTCGCTCTCCAGGCGGTCGTGGTCGATGCCAAGCACCTTGCGGTCGTCGTCGACGCCGATGAGAAGGTCGCCGCCGTCGGTGTTGAGGAAGGCGGCGATGGTCTTGAGTGCCGCGTGGGTCACGTGCCGGTCGTCCTTGCGGCCCTCCTTCAGGTTCCAGCGCAGGCTCGACTTGAACTCGAGCGTCTTGGACTCCTGGAGCTTGAGGAGTTCTTCGGCTCGCCGGTGTCGCCTGATGTAGTCCTCGAACAGGAGGTCCTTGAGAGCTTGGCCGAAGTCGGGGTCGTCGGTGATTCGCTTGTAGAAGTCGAAGTTGGTCTCGACGATCTCCTGGATCTTGTCCTCGACCTTGGGGTCGAAGGTCAGGCGGACGTTCTCGCGGGTGTTGACCCGGGCGCTCGCGGTGAGGCCTACGTCCTGGTCCAGGGCGGATCGGATCTGTTCGAGGGTGACGCGGTGCTCGTCGGTGAGGTTCAGACCGAAGCGCTCGTTCAGGCCCTCGATGATCCGGGACAGGGCTTCCAACTCCTCCCCGCCGGTGCCGCCCGCAGGCTTGCTCCCGGCGGGGTCGAGTGGCCGGACCTGCCGTTCGAGGGCGATCTTGCCGCGGCTCGTGCGCTGGATGCGGAAGGACTCCATGTCGATGTTCTGTTGCACCTCAAGCGGCAGCGCCTCTCGGCCGACGGATAGCAGGCGGCGGAGGTGTCTGGCGAACTGGTAGAGCTTCTCGAGATCGGTGTCGGCGAAGGTCAGTACCTGGGAGAGGAAGGCGTAGAGCCGTGCGTAGTCGGTGAGTTGGCTGAGAAAGTCCCGCGCTTCTTCGTCGACCAGCTCGGCGAAGCGCTGGCGGGCGGGTTCGAGGGCGGCGTAGATTCGGTCCTGGGTGGCCTCGGGACCGAAGTACGCCCGCGCGAAGGTCTCGATGTCGACGGTCGCGAACACGCCGAAGTCGAGCAGCCGGCCCTGGACCTCGTAGAGGAGGTTGGGATCGGTCTCTTCGGATAGCAGGGTGGTCTCGTAGTACAGCTCGAAGGCCTTCTGGATCTCATCGGGGTCGTTGGCGAAGTCGAGAACCATCGTGCCGCCCTTGGCGGGGTGGGTGCGGTTCAGGCGAGACAGCGTCTGGACGGCGTTCACGCCGCCGAGCTTCTTGTCCACGTACATCGTGTGCAGCAGCGGCTGGTCGAAGCCGGTTTGGAACTTGTTGGCGACGATCAGGAAGCGGTACTCGGGCTTGTCGAACGCGGCGGCCGTCTGCCGCTCACCGATCACCCGTTCCTGCCCGGCCGAGTTCATGCCGGACTCCGTGTAGGACTCGCCGCCGTCCTTGACCGTTCCGGAGAAGGCGACGAGCGCCTTCCAGGGGTGGCCCTTCTCCGCCACGTAGCGATCCAGGGCGAGCCTGGTGCGCACCGCGTGCAGGCGCGAGCGCGTGACGATCATCGCCTTGGCGCGGCCGCCGATCTCATGCGCGATCAACTCGGCGAAGTGCTCCACACAGATGGCGATCTTCTCGCGGATGGCGTGCGTGTGGAGTTCGACGAAGGACTTGAGGAGATGCTCCGCCTTCTTCTTGTCGTACCGGGGATCATCCTCGATCCTCTTCTTCAGGCGCCAATAGGCCTTGTAGGTGGTGTAGCTCCCGAGTACGTCGAGAATGAACCCCTCCTCGATTGCCTGGCGCATGCTGTAGAGGTGGAAGGGCTTGAACCTGCCGTCCGGCTGCTTCTCGCCGAAGAGCTCGAGGGTCTTGGGCTTCGGCGTGGCCGTGAAGGCGAACGTCGAGAGGTTCGGGAGTGGCCCGCGGAGGCGGATTTCCTCGTGGACGCGGTCTTCGAGCTCCTCCTCGGGAGTGAGTGCGCCCGCCTCTGCCTGCTCGGCCTCCTCCAGGCTCTGCGCGTCGAGGACGGTCTTGAGGCTCTTCGTGCTCTCTCCCGACTGCGAGGAGTGCGCTTCGTCCGCGATCACCGCGAAGCGCTTGCCGGGGAGCTGGCCGATCTCGTCGGCGATGACCGGGAACTTCTGCAACGTGGTGACGATGATCGTCCGACCGGCTTCCAGGGCCTCGCGGAGTTGGCGCGAGGTGTGGTCGATGTTCTCGACCACCCCGAGGGTCTGCTCGAACTGCCGGACGGTCTGCTGGAGCTGGCGGTCGAGCACCCGGCGGTCGGTCACCACGACGACCGAATCGAAGACGCGCCGGTCGTCGAGGTCGTGCAGCACCGAGAGCTGGTGGGCGAGCCAGGCGATCGTGTAGCTCTTGCCGCTGCCGGCCGAATGCTGGATCAGGTAACGCTCGCCCGGGCCGTGGTTGCGCGCGTGGCTGACGAGCCGGCGCACGCAGTCGAGCTGCTGGTAGCGCGGGAAGATCAGGAAGCGCTTGCCCGTTCTGCGCCCGCGGTCGTCCTCCTCCGTGACCTCCTGGATGAACTGCCGAAGGAGGTCGAGGATGCTGTCGCGGGCCCAGATTCGCTCCCACAGGTAGTCGGTGGGGTAGCCCTGGCGGGTGAGCGGGACGGCCGGGTTTCCCGCTCCGCCGAAACGCCCCCGGTTGAACGGCAGGAATCGGGTCTTGTGTTTCGCGAGGTGGGTGGTCACGAACACCTGCTCGGAGTCCACGGCGAAATGGGCGAGACAGCGGCCGTAGCCGAACAGCGGTTCCCGCGGATCCCGGTCGTTCCTGTACTGCCGGATGGCGTCCTCGACGGTCTGTCCAGTGAGCGGGTTCTTGAGCTCGGCCGTGAAGATGGGGATGCCGTTCAGGAAGAGTCCGAGGTCGACGCTTTCTTCGGTCTTGTCGCTGAAGTGGAGCTGGCGTACGACGGCGAAGAGGTTCGCCGCATGCAGGCGCTGGAGTTCCTCGTTGAGACCGCTCGCCGGCTGGAAGTACGCGAGCCGGAAGTTGCAGCCGGAGTCCTTGACGCCGGTTCGCAGCACGTCGAGGGCGCCGCGCCTGGCGATTTCGCGTGACAGGCGGCCCAGGAAGCGCGGCCTTAGGTCGGCGCCGTAGTGCTGCTTGAGCTTCTCCCACTCCTTTGGCTGTGTGGCCAGGAGGAAGTCGAGGACGTCGGTGGGGACGAGGCAGAGGTTGCGGTCGTAGTCGTCCTTGCTGCTGCGCTTGTGGAAGCTGCCGGGCAGCGGGTCGTCGCCGTATGACGCGGCCGGCTCCCGCAGTTCTCCTGCGTCCTCCGGGTAGGCGTCGGGGCCGTGCCGGAGGAGCGCCCGCTCAATGGCGTCTTCGAAGGCGCGTTCGGAGATGTCGGGGGTCATGTTGGGCGGTGGGCTTGAAGGACGCGGTCTGGGCGCGGCGCCCTGTCACAGCTCGGTGTCGCAGCTTGTCGTAGCTCGGTGTCGCAGCTTGTCGTAGCTCGGTGTCGCAGCTTGTCGTAGCTCGGTGTCGCAGCTTGTCGTAGCTCGGTGTCGCAGCTTGTCGTAGCTCGGTGTCGCAGCTTGTCGTAGCTCGGTGTCGCAGCTTGTCGTAGCTCGGTGTCGCAGCTTGTCGTAGCTCGGTGTCGCAGCTTGTCGTAGCTCGGTGTCGCAACTTGTCGTAGCTCGCTCGGTCACATCAGGCCGGGTGCCGGCCGGTAGTGCCGCGTTGGATCCGTCGGGGCGGTTCCCCCTCCGACGAGCAAGCCCTTATCCACAAGCGCCTTCAAATCCCGCTGGAGTGTCCGGAGGTTCGTCTCGGGGCAAAGTCCCGTGAAGTCCTGAATCGTCTCTCGGTTCAGCCAGTCCACCAGTTCTCGCATCAGGATGGGTACGTCGTGTGCCGGTGGCGGCGTGTAGATCACCGCTCCGGTAGCCGAGTTCACCACGTAGTTCTGAAGGCGTCGGTATTCTCCAGGCGCGGCGGACCCGCCGCGGACCCCGTCGACGAGACGCTTGTGGATCTCCCGGACCAGTCCCTCGGTGATCGGTCCACCGCTGCCGAGCCAGGCGGAGACGAACTCGAACGCCTCGCGGTAGTTCAGGAGTTCGCGCACGTCCTCGGGGTCCGCCCCAGGTACGGACTCGCCAGCCAGAAGCCGCTCGGACTCGTCCAGCGAGAGCTTCGTTCCTTCGATGTGGGTCGTGTGGTGCGCTTCGAGAATGAGTGCACCAGCGCCCATCTGGCGGATCCAGTCCTCGGAGAGTCTCGCGGCCTCCAGGAACCCGCGCGCCCGCTCGATGCGCGTCAGGTCGGCGGTGATCTTGTTGGTGACGGTGAAGTGGGGCTCGAAGGTCATCAGGGTGTTGCCTCCCGCACGTCGATCTCGCCGGTGACCGCGGCGGAGATCAGGGCGGTGCGGAGTTCCTTGAGGTGGTCGATGGCATCGCGAATCTTGGCCATGAGGCGATCAATCTCCAAGGTTGCGTCGTCGAGGTATGCCACGATATGACCCTGCTCATTGGGTGGAATCTTCGGAACCACAAGTCGCGCCAACGTCGACGTGTTGTAGTGGGCTTGGATCGCGCCGACGGACTGCCCTGTGGCTTGCGAGATCGCGGGACGTGAGTTCAGGTAGTAGTACACGAACTGCGACAGAACCTCCCTCGAACGCCGTACGATGAGAAGGTCGATGCAGTTGGCCCCATCTAGTTCCTGGGGAATGACCGCCGCCGTTCCGGCTTGCCCGGTGCGCACTACGACTACGTCGCCTGCGAAGATCTTCGACTTTCGGTGGAGTTCGTTAGCGTTCTCACTGATGAACACGAGGTTCTCAGTGTCGATCGCACCACGAGACACGTTGAGGGAGCGGAGACAAGGAACTCCGTCATCGACGTAGTACTTTGAAGGCGTAACGACGATGCCAACGGTTGTTCCCGGCGTTAGGTGCTTGAGTCTCTTCACGTCCCAATGCGCCGGAATCTCGCCCAGCCACTCGACGCCGGAGTCCTTCATGGGGACTTTGGGGTCGAGGCCCCGCGTGACGGCGCGAGTGATGAGGGCGGTACGTTTCTCCTGAAGCAGCTCGATCAGCCGCTCCTTCTTCGCCACCAGCGCGTCGATCTTCGCGGACTCGCGGTCGAGGAAGTCCGCGATGGCTTGCTGCTCTTCGATGGGCGCGACGGGAAAGAGGCCCGTTCGAATCGCGTCCCCTCCCAGGCCGAACCTTGTTATGCCATTCGCGGCCAGATGGTACTGGTCTCGCACGCCGATTGCTGAGAACTGGCGGGCAAGGAATCGCCCGTCAAGGCCCGGCTGTGGCTTGATCAGCGCTAGGTGATAGCCACAGACTACGTTGGTAAGCTCTTCCGTGACGACGGCAGGAACTGCGATGTCGTTCCAAGCCTCGGAGTCTTTTGTGACCAGGACATCGCCGGTGCGAAGCCGGAATCGACGCACCTGGCCGGGTGTTGCGGTCGCGTTCATGAACTCGATTTCGGCCGTGATGAAGTCGTTGTAGTAGACGTCGACGTAGTTACAGAGCCTGACCGGAACTTGGCCTTCTTCGGACTTCTTGTCGACATTGCTCAGTCGGACGGAGGCTAGGGTCTTGAGCCGTTTGCGTTTCCAGTGAGCAGGGACGTCGCCCAACCACTCGACGCCGGAGTCCTTGTACTCAGGGTAGGGAGGAAAGCGCCGCAGTGGGTGCAGCCCGGGCCGACCGGTCTTGCCGGTCACGATCCTTCGCCTCCCCCTGTCGCCCCAGTTCCCGGCCGCCAAGGCCCACCGGCGGACCAAACCTGCGTGAACGGGCCGCTTTCGATCAGGCTGTCACATACCGGCCCCAAGAAGCGCAGCAGCTCTTCTCCCGCGGCCACCAGCAGGGCAGGTCCGCCGGCCGGCGCGCCAACCTGCCCCTGTAGCACTTGCCACCGTTGCGCGCGCGTGGCATCCAGGTAGTAGCCGGGCGTGAGCGCCACGGGCCTCTCGCCCCCGAGCGGGGTTTGCCGTCTCCGGAGAGTCTCCTCGATCGCGGTGCGCAAGGTCTCACCGTCGAACGCGAAACGCCTTGCGAGGCAGGCGATGTCCCACAGGTCTTTCACGCGAGTGTTTGTCATGCCCCGGCTCACCATCGCATCGAACTTCTCGGCCACGAGAGTCTCCCGCGGGTAAGTCCATAGACGCGGGGCCGGAAGGTCGAGAAGGGTCGGGTAGTCGCGCTCCTCCCGCTCGGGCGTGATGACGTCGCCGAAGCCGATGTCCACCTGGAGGTGGAGTCGCGCTTGGCCGAGACGGCCCTCCATCCGCACCCGTACACCGCCGTAGGGCTGTTCTTCGCGGATGTCGCGCATCTGCATCGTCGCCGGGTCGAAGATGACGCCATCTTGGGGGCACGGTACGGCGCAGATCGCTTCAAACGAGGTCCGTAGGCCCGCATGGTCTTCGGGTGCAGACGCGAGGAGGTCGATGTCCCGGGTGGGTCGCAGTTCCTGTCCGGTCCATATCCGGAAGAGAGCGGCACCCTTCAGGGTGAATCGATCTACTTCACTGGAGGCGGCGAGACGGTACAGGAAACGCTCCATTGCGTAGCGCTGGAGCAGGAGATTGAAGCGAATCCCCTGGCGGTGGGCAAGGTTCAGCAGGCGCTGGTGAATGGACGCCGGAACGTTGCGGATCGGCCTCTTGCGCGTCATGCCGACAGAACTTCCAGCACCGGACCGACCAGTGACTTCGCGCGGCAGACCTCCGCCGCGCGCCAGATCTCGTCGGCGGTTGCCTTGCGGTCGCGCAGGGCGTCGCGAAGTGCCTCCAGCGCCACGTCCTTCCCGACCAGCCTGCGGAAGCGAAAGCAGTCCACGACCGTTCGGGACGGGCTCGTGATGCGCGTCGGAACCCCCTCGAAGGTTGCCCTGACGACCCCGTAGTGGAGCGAGGCGCCGGAGAAGCGAACGATCTTGACCGGTAGCTCGCCAAGTCGAGGGGCTCTGGCCTTGTGCGGAATGGCGATCCACTCCTGCCACGGGAGCTGGGTCCCAAGGCCGTGGACACTCAGCGCGGACAGCAGGCAGACAATCGCGCTCGGCACCCGCGCGCAGACGGCGGCGAGGGTGTAGTGCTCAGTGGGTTCGATGTTGGTGAGCCGGTAGAGCCCGCGTGCGACTTTCTCGACCGACCCGGCATCCACGAGTCGCCTTAGTTGCCGGGACTGGACGCCGAGTTGGGCTGCATCGCGCTGACGGAAGAACGCCCTTCCGCCGAGGCTCCGGCGGCCGTCGCCGCCTAGCCCGGGGCGCTGATCGGAAACGTCGGCAGATGAGGTCGGTTGCCTGCCATTCGCGCTGCTCATGCTGGTTAGCGTAGATCGGTGCGCCCACCGCGTCAAGTTGTCGGCGGTTGTCCGCAAGTGCCGACAAATCAGTGGAACTAGCCGGTCAACGTGGTTTCGTCGCCGAAGAGTGAACACGCTGGCGTCGGCTAACAGCCGGTCGACCTGCTAACAAGACCGCCATCTCTCGGACTCTTCGCCGGGAGCGGTGATTGCGGCGTCGATCTACTCGTGGCTGTGGGTTGGGGCGAAGACCTGGACCTCAGCAGCACGAGCCATCCGGTGCGGTTGGCTCCCAGGTGGGTAGCGCTGACGGAAGGCTGCTAGAGGTTGACTAGGGCGAGGCCCGCGCGCACTGGGACCTCACGAAGCACCTTCGCTCCCCCTGACTTTTCTCTCTGCCTTCTCGCGGAAGTCGTCCAGGAAACTCCGTTGCTCGGCCGACACCTCGAGCTGGCCGTCTTGCAGTGCCTTCGCCAGCCGTCGGAGCCGCGGCCCTTGTTCCACCGGCTTGCGGATTCTCGTCGCCGTCGCACTGCTGGTGCCACGGAGCTTTCCTGGCTCTTCCCTGTCGCTCTTGCCTCTATCCGCCATGATCTTCCCCCTTACCCTGTCGAACGCTAGTGTCGTCGTTCAAGGTTCCGTAGTTCTGAAAGAAGTGGTGGTTCAGCTCGGGCCTGAAGTAGTGCTTCCGCTCGATCCAGATGAACCCGTCCCCCTTCGAAACAACTGCCACGTCTACCGGGCCCCCGACCGTCTGGCGCTCCAGCGACATCTGCTGCTGGAACGAACTCAGGCTGACAAGGGTCGATGCGACATGCGCCAACTCCTTGATCGTCAAACCCTCCACTGCAGCCTCTATCTCCTCGCGTCTTACGTCCGACGCGTCCGCGACCATCCGCACGAATTCCGATGCTTTGGATTTGCTTACTTGCTTCATCTTCTTCGCGAATGTCGCCCTTTGCTCTGGAGCCAGTTCCTGCACGACATCGAGGGCAACCACGGGCATCTCCCGGATGAACACGGCTGCGTTGTACAAGTGGGTGCCTGCAAGATCGGAGATCCCGGCCAGAAAGCCCTCGACCATCTCCGTTTGTGCGAAGGCCATCACGTGGGAAGGACGCTCCTCAGACACCGTTGTCAGCGTGTACGGCCGGACCTTCAGCTTTCCATCGTAGACCCCGCCGATTTCGATGTGTTGTACCGAGGGGAAGTGTTCGTTCTCACCGAAACCGGCGACTACAACGCCGGACAGCACTTGCGCGGGGAAACGATCCTTGGCGACCAGATGTTCCGCGATCCGGTACAGCCTTCGTCGATCCTCCTCCTGAGGCACCCAGTTCCCGAACAGACCGTTTGTCAGTTCATGCACGCCCCCCGAGTTCCGGCCCGCGATGTGGCTCGCCTCCACGGACTCGAAGTAACTAGCGTCGGTCACGTTATCCCACGTGCGCTCCGCCGCCCTTATGGCCCGCTCGAAGCAAGCCGCGCCGTCGCCTCCTGCAGCCTCCGGATCCCCGATCGTGTGTGCCCAGGCGTCCAGGAATTCGAGCTCTGCCTCGCGCTTGATTCTCCGAAACTCCGTCCGCAGGGCTCCCAGGTAGTACCGGTCCTGCACGTTCCCTGGGAACAGCGAGTCATTGTCGTCCAGAAATTCGATCAGGGCCTCTCCGTACTCTGGAAGCGTCTCGTAGGAACGGCTCCCAAGCGTCTGCCGGAAGAGCTTGAATATGGTCTCCCATGGCACGCCGAGCAGAGATGAATTCTCGTAGACCATCACCCCGACCGGCCGACGCTCGGAGAGCATGAATAACTTCAAGGCCGAGTCTCGGATCTTCGAACTGTCGCCGAGCTGCACGGTCACGGCGCTGTCGGCCGCAAGGGCGACCCCACCACGGTTCATCACCACAACCTCAGTCGTCATACCTTCGTCCTATCCTTCCACGGGCTCAACGACGGTTGATGGAGCCCGTCGCGGTCCTTGCTTGCGGATTTGAGCTTCGCGGGCTATTCATTCCTGCGGTCGTTCTCGCGCGTGGCGCGGTCGAGCGTGGACCCTGGCGCCCGGGCGCGGCTGTCGCCCGACCCTTCCCTTTCGGCTGAAAACGCCATCCTTGCGCGCAGCGGAGCGCGTCCGCGTCGGCCGGACCGACCAAGTCGGGCCCAGCGGCTCAGCAGTGCCATCACGCCCGGCGCCCGCTGCTCTACGCTTCCCATCTCGCCATCCGTTAGCTGTGCAACGTTCGGTGTTTCTAGGTGCTCATCGATGAGCCTCTCAATCTCCGAGCGCATGGACCCAATGTCGGTTGCTACGACTCCTTCGTCGTGCATCACTTCGTCCTCCAGTCCGCACAGCAGTGCGTCAAGGCGCTCGCGCGGGTTCCGCGTGTCGCTCATGCCACGGGACTCCCCTCGCCGAACAATCGGACCAGGCCACGCCGGATCCGGCGCTGCGTTGTCGCGTACCTCCTCTTGCTCATGGCGTTTTCCTCCTGGATCTCTGCAGGTGACTTCCCGTGTACTTTGCCGGCAATCACGGCGAGCGCGTCGCCATCGTTCTTGAACTGCTCTGCAATCCGAGACAGAGCCTCGGCCGCGGCCGTTCGCGCTTCCGGCTCCATCGACGCGTCCGCCGCCGTTGCCACGACCCCGTCGCCGGTCCCCACGTCCGCGCGCATGTCCGACTCGGCGACGACCACGGCGGCCGCCCGGCGACGCCAGTGATCGCTCGCGATGCTGCGCATGGTCTCCCGCAGAAACACCGTCAGAGGCACCTCCGCCGGCCACCGACGCTTCCCGGTCAGCATGCGGACGATCGCCTCGTTTAGCAGGTCTCGCCCATCCACAGAGGCAAGGCCCGCCGCACGCAACCTGGCCGATTCATCCAGGCGCCGCAAATCGGCATCACTGAGTTGCCGCAACGCAAGCGCGCAGTCCTCGGGCGTCGCCGTTTCCCGTTGAACCAGTGTCATCCCGTAACCTGGGCAAGCCTTCCTACTACCCTAATGCTCGTCAGTTGTCCGCTTGCGGACATTCTCTCGGCAACGACATTCCAACGGTGCGTGTCCGAAACCACCGGCCCCGCCAGCATTAGGGAGTAGAACCGTAGCCGACAACCGACGGAGCTCACACTATGACGACGGACCGCGACGAGAAGCCCGAAGCCATCACCGTTCCCGACCAGCACTACAAGGTCCAGATCGACAAGGACTTCTTCGAGGCGCCCGTTCCCCGAATGAGCGGACGCGAACTTCTGGAACTGGCGAAGAAGGAACCGTCCGACCGCTTCGCCATCTACCTCAAGGTCAAGGGCGGACAGCCGGTCCGCCTCGGTCTCGACGAGAAGATCGATCTGAGCCGGCCGGGCGTGGAACGATTCGTCACCCTGCCGCTTGACCAGACGGAGGGCTTCGGCGGTCGCCGGGAGTTCGCGCTGCCCCAGGAGGATCTCGAGTGGCTCGATCGGACGCCGCACCGGTTCGAACTCGTCGCGGAGGGCGGCGTCCTTCGCGTGGTCCTCTACGATTTCCCGATCCCGCCCGGCTACGAGCGACGCCGTGCCGACGTCAACGTCCGCATTGAGGCCGGCTACCCGGACAGCGAGATCGACATGGTCTACGTCCACCCCGCTTTGCGGCGCGCCGACGGCAAGCCCATCGCCGCAGTCTCCGCCGACGACTTCGACGGCAAACAATGGCAGCGTTGGAGTCGGCACCGCACCGCCATCAACCCCTGGCGCCCCGGCATCGACAACCTCGCCACGCACTTCGGTCTTGTCGAGCATTGGTTCGCCCGCGAACTCGACGAGTGCTGAGATCGTGAACACCGCCACGCTTTCGCTGACTGGGCGCCAGCACGCCGAGCTCAAGGCCCACCTCTTTCCGGGCGACGGGTGCGAGGCGGTCGCGATCGCGTTGTGCGGTCACCGCCGGGGTGCCGATCGGCATCGCCTGTTGGTCCGCCGGATCGCGCCGGTTCCTTACGACGTGTGCTCCGTCAGGACGCCGAAGCGTGTCACCTGGTCTACCGACGTGCTTCCACCGCTGCTCGCGGAAGCCGACCGGTACGGGCTCGCCGTCGTGAAGATCCATGGCCATGGCGTTCCCTCACCGTTCTCGACCGTCGATGACCGCGCCGACCGGGACCTCTTCCCGTCGGTCCACGCCTGGGCTGACGGCGGCCCGCACGGCAGCGGCATCATGTACCAGGACGGGCGCATGATCGGCAGGCTCGTCGATGATCGCGGCCGGTTCCACCCGCTCGCCTTCGTCAACGTCGTTGGTGACGATCTATCGTTCTGGCCGTCTGCGAACCAGTCTTCAGTCGTTCCCGAATCCGGCCGTCGCGTCGCACAGGCTTTCGGCACCGGCACGTACGACCGCCTCCGGCGGCTCCGCATCGCGGTCGTCGGCTGTTCAGGAACGGGCAGCCCCTTGATCGAACAGCTCGCCCGCAACTGCGTCGGCGCATTGGTACTCGTCGACCCCGACCGGGTGGAAGAGAAGAACCTGAACCGCATCCTCAACGCGACGATCGAGGACGCGCGACAAGCCCGCTTCAAGGTCGAGGTCGCGGCCCGCGCGATCCGATCGATGGGCCTCGGCGCCACCGTGGAGACCCACCCCCGCAGCCTGTTCGACCCCAAGACGGTGCACGCGGTCGCTGGCTGCGACGTGGTCTTCGGGTGCATGGACTCCATCGACGGGCGTCACTTGCTCAACAAGCTGTCAACGTTCTACCTGCTTCCGTACTTCGACCTCGGCGTCAGACTCGACGCTGACGGCAGAGGCAGCGTCAACCAGGTGTGCGGCACCGTGCACTATCTCCAACCCGGGGGTTCCAGCCTCCTCAGCCGACACGTCTACACGATGGCAGAAGTGAGAGCAGCGGGCCTGTACCGCACCGACCCGGCTGCCTATCAGGCTCAGCTCGACGATGGATATATCCGGGGCGTTCAGGAGGACCGGCCGGCCGTCGTCCAACTGAACTCCCTCGTCGCCAGTCTCGCGGTCAACGAGTTCCTGGCTCGCCTTCACCCTTACCGCCTGGATCCCAACGCCGACTACGCGGTGCATCGGCTCAGCGTCAGCCACGGCATCTACGAACACCATGGGGACGGCGAACCCTGTTCCGTACTTGCTGGCCAAGTCGGGCGGGGCGACGTTTCACCCCTCCTGGACTGGGCCGAACTCAGCCTGACCACGGAGGCCGCTTGACGAGGCTGATGCACGTCTGGTGGCGCTTCCTGAAGCGTGCCGGGCTCTGCCCCGGCTTCGAAACGGATCTCGTCGACGAGTTGCCCGATATGCTTGCTCCCCAACGGCTATACCTGATCGGCGAGCAGCCGCAGCCATGGTCCGCCGCTCTGCTGTGCCCCTGCGGCTGTGGCACCACCATCCAACTCAGCCTCCTCAAGGCGGACAGGCCCAGTTGGCGGGTCAGACGTCACTTCAACGGCTCGGTGACGCTGCGGCCGTCCATCTGGCGCACGCGGGGCTGTCGAAGCCACTTCTTCCTCCGCCGAGGGCGCATCGTTTGGTCGCGTTCAGTGCAAGCGAACTCCCGGGGCTGGTTCGACTTGAGCAGCTCACGGACGGTCTACCCGCAGGCGCAGAACCAGGAAGTGCGATTCCCTTCGCCCGCGCGAACCGCCGAGAAAGGGCGATTCAGCCAGAACGAAGCGTGACCAGCCCTACCCCGTGACCTCCCCCAACATCGCCACGATCTCCTTCTCCACTCGCTGGATGTCGGCCTCGATCTCCTCCAACGGACGGGGCGGGCGATACACGTAGAAGTAGCGGTTGAAGTTGATCTCATAGCCCACGAGCCCGACCTCGCCGTCCTGGAGATCCGTGCGGTTCGTGTCGACCCAGGCGTCGGGAACGTGGGGCTTGACCTCGCGCTCGAAGAACGACTCGACGCTTTCCGAAAGGGGCACGTTCTCCGTGTCTCGGAGTTCCGGGTCGGGCTCGGGGCGGCCTTTCCGGTCTCGGCAGATCTCCGCCTCTTGGTTGCGCTCGGACAGGGCGGAGAGCACGGCTTTCTTGATGGGTGCAGTGAGTTTCAGATCGGCCTCTTTGACTGTCCGGTCGAATTCGGCCTCGAAGACCGCCCGATCCAGGAACAGCCGTTCAGGCAGCGTCTGCAGCAGAGCGCGAATCGCTGCCTGCTTCTCTCTACCGGCTTGCTCGTCCTTGGCCTTGGCTTCGGGGTCCCTCTTGCGGGAAACCGCAAGGTTGGCGAAGGCACGCTGGTCGTCCAGCCGCGCGATGCGTTCGGGGCTGGCCTGGAAGTCGAGCCGAAGCGGCCGTTCGACGGTGATCTTGCGGAAGCCGAAGTGCGTGGTCGGGTAGATGCGGCTGACGACGACTTCGCGCTCTTCGCCGTCCTCGACGACCGTTCGGGTGGCGCCGTCCTCGTACTCCCGGAGTAGCCGCAGGATGTCTGCCTTCCGCTCGAACGGGATCTCGCGGCGCTTGGCGCCGAGGCTCTTGCGCAGCAGCACCCAGAACGAGGTGGCGTCGATGAGTTGGACCTTGCCGCGCCGTTCGGGCCGTTTCCGGTTCGTAAGCACCCAGATGTAGGTGGCGATGCCCGTGTTGTAGAAGAGCTGTTCGGGGAGCGCGATGAGCGCCTCGAGCAGGTCGTTCTCCAGGATGAAACGGCGGATCTCGCTCTCGCCGCTGCCGGCGTCCCCGGTGAAGAGGGGCGAGCCGTTCATGATGATCGCGATCCGCGATCCGCCCTGGTCGGGTTCCTTCGCGTGCGCCAGCATGTGGAGCAGGAACAGGAGTTGCCCGTCACTGATCCGTGGCAGGCCTGGAGCAAAGCGGCCTGCGGCGCCCCGGTCGTGCTCGGTCCGCACCGCGTCCTGATCGCGCTTCCAGTCCTTGCCGTAGGGCGGATTGGCGATCATGTAGTCGAAGCCGGTGCCGTCGTGCCGGTCGTTCGAGAGCGTGCTCCCGAACAGGATGTTGTTCGCGTCGCCGCCGTCCTCCGACTTCATGAAGAGGTCCGACTTGCAGAGGGCGAAGGTCTCGGGGTTCACTTCCTGGCCGAACAGGTGGGTGTGAGCGTCCGGGTTGACCGGGTCGCTCAGGCGCTTGCCGTCTCGTAGTTCGCCCAGGGTCGTGTGCTCCTTGGCGATGGTGAGCATGCCGCCCGAGCCGCAGCAAGGGTCGTAGACGCTTCGCGCAGCGCCCTTCGTCCGCAGCCCCTCTTCGTCGCCGGCGAGCATCAGGTCCACCATGAGATGGACCACGTCGCGGGGTGTGAAGTGTTCGCCGGGGTTCTCGTTCAGCGCTTCGTTGAACTTGCGGATGAGCTCCTCGAAGATCGTGCCCATCGTGAAGTTGTCGATCTCGTCCGGGTGGAGATTGACCCTGGGGTCGCCGAACCGCTGCATGACCTGGAACAGCAGGCCCGACTCGTCGAGCTTGGAGATCGTGTTGTCGAAGTCGAACTTCTCCAGCACCTCGCGCATGTTGGGGCTGAACCCGGCGATGTAGGCGCGCAGGTTCTTCGCGAGATCGGGCGCATCGGCGAGGAGCTTCCCGAAGTCGTACGGCGACGTGTTGTAGAACGCGAAACCGGAGGCGCGGCGTAGCAGCCCGTCCAGATTCCCGAGTTCGCCCTTGTACCTGGCCTGTGTCGCCAGCACCTTCGCCTTCGTGGGCGCCAGCACGCAGTCGAGCCGCCGCAGCACGGTGAGCGGCAGGATCACGTCCTGGTACTTGCCGCGCTTGAAGGTGTCGCGGATCAGGTCCGCGACGCCCCAGAGGAAGCTGACGATCTGGCTGTGGTTCATGGTGGGGCCGGTCGGAATGTAGCCGATCGGTGTACGCCGGTCACTTCCGCCGTTGTTGTGGGGTGAAACCGAAGAGTGCGACGCAAGGACAATTGGTCTTGACGACAGCCCTCCGAGCGGTCATTCTCGGAACGCTGAACTCGATTCACACGGAGGACTGAATGCGCTCAACTATTCTCGTTCTCGCTGCCCTGCTCGTGGTGCTCGGGGCTCCGGCCGGGCTCCAGGCCCAGGCCATGGAATCGGCCGAACCCTTCAAAGTCGGCACCTTCCAGATCGACGGGGAGGCCGTCGTGGGGCTCGTGCTGCGGGATTCGCTGATCGTCGACATCGGCGCGGCGAACACCGAGCTGGAGCTGGATTCAATCTACCCCCGCCTCGCCATGCCGGCCGACATGCTCGAGCTGATCGGCCGGTACGAGTACGGTCTCAAGTACCGGCTCTACGAGATCGTCAACGACCTCGTCGCCGGGAACCGGCTGTCGGAGGGCACGCGCGCCGCCTACGTCCACAACGTCGACGACGTCAGGATCCTTGCGCCGATCCTGTATCCGAGCAAGCTGATGAACGCGGCGGTCAACTTCTACACACACGCGTGCGAGGGCTGCACCGAGGAGGAGCTGAAGGCGCGGACCAGGGAGCGGCAGGAGAACCGGGGCGTGCCCTACCTCTTCTTGAAGCCCACCCGCGGCGCGATCATCGGCAGCGGCGAGGACATCGTGATGCCCTACGGCCGTGACCGGATCGAATGGGAAGTCGAAATGGCCATCGTCTTCGGCCGCACGGGCAAGTACATCTCCGCGAGCCGTGCATACGACCACGTGTTCGGCTACATGGTCGCCATGGACGTATCCGATCGTGGCGGGCGTCCTCCGGGTGGCTTCGGCTCCGGCCGCCTGGACTGGTTCGTCGGTAAGGGCCATGACACGTTCGCGCCCCATGGGCCCTGGATCGTTCCGAAGGAGTTCTACGGCGACCCGATGGAGCGCTTGCACCAGAGCCTGGTCATCGACGGCGTGACCGTCCAGGAGGCCAGGGCGGGAGACATGATCCACAACATCCCGGAGCTGATCGAGTACGCGTCGTCGCTCATTACCGTATTCCCTGGTGACGTTCTGCAAAGCGGGACGTCCGGCGGAACCGGCGCCGGTCGCGTCGAGCGCGCGACAGGCTCCGGGTACCTGCAGGCGGGCGAGACGATCAGCGCCAGCATTGAGGGGATCGGCACGCTGACCCACACCGTCATAGCCGAGGAGAGCGTTCCGGCCGACCTGTCCGGCGCGCAGCTCCCGCCGGTCGAGACCTATCGCCCGCCACGCTGACGGGACGGACGTGCATTCGCTGGTCTAGTTACCGGGCGTCTCGCCGCCGCGCGCATCCGGCGCGTCGTACCGCGGCAACCGGGCGATGAGCTCGGCCTTGATGTCCGCCATCTCGGGGTCGTCAGCCCGATTCATCCACTCGTTGGGATCGGACTCGAGATCGTAGAGTTCTTCGGCGCCATCGGCATAGCGGATGTAGCGGTAGTGATCGTACGTCACCGCGTGATTGCGATAGCCGTTGGTCGTCAGGACGGATCGATCCCACTCGGCGTCCGGGTCCTTCAATAACGGCACGAGACTCACGCCCTCGATGTGATCCGGCGTCTCGAGCCCGGCCAGCTCGGTCAGGGTCGGGTAGATGTCCATCAGTGAAACGGTGGCCGCGGAACGCGTCCCCGCCTCGGTCACGCCAGGCGCGACGACGATGATCGGCACACGGGTCGACTCGTTCCAGAGGGTCTGTTTTCGCCAGCGCGACTTCTCGCCGAGATGAAATCCGTGGTCGGACCACAAGACGATGATGGTGTTTTCCGCGCGACCACTTTCCTCGAGTGCGTCGAGCACCTGTCCCAGCATGGCATCGGCGAAGCTGACGCTGGCCAGGTACGCGCGCACGCCTTCCCGCCAGACACCGGCCTCGAGTACCCACCGATGGAGCTGCATGGACGCCAACTCACCACCGGAATCCTGTTTCATGTAGTCCGGGATGTCGTCCAGATCGCTCTCCGGGACGCTCGGCAGCTCGATGTCCTCCAGCGGGTACATGTCGAAGTACTTCTGGGGCAGATACCAGGGAAGATGGGGACGGTAGATGCCCACGGCATGAAAGCGCGGGCCCGCGCCGGGAGCGAGGATCTGTTCAACGGACCAGGCGGTTACCTGGCCGTCGCCCATGGCCCGGTCATCGGCGACGACAGTGGACCAGTCGAAGTTCCGGTTGAGGGGGTTACCGTTGGCCGGTCGGTCGTGGGGCCTGATCTCGTCGGGAATCTGCCGTTCAGGTGAAGGGTAGTAGGCGTCCCACGCCGTGGTGTCGTTGTAGCCGGAATAGGCCCAGGCGCTAAAGGTCGAGCCGTGAAAGAGCTTGCCCGCGCCGACGGTCGTGTAACCGGCATCCTGGAAGTGTCCCGGGATGGTCCGAATGTCCTGAAACGTCTCCTGAATCCGCCAGTCGGGCAGGTTCTGATAGATGCCCGAGGTCGAGGGCAGCAGGCCGGTCATCATGGCCGTTCGCGATGGGTTGCAGAGGACGCTGGGCGAGCGGGCGTTCGTGAATACCATCCCCCGTTCCGCGAGCCGATCCATGTTCGGCGTCTTGACCTGGGTATTGCCGCCCAGGGGGCCGACCCAGTCGTTCAGGTCGTCGATCGAAACAAACAGGACGTGGGGGCGCTCGCCTGCGTCTGTTTGTGCGAGAACGGATCCCGGCAGCGCGGTCAGGACCGTCGCGAGAACGATTCCGAGCACTCTGATCGCGCGTAATCCGGCATTCATTGGTTGGGATTCTGCGATGGGTTGACCCCCAGGCGGTCGAGAAGGGCCTCGAAGCGGTGCTCGCCGTGCAGGTTGTCTAGCCAGGGATGGACCTTCGTCCACAAAGTGAGGCTGCCCTTTCGGGCGAAGGCCTCCTCCAGCCATTCAAGGGCTGGCTCCCGCTCGTCGAGCCAAGCATAGAGTAGTGCCAGGCCGTAGGGATGGGCTTTGCCGGCCTTCAACCGCAGCAACTGCTTCTTAGCCAGCCAGCGGAAGACGCCTTCCTCTCCTTCCGAGGTGTAGATCCGACCCATTTCTTCCGCCTGCTCTGGTTGCCCCCGCCTCTGCAGGTGGATCTGCCGCTCGTGGATCGCGTCATCGGGTCGCCCCATGGCGGTGTAGACGGTGGCGAGCAGGTTGCGGGTCGCGGGGAAGTCGGTCTCGAACTCGAGGGTGTGGCGGAGTTGCCCGATGGCCGCATCGTACTGCCGCGAGAAAAAGAGAACCTGAGCGAAAGCCCGACTGCACCGCGGGGCCAGGGGGTCGAGATCGACAGCTATCCTCATCTCTCGCTGGGCTTCCTCGAGACGGCCGACCGGGGCCAGACAGAAAATGGCGTAGGCGAGATGCACTCTGGCTGCTCCTGGGTCGAGCTGCCGCGCGCGTTCGATCGCTAGGTGCGCACCCGGCCAATCCCAGTAGAAGGTGGAACGGATGATCCCGAGGGCTCGATGAGCCCCGGGGAGGGAGTCGTCGAGCTCGAGTGCCCGGCTCACCGCATCCTCCGCCCTGGGGAGGGTGTCCTCGAACGGCGCCAGCCCGTAATGACACAGATCGGTGAGGGCGAGGCCGAGCAAGGCAAGACCGTGGGCAAAGTCCGGTTCCAGCTCGAGCGCTCTCTCCAGCAGCTCGACCGCTCGTTCCAGGTGGCGGAACTCACGTGCGAACTGGTACCGAGCTTCCAGGTAGAGCTGGTAGACCTCCCGATTCTCGGTCGGCCTCTTCAACCGGGAAGGAGTTCGGGGACCCAGAATCGTCTTCCTAACGTGCGCGACGATCGCTGTGACAATGTCGTCATGGATGGCGAAGGCGTCGCCCAGCTCTCGATCGTAGTGCTCCGACCAAAGCTGGAAGCCGGTCGACGCCCGTATCAACCGGACGGCGATTCGTAAACGGCCCTCGGACTTGCGCACGCTGCCCTCGACGAGCGTCGCTACTCCGAGCTTGTTCCCGATCTCCGAGTCGTCCAGCCCCTTGAGCCCGACGTTGGCGGACGAGGCTCGGCCGATGACCCGCAGCCCCTTCACCTGCGCCAGGGCGTCGATGATCTCTTCAGCCAGCCCGTCACAGAAGAAGTCGAGCTCCGGGTCGGAGCTCAGATTGGCGATGGGAAGCACGGCGATCGAGCCCTCCAGCGCTGCCTCGACCCGCGCTACGAATCGATATCCCTTGCCGGGAACCGTCACGATGTAGGGCGTGCCCTCGGTCTCCGTCCCCAGGATCTTGCGCAGAACCGACATGTTCTGGGTGAGGTTGCTGTCGTCGACCGTCGAGTCCGGCCAGATGAGCCTCATGAGCTCGTCTCTCTCCAATAGACGCCCGCTGTTCTCGACGAGGGCCAGCAGAGTGTCGAAGCTCCTCGATCGAAGTGGAACGGTGTGACCGCCGCGCAGGAGTCGCCTCTCGCCGACTTCGAGACGGAAGGCGCCGAACGAGTACGATCTGCGATCTGGCTCAGAGACTCTCACTGGACTGTTCGGGCGCAGCGCCGATCCTCCGCGAGTATATCGAGCGAGATTTTACAGGTTCTCCGAAGAAATCTGCCCCGTCTCCTGGACAAGAGGGGAGTGCGTGCTGAAGATGTAGACGTAGAGAATTTCGAGAGAGCCCGAGATCCCGATTCAACCGAGTCGCAAGACTCTGGAAGGAGAGATCATGGACGCCACCGCCCTTAGGTCTTCTATCTGGAGCATCGTCATCGCCCTCTGCGCCTTGCCACTTCTGGCCGACGGCCCGCAGACAGGAACCATCGACGGTACGGTGCTCGACGCTCAGAGCCAACCGTTGCCGGGGGTGACTGTCACCCTCTCCGGTTCCCGCGGCGAGAAGACCGTGATCACCGGCGACGATGGCGTCTTCCGGTTCGCCCTGCTCGAGGCGGGAGAGTACACGGTGAAGGCCGCCCTCGAGGGGCTCGGGGAGAGCGAGGCAACACCTGCCCGTCTCGAGACCGGCGCCCGTCGCACCCTGGAGCTGACTCTGGGCGCCTCCACCGAGGAGACGATCACCGTCACCGCCGAGGGGAGTCTCGTCGACCGCTACGTCGTCGGCAGCTCCATCAGCCTCGAGACGGAAGTGGCGGAGAACTTGAGCTTCAGTGGGCGCCAATATCAATCTTCCTTCAACGCACTGCCTGGCGTCACGCACTCCGCCAGGTCGCGGAGGCAGAGCGACCAGAAGATGGCGGTCAACGGCGGCCAGGACACCGAAGTGGCAGGCATGATCGACGGCGTCGACTCGAGCTTCTCCCGCATGAACGGCAGCGCGCGCACGTTCCTGCCCACCAGCGCCCTTCAGGAGGTGCAGTTGGAAAGCGCCGGTTTCTCGACCGAGTACGGGCGGGTGGTCGGTGGGGTCACCAACGCGGTGGTCAAGAGCGGCACCAACACTTTCCACGGCCAGTTTCTCTACATCCCCCAGAGCCAGAAGTGGCGGGCCGCCGACAAGAATATCGACATCCCCCGCTCGGACTCGATCATCTCGAGCTTCGAGGCCAACGTCGGCGGACCCATCGTCAGCGACAAGGCATGGTTCTTCGCCGCTTACGCCGAGCTGGACCAGAATCGCGTCGACAAGATCACCGCGACCGGCACCCCCTTGGCCGCCGGCCGCACCAACGAGCCGGCGCTCGTCAAGCTCAACTTCCAGCCCAACGACCGCAACCACCTGAGGCTGCTGGGAATCGATAGCCCGACCAGGGTACTCGCGATCCCCCCCACCTCCGGCGACAACTTTGGCCCCTTCCCCATCCAGCTCCCCGCCGACATGGTGACGGCGAGCTGGGGCTATGTCGTCAGCCCGTCGGCGTACTTCGAGCTGCGCGTCGCCGACCAGAATAACAATTCGTACACACAGCCGGGCACGAGCCACCCGATCGACCCCAACGCCAGCCCGGACGATCCCCTCGGAAACAACTTCCAATATTTTGACCTTGGCGCGCGCAAATTCTACAACTCCTTCTCATCGTTTGGAGGATCGGGATTCCTGGAGCTTCCGCGGAAACAAGGTAACGCCTCGATGAGCCTGTTCCGTGGCAGTAACGAGATCAAGTTCGGCATCGACTACCAGGACATCGAGTTGACGAGCTTCAATAGCATCGGCGAGAAATTCACTGGAAGAGGCTTCAACAACGCTCTACCCGGCGGCTTCGCGACGCCGCTCTTCAAGGACATCTTCGTCCCGGCGGAGCCGCGCACGACCACCACACAGGTAGTCTCCGCTTACGCCCAGGACCGCCTCGATGTCGGCGACCGTTGGACCGTACATCTCGGCCTGCGTCTCGACAGCCAGACGGCCGACAACGACGGCGGTGAGGAAGCCGTCTCTTGGACCAAAGTCGCGCCCCGCTTCGGTGCGGTCTACGACGTCAAGGGCGACGGCCAGCTGCTGCTCAAGGCCTCTGCTGGGCGCTACTACCAGATCTTCCCCCAGGTCCTGGTCGAGGTTGAGTTCGCCCGCGCGCCCACCGGCACCAATATCTTCGACCGATTCGGGTGGAATCCCGCGACCCAGCGCTACAACATCTTCCAGCGTCGTTCGAATACCGTTGGGGACAATGCGATCCAGGAGCTCGATCCCTACTTCAAGGACGAGGTCACGTTCGGTACGCAGTGGCAGTTCTCGGACGCCTGGGTGTTCGAGGCGCAGGCGATCTGGTGGGAGATCTCCGATCTCCTCTGGGCCTCCGACCAGTTCGACGCGGCCGGCGCGATCTATCGCGACGTGCGCAACTGGGACGGGGGCTTCCGTGACTACGTCGGGCTGCGTCTCGAGATCAACCGCGCCTTTCGCGACGGCTGGACCCTGCGCACCAACTACACCCTGAGCAAGAACGAGGGCAACAACTTCGGCCGCAATGACAACAGCTTCCACTTCGACGACGACCTCTTCGAGGGTCTGGGGGGGATCGAGGTCGGCACCGGCGCTAGCAACGCCACCTCGGTCAACCGCGATGGGCGCGGCTTTCTCGATCGCACCCACAACCTGAACGTCGTCGCGCTCAAGCAGTTCACAGTTGGGGAGCAGACCTTCTCAATCGGGGGGTACCTGGCCTTCCGCAGCGGCGAGCCTTGGGGCCTGCGTCAATCGACCTTCGTTGCGCACCCGCAGTCGGGACAGAGGATCCGCACCACCTCCTACCGTGAGCCACGCGACGCCAACAAGCTGGAGGACACCATCGAGCTGAGCTTGACCGGCTCCTGGAACTTCCCGATCACAGGGCGCGTCCAGGGCCGCGTGGCGATCGAGGCTGTGAACCTCAACAACGATCAGGAGCTGGTCGGCATCAACCGGGCGAACGGCATGCCGATACCGGGCGTCACGGCCTACCAGATGCCGAGGGAGATCAGGGGGCAGATCGGCATCCAGTTCTAGAAGGGCTCTGCTTACAGCGCCCCGTAAACTCCACTCGATGAAGCAAATGTCCGGCGTCGTAACTCGACGCGATCTGCTCCGTAATCTCGGCCTGGCAGCCGGGACCGGCTTGTTGACCGCTCGTTGTGGCCGTCGTGATGCCGGTTCGCCCGGCGAGCGGCCCAACATCGTCATGATCATGTCCGACGACATGGGTTACTCCGACCTGGGCTGTTACGGAGGCGAAATCCGCACCCCGCACCTGGACCGGTTGGGTTTCGGTGGGATGCGCTTCACACGCTTCTACACAAACAACGTGTGCTCGCCGTCGCGAGCGTCCCTGATGACGGGGATTCAAAGCGACCTCTCGCTCGAACTGGGAGAAGGGCCGGGGCTGCAACAGGCGCACATCACCCACCGTGCACCGACCCTTGCCGAGGCGCTCCGAGGCGCCGGTTACGGAACGTACATGAGCGGCAAATGGCATTTGGCCTCGGCCACGGACGATTTCGCGAACCTTCCTTGTCAACGAGGCTTCGATCGATTCTATGGTGGCATTATCGGGGCCTACAGCTACTTTGCGCCGTACTCGTTGATGCGAGACAACCAAACTTGTCCCGAGGAGTACGAAGACCCCGCCTACTATTTCACTGACGCGATATCCGACAATGCCGTCGATTTCCTGGAAGAGGCGGATGACAAGGACGAACCCTTCTTTCTCTACGTGGCTTATAACGCCCCCCACTGGCCGCTTCATGCCCGCGAGAGCGACGTCGCGAAATACAGGGGGAACTACGCGCTCGGCTGGGACGAGCTTCGCGATCAGCGACACGCCCGAATGAAGAAGTTGGGAGTCATCGATCCGGATTGGCAGCTCTCCCCAAGGAACCCTGACGTGCCGGCGTGGGAAGACGAGCCGCACAAAGATTGGCAGCAACGGCGCATGGAAGTCTATGCCGCCCAAGTCGAGGTCATGGACGAAGGGATCGGACGCATCCTCGCGGAGCTCGAGCGTCAGGGCAAGCTCGACAATACCCTCGTCTGCTTCCAGCACGACAATGGCGGCTGCCGCGTCGAATACACGACCGATCACCCACATGAGAAATTCCAGTTCGAGGGGACACGTGACGGCCGTCCGCTCCGCGCCGGAAATGATCCGGGGATTCTGCCCGGGCCCGAAGACACGTTTCAGAGCTACGGCTACGGCTGGGCGAACGCGTCCAACACGCCGTTTCGACTCTACAAATCGCACGACCACGAGGGCGGGATCTGTGTTCCGTTGATTGCTCACTGGCCAGGGGTCATCAAGCCCGGCGCGATCAACGAGCAAACAGCCCACGTCACGGACCTGATGCCGACGTTTCTTGAAGTTGCCCGCGCTGAGCGTCCGCCTGCTCCAGGGGACGAGCCGCCCATGCCCATGGATGGCCGTACCCTGGCCTCTGTGTTGCGGGGGCACAGACGGGAGCCGCCCGCGGCACTTTTCTGGCAAGGGCTCGCGAGCGGCAGCCGCGCCGTGCGCCAGGGCAAGTGGAAGCTCGTGGCGGCCGGTGATCAGCCGTGGGAACTCTACGATGTCGAGGCCGATGGGACGGAGCTGAGCGACCTCGCGCCCAAGATGAGCGGAAAAGCCGCGGAACTGGCAGCCCTGTGGGACGAGTGGGCTTCGCGTAGATGATCGCCCCCCACCCCTTCGACGTACCGATCCATCTCTGCGGGGCTCTGCGATCACCGAAGCAGATGCTCGCCGACCAGGAGGAGAACGGCCATGCCTCGGTGCACGACGACCAAACGGCGAAGCAACTAGGCTTTCGTGCCGGCCCGATCGAAGGGCCGACCCACTTCAGCCAGTTCGAGCCGTTGCTTGCCGAGATCTGGGGCAAAGAGTGGTTCGAGAGCGGCTGCCTGAGCGCCCACTACCGCAATATGGTGATTGAAGGGGAGGAGGTGCGGGCATTCGTGGAGCGGCCGACCGAAGGTGAGATCCAGGTCCGGATCCGAGCGGAGAAGGCCGATGGCACGGAGGTTCTGGTCGGTACCGCCTCGATCGGCAGCGATCCGCCACAGTCCGAGCTGGAGACCCGCCTCGCCAATCTTCGCCCACCTGGGCAGCTGGTGATCCTGCGTGATCTCGAGGTCGGCATGCGGGGGGCCGTGGTCGAAGAGGTGCGGATGGACTTCGACCAAAATATGGGTAAGTTGTACCCCTTCTCGCTCAACCAGAAGCTGGAGAAGATGACCGAGCGATCGCCCTGGTTCACCGAGGAGGGTGGCGGCGGCTCGCCCTGGGGTCGAGCGATCATTCCGCTCGAGATGGTCAGTGTGCTGCTCTGCTATAGCGGCGATCTTGCCTGCTTCCCCAGGCGCGGTCCGGCCGTCGGTCTCATTGCAGGCCAGCAGATCCGGATGATCAAAGGTCCGCTCTTCGTCAGCGAGGACTACTTCGTCGATCGCGAGATCATCGCGCTGAGCGAGAGTCGGCGAACCGAGTCGACCTGGACCCGGGTGTCTGTCCGTGAGCCGGGGTCGAAGGATCTGGTGGCCGAGATGATCGTCGGCGGAGCCACTCTCAAGGACTCGTACGCCAACTACCAGCAGGAGTTGGCGGCGTTGACTCGATAGTGGAGCCTGGGGCTGTCGCGCCCTTTGTGGGACGAGTGGGCTTCGCGTAGAAACTAGTAGTGCACGCCCTTGACGGGCCGCGGCACGGGGGTCGTGCGTGGGGCCTCGATACGACGGTGCATCTCTTCGTAGGACGCGCCGCCCTCTACCTTGGCGGCCATCTCGTCAGGGTCGAAGTCGATGCCGGTGGGGTTGCGGGCGAAGTCGGGGCCCCGGATGTAGGCCAGCCCCTCTGCCTTGGTGGGGTAGTTGTCGACCTGTGTCTCGAGCCTGTTGCCGTCGGGATCGGCGTAGTAGAGCGACGTGGTCATGCCGTGGTTGGTGCACCAGTAAGGTGGTTTGACGCCGCTCTCTTTCAGTCTGGCATAGGTATCGACGGCGAGTTCGTCCATGGTCTTGTACTCGAAGGCGAAGTGGTCGTAGCCCTGGTCTCCGGCGCCGCGCTCCAGCTTCCTGTCCTCGACGAGCAGGATGCGCAGAAGTCGGTGGTCGAAGCGCAGCAGGGCCAGACTTTCACTGCGCTCGGCAGCGTCACAGCCCAGCACCTGCACGTACCAGTCGACCATCGGCTCCAACTGCCTGGTGCGGATGACGGTGTGGACGAGTTCGGAGGGCGCGACGGTTTCCTTCTCCGCGGACGCCGCATCGCCTGGGGCAGGCAGACTGTGCAGATCGAAGTCGACTCCGCCGGCGGATTCCTCCGAGCCTGCCGCCTCCCCCAGATAGGGCTCGAGATCTTCGATTCGATCGAAGCGGTCGAGGAGCATCTCGATCCGATTGCCGCTGGGGTCGGCATAGAGGAGTGAAACGCTGTCGCCGTAGCGTCTGGCTGCGCGCGGCTCGATTCCCCCGAGTTTCAGAGCGTGATAGTTGGCGCCGAGCTCGGTGAGCGAGTCGTAGCTGAAGGTGAAGCGATCCCAACCGAGAAGGCCGGCTTCAGGCACAGGTCGACCGCCTCGCGCGAAGATCGAGATGCGGTGATGCTCGGTGTCGTAGGAGCACCAGGCGCCTCCACGAGCGCCTTGACGAGCGACGTGGTGGGGACGGCAACGAAGGAGGGTCTCGTAGAAGGTCAGTGCCTCGTTCAGGTCGGTGGTATTCACCGCCATGTGGGCGAAGGCGGAGGGCGACACGATGTCAGCGCTTCTCGCCCCCCGCGCCGAGCCCACTCCCAGGCAAGCCCCGGCCGCCACCATGGCTCCCTCCAGGAAGCGGCGCCGATCCATCGAGGGACCGGAGTGATCCGTTTGGGTGGCTCGCATTGTGGGCACCTCCTGCCGAGTTTTCACGAAATCATTTTCTAGTTTGCCACATCGCTGCCCCAGACTCCAGTCGGCCTAGGGAGTGCTGGTCCACTCTGCTTCGGCGTACGGCGTCTTGGTTGGCGGTGTCTCGTCAGGCAGAGGATGCGTGGGGCTGCCCGGAGCGCCTCTCACCGGCCCAGGGGCTGCGTGTCTGCCGTGCGTTTCCGCTTTCGGAACCGCCTCGAATGCACTGGCGAGCCGTTCCAGGATCTCCGGGTGTTCCGCCGCCAGATCGGTCGACTCGGTCGGGTCCCGGACGATGTTGAAGAGCTGCCGCTCGAATTCCTGAGTTTCCGGGTTCGGCATTTGGACCAGTTTCCACTCGCCATCCAGGTAGCCGAAGTAGTAGTCCTGTTGCGGGGGCCCGCTCCAGATCTGGATGAACGGCTTATCGCTAAACTCGGCTTCGCCGCGGAGCGCGGGCCAGAGACTTCGACCATCCAGCGGCTTTGGCGACTCCGCCGTAGTTCCTGTGGCGGCCAGCAGCGTCGGCAACACGTCTTCCACCGACGTGGCCCCGGCAATAGATGATCCGCCCGGCACTTCGGCCGGCCAGTGTATGAGGGCCGGAACGCGGATACCTCCCTCCCACCCGGTGAATTTTCCACCCCGCAGCGGGCCGTTGTCCGCCCCGACACTCTCCAAACCTCCGTTGTCGCTCATGAAGAAGATGAGTGTGTTCTCAGAACGCCCGGCTTCGTCGAGTGCCGCCCGGAGCTCGCCGATCCCGGAGTCCACTTCCGTCACCATCGCCGCAAAGATCCTGCGATGTTCATCCTCGATCGCGGAGTACGCATCGACCGCTTCTTGCGGCGCCTGCAGAGGCGAATGAGGCGCGTTGTAAGACAGGTAGAGAAACATCGGTCTCTCTGGATCGCTCTCGCCGATCAGGCGGACGGCCTCCCGGGTCTGTAGGTGCGTGGCGTAGCCCTCTTCCATCACGGTCGACCCGTTGCGCTGCCAATCGACCGCGCCCCAGACCGTGTGCTGGTAGTAGTTCATGAAGCCGGCCAATCCGCCGTAGAAATGATCGAAGCCGCGGTTCTGCGGGTAGTACGGCTTCTTGTTCGGTCCGAGGTGCCACTTGCCGACCGCGAAGGTCTGGTAGCCGGCGTCCTGGAAGTACTCCGCCAGGAGCTTCTCGTCGAGCGGCAGTCCGGTATCGAACCAGGGCTCGAGCGCCCTCAGGACTCCCGTGTTCAGTGGCGAGCGACCCGTCATCAGCGCGGCGCGCGTCGGAGAACAGATCGGGTGGACGTAGAAGCGATCGAACGTCACTCCCTCCCTTGCGAGCGCGTCAATCTGCGGCGTTCGGATCTCGCTTCCGTTGTAACCCACGTCCCCGAAACCAAGGTCATCCGTCACGATCACGACAACGTTGGGGGGTGCTAACGCTTCTTCCTCGTCGGCAGCGCAGCCCCCCATTCCCACAACGGCTAGTGCGATCGCGAGGCTCAGATACCGTTCTGTTCGATTCATGGTTGGTTGGACACGACAGGACTTGATCCTGGGGCATCGACGTCAACGCCGGTCATGAGCTTGAGGTTACGACCATTGCCCTCGTGACACGCGTACTCGTACAGGATGTGATCCTCGGGAGCCCGCTTGAACGCGTCGAGCGCGATCGTCCAGGGTCGTGTAAACACTTGCGGATCTTCGATTGTGGCCTCGTAGTGGATCGTATCGGCGTCCGTCAGCGTGAAGCGTTCCACTACGTGCAAGGCGTCGCTATGGAAGACGCCGTGACCCGTCGAGAGCGCGCTTGCGGGCGCGCCCTCCAAGGCTACCCCACGCGCAACCACCCAGGTCTTCTCGGTGAAGTTCGTGACGTCGACGACCAGCGTATCGCCTTCCCAGTGGCCACGCGAATCACCCAACCCCAGGCGTATCTCCGAGCTGACATGCGGACGCCCGTCCAGGGGAATGTAACGGTACTCGTGGTTCGCCTCGTAGAGGATCACCACGTACCCAGGCGCCTGCAGAATCTGATACGTGTTGAACCCATACGGCAAGTTCGCGCGCGGTAGCCCGGCCGACAGACACTTCACTCGCGGATCGAGCTGCGCGAGCTTGTCCTGGTTGGCCATGATCTCTTCCCGTTTCGCCGCCGCCCACGGTTGCAACGGGATCTTCCCGTCCGGGGGATCCACGACCAGCGGCGTTTGATTGGGAGCGGCCCGCGGTGGAGCGTTTGGGTCTGGTTCGAGAAGACTCGCAGGGGGTTGCGAATCGATATTGGCGCCTTCCTGACGCCACAGTTCGTCCACCGGCGTTTCCACGGGCCGGCGCTCGCCGGGAAGCCAGTGACCCCGCAGGTCCGGGTCGCCCCACGGTGTGCGTGGAGACGTATACGTCTCGTGTTGGACACCTTTGCCGGAGGCTTCAGCGGCGGCAAGCGGCACCAGCGCCGCGAACGCCGCGGCGGTGAGGAGACCGGGCGGAGCGAAGGACCGACGGTTCACCTCGAACTCCTTGCCGGCGAGTTGTGTCCTCGGCGCGTCACCTACTGACCCTCCAGCGATTGCAGGATGAAATCGACGCAGTCGTATTCCAGGAGCTGGAGTCCCTGTTCCACGCGCCGATACAGCGGCATCCTCATCTTCCAGGGGCGCGTGAACACTTTCGGATCCTCGATGGTGACCTCGTAGTCGATGTGGTACGGGCTGGTGGGCGTGAAGCGTTCAACCACATGCAAGGCATCGCTGTGGAAATTCCCGGCCGCGTCGAACCACGTCCGGTCGTTGAAATGGGTGGTGTCGACGACCAGGGTGTCTCCCTCCCAGTGGCCGCGGGAGTCGCCCATCCAGAAGTCATTCGGCAGCGGATGCGGGCTGCCATCCGTGTAGATGATCCGAACCGCGTGCGCGAACTCGTAGGTCATCACCACGTGGTCCGGCGTCTGAAGGATCTGAAAAGGGAACGGCATGTACGTGATACGCGGGACACCGGGCAGATAGCACTTGCGAACCGGGTCGGCCGTGAGCCGATTCTCGTAGTTTTCCTGTCTTCGCGCCTCCGCCGAGGGCTGATACGGGATGTCGTTGCCCTCCACCACGCTCAGACCGGCGGGAACGCCATCTTGCGCATTGTGGTGCTGAAGGTCCCACGCGGCCGTCGTGAGGACCTGCCAGATCCCGCTCAGGTCGGGTCTGCCGTCGCTCGTGCGCGGTCCTTCGTAGCCTGACGCCTGGGCCCACGCCGCATGAAGACCCAGGCACGCGGTGAGACCGTAGGCGAGCACGAAACGCATCGTTCCCTCCCCACTCTAGGGCAGCCTGAGCGCGATCAATGCCGGCGTCTTTCCGCCGACGGTGAGTGCTAAGTATTGCCGGCCGTCCAGCATGTAGGTCATCGGCGTACCGACTGCGCCCCCCACGTCTCGAACTTCGTCACGAGCCGCTCCAACGTTCAGCGTGTAGGTCCTCGGCGTCCCGATTGCGGCTCCAGGCAGGTCGACCGCGGCAAGGACTTCTCCCGACCCCTTGTCGTAGGCCACCAGTTGGGGACCATCGTCGGCGCCACCGGAAGACAACGCGTAGATGAGCAGCGTCTTCGTCAAGAGTGGCCCGAAATTGTTGACCTCACCTCCCAATGGCGGCAGATCGAGATGGCGCAGCAGGGGGTGGCTACGAATTGGGTCGCCGTTGCCGGTCGGCGTCATCCAGAGGTGCTCGCCCGTGTTCATGTCGATGGCCGTCATCCGCGAATAGGGCGGCTTCCAGAGCGGCAGCCCCGGTGGCATCGGCGGCTGGCGTTGGGGGTTCCCCCCGTCCAGAAACGGCCCGGCGCCCGCGACGACGTATCGCAAGTTCGACCCCTCGTCCGGCTCGGGCTCGCGAAAGCGCACGACGGAGTGCACACCTTTTGACGGCACGTAGAGAATGCCCGTCTCCGGGTCTACCGCCGCGCCGCCCCAACTGGCGCCGCCCGCGCCGCCTGGACGGTAGATCGTGCCGCGCAACGAGTGCGGGGTGTACAGCGGGCCGAGCCGGAACCCCTCGACCGCCTTGACCGCCATCTGGCGGATCTCGGGGGTGAAGTCGACCAGGTCGTCTATCGAAGTGCCCTGATGCTCGAAGGGCGCCGGCTTGGTCGGGAACGGCTGGGTCGGTGACAGGACCTCTCCCTCCAGGTCAGTGTCGGTCGGCACGGGCCGCTCTTCAATCGGCCAGACCGGTTCGCCCGTCACGCGGTCGAAGGTGTAGACGAACCCCTGCTTGGTCACCTGGGCGGCCGCCTTCACCCGGCGGCCGTCAACGGTGATGTCGAGCAGGTTCGGCCCCGCCGGGATGTCGTAGTTCCACAGGCCGTGGTGCACGATCTGGAAGTGCCAGACGCGCTCGCCCGTCTCTACATCCACACAAACCAGACTCTGCGCAAAGAGGTTGTCGCCAGGCCGCTCGCCGCCCCAACTGTCGGAGGTCGGGGCGCTCGTCGGCAGATAGACGTAGCCGAGCTCGGGGTCCGCCGTGATGTTCCCCCAGGTATTCGTGTGGCCCGAGTAGCGCCACGACTCGTTCTGCCACGTGTCGGCCCCGAACTCATCGGCGCTCTGCGGCACGTTGTGGAAGTCCCACTTGTGCCGCCCGGTGCGCGCGTCGTAGGCGCGCACGAACCCCGGCGTGCCCTCTTTCGTGACGCCAAGGTCGTGGATTGTCGAGGGTGCGCCGATGATGATCGTGTCACCCACGATCAGCGGAGCTGACCGCGACGGGGAAGGCAGCCCGCTGGGGTTCTCGCGAGGCCGCGGCAGACCCTCCTCCAGACTGACGCGCCCGTTGTCGCCGAACCCGGTGGCGAGGAGGCCGGTCATCGCGTCGACGGCCGTCAGATAGCCGTCGCCCGTGCCCCAAATGATCCGCGCCTCGCCCCCGTTCTCCCAGTAGGCCACCCCGCGGTGTTTCCAGGGCGCAGGGACCGGCGGGCTGGCGGCCTCGTAGACTCGCGGGTTGTAGACCCAACGCGTCTCACCCGTCCGGGCATCGATCGCTGCCGCCTGATAGAACGGGGTGCTCAGATACAGCACGCCGTCGACCATGAGCGGGACCGCCTCGAAGAAGAGTGATTGCAATGCAATGTTCGGCCGCGTCGCGAAGCGGTAGAACGTCCGCGTCGGCCAGCGGCCTGGCTCGGCCGCCTCGAGCCGGTCGAAGAGTGTCTCGGAGGGGATGAGCGAGATCCCGTGCTCATCCTCGAACGGGAGATGGGAGTCGGCGATGCGCCAGCGCCAGGCCACCTCGAGGTCGCCGAAGTTCTCGCCGGTGATCTGATCGAGCGGCGCGTACTTCGTGCCCCACGTGTCGCCAGCGTAGGTGCGCCACTCGCCGCCGGCCGCGCCCTGCTGCGCGTCGACCGACGCCGCCCAGAGCCACGTGAGGGTCAGCGTCGCGGCCACCAGGACCCGTGTGCGCCGTCTCATCCTGCGCAGCACCCGCTGGATGTCGACCACCGGCGATTCACCCGCGGCCCTCTCAACCCTGCTTATCGCCCATCGGGAGCGCCAGTGCCAGAGGACCCCGCAAAGAACCTTGACCCATCGGGCAACGTGATGTCCCTGGCGTTCGCTGTGTTCGATCCGTTCTTGGCGCCAAAGCCATCGATGACCAGTTCCGTGCCAATCGGGACCGAATACTTGTTCAGGCCCCGCCTGATCAACGCGTTCGGGGCGCCCAATTCAATGGCCCAACTCACCTCCTGGCCGTCTGGACCTTCCACATCGATGTGTATCCAGCAGTGGGGGTTTATCCACTCCGTTTTCGTGACGGTGCCGCGTAGCTGAAGCGGCCTGTCCACGTCGAATTCGGCCGAAAACGCATGGTGCGCCAGCACGGGTCCCGCAGCCAGCAGGATGCCGAAGCCGACAACCGCCAAGAAGAGCCTTGTTCCCATGAAAGTCACCTCGCCGTAGATCTCAGAGATTCTGCCACTAATCCTCGCCGTGCGCTCCCGCCCCTGTCCAGGAGACGGGGCGGATTCTTTCGGAGAACTCCTAACCGCTGCGCCGTTGATGGCGCCGAGAGCCACGTGAGTGTCAGCGTCGCGGGCTGTTCTAGTTCGCGACATACTTCGTGATGCCGCCGCCGGCGGTGGGACGGGAGTCCGGCCCTTCCGCCGCATAAATGTTGCCGTCCTCATCCACGGCGACACCCTCACCGGCGACCCCTTGCACGCGATCGTCGTGAGGGTGCGGCGGCACGAAGCCGGTCAGCCGGTCCTCGCCGGCCGGTCCGATCCGCACACCGTTCCTCCAGGCGGGGTGGTTGTTTGGGCCCGAGTCCGAATCGATCGCATAGAGCGTGTCGTCGGCGGTGATGAACAGCCCACTGACCTTGCTGTACTGCATGTAGGTGTCGAGGAGGTTGCCGTCCTGGTCGAAGATTTGGATCCGGTCATTGCCACGGTCCGCCACATACAGACGGCCTTGCGAGTCGAACTCCAGTCCGTGCGGCGTGCGAAACTGCCCGGGCCGGAAGCCGATTTCACCCCACTCCTTGATGAAGTTGCCCTCGCTGTCGAACTTGAGGATCCGTCCGGTCGCGCCCGGAGGCGGATCAGGCGCCTGACCGCTATGTCCGTCAGACACGAAGATGTCGCCGTTGGGCGCCGTAATGACATCGCACGGCTGGTAGAGCTGGCCAGGGCCGCTTCCGGGCACCCCCGCCTCGCCGAGTCGCAGCAGGATCTCGCCCTCCGGGCTGAACTTGATCACCTGATGCCCCTTGGTCGCGGCCTCGTTCCCTGCGAAGTCGGTCACCCAGACGTTGCCGTCGCTGTCCACGTGGAAACCGTGCGGTGTCACGAACAGTCCGGCCCCGAAGCTGGTCAGGATCTCACCAGTGTTCCTGTCGAACTTGAAGATCGGATCGAGCTCCGGGTTGGCCTCGCACCCACCGTCCAGACCGCCACCGCACCGGTCATAGGCCCAGACATGCCCGTCGGGACCGATATCGATGCCCGCGGTCGAACCCCAAACCCGCCCGTCGGGGAGCGGCGCCCAGTTCAAGATCACCTCGCCGGTCGGATTCGGCAGCGACCGATCCACCCAGTCGCTCATCTTCCCGTCATCCATCGCGCCCGTCTCCTCCTCCACCGCCGGAGCGCCACCGCCACAGGCCACGAGAGCCACCAGCGGTAGGGACAGGAGCGCCAGCCCGCCTCGGCTCGCCAGGATCGATCGGAATTTACGCATGTTGCCCACCTTTCTCTGGGTGACGCCAGGAAGCAAAAAAGATAGCTCTAGCGGCTCGCGTGATGAACATCACGCTCCTCCCTAGTTTACTCAGTACGGCAGCCTGAGCGCGATCAATGCCGGCGTCTCTCCGCCGACGGTGAGTGCTGAGTATTGCCGGCCGTCCAGACCGCGCGCGACTCGCTCGCTGTCCAACCGACGTACACTCAGGCTTTCCATCGGCTCCGCTCCGTTGGCTTTGCGGTTCGCGACGCTAGCAGGAGGCGCCGAGATGCTGGCAGTCAGTTGACCACTGCATGAACGACGTCACACCATCCCGGACGGTCGGCTACATGACGCCGGAGCGCGAGATGCTGCGCCGAATCGCGCGGGACTTCACGGACAAGGAGGTCTTACCCGTAGCCAACGAGCTGGACCCGAAGAAGGGGACGATTCCGCAGTCGTTGATCGACCAGATGGGGGAGCTGGGGTTCTTCGGGATCACGATCCCCGAGGAGTACGGCGGCGCCGGTCTGGGCGCGTTCGAGTACTGCCTGGTGGCCGAGGAGCTGGCGCGGGGCTGGATGAGCGTGGCGAGCATCATCGCCCGCGGCAACGGGTTCTACCGCTCGATTCCGTTCGAGGGCGAGGAGCGAAGGAAGCGAATCGAGCTGATGGCGCAGGGCAAGTACCTCGGCGCGCTCGCGATGTCGGAGCCGGAGGTCGGGTCGGACATCTCGTCGATCACCTGCCGGGCGCGCGTCGAGGACGATCACTGGGTGATCACCGGCAACAAGTACTGGTGCACGTTCGCCGACGGGGCGAACTTCATCCAGGTCATCGCGCGGACGGAGGGCGATCCGGCGAAGCGCCACGCCGCGCTGACGGGCATCGGGATCGAGAAGCCGCCGGGAGAGCTGCCCGAGGGCGTCACGGGTTCGCCGATCCCGAAGATCGGCTACCACGGCTGGAAGACCTGGGAACTCCACTTCGACAACGTCCGGGTGCCGATCACGAAGCGGCAGAAGGAATCCAAGGGCCAAGCGTTCTACGGCATGGCGCGCAGGCTCGAGAGCGCCCGGGCCCACACGGCGGCGCGCTCGATCGGTCTCGCGCAGGGCGCGCTGGAGCAGGCGATCGCGTACTCCAAGGAGCGCATCCAGTTCCGGCGGCCGATCGCCGACTTCCAGGCGATCCGCTTCAAGATCGCCAACATGGCGACCCAGGTCGAGGCGGCCCGGCAGTTGAACTACTCGGTCTGCGCCAAGATTGACAGCGGCGTGTCGGCCGCCAAGGAAGCGGCGATGGTCAAGTACTACGCCTCCGAGATGTCGGAGCGGGTGGCTTCGGACGCCCTGCAGGTCCTGGCCGGCGCCGGCTACACGACGGACTATCCGGTCGAGCGCTACTGGCGCGATGCGCGGCTGACGAAGATCTTCGAGGGCACGTCGGAGATCATGCTCAAGATCGTGTCCGACGCGCTGCTCGGAAAGCCGTCGAGGAGGAGCTAGTGACGCGGGTTCCGCCCCTGGGAACCCGGGTCGCGCGATCCGCGCCACCCGTGAACCAGTCAGTGCGCCCGTCATCGGGCGCGCCCCTGGGAACGCGGGCGTCTCGCCCGCATCCGGCGCGCCCCTGGGAACGCGGGCGTCTCGCCCGCATCCGGCGCCGGCAGTTGAGGAGGAAACGCCATGAGACTCGCCAACCACCTCTGGAACCGCTTCGGCACCTTGGGCCTCGACGACATTCCGCGGTCCGCCCGCACCGTGGCCGGCCAGTGCGTGCTCGACTGGTTCGGTTGCGCCCTGGTCGGCAGCCGCGAGCCGCTGTCCGAGATCCTGCGCGCCGAACTGGGCGAACAGACCGGCCCGTGCTCCATTGTGGGCACGGACCTCCACTGCGCGCCGGGCGTCGCCGCGCTGCTCAACGGCGCCGCCGGCCATGCGCTCGACTTCGACGACACGCACAGCATGATGGGCGGTCATCCCACCGTGCCCGTGTTTCCGGCCGCCCTGGCGCAGGCGCAGGAGATGGGGACCACGGGCGAGCGCCTGCTCGTCGCGTTCATCGTCGGCGTCGAAGTGGAGTCGCGAATCGGAGCGCTCGTAGGACCAGCCCCGTACGTCAAGGGCTGGCACTCGACCTCGACGATCGGGGTCCACGGCGCCGCGGCCGCCGCCTGCCACCTGCTGGGCGCCAGCAACGAGCAGTTCGCCAACGCCCTGGGCCTGGCGGCGTCCCAGTCCAGCGGTCTCAAGGCGAACTTCGGCACGATGACCAAGCCGTTCCACGCCGGACACGCCGCCGAGCGCGGCCTGCTCTCGGCGCGGCTCGCGATGCGGGGCTTCACGTCGAACCCCGAGGCGGTCGACGGCAGGCAGGGTTACGCCGACGCGGCGGCCGCGGGGCACGAAGAGGTCAAGTGGCAGCGGCTCGAGGACCAGGGCGACCGCTTCCTGATCGAGGACACACTGTTCAAGTACCACGCCGCCTGCTACCTGACCCACGCGGCGATCGAATCGGTCGGTTCGCTGCGGGCCGAGCTGGCGTCCCGGGGCATTCAGCCGGAAGAGGTCGAGAAGGCGATCGTCAGCGTGCATCCGGGCTTGCTCGATGTCTGCGGCATCCCCGAACCCAAGACCGGCCTGGAAGCGAAGTTCAGCCTCGTCGCCACGACTTCCCTGGCGATGCTGGGGATCGACACCACGGACACCGCGACGTTCGTCGACGAGACGCTCGACAACCCGGCGTTCGCGCGCATGATCGGCAAGGTCGAGGTCCGGACCGATCGCGGCCTCGGCCACACGCAGGCCCGGGTCGAGCTCAGGGCGAACGGCCACAGCCTGGAGCAGTTCCACGACGCCGGCATCCCGGCCACGGACCTGGAGGCGCAGGGAGCGAAGCTCGCCGCGAAGATGACGGGCTTGACGGCGCCGCTGCTCGGTAGCGCGGCGACTGATCGGCTGCGGGAGCTTTCGCTGCACCTGGAGAAGGTGGGGGATGTGCGCGACCTCAGCGGGCTCCTCGGCGGTTCGCGCGAAGCGGCGTGAGACACGCTTCCCGCCGGGGAATCCGTCCTGTAGGCTTGTGCGTTGGCTACACTGCCGCCATCGCGGCCGTGACAATACGAGCAACTACCCGCCACGGAGGCACTCCGACATGAGTAGACCGCCTGGTTGGCGAATCACGGTCGCCATTGAGGCGCATCAGGAGGACGGGGAGTGGGTCGCCACCTGCCCGGACCTAGGCTTGGCCAGTCAGGGAGCTTCACTCGACGAGGCCTTGCAGATGCTGCAAGAGGCGACGGTTCTCTTTTTTGAAACGAGCGACGAACTGGGGATCCTGGCCGAGGAGTTGGTCAACAAGGGACTCCTGACGCGCGAGCTGGCCCCTCACTTCAGGTTCGAGGTCACGACAGCGGCGCTTCCGCGCCGCGCGACCGACGGTGGGCCCCCGACGCTTCTTGAGTTGCCGCTCAATGGCCAGGTTGCCATCGCTTAAGCCGCGAGAGGTAGTGCGCGCCCTCGAGCGACTCGGGTACAAGACGATACGGCAGAAGGGGTCGCACCTGTTCATGTGGACCCCGGGACGTTCGCCAGTGGTGGTGCCGATGCACCGGAAGGACGTGAAGCCGGGAACCCTCTCCAGCTTGCTGGGGGGCGCCGGGATTGAACGCGACGAGTTCCTGGCGGCTCTCAAGAAGAAGCCGAAGTAGTGCCGAGGTGCCCCGACGCTACCCGTCAAGCCCCCCGAGGCACATGTACTTGATCTCCAGGTAGTCGTCGAGCCCGTACTTGGACCCCTCGCGGCCCTGGCCGGACTCCTTGACGCCGCCGAAGGGGGCCATCTCGTTGGAGATGATGCCCTCGTTGATGCCCACGATGCCGTACTCGAGGGCCTCGCTGACGCGCCAGATGCGGCCGACGTCGCGGGAGTAGAAGTAGCTGGCCAGGCCGAACTCGGTGTCGTTGGCCATGGCGATGGCTTCCTCTTCGGTGCTGAACTTCATCAGCGGCGCGACGGGGCCGAAGATCTCCTCGCGGAAGACGCGCATGTCGTCGGTGACGCCGGTGAGGATCGTGGGTTCCACGAAGCGGTCGCCCAGGTCTGAACGCCCGCCGCCAAGCTCGATCGTGGCGCCCCGGTCGACCGCGTCGGTGACGCGACTGGTCACCTTCTCCGCGGCCTCGGTGCTGATCAGCGGGCCTACGGTCACGCCTTCTTCGGCGCCGTCACCCATCTTGATCCCGCGCACGGCGGCGGCGAGCTTTTCGGCGAACTCGTCGTAGACCCCTTTCTGGACCAGGATGCGGTTGGCGCAGACGCAGGTCTGGCCCGCGTTGCGGAACTTGCAGATCATCGCGCCCTCGACGGCCGCGTCCAGGTTGGCGTCGTCGAACACGATGAAGGGCGCGTTGCCTCCCAGTTCCATGGACATGCGCTTCATCGTGCCAGCGCATTGGGCCATGAGCAGCTTGCCCACCGCGGTGGAGCCGGTGAAGGTGAGCTTGCGGACCGTGGGATTGGAGGTCAGTTCCCCGCCGATCTCGACGGTCTGGCCGCAAAGGATGTTGATCACGCCGGCGGGAATGCCCGCGCGCGTGGCCAGCTCGGCCAGTGCATGGGCCGACAGCGGCGTCTCGTTGGCGGGCTTGCACACCACCGTGCAGCCGGCGGCGAGGGCGGGACCGATCTTCCGCGCGAGCATGGCGTTGGGGAAGTTCCACGGGGTGATGCAGGCCACCACGCCGACCGGCTGCTTGATGCAGACGATGCGCTTGTCGTTGGACGGCCCGGGGATCGTGTCGCCGTACACGCGCTTCGCCTCTTCGGCGAACCACTCGACGTAGTTGGCGCCGTAGGCGATCTCCCCGCGGGCCTCGGCAAGGGGCTTGCCCTGCTCCGCGGTGAGGATCCGCGCCAGGTCTTCCTGGTTCTCCATCATCAGGTCGAACCAGCGTCTGAGCAGCGCGGCGCGCTCCTTGACTGTGGTGTGCCGCCAGTGCTCGAAGGCCCGGGCGGCGGCCTCGATCGCGCGACGGGTTTCGGCCGCGCCGCAGCAGGCCACGTCGGCGACGGTGTCGCCGGTGGCGGGGTTCTCGACGGCGAAGGTCTCGCCCGAGTCGGCGTCGACCCACTGGCCGTCGATGTAGGCCTGGGACCTGAGCAGGCCGGGGTCGTCCAGGGGTGGTTGGGAGGTCGGGACGCGGGTGTCGACGGAGGCGGCAATGCTCATGGAACGACTAGCCCTCCAGCAGCGTGATGATCTGGTCCATGTCCTGGAGCGTCTCGGCCAGTTGGGTCCGGTAGTCCTCGTCTTCAACCTCTTCGAGAGACTCCATCCGCCTCTGCCGCCGGTCGTGGACGATGTCGAGCGCGGTCTGGCCCTGCAGCGTCTTCGCGCTCGTGTCGATCCCGCGTTCCACGAGCAGGCGGGCGCCGTCGACCATGCCGTAGACGCCGGCCCAGTGGAGCATGTTGTAGCCATCGTCGTTGGTCGACTCCGGATCCATGCCCCGGTCGAGGAGTTCGCGCAGCAGCTCGACGTCCTCCCGCAGGACCACCGGGCGGGCGAGGTGGAAACGACCCCCCTGTTCCATCGACGGATCGGCGCCGGCATCCAGCAGGGTGCGGAGGCAGCTACGGTCTTCGAGCCGGTGCGAGCGCATCAGCGCCACCCACAACGGGGCAGCGCCGTCCGCGTCGGGCCTGCTGGCCGCCTCGGGATCGTCGGCCAGGGCGGCCTGGAGTTCCTCGCAGCGGCCCAGGCCAACGAGGTCGGCCGTTGAGATGGCCGGCGCCTGGGTCAGCGCGAGGTCGATCTGGGCGTTCTGCCTCACGCTGGGCGAGAGGAGGATCAGCGACAGCGGCGTCTGGCCGTTCTCGAACGGTTCGAGGAGCAGATCCGGCCGGTCCGGGAGCGCCTTCTTCAGGTGCTCGACGGGCCTTGAGACCACGAAATGCCGGCGGAACGCGTCGTCGTCGAGGAACGCCAACGAGGCGTCGAACGCCGACCTCCCTGCGATCATCGCTTCGAGGTACTCAACGTAAGTCTCGCGGCTCTGGGCGCCCACGATCCGGTCCTGCTCCTCGCCGTCCTTGAAGAAGAGGATGTGCGGTACGCCGTTGACCCCCAGCCCCCGGTAGATGTCCGGCGACTCGTCTATGTCCAGCTTGCCGATCTTCGCCCGGCCCGCCATCTCCGGCGCCAGGCTCTCGACGATCGGGTCGACGACCTTGCAGGGGACGCACCAGGTCGCGGTGAAGTCCACCAGCACGGGGACGTCGGCCTGGTAGACCTCGGCGTCGAAGTTGTCGCTGTTCAGGAGTACGACCTGGGCGAGCGGATCGGTCGGCTGCTGCGCGTCCTCGCCGGCCGTGCAGGCCGCGAGACCGGCCACAAGGCACAGACAGAGGGCGAAACGAACTCTCATCGGGCTTACCTCCTCCAAGGGATCAAAGGGGGCTGGAGGCTAGTGGTTACTCGCCGCCGGTGGTCTCGATCGCTCTCCCGGGCACTCTCGCCTTCGGCGCCTCTTCGTCGTTGTACACGCAGGAGATGAAGCCCATCAGCATCTCGTCGGTCGACATCGGGCCGAACACCACGTCGCGATCAGGGTTGAAGCCCCAGCGTTCCGCCTCTTCGGGGGAGTTGTCGAACCACATGTCGATGCGCAGGCGGGTGCCCTTGGGCAGCACCTTGGGCTCGGAGTACCAGTAGATCTCCTGCCAGTCGAAGTTCCAGTCCGGCACGTGGAGGATCAGCTCTTCGCTGCCGTCGGGGTAGAAGGCCGTGTACTTCGACTCGCGACCGCGCATGTGCATGTGCGGGAGCATGCCGAGGATCGTCACCTCCCGGTCGAAGGTGCGCTCGGCGGAGTCGTGCCAGTAGTCGTGGCCGGCCGGAATCTCGAACTCGAAGTTGCTGATCGGGAAGAAGTGGATTGGGTGCTCGACTGGCTTGGTCGCGAACTTCAGCGCGATCGACGACTGATCCCAGCCGCCGCTGCCGGGTCCCGGCTCCTTGTGGTAGTGGAGATCGAAGGTGAGCGTGGCGCCGGCCTCAAGAAGCGAGCCGAAGCCCTCCGGCCACACATGGGGCGGCGACCCGGAGGTGGCGCCGCCGAGGTAGTCGCCGTCACCGCGGGTTTCCTCGTCGTTCGGCCCCTTGACGAAGATGTTGAAGTGGTGGACGAGCTCGCTGCCGCGGCGGAACTCGATCTCCTGCACCCACTTGTCCTCGAGCAGGAGGTCCGGGGTCAGCACAAGGCGGTGCTTGGTGTAGATGTCCTTGGTGTCGTCGTCGACGTAGTAGGGCTCGGGCATCTTGAGCACCAGGTCGGGATCGGTGAAGAGCCAGCCCTCGTCGTCGGCCCAGTCGATGGGCTCGGGCCCGTTCTCGGGCCGGCCGGGCTGGGCGCCCGCCTCGACCCAGAGCTGGATCGTGGCGATCTCGGCGTCGGTCAGGCCGCGCTCGTTCCTGAACACGCCGTCGAAGTGCTCGGAGGCGTCCCAGGGCGGCATCTCCTTTGAGGCCGTCTGGCGCACGATCGCGCGCGCCCAGGGCCTGGCCTCTTCGTACGTGGTGAGCGACATCGGCACGCCGCCACGGTAGATCTTGCCGCCGGACGGGCGGTGACACTCCTGGCAGTTCTCCTGCAGGATGGGCAGAACGTCCTCGTAGAACGTCGGCCCCGTGGCGTCGGCGGCGCCGTGCGCCGCCGCGGCCATGGCCAGACAGAGGAGAAAACCAACCAGGCGTCGACTCGTCATCGCTGCGTCCCCGTGGAAGAGTTCGGAATGAGTCAGTGTACAGGAGGCAAGTGGCCCGCGACGCGGTGTCTGCAGCTCCACTGTGCGGCGACCTGGAGCAGCACTTGGGGGACCGGCTCGAGCACTGCTTGTCAGCCTAGCGCCCGTTGGGAACGCGGGCATCTTGCCCGCATCCGGCGCGAAGCGCCGGTCTGTGAACCGGTCGCCGCTCTCCCGACCCTCGGTCAGGCCGCGAGTGGGTAGTGGCAGGTCACTCCGGGGAAGCGCCGGAAGTCGTGATCCGCGGTATGCACTTCGCCTCGATGGGCGCGAGCGAGCGCCGCGATCTGGGCGTCCGTGACGAGGTCGCCGCCCGCCGATCCCGCGGCGGCGAGCAACTCCACGACATGCCTCACGTGGTCTTCGCCCGGTAGCAGGAGGCGCGTGACGGGGTGGGCGGTCCATTCGTCCACCAGGTCGGCCGCGGTCGCAAGCGAGAGTGGCTCCCGGAAGGCGCGCCGGTTCGTGCTGACCCGCAAGAACGCGAAGAGGACTGGCTGACAGAGCCCGACCGGAACGGATCCGCTCAGGCAGGCATTCCACCACTTCGTCGCAGGCGCGTGAAACGGGCTAGCCGAATCAACCGAGTACAAGAGGAGGTTCGCGTCGGGGACGATCACTTCGTCCCGGAGCCTTCGTCGATCAGGCGACGGGTCACCCCACGAAACGCCTCTGTATCCATCTCGGCCTCAAGGGCCGACAGCTTCCCGAGGTCGTACCCGGCCCTGAGGCCCATGGGAAAGCTCCGTTGAACGAACGGCGGCCGCTCCGGATCGCCTGCAACTCCGGCAAGGCCCCGCCGGACGGCGTCATTCAGGGCCTGCTTGAAGTTCTGTCCCCGTTGCCGCATCGCTTCGCGCAGCAGGGATTCGGTGTCAGCGTCGAGCGTTACGGTTGTTCGCATGAAGGCATCATGATGCTAGTAGAGAATGGTGTCAAGGCATCACTTTGAACTGCCCGTTGCTCCCAGTCGAGGATCCGCCGTTGGGCCGCTCCTCTTGGCCGTCAGCATGGCTGAGCAGGAGCTGTCGCTAGTCCCGCGTCATCCAGCGTTTGCCCGAACTGTGCTTCCCAATGGGACCCCGATTGAAGCCCTCGGCCGCGCGGGGATAGTCCGGCCCCACGACGCCGCCGCTGCACTCGCCGGCCGGCGGCGCCACCCACTCGCAGCCGGGAGTGTTCTCCGGGCCGTCGGCCCAGCACTGCTTCAGCGCCTCGAGGTCCGCGGCCAGTGAGCCCGGATCGTGAGGCGGCATGTGCTCGTTGGGTTCCCAGAAATCGCCGGTGAACTCCTCCAGCGTCTCCATGCCGGCCCGGTGGCAGCCGAGGCAGCCGTTGCCCTCGATGTGGATGGTCCGCATGTCCCAGGTCGGAGCGCCCACGACGTAGTAGGGCGGGTTCGGGCCGGGAAGGACCGGGACCACGGGCTGGCGCGGATTCTCGGGAAGCCGCGCAGTCTTGATCCAGGGGTTGTGGATGAACGGGTCCGCCTGGTGGCAGCGAACGCACTGGATGTCTCCGGCAGGGAGGTAGGCATCGTCGAAGCCCGGGTCGTCGGGGCCGGGCAGCACGCCCAGCAGCCGGTTGTTCTCGCCGATGGAGGTCCAGGGGCTGTTGTCGCCTGACTCGAAGAAACACGTGGCCCCGGTCTCGTAGTTGTAGCCGATCATCTGAACCGAGTCGCCGATATCGACGTTGAAGACGTCATCACGCCCGTCGTGGCGGCAGAAACTCACCCAGACGACCTCGGGGCGGGGCGTGCCGTCGGCGTTCCTGCCGTCGTAGCGCTGGAGGCTCGAGCCCGGCATGCAGTCGCCGATCTGGAGACTGCCGTCGTCGCAGGCGTGCAGCCCCGGGTCCTCGAAGATCTCCTGGCCGTCCTGCCGGATGCGGATGCGGTCGCCCTGGCCGCAGTCGACCGTCGGCGCTACGCCCAGGTGGGGCTCGCACATCGCGGCGTAGGCGCTGGCGCTGCGCGGCATTTGGGTGCTTGCGCCTTCGGGGATGCACTGTCCGGCGGACTGGCCTTCCGCGAGGCCCTGGCCGAAGGCAACGCTGAGAAGCAGAACGAGGCCGGCCGCGTACTGGGACTTCCCACCCTTTTGCAAGTGTAGGGAGTTGGCGTTGATGCGGTTGTCATGCGGCGTTGGCGTGGCGGCGGTCGGTGTCGAAGAGTGTTCGGTCTCGGAGCATGGCGCAAGCGACGGCGAGGAGTCGGTCGACGACCTGGCGCAAGGCTCTGCCGTGTCGTTTGCCCTGTGCTTTCATGGCGTCGTACTTGGCTCGGCTTATGGGGTCGTGTTGGATGGCGACGCGTCCCCAGTGGTAGGCGGCATCGGCGAGTCGCTGGTTGGCGGCGAGTCGTCTGACGACGACGAGCTTCTTGCCGGATTTGACGGTGACGGGCGCGACGCCGGAGAGGCAGCGCAGCGCCTCGTAGTCTCGGCGTCGGAGTACGTCTTCGGCCTCGGAGAGCAGTGTGGCGAGGCCGAAGACGCCGAGTCCGGGGAGGGACCGGAGTATGGCGGCATCGCTCAGGCTTTGCTGTTTGGCCTTCGGCTCCTCGGCCGGTGGGGTTTCGAGTTCGCGGACCATGTTTTTGAGTCGTCGTTCGGCATCGGTGATCTGGCGGGTGACCGCCTTGAGCACGGGTCGGAGGCGGCGGATGTGGTCCGTGGCGGCTTCGACGTCGCAGGGCCGTACGGCGAGCGGTTCGGCCCGCAGTTGGTCAAGCAGTTGGGCGGCAGTGAGCCGCCGGATGCGGTGTTGCTTGAGCAGCTTGGCGAGTGTGGCTTCGCGTACCCTTCGGGCCTTGTCCGGAGTCGGCACGCGTTGCCACAGGGCAAGAGCGAAGGCTGTCGACACGTTGTCCTCTACCGCGGCGAGAAACTGTTGGTAGTAGCGCCAGAGTTGTTCCCGGAGCTGGTTTTCGAGGCTGTTCCGGTAGTCGACCAACTGTTTTCGGGTGCGCGACAACTCGCGCAACCGGACGATGTCGGCATCGGAGGTTTGCCGGCGGCGCAGACACTGGGGGTCGGTGCGCAGCGCCGAGGCGAGCGCCCTTGCATCCCGGCGATCGTCCTTGGCGCCGGCGACCGAGAAGCGGTCTCGAAACCGGTCGAGTTGCTTGGGGTTGATCGAATAGACGGCGAAGCCGCGCCCCAAGAGGCTCTCGACCACCGGTCCGTGGGGCACCTCGATGGCGACGCCGATCTCGTTGGCGGGGGCACGGTCCGTGCACTGGCGAAGCCAGTTCGCCATCATGGAGAGTCCCTTGCCGCTGTGAGCGAACGCCCGCTCCCCTCTCACACTGCCGTCGCGGTTCAGCACGCACACATGATGGGTTTCCGACCCCCAGTCCACGCCCGCAAGCCAGTTCTCTGTCATCTCGTCCTCCCTTCTCCGTTTGGGTTATCCTCCCCTGGTCGGCACGTCGCGTTGCCTGCCGGTACCTGTACTGGTGCTCTTTTGGCACGGACTTCCCACTGGGCATCCAACGCGGCGAAGCAGCCAGGGCACAGGTCCCAGCCAGGTGCTCAAGGCACTGTGCGCCGGAGGTTGCTCCTGGCTGCTTTGCCGACTTGTGTGAATCTGGCAGCGCCGGACGACACCGGCCGGTCCCCAAGGCTGCGGAATCTGCCGGTCCCGCGGAAACGGCAGACCGTTCCCGCCGGACCTTGGAAAACCGGCAGACCGGTTTCCCACAGCTACCGCAGCCCCGACGACTACTGGCTCTCGAGTCGGTCCCAAGTGGCCAACAGAATCCACCCCGGAAAGGTACAGGTGCGCCGGCGCCCCCGCCGGCTGCCGCCGAAGGCGGCCAGATAGACGCGCCGGCCGTGATGCCGGCGTCCGCTCCGATGAACGCCCATGCTCCCCTACATCTCCAGCGCGACTTCCTTCTTGGCGTTCGACTCGAGCGACTGGACCTTGCGCTTCAGGTGCTTGTTGAGCTGGCGGTCGTAGCGGCTGGTGGCGCCGGCGTGGCGAGCTCGCACGTAGGGCGCCCAACGCGGCTCGCTCGCCCCCTCGACCTGGTCGCCCATCACGGTCACGCGCTGGATGATGCGCTCCTCGTTGAAGTCGTTGAGCACGAAGTGCTGGGTGCACCGGTTGTCCCACATGGCGAGGGTGCCCTGGTTCCAGCGGTAGCGGACGGTGAAGCGCGTGTTCGACGCCCAGCGGGTCAGGTAAGCGAGCAGGTGGTCGCTCTCCTCGTGGCTCAGCTCGACGATCCGGCGCGTGAAGTGCTCGTTGACGAACAGTGACTTGCGGCCGGTCTCCGGGTGAACGCGCACGACCGGGTGAATCGTCATCTTCTCCGGCTTGCCGTGGGGCGTCGCGTCGTGGAGCGCGGTGAGACCCTCGCAGAGCTCCTGCAGTGGCGGCGACAGCTCCTCGTAGGCCTTGTACATGTTCGCCCACATCGTGTCGCCGCCGACCGCGGGGCACTTGACCATGTTCAGGATCGCCATCACCGAGGGGCTCTCCTGGAAGCTGATGTCGCTGTGCCACTCGTCGGCGACGCCGCCGCGGGTGGCCACCAGCTCGAAGACCTCGGGGTGGTCGAGGAAGGGGTTGTTGAGGTGCGGGTGCCCCTCGAGTTCGCCGAAGTGCTGCCCGAACTTGACGTGCTGCCCTACCGTCAGGTGCTGGTCGGGAAAGAAGAGCACCTGGTGCTCGAGCAGCAGGGCGCGGATCGTTGCGGCCTCGTCGGGGCCGGCCTCGGCCAGCGGCAGATCGTGGATCTCGGCGCCCAGGGATCCGGACACACGGACGACTCGATGGCTCATGGGAGTTCTCCTGGCGGTGCCATCCGTGCGCCCGCTGACGGGCGCACGGACTGGTTCACGGGTGGCGCGGATCGCGCCACCCGGGTTGAAGGGATGAGGCTATCTCTAACGCCAGTCCTCGTGCGCGTCCCGCTCTGTTGTCTGTCGTGTAGCGTCCGGTGCCGTCTCCTGCCTGACCAGACGATTCCCTGCTGCGCTCAAGCGCACACCTGGAGGTTCCCTGATGAGAGTGTTCTGTCGATTCGCCGTTCTGCTGTGCATCCTGTTGCCCTCGCAGGCACTCGCCGCGCCCGAGGTTCTTCCGCTCGATGCGGAGAAGTTGCTTCGGGCCCAGCTCGAGAGTGTGCCGCCGTTCCCGGCCGAACTGGTCCTGGAGGGCAAGAGCGAGCACTGGCAGAGCATCGTGCATCAGGGCGAGGTGGTCGTGGCCAATCTACGCCGCGGCGCCGGCTCTGCTGGATATCTCGTCTCCGTTCCCCTATGACGAGTTCGTGCTGGTGTTGGACGGGGAAGTCACGCTGACTCACGTCGACGGGGACAAGGCGACCTACAAGGCGGGCGACACGTTCCTCGTGCCCAGGGGCTTCATGGGTACCTGGGAGATGCGGGGCGACTATCGCGAGCTGATCGTCGTCGAGACCGACGCGTGGCTTGGCACGGAAGGCAACTGAGCAGCGTGCGGCCCACCATCTCCCGACGGGACTTCCTGAACGGCGTCGCACTCTCCGTCGTCGCCGGAGGGACGTTGTCTCCTCGCGAACTGACGGGCCAGATCTCGGACGCACCGCCCGACTACTATCCGCCGACCCTGACGGGCATGCGCGGCAGTCATGAGGGTTCCTTCGAGACGGCCCATGCCTTGGCCTGGCGCGGCCAGCGTCCCGACCGGTACGACTCTCTGGACGAGCACTACGACCTCGTGGTCGTGGGCGGAGGGATCAGCGGTCTGGCTGCCGCGTACCTCTACCGGAAGCGCGCCGGCAGCGATGCGAAGATCCTGATTCTCGACAATCATGACGACTTCGGCGGGCACGCCAAGCGCAACGAGTTCCACGCCGGCGGCCGGATGCTGCTTGGCTTCGGGGGGAGCATCAACCTCGAACAGGACTACATGAGTCCGCAGGCTCATGGACTGCTCGAAGAGATCGGCGTTGACTTCGGGAAGCTCGAGAAGGCCGTGCATCCCGACTATCTGCTCTCCAATTCCGGCGCGCCATCTGGCATCCACCTCAGCGCGGAGGAGTACGGCCGTGATCGGATCGTCGTGGGCCACTGGTCCAAGGCCTGGGGCGGCGCCGAAGATTCGGCGGGTCTCATCGATGACCTGGGCCTGTCTGAAGGGGACACGCGGAAGCTCAGGGAGCTCGCCGGAGGCCAGAGGGACTTCCTGGAGGGCCTCTCGTCCGAGGAGCGGCTGGAGTACGTGGGGAGCACGAGCTACGCAACCTTCCTGTCGGAACGGGTCGGCCTCTCCCGAGCCGCGGCGACGGTGTTCGAGCCGACGCGGCGGGCGCTCTTTGGCGTTGGTATCGAGAGCATCTCGGTGAGGGAGGCGGTCCTGACCGGAACCCCCGGCCCGAACCCGCTGACCGGCCAACCCGCCGGCGCCTACGAGCCGGGCCAGTACCCGGCCCCGCGGTACCCCATGTTTCCGGATGGCAATGCGTCCGTGGCGAGGTTGTTCGTGCGAAAGCTGATTCCGGCTGTCGCGCCGGGGACCTCGATGCAGGACGTGGTCACCGCCCGCTTCGACTACTCCGCCCTGGACCGCGAAGATTCGCCGGTACGGATTCGCCTGAACAGCACGGCGGTGAAGGTCGAACACTCCGGCAGCGACGCTGTCGAGGTGTCCTACGTGGCTGCGGGGCGTGCCTGCCGCGTCCGTTCCCGGCACTGCATCCTTGCGTGCTACAACAGCATTGATCCCGCACCTTTGCCCCGAGTTGCCGGAGGCGCAGAGAGAGCATCTCGAGTACGGCTCGAAGGTGCCGTTCGCCTGGGTGAACGTGCTTCTTCGGACCGGTCGGCCCGTGCGTGGGTCCGGCGCGTCGGTGTTCCTGTGTCCCGGGAGCGACTTCGGTCTGGTGTCGGTGGCGCCTCCGGTGACGCTCGGTGACTATGGCGCCACGGCCGATCCCGACGGGCCGCTCGTCGTCTTCATGGGGAACGCACCGGCCCCGGAGAACGACGGTGGCCAGACAGGAAGGGACCTCTATCGCAAGGGCCGCCGCAAGCTGTTCGAAACGCCCTTCTCGACGTACGAGAGGCAGATCGAAAGGCAGCTCACGTCGATGTTCGGGGACTTCGGCTTCGACGCCGACCGGCACGTCGAAGCGATCACCGTCAACCGCTGGCCCCACGGCTATGCCTACGGCTACATGGACCTGTACGACCCCGACTGGCCGGCGGGAGAAGCGCCCCACGAACTGGGGCGCAAGCCGTTCGGCCGCGTCAGCATCGCGAACTCGGACGCGGAGGCTTTGGCCTACGTTCAAGGCGCGATCGATGCCGCCTGGCGCGCGGTGGAGGAGCGGCTGAACGGCTGACAGGCGCGGCGAGAGCCCGGTCAGTTGTACCTGTAGATGTGCTGGGCGTCCGGAGCGTCCGGCTCGAGCAGGGTCTTGTCGATGTTGAACGGGCTCCGGGAGGCTCGATCAGGTGCTGCTCGGGAAACGGTTCGGCATACGGCTACTTCGGGACGGCTTCGGCGAGGGCAGCGTCGACGTATGGGTAAGGGCGTTCCAAGACGTCTAGGAGTGTCTTCCTGACCTGCGTCGTGAGCCGGCGCAGACCTAACTCTGCGAGCACCGCGCGAAGGTGCTCTTCTGAACCGAAGTCCAACTCGTCTTCCCGCTGGCGACGCACAAGACGGGCGACGAGCTGCAGTTCGCTCGGAGGTAGATCGGGGAACTCGCGAGGCCCCCGTTCACGGGCAACGACGGGTTCACCGCCCACTGGTCTGACGATGAAACGAACGAGCTTGCGTTCGCCCCATTCGTCTTCCGTCACTACGTGGCCGTGCTGCTGGGCACGCCAGAGGGCCTGGTTCAGCTTGCTCTTCAACACGCGGCCCAGCTTGCTCAGGCCGCAGCCACGTAGATAGACGCGATAGGCGCGCTCAACCAGTACCGGTCCTTCGGTCTGGATGATCCTGCACAGCCCTTCGGCAACCTGGTCGGCCTGGGCGTGTCTCGGATCCGGTCCGGCCTGGCCGTCGAAATCTGTGTATGAGGCGATGCCGATTTGGCCAGCCCGCTGAAGCTCCTGCGGTTCCTCCTCTTGGACGGCAGCAGGACTTGATGCCACATGGATCACCGGCGACGGCCGCGTTGTATGCCCGTCGGCTGCGGGATCCGCAGGCGTCGATGGCCCAGCCAGCAGCCCATCGGGAGTGTCCGATTCCGTGGGGTCAGCGTCATCCGGCTCCCCGGCAGGCTGGTCGCTCCTCTCCAGAGGGCTCTCTTTCAGGACTTCGCGGAGTGCTCCGTCGAGCCTTGCCAGCGATCCGGCCTTGTCGGTCCACCAGTCGGTGGACCAGATGCGGAGGATTTTCCAGCCCAGGTCCTCGAGCACCTCCTGACGGATCTTGTCCCTTTCGCGCGCGAAGACCGAGCTGTGGTAGGTAGCGCCATCGCACTCGATGCCGGCGAGATAGCGTCCGGGAGCATCGGGATGGACGATGCCAAGGTCGATGCGGTAGGCCGACGCGCCCACCTGGGGATGGACTGTCCAGCGCCTTGACTGGAGTGCGCGCGCGACTGCCTTCTCGAACGGCGAGTCGAAATCGCCTCGATACCCCTGTGACGGTGCGCTGAGCGTTCCGTTCTCTGCGTAGACCAGGAAATCGCGCAGGTCGGCGACCGCCCGCGCCCGAGTGCGGGACAGATTGATCGCGTCCGGATGCAACGTCGAGAACACGATCAACTCATGTCGTGCTCGCGTGAGGGCGACGTTGAGACGTCGTTCTCCTCCCTCCCGATTCAGCGGACCGAAGTTCATCGTCACGTGCCCGGTGCGGTCGGGGCCGTACGTGACGCTGAAGAGGATGACGTCGCGTTCGTCGCCCTGAACGGTCTCAAGGTTCTTGACGAACACCGGTTCTGATCTTTCGGCCGAGAACGCAGCCTCCATTTCGGGGTGTTCCCGGCGCGCGTGGTCCAGGAGGTTCTCGATCAACGTCTGTTGCTCTGAATTGAATGTCACGACGCCGATCGACCGGTCGGGGATCCGTGAGTCGAGATTTGTCGTCCGGCGGACGATCTCGTCGACGATCGCTCGCGCTTCTCCCTGGTTGGTGCGTGCGCCGCCTCGGGCATAGAACGCGGCTTCGTTGCTTGGGCGCTCAAGGCGAACGGCAGGGTCACTCACCTGTGGAGACGGGAAGGTGACGAGCTCGTTGTCGTAGTAGCGGTCATTGGAGAAGGTGATCAGGCTCTCGTGGCGCGATCTGTAGTGAAGACGTAGCGTTCTGGAGGGGATGCTCGCGGCCAGCATCTGCTCGAGGATGCTCTCGAGATCGCCCCCCATCTCGATGTCGCCGTCGGGATCGTCGTCCGCACGGTTGAAGAAGTTGCTTGGCGGCATCTGCTTTGGATCCCCGACGACGATCACCTGCTTGCCACGCGCGATCGAGCCCACGGCATCCCAGACCGTGATCTGGGAGGCTTCGTCGAAGATGACGACATCGAAGAGTGCCTGATCGACGGGCAAGTACTGTGCCACCGACAGGGGCGACATCATGAAACAGGGGGTCAACCGCGTCAGCACGTCGGGCGCTGCCTTGACCAACCTTCTGACTGGCATGTGCCGCCTCTGCTTCCTGAGCTCACGCTGCACAACGCCCCATTGCCGATTGCTCGCGGCGTGATCGGACTCGGTCGATCTCCCACACGTCTTCGCGACGATGTAGCGGGAAGTGAGTTGCCGGTATTCGTCGTCGAGTCGACGGAAGTTGTTGATCGCGGCTTCATGTTCGGGCCTCGAGAACCTGCGCAGCACAGAGTCCTCTTCGAGGAGGGCCCTCGACCACCAGGCGCAATAGGACGCCAAGAATGTGTCCTGTATCTCGTCTGGTGGAACGCGTCCTTCCTCGACTGCTTCGACCAGGGGCCCGAGGTCGGCGTCGATCGCCTCGCCGCGGCGTTTCCGCCATTGGCACCAGTCGCGGAGTTCCGGATGACGAGCCTCGATCTGTTCAGCCGTGGCCCGAATCTCTTCAGGCGCATGGGCCACATCGGCGAAGTGCTCACGCACGGCCGCCCCCGCCGCCTCCTCGAATGCGCCTATCGATTCCTTCAGCCCGTTGAGGGCCCGGAGATAGTCGGTTGCGACACGGCCCACGCTTCCGTCCGGGGCCAGCAGATCGTTGCCGTCATGGAGCAGGCGCCGTACCTTGCCACGCAGTTCGACCAGTTCCTGCGGGGCGTCGTTCAGTTTCGCAGCCGCAATCCGGACTCGCTGGCCGAGCTTGCGAAGCGATGCCGCCGTTGCCGCGGGCGTCGCATGCGCGGACCAGTCCTTGAGGCCGGAGAGTTGCCTGTCCAACCGGTCGATTGCCTCGCCCTCTCGGCGCATCTCGGTCAGGAGCAGTGCATCGGTCGGCGGATCCGGAGTGTCCTGTGCGCCCTTCGCGCGCAGCTCCTTCACGATCTGCCGTTTCGCGAGCGTGTTCATGGGCCAGTACTTCCGGCCTGCCCCGGCCCAGCGCCGTCCGATCGCTTCTCCATCGATTGCCCGCCAGGCGAAGGGTTCGTAGGGGCTGCTGAGCGAAGTCTCGGCCCTCTGATATGCCCTCAACCTGCGCTCCGCCTCTTCGAGCGCGTCGATGCGCTCGACGCCGTCCGGTTCGAGAGCGTAGGAAGTCGGCTTGCGAAACGAGTCGAGCAGTACGGACGCGAGCTCGCCCAGTGCTTCGAGCCGCGGGAGCGAGTGGTCGGGTAGATCCACTCCGAGTGATCGGCACACGGAGGCGCAGAGATCCTCGACGGACCGCGCGGCGACGGCTAGTTCCCCACATCGCGCGACGACCCTCTCCTGCCAGCTCGGTGTCCACTCTTCCGCTTCGATCGGCTGGAACGGGCTCTGTGAGATGTCCCCAAGGGCACTTGCCTGAATCGACAGGTTCTCGACAACCCTGCGGACGGCACGCAGATCGTCTTCGTTGTGATGGTCCGCGGAGGGCCATGACAGCGCGACCCGATGCGAGAGCTCCTCGTCGCGGACCTTGACGCCCATTGCATGGAATGCCGTCAGACCGTTCCTTCGCTTTCGATGCAGGTGATCGACGAGGCGGTTCAGGTCATGACGCAGCGACGACAGGTCTTCGGTCTTGCGGTTCCACTCCTCCGGCGCGATCTCGCCAGTTTGCAGGGCCGTTTCCAACTGCTTCAGGACGTCGATCTTGCGCGCCTTGTTGGAGTGCAGCTCGAGGCAGAAGCGGCCGAGCCCGACTTCGTCGAGGCGCCGGTAGACGACGTCCAGCGCAGCCGTCTTTTCGGACAGGAAGAGCACGGTCTTTCCCTTGCCCAGGAGGTGGCCGATGAGGTTTGAGATCGTCTGGCTCTTTCCGGTTCCCGGTGGGCCGATGATCACGAAGTCCTTGCCCCGGTCGGCAGCGGCTATCGCGGCCATCTGCGACGAGTCCGCCGGTAGCGCGGTCAGCAGATCGGAAGGTCGGTAGTCGCGGTCGAGTCGCTGGGGCTCTACGAAGGCTACGCTCGAGCCGTAGGGAGCAGACGGCGTGTCCATCAGGTGGCGGACGACGCCGTTGTTTCGCAACGCTTCGGTCCGGTCCACGAGGTCCTTCCACATGAGGTACTTCACAAAGGAGAAGTGGCCGAGTTCCACGTCCTCGACGACCTCGAAGCCAGGCACGTCCTTCACGGCCTGACGGACCCGGTTCCAGATGATTCCGACATCGATGCCGCTCTCATCCCGGGGCAGATCCCCATCCAGGCCGCGGATCTCGGCTCCGAAGTCCCTGCGGAGCATCTCCAATAGAGTTGTGTTGAAGCGCGGCTCGTCGTCGTGCTGCGTCATTGTGATGCCGCTGCGCACGGACTTGCGTTGCAGTGTGACGGGAAGCAGGATCAGCGGGGCCCGGAATGTGCGGTGGTCGTTGCTTTCGCGCTTCCAGCGCAGGAAGCCGATCGCCAGATAGAGCGTGTTGGCGCCGCCTTCTTCCAGGGCCGTTCGTGCCTTTCGGAAGATCCTGACGGCCCGATCGTCCAGCTCCTCGCTTGGAAGATCGACGAGCAGGCGACCGCGGTCGAGTTCGTCTTGGGCATACTCGTGGGTGATGAGCTGCCCGGTCCGCTGACTGTGAATCTCCTCGTCCTGTGGCTGCGCGGAGGACCGTAGTACGGGCTGTATGCGGAGTTGGGCGCCTGCGGCGAGCCTGTCTTCGAGTCGGCCCGGATCCGGGCAGATGATCGTCAGGCTGGTCTTCGTCGAACGGTGATTCAACAGTGGATTGCGAAGGGTCAGATCCAGCAGCTTCCGCTGCCAGCGCTCCAGAGGACTCTCCGGGGTGCCATCCCGGGAGCGTCCGTCTTCGTCACCGGCGTCGGCATCGTCGAACTCGGGTAGCGGGGGCGCATGCTCCAGGGGCAGTTCGGCGGTCACGCCGCTGCTTCCAACCCCCGCTGCGGCCTTGCCGGACTTCAGCGCAAGCGGCATGATCTTGTGAGCGCGCGCCCGGCCGATGTCGACGGCGGCACAAAAGGTGTTGTCTAGGTTCGCTTCGATCGTGCGGCGAGCCGCCTCCAAGGCTCGGGAGAAACTCGGAGCCGGGTGCGTTGTCACGCAGGTCGTTTCGATGAGCAGCAGCTCCTGGAGATCGACCCGCTTTCGGAGTGTCTCGGCGTCGTCGATCGCGATCGTCGACAGACTCTCCGGCTGCAGCCAGACACCGACTAGCGCATGATCCTCCGGGAGTGCGACAATCGGATTGAGCCCGGCCTGCTCGAAGGCCGCGGCAAAGAGCAGGGCCGTATCTAGGCAGGTCGCTACACCTGTGTCGAGAATGCGGCGGGGCCCGCGGACCTTCTGGCCGTTGCGCTCGAAACTCGAGGGAGGAAGGACATAAGTCAGGCCGAGGTTGGCGATCGCCGAGTAGATGGCACTGACGACTTCCCATACGCGTTGGCGGCGCCCCGACTTGTACCCATCGATCTGATCCGGTTTGCCCGCCCTGCGCAGCACTTCGCTGGCGTGATGGAGTATCGCGTCCACGGCCGGATCGTTGGGCGTGCAGAACGCAGCCAGGAGTTCCGGCATGAAATCGGTTCCACCCCACTCGTTGTACGCGAGCAGCTCGACCGGTTTGCGGAGTTCAGCCAGGGGGACTCCATCCTTCTCCAGGCGGAACGCTAGAGTGCCCGTCATCTTCTCGTTGCGTTCCAGCAGGAATGCGCCATCCAGGTCGAGGTCGCGATTCCTGATGCGAATCCGGCCTCCAGGATCGATCCGATCGAGCGGCCACTTCTTCGTCCTGAGGAACGCCGGATCGGACTCGAGTGTCAGCACGAGATCCTCGAAGAGCGTGTCGGCGTCAGGATTCTCGACTTCGAGACTGCGCAGCACGGGAAAGGCGCACTGGTGCGCCGCGAAGTTCAGCTTGGCGGCGATATCGGCGTGAATCGTCAGTGCATGTTCCTGCACCGCCTCCTGGCGCTCGGTAGTGTCTTCCATGTCAGTGAATCTGCCCGATTGCCCGTTGCGCATGCCTCTCCTACGGCTCGCAGAGCCAAGCTGCACCCTTGAAACTCCCTGTAACTGAAGGGTCGCCGATCCTCACAGACGAAGCTCTCCGTAGCAAGGCTCTGTAGTGACTCAGGTCGTGACTCAGGAGAGGTGGGACTCGATGGTCTTAAGGCCGCGCTGTCTTGAAGGTACTCGTGTGGTCCCGAGAGTGGTCGAGCTGTTTGGGGGTTGATCGAGTTGACGGCGTCCACCCCTAGAGGCACAGGTGCGCCGGCGGAGCACCTTGCGCCTAGACTCTCGATCATGCGCACTCAACGCGGTCTTCTCGCTGCCGCCCTTGCAGTGGGCGTCCTGTCCTGCTCCGAGCCCGCGGAACAGGAAGAGCCTCCCCGCGTGGAGGCCGACGGCACCGTCCACGTCCCGGCGTTCGACCTGCCCGAGACCTCCTACTTCAGCGAGGAGTCGCGGGCGGCGATGAAGCACTTCCGCGACGTCTACGGGCCGGAGTTCGGCACCTTCTCCGAGGGCTGCGCGAACCTGAACGACGTGGCCGACGATCCGGAGGCGATTCGCGCAGCGCGCCAGTGCGTCGCCGAGGGGTACTACGAGACCGCCATCTACAGGGACACCGTCGCCAAGCACCCGGTGGAGATCACCGCGGAGACGATCGCGGGCGTCTACACCGAGGTGTTCGTCCCCGAGCGGGGCGTCGCCGAAGAGAAGGAGAACCGGCTGCTGATCAGCATCCACGGTGGCGGCTTCAGGGTCGGAGCGCGCTACTTCAGTCACACGGAGGCGATGCAAGTCGCCGACATCGGCGGCTACAAGGTGATCAGTCCCGACTATCGGATGGCGCCGGAGGCCACCCATCCGGCCGGCGTCGAGGATGTCATCGCCGTCTACCGGGCGATGCTCGAGGACTACGGGGCCGCAAACATCGGCATCTACGGCTGCTCGGCCGGCGCCATGCTCACGGCGCAGACGGTCGCGTACATTCTCGAGCACGACCTGCCGCTGCCGGGCGCGATCGGCCTCTTCTGCGCGGGGATACCGACGACCGACGGCGACACCCCCGGCGTCTTCAAGATGGGCCGCAGCGAGAGCGCCTTCCTGCCGTCGGCGATCAACGGTTTCCCGCGCCCGGTCGAACCGACGGAGCCGCCCCAGCCGAGCGGCTACTTCCGCGGCGTGGAAGCCGGCGACCCCGTCGTCGCTCCCGGCGACCACGACGACCTGCTCGCCCGCTTCCCGCCGGCGCTACTGATCAGGGGCACGCGCGACTTCGCCCTGGGCGGGGTTCTGGCCAGCCACAACAAGCTGATCAGCCTGGGCGTCGAAGCCGATCTGCACGTGTGGGAAGGACCTCGGGCATGCGACCTTCGCGTTCAACCCCCGCCTGCCCGAGTCGGACGAAGTGCACAACGTGATCGTGCGCTTCTTCGACCGGCACCTGTCCCGGTAGGAGCTTGCGCCGCAGTCAGCCGACCTTCTTCAACACTCGCGCATGGGTGAGGTCGGTAGCCGTCACGGGACGGAGCTTCGATGCCGGCACGGTCGCCACCGCTGCGGTGTTGCCGTCCAGGGCCAGGAACTCTACCTCGAAGGCTTCGCCGTCACGGTGAACGTGCACGATCGTGCCGACGTCTCCGCCCTTCAGGCGGCCATCCCGAAGGTCCTCCGTGAGTACGATCCGGTCATGTTCTGCGAGCATTTTCGTCTCCTCAACGGATAGGCGGTCACGAGGCGCGGAGCACCTCGTTCGCTGTCAACGATCCAGACGGTTCGCACTCGAGGTTTGCGGCCGTTCGGGGTCTCGATAGGGCCGTCCACGTTGTACCTCGTGCCCTAGTGCGACCTTGACACATCGGTGACCTCGCCGGCGGCCCCGTGATCGCGCAGCGCCCGTGCGAGTGTCTTCCAGCGCTGCGCGCGGAACCCGAACATCGAGAAGAACGCCGCCTTGCTTTGACCCTCAGGGTGGCTTGTAGAGAGCAGGTATTCGACCACCTTCGATTCATCGATGGTCGCCTGGTCAACGTTCGGCAGCTTCATGTTCGGACGACTTGGAAGGCAGGTCGAAGAGCGCCCGATCGGTGAGCTGATCGCGGCGCTGCTTCAACTTTGCGGTACGCTGGTTCGCGGCCTCGACGTTCTCCATTTTCTCGAACCGTAGCAGGCGGGCCGAGTCCGAGATTGAAGCCAGCCGATCCGCAGGGAGAAGCGGACAAGGATCACTCGTGACACCCCGGGCTCTTCAACGCCAGCGCGAGGCGGAAGCCAGGCGATAGCGAGAAAGGGAGCGGATGCAGGAGCGCGACCGCGACGACGGGTTCGGGCGATGACCAGCACGGTAGGCTCTTTCACCGAGAAGGTCAGGAGCTGGAGTTCAAGGAGCAGTTCAACCTTGCTGGTCTGGCCGATTACTTTGGTGACTTCGCGGGCTTTGCCAACAACCGCGGCGGCTACCTCGTCTTTGGCGTCACGGATTCGCCAAGAGTCCCAGCCGGATTGTCGGACTCCGCGCGCGATCAGTTCGAGAAGATCGATCCAGAGAAGATCAGCGGCTACTTGCTGGACTACTTCTCCCCCTCGATCGACTGGGAGCAGGCAAGCTTCGAGATGGACGGGAGGGTGTTCGGTGTCTTCCGCGTTCGCGCTGCGGGCCAGAAGCCCGTGGTCGCGAAGAAGGACGCAGGTAAGGGCCAGGCGATCAAGAACGGCGAGATCCAATACCGGTACGGTGGCCGAACTCAGGCAGCCTCCGGCTGCCAGAGGTGCTGCCACCCGCTTTGAGTTGCGTCAGGGGCGCGGTATCCTCGTTGGCGATGAACAAGACACGAAGGCCGCTGACATGGTCCATCAGGACCTGTGCCTTCTGTTTTCGGCGGCCGCTGCCTCGGCCGAGAGCGTCGGCTGGCCCCGTTTCGGTAACGATCCCGGCTCGACCCCGAGAGCGGCATGGTCTACCGTGATGGAAGTGGCGCCCTCTATGAACGTGGCCAAGACCCTGCTCCTCTCCTGTTGCGCGGCGCCGCTGCTCGTCGCCGCTGTCGCGACTGCCGCCGACACCGACTGGCCTAACTTCGGCAACGACGCCGGCAATTCGAAGTACTCGCCGCTGGCCCAGATAGACGCCGACAACTTCGATCGTGTGCGGGTGGTCTGGACCTGGGAGTCGGTCGACACCCAGATTCCGAACCTGCCTGACTCGATCAGGCCGCGGTCTTTCAAGGCCATTCCGGTGGTCATCGACGGCCGTATGTACGCGAGCACCTCCCTCGGCCAGGTGGCGGCGATCGACGCCGCCTCGGGCAAGCCGCTGTGGAGCTACGACCCCCAGAGCTGGGAGGCGGGGCGGCCGGCGAATATGGGGTTCCATCACCGCGGAGTGGCGATCTGGCGTAAGGGAGAGAAGCAACGAGTCATGATGGCCACCCACGACCGGCGCCTGCTCTCGCTCGACGCCACAACCGGCAGGCCCGATCCCGCCTTCGGGAATCGTGGCGCACTGGGGATGACCAAAGATCTGGGCCGCAAGGTCCTCGAGTCGCGAACCACACACAGCTCGCCGCCGGCGATCTGTCGCGACACCGTGATCGTGGGCTCGATCGTGGCCGATATAGCCACACATCAAGAGGCGCCGCCGGGCTTCGTGCGCGCCTATGATGCCGAGAGCGGCGCCCTGGCGTGGGTCTTTCACACCATCCCCCAGCAGGGAGAGGAGGGCACAGAGACCTGGGAGAACGAGTCGTGGCGCTACAGCGGCAATACCAATGTGTGGTCGATGATCACCGTCGACGAAGAGCTCGGCCTCGCCTATCTTCCGATCGGCACACCGACGAGTGACCTCTACGGTGGTCACCGTCTTGGCGACAACCTCTACGCCGAGAGCCTGGTGGCGGTCGACTGCGAGACCGGCGAAAAGCGCTGGCACTTCCAGATCGTGCACCACGGCCTCTGGGACTACGACCTGCCACCGCCGCCGAACAGGATCGATCTGATGGTGGATGGCAAGCTCCGGAAGGTGGTGGCGCAAGCGAGCAAGCAGGCCTTCCTCTTCGTCCTCGATGCGGTGACGGGAGAGCCGCTGTGGCCGATCGAAGAGCGTCCCGTGCCTCCGAGCCAGGTGCCTGGAGAGAGCGCCTCGCCGACCCAGCCTTTCCCCACCAAGCCCGCCGCCTACGATCGCCAGGGCATCAGCGTAGACGACCTGATCGACTTCACACCCCAGCTTCGGGAAGAAGCCCTCAAGATCGCGAGCGCGTACGAGCTGGCGCCTCTCTACACGCCGCCTCGGGTCGCGGGCGAGGGTAAGCCGGTGATCCAGCAGCCCGGTCCGGGTGGAGGCACCAACTGGACCGGCACCGCGGTGGACCCCGAAAGGGGCATGATCTACGTGCCTTCCTACGCCATCCCGAGATCCGTTTCGCTCACCCCGCCCGACCCCAATCGATCGGATCTGCGTTACGTACCCGACGGCTGGTACGAGCACGTCGAGGGTCCTCGAGGTCTGCCGCTGGTCAAGCCGCCATACGGACGCGTCACCGCGATCGATCTCGCTACCGGCGAGCACGTCTGGGTCGCGGCCCACGGTGAGGGGCCCCGCAACCACCCGGCGATCAAGCACCTGGGCCTGGATCGGCTGGGCTCCCCGAACCGGTGGGCAGCGCCGCTCGTGACCAGGACTCTGTTGTTCGTCACCCATCGTGCCGAGAGCACCACCGGCGCCGATCCCCCCACCACGGATCGACCGGCCGAGATCAGCGTGTACGACAAGAAGACCGGGGCCTACCTGGGCGGCATCGAGCTCCCCGCCTTGCCCAACTCGAACCTCATCACCTACGAAGTGGGGGGGCGCCAGTATCTCGCGGTAAGCGTCGGTGGCGGAAGAGAGGCTACCGAGACCGACACTCCTGCCGGTGTGGTCGCACTCGCGCTCGCCGGAGAGGAGGCAGAGTAGTGATGGCACTTCGATTCAGAGACTGTGTGCTCGCCGTGGGATTGATCGCCGCGTTCGGCTGTCAATCTTCTGAGCCGCCACCGGAGACCTCGATTCCCCCACTGGCGCCAGCACCGCCGCCGAACATCGTCGTCATCGTCGGCGACGACCTGGGCTACGGCGACATCGGGGTGTACGGCTCGCAGATCCCAACGCCTCACATCGACCAGTTGGCACGCGACGGCGTGCGCCTGACCGACGGTCATGTGTCCGCAGCCGTCTGCAGTCCGATGCGTGCGGGTTTCCACACCGGGCGGCATCAGAATCGCTTCGGCTGGGAGTACAACCCCACCGATCACGACCTCGGACTTCCGTTGGATCAGAAAACGGTCGCCAACCACTTTCAGGACGCCGGCTATGTCACCGGCCTGATCGGTAAGTGGCACCTGGGCGTGGCCGAGCCGCACCATCCACTCCACCGCGGCTTCGACGAGTTCTACGGAATGCTGGGAGGCGCCTCCAGCTACATCGACTCCCGACTTCCAGGCACCCACGAGTGGCCCGCCGAGGGAGCCCCCACCACCCGAACCAGCGAGTCGCGTGTCATCCGCGACGGCTTCGAGGTGATCGAGGTCGAGGAGTATCTGACTGACGTCTTTGCCGAGAAGGCGGTCGAGTTCATCGATCGCCACGCCGACGAGCGCTTCCTCCTGATGCTGACTCCCAACACTCCGCACACCCCGCTCCAGGCGACCGACGAGTACATGGAGCGGGTGCAGCACATCGAAGGCGATGGAGCGCGCGTCTACGCTGCGATGGTCGTCTCGCTCGACGACTACGTCGGCGACGTCGTCGCGGCTCTACGCAAGCACGACCTCGAGCGCGACACGCTGGTCGTCTTTCTCTCCGACAATGGGTGCATCAACTACATGACCGAGCCGATCTGCACCAACGCGCCGCTGGCGGGGAACAAGCGCTACCACCTGGAAGGCGGTCATCGTGTTCCCTTCATCCTCAAGTGGCCGGCGGGCCTTCCTCAGGGCGAGGTCTACGGCGAGCTTGCCAGCGCTCTCGATCTCTACGCCACTTTCACTGCCGCGAGCGGTCTCGAAGCGGATAGCCCGGACAGCGTCAATCTGCTTCCGCACCTACGCGGCGAGACCAGCGAGCCGCCGCACGAGTTCCTCTATTGGCGGGCGGCGCCGAATATCGCCATCCGCTGGGGCAAGTGGAAGATGTGGAGAGTGAACAACACCGACATGGAGATCCCTGACGGGCGACCGGGCCAGATGATCCCGCCGAGGGAATACCCACCCGACGACTCACCCATGGGTCAGACCACCGTTCTCTACGATCTGGAGGCTGACATCGGCGAAACCAACAACATCGCAGATCAGCACCCCGAGATCGTCGAGCGCCTGGAGAGCGAGCTCGCCGCCTGGGAGGCCGAGCTCGCCGAACCACTCTGGGTCAACCATCGCGGGACTCTTCACTCGCTTCACGGTCAGACGGTTCAGCTCTTCTTCTGAGGCCCCCGACTAGGGTAAGGCCCACTGCGGCAACACCTCGACGCCTTTCGGCCTCGGTCGCCGAAGCGCAGGCCCGGCCTCTAGGGGCTTGCTGAAGAATGGACGTGACGGCGGTTTCAGGGCTGTTTCCGGGTTCTTTGGGCTTGTCGGTGCCGGGGTGTGCATGGAAGGCGGTCAGGAGATGAGCCGGGCAGAGCTCGTCAGCGGTCCGATCAGCCGCCGGCTGGCCGGGTTCGGCTGTCAGCGGCGGGTGTGAGCGGCGTACTGCATCAGGCCACAGCCTCCAGGTTGGCGATTCGGAGAATGTTGAACGCGGCAGCGCTCCAGACCATCGTCCAGTCCATCTTCCTGCGGCCCCGGAACATAGGCCGGCGAAGGAGACCGTACTGCTTCATCCAGCCGAACGGGCTCTCGACGTGAGGTCTCTTGTTCACGCTCATCCTGTAGCCCACGTGCCGGGTGGTTCGTCCGTCAATCCGGCTGCGGCGTCCCTTCGTGTTCTGCATCACGTGGGGGGTCGCCCTCAGCGCCCGAGCCCCCTCGACGAACGATTCGTTGTCGTACAGCTTGTCGGCGCCCACCGTGACCCGGTGATTGCCCGGCACACGCTCCAGCAGCCGAAGCGCCCCCTCGGTCTCGGCGGGACCGTCCCCGATCGCCACTTCCGCACCCACGACCAGGCCGCTGCGGTTCTCCACCAGCACGTTGCCCTGATACGCCAGACGGGCCTCCTTGCCCCGGCCCTTGCGCATCAGACGACATTCCGGGTCCGTCGTCGATTCGTGCGTTTCGTTCTTTCGCTTCTTGCCGCGGAACGACGTACCGCCATCGGCATCGGAATCGTCCTTCGGACGGAAGCTCTGGTGCGACGCCCACGCCTCGATCAACGTGCCGTCGACCGTGAAGTGGTCCCGCGACAGAAGACCCTGCCGCCGAGCACGCTCAAGCACGGCCTCGAAGAACCCCGTCGCGACATCCCCATCGAGCAGACGGTCCCGATTCTTAGTGAACGTCGTCGCGTCCCAGACCCGCTCGTCAAGCTCCAGCCCGACAAACCACCGGAACAGCATGTCGAACTCAAGACGCTCCATCAGTTGCCGCTCGCTGCGCACGCCGTAGAGCACCTGGAGCAGCAGCGCACGAAGCAGGTGCTCCGGCGGCACCGACGGACGACCGCGTTTCGAGTACAACGCCTCGAACCGAGGCGACAGCGATGCCAGAGCTTCGTCCACGATGGCCCGGACTCGCCGAAGGGGATGCCACTGCGGAACACGCTCCTCCAACGACACGTAGCTGAACAGACTCCTCGCCGATTGACCCCTGCCGCGCATGAAACTGACCTCCTCGAACCAGATCCTATGTCCCCACTGACCCCTTTTTCAGCAAGCCCCTAGACCGCGATCTTCCGAATCTGCGACCTCGATTGGCTCGGGTCCGTCTCAAAATCCCTCCTCCAGTCAGCTGACTCGTAGCCGCGTCGGAGCGAGGTACCGATGGTTCTGAACCCCATCGCGCCGAGCGAGCATGCTTCTGCCGCCGCTGAGCTTGATACCATCGGTTTATGAGCGTCTCAGAGACACCCAGCGTCATTCATTCGGATCCTGAGATCCTCGGTGGCGCAGCGGTTTTCCGCGGAACGCGAGTCCCGGTCAAGAATCTCTTCGACTACCTGGAAGCTGGCAACCCGCTCGAGAGATTCCTAGATCATTTCCCGACCGTTTCTCGCGAGCAGGCGTTGGCGGCTCTAGAAGAGGCAGCTGAAGGCCTTATCCGCAGTGCGACTACTTCTCGATGAATCGGTTCCTCGGCAGCTAGCTTTGGAGCTGCCTGGACACGAAGTCACTATGTCTGAGGGTGGCTCGACGGCCTCGACGACTAATGCCGCCAAGCGTCTGCAACAAAGGAGACATGATGAAGCGCACGTGCAAGAGATTCGCGTTGGGTTTGGCAGTCGGCGCGATGTGGGTCGGGGCGGGCAGCAGTTTGAGCGCCGCGACGCCCCCGGGCGTCGATGACTGCGAGGCCTTGCCGGCGATGGACTTCACAAGCATTCAGGATGCGCCGACGCAGGCGACGGCGACCCGAATGGTGGAGGCCACCGGCGAGGTGCCCGCCCATTGCCGGATGGATGGGTATGTCACGCCCAATGTCCGGATCGTGCTAGACCTGCCCAACAGCGCCTCGTGGAATGGCAAGTATCTGCAGGCGAGCCCTGGTGGCCAGGGCGGCTCGACGGAACAGGAGGCCGGCTGGTGCGATGAGGCCTTGCGGAGAGGCTATGCCTGTCTCACACACGATACGGGGCATTTCGGCATAACAAGAAGGTCCTCGTGGGCCTACAACAATCTCCAGGCGGAGCTCGATTACGGCATCCGCGGTCACCATGTCGCCGCTCTGGCGGGCAAGGCCATCACCGAGCACTACTACGGCCGGGCGCCGGCGTTCTCCTATCATGTGGGCTGTTCCGCCGGCGGGAAGCAGGGAATGGTCCAAGCGAGTCGCTTTCCCTGGAACTTCGACGGCATTCTCGCCCAGGAGCCCGCGAACGTAACGGCCGTGGGCGTGATGATCCTGTGGAACGCCCTGGCATCGTACGACGCGGACGGCCAGCCGCTGTTCACACCCGCCGATCTGGACGTGCTGCACGCGGGGGCCATTGCCGCCTGCGATGCGGACGATGGCCTCGAGGATGGGATCATCGGTGGCGATCCGCGCACTTGCCAATTCGATCCGGCCGACCTCGCCTGCGCGTCGGGGCAGACATCGGGCTGTCTATCGCCGGTCCAGGTGGAGGCGGCCAAAAAAAAGTACACCGGGCCGGTGACATCGACCGGAGAGAAGCTCAGCAAATACTTCCCGTTCTATCCTGCCTTGCCCGGTTCGGAGAAGGGCAACTACTTCTCCATGGATCTCGAGTCAAGGACCTCGTGGGGGCGGTTCAAGGGGTTCAACCCGGATCCGGGACCGAGCTGGAAGGCGTCCGACTTCGATTGGGACCACGATTACAAGCGCATGGGGATTTCAGATGCGCTGGTGAATGGTTTCAGCAATCCCGATCTACGCAATTTCAAGACGGCGGGTGGCAAGCTGCTGATCATCCAGGGTTGGGAAGACTCTGGTTTGCCCAGCCCACGAGTCAGCATCGACTACTATGAGATGGCGGAACGCATCATGGGGGGACGAGCCAGCGCCCAAGAGGCGGTTCGCCTGTTCATGATTCCGGGCCGTACCCATTGCTATGGTGGCGTTGGCGCGACCAGCGGCGATTATCTCAGCGCTCTCGAAGCCTGGGTCGAAGAGGGGAAGGCACCCGACATGATCGTCGGCTACCGTCCAGAAGAAGACCCCTCCGGCAGACGGACTGCGAGAGCTTATGTTGAAGCGAATACCGCGGTCCCTGAGAGCTACACATTCACGCGGCCCCATTATCCCTACCCGCTGCAAGCGCGATACAAGGGCAGCGGTGATCCGAACGACTATCGGAGCTTCGAGCCTGTCGATCCGGAGGGTCGCTGAGGACCGGTCTACCGCTTGACGGAAGAGGACGTCGCCGCCGCGCTCGACTGGGCATAGAGTGCTTCCCGACTTGGGGAGGTGCTTAATGAGGCTGGAGAGGGTGGTTCTGCTTCCGCTCGCCGTGCTCGCAGCGTCGTGCCTCGACCCCGTGTCCGACTCCCGATCGGTCGCGCCGGCCTCGAGCTCCACGGCCCTCCGGGAAGCCAAGGGCGAAGATGCTCGCAACCTCGGCACCGGCGGCTTCGCCAAGACGCTCTGCTCGATGCTCTTCATCAGCGAGCACCCCGACGACTTCGCCGAGGCGCATGCCATGCGCGTCGCGACGCACCTGATGAAGCTGCCCGCGGCGGACGCGTCTGAGCTCACCTACGAGGTGGATCGGAGCGAGCGTCTCGTTCGCGCATCGCTAGGAGACGCGATCACTCGTGTCGCCAAGCGCTACGGGGACCAGGGCTGTGTTCTTCATCCGGACGACCACGACGGTATCCATTTCGTGCCCGTGCCGGTCGAAACGACGCTTCCGGATCGAGACCGAACACCGCGGCTGGAGCCGGCGGCCAGAACACGATCGTCATCCCGTCGCGGGAGATCGTCGTCGTGCGCTTGACCGACTACGAAGTGTCCGGCTCTTCGTCCGTCGGGAAGACACGCGCCGATACGGCGCTCGCCGCGATCCTTAGGGCGATTGGCGAACCTTCGTAGGCGAGCGCGCTAAGAGTGTTCCACCGTCACGGCAACGCCCGCTTTACCTTGAACTCGCCGACGCCGCCTCCTCTGCCCGCGCTCCAGCGAGGATCCCCTCCATGGCGTAGTTGCCCTCGTGACAGGCGAACTCGAAGATATCGTCGGGCGACTTCTTGAGCGGAATCATCACGGTCCACGGCTCGGTCCAGGTCTGCGGATCGTCGAGCGTGACCACGTACTGCAGGGTGTCGGGCCCCACCCGAGTCAGCCGTTCCACGAGGTGTAGGTTGGCGGTCGCTCCTCGATAGCCACCAGCCTCGGAGAAGCCGCGGTCATAGGATTATCGGCGCTACAGTATCAAGGTCGGCTTTGTCGCCACGTAGAATGGCGTCGAAACGATGCTAGGGAGGAGTGGGTCATGACCCAAGGAGGGCACTTCAACGCCATTGCGCTCGAACGTGTGGTATTCGGTCGGCCGGCCGCCGAGGCCGTGCCTGGCGAGCTCGAGCGCCTGGGCCGCTCGCGGGCCTGCCTTCTGGTGAGCCACAGCTTGCGCACGGGCACCTCCGCGGTGTCGAATCTGGAAGAAGCGCTGGGAGATGCGGCGGTAGGGACCTACTCCGGGATGCCGCCACATACCCCCCGCGAGGCGGTGATCGAATGTGCGGCGCTTGCCCGCGAAAGCAGAGCCGACATCATCGTCACTCTAGGGGGAGGGTCGCTTACCGATGCCGGCAAGGTGGTTCAGCTTTGCCTGGAACATGACGTCACCGAGCCCGAGGGGCTCGAGCCATTCATCACCCGTACAGGGTCGGACGGCCGCGTGGAGAGCCCCGCGATCCGGGCGCCACGGGTGCGGCAGCTCACCTTGCCGACCACGCTCTCCGGGGGAGAGTTCGGAACCGTTGCAGGCTGCACCGACAGTGCGCGGCAGATAAAGCAAACGGTCCGGCACCCGTTGTTCGTGCCGCAGGTCGTGGTGCTCGACCCGGCGCTGACCTTGCACACGCCCGAGTGGTTGTGGCTCTCGACAGGTATTCGCGCGGTCGACCATGCGGTGGAGGCGCTGTGCTCGCCGAGCGCGACCGCGCACTCCGACGGGCCCGCCCTGCATGCGCTGCGTCTGCTCGGCGCGGGCTTGCCGCGTTCCAAGACGGACCCTGCGGACGTCGATGCCCGGCTGGATTGTCAGCTCGGGGTCTGGGCCTCGATGTCGCCCAACCAGGATGCCATCCCGATGGGCGCGAGCCACGGCATCGGTCATGTCCTCGGCGGCACCTTCGGGGTACCTCACGGGCACACGTCGTGCGTCATGCTACCCGCGGTCCTCGAGTGGAACGCCGAGGCGAATCCCCAGGCGCAAGCGCGGGTCAGCGAAGCATTGGGGCGCCCGGGCGAGCCCGCGTCTCAGGTGGTGGACGAGCTCGTGCGAGAGCTCGGTCTGCCCCGGAGTCTGACCGAGGTTGGCGTCTCGAGGGAGCAGTTCGACTTGTTGGCGAGGAACGCGATGCACGATCGCTTCATTCACACCAATCCTCGGGTTATCCACGGTCCCGAGGACGTCCTCGAGATTCTCGAACTTGCCGTTTGAGGTGAACGATGCGCATCGACGCCGACGTAGTCGTCTTGGCTCTGCCGGATCCGATGCGGGCGGAGGAACTTCCAGCTCAACGGACGGGCGTGAGGGTAGTTGAGCGAGCTCGCATAGGCCTCGGGAGCGCTGGCGTTCCAGGTCTCCATCAACTTCTGGGTGGCGCGCAGACCCGGGGAGTCAGACGCCGCTGGGGCTGCTTTCGCGGCCGGCTCGGGCGGCGGGGGTGCGTCGGAGGTGCAGCCGGCGGTGGTCAGTGCGATGGCGTGACTGTACTATCCAGTGTAGGCGGCGTCTCCAGACGCCTTTGCCTCGGTTTGCGAAGGGAACCAAATGCGTTTGCAGGACAAAGTCGCCTTCGTCACTGGCAGCGGACGGGGGATTGGCCGAGCGATTGCCCTGGCTTTGGCACGGGAAGGGGCCGACGTGGTCGTGACCGCGCGCACCAAGAGCGAGATCGACGAGGTCGCCGCAGAGGTCAAAGCCCTGGGCCGTACCGGCTTTGCGCTCCCGGTGGACCTCAGCCAACGTGAGGCCATTCAGCCCTGTGTGCAAGAGATCTTCTCGCGCTTTCCCACCGTAGACATTTTGGTGAACAACGCCGCCATTGGGGGCATGCAAGACCCCAAACTGCTCGCCGAGTACGATGACGATTTTTGGGACCTGAGCCTCTTGGTGAATCTCACGGTACCTTATCTGCTCACGAAGGCTTTTCTACCCCCGATGATTGCGCAGGGGTGGGGACGGATCATCAATATCTCGTCGGGCTCCGGGAAGCGGGGGGCGGTGCGCCGGGGAGCCTATAGCGCCACCAAACATGGATTGCTTGGTCTCACCCAAACCGCCGCCCTGGAAGTCGCGACCACCGGGGTCACGGTCAATGCGATCTGTCCCGGCCCTATCCGCACGGTGATGCTCACCCGGCTCCTCCAGCACAAAGCCGAGAGCGAGGGGCAAACGCTCGCCGAGGTGGAAAAGTCGACAAATCCGATGCAGCGAGTTTTGGAGCCGGAAGAGATTGCTGATCTGGCCGTCTACCTGGCTTCGGATGCTGCGCACGGCATTACGGGTCAGTCGTTGAACGTCAATGGCGGCACCGTTATGCACTAGACCAGTGTTTCCAAAGTTCGCGCACATATCTCGGACCCTTCAGCATGGACCTCATCGGTCGATCACCCCAACTCGCACAACATCTCTTTCGTGTGCTCGCCATGGGCCGGCGGATGCCCGCGAATTTTGGCCGGGCGATAGAAGAAAGTCCAAAGGAGAAGAGATGACGATCGAGATCCGAGATCCACGCTTTCTGGACATCGTCGACGACGGCCTGGAGCTCGAGACCCTGGCCGACGGCTTTCGCTTCACCGAGGGACCGATCTGGCATCCACGAGAAAAGCACCTCATCTTCAGCGACATTCCGTCCAATCGAACGCACCGCTGGAGCGAGAGTGAAGGGCTCTCCGTCCATCGCGAGCCGAGCGAGCGGAGCAACGGCAACACCTACGATCGCCAGGGAAGGATGCTCTCTTGCGAGCACGGCACCTCAAGCGTCACTCGGGAAGACGCGGACGGCTCACGAAGCATCCTCGCCTCCCACTATCAGGGTAAGGAGCTCAACAGCCCCAACGACATCGTGGTCCGAGAGAACGGAGACATCTTCTTCACCGACCCGACCTACGGCCGTCGGGCGAAGGGGGATCCCGAGCTCGACTTCCAAGGTGTGTACAAGATCGACGGGGCAAATGGGGCCCTGACGCTACTGCGAAGCGACTTCGAGCAACCGAACGGGCTCGCCTTCACCGTCGATGATCACGAGCTCTACGTCGCCGACTCGCCCCGCATGCACATTCGAAAGTTCCAGGTCGCCGACGACGGCTCACTCTCCGGCGGCGAGGTCTTCGCTGAATCGACCGGTGAGGGTACCGGTGCGCCCGACGGTCTCAAGGTGGCCTCGACCGGGCACGTCTTCTGTGCCGGCCCCGGTGGCGTCCACGTCTACGATCCAGATGACGGCATCTGTCTCGGCGTCATCCGCACCCCCGCCTTCTGCGCCAACTTCACCTGGGGCGGGGACGACTTTCTGACCTTCTTTATGACCTCCTCGCAGCATCTCTACCGTACGCGAGTGAAGGTGGCCGGCATCCCTCTGTTCTGACCTGCGAGTGGGATCAGAGTGTAATGTCCCTTTGCCAGTACTCATCCCCCTCCCGGCTGATCTCCGCGCGAGCCTGCTCGTTCCACACGTCTCCGCCGAGGTAAGTGCCCTTGTATACGTAGGGCACTTCGTCGGGGTAGTACTGCCGGCGGGCATCGATCGCGAGCGGGATCATGCGGGCTCGGCGAAGCACGTACTCCTCGGAGTATTTGATCCGCTTGCCTTTGCGTCCGGGGACCTTGAAAGCGTGGATATTCGTCGTTTCTGCGCCGATGGCGGAGCTGCGCCTGTGGAAGCCGAGTTGTACATGAAGTCGGCGGTCGAGGCTTGTCTAGTGGCGTCGCCGCCGTTGGGGACGATGGAACGGGACGGCCATTACGGCGCGAAGCTCGACCGGCCGCTAATTCCCCACTTTTCGTTCTCTTTCGTCACCAGGTACAGGGTATTGAAGGTCGAGATCACTTCGCCGGCGGCGTTGTAGCGACTGAAGGTGAGCGCCACGTTGGCGGCGTTCTCGGCGACCTGGATGGCCTCGATCTCATCCCAGGCGCTGTGGTCCCAGCCGAAGCGCTCGGCGAAGGCGTCGAAGTCCATGTTGGCGACGAACTCTTCTTCGGTTTCGGTCACGACCACTTCGCCGCTCGCGAGGCGAAGGTGGGGGAAGTGGAGGGTCGATGCCCAGGCTTGCGGGTCGCGTGCGTTGAACGCCGTCATGTACTCCTCGACCTTGGCGATGGCGATGGCGGCGTTCGATTCCTGGAGCTCCGCCTCGACCGGTGTACCGGCGTGGAAGCGAGCTTGGACGCCCCAGTGGCCGTCAACCTGGGTAGCGACGTAGGTGACGAGGTTGCGGTGTGTCTTGTTGCCCTCCGCATCGACCCGGGCCCAGCGACCGGCGATGTGCGCTTTGCTGTCGCCCTGGTGGATCGTCCGCAGCTCTTCGACCTCGGTTCGCTCCCAGCCGGTGGCGATGACTCTCGCGTAGTCGACGCCGGCGACGTAGTCGTCTTGGGTCTGCCAGATCCGATGCGGGCGCAGGTCGTCAAACTTCCAGCTCGACGGACGGGTGTGAGGGTAATTGAGCGAGCTCGCATAGGCGTCGGGATCGCGGGCGTTCCAGGTCTCCATGAACTTCTCGGTGGCGCGCAGACCCGGGGAGTCAGACGCCGCTGGGGCGGCTTGCACGGGCGGCTCGAGCGCCGGGGGCGCGTCTGATGCGCAGCCGGCGGCGGTCATTGCGATGGCGGTGAGGCAGAGGAATCTCTCCGTACGTTGAGTCTTGAGCTTCATTCGTCTCTCCCGAGAGCAGAGCGCGTTCCGTTTGGGTGGGGGCTAGTGTACGCTGCGATCTTCGCCCGTGGACCCAGATAGGCGTGCGCTCCGAACCACTGTGGGTCAACCATCGCGGAACCCTGCACTCGCTTCACGGTCAGACCGTGCAGCTCTTCTTCTGAGGCTCCGCGGCTTACCTTCCGGAGTTCCCCAGCGCGTCCGCCTCGAGCACGCGAGCGCCGCGCAGGATGTTCCCCATGGAGTAGTTCCCCTCGTGGCAGGCGTACTCGAAGACCCGGTCGGTCGTCGAACGCAACACATACTCGCCGGTCCAGGGCGCTGTCCACGATGAGGGATCGTCCACCGTGAAGCGGTAGAGCACGTCGCCGTCCTCGAGCTTGGTAAAGCGCTCGACAACGTGCATCTCCGTGGACCCGCCGCGGAGAAACGCTTCGGGATGGAGGTTCGTCGTGTCGACGACCAACGTGTCGCCCTCCCACCACCCGATCGAATCGCCGGCCCACTTCTTGATCTCTGACGGCAGATGCGCCACGGCGCGCCCCTCGGACTTCATTCGCACCACCCGGGCGTCGTGGACCATCTCGATCAGGATCATGACGTGGTCCTCGGTCTGGACGATGGTCTTGTAGTTGTTGTAGCCGCTCGGGAGCGTCGGCGTGGCGCCGGTGAACCCCACGATGCAACGCTCCTGGGCCAGCAGCGACTCCGGACCGTCGAAGGGTCCGGGCTCGTCGCTGTCGAGCCAGAATGCCGTGCCGTCGTTGTCGCCGCGCACTATATTGGCTTCGTACGCGGCCGCACGCTTGGCCGCGCTCTCGGTCATCGGTGGAAAACGACCGTTCGGTGGATCGATCAGAATCGAAGTACGAAACTTGCCGTCCACCGCGAAGGCCTCGGTGCCCGGGTCGAGCCAGAAGAAGTTGTAGCCGCCGACGTTGCCAGCACCGCCGCCCGATCCGTCGCCACCCTCGGGTGGCCGCTCGCGATCCGGATCGCTGGCCTGGGATGCCTCCTCGATTCGCGCAGCCATGTTGCCCTCGATCCGCGCGGCCTCCTCCTTGCTGAGATAGAGGTTGTCGCCGAAGCGTTCGGGGCGCTGGAGCGGGGTCACGGTCGCGGCGTTGTAGTTACCCGTGAGATCGGGACGGCCACTGGCCGTGCGCGGCACCCCGTCGCCGGCGGCAGCGATTCCGGGATTGAGGCCGAGCGTGAGCGCGACGATCGACAGGGATCGGATGACTCTCTTCATACGTCACAAGCCTAACACCGGGCCCGACGTCACTCAGCCCGCCACCCCCTCCAAGAACACCGGCATCTTCAATCTATTGAATACAGGATACCAATTTCGGTACCGCTTGGGCACTGAACCACTACATATAGTACCCTCACCAACTACGCGCACAACATGTAGACCGGTACAACTCTTGGTTGATTTTTCGCATGGTGTTTGAGAAAATCCGATCCGAACGGTGAACGAGACACTGGAGGACAGGTGTATCTGGAGGACAGGAACGTGAAAGCAATCGCCCGTAAGTCACTTATTGGAATCTGCGCTATCGCCCTTTGCGCCTTGCCGCTATCGGCCGACGGTCCGCAGACAGGAACCATCGACGGAACCGTGACCGATGCCGAGGGCGACGGCCTGCCCGGCGTCACCGTCACCCTTACCGGACCTCAGAATACGAGGACCGAAATGACCGACGCCGAGGGCAAGTACCGCTTCGCCCTGCTCCAGGCTGGGGCCTACACGGTCAACGCAGCCCTCGAGGGCCTAGGCACGGCCGAGCGGGCAGTCGCCCTCGAAATGGGGCAGCGCCACGACGTCGCGCTCACTCTGCAGACAGCCACCTCCGAGACCATCACCGTCACCGCCGAGGCGGCACTGATCTCCAAGTACGACATCGGCGCCACCTCTGCGATCCAGGAGGAGGCACTCGAGAACGTCACCTTCGCCACGCGCAACTACAACACGAGCGTCCAAATGATGCCGGGCTTGGTAACCCGCAGAAAGCAGGACTATGCCCGCGTTTCAGTTAACGGAGGCATCAGCACCGAGCTCGGCGTCTTCATCGACGGCGTCGACGTCAGCATGCCCCGTCGTGGCGGCGAGCTGCGCTTTCAGATCCCGTCGACCGCAATCACCAATACCCGGATGGAAACGTCGGGTTTCGCCCCCGAGTACGGCCGCGCGACCAGCGGTGTCATGAACTCGACGATCAAGACCGGCACCAACACCCTCCACGGCGATTTTCTCTATATCGGCCAGAACCCGCAGTGGCGGTCCGAGGACTGGCTCGGGATCGAGCGTCCTGACGAGCAGATCAACAGCTTCGAGGCCGGCCTCGGTGGGCCGATCTGGAGCGACAAGGCCTGGTTCTTCGCTTCCTACAACGAACTGAATGACAACCGGCTCGACCGAACGCGGTCTGGCGAAACATTCAATGTCACTCGCACATCAGAACCGCTCATCGGCAAGGTGAACTTCCAGCCCGGGAGCCGCCATCAGGTCGCGCTGACGTTGATCGACTCGCCGTCCTCAGCGATCGGTGCCGCGGGAGTCGGCGACCAGTACGCCGTCATGACCTTTCCGATCAACAACAGGCTCCAGACCGGGACCTGGAGCTACGCCATGACCAGCTCCGCGTTCCTCGAAGCCAAGCTGGCCAACCGCGAAGAGTTTGTGGGACGCGCTGCTGCCCCCCCCGCCCCGATCATCGCCGGCGTGTCTTTTGACGATCCCAACGGCAACGACTTCCGCTACCAGGATCTCAACGACGGTTTGCGATACAACGGTCCCTCGATACGCCTGGGCGCTGGGTTCAACGACTATCCCCGCGATCAGGCGAATGTCTCGGTGACCCTGTTCAAGGGAAATCACGAGCTCAAGGGCGGCGTCGACTTCCAGGACGTCACTTTCGAAAACCTGACCAGCATCGGGACCGAGTATCGCGGCCGTGGTTTCTGCCGAGAGTGCACCGGAGGCTTCCTCACGCCATCCACCAAGCGGGTCTTCGAGCTCGGCCCGCCGATCTCGATGAATACCCTTATGAGTGCAGCTTATGTCCAGGACCGGTTCGAGGTCGGTGACAAGCTGACCTTCAGCGTGGGGCTGCGCTACGACGAACAGTCGATCGACAACGACCGCAACGAGCGAGTCAACGAGTACAGCGTGTGGGCGCCGCGCGCAACCGTGGTCTACGACATCAACGCCGACGGCACGCTGCTGGTGCGCGGCAGCTTGGGGCGCTACTACCACAACATCGGCCTCGGTGTCGTCTTCACGGAATTCACCCGCGGCAACAACGGTGAGAACATCTACGACCAGTTCCTCTTTAACCGTGCGACGGGGTCTTACGACCGCTTTCAGCGCCGTGTCGAGCCGGCCCCGAGTGACGCTATCGCGGGCATCGAGCCCCACTACAAAGACGAGGCCTCGTTGGGCTTCGACTGGCAGTTCGCCGATAACTGGACCTTCACCTCGCGCTTCACCGTAAGCGAGATTGACAACATCTTCAGCGCCAGCCTTCAGTACGACGAAGCCGGCGCTGTCGTCCGCGATCTGCGCAACTGGCCCAACAACACACGTGAGCATCAGGGTCTCACGATGGCGGTCAACCGAGCGTTTCGTAACAACTGGTCGGTGAACGCCAACGTGAGTTTTCTCCCCACCGACGGCACCATCGATTCCATCACAGACAATTCCGATCACAATGAAGCCATGGGTGGCTGCACGCTGCGGGGAGGAGGTGGCCTTTGCAACATCACCAGCACATCCCTTTGGAACGGAGCGCTCGCGGTGGACAGGGATTACTTGGTCAACCTCGTCGGCATGAAGCGTTGGGTGTTGGGCAAGGGTGACGTCATGACCAGTGCCTTCTTCCACTATTCCGCCGGTGAGGCCTGGGGATTGGGGCCCAGCGCGAATGTTTTTCACCCGGTGTCCGGACAGAGAATCCGTACTACGGGTCGCACCGAACCGAGGGACGCCAATACCTTCGAGGACTACTACACCCTCAGCTTGAATGCGACCTACCAGTTCCCGATCGGCGGTAGGTTTCAGGGCATTGTCGGCGCTGAGGCCTCCAACGTCACCGACGAGTCGCACCAGGTCCGCGTCAACACACGGAACGGCAACCTGACCACTGGGCTCGATGCTTTCACTCTTCCGCGGGAGTTCCGCCTCAAGCTCGGTTTCAGATTCTAAGCACGCCGAGACATCGAGGCGTTGAATCGCCATGAAAGAGAACTTGACCCGCTCGGGTATCAACCTGTCACCCGTCTACGGGCCCTCCGATTCCGATCGGGACTACAGCAAGCGCTTCGGCAATCCGGGCGAGTACCCGTTTACACGCGGAACCCGTGCCTATTCCGGGCGGGGCTGGATTCAGCGCGAGTTGTCAGGTGAGGGCGATCCCAAACGCTCGAACGAGCAGTTCAAATACCTGATGACTCTCGGCCAGACCGGTCTCGATGTGATCGGTGACAGTCCCACGATGTCGCTGATGGATCCCGATCATCCACTCGCGCGATATACCGTTGGCACGCAGGGCGTCTCGCTTTGTCGTCATGATGATTACCGCGAATTGCTCGACGATATCCCGCTCGACCAGATGTCGATTTCGAGTTCCGGTCCGTCGATGTTCACGGTGGCAAGCCTTTATCTGCTCGCGAAGGAACGTGGTGTCTCGCCGGGCGTGCTCCGCGGCTCCGTGATCGAGTGGCCGTTCTATTCCGAACATTGTTCCTATGCGTACAAGATGCCCTTCGATCTCCACCTTCGGATGTCCTGCGACGTCATCGAGTTCTGCAGCAAAGAGATGCCGAGATTCCACGGTTATCTCGAAGACACATATTTCTTCAGTGAAGCGGGCCTGAACGCAGTCGAGGAGGCGGCCCTCGGCTTTGTCGAAATTCGCCACATCGTGCGCACGCTTCTCGCACGCGGTCTCGACGTCGACAGCTTCGCCCCGCGCATCGCCATCCTCACGAATTGCTCGATGGACTTCTACGAGGAGATCGCGAAAATTCGCGCCATGCGTCGGATCTTCGCGCGCATGATGAAAGAAGAATTCGGCGCCAAGGACCCGCGCTCGCAGGCGGTCAATATCGCAGTGCACACCTCGGGACTTTCGCTGACGACCGAGCAGCCGGCCAATAACATCGTGCGTGGCGCGGTGCAGACGGTCGCACTCGGATTGGCCGGGGTCAGCGCGCTCGAGATCTCGACCTTTGATGAGGGCTACCGAACCCCCAGCAAGGAGGCGCATCTGGTCGGGCTGCGCACGCAGCAGGTGATTGACCTCGAGACGAATATCAATAGCGTGCAGGATCCCTTCGGTGGATCGTGGTTCATGGAGTCGCTCACCGATGAGGTCGAGGCCAGGATTCTGGATATGGTCAACGACATCGAGTCGCGCGGCGATCCGGCCGAGCTGGTCAGCAGTGGTTACTTCAAACAGTTCTTCCACGGCACGATGGGCCGCTACCACCACCAGGTGCGCGACGGGGAAGTGTTGAAAGTCGGAATGAATGTGCACCAGATGCCCGCTGAGCAGGACACGCTGCTGCGCGATATCAGCGAAGAGAAGATCGAACCGCTGTTCGATCGAGTCAAGGAAATGGCGGCCTACCGCGACAAGCGCGATCAGAAACCGTTGCTGGACTCGTTTCGGCGCTTGCACGACGTCGTGCAGACCGACGAGAACATGCTTGAAGCGGTGCTCGAATGCACGCTGGCCGGGGCAACCATGGGTGAGATTGCCGGCATTCTCCGTCAGGCCTGGGGCACGCCCTACGACCCCTACGGTCATCTCGAGTCGCCCATCGGAAGTGCGCAATGAGCCCGATTCGCGTGCTGGTTGGCGTGCTGGGCATGGACCAGCACGAACTGGGCGCAGTGGGCATCGCCAAGATGCTTCGCGACCAGGGTATGGAGGTGATCTATACCGGTTGCTTCAATACCCCGGAGACCATCGTGCAGACTGCCATTGAAGAGGACGCGGATGTCATCGGCATCAGCTCTCATTCCTGGGAGTATCTGTACTACACACCCGAACTGCTCGAGCTGCTGAAACAGAACGACCTCGATGTGCCCGTGGTCCTCGGTGGTTCGGTCATTACCGAGGAGGACGCGGGGAAGATGCTCGACAAGGGTGTCGCGGCAGTATTCGGATCCGGTAGCGTAGTGACCGACATGATCGATACCGTCAGAAATCTGGCGGCCAGTGCCGCGACATCCTGAGCCCACAGTCGACGAATTGGTTGCCGGCACGATTCGCGGCGATCTTCGTTCGGCGTCGCGGCTCATCCGGATCATTGACGACGGCAGCGCGCTCGGGTGGGACTCGCTGAAGCGACTGTTCCCGCATTCCGGGTCAGCGCTCGTCCTTGGTATCACTGGTCCTCCCGGTTCAGGCAAGAGCACCCTTGCCGATTGCCTGATCCGAAATGCGCGACAGTCCGGAAAGACCGTGGGCGTGCTCGCTGTCGATCCCAGCAGCCCCATTTCTGGCGGCGCGATTCTAGGCGATCGCATTCGCATGAATCGCTTTGCGCTGGATCAGGACGTGTTTATCCGCTCGCTCGCCAGCCGGGGTCATTTTGGCGGGATCACACCCGCGACTCGCGGCGCCATACGCGTCATGGATGCGATGGGTAAAGACGTAGTTCTGGTCGAGACAGTCGGTGTCGGGCAAGACGAAGTCGACATCGCCCGCCTTGCGCACACGACGCTCGTAGTCGCAGTTCCGGGGCTCGGCGACGAGATCCAGGCAATGAAGGCCGGCATCCTCGAAGTCGGCGACCTCTTTATCGTGAACAAGGCGGACCGCCCAGACGCTGACAAGACGGTCGCCTATCTCGAGAACGTCTTCCGTCGGGTCCCGGCAGGTCATTGGCGCCCCCCGGTGATCGAGGCCCAGGCGTTGCACAACAAAGGCATCGAGGACGTCTGGCAGGCCATCGTTCAACATCAGAACCACCGCGAAGAGGCTGGCCCGGCACAGCGCGCGCGCGAGCACGCCAATTGCGAGGTTGAGCTAAGGGCCTTTCTTCAACAAGGGCTTCAGCGCGAACTGGCAAGACAACTCGACACCGAGCCCGAGATCCAGAAGTCGGTGCAGCGCATCCTCGATGGACAGGCCGACATCTATGCGGCCACGGACGACATCCTCGGCAAACTCGGGCTGGTCCGCGAAGACACGAGCGAGCAGCGGAGTGCGAGGTAGCGTCAACTCCAGCTACTTCCGGGTGTGCAAAGGCCGGCCCACCGGCCCCCCCCTTCTTACCTTGATGCCGCCAACGCCGCCTCTTCTGCCCGCGCCCCGGCGAGGATCCCCTCCAGGCCGTAGTTGCCCTCGTGACAGGCGAACTCGAAGAGATCGTCGGGCGACTTCTTGAGCGGGATCATCACGGTCCACGGCTCCGTCCAGGTCTTTGGATCGTCGAGCGTGACCACGTACTCCAGGGTCTCGGGCCCCACCCGAGTCAGCCGTTCCACAAGCTGCAAGTTGCCGGTCGCTCCCCGGTAGCCACCGGCGTCCGAGAAGTTGCGGGTCTCGATGACCAGAGTCTCACCTTCCCAGTGACCCCTCGAGTCGCCGTGCCAAAGCCGGACGTCCTCCGGCAGGTGGGGCCTGCCGTCGATCGGGACGACGCGCGCGTCGTGAATCATCTCCATGAGCAGGACGACATGGTCCTCGCCCTGAAAAATCTGGGTGTAGCTGTTGTAGGCGGCGCGGAGCCGAGGTACGCCGAAGGAGATGCAGCGCTCGGTGAGGCTGCGATCCTCCGGACCCGCTGCCGGTTGATTCCTGGCCGCACGGAACCCGGCGGCACGCTTCTCGCCTTCGTCCGTCAGGGCGGGCAGGCGGCCGTTTGGAGGGTCGACGATCAGCGACGTACGCTTGTCCCAGTCGCGCTCGGCGACCCAGAACTGGTTGTAGTTGCCGGTGGCGGCGTCCGTCGACGTGAACGACTCTGCCTCGTTCAGAGCGGCGTTGAAGACGCTGTCGCCAAACGCGGCATCGTCACTATCGAGAGCGAAGAGCGACTCCGCCCTCTGCTGGATCGCGGCCAGTTCGGCGTCGGTGAGGGTCTCCCGACCGGCTAAGGCCTCGGGCCGCTCGAGCGGAGTAGCGTTGTTGTTGGCCCAGACCCCCTGGAGATCAGGCTGGCCGAAGACGTTGCGCGGCGCCTTCCAGCCGCTGTCGGCGGCCGCCCCGGCTGCGGCGACGGCCGGCACGACCCCAACGATTCCTACGAGAGCCAGGGCGAACGGCAGCCGGGTCAGCGGCGTGCCTGCGCTGCGGCAAGTCATCGCGATCTCCTTTCGCGGCCAGCTCCGGCCATGACGGTCTTTCTTCGCATCTCGCCAACCAGATCGAACTAATGATGACACAAGAGTAGCCTGCTTCACCACGAACTTCTGGATCCGGTTTCCCGTGTTGACCTCACCCGTGCGGGCCTGTGGACAATCCAGACGTGGTCCCGACTATCGACCGCCTCGGACTTGACGGAAGTATCCTAGTCGGCGATAACGCGCGCCAGAAAGCCGCGGATTACCTCGTAGGCCGCCCGCGTCTGCTCGGCGCTGAAACGGCCGTGGCCGCCTCCGGGGATGGTGTGCAGCTTGTTCGCGACTCCGGCTTCCTTGAGCTTTGCGTGCAGCCGGACGGCGTGGTCGTAAGGCACGTTCGGGTCGGCGTCGCCGTGAATGGTGAGGATCGGCGGCAGGTCGTCGCGCACCATGTTGAGCGGCGAGAGCTGTTTGCCGAGCTCGCTTCTGTTCGGCAGGCTTCCCATCCACGCCACCGCGTAGGTCCTGGCGTTCTCCCCCTCGACCAGGTCCGGTACGTCGGTGATGCCGTACCAATTGACGATCGCCGCGACAGGCATCTCCTCCACCACCGCGTCGGCGGAGGTGGGGGAGCGCTGCGGACACCGATTGTCGAAGCCGTCGCCGGCAGTCAGCATGCCGGTGGTCAGCGATAGATGGCCTCCTGCCGAGTGACCGGTAACGACGAGCCGATCGACGTCGAGGTCGTACTGCTCGGCGTTATTGCGGATCCATCGCAGCGCGCAGCGGCAGTCCTCTACCGCACCGGGGGCGAGAGCGACGCGGCCAAGCCGGTACTCGACGTTGACCACGGCCCACCCCATGCTGAGATAGGGCATGAGACGCATGAGGTTGCTCTCCTTCGTGCCGCTGACCCAGCCACCGCCGTGGATGTATACCAACGTCGGGGTGAGCGACGGGTCTTCTCCCTGAAGCGGCAGGATCAGGTCGAGCTTCGACTCGTAGCCGTCGGCAACCAGGTAGGTCTGGTTCGGGATCACTCGGAAGTAACTCTCGGCCTCCGCCGCCCAGTTGGCGGGAACGCTCGGCTGCGCCGTTGTACCTCCGGCCGCAAGAGCCAAGACAAGTAGTGGCAAAGAAACGCTTCGCATGGGTCCTCCCTTCGCTGCTGCGGCAGCGGTTCTCGATCGTGCTTTCTACGAGAATGCGTAGCCTATACGTCTCAGGGTCAGCCTACGGCCGACGTAAGGCCGTAGCCAGCCAATATCGTGCGCGGAGTTCCAGCCCGACTTCGCCAAGCTAGCCGAGGAGTCACCATGGCGAGTGTAGAGTTCATCGCTGGAGGTTGACATGAAGTGTCGCGCATTAGTCACAGCCTACGTATGCGCCGCCGTCGCCATGGCGACGGGGTCTCTCGGCCAGGCGCAAGTCCGAGACTTCACCCCGGTCACCGATGCGATGCTGCAGAATCCCGACCCGGCCGACTGGTTGAGCTGGCGGCGCACCCTGAATGGATGGGGGTACAGCCCGCTTGAACAGATCGACCGGAGCAATGTCGATGAGCTTCGGCTCGCCTGGTCCTGGGGCCTCGAACCCGGAGTGTCGCAGACGACGCCGATCGTGCACGACGGCGTCATGTATGTCGCGAACCCAGGCAATGTGGTCCAGGCGCTCGACGCGCGCACCGGCGACTTCATGTGGGAGTACCGCCGTGAGCTGGACGTGCGACGCCGAAGCGCGGCGCAGACGCGCAGCATTGCCGTCTACCAGGATCTGGTGATCCTGAACACTGTCGATGCGCACATCGTCGGGCTGGATGCCCGGACGGGCGAGGCGCGCTGGGATACGCCGGTCGGGGGCGATCAGGAAGGCTACACCTTTTCGAACGGACCGATCGTCGCCGATGGGACGATCGTCGCCGGGATGACGGGCTGCGGGCGTTACCGTGACGACACGTGCTACATCGTCGGCGTCGACGGCCGCACCGGCCGGTTGCTCTGGCGAACCTCGACCATCGCCCGGCCCGGCGAGAGCGGCGGCGACACCTGGGGCGATTTGCCGCTCATGTTTCGCGCGGGGAGCGACGCCTGGATGACTGGGAGCTATGACCCGGTCACCAGGCTCGTCTACTGGGGTACGTCGCAGCCCAAGCCGCATAACCGCGACGCACGCGGCACCGACGGTGACGCCCTCTACAGCAACTCGACGCTCGCGCTCGACCCTGGGACCGGTGAGATGAGGTGGTACTACCAGCACATCCCGGGCGATGCGCACGACATGGACGAGTCGTTCGAGCGCATCCTGATCGACTACGACGGCAAGCGTTCGCTGTTCACTATGGGCAAGCTCGGCATTCTCTGGGAACTCGACCGCTTCACGGGCGAGTTCGGGCGCGCGATCGACCTCGGCTATCAGAACATCCTGGATGTCGACTCGCAGACCGGTGAGGTGACTTACCGGGACGGGATGCTAACTGACGTCGGCGAAGAGCTCTCCTTCTGCCCCAGTACTGGTGGCTTCAAGAGCCTGCGGGCGATGGCGTATCACCCCGGGACCGAGGCGTTGTACGTACCGCTCAGTCTCAGCTGTCAGACCGTCACATTCGGCCCGGTCGAGCGACGCGCCGGGGGCGGCGGCGGGGGCAGCAGGCCCGGACGGACGAATCACTTTCATCCGCAGGCGCCGAACCAACTGGGCGAGTTTCAAGCGCTGGACCTGCGGACCGGCGAGACCCTCTGGCGTCAGCGCCGCCGGGTGCCCTACAACACGGCGGCGCTGACGACCGGCGGGGACCTGGTGTTCATCGGCGACTGGGGCCGGCACGTCTTCGCCTACGACGTGCGGAACGGCGAGCCGCTCTGGCAGAGCCGGCTCTCGACGATGGCGAACGGGTTCCCGATCACTTATGCCGTCGACGGCAAGCAGTTCGTCGCGTTCGTGGCCGGCCCGTCGATCAGCCGCTCGAGCTGGGCAACAATTCTCCCGGCCGACCTCATACCCGAAGAGCACAACCCGCGGGGCGGTAGCGGCGTCTTCGTGTTCGCGTTGCCCTAGGTCTGAGGCGAGGAGAGCGCCATGCCGAGACTCCTGCGTCCTTCGTTGATGATGGCTGTGATCCTGACGCCCGCGGCTGGATGGGCCCAGCCAGGCGGCTCATTGTTCGAGCAGCACTGCGCGCCCTGTCATGGAAACCCGGAGCCCGGCTCCCGAGCCCCGGATCGGGAGGCGCTGCGGCAGTTCACGCCGGAGCGGGTGCTCGAGTCGCTGACGACCGGCGCGATGTCGGTGGAGGTGCCAGGGCTGACCGACGACGAGAGGCGGGAGGTGGCTCAGTGGGCCGCGGGCCGTGCGCTTGGGACGACTGGTGGGGATGCCTCCTCGATGCCCAATCAGTGTCCGAGCAAACCGTTCGGCGACCCGTTCGCTGGCGCGGGGTGGAACGGCTGGAGCCCGGACGTTGGCAACTCGCGCTTCCAGCCGGCCGCGGCCGCCGGGTTGACCCCGGACCAGGTCCCGCGCCTGACGTTGAAGTGGGCGTTCGGATACCCGGGCGGGGTCAGAGCCGCCGCTGGTTCGCCGACGGTCGTGGGGGGAAGGCTCTACGCGGGATCCGACACGGGCTATGTCTACTCGCTGGATGCGGCGAGCGGCTGTGTCTACTGGTCCTTCGAGTCGCAATGGGTCGTCCGCTCCTCCGTCACCATCGGACCCGTCACGGGCGCGGGGACGGCGCGCTATGCCGCGTACTTCGGGGACGCCAGGGCGAACGTGTACGCCGTCAATGCCGAAACCGGTGAGTTGCTGTGGAAGCAACGTGCCGACACCCATCCGATCGCGCGCATCACCGCCGCCCCCAAGCTGCACGCCGGCCGGCTCTACGTGCCCGTTTCCTCACTGGAAGAACTGGCAGGCCGCCACCTCTGGTACGAGTGCTGCACGTTCCGGGGCAGCGTGGTGGCGTATGACGCGAACACGGGCGAGCAGATCTGGAAGAGCTACGCGATTGCCGAAGAACCCAGGCCCACGACGAAGAACGCGCAGGGCACTCAACAGTGGGCCCCGGCCGGGGGGGCGGTCTGGGGCGCGCCGGTCATCGATGCTGCTCGAGGGGCCTTGTACATCGGTAGTGGAAACGGATACACCGCGCCCGCGGCCAGTGACACCGACGCCGTCATCGCCTTCGATCTCGAGACCGGGAAGCGGCTGTGGCTGAACCAGTTGACGGCCCTGGATGCCTACCTCAGCAGGTGTCCCGGCCGGATCGATGTGCAAGGCCGCCCGAGGGATCCCAAGCGAGCGGATCCCCAGCGCATCGCATCCCTCAACTGCCCCGACCCCGAGAAAGTTGCCGAAAACGTCGATGTCGATGTTGTGGCGGTCATGCTTCACATGCTGCCGGACGGGCGGACGATTCTCGTCGTCGGGCAGCAGAACGGCCGGGTCTATGCGCTCGACCCTGACCGCGAGGGGGCGGTGCTGTGGGAACTCTACGCGGGCGCGGACACGGAGAAGCGCGCAAACATCACGTTCGGTGGCGCCACCGACGGGCGGCTAGCCTACTTCCCCCTCCTGTACCAACCGTCGGAGCACCGCGGGATCACTACGCCGTCGCGGTCGAAGGGCGCCCTGGCCGCGATCCGCGTGGAGACGGGCGAGCCGGTGTGGTACACGCCGACGCCGGCGGCCAACTGTCCCGACCCCTCCCCGCAACGGTGCGGCTCTGGGCAGGACGGGGCGGCGACGGTGATCCCGGGCGTGGTCTTCGCCGGCGCGATGGACGGCATGCTTCGCGCGTACTCGACCGCCGACGGCCGCATCATCTGGGAATACGACACGGCCCAGGAGTTCGAGACCGTCAATGATGTGCCGGCCAAGGGTGGCATGCTGAACGGCCCGGGGCCAACCGTCGTCGATGGCATGCTGTTCATGGGGTCGGGCTACGCGTCAGGGCCGGGCAACGTGCTGCTGGCGTTCGGACTCGAATAGGGTGATGCGAGCGAGGCGCCATGCGTTGTGCAACTGATAGTGCACGCCGGAGGCGTAGCGGTGATGGCGTTCAACTCGTAGGCTAAGGGACGTACCAGATGGGCGACGACCAGGCACGCTCCTGGATGGTGGGAGGCAGGCCGGGGTTCGGTGGCGTTCCCGCCCGGATCGCATCCCAGGTCGACCAGCGACAGGTGGGATTCTGCAGCACGCGAACGTAGTAGAACGCGCGTTGCCCAGGGTCGAAGTCCGGGTCCTGCCAGAGCGCTTCGAGCTCCGCAGCACCCTGACCTTCAGTCGTCGCGCAGGTGCTCAGATCGACCTTGGCCCCGTTGTCGGGGCAGCGGTGGGTGTCGTCCGGGGTCGAGCCATCGGAACAGGCTGCGTCGTAGACCCGCTCGTGCTTCGCACCGTCTTCGGTCCATCCCTTGATCACTTGCAGTCGAGCAAGGGGCGCCGCGGTCGGATCCCTGGTAGCCCACAACAGAAAGCGCGGAGCTCGTTGCTCGCCATCGGCCATCAGGTCTCCTCCCATGGAGACGCCGTCGGCGTAGGCCCTGGTGAGCCCGTCTGATCCAGCCAGCGTCGTCTGGTCGAGGTCGTAGCCGGCGAAGAAGCGGACCCGCATGCGAGGGCCGGTGGTGGCAAAGGTCTCCTTCCGTTGGAGGGCGCGAAAGATGTCCTCTCTCGTGTTGGATTCGGCCCACACGGCGGCCAGGCCCGAGGCGCCCCAGTACTGTCCGCTCCCGTCGTCGTACTCGCCGGTTTCGGCCCGAGGAACCGACCCTCGCTGCTCCGGCGTTATGTCCAACAGGCCGGCCTTGCTCCAGTAATCCTCTTCCCGAAACGATCCGGCTGCATTGTGGGTATCCGAGGAGCCGATGAGGCCGAAGCGAAAGGGATTGAAGCCCTGCTCCTCTTCCATGGCCAGGCCGTTCAGGTAGGCATCGCGTACGTAGCTGCCCTGGGGCTTGCTCGGAGAGTCATTGCCGATGGTCCCTTCGATGATCCCGAAGTCAGCCCATTCGTCGTTCGGAGACAAGAGCGGATGCGTGTCAGAGGTGCCCTTGACCTGGGTTACCTCGACCAGCGGCTCGTTTCGGATCCGCTGCTCGGCGTAGGCCTGGTCGATTGCATTGCCTTCTCTGTCGGTCAACTGGAACATCCATCCGTCTGAACCGTTGGAGTTGTGGGGGATCGCCAGAGAGTCGATGCCCTGCTCGCGCTGCCGGTCCATCCAGTCCCACAGCTTCTCCGGGTTGTTCCTGGCGTCCAATCGACTGAAAGGAATGCTCGGCACATTCGAGCCAGGGAAGATCACGTTTCGATGCAGGTTCTCCCCACCGGGACCGCTGCCAGTGAACTCGTAGGCGATGAGGGTGGTGAAAGTGCCTGGATCGTTGTGGCGCTCAGCGGCCGCGATGATCTCCCGCCATGCGCTCCCTACGATGCCGAGATCGAGCAGGTCGTCCTGATCGACATATCCTCTCTGACGCGGCAGCACTTCTCGAAAAACGGCCGCGCGATCGCCGGGCGTTTCGGCGCTTCGGAGTGCGATCGACAGCGGATGTCGGCCAACCTCGGAATCGGGGTTGTCCATCTGCTCGAACATGCCCAAGTAGGTGGCATGGTCGGCGACCGCGAGGAAGTCGAGCGGGGCCTCGAGGCGCATCTCGATTCCGGCTGCGTGGGTCAGCGCTTCGCCCTTGGCGAACCTGTAGGCGTCGTCCGGATCGTTGCGGGTGCCGAAGATGTAGGCGTCGAAGGAGTACTTGGTGTGGACGTGAAGGTCGCCGAAGTAGGCGTTTCGAGTCGATGATCTCTGCTCCATCGGAGCGGCCTCTTCGCTGGCTCGAGCCGGGACCTCGGTAGGTTCATCCGCACAACCGAGAGACAGGAGAAGAAGAGCTGTCAGCCAGACACCGCTACGCGCACACATGGTCTTCTCGTTTCTCTTCGGTTCTATGACCGGAGTGGATGCGATCCGTTCTCGGAGCCCCCATCCTAACGCGGTCTGCACGCTACAGTAGGCGCCGAACGACTACCGGAGTTTCGAGCCTGTCGAACCGAGGCGTCGCTGAAGGCAACAAAGGAGATACGATGATGCGCACCTTCAAGAGATTCCCGTTGGTTCTAGCGCTGGCGATGGGCGCGATGGGGGTCGGGGCCGGCTGCTTGCGCGCCGGTACGCTCCCGGCCGTTGATGACTGCGAGGCGCTGCCGACGATGGACTTCACGAGCATTCAGGATGCGCCGACGCAGGTGACGGCGACCCGAATGGTGGAGGCCGCCGGCGAGGTGCCCGCCCATTGCCGGGTGGAGGGGTATGTCGCGCCCAATGTCCGGATCGTGGTACGCCTGCCGAACAGCGCCGCGTGGAGCGGTAGGTTCTTGGAGGCGAGCCCTGGTGGCTATGGCGGCTCGACGGAATCGATGGCCGCCTGGTGCGATGAGGCCTTGCGGAGAGGCTATGCCTGTCTCTCACACGATACGGGGCATTTCGGCAGAACAAGAAGGGCCTCGTGGGCCTACAACAATCTCCAGGCGGAATTCGATTACGGCATCCGCGGTCACCATGTCGCCGCCCTGGCGGGCAAGGCCATCACCGAACACTACTACGGCCGGGCGCCGGCGTTCTCCTATCATGTGGGCTGTTCGGCCGGCGGGAAGCAGGGGATGGTCCAAGCGAATCGCTTTCCCTGGAACTTCGACGGCATTCTCGTCCAGGAGCCCGCGAATGTAACGGCCACGGGTGTGGTGATCCTGTGGAACGCCTTGGCAACGCATGACGCGGACGGCCAGCCGCTGTTCACACCCGCCGATCTGGACGTGCTGCACGCGGGGGCCATTGCCGCCTGCGATGCGGACGATGGCCTCGAGGATGGGATCATCGGTGGCGATCCCCGGACCTGCCAATTCGATCCGGCCGACCTGACCTGCGCGTCGGGGCAGACATCGGGCTGTCTATCGCCGGTCCAGGTGGAGGCGGCCAGGAAAGTGTACAGCGGGCCGGTGACATCGACCGGGGAGAAGCTCAGCAAATACTTCCCGTGGTACCCCGCCATGCCCGGCTCGGAGAAGGGCAACTACTTCTCCATGGATCTCGAGTCCAGGACCTCGTGGGGGCGGTTCATGGGGTTCAACCCGGATCCAGGACCGAGCTGGACGGCGACCGACTTCGATTTCGACCACGATTACAAGCGCACCGGGATGATGGATGCGCTAGTGAATGGTTACAGCAATCCCGATCTGCGCAATTTCAAGGCTGCGGGTGGCAAGCTGCTGATCATCCAGGGTTGGGAAGACTCGGGTCTGCCCTCGCCGCAAGTCAGCGTCGACTACTATGAGATGGCGGAACGCATCATGGGCGGGCGAGCCAGCACCCAAGAGGCGGTTCGGCTGTTCATGATTCCGGGCCGTACGCATTGCTATGGTGGCGCTGGCGCGGCCAGCGGCGATTTTCTCAGCTATCTCGAAGCCTGGGTCGAAGAGGGTCAGGCGCCCGACATGATCGTCGGCTACCATCCCGAAGAAATGCCATCCGGCCCACGGAGTGTGGCAGCTTGGGTCAAAGCGAATGCCTCGGTCCCCGAAAGCTACACGTTCACGCGGCCCCACTATCCCTACCCGCTGCAGGCGCGATACAAGGGCAGCGGCGATCCCAACGACTATCGGAGCTTCGAGCCTGTCGAACCGGAGCGTCCCTGAGTTCGCTTCGCCTACAGAGTTTCCTGCTCTTGGCCGGGCTGACCTGGGCGATCGGCTGTCAGTCTCCAGAGTCACCCGCAGAGAGCACGGCTCCGCCACCGCCGATCGCTCCGTCTCTGCCCAACATCATCGTCATCGTCGCTGACGACCTTGCCATCGAAGGGGTAGCCGGCGTTGAGATGGGCGTCCTCGGCAAAGAGCTCGACAAAGGCGTCGTACTCTCGAAAGTCGATGTGGCGCGCATAGGCGATCTAAAGCTGCGTGCAGGTGTGCTCGATCTCGATGCGCTCCAGGGATTGCTCAGTCACGACTCGAGACAACCTTCCCCAGCGCGTCCGCCTCGAGCACGCGAGCGCCGCGCAGGATGTTCCCCATGGCGTAGTTCCCCTCGTGGCAGGCGTACTCGAAGACTCGGTCGGTCGTCGAACGCAACACATACTCGCCGGTCCAAGGCGCTGTCCACGATGAGGGATCGTCCACCGTGAAGCGGTAGAGCACGTCGCCGTCCTCGAGCTTGGTAAAGCGCTCGACAACGTGCATCTCCGTGGAGCCACCACGGAGAAACGCCTCGGGATGGAAGTTCGTAGTGTCGACGACCAACGTGTCGCCCTCCCACCACCCGATCGAATCGCCGGTCCACTTCTTGATCTCTGACGGCAGATGCGCCACGGCGCGCCCCTCGGACTTCATCCGCACCACCCGCGCGTCGTGGACCATCTCGATCAGGATCATGACGTGGTCCTCGGTCTGGACGATGGTCTTGTAGTTGTTGTAGCCGCTCGGGAGCGTCGGCGTGGCGCCGGTGAACCCCACGATGCAACGCTCCTGGGCCAGCAGCGACTCCGGACCGTCGAAGGGTCCGGGCTCGTCGCTGTCGAGCCAGAATGCTGTGCCGTCGTTGTCGCCGCGCACTATATTGGCTTCGTACGCGGCCGCACGCTTGGCCGCGCTCTCGGTCATCGGTGGAAAACGACCGTTCGGTGGATCGATCAGAATCGAAGTACGAAACTTGCCGTCCACCGCGAAGGCCTCGGTGCCCGGGTCGAGCCAGAAGAAGTTGTAGCCGCCGACGTTGCCAGCACCGCCGCCCGATCCGTCGCCACCCTCGGGTGGCCGCTCGCGACCGCGCTCACTCCGACACGGACTCCGAGGATCGCCGCGGCCACGGACCGATTCCGGCAGGTTGCTAGTGTCCGCGAAACCAGACAGAAACCACAAGGAGGAGGAAACACAGATGACCGATTCCAGAACCTCACGCCGCGACGTACTCAAGACGACCGGCCTGGCCACCGGCGCCGCGGTCGCGACTTCGATTCTCGGAAGCACCGGGGAGGCCCGGGCCCACGAGATCAACGCGATGGGGCCGACCCCGGAGCAGGCCCAGGCCTTCCGGGCTTTGCCCGACGAGCCGATCGTGATGGTGAACCTGCTGAAGTTCAAGCCCGACGGGGGGCGCGAGCACTACAACGAGTACGGCCGAGAGGTAGGACTGATTCTCCAGAAGATCGGCGCCCGGCTGATCTTCTCCGGCGAAGCCAAGGTGTGTCTCATCGGCGGGGGCGACTGGGACCGTATCGGGCTCGTCGAGTATCCGAACCCCATGGCGCTGATCCAGATGTCTCAGTCAGAGGAGTACCAGGCGATCCACCACCACCGGGCCGCTGGCCTCGAAGGGCAGGTCAACTACGCCGTGGTCCAGACCGGCGGCGCCTGACAGGAGCGCGGGCACCCGTTGATGCTCAGGGAGCGTGGCTGGTACCGTCGTCCACCGCGAATCCCCGTACGCGAAAACACAGTCAGAGGGAGCGTTCGACCCATGAACAGAGGCCAACTTCCCATGATCAGTGGGCAACTTCGATTTGCCTTGCTCGTCCTTTGCCCGATGCTTCTGGCCGTCCCGGCGTTTGCCGAGGAGGGAGACAAGAAGGTGAAAGCCGCTCACGAGAACCTGCCGGCGGACTCGCTGAAGGACGATCTCGGCATCACGGTTCCGGTGCCGGCGAGCCACCCGGGCCGCCGCTACCCGGCCGAACATGAGTTCCCGACCGGTCCCGCCGTCGGCGAGCGCCTGCCCGAGTTCGAACTGCCGAACCAGAACGGCGAGCTGGTCGACTTCCATGCCCATCGGGGCGACTCGAAGGCGATCGTGGTCTTCTATCGCTCCGCGGTCTGGTGACCGTACTGCCGCACGCAGCTGGTCGAGCTGCAAGAGAACATCTCGCTCTTCGACGCCGAGGGCATCAAGGTTTACGGCGTCAGCTACGACTCACAGAAGCACCTGAAGGCCTTTGCCGAGGGGCAGGGCATCACCTATGACCTGGTCTCCGACGTCGACTCGGCGGTCATCAAGCGCTTCGGCATTCTGAACACGACGATCGACCCCGACGCGGATGTGTTCAACCGGGCCACGGAGCGGGGTTTCTACGGCATTCCCTTCCCGGGCGTCTACGTCGTCGACCGTGACGGCCGGGTGACCGAGAAGTTCTTCCACCGCCACTACGCGACGCGCACCTCGGCCGGGACGATTCGCGACAGCGCGATCGGCCGCATTCTCGCCAAGCACGAGGTTCCAACCGCCGACCTGGGAGACGAGCACGTCGAGGTCTCCGTCTTCCTCGCCGACGAGGCGCTCAAGTTCGAGTACACGAGCACCCTGTACGTGCGCTTCCAGGTCGCCGACGGCTACCACATCTACGCCGACCCCCTGCCCGACGGCTTCATCGCATCCACGGCGACGGTCGTGCCGACCAAGGGGGTCAGGTTCGGCGAGCCGGTCTACCCGCCGACCGCCGAGCGCGAGTTTCCCCAGCTCGGGGTGACGCTCAACGTCTATGAAGGCGTGACCGACATCGCCATCCCGATCGCCCTCGGCTCCGAGATTCTCGACTGGCCGATTCAGGACAAGCCGACGGCAATCGAGATTCCGGTCGACGTCGTCTATCAGGCTTGCAGCGAGACGGTCTGCTACGTGCCGAAGGAAGAAACGGTCGTGCTCGAAGTGCCGATCGAACCGCTGGCGATGCCGGGTCGCTAGGCGTCAGATTGGAGTCAAGATGAGCCTGATCCTCTACGGAGCCCCCCTCTCTCCCTTCGTTCGAAAGGCGGATGCCCTGCTGCGCGAGAAGGGGGCGCCCTTCGAACTCGAGAGCGTGAACATCATGCCGATGCCGAACTGGTTCAAGGAGATCAGTCCGGCGCGTCGCATTCCGGTGTTGCGCGATACGGACGTCGGCGAGGAAGGTCCGCCCGGCACGATCCCCGATTCGTCGGCGATCTGCGCCTACGTCGAGCAGAAGTTCCCGGAGCCCGCGTTCTATCCGGAGGACCCCTACGAACGCGGCCGTGCGGTCTGGTTGGAGGAGTATTGCGACACCGAGCTGGCGGTTGTGCTCGGTCTCGGGATCTTCCGCCCGATCCAATTCAACCGCTACATGGGCAAGGAGCCCGATGTAGACACGGCCAGGAAGACTTATGCAGAGCGGCTTCCCCGGCGCCTCGACTATCTGGAGGGCGAAATCGGCGACGGGCCGTTCCTGGTTGGAGACGCGCTCACGATCGCGGATATCTCGCTCGCGTGTCAGCTCGCTCAGCTCGAGCTCGTCGCCGGACCGCTCGACGGGTCGCGGTGGCCCGGAGTGGCCGGCCTCGTCGAGCGCCTGACGCAGCGGGACAGCTTTCAGCCGTGCCTCACGATCTGCCGGAAGATCGTGAGGCAGGAGCCCATCGATCTGAGGCCTTAGCCTTCCTGCTCCTCCGGAGGGGTTTCGTCCGGCTCCAGGACTTCACAGCCTCTCTGTCGGAGCCGCGACAGGGGTCCGTCGGGCCGGAGCAAGTCCCTGAGAGGCAGAATGGCGAAGGTGGAGTCGTTGTCGCTCAATGCGCGATCGGCGTTCTCGAGCCAGAGCGCCCAGCTACGCGACTCCGTCTGGATCAGCTCCTCCGGGTGGGCGGCGAGTCGCCTGGGATCGCAGGCCTCCGTGGCCGAATCGCCTGGATGGGCTCTAAGCGAGGCCAAATCGCCTTCGGCCCAGGCGGCTGCAAGACGCGTGTGCGCCTCGAGCTGGGCATCGAGGCCTTGAAGACGTGCCTGCAGACAGGTCTGCTCCGCACCCGCAGACATTTCCTCCATCGAATCGAGGAGAGTCGAATCCTTGTAGCGCTCGGAGAGTACCGTTGGCACCTCCCTGACGTTGTGCTTCCTGACTCTCTTCTCGATTGCCCCATGAATGGTAAAGCCCGACACCAGGCCCGCGGATTGCGCCGCGGAATCGAAGAGTTCCTTGGCCGCGACGCCAGGCCGCAAGCTCTCGAGATCGTCTCGCTTCGGCGCGTATCTGAGTCTGGTTTCCAGGAAGAGCTGGTACAGGTCCTCTGGCAGCAGGTCCGCCAGGGTTCCGCGGTCCGGGATTCGTCGTGTGCGCCTGAACTTCCTGAGCCCCCGCACCACTTTCACCGGGTTCAACGGCGTGATGCGCACCTCTCTGGACGTCAGGTACTCGCTGGAGCGGGCCAGCACGTGCTCGACGACGCCCGATTGCCAAAGAAGATTGTCGGGCACCAGTTCCGGAGTACCAAGGATCCACAAGACATGGTCATCCCTGGTCACCTTCCAAAGGGGCGGCCCAGGGAGCTTTCCCAGGACCTGGATCTCTTCCTCGAAGCGATCCACTGGGGGCGGCTGGGATCCGGCGTCCTCCTGGGCGGTCGCTCCCGGCACTGCCGTTGAGGCCACGAGTAGCAAGGTCTTCCACTTCCAGATCACCGAAGGACTCCTTTGGCTCTGCGTTACGTAAACGCAACGCTCGACCGACGCCCTTGATTCCACTATGTCGGCGAGGTACGTGTAGGCGCCGCACTTTCTCCGTCCGGACGGGACCAGCACGACCGGGGGGCCATCGGGCCGGCGGCGCGATGTATTGGTGTCAGACGTGAGACATATGCATGCTACCGTTGAGGCATGAGAACGACGGTTGATCTGAACGAGGAGCTGCTTCGCGAAGCGAAGAAACGAGCGGCGAACGATGGAAAGCCCTTGCGGGTGTTCATTGAAGAGGCGCTACGCGCCATGATCCAGGCTCCGGCCACGAGAGAAACCGGCTTCGAGCTGAAGTGGCGAACGGAGAAGGGGCGGCTTCAGGCCGGCGTTCGCCTGGAGGACCGCCAGAGTCTCTTCGACCTCATGGAAGGGCGCGATTGATCGCTCTCGATACGAATATCCTGGTCTACGCTCGGCGCGAGGAACTACCGGAGCACGATGCGGCCGCTGGCCTACTGCGAGACCTCGCGGAGGGGAGCCAAGTCTGGTTTCTCCCATGGCCGTGCGTCTACGAGTTTCTCCGCGTGGTGACACATCCGCGCGTCTTCGACCCCCCTACGGATCTCGGGGTAGCGCTGGAGGACCTGGGCTCTCTCCTACGATCCCCTTCGCTGGTTCTGATTGGCGAGGGTCGCGGACACTTTCGACGACTACGGGAGGCGGCGACCGATGCCCGGGTCTTTGGCAACCTGGTGCACGATGGGCATATCGCCGCACTCTGCCTCGAGCACGGCGTCACCGAGCTGCTGACCAGAGACCGGGACTTCGGTCGCTTCAAGGGCCTCGCAGTTCGTGATCCGTTCGAGTAGTGGTCTCCTCCTGACGGCCGATCGGCCCTATGGCCTTGCGGCTCCTGTCCTGCTCACGGTCATCGTCCTGTTCGGCTGTGCGCCGGGCGAGGAGGTCGAGGCACCGGAGGCGCAGCGACCGCCCAACGTCGTGCTCATCGTCGCCGACGACCTCGGCTGGCGTGATGTCAGCTTCAACGGCGGCGACATCGCCACCCCCAACATCGACCGCATAGCCGCGGAGGGCGTCAAGCTCGATCGCTTCTACGTGGCTCCCATCTGCTCGCCGACCCGCGCCGGCCTGATGACCGGCAGACATCCGATTCGCTACGGCATGATGCGCGGGGTCGTCGTGGGGTACCACGACTACGGTCTCGATCCCGAGGCGACTCTCATCCCGCAGGTGCTTGCCGAGGCCGGCTACGAGCAGCGCGGGCTCGTCGGCAAGTGGCACCTGGGTCTGTCGCGCAAGGAGTACCTCCCCCTCGAGCGCGGTTTCACGCGCTTCGTCGGCCACCTCGGCTGGGGCTTCGACTACTTCACGCACGAGCGCTACGGCGAGGTCGACTGGTTCCACGACGACGAGTCGGTCGACGAGCCCGGCTACAGCACCGACCTGATTTCCGAGCACGCGGTGCGTTTCGTCCGCGAGCACGCTTGCGGTGACGCGCCCTTCTTTCTGATGGTGCCGTACAACGCGCCGCACTCACCCTTCCAGGCGAAGGAAGAGGATCTGCCGCTCTATGCGGACCTCGAGCCGGTGCCGATCGAAGCGGTCGTCGGCACGGGCGTGAAACCGGAGAAGTACGAGTGGTTCGGCGGTCATGCCATGGGCCGGGCGCGCCTCGAAGACGTGGAAGGCCGGCTGAGCAACCGCAGGATCGCCGGCGCGATGGTCCACTCGATGGACGTCGGCATCGGCCGCATCCTCGATGCCCTCGACGAGGCCGGCGTGGCGGACGACACCCTGGTGTGGTTCTTCTCGGACAACGGCGGCGACACCGGCATCGGCGAGAACCGCCCGTTCCGCGGCTCCAAGGGCAACGTCTTCGAAGGCGGCATCCGTGTCGCGGCCGCGGCTCGCTGGCCCGCCGGCGGGGTGAGCGGCGGCGGCGCCATCCAGGCACCGCTCAACTATCTCGACGTCATGCCGACGCTCATGGAGGCCGCGGCCGCCTCCGGCCGCCCCGACCTCGAGTTCGACGGCCGCGATGCCTTGCCGGCGCTTCGGGGTCACAAGATCGCCGGCGACCGCGACTTCTACTCCTACTGCGCCCAGTTGAGCAACGAGCGCGAGCAACTCATGGCGATGGAAGGTGACTGGAAGCTGATCGTCATCGGCCCCGAGCCGCTCGATCGCGCGGCGCTCGCCGAATCCCAGACCATGCTCTTTCACCTTGGAGACGACCCCGGCGAGCAGACCGACCTGTCGGCCGAGCACCCGGAGATCGCCGAGCGTCTGATCGAGAAGGCGCTCGCCTTCCGCGCCCTGCAGCCCGACGAGCACGTGCCGATCTTCCAGGAAGGCCGCGAGGGTTTCGTGGCGCCGGAGAGATGGCAGCTTGCGGAGTGAGCTGAGCGCGCAACTAGGAGTCGAAATGAATCACCGATCTTTGTTGATGGCTGCGATGGCTGCAGTAGTGCTCACTTCTGCAGCCGCCGTTGGCGGTGCCGCGGCGCAAGACGCACCCCGGACCGAGTTGGGCGCGCGCCTGGTCGAGCATCACGGCGACGACGCCTTCCTCCGCCTGGAGGACGTGAAGCTGCGAGAGAGCGTCGCTTACCCGGACGGGGCAGCGTTCGGCGCTCTGAAGACTCCGGCAGGGGCCTACCAGGCCTATCTCTCCACCCTCGCCGCGGTCGAAGAGGAGGCCGGTGTCAACACCCTGCTCGTCAACAGCGTCTTGAGAAGAAGCAACAGCGAACGCCCCGACGTTCACTGGACGCGCTGCGACTGGGACATCGTCGTGGTGAAGCACTATCCGAGCTGGCGTGCGTGGGAGAAAGTCGAGGGCAGCGGGTTGCGGGAGGCGGCGTACGTCCATCGTGAGGCGGCAGTGGCGAACGATCACGTTGTGGTGGCCGTGCCTCTGGAAGTCAGAGCGACGCGGCAGTCACGCCCGGACGACCCCACCGACACCATGATCTACATCATGAACCACCTCGAGCTTCGCGAGCAGGCGCATTACAGGGACGGCTCGTACCCCGGATCGACCGGCATCGAAGCCTACCGGCGCTACAAGGGCGGTGGCCCGCTGGCCGACGTGCCCCGTGAGCTCATCATCACCGCCGAAGTGCCCGCCGCCCTCAACTCTGCCGACGCTCACTGGACGCGGCTCAACATCGTGCGTTACCCCAGCTTGCGCGAAGTGGCAAAGCTCGTCCAGCCGAGCGATCATCCCGAAAGCTGGTGGATGTTGCACAAGCACAAGGCGGCCGCGGCAGCTCGGCACTGCGGCCCGATGACAGTGCCGACTCTGCCCGAGTCGAGCGTGGGTGCCGCGTCGAGAAAGCCCTGACACTGCGTATGAAGGGGCTTTTCTACGTTGTCGCAATCCCGTCCGGGCTGTCAGCGCGCTTTCGGGGCGGCTGTAGTCCCTGCGGAGGGATTCGTTCGCCTCATTGGCGCTTTGCGCCAATGAGCCGCCGCAATCCCGTCCGGGCTGTCAGCGCGCTTTCGGGGCGGCTGTAGTCCCTGCGGAGGGATTCGTTCGCCTCATCGGCGCTTTGCGCCGATGAGCCGCCGCAATCCCGTCCGGGCTGTCAGCGCGCTTTCGGGGCGGCTGTAGTCCCTGCGGAGGGATTCGTTCGCCTCATTGGCGCTTTGCGCCAATGAGCCGCCGCAATCCCGTCCGGGCTGTCAGCGCGCCCCGCGGGGCGCGCTGGTAGCCCGTACGGGATTCGAACCCGTGTTACTGGCGTGAGAGGCCAGCGTCCTAGACCCCTAGACGAACGGGCCACGCGTGCGCAGGGCGGCAGAAGATAACACAGCGCGCCTCCTTGCCAGCACGTCCGGAAGGCCCGGAATCAGGCCCTCCCGCAAGCTGTTAGGTTGCCATAGTGTCTTGCCTTTGCGCGACGGGCCTTCGACGCGGGCTGCTGGCAGCCGCGGTGGCGCTCGTGCCGCTCGCACCGGCTTGGGCGCAGGCCGACGACGAGCCCGAGACGCAGATTCTCTCGCAGGACGAGGGGAGCATCACGGTAGGTCGGCAGCGGGCGCCGCTGCCCTGGGCGGAGTCCTCGTTCGGCCCGCTTGTCGCTCTCGCGCCAGTGGTGGAGGTGCTGGGAGGCGAGCTCGAGATCGGTCCCCTGGGCGAGGCGCACACGCTGCGCGTCGCCGGTCGCGAGGTCGTGCTCGGGCCGCTGGGCCGGGTGGTCATGGTCGACGGCGAGATGCAGACCCTGTCGATCAGACCGTGGCTCGAACCCGAGCCGGAGATCCCCGAACATCTGCTCCCGAAGGACGATTCCGACGAAGAGGGAGACGGCGGCGCGGATGGCGAGGACCCCGATGAGCCGGCGCCCGAACTGCCGCCCATCGAGCTGCCGCCGCGGCACCTGTACGTGCCGGTCGACGCGCTGGCCCGTGCCTATCCGGCAGAGCAGGGATTCCGGTTCGACTTCGATCGCAGACGCGGGATTTTGGAGGTCTCGAAGACCGGCGAACGGCGGCTCGCGGTCGAGGTGGACCGCGTTCACGATCTTGGCGCGACGACGCTGGTCGTGACCTTCTCGGGCCGGCCGCGCTACCGCGTGGAGGAGTACCGCGGGGGCGTGCGGCTCCGACTCCTGAGCGGCGTCATGGAGGCGCGGCCGCGCGCGCGGCTGAACGATCCTCTGGTGCGCTGGCTGGAAGTGCGTGAACGCTCGATCGACATCGGTCTGGCGCCCCGGGCGAGGGCGTCGGAGCCGTACATCCTCGGACGTCCGCCCCGGGTTCAACTCGTTCTGGACATCACCCGGGACCGGATGGACCGCACGCCCAGCGCACTGTCCCGGCGCGCAGAGGAAACGGGAGAGTTTCGCATCGTTCTCGACCCGGGCCACGGCGGCGCCGACACCGGCGTGTCCTCGCCCTCCGGCGTGACCGAGAAGGACCTGGTGCTCGCGATCGCCCAGGAGCTGAGGTCGCACCTGGCGAACAGCCTGGGGGCGCGGGTCGTGCTGACCCGGACCGACGACAGTGACGTGGCGCTCGAGACGCGGACCGCGGTGGCCAACCAGCGCCGGGCCGATCTGTTCCTGTCGCTGCATGTGAGTCCGGATTCCGCGTGGGCTGCGGGGGACGGGTTCCAGGCTTACGTCCTCGATCCGCCGCCGGCGCTGTTTGAGCCGGCCGAGCAAGATGCGAACCAGTCCGTGCGCTCTCCCGCGGGCGCACGGATGGAGTTCGAGGAGGATGCGTTCGACGACCTGGACGTGGAGCCGGGCGACGTCGAGCCGGGCGACGGGGAGGACATCCGCGTCGCCGTCCCGGCGCTCGAACTGTGGGAGCGGGTGCAGGACCGTCAGCTCGAGCGGAGCGGGTTGCTGGCCCGCCTGATCCAGAGCCATGTCAGCGACGCGCTGGAGCAGCCGAACCGCCGTGTCGGTCGCGCCCCGCTGCGCGTGCTGACCGGCGCTTCGATGCCTGCGGTCCTGATCGAGCTCGGTTCTCTGGGTAGCGACGAGGAAGGAACGCCGCTGCTCGACGAGTCCTACCGTCAGGAATTGATCGAGGCCATCGGCCGGGCGATCCGGCTTTACCGTGGCGTCGGCGCGGGCGCCGCTGAGGCCGCCGCCAATGGGGCGGGATCGTGATCCGCCGCCGGTCGAACCGGTGTTCGGTCGTCGTCCTGGCGCTGCTTGCCGGTTGCGGCGGCTCGGGCGCGAACGGTGACGGCGACGGCGAAGTGGAACTCGTCGCCCCGGGCGAAGCCTTCCTGGCCACCCTGTGCTTCCCGAATACCCTTGGGTTGCTTCGCTGCGACCAGCGGCCGATCCGGGCCGAGGACAGCGCCGAGGAAACGGCTGCAGTCATCGTCGAAGCACTGATCGCGGGTCCAGGCGGAGCAGAGGTCGCGGTCCCGGTCTCGGTCTCCGGCGAGACGGACGACAACGAACGGGTGAGCGAACCGACCGAGCCGATCGAAGATCTGCTCCCGGCTCTGGCGGCCGGGGTCCGGCTCCTGGCGGTGGAACTGCTCGACGGCGTGGCCTATGTCGACCTGACGACCGCGGCAGGCGATTCCGGGACGGGTGAAGGGGCCGGCACAGCGGGCCGGTCGGTGTTGGTCCTGGAGCGGCCGGCGATGGGGCTGACGGAGGAACTGCTGGCCGTCTACAGTCTCGTGAACAGTCTGACCGCGAACAACTTGGGAATTGACCGGGTGGTGCTGATGTGGAACGGCGAGCAACGCTCGACCTTTGCCGGCCACGTCGACACGACGCGACCCCTGATGGCCGACCTGGAACGGAACGCGGCGCCGTCCGGCGGCGTCTGACCGGTGTCTCCCCCTGTGCCTCTGATCGGCGTCTTCGATTCGGGCGTCGGCGGCCTCACTGTGGTCGCGGCGCTGCGACGGCGCCTGCCCGCCGCCTCGATCCTCTACCTGGGCGACACTGCGCGACTGCCCTACGGCACGAAGTCGCGGCGGACGGTGCTGCGCTACTCCCAGGCCAACGTCGACTTCCTGGAGCGGCGCGGGGTCGACGCCCTGGTCGTCGCCTGCAACACGGCGTCGGCGATGGCGCTCGACGACCTCGTGGTGAAGACGCCGCACTGGGGCGTGCTGGCGCCCGGCGCCTCGGCTGCCGTCGCCGCGGCTGGCCGGCACGTCGGCGTGATCGCCACCGAGTCGACGGTCCGGTCGGGGGCCTACGAGCACGCGATCCGGCGCCTGAACCCGAAGCTGCGGGTCAGTCAGCAGGCCTGCCCGCTGCTCGTGCCGCTGGTCGAGGAAGGCTGGGAGGACGACGAGATTACCGAGCGGATCGTCGCCCGGTACCTCAAGCCGCTGCTCGAGGCGAAGATCGACACCCTGCTGCTCGGGTGTACCCACTACCCGCTGCTGCGCGGCGTGCTGGCGCGGGTCTGCGGGTTGGGCGTGACCCTGGTGGACTCGGCCGAGTCGACGAGCCTGGCGGTGGAGCAGAGGCTCATGCAGGCCGGATGGCGGGGTGGAGGTGCGCCACAGGCGTCGAGTGTGAGACTCTTCGCCACCGACGCGGGTTCCCGCTTTGCAAGACTCGCGGAGCGGATTCTGGGCGAACCCGTCGCCCTCGAGTGGATCGACGTGAACCCGGCCGAGAGGCAACCTGAGGAGGTAGAACGACTGTGACTAGACCTGGACGATCAGGCGGCTTCGTACGCAGCGGCGGCCGATCGGCCTCGGCCCTGCGGCCGGTGTCGATCGAACTGGACGCGATGAAATACGCCGAGGGCTCGGCGCTGGTGGCGTTCGGCGACACCCGGGTGCTTTGTTCCGCCAGCGTTGAGCGGCGGGTGCCGCCCTTCCTGATCGGCAAGGGCCGCGGCTGGCTGACCGCCGAGTACGCGATGCTGCCGCGGGCGACGCTGACCCGTTCGATGAGGGAAGTGTCGCGCGGCCGGCCGTCGGGCCGTTCGTCGGAGATCCAGCGCCTGATCGGCCGTTCGCTCAGGTCCGCCGTCAACCTGCGCAAACTCCCCGAGGTCACGATCGCGATCGACTGCGACGTGATCCAGGCCGACGGCGGCACCCGGACCGCGTCGATCACGGGCGCCTATGTGGCCACCGTCGCCGCGCTGGCCAAGATGCTGCTCGAAGGCGATCTGAAGACCTGGCCGCTGGTTCACTCGTTGGCGGCCGTGTCGGTCGGCATCTGCCAGGACGAGCTGCTGCTCGACCTCGAGTACGTCGAGGACCGGGACGCCCAGGTCGACCTGAACGTGGTGGCGACCGGCGAAGGCAACCTGATCGAGGTGCAGGGCACCGCGGAAGGCCGCGTGTTCACGCGCCCGGAGTTCGATCGTCTGCTGGACCTGGCCCTTGGCGGTATCGCCGAGCTGACGGAAATGCAGCAAAGCGTCCTCTCGGAGCGGCTGGCTGAAGTGGACGACGCCCTGGATCGCCGCCGGCGAGGCCCGGCGGCCACCCGGGACGAGGCCAGCCTCTGGGGTCGACCTCCACGTGCTTAGCGGGACGTTGGGCCGCGGGCCCTGGGAACGCGGGCGTCTCGCCCGCATCCGGCTCCGGCCCTGGGAACGCGGGCATGTTGCCCGCATCCGGCTCCGGCCCTGGGAACGCGGGCGTCTCGCCCGCATCCGCTCCGGCCCTGGGAACGCGGGCGTCTCGCCCGCATCCGCTCCGCTTCGACAGCTTGAGGAGCCCCCCTGGACATCCACCTGATCGCGATCGGTGGCGCCGGCATGGCGCCGCTCGCCTGCCTGCTGCGGGAGCTGGGCCACCAGGTGCGGGGATCCGACGGACCTCTCTATCCGCCGACCAGCGAACTTCTCGCCGACGCGGGCATCGAGCCCCTGGTCGGCTATGACCCGGCCCACCTGGCGCCGCGACCGGACCTGGTCATCGTCGGCAACGCGGTCCCGCGCACCAACCCTGAGGCGGTGGCGACCGAGGAACTCGGCCTGCCGCGGCTGTCCATGCCCGAAGCGCTCGACCGCTTCGTGCTCCGGGACCGGCGGCCGCTGGTCATCGCAGGGAGCCACGGCAAGACGACGACGACCGCGATGGCGGCCTGGGTCTACTCCCGCGCCGGCACGGATCCCGGCTTTCTCATCGGCGGCGCGCCCATCGGCCTGTCTTCCGGCTTCGCGCTCGGCGGCGGCCCGCGCTTCGCGATCGAGGGGGACGAGTACAACGCCTCCTACTTCGATCGCGGGCCGAAGTTCTGGCACTACCGGCCGGAGACCGTGATCCTGACCAGCCTCGAGCACGACCACGTCGATCTCTATCCCGACTTCGAGGGGCTGGAACGGGCCTTCCTCGGGCTGGTCGAGCGGCTGCCGCCGAGGGGATTGCTGATCGCCTGCGCCGACTACCCGGCCGTCGAGCGGCTGGCTCGGGCGAGCCCGTGCCGCGTCGTGACCTATGGCGCTGGGGCTGGCGACGTCCGCCTCGCCGGTCCGGTCGAGAGCGGCGAGAACGGCATCTCCTTCGAGCTGGAGGAGGCCGGCGCCCGGCAGCGGATCGAGCTCGGGGTGTGGGGCGAACACAACGCGGCGAACGCGACGGCGGTCTGGATCGCGGCGCGGGCCGACGGCCTCGATCCCGAGGTCGTGTCGGAGGCGCTGGCTACGTTCCGGGGCGTGCGGCGCCGGCTCGAAGTGGTTGGAGAGACCGCGGGCGTGGTCGTCATCGACGACTTCGCCCACCATGCCTCGGAGATAGCAGCCTCCCTCTCGGCGCTCCGGCAGCGGTTCCCCGGCCGCCGCCTGGTCGCCCTGTTCGAGCCGCGCAGCCTGACCGCCGGTCGCCGTCAGTTCGCCGCCGACCTCGCGGCAGCCCTGGCGTCGGCCGATCGCGTCTTCCTGGCCCCCGTCTTCCACCGCGAGCGCCTGGGCGAGGAGGGCTTCGACCCGGAGCGGTTGACGGCGGACATCGAGCGACTCGGCGCACCCGCCACGGCGTGCGAATCGAACGACGCACTGGTCGAACAGGCTCTCGCGGAAGCCCGCTCCGGCGACGTTCTGGTCACCATGTCCTCGGGATCCTTCGACGGCATGCCGCGGCGTCTAGAGAGGCGACTAGAGATGGGTCTCGAGGATCTGCCGGGCGGAGAGGCCGGGTAGTCGCAGCGCGTCGGCGCCGGCCGGCGGCACGGTTCTCCGCGGCGCGAGGCCGACGAGTTCCGTCTCGACGACCTGGACGCCGGCCGCTTGCGCGAGCTCGTCGGCCCGCTGGACGACATCGAGGAGCGAGGTCCGTTCGCAGTCGGTCAGGTTGACGCTGACCTGGGCCTGTCCGCGCCTCTCGAGAACGAAGCCGAGGGCGCGTACGCCCGGCGGGCCGCCGCCCGATTCGCGGAGCGAGGCCGCGATCCGCTTCGCCGCGGCGAGCTGATCCGTGTCGAGCAACAGGTTGAAGGCCACCAGGGGTGGCCGGGCGCCTACGCACACCGCGCCGCCGGTTGGGTGGAGCCGAGTCGGGCCGCGGTCGGGCAGCCACTCGCCGGTCTCCATCCGCTCGGCCAGACGCGCGAGGCCGCCGCGCCGATGGTCGGCAAGGGCGGCTCGCGCAGGCTCGGAGGCGGCCTCGCCGTACAGGAACACGGGCAGGCCGAGGTTGCCGAGCGTGTCGGCGGCACGGCGCGCGGCGTCGATCGCGGCAGGCATCTGCCCCGGCTCGAGCGGCACGAACGGAACCACGTCCAGGGCGCCGAGGAAGGGGTGGGCGCCTCGGTGGCCCGCCACGTCGATGTACTTGATCGCCGTGGCGGCAAGAGCCACGACCGCCCCCACCAGCTCGTCGGCTTCGCCCAACAGAGTCAGCACGGTCCGGTTGTGGTCCGGGTCGGAGGACACGTCGAGCACCCGCACGCCGGGCGCCGAAGCGGCATCGGCGCAGGCGTCGATGACGTCTTGGCGCCGGCCTTCGCTGATGTTGGGCACGCACTCCAGGCGGACCATGGCGTCAGGCTAGCAATTGGCTGGGGCGTTCGTCCGACCCGCCTTGACCGACGTGGCGGCCGGAAGTACCTTGACTGGATGAGACCCGCCGGGCCCCGAGAGGCCGGAGACGGATGATCGAGGACCGCGACTTCGCCGCGGCCAGCATGATCGGCGCCCGCAGGCGCCAGGAGGACGACTGCGGCGTCTACGTCGTGCCGGAGGACCCGGGTGACGAGGCGCTGCTGCTCGCGGCGGTCGCGGACGGCATGGGCGGCATGCCCGCGGGCGACCAGGCGAGCCGGATCACGATCCGGGCCTTCTTCGACAGCTATCCGCTGATCGCGAAGCCTCCCGCGGCGCGGCTGCGCGATGCACTGGCTCACGCGAACCACGAAGTGGCGGCTGCGGTTCGCGCGGACCCGGCCCTGAGGGGTATGGGTACCACTCTGGTGGCTGCCCTGTTCTTCGAGGACTGTTTCCAATGGCTCAGCGTCGGCGATTCGCTCATCTTCCACTGGCGTGGCGGCGAGCTGGAACGGATCAACCCGCTCCACACCTACGGCCGGGAGCTCGACGCCCGGGCCGAACGCGGGGAGATCAGCGCGATGCACGCTGCTCTTCACCCCGAGAGAGCCGCGATCACCAGTGTGGTCATGGGCCTGGCTCTGGACGAGGTGGCCGAGGGCGAACTCGACCTGGTGATCGGGGACATTGTCGTCCTGGCCAGCGACGGCATCGAAACCCTGCCGGAGGCCGAACTTGCGTCTCTCTTGGCCGAACTCGCCGGCGAGCGGGCAGATCGGATCGCCGGGGCGATCCTCCAGCGGATCGGCGACCTGGCGGCCTACGGGCAGGACAACGTGACGGTCGTGGTTGTGCGGCCTCCGGCTAGCAGGGGATCCGGACTGCCTCCCGAGCCGGCGCCGATCATGACATTGGACGAACTTCCGGCTGGCCTGGACGCCGATCGCGAGGATCGGTGATCTGGACAAGGCGGGGATCGACACGACGCCCGCGAAGCGACGGTCGGGCAGCTCTGCCTTCCGACGGCAGCGCGTGGCTCGAGGGGGACTGTTCCCGGCATGTCATCCGGGGCGGCTCATGGCGAGACGGCCCGCAGGAAATGCGTTCGGCTTTTCGGTTCTATGTGGCCCTCTCGGGATTCAGAGGTGAGAACTTCCGGGTTGCCCGGGTGCTCGCGCCCTGAAGTTCGGCCCCGCCGCGACCGGCGTTGACCACCCATAGCAGCCGTGTTACGTTACCGCCGCTTTCAGGCTTTGGGCGAGAGAGGTTGACGGCCCTTGGTAGCGGTCTGCGCTCGTCGTGGCGAGCCGCCCGAGAGAACCGGCGCCGCAGGAACCTGGAAGACCCGGAACGACGAGCCGGATCAACGCCGGAACACTTAGGCCCGATCGAGACAGACCCGGACGACCGCGGGACGAGTAGCTGTGGATTTCGACGCCAGCCTCCTGGTCATCATGGCGATTTTCTGGGCCACCTATGTGGTGGTGCGGATCTTCCTCATTGGCCCGGTGATGAAGATGCTCCGGGAGCGGGACAGCGAGATCGTGACCGCTCAGGAGACGTTCGACCGGGCCCAGGCCGAAGTCGAGGCGAGGATCGAGGCGCAGCGCGAGAAGCTGAAGGAAGCCCGGGCCGAGGCGGCTACCCGCAGCGACGAGATGCGGCGCGAGGCGCAGCAGGCGCGCGAACGCATGGTCGCGGAGGCGCGGCAGGAAGCGGACGCGGAGCTTCAGCAGGCTCTCGCCTCGCTGGAAGCCGAGACTGCCGAACAGCGCCGGACCCTCGAGGTCCGGGCCGAACGGCTCGCGGCGGAGATGACCTCGAAACTCATGGGCGCACCGTCGTGAGAACGACCGTGACCGCCAAGACGCTCACGCTGGCGTTGCTCTGGACGCTGTTCGCCGGCGCGGCGGCGGCCTTCGGCGCCGAAGTCGGCGGCCACGGGGAACCGACGACCTTCCTCGGTCTGCCGCGCTGGGTCTTCTCCTGGGTCAACATGCTCGTGTTGTTCGGCGGCCTCGGCTACCTGATCTGGCCGAAGGCCGCGGCGATGCTCGAGGCGCGGCGGATCCAGATCCGCGACAGCCTGATGACCGCCCGCCGCCAGCGCGCGGACGCCGAGGAGTTGCGCGACGGTCTCGCCGGCCAACTGGCCGGCTTGGAGGCGGAGGTCGCGCAGGCCGTCGAGCGCGCGGAGCGGCAGGCCGAGCGCGAGGCGCGGGAGATCGTCGCCCTGGCCGAGCGCGAGCGCGAGCGGATGAAGGAGCAGACCCGCGCCGAGATCCGGAGCCGCGCGGCACGCGCCCGGGTCGAGCTCGCGCAGCACGCGGCGCGACTCGCGACCTCGCTGGCTACCGCGCGCCTGGAGCGGGAAGTCGACTCGGCCGCGCGCCGCCGAATCCTCGATCGTGGACTGCTCAGCCTGGAGAGCCGCGCCGACGGTACCTCCTCCGGGGCGGACGCACGATGATCTACCGCTACGCGAGGCCCTACGCCCAGGCCCTGATGGGCGCCGCCGGTTCGGTCGAGCGGGCGGAGGCAACTCGTGACGATCTGGTCTCCTTCGCGGAGGCGATGCGCACCGTGCCGCGCCTGGGCCGCATGGCCTCGAATCCGGCAGTGCCGCCGGCGACGAAGCGGGCGGTGGTCGACGAGATCGCCGGCATGCTCGAAGCGGGCGACTTGACGCGCCGGCTGCTGCGGCTGTTGCTCGACAACTACCGGCTGGTTCATCTGCCGGCGATCCTCGAAGCGATCGATGAGTTGATCGACCGGGCCCGCGGCGTGGTGAGCGCCACGGTGACCGCGGCCGAGGAGCTCGATGCCGAACAGCGGGCGCGGCTCAAGGGCGCCCTCGAGCGGCTCTCCGGCGCCCAGGTGCGGTTGGAAGCCCAAGTCGACCCGAGTTTGATCGGCGGCTTCGTCGCCCAGTTCGGCAGCAATCGCTACGACGCGAGTGTGCGCGGCCAGTTGGCCGTTCTGGAATCAAGGTTGACGGCGGAAGCGCCGACCGCGGCGGCGGACGCCGCCCAGTAGGACTTCGAGCGCTCCGCAACCCGGAGCGGTCCCCAAAGGGAGTAGAGCAGATATGCAGGTAAGAGCCGATGAGATCGCAGCGGTCCTCGAGCGCCAGTTGGCCGGCTACGAGGCCGAGGTCGACGTCGCCGAAGTCGGCGCCGTCCTGAGTGTCGGTGACGGCATCGCGCGGATCTACGGTCTGGAGCAGGCCATGGCCGGCGAGCTGCTGGCGTTCCCGAACGATGTCTACGGCCTGGCGCTGAACCTGGAGGAAGACCAGGTCGGCGCCGTGTTGATGGGCGAGTCGCGGCTGGTGGAAGAAGGCGACGAGGTTCGCCGCACCGGCCGTGTCATGGAGGTGCCGGTGGGACCGGCGCTGGTCGGCCGGGTGGTCGGTCCGCTTGGCAATCCCATCGACGGCAAGGGACCGATCGAGACCTCCGAGAGATACCCCATCGAGCGCATCGCTCCGGGCGTAGTCGACCGTCAGCCGGTGTCGGAGCCGATGCAGACCGGAATCAAGGCGATCGACTCGATGATCCCGGTCGGCCGCGGTCAGCGTGAGCTGATCATCGGCGACCGGCAGATCGGCAAGACCGCCGTCGCGGTCGACGCGATCATCAACCAGAAGGGCGGCGACGTGGTCTGCGTCTACGTCGCGATCGGCCAGAAGCGTTCGACCGTCGCGCAGGTGGTCAAGACGCTCGAGGACCACGGCGCGATGGAGCACACGATCGTCGTTTCCGCGTCGGCCTCCGAGCCGGCGCCGCTGCAGTTCATCGCGCCCTATGCCGGCTGCGCGATGGGCGAGTACTTCCTGTACAACGGCCAGCACGCCCTGGTGATTTACGACGACCTGTCGAAGCAGGCGGCGTCCTACCGCGAAGTCTCGCTGCTGCTGCGGCGGCCGCCAGGGCGTGAGGCGTACCCCGGCGACGTCTTCTACCTGCACTCGCGGTTGCTGGAGCGCGCGGCGAAGCTCTCGCAGGCCAACGGCGGCGGCTCGTTGACGGCACTGCCGATCATCGAGACCCAGGCCGGCGACGTCTCGGCCTACATCCCGACCAACGTCATTTCGATCACGGACGGTCAGATCTTCCTCGAGGGCGACCTCTTCTTCTCCGGCGTGCGGCCGGCGGTGAACGTCGGCATCTCGGTCAGCCGGGTCGGCGGCAACGCACAGGTCAACGCGATGCGGAAGAACTCCGGCACCCTGCGTCTGGACCTCGCCCAGTACCGGTCCCTCGCGGCGTTCGCGCAGTTCGGATCCGATCTCGACCGGGTCACGCTGCAGCAGTTGGCGCGCGGCGAACGGCTGGTCGAACTCCTCAAGCAGGGCCAGTACGCCCCGCTCTCGATCGAAGATCAGGTGATCTCGATCCTCGCCGGCACCCGCGGCGCCCTGGACGACCTGAAGGTCGAGGCCGTGCGGCCGTTCGAGGACTTCCTGCATTGCTACTTCCGCGACGAGGCGCCTGAACTCCGGGATCGCATCCGCGAGGAAGGCAAGCTCAGCGACGAGCTCGACGCCCAGGTCATGGAGGCGATGGGACGAGCCTTCCAGCACTTCGTGGCCGAGAACCCCGACGCCGCGGTCCCAGAGAAGTAGTGGACCGGTAGGCCCGAGCCATGGCTAGCCTGATCGATCTTCGCCGCCGCATCCGGTCGGTGACGAACACGCAGCAGATCACCAAGGCGATGAAGATGGTCGCCGCGGCGAAGCTGCGTCGCGCCCAGGACCAGATCCTCGCCACGCGGCCCTACGCACTCGAGTTGCGCAAGGTGACGGAGCATCTGGCGGCGGTGTCGGCCGGCGAGGTCGAGCACCCGTTGCTGACGCCGGCGGGCGGCGGGGAGGGCAGCCAGGCCGGCGCCGGCAAGACCCTGGTCCTGGTGGTCACCGGCGACAAGGGTCTGTGCGGTTCCTTCAACGCCCACGTCACCCGCCGGGCCGAGCAGGAAATGGCGACGCTGAACGGTGGCGGCGAAGTGCTGGCCCTGGGCAACCGGGGCGCCGACTTCTTCAAGCATCGGGGCACGTCGATGCGCGGCGCCCGCCGCGGTCTCTTCCGCGACCTGAACTACGGGACCGCCCAGGAGCTCGCGGCCGAGGTCTCGAAGGCCTTCGCAGACGGCGAGTACGACGCGGTCTACGCGGTCTACAACGAGTTCATCTCCGTGCTGAGGCAGAGGGTGAGCTGGGAGCGCCTGCTGCCGATTGCGCGCGAGGACGTGGTGGGCGAAGAGGGCGGCAGTGCGGACGGCGACCACCGGGACTACCTGTACGAGCCGTCCGAGGCCGAGATCCTGAACGACCTGCTGCCGCGCTTCGTCACCTTCCAGATCTACCGCGTGCTCCTTGAGTCCCAGGCCGCCGAGCACGCGGCCCGCATGACCGCGATGGACAGCGCGACGAAGAACGCCGGCGAACTGATCGACAAGCTGACCCTGAAATACAACCGATCGCGTCAGGCGGAGATCACCACCGAGTTGATCGAGGTGGTCTCCGGCGCGAACGCGCTCGAGGGATAGAGACAACGGAGAGGCACAACGCATCCAACCTGGGAACCCCGGTGGCGCGATCAGCGCCACCGGTGAACCATCCGTGGGACCGTCATCGGTCGCACGGATGGAACGCGGGCGTCTCGCCCGCATCCGGGACGCCCGAAGAGGATAGAGAGAACAGAGAGGCACACCGTGAACGAAGCAAGCAAGTCCGGCGCGACCGGCAAGGTGGTCCAGGTCATCGGCCCGGTCCTCGACATCGAGTACCCCGCCGAGCAGTTGCCCGAGATCCTGAACGCGGTCAGCGTCAAGAGCGACGACGGCAAGATCGACCTGGTCGCCGAGGTGGCCCAGCACCTGGGCTCGAACGTGGTGCGCGCGATCTCCATGGTGCCCACCGACGGTGTCGTGCGCGGCATGGCCGCGTTGGACCTGGGCGAGCCGATCACGGTGCCGGTGGGCGAGGCGACGCTGGGACGCGTGCTCAACGTCCTCGGCGATGAGGTCGACACGCTGGGTCCGGTTGAGGCCGGAGAGCGCTGGGCGATCCATCGCGAAGCGCCGTCCTTCGAGGACCAGGCGACCTCGACCGAGATGTTCGAGACCGGGATCAAGGTCGTCGACCTGCTCCAGCCCTACACCCGCGGCGGCAAGACGGGCCTGTTCGGCGGCGCCGGGGTCGGCAAGACGGTCCTGATCCAGGAGCTGATCAACAACGTCGCGGTCCAGGGCGGCGGTTTCTCGGTGTTCGCCGGCGTCGGCGAGCGCACCCGCGAGGGCAACGACCTCCTGCGCGAGATGGTCGAGGCCGGCGTCGTGAACTACGGCGAGGCCTTCCTCGAGCACTTCGAGAAGACCGGCAACTTCGACCTGACCAAGGTCGACCGGAACGCGCTCAAGGAGAGCAAGGCGGCGCTGATCTACGGCCAGATGACCGAGCCTCCGGGCGCCCGGCTGCGGGTCGGGCTGGCGGCGCTGACGGTCGCGGAGTACTTCCGCGACATCGAAGGCCGCGACGTGCTGCTGTTCGTCGACAACATCTTCCGCTTCACCCAGGCCGGCAGCGAGGTCTCGGCCCTGCTCGGCCGGATGCCGAGCGCGGTCGGCTACCAGCCCAACCTGGCGACCGAGATGGGCGCCCTGCAGGAACGGATCACGTCGACCAAGAAGGGTTCGATCACCTCGGTGCAGGCGATCTACGTGCCCGCCGACGACCTGACCGACCCGGCGCCGGCCACCGCCTTCGCCCACCTCGACGCCACGACCACCCTGTCGCGTGCGATCGTCGAGAAGGGCATCTACCCGGCGATCGATCCGCTCGACTCGAGCTCGAAGATCCTCGAGCCCAGCGTCGTCGGCGAGGAGCACTACGCCGTTGCCCGGCAGGTGCAGATGGTGCTCCAGCGCTACAAGGACCTGCAGGACATCATCGCCATCCTCGGCGTCGAGGAGCTGTCCGAGGAGGACAAGCTAGTCGTCGGACGGGCGCGCAGGATCGAGCGCTACCTGTCGCAGCCGTTCTTCGTCGCCACCCAGTTCACCGGCCTCGAAGGCCGCTACGTGAAGATCGAAGACACCGTCGAGGGCTTCAAGACGATCCTCTCCGGCGAGCTCGACGAGCTGCCCGAGCAGGCGTTCATGATGGTCGGCACGATCGACGAGGCGGTCGACAAGGGCCAGAAGCTGCTGGCGGCGTAGCGGGAGCGAACGAACGTGGCGGGCTTGAACCTCATCCTGGTGACCCATGCCGAGAAGCTGCTCGAAGTCGAGTGCAGCGACGTCGGCCTGCCGGGTCGCCTAGGCGACCTCGGCATCCTGCCCGGGCACACGGCGCTGATCAGCACCCTGCGCCCTGGCGAGCTCAGCTACCAGCCGGCGGCCGGCGGTCCACGCCGCTTCGTCGCTACGGCGCCGGGCTTCTGCGAGGTCAGCGACGACACGGTGACCGTGCTGACCGAGACCGCCGAGCCGGCCGAGGACATCGACCGCACCGCCGCCACGAGCGACCGCGACACACTGGCCGCGGAGTACGACCGGGCCAACTTCGAGGACCAGGGCGCCCTGAAGGATCGCCTCGACGCGGCCCAGGCCCGGGTCGACGTCGCGGCCCGGGCATCGGCCCGGTAGCACCCTGGGATCGCGGGCATCCGGTTCCGGCCCTGGGAACCCGGGTGGCGCGATCCGCGCCACCCGTGAACCAGTCCGTGCGCCCGTCATCGGGCGCGCGGATGGCACGCGGGCGTCTCGCCCGCATCCGGCGCGAGAGCGCCGGTCTGGTAGGCACTCGAGCAGTTGTCCGCGGTCGAACCCCAGACCCCCCACGGCGGACCGCTCCCACTGCTAGACTCCCGCGTTCGGGAGAGGTGCTGGAGTGGTCGAACAGGGCTGCCTGCTAAGCAGTTGTCCGGGGTAACTCGGACCGAGGGTTCGAATCCCTCCCTCTCCGCCACGAGCCCTGTGGTATAAGGTGTACGCCGTGTACCCTCTGGACCTTGTCTACGATGGTCGATAACCCGAAGATCGGTGGCTGGGGGCGGTTCTCGGGCATTGTCCTCGGTCTTTTGGTCGCGCCAGCGCTGATTGCACAAGATGTGGTCTTCGACACCAGTCCTGACAAACAGATCAGCGAGTTCAACGAGGGGCTCCAACTAGTAGAGAGAGGCCTAAAGCTCTCAAGCGCTCCGAACGAGGGCGTGACCGTGAGTGTTACGGCGGATCCAGCCGCTGCACTATTCGTACGGACGGCAAGTTTGACCTTCGACGACTCGACGTGGAACGTGTTCCAGACCATCGAACTCTTTTCCACTGTAGTTGAGAGCACCACTACGGTTACCATCACCTACAGCGCTTCTTGGTCCGATTGGACCTCGTCAGAGGAGGTTAGGGTCCGAGACTACGAGACCGACCCGAGAGCGACCATCGAGTTCGACGTCTCTGAAGCGAGCGGCTCGTGCAGTCACTTGACGGCAGCGCTTGGCAAGAACTGCACCACAATAGGCGAGTCAATCGACTACGGAGTCAGGATCAAATCGCCTCCCGACGAAGCAGTGGTGGTCGGTATCACCCCGTCGAATGACAGGCTTACGGTCAGTCCATCGCAACTGACCATCGACTCGTCCAACTGGAGCATCTACCAGACCGTCACGATGACTGGTCAGCGGTACGGCGATGTCTACGTCTATTTCCATCGCCCTCCGCACTTCCACGACTTCTGGTTGTGGGACCTCATTCACGTCCGCAGTCCTGGCGATGGCGGTGGTGAGGACAGCGGTGACGGTGGTGAGGACAGCGGTGACGGTGGTGAGGACAGCGGTGACGGTGGTGAGGACAGCGGTGACGGTGGTGAGGACAGCGGTGACGGTGGTGAGGACAGCGGTGACGATGGTGACGATAGCGGCGGCGGCGGTGGCGGTTCTGGCAATGACGACGAGCCGCCTAGCTGCACCTTGGTGGCCCCGTACTGGTCCGGTCCCTCGGGTGGATTCACGGTGATGCCTGCGCCTGACCGGACTTCGGTGAGGGTGACCTGCGGCGGGACGACGACCGAGTACCCGGCCGAGGACGGCTTGGTGACCCGACTCCTGGGGAGCACCTGCTCTGGGAGCGGGCTGCGACTGACAGGCGCCGCCCCGGGCGGCTGGTACTGGCAGCACGGCGAGCAGAACGCCGCCGTGGCGCCATTCGTCTGCTCGGAGGCTCTTGGAGGCCCGCGCGCCGTCGTACCGGGTGGCGTCACGGCCGACGTGACGGACAACGGCACGTGGTTCAGGCACGACACCGAGCGGCTGGTCGGGATCGTTCCCCATCTCGCGGGTAACGAGTGCAGCGAGTACGTCACGCCGTACTGGCAGGGCGAGGGAGGCGTCGTGATCCGGCCGGCGGAAGGCCGGCCGGTGAGAGTCAGGGTTCAGTGCGGTAGCACCTACTCGGCGATGGCGCCGTCTTCAGGCGGCGATGGCCTGGTCGTGGAGTTGGTGAAGAAGAGCTACTGCACCGACGATGAGGGCAATCCGAAACAGGGCCGGCTGACCGTCACGGGCGCGGATCCGGGCGGCTGGTACTGGATAAGCGGAGAAAGGAACGCCGCGGTCGGCCCTCTGGTGTGCGCCGATCTTCTGGACGGGCCCGCCGCTGTTGATCCGGGCGGAGTCACTTCCCAGTCTACGGACGACGGCACCTACTTCAGCCATGACACCGGCAAGCTGATCGGCGTCGTTCCTCACGTTGCCGCGGCTCGCGACGACAACTGAAGGAGGGGCCGCCTTCGCGGCCCGGCAACCGTCTTGGGGCCGGCGGGCGCGCCGCACTCCGTGTAGTGTCACTGCTCCGGGGAGATAGCCTCACCGTGTGAGAGTGGGTTGAGGGGACGCTGGCGGCATCGCCGCTTCTCCGGAGGAGGGGCTGATCTGATGCGTAATGGGATCGTTTTGGGGCGCTTGTGGCTAGCGGTGGTGGGGTTGTCCACTATCAGCGAGATAGAGGAACCTCCCTTTGAGTGCCACGTGCTGGAGCCCCATCCAGAGCTTGGTCACCGCCACTAAGCCCTGAGGGCTTGTCGGGAGAAGTTGTTTGCTTCAGCGCCTGGGCCTGCTGCCCCTTACGCCGGCGGTGCTGGCACTGTCCCTGGTCCTGGTGGACGACGCGAGTGCTCAGGGGAACACTGTGGCCACCGACAAGGCCGCCCTGGTGGCGCTCTACTACGACACAGGCGGGGCGAACTGGACGACGAGCGCCAACTGGACGAGCGAGGAGCCGCTTTCCTCGTGGTCCGGCGTAGCCACCAATGGAGACGGACGCGTCACGGGCCTGGCGCTGAACAGTAACGGCCTGACTGGTGCGCTGCCCGCCGTCCTGGGTGATCTGAGCGAACTTGAGAGCCTTGACCTGGGGGATAACGGCTTGAGCGGCACGCTCCCGTCGGAACTGGCCAACCTGGCCAGTCTCACCTCTCTGGTCCTCAACGAGAGCCGGGCATTGACCGGCCCCCTACCGGCCGGGCTGCGTGAGCTCGTCGACCTGGGGACCGTGAACATCGAGAAGACCGAACTCTGTGCGCCAGAGGATGACGCCTTTCAGGACTGGCTGGACACGATCACCTTCAGCGGCCTGATCTGTCCGCCGGCCGAGCAGTCGGTCATCGACGTGGCGGTTTTCTACACGCCGGCTGCCCGGGAGAACGCGGGCGGGACTGACGTGACCGCGACCTTGATCGACCTCATGGTTGCGGAGACCAACGCGGCCTACCAAGCGAGTCGCGCGAATCAGCGCATCAAACTGGTGGCGGTCGAGGAGGTCGTGGGGTACACGGAGAGCAACAATTTGCAGATAGATCTCGTTCGTCTGCGGTCGCCGTCGGATGGATACATGGACGAGGTCCACGCCATCCGCGATGCGGTTGCCGCGGACATCGTTCTGCTGATAACCGTAACCGCCGGGTCTCGCGGCGTGGCGTTCCAGATGTTCGTCCCATCGACAAGCTCCGAAGCTGAGGCCTTTGGGGTGGCCAGTACCGAATCCACCGATACGTTCGCGCACGAACTGGGCCACATCATGGGTCTACAGCACGACCGGTACCAGATCTGCGGGAACAACTGCAGCCATGTCACACGGTTTCCATACGCCTTTGGCTACGAAAACCAGAGGGCGCTGGAGCCAAGCCCACCCGACACCGCCTTCTGGCGTACGATCATGGCGTACCCCAGCCAGTGCGGCCGTTGCTCGGGCATTCTCCGTTTCTCGAATCCGAATCAGATCTACCCCTATCCCGGCGGCGACCCCCTGGGCAAGGCTGGCCTCGAGCCGGCCCCGGGGGCGGACGGTCCGTCCGATGCGGTGCGGATGCTCAACCGGACACGCGGCTACGTGGCGAACTTCCGGACCCCGCGGGCGATCACGGTGTCCTTCGATGCCCAGACATACACCGCAACCGAGGGCGGAACCTCGGCGACCGTGACGGTCAGCCTGAGCGACGAACCCGGCCGTGCCATTGACATTCCCCTCACGGCAACGAGTGCCAACGGCGCCGCAGCCTCCGACTACATCGTTGCGAGCAGCGTGCCCTTCGCGGCGAACGACACCGAGCAGACCTTCACCGTCACGGCCGTCGACGATGCCGTGGACGATGACGGCGAAACCGTGGCCCTGACCCTGGGCTCTCTGCTGCCGGGCGGTGTCAGCGCAGGCAGCACGACTACCGCCACGGTCACGCTGACCGACAACGACCCCGATCCCGGCGCTCCGAGCGTACTGAGCGTGTCGCTGACCTCGGACCCTGGCGGTGGGTATGCAACGGGCGAGGAGATCGAAGCCACGGTGCGCTTCAACAAGACGGTCACGGTGACGGGGACGCCACAACTCGGGCTGACGGTCGGGAGCGTCGCGCGGCAGGCATCGTATGAGGGCGGGGCGCGCGAAGTCGTGACGTTTTCCTACGAGGTCGCCGCCAACGAGACCGATGCGGATGGGGTGAGCGTTGCTGCGAACGCGCTGTCGCTCAACGGCGGTACGATCCGGGACAGCGCCAACCGGGCCGCGGGCCTGACGCACAGTGCGCTTGCCGCCGACGTGAACCACCGTGTGGACGGCGTCAAGCCGATGCTGCTGGAGGCGGTGGTGGATGAAACGATACTGACGCTGACCTATGACGAGCCGTTGGCCCAGCCGGCGCCCCGGGTCTCATCGTTTATCACCGTGGCGGTTGTCCACCCCGGGCGTGGCACATATGCTCCTGAAGTGGCTGTGAAGGGATCGGTCATGACGGTGACGCTGTCGGGTCCCGTATTGGCGGGCGAGGTGGTGACGGTGAGATTCTCAAATGTTTTGTTTCTTGGCGCGCCGCACCTCATCCGGGATCTCGCGGGCAACCCAGCGGCAAGCTTGATGGATCACGAAGTGACGAATGTGACAAAGGTACGGCCCTACGACACCGACGGCGACCGGCTGATCGAGATCACGACGCTCGCCCAACTCGACGCGGTCCGTCATGATCGGAACGGCGACGGCGTCCCCACGGGCGGCGGGGCGAGTGCCTATCGCGCGGCGTTTCCCGACGCGTTTGTGGAAGCGGGCTCGCAGCTCCGTTGCGTTCTCGAGTGTCAAGGCTATGAGCTGATGGCGGACCTGGACTTCGACACCGACGACGATGGAGATGTCGACTCGGACGACACCTATTGGAACAGCGGCGCCGGCTGGGACCCCATTGGGCGCAGCGGCGCCGATTTTCTGACAACGTTCGAGGGGAACGGCCACACTGTTCGCAACCTGTTCATTGGTCGGCCCTCGACGAACTACGTCGGGTTGTTTGGATACACCGACCGGGCGTCCGACATCCGTCACGTCGGGCTGATCCAGGTCGATGTGGCAGGAAGATGGTACGTCGGCGGCCTGGTCGGGAACAATTTGGGCGCCATCACGGCTAGCTACGCCACAGGCCAAGTGTCGGGCTATACCCGGGTCGGCGGCCTGGTCGGGGCGAACTATGGCAGTGTCCGGACCAGCCATGCGACCGCCCAGGTGTCGGGGAGCCAGTCTGTCGGCGGCTTGGTCGGGCGGAATCTTGGCGACGCCATCACCGTTGCCAGTTACGCCACGGGCGCGGTGTCGGGAATAGGCGCTGTCGGCGGCCTGATCGGGTATGAAACTGGCAACACGGTCCGAGCGAGTTACGCCAGTGGCCGGGTATCAGGGGGGGAGGCCACCGGCGGGCTGGTCGGAGCGCTCGGCAGCAGTACGATCACGGCCAGTTACTGGGACACGACAACCTCGGGGCAGACGACCGGAGATCATGGGACTGGTCAGACGACGGCGCAGCTCCAGGCGCCCACCGACGACACGGGCATCTATGCGGCCTGGGACTATGACCTGTGGGACTTCGGGGAAGCCGACGAGTATCCGGTGCTGGCAGTGGACTTCGATGGGGACGGGGACGCTACGTGGAAGGAGTTCGGCTATCAGGTTCGCGCCGGCCCGACGTTGACGGCAATGGGCGGGAAAGGTGAGTCGACTCTTTCCTGGACCGCTGTCGTCAGCACGCACTGGGATCCAGCGCCGGCGGTTGCCTATCGTGTGACGCGTACCAATGGGAGTTGGGTCACGACGGTGGCCGACTCCGTGGACGGACGTCAGTTCACCGACATGAACGTCTCGGCCGGCAGCTACCGATACCAGGTTGCAGCGCTGGTGAACGGAGGGGAATCGGCGCACAGCGACCTGGTGGAAGTGACTGTGACTCCTCCCAACCGGCCGCCGAAGGCCGTGGCCAGCCTGTCAAACCTGACGCTTCCGGTGGGTGGCGCCGTGAACGTGGATGTAGCTGCGGCGTTTGAGGACGACGACGGCGATACTTTGGCCTACGCCGCGGCTTCCTCGATGCCATTGGTAGCTTCGGTTACGCAGTCCGGGTCCCCGGTTACGGTGACCGCGGTGTCGAGGGGGATGGCAACCGTCACGGTGACGGCGACGGAAGTCGACGGTTCGAACCTGTCGGCGACGCAGAGCTTCACGGTCCTGGTGTTGAATCGTGCGCCGGAGGCCGTGGGGTCGTTGCAGGATCTGACGCTGGGGATCGATGACGGAGCGGTCGACGTGGTGGTGTCGGGTGCGTTCCGGGATCCGGACGGCGATGACCTCACCTACAGCGCGGTGTCGTCTTCGCCGTCGGTCGCGTCGGCAACGCCGTCCGGTTCGCCTGTGACGGTGACGCCCGTGAAGGCCGGTCAGACGACGGTGACGGTGCGGGCGACGGACGAAGATGGTTCGAACCGGTCGGCAACGCAGCGGTTCGTGGTGACGGTGCCGAACCGCGAGCCGGAGAGGGTGGGTACGTTGGCTCCCGAGACTCTGAGAGTCGAGGACGGCAAGGAAGATATCGACATGTCGGGCGCGTTTCGGGATCCGGATAACGACACTTTGACCTACGGCGCGTCTTCCTCGGCACGGACCGTGGTGACAACATCGGTTTCGGGTTCTCGGGTGATGTTGACTCCCGTAGCGGAGGGGTTGGCGACGGTGACGGTGACGGCAACCGACGTGGCAGGGACGAACACGTCGGCGACGCAGACCGTCGACGTAACAGTTCTGGCTGTGCGCGGTGTGACAGTGGCGCCCGAAGTGTTGACGATCCAGGAGGGGTCGGGCAAGACCTACTCGGTGGTTCTGGATTCTCAGCCAGCCGGGACGGTCACGGTGACACCCTCCGTGCCTTCGAGCGCAGACGTGTCGGTCGATCCGCCGGAGTTGACGTTCACGACCGGGAACTGGGGCGTTTCGCGGAATGTGAGAGTGGCGGCCGAAGAAGACACGGATACGCTGGCAGACGCACCGGTGACGATTCAGCATCGGGTTGGCGGTGGGGACTACGGTTCCGTGCGGGCCCCATCGGTAAGAGTGACGATCGTTGAGAACGACACGCCCACTCTTTCGGTGGAGGACCAACAGGTGGTCGAGGGTGGAGGGTCCGTTGTCTTCGAGGTGGGTTTGAGCGTCGCGAGCAGTTCGGCGGTGACGGTTGACTACGCAACCTCGGACGGGACCGGTCCCGGCGGCGCGCTGGCAGGGTCTGACTACACGACGACTGCGGGCACGTTGACGTTCCCTGCGAGTTCGACCACATCGCAGAGCATCGTTGTGCCGATCCTGGACGACTCGGAGGACGAGGCTGAGGAAGAGACCTTCACTCTGACTCTTCGCAACGCGAGGAACGCGTCGCTGGCCGGTGGCGGCCAGACTCTGCAGGTGACGGGGACGATTCGGGACGACGATCTCCCCGAGGTCACAGTTTCGTTCGGCGCGTTGAGCTACGAGGCGACCGAGGGCCGCACTGTCCAGGTGAAGGTGCTGTTGAGCCGGGATCCAGAGCGGGTCGTCGAGATACCGCTCCTGCGTACAGGCCGCGGCGGCGTGACGGAAGACGACCACTCGGGGATTCCAGACAGCGTGTCGTTTACACCTGGTGAGACGGAACGGGTGTTCGCGTTTGCGGCGACGGACGACACGGAAAACGACGACGACGAAGCAGTGGAACTGGCGTTCGGCCGACTGCCGTCTCGTGTCACCGGTGGCGCTGACGTGACGCTGTCGATTCGCGACAACGACGATCCGGAGCTAGAGGTGTCGTTTGGCGCGCCGAGCTACGAGGCGACCGAGGGGGAGAGCGTTGCGGTGTTGCTGCTCTTGAACGCCGAGCCGGAGCGGCGTCTCACGATTCCGCTGATTCGAACCCACCATGGCGGGGCGTCGGCGAGCGACTATTCGGGCATCCCGTCCAGCGTGACCTTTGGGAGCGACCAAACGGAGCATGAGCTGACGTTCACTGCCATAGATGACAGCGCGAACGACGATGGGGAGGGACTGACGCTGAGCTTCGGGGCGCTGCCGCTGAGGGTGAGTGGCGGTGGGGAAACCACGCTTGCGATCGTGGACAACGATAGCGGCGTGATTCGGCCGCCTCCACCCCCGCCGCCGCCGCCACCGCCACCCCCACCAGACGAGGGGGAAGAAGAGGAAGACGGTGGCGTGGGCGTCGGCGGTCCGCCTCCGCCGAGCGGTCCGCCCAAGGCGGACTTCACGCGGACTGCGGCGTGTCCCGAGGACCTCTGCCGTGCCCGCACGGGCGCCGCCGTGACGTTCGAGGACACGAGTACCGGCCGCGTCCAGTCCCGGCGCTGGGACTTCGGTGACGGGACGGGGTCGCGCGACCGGCGGGTCGCCTACGCCTGGTCGTCTCCGGGCTTCTACGAGGTCACCCTTTCGGTCAGCGACGGCACGACCGAGTCGGTCGCGTCCCAGGTCTTCCTGGTCGAGGCGAGCGATCCCGCCGGGACATGCGTCTCGGACGCGGAGACTCTCTGCCTGCAGGACTCCCGCTATGCGGTCGGAGTCGAGTGGTGGACGGCTGGCGGCGCCAGCGGTGCAGCGACCGTGGTCCACGAGGGAACGAACGACTCGGGTCTGTTCTGGTTCTTCGACCGGGAGAACTGGGAGATTCTGATCAAGGTGCTGGACGGCTGTGCGCTGAACGGACACTTGTGGGTTTACGGCGCGTCGACGACGGACCTGGGCTACACGATCCGGGTGACCGACACGGTGACGGGCGCGGTGAAGGAGTACCGGAACGAGCCGGGACTGCCGGCGCCGGCGATCACCGACGCGACGGCGTTTCCTGAGGGCTGCGAGCCGTAGCGGCGTTGTCTGGTCGCTGCAACACCGGATAGAACTGCGTAAACACGTTGTCCGTCTCAGCGTGCTCCGCATGGCAGTCGTAGCAGCTTGCCTTCGGGAACGCCGACGCCGCCGGTTTCAGGCCGCCGGACCGGTCGCGGAAGCTGAGGTACGCTCAGCCGTCGGCGTACCGCTCGCTGTCCTTCACCGCCACTTCCATCCCACGATGGTATTGCCGGAGATCAGGACCGGCTCGCTTGAATCCCAGCGCGCGCCGCCCGGGCCCCGCACGGCATAGCGGAGCCGGAAGAGGCCGGGCGCCGCTTCGCCGTTGCGGACAAACAACCGGGTCTGGTACTGCGGCGTTCCCTGGTCATCGTCCGGCAGGCGCTCGAGTTCGGCGGGAGAGACGATGAAACCCGGCAGATCGGTCTGGTGCAGGAAGTCGCCCACCAGGCCGGCCAGATCCACGCCCGCGTCCTGGGCGGCGCGGTCGAGATCGGCCGCGGTGAAGGTCGCCCCCCGATGGTCGCGGAGGAGGTTGGCGATCATGGCGGCGGCTCGCTCCCGGCCGGCGCCGTCGAGAATGGCGGTGGCCAGGGCGGAGGTCTTCAGGTAGAGCGCGTTCACGGCTCGCTTTGGATCCTCCACGACGTCCCTGACGAGCAGCATGCCGGGCGGCGCCCGCTCGGTGTCCATCCGCCAGCCGCCGCCGTAGGCGCGCAGCGTCCACGGGACTTCGACGAGGGTTAGTTGCCGATAGGGATACGGCATGCCCAGTTCGCGGGCGGTGGTGAAGCGCTCGGCGGCAACCGTCTCGATCTCCTCCCGGGCGTCGGCGAAGAAGTCCAGGTTCCGCAAGTGGTCGGGGTGGAACAGGACTTCGACCTCGATGCCCTCGACTTCGGTCGTCCGGCGGTCGAATCTGCCGGCGACCAGCACGACTTCGGGCACCGGACCGGAGGGCGCGAAGCGCTGCCCGTCGCCGGTCGGCTCCGCCTTCCCCGGCCCCGCGACCGTCCAGCCGGAGGGCGTCCGCACGTTCAGGTCGAGTTCGAAGAAGTCGCGGGGACGCTGCCGCGGGTCTTCGGCGCCGACCGATGCCCCGGGGCGGGGAAGCCACGCGATAGAGGAGGGGAGGGCGACGTAGTTGCGTTCGACGAAGCCGTTCAGGTTGCCCAGAATGACGATCTGGGCGTCCTGCCACTCGACGGTGTTGAAGTCGACTGCCGAGTCGAGGTAGGCGAAGCGGAGATCGGGCCGGCCGTGGGCGCGCACCCGAACACCGGTGGCCTGACCGGACGGCGGCGTCGACCCGAGGTCGATGTCGAGCAGACCGTTGTCATGGCTGAAGGGAAGCGCCGCGCCGCTCGCGTCCCGGACGCCGTCCACTTCGAGGCCCGGATTCAGGCTGAACGTAGCCGCGGAGCCTCCTCCGGCCAGGAACTGCACTTCGAGGTCGAGGGTCGTACGCCCGCCGTGCTCGAGGTCGACCGTGCCGCGGATCGCCTGAAGATCGACCACGGGATCCTCTCGACGCTGCTCGTGGGCGGCACGCCACGCGTCCCGTTCGGCGAGCTGGTTCGTGCTCCACGTGATCGTCGCGACGATGAGCGCGGCTCCGGCCAGCAGCCCGGCGCCGCCGGCGAGGCCCCACACCTGTTTTTTCGCGTCGTCTAGCTCTAGACGAGGATGAACGGCTACGGCAGTCGCCAGCAGACCCGCAGCGAGCAGGGCGAAGCTGCCCCGGTTCATCAGAGTGATAGCGGTCCAGATCTGGGGCGCCACGTCCGAGATGCGGCTGACGAAGCCGCCGTTGAGAGCCACCGACGGCAGGATGTGGACCGGCACCCGGAAGCTCAGGAACGTGCTTCCGGCCGCCAGGCCGATTCCCGCCAGGGCGGCGATCAGACGGTTGTTGGTGACCAGGGAGACGACCTGGACGAAGGGTTCGGTCCTGAACGCCCCCGCAGATCCTCTGAGGATGTCCGGTCGCCCGCGCTGCTCATCAAACGGGCGAGGTGTGGGTTCAGGCGACGCGCTTCAGCAGCTTCCGCTCCAGATCGGCGCTCGACTCCAGCGAGGAGATCATCTCTCCGCCTACATCGGAAAGTCGAGCCAGATCGAGACGGGGAATCTCCGACTGATCTGAGAAGACGAGGATGGACTCGAACTGCACGTCGTGACGGTGGAAGTGGGACAGCATGATTGTCGTCAGACGCGCCTTGTCGCGATTCGGCACCCCGTAGAGGAACAGCGGGACATCGAGCCGGCCGTCTATCCGATAGTCCACGCGGTACGGTTCGGGGTCGGGAAGGCCCTCGGGCGAGTAGTCCGTTTTGATCTTGTCTTCGTCGACGAGACTGTGTAGCAGGTCGGCCAGATCGTCGTAGAAAGTGGACCTCACGTGGGACCTGGAGAGCAGTGTCAGGTCATGAACCCTGGTCAGTGCCTGCCCGAACCGGAAGACGGCTTCGGGCAGTTGCTCGATGGAGGTGTCGAGGCAGAAGGAGCCACCGTCTCGTTCGACACCGGTCTCGTTGACGATCCGTTCGAGAATTTGTCCGCGCGTCCCTTGAAGGAAGGCGTCGATGTCGTGGTCGTAGCTGATGTGCATGAGCGTATGGCCACGGTCCGAGAGCCGGATCCCACCGATTCCGGTCTCGGACACATGGATGGGGAATCGGTCTCCGTCTGGAAACTCGAAGTGCGTGCGTAGCATCAAGGCGTCATCCGGGCGCCGTGCGAGTCGCACTTCGGCACAGAGACGTTCGCAGAGGAGCCTCTGCACCGCGTCGATATCGAACGTCATAGCGGGAGAGCCCTCTGGGCGTCGTGCGTGGCGGAGACGCCGGCGATGTTGAAATCCTCGAGCAGGCATGCGAACGCGCCTTCCAGCGTGACGAAGCGGTCGGTCTCTTCGGCGTGGCGTTCAGGCTTGCCGCCTGTAGCGATCGACTCCGCGTTCGCACGATGGATGTGAGGCCGATAGCGGATATCCCCGTGTTCGTGGCTCGGTCCGTTGTAGCGTGCAAGTGTGAGGCGCGAGCCGTCGACCGACACGAGGGCGATGCCGCTGGAGAAGTCCGCCTTGTCGTGGACGTTCTGGCGCTGGTAGATGTCGAATCTGGTTCCGGCCGCGTCTTCCCCAGTAGCCTTGAACGACCGTTGACGATGGACCGGCGCCTCCGTTGGCTTCTCGGACCACCGAGAGCCGGGATTGGTCACCTGCTTGGGCGACACGCGAAGCTTGGCGAGTTCCTCCTCGCTGTAGAGACGGATCGTCACGGTCCCGTATTCTACGGTCCAAGCCGAGGGAGGCTCGTTCGCGATGGGCTCAACTCATCCCGTAGGCTGACGCAGCCCGGTTCGCCGCCGCGGCATTCGGCAGCCCCAGGAAGGCGGACACGCCGCCGCGGTCTATGCCTTGCACGGCGCCGAGCCGCGTCCGAACGGTCGTCGTTGGGAGGCGCCCGTCAGTCTTCAACGCAACTCCTGGGGCGATGCAGTTGAAGAGACGCTGGCGAGGCGGCGATGCTGCCCCCTCGTCGGGCCCAGTACGAATGCCGGGGTGCCCCGACCACGGCATCGGGATTGAACTTGGCGCGGGGGCGATTCCATGGCCGCAACCTGTGGAGGTGATATGGCGGAGTTGAACTCCGCCGACATCGGCACGGAACCAAGTCGACGCTCCTGACTCCCTACCCCCGTCGGCCGACTCGACCATGAGCAAGCCCACGCGCACGTATCACTTCGCGATCGACGCGTTCAGTCCCCGGACACTGCCAATGGCCCGGCTCGCCGAGTACAGCGTCTCGGCAAGGACAGCGCCCGTGCGAGTCTCCGGGAATCGGGAGGAACTGAGATCATCGCATTCCCTGGCGTCGAACAGACGCGCGGACTCGCGTATGGACCGTTCAGGGAAAGAGGAACACTCGACGGCACTCTGATTCGAGTCGGTGGCAAGGATGACACTGTGCCCGTCCACTTGCTGGATGGCGACAAGGTCCACATCTGCAACGCGAACCGCGAAGTAGCACGGCGTCTTGCGCCAAATCTCTTCGGCGCGATCCTCCGGGTCCGCGGCGAGGGGCGCTGGGAGCGCGACCACGACGGCGAGTGGAACCTGTTGCGATTCGACATTCGCGACTTCCAGCCGCTCGACGACGTACCGCTCGGTGAAGCCGTTCGGCGCTTGCGGGCTGTCAAGGGGAGTGGCTGGCAGCGAATCTCCGAGCCGGCCCGCGAGCTTCGTCGGCTCCGCGGCGGGCATGGCGCGAACGATTGAATGGCCGTTCTCGGATCCCTGATCTTGGCTGGCATCTACGAGACGGTTCTTGGATCACTGCGGTCTCCCGGTGCGAACCGTGGTTCCGATGCGCTTCGAGTTGCTGTCGACTGGTTCGCGAAAGCATGGCGGAACACTGCAACCGTCGAGTATCCGGAGCGACTCGTGTATCTGAAGATAGCCTTTGAGGCGCTAGCAGGCACGAGCAGGAACTGGAAGAGCGCCCGCTGGCTCCGAGAGACGTTCGAGGCGTTGCCAGACACAACGGATTCGGACTCCGAGATCTTGGTGTGGTCTCCGGAGGAAGAGCCCGTTCATCAGCGACCCTGGAAAGACGAGTGTGGTCACGTTCAGTGCACCCTCGTCACGGATCTAGAGCACTGGTTCATGGAGTTTGGTAGAGCGCGGAACACCATCATCCATGAAGGTACGACGCCGGAACTCACGTACGCCGGCCCGAACGCCGCCTACGGCGGCTCGTTCTTTGCCACTGCCGAGTTCCTGCTCCGCGGTGTCATCAAGGTGCAGTTGTCGAAGCTCGGCTACGGCGCCGTTTGGCGGCCTGAGCTTTGGAGGATCCTCGAAGACGCTTGTGAAGAGCAGTTTGATCGTTGAAACCGTACAACGTCGACTGCCATCGGAGGAAGGCGGAAACGCTATCGCCGGTCTCTTCGGCATCGGCACCAGTATTGGCCAGGGCGGGAGGGGGTGTCGATGCGGACGCAAGTAGTCCCGCTTCGCCCTGGGACTCCAAGCCTCGGCCCAAGTCGCGTCTCGCAGACGAACTCGTAAGTCGAGTTGCGATCCGTCGGCACGAAGTCCACCGCCTCGTTGCCCGACAGGAAACTGCGAATCTCAGTAGCCGTCTGAAGTCGGCGAGTCTGGACCGTCACGACCAGTTCCGTCGGTCGGGACGATGCACCAGCAGGGTGACCACTCAGCGGCGCCTCTGAGGCCGAAGTCTAGGACGCGTTGGAATCGTAGGCCAAGCTGCGCTGAAGGTTCGGGAAGGCGGCGGAACCAGGACCCAGGACCTTTGCGGCCCCGCCTACTCCCCTCGCTGCAACACCGGATAGAACTGCGTGAACACGTTGTCCGTGGCGGCATGCTCCGCATGACAGTCGTAGCACCGCTCCTTCGGGAACGCTGACGCCGACGCCTTCAGGCCTCCGGAGCGGTCGCGGAAGCTGAGGTAGGCCCAACCGTCGGCGTACCGCTCGCTGTCCTTGACCGCTACTTCCATCCCGGCGAAGTCCTTCTCGAAGTACCCCGCCTGGTTGATCGACTCGCGGGAGCCGGGCCGGAACACGTCCATGGGGAGCATGGTCTTCTCGGGGAACTCGCCCGTCTCCATGAAGTAGCGGTACGCCTGCGGCTGGATGTAGACGTTGGTGAAGGCGCCCGGACCTTCGCGCTCGCCGGCGCCCTCGTTGTAGCTCAGACCCAGCGACGCTCCCACGAACACCCAGGTGCGGTAGCCCTCCGGGAGGATCAGGTCGCCGTCGGCGTTGTAGGCCGGCTCGACCATGTCGTCGAGCGACGGCGCGGCGTCCGCCGCCGTTAGCTGCACGGCCGCGGCGAGTGCGGCGATCAGCGCGATGATGGCTGTTCCGATGATGATTTTTCGCACAGGTGAGCCTCCAGGGTTTTAGCGTGCCGGCATTCTAGACTTGGCTTCCAGATAACGAGAGGAGGCGGACGTGATCTGGAAATGGAAGAAACACCACTGGGAGGCCGCATCCGAGCCATCCCCGTTGCCGGACGATGCGCGCAGCCTCGACCTCAGGTCGCGAACCGCCCGCGCGACTTCCTCTGCCGGGGCGTCCCTGAAAGTAGTGCGGAGTGTCACTCACCTGAGATGACAAGTGTCATCACCCGAGGCGTCGTGATCGTCGCCGTCGTCGTCAGGAGGATGACGTGCCTGACCCGCGCCAGGGGGTCAGACGTGGCCACCATCGACGCACGCGCAGGCAATAGGCCTCGTACGACCCTCCGAATCTTCGACGAAGTTGCGGTTCTTCATAGAGGACCACGAACAAGTGGAACACGACCAGCCACACGCCAGCGTACGCGAACAGCCAAGCCTGGCCGAGGAGCAGCGCCTGCCCGGAAACGATGGTCAACACGCAGACGTACATCGGGTTTCTCACGAACCGATAGAGCCCGGAGGCCACCAGCACCTCGGTCTGCTCCACCGGTGCCGGTGTGCCGCGGCCTTCAAGGGCGAAGCGGGCGAAGCAGTCCAGCAGGCAGGCCAGACCCGCCGCGGCCGCCACGACACCGGCCACCCGTTCGCCCGGTAGCCCGAGCAACCGTGGCTGCATCGTCCAGCCGACCAGTACGAACGGGCCGACGCCGCCGACGACCGCGGGAGCGACCAGGAAAAAGGCGAACGACCCCAGGATCGCGCGCGGTCGTGTGCCTTCTTCAAACACGTCGTGAGACCCTGGGAGCCTGGACTCCCCCGGGAAGACTAGTCAACCGCTCCTGGTGAGGTGGGGGCTGGGGCCAAACATGGAGTGTGCAATGTGTGCGCCGGTGGTATCTTCCGACGCTGTATACCTTCCCGGGAGGCGCAGCATGTCCAAGACTGCCAAGCTGTTTTGGTCCGGCCGCTCACAGGCGGTGCGGCTGCCGAAGGAGTTCCGGATGGAGGGCGGCGAGGTCCGCATCCGCAAGCGCGGAACAACCGTCATCCTGGAGCCCATCGCGTCGGACTGGGCGTGGCTCGACGAGATCGCGGGGAAGTTCTCGGACGACTTCTTCGCCGAAGGGAGATGCCAGCCTGAGTTGCCGCAATCAGCCGGCGTGGGCATCTGATCTCCGCACGGTCGTAGCGACCCAGTCGTTCGCGGGCCGATGGCCAGCCGGCGATCGCTGCTAAACTGCCCGGCTTGCCGCGACCGCTGGGAGGTCGTCTAACGGTAGGACATGCGGCTCTGGACCGTAGAATCGGGGTTCGAATCCCTGCCTCCCAGCCACTATCCCCAACCTCAGCGTCGGCAGTCAGGGCAGAGCATCGGCGCCTGAAGCGTACGCGAGCCGATCGTACTCGGCGGCCTATGAAAGGTATGCTGGCACGCTGTCTGCCAAGCTCGGAACGGGCCTTGCCGATTCCGGCGGTCAGTAGCACCTTTCCCATCATGACTTCGGCACCCAGTTTCTCCAATGATCGCCCTCTCACCAGGCGCGAAGAGGACCGCCTGAATCGCGCCGGCTTCGCTGATCGCATCGCCACAGTCCTGGACGCGCTGCCTGAGGGATCGGGAATAGTCGTCGGCATCTACGGTCCCTGGGGTGATGGAAAGACAACAGTACTCAACCTACTCCGCGCCAACCTCGCTGGAAACGATGCAATGGTGGTGCGAGACTTCAACCCGTGGAGACTCGCGGACGACGACTCTATGTTTCGCGGATTCTTCTCGACCCTCGCGAAGGCCATCGGCGCATCTCTTTCGAGCGGGTTTGAACGAGCCGCGGCCAGTGCAAACCGGTGGGCGGGGTGGCTGCGGCGGGTCACGAGGTTCCTCGCTCTGTGGTTCAAGTCGGTTGAGACAGTAGACGGTTTGCTCGCGCGGTTTAGCGAAATTGCCAAGAAGGGCGACTCGGTTGGGCTTGAGGAACTACGAGACCGGATCGTCGACCGTCTCAGTGAATCCAAGAAACGTGTCATTATCCTGATCGATGATCTCGACCGTTTGGACAAGGACGAGACGCACACTCTGTTCCGACTCATCAAGGCATGCGCGGACTTCCCGAACGTGTGCTATGTGCTCGCGTTCGACGACACGGTGGTCGCCAAAGCCATCGGGGAGCGGTACGGTGGAGGCGACGAGTCAGCAGGCAGCGCGTTCCTCGAGAAGATCATCCAAATTCCGCTCCAGTTACCGGCGGCGGCTCGGGAAGACCTCCGCTCACTGTGCTTCGGCCAAGTAGAAGAGGCGCTGTCTGTTGCCGGCACTGAACTGACAACGAAGCAAGTCGGCGAGTTCGTCGCCAGCTTTGACCGTGGTGTCTCGATTCGGCTGACCACGCCTCGGGCCGCCAAACGCTTTGGCAACGGGCTGATGTTCGCTCTCCCCTCGCTGGTAGGCGAGACGAATCCTGTGGACCATTTGCTGGTTGAGGCGCTTCGAGCCTTCTATCCGGAGGTGTACGAAGTCGTACGGGCCAATCACGCCGACTTCTCGGGCGTCGAAGGGGACTGGCCCGGGGGCGAACGTCAGACGCCTCCCGGGGTGCGACTGCTCCAGCCGGTACTAGAGGCGATGGACGAAGATGAGGCCGAGGCCTTGAAGGCGCTCATCATAGACCTGTTCCCTAGACTTGGTGGTGCGTACGGACGTTCCAGCTATGGGAGCGAGTCGCTCTCGACGTGGTCGGGCGAGCAACGAATCTGTGCACCGGATTACTGCCCGCGGTACTTCGCGTATTCCATCCCGCAAAACGACGTTTCCGATTCCGAAGTGACCGCGATACTAGGTCTCGCCGCCGGCGGGGACGGCGGGTCAGTCGAGAGCCGTCTAGCCCCCCACCTCCAGGGAGCTAAGGCAGGCCGCGTGATCGAGAAGCTGCGCGCTGTTGAGGGGACCGTCGACGCGAGAGCTGCGGAAACGCTCGGCATCGCGCTCTCGAAGATGGGCAATGAGCTTCCGAACCCGCAAGAGTTCTACGCGGCAGCCGAACCGCCGACCCAAGCTGCGATTCTGATTTCTCATCTGCTGAGACGGATTGGCGACCCCGCCGGCCGAGTTGCAGCGGGGCGACGTGTGCTCAAAGTCGCCGAGCCGTTGTGGTTCGGAGCGGAGTGTCTGCGTTGGATGCACGTCACCGATAAGCCGGAGAGGGACGGCAGCAACACGTTTACAAGCAAGGAAGTCGGGGAACTACGAGTTTCTCTTGTCCGTCGCATCAAGGTGCGCGCGGCGCATCGTGCTCCGCTGTTCGACCCAGACGTGCCGCAGGAAGCTGCACTTCTATTTCAGTGGCAGAGGGCGGAGGGACGTGAGCCTGTACAGGAACACTTGGTCCGTGTGTTTACGGCGGATCCAGAACAGATCACCAAGTTCCTAGTGTCGCAGGCGTCGACAGTGTGGAGTAGCGGTAGTGCCACACCTGAGGTCGGAGAGTTGGGCGCTGAGCAGCTCAAGAACATCGATCTCGTCTTCGACGTTGGCGTGCTGGCAGATCTGATTCGAGGCCATTGTGCTGGTGACTTCGACGAACCGGAATGGCGTTCCGATCGCGACCGCGCACCTGAGGAGCGGCTGGCCGAACAGTTCATGTACGTCTTCAACAAGCGGAAGAACGAGGCTGCATCGGATTCCACCGATGGAGTGGAAGCTGCGGTGTCGAGAGCGAAGGCGGGGCGGGATGTAGCGGACCCCCCGGCGCCGGCGTGAGAAGGGTGGCGAGAGGCACCGTCGGCGAGTAGAGCAGTGGCGGCGGCGGCTAGCCGGGGAGTTCGACGCTCTAGCTCGTCCAGGCAGAAGATGCGTTCCGTGGCACCGACCACGTAGACGCGGTCGCCGTCGCCGGTCGGCGTGGCGCGCGGACCGGTCGCGTAGCTGGCCATGAGCACTCCGTAGGCCGTGGCCCACTCGCGGGTCCATTGCACCTCGCCGCTGTCTTCGTCGAGGGCCTGGATTCTCTCGGTGCCCTGCATCGTGCGCCGCTCGGTCTCGACATAGTCGAGGACGAACACGCGGCCGCCGCCCACCGGCGCTCGCCACTTCACGACGAGTCCTTCGTCCGGAAACTCGCGCAGGATGCCGGTCTCGGTCCAGAGGCCGCGCCGTTCAGCGCCGCGCCACTGCGGCCAGTCTTCGACCGCCAGCGTTCCTCCGGGGGCCAGCACGGTCAGCAGGACGCCGACTGCGATGCGGTTCGTCACGCTGCGTCTAAGAACGATGCCGCTGGACGACGGAAGGCCTACACACCTTCGACGATGACGATCTGGGCTTCCTGTAAGTCCTGTTCGTTCGTTCGGCGCTATGGGAAGCCAGGAGCTACGGCAGCGCGAAGACGAACAGGTTGTTGCCTGAACTGGGACGGAGTTCCGGCGTGAGCCCGGCCGAGAGGGCCGCCGATGTGCTCCCCGTGCTGGCGACGACGTACTGACGTCCGTCGACCCCGAAGGTGATGGGGAAGCCGGTGACCGGTGAGCCGAGGTTGATCTCCCAGAGACTTTCGCCGGTCTCCTGGTCCAGGGCGCGGAACCGACCGTTCCCGTCGCCGACGAAGACCAGGCCGCCGCCGGTCACGAAGAGCGACATGAGCCCCGCCCGCTGCTCGTACGTCCACAGCGATCTGCCCGTCTCGGCGGACACGGCGTGGATGCTTCCGCTCAGGTCGGTGCCTGGCGCAATCTGGTGCTCGGCATCCAGGGCGTAGATCGCAAGCCGGCCCGCGCGTGTTGCCGTCATCAGGGCGCACGAGTTGCGCATGGGCACGTACATCGCGTTCGTCAGCGGGCTGTAGGCGCCCGCCTGCCAGTCCTTGCCGCCGATGTACGTGGGGCAGACGTACGCCTCCTGGCCCAGCTCCCGGAACACCACTTCGTTGTTCTCGGTGACCTTGCCGTCGCCGTCGATCGTGCTGATGACGTTCTGTCTGATCGTCGGCCTCGCCCACAGGAACTCGCCGGTCTCGCGGTCGAGGGTGTACACGATGCCCGTCTTGCCGGGAACCCCGGTAATCACCTTGCGAACCTCGCCCGGCTCCAGGCGGGGATTGATCCAGTCGACCGCGTCGGCGTCGGGCGCCACGGCGGTATCGACCAGGAGGCGCTCGAAGGGGTGGTCGAGGTCCCAGTGGTCGTTGAGGTGCTGGTAGTGCCAGGCGATCTCGCCCGTTTGCGCGTTCAGCGCGAGAGTGGAGTTGTGGTACAGGTGCCTGAGATCCCTGCCCCCGAGCAGGAACTTGGGCGCCGGTGACGTCACCGAGGTGCCGATGTAGATGAGCTCCAGCGCCGGGTCGTAGCTGGGCACCATCCAGGCGCCGACGTGCGTGCGATCCTCGAACGGGATGTCGCCCCAGGTTTCGTTGCCCGGCTCTCCGGGCGCCGGAATCGTGCGCCGCCGCCAGAGCTCGGCCCCGGTCTTGGCGTCGTGCGCCACGATGACGCAGGCGTCCGGACCGCCGCGGGGCAGGCAGCTTCGGCCCGAGATCACCTTGCCGTCGGCGATGATCGGGCCCGAGCTCTGCATCGCGGGCTGCGTCTTGTAGTCGAGGATCATCGTCTCCCAGACCAGCTCGCCTGTCGTCGCATCGAGGGCGAAGGCGAATTCGTCGACGCTCGTGTCGATGATCAGACCGTCGAAGATCGCGATGTTGCGGTTGTTGGCCGCGAGAGATCCGACTTGCTGGAGGATGTTGTCCGGTAGATCGCGCCGGTACTCCCAGATGAGGACTCCGGTCACGGCGTCGATGGCCTGGATGACGTCCATGGGGTTCGGCATGTACATCACGCCGTCGTAGACGAGCGGAGTCCCCTGCTGGCGGCCATCGCTCATGCCACGGGACCACACCAGCCGCAGGTCGTTGACGTTCTCGGGGGTGATCTCGTCGAGCGGGCTGTAGCCCCAGCCGTCAAGCGTCCGGCGCCACATCAACCAGTCGTCGTCGCTCGGGTCCTGGAGCATGGCGTCCGTGACCGGCACGAAGTCGCTGGGCACGGGCGTGCCTGCCGTCTGTGCCTCGGCGACCGGGGTCCCCGGGACCACCGTCACAAGGGCGACGAGGAGTGTCGCCTGGAGGAAGAGACCGCGCTGACTCACGTTCGCGGCTGGATGTTAGCCGAGTGGTCGGTGCTCTCGCAGCCAGACTCCGTCTCAGCGCGACGAGGAGAGTCGCACTTCCAGGTTCTCTTCGCCGTCGCTTCTCACGACGGTCACCGTGACCACGTCGCCTACGCGGAAGTCCTCGAGGATCGTGTGGACATCGTTGACGGAGGTGACCGCACGACCTTCGATCGCGGTGATCAGGTCGCCCAGGACGATGCCGCGGCGCGTCCGCCGGCTTTCGCGCATGCCGGCTCGTTCGGCGCCGGAGCCCGGCACTACGGTGGTGACCAGCGCTCCTTTGACGCCGCGCGCGCGCAGGAGGGAGTCGTCCAGTTCGACGCCGATCAGCGGTCGCTCGACCTCGCCGTGCGCGATCAGTTCCGGGGCGACCCAGTTCACGGTGTCCACCGGGATCGCGAATCCGATGCCGCCCCAGGCGCCGCTGGCAGAGACGATCTGGGTGTTCACACCGATCAGCCGACCGCTCGAGTCGAGCAGAGGGCCGCCGGAGTTGCCCGGGTTGATCGCGGCGTCGGTTTGAATCACACCGCGGATCAGGCGGTTGGTCAACGAGGACACCTCGCGATCCAGGGCGCTGATCACACCCGTGGTCAAGGTGTGGTCGAGACCGAAGGGGTTGCCGATGGCGAGCACGGATTGGCCCACCTGAAGGTCGCGCGAAGTGCCGACCGCAATGGGCCGCAGCTTGTCGGCCGGCGCCTCGATCTTCAGCACGGCGAGATCCACATGCGGGTCGCCGCCGACCACCCGGGCCGGCCAGGTGCTCTGATCGCTCAGGGTGACGAGCGTTTCGTGGGCGCGGAACACGACGTGGAAGTTCGTCACCACGTGACCCTGTGCGTCCCAGATGAAGCCGGTGCCCGTGCCTTCCGGGACGCGGTCGATGCGACGGGCGAAGACGTTGCGGCGGTTCGTCACGGTAGTGATGTTCACCACCGAAGGCGAGGCCTGCCGGAACAGCTCGACCGTCGAACGTTCCTCCGGCAGTAGCCCGGCACTCTGCGCTACCGGCCGGGGTTCGCCGCGGGTGTCCGCCTGCAGGACGCTGCCTTGCCACCTCGAGCCGAAAACGAAGGCGAGAACGGCGAGGACGACCAATCCGGTCGCGGCGGCAAAGCGCGGCCGCGACCGTCCGTTTGGTCCGGGTGAAGGTCCTCGGGGCATGGACTAAAGCTAACAGGACATGGAGTCGGGTTTCTTCCCCCCCCCTTGACTGGGCGCGCCGGCCGTGGCGCGGGCCTTCTGGCCCGCGTTTTGTGGATCCGCCGAAGGCGCAATCCGCCACAGCGCCCGACCTACGGCGCTACGATCCGCGACCATGCTCCTCAACGCTGATCCCCAACTCGCAGCGGCTCTGGACCGCCGCCGCCGCCAATGGCGCGGCATGGACGGCACATCCCGCCTGTGGTCCCGCGACAGCTCGCTGTGGACCGATTCCGGCGAGCAGGAATGGCTGGGCTGGCTTGATGTCGAGCGGCTCGGCCGCGTGTCGCTCTCGAGCCCTGACGGCGACCGCGTCGAGATGCCAGCCGCGGACCTCGCGGAGCACCTCGCCGGCCGACGCTTCGAACGCTGCCTCCTGCTCGGCATGGGCGGTTCGGCGCTCGGCGCCGATCTCCTGTGGGGGGCGTTGCGGCGGCAGGTCGACGCGGACTTCGTCGTCCTGGACACGACCGACCCGCGCGAGATCGCCACGGCGCTCGCCGGGGTCGACCCGGCAGCGCTACGAGTGATCGCCGCGTCCAAGTCGGGCGGCACGATCGAGACGCGGCTCGCCTTCGAACTCCTGCTCGACCGGTTGGGCGACCTGGCGCCCGGCGCGGCGCTGGCGATCACAGACCCCGGGTCGGCGCTCGAAGAGCGAGCCAGGACGGCGGGAGCCGCGGTCGTCTTCGGCCACCCGGACATCGGCGGCCGGTTCTCCGTGCTCTCGGCATTCGGCTTGGCGCCGGCGGCGGTGGCTGGGATTGACTTGGGGCCGCTTCTCGCGAGCGCGCGGTCGATGGCCGCGGCGTGCAGGCGCGGCGGAACGGAACCAGGCCCGAACCCCGGGGTCGAGTTGGGATTGCTTCTCGCCGCGGCGCACGACTGCGGCCGCGACAAGCTCTATCTCCATGCGCCTTCAGCGGCGACGGCGATGGCCGCCTGGGTCGAGCAACTGATTGCCGAGTCGCTTGGCAAGGGCGACGTGCTGCTGTTGCCGGTCGATGCGGCCGGCGTGCCGGCGGGACCGAACCCGGACCGCCTCGACATCGTGCTCGGAAGCGAGGCAGGCGACAGAATTCCGCCTTCGGCGGATGCCGTAAACGCGGGCCAGAAGGCCCGCGCCACGGCCGGCGCACCGGCACTCGGACCGCGAGCGCACATCGACGCCGAGCTTCCAGCCGACCTCGGCGGCGAGTTCTTCCGCTGGCAGTTCGGTGTAGCGGTCGCCGGCGCGCTGCTCGGGATCAACCCCTTCGACCAGCCGGACGTGGAGTCATCGAAGGTCGTCACGCGGCGCTACGTCGAGCGGATGAAGGCCGGCGACGCGCCGGCGCCCAGCGGCCTGGTCCGCCTGAGCGAGGTCAGCACGCTCGGCCTGGCCCAACTCCTGGGCACTCACGTCGCGACGTTCCCGGAGGGCGGCTACGCCGTCATCTCGGCCTACCTCGAGCGCAACGACCGCAACCGCGAGCTGCTCCAGACCCTCCGCCTGCGTATCGCCCGCCTCACGGGCGGCGCGTCGGTGCTCGGTTTCGGACCGAGCTTCCTGCACTCGACCGGGCAGGCGCACAAGGGCGGACCCAACCGCGGCCTGTTCCTGCAGATCACGGCCGATCCGCCGGCCGCCGACATCCCGGTTCCAGGCGTTGGCCTGACCTTCGGCCAGATCCAGCTCGCGCAGGCCTGGGGCGACTACGAAGTGCTCGTCGAGCGGCGTCGCCGGGTGCTCGCCGTCCACCTGGACGGCGACGTGGAAGCCGGCCTGCGCCGGCTCGTCGGAGCGGTCGGCTAACTAACGCCGCCCGCGACGGTTGCCTTGCGGCTCCTTCATCAACTCATCGAGCCCGACATCGAACTCGGCGACGATGCGGATCAGCACATCGAGGCTCACACGAAGCTCGTCCCGCTCGATCCGCGCGAGGTCCGACGCCGGAATCCCGACCCGCTCCGCCAGCGCCGGCTGCGTGAGCTTGTTCTTCCGCCGCAGCCGCCGGATCCGATGACCCATGAGCTGGACTTGCTGGACCGTAGCTTCCTTGTTCATCGCCGGCGCCATTTGAGATCCGACAATTGTAGCGGTGTAGGCCGTTCCAGGCCTGAGATCAGATCGAGGTCTTGAGATTCTCGTTGGCGGCGATTTGCGCGCCCCTTGCCTTGTAGCGCTCCCGGCGTTCCTTGCTGAAGCTGTCCACTTCGTCCTTTGGCACGCCGTAGGCGACTCCCCGATCCACACCCGGGCGCGCGCGAACGCGCTTCAGCCAGTCCACCACGGTGGGCTGGGTCGTGATGTCGACCTTGGCCCACTTGTACGCCCGGATCCACGGAAACGCGGCGATGTCGGCAACCGTGAAGGTGTCCCCGCAGATAAAGGGATGTTTCTCGAACTGGCGGCCGAGAATCGCCACCAGTCGAAGTGACTCCTTGCCGAATCGTTCCAGGGGGTGCGCCCTGGCTTCGTCGGGCACGTCGATGTAGCGCGTGTAGCTCAGCTTGTTGCCGAACGCCGGGCCGAGATTGGCGGCTTGCCAGTAGAGCCAGGGAAGCACGTCCCAGCGTCGCTCGTCTGTCGGGTAGAGGGAGGTCGGAAACTTCTCCCCGAGGTACTGCAGGATGGCGCAGCTCTCCATGACGGCGCGACCGTCGTCCACCAGGGCTGGCATCTTCTGGTTCGGGTTGATGGCGGTGAACTCCGGCGTGAACTGGTCGCCGGCCGAGAGATCGACCATGTGGATGCGCGTCTCGGGCAGTTCGACTCCCGCCTCGCGCAGCTCCTCGATCATGATCGAGATCTTCCACCCGTTGGGCGTCGCGCCGAAGTAGACGTCAAGCGCCATCTGGCTACTCCTCCCCGAGACCGGCCAGGACGGCGTCGATGCCTTCGCCTCGCAGGCCCTGCTTCATTCCCGAGAACGCACTGGCGTCGAGTTCGGCCAACTGCGCGGCCCGCTCGAGGGCGACATCGCGCAGCTCGTCGGCCGCCGCGACCGCGTCCAGGAAACCGGCATCGCGCGCGCCCTCGGGGCCGTACATCCTCGAGGTAAGCGCGGCTTGCGTCAGAGCGCGCTTCGAAAGCCGCTCCTTGGCCAGCAACCAGGCGAACGGCGGCAGCGTTCTACCGATCGCGACCTCGTTCAGACCGAAGCGGAAGTCACCGTCCGCGGCCAGGCGATGATCGCCGGTGAGCAGACAGAGCGCGCCGAGCGCGATGGCGTGTCCGCTGGCCGCGACGACCAGGGGCTGCGGCCATCCGTACAGGCGCATCATCAGACGCGCTCCGGCGAGTCCCATGGCGCGGGCCTGCGCCGCGTCTCCAGCGCGAATCACGTTGAGGTCGAACCCGCCCGAAAACACGCCGGGCCGGCCGGTCAGTACGACGGCTCTGGCATCGTCTGCGGCACGGTCGAGCATCGCATTGACGGCAGCGATCATGGGCGGTCCGAAGGCGTTGGCCTTGCCGTCGTCCAGGGTGACCAGGGCCACGTGGCCAACCTGCTCGTAGGTGGTCGGTTCAGTCATGAATCAGCTCTCCAGAGGGTGGCGTCGAGCAGGCGCTGGCGGGCCGTAGATTGTCGCATATTCACCCTCAGAGGGGAGATATGCGACAACAAGCCGAGTTGGCGGGCTTGTCCAGTCGCTGCTCAGGCAGCCGCTAGAGCAGCCGCGCGGCGATCCAGGGCAGGGCGACCGCAGTGCCCAACACGCTGCCGAGATTGCTCAGCACGACGACCAGCAGCACCCGGGTAAGACGGTTGGACCAGAAGCCGCGCGCGGAACTGAGGCTGTCGGCGAGGTTCTCCATGTCCGCCACGAGGGGCCGGCGGAGCAGCGCCTGGACCAGGCCCGCGACCCAGCCGGCGGCGATCAGCGGGTTCAGGCTGGTCAGGGGCGCGGCGGCGAAGGCGGACAGAATGGTCAGCGGATGCCCCAGGGCGATCGCGGCGCCCAGGGCGGACAGACCGCCGTTGATCAGAATCCAGAGGTAGATCGACTCGACGGACCGCTCACGATCGCCGGTCAGGAAGCCGTAGGCCAGAAGCCCGATGATCGCGATCGGCAGAGCCCACTTGACGATGCGCGGCCAGAGCGGTGGATCGGGCACTCGCTCGAGTTCCTCGAGGTCGCAGGGCGAGCCGGCGAGGCTCGCGATCCCGGGCAGATGCCCGGCGCCGACCACCGCTACCGTGCGTGGACCCGCCGACTGGCGCAGCTTCTCGGCCATGTAGGCGTCCCGCTCGTCGATCAGGGCTTCCTTGACGCTCGGCAGCGCCTCGGCGAGGGCGGACATCAGGTCGGTCAGGTTGCCGCTGTCGCGGAGCTGCTCGATGTCCTCTTCCTTCAGGTCGTCGCCGACGAAGGCGCTGCCGGCCAACTGGGTCATCACCTTCGTGCGCTGCCAGAAGCCGAGCGAGTACCAGGTGCGCTTCAGCGAGATCTGGATGTCGCGGTCGATCAGCTCGAGGCGTGCGCCGCGTTCCCGGGCCCGGAAGATCGCCTCGCGCATCTCGGCGCCGGGCTCGATGCCGAAGCGCTGGGCGATGCGCCGCTGAAAGGAGTGCATCAGGAACGAACTGAGCAGCAACGCCGCCTTGCCCTCGCGCAGGACCTGGAAGATGTCCAGCTTGCGCCACGCATCCTGGTCCTCCAGGTTGTGGTAGCGGGCTTCGCAGAGTTCGACGCAGACGGTGTCGGGCTCGAGCGCCTCGATCGCTTCCTTCGTGTCCCGCACGCTCTGCGGCGACACGTGCGCGGTGCCGACCAGGAAGACCTCCCGCTCGTCGAGTTCGAGTCGCTGCACCGAGGCGGGCAGGTCGGAGGGCGCGGGTTGCGGTTGGGCTTCGGTCGTCATGGCAGCGCGGAGCGTAGCCCAAGCGCGGCCCTTCGGTAGGATGGTTGGTTGATTTGAAGAGGGAGGTTCGAGATGCAGGTGACTACGATTCGCCTCGCCACGGTGCTGGTAGCGGCTGCCATCCTGGCCGCGTGCGCCGCGCCCGACGCTGACGCCCCCGCTGAGGATGCCGGCGCCGGCCCGCCGCCGAACATTGTTCTCATCCTCGCCGACGACCTCGGCTATGCCGACATCGGAATCTACGGCAGCGAAGTGATCTCGACCCCGAACATCGACGCGCTGGCGGCGAGCGGCGTCCGCTTCACGGCCGGCTATGTCAGCCACCCGGTGTGCAGTCCGTCGCGGGCCGGGCTGATGACCGGGCGCTACCAGCAGCGCCACGGTTGGGAGTTCAATCCGGCCGGCCGCGACGTCGGCGCCGGCCTGAGTCTGGAGGAGACGACCCTGGCCGACCGGATGAAGGCGTTGGGGTACCGCACCGGGATGATCGGCAAGTGGCACCTGGGCCACCAGGAGCCCCACCATCCGATGAGCCGCGGTTTCGACGAGTACTTCGGCGTGCTCGAGGGCGGCAGCATCTTCATCGACTCCAGCCTGCCGGGCGTGGAGTACGGCTCGATTCGCGGCGAAGACGGGCCGACACAGCGCGGGAACAAGGTGCTGCGGGGGTTCGAGGAGGAGAAGGTCGATCGCTACCTGACCGACGTGTTCACCGACGAGGCGACAAGCTTCATCGAGCGCAGCGCGGGTGAGGACGAGCCCTTCTTCCTGTACCTCAGCCACACGACGCCGCATATGCCGCTTCAGGCCACGGCCGAGTACCTGGACGCCTACCGCCACATCGAAGATCAGCGCACCCGGGTGTACGCGGCCATGGTCGCCTCGCTCGACGAGAGCGTGCGGCAGGTGGTCGAGACGTTGAAGGCGCAGGGCGTTTTCGAGAACACGATGATCGTCTTTGCCAGCGACAACGGCTGCGCCGGCTACGTCCACGGCGCCTGCTCGAACGCGCCGCTCTTCGGCTTCAAGCGCTACCACCACGAAGGCGGCGTGCGGATTCCGTTCATCATCAGTTGGCCGGAAGGAATCGAGGGAGGGCGGACGTTCAATCACCCAGTGATCACCCTCGACTTCACAGCGACCTTCACGGCGGCAGCGGGTGAAGAAGCGTCGACCGGCGACAGTGTGAACCTGCTGCCGTACATGACCGGCGAGGCGGATGGCGCCCCGCACGAGCACCTCTACTGGCGGGCCGGCGCCAGCGTCGCGATCCGCGACGCCCAGTACAAGCTGATCAAGCTGAACCGTACCGAGTTCCGGCCCGACAATCTGCGCGGGGACGGCCGTTTGCAGCCGCCCGAAGGCGGCTGGCCCACGGATTCGCCCCACGGGCAGGTCACCCTGCTCTACGACCTGGAGGCCGACCTCGGCGAGTTGAACAACCTGGCGGCGGAGCGGCCGGAGGTCGTCGCCCGTCTCGAAGCCGAGTTGGATACGTGGCGCGCCACGTTGCTGACGGAGCAGATCCTGCCCGGTGTGCGTTCCACGATCACCGAGATCGATGGCGAGTGGGTGCAGTTGGTATTCTGAGCCCGGCTGCTGACGTACGCCGTGCCGCCATCACCGCGGCGAACGATGCGGGCTGCTGAAGCATGACCGGTACACCCAGCGACGTTGAGCGCCGCCCCGCCGAAGGCGTGATGAGCCCGGCGGTGCGCCGCGGATTCGCGGCGGCGCTGCTCCGCTGGGAAACCTGGCGCACGGTCTGGCCGCCGCGGCGCCGGGTCCAGGCGACGGTGCTGGCCGTGCTCCTGGTGGTTGCGTTCTCGGCGTGGCGGGTTCAGCGGCAAGTCGGACAGGCGCGGCTCGAACTCAGTTTGGCGGAAGCGGCGACTGCCGGCGACGGATTCGAGCGACTCGCCGAGCGATCTCCAGGCCTGCTCAGCCTGGCCGCCCGCCACGCGGCCGGCGAGGGCCGCTGGCGGGAGGTGGCGGCGCTCTACGAGGACCACGCCGAGCATCTGCCGCCGGCACTGCTGGCCGCGGCCGAGGTGGAACTCGGGCTGAAGCGCGCCGGGGACCAGGCCGCCGTGGCCAGCTCTGACGAGGAAGCGGCGACAGGGTCGGTCCCGGACGAGCCACCGCCGGCGTCGGCGTTCGAGCGGCGTCTGCGGCGGGCACAGGCGGTCGACGCCTCTGGGGTGCATCAACTGCTCTTCGACCGCCGGGGCCGGCCGCTGGGGTCGATCGGCGACGATCGGTCGCTGACACTGGAGGCGGATCTGCCCGCGGGCCTGGTGCCGGTCGAGTTGGCGACCCATCTGCTGCCTCCCGCCCTTCAGCCGCCGGGTCTTGCCGCCGCCGGTCCTGGGGCGATGAGCGGGTCCGCCGCCGCGCGTGCGTTGCGCCTGACGATCGACCGGGCCTGGAGCGAGGCGGCCGACACGGCGCTGGGCAGGGAAGAGGGGGCGATCGCGATCGTGGAGATCCCGTCGGGCGCGGTCCTGGCGGCGGTGAGCAACCGCGGCCGGAGCCGCCGCTGGCGGTCGAACGGCGACAGCGTTCTCGATCCGCGCGAGCCGGCTTCGATCGCCAAGCTGATCACCACGACGGCGGCGATGCGGGCCGGCCTCGATCCCGACCAGGAGATCGCCGACATGACCTGCCGCGGCTCGGTGCTGATGGACGGTCAGCGGCTCTACTGCAGCGCGATCAACGGCCGGCTCAGAGGGCTGACCGCAGCAATGGCCAGTAGCTGCAACGTCGCCTTCGCCAAGCTCGCGATCGAAGTCGGCGACCGGGCGCTGGTCGAAGAGTACGAACGCTTCGGTTTCGTGATCGGCGGCAGGAACGGCGAGCCGGTGCCGAGGAACGCCGTCGGGGTGGTGCATGAGTACCGTCACCCCGGCAAGCAGCTCGGCGATCTCTCGATCGGCCTGGAAGAGGCTTCGATCACACCGTTGGGGGCGGCCCTGTTCGCCGCCACTCTCTCGGACGGCCGCCGGCGCGAGCCGAGCTTCGTTCTGCAGGCGGACGGACTCCTGGGCATTTCGCCACGGACACCGGCCGGCGACGGTCCGCGCGAGGGCGTCGAGGTTCTCGACCCGTCCTGGCTGCCGGTGCTGCACGAGTCGATGCGCGCGGTCGTGTCTCCGGGCGGCACGGCGAACCGTGTCGCGCCGAAGCGTCTCCGGGTGGCGATGAAGACGGGCACGGCGCGCGATCCGGACAAGCCGTTCCACGTGAACTACGCCGGCTTCTTCCCCTCCGACGAGAGCCAGCCGCCCCGATACGCCTTCGCGGTAAGGGTCACCGGCCAGCCGACGTCGGCACGGGTTCGCCGCGCCGGGTACGCCGTCACGTTCCGTTTGCTGCGGGCGCTCGACAGGCTGGTCGGCGAAGAGATCGAGGCAGCGTCCCGGGTTCCGCAACGGCTGGCGGCAGCGACCGGAGCGAGCAAGTGACAGCGAGCGCGGGCGGCGTAAAGCCGCCCGCACGCCGGCGCTACCGACCGGCGATCGGCCCCAGGCTGAAACCGCTCCTGTGGGTGGTCTTCGGACTGTTCGCTCTGCTGGCGGTGAACTCGTTCTACCTCTCCGGCGTCCGCGTTGCCGAGGCGACGACCGGCGCGACCTACCAGAACTGGTTCTACATCTCGATGTTTCTGCTTCACCTGGCGGTGGGGGGTTTGTTCGTGGCGCCCGTGATCTGGTTCGGTCTGGCGCACATGCGGAACGCGCGCAATCGACCCAACCGGCGCGCGGTGAAGGTGGGGTACGCGCTGTTCGGGACGGCGCTCGTGCTCCTTCTGAGCGGCATCGTGCTGACGCGGATCGAGGGCGTCATCACGGTGAACGACCCCGCGGTCCGCGGTGTGGCCTACTGGCTCCATGTTCTGGCGCCGCTGGTGGCGGCCTGGCTGTTCGTGCTGCACCGGCTTGCCGGCAAGCGAATCAACTGGCGGATCGGCGCTCGCGTCGCGGCCGCCGCCGTGGTCCTGGTCGGGGTGGCGCTGGTGCTGCAGTTCCAGGATCCGCGGGCGTGGAACGTGGAAGGTCCGGAGTCGGGCGAGCAGTACTTCTTCCCCTCCCTGGCGCGGACCGCGAGCGGCGGTTTCATCCCCGAGCGGGCGTTGATGAACGACGCCTACTGCGTGGACTGCCATGCCGACATCCACGCTCGCTGGGGCTACAGCGCGCACCGCTTCAGCTCCTTCAACAACCCCGCCTACAGTTTCTCCGTCCAGGAGACCCGCGACAAGGCGTACGAGCGCTCGGGCGACGTGCAGGCGTCCCGCTTCTGCGCCGGCTGCCACGATCCGGTGGTCTTCTTCTCGGGCGCCTTCGACGACCCGGAGTTCGATGTCGACCTGCCGGCCGCGCACGCCGGCATCACCTGCACCTCCTGCCACGCGATCACGCACGTCAACAGTCCCCGCGGCAACGCCGACTACACGATAGAGGAGCCCCAGCACTACCCGTTCGCCTTCGCGGATCCGGGGTTTCTCCAGTTCGTCAACCATCAACTGGTCAAGGCGAAGCCGGAGCTGCACAAACGGACCTTCCTCAAGCCCCTGCACGGGACCGCGGAGTTCTGCGGCGCCTGCCACAAGGTCCACCTGCCCGAGGAACTCAACCACTACAAGTTCCTGCGCGGCCAGAACCACTACGACTCGCACCTCCTCTCCGGCGTCTCGGGCCACGGCGTGGCGAGCTTCTACTACCCGCCCGAGGCCGAACCGAACTGCAACGGCTGCCACATGGACCTGCTGCCGTCGGACGACTTCGGTTCCCGTCGCTACCCGGAGAGCGAACAGCCTGATGTCACCCAGGTCCACGATCACCTGTTTCCGTCCGCCAACACCGGCATCCCCCACCTGCTCGACTTCCCGGACTGGGTGATCGAGGCGCACCGCGAGTTCAACGAGGGCGTCGTCGACGTGGACATCTTCGGCGTCAAGCCGGGCGGCACGATCGAGGACGAGGTGATCGCGCCGGTGCGCCCCGAGATACCGGCCCTCGAGGCGGGCGAGGACTACCTGCTGGAGGTCGTCGTACGCACGCTCGGTCTGGGGCATCACCTGACCCAGGGCACGGTGGACTCCAACCAGCTCTGGCTCGACATCGCCGTGCGCGACGACAGCGGCCGGCTGGTCGGGCGGAGCGGCGGCTTGGGCGAGGGCAACCGGGTCGACCCCTGGTCGCACTTCATCAACGTCTACATGCTCGACCGCGACGGCGCGCGGATCGACCGCCGCAACGCCGAGGACATCTTCGTGCCGCTGTACGACCATCAGATCCCGCCGGGAGCGGGCGACGTGGTCCACTACCGGCTGGAAGTACCGCGGGCCGGCGCCGCCACCAGCCTGACGGTCGAGGCGACGCTCCGCTACCGCAAGTTCGACACGAAGTACCTGCGCTACATCTACGGCGAGGACACGGTCAACGAACTGCCGATCCTCGACCTGGCCCGGGACACGGTGACCTTCCCGGTCGCGGGCGTTCCTGGGAAGGTGGGCGTCTCGCCCGCATCCGGTCCGGCAGTCCGCCAACCCGCCAAGCCCCTCTGGCAGCGCTGGAACGACTACGGCATCGGCCTGCTGCGCAAGGGCGGCACGGGCCGCGGCGAACTCCGGCAGGCGATCGAAGCCTTCACCCGGGTCGAGGAGTTGGGGCGTCCCGACGGACCGCTCAACCTCGCCCGCGTCTACCTGGCGCAGGGCACGGTCACCGACGACGCGATCGCGGCGCTCGAGCGGGCCTCCACCTTCGACCCGCCGGCGCCGCCGTGGTCGGTGGCCTGGTTCAGCGGGCTGGTCAACTTCCAGAACGGCGCAGTCGACGAGGCGATCGCGAACTTCCGCTCGATCCTCGACGCCGACAGCGAGGAGATGCGGCGCCGCGGCTTCGACTTCAGCCGCGACGTGCGGCTCCGGAACCAACTCGGCCTCGCGCTCTTCGAGCGCGCGAAGGGAGAACGGGGCCCTGCCCGCGCCGAGGCGCGCGCGGCGCGGCTCAGCGAGGCGCGGGCGTCGTTCGAGAGCGCTTTGGTCATCGACCCGGAGAACGTCACCGCCCACTACAACCTGGGTCTGATCTACGGGCAGCTCGGCGATCGCGAGGGCGCGGAGCGCCACCAGGAACTTCATGCGAAGTACAAGCCGGACGACAACGCCCGGGACCGGGCGATCGCCGCAGCCAGGCGCGCCGACCCGGCGGCCGATCACGCGGCGGAGGCGATCGTGATCTACGACCTGCACCGGCCCGAGCGCTTCGAGGGCGACCGGGCCGGGGTCGCCGGAGCCGGCGGGTGACGCCCGAGCGGCCGGGAGACGAGCGCCCGGAGGAGCCGAGACGGGACGAAGAACTCGTAGCCGAGGACGACGCGGTCATCGGCAGGGTGTTCGCTCGTTCCCTCAAGGTACTCGCGGCGCTGGCCGTTGCCGCGCTTCTCGTGTTCGCACTCCGTGTCGTCTTCCGGGCCGCGCCCGAGGAGGCGCGGGAGATCCCGGTCGCCGCGCCGCGGCCGGTGGCGGCGGCGCCGGCGGAGGTTCCCGTGGTCCCCTTCACGGACGTCACCGCGGAGGCCGGCCTCGACTTCGTCCATGTCAATGGCGCCGAGGGCGAGGCCCTGCTGCCGGAGACGATGGGTTCGGGCGCGGCCTTCTTCGACTTCGACCGCGACGGCGACCAGGACGTGTTGCTGGTCAACTCGACGACCTGGAGCGGCGCGGCGGGCAGCGGCCCGACGATGGCGCTGTACGAGAACGACGGCGCCGGCCGGTTCACGGACCGGACCGCCGCGCTCGGCCTGGCCACGAGCCTCTACGGTACCGGCGTCGCGGTCGGCGACGTGGACAGCGACGGCTGGGTCGACCTGTTCATCTCCGCGGTCGGCCCGAACCGCCTGTTCCGGAACGTGGAAGGCGCCCGCTTCGAGGACGTGACCGAGAGGGCCGGAGTTGCCGGCGCCGCCTCCGAGTGGAGCAGCAGCAGCGCCTTCTTCGACGCGAACGGAGACGGCGACCTCGACCTCCTGGTCGGCAACTACGTGCGCTGGTCGCGCGAGATCGACATCGAGGTCGGCTACCAGTTGACCGGAGTTGGGCGGGCCTACGGGCAGCCGGTCAACTACGGCGGCACGACCATGGACCTCTACCGGAACGACGGCTCGGGCGTCTTCGTCGATGTCTCGGAGGAAGCCGGATTGCACATCCTGAACCCGGCTTCGGATACGCCGGTGGCGAAGACGCTGGGGCTGGCGCCGGTCGACATCGAGGGCGACGGCGATGTCGACGTGCTGGTCGCGAACGACACGGTGCGCAACTTCCTGCTCGTGAACGACGGCAGCGGGGTCTTCACCGAGGAGGGAGGGAACTACGGCCTCGCCTACAGCCGCGACGGCGCGGCGACCGGCGCGATGGGCGCCGATGCCGCCGATTTCCGCAACGACGGCGAACTCGGCTTCGCGGTCGCGAACTTCGCCAACGAGATGACCTCGCTCTACGTCTCCCAGGGCGATCCGACGCTGTTCAGCGACGAGGCGATCACGGCCGGCATCGGCGCGCCCAGCCGCCGCGTGCTCAGCTTCGGCCTTTTCTTCTTCGACTACGACCTGGACGGCCGGTTGGACCTGCTCCAGGTCAACGGCCATCTCGAGGACGACATCGAGGTCGTGGAACCCAGCCAGCGCTACCGGCAGGCGCCGCAGTTGTTCTGGAACGCCGGCACCGAGGCGGCGTCGACCTTCGTGCCGGTCACGCCGGCGCCCGGCGACGGTCTCACCCGCGAGCTGGTCGGTCGCGGCTCGACTTACGCCGACATCGACGGCGACGGCGACCTGGACGTCCTGCTGCTGCAGACCGGCGACCGGCCGCTGTTGCTGCGCAACGACCAGGAGACCGGCCACCGGTGGCTGCGCTTCCGGCTTCGCGGCGATGGCGAGCGGGTGAACCGCGACGCGATCGGCGCCTGGGTCGAGGTCGAACACCGGACCGCGGCCGGGCCGGTGGTGCAGCGGCGCCGGGTCATGCCGACCCGCAGCTACCAGAGCCAGGTCGAGCCGGTGGTGACGATCGGCCTGGGAGACGTGTCGTCGGTCGACGACCTCGTCCGCGTGGAGGTCGTGTGGCCTGACGGCGCCCGGCAGGCAGTCGACGTCGACGGCCTCGACCGGGTGGTCGAGGTCGAGTACGGGGCGGCGAACTAGCGACCCCTGGGAACGCGGGCATCCTGCCCGCACCGGCGCGAAGCGCCGGTCTGAAGAGAAGCCCAGAGGGCCGTGTACAGTAGACGATTCGTTTGCGATGAAAGCGCGCCGGATCGGTCTCGTTCGGACGATGGCGATACTCCTTGCCGGCGTTGCGCCGGTCGGCGTCGCCGCGCAGACGATTGTCCTGAGCAACGCCAACATCATCGACGGCACCGGCGGCCCGGCCCAGGAGGGGATGACGATCGTCATCTCGGGCGACACAATCGCGGCGATCATCTCTGGTGCGTACGAGGCGCCTGACGGAGACGCCGACGCCCAGGTTCACGACCTCGACGGCGCCTGGGTGCTGCCCGGGTTCTGGAACATGCACACGCATCTGAGCATCGTGTTCCCCGACAACCACGCCCTCGACGACGAGTTGATGCCGTCCAGGGTCATCCGCGCCGGGCTCAACGCGATGGACGGCCTGCGCCACGGCTTCACCAGCGTGCGGTCGGTCGGTGAGGAGGGGAACATCGACGTCGCCTGGCAGCGGGCGTTCGACCAGGGGTTCTTCCTCGGACCGCGGGTTTTCGCAAGCGGCGAGCCGGTGAGCCCCACCGCCGGGCACCGGGGACTGGTCGCGGACGGCGCCGACGGCGTGGCTGCCATCCGCAAGGCGGTGCGGTCGCGGGTTCAACAGGGCGCCAGGGCGATCAAGCTGTTCAGCGTCGAGATGCTGCCGGACGAGCTCGAGGCGGCGGTCGAGACGGCCCACAGCCTGGGTGTGCACGTCACCTCCCATGTTCGGGAGCCGGCGGCGCGTGCCGCGGTGGACGCCGGGGTCGACTGCCTCGAACATGGTTACGGCCTCACAGACGAGACGATCGAACTGATGGCCGAGAAGGGGACGTTCTACGACCCGACGATCATCTGCAACCTGAGCGCCGAGTACATCCGCGAGCGCGAGGCGCGGCTGGCGGAACTCGGATACTCGGACGACGAGGAGATCGTGCGGCTGCGGACGATGGTCGCCTTTGCTGACGAACGGTCGCCGGAGTTCGCGCGACACCAGCGGCGGGCGCTGGCCAAGGCGGCCGAGGCGGGCGTCAAGCTCCTGATCGGTTCGGATTCGATGCCGATCGGCGAGATGGGCTTCCTGGAGATGGAGCAGTTCGTCCTCTCCGGCGTCAGCGAGATGGACACGATCGTCGCTGCGACCAGGAACGGTGCGGATGTGCAGGGCGTTCTCGACATCCTCGGCACAGTCGAGGAGGGCAAGCTCGCCGACCTTGTAGTCGTCGCGGATAACCCGCTGGATAACATCTCGAACATCCGCAAGACCGTGATGGTGCTCAAGGGCGGCGTCGTGGTCGACCTGGACGCGCAGCTCGGGACCGCGAGCTACTGGGACTACTTCGGTCCGATGGACTTGCCTGCGGGCTTCCTCTTGGAAGCCGAAGAGGCGGCAGGGTTCCAACGCGGCGCGACGGACTCCGACCAGTAGCACGGCAACGCAGCAGCGAAGGAGGAGAGCGAATGAAGTGGAACACGAACAGGCGCCGTGGCGCTGTCCCGGCTCTCGGCTGCGTGGTGATTCTCGGCTTGCTGGCCGCGGCGCCGGCCGCCGCCCAGACCACCGTGCTCACGAACGCCACGGTCATCGACGCCACCGGCGCGCCGCCGATCGAGGACGCCGCGGTGGTCATCGAGGGCAACCGGATCGCGGCGATTCACACGCCTTCGTCGTCGGCGCCCGATGCCGGCGAGGACGCCCGGGTCATCGACCTCGACGGCGCCTACGTGCTGCCGGGCCTGTGGAACAACCACTCCCATCTCGGCGACCTGCTGCCCGATCCGAAGGGAATGCTCCCGGACGAACCGCTGCTGCGTGCCGCGATCCGCGCCGGCCGCAACGCGATGGACGCGCTCAAGGCCGGTTTCACGACGCTCAGGATCACCGGCGAGCGCGACTTCATGGACGTCGCCTGGAAGCAGGCGTTCGATTCCGGCGTCTTCGTGGGGCCGCGGATCGTTGCCGGCGGCCGGCCGATCTCGACCGACGGCGACACCGACTGGCTGGTGCGGACCGGCAAGGGACCGGAGGGCATCCGCGCAGCAGTGGCCGACAACATCGCGAACGGCGCGCAGCTCATCAAGTTCCTCGGCAGCCGGATGCCGCCGGAAGAGATGATCGCGGGCATCGACGAGGCCCACCGGCACGGTATCCCGGTCACTGTTCACGCCGGTGACGAGACGACCCGGATCGCCGTGATGGCGGGCGCCGAGAGCATCGAGCACGGCAACGACCTCTCCGACGACACGATCCGGATGATGGCCGAGGCGGGGACCTTCCTCGATCCGACCATCCAGTGCAACCTGAGCACCGAGTTCATCGCCGAGCGCGAGCGGCTGATCCGGGAGGCCGGCTACGAGGACGCGCCGGAGGTCGTCGAAGGCCGGGTGCGCGTTTCGCACGCCGACGAGCGGACGCCGGAACGCGCGATCCTGGCTCGCGACGTGATCAACAAGGCGTATGCCGCGGGCGTTCGCCTGACCACCGGCAGCGACTCGAATCCGATCTCGGAGATCGGGATTCTCGAGATCGAGCAGCTCGCCTTCCACGGCATCCCGGCGATGGGCGCCATTCAGGCCGCGACCCGCAACAGCGCGGAGATGATGGGGATGCTCGACGATCTGGGCACGGTCGAGGTCGGCAAGCTCGCCGATCTGATCGTGCTCGAGAAGAACCCGCTCGAGCACATCTCCCACATGCGCAGCCTGTTCATGGTGATCAAGGACGGCAAGGTGGTGAATCGCTCGACCGACGAGGGGCAGGCGAGCTTCTGGGAGCTCTACCTGCAGGACTGATCCGAAGACAGCGGCGGAAAGACAAGGAGAGGAACATGAGACAAACCTGGACGTTCTTGATCATCGCGACGGTCTGCGTGCTCACGGCCGCCTGCGGGTCCACCGAACTCGTCACGCTGCCGGACATCGACACCTCCGGTTCGCCCGACGGCATCGTCGACCTGCCGGACGACGTGCCCGAGGTGTTCCGCGAGCACTTCGTCAAGTACACCTACTTCCCGACGCCGGACGGCAGGCGGATCCACATTCTGGCCTCGGACGGCTGGACCCGCGACCAGATCAAGCACGGCCGGAACGTGATGGAGTTCCTGCTCACCGACTTCCCCGGCTCGGCCTACGGCGACGACAAGAGCGGGATCGCGAGCGCGATGGCGGACCGCAAGGCGACGATGGTCTTCTTCAACACCGAAGAAGACCTGAATGAGGCGATGCGCTCGGGGCTGCCGGGGGCAACGGACCTGAGCATGCAGGACCTGCGCGCGAACGAGTCTCCGGCCCCCGGCGACGCGGACTACATGGCCCACGTCACCCGCGACGCCGCCTACGAGGAGATCTGGCACCTGATCCACGACTACGGGATCAAGCCGACGCTCACTTCGATGATCGCCGAGATGAGAACGGCGAACGACGAGGCGGCAACCAAGGGCTGGTTCGCGTGGCCCCGGGACGAGCCGGACGACCACCCGAACGAGTACGTCGGCGCCCTGATCGACAACTACTACGACCTGTGGACCGTGCCGCCGACCGTCTACGAGGGGCGCGACATTGAGCCCGACGAGATTCCCGAGGGGCATTCGCACTTCGGGCAGTACTTCGCGGGCAGCCGCGCCTCGATGCCGGAGAAGGACCCGCTCGGCTACGCGCTGGTCACGAAGTTCGTCGGGCCGCATCTGACCTACACGCCTGAACTGCCGCTGGACTTCAGCGGCACCTTCTCCATGACCTTCGATCCGGACGAGCGCTACACCATGAAGACGCAGCATCTTCGCAACGCCACGCTGACCGGCGACGGGGACGCGAACCTGCGCGGCAACGCCCACGACAACGTGCTCACCGGCAACGCCGGCGCCAACCAGCTCGAGGGCGGCGGCGGCAACGACACGCTGGACGGCGGAGCGGGCGACGACACGGCCGTCTTCGGCGGTCCGGCGGCCGACTACGAAGTCAGCGGGGACGCGGACGGAGCGACGGTGAGCGACTCGCAGGCGGACCGTGACGGGACGGACATGCTGCGGGGCGTCGAGCTCCTGCAGTTCAGCGATGGCGCCGTGCAGTTGGAGCAGCCGGACCAGTAGTTCCGCGAGAGGAGTCGGGTACCGTTGCGGCATGCAGGAAGCCAGCGAACGCCTTGCGCAGCAGATGCGGTTTCTCGTCGAAGCGGACCGGCTCAAGCAGGTGCTGCGGCGCACGTCCATCGTTGGAAACGACCGGCCCGAGAACTCCGCGGAGCACTCCTGGCAGTTGGCATTGATGGCTCTGGTGCTGGCGGAACACGCGGCCTTCAAGGGGCTCGATCAGCTCAAGGTGCTCAAGATGCTGGTGGTGCACGATCTGGTGGAGATCGATGCCGGCGACACGTTCGTCTACGACAAGGTGGGTGTAGCGGACCAGGAGGAGCGCGAGGAGCGTGCTGCCGACCGCATCTTCGGGCTGTTGCCGGCCGAGAACGGAGCGGAACTGCGCGCCCTCTGGGACGAGTTCGAGGCGCGCCAGACTCCCGAGGCGAAGTTCGCCAAGGCGATGGACCGCCTGCAGCCGATGCTGCTGAACTACGTGAACGGGGGCGGCCCCTGGCAGCAGCACGGTGTGCGTGCAGCTCAGGTCCGCGAGATCAATCACTGCATCGAAGATGGCGCGCCCGATCTGTGGCGCTACGCCGAGGAACTGATCGACGACGCCGTACGGCGCGAATACCTCGCCCCGTAAGTCCGAGGTTGTCGGTACGGCATCGCTGCCTGGAGTACTCATTGAAAGCAGCGTGACGCTGCAAGGAGGACGAACCATGAAGTCTCGGAATCGGCGAGGGGTCCTTTGTTTGCTGCTGGGTTGCCTGATCGTCGCCGCCTGTGGTGCGGCGCCGAACGAAGGCGTCGGCGACTCCGACGCGACCGAGCCGGCGACAAGCGAAATCGCTTGGGTCAAGAAGGTGATGGTCCACGGCGTGCCGATCCTGGCCACGAACACGACCGGCGACGACAAGCTGATGCACGCGGCCGGCGTTCTCGCGCAGTTCCTCGACAACGACGAGGACGGCGAGGTCGACAATCCGAAGATCCACCAGGCGATGCTGGACACCGGGGGCACGATCGTGATGACCGGCACGCAGGACGAGGCGCACGAGATGGACTGGCGCAACGCGCCCCGGGGTCAGGGCCTGTACGACGAGGAGACCCAGATCGACGCCCGGGAGCGGGGTGTCTTCGACGCCTCGCTCGAGGAGATCTTCCACATGATCACGGACAACGGTCTCGCCGTCGCCTATCCGGAGACCTTCGGCCTGGAGCCGGGCTCCGAGTTGACCGACGCCATGGACAAGGCGCGCGGCGGCCGCTTCGACGGCCCGCCGGACGAGTATCCGGAAGGCGCCTGGTACACCTACGACGACGAGACCTGCGACTACGGCTGCATGGCGGCGGAGTACATCTACTGGGTGTACACGTCCTTCATCGGCGCGCAGGACTTCCCAGGGCGGCTGGACGACATTGGCCACGAGTGGCCGCTGAACACGCGCGAGAAGGTGGAGGAAGGGGAGCCGGTCCTGTTCGAGGTCCTGAGCCGCCCCGAGTACAGCCTGGCGACCGTGATTCCTGACGGCAACTACGAGGGCGCTCCGCTGGTGATCGAGCCGTACGAGTTCCCCGGTGAGTAGCGCCGCCCAACGCGTCACATGGGCGGCCTGCGGCAGCGTGGCGGGGCTTCTCTGCCTGGTCGCTCCCGCTTCGGCAGCCGCCCAGGACGAGGGGGACGGCGGCCTCCGCGCCCGGTACGAAGCCGAGAACCACCAGATCCGCCGCGACAAGTTCGACGTCGTCCTCCCTCAGATCATGCGGGAGCGCGGCGTCGACATGTGGATCCACGTGATGCGGGAGGCGGTGCCGGACCCGTTCGGCGCCCACGAGCTCGGCAGCACGTCCGGCGTCTTCGTGTTCACGGACCGGGGCGGCGACCGGATCGAGCGGGCCGTTCTCGGTCGGCGCTGGGGCGCTGCCCACCGCGGCTGGGGCGAGAGGGACTATCGCTACGTCGAGCAGAGCGGCGCCTACGACATCACAGCACCCGCGGTCCGGGTCCAGGAGCCGGTCGGCGGTCCGACGACCGAGTACGACTACCGCTTTGTGGGACTCAAGGAGTTCGTCGTCGCGCGCGACCCGGAAGTCATCGCCGTCAACTTCAAGCACGACCTCGGCCCCTGGGTGACCTACCGGGGCGAGATCGACGGCCTCTCGCACACCGACTACGTGCTCCTGTCCGAGGAACTCGGCGCGGAGTACGCGAGCCGGCTCATCTCGTCCGAGTGGCTGATGATGGACTACATCAACCGCCACGTACCCAGCGAGGTCGAGCTGCTGAAGCGGATGCGGCAGGACGAACTCGAGCGGTTCGAGGAGGTCGTGGCTGCGATCGAGCCGGGCGTGACCAGGACCGACGACGCCGAGCTCACGGTGATGCGCCGCATGCAGACCGGCCAGTCCCAGCGCGGCCGCAGCGACGGCTGGGAAGGCGCCGTGGTCCAGGGCGGCGACATCGTCACGAACCCGAGCCTGGGCGTGTACGCCTACGTGCTACGCGAGGGCGAGACGGAACCGCCGCCGGAGATCCAGAAGCTGTGGGCCGAGTACCTGCGGGTCGACGCGATCCTCGCCGAGACGATTCGGGCCGGCCTGACGCCGCGCGAGATCATCCGCGACTACACGCGCAGATTCGAGGAGTCCGGGATCGTCGTCCGCGACAACCAGCTCCACATGGTGACCCCGAAGAACGACTTCCCGGCCTATGCGACCGGCTTCGACGCCGCGAAGACCCACATCTCGATCGACTCCCACGGCCAGATGAAGGGCGCCCGCCCCGAGTCCGTCGAGACCTACTACGGCCCCCGAATCGGCAGCCTGGGTCCGGACTGGTCGAGGGAGATCCCGCTCGCGCCGCACCACCACTTCGTCATCGAGTACTTCTTCTACATGCCCTCGCCGGCGCCCGAGGGGCAGGACCAGTACCTGCTGTGGTGGGACCACGAGGAAGCGCTGGCGACGGAGGACGGCATCGAGTACCTGTCGCCGCCCCAGAAGGAGTTGATGCTCATCCGCTGACCTGCTGTGTCCGCCTGCAGTAGAGCAACCCGCCAGATCGACGCCGTATCTCTGGGTGCGCGGGCCTGCCATCCGTGCGCCCGATGACGGGCGCGCGGACTGGTTCACGGGTGGCGCGGATCGCGCCACCCGGGTTCTGGCTCGCATCCGGTCACACCAGCAACTTCTCCAGCCGCGCCACCACGTCCGGCTTGGCGGCGGCGATGTTCTCGTCCTCGAGCGGGTCCGCCTCCAGGTCGAACAGCTCCTTCTCCTCCTGGAAGCCGTCGACCAGCTTGTAGCGGTGGTCCTGGACCAGGCGGAAGCGCCCGCTCGCTGCGTTACCCGACTGGAGAGCGGAGCGGACGTACTCGCGGTGCTCGCCCGCACCGGCATCGAGCAGCGGGCGCAGTGACCGGCTCTGCATCTCCTCGGGAACCCCGGCCTCGCCATAGTCCAGGCTGGTCGCGGCCAGGTCCATCAGCGAGACGAGCGCGTCGCTGCGGACGCCGCTGGCGATGCCCGGCCCGGCCATGACCATGGGGACCTTCCAGGAGGCCTCATGGGGCAGGCCCTTGCCCCAGTAGTCGTGGTCGCCCAGCATCTCGCCGTGGTCGCTGGTGTAGATCACGATCGTGTCTTCCAGCTCGCCACGTTCTGTCAGCCGCTCCTGGTAGAGCCCGATCCAGCGGTCGATGTTCTCGATCATCGCCGCGTAGTTCTGGCGAATTCGGATGTGGTGCTCGGGCGTGAACGGAGACGGCGGCGCCAGCATCTGTCCAACGCGCGCGATGCCCTGGTAGTTGTGCGGCTGCGGGAAGTCCTCGATCACCCGATCCGGTCCCCGATACTCCCGCTCCATGCGCTCCGTGATGTCCATGGGCGGATGCGGCCCGTTGAAGTTCACGTGCAGGAACCAGGGGTTTCCGTCGGGGACGCCGTCGAGCAGATCCATGCCGGTGCGCGCCGTGTAGTTGTCCTTGTAGGCGTGGTCGCCGATCGGTGTCGGGTCCGTCATCCCCCACCAGTTGACGTGCCGGGGAAGGCGCCGCTCGCTGATGTCCGCGTTGTGGATGTCCTTGAGCGGCGGGTCGAGCGAATCGAGCCAGAACCCGTAGGGCTCCGTGTCTCCGCCGTTCTTGCTGCCGGTGATCAGCATGTCGGAGAAGCCCCACTCCTCCATGTGCAGCTTCCCGTCCGGACGCCGGCCGTCGGGACCCTTGTGGAGATCGATCTTGCCGCAGCCCATCGTGTGGTAGCCGCTGTCGTGGAGGTGCTTGAAGAAGGTTGGCCGGAGCACCGCGTTGTACTCGTCGCGGTTCTGTTGGACGGTGCAGTTCTCGTACTCCATGCCGGACGCGAGGCAGGATCGCGAGGGTCCACACACCGGCGCCGGCACGACCGCCTGGGTGAAGTCGACGCCCCGGGCCGCTAAGGCGTCCAGGTGCGGCGTCGGGACCGGGATCTCCGGGTTCCGTCCCACCCAGTCGAACCGGTGCTGGTCCGAGATGAGAAGCAGGATGTTCGGGCGCTTGATGGCCCGTGGGCCCGGTGTCTGCGCGCCGCCGCAGCCGGTGAGAGCGGCCGCGGTTGCCGCGGCGCCGGCAGTCAGAACCTCGCGGCGGGAGAGGAGGGGGTTGCGACGATTCATGACGGCTCCTTGCGTGGACGCAGTGGTGTGTCTATTCTTGTTGGAAGTTCCTACAACGTTAGCAGGCGGTGGTTGTGTCTCGTTGAGATCCGACGCCGGCGCTGGAGGTAAGCGGCATGAGCGACAAGAGCACCCGACGCAAGTTCCTGCGCCAGTCGTCGACCCTGGTCGCCGGCAGCGGTCTGGCGGGTCTCGCCGCCTGTGCCGATCCGAACTCCCAGCCACCGGCCGACTCCGCGGGACGCCGGCCCAACTTCCTGTTCTTCTTTCCCGATCAGCACCGGTACGACTGGATCGGCCTCGACAACTACGCAGTGCCGCTGTCGACGCCGAACATGGCGCGTCTCGCGCGGACCGGGGTCAACTTCACCTCCGCCGTGTGCGCGGCGCCGACCTGCGCTCCGTCGCGCGCCTGCCTCGCGTCCGGCATGGAGTACGACCGCTGCGGTGTGCCGGACAACAGTTACGACTATCTCGTCGACCGGCCCACCTACTACGGTCTGCTCCGCGATGCGGGTTACCACACGATGGCCTGCGGCAAGCTCGATCTGTCGAAGGGGAGCAGCGACTGGGGGCTCGACGGAACGAACCGCGCCGACGCCTGGGGCTTCTCGGCGATGATCAACAACGCCGGCAAGGGCGCGGGCATGTCCTACCTGCGGGAACCGGTCGGTCCGAGTGACCCGTACTACGGCTTTCTGGACGCTCTCGAACCGCCCCAGGGGCGGATCTGCGCCGAGGACATGGCCCGGCGCAACGCCAGCAGGCCGGACGGTTGGTGGGGAGACACAAGCCCCTCGCCCCTGGGCCCGGAGGCCTACTGCGACAACTGGATTGCACGCAACGGCCTCGACCTTCTGGAGCAGGCGCCGGAGGACCAACCCTGGCACCTGGTGGTGAACTTCGTCGGTCCACACCCGCCGATGGACATCACGCGGGAGATGGAGCGCAAGGTGCGTGGCCAGGAACGCGTCCTCGACGGACTGGGCTTGCCGCACCACTACACCGGCTCGTTCACGGCCGAGCAGCACCTGGGCTCGCGCCAGAACTACGCCGCGATGATCGAGAACATCGACATGTGGCTTGGCCTGTACGTCGACATGCTGGAGGAGAAGGGGCAGCTCGACAACACCATCATCGTCTACTCCTCCGATCACGGCGAGATGCTCGGCGAGCATGGCCGCTGGGGCAAGGGGGTGCCGTACCGGGCATCTGTCGGCGTGCCGCTGCTCCTGGCGGGACCCGGAGTCCGGCAGGGCTTCCAGGCCGGCACGCCGGTCTCGATCATGGACCTCGCGGCGACCTTCCTCGACTACGGCGGCGTAGACGTCCCGGGCGAGATGGATAGCCGCTCGCTCCGGCCGTTGCTCGAAGGCTCGACCGACCAACACCGCGAGGTCGTGCTCTCCGGCCTGCGGGACTTCAGGATGGCGTGGGACGGCCGCTACAAGCTGGTCCGTGACTACGGCGACGAAGAGTGGCGGCTGTGGGACCTCCTGGCCGACCCGGAGGAGTCGCGGAACCTGGCTTCATGGCAGCCGGACCAGGTACGGCGGCTGAGGGAGCGGTTGCCGCAGCGGCGCGCTTGACAGTCTGCGCCGCCACCGGCGCAAGCGACTACACCAGTTCGAGGCCCGGTACGTCGCTGAAGTCGTCCTCGTTCAGCGTCCAGATCGCCGCGTCGTGCACGATCGCGCAGGCCGCGATGGCGAGGTCGGCTTCGCGGCCGCGGGGGTTGCCTACCGCGCCGTAGATCACCGCCGCCCGCGCCGCTGCCTCGGCGTCGAACGGCACGGCGGCGGCGGAGGGAAAGAGTTCCTCCTGCGCCTGCAGCTCCGGCATCCGCCGCGGCCCCCGCAACCACTCGTAGAGAACGATGGAGGAGAGCGCCAGCCGGTGCCCTTCGTCGACGAGTGCGAACAGGCGGTTGATCGAGTCGTGTGGACCCGTCAGCGCCCCAACCAGGGCCGACGTGTCCAGGTGGACCATCACGGACCCGTTTCCCCGCGCCATCCGAACCGCCGCGAGGCGCGGATATCCCGCAGTTCGGCGTTCGTTTCCTCTCTCGACCGCGTCGGCGGCGCCTCGCGGAGATCGCCGATCACCTTCAGCATGCGAAGGCGCTCGACCTCGCTCAGCCGGTCGGCCCGGGCCGCGAAGTCGGCTACCGCCTCGCGGACGACCTGACTCTGCGGCTTGCCGAGCCGCTCAGCGGTCCGGCGGATGCGACGAACGGTGGCGTCGTCGAGGGAGTAGGTGACCTTGACCATAACGCGGCAATACTGCCATAACCGCTCGGCGTCGCCCCGGTCGGATGGCTAGAGAAGAGAGTCAGTGCCGGCGCTCTGCGCCGGATGCGGGCGAGACGCCCGCGTTCCCAGGAGCGGCTACCAGGTGAGCTGAGTCTTCATCCACCCCGACGTGTTGTGGAAGTCGGAGACCGCGCTGCCGGGCGGAACCAGGGCGTCGCAGGCGGCGCCGATCTCCGGGTCGAGGGTCATCTCCTGGACCGCGACGAGTTCGTCGACGTGCTCGTACCGCCGCGGGCCGATCAGCGGCGCCGTGATCCCTGGCTGGTCCTTGCACCACAGGATCGCCAGTTGGGCCGGCGTGATCCCGGCCTCGGCCGCGAGCTTGGCGAACTCGACGCCGACCCGGATCGCCCGGTCGGTGACCCGCCGCGCGTAGTACTTGCCGAGCAGGTCGGCGCGGGAGCCTTCTGGGTATTCCGCGGCATCCGAGTACCGGCCGGCCAGTACCCCCATCCCCAGTGGCGCCCAGGCGAGGATGCCGAGACCGTGCTTCTCGCACAGCGGGATCAACTCGTTCTCGATCCGCCGGTCGAGCAGGTTGTAGGGCGATTGCTCCGATGAGAAGCGGACGTAGCCCTTCATCTCGCTCACCATGAGCGCTTCCATCACGCTCCAGGCGGGGTAGGTCGAGCAGCCGATGTACCGGACCTTGCCGGCCCGGACCAGGTCGTCGAACGCACGCAGCGTCTCGTCGATGGGGATGCCGAAGTCCGGCCGGTGGGTCTGGTAGAGGTCGATGTGGTCCGTCTGGAGCCTGCGCAGGGCGGCGTCGCAGGAGTTCAAGATGCCAGCCCGGGAAAGCCCCTGCTCGTTCGGGCTGCGTCCCGGCACATGCTCGGACCGGGCGAGACCAGTGTCGTCATCGAACTCGCCGGGGTAGATCTTGGTCGAGATCAGGACCTCGTGCCGCCGGCCGCTCTCCTTGAGCACGCTGCCGACGATCCGCTCGGCCCGGCCGTCGCCGTAGATGTGGCCGAGGTCGATCAGGTTGACGCCGGCGTCGAGCGTCCGCTCGATGATCCGCCGCGCCTCGTCCTCGGGCGTGACGTCGCCGAAGTTGCTCGTGCCGAGCCCGAGCGGCGAGACCTTCAGGCCGGTGCGGCCGAGGGTTCGGTACTTCATGTCAGGGTGGCTCCTCGGTGTTCCCGGGCTGTTGCCAACGAGTTCGTTGGCAACAGGATTGTTGGCAAGACGAGCAGCCTACCTACAGCCGATCCACGAGCTACAGCGCCGGGTCGAACAGCCGGTTCGGCACGTCGTCCTCGCCGGTGAGGAACCGGATCTCGTCGTCGTAGCCGGTCATCTCCCAGCGGATGAGCGAGATCGGGATGATGCCGCCGGCGAGGAACTCGTCGATGAAGTCGCGGAGCACGAAGTCGTCGCCGAGTTGCATGGCGCGTTCGCGGAAGAGTTTCATGAAGTGGGCCTTGCCGACCACGACGCCGGTGTGGAAACCGGGGAACCGCAGGTTGGACTCCATCTCGTACCAGACCATGCGCTCGTCCTCCTGAGACCAGCCCTTGGACATCAACGCGGCGCAGAGCTTGCGCGACTCGTCGAAGGTGATCAGGTTGGCGTGCATGGCGAGGTCGGGCAGGGCCAGGCTCATGTGGGAGATGTTCATCAGGTACTCGACCTCGCGGCCGCGGCGCGGCCGTTCGTCGAGGACGCCGGCCTGCATCAGGAGTTCCTCCAGGGCGACCGCCCAGCCCTCCATCCGCATCCACTCCATGTTGAAGCGGCGGTCGGCGCCGCGTATCGGCCGTTCGTCACGGTCGAGCCGCTGCCCGTCGAACATGTGGCCGACGTACTCGTGCGACTCGCCGGGCAGGATCTCGCGCTCGCGGGCCTTGTGGTCGATGCTCGGGTCCGACGGCAGCGGCTCGGGCGGCTCGTTCGGGTCGCTGTAGTCGGTCGGGTCCATCCAGTCCGGCACGGTCAGGACCTCGTCCTCGCGCAGGAACTCGACGACGTAGGCGAGCGCCTCGTGCAGATTGTCGGCGTACTTCTCGGGGGTGTCGGCGATCTCGAACGGAGGCAGGTCGCGGTTCCGGTGTTCCTCGAGCGCCAGGAACGTGACGAGCCGGTTGTACTCCTGCTCGACGATCATCCGGCTCTCCTCCCAGCCGTAGGGCGAGAGGTGGACGTTGCGGAGCCACCAGTCGTAGTTCTCCTTGCCGATGCCGGCCATGCCGCTCCACGACTGCTTGTTCTCCTCGACCCACGCCCCGAAGGCGAGGACCGCGTCGCGCGCCGCCTCGGCGTCCGGCACGAGTTCCGGGTGGTGGTCGGCGAGTTGCTCCGTGATGTCGTCGTAGATGCCCGCCTCTCGGGGTGCGGCCCAGATCGCGATCGTACCGAGGTCGGGAACGGCCTCGGTCAGGTTCGACCGGGCCTGCTCATAGAGCTTCGGCACCGCCTGCAGGGTGGTCCGATACGCCTCGAGTTCGGCCTCGTCGAACGGCGGTTCGCCGCGAAACAGTGTCCGGAAGCCCGACATCGCCGGCCCGGCCCCGCCCTGAGACATCAGGTAGAACGCGGGGTCACGCGACCAGGGCCGGGTCACCCGGTGGTGGAAGTCGAGCCCGTTCATCTCGGCGCGAACCAGGTGGTGGTCGATCTGCTCGGAGACGGGCCAGTCGTCGATCTCGATCGCGGTCAGCCGCGCCTTGTAGCCCTCGAGTTCTTGGCGCTGCCGTTCCATCGCCTCGGCGGTGTAGTCGGGGACGCCGTCGTGGGTCTCGGGATCCTGGAAGACGCGGAACTCCTCGAAGAGCTGCAACAGGTCGTCATGGGTGCCGGGCGCGGCCTCTTCGGCGGCGGGCGGCGCCGGCGCGCAGGCGATGGCCAGAGCTACGGAAGCGAGAAGGACTGGGGGCTGACGCATGGCGGCTCCTTTGATGGGAGTGAGGAATCGGGTTTCGTCGGCACTCGGCGCGGCTAGTCCTGGCGAGGACGCACGATTGACAGGACTTATGCGTGAAACCGTATACTGGGCATGTGCTGGGCCAGGAGACCGTGCCTGGGCGTCCCCCGATGGACATCACTGACTCTCGCCAATGGTACTCCTCAGGCGGAGAGGGGTGATACCGTGCGCGGCCTCTCGGAGGGGCATTGACCTGCCGGCCACAGTGCAGAGCCGATGGACGTCCAGTGCCCCGAACTAGGATTGGTGGCAATGACTAGCTCTTCTGGGCCGAATCGGATTCGCACACTGGCCAACGCGCCGATTCGTGAGGCGTTGATAGACCTCCGCTGCGAGTTGCCGGAAGGTCAGGACGCGGAGCTGTTGGCCAGCTTCAATGCCGCTCATCGTGGCATCGAGAGCGAGTTCCCCGACAAGGGGAAGAACTACGCGGCGAACGTCTCAGCGGAGTTGAAGGAAGGCACTGATCCCGCGGTTGCTGCCACCGCCGCGCTCCGCGGCTACAACTTCAGGAACCCTCAAGGAGACAAGATCGTCCAGTTTCGCCTTGATGGCTTCACTTTCAACAAGCTGCGCCCTTATACGAAATGGGCGCAACTCCGAGAGGAGGCTGAGACCCTGTGGACGCGTTACAGGTCGTTGTTGCCGGAAGTTCGGGTTACGAGGGTTGGCGTCCGCTACATCAACGAGATCCAGGTTTCCCCCGGGGTGGGCTTCGAGACCATCTTCGTAGAGCCTCTGAGACAGCCGCTGGGCTTCGGTCAGGGTCGAATTCGGCAGTCTTTGGAGCGACTTCAGGTCTCGAGTCACGACGCCTTCGAGAGGACGATCGTGACCCGCCTAGCTAGAGAAGAGGAAGCGGGGTTCACTGTGATCCTCGATATCGACGCCTTTGCCGTGGCGCCAGATGGGGCCTTCGAGGACTGCGACGTGTGGGCGCGTATTGACGAACTTCGTAGCCGGAAGAACGAGATCTTCTTCAGCAGTTTGACTGCCGACGGAATCGAGAGGTACGCATGAGTCTAGTTGCCGTAGAAGCTCAGGATTGGGTGGGACAACTCGGGAGGCGGCGCTCGACGGCTGTTGGGCCGGAGGCGTGTCGGATCGTTAGGGAGGAGGAGACTTCGGAATGCGCAGTCTCCGCGTGGCAGTTGTCCAGGCAGACGGCCATGAGAGAACTGCGGGAGATCACTGAGGAGACGTCCCGCCCCGGCTGGGATGGTGGCGATGCTAGGCCACTGTCTCGTCGCGCGAAGGACGCCCTGAATGATGCCCTGTTGACCCTCACGCCCGATGTGCCGATGCCCGAGATCGTGCCTGAGCCTGACGGTGGGGTGGCCATGCAATGGTCAAGTGGTAGGGCGCGGTCGCTGATCGTGAGCTTCGGCCCAGACGGCGGCCTCTTTTACGCAGTTCACGTTCCAGGTCGCCGGGAGACAGGCCGTCGCCGCTCCGATGTCCAGCTTCCGTCGGACCTCCTGTGGATCGCGAAGGAGGCCGCAGCTGGCGATCCCTGACCGGGAGTCTCTTGCCCGGTTCCTCTACACGAAAAGCCACTTCTCCGTTTCGAATGGGACGGTGAAGTACGCCGCTTTCATGCCCCCAGGTGATCTGCGCACGTCTGTCTACCGTATTGACGGACTAGACGGCATTGAAGTGCGCGAGCTTGCTTCTGCGACGTCTCGGCAGTTGTCGTTCAAGGGGCACGGGCTTTGCTCCGCGGCGGATGTCCGAGCAGTGCCTGAGTTGGATGTGGTTCCTGAAACGACACCGCATCCCCGTCACGCCGACATCGTGGGCTGGCCGACAGAACGGGAGAAGCGGATTGAACTTGCCCAGATGCTGGCGGTCAAGGCCGAGTTTGTGCCGGCATCGCCGGAACCGTCTTCGGCTTGAGTGTCAGATCGCATTGCCGCATGGCGGCGCGGCGAAGGTCCCAACTGCGCGGCCGGCCTATGGGATGTTGACCAGCGTGTAGTAGGCCTCCGGGTGAAGAAGCGGTTCGCCTTCGCTGCCGCGTACCCCATCGAGGTGCAACTCGTGGACGTAGCCGGCGCGGAGCGGCTCGACGGTCAGGCGGACGCTCATGGCATCGGCAGCGACCTGGGCGGATCGGATGGCGACCCGGAGCTTGTCGTCTTCCGGTCCGCCGTAGCTCGAGCTGAGGCGGTAGGTGTAGCTCAGCATGCAGTAGGACGCGGGGTTTCCTGCGCTCGCGGGATCGACCGGCCGGGTGAACGTGAGTTCGAAGCCGTCGGGTTGCGCCCGCATCTCGTGGACCTCGAACGGCAGGGCGCCGGTCCAGACGATCCGTTGGAGACCGTGCGGCTCGGGGCCGACGCCGCCCCAGCCGCGGTCCGACATGCCGGCGAAGAGCGATCCGTCGTCAGCGAACGCGAGGCGAATCACCCCGCTGTCGAGGCCGCGCCGGAAGTTGAACGCGGCGCCCTGCCAGTGGCCGCCGATCTTCTCCAGGAACACCCGCATGACCATCGCGTGATGCTGGTCACCGACGAAGAGTTGACCGGCGAAGGGACCGAACTTGCCGCCGGTCGTGTCCCACTTGAGACCGCTTGGGGACTGCCCCATCTTCACGTAGGGGAACCAGACGGAAGGCATGCGGTAGTTCGGAATCGCCTGGTGCAGGTCCTTCATGAAGGTTCCGCCCTGCGGCTGGCCTTCGGGCGGCGGCTCGACTTTCGACTCCGGAAGATGGGTCGAGGCCATGCCGTGGGGATGACCGTGGAAGTCTCCCACCTCGATCAGGGAGAGCTTGGAGGCGTTGTTCCACTCGCCCTGGTTGTCCGTGTAGAAGACCTCGCCCCAGGGGCTGACCTCGACGCCGGCGGGAGAGCGAAGGCCGGCGGCCACGAACTCGGCGTCGCCGGTCGCGCGATCGACTCGGACCGCCCAGCCGCGCCAGTCCGCGAACCCGTAGGGCTGCGCCCCGAACGGGATGTTCAGCGTTACCCAGAGCTTGCCGTCCGGCGTCAGTCGCGGTCCGAAGACGTACTCGTGGTAGTCGCCGCTGGTTTCCCAGGCATCCGTGACGGTCTCGAAGACGTCGGCCCGGTCGTCGCCGTCGGTGTCCTTGATCCGGGTCAGTTCGCCTCGCTGTGCGGTGTAGATCCAGCCGTCGAGTTCGAGCAGACCGAGCGGCTGCCCGAGACCGAAGGCGTACTGCTTGAACGTCGGTTGCGGCGGATCGCTGAACGCGTTCTCGACGATGAAGATCTCGCCCCGCCTGGTTCCCGCCATCATGCGGCCGTCCGAGAGTTGCAGGAGGCCGCCCACCTCCATCGACATGCCCTCCTGGAGGGGCATCGTGAGCAGCCGGTAGGACAGCTCCTCCGCGGCGGCCTGCGCGCCGATGGCGTCCCGCTGGCGGTCGAGGAGCTCCTTCTCCGTCTCTTCGCGCAGGCCATCGTCCAGGGGTTCCTGGGCGAACAGCGGCAGGGGCAACAGGAGCAGCAGGGCCACCAGCGCCGTGGCGCGGGCGCGGCCGGGTTGCATCGTGTTGGTACTCAGGAGGGCCACGAGGATCACCAGGAGAGAGTCACGTTGATGTCGAGCGTTTCGTTCGGTTGAAGGTCGATCCGCTGCAGGAGCTGCCGGACGCCCTGGGACTCCCGAACGAACGGCGCGAGGTCCGCTTCGGAGGCATCGGAGGCGATCGATACGTCGAGCCGGCCATCGACGCTCCAGGAGCGCTCCGACGTCGAGGCAATCTCCTCACCCTCGGCCAGCAGCAGATAGAGCGGACGAGGGTCCGAGCCGGCGGAGAGCCGGAAGCGGCGGATCAGATTCGTGCCGCCGCCACTGCGCAAGGGCGTCGGCGCCTCCTCGATCAGCAGGTCATTTAGGCGGTAGCGCAGCACCGGTCTGCCCTCGTCGTCGAGCCGGTAGCCGAGGAAACGGCCACCCACGTTCCGGTCGGTTCGGCCCGCCGTGGGCCACGGACTGTCGATGTCGCCCAGGTCCGCGATGGCCGGGCCGGGCGGAAGGTTCAGCACATCCGTGCCGTAGGGACCGAGGAACCGGCCCGCGCGGCCCTGCCACGTGCCCTTGGCGTCGAAGAAGCCGCCTCGCCAGATCTTCGCCAGCCGGATGTTGTTTGCGTCGAAGGCGACGTGGACGTTCTCCGGGTAGCCGATGGCGATCGACCGCGGTCCCACGTCGATCATGAAGGTGCGGAACACGATCGGGCGCTCGTCCGGGACCAGGACCAGCTCGGCGCCGATGTTCGTGCCCACGGGCGCGGGCATGGAAGTGCCGAGCGAGAGGGCGTTCCAGATCGCATCGATCTGGCCGTCGACGGTGCCGCCGCCCAGGTGCTGGAAGTTCGCGGCGCCCTCGGGCCAGAAGGCAGGCATACGCGTTCCCGGGCGGATCGCGGCCGGATCCCGCAGGTACCGCGCGACCCATCCGGGCCGCAACCGGTCGTAGACGGTGGCCAGGTCGATGGTCGAGACGCCCTGGGCGGGATAGACGTGAACGTTGTGGCACGTGATGCAGCTCATGCTGGCCTCGCCCAGCAGCTCAGTCCCGTCGTCGACGGCCTCGGTCGAGAACGCCGGTTCGCTGAGGTCGCCGGCCGCTGCGTCGGCGGTGGCCAGGGAGTCGGCGAGCCGATCGATTGCCTCGCCGGCGAAGTTCGGCATCCTCACTTCCATGAAGTCGCGGCGGACGTGCAGTTCGTCCGTCGTCAGAACCGAGTGCAGCGCTTCGGGCTTCAGCTTCCCGCCGATGGCGTGCAGGTCCGGCGGCAGCCGCCCCTCGTCGCCGAGGTCCTGGCCGCCGACCACCTCGAAGTACGTCGCGCGCACCGGATCAGGACCGCCCACTGCCGCCGGCCCGGCCTCTCGTCGATGGCAGGCGTAGCAGTTGTAGCTCGCCATCGCGTGGACGATCTGGTCGGCCGGTGTCCGGGACGTTGCGAGTTCCGGGAGAGCCTGGAGAGCCGCTCGGATCGCACCCTTCTGCCGATCGGCGAGCCGGTACCGCGGCGAGTAGGCGCCGGTGTGCATGGCGGCGCCGCCTTCCACCGCCGCCGGATCGAGATCGGTGAGCGCCGGTGGGGTCGTGACGTCCCGCCGGTCGGGTTGGATTCCCGCGTAGCCGTGGCACGACGCGCAGCCGTGGCGGACGAAGAGCCGGGCGCCCCAGCCAGCCTCTTCCGCTTCCACGGAGACCAGGGTGCCGCCGCCCGGCCGCAGCCGGACGTTCTCGTAGGTTGTGTAGTCCTCTAGCGCCGCGCCCTCGGGTAGGGGGTCGCCAGCGAGACCCACCGTCAGGAACGGTTCCCGGGTGTCGCCGCGAATGAAGTACGTCACCGTTACCGGGTGGTCCCCGGCCTCGAGTTGGAGTTCCGCGTCCGTCTCGCGGGCGCTTCCGACTGGCTTTGCAGCGACCACTTCGCCGTCTACCGCGAGCGAAGAGCCGGACCGGCGATCAGAGGCCAGGCTGAGGGTGTAGCGCCCCGCCTCGGGCACGCTCATGAGGCCCGTGAATCGAAAGGCATGGTTGCCGTAGTTCATCTCGACCGGCAGGCGTAGTGACAGGCGGTCGATCCGGCCCCCGGCGGCCGGTTCGAGGGTGTCGAGGTCGGCTGGTGGCCGGTCGAAGAAGCCTTTTACGTCCTCGTCCTGCATCGGATCGAGGAAGTACTCGAACTCGAAGCCGCCACGACGCTCGACGACCGGCGGCGCCTGGTCCCGCAGCAGGTAGATCGCGAGATCCTCCGCCTCGCGCGATGTGAGGTAGAGGGACGGCATGCGCCCGCTCGGCCGCAAGGACCGTGGGTCGAGGAGGAAGCCGGTCAGCGCGGCAACCGAGGTCTTCGCCGCCAGGTCGGGTAGGGGAACGGAGGGGATCGCCGGTTCGGCGCCGGATGCCTCGGGAGCATGGCAGGCAACGCAGCCGATCGAGTGGAACAGCCTGCGTCCCCGCTCCACGGTGGCCCGGAACCGGAACACCGGGAACTCCTCGGACACGTCGGCCGATCCCGGAGCCGAAACGGCCGGTTCCTCCTTCTCGAAGAACAGGTAGCGGGCAAGCGACCGTGCCGTCCGGTCGCGATCCGCGGCCTCGAGGGAGTGAAGAACCTCAGGCATTGCCGTGCCCGGCTTCTCGGTTGCCGGCGAGGCGAGATAGGCGGTGAGCCACTCGATGGTGACCCGCTCCTTGAGCGCCGCGAGGTCGGGCGCCGCGCGCGCGAGTAGCCGTCCGGACAGCTCCGTGGCCGGTTCATGGCAGGACAGGCAGTTCAGCTCGCCGAGCAAGACTTCGCCGAGCGCCGCCTCGCTGGCCGCGCCGGCGAGTCTCAGATGCTCGTAGCCCGGCACGACCGGCGTCGGCGCGGCCGGAACCGCCGGCTGGGCCTGAAGCGCCGCGCTCAACGCCACGGTCGCGGCCGTGCAGACGAGCCGGCCGGACCGGCTCGGACGCGGCGCGCGGCGGCCGTTCACATCGGCCACTCGAGGCTTTCGGGGGCGACAACGGACGGCTCGTTCGGCCCAGGGAAGGCAGCCGGCACGCCGATCGTCACCTCGCCGGTGGCCGCGTACTCCGTGCCGCGGGCGAGCACGGTCTGGAAGCCGACGCAGTGCAGGGAGGCGCCGATGGGCTCGAACTCGTCGTTGTAGTGCCCCATCGGGATGTGGAAGACGCGGCCCTGGCCGTAGGTGATGAGCATCAGCATGGGTTCGAGCTCTTCGGTTACTAGGGAGTTCGCGTGCGCGAGGACCTCGACGTTCCCGGCCGGGCCGCGCAGAGAGGCATAGAGCTCGTCGGCCGCGTGCATCCAGGTGGTCGGCAGCCCGGCGAGGATGGGGTGGTCGGGCCGATCGTGGATGACCTGGAACTCGCGGATACGGCCGTGCCTGCCGCTCGACCCCTGGTCGGGCGAGGTCGCGGTCCAGGCGCCGTCGATCTTGCGCAGGATGGAACCGGAGACGCCGGCCCGGCGCCCGCCCCAGCCGCCGACCGCGATCATCTCGTTGTACTCCGTCCAGTCCGCGGCGTGGTTGTCGGCCGCGTGGACCGGAACGAGACCGCCTCCCTCGCGAACGAAGGTCTCGAAGTCGGCGCGAAGGTTCGCCGACCAGTAGGGCTCGCAATCGCCGTCGTCCCGTTCGCAGTCGCTGTTGAAGTTGCTGACCACGACCGCGTAGTCCGAGAAGACGGGCCGCCAGGCCTCCCACTCCTCGCGTGACGCGCTCCGGCCGGGCGAAGTGCTGACGTCAACCGTGAACCGCCCTGTCCGCTCGAGCGTCGCCCTCACGGCAGCGGTGGTGCGCTCCCAGTCGTGGTTGTTCACGCCGTCGATGATCAGGACCGGAATCCTGGCGTCCGCTCCGGCCGACTCGGCTTGCGGCGCCGTGCAGCCGCACGCCAGAACCAGGATCGCGATGGAGCGAGAAACGTACATTCAATCGGCGGTGGAACACGATACACGAGGAGATCCGCTCCTGGGACCCCGGGTGTCCCGCCCGCATCCGGTGCGGCGCGCCAGACCTGGCCGCGGCCGGCAACTAGGATCGGACGGTGAGCATCGCGAAAGCAGGCTTGGTTGCACTTGTCCTCGCGATGCTCCTCGCTTGCGCGTCCGATCAGGACGAGACTTCCGCGCCGCCGGCCGGGATCCCCCACCCCGAACTGGCGGAACTCGAACCGCCGCTCGCCCGCGAACTCGAAGCCCGCCGGGCTGGCCTCGACGCGCTGCTCGCCGACGACGCTGCGACCGCCGCCTCGCAGGGTCAGGCCTTCGGAGAGCTGGGCCGCCTCTACCAGGCGCACCGGCTTCTCGAAGCCGCCCAAGCCTGCTACCGCGAAGCGCATGCGCTCGATCCGGAGTCCTTCGCCTGGGCCTACTACCTCGGCGTATTGGCAGCCGGCAGCGGGGATGTCGAAGGGGCTGCGGCCGCGTTCCGCCACGCGCTCGATCTGCGTGCTGATGACGCGCCGGCCCTGATCCGCCTGGCCGACCTCGAACTCGAGCAGGGCCGGATCGAACAGGCTGAACTCCTCTACGAGCGCGCCGCGGCGGTCGGCGATTCGGCGGCCACGGCGTACGGGCTGGGCCGGGTCGCTGAGGAGCGGGCGGAGTACGCCGTCGCCATCGAGCACTTCGAGCGGGCGCTGGCTCTCCAGCCGGGCGCCACCGTCATCCACTACCACCTCGGCCAGGCGTATCGGGAGCAGGGCCGGTTCGACGACGCCGAGCAGGCCCTGGCTCGAAGCGGTACGGCGAGAGTCGCGATGGCCGACCCCTTGATGCACGAGCTGACGACGCTGGCGATCGGCGCCTCGCCCCACCTGACGCGGGGCAACGCCGCCGCACGGGAGGGCCGTCTGGCGGAAGCGGAAGCTGCCTACCGGCAAGCCGTGGCTGCCGACGCGACAAACCCGCGCGCCCATCAGAGCCTGGCTACCGTCCTGGTTCGCCGCGGCAATCCGGAAGCGGCGCTGGAGCACTTCGGCGTCGCGGTCCGGCTGGAACCGGAGAATGCCCGCGCCCAGTCCGACCTCGGTGTCCTGCTGGGAGAGTTCGGCCGGAACGACCGCGCCCTGGAGAACCTGGGCCGGGCTCTGAAACTCGAACCGGAGCTGGTCGAAGCGAGATTGAGCCTCGGCAACGTCCAGGCGCGCTTGGGACGCTTCGATGATGCGGAGGCCACCTACCGCCGGGTGCTCGAGAACGACACCGGCAACGGCGAAGCCCGGCTCGGACTCGGGGCGGTCCTGGCGCAGGCCGGCAACTTCGAACAGGCGGCCGTCGAGTTGCAGGAGGCGCTACGGCACGAGCCGGGGGACGAGCGGACCTCCCGCATCCACTTCGGCCTCGCCGAGGCCCTGGTGCGCACCGGCCGGATCGAGGAAGCCCTGCCGCACTACACCCGGGTCCGCGAGATCGAACCGGCACAGGGCCTTGCCTGGTTGCGCGAGGCGACCGTGCTGATGGGCCTGGAACGTTTCGCCGACGCCAAGGGCGTGCTCGAAGCGCGGCTGGGGGTGGATTCAACGGACGACCGGGCCGCTCACTCCCTGGCGAGACTGCTTGCCGGCGCCCCCGACCCGTCGCTCCGCGACGGTCCGCGGGCCCTCGCGATCGCGGGGGCACTGCTCGAAGCCGACAACACCGCGCCGAAGGCCGAGACCGCCGCGATGGCGCTCGCCGAGGCCGGCCGCTTCGACGAGGCGATCAGCATCCAGCGCACCCTGGTGCGGGAGGCGCGGCGGCGGGAGCGCGGCGGCGAGGAGAGGCGTCTGGCCCGGAATCTGGAACGGTACGAGCAGGGCGAAGCGTGCTGTGCCCGGGTCGCGGATACGTATCCGCCGTACTGACCGGCCCGCACCAGGCGCCCGGCGAACCAATCAGTCGCCGTTCCGCGACAACGTCGCCCAGCCCTCCTGACCGTTGTAGACGAGAACGGTGCGACTGAGGACGTCTCGCCCAATCACAGCGACGAGTCCCAGGTCCGAGAGATCGAAGCCCCGCCCCTGCGGGACCGAGAAAGTGCCGAAGCCGGTGATCGTCACCTCTCCCAGCAGAATAGGGACCTCTCGATCATGGTGCCCCAGGACGGTCATCAACCGGCCGGCGCCGTGGTGAGCCAGGCCCGCACGGGCCGCCGCCGCAAGATCGAAGGCCGTCATGTCGGCGCCTGTGTCGATGAGTGCTCTTCCCGCTACCGACTCGGAGTTCAAGCCTTCGGCTTGCCGTGCCCGCCTCAGATCCGCGGGAAGCTGAATCTCGACTTCGACTATGGCGGCGAGGTCTTCTCGAAGCTCGACTCTCAGCAAGCGGAGGGCCGCACTGTCCTGGTGACGATCGGCATCGCCACCAGCTTTACGGCCGGCTCGCCGGCCTTCAGGACCAGGTAACCGTGGTCCTCGGTTCCCGTGCGCCAGATCCGCCGGTAGCCCTCGTAGTTGGCTTCCATCTCGTCCTCGTAGTCGCTGATCAACCTGGAACCGTGGATCAGGAGGTAGCGGCCGGCGTACTTCCGGCGATACTCCTCGAAGTGTTCTTCGTAGAAAGCTCGCTCTTCCGCGAGTAGCTTCTCAGCCATCGGGACCTCCTGGTCGACTGGCGACGGATCAAATCGCCGGGTTCGTGAACTCGAAGAGAACACCCCCTCCTGCAGGAGACAAATACCACAGCGGGATTGACGGGTGTATAGCTACGCTTTACGATTCTGAGGCCATGCTGAGTCCACGGCAGCCGGCCCTGATCGGCGACCACATCAGACGGCGGATCCTCCCGGAGGGGATGACCGTCACGGAGGCCGCGGAAAGACTGGGCGTCACAAGAGTAGCTCTGTCGAATCTCCTCAACGGCAAAGCCAGTCTGTCTCGCCCGATGGCGCTCCGTTTGAAAGCGGCGTTCGGCGCCGATGAGGAAGATCTGCTCGGGCGCAAAGAGGAGTCGCTGCACGAGCGACGCCGGGAAGAGGAGCGGAAGATCGCCGTCCGGAGCTACGTGCCGCCCTTCCTAAGAATCAGCTCGGCCCAGATCCACGAATGGGCGGACAGGGGCGAAGAAGCGCGGAGCAGGCTTCCGGTTCTGCTGCGGAGGTTGATCCGGTCGACCGGAAGCGAACTCCGGCGCGTGGACTTTCCGGGGTACGGCGAAGCTCAGCGACCGGGCTGGGACGGCTGGGTGGAAGCGCAACGCGGGTCACAGAGGATTCCGGAGGGCAAGTCCGGATGGGAACTCAGCACCGCGCAAGACCCGGGAGCAAAAGCGAATCGGGACTTCAACGGACCGCGATCAGCTCTTCTGGAGCACGTTCGGGCCGAAACGACGTTTGTCTTCGTGTCGTCGCGTAAGTGGCCGGGCAAGAGAGATTGGGAAGAGGCGCGCAAGGCAGAAGGCCGCTGGAAGGGCGTATGGGCTCTCGATGCGGACAACCTGGAGCAGTGGCTCGAAGAATCCATCGAGGGGCAGGTCTGGCTGGCCGAGGAACTTGACTTGCCGTCGTTGCGCGACTGCATGACTCTGAACCGAGCCTGGCAGGAGTGGTCCGAGGCCGGCGAGCCGCCGATGACGAACGCCCTTTTCGCCCCTGCGGTCGGCGAGCATCGCGCCAAGGTGGTCTCCTGGTTGGAGAGGGGCACGTGGGATCGCCCGTTACTTGTCGCTGCCGATTCGATGGGCGAGGCCCTTGCCTTCCTGTCCTGCCTCTTTCGCGACGAGAACGTGCCCCAGGAGTGGGCCGATCGAGCCGTTGTGGTGAACTCGGCGCAGACCCTCAAGCTCTTGGCGCCGTCGACGTCCCGGTTTGTTCCCATCGTTGCCGGGAAGGAAGCGGAGCGCGAACTCGCTGCCTTGTATCGGCGGCGACCGTGCATCGTCGTGCGTCCCCGAAACGCTGTCGATCAGGAGCCCGATGTCCGTCTGGGCCTGCTTCGTTACGACACATTCCAGACGGCTCTTTTGGCCGTGGGCCTGGCGCGCGACGAAATCGACCGGCTTGCCCGTGTGTCGGGGCGTTCGCCGACCGTTCTGCGGCGACGTCTCTCGAAGATCAGCGCGATTCGGGAGCCATGGTGGGCCGAGAAGGCGGAGGTCGCCCGGAAGCTCGTTGCGATGGTCCTCATCGGAGCATGGCATGCCGAGTCGGAGGCCGATCAGGAGGTGCTCAGCCTACTTTCCGACAAGCCGGTTCGACAGATCGAGGAGGATGTCGCGGCGTTCCTCGTAGAGGACGACAGCCCGGTCTGGTCGGTGGGCTGGTACCGGGGGGTTGTGTCCAAGTTCGACGGTCTGTTTGCCCTGCACCGGCACATGATCCCGGGGGATCTTCGCGACTTCCTCTTTCTGGCCGAGATCGTGTTGTCCGAAACCGACCTTGCAATTGACCTGCCGCGCGACCGGCTGTGGACGGATGGTCTCTATGGCAGGGTCCGCAAGCACTCGAACGCGCTGCGCACCGGTATCTGCGAGACGCTGGTCCTGCTGTCGGTGCATGGCGCCGACATGTTCCAGGGCCGACTCGGATTCGAGGTGGAGGGTGAGGTTGCGGCCCTCGTCAGCCGGCTCCTCAGACCCGGCGGAGATGAAGCTCCGCTGAACACAGGGACGCTCGAGTCGTACAATCGGGATCTTCCCATGCTCGCGGAAGCGGCCCCGGAGCAGTTTCTGAGCGCTCTCGAAGAAGATCTCGACCGCCCGGAATCGGCCGTTCGTGAACTGCTGAAACCGGTGGAAGCCACGATCTTCAATCGGCCTGCGGGTGTCGGCCTTCTGTGGGCGCTGGAGTGCCTTGCGTGGAATCCTCAGCACCTTGCCCGGGTGGCGCTGGTCCTCGCGAGCCTGTCGAGGGCGGCGCCGGACAGCCACGGCGTGAACAGGCTCGTTCGCAGCCTGGAGTTCATCCTTCGCTCGTGGATGCCGCAGACCGCGGCAACCCTGGAGCAAAGGGTTCAGGCCCTTCGGATCCTCTGCGACCGAGTTCCCGAGGTTGGCTGGCATGTCTGCATGGAGCAGCTTGCCGCTGGGTTGAGGGATCCTTCCGGCAACTACCGGCCGAGGTGGCGCGGTGACGCGGCGGGCGCCGGGCAGCGCGTGTCCACCGGCGAATCGCGGGAGTTCATGGGCGCGGCGCTCGACCGCGCTCTTGACTGGCCGACAGGCCATGACGCCTCGAAACTCGGCGATCTGGTCGACAACCTCGGCGCCATGACCGGTGCGGACCGAGCCCGCGTCTGGTCGCTCATCGAGGACTGGCTCGCGGATCAGCCCGCCGACTCGGAACAGTCCGAGCTGCGAGAACGTCTTCGCCGCTTCGCCTTCGCGACTCGCGGGCCTCTCATCAAGGTGGATTCCGAGGTGCGAGAACGGGCGGAGCAGATGTACGAGCGGCTTCTGCCGGCCGATTTGGTCGCGCGCCACGCTTGGCTGTTCGCCCGGTACTGGATCGAGGAGTGGCCCGAAGACACGGATGTAACTGCGGACTGGCAACGGCACGAGGCCCGCATTCAGGAGCGGCGCACCGAGGCGATGCGAGAGATCCTGAAGGGCGAAGGTCTCGGCGGCGCCCTCCGTCTTCTTCCCGGGAGCGAGGCGCCCCAAGAAGCAGGGCGTCATGCCTCTTTCTGCCTGACCGACCTCGATGCGAGGGCCGAGACACTTCGGGCCTGCATGGCGGGAGACCTTCCGACGGGGCTGGATATCGAGCCGCGCAAGCTGGATGAGTTCGTGAGAGGTTTCGTGTTCGGCGTGGAGGCGGATGCCCGTGCGGCGGTTCTTGCTCGCGCCGCGCAGGCACTCCCCCGGGAGCAGCTTGTTCGTCTGTTCGTGTGCGCGCCGTTCGACGAGCGGACCTGGCGCGCGGCCGGAGAAGAGGGAGACGAAGTTGCGAAGGCGTATTGGCGAGGAGTGCGGCCCCACCGCGGTCGGGAGTTCTCCGAGCGCGAGCGGACCGAGCTGGTGGACCGGCTGCTTGAGGCTCGGCGGCCTCGTGCGGCTTTCTTTGCTTTGTCCCTCCGGTGGGATTCGGTCGAGACCTCGCGGCTGAAAGATCTCCTCGCCAAGTTTGCTGCGGACGCGGGCGAAGTGGACGGAGACCTGGAGATAGAACAACCCGTCACAGCAAGAGCCTTGAAGTCTCTCGACGGCCGTGCCGGCGTGACACGCGACGAAATGGCCCAGTTGGAGTTCGCGTTCTTCGAAGCTCTGAGGTTCAGCGACTACGGCATCCCCAACCTTCAGTGTCTTTTGGCGGAGTCGCCGCGTGACTTCGCTTGGCTCGTTTCTCTCCTGTACATACGGAGCGACGGCCGGGAGGACCCCGAGGGTTGGCCGGTGAAAGAGCCACAGCGACTTCCAACGCTCCGTCGGTCAGCCCATTCGGTGCTTGCCGAGATGACTCGGATACCGGGTACGCATGGCGACGAGATCCGTGCCGAGGAGCTCCAGACTTGGGTGAACGAAGTGCGACGTTTGGGCAGGGAGTTCGGCCGGTCGGGCGGCACCGACTACTGCGTCGGCAAGCTCCTGTCGAAGCAGCCTGCGCAGGACAGAGCTTTGTGGCCCTGCCGTCCCATTTGCGAAGCCATGGAGACCATTGGGTCGAATGATGCGCTGGAGGGCTTCGTGAGTGGTGCAATCGAAGCGCGCGGTGTTGCTATGCGCTTCCCGGGCGATACGCAGGAGAAAGAACTGGCGGCCCGCTACCGGAATTGGGCGGCCGGACTCGCAGTTGAGTTCCCGTTCGTCGGCCGGACTCTTGAGAGAATGGCGGGTTTCTACGACGACTCGGCAACCCAGTGGGATACGTTGGACAGACTGGGCGAGCGCTTGGGGTCCTGACTCTCCCGAAACACCGCGGGTGAGCAAGCCGAGTTGAGCCGGCTCCGGCAGTTCACGCTGTACCATTCGCACCTTCCTTTGAACGAAGCGGGCTGGTTGCCGGACAAGCGGGAGATGTGCCTGCCGCGAAGAAGCCTGGAATCCGGTCCGCCTGCGAACGTCAGGACTTCTGACCAGCACGAAGAACAAGCAGCTCAACTTCCTCCAGCACGTGAAGACGCTGCTCACGATCAACGGCTCGTGCGCCATCGTGGTGCCCGACAACGTGCTGTTCGAGGGGGGCGCGGGCGAGGTGGTGCGCCGCAACCTGCTTCAGCAGTTCGACGTTCACACGCTGCTCCGGCTGCCCACCGGCATCTTCTACGCCCAAGGGGTCAAAGCGAACGTCCTGTTCTTCGACGCGAAGCCGGCGCGGGAGAAGCCCTGGACCGAGCGCCTCTGGGTCTACGACCTGCGCACCAACAATCACTTCACCCTCAAGATGAAGCCGCTCCGCCGGTCCGACCTGGACGACTTCGTGAAGTGTTACCGGCCAGACGCGCGTCACCAGCGTGAGGCGACCTGGACTGCGGACAACCCGGACGGAAGGTGGCGAGCGTACGACTACGACGAGTTGGACCGGCGCGTTCTGAGGTACGCGGCAGAGAGGGCAGAACGAGGCCCTTGGGCCTCTTCGATCGTCCTCAGGTACGGCTCCGCCGTAGGTCGTCTATCTCGGCGTTGACATCCTCAAGGCTCCACCGGTCCAGGCCGGCGTGCCGTGCTTCGCGCTGCATTCTGGCGACCGCCAGCAGGGCGCGTCCTTGCCGCAGGTTCGCAAGCGTACTTTCCAGGGTGGACGCGCTGGCCGCGGACAGGATGGCGACGACTTTGCCGTTGGATGTGACGACGACATCCCCTCGTTCCACGAGGGCTTCCCAAGCCGACTCCGGCATTGTCTGGAGTTCTGGGACGGTTACTGATCGCATGTTCGCTCCACAGCGGCGGCCGTTTTGGACCCGCGTGGTGGGATGCACGGAGGGTCACCAACCGAGGGTGACGGTTGTCAACCGACAGGCGACACTATAGCGTCTTGGGGTGATCGCGTCTTTCAGGCACCGTGGCCTCAAGGCGCTCTACGATGGGAGAACAGCGCGCCGGGTGGCGCCGAATCATGTGGAGAAGCTGAGGGACGTTCTTGCAGCGCTCGATCGCAGCCGTGTAGCGGCGGACATGAACTTGCCGGGGTTCAGGCTGCACGAACTGAGGTCGGCTGAAGGGCCACTACGCGGTCTCGGTGTCCGGCAACTGGCGTGTCACTTTCCGGTTCGAGGACGGATCGCCCGCCGATGTCGACTACGTGGACTACCACTGAGGAGAAGGAACATGACGATGAGCAACCCTCCGCATCCGGGCGGGATCGTGAGGCGACAGTGCCTGGAGCCTCTGGGGTTGTCCGTCACGCGAGCCGCGAAGGGCTTGGGAGTCACGAGGCAGGCGCTCTCTGATTTGGTGAACGGCCACGCCGGAGTATCGACTGAGATGGCGTTCCGCCTGTCGAAGGCGTTCGGGTCGAGTCCGGAAACGTGGCTGGGGATGCAGATGGCCTACGATCTTTGGCAGGTCCGTCAACGTGCCGAGAAGATCACGGTCGAGCGTTTCGACGCGGCCTGAGCGCGCAGGTATCGACGACCGCCACGGGCGTGCTTCGGTGTTGGCGATCGATCAAGGACGGGAACTCAGAGCCTCCCCCTCACCCTGAACGAGGGTCTGGTACTCGCCGGCCCGTGCTTCCGTCCACCGCTCCGCCGTACCGTCCGGCCAGCGGACTTCGACGTGGCTGACGCCGGCGTTCTCCCCTTCCCCGAGGCCGACGAGCACCCGCGGATCGCGGGCTGACGCGTAGCTGCCGTCGGTGTGGACGTGGCGCCAGATGGGCGGCGCGCCCTGCCGGTGGATCAGGATCTGCGCGCCGAGCGCGTCGCGATTGTGGGCGACGAGCCTCAGGCCCAGCCACGGCCGGCTCTGGCCGACCTGGTTGAGGAGCAGGCGGGTCGGCCCGTTGCTGTTGACGACGACGACGTCGAGGTCGCCGTCGTTGTCGAAATCGCCGAACGCGGCGGCGCGGCTGACTTCGGCCGACTCGAAGACGACGCCTGCCTCGGCCGTCACCTCGCGGAAGGCGCCGTTGCCGAGGTTGCGCAGAAGCTGGTTCGCCTGCCGCAGCGGGTACGGGTCGCCGGCGCGAATCAGGGCGTCGATGCCGATCACGGCGCCGTTGACGGCGAGCACGTCGAGCCAACTGTCGTTGTCGTAGTCGATCCAGCCGATGCCGAAGGCGGTGAAGGGGAGGCTGGGTTGTCCGAGTCGAGTCGACGCCGACTCGTCCCGGAACAGGCCGGCGCCGCCGTTGACGTAGAGGGTGTTCGTTTCCTGTTCGAGGTGGCCGAGGACCAGGTCCGGGTCGCCGTCGCCGTCGAAGTCTCCGGCGTCGACGCCCATGCCCGCCTCCGGCTGCCCCTCGCGGTTGACGGCGACGCCGGCGAGCAGGGCGTTGTCGGCGAAGGCGCCGTCGCCCCGGTTGATCCAGAGCCGGTTCGCCATCAGGTCGTTCGCCACGTAGAGGTCGAGCCAGCGGTCGCCGTTGAAGTCGGCGGCGACGGCGCCGAGGCCGGCGCCCGGTTCGCCGCCGATCCCGGACGGCAACGACACGTCCTCGAACGTGCCGTCGCCGCGGTTGCGGAACAGGCTGTCGGGGACGGGCCGGTAGGCGCCGGGGGCGCAGTAGGTCAGTGCGCCGCTCGCCAGCGGGCACGGCGTGTGGGTGGCAAGCGAGTAGTCGACGTAGTTGCCGACGTAGAGGTCGAGCCAGCCGTCGCGGTCGAAGTCGAAGAAGGTGGCGGCGACGGACCAGCGCGGGTCGTCGACGCCCGCGGCGGTCGTTGTGTCTCCGAACGTGCCGTCGCCCCGGTTCCGCAGCAGTTGGTTGGCGCCGAAGTTCGTGACGTAGAGGTCTGTCCAGCCGTCGTTGTCGAAGTCGCCGGTGGCGACGCCCATGCCGTAGCCGGCGGCGGCGATGCGGCTTGCTGTGGTGACGTCGGTGAAGTGGGGACGACTCGCGGCGTTGGCGCCGGCCGACGGCCCCAGGTCGTTGCGGTAGAGGCGGTCGGTGAGCGGCGTGTCCTTGGGCGGCGGGAAGAGCGCGTCTTCGAGCGAACGATCGCGGCCGAGCATCGTGCCCTGGACGAGGTAGAGGTCGAGGTCGCCGTCGTTGTCGAAGTCGAGCAGGGCCGCGCCTCCGCCCATCATCTCGTTGAAGTAGTGCTCGCCGGACATGCCGTTGAAGTAGACGAAGTCCAGGCCGGCGTCGGGGGCGTCGTCGATGAAGATGGGTGGGTGCGGGGCGGGGGTGGGGTCGTCGGGCTGGCCGCAGGCAGCGAGGAGGAGGGCGAGTGCGAGCGCCGGATGCCGGCTGATCCGGTGGACGCTCAACCCTTGCGTTCCAGGGCCCTTGCCGAGGCGAGTTCCCGCTGGGCGTCCTGCGGCCGCCCCAGACGGGTGAAGATGTCGGCGAGCAGGTAGTGGCCCATCGGGGCCATGTCGGCGCCGGGGTCGAGTTCCAGGCCGGTGCGGGCGAGCTCCATCGCCCGGTCCAGTTGCTCGTTGCGGTCGATCAGGGACTTGGCCAGGAAGAAGTGGCCGATGGCGAAGTCGGGGTTGATCTCGATCGACTTCGACAGCGCCTCGCGAGCTCCGTAGCGGTCGCCGAGCCCCTCAAGCAGCCGTCCCAGGTTGAACTGGACCCGGTAGCTCTGCGGGTGGTAGTCGAGTTCCTTGCGGTAGAAGTCCACCGCGGCGCGCCCGTCGCCGCGCTGCTCGGCGAGCAGGGCGAGGTTGTAGTGCGCCAGCCGCACGTCCGGCTGGATTGCCAGCGCCTCGTCGAACATCCGTTCCGCGGTCCCGAGGTCGGACCGCAGGAGCGCCACGGCGCCCTGGCCCACCCAGGCCGCGCCCATGTCGGGTGACAGGGTTGCCGCTTCCTTCAGGTGCCGGTCGGCGCCGTCGAGCTCGCCGCGGTCCACCAGCATGCGGGCGAGTTCGTAGTGGATCATCGCGTTGCGGGGATCGAGCCGCAGGAACTCCTGGTAGCCCACGATGGCCTCCTCTTCCGCGCCGGCGCGCCGGTAGGCGTTGGCGAGGTTGATCACCGCGTGCGCGTAGTCGGGCTTGAGTTCGAGGGCCTTGCGGTAGCTCCCGATCGCAGCCTCGGTCCGGTCCGTCCGGATCTGCTCGTCGCCGAGCCGCACCCAGGCGTCGATCACCGCCGGATCCTCGGCGAGCACGCGTTCCAGGGCCTCCACGGCCGCGTCCCTGTTGCCCTGCAGCGACGCCTCGCGGGCAATGCGCATCAGGTTGAAGAGGTGGATCTTGTCCTTGGGGTCGCCGAGCGTGGAGCGGTCGACCGGCGCCGCGCCGCCGCCGGCGAAGCTGGCGAGATACCCGAGGGCGGCGAGCCGGGCGCGGGTGTCCGGGTCGATCTCCTCGACCGGGGCGGGCAGGGCGGCGTCCGCCCATCTCGACTCGAGTGCGCGGAGGATCGTGGCCATCCGATCGACCTCGTCGGGGCGGGCGGAGTAGAGGTTGTTCAGCTCGCCCGGGTCGGCGGCCAGGTCGTACAGCTCAGGGCGGGGCGCCGCGACGTACTTCATGTTCTCGAGCCGCAGCGAGGCGAGATCGCTCCAGCCGTAGTGGTATCGCGGGTAGACCGCCTCGGCGTAGGCCGGTAGGCGCGGCCCCGAGGCGCCGGTCAGCAACCGGACCAGACTGGCGCCCTGGAAGGAGGAGTCGCGCTCGTCCTGGCCCGCGTCCACGGCGAGCAAGTCGAAGACGGTCGGCGAGACGTCCACGGCGCGGACCACGTCCGCTACCCGGCGCCCCCGCATCGTGTCGTAGGGCGCGCGGAGGATGAAGGGAACCCGGGTCGCTGCTTCGTAGACGAAGAAGCCGTGGCCGGACTCGCCGTGCTCCCCGAGGCTCTCGCCGTGATCGCCGATCACGAGGACGACCGTGTCCCGCGCCCGGTCGTTGCGGTCGAGCCAGGCGAGCAGCCGGCCGATCTGGGAGTCGACGTAGGCGATCTCGCCGACGTAGGGCCGGTTCCGGTAGCGCTCGGCGAAGGGCTCGGGCGGCTCGTAGGGCGAGTGCGGATCGTAGTAGTGGACCCAGGAGAAGAAGCGCGCGTCAGGGGCTCCGTCGAGCCAGGCGAGGGCGGCGTCGGTGACCTCGCCCGCGGGCCGCTCGATCTCGTTCAGGGCCAGGCGGACCGTGTCGCTGAGTTCGAAGTCGTCGAAATAGTGGTCGAAGCCCTGGGAGATGCCCCACTTGGCGTCGAGGACGAAGGCGCCGACGAAGCCGCCGGTGCGGAAGCCCTCGTCGCGCAGGATCTCGGCCAGGACGACGTGCTCGTCGGCGAGGTAGAAGCCGCCGTTGTCGCGGACGCCGTGCGCCGGCGGAAACTCGCCGGTGAAGATCGACGAGTGCGCGGGCAGGGTCAGCGGCGCCACCGCCTGCGCCTGCTCGAACAGGACGCCTTCCGCGGCCAGGCGGTCGAGGTGCGGCGTCTCGATGTCGGCGAAGCCGTAGGCGCCGATGCGATCGGCCCGGGTCGTGTCGAGGGTGATGAGGAGCAGGCTCAGGTCGCCCGCGGCGACGCCGTCCGGGAGCCGGCCGAGGGAGTGGCCGGAGGGGGCTGTGATCTCTCGGTCCGGCAGGAGTCGGATGGTGAGCAGGGCCAGCGCGACGATAGCCGCCGCGACGGCTATCGGCGCAAACCACCGCGGAAGGGCGCGGCGCATGGACGGGAGCGTAGCCGGTTAGAAGTGGAAACGCGCCCCCAGCCGCCAGACCCGTCCGCGCACCAGGCGGGTCGGGGCGCCGAAGGGCCGGTCGCTGTTGAGCGACTGTTCGGCTTCGATCACGGTGTCCTGATTACCGACGTTGAAGATGTCGATTCCCACCCCGATCTTGCGGTTCTCCCCTATTTGTATGTCCTTCTCGAGCCTCAGATCGAGGCTCATGCCGGCGTCGTGACGGAAGGAACCCCCCGGGGCGCCGAAGATCTCGGAACGCTGATCGACGTCCTCCACCCTGATGAGCTGGTTGTAGGTGTTGCCGGAGAAGAACCGGAAGAAGCCGCCGACGACGATCCCGCCCGGCAGTTCGGCGGAGCCCACGACCTTGATCAGATGGGTCGGGTCGATCGGCAGGTTCCCGTGGGCGTTGATCTGCTCGTTCGGGTCGGTGTAGAAGTTCGAGCCGCCCAGCGACGAGCCCTTCCCCTCCTGGAACTCAAGCAGCAGGTTGCTGTCGCTGCCCCTGGCCGAACCGTAGGTCCACGAAGCCTGCATCTGCCACTTGTTGCGCCAGCGCCGGGACAGGCTTGCCGTGATGCCGGCGTACTGGCGCGTCTTCCGGAAGCAGGTGAGTTGTTTGTACGCCTGTCCGTAGTCCTCGCAGTAGCCGACGTTCGTGAAGTAGAAGCGGTTGTCGCCCTCGTTCGTCTGGTCCAGCACGTTGAAGGTCCGGCCGCTGTCCGGATCCGTGTACCGCGTGGGCTCGAACTCACCGGTCAGGTTCACGCCGTCGAGGAAGTCGTGGTTCGTCCGGTAGGTCGCGGTGACGTCGAGGGACACGGTGCGGGTCAGGACCTTCTCCCAGCCGATGTCCCAGGCGTGCATGTAGGGCGCGCTGAGGCCGTCGTCGATCGTCCACTGGCCCGGCCCCCGCGCTTCCGAGAAGTCGAGTTCCCAGATCTCGTCGTCGGGATTCCACATGTAGCCGGCGAAGTCGCTCTCGGGCGCCAGACGCGTGTAGAAGAGGGCGATGACCTGGTGGTAGTAGCGGCCCCAGTGCGCCTTGAGCACGGAGTCGTTGTCGTCGCCGAGGTTGATGTTCAGGCCGACGCGGGGCGCGATGGCGAGGTCGGGCGTGAACACTGTGCCCTGGTCGAAGCGGACGCCGTTCACGTCCGATTCCAGATTGCCGCGCCAGTAGTTGAACCGCACGCCGAGGTTCAGTCGCACCCGGTCGTTGATCCCCCAGGAGTCCTGCACGTAGCCAGCCATGCGGTCGGTGTCGCCGAAAGTGTTGTAGCCGGTGCTCTCGTACAGGAAGTACGGCTCGCCGGCGAAGTCGTAGTAGTACTTGCCGCCCGAGAACCCGGAGAGCGTGTTGACCAGGGTGTTCTCGATCTCGACGCCGAACTTGAAGTCGTGCTCGCCGGTGAGGAAGTCGTCCGTGAAGTGGCTGAGCGAGCCGACGATCTGGTAGCGCTCCCGGTTCGCCCGGAAGGGGCCGAACCAGTTCTCGGACAGCCGGTCCTCGAAGCCGTCGTAGTGGGCCGGTGTGTCGCCGTTGTCCGGCAGCTCGTCCTGGCGCTGGTGGTAGCCGCCGAACTTGAGATCGAGCAGGGTGTTGGACGACAGCATGTCCGTGTAGTTGAAGTTGTAGGTCCACTGGGTCTGGAGGTTGCTGAAGGTCGCGTTCGGGGAGACAAAGTCACCCTCGTCGGCGCCTTGGTAGAGCGCGTCGTGGGTGCTGTACTCGACCATCCCGCTGAAGATCTTCTCCTGCGAGGGCGCCCAGTTGATCTTGCCGACAATGCGGGGCGACTCGTAGGAGGGATCGTTGGGATGGCCCTCGGACGCCTTCGACTTCTCGCTGCGGAGCCTGGCCGAGGTGAAGAACCACGCCTTGTCCGCCTGAACCGGCCCGCCGATGTCGAAGTGCACGTCCGTGTCGGAGCGATCGCTGCCGCTTCGCTGCAGGTCGGGGTCGTTCGTGTTCTGCGACTGCCAGTCGTTGTCCGCGAGCTGCAGGTCCACCAGGCCGATCAGGTCGTTCGAGCCCTGCTTCGTGGTCACGTTGACGATGACGCCGCTGAAGCCGCCGTACTCGGCCGGGGCGCCCGCGCCGAGAATGGTGACTTCCTCAACCGAAAGGAAGCCGAGGTTCACTTCGCTTTCACCCGCCTCCGGGCTGTTGATGATCACGCCGTCGACGGAGTACTGGATCCCCTGGTCGGACGAGCCGAAAGCGGAGTGGGAGTTCGAGTCGGGGTTCAGTGAGTGCGCTCCGGGCGCCAGCTTGACGATGCCGCGGATGCTCCGGGAGGTGGGCACCTCCATCAGGATCTCGTTGTTGAGCTCCGTCGTCTGGAGCTGAGAACTGCGGACATCGATCAGCGGCGAGCCCTCGACGATGATCACGTCCTCGACGCTGCCCAACTGCATCGTCAGGTCGACGGTCAGGCTCTTGCCGACCGTGAGCTCGATCTCGCCCTGCTGGGCGGTCGAGAAGCCCTCGATCGCGGCTTCGACGGTGTAGGTGGACGGCAGCAGGGCGACGAAACGGTAGCGCCCGTTCCCGTCCGTCATCGTCTCCTTGGTCGCTCCGAGTTGCTCGGAGGTGAGAGCGACGTTGACCCCCGGCATCCGGTCGCCGTTCGGGTCCGTGAGCGTGCCGGTGATCGAGCCGCGCTCGATCGACTGGGCCCATGCGGCCGCTCCCGCGAAGGCGAAGAGCGCCCCCAGGCAGATGATCAGTGTGCTGCTCGCCACGGGGGCAAGGGAGCGAGAATCCGTGGCTCTGCGGTGCTTCATATGCGCCTTCCTCCTTCTCGGGCTTCCGACTCTCTTGACAGTGCTATCTCACAGGTCAGCTTGACCTTGGCCGACCGGAATGCTCATGGATCTGGCTTTCGAAGTTCGAACCACGTTAGCGCCGTGGTCGGCGGAGTGTCAATGAAGTTCAGATCGTTGAACGCGGTTGCGGGTTGTTGCTCCGATCCTGGGAACGCGGGCATCCTGCCCGCATCCGGCGCAGAGGGCGGTCTTGGTTGCCGTCAGGCCTACTGTCTGGCAACCTCCTCGATCGCCTCGAGTCCGCCGACTCGGTCCGCGTTGTCGAGGTAGACCTGCCGCACCTTGTCCTCGAACAGGCCCCGGTCGATCTCGTTGAACTCGAGACCCAGTTTCTCCAGCTCGACGAGGGCCGCCGCCGTCATCGACGCCATCGCCTCCCGTTCGACCAGGACCGACGCCCTGCCGGCGTCGAGCACCGCCTCCTGGACCTCCGGCGGCAGCTCGTCGTAGAGCTTCCGGCTGAAGATGAGAGCCACGGCCAGGTAGAGGTGCCGCGTGTAGGACACGTACCTGGTGACCTCGTAGAAGCGCTCCTGGTAGAGGTCCACATGGTCCGTTTCGGCGCCGTCGACCACGCCCTGCTCCAGCGCCGAGTAGAGCTCGCCGAACGACATCGGCGTCGCCTGCGCGCCGAGGGCGTTGAAGGTGTCGACCAGGATCGGGGTCGGGATGACGCGGATCTTCAGACCCTCGAAGTCGCTCGGCACAACAACCGGCCGCTCCGCGTTCCAGGCGTTGCGGCGGCCGGCGAACCAGTAGCCGAGCACGACGACATCGAGCTCCTCCTCGATCCGGCCGGCCACCCGTTCGCCGACCGGTCCGTCGAGCACTCGGTAGAAGTGGTCGAGATCGCGGAAGATGAAGGGGAAGTTGAAGATCTCCGCCTCCGGGACGAAGGCCGAGATGCCGCCGCCGGCGCTCGCGGCGGAAGCGGCCAGCGCTCCGAGCTTGACCATCAGGGTGGCCTCTTCCTCGGTGCCCAGTTGCTCGTTCTCGAAGATCTGGACCTGGACGGCGCCATCGGTGCGCTCCTCCAGGACGCGCCGGAACTCCTCGAAGCCGACCTGGAACGGGTGTCCGACCGGTCCGTTGTGGGCGACCTTGAGCACGGTGACGCCGTCTCGTTCGCGGCAGCCGACGGCCAGGACGGCGAGAGCGCAGACGGCGAGGAATGCCGCGATGCGGCGCGGATCACTCATAGCCAAGCGCGTGCGGCAGCCACAACGTGACGTCGGGTACGAAGGTGATCACCATCAGCGTCAGAAGCAGCAGCGCCAGGAACGGGAGGAGCTTCGGCGTCACCTTCTCGATCGGCGTCTTCGAGATGCCGCAGGCCACGTACAGGCAGATGCCGACCGGGGGCGAGATCATGCCGATGCCGACGTTGGCGGCGACGAGGATGCCGAAGTGGACCGGATCCATGCCCAGAGCCATCGCCGCCGGCAGCAGGATGGGCATCAGGATGATGATCGGCGGCAGGGCGTCCATGACCATCCCGAGCACGAGGAAGATCAGGTGGACGAAGAGGATGAAGACGATCCAGTTGGGCGCGTTGGCGGTGATCAGCTCCGCCAGCAGATGCGGCAGCCGGTCGAAGGTGAGAACGAACGAGAACATCGACGCGGTCCCCAGCACGAACAGGACGACGCCGGAGAGCGAGGCCGTCTGCAGCAGGACCTTCGGGATGTCCTCGAGCTTGAGCTCGCGGTAGACGAAGAGAGACACCAGGGCGCCGTAGACGACGGCGACCGCGGAGGCCTCGGTGGGCGTGAAGATGCCGCCGTAGATGCCGCCGAGAATGATGACGATCATGAACAGCGGCAGGATGCCGTTGCGGATCACGCGGAGTCTCTGCGGCCAGGATGCCTTCGCCTCGAGCGGCAGGTTGAGGTCCAGGGCCTTGATGTAGGTCAGACCCATCAGCGCCAGACCCATCACGATCGCCGGCGTGATTCCGGCCGCGAACAGGGCGCCGATCGAGATCCCCGAGACGACGCCGATGATGATCAGGTCGATCGCGGGCGGCACCAGGGTCGAGACGCCGCCGGCCGAGGCGAACACCGCGGTGGCGAAGGCGGGGGGATACTGCCGCTGTCGCATCGCGGGCAGGGCGACGGACCCGATGGCGGCGGTGTTCGCGCTCGGAGAACCGGATATGCCGGAGAACATCATCGTCGACAGAATGACGACCAGGCCGAGACCGCCCGGGAGGCGGCCCACGAACTGCATTGCCAGGTCGACGATCCGGCGCGCCATGCCGCCGTGCGAGATCAACGCTCCGGCGAGGACGAACAGCGGCACCGCCAGCAGCGGGAACGAATCGAGACCCGCCAGGAACTTCTGCGGCAGAACGATCAGGAACTCCGGCGAACTGTAGAGCAGGCCGACCATCGCCGCGAGTGCCAGCGCGATGGCGACGGGTACCCCGAGAAGGAGCGCCGCCACGAGGGTGAGGGTGACCAGGAGTCCCATCGTCCCCGGCGCCCTACTCCTGTCCCTGTGCCCGGAGTTCCCGGCGCCAGTTCACGAGCACGTAGTACAGGGTCAGGGCGCTGCCGACGAAGGCCGACGAGTACGGGATGGCCATCGACATGCGCGTCGCCGGCGCCACCATGTCGTGGACCTCGATGATGAAGCGGAGCGACTGGTAGGCGAAGACGGCAAGGAAGGCGGCCGAGCTGAGCGCGACCACCGAGCCGATCCACCGCTGAACGTTGGGCGGAGTCCTGTCGACCACGAACCGAAGCGCGAAGTGGGCGCCGGTCTTCATCGCGTAGGCGGCGGACAGGGCCGCCAGCCACATCAGGAGAAACCGGGCCAGCTCCTCCGACCAGGACAGGGAGGCTTCCAGCACGTACCGGAAGACGACCTGGGAGAAGGTCACCGCGACCAGAGCGACCAGGATGGTGCAAACCGCCACCTCGAGCGGGTGGCGGATCAGGCTGCGGAGCATGGCGGCGGTGCGCTTCAATGCATGTACTGGCCGCCGTTCGCGTAGAACGTGGCGCCGGTCGTGAACTCGGCGCCGATCATGCACTCGACCATCCGTGTGATGTCCTCGAACTCGCCCAACCGCCCCATGGGCAGGGAGGCCAGTTCCTTCGCCAGGCCTTGCTCGGTCTCCAGGTCGTAGCGGTCGATCACTTCCCGCGTCCGGACCGATCCGGGCACCAGGCAGTTGACCCGGATTCGCGGCGCCAGTTCCTGCGCCAGGCACTTGGTCAGGGCGATCACGCCGCCCTTGGCGCTACAGAAATTGGCTCCGTTCTTGCGCCCGATCTGGCCGCAGGCGGCGCCCAGGTTGATGATCGCTCCGGGCCGGTCCGGGTTGTGGAACACGTACTCCTGGCAGCAGACGAAATGGCCGCGCAGGTGGGCGGAGACGACCGAGTCCCACATGTCGTCGGTCATCTCGACGAAGGGGGCGTCGCGGTTGATGCCGGCGAAGTTGACCAGCACGTCGACCCGCCCGAACCGCTCGACCACGGCGTCGAACATGGCCCGCACCTGCTCCCGGTTGGCGACGTCGGCCTGGACCTTCATCAGCCGGTCGGCGTCGTCCAGCTTCGCCGCGATGCGGTCGAACGTGGCCTGCGCCTCGGGCTCGATCAGGTAGTTCATCGCGACGCGGTAGCCCTGGAGGGCAAAGTGCTCGGATACCTCGGCGCCGAGGCCGCTCGAGGCCCCGGTGACCACCATCACTCTGTCTTCGCTCATCAGCTCTCCCCCTGACAACTAACTCCTACCGTCATGCGCTAGTGCCCACCCCAGATGTCGCCGACGACAAAGCCGTTGGGAAACGGGTCCTCCGGATCGACGACGTACTGGGCGAAGCCGGTGATCCATGCCGTTCCCGCCAGCGCCGGGACGGCGGCCGCGTAGTCGCCGACCTGGGTCTCCCGCACCATGCGCCCCGTGAACGTCGTGCCGAGGATCCCCTCGTGGACGAAGTCCTCGCCGAGCGGCAGCTCGCCCTTGGCCCACATCGCCGCCATCTTGGCGCAAGTGCCGGTGCCGCAGGGTGAGCGGTCGAGGGCGCCGGTCCAGGTCAGCGGCTTGTCCCAGTCGAGCTTGCCGGTGGAGACGATGACCGTGTTGCGCCGGTCGGCGCCTGATGTCAGCGGCGGCGCGGAGAGCTGGCCGATCGTCACGCCGCGGATCTCGGGGTTCAGCGGGTGGACGGGCGCGGGAAGCTGCTCCTGGCATGCCGCCTTGATCATCTCGCCGACCCGGGCGGCGGCGGCCGCTTCTCCCGGCGCCAGGGTGAGGCCCACCTGGTCGGCGTCGGCGATCACGTAGAACATGCCGCCGTAGGCGACGTCGACGGTGACCTTGCCGAGTTCCGGCACCTCGAGCACGGCGTCGAGGTGGACGGCGAAGGCGGGCACGTTCTCGAACTCGACCCGCTTCACCTTGCCCCGCTCGACTTCGGCCCGCACTTGGATCAGGCCGGCGGGCGACTCCAGGGTGAGTTCGGTGAGCGGCTCCGTGCTTTGCGCCATCCCGGTCTCGATCAGCACGGTGACCACGGCGATCGTGTTCGTGCCTGACATCCCGGGGTACTCGACCTGCTCCATGATCACGTAGCCGGCGACCGCGTCGGGATGGGTGGCCGGCAGGATCAGGTTGCAGTTCGCGGCCGGGTAGCCGCGGGGTTCGCGCAACATGCGCAGCCGGAGCTCGTCGGCCTCCGTTTCGAGGTAGCGCATCTTCTCGAACATCGTCGACCCGGGGACGTCGAGGACGCCGCCGACGATCACCCGCCCGGGTTCGCCGCAGACGTGGGTGTCGACGGCGTGGATGACGTTGGAGACGCGCATGCGGATTCAGCCTACGGCAGAGGCGCCGGCATCAAGGTGAATCACGTTGGACACGCGCATGCGGATTCAGTTCCCGGCTGGTGGAAGGACCGTCATCTTCATCCAGTCCGCCGTGTTGTGGAAGTCGGCGACGACGCTGCCCGGCGGCACCAGCGCATCGCAGGCCGCCCGCTGCTCACAGGTCAGCGACATCTCGAGCACCGGCAGCAGGTCCTCCAGGTGCTTGAGCGTGCGGGGCCCGATCAGCGGCGCGGTGATGCCCGGCTGGTCCTTGGACCACAGGATCGCGAACTGGGCCGGGGTCAACCCCGAGTCGGCGGCGATGCGAGCGAACTCGCGGCCGACTTCGATGCCGGCGCGGGTGACCCGGTCGGCGTAGAAGCCGCCCCGCAGCGCCGCCCGGGAGTTCTCCGGGTAGTCCGAGTCGCTCAGGTAGCGGCCGGCGAGCACGCCCATCGCCATCGGCGCCCAGGTGATGATTCCCAGACCGAGGCGTTCGCACATCGGAACCAGCTCGTTCTCGATCCGGCGGTCGAGCAGGTTGTAGGGCGGCTGCTCGCAGACGAAGCGGGCGTAGCCCTTCAGTTCGCTCGTCATCACGGCCTCGGCGACCATCCAGGCCGGGTGGGTCGAGCAGCCGATGTAGCGGATCTTCCCGGCCCGCACCAGGTCGTCGAGCGCTCTCAGGATCTCGTCGAACGGGATCTCGGGCGACGGGCGGTGCAGTTGATAGAGGTCGATGTAGTCGGTCTGCAACCTTCGGAGCGACCCCTCGCAGGCGCGGATCAGGTTGAGGCGCGAGTGGCCGTACTCGTTGGGGCCGATGCTGGCGGTGTAGTCCACAACGCTCTCGCCGACGACCCTGCGCCCGTGGTCGACCTTGGTTGCGATCAGCAGCTCGTGGCGCCGGCCGTTGTTCTTGAGCGCCCGGCCGATGATCCGCTCGCCCTCGCCCTCGGCATAGACCTCGCCGGTGTCGATCAGGTTGATGCCGGCGTCCATGGCGGCGTCGAGCATCCGCACGCACTCCGGCGCCGGCGTCGGATCGGCGAAGTTGTCGCTGCCGAAGCAGAGGGGCGCGACCTTGACGCCGGTCCGTCCCAGGATGCGGTACTCCATGCTGTTCCTTGTCACCGATCTCGCTGGCGCTACTTGTGCCAGCGCCGTCCGTTGTTCAGGCCGTCCGCGCGCGGGAACGGCCCGTCGCGCATCGCGGCATGGTAGGCGAAGCTGGCCAGGATCACGGACGCCTGCTTCAGGTCGTCGGCGATGAGCCGATCGTAGACGTCCATGTTCGTGTGGAACGTGGCGTTGAAGAACTCGAGGTCGTCCTGGATGAACTGGAATCCCTGCAGGCCGGCCTCGAGGAACGCCATGTGGTCGGTGCAGCAGGTGTTGCCCGGGACGATCCAGGACATGTCGACATCGTGGAACGGCGCCATCCAGGCCTCGAAGATCGGTCGGGCCTCGTCGTTGCCCTGCAGGTAGATGCCCCGGAAGCGGCCGTACCAGTCGACGTTGAAGTACACGGACAGGTTCGCGTGCGCGGCCGGCTTCTCGGCAGCCTCCGGGTCGCCGAAGTGCTCGCGTACATAGCCCCGGGAGCCGAGCAGCCCGCTCTCCTCCGCGCCCCAGAGTGCGGCGCGGATCGTGCGCCGGGGCTTCAGGTCGAGGGCGCGCAGGAGCCGCATGGCTTCCATCACGATCGCGCTGCCGGCCGCGTTGTCCGTGGCGCCGGTGCCGGCCGGCTCGGCGTCCAGGTGACCGCCGATCATGACCACTTCGTGAGCCAGGTCGCTGCCGGCGAGGTCCGCGATCACGTTGTAGTCGAGCGGTTCGTCGGCGCTCAGAACGTTGCGCACCTCGATCTCCATCTCCACGGGCGTTCCGCTGGCGAGGAGGCGCATCATCCGGTTGTAGTGCTCGGCCGCTACGACGACCCGGGGCATCGGGACCGGTTCGTCGAGCGGCAGCGGGCCGTCGCCGGAGACGTGGACGATCCCCTTGTCCATCGGGCCCACGTTGTCGGCGCCGATCTCGACCAGGACGGCGGCGCCCTGCTGCTCGAGGAACGTCTCGATGTCGTGGCGGGACAGCTCGGGCTCGGTCTCTTCTTCGTCCGCTGATGGTTCGTCGTCGTCGGTGACTTCGGCGATCTCGAGGCGCGCCATGCCCCGGAGTTCCTCGTCCGAGAGCCGGACCGCCTGGGGAGAGAAGTTCGGAACCAGTTCCCGCTGCGGCGAGACGAGGAGGATGGAGGTCCCGATCCGCCCGCGAAGGGCCTCCAGGTCGTCACGGGTCTCGATGCTTGCGAGGTCGAGCGCGGCGACCGGGCCTGCGACCGCGCCCTCCGTGCCCCGGGTGCCCGGCTGGGCGTAGCCGATGACGGGCTGGTACTGCGGCGCGGTGATGTGAACCGAGGTGTATCGGTTCTCCCAGGCGTAGCCGTACTCGCCCCAGGGCTCGAGCGCCGCCTCGAGGCCGAAGCCCTCCAGCGTGTCCCGGGACCAACGCGCGGCGCCGTCGTAGGAGGGCGAGTTCGCGTACCTGGGGCCGTAGAGGTCGGTCAGGACGTGGGCGAACTCCATGACCTGGGAGCGCTGGAAGCCCTCGTCGCGAAGGCTGGCGACGACGGCGTCGTCGAGTGTCTCCCCTGGGGCGGTCGACCCGACGACGCTCTGTTCGTCGGTCGGAAGCCCGCACGCGGCGAGCATCAGGGCGAGCGCGACGAGTGCCGGCATCGGGTTGACACTGCGTGCGATCATGAGCAGTCCGGCACTATACAGTCAGGCCCCCTGGGAGCCCGGGTGGCGCGATCCGCGCCGGCGACTACACTGCCGCAGTGTCAGCGATCGGCATCGCCGTCGTCCTCTTCATCGGCCTCACGCTGTTCGTAGGCGTCCGCACCTACGCCAAGATCCGCGGCCGGGCGACGAACTACTACGTCGCCGGCAACGCGATGCCGGTCGGCGTCGTCGGCATCACCCTGTGCGCCCAGGCGTTCGACGCAAACGGCTCGGTGGGCAACGCGTCGCTCGTCCACTCGAGCGGCTTCTGGGCCGGCGCGGTGATCCCGATCGGCCTCGCACTCTGCCTGTTCATCGCGGGAACCTGGTTCGCCAGGCCGCTGCACCGGATGCGCCTCCTGACCCTGGCCGACTTCTACCGGCGCCGCTACAACGTCAGGACGGAGACCCTGACCGCCGGCCTGATGCTCGTCAGCAACATCGTCCTCGTGGCCGGCAACCTGGCGGGGCTCGGACTCCTGCTGCAGATCGTGTTCGGCCTGCCCTACCTGCCGATGCTGGTCGCCATTGCCGCCTGCATCCTGGCGTACGCCGTCTCGGGCGGTCTCCACGCGACGATCGCGACCAGCGTGCTTCAGGTCTCCATCTTCATCGTCAGCATCGTGGTCGCCTTCGCCTGGCTGGCCGGGGAGCACGGCTGGAGCGGCCTGATCGCGGCGGCGCCGGAGGGCAGCATGAGCCTGAACGGTTTGCTGTCCCGCGAGCACGGCGCGCTCGTCAACTGGGCGGCGTTGGGGTCGCTGGCCCTCGGCGACATCGTGGCCATCGACTTCGTGCAGCGGATGATCTCGGCCGATTCGGGGCGTTCCGCCAAACGAGGCTGCTACCTGGCCGCGGGGGTCACCCTGGTGGTCGGGCTCGCCGTGTCCCTGATCGGGCTGGCCGCCCACTACTTCGGCCGGGAGGCGGGTTCGTCGGTGTTGATCGACCTCGCCCTCACCGATCTTCCGGCGGTAGTGGGCGGCGCGATCCTGCTCGGGATCATCGCCGCCAGCATGTCGACGGCGAGCGGCGTCGTGCTCGACCTGGCGAACGTCATCACCCGCAACCTGGTTCAGCGGCACAGCCGGTCGCCCTGGAACGACGAGCGGATGCTGCGCTTCTCGCGCTGGATCGCGCTGCCGACGATGGCTGGCGCCGTCGTCTTCGCCTACCTGCGGCCGCAGCCCGGCGTCCTGCTCATCCTGGCCTTCGACATCGTCCTGGCGGGTTGTTTCGTGCCGCTCCTGCTGGGCCTGTTCTGGCGCAAGGCGAACACCCCAGGGGCGCTGGCCGGCGTCGTTGCCGGTAGCGTCGCCCGAATGACTCTCCACTTCGCGGTTGCGGACGCGTACCGCGGCCTCGACACACTGCTGGCGCCGGTCTTCAGCCTGGTTGCCATGGTCGTGGTGTCGCTGCTGACTCAGGCGAGGCATCCGGCGCGGCACGACGAGCTGCGGCGGGTTCCATCCGAGCGTGATCTTGTGGCGGGTCTGGACGGCGCCTAGGAGTCCGCGAGGCGAAGCGATGGGCCACTCTGGACCTGGGAACGCGGGCGTGTCGCCCGCATCCGGCGCTGGCAGCAACCTCGACCAACAGGTTCGGCGCCTGGAGGGTCTGCTCCGGCGCGAACTCGAGGCCGAGGGCCTCAAGGTCGGGGAGGCTGTCGAGAACGGGGAACGGGTGCTGGTCATCGGCGAAATGCTGGTGTTCCCCCGCCGTCTGCTGGAGGGCCAGATAGCGGAAGCCGGCGACCTCAGTGCCGTCGATCTCGACTGGCTCGCCTCCGCCAACCGCAGCTACTTCCGTAACCTGCGCCGCTTCCATCCCAGCCTGGTTGTTCGGTAGCAGCGTGCGCGGCAGGAAGAATCGGCGTACCCCATGTTCTGCGGCGCACGCTCCTGGCCGACGTACACTTGGCGGCCGATGCGGAACGCCTTGGCCCTGAGTCGTCGATCGATCCTCCTAGCGCTCGCGGCGGCCGCGGCCGTGGCGGGCTGCGGCGGTGACGGCCGGACGCCGCTGGTCGTCTACTCGCCGCATGGCCGGGATCTGTTGACCGTCGTCGAGCAGGCGTACGAGCAGGCTCGCCCCGACGTCGATGTGCGCTGGCTCGACATGGGTTCGCAGGAGGTCTACGACCGCATTCGCTCCGAGCGGGCGAATCCGCAGGCGGACGTGTGGTTCGGCGGTCCGGCGACGATCCTGGCGCGGGGCGCGGCGGAGGGCCTGCTGGCGCCGTTCGAGCCCTCGTGGGCCGGCGCTCTCGATGCCGCCGACCGGCACCCGGAAGGGCTCTACTACACGCTGTACCAGACGCCGACGATCATCGTCTACAACCGCGACGCGATCAGCGCCGATGAGGCGCCGGCGGACTGGGACGATCTGCTCGACGAGCGCTGGCACGACGAGATCGTGATCCGCGACCCGCTCGCCAGCGGCACGATGCGCACGATCTTCGGCAAGATCCTGGCCGACTCGGTGGCCCTGACGGGCAGCACGGAGGCCGGCTTCGACTGGTTGCGACGGCTCGACGGACAGACCCGGGAGTACGTGCACAGTCCGGCGGTGCTGCACGAGAAGCTGACCCGCCAGGAGGGTGTGCTCACGCTCTGGGAGATGACGGACACGCTGTCGCTGATCGACCGGGGCGCGCCGGTTGCGTACCGGTTCCCGGAAAGCGGCACGGCGGTGATCCAGGATTCCGTGGGCGTCGTCGCGGGCGCCGAGCACCAGGACGAGGCGGCGGCCTTCGTCGACTGGCTGGGCTCGCCGGAAGCCCTGGCTCTGGCGGTACGGGAGGCGTTCCGCCTGCCGGCACGGGCCGATCTGGACGCCGAGGAACTCGCGCCCTGGGTGGCGGACGTGCAGTCGCGGCTGCGCCGGGCCGAGGTCGACTGGCAGATGATCGAGGAGAACGGCAGCGAGTGGATGGCGGAGTGGGACCGCAAGGTTCGCGGTCAGGGCGGAGGATGAGCCTGACGGCGGGCGTCTCCGTCCGGTTCGACGACGTCTACAAGTCGTTCGACGACACGGTTGTGCTCGCCGGTGTCTCGCTCGAGGTCGAACCGGGCGAGATCTTCGCCCTGCTCGGTCCGAGCGGCAGCGGCAAGACCACCATGCTGCGGCTGCTGGCGGGCTTCGAGGAGCTCGACCGCGGCCGCCTGCTGATCGCGGACCAGGCGGTCGAGCACCTGCCGCCCGCGCGCCGCGGCGTCGGCATGCTGTTCCAGAGCTACGCGCTCTTCCCGCACCTGAGCGTGGCGGAGAACGTGGCCTTCGGGCTCAAGGTCCGCGGCGGCGGGCAGGGCGAGGTCCAGGCGCGCGTGGCCGAGATGCTGGAGCTCGTGCGTCTTGACGGCTTCGAGTCGCGCCGGATCGCCGAACTCTCGGGCGGCCAGCAGCAGCGGGTGGCCCTGGCCCGGGCGCTGGCGCCGCGGCCGCGGGTGCTGCTGCTGGACGAGCCGCTCTCGAACCTCGATCCGGCGCTGCGCGAGGAGACCCGCGCCGATCTGCGCCGGGCGGTCAAGCAGACCGGCATCACGACGGTGCTGGTCACCCACGAGCAGGAGGAGGCGTTCGAGCTCGGTGAACGGATCGGGCTGCTCAACGGCGGTCTGCTGGAGCAGGTCGCGGCGCCCGCCGAGCTGTACCAGGATCCGGCCTCGCGCTTCGTGGCGACGTTCGTCGGCCGCTGCTCCGTGCTGCCGGGGGTGGTCGAAACGCGGGGTGACGGCGACGCGCTCGAGGTGCGGATCGAATCGCGGGGGGCCCCGGAGGTCTGGCGTTGCCGGGGCGGCGACGGAATCGGGGCCGGCGATCGGGTCGATGTGTGCGTTCGCCCGGAAGCTCTGGAACTCGAGTCCCTGGAGCTGGCGCCGGGCACGGGCGCCGGGCTGGCCGGCGAGATCGTCGCGGAGCGCTACATCGGCAGCACCAGTTTCTACACGGTTCGGTTGACCGCTCCGGCGGGTGGGTCGGGGGCCGCTGCGCGCTCGGTCATCATCGAGGTGGCGATGCCCGGCACCGCGGCTGGCCTGACCGGCGCCTGCGTGGTGCGACCGCTTCCGGAGGATCTGCCACCGTGCGCCTTCGCAGCCGGGGCAGCCGGGGCAGCCGGGGTAGCCGGGGCCGCCGGGGCAGCCGGGGCAGAGCCGTGAACCCGGCCAGTCGAGGCCGCGGCTCGGCCCGGCTTCGTTCGCTGATGCCGTGGCTGGTGCTGGCGTTCCTGGTCTGGCTGGTCGGCTATCCGCTGCTGGTGGTGGCGGCGGAGGCGTTCGGCATCGGCGGTCTGGAGGGGGACGGTCCGACGACGGAGGCGTTCCGCTCCTTCTTCAGCCGCGCGGACGAGTGGAACGCGATGTGGCGGACGCTGTGGATCTCCGTGCTGTCGACACTGGCCGCGGCCGCGGTCGGGGTGCCGCTCGGGTTCCTGTTCGAGCGCAACGAGATCCCGGGGCGGCGTCTGCTCGGCGCTCTGGTCGCGTTGCCGGTGGCGCTGCCGCCGCTGGTGGGCGTCATCGCGTTTCTCTTTCTCTACGGCGAGAGCGGTCTCGCCGCGCGGGGGCTGCAGACCCTGGGTTTCGACGTGTCGTGGCGGCTGACCGGGGCGGCGGCCATCCTCCTGGTTCACGCGTACTCGATGTACGTCTACTTCTACCTGTTCACGCGGGCCGGGCTGTCCGGGCAGGACGGAGCGGCGATCGAGGCCGCGCAGAGCCTGGGCGCGAGCCGGTCGCAGATCCTGTTCCGGGTCACTCTGCCGCGGCTGCGGCCGGCCCTGGCGGGGGCCACGCTGCTCACCTTCATGACCTCGCTCGGCTCGTTCTCGGCCCCGTACATCTTCGGCGGCGGCTTTCGCGTGATGACCACGCAGATCGTGGCCTCCAAGTTGAACGGTGAACTGCGCATGGCCTACGTCGAGACGACCATGCTGGCGCTGATGGCGTTTGGCGCCCTGCTCCTGCTGCGCCGGATCGATCCGGGCCTGGATCTGGCATCGGGCGCGCGCGGCACGCCGCCGGCGCGCCGTCGTCTGCACAGCCGGGGCGGCCGGATCGCGGCCGCCGCGGGCGGCTGGATCCTGGCCGGCGTGCTGCTTCTGCCGCATGCGACCTTGATCCTGATGTCGCTCGTGCCGCCGAACACCTGGACCGTGGAGGCGTTCCCGCCGGTGCTGGGCCTGGTCAACTACGGCGATCTGCTGTCGTCGGCGGAACGGCTGCGGCCGGCCCTGAACTCGCTCTGGATGGCCGCCGCGGCGACGTTGGCGGCGGTGGTCGTGGGCGTCATCGTGGCGCGCCTGTCGCTCCGGCGCGGCGGTCTGCCCGGGCGGGCGCTCGAGGCGATGATGACTCTGCCCTGGGCGATTCCGGGGACGGTTTTCGCCCTCGCGCTGGCCGCGGCGATGAGCGTCAACGCCCCCTGGGTCGGCCGCTTCGTGCTGGTGGGCACGATCTGGATTCTGCCGCTGGCCTACCTGGTTCGCTCTCTGCCGCTGACCGGCCGTTCGGTGTTCGCGGCCCTGCGGCAGCTCGACCCGCGCCTGGAGGAGGCGGCGGCGAGTCTCGGCGCCGGCGCGTTGCGAACGGTTCTTCAAGTCGTGCTGCCGTTGCTGCGGCCGGCGGTGATCGCGGGCGCCGGCCTCGCCTTCATCACCATGCTCGGCGACTTCGTGACCTCGATCGTGCTCTACACCTACGACACGCGCCCGATCTCGATCGAGATCCAGTCCAGCCTGCGGATCCAGGAGACCGGCATCGCCGCCGCCTACGGCGTGCTGCTCATGTTGCTCAGCGCGGCGGCCTTCATCGCCTGGGACGACCGCGCCGGCGGGCGGCTCTGAATCCGGGGTAGAGGAGGTATGGCCATGAACTTGTCGTTATCCACGCTGTCGGGCGGCACCGTGCTCGAGGCGGCGGCGATGCTGTTGCTGTTCGTCGGCTTCCTGTTTCTGGGTTCGAGGCGCCTGCCCGGACGTCGGGTCGCGGGGCCGGAACTCGAGGGCGAGTCACGCACTTACAAGCTCAACGGCCTTGTCCTGTTCCTGGTCACAGTGATCGTGGGAGGTGTCGCTCAGGTCTCCGGCTGGTTCTCTCTTTCCGTGCTGAATACGCACTTCGCCGCTTTGTTCGTGGTGGCAAACGGACTGGCCTTTGCGGTTGCCGGTTGGCTCTATTTCCGGGGAGCACAAGCTCGGGACGGGTCGCCGGGAGCCGCGAGAGGGTTCCTCATGGGTTCGGAGCTCAATCCGACCTGGTTCGGGGTGGATCTGAAGATGTTCAGCTATCGCCCTTCGCTCATCGGTCTGGCGCTGCTCAATATGTCATTCGCCGCCGTGCAATACGAAACGTACGGCAGGCTGACGCTGGCAATGGCCGTCTATCAAGGCATCACGTTCTTGTACGTGTTCAACTACTTCCAGTTCGAATACGGAATGGTCTACACCTGGGACATCGTCAGCGAGCGTTTCGGATGGGGGCTGGTCCACGCGGCGGAACCTCTGTCTCCGATCGTGGCGGTCGCGATCGGACTGCTTTCGGTCTTTGGTTTCTGGCTCTTCCGCGGCGCCAACCAGCAGAAGCACCGCTTCAAGCAGGACCCCAACGCCAGGATTTGGGGGAAACCCGCCCAAACCCTGGACGGGCGTCTGCTGGTTTCCGGCTTTTGGGGAATTGGACGACATCTCAACTACACCGGCGAGATTTTCGTCTACGTCGCGTTCACTCTGACCACTGGGTTCGTATCCTGGTGGCCCTACCTGGTTCCCGCGTGGCTGGCCGGGCTGTTGTGGCATCGTTCGAGACGTGATGACCGCCGCTGCCACGCCAAGTATGGCGAGCTGTGGGAGCGCTACAGGCAGCGGGTGCGCTACTCGGTGCTGCCGTTCATCTCCTAGAGCCGAATGCCGCGCCTGATCGACCACCGCCTCGGGGCGCTGATGGCGGTCGCCTTCGTGTGCACGCTGGGCGAGTTCCTGGTCGTAGCGCTGCTTCCGTTCTACGCGGAGCGATACGGCGCGACGCCGTTCGAGATCGGCGCTCTGGTGTCGGCCTTCGCGCTGGCCGCGATGGCGGCCGCTCCGCTCTGGGGCCGGCTTGCCGACCGCTCGGGCCGCAGGCCGGCGCTGCTGCTCGGCCTCCTGGTGTCGGCTGTGGGCTACGCCCTGTTCGGCGTGGCGCAGTCGATCGAGTTGCTCCTGCTGAGCCGCCTGGTGCAGGGTGTGGGTGGCGGCACGGTGCCGGTGGTGTTCGCCTACATCGCCGACTCGGTGACCGGCGAGCGGCGCGCCGAGGGTATCGGTTGGGTGACCGCCGTCACCAGCTCCGCGGCGATGATCGGACCGGCAGTGGGCGGCTTCGCGGGCCAGCTCCATCCGGCCGGGCCCGGAGCGGCGGCGGCAGCGCTCAGCCTGGCGGCCGCGGTGTTCGCGCGCTTCTGGCTGCCGGAGTCGCGGTCCAAGAGGACCGAGGCGCGTGAGGAGGAGGCGCGGTACTCGATCCTGGGCGCCGTCGGGCGGGTGGCCGCGCAGCCGTTTCGGCCATTGAACCTGTTGATCTGGATCTACGCCGCCGGACAGGTCGGCATGGCGGGGATGACGGCGATCATCGGCCTCTATCTGGGGCGTCGTTTCGGCGTGGATGAATCGAACATCGGGTTGTTCTTCTTCTATCTGGGCGGCCTTTCCATCGTTTTCCGCGTGCTCGTTCTGGGGCGGGCGGTGCGGCGCTGGGGCGAAGTCAACGTCCTGCGCGCCGGCGCCGTGAGCTTCGGCGCCGGACTGATCGCGATTCCCTTCGCCACCGGCCTGTGGACGCTGGGGGCGGCGATCTTCCTGGTCCCGCTCGGCACCTCGCTGCTGTTCCCCTGCACGACCTCGCAGGTTTCGAAGCGAGCGCCCGGGAGCGGCGTCGTGGGGCAGGTGCTGGGCGTCCAGCAGGCATACGGCAACGCCAGCAAGATCGCGGCGCCGCTCGTGGCCGCCTACCTGTTCCAGGAGCTGTCGCCGGGCGCTCCGTTCCTGCTGATCGGGGCGGTGCTGCTCGTCGCTGCCGCGGCGTCGGTGCGACTGCGTTGAACCCGGCCCTTCGGCCCGAGTACCGGGGTCGCGCACATCTGGAGTCGTAGCCGGAACCCGACAACGGCCAACGCCGGTCCAATTGCGGACACCCCCTGAGCGGGGCTTGACAGCCCATGTTCGCCTGCGTCACGGTTCGCCGCCCAACCCGTAGCACCGGAGTGATCGCCATACCGCCAGACGACGAGCCCGGACGAGACGACTAGCCGGTCCGCTAGCCCTCGCGCTTTGTGGGGTCAGCGGTGGCCAGTTAAGGATATTCGCCCCAGGACAAGCCGTAAATGCGGCGCCGAATCTTCTTCGGAGTGCTCCGAAGAGCCGGGTGTCGTGCGCAACTATGCACATCGATACCGAAACCAGAAGGGAAGCACTGTGACCTGTTCCAGAAGACAGTTTATGGCCGCCGCCGCAACGGCCGCGTCGACGTTTTCGATAGCCGGGTGTCTCAGACCCCGCGTCGGCCCGCACGGACACGGATCGTCCTACGCGAGCCAGGTTCTGAGGGGCGAATCCCGAAGCACCGTCTTTCATTGGGTGGATGCGGCCTTGCAGCAAGTAAGGGACCAGAGAATCCTGACGCCCCGGGCGGCCTACAACTACGGCTTGGCCACGGCTGCCGGGTTTCTCGCCGCGAACGGGATCGTCCAGGCCTACGACGAGCCGTACGGGGTCGGTCCGGGGCCGCGTGGCGCGGACCCGGAGGTGGCCTACGGCGTCGCCTTCGCGTCGGCGGCGGCGGAGGCATTCCAGCAGCCCTTTCTGTTTGAACGCAGAGCTTTCCTGAAGCGCTTTCCCGGGAGCGAGGCGAAGTCTCTGGGTGTGGAATGGGGCCGTGCGGCTGCCCGTCACGTTCTCAAGATGCGGACGAACGACGGCTCGGAACCCAGCGAGTGCGACTTCTATCTCGGGCGGTACGAGAGACGCACGGATTCCCTGCGATGGCGCCCGACCGGTCCTTTCTATGGTGCTCGGCCCGGTCCGGCATTTGCCTCCTTCGATCGTGGGCTCTTTCCGGGACAAGGCCAGATTACCCCCTGGACGATGAAGAGTGGGTCCCAGTTTCGGGTGCCCGATTTCCCGGATCCGGCGAGCCCGGAGTTTGCCGAAGAGTTCGACAGGATCCGGCGCCTTGGAGCGACGGACAGCACCGTTCGCACCGCCGATCAGTCGGAGATAGCGCTCTTCTGGGAAGACGGCCCATGGGGCATGACGCCACCGGGCCATTTTCTCTACATCTCGATGCAGCTCCTGCAGGATCGCGGCCTGAGTTTCATCGAGCTGGCCCGCGCGTTCGCTCTGATCGGTATGACGCTGTGCGACGCTTCCATTTGCGCATGGGACAACAAGTACCATCACGACATCCTTCGGCCCGAAAGCGCGATTCGCGCTCGGGCGCCGCAGTTCGGCAGCCGGGATCCGCGGGTGGTGCGGCAACCCGGTTGGCGCAGCTACATCCCGACGCCGGAATTCCCCGCATACACATCCGGCCATTCCACGTTTGGCGCGGTCGCTGCCGAGATGCTCGCGCTGATTCACGGCCGCGACGACATCGCGTTCTCGGGCCGGTCACCGGACGAGGTGCTGTGGCCGCAATTGGAGGGTGTGACGAGGCACTGGACCAGCCTGACCCAAATGGCGGAAGAGAACGGGATGAGCCGGCTGTACGGCGGTGTCCATTGGGGCATGGACCATACGGAGGCCATAAAGGCGGGGCGCGGGATCGCGCGGCAGGCCTTTCACTCCGTCTTCCCGGCGAAGGGCTGAAGCCGTGGCGAAACGCAATGCCCGAGGACTTTCTCTCCTGGCAGTCGTAATGGCCGCTGTCACAGGAGCGACCGATGGAGCCGGTGCCCAGGATGTATCGCTCAACTACGAACGCCTGTCATCAGTGGAGGAGCCCCTCGCGAGCGAGATCGGCGACGTGACCTTCGTGCTGACGGGCCTTATGGATACGCGGTTTACTCCTGATACGGAGGACGCTGACGCCGCAGGCACGGACGTCACCGGCAACTTCGAGGTCACCGCACTGGCCCAATTACCGAACCGTTGGCGGGTCGGGCTGACCTACTTCGGGCAGTATGAGGGCGGTCAGCTATCGGCTGCGGATCAGATAGCGCGTGCGGAATCGGATGGTACGTACACCGACAACGCGGCGCTATCGGTAGGCGGTGTTTGGGGCACCGTGCTGGCGGGCAATGTCTCGGGCATCGTTCGCGAACACACGCGCCGCTTGCGGGGGGCCGGCAACGGCGCTCTGGCCCTCGATGGTTTCCTTGGCGTGCTCGAGGACCGGAGCGGCGGGTACCTGGGCCGTTTCGGGCCTTGGATCCTCGGTAGCGCGGTGGACGAGAGCGGCCATTTTGATCTTGGCGCCATCTTCCAGCGTCCGAGAGGCAACAAGGACTATCGGCTGACTCTGCGAGCTGCTGAAGGCGTCTTCATCCCCGCCGACAGGTCCGGCCGGTTCGACACCAGGGGCGCCGCTGTCGTCGCCGAGTTCATCTACGGCAGCAGGTCGGTGGACGTCGGTGTGGGCTATGAGGGCTTCTCGTCGAACGGCGCCGACGCCGACCGATGGTACGTTTCATCGGGTGTGCGCAAGAAGGTCGGCGTTGTGAGCCTGTCTGTCGAAGGGCACTTCGGTCGTATCGAAGGCGAGGACGAGCTCTCTGCCGCGCTTGGTGCTCAATACGATGTCGCGCGGGGGTTGTCCGTCAACCTGGGGGTCAACCACGCGGAAGCGAGAGCAACTCTCGGTGGCGCGATGCTCTTCGACGTCAGTGACACGAAGGCGGTGCTGTCACTCAGGTACAGCTTCTAGAACGGAGTTTGCGCAGTAGCTCGACAAGCATGAAGAACCGAAGGAATTTCCTGAAGCAGGCGGGCGCTGCCGTGGGCGCGGCGGCTGTGGCGGCCCCCGCCATCAACTGCCAGTCGAGGACAAGGGCCGTGTGGCGCCTGCAGACCTACGCGGGAGAGACGCTCGCGGAGCATGTGATCAAGCCGTCCGTCGCATCGTTCAACGAGGTGGCGACTTGGGCTATGGCAGTCCAATGAGTTAGGTGCCGCCGAGGGTAGTCGGTGGAAGCCCCCGCTACAAGCAGAAAGGGCGCGGCCCTGTGGCCGCGCCCTTGAAGACTTGGTAGCGGGGGCAGGATTTGAACCTGCGAGCCTTGGGCTATGGCAGTCCAATGAGTTAGGTGCCGCCGAGGGTAGTCGGTGGAAGCCCCCGCTACAAGCAGAAAGGGCGCGGCCCTGTGGCCGCGCCCTTGAAGACTTGGTAGCGGGGGCAGGATTTGAACCTGCGACCTTTGGGTTATGAGCCCAATGAGCTACCAGACTGCTCCACCCCGCGTCAGGACGGGGGATAGTGGCACAGGAGGGGTGCAGTGTCAACCTGTAGCCGGGCCGGATCTTGCTTCTCCGGCACCCAGTTTAGCGGCCTCGAATCCGACCCTCGTATAGGCTTCGTCCGTGTCAGCGACGCCTCCAGACCGGCGCGGGCGGCTTTGGGAGCGCATCGATCGTTGGCGCGAATGGACTCAGCGCTCGCTTCCGACGCTGATCGGTGTTGGCCTCATCCTGGTGCTTCTGTTTCTCGCCAATGCCGGCGCCGAGAACTACTCGGGCCTTGCCGAGCTCGCGGAGCGGGAGGCGGAGCTCGAGATCGAGCTGGAGGAGGCGAGGTTGCGGGTCAAGAGCCTGGGGCGCGAGGTCGTGCTGATGCAGGACGATCCGGTGGTGTTGGAGCGTCTGGCGCGCGAGGAGCTGGGCTTTGTGAGACCGGGTGACACGGTCGTGGTCCTGCCGCGGACGGACGACTGATCCGGCCGTTGACCCGGTGTCCGCGTGGCGTGAACTCCGCCGCCGCATTCGGCGCGGCCGGGACTACAGCGAACTCGCCGCGGCTGACCGTGCGGCGGTCGTCGGGTTGCCGGTGCGCGCGGCCTCGGTGGTGTTCGAGCTGCTGGCCGAGGATCGGGCCGGGGCCCAGCTCGTGGTCGTGCCGAGCGAAAGCGAGGTGCTGGCATGGACCGAAGGGGCTCGGCTGCTCGGGCGCCGGGACGGAGCGAGGGTCGTTCCCTTTCCGTCTCCGGCGCTGACGCCCTACCAGCAGGCCGAGGCCTCGTTGCAGTTGCGCGCCCAGGAAAGCGTCGCCTACGACGTCTTGCTTGGCGCTCCACGGGTCACCGTGGTCTGCACGCCGCGGACCCTGTTTCATCGCCTGGCCGAACCGCAGGCGTTCCTGCGGTCGGTCATAGGCGTTCGGGCGGGGGAGGACGTTGTTCCCGAGGAGCTCCTGACCCACCTGGTCGCCCGCGGCTACCGGCGCAGCGATCTGGTGGCCGCGGTGGGCGCGGTGGCGCAGCGGGGTGGAGTCTTCGACCTCTTCGCCCCCGGCGAACCGCGGCCGGCGCGACTCGACATGTTCGGCGACACGATCGAGAGCATCCACCGTTTCGATCCGTCGACGCAGCGTTCCGAGGAGCCGGTCGAGTCGTTGCGCATCCGGCCCTTGACGCCGTTTGCGGCCGCGCCGGAGCAGGCCGCCGAGCTGGCCCTGGTCCTGCTGGAAGAACGAGGCGACGATCTGGCTGAATCGGCCCGCACCCAGTTGCAGGAAATGGTGGAGGGGGCGCCCTTTCCCGGCTGGGAGAAGTACCTCCCTCTGCTGCAGCCGAGCACGAGTCTCGGTGAGGTGATGGAGAACGCCACCGTGGTCGTGGTCGAGCTGGACCGGGTGCGACGGGAGATCGAGCAGCACACCGAGATGCTGTGGGACGAGTACGCCAGACGATCCGACGACGGCGACATCGCTGCCGAACCGGAACGGTTGACCGTGCCCAGTGCTCAGGTGCTCGATCTCGTGGAGTGCGCGGCTGTCCGGATCGGGGGCGTGCTGGATGAGCGGGCGGGACGGCGAACCCGGGTCGACTTCGGCGCGGTCGAAACGGACGTCCTGATCGATCAGCTCCCCCGCTTTCCGCGCGAGGTGGAGACCGCCGCGGCGCGCGGCGACGATCTGTGGCTGGTGGGGCGGTCCGCGCGGCACGAGGCGCTCCGCCAGACACTCGGCAGCCGCGAGATCGACTGGGATGGAGGCGCCGTGCGGCTGGTCGACGGCCAACTGGGGCGGGGTTTCCGGCTTCCGGCAGCCGGGCTCGTGCTGTTCGGCGAGGGGCAACTCTTCCGGCGCCGGGCTGCGGCGCCCCGCCGGCGCCGGATGGGGCCGTTCGTGTCCGGCCTCGGGGATCTGCGGGTCGGCGAGTTCGTGGTCCACGAGGAACACGGCATCGGGCAGTTCCTGGGGCTCAGGACGCTTGAAGGTCCGCCCGGCGACGGGCCTGACGTGGAGGGCTACGGACCCCGCAGGCAGTCGCGAGCGGTGGAGGTCATGGAACTCCTCTACTCATCGGGCCGCACGCTGCTCCTGCCTCTGACTCGCCTGAACGAGATCGAGCGCTACAGCGGCATCGATGGGCTCGCGCCCCGTCTCGACCAACTGGGCGGCAGCAGTTGGGCGAAGAAGAAGAGCCGGATCAGTAGCAGCCTGAAGGCGATCGCCACCGATCTGTTGAAGCTCTACGCGGAGCGCCGGCTGGCGCGGGCGGTGCCGATGAACGACGACAGCGACCGTCAACTCCAGTTCGAGGGCACGTTCAGCTACGAGGAGACGCCGGATCAACTGGAGGCGGTGCGCGAAATCAAGCAGGACCTCGGCCGCGAACAGCCGATGGACCGGCTGCTGTGCGGCGATGTCGGCTTCGGCAAGACCGAGGTGGCGATGCGGGCGGCGTTCAAGGCGGTGGACAGCGGCCTGCAGGTCGCTGTCCTGGCGCCGACGACGATCCTCGCCGATCAGCATCTGCGGACGTTCCGACGGCGCTTCCAGGGCTTCGATTTCGAGATCGAGATGGTCTCCCGGTTCCGGTCGGCGGCCCAGGTCAGGGCGATTCGCGAACGTCTGGCGGCGGGCAAGATCGACATTCTCATCGGGACCCACCGACTTCTGAGCCGCGACATCGACATGCCTTGCCTGGGCCTGGTGGTCATCGACGAGGAGCAGCGTTTCGGAGTCGCCCAGAAGGAACGGCTGCGTGAGTTGAAGCGCAACGTCCACGTGCTGGCGATGTCGGCGACGCCGGTGCCGCGCACCCTCCAGTTGTCGCTGGCGGGGGTGAGGGATCTGTCCCTGATCGAGTCGCCGCCGCGGGACCGGATGGCGGTCGAGACCCGGGTGTTGCCGTTCTCGGGCGACCTCGTCCGCGAGGCGATCGAATTCGAAGTCGAGCGCGGCGGCCAGGTGTTCTACGTCTACAACCGGGTGGAGGACATCGAGGGCATGCTCCGCTATCTGCGTGAACTCGTGCCGGGGCTGCGGGTCACGCTCGGTCACGGTCAGATGGAGGAAGCGGAGCTGAGCCGCCGGATGCAGGCGTTCACCGCCGGCGAGTACGACCTGCTGCTGGCGACGACGATCATCGAGAACGGGATCGACATTCCCAACGTGAACACGATGCTCGTTCATCGCGCGGATCGCTTCGGTCTGGCCCAGCTCTACCAGTTGCGGGGCCGGGTCGGCCGCAGCGATCAATTGGGCTACTGCTACCTTCTGGCGCCCCCGGACAAGGTGCTTTCGGAGGAGGCCCGCAAACGACTCGTCGCCATCCGGGAGTTCACCGAACTGGGGGCGGGTTTCCGGATCGCGGCCCGTGACCTGGAGATTCGGGGCGCCGGCAACCTGCTTGGGGCGGAACAGAGCGGCCACATCGCGGAGGTTGGGATCGAGACCTACATGAAGATGCTGGAGAAGACGATCGCCGAACTCCGCGGCGAGACGCCGGCGGACAGGCCGTCGGCGTCGATCAGCCTGCCCGCGACCATGTCGATTCCGGAGGACTACATCGGCGAGATCTCCTTGCGTCTCGAGATCTACCGGCGTCTGGCGGACGCCGACGAGGATCCGGAGACGCTGCTTGCCGAGCTGCGCGACCGTTTCGGGCCGCCGCCGGAGGCGGTGCATGCTCTTGTTCGCGGCGCGGAACTGAAGCGGGTCGCCGAGTCCCTGGGCGTCCAGTCGATCGCCCACCGTAGCGATCGCCTGACGGTCAAACTCCGCCGCGACTCGAAGGTCGACGTGGACCGCTTGATCCGTTTCGTTTCCGAGCGCGAGGGCGCCGCCTTCACTCCGGACGGGGTCCTGACGCTTGCCGAGATACCGGCCCGCGAGTCGCTCGAGATAGCGCTCCAGCTCCTGCAGTTGTTGTCGGGTGAACCGCTGTCGCGGCTCGCCGGTTCGGAGACGGTCCATTGACCAGCCGATTGGAATCGCGGGCGGTGCGACGAGCCTGCGCCTGTCTGCTGGTCGGGGTATCCCTGAGCTGTGGCGGCGGCAAGCTGCCGGAGGGAGTGGTGGCGCGAATCGGCAACGAGGACTTTCGCTACGAGGACTTTCACGACTACGTTGAGGAGTCGCTTGGGGGCGACGCTTCGCGCTTCGGCAGCGCGGTGCTTTCCCGGCTCTTCGAGCGCTTCGTCGACGATCAGTTGCTCCTTCAGTTGGCCCGGGATCGTGGGCTCGTGGTCGGTGAAGCTACGGTCCATGAGGCCGCGGTGCGGTTGCTCGAGGGGTCACCGCCGGTGGTGTCGTGGTCGGAAATCGAGCGCTACTACGCTGAGCACCGGAGTGACTTCGCGCAGCCGCCACGGGTGCGCCTGCGTCAGATCCTGGTCCAGGATCGAGCCGCCGCCGAGCTGGCGCTGGCAGAGCTGGAAGTGGGCGTGGACTTCGGCGAGGTGGCGCGTCTTCGTTCCCTGGGCCCCGGCGCGTCTTCCGGCGGTTTTCAGGGCGAACTGTCGCGCGAGGATCTTCCTCCGGCGCTCGCCGACATCGTCTTCGAGCTCGGCGAAGGAGAGTGGAGCGAACTGCTCGAGGCCGAGTACGGCTTTCGCCTCTTCGAAGTCGAGCGCCTCTTGCCGGAAGAAACCCTGACGCTCGCGAAGGCGGCGCCAAGGGTAAGGGCTCTGCTGGAGGAGGCGCAAGCCGAAGAACTCGTCCGAACCGCCGCCTTGGAAGCGCGGCAGGAGTACAATCTGCGCGTCGCGGTGGAGCGGTTGCCCTTTGAATACCACGGCGCGCTCGCGGATCCGGCCGCCGCAGAATGAGGTAGGAAAACATGATTCAACGCAGCCCTGGCCCCGCGCCGGGCACTTCCTGGTTTGCCGGGCGCCGTATCGCCGGCTCACTCGCTGGCGCCCTGGCGATGTTGCTGGCGATGGCAGCCTTCCCCGTGGCCGGTCAGTCATCGCCCGGCGCGGAGAACCGCGTCGTGCTGCGGGTCAACGACCGCGTGGCGACCCTCTACGACTACCAGAGGGCGGTCAGCGAGGAGGTCGGCCCGATCCGGACCGCTCCCGGACTGACCGAGCCGGAGCGGCAGGAGCGGATCGCCGACGCCGGCCGCTTCGTGATGAAGAGGCTGTTCGAGGAACTGCTGCTCATGTCGCGGGCGGACCAGCTTGCGATCGTGATCGACGACAGCGATGTCGAGGAACAGATCACAGCGACCAGGGAGCGGTTTGGGATCGAATCCGACGAGCAGTTTCGCCAGGTCCTGGCGCAGCAGGGTATGCGCGAGGAGGACTTTCGGGAGAGGACGCACACCCAGTTGCGGTCCAACGTCGTCCGGGGCCGGGAGGTGGCGCCCCGGGTGGTGGTGGAAGATGAAGATCTGCGACGGTTCTACCGCGAAAACGAAGAGCGTTTCCGCATCCCGGAGCGGGCCCGCTTCGAGGAAGTCGTGGTTCTGGAGGCCGTGGTTCCGGCCGACCGCCGGGCGCCGCTGGCGGCGCTGGCGCGTACGCGGTTGATGGCCGGCGGTACGGCCGCGGAGGTGGCGGAAGGGCTTGGCGAAGGCGTGACGGCCGTCGATGTCGGATGGGTCTCGACCGGCGACCTGGCGCCCGCTCTCGATGCCGTCGCCTGGGATCTCGAGGTCGACGGTGTCGGCGAAGCGATCGCCGCCCGCGGCGGTCTGCATGTTCTGAAGATGCTGGAGCGAATGCCGGCGGCGGTTCAGCCGTTCGAGGAGGTCCGCGACGCGATCCAGCAGGGAGAGCGGAACCGACTGTTCTCCGAGGAGTACGACCTCTACATGACCGAACTCGCGGACGCCGCCTACATTGTCGAGCGGCTGCCGGAGGGGGCCGAGGGATATCGGCCGGTCGCGTCCCCTTCGCGCGACAGCGACGCGCTGGGGCTACTCGCTCCGTTCGGTCCCGGCGCCCAGGCGCCGGATGTCGACGAGTCTTCCGGCGAAACGACTGAGGAGCCGGACGGGCAACCCTGACGATCGGCCGGTCGCGTCCCTCCGGCTGTTCGCAACAAGTCGTCGTGTGGTTCGCGAGCCTCGTTGGTCCTCAGGTGGAGCAAAGTGGCCTGAAGTAGACAAAAAAGGGCCGAGAGTGGTAATGTCGCGCGTCTGAGCGTCAGTTTGTGGGTAATGCGCCCACCTGACCTTCCAGGCGTTTGGCGATGTTTCGAGGGCATGCAATAGCAAAGATCGACGCGAAGGGGCGCCTGAAGGTCCCGAGCGTGTTCCTGCGGCCGCTGCAGGAGCGCTTCGGTCCCGACATCTTCGCTACTTCGCTGAAGGGCGAGTGCGCCTGGATCTACCCCCTGCGGCTCTGGGAGCAGGAGGAGCAGCGGATGGCCAGTCTGCCCGCCACCCACAGGCTGCGCCGCAAGTGGGAGAAGCAGGTCAGCTATTTCGGTCAGCAGAGCCGGCTCGATTCGCAGGGGCGGCTGATCGTTCCGGCGAAGTTGCGGGCACGGGCGGAGATCGATGGCGATGTCGTCGTTTTCGGCCGCCCGGATCGGCTCGAGGTCTGGAACCTCGAGCGGATGGAGAGCGACCTGGACTCGGATCCGTTCACGGACGACGAGTTGGACGAACTGACCGACGATCTCGAGGCGCTGGACAGGTCTCGCAACAGGGATGTCGAGTGATGTGGACGGCGATGGTCAGAGGCGCCGGCACCAGCCGGTTCTGGTCACCGAGGTTCTGCGGTTCCTCGCTCCGGAACGTGGCGGTTGGTTCGTCGACTGCACGGTCGGCCTGGGTGGCCATGCCGCGGAACTTCTTGCGCGCTTTCCCGGCACGCGGGTGCTCGGCATCGACCGTGACGAGGAAGCCCTGGACCACGCCAGGCGCGGGCTGCGTGAGTTCGGTTCGCGGGCCCTCCTGGTGCACGGCAACTTCCATTCGATCGACGAAGTCGTCGCCGGGGCGGGCAGCGGCAAGCCGGCGGGAATCCTCGTCGATCTCGGCGTTTCGTCACTGCAACTGGACCAGCCGGAGCGGGGCTTCAGTTTCCGCCGCCCGGGCCCGCTCGACATGCGCATGGATCAATCGACTCGATCGGCAACGACGACTGCGAGGGACCTCGTGAACCTGGAATCCCAGAGCGTGTTGGAGACCGTGCTCCGCGACTACGGCGAGGAGCGTCAAGCCCGCAGGATCGCTCAGGCGATTGTGGAACGTCGCCGCGGCGGGCCGATCGAGACCACCGACGATCTGCGCGACCTGGTTCACAAGACGGTCGGTGCGTCCAGGATGAGGCGGGGTCGCGTGGCGCCGGGAAGCCGGTCGATCGATGCCGCGACCAGGACGTTCCAGGCACTTCGGATCGCGGTCAACGAGGAGTTGTCCGGATTGGGGCCGGCCCTCGAACGGGCCGTGAATCTGCTCGAGCGGGAGGGCCGGCTGGTCGTCATCTCGTACCACAGCCTGGAAGATCGGATCGTCAAGCACCGGCTTCGCGCCAGCGCTCTGGGCGAGGTCGATCCGATCACCGGGCGCCCGCGTGCCGAAACGCGGCTGATCGAAGTGATGACCAAGAAGCCGATCCGGCCGCAGCCGAGCGAGGTGGAGTACAACCCGCGGTCGCGGTCCGCCCGGTTGCGCGCGGCCCGGAGGCTCTAGCGCAGAGACGGGATTCGTGAACTGTGAAAACCGGTTACAGCGTCAGCAAGGAGATCGCGAATCCCTTCCTTGTGCGCCAGCGGGATCCGGGCCGGCTCCGCGGCCTGTGGCGGCTGGTGGCGATCGTCCTGCCCTTCGCCGCCGCGGTGTTCGCATACACCTGGGTACACGAACAGGGCCTGGAGGCCGGCTATCGGATCGAGAAGCTCGAACGGCGCCTGGAGGATCTGCTCCAGGAAGAACGTCTGCTCGAGTTGGAAGCCACGCGGCTCACCCGGCCTGAGCGGCTGTCGGCGCTGGCGCTGGAACAGCTCGGTATGGCGCCCCCGACGCTGGATCAGATGATCTTCCTGAGTACGGAGAGCGCGTCGCTGGTCCAGGCTGGCATCGCGACGGAGGCCGCGCAGTGAACGCTCTCGGACCCCGCGCCAGGGGCGCCCGGAGGCGTCACCTCGGCAGACTGATGATCCTGGCCACGGTCGCCGGCATCTGGATGGGCGCGATCGGTTGGCGGCTCTTCGATCTGCAGATTCTCGGCGCCGACTCATACCGCGAGCTCGCGGCGCGGCAGCAGCGCAGCGAAGTCGTCCTGAACCCCAAGCGCGGGACGATCTACGACTCGCGCGGAAGAACCATGGCGGTGTCGGTCGAGACCCGGACGCTCTATGCCGAAACCGCCAAGGTGGACGATCCGGCGGCGCTGGCCGCCCACATTGCCCCCTTGGTGGGCCGCGCCGAGGAACGGATCGAGGCGCTGCTGCAGAAGGCCGGGCACGTGCCGCTGGCGCGGAAGCTCGACCGCGACCTGGCCGACGGCATCGACCTGTCCCCGTTCCCGGGTCTCTACTTTCTGGCCGAGAGCAAGCGCGAGTACCCGATGGGCTCGCTGATGGCTCATGTGCTTGGCTTCGTCGGTACGGACCGCAGCCTCGCGGGCATCGAACTCCGGTACGACGACGAGGTCGCGGGTGAGTCGGTCCGCAGACACGTGCTCCGGGATGGCCAGCAGCGGTTGGTCGTCGTCGCCGGTTCGCTGGGCGAACCGAAGCCGGGAGCGGACCTCCACCTGACCATCGACGCGACGATCCAGCACCTGGCGGAGCGCGCCCTGCGGGAGACGATCGAGTCATCGAAGGCCAGGGCCGGCAACGTGGTGATTCTGGCGCCGGAGGATTCGGCGGTGCTGGCGATGGCCTCCTATCCGGCCTTCGACCCGAACGAATTCGGCGACTTCGGTTCCGACGAGTACCGGAACCGGGCGATCCAGGACTCCTATGAGCCGGGCTCGACGTTCAAGACCATCACGGTGGCGGGAGCGTTCGAGCGGCAGGTGGTTCACGCCGACCAGATCATGGACTGCGGCAATGGCCGGATTCGGGTCGGCAAAGCGCGGATCAACGACCACAAGCCCTTTCCCGAACTGACCTTCCGCACGGCGATTGCCAAGTCGAGCAACGTCTGCGCGATCAAGGCCGGGCTTCTTGCCGGCGAGCAGACGATGCAGGAACTCGTGTCGGCCTTCGGGTTCGGCGAGGCCACCGGCATCGACATCGGCGGGGAGCATTCGGGCATCGTGCCGCTACGGGCCTGGGATCGCGAAACGACGGCGTATGCCTCGTTCGGCCACGGCCTGGCGGTGACGCCCCTCCAGCTTGCGAACGCCTACGCGGCGATCGCCAACGGCGGGGTGTGGAACCAGCCGTACGTCGTGAGTGCCCTGGAGCGGGAGGGAGAGATCGTCGACGTGCGTCCGAAGGATCGTGGCCGGCGCGCGATCTCGAAGTCGACCGCGTACGAGGTCATCCGCCTGCTCGAGGAGGTGGTGGTGAGTGGCACCGGCCGCAATGCCGCCATCGCCGGCTACCGGGTAGCGGGCAAGACGGGGACGGCGGAGAAGTCGGATTCGGGGGGCTACTCGGAGACTGGTCGCGTCGCGGGTTTTGTGGGTATCGCTCCCGCCCGGGCGCCCCGACTGGTCTGTCTGGTGATGATCGACGAGCCGACTGTGGCCACCGGTGGCGGCGAAGTCGCGGCGCCGGCCTTCCAGCGCATCGTCAGCGAAGCGTTGTTCTACCTCGGTGCGACGCCTTCGCGCCAGCCGATGGGTTGGAGCCAGCCGGTCTGGCTGCGGCCGGCCGAGCCGGCGGACGTCAAGATCGCCAACGCGGTCGGCGAAGGGGAGGTGAAGCAGGAGGACACGGGGACGGAAGGCGAGCTGTGGACGGCGCCGGGATCGAGCTGATGAGACTCGGCGACGCGATCGCCGACCTGCCGCTGCGGTCACCCCTGGGCCTTGCCGCCGCCGAGACGGAAGTCACGGGCGTACAGCACGACTCCCGCCGGGTTGTGAGCGGCGACCTGTTCGTCGCCTGGCGAGGCGACCTCCACGATGGTCGTGTCTTCGCTCCGGACGCCGTGGCGCGGGGCGCCGCGGCGGTACTCGCGTTCGGCCCGCCGCCTGCTCCGCCCGCCGTGCCGTGGCTGGAAGTCGACGATCCCCGTGCCCGCATGGGACGGGTGGCTGCGAGGCTCTACGGCCACCCGGAACGGGAGCTGCTCACCGTCGGCGTCACCGGCACCAACGGCAAGAGCACGACCTCCCAGTTGATCGGGGCCTGTCTGACCCGGTCGGGTCGTTCCGCCGCGGTGGTCGGAACCCTGGGGCGCACGGTCCATCGGCCGGGCGCCGCGCCGGCGGCCTTCGAGCCCCTGAGCCGGGCGGCGGAGGACCGCACGACGCCGGAGAGCAGTGACCTGTTCCGGATGCTGCGCCGGGCCGTGGACCGGGGCGCCCGGTCGGCGGCGATCGAGGTCTCGTCCCATGCCCTCGACCAGGGTCGCATCAACGGAATGAGGTTCGACGCCGCGGTGTTCACGAACCTGACCAGAGACCATCTCGACTACCACCCATCGTTCGAGGCCTACTTTGCAGCCAAGCGCCGCCTGTTCTCCTTGCTCCGGCCCGGCGGCACGGCGGTGCTCAACGTCGACGACGAGTACGGCCGTCGTCTGGCGTCGGAACTCGGGACCGGCCCCAGGGTCCTACGGTTCAGCGCCTCCGGACGGCCGGACGCCGAGGTCCGAGTGGTCGGCGCCGAACTCGATCTTGCCGGCATTCGCGCCGAGATCGAGACGCCCGCGGGCCCCATCGCCCTGAACAGCCCACTTCTCGGCCGGTTCAACCTCGAGAACCTGGCCGCGGCAGTGGCCGCGGCCCAGGCCCTCGGCGTCTCCGCCGAAACCATTGGTGACGCGGTAGCCGCCCAGGCGCCCCTCTCCGGCCGGCTCGAGCCGGTGGATCGGGCTCAGGAGTTCCCCGTGCTGGTCGACTTCGCCCATACGGACGGGGGTCTGCGCGCGGCCCTGACGGCGTTGCGCGAACTGAGCGACCGGCGCATTGCCGTCGTATTCGGCTGCGGCGGCGACCGCGATCGCGGCAAGCGGGAGTTGATGGGGCGCGCGGCGGGAGAACTGGCGGATCTCGCGATCGTCACCGACGACAACCCGCGAGCGAGGAGCCTGGACTCATTCATGCCGCGATCGTCGCCGGCCTCGAGGCAGCTCGGGGTTGTGCCTGGGAAGTCGTAGCGGACCGGCGCGCGGCGATTCGGCGGGCCGTGTCGGTAGCGGCGGCGGAGACCGGGTGGACGGTGCTGATCGCGGGCAAGGGCCACGAGGCGACGCAGACGATTGGCGACCTCAAGGTGCCTTTTTGTGACCGGGACGAGGCGGAGTCGGCGTTGCATGCACTGAACGGGGAGCTGGACGGTGAGACGGCCCCTTGCTGATGCGGCCAGGATCATGAACGGCAGCCTGATCGGAGGGGTTGAGCCCGGCGTCTGTTACCAGGGCGCGGCGATCGACTCGCGCCGGGTCGAGGGCGGCGAACTGTTCTTCGCGCTGCCCGGCGAGCGGACCGACGGCCACCGCTTCGTGGCCGATGCCCTGGCCGCGGGCGCCGCGGCCGCGGTGGTCGAGGCGCCGGTTGCCCAGGCGGGGGGCCCGCAGATCCGGGTCGACGACGTGACCGCGGCGCTCCACGATCTGACCCGGGACCATCGCCGGAAGCTCAAGGCCCGGGTTGCGTCGGTCACCGGCTCGGCCGGCAAGACGACGACCAAGGACCTGCTGGCTCTGCTGCTCGGCGAATGCTGGCGGGTTTACAAGAGTCCGGGCAACCTGAACAACCTTCTTGGCTTCCCGCTCACGCTGCTGGCCGTGGACGAGGACTGCGAGTGGCTGGTGGCCGAGATGGGGATGTCGGTGCCCGGCGAGCTGGCCGCGGTCAGCCGGCTCGGCCGGCCGGACGTTGCGGTGTTCACGAACGTACGACCGGCGCACCTCGCCGGCTTCGAGCAGGAGGGTGTTGCCGCGAGCGTGGAGGCGATTGCCCGGGCCAAGGCGGAGCTGCTCGAGGGCCTTGCCGATGACGGGTTGGTCGTCGCGAACGCCGGCAACCCCCAGGTCGTGGGTCTCGTTGAGCGATACCTGGCCGAACGTCCGGAGAGCGGTCGCGCCGGCGCGACCGAGCGCGTCGTCTGGTACGAGGTGGCGCCGGCTGCCGGCAGGACCCCCGTCGCCGAGGTCACCGCACGTGACCTCGAGCCGCTGGCGGGAGAACCGGGAACACGTTTCGTGCTCGAACGCCGCGGCGCCGAAGCACTCGTTGAACTGCCCCTGCACGGTCGGGTCAACGTCGAGAACTTCCTGGCCGCCGCGGCCTGCGCCCTTCGGCTCGGCGTTCCGATCGAGCTCGTGGCCGCGGCCGCGCGACGGCCGACACCCGCGGCCGGACGCGGCGAGGTGGTTGCGCTGTCCTCGGGCGCGACCCTGGTGGACGACTCGTACAACTCGAATCCGGAAGCCGCGCAGCTTGCGCTTCAGGCCGCGCGCCTGCTCGACGGCCGGCGCCACGTGGCGATCCTGGGAGAGATGCTCGAACTCGGGAGCGCCGAACGCCGCTACCACCGGGAACTGGGCGGCGCCGCCGCCGAACTGGGATTCGACCTGGTCGTGGGCGTCGGCGGGTTGACGACCGATCTGGTGGCGGCCGCGGCCGAAGGCGGCGCGCAGACCGTGTGGTTCGAGGACGCGCTCGCCGCGAGCGCCGGCACGCCGGCCCTGATCGGGGACGGCGATGTGGTGCTCGTCAAGGGTTCGCGCGGCTCGGCGCTCGAGCACGTCGTCGCGGCGCTGAGGCAGGAGAGGGCGAACTGATGCTGCTCGACCTGCTGTTGCCGCTCGGCGAGAGGATGGCGCCCTTCAACGTCGTCCAGTACATCACCTTCCGCTGCGCCTGCGCCGCCGTGACGGGTGTCCTGCTGAGTCTGGCGCTGGGTCCCAGCTTCATCCGTGCCGCGCGGCGCCTCTCGATCGGACAGGCGATCCGCGAGGAAGGCCCGGAGACGCACAAGAGCAAGGCCGGCACGCCGACCATGGGGGGATTGCTCATCCTCACCGCGGTGATCGTGCCGACGCTGCTGTGGTCCGACCTTTCGAACGTCTACGTCTGGCTCGCGGTCGGCACGACGATCGCGCTCGGCGCCGTCGGCTTCGTCGACGACCTGCTCAAGGTCCGGCGGCGGCACAGCAAGGGCCTGGGGATGAAGGCGAAATTTGGCCTGCAGCTCGCGGTGGGCGCGGCGCTCGGCGCCGGCCTGGTCCACCTGACGGATCTCGACTTGAACCTGAGCTTCCCCTTCTTCAAGACCCTGATGATCGAACTCGGGCCGTTCTACATTCCCTTCGTCGCCATCCTGATCGCCGGTTCCTCCAATGCGGTGAACCTCACCGATGGCCTCGACGGTCTGGCGATCGGCGCCACCCTGGTGGCGGCAGCCACCTACGCGGTCTTCGCGTACATCGCGGGCAACTCGATCGCCGCGCGCTACCTGCAGGTGTCCTACGTCCCGGGGGCAGGCGAGGTCGCGATCATCTGCTCCGCCCTGGTCGGGGCCAGCCTCGGCTTCCTGTGGTTCAACGCCCATCCGGCCCAGGTGTTCATGGGCGATGTCGGCTCGCTCGCGATCGGCGGCACGATCGGCGCGGTCGCGGTCCTCTCCAAGCAGGAACTGCTGCTGGTGCTGGTCGGTGGATTGTTCGTGCTGGAGGCGCTGTCCGTGATCGTCCAGGTGGCGTCGTACAAGACGACCGGGCGCCGGGTCCTGCGCATGGCGCCGCTCCACCATCACTTCGAACTCGGCGGCTGGAGCGAGAACCAGGTCATCGTGCGGTTCTGGATTCTCGCCGTCCTGTTCGCCTTTCTCGGGCTTTCGACCCTGAAGTTGAGGTAGCGGCATTGGTCGAGTCGAGTAGCCGCACGTCCCCGAACCCGGCGGGGCCGGTCTCCGCCTGGCGGAGGGCGCTGGTCTATGGGCTGGGCCTGTCCGGCGTGGCGGCAGCGCGCGCGCTTGTTGATCGCGGCGTGCGCGTGGTGGCCGTCGACGGCCGTCCGGCCTCCGGTCTGGGGTCGGCGGCGCGGGAACTCCTGCGGACGGGACGGGTCGAGACGTTGCTGGACGAACAGGCGGCGCTGCCGAGAGGCCTCGACGCCGTCGTGCTGAGTCCCGGCGTACCGCCGAACCGGCCCCTGCTGCGGAGCGCCCGGTCGGCGAAGACGCCGGTTGTGGCCGAAGTGGAACTCGCCTACCGCCTGCTGGAGGCGTCTTCGGCGCCGACCGTCGTGGCGATCACCGGCAGCAACGGCAAGAGCACCACGACCGCGCTCACCGGCGCCCTGCTCGAAGCGGCGGGTTACCCGGTTGAAGTATGCGGCAACATCGGCACGCCGCTCTCCGCCCGCGTCGACGGGCCGCCCGGGCGCGTGTTCGTCGTCGAGCTTTCGAGCTTCCAGCTCGAGGCGGTCGACCGCTTCCGTCCTCGGGCGGCGGCGCTTCTGAACATCAGCCCCGACCATCTCGACCGCTACCGCAACGTGGCCGAGTACGCCGCCGCGAAGGCGCGCATCTTCGGCAACCAGGCGCCCGGAGACATCGCCGTGGTGAACGGCGACGATTCCGAGGCGCGCCGGCTCGGGAGCGACCGCGAGGGAGCGTCGACCCAGGTCAGGCGGCGCCTCTTCTCACGTCTCCGGCAGGTCGAGGACGGTTGTTACCTCGACCGCGACCGGGTGATCGAGGTCGGGCCCGATGTCCGGCGCGAGCTGTTCCGCCTCGAGGATCTGGCGCTGGACGGGTTGCACAACGTGGAGAACGCGATGGCGGCCGCGTTGCTCGCGACGGCTGTCGGCGCCGATCCGCACGGGTTCACGTCAGGTCTTCGCGGCTTTGGCGGCTTGCCCCACCGGATGCGCCTGGTCGAGACAATAGGCGGCGTCCGCTACTACAACGATTCGAAGGCAACCAACCCCGCGGCGTCCACGCGGGCGCTGGCCGGTTTCGGCGACCGCTCGGTTCACCTGATTCTGGGTGGCCGGGCGAAGGGAGAGGGCGCCGATTTCGCGGAGCTGGCAGCGGTGGCTGCGACCAAGGCCGCGGCCGTCTACCTGATCGGCGAGGCCGCCGAAGCGATTGACTCCGTGCTGCTCGACGGCGCCGCGCGTCACTGCTGCGGTTCGCTCGAACGGGCGGTCGAGGCGGCGTCCGCCGCGTCGAGCCGGGGCCAGAGCGTACTGCTCTCGCCGGCCTGCGCCAGCTTCGACCAGTTCGAGGACTTCGCCGACCGCGGCCGCCAGTTCGAGCGTCAGGTCGGAGCTCTGGCGTCGGCTCGCGGAGGGGGCGGCGATGGCTAAGAAGCTCGCCATGGACAAGGTGCTCTTCACCGTCGTCGTCCTGCTGGTGGTGGGGGGGCTGGTCATGGTCTATTCGGCCAACCCGCCCGAGCCCGAGGGCGGCTTCAAGCGGCAGTTCGTCACCCAGTTGGCGGCGGCGGTCGTCGGTCTCGCGGCGATGCTGGTGGTGATGAGCATCGACTACAGGCGCTGGGCCAGACCGTGGTTGGTGAACGCCGGCCTCGGCGTCTCGCTTGGGCTGCTCGGCATCGTCCTGGCGTCGCCGCCGATCAACGGCAGCAGCCGGTGGCTGTCCCTTGGACCGGTGACCTTCCAGCCGTCGGAGCTGGCCAAGATCGCGGTCATCCTCTTTCTCGCGTACCAGATCCACCGCTGCCCTGAGGGGGTCAGCCAGCCCCGGGTCCTCGTGCCCTGCGGAGTCGGCGTTGGTCTGGTGACCCTGCTCGTGCTGCAGGCCCCGGACTTCGGCAGCGCCGCGCTCATCCTCGGGATCGCCGCGGTCATGCTGTTTCTCGCCGGTCTGTCCTGGCGCTGGATCGTGCCCGGGTTGCTTGTGCTTCCGGCGCTCCTGGGTCTCTTCATCTGGTCGGAGCCCTACCGCGTGGCGCGGGTGATGGACTTCCTCTCGCCGGAGACCGACCCCTCGGGCAGCGGCTTCCAGGTGCTGCAGTCCAAGATCGCGATCGGCTCCGGCGGCGTGATCGGCCAGGGCCTGGGCGAGAGCGCCCAGAAGCTCTACTTCCTGCCGCTCGCGAGTTCCGACTTCATCTTCTCGATCGTCAGCGAGGAACTCGGGTTGATCGGCGCGGCTGCCGTACTGGCTGCCTTCGTCGTTCTCGCCTGGCGGGGCTACGTCGCCGGGCACCGCGCCCCGGACGCGTTCGGCCGGTTTCTCGCGTGGGGACTGACGTCGGCGTTGCTCCTCCAGGCGCTCGTCAACATCAGTGTCACTGTCGGACTGGTGCCGGTCACCGGTACGCCTCTGCCGTTTCTGTCGCACGGCGGATCCTCCCTGGTCATGACCCTGGTCGCGTGCGGCCTGTTGCTGAGCGTTTCGGAGCATGGATGAGCGCTCCCACTCGCCGCCCTACGGTGGCCTTCTCGGGTGGCGGAACAGGCGGGCACGTGTTCCCCGGCCTGGCCGTGGCCGAGGAACTGCGGCGCCTCGGTTGGCGCACGGTATGGATCGGGCGCAGGCGGAGCCTCGAGGAGCGCTTGGTCGGCGCGGCAGGGCTCGAGTTCAGAACGTTGCCGGCGCGGGCGTTCGTGGACCGCAGTGTCCCGGAGCGAGCGGTCGCCCTGAGTGTTCTGGCGGTGTCCACGCTGCGTGCCGCCGTGCTGCTGCGCCGCCTTGGTGCGGCGGTGGTGTTTGCCACCGGCGGCTACGCCTGCGCGCCGGCTGCCCTGGGGGCCCGGCTGAACGGATCCGGGCTCTACCTGCTCGAACCGAACGCGCACAGCGGCGCGGCGAACCGGCTGCTGTCGCGGTTCGCGACGGAGGCGGGGACTGCTTTCGAATCGGCTGCGAAGCAGTTGGCGTGCGAGGCGCGGCTGGTCGGAGTTCCGGTGCGCCGGGCCTTCCGCCGCGTCGGCGAACCGCGGCTCCGGAGCGATTGCACGCGGGTGCTCGTGCTCGGCGGCAGCCAGGGCTCGGATGCTCTCAACCGGCAACTGCCGGGTCTGTTCGTTCGGGCCGCCCGGCAGGCAGCCATCGAGGTCACGCATCAGTCGGGACCTTCCGGAGTCGACGAGACGCGCGACCGCTACCGGGGTCTCGAGGCGCCGGCGCTCAAGGCAACGGTCGAGGGGTTCATCGAGGACACCGCAAGCGCGATGGCGGCTCACGATCTGATCGTCTCGCGGGCGGGGGCGGTGACGATGGCGGAAGTGGCCGCGGCCGGCCGGCCGGCGGTCTACGTTCCGTTGCCGTTGGCCGCGGGACACCAGCGCGGCAACGCGGAGGCGATGGTCGATGCGGGAGCGGCGATCCTGGTCGAGCAGGACGATCTGCAGGGCGCGGCGGCCGCGGAGCGATGCGGAGAGCTGATCGCGGATCGCGCTCGGCTCTCGTCCATGGCTCGGGCGGCGCGCGCCCACAGCCGGAGCAACGCGGCGCTCGCCATAGCGGAGCGGGTATGCGCGATCGGTGGCGCCTCCAGGGCCGGGAGGACGCGCTGATGCCTCTGTTCCTGCGTACCGCGGGCCTCGAACGGATCCACTTCGTTGGCATCGGCGGCGCCGGGATGAGCGGCATCGCTGAAATCCTGCTCAACTACGACCTCAAGATCAGCGGCTCCGATTTGGAGTCGAGCGAAACGACACAGCGGCTTGCCGGCCTCGGCGCGTCCGTCTTCGTCGGCCACTCCGCGGAGAACGTGGGGCAGGCCGACCTGGTCGTCGTCTCCTCGGCCGTCTCCGCCGGCAACGAAGAGGTCGTTGCCGCGCGCCGGCGCGGCGTCCCGATCGTGCGCAGAGCCCAGATGCTCGCTGAGTTGATGCGGCTCAAGTACGGCATCGCCGTGGCGGGTACGCACGGCAAGACGACGACGACGTCGCTCGTGGGCAGCGTACTGACCGGCGCGGGCCTCGATCCCACCGTCGTCGTCGGCGGCCGGCTCCGCGTGTCCGGCACCGGAGCACGCCACGGCAAGAGCGACTACCTGGTTGCGGAGGCGGATGAGTTCGACCGCAGCTTCCTCGATCTGGCGCCGGTGATCGCCGTGATCACGAACATCGATGTCGATCACCTCGACACCTACCGCGACCTGGCCGACATCAAGGATGCCTTTGAGCGTTTTGCTTGCCGGGTTCCCTTCTTCGGTCAGATCATCGCCTGCGTCGACGACGCGAACGTGCGGGACCTGCTGCCTCGCCTCGCGGACCGGCGGATCGTCACCTACGGCTTCGACTCGGGGGCGGACCTGCAGGCGCGCGATCCCGAGCCCACCGCCTCCGGCGTACGGTTCGAGGTGGTGGATGCCACCGCGGGTCCGCTGGGCGCGCTTGAGCTGCCGATGCCCGGTCGACACAACGTCCTGAACGCGTTGGCGGCGGTGGCTGCGGCCCGCGCCACAGGAGTCGACTTCAAGACGGCCGCCCATGTCCTGGCCGGTTTCTCCGGCGTCCACCGGCGCTTCGAGCGAGTGGGCAGTTGGCGGGGAGCGACCGTGGTCGATGACTACGCGCACCACCCGACCGAGGTCGAGGCGACCCTGCGGGCCGCTCGCGAAGTGTTGGATCTCGCTGGGGAAGAGGGTCGGCCGCGCCGGCTTCACGCCGTGTTCCAGCCCCACCTGTTCAGCCGGACGCGGGACCTGGCGGACGCCTTCGGCCGCGCCCTGCTGCTGGCTGACAACGCTCTGGTTACCGACATCTACGCGTCCCGTGAGCAGCCGCTCCCTGGGGTGGATGGGAGCCTGGTGGTCGCTGCGGCGGCCGGCAGCGGCCACCCCAGCGTCAGAGGTTGCGGTCCCTGGCGTACGGCGCCTGAGCGTCTCGGTTCGGAGGTTCGGGAGGGAGACATGATCCTCACCCTCGGCGCCGGGGATATCTACCGGTTGGCCCGACTCCTCGTGGCTGATGAGGAGGTTGGAAGATGAACCGCGGCAAGAGTGGGCTGCCGCTCGTGGGGCGCCGGACCGTGCGCCGCCGCCGCCCGCGGCCCGTCGTCTGGTTGGCGCTGGGGGCGGGAAAGGTCCTTCTGGGCGTGGCGCCCGTCGTGGCGGTTGGCGTCTGGCTGGCGACGGCGCCGGTGTTCGATCTGAATCCTGATATCGGGATCGAAACGGGGGCGCGCGTGTCCGAGGAGTGGGTGCGGGACCGGCTTGCCGGCCTGGTGGGAAGCAACCTCCCGATGCTCTCCCTGGAAAGCGCCGCGGCGAGGCTCGAGCATGAGTGGGTGCGTGAGGCGAAGCTGACGAAGCGCCTCCCGAATGAACTCGATGTGGAGATCGTTGAACACGTGCCTGGGGCCGTGTTCGAGTCCGGGGACCGATCCTGGATCATCGATCGGGACGGCCGGGCGATCGTGGCATGCGAGCGCGCTGCCGATCTCTGTGAGGGGAGCGCGGCCGGGGTCGCCGGGACCACCCTGGTGCGGGTGTCGATTCAGAGCGCGCTGCTCGGGGAGCGTGTCGGGGAGAGTCCGGCGCGGAACCCCGGCGTCAGCGGACTCGCATCGAGGGACGTGTCGGGCGAAGTGCTCGCGCGGACGCTGAAGCGGGCCGTGGATGTCGCAAGCGAGGTGAGGTCGTTCGACTGGGGCCGGGAGGTGTTCGCGGTCGGAGTCTTGAGCGACGACGACTATCTGCTCGCGCGCAGCGGGCGGCCGGCGACTGTCCTGGTGCGCGGGCGCGATCTGACCGCGAAGGGCTCGGTGTTCGAGTTGCTGCAGGCGGCGATCAGGGATCACAGCGATCCCGAGGTCGTCGATCTGCGGTTCAGAGAGCGAATCGTCCTGTCGACGGAGGCGCCGGGTACAGGCCGCGGTCCCGCCGACGGGTTGGGTGCCGGAGATCCCTCGTAGCAGGGGAGGACTTTAGCGATGCCGAAAACGGAAACACGACTCGTAGCCATCGATGTCGGCTCGTCGAAGGTCGGCGTGCTGATCGTCGAGCACACCGAGATCGACGGAGAGCTCGGCTTCAAGGTCGTAGGCGTAGGCAGGGCGCCCAACCGCGGCACGTTGAAGGGCCACATCGTGAACGTCGACGCGACCGTGAGTTCGCTGCGGCGGGCGACCGAGGAAGCCGAGACCATGGCGGGAACCGAGATTTCCCGCGCCTTTGTCGGTGTCGGCGGCAGCGATTTGCGTTCCGCGAACAGCCACGGCACGGCCTACATCGACAGCGGTGATCGGGGCATTTCGCGCGCCGACATCGATCTGGTTCTGAATGCCGCCCGCGACGTGCCGCTTCCTCCCGACCGCGAGATCCTGCACGCGATTCCGCAGGAGTTCGCGGTCGACGATCACGGTGGCATCGCGGACCCCCAGGGCATGCTGGGGCGCCGTCTCGAAGCCAAGGTTCACCTGGTCATGGGCCACGCGTCGCGAACGAGGACGCTGGTCCGGTGTCTGAACCAGGCGGGCGTGGAGGCGGCGGAAGTCATCTTCGAGCCGCTGGCGACGGCGGAAGGAGTCCTGCTTCCCGATGAGCGCGAACTCGGCGTTCTGATGCTGGAGATCGGATCCGGCACCTGCGGGTTCGCGTTCTTCCACCAATCGGAGGTCCAGCACAGCGGCGTCCTTCCGTTCGGCGCCAGCCACTTCACGGCCGACCTGGCTTCCGTGCTGCGAACGTCGTTCGCCGGCGCCGAAACGCTGAAGCTCCGCGACGGCTGCTGCCTCCCCGGTCTGGTTGACGGCGACGAGGGAGTGACCGTGCCGACCGTAGGGGGAGGCGCCAGCCGGACGATTGCGCGGGCAAGGCTTGCCGAGATCCTGCAGGCGCGCGCCGAGGAGATGTTCCATCTCGTTCAGGTCGAGATGGAGAAGGCGGGCTGCGCCGATCAGCTTCGGGGCGGAATCGTCCTCACCGGCGGCGGTTCGAAGCTGGCAGGTCTTCCCGAACTGGCCCAGCAGTTCTTCTCGTGCGACGTGCGCTACGGCGTGCCGCTCGGTCTCACCAGCGAGATCGAGGGTCTTACGGACCCGACATGGGCTACCGCCGCCGGCCTTGTGCGTTACGCCATTGCCGCCGAGCAGGCCCGTTTACCGATCGTGCGCCAGGGCTCGGTTCGCGGAGTACGCGGCGTGATGGGCAGCCTGCGACAGATGTTCAGCGATTTTCTTTGATCTTGAGTTACTGAACCGGAGGGTTCGAAAGGGAGAGTGCCATGATTCTGATGGAAGAGCAGCAGCCGGCAATGATGGAGCCGACGATCGACGATGCGGCTTCCTCCGATGAGAGCTTCGGTCCGGCCAAGATCAAGGTCGTCGGTGTCGGCGGCGGCGGCGGCAATGCCGTCAACCGGATGATCGCCAGCAGTCTGAGCGGCATCGAGTTCATCGCGGCCAACACCGACCTGCAGGCGCTGAGGCGCTGCGAGGCGGAGACGAAGTTGCAGCTCGGCCGCAAGATCACGCGCGGCCTGGGCGCCGGGGCCGACCCGGACATCGGACGCAACTCGGCGCTGGAGGACACGGACAAGATCCTCGATGTGCTGAGCGGCGCCGACATGGTCTTCCTGGCGGCGGGACTCGGCGGCGGAACCGGCTCTGGCGCGGTGCCCATCATCGGTTCCCTGGCAGCCGAGGTCGGAGCTCTGACCGTGGCGGTGGTCACGAAGCCGTTCGCCTTCGAGGGCCGCCGGCGGATGCTGATCGCGGAGCGCGGACTGGAAGAGCTGCACAAGGCGGTCGACACGGTCATCGCGATCCCGAACGAGCGGCTGCTGAGCTTCGTCGATCGGGGCACGTCGCTCTCTGACGCCTTCCTCACCGCTGACGATGTCCTTCGCCAGTCGGTTCAGGGCATCAGCGACCTGATCACGATGCCCGGCGAAGTGAACGCCGACTTCGCGGACGTGCGGGCCATCATGTGCGGTCAGGGGATCGCCGTGATGGGTACTGGCACGGCGTCGGGCGACAACCGTGCGCTTGAGGCGGCGCAGCGCGCCGTGTCCTCGCCTCTGCTCGAGGACGCCTCGATCGAGGGGGCCATGGGCTGCCTGATCAACATCACGGGCGGCAGTACGCTGACGCTCCACGAGGTAGCCGAAGCGGCCCGCATGGTCACCGAGGCGGTGGATCCGAACGCGAACATCATCTCCGGTCTGGTGGTCGACGAGACGATGGACGAGGAGATGAAGGTCACCGTGATCGCGACCGGCTTCGCTGAGGATCGGCAGCCTCACACCGGCGGCCCGGTGTCGAAGCCTGAGGGCGCCGGGACGAAAGACGCCGATTCACCCGAGGGTCTGGCTGCCGCCGGGCAGGCGGCGGACGCGGCTCTCGAGGGGGACGCGGCCGGGGGCAAGGGCGCTGACGAGGCGGGCTTCCGCGATCGCCTGCTCGCCGAGCGCCACAAGATGGATCCGGGCGGCTTCGGACCCAATTGGAGAAATGTCGACGACTACGACATCCCGACTGTGCTGCGCAAGCAGATGGACTGAATCACATCCGTTCGGGCAGGGGCACGCCGAGAATCGCGGCCAGCGCTTCGAGAGAACGCACGAAGATCTGCGTGGCGGCGAGACGCGCGTCGCGCAGATCCTCGTTCTGCTCGTGCAGGATGGGATGGCGGTGGTAGATGGCGTGGAACTTCTGCGCCAGGTCCAGCCCGTGCCTGGCGATCAGCGACAGTTCCAGCGTGGCCACGGCGCGCTCGACGGTGTCCTGGCATTGCGCGGCGAGCAGAACCAGGTCCCAGAGATCGTCGGGCCATGCCTCGGCGGGGAGTTCGGCAGCCCGGCGCCCGCTCACTTCCTGCGGCAGGCCCTCTTCCACCAAGCGGCGACGGATGTTTCTGGCGCGCACGATGGAGTACTGGAGATAGGGGCCGGTCTCGCCCTCGAAGGCGGTGGCTTCGTCGATGTCAAAAGCGATCACCCGGGTCGTCGTTGCTCGCGCCATGAAGAAGCGCAGCGCCGCGGTCGCGATCTGGCGCGCCAGTAGCTCGCCGTCCCCGTCGTTCGCGCCACCGGTGTCGGAGTCGCCGCGGCGGGCTGCGATTTCAGCCCGGCTCTTGGCCTCGAGCTGGTCGAGCAGGTCGTCTGCCTTGACGCCGATGCCCTTGCGACCGGACATCTCCAACTTCGCGTCGCCGCTGAAGCCGAGTTGTTCCGCAGTCCGGGCGGACAGGGCGACCATCTCATAGGCGAAGTGGATGCTCTCGCCGGCCTGGCGCGTGTGGCCGAGGGCTTCGAGACCGGCCCGAACGATCCGCTGCAGGTAGGCCTGGCGGGCGTCGATCACGTTGATCACTCGGGTTCCCGCGCCGAACGCCGGCGCCTGTTCCCGCTCCGAGCCGCTCTCGGTACCGGCCGCTGCGGTTTCCCACAAGCACCCGCCGCCTGCGCGGTCGTACTCGAAGTCACGTCCGAGCAGGCCGAACTTCCAGAGCTGGTACGCGATGTCCTTGCCCACATAGGTCACCGTGCCGTCGGACCGCACGATCACCTTGTCCGGATCCTCCAGACCCTGGAATTCCTCGCTTTCGGAAAGCGGCATGACCCAGCATCCCGCGTTCTTTCCGGTCTCCTCGAACCGCACCGCGCCGCTCGCCTTGAGTTGCTCGAAGGCGGCGACGAAGAAGTCCAGGCGCAGAATCTCGCTCTCGCGGGTCAACAGGTCGTAGTCGATGTCGATGCGCCGCATCGTGGCCAGGTGGCGGCTGACGATTCGTCGCGCGACCAGGCGGCCGGCCTCCGCCCTTCGGCCGTGGCCCGCTTCCAGGGCGTGGAGAGTGCGACGCCTGAGCTCGAGCCGTTCGGGATCCGTCTCGTACCAGCGGCCGATCTCGCTGTAGACATCCCAGCAGGTGTAGTCGAACGGCTCGGGCAGGGCTTCGATGTCGGCCACCGAACAGCCCCGGAGATCGAGGAAGCCGACCACCACGTCGGCGACCTGGACGCCGGTGTCGTCGATGTAGTTCTGAACTTCGGTCGTGCGTCCGAGACCGCGGAGCGCGCGCGCCAGGACATCGCCGAGGACGGCGTTGCGCAGGTGGCCTATGTGTGCCGCCTTGTTCGGATTGATGTTCGTGTGTTCGACGATGACCTTCCCAGGCTGGTCGTCGTCGCGCGAGTGCGCCACCGGCGCCGCGTCGAGCATCGCGGCCGCGAATCGGGTTCGGTCGAGGTGGAAGTTGACGTAGCCCGGGCCTTCGACGGTGACCCGGTCGAATCCCGGCGGCACGTCCATGGCCTCGACCAGACGCTCGGCGATCGCGCGCGGCGCCTGGCGGAGTTCGCGCGCGAGGTGAAGAGCGCAGGGGCTCGCGAGGTCGCCCAGCCGCCGCTGAGGCGGTACTTCGACCGTCGGGTCGTGGTCGAGCCCGAAGGCGCTGGAAAGGGCGCTTCGCAGCGCGCCGGCGACCAGGGATCTTTCGCGCTGAAGCATTGGAGTGCGAGTCTAGGAGGCTGTGCGGCAGAGACGCAACATCGTGAGTTCTGGCGCGCGGACTCCTGGTGAGGACGGGATGGGCCGAAACTCCGAGTCTGCGAGGCGTTTCGGGGCGGTACCGAAGGAGGGCAATGGGCTCCGGTAGCATGTTCGGTGATCCAGGGAGCGCCGTGAACGAGAACCGCAATAGCCCCACCCGGCTGGCCCTGCTCCCGCCGGAACCCAGTACCGGGTTGGCGCCGTGACGGACCGCAAGCGGCTGCTGCCGCCGACCGCGCCGGAGTCGCTGGCGGCTCGCCGCGTACTCGTGCTGGCGCCCCACTACGACGACGAGGTGCTCGGCTGCGGCGGCCTTGTTCTGCAACTGGCCGCGAACGGCGCAAGGGTCGTGTGCGCCTTCATGAGCGACGGTTCGGGCGGCGTGGAAGGACCACCGGAGGGTCTCGCGAGAGATCAGTACGCCAGGCGGCGAAGTGCGGAAGCGGATGCCGCCGCCAGGGTGCTCGGCATCGACAGGGTGGACCATCTGGGTTCGCGCCACGGTTTGAGAGACGGCGCCCTGACTTCCTCCCTGGACCAACTGACCGGCCACGTCGAGGCGTTGCTCCAGGAACACCGGCCGGACCTGCTGCTGGCGCCCTCACCTCTCGAAGTGACCTCAGATCATCAGGCGACGTTTCGCGCCCTGCACGAGGCTCTGATCAACCGCCGGCGAGGGCGAACGGAAGCGGGAGAAGCGCTGGCCAGCCAGGGCGACGACTCGTCGCCCGGCGATCTGGCGCTGCGAGTTCTCTGCTACGAGGTGAACCACCCCTTCTATCCCGACCTGCTCGTGGACGTGACCGCCGAGATGGACGGAGTCGCCGCCGCGATGTCCCACTATCGAAGCCAGTTGGAACGCCACGACTACATGGGCGCCTGTCGAGGTCTGCGCCGCTACCGGGCGCTCAGTCTGTCGGATCCGGGCCGCTACGCGGAGGCCTACTGCCAGTTGACCGCCAGCGACTTCACCACCCGAAGTCCGGCGCAACTGGTCGCGTACCTTGGCGGTGCGCCTTCGCTGGTCGAGGTCCCCTCGCCCCGTCGGGTGTCGATCGTGGTCCGGACCTACAACCGGCCGCGGCGGCTGGCGGAAGCACTGGACAGTCTGGCGCACAGCACCTATCGCAACGTCGAGGTAGTTCTGGTGAATGACGGCGGCCGGCGCCCCGAGGTGGCGGAGGGCTTTCCGTTCGACGTGCGCCGCGTCGACCTGGATCGCAACCGCGGCCGGGCCGGCGCCGCCCAGGCAGGTGTGGAAGCGGCTTCAGGCGACTGCATCGGCTTCCTCGACGACGACGACCTGCTGGCGCCCGAACACCTCGAAACACTCACGGCGCAGCTTTCCGGCGATGTCGAGGTGGCTTACAGCGACGCGGCGGTGGTCAGCTACCGGCCGGGCACGGGCGGTTGGGAGGAGTGCGACCGCCGGCTTCCCTACAGCCGGGACTTCGACCGGGGCATCCTGCTGCTCGACAACTACATTCCATTGCATACCGTGCTCATGACGCGGGAGGCGCTCGAGCGGGCGGGACCGTTCGATGAGTCTCTGCCGGTGTTCGAGGACTGGGATCTCCTGATCCGGCTGTCCGAAACGTCGCACTTCGTTCATCTCGCGCGGACGACCTGCGAGTACCGCCACTTTCTGGGCGGCGGTGGCGGCGGTGCGCCGGGCGGCCATGCCCTGGGTGGGGCTGCCTCGGAGCGCCACGACTTCCAGGAGCTCAAGGCAAGAGTGCTCGCCAAGCACGCGGATGAGCTCGACGCGACGGTTCTGGCCGGCGCCGTCGCCCGGATGCGGCGGGATGCGGTTCTCGCGGGCGAGGCCGCCCGTGCGCAGATTCGCGACCGGGAGCGGGACCTCGAGCACATGGCGGAGGACCTCGAGCACATGGCGGAGGACCTCGAGAGCGTCCGGTACTACCTGCGCGCGGGCGAGGAAGAGGCTCACCGGCTCTACGCGCGCGAGAAGGAACTCGAGCGCTTGATCGAAACGATGAAGTCGACCCGCGCCTGGCGCTTCCACGACTTCGTGCAGTCCTTGCGAGGGACGGGCCGGCCGGCCGCCGGAGGCGACGACGAATGAGATGTCTCGGAGACGGCGGATGAGCCGCGTCGGGTTGCTGTGCAGCGAGGCGCTCGGAGAGCGCGCCGCGGGAATCGGCATTCGCTACCTGGAGATGGCGGGCCGGTTGCCGTCCTTCGGGTTCCAGGTGGTCCTCGTCTCACCCTGGCGCTCGGACCGGCCACCCGCCTTCCCGAACGCCGCGGTGGAGGTACACAGGTTCGATTCCGCACCGCTCTCGGAGCTCTTCGCCGGCTGCTCGGCGGCCGTGGCCCAGGGACAGTTGGCGAACGATCTGCTGGACCAACTGCCCGATCTGCCGACCGTGATCGACCTGTACGACCCCTTTCTGGTCGAGAACCTGACTCACTTCGACACCCTTGGCCTCGACCCCTACCGCAACGACCACCGGACATGGGTGCGGCAGCTATCCGGGGGCGATTTCTTCTTGTGCTCGTCCGCCGAGCAGCGCTCTTACTACCTCGGTTTTCTCACCGCGCTGGGGCGAGTCAACCCGCATCGCTACCGCGACGATCCCGAGTTGGCCGGCCTGATCGCCGAGGCGCCCTTCGGGGTGCCCGATCCCATGCCCGCGTATCGGCCTGTGTTGCCGCCGCGACCTGAGGGAGAGCGACGGGTTCTGTTCGGCGGCCTCTACGACTGGTACGACCCGGCGCCCATGCTTGAGGCCTTTGCCCGGCTGCCGGACCCGAACGCGAGGCTCCTGTTCGTGCGTCAGCCGCCGGGCGCGCTCGCGCCGCAGCGGCTGTTGGCCGAGGTCGAGGCGCGCAGTCTCAGGCTGGATCCGGATCGCATCCAGTTCCTGGACTGGGTTCCCTACGAACGTCGCTACGATCTGCTCCGCGACGTGGACGCCCTCGCCGCCTGCCACCAGCCCGGTCTGGAGACCGAGCTGTCGCTGCGCACGCGCTTTGTCGACGCGCTGGCGGTCGGGTGCCCGGTGTTGACCACGGAGGGCGGTACCGTGCCCCGGCTGCTGCGGGAGTGGGACGCGGGCCTGGTCGTTCCCTGCGGGGATGTCGATGCGCTGAGAGACGGTCTTGCCGACCTCGTGGCCGGCGGCCCGGCGATCGAGGCGCGGGCTCGCCGCGGCCGCGAGCAGACGTTGGCGACGTTCTCCTGGGAGCGCAGCCTGGCGCCCCTGGCTGCTTTCCTGTCGTCGCCGAAGAGCGATTCCACAAAGCAGGAGTTCGCGTTCCAGCCGCCTACCGCGGCTCCGAACGACGAGTTGGGCTTTCGGCTGCGGCGCTTCATTCGGACTCGGCTGGTCGGCGCTCCCGCAGCCGGCAGAGGATGAGCGGGCCGGAAGCTGGCGTCGCCGTCGGCCGGAGCCGCATCGACAGCGTCGACGTGCTGGTGGTGAGCTGGAACGGCCGCCGCCACCTGGAGAGCCTGCTGCCGGCGCTCGAGGGACAGCGGGACCCGGGCGTTGCGGTCGGAATCAGGTTGTTCGACAACGGGTCGACCGACGGCACCGTGGAATGGGTGCGCTCCACGCATCCGCGTGTCGAGATCGTGGAGAACCCGGTCAACATCGGTTTCAGCGCCGCGAACAACCGGCTTGCAGAGCGGAGCACCGCCGATTCGTTGGCTCTGGTCAACAACGACACCCGACCGCGGCCGGATTGGCTCGCCGAACTCGTCGCGGCGCTGCGCGAAGCGCCCGCGGATGTCACGGCTATCTCGGGCAGCATCGTCGACTGGGAGGGCAGCCGGCTGGACTTCGGCCGCGGTGTGATGACGTTCGACGGCCACGCTTTTCAGCTCGACTACCACCGGCCCCTGGACGAGGTCACGGCGCCGGCCGCCGGCAGCGAGCTGCTCTTCCCCTGCGGCGGCAACATGATCGTTCGCCGCGACAGTTTCCTGGCGGCGGGCGGTTTCGATGAGGAGTACTTCGCCTATCTCGAGGATGTCGACCTGGGCTGGCGTCTGTGGTCCGGCGGAGAGAGGGTGCTGTCGGCACCGGACGCGGTGGTCAATCATCGTTCGATGGCCACCAGCGATCTGCTCGGGAACGCCTTTCGCGGCATGCTCTTCGAACGCAACGCCTACCTGACGGCGTTCAAGAACTACGACGCCGACCTGTGGCCGCAGTTGATGCCGGCAGTGCAGATGACCCTGCTTGCCCGTACCCAGCACCTGCTGGCGCACTGCAATCCGAACGGCGAGCAACTCGCTCTCGATCCGTTCGGCCCCCTGGAGCATGGCGCCGGCGGCTCGGCCATGGAGACCGGGAACGGGCCGGTTGAGGACGAGGTCCCGCGACGCCGATGGCCGATCGTCGGTATCGGGCCCCGTACGGCCTGGCGCCGTGCCCGTGCCGCTGTGGCGTTGCGTAGCCGGCTCGGTCGTCTGCGGAGGCGCATCGGCGGGGTGCCTTCCCGGGTGCCGGCGGTGGTTGACGAACGGACCCTGGCTCAACTGCGCGCGGTGTCATCGATCGTCGGTCAGCTCGACAGTGCGGCGAAACGACGCCGTCTCATCCAGGCCCGGCGCCGGCGGCCGGACCAGGAGATCTTCGAGCGCTTCCCGCTCTACCTGGTGCCGACCTACCCCGGCGACGAGCAGTTGTTCCAGAGCGAAGGGTTCGAGTCCCTGTTGCCGGAAGGCCTCATGCTGGTTCGGCGCAGGTTGGATGAGGTCATGGAGGTCGAGCAGTGACCGCAGCGCCCGACTGCAGTGTCGTGATTCCGACCTTCAACCGCCTGCCGGCGCTCCGGGAGGTGCTCGAAGCGCTCCGTGGACAGGAGGGACCACGGTTCGAGGTGATCGTGGTCAACGACGGCAGTTCGGATGGCACCGCAGCCTGGCTGGACGAACTTGCCGCCGGCAGCGACGCCGACGGGACCGGATTGCGGGTTCTTCACCAGCCGAACCGGGGACCCGCCGTGGCCCGGAACCGGGGTGTGTCTGCCGCGCGGGGACGATGGGTGGCCTTTCTCGGTGACGATACCGTCCCCGCTCCGGGATGGTTGGCGGCGCATGTTCGGGCCCAGGAAGGGGAGCTGGCGCGTGAGATTCGGTCCACCGGAGGTTGCGTCGGAGTCATCGGTCGAACGGACTGGCACCCGCGCATGCGCCGTACGCCCTTCCTCGACTACATCAACGAGCACGGACTTCAGTTCGGATTCGCCCTGATCGAGGACGAGGACAACGTGCCGTTCAACTTCTTCTACACGTCGAACCTGTCGGTCGACCGGGAGGCGATGGCCGCCGAGCCGTTCGACCCGGCGTTTCCCTATGCGGCCTGGGAGGATGTCGAGGCGGGCTACCGGCTTGCGGCGCATGGCCTGCGGCTGCTCTACCGGCCAGCGGCCCGCGTCGCGCACGACCACCCGACCGATCTGGCGCGGTTCGCGCAGCGGCAGTACCGATCGGGATACTCGGCGGTGGTGTTCTTCCGGCGCCACGAACAGCTCGGACCCTTTCTGGGGATGCAGAGCGGCAAGCCCCCTTCGGCGGGAGGCGCCGGGGAGCGTGCCCTGCTGTGGACCCAGGAGCGGCTGGCCCGCGCGTTGCAAGGAATGCCGGTCAGACTGCCCCGACTTTGGGAGAAGACGATGCGACATCACTATCTGGAAGGACTGAGGAACGGCTGGTCCGACGGCGTCGGTCTGGACCGGGGAGGTGCATCATGAGAGGACGCGGGTGCTGCGCGCTGATCCGTCGGGGGTCGGCGCCGGCGGTTGCCTTGCTGCTTGGCGTCGCGTTGGCCGGGGGCGCGGAGGCGGCCCCGGGCACGCAGGGGGCCGTGGCCGGGATTGCCCGTGCGGTGGCGGTTTCGATGCCGGTTGCCGCCTCCGCCGGCGAACGGGGCGAACGCCGGGAAGGCACTCGCAGCGCACGCCGAAGCCGGTCGCGGGCGGTTTACCGTTCCCACTACGGTTCGTTCGGTTGGTACGGGGGCTTTGGTTCATTCTGGCCCTACTACTTCTCGCCCTACGCGTTCGGCCAGTACGGTCCCTACGCTTGGGGACCGGGTCCGGTCGGTTACGCGGCGCCGAACGCGGGCGCGCTGGACATCAACACGAGACCCAAGAAGGCGTCGGTCTATCTCGATGGCGAGCTGATCGGGCGCGTCGATTCGTTCGACGGCTTCCCTCGCTATCTCTGGTTGCGAGAGGGCAGCTACCGGTTGGCGATCTTCATGGAGGGCCATGAGACCCTCGAACGGAGCATCAGTGTTCATCCCGGCGTGGTGATCAAGATCGAAGACGATCTGGCGCCGGGTCACGCTGTCGAGCCGCAGCCGGCCGCGCCCGCCCCTGCCGCCCCCCGGGTCGCCGAACGGAACGCGCCTTCGGGCGAGTCCTGGAGGGTCGAGAACCGTGGCCAGCCGATCGAGCAGGATCAACGGACCGAGCCGGCCCGTCTGATGGTCGAGGTGCAACCCGGCGACGCGGTCGTGTACCTGGACGGGCGGCTGCTGGGCAGCGGCGACCAACTCGCGAATCTCCATTCGCCCCTGGTCATCGACCCGGGCGGCCATCGCCTGGAGGTGACACGCCCCGGCTACGCGTCCGCGGTGCGCGAGTTCGAGGCCACCAAGGGCGAAGACGTTTCGCTGCGCATCGAACTCCGGCAGGAATGACGCCGGCCGGCGGCTTGTCAGGCCGGGGACGGCATCCGTTTGGACGCGGGCAAGTTGCCATGCTACCATGATTTGTCGTGGTCCAAGAAATCGTGCGCCCTGCGCAGGCGCCGGCCGGTGCGCCGGTCTGGCCTGCGGCGCGCACGGTTGAACCACTCCGGGTTCTGATCCCTTCACCGCTCGGTTCCCTGGGGCTCGAGTTCATGGGTCGGCTGGTGACGCGTCTGGTCATCGATCCGGCGGACACGGAGAAGGCGCTGTTCCCTTGGCTCGGCGCGGTGCGGACGACCGACTTCGTCGACGAGGCGCTGGGCCGGCTGTCCGAGTACTTTGCCGGCGCGCGGCGAAACCTCGATCTGCCCTACGACCTCGACCGGATCGGATTGGACGCCCTCTCGCGCCGGATCTTCCAGGAGACGGTCCGGATTCCTTACGGTCTGACCCGCACCTACCGCAACGTGGCGACTTCCTCCGGCCGGACCGGCGCCTATCGGCTCATCCGGTCGAAGCTGATGGCCAACCCGTTGCCGATCCTGGTGCCGTGCCACCGTGTCGTGCCGCGCCGGAGTGGCCCGGGTTCCTACGTCGGTGGCGGGGAACGCAAGGCCCAGCTACTCGCCCTGGAGCGCGGCAACAGGGCTGATTAAGCGCTCTCTGGCGTCCTGCCAGATCGCTTCGAGAGCCTGATCGAAACTGCGTCGCGGGTTCCAGCCCAGGGCGCGGAGGCGGTTCCCGTCACCGCAGAGGACGGGAACGTCCGCGGGCCGCAGGCGGTCGGGATCCTCGCGTATCTCGGTCTCGACGCCGCTGATCTCGATCAGTCGCCGTAGCGCTGCGGCCAGTTCGATCGCTTCGCCGCGAGCGATGTTGTAGGCGCGGCCCGGTTCGCCGCGCTCGACGAGGATGGCGTAAGCCTCCGCGCCGTCGTCGACGTGGATGAAATCGCGGCGTGACGTCAGGTTGCCGACCCGAAGCACGGGCTCCTTCCGTCCGGCCTCGATCTCCGCAAGCTGCGCGGCGAAGGAGGGCAGCGCGAACTGCGGGCTCTGGCCGGGGCCGATCAGGTTGAAGGAGCGCACCGCGATGGCGCCCTGACCGAGGGTCAGCCGCTCGACGGCAGCCTTGGTCAGCGCATAGGGGGACCGGGGGCGGAGGGGCCGTTCCTCCCCGACGGGGAGTTCGCTCTCGGGCACCCGGCCGTAGACCTCGGCGCTCGAGGCGACGATCAGGCGGCACGAGTCGCAGGACGCCCGCGCCGCGGCGGCGACGAACTCGGAGCCCTCGACGTTGACCCTGTAGTAGTCGTCGATTCGCTGCCAGGAGGCGCCGACGTCCGAAAGCCCGGCGAGGTGCACCACCGCGTCCGGCGCCTGCTCCCCAAGCACCCGTTCCACCGCGCCGCGGTCGCAGATGTCGAGTTCCACCCAGTCGCACCTGTCGTGCGTCGGGGCGGTGCCGGGGCCGTAACAGGCGATGACGGTGGCGCCGCGTTCAAGCAACCGGGGCACGAGGCGCCCGCCGACGAAGCCCTCCGCGCCGGTCACGAGAACACGGGTCATGACTCGGCCTTGCCTTGCCGCAGGCGCTCGAAGTACTCGTCGAGACCGGGGCGCCAGCCCTCGACCTTGCGGTTCGTCAGGGCCTCGAAGCGTTCCGTGTCCAGGACGGAGTACGCTGGCCGCACGGCCGGCCGGGTCAGCTCAGAGGACAAGGTAGGAGCGATTGGCACGTTCAGTCCCAGGGCATCGGCGATGGCGTGGGCGAAGCCGTGCCAGGACGTCGCCGGCGTATTGCAGTAGTGGACGATACCGGAGACGCCGGCGGACGCGAGGTCGACCAGCGCCCGCGCGAGGTAGGGGGCGTAGGTGGGGCAACCGACCTGATCGGACACCACCCGCAGGGGCTCGCCCTGGCCGATGCGCGAAGCGATCGCCGAAACGAAGTTCCGACCCTCGGGGCCGAACACCCAGCTCGTACGGACGACGAGACCGCCGGCGTCCAGAACACCTCGCTCGCCGCGGAGCTTCGAGCGGCCGTAGGCGGTCTGCGGCGCGGTGGCGTCGCCTTCGCGGTAGGGCCGCCGGCCGCGGCCGTCGAACACGTAGTCGGTGGAGACGTGGATCAGGCGGCAGTCGGACGGCAAAGCCGCTGCCAGCCGCTCAGGCGCTCGGCCGTTGACCTCCATGGCCAGATCCAGGTTGCTCTCGCAGCCATCGACATCGGTGTAGGCCCCGCAGTTGTAGACCGCGCAGGCGCCGAACCGTGCGGCGAGGGCGGCGGTCCCCTCGGTATCGCAGAGGTCCGCGCGGCTACGGTCGGCGGCGAGCACTTCCGTGCCGCGCTGCCGAAGTTCGTCGGCGACCTCGCGTCCGAGCTGGCCCGCTGTCCCCAGCACGAGCGCCCTGGCAGCGCCGCGACCGGTGTGGGCGATCACAGCGTTTCGCTCTGGCCGCCAGTGATGTCGAAGAAGGCGCCGACGCTCTTGAGCGTGACCAGCAGCCGGTACTGGGTGTCCTGGCGCAGGGTGGTGCGGAAGTTGGCGACCTCCAGGCGGAGGCCGAAGCAGCAGGCCTGGTAGTCGATGACGTGGCGCTGCATCTGCAAGACCCTCTGCTCGATGTCGTAGCTCACCATGGTGTTCAGCCGCAGCTTGCTGGGGATCAGGTTCAGGCCGGCAGAGACCTGAGCGTGGTGGCGGCGGGTCCTGTCCAGTTCGGGGTTGCGGCGCACGGCCCAGCGAAGACCGAGCGAACTCGTGTTGCCGACGCCGAGGGTCGCCGAGATCCCGGTCGAGGAGAACTGGGAGAACAGGGTGTCGTAGAGCGCGTCGAAGCGGATGCCTGTGCGCCGGGACGGATTGAACCTCAACAGGGTGCCGATCGGACCGTTTTGGCTCGTGAGGGAGCGATCCCGCGAGCGCAGCAGCGGTTTCTCGCTGTCGAGCGACAGGTTCCGGAAGAACTCGACCGAGAGGATCTCGAAGGCGCCGCCCTGTCCGGGGTCGGCCGGCTTGGCGAGCAGACGGTTGAACAGGCTGAAGCGAGCGACATTGTGTCCGCGCAGGTTGTCGACTTCGTCGAACAGCGGGATTCGCAGACGGTCTTCGAAGTCATCGAAGTAGGCATAGACGATGCGAGGCTCGATCACGTGCTTCATCCGCGCGAAGCGCCCACCCTCGTCGAGATCGAAGATGCGCGAGAACCCGGGGCCGACGATCTCGGCGCGAGCGGTGGGAACGAGCCGCAGCAGGTCCTCGCCCCGGAAGTCCGTGTCGGACATGGCGGCCCGCCGCTCCTGGACGGTCATCAGGCTGTCGCCGTACCAGGTCAGGTGGCCGCCGGCGGTGAGCGACACGGACAGCCAGGTCGCCACAGGTATGGGAACGCTGACCTCCGGCTCCAGATTGGCGCGCGCGTAGCGGCCCGTGCGTCGTGCTGAGCGGTTGGTGTCGAGATAGTGCAGCGAACTCTTCAACTTTGCATAGAAGGGCAAATTCCCAAGCCGCGTGGAACGCAGCTTGTACTCGATCTCGGGCAGTTGGCGTAGCTGGATCTCGCGCTCAGCCGAGATGAACGTCTTGCGTTGGTCGAGCTGGACGTTGAGGGACTGGTTGCCCCAGTTCCCGCTCATGAAGGCGGTCGAGTAGAGCTGGCGCCGGCTGTTGCGATCGACCCGGCGTTCGAAGTCGCGGAAGAAGTCGAAGTCGGACACGTCCTCGAAGCGCACCACGCCGCGGAATCCGCCGGGCAGTTGCCGCGACTGGTGGGTCCAGCGCATCCGCCAGCGCTTCTCGTCCCGCTCGGTGTCGTCGATCACGTAGCCGTCGAAGATGCCCACGGTCCCCTCGCTGGGCCGGTAGCGGAACTCGGTGCCCGCGCCCCAGAACGGCCTCTCCGAGAATGAGTTCTCGGCGCCGGCCGGGGCGCCCGCGTAGAGGTCGACGTTGAAGGTGGCGTCGTAGCTCCTGTTGATGGCCCAGAAGTAGCCGATGCCGAGCGAAGGACCGCGGCGTGTGGAGAAACCGGGCTTCGGCATCAGGAAGCCGCTGACCCGGGAGCTCCTCACCGGCCACAGCATGTAGGGCAGGTAGACGAGCGGCGCCTTCTTGGCGCGGAACGACACGCCTCGGGTCTTCGCGTAGCCGTTCGCATTCACGTCGACCTTCTTGGCGCGGAAGCTCCAGTCGGGGACCTTGCCGTCCTCAGCCTCGCAGGCGGTGAACTGGGCGTCGAGGATCGTGAAGCGCTCGTCGCTGAGCTTGTGCACCGCGGCGCCGGTGAAGAAGTAGTCGGCGCCGAGGTTGCCCTCGACTTCGAAGATCGAGGCCGTTTCGGTCGCCAGATCGAGTTCGAGACGAGACCCCCGGAGGACTTCATTGCCGCGGATGAGAACGACCGACCCCTCGGCCCGGATCTGTTCGGTTTCCTGGTCGTAGAACAGATCGTCGCCCCAAGCCCGGTAGTCGCGAAAACGGACCGAGAACCCGCCCGACAGCGCATGTTCTCCCGGTTCTCCGATCGGGCCCCGCATGGAACCGGCCCAGCCGGCGAGTTGCCCGCCCCCGGCGTCGTCCTCGATGCTGAAGTCGAACGTGGAAGCGTCGGCGGGCTTCGGTGGACCGGGGTCGACGGGTGGCTCTTCGGCGACGGCCGTTTCGGCGGTTGGTTCCTCATCCGTAGCCCCCGGCGCCTGATCCTCGACCGGCTGAGCGTCGGCCGCCTGCTCCTGCTCGGGGGGCGGTACCTGCTCCTGGGCCGACGCCGGGGCGATCGGGGAAAACCCCAGCGCCAGTGTGACGGTCAGACGAGCGAAGTCAGCGATAGACACTGCGGCGATGGCCTACCTTCAGGATCACGACGACTACGGTGTTGTCGGAGACGCTGTACAGCAACCGGTAGCGACCGACCCGGATCCGGTATACATCCTCGTAGCCCTGAAGCTTCCTGCAGCCACGCGGCCTGGGATCCTGCGCCAAGGCCTGCATCGCCGCCGCGACACGTTGCTGGGTGGTTCGTTCCAGTCGGGCGAGTTGCCGTTCCGCGGTGCGGCTGATCTGGACTTCATAGATCGCCATCGAGCCCTAGTGCGGCGAGCGCCTCGGTGAGGGGGCGCGTGGGCTCGTGGCGGATCCGTTTGAGGTCGTCGATGTCCTCCAGTTCTTCCAGGCGGTCGATCAGGGCCTCCTGGATGAAGTGGTTCATCACGATGCCATTCGAGCGGCAGTAGCTTTCTACGGCGCGTTTTAGAACGGGATCGATGCGGGCGTTGATCTGGACCGTCTCCATGCCCGGCATGCTAGCAATTGCTATGCCGGTGGGCCATCTCGGGGCCGGAGGTGGGCCGGCCCGGTTGACAGGCGTCGGCGGCCCGCTTCAGAGTGACCTTGCTGTGCGCTTCCTCGGCATCGACATCGGCGAGAAGCGGGTCGGTGTGGCCGAGGGAGATTCCCGGGTCGGCATCGCCGTGCCGCACTCGACCCTGCGGCGAACCAGTGACCGGCAGGTGATCGCTGAACTCCAGGTGCTGGCCGTCGAGTCGGGCACGGACGTGCTGGTGGTGGGCGAGCCGCGGCGTCTGGACGGGTCGATCGGACCGGCGGCAGAGCGGGCGCGGGCCTTCGCCCGCAAGCTGGGCAAGGCCTGCGAACTGCCGGTGCGGACGGTGAACGAGTCGCTGACTTCGGTGGAGGCCGAGCGCCGGCTTCGGGCGGCGGGAGTCGATCCTCGCAAACATCCGGAACGGGTCGATGCGACGGCAGCGCAGATCCTCCTCCAGGAGGAACTGGACCGGGAGGCCGGATGACGTCCGGCCTCGCGAAGCCGCGCCGCCGGCGTCTGCTCTGGTGGCTCGCGGTCGGCGCCGTTGCTGCGCTGGCGGCCCTCGCCGCCGCGGCGGGCGGTCTTGTCGCCTGGGTGGAGCGGGAACTCGAACGGCCGCGGGGAACGGAGACCGTCGAGCTCACCATCGAGCGCGGCGCGCCGATGACCGCGATCCTCGACGAACTGGGTGCCGCGAACGTCATCGGGAATCCCCTGCTGGCCCGGCTCCACCTCGACTACCGGCGGCGCGGCGAGACGCTGCAGGCCGGCGAGTACCGCTTCGAACAGCCGCTGAGCCCGGTGGAGGCGCTCGACCGGGTGATCCGCGGCGAGGTGGTGACCTATCCGGTCACGGTGGTCGAGGGCCTGACCCTACGCGAGACGGCCGAGCGGCTGGTCGCCGAAGGCTTCGGCGACCTCGACGCGTTTCTTGCAGCGATGGCCTCGCCGGTGCTGATCGCCGACCTCGATCCGGCCGCGGAGTCGCTCGAGGGCTACCTGTTTCCCGACACCTACGCCTTCCCCGCCGGCACCGGCGAACCGGAGATCGTCGAAGCGATGGTGCGCAACTTCCGGCGGCGCGTGGAGGAGCATCTGGGGCCGTCGTCGCACAACAGCCTCGATGTCCGTTCCCTGGTCACGCTGGCGAGCATCGTCGAGAAGGAGGCCGGCGCCATCCCTGAGCGCCCCCTCGTCGCCGCCGTCTTCCACAACCGCCTGACACGCGGCATCGGCCTTTACGCCGACCCGACGATCATCTACGCCCTGAAGATGGCCGGCGCCTGGGACGGCAACCTGCGCCGGCGGGATCTGGAACTCGACTCGCCGTACAACACGTACCGGTACCCCGGCCTCCCGCCCGGCCCGATCTGCTCCCCGGGCGAACACAGCCTGCGCGCCGCGGCCCAGCCCGCCGACGTTCCCTACCTCTACTTCGTCAGCCGCAACGACGGCACCCACGTGTTCGCAGAGACCCTGGCCGAGCACAACCGCAACGTCGCCCGGTGGCAGGTCCGCTACTGGCGCGAGCGGAGGGCGGCGGAGCGGTAACGACCGGTTTGGCCGCGACTGGGTGCGCAGGCCTGCCATCCGTGCGCCCGATGACGGGCGCACGGACTGGTTCACGGGTGGCGTGGATCGCGCCACCCGGGTTCTGGCCGGCATCCGGGAAGGCGGGCGTCTCGCCCGCATTCCGGCGAGGTCTACTCCTGCTCGGCCGATGTAGCCGCCGCCTGCCCAGCCTTCGCCGGCGCAATCCGCCGGGCGGGATACCGGACGTACTCGCGCCCGGACGACTTCTGCACCCTCCGGAGGTGCTTGAAGATCCCCTCGACGCTGTTGCCATGCTTGGCCGCCAGCGCCTCACGCACGGCGCGAACCTCCGCCACGATCGGGTCGTCGTGAGATTCCATCGTTCGGCTCCAGCAGTTCCTCGGGTGTGCAGATGAGGGTCGGTTCGTATCCGATGTCGCGACAGACTCGTTCAATCAGCGAACGCCTCCCTGCGTTCGCGATGTGCCTGATGTTCCATGTTGCGAGATAGTCGCTGCTGTTGCAGACCGCGATGGCGATGTGGGCGGCGTCCTGAGTCGCCTGAGGCGGTAGGGCGCGTGCGGCGAGCAGGCTTTGGGCGAGCACTTCGGCCTCACCAGTCGCCTCCAGGATGGCGATGGGCTCGAGGAGTCTGAGGCGACTCTGTGCGTCCACCCGGCTAAGCTCATGCCCTCGCGGAGCTGGTCCACGGTCACGAGCCCGGCGATGTCATCGGCCGCCACGACCTCTATGCACCTGCCGACCCTCAACGCGATCCTGAACGCCACCGCGGCGCTGCTGCTCGTGACCGGCTACGTCCTGATCCGGCGCGGTCACCGCGAGCGGCACAAGCAGGTCATGCTGGCGGCGCTGGGGTGTTCGGCGGCGTTCCTGGTCTCCTATCTCTACTACCACTACCAGGTCGGTTCGGTTCACTTCGAGGGCGAGGGGACCGTGCGGACGGTCTATCTCGGCATCCTCCTGACGCACACCGTGCTGGCCGTGGCGGTGCCGCCGCTGGCGCTGATCACGGTCTTCCGGGGCCTTCGAGGCAGGTACGACCGGCACAAGAAGATCGCCCGGATCACGCTGCCGATCTGGCTCTACGTGTCCGTGACCGGGGTCGTCGTGTACTGGATGCTGTACCGGATGTCGTGGTGAAGCCGGGGCGAATCGGAGCGCGGATTCGCCGGCTGCTGCTGGTCGCCGCCTGTCTCGCGCCGGCGACGGCGGCCGGCCAGGAAGCGGGTTGGCGGCTCTCCGAGTGGAGCGACGAGGAGCGGGAGTTCTTTCTCGACGGACCCCAGTACCTGCTGGCGCCGGCTGAGCTTCGCCGGGTCCAGGATCTTCAGCCGGGGGCGCGCCGCGAGTACATCGAGACCTTCCTGAGCCGCGCCCGGATCGACGAGGGCATCGAGCAGCGTCGCCGGCGGGTCCGCGAGTCGGGGGCGCCGTTCTTCGATGTCCGGGCGCAGTTGCTGTTCCTGCACGGGGCGCCGGACGACGTCGAACCAGTCGACTGCGATCAGACCTTCCGGCCGCTCGAGATCTGGCGCTACGGGCCGGAGGAGGGCGAGCACGAGAACCTGGTCCTCTTCCAGCCCAAGCCGAACGAAGCGTTCCAGCTCTGGTTGCCGGAGTACACGAAGCGGGCCCTGTACATGCCCGAGATGGAGTACTGGCTCGAGCAGTACGAAGAGCTTCGCGGTCTCATCAGAGCCCGACGCTTCGACCTGCAGGTGTGCGAGGAGGCCCGGCTGGTCGACCGGGTGACGGGCATCCACGGGCTGTTCGACTTCCGGCGGCAGCGGCCTACGAATGCGAGTACGCAGGCTTGGTTGCGGCCCCCTCAGGATCTCGATGCCTGGGCCGCGGCGGCCGCGGCCGACCAGGTGCCGGCCCCGCCCACGCTGGAGCTCGAGGATCCGATCGTCACCTTCCCGGCGCGGAGCGGCCAGCGCATCCTGACCAGGATCCTCCTTTCGCTGCCGCCGGGCGCGGCGTACGAGCCCTTCGTGGACGACAACGGCAGAGAGCAGGTCCGGATCAACGTGGAAGGCGTCATCGAGCAGCCGGGACGGATCTTCGATGTCTTCAGGGTCCGCTTCCTTTCCGGCACGCCGCCGGAGGACCGGTCCCTGGCGCTGCCGGTGGAACACCTGCTGCGTCCCGGTTCGGTTGTCCTGGTGAGGTTCCTGGTGAAGGACGAGATCAGCGGCGCCACGGCCTTCGGGGCGGTGCCGCTCGAGGTACCGATGACGCCGCAAACGGAGCCGGCGAGTTCGGAAGATCGCCGGCGCCTCATCGTGGCGGCGGAGCAGTTGGTGGCGGACCTGCCGGAGACAGCGCTCGCCGCGGACAGCGGCCTGGTCCTGGTGCCGCCCGAAAGCGATGTCGTACTCGGGTTGTGGCGGGCCGAGACCCTGGTGTCCGGGAGGGCGATCACAGCAGTGCGGTTCTACGTCGACGGCGTGCTTCAGATCACGCGCGGCCGGCCCCCGTTCGGCGGCGAGGTGCGGCTGGCGAAGTACCCGGCCGAGCAGGTGGTTCGGGTCGAGGGGCTCGACGAGAACCGCGAGGTCGTGGCTTCGGACGAGCTGGTTCTGAATCAGCAACGCGGCGAACTGAGGGTGCTGATCGATGAACCGAGGCGGGGTGTTCGGGTGTCGGGCAAGGTGGATGCCTTCGCCACGGTCATCGTGCCCGAGGAGCGCGTGGTCCAGGAGGTCGAGTTCCGGGTCGGCGAAGAGGTGCAGACGGTGCTGCGCAGGCCCCCTTGGCGCGCCGAGATCGATGTGCCCGCGGCCGGCGATCAGGAACTCGTGTACCTCACTGTCGCCGCCACGCTGGACGATGGCAGCAGCGCGGAGGACGTGCGCTTCCTGAACGCTCCCGAGTTCACCGACTCGGTCGACGTCGACCTGGTCGAGCTCTACACGACGGTGGTCGACAGTGGGAACCGGCCGGTGACGACCCTTGCCGAGAGCGAGTTCACCGTCATGGAGGATGGGCGCCGCCAGGAGCTTGCGAAGTTCGAACTGGTCGAGAACCTGCCCCTCACCCTGGGCGTCGTGATCGACACTTCGGGGTCGATGGAGACATCCCTGGGCGAGGCGCGGCGGACCGCGTCGCAGTTCCTGGCCAACCTGATCACGCCACGCGACCGTTCCTTCGCCGTCGCCTTTGCCTCCCGGCCCGTGTTGCTGATCGGCCGGACATCGGACGCCGGCGCGGTCGCTGCCTCGATCGAGAGGCTCCGCGCCGCCGGCAACACCGCGCTGCACGATGCGCTGATCACCAGCCTCTACTATTTCCGGGGCGTCAGAGGCCGGCGCGCTCTGGTCGTGCTCTCCGACGGCGCAGACACGTCGAGCACGGTCTCGTTTCCGGATGTCGAGGAATACGCGCGGCGCTCGGGGGTGGCGATCTACACGATCGGCCTTGGAGTCGGCCGCACCCAGATGATCCTGCGCAACAAGCTGAACGACCTGGCCAAGGTCACCGGCGGCAGGTCGTTCTTCATTGCCAAGGCCGAGGATCTGGCGCCGGTGTATGACGAGATCGAGCGCGAGCTGCGCTCGCAGTACCTGCTGGCGTACAACTCGAACCGGGCCGGCGGCGGCGACGAGTACCGCCAGGTCGAGGTGAAGGTCAAGGGCCGGTTCAAGGCGCGCACGATCAGCGGCTACTACCCGTGAGGGTCCGGCTGCTGGTGCTGCCGCCGGCGGTGCTGGCGTCGGTGCTCCTGTCCGGGCCGGCGACGGCTCAGCAGGAGCCCGGCACCCGCGTGGTGTCCTTCGAGCGTCTCAACCGGGTCTACGAGCACCTGATCGACGACCTGGTTCCGGTGCGCATTGGCCCTGCCGAGATCATGCTGCGCTCTCCGGAGCACGCCCTGACCGTGACTCACCACGCGGCCACGCTCCGTCCGGTTGACGACGGCGTGTTCGAAGCCGCGCTCGAACTGGAGATTGCCGGTTCGGGCCGCATCGACGCGGATGTCACCATCGGCAGCCTGGAAAGCCGGCTGAGCCAGGAATTGACGATTCCGCGCCAGACCCTCTACCTGGAGGGTCTGGTCACGGTGCGGCGGGCCGAGGAGGGTTACTGGATCACGACCGAGCGGATGCCGGAAACCGCCCAGGTGAGGATCGAGAGCGAGTTGGGCACGCAGCTCTTCACCGTCTGCCGTCAGATGGCGCTGGTGCTGGTCAACCTCGACTGCGACGCGATCGAGCGCGCCGTCACCCTGATCCAGGCGCCGCTGCCCGCGGCGGGTGGCGAGTACCTGATCGGGTTGGAGGACACAACCGAAGAGGAGCGCGAGGAGTTCGAGCGCTTTCTGAAACACTCCGGTGAAAACCCCGGAACGTCCGGATTCCGGTAGGATTCGCGTCGGCCCGGCTTGCCGCCGCTGCCCCTTGGCCGCTTCCGGCCGACCCAGGAGTTGAATACGCATGGCTACCCGTCGGATGATCTCGCGCCTCTACTACTTCACGATCGAGGATGAGGGCATCCTCGCCGAGTCGTTCGCCGGTCTGGATTCGGAGACCTTTGCGATCGCGTACAAGGTCGGGGACACGGACGACGTCTTCGTGATGACCAGCGAGACGCGGGACGCCCTCGACCGGGCGGACGTGCCGTACAACCTGCTCGCCGAGGAGGACGGTTCGCGGGTCGCCCTGTACCACTCGCCGCTGTCGCGCGAGGAGTTGTCCGACTTCGAGGAGCCGCTCAAGGCACTCGCACTTGCGTACCGGGCGATCGCGATGGCCTGCGTCGGCGTCAACGGCGAATCGGACCTCGGCTTCGACCTGAGCGAGGGAATGCGGAACTACACGTACTTCACCGCGCCGGCCGGCCACACCTTCATCTGGCGGCTGTTCAGCCACCGCGACGAGGCGCGGCAGTTCCTGGACAAGCTGACGATCGGCGACAAGAGTGCTCTGGAGTGGGCCGAGGCGATTCCCATGGAGTCGGTGCTCGAACTCAAGGGCTTCCACTGAGTTCCGAACTTCCGGCCGGCACCTACACCGTCTCCCAGTTCGCGTGGGAGATGAAGGGTCTCCTCGGCGACGCCTATCCGTCGGTGTGGATCGCCGGCGAAGTCCAGAGGCTCCGAACGGCCGCCCGGGGTCAGCTCTACTTCGAGTTGATCGAGAAGGGGCGGGGAGACCGGGTCCAGGCCAAGCTGGACTGCGTGGTCTGGGCGGACGACCGGCCCCGGGTCGAGGCGGTGCTGCGGGAGGCGGGCGTCGAACTGGAGGAGGGCGTTGTCCTTCGCTGTGCCGGCCGGCCCGACTTCTGGCCCGGAGGGGGAAGGTTCCAGTTCGTCGTCGCCGACGTCGACCCCCTCTTCTCGCTCGGCGCGCTGGAGAAGCGGCGCCGCGAGAACCTTCGGGCGCTGGAGGCGGCCGGGCTGCTCGAACTGAACAAGCGGTTGCCGTTGGCGGCGGCGCCGCTCGACATCGGCCTGGTGACCTCGGAGGGTAGCGCCGCCTACCACGACTTCCTCGACACGCTCCAGAACTCCGGGTTCGGCTTTCGGGTGGTTCTCGTCCACTCGGCCGTCCAGGGCGCTACGGCCGAGGCGGAAATCGGCCGCGCCTTCGAGTTGCTGAGCGCGTTCACGCGCGGCGGGCGCCGTTTGGATGCGATCGCCCTGATTCGCGGCGGCGGGTCGCGGGCCGATCTGGCCACGTTCGACAGTCGCTCTGTCGCGCGCGCGGTCGCCCAATCCCCGGTGCCCGTGATCTGCGGTGTCGGCCACCAGATCGACGTGTCGATTTCGGACATGGTCGCGCACACGACCTGCAAGACGCCCACGGAGGCGGCCGAGACGCTCGTCAGCCGCGTCGGCGCGGCCGACGCCCGCTGCGGTGCCCTGGAGCGCGATCTGGTCCGGTCGGCCGAGCGGACGCTGTCGGCCGCGGAGCGGACGGTTCGGGAGACGGGACGGACACTGGGGCGACGTGCGGAGACCGCGTTGGTCCGGGTCGCAGAGCGGCTGCGCTCGGCGGCGACGCGGCTACCGGGTCCGAGTCGGAGACTCCTGACCGACGCCGGGAAGCAAGAGCGGGAACGTCGGGCACGGCTGCTGCGAGGGGCGTTCCTGCCCGTGCGCCGGGCGGCGGAGCAGATCGAGGCTCACGGGCGCCTGTGTGATCAACTCTCGCCGGAGCGGACGCTCGCGCGTGGTTTCAGCCTGACCCGCCGGGTGGACGGTCGTCTGGTGCGAAGAGTCGACGACGTCGCGGCAGACGCCGAACTGCGGACCCAGGTCTCGGGCGGCACCATCCGCAGCAGGGTGCTGAGCACAGAGGAGCGAACATGAGCGGAGACGGTGCCGCCAGCGGGGGCGAACAGAGTTTCAGCCTGGCGATGGAGGAGCTTGAGAGCGTGCTCCGGCGCATCGAGGGCGACGAGATCGACATCGACCAACTGGGGAAGGAGTTGGGGCGCGCCGCTCTATTGCTCGAGGTCTGCCGGAAGAAGATCCGGCGGGCCGAGGTCGAGGTTCAGCAGATCGTCGAAGCGATCGAGGAGGAGGCGGCTGATTCCGGCGACGCGGCGGTCGATCCGCAGGAGGCTTCCCCCTTCGAGACGTCGGTTGGCGATCAGGACGACGACATTCCCTTCTGATGCTTGAGCGCCAGCAGACAGGCTCCGTCGTGTGCCCCGGTTGCGGCCGGTTGGTCGGCGTTCAGGATGAGCGCTGCTGGAACTGCGGCCGCGCCCGGCCCAGCCTGTTCGGTTTCTCCCGCGTGCTGCAGCGAATCGGCAACGAGGCGGTGTTCTCGACCCTGGTGATCGGCATCTGCGTGGTGATCTTCGTGCTCGAGCTGGCGATGGCGCCGGGCGGGGTCGGCACCCGGTTGGGCTTCGGCTTTCTCTCCCCCGAGTTCGACATCGCTATCCGGTTCGGGGCGAGCGGGGCGCCCATCGTCTTCGAGTTCGGCCGCTGGTGGACGATCTTGAGCGCAGGCTGGCTGCACGGCAGCCTGCTGCACATCGGCTTCAACATGTACTGGGTGCATCAACTCGGTCCGGCCATGGCCCGCCTCTACGGCACCGGGCGGTCGGCGATCATCTATCTGGTCTCGTCGGCGTTGGGTTTCCTGGTCACCAGCGCCCTGCCGGTCTTCGCTCCGTGGGTGCCGCTGACGCATCGCGGTGTGACCCTGGGCGCTTCGGCGGCGGTGTTCGGTTGGCTGGGGGCGCTGCTCTGCTACTCGCGGAGAACCGGCAGCCGCATGTTCCTGAGGCAGGTGCTGGGCATGGCCATTCCGCTGGTCCTGTTTGGGCTGTTGATCCCGGGGATCGACAACTGGGCTCATCTCGGCGGCCTGGCGGGCGGCTACCTGCTGGCGAGCATGTACAGCCCGGACAAGCCGGAGAGTTCCGGTGAAGTGCTGGTCGCGCTCGTGCTGCTCGTCGTCTCGGTTCTCGCCGTTCCGTTCTCGTTTCTCAGTTGGTCGTTCTGATTCCGACGCGCGAATAATCGTGCGCCGTTGTGGTGTATTATTCGTCGCCTTGTGATTCGGGCTGCGATCGCCGGGGCGTCCGGCTACAGCGGGGCGGAACTGGTCCGGTGGTTGCACGACCACCCGGACGTGGAACTCGGTGCGCTTGCGGCGGGCCGCAGCGCGGGGCAGCGGGTCGAGGCAGTTTTCCCGCACCTGGGCGGCGTGGCAGAGGGCGACCTCGCCCCGACCGACTGGGATCGCCTCGGCAGTGACGCCGATGTCGTGTTCCTGGCCCTGCCGCACGGCGAGGCGCTGGCGGCCGCCGGCCGGCTGCTTGAGGCGGGCGCCCGTGTCGTCGATCTCGGGGCCGACTTCCGGCTGCGGGATCCGGCCGCCTACCGGCGCTGGTACGGCGGCGAGCACACGGCGACGGACCTGCTGGCGGAGGCGGTCTACGGCCTTACCGAGTGGCATCGCGACGCGGTGGCGGGCGCGCGCCTGGTCGCCAATCCGGGCTGCTACCCGACTGCGTCGTCGATGGCGCTCAAGCCGGTGCTCGAACACTTCGGCGACCGGGTTACCGGCGCGATCGTGATCGACGCGAAGTCCGGCGTCTCGGGAGCGGGGAGGAACCCGCGCGACGGCTACCAGTACTCGGAGCTCAACGAGAACCTCAAGCCCTATGGCTCGGGAGTTCATCGCCACCAGCCGGAGATCGAGCAGGAGCTGGCGGCTGGAGGCGGCGCCGGCGCCCAGGTCTTCTTCTCGCCGCATCTCGCCCCGATGACGCGGGGCATCCTCGCCGCCTGCTACGTGCCGATGTCCGAAGCGCCGAGCCGGGAGGAACTCGAGGCGGCGTTCCTCGATCGCTACGCCGACGAGCCCTTCGTGCGGGTGCTGACGCAACAGGCCCTGCCGCAGACGAAGGCGACCCTGGGTTCCAACTACTGCGACATCGCGGTCCGGGTCGACCGGGAAAGGGGCCTCGTGGTTGTGTTTTCTGCCATCGACAACCTGGTCAAGGGGGCCGCCGGGCAGGCGGTGCAGAACATGAATGTCCTCTTCGGCTTGCCCGAAACAACCGGTCTCTTGGCCGCTCCGGTGTTCCCATGAGGATCGCAGTTCTGCGCAGAACATGGCTGTGTCGCTTAGGAATCTTCGGCTTGCCCGAAACGACCGGTCTCCTGGCCGTTCCGGTGTTCCCATGAGCTGCGGCGTCACCGCGCCGCGGGGCTTCGTTGCCGCCGGTGTCCACTGCGGCCTGAAGGAGGAGAAGCTGGATCTGGCGATCATCGCGTCGACGGCCGTGGAGCCGGCAACGGTGGCCGGCGTGTTCACGCGCAACCAGGTGCAGGCCGCGCCGGTGCTCTACTGCCGCGAGGTGGCGGCCGGGGGCCGGGCCCGGGCGATTGTTGCGAACAGCGGCAACGCGAACGCCTGCACGGGTGAATCGGGTCTGGCCGATACCTGGGCCATGGCCGCGTGCACAGGGGCGGCGCTCGAGATCGACTCGGAACACGTCCTCGTGGCGTCGACCGGGGTGATCGGCGTACCGCTGCCGATGCCTACCGTGCTCGCCGGAATCGATCTCGCGGCGGCCGAACTGGGTCCGGACGGCGGCCGGCGGGCGGCGGAAGCGATCCTGACCACGGACACGCGGCCCAAGATCGAGGTCGAACGGGTGGAACTAGCGGACGGCGAGGTGACGATCGGGGGCATCGCCAAGGGCGCCGGCATGATGGCGCCGGACATGGCGACCACGCTGGCGTTCGTCACCACGGACGCGAAGGTGGCGCCAGCGGCGCTCGACCTCGCGTTGCGTAGAGCAGTCGAGCCGACCTTCAACAGCGTCACCGTCGACGGCGACACGAGCACGAACGACAGCATCCTGGTTCTTGCCAACGGCGCAGCCGGCGTCGAGGTGGCCTCGGGGAAGGACCTGGAACGCTTCACCGACGCACTCGAACGTCTGCTGGGCCGCCTCGCGGTCGCCCTGATCGCCGACGGCGAGGGAGCGAACCGGGTGATCGAGGTCCGCGTAGGCGGCGCGCGCACCGACGCCGCGGCGCGGCAGGTGGCGACGACGATCGCCAACTCCCCTCTGGTCAAGACGGCGTATCGCACGGGCCAGCCGAACTGGGGCCGGTTCATGGGGGCGATCGGCCGTTCGGGCGTCGACGTCGTCGAGCACCGGATCGCGATCGCGGTGTCCGCGGCGGGCGTTACGGTCGAGGTCGTGAGCGGCGGCCTCGGCGTCACGGACGACCTCGAACCCCTGGGCCGGACGATGCTGGCGGATCACTCCGTGCTCCACGTCGATCTCGGGCTGGGCTCGGGCCGGTGGACGGTCTGGACCTGCGATCTGTCCGAGGGCTATATCCAGATCAACGCGAGCTACATCAGTTGAGGAACGGTTGCTAACGATGAGAACGGAACGCGATCTGGGCCTGGAGATGGCGGCCGCGCTGCGCTACGCGTCGGCGTGGCGTGGCAAGCGGGTGGTGATCAAGTACGGCGGCCGCGCCATGGCCGGCGAGGAGTTCGGCTCGCTGATCGAGGACATCGTGCTGCTCCGGAGCGCCGGCCTGCGGCCGATGCTGGTCCACGGCGGCGGCGCCGAGATCTCGAGGACGCTCCAGGTCATGGGGATCGAGCCGCGCTTCGTCGACGGCCTGCGCGTCACCGACCGGGACACGATGCGGGTGGTCGAGATGGTGCTCGGCGGGTCGGTGAACATGCGCCTGGTGGGGATGATCCAGCGCGCCGGCGGCAAGGCCGTCGGGCTGACCGGCAAGGATGGCGACCTGCTGCGCGTGCGACCCCACCCGCGGTCGGACGAGCTGGGCTTCGTGGGCGAGATCGAGAACGTCGACACCTCCCTGCTCGATCAGCTCACGAACTCCGGTTTCGTGCCGGTGATCGGGTCGCTCGGCGTCGGACCGGGTGGCGAGACGTACAACATCAACGCCGACACCGCCGCCGCTGCGCTCGCCGCGGAAGTGGCGGCGGAGAAGCTCCTGCTCCTGACCGACGTGCGCGGCATCAACGACAACGGCGAGTTCCGCTCACGGTTGACGCCGGCGCAGGCGCAGGAGTTGATCGACTCCGGTGTCGTGTCGGCCGGCATGGTGCCCAAGGTGCGGGCCTGTCTGAGTGCGATCGAGGCCGGGGTCACAAGCGCCCACATCCTCGCCGCGAGCGAGCCGCACGGGCTCCTCGTGGAGCTGTTCACCGAGGGCGGAATCGGCACGATGATCAAACAACCTGCGGAACCCGTGGAGTGACTTCAAGATGACCGAGGACAGCCTGTTCGCGAACTACAAACGGGCGCCGGTGGCGTTCAGCCACGGCGACGGCGTGTTCCTCTGGGACCGACAGGGGCGCGAGTATCTCGACTTCCTGGGCGGCATCGCGGTCTCGTCTCTGGGCCACAACCATCCCGCGTTGAGCGACGCGATCAGCCGCCAGGCGCGCCGCTACCTCCACGTGTCGAACCTGTACCGGATTCCGGAGCAGGAACGGGCAGGCCGGATGCTGGTGGAGGCCACCGGCGGCGTTCTGGATCGGGCCTTCTTCTGCAACAGCGGCGCGGAGGCGGTCGAAGCGGCGATCAAGCTGGTGCGGCGCTACGCCTACGACCGGGACGGCTCGGGGGACCGGCACCGCATCGTCACCGCCGAGGGCGGCTTTCACGGCCGCACCCTCGGGGCGCTTGCGGCGACCGGCACACCCGCCTACCAGGTCGGCTTCAAGCCGCTGCCCGGGGGCTTCGTCGGCGTGCCGTTCGGGGACCTGGAAGCGGCCGCGGCCGAGATCGACGACACGACCTGCGCGGTGCTCATCGAGGCCATTCAGGGCGAGGCCGGCGTGATCGAACCACCGGCGGGCTACCTCGAGGGTCTGCAGGCTCTCTGTCGCGAGCGCGGCGCGCTGTTCGTTCTCGACGAGGTGCAGACCGGGATCGGGCGTCTAGGAAGCGCCTTCGGCTTCCAGCACTACGGGCTCGAGCCGGATGTGATTACCCTGGCCAAGGGGCTGGGCGGCGGCGTCCCGGTGGGCGCGGTCCTGGCGCGGGAAGAGGTCGCTGCGGCGCTCGTGCCCGGCACCCACGGAACCACCTTCGGCGGCAACCCCCTGGCCTGCGCGGCAGTGACGGCGGTGCTCGAGACGGTGCTCGATCCGGGCTTCCTGGAGCGCGTGGTGCGGGCCGGCGAGTACCTGCGCGCGCTGCTCGGACAGCTCGGCGCCGGCGGTCTGGTCACCGAGGTCCGCGGCCAGGGGCTGATGATCGCGATCGAGTGTACGCCGGAGGCGCCCGACGTGGTGAACCGCTGCCTGGACAACGGCCTGATCGTCAACGCGCCGCGGCCGCACAGCATCCGCATGCTGCCGCCGCTCGTCGTCCACGACCCGGAGATCGAGCGCGCGGTCGGAATCCTCGGCCATGCGCTGGAGGAAGCCGCGGCTTGAGCGCCCGAGACCCAGGAGGAAGGGCGGATCGGTCCGCTACGCCCCGCTTGTGGGGCGGCGCCTTCGAATCGGAGGTCGATCCGGTCATTGACGCCTACACGCGGTCGCTGCCGTTCGACCATCGGCTCGCGGCAGCGGACCTGGTGGGGTGCCTGGCCCATGCCCGGATGCTCTTCGAGACCGGCGTGATCGACGGCGAATCGTCCGGCGCGATCCTCGAAGGTCTCAGCTCCCTGCTGCGCCGGGTCGAGGCGGGGGAACTCGAGGTCGGCGGTGAGGACGAGGACGTTCACACCTGGATCGAACGGCAGCTCACCGAGCAGATCGGTGACGCCGGCCGGCGGCTGCACACCGCGCGCAGCCGGAACGACCAGACCGCGGTGGCGTTGCGGCTGTGGCAACGGTCCGAGGTCGAGCGCGCGGTCGACGCGGCCGTGGGCTTCGCCGGCGCCCTGATCGACCACGCACGGCAGCACACAGGTACCGCGCTGCCGGGCTACACCCACATGCAGCGCGCCCAGCCGACCAGCCTGGCGCAGCATCTGCTTGCCCACGCCTGGTCCACCCTCGCCGACGCCGGGCGGCTGCGGCGGGCGCACCGGACGGCGGGACTCTGCCCCCTGGGCGCGGGCGCGATGGCCGGGTCGCCGCACCGGATCGACCCCCGGCGCAGCGCCGAACTGCTCGGCATGGAGGCGCCGTACCCGAACACCATGTGGGCGGTGGCGGACCGCGACTACGCTGCGGAGGCGCTCTTCGCCTGCGCGCTGACCATGGTGCACCTCTCGCGCTGGGCCGAGGAGGTCGTGCTCTGGACGTCCCGCGAGTTCGGTTTCGCCCGGCTGCAGGACCGTGCCGCCAAGGGTTCGAGCATCATGCCGCAGAAGAAGAACCCGGAGCCGGCGGAGATTCTGCGCGGCAAGTCGGGCCGCGCGGTCGGCGACCTCGTCTCGCTGCTGGTGACGATCAAGGGCCTGCCGCTCACCTACAACAGCGACCTGCAGGAGGACAAGGAAGCGCTGTTCGACGCCTTCGACACCGTGGGCGCTTCGCTCGGAGTGGCCCGCGTGCTGGCCGAGAGCCTCGAGTTCGACCGCGAAGCGATGGCGGCCGCGCTCGAGGGTTCCTACATCACCGCCACCGATCTGGCCGACCGTCTCGCCGTCGCCGGCGTGCCGTTCCGCAGCGCCCACGAGCGCACGGGCGCCGTGGTGCGGGCGGCCCGGGAGCGGGGCGTGGAACTGTGGCAACTCCCGGCGTTCGATCTGGCGGAACTCGTTCCCGAGATCGAGGACATCGACGGACTCTTGGCGGCGCTCCGCCCCGAGGCCTCGCTCGCCGCCCACCGGAGCTACGGCGGGCCGGCGCCGGAGCGGGTCGCCGAACAGATCGAACTCGCCGCGGCGCGTTTGCAGGAGGAGCGCCGCTGGCTGGAGGCACAGACGCCGCCGCCGGTCTACCGCGCTCACCTGGACGGCGAACTGCTGGCGGAGGCGATCCCGGGGGGCGGCTCGTGAGTCCGGCGATTCGGCGCGGAGCGATCCTCGACATCATCGGCGAGCGGCCGGTGTCGAGTCACAGGGAACTCGTGCGTGCGCTCGACCGGCGGGGCATCCGCGTGTCCCAGGCCACCGTGTCGCGGGATGTTCGCCGTCTCGGCCTGGTCAAGGTGCCGCTGGCCGGCGGCGGCTCGCGCTACGCCCCCGCCGAGCAGGCAGCGAGCCCGCCCCGGCGCGAGATCGAGCGCGCCCTGCGCCAGTTCGTGACCGGCTTCGACCAGGGCGAGGCGCTGATCGTGCTCAAGACCCGCAGCGGCCACGCCAACGCCCTCGCCGTCGCCCTCGACCAGACCGACTGGCCCGAAGTCGCCGGCACACTTGCGGGCGACGACACCGTCCTCGTGATCGTCAAGAGCGCCGCCGACCGGGACCGCATCCACGAGTCCCTCGCGGCTCTGCTGGAAGGCGACTGAGCTGGCGGGAGTAGTATCGAGGTCGCCGTACGGCGTCGGCCGAGCGGCAGGGATAAGAGTCAGGCGATGTAGTCCGAGATGCCGCGACCAAACGCCTTCAAGGCGAACGCCAGCTTCTTCAGGATGATCGCCCTGGGTGCCGTGGGCGCTCAGGGCGTTCAGGACCACCTGAGCGCGTTTGGACACGAGATGGTGGAACTAGAGCGCGGTTCCCTCTCGACGAAGATCTGGCAAGACGTGAAGAGAAAGCGGGTCCGGATACCGGACCTGTGCTGCACGTTGTGTGGTGTTCGAGTGGAGTCGCGAGCGAAAACAAGGCCCGACTTGCGAATGTCGCACTCTACGCGAGACGCGGAACGTGCTTGGGACTACGGCATGCTCGACAGCGACTGGGTTGCATTTCCCGTTCTTTCGTCGCAAGAAGACTACTGGAGCGCGGGGGGCCTCGACGCGGAGAGTTCGCTCTGGCGCGAGCGGATCCGCACCTCGTGGAGGAGCGACGGCTATCTCAACTTTTTCAAAGTAGCGTCATTGCGAGGTGTTCCGTTTGAGCAAATCGGGCGAAAGGGGGTCACCGAAGGTTCGGAGATCCAGATCAAATGGTCGGCGCGCTTTGCTCCGGAGGATGGTCACGTCACACGGTTGGACGGGAACAAGATTCACTACACGACCGTTGGCGCCCCCGAGCGTCAGAGGCACTATCGCCTCGGCTCGAATCTGAGTCCGGTTCTCCACGACGGAGAGAGGTTCGAGAGACACCAAGTTATAGCCGCCCAGGCTCCTCCGCTGGACGTGGAGGAACTGCGGTGTCAAGGGGGGTGCGATCGGCGACTCATCGCGGAGATGCTTCGGTCGCGCGAACGTACGAGTCGCTTTACGGGGTGCAAGCTGGCAAGGGTCGCGAGGAGCGGGGCGCTGGTGGACGCGATTCGGGAACTGGCTCAGGACGCCGTGGAAGATACCTATGTTCGGATGGAAGCGCGGTCGTTCCTTTGTGCTGTAGCGGGCGAGAATGCCGACGTTTGGTTCCGCGAGATTCTGCTCGACCACCCAGACGATCAGATGCGGCTAGAGGCCGTTGTCGCGCTTGCAGAGGTGCAGACAGCGAGTGCCTTCTCGCTGTTGAGTCTCGTCCTTGAGGATCGGGCGCAGCCTCTGTACCTGCGCAGCGCATGCGCTTGGGCGATCGGTTGCCACCCCACGCGGGACGCCGCCGAGTGCCTAGTCCGGGCATTCTCGGATATCAGTGTGGAGGTACGCAGGGAGGCGCTGGCGGCGCTCGAGAATCTCTCCGACTCAGGGCTCCAAGCTCTCGTTGCCGGCCTTGGCCATAGCTCGAGCGGCATAGCTGCGGGGTCAGCCGAGGCGATTCGCAGAATAGGTCGCCTTCCCAGGAGTCAGGTTGAGAGGATCGTCGAGATGGCGGAGAGCAGCCGGTCGACTTGGCCGACATGGGCCTTGGGTAATCTTCCGAGCGACGACGTGAAGCCTCTCATCGCGACGCTTCAGGAAAGACGCCCCGACGTTCACTTTGCGCTCTCGGTGTTGTGGACCTTCCTGGAGAGCTGGGTGTCAAGAGACTGGTCGGCGCGATGAGCGACCTGTTAGGGACTTGCCCTTTCTCCGAACTGAACCTGTGTCACACCCCTCTGTACCAGACCCGCTATGGGGCTTGCTACCTCGGCGACTCGTTGAAGCTGATTCGAGAGATGCCGGATGAGTCGGTCGACCTGGTCGTCACCTCGCCGCCGTTCGCGTTGCTCAGACAGAAGGCATACGGCAACAAGGATCAGGCCGACTACGTCGGCTGGCTGTGCGAGTTCGGCGAGGAGGTCCTTCGTGTCCTTCGTGACACAGGGAGCTTCGTCCTAGATCTTGGTGGCGCCTACAAGCGGGGGGCGCCTGTTCGCTCTCTCTATCAGTATCGTGTTTTATTGCGGCTCTGCGACGAGACGGGCTTTCATCTCGCGGAAGAGTTCTTCTGGCACAATCCAGCGAAGTTACCCTCACCAATCGAGTGGGTGAACAAACGGAAGATACGAGTCAAGGACTCGGTGGATACGGTTTGGTGGCTTTCGAAGACGGAGTGGCCGAAGGCGGATGTTAGGCGAGTACTGGTTCCCTATTCGGAGCGTATGAAGAAGCTCCTGCGGAACCCAGAGGGCTTCTACAGCCCCAAGAAAAGGCCGTCCGGTCATGACATCGGAAGAAGATTCGAAGCAGAGAACAAAGGGGCAATACCTCCCAATCTCCTCCAACTCGCGAATACGGACAGTAACTCTACGTACCTGCGCCTAGCCAAGCTCATGGGCGTCAAGAGACATCCCGCGCGTTTCCCTCTGGGTCTTCCCAAGTTCTTCGTCTCCTTCCTTACCGATCCGGATGACGTGGTTCTCGATATCTTCTCTGGGTCCAACACGACTGGAAGAGCCGCGGACGAACTGGGTCGTAGATGGGTAGCCATTGAGATCGACGAAGGCTACGCCGCCGGCTCGGCCCTTCGCTTCATGGATCGTTTAGATTCGTCCGAGGCGCGAGAGGCGTTCGGCCGAGTATGTCGAGGAGAGGCGCCAGACTTGTCGGGGCCGCCATCTCTGTGGGAGCAGGTGGCCCCTTAGCGAAGGGCCCGCAGCTTCTGCGGCGGTGAGGGAGTTCAGCACCGAGGACCATTGCCTCTAGACTTCTCTCAATACACGGCGGCATGTGTTTGGGGCCGCCTGCCGAGCAGGGTCACTCTAGCCGCCTTGCACCGCCCGCCGCACCTGCCACGCGTGCCGCGTCTCCTGCGACGAGAAGCGCTGCTCCGTCCAGGGATCGCCGTAGGTGTGGTACCCGTTCTGCTCCCAGAAACCGCGTTCGTCGGCGTTCAGGAACTCGATGCCGGAGACCCACTTGGCGCTCTTCCAGGCGTAGAGATGGGGCACCACCAGACGCAGCGGACCGCCGTGGTCGGCAGCCAGCGGTTCGCCGCCGTGACGGTCGGCGAACAGCGCGTGTTCGGACATCAGATCGTCGAGCGGCAGGTTGGTGGTGTAGCCGCCGTAGCAGTGGACCATCGCGTGCGTGGCGCTGGCGGCGGGCCGCACGGCGGCCAGGACGTCCCGGGACGAGAACCCTGACCACGGGTTGTCCAGGGTCGAGAAGCGGGTGACGCAGTGGAAGTCGGCGACGACTTCCCGTCTGGGCAGCGCCTGGAGCGCCTGCCAGTCGAAGGTGTGTTCCGCCTCGACGCGCCCGAACAGGCGCAACGCAAAGGCGGCCGGGTCCACCGCCGGCGTAGCTTCGCAGGACAGCACGGGCCACTTCTTCGTCACGTACTGACCGGGGGGCACGCGGTCGTCGCCGCGGTGGGGCGCATCGTTCATCGCGGCGGAGAATATCGACTCGCGGCGCCGCGTGCCGACCGCCGGTTGTCAAATGTGAGTATTCTGGTCAACAATTCCCGGTCGCCGCTTCGCCGCCTGTGCTGGAGCCGCCACCAGGTACCCACAGAATGATCGCTGAACCTCCTCTCGCCGCGGCCTCCGCCGCCTCCTCGGCAGGCCCGCCGACTCCGGCGGGGCTGGGCGCTGCCGCGCGCCGGTTGCTGTCCCGGATAGGCAACACCCCGTTGCTCGACCTCAGCCACGCGCTGGGACCGGCGGCGCAGGCGCTGGGCTCCGAGCTGCTCGCGAAGGCGGAAATGGCGAACCCCGGCGGCTCGGTCAAGGATCGCCCCGCGCGCCACATGATTCTGGCGGCGCGGGATGCCGGTCGGCTCGAGGAAGGCCGCCGCATCCTGGATGCGACCTCCGGCAACACCGGCATCGCCCTCGCCATGATCGGAGCGGCGATGGACATCGGCGTCACCCTGTGCCTGCCGAAGAACGCCTCGATCGAGCGGCGCCGGATTCTGGGCGCGTTCGGGGCCGAACTCGTCCTCACCGATCCCATGGAGGGCTCGGACGGCGCGATCCGCGAAGCGCATCGAATGATCGAGGCGACGCCGGCCGACTTCTGCTACGTCGACCAGTACGGCAATCCCGCCAACTGGCGGGCTCACTTCGAAACCACGGGGCCCGAGATCTGGCTGCAGTCGGAGGGGCGGTTGACCCACTTCGTCGCCGGTCTGGGAACCAGCGGCACCTTCTGCGGCACCGCGCGGTACCTGGCCGAGCGGGCGCCAGAGGTCCGGCTCATCTCGATGCAGCCGGACGGACCCTTCCACGGGCTCGAGGGGATGAAGCACATGCCCAGCGCCCTGGTACCGGCGATCTACGATCCGGGGATCGCCCACGAGGAGACCGCGGTGAGCACGGAGGACGCCTACGCCGAGGTCAAGGCGCTCGCCCGTCGGAGCGGCCTCCTGGCCGGCATCTCGGCGGCCGCGAACGTCGTGGCGGCCCGGCGGATCGCCGAGCGCGCCGCCGAGGCCGGGGAACGCGCCGTCGTCGTCACCATCCTGTGCGACGGCGCGGACAAGTACCTGTCCGAGCCGTTCTGGGACGAAGACTGAGCCGCCGGACCGGCGCACGCAACGACCGCACCGAGATTCGAGGATGATCGAACTGTCCCCAGACGGCCTGGCCCGCATCCGCGCGCACGGCGAGGCCGCCTACCCGGAGGAGTGCTGCGGCATCCTGGTCGGCCGGACCGAGAAGGCCGCGGGCGGCAAAGGTTCGGTGCTGGCCCGGGTCGTGCGGCTGGTCGGCGCCGAGAACGAGCGTGAGGACGAGAACCGGCACAACCGCTACCTGATCCCGCCCGAGGTCATCCTGCGCACCGAGCGGGAGGCGCGGGCGGACGGCCTTGATGTCGTCGGCTACTACCACTCCCATCCCGACCATCCATCGCGTCCCAGCGACTTCGACCGCGACCATGCCTGGCCGGGCTACAGTTACCTGATCGTTTCGGTGCGCGAGGGCCGCGCCCGGGACGAGCGGAGCTGGCGGCTGAGTGACGACCGCTCCCGATTCGACGAAGAACCCATCCACTGCCCCGAAGCGGCCGCAGCCGGCCGGACGAACACGACCTAGAGCCAGCAGACGGAGACCAAGATGACCGTACTCATACAGATCCCCACCCCCCTGCGGGGCTTCGCCGATGAACAGGCCGAGGTTGCCGTGGCCGGAGCGACCGTCGGCGAGGCGATGGAGGAGCTCGTCACGCGGTACGAGGGGCTCCGGCCCCACCTGTTCGGTGACGACGGCAAGCTGCGGAGCTTCGTCAACCTGTTCCTGAACGACGAGGACGTGCGCTACCTGGGACGGGAGGCGACGACGATTGTCGGCGACGCGACGCTGGCGATCATCCCGTCGATCGCGGGCGGCACGGTGGCGGAACCACCGGCCCCGGCCCAGGCGACCGCCACCGAGCTGAGCCCGGAGGAGATCCTCCGCTACAGCCGGCACCTCATCATGCCCGAGGTCGGTTCCGAGGGGCAGTTGAAGCTCAAGGCCGCCAAGGTGCTGATGATCGGCACCGGCGGCCTCGGCTCGCCGCTCGGCATGTACCTGGCCGCCGCCGGCGTCGGCCGCCTCGGCCTGGTGGACTTCGACATCGTCGACGAGTCGAACCTGCACCGCCAGTTGCTCTACACCAACGCCGATGTCGGCCGCCCCAAGATCGACGCCGCGGTCGAGCGCCTGCACGAGGTGAACCCGCACATCGAGCTCGTGCCGCACCCGGTCATGCTCGACTCGAGCAACGCGCTCGAGATTTTTGCCGACTACGACCTGGTGGTCGACGGCACGGACAACTTCCCGACCCGCTACCTCGTCAACGACGCCTGCGTGCTGCTCGGCAAGCCGAACGTCTACGGCTCCATCTTCCGCTTCGAGGGCCAGGTATCCGTGTTCTGGGGCGCCAAGGGCCCGTGCTACCGCTGCCTGTTCGCCGAACCGCCGCCGCCGGGACTCGTCCCCTCATGCGCCGAAGGCGGCGTGCTCGGCGTGCTGCCCGGCATCATCGGCAGCCTGCAGGCGAACGAGGTGATCAAGCTGATCATCGGCCAGGGCGATCCCCTGATCGGGCGTCTCGTGCTCTTCGATGCCCTGCGCATGAGCTTCCGTGAACTCAAGCTGCGCAAGAACCCGGACTGCCCGATCTGCTCCGAGCACCCGACGCAGACCGAACTCATCGACTACGAGGAGTTCTGCGGCATTCCCGCCGTTCCCGAGGCGCCGGCCCTGAACGACCTGATCGACGTGACCCCGACCCAGGTCCAGTCCTGGATGAACGACGGCCGCGACCTACATATCCTCGACGTCCGAGGTCCGCAGGAGTACGCGATCTGCCGCATCCAGGGCTCGACGTTGATCCCCGTTGCCGAACTCGAAGGCCGCGTCGCCGAACTCGACCCCTCCCGCCTCTGGGTCGTCCACTGCCACCACGGCCCGCGGTCGACCAGGGCGACGAACATCCTCCGCGACCGCGGCTTCCAGCAGGCCTACAACCTGGCCGGCGGGATCGATGCGTGGGCAGAGGAAGTGGATCCGTCGCTGCCGCGGTACTGACCGGCCGTCTCCGTCTCACCAAAGGCGACGGACTGCGTAGCGGTCGAAGACCGGGTCAGTCGAGACGACGACCAGGTCGCGCGCGAGCGCCTGAGCTGCCAGCACTCGATCGAACGGATCGCGGTGAGGTCCGGCAGTCTGCCCGCGCGCCCTGCATCGTCTACGCGATCGGTAGCTCTTCGAAGCTCTGGCTGGCGATGGTCCCTGAGATATCCAGCGCGACTTGATCGGCTTCCGGGAGCTTGCCCAGGCGGTGCTTGGTCGTGATCTCCCAGGCGGATGCCGCGCTGACCAGCACGTCGTTGGCTTCATCCTCGATCGCCCGGCGGGCGGCTTGGGACAGCCGCGGGCTTCCGGCCAGCCACCACAGGAACGCGTGGGTGTCGAGCAGAAGCCGCACCCGTCACGCTTCCCAGGCCGCCAACTCCTCCTCGGGCAGCGGTTCGAAGAACCGATCGTCGATACGGATCTGTCCCCGCAGGGTGCCGAACTCCCGCTTGGCCGGGGGCCGGCAACCTGAAAGCGGCGATGGGCGTTGAGGTCGGCGGGCAGGTCTAGCCCGCTGCTACGCTCCGAGGCATCGGTCCAGTGACTGTGCATGCCTACGACTACAGGGAACGCCGTCGTCAGGCAGCAGGCTTGCGACGGGATACGGCAGCCGGGAACCGCCCATGATCAACCGAATCGCCATCAAGGGCTTCAAGAGTTTTCGCGACGTGACCGTCGACTTGGGCGGATTGAACCTGTTCGTCGGCACGAATGCCAGCGGCAAGTCGAACTTCTTCGATGCGCTTCGCGTGCTGCAGGGGATCGGCAACGGCTTCACCGTGAGCGAGATCCTTGACGGCAAGCCGAGAAGCGCGACCAGCGAAGTTTGGGAGGGGCTTCGAGGCGGGAGTGCGAAGGCGTGTTTCGAGGGGCCTGAGCAGCCTGAGATTTTCTCGATTGCTGCGGCGGGCCGACTGAGGGTCGGAAAGGCGATCAGGCGATGGAAGTACTCCGTGACCGTGTCTCCGAACCGAGGCCATGTTGAGCGGGAGAGTCTGGAGTATGGAGGCCGTTCCATCTATGACTCCCGCTATGCCGACAGGGGTGGCGTCGGGAGCCCGGTTCTCAAAGTCGAGTATCAACACGGAGGACGCGGCCGACCTCGGCACCTACCGTTCGAACGTTCCCGGCCCGTTCTGCGGCAATTTGAAGGCGCGAATCGGGTGGAGTCGCAGCATGGTGCAATCACTGCGCGGGTGGCCGATGTGTTGGCCGACATGCAGCGGGTCGATCCCACGCCGACGATTCTGAGGGGTTACTCGCAGGCGCGGCAGGTGGACCGCATGGGCGAACACGGGGAGAACTTTGCCGCCCTGGTAAGGGGAATCTGCGCCGACCCTGATGCGGAGGGCGGATACCTCGAGTGGCTGCGCGAGTTGCGGCCGGCGGAAGTGGACAGCGTGGCGACCTTGTCTGGCGCCGTTGGTGAGCCGCTCTTCATGTTGCGAGAGGGGGACAGGGAGTTTCCGGCACCGGTGTTGAGCGACGGGACGCTCCGGTTTGCCGCGATCGCGGCGGCCTTCTTTCAGCCCGATATGCCGCAGATCATGACGATCGAGGAGATCGAGAACGGCATTCACGCGAGCCGAACGCGCCTGATGCTGGAGCTCCTGCGGGTCAACGCCGGGACTGGTTCGACGCAAGTCCTGGCGACGACCCACTCGCCGGCTGTTCTCGCGTGGTTGAAGCCGTCGGAGTACGCCACGACCTACGTTTGCCGGCGCAACCAGGACACGAGTGAAGCGACGATCACGCCGCTCCGCGACGTTCCCGGTTTGAGGGAAGTTGCCAAGAGCCACTCGCTTGCCGACCTGTTCACGGAAGGCTGGCTGGAGGCGGCTTTGTGAGTGTGCGGGTTCTGGTCATCCCGGAAGATCCAACTCTCAATGGCTACATTCTGAAACCGCTGGTGGAGATGATCCTGGCGGAAGCGGGCAAACCCACCGCCAGAGTGACGGTGCTGACGAACCCCAGAATTCGCGGGTACGACGAAGCAGTGCGGGTGATCCGTCGCGGGCTGTCTTCGCGGTACGGCTTCATGGATCTATGGCTGTTCTTTCCGGACTCGGACCGGGCCAGCGACGCTGCGATGCGCGATCTCGAACGGAGCTTGCGGGCGGAAGACATCCCTCTGCTCTGCTGTCCCGCTGAGCCCGAAGTCGAGGTGTACGCGTGTGCGGCCTATCGCGAGGAGGTTCGCGGTTCGTGGGACGAAGCGCGCTCGAACCCGCGATTCAAGGAAACCGTCTTCGAACCACTGCTGCGGGCCCACGGCGATCCTCGGCGGCCGGGTGGTGGCAGGGGTACCATGACCGAGCGGTCGATCGCCCGGCGCCACCGGTTCTTTCGGCTTTGTCCGGAGATTGCCGAGCTGCGAGATCGTATCGTTGAGATCCTGGGCGGCTGAGTTCCCCGTTTCGGTACTGCTGGCAAGGATGCTGTTCGATTCGGCTGGTCCGAAGAGACGGAGGCATCGAACCTCGTAGGCAACCGCTAGCGCCCGCACTCTTCGAACCGGGCTTCTCGTCCTTCGACTTGGACTGTCGCATCCGGCAATGTCTCTACGGCGCGCCGCGGCAGCAGGGCGAGCCCGATGGCGGCATCGTCGCGCGGCGACCGGCAGACGCTGGTGAGGATGCCCGCGGCGCGGCCGTCGAACTCGATCTCCGCGCCGGCGGCCGGGGAATGCCCGGGCTCGAATGTGAGCCGGCACATCCTCCGCGCCGGCTGGCCGCGGTAGTGGATGCGGGCGACGATCTCCTGGCCGAGGTAGCAGCCCTTCTCGTAGTCGACGGCGTCGATGCCGGTTTCCTGGGGCAGGTTCGCGTCGTCGTAGTCGACGCCCCAACGGGGATAGCCGTGCTCGATGCGGAGGGCTTCGGTCGCTTCGGCGCCAACCTCGGGGATGCCCGCCTCGGCGAGGTCTTCGGCCAGGAGCGGCGCGATCGCTGAGGACTGCCAGAGGGAGAAGGCGGGCACGGCGCTGTGGCCTTCCCGGACCAGGCGGGCCTGGTGGTCGAGGATGCCGACCTGGGCGTGACTCCAGGGTTCGGTGAGGTCGTTGGCGGCGGTGGCGCCGAGCCCTGCCAGGACCTCGGCGCTCCGCGGGCCGGCGACGCGCACGGACGCCATGTCGCCGAGCGGGAGGATCTCGACCTGGTCGGTGACGATGTACTTCTCCAGGTGGTCGATGATCGTTCGGCCGCGGCCCCTGGGGATCTCGAGCCAGAGGCGATCCTCGAGCGACAGCACGGTGGCGCTGGCGAGTACCCGCCCGCGGACGTCGGTGATGAAACCGAACGCGCCGTGGCCGGGCTCGAGGCCTTCGACCGCCGCCGTGACCATGCCGCCGAAGAACCGTTCCCGGTCGGGGCCCATGAGTTCCAGTCGGGAGGCCCGCGGCGCCTCGCACAGGGCGGCCTCGGTGGTGAGCAGCTCGTAGTCGCGTTCGAGGCTCATGGCAGTTCGGGGCCGGCGTGGCGGCCGTCCAACAGCACGCGGCGGGCGGTCGCGTGGCGGAGGTCGGGCGCCACCCAGTAGGCGCCGGCCGCGTGTAGCCGGTGGTCGGGGGTGAAGCCGGTGGCGACGCCCAGCACGGGTACGCCGTGCGCCTCGCCGCACGCCACGTCGCGCACGGTGTCGCCGATGATCACCGTGTCGGCGGGACCCATTGCCACCCCGGTGCGTTCCGCGGCCCGGCGGACCGCCACCGGCACCAACTCGTTGCGGCGGACGCCGTCCTCGCCGAAGGCGCCGAAGTCGAAGAAACGGTTGAGGCCGAAGGGCTCGAGCTTGGCCCGGGCGCCGACCTCCCAGTTGCCGGTGAGCAGGCCCACGCAGGTGTCCTCGGCGGCGGCCAGTTCTTCGAGCAGTTCGACGACGCCGGGCAGCAACCTCATCTTCGCCGGGTCGAGCCGGTCGAGCAGATCGGTGTAGTGCGAACGGACCTCGTCCAGGCGGGCCTCGACCTCGACGCGTGGGATGCCGGCATCGGTCATCAGGTCGATCACCGCCTCGGTGTCCGTCCTGCCGCCGAAGTCGTAGGCCCGGACGTTGCCTGTCTGGCCGAAAGTCCGCTTCAGGGCCCCCATGAAGATGGGCCCGATCTGGGGGCCGCAGCGAACCAGGGTGCCGTCGATGTCGAAGAGCAGGAGCCGCATTGCCTTCCGGGGTTCGAGAATGAGGGGCGAGACTATCCGTAGCGGCGACGACTGTTAGCCTTCTATGTCTTGAACGTACGGGTGCTGAGCTTCGCCACCGCTTTGGACGCCGTCGGCAGCGCCGAGACGGAACACGAACTCCCGGACGGCAGCACGATCGCCGACCTGATCGAGCGTTTGACGGCGGTCTACCCGGATCTGGCGCTTCTCTGGCCGCGGCTGGCGGTCGCGGTCGACGGCGAGGTGGCCGCGGACCGGGCGGCGCCGCTTCACGACGGGGCCGAGGTCGCCCTCCTGCCGCCGGTTTCTGGCGGGTCGTGCGGCGCCACGTCTGGCCGGCTGCGGGACGGCGCCGTCGACGCGGAAACGGTGGCGGCTGCGCGCGCCGGTGTCGAGGATGCCGGCAAAGGTGCGGTCGTGATGTTTGTCGGCAACGTCCGCAACTCCTTCGGCGGTCGTCCGGTCGAGCGGATCACCTACTCCGCGTATCCAGCGATGGCGGAACGCCGCCTGGAGCGGATCGTGAACGAACTCGAGGCGGCGGAGGCGGGAACGCGCGTGGAGATCGTCCACGGTCTGGGCACGCTCGAAGTCGGCGACGCCAGCGTAGTGATCGCCACCGCTTCAGCTCACCGCCGCCAGGCCTACGAGGCGAACCGCCTTGCGCTCGAGCGCCTCAAGGCGGAAGTGCCGATCTGGAAGCGCGAGCACTACCGCGATGGTGAGTCCGCCTGGCGGGAGGAAGAACCGCTCGGGTAGCCGCTGGGACCTCCCCCACAGGCCCCCGGACGGGCGGGTGCTACCTGCGACGCCGTCCTGGCGCCGCGCCCTAGACCGCGAACGACGAGCCGCAGCCGCAGGTGCCGACGGCCTTGGGGTTCGAGAACTTGAACCCGGTTCCCGCGACGCCCAACTGGTAGTCGATCGTGGTGCCCTTGAGGTAGCGGGCGCTGATCGGGTCGACGAAAACGTTCAGGCCGTCGTACTCGAACACCTCGTCCGCGTCACGCTGGTTCGTCTCGAAGTCGAGCGCGTACTCGAAGCCGCTGCAGCCGCCGCCGCGGACCGCGACCCGCAGGCCATGGCCGGGCGAGAGACCCTCGTCCTCGCGCGTGAGCTTGATCATGCGCACCGCCTTGGCGGTCAGGTGCAGCGTTTCCAATGCCCGATTGGGCGCGGGTGGCGGTGAGGATGGACTCGGGAAATCGATTTCTGGCATCGTCTGTGTGCCTCCGCGGACCCGTGATCAAAGCCGCTCGGGCTCAGGCCGGCCGTGCAGGTACGGGGGCCGCGGCTCTGGTGTCCGAGGGTATCATCGAACCGTGTTGACAAGGACTTGGGACGGCTCGACACGGCCCCACGGAGGCAGTCACAACCACGTTGGGCGCCCCGGGGAGGGTCGGGCATGATCCGGGAACAGAGCCGCCGCGACGGCGGCTGCATCGAGGTGATCACGGGCGGCATGTTCTCGGGCAAGAGCGAGGAGCTGGTGCGCCGGCTCCGGCGCGCCCTGATCGCCCGCCAGCGCGTCCAGGTGTTCCGGATCGCGACCGATACTCGGGGCGACGAGGCCGGTGTCGTGCGGACCCGGGACAACCGGAGCCTGTCCGCGGTGACGGTGACATCGAGCGACGAGATGCGCGAGAAGCTGAGTCTCGGCGTGGAGGTCGTGGGCATCGACGAGGCCCAGTTCTTCGACGGGGGTCTGGCCGAGCTGGTGACGGAACTCGCCGACCTCGGCGTGCGAGTGATCGTGGCCGGGCTGGACCTGGACTTCCGTCGCCGTCCCTTCGGGCCGATCCCGGAACTCATGGCGATCGCGGAGTACGTCGACAAGATGCACGCCGTGTGCATGCGCTGCGGCGCCGCCGCCCAGTACTCGCTGCGTATCGCCGCGGGTGAGCAGCAGGTCCTGGTGGGCGACATGGAGTCGTACGAGGCCCTTTGCCGCCGTTGCTACAGCTCGTCCAGCGAGGCCGGCCTGGACAGTGACGAGGCGGATGAGATCGAGTCCGCCGACCAGGCCCGCGCGAGCTAGCTGGGAATCAGGCCCTGCAGCCCCTGCCGGATCGTCGAGCCGAGGTCCGGCGACGACAGGTCGTGGCCGACGCCTGAAACCTCGAAGGCGCCGTTCAGCGAGGGCCAGCGTTTCGGGAGGCGGCGGATCATCGCCGGCGGAGTGAACCCGTCGAGTTGGCCGTAGACCACGGCGACGGGCGCGGAGGCGGTGGCGGCGTCCTCGAAGTCGTAGTGGGTCAAGGGCGGCGCGATGAGCAGCAGGCCGGCGGGTGGGTCGAGGGCCATGTCAGCCTGGGGCAGCCGCGCCATGGTGACGACGGCGCCGAAGGAGTAGCCGACGCCGAGACGCGGCAGGCGGGGGAAGCGGCGGCGGAGTTCCTGCTCGCAGGCGGCGAGGTCACAGGTTTCGCCGCGGCCCGCGTCGTGGCGTCCCTCGCTGCGGCCGGTGCCGCGGAAGTTGAAGCGGAGCGCCGCGCCGCCCAGGTCGACTGCGGCCCTGGCGGCCGCGTCCACGACGTGGTTGTCCATGTCGCCGCCGTAGAGCGGATGGGGATGCGCGACGGTCGCGACGAAGGTCGGCGCCTCGTCCGGTTCGAGCAGTTCGGCTTCCAGGAGTCCGGCGGGGCCCTGGAGTTCGAGAGGGGTGATTCGAGGCATGTTCGGGCGGGCTGAACGGTGGGAGCGCGGAATATACTCCGCTGCGGCGCGGATTGCCCTTCACACAGCCCTGCAGCGGCGCCTCGTCGTGTCGCGTGCCCCTTGAAACACCGCCGGTGACGCGCCGTAACTCAAAGCGGGCGCTCACCAAGGAGTTCGTTCGATGATCTTCGATCCCATGTACTTTGTGTTCCTGGCCCCGGGCCTGCTGTTGTCGCTGTGGGCCAGTTTCCGCGTCAAGTCGGCATTCAAGAAGTACTCCAAGGTGCGGTCGGTCACCGGCATGACCGGCGCCCAGGCGGCCCGGCGGCTGCTGGCCTACGCCGGCATCAACGACGTGCAGGTCGTCGCGACCCGTGGCCGTCTGTCCGACCACTACAACCCGGTGACCAAGAAACTCGCCCTGTCCGAACCGGTCTACGGCTCGAACTCCGTGGCCGCGATCGGCATCGCCTGCCACGAGGCCGGGCACGCGATCCAGCACGCCAGGAAGTACGCCCCGCTGTGGCTGCGGTCGACCCTGGTGCCGATGGCCGGAATCGGCAGCAACCTGGGCTACTTAGTCATGTTCTTCGGCCTGATTCTGGGCAACATGGGGATGTTCATGGTGGGTGTGGTCATGTTCTCGGCGGTCGTCCTGTTCCAGCTCGTCACCCTGCCGGTCGAGTTCGACGCCACCGCACGCGCCAAGCGCCTCGCCGTCGAACAGGGCCTGATCCTGCAGACCGAGCGGGTCGGGATGGACCGGGTGCTCAACGCCGCCGCGCTGACCTACGTCGCCGCCGCCGTCTCCTCGCTCCTCACCCTCGCCTACTTCCTGATGCGGGCCGGCCTGATCGGCGGCCGCGACTAGCTAGATCGGTTCGCCGAGCTGCGCCGTGAGCTCGCTCTGCCGCGCGGCGAGTTGGTCCGGCGTCGACGCTTCGAGGACGAGCCGCAGCAGCGGCTCGGTGTTCGAGGGGCGGACGTTGAACCACCAGTCGTCGAAGTCGATGCGGATGCCGTCGAGGCGGTCGAGCGTGCCGCCCTGGGCTTTGGCGTAGCGGTCGACGAGGGCTGCCATGGCGGCGTCCTTGTCCTCGACCTCGAAGTTGATCTCGCTGCTCTTCGCGTAGCGGCGAAGGGGCGCGGTGATCTCGGAGAGCGACTTGCCGGAGCGGCGGATCAGGTTGAGGACCGCGACCACGGCCAGGATCGAGCTGTCGGCGCAGTAGTTCTGGCGGAAGTAGTAGTGGCCGGCAAGTTCGCCGCCGAACAGGGCGCCGGTCCGGCGCATCGTGGCCTTGACGAAGGAGTGCCCGACGCGTTCCGGCAGCGGTGTGCCGCCGTGCTCGCGGATGTACTCGGGTACCGCGCGGGAGGAGCGGATGTCGTGGATCACGGTGCCGCCGGGCGCCCGTTCCAGCATCTGGCCGGCGATCAGGCCGGTGATCAGGTCGGACCCGATCGGCTCGCCGAGTTCGTCGACGAAGGCGGCGCGGTCGCCGTCGCCGTCGAAGCTGACGCCGAGGTCCGCTTGGCTGCCTGTGACGAGTCGGCTCAGGTCGCGCAGGTTCTCCAGCAGCAACGGGTTCGCCTCGTGGTTCGGGAAGGTCCCGTCGAGCTCGAAGTAGAGCGGCAGCAGTTCGACGCCGAGGGCCTCGAGCAGGGGGCGGTAGATCGTGCCCATCCCGTTCGCGGCGTCGGCCGCCAGCCGCAGCTTCGCTCCGCCTCTTGCCTCGAACGACCGGTCGAGGAAGGAGAGCACGTGCTCGGCGTACGCGGCTTCGATGCTCGTCGCCTCGACCTGTCCGGGCGACGCGGCCGGCTCGGGTTCCGTGCCGAGGGCGTGCTCCTCGATGATCGGGATGCCGTGGTCTCCCGACACCGGCACGGCGCCGGCGAGGCTGAACTTGAGCCCGTTGTACTCGGCCGCGTTGTGGCTGGCCGTGACCTGAATACCGCCCGCGGCGCCGAGCCGGCCGGTGGCGAAGTAGTTCATCGGCGTCGTGGCGAGGCCGATGTCGAGGACATCGAGGCCGGCAGAGGTCAGCCCGTCGCAGAGCGCCGCGGACAGCGGCACGCTGTGCGAGCGCATGTCGCGGCTGACGACGACCGTGTGCGGCCGCTCAGCGCCCTGGTCGCCTTCGAGCTCGACGAGGTGACCGAACGCCATGCCGATCCGGCGCGCCAGCTCCTCGTTCAACTGTCCCGGATAGAGGCCGCGGACGTCGTAGGCCTTGAAGATTCCTGCCATTTGGTTCCTTCGGCCTCGCTCAGTGAGGCTGTACTTCGATCGCGAGGGCGAAGGCCTGACCCTCGATGGGTGCGTCCTCCAAGCCGTCCGGCCCGTCGCCGTTCACGGCCTGGAACGTGACGGCCAGGGTCTCGCCGCAGATCCACTCGCGGTGTGCGTCGATGGCGCGTTCGATCTCCTCGTTCGTCTGGTAGCGGACGGCGATGCGGTCGGCGTAGTCGAGGTCGGCGGCGCGGCGCCGGTTCTGGACCCGGTGGACGACCTCGCGCGCGAGGCCCTCGGCGATCAGGTCGTCGTCGAGGTCGACATCGAGGGCGACCAGCAACTCGCTGTCGCCGTGCACGGCGATCCCGGGCCGCTCTTGGAGCCGCACTTCGACCTCGTGGGGTTCGAGGTACGCGGTGTCGCCGTCGAGGTCGATCGCGATGCGCCCGTGCCTGTCGAGTTCCCGCTTCAGGTCGGCGCCGCTGCGGGCGGCGAGGGCGGCGCGCACGGCCGGCATGGCGCGGCCGAAGCGGGGACCGCACTTCGGGTAGTGCGGCACCACGTCGAAGGAGACGTACTCGGAGCTGTCGGCGGCCCAGCGGACCTCGTGCACGTTCAGTTCGTCCGCGACGAGACCTTTGTACGGCTCGACCAGGGATTCGAGTTCCGGATCGGCGCTGACCAGGGTGACGGAGCGGAGCGGCTGGCGGATCCTGATGCTGTTCGCGTTGCGCGCGGAGCGGCCATTGCGGGCTACCTGGAGCACGGTCGCCATCGCCGTCTCGAGCCGCTCGTCGGCGTGGTCCGCGGGCGCCTCGGGCCACGACTCGAGGTGGCAACTGACCGCGCCCTTGCCCTGGCTCGAAAGCAGCCGGCGGTGGAGTTCCTCGGCCACGAAGGGCACGAAGGGGGCGATGAGAAGGCGCAGCGTGGTCAGGACTTCGTACAGAGTCTGGTAGGCGCTCTCCTTCTCGATGGCCTGCCCGCCGGCGCCCGGCGCCTCGTTGGGCGCCCAGAACCGATCGCGGCTGCGACGGATGTACCAGTTCGTCAGCTCATCCAGAAACGTCTCGATGCCGCGGGCGGCGGGCGCCGTGCTGTAGCCGCGCAGGTGTTCGGTCGTGGTGCGGACGAGCCGGTAGAGACGGAGCAGGATCCAGCGATCGAGCTGAACCCGTTCGGCAAAGGGGATCTCGGGTCGCCCCGGCCTCCAGCCATCGAGGTTGGCGTAGATGGTGAAGAACGACAGTGCGTTCCACAAGGGCAGCAGGAAGGTCTGGGCCGCCTCCCGCACCAGGCGGGCCGAGAAACGGGACGGCTGCTCCGGGTTGTTGACGCAGAAGTACCAGCGCAGGGCGTCGGCGCCGGTCTCGGCGAGCACCTCCATCGGTTCGACCACGTTGCCGAGGCGCTTCGACATCTTGCGGCCGTTCTCGTCGTTGACGTGGCCGAGGACGATGCAGTTGCGGTAGGCAGGGCTGTCGAACAGCAGGCAGCCGAGGACGTGCAGGGTGTAGAACCAGCCCCGGGTCTGGTCGACCGCTTCGGAGATGAAATCGGCCGGGAAGCGGGAGCGGAAGGTCTCCCGGTTCTCGAACGGATAGTGGTACTGCGCGAAGGGCATGGCGCCGGAGTCGAACCAGGCGTCGATCACGAACTCGACGCGTCGCATGGCGCCGGAACAGCCGGCGGCGCCGCACGACCAGTGGAAGTCGTCGTCGATGAAGGGGCGGTGGGGATCGAAGTGCGAGCGGTCGTACGGGTCGTCCGGCAGGGGCCTTCCGGCGCGGCGGAAGAGCTCCTCGAAGGAACCGACGACCTCGGTCTCGCCGCAGTCGCCGCACTTCCAGACCGGCAGCGGCGTGCCCCAGTAGCGGCTGCGGGACAGGGCCCAGTCGACGACGTTCTCGAGCCAGTCCCCGAAACGTCCCTCGCCCACGTGTTCCGGGTGCCAGTGGACCTGCCGGTTCTTCTCGATCAACTGGTCGCGGGCCGCCGTGGTGCGAATGAACCAGCTCGTGGTGGCGTAGTAGAGCAGCGGCTGATCGCAGCGCCAGCAGAAAGGGTAGCTGTGGCTGTGCCGTTCGCCGTGGAGGAGGCGGCCCCGCTGCCGTAGCGAACGGACGATCTTCGGGTCGGCGTCCTTGAACCAGTCGCCGTTGATCTCGTCGACCAGGGACCGGACGGCTGGATCGTCGGAACTGGCGCCGGCGTCGAGCGCGACCCGGCCCTCCGCGTCGACCGCCTGCAGCTCCGGCAGACCGTACTCGCGGCCGCTGCGCTCGTCGTCCTCGCCGAACAAGGGCGCCGTGTGGACCGCGCCGGTGCCCTCGGCCTGGGTGACGTAGTCGGCGAGCAGGATGCGGAAACCGGCGGCGTCCGACACCTCGGCGGGCTGGTACGGGCGGCTCGGCTCGACCGCGAACGGCCGGTCGTAGAGCAGGCCCTCCAGGGCCCGGCCGGAGAAGCGGGCCACCGTCATGGCTTCGCGCAGGTCGATGCGGGTCGGCTTGCCGTCGCCGGGAACGAGCGCCGGGACCGGTCGCTCGAGGCCCTCCGCGATCAGCAGCAGCCGCGCCGGGTCGACGGGGTCGGCCACCGCGCGGTAGGTCAGCTCGGGATGCACCGCGATGCCGGCGTGCGAGAGCAGCGTCCAGGGCGTCGTCGTCCAGGCGACGATGTCGATTTGCCGGCCGGTACTGAACGCCGCGCTGCCGTCCGCCTCGTCGCCGATCGTGGACAGCGTCTGCCCCGGCCGCAGCGGGAAGCGCACCCAGATCGACGGATCCTCCGTGTCGCGGTAGTTCTGAGCCACCTCGTGGCTCGACAGGGTGGTGCCGCAGCGGGCGCAGTAGGGCTGGATCTTGCGGCCCTCGTAGAGCAGGTCCTTGCGCCACAGTTCGGCCAGCGCCCACCACACCGACTCGATGTAGGTGTTCTTGTAGGTCAGGTAGGCGCCGTCCATGTCGAGCCAGTAGCCGACCCGGTCGGTCATTCGCCGCCACTGGCGCTCGTAGGCGCTGACGCTCTCGAGGCAGGCGCGGTTGAACTTCTCGATGCCGTAGTCCTCGATCTGCTGCTTGCCGGAGAAGCCGAGTTGCTTCTCGACCTCGATCTCCACCGGCAGGCCGTGCGTGTCCCAACCGCCCTTGCGGGGTACGCGCCGCCCGGTCATCGTGCGGAACCGGGGGTAGAGGTCCTTGACGACGCGGGTGACGACATGGCCGACGTGCGGCACGTTGTTGGCGGTCGGCGGACCCTCGTAGAACGAGAACTCACGCTCGTCGTCGTCGCCGGCCGCCAGAGACGCCTCGAAGACCTCTTGGCGCCGCCAGAACTCAAGCGTCTCGCGCTCGAGTTCCGGAAAGGGATATCCGCCCGGGACGGACGGAAACGCGGGATCCCTGGACACGGCGTGCGGGCGCTCTAAGGGGCCAAAGGGGTGGAGGCCCCGATCAGGCGGCGAAACGCTGGCGCTCGATGAACGCCGTAAGCGCCGCTGCGAACTTGGCCGGCCGTTCGACGTGGGGCAGATTGCGGCAGCCGTCGAAGACCTCCAGGTCGGCCTTCGGCAGTTCCTGGAGCCAGAGATCGGCTGTCTCGAGCGGCGGATGGGTGGCCTGGCGGCCCCATGCCAGCCACGACGGCTGCTGGAGCTCGTTGCCGAAACCGGCTTCGAGTTGGTGGCCGAGCTGGCCGCAGAGGCTATCGATCAGGGCGTGGCTGGCGCCGGGCAGGTGGCTGGCGCGGTACATCGCTTCGACCACCGTTTCACCGAGTCCCTCGGCTCCGAACATGGTCTCGCGACGCAGGTGAGTCTCCAGAGCCCGCTGGCCGGTCACCAGGTTGAGCGCCGAGGTGCCGAGCAGGGGCGCTCGCAGGAGCGTATGAAGGACGGGGTCCCCGCGATCCTGGATGACGTCGGCGCCCAGGCCCTGAGGTGCGATGAGCGCCAGGGCGGCGACCAGTTGGGGCGTATCCAGGGCCACCTGGACGGCGTATGCCGCGGCGCGGTGGGGGGCGACGAGTATCGCCGGTTTGCCGATGACCTCTTCCAGGAAACGGCCGAGCTGTTCGATGTAGAGCTCGGCGGTGTAGCGCTGCGCTTTGCGTTCCGAGTCGCCCCAGCCGAGCCAGTCGGGGACGAAGCAGTCGTGGCCGCCTGCGAGGCGCTCCGCCGCTTCCCGCCAGAGCAGTCCTGTGTGTCCGGGCCCGAAGGTGTGAAGCAGAACCATCGGCGGCGCGGCGCCCTGGCCGGCCCGGGACATGTGGACGAAGGCGAGTCGCTGACCGTCGATCTCGATGTGCCGGGTGGCGCCCCACCGGGGTCGGGGCAACCGCGCGGCCCGGCGCGCGACCACCGCGTTGATGACGGCCGGCGCCCCGAGCGCCACCCCGCCCAGGAGCAGGCCGCGGGTCACCCGGCGCCTGCGAAGGCGCTTCAGTTCCTGATCGGCGGACCGAGCCATGACGCGGACAATAACAGTGCAGGCAGTGTGCATAATCGGGCCGTGGCATTCGAGATCGTCGTGGTATGGGTTGGTCGTCGCCGTGAGCCCTGGGAGTCCCTCATCGGCGACTACCGCCGACGGATCCAGCGGTTCGTGCCGGTGCGGGAGCAAGTGGTGCGTCCGGCCCGCGGGGACGAGCGGACTCGCCTTCGGCTCGAAGGGGACGCCATCCGCGCCGTCCTGCCCGCGGAGGCCTGGACGGTGTGCCTCGACCGGTTGGGCCGGAACCTGAGTTCAAGCGCCCTCGCGGCGGAGGTCGGGCGGTTGCGTTCCGAGTGGCGCCGGCCGGTCGCGTGGATTGTCGGGTCCGATCTGGGGCTCGCCCGTGAGCTGATGGAGTCGTCGCGTCTTCGGCTGTCCCTGGGGCCTCTGACCCTTCCTCACGAACTCGCCCGGCTGACCGTTTTCGAGCAGATCTACCGCTCCTTCACCATCCTTGAGGGAATCAACTATCATCGGCGACCGTTTCAATAAGCCGCGTGAGGGGAAAAGAAGTGGCAAGCGCGGACGAGATCGCCCGGAGCGGCGGATCCGACGACAAGAAAGACCAGGCTGTCGCCAAGGTTCGCCTGGTTGACACCGAACAGGCTGCTGCCAAGAAGGCTGCGGCCGAGGCGGCGCGCAAGGTGGCTGCAGCCGAGCGTGCGGCGAAGTCTGCTGCCGAGAAGAAGGCGGCGGCTCAACAGGCCGCCAGGGAGGCGAAGTCGTCGTCGGCCGCTGCCGCCAGAGCGAAGAAGGTCGCCGAAACCAGGAAGGCGGCTGCTGCGGCTGCCGTCAAGGCGGCGACCGAACGCCGCGTTGCCGCGAGGAAGGCGGAGCGAGCGGCTGCAGCGGGCAACACGGCTGCGGAGAAGGCGGTCGGGATCGCCGCCGCGCGTGATTCGGCCGCGCAACTGGCTGCGAACGACGGGAAGAACACGGCCGTGCTGGCCCTGGAGGCTGACCAGGAGGCTGCGACGCGCAAGGCGGCACAGGACGAGGCGGTCAAGCAGGCCACCGAGTTGTCGCGTCTGGCGAAGGCGGCGACCGGGCGCCTGCGTACCGCGGAAGCGACGGCGAAGCGAGCGGATCGTGAGGCCGCTGCCAAGGCTGCGGCCGCGGAAAAGGCCGCTCTGGAGGCTGCGGAGAGCAGAGCGGCGCTCGAGGAAGCCCGGAGCACCGAAGCCGCGGAGCATGAAGCCGCCGAAACGGCCATGACCGTTGCCGGGGAAGAGAAAGAGGCGGCGAAGACTGCGACTCGGGATGCCGCTGCCAGCAGGTCTGCGGCGGTCCGAGCAGAACGCAAGGCCGGCAGCACCGCCAAGCTCGCGGCCAAGGGGCAGAAGGAGGCGACCGCCAGGAAGAAGGCAGCCGCGCAGTCGGCGAGACTTGCCGCGACGACAGCCGCCGCCGCCGCGAAGGCGGCGAAGCTGGCCGCGGAACGCAAGGCGGTAGCCCAGGCGGCGGCCAAGGATGCCGCTGCGAAGGGGGCCGAGTCCCGGGCAGCGGCGCGCACGGCCGCGTCCCGGTCGGCGGCGTTCGAGAAGGCTGCCAAGGCTGCGGCCAAGGCGAAGGCTGCGGCCATGGCGGCTGAGCGGGCTGCTACCGCCGCGAAGAAGCGGGTAGCCAAGGCCCAGGCGGCGGAGGAAGCCGAGGCGAAGAGGCCTGAGGTGGAGGCAGCCGCCGCAGCGGAAACTGCCGTCAGGGAGGCTTTCGAACGGGAAGCCGCGAAGCGACTTGCGGCCAAGCAGCGGCTGGCCAGGAAGAAGGCGGCCGAGAAGAAGGCGCCTCCGCGGAAAGCGCCGACGCTGCTCCTCAGGCCGCAGCGCACTGGCGACGGCCCTGGGGACGACTCTCGTTTAGAGGGCGCCGACATCGACATGGACCTGGTGCGGGAGCGGCTGGGGGAGAAGCGGCGGGAGCTGTTCGGTCGCTACAACCGTGACCTCCATGCCGGCCTGAAGGCGTCGTCGGGCGAGGGGTCGGAGGATCTCGTCGACCGGGCGAACCACGCCTACAGCCGGGAGTTGAACTTCTCGCTCTCCGACGGCGACGGCATTCTGCTCGAGCGGATCGACGAGGCGACGATCCGCCTCGACGACGGCAGCTTCGGGATCTGCGTCCACTGCCGCGCTGAAGTCGGCCGCGCCCGCCTCGAAGCGGTGCCCTGGGCCTCCTATTGCATCAACTGCCAGGAACTCGAGGAGAAGGGTCGGCTTCCGAGAGAAGAGTGAAGACGCCTGCTGCAATCGACGCGGCGGTCGAGCGAATCGAAGGCGGCAACCGCCAGCCGCTGTACCTGGTGATCGGCGAGCAGGTGGTGGCGATGAAGGCGGCAACCCGGATTGCGGGCGCCCTGGCTGCAGGCAGCGGCTGTGAGGTGACCGTCCACAAACGGCCGGCCGAGCTGCGTTCGATTCTGGCCGACCTGCTGACCTTCTCCCTCTTCGATCCGGCCAAGGTCACCCTGGTCAGCGATAGCGCCATCTTCGCCGACAAGACCGCCGCTGCCGACCTGATCGACGACGCGGAGGCGGCGCTGCCGGTCTCTGCCGGGGCCGCGCTCTCGTCCGCGGGGAAGGAAGCGGCCGGCCGGCTCCTGCAGGCGCTGCGGCTGTTCAGCATTCCCGCCGACGCAGGCGCTCCCGATGAGGTGGTCTCGTCGCTGCCCGCTGCGGCCCTGGACGGCGGCACCAAGCACCGTAGGCGCAGCAGGCGGCGGCGAACGAAGAAACAGAAAGCCGAACTCGCCGGGGATCTGGCCCTGTTGCTCGAGGCCGCGAGAGCCGAGGATCTCATCGGGTGGTCGGACAGCGATCTTGCCGAGCTTGGCCGCATCGTCGATGGCGTTCTGCCGGAGGGCCATGCCCTCGTGTTCGCCGAACGGCGCGCGGATCGCGCCCACCCTCTCGTTCAGCGGCTCTCCGAGAGGAAGGCGACCTTCGAGGTCGGCGCGCTCGAGTTCGACCGTCGTGGCGGAGTGGGGGGACTCGACTCCGTCGTCGCCGAGCTGGCGGATGAGACCGGCGTCGGCATCGATCGCGGCGCGGTGCAGGAACTGGCGCGCCGTACCCTGCGCAAGAGTCCGGGCTGGGGCGAGTCCGAGGTCGACGCCGACTCCGCCGCCCGCTTCGCCGCCGAGTACCGCAAGATCGCCGACGGGGTCCGCGATCGGGGGGGCCGGATCGACCGGAGCGCGGTGGAGGAGATGGTGGCCGACCGCGGCGACCAGGACGTGTTCCAACTGCTCGACGCGATTGCCGAACAGCGTCCCGCTCAGGCGCTCGCACTGTTCAGGCGCCGGTTGGACAGTTCCCCCGAGCGGAACGCCGCTCGGCTCTCCTTCTTCGCCCTGCTGGCCAACTTCTGCCAGCAGTTGGCGGCGGCGCATGGTCTTGCGGTGTCCCTCGACCTTCCGGCAGAGGGCAACTTCAATCGCTTCAAGACGCGGATCCTGCCGAAGCTGACCGCCGAACTGCCGGGCGGCGCCGCCAACCCGCTGACACGGATCCATCCGTTTCGCCTTTTCCGCATCCACCAGGCGGCTTCGGCGCGGCGTGACCCCCGCGCTTCCCGGGCAATCGCCGGTCTGCCCTGGCAGGTGCTCCAGACGGAAGTGAGGCTCAAGGGGGGCAGCGCCGACGGCGATACCGCGCTGGAGGCGCTGGTCGCGGCGGTAGCGGGCGTGGGCCAGACCGGCCGCGACGGCGGCGCCCGCGGCCGCCGCGCGTCCTGACGATGCCGGAGCTGCCGGAGGTCGAGGTTCTGCGCCGGAGCCTGGAGCGGCCGCTCGTGGGCGACCGCTTCGAGGCGGTGCGCGTCCACTTCCCGACCCTGCGGGAACCGCTCTGCGCGCCGGCGCTCCGCCGTCTCGAAGGGCGGACGGTCCGCCGCCTGCGCCGGCGGGCGAAGTACCTGTGGATTGACGCCTCCGGCGGACAGACGCTGGTACTGCATCTGGGGATGAGCGGCCGCTTGACCCTGGTCGACCGGGGGGCGCCGCTCGTGGCCCACGAACACCTCGGCTTCGATCTGGCGTCGGGCCGCCGGCTGCGGTTCTGCGATCCGCGGCGTTTCGGCGTCGCCTTCGTTGCGGCAACCGAAGACCTCGACGGAGACCGGCACTTCCGGCACCTTGGCGTCGAACCCCTGGCGCCGGAGTTCGACGGGGCTCTTCTCTGGGAGCTGGCCCGTGGCCGCCGCGCCCCGGTCAAGAGTTTCCTGATGGACGCCTCCCTGGTCGTGGGCGTCGGCAACATCTACGCCTCGGAGGCGCTGTACCGCGCGCGCATCCACCCCCGCCGCTCCGTGGCGCGGATCGCGCGGCACCGATTCGACCGCCTCGCCGCGGCGGTGCGCGCCGTGCTCGGCGAGGCGATCGAGCAGGGCGGTACGACCCTCAACGACTTTGCCGACGGCGCCGGCAACTCCGGCTACTTCCAGGTCTCGCTCGACGTTTACGGTCGCGAGGGCGAACCGTGCCGTGCCGGCTGCGGCGCCCTGATCCGCCGCGTGAACCTGTCGAACCGCGGCAGCTACTACTGCCCGCGCTGCCAGCGGTAGGCGGGCCGGGCGCTCCACCCGTCTTGACGAACCGGAACCGCAGTCCGGTCGCGTGTACGATTCGGGCATGCGCCCCAAGTCGCAGGACGACCAGCTTCAGACAGCAGCCGCCGCATCTCGGGCGGCCGATGGGCTTGACCTGCTCATCCTGTACGGATCCCGTGCGCGCGGCGATGCGCGTCGGAATGCGGACTGGGACTTCGGCTACCTCGGTGACGACCCGATGGACGTGGCGGGCCTTCTGGCTGCACTCGTCGAGGCTCTCGGGGACGACAACGTCGATCTTGTGGATCTGGACCGGACGACCGGTCTGCTGCGCTTCAGGGCCGCCTGCGACGGCTTGCTCGTGTACGAGTCGGAGTTTGGCGTGTTTGACCGCTATCGGCTCGACGCCGCGAGCTTCTGGTGCGAGAACGTCTCGATCTTCGAGCGAGGCTACGAAGAGACTCTGGAGGCCCTGTAGCTCTGCCCGTCTTCGATCGCGCCGTACTTGCCGAGCGCGTCATGGCGGTTGAGCGCCACTTCGACCGCGTGGCGGACCGGCTGCCGTCCTCGCCGGCCCAGTTTCAGCCCGCGACCGATGCGTCGGACGCCGTGCTGCTTCACCTTTGGCAAGCGACGCAGATCGTGATCGACACCGCCATGGGCGCCTGACCTGCGCCGGTTTCTTGCCTGCCTGAGCAAGCACGCGGAAGAGTAGAGCGAAGTACTTCGCGCGGCGAGAAGAGCCCGGCGCCACTACGTCAGCGGCCAGAACACCGGAATGAGAAGCACCGAAATCACGAAGAACGTGATCTTGAGCGGGGCGCCGAACTTGAGGTAATCCATGAAGCGGTAGCCGCCGGGACCGAAGACCATCGCGTTGGTCTGGTATCCCATCGGGGTCAGGAAGCTGGCGGAGGCGGCGAACGCGACGGTGATCATGAAGGGCTTGGGGTCGAGCCCCATGGACGTCGCGGCGGTGCCGGCGATCGGCACCATGAGCACCGCGGTCGAGTTGTTCGACACGATTTCCGAGAGCAGGGCGGTCGCCAGGTAGATCAGCGCGATCACCGCCCAGGGCCCGTAGTCGGCGCCGGCGTTCGCGATCGTCTCGCCGATCATCGCCGCCAGACCTGTCTTCTCCATGGCGATTCCCATCGGCAGGATGCCGACGAGCAGGAAGATGACGGTCCAGTTGATCGCTTCGTAGGCCTGCTGCACCGAGATGCCGCCAAAGACGATGAGCGCCACGGCGCCCAGAATCGAGGCCTTGAGGATCGATGTCATCCCGGTGGCCGCGACGAAGACGACGAGCGGGATGATGACCACGCTGAGCCACCACCTGCGGGGGATCACGAGTCGCAGCTTGACTTCCTGCAGCGGCACGAAGTCCTCCGTCCCGTAGAGGGCTTCGATCCGGGAACGGGGACCGAACACGAGCAGGGTGTCCCAGTTGTGGAGGACGATGTGGGCCAGCTTGTTGCGGATCGGCTCCCCGTAGCGGTTGAGCGCCAGCACGAAGCAGCCGAAGCGGCGCCGAAAATCCAGATCCCGGATGGTCGAGCCGGTGAGCCGGGAGACCGGCGAGAGCTGGATCTCAGCCATGATGTTGTTCTTGTCCGAAAGTTCGCGATCGTCGACCTTCACGTCGGTCAAGAGACGCAGGCCGTAGTGGTCGCGGAAGTTGACGATGTCCTCCATGCCCCCTTCGACGATCAGGAGGTCGTCCGCCTCAATCGGCCGGGCGCGGAGATCGACCGCGATCCGTTCGCCGCCGCGCAGGATCTCCAGCACCGTCAGGCGGAAACGTTCGTTGATGTGGGCGTCGAGCACGCTGCTGCCGATGAGCTGGCTTCCGTCCGGCACCTGGACCTCGGTCAGGAAGGAAGACAGTTGGTACTTGGCGGTCAGGTCGGAGGTCGCCGCCCGGGGCTTCAGGAAGCGCATCGGCACCAGGACGATGTAGATGAGGCCGACGACCAGCAGGATGAGTCCGAGACCCAGAAACTCGAACATGCTGAAAGCGCCGTAACCGCTCTCCTCCGACCTCGAGCTGACCAGCAGGTTCGTCGAGGTGCCGATCAGGGTGCAGGTGCCGCCGATGATGGAGAGGTAGGAAAGCGGCAGCAGAATCCGGGACGGCGACACGTCGTAGTGCTTGGCGATCTGAATGCCGACCGGCATCAGGATCGCCATTGCGGCGGTGTTGTTGACGAAGGCCGAAAGCACGCCGCAGACCAGGATCAGGGCGATCGAACCAGTCCAGTGCGTGGCGCCGGACATCTGCGAGAGCTTCTGGCCGAAGCGGTCGATCAGGCCGGTGTGAGCCAGTCCGTAGCTGAGGATGAACATCATCATCACCGTGATCACGGCGTCGTTGCTGAAGCCCCGGATCGCTTCCTGGGGCGTCACCAGACCGAACAGCAGCAGCAGCCCCAGGCTGGAGAGAGCGACCGCGTCGATCGGCAGCCACTCGAAGCTGAAGGCCAGGAACGTGAACGCGATGATCGCGACGAGAATCCAGATATCCATGGGCAAGCCGCCTCTAGCAGCTAGCCGATCGGCAGCCGGCGGTGGGAGGCGACGGGCATCGAGCGCCGCACCTCGGCAACACGCCGCCGGTCGATCTCGGCGATCGCGATCCCCGGCGCGTCCCCGGCGTCGGCCAGGACGTGCCCCCAGGGGTCGATGATCACCGAGTGCCCGTAGCTGTGACGAAGTCCGCGGTCGTCGTGTTTGCCGGTCTGCGCCGCGGCCAGCACGTAGCACTGGGTCTCGATCGCGCGAGCGCGCAGCAGCGGGCGCCAGTGGTCCTTCCCCGTCATCAGGGTGAAGGCGGAGGGCACGGTCAGGATCTCCGCGCCGTCACGGGCCAACCGCAGGTAGAGCTCGGGGAACCGCAGGTCGTAGCAGATCGTGAGGCCGAGGCGGCCGAAGGACGTGTCGACAGTCACCGTGTCCGCGCCGGGTACGGCCGTCTTCGACTCCAGGAACCGCACCGCGTCGGAGACATCCACGTCGAAGAGGTGGATCTTGCGGTAGGTGGCCGCGATTTGCCCTTGGGGATCGAACAGGACGCTGGTGTTGTAGCAGCGGCTGCCGTCCTCCTCGGGCGAGAGTTCGTTGTAGGAGCCGAGGAGGAGGTAGATGCCCCGGTCGCGGGCCAGCGCCGCGAAGCGGCCGCAGGTTGCGCCCGAGGTCGGCTCAGCGAGCTTCACCTTCTCCTTGTGCGGTCCGAGGTAGTTCGTGTTCTCCGGTGTGGTCACGAACCTGGCGCCGCGGTCCGCCGCGGTTTCGATCCAGTGCCGGGCCGTCTCCCAGTTCGCCTGCTCGTCGGACGTGGCGCCCATTTGGACGACGGCGGCGAGACAGGTCGATGTGTCCTTCATTCCGGTCGCATCCCTTCGCTGGGAGCTTACCGCCGCGCTGCCACGATCCGGGCTAAGCTTCGGCCACCCATGTGCGGGATCGTCGGCATCCTGATGCGCCCCCACCCCGGGCCGGCGACCTGTTCGCGGGAACTGCTGGAGGGGCTCGCCGCGACCGGTCGCTGCGTAGAGGCAGCGGTCGGTGGTCTGGATGGCGCCGATGCGGGGGCGCTCGCGTCGGCTCTGACCGATGCCGCCTCGGAGATCGCGAGCTGGGATAGGGAACTCCGCGCCCGTCCCGCGGTGCGCTCCCTGGTGCGTGACCCGGCGCTTTGCGCCGCGGTCAAAGGCGCCCTGGAACCAGGCTTCAAGGCACTCAAGAGCCTGGAGTCGACCCTGGACGCCGGCGCCGCGGCGTTCGGCGACGCGGGCCTGGAGGTGGTCAACCGGGCGGCGGGCGCCCTGGCGGACGCCGAGTGGGCGATCCGATGCGACCGGCTGCGGACCGCGGCCGAGGTCGGGGCTTTGGCGCCGGCCGGCGTCAGCGACGCGGGGCTCGACGTGCTGATCGGGGTCCACCAGGCCCTCTCGTCGCTCGACCGGCTGGAGATCCGCGGTCGCGACTCCGCCGGCCTGTTCCTGCTGCTCTCGGGACACGGCCTCGACGCGGGCGATCCGGCGATCCGCGCGGAGCTCGACCGGCGAGCCGGGGATTCGCTGTTCGGCCATCGCGCGATCGCCCGACGCGGTGGACGCCTGAGCCTGATCTACAAGTGCGCCGAGGAGATCGGGGAGCTGGGCGACAACGTGCGCTTCCTGCGCGCGGCGGTGGCGGGCGACCCGATCCTGGCCGCGGCGCTCGAGAGTCCGGACGTCGAGGCGGCCATCCTCGGCCACACGCGTTGGGCCAGCGTCGGCCGGGTCAACGAGGCGAACGCGCATCCCTTGAACGAGGCGGAGGCGAGTGCCGGCGAAGCAGGCTCGGAGCACGCGCCGCAGGTGGTGGCGGCGATCAACGGCGACATCGACAACCACGCCGACCTGGCGGTGCTGGAGAAGCTGGATGTCGACCCGCTCATCACGACCGACGCGAAGGTCATGCCGGTGCTCATGTCGCGCCGGCTGGCCCGCGGCGACGAACCGCTGGACGCGTTCCGCCTTACGGTTTCGGGGTTCGAAGGCTCGCTCGCCGTCGGCACGCTCTGCGGCGACGATCCGAACCGCCTCTACCTGGCGATCAAGGGCAGCGGCCAGGGGCTCTATGTGGGACTCGCGGACCACGCCTTCGTGGTCGCCAGCGAGCCCTACGGCCTGGTGGAGGAGACTTCCACGTATCTGCGGCTGGACGGTGAGGCGGCGGCCGGACCCGACCGGCCAGGCGTCGCCACGGGCCAGATCGCGGTGCTCGACGCGCGGCGCGCAGGCGACCTGGGGGGTATCGAGCGCTACGGCATGGACGGCTCACCGCTGCCGCTTCACGGGGAGGAGTTGGAGCGGGCGGAGATCACGACCCGCGACATCGACCGGGGCGAGTTCCCTCATTTCCTGCTCAAGGAGATCAGCGAGGCGCCGCGATCGGTGCGGAAGACGCTGCGCGGTAAGTTGATCGAGGATGCCGCCGGACGCCTCCGGGTGACGTTGGGCCGTCAGACGATCCCGGACGCCGTGGCGCGCGACCTGGGAAGCGGCGCGATCGCCAGGATCGTGATCACCGGCCAGGGCACGGCCGCCGTCGCCGGTCAGGGCATCGCCGCCGCGACCCTTGGCCGGCTGCGCGAGCGCGGTCTCACCGGGCTTCGGGTCGAGGCGATGCCGGCGACGGAACTCTCGGGCTTCCACCTGCAGCCCGACATGACGGACACCCTGGTTGTGGCGGTCAGTCAGTCGGGCACGACGACGGACACGCTGCGCACCCTCAACCTGACGCAGCGCCGCGGGGCCCGTGCCATCGCCATCGTCAACCGCCGCGACTCGGATCTGGCGGACCGGGCGGACGGCGTGCTCTACACCTCGGACGGCCGCGACGTGGAGATGAGCGTCGCCTCGACCAAGGCCTTCTACTCCCAGATCGCGGCCGGCATGCTGCTGGCCGTGGCGATCGCCGACCTGGTCGCGGGCGGCGCCGACGAGCGGCCCGCCGCCGACCGGCTGCTGCGTGAGCTGCGGGCATTGCCGGGGGCGATGGAACGCACCCTCGCGCTGCGGGATCGAATCGCCGCGGCGGCGCGGCAGTACGCGCCCAGGCTGCGGGACTGGTCGGTGGTCGGCAACGGCCTCGACCGCATCGCGGCGGAGGAGATCCGGATCAAGCTGGCGGAACTCTGCTACAAGGCGATCGCCTGCGACGCGACGGAGGACAAGAAGCACATCGACCTGTCGTCGGAACCGCTGATCCTGGTGTGCGCGACGGGAGTCCAAGGTTCGACCGCGGCCGATACGAGGAAGGAGATCGACGTCTACCGGGCGCACCGCGCGACGCCGATCGTCATCGCCTCGGAGGGCGCCGGGTTCCAGGCGGCGCCGGCGGTGATCGAAGTGCCCGAGGCCGCGCCCGAGTTGTCCTTCGTGCTGGCGACGGTCGTCGGTCACCTGTTCGGCTACTACGCGGCGCTCGCCATCGACGATCTCGCCAAGCCGCTGCGCGCGATCCGCGCCGCGCTCGATTCGTTCTCGGGCGTGGACGCGCCCTCCCGGCCGGTCGCCCGGTTGCGTGAACTGGCGGCCGCCGAGATCGAAGCCGTTCGTGAGGGTCTGGCCGACGGGAGCTACGACGGCAACCTGCACACCGGCAGGGCGGTGCGGCTGGCCGTGGCGCTCGACCGCCTGAGCGCCGACGGGTCCGCCGACAGGGAGGAGACCGACACGGCGGCGCTGCTCGAGGCTCTTCGGAGCGCCCTGACTCCGGCCATCGACGATCTGACCCGGCACATCGACACGATCAAGCACCAGGCGAAGACGGTGACCGTGGGCATCTCCCGTCACGACCAGACCCTGGGGCGGATGTCCCTGGCGACCGCCCTGCTCGAGGCCGGTGTGCCGGAAGAGTCGATCTCGTCGGAGGACCGGCGGACGATGAGCGCGCTCGATCCCTTCGTCGACCAGGTGCTCGGCTACGTCCGCTACCAGCTCTGGTGTGGAGGCGACGGTCCCGCGCCGGGCGACGCCGCCACCATCCGCGTGCTGCGCGCCGGCGGCCTGTGCCGCGACTTGCAGTCCCGCACGGTGCGGCAACCGCTGCTCCAGGGCACCAAGTACGCGGTCGCGGTCGAGGGCCGGTTGATGGCCGCGCGGGGCCGGACGGATGGCCGCGTGTTCATCGGCGTGCCCGAGTTCAGCGGCGGCGAGGTCTCGGCGCTCAACCTGATCCACGTGCGCTTCCGGGAGCGCGCCCCGGCCCCCGAACTGCGCCGGTTGCTCTCCTGTTACCGCGAGCGCTACTCGGGCCTGCGCAACCAGGTGCTCAAGAAGGCGCCGGAGTTCGACGACGGGTTGTTGGCCGAGCTTCCGGTCGAGGACCTTCTCATCGACCCCGTCTCCCAGCTCGCCGAACGTTGGCAGAGTCCCGGGAACGCGGGCGTCTCGCCCGCATCCGGCGGCGGCAGCGCGCGGGGGCACGGCGCGACCCTGCTCGAGGCGCCGCAGCCATGAGGATCCTGCTCACCGGCAGCGCCGGGTTCATCGGCTTTCACGTCGCGAGAGCTCTGCTCGATCGCGGCGACGACGTGATCGGGTACGACAACTTCAATCGGTACTACGACCCCGAGCTCAAGGAGGCCCGCAACGCCATTCTCGAGGAGCACCCCAACTTCCGACTGGTCCGCGCCGACATCGGGGATCGCGAGACCCTGGAGGCCGCCTTCGACGAGCTCGTCGGGGGTGCTGCCGGCGGCGAGACCCGGGTCTGCCACCTCGCGGCCCAGGCCGGAGTGCGCCACTCGATCGCGCATCCAAACGCGTTCGTGCGAGACAACGTACAGGCCTTCACCCACGTGCTCGAACTCTGCCGGGACAAGGAGGTCGGCGGCCTGATCTACGCCTCGAGCAGCTCCGTCTACGGCGACAGCACGCGGGAGCGGCTCAGCGAGAAGGACAGCACCTCCGCTCAGTGCTCGCTCTACGGCGCGACGAAGAAGATGAACGAGCTGATGGCCTCGGTGTACAACCACCTGTACGGCCTGCGGGCGACCGGCCTGCGCTTCTTCACCGTCTACGGCCCCTGGGGCAGACCCGACATGGCCCTGTTCCTGTTTGCCGGCGCGATCCTGCGGGGTGAGCGAATCAGGGTCTTCGGGCACGGCCGGATGCACCGGGACTTCACCTACATCGACGACATTGCCGCCGGAGTCGTATCGGCGCTCGACCGGAACCACGAACTCCTGGTCTGCAATCTCGCCGCCGGCCGCACCGAGGAGCTGATGGAGTTCATCCGCCAGATCGAGTCGAGCTGCGGCCGCGAGGCCGAGAAGGAGTTCCTGCCCATGCAGCCGGGAGATGTCGTCCGGACCTCGGCCGACCTCACGGCGGCCGGGGAATTCCTGGGCTACGAGCCGACGACCACGATCGATGTCGGCATTCCCCGCTTCGTCGACTGGTACCGCAGCTACTACGGCCTGTAGTCCAGGCGCGCCGCCCATGCCGCGGTCCGCTGCCGCATCGCCGGTGCGTCTTCGGGCAGGATCATGCCCTGCTCGACCAGGCCGTCCAGTGCTGCATTCCAGGCATCGAGATAGTGCTTGCTGTCCGGGTACAGGGCCGCGAGCTGTTCGCTGTCGAAGTCGGTCGCGCTGCCGTACAGGAACCCGAACCGCGTCCCTTCCCTCTGCGTGCCGAACCCGCTGTGCGAGGCGGTCGGCGCTTCAAGCTCCGGCAGGCGAATGCCGCCGACGGCGTTGCCGTGTTCGTCACGGACGACTTCGGGACGGGGATCTCCGGCTTTGAGCTCTACTCGAGGCATTCTCGGTGGTTCGACACCGTCCTTGATCCAGCGGTGCAGATGTCTGATCGCGGCGTCGTATACCGGGGAGTAGGACAGCCAGTTGGCGCCGTCGACGGTGGGTTCCGCCGGTCTCGATCCGGACACGTGCGAAGTTCCCGGCACCTCCCAGAGCCGGAATCGGGCCGAGTCCGGCTCACGAACGGGGTAGTAGCTGGTCAACTCGGTTTCCGAGTTCACAACGATGACCGGAACATCCAGATCCGCCCGGATCGACGCCAGACGTCGTCCCCGGCGGGCGCCGCCGGGAGCGGCCGCGAACGGCACGATGGCGCCGAAATCGATGAACGGCAGAAACCCGTCAAACACCCCCGCCAGCGGGTGTACGCCGTTGATGTAGGTGCGCAGGCGCGCGGCGGACTGGGAAGCGCCCGCCGCGATCAGGCGCTCCACCTTCAGACCGCCCATGGGGTCCAGACCCTGCCGGTCGCGTTCGGGACCGATGGCGCCGGCGACCTGGGTGAAGATGTCATAGGAGTAGGCGTCGCCGGGGTGTACGAGCGAGCCGTAGCGTTTCGGGTCCCACGCCTTCAATCCCTGAGGATTCTGCGGGAAACCGTCGACACCGACCTTCTGCGCGGACACGCCCACCCAGGCATAGCCGCGCAGGGCCTCGCCCCCCGCGGAACCCAGGTCGAAGCCGGCGGTGACGTTCAGCCAGAACACGATGACCGTGCCGTTGAATGCCGAAGCATCCTCGGGCCGAACCACCAGCATGCGGGTCTTGAAGTCCGCCTTGTCGGCGGCTGCCCGGGTCTTCCACTGGCCGTCCGCGCCATGCGTGCCGTCGATCAGCTCGTAAGCGGTCGCCTCGCCAAAGGCAAAGTACTCCTCGGTCAGATAGCCGCGGTCCGCCACGTCCACCGCGGCAAACGGGCTTCCGCGCTCCCCGCCCGTGATGGGCCCGGACAGGGTTGCCGGGTTCGGTGTGATCGCGAAGGCCGCGCCGAGCGCCATCAGAATCGTTCCAAGAGTCATTTGGCAGATCCTCTCTTCTACTCGCGTTCCAGGTGAAATGCCGCCCGGCTTCTGAGACGGCGCCGGTTCCGGGTATCGTAGCCGCCCCCGAAATCCCAGGAGTTACAGTTCCAGGAGTTACAGCGTGAAGGTAGCCCAAGGCGTCGCCGAATACCTCAAGCGGGAGGGCGTCGAGTTCATTCTCGCCTACCCCGTGAACCCGATCATCGAGGCCGCGGCGGTGGCGGACATCCGCACCGTGATCGTCCGCCAGGAGCGGATTGGCCTGCACATGGCCGACGCGGTCAGCCGGCTGAGTTCAGGCAAGCAGCTCGGCGTGTTCACGATGCAGAGCGGTCCCGGGACTGAGAACGCCTTCGGCGGCGTGGCCCAGGCCTACGGCGAGTCGGCGCCGATCCTCGTGCTGCCGATGGGCTACAGCCGCCGTGCCATGCACGTGGCGCCGAACTTCAACGCGGTGCTGAACTTCCAGCACGTGACCAAGTGGTGCGAGCCGCTGACCATGGGCAAGGCGCTGCCCGAGGTGATGCGGCGCGCCTTCACCCAACTGCGCGCCGGTAGTCCCGGACCGGTGCTGATCGAGGTGCCGGCCGATGTCTTCGGCGAGGACGTGCCGGACGACCTGGGTCCCCGCCCGAGCGGGACCGTGCGGGTGGGCCCCGATCCGGAGCTGATCCGCGACGCGGCGGCGATGCTGGCGGCGGCCGAGCGGCCCGTCATCTACGCCGGGCAGGGCGTCCACTACGCCGAGGCCTGGGATGAGCTGCGATACGTGGCCGAACTGCTCAACGCGCCGGTGACGACGAGTCTGGGCGGCAAGAGTTCATTCAACGAGGACCATCCCCTGGCGCTCGGGTCCGGCGGCCGCGCGGTGCCGAAGACGGTGCACGAGTTCCTGGGCGCCGCCGACGTGATCTTCGGCATCGGCTGCAGCTTCACGACTACCGCCTTCGGCCTCTTCTTCGGCAAGTACCCGCAGGCGAAGTACGTCCATGCGACGCTCGACCCGGTCGACCTGAACAAGAACGTCGCTTCGGACTGCGTCGTTGCGGGCGACGCGAAGCTCACCCTGGCCGCCCTGATCGCGGAGCTCGAGGGGCAGTCGCTGCCGCACGCGGCTTCCCGGGCCGACTCCGTGCCGGCCGAGATCGAACGGATCCGGTCCGGCTGGCTCGACGAGTGGATGCCGAAGCTGACCTCCGACTCGGCGCCCCTGTCGCCGTACCGCGTGCTCTGGGATCTGATGCACACGGTCGACCGCGACAACGTGATCATCACCCACGACGCCGGATCGCCGCGGGATCAGCTCTCGCCGTTCTGGCGCAGCACGACGCCGCTTTCCTACATCGGCTGGGGAAAGACGACGCAGCTCGGCTACGGCCTCGGCCTGGCGATGGGCGCGAAGCTCGCCCAGCCGGACAAGCTCTGCATCAACGTCTGGGGCGACGCCGCGATCGGCTTCACGGGCATGGACTTCGAGACCGCGGTGCGGGAGCGCCTGCCGATCCTCTCGATCCTGCTCAACAACTTCTCGATGGCCATCGAACTGCCGATCATGCAGGTGGCGACCGAGAAGTACCGCAGCACCGACATCTCCGGCCACTACGCCGACATGGCCAAGGCCTTCGGCGGCTACGGCGAGCGGGTTACGGACCCCGCGGAGATCGTGCCCGCGATCCGCCGCGGCATCGAGGCGACCGAGTCCGGCACGCCGGCGCTGCTCGAGTTCATCACCGACAAGGAGATCTCGATCTCCAGCTATTGAACTCTCGATTGGAGAAGACCCATGAAGAAAGACGTCCGTCTCCAGTTCGCAGCGCCGTTCCGGAAGGTGGTCGACCCACTCTGGGATAGGGGGATTGGAGTGTGAGCACCTACGAAGTGCCTTGGTACAGTCGCGAGGATCTGGAGCGGGATTTTCCGGTTGGATCTGGCGGTTTCACGTATCCAGAGTACGATCTCTGGCTGTTGGAGACCCTTGCGAGCCACGGCAAGGAGTTCGTCGACAGATTGAACGACGAGATAGGGGGGTACTTCGTCCACGATGGACGCGGAGATGGCTACCTTGTCATGGAAGCCGCCCTGGACCGAATAGCAGAACTTCAAGACTTAGGCATGGTCACTGTGAAGGAGCGAGGCAAGGAGGCAATAGAGGACTACGTTCTCACGCCTCTGGGGAGACGAGAGTTGTTTGAGCTTCGCGCCGAGAAAGAGCGCGTGGAGTCCTCCAAACAGCAGTCAAGAATGCTCAAGATCGCGTTCTTGACGCTGGTCGTAATGTGTCTTCTTGAAGCCGCTTCAATACTGGTAGTTGTACTGCAATAGGGTGCAAAGTGGAAGAAGCGGAAGGGGTGTTCATCCGTGATCGGATGAACTTCTGCGTAGGAGTGCAATGGCTCAATCAGTGAACGGACGGCAGCAGCGCGAACCCTTGGACCGCATGAACGAGTACGGGCGAACCGCTGCGCGCACCGGAGAGGGCGACTACCTGACGGCCCGCCGACTCACCGAAGAGGCAATCACTGAGGCGACCGGCTACCGCTTCCCTCGTCCGGGCCGCTACCTCGCTGTCATTGCCGGTCTCGTGGCATTCGTAGCGTTGCTAGCCGCCGGTTGCCCACGGTGAACACCTCAGAACGAACGAGGCGCCAGCACGACCTCAGCGATCTGGAACTCCGTGTTCTCGAGAAGGCGGAGGCTGACGAGGATTCAGCGGGGCCGGCGGAGCGCAGGTGCGCCCGACGCTTGGAGAGGCGGGGACTCGTGACGACGAAGGACGCGGCGACGTTCGGTAGTCCTGACGCGCTAAGCTTGTGGCTCACCCAAGAGGGCGAGGCCGCACTTGAACAGAGGCGCGGCCAACAGGGAAGCGCACCATGACCAAGAAGCAACAGCGGAAGACCAAGCGGGCGGTCGTGAACGAGGCGGACCCAAGTTACCAGCCGTCGTGCGCCCAACTCTGCCAGGATTAGCGGATCAAGGGGCGACCTTCGACCAGGCGGTTGGTGCGCTGAGCCGGCAGGTCAAGGTCAAGTAGGTCACGCCGAACAAGAAGCAGAGGTGAGACGATGGGCAGTCCGACTTTCCTAGCGAATGCAACTCTCGCTGTGAATGGCATGTCTCGTCGGTGTCAGGTGATGTATTCATGGCGCTGGACGGATTCGCTAGAGCGCGAGCAAGAGATCCATCTTCACGAGCTGCTTCACGGTGAGGAAGTAGACGACGTCGATGGCGTCAGAGTGCGTGTTGATCTGGTCGCGTGGTGTCTCGACGCCCACTACGCCTGCGAGATTGCTGGCACAGACGAAGCCTTAGAACTCAGTCAGAAGACACGCACTCGGTTCGTCCATGTAGTACGTGCAGATCCACTCGGGGTGGACGGAGGATGGCGACAGACTGTTACCAGAAGTGGGCAATCGCCGTGTACCTTGCCAGTAGGGGCATCAAGGGAACTTCGAGCATGAAGCTACACCGCGATCTGAGGATCACGCAGAAGTCGGCATGGCACCTTGCACACCGCATCCGCGAAACCTGGGCCGATGCTGAGGAGCCGTTCGAGGGACCAGTCGAAGTAGACGAGGCCTTCTTCGGCGAATTGGAGAAGAACAAGCACGCCAACAAGCGCCTGAAGGCAGGGTGTGGCACGTGTGGCACGGTCGGCAAGGCTCCCGTGGTTGGCATCAAGGACAGGAAGACGGGCAAAGATCAGCATGAAGGTAGTCAAGAACACGAGCAAGGCTTCGCTACAGCCGTTCATTGCCCGTCGCGTGAAGCAGCGAGCCGAGGTCTACACGGATGAGCACCAGTCCTACACGCGCATGGAGCGCTACCGGCATGAGGCAGTCGCTCACGGCGTCGGGGAGTTCGTCCGGGGCAAGGTCCACACGAACGGCGTAGAGAACGCTTGGAGCCTGTTGAAGCGGGCCTACCACGGCACGTACCACAAGATGAGTCCTAAGCACCTTCACAGGTACATCACGGAGTTTGAGGGCCGCTACAACGACCGTCAGCTTCACACTATCGAGCAAATGGAGCGCATGGCCCGGGGTATGATCGGCAAGCGGCTCCAGTACAAGGAACTAGTAGCGAAAGGAGGGAATAGAATGAGCAACGACCAGAAGCACAAGGTGCCTAACGCAGAGGACATGTCAGGCACATGCCGAAGGTGCGGTACATACTCGCACTTTAGGCCGATAGGAGGCTATGCTTCACCGACCACTCCAATGCCCAAAGAAGAGAGGATGATAAAGTTCAGTTGCGACTACTGTGGCAAAGTAACTGTTGTCATTGAGAGATACGATTCGCCAAGGTGGTCCGTCTACGGTGTGTGGCCGCTAGCAGATTCGGAGGTGCCTGACTATGTGCCAGATGAGGTAGGCGAACTGTATCGAGAAGCCCAACTGTGCCTGTCGGCACAATGCTATCGCGCAGCCGTCGCTATGACTCGCGCTGCCATTGACGCTGCCGTCACAGACAAAGGCGGGAAGGGGAAATGGCTCCATAACCGCATACAGAGTTTGCGGGGCACGCTGCGTGACCAGTTGATTGATGTGGCTGACGAGTTGAAGGTGGGAGGAAACGATGCCGCTCACGACTTCAACCAAAAGTGGAGTGAGGAAGAGGCGTCAGAGCGGTTCAGGTTCTTGGAGGAGGTTCTGCGCGAGTTGTACGAGACGCCACTGCGAATTAGGAATGTCAAGCAGCTTGCCGCAAGTAGACAGCCTGTATCAGCGCCATGAGCAAAGGACGCAAGCGCGGTCGCCCCGTAACCCGCAAGATGCCTGAGCCGATACCGGATATGCCGGAGAACATAGCTCTGGCGATCATGCAGGGACCGCCGAAGGAGAACTGGCAATACCTAGAGGAGTATCGGAAGGCTAGCGAGGGAGACAAGAATGCTGAAGCCTCTGACTAACACAGAGCGTAAAGTGGTCATTGCCAACCGAAGGTACGCCAAGACTAAGGATGAACGGCATCTACAGAGGCTCAGTATGGGCGTGGAGTTGTGGTATCTGGCGCAGGATTCGCTAGTCGAAAAGGGCTACGCGAACTGGACGGTCCAACCTGACTTCACTGACGGGCGGGTTGGCGAGCAGTCCGATGTCATCACGCCGGGCCTGATTAGTGTCACAGCCTTGGGCCGCGAGGCGTTGAGCGCGAACACAGTTCCGAAGAGAGTCGGGCGAGCTATGGTCAAGGCTACGCCTAGTGTGCTTTGGCTTGCTGTTTCTACTTCTCTTGGCGCAGCGATAGGCTCAGTCGTTACGTTCTACGTTACACGGCTGCTGTCGGACGCTACTTGACATCGAAAGCGATGCGTTAGATGATGCATCTTGCAGTTCGGGCGGATTCTACCTCCACGAGATTGTGTGGTTAGAGAAGTAATCGCCATTGATCTTCCAGTACCGGGAGGCTGGGCGCATTGAGGACGGGCGTGGCGGTTTGCAGACGGAGGGGAGAGACGCTATGCGGTCGGTGCGGTGACCGGACGCCTGATAGAGGCGGGGTGCGCGCTTGTTCGACCGAACACGCAGGGGCCAAGTGGAAAGGAAGCAAGACGTTCCCGGTGGCCCCGGTGTAGTCGGGGCGTCATGCCCCACTGGGAGTCGAGTACTCACGCAGGCGCGTGTGATCCACCAGCTGGTGCATGTTCTGGAGTGTGAACACCTTTCCCCTGGCGGCGATGATGAGCTTCTTCATGTCCTCGCGGCGAATGCCGAAGCCGCGGCCCGCGATGCAGGCGACGACCTGGAACTTGGGGCTATCGGGAGGTCGCCCTTGCTGGCTCAGTTCACTGAGGTGCTGGACCCTGGTGATCTTGTCTCGTGCAGTTCCGTCGTCCTCGCTGAGCTTCGCCTCGATGACGACCTGCGGGTTCAACTCGCTCGGAACGATGAAGTCCGGTGCCTGGTCGAAGCCGGGGATTCTCTCTGCCCGCTTCGTCTTCCGGAAGCTGATTTCGAACCGCTCCAGTTCACGCTCGATCGCGTTCTCGACCAAGTTGCCGACGATCTCGCTGACGGAGTCTCGGTGACCGGCGAATGGCCGGCCCAGAAACCGCTCGTACAGGAGCACGGAGTAAGGGGCGCCGAGCGTCGCGATGGTTCGAAGGCTTGGTAGCCCGTCAGCCGTGTCGGCTTTGGCGAGCCGATGAAGTCGGTCAGCGGACACGGTTGGAGCGCCCCGAGCCAGGTGTTCGCAGGCGACCATGACCAGCGCTCTCACTCTCTGTTCAGTGACGCTCCCGTTCCGTGGAAGCGGACGCGCGGGATCGGTTCTGATTCTCCGGTCCAGTGTCCGGGCGGCGCCCTGGGGAACGTTGATGCCGGTATAGCGAGAGGCGAGGTACGCCCATTCCGGCGGAGTGAAGCCCAGCATGCAGCGAAGAACGATCAGAGAGATCGGTTGGTCGAGGACGACTTCCGCTACCTGCTCCGGCGTCACTTCCCGAAAGCCGGACGTTTCGCGCTTGAGCCGCTCGTAGCCCGCCTCGAACGTCGGGAAGTCCACGAAACCGTCGCCTCGCGGCATGACGAGAAACTCGGACTCGAGAGAGCCGAACACGGCGTCCACGAAGCTGTCGAGGTGGTCCCTCACCTCGTCGAAGCGGGCCTCAAAAGGGAATGGCAACTTGCTCTACCTCAGGGGCAGCCTCGCTGGGAGACGGGGTCGCGGGCTGTTCCGGCAATGGCGCTTCCGCGAAGCGTCGAGCAAGGTCGTCCGGGCTTCCGAACCGCGTCAGTGCCTCTTCGACCAGCCCGAGCCGTTGTTCCGTCGGCAGGGACTTGTTCCACTGGGAGTGCAACTTGTTGACAGCAAGGCGGGTCAGGTGGCCGAGGAGCATGCATCGGATGTCGCCGTAGGTGGCCTTCCAGCCGGCCGCTAGCAACTGGGACCGCTCCTTGGCGATCAGCGTCGAGAGGTCTTCCTGAGAGTCGGGGAACTCATGCGAAAGCGCTGCCCCCGGGGGTCTGCAAACAAACACGGTGTCTACGATGGATGACGCCGTGCCGTGAATGTGTATGGAGCCGCTCATCTCGGCTGGGCACGGAAGCGCTACGGTGCAGACGAAGCCGGGATCGAGAATCGCGACGCCTACGGCACAGTAGGCCTCGACTCGATTGTGATGGAACGTGAAGGCCAAGGGGGCGCCCGGCTTCAACGCGTGGGCTGCCCTAGTCCAGGCGGCGGACAGACCTTCCGCGAAGTGGGACAGCCCCCTGGCTTCGGTCGCATTGCCCGTCAACTCTCGGCTCGAGCGTGTGGAGGTGCGGTCGAAGCCCTTATGGTCAGCGGCGGCAAGGCGCTGCAGCCAGGCGAAGCAGTAGTCCATGAGTTCCGCGTACTGCACATTCCCGAAGTAGGGTGGGTCCGTCAGCACCGCGTCCAGAGTCCCAGGCTCGAAGTCGCTGGAGGCCGCATCCGCTCGGCGCAGTCGCACGGCCCGGTGGCGGCCGTTGGCTTCTGCACCGATTCTCTCGCCACGGATGGGAACGCGACGTCGGCGCGACGATTCGTGTCTCACCTCGAAAGGCGCCTCGCAGAATCGCTTCGCCTCAAGGTACTTGGTAGTGATGTTCGACCAGCCGCCGGAGCCGACGTTACCGCCCTTCCCTCTCGGAATTCCGAGAAGGTTCGGTTCGCACTGCACCAGGCCCACGGGGAATCCGTGAACCGAAAAGACATCCAACGCCTTCAGGCTCTTGGAGTCGTAGCGACAGAGCATGTTCTGGTAGCGCAGCAGGTCGGACAAGTTGGTTGCGAGGGCTTGCCGGATCCGAGAATCCGGCACATCGGCAATCAGTCTGCAACTCAACTCCAATCCGAGCAGTTGCCGCGAGTTGGACATGTCGCGGTAGCGGCCGTAGCCCCAGCGACGCAGCCGGTTACTTTCGTCCCCGGCAGGGATCTCGGCGTCCGGTGCGAAGCGCGGCGTCAATCCGCGCCAGTCGTCGGAGGCAGCCCGAACACGCTCCAGGTCCTGGGCATCAGGTTTCTTGAAGAACCGTCCCTTGTGGTGGGGACGGCGCCTTGGATTGTGGTACTCGATCGCGAACAGCCGGTGAGCCGGCGCAAGGGAGGGTGTGTCCGGATAGGTGTTCGAATGGCCGCACTTCGGGCAATCGCAGCGGCCACGGCCGGCCGGTCCGGCGACACGGAGCTCCGCAGCGCAGGACGTACAGTCGCCTGGCCTTGCCAAGTCGGCGGCGTCGTTGAGGTCGCCGCACTCGGGACAGATCAGAACGTTGGTCGGGTGACGGCTGTCCCTGGCAAGGACGAAGCCGGGGAAAAGGTCGATCGAGTGGTCGCAGCCTTGACACTTCAGAGTCTTCACCCAGAGGAAGCTCTTGACCGGCACCTCTGAGTCTCCATAGAGAGGACATCCGGTGCGATAGTAGTGACCGACGCGTGCGTCGAGGGTGCTCCTCAGCGTGTTGGCAGCCTGCTGATAGGCCGTGAGATCGATGGAGGCAATCTCCTCTCGGACAATCCAGACCGACATCGGGTTGATGTCCAGTCCTTCGATGTCGCAGCCGATGCGATTGGCTTCGATGAGCGGAATGCCGCCGCCCATGAACGGGTCAGCGATACGGAGTCCCGGAAGATCGTGAGAACGATAGAAGGACTCGCGCAAAGGTCCGTCAACGAACTCGGAGAGCAGGAGGCCTCGGAAGAGGGTGCCAGGCCGGCGAGCGAACCACTTGTGGACGGCGATAATCGGACGATAGACCTGCTGGATCTGCTTCTCACGCAGAGCCATTTCGGCGACCAAAGGCACATCGAATTGGCGCTCGATACTCATGGTCTACACGGCGACGGCGGCGACAGCAGCGACGGCAAAGCCGGCCCCTTGCGGGCTACGGCCGAATCGATCGCCCTGGGCAGCACCGTGACGATCTTCTCGATCTCCTCGTCGCCCAGGATGAAGGGCGGGCCGAGGCAGATCACGTCGCGGGCCGGATCGTTGCCGCCGGGGTAGAAGAAGACGTCCATCGACAGCCCGGCCGCCATGACGGCGTTGACCATCGCGACTTCGGCCGGGAACGGCTCGAGGGTCTCGCGGTCCCGGACCAGTTCGATGCCGTAGAGCAGGCCGCGACCGCGGATCTCCGCGACGTTTGGATGCTCGTCGAGGGCCTCGTGCAGGCGCTCGGCGAGGACGGCGCCGACGGTCGCGGCGCGCTCGACGAGCTCCTCCTCCTCCAGGATGCGGAGCACCTCGTTCGCCGCGGCGCAGGCCGGCGAGTGGGCGCCGTAGGTGAAGAACATGACGGAGTCGCCGGCGTCCGCGATCGGCGCTGTGACCTCTTCCCGTGCACAGATCGCGACCAGGGGCGCGTAGCCGCCGGTCAGCCCCTTGCCGCCGATCAGGATGTCCGGAACCAGGTCCCAGTGGTCGACGCCGAACTTCCTGCCGGTGCGGCCGAAGCCGGTCATCACCTCGTCGGCGATCAGGAGGATGCCGTGCCGCCGGCAGATCCGGGCGATCCGGTCGAGATAGCCCTCCGGCGGGACGAGCGCCCCGGCATTCGATCCCACGATCGGCTCGATGACGAAGGCCGCGATCTCTTCCGGGCCGATCTGCTCGAACACCCGCTCGACCTCGTCGGCGCAGGCGATCTCGCAGGAGGGGAACGTCTTGCCCATGGGGCAGCGCAGGCAGTAGTGCGCGGGCGGCCGTGGCTGATCGGTCTGTTCGTCGACCAGCCAGTGCTCGAAGCCGGCCCGGCGCGCCCTGTGCCCGCCCACCGCCAACGAGGCCATCGTGGCGCCGTGGTACGAGAGATCGCGGCCGAGGACCCGCCAGCGCTCGGGGCGTCCGGCCGAGAGGTGGTGCTGGCGGGCGAAGCGAATCGCCAGGTCCATCGCCTCGGAGCCGCCGCTGGCGAACAGGATCCGCTTGATGTCGCCGGGCAGCCAGCGGGTCCGCATGCGGTGGACCAGCTCGACTCGCGCCGGGGTCGCGAAGGGAGGCACGACGTAGTCCGTCTGCGCGGCCGCGCGTGCGTAGGCCTCCGCCACTTCCCGCCGTCCGTGCCCGATGTTCGAGACGATCGCGCCGCCAGCCGCGTCGAGAATGCGGCGCCCGTCGGGCGTGATCAGGTAGCAGCCCTCCGTCGCCGCGACCTCGAGAGGCGCGTTGCCCTGGGCCAGGAACGGATAGTCCTGGCTGTGCGGCAGGGCCGCGCCGGCGATCGGCTTCGAAGCGACCGTGTTCATGTGGGAGATTGTCGCACAGGCAGCGCTAGACTCCGGCTTCCTTCTCACCAGGGAGCACGCAGGTGAACGGCATACACGACATGGGCGGAATGCACGGCTTCGGCGCCGTGGATCGGCGTCCGGACGAGGCTCTGTTCGCCGAGGCCTGGCAGGGCCGTGTCTGCGCTCTGGCGGGGTACGCGACGAGCGCCGGACTCGCGAACATCGACGCGTTTCGCCATGCGATCGAGCGGATGCCGGCGGACCGCTACCTCTCCGAGGGCTACTACGGGCGCTGGCTCTACGCCCTGGAGACCCTGGCGCGGGAGCGTCTGGCCGATGACCCGACGTTGGAGCGGCCCGAGCACGAGGGTTCGGTGGTGAGGGAGGTCGACCAGGAGCCGCTCTACGCGGTCGGCGATGCCGTTCGTACCTGGAACCGGCACCCCGAGGGGCATACGCGCCTACCGGGCTACGCGCGCAACCGTCGCGGCGTGGTCGCCGACGTGCATCCGGCGTGTGTCTATCCCGACACGAACGCCGATGGGCGCGGCGAGTCGCCGCAGCACCTCTACACCGTCGGCTTCGATGCCGCCGAACTCTGGGGCGAGGAAGCGGAAGCCGGCGCCACGGTGTACATCGACCTGTTCGAGCCGTACCTGGAGGCGATGCCGTGACGACCGAAACCGCGAGTCCCAAACCCGGTTGGCGCGCTCCCGCGCCAACCGCGAACCAGTCCGCGCCCCCGTCATCGGGGGCGCGGATGGCACTCCGTACCGAGGCGCTCGAGGCTCTGCTGGTGGAGAAGGGCCTGGTCGAATCCGCCGCGGTCGACGCCGTGGTCGAGCGCTACGAGCAGGACATCGGGCCGCTGCGCGGCGCCCAGGCCGTGGCGCGCGCCTGGACCGACCCGGGCTTCAAGGAGCGGTTGCTTGCTGACGGCATGCCGGCGGTCCGCGAGTTGGGCTTCGGCGACAAGATGGACGGTCACGTCGCCCGTCTGGTGGTCAAGGAGAACACGGAGTCCGTCCACAACCTGGTCGTTTGCACGTTGTGCTCCTGCTACCCGTGGGCGGTGCTCGGGCTGCCGCCCGCCTGGTACAAGTCGCCGGCGTACCGGTCGCGGGCGGTGCGCGAACCGCGCCGGCTGCTGGCGGAACTGGGGGTCGAGCTGCCGCCCGAGGTCGAGCTGCGGGTCTGGGATTCGAGCGCGGAGGTCCGCTACCTGGTGCTGCCGCAGCGGCCGTCGGCGAGCGACGATCTCGATCCGGACGAGCTGGCCGCCCTGGTCACCCGCGACTCGATGATCGGCGTCGAGCGTCCTGGGAACGCGGGCGTCTCGCCCGCATCCGGCGCACGGCGCCGGCCTGGTCGGCGCTGAGCGAGACTTCGGTGAGCCTCCCGGTTCAGTTGGATGAGGACGGCGCTGCCGCGCCGCCGCGCGAGAACGGAGAGCTCGCCTTCAGCGCGCCCTGGGAGAGCCGGCTATTCGGGCTGACGATGACCCTCGTCGAAGCCGGCCGCCTCGACTGGGAAGCGTTCCGCCAGCGTCTGATCGCCCGGATAGCGGCCTGGGAGCAGCAGGCAGCCGGGGAGTCCTGGGACTACTGGCAGCGCTGGCGGGAGGCCTTCGAGGATTCTCTCGAAGCGGCGGGACTCGTCGCCGCGCCGGAGCTCGACGGCCTGACCCGCCGGCTCGCGGCGCGGCCGCACGGTCACGATCATCACCACCACGACCACGACCACCACGACGACCACCACGATCACCACGACCACGATCACCACGACCACTCGCACGAACACGGGCGCCCCGGGGATTCACCGCCCGCCGCCACGGAGATTCACGAATGACAGCTCAGCTACTCGCAGGCCAACCCGTCGCCGAGGCGGTACTCGCCGAGGTCGCGGAGCGGGTCGAAGAACTTCGCGCGGCCGGCATACGCCCCGGTCTGGGCACGATCCTGGTCGGCGACGATGCGGCGTCCAGCGGCTACGTCCGGAAGAAGCACGAGACCTGCGAGGAGGTCGGAATCGCCTCATTCCACGCGGAGATCCCGGCGGACGCCGGCCAGGCCGAACTGCTTGCCGCCGTCGACCGCTTCAACGCGGACCCGGAAGTCGACGCCTACATCATCCAGCACCCGGTCCCCGCCGGCTTCGACTTCAACGAGGCCCTGGCGCGGATGGACGCGCGCAAGGACGCTGACGGTCTGCACCCGGTGAACCTGGGCAAGCTGGTGCTGCAGGAGCGGGGGCCGGTCCCCTGCACGCCCGCAGGCATCCAGGCCATGCTCGTCCACTACGGAATCGACATCGGCGGCCGCGAGGTCGTGGTCCTGGGCCGCGGTCCGACCCTCGGACGGCCGTTGTCGCTGCTGCTGACCCTGAAGCAGCCGGGCGCCAACGCCGTCGTCACGGTCGTGCACACCGGCGCCCGGGACGTGGCGCCCTTCACCCGCCGCGCCGATATCGTGGTCGCGGCGCTGGGCGTGCCGCGCTTCGTCCAGCCGGAGATGATCAAGCCCGGCGCGGTCGTGGTCAGCGGCGGCATCAGTTGGGAGGGCAGGAAGCTCCTGCCCGACGTCGACGAGTCGGTCGGCGACGTGGCGAGTTGGATCACCCCGCGGCTTGGGGGCGTGGGTCCGACCACGGTGGCGATGCTGCTGCGGAACACAGTGCTGGCGGCAGCGGATCGGGAGGTATGAGATGAGACGCCTTCTTCAGACGTTCGCCCTGATCCTGCTCGTGGCGCCGGCCGGCGCCCAGGAACTGATCGGCTTCCACCCCGACCGGGTCGCCGCGCAGCGGGAGATGGAGGAACGCGCCGAGGCTTGGATCGCGCCCGAGGATCTCCTGGAATGGAGCCGCGGGATGACGCCGCGGCCGCATCATGCCGGTTCGCCTCAGGCCGAGGCGAATGCGCGCTGGATGGTGGAACGCTTCAGGGAGTGGGGGTTCGAGGCCGAGATCGAGACCTACCATGTCCTGTTCCCGACGCCGCGGAGGCGCTCGCTGACCCTGCTCGAGCCGACCCGGTTCGAGGCCTCCCTGATCGAGGAGCCGGCGCCGGGGGACGGCACGGCAGAGGTCGCGGTCGCCGAGGGACTGCCCCCCTTCAATGCCTACTCGGCCGACGGCGACGTGACCGCGGAGCTGGTCTACGTGAACCGCGGCGTGCCTGAGGACTACGAAGTGCTCGAACGCCTGGGTATCGAGGTGCGCGGGCGCATCGTGATCGCCCGCTACGGCGGCTCCTGGCGTGGCATCAAGCCGAAGGTCGCCTTCGAACGGGGTGCGGTCGGCTGCCTGATCTTCAACGATCCCGGCGACGACGGCTACAGCCAGGGCGCGGCGTACCCGGACGGTTCGTTCAAGCACCCGAGCGCGGTCCAGCGCGGCTCGGTCCTGGACCTGCCGCTGCGTCCCGGCGATCCGTTGACGCCGATGCGCGGCGCCACTGAGGACGCGAGCCGGCTCGACCGGAGTGACGCCGAGACCTTGATGCAGATCCCTGTTCTGCCCATCTCCTGGCGGGACGCGCAGCCGCTGCTCGAGGCTCTTGAAGGCGAGACGGCGCCCGCCGATTGGCGAGGCGGTTTGCCGATCACCTACCGGATCGGCCCCGGACCCGCCCGCGTGCGGCTACAGCTCGAGTTCGACTGGGGCCTCGCGCCGGCGCACAACGTGATCGCCCGGCTACCGGGCAGTGAGCGGCCGGACCAGTGGATCCTGCGCGGCAACCACCACGATGCCTGGGTGATCGGCGCCCGGGATCCGATCAGCGGCCTGATCGGTCTGCTGGCGGAGGCGCAGGCGGTCGGCCGGTTGGCGCGGGAGGGCCACCGGCCACGTCGCACCATCGTGTACGCGGCCTGGGATGCCGAGGAACCGGGTTTGCTCGGCTCCACCGAGTGGGCGGAGCACCACGCCGACGAATTGCGCGAGCGCGCGGCGGTCTACATCAACTCGGACTCGAACAGCCGCGGCTTCCTGCGCGCCGGTGGCTCGCATGCGCTGGAGACCCTGGTCAACCAGGTCGCGAATGACGTCGAGGACCCGCAGACCGGGGTCAGCGTCGGCGACCGGCTACGCGCTTCGCGGCGTGCTCAAGGCAGTCCCGCCGTGTACCAGCGGCTTCAGGCCTCGGACCGGCTGCGGATTTCCGCGCTGGGCTCCGGTTCCGACTACTCTCCGTTCCTCCAGCACCTCGGTGTGTCGTCCCTGAACGTCGGCTACGGCGGCGAATCGTCCGGCGGCGAGTACCACACCGCCTTCGACTCCTTCGACTTCTACCGCCGGTTCGTCGACCCGGGCGCCGTTTACGGCGCCGCGCTGGCCCGCACGGGCCTGCGTCTTGTGCTGCGGCTGGCCAATGCCGACGTGCTGCCGTTCGAGTTCGGCGCCACCGCGTCCACCGTCGGCCGTTACATCGACGAGGTCGTCGAGCTTGCCGCGAGCGAGCGCACGCGGTTGGAACGGGAGGGTGAACTGGTGCGGAGCGGCGCCTTCCGGTTGGCGGCGGATCCGACCCGGCCGTTCGTGGAACCGGAGGCGCAGGCGCCGGCCCCGTACCTGAACTTCGCGCCGCTCAGGAACGCGCACGATCGACTCGTGCGCGCGGCGAGGTCTGCCGACGAGTCGCTGGTCTCGGCGGCTCAGAACGGCGACAAGGCTGTGCAGGACCAGGTCGACGAACTGATCGTGGGCAGCGAACGGCTGTTGACGCGGTCCCACGGTCTGCCCGGCCGTCCCTGGTTCCGGCATCACCTGTACTCGCCCGGTCTCTACACCGGCTACGGCGTGAAGACGCTGCCGGGAGTGCGGGAGGCGATCGAGCAGAGTGAGTGGGACGAGGCCCAGAGGCAGATCGACATCGCCGCTGAAGTGCTCGGCGAGTACGCCGAGCAGTTGAAGCGGATGGCGCGGGCTACGGAGTCCAGGGAACCGTAGCCCGCGACCACCCGGGCGACGGCCGCAGGTCGACTTTACGCGGCCGCCGTACGAACTCCCGCGCGCAAGAGGCTGTAGCCGCTTGCGTCCACTCGTCCGCGACGCGATATGTCGCGTTCGATGTCCTGCGCCCAGGCTGCGGCCTCGGCGCGTGGGCCTGCGGTCAGTGAGAGAATCTCCGAGCCGAAGCCGGAGCCGTAGGAGAAGGCTGCCACCTGCTCGCCGGCCTTGAGGCCTTGAAGCGCGTTCGCAACCGCGATCCAGAGCGAGGCCGTGTACGAGTTGCCGGAGAGCCTGTTCCAGAGCATCGAGGGCTCGACCTTGTCGTTGTAGAGCTGCTGGATCCGTTCGGCGGACCAGCCGGCGACTTCACCGACAACGTGAAACGCCTTTCTGACCATCTTCGGGAACGGAACATGGAAGCAGATCGCGGAGAACCGTTCCATCACTTCGGCGGGGTTCCGACCGTCGGCGAGCGCGCTGAAGCACTCCACCGCCGCCTTCTTGTAGCACTCGAGGCTCAGCTTGCCGTCGACCCGCGGGTAGGACTCGCCCACCGGGCGGTAGAAGTCGAAGGCCGGCTCGCTCCAGGTGTGGGAGTCGAGACCTACCTTTGCGATCTCGGGGCGGTCGACCACGAAGGCAACGGCGCCGGCGCCCTGGGTCGGTTCGCCCGGGTCGCCCTGCTCGTAGAGGGCGATGTCGGCCGCGACGACCAGGGCCGCCTTGTCCCGGGCCGCCCCGGACATGCGCCACTCGCAGGCCTGGCGTAGCGCCAGGGTGCCGCCGTAGCAGGCGTGCTTCACCTCGTAGGATCGGATGTGGCCGGTCAGACCGAGTTCCTCCGCTACGAAGGCGGAAAGAGGCCGGCTCATGTCGACCGCGGTCTCTGTGCCGACGGCGATCATGCCGATGTCCTCGAGGTCGCCGTCCCAGCGGGACAGGGCGCGCCGGGCGGCCTCGGAGGCGAGGTCGACGATGCCGAACTCAGGCGGGCAGAGGGAGATCTCCGAGCATCCCAGGCCGACGAGGTACTTGTCGGGATCCACGCCGCGCAGCGAGGCGAGTTCCTCGACGGGCATGGCGAGAGGTGGCAGGTGCAGACCAATGGAGGCGATGCCTGTTTCGACCTTGGTCACTTCGGTTCTCCCTCTTGAAGCCGTCGGACCCTCTGCGGGGCATTCGATCGGCGGAGTCGCGGCGAATGAGCGTTGGCTCTTTCACTACGAAAGAATAGTGCTGAGAACGGTAGCACGAGCTAACCCTCCTTCAACAGTTTTTCTTTTCGAACCGTGCCTGAATTGTTGGAAGTTTCATGAATTCCTGAATGTTCATTCGGCCTGCGTTGCCGCAGGCCCCGGGAAACCGTGACTGGGCGCGCCGGCCGTTGCGCGGGCCTGCCATCCGTGCGCCCGAAGACGGGGCGCACGGACTGGTTCACGGGTGGCGCGGATCGCGCCACCCGGGTTCTGGCCCGCGATCTGCGCGAAGCGGCTGAGCCCCGGTCCGCTGGGATTTTCAGCGCAGGCTGCGGGCGCAGCGGAAGCCGGTGTTGTCGAGACCTGAATCGGGCGCCGAGTGGTTGCGGTTCTCGTTCCGGTAGCCCTCGCAGTAGCTCGCGGCGCAGAGCCAGGAGCCGCCCTTGAGGACCTTCTCGCCGCCGGCGCCGCCGGGCAGGTACCAGTCGTCGCACCACTCCCAGACGTTGCCGCCGAGGTCGAAGACGCCGAGCGCGTTCGGTGCGTAGGAGCCGACCGGCGCCAGGTAGGTGTGCCCGTCGGCCGCCTCGTCCCGATCCGGAAAGTCGTCGCCCTGCCACACGTTTCCGACCCATTGGCCGTCGGGGGCGGGCTCGTCGCCCCAGGGGTAGCGGGCGTGGCCGCCCCCGTCGTTGCCCGCCGCCGCGGCGCGGTCCCATTCGGCCTCGGTCGGTAGCCGTTTGCCACGCCAGGCGCAGAAGGCATCGGCGTCGTCCCAACTGACGTGGACGACGGGGAGTTCGGGTTCGGCCTCGGAGCCCGGGCCGCGGGGACGCCGCCAGTCCGCGTCGTCGACCCTCAGCCACCAGGGCGTTCCCGGCACGCGCTGCTCCTGGGCAGGGTTCGCGGTCGCTTCGGGGTGGAAGACCAGGGACCAGTCCCAGCGCTCGGCTTCGGTCTCGAATCCGGTCGCGTCGACGAAGGCGGCGAAGTCCCGGTTCGTCACTTCGTAGATGTCCAGGTCGAAGGCGGGGACTTCGAGTTCCGCTTCGGAGCGGGCCACGGCGCCCGCGGGTACGCGCACCATGCCTTCCGGCGGGGGCTCTGGCGGAGGCTCCGGCGGACCGGCACAGCCGAGGACGGCCACGATTCCGACGGCGGCGAGGAGCGCCGGCAGGCCGGGGAGATACCGCGCGATCACGGCGCCCACCCGAAACGGTCCAGATCAATGCGGCCGCAGTGATCGAACACGATGCCCTCGTCTTCGAGCAGAAAGCGCTGCCGATCCACACTCTCCAGGGGGTCGAGACCGCGTTCGCTGACCTCGCCGCGGGCGTTGACCACCCGGTGCCAGGGCACGCCGTCGTCGACCAGGCTGGCAAGGGCATAGCCGACCTGCCGGGCGTTCCTTGGCCGTTCGGCGAGAGCGGCGATCTGGCCGTAGGTGGCGACACGGCCCTCGGGGATGCACTGCACGATGCGGTGGAAGGTCGCGTGAAGGCCGTTCGTGCCCTGAGTTTCGGGTGCGGTCATCGTTGGGGAAACCTTACTAGGAGACTGCGCCGCCTCTCCGAACCCCACTCTGCTACCTTCGGCGAGCCAAGCATGTCCTCCGCCGATCGAGGTCACAGCCGCCTCGACCGGCGGCACAACTACGCCGCCCTGCTCGCCCATGGCCTGCTCGGCATGACTGGGTTCCGCCTGCTCCAGGCGCCGACCTTCCTGCCGACCTACATCCACCTGCTGACCGGCTCCAGTCTGGCGGTGGGCGCGGCTTCGGCCTGCCAGAGCCTGGGAATGCTCGTGTCGCCGCTGCTCAGCGCGGCGCTGGCCGAGCACCGCAGCCACGTGAAGTGGGCCACGGTGCTGTTCGGCGGTTTGATGCGGCTGCAGGTGCTTGTGCTGGCCCTGCTGGCCCTGTTTGCGCCGGTCGATGTCGCGGTGTTCCTGGTCTGGCCGGTGCTGGTGATGTGGGGCCTGTCGAGTGGCATGCAGACGGTCGTGTTCAACCTGCTGTTTGCGAAGTCGGTGCCCGTCACTCGGAGGGGACGGCTGCAGGGGACACGCAACCTGGGCGCCGGTATCTCGGTGATCCTGATGTCGATCGTCGCCGGATGGGTGCTGGACCGCTACGGGTTTCCGCGGGGCTACGGTCTGACCTTCCTTGGCGCCGCGGTGATGGCCTCGGTCGGGCTTACGTTCGTGGGCCTCATTCGGGAACCCGCCGCCGTCGATGTGCATGCGGCGGGCCTCAGCCTGCGTGTCCGGCTTGGCGAACTGCCGGATCTCTTCCGCTCCGACCGCGACTTTGCGGGTTTCCTGGAGGCGCGACTGCTAGCCAATGCCGCTCGAGGCGCGCTGCCGTTCTACATCGTGCTGGTCAGCGAGCGGTTCGGCGTCACCGGAGCGCGTCTCGCCGCTTTGACCGTCGTCTTCGTGGCGGCGCAGTCGGTATGCGCCCTGATGTGGGGCCTGCTGGGTGACCGGTCGGGCTTTCGCGTCGTGTTCGTGCTGGCGCTCGGCACGTGGATTGTGGGCAGCCTGATCGTCCTCTGGGCGCCGGTGTTCTCGGTCGCCTACGTGGTCTTCCTGCTGGTTGGCGCGGGCCTGAGCGGCGTACAGCTCGCGTCGCAGAACCTGGTGCTCGAGTTCGGACGGGAACGCGACCGGCCGATGCGCATCGCCGCGACCCACTCACTCTCCGAGGCGGCGGGCGTGGCGGGGTTCCTGGGCGCGGGACTGATCAGCCAGATGGCGCCGATCGAGGGCGTGTTTCTGATTTCCATCGTCCTCCATCTGTTGGCGTTGCGAAGGTTGATCCGCACCGTGGATCCTCGGCGCACGGCGCAGGAGGCCGCGCCGGACCAGGTCTAGGAGCTTGCGCGGCAGCAGGCTCCTAGACCAGTCCTGGCACGGGGATTGCTTGATCCCTGTGTGTCGGGACTGCAAGCGTCGTCCCGAGAGATGTGGAACACACCCGGAGGAGGTCCCTCACCAACTCTCCTGCCTAGTAACCCGAGAGCCGACCGGCGGCGCGGCCGCGTGCTAACGACGCTTGTTCCAGGTACTCGCCTGCGCCACTATTTGCCGGTTCAGCCTCCTGCTCGGATCTTCCAACTCGCTCGGTCTCCGGGCGAGCCTTCCAGGTTCCTTCCAACGGACCTCCTCCGTTCCGCTTCCACCTATACCCGAGAGCCGCCGCCCCGGACACGACAACGGGACCGGTCGCGGCGCCCGGCCGCGCCAGGATGGCGCGGTCGGCGGTGTCGGCTCTAGGGACGGTCGTGCAGGAACCGTGACACGGCGTCCAGAGCGATTCGCTCCTGGGCGCCGGTGTCGCGGTCGCGCACGGTGACCGTTTGATCGTCGAGGGTCTGGCCGTCGACGGTGAAGCAACAGGGTGTGCCGGCCTCGTCCATCCGCGCGTAGCGCTTGCCGATCGACTGCTTCGCGTCGTACTGGATGCGGTAGTACCGGCGGAGTTCGAGGTAGAGCGCCTCCGCGATCTCGGGCATTCCGCCCTTGTTCACCAGGGGGAAGACGCCGGCGTGAATCGGCGCCAGCCGGTGCGGGAAGCGCATGAGTTCGGACGACGGCCGGCTCTCGTCGACGGTGTACGCCTCGCACAGCAGCGCCAGCACGCCCCGGGTCAGGCCGGCAGCGGGCTCGATCACGTGGGGCACGAAGCGCTCGCGCGTCTGCTGATCGAAGGTCTCCAGCTTGACGCCGCTCCACTGCTGGTGCTGCTCCAGGTCGAAGCTGCCGCGGTGGGCCACGCCCTCGAGCTCGCCGAAACCCGGCTCGGTGAACGGGTACCGGTACTCGATGTCGAATGTGCCCTCGCCGGTCTGGGCGTAGTGGGCCAGTTCGGACGCCTCGTGGCGGCGCAGGCGCAGCCGGTCGCCGGCCAGACCCAGGCCGCTCCACCAGTCCATCCGCGACTGGGTCCAGAAGTCGAACCAGATCTTGGCCTCGGACGGGTGGCAGAACCACTCCATCTCCATCTGCTCGAACTCACGGGTGCGGAAGATGTAGTTCCTCGGCGTCACCTCGTTCCGAAAGGCCTTGCCGATCTGTGCGATGCCGAACGGAAGCCTCACCCTCGAGGTGTCCAGGACGCCCTTGTAGTTCAGGAAGATGCCCTGGGCCGTCTCGGGCCGCAGGTAGGCGATGTTGTCCTCACCGGAGGCGGCGCCGACGAAGGTCTTGAACATCAGGTTGAAGTCGCGGGCCTCGGTCAGCGTCCCCGGCCCCGAGGCGCCGGGCGCCCAGACATGGTCACGCTCCGCCGCGTCGAGCTCGGCTAGCGGCACCGACTCGAAGTCCTCCAGCGTGGGCCGGCCGTGGATCGCCTTGCGCGCCGTCCTGAGCGCGGGTTCCGGTTCGCCCTCGAGGTAGGCGAAGAAGGCTGGCGGGTCCAGATCGCGCTTCGGCCGCAGCACCTGCAGGTGGTCCGCCCGGAAGCGGGCCTTCGTCTCGCGGCAGTCGATCATCGGGTCGGAGAAGCCGCCGACGTGGCCGCTCGCCTCCCAGGCCCGGGGGTTCTGGATGATCGACGAGTCGATGCCGACGATCGAGAGCGGAGCGCCGTCCGGGCCGATCGGCGGGCACTCGACCATGTCGCGCCACCAGGCGTCGCGCAGGTTGTTCTTGAGCTGAACGCCGAGCGGGCCGTAGTCCCAGAACCCGTTGATGCCGCCGTAGATATCGGACGCCGGGAACACGAAGCCGCGGCGCTTGGCGAGCGCCACGATGCGTTCCATGCGTTCGCTGCCTGTGGGTTGGGACATCCGCTGCTCCTTCCGCCGGGCCGGAACGGTAGCAGCTTGTTACGATCCGCCCTTCACTCCACTTCCACAGGATCGATGCCATGGCAACCGCCCCTGCAACCGCCCCCGCAACCGCAACCGCAGCGCACAACCTGGCCCGCCCTCTCCGTCCCGAAGGCGAGTGGCGCCATGCGTTCTCGTACCACCCGATGGACGTCCAGATCGAGCGCGCCGAAGGCGTCTTCATCTACGACACGGACGGCAACCGCTACTTCGATGCCTCGGGCGGGCCGATGGCGGTCAACCTGCCGCACAACCACCCGAGAATCAAGCGGGCCATCGCGGCCCAGCTCGAGAACTACGCCTACACCCATCCCTCCATCGCCGATCCGAGGCGGGCCGAGTTCTGCCGGTTGCTCGCCGAGATCACGCCGGGGGATCTGGACCATGCCTATCTCGTTTCCGGTGGATCCGAGGCGGTCGAGACCGCGATCAAGCTGGCCCGCCAGGCGCAGATGGCCCTCGGCAACAGGGACAAGCACAAGATCATCAGCCACCGGGACTCCTACCACGGGATGACGCTGGGCACCCTCGCCGTGTCCCACAATCCCGCGAGCCAGGCGGCGTTCGAGCCCATGTTGCCGAAGTGGCCCCACATCCGGCAGTACTCCGACTTCGACCGGCCGGAGGGCATGAGCCGCGAGGAGTGGGGCGTGGAGTGCGCCCAGGCGCTGGAGTACGCGATCCACTACGCCGGCGCGAAGACGGTCGCCGCATTCCTGGCGACGCCCCATGGTTGCGGGCCGGACTACGCCTGCGTGCCGCCGGACAGCTACTGGCGCACGATCCGGGAAATCTGCGACCGCTACGACGTGCTGATCATCACCGACGAGGTGATCACCGGGTTCGGCCGCACCGGCAAGTGGTTCGGCATGGACCACTACAGCATCGATCCCGACATCATGACCATGGCCAAGGGGATCTCGAGCTGCTACGTGCCCTTCGGCGCCGTGTCGGTCTCGAGCCGGCTCAGCGCGCCCTTCGAGAAGGGCCGTTCCTTCGTGCACGGCTACACGTTCGGCGGACACTCCGTGGGCTGCGCCGTCGGATGCGAGGTGATCCACGTCATTCGGGACGAGAAGCTGATCGAGAACTGCAACGAGCAGAGCCCGCGGGTGTTCTCCTACCGCGAGGAACTGCTGTCCCACCCGACGGTTGCCGACGTCCGGGGCTGGGGTCTGATGATGGTGCTCGAGCTCGTCGCCGACAAGCAGACGATGGCGTTCTTCGACCGCCGCGTCGATGCGCAGACGCTCTTCCAGTCCATGGCGCTCAAGCACGGTCTCATCATGTACAGCTCCCTCTACGGCTCCTCCCGCCAGCCCGCCCTGGCGCGCGGCCTGCCGATCTGGATCTCGCCGCCCCTTTCCATCAACTCCGACGAGGTCGACGAGATGATGCGGAGGCTGCTGGCGATGCTCTCCGAGTGGGAGGACGCGGTCCTGTAGCCGTGGGGCGGGTAGCGCTTGCGTTGCTCTTGGTCCTGGCCGGCTTCACGTTCTACCTGCCGGTCAGCCCGGCCGCGGCCCAGACCCGCGACTCCACCAAGGACTTCACGCTGGCCACCGCCAACGGCTACCCGACCGGCATCTGGTCGGACGGGACCACCATGTGGATCGGCGACGATTCCGACCGAAAGCTGTACGCCTACAATCTGCTGATCAAGGCGAGGGATGCGGACAAGGACTTCACCTCGCTTGACGGCAGCAACCGCGCACTCCGGGGCATCTGGTCAAACGGGAGCACCATGTGGGTGGCGGAGGGCGGCGTCGCCAAGTTGTACGCGTACAGGATGTCCGACGGGGGGCGCGACGCAGCCAGGGACTTCGACACGCTCAGGGCCGCCGGAAACACCGTCCCTCGGGGCATCTGGTCGAACGGGAGCACCATGTGGGTAGCCGACTCGTCCGACGACAAGGTGTACGCCTATGGCCTGCCGCCAGGCATGTCGCCGGCGGACACGACGGCGCCGACATTGAGCACGGCGGTGGTGACCGGGGCGTCGCTGGCGCTGACCTACGACGAGGCGCTGGACGCGACCTCGGCGCCGGCGGCGAGCGCGTTCACGGTGACGGTGGATGGCGCGGCGCGGACGGTGACCCACGTTTCGCTTTCTGGCAGCACCGCGACGCTCGTGCTCGACCCCGCGGTCGTGCGCGGCAACCGGGCGATCTCGGCGACCTACTCGCCTCCGTCCGGCAGCCCTCTCCGCGATGTGCCGGGCAACGCCGCGGAAGCGTTTTCGGAGCAGGCGGTGACGAACGCTACGCCCAACGCTCCGCCCGTCGGGCTGCCGGTTGTTACCGGCAAGACGCTCGTCCAGGAAACGCTGACCGTTTCCGTGACGGGCATCACGGACGTGGACGGTCTCAGCGATGCCGTGTTCCGCTATCGGTGGTTCCGGAGCGCGGACCCGGCGGATCCGGCGTCGGACGTGGAGATTGCGAGCGCGGTGTCGATGGCCTACACCCTGCAACCGACCGACGAGGGCGCATTGATCAGGGTCCGCGTGACGTTCACGGATGGCGGCGGCACGGAGGAGATCCTCTTCAGCGAGCCGACGGCGACTGTGGCGGCGCTGGTCACGACCTTCGACGCGTCGTCGGCCCTGGAGGAGTCGGGGACCGTGACGATCGGTGTGAGCACGGGCGGAATCAGTTTGGCTGGCGACGAGACGGTCGAACTGGAGTTCGGCGGTACTGCGACCAGGGGAAGCGACTACCGGGTCGATGAGGAGCAGCTCATCCTCTTGGCCGGATCGAGCATGGTCGAGACGACGGTGACGCTGCTGGACGACGAGGTCGACGACGATGGCGAGACGATCGAGATCACCGCGCTGCACCTCGGGCGGACGGTAGGTACGCAGACGGTCAGGATCGTCGATCAGGACGAGCGGGGAGTGACGATCTCGAAATCGGCGTTGCCGGTTCCGGAGGACGGCGCCGAGACCTACACGGTGGTTCTGACCTCGGAGCCGACGGCGACCGTGGAAGTGCGCTTGACGCTGGACCCCGCGAGTTCGGACGTGTCGGCGCGGCCATCCCTGCTGCCGTTCACGCCGGCCGACTGGGACGCGCCCCAGACCGTGACAGTGAGCGCGGCGGACGACAGCGACGCGGTCGCGGACAGCTCGGTTGCCATCAGCCATGAGGTCAGCGGCGGCGACTACGACTCGGTGACGGCCGCACCGGTGGCGGTGACGATCGCGGAGAACGATGTGCCGACGCTGTCGGTCGCTGACGCGGAGGTCTCGGAGAGCGGTTCCGGGGGCGACCTGGCAGTGGTCTTCCAGGTCGAGTTGAGTATCCCGAGCGACAGTGAGGTGACGGCGGACTACGCGACCTCGGACGGTTCCGGGCCCGGAGGAGCGGCGGCGGGGCCGGACTACGAGGAGACGATGGGCACGGTGAGCTTCCCCGCACTGTCGACGACGGTGCAAGCGATCGGCGTGCCGGTTGTCGACGATGAGGTGGACGAGGCGGAGCTGGAGACCTTCACGTTGACGCTGAGCAACGTGAGCGGGGCATCGCTGTTGGGAGGCGGACAGACGCTGATGGCGACGGGGACGATTCGCGACGACGACGATCCCGAGGTCGAGGCATCGTTCGAAGCTTCGCGCTACGAGGCGCCGGAGGGCGGCAGCGTGCCGGTGACGGTGCGTTTGAGCGCGGACCCGGAGCGGCTGGTGCCAATCCCGCTGCTTCGCACGCCCGTGGGCGGAATCGCTGAGCACGACTACTCGGGGGTGCCGGAGAGCATCGTCTTCGGCCGCGGCCAGTCCGTGCGCAAGTTCACGTTCACGGCGACAGACGACACTGCGGACGACGACGGCGAGGCGGTCGAGTTGCGCTTCGGCTCACTGCCGCCACGGGTCTCCGGAAGTGGCGGGACCACCCTGGCGATTCGCGACAACGATGTCAGCAGTGGCCGTGGCGGCGGCGGGGATAGTGGCGGCGGTGGTGGCGGTAGTGGCGGTAGTGGCGGTGGTTCCGGTGGCGGTGGCGGTGGTGCTCCTCCACCTTCCGACGACGAAGGTGAAGACGACGACAGTGGCTCTGGCGGCGGTGGCGGGAGCGGCGGCGCACCGCCGAAAGCCAGGATCACGGTGGACGCGGAATGCGACGAGCACCTGTGCCGCGCTCGCACCGGCGTGCCGGTGACGTTCGAGAGCGCCAGCACCGGCACCGTGAGCCTGCGGCTCTGGGAGTTCGGGGACGGCAGCCGGTCACGGAGACCGACGGTGAGCTACTCCTGGTCGGTGCCGGGGTTCTACGAGGTGACATTGTGGACGAGCAACGGCACGATCGAGTCGACGGCTTCGCTGACCTTCCTGGTGGAGGCCGCAACGCCTCGAGGGACTTGCGTGGCCGACGCCAACACCCGTTGCCTTCAGGACTCGCGCTACTCGGTGAGCGTCGACTGGCGGCTGCCCGACGGCACGGGTGGCATGGGCGTCGTCGTGCCAGCGGGCACGAACGACTCGGGGCTGTTCTCGTTCTTCGATCCGAACAACTGGGAGATTCTGGTCAAGGTGCTCGACGCCTGCGCACTGAACGGTCACGTCTGGGTGTACGGTGCTTCGACGACGGATCTGGGCTACGCCATCCGGGTGACGGACACGGTGACGGGTGCGGTCAAGGAGTACCGGAACGTGCCGGGCGTGCCGGCGCCGGCGATCACGGACGGGATGGCGTTCCCTGAGGGCTGCCGGCCGTAGTCCGCCCCTCTCTGCGCACAGGACGACCTCGTACCGCAGCGATACGGATCGGTGGTCGGGACGCTGCGCTGGAGCGCGTGGAACTGGCCGCAGGCAGAACGGTTGCCGGACTGGATCAGTTCTCTTCGCTGAGAACTCTCTCTTCGAGGCGTTCCTCCAGTTCTGCCAGCCGCTCCTTGAGGGCCACCAGCCGTTCCTCGAGGGCCTTCATGTCGGGGCGTCGCTCGTGGAGGAAACGCTGCACGTGTTCGTGGCGCTGTTTCCACTCGTCGCCGTTGAAGTACTCCTGGATCTTGGTATGCACGTCTTCGGGTGCTACGAACACGTCGACCTCGCCGTCGCCGTCAAGATCCTCCCGGCCGCGCAGGAAGAAGGAAAAGGAGCCGGGCTTCAGGTCCGTGCGAGGCCGTTCGTCCAGGGTCGTGCTGAGCGTCTCGACCTTGCCGTTGCGCCAGATCTCAAGGTCGGCCGGATCCCCAACTTCGGCGCGCCGGACCATTGACGTCAGCCGTCGGGAGCTCGCTACGTCCTGGCCGTCGAAGCGGGTCAGGATGTCGCCCACCTGCAGGCCGGCGCGGGCAGCCGGGCTGTCCTCGACGACGTTCGAGACCAGGACGCCGTTGCCCTCGGGGACTCCGAAGTGGGCCCGGAGAGGCTGGTTCAGATTGACGAGTTCGACTCCGAGATAGGCGCCGCCAAACAGGCGCGCGGCGTGTCCGTTCGCCATGGTGTTCCGAAGAGCCTCCTCCAAGGTCGCCCCGGCTCCCCTCGCGCCGATGCGGGCATTTGCCAGATCCTCAGCAGCGGGAATCTTGTCTCCCAGCACCAGCACGAACGAGGGCTCGTCTCGACCAAGCGCGCGGGCCAGACTCGCGGCTTCCTCCCCAGAGAGGACCTTGGCGCCGGACGCGCTGAGAACCCTGATCTCGGGCGGAATCTCTGGTGGCTCCTGGGCGAAGGCGCCCGGAGCCCAAGCCAGGGCCAGCGCTGCTGTCAAGGTGAGGACAAGGGGGCGGAAGCGAATGCCGGTTGCATTGCGAGCGGGAAGGCTGTTCGTGGTCATTGCGTGAATCTCCTATTGAATCCTGCGGCCGGCAACGGCGGTGTACCGCACCGGCAGGGGTTCGATGTCCCGCAGATCGAAGAGGACCTCGGTCTGGGGGTCGATGGACACGGGCACAAAGGGCTGGGAGTCCAGGGCCAGGCGCCGCAGCGACTCCAACTCCTCAATGAGTTCCCGGTGTTCGGATTTCAGTTGCTCGATGCTCTCCGCCGTCATCGGCGCCGGTTCGGGCGCCGACTGCCGGGCCCACCAGGCGCCGGCGGCGGCCGAGGCGACGACTACAGCGACGCAAGCGACGGCCAGGCGCAAGCGCGGTGCGGCCCGGCGGCCCTCATCGGCCCGGACACGCCGGAGAACCCTGGCGGTGAAGTCCGCCGAGGCATCGACGCGAGGCAGGCGTTTCAGATCCGGGAGCGCACGATGGGTTCCGTCAGAATCCTTCATCTCTCTCCTCCGTTCCAGTACTCGCTCAGGTCGTCGCGAAGCAGGTTCTTGCCGCGGTGGACCCTCGACTTGACCGTTCCTTCGCGGCATCCGAGGGTCTTGGCAATGCGGGCGTAGGGCCAGCCTTCGATCTCCCTCAGCACGACGGGTGCACGGTAGTGGAGGGGAAGCCGTCGGATGGCTCTGGTGACGGCGTCTGCCGCCTCGGCGCCCAGTGCGGTTCTCCGCGGCGAGGGGACCGGCGCACGCTGCCGGTGTTCCGCGGTCAGTGACGGCAGCAGACCGCGCCAGCGGGCGGCCTTGCGTTGCTCGCTGCGAAGCTGGTTCGTGGCGATGCGGAACAGGAACGCCTGGAACTGGCCCCGTTCCCGGTAGCGGCCGGCCGAACGATAGACGCGTACGAAGGCGTCCTGCGCCAGGTCTTCGGCGCGTTCGCGGCTGCGGGTCATCTGGGTGAGGTAGTTCACGAGGGGGTTCTTGTAGCGGTCCACCAGGTCGGCGAACGCCTGCTCGTCGCCCTGCTTGACGCGCGCCATGAGCCGTCCGTCGTCCGCGGCGCGGTCCACGTGGGCCGCGCCCGCAGGGGCGGTCATCTGCGCTGGGGTGCTTCGGAGCTTCGTCGGCGCCGCCAGCGGGTCGGGCCTGAGCGCGGCCACGGGCATTTCACTCTTACAACGCGCCAACGCACGGAGTGGTTCCAGCGGAGCGCCCGATGACGGGCGCTCCGCTGGTTCGCGTGTGGCGCGGAACGCGCCACCCGGGTTCCCGGTAGACTCCGCTTTCCCGGCAATCAAGGACAGGAGAAGCGTGAGATGACCGTAGCCGAAATCAAGAGCACCCCCGACCCGGAATTGCGGGTCGACGTCCAGGATCGCGTCGCCCTGCTGACGTTCAACCGTCCAAAGAAGCTGAACGCCCTTTCCGGCGAGATCACCAGCGGCCTCCAGGAAGAGCTGCCGCGGCTGGCCGCCGACCCCGACGTCGGCGTGATCGTTCTCACCGGCGAGGGTCGGGCCTTCTGTGCCGGCGGCGACGTGTCCGGCATGGCCAGCTCGGGTGGCGGCGCTCCGGCGACGCTCGAGCAGCGGATCGACGGTCTGCGGCGCGGCCAGGAAGCGGCCTGGCTCGTTCACTCCGTTCCCAAGGTCACGATCGCCCTGGTCAACGGCTTCGCCATGGGCGCCGGCCTCGGCCTGGCGGCAAGTTGCGACTTGCGGCTGGCCTCGAGCGCGGCGAAGTTCGGCACCGCGTACTCCAAGGTCGGCTACGGCGGCGACTGGGGCACGACCTGGCAACTGACCCGGCTGGTCGGTCCGGCGGTGGCGAAGGAGCTGTTCTTCACCGCCGACATCATCGATGCGGAGGAGGCGCGGCGAATTGGCCTGGTCAACCGCATCTACGACGCGGAGAGCTTCCACGCAGAGGGGATGGAGTTCGCGTCGCGACTCGCCCACGGGCCGCTGGTGAGTTATCGCTGGATGAAGGAGAACGTGAACCTGGCGGTGACGCAGGACTTCCGGTCCATTCTCGACCGGGAGGCGATCTCGCACATCCGTTGCGGCGAGACCGATGATCACCGCGAAGGCGTCACGGCCTTCATGGAGAAGCGGGCGCCGCGGTTCACCGGGCGCTGAGCAGAACGCGCCGTCGGTATGGCGGCGCCTGGGCAGGCAAAGGCGCCCGAAGCTCTTTCGAGCTTCGGGCGCTGTAACGTGCCGCGGAGCGGCGACGCTTAGAACGAGAAGCCGATGCCGGCGAGGAAGTCGACGGGCTGATCGGGCAGGGCGTCGCTGTCGAGAGCGTCGATGTAGCTGACGAACGCCGACCAGGAGCCGCCGGAAAGGCCGAAGGTGACGTTGCCGTCGTACATGCCGCCGGCGAGGCCGTCATAGGCGGCGGCGAAGTCGTCGCCGGCGTAGCCGGCCGAGACGCCGACGCTCCAGGCCAGGGCGTCGCTCACGTCGCCGCCGAACTCGACACCGAAGTTGGCGTAGAAGTCCTTGACCTCGTCGATGTCGTAGTAGAGAGAGACGCTGGGCGAAGCGGTGATGTCCCAGCCGACGGTCAGGTAGACCTCACGGGTGCCGGCGAAGGGCGTGTTCGGGAACAGGTACTCGATGAAGCCGATCTCGGCCGAGACCGCGTCCGTGCCGAAGCCGTAGGAGGCGGTGAGATCGATCTCGTTGAACTCACCGCTCATGTCGTTCGCGTCGTCGATGTCGAGACTGCCCCAGACGTTGATGGCGAAGCCGCTGTCGTTCGAGGCGGTGACGGAGGGTTGGAACACCGCGCCGTCGGTGAAGGTGATTCCGCGCCAGACGTAGGCCGACGCGAAGTCGAGGGCGTATTCAGCGTCGGCCGACGCCGGGGCGGCGGCGAGGCTGAGCAGTGCGAGTACAACGAAGATTGCTGATTTCCGGATCATTGGTGACCTCCTTTAGGGCATGGTTGTGCCGGTAGCGCGTGGAGGTAGCAACACGGGTGCCAACCGCGGCCGCGCTGGCTGTTCCGGTGTCAAACCATTGCTGGTCAAGGGCTTCGACGCCGTGGAGTTGCGGCGCGTCTCGGTGGCGAAGCACACCCGCCCGGACAATTTTGTTGCAGCCGGTATGAAGGGCAGACAAACGTGGGCGTGCAACCACTGCAAGTCACTGGGTGCACCCAGTGACTTGGCCCGGCGCTGTTTACAGGCCGTAGCTGTTCGGATCAATGCCGTACTTCTTGATCTTGTAGCCGGTGATCCGCGGCGTGGTGCGGAGCTTTCGCGACGCGGCGGCGATGTTCCCGCGCGCACTCTTCAGGGCGTCGCGCAGCAGGTCGCGCTCGTAGTTCTCGACCAGGTAACGGAAGCTGCCCGCCGGCTCGGTGCCGGAACTCTCCGCGGTTTGAAGGGTCGGCGGCAGGTGGTGGGGGTGGATCGCGTCGTTCCTTGCCACCAGGACCGCGCGTTCGATGCAGCTCTCGAGCTCCCGCACGTTGCCGGGCCAGTGATAGCTCATCAGCATGTCGATCACGGCGCTCGAGAGCCGGCGCACGTTGGCGCCGTTGGCGCGCGTGTAGCGCTCCAGGAAGAAGTCGGCCAATTGGACGATGTCCGACTTGCGTTTGCGTAGCGGCGGCACGTGGATGGGGAACACGTTCAGGCGGTAGAACAGGTCCTCCCGGAATCCGCCGTGCGCGGTCATGTCGGACAGGTTCTTGTTGGTGGCGGCGATGATCCGCACGTCCGCCTTCAGGGTGCGGCTGCCGCCGACTCGTTCGAACTCCCGCTCCTGCAGCACCCGCAGCATCTTGATCTGGATCAGCAGGGGTACGTCGCCGACTTCGTCGAGGAAGATGGTGCCGGTGTGAGCCAGCTCGAAACGGCCCTTGCGTTGATGGATCGCGCCGGTGAAGGCGCCGCGCTCGTGGCCGAACAGTTCGCTCTCGATCACGCTCTCGGGCAGCGCCGCGCAGTGAACCTTGACGAAGGGCCGGGTGGCGCGGGCGCTGCTGTAGTGGATCGCCTGCGCCACGAGTTCCTTGCCGGTGCCGGTCTCGCCGGTGATCAGAACGCTCGTGTTGCTGTCGGAGACGGTGGCGATCTGGTCGTACACCTCCTGCATCTCGTGCGAGTTGCCGACGATGTTGGCGGGTCGGAAGCGGTCGCGGAGTTGGGCGCGCAGGCGCTCGTTCTCCTCCTCGAGCTGCTCCTTCTCCTCCTCGGCGGTGCGGCGCAGCTTGACCGCCTGGGCGATCAGGGCGCCGGCGATCAGGAGCACGCGGACGTCCCCGTTCAGATCGTGGTCCGGGTCGTAGACCCGATCGACACTGAGCGCGCCGTAGGTCTCGTTGCCCGTTCGAATGGGTACGCACAGGAAGGAGACCTCCGCGCTCTTGCCGCGACGGGTGCGGTCGAGGAAGGTCTCGGACTCACTCGTCTTCGGGATCACTTCCGGCTCGCCGGTCTCGATCACTTTGCCGGTCACGCCCTCGCCCAGGCGATAGCGGACCTGGGAAATCTGCTGGCCGGTCAAGCCGTGGGCGACCTCGATGTGGATGTCGCCGGTCTTCCGGTTCAGCAGCGTGATCGTGCCGTGCTTCAGATTCAGGTGCTCGGCCAGCGTCGAGAGCGCGGGCTGGGTCACGTCGCGCAGATCGAGGCTCCCGCCGAGCGTCTGGCTCAGCCGGTAGAGGAGTTCCAGTTCCCTGGGTTCGCGCGAGTTCACAACTGTCCAGCTCATCGCCGCTGCAGTCGGGGCGCAATTCACCTGTGCCGGAACCCGGATCCGAGTTGGTAGGGCGCCAACTTCGGAATCGCGGCCGGCGTCTCCCTCCTTTGGCGGCGAACCTTCGTTGCCTTCGGTGCGAATCCTGTCATAGCCGGAGTGCGGGCCGCGATAGCTTCGGTTCGAACTTCATGAGCAATCGACCCTCCCATCCCGCCGGCAGCGCGCGCCGCCCGACCGAGTTCTCGGAAGGCCGCGGGCTGGAACCCCTCGAACCGCTCGATCTCGGCGCCGTCGGGTCCTTCTCGGATCTGCTCGCGGCGATGAAGTCGACCTCCTTCGGGGGCCGGCAGCTTGGCGAGGCGGCGGATGTGCTCCACGACATGGCTGCGGATCCGGACTGCCTGGTGGTCGGCACGTTCACGGGCGCCATGACCGCGGCCAAGCAGGGGCTCGTCCTGTGCGACATGATCGACCACGGGCTGCTCGACGCGATCGTCTGCACCGGGGCCCTGATGGTCCATGGCTTCGTCGAGACCGCCGGGATGGTCCACTTCAAGGTGCCGGCGGGCGCCGGCGCGCTCGACGACCGCTCCGCGTACTACGCCGGTTTCGACCGCATCTACGACACGCTGGAGCTGGAGAGCAACCTGGATCGGGTGGAGCTCATCGTCCAGTCGATCCTGGAGCAGTGGCCGGAAGGCGAGGTCGCCTGCTCGCGTACCTTGAACGAGGCGTTCGGGCGGTGGCTGAGCGAAGGCGAGGGTTCGCCGACGTCGGCAGAGCCGGGGGAGAGCCAGCCGGTGCGCGGCGTGCTGTGCTCCGCTTGGCGCCGTGGCGTGCCGGTCTACGTGCCGGCGTTCACCGACTCGGAGATCGGCCTCGACTTCGCGCTCTTCAACCGCGCGCGCGGCCGGCGCGGGCAGGCGCCGGTCCGCTTCGATCCGTTCCTCGATCTGGAGCACTACACGGAGCTCGTCTCGGGTGCTACGCGGCTCGGCATCTTCACGATCGGTGGCGGCGTGCCGCGGAACTGGGCGCAGCAGGTGGCGCCGTACCTCGAGGCGGCGGCACGCCGGGACGGCGTAGAAGTCGAGCCCCAGCGCTTCCGCTACGGCGTCCGCATCTGCCCGGAGCCGGAGCACTGGGGCGGCCTTTCCGGCTGCGGCTACAGCGAGGGCGTGTCCTGGGGCAAGTTCGTGCCCGCGTCGGAGGGGGGCCGCTTCGCGGAAGTGCCCGCCGACGCCACCCTGGTGTGGCCGTTGCTCGTCGCCGGCGTGCTCGAGCGCCTGGGCGTGCGCAGCTAGCCGAGCTTGACCGCGGTCCCGATCGCCAGCAGTTCCGCGGCGCCGCTCGTGATCACCGAGGTCGTGAAGCGCACCGCGACCACGGCGTCGGCGCCTAGGCTCTCAGCCTCCGCGATCATCCGGTCGAGTGCCTGCTCGCGGCTCTCGGCGACCATCTTCGTGTACTCGGTGACCTCTCCGCCGACCAGGTTGCGCAGTGCCGCGGTGATGTCCTTGCCGATGTGTCGCGCGCGGATCGTGTTGCCCCGCACCAGCCCCAGGGTCTCCGTGATCGTGCGGTTGGCAATCGTCTCGGTGGTCGCAATCAGCATCCGGCTCTCCCTGCTCTCAGATCTGCACGTCCTTGTACTTGTCGGTCTTGCGGGTGATCAGCCGCTGCCGCAGCACCGACAGCAGGAGCAGCGCCAGACCGCCGTAGACGCCGGCGACGGCCAGTTTGATGTAGAGGGGCGCTTCCCGGTCGACGACGAGCGCGTAGATGGCGAAGCCGCCCAGCGCGAGCACGCCGCCGATCAGGAGCAGCCAACCGATAGCGCGTGCTAGGCCCGTCGTAGAGTCCGCCATCGTCTTCTCCCTTGTTGCTAGACCGCCTGGCTCGCCGGTAGCTCGAGGCCCGTCTGGCAGGTTACGCCGGTGCTGCCGAGGCCGCAGTATCCGCCGGGGTTCTTCGCCAGGTACTGCTGGTGGTAGTCCTCGGCGAAGTAGAAGTCGGGGGCGTCGAGGATCTCGGTCGTGATCTGGCCAAAGCGCGCGGCGGAGAGCCGCTCCTGGTAGGCCCCGAGGGACGCCTTGGCGGCCCGCCGCTGGTCCTCGGAGTAGACGTAGATCCCGGATCGGTACTGGGTGCCCATGTCGTTCCCCTGGCGCATGCCCTGGGTCGGGTCGTGGCTCTCCCAGAAGATGCGGAGCAGCTCCTCGTACGAGATCCGTTCGGGGTCGAACACCACGCGGACGACCTCGTTGTGGCCGGTCATGCCGCTGCAGACCTCGCGGTAGGTGGGGTTCGGCGTCGCCCCGGCGGCGTAGCCGACCGCGGTCGTGATCACGCCGGGCGCCTCCCAGAACTTGCGCTCGGCGCCCCAGAAGCAGCCGAGGCCGAACATCGCCAGCTCGCTGCCTTCCGGGTACGGCGGCGGCAGCGCCGTGTCAAGCACCCAGTGGCGTGGGGGGACGGGCACGGTCTCGGCGCGGCCCGGAAGCGCCTCGCCCCGCTTGGGAATCCGGGTCTTGTCGAAGAACCAACTCATGGGAGGGGATTGTAGCCCCCCGCGCCAGACTGGCGTGCTACTCGGCGGTCGGCGACGTCTTCCCGAACAAGTGCTTGCGGGCTTCCTCGTCGGGCCCCTTGCCGGCGCCGCTGCCGAGACCGCGAGTGTCGCGGCCGACCTCGAAGCCGCGCCGGAGCGCCGGCCGCTCCTTGAGCGCGTCGTACCAGCGGCGCAGGTGACGGTACTGATCCAGGTCGATCCCCTGGCTCTTGTAGGTCAACACCCAGGGCCAGCTCATCATGTCGGCGATCGAGTACTCGCCGCAGATGTGTTCGCGGCCGTCCAGTTGGCCGTCCAGCACGGCGAAAAGGCGTAGCACTTCGTTCCGGTAGCGCTCGATCGCGTAGTCGAGCTTTTTCGGTGCGTAGCGTATGAAGTGATTGTGCTGGCCCAGCATCGGGCCGAGATTGCCCGTTTGCCACATCACCCACTGCGTCACGTCGTAGCGCTCGCGGGCGCCCCGGGGCAGAAACCGGCCGCTCTTCTCCGCCAGGTAGAGGAGGATGGCGCCGGACTCGAACATCGCCAGCGGCTCGCCGCCGCCCAGAGGTTCATGGTCGACGATCGCCGGCATCCGGTTGTTCGGGCTGATGCGCAGGAACTCCGGTTTGAACTGGTCCCCGCGGCCGATGTTGACGGGAACGACGCGGTAGGGCAGTTCCATCTCCTCGAGCGCTATCGAGGCATTCCAGCCGTTCGGAGTGGGCCAGTAGTAGAGGTCGATCATGCGGCGCAAGATAGCAGCGGCGGCCCGCTCTCCGGCGGAGCGCCCGCCTCCACTAAGGGGAGTGGTACCGTCTGATGCTGCCTTGGAGGTAACCAAGTAGTGACAAAGCCGCCAGCACCACTCGACGAACGGGTGCTGGCTCTTGAAGCCCGCGTGCTCGAACTGCAGCGCGAGGTGGCGGCCCTGCGGAGCGCCGGCGAAGAGGGGCCGTCGCAATCGGCGCCGGCGGCGTCGGACATTCCCGACTCGGCTGCCGCGCGGCCAGGGGGCGCCTCGAAACCCAAGCCCGCCGCCGGGCGCAACGTCGACCTGGAGGCTCTCATCGGCGGTCGCTGGCTGAACCGTCTCGGCATCCTCACGCTCCTGTTCGCGGCCGCCTTCTTTCTCCGCTACGCGTTCGAGAACGAGTGGATCGGGCCGACCGGCAGGGTTCTGATCGGGCTTGTCGGCGGCCTCGCTCTGGGCGTCTACGGCGAGTGGCTCGCGGCGCGGGGCATGCGCTACTTCTCCGAGGGGATGACGGCCCTCGGCGCCGGCGTCGTCTATCTCTCCGGCTATGCCGCCTGGGACTTCTACGAGCTGGTGCCGCAGCCGGCCGCGTTCGCGTTCCTTGCGCTCGTCACCGCGGCGGTGATCGGCCTGTCGGTGCGACGCGACTCGCAGCGGCTGGCGGCTCTTGCACTCGCTGGCGGCTACCTGACGCCGGCGCTTCTCAGTACCGGCGAGGACGCGCAGGTCGTTCTCTTCAGCTACCTCGCGCTGCTCAGCGCCAGCCTGCTCGCGTTGGCTCTTCTGCGCGGCTTTCGCGTTCTTGCGCCGGCGGCCCTGGTGGCCACGGCCGTCTACTTCGTCGCCTGGTCGGTGGAGTTCTATGACCCCGACCGGCTGCTCTCGACCGCTCTCTTCGGCACGCTCTTCTACGTCATCTACATCGCACTCCCTCTGGGCCGCGCCCGCCTCGCGCGCCGCTTGCGCCCCAGCGAGATCGGTGTGCTCGCGTTGGCGCTCGGCTTCTACGTCCTGCTGCTGCAGCAACTCTTGTACGACGACCACCGCTGGCTGTTGACCGGCGCCGTTCTGGCCCTGGCGGCCATCTACTTCGCGCTGTCCCGCGCGATCGGGAGCTGGAGCGCCGGCGAAGGCCGCCGGGTAAGGCAGTTGCAGGACCTGTTCGCGGTCCAGGCGGCGTTGCTGGCGACGATCGCCTTCCCGATCCGGCTCGAGGGCGACTGGATCACCGTGGCCTGGACTGCTGAAGCCGTCGCGCTGGCGATCGCCGGGGCGCGTTTGCCGTCCTTGTGGATGCGGGTCTTCTCGGTTGGACTCTTCGGCGTCGTCCTGTTGATGGTGCCGCAGGCGCTCCTCGGTTTGGACGACCGCGTCCTGTTCGTCAACCTGCGTTTCCTGACCCTGGCCGGTACGGCCACCGGGCTCGCCGTAGCCGGGTTCACCGTGCGCCGCCTCCTGGAGAAGCCGCTGCCCCTGGAGCGCACGGGTTGGGGAATCGGCCTCGGTATCGCCAACGTCGTCGCGCTCATCGCCGTGTCGCTCGAGACGTGGGACTTCGTGCAGGGACTCGGTTTCGACCTGGACCTTGATCTCGCCGCGCAGGTCGCTCTATCGGCCTTGTGGCTACTGTGGGCCGCAGCGCTCGTCGCCGCCGGCATTCGGCGTGACGCCCCCGCACTCCGCTGGCAGGGCCTCGCGCTGCTCCTGGTCGTCGTCGCCAAGACCTTCCTCATCGACTTGTCCTTCCTGGACCAGGGTTACCGCATCCTCTCCTTCCTGATCGTTGGCGCGCTGCTGGTCGCCGTTTCCTTCCTGTACCAGCGACGGCGGCGTGGTGGTTCGGGGACAGATCAGGAGTAGAGACGTCGTCCACCCTTCTGGTGTCGGTCCGGAAGGAGGGCCACGGAAGGAACCAGGCAGTGTCCCCTTTGCTAGCCCAAGGGCACCTCGGCCTCCAGCAGCGTCCAGAGGTCGTACTTCGTTCGCTCGGCTCCGATCTCGTTCTCCGCGAGCAGGCGGGCAAGCTGCTCACCATCCATGAGGGCCACCGGTGACGCATCGGACCGTCTTGCTTCCTCGCGAGCCCCTTTGCTGAAGCCGCTCGTTGTGATGATCAGCCCTTGTTCGTGTGCGCCCAGGCTTCCCCGCACTTGTTGGACGACTGGCTTCTGCACGTTTTGCTTCCATCGTTTGGCCTGGACTGCCATTCGGAGGCGCACAACATCGGCCACTACCAACGTACCCCGGACGTCAATACCGCCATCCCCACCCAGAGACGTAACCTCGACTTCCTCGAATCCCATCGCTTCAAGCAGATCGCCCACTAGCTGTTCAAAGCCGCCTGGTGAGCTTTGGCGGGCCCGTTCGAGCAGTTGGGCCTGAACCCGCCGATTCTGTTCTTCGATCTGGTGGGCAACGTCACCCGGGAGGGCGGGAGCGAGACCGATCTTCCCACGCTCGGGACGGACAAGACGGGGCCTTTCGCCGCGCGCTTCGCGCCGTCGGATGTCCACACCGACTTGGGCGCTCAGTGAAGCGGCGGGCGTGAGTCCCCCTGGTCGGATGAGTCCTGCCTCTATCGCCCGGTTGGTGATCTCGACGTAACTCATGGCTTCATTCGACCCTGAGTCGCGGAGGACCTTCTCGGCGGCGTCCAGGAAGGACAGAGGGCGTGTCTGGAGGCGTGGGACGTCCGGATCCTCTGACGCGTCGCTTCCTCCAACCGATGCCTCGTGGGGCGCGCCGAGAGTGAAGAAGCCGGGTGCGTCACGTTGGAACCGGGAGGCCGAACCCAGTCGGTCGATGTCCCGTTTCAGTGCCGCGTACACAGTGTGCTGCGGAGTCTTCCCCCGGGTCTCCCACAGCCGGCGCTTGAGCATTCGACTTGTGATCTTCGTGTAGTGGAGAGGCTCTCCTGCTTCTTGGAGGACTTCATAGGCGGCATCCAAGGCTCTTGGTGGCATCTTCGGAGTCTGGAGCTTCTTGGGTCTTGATGCAAGTTCAGTGGCTTTCGACGCTGGAAGGGGAGATGACAGTACTTCAGGCCGCTCAAAGAAGGGCAGTCTTCACAGCAACGGCCTTCGTTGCCAGGGTTTTTGGTGGAACCGTTGATGGCTGACCCTCGATAGAATGAGACATGCGCCTCCCCGCATCGGTCGAGCGCTTACTCTGGGAGTACGACCTTGAAGCGCTTAGGGCGGAAGACGAGCTGCCCGAGGTCGTGATCGAGCGCGTCATGGCGCGCGGAGGCTTGGAGCCGATGCGTTGGCTCCTGAAGTCGACCAGCCCGGAAGGGAGACGGCGCTTCCTTGAGGAACGGGGACGCAAGGTCCTCGCGCCGCGGGAACTCAACTTTTGGGCCTTCTTCAGTTCAGTGCCGGAGGAACGGACCGCCGAGTGGGTACGCGAGGCTCGGAAGCGCGAAGCCGCGTGGCGCGGATGAGCCGGCCGGCTCGGCTTTCGGCGTCTTGAGACATCTGACGTCCGGTCACGGCCTGACGTTCCTCGCGGCTTCGAGGCCGCCGAAGTCGGCGCCTAGCACCCGATCCGCTAGGCGGAAGGCTCGCGCGACCTCCGGTGCCGACGGCGGCCCAGGTGCGTTTCGACCCGAGGCCAGTGAGAAGCTCACGAAGCCGCCGATGGGGCCCGGCCCGAACAGGATCGAGGCATCGGGGTCTTCTCCCGGTGCGGCCTTCCGGTAGTCGTCGCCGTCCCTTCTGAGACCGATCGTGCCGGTTTCCGTGAGCTTCCTGTGGATCGCCCTTCCCCCGCCGCAGACGCGGCGGGCGTCCGCGGCTTCAAGAACGGCCTGCTCCAGGAGTTCCGGCCGGTAGTCGAGCCGCTCGCCTTCCGCGATGGCCAGGCAGAGCGGGGTGAGCGGGAAGTCGCCGAGCGCGCTGGCCAGGGTGGTCATCCCGGCGCCGAGGCGTGGGTTGAGTTCGGTCGGAAGGAACCCCTCTTCGGCCAGGACGCCGTCGATGCTGAACGAGCCGCGGAAGCCGACCTGCTCGCGCAATGCCGCGCCCACGCGGCGGGCGAGTTGGCGCATGGTCTCGCGGTCTTCGGGGCTCGGGTCGAACCAGGTGGAGCAACCGGCGTAGAGCAGGCGGTCGCCTGCCGCGGGGCGGAGCACCAGCATCTCGACTGGCCGGAAGGTGGCCACGGTCTGCGGGAACACGATGCCGTGGATGCTTACCGGAATCCCTTCCAGGAAGGGCATGACACGCACGCGGTCGGCGATTCGGGCCAAGGACGCGGCGGCGTCCCGCCCGTCGTCGCCGGGGCGCACCCAGCGGAGCCCGATGGCGCCGGCGTGCGTGCCGTCCCGGGCGTCCGCTGCCCATACGGCGCCGCAGCCGCGATCCAGGGCCGCCGCCGCGGCTCGGAGCGCCTCGTACTCGGCCGTGACGATCCGCCCCGGCGCGCGTTGCACCGCGACGGCGTCCCAGAAGGCGTCGATCGCCACCTTGTCCTCGAGTGCCCTCCATGCTTGTGGGCGGGGTGCGTAGGCACTTCGCCCGGCCACCGGCTGAGGGTCGGCGAGCGGGTCCGTGTGCAGGGTCTGGGCCGTGCCGTCCGGGTCCCAGGCGTCGACGGCGCGCTGGACTTCGGGCGGGAGGTCTGCCACCGCGCGGTCCAGTCTTCGCTGGTGATCGACGGGATCCTTGCCGGTGACGTCGAGCACGCACAGTGCTGCTTCTTCTCTCGGCGGCACGGCGCCGGTTCCTCTGCTGCCCGCGATCAGAAACGGTCGTGCCACGCCGAGCGGTCCGAGTTGACGGGCCACGTTGCCGAGGAGGACCGCGATGATCCCCGGAAGGACGAACTTGCGGCCGGCGAAGACCGGTCGAAGCAGTTGCTCGTAGTACGCCCTCGCCTCGTCAAGGAGGGGCGGATTCTGCGTGTCGCTCACGATGAAGCTCCTTCGGTGCCGGACGTTTGCGCACCGGAGGACTCATCGACGGGACGGCCACTCCGGCAGCGGAGAGGTCCGTCGGTCTGAATGTTCAGGATGTCGGACGGTGGCCGACGGGACGTACCTCTCCCTTGACGCCGCACATCAGCATGGCGCCGGAAGTCAGGTTCTGCGTCGCGTGGGTCCTATCCATGGGCGGCGGACGCTAGCACGGGCTCGTTTGTCGAGGTTGGCAGAAACCCGATCGTATACTCGGCATCAATGGGCGGCAGCGTGTTCCTGGACAGTGCCCGCCGGACTCTGGCGCTGATTCCGCTGGCTCTCTGGGCGCTCGCGAGCGCGGCGGATGCGCAGGGGCGCACACGCAACGTCGTGCTTGTGACCCTCGACGGCGTGCGAACGGAAGAGATCTTCGGGGGTCTGGATGTCGATGTCCTGCGGTCCACCGTCGGCGAGGCCGGAGACCCGACCGACACCGATACCTACCGGAAGTATTGGGCCGCGACGCCGGAGGAGAGACGGGCGCTGTTGATGCCGTTCTTCTGGGGTCGGTTGATGCAGACGCAAGGCTCCATCGCCGGCAACCAGGCGCTGGGCAGTCGCGTGTTGCTGACCAACAACCGTCGGTTTTCCTATCCCGGCTACTCAGAGCTCCTGACAGGCCAGGCGCACGACGACGTGATCGTCAGCAACGATCCTGTGCGCAATCCGTACCCCACCGTCCTCGAGTTTCTGAAGCAGGAGCTCGAGTTGTCATCGCGTGAGGTAGCGGCGTTCGCATCCTGGAGCGTGTTCAGGTGGATCGTGGAGCACGAGGAGGGTGCGATGACCGTCAACGCAGGATTCGAGTCGTACGATCACCCCGACCCTCAGGTCCGCGTACTGAGCCGGCTTCAATTCGACACGCCCACGCCGTGGGACACCGTGCGCCACGACGCGTACACGTTTCGCTTCGCCATGGCTCACCTCAGGACGTATGGGCCGCGGGTGCTCTACCTCGCGCTCGGTGACGGCGACGATTGGGCTCATGGGGAACGGTACGATCGCTACCTGGACTCTCTGGCGCGGGCCGATGGCTACCTGCAGCAACTCTGGGAGTTCCTTCAGGGCGACGAACAGTACCGTGACGCCACAAGCCTGGTGATCGCGGTCGATCACGGCCGGGGAAAGACGCCGGCGGACTGGACGGCTCATGGCGCCGATGTCGAAGGCGCGCAGGATGTGTGGGTGGCAGTCGCGAGTCCGGATGTTCCACTGCGAGGCGAGTGGCGGGATGGCGCCGTCGTCTATCAGAATCAGATCGCCGCGAGCGTGGCGCGGCTCCTCGGTTTCGATCTGGGCGAGCAGAATCCCCAGGCGGGTCGTCCAATCAGTCGACTCTTCGAGGCCGGACCGAGTAGCCCATCCGTGCCGCCAGCACAGGCCCCGGGTCGCCCGCCCCAGGTTCCATAGGGGTTGCATGCGCGAACAGACCCTCTACCCGCCGGTAAAGGCCTTTCTCGAAGCACAGGGCTATGACGTCAAGGGAGAGGTCAACGGTTGCGACCTGGTCGCGATCCGGGGCGAGGAGTCGCCCGTAGTCGTCGAGTTGAAAACGAGTTTCTCCTTGCCGCTGGTGTTCCAGGGGATCGCGCGACAGGGCCTCTCCGACAACGTTTACCTCGCCGTTCCACCGTTCTCCGGCCGAACGACCCGCCGGAAGGACGCACTGGCGCTGTGCCGCCGGCTCGGGCTGGGGCTGCTGACGGTCCGGCTTGAGCCAGCACCGTTCGTGGAGGCGCTGCTCGACCCGGCGCCCTACCGGCCGCGCCGGCGCAAACTCGCAATCGGACGGTTGCTGCGGGAGTTCCAGCGCCGGGTGGGCGACCCGAACCAGGGTGGCTCGACCCGCCGCCCGATCGTGACCGCCTACCGGCAGGACGCCCTGCGCTGCGCCGCCCATCTCCGCCTCAACGGTCCGACAAAGGCCGCCGTCGCCGCCAAGGGGACGGGAGTCGCCCGGGCCAGGGCGATCATGTACGCCGATCACTACGGCTGGTTCGAACGCCCCGCCGATTCGCCTCCCGGCGTCTACGGCTTGACGCCGAAGGGCCATGCGGCACTTGAACAGTTCGCCGATGTGCTGGCGGCGCTGGAGGGCAGCGACGAGTAGCCTATGAAAGTGACGGCAAAGCCCAGAAGCGGCCGGCTGTTCGAGGACGCCGGTGAGCCGGGAACGGGCGCCGCTCCGCCGCTCGCTGAGCGAATGCGGCCCGCCACCTTCGACGAGTTCGTGGGCCAGCAGCACATCCTCGCCGAGGACAAGGTGTTGCGGCGGTCGATCGAGGCGGACCGGGTGCCGTCGCTGCTGTTCTGGGGGCCGCCCGGATCGGGCAAGACGACCCTGGCACGGCTGATCGCCACTGTAACGAGCGCACACTTCGAGCCGGTGAGCGCGGTGTCGGCCGGGGTCGCGGATCTGCGCCGCGCGGTCGCCGGTGCGCGGGAACTCCGTTCCCTCTACCAGCGTCCGACAATCCTGTTCGTCGACGAGATCCACCGCTTCAACAAAGCGCAGCAGGACGTGATCCTGCCCCACGTCGAGGACGGCACGATCACCTTCATCGGGGCGACGACGGAGAACCCGTCCTTCGAGGTCAATGCGCCGCTCCTGTCCCGCTGCCGGGTGTTCACGCTGTACGCGCTGGACGCCGACGCGATGACCGGCATCGTCCGGCGCGCTCTGGAGGACGAGAAGCGCGGGTTGGGGCTGCTGGCGCCGGAGTTGGAGGCGGACGCACTGGCCCACCTCGTGAACATCGCGAACGGGGACGCCCGCGTGGCCCTGAACGCGCTGGAGATGGCGGTCGTTGCGGCCGAGCCGGAGCCTGGCGAGGAAGGCGTGCGCCGCATCGGCATGGAGGCCATCTCGGACGCTTTGCAGCGTCGAACGCCCCAATACGACAAGGCCGGCGACAGCCACTACGACACGATCTCGGCCTTCATCAAGTCCGTACGCGGCGCCTCGCCCGACGGCGCTTTGTACTGGCTGGCCCGGATGCTGGAAGCCGGCGAGGATCCGCTCTTCATCGCGCGCCGGCTGGTGATCCTGGCCGCCGAGGACATCGGGCTGGCGAACCCGGGAGCACTGCCGGTGGCGGTAGCCGCCCAGCAGGCGGTCCACTTCATCGGGCTGCCCGAGGGCCGCATCCCGCTGGCCGAGGCGACGGTGTACCTGGCGACCTCGCCCAAGAGCAACGCCGCCTACGTGGCCCTGGGGCGGGCCATGCAGGACGTGCGCGATGCACCGAATGAACCGGTGCCGCTGCACCTGCGCAACGCGCCGACGGGATTGATGCGCGACATGGGCTACGGCAAGGACTACAAGTACGGCCATGACTTCGAAGGCCACTTTGAAGCACAGGAGTACCTGCCGCCCGGCCTGTCAGGCCGCCGCTACTACGAACCGTCCGACCAGGGCTCCGAGGCCGCCATCGCGGAGCGGCTCCGCCGCTGGTGGGGCGACGACGAGTAGCCAGGAGTCAGCGCGGCAGAACGATCTGACCTGGGAACGCGGGCATCCTGCCCGCATCCGGCGCAAAGCGCCGGCCTCCGGTCGTTCTGCCGCACTAGCGGATGAGCCGGATCCCCGGATCCGGGGGATAAGGGAACTCGATGCCGCGCGGGGTGACGATCGCGCCGTCGTGGAAGGCGATGTACATGTGCTTCCCGGGGCCCCATTCGGGCACCGGCATGTGGACCATGTACTCGAGCGTGAAGCTGTGGAAGAGGGGGAGCGTCATGTCGCGCTGCCAGTCGCCGCCGAGGGGCGAAATCCGGGGCGCGTCCATGTCGCGGCGTCCCTGTGCGTGCAGGTCGAGATGGACCTGGGTCTTCGTGGGATCGAGGGTCGGGTCGTACTGGTCCCTGTCGACGTAGAGGAACCCCGCCTCCTCCAGCTTCTCGATCAGCAGGGCCAGGGTCTCGCCCGCGGTGGGGCCGATGCGGATGTTGGCGCGAAGGATCTCCCGGACCTGCATCGCGTGGTCCCAGATCCTCCGTACCCGCGGCGGTAACTCCGTTTCGTCCTCGCGCAGCAGGTAGCCGTTGCCTCCCAGGTCGGCAACGAAGTAGCCCTCGCCGGCGCCGTTGAGGATGGTGATGAGGTCGCCCGGCTGGAGCACGTACTCGTTGCCGTTGTTCTCGTTGCCGTCCGCGTCGCGAACGAACACGTTGCCGTCGAGATCCTCGAGCCGCGTGACGCCGACCTCGATCTTGGCGAACTCCTCGTCGAGGGTCTGCATGGTGAGCATGCCGAAGTAACCGGCGAGCGCGATCTCGCCGACGACGATGCCGGCCACGAAGTCGGAGATCACGCCCTCGGCGGAGACGATCCGCGCCGCGTACGTCTCGCCAAGAGCGTCCTTCAGGGTCGTGAAGTCCGTGTGGGAGATGCCGTCGGCCAGCGGATTCTGCCGCGCGAAGTTGACGGCGATGCGCTGGGGGTCCCGCTCGGCCACGAAAGCGCCGATCACGGGCTGCCAGCCCGGATCGCCTTCGAACGCTTCCTCGCCGGCGAAGAGGTCGTAAGCCTCGTCCTCCCAGAGCGCCTCGTCGGTCATGCCGAGGATTGCCCGTTCGATCCGGTCGCCGCCGCGGTCGGTGAACACGAAGACGCCGGACTCCCCGCCCAGGTCCCGGGCGATGGGGTCGGGATTCCGATCGCGCACCACGTGGATCCACATGTCGACGTTGTTGTCCCGCATCGCCCGCGGCAGCACGTGGTCGAACCTGTCCTTGCGGATCTGGTCCTGCATCCGCTGGAGCGTCTCCTCGTTGATCGTCTGCGCGGGCAACCCGTGGGCGCAGAGGAAGAACGCGAGTAACGGAAGGGCGGATCGAGACACGTTCATTCGCTTCCTCCTCATCGAATCACCAGCACCCGCGCCTGCGGCGGGTAGAGCCACTCGATGCCGCGCTCCGTGATCAGCACGTTCTCCTCGACGTTGACCGGGATCTTGTTGCCGTTCCATTCCTCGGCCGGCGTGAAGACGATGTACTCGAGCGAGATGATCGAGTTGGGGCGGACGACGTACTTCGTTCTCTCCGGGAAGATCTCGAACAGGCTGGCGGCCATGTCGTGGCCGATGTTGCCGGCCGCGTGCATGCCGACGTTGACCTCGATGCCGGGTACGGCGCTGATCGCTTCGGCCTCGGTGTAGACGTAGCCCGCGTCCCGGATGAGCTGCTTCAGCTCGTCGAGCTGCTCGCGGCCGGTGCGGCCGGGGCGGACGTGCTTGCGGATGATCTCCTGCACCTTCTTCGTCTCGGCGAAGGCATTCAGCACGCCCGGCGGCGGCGCCGTCTCGCCCTCGCGCAGGACATACGCGAAGCGCTTGATGTCGGTGGTGAAGTTGTTGCGGTCGGCGCCCCAGTCGATCTGCAGGACATCGCCGCGCTGGATGACGCGCTCGGTGCCGCCGATCTCGTTGCCGTCCGGAAGGTGGCTGTAGACGGTCGGGTACCAGGCCCGCAGCAGCCCTTCGGTCTTGAGGTGCTCCTCCAGCCAGCGGGCGACGTCGTTGTGCGTGGTCACCCCGGGGGTGATCACCTCGTTGGAGAGCGCCCTTTCGATGAGCCGGCGCGTGAGGTCGCCGACCTTCGAGAACTCGATGATCTCGCCCGCGACCCGCTCGCCATGGAAGTCGGCGATCAGGTGCTGGGCCGACGTGAACCGGGCCGCGTACTTCTCGCCCAGTTCGCTCTGCAGGAACTTGAAGTCGGTGTGTGTGAGCCCGTCCGCGATGTGAAGCCCCTCGCTCTCGTAGGGGACGGCCAGGTAGTTCAGGCCGATGCGCTCAGGATCCCGCTCCTCGACGAGCGCCCGCAGCTCATCGGTTTCGCCGAACCGGTCGTAGGCGGCGCATTCCTGGGCCAGATCGGTCTCGCCCCCGAGCTGAAGCCGCTCGATGCGGTCGCCGCCACGGTCGGAGAAGACGAAGAACCCCTGGCCGTTGACCGTGGCGACCGCGAAGTCGCGGGTCATCGGCTGGGTGCCGCGCCCCCGGTCGATCACGATCCACATGTCGATGTCGTTGCGCCGCATGGCCCCCGGCAGCACGTAGTCGAACTTGTCGTGCCGGATCATGCACGAGGTTTCCCATCTCGAGCGCACATCGTCGGTGACGGTGGTCTGAGCCGGCGCGTTGGCGGCGACGGACACCAGGGCTGCGGCGAGAACGGTCGGCAACGGTGAGCGCATCTGTTTCTCCTGGAACGGGATCGAGCCACTATAGCCACCGCCTGGTCTTGGGGTCTCGCCGGCTGGCGGGAGTGCTTGCCGCTCGCGGGCCGGATACACAGGCGATACCGTGGGCGCCGTTCCGAACCCGAACCGTCCGCCACAGCGCACAGGAGATACTGAATGAGAACCGAGTCGTACCGCGTCTCGCTACCGCTGCTACTGCTACTGCTCTCCGCGGTTGCCTGCAGTGGCCCGTCGGCCGACGACGCGACGCCGGGCCCGGCCACCCTTGGAGGCACCGTCTCCCGAACCGAAGACCGGCCCGCGTGCAGCGACGCGACTCCCCTGCGCCAGGCGCTCTTCGGTGATCTGCACGTCCACACGAGCTTCTCGTTCGACGCGGCGGCCAACAGCACCGGCGCCACTCCGGCGGACGCCTACCGGTTCGCGAAGGGCGAGTCGATCCCGTTCTGGCCCATCGGCTCGGACGGTGCGCCCGAGGGCAGCATCTCGATCGATCGGCCGCTCGACTTCGTCGCCGTCACCGACCACGGCGAGTTTCTCGGCGAGCGCCGCCTGTGCCGGGATCCGGAGTCGCCCCGCTACGACACGGAGTTCTGTCGCGAAGCCCGCACCAGCGAGCGCCGTGGCATGCAGATGCTCGGAGCGGTGATCACGACCGAGACGCCACGCCGGATCGCCGAAGTGTGCGGTGAGTCGGGCGAGCTGTGTCTGGAGTGGGCGAAGAGCCCTTGGCAGAAGATCATCGAGGCAGCCGAAGACGCATACGACCGCACCGAGGAGTGCAGCTTCACCAGCTTCGTCGGCTACGAGTACACCGGCACACCCGGAATCTCCAACTACCACCGCAACGTCGTCTTCCGCGGCGCCGAAGTGCCCGACCTGCCGGTCTCCTACATCGACGCGCCGACCGACAGTCAGCTCTGGCAGGGGCTGGACGCGGTCTGCGGCGAGGGGAGCGCGAACCCGGACTGCGACTACCTGACCATTCCGCACAACAGCAACCTGGCCAACGGCCGGATGGGCCCGTACCGCGGTCTGGAGGCGACGCTCGAGAACCGCCGCGGGTACTCGCGCAAGCGCCTGGAGCGCGAGCCGATCATCGAGATCTTCCAGCACAAGGGCGGCTCCGAGTGCATCAACGGCCTGTCGACGGTGTTCGGCGAACCGGATGAGCTCTGCGATGTCGAGGCGGTGCGGGTGATGGGACGCGAGGAGGTCTTCAACGCCCTGGACCAGACGGAGCAGCGGATGGTGACCGAAGAATGCGCTCCCGGTGAGAACGGGAGCGCCGGCATGGTCGGCGCCGGCTGCGTCGCCCGATCGGACTACGTGCGCTCCGCTCTGCTGGAGGGCCTGGAAGAGGAGATGGCGACCGGCCTCAACCCGGCCAAGCTCGGGATCATCGCCTCGACGGATACGCACACGGCGACGCCGGGGGCGGTGGCGGAAGAAGACTGGCGCGGCGCGGTCTCCGTCGAATCGACGCCCGAGGAACGCCTGCAACCGGGGCTTCTGACCAGCGGCATCGACGGCAACCCCGGCGGTCTGGCCGGCGTCTGGGCGGTCGAGAACTCCCGCGACGCGATCTTCGACGCCATGAAACGCCGCGAAGTGTTCGGCACCTCGGGCCCGCGGATCAAGCCCCGCTTCTTCGGCGGTTGGAACTTCTCGGCGAACCTCTGCGACCAGGCCGAGCTGATCGAGCAGGCGTACAGCGGCGGCGTTCCGATGGGCGGCGATCTGCCCGAGGCAGCCGGCGGCGCGGCGCCGACGTTCCTCGCTTTTGCCGCTCGCGACCCAGCGGATGGCGCTGGGCTTCTGCAACAACTCCAGCTCATCAAGGGCTGGATCGACGCCGATGGAACCGGGCGCAACCAGGTCATCCCGGTCGCCGGCACACCCGACAACGGAGCCGGCGTCGACCCGGTGACCGGCGAGCGATCCGGCGACGGCCACGACAGCCTCTGCACCGTCCACCGCGACGAGGAGTTCGATCCCGGCCTCCACGCCTACTACTATCTTCGGGTGGTCGAGAACCCCAGCCTGCGGTGGAGCGTCCACGATTGCCTGCGCCTGGCGCCGGAAGCCCGCCCGGCGGTATGCACAGACGGGTCCTACCCCCAGGCGATCCAGGAGATGGCCTGGACCTCGCCGATCTGGTACCGGCCGGCGGAGAGCGACTGATGCGCAACCTGGGAGCGCGGGCATCTTGCCCGCATCCGGCGCGTACGCGCCGGTCCGGCAGCGACCTGCCGTTCACGAGCCTTGCGAAACGGACCGCGCACGGCGTGGTTTTGGGCGCCGCCGTGCTCGCCGGCTGCGCCGACGCCGGTGGCAACCCGCCGGCGTCCGCCGGCGAGGAACTGACGCTGAACGAGAGCCTGGTCGCCCGTGGCCAGGAGCACGAACTCGACACCGTCCGCGTGCGGCCCCCCGGCGACTTCATCGAACACGAAGCGGCCGGCTTCGCGAAGGTCCTGTGCTCCGCGGTCTTCCTGACCGGGCTCGACTTCGAGGACGCCCAGTGGCAGATCGGCGGCTTCACTTCCCGCCACGAGTACCGCGACCGGCTGCCGAAACGTGTCCTCGACCGAGAGAACCGGCGCGTGCACATCACGACCGACACGGGCGTGACCCGGACCGCGGTGCTCCACGGCGACCAGGGCTGCGTGGCCCTGCCGCAGGGTGAGGACGCCCCCTTCTACGAGACCGTTCCGGTGGCGAGCGTGCTCAACGAGAGCGCCCCCTGGCCGATGGGAGACATGCTTCCGGACGAGCCGCTACCGGACGATGTGGACGCGGCGAAGCTGCAAGCGGCGGTCGACGCCGCCTTCGAACCGGACGCGATGACGCTCGCCTTCGTCGTCCTCCACCGCGGCCGCCTGATCGCCGAGCGGTACCGCGAGGGGATCGACAAGGACACTGCCCTCGAGAGCTGGTCGATGAACAAGAGCCTGTCGGCGACCCTGATGGGGGTGCTGATCCAGCAGGGCGCGTACACGCTCGACCAGTTGGCCCCGGTCGACTCCTGGCACGAGGACCCTGACGACGTGCGCGGCGCCATCCGCATCCAGGACATCGTCCGGATGTCGAGCGGCCTGCGCTGCGTGAACGCGGGCGATCCGGAGTACGACGAGGACAAGATGGGCTACCCGGACCATCTCTACCTCTACACCGGCACGGTCGATTCCCACCTCTGGGCCACCGAGCGTCCGTCGCAGTGGCCGCCGAATACCGTCGGCCGCTACCGGAACTGCGATCCGATCCTGATCAACCACCTGGTGCGGCTGGCGGTCGAGGGTCGCGGCGAGGACTACCACCAGTTCCCGCAGCGGAACCTCTTCGACCGCATCGGCGTCCGGCGCTTCGTGGCGGAGACGGACCCGTACGGCAACTTCCTGCTGAACGGCTACGGCTTCGGCGCCGGCCGCACCTGGGCGCGGCTGGGCCAGCTCTACCTGGACGACGGCGTGTCGCCGACCGGAGAGCGGGTGCTGCCCGAAGGGTACGCGGAGTTCGTCAGCACCCCGGCGCCGGCCTGGGTCGCGGATGGCCGTCCCATCTACGGCGGCTTCTTCTGGGTCAACCAGCCGCCGCGGGGCGGCGAGAGACGCTACCCATCGCTGCCTGAGAGCGCGTTCAGCATGCAGGGCGCGGGCGGCCAGAGCACGATCATCGTGCCGTCCCACGAGATGGTGGTCGTCCGCCTCGGTCTCTACGAGGGATCGTTCGGCGGCCATGCCGGCGAGGCGCTGCAGATGGCGCTGGCCCTGCTGGTCGAGGCGATTCCGGAAGCCGTCGACGACTGAAGCACCGGGAGCTCGTCGTCCTCGCGCTCAGCAGCAGCCCGTAGGAGCTTGCGAAGCGCCGGTCTCCGGTCGTTCTGCCGCCCTAGCTGCCGCAACTGTTTCCCTTTCAAGGTTTGTTATACGGGAGTATAATCTCACGCATGCACACCACCAATCTGCGCAAGGTCGGCGGCTCGGTCATGCTCGCGGTGCCGCCGGTGCTTCTCGATCTCCTGAAACTCGGTGCTGGCGCCAGGGTGGATATCGGCGTCGAGGGCGACCGCCTGATCGTTGCGCCCAGAACCCGTCCAAGCTACTCCCTCGACGAGCTGCTGGCGCAGTGCGACGAGACCGCCCCGGCCGACGACGAAGATCGGGCGTGGCTCGATGGTCAGCCTGTCGGCAACGAACTGTTGTAGTGCGCCGCGGCGAGATCTGGCTCGTCAGCCTCGATCCCACCGCTGGCCATGAACAACGGGGGACACGGCCGGTCGTGATCGTATCCCCCGCACGCTTCAACGAGCTGACCAGGACGCCGGTCGTCCTTCCGATCACTACAGGTGGAGACTTCGCGCGTCAGCGCGGCTTCACGGTTTCGCTCGACGACGCGGGTACCCGAACGGTCGGCGTGATCCGTTGCGACCAGCCGCGCACCCTGGATCTCGCCGCCCGGAACGGGAAACGTCTCGAATCCGCCTCCGAGCAGGTCATGCACGAGGTGCTGGCTCGCCTCGCTGCAATCCTGACGTAGACGGGGCCTCATCGGGATGTAAAGGGGTCGGTTTCCGCTTGTGACACCTATACTTGGCCCCGATGGATCGTCGCGTTCTGCTGGACAACGTTCGCCGTACCAGACTGCCGCCGGGCGGCCGGGACAGAGCGAAGAGCGACGCGCGACGAATCGCCGCGTTCCTCAAACGCCACGGCGCCCGCCGTGTCGTCGGCATCGGTTCCGCATTCGTTCCGGGACGCCGCTTCACCTGGCGTTCCGACATCGACCTTGCCGTGGCCGGTCTCCGGGCGGACCGCTTCTTCGAACTCTCCGCCCGGGCCGCGGAGTTGACCGAGCTGCCGCTCGACATCATCCCGATCGAGTCGGCTACGGAACCGATGCGGAAGGCGATCCTTGAAGAAGGGGTCGACCTGTGAAGCTGGATGAGGCGTTCGCCCGCCGGCTCGCCGCCGAGATCCGCGGTGAGTTCGTCAGTCTCGGACTTCTTGAGGAACAGAGCGCTGCGGCGCCGCAGGAGAACGACACCTTCTCGCTGCGAGCCCGCGGGTCGATTCTCCACGACTTCTACAACGGCATCGAGCGTGTCTTCGTTCGCATCGCGGAGGAACTCAACGGAGGGGTTCCCAAGGGCGAACAGTGGCATCGTCAACTCCTCAGGGACATGAGTCTGGAGATTCCCGGCCTGCGTCCGGCGGTGATCGACGACGATCTGGCGCGGTCTCTTGGGGACTACCTGCGGTTTCGTCATGTCTTCCGCAACGTCTACGGCTTCGCTCTCGAGGAGCAACGGATGCGTCCCCTCGAAGACAGGCTGCCGGCGGTCCTCGGCGCCTTCCGGCGGCAGCTCGACGAGTTTCTCGTCTGGATGGTTGGGGATGGGGACGGCTCGGCGTCAGGGGAAAGGACCTGAGCGATGATGCGGCGGGTCGTGCCGGCGGAATCCGCTTGAAGGACGTGGCGCCGACGATGGCCGATCTGTCCTACATGGAGAGAGAGAGCCTGGAGCGGTGCTTAGGTATGGGCGGCGGCTGGGTTCTGGACTTCGTGGACCGGACGTTCCGGGAGTTCGTCCTCGACAGCGTCGGCCTGGACATCGAGGACGCGAGGTACCACTACGCGACTGGATCAAAGGCGAATCGACTCCGTGCCTTCTGGAAGAAGGAGCCGAACCACGTTGCGGGCAAGCTCGTCTCCGACCTGCTTGACTACCGCGGCGCTCCCGCAGAGGACTCGGAGGAGCGTGAGATCTACGCTGAGTGCCGCCGGATTGCGGTGAGGCTTCAGGAAGCCGCCCCGGTTCTCGATATCAAAGCGCTGACGCCGAACAGCGCCAGCGCGGCATTTGAACTCGTAGCGAAGGAAGTCAGGGACGCGATCGACAGGAACGAACCGGAAGCCGGAATCGACCGGCTGCACACGTTCATGGTCAAGTACGTTCGGGTTCTCTGCCGCGAGCGCGAAATCGGCACGGAACGTTCCAAGCCACTCCACGGCCTGTTCGGTGAGTACGTGAAGAGGCTGCGGACGGACGGCTTGATCGAATCGGAGATGACGGAGCGGATCCTCAAGTCCACGATCTCGACCTTGGAGGCTTTCAACAAGGTGCGAAACGACCGGAGCCTTGCGCACGACAATCCGGTGCTCAGTCGCAGCGAGAGCCTCCTGATCTTCAACCACGTTGCCACCGTGGTCAGGTTCATTGCGACTCTGGAGGAGTGTGAATCGAGAGCCAACGAGCCGAGCCGGAAAGAAGCGAATTCGGTGGACTTGGACGATGACGTTCCCTTCTAGTAGCGTCGGCCAAATCCGACCCGATCCGGCCGGCTTGCGGGCAGGCCGCCTCCCGTTACCGAAATCGGTGCACGGGAACTGTGGAGACCAGTGAATGCCGATCCTGAGTTGGCTGAGTCGGGAAGAGGACACTCGTGCGGTGCAGCGTGTCCCCTATCGCCTGCTCGAAGAGGCGCCCGACCTTTCTGCTGGAGATCGCGACGCGGCAAACATGCTGATCCAGGGCGACAACGTTGAAGCTCTGAAGGCGCTTCTGCCGTTCTACGCAGGGCGGGTGAAGTGCGTCTACATCGATCCGCCGTACAACACGCGCTCGGCGTTCGAGCACTACGATGACAACCGGGAGCACAGCCAGTGGCTGGCGATGATGTGGCCTCGTCTGGAACTGCTGCGGGAGTTGCTGGCCGAGGACGGCTCAATCTGGGTGTCGATCGACGACCACGAAGCGCACTACCTGAAGGTCGTGATGGACGAGGTGTTCGGTCGTTCGAACTTTCTCACGTCCTTCGTTTGGAAGAAGAGCTATGGCGGTGGGGCGAAATCGAAGTGGTTCGTCGGCCTTCATGAGCATCTGATTTGTTTCGCCAAGTCGAAAGAACATCTGCCCCATATGTTCTTGCCAGCTTCTCCTGAGACAGTCAAGAAGTACTACAAGTACAAGGACGACAAATACTCCTCGCGCGGGCCTTATCGCTTGCAGCCACTCGCAACGACAAGTATGGATGAGCGGCCGAACCTCAGGTATGCGATAGATCTTCCTGACGGTTCCCGCGTTTGGCCAGAGAAGCAATGGCAGTGGTCGAGGGACAGGGCTTTTCGAGCCCTAGAGAATGACGAACTCGTGTTCAGCAAGAGAGGGGAGCGCACTGTCGTCTCATACAAGCAGTATCTTCGAAACGAGAGAGGAGAGGAGAGAAAACGCAAACCGATGACCCTGATAGAGGGCCACTACACGCAACACGGTACTTACGAGAGCATGGCGCTTTTTGGCCTCAAAGACAAGTTCGCGTTTCCGAAACCGGAAGGGCTCATCCAGTACGTCCTGGAGGCAGCCACCAACCCCGGCGACCTGGTCCTCGACTCGTTCCTCGGCTCTGGCACGACCGCCGCGGTCGCTCACAAGATGGGCCGGCGTTGGATCGGCGTGGAGATGGGAGAGCATGCTGTGACGCACTGTGCGCCGCGGCTTCGCAGGGTCATTGAGGGCGAACAGGGCGGCATTTCGCAGAGCGTCGGTTGGGAGGGCGGCGGCGGCTTTCGCTTTTACCGGCTCGGACCGCCCGCGTTCGACGCCGAGGGCCGCATCCGGGCCGACATTCCGTTTCCCGTGCTGGCGGCGCATGTCTGGTTCTCTGAGACCGGGCACCCATGGAGCGCTCGGGACGAGTCGCCTCTGCTGGGCGTCCACGAGGGCGAGGCCTGTGCGCTGCTCTACAACGGCGTACTGGGAGACCGGCGGCCAGGTGGCGGCAACGTGTTGACCCGGGCCACGCTCGAGCTCATTCGAAGAGAGGCGGCCCGGACCGCTCCAGGTTTCGATGGGCGGCTCACTGTCTACGGCGAGCGCTGCCGGTTGCAGGTACCGACCCTGGAGCGCGAACGCATCACGTTCAAACAGACGCCCTACGACGTGAAGGCGCGGGCCTAGAGTCAGCGCCGCGTGAAGCTCAAGCAGTATCAGGCCGAAACGCTGGCCGTCCTGCGCCGTTTCCTGGAGGAGGCGCGGGTTGCCGGCCCGAAAGCGGCTTACGGAGAGATCACGCAGGGGGCGGAACAGGCGGGGCGGCTCGGCCGATACCGCGGTTCGTACCGGCCTCTAGTTGGCCTGTCGGATGTTCCGTACGTCTGCCTGCGTCTGCCGACGGGCGGCGGCAAGACGATCCTCGCGGCTCACGCAGTCGCCGTCGCGCGCGACGCGTGGGTTGAGAAGGACTGGCCGATGACGCTGTGGCTGGTTCCGACGAAGACGATCCGGCGCCAGACGGCGGAAGCCCTGAAGGATCCCATGCATCCCTATCGGCAGGCGCTGGACGAGGCGTTCGACGGCCGGGTGCGGGTGTTCGACATTGCCGATTTCACCCACATCCGCCCGCATGACCTCCGCGACCACTGCTGCATCGTCGTCGGAACCATCCAGACGCTGCGTGTGAAGACCACGGAGGGCCGCAAGGTATACGCGCACAACGAGAACCTGGAGACCCACTTCAGCCGCTTTGCCGGGCCTCCGGAGGGTCTTGAGACGCTGGCTGACGGCAGCCCCAAGTTCTCCTTCGCCAACCTGATGCACTTGCACCGGCCGTTGTTGATCGTTGACGAGGCCCATAACGCGGTCACAGGACTAACCCATGAGATGCAGGCGCGCCTAAATCCCTGCGCGATCGTGGAGTTCACGGCGACTCCGCGAGAGAAGTCGAACATCCTCCACAGCGTCACGGCGAGGGAGCTCAAGGCCGAGGAGATGATCAAGCTGCCGGTCATGCTTTCGGAGCACGACTCCTGGCAGAGCGCGGTCAACGGCGCGGTTCAGATGCGTGCGTCCCTGGCCGCTGATGCCGCTGTCGAGGTGGATCTGATCCGGCCCATTGCGCTGTTTCAGGCGCAGCCGAAGAACCAGGAGGTGACGGTCGGCGCGTTGAAGCAGCACCTGATCGACGTCGAGAGGGTGCCGGAGGAACGAATCGCCGTCGCCACCGGCACCCAGCGGGAACTGGACGGCATTGATCTCTTCGACCCCGCCTGCCCGATCGAACACGTGATCACGGTCGAGGCGCTCAAGGAAGGCTGGGATTGCTCCTTCGCCTACGCGTTCTGTTCCGTCTGCCGCCTTCGGAGCGCCACAGACGTCGAGCAACTCCTGGGGCGTGTGCTCCGCATGCCCTACGCCAGGAGGCGCGAGAAGGATTCGCTCAACAGGGCCTACGCGTTCTTCTCGGAGCCGGTTGCCGGCGAGGCGGCGCGGGCTCTTGTCGACAAACTGGTGAAGAAGATGGGGTTCGACGAGGAAGAGGCCTGGGACAGCATCGAGCCGGTGCAGGGTGAGTTCGACCGGAACGGCGACCTGTTCACGCCGCCGTCGCCGGACGCGCCGACGTTCAACCATGTGGTCGAGGTCACGGAAGGTGAGCTTGAAGGGTTGAGGGGGCTGGGTTTTGAGATCAACCGGCGGGGTGCGGGCTGGGCTGAACTCGTGGCGGTAGGCGACATCGACGGCGAACGGGAGAGGGCGATGCTCGATGCGTTGCCCGAAGCGGAGCATAGGAGATTCGCTCGGGAGGTCGCGACGCACCGGCTGCGAATCGAGCGCTTGCTATCGCCTGCCGAGCGCGGAGAAGTTCTGGAGGTTCCGCGGTTGATGTCAGTCGTCCAAGGCAGCATCGACTTCGCCGACACGGACCTGTTCCTGGAGAGCCACGACTGGAGCCTTGCGGACCACTCGGCAGTGCTCGGCGAGACCGAGTTCGCCGTCCGCGAGACCGCCCGCAGCTTCAAGATCGACCTGGACGGTAGGCGCCTCACCTATCAACTGACGTCCGTGGAGGAGCAGTTGGCCTTCAACGTCGATGTCGAGGGATGGACCGACACCGCGCTTGTCCTCTGGCTCGACCGCCAGGTCCGTCAGCCAGACATCGGCCAAGGCGAGTTGATTCGCTGGCTGAGCGAACTCGTAGGCCACCTGACGGGCGCTCGCGGGATGAGCATCGCCGCCTTGATGCGGTGCAAATTCATCCTCGCGCGCAAGGTGGGCCAGAAGATCGCGCATGTTCGAAGCATGGAACGGAAGCGCGTGTACGAGCGGTTCCTGTTCGAGCCGGGCGCCAAGGTCGAAGTGTCGTTCGACCATGCCTTCGCCTTTCGGGATGGCATGTACCACGGCCAACGCCTCTATCGCGGCCGGTGGAAGCCGAATCGGCATTTCCTCGGACCCGACCAGGTTCCGGCTTTCGACGGCGCGTCAGACGGCGAGGAGTTCCAGTGCGCCCAGGCAATCGACAACCTGCCCGGTGTGCGCTTCTGGGTCCGCAACGCTGCGAACCACCCGGAGTCATTCTGGCTGCCCACTGCGACGGGCAGGTTCTACGCCGACTTCGTGGTCCAGTTGGAGGATGGCCGGCTCCTTGTCGTCGAGTACAAGGGCGCACATCTTGTCGAGGGCGTAGATACCGCCGAAAAGCGAGCCGTCGGGGAACTCTGGGAGCGCTGGAGCGACGGCAGGGGGTTGTTCCTCATTGCCGAGAGATCACGCCAAGGCAGGGACGTGACGTCCCAGCTTCAGGAGAAGATAGGGCGGTGAGGGCGGCCCGCAGTCGGCCCGAGACGCTGCGGCCCGCCTCCGGCCTGGTTGGTTACGCCCCGGGCTCCTTCGTGATCAGGACGTTGCCGAGCACGGCGGCATCGACTTCGAGTTCCCTGTCGCCGGCGGGGAATTCGTTCATCCGCATGATGAACGTCACGATGTCGAGGTAGGTCTGCCGCGGCAGGCTTCCCGGGTCGTCGGTCGGCATCGTGGTCCGGATCGCCTCGAACAGCTCGTGGAGAGTCTTGTCTCCCCACAGGAACTGGAAGCTCACGCCGACCAGGCTGGCCGAGTTGCTGCCCCCGCCGAGGTCCTCGGCGTGGCAGGAGGCGCAGTTCTGGCGGTAGGCCGCGGCGCCCAGTTGCGCCTGCTCGGCGGTGTAGACGCCGTCCCAGACCGTCGCGCCGACCTCGGTCGCCGGCGCGACCTGGTCTGCCACGGCGGTGCGGGTACGGGCCGTAGCCGCCGGCAGGTCGGCCGGTAGCGCGAACACGTGGATCGAGTTGCCGTTGTTCGGACGGCGGATGTGCGGGATGAGATCCCGCGGCACCATCGTCGCCCAACTGGCGCCGCCGGTTCCCACCGGGATTGCGATGAACTGGCGGCCGCCCGCAAGGTACGACACCGGGAAGCCCTGGGCCGAGGTGGGCAGCCGCGTCTGCCAGAGAATCTTGCCGGTCCTCGCCTCGTACGCGTACACGTTGCGGTCGTAGTCGCCCGCGAACATCACTCCGCCCGCCGTCGACATGGCGGCCGTGTTGATCGGCGACTCCGTCCGGTGGCGCCACATGATGTCGCCCTCGACCACGTCGATCACCAGCATCTCGCCCAGGTTGCCCCCCGAGTAGGGGTGCAACGTGTTGACGCGCTTGACCGGACCCGCGCCGCCGCCGCCGAGGACGTGTTCGACGGGGCCGAACGTGGCCAGTTCGCAGTTCATCGTCATCGGGATGTAGAGGGCCCGGGTGTTCGGGTCGTACGACATCGCCCGCCAGCTCTTGAACCCCGACGTGCTCGGGCACATGTTGATCTCGACCCCGATCTCCGGGACCATGCCATCGCGGTAGGTCACTTCGCCCGTCTCGCGATCGACGTCGACGATGTTCTGATAGCCGACGTCGATGGCGCCGAGGAACTCGCCCGTCTCCCGGTCGAGCTGCCAGAGGATGCCGAGTTTGCCCATCTTGAAGAGTTGTTTGCGCCCATCGACATCGATGAGGAGCGACTCGAACACCTCGTCCATGTCGTGGGTCTCGCCGGGCAGGTACTGGTAGTACCAGAGCAGTTCGCCGGTGTCGGGGTCGAGAGCGAGGCTCGAGTTCGTGTAGAGCGCGTCGCCGTCCGTGCCGCGCACCGCCCGGGCCCAGGGTTTGGCCTGGGAGGTCGCCCAGTAGACGATGTTCAGCTCCGGGTCGTAGCTGCCGGCGATCCAGGCGTCGCTGCCGGCCCGGAAACGGAGCGGCAGATCGCCCCATGTGTCGCCGCCGGGTTCTCCGGGACGGGCGATCGTCGAGGTGCGCCAGATCTCTTCGCCGGTTGCCGGGTCGTGACCGGTGATGAAGCAGACGTCGTCCTTGTAGCGGCCGCACCCAGTGATGCCGGTGACCAGCTTGCCGTTGGCGACGATCGGGCCGGCGGTGTAGCGATAGCCGAGGCTCGTGTCGGCGGTCTGCGTTTCCCAGATCAGCTTCCCGTTGCGGGCGTCGAGGGCGAGGATCGTTGCCCGGCTGGTAGCGGCGAAGATGCGGTCGCCGAAGATCGCGATGTTCTTCTGCACTCCGCGGCCGAAGGCGCCCGCGCCGTCGCCGACCCATTCCGGCCGGTACTCCCAGATCAGGTCGCCGTTGGCGGCGTCGAGCGCCTGGATCACCGCGCCGGGGCTCGGCAGGTACATGACCCCGTTGTGGATCAGGGGCGCCGCTTCCTGCGGGCCGGTGTCGTCCATCGCCCACGCCCACACCAGTTGGAGCTGGCCGACGTTCTCGGTCGTGATCTGGTCGAGCGGGCTGTAGCCCCAGGCGTTCTGCGTCCCCCGCCAGTGGAGCCACTCTCCCGGTTCCGGGTTGCGCAGCATCTCCTGGGTGACCGGTACGAAACCGGACTCCTGGGCGCCGACGCCGGCGCCCACGAGCAGCACCGCGGCAAGACAGTTCAGGCACTTCATTCGGAAGCCGCGAATGCTACTTCACGGCCGGAGGCGGTGTTGGAACTCACCGCGGGAGGCGGTGGTCGAGGACCATCTCCTCGGTGAGCGCGGTGCCGAAGCCCGGCTCCTTGGGCGCCAGGAAGTCGCCATCGTCGAACGGCGCCTGCATCGCATCGAGGATGGCGGAGCCGGTCGCGAAGCTCTCGGCCATGGTGCAGCTCGGAGCGGTCAGCGAGATCGGCAGCCCCCACAGGCTGCCGCCCCGGTGGGGCACCAGTTCGAGACCGGCCTGCTCGACCAGGGCGGCAATGCGCTTGGCGGCGGTGAGACCGCCGCACCAGGTGATGTCCGGCTGCAGGACTTCGGCGGACCCGACGCGCACCAGCACCTCGAAGCCGTGCTCCGTGTACTCGTGCTCGCCGCAGGCGACCTTGGTCCAGCCGGGACCGCCGCCGCCGATCCGCTGCACCAGCTCGGCGTACCCGAACACGTTGTCCGGGGAGAGCAGCTCCTCCATGAAGTAGAGGTTCGCCGGGCGGAGACGCTCGGCGACGCCGACCGCCCAGTCGACGGTGCCGTTGCGCGAGACGCAGTCGGTCATCAGGTTGCCTTCCGGCCCCATCGCCTCGCGGGCGGCCAGCACGTCGTCGATGCCGCGGTCGGTCTCGGCGTTCGTGCTGTGCGGACCGATCGGCAGGATGCGCTTGAAGTGGCGGATGCCGAGGGCCTTGCCGGCCGCGATGTCGCCGCCGGTCTGGTAGACGGGCACGCGGTCGTCCGGCTCGCCCCCGAGCAGGGCGTGGACGGACTTGCCGGCGTGCTTGCCCGCGATGTCCCAGAGGGCGTTGTCGACAGCGGAAAGCGCCATCGCGAAGACGCCGCGCCGGCCGTAGAGCAGGGCCGAGCTGTACATCTGGTCCCAGAGCTGCTCGACGTTGAGCGGATTGGCGCCGACCAGCAGGTGCTGGAGATGGCCGTCGATGATCTCGACCGCCGCGCTGCCGCCGGCCCCCATGCCGAAGCCGGTGACGCCGGCGTTCGTCTTGACGACCGCGATGATGGCCGATGGCAACTGCTCGAAGGGTCCGCCGTAGCGCCAGCGTCGCGGGTCGTCGTCGCCGGAGAAGACCGGCGGGTCGAGCAGGCCCTCCGAGCGCTCGTTGATGTGGACGTGGTAGGCGTCGACGGTACGGATCCGGATTTGATCCGAGCTTCCGTCTTCCTGGCTCGGCCTGCCGGCAGCGGCGGCTGGTGAGGCGCCTCCGACGAACCCCGTCGAGGCCGCTGCCGCCGCCAGACCGGCGCTACGGCTGAGGAAGTCTCGGCGGCTCGATTGTCCAGGCCCGGCAGGGTCGTGCTGGCTCATGGCGGATGCTCCGGTGTGTTGGCTGCGACGAACAGGACCGCCGGCGCCTCACGGTCGCCCGCGACCTCGACATGCAGCGTCGCCCCGTCGACTTCGATTCGCATCGGAATGGTCGATGATGTCACTTCGAAGGCCGGTGCGGGCGACACGTCCGCGCTCCGAGTCGGCGCCGTTGCGGCTGCTAGAGTCCCCGCCCTGTCCCGAAGACGGCGAGGAAACGGAGGCGCTGCAGTGAAGAGTGCTCGCATGCTCGAACAGGGGTTGGTGGTTGCGACCCTTGTCCTGAGCGTCGGGTTCACGGCCGCATTGTCGGCCCAGGATGCGGAATCGACGTTCGTGCCGGTCACGGACGAAATGCTGCAGAACCCGCCGGCGTCGGAGTGGCTGATGTTCCGCCGTACGCTGGACAGTTGGGGCTACAGCCCCCTGGACCAGATCGACGGCACGAACGTGGAGCGGCTGAGCCTGGTCTGGGCTCGCGAACTCGGCGTGGGGACGTCCGAGATCACTCCCCTGGCGTATGACGGGGTGCTCTACATTCCCTCGGTCGACGACGTGATCGAGGCGGTGGACTCGACGACCGGAGATTTCATCTGGCGCTACACGCGCGAGCTGCCGGAAGGCCTCTACGCGCAGGTTGGCTTCAACGCGAAGAACAACCGGAACATCGCGATCTACGACCGGCTGATCCTGAACAACAGCGACGACAACTACGCCTTCGCGCTGGATGCCGAGACCGGCGAGATGGTCTGGGAGACGCAGATCCTGGACTGGCAGGTCAATCCCGCCACGCACAGTTCGGGTCCGATCGTCGCCGGCGGCCGGGTGGTTTCCGGAAGGAGTTGCCGGCCGTGGGGCGGGCCGCAGTCCTGCATCATGATCGCGCTCGATGCACTGACCGGCAAGGAACTGTGGCGGCAACGCACCATGCCGGCGCCCGGCGAGCCCGGCGACGAGACCTGGGGCGATGTGCCCTTCGAGAAGCGCCACCATGTCGGCACCTGGATGGTGCCCAGCTACGACCCGGAGCTCGAACTCATCTACTTCGGCACCGCCGTCACGTCGCCGGCGCCGAAGTTCATGCTCGGCGGCGTCGAACTGACCCACCTGTACCACAACTCGACTCTGGCGCTGGAGGCCGACACCGGCGAGATCCGGTGGTACTTCCAACACCTGAACGACCACTGGGACCTGGATCATCCGTTCGAGCGGATCCTGGTCGATCTCCCGGTCTCGCCCGATCCGGAGGCGGTGCGCTGGATCCGGTCGGACCTGGCGCCCGGAGAGACGCGCAAGGTGATGACGGGGATTCCGGGCAAGACCGGCCTCGTCTACACCCTGGACCGCGAGACCGGCGAGTTCCTCTGGGCGCGGCCGACGGTGCCGCAGAACGTGGTCGTCGACATCGACGAAACCACGGGGCGCGCGGTGGAGAACACCGAGATCATCTTCACCGAGCTGGAGCAGGAGATGCTGGTATGCCCGACCTGGATCGGTGGCAAGGACTGGGAGGCCGGCGCCTATAGCCCCCTGACCCAGACGATGTACTACCCGTTGCGCAACCAGTGCGCGAGGATGCTGGTGACCGGGGATGTCGAGAGTCCACGCGCGCAGGCGATGGAGCAGCAGGTCGCGATCTACAACCTGGCCGCGGACCACATCAAGGCGCCCGGCGAGGAGTACCTCGGCACGGTCTACGCGATCTCGGCTGTGACGGGGGAGACGAAGTGGCTGTTCGAGACCGAGGCCTCGACCTACTCGGTCGTCGCCACCGGCGGCGGCCTGATCTTCGGCGGCGATGCGAGTGGACGCTTCCGCGCCTTCGACCACGACACCGGCGAGGTGCTGTGGGAGGTGAACCTCGGAGCCCCGGCGATGGGATACCCGATCTCCTACGCCGTCGACGGTCGCCAGTACGTGGCCATCTCGACCGGGCCGGGAAGTCTCAAGAACACGCCCGAGGGCGCCGCGCGCGCCCGCGGCGGCAACCTGTACGTCTTCGCTCTACCTCAGCGCTGAGGTGTCGGATTTCTTACTAGGGACGTTGGGATTCGTCCTCTGAGTCACCGGTACATGTCCACGCTTCCTGACCGTCGCTCCTACGCCTTCGGCCCGTACGTGCTCGATGTGGGTCAGCGCCAACTGCGCCGGGACGGGCGCCCGATAGGTATGCGCCCGAAGATCCTCGACACCCTGCGGGCGCTGGTCGAGAACAACGACCGCCTCCTCCACAAGGAGGAGCTGATGGCGATGGTGTGGCCGGATAGGACGGTGGACGAGAGCAACCTCGCGCACAACCTCTCCGTGCTGCGGAAGATCCTGGGGCAGAGCAAGGAGACCCAGTACGTCGTCACGGTTCCGCGTCGCGGCTACCGGTTCACCGCTCCGGTCGAGGTCTCTCTTGAAGGGTCGATCGCCGTCCGACCCTTCGCCAACATGAGCCCCGACCCGGATCAGGCCTTCTTCTGCGATGGGGTGGCGGAAGAACTGATCGACACGTTGGCCGCGGTCGAGGGCCTGAGGGTTGTGGGCCGAACATCTTCCTTTGACTGCCGACTGAGGGAACTCAGCGCTTCCTCGGTTGGCGAGAAACTGGGGGTATCGGCGATTCTCGAGGGTAGCCTGCGGAAGGCGGGCGATCGGCTGCGGATCTCGGCGCAACTGATCCGGACGTCGGATAGCACTCAGCTCTGGTCCGAGCACTACGATCGGAAACTGGGAGACGTCTTCGAGATCCAGGAAGACATCGCGAAGGCGATCGTGGTTCATGTGCGCACGAAGCTGCTGGATCCGCACCCGGGTCCGGTGGTGGCGCGCCATACGGAAGACCAGGAGGTCTATCGCCTCTACCTGGAGGCGCGGTACTGCATCAACCAGCAGACTGAGGGCCGCATACGACAGGCGATGAGCGTCATCGATCGGGCGCTCGAGTTGCAGCCGGACTTCGCGCGCGGTCACGCGCTGCTCGGAGTGTGCTACGCAAACCTCGCGGTCTACGGCTTCCTGCCAGTGGACGAGACAGTGGCCAAGGCGGAGGAGGCAGTGCGCCGGGCGCTGGCACTCAACGACGCGAGCGTGCTCGCGTACCGGGCCTTGGGTCTCTTGAGCGCGCTCCGGTGGGACTGGCCGGAAGCGCAACGAGCCTACCTGCGGGCTCTGCAGCTCGACCCGGGCAGTTCGACCGCCCACTACTCGTACGGGAACCACTTTCTCGCGCCGGTTGGCCGTGTCGAGGAAGCGGAACGGGAGATCAGGACTGCGCTGGATCTGGATCCGCTGTCGCGGACGTTTAGCCAGGGGCTGTGTCAGACCCTCTACTACACGCGGCGCTACGAAGAGGCGGTGGTGCAGGCTCGTCACACGCTCGAGTTGGAAGAGGACTATCCGTTGGTACGCTCGCTGCTGGCGGCCTGCTACAGCGCCATGGGCCGGACGGACGAGGCGATCCATGAGCGTCAGGTGCACCTGCGGCACACTGGCCACCAGGAGGAAGCGGAGGCGGTCGGGAGGATCTACGCGAAGGAAGGCGAGCCGGGAGTGTTTCGCTGGATGGTGGATCAGCTCTTGAAGCGGATGAGTGCTGGGGATAGCCGCTCTGCCTCCCTGGCGATCCTCTGCGCCTGGCTCGACGAAAGGGAGGCGGCACTGAGCTGGTTGGAAAATGCTCTGGACGCGAAGCTTGGCCCCGTTCACTGGGCCAAGGTGCATCCAGCCTTCGACTGCCTGCGTGACGAGCCACGCTTTCAGGAACTGCTGGACAGTATGGGCGTCAACGATCCCCGCGTTGCCACGCCTGGGGCCGTGGCCTAGCCGGCTAGCAGCTACGCTACGAGTAGGGCCGCGACCCGCAGGCGTCGCACGCGGCGCTGAGAGGAACGTCTGGACGCGATGAGCACTCGACTTTCGCAACGCTACGGCGGCGCGGCCCTGATTACAGGCGCCTCCAGCGGTATCGGAGAGGCCTACGCGCGGCGGCTGGCCGACGAGGGCATGGAACTGGTGCTGGTCGCACGGCGCACCGACCGGCTGGAGAAGCTGGCGCGGGAATTGCGCTCGGCCTCGGGTGTGACGGTCCATGTCGTTCCCCAGGACCTTGGGGAGCGCGCCGGCCCGCGGCTCGTCTTCGAGGCCGTCGACGATCTCGGGATCGAGGTCGGCATGCTGGTGTCGAACGCCGGCTTCGGCACTTACGGGCCCTTTGTCGAGCAGGATCCCGAGCTTCAACTGCAGATCGTCGAGGTCAACAACCGGGCGGCCGTGGGGCTGGCGACGATTCTCGCTCCGCGGCTCGTCGAGCGCGGTCGCGGCGCGCTGATCTTCCTGTCGAGCACGGCGGCCTACCAGCCGGTGGCGTTCGAGGCGGTCTACGGTGCGTCGAAGGCGTTCAACCTGATGTTCGGCGAAGCGCTCTGGGCGGAGCTCTCGGAGCACGGAATCGACGTCATCGTGCTGTCGCCGGGATTCACGCCCACCGAGTACCAGAAGAAGGCCGGCATGGGCGAGCCCGAGCCGGTGACCGGTTGGACGAGCCCCGAGCAGGTGGTGGACGCCAGCCTGCGTCGGCTCGGCCGCGCCTCCTCGGTCGTACCGGGCTGGCGCAACCGTGTCGTCATCTTCCTGATGCGCATCCTGACGCGGCGCGCGGCGGCGCGCCTGACCTACCGGGTCAACAACCCGGCCGGCCGATCAGGGTAGAGCAGCGACGGCGCAAGCCCCTGGCTCGCGGTGGCTTCGCTCCCCTCGCGCAGCCCGGCGTAGTTGTCCTCAAGGAACTCCTCGAGTTCGTCGGTATCGAAGTTGAACGGTCCCATCCCGCCCTTGTAGGCGATGATGCCGCCCTTGTCGATCACGTAGATGCGCTCCGGCCAGCCGGCGTAGCAGGCATTGGCGGTGTTGGCGATGTCGTCCACCAGGGTTCGTGTCTCGACATCCATCGCTTCGACGAACTCCTTGGCGAGGTCCATGCGGTCAACCATCGTCTTCGGCTGATTGAAGATCAGTTCGTTGGTCACGTTCTTGGGCGCTTGCCACTCGTCGTCGGGGTGGGCTTCCTTGATGTAGATGTAGCTGAACTCGACCGCCGGGCTCCACTCTTCTCGCACCTCTTCGAGCCGGGCCACACGGGCCCGGAAGGGCGGTCACGTGTAGCTGCCGAAGACGAGCACGAGGGGCTTGGCAGCCCACAGGGCGGAGAGGCGCATCGGATCGCCGCCGACCAGGTCCAAGGGCAGGTCGGGGGCGAAGTCGCCGACCTGGAGGATGCCCTCCGTGCGGATGTCGTACTCGTTGAGCCTGATGATCCCGCGCTCCGCCAGGAAGCGGTAGGTCTTGAAGCCGCCCCATCCGAGGACACCGAGGATGACCAGACTGACAACGACTATCGTGACCCAGCGGTTCATGGCGGACTCTCCTCGTGGTATGGGGCGGAAACTATAGCGGAACCGCGCTAGGCAGCCTTTCCGACCACGGAGACGCAGCTCACGCAGTTGCCGGGAAGTCCTCCGAGGTTGTGGGTCAGTCCGATCCGCGGGTCGGCGACCTGCCGTTCGCCGGCCTCGCCGCGCAGTTGTAGCCAGATCTCGTACATCATGCGCAGGCCGCTGGCGCCGATCGGGTGGCCGAAGCTCTTGAGTCCGCCATCGGAATTGACCGGCTGGCGACCGTCGAGTTGGAAGCGGCCGTCCAGGCAGTCTTTCCAGGCCTTGCCGCGCTCGGAGAATCCGAGGTCCTCCATCAGCACCAGCTCGGTCGGAGTAAAGCAGTCGTGGACCTCCGCCAGACTGATTTCCTCGCGCGGGTTCGTGATGCCGGCCTGCCGGTAGGCGTCCTCGGCGCTGGCCACAACCTCGGGGAAGGTGGTGAAGTCGTAGTCTGGTTTCTTGACCCCTTCGGCCGGCCCGACGACGAATCCGACGCCCTTCAAGAGAAGCGGGTCGTCGCAGTAGCGGTGGGCGTCCTCGGCCCGGCAGAGGACCGCGGCGGCAGCGCCGTCGCTCACTCCCGAGCAGTCGAAGAGCCCGAGCTTGCCGGCGATCGGAGGAGAGGACCTGATCCGTTCCAAAGGCACCTCGCGCCGGAACTGGGCCTTGGGGTTCTTGGCCCCATTGGCGTGGTTCTTGTACGCGATCCGGGACAGCACGTCCTTCAGCGTGTCTTCGCTGACGCCGTACTTCTCGGCGTAGGCCGGCACGATCATGGAGAACGCCGCCGGCGGCGTCATCTCGAGTTCGGTGCCGTCTGTCGTCGGATTCAGATCGAAGAGCCCGGAGTAGCCCGAGTCCTTCAACTTCTCGACACCGAGGGCCATGACGATGTCGTAGGCGCCGCTGGCGACCGCATACGCCGCGTTGCGCAGAGCTTCGCTACCGGTGGCGCAGAAGTTCTCCACGTGGGTGACCGGCTTGTAGCGAATCTTCAACGGCTCGGCGAGGAGCAGACCCGAAGCCAGGGTGCCGGCGCTGCCGAGCCAGAAGGCGTCGATCTCGGCGAGATCGAGCCCCGCCGACTTCAAGGCCTCCTGCGACGCCGTCAAGGAGAGATCGCCGATGCTCTGGTCCCAGTGCTCCCCGAAGGAGGTGCACCCCATCCCGATGATCGCGACCCGATCCTTGATTCCATGACTCGGCATGACCTTCTCCTTCGCAAGTCCGATCGGCCCTCTTCTTCAGCGCCGCGGTCTGGCCTTCCAGAAGTAGTTGTGAATGCCTTCAGCGGAGTGCAGGCAGCGAAACGTCATCTCGACCCGGTCCCCGATCCGCACGTTGTGCGGGTCGATGTCGGTGAGTTGGCAGGGTAGCCTGCCGCCTCGATCGAAGTCGAGCATGGCGACGACCACCGGCGGCTGCAGGGAATAGGCGAGATTGTCCTGCGTGTAGGTGGCTACCAGTGCCGCCCTGTCGGCGAAGGACTCGGGCTCGGTCTCGTCGATCGAGTCGCACTCGACGCACACTCTCTGGGGCGGCAGGTTCGCCGTGCCGCAGTTGGCGCAGCGCGATCCGACGAAGCCGAATTTCCAGCGCTTGGCGCGATACGACGGCGGCGCTGCCGGCCGCTTCGGGTCGGGACGGCGAGGCTTCTCGAATGGAAGCACGCCGCGCCACTTGAGGTAGGTGTTGTACTGCAGGTCGTTGCGCTTGGCCTCGATCCATCGTCCCACGCTCCGCTCGGGGCGGCTGGCGGCGATCGCGTCGGTCACCTCGAAGATGATCGCGTCGGCGCCGTCGATGCCGGCGATGACCGCGATCCGGTCGCCGGGTTTGGCACGGTCGAGAACGTTGGCCAGGGCGAGGCCCACATGCGCGGTGCCGGCCCGCCCGACGGAGGCCGCGAGATCGTCGGCCAGGCGATCGGCGGGAATGCCTGCCTTGGCGACGAAGCTCCGCACCGCGCGCGGGTTCGTGCTGTCCACGATGACCCTGGTCAGGCTTTCCGCGGCAACGCCGGCGCCGGTCAGGGCCTGCTCCAGCGCGCGCAGCATGAGGGGGACGATGATCTGAGTCCCGAACCGCTCCTCCCATTGATTGGCGAAAGGTTCATTCGGCGCCCGCCACACGTCCATGAACTCGTCGGTCGCTGAGCCGCTGCCCAGAACTTCCGCGCAAGCTTCGACGCTGGGACCGAAGCTGAAGGCCGCGGCCCCATCGCCGCCGGTCGCTTCGCGCGCGCCGCCGGGAGCGCCGACCATCACTTCGCTCAGGCACACGAGCGGCCGTCGTCCGCCGAGGGCCAGGTCGTTGCCAAGCGCCAGGGAAGACAGGCCGGCCCGGCTCGAGCCGCCGAAGTCGTGCCCCCCAACGCCGGGCGGCAGGTCGAGCGCCGCATGGATGGTGGCGGCGTCCAGTTTCTCCGCGTAGGCGGGCGTTGTCGTTGCGAAGCAGAGAGTGTCGATCCGGGCGCCGCCGCGCAGAGCCTCGCGCGCCGCCTCGACCGCCATCGACACCGAGCTCTCGTCGTAGCTCGCCGCGGCGCGCTCACCGCGGCCGCCGAACACGGCGCGGTTGAGGCGGTTGTACGGTACGTAGGCGCCGTAGGTGACGATTCCAGCCAACTTCGTATGCTCCCTGCCGCTGCTAGCGGTCCCCGACCCAGAAGGGGCTGGACCAGGCCCGGCCGCCGTCGAGCTGGGTGACCCGAACATAGTAGTAGTCGCCGTCCGCAACGTCCTCGAAGTCCACGAACTGAACCTCCCGGTCGAGGGCGCCGCTTGGATCGACCGCCTGCAGGTCGAGGCGGTCCAGGTGAGGTCCGACCGGCAGCTCATGATGGAGGCGGCCGGCCTCAAGCTCGCCGAGCCGGACTTCGAAGTCGGCGGCGGCGATCCGGGCGGCGGGCCTGACCGCCGGTGCGAAGCCGAACTCCGTGGTCGCCTCGAGGCGGAAGCGGAGCCGGGTTTGAGGACCGGCGCCATCGAGTTCGACCAGGAACGAGTCGGCGCGGCCGCGAGTCAGGATGCGGAACCTGGCGCCGTCCCGCGACCTTTGATCGAGCCGCGAGACTTGATCGCGAAGCGGGTTGTCGAGGCCGGTCGGTGCGATGCCGATAACGCGCGCTCCCTCGACTTCGAGGGTGCCTTCCCACTGTCGGTAGCCGCGGGGGTTGTCGAGCTGCTCGCCGAAGACCTCGGAAGAGGACTCGAAGGACACCTGCAGCCAAGTGTGCGGCCTGAGCGGTTCGGCAAGGTAGTGCTTGCTGAGGATGATGTCGCCGTTGCGCACCACGTCGATTCGATCGATCGGCGAAGTGCCGTTGACCTTCACCCGGATCTCGCGCCGCCCGGCGCTCTCCTGCCGGCGCCCCATGCCGGCGCCGTTCAGAGTCGCCTCGAGCAGAATGCGTTGCCCGGAAGTTGCGTAGCACGAGAGGTTACGCAGCGCCGAGAACACGGCGTCTCTGCTGAGTTCGGGGGCCAGCACGGCGGCCAGACCCCCGGGCTGGGAGACGCTCGAGAGGGGTCCCGGCGCCAGTCCCGGCTTGGCATGGTGGTCGTCCGAGGCGGCCACGAAGCCGAGTTCGAAGCCGTTCTTGAGGTAGCGGTTGGCAAACCACTCGAAGCTGCCGTGAACCGAATAGAGCTCGACCAGCTTCTCCAGCTCGGGATCGCTGCGGGTCCAGTCGCCGGCGCGATGGGCGTGCGGAATGACCAGGACCTCGTCGGGATCGTAGATCGCATGCAGTTGGCGATAGAGATCGGGCAGCCGGGTCGCTTCCTGAACGGAGACTCGACGGCTCCAGGGATCGCGAAAAAAGACGTTGTGGTGCCCGCCACGGTTGCTGAACGCCGTCCATTCGTAGCCCAGGATGCCGATGAAGCGACCCTCTTCGCTGAAGTCGCGGGTCAGCTCCCCGAGGTGAAGCCACTCGCTGTCGTCCATCCAGATGTCGTGCTCCGAGAGCGTCGCGAAGTCGAGGCGGGCGTCCCGGCTGGCGTACTCGAAGAACGCCCGCGCCGAGCCGGTTCCCTCCGCCAGTCCGGTGTGGCCGTGGGTGTCGCCCCAGAGAATGCGCTCAGCCGGTTCATGCTCGACCCGAATCGGGTTGCTGGTCGCGCGCAACCGGCCATCGACCGAGCGCACCTCGAGGCGGTGGACTCCGGGCGCTTCGATCGCCAATTGGTCGACCACCGTCAGGGCATCGTGGCCGGCCTCGACCCTCGCCATGGCGTCCCCGTTCAGGAACACCTCGTAGGCCGGAATCGCGCCGCTGGCCCGATTGATGGCCCGGTCTTCGCTTCGCACTGTGATCTCGAAGGCTTCGCCGACGCCGACGACGGAGGGCGCCAGGATCCGAACGGCGTGGACTGCCGCCTCGCCGACGACCTCGATTCCCGGCAACTCGGGAGTCAGGTACGTCCCGCTGCCGTCGATGTCCACGTAGACCGGCAGCAGCAGCTCGTCACTGCTGAATGCCGGCGCCGCGAGACGGCTCGATTCGCCGCCGTAGGTGAACGTGACCGTTTCCCCCGGTTTGAGCGCGGCCCCCTCAAGTCGAAAGCCGGGCAGGGGGCGCTTGCCTGGGACGTGCGAATGGACGCCGTTCCATTCCACCTGGACGGGCTCGAACAGAGCCGCGGGGTTGGAACTGCGCACCGAGACGAAGTTCTCGGCGGCCGGATCCTGGTTCTGGGGTCGGGTTTCGTTACCGGTCCCCGACTTGCCGACCAGGAATCCTCCGCCGAGCGCGAGGCCGCGGGCGCCGGCGGTGTACGTCTGCTCGACGATGACCCGGGCGCCGGAGACCAGGGGGCCGGCCGTGGTCATGCGCAACGCGCCCATTGCCTGCGGATCCGACTCCTTCAACTCGAGTTCCCGCACGTACTGATCGAACCGCTCCACTTGTGTCTGAAGGTACAGATCGATAGCTGGCGGCAGGCGAACTTCACCGCCGTCCGCTTCGGCGAAGCGAACCAGGGCCACCGTGAGGGGCAGATCCGCCGGCAAGACGCCTCCGTCGAGGGCGAAGCTGTTGGCCCAGTCCCACAGCGTGTCGGTGCGGCGGAAGATGTTGTCCGCCGACGTGGGCTCGCGCTCGATGTCCGCGATCAGCTTCTCGACCCGGTCGCGAAGGTCTTCGGCAGTCTGGACGGACTCGGGCGCGGGAGAGCAGCCAATCCACAGCAGTGCCAGCGCGACCAGCGCGGCCGCGCTTTGACGCCGGGACGGCATCAGCTATTGATCACCTGGTCGATCACGTGCCGGATGGCGGCCGGATCCCAAGGGTCGTCGCTCGTGTACTGCTTGACGCCTACGGTGCTCATCATGCGATAGGCGAAGATGTGTGTCCCCTCGACTCCCAGCGTCTGACCGGTGATGTGAGCGGCGTCGTCCGATGCCAGGAAGACGACCAGGGGTGAAGCGTGTTGGGGACCGTAGCGAGCGCCGAAGCTCTCGGTGACGCCCGGATTGTCCGCGGTCATGCGGGTGTAGGCGGTGGGCGAGATCGCGTTGACAGTTATTTCGTAGCGCTGCAGCTCCATGGCGGCGGTGCGCGTCAGGGCGTAGATGCCGGCCTTGGCGGCGGCGTAGTTGCTCTGCCCGAAGTTCCCCTGCATTCCGGCAACGGATGTCGTATTGATGATCCGGCCGCCTCGGCCCTGCTCGCGCATCACGCGCCCGGCCGCCTGCAGGCAACTGAAGGTGCCGCTGAGGTGCACCGCCAGGACCGCCTGCCACTCCGCCTCGCTCATCTTGAGAGCCGTTCGATCGCGCAGGATGCCGGCGTTGTTGACCAGGACATCGACGCCGCCGAAGGCATCGACCGCCTGCTGGACGAGTTGGCCGGCGGCATCGAAGGCGCCGACGGCGAGCTTGCTGGCGACGGCATCCCCGCCATCGGCGCGGATCCGGGCGACGACCTCGTCGGCAACGTCACTCTCGCCCGAACCGTCGCGCGCGCAGCCCGGGTCGTTGACCAGAACGCGCGCTCCTTCCCTGGCGAGGAGAAGGGCGTGGGATCTGCCCAGGCCGTTGCCCGCGCCGGTGACGATGGCTGTTTTTCCGGCCAGCAGTCCCATGGGCCTCCTCTCTTGAGTCTCGATCTTCGGCGGTCCACTCTAGCGTCTCCGTAACGCCTCTCGGCCGCCGTGCTAACTTGACCTTGACCGTCCAGCCGCCGTCCCAGCCTGAAGGAGCGTGGTACGCGAATGCGGAGTGTTCCTCTCAAAAGAGTTCTCCTGGCTGTGTGCGCCGTCGTTGCCGCCTGCGCGCCGCCGCCGGGTGACGACTATCTGGACGCGGATCTGAGATTGCGGGTGGAGGCGCTCAAGGTGGAGGTCGAAGCGGCGCCGGCGACCCGGGAGAACGCGGTGCAGCGCGCCCGAGTGTTCTGGGAGTGGTTGAACGCCTACGCACTCACCGGTCGAACCCTGCCCATGGACAGCACGACGACGGTGATGCGGGTGATGAGCCGGAACGAGCTCGGCCGGGGTATCTCGGCAGCAATCCTCAGGACTCTCGACGACAAGATTGGTGAACTGGCGATTCGCGACGCGCGCCCGGACGCCATCGGCGACGTTACGGCCAAGGCCGACGAGCTATTGGTCGCCGGCAGTTGGGCGCAACTCGAACAGACCTATACCGTCGGCTCGATGGGGATGGCCACCGGAGGCTCCTTCCTTCTCGGCGCCCAGATCATGGCCGACCAGGCGTCGATGCAGCACGAGGATCCTGCGGCGGACAACTACGTTTCGGTCCGTTCGTCGAACGCCGATGCACGTTGGGAGAAGCCCCGCATTCCTCTGTCGGGGAAGCACGGCGGCTTCAAGGACGAAGCGGAGATGGTGGTCTTCCGGCTCGCGGAAGCCACGCTCGAGCACGGCGACACGGTGACCTTCACCTACGGTGACCGGTCGCAGGGCTCCTCGGGCCTGAGGCTGCAGACGCTGACGACCGAGAAGCTGGTGCTGCCGATCTACGTCGACCTTATGGGCGCCGGGGTCTTCTTTACGCCTCGCTGGCCGCATCACGAGATCGTCGGCCGGAACGAAGTCGAGTCGTTGGCGGTCTTCGCTCCCTCCGTGGTCGCGGCGAGCGAGGAGATCGACTTGGTGGTGCGCAGCGAGGACCGGCACTTCAACCGCTCGCGCGGTGTCACCGTTCAGGAATACGAAGTGCTTCTAGACGATGAGGTTGTCACCGTCGTGCCAGCGGGTTCGGCGCCGGTGGCCCGGGTCGAGGGACTGTCCGTGAGCAGCCCGAGGGTCGCCCGCTTCGTCGTCCGTTCGGCGGACGGCCGGCTCGAAGCCCGGAGCAATCCGGTCTGGGTCGAGAGCGCCCCCGAACAGCGAATCTATTGGGGCGAGTTGCACGGCCACGCCGGCTTCGCGGAAGGTCAGGGCGGCGGCGAGCAGTTCTATCGCTACGCCCGCGACGACGCGCGGCTCGACTTCGTTGCCCTCACCGATCACGACTCGTCGATGGACGACTTCGAGTGGCGCTACGTGCAGGAGCTCAGCCGGGACTTCAACCGGGAAGGAGAGTTCCTGGCCATTCTCGGCTACGAGTGGAGCGCCACCCGGGATCTCGGAGGGCACCACAACGTCTTCTTCCGCTCCCGCGATCGTTCGCGGGTGCCGAATCAGGAGGCGCCGACCCTGGCCGAGATGTACGAACGCCTGCGGGCCGAGAACGCTCCGTCGGACGTGCTGGTCATCCCCCATGCGCACCAGGCCGGCGACTGGAACCAGAGCGCGGGCGATCTCGAGACGCTGGTGGAGATCACGTCACAGCACGGGACTTTCGAGTGGTTCGGTAACCGCTACCTGCAGAACGGCTTCGAGGTCGGTTTCATCTCGGCCTCGGACGATCATCGCGCCAAGCCCGGGTACAACCCGGGGCTCTTCTTTTCACCCCACGTCCAGGGCCCGGGCCTGGCGGCGGCCGTGGCGGCCGAGAAGACCACGGACGCGGTCTTCGACGCCCTGCGTTCACGCCGCGCATACGCCACTTCGGGGCAGAGAATCCTGCTCTCGGCCACCCTGAACGGCGAGCCCATCGGAACCCGGCAGCCGTACACCGAGCGGCGCGAGTTCTCCTGCCGGGTATCGGGTACTTCTCCCATCGACCGCATCGACCTGATCAAGAACGGACGCGTTCTGCGCAGCCGCAGCTATCTGTCGGCGCCGCTCGAATCGAGTGCCGTGTTGCAGATCGGGTTCGAGTCGTCTTCGGAGGTCTTCGCTCCCGACCGCGACAATCCACGCGTCTACAGGGTCTGGTCAGGCGTACTCGAGGTGGCGGGCGCCCAGCTTCTCGGCATCGAGTCTCCGGGGTTCAAGAATCCGTATCTCGAGTGGGCCGAGGTCGACCCGGAGCAGCCGCAGCGAGTGCGCTTCTACACCGAGACGCGCGGCCGGATGAACACGCTCCTGCTTCGGCTGGGAGGCGCCGGCAACTCGACGCTGGTGACGCTGAATCTCGATGCGGCGCGCGAGAATGGCTTTGCGCCGCCGCTGGTTCGACAGCCGGTGAACATCCCCGCTGCCGAAGTGGTGTTCGAACTCGACGATCTCGAGGACAGCCGTATCGAGCACGTGCTGCCGGTCGGCCGCCACCTCGATCGTGTCAGCCTGCAGGTGATCGACGCCGGCGCCGCCCTCGACCGGGAGTTCGACTTCGTGGATCTCGGTCCGGTTGCCGCCGGCGACTACTACTACTTCCGAGTGACACAGCTCGACGGTGGTCAGGCCTGGTCGAGCCCCTTCTGGGTCGGCCGCCGCGAAGCCGGCGACGGCGCTGCCGCGGGCGGCTAGGCGAGCATCGCGGGGCGTCGCGGGCGGGGAACGGATGTCACTGAGGGAGTCCTACTGGCCGGCCGATACCAGCCAACCGGTTCTCGAGTGGACGGTGGGCAGGCTCTTGCACGAGGCCGCAGCGGCGGCCCCCGAAGGGATTTCCCTGGTCGAGGGCGTTCCCGACCCCGCGTCGCGCCGTTGCTGGACCTTCGCGCAGTTGCTTGCCGACGCCGAGCACGTTGCGCGGCGTCTGCTGCGGTACTTCGAGCCCGGGGAACGGCTCGCGGTCTGGGCGCCGAATCTGCCCGAATGGGTGTTGGTCGAACTCGGCGCCGCCCTTGCCGGGCTCACGCTCGTGACCGTCAACCCGGCGTACCGGAGCAACGAACTCGCGTACGTCCTCGGCCAGTCCCGGGCCGCCGGCCTGTTCCTGGTGCGCGACCATCGCGGCGCCTCGATGGCTGCGGCGCTGGAGGAGGTGCGCCCGCGGTTGGAACACTTGAGAAACGTCTTCCTCTTCGATGAATGGGACGACTTCATGGGCGGTGCGCGTGACGGTGGCGAACTCCCCGACGTAAGTCCGGAGGCGCCGGTCCAGATCCAGTACACGTCGGGCACCACCGGCGTTCCCAAGGGCGTGGTCCTCCACCACCGCGGCATGGTCAACAACGCCCGGTTCGTTGCTCAGCGCGGCCGGATGGGCCAGGTATGGGTCAACGCCGTACCGCTGTTCCACTCGAGCGGCGGCGGTTTGGCGATCTTCGGCCCGCTCTTCGAGCAGGCGACCGTGGTTCTGGTCGAGCAGTTCGATCCGGGCCTGATCCTGGAACTGATCGAGAGCGAGCGGGTGACCTTCCTTCCCGGCGTGCCGACGATGCTGATCAGGATCATCGAGCATCCGGACTTCGACCGCCGGGACCTCTCTTCGCTGACCAGCGTGTGCTCGGGCGGCACCTCCGTACCGCCGGAACTGGTGCGCCGGATCGAAGACTCGCTGGGGGTCAGCTTCGCGATCTCCTACGGCCAGACCGAGGCGTCACCGGGGGTCACACAGAACTATCCGGACGACAGCATCGAGGACAAGGCGGCGACGGCAGGGCCGCCTCTACCCCAGACCGAGGTCAAGATTGTCGACTCCGAGACCGGCGAGGTGCTCCCCGTCGGCGAAGCCGGTGAAATCTGCACGCGCGGTTACCTCGTCATGCACGGTTACTTCGAGATGCCCGAGGCGACGGCGGCCGCGATCGACGCGGAGGGCTGGTTGCACACCGGCGACATCGGATCGATGGACGAGCGCGGCTACTGCAGAATTCGCGGGCGGCTGAAGGAGATGATCATCCGCGGCGGCGAGAACATCTATCCCAAGGAGATCGAGGATGTGCTGCTCGAACGTGCCGACATCGCCGAGGCGGCGGTGATCGGGGTTCCCGATCCGAAGTGGGGCGAGCAGGTGGCGGCGGTGATTCGACTGACCGGGGACGAGCGCCCCAGTGAGGAAGATCTCTTCGACTACGTGAGGGAACGCCTGGCGCCCTACAAGACGCCCAGGCTGTGGCGCTTCGTGGACGAGTTCCCGCTCAACGCTTCGGGCAAGATCCTCAAGACGGATCTGGCCGCGACCCTGTCCTTGTAGCGGCCAGCGCGGCCTCGGCCGGCCCCACGTGAGCGCGCGCCCGCCACAGGAACGCGACCGAGACCACCCAGAACAGCATGCTGAGCATCATCGCGTAGCGCAGCGAGTCGGCCGGCGATTGACCGGCCGCGACCAGGACGTCGCTGATCTTGCCGACCGCGAACGGCCCGAGGGCGAAACCGATGAGAGTGTTGAGCAGCAGATAGACCGCCGACGCCGTCGAGCGCATTCTCGGCGGCACGAGTTCGTTGGCTGCGGCTGCTCCGGGACCGATCCACAGAGAGACGAAGGCGACGGTCAGGAGAAAATAGATGAAGGCCGCCGTGAGGCTGGCGGCGGTGAGCATGAGAACCATCGCCGGCACGGACAGGACAACAGTAGCCAGACCGAGAATGACCCGGCCGTTCGGTGTCCTCTGCTTCAGGCGATCGGAGATCAGGCCGCCGGCAGTGACGCCGATCCAGCCGCCGACCGCGACGCCGATACCCATCAGCGTCCCCACCCGGGTCGGACTGGCGTCGAAGCTGCGGATCAAGAGCGGCGCTGTCCAGAACGCGAGTCCGTTGGTGACGAAGGACAGGCTGGCGAAGCCCACACTGCTGTACATGAAGGCGCGGTTGCCAAGAATGCAGCCGAAAGTGGTGGGGTCGCGATAGGCCAGTCCCTGACCCCAGGAGAAGGCGGCGTAGATGCCGATGGCCAGGGCGATCCACTGGGCCGGCTCGCCCACCGAGGCGACCATCGCCCATGCCACCAAGGCCAGCGCGGCGGCACAGCCGGCGTGGATCAGCAGCCCCTTCCGGTCACACCCGGATCGCCACAGACTGATGACCGTGAAGGGCGGTATGACGGCCCCGAACTCCTGGAGCGGCTGCGGACGACCCACGGTTTCGACCGCAACTCCCTCCTGCTGGCCCTTGGCGGGCTCTCGCAGGGTCCACACCCAGAGGGCCATGATCAGCCCCGGGATACCGACCGCGAGGAAGGCGGCTTGCCAGGCGGCGAGCCCCAGCGGCGCCGATCCGTCGGGGTACCTGCCGTTCCAGAAATCGACGATCCAGCCGCCGAGGGCGAAGCCGGTGGCGGCGCCGAGATAGATACCGCCGGAGTAGAGAGCCAGGGCCGTGGCTCGCAGTCTCTGGGGAAAATAGTCGACGATCAACGAGTACGCCGACGGACTGAGGCTGGCTTCTCCGACGCCGACTCCGACGCGGTAGGCGCCGAGCACTGCGAAGCTGCGAGCGGTACCTGTCAGGGCCGTCATCAGGCTCCAGAAGAAGAGCCCGATGGCGATCAGGTTCTTGCGGATCCAGGCATCGCCCAGACGGCCGAAGGGGATGCCGAAGACGGCGTAGAACACCGCGAAGGCGGTGCCGTAGAGAAAGCCGATCTGGGCGTCCGTGAGACCCAGATCGCGCTTCACGTCCTCGGCGAGAATCGAGAGGATGTTGCGATCGACGTAGTTGAAGAGATAGCAGAGGACGAGAACGGCGAGGACGTACCAGGAGTAACCGCTGAACGCCCGCCTCTCGCGAGAAGTCGAACGCTTCGGCTCGGCGCCGTTCCCGCTCTCGTGCATGGCGGCGTTAGCGCGGCAGAACTACCAGAGGCCGGCGCTTCGCGCCGGATGCGGGCAGGATGCCCGCGTTCCCAGGTCGGATCGTTCTACCGCGCAAGCTCCTAACTCGCGTCTTCTGCTGTCGATGGCATGAAGAGAACCAGGGGCCGGGCGACGAAGACGAGGCGATCCTCTCCGGCCAGGCGTACACGCACTTCCCGCGCCAGCAGGGTTCCGCGGCTTTTTTGCTGAACGTCGACCAACCGGACGCTGGCCTGCAGGCGGGCGCCGGCCGGCACCGGGGCGAGGAAACGAACCCGGTCGATGCCGTAGTTCGTCGAATTGCCGAATCCCGTGACCCGGAAGTCGGCGCCGTCCGGGAGGTTGGCGAACAGGCTCAGGGTGAGCATGCCGTGGGCGATAGGCCGTCCGAAGGGACTCTCGCGGCGCGACCGCTCGACATCGACGTGGATCCAGTTGTGGTCTCCCGAGAGTTCGGCGAACGCGTCGATCGTCGCCTGCTTCACTTCAAGGGAGTCGCTCCAGGGGCCGAACTCCTCGCTGATCTCGGCGCGGAGGGCGTCGATGTCGTCGAAGCGGATCGTCCTCATGGGCGGGCGCCGGCGGCGTCCGGGCCGGGTTCCCGGGCGCCTACCCAGAACGGGCTCGACCAGGCCTGACCGCCGTCGAGCTGGGTGACGCGTACGTAGTAGTAGTCGTCGGGCGCTGCCGGTCCCATGTCCAGGTACTCGAACTCGCGGTCGAGCGGGGCGTCCGGCTCGACGACTTGCAGGGTCACGCGGTCGATGTGCTCGCCGAACGGAACTTCGCGTTCGAGTCGGTTGTCCCGAAGGCCGGCGAGCCGGAGCTCGATGCTGGCGCCGGGAATGTCCATCGCCGGCCGCTCGTGTCCCTGGCCTATGCCGTACTCGCGGGTGGGTTCGAGCTCGATCTCGAGCGTGGTCGATGCGGTGGCGCCGGCGAGTCCCAGCAGAACGGTGTCGCTGCGGCCGCGGGTGCGAATGTCGAAGCGAAACACACCGGCGTCTTCGGTCTCGATCCAGTCGAGTACCTGGTTGTCGAGGCCTACCGGGACCACGTCCAGAACCCGCGCTCCGCGCACCCGCAGCGTGCCGCGCCAGACGCGGAAGGGGCGTGGGTTGTCGACCGCGTCCAGTGTGAAGACCTCGGAGGAGGATTCGAAGCCGAGTTGAAGCCAGGACCGGTCGCTAAGCGGCGCCGACAGGTAGCTGCGGCTGAAGGCGACTTCGCCGTTCTTGATCACCTCCATGCGGTCGATGGGGGAGGTGCCGGATACCCGGGCCACGATGCGGCGCTGTTCGGCCTGCGGCTGGCGGACCCCCATCGGATAGCCGTTCAGCTCGGCGTCGAGCAGGATGCGCTGACCGGAGACGGCGTAGACCGAGCGCTCGCGGAGGGCGTCGAAGATGGCGTCGGCGGTCTTTTCGCCGGCGCGCACGGCGGCCAGCCCCGGAACTCCGATCAGCGAGGCCTGGAAGTGACCCTGGGGAGCGCCGGGCTTGGCGCGATGGTCGTCCGAGGCCCCCACGAAGCCGACCTCGAAGCCGTTGCGAAGGAACATGTTGCCGAACCACTCGAAGGTGCCGTGCTCGCTGTAGATCTCGACGACGCGCTCCAGCTCGCCGTCGCTCTGCGTCCAGTCTCCCGCGGAGTGCGCGTGCGGGATGACCAGGACGTCGGCGGGGTCGTTGGCGGCGCGAAGCCCCTCCCACAGCAGCGGCAGCCGATGCGCTTCCTGGACCGGCACCCGCTCGCGGTCGGGGCTGCGGAAGAGCACGTTGTGATGGCCGCCGCGTTTGCGGGTCGGGGTCCATTCGTAGCCCAGGAAGGCGATCGCCCGTCCCTCCTCCGTGGTGCGGCGGCTGTACTCCTGCAACTGTTGCCACTCGTAGTCGTCGAGCCAGAAGTCATGCTCCGAGAGGGTCAGGAAGTCGAGACGCGCGTCCTCTACACCGTAGCGGAAGTACCCCGCAGGCGATCCCTGGCCCTCGGCGAAGCCGGTGTGGCCGTGGGTTTCTCCCCACAGGATCCTGCGCTCGGGCTCGGCTTCGACCCAGATCGGGTTGCTCGTGGCCTCAAGCGTGCCGTCGGTCGAACGGACCACGAAGCGGTAGGTCCCGGGCGCCTGGATCGTCAGCCCGCCGGCGATGGCGACGGCGCTTTCGGGCGCCGCGACCTCAGCCACCACTTCGCCGTTCAGGAGGATCTCGTAGCCGGGCAGGGGGCCGCTGGCGCGGTTCAGGCCGGCGTCCTCGCTGCGAACCGTCAGGTCGAAGGTCTCCCCGGCCGCGACCACCGACGGCGCCAGCATTCTCACGCCCGCCACAGCGCCCCCGATCACCGTCAGACTCGGCCACTCCGGAGTCAGCCAGTTGCCGTTGCCCTGAAGATCGATGTACAGCGGTAGCAGCAGGGCGTCGGTTTCGAAGGCCTGGACTCCGATTCCGGCCGAGCCGCCGGATCGATCGCCGTAGGTGACGGTGATGGTGTCTCCCGGCTGCAGCGCCGCCCCCGCCAGGCGAAATGCCGGCGTCGGTTTGGGGAAGCGCTGCGAACCGTGCGGCCCCACGAGGGGAACCATGACCGCTTCGAGCCAAGCCTCGGGCTTTGAGGTTCGGGCAGTGAGGTAGTTGGGGCCTGCCGGATCCTGGTTCTGGAAGTCGTTCGTGTCGGCCAGCCACTGGCGTCCGGCCAGCACGCCGCCGCCGATCTGCATCGGCATGTTGCCGACCTCATAGACGAGCTCGACGGTCGCCTTCGTTCCCGCGGTCAGCGGTTCGTCGGGCACGACGCGGAGGCTGCCCAAGGCGCCCGGATCCTCGTCCTTGATCTGCAGCTCTTCGAGGTAGCGATCAATGTAGGGAACGTAGTCCTCGACGGTGTTCAACTCGACATCGGCGACCAGGCGTACGTCCGGAGGCGAGCCGTCGGCCTCTGCCCAGCGCATGATCGCGGTATCGAGAGCGAAGTTCACGGGCAGGGGACCTCCGGTCAGGGCGTACGCGTTCGCCCATTCCCAGAGGATGTCGACACGCTCGTAGACGTTGGCCGAACTGGTCGGCGCCGCCGCGCGGTCGATCTTCAGTTGTTCAACCTTTGCGCGGAGGTCGGGCGAGAGGTAGTCGCCGCCGACCGTGGGTGCGGCCTCACAGCCCAGCAAGAGGACGGCGACCAACCCGGCCTGCAAGGGGGCCGAGATCCGTAAGCTTCGGCGTTGGTTCATGAGTGGGCATAGTCTAGGAGCTTGCGCCCCAGAACGCAGCGAAGCGGGTTCTGGGGCGCAAGGTCATGGTGAGGACGGGATGGGCCGAAACTCCGAGCTTGCGAGGCGTTTCGGGGCGCTAGGAGACTGCATCGGAAAAGGGGGATAGGAGATGTTCCGACCAACCCGACGCGAGTTCCTCACGGGTTCGGTGGCGACCGGAGTGCTGTCCGCGGCCTACGGGTGCGGTCGGCAGGCGCCGGTGGCCGAGCCGCCTTCGCGGCCCAACATCCTGCTCCTGTTCCCCGACCAGCATCGTTGGGACTGGATGCCCGGGAACCCGGCTGTCCCCGTGCCGATGCCCCATCTCGAGGCCCTGGCGGCACGGGGGCTGACGTTGGAGCGGGCCTACTGCGCGGCCCCGGTCTGCGGGCCTTCGCGCGCCTGTCTGGCGTTCGGACGCGAGTACGACGATTGCGGTGTGCCGACGAACAGACAGAGCCTGCCCCTGGACCGGACGACGTTTTACCGCCGGCTCCGTGACGGCGGCTACCACGTGATCGGCTGCGGCAAGCTGGACCTGGCTTCGGGCGAGTTGTTTCGGGTCATCGAGCAGGGCGGGCAGAGCGACCGAGCCGGGGCGCCGCCTGGGTTGGGCCTCGACGGGCGTCGCTTCGCGGAACAGTGGGGCTTCAGCGACGCGATCAACAACGCCGGCAAGGGCGCCGGTGCGATGATCTACAGCACACAGCCGCTGGGCGCCAAGGACCCGTACTATGCCTATCTCGACGCACTCGACCCGGGTCAGGGGCTGATCTGCGCCGAGGACATGCTCGAGCGGCGGACCCCGGAGACGGTGGAGCAGTGGGGGAAGACCCGCGTCTCACCGCTCGCCGACGCGGACTACTGCGACAACTGGATCGGTCGCAACGGCATGTCGCTGCTCGACGCCGTTCCGGCCGGCGAGCCGTGGTTCATGGCTGTCAACTTCGCCGGCCCCCACCCGCCGATGGACATCACCGCGCGCATGGAGCGCCTCTACAGGGGGCCGGATCGCGTGATCGACGACTTCCCGCAGCCGCACGGTTACGACGGCCCGTGGGACGCGGACCATCACATCCGCATTCGCCAGAACTACGCCGCGATGATCGAGAACATCGACCGCTGGATCGGTCTGTTCGTCGAGCAGCTCGAGGAGCGTGGCGAACTCGAGAACACGATCGTCGTCTACTCGAGCGATCACGGCGAGATGCTGGGCGACCGCTCGCGCTGGGGCAAGACGGTGCCCTTCGAGGCTTCGGCGGCGGTACCCCTGGTGATCGCCGGACCCGGGGTGGCGCCGGGCCGGCGAACCCGCGCCATGGTCAGCCTGATCGATCTCACGGCTACGTTTCTCGACCTCGGCGGCGTCGGCGTTCCTGACGACATGGACGGTATCTCGCTGCGTGGGCTGCTTGCCGGGGAGACTGACCGGCATCGAGAGTACGTGCTGTCAGGCCTCTACGACTGGAGGATGGTCTACGACGGCCGCTACAAGCTGATTGCGGGCTTCGAGGGCGCGAACCGGCGCCTCTACGATCTCCAGGATGATCCCCGGGAGGAGGTCGATCTGAGCGCCGATCATCCACGCCGTTGCGGCGAGCTGGAGGCCATGATGCGCCAGGAGCTTGCGCGGTAGAACGATCTGACCTGGGAACGCGGGCGTCTCGCCCGCATCCGGCGCGGAGCGCCGGCCTCCGGTAGTTCTGCCGCGCCAGGGCAGCTACCGGGTCGGCTAAGAGTTCGCGCGGCGGGGGCGGGCGTCTCGCGCCCGCATTCGGCGCCTGGCTGCCGAGAACCTTCGCCCAATCAGCGTTTGAAATTCTAACTGCGTTGCCGTAGGCTCTGCCGGTTCCCGTTTCAAGAAAAACCAGTTCGGAGGCGAGCCATGAAGGATCGAACGTTGCACCTGCTGCCCAGGATCTTCGCGATCGCTCTCTGTTGCCCCTTGTCGTTGTGGGCGGACGGTGTTCAGACCGGCACCGTGGACGGCGTCGTTCGCGACAACGCGGGCGCCGGCGTTCCCGGCGCTACCGTGACACTCGGCGGTGACCGTGGCGACATGGCCGCCATCACTGACGCAGAAGGAGGGTTTCGATTCCTCCTGGTTGCTCCGGGTTCCTACCGGCTCAGCGCGGACCTCGAGGGCATGGGAACCGCGGAGGCGGCCGTACAGGTCGAATCCGGCGGCCGCCGGACGCTCGACATGACTCTGATTTCGGCGACTGAAGAGACGATCACGGTGGTCTCGGATGCGGTGACCATCGACAGGTACGCCGTCGGTTCGCAGGCCACTCTCGAGGCCGAGGTGGCCGAGCAGTTGAGCTTCAAGGGTCGCAACTACCAGTCGTCGATGGAGGCCCTGCCGGGGGTGGTGCACGACGCCGTTTCACGTTTCCAGGGCGACATCAAGTTCGCCGTCAACGGTGGCCAGGAAGTCGAGATGTCCGGGTTCGTCGACGGCGTCGACATCAGCTTCATGCGCTTCGGCGGCAGCCCGCGAGCGTTCGTACCCTCGAGTTCGCTCGAAGAGGTCCGGTTGGAGGACGCCGGCTTCGGCGTCGAGTATGGCCGCGTGGTCGGCGGGGTCACGAACGCGGTGATCAAGTCCGGGACGAACGACTTTCACGGTCAAGCCCTGTGGATCCCGCAGAGCCAGAAGTGGAAGGCGACCTCGGACGTATCGCCTGGGCATCCGCGCTCGAGTACCATCGAGAACAGCTACGAGGCCAACCTCGGCGGCTATCTGAAACGCGACAAGGCCTGGTTCTTCGCCGCCCACTCGCAGCAGAACACGAACGCTCTCGACATTCTCGCCGACCGCAGCTTCCAGGACGTAAGCCTCAAGGCCAAGGTGGCGACTCTCAAGCTCAGCTTCCAGCCCAACCCGCGCCACTACCTCACGTTGACCGGCGTGGACAGCCCGGTCGACAAGAACCACGCCAACGTCTCGACCGGCGACCAGTTCGCCGTCTGCCAGTGCGACCTTCCGGGAGAGTTCTTCTCCGGCACGTGGACCGCGACTCTCGGTTCGTCGTCCTTCCTCGAGCTCAAGGTCGCATCGCAGGAAAACTCGGTCAAACGGGGCGTGATCGCGTCGCGAACTCTCACCCCGGGCGCCGATTCTCACACGCCCCTGGGCAACAACTTCTCCTACGAGGATCGGGGCTCGCGCATTCGTTACAACACGATCGGCCAGACTGCCGGGGGCGGCTACGTCACGATCCCGCGAGACCAGGCGAACGCGTCGGTCAGCATGTTCCGCGGTGACCACCAATTCAAGTTCGGCGCCGACTACCAGGACATCGCGATCGAGGGCCTGAACGTGATCGACCATCGCTTCTACGGCATCGGGTATGACCCGAACCTGCCGGGGGGATTCGCTCGACCGCAGTACCTCAACGTCTACGATCCACCGTCCCCGACCACCAACACCGACGAGATCCTCTCCGTCTACGCCGACGATCGCGTGGCGGCCACCGACCAGTGGAACATCTACTACGGCCTGCGGATGGACAGCCAGAAGCAGAACAACGATGTCGGCACGAAGATCAACGACTGGACCAAGGTGGCGCCGCGGTTCGCTGCCAACTACGACATCAGGCGCGACGGCTCGCTGGTGTTCAAGCTGAATGCGGGACGCTACTACCAGACCCTCCAGGGCGACATGGTCGCGCGGGAGTTCAGCACCCTGCCCAACGGCCGCAACCTCTTCAACCAGTACAACTGGAACCCGGCGACCCTGCGCTACGACCGTTTCGCGCGGCGGGGAACTCCGGCCAATCCCAACGCGGTGCAGCCGGTGAACCCGTACTACAAGGACGAGTTCACGGTCGGAATCGCGGCCCAGTTCGGCGACATCTGGCTCTTCGAGGCTACGGGGATCGTCTGGGAACTGAACGACCTCTACATGGCAACCCATCAGTACAACGACGCGGGGCGGGTCTTTCGCGAAGTGCGGAATCGGCCGGACGCGTTCCGCGAGTACGAAGGCCTGCGCCTGACGCTCCGCCGCGCCATGCGCAACGACTGGACGATGCAGGCGAACTACACCTGGTCGAACGGCAACGGCAACAACTTCGGTCGCAACGACAACCCGGTTCTCTTCGACGACGACCTCGGAGAAGGGCTAGGCGGGATCGAGCTCGGCACGGGCGCTACCGACGCGACCGTCGTCGGTCGCGCAGGCCACGGGTTCCTTGATCGCACCCACAACCTGAACGTCGTGGCTCTGCGGAACTTCGTCATGGGGCGCCACAACGTTTCGGTCGGCGGCTACTACGGTTTCCGCAGCGGCGAGCGCTGGGGGCGGCGCCAAGCGACCCGCCTGGTCCACCCGGTCACCGGCGCCAGGATCAACACCTCCTCCTACCGGGAGCCGCGAGACACCAACCAGCTCGAGGACACCCACACCCTCAACCTGACCGGTATATGGGACTTTCCGCTCGGCGGCCGGATCAACGGCAGAGTCGGCGTCGAACTCGTGAACATCACGAACGAGCAGGAGATCATCGGCATCAACCGCGGCAACGGGCGCCAGCTCCCCGGCGCCGCGGCCCTGCAGTCGCCTCGCGAGATCCGGCTCCACGCCGGCATCCGCTTCTGAGTCGGGGCTGCCGTTCGTTCAGGCTTAGGCCCAGGGCGGCGCGCCGTAGGGATCCCTGCACAGGCGCCTCGCCACCACCATGCGATGGACTTCGTCGGGCCCGTCGTAGATGCGGGCGTAGCGAGCCTCCCGGTACATGTGCTCGAGCGGCGTGTCGCCAGTAACGCCGAGGGCGCCGTGTACCTGGATCGCTCGATCGATCACGTTGTGAAGCATGCGCGCGCCCCAGAACTTGATCAAGGAGACCTCCACGCGCGCTTCGCCTCCCTGATCGAGAGTCTGGGCCGCTTGCAGGGTCATCAGCCTGGCCGCCTGGATCTCCGCCGCCGACTCCGCGATGAAGCGCTGGATCTCTCCCTTCTCGGAGAGCAGCGAACCGTGGGCGTAGCGGCTCGAAGCCCGCTCGCACATGAGTTCGAAGGCCCTCTGGGCCTGTCCCAGCCATCTCATGCAGTGGAAGATCCGTCCCGGCCCCAAACGCTTCTGGGCGATGAGGAACCCCTTGCCGCGCTCGCCGAGAAGGTTGGCCCTGGGCACTCTCACGTTGTCGAGCCGGACCTCGCAGTGACCGCTGCGCCGATTCCCCATGGTCGGGATGACGCGCACGATGTTGTAGCCGGGCGTGTCGGTGGGGACGATGATCGAAGAGAACTTCGCGTAGCGGTCGGCCTCGGGCTCGGTGATGCAGAACATCGTTGTGAATGCTGCGATGTCGGCACTGGAGGTGAACCACTTGTGGCCGTTGATGACCCAGTCGTCGCCGTCGAGCACCGCTGTTGTGCGCATCAGGGTCGGATCCGACCCCGCGACCTCGGGCTCGGTCAGGCCGACCGAGGGATAGATGTCGCCCGCCACCAGCGGCTTGAGGAAACGCTCTCTCTGCTCGTCGCTGGCGTAGAGATTGAGCATGATGGAGTCCTGCATCGAAACGCTGCCGACGCAGACCTGACCCCAATGAGACCGGCCGATGATCTCGTTCAAGTAAACGAAGGGCATGAAGCCCAGACCGCCGCCGCCCAGTTCCCTTGGATGGCCGATGGCCCACAGGCCTTGACGCCTGGCCTCTTCCTTGAGGCGTGTGTAGGTCGGTCCGGTCGGGTCGTACTCCGCCGCCAGCTCGGCCTCCGCGGGAATCACGTAGTCGTTGATGAAGGTGCGAAAGAGCTCGCGGTGCTGGCGCACTTCGTCCGTTAGACCGTACATGGGAGGTCTCCTTCATTCCGACTCTGCTCGGGAGTCGATCAACGGGTTCTCGCGGCGGGCTGTTATCGTAGCCGAACCGATCAGATAAGCCGCTGCCGCGGAGGAACAGATGCCGGAACCGGGCCTTGCCGATCTCATCGGTCTGGAGACCGCGCCGAGGTCGGTTGACTATGGCTGGAAGGACGTTGTTCTCTACGCCCTTGGCGTGGGAGTACCCGTCGAAGACCTCGAGTATCTCTATGAGGGCGCCTCGGGCGGTCTCCAGGTGTTGCCTGGTTACTGCGTGATTCCCGAGTACGACGCGATGGCGGACCTGGAGGGGCGATTCGATCAGTCACGAATGCTGCACGGTGAGCAACTGATCCGGATGTTCCGACCGATCCCGCCCGAAGGTCCGCTGGTTGTGACCGGAAAAGTCGTCAACATCTTCGACAAGGGGAAGGCGGCGGTCATCCACTCCAGCGCCACCGGCTCGACAGCAAGCGGCGAGAAGGTCTTCGAGACGCTCAAGGTCGGCTTCTACCGGGGTGGCGGCGGATTCGGCGGCGACCCCGGGCCCAGGGCCGAGGTCCTGGATCCGCCTCCGGGCGTGCGGCCCGATCTCGACATCACGTACAGGATCCCCAGGGGACAGGCTGCCCTGTACCGTCTCAACGGCGACTACAACCCGCTGCACATCGACCCGGAGTTCGCCAGGACGGCCGGGTTCGAGAGGCCGATCCTGCATGGTCTGTGCACGTACGGCTTCGCGGTGCGAGCGATCGTCGAGGGGCTGTGCGACGGCGAGGTGGGTCGCTTCCGCGAGTTCAAGGCCCGCTTCTCGGATGTCGTGTTTCCGGGCGAGGAACTCACCACCCGGGGTTGGAAGGAGAACGGTCGTACCCTGATTCAGGTTTCGACTCCCCGGGGAGTCGTCATCAGCAACGCCTACGCCGTCACCGACTGATGGCGGCGAGGCCTCCCAAGGCCAATCTCGCGGACATCGGGCGCCGGGCCGGCCCCCAGGTGTTCGCCTATGACCAGCGGGATGTCGGCCTCTACGCTCTGAGCGTCGGCGCGGGCGCCAGGGATCTCGGCCTCTTCGCTCTGGATCGGAATGGCGGGATGCGCGTTCTGCCGACCTTCTGCCTGGTCGCCATGCACTCTCTGAGCCCGCACTTTGTGGACCTGGTGCGGAACTACCATCGCGTAGAGGCCGGCGAGAGCCTGCGCATGCACCGTCCGCTGCCGGTGTCCGGCCAGTTGCACGTGTCGGCGGAGGTGACCGATATCTGGGACAAGGGTTCGCTGGCGATCATGCAGACCCGGGTCGAGGGCCGTGCCGACGACGGGGACCTGGTTTTCGAGCTGATTGCCCGCTCCGCGCTGCTGGGATCGGGCGGATTCGGGGGCGATCCGGGGCCAGCGCCGGCGCCGAAGCGTCGAGCGCCGGATCGTCCGCCGGATCTCCGCTGGTCGACGCCGATTCCCGAAACCCAGGCGATTCTCTACCAACTCAACGGTGTCGCCGATCCGATCCACGTCGATGAGGAATTCGCGCGCAGTCGTGGTCTCGAGCGGCCCGTCCTGCAGGGGCCCGCGACCCTCGGCTACGCGGCCGTTGCCCTCGTTCGCGAGTTCTGCGACGGCAACCCGGAGCGGTTGACGGAGATCGAGGCCCGGTTCTCCGCGCCGGTTGTGCCGGGCGACACGCTGACCGTCGAGGCATGGCGTGTCGAGGCCGGGGAGGTGCTGTTCTCGGCCTCCACCGGGGAGGCGACAGTGCTTACTCAGGGCCGGGCGTCGATCGATGGCCGGGCCTGAAGATCCCGTGCGCCTGGAGGCCGAACTCGCCCGCGACGGCGTGCTCGTCCTCGACCGGCTCGACGAATGGGCGGTCAGCCGGGGCGATCGCACTTTCCTCTACTACGGCGAAGAGGATCGCTCGATCTCGTTCGCGGAGATGGACCGTCTGTGTTCAGGCATCGCCGGCGGGCTGCGTCAGCTCGGTGTCGGCGCCGGGCACCGGGTTGCCCTGTTCCTGACCAACCCCCTGGTCGCCGCGCTGTCGATGTTCTCGCTGTGGCGCGTCGGCGCCGTCTACTGTCCGATCAACTACAGCCTCACCGGCAGTCTTCTCGGGCATCAACTACGCGACCTGAAACCCCGCCTCGTGATCAGCGAGGAGAGCCTGCTGCCACAGTTGGCGACCGCCGCCGACGTTCTGGCTGGGCCGGATCTCGTGGTGCATCGACCAGCTCGAGACGACCACGACTTCGATCCGGCGGTGTCCGGCATCACGGCCGAAGGCTGCCGAACCGTCTGCGGCTTCGCTGAGTTGCTGGAGGGGGGCGGCGACGGATCGCGCGCGCCGCAGCAGCCGGCCGACCTGGCGAACATCCTCTACACGTCGGGTACCACGGGACCGAGCAAGGGAGTGCTGCAGTCCCATCGCTGGATGAACCAGTTCAGCTACAGCCCCCGCTGCCTGATCGACTGCAACGATGTGGTCCACAACGATCTGCCGCTCTACCACGCCGCGGGCGCGATCAGCAATGTCGCGCGCGCCGCTTGGGTGGGGTGCGAGGTGGCGATCTGGGACCGCTTCAGCGCCCGCGACTACTGGCGGCGAATCGCCCGCCGGGGCGCCACGACGGCGATTCTGATCGACGTCATGATCTCCCGGCTGGTGGCGGCCCCGGAGAAACCCGACGACGCGCGGAACACGCTGCACTGCGTCAATCTGACGCCGCTGCCCGAGAGGCACCACGAACTGGCTCGCCGCTTCGGTCTGGACATCTGCGCGACCGCCTACGGTCAAACGGAGACGGGCCTCGGCGCCCTCGCCCTGATCGATCAGTTCCCCAGCGGCGGCGGAACGCCCCGGGACCTCTATCGCGGCCGCCCCAAGGAGGAGATTTTCGAGTTCGCGCGCCGTTCGGGATACCCGATCTTCCGGGGCGACCGGGAGGTCCGCAAGGGGCTGATGGGAGCGCCTTCCATCTTCGTTGAGGCCGCGATCCTCGGCGACGACGACGACGTGTTGCCGCCAGAGAGCTATGGCCAGCTCGCGTTCCGGCCGCGGCTGCCCGACCTCTTCACTTCGGGCTATTGGGGCCGGCCGGAAGCCACGGCCGCACTCCTCGCCAACGGCTGGCTCCATACCGGTGACGCGGCGATCATGGACCGCGACGGGCTGCTCTACTTCGCCGACCGCATGGGGAGTTTCATTCGCTGCAAGGGCGAGAACATCTCATCGCACGAGATCGAGGAACTGGTTGCCGAGCATCCCGACATAAGCCTCTGCGCGGCGGTCGGGGTGCCGGCCCGCGAGGGCGATGAGGAGGAGGTGGCGATCTTCGCGGTGACCCGACCGGGCGCCGAGGTCAGCGCGGAGGAGCTCGGAGATTGGCTGCACGGGCGCATGCCCCGCCACATGCGCCCCGGTCATGTCCGCTTGCTCGACGACCTGCCTCGAACGCCCACCAACAAGGTCGAGAAGTACCGCCTGCGCGACTCGCTGCTCGTCGAGCTCGGGATGGCGCCCGCCGGACCGGTGCGATGAAGGGCGCCAGGAGCGTGCGCGGCAGAACATGGGGTGCGCCGATTCTTCCTGCGGCGCACGCTGCCAGGCCAGGGATCGGCCTGCTGTCTCTCGCGGTCCTGCTTGCGGCCTGCGAGAGCGGGGATGGAGCGCCGTCGCCGGCTGATCCGCAGCCGCCACCCAACGTCGTGCTCATCCTCGCCGACGATCTCGGCTATGGCGATGTGTGTGCCTACGGTTGCGATGGCGGGCGCTCGCCCCATCTGGACGCGCTGGCGGCCGCGGGCATTCGTTTCACCGACGGCTACGTCAGCGCTCCACTGTGCAGCCCGACCCGAGCGGGTCTGCTCACCGGGCGCTATCAGCAGCGTTTCGGCCACGAGTTCGGCGCCGGCGCCATGCAACGCGTCGAGGACGCGGGACTCGGCACGCCCACTTCCGAGGTCATGCTGCCGGAGCTGTTCAAGAGCGCCGGCTACGCCACCGGCATGGTGGGGAAGTGGCACCTCGGCTCGCAGCCGCAGTTCCAGCCGCAGCAACGCGGCTTCGACGAGTTCTTCGGATTCCTGCACGGCGGCAACCTCTACATGGACCCCGCGGATCAACCGGGAGTCCGCACCGTCGCCTCAGCGTCGATTGCCGGTGGCCGCCGAGCCCACGAGTTCCGGCATCGACCCGAGATCAACCCCATTCAACGCGGCAGCAAGGCGGTCCAGGAGACCGACTACCTGACCGACGCCTTCACCCGGGAGGCGGTTGACTTCATCGACCGCCGCCAGGGTGAGCCCTTTTTCCTGTACGTCGCGTACAACGCGCCGCACACGCCTCTGCAGGTGACGGACGAGTACTACAACCGCTTCCCCGACATCGGGGACGAGCGCAGGCGAGTCTTCGCGGCCATGGTCAGCGCCCTCGACGACGGCGTCGGCGCGATCATGGCCAAGCTGCGCTCGACAGGGGTGGAGGAGCGCACCCTGGTGCTCTTTCTGTCGGACAACGGCTGCGCCACCTATGTGCAGGCCTGTTCCAACGATCCGCTTCTGGGCGGCAAGCTGCTGCACTTCGAGGGCGGCGTACGCGTGCCGTTCCTGGCCTCGTGGCCCGGCCGGATCGATGCCGGACGAGTCGAGTCGACGCCAGTGAGTTCTCTCGACATCCTGCCCACGGTGCTGGGCCTTGCGGGTGTCTCGCTGCCGACCGGCGTGACGCTCGATGGCGTCGACCTGACAGCCCTGCTGAGAGACGCCGAGCCGCCTCCGGCAAGGCCGCTCTTCTGGCGCAATGCCGAGAACTTCGCGGTGCGCAGTGGTTCTTGGAAACTGGTGAGTGTCAACGAGCGCCACCTCTACCTCTTCGATCTCCGCGCCTCACCGGGCGAGGTCGAGGACCTTGCACACCGCGAACCGGCGCGCGTCGAAGCCCTCCTGGAGCTCTACCGAGCCTGGGAGGCGGAAATGAAGGAACCCTTGTGGACCCCGGTCAACAGGGGGCCGATCGACATCCTGCTCCCCTGGCTGGGGGTGAAGGAGACCTTCGATGCGACCGTCTGAACGCGAGTGAGCGTGGCAGTACTACGCGAGATCACCACCGGGTTGGACTTTCCCGAGGGGCCGATGGCGATGGACGACGGCAGCGTCATCGTGGTCGAAATCGCCGGCGGCACCCTCACCCGCGTCCGAGCGGACGGCCGCCACCAGGTCCTGGCCCGCTGCGGCGGCGGGCCGAACGGCGCCGCCTTCGGGCCCGACGGCAGGGTCTACGTCTGCAACAACGGCGGCTTCGACTATCAGCGCCTGGACGTCGGGCCGCTGCCGGTGGCCGGTTTTCCCGGTGGCCCGTTGCACGTCCCCGGGCGCCAGCATCCGGACTACATCGGCGGCCGCATCCAGCGCGTCGACATCCACACCGGCAAGGTCGAGGATCTCTACACCGAGTGCGACGGCCGGCCGCTGCGGGCGCCGAACGACATCGTCTTCGACGACTGCGGTGGATTCTGGTTCAGCGACCACGGCCAGACCCGGGAGCGCGACCGGGATCGCACCGGCGTCCTCTATGCCAGGGCGGATGGCGCCTTCATCGAGGAGGTCCTGTTCCCCCTCGACGGGCCCAACGGCATCGGGCTGTCTCCCGGCGGCGCAACGCTGTACGTGGCCGAGACCTATCCGACGCGTCTTTGGAGTTGGCCGATCCCTTCGCCGGGCGCCGTCATCCAGGACACGACGATCCTGCCCATCAGCGGCCGCCTGGTCGTCGATCCGCCCGGCCTCGGGCTCTGGGACTCTCTGGCGGTCGAGGCCGGCGGCAACATCTGCATCGGCACCCTGATCACCGGCGGCATCACCGTGGTCTCGCCGGAGGGCGAGATCGTCGAGATCGTGCCCGCTTCCGACCCTCTGACGACGAATATCTGCTTCGGCGGCGCCGATCTGCGAACCGCCTACATCACGCTGTCGGGAACCGGTTCGCTGGTCGCCTGCGACTGGCCGCGGCCGGGGCTACGGCTGAACCATCAACAGTGAACGGGTCCTGACCAACGCGGGTTTGGCTGCCGCCGGCCTAACGCCCCGTGAACACCGGCTCGCGCCTCTCGGCGAAGGAGCGCACGCCCTCCTCGCCGTCCTCGCTGGCCTCGCAGACGCTCTGGGCGAAGGCTTCGTAGGCGGTCAGGCTCTCCATGCTGTCGCCTTCGAACGTGCGATAGGCCATCTTCTTCATGAACTCGATGGCGAGGGAAGGACCGGCGGCGATGTTGGCGGCGATCTTCCGGCAGGTCGGCATCAGCTCGTCGTGGGGAACAACCCGGTTCGCCAGACCGAGTTCGACAGCCTGCTGCGCATCGATGATCTCGCCCGAGTACATGAACTCGAGCGCCGGCCCCAGTCCCATGATCTTGACCAGCATGTAGACGCCGCCGTTGTCGGGGACCCGGCCGCGCTTGACGAAGAGGGCGCCGAACTTCGCGCGTTCCGAGGCGATCCGGAAGTCCGCCATGAGCCCGGCAGAGAAGGCGCCGCCCAGCATGTGCCCGTTCACCGCGGCGATGATCGGCTTGCGACAGCGCCAGAGGGCGAACTGCAGGCGCCCGCCGAGAGACAGCGGCAGCAGTCGGGTGCCGCGGGGGAACTCGGGGCCGTAGGGCGCCACGCCCGCGAGCTTGGGGTCGGAGAAGTCGCGCCCCGACGACCAGCCCCTGCCGGCGCCGGTCCAGATGGCGCACTTGATGTCGTCGTCGCGCTCGATTTCCTCGAAGGCGGCGATCAGGGAGTCCATCATGTCCATCGACTGGGCGTTGAGCTTCTCCGGCCGGTTCATGGTCAGAGTGACCACTCCACCGTCGCGCTCCCAGGTGACATCCTTGAGATCCATTGCCGCTCCTTTCTTGCCGCTCCGCGGCGCGGACGCCGCGACTCGACTCCTAGTCGAGCTTCACCCAGATCGGCGAACTCCAGGCCATCTGGCCGTCTTCCTGAATCAAGCGAACATAGTAGTAGTTCAGTCCCGGCTCGGGCGACAGATCCGCATAGCGCAGATCGATCTCGGCGCCGGCCGGAGCACTCTGGTAGATCGAGGTTCCATTGCGCAGGATCTCGACGGTCGAGAAGGGTCTGGTGCCTACCGCGACGATCCTCATCTCCGGCAGTTCGTCCGTGCCGCTCAACTCAGCGCCCATGAAGTGCTCACCCATCCAGAACTCGAGCACGATGTTGTCGGTGGCGCCGTACGTCCGTCGCTGGCGCATCGCCTCGAGGACGGCATGGCGCGAGCGCTCCGGCACGAAGACCATGGCGTAGGAGATATGGGTCGACAGGTGGTCCGAACTGGCGATGACGCCGAGGCGGTAGCCCTTCTCCCAGGCATTGGACACGAAGCCCTCGTCGTGTGGCCGCGTGAGCTCCGACTGCGCCTGCGCCGCGCGGTCGGTCAACGGCGCGCCCGGGGCCTCGTAGCTGTGACGATCGCCCTGGTAGATCTCGACCAGGGGTTCGATTTCGGGATCGTTGTCGCGCCAGTCGGTGCCCATCGTGGTGGCGCTGGTGTGGGGGATGGTGATGCCGCCGGTGCGCCGCACCTCTTCGTAGAGCATCTTCGTGTCGTCGTCCTGAACGATTCCGGCGCCGTTGTGGTAGCGGATGTTCGGATACTCGACGTAGCCCGTCTTCTGGAAGAAGGGCACCGGCATGTGGCCGCGCTCGGCGTGGAGGATGTTGCGGTGCCCCATGGGGAAGTTGATCGAGCGTTCGTAGCCGAAGAGTGCTATGTAACTCTGCGGAGCGTGGAAGAGATCGGCCAGTTTCTCCTCCAGCCACCACCAGTACTCGAGTTCGCCGCCGTACTGGTGGTCGCTGATGAGCCCGAAATCCATCGCCGCGACGTCGATCATGTAGCGGTAGAAGTCGAGCACGGAGCCATCCGGAACGCCGCGCAGATCGAGTGACATCTCGGTGTGGCGATGGGTGTCGCCGCGGAGGATCCGCAGGTCCTCGCCGTCGACTCGAGTCCTCCACCCGCGGATGCGCTCGATGTCCTCGGCCTCTCGCTCGTGGCCGGCGGCGCGCTGCGGGAAGGGCGGTGGCCGCGGCGCCTCGGTCCTCAGCCCGGGCGCGGTCGCCGGCGCCCACCTCGCCGCGTAGACGTTCTCGACCACGGTCTCTTCGGGCAACGTGAGAATCGCCGAGAAGGTGGGGAAGTTGTCGCGCGGCCAGCCGAGCCACAGGCCGCCGGCCGCCGAGGGCGTCGCCGAGGCCGACATCGACAGGCGGCCGATACTCCAGGGCACGGCGGTGGGAGCGCTCCAACCGTTCGCGGCCATCGTTGTGACGTAGAGCCTCCAGTACTGGGCGTAGGCGCCGGAGCTCTCCATTGCCCGCACCAGAAGACTGACCCGGCCCCGGTCGTCGACGGCCAGCTCCGGGCCGCTGAGAGAAGGGTTCGGCGTCTTCGTGTAGTGCAGGCGCCGGCGAGCCGGGAAGAGCGTCCCGAGTTCGGGAGCGGCGGCGGTGATCTCGTCGCCATCGAGAACGCGGACCGCCACCGTGCGCTCGCGGTTGAGCATCGAGCCCGGTTGGCGTTCCCTGTCGATCAGCAGTCCCTGGTCCTTGCCCCAGCCGGCCTCACCGACCTCGTAGGCGATCCAGACCCGGTCGGCGCCATCGACGGCGACGCTGGGCCTGGCTTCGAAGAACGGCGTCGCCGCGATCGTCTGCACCGGTCCCAGGCGGTCGCGCTGGAGGCGGCGGAGGAAGACGTCGTAGTCGCCGCGGTCGTAGCTGTCCCAGGCGATCCAGGCGGCGCCCTCCGAGTCGAGGGCCAGGGCGGGCGTCCAGTCGTTGCGTGGGCTCTCGGATATCCGTCGCTCCGCTGACCACGAAGTACCGTCGTAACTCATGTAGAGGATGTCGGCCTGTCCCTCGCGGGTCCCCTGCCAGACCAGATGCAGCGAGCCATCCCGGGCGCGCGCCAGACGGTGATTGAAGTCGCTCCCGGGGGCCGAAGTCAGTCGCTCCAGGCGGCCCCAGTGCTCGCCGTCGAACCAGCGCCCGTAGAGGTCGAAGTTGGGCTCGTCTTCGAACAACCGCTCCGGCTGCGCCCACACGACCCACAGCCGTTTGTGGCTGTCCAGGGCCAGGCTGGGACGCCAGACGTCGCCGGTGACGCCGGGAACCGGGTTCCATGGCCCCCACACACCGGTGGCCGGGTCGCGGCGGGCCAGGTGAAGCCGGTCGCGCCGTCCGGAGTAGCTGGTCCACACCATCCAGACGTCGTCGCGGTCGTCCGGGTCGGAGAGGATGAACGGGTAGTCGTCGTTGCGAAAGTCGCCGGACAGACGGATCGGATCGTGGAACCTGGCGTCGACTGGTGGCTCGGGGTCGGTCTGCCGGGGATGGAGCAGAGGCCCGACCCAGGAGGGCAGGGACGGATCGACGTGGTTGAGTTCGTGCCATGCAGGTGCATCGCTGCGCACTCTGCCCGGCGCCATGGGGTGAGCTGCCGACCCCGGGTTCCGCCCCGGCGCGTCGAAGTGCCTGTCTTCCGGGCTCTGTTCGGAACGCAGAGGCGGAAACACCCGTGGCTCGGGCGCCGGAGCATGGTCGCTGGAAAGCAGGGGCCGCACCGTTTCCTGAACTTGCGCCGGGCTCCAGACCAGGACCGTCGCCAGCACGATCGCCGAGATGAACCCGGACCAGCGAAGGCGCTTCTTCATGGACTGCCCTCCCACCTGCCGATGCCTGAACACTACAGCAGCGGCCTGGGCACGCGGGCATCCTGCCCGCATCCGGCGCGGAGCCCGGGTGGTTCAGTTCGGCGGCTGGCGCCAAACGGCGCTGTCTCGGGCGCTGGATCGTTGCTCCGATACGGCTTAGGTGAGAATGGGCCGGGCGATCGTCGATCAGCACGGAGGTCCATCGAGTTGAACGCAGCCAATCTGGCCCTGGAGAACATCGAGCAGTTCGGCGAATACCCCATCCTCCATTGGCGCGGCGAGATCATCTCGAACGTCGAACTGGACACGCGGGCGCGCAGGCTGGCGAGGGTGCTGCGGGATCGCGGTGTCATGGCCGGTGATCGCGTTGCCGTGGCGATGCCCAACGGCCCCGAGGTCTTCGAGGCATTCCAGGCGGTGTGGAAGATCGGCGCCGTCATCCTCCCGATCAGGCCTCAGCTCACGGTCCCTGAGATTGAGCACATGCTGAGGGACTCCAGGGCCCGGGCAGTGATCACCGCCGGCGAACTCGTGCCGCTGATCCGCCGGGCCTGCCCCGAGCTGCAGTTGCTCCTCGCCGCCGGCGGCCCGGCTGGGGACGAGGCCATCGACCTGTCTCTGGAGATGGCCGGCGCCGAGCCCCTGGTGGAGATGGCCGACCGATCAGGCGACGATCTCGCGCTCCTCCTCTACACCTCCGGAACGACGGGCAAGCCGAAGGGCGTGATGCTGACGCACGAGAGCGTCGTCTCGATTCCGCACCCCAGGATGGTCGACCTGCCGCCCTTCATGCTGACCCTGCACGTGCTCCCTCTGTCGCATTCGTTCGGCGTTCTGATGATGAATCTCGGCTTCATCAAGGGCATGCAGGCGGGCCTTCTTGCGCGCTGGGATACCCGCGGCGTCTTCGAGGCCATTCAGAAGCTGCGCGTGGTCCGGTTCTCCATGGTCGCCACCATGCTGACCTACATGCTGGAGTTCCCCGAACGGGACCGCTACGACACCTCGAGTCTGGAGGGCGTGTGGACCGGCGGCGCCCCCCTTCCGGACCCGGTGCGCCGCGAGTTCGAGCAGGTTTTCTCGTGCCGTGTGCGGGACGGCTACGGCATGACCGAGTCGGGAGGGGCAGGCGCCGCCTACTACGATCAGGACGCGTTTCGGCCCGGCGCCGTCGGCCGCGCGCAGCCCACCATGTCGATTCGCGTGGTCGACGACAGCGGCGCCGACGTGCCCGCCGGCGTCCTCGGCGAGATCGTGATCTCCGGACCGACGCTGATGGCGGGTTACTGGCGCAACCGGAAAGCGACGAACGAGACGCTGGTCGACGGGTGCCTCTACTCGGGAGACATCGGCTATCTGGACGAAGACGGCTACCTCTACCTCACCGATCGGAAGAAGGACCTGATCATCAAGGGCGGCGAGAACATCTCGCCGCGCGAGATCGAGGAAGCTCTCTACCGCCACGAAGCCGTGGCCGAAGCCGTGGTCTTCGGCGTGCCGGACAAGCGGTTCGGCGAGAACCTCTGGGCCGCCGTGGCGCTCAGCGGCGACATCCAGGCGAGCGAACAGGACCTCCTGCGGCACGTGGCGAGCTACGTCACCCGCTTCAAGGTTCCGGCACGAATCTTCGTGCTCGACGAGATTCCGAAGAACGCTACCGGCAAGCTGCAGAAGCGGGCGGTGCGCGACCTTCTGCTGGGGAAAGACGGAGCAGCCTAGGAGCTGCGATCTCGCATCCCGTCCAGCAGCGTCCGGGTGCTTTGCTGGATCAGTTCGTTGACGTCGACGCTGGGGTCGATCTGTCTCTCGATCAGGAGAGACGCCAGCCCATGCACCGCGCTCCATGCCACGTAGGCCTGTGCCCGCGGGTCCCCTCGCTCGATCTCGCCTTGCTGCTGGTGCGCCCGGATCACCTGGACGAGGTTCTCGAGTAGGGCGCCGGCGGCTTCTCGCAACTCGGGTTGATCCTGGCGCGCAAGGGCCTCCTTGCCGTACATCAAGCGGTAGTGGGCAGGATGCTCCAGGGCGAAGCGCACGTACTCCTCGCCCATGCGCCGGAGCCGCTCGACGCTTGACCGCGGGACGCCGGTGTGGCCGACCCCGAGGCGGCGGTTGAGACGCCTGAATCCCTCCACCGCGACCGCGACCAGGAGGGATGTCTTGTCCGGGAAGTGGCGGTAGGGCGCCGCCCGGGACACACCGAGCCGACCGCCGATTGCCCGCATCGTCACGCTGGCGGCGCCACCCTCGGAGATCATCGCGGCGGCTGCTTCGATCAGAGCCGTGCGGAGATCGCCGTGGTGGTAGGCGCCTGGTTTGCCGTCCATGCGTGGATTATCGCTTGACTTCGCCAGTGACGAGAGCGTCACGTTCCGGCGCGGAGCGGGTTCGAGCGGAAGCCACGGACTCTCGCCTCCCGAAGGAGAGGGGAGAAGAGGGTGTTGACAGCGTCAACAAGAGTGCGTATGTTGACGCAGTCAACTTCGAGCTGGAAGGAGAAGGAGCCATGAGAAAGCGACTGACGAGCAGCAGCACGAGGCACTATCGGCGAGGCCGATTCGCCATCCTCACGCTCAAAGTGTGCCTCTACGGATGCATCGGGCCTGCCGCCACGCTCCCCGGCGCCGAGCAGGCGGCGCCGTTCACCTTCGAGCGGCACGAGGTGGTCACCGGCGCCGGCGAGCGCCAGACCATCTTGACCGGGTTCCTTGTGGGAGGTTCGGTGGCGGACCTCGCGGTCGTGCATATCGATGAGAACGACGACCGGCGCCTGCGCATCTTCACGTTCACGGACGGTGATTGGGCGCCGGAAGTCGACGCCACGCTGCGTCCCGAGGCCTCCTTCGTCGACGTGGCCAACATCGACGGCGGGGACCGGCTGGTCATCTACGGCGGCGGCCGCCTGACCTGGTTCGATCCCGAGACCGGAACGGAACGAAGACTCGCGGCGGTGACCTCCGACTTCAGCCCGCCTCCGCGGGGCGAAGTGCTCCATGTGGACGTCACGCGCGACGTGAATGGCGACGGCCGCGACGAGCTGGTCGTGCCGCAGGACCACGGCTTCCATGTGCTCGTCCAGAGGAGCGGCGGTACGTTCGCCGATCCGGTGACCATCGGCCCCTCGACCGGGCTCGACCGCGTCTACGGCGCCGACGGCGCCGACGGCTACAGGTACCGGCCCTGGGAGGAGGGCGGCCGCGTCCACGAGATGGACTACGACCTGGACGGACGCAGCGACCTGGTGTTCTGGGATGAAGACCACTTCGCGGTCCATCTCCAGGACGAGCGCGGTCTGTTCCCCGCGAAGGCCAGCACGACCTTCACGACCGAGGTCGGGTTCGACTCGGACGACCGCCGCTCGCTCGCGGCGCCAGAGGAGGTTCGCCGCCGGCGTATTGACGACAGCCTGACCGGAGACACGACTGGCAGGGTGCTGCACTCGTTGACCGACCTGACCGGCGACGGCGTCGCCGACCTCGTGGTCTTCTCGCTGGAGATCAAGAGCATGTGGAGCGTGCACTCCACGTACGAGGTCCACCCAGGCGCGCCCACACCCGATGGCGGCACTGTGTTCGCGCCTGATGTCGGCGCCACGATTCTGTCGGACGGCCTCCCGTACGGGATCGGGCGGTACGACTTCGACCACGACGGTCAGGTCGACGTGATGTACAGAACGATGAAGTTCGGCATCTTCAAGACAATGCGCATGATTGGACAAGGGTTGCTGACTCGTTCCGTGCCGATGCATCTCGACTTCCGCCGCATGGAAGGTGGCATCTACTCCGACAAACCGAGCGCCACCCGCAGAATCAAGGGCCGCGCCCCCGGGGTGCCAGGGGAAAAAGGCATTCTCCACCCGTCGGTGTTGATCGGAGATGTGAACGGCGACAGCCGCTTGGACCTGCTGGTGCAGAAGGGCCGGAAGGAACTGCGCGTCTTTCTTGGCGTGCCGGGGCCGGACCTGTTCGCCAGGCGGCCTGAAAAAGTGGCGGTCGCCATGCCCAACGAGGAATACACCTGGCTGGTGGACCTCAACAAGGACGGCAAGCAGGACATCCTCATGCATCACACGTTGACTACCGAGCCGCATCGGGTGACGATGCTGATCGCCCGATGAACAAAGTCGGCACTTCGGCAACCGACCTCACGATGCGGTATCGACGAAGCCTGTCCTCCATACTGTTTCTTGGCGTGTTCCTATCGGGATGCACAGGGCCAGCCGCCGCGCAGTCCACTTCCGAGCAGGCTGCGGAATTCACTTTCACGCAGTACGAGGTCGTCACCGGCGCCGCGAAACGCCAGACCGTCTTGACGGGACTTCTTCTCGGTGGCGCAAGCGCGGAGCTTGCCGTGGTGCACATCGACGCCAGCGACGAACGCCGCCTGCGAATCTACGAGTTCGGCGACGGCGCCTGGGCGCCAGGACTCGACGCAACACTCGGCCCCGAAGTGCTGTTCGTTGACGTCGCCGACATCGGCGGCCGCGACCGGCTCGTTACCTACAACCCCGGTCGCCTGAACTGGTTCGATCCCGAATCGGCGACGGAACGCGCGCTGGTCGCGGTCACGGCCGCCTTCAATCCGCCTCGCGGAGGCGAGGTCCCCCATGTGGACATCACGCGTGACGTGAATGGCGACGGCCGCGACGACCTGGTCGTGCCGGGCGTCGGTGGCTTCCGGGTGTTCATCCAGACGGGCGCCGGCGAGTTCGCGGATCCAGTGAAGATCGGCCGGTCCACTGAGATGGGCAGGATCTACGGCGCCGATGGATACCGATACAACCCTTGGGACGAAAGCCGTGTCCACGAGATGGACTACGACCGGGATGGTCTTGGCGACCTGGTGTTCTGGAACGAGGACCACTTCGAGGTTCATCGCCAGGACGAAGATGGGCTGTTTTCCCCAGTGGCCGAGACCTTCACCACCGATGTGACATTCGACTCGGACGACCTTTCCTCGCTCGCCGCCGGAGACACGACGGGGAGGGTGCTGCACTCGATAGCCGACCTGAACGGTGACGATGTCGCGGATCTCGTGGTCTTCTCGCTGGAGGGCGAGAGCATCTCGCGCAAGCGTTCAACCTACGAGGTGCATCTCGGCGCGCCAGCACCCGATGGCGGCACGCGGTTTGCCCGGGGCGTCGACTTCGCCTTTCAGTCGGACGGCCGAATCCAGCTCGGGATGAACCGGCACGACTTCGATGGCGACGGCCACGTCGACCTGATGTTCACAACGATCGAGGTCGCGTACCTCAAGAGCAGCCTCTGGAAGAGACTCAAGGGGTTCATGGGCGATGACATCTGGTTGGATCTCGAGTTCTATTCCATGGAACGGGGCGTCCATTCCGACAAACCCAACGCCACCCGCAGAAGGCAATTGGACGGCCACCCCAGCGTCAGGGAGCCGGGGTGGGTGCCACTGGACATTGTGCTTCGAGGGGCGACGCACCAGGAACGGAAGACACAGAAGCGTCACCTGCGCGCGTTCAACACGACCTTGCTCATCGGGGATGTAACCGGCGACGGCCGCTCAGACCTGCTCATCGAGGAGACCCATAGACAACTGCGCGTCTTCGTTGGTGTGCCGGGACCGGACCTGTTCGCCCGCCAGCCTCAAAGGGTGGCGGTCGCCATCCCCAACGACGAGGAGTACACCTGGCTGGTGGACCTCAACCAGGACGGCAAGCAGGATGTTCTGATGCACCACGCGTCCACGACCGAGCCGCATCGGGTGACGATGCTGATCGCCCGGTGAGCGGCCGGAGGCGCCATCCATCGCGCCGGATTGCCATGCTCGCTGTTCGAGTGTGTCTGTCGGGATGCATGATGCCGGCCGCCATGCACTCCGGTTCCGAGCCGGCCGCGGCGTACGCGTTCGAGCGCTACGAAGTCGCTATCGACGCCGCGGAACGCCTGACGGTGCTGACGGGGTTCTTGTCCGGCGGCTCGGTCGCGGACCTCGCCGCGGTCTACGTGGACGGGAATGGAGACCGCCGGCTGCGCGTCTTCTCCTTTGCCGACGGCGACTGGTCGGCGGCAGCCGAGGCCACGCTACGTCCCGACGTGGTCTTTGTCGACCTGGCCCGCATCGACGGCCGGGACCGGTTGATCGCATACGGCGGCGGTCGCTTGACCTGGTTCGATCCGGAGTCGGCGACGGAACGGGACCTGGTCGCGGTGACGTCCGATTTCCGGGAGTCCGAGAGGGGCGAAATTCTCCACGTGGACATGACGCGCGACGTGAACGGAGACGGCCGCGACGACCTGGCCCTGGTGCATGGCCACGGCTTCCAGGTGCTGGTCCAGATGCCGGACGGGAGGTTTGCCGAGCCCGTAACGGTCGGCCCCACGACCGGGCTCGACCGCGTCTACGGCGCCGACGGCTACCGGTACCGGCCCTGGGAGGAGGGCGGCCGCGTCCACGAGATGGATTACGATCTGGACGGCCGCACCGACCTGGTGTTCTGGAATGACGACCACTTCGCGGTCCACCTCCAGGACGAGCGCGGTCAGTTCCGCGCGAAGGCCAGCACGACGTTCACGACCGGGATCTCCTTCGACTCGGACCAGATCGCCTCGCTCGCCGCGCCGGCGGGGATCCGCAGCCGGCGCCGCGACCACATGCCGGAAGGCGAAAGCAGCGGCAGAGTGCTGCACTCGCTGACCGACATGAACGGTGACGGCGTCACCGACCTCGCCGTGTTCTCGCTCAAGGGCGCGAGCCTGTGGAAGATGCACTCCTCCTACGAAGTGCACCATGGCGCCGCGGCGCCCGGAGGCGGCACGGAGTTCTCGCCGGAAACCGGCGCCGCGGTCGAGTCTCAGGGCATCATCGCCGGGGTCGACCGGCACGACTTCGATGGCGACGGCCAGGTCGACGTGATGCTGACCTCGTTCCACCCGACGGTGCTCGGCGTCATCCGCGTGCTCGTCAAGTCGCTCTTCACCGGAGCGGGATCCTTCGATCTGAACTTCTTCCGCATGGAGGACGGCCTTTACGCGGACCGTCCGAGTGCAATGCGGGAGATCCGGCCGAGGTCGCCCAGAAAGACCGGGGAGAGGGCGTTCTGGCCGGCGGTTCGGCTAGGGGACCTGAACGGCGACGGGCGTTCAGACCTTCTCGTGGCGCGAAACCGCAAGAGGCTCGACATCCATCTCGGCGTGCCGGGGCCGGAGCTGTTCGCCAAACGGCCCCAGCGAATCATGGTCACCGTGCCCGAGGACGAGGAGTACACCTGGCTGGCCGATCTGAACCTGGACGGCAAGCAGGACGTCCTGATGCACCACCCGTCGGCGACGGCGCCCCATCGGGTGACGGTGCTGATGTCCCGCTAGCGAGCCCGCGGTTACAGCCGGAACAGACGTGTGATCTTGACGATGAGGGCCCGGTTGTTCAGCCCCGGAAAGCCCTGCGTCAGTGTGTCGCGCTGCTCGTTGTAGACGACGAACAGTTCGCTGCCGGGGCGGTACTCCCAGCGCAGACGAACATTCGTCGCGAACCCGCGACTCTCGGAGTCGTACTGGAACAGCGCGCTCACGAACATGCGCGGCGTCATCGTGTAGACCGCGCGCAGGTCGATGAGCTCCACGTTGAAGTCGCCCTCCGGCAACTCCACGCGGTTGAACGAGATGTTGGGTTCGAGCAGGAAGTGCGAGTTCAGATTCACGCGCCCCCAACCCCAGCCGACCGTCGTTTTGCGGCCGCTGTAGAAGTCGCCGTACTCGAGGAACAACTGGCCCGATAGCCGCCGCTGCTGGCCCAGTTGCAATTCGGCTTGCACGTAGTCGAAGTCGTAGCCGCCGACGCCGAGCGTGATGTCCGAGGCGATGGGGAACGGGTGTGGGAGAAACTCGAAGGTCCGCACGTACTTCAGTTCGAGTTCATCCCCGCTGTGGAACTCGATGCCGAACTCCCCCTCGGCCTCCCGCGTCTCGACCAGGCCGGCGCCGTTCTCGATGTGGGCCATCGACCCGGTCCAGGAGTACTTGCGCACCAGCTTGCTGTCGGCTGGTCGAGGGCTGAACCGAAACTCGCCGAAGGAACGGCGCATGTCGTGGCGGCGGACGAATCCGATGCCGGGGTTGAAGTGGCCGCCAACCCGCAAGCGCTCCACTTGGACTCCGTAGCGGTCGCCGTTGTAGTCCATCTGCAGGCGATAGCTGGCGTCGTCGTCCGTGAGCCCGGGTGTGCTCGTTTCGGCCCAGTAGGTGTTGAACGTGAGGTGGTCGAAGAAGGCGAACGTCCCGTCGACGCCGTAGGCAACGTTCCGTCCGGCGCCGGTCTGGTCGATCGAGCGGCGCGTGTAGATGACGCCGATGCTGCTCCGGCGCAGGATGTCCCGCTTGAGTCGCGCCACGCCGAAGTTCGTCGCCATTGCGCCCGACAACGGTTCGTCGCCCGACTGGATGTTCAGCAGCCCAAGCGTGTAGCGGCCCGTCCGTCCGGTCAGCCGGGCGCCGGCCTCGATGGGCACCGCGCGTCCCTCGTGCAGGCCGATGCGCCGGCTGTAGAACAGGGCCGGCGTCTCGTAGGACCCCCCGAATCCGCCGCCTCCGGCCCCGCCGAAGCCGAAGGTTCCCTGGTTCTCGAGGAAGAAGTCGCGCTTCTCGGGAAAGAAGAGACTGAAGCGCGTCAGATCGACCTGCTGCTGGTCGGCTTCGACCTGGGCGAAGTCCGTGTTGTAGGTGAAGTCGGCCGTGAGGTTCTGGCTGAGCCCGTACTTGATGTCGATGCCGAGGTCGGCCGCTACTTCGTTCGAGATTCTCGGGCTGACAAGGTGATCGCTGGTCATATCAGCGACCAGGTAGGGCTTGAGCTCGAGGTTTCTAGAGGGCGGTGGGGCTTCCAGGCCGACCAGAGTTGCCGCCAGCGACACCTGCATGATGCCCATCTCGCCCAACGCTTCCGGGATGCGGGTCAGTGTCGAGTTCTCGTTCTTCCACTGCGTGTAACGCTGCGCGTTGAAGCCCCAGATCTGCGCCCGGCCGGGGCGATAGCGGAGCGACTTGAACGGGAACGCGACTTCGGCCGTCCAGCCTCCCTCGAACCGGCCTACCGCGACATCCCAGACCGGATTCCAGTCAATGTTGAACTGGCGCTCGTCGGTGACCTGGCCGTCGATGCGGCCGCCCGAGGGGTAGATGGTGAAGATGGCCGCGTTGCGACCGTCATGGAACGTGTCGAAGACGAGATCGACATAGTCGTCCTGTGTGAAAACGTCGCGTCGCATGTCGTTGGCTGCGATCCGCTCAGGGTCCTGCCAGCAGCGAAGCGACGCATAGACGTTGTCGTCGTCGAACGTGACCCAGATCTCGGTCCTGTCGGTGGCCAGTGCACCCGGCGCCGGTTCGATCTGCAGGAAGTCCGAAACCGGCGGCACGGTCGTGTACAGGACCTCGTCGAGTTGGCCGTCGATGCGGAGCGGTGTGGCGAGGCGCACGGCTCGCACCGTGGCCCGGCCCGAGTCGTCCCGATTCACCACGGCCGGCGGCTCGGGTGGCGGTGGGCCGTCGAAGGCCGAGGGGAGAACCAGCGGCTCGTCCGACGGCGCCGGCGAGCCGGGCGGAGGCGGCGGCAAGGGGGCCTGAGCCTCTTGGCGTGCCTCAGAGGCTTGCGCCAGAAGGAGGCCGCCGGCGATGAGCAGGCAGCCTGCTGCGCGGTGCAATGTCTTCAGTCGATCGTTAGTCGATCGCGAAGCAGTAGAAGTAGCCGTTGCCACCCGTGCCCTGGAGGTTGGACTGCGAGCAGCCGCGGCTGCCGTGGGCCGAGTTCCAGGACGACGGGACAGGGCCGCCGCCGGTGCGGTCGTGGTGGCCGACCTGGGCGCTGCCCTCGTCGTTGCTCGTCCAGTTGCCGCAGGTGTGGTCGGCGCCGTCGGTGAAGCGGGCGCCGTCGAGCTGAGACCCGGTGAGGATGTCGTGCTCGTTGGGAGTGTCCCCGCGGCCCTTGACCATCTCGCCCTTCTCGGTGAGTTGCGTTTCCTTGGTCAGCCCGACATTCGAGTAGTGGAGCGCGTCCAGGTTGCGGGCCACTTCCGCGCCCTTGGCGTTGAGCCACGGTCCCGCACCGATGCGATCCCGGGCGTTCACGCCGTCTTCGCCGTCGGTGCTGAGGTAGGCGCCCCAGGTCTTGCCCGAACTCCCGGCCGCTTCGGCCAGCGCCGTGCAGTGCTGGTCGGCGCCCTCCAGGCCGCCCAGGTTGGCGCCGTCGCCGGGCCCGGCGCTGGTGATGAAGAAGCTCATCTCGCCGTCCTGGGCCGCAAGCGTTGCTGTGAGGAGCATCAAGGCGACCGCGGTGAACAGAAAGCGCGTTCTTGGCGTCATGGCGGAACCTCCGTTGTTCTCTGGTTGCGTCAAGCGATTGAGTATAGGGGGCGCAGGCCCCTAACCGATCCGGTTCTCGCCCGCGTTCTCGTCCTGGTGCAGGGTCACCGGCCAGCCGGGGAACTGCGCGTTGTCACCGGCGTCGGCGGTGGACAGGAACCGGAAGGCCTCGATCCGGTAGGTCTTCGCCTCCAGGTCGACGGTCACCAGGCCGAAGCCGCTGCTCTTCTGGTGAGCGAGGCGGTAGGGATCGCGCTCGGCGCCGACCTCGGGGTTGCCGACCGCGTAGACGTAGACCCGGTTGCCCAGGCCGTCGCGGAACTCACCGGTGTCGCCCAGCCCGTGCCGCGGCCGGTTCCCGTGGGGCATGCCGACCGCGTCGGGCCGCCACCAGCGCGGGTAGCCGGCGCTGATCGCCGGCGTGCAGAAGGCCCAACTGCCGTCGCGCTGCGCGTCGGCGCCGTACTGGACCAGGGAGGGCAGGTGCTGGTCGCCGCACACGTGCAGGCACTTCGCCTGGCGGAGAATGCGGACGAGGCGGTTGCGCGGGGTCTGCGGCCAGCCGCCGCAGTCGAGGTCGGCGGCGAGGAAGTCGTCGTACGCCCCGTGGTGGGTGGCGACGCCGGCGAACACGGTCTGGCTGAGGAGCACCTTCATCGTGTGCCCGCGCCAGTCGCCGGCCCACTGCTCCAGGAACTCTTCCTGCCGCTCGCCGAGCAGCGCGAGGCCGGGTTGGTCGAGAGCGGTGGTGTCCAGGCCGGCGTCCAACACGTGGTCGGCCCGACCGGACCCCGTGTCCACGTGTTCGGGACTGCTCTTGAACTGCCGGTCGCCCAGGATGGCGAAGCCGACGCCGCCGTAGACCATGTCGCCGTAGTAGACGCTGATGTCCTGCTCGGCCGGCGCCGGGTCGAAGGGGTCGGGATGGTGCGATGCGTTCGTTCGGTGGACCACGTTGACCATCCGCGCCGGCTCGCGGTAGCCGCCGAGCGAGGAAGTGCCCCGGCCGGTCTCCATCGCCTTGCCGCCTTCGCCCCAGATGTTGCCCTGGAACACGTCGTGGTCGTCGGGTATGCACAGCGTCGGCCGGTCGCGCATCGCCTCGCGAAACGCCCAGCCGAACTGGTAGTACTTGCGCAGGTAGTTCAGGATCGCCGGCCCGGCCGGTTCACGGATCAGGCCGTAGCCGCCGTGGTTCTCGTAGAGCTGGTCGCCGGAGAAGAAGAGCAGGTCTGGATCGAGCTCCAGGACGTGCTCGGCGACCGGCGCGTAGGGGAACGAGTAGTCGTTCTGGCAGGTGAGGGCCCCGAGCCGCAGCGGCCGGCCGGCCGGATTGGCCCGGATCGACCCGAGCCACTCCGATGCCGTCTCGCCGCCGTCCGTGTGGCGCTCCCGGTAGACGAGCCGGAAGGGCGCCGCTTCGCGCTCGTTCCAGTTCGGCAACCGGAATGTCGCCGTCCAGGCGTCCGGGTCGAGTTCGGCGAAGCCGTGGGATCGCCAGTCCCCGGCGTGCTGCGTGAGCATTTCGACGCGCCGCTCGTCGTCCTCGCCGAGCGGCGGCATCAGCGCCGTCAGCTTGACCACGAACCCTTCGTCGCTGCGGGAGTCGCTCATCGAGTACATCGACCACAGGATCGGCCCGAACCGGCGCTCGTCATCGACCTGGAACGCGTCCCCGTCCGCCGTCCACTCGCTGAACCGGTAGCGGGCCCCCTCGCCCTTTGCGATCTCCCGGTCGAAGTTGCTGACGATGGCGACGTTGCCTTCGATGTCGGCGGCGGGCACGGTGTGCATGACCCTGCCCAGCTCGACTCCGGCGACGGTCCGGGCGGTCAGGCTGAGGGCTGTGTCCTCGTCCTCCGTCCGACCCTCCAGATCCAGCACGACTCCGTCTTCGGCGACGGCGTCAGTGCCGGCGACGTCAATGCTCGACGAGTCCAGCACCAAGCGGCCGCCGACCAACCCGGCATCGACCCCAACGCCGCGCGCAAAGCAGTTGCTGCGATGGTCGTCAATCAGGTTGCGGACACCGATCCGGAACCCCGCGCCTCCGTCGCGTTCCCCGGCCTCCACCCGCCGGCAACGAACCGACATCCGAAACCGTCCCCGCTCGCCCGTCAGCCGATGCGTGATCAGGTGGACGTTCCGGTCGCCGCCGCCGGTCTGCACCTCGGCCGCCCCGTCCACAACCCGCCAGTCCTCCATGGGATTCGCCCAGAACGACTCCCCAAGCCACACCCGGTCATGGGTCCGGTGCCACCGGTCGACTTGGGTGCCCTCGCCGCGACCACGCGCTTCCTGCTGCGCTGCCCCGGCCCGCCCAATCCGCTTCGGCAGCGAAACGACCGCCGCCAGCAGTCCAAGCAGACCTCGCCGGGTCAGGCCGCTCTTCGTCAAAGACCTCGTTTCCTTCGGGCCCTGCGGGACGCGCATCACCTCAGTATCGCACTGGTCCAGCGCTTCGAGCGCCCATGTGGTCAGAGAGCCGTAGGCGACAGGCGAAACGCTTCTCCTATTTCCTGTAGTAACATGAATTGTGCGAGTCGAGTTCGACGAAGCGAAGCGTGCGGCCACCTTGAAGGCCCGGGGGCTGGACTTGGCCCGCGCCGCCAAGGTATTCGATGGCGCGACATGAACGAGAACGACGGCTCTACGGCTCGAGACTTTGACCCCGACACCGCGCCGGACCTCTCTCGGGACGGCTGGCCGGAGAAGTTCGCCAAGGCGCCCGTGCGGCGCGGCCGGCCGCCGATCGCGAAGCCGAAGGTGTCGACCACGATTCGGCTGTCCCAGGACGTAGTCGACCATTTTCGTGCCGGCGGCCGCGGCTGGCAGACGCGGATCAACGAAGCGCTGCGCGACTGGATCAGGCGGCACGACGCTGCCTGAACCGCCTCGCGATCCGCGGGCACAGACCGGCTCTAGCGCGCCAGCGGATCCGGCCGGATCTGGAACTTGACGAACTTGCCGCGGGTGCCCTTGCCGCCTTCGGTGTGCCAGATGTAGTTCGTGCCGTAGTTGGCCCAGAGGGCGCGGCCCTTCCAGCCTGCGTCGGGGTCGTCGATGCGGCCGTCGAGGCCGCGGGAGAAGAAGCCGAGCGGGTAGGGCACGCGCAGCGTCGTCCATTCACCGGTCTCGGGATCGAGCGCGAGCAGGCTGTCGGAGTTCGATCCGGTGGCGATGGGGGTGTTCTGGCCGAGTCCGGGAACGTCGTGCTGATCGACCCAGTTGTAGTAGTGGAAGTCCGCCGGCACGTCCGTGCCCTTCATCGTGGGGCCCTCGGTCCGGTACAGGGACCAGCCCTCGGGGCACTGGCTGCCGTCCGGGCTGTCCGGCACCTCCCGGGGCTCGCACTTGCGGACGTCCAGGCTGGCCAGGTGGCTGCTGCCGGCGAGAGCCGTCCACACCAGGCCGTCGCTGGCGATATCGATCCCGCGCGGGTCGAAACCGGGTTCCGGGACGCGGAAGATCTGCGACCGGCAACTGGCCGGGGCATCCTCCCCGCGCATCAGACGGATGATGTAGCCCGGATAGGTCTGGGAGGCGCCCCACACCGTTCCGAACGGAAGCGCCTCGGCGGGGAGGGGGCGAACTCTACGCATTCGGCTCGTTCTGGGGAACGGCGGAATAGGGTGGCCAACAAGTGCTATGGTGCGGGTTTGTTACGTCTGTCGCAGGGAGGCCACCCCTGCGCGAAACCGTCACCACGGCGCTTTGTTCCTATGTACACCGATTCCTATGGAAGGTCCAATTTCTCTGGGCGGACCAAGCTAAAGGAAGTCGCCGAGTCGCTGAGGAAGGGTGACTCGCTTCCGACCGTGACCGTTCGGCAGCTGCTTGGGTGGTTTGGCCAACAGCGCCGAGGCTGGCGAGTCGTGGCAACGGTCAAGGGGGCGCTTCGCCGCGCAGGCCTTTCGACCGAACCGGACTTCGAAACCGCATACATCGATGGGCAGTTGAAGTTCTTGCTCTCTGATCCCAAGGGAGCCAGTCCACGAGCCGGCAAGGACCAGGATGGGGAAGACGTTTCTGAGGGCAACGAGAACCAAGAAGATTCGCCCTCTGAAACACCCATCGAAGACCCTGTGCTACGGGTGCGGATGTTGCCGGCTGCGAATCGGCCAACGGTAACGGTGAACCGGGATGACCTGGTGGCCAGAGCTCTGTGTCTTATGGCGATGCACGACTATTCTCAACTGCCCGTTACACAGAATATGTACAAAGTGGACGGCATGATCAGTTGGCGCTCAATTCTCCTGGCTCGAATCAAGGGTGGTGAATCGGAACGTGTCGGGGAGTGCATGGAACCACACGAGGAAGTCAGAGAGGAAGACTCGCTCTTCAGGGCGTTCCGCAAGATCGTTGACCACGAGGCGGTGCTGGTTCGGGGAGGCGATGGTTCGATCGTGGGTATTGTCACGTCAACCGACTTGAGCACTATGTTTCGGGAACAGACCTAACCGTTCCTTCTCTTGAGCGAGATTGAGAATCAGCTTCGGCGGCTCATCAACGGGCACTTCTCGAGCGAGGAACTGGCGGCGGCGAAGGACCCGGCGGACGAAGAGCGGGAGGTAGATGGTGTGACTGACCTCACGTTCGGCGAGTGCACGCGTTGGTTGGAGAAGCCGGAGCATTGGCAGCGTCTTGGCGTCGGATTGGAGGGCAAGACCTTCGTCAGGAAGTTGGGCGAGGTTCGCAGAATCCGGAACGACGTAATGCACTTCCACCCGGATGGCCTGTCGGCCGAAGATCTGCAGCGACTGAAGGATGTGCGTCGCTTGCTCCAGAGAGTGCTCTAGAGGCGGCGGAGCCGGCTCGGGGCTACTGTGTCGGAAGCCAGGTGGAGCAGTGGTACATGCGGCGCGCTGTCGTGGAGCACGGCGGCGGTGGAGGTCGCGGGTCGAGGCCGCCCACGGATCCCTGCGGTAGGGCTCGGTAAGCAAGGCCGGTACGGTCTGTTGGCGCCGACCGTCAAGCAGCATGTCCGAGTTCCCGAAGCGGTTCCGCGATGGCTGCTACGAGCCGGAGCGACCAGGTCGGCGCCAGCATGAGAGACGCCGCCGTGACACTAGTCGCCTTGTGGGGCTACGATGGCAGTTCCGAGCGGTTGTAGAGACGAACGGGATCGACAATCACATTGACGAGGATGGTAAGCAGGCAATCCAAGAGCGGCGCCACGACAGGCTACGAGGCGGAGCTGTGGGCGATGGCCGACACTCTCCGCGGCTCGATGGATGCTGCCGAGTACAAGCACGTCGTGCTCGGCCTCATCTTCCTGAAGTACATCTCGGACGCCTTCGAAGAGCGTCACGCGGCGGTGCTGGCCAAATGGGGGGAAGACGCCGCGGAGGACCGCGACGAGTACATCGCGGAGAACATCTTCTGGGTGCCGCAGGAGGCCCGCTGGGCGCATCTGAAGGCTCAGGCGCGGCAGCCGACGATCGGCCAGACCGTCGATCGGGCCATGGCTGCGATTGAGCGTGACAACCCGGCGCTGAAGGAGGTGCTGCCCAAGGACTACGCGCGTCCCGCCCTGGACAAGCAGCGCCTCGGCCAGCTCATCGACATGGTCGGCAACATCCGCGTCGGTGACGCCGAAGCCCGCTCCCGAGACGTGCTGGGCCGTGTCTACGAGTACTTCCTCTCGCAGTTCGCCAGTGCCGAGGGCAAGAGGGGCGGCGAGTTCTACACGCCGCGCTGTGTAGTCAGCCTCCTCGTCGAGATGCTGGAGCCCTATCGGGGGCGCGTCTACGATCCGTGTTGCGGATCCTCGGGCATGTTCGTGCAGTCGATCGAGTTCATTCAGGCGCACGCCAGCGGAAACGGCAATGGCGGCAGGGCCCCCGGCGACATCTCGATCTACGGCCAGGAGTCGAACTACACGACGTGGCGGCTTGCCAGGATGAACCTGGCCATACGCGGGATCGGGGGGCAGATCGCCCACGGCGACAGCTTCCACAGCGACCGCCACCCGGACCTGAAGGCTGACTTCATCCTCGCCAACCCTCCGTTCAACGTCTCGGATTGGGGAGGCGATCGGCTGGTCGAAGACAGGCGCTGGCGCTACGGGATTCCGCCGAAGGGCAACGCGAACTTCGCCTGGGTGCAGCACATGGTCCACCACCTCGCGCCAAGAGGTCTTGCTGGCTTTGTGCTCGCCAACGGATCGATGTCGTCGAATCAGTCCGGCGAAGGCGAGGTCCGCCGCAGGCTGATCGAGGAGGGGAACCTTGTGGACTGCATGGTCGCCCTGCCGGGGCAACTCTTCTACTCGACCCAGATCCCGGCCTGCCTGTGGTTCCTCGCGCGGGATCGACAGGACGGCGCTTCGCACGCACGGGGCGGCGAGATCCTGTTCATCGACGCGCGCGACCAGGGGCGGATGGTGGACCGCACGCACCGGGAGTTGACGTTCGAGGACATCGCCGAGATCGTCGCGACCTACCACGCATGGCGCGGCGGGGAAGGCTTCGCCGAGTACGAGGACAAGCCCGGTTTCTGCAAGAGCGCGACGATTGAAGAGGTCGGCAGACACGGCCACGTGCTTACGCCGGGCCGCTACGTCGGCATGAAGCCGCAGGAGGACGACGGCGAGCCGTTCAAGGAGAAGATGGCCCGGCTCGCGGCCGAATGGTGTCGGCAGCGGGCTGAGGCGAGTCGGCTCGACGCGGCGATCGAGGATAACCTGAGGTCGCTGGGGTTCGGAGTGGAGGTTGCCAAAGACAGGGGAGATGCCCCATGACTCTCAGCCAGCAGGAGTTCGACGCGATTCTTGCTGACGAGACGAAGCGGATCGTCGGAGACCTGGAGTGGCAGAATGACGAGGATCACTCTCCGGCGCGAGAGTTCCGGGTGGAAGTCGCGTCCGACGCTGGATATCCGCTGTTCGTCAACGGTCGTTGCAACCCCAAGGCAGGCACTTTGTCTTACACGCTCATTCATCGTGGCGTCGGTCGCATCTACGCACTCGATCTCGGGGCCGAGCACCACAATCCGGATTGCAGTTTCGTGGGCGAGAAGCACAAGCACCGCTGGACGGAGGCCTTTCGCGACAAGCAGGCGTATGTTCCGACCGACATCACGGCTCTCTGGACTCAGCCGTCGGACGTCTGGGAGCAGTTCTGCGCGGAGGCGAAGATCGCTCACCAGGGAGAGATGCCGGATCTGAACGTCCAGGAGGAGTTGCAGCTATGAGTCTCGACGCGTTGTGTTCGTCTATTGGAGATTCGCTGCCGTCGCTGTTCAAGTGCGGGCCAGCGGCGGGAGGCGGCGTCCGCGTTCGGACACCGCTGATGTACCCGGATGGTGGCGTCGTCGACGTGTTTGTCCTTGAACGCGATGGCGGCTTCACGATTTCCGACTATGGGGAGAGCCTCGGTTGGTTGCGGCTGCAGTCTGTGAGCAGGCGGCGGTCGCCCAAACAGAACCGGATGATCGGTGATGTCTGCCAGACGTTGGGTCTTGAGCTCGACCGTGGCCAGCTCGTGTTGCGCGTTGCGGCGGGCGCCGTACTTGGTGAGTCGGTTCTGCGCCTCGCGCAGGGAGCAGTGAGACTCTCGGACCTGTGGTTCACGTTGAGAACCAGGGCCGCCGAGAGCGCGGCCGACGAGGTCCATGAGTGGCTGGCCGAACGACATATCGTCCATGAGAGGGGCGTGCGAAGAACCGGGAGGTCTGGCAGGGAATGGACGGTGGATTTCCAGACTCGCACCGATCAGCGGACCTCGATCGTGTTCCTGCTCAGTACGGGTTCCCGTAGCGCCGCACGAAGGATCACTGAGCATGTTGTCGCCGGGTGTGTCGACCTCAGCCATCTGAGGGAGACCCATCCGCAACTGACACTCGTTTCCTTGTTCGATGACACGCAGGACCTTTGGCGAAGCGAGGACTTTCAACTCCTCGAACAGCAATCCGAGGTCGCGTTGTGGTCGTCTCCAGAACGCTTCGAGCGACTTCTGTTGGCGATCTGACCAAGGGCGGCCGATTGGCTGGCGGACTTGAAGGACGCCTGGAGTTTGGCGGGCAGCGCCGATCAGCACTGATGGGAACCGATACGACATTCTTCAAGGAGTGCCTCGACCGGCTGGAGGTCTACTGCCAACTCCTGGACCGCGATCGTGAGGACGAAACGGCTCACCGGCTTGGGCGAGAGATGTGCATCGAGCGGTTCGAGGTTGCTCTCGAACAGAGCGGAAAGCTGCTGAGGAAGACGTTGCGTCCGTGGTTCGCAAGCAACCGGGCGGCCGACCGCCTGACGTTCCGAGACACGTTCCGGCACGCGGCCAAACGCGGCCTGATCGACATCGAGGCCGCGGAGCGCTGGCTGAGCTACCGCGACAGCCTGAACGGCGGGGGCGAACCGGACGGCGCCGACCCGGCCATCGTGGCAGCGGTGGAGCGGCTACCGGCCTTCGTCGCCGACGCCCGGGCGCTGGCCGCGGTCATCGAGCAGGCGCCCGATGACTGAACGCCTCCACTTGCTGCCGCGCCACCGGGAGCGCCTCGAAGCCCTGCTGTGCGAACACCTCCCCGACGTCGAGGTCTGGGCTTACGGCAGCCGGGTGAACGGCCGGAGCCATGATGGCAGCGACCTGGATCTCGTGTTGCGGGGCCCCATCTTGGATGAGATCGAGCTCTCGGCGCTCGCTGACTTCACTCAGGCGCTCCACGATTCGACCATTCCGTTCCTGGTCGAGGCCCGCGACTGGGCGCGCCTGCCGGAGCGGTTTCATCGGGAGATCGAGAGGGCGTATGTGGCGTTGAGGCCCCGTTCCATCTGCGCCAACCTTCGGTCACTCGCCGCGGTGCGCCAGGGGACGCTCCGGTGACAGCTTGGAGGGAGTGCGAACTCGGTGAGGTGATCGAGCTCAAACGTGGCTATGACCTACCGAAGCAGAGGCGCCTGTCCGGCACCTTTCCGGTTGTGTCGTCGTCTGGCCCGACCGACTTCCACTCGGAGAGCAAGGTCCGGGGACCGGGTGTCGTGACAGGTCGATACGGAACGCTCGGACGCGTCTACTTCGTTAGAGAGGACTATTGGCCACTGAACACGGCGTTGTATGTCCGCGACTTCCGCGGGAACGATCCGCGCTTCATCAGCTACTTCCTGTCGCAACTCGACTTCGCGGCATACTCCGACAAGGCTGCCGTTCCGGGCCTGAACCGCAATCATCTGCATCGTGAGGCCGTTCGATTCCCCGCGACAGTCGGAGAACAGCGTGCCATTGCCCACATCCTCGGCACGCTAGACGACAAGATCGAACTGAACCGGCGGATGAACGAGACGCTGGAGGCGATGGCGGGGGCGCTGTTCAAGTCCTGGTTCGTCGACTTCGATCCAGTGCGGGCCAAGATGGAAGGCCGGGCCACGGGCCTGCCGCAGGACATCGCCGACCTGTTTCCCGACCGGTTTGTCGACTCCGAGATCGGCGAGATACCGGAGGGATGGGAGGTAATCCCGCTCGACGCAATCGCGCGGTTCCAGAACGGGCTTGCCCTTCAGAAGTTCCGCCCGGCGCCGAACGAAGAACGACTACCGGTGGTCAAGATCGCCCAACTGCGGGTTGGCGAGGCGAATAGCGGTGAGTGGGCGAGCACCGCCATCAAGCCAGAGTGCATCATCGAGGATGGTGATGTCCTGTTCTCTTGGTCAGGAAGCCTCGTGGTCAAGACGTGGTGCGGCGGGCAGGCCGCCTTGAACCAGCATCTCTTCAAGGTGACTTCAGAGAGGTATCCCAAGTGGTTCTACTTGCACAGCCTGTTGTCCCATCTTCCGGCATTCCGGCGGATTGCCCAGGACAAGGCGACAACGATGGGACACATCAGGCGGCACCATCTGACGGATGCCCTTTGCGTTGCACCTCCCGACGGGGTGATTGCGCGACTCTCCGACACGTTCTCGTGCTTGCTGGAGCGGCAAGTTGCTAACGAACTGAGTAGTCGAACACATGTCGCTTTTCGCGACACGCTGCTCCCGAAGCTCTTTTCCGGAGAGATCCGCGTACCGGATGCCGAGAGGGAATTGGAAGCTGCCACATGACACCGGTATCCGCGGCCTTCACCGAATCGGAGGTCGAAGAGGCCGCGCTCGAATGGCTGGAAGGCCTTGGGTGGAAGGTAGCCCACGGTCCCAACATTGCCCCGCACGCGGCGGATTCGGAGCGAACCGACTACAGCGAAGTCATTTTGGAATCTCGGCTGCGCGACGTTTTGGATCGGCTGAATCCAGCCCTGCCGGCCGAAGCCTTGGAGGACGCGTTCCGCAAGCTGACCCAGCCTGAGGGCTCGACGCTGGAAACCCGCAACCGCGCGTTGCACCGCATGCTGGTGGAGGGCGTAGCGGTCGAGTACCGGACCGCTGGGGGCTCGCTTCGCGGTGCGCAGGCCTCTGTCCTCGATTTTGATGACGCCGCCAACAACGACTGGCTGGCGGTCAACCAGTTCACCGTCGTAGACGGCGAGCACGAGCGGCGGCCGGACATCGTGCTGTTCGTCAACGGCCTTCCCCTTGGTTTGATTGAGTTGAAGAACCCGGCCGACGAGAAGGCCACGGTGTGGACGGCCTGGAACCAGATCCAGACCTACAAGGCCGAGCTCACGAGGCTGTTCGCCTTCAACGCGGCGCTCATCGCTTCGGACGGAGTCGAAGCGCGCATGGGCACACTCACCGCAGGGCGGGAGTGGTTCAAGCCGTGGCGCACGATAGGCGGCGAGACCCTCGCCGCCCCGCATCTGCCCCAGTTGCAGGTGATGCTCGCGGGGATGTGCGAGCAGGACCGGTTCCTGACGTTGGTCCGGGACTTCATCGTGTTCGAGGACGACGGCAGCGGCGAGCTGTCCAAGAAGATGGCCGGGTATCACCAGTTTCACGCCGTGGGAGTAGCGGTCTCTGAGACGCTGCGAGCGACTCAGTTGCAGCGGGAGGCCGTCGTCGAAGAAGATCCGGGCTTCGGAGAGTCTGCGCGAACACCCGGTGGCGATCCCGGCGATCGGCGCATCGGCGTCGTCTGGCACACCCAAGGCTCTGGCAAGAGCCTCACCATGGCCTTCTACGCCGGACGCATCATCCGCGAGCCGGCGATGGAGAACCCGACGGTCGTGGTGCTGACGGATCGCAACGACCTCGACGATCAGCTCTTCGGCACGTTCTCACGCTGCCAGGATCTCCTGCGGCAGCCGCCGGTCCAAGCCAGCAGCCGTGCCGACCTGCGCGCCAAGCTGGCCGTCGAGTCGGGTGGCGTGGTCTTCACCACGATCCAGAAGTTCTTTCCGGAGGAGAAGGGCGACCGGCATCCCGAGCTGTCGACGCGCCGGAACATCGTGGTGATCGCCGACGAGGCGCACCGCAGCCAGTACGAATTCATCGCTGGCTACGCCCGGCACATGCGCGACGCGCTCCCCAACGCTTCGTTCATCGGCTTCACAGGCACGCCGATCGAGCTGGAGGACGCCAACACGCGCGCGGTGTTCGGCGACTACATCAGCGTCTACGACATCGAGCGATCGGTCGAGGACCGCGCAACGGTTCCGATCTACTACGAGAGTCGGCTGGCGAAGCTGACACTGAACGAGGCCGAGCGCCCGAAGATCGATCCCGACTTCGAGGACGTGACCGAAGGCGAGGAAGTCGAGCGCAAGGAGAAACTGAAGACGAAGTGGGCACAGCTCGAAGCGGTCGCCGGCGCCGGGCCGCGGCTCAGGCTCATCGCCCAGGACATCGTCTCGCATTTCGACCGGCGCCTCGAGGCCTTGGACGGCAAGGGGATGGTCGTCTGCATGAGCCGCCGCATCTGCATCGACCTCTACGGCGAATTGACTCGCCTGCGTCCGGACTGGCATCACGAGAATGACGACCATGGCCGCATCAAGGTCGTGATGACCGGCAGTGCATCGGATCCTCCTGACTGGCAGCCGCACATCCGCAACAAGGCGCGTCGCGAAATGCTGGCGAAACGGTTCCGCGATCCCGGCGATCCCTTTCAGGTCGTCCTCGTGCGGGACATGTGGCTGACCGGCTTCGACGCGCCGAGCCTGCACACCATGTATGTGGACAAGCCGATGCGTGGCCACGGGCTGATGCAGGCGATCGCGCGGGTTAACCGGGTCTTCCGGGACAAGCCGGGCGGCCTGGTCGTCGACTACCTCGGGCTCGCACATGAACTCAAACGGGCTCTCGCGACCTACACCGAAAGCGGGGGCACGGGCAAGACGACTGTGGATCAGTCCGAAGCGGTGGCGGTGATGCTGGAGAAGTACGAGGTGTGCTGCGGCCTGTTCCACGGCTTCGACTATTCCGGATGGATCGACGGAACGGCGTCTGAACGGGTGAGCCTGCTGCCGGGAGCGCAGGAACACATCCTCGCGCAGGAGAACGGCAAGGAGCGCTGTCAGCAGGCCGTGCGCGAACTCTCACAGGCCTTCGCGCTTGCCGTGCCTCACGAGGAGGCCATCGGGATTCGCGACGATGTGGCGTTCTTCCAGGCCGTCCGGTCGGTGCTGGCCAAGCGCGCCCAAGGGGAGGCACGTCCCGAGGAAGAACTGGACTACGCCATCCGGCAGATCGTCTCGCGAGCCGTGGCTTCGGAGGGGGTCGTCGACATCTTCGCCGCAGCCGGCCTCGAGAAGCCCGACCTCTCGATCCTGTCCGAGGAGTTCCTGGTCGAAGTGCGGGGCATGAAGCAACGCAACCTCGCGGTCGAGTTGTTACAGAAGCTGCTCAAGGGGGAACTGACCGTCCGCAAGCGAAAGAACGTCGTCCAGGCGCGGTCCTTTGCCGAGTTGCTCGCTCAAACCGTTCGCCGCTACGCGAACCGAGCCATCGAGGCCGCGCAGGTCATCGAGGAGCTGATTCAGCTTGCCCGCGACATGCGCGAAGCGAATGCCCGTGGCGAGGCGTTGGGGCTCTCCGAGGACGAACTGGCCTTCTACGATGCGCTCGAGACGAACGACAGCGCCGTGCAGGTGCTCGGTGACGAGACGTTACGCGAGATCGCCCGCGAGTTGGTCGAGACCGTGCGGAACAACGTCAAGATCGACTGGACCCTTCGCGAAAACGTCCGCGCCAACCTGCGCCGGCTGGTCAAGCGCGTCCTCAGGAAGCATGGATACCCGCCCGACAAGCAGGAGAAGGCGACGCGGACGGTGCTTGAGCAGGCTGAGCTACTGTCAACGGACTGGGCGGTCTGACCGCCCTCGGTTCGACAGAGACACCCGGCGAGCACTTCGAAGACTGCCACCGCACACCCTCCGGGTGACATGCTCATGACCCAAGAAGAGAGCCTCCGCTGCGGAAACGCCTAGGCCCCAGTGTTGTGCCGGGCGGAGGCGCTCCCGCACTCGCTACTAAGGGGACACAGCCTTGACTCGCCCTCCTCCACCGACCGAACTAGCCGATGCGCTCGCCCGCATCACCCAGGCCAAGAGGGACTACTCCTCCCTAGTACAGGAGTTGCAGGTTTTCCTATACGAACACGTCAAGGGGATGGTGAAGGGCCGAGACCCGGATACGGGGAACTTCACGTTTCAACTCAGACACCCTAAGGACAGCACGGTGACCGGAGCGCCATCTGTCTTGATCTCCCAAATCGTGGAGAACCTGCGCACGTCGCTGGACTACATGGTCTTCCAGCTCTCGAGAATGAACGACCCGGCGCTGGACGAACACGTGCCTCAGTTCGTCATAGCCGCAAGCAAGTCAGCGTTCAAACGCCAGAAGCGATGCCTGCGCTACCTGACCGACGAGCAAAGGAGTCTCGTAGAGCAACTTCAGCCCTTCAACGGGAACAAGCTGCTGGACTTGCTAAACCGGATTGCCAACACCGGAAAGCACAGATCGCTTCTCACAGTACGAGACGCTACATCGCTCGAGATCTACTTCGCGGAGGCAGAGAAGCGAGACCAATACGACGGGTCCTTCGAGTACCCCATGGAGGAAGGGATGGCTATCTTTGCTGGACCGAGTGAGCGCCTGACCGTGATCCTGTTGGGAAGATACGACGCACTGCGCACACTAGAGCACATGATTGAGCATGTTGAGTCAGTGCTGCGCACTTCCTTCTGCTTATTCCGAGGCTAGGCCCTAACATTCCGAATCGCTGGAGAATCGTGAGGGGATTACACTGCGACAGTAACCATTCCTGACGGCGGGACTTCATCACCTTCTTGAGCCGACCGCTCTTAACCTGCGAATCCCTCTTGGAAGCCTAGGTTTGCTCACCATACTCACGGTTCAGGATGTTGCCCAACAAGTCCAAGTCCCACGCCGCGGAGTCGCTGACTGCCCCAACCGGACCGGGAGTAGGCCTTCGCCATGGCTTCTACGAGAGATTTGATATGCGAGGGGTCGATGACCTTGGTTCTCGTCAACCTCGGACGACTGTCCCAGCTACCGGAGCACGCCGGACTACGAGCACGAGGCGGTGAAGCACTCCGTAGGCGAGTACGCGCGAGGACTGGCCCACACCAACGGTATCGAGTCGACGTGGTCTATGCTGACGAGGGCGCACAAGGGCTCGTACCAAGAGAGGAGTTAGCACCTGAACCGGTACGTGGGCGAGTTCGCCGGTCGCCATAGTCAGCGGGAGCTTGATACCCTCGACCAGATGACAGAGGTCGTGCTCGGCATGAACGTGAAGCGGATACGGTGCAAGGATCTCGCCGGGCAAGCGGCATGACGGTGGGTGGGCGTGCACAGTGGGCAGGAAAGAGACCCCTAAGCAGGAGTGGTCGAGTCGACGCGAGATGCCGAACGCTGCCGTCAAGGACTCTGCTGATCAGTACGAGAGTGCTCGGCAACTCCTGAGGCAACAACCTCCCGGAGCGGGCATTCTCCTCCCTCTGATGAACGTCGCAGCAATGGCCATTGAGCTCTATCTAAAATCACTGTCGGCAGAAGTGATCCATGTTCCGGAGCCGGATGACTCGGGATGGAGTCAAGTCCATGCAACGGCGGATGGAGGGCATAGATACAAGTCAATCCTCCTGAAGATCGACACTGATGTCCGACATGCCCTAGCAGCCCGTGGTGAAAGTCGGTTCTCTGCGCTCGCGTAGGATAGAAGCATGTCTATGGGCAAGAAGAGTAGAAGCAGCGGTCAGGAGCCTCTCTGGGTGTCGGCAGGCGATCTGCCTCGAAGCGCGGGGCACCCGTTCTACGAGCGGTTGAACGGGATTCTGGAATCCAGCGGGTTCGACGAGTTCGCGGAGTCGGAGTGTTCGCGGTTCTATGCGGAGCGCATGGGGCGTCCGAGTCTGGCGCCGGGGCGGTACTTTCGCTTGCTGCTGTTGGGGTACTTCGAGGGTTTGGATTCGGAGCGCGCGATCGCCTGGCGGGCTCAGGATTCTCTGAGCATTCGCCGGTTCCTGGGATTGGGCCTGAGTGAGGCGGCGCCGGATCATTCGACGATTTCGCGCACGCGCCGGCGCATCGACGTGGAGTCTCACGGGCGTGTGTTTTCATGGGTGCTTCGTCGTCTGGCGGAGTCGGGTCTGTTGTCGGGCAAGACGGTGGGCGTGGACGCGACGACGCTGGAGGCGAACGCGGCGTTGCGGAGCATCGTGCGTCGCGACAGCGGCGACGACTACGAGACGTTCGTGCGCGGTCTGGCGGAGGCGTCGGGGGTAGAGACGCCGACGCGGGCCGAGCTGGCCCGTTTCGACCGCAAGCGCAAGAAGAAGCTGTCGAACGAGGAGTGGGAGAATCCGCACGACCCGGATGCGCAGATCACGAAAATGAAGGATGGCCGCACGCACCTTGCCTACAAGGCGGAGCAGGCGGTGGACCTCGAGCACGGGACGATCGTGGGGGTGTCGGTTCAGGGCGGAGCGAAGGGCGACACGGAGTCGTTTCACGAAACGCTGGAGGAGGCCTTCGAGCAGGTGTCGTCCGTGACCGCGGACGAAGCCGCGATCGAGGAGGTCGTTGCCGACAAGGGGTACCACAGCAACGACGTTCTCGCGGACATCGACGAACTGGGCCTTCGCAGCTACATCGCGGAACCGGACCGCGGTCGCCGTCGCTGGAAGGGCAAGAAGGAGCTGCAGGCCATCGTGTACGCGAACCGCCGCCGGATCCGAGGCAATCGCGGCAAGCGGATGCAGCGCCAGCGAGGGGAACGGCTCGAGCGGCCCTTCGCTCACCAGTACGAGACCGGCGGCATGCGCCGCGTGCATCTGCGCGGTCGCTCGAACATCCTCAAGCGAGTGCTCCTTCACGCCAGCGCGTGCAACCTCGGGCTCCTGATGCGCCACCTCGTCGGCTTCGGCACTCCCCGAAGCCTCCAAAGCAGGCGACGGACGCTGCTCGCCCTGCTTTGCCGCTTCCGGCTGTGTCTGAGCGCTCTCGGAACCCGCCTGATGCCGAAACAGCACCTCAATTTGGCCATCTGAACCCAATCGCCATTCCTCCACTTGATCGAGCTACCTCCCAGCGCCGACCCCGTCGCGCACCGCGAACATCCCCGAACCGGGACTTCCGCCACGGGCTGCTAGAATCGTCCTTCGCCGCTGAGACCGGCGGATCCCTGGAGGACTACTTGAATCGAGTAGAAGGTGCACTGGTAGAGAGTCGGTACTCCTACGAGTACGGGCACGATGACTTGCCACACTTGCGGACCCTGATGACCCTGTCGGACTTCCTTTCCCGGTTCGTGGCTAGTGTTGAGCCACGCGAATCGATCCTCTGGTAGTGGGGAGCAGGATCGTGACGATGACGAAGGGCCGTCGTGACAAGCCTTCGCCGTAAGAGATGCCGCCACCGATTCCCGACACTTCGGAGAACGTCGTCAAAGCCGTCCCGAATCCCGCCGCAGAAGCCCGAGGACTGGGACTACCTGAAGCGGTACCGCAAGCGCGAATCTGGTTCGAGAGATCGGGATGAGTAGTGCAGGGCCCGAAGAGTGGCCATACGATGACATCTTCCTGATCTCGTTCAGGCCCGAAGCATGGTCCGAACGCGACAGATTTCACGAGTTCTGCCAAACTTCGTGCCGTCCAGATGGTGAACGCAAGTTCATGGGTGGTCGCAGGGCCTTCGAGTCGCACTTGGGCGCATACTGGCACATGGACAGTTTCCGAACGCTTCTTGAGTTGGCCAAGGGGATAGTACCCGAAGTCGCCAATGACAACAGAGAACTCGAAGCCGAAGGCTACACGAATGCGAGAAACGGACAGAAGCTAAGGACAGTTGTCGATGTGGCCATCAAGGAGCTGTACTCCGCACTGGAATGTACGACAAAGGTCATTCACGCAGTGTACGGCGACAAGGTCCGTGGATTCCGGCAGAGCACTAGCAGATTTGTCAAGAAGGAAGGGATCCAGGAGGAACTTCCTTCCGAGCTTCGTCTGCCCAAGAGTGAGGCATGGACTGACCTGGTAGACCTCAGGACGTTGCTGACGCACTGGAACGTGGGGAGCGTATCGATGTCGGAAGACCGAAAGCGGATTCAGTACATCCATTCCGACTTGAAGAAGGACGAAAACCATTTCATCTCGAGGATCTGTTTGAGTGGCTAGAGAATCTGGACGACCTGCTGTCCTCCTTCCAGGCAGGCGTGTACGCGTTCCTGAACCGCAACCACATTGAGGCTGGAGAGGTGCAGGTGATGTGCGGGATCTATCGTGGACTCTGCTACACACGACTAGTAGATCCCGCCGACGATCTGTCATGGAACAGCGGAATCTGCGATGCGAGAACTTGGTTCGAGCGGGAAGGCAAGGAGCCTTGCCCGCTGAGACTGAAATGTGGCGCGTACAGGAGGGGGGCGAGTCCTCCCCGGCAGGACGTCGTCAGTCGCGACGCCTCGAGTGGAAAGTGACCTTCCTCGCTGGTCCGTTGAAGACCACCACCACTCCCTGCATGATGTCTCTGCCAGTCACCGCAATGTAGCCGGAGCCTCCGAGGTTGAGGCTGATCGCCCTAACCGGGAAGACTCCCAACCCACTGATGGCGATCTCTCCGTCGAAGCAGTCCGCTTCGACGTTAGCGACGTTCCGATAGTCGTACGTTTGGCCGCCTCCATGCTTGGTCGTCAGACCGCCCGTCGCCGTCGTTCAGTCGAAGGAACTCGAGAGCCCCCAAGCGCATCAGGTCCGCTCGTCTGGAGTCAGGCCGGCGCGCTCAAGTGTATGCGCGGGCGTGGGCGCCCTCGGTGGTGGACCGATCGCGGCGGCAACATCGGTCGAACCTACGCGGCGGAGCGCCACTGTGCGCGGGCGGCTAGTAGTGTAGCCTGGGTCGAGTCGTTTGTGTCAGCAGTTGCTCATGGCGAGCCGGAAGCCGCAGGTCGTCTAGGTGCGTCGCCGGGCGAGCGGGACCATGTAGGGGGACAGTCCCTGACCATCGTTCCCCAGAAGTGCTTGCATTTCTGCGACTTCCCTATACTCCGAGCGAGAAGAAGAACGCGCAACCCCTCGTCCTCTGACCAAGCGCGAACGCCCGCTGGGACCTCACCCCCCTCGGACCCGCTGAGGGCGGGTGACTTTGACGCCGACGCGCCGCCGCACCGCCGCGCCACCGCGCTACCGCGCCAGCGGATCCGGCCGGACCTGGAACTTGACGAACTTGCCGCGGGTGCCCTTGCCGCCTTCGGTGTGCCAGATGTAGTTCGTGCCGTAGTTGGCCCAGAGGGCGCGGCCCTTCCAGCCCGCGTCGGGGTCGTCGATGCGGCCGTCGAGGCCGCGGGAGAAGAAGCCGAGCGGGTAGGGCACGCGTAGCGTCGTCCATTCGCCGGTCGAGGGATCGAGCGCTAGCAGGCTGTCGGAGTTCGATCCGGTGGCGATGGGGGTGTTCTGGCCGAGTCCGGCAACGTCGTGCTGATCGACCCAGTTGTAGTAGTGGAAGTCGGCCGGCACGTCCGTGCCCTTCATCGTGGGGCCCTCGGTCCGGTACAGGGACCAGCCCTCGGGGCACTGGCTGCCGTCCGGGCTGTCCGGCACGTCCCGGGGCTCGCACTTGCGGACGTCCAGGCTGGCCAGGTGGCTGCTGCCGGCGAGAGCCGTCCACACCACGCCGTCGCTGGCGATGTCGATGCCGCGCGGGTCGAAACCGGGTTCCGGGACGCGGAAGATCTGCGACCGGCAACTGGCCGGGGCATCCTCCCCGCGCATCAGACGGATGATGTAGCCGGGATAGGTCTGGGAGGCGCCCCACACCGAATCATCGACCGGGCTTGGAATCACCGAGTAGAGGCCGTACGAAAGCTGCGTGTCGTAGCGGGGATCGGGCGCCGGGGTGGTCTCGGCCTCTCCCGCCGCGGTTCGTTCCTCCTGGGCCCTCACGGCATCGACCCGGTAGGTGAAGCCGCCCGCCGAAGCGACCGAGACGTTCCAGGGCTTCGTGATGACCCCGTCGCCGTTCGTGTCGACGACCAGGGGACACCAGCCGACGGCCTGTTGCTCGTCGCCGGTCTCGTCGAAGATCTTCGTGTCGACCCAGGAAAGGCCGGCGCCTCCACCGTTGAAGTAGACGGTCTCGTTGGCGTCGTTGTCGAACTGGAGATGGTGGGTGCTGAAGCAGGTCTCGATCAAGGTGAACTTCTGGGCCACCGGGTCGAAGAACGAAGCGTGACGGCCGCCTGGCCGGGGCGTCCACCAGGCCGCGTACTTGTTCTCCGGATCGCTGCACCAGGCCGGAGGCCGCCGCGCTCCGTGGAGCTTCGAAGTCAGCCAGACCCGGCCCTTGCTGTCGATCATCGGATTGTGCGGATCGGACGGGTTGTAAGGGGGATTGGCCCAGATGTGCTCGTCGCCCCAGAAGAAGGACGGCCGCATCGGCGGCGGGAAGCGGGACGGAACCTCGTTCCTGGGATCCCTGGTGGGGATGTTCCGGGCGTAGCTCACGTTCAGGACGGGGTCCAGCACCACGAGCTGGCCGTGGCCGGAACTCGCCGCGTAGATCGGTCCGCCGGCGTTGACCCCGGGGTTGTTCTTGTCGGTCGACACGAGATCGTGCATGAACGTCTTGTCGCTGCCGACGTCCCACAGGGTGAGAACGAGGTTGCGCTCGATCCCCCGCGGCCGCGGCGGCGCGGGCGGCAGTTCTCCCGCCGCGATCCTCTCCGTCCAGTCCGCGTACGTGTCCAGGGACGCTTCCATGCCCTGAAGCCGGAGCACGCTGTACATCTGGTTGCCGCGCACCCCGGTCCCCAGCCGCCACTCCCAGGCTTCCTTGTGGGTGGTGAGCTCCGGCTTCGCCTCGAACACGTGGTCGACGGTGCGAGTCTGGCGGCTCCCGAGTTGATGGCAGAAGTTGCAGTCCGACTTCAGCGAGTCGAGCCAGTGGGCCTGGGACAGCATCCGTGTTCCCATGCCGTTGCCGTCGTCGCCGGTGCCGGCGAACAGGCTCTCGTCCGGCGGCGCCATCAGCGACAGCCAGTAGTCGCCGGGATAGACCCTCGCCGCTTCTTCTGGAGTGCTTGCGGCGGTTGCATTGAGCGTGACCGGGTCGGCAGTGGGCCTCATCTCGACCGGCGCCGAATCGACCAGGCCGTAGCCCCGCACCCACACCTCGTAGCTCGCGTCGGGCAGTTCCGGCAGCATGAACCGGCCCTCGTCGTCGGTGACGACGATTTTCACGAACTTCGTCGGCAGGTCCTTCGTCTCGGCGATGACCCAGACGCCCGCTTCGGGGCCCTGGGCGCTTTGGACGCCGCCGGCGATGAAGCCGTCCGGACCCGCTGTGGCGGCTTCTGGAGAGCTCCCAGGCTGGGTGCAGGCGGCAACCAGGAGAAGGCCGCCGCACAGGGCCGGCCCGGTGAGTCTGCGAAGGGATGTCGTCATCGGAGTCCTCCTCTAGTCTGGTCCGGCCCGGCCCGCTTTCTCCTCGGCTGTTTGCTTGAGCGCCCTACCGACGTCCGTGAAGCCGCGGTGCATGGATCGGCCGAACAGCAGGATGGCCAGCGGCGCCAGCGGGCCTTCGAGCGTATCCGTGTTGAAGTAGGCGCAACTGGTCTCGCTCCGCTTCTCGAGCCGCTGTTCCCGCAGTGCTTTCAGCAGGGACTTGTGGACGATCTTGGTGCCCCAGGACAGGAGGGTCGGCCGCTCGATCGCCACGAACCGTTCCGTCTGCTTGCGGTCGTAGCGGCCCAGCTTGACGTCGAAGTGGATCGTTGAGCCGACGCGTACGTCGGTTTCCTTGTAGGTCCGGGCGAAGGGATTCCAGTCGCGGTACCGATCGACATCCACCAGGATGTCCCACACGGTGTCGATCGGGGCGTCGATCACTACCGGTTCCGAAGTGGTGGCGTGTTTGAACATCCTAGGGGCTCCTGCTCTTGCCTACTCCTGACCGAGCGACCTGAACCAGCGCTCCGATTCTTCCCACAGGCGCTTTGCCGCGACTGCATCCCGGGCATCGCCGGCCGGCTCGACTTTCGCGCAGCGTTCATAGTAGTGGCCGCCCTCCAGGAGGGGATCGGTCGCGCAGTGGATCGTGGTCTGGGCGGCCTGGGCCGGCGTCAGGAGGATCAGCGGCGCCAATGGGGTGGCCAGGCGCTTTGTCCGTCTGAGCCACCGGGGTTCGTCCTGCCAGCCGAAGGTCATGTTCGAGTAAGCCGACCCCGGATGCAGGGCGGCAGTTCGGAGGTTGTAGTCCGCGGCGTAGCGGCGTTGCAGCTCGAAACTGTGGTGGATCAGGGCCAGCTTGGACTGGCCGTAGGCGGTCCAGGAGTCCAACCTGCCGGAATCCCCGAAGAGCCGATCGTTGCTGCCCTTGTCGTGCTGGTGGGAGGAGACGTTGATCACCCGCGGGTCGCCGCTACGCCGGCCGGACTCACGCAGCATCGGCAGCAGCAGGCGCGTCAGGTGGAACGTGCCGAGGTAGTTCGTTCGCCAGTGGATCTCGAAGCCGTCGGCGGAGAAACGGGGCTCGCGCCAGCGCCAGAGCACGTCCCGGAGGATGCCGGCGTTGTTGATCAGCACGTCCAGGCGACCGCCGGACATCTCCCGGTACCAGGCGGCGAATTCCGCGACGCTTCGGGCGTCGGCGAGATCCAGGCCGTGGGCCTCGATTCCGTTCGGGCGGTGCCCGGTTTCCCGCAGGTCCCGCAGCAGGGCCTCCCTGGCGGCGGTGCTGTCGCGTGGGCAGGTGACCGCGACGTCTGCGCCCCAGGCGGCCAGCGTTCTCGCGACCTGGTAGCCGATCGACCCGGGCGTCGCGCCGGTGACGACGACGTATCTGCCGCTCAGGTCGACTTGCCCGGCCATCGGCTTGCGCGAGCAGATCTCCACCATGTGGTGGAACGCCTTCGAGAGGCCGGAGCCGGGTCGGGAAGCCATTCGGTCTGGCTAGCTCAACGGCGCCTGCGTCCGAAGCAGCGTTTCACTGGCCTCCCACAACCTGGCGCCGTTCGATCGGCTGGTGGCGAGCTCGGACGGTCGCTTCTCGCGCATCATGTGCAGGTAGATGCCGCTTCGTTTGCCGGCGTCGTCGGCGCAACAGAGATAGCTGACCGGCGCCGCGGCTCTCGTCGGAGGCAGGAAGAAAAGTCTCATCAACGGGTACACGAGAGGCTTCAACAGCAGCGGCGCCTCCCGCGCGATGGCGGTGCGGACGGGGCCGGGGCAGAGCGAGTGAACCACGACGTGCCCGTCGCCGTCGCGGTTGAGGCGTCGCGAGAGTTCGGTCGCGTACGTGCATAGGACGAGCTTGCTCGCGCCGTAGTGCTTGATCCCGTCCCGGACGCCGTAGTCAGCGAAAGCGCCGAAGCGATCGAAGTCGATCGGCTCGGCGGAGCGGTGGGCATCGGAGGAGACGAGGACGATGCGGGGCGCCTCCTCGATCCTGGTCGCCGGGCGAACCGTCCCGTCCCTCAACCAGCGGTCGACCAGAACGCGGTTGGCGAGGAAGTGGACGGCGAACATGATCTCGAAGCCCTGCGCCGTCCGGCGGGCGCGGCGCGGCATCACGCCCGCGTTGAGGACCGCGATGTCGACCCTGGTTCCCCGGTCGCGCAGCTCGTCGCAGAGCCGGTGCACCGAACGCATGTCGGAGAGATCGACTCGCAGCATCTCGACGCGGTCGGCGCCGGAGGCGGCTTTGACGTCATCGCCCGCGTCGGGGTGTCCGCTTCGGCAGGCCATCAGGACGTGGCCGCCGCGTCTCGCCAGGTCGATGGCAACGGCTTTGCCGAGACCGCTGTTGGCCCCCGTCACCAGGCACGTCTTGCCGTCGATTCGCACGGAAGCCGGCAGCGGCTCGATCTCCGCGCGGACGGCTGCACGGTCCGTGACCGCCTTGCGGAGAACCTTGAAGAGTTTCTTCATGTTCCAGCTAGTGGGCAGCCTACTCGTAGGGAATGCCGTGCTTCTGCCGATACGGCGCCACGCGGTCTTCGATCGCCTCCCGGGTCAAGCCGAAGCTGTCCGCATCGTAGACGTGGCGACCGTAGCGGTGCTGGACGTTGCGGTTCGCGGTGCGCTCGGCGGCGCTCACCGCGTCCGGGCCGAAGGGGATGCCGGCCCGCTCGTAGACCTTCCCCAACTGCGCCATCGGTTCGTTGACGAGGTCGTAGTACGAGATGTCGACGAAGCGGCGCGGGTCCGCCGCTTCCCGGGCGCCGGCGGTGCGCTCGATCAGGCGGCAGGTCTTGGCGAGCCAGTGCCCGCCGATCTCCCCCGGTTCCACGTGGTCGCTGAACATCCCTCTGCCGTGCGCGACCATGCTGCAGAAGGAGGGGATGGTCTTGAGCGGGTCCCGATGGGTCTGCACGATCGTGGCGGTCGGGAACACCTCGAGGACGGTGTCGAGGTACTCCATGTGGTGCGGCGTCTTGAGCACCAGGTGACGGCGCGGACGTTGCCAGTGCAGGACCTGGAGCAGGGTGCGGAACTCCCCGTACGTTCTCGTGTGGTCCTGTTCTTCCAGCCAGCGCGCGTAGGAGGGCACGTGCATCGTCGCCTCCGCCGACTGGCTCATGAAGGACATGTCGAGCAGGAGCACGTCCTCCTCCGGGGCGTCGTGTTCGGCGGGATGCACGGCAAAGAAGGCAGGCGCCAGGTAGGCGAGCGCGCGTACCGCGATGAGCGCCTGTCTGATCCGGGCGTGGGGGTCTCCCGGCTCCTCGCGCGGCAGGGGCAGCGGATTGAATCCTTCCCAGGCGGTGATTGCCCGCATCTCCGGGTGGGAGGCGATCAGCCGGTGCAGCGTGGTCGTGCCGCTGCGCTGCAGGCCGGCGATCACGACGACGCTGCCGAGGTCGATCTCCCGTATCTCCGGGTGTATGCGGATCATCTCCTCGACCCGCAGGCGCGTTGCCAGCGCCCCCTCGATCCGCCGCCTCTGGATGAAGCGGCCCAGGGTTGTGAGGTCGGCCTCCTCGTTGATCGAACGGACGAGCACGGACAGTGGCGCCATGAACCACTCGTCGCCGAAGCTGGCGAGCCCCGTCCGCCTCCGGGCCCTTGCGATCATCGAGCCGACGTTGAGCTTCCCGGGCAGACCGAGATGGCCGCCCGCCCGGCCGACCGCGTTCAGCAACGCGACCGGAAGAGGCCGGTACGGCCGCTCGTAGTCCGTCGATGTCTCGGTAACCCGCTTCGGCATCGACTTACCGGCGAAACGCCTGGAGTTCGGGCAGCTTGACGACCCGGGTCGCAGGCTCCGGGTGCTCCTCGGCCCGGATCCAACGGAAGCACATGGTCCCGGAGGTGTGGCCGGCGGTATCGAGCCAGTTCGGAAGCCCCGGGTCCTCGTGCGCGACGACCAGGCGGACGGCGCCGTCGCTCTCGTAGTCGGCGAGGTGCTTGTTGGTGTGGATCGTGTGGTACCGGTAGTCCAGCGATTCCATCCAATAGTTGTTGAGCTGGAAGTTCCAGGATTCGCACTCCGGCGGCGTGGCTTCGATGACCAGCGCCTCGTCCTCGGCCAGCCGCCAGTGCGAGTGGTAGTAGGCGATGTTGGGGTCGCCCCCGGCCTGGTTCGACGTCTCCTGGTCGAACCGGGGCAGCGTGTTCGTGTGCTTCTGGAAGTCGCGCGCCCACTTCGCGAACAGGAGGGAAGCGCCCGCGACCAGGGTGCTCGCCGACCGCAGCCCCTCGTCGACCTGGCTTGGGGTCAAGGGCGCCGGGCGCTTCTCGTCCGCTGCGCAGTTGATCCGTTCGATGTGCAACTCGGCCGGGATCTCGGTGCGCCGGTCGAGAAACGTCTGGCGCACGATCAGGACACCGCTCTCGGGCGTCATGGGCAGCCAGTTCCCGTCCGGTCGCTCGCAACTGAGGACCAGCTCGAAACGACCGTCGTCGTCGATGTCGAGCTCGGCGGCCTCGATGTAACCGGTTGGCGGCATGCCGCCGCCTTGGCCGTAGTGGCCGGCCTGGGTGCCGAACCCGAGGTAGGCGACGGTGTTGCGGCGTCCGGTGATCCGGTACTCGAAAGCGCCCGAGATGGCGGCGGTCAGGTAGTGGTTGTCCGGGTTGTCGGACCCGAGCTTGACCGTTTCGTGGGCGACGCGGTGGAGGACCGGCGCCCTCGGGTCGGCGTGCTCGAGGAAGGCCATCAGGCCGGCGCGGGTCAGGCGGCTCAGGTAGCGGTAGCCCTCGGCCTGGTTGAAGGCGTCGCGAGGCGCGCCCGGGAAGTTCAGCGATGCGCCCGCGGCCTTCAGCGTGTCGCAGAACTCGTCCCAGGCGCGGCCGCTGACGACTCGCTGTGCCGCGACATCGTCCTCGGATTGCCCGCGGAGCTTCCGCATCGCCAGCGAGACCCGGCGAAAGAGCGCAAGTAGACGGATCGCGAACCTTCTCATCGCTCCCTTCCTCCCCGCCGTCAGTCGGTCGGGCCGACCGGCGTGCCGTAGGGCACCGGTGGCTCGCGCTCGCGCGTCGGGCCGAGGGCGACGATGCGCCAGCGCCCCCGGGACGAACGGAGATCGAGACTCTGGGTGTCGTAGCTCGCGGCCCGGACGTACTCGACCTCAAGCCGCACGGTTTCGCCGAGATCCTCTTCGTCGATCACCGCGACCCCCTTCAGATCGGCGACGCGCTGCCGGAGGTACTGCTCGAACGCGGCGTCTCCCATCTCCTCGCGCACCGTTTCGAGCTGTTCCCGGACCTCCCCGGCGAAGAGGTCGAGATAGGCCTCCACCGCGCCATCCTGACTCGCCTCGACCATCTGCCAGAAGATCTCCCGGGGGTCGCTCGCGTCGCCCGCGTCGCCCGAGCGCTCCGGCACGCGATCCCGAAGCGCCACGGCCAGACCGGCCGCCAGCACCACCACGGTGAGCGCCGTCGCCCCCAGGTTGCGCGTCATCTTCACTGCGGTCTCTTCGGCCCGGGGGTCAACTCGCGGCGCAGGAAGTCGATGTCGATCGTGCTCTGGCCCGGCTCCAGGATCGTCTTCCGCATCCGGGGCAGCACGCGTTCCATCGTCTCCAGGTAGGAGCGTGTGCGGACTTCGTCGCGGTTGCCGCGCGCGGCGGCGGCGATGGACCGGAAGCGGTCCCCTTCGCCGGTCGCGCGGTCCACTTCCGCGGTCCGGAAGCCCTCGGCCTGCGCCACGAGGGTGCGGGCTTCGCCGCGGGCTACCGGGACGACCTCGTTGCCGTAGCTCTCGGCCTCGCGGATCAGGCGGTCCCGGTCCTCGCGCGCGCTGGCCACGTCGTTGAAGGCCTCGCGCACGGGGCTCGGCGGGCTCACGCCTTCCAGACTCACCGAGAGCACGGTCGCGCCGGTCTCAAAGCGGTCGAACAGACCCTGCGAGGCGGCCTGGACGCTCTGCTGCACGGCGACCTTGCCGGTGGTCAGCAGTTCGTCGACGCTCATGCCGGCGACGACTTCGAGCAGGGCGCCGCGCGCGCTCGCCTGCAGCACGGACTCGACGTTCTCGAAGCGCAGCGAGTAGGCGAGCGGGTCGTGGATGGCGTACAGGGCGACGAGCCGGATGTGGACCACGTTGCGATCGCCGGTCAGCCAGCGCGCTTCGGCCGGCGCGGAGTCGCCGCCCAGCACCCGGTCCGGCGCGGTGAAGCCGAGGGTCAGGCGCTTGGCTTCCCGCACCTTCAGCTTGCCGACCCGGCCCACCGGCCGCGGCCAGTTCCAGTGCAGGCCTGGTCCGGCGGGCGCCGCCTTGGCCCGGCCGAGTACCCGCACCACCGCCTCCTCGTCCGGCGCGACGAAGTACACGCCCCAGCCCAGCCACATCAGGGCTAGCGCCAGCGCCGCGGTCGGGAGGCCGCGAAGCCTCATTCAGATCCTCCACCCAGCAGTCGGAAGAGCTCGGAGTCGGCCGACAGGATGACCGTCGTCTGGTCGTCGAGGATCGACTCGTAGGACTCCAGGGTGCGCAGGAAGCGGTAGAGAGCGGGGTCCTGCCGGTAGGCGTCGCCGTAGATGCCGGCCGCCTCGGCGTCGCCCTTGCCGCGGAGGATCTCGGCGTCCCGATAGGCGGCTGCCAGGATCAGTTCGCGGTCCCGGTCGGCCTCGGCGCGAATGACCATCGCCTGTTCCTCGCCCTGGGCCCGGTACTCCTTGGCGATCCGCTCGCGCTCCGCCCGCATCCGCGCATAGACGGACTCCAGGTTCTGCTCCGGGAAGCTCAGGCGGGTGAGTTGCACTTCCAGGATCTCGACCCCGAGCTGGGGGCCGGAGACGGCGCCCGCGGACTCGCGGACCTCGGCGGCAACCTCTTCGATCCGCAGCTCCTGCGGCTCGGTGGACACGAGTTGCGAGAGTTCCGTGCGGCCGAGCGCGGCCGCCAGCCCCGCCCACACCACGTCGTGCAGCCTCATCTCGGCGCCGGAGATGTTGCCGATCGTCTCGAGGAACCGGGCCGGGTCGGCGATCCGCCAGACGACCGCCGTGTCGACGACCAGGTTCTTCTTGTCCTGGGTCAGGAACTCGGCCGGCGCCGGATCGTAGAGGAGCACCCGGTTGTCGAAACGCAGCCGGCGGTCGGTCGGCCACTTGAACTGGAGGCCCGGCGCCTCGATCGTTCGCACCGGCTTGCCGAAACGGGTGACGATCGCGCTCTCGGTCTCGGGCACGACGAACACCGACCGCGTCAGCGCGACGATCGCCAGCACGGCCAGACCGCCGCGCCGCCAGGACGTGGCCCGGCGAGGAGAGTGCCCGTGCCCGTCGCCGTCGTCGTGGCCGTGTGCCCCGTCGTTCCTGGGAACCCGTGTGGCGCGATCTCGCGCCACACGCGAACCACGCCGGGGGCCCGTCAGCGGGCGCCCGGCTGGCACGCGGGCATCCTTGCCCGCATCCGGGTGGTCGTGGTGATGTTCGTGATCCTGATCGTGCTCAATCATTGCTCTACCTCGTTCTGGGCAGTGCCCGGTGGAGGAACGTACACATCGAGAAGGCGGTCGTCCGGCTCGTCCACGAAGACGAAGCGCTTGCGGCCGGCGTCGGCGTCGGTGATCAGCTTCGGTCGTCCGGCGAGCGAGCTCTCCAGCGTCTCCAGTTGGAGGCGGAAGCGGTGCAGGTTGAGATCGCGCCGGTACCCTCCGGCCCGCAGTTCGAAGCGCCGGCTCTCGCCGCGACCGGCCTCGACTCGCTCGGTCCGGTAGCCCTCGGCCTCGAGGAGTTGCCGTTGCGCTTCGCCGCGGGCCACGGGCAGGCGTTCCAGGGCGTAGCCCTCCGCCTGCTCGATCAGCGTTTCCCGTTCCTCGAGCGCGCTCGCCGCGGCGCGGAAGGCGTCGACGACATCGAGCGGCGGATGGGCGTCCTGGATCGTGGCGCTCACCACCTCGACGCCGGCGCCGAGGAGGTCGAGTACGGCCGCAAGCTGCCCCTGCCACGCCTTCTCGATGTCGTTTCTCTTGCCGGTCAGCACGGCGTCCAGCGTGTGAGCGGCAAGCACGGCGCGCAGGGAGCGCTCGGCGCTCGCCTCGACCAGGAGCGCCGGATCGGCTGTGGCGAAGGCGAAGGCGGCCGCGTCGGCGACCCGGTAGTGGACGCGGGCCGCGACCTCCACCAGGTTCTCGTCCCCGGTCAGCATGAGTCGTTCGAGCGGCGGCGTTTCGTCGAAACCGGCGTGGCGCACGTTCCACTCGTAGGTTGCTTCGCCGCCCGTTGCTCCGTAGGCCCCGGTCGGCGCCGGCGACCTGGGTGAACCGACGGCGGCCACGCGCAGCCGATCCGGTTCCACCCGGGTCACCCGATCCACGGGCCAGGGCAAACGCCAGTGCAGACCCGGACCGAGCTCGCCGCCGACGTGGCGGCCGAATCGCTGCACCAGACCGACTTCCTGCGGTGCGATCGTCCGCACTCCGGCCCCCGCCCAGACCGCGAAGAGCACGAACGGCGCCGCGCGCAGCAGCCGCGGCGCCAGCGACCGGAGCCGCGCCGGGCTGTCTTCGAGGGCGTGTTCGAGGCGGTGGACGGCGTCACGCCGGCCGGCGTTCCACGATCTCCAGCCGGCGGCCATCCCCTCCGCCGCTCCGGCGAGCGCGGGGAAGCGGCCGAGGCGGCCGGGCCGTTCGGCCACTGCGCGACCCTCGTAGAGCAGACGCACGCAGTTCAGGATGACCAGCAGGGAGGCGGCCTGATGGACGATCGCCGCGGCGGCCGGAGGCAGCCAGCCGAAGGCGGCGAAGCCGACGGCGACGAAGTTGATGCCGAAGGCGAAGATCAGGATGCTGCTGCGGATCCGCGCAACCACCCGGCGCGAGTACCGCAGCAGCGGCGCCAGGTAGTCGAGCCGGTCGGGCAGCAGGACGACCTGGGCCGCCTCGGCGGAGAGGTCGGCGGCGCCGTGGCCGATCGCGACGCCGACGCTGGCGGCCGCGAGCGACGGAGCATCGTTGATCCCGTCGCCCACCATGAGGACGTTGCGCTCGCCGCGCGAGAGGTCTCTGAGTTGGCGCACCTTCTCCTCGGGCAGGAGCTCCGCGTGGACCTGGTCGATGCGGGTCCGGCGGCCGATCGCGCGCGCCGTCGCCTCGGCGTCGCCGGTCAGCATGACGATCGGATCGACGCCGGCTCGGCGCAGGTCGGCGACCGCCTCGGAGGCTTCCTCGCGCAGCGGATCGGCGAGGGCGATGGCGCCGGCGAAGGCGCCGTCGACCGCGACGGCGAGCCGCGTCTCGCCGCTGCCCGGGATCGGCTGCAGGCTCTCGGCGATGGCGTCGAGATCGTCCTTGGCCACCACGTCGGCCAGGAGCGCGGGGTTGCCGACGGCGATCTTGTGGCCAAGGGCGGTGGCGGTCACGCCCCGGCCGGGGTGCAGCTTGAAGCTGTCCGGCTCCGACAGCGCGATCTCCCGCTCGCGGGCCTCGGTCACCAGCGCCCGGCCGAGCAGATGTTCCGAGGTCAGCTCGGCGCTCGCCGCGAGTTGGAGCAGACGGTCCTCCGCCACGCCCGGGGCGGGAAGGATCGCGGTCAGAGCCGGACGTCCGCAGGTCAGGGTGCCGGTCTTGTCGAGCACGCAGGAATCGATCCGCGACAGGGACTCGATCACGTCCCCGCCCTTGACCAGGGCGCCCTCGCGCGCCAGCCGCGCGATCGCCGAAGCCATGGCCGCCGGCGTCGCCAGCACCAGGGCGCACGGACAGGCGACGATCAGGGCCGCCACCGTGCGCATCATCTCGCCGGTGAAGAAGTAGATGGCGGCGGCGGCGACGAGCACGGCAGGCAGGAAGTACCGGGCGAGCTTGTCCGCGGTGCGTACGACCCGCGCCCGCCGGCTCTGCGCGTCCTCGATCAGGTTGGCGATGCGGGCGACCGTGGTGTCGCTGCCGGTGCGCTCGGAGCGGATGTCGAGGACGCCGTACTCGTTCAGACTGCCGCTCCACACCGCGTCGCCGACCCCGAGTTCGGCGGGAAGCGGCTCGCCGGTCACGCTGCTCTGATCGACCGAGGACTCGCCCCGTTCGATCGTGCCGTCCACGGGCAGGCGCTCGCCGGCGAGCACCCGCACCAGGTCGCCGACTTCGACCTGGTCCAGGGCGACGAATTCCTCGCCGCCGTCGCGCAGCACCCGCACCTGGTCCGGCTGGCTGGCGACGAAGCCGGCGATCGCTCCCTTGGCGCGGTCGACCGTCCAGTGCTCGATCCCCTCGCCGATCAGCATGATGAACATGACCTCGGCGGCGGCGAAGTACTCGCCGATGGCCACCGCCGCACCGGCCGCGATGGCGATCGTCAGGTGCGAGGAGAAGTGCCCGCCCAGCAGGTCGAGGATCGCGTGGCGGATGAGCGGATAACCCGCGACCAGGGTCAGGATCAGCGCCAGGTCGATGCCGGCGACTGTGCGCAGCGCGCCCGTGAGGTAGAGCAGGAGCAGCACGCCGACCGCGCCGCACAGCGCGATGTAGCCGATCCGCTGCAGCAGGCCATGGCTGTGGCCGTGGCCGTGTCCGTCGTCGTGGAAGTGAGCGCCCATTCGGCGGCGCTAGACAGCGAACAACAAGATGGCCAGTCCCGAACTCGCGATCGCGAGCCCGCTCAGCGTGTGGACATGGGCCTGCAGGCGGGGGAATCGCACGAAGTCGAGGCCCCGGTAGGCGAGGGCCACGACCGCCGCCATCGTCGCGATCGTTGTCACCCCGAACGCCACGGTCACCGGCACGACCGCCCAGAGGCCGACCTGGAAGGCCGGCACCATGAGGATGGGGATCAGCGGCTCGCAGGGCCCGAGCACGAAGATGACGAACAGGCTCCAGGCGGTGACGCCGGCGACCCCGGCGGCCTTGCCGGACGGGTGCTCGTGGCCGCCGGTGGCCGGATGGTCATGCGAATGGACGAGGCCGCCGGCGTGTTCGTGCACATGGCGCTGCTGCCTCCGCCTCCGCGCCAGGGACCAGGCGGCGTAGGTCAGGCCGAAGAGGACGAGGGCCCACGCCGCGAGATCGCCGCGCACCGCTTCGATCGACTCGAAGGCGCCCACCCGCCCCTGCATCCAGTGGTAGCCCTCGCGGGTGTCCAGCCCGCTGGCGAAGATCGCCACGCCGATGCCGGCGCCGCCAAGCAGTACCGACGCCGCGACATGCCCGCCGCCGCACAGCCCGGTGACCCACAGTGTCCGGCGCAGCGACCATCCGCGCGCCTTGCCGAGGACCACGAACGGCAGCGTATGATCGATGCCGATCACCGTGTGCACGAAGCCGATGCCGACCGCGGCCGAGACCAAGACCCAGACTGTGTCCATGAAGCGTCGAGGGTACCAGCGCGGAGTGGGTATGATTCGTTCATACTGTCCCGCGGAGGGCCGTGACTAAGCCGAACGCCGTCAGAAAGACCATCTCGCTACCGCTCGACCTGGCCCGCGCCGCGGAGCAGATGGCGCAGGCAGAGAGTCTGTAAAGCAGGAGGAAAGAATCCCCGTGACGGTTGCCCGCGTGACCTGGCTGAAGGTGAAGAACTATCGAGCGCTTCGAGATGTGACGCTCTCGAACCTGACGCCGCTCACTGTGTTGCTGGGGCCCAACGGAAGCGGCAAGTCAACCGTCTTCGACGTCTTCGCCTTTCTGTCGGAGTGTTTCTCGGAGGGAATCCGGCGGGCATGGGACCGGCGGGGACGCTTTCGCGAGCTGCGAAGTCGAGAGAGCCGCGGCCCGATCGTGATCGAGCTGAAGTACCGCGAGCGTCCCAAGACGCCCCTCATCACCTACCACCTCGAGATTGACGAGGACAGGGGCCGTCCGGTCGTGACCCACGAGCTGTTGCGGTGGACACGCGGGGCCGGCGCCGGCCGACCGTTCAACTTCATGGAGTACCGGCTCGGCGACGGCGAAGTCATCACGGGCGACGCCCCGGAGCGGGACGACACGCGTGTACCACGAAAGCTGGCAGGGCCGGACGTGCTGGCCGTCAATACGCTTGGCATGCTGGCCGAGAATCCACGGGTGATCGCCCTTCGGGACTTCGTGACGAGTTGGCATCTCTCGTACCTTTCTGCAGATGCTGCGCGCGGCAACCCTGAGGCGGGCGGTGAGGAGCGGCTTTCGCCGACAGGCGACAACCTGGCGAATGTAGTCCAGCACCTCAAGGAGGAGCATCCCCAGCGCTTGGAGGAGATCTTCGAGACCTTGCGCCGGCGTGTTCCTCGGATCGAAGAGGTCCAGGCGGAGAGCCTGGCGGATGGACGGCTTCTGCTTCGTCTCAAGGATGCGCCGTTCGAGACACCCGTGCTGTCACGGTTTGCCTCCGACGGTACGCTGAAGATGCTGGCGTACTTGACGCTTCTGCAAGATCCGGATCCAGCGAGGCTGATCGGCATCGAAGAGCCAGAGAACTTCCTCCACCCTCGTCTCCTGACTGAACTGGGGGAAGAGTGCCGCGCAGCCTCGGCGGACACACAGTTGCTGATCACGACCCACTCGCCGTTCTTTCTGGATGCAATGAAGCCCCAGGAAGTGCGGGTGCTCTGGCGCGACCTGGACGGCTACACGCGCACCGAGTTGTTATCGAGGATCCATGGCGTGACGGAGTTCGTAAAGGAGGGCGCAAGACTCGGCGATCTCTGGATGGAAGGGCACTTCGGTGTCGGTGACCCGCTGGTGAACGAAGGCGGCGCGGCAGATGGCAGGACGCAAAGATGATTGTGCGCCACTTCGAGTTTCTGGTGGAGGAACCGTCGATGGAAGCGTTTCTCCGGGTCCTGCTTCCTCGCCTGCTGCCGCACGACCGCACGTTCCACGTTCACGCTTTCCGTGGTAAGTCCGATCTTCGACGCAAGCTCGATGATCGCTTGCGGGGCTACTCAGAATGGCTGCCGGCGGACTGGCGGGTTGTAGTCATGGTGGATCGCGACGAAGACGATTGCCTCGTGCTCAAAGAGGAGTTAGAGGCAGCGGCTATTGCCGCGGGCCTACGTACTCGGAGCGCAGTGTCTGGAATGTCCTGGCAGGTGGCGAATCGTGTCGTCGTTCAGGAGCTAGAAGCGTGGTTCTTCGGTGACTGGCCGGCGGTCCGCAATGTGTACCCGCGTTTGTCGGCCAGCACGCCGAAACAGAGCCGTTATCGCGATCCTGACTCGATTGTGGACACTTGGGAGGCATTCGAGCGGATCCTGCGACTTCATGGCTACTTCGTTACGGGTCTACGCAAGACGGAGGCGGCTCGTGCCGTTGCCGCTCACATGGAGGTTCCGCGGAATCGCTCGCATAGCTTTTGCGTCTTCAGAGATCTTATCCTGGAGGCCGTGGCTTGATCGCGCGCTACTTGCCTCCGAAGTACCTCATAACCGCCCCCCGGCCGGCCTCCTGGGCCTTGGCGTAGCGGACCTGATCGTGACCGGAGACCGAGCGATGCTCGGGGAAGCCGGGTTTCGGGGTATCCGGATCGTGTCGCTCCGCGAGTACCTGGGTTGCCGGGCTACTCGACCGTCACCCAGATCGGCGACGACCAGGCAATCTCCCGGTTCTTCTGGACCACCCGCACATAGTAGTAGTGCTCGCCGCGCTCGACGTCGCTGTCCACGAAGGTCAGCTCGACCTCCTGGTCGAGGTTCTGCCTGTTGTAGAGGAACGTCTGGTCGCGGATGATGTCGATCTGCTCGATGCGGGCGGTGCCGATCACGTTGACCACCAGCTCGAAGCGGCCGGAGACCTCGGCGATGTCGCCCTGCAGGTACTCGCGGCCGTTCGCGCGCAGCCGGTAGTCGAGGACGATATTGTCCGTCGCGGCGTAGGAGTGGCGCTTCTTCATCGCCTCGAGAAGGCCCCCGGCGGTGAAGTCCTCGGCGATCGTGGCGGCGTACGAGATGTGGGTCGAGATGTGGTCCGACGCGGCCTGCACGCCGAGCTTGTAGCCCTTGGCCCAGGCGTTCCAGACGAAGCCGGCAGGCTCGAAGCCGCCCTGCTGGCCGATCGGCTTCTCCGCGGTCGCGGCGCGGGGAGCGCCCTCGTACTCGGCCGACGTGCGGTCGCCTTGGTAGATCTCGACCAGCGGTTCGACCTCGGGGTCGTTGTCGCGCCAGTCGGTGCCCATGCTGGTGGCCGAGGTGTGGGGGATCGAGATCGCGTCGTGCTCCCGGAGGTAAGCGAACAGCCTCGCCGCGCCTTCCTCGTGTTCTTGTTCCGCCTCGGTGATCGGCAGGGTCGGGATGCCGCGCTTGGCCGAAAGGATGTTGCGGTGGCCGTCCGGGTAGCTGATGCTGCGCTCGTACGTGTAGACGGGCACGAAGCTCCCGGGCAGGCGGAAGATGTCGGCGATCTGCGGGTGCAGCCAGTTCACGTACTCGATGTCCTGGCCGCCGCGGTTGTTGTGCTCGCTGACGCCGAGGAAGTCGAGTTCGGCGGCGTCGAGGGCGTAGCGGTAGGCCTCCATCAGCGAGCCGTCGTTCAGACCGTCGTGCGAGAACTCCGTGTGGCGGTGGGTGTCGCCGCGGTAGATCTTGTAGGTGCGGCCCTCCGACTCGATCGTGTAGTCGCGGATGCGCGCGACGTCCTCGGCCTCGTTGGGATGGACCGGGTAGGTGTGGTACTCGCGCTCTGCCGGGTCGACCAGCCGCGGCGGCGTGGCTTCGCCGGTGAGCGCGGGCAGCTTCGCCGCGTTGATCTGGGAGTGGTTGAAGACGTACTCCTCCGAGTCCCGGTTGTCCGTCGGCCAGGCGGCGAACAGATTGCCCCGGCCGTCCGAGGCCAGCCCCCAACGCACGTCCTGGCGGCCGCGGCTGAAAGGCAGGTGGAGCGGCCGCGTCCACTCGCCGCCGACGTAGGCGGTGCCGTAGAGCTGCCACGCGGCGCGGTGGGCCGGCGTGAAGTCCGGCGTGTCGCGGGCCCGGATCGTGCGGTGGCGGAAGAACAGCCACATCCGGCCGTCGGCGTCGGTCTGCAGCACGGGCAGGTCGTTGAAGCCCGGGATGTACTCGGGGAGTTCGCGTTCAAGCAGCTCGTTCACGTCGGCTTCGGGAACCTGCCAGCGGACGCCGTCCCAGACCGCCACCGCCAGGGAGCGCCATTCGTAGATACGGGTGGCTTCCTTGTAGATCTCGAAGCCCGAGTCCTTGCCCCACTGGAAGCCGCTCTCGTTCCAGGCCGCCCACAGCCGGTTCTGGCCGTCGCAGGCGATCGACACGTGGGCCTCGAACTTCGGCGTGTCGGCGACCGGGGCGACATCGCCCCAGCGGCCACCCGAGAAGCGCCGCAGCAGCACGTCGTAGTTGGCCTGGTCGTAGGTGTCCCAGGCGACGTAGACGGATCCGTCCCCGCAGGCCGCAACCGCTGGCGTCCAGTCGTTGGCGGGCGAAGCCGAGACCGTCTCCTCGGCCGACCAGCGCGAGCCGTCGTAGCGCCGGGCGAGGATGTCGGAGCGGCCGTCGCGGAAGCCCTGCCAGACGAGCCACAGGTCGCCGTTCGAGTCCGTGGCGAGTTCGTGCTCGATGTCCGCCTGGGGCGCCGAGGTCAGGCGCTCGGTTGTCGACCAGTCGCCGGCTGCCGCGTCCTCGAGATAGCGGCCGTAGAGGTCGAAGTTGCCGCCCTTCTGCTCGGACCAGACCACCCAGGGCCTACCCTGGCCGTCGCGGCCCAGTTTCGGCATCAGCCGGTCGCCCGGCTCGTCGTTCACGGGGATCGCCGCCTGCCAGGTCGAACCGTCGAAGCGCCGCGCCATGATCGAGACGCCGCCGTCCCGGTAGGCGGTCCAGGCGGCCCACACCTCACCGTCTTCGCCGCTCGCCAACGTCGCGAAGTCGTTCTCGTCGTCGGGCGACGACAGCGGTTCCGCCGGCGCCACCCGGTCAGCCAGCACGGCGCCGTCGAGGAAGGAGAGCGCCTCGCCAACGCGGAGGTCCGCCGGCCGCAGGTCGAAGTCGCCCTGGGGCGTCGTGAACGTGAGCCGCGTCCCACCGCCGGCCGCCACGTCGACGACGATGCCGGGGTGGTAGAGGTAGGTCACCGTTCCCAGCGGGTCCTCCCATTGGTACACGCGCCGCGGGTAGTTCATGCCCTCGCGCGTCGCCATCGTCCAACTGTTGCCCTGGACCGACTCCGACGGATGCACACTCCAGTTGCGCAGCGCGAGAACCTCGCCGCCGCTGGCCTCGACCGAACCGTCCCACGACCGCGGTTCCGTGTCCGTGATGCCGAACTGGACCCGGACCGAGACCACGTCGTTGCCAGCGAGCGGCGGAATCGCCTGTGCGGTGAGGGAACCTGCCGCGAGGAGCAGGCCGGGGAGACAACAGAAAGCGGCGGCGCGCAGGACGAGTTGTCGAGCCATGGCTCCTCCTAGCGGGCGAACAGGAACGGGTGGGTCGTCGGTTACCGGCTCATCCTAACGCCGCATCCGGCGCGGGACCGAGGACGTTGCGCGTCATCGGTACACTGCATCCCCACGAAGACCGTCATCCAGACCGCGTTTCCACCCAACCCCCCGAGGGGAGGCTCCCCGTGCAGCGAATTGCCGTTCCGATCCCGATCCTGATCCTGACCGTCGTCCTCGCCCTTGGCTGTGCCGCCGGCGACTCCGACTCATCCGACCCCTCCGCGACCGCTGCCGGCGCGTCTGGTCAGGAAGCCGGACCGCCCGCGGACCGCCAGGCCTGGTTCGGCGATCTGCACGTCCACACGAAGTACTCCTACGACGCCTTCGTGTTCGCCACCCGCGCCGGTCCCGACGAGGCCTACGAGTTCGCCAAGGGGAATCCGATCCAGCACCCGGCTGGGTTCGACATCCAGCTCGACCGGCCGCTGGACTTCCAGGGGGTTGCGGACCACGCGAACTATCTCGGGATGCTGCCGGCGATGATGGACCCCGGCTCTCCGGCCTACAACCACCCGGCGGCCGAAACCGTGCGCACCGCGCAGACCGTGACCGAGCGGCGGGGCATCTTCCGGGCCATGCAGCCCTACGTGCGCTACATGGAGGACGCCGACCCGAGCATCCGCGAACATCTCGACAAGGACGTCGTACGTTCCGCCTGGAGCGAGATCGCGGCCTCCGCGAACCGCCACTACGAGCCCGGCGTGTTCACCACCTTCATCGCCTACGAGTACACCTCGGCCGGGGCCGGCGGGATCTACGAGAACCTGCACCGCAACGTCGTCTTCCGCGGCGCCGAAGCGCCGGACATCCCCTTCTCGCGGCTCGACTCCTACAACCCGGAGGACCTCTGGGCCCGGATGGACGAGTGGCGGGCCGACGGCTTTGAGGCGATCGCGATCCCCCACAACACGAACGGCTCCGGCGGAAGGATGTTCGAGTACGAGTACTTCGAGGGCGGCGCGATCGATCAGGCCTACTCCGACCTCCGCAGCCGCAACGAGCCCGTCGTCGAAATCACCCAGACCAAGGGCACGTCGGAGACCCACCCCGCGCTGTCGCCGAACGACGAATGGGCTGGTTTCGAGATCATGCCCTACCGGGTCTCGACCAGCATTCTGAGCGAGCCGCCGGGCAGTTATGTGCGCAACGCCTTCCGCCGCGGTCTTGAGATCGAGGCGGGCGGCGTGTCGAACCCCTACAAGCTCGGCGTGATCGGCTCGTCCGACACCCACGTCGCCGCCGGCGCCTTCGACGAGGAGACCTACTGGGGCGCCTCGGGCCTCATGCAGCAGACCGCCGAGCAGCGCGGCTCGGTGCCCAGCGCGCCCGGGGCTGGGGCCGACCTGCAGAACCCCACCGCCGCCGCACAGCCGATCGACGACGGCACCGGCCGCATCTACCCCTTCACGACGGCGATCACCAACGGCGCCTCGGGTCTCGCCGCCGTCTGGGCCAACGAGAACACGCGAGAGTCGATCTTCGACGCGATGCGCCGCAAGGAGACCTTCGCCACCAGCGGTACCCGGATCCAGGTCCGTTTCTTCGGTGGCGCAGCACTCTCGGGCCTCGACCTCGACGACCCGGACCTCGTCGCGGGCGCGTACGAGGCCGGCGTCGCGATGGGCGGCGACCTCACCGGTGAGAGCGGCGGCGATGACAGCGAAGCACCGAGCTTCCTCGTCTGGGCCATGCAGGACACCATGGCCGCGCCCCTTCAGCGTGTCCAGATCGTCAAGGGCTGGGAATCCGGCGGCGAAACCGCCGAACAGGTCTACGACGTCGCCTGCTCCGACGGCCTCGAAGTCGATGCGGCCACCCACCGCTGCCCCGACAACGGCGCCACGGTCAACCTCGAGGACTGCTCAACCAGCACCGATGTCGGCGCTGCCGAACTGAAGACCATCTGGACCGACCCCGACTTCGACCCCGGCCAGCGCGCCTTCTACTACGCCCGGGTCCTGGAGAACCCCACCTGCCGCTGGTCGTCCTGGGATGCGATCCGAGCCGGTACAACTCCCCGCCAGGACTTCCCGGCAATCATCCAGGAACGCGCCTGGTCGTCGCCGATCTGGTACACGCCGTAGCTAGGGCACGCCCGCTGCGGCACTCGACCGCCCGCTGAGACAAGAGCCGCGATAGGCTGCGCGCCGGGTACCGACTAACGACCGCCAAAGTGCCCCGGGCCCAGAGCGACGACATGATCCACCGTCTTCCCACCGTCCGCAGTGACTGCGGGGGCTTTGAGCATCTCGGCCATCTAGCCGCTGCGACAAGCGACCTCTTCGCGGAGAAGTTGACCCTGGATATGTCCCGCGTGAGGTTCTTCGATGCGAACATGGCCGCCCCGTTGGGCGCGATACTCTCTCGCGTTGCGGACAATCTCAACCACGTGGAAGTCGTGGCCATGCGAGATGATGTCGGGCGAATCCTCCGCAAGAATGGGTTTCTCACGCACTACTGGTACGAATCCCTAGAAGACAGTTTCTGCACCACGATGCCTTTCCGGCGTTTTCGTCTGCTCGACGAAGGCGCCTTCGAGGACTACGTGCATCGACAACTCCGCGACAAGGGAATGCCCATGATGACCGGCGCTGCTAGTAGGGTCTTCAGGCAGAAAGTATTTGAGGTCTATCAGAATGCGGTCATCCACTCCGAATCGGATATCGGCGTCTTCGCATGTGGTCAGTTCTTCCCTAACAGGAACCGGCTCGACTTCACGGTAGCCGACGGGGGGATGGGGATTCGTGACTCCGTCCGGCGCTACTTCGGGCAGCCCCGAATTGACTCTATTCCGGCTCTCGAGTGGGCTCTGAAGCCGAATCACACGACGAAGCGTGGTCCGCAGCCAGGAGGCCTTGGATTTGGGTTCCTTCAGGAGTTTTCGAGACTCAACCGGGGCAAGATACAGATTGCGTCTCGGTTTGCGTTCTACGAGTTTACAGGAGGCCAAGAGCACTTCCGCAAGATGTCGGCGGACTTCCCAGGAACCGCCGTCACAATCGAAGTAAACACCGCAGATGAGACGACATACTCGTTGACCAGCGAGACGGCGTCGGAAGACATATTTTGAGCTTGAGAGGCGAGGTGACGAGATGAATGCACCAGTGGTCGTTCGCGTCTACGACATCATAGGAGGGCCGCTCTGCGTGTCCGCCGAAGATGGTCAACGGCTGTACGACAAGATAGCACCCCTGCTGGAGACCGGGAGGCCCGTGATTCTCTCATTCAAGAGAGTAGAGACGATGATCTCTGCTTTCTTGAACGCTGCGGTGGGTCAGCTCTATCAGGGTTTTCCGGAGGAGAGGATCAGAGAGCTTCTTCAGGTGGAGGACATGGATTCCGATGATAGGGAGGTGCTTAGGCGCGTGGTCCGGAATGCGAAGCTCTACTTCGAGAACGCGGAGGACTTCGATCGGGCATGGGAGGAGGAGTTGGCGGATGCCGGGGACGAGGAATAGAGCTCACGACGTATCGCAGTACACGTTCTCTGGAGGCGAGGTCATACTTATCGACGCAAACGTCTGGCTTCATCTGTACCCCGCCCCGTCGGATAGACGACGGCAGTATGTGGTTGAGTACAGTCGGGCACTGAAGTCGATGCTGTCGGCAGGCGTAGAGGTGATGATGGACCCTATTGTCTTGGGAGAGTACTTGAGGGCTTATTGCGGAATAGAGTGGCGAGCTCTTCATCGGCAAAGACACCCGAACTTCAAGAAGTTCCGGAACTCGACGGACTTCTCGACCGTTGGTGGGCAAGCAGCCGGTTTCGCGCGGGCGATGCTGAAGAGTTGCACCAGGAGGGACCACCCGTTCAGGCGGACGGCGGTGGAAACTGTGCTGAGTTACTTCGAGAAGGGAGCGGGCGAGTTCAATGATGGCTTGTTGGTGGAGACATGTCGCATTAACGGATGGAAGTTCGTGACTCATGACGGGGACATTACGGTGGGCGGGATTGACGTACTGACAGCGAATCCGAAGCTTGTGGCGGCGTGTAAGTAGGGTTGTTGCTGGGGGAGTTGGCTTTTGGGGTCTTGGCAGTTGGTCTTGTCAGTCGAGTTCGAGCAGGAGCGCGAGATGTGGGTGGCATGGTGCCCCGAACTCGATGTCGCGAGTCAAGGCTCCGACAGAACCGAGGCATTGGAGATGCTCAACGACGCGGTTTCGCTGTTCCTGGCGACGTGCCACGAGATCGGAACGCTGCACCAGGTGCTGGAAGAGAGTGGGCTGACACCGCTGAAGCTGCACTCGGAACCTGCGGAAGGTGCCGTCTCGGTGCCGATCGACTTGGTGATCCACCATGCCGCCGAAGCTGCCTCAGGTTGGCGAGGCTGCCCCCCGGGATAGTCAGGGGTCCGGTGACTTCCGCGCTCGCCGTCGGGCCTGCACGAGCACGACGACGAGCGCCAGTCCGCCGCCGAACAACGCGAGCGACGGCGTGTCCGCGCCTTTCTCGCCGAGCGCGGCATTGAGCCCGCCGCCGGCGAGCATGCCGATCAGCACCGCGAGCAGAGCCCTCCCGGCGATGCGGGTCTTGGGACGGGATCTCACGGCAGCCTGAACCTGAGTATCGGGCTTACGGGGAACCGCACCCTCTTGCCGTCAAGTGTTGCCGGCCTGTACTTCAGCATCTTGGACATCTTGAGGGCCTCCTCGCTGAGGCCGTGCGGCAAGCCCTTCAGCACCGTGGCGTTCTCGAGCTTGCCTTGCTCGTTGACGGTCCCGCTGATGACGACATCGCCCTGAATGCCCGCATCCCTCGCTTCGCTGGTGTACGTGAGTCGTGGCGTACGCCCTCTCTGCCTGGGGAAAACCAGATCGATGCTGTCTCGCGGCGGCATCGTCACCTGGCCCTGCTCGAAGCGGACCAGTGCGAGAACTGGGGTCTTGATGCGCCTGCCACCCATGAAGGTCGCTGGTTCGTGTCGCGCCCCCTCAATCGCCTCGACGGCGTTCTGGGTCAGGCCGTGCGGTAGGCCGCTCAGCACGTCGGTTACCTCGGCCTGGCCGTTCTCTTCGACCGTTACGAAGAGCAGGACATTGCCCTCGGTGCCGGCCTCCAGCGCCTCATTGCTGTACTCGATGAGGTGGCTTACGTCCGCGATCTCGGCCCGTGTGACATCGCCCTGTCCGTAGAGCACTCCGCAGCTCAGAGCAGCGACGAAGGCGAGTACCAGCTTCCTCAAGACATTTCCCCGGAGGACTTGACGCCGTCATCGTACACTCTCCGGTTCGCTGCGCGGCGAGAAGCGCGAGCCGGTCGCGGTGAGCGTCAGGGATTCCGATCGTCAGAGTGCCACATTGACGCGGCCCCGGACAACCCGTACAGTCATCCTGTACGCATAAGGAGCCGCAGATGATCCACGAAACGACCTACACGCAGGCCCGCGAGCGCCTGGCCGCCCTCATGGACCAGGTGACGGACACCCGGGAGCCGGTCCTGATCCGGCGGCGCGGTCATGAGCCTGTCGCCCTGGTTCCCGCCGATGAGCTGGCTGGTTGGCTTGAGACGGTCCATCTCCTGCGCTCGCCCAGGAATGCCCGGCGCCTCCTCGCAGCGAGCGAACGCGCCGCGGACGGAGAGGGCGAGGCGTTCGTCGTTGACGAGCTTCGCCAGCGCCTTGGCCTCGAAACGGAGTGACCGCGGCCGGACGGCGTGAAGCCGTCATGGACCCTCACTTCCTCGAGGACCTCGAGTACTGGACCCGGACGGATCGCCGCCGAGCCCTGAGGGCGCTCAAGCTGGTCGAGGCTGTGATGCGCGACCCTTTCGCCGGTCCCGGGAAGCCGGAGCCGCTTCGTGGCCAGCTCGCCGGCAAGTGGTCCCGGAGGATCGATCAGGAGCACCGACTGGTCTACGCGGTGGAAGGCAAGCGAGTCTTCTTTCTGGCCGCTCGTCACCACTACTGACCTGCCGTGAATGGAGTCGACCGGCGTGACTCCCCAACACTGTCACGAGGCTGTTAGCTTGGCGCCTCGGCGGTGACCGCCGGGATTTCAAGGGAGATCACGCACCGATGAAGATCGACGACCTCAGCATCACCTTCTTCGCCTGGAACGACATCCCGCCGCATTCCTACCTGGGGCGAGGACCGTTCGATCTGGCCGGCCAGCCGAACCGGACCGGTGAGCTCGGACTGGTGACGATCCGCACAGACGACGGAATCGAGGGCCATTCGTTCCTGGGCATGGGGGCGAGCATTGCCGCGCAGCCGTTGCTGCGGATGCTCAAGCCGATCGTCATGGGCCGCGATCCGCTGGCGAGGGAGCAGCTCTACCAGGAGATGCTGGAGCGGCGGCTCGTCGTGCAGCCCTGGGTGGCCGGCGCGGTCGACGTGGCGCTCTGGGACCTCGCGGGCAAGGCGGCGGGGGAGCCGATTCACCGGCTGCTCGGGACGTACCGGGAGAAGCTGCCGGCCTACGCCAGCTCCGAGCAGCAGCCCAGCGTCGAGGCCTATGTCGAGCAGGCCCAGTCGTACCAGGCCGCGGGCTGGCAGGGCTACAAGATCCACCCGTTCCGCATCTGGCGGGACGACATGAGGATCTGCCGGGCCGTTCGCGAGGCGGTCGGCGACGGCTTCCCGCTCATGCTCGATTCGACCTGGGGCTACGACTACCCGCAGGCGCTACGGGTTGGCAAGCTGATCGAGGAACTCGACTTCGAGTGGTACGAGGATCCCCTCGGCGACCAGGACATCTACAACTACACGAAGCTCCGCCAGCAGCTTCGCATCCCCATCATGGCGACCGAGTTCCCCGGCGCCTGGTACGACTCCTTCGCGCCGTGGATCCACAACCAGGCGACCGACTACCTGCGCGGCGACGTCGCGCTCAAGGGCGGCATCACGGGCTGCCTCAAGGCGGCCCACCTGGCCGAGGGCTTCGGGATGAACTTCGAGATCCACCATGGCGGCAACTCGCTGAACAACGTCGCCCACCTGCACCTGAGTGCCGCGATCCGCAACTGCGAGTGGTTCGAGGTCCTGCTGCCGGCGGCCGCGCAGAAGTACGGCCTCGTCGAGGACATCGAGGTCGACGATGAGGGCTACGTCCACGCACCGATGGCCCCGGGCCTCGGCGTCGAGATCGACTTCGACCTGATCGAGCGGAACAAGACCGCCGAACTGCGGTAGGGCCGCTACTTCCCCACCAACTCCATCTTCAGCCAGCCGACCAGCGCCGGCTCCAGATCCGCGTTCTTCGCGAACATCGGCAAACCGTGCTCGGTGCCGTCGTAGATCTTGGCCGTCGAGTTCGGGTGCTTCGAGCCGTCGACCGCGCCCTGGAGCTGGCCAGCAACGCCGCCCGTGATCGTGTCGCCGGTGGCCGCCGCGGCGAACACGGCCAAGTCCGACCTGGCCGCCATGTTCTCGACCGCTGCTTCGCTCGGCGGCCCGGACAGCAGCATCAGCGCCTTGACTCCGTCCCGGCGCGCGGCCAGATCGGCCGTCAGCATCGCGCCGCAACTGGCGCCGCCGGCCGCCATCCGGCCGGTGTCGACACCCTCCTGCTTGCTCAGGTAGTCGAACGCCATGTCGACATCGCCGGTCGCCGTCTGCAGGAACGACGGGAACCCACCTGCCTCGCGGGGGCCGGCGCCGCCGCTCTCGCCGAAGCCGCGCAGGTCCATCGTCAGCACGTGCACACCCGCGTCAACCAACTGCGACGCGATGCCCGACCAAGACTTCCGGTCCATGTTGCACTGGTGGATCAGCAGCATCGCCGGACCGGGCTTGCCGGGCGACATGTAGGTCGCCTTGAGCATCGTCCCGTCGGCCGCCTTGAGATCGACGTCCATTGACCCGGCCGCCGCGGGCATGGCCGCGAGCGCGAGGAGCGCCGCCGCCGCAAGAAGGGAAAGGGTGTGCCGCATGAGTGTCTCCTGTCGGTGGGATGCGGCCAGGCGCATCGCCGGGCGCCCACGGTCGGGTGCCTCAGATGTGTTGTAAGTGTGAAAGGGGACTGTACTACGGGGCCTGAACGGCTCCTGGAACCCACGTTGGGCGGTCTACTTCCGGCCGTGTTCGCCGCGTTCGTCGGTTGGGCGGACCAGGAAACAACCTTGCAGATTGAACGGTAGCTGCTAAATCAACAAGGTTGATTCCCTGCCGGAGCCGAACCGTCCCTCGACCACGTCACACAAAATCACGCTATACTGCGTGACGAACCACGAGGTTACCGTCATGCGTTTCCAGGAATTCGTCGAGGATCAGATCTTCTCGCCGGTGCTGATCGCCGCCGAGCTGCGAACCACCAAGGCCGAGATCGCCGGCACCCTCGGTCTGGGGCGGGACGCCTTCTCGCGCGCGTCGCGGGTCCGGGCCCGGAAGACCCAGGTACGGCTCCGCCAGATGCTCGAGATTCTGAACCGTGTCGAGGTGCAGACTGGCTCGCCGCTCGCGGCCTACGCATGGTTCCGAGCCGAGCCATTGCCCGGGTTCGGCGGCGCCACGGCGGACTCGCTGCTACGGGAAGGCAAGGCGGATCAGGTCCACGCGTATCTCGACCGGATCGTGGCCGGCGGCTACGCCTGAGGCCCCGTTCCTCCGGTGCGTTTCCGCGGCGTCGTCTACCGGGCGCACAATCCGCAGTGGTCGTGGACACCGTTGTCCGGCGAGGGCGCTCGCCGTCATGGTGGACGCTTCAACCGGCGCGGCATGCCGGCGCTCTATACGTCCCTGACTCCGCTGGCTGCCATCCGCGAGGCACAGTCGTTGGGGCGGCCGATGCAGCCGCTCACGCTCTGCGCCTACGAGGTCGACGCCGAACCGGTGCTCGACACCCGAGACGAGGTGGAGCGAGCGGCCTTCGGTGTCGGCGAGGCGGACCTGCTGTGCCCGGCCTGGGAAGCGGAGATGCTGGATGGGGCGGTCCCGTCATCGCAGGCCCTGGCTGATCGTTTGGTCGCCGCGGGCCAGGTGGGCATGGTCGTCCAGAGCTTTGCTCACAGCGCAGGGCCGGAGGATCTCAACTTCGTTCTCTGGACCTGGGGTCCGGAGCGACCGAGCAGGGTGGTCCTGATTGACGATGAGGGCCGGTTGTCGGGCGGGCGTCGGGCGTAGGCCGATGCGCTTGAGCCAGTCGCCTAGCCCTACCGCGGAACCAACGCCACGATCCGCACCGGCGCGCCGGTGCCGCCCTCGATCTTCATCGGCAGGGCGACGAGCAGGAAGCCGGTCTCCGGCAGTTCCGACAGGTCGGCGACGTTCTCCAGGTTGGGCACTCCGGCGGCGCCGCCGATCTGGTGCACGATGAAGTCGGTGGACTGGCCGTAGTCGACGCTTGCCGTGTCGATGCCGAGCAGCCCGATGCCGCGTTCCTCGATCAGCAGGCGCGCCGCGTCTTCGCCGATGCCGGGGAAGTGGAGGTTGCTGGCATCGCCGGGCGTGTCGTCGCCGAGATAGGCGAGGGCGTCGGGCCAGCGGGCTGGCCAGCCTGTGCGGATGAGGACGGCGGCGCCGGCCGGCACCGGGCCGTGCTGTTCTTCCCAGGCGCCGATGTCCCCGGCGGTCACGAGGTAGTCGGCGTCGGCGGCCGCTTGTTCGCTGACGTCGACGACGATGCCGGGCAGGATCAGCCGATCGAGCGCGATCGAGGCGACGTCGTCTCCGCCCTCCGCGAAGTGTACGGGGGCGTCGAGGTGGGTGCCGCCGTGCTCGGCGGTGGCGAACTGTTTGGCGGCGTAGAAGTAACCGGCTTCCGTTTCGCCCTCGGCGAGGGTCTCGAGGTCGAAGCCCCGGGTGTCGGTGGGCCAGTAGAGGGTGTCGGCGCCGTAGGAGTGGCTCAGGTCGATTGTGCGCCAGTTGGCTATCGCGTCGGGGGTGACAAGCGTGGCGGTGTCCTCGGGCGGCGGTGTGGTGCAGGCCGCGGCTACTAGCAGGGCGGTGACCAGGACCGGGGTCGTTGCCAGTGTGCCGGATGCGGGCGAGACGCCCGCGTGCCATCCGTGCGTCCGATGACGGACGCACGGAGTGAGTCGCGGGTGGCGCGAGCCGCGCCACCCGGGTTCCCAGGGGTCAGAATCTTGTCGGGCCATGGCTTCCTCCTCCATGGAGTGTGCGCGGCAGAGCGATCTGACCTGGGAACGCGGGCATCCTGCCCGCATCCGGCGCGAAGCGCCGGCCTCTGGGAGTTCTGCCGCGCACGCTGCCAAGTCTCTGTTCAAGCTACACCGCCAACGCGGTCGAAAAGTCCGGGACTCCCTCCCAGCGCCCCGGGTCCGTGGCGCGCATCACCGCGATCGTCTTGATCGCCTCGGGGTTCGCGATGCCGTGGGGCATCTCGCCCGTCAGCACCCGGATCACGTTCTCGGCCTGGCGGATCGGGCATTCGCCCAGGAACACCGGCGAGAAGCCGGCGATGTGCGGGGTCACGATGCAGTTGGGGAGCTTCAGCAGCGGGTCGTCCGGGTCGATCGGTTCCTTCTCGGTGACGTCGAGCGCGGCGGCCTCGATCTGCCCTTCCGCGAGTGCGTCCGCAAGCGCCGCGCCGTCGATGATCGGCCCCCGGGCCGCATTCACGAGCAGCGCCGTCGGCTTCATCAGCGCGAGCGTGTCGGCGTTGATCAGGTGGCGCGTTTCGTCGGTCGCCGAACAGTGGATCGTCACGTAGTCGGCCTCGGCCAGCAGTTCCTCCAGCGGCACGAGCTGCACGCCGTAGAGGTCGGCGGTGACCTGGTCGACGTACGGGTCCGCGGCGATGATCCGCGCCGGCCCGAAGCCGCGGGCGCGGGTGGCGAAGGCGCGGCCGATGTTGCCGAAGCCGATGATCCCGACGGTATGGCCGGCGATCCGCCGCGCCCCGGTGAGGAGCCCGATCATGGACTCCCGGTCACGGCCCCAGCCGCCGTCTCGAGTGGTGCGAACGGCGTCGACGACCCGCCTGGTGAGCGCGAGCATCAGCGCCATCGCGTGGTCGGCGACCTCGGTCGTGTTGGAACCGGGCACGTTGGTCGCCAGGATGCCGAGTTCGGTCGCCGCGTCGAGGTCGATCGAGTCGACGCCGACGCCCAGCCGGCTGACCACCTTGAGCTTCGGGCACCGTTCGAGCACGGAGCGGGAAGTAAGCGGCATGACGCCAACCAGCGCGCCGTCGGCATCACCGAGGAGATCGGCCAGGTCGTCCTCGCTCCGGCAGACACCCTGCACCACCTCGAACCCTTGCTCCTCGAACAGATCCCCGCGATTGAAGGGGCTCTTCTGCATCGCTACTTTCACGTTCTGCTCCCTATTTGGCTCCGCCGGCAGGTCACACGACGGGACACAGCCCGCCGTCCAGGTTGATCGACGCGCCGGTGATGTAGGCGCCGCGCTCGGAGACCAGGAACGCGATCAGGTCGGCGTACTCCTCCGCTTCGCCGACGCGGCCCAGGGGGACCCGCTTGCACATCGCCTCGTAGATCGAGTCGACCTCGACGCCCTGGCGTTCGGCCCGGCGCACCCACTGGTCGCTCTTGATCAGGCCGATGCAGATCGTGTTGACGCGGATGTTGTCCGCTGCCAGCTCGTTGGCGAGCGACTTGGTCAGGTTGATGCCGGCGGCGCGGGTGACGCTGGTCGGCAGCGCCCGCGCCGGCGGCGCCTTGCCGCCGCCGATCGTCGCGTTGACGATCGAACCGCCGCCGCGCTCACGCATCGAAGGCACGACGGCCCGGCAGAAACGCACCGCGCCCATGACCTTGAGCTGGATGTCGGCGAGCCAGGCGTCGTCGTCCAGCGATTCGAGGCCCTGCGCCGCCGACGCCCCGGCGTTGTTGACCAGGATGTCGACGCCGCCGAATTCCGCCGTCACCGCGTTGACGAATCGCTCAACGTCGGCCGCGGACGTGACATCCGCCGCCTGCGCGAACACCTCGCCGCCGCCGAGCGCGCGCAGTTCGTCCGCCGCCCGCTCCAGGTTCTCCGCCCGCCGGGCGCAGATCGCGACGCCCGCGCCTTCCCGCACCAGTCGCCGCGCCGTCGCGAGCCCCATCCCATCGCTACCGCCGGTGACGATCGCCACCTTGCCCTCAAGTCCAAGTTCCAGCATCCGCTTTGCCCCCTGAGCTGTTCGTGTGAAGCGTGAGTGTGCCTGTCATGGGCGGTCTGCGCAAACCGGTCCGCCCTGGGAACCCGGGTGGCGCGATCCGCCCTGGGAACCCGCGTGGCGCGATCCGCCCCTGGGAACGCGGGCGTCCCGCCCGCCCTGGGAACGCGGGCGTCCCGCCCGCCCTGGGAACGCGGGCGTCCCGCCCGCCCTCCGAAGAAACCGCGCCGCGAAGCGGCGACCTCAGCCCGCCTGCCGCGCCGCCTCCCGCAGCCCCGCCACCACCTCCCCAAACCGCGAATCCTCCCGCAACGCCGCCAGATCCGCATCGTTCTCGATCCAGCGCAGGTGCGGGTAACCATGCCTCACTGCCGATTCCAGGTACCGGAGCCCGGCATCCACATCACCGCACACGGCCGCCACGCAGGCCAGGTTGTAGAGCGCCACGGCATCCTGAGGATCCAGGGCCTCCGCCCGCGCTGCCCACTCCAGGGCCTCCTCTGTCCGGCCGTCGCGGGCGAAATTGACCGCGCCCAGGTAGAGCGCGCGCTGGTCGTCGGGGTAGCGCAACAGGCGCCTTTGCACCCTGGCCATCGTGAGCTCCTGGAGCCGAGCCGTTTCAGAGGTCCGGCCGAGCGCCGCCAGAGCCGAGGCGCAGATCGAGCAGGGGGCGTAAGCCGTCGGATCGGCTTCGATGGCCCGGAAGAAGAGAGTCACGGCTTCCTCCATCCGGCCCTGGGCGAAGCGGTGACGGGCGAAGTTGTGGTTCGCCTCGAAGCTCAGCGGGTCGAGTTCCAGGGCACGCCGGAAGTGGACTTCGGCTTCCTCCAGCCGACCATTGGTGCTCAGGGTCATGGCCCGCGCGGAATGCGCCTCCGCGACTTCGGGCGCCAGCTCCAGGGCCTGCGAACTCGACTCGTCGGCCAGTCGGAGGTTCTCCTCGCTCGGCTCGTGGAACAGGTACAGGCATGCCGAGCAGTGCGCGGACGCGGCGTGAGCCAGGGCGTACGCCGGATCGAGCTCAATCGCGGCCGCGAACAGCCGCCGGGCCTCGTAGTAGGTCCTCTTGCGCGCCTGGTGGTAGAGACTCCGGCCGCGCAGGTAAAGGTCGTAAGCCTTGCTGGACGCGGTGCGCCGGGCCTCGTGCCGAGGCGCGTCCGGCGCCAGACGCAGCTCCAGCGTCTCGGCGATCAGAGTCGCCGTCTGGTCCTGCAGCGCGAAGATCTCCTGCGAGTGCCGCTGCCACTGTTCCGACCAGACCTGGATTCCGGTGCGCGCGTCGGTCACCTCGACGCCGATGCGAAGTTCGTCGCCCTCCTTGCGGACCGTGCCCGCCAGCACCAGGTTGGCGCCGATCTGCCGCCCTACTACCCGGGGATCGGCCAGCGCGTCGTACTGGAACGACACGCCGCGGGCCGTCACCCGCAGGCCGACGACGTGGGCGAGGCGGTGGAGGATCTCCTCGGCCATCCCCTCGCAGAGGTGCGCCTGATCCCGCTGCGGGCTGCGGTCGGCGAACGGCAGGACGGCGATCGAGAGTCCCCGTTCCTCTTCGGGCGGCGGCGGCACGGCGACCGAGGGGGCGCCTTCCGTCGCGGCCAGATCCTCGATCACCGGACCGGTGAAGCGGAATCCGCGCCCGTACACGGTGGTGATCCAGCCGGCGCTTCCGCCGCCGCCGGCGAGGACCTTGCGCGCCTCGCTGACCGCCCGGCTGATCGCCGCTTCCGTCACGTAGGCGCCGTCCCAGATGTTCCCGAGCAACTCCTCCTTGGACACCACCCGGTCCCGGTTCGCGACCAGGAAGGTCAGCAGCTCGAACACCTTGGGCTGAAGCTGCCGGGGCTGTCCGGCGACCTCAAGGCCGTACTGCTCCGGCTTCAGCACGAAGGGGCCGAAGTAGAAGATCATCGACGGATTCTAGCCGACCGGCTCACGTTCTGGTTGCTTATCGCTTCAAGTCCGATCAAGTTCGGCTTCGGATTGGATCAAGCTATGGGGCGTGCCCTACCCATAGTCTGTCGATTGTCGCTTGAAATGCGCGCAATTTGCCGCAGGCGTCGAACAACGCCGCCGTCGGGTTTGAACGAAGGAGCAACGAAATGCTGAGAGAAACGACGATGCAACGCCTACAGAGCCTCGGATGGATCCTGATGGCGGCCGTCCTGCTGTCCGCGGCGCCGGCCGCGGGCCAGGGTCCCACCGGCCAGGTGCTCGGCCACGTGACGGACAGCGAGGGGGCTGCCGTCTCCGGAGCGACCGTCATCCTGCAATCGCAGGAGATCGAGGAGCCGCTCACTGCCACCACCGACGCCGACGGGTTCTACAACGCGACCAACGTGCGCCCCGCGACCTACCAGATCTCGGTGGAGGCCGCGGGCTATGCCGGCGCTCCCGCATCCCTGGCGGTCCGGGTCGGCAGCATTCAGCGCGTGAACTTCGAACTCGCGGCCGCCGAGGAAGTGAGCGAGGAGATCACCGTCGTCTCCGAGCGGCCGCAGATCGAGTCGGTCGATTCCCGCGTGAACAAGTACATCTCCTTCGAGGAGATCCAGAGCCTGCCGCTCCCGAACCGGAGCTTCCTGGACGTGCTGAGGATCCTTCCAGGGGTCCACGGGGGCCTCGCGACCGGCGGCCTTGACAACAGTGCCCCCAACAACAGCTTCAGCATTCACGGGGCGCGCATGAACCAGAACCAGTTCCTGATCGACGGCGTGGCCAACAACGACCTGAGCGACCTGAACTACGACGACCTGGCCACGTCCGAGACCCGCGCCGGCCCCCGGAGTTCCGCAGGCGCCGGCCAGAGGGGGTCGACCTTCTCGACGGGAACGGCGCTGCAGACCTACAACCTGGACGCCATCCAGGAGGTCCAGGTGTCGACCGCGACGTTCTCGGCCGAGTACGGCAACGCGTCCGGGGGCGTGATCAACATCATCACCCGTTCCGGCGCCGACCAGTACAACGCCTCGGCGACGGTTCAACAACAGCACGACGGGGTGGTGGAAGCGGGGTTCACGGGGCGGACCGCGGACGACGCGGAACAGTTGGAGGGCCAGGACTTCACAATAAGACAGGCATCGCTGACCCTGGGCGGCCCCATCAACCGGGGCACGACCCACTTCTTCACCAGCTACGAGTACGACGACTATGAGATGGGCTACGACTACAACCAGAGCCACGTCTACATACGGGCCGTGCCGGTCGAATTGGGGTTGACCGCCAACGTGACCAACCGCGACCGCCTGACCGGCAAGCTGACCCACCAGTTCTCGGACTCGAACGACCTGAGCGTGTCGGGGAACTGGGTCAGCGAGCAGGCCGCCGTTGGGCACTCGCTCTTCCGCTCCAGCCAGGAACACATAGAGCACCAGGATCATGCCAACGACTCCCTGGGCCTGTCCGTGCGCCATGTCGCTGCCGTGGGATCGGACATGACGCTTGAATCGGTGCTGGGGCAGATTCAGGCCGACCGGAGCATGGAATCCTCCTCGGATCCGTTGCGGAGATTGCGTCTTTACTTCCACGACGATGGCGGCCTCGTTTTCCACATGGAGGGCGCCATCGGCCCCGAAGTCGACAACACGCTCGAGAGCTTCCAGTGGAAGGAACGCCTGTCCTGGCTCCGTGGGGATCATTCCTTGCGCGCCGGCGCCGGCGTGGAGCGCTTCGGTCAGCGTACCGAGCAGCCGGCGTGGCGCAACTGGGGCTATGGGTTTGTCGACGGCTTCTCCGTCCCTCCGGCGAGTGGGGTGTACCAATTCGCGACCGACATCGACGTCTCGGTCACGAACAGCCATCTCTTCATCCAGGACGACTGGTTCGTGAGCGACCGTTGGACGTTCAATCTGGGCGGGCGCTACGACCGGAACAACCTGGTCGACGACCAGACCGTCGAGGCGCGGCTGGGTGCTGCCGTCGATGTCGGCGGGAACGGCCGTTCCGTTCTCCGCTTCGGCGCCGGGCTGTATCACGATCGGTCGAACCTGATCGGCCATACGGGGGCTGACCGGCCACCGCTCCTCTTCAGTGTGCCGATCGATCCCGTGACTCTCGAAATGGACCCGACGAGCCCGGGCTCGACCCCTCGCGAGCTAGTCGTTGATCCGAACCTCCACCTGCCCGAGATCGTCAAGTGGAACGTGGGCTACGAGCGCCAGCTCGGTGAGCGCAACACGATGAGCATCCACGTCTTCGGCTCCGACAGCGATGGTCTCTTCTTTACGGACTTCCAGAACAGGCGGTCATTCGCACTCGACGGAGCGCGGCCCGATCCCACCAAGGGAGATGTCCTCCTATACACCAACACTGGCTACAGCGAGGTCCTCGATGTCGAGGTCGAGTTCAAGCGCCGCTTTGCCAACGGCTCCCTGGTGCACGTGAGCTACACCAATCAGGACGCCGTCGGCAGTTCGTTCTTCGAGTTGATCTCGGGTAACTCCGTTCTCAATGGGTCGTCGCTCGGGTCCGATCTGGGGGACCCGCCCGCGCAATTCAATGGGCCGCTCAACACCGAGGTGGAGCACAGCTACAAGCTCTCAGCAGTAGGGAACCTGCCCTGGGGCCTCCAACTGGCGGGATTCCTGGACTACCGGTCCGGCAATCCCTTCACCGCCTGGGACCAGGCGTACATGCAATCACCGGGGGGCTGGGTCACCTATCCGTCGACTTTCTTCGAGGGCTTCAACACGAGGACCGGGCCGGACGTCTTCTCGGCCGATGTGCGTTTGGCCAAGACGTTCACCGTCAGGGAACGGCACGACCTTCACGTCTTCATCGATGTCTTCAACGCCACCGACCGGACGAACGTGACCGAGATGAGGGGTCTGCGCACCTGGAACATCGGTCACCCCAACGGCCCCACTTCGAACGCCGTCTTTCCAGAGATCCGGAGGCGCGGACCGCAGCGTTCGGCCCAGTTCGGGATCAGGTGGTCGATGTAGGAGGGCGTTGACGTGAACTCGGGGGCGTCCGCGGGCCGGCTCGGTCCGCTGCTGGACTACCTGGGTTCGCTCGACGGCCGCGCCGACCTGGAGGTCTTGAGCCGGCTCCTGGGCGACGTCGCGGTGACGCGCGCCGACCTCGGCGCCGCCTGCCGTTTCGGTGCGGACAAGTACCAGCGGAACCGGATCGCCGAGTCGGACTGGTACGAGCTGGTCTGCCTGTGCTGGTCCAGCGGGCAACGGACCCCGATCCATGACCACCGGGGTTCGAGCTGCGCCTTTCGGGTCGTCGAAGGCGTGGCGACCGAGACCGAGTTCGAGCCGACGGCATCCGGCCTCATCTGCCCCCGCGGTCGCCGTGAGCATGGGGCCGGCCGCGTCTGCGCCTCGGAGGAGGACGACTGCCACCAGGTCGCGAACACCCAGCCGTCCGGCGAGGACCTGATCACGCTCCACATCTACTCGCCGCCGCTGCGGCAGTTCAACGTGTACTCGCTGGACACGCCGACGGCTTCCGATCAGCGACGGCCCGGTTGCTGCTAGGCCGGTGGAGCCCCTGGGAACCCGCGTGGCGCGGTCCGCATCTGGTCCTGGGAACGCGGGCATCCTGCCCGCATCCGGCGCGTAGCGCCGATCCGGAACGCCATAGCGTCTAGACTATTGTTCGTTCAAGAAATGCGATGAGGATGTACCCATGAAACGAAGAAAGTGGCTTGGCTTCCTGGCGACAGCGGCGTCGCTGCTCACGCTGGCGTGCAGCGCCGAACCGACACCGCAACTCCGCGTCGTCTACGCCGGCGACGCCGGCACCCCCCACGCGGACGCCTACCACGCGCTGCTCGCGGAGCACTTCGACGTGCGGAGCATCGCCCGCAACGGCTTGGCGACGGCCGATCTCAGCGAAGCCGACGTCCTGATCGTCGACGGCCAGACGATGGATCGGTCGGAAGAGCGGATCAAGACGATCCCGGGGGCCGAGGGCGTCACGCTGGAGACCCTTTCCATGCCCACCGTCCTGATCGGCGGCCAGGGCGCTCGCATCTCGGACGACCTGAACCTGCTGCTGGGCTGGCGATACGGGTGACTGTGTTTGTTCTCCAGGGCTGTCGTGCCACAGTCCACGTCCGATCCGACCTCTGGCCATCCGATCTTCCAGGGACCTCTGCCGATCGAGCTGGAGCTCGAGGAGGTGCCGACCCCACCCAAGTACAAGTACTACGAACTGACAGACGACGTCCCGGACACGATGACCACGGTCAAGGTCCTCAAGAAGGAATGGGACACCCTGAACCTCCCCGTCGGCGGGCGGCCGGACAATGGCGAGCCGGGCGTGGTGACGACCGGCGACGGGTTCCTCGATTCGCCCGACACCGAGTGGATCGCCGGCGGAATGCACCTGAAGGGTCCGGACTACTTCGCCATCGGCCGTCAGGGGCGGCTGCTGCAGTGGGGGTTCTACGGCACCCCGGACGAGATGACCGAGACGGGACAGCGGCTGCTGATCAACGCGGTGCATTACATCCACGGCTTCAAGGACCATCCGGTCCTGGCGACTCGTGAAGCGCGTCCGCGCGAGGGGCTCGCCACCTCCCTCGCCCTCCTCGACATCTACGCGACCGAGGAGATGAAGGAGTACTACGACACGCCGGAGAAGGTGAAGGAGGCCCAGGATCGGGTCATTGAGCGCACCTTCGGCGAAACGGTCCCGCCGGAAGCGCGTGGCACCAGGGAAGAGCGGCGGGCCTGGTACGAGGCCAACGAGCCCTATCTCTACTGGGACGGCGCGCGCGTGGGCAGCGAGTACGCCGGCAAGGCCTATTTCCGACTGGATGGGAAGTACCGGATCGACGAAGACGCCAGGGCGCTCGGGATCGCGAACAACGACCCGTCCCTGCTGGAACGCGCGGTCGCGGATCTGCGCGAAGGGTTGGCGCCCGAGCGGGCGCACCGGCTGCTGGCCCGGTACGGCGGGGCGGGCCATGGCTCCGCCGACGACTGGCAGAGCTGGCTCGACGAGAACGATGGCTCGCTCTTCGCCTCCGACTGGGCCGGCTACCGGTTCCGGGCCGCCCAGGGCCCTGGAGGGTCGGACTTGCTCAGTTCCTCCCGGTTCGCAGTGAACGGCGACGAACTGGACGATCTCTCCGTCACCGTGAGTCCCGCGGTCGAGGTGACCATGTCGACGACGACCGACGGCGAGACGACCTTGGCCGTCCTCGACTTCAAGCTCGAACCCGGGTTCTGGATCTACGCTCCCGGTTCCGACGCGGAGTTCAAGTTCGGCGTCCGTGCCCCATCCGGCTTCGCCTACCAGGTCGCCGCCGACCCCGTGCTGCCCGAAGCCGACGGCGAGGGCCGGATCCACGGCGACTTCCGCGTCGAGGTGCCGCTCGAGGGTGCGGGCGACGTGGCGACGGTCCTGGTCGACTACCAAGCCTGCGACGAGACGCTTTGCCACTACCCGGTGACCGATGCCCGGCTGATGAGCAAGGTCGAGACCTGAGACGACCCTGATCCGCTCCGCCACCGGGTGCGCCGGCGCCAGGCTCGGCGGGTAAGGCGCGCTAGAGGAGCTCTCAAGGCCAAGACAAGGTGTTGATTTTTACGCACCTCTTGGTTAGAGTCTGCGCCAACTAGGGGGTTCCACCGCAACCAGGGGGTCCCCGCAACCAGGGAGGAACTCCTCATGAAGAAGAACTCTTGGTGCCTTGGAGCGTTGCTCGCTCTGCTCGCTTCGGTACTGTTGCCGGCTTCGACGCTGGCGCAGCAGGTGTGTATTCCGTACGACAACTAAACCGACTACCCTACCGCGGCGATCATGTACGGCACGTGCGCGGGCACCGGCAATGGATGTAGAGAAGACGTAGTGATCAGAGCCGATTGCAGTATGACCATCGACTACTCGCATTTGGGTTCCAACCATTTGGTAGCGCCCAGCTCTCCTTGGGAGCAGCCTGAGTTGGCGCGGCCGCAACTAGCGTTGCATCGCGATGGAGCCCGTAAAGGTCCTTCTTGCGCCAACCCTGATCTCTTCCGGCGCTTGGATCGGCGGCCGCCAAGAAGTGCGTTGCCCGCCCGCCCGTTGAGAACCTCGGTTGTTCCGGAGGCACTTGGGACAACCCCGGCACTGTGATCTCCTAAGCGGCGTGTTGCGCCGGAGATTGATTGGGACGCTGCTTGCGTCGGCTTTGGCGTCGGCGGCTCCAGCCCAGGGGCCTCGGCTGGAGCGGGTTACCGCCTTGGATCTGCCGGAAGAGGTCGAGACGGCGAGCGATGTGCGCTGGCAGGAAGATGGCAGCCTGCTGGTTGGGGTCGGCGGCAACGGAATCTACTCCTGGCATGTAGGCGAAGAGCGAGCAGATCTGGTGGCTACGCTCGCGGGGTCAGGTCTGGTTGGTATGGGCCGACTTCAGGACTACAGCCGTTTGGGGGGCGCCGCATCGGGAGTTCTTTCCTTCTCGAGTTTCGCCTACGGAATCTTCAGTGCGGATCAAAACGGGACAAGCTCCCCCAAGGCCATCGAACTCGTCGGTGACCTCGACCGCCATGGCCCGATGACAGCCGCGATTGGCCTTAGCCGCAACACCGACCGCAGCCGGGATAGCCACTGGGAGCGCCACATCGCCTGGTTGATCCCCGACGGTGGCGAGCCGCACGGGCTCGTGCCGAGTGAGAGTACGCAGGACATGGGCTGGTGCATGGCCGCGGGGTTGGCGCTGATCCGTTTCGTAACGAACGAGAGGGTTCTGGTGGTTCCGGGGTTCGAATTGGGAGTGTTGGTCTTCGGCAACGATGGCCGACTCGAGGACAGCCTCGACCTCCGGTTGTTGTCGGCAGGTCGCAACTGTGAGTTGGCGGAGCCCGAGCAGAAGTTCCTGCTGGTGGAGCTTCCGTACCTCAGGGCCTGGCTGAGTCGGCGCCGTGTTATCGACGAGGTTGTGGCCGACGATGCTGGCAACGTCTTTTTCTTCGTTCGGCATGTTCCGACAGCGATTCCGTTCCCGTCCGGCTCGCCGGAACCGACGAGCTTTTCCATCAACACAAAGCCATCGGGCGAAGTGCTTGTCTCGCGTGAGGGCGGCTTCCCCGAACCGCCGGCGCGGCCGCGAAGCAGGGTCTGCTGGGATCTGGTTCACGCCCATGTGGACGATTTTCGCCGCGTCACGCATCTCCCTTGCGCGGTCGAGGCCGAGTTCGCAGACGCACGTCTCAGGGCCGACGTGCGCGGAGAGCGAGCGGTGATCCTGCTTCGAGGGGACACGCTGGGCTCGGTGAGCCGAGTGCCGCGCTCGCGAATTCTTGAGGCGAAACTCCTACCGCCGGCTCGGAGCAGTGGAGAATGAGAGCCTGGCGTGGGGTGGCCGGCTTCCTGCTCTTCACGGCGTGCCTTCCAGCAACTCCCGTGGCGGGTCAGGTTGCCTCCGAGAGCGATAGACTGATGCGGTTCGTTTGTGTCGACAGCGATAGCCGCGTACTGTCGCTTGCGTCGACGGCGCGGACTTGGAGTGACCTGCAGAATCTTGCCGAAGGCAGGGAACTCACTCACTGCTGGGCCTGGAACGACGCCTGCGCGCCGCGGCGACTCGAAACCGGTCGGGCTCCGCTGCTGGGCAGCGACCAGTGCGATGCGGCGAATCGGCTGGATGTGCGAGTGTCTGGCCCCGCCTCGCGCAGCGAGGAACGATCCGGTCAACCCTTGGCTCTTGAGATCACAGCGGCGCCCTCTGCGATGTGGAGAGAGGTTCCGCGCGGGCTGTTGCCTAAGACCGTCGCGGCTTCCACAGCTCTGTCCGTGCCGCGCAGCGCCGGGCCGTGGCGCGTTCAGGCACGTCTCGGAGACCAGGTGTCGTCGTGGCACGATGTCGCCGCCGAGGCAGAGGCGGTAGAACTGGAACTGCAGCCCGCGGGCGACCTGTCGTTTCGGATCACCTCGGAGGGTGCCCCCCTGCAGGGTTCCCGATTCAGTCTGGTCAGGCCGTCGCAACGCAGACTGCCGGCGGAAGTACTCGGCTTCGAAGTTGCGGACAGCGAGGGGAGCGTCGCCCTGGTTCTCCCGGACGGGGACCGGTCCGCAGTGATCGTGACGGATCTTGCGCGGTCGGGGGCGGCCTTTCCGCGGCTTTCAGACGTGCCGCCGGCCATCGAACTGGGCCCCGGTCTCACAGTGAGCGGGCTCGCCGTGAACGAGGCGGGGGATCCGGTCGTGGGGGCCGGGCTCACGGGCTTGTCCTGGATTCCGAATGGCTTCGGCCTGATGCAGAAGCATCAAGCCCGAGCGGGCTCGGACGGACGGTTCGAGGTCACCGGCTTGTTTGCCGGATCCACCGCCCTGAAGGCGGATGCAGGCGACCTCACGTTCTACCGAACGCTGGAACTCGAGCGGTCCGTAGACATAGGGCGAATCGTCTTGGCCTCCTCTGAGGCCGTGTGGGTCCAGGTCGTCAATGCAGAGACTGGTGCTCCCGTCCCAGGCGCGAGAGTCCTGGACGCGGAGGGCCTATGGACAACCGCGGACGAAGCTGGAGTCGCTCGGTTGTCGCCGGCCTATGGGCGCGGCATCCTGGTTTCCGTCAGGGGGTTCCTGTATTCAAAGCTCGAGTTGCCGAAGCGAGCCGGCACCACGGCGCAGGAACCGTTCGTCATCGGGCTCTCGCCGTCGTTCTGGGTGCGGGGCGTGTATGTCGCGGCGGACGGACACACGCCCGCGGCGGACGGGCGGGTCAATGCCTTCAACCAGGATACGAGGCGGGGCTTGGCCGGCCCGGTGGCCGCGGACGGTACCTTCTCCCTCGACCTGCCGGCCGGCGGCTACAGCTTGGAGTTGAGCGCCGGAAACGCGGGGTTGCTGCGCCTCGACATCCGGGGAGCGGCCGGCGACGTGCGCGACTTGGGAGTCGTTACCGCACCGGCCTCGACCTGGGTTTCCGGCTACGTTGTGGGCCAGCAGGACTACGCGCCGGTTTCCGGCGCGTCCGTATCTTACTTGCGCCCTTCGGTCGCCGGTCCGCTGATGGACTGGGCGCAGGGCAATGTGGCCACAGTGACCGCGAACGCGGAAGGCTACTTTGAGTTGTTCGGTTTGGAGTTGGGCGCGTCGACGCTCCGGATCCAGGCCGACGGTTTCGCTCCGCAGAAGTTCCAAGTGGAAGCGGCCGCGACCGGTTGGATCGATGCCGGCGTGATCGAACTGTCGCGTGGGCGCCGCGTCGTGGTCCGTTCGGATGTCGAGAGCGGGTTCGTTGTGGTCGATCCTGAGCGAATGGGCTTCGCGCAAGATCGGATGACGGGGACGCTGTCAGCCGGCAGGGTCGTGTTCGAGTCAGTGCCCGAGCAACCCTTTGACGTCATGGTGTACGAGGAAGGTGAAGCGGTCTGTGAGAGGTCCGTCGAGGACTCCACGGGCGACGATGACGTGTCTTGTGACCGGAGCGCTGTCCGCGTAACGGGCCGGGTCACGATCGGCGATCGGCCGGGTGACGGGATGTTGGTGTGGCAGCGTCGAGCACCGGACGACCGGTTCCCCGAAGGAATCATCAGGGACGATGCCGGGCCCCTCCCCAGGACTGAGGTCGTCGTGTCTGGCCAGACTCTGGAGGTCAATGCCACATTGGACGGCGAAGGCCGCTATCGTCTGGAGCGAGTGCTTCCCGGCAACTGGGAGGTCATTTGGGCGCCGCTTTCGGGCGGTTTCCAGGATGCGAAGGCGGTGGTCGTGGACGGTGGCCGGGCTGAGATGCTCCTGGACTTGAGGTACGACGGCGTCTCGATTGAGGGGCTGGTGCTTGATCCCGACCGACAACCCGTCCATCTCGCCGCCGTGACGGTGTTTCCGAGTCGACGGACCGTATCCTCCGATCCCAACGGGCGCTTTCGGGTTCTCGGTCTGAAGCCGGGACTGCACGAGTTGCGGGCGCGCCGGGGGCACCTCCGGTCTGGCCCGGTCACGGCCGACCTGGACCAACGGGGCAACCGCGAGATGGTCGAACTCGTTTTGGAGAACGATCCGCCGTCCGAGGAACTCGTAGTTACGCTCTCAGGCGGAAGAAGCGGCTTCTGCTTTGTTGAGATGGAGGGGCAGCAGGGGCGGCGGCAGATCGTCCGCATTCAGTCGGGCCGGGCTACAGCGATACCGGCACCGCCACTCGCCGATAAGGTGCGCATCGCGTGCCAAGCGGACGGCCGGTGGATTCTCGACGGCTGGCGCGACCTGCGACAGGCGCTCGACCGGGGCGTGGAGTTCGATCCCTATGAATCGAGTGCCTCGCTCGTCCTGTCTGGCGAGCCGTCCGCGACGAGGGTACAAGTTATCGGGCCCGGCGGATGGGATCTCGGCTCACTCCGGATGTGGTTCGATGGCACGGCGACCTTTTCTGTCGGTGAGACGATTCCGAACCTCCCCGTCGGCACCTACATCATTCACTGGGGCACCAACTCCCGGACCGTCGTCACCAGTCGGCGACGGGCTACTGAGGCCGAGATCGACGGCTGAAATGGCGCTGTGGGCGCCCCGTATCGAGGCGCTGGCGGCGTCCTGGCGGTTCTCGGACCGGCGGCTCCGGCTCCCTGGGGTTGAAGTGGGTCGCTACAGCCCCTTTTCCCCTCGAAGGTCCCCCTAGTCTAGGTCGGCTGCGCCACCGGGTGCGCCGACGTCCCTGCCGGCATCCGGCCTACGATGGCGATCTGTCGCCGACCGTGACGGGCTCGTGCCGGTAGCGCTTGGGAGGCGACAACTCGATCCCGTGCTTCGGACCGAACTGCCTCTCGAACACCTCCGAGGGTCTTAGGCGCCGTTCCAGGTTCTCGCGCTTCTCCCGGATCAAGCGGCAAACGTACTCTTCCATCGAGAGGCCGGCGCGGCTTGCTTCGCGCCTCAGCCAGGCCTTGTCTTCCGGGTCGAGGTCCCGGACGGTGATGACGGAACTCATCGGAGCGGCCTTTCAGTCGGATGGGGAGCGCGTCTGGGGCGTAGACCGCATGCTAGCGCGGCAGAACTCCCGGAAGCCGGCGCTTCGCGCCGGATGCGGGCGGGACGCCCGCGTTCCCAGGTCAGATCGTTCTGCCGCGCAGGCTCCTAGCGCCGAGTGCTGGCATCGGGGCGACGCGCTGGGCGGACCGCCCATCACCGTTGATAGCCTTGCATGGTCTGCGAGCGACGTTTCTGACCGATGCGCTATGCCTATCCATGTGTTCTCAACCCGGAGGAAGACGGCGGCTTTTTCGTCGTCTTTCCCGACGTTCCGGGCGCGCTGACGTGCGGCGACGACCGGGCTGAAGCCCTGGAAATGGCAGCGGACGCCCTGGTAGCCATACTCGCTACTCACGTCCACAACGGGGAGGACCTTCCGACCCCAAGCTCCGTCGTGGAGGGTCAGGAAGTCGTGGCCGTTCCACCCGTTCCCGCCGCAAAACTGGCGCTCTATTCGGCGATGCGGGAACAAGGCCTTACCGAGGCGTCCCTGGCCAAGCAGCTCGGGTTGGACGAGGCCTCCCTCGGTAGGCTGCTCGATCCAGACCGCTACTCCAGGGTGGCCTAGCAGGCGGCGCGAGTTCTGCCGCTCCAGATCCGCCGTTATGCGGCCCGCGATGACTCCCGTTCCCGGTCCACCGCCGCCTCCAGGTGAGGCGGCGGTCGCCAGAGGCACTCCATGACGTAGGGCAGGTCCATCGGCCGGCCGTCCCAGGCCGGCATCGATTCCTTGCCCGTGACCAGAATGCCCGAGTCCTCCAGGTGCTCGACCAAGTCTCGGGCGGCGTGGAGGCCGACCGGCGGCGGCGCCGGACTCTGCTGCAGCGGCCGTCCGCGGGGATGAACGAACTGCACGGCGCCTTCCTTGTTCATTCGGACATGGAAACCGCCCTCGTGGAGCAGGCGGTGGTGCCGCCGGCAGAGAAGCACGAGGTTCGAGAGCTTCGTTTCGCCGCCGTCGGCCCAGTGTTCGATGTGGTGGGCGTCGCAGTGCTTCGATGTGCAGCCCGGGAAGCGGCACCCCTGATCGCGGAACTCCAGTGCGCGGCGGATCGGCGGCGGAATCGTGCGCGTCTTGCGGCCGACGCTCAGGATGTGGCCGTTGCGGTGGGTCATCCGGACCTTGCCGGCGTCGCAGGCGATGCGACGTGTTGTTTCCGCGGAAACAGGAACGTGGGAGGTGCCGAGCCAGGCGCCGGTTGATGCTCGCGGGCCCAGGGGCGTTTCGCCAGCCTGCGATGTTTCCGCGGAAACACGGTCGCCGCCGCCGCCGGTCGGTTCATTCGTCGGGGTTCTCAGATCCTCCTCGTTGACATGGACCACAACCTGGTAGCGGTCGCCCGTGGACCCTGGATCGAGACCACCCTTGAGTGCGCTCGCGGCTACCAGCGCAAGGGCGTTCGCGCGCTGCTTGCCAACGGGTGGCCGGTCCTCGTCGTTCTTGTCGTAGAGCGTCTCGCCCGCGGCGTCGAGTGCCTTCATCAATAGCTCGCCCGCCTCCGGGGCCAGCCGTCCGCGAATCACGAACATGCCGTTCTCGTCGATGTGGGTCGTGACGTGACTCGACGCGTCGCGCAGTTCGTCCTCGTTCGCCTCGACCGTGCGGTCGATTCTTCGCCACGACCTGACGGCACCTTCGATGTGCGCCGCGGTTCCCGTCTTTCCGAGATCGACCAGCGATTCGTCGGTCTCAGGCGTTGCGATGCGGGTCAACGCCCTCACCTTCGAGTAGGAGAGTTGGCCGCGTTTCATCGCTTCGCTCATCAAGGGGAGATCGCCCAGGGCCCGGGCGACCCGAACCCGTTCGCGCGCCGCACTTGGCGCGAGGCTGGTGCGCCAGGTGAGCCAGTGAGCGCAGCTCAGGAAGCCGTTGTTCCAACCCTCCCGTTCATCGAACTTGCGGATCAGGACGAGCAACTCGTAGGTGGCCGCGTCGATGCGCGCAGCGAGCGTGGCGATCTCTTCGCCCATACGCTCCTTTGCGCTCATGCCGGTTTGTTTGTCAATCATTTGTGTTGCTCGGTGCTGGGACCTGACGGTCCGGTTGACGTGTGTCGTAGGCCGCGAAACCGGCCGTTAGGGGCCTACGTCGAGGACAATGAACCTATCACCATAGGATTGGTAACACAAGAATATTCAAGGCGATGGAGAGGGCAGCCAATCTACTGGAGTCGACCGATGATCGGGTGGCAGTGGGGCCCATCGGCGCTGCGGCTGCGCACCCAGTGGCCGGCATCAAACGCAGCGATGGCGGTCCGGTTGTGTAGAGCCGCCGATCTTCGCCGAGCCGCGAACGGGGCGAGGCTGCCCACCCGGCATAGAGTCAGGCTGGCTGTCATGATCACGAGACGCGGCTTCATCTCCACTGCCGGGATCGCGGCGGCCGGCATGACCACCGGCTTGACCGCGGCTCGCCAGGCGGCGGCCGCGTTGGCTCAACATTCCGAGGGGTCGAAGATGAAGATCACCGAGCTAGAGACGATCCTGATCGACAACATCGACCCGCCGATCGGGCACCGGAAGTGGCTGTTCATCCAGCTCAAGACGGACGAAGGTCTGGTGGGCCTCGGCGAGCGGGTCTCCGGTGGCGCGACCAACCTCAAGCCGCAGATCGAGCTGCTGAACGACCTGTTCGACCGGTTCGTGGTGGGCCAGAGCCCCTTCGACGTGGAGAAGATCTGGCAGCGGATGAAGACGACTCTCCACGACTACAGCCATCCCGGGCTGTACGGCGTGCCGGCGTTCTCGGCGATCGAGATGGCCTGCTGGGACCTGGTTGGCAAGGCGACGAACCAGCCCGTCTACAACCTGCTCGGGGGCAGGTACCACGACAAGCTCCGCGCCTACGCGTACCTGAACAGCTCCGGAATCTGGGAGAACCCGTCCCTCGCCGGCGAACGGGCGCAGGAACTGGTGGACCGCGGCATCACCTGCTGCAAGCTCGATCCGTTCTCGCCGATCACCGGTCCGCCGCGGGACTACTCGCTGAAGACGATCCGCCACGTGGCGACGATCTTCCGCGCCATGCGGGACGCGGTCGGCGACGAACTGGAGATCGGCATCGGCACCCACGGCCAGTTCTCGACCGCGGTGGCGATTCGGGTCGCGGACATCCTCGAGGAGTTCGACCCGTTCTTCTTCGAGGAGCCGGTGCCGCCCGAGAACGTCGACGAGATGGCTCGCGTGGCCGCCCACACCAGCATCCCGATCGCGACCGGCGAGCGGCTGGTGAACATGTTCGAGTTCGCGGAGGTGCTGGAGAAACAGGCGGCCCAGATCATCCAGCTCGACGTCGGCCAGTGCGGCGGCCTCCTGGTGGCGAAGAAGATCGCCGGCATGGCCGAGACGCGCTACGCGATGATCGCGCCGCACATGTACTGCGGCCCGGTCGCGGCGTCGGCGGCGGTGCAGCTCGATACCTGCTCGCCGAACTTCCTGATCCAGGAGTTCAACACGAACGACCTGCACAGCGACATCTTCGTGGAACCGATCAAGTTCGAGAACGGGTTCATCGAACCGCCGACGGGGCCGGGTCTGGGCGTCGAGCTCGACATGGCGGTCGTCGAGAGGCATCGGGCCGCTTGAAGACCCTGGGAACGCGGGCGTCCCGCCCGCATCCGGGCTCCGGCCTGGGAACGCGGGCGTCTCGCCCGCATCCGGCTTCCGGCCTGGGAACGCGGGCGTCTCGCCCGCATCCGGCTTCCGGCCTGGGAACGCGGGCGTCTCGCCCGCATCCGGCGCGAAGCGCCGGTCTGTAACCTGCACGGCTGAATGTCTGCAACCGACTTCCGCCTGACGCTGGCGATCCTCGCCGCCGGCCGTTCGGCGAGATTCGGGCACCCGAAGACGCTGGAACCGGTCGGGCCGAGCGGCGAGGTGCTGTTCGAGTACGCGATCTGCGACGCCATCCGCGCCGGATGCGGGCGCGTCGTGTTCGTGACCTCGGCGGACCGGACGGAACAGATCATGAGCCGAGCCGCCGAGCATGCGGGCAGGGCCGTCCCCGTCGATTTCGTGGCCCAGTCCCTCGACGATCTGCCGGCCGGGGCAGTGCCGCCGGCGCAGAGAGCCAAACCATGGGGCACGGGTCATGCCGTCTTCGCCCTGCGGAAGAAGATCGAGGAACCGTTCCTGGTCGTCAACGCGGACGACTTCTACGGTCCGCGCGCGATCGAGTCGTTCGGCCGGCGGGTCGCCGACGCGCTGGCCGGCGGCGACGACGTGCACTTCCTCGCGGCGTACGAGCTCCATCGCACCGGCGTCTCCAGCGCTAGTGGCGTCAACCGGGGCATCGTGGCCGCCGGCGCCTCTGCCCCTGGGAACCCAGGTGGCGCGTCCCGCGCCACCTGTGAACCTTCCACGCGCCCGTCATCGGGCCCGTGGAGGCACGCGGGCGTCCCGCCCGAATCCGCCCCTGGGAACGCGGGCGTCCCGCCCGCATCTGGCCCTGGGAACGCGGGCGTCCCGCCCGCATCCGGCCCTGGGAACGCGGGCGTCCCGCCCGCATCTGGCTTTCTGGAACGTTTGCACGAGGTCTACGACGTACGACGGACCGACTCGGGTCTAGTCGGCCGCGACGGTTCAGGAGAGGTCCGGAAGCTGGCGCCCGAAGCCCCGTGCTCCATGAACCTGTGGGCCTTTCAGCCTTTCATCTTCGAGCACCTTGAAGCCGCGTTCGCGGCCTTCCATGCTGGCCTGGCCGATCCGCCGGCGGACCCGCTGACCAGCGAGTTCCTGCTCAGCGAGACGGTCGGGGACCTGGTCGGGCAAGGAGGGGCCCGTGTCCGGCTGCTGCCGATGTCGCAGAGCACCGCCGGACTGACCTATCCAGGCGACCTGCCCCCGGTCGCGGCGACGTTGAGCGATGCCGTGGCAGCCGGCGACTACCCGGCCGACTTGAGCGAGTGGTTCGCAGGGCGGTCGTCCCGGAGACTCACTTGAGGCTGAACAACCTCGACTGGACCGTCCTCGCCGTCTACGGCGCCCTCGCCCTCACGGTCGGCCTCGTCTTCGCCCGCCGCGCCGGCTCGGGCACTGGCCAGTTCTTCCTTGCCGGGCGGAACCTGCCCTGGTGGCTGCTCGGCACGTCGATGGTCGCCACGACGTTCTCGACCGACACGCCGAACCTGGTCACGGACCTGGTGCGGAACGGCGGCGTATCCGGCAACTGGATGTGGTGGGCGTTCCTGATCACCGGGATGTGCACGACCTTCTTCTACGCGAAGCTCTGGCGGCGCTCGGGCGTGTTCACCGACATCGGCTTCTACGAGCTGCGCTACTCCGGGCGCGCCGCGGTCTTCCTCCGCGGCTTCCGGGCGGTGTACCTGGGCGTGTTCTTCAATGTGATGATCATGGCGGCGGTCCTGCTCGCCGGGATCAAGATCGGCGGCGTTCTGCTCGGGACCGACAAGTACACGACGGTGCTGGTCGCCGCGGCCGTGACGGCCGCGTACTCGGCCACCTCCGGCCTCTGGGGGGTCGTGGTCACGGACCTCATGCTCTTCGTGATCGCCATGGTGGGCTCCGTCGCCGCGGCGTGGTACGCGCTGGCGCACCCCGCCGTCGGCGGGCTCTCGGGACTGGTCTCGAACCCGGACATCGCGTCGCGTCTCGCCCTGCTGCCCGACTTCGGGGACTGGGAGACGGCGGCGACCGTCTTCCTGATTCCCGTCGCCGTCCAGTGGTGGTCCACCTGGTATCCGGGCGCCGAGCCGGGGGGCGGCGGCTACGCGGCCCAGCGCATGCTCGCCGCCCGTACCGAGCGCGACTCGATGGCCGCCACCCTCTGGTTCAACATCGCCCACTACGCGCTCCGGCCCTGGCCGTGGATCCTGGTCGCGCTGGCGTCGCTCGTCGTCTATCCGACTTTGGACTCGATCGCCGCCGCCTTCCCGCACCTCGATCCGTCGATCATCCGGCACGACCTCGCCTATCCGGCGATGCTCGTGTTCCTGCCGCACGGGCTGCTCGGCCTGGTGGTCGCCTCGCTCGCGGCGGCGCTCATGTCGACGATCTCCACGCATCTCAACTGGGGCGCCTCCTACATCGTCGACGACGTCTACCGGCGGTTCGTTCGACCGGGAAGGACCGAGGCGCACTACGTCCGGGTTGCGCGGCTGTCGACGATCGGCCTGGTGGCGCTGGCAGCGGTGGTCGCGTTGTGGCTCGAGAACGCCATGCAGGCGTTCCAGATCCTGCTTCAGATCGGCGCCGGCACGGGCCTGATCTTCCTGCTGCGCTGGTTCTGGTGGCGGATCAACGCCTGGTCCGAGATCTCGGCGATGGTCGTTTCCTTCGGAGTTGCCGTGTGGTTCCAGTTCGGCCACGAAGAGGTCGGGTTGGCGCTGCCTTCGGCCGCGACGCAGCTCCTCTTTGGCGTCGGCCTCACGACCGTGGTCTGGTTTGGTGTGACGATGGCCACGCGGCCCACCGAGACGGCCGTGCTCCAGGCGTTCTACGACCGCGTCCGCCCGTTCGCGCGCGGCTGGCGCCGGGTCGTGGAGACGCGGGCGGATGAGCCCGGCAGCGCCACGGCGGCACTGCTCGCCTGGATGTTCGGTTGCGTCGCGGTGTACTCCGCCCTGTTCGGCACCGGAATGGCTCTGTACGGTCGCGGGCTCGAAGCGGCCGCATTCGGTGCCGCCGCCCTGCTGGCGGGTTACGGACTGTTCCGCCTCCTGCCGCGGACGACCGGCTAGTCGCACCTGGGAACCCGGGTGGCGCGACCCGCGCCACCCGTGAACCATCCGCGCGCCCGTCATCGGGCGCGCGGATGGCACGCGGGCGTCTCGCCCGCATCCGGCGCAAAGCGCCGGCTCTGGCCGACGGCTACGCCTCCTCGAACCGAGCGCTGAAGTGCGGCAAGCTGTCAGGCGCCTCGACGATCCGCAGCCCGCGAATCCGGTCGCGCTGGGCGAACAACTCGATCAACGCCTCCACGACGTAGTCCATGTGGGACTGCGTGTAGACACGCCTCGGCACCGCCAGGCGCACGAGGTCGAGCGGCGGCGCCTTGCGCGCGCCGAACATGACGGTGCCCACCTCGCAGGCGCGGATGCCGGCATGCCGGTAGAGGGCGACGACCAGGGCCTGGCCCGGGAGCTGCTCGCGAGTCAGGTGCGGGCAGAACCGGCAGGCGTCGATGTAGATGGCGTGCCCGCCCGGCGGCTCCACGATCTGAATGCCGGCAGCCAGCAACCGCTCGCCGACGTACGCCGTGCTGCGGATCCGGTAGTGGAGGTAGTCCTCGTCGAGCACCTCACGGAAACCGAGGGCCATCGCCTCCAGGTCCCTGCCCGCAAGCCCCCCGTAGGTGACGTAGCCCTCGGTCAGGATGACCAGGTCGCTGGCGCGGCGGAACAGTTCGGTATCGCGCAGGAGCAGCAGACCCCCGGTGTTGACGATGCCGTCCTTCTTGGCGCTGATCGTGGCGCCATCGGCGAGGTCGAACATCTCGCGCACGATCTCCGGGACTGATCGCCCCTGTTGCCCCTCCTCCCGCTGCTTGATGAACCAGGCGTTCTCGGCAAAGCGGCAGGCATCGAGGAACAGCGGCAGGTCGTACCGGCGACACAATTGCCGCGTCGCGTGGAGGTTCTCCAGGCTCACGGGCTGGCCCCCGCTCGTGTTGCTGGTCACCGTGCACATGACCAGCGGAATTCGCGCGCCCTCGGCGGCGAGCAGCGACTCGAGCCGGGCCAGGTCGAGATTGCCCTTGAAGGGGTGGCGGTTCGTTGGATCCGCCGCTTCGGGAATGGCCAGGTCGACTGCGCGGGCGCCACTGTGCTCGACGTTCGCCCGCGTCGTGTCGAAGTGAGCGTTGTTCGGCACGATCTTCCCCGCCCCGCCGACCAGCTCGAAGAGGATTCGTTCGCTGGCTCGCCCCTGGTGGGTGGGCAGCATCTGCTCGAAGCCCATGATGTCCCGGACGGCATCGTGAAGGCGGTGGAAGCTGGTGGAACCGGCGTAGCTCTCGTCCGCGCGCATGATGGCGGCCCACTGCTGCGCACTCATGGCGCCCGTGCCGCTGTCGGTGAGCAGATCGATCAGCACGTGCGCCGCCTCGATCTTGAACAGGTTGAAGCCGGCCGCGCGGAGCAACTCCTCGCGGCGCTCCGTGCTGGGTAGCCGGATCGGCTCGACAGCCTTGATCCGGAAGGGCTCGATGATGGTCTTCATTGGCGGACGGCCGGGCGCTGGCGCGTGCGCCGGGCTCAATGCCCATCCTACCGCTCCTCTACTGACGGCAGGCCCCTGGGATAGGCTGAGCCAACTTTGGAATCCCAGCAACAAAAGAGCCGGGGATCGGCAGTCTCGGCTTCTTCATGGCTGGGCACGGCAATGAAGACTTCGTTTGCCGCTTCAGTGGTGATTCTGGCGATCGCCGCGTGCGCCGCACCTGAAAAGGGACTTCAGGGTTCCGGCATCGAGTTCTTCCCTGGAAGCTATTCGCAAGCTCTGCAAAAGGCGGCTGCCGAAGAAAAGCTCGTTTTCGTCGATGTCTATACCGACTGGTGCGGCCCCTGCAGGTTGATGGACTTGAACGTGTTTACGGACCCCGTGGTCGGCGACTATTACAACCGGCACTTCGTTTGCATCAAACGGAATCAGGAGGCCGAGGAGTTCGACGGCCCCGAGTTGACGGGCCGGAACGAAGTGTCCGTGTTACCCACCTACCTCTTTGTCGGGCCTGACGGTGAACACGTCCATCGGGGTACCGGGTATTTCGAGCCCAAGGCGTTCGTGAAGTTCGGCGAAGCGGCGCTCGGTGGTACGGCCGGCACCTTCGACGTACTCAAGGCTCGGTACGAGGCCGGCGAACGGGATCGAACCTTTGTCCAAACCTATCTGGCAGAGTCGATTCCTCGTCCTCTGACGTCTGCCCGGACCAGGGAAGGCTGGCTTTACCGGCATGAGATGCGGCAGGTGTTCGACGAATACCTTGCCGCCGGGAAGTTGCGCGATCTTGTAAACCGTGACGACTTTTCCCTGCTGGCGCACTTTCTTCAGGACGCCGGATGGGAGGACCCCCTGGTCGAGTTCGTGGCCGGTAACTACGAGGCGTTTGCCTCTGTAGCGCCGGAGTCCCAGGTTGCGTTCGTGCTGCTTGAGTCCATCAAGAGATCCGTGGGAGAGGCCGCAGGCAATGGTGATTCGTCCTATGCGCGGTTCATTGAGGAAATCGACGGTAGTTTGAAGCCTGCCTACAAGGTTCAGGTCGAGGTCCTACAGAACGACTATCTGTTCAAGGAGTATCTGGTCAAGCTGGGCGACCGGTCGTACCAACGGACTCAGCAGGATTGGGCGGCCGTTGATGAGCGGTCCCAACAGGAAATCGAGGCGAAGGGCGACGCCGTGGCCGCTGCGGATTACCTGCGCGCCGCACGCAGTTTGGCTCCGTGCCCTGACAAGAAGTGGCTCCGGCGGGCGGTGGAGTTTTCCCGATGGGCGTTTGAAATGGAAGTGAGCCCCGACACGGCCTTGACCTATATGGGCCTGCTGGAGGCTCTTGAGGAGTACGACGAGTTGACTGAGGTTGGCGAACGAGCGCTCAGCCAGATTGATGCCGGGGAAGTCGATCCGGTCTTTCTGTTCTTTATTGAAAGAATGCTCCTGGAAAGAGAGTTCGGCGCTGATAACTGAGCGCACGACGTACTGACGACATGCCGCTTGCCGGTGATTTATTGCGCCGGGACGGGGAAGAGGCTGTGCGTCTGATCGTGAAGGAGCTCGTGTCCCAGGCGCGCGAGGCCGCGCCGCGCTGCGTCGACCCAGAGGACGCCGAGGGCCTCCACGACTTCAGGGTCTCGATCCGGCGGCTGCGGAGCACCTTGAGCGCCTGGAAGGGGCTGCTCCGAGGCGTGGTCACGAAGCGGGACCGGCGGACGCTCGCCGGGTTCCAGAAACGGACCGGCGCCAGCCGCGATGCCGAGGTGGCGCTCGAATGGCTGGAGAGCCAGCGCTCGGAACTGTGCCCCGAGCACTTGCCCGGTCTCGAGTGGGTCGAGGCAGACCAGGGACCGCGGGCGTCTCGCCCGCATCCGGGCGGCTCAGCCGCGCCCACAGGCACCCACCTGGAGTTCGAAGCCCAGTTCGCCGAGTGGGCGGACGGCTTTGTTCCACGCGTGGCCCACCGAGTGCCGGGACCAGGCGCCGGCCCGCCGTACGCGGAGGCGCTGGCCGAGCGCGTGGATCGGATCGCTCACAGGCTGGACGCTCGCGTCGACGGCCTCGGCGACGACCGGAAGCGGGGCCCGCACAAGGTTCGCATCGCCTGCAAGCGCTTCCGCTACCTGCTCGAACCGGTACGCGCGGAAAGCGAAGTTGCGGTCTCCCTGGTTGATCGCTGCAAGCGGCTCCAGGACGTGCTCGGCACTCTGAACGACGCGAACGTCCTCGACGGTCTGCTGAAGGGCTACCTCGACGGCGACTCGTCTGCGAGCGAGTCCGGAGTGCTGGAGCTGCGCCGACTCAACGCGGCTCGGGCGGAGATCAGCTACCACTTGTTCCGACTTGACTGGGTGGAGCACGGCGGTCTGCGAACGATGCTGGACGAAGCGGCCGCCCTGGCGCGGCAGCTCCGCGGCTAGTTGGCCTCGCAACTGCGTAGAGCGACACGCTGCACCGTCGACCTGGCGGCGGTCATGGACTGGGCGAGTCGCCGGGTGCTGTCGTGGCGCCTGTCGAACACCCTGGACGCCTCGTTCTGTGTCGAAGCCCTCGAAGAGGCATTGGTCCGCCATGGCAAGCCCGAGATCTTCAACATGGAAGTACACCTTAGCCAGGCCGCCCTGCTGTCCAACAAACCGGGACCACCTCAACTCGCTATCGGCCCTGCATGTCTTGACACGACTCTCTCGACCCGCCTAGCTTCGCGCCACCCGACCTAGAGGGGGTAGAAGAGGTGCGCTACACTGATTCAGTCTGCAATCGGTGCCGTCTCCTCGGTGTTGGTGAGAGACGATGAGATGACCGTGCCTCCCAACATCATCGACCTGTTGGTCGACCAAGGCACACAACTTGGCCGTATCGAAGGCAAGTTGGAAGCGCTGGATCAGCGCCTCGATGGTCTCGTTACCTCCAGTGAGTTCGAGTCGAGAATGTCGGCGGTTGAAGCCACGCTCGCTACGAACCAGTGGTGGATTCTTGCCGCCCCCGCCCTTGTGGGCGCTGTGCTGATGGTCGCCCGGTATCTTGAGCGCCGATCCGAGAAGGCGGTTCCCGATTCCAAGATCGGCGAACCTGCTGACCGCCCTCCCGCGCTGCGCGTGGCGGAGACGCAATCATGATCGTCCACTGGAACAAGTGCACTGGTGATCGCTGGTGTGGGTTCTTGGACGTCAACCTCGACCACCCTCACTTCTTCAATCTCGAAGGGGTCTATGTGAGCTGGCTTGGTGGCAGCGGGCAGACCGTCTATGTCGGGCGAGGCCAAGTCGCGGCGCGTCTGAAAGCACATCGGCTGGAGTCTTGGGTTCACAAGTATGCGTTGGGACACTTGCTCGTGAGTTGGGCCGTCGTCCCTTCTCACCTCCAGGAAGGTGTCGAGCGCTACTTGGCCGAAACGTTGAGTCCCGCAGAAGGCCAGCGGCATCCAGCAACCGCCGCGCCCATTGAGGTCAACCTACCCGGCGCTCCACCACCTCTCGTCCCACCATCACCGCTGCCACCACCGCCCCGCTAGGTCGTGATCGACACGAAGCGGCTCCATGGAGTGAGGGCGAGCCGCGACTAGACGGCTGAACGCTGATGGCGGCGCTCCGTGCAGCCTCCTACTCGCCCTAGTCGCTGTCCCCGGGGACGTACCAGATCGGTGACGACCAGGCTCGCTCCTGGATCGTGGGCGGCAGGCCGGGCTTCGGCGGTACTCCTGCCCGGATCGCGTCCCAGGTGGACCAGCGACAGGTCGGGTTCTGCAGGACGCGAACGTAGTAGAAGGCGCGCTGGTTGGGATCGAAGTGGGGATCTTCCCAGAGAGCCTCGAGCTCGGACGCTCCCTGGCCCTCCTGGGTCGAGCAGGTCACAAGGTCCACGGCGGCCCCGTTGTCGGAGCAGCGGTGCGAGTCTCCGTCGACGGTCGATTCGGCGGAGCAGGCGACGTCGTAGACCTTCTCCTGGTGAGCGCCCTCCTCGGTCCATCCCTTGATGACCTGCAGGCGGTCCAGCGGATCGGTGGTCGGATCCCTGAGCGCCCAGACCAGGAAGCGGGGCGCCCGCTGGGTTCCGTCCGCCATCAGGTCGCCGCCCATGGCGACACCATCGGCGTAGGCCCTCGCGATTCCGTCGTCGCCGGCCAGGGTCGCCTCGTCGAAGTCGTACCCGGCGAAGAAGCGGACGCGCATGCGCGGCCCGGTGGTGGCGAACGTCTCCTTTCGCTGGAAGGCCCGGAAGATGTCCTCCCTGGTGTTGGACTCGGCCCACACCACGGCCAGGCCCGACGCTCCCCAGTACTGCCTGGTCGGGTCGTCGTACTCGCCCGTGTCCTCTCGCGGGACCGACCCGCGCTGCTCCGGCTGGATGTCCAGCAGGCCGGTCTTGCTCCAGTAGTTGTCTTCCTGAAACGATCCGGCCGCGTTGTGCGTGTCCGAGGAGCCGATCAGACCGAAGCGGAACGGATTGAAGCCCTGTTCTTCCTCCAGGGCGAGGCCGTTCAGGTAGGCGTCACGCACGTAGCTTCCCTGCGGTTGACTCGGGAAGTCGCTGCCGATCGTCCGCTCCATGATCCCGAAGTCCGCCCACTCGTCATTGGGGGACAGGAGCGGATGTGTGTCTGACGTGCCCTTGACCTGGGTGATCTCCACCAGCGGCTCGTTGCGCATGCGCTGCTCGGCGTAGGCCTTGTCGATGGGGGCGCCGGCGCGGTCGGTGAGCGCGAACATCCACCCGTCCGAGCCGTTCGAGTTGTGGGGTATCGCCAGGGAGTCGATGCCCTGCGCGCGCTGCTCGTCCATCCAGTCCCACAACAGCTCCGGGTTGTTCCTGGCGTCCAGCCGGCTGAACGGAATGCCGGGCACGTTCGAGTCGCGGAAGATGACGTTTCGATGCAGGTTCTCGCCCCTGGGGCCTCCGGCGGTGAACTCGTAGGCGATCAGGGTCGTGAAGTTGCCGGGATCGTTGTGCCTCTCGGCAGCCTCCACGATCTTCTGCCAGGCACTCTTGACGATGCCGAGATCGAGCAGATCGTCGGGGTCGACGTAGCCCCGTTCGCGCGGCAGCACTTCCTGAAATACGGCGCTGCGGTCCGCTGGTGTCGCCGCGCTCCGCAATGCGATCGAGAGTGGATGCTGGCCGACTGCCGACTCCGGGTTGTCCATCTCCTCGAACATGCCCAGGTAGGTGGCGTGGTCGGCAACGGCCAGGAAGTCGAGCGGCGCCATAAGAAGCATCTCGATGCCGGCCGCGTGCGTCAGGGGTTCTCCCTTGGCGAATCGGTACGCGCCGTCGGGGTCGTTGCGGGTGCCGAAGATGTAGGCGTCGAACGAGTACTTGGTGTGAACGTGAACGTCGCCGAAGTACGCGTTGCGTATCGAGCGGCTCTCGGCCCCGTCGCCCGGGCTTCCGGATTCAGCCCCGGCCGGGCCGCCGGCTGGATCCGGCCCGTCTGGGCCGTCACCGGTGCAGGCGACGGCCAGGACGAGGAGAACCGTCAGCGGCGCGATCGTCCACTTGAGCGGGCGGGCAGCCGCCGCGACGGTCGGGCAACAGGCAAGGGTCTTGGGCATGTGTTCTCCTGGCGGTTGGCTTTCTCAGAAATGCTCGCCCTTGATCGGGCGGGGGACAGGTGTCGTGCGGGGGCCTTCGACGCGGCGGTGCATTTCCTCGTAGGACGCGCCGCCGATCGAGCGTCACCTAACCTCCATCAGCGGATCCGGCAGCCCGAGCATATGCACCGCCACCAGACCCAGAATCCCCAGCACCAGCAGGTAGTAGATGGTCGGCAGGATCGTCTTGCGCAGCGTGGCGCCCTCCCGGTCCAACAGCCCGACGGTCGCGGACGCGGCGACGACGTTGTGGATCGCGACCATGTTGCCCGCGGCGGCGCCGACCGCCTGCAGGGCGACGATCATCGCGGTGGACATCATCAGCCGCTCGGCGACGCCGTACTGGAAGGCGGTGAACATCAGGTTGCTGACCGTGTTCGAGCCGGCGATGAAGGCGCCCAGCGCCCCGGTCATGCCGGCGAAGAACGGCCACACGTCACCGACGTTCGCGGCCACCCAGTCCGCCATCACCAGGGGCATCGACAGCAGGCCGGCCTCGTTGACGTCCGAGTTGATGTAGACCCGCACCATGGGCACGGTGAAGATCAGCACGAAGCCGGCGCCGAGCAGCACCTTGCCGGAGGAGGCGGCCGCCGCACGCACGTCCGAGAACTTCATGCGGTGCAGCAGCGCCGTGATCCCAACGACCACGAGCAGGACGAAGCCGGGCAGGTAGAGCGGCGTCGTGGCGCCCGAGACGCCGCTGCCCAGGATGTCGTCCCAGCGGATCGCCGGGGTGCGCAGCCAGCCGCCCAGGGGCAACGCGGGGAGACGGGTCAGCACAAGCAGGCCGCCGAGCAGCGCGTAGGGCGCCCAGGCGTTGACCAGGCCGATGCCGCGGTCGTTGGGCTCGGTCGCCTCGTCCTCGAAACCGCTGACCCAGTCCGGCTTCCATTGGTCGCGGGCCGGGAAGTCCCAGGTGTTCGAAGGCAGCAACCAGCCGCGGCGGGCGATCGTGACCATGATCAGGAGGCCGACCGGAGCGCCCAGCAGCGACGGGAACTCCGGCCCCAGGAAGAACCCGAAGAGCACGTAGGGGACCGTGAACGCCAGACCTCCGGCGATCGTGAAGGGGAGGATGGACAGCCCCTCGGTCCAGGAGCGCTTGGCGCCGAAGAACCGGGTCAGCATGACGACCATCAGAGTCGGCATCAGCACCCCGGCCGTGGCGTGGAGCACTACCGCTCGTTCGGTGACGACGGCCAGATAGTCGAGCATTCCGATGCCTGCTTCGGCCAGATCGGCCGAGAACTCCTCGCCGCCGAGACCGCCCTGGACCCCGACCAGCACCGGCGTGCCCGCGGCGCCGAACGTGACCGAGGTCGACTGGACCATCATGCCGAGCATCACCGCGGCGGCGGCCGGGAAGCCGACCGCGACCAGAAGCGGCGCGGTGACCGCCGCCGGCGTGCCGAACCCGGCGGCGCCTTCGATGAAGGAGCCGAAGAGCCAGCAGACGATGACCACCTGGACCCGGCGATCGTCGCTCAGACCGTGGAACGAGCGGCGGATCGCGTCGACGCCGCCGGAGCGTTCCAGGGTGTGCAGGAGCAGGATCGCGCCGAAGATGATGAAGAGCAGGTCGAACGTCAGGAACAGCCCCTGGATCGACGCGCCGGCAATGCGGGCGATCGGCATCTGCCAGATCAGCAGCGCGACCAGGACGGCCGCGGCATAGGCCGCCGGCATCGCCCGCCGGGCCGGCACCCGGAAACCGATCAGCAGGATCCCGCCCAGGGCGATCGGGAACAGGGCCAGCAGGGCTGTCGTCACAGGCTCAACCTCATCCGCATCGGCTCTCCTTCTTGGGTCGGGAACGGTTCATGTTAGCCGCCCCCAGGTCGCCTCGACGCAGGGCCTGCCGCACGTCGTCGAGACGATACGCGTCCTCCAGAGACAGATGCGGCGCCCATTCCTCGGGCTCTTCCGGCAGTTCGACGTCTACTTCTGCAACGTACTTCCCCTCGCGGATGAGCTTCGTGCGCTTGGTTCGCTTCATCTCCGTCTCCGCCGGAACCCCGACTCCCAACTCGAATGTGCTAGTCACGGTTCATTCTCAGCCACTTCGCTGCGGCTGACCACTGTGAACTGGAGGAATCGCCGTGTCAACGGAACACAACTGCCGGCGTCGCCGACCATTCGCCTACGGCGGTTTCGTCGCCTTCCTGCTCATCGCCCTCGCCGCCTCCACCCTCGCCGCCCAACACCTCACCTGGCGCGAACTCCCCGACATGCCCGCCGGCAAGTGGGAAGCCGCGACGACGGTCGTCGACGGCAAGTTCTACCTGTTCGCCGGGTACCAGGGCCCCGTCCGGTCGAGCAAGCGGGTCGATGTCTTCGACCCGGCGGACGGAAGCTGGACGCGGATCCAGGACATGCCGAGCGCCGTCACCCACCTGAACGCGGTCCTGGATGCCCGCACCGTCTGGTTCGCTGGCGGCTTCAAGGACGGCTACAAGGGCCACGCGATCGCGGAGGTGTGGAGCTACGACCTGGACCTGGACCGCTACACCGCGGCGCCGTTGCTGCCCGAGCCGCGGGCCGGCGGCGGTCTGGCGCTCGTCGGCCGCAAGCTGCACTACTTGGGCGGGCTGATGGCGGATCGCGACACCGACTCAGGAGACCACTGGGTCCTCGACCTGGACGACTGGGCATCAGGCTCCGCGACCTGGCAGAACGCCGCGCCCTTGCCCGACCCGCGCAACCAGTTTTCGGCCGTCGCGATCGGCAACCGCATCTACGCGATCGGCGGCCAGTACAACCACGACAGCCAGCAGCTCGATCAGGCGCGGGTCGACATCTACGACGCCGACACCGGCTCCTGGCGCCGCGGCCCCGACCTGCCGAAGGGCCACTCCCACGGCGAGGCCGGCACCTTCGTCCACGAAGGCAGGATCGTCATGGTCGGCGGCCACACGACACCGGCGGGCGGCACGAAGTCGATCGACCCGGACATCCTGGTGCTCGAGCCCAGCGGCGAGTGGGAACTCCGGGGCAAGCTGCCGATGCCGCTGTCGTCGCCGGCCGCCGCGATCATCGGCGGCAGGCTCTACGCCGCCGGCGGTTCGGCCACGGGCCGCGGCGCGCAGGCGAAGATGTGGGTGGCTGATCTGCCCTAGTGGACGCGGCTACTCCGCCTCCAGCGCCCGACGGGGATCGGCGCGGGCGGCGCGGCGAGCCGGGAGATACGAGGCCATCGCGGCGACGGCCAGGAGCACCAGCGCCGCGGCGGCGAACGCCAGCGGGTCGCGGGGAGTCCGGCCGTCGAAGAGCAGCGGCTCGATGAAGCGACCCGCCCATAGCGCGGCGAGCGTGCCGGCTACGACACCGGCCGCCGCCAGGGAGAAGCCGCGCGCGAGCACCATCCGCAGAAGGCGCGACGCCCTGGTGCCCAGGGCGCGCCGGATGCCGAACTCCAACTCGCGTTGACGGACCCCGAACGCGATGACGGCATAGAGCCCTATGGCGGCGAGCAGTACTGCCAGCATGGCGGAGGCGCCGAACAAACGCATTCCGATTCTCCATGTGTAGGTCCGTGACGCGAACTCCGCCGGGAGGCTTCGAACGCTGTCGCGCGGCAGATCCGGAAACAGCTCGGCGAGGATTCGGAGCGCCGGCTGAACCAGCGGCGTTGGGTCGCCTCGGGTCCGGACGAGCAGCGTTCTGAGTTCGCTCGTGAACCTCGCTGCCTCGGTATCCGACAGCACCTGCGAGAGCGGCATGTAGTAGACCGGATCCCGGTCGCTGTCGAGCAGACCGAACTCGTGCGCGGCTTCCACGACGCCGACGACCGTAGTGCAGGCGCTCTCCTCGCTGCCCACGTAGAGGCATCGACCGACGGCGCTCTCGCCAGGCCAGACCCTCCCGGCGAATGTCGTGTTGACCACCGCGACCCGTTGCGTTCCGTCCCGGTCCCACTCGGCGAAAGCGCGGCCCCCTCGAGTTTTCAGGCCCGCCACGCTGAAGAAGTTCGGCGAGACGTAGTTCTCGAAGGGACTGAAGGCGAGCGGCAAGCGGTCCCGCCCTTCGGCGCGCAACTCGCTCGTTACCGCTGCCAGGAACAGGGGTGAATTCGTCCCCTGGGCAACATCGAGGACGCCCGGCAGTGTGCGGAGCCGCGCCTCCATCATGTCGATCGCGCGCTCGTTGAGCGGATCCTCAGAGTCCGCTTCGTGCAGCATCACCGTGAGGAGATTCTCTCTTTCGTAGCCGATGTCCACTTCGCGTGCGGCTTGAAAAGAGCGGTAGAAGATGGCCGCCCCGACAAGCAGGACCAGGCAGAGAGCGGTCTGGAGGACGATCAAGCCGCTGCGAACCGGCGAACCGAGCGCGGAAGCGCCACGGCCGCCATCGAGCCTCTCGATCGCTCGACCCCGCGCCGCGTACAGCGCCGGGACCAGCGCCGCACCCAGTCCGATCAGGAGCGCCGTGGCGGCGGTGAAGCCGATCGCCGCACCCTTGAGCGGATCGTCCGCCCACTGGTACTCGGGAAGGAGCGTCACCCGCAGAACCCGGCTCGCGACCGCGGCGAGCCCCAGCGCCGCGACGCCGGAGATCGCTGCGAGCGCGGTGCTCTCGGCGGTGAGCAGGCGTACGACTCCCCATCGGCCCGCGCCCAGCGCGAGCCGGACGGCGAGCTCGCGGCGACGAGCCGCGACCCGCAGCATCAGGAGATTCGACATGTTCACGATCGCCAGGAGGAGCACGACCAGCGTGACGCCTCCCACGGCGAGGGACAGTTGCAGCGAGGCATCCATCTGGGAGGGGCCACGGCTCTGCATCAGGGGGCCTAGCACCGCGCTCACGTCGGGGTCGTACCACTCCGAAGGCCACGTTTCGGCGCGCTCCGCCCGAATCAACGCGGTCGCCGCGTCTGCAGCGGCTTCCGGCGTGACGCCTGCTGCCATCCGGACGAGCGGCGTAACGGGATAGCCGCTCCCCGGGTTGTCCCAACGGTCGCCTCGGTCGGCCCTGGCCGCGAGATGAACAGGCAGCCAGACGTCCGGCGCGTCTGGATCGGGACCTGAGAAGCCGCGCGGCAGGACGCCGACGATCACGTAGGTGACCTCGTCGAGTTCGAGCGTGGTTCCGAGAGCGTCAGGGGAGCGCCCGAACCGCCGGTGCCAGTAGCGGTCGCTGATCACCGCGACCGGCGCCGCCGCGGGAACGTCGTCGCCGGGACCAAGCAGCCTTCCATGAGCGGGCTGAACACCGAGAAACTGGAAGAACTCTCCGGTCGCCGAAGCAGCCTGGAGGCGCTCGGCGGTTTGGCCGGCGCCGTTGTGCATGGGCCAGGGAGAGGTGCTGTAGCCGGCGACGGCCTCGAATTGGTCGGTAGCCGCGCGTAGCGCGGTGAACACCCCCCAGGCCATCGAGTCGTCCGCGAAGACTGGCCCAGTGAACTGGCCCAGGTCATCCAGATCCCGTTCGCGAATCCAGACCCGGTGAATCTCGTCGGGACTCTCGATGTGCGGCGGCTGGAGAAAGAGCCGCGACAGCATCTCGTACATCGCCGCGTTGAGCCCGATTCCCAGCGCCAGGGTGAGGACCACGGCGCAGGTGTAGCCGGCGTTGCGCCGCATCATCCGGAATGCGGCACGGAAGTCCCGGAGCAGGCGCTCTGCCGGTGCCCAGCCCCAGGTTTCGCGGGTCAGTTCGCGAATCAGGGTGACGTTGCCGAAACCGCGCCTTGCCTCGGCGTACGCCTGTTCGGGAGGCAACCCTGCCTCGATCTGTTCTTCCGTCTCCTCGGCGAGATGGAAGCGGATCTCCTCTTCGAGTTCGGCGTCTCGCCGCCGGCGGTCCCAGATCGAACGCAGGCGAAACAGGAACTGCTTCAGCATGGGTTTGGCAGTAGTACTCCTACTCCGCCTCCAGCGCCTGACGGGGGTCGGCGCGAGCGGCCCGGCGGGCCGGTACGTACGAGGCCATCACGGCGATCGTCAGCAGCACCAGCGCCGCGGCGGCGAACGCCAGCGGGTCGCGGGGAGTCCGGCCGTCGAAGAGCAGCGGTTCGACGAATCGCCCTGCCCACAGCGCGGCGAGCGCACCAGCCACGACACCGGCCGCGGCGAGCGAGACGCCGCGCGTCAGCACCATGCGCAGGAGGTTGGACGCCCTGGCGCCCAGGGCGCGCCGGATGCCGAACTCGTGCTCACGCTGCCGTACGCCGAAGGCGATGACGGCATAGAGCCCGATGGCTGCCAGCGACACGGCGAGCATCGCGGAGGCGGCGAACAGGCGCGTTCCGGTTCTCCAGGTGCGAATCCGCGATGCGAACTGCGTGGAGAGGTTCCGAACGTGGTGTCCCGGCAGTTCAGGAAACAGCTCGGCCAGGGCGCCAAGCACCGGCGCCTCAACGCGCCCGGGGCTTGACGCGGTGCGGACGATCAGCGCACGCTGGATGCTCGTCCATCCCGACAGGGACGGGTCGGATGACGCCTGGGCGATGGGCAGGTAGTAGACGGGGTCAGTCTCAGGCAGAGTCCAATTCACTGCGGGTTCCACCACGCCGACCACCGTCGTACAGTCGGCGGCGCTGCCGACGAACAGACAACGGCCGACGGCGCTCTGACCGGGCCAGGCCTGCTGGGCGAACGAGGTACTGACGACCGCGACCTTCTGCGTACCTTCGCGATCCCACTCCGTGAAGCCACGCCCTTCCCGAATGTCCAGACCGGCGACGTCAAAGAAGTTGGCCGTCGTGAGATTCACATGGGGGCCGGAGCGGAACGGCAGGCGGTCGAGCCCCTCGATCCGCAGGTCCGCGTACGCCGCACCACTTCCCGACATCGGTGAACTCGTTCCCTGTGCGACCTCCAGCACTTCCGGCACATCCCGTACGCGAGCCTCCATGGCATGGATCGCGCTCTCGTCGAGCGGTGCGCCGTCCAGGCCATCCAGGCGGGTGTCACCGTGAAAGCTCCCCAGTGTCACCGTGAGCAGGTGGTCCTTCTCGTAGCCGACGTCCACCTGGCGCGCCGCTTCGAATGAACGGAAGAACACGGCCGTCCCGCTGAGCAGGACGACCGACAGCGCGGCCTGGACCACGATCAGGCCGGTGCGGACGGGCGTTCCGAGCGCGCGGGCGCCCCGCGAGCTGTCGAGCTTCTCGATTCCCCGGCTGCGCGCCGCGTACAGGCCAGGGGCCAGGGCTGCCATCAGGCCGATCCCAAGCACGGCGACTCCGGTGAAACCGATTGCCGTGACGCCCAGCGGATCTTCGGCCCACTGATGATTTGGCAGGAGCGTGCGGCGAAGGGCGTCGCCGGTGACTGCGGCAACGGCCAGCGCAGCAATGCCGGAGACGGCGGCGAGTACCAGACTCTCGATCACCAGGAGGCGTCCGATTCCCCATCGTCCCAGGCCGAGCGCGTAGCGCACCGCCAACTCGCGTCGCCTGGCAGCGACCCGCAGCATCAGCAGGTTCGACATGTTGACGGCCGCGATGAGGAGCACCACAAGGGTGATCCCGCCTGCGATCAGCGGCAGGCGCATGTGGCGCCGCAGCGTGGTGGGGCCGCGGGTTCGAAGTATCGGGCCCAGAGCCACGGTCGCCTCCGGGTCCAGGGAGTCCGAGAACCGCGAGCCGGCACGCGCCGCCCGGACGGCAGCCGTCACCGCGGCGCCGGCGGCCTCCTCCGTCGCCCCACGCGCCAGCCGTATGAATGGAGTGAGGTAGAAGGTGGTTCCGTATCGTCTCCAACTGTTCCCTCGGCTGGCTGTTGCCGCGTGTTCGAGAGGCAGCCACACGTCGACTGTGTTGGAGCGGGGCCCGGAGAAGCCGGGCGGCAGCACGCCGACGACGACGTAGATGAGGTCGTCGAAGCTGAGCGTCGTGCCGAGTGCTTCCTCCGCGCTGCCGAACCGCTGCCGCCGGTAGCCGTCGCTGATCACGGCGACGGGTTGCGCCGCCAGGTGGTCGTCCCCGGCAGCGATCAGCCTTCCGACCGTTGGAGCCACGCCAAGGAAGTCGAGGAACTCTCCCGTGACCCAGGAGACCGTGAGGTTCTCGGCGCGTTGGCCGCGTCCGTTCGTCCTGAACGAGACTCTGTGGCCCGCGACGCCGTCGATCAGTGCGTTGTCGGCGCTCAGCGCGGTGAAGTCGAGCCACTGCATCGCGTCGACTACCCAGGTTCGTCCCGTGGAGACGCCGCGATCGTCGAGATCGATGCGCTCGCGGAGCCAGACGCGATGGACGCCGTCCGGGTCCTCGATGTGGGGCGGCGCCTGGAGAAAGAGGCGGGACAGCATCTCGTACATCGGGGCGTTGAGTCCGATGCCGAGCGCCAGGGTCAGGACCACGGCGCAGGTGTAGCCGGTATTGCGTCGCATCATCCGGAATGCGGAACCGATGTCCTTGACGAGGCGTTCCACGGGCGCCCAGCCCCAGGCTTCGCGCGTCAGTTCGCGAGTCAGCGTGACGTTGCCGAAGCTGCGCCGGGCCTCGGCGTGGGCCTGTTCGGGAGGCAGGCCCGCCTGGACTTGTTCTTCCATCTCTTCGGCGAGATGGAAACGGATCTCCTCTTCGAGTTCGGCCTCGCGTCGCCGCCGGCCGAGAAGCGAACGCAGGCGAAATCGGAACTGCTTCAGCATCGCTTCGCCTGCGCCTCAGTCCGCCGGACGAAGGACCCTCGTCACGGCGACCGAGAGTTGCTGCCACCGTGACTGCTCGACCACGAGCTGCCGCCGCCCGGTCCTCGTGAGGCGGTAGTACCTGGCGCGCTTGCCCTTGTCGGAGGTCTTCCACTTCGCTGCGATCCAGCCGCGCGCCTCCAGCCGGTGCAGGGCCGGATACAGCGAGCCCGTTTCGATGCGGAGCGCGTCTTCCGACACGCGCTGGATGTGCCCCGCGATTGCGTGGCCGTGCGCCGGGCCGTAGACCAGGGTGCGCAGGATGAGCAGGTCCAGGGTTCCGTAGAGAAGCTGGTTGCGGGGACTCGCTGGCGTCATGGTGTAGACAAGCTACTCCATATGACGTAGATTGTCTACACCATGAGTACACTGATCCACTTGGAGAGTGTTTCCAAGATCTTCTACACGGACGAGATCGAAACCCGCGCGCTCGATGGAGTCACCCTGGACATCGACTCCGGGGAGTACGTGGCCGTTTCCGGGCCCTCCGGCTGCGGCAAGTCGACCCTGCTGTCGATCCTCGGTCTGCTCGATACGCCGACGGCGGGCGACTACACCCTGAACGGCTACGCGGTGGCGCAGCTCAAGCAATCCGAACGGGCGCGCATCCGCAACCGGGAGATCGGCTTCATCTTCCAGAACTTCAACCTGATCGGTGACCTGACGGTCTACGAGAACGTCGAGCTTCCGCTCACCTACCGCGGAATCCGGCCGGCGGAGCGGCGCGAGATGGTCAACCAGGCATTGGAGAAAGTGGAGATGGCGCCGCGGGCGAAACACCTGCCGAGCCAGCTCTCCGGTGGGCAGCAGCAGCGGGTGGCGGTCGCACGAGCCGTGGCGGGCCAGCCTTCGATTCTGCTTGCCGACGAGCCGACCGGGAACCTCGACTCGAAGAACGGCGAGGCGGTGATGGGCCTGCTGCGGACGCTGCACGAGGAGGGGTCGACGATCTGCACGGTGACCCACGATCCGCGCTACGCCGACTATGCGGAGCGGGAGATACACCTCTTCGACGGGCGGGCGACGACCTGAACGGCCATCTTGGCAACCGGAATGGACATCGCGAGACCGGACCTGGCGCGGAAGAAGAAGGTCCGCCGGGTGACGTACTTCTCCCTCGGGGGCGTCCTGCTCGTGCTGGTCACGCTGGGCTTGCAGCAGGTGCAGCCGACGGCGCCTCGCGTTGACCGGGACGCCGTCTACATCGACACGGTGCGCCGTGGTCCGATGATCCGCGAAGTGCGGGGAAGAGGAACGCTGGTGCCGGAGAGGATCCGTTGGATACCGGCGACGACGGAGGGCAACGTCGAGAGGATCGTGATCGATCCGGGGGCCAAGGTCAGCCCGGATTCCGTCATCGTCGAACTGAGCAACCCGGAACTCGAACACCAGGCGAGAGAAGCCGAGCTCAACTTGCGTGCCGCCGAGGCGCGCTACGAGAACCGGAAGGTGGAACTCGAGAGTGAGCTGCTGATGCAGCGTGCGGGGCTCGCGAGCGTGGAGGCCGCACTGGTCGTGGCCCGGCTCGAGGCGGACGCCGATGCCGAGCTGGCGAAGAACGGTCTGGCCTCCGCCATCGAGGTCCAGCGGGCGCAGGCGTCGAAGCGGGAACACGAAACGCGGTTCGCGCTGGAGCAGGAGCGTCTCGGCATCGCCGAAACGACGAAGGCGGCAAAGCTCGCCGTCGAGCGGACGGAGGTGGATCGGCTACGCGGCCTTTGGGAGCTCCGGCTCGATCAGGTCGCCGACCTGCAGGTCCGGGCCGGCATGCACGGCGTCCTCCAGCAGGTGCCGCTCGACGAGGGCCAGCGCGTTACCGCGGGCACGAATCTGGCCCGGGTCGGCGACCCCACCGCGCTGAAGGCCGAGCTGCGGATCGCCGAGACGCAGGCGAAGGACGTTCAGATCGGGCAGGCCGCGTCGGTCGATACGCGAAACGGGATCGTCGCGGGCCGCGTTGTCCGGATCGACCCGGCGGTGGAGGAAGGGACAGTGACGGTCGACGTTGCGCTTGACGGCGACCTCCCGCGCGGGGCGCGGCCGGACCTGACCGTGGCCGGCACGATCGAGCTCGAGCGACTCGAGGATGTGCTCTTCGTCGGTCGACCCGTCGTCGGTCAGGAACAGACCGAGGTCAGCCTCTTCCGGCTCGACGGCGAGGGGAACGGCGCTAGCCGAACACGCGTGCTCCTGGGTAGAAGCTCGGCCAACACGATCGAGGTGGTCGACGGGCTGCTGGCCGGCGATCAGGTGGTGCTGTCGGACATGTCCGCCTGGGACGAGTTCGACCGCGTGCGTATCGATTGAGGAGCTTTCGTCGACGGCCCGCGTGGAACCCCGTTAGCCAAGCAGCCGCGCCAACACGCTCACCGCGGCCGCACCGACGGTCAGCGCGACACCTACCGCCCACAGAACAAGCCGCCGCTCCAGATTGGCCAAGTCCGCTCGTAGATCGGCGCGAGTGACCAACCGCGAAATGGCCTCGGAGCATCCGTCCTCTATCGCGCGGGCGTGGGCCTGAGCCTGTCTCTCCGCGACGCCAGCATCGCGAAGCGTGTCGGCGGTGCGGAGCGTGTCGGTCGCAGCAGCCATTGCAAGAGGATGGTAGCGCATCTGGCCCTTGCACCTGGTGACGGGCGCACGGATGGCACGCGGGCATCCTGCCCGCATCCGGCGCGAAGCGCCGGCCTCTGGGCGCCGCGGAGTGCTCCTACCCCATCCAGAAGCCCTTGCGGTGCGAGACGCCGAGGACCTTCTTGCACAGCGCGCAGAAGTAGACGTACCGCTTGCCGAGGAGTCCCGAGATGGCCCGGAACTGAAGGCCCACGGGCTGCTCGCAGTGTGGGCACAGTGGCGTGATGTCGTTGCGTTCTTCGGCCTGCATCATGGGTTGTCTCCTCTCCCATGGCTTCGTTGTTTGTTTCTTCGGTGCTTCGGGCCCAGATGGGCCTTTGGCAAAGTGGCGCGGAAGCGCTGCCGTCGTGGCCGCTAGAAGGTCCAGGCCGACCTCCAACTCCTACCGCCCGAGGACGGCGTCGATACCGGCGAGGAGAAGACCGATCTTCGCGCGCGGAAGCCGACCTACGGGCTGCTCGAGCAACCCTCGGTCCAGAGCAATGACTTGCGACACGTTGGCGACCGAGTCCTTCGGGAGATTCGTCATTTTTCGCGGTGAGCAGCACGTTGCCAGGTGCGTCGGCCCAGCGCAGATTGCTGGTCAAGGGCACGCAGACGACGGTAGCCAACCGGCTCCGGTTGAGGGCGTCGCCCTGGACGACGACTACCGGCCGGCGAAACCCCGGCCCGGATCCCGTGGGCTCAGGCAGCTCAACCCAGCAGACGTCACCTTGGGCGATCACCATTCGGCACGATGCAGGATCTGCCTTGCGGCGGCAGTGAGGAAGCCATCCTCGTCGCCTACATCGTCGCAAACGCGGTTCATCGTGTCCGTGACTTCGTCGGGAGCATGGCGTGCCACGTACTCGTCGAGGGCGGCGGCATACACTTCGCTCCGCGATCGGCGGGCGCGTTTGGCTAGTCGCTCAGCCCGCGCGAAGAGATCATCGGGGATCGAGACCGCAGTCTTCATACCGGCAGTATAACCGGCGATGCCGCCTGCGGCGGCAGCCGGCGGGGACGCCGGCGCCCCCAGCCCGCGGCCAGTTCCATGCAAGGCGCTCCGCCTTCAGGCCAGGACCTCGCGCACCACCCGCGCCTTCTCGACGCCGGTCAACCGGGCATCCAGGCCGCGATGCCGGTGGGTGAACCGCTCGTGGTCGATGCCGAACAGGTGCAGGATCGTCGCCTGGAAGTCGTGGACGTGGACCGGATCCTTGACGATGTTGTACGAGAAGTCGTCGGTCTCGCCGTGGACGACGCCGCCCTTGACCCCGCCGCCGGCCATCCAGATGCTGTAGCAGCGCGGATGGTGGTCGCGGCCGTAGTCCTCCGCCGTCAGGGCCCCCTGGGAGTAGATCGTGCGCCCGAACTCGCCGCCCCAGATGACCAGGGTCTCGTCGAACAGGCCGCGTTCCTTGAGGTCCTGGATCAGGGCCCAGGCCGCGCGGTCGACATCGCGCGCCTGGGCCGGCAGCACCGTCGGGAGGACGCGGTGGACGTCCCATCCCCGGTGGTAGATCTGCACGAACCGCACCCCGCGTTCGACCAGCCGCCGCGCCATCAGGGCGGCGTTCTGGAACTTGCCGGGTTGTTTCGCCTCTTCGCCCCAGCGTTCGAACGTGCTGTCGGGCTCGCTCGAGAGGTCGGCCATCTCAGGCACCGAGGACTGCATGCGGAACGCCATCTCGTACTGCTCGATGCGGGCCAGGGTCTCCGGGTCGCCGACCTGGGCGTGGCGCAGACGGTTCAGCTCGCTCATTCCGTCGAGCACGCGGCGGCGCACGGCGGGCGAGACGCCCTCGGGATCCTTGAGGTAGAGGACCGGCTCGTCCCCGGTCTGGAGCCCCACGCCGGCGTATTCGGGCGACAGGAAGCCGGCGCTCCACAGCTTCGCTGAGATCGCCTGAACACCGGCGGCGGGATGGCTGCGCTCCGCGTTCATCACCACGAAGGTCGGCAGGTTCTCGTTCATGCTGCCAAGGCCGTAGGCGAACCAGGAGCCGATGCAGGGGCGGCCAGGGATCTGCTGGCCGGTCTGGATGAAGGTGATGCCCGGCTCGTGGTTGATCGCGTCCGTGTGCATCGAGCGGATGATCGCGATGTCGTCCGCCATGCTGGCGGTGTGGGGCAGGAGCTCGGAGAACCAGGCGCCGTTCTCGCCGTGCTGCGAGAACTCGAAGACGGACGGTGCGATCGGGAAGCGCGACTGCCCGGAGGTCATCGTCGTCAGGCGCTGCCCCTGCCGGATCGAGTCGGGCAGGTCCTGGTCGAAGTACTCCTTCATCTTCGGCTTGTAGTCGAGCAGGTCCATCTGCGGCGGCGCGCCCATCATGTGCAGGTAGATGCACTGCTTGGCCTTGGGCGCGAAGTGCGGCAGACCGGGCAGGCCGCCGACCTGGTCGCGGGCGGTGGTCAGCGCGAAAGCGTCGTCTGCGAACAGGTTGGCCAGCGCCAGGCCGCCGATCCCGCGGGCGGCAGTGCCGAAGAACTGGCGCCTCGTTTCGGCTCGAACGGTTTCCTTGAGTGGGTCCATCTTCGGCGCCTCCAGCAGCTACTTGTTCAGAGCCTCGTCCAGGTTCATCAACTGGCTTGCCAGCATCGTCCATGCCGCCGACTCAGGGGCTGCCAGCGCGGCATCGTGGGCCGACTCGCCTGTAGCGACCAGCTTCTTCGCTTCGGCCTCGTCGGAGCGGTAGAGGTCGATCAGGCCGTCGTACGTCTGTCGAGCGACCGCGCGCTCGGCGTCGTCGAAGTCGCGGGCCAGGAGCCGGGTCGTGACGTAGTCGAGCCGGCGGTCGAAGTCGTCGCCGGCTTCCCGCATCGCCCGCTGGGCGAGGAAGCGCGACGCCTCGACGAACTGGGTGTCGTTCATCACCACGAGCGCCTGCAGCGGCGTGTTAGTCCGCTCGCGGCGGACGACCGAGTGCTCCCGGTTGCCGGCGTCGAAGATCGTCATCGAGGGCGGCGGCGCGGCGCGCTTCCAGAAGGTGTACAGGCTGCGCCGGTGGAGCTTGTCTCCGGAGTCTCTTCGGTAACGGGACGTGTTGCTCGACGTCATCGCCACCCGTTCCCAGTGGCCTTCCGGCTGGTACGGCTTGACGCTCGGTCCGCCGATCGTGCGCACCAGGAGGCCGCTGGCGGCGAGCGCCGTGTCGCGCACCATCTCGGCGTCCATCCGGAAGCGGGGGCCGCGCGAGAGCAGCCGGTTCTCGGGATCGTGCGCTAGCTTGTCCGGTGTGAGAGTGGCCGCCTGGCGGTAGGTCGACGAGGTCACCAGCCGCCGGAAGAACCCCTTGACGTCCCAGCCCGACTCCCGGAACTCCGTCGCCAGGTAGTCGAGGAGTTCGGGATGCGACGGCACCTCTCCCTGGGCGCCGAAGTCCTCGCTCGTCGCCACGAGCCCGGTGCCGAAGACCTGCTGCCAGAACCGGTTCACGGTGACCCGTGCCGTCAGCGGGTTCGCCTCGTCCACCAGCCAGTGCGCCAGGCCGAGCCGGTTGCGGGGGAGGTCCTCCGGCATCGGCGGCAGCGCTGCCGGCGTTCCCGCGAGCACTCGCTCGCGCGGCTGGTCGTACATGCCGCGATGGAGGACGTGGGCGGCCGCCTCGCTTCCGGGAAGCTCCTGCATGACGTGGGTGACCGTGCCGCGGCGCCGCAGTTCGCGCCACTCCTTGTCGATCTCCAGCCTGCGGGTGACCAGCCGGCGGTATTCCTCGTCCCCTGAGTTCACGTAGCTCAACAGGAGACGATGGCGGTCGTCGTCGGTCAGCTCCGCCGGCGCCTTGCTCGCGGCCGTTCGGATGGCGCCCCACTCGGAGACGACCCTGGCCTCCTCGACCGACAGCGCGCGGTCGAAGACGCGCACGTCGGCGACGCCGCCGCCGGCCAAGGACTGGGCCTTGCCCTCGCTCCTCAGGTCGTGGCGTCCGAGGTAGAACGGCCGGTCGGTGAGGATGCTGCCTTCGACCTTGGTGAAGAACTCGCTGCCCTGTTCGGCAACCCGGTCGCCGTCGCGGTAGATGTGCAGGCCGCCGCGCTCGCCGGAACCGTCGTGGGTGAAGACGATGTGGGTCCACTCGCCGGGGGTGAGCCGCTGGGTGTTGTTGGGGTTGATCGAAATGCTCGTCGCTCCGCGGCCCGGGCCGGCGCGATCGCCCCTGAGGCGAAAACTCAGTTCGCGCGCGCCGAGGGTGATCTGCCAGCCGCGGTTGGCGTCGTGGGGGTCGCTCTGGCTGGCGACGGTGTAGCTGCCCTCGGCCTCGGGCATGTAGATCCACATCGCCAGGGAGAACGGCGTGTCGGTGTCGATCTCGAGCGGCGGGAGTTCGGCCCAGGACTCGTCCTCGAAGCGCAGCCCCGGCAGACCGTTCGGTCCAGGTTCGATCCGGACTGCCTCGTGGAGCGTGATCGGCTGGCGTTCTCCATTGGCGACTACCGCCGGCGCCTCACCCTCGAGATCGAGCCTCAGGAGCTCGGAGGCAACTCCGAGAGGCGCTTCGATCTCGCGGTGGCCGGCGCTGGCAAGCCACTCGGCAAACGTCGGCTCGACCGAGCCGAGGCGCTCCGTCATCGCGTCCTCGAGCTCGCCGACCTCTGCGCGCAGCCGGTACCAGGTGTCGCGGTCCTCGTCGCGCGGCACCACCAGGGTCGGCGGCGGGTCCGAGATGTTGCCGTCCATCACGTACTGCGTGGTGTTCCTGAAGAACGCGGTCAGCGCGTAGAACTCAGCGGTGCTGATGGGATCGAACTTGTGGTCGTGGCAGGTCGCGCAGCCGACGGTCAGCCCCAGGAACACGCTGCCGATCGTCTCGGCGCGGTCCTTGGCATAGATCGCCTCGTACTCCTCGACCAGCACGCCGCCTTCGTTGGTCGTGATGTTGTTGCGCTGGAGGCCGGTGGCGATCAACTGGTCGAGGGTCGGGTCCGCCAGCAGGTCGCCGGCGATCTGGTCGACCGTGAACTCGTCGAAGGGCTGGTTCTCGTTGAACGCCTTGATGACCCAGTCCCGGTAGGCGTACATCTCCCGGTAGTTGTCGTTGTGGATGCCGTGGGTGTCGCCGTAGCGGGCGGCGTCCAGCCAGTAGCGGGTGCGGTGCTCTCCCCAGTGGGCCGAGGAGAGGAGCCGGTCGACGAGCCGCTCGTAGGCGCCGGCTTCCGTGTCGTCGAGGAACGTCGCCAGGGTGCCGGGGTCGGGAGGCAGGCCGGTCAGGTCGAGGGCGACGCGACGGGCCAACGAACGCCGGTCGGCCTGCTCGGCCGGCGTGAGCTCCTCCGCTTCGAGACGTGCCAGGACGAAGCGGTCGAGGGGATCGCGGACCCAGGCTTCGTCGTCGACCGCGGGCGTCGCGTGCCGGTCGGTCGGCTTGAACGACCAGTGCTGGTCCCAGGCGGCGCCCTGCTCGATCCAGCGGGTGAGGAGATCGATCTGCTCATCGGAGAGAGACTTCTGCGACACCTCGGGCGGCATTCGCCGAAGTGCGTCCGCGTGCGTGATGCGCTCGACCAGGAGACTCGCAGAGGCGTCGCCGGGAACGACCGCAGGGTCGCGCGGCCGGTTGCTGCGCCCGGCGGGAGGCCGCTGGCCGAACGCGCCGTCGCGGGTGTCGAGCCGGAGGTCAGCCTCGCGGGTCGCCTCGTCGGGGCCGTGGCAGGCGAAGCAGTTGTCGGAGAGGATCGGCCTGACATCGCGCTGGAAGTCGACCGCCGGCGCCGGTTCGGCAGCCGCGGCGGCCTCGGCCGACGGCGGAGCGGCAACCGCCAGGAGCGCGCTCGCCAGCGCCACCAGCGGCAGGCGAACGGACTCACGGGAAACCACTCGTGGAGTGGCTACTCCGAGTGACGCGAACGGGTTCATGGAGAAGGTAGAGATTAGCCGATGGCTGTTGCGGCGTTGCCGCCGCGTAAGCTCCTAAGGCGTGATCGAAGAAGTCCTGTCCTTCTGGTTTGAACAGAACGGCCCCAAGCAGTGGTGGGCCAGGGATCCGCGGTTCGACGCTGTGATCCGCTCACGGTTCGGGGCGCTCCACGGGCGGGCGGTTCTGGGAGAGCTCCACGGCTGGCGGGACACACCCGAAGGGCGCCTCGCGGAGATCGTCGTGCTCGACCAGTTCTCACGCAACCTCTATCGCGACGACCCACGCGCTTTCGCGGCCGACGGGATGGCGCTGGCGCTGGCGCAGGAGGCAGTGCGAACCGGCGCCGATCAAGCCGTGCCGCCGGTGAAGCGGCAGTTCTTCTACATGCCCTGCCAGCACAGCGAGTCGCCGCGAATCCACGAGGTCGCGGTCGAGCTGTTCGAGGACCTGGCGGACCCGGAGAGCCTGGGCTTCGAGCGACGGCACAAGGCGATCATCGATCGTTTCGGGCGCTATCCGCATCGCAACGGCGTCCTCGGCCGCGCCTCGACGGCGGAGGAGATCGCGTTTCTGCGGGAGCCTGGGTCGTCGTTCTGAAGAGCGGCTTAGTCTCGAGGCAACGCGTCCGCCGACAGCGCCTTCGCCTCGAAGTCGAGTACGGCCTCGACATTCGCTGCATCGACTCCGGGGAACCACTCCAGGAACTCCTCGACCGAGGCTCCGTCTCGCAGGTTCGCGAACAGTGCGGCTACTGGTACACGACTGCCTCGGAACACCCAAGCGCCGCTCACCTTGTGTGGGGTTGCTCGACCGCAGTGCATCTCTGCCAGTGCACGATGAGTTTCCCTTCAGCCACGCAGAAACGATAACAGCCGTCTTCCTGCTGGCCGCTCGGAGCGCGCCCTTAAGGACTCCGTCGCCGTGTGGACGGTCATGTCGGCGACGTAGTACGTTGGCGGACATGGCGACCTTGACCATCCGCATCGACGATCGACTCGACGCTCAGCTTCGCGATCTGGCGGCCCGAACCGGTGTTGGAAGAAGCGCGTTCGTGCGTGAGGCGATACGCCGCCGGTTGGTGGTGGTGCCTCTTGAGGAACTCCGGTGCGGCGTAGCGCCGTTCGCCGAAGCCCGTGGCTGGTCGACGGATGAGGACGTGTTTCGCGAGGTCTCGTGAGGGTCCTTTTCGCGGCGGTCGGGGCCGCGGTTCTGTTCCTGATGTCCGCGCTGGCCTGCTCGACGGCGATTGTCACGGCGCCGGCGTCCTCGCTGGCCGAGGCACCACTACCCGTAGCGGCAGAGCCGGTCGCTACGGCTCCGCCGACCTCCGTCCTCGACGGCATCTTCACCGGCGCCCAGGCCGAACGCGGCCGGGCTTCGTACGGCGAGCACTGCGCGGAGTGCCACGGCGAGGGCCTGGCCGGCGGCGAGATGGCGCCGGGCCTGACAGGCGTCGCGTTCAGGTTTCGGTGGCGCGGGCTCAAGGTGGGCGACATCTACGCGAGCATCCAATCGACCATGCCGCCGGAAGAACCCGGGACGCTCGGCGCCCGGGAGTACATCGACATCGTCGCCTTCCTGCTCAGCGCGAACAGGTACCCGGCGGGCGACCGGGACTTGGCCGCGGACGTAGCACTGCTGGAGGGTATTGCGGTCGAGCGGATGCCGCGTTGAACATTCCCGCAGACGCTGCCTTCGGCGGATGCGGGCGAGACGCCCGCGTTCCCAGGGCGGATGCCAACCTGCCCATCGACGATGCCGGCAGCATCGAAGTGGTGCGGGGGCCGAACTCGGCGCTCTACGGGCGGACCGCCATCGGGGGCGCGGTCAACGTCCGCACGGGCGAGCCGACGGCCGGGAACCGGGTCGGGCCTTCCTGGGTGTCGCCAGACGGAAGCGGTTTGACTTCATCCGAAGTCAAAGACATCATATGGAGTCAGAGAGCGTGACGATGGTTCAAGTGACCGCAAGACTCCCCGACGACCTGGTCGAGAAAGCCGATCGCGCCGCGAGCCAGTTGAATCGATCGAGGGCGCAGTTGGTCAGGCAGGCACTCGAGTACTACCTCGATGACTTTGAGGATCTGCGTCTAGCGCTGGACCGCCTCAACGATCCCGCCGACCCGGTCCTCGACTGGGAAGACGTCAAGGGTGAGCTACTCGATCAAGATCAAGAGTAGCGCCGTCAAAGCTCTGAGGAGAATCGACGCCCGCGAGCGAACGCGGCTGGCTGCGGCGATCGACCGGCTCGCTCAGGAACCTTCGGCAGGCGCCGCGCTGAAGGGGGAATTCGGGGGCCTGCGCCGACTTCGGGTGGGGCGGTATCGCATCATCTACGAAGCGTTCCACGAAGAGCTGACCATTCTGGTCGTTCGCATTGGGCATCGCCGGGAGGTGTATCGGTGAGATGGCGGGCTAGCGCGGCAGAACTCCCAGAGACCGGCGCTTCGCACCGGATGCGGGCCAGAAGGCCCGCGCACCCAGTTTCTGCCGCGCAGCCTCCTACGGCCCGCCGTACTCCAACGCAAACACGAACAGGTTGTTCGCGAAGCTCGGCTTGAGCTCCGGCGTCAATCGCAGGAAGCTCGACGTGGTCGCGGAGATTCCCGTGCTGACCGCCACGTACTGGGTGCCGCCTGTGGCGTAAGTGATCGGGTAGCCGGTCACCGGCGACCCGAGGTTGACCTCCCACAGCACCTCGCCGGTCTCCTGGCTGTAGGCCTTGAAACGGCCGTTCACATCGCCGCCGAACAGCAGCCCGCCCCCGGTGGCGACCAGCGAGGTCGTCGACGCGCGCTGTTCGTGGAGCCACGCCGTCTTGCCGGTCTCGGCGGAGATCGCATAGACGGCGCCGAGGTTCTCAGTGCCCGGCGCCAGCTCGTGGCGGACGCTCAGGGCGTAGATGGTGTGGGACGCACTCGGGTCAGTCGTCGTCAACGTCGGCATGCACATGTTCCGCAACGGGTAGTACAGCGTGTTCGTTTCCGGGCTGTAGGCGCCGGCCTCCCAGTCCTTGCCGCCGTGCATGTTGGGGCAGATCAGGCGCTCCTCCTCGAGGGCGTGGAAGACGACTTCGGGGTTCTCGGTCGCCCTGCCGGTCTCGCCGTCGATGCTCTGGATCACGTTCTGGTACACGGTCGGCCGCGCCCAGAGGAACTCGCCCGTCTCCCGGTCGATGGAGTAGACCAGGGCGGTCTTGCCGGGAATGCCGGTGATCACCTTGCGGACCTCGCCCGGTTCGAGGTTCGGATTGATCCACGGCACCTCGTCGGGGTCCGGCGCCACCGCGGTGTCGACCACCAGGCGCTCGAAGGGATGGTCGAGGTCCCAGTGGTCGTTCATGTGCTGGTAGTGCCAGACGATCTCGCCGGTGTCGCCGTCAAGCGCCAGGGTCGAGTTGTGGTAAAGGTGCGTGTTGTCGACACCGCCGAGCATGAACTTGGGCGCCGGCGCGGTGACCGACGTGCCGGCGAAGACCAGGTTCAGTTCCGGGTCGTAGCTCGGCGGCATCCAGGAACCGACGTGCGCCCGCTCTTCGAACGGCACGTCGCCCCAGGTTTCGTTCCCCGGCTCGCCGGGGGCCGGAATCGTGCGGCGCCGCCAGACTTCTTCGCCGGTCAGCGCGTCGTGGGCGGTGATCACGCAGGCGTCGGGCCCGCCGCGCGGCGAACAACTGCGGCCTGAGAACGCCTTGCCGTTGCCGATGATCGGTCCCGCGCCCTGGAGCGCGGGGTGGGTCCGGTAGTCGAGGACCATCGTCTCCCAGACCATCTTCCCGGTCTCCGCGTCGAGCGCGAAGATGTGATCGTCGACGCTGGCGTCGATGATCAGGTTGCCGTAGATCGCGATGTTCCGGTTGTTCTCCGAGAGGAAGCCGCCGAGGTGCTCGCTGGCGTCGTCGGGGACTTTGCGGCGGTGTTCCCAGATCAGGTCGCCGGTCACCGCGTCGAGCGCCTGAATCACGTCGTTCGGGTTCGGCATGTACATCACGCCGCGGTAGGCGAGCGGCGTGCCGGTCTGGCTGCCGTCGTTGAGCGACCGCGTCCAGACCATGCGCAGGCCGCGCACGTTCTCCGGCGTGATCTGGTCGAGCGGGCTGTAGCCCCAGCCGTTCGCCGTGCGGCGCCACATGAGCCAGTCCCCGGGCGCGGGGTTCTCGAGCATCTCGTCGGTGACCGGGACGAACGCGTCGGCGGACTGGGCGCGGGCGTGGGCGAGGCCGAAGAGCTGAGCGACGACCGCCGCGGCGACGGTTACGTATCCGTACCGGTTCTGCATCGGGAACCCCCTTTTCTGGCTGGCTGGAGTTCTAGAGTATGGCCCAGCTAAGCTAGCCGGTATGCCTCACAACAAGGTCGCCTTCGCCTCGGCTGCCGTAGCGGCAGCCGCTCTGTCGTTCGCCCTTGCGCCAGCCCCCGCCCCGGCTCAGGAGCCGGTCTCGCTCGGCGGCGACGACGTCATCTCCCTGCTCGTCCGCCTCGGCGTGAACGACACCGCCGCGCGCGACTGGGACGGTTCGCTCGAGGTCTCGGGCGGCGAGTTGCTCGGCGTCCGCGACTGGCGGCCGCGTCTCGACCATGAAGTCGCGGGCAACACCTGGAAGCTCGCCAGCTACCAGGGGCCGAACTTCGGTTTCCGCGGGTATCACGAGACACAGACCGTTGGCACGGTCGAGTACATCCGCTCGCCCGGCCTGGTCGTCGACGTGCGGGGCAACGGCGGTTCGCGGCTGATGTTCGCGACCGCGAACGGTGAGTTCGACGTCCGGCTCGCCGACACTGCGTTCGGCCGCCGTCTGCGGCTCCTCGGCGGTGACGTGACCGTCGAGCGGGTGCCGCCGGCCGAACGGTTGACGTCGGACGAGTACGAAGACGACTACTCGACGATCCTCGGCAGCGACGGCGACGAGGTCTGGGCTGCCTGGATCGGCTATCGGGACGACGCGAACGAGGTGCTGGCCCGGCGCTTCGACGGCGAGCGGTGGGGAGACCGCCAGTCGTTGTCCGAGCAGCCCGGCGATCACTATCTCGTGAAGATGGGCCGCGACGGGGATGGCCGCCCCTGGGTCGTCTATTCGGCTCAGGTCGACGGCAACTGGGACCTCTACGCTCGCGTCCTCGACGGTGACGCCTGGTCGGCGGCGGAGCGGCTGACCGAGGCGCCGCAGCCGGACGTTTTCCACAACCTGACAACCGATGCCGAGGGCAACCTCTGGCTGGTCTGGCAGGGCTTCCGCGACGGCGCCGCGGACATCTTCGCGCGCCGCTACGACGGTTCGGAATGGTCGGAAGCGGAGCAGGTCTCGTCGTCGCCGGCGAACGACTGGGAGCCGGTGATCGTCGCCGACTCGAAGGGCGGCGTCTACCTCGGCTGGGACAGCTACGGCGCCGGCAACTACGACGTGCTGGTCCGCCGCTGGGCCGACGGCGAGTGGGGCGAGGAGATGGCGGTCGCCGCGACGGCCAAGTACGAGGCCCATCTGAGTCTCGCGGTGGACTCGCAGGACCGCGTCTGGGCCGCGTGGAACGAGAGCGGCGTGAACTGGGGCAAGGACACGGGGTGGGTGCTGAACCGCGAAGGGACGCGTCTCTACCAGTGGCGCGCGATCGGCGTCGCCGTCCATGACGGTTGGGAATGGCGGTCCCCGGCCGCGGACGTCAACGCGGTCATGCCCGAGGAACTCCAGGACTACAACGACTTTCCGGTCCTGTTCCCGGACGCCGCCGGGCGCATCTGGCTCTACTTCCGGCACCGCACCCTGCGCACCGCCGACGTGCCGAGCGAGTCGCCGGCCCACCGCGCCGCCTGGGAGATCTGGAGCACGACGCTCCAGGGCGACCGCTGGCTGCGGCCGCAGCACATCCCGATGACCCGTTTCCGTCAGGACGCGCGCTGGGGCCTGGCGTCGGACGGCGCCGGCGATGTCTGGGCAAGCTGGCCAACGGACAACCGGGACTACGCGGAGTTCCTGTTCGAGCACGCCGACGTCTACGCCGCCAGGCTGCCGCGGCTCGAGACGAAGGTCGTGCCGCCGAAGCTGGTGGCCCGCATCGTCGACGAGGTGCCTGCGTACGTGATCCACGAGAACGAGGCGCAGGACCTGGCGACCATCCGGGGCTACGAGATCGAGTCCGAGGGCAAGACGTACCGCATCTATCGCGGCGACACCCACCGGCACACAGAGATCTCGATGGACGGCAACAACGACGGCTCCCTGATCCAGACCTACCGCTACGCGATGGACGCCGGCGGGCTCGACTTCCTCCTGGCCAGCGAGCACAACTTCATGGGTGGTCCCGACAACGACTACATCAACTGGCTGCTGCAGCAGACGGTCGACGTGTTCTCGGTTTCCGGCCGGTTCCTGCCGTTCTACGGCTACGAGCGCAGCATCTCCTACCCGGACGGGCACCGGAACATCCTGTTCTCGGAGCGCGGCAAGCCGACGCTGTCGGTCACCGACGGGGAGCGGACCCACGAGGAGGGAGCGGCGCGGCTCTACGAGTACCTCAAGGAGCACGACGGCATAGCCATCTCCCACACCTCCGCCTCGAACATGGGCACCGACTGGCGCGACAACGACCCGGAGGTCGAACCGCTGGTCGAGATCTACCAGGGCGACCGGGTCTCCAACGAGTACGAGGGCGCGCCGCGCGCCGCCCGCACCGGCAACCTGCGTTCAGCGCCGGGCGGCTTCCAGCCCGCGGGCTACGTCTGGAACGCCTGGGCCAAGGGCTACAAACTCGGCGTCCAGGCGGCCTCGGACCACTTGTCGACGCATATCTCCTACGCCGCCACGATCGCCGAAGAGTTCACCCGGGAGGGCATGCTCGACGCGATGAGGAAGCGGCACAGCTACGGCGCGACCGACAACATCGTCCTCGACTACCGTCTGCGAACGGCCGACCGCGAGTACCTGCAGGGCGACATCCTGACCACAGGCAGCGACTTCCGCCTCAGCGTCCGCGTCATCGGCACGACGTCCATCCGCCAGATCGACATCATCCGCGACCAGACCTTCCTGTACAACCGCCAGAACCTCGAGGCCGACGTGAGTCTCGAGTTCGCCGACGCCGACGTCGAACCGGGCGAGCACCTCTACTACGTGCGGGTGGTCCAGAACGACGGCAACATGGCCTGGTCGTCCCCGATCTGGGTGACGGTGGAGTAAGCCCTGGGGCCGCGGAAGCCTGGCGGCTTCCGCCTTGGGGACCCGGGTGGCGCGATCCGCGCCAGCCGTGAACCACTCCGTGCGCCCGTCATCGGGCGCACGGATGGAACGCGGGCGTCCCGCCCGCCCTGGGAACGCGGGCGTCTCGCCCGCCCTGGGAACGCGGGCGTCCCGCCCGCATCCGCAGCCGGCTCCGTAGACGCTTCCTGTTCCCCCCACGTATCCGAGGGGGAGCAGAGATGACAGGCGTCGGTTCCATCGACTTACCATCGAGAGCCTCCCGCCCACATAGGGCGTGGCACAGTCGCGGCTACATACCGCACCTGGATCAACCCGGCCTAGTCCAGTTCGTGACCTTCCGCTTGGTCGATTCGGTGCCCTCCGAAGTCGTCCTTCGCTGGAAGGATGAGTTGAACATCACTTCCGAAACCTCCGCGGACCAACCCCGTTGCGTGACGCTACGGAGATGGATGGAGCGATGGGCTGACCAAGGGCATGGGGCGTGTTGGCTTCGAGACCCCCGTGTTGCGAGGCAAGTCGAGGACGCACTGCTTCACTTCGACAGCGACCGCTACCACATGATCGCTTGGGTCGTCATGCCGAACCATGTCCATGCCCTGGTCGAGGTCTTTTCGGGGTTCCCGCTGGATGGGATCGTCCACTCATGGAAGTCGTTCACGGCGCACGCCGCCAATCGGGTGCTGGCACGAGCGGGATCCTTTTGGATGCCGGACTACGTCGACCGCTACATTCGGAACGAGGAGCATCTTGCAGCCACGACGGCGTACATCGAGGGCAATCCGGTCAAGGCCGGACTCGTGTCTTCACCGGCGGATTGGCCGTGGGGGAGCGCCGCCCGGCGATCGAGCGGCGCTGTTCGTTGAAGCGGATGCGGGCGAGACGCCCGCGTTCCCAGGGGCCGGATGCGGGCGAGACGCCCGCGTTCCCAGGGGCCGGATGCGGGCGAGACGCCCGCGTTCCCAGGGGCCGGATGCGGGCGAGACGCCCGCGTTCCCAGGGGCCCCGACTTACTCGAAGAAGCGAGCCAGGACCACGTAGCGCAAGACCAGCAGCGCCATCGCGATCTCGAACGCGAAGACGATCCACAGCCCGATCTGGGTCAGCCGGCGCGGCCGGATCCGCGGGTCCATTCGCTTTCGCTGGAGCCACAGGGTGGCGCCGCACTGGACCGGCAGAAGGATCGCCGAGGTCAGGCCGCCGACCATGATCAGGACGACGAAGTCGGTAACGAAGTAGTAGATCCCGAAGGCGGCGAGAGGCAGGAAGACCAGGTAGCCGCGGATGATCTTCTTGCGCAGCGCCAGGTTGGAGCGCTCGATCAGGCCCATCTCCATCAGGTAGTCCGGGATCGTGCGGCCGCCGCCGCCGGCGCCGGAAAGCACGGTCGAGAACAGGATGCAGAAGGCGCCGATGGCGAAGATCCACACTGCCCACAGGCCGAGGGTCTGGGTGAAGATGTTGGAGAGCGCGCCGATCGTCTCGTCGTTGCCCTCGGGCGTGAGCCCCATCTTGTTCAGCACCCCGGCACCGAGGACGTAGTAGGGGATCGTGGCGCAGGTGACGATGATGAGCGCCAGCCAGACGTCGGTGTGGAGCACCCGCATCCAGCCTCGGGCGTGCGGCTCCCAATTCGGGTCGCTGCGGTCGGCGCCGAGCAGGCTCGGGTAGCCCTTCTCGACGCACCAGTAGGTGTAGGACGAGATGTCGCCGGAAGTGGTGCCTGTGTACCCGTAGGCAGAGAGAGCCAGGGCCGCGAAGACGACGAACAGTGACATGTCCGGCTTCATGCCGCCCAGGATCTCGCCGGGGGTGGTGCGGAACTCCGTGAACTGCATCGCGACGAGGCAGACCAGGGTGCAGAACGTGAACGCGATGACCAGCGGGAACATGATCCGCTCCAGCCACTTGTAGGAGCCGGTGCCGAGGATGATCGAGCCGGCGACGGCGATGAGGAACGTGCAGAGGACCCCGCCGATCTCGATGTTCGCCAGCGAGGCGAGGAAGGACATCGACTGGCCGGCGCCGCCGATGATGCCGCCGAGGCCCATCGTCCCCGGGACGTAGGCGAGCAAGCCGAGCCAGATCGGCCAGGAGATCCTCCAGATGCGCCCGGGCACCCGGTTGATCGCACGCAGGTAGGTGTCGCCCGACTCGATCGTGTAGCGGGCCAGCTCCGCCTGGACCAGGGACTTGCACCAGCAGGACAGGAGCATCCACCACAGCAGCGTGAAGCCGGCGGCCGCGCCCAGGCTGGTCGTGAGGACCAGTTCCCCCGAGCCGATCACCGCGCCGGTGACGATCAGGCTCGGCCCGAGATACTTCAGCCGGCCCCGGAACGTCGCCGGCGGCGCCACGCTCTCGCCATGCCGGACGGTGTACGGATCGAGTACTTGGTTGGCCAGGGGAGGTTCCGGAGCGTCGGGCGAACTGCTGTAGGCGCCTGGGAAGCGCCGGTTTGTGGGCTGAGCCGGAGGGAGGGTATCAGCCGTGCCAAGGAGGGGGATCCATCTCATCTGGGAGAGTAGCCAGCCCGGTTGCTCGTGCGTAGCCGCTATGTTCTCCCTGCCACACGTAGGTGTATGGGCTGCTGAAAAAGCGGGTCTACCACCCCTTGACACTGCGTGTTAACTCTCGCTAGAGTCCGTTTGCAAGACGACCCACCGGACTTCCAGCCCGCATAGGGAGAACACTGGAAGCCGGTTTATTTCGACCCCAGGGGCGCTTAAGGCGCCCCTGTAGCATTTTGGTCGACAGGAGATGGCGAGCGAGCCCTCGATCCAGATCAGCCGCCACCGCGTTAGGGTCTTCGTCGACTTCTGGAACTTCTCGCTGTCCATGCGAGATGTTGAATCCGCGTTTCCAACGGACTGGGTAGCCCTTGGCCGCGTACTCGCCGACTCGGCTGTCAGCGTCGTCAACGGCGACGCTGTGTGCGAGTACCAAGGGTTGAGCGTGTACGGCTCGTACAATCCTGACAACAGTCGATTGCACAAGTGGGCGACGACCGTGCTGCCGAAGCTCCCCGGTATCAGCGTCTCGATGGTAGAACTCCAGAGGAAGCGATCGGCGCCCAAGTGTCCCAATTGCCAGGGGGAGGTCCGGACCTGTCCGTCATGCGGAGGCGGCATGCGGGGCATGGAGGAGAAGGGTGTCGACGTGCGCATGGCGACGGACATGATCAGCCTCGCGTGGGTCGACAACTACGACATCGCTGTCCTGGTGTCGTCTGATCGCGACTTCGTCCCGGTAGCCGCTTTCTTGGAAACGCGTGGTATCAAGGTCATCCACGGCGCCTTTCCACCCAAAGGCGCGCACTTGACGGCACAGTGCTGGGGGGCGGTCAACATTCCCTATCTAAGGGAACGGTTTCGTCGCCAGCTCTCCGCCGCCCAAGTGCGCCCCGCTTCCTTGCCGACCAACCCGGAAGTCAACCCCGACCGATGACCCGACCCTCAAGAATCTGCTCCTCCAGCTTGTCCGGACAGCGGGCGTTTCTCCAACCCAGCTTGTAACCAGCCTCGGGCACGAGAGTGCCCGATTCGGCCGTGGCCCCCCGACCCTTCCGCTCACGTCAACCACACGCGTTTCTCCGCGAACAGCCCAGCCAGTTCGAACCACTTCCACCCGAGAATGGCCCAGCGCACCCTTCCTACTGCGGCTCCGCCCGCACAGCCGAACAAGTACGAAACCGGGAACTACACGTGACGAAACCCGCCAGCCGGCAGGGCTTGGCTCTAGGGCGACTTCTCCTAGTTCTCAGCAGCTTCACGCCACTCTTCCTTCTCCTGGCCCTCCGTGGAGTCACGTTCATTTCGGATAGGTGCCTCGCAATCTTCTGCTCCGTGATGATTGTCGGCCCAAACTGGTACGCGTGGTGGCTGCTGTACCGTCGAAAGAAGCCGCCGCCAGTGCCTGTCTCGATCGGTCGTGTTGAGGATCACCGAGGTCACGTACTGGTCTACCTGTTCGCAACTCTCCTGCCGTTCTACCGCAGTGACTTAGGGGGCTGGCGTGATCTCGCCGCTCTCGCAGCTGCCTTTGCCTTGGTCGTATTCTTGTTCTGGCGCCTGAACCTGCATTACTTGAATCTTTGGTTTGTCGTTCGCTTGTATCGTGTCTATACTGTGTTTCCGCCAGCAGCGACCACGGCAGACTCCAGTGAGGAGCCCTTCGTTCTGATATCCCGACGCTCGTACTTGCCTCAAGAGGTCGAGGTAGCCGCTCGGCGGTTGAGCAGAACCCTGTACATCGAGGACCAAGACCCCTGATGATTCGCTTCGACATAGATTCAGTTAGGACCGTGGAGTTCGGCGTCGGCCGGGACGCGGAGGACCCGTCTTTCGTGAGAGTCCCCGTTGAGGGGGACGTGACGGATGCACTCTGCACAATGGTGCGTTCGACAATTGCTGACATACAGGGCAGTGAGGAGCCCCGACAGTACGAGCCATCGGAGAAGTACGCAAGCACTGAGTATCTGAAGTGTGCGCTGAGTCGCGACTACGTCAGTGCGATACGCCGAGTACACTCGGGCAGTAATCTCTCTGAGGATCGCGATGCACTTAGGGAGCCGGGCGCTGTGTTCTGCTATTTTGCGAAACTAGGCGACCCGCAGGGGAGGCGCCTGACTGCACTTCGCCGAGCGTCGCAGTTCAAGGGCATACTTAGGAGCCCGCTGATGCACCGGGCCCAATTGAGTGACGACTACAGGCTTTATGCTAAGCAGATGTTCAAGCTCGATTCCGGCTTTGATTTGCTTGTCGATGGCGAGACGATTCACATATGGCGGCCGAGTGGATTCGAGTACCTTGCACGCCTTGGTAGCCAAGTGCTTGCGGCTGCTTCGGAGAGCTTTTCTCGCATCCGAGAGCAACTACCCTTCATGAACCTTGAGTCAGTGGAGGACTATGCGAGCAAGCGGGTTCGTGCGGCGCGGCTCGTGGCTGCCATTCGGAGTCGAGAGCGGGCGACAGGGATCGACCAAGCGGCGCTGGTTCGGCAATGCCGCAGGACCGAAGTTCGCGTTGAGGTGTGCGATGACGGGCGGTTTCGTGTTTCGGAAGGTAATGAGCTGGCGTTCCTTGAGGTGTTGGACCGGCGACGATACGATGTGGAGCTTGTGGAGGGTGGGCGGGAGGCCTTTAGGGCAGAGAGCAGGAAGAGGCTCTGACGGAGAAGTTGCGGGCTCCCTGAGGTTGAAGCGCACCGTTAGCTGGGTAGAGGAAGGGTAGGTTGAGAGGATTGCAGGGAAATGGGCACCCGGCGGCGGCTGTCGATGCCCGGAAGGGCTGGTTCCGCGAACGAGGTGGGGAGGGCTGGGGCCGTCAGGCAGTCGCGCTTCGGGGTGTTCCCGCACCACCTACGGTAGCTGGTTCGGGCGGGGCATTCGATAGGCAGCGGGCAGAGTGGTCGCCGACCTGTCAGTCGATGATGATCCGGGGCTCGCGGTGCTCCTCGCGCCACTCGTTCTCCAGCAGCCGGGCGCCGCGGAGCATGTTGCCCATGGCGTAGTTCCCTTCGTGGCAGGCGTACTCGTACAGCCGCTTGTCCGTCTGCGGCCACGGTAGCGAGCCGGTGTAGGGCGCCGTGTAGTCGGAGTCCTCGACCGTGAACTCGTAGTGCAGCCTGTCCGCATCGAGGCGAGAGAACCGCTCGGTCACGCGTAACCCGTCGTGCGCAACGTTCGGTGCGCGCAGGAAGTTCGTCGTCTCGACGACCAGGGTGTCGCCGTCCCACCAGCCGATCGAGTCGCCGCCGAACGAGCGGACTTCGGGTTGCGCGTGCTCGGCGTCAAGTCGCACGATCCGCGTCCAGTGCATCCACTCGACGTGGATCGCCACATGGGTCTCGGTCTGTGTGATCGTCTTCAGGTTGTTGTAGGCCGATGGCCGGGCCGGCACCGTGGCGCCGCCGGCGTAGAGGCAGCGGGTGCCCAGGGTCTGGTTTTCCGGGTCGTCGAAGAGGGTCTCGCCGGTCTCGAGCCACCAGGCGCCGCCGGGGTTCCGGTTGAACGCGCCGAGGCCCAGCGGCGTCAGTGCCTGTCCGCGCTCCGTCTTGGCCGGCAGGCGTCCATCGGGCGGGTCGGTGAGGATCGAGTTGCGGTACTTGCCGTCGACGGCGAAGACGGTGCTTCCGAAGTCGAACCAGAACGGGTTGTGGCCGCCGATGTTGCTGCGGTGCCCGTCGCCGCCGACCGGCGGCGCCTTGCGGTTCGAGTCGCTGGGGATGTCGGCGTCGACCTTGGCTGCCTCGGTGGCGGCCGCGATCTGGTGCGCGTCCCCGGCGCTCATCCAGGGGTCTTCGCCGTACTTCGGATCGCGCATCAGGGGCGTCCGGGTAGCGATGTCGTAGGTGCCGGAGAGGTCCGGCCTGCCGCTGGCGGCGCGCGGAATGTCGTCCTGGGCCGCGGCCGCGGCGGGCAGGCTGAGGACGGCGGCGAGAAGGAGGGGATGGATTCGCATGGGCTGTTCTCCTTTACGGCTGGGACTCCCCCGTACGGCTAGGGCGCCTCGTTCTCCGGCAGGGCGAAGGCGATCAGCTCGGCCGGTTCGGTGATGCCGCCGCCGGTGACCACGACGTACTGCCGGCCCTCGACCAGGTAGCTGACCGGCGCGCCGTGCAGGGCGCGTTCGGTGAGCACCTCGGCCAGCAACTTGCCGGTGGACTTGTCGTAGGCCTGGAGCGAACTGCCGAGCACCGTCGAGCGGTCGTTGTAGGTCTCGAAGCGGGCGGTATGGGTGACGAGCAGGGTCTTCGTGACCAGCAGGCCGCCCTCGGTCACCGCGCTCGACGAGAGGCCGCCCAGCGGCCCCAGGTCGAGGTGGCGGATCGCGGGGTGGTTGCGCGGTCCGTCGCCGAACGGCGTCTGCCACGCGATGTCGCCCCGGTTCAGGTCGATGCCGGTGATTCGCTTGTAAGGCGGCTTGAGCAGCGGCAGGCCCCGCGGCCCGGCGGTCGAGACGCGATCCAGCACGTAGGGCCAGAAGCTCCGCGCACCGTCCGGCATGACCAGAGCCATCCCCGAGGGCCGCGTCATCGACTGCACGAAGAGCATCCCGGTATCGGGATCGGCCGCGGCCCCCGGGTGGTTCGCGCCGCCGCCGGCGCCGGGGACGGCGAGTATCGCCTCCTTGCCGCCGGCGCCGCGCTCGATCAGGGGCATGAACATCGGCCCGAGAATGAACTTCTCCGCGATCTCTAGCGCTTCGGCGCGGAGTTCCGGCGTGAAGTCGATCAGGTCGTCCTCGCTGACCCCCTGGCGGTCGAACGCCGGCGGCCTGGTGGGGAAGGGTTGCGTCTTCGACAGCTTCTCGCCCGGCACGGAGGTGCGCCATTCGACAGGACGCTCCTCGATCGGCCAGACCTGCTCGCCGGTGGCGCGGTCGAAGACGTAGGTGAAGGCGGTCTTCGAGACCTGGGCGACCGCCTCGATCAGCCTGCCGCCGACCACGATGTCGATCAGGTTCGGGGCCGAGGCGATGTCGTAGTCCCAGACGCCGTGATGGACGGTCTGGAAGTGCCAGACACGCTCGCCGGTCGCGGCGTCGACGCAGACCAGGCTCTCGGAATAGACGTTGTCGCCGTGCCGCAGGCCGCCGTAGTAGTCGCTGGTGGGCGTGCTGGTGGCCAGGTAGACATAGCCGAGTTCCTGGTCGGCGGTCATCGGCGCCCAGACGTTCGCGTTGCCGGCCGTCTTCCAGGAGTCGTTCTCCCAGGTGTCGACGAACTCCTCGCCCTCCTGCGGGATGGTGTGGAACCGCCACTTGAACTCGCCGGTGCGGACGTCGTAGCCGCGCACATGCCCCGGCGGGTTGTTGTTCTGGAGCGGGAAGTCGTAGATGCGCGAACCGACGACGATGGTGTCGCCGACCACGATCACCGGCTGGCCGTGGCTGATGTTCCGCAGCGCGAGGTTCTCGCGGCCCAGGTTGCGGGAGAGCTCGACCACGCCGTCTTCGCCGAACGCGCGGTCCGGCTGCCCGGTGGCCGGGTCGATGGAGATGAGTTGCTTGCCGATCGTGGCGAGGAACAGGCGCTCCTGCTCGCCGTCGGTCCAGTACTCGAGGCCGCGGGTGTAGTAGTTGCTCTGTGCCGGTTTGCCGCGCTCGTAGCTCTTCGGGTCGAAGACCCAGAGTTCCTCGCCGGTGCCGGCGTCGAGCGCCGCGACCTGGCTCAGCTCGGTGGGGATGTAGAGCCGGTCGCCGATGACCAGCGGGGAGGACCGGAACACCTGCCGGTCGTAGGGCGAGTTCTCCTCGATCCGGGAGTCGGCGGAGGACCACTTCCACACCGGTTCGAGCCGTTCGAAGTTCGAGGCGTCGACCTGGCTGAGCGGTGTGTAGCGAGTGAAACCGTGGTCGCCGCCGTGATGGCGCCACTCGCCGCTGGTGGCGCCGCGCTGGGCGTAGGCGCCAGCGCAGAGGAGGAGGGCCGCAAGCGCTACCAGGCCCCGGCGGGAAGCCTGGGTCGCGGAACGCTTGTCGCTCCGCTCCTGGGAACGCGGGCGTCCCGCCCGCAACCGGCGCAAAGCGCCGGCTTGGTTGGCGCTGCTACGCGGGAACACGACCGCTAGCATAGAGCCTGATGACACACACAAACGCCTGGATCAGCCGATGAGAGCTTGGCCGACCCTGATGGTCCTGTCTCTTTTCACCTCCCTGACCGGCTTGGCCTGCACCGCGCCGGCATCCGAACCGGCGCCCGACGCCGAACCCGTGGCCGACACCGCACCGCCCCTCCGCGTCGAACGCCTCCTCGACGCCCCCATCGTCGGCCCGGGCCTCGACCCGAGCATCGGCGAGAACATCCAGGGGCCGTCACTGATCCGCGTCCCGGACTGGGTCGCCGAACCGCTCGGCCGCTACTACCTCTACTTCGCCGACCACAAGGGCCACTACATCCGCCTCGCGTACGCCGACGACCTGCTCGGCCCGTGGTCGATCCACGCGCCTGGAAGCCTTCAGATCGAGCACTCCCACTTCCTGACCGAGCCGCCGGAGGTGACACCCGAGATCGTGGCGGAGTGGGAGGCGCGCCGGGGCGCCAAGCTCTCGCACGACATCCAGAAGGAAATCACGACCCCGCACATCGCGTCGCCCGATCTTCACGTCGACGACGAGGGCCAGCGGATCGTCATGTACTTCCACGGCCTGGAAGGCGTCGGCACCCAGGTCTCCCGGGTCGCCACGTCGACCGACGGCGTCCACTTCGAGGCGCAGCCACAAACGCTGGGCCGCACTTACATGCGTATCTTCCGCCACGGCGGCGTGACCTACTCCCTCGCCATGCCCGGCCAGTTCTACCGGTCGGAGGACGGCTTCACGAACTTCGAAGAGGGGCCGCTGCTGTTCAACCCCGACATGCGCCACTCGGCGCTGCTGCTACGCGGCGACACGCTGTGGGTGTTCTGGACCCAGGTCGCCGAAGCGCCCGAGAGGATTCTTCTCAGCAGCATCGACCTGAGCGGCGACTGGATGGGCTGGAGCGAGACCGACCCGGTCGAGGTGCTGCGCCCGGAGCGCGACTGGGAAGGCGCCGCCGCGCCGCTCGAACCGTCGGTTCGCAGCACCGCCTACGGTCAGGTCAACCAGTTGCGCGATCCGGCGATCTTCGAGGAAGACGGCCGCGTCTTCCTGCTCTACGCCGTCGCCGGCGAGAGCGGCATTGCGATTGCGGAGGTGTTCTTCGAATGAGCGGGCTCACGGATGGAACGCGGGCGTCTCGCCCGCATCAGGCTCCGCTCCCGCTCCTCGCCAGCGCCTTCGCACTCGCCGTAACTCTCATCGCCTGCACCGCCGACTCGCCCGCCGTCGACGGCGCCGGCACGATCACGATCACCGGCGCCACCCTGATCGACGGCACTGGCTCACCGCCGGTCGAGGACGCCGTCGTCATCGTCCGCGGCGACCGGATCGAACGCGCCGGCGCAGCGGCCGACATCCCGGTGCCGGAAGGCGGCGAGGTCATCGACGCCGCGGGCAGGTTCCTGATCCCCGGCCTGGTCGACCTCCACAACCACTATCGCGATGGCCTGGAGGAGTGGGCGTGGCGGCTGCAGCTCCACTCTGGCGTACTGACCGTCCGCAGCCTCGGCTCCGACCACGGCCAGACGCCGGCGATGATCGCCGAGGCACGTGCCGGCAATGTTCCGGGGCCGCGCATCTTCACCGCCGGAGTCGGTTTCTCCCACCCAGAGGGCTTCCCGCCGGGCAAGCTGGGTCCGGCCACCGAAGAGGAAGCGCGCGAGATGGTGCGGGAGCTCGCCGCCCAGGAAGTCGACCTGATCAAGATGTGGGTCGACACCTTCCTCGACACGCGGCCGAAGATCGAGCCCGAGATCCGGTCCGCGATCGTGGACGAGGCGACGACGCACGGCATCCCGGTCTCAGCGCACGTCTTCTTCGAGGACGACGTGTGGCAACTGGTCGACGCCGGGGTCCGGTCCTTCGTCCACGGGGTGCGCGACCAGGAGGTCGACGATGAGTTCGTACGGATGGCGCAGGAGAACGGACTCTCCTTCGCGCCCGCGCTCGGTCAGGCCAAGACCACCTGGTACGTCGCCGAGCACCCGGAACTGCTGGACGATCCGGAACTCGTGGCCGGTCTCCAGCCGCCGCTGCTGGAACGCCTCCGCGACCCGGAGCAACGGGCCGGCATGCTGGCCGGCGAGAACACCGCCAAGCGCCGGGTCGCCTTCGACTACGTGACGAAGTTCGTGCGCGGGATGAACGACGCCGGCGTCACGATCACCGTCGGCTCCGACAGCGGCGCCGGCAACATCGCCTACGGCTGGGGCACCCACCACGAACTGGAAGCCCTGGTCGGGGACGGCGGCCTGACCCCGCTTCAGGCTCTGGCCGCCGCTGGCGCCAACGCCGCCGGCGTCCTGACGGACGACCCGGACTTCGGGTCGATTGCCGCAGGCGAGGCCGCGGACCTGATCCTGCTCTCGGCCGATCCGCTTGCAGACATCCGCAACACCCGGCAGATCGAGCGGGTGATGCAGGCGGGGGTGTGGCTTGAACGGAAGTTGCCGGAGTTCCCGCAGCCGCCGGAGTAGGGCTACTCGGGCGAGATTGGTTCGGCGTTCCCCAACCGCATCTCGAACACCCGCAACGTCGGAACCCGCCAGGCCGGCGTGCGGCTGACGACGTAGACCTGACGCCGGTCGTCCATGGCCAGGACCGCGTGGTCGAGGCCGTCTTCGAGCAGCTCCCTGGTCAGTAGCTCACTCTGCCTGCAGTGGAGCAACTCACCGTCGGGCGAAAACGTCTGCATCAGGATCGCGTCGTGCCCCTGCTCGAGCCGGACCCGAACGAACTGGACCAGGGCGCCGGCGCGGGTCGAGAACAGGCCCAGGCTCCTGTGGACCGCCTCGTAACGAGTGAAGCCGGACCTCGAATAGACGGTGACTGCCGCTTTCGATGGAAGATGGCCCGGCGGTGGCGCGGCGCCTCCTTCGATTGCCGGCTGCGGTACGGCCAGCATCTTCGGCGCACTCTTCGTAGTCCCCAGGTGCTGAAGAGCGGGTCCGGGGGGTTGGTACCCGGTCAGGACTCCACGGAAACGCCAGGGACTGTTCCAGCTCTCCTGTCCGAACAGATAGATGCTGCCTTCGTAGTAGGCGGGCGCGTACGCGATCTGGACACTGCCGACCGGTGTGAACGATCCCGTGCTCGGCGAGGGCCGGAAGTGGAGCCCCGGCGTCGGCTGCTGGTTCAAGGACAGTTCGGCCGATCCGAATTCGGCTTCGAGTGCCAGCGACGCCCGGCTCGCCTGGTGGAACAGGCGCCCACGGGCGTTCAGGTCCGGTTGGGGCGCATTGGTCGCTGCGGTGCTGTTGTAGAGCAGCAGCAGGGAGTCGGGGCCCCATGGCTTGAGTTGAGTGACATGCGTGGCGTCCTCCGGAAGAGTCAGCTCACCGAGAAAGTCTCCAGCGGTCGACCACGAGGACAGTGCGCCCCTCGTGTTGTCGACGATCGCCAGCTCGTCAGGGCCGACCAGCGACATCGGGCCGATGGCGAGGAACTGGCCCGGATTGCGGCCACGGGCGCCGAACCGCCGTAGCGGCCTGCCGGCCCCGTTGAACACCTTGACCGTCATGCTCGCCATATCGGCGACGTAAACGTGGCCGCGACGGTCCACTGTGATCGCGGACGGGCGGCCGAGAACGAAGCCGGGCTCGGAGTCGCTTCCGATCCGTGCCTTCTCCTGGAGGAAGTCGCCGCGGCCGCCTGGTTCGGTCATCTCTTGAGGATCTTCTCGATCAGCGCTTTCTTCGACCCAACGGGAACAGGGCCCAGCCCCCGGTTTGCCACCAGCACTCGCACGACGGCCCGGCCAGTGGCGGTGTTCACCACGACCATCTGCCCGAAGTGACGGTTGCCCTGGAAGTCCGTGAGCGGGCTCTCGAGTTCGGAAGACGCACCGATCAGGGCGGGCAGATCGATCTCATGGGCCAGCAGAGACCGCTCTACCTGGGCTTTGTCGTGCTCGAACATCAGGAGCACGGAGGCGATCCGGCCGCTCGCGATGTCGCGGAACATCTGGTCGAACTCGACCGGGTCGTTGAAGTCCGCTGAATGCGACTGCCGGTTTGCGGTGAAGACCGCGAGGAACGGCGGCACCTTCGCCAGAGGCGGGCGCCTTCCTACCGGCGCCAGCCCGAGGATCTCACTGGCACGGAGCGGCTCGTCAATCCACTCGTAGTCGACTGCGATGAGGTCTTGATCTTCATCTCCGTCGCTGAGATCGGAGTCCGGGCCGGAGGAGACGCCCTGCTTGGTTGAGACCCACCTCGAGCGAGCGATGGCGCCGATCAGTGCGCAGACGGAGAGGAGGCCCAGGAGAACGGGCAGCAGTTGATCAAGGCTCGACACTCTTGTTCGGCGCGGCTTCCTACCGGCACTCCGTCGACATCACCTCCGACTCGATGATGACGCCGCAGATGTGGCTCGTGTACTCGAAGGGGTCACCGTCGAAGAGGGCCAGATCGGCGTCCTTGCCGACCTCGATCGAGCCGACCCGGTCGTCGATGCCGAGGATGCGGGCCGGGGTCAGGGTGATCGCCTCGAGCGCGCGTTCCCGGCCGAGGCCGTTGGCGGCGGCGATGGCGGCTTCCCAGAGCAGGACGCGGGTCTTCGGGACGTAGCCCTCGAAGCCGGTCTGGAGCGCGAAGGGGATGCCGGCGTCGGCGAGCTTGGCGGCGGTCTCGTAGGAGCCGTTGCGCACCCGGCTCATCGTCGGGTGGAGGACGACGGGGACGCCGGCCTCGCGGATCTCGTCCAGCAACAGGTAGGACTCGGCGGCGCCGTCGAGCACGAGGTCGAAGCCGAACTCGTGCTGCAGGCGCAGGGCGGCCGCGATCTCGGGCACGGTGTTGGCGGTGATCAGCAGCGACAGCTCGCCGTCGAGGACCTGGCCCAGGGCCTCCTTGGCGAGGTCGCGGGGCGGCGGCTTCGGGGCGGACTTGGCGTCGCCGTCGTGGTGACCCTCGGAATCCTCGTCGCCGTTGTCGTGTTCGCCATCGTCGTCGGCTGACTCCGTTTCGCCTTCCTCGGCCTTGCGCACCTGCTCCAGGTACGCCTGGGCGCCAATGAAGGCGCCGCGCAGCATGGCCACGCCCTTGGATGACGTCCCCGGCGACTGGAAGTTCGAGGACACGGCGTTGCCGAGCGTCGCGGCGAGCATCCGCGCGGGCACCAGGGTGGCCTGCTCCACGTTGCGGCCGCGGGTCTTGGCGATCATCGTCTGGCCGCTGATCAGGGCGCCGGGGCCGTGACCGGTGTGCAGCGTGGTGACGCCGTAGGAGCGCACCCACTCGACCAGGGTTTCGTTCGCGTCGTAGGCGTCGATCGCCCGCAGGTCGGGCTGGATCGGCGACGAGCGCTCGATCTGGTCCTGGTCGCGGACCGGGCCGACGTTGCTGTTCAGCGCGCCCGAAAGGCCGACCACCGAGTGCGGATCGACCAGGCCCGGGGTGACGACGGCGGCTTCCAGGACCTCTACGCCGTCGGGAATGTTCGCGTCGGCGGCCGGGCCGACCCACTCGATCTTGCCGTCGGCGCCGGCGATCACGACGGCGTTCTGGATCGGCGGTCCCGAGACGGTGTGCAGGGTCTCCGCCCGCACCGCAACCTGGGCCGCTGCCGGTCCGCCGGCCAGAGCCGCCACGGCGGCGAGTAGCAGAGTCGTTCCGAGCCGCCTCATCGTGTCTCTCCCGTCTCTCCGGACAGCAACTGCCGGGTCATGTATTCCTCCTCGGCTGTGGTGCGGTAGACCTTGTAGCCCCCGACTGCGTACTTGCGGTGGTCCGGGTTCGAGCGGTCGTAGATCATCGTCCCCTCGACCCACGTCTGCTCGACCTTCGAGTAGACGCTGAGCGGGTCACCCGAGAGGACGACGAAGTCGGCGTCCTTGCCGGCTTCGAGCGAGCCGATCCGGTCCTCCAGGCCGAGCATCCGCGCTGGGGCCAGGGTTAGGCCTTCCAGGGCCTTCTCTCGCGACATGCCGTAGCGGACGGCGATCGCGGCGGCTCGGAACAGCAGCCGCGAGTCGGTCACCGAGTCGTCGGTGTTGAAGGCGACGTCGACGCCGGCGCGCTCGAGGATCGCCCCCATCTCCATGTTCCAGTCGATCACCTCCTCCTTGCCGCCCGGAGCGTCGATCCAGGTGATCGACACCGGTACGCCGGCCGCGGCGAGTTCCTCGGCGACCTTCCAGGACTCCGTGCCGTGCTGGACGACGACCCGGAACCCGAACTCCTCCTTGAGCCGGAGCACGGTGGCGATGTCGTTGTGGCGGTGGGTGTGGTGCTGGACGATCCGGTCGCCCGCGAGCACCTGGGCCAGCGCCTCCATGCGCAGGTCGCGCTTGGCCGCGGCGCCGTTTCCGTCGTCGTCGTCGTCCTCGTCGTCGCCGTCCTCAGTCTCGGCTTCGGCCATCTTCTCGACGTAGGCGACGGCCTCGTGGTAGAGGTTGCGGACCAGGGCCGCCGACTTGGAGCGCGTGCCGGGGAAGGGCGGCGAGCCGATCGAGTTCGTGCCGTTCGCCATCTTCATGCCGCCGCAGATGCCGGTCAGCGGATCGTCGCAGTACAGCCAGTCCTCGATCGTGCGGGCGCCGTCGCGGAGCTTGACGTAGGCGGTCTGGCCGGACATGAGGTGCCCGGAGCCGGACATCATGTTCAGCGTCGTGATGCCGCCGGCGCGGGCGCGCCAGACGCTGTCGGCGGCGACGTCGATCGAGTCGAGGTTCCGCACTTCGGGGTGAAGCGGCGACGAGCGGTCTCCGCCCGAGACCGAGCCGACGTGGGAGTGCGTGTCGACCAGGCCGGGCATCAGCACCTTGCCGGAGAGGTCGTGCTCGACGGCGCCACGGGGCGCGCGGGTGTCGGGGCCGCCGACGTCTGTGACCTTGCCGCCCTGGACCACCAGGACCCCGGACTCGATCGGCGGCCCGACGATCGGCAGGACCGTGGCCCCGCGGAAGACGTGGGGCTCGTCCTGTGCCGCCACCGGCGGCGCGACATAGAGCGCGGCCAGGGCCAGGGCGAGCGTGAACGGACGGGTACGTTTTCTCATGCAGGTTTCCTCAAAGGGCGGGACTGCCCGGTGCGGCGCTAGCGGCGGAATGACGGATCAAGGTCGATACGGTACACGGCTTCGCGCGGCCGGTCGCCGTCCTGGCCGGCGCCCCACAGTACGTGCACGGCGATCTGGTCGCCGCGGGGGCTCCAGGTCAGGTCGCCGACGTAGGTGTGCCCCAGGCTGTGGTCGGAGTGCGGGTCGTTGAAGAACGTCAGCCGCCGCTTGTTCGAGCCGTCGGCATCCATCAGCCACAGTTCGCGGCGAGCGGTCGGCGGCAACGACTGGCCGGGCTCGGCGCCTCGGATCTCGGCGTTCGAGGTGAAGGCGAGGTGCCGGCCGGTCGGCGACAGGCGGACGTACTCTTCGACGCCGCCGCGGGAATGCGTGAGCCGCTCGGGCTCGCCGCCGTCAAGGCTGAGCCGGTAGAGGTCGAGGTTGTGGGGCGACTGCCCGGGTTCGAGGTTCGCGGCCACCAGGGCGCCCCGGTCGTCGGGCGTGTAGCCCTGGGGAACGATCAGTGCCTCGGCGGGCGCGGGGTGGGACCTGATCTTCTTCAACTCCGCGATGCCGACGCGGTTGACCCGAAAGCGGCCGCTGCGCAGTTGCCAGGCGCCGTAGCGCCCCTTGCGCGCCTTGATCCGCTCGCTCCAGAGCAGACGCTCGCCGTCGAAGGAGAAGTGGGGATCGAGCACCGCCGTGCCGCTGTCGCCGAACCGGGTCAGCAGCGTGAAGTACTTGCCCAAGCGGTCGATGTCGTAGAGCTCGCTGTGCAGCGCCCGGTCGGGGGTCAGAAGCTGCAGCGGATCGGCGACGAACTTGAGCCGCTTGGGGTGGCTCTGGACCTGGACGATCAGCCTCTCGCCGGAGGGGTGCCACAGGGGGTTGAGCACGTTGTCCTTGCGGAACTCGTACATCTCGCAGGTCAGGCAGCGCTCCGCGAGCCGGTCGGTGGAGGTCACGTAGACGTCGTATCGGCCGTCGGTTCCGGCCTTGTCGTAGGCCAGCCACTCGCCCTGGCGGGACCAGTCAACGCGGGCGCCGCCTTCGATCCAGCGCTCGATGCGGACCACCGGGCGGGTCTCGGGCTCGGCAGCCGGCGCCGTCGCGGGCAGGCCGGCGACGCCCGCCAGCAGAGCGCCTGCCGACGCCAGGACTGCACGCCCGCGAAGGGGGAAACCGACCATCGCGAGCAGACTACCAGCGCCGCGGAGGCGGGCTGCTAGCGTCTTCGGCCTGATGCGCCGGTTCGCGGCACCTGCCCTCATCGCTCTCTGGATCGTCGGCTCGGCGCCCTTTCTGGGTCGGCTCACCCGGTGGGTTCGAGAGGAGCTCGACCGGTCGCTGCTGGTCATCGTGCCGACGATCCTGTTCTGGGTCGCCGCGGCGGCGTTCGGGTTTTGGGTCGTTCGTTCCGCCCGCCAGTTGCGCTGGTCCAACTACGCCGCCCTCGCGGTGGGGGCGCTCTGGGCCGCGGCGCAGGCGACCGCCCTCGCCCGCGGGCGTCCCGAAGAGTCCGCGCTGGAGAGGATGCACCTCGTGCTCTACGGGCTCGTCGCGTTGCTGCTCTACCGCGCCTTGCTGCGCGCCGGCCGGGCGGCACTCGTCGCTGCGGTCTTCGCCGCCGTTCTGGCCTCGCTGGTCGGGGTCGCGGACGAGTTCGTGCAGTGGCTGGTCTGGCCCCGCGTCGGCGACTTCTACGACTGCGTGCTGAACGCGTCTGCCGGCGGCTGCGGCGTCGTGTTCGGCGCCGGCCTGTTCGGGTTCGATACCCGGGCGCCTGCCCCGGCTGAACGCCGGACGATCGCCGCCGTCTGGGTCGTCCTCGTCGTGGCATCTGTCGGTCTCGCCGATCTCACGAACCTCGGCCACCGCGTTACCGACCCGGAACTCGGCAGTTTCCGTAGCCACTACAGCGCTGATCGGCTCGAGCGCCTGAACGAGAACCGCCGTGACCGCTGGGCCACGAAACTGCCACCGGTGGACCTCCAGCCCTGGCACATCGAGGATCACTTCGTCTCGGAGGCCGCGTGGCACGTTGGGGCCCGCAACGAAGCCTACGACGCCGAAGACTGGTCGACCGCCGCGGCCGAAGAGGCGATCCTGAACCGCTACTACCCGGCCGTGCTGGAACTCCACACGCCCGAGGGTCATCTGCGCTATGCCTTCCCACCGGAAAGGGTCCAGCGCTTGCAGCAGGAGAGGGCAGTCCCCGTACCGACCTACGAAAGCTCCGCCGGCGGCAACCGCATCTGGATCTGGCCCCGCTACCTCGCACCTTCTCTGCTTCTGGCCGCAGTCCTTCTTGGCGTGTTCCCCGCGCTGGTGTGGGGCCGAAGTACCTGAACACTCTCGACCTGATCACTCTCGCGTCTGGGTGCGCCCCGTTGCTGCCCCGCGGCGCCCCGCGGCGCCCGCGGCGCGCCGCGACTCAGTCGCAGCCCAGGCGCGTCTCCTCGATCAGGCCGTCGACGACCGCGTTCATGTCGCCCTCTTCGGCGCGGCGCAACTGGCGGTCGGCGCTGGTGCCCTCGGCGAGAATCGTGTGGACGTACTCGGCTTCCTTGCGGATGCCGAGTTCGTCCAGTACGTCGTCGACGAACTCGAGCAACTCCAGGGTCAGGAACCTGAGCGGCACCTCCTCGGCCTTGCCGAAGTCGATCATCCTGCCGTCGATGCCGTAGCGCATGGCCCGCCACTTGTTCTCGTAGAGCAGGTGCCGGGGGTACCGGCGCCAGGCCTGGTTGTTGCGGCGCAGGCGGATCAGCTTGCCGACGATCGCCATGAACAACGCGGTCAGGCACAGCGCCTCCTCGATCTTCGTGCAGACGTCGCAGATCCGGAACTCGATGGTCGGGAACTTGGGGTGCGGCCTGACGTCCCACCAGATCTGGGTCGGTTCCTCGATGCACTTCGTCTTCACGAGGACGTTCACCAGCCGCTCGTACTCGGCGTAGGACCGGAACGAGGGCGGCAGGCCGGAGCGGGGCAGGCTCTCGAAGATCACCGAGCGGTAGGACTTGAGCCCGGTCTTGCGCCCCTGCCACAGGGGCGAACTCGTCGACAGGGCGAGCAGGTGGGGCAGGAAGTAGAGCGACTGGTCCATCAGGTCGATGCGCAGGTCCTTGTCGGGTACGCCGACGTGGACGTGCATGCCGAAGATCAGCATGCGCCGCGCGACATCGCCGAAGCTCTCCTGCATCTTGATGTAGCGCTGGGCCTCGGTGACGTCCTGTTCCTTCCAGGAGGAGAAGGGATGGGTGCTGGCGGCGGCGATGCACAGGCCGTTGTTGGCCGCCAGCTCGGCGACCTTTCGCCGTAGCCGGATCAGCTCCTGGCGCGCTTCGCCGATCGTCCGGCAGACCTCGGTGCCGACCTCGACCTGGCACTGGAGCTGCTCGGCCTTGATCTGCTCCTGGAGAACGATCTGACCCTGTTCCAGGAACTCCTGGATGAAGGGCTTCAGCTCGCGGCTCTCCGGATCGATGATCTGGTACTCCTCCTCGATACCGATCGTGAGCTCGGGGAGCTTCGTCTTCATGCGTCTTCTCCGGGATTGAGGGGAAGGAGTCTCGTTGCTGACCCAAAGCGTATCCGGCTGCTCTGATACTCTGCGAACCCCGATGAGCCGGTTCGCGACCAGTGCCTCGCGTCCGCTCGCTCGCGGCTCGATTGTCGTCCTCGTTGCTGCCGCGGTCCTGCTGGGACTTGCCTGCGGCGGGACTGGAAGTGCGCCTTCAGACGACGCTTCCTCCCCGCCCTGGGACTTCTACGGTCGGGCGCCTACAGCGGAGGGGCAGGACGGCATGGTTTCGAGCGGCCATGGTCTGGCGTCTGACACCGGCGCCCGTGTCCTGGAGCAGGGCGGCAACGCGGTCGACGCCGCGGTGGCGGTCGGGTTCGCCCTGGCGGCGGTGCTGCCGGCGGCGGGGAACATCGGCGGCGGCGGCTTCCTGGTCTACCGGTCGAACGAGGGCGAAGTCCGGGCGCTCGACTACCGCGAGAAGGCGCCCGGTGCCGCCACCCGGGACATGTTTCTCGATGACCAGGGCCAGGTCACGGAGAGCGCGGTAATTGGCCATCTGGCGGCCGGGGTGCCCGGATCCGTGGCCGGGCTGTGGGAGATGCACCGGGAGTACGGTTCGCTGCGCTGGGCCGACCTGGTGGCCCCCGCGATCGAGTTGGCCCGCGGCCACGAGGTCGACGAGGTCCGGTCGCGGAGCCTCGCGTCGGCGGCCCAACGCCTCAACCGGTTCCCGGCCAGCGCCGAGCAGTTCCTGAAGGGTGGCGAGGCGCCGGCGCCGGGGACGCTCCTGCAGCAGCCCGACCTGGCGGCGACCCTGACGGCGATCGCCGAGCAGGGTCCGGACGGTTTCTACCGCGGCCCGATCGCCGATCTGATCGTGGCCGAGATGGAGCGAGGCGGTGGCTCTATTTCGCACCAGGATCTCGCCGACTACGCGCCGGCCTGGCGGCAGCCGGTCGAGGTCGAGTACCGCGGCCACACGATCTACTCGATGCCGCCGGTTTCCTCCGGCGGCCTGACCCTGGGCCTGATCCTGAACGTGCTGGAAGGCTGGGAGTCCCTGCCTCCATTCGGCAGCGCCGAGCTGATCCACCTGGAGGCCGAGACGATGCGGCTCGCGTTCCGTGACCGCAACACGTTGCTCGGCGACCCGGACTTCGTCGACGTGCCGCGGGCGCAGTTCGAGTCCCAGGACTACGCCGACGGGCTGCGGGCGCGGATCGATCCGGCGCGCGCACAGTCCCTGCCGCCGATCGAGGTGGCGCCGCCGCAGGAGAGCACCGAGACGACGCACTACTCCGTGGTCGACCGCTGGAGCAACGCCGCATCGATCACCACCACGATCAACAGCGGCTACGGCAACGCGGTCGTCGTCACCGGCGCCGGCTTCCTGCTCAACAACGAGATGGACGACTTCGCCGCTTCGCCGGGCCAGCCGAACCAGTTCGGGCTGGTCGAGGGCGAGAACAACGCGATCGTCCCCGGCAAACGGATGCTGTCGTCGATGACCCCGAGCATCGTCCTCGACCCGGAGGGCGACCTGATGATGGTCGTCGGCACGCCGGGAGGCCCGACGATCATCACCACCGTCTACCACGTGATCTCGAACGTGATCGACCACGGCATGACCCTGCAGCAGGCGGTCGAGAGTTCGCGGGTGCATCATCAGGCGTGGCCCGACCAGATCTTCTACGAGCAGGGCGGCGTCTCGGCCGAGACACTCGAGGGTCTGGCCGCGCGCGGCCACGAGCTATACGAGCGCGGTTTGAGCGGCGACGTGTCGGCGATCCGCGTCAGGGAAGAGGCGCTCGTCGGTGTCGCCGATCCGCGGCGGGGAGGCGGCGTCAGCGCGCCGCGGGGAGACGCGCCCTCCGGAGTCGAGTGACGGGCCGCCCATGAGTGCTCGGCTCTTCCTGGCCGCGGTGACGTCACGCCGCGTCGTTGGCGAGATCCCATGAACGGCCGACGCATCTTCGCCGCGGTGACCGTCGGTCACCTCGGCATCGACATCTTCAACAGCATGGGGCCGGTGCTGCTGGCCTTCCTGAAGGCGCCGCTCGGCCTCAGCGCCGCTCAGATCGGGCTCGCGGTGGGGCTCTACCAAGTCCTGGCCGGCACTACCCAACCTGTGTTCGGGTGGGTGGTCGACCGCGTCGGCAGCCGGTTCTTGGGGCCGGTCAGTGTGGCCGTCAACTTGGCCTGCATCGGCCTCGCGGTTACCGCTGCCGGCTCGACTGGCGGGTTTGGCCTCTTTCTGATTCCCTTCGCACTGGCGGCCATCGCTTCAGGCGCGTTCCATCCACTTGGCGTAATGCATGCCAGCATGGCCGATCTCTCGCGCTCGGTTACTTTCACGGCCGTCTTCTTCCTCTTTGGTCAGGTGGGGCTGGCGACCGGTCCGTTCCTGGCCGGCGTGGCTCTCGATTGGGCGGGGCTTGAGGGAATCTACTGGCTCCTGCTCGTGGTGGCGCCGGTGCCGCTGTTCATGGCCTTCGCGATGGGACCGCGCAGAGTCCATTCGACACCCTCGGCGGAGCTCTCGACGGGACCGCCGGAAAGGGGCGCCGATGCGGTTGCCGACGCTGGAGCGGGACCTCGCCAACCTGCGCGCGCCGGTGTCATTGCTCTACTCGCCCTGGTGTTCGCGAGCAGGTCATGGGCTGTCTTCGGAACCGTTGCGTTCCTGCCGCTCCTGCTGAGCCTGCAGGGATGGAGCGCCAAGGCCCAGGGGCTTGCCGCCGGCCTGTTCCTGGTCGGCGGCGCGGCGACGAGCGTCCTTGCAGGGGCGTGGGCAGACCGCTGGGGTCGGCGGCCCGTGGTCTTCCTGACCACATTGCTCGGCTCCTTGCTGTTGGCTGTGTTGCCGGGGTCGGGAAACTGGGCATTCGTCGTCGGCTTCTTCTGTGGCGCGCTGCTGGGCGCGCCGCACTCGGTGTTGATCGTCATGGCGCAGTCCCTGTTGCCATGGCGCCGCGGTCTGGCTTCGGGGACAGCGCTCGGTTTCCTGTTCACGATGGGCGGGATCGCCTCCTGGGCGATCGGCGAGCTCGCCGACCGCTTTGAACTCGCCGCGGTGCTGCAAGCCGGGGCGATTGTCGGCCTGGTGTCCGCGTGCGCCTCCCTGCTCCTGCCGAAGCGGGATGCCGACCGGTTGGCCGCGGCGCCGGCGGTGTCGGCGGTTCTCGTCGTCGCGACCCTGGGGCTGACCCTGTTTGCGGCGCGCCCGGCCGCGGCGAGCCTGAACGGGGAGATCAACGGCCAGGTGCGTGACGTCGCGACGGGCCGTCCGCTGGCGGGGGCCGAGATCAGGATCACCGGCGACCAGTTGTACAACCCCCGGATCGTTCACGCCGGGGACGGCGGCAGCTACCGTGCGCCCGGCTTGCCGCCCGGCGGCTACCAGGTGGAGACGACGGTGGACGGCTACGTCACCACCGTGGTGGAAAACCTGGTTCTGGTTGTAGGCGGCGTTCTGCGGGTCGATTTCCAGATGCGCAGCGGCAGCGCCTCGATGCTCGAACTCGTCTCCTCGCCCCTGCTCGATGTGGTGACCGGCAGTGACGGCAACGTGCTCGCGGGCGACGATCTGAGGGAACTGCCGGGCAGCACCACCGCCGTCAATCTCGACCTGGCCGCGGGTCTGGACGCGGCGGGCGGCGATCTCTCCGTCAACGGCTGGTCGCCGGGCTTCGCCATTTTCCGGGTCGATGGCCAGGATCGGGTACTGCCGGGGCTTTCGGCGGCCGCCGTCGACCCGCGCTGGGTGGATCAGGTGCGGGTGCGTTCGATGGACTTCGCGGCGGCGATGGCCGGGCCGCACGTCGACGTGATCACGCGCTCGGGAGGGACCGAATGGACGGTCAACGGCGGCTGGTCGGTGGTCGAGCCCTCCGACGCCGGTGAGCGGCCCGCGCTGCGTCTGCCGAGCGTGGAGAGTTTGCCCGTCGGCGGCGTCGATCGGAGGGGGGTGGATGGCGAGGAGGCGACCGTGTTCCTCGGCGGGCCACTGCGGGACAAGCGTGCCCGGGCCTTCGGCGGCTACTCGACGAGCCGCCTGGATGGTGAGGTGGAACTCTTCGGCGCCGGTGGGCCCTCGACCTGGGAGGAGACGATCGAGCAGTCGGTGGGCAAGCTCGACTGGTGGGCCGGTTCGGCCAGCAACCTGACTCTGAAGCACCATTCGGGATCGAGCGAGCGGGACGGCCGCATGCCGGCGCTCCTGGTGCTTCCTTCGGCCGACGGGCGGGAGAACAGCCGGTCCACCGAAGAGACGACGAGTGTCAACGTCGAATGGGGAATCGCGGGACGGCTCTGGCTGCGGGTGTTCGCCGGACGCTCCGACCAGAAGAGCCGCGAGGAGCCGTGGCAAGACGCCGGTATCTACTTCGGGGCGCCCGCCGGAGGCCGCGCCGCGGGGTGGTACGAAGCTCGTCCCGCCGGCCTTGTTCGCCGCACCGCGGTGCGTCGGAACTGGGCCGTCGAGCCGTCCTTCTTCCTGTTCGACCACACTCTGGAAGTGGGCGCGCAGAATTCTTGGGGAGACCTGGAGCTCGTCCGCTCCGACCATCCGGGAAGGCTGTTGGCGTTGCCCGGTGGGGCGCTGGCGGAGTGGAGCGGCCGGCCCCTCGCGGTCGCCGGCCTGCGGCAGGAGAAGAGTGCCCTCTACGTCCAGGACGCCTGGCGTCTGGCAGGTCCGTTCGACCGGCGCGTCACCCTGCACCTGGGTCTGCGTGCGGAGCAGGAAAGGACCGGCCCGCTGGAACTGGCTTTCCACGACCGCACGGAACCGCGGCTCGGCTTCGTTTGGGATGTCGGCGGCCGCGGCAAGTGGAACGTCTACGGCGGCGGGGCCTGGTCCCATGTCGACGCGTTCCGGGCGGTTGCCGGTCTGGCCGGGATCGACGCCGTGGGCGCTCTTGAGGCTGGGGGCGGGGCCTTCGGTTCGGGCCTCGATTTCGGCCGCGCTGCCGTGGATCCCGATCTGCGTCCGGGGCTCGTGCGCGAGATGCAATTCGGGACCCGGTACCAGTTCCTGCCCGAGGTGGTCATCTCGGCGCGCCTCGCCCGGCGCCGGCTGCGCGACGGCATTCGCCTCGTGCCCACACTCGTCGACGGAGAGGTCGTATCGACCCTGCTGACGCCCGGGCGCGGCGCCGGCCGCGCGCCCTGGGGCGAGGCCGCCGGCGAACTGCCGCGACTCGAGCAGGACTGGTGGGGCGCCGAACTGAGCGCGCACGTCGGTCTCGACCCGGCCTGGCGCGTTCATTTCACCTACCTTTGGAGCCAGTTGACGGGCAACCACGAGGCCGGCGGCCTCGGACTTCAGGCCCTCAGTGGAATGGACGTTCATCCGGGGGTGGCGGCACTCGACCTCTGCTCGTCGCCGGTACCCTGCGACGTCTTCGATGTGACCGGTGAGAGCCGGCGTCTCGACGCCGACCGCGAGCACCAGTTCTCCGGCTGGCTCGTGCTGTCTCCCGGCGACCGGTTGATGCTGGCCCTCGTCTACCGCTTCCGCACCGGCGGGGTCTACGTGCCGCGGACGATGGCAGTACGCGTCGACGAGGCGAACCGCATCCTCAGCACCGGACTCGCGCCGTTGTCTCGGGGTCCGGACGCGCCGATCAAGAGCTCCGCCCTCAAGCGCGCGGACCTCTCCCTGACCTACCGCGTGCCGCTGCGCTCCGACGACCGGCGCCTGTCCCTGTTCGCCGAGGCCATCAACGTCTTCGACCAGGACGCCGCTTCACTGCTGTGGCCGCTCGCCTACTTCGATCCGGTACTGATCGGCGTGGGCCAGCACGACCTGCTTGCCGCGGCGGCCGCGCAACAGGCGAGACCGGACCTTCGTGAGGCCCGGCCGGCGGCGTTCCAGGACAGCCGGCGGGTACGGGTCGGGGTGAGGCTTCAGTTCTGATGGCGGCGAGCGGGGCCTGCAGGCGCGAGAGGTCGCCGAGAACTGAGCGGTTGCCGCTACCACGAGATCCGCACGGGATACTGAGAAACCAGCCGGTCCGGTGTTACCAGCGTCATCCCGTGTTCAATCGCCTGGCAGATCAGGAGGCGGTCGAAGGGGTCCTTGTGGAGGGGCGGGAGACGTTGTAGCTGCAGAGCGCTCGCTTCATCAAAGGGGAGGCTCTCAAAGCCGTGGCGCCTGCGCTGTTCGGGCACGAAGAGCTGAGGATCCTGTGGCAGCGGCAATCGGCCGAGTCCGTGTTTCACGGCGATTTCCCAAGCCGACGATGCGCTGAGATATACGGTGTACGCCGGGTCGGACACGGATCTTCGGACGGTCGCCGGCAGCCTGCGGTCATCCAGGCACCACCAGAGGAAGGTGCAGGTGTCGAGTAGCAGCTTCACTCGTCTGGGAAGACCGGTCCGTTCTCGAAGGCTTCGATGAAGTCGTCCGGCAGCGGATCGAAGAACGACTCCGGGATCGTGAACTGTCCGCGGCACAGTCCAATGGGTCGGGGCTTCTTGCGCTCCCGCGGCAGCGGCCGGATCTCGGCGACCGGCTTGTTGCGACGGCAGAGGATGATCGTCTCGCCTTCCTTGAGTTCGGCGATGTGGTGGGACAGGTGAGTCTTCGCTTCGTGCATGTTGAGTCGCTTCATGACTGAAAACTTAGTTCACTTTCTGAGTCGTTGTCAAAGAGGGAAGATGACCGTGGAACCTCAGGCCCCCTATGCGGAGGGAGAGCGAGGCCCTGCGATGCCGCGCCTACACCAGTTCGCCAAGCCGCCGGAGCGCGGCCAGCAGATCGGGCTGCTCGGTCAGCACGCCGCGCAGCGGATCGGTCTTGAGCTTCTTGAGCCGCTCCGGCAACGACCGGATGTTGTGGTCGCGCAGGTCGAGGCCCGGCTTGACCTCGGACCAGCGGAGCGGCGTTGAGACGGGCGCCGCGGGGAGCGGGCGGACGCTGAAGGGGGCGACGAGGAGGCGGCCGCGGCCGTTCTGGACGAAGTCGATGTAGACCTTGCCGTGGCGGCGTTCGGGGTTGCGGGTGATGGTGGCGATGTCGGGCAACTGGCGGCAGATGATCTGGGCGATGAGTTGGCCGAGGCTGCGGGACTGTTCGAAGGTGCAGGCGCCGCCGAGCGGCAGGAGCACGTGCAGGCCGGTCGAGCCGCTGGTCTTGACGAAGCTCGGCAGCTTGATCTGCCGGCACAGGCGGCGGATTGCCAGGGCGATCTGGATCACGTCCTCGAACGGCGCGTCCTTGGGGTCGAGATCGAGGATGCACCAGTCCGGCTGGCCGAGCTGGTGCAGCCGGCTCGACCACACGTGGAGGACGATGGCGCCCAGGTTGGCGACGTAGATCAGGCTCTCCCGGTCCCGGCAGACGAAGTACTCGACCTCCTTGTCGGTTCGGGGACTGGTCAGCTTGACCCTCTGCAGCCAGTCCGGCGCGAAGTCGGGTGCGTTCTTCTGGAAGAACGACTTGCCGTCGATGCCGTCGGGGTAGCGGGTCATCACGAGCGGGCGGTCGGTGAGATAGGGCTGCATCGCGTCGGCGATGGCGGCGTAGAAGTCGATCAGGTCGCCCTTGGTGTAGCCCTCGACCGGCCAGAAGACCTTGGACGTGTTGGTCACGTCGACGCGCCGCTCGGGCGGCGCCGGCGGAGTGGCCCCGGGGGCTCGCGGCCCGGCGCGGCGCACGCAGTCCTCGATGGGCTTGTCGTCGCGCAAGCGCAGGAAGACCGGGTGCCGGAGCATGCCGTGGGGCGTCCACTCCTTGTAGCGGACCTCGCAGATCAGCTCGGGGTCCGGTTCGACCCAGGTCTGGTCTTCGAGCTGGCCGCCCATCAGGTCTCCCGCGGTCAGCTCGTCGCCCGAAGGCGACCGGCACGGCGGCGCCTCGAGCTGGGCCTGTGTGAGCCGCTCGGTCAGTTCGCTGAGCGCGGCGTCGCTGAAGCCGGCGCCGACCCGCCCGGCGTAGACGAGCCCGGCGGCCTCGGCATCCCAGACCGCGAGGTGGAGCGAGCCGAAACCGACCCGGCTGCCCTTGGGCGGCGACATGCCGACGATCGCGAAGTCGGCCGTCCGTTCGGTTCGCAGCTTGACCCAGGACGACGAGCGGCGGCCGACGTAGCGGGAGTCGCCGTCCTTGGCCATCGCGCCCTCGAGACCCATGGCCGCCACCTGCTCGAAGAACGCCTCGCCCTGTTCCTCGATGTGGTCCGAGTAGCGGAGCGGCCCGGCCGGGGGCATGACCTTCGCCAGCAGGGCCTTTCGCTCCAGGAGGGGCAGCGACCGCAGGTCCGACCCCTCGAAGGCGACGAGATCGAAGGCGAACAGGGTCGCGGGCCGGCGCACGGCGGCCTGTTCGATGTCGACCGGGCGGCTGAGCAGCGCCCGCGTCTGCAGCCTGGCGAAGCTCGGCCTGCCGCCGGCGTCGAGCACGACGACCTCGCCGTCCAGCACCAGGGACCGCATCGGCAGGGCCCGCAGGGCGCGGGTCAGTTCGGGGTAGAGCGCGGTCACGTCGCCGCCGTTCCGGTAGCGCAGGAAGACGCTGCCGCCCTCCTTGGCCGCCACCAGCCGGTAGCCGTCGTACTTCAACTCGTAGATCCAGCCGGGGCGCGAGAAGGGCCGGTCGCCGGTTACCGCGAGCATCAGCGGCAAAGACCGCGGATCGACCCGGCGGCGGCTTGCCGCCGAGTCGGCGACGTCGGCGCGGACCTCCTCGATCCGCTCGCAACCGTCGCGCAGTTCCTCGACGGTCAGGCCCGAGAGAACGGACTGGGGCGGCAGGTCATCGTCGTCGCCGTTGCCGCTCTCCGGCCGCGCGGCGGCGTCGGGCTTCTTCATCAGCAGCCACTGGTTCCCGTCGTCCTGCCCGCGCCGGTCGCCGGTGCGGAACAGGGTCCAGACGCCGCGCAGCTTGTAGCCGTGCAGCTCGAACAGGAGCTTTCCGGCTTCCATGCCGGCGACCGGATCCTCGAGCGGCCTCCAGCGGCCGCTGTCCCAGACGATCATCGCGCCGGCGCCGTAGTTGCCGGCGGGAATCGATCCCTCGAAGTCGGCGTACTCCAGCGGGTGGTCCTCGGTGGCCACCGCCAGACGCTTGACCTCAGGGTCGAGGCTGGGGCCGCGCGGCACGGCCCAGGACTTGAGGGTGCCTTCGAGTTCCAGGCGCAGGTCGAAGTGGACCCGGCGTGCCGCGTGCTTCTGGACCACGAAGCGGCCGCCGCCCGTCCCCGTCGCAGGACCGAAGGGTTCGGGCGTCGCCTCGCTCGATCGCTTGCGGCGGTAGGCCTCGAGATTGCCGCTCGGCATCCGCAGCATTCTCCCAGAAGCCGGCGCGGCAGTGTCGTCGCCGCTTCGCGCCACACGGGTTCCCACGTCGGATCGTTCTGCCGCGCACGCTCATAGCGGAAGAACCGCCGAACCGCCGGCGGTGCTATGATTCGCCGCCTATGCCTGCTCGTTCCGTTGGCGCCGGCACTGTCTCGTTCGGCCTGGTTTCGATTCCCGTCCGGCTGTACTCGACGTCGGAGACATCAGGCGGGGTCCGCTTCAACATGCTCGACGCGAGGGACAACACGCGGGTCAAGCAGCAGTTGGTCAACCCCCGGACCGGCGAGCTCGTGGACCGGAAGGAGACGATCAAGGGCTACGAGTTCGGCAAGGGGCAGTACGTCACCTTCAGCAACGAGGAGATCAGGGATCTGCAGGAGAAGGCCTCGCCGGCGATCGAGATCAGCGAGTTCGTGCCGCTTACGGAGGTCGAGCCGATCTTCTTCGAGAAGTCGTACTACCTGGGACCGGAGAAGGGCGGCGAGCGCGCCTACCGGCTGCTCAGCGAGGCGATGCGAACCACGGGCCGTTCGGCGCTGGCCAAGCACGCCGCGCGCGGCAAGCAGTACCTGGTCATGCTGCGGCCCTACGGTTCGGGCCTGCTGATGCAGCAACTGAAGTACAAGGACGAACTGAAGTCCTTCGACGAAGTGCCCTTGGGCGAAGAAACCGAACTCAAGCCCGGAGAACTCGAACTCGCGGTGCAGTTGATCGAGCAGATCGCTTCCGACGACTTCAGGCCGGACCAGTACACGGACGAGGTGCGCATGCGGCTGTGGGAGGCGATCCAGAGCAAGATCGATGGCCGCGAAGTCGCCGAGGACGAGACGGAGGCGCCGCAGGCGCAGATCATCGACCTGATGGAGGCGCTCAAGGCCAGCCTCTCGAAGAACGGCGCCGACGAGGCAGGCGACGGCGCGGGCAGTTCCCGCAAGGCCGGCGGCGCCGCCAAGTCGGCGAAGAAGACGAAGCGCGCGCCCCGGGAGAAGGCGGAACCGGAGCGCAGGGCCGCGGTGGGTTGACGTGAGCCATCGTCAGTGAGCCCTCACTGCGAGAGCGCCAGTGCGGCTACCGCCGGGTCTATTCAACTGACTGGATCCGTGTGCGCACGTACGCAGGGAGCGGCTAAGGTTGCGCTTCGTCTCAGTCGCCCGCTGGCGGCCGACCGGCCGCCGGTGAGCAGAACCGGCCAGTAGTCAACACAGGAGTCTCCGAGATCGCACCCCCAACACGAGAGCCGCGCATCAACCACCGGATCCGGAAAACCCCGGTACGGCTCATCGATCAGGACGGTACCCAGGTGGGTGTCGTCGACTTGGATCAGGCCAGAACGCGCGCTCAGGCAGCGCAGCTCGATCTCGTCGAAGTGGGTCCCAACGCGGACCCGCCCGTTGTCCGTATCCTGGACTGGGGCAAGGTCAAGTTCGAACGCGACAAGAAGAACAAGGAGTCGCGGCGCAAGGCGGCGACGATCGATCTGAAGGAGGTCAAGTACCGGCCGACGATCGACCCGCACGACTACCAGATCAAGACCGACCGGGCGCTGCGCTTCCTGCGCGAAGGCAAGAAGGTCAAGGTGACGATCTTCTTCCGCTACCGGCAACTGCGCCGGCCCGAACTCGGTGTCGCCATCCTGGACAAGGTGAGTGCGGCGATCGACGGAGTCGGCGAGGTCGAGACTCGCTCCGGACTCGAGGGCCGTCAGATGACGATGATCCTCAACCCGGCACCGCAGGAGAACTGAGGCCGAATCGGGGGGTGCCGCGCGAGCGGCAGGCGTGAACATGCGGATCCCGGTCGCCATCTTCGCGGTGCTGGTCGCCCTCTGCGTCGTGGTCCTGGTCCTGGCGCTGGTGGAGGAGCACCCGGACAGCCGCGGCATCGACCATCCCGAGTACCAGACGATGCGCCAGGGCGGCAGCACCGACCGCCACGACTCGATCCTGTTCTGGGGCTGGCTCTACGGCACGCTGTCGATCGTCCTTTTCGTGGGGCTGATGGCGCTGGGGCTGCGGCGGGGCGGCAAGCTGCCGGCGGGCAGCGCTCCCGCCCTGCTGGCCGGCCTGGCGCTGTTTGCTCTCGTGTTCACGCTGCTCGTTCTGAGTTACCGCGCCTACGTCGCGCCCGGCGCTGAGCGGACCCTGTTCTGGTCGTTTCCCCGTCCGTCGGCTTGGATGCTCTATGCGCTGTGGCCTGTGCCGGCCGTGTTCGCGGTGCTCTACATGCGCTACTTCGATCGCTGGGTGTTGAGCGACGAGGACCTGGCCGGGTTCGAACGGTTGGTGGCCAGCTCGCGGCGCGACCGTGAATCGGCTGAAGGCGACGATCCGGCGCGGGCGGATGGCGCCGGAGGGGACCTCTGATGGACGGCGGCAACGTGGTCATTCTGGCCTGCATCGGGGTCTACCTCGTCGTCTGCATTGGGGTCGGGCTGTGGGCGCTGCGGCGGACGAAGTCGACCAGGGACTTCTTCATGGCCGGCCGGGACCTGGGAATCATCGTCACCGCCCTTGCCGTGTTCTCGAGCACACTCTCGGGATTCGGCTTCGTGGGCGGGCCCGGCCTCGTCTACCGGATGGGCATGAGTTCGCTGTGGATGGTGGTCTGCGCCTCGGTCGGCTACGTGATCGCCTTCTTCCTCCTCGGCAAGCGCCTGCGCCTGTTCGCCGAGCTACGGGACTCGATCTCGCTTCCCGACGCCGTCGCGGCTCGCTACCGGAGCGAGTGGAGCCGGCTACTGACCGCTCTCGCCATCCTGCTCGGGGTGATGGGCTATCTGGCGACTCAGATTCTGGCGATGGCGACCGTCCTCCAGGACATTCTCCGGAGCACGCTGGGCAGTTCCATCAGCATCGAGGCCTGCGTGGCCTTCGCGTGCGCCGTGCTCGTCTTCTACTGCGTCACCGGCGGCATCATCGCTTCGGTCTACACCGACCTGATCCAAGGGTTCGTGATGATGTTCGCCGCGGTGCTCGTTCTGCTGGCCGCGATCGTAGCGATCGATGGCGGCTTCGCCGGGATGAGCGAGGCGATCATGGCCGACGATCCGGAGGCGATGTCGCCCTGGGGCGCGGCGGGAATGATGAACTCGCTGTCCTGGTACTTCGTGTTCGGCCTTGGCCTCGCCGGTCAGCCGCACATCATCACGAAGATGATGATGAGCCGGCGCGTGAAGGACGCTCGCAGCATCCTGCCGATATCGCTCGGGGCGTACGTGGTCTCGGCCCTGCTCTGGATCAGCATCGGCCTGGTCATGAGGGCCCTGGTGCTGCAGGGCGCCCACCCGGAGATCCCGGGCGCCGACGCCGCGGCGCCGCAGTTCCTGCAGGCCTTCGCTCATCCGCTGCTGGCGGGCATCGTCTTCGCCGGACTCTTCGCCGCGATCATGTCGACGGCGGATGGTTTCCTGAACATCGGCGCCGCGGCCGTGGTCCACGACATCCCCAAGTTCATCTGGGGTCACTCGGTGAAGAACGAGCTGTTCTGGGCCCGCACCTGGACGCTGATCATTGCGGTCGCCGCGTCGCTGTTCGCGCTCTACAGCGGCGAGGGCCTGGTCGCGCTGCTCGGCGCGTTCGGGTGGGGCACCTTCGCCGCCGCCCTGGTGCCGGCGGTAGCGATCGGCTTCAACTGGAAACGGGCGACCGCTACCGCGGCCAACGTCGCCATCGGCTCCAGCCTGGTGATCAACTTCTCGATCCAGGCCTTCAGCCTGCGGGTGCCCTTCGGCATCGACGGCGGCGCCCTCTCGCTTCTCGTCTCCCTGACCCTCTTCTTCGGCATCTCCCTGCTGTCCAAACCGCCGCAGCTCGACAGCGACATCGCGGCGGTCATGGACATGTGAAGCGCGTACTACAGCAACGACACCTAGTACAGGACGACGGAGCGGATGCTCTTGCCCTCGTGCATCAAGTCGAAGGCTTCGTTGATGTCGTCGAGGCCCATGGTGTGGGTGATCATGCTGTCGATCTCGATCTCGCCGGCGAGGTACTGATCGACCATGCCGGGGAGGTCGGTGCGGCCGCGGACGCCGCCGAACGCGGTGCCGCGCCAGACGCGGCCGGTGACGAGCTGGAAGGGACGGGTCGCGATCTCCTGGCCGGCGCCGGCGACGCCGATGATGACCGACTCGCCCCAGCCCTTGTGGCAGCACTCGAGGGCGGCGCGCATGACCTCGACGTTGCCGATGCACTCGAACGAGTAGTCGACGCCGCCGTCCGTCAGGTCGACGAGGACCTCCTGGATCGGGTCGTCGTAGTCGGCCGGGTTGACGAAGTCCGTGGCGCCGAGGGAGCGCGCGAAATCGAACTTGGCCGGGTTGACGTCGACCGCGATGATCCGGCCGGCCTTGGCCATCACGGCGCCCTGGATCACCGACAGGCCAATGCCGCCGAGACCGAACACCGCGACCGTGGCGCCGGGCTCGACCTTGGCGGTGTTGAGCACCGCGCCGATGCCGGTCGTGATGCCGCAGCCCAGCAGGCAGACCTTGTCGAGGGGCGCCGCCGGGTTCACCTTGGCGGCTGAGATCTCGGCGATCACCGAGTACTCCGAGAAGGTCGACGTGCCCATGTAGTGGTAGAGCGACCGGCCGCCGCTGGCGAACCGGGAACTGCCGTCCGGCATCACGCCGCGGCCCTGGGTGGCGCGGATCGCCTGGCAGAGGTTCGTCTTGCCCGACGTGCAGAACTTGCACTCGCGGCATTCCGCCGTGTAGAGCGGGATCACGTGGTCGCCGGGCACAACGGAGGTGACGCCGGGCCCGACCTCCTCGACGATCGCGCCGCCCTCGTGGCCGAGGATCGCCGGGAAAAGCCCCTCCGGGTCGGCCCCGGACAGGGTGTAGGCGTCGGTGTGGCAGACGCCGGTGGCGACGACGCGGACGAGGATCTCTCCCTGCTTCGGCCCGTCGACGTCGACGTCTTCGATCTCGAGTGGCTTGCCCGCCTCGCGGGCCACGGCGGCTCTCGACTTCATCGCTTGGGAGGCTCCCTTCAAAGAAAAGTCCAAACTCGATGTGAAATTTCGCTGTTCAGACGCTACCATCAGTAGTGGCGCCCGGTCGTGTGGTCGACGTGAAGGCGTAAACGAGGAGGAAGAGATCTGAAGTAGAACCCTAAGGGAGGGAAAAACATGCGCAAACTGCTCATGGAGTTGATCGGCACAATGTTCCTGATGATGGCTGTGGCCTTCTCGGGGAACAGCCCCATCGCCGTCGGACTGATGTTGGCGGTCATGGTCTACAGCGGCAGACACCTGTCTGGCGCCCACTACAACCCGGCAGTAAGCGTAGCCGCCTGGATGCGAGGCAAGATGGAGGCGGCGGATGCCCTCAAGCACATGGTGGCGCAGCTCGTTGGCGCCGGCTTGGGCTGGTGCGTCTTCCGGCTCGTCACCGGCGGCGGTTTCGCCCTGATGCCGGTCGCGGAGCACGAACTCTGGCACGGTATGCTGGTCGAGGCGCTCTTCACGTTCGCGCTCGCCAGTGTCGTCCTGAATGTTCGCTCGGACAACTCCGCTCACGGTCTGGCGATCGGCTTCGCGCTCGCGGCTGTGGTGTACTCCGGCGCTGGCGTTTCGGGCGGCGCCTTCAACCCGGCTGTCGGGATTGGGCCGCAGATCATGGGAGCGATCACAGGCGGTGGCTTCGATGCCTCCACGCTGGCGCTCTACGGGGTCGGCCCGCTGGTTGGCGGTGGTTTGGCGGCCGTCGTCTACAAGTTCCTTAACGCCGACTGAGACTGACGGCGCCGGCTCAGTCCGGCACCGGAATCCGCGCGTGCCCCCGGCTTCGGCTCGCCGACCGGGGCACGTAGCGGTGCGTCTGCTGCTTCCCGGCGCCGCGGTCGTCTGCGCGCTTGGCGCATTCGTAGGCGTTGCTGCACCGGCTTGGGCGCAAACGACTGATGCGTCGATCGATGTACTGGACTACCGCTTCGAGCTGGTGCTCTCCGATACCAGCGACGAGATCGACGGCCGGGCGACGATCGCCTTCCGCGTCCTGCGGGCGGTCTCCGAGGTCCAGTTCGATCTGGACGATCCCGACGGAGAGGCTGGCGGCGAGGCCGGCGGCGTCGACGCGCCTGGCGACGGAGTGCAGCCGGCGGGCGGCATGGTCGTGTCCGCGGTGGCGCTGGCCGAACCGTCTGGGACGACCTCCGGGGCCGAGCCTCCTCTGTCGTTCCGGCAGGAGGACGATCGGCTCCATGTCGGCCTGGGCCGCGAAGCCGTGGCCGGCCAGGTGCGCCGGATCGAGGTGCGCTACCGGGGCGAGCCCGCCGACGGCCTGACCATCGGCGTCAACCGCCACGGCGACCGGACCTTCTTCGCCGACAATTGGCCGAACCGGGCCCACCATTGGCTGCCGGTGGTCGATCACCCGTCCGACAAGGCCCTGGTCTCCTTCGCGGTCACCGCCCCGGCGCACTACCAGGTCGTCGCTACCGGCGCGTTCGTTACGGCGGTCGACTTGGGAGGCAGCCGGCGGCGGACCGAGTGGCGCAGCCGCGCGCCGGTCGCGACCAAGGTCATGGCGATCGGCGCCGCGCGCTTCGTCCGCCACCGGCAGGCGGTGGTGGACGGCGTACCGGTCGAGGCCTGGGTCTACCCGCAGGACCGCGAAGCCGGCCTGCGCGCGTTCACGCCCGCCGCCCGGGTGGTGGGCACGTTCGAGCGGCGGCTGGGCGACTATCCCTACGCCAAGCTCGCCAACGTGCAGACGACGACCCGCTGGGGCGGCTTGGAGAACGCGGGCAACGTGTTCTACGACGAGGATGCGATCGACCGGGAGGACGGGATCGAGGGTCTGATCGCCCACGAAATCGCCCACCAGTGGTTCGGTGATTCGGTGACCGAGAGCGACTGGCCGCACGTCTGGCTCAGCGAGGGCTTCGCGACCTACCTCACCGCCTGCTACCTGGACTGGACCTACGGCCGCGACCGATTCCGGGAGCAGATGGACGCGGCGCGCGAGCGGGTCCTCAAGTACCTGGAACAGGCGCCGGACTCGGTCATCGTGCCGGAGGCGGTCCCCGATCCGCGGCGTCTGCTCAGCCCGAACGTCTACCAGAAGGCAGCGTGGGTGCTGCACATGCTTCGCGGCGAGATCGGCGACGGCACGTTCTGGAGGGGCATGCGGACCTACTACCAGCGGTTCCGCGACCGCAACGCCTCGACCGCCGACTTCGCTGCGGTCATGGAGGAGGTGTCCGGCCGGAGCCTCGCCTGGTTCTTCGACCAGTGGCTCAGGCGCCCCGGCGTGCCGGAACTCGAGATCGAATGGGAGTTCGGCGCGGAGTCGTCGGTCGTCGAAGTCGAAGTGCGGCAGCTCGGACCGACGATCTACCGGCTGCCGCTGGACGTGGAGGCCGTGCTCGCCGATGGCAGCTCGATGCGCGGACGGGTCGATGTCGAGGGTGAACAGACGAGCGCGACGTTGCCGCTGCCGGGGAGGCCGGAACGGCTACGGATCGACCCGGACGGCTGGCTGTTGATGCGGTACACGGTGGAGGAGAACTAGCCGCCCCTGTACCGCGGGCGCGCCGCCCCTGCCGAGCGGTACGATCAAGCCCCCATGCAACGCGAGGATCCATCGGCAGCCCAGGACTTCGAGCGGTTGTTCGCCGGACAGGCCTTCGGCACCGTCCTCGCGGATCCGCCCTGGCAGTTCCTGAACCGGACCGGCAAGGTGGCGCCCGAGCACCGGCGGCTGAGCCGGTATCCGACGCTGACCCAGGCGGAGATCGAGGCAATCCCGGTGGCTTCGGCCTGCGCCGACGCCGCCCACCTCTATCTCTGGGTGCCCAATGCGCTCCTGCAGGAAGGTCTCGACGTGATGGAGCACTGGGGATTCACGTACAAGACGAACCTGGTCTGGCACAAGGTACGCAAGGACGGCGGCCCCGATGGCCGGGGGGTCGGCTTCTACTTCCGGAACACGACGGAACTCGTCCTGTTCGGGGTCCGGGGCAAACTGCGCACCTTGGCGCCGGGCCGCCGGCAGGTCAACATCATCCGCTCGCGCAAGCGTGAGCACTCGCGCAAGCCGGACGAGCTCTACGAGATCATCGAAGCGTGCAGTCCTGGCCCCTACCTGGAGCTGTTCGCCCGCGGCCGAAGGTCGGACCTCTGGACCGCCTGGGGCGACCAGAGTGCCGACTACGAACCCGACTGGCCCACCTACGCAAACGCCAGCGGCGGCGGCCGGTCCGCTGGCGCGGACCGCTAGTCCGCTCTCCGGCCCTCTGCCAGAACGCGCCGCCCCGCCGGAGTCAGGCGGTAGCGCTGGCTCCGCGCACTCGGCGCGTCGGGCCTCGTCATCTCGATCAAGCCGCCACTCATGGCGGGAACGATGTAGCCCTGCCGCAGCCACTTGCGGTCGCGCAAGCCCAGCGCATCGAGCAGCTCGCGCCCGGACATCTCGCCGTCGACTACGCGCAGGAGCCGCCGAACCTGGGGGGTAACCTGGGGCGCTTCCTGGGGGGTGGTTTGCTCCACGGCGGCCAGTATCGCGCCCAGCATGAAGGCGATGAAGCGCGTGCTTTCGCCATCCGCGGAGCTGAGTTCGATCGCCTCGTAGTACTGGCTCTGGCGGTTGCGCACGACGCTTTCCACCGGCACGTGGGCGAACAGCGGCTTCCAGCGGGCGAGGATCAGGGTCTGCCAGAGTCGCCCGAGCCGGCCGTTGCCGTCCTCGAAGGGGTGGATGAACTCGAACTCGTAGTGGAACACGGAACTGGCGATGAGCGGATGTTCCTCCGAATCCCGCAGCCAGCCGAGAAGGTCGGCCATCAGCCCCGGCACCCGGCCGGCCGGCGGACCGACGTGGTGGACGCCGCCGGGACCGATGACGCCTATCGCGCCCGCGCGGTAGCTGCCCGGCGCCTCCACCAGTCCGGCCATCAGGGTCTCGTGGGCCGTCAGCAGGTCGGTCTCGCTCGACGGCCCCCAGCGGTCGAGGAGGTCGTAGGCCGCGATCGCGTTCCGCACCTCCAGGATGTCCTTCGATGGACCCACGACCCGCTTGCCGTCGAGGATCGCGGAGACCTGCTCCTCCGACAGCACGTTGCCTTCGATCGCCACGGAACCATGCACGGTGCGAACGCGGGCCTCACGCCGCAACCGCAGGTCCAGCCCCAGCCCCGCGGCCTCGGCTCGACCGATCGCCTCGCCGACCTGTTCCGACTGGGACAGGATGGAGGACGTGATCGAGAAAGGCGGAGCCGCCACTGCGCTCATGACCCGACTCTGGCACAGGACCCGGCACGCGCGAGGTCCAGGCGCCGACTAGAGCCCGGTCTCGATACGATCCCGCGCACCGAAGGAGTTCACCATGTGCAGGAACATTCGCGTCCTCTACAACTTCGAGCCGCCGGCCAGCCACGAGGAAGTACGCGCGGCGGCACTCCAGTACGTGCGCAAGGTCAGCGGTTCGACCAAGCCGTCGCGCGCCAATGCGGCCGCTTTCGAGCAGGCCGTGGACGCCGTCGCCGACGCGACCGCCCGGCTGCTCGACGAACTGACCACCGCTGCGCCGGCCCGCGACCGCGAAGTCGAGGCGGGGAAGGCCCGCGAGCGCTGGCGGCAGCGCCAGCAGCGGATGGCCGTTGCGGGCTAGCCGGCGGCCGCCGACTCCCCCCGCATGACCGTGTCGTAGTAGTCGATCACCCGCCTCACGTACGCGCGCTTCTCGATGTAGCTGCCGGGGTAGAAGCTGCGCTTGAAGCCGTAGATGATCACGTTGCGGAGGTCGGTCTGGGACAGGTTGAAGGCCTCGCAGGCGGAGGCGATTTCCTTGGTCACCGTGGTGCGGGACATGAGCCGGTTGTCGGTGCAGAGAGTCACCGAGAGGCGGTCTTCGATCATCCGGCCGAAGGGGTGATCGGCGAACTCTCGCAGGTGCTGGATGCTCTGCAGGTTCGAGGTGATGCAGACCTCGAGGGTGATGCGGCGGTCGCTGATGTACTGGGCGAGGCTGCGAATGTAGCGCTCGGGATCCTTGGCCGCCGCCGAGTTGGGGTTGTCGCGGCGTAGGCGGTCCGCGGCGTAGAGGTGGGTTCCGTGTCCGATCCGGTCGGCGCCGAGCAGCGTGATTGCCTGGTAGATGCTCTCCGGCCCGTAGGCCTCGCCGGCATGGACGGTCTTCATCAGGAAGTTCTGTTGCGCGAAGAGGTAGGCCTCGCGATGCAGCGAAGCCGGATTGCCGGCTTCGGCTCCGGCCAGATCGAAAGCCACCACGGGCAGTCCGAGGCGGTCGCGCGCCTCGACCACGGCTCGGGCCAGGGACAGCGACGCCGCGGCGTGGACCTCCGGCTGTGTGAACCCCTGAAGCGCCGCGTAGAGCCCGCGGTAGTAGCGACTGTGGCCGGGCCCGAACATCCGCAGCGCGCAGGCGATGATGCCGTAGCGAAAGGGCGGTTCGGCGCCGCTCTTGACGCCGTCGGTGGCCTCATGTTCCTTCCGCACGCGGTCCAGACCGCGATCGACTGCCGCCAGGACGCCGGCCGTGTCGAGGTCGGGGCCGGTGTGCAGTTGCGGCGCCAGCCGGACCTCGACGTAGCAGACGGCCTCGGCCAGGTTGTCGGCGCCGAGTTCGTACGCCGCCCGCTCCAACGCCTCCGCGGTGCACAGTGCCGGCGACGTATAGGAGAACGCGCGCAGGTAGTCCTCCAGGTCGTCGTAGGTCTCCTTGAAGACCAGTTCCAGCAGACCGTCGGGGGTCTGGGAAGGCAGCTCGAGCCGGGCGTCCCGGGCCAGCTCGATCAGGGTTTCGAGCCGGAGCGACCCATCGAGGTGAACGTGGAGGTCGGTCTTCGGGAGCTTGCCGATCAGGTCGGCGGAGGGGACGGGGCCCTTCGGGTCAGTATGATTCGCAGTCTGCATAACGCAGTGTACAGGCACTCGTGGAATGGCGACTTCTGTCAGAGGAGCTCTAGCAGCCCGTGGCAGAAGTCGCGCTGCATTCGAGCGGCCATGCATCCCGCCCAGCATCGTTGTTCCTCGGTCGAATATGGCCCGATATACTCCCTCGTCGCGTCTTGCTGGGCGGGCGCCTGACCGCTCTCGGTGCGGCACGGACTTCTACCACGGGCTGCTAGGACGATGAGGACGACCAGAGCTGCTGCACGCCGAGTACCACAACGGTTGGCAGTTTCCCCGGCTACCCGCGGCGAAACCCCGGCGTCGGCCGGCTGATTCGCTACCAAGCTCATAGGTGACCCATCTCGAAGACCGCCGACTCGGCGCCGTGACGATCCTGTTCGGCGAAGGCTCCGGCAAGTACCCCGACAACAACGCCCTCCTGGTGGAAGGCGCCGGGTCGACGATGCTGATCGACCCGTCGCTCGGGGTTCGAGCCCGCGGCCGGAGCGCCCTGCCCGCCGTCGACCTCGTCCTGCTCAGTCACTGCCACGAGGACCACACCGCGGCGCTGCCGCTGTTCCCGGACGCGCCGGTCCACGTCCACGAGGAGGACCTGTCCGGCCTGCTCGACCTCGACGGCTTTCTGGACCTCTTCGGCGTCGAACCGGAGCGTCGCGAGGAGTACGGCCGGCACCTGCAGGCCACGTTCTTCTACGAGCCGCGGCCGGACGCCGTCCCTTTCCGCGACGGCGATCTGTTCGACCTCGGAGGCGGCGTGTCGCTGCGGGTGATCCACACTCCGGGCCATACCCGGGGCCACTGCTGCTTCCTGATCGAGCCCGACGGCATCCTGTTCCTGGCCGACATCGACCTGACCGGCTTCGGCCCGTACTACGGCGACGACTGGTCGGACCTTGCCGCCTTCGGGCGTTCGCTCGACCTGGTGCGCGACATCGAGGCGGCGCACTATGTCACCGGTCATCACATCGGTCTGCTCGAAGACCGGGCCGCCTACCTCGGCCGCCTTGAGCGCTACGGCCAGCGCATAGCCGACCGCGAGCGACGGCTGCTCGAGTACCTGGAGCGGCCGCGGACGATCGACGAGATCGTCGCCCACCGTTTCGTCTACCGCCCCCACGACAAGGGTGCGGGCATCGCGAAGATCGAGCGACGGAGCATGCAGCTTCACCTCGAAGGTCTGGACAGGGCGGGCCGGCTCGAGCGGGAGGGAGAGACGTACCGGGTGCTCCACTAACATGCTTGATCAGGGAACGGAATCGACGAGGAGGCCACATATGACGGCGAGGACCGGTTTCTTCGCTTCGAAGGCAGTAGCAGACCTTGGTGTGTTCCTGATCGGCGTGTTGTGCCTCGCGGGGCCCTCGGCGGCAGCGCCGGCCCCGCCTGACGCCGATGTCGAACCGGTCGCCGAACAACTGCTCGATCCGGACGACATCTACCCGGTGACTTCGGACCAGTTCCGGGCCATCCTGGATCACCATCGCGGCAAGGTGGTCCTGGTCAACATCTGGACCACCTGGTGCAAACCGTGCCTGGCTGAACTGCCGGCCCTGAACGATCTGCAGAAGAACTACGGCGAGCGCGGTCTGGAGGTGCTCGCGGTCTCCGCGGACGATCCCAGGAAGATGAAGAAGATCCGGGAGTACTTCAAGGAGCGCGCTCCCGATCTGACGTCCTACGTGGCGGTCGGGCCGCCGCCCGAGCGGGGCCGCAAGGGGAAGAAGCAGTTGCAGCGGGACTCGATGGCCTTTATCCGCACGTTCTACGAGGACTGGCCGTCCAAGTTCCCGACCACGTTGATCTTCGATGCAGAGGGCGAGCTCGAAGAGACCGTGATCGGCACGCGGAGCCACTTCCAGTTCGCGCTGATGCTGGAAAGGATCTGGGGAGCCGACTTCTGACGCCGAAGCCCTCGCCGGTTGGCGGCGGGTCTATACTGCTTGTCAGCAACCTTTCGGCCGTCACTGGAGCCGGTCGCCCGCCGGTAGGAGGTTTTGGATTGTCCGTCAAGACATTGGCCCCGGCTGTCGTCTGGGCTTCGGTTCTGATTGCGGCGCTGCTCGCCGTTTCCCTGCCCGCGATCGCGGACGACGGGGAGTCGGTCGACCATCTCCTCGAGCCCGACACGATCCACCCAGCGACCGCGGACCAGTTCCGAGCCGTGCTGGAACATCACCAGGGCAAGGTGGTGATCGTCAACTACTGGGCCACCTGGTGCATCCCCTGCCTGCAGGAACTGCCGGAACTCGACCTGCTGCAGGAGCGCTACGGCGACCGCGGCCTGAAGGTGATTGCCGTCTCGTTGGACGATCCGGAGAAGCTCGAGGACCGGGTGCGGCCGTTCTTCGCCAAGCGGGCGCCGGGCCTGGTTTCCTACCTGGCCAGCGCCGCCGACAACTCGGTGGACTTCGTGACGTCCTTTGATCCCGAGTGGCCGGGAGCTCTGCCGACCACGATGTTCTTCGACCGTAGCGGTGAGCTGAACAACATCCATCTCGGACGGATGCTCTACGCCGAGTTCGAAGAAGCGGTGTTGGAGTTGCTCGAGGCCGACGGGGGCTCCTGACCCAGAGCCGGGAAGCTGCCGGCTGCTTCCCGGTGTTACTGGTCTTGAGCGTCGAAACAGTGGCGCTTGGGAGGGACCCGAATGTCAGATCCGGTCTTCGAGCACTTCGGCTTTGCCGACGAGTACGGCCCGGAGAAGGTCGTCACCGTCTACGAACCCCGCTGCGGCCTGCAGGGGATCGTGGTGATCGACAACAGCGCGGCCGGCCCGACGATGGGCGGCATCCGCATGGCGGCCGACGTCTCCGTAGAAGAGGTCTGCCGGTTGGCGCGGGCCATGACCTGGAAGAACGCGATGGCTCGCCTCCGGCACGGCGGCGGCAAGGCGGGTATCCGCGCCGATCCGCGCTCGGCGAACCGGGAGGCCCTGGTGCGGCAATTCGGCCGTGCGATCCGGCAGTTGCCGGACTACATCCCGGCCCCGGACATGGGCACGGACGAGACCGCCATGGCCTGGATTCGCGACGAGGGCGGCCGTTCGGTCGGCCTGTCCAAGGCGCTGGGCGGGATCCCTCTCGACGAGGTCGGTGCCACCGGTTTCGGCCTGGCGATCGCCGCCGAGGTGGTCGAGGAGGCGGGCGTTGTCGAACTCGAAGGCGCCACGGTCGGGGTCCAGGGTTTCGGCAACGTCGGTCGGCCGGCGGCCCGGTTCCTGGCCGAGCGGGGCGCGCGGCTCGTCGCGGTCACCGATCTCGACGGCACGATCCATGACCCCGACGGCATCGACATCGACGAACTCGTGGCGACGATGGATGCGACCGGCGGCGTGACCGCCTACCCGCGCGGTCGCCGGGTGGAGGGCGGCGCCTTCCTGGACCTGGAGGTCGACTTCTTCGTGCCGGCAGCGCGTCCGGACGTGATCGACAGCGGCAACGCCGGCCGCGTAGGCTGCAAGGTCGTGCTCCAGGGAGCGAACATCCCGGTCACCCCGGCCGGCGAGCGGATTCTCCACGACCGTGGCGTCCTCTCGATTCCCGACTTCGTGGCCAACGCCGGCGGCATCATCTGCGGCGCCGTCGAGTACGCGGGCGGCTCGGAGAGGCAGGCATTCGAGAGGATCGAGGACACGGTGCGCGAGAACACCCGCGAAGTGCTGGCGCTGGCGCGGGCCGAGGGACGGTTGCCGCGCGAAGCGGCGATGAGCATCGCCCAGCGACGCGTCTCGGAAGTGATGGCCTACCGGCGAGCCGACTGACCCGCGCGGTCCAAAACCGGCCTCGGCCTCCGCCCTGGGAACCCGGGCATCCTGCCCGCATCCGGCGCACAAGGGCTTTTCCAAACGGCGCGGCCTCTAGAATCCCGGGAATGAAGTCTCCCAACGCGCTCGCCGAACCGGCAGTCGACCGACGTTCCGAGCGGCGTGGCGACTCCGATTGGCTTGCGGGGCGTCTCGCCGACCCCAAAAGCCTGCTGACGGTTGTGTGGCGTGAGCGCAGCCTGGTCATCGATGCTCATGGCGATCGCGCGCCGGCGCCGGGGACGGTGCCTGTGACCGCGGCGGCGGCCCTCGTCGAACAGACGGAGGAACTCGTCTACCTGGGCGACGTGGCCGGCCGGAGTTACTTCTCGATCGACCTTTCCGACCGGGACGATCCACTCTCGGGAGCGTTGCGGGGAGCCGGGCGGTTCGTCGAGCTGCGCCAGGTGGGTGCGGCGATGAGCGGCCGCGGCGGCAACCTGCTGGCCTACGCGCGCGCCATGGCCACCTGGCACCGGCGGCACCGCTTCTGCGGCCGGTGCGGCGCTCCGACCGCGACCAGGAACGCCGGTCACCTGCGCGTCTGCACCTCGTGCGACGTCGAGCACTTCCCGCGCACCGATCCCGTGGTCATCATGCTGGTCCACACCGAGGCCGGCGGCGACGACTCGTGCCTGCTCGGCCGCCAGGCCGCCTGGCCGCCCGGGATGTTCTCGGCCCTGGCCGGCTTCGTCGAACCGGGTGAGAGCCTGGAGAGCGCCGTGGCGCGCGAGGTCCAGGAGGAGACCGGCATCGCCGTCGACATCGTGAAGTACCACTCCTCCCAACCGTGGCCCTTCCCGACCTCGATCATGCTGGGCTTCTACGCCACCTCGCCCGGCGGCGACGTACAGGTCGACACCGAAGAACTCGAGCACGCGGTCTGGGTGAGCCGCTCCGACCTCGAATACGCTCTCCGAGCCCGCGAAGTGCGGTTGCCGCCGCCCTTCTCGATCGCTCGCCGCCTGATCGACGACTGGCTTCGCGGAGAGCGCTGAGTTCGGAGAGCCCGTTTCTCGCTGCCCTCGCGTAGCATTGTCCGCCCATGACCCTCGACTCCACCAACGGCGCCGCCGGCAGCCAGCCGATCGACCGCCTGGGACGGCCGATCCGCGACCTGCGCATCTCGGTCATCGACCGCTGCAACTTCCGCTGCACGTTCTGCATGCCGGCCGACCGGGAGTACAAGTTCCTGCCCAGGCAGCAGTTGATGACGTTCGAGGAGATCGAGCGCCTCGTGCGGCTGTTCGTCGAGCTCGGCGTGCGCAAGATCAGGCTCACCGGCGGCGAACCGCTGCTGCGCCGGGACATCGAGGACCTGGTCCGTCTCCTGGCCGGGGTGCCCGGAATCGAGGACCTCGCGCTGACGACCAACGGCGCTCTGCTCGGCGCCAAGGCGCAGGCGCTCGCCGACGCCGGCCTCGACCGGGTCACAGTCAGCGTCGAGTCGTTGCAGAACGACGTCTTCGGCCGCGTCAACGGTCTTGGTCACCCCGTACAGCAAGTGCTCGACGGTATCGACGCCGCCGCCGACGCCGGTCTCGGCCCGATCAAGATCAACACGGTCGTCATGCAGGGCACCAACGAGGACGAGGTCGCCGACATCGCGGGCTACTTCAAGGAGCGCGGCCACATCGTGCGCTTCATCGAGTTCATGGATGTCGGCACGGTCAACGACTGGAGCCTCGACCGCGTGGTCACGGCCGCCGAAATCACCGGCCGGATCGCCGAGCGCTGGGCTTTCGAACCGCTCGACCGCGCCCAGCCGAGCGACGTCGCCGAGCGCTTCCGTTACCTCGACGACGGCGTCGAGTTCGGCGTCATCTCCTCGATCAGCCGTCCCTTCTGCGGCGACTGCGCCCGCGCCCGACTGTCATCCGACGGCCGCCTCTACACCTGCCTGTTCGCCGACACCGGCCCCTCGATCCGCGATCGCCTCCGCGCCGGCGTGACGGACGAGGAACTCCTCGCCTTCCTCGCCGGTCACTGGCGCGGCCGCGAGGACCGCTATTCGGAAGTGCGAGCGGAGCGGCTTCGGGCCGGCTTGCGCACGCCCGCCGAGCGGGTCGAGATGTTCCGCATCGGCGGCTGAGTCGGCTGCTGCGCGGCGTGGCGTGGCGGTTGGTCGTCGGTTGCACCCGCCTGCCTGGGGGTCGGAGGGGAGGGTCCCAGCGGACGCGCCATCCGTGCGCCCGATGACGGGCGCACGGACTGGTTCACGGGTGGCGCGGATCGCGCCACCCGGGTTCGCGCTCTCTGAGTGAATGAAAGGTCGGCGCTCGCTGCGGTCGGCTGCGCTCCGGTTGGTCGTCGGTTCATGAGAGGTCGTTGGCCGTCGCTTGCCGACGGCCTCGCTGGGACCCTCCCCTCCGACCCCTGGGCAGGCTGGACGTCGCCGGACCTTGGCGTCTCGGCTGCCGGCAATGCTGTTCTCGACCCCTGGGAACGCGGGCATCCTGCCCGCATCCGGCGCGGAGCGCCGGTCCGTAGGTAAGTGTAATTGCCCTCTCCTTGCTTCTCGTTTAGTCGAGACCCTCGGTTGTAGAGGCTCCCGTGGGCTGTGACATAGTGCCCGCCTCTACTAGGACAGATGGCGGTCGGTTGGAGGCCTGTTGCACGGGTTTCTCGGGAGCGGTGAATCTCGCCTGTATGCCTGCGGCCTCTCCGCCCACGTAACCACAGGTGAGGACTGCCCCATGCCTGATCTCGACAGTCTGCTCAATGACGATCGCTGCGCCAGACTGCTTCCGACCCCGGGATCGAAGAATGAGCGCGCGCTGACTTCCATACTGCTTGCCACGATGACAGTGGCTCGTCCCTTCGCTCGCCAGCTTCTGAAGAGTTGGGGTGTGTCGATGGGCAAGACATCAAAGTTGCAGGCCTACACCGAGGTGACGTACCCGGTGTCCGACCGAAAGAGCAATGTGCGTCCTGACGGTGTCCTGGTCTTGTCGACTCGTGGTAGGCGATGGACTGGCCTCGTTGAAGCGAAAGCCAACAACAACGTCATCGACCATGAGCAGATCGAGAGATACGGACAGATCGCGAGAACGTATGGGATAGATGCCGTGATCACCCTGTCAAATCAACTGGTTTCCTTGCCTGCGCATGTTCCCTACTCGGTTCCTCGGAGTCTAGGTAGACATGTCAGGTTTGTTCATTCGTCCTGGATCAGCATGCTTACGGAGGCTCGCTTGATTCTCGCAGGAAAAGACGAAGTCGATCCGGAACAGCGGTACATCATGGAGGAAATGGTGGAGTACTTCGGTCACAGAAAGTCCGGGGTCCAACCATTTGATCAGATGAGCGCTGAGTGGCGGCCGCTTGTTGTGGGTCTTCGAAATGGTCACCGTTTCAAGAGTAATACGCCCGAAGTGGAGAGTACGATCGCGAGTTGGCATCAGGAGGCGCGCGACATTTGCCTGATACTGAGCCGAAGCATGGGGGAGCGAGTCGAGCTTCGCCTCTCGCGGAAACACAAAGCGGATCCGGCGCTTAGACTTCGGGAGGACTGCGACGCACTCGCCGCGTCGTGGGAGATGCGTTGCGCCGTGGGAGTACCCAAAACCGTAAGCCCCATTGAGGTGGTCGTCAATCTGGAACGCAGGACCGTCTCCTGCGGCATGAGGGTAGGCGCCCGGCCGGATAGGACGACGGCCACGGGAAGAGTCAACGCTCTTGTTCGGCAGTTACGGCTAAAGGAGGAGCCCCAGGCGCACGGCCGGGAAGTGATTCTGAGGGCTTTCCGGCCCGGCAAGGGCGTCCCTGTTCAGGCGTCGCTTGCGGACGTCAGGAAGGACCCGGGCCGGCTCGTGGGAGTGCGAAGTGGAGTCCCAACGAGTTTCGAGGTTCTGATGGTGAAGGACATGGCGGGCCGGTTCTCGTCGCGGCGGAAATTCGTGGAGGAGCTGGAGAAGCTGATCGAGGTCTTCTATGGGCGAGTTGGCCAGCGCTTGCGGGCGTGGCAGGAGGTGCCTCCAAGGATAGACAAGGAGGAACCACAGCCAGGTGGCGGTCAAGTGGAGAAGGCCGAAGAGGTTTGAGGTAGCTCGGTCTTAGACGTGAGTAGTGACCGGTGCCTCCAGACCGCTCTCTTCGAGAACACGGTCCAGGATCCCCTCTTCGCAACAGCCCTCCATGAACAGGGCCATGGCCTCTTGCAGCATGGCGATCGCCTCCTCAGGCGTGGAGCCTTGGCTCGCTACATGAAGCTGCGAACACGAGGCGACCCACGCGTCCCGCTCACGGTGCACTTCCGCGGGTAGTTTGATTCTCATGCTGGCTTGGTTCTTGGAGCGCTCTTGGGCCGGCAGTCAAAGTAGCATGGCGGCTGGCCCGCCTAGCCGGCTGAAGTGCCGCTTGCAGGGGCTCGGGCTCGCCGCTTCGCGGCATCGCGCCTGATGCGGGTCAGAAGACCCGCGCATGTATGGTCCGCCCCGCTTGTGCAAGGGTACTTTCTGGAGTTTCTGGCGAGTGAGGTGTAGTTGCTCGCATGTATTCGGCCTGTTAGCGGGAGTCTCTTGGGTGAGTTCCCTGGCCCCGATGGAATACGCGCGCGTCGACCTCTAAGCACCCAGAGACACGGCGTCGATTTGGCCTGATGCTCTACTGCAACCGTGACCGCCGCACTGCGGGCCAGTGCGGGCGAGACGCTCGCATGCCATCCGTGCGCCGATGACGGGCGCACGGAGTGGTTCGCGGGTGGCGCGGATCGCGCCACCCGGGTTCCCAGGGACGAACCGTGACGTTGACGCCGGAGCCGCCAATGCCCGGCGACGTCCAGCCTGCCCAGGGGCTCAGGGGGGAGGGGTCCCAGGTGGCTCGGAGCGAGCGACGCCCAGGACGTCACAGGAACCGGGACCGAACCGGAGCGAGCGTAGTGCAGTGAGCGCACCCCCTTCCATCTTCCGACCGAGCGCGAACGGCACCTGGGCCCCCTCCCCCCTGAGCCCCGACCAGGCAGGCGGGTGTAACCGCCGCTCCGCGCCGCACCGCGCCGCGCCGCTCCGCTCCCCGCCGCTTACGGGGCTCGATTCGGTACAGTGAGGGCCATGACCTGCCGCATGAACGGGGCGGTCGCGTGAGTACCCGGCCGCTGTTGGCGGCGGCTGAGGGAGAGCGGGACCGCAAGGCTGAGCACATCCGGCTGGCGCTTGATCGGCGCATGCAGGTGGAGCGGAGCTACTTCGACGACTACCGGTTCGAGCATCGGGCGCTGCCCGAGATCGACTTCGACGATGTGCGGATCGGGACGGTGTTCCTGGGGCGCGAACTGAAGGCGCCGCTGCTGATTTCGTGCATGACCGGGGGCACCGGGGTCGCGGAGCAGATCAACCGGCGTCTGGCCGAGGCGGCCGAGGCCGGGCGCGTTGCTCTGGGAGTCGGTTCGCAGCGCAAGGCGATCGACGATCCGGAGACGGCGGCGACGTTCCGGGTCCGGAAGTTCGCGCCGAACGTGCCGATTCTGGCCAACCTGGGCGCGGTGCAACTGAACTACGGCTACGGCATCGATGAGTGCCGGGCGGCGGTCGACATGGTCGAAGCGGACGCCCTGGTGCTGCACCTGAACGCGCTGCAGGAGGCGTTGCAGCCGGAGGGGCAACTGAACTTCCGTGGCCTGCTGCCGAAGATCGCCCGCGTCGTCGAGGCGCTCGATGTGCCGGTCATCGTCAAGGAGATCGGTTGCGGCATCTCGGCGGCGGTGGGCCGGCAACTTGCCAACGTCGGCGTGCGGATTCTCGACACGGCGGGCGTGGGCGGCACGAGTTGGGCGCGGATCGAGGCGGCGCGCGCCGGCGAGGTGGCTCTCGGCGAGCGCTTCGCCGACTGGGGGCTGCCGACGCCGGAGTCGATCCGGCAGTTGGCGCAGGTGCCCGGCGTGCAGGTGATCGGCAGCGGCGGCATCCGGTCGGGCATCGACGCGGCGAAGGCGTTGGCGCTCGGCGCCGACATTGCCGGCATGGCCTTCCCGTTTCTGGAAGCGGCCAACGCGTCGACCGCCGCCGTTGTGGACCGGATCGAACGAACAGCCTTTGAGTTGCGGATCTGCATGTTCTGCACCGGCGCCGTCGACCTCGCGGCGCTACGCCGCGTACCCCTGCTTCGGGAGACGAAGGATGGCTGATCGGCTCCCCCCCGAACTCGAGGCGGCGGCAGCCGAGATGGCCGGCGCCGAACGCGGCTTCCACCGCCCGCCGCCAGGGCTCGACGCGGCGGGAAGGGCCGCGGTCCGGCGTCGCGCGCTGGACCTCGCGAGCGGCAGCGGGCCGCTGACCGCCATCGGCAGCTACACCCTGGACGACGAACGCGCGTCCAGCCAGCACTGCGAGAACTTCATCGGCGCCGCACAGGTGCCGATGGGCGTCGCCGGGCCGATTCTCGTGCGGGGCAGCGAGATGGACGGCACGGTCAACGTGCCGATGGCGACCACCGAGGGCGCCCTGCTCGCGAGCGTGAACCGCGGCTGCCGCGCGATCACGGCTGCGGGTGGGGCCACCGTCTTCGTGGAGGACGTGGGCATGACCCGGGCGCCGGTCTTTCGCACCACGGGGATCAAGGCGACCAGGCGGCTGATTGAGTGGCTGGAAGCGAACGAGGAGAGAATCCGCGCCAAGGCCCAGCAGACGAGCCGCTACCTGGAGCTGCTGGAGATCCGCCCGTCGGTCGTCGGCAGCACGGTGTTCCTCCGGTTCCGTTTCGCCACCGGCGACGCGATGGGCATGAACATGGTGACGATCGCCTGCGACCGCGTGGTGTCCGAGCTGATCGAACCGGAGACCGGCGTCCAGTGCGTCGCACTGTCCGGGAACTACTGCGTCGACAAGAAGCCGTCGGCCGTCAACTACCAGCTCGGGCGCGGCAAGCGGATCCACGCCGAAGTGGTGCTCGACGAGCTGACGGTGCGCAAGGTGCTGAAGTCGGAGGCAAGGGCGCTTCAGGAGGTGGCCTACCGCAAGAACCTCCTCGGTTCGGTGGCGGCGGGCGCTCTCGCTTTCAACGCCCAGTTCGCCAACGTGCTCGCGGCGGTGTTCGTGGCCTGCGGCCAGGACGTCGCCCACGTGGTCGAGGGTGCGATGGGCGTTGCTTCGTTCGAGGCTCGCGACGACGGTTCGGTCTACGCCTCGGTCTACATGCCGGATGTTCCCCTGGCGGCGATCGGCGGCGGTACGGGCCTGGATACCCAGCGGGAAGCGCTTGGGGTGATGGGCGTGCGGCTCGACCCGGACCGGCCGGGCGCGGCGGTGCGGCGCTTGGCCGAGATCGTCGGCGCGGTCGTTCTGGCCGGCGAGCTGTCGTTGACCGCGGCGTTTACCTCGCGCGACCTGGCAAGGGCACACGAGCGGTTGGCCCGCTCGGGTCCGGCGAACGGGGACTGATCGCCGGCCATGGCCGACGCCGGATCGGTGCGGCTGAGCGTGCCCGGGAAGGTGATCCTCTTGGGCGAGCACGCGGCTGTGTACGGCTGGCCGGCGGTGGTGGCGGCGGTTGACCTGCGTCTCACGGTGGAGGCGTGTGTGGGATCGGCGGCCGCCGCGAGCGGTGGCGGGGTCAACGTCGATCTGCCCGACATCGGGGTTGAAGAGCAGCATTCTTGGACGGCGGTGGCGAACTTCGCGAAGCGGGCGCGCCAGCGCTGGCTTGCCTTCAGAGCGGGCGAGGAGCCGTTCTCCGTGAATCGGGACCGCGGCGCTCTGGTTCGCATCGCGGTTGGCGAGGCGCTCGCTTCGCTGACGCCGCTGGCTTCGGCAGGGCTGCAGGAACGGCATCTGGAACTGAGGTTGCGTTCGTTGATTCCGGTCGGGGCCGGCCTGGGCAGTTCGGCGGCAGCCGCGGTGGGAGTAGTTTCGGCGATTCGCGCAGCTTCGTCGGCGATGTTGGGCGGGAGCGTTGAGCCGGCCGCAGCTTTCGCACAGGCCGAGGTCGCCGCGATCGAGTCCACGGCGCTGGAAGTCGAGCGGCGGCAGCACGGGTTCCCGTCGGGCATCGACAGCGGCACGGTCCTGCGGGGCGGTGTTCTCCTGATACGCGACAGAGGGGGCGACCTGCGGTTCGACGACTTGCCCCAGCGGGAGTGGCTTCGAAGCGGGATCCGGATCGTCGACAGTGGCACGCCGGGTCAAACGACGGGTGCCGTGGTGACGACTGTTCGTCGGCGATACGAGGAGAATCCGGAACGGGTTGGCGTGATGCTCGACCGGATCGGTTCGGCCGTCGATGCCTTTCGCGTGGCCCTGGTCGACGATCGGCGTCGCGACGCGGTGGCGGCGATCTCGGCCGCTCATGGGGCTCTGGTCGATCTCGGCGTCGTGCCGGGCGCCATCGCTGAACGCATCGCAAGGATCGAGGCCGCCGGCGGCGCCGCCAAGATCTCGGGCGCCGGGGCGCTCGAGGGCGAATCGGCGGGAGCGCTGATCTGCATGCTCCGGGGACGTGAGCCGGAAACGATCGAAGGCTTGTCGGATCTCGCACCGGTCGATGCGCCCATCGGGGCGGACGGCCTGCGGTTCGAGGACTGACCTGCGGCCGCGTGGCGCCGGATGCCGGCCAGAGGGCCGGCGCACGCGGTGGAGTGCGGCTGTAGGCTCGGCATCGAGTCATGGAGACCACCTTCGAACCGGCGCGCGAGCCGGGCCCGGTGACCGCGGAGGCGCCGTCGAACATCGCCTTCATCAAGTACTGGGGCGCCCGCGATCTCGAGGGCGATTCCGAGGGTCCGGTGCCGTTCAACCGATCGCTGTCGATGACCCTCGACACGTGCCGTTCCATCTGTTCGGCGTTGCCGCTCACGGCCGGCAGGGAGGACGAAATCCGGTGGTTGGACAACCCCGCCGGTGACCGCCCGGGCGCGCTCGCCCCGCCGCCCCCGGCCTTCGTCGAGCGCACGAAGCGGCACCTCGACCGGCTGCGCGAATGGTCCCGGCACACGACCGCGCCGTACGCGGGCGGGTTCCGCATCGCGACGTACAACACCTTCCCGACGGCCGCGGGAATCGCCTCGTCGGCCTCGGGTTTCACAGCCCTCACGCTCGCCGCAGCGACCTGCATGGGCTTCGACCTGACGCCCCGAACGCTCTCGGAGTTGTCGCGGAGCAGCGGTTCGGGTTCGGCCGCGCGGTCCGCCTGGGGCGGCTACGTGGAGTGGCCGGATGCCGACGGCAACGCGGGGGTTCAGATCCTGGACGAGCGGGCCTGGGAACTCTGCGACCTGGTCGCCGTCGTGGAGACCGGGCCGAAGAACGTGTCGTCGCGGGACGGCCACCGGCGGGCCGAGAGCAGTCCGTACTTCGCGCCGCGTCTGGCCGCGCTCGACGGGAGACTGGATCGCGTGCGCGCCGCGCTGCGCGGCCGCGACTTCGAGGCGCTCGGCGACGCGGTCGAGGAGGAGGGGATCGATCTGCACCTGATCGCGATGTCGTCCCGGCCGCCGGTCTACTACTGGTCGCCGGGGACGATTGAGGTGCTGGCGGCGGTCCGTGGGCTGCGGGCCGATGGCGTGGCCGCCTACGGCACGATGGACGCCGGCGCCAACGTCCACGTGATCTGCCAGCCGGCCGATGCGCCGCAAGTGGCGGACCGGCTGGAGGCGCTCGGCAGCGTCCAGTACGTTCTGCACGACCGCACCGGGGGTCCGCCGGTGTGGCGGAGTGGAGCCGAACTCTGATCATGGCTGCCGGCTCGCAAGCAGAAGAGAGCGATGCGCGCGGCCCGTTGAGCGTGACGCTGGTCAAGCTCGGCGGCAGCCTGATCACCGACAAGACCAAGCCGCGCACGGTCGAGCGGGAGCACTTGGGTCGGCTGGCGGCCGAGATCGCCGCCGGGTGGTCGGGCGGCAGCTTGATCGTCGGCCACGGCAGTGGCTCCTTCGGTCACCCGGAGGCTCGGGCGGCCGGCCTGGTCGGTGGCGCGGGCGGCCGGCGGCTCGACTCGCCGGCGGACCGGATGGGCATCGCCCGCACGCAATCCGCGGCGCAGGCTCTGCACCGGATGATCGTCTCCAGTCTGATCGAGGCCGGGGTGCCCGCGTACTCCCAACCGCCGTCCGGCTTCCTGGTAGCGGACGGCGGAGAACCGCACGGCGAGCCCCCCGCGCCCCTGGCCGAAGCTCTCCGATTGGGCCTGGTGCCGGTGACCATGGGTGACGTGGCGATCGACCGCCGGCGGGGCGCGGCGATCGTCTCGACCGAGACGGTGTTCGAGTACCTGGCCCGGGCGCTGCCGCCGCTCGGTATCCAGGTCGGACGGGCGTTGTGGCTGGGCGTTACGGCCGGCGTTCTGGACGACGGGGGACGGCTGATTCCGCGCATCGACGCGACGAACATCGAGGCGGCTTCGGCGGCCGCTGGAGGTTCGGCGGCGGTCGACGTAACGGGCGGCATGGCGCACCGGCTGGTCACCGCATGGCGTTTGGCCGGGCGCGGCGTCGAGTCGCTGATTCTCGACGGCCGCGAGCCGGGCCTGCTGGAGTCCGTGCTCCGGGATCCGGGACGGACGGCGGAAGTCGCCGGTACACTCGTTTGTTCCAACGAAAGATGACCATGCGCGCGAGCAGCAGCGTCGAGGACTACCTGAAGTGCGTCTTCCTGGCCGAGCAGGAGGCGCGGCAGAGGGGGCAGGACCTCGTGCCCATGGGCCGTATCGCGGTCCTCCTGGAAGTGGCGCCGGCCTCGGTCACCGCGATGATGAAGACCCTTGCCGAGTCCGGTCTGATCGCCTACGAGCCCTACAGCGGCGTCCGGCTGGCGCCCGCGGGCCGCAAGCTGGCGGCGCATGTGCTGCGGCGGCACCGGCTGGTCGAGTTGTTCCTGGTCAACGTGATGGGGTTCGACTGGAGCGAGGTTCACTCCGAAGCGGAGTTGCTCGAGCACGCCGTTTCCGAACGGATGATCGAACGGATGGACGAGATGCTGGGCCATCCGTCGGTCGACCCGCACGGCGATCCGATTCCCAACGCCGACGGCCACATCGAGATCGTGGACCATCCCAGCCTGCTGAAGTGCGCGCTGAACTGCACGGTCGAGGTGGTGCGGGTCACCGATCAGGACGCCGAGTTCCTGCGCTTCGCCGAGCGCGCGGGTCTGGCGCCCGGGAAGTGGGTCGAGGTGGCGGCGCGGGACGAAACCGCGGGCAGCGTCGCGGTGATCTCCGGGACGCGGCAGCTCAGCCTGGGTTTCCCGGCCGCGTCCAAGGTTCTGGTGCGAGAGGCGCCTAGCCCGCCGTGTCGCCGGTCGGGGTGACCGTGAACAGCGGATCGCCCCCGTCGACGGTCTGACCGACCTCGACCAGGAGCTTCTCCAGGCGGCCATCGATATCCGACTGGATCTCGTTCTCCATCTTCATCGCCTCGAGCACGAGGACACCCTGGCCGGTGACCACGTCCTCGCCTTCGGCGGCGAGCACCGCGGTGACCCGGCCGGGCATGTAGGCGGTGGCCTCGAACACTCCGTCCTCGGCCTGCTGTGCGGCGGCGACGAAGTCTCGCGACCGCGGGTCCATCACCCGCAGTTCGGCTCCGTCGACGACGTAGACGCCCTTGCCGAGGGCGCGCACGCTCGCGGTCGTCTGACGTCCGTCGACGATCAGGCTCAGCATGTCCGGCCTGCCCACGATCGTGGCGTCGACCCGGTACTCGCGGCCGTCGATGGCGATGGTCCAGTTGCCGTCCGCTTCGGCCTGGGCGTCGACCTGGACTTCACGGTCCGCGCTGGCGACGATCAGTTCCAAGTCGTACCCCTTCGGCTGTCGCGGCGCGCGGCGAGTTGCCAGTTGGCGCCCGCGGCGGCGCCGGAAGGCGTGGCCGCTGCGCCGTTCGCGTGGTTGCCCCCGAGGTGCGCGAGGACCGCCGCCAGCACCGGCAGGTCGCCTTCCAGCGCGTCGCCGCTCGCGGTGGGCGCCCGCAGGTCGCCGTTCTCCAGCTTGCGGTCGAGCATCGAGATGTCCATGTTGCCGGCGAGGAAATCCTCGTCTTCGAGCAGCAGCTCGAACAGGGCCAGATTGGTTTGGATGCCCTCGACCCGGGTCTCGGCCAGGGCCCGCCGCAACCGCGCCAGGGCGTGGGGGCGGTCACGGCCCCAGACGATCACCTTGGCGAGCATGGGGTCGTAGTGGATGGTGACCTCGGCGCCCTCGTAGACGCCGCAGTCGTTGCGGACCCCCGGACCTTCGGGCAGGCGCAGCAGCTCGATCTTTCCGGGCGACGGAGCGAAGCCCCGGAACGGATCCTCCGCGTACAGGCGGACCTCGACCGCGTGACCCCGGGGTTCGATGCCGCTGCGAAGCGCCTCCGGCAGCGCCTCGCCGGCGGCAATGTCGAGTTGCGCGGCCACGATGTCGATGCCTGTGACCAACTCGGTCACCGGGTGTTCGACCTGGATTCTGGTGTTCATCTCGAGGAAGTAGAACTCGCCCTCGCTGTCGAGAAGGAACTCGACTGTGCCGGCGCCGACGTAGTTCACTGTCTTGGCGGCGCGCACCGCGGCCTCGCCCATGCGCCGGCGCAGGTCCGGGTCGACCACCGGCGACGGCGCCTCCTCGACGACCTTCTGGTGGCGTCGTTGAAGCGAGCACTCCCGTTCCCCGAGCGAGACGACTCGTCCGTGCCGGTCGCCCAGGATCTGGATCTCGACGTGGCGCGGGCGCTCGACGAAGCGCTCGATGTAGACGGAGGCGTCGTTGAAGCTGGCGCCGGCTTCGGAAGAGGCGCCCCGGAACGCGGCCTCGAGTTCCTCCTCTTCGCGCACCAGGCGCATGCCCTTGCCGCCCCCGCCGGCCGACGCCTTGAGCATCACCGGGTAGCCGATCTCCCTGGCGGCGACGCGGGCCGCGGCGGCGTCGGCCAGGCGCTCGGTTCCGCCCGGCACGATCGGAACGCCGGCCGCCGTCATGAGCCGCCGGCTCTCGATCTTCGACCCCATGGCCGCGATCGCCTGCGAGGACGGGCCGATGAACGTCACGCCGCGCTCCTCGCAGCGGCGTGCGAAGTCGGCGTTCTCGGACAGGAAGCCGTAGCCGGGGTGGATCGCGTCGGCGCCGATGTCTGTGGCCAGGTCGACGATTCTTCGGGCCAGAAGATAGCTCAAGGTGGACGGCGCCGGACCGATGCAGTGGGCCTCGTCGGCCATCTGGGTCGCCAGGCCGTCTCGATCCGCCTCGGAGTAGACGGCGACGGAGACGATGCCGCGCTCCCGCAGCGCCCGGATGATGCGCACCGCGATCTCGCCGCGGTTCGCGACCAGTACCTTCTGCAACCCCTTCGTCATGCCAGGAGGTGATCCTAGCTGCGAAAGACCCGAAAGCTCCGAAAGCCCCACATGCGCGGGAGTTATAGTGTCTAGACCAACCTGGAGGAGAGACGATGAACATGGCGGGAAGTCTCGAGCAGGACGGCGGCGGCGGCGAGAATTGGGGTCCCTTGGTGACCAGGAAATCTCTGATGCGAGGCGGTCTGGCGGCGCTGCTGGTGGCGCCGTGGACGGCATCGTCTCTCGGCGCTGGAGGCGGTCAGGAATCGGGCAATGAAGACGCCGAGGCGTCGGGCCGGACCCAGGGCTCGGGCGCTACCGACGACGAGATCGTCCTCGGTGTGTCCGCCGCCTTCTCGGGTCCGTCGAGGGGTCTGGGCACCGAGCTCTACCGGGGCGCCACGGCCTACTTCAACCATGTGAACGACAACGGCGGCATCGAGGGCCGCAAGATCAGCGTGAAGCTGTACGACGACGGGTATCAACCGGATCCGTGCGTCCAGAACACGATGCGACTCATGCTGGAGGACAAGGTGTTCCTTCTGTTCGGCTATGTGGGAACGCCGACCGTGACCCGCGTGCTGCCGATCCTCAAGAAGTTCCAGAACGAGAGCATCTTGCTGTTCTTCCCCTTCACCGGCGCCCAGCCGCAGCGTGAACCGCCCTATGGCGATTTCGCCTTCAACCTGCGGGCTTCGTACAACCAGGAGACGGCCGGTCTCGTGGACAACCTCGTAGGCATCGGCAAGCGACGGATCGCGGTCTTCTACCAGATCGACGCCTACGGACGGAGCGGCTGGGCGGGTGTCCGGGCGGCCCTGGAGAAGCACGGCGAGAAACTCGCCGGCGAAGCCACCTACAGCCGGGGCGAGAAGTTCACAGGCAGCATGCGGAAGCAGGTGGAGATCCTGCAGGGCGTCTCACCGGATGCGGTGATCTGTATCGGAGCGTACGCGGCCTGCGCCGCCTTCGCGCGCGACGCGGTGGATCTGGGACTGAACGTTCCGATCGCCAACCTGTCCTTCGTGGGCAGCGAGAACCTCCTCAAGCTCCTGACCGAGGGCCGCGACGACAGCGAGAGGTACACCCGGCTGCTGATCAACTCCCAGGTCGTGCCGAGCTACGAGGACACGTCGATTCCCGCGGTCAGGGAGTACCGCGAGTTGATGGCCCGGTATGACCCCCAGGTTCCGCGGGAACTGGTCCAGGAGGAGTACGCGCCCTTTGCGCACAGCTTCGGCAGTCTCGAGGGATTCCTGAACGCCAAGCTCCTGGCGGAGATCCTCCGGCGGCTCGGTCCGAGCCCCGACCGGGCGGGACTGGAGGAAGCCGTGTTCTCCGTCCGCGACTTCGATCTCGGGATCAGCGAGCGGGTGTCGTTCGGACCCGATCGGCGACAGGGCCTTCAGAGCGTGTACCACACCGTCGTGGAAGACGGTCGATTCGTGCCCCTGGACGACTGGGGCGCCAGGTTCGCCTGAGATCGGTTTCTCCTGAGATGAGAATCCACAGGCTGTTTCAGAAGACGAGGTTCGGCATCTTCGCCGTCTTCGGCCTGATCGTCCTGTCCACCTCCATTCTCTGCATCTACACCGTCGACACGGAACTGTCGGCGGAGTACGCGATCAACCTCCAGAACATCGCCAAGACGATCGCGGACTCGAGCGTCGGCATTCTCCTGAACCGGGATCTCGCGACCCTGCAGTCGCTGGTCGATCAGTTTCTCGATGTGCAGGGCATCGAGTACATCTACATCACCAGCGAGTCGGGCGAGTTCCTGGCCCACACCTTCGTGCCTGGCATTCCGGACGAGATCTTCGCGAGCGACCACAGCAGCACCGAGCCGGTCGAACGGAGCCTGCCGGGCATGGGAGATTTCATCGAGGTCGGCAGCCCGATCCTGGCCGGCGTCGCCGGCACGGCGCATGTGGGCATGGACCTCGACGTCGTGGCGCTCAAGATCCAGCGGGCGATCGGACAGCAGGTCTACCTGATCTGCGTCATTCTGGTTCTCGGCGTGCTGGCCTCGATCTGGTTTGTCAACCTGGCGGCGAAACCGCTGGGTGAACTCCTCGCCTACGCGGTGGACCTGGCCAGGGACGGGGAGAGAGACGACCTGGCGGAGCGCGAGATCCTGGCCCGGGACGACGAGGCGGGGCACCTGGCCCGCCTGTTCCTTCACGTAGCGCGGCAGGGGACCGCCCGGGGGCCGCAGCCCTCGGCGTCGGGCGTTCCCACTCAGGAGTAGCGCCGCCAAACCTGTCGCAGGCTCCATGTTTGGCCCCAGCCCCCACCTCCCCATGACCTCGCGCCGCGAAACTCGCTTCGCTGCGTTTTGCGGCGCAAGCTCCTAGCAGCCCGTGGTGAAAGTCGGTTCTCTGCGCTCGCGTAGGATAGAAGCATGTCTATGGGCAAGAAGAGTAGAAGCAGCGGTCAGGAGCCTCTCTGGGTGTCGGCAGGCGATCTGCCTCGAAGCGCGGGGCACCCGTTCTACGAGCGGTTGAACGGGATTCTGGAATCCAGCGGGTTCGACGAGTTCGCGGAGTCGGAGTGTTCGCGGTTCTATGCGGAGCGCATGGGGCGTCCGAGTCTGGCGCCGGGGCGGTACTTTCGCTTGCTGCTGTTGGGGTACTTCGAGGGTTTGGATTCGGAGCGCGCGATCGCCTGGCGGGCTCAGGATTCTCTGAGCATTCGCCGGTTCCTGGGATTGGGCCTGAGTGAGGCGGCGCCGGATCATTCGACGATTTCGCGCACGCGCCGGCGCATCGACGTGGAGTCTCACGGGCGTGTGTTTTCATGGGTGCTTCGTCGTCTGGCGGAGTCGGGTCTGTTGTCGGGCAAGACGGTGGGCGTGGACGCGACGACGCTGGAGGCGAACGCGGCGTTGCGGAGCATCGTGCGTCGCGACAGCGGCGACGACTACGAGACGTTCGTGCGCGGTCTGGCGGAGGCGTCGGGGGTAGAGACGCCGACGCGGGCCGAGCTGGCCCGTTTCGACCGCAAGCGCAAGAAGAAGCTGTCGAACGAGGAGTGGGAGAATCCGCACGACCCGGATGCGCAGATCACGAAAATGAAGGATGGCCGCACGCACCTTGCCTACAAGGCGGAGCAGGCGGTGGACCTCGAGCACGGGACGATCGTGGGGGTGTCGGTTCAGGGCGGAGCGAAGGGCGACACGGAGTCGTTTCACGAAACGCTGGAGGAGGCCTTCGAGCAGGTGTCGTCCGTGACCGCGGACGAAGCCGCGATCGAGGAGGTCGTTGCCGACAAGGGGTACCACAGCAACGACGTTCTCGCGGACATCGACGAACTGGGCCTTCGCAGCTACATCGCGGAACCGGACCGCGGTCGCCGTCGCTGGAAGGGCAAGAAGGAGCTGCAGGCCATCGTGTACGCGAACCGCCGCCGGATCCGAGGCAATCGCGGCAAGCGGATGCAGCGCCAGCGAGGGGAACGGCTCGAGCGGCCCTTCGCTCACCAGTACGAGACCGGCGGCATGCGCCGCGTGCATCTGCGCGGTCGCTCGAACATCCTCAAGCGAGTGCTCCTTCACGCCAGCGCGTGCAACCTCGGGCTCCTGATGCGCCACCTCGTCGGCTTCGGCACTCCCCGAAGCCTCCAAAGCAGGCGACGGACGCTGCTCGCCCTGCTTTGCCGCTTCCGGCTGTGTCTGAGCGCTCTCGGAACCCGCCTGATGCCGAAACAGCACCTCAATTTGGCCATCTGAACCCAATCGCCATTCCTCCACTTGATCGAGCTACCTCCCAGCGCCGACCCCGTCGCGCACCGCGAACATCCCCGAACCGGGACTTCCGCCACGGGCTGCTAGGCGGGCATGCGGGTACCGAGAACCGTCATCGCCCTGCTCTGCACGACGCTGCAGTTGTGCTTCGGGACGGTCTACGCCTGGAGCTTCTTCCAGACCATGCTGGTGCGGCAGGTCGGTTGGACCTTCTCGGAAACGGCCTGGGCATTCAGCATCACGATCTTCTCGCTAGGGGTATCGGCGGCGTGGGCCGGCCAGATGCTGCCGCGGCTCGGGCCGAGGAAGCTGGCGGTGATCGGCAGCGTCCTGTTCTCGGGCGGCTACGTCATCGCGGCGGTCGCCCTGACGTTGGACATGCTGCCCCTCTTCTACCTCGGCTACGGGGTGATCGGCGGCGCCGGCATCGGGCTGGGCTACGTGACGCCGGTAGCGACCGTCGCGAAATGGTTCCCGGACCACAAGGGACTCGCCACCGGGATCGTCGTCATGGGCTTCGGCGTCGGGGCCTTCCTGCTCAGCAAGGGTCTGGCGCCTCTGCTCGTCGTGCGCACGGGCGAAGATCTGGCTCAGGTCTTCCTCTGGCTGGGCATCATCTTCGCGTGCGTGCTGATTCCCTGCAGCCTGTTGCTGAGCGATCCGCCCGCTCCGGCGACGCTGCAGACCGTAGTCGCCGGGCCCTCGGGTGGGGCCGGGCTTCCAGGAGCGGAGGGGCCGCTGGACGAGTCCACGGCGGTCAAGGCCTACCTCGGGTCCCAACAGTTCGTGTTCATGTGGATCGTGTTCTTCTTCAACATCGCGGCCGGCATCACGGTGATCAGTTTCCAGTCCGAGTTGCTGCAGGAGGTCTGGGGACTCTCCGATCCGTCCCTCGAGCCGGCGACGCTGGCCGAGTACGGAGCGACGCTCATTGCGATCAGCTCGTTGTGCAACGGCGTAGGAAGGCTGTTCTGGGGCCTGCTGTCCGATCGCATCGGTCGGGTCAAGGTGTTCCGGATCCTGCTCGCCAGCCAAATGGTGGTCTTCGGCTTCCTGATGACGGAGACCGATCCGCGGGTCTTCTCGGTGCTCGTCTGCTACGTCCTGCTCTGCTTCGGCGGCGGATTCGCCACCATGCCGCCCTTCGTGCTCGACGTGTTCGGTTCAAAGAAGATGTCCTCGATCTACGGGGCCGTCCTGACCGCCTGGGCCGCGGCCGGGCTCGTCGGTCCCGTCTACCTTGGCTATCTGAAGGACGTGTATCCCGACCGGGCGGTCATGTACTGCTTCCTGGTCGGCATCCTGATGCTGGGCGGCGGCTACCTGTTCTCCTACCTGCTGACCGACAACCGGATCCGGATGGGGCGGCCTACTCTCGAGGGAACCCTTCGCGAGTACGGTATTCCGGTTCCCGGGCAAGGGCTAGGAAGTGGGTAGACGGCAGGCCGATCCCGCCCGGACGGTTCGCCTGGTTGCTTGATGTTCACGACGATCCTTCGATCGCTCCGGCCTGCCCAGTGGAGCAAGAACGTCTTCGTTCTGGCGCCGGCGGCGTTCGCCGGCGGCCTGACGGTCCCGGGCACGATCGCGGCGGCGGTGGTCGCACTGGCCGCGTTCTGCGCCGCGGCCAGCGCCGTGTACCTGTTCAACGATCTGCGTGATCGCGAACTGGACCGGCGTCATCCGAGGAAGAGACTGCGGCCGATCGCGTCGGGCGCCCTGGGCGCGGCGCCGGCTTCGGTGGTCAGCGCGGTGCTGGCGGCGGTCGCCCTGGGCGCGGCGTGGACCTTGAACACCCGCACGGTCCAGCTCGTTGCCGCCTACCTTGTGGTCAACCTCTGCTACAGCCTGTGGTTGAAGCGGATCGTGATCGTCGACGTGATGGTGTTGTCGAGCGGCTTCGTGATCCGGGTGCTGGCCGGCGCCGCCGCGGTCGGGGTCGCGGTCTCCGCCTGGCTGGTGCTCTGCACCGTCTTTCTGGCGCTCTTCCTGGGCTTCTCCAAGCGCCGGCACGAACTGGTGCTTCTCGTCGGCGCGGCGGGTGAGCAGCGGTCGGTGCTGAATCACTACAGCCCGACCTTCCTCGATCAGATGATGAACGTGGTGACCGCCTCGACGCTGCTCTCCTACGCCCTCTACACCACGGCCGACGAGACGGTCGCCCGCTTCGGCGCCTACAGCCTGGTCTGGACGGTTCCCTTCGTGCTGTTCGGCATCTTCCGCTACCTGTACCTGATCCACCAGGCCGAGAACCCGAAGCAGCGCAATCCGACCGAGCTACTGCTGTTCGATCCCCCGTTCCTGATCAACATGGGGCTCTACGGCCTCGCCGTTGTCCTGATCGTGTACGTCAGCTAGGCGCGGGTCGCGCCACACGGGTTCCCAGGTCAGATCGTGCGCTGAGGCGATGCGTCTCAGCTTCCGCTCAGGATCGCTTTCTACAGTCGCGGGATGGTCGATGGTTCAAGCTGCACCGCTCCCGCTCAACCGGAACTCGGACCTTGTCAGTCAAGGGCTGTTTCGCTAGTCATTCCCGCTTTCGACGAGGAAGAGTCCATCGTCAGAGCGGTCCAGGAGGCCTTGGCTGCGCTGTCACAATTGGCGGACCAGTTCGAGGTCCTGGTGGTCGACGACGGAAGTAGGGACAGGACTGCCTCGCGGGTTACGGAAGAGTTCGGTGGTCTCGCCTCCGTACGCTTGCTGCGTCACCGACGCAACCGCGGCTACGGAGCGGCGCTTCGCACAGGGTTCTCCGCGGCGCGCTTCGCACTCGTCGCCTTTACCGACGCAGACCGGCAGTTTCACATGGATGACCTGGGCCTGCTGCTCGGGGCCCTCGGCGGCCACGATGTCGCCTGTGGCTACCGTTTGAACCGCAAGGACCACTGGCTCCGACTGCTGTACTCGAAGACCTACAACTGGGTCGTTCGCGGCCTCCTGGGGCTGGCCGTCCGCGATTGCGACTGTGCCCTCAAGGTGTTCAGGCGTGGGGCTCTCGACGGCATCACGATTCGAACCAACGGGTTCGTCGTCAACGCCGAACTCCTGGCCCGGCTCTCGAACCGGGGCGCGTCGATCGTCGAGGTCGGCGTTCGGCACCGCCCTCGACTCAATGGTCTGAGCACCGTGTCGCCGCTACATGCTCTGCCGGTTCTTGCCGAGCTCCTGAGATTCTGGTGGTCGGAGCATCTGTTTTCCTAGGCGCTTTCCGCGCACGAGAACAGCGTCAGTTCAGCGGAGATCGGCTCGTCGCTGCAGGCGAGCTGAGCCGAAGCAAAGAAGCTCTCAGTCACTTGCGTGTGCTTGATGTCGACCAGAAAGCGGACTCGGCCCTCGCATTGATGCAGCAGCCCACGCAGGTCCTCCGCCAGAAGACGAGGCGCTTCAAAGTACGGGTACGGCTCCGGCCAGAGCGTGTGCCAAGTGGATCGCGAGTAGCCGTACAGGCTCAGGCCGTGAACCTTCGTTCCAAGCACGTCGATGCACTCATTCGCCGTCACGCCGGCGCGATGCAGCGACTGCGCGAGTGCACGAGTATCCCGCTTGTTGGGAACGTAGGCAGTCACACCCTTCACGAGGACCAGGACCATGGTCGCGACCAACACCCGGGCGCCCCACCGAAGGTGCGCTCTCGAGCGTGCCTGCGAGATGGTGAGCATGACGAGATAGGGCGCTATCGGAAGGATGTAGAGAGGTAGCTTCGACTTCGCCACGCTGAAGACGACCAGGGGCAGAACGGTAGACAACACCAGGTAGCGATGCAGAGGGTCGCGCCACATGCTGCTGAGTTGTTGCCGTCTCGCCTTCGATCGCCACAGACCCAACCAGGTCAAGCACCACGGGAGGCTGCCGAAGATCAGGACCGGGCCGTAGACAGTGATGCCTGCCCACCAGTGAGGGTTGCGACCGTAGCTGTCCTCCCACAGCCGACCGGCGACCTGATTGTCGAAAAAGTAGTCCGCGGCGCCCTCGACCTCTCTCGACATGCCGGCGTACCACGAGAGACCGATCGTCGTGCCGAGGAGCGCTGCCGCCCACAGCTCCGGCCGCGACAGGAACCGGCGAGGTCCCGGCCGCCAGAACCCGTAGGCGACCATCGGGGCCACGAGCACCAAGGCGGCGGCGCCCTTGGTGAGTAACGCAAGACCAATCGAGAAACCCAGCAGAAGTGCCCAGCGCCATCGCTCGCCCGAGCGCTGAGACTCGTGCCACTTCCAGTACGACCAGGAGGCGGCGGTGGTCCAAAGGACCAGAAGCGTGTCGGGAGTCAGCGCATTCGCCGCGACACCAGGAAGGATGGTTGTCACATACGCAGCGCCCGCGAGTCGGCCGACCCGTTTCCCCCAGGCTGCTCCGGACCAGGCTGCCACCAGGTAGGCAGTGGCTGTGAGAGCTATCGACTGTCCGATTCGAGCGCCCCACTCATTGACGCCGAGGAGGCTGAATCCTGCCGCGACGGACCAGTAGATGGCCGGAGGCTTGTCGAGATAGACGAGGCCTTGCAGCCGGGGCACGAACCAGTCGCCGGTACGGACCATGGCGAGAGCCGCGTCGGCATAGCGCCCTTCGTCAGCTTCGAAGAGTCCCCGTGAGCCCTGAAACGCGAGGGAGATCCCGAGAATGACGAGCCCGTAGAGCAGGAGGTCGAGTCGAGCTCGCGGTTCGTGTCCAGGCGGTTGCCTCTCCACAGGGCGCAACAGGTGCGCGAAAGTGCGGGCCCGATCTTCCAATGACGACCTCAGCGCAGTTTGGACAGTGTGATCTGGACCAGAGAGTCGGGCTGGAGGCGAGTCTCGATCTCGAATCCGAGAAGATCGGAGAAAGCCTGCACGATGGCGAGCCCCAAGCCGACATTGCGGCCGCCGGCGCGCGCCGAATCCTTGCGCCAGAAGCGGTCGAACATGACCGCCAAGTCGTCGTGATCCAGGCCGGCTGCGTAGTTCGAAACGGTCAGGGACGAGCGTCCGCCGGCTTTGTCGAGCCGGACGGTAACTGCCGTTCCTGGCCGGCTGTGGTCGACGGCGTTCGAGAGCAGGTTCGAGAGCACTACGCGGAACATTTCCCGATCGGTTTCGACAACCGCGCCGGGCTGAACCCGATTCTGGAACGTCAGCCTCTTCTCTTGAGCCCGTTCTTCGAGAGGTCTCCAAGTCTCGGAAACGATGTTCGAGACGACGACCCGGCCTGCGCGCACATCCTGGCCTCCCTCGTCGTAGCGGGCCAGTGCCAGAAGCTGGACCACGATGCTCTCCAACTGAAGACCGATCGCCAAGGCGTTGTCGAAGAACCTGCGCGTGGCTGCCGAGTCCTCCGGCCACCGGGATCCGACCTCGCACAAGTTCCGGAGTTCGGCAATCGGCGTCTTCAGCTCGTGGGCAATATCGCTCGTCAACTGTCGCTCGCGGTCAAAGGCGTTCTCTAGACGCGTCAAGAGTTGGTTGAGTTGCTCCACAACAGGTGCAAGTTCTCGCGACGGCAACGCCAGGTTCACCCGCCGGTCGAGCGACTTTGCGTCGAAGCCTTGAACCTGACCGGCCAGGTCGTCGAGCGGACGCAGGCCGACCTTCAAGGAACCCACGATGAGCGCCGCGAGCGTAGAGAGAAGCAGTGCCGTGAAGCCGACGAGAGACCAACGGAGCCGCGAGGTCTGCCCGTCCAGAGTTCCACGCTCACGGGCCACGAGAACGGTCGCCGTGTGCCTCTCTTCTCCCAGGTTCACCTCGGTGGAGTCGAGGCTGGGGTCGTCGTCGGGAGGTAGTTCGTCATCGGATTCGTCATCGATCTGTGGCACGAAGTCGATCCGGACCAGGCGACCGCGTCTTCCGTCGGGTAGGCGTGTATCGGCGAACCGCGTTGCCGCGGCCAGATCGGGATCTCGGAGCAGGGAAGTGGCGGATTGCTCTTCATCGATCTCGAACGAGGCCGATCGCGCGAGGAGCGTCTCGCCATCGAGCCACAGTTCGAAGTAGTAGGGGTCTGTACGGGACTTGAACTCGGGCATGAACTCGTCTGCGAACTCGAACTCGACCTCGCCCTGATCCTCATCTGTCAGGGCTGCCAGGGCCCACGCCCTCGACTCGAGGGCGAGGTCGAACTCCCCCTCCAGCCAGCGCGCGATTGTGACTTCGAGGACAAGTCCCGCGGCAACGATGAGCAGGCCGGCGCCGCCGAGGAGCCAGGTCGCCAGATAGGTCCGAATCGAGCGCACTACGCCAGGTCTTCTGTTTCGGTTCCGATCAGATAGCCGAATCCACGCCGGGTCTCGACGATCGACGGTTCGTTGCCGCGACGGATCTTCTTTCTCAGGCTGGAGACGAGAACCTCGACGGCGTTGTGCGATACATTCCTGTCGCTTCGGTAGAGATGGCCGAGTAGCTGATCGCAGGAGAACACTCGCCCGCGCCGATGCGCAAGAAACTCGAGCAGCGCGTACTCACTGGGCGTGAGGGGAATGGACTCGCCTTCGCGACAGACGCGCCGGCCGGCAGTATCGATCTCCAGAGGGCCGACGCGAAGTCTTGGGTTCTTCGCCCGGTAGCGTCTCCGCACCAGGGCCTGGAGACGCGCACAGAGCTCGTTGAACGAGAAAGGCTTGACGAGATAGTCGTCCGCTCCCATCTCCAGGAGCGTGACGCGATCTTCCACGCTGCTCTTGGCGGACAGGATCAGGATGTGGGTGTCCTGGCCGGCTTTTCGAAGGCGGCACAGGACCTCCAGCCCTGACAGGAAGGGAAGCATCAGGTCGAGCACGATCGCGTCGTAGTCGTAGGTCTCGGCGAAGGCAAGGCCTGTCTTGCCGTCGGTCGCCAGGTCCACGGCGTATCCGGCTTTCGTGAGGCCGTGACCCAGGGAATGGAGGAGTCTCTCAGAGTCTTCGACGACCAGAACCTTCATGACTGCGCCCCTGCCTGTTCGAGAGTAGCCCAACCAAGGTGTACTTCGCGCTCTCTCGAATGTGCCGCATCAACCTGAGTGAAGGCTGAGGTAGGTGTCAGAGTCAGAGTTCGACCACCAGCCTGGCGCGGCAGAACTCCCAGAGGCCGGCGCTCCGCGCCGGATGCGGGCAAGATGCCCGCGTGCCATCCGTGCGCCCGATGACGGGCGCACGGAGTGGTTCGCGTGTGGCGCGGGTCGCGCCACACGGGTTCCCAGGTCAGAGCGTTCTGCCGCGCTAGCGCCGGCGCAGCAGCGCCAGCACCCAGGGCAGCGCCAGCAGGCCCACGATGACCGCGAACCAGAGAGTCGCCGCGCGGACGATGACGGTCGAGGCCATGGCAGCGTCGAGAGCGACTCCCTGGCGCTCCAGCAGGAGGACCAGCGAGCCCTCGGCGGCGAGCAGGCCTCCGGGGAGCATGGACAGGGCGCCGGCCAGGCTGGATGCGGAGTAGTCGAAGACCGAGGCGAGCACCGGGACGGCCGGTTCGTAGTGGCGGACCACCAGCGCGCAGCCGACTCCCTCGGCTGCCCAGGCAGTGGTGGAGAGCGTCAGGCCGGCGAGCAGCGCTCGTGGCTCGACGAGCCGGTTGAACGCCTTGTGGATGTCGATCAATACGGCCGCGCGTCCGGCCCCCAGCCGTGTCTTCGCCAGCATCGGCATGAGTCGGCCAGCGAGGGGCCGGTAGGTCGCCGCGACCACGGCGACGGCCGCGACAAGAACGATCGGCGCCACGACCGAACGCTGGCCGCCGAAGACCAGAACCGAGGATGCCAGCAGCAGCAACACGGCGAGCAGGTCCAGGAGCCGTTCGGTGACCACCACCGCCACCACCGGGCGGGCCCGGCCGCCGCCCAACTCATGGACCAGCCACGCCTTCGCCAGGTCTCCGGCCTTGCCCGGCGTGAGTGCCAGCAGGAAGCCGGTGAGGAAGATCGCCAGGCTGCGACCAAGCGGGAGACGGACGTCGAGGCGGTGGAGGTAGTACTGCCAGCGCAGGAAGCGCAGACCGTAGTTGACGGCGGACAGGAGCAGCACGACCGCCAGTACGCCACCGTCGAAGCCTCCGATGAGATCGCGGATCTGCTCGAAGTCGCCCACCAATCCGAGCGCCGCGAAGGTCACGGTGCCGAGCAGGAGGAGGACGAGCAGGCCCCTTCCGATGCCGCGGAAGGGCTGGGTCGGGTCGGCGGCGCGGTGGAAAGGGAGCGGCACGGGAGGCGGCATGGACGGTAGCAGCTTCACAGCCGTACAGAGTGTAGGAGCTTGCGCGGTAGAACGATCTGACCTGGGAACCCGTGTGGCGCGACCCGCGCCACACGCGAACCACTCCGTGCGCCCGTCATCGGGCGCACGGATGGCACGCGGGCATCCTGCCCGCATCCGGCGCGAAGCCATTGCTAAGCTGATTCCATTGATGTCGAGCGGTGCGAAACTGAGCGTGCGTCACCCCGTGGCGTCCCGGATCGCGCTCTACGGAGCACTGCTCGTCGTGGCGGTCGTTGGCGCGCTGTTCCTGCCGCGTACACCCGGGCCGGTCTTCGACACGGCCTGGTCCGGGGTCGACTACGAGGCGAACGAGGATGTCCGGCGGCTGCAGGCCCTGGTCCGGATCGACACGACGCCTGATGTGGGCCGCGAGATCGACGCCGCTCGCTACCTGGCGGGGATCCTGGAGCACGCCGGCCTGCCGGTCGAGATCGAAGAGCATCCGGGCGCGAAGGCGAATCTGTGGGCGATCCTCGAGGGTCAGACCGAGGAGGCGCTGGTCCTCCACAACCACCTCGATGTCGATCCGATACGCCGCCCCGAGGACTGGGTCGTGCCACCGTTCGAGGGCCGGATCGAGCCGCCGTGGATCATCGGGCGGGGCGTCTTCGACATGAAGAGCGTCACCGTTGCCCAGCTCGGCGCGGTGTTGGCGGCGAAGGAGCGGATGGACAGAACCGGCTGGCGTCCAAAGTACTCGCTGATCTTCCTCGCGACCAGCAGCGAGGAAACCGGCAGCGATCTGGGAACCCGCCGCATCCTCGCCACCCGGCCCGAACTGACCCGCCGGTTCTGGGCCGTGCTCACCGAGGGCGGGGTGCTGGAGGCGCCCTGGGCGGGTGAGGTCAAGTACTGGGGCACGTCATTCGCCCAGAAGCAGTTCCTGGAGGTGACCGCGACCAGTGCGTCGGCGGAGCGGCTGGAGCGGCTCCGCGCGATTCTGCTCGAGGCGCTGCGCACGGCGCCGCCGACCGCCCTGGTGCCGGAGGCGAAGGTGTTCGCTGCCGCCTACGGACCGTCGCGCCGGCATCCGGACTACCGGGCCGCCCTGGCCGAGCCCGAGCGCGTGCTGAGCGAGCCCGAACTGTTCGAGCGCCTGCCGGATCTGCTCAAGTCGTTGTTCCGCAACGAGGCGCACCCGTTCGCGGTCGAAGCGTCTCCCGCGGGCGGCTACCGGTTGCGGATCGTGCTCCACGTGCTGCCCGGTCTCGACGCCGACGTAGCGGCGGCCGAACTGCTGCCAGGCCGACTCCTGGACGGCATCGACATTCGGATTCACGAGCGCCGCGGAGCGGTGCGGGGAAGTCCCCTCGACCACCCCGCGTACGTACAGTTGATCGATTCGCTGCTTCGGCGAACCGGCGTCGAGCCTGGCCGTGTCGGGCCCTACCTGCTCACCCGGTACGCCAACGACGCCCGGTTCTTCCGGCGCTACGGCATTGCCGCCTACGGGTTCACTCCGTTCCTGCTCCTCTCCGTCGACTCGATGACGGTCGCGGGTCCGAACGAGAAGATCGCTCTGCCTGCCTTCGTCGAGGGCGCGGAGTTGTATCGCCAGGTCGTGCTCGACCTGCTCGATGCGGCGCCACGGCCGGACAGTTCCGCTGCTTCGGCCGCCGAGTCGCGGGAGGCGTCCCCGTGATGGCAGCGAGCGTCCGGCGACGGTTGCGGTTCGGTCTGGCGACAGCCGCGCTGTTTGTGGCGGCGCCGGTGCTGGCCGGCGCCGGCCCCGTCGCCTGGCTCCAGAAGTACGTCTCTTTCGATACGAGCAACCCGCCCGGCGGCGAGGGGCCAGCCGTCCGGTACCTGGCTTCGCTGATCGAAAGGGGCGATCCCGGCGGAGAGATCGAGGTCCGGGTTCTCCTGAGCCCCAATGGACGCCCGAACCTCTACGCGCGACTGCCGGCGAACGCGGTGGATGCGACAGGCCGCAGCCTGGTTCTGCTGCACCACCTCGATGTCGTGCCGGCGGGCGGAGGCTGGACCCGGCCGCCATTCGGCGGTGAGCTGCAGCGCGGGCGGATCTGGGGCCGCGGCGCGCTGGACGCGAAGAGCCTCGGCGTTGCTCACCTGAACGCCATGCTCGATCTCCTGGCGAGCGACCGCCCGCGGCGCCGCGACCTGGTCCTTGTCGCCAGCGCGGACGAGGAAGCGGGCGGCGAAGACGGCGTCGCCTGGCTGCTCGAAGAGCACGGCGAGCTGTTCGGCGACGCCGAGGCGGTGCTGAACGAGGCGGGCGTCAACCGGATGGCTGGCGACCGACTGCTGTGGTGGGGAATCGAGACGGCCCAGAAACAGGTGCTCTGGCTGCGGGTCACTGCCGCCGGCCGGGGCGGCCACGGCTCGGGGTTCAACCCCGCGAGCCCCACCCATCGACTGCTGCGGGCTCTGAACCGGGTCCTCGACCTGGAGCATCCCTGGCGGGTTACCGCCGCGTCCCACCAGGCCTACCGCGCGCTGGCCGGGTTCCGTCCGGGCGAGTTCGCCGAGGTCTTCGATCAGCCGATGGAGGTGGTTCAGGCCGAACTCGACCGCCGCGTCCGCGCCGGGGGGCTGGACCGGATTCTCCTGCCGGGCATGTCGGCGAGCTTTCGCGACACGGTTCAGATCACCCGGATCGACAACGGCGCCGGGCCGGTGAACGTGGCGCCGGGCGAGGCCACCGCGCTGATCGACGCGCGTCTGCTGCCGGACACCGACGTCGAGGGGTTCCGGCGGCGGGTGGAGACGGTGCTTGGCAGCGGCATCCATGTCGAGGAGCTGCTGCGCTCCGGCGGCAGTCCGGTCTCGAGCACGAGCAGCGACGTCTACCGTACGTTGGAGCGCGTTCTCGGCGTGCGCGCCCCGGTGGCGCCGACCATGATTGCCGGCGCCACGGACTCCCGCTTCTTCCGCCGCCGCGGCGTGGACGCCTACGGCTTCTCGCCCTTCACGCTTTCCGCCGACGATGCGGGCGGCATACACGGCGCCGACGAGCGGATACCGGTCGAGGGCTTTCTCCGCGGCTGCGAGATGATGAAGCGGGTCGTCGCCGCCCTCGTCCTCGCGGAGGTCGACTCCGCGCCGCCTGCCGCCGGCGGCGCCGGCCGCGGGGCGCCATGATGCTCGAAGAGGCTCCGGCGATGGCCATCTTCGGCGCCACATACGCGGCGGTGATCGGCCTGTGTGTCGGCAGTTTCCTGAACGTCGTCGCCCACCGCCTGCCGCGCGGCGAGTCGGTGGTCCGGCCCCGCTCCCGCTGCCCGAGCTGCGGCGGCAGGATTGCCGGCCGGGACAACCTGCCGGTCCTGAGCTTCGTGCTGCTCGGGGGCCGCTGCCGCATGTGCAGCGGGCGGATCTCGTGGCGCTACCCGGTCGTCGAGGCCACCTCAGGGCTCCTCTGGCTCATCTCCTGGCTCACGTTCGGGCCGACCGTGGACGGTCTGGCGGCGGCCGTCTTCTCGAGCCTCCTGCTGGCCCTCGCGGTGATCGACGCCGCCCACTTCCTGCTCCCCGATCGACTGACGTACCTGACTCTGGGCCTCGGTCTGGCGGCGTCCTTCGGAGTCAGTTGGACGACGCCGCTCGGGTCGGCGCTCGGCGCGGCCGCCGGCGCCGCGGCGCTGCTCCTCCTGATCGGCGCCTGGTACTTGCTTCGCCGCGTCCGCGGCATGGGCCTGGGTGACGTCAAGATGCTCGCCGGGGTGGGCGCCTTCCTCGGCCCTTACGGGATGTTGCTCACGCTCTTCCTGGCCTGCCTGTTCGGCGCGGTCTTCGGGCTTCTGCTCATGGTCCGCGGGCGTTTGGGTTGGGGTTCACGCCTGCCATTCGGGGTCTTCCTGTCGATCGGCGCGGTCGTGTCGCTGTTCTTCGGACCGCGCCTGATCGCCGCCTACGTGTCGCTGCTTTAGCCCGGCGCGAAGCGCCGGCCTCCGGTCGTTCTGCCGCGGCGCGCGGCAAGTCCGGCGCCCTGATTCCGTCTTGATCGGTATGGAGAGTTCATGCCGTCCCGTTCCCAACCGGCAGACGTGGGCCGGCTTCACCCTGGTCGAGGTGCTGGTCTCCTGCGCCTTGCTGGGGGTGGCCGCCGCGACGGTTATGTCGCTTCTGGTTCGATCCGGCCTGAACAACCTCGAAGCGCGTCGAGCCGATTCCCTGGCCGCCATGGCGCGCTCTGCCCTGGACGACCTCGGGAACGCCGACGACGTCGAGCAGGTCTGGTGCCCCTCGATCTCGGTCTGGCGGGATGACTGCGGTGCGGAGGCGCCGCGGTTCCGGCGCTCGGTGCATGCGGTGCCGTTTCAGGTGCCGGCCCTTGCCGGCGAGTCCGTGGAAGTGGAGGAGGTGACGGTCGAAGTGACCGCCCTGCAGGTGGGCCGCGCCGTCGGGGAGAGGACGATCCGCCTCGTCACCTTCCGCACGGCGGAAGGACCGTGAAGGTCGACCGGCGCCGCTGTGGGTCCGTCGGGCGACCGGACTCCGGGGCCAGCCTGATCGAGACGCTGGTCGCGTTCGGTCTGACCGTGGCGGTCTCGGCGGCCGCCCTCTTCCTGTTCGTTCTTCATCAGCGGCTGGCCCGGGCTCAACTCGAGGCGGCGTCGCTCCAGCAGGCGCAGCAGGCAGTCCACCGCGAACTGCGGCGGACACTGCGCGGCGCCGGCCGCGGCGGCCTGGTCCACCAGTTGCCCGGGCAGGCGCCGCGTCCTGAACTCGCGGTCGAAGTCGAGAAGCAGGTGAGCGCGGGTCACGCCGTCGGCACGAGGACGGCGGCCGAGGGAACCGACGTGCTGGTGGTCCGTGGGGTGATCAACGGTCCGCTCTACTGGGTCGACGAGTACCGATTCGACCCGGCCGCGAGGCGCGGCTGGGTTCAAGTGCGCGAGCGCACCGCATACGGCTCTGCCCAATCCCTCGAGATGCTCCGAGAGGCCGGCGACGCCGGTGACGATGCCTTGATCCTGGTCTCCGGTGACGCCCCTGGGGTTCACGCCGTGGTCCCGATCGTCGACGTGGCCTTGACCAACCCGGGCCGGGACCGCACGTTGCGGGTCGAGTTCCATGCCGATGCCTCGCGGGGTCCGTTCGCGGCCGGCTTTCTTTCGATGTCGAGCGGCGGGAGCTGGCCGGCCGGCTACATGAGCAGGGTCGACCGGGTCGGTGTGCTCGAAGAGTGGCGGTTCTACATCCGACCGCCGGATCCGGACTCCCTGCGGGGATCGCAACTGGCGAGGGCCCGCCTCTATCCCGGTACGGAGATCGCGTGGCGCCGTCGGAGCGCGAACCTGACCCAGGTGATCGCGGACGGCATCACCGACCTTGTGGTCGCGGTCGAGGAGATGGGAGAAGGCCGCGGATGGAGCATCAGCGTAGTCAGTACCGCTCAGGGCGGAGAACCGGCCGCGGCGGCTCTGCGGGTGCAACGGACGGCTGCGACCGCGGTTCGGATGAGGAACCTGCAGTGAACTTGGATCCTGGCAAGCCGCCGGCTGGGGTGCGGGGAAGTTCCACCCTGCTTGTCACCCTGATCCTCCTGCTCCTGACAGGCTCCTGCCTGGCTCTGCTGATGGCAACCCAGACGCAGATGCTGATCGCTTCCGGGCAGAAGTTGCAGGCGCGCCTGCTTGCCGCCGCGGAAGGCGGCCTGGAGCTCGCCGTGGCGCGCGGGGTCGCCGGCGCCGCCGATCCCTACACCCGTACCCTGGGCGTCGGGGCGCCGGGCGCCGAGATCACGGTCGAAGTCACAGGCGTTGTGCAGGTGGCAGACGGCACATGCCACCTTTGCATGGCCAACCTGGACGGCGCGTTGGGCGCCCTTGGCGGTCTGCGCCGGGTCAGTCACGTCGCCGCAGCCGCCGCCACGGCGCCCAGCCGTCTGGACGGTCTGCCGCCGCCCAGACGGGATCTGACCGCGGTGGTCGACCTGATGCCGTGGCCGGTCGGTACGAGCGATGAATGGGACCTCGCCGGAACTGCAAGGGCGGCACGGGGCCTGATCCGGGATGCCGCCCTGAGCGAGATCGGCGTCTACGACGAAGATGCCCCGTTGACGGTCGCGAGGGTCACCGATTCGGAGGCCGACACGCCGCGGACGGTCGCGGTCGGAGGACTCGGCCGGGCCGGCCGCCTTCTCTACGCCTTTGAACTGTCGCCGGAGGTCCGACCCCTGTGGCGCTTCGCCGACGGCGCGGACGCGGATGGCAACGGCGTAGCCGACCTCGGCTACACGGTGTCCAAGCCGGCGATCGTGCCGCTGCGGCTCGGCGCCGCCGTCCGCCGGGTCGCGGTGTTCGGAGGGGGCTTCGACCCTGAGGGCGCCGGCGAAGTGGGCAACTGGCTGTACTTCGTGGGGGTCGACGACGGGCAGGTGCGGTACAAGCGGTCGCTCGATGCGCCGGTCACCGCCGCGCCGGCGGCGGTGGACACCAGGGGCGACGGACTGGCCGATCGGATCTACGTGGGAACGACCGCCGGCAGTCTGTACCGCGTCGACGTGTCGCCCCCGGTGGAACTCGAGGGCGGCCGCGTTCCGGCTGGCGCCTGGAGTCCGCGGCGGGTGTTCGACACCGGCGGCCTGCCGATCCACCATCCGCCTGCGGCGATCCCGGTGCCGGCGCTTGGCGCTCACGCTCTTGCCCTTGGGGCCGGCGGCGGCGCCGACCCCGGGGCCGGGTCCGAAGAAGCGGTGGCCGGCCGGTTCTTCCTGTTCGTGGACCGCGGCGCCGGTGGTCCCGTTTCAGCGGACGAACTGCCTCACCTCGATCCGGAGAGTCCGCCCCGGAGGGTCGATCGGTTGGCGCCGGCGCTGGCGCCGGGGGAGCAGGGGTGGTCGCTGGCCCTTGGCGTGGGGGAGCGTCCGGCGTCGGCGCCGCTCGCGGCCGGCGGGCTCCTCACCTTCTTCACCCTGCGCCCGACCGGGCCTGACGGTGGAGAGATCCGCAGGTACTCGCTGCGGCTTGGCTCGGGCGACGCCGCGGGCGCCGGACCCCGTTCGCAGCTTACAAGTCGCGACGCCGCGTGGCCGTCAACCGCCCTCGGGGCGCCGACCCGGATCGACGTCGACCATCCGGGGAGTCTGGCCGCTCCGCTGCTTCAGGCTGACGAGCTCGCGATTCTCGAGGGGCTCCGGGACCTCTCGCCGGAGCGTTGCCGGTTCGACGGCAGCCGCATCCGGCTGACCGGGTCCGGTCCGGACGGCTCGCCGATCCGGCTGGCCGTCCTCCCGGTTTGCCGGATCGACGTGGACTGGGCCGAAGGCCGGCTCTGACTATCGCCCCAGAGCCCGTTCGACCGCCCCGGCCAGCGCTTCGTCGTCGGCTGGATCCACGGTCCGCAGATCGAGGATGAGGCGTCCGCCGCGCTGGTATCCGACCACGGGCGGCTCACCGGTCCGAAGCCGACCGGCGGTCTCCGCGGGGGCGTCCAGCGCGAGCACCCAACCTTCGATCGCCTCATCCGGCGCGGCGCCGCCGCCCAGGTAGGCGTCACCCCGGATGGCCTGACCTCCCAGTCTCGCCGCCATCTGTTCGACTCGCCGGCGGGATTCGCCGGTCTCGTCCCAGAGCGCCTCGATCGGCATCGGCTGCGCTGCCAGGCGGCGCCGGAGCACTGCGTCCAGTGCGGTCAGGACCAGCCGTCCCGGTCGGAACGCGCGGTAGAGCGGCGACTTCCGGAGTTGGTCGACGAACGATCTCCGACCCACGATCAGTCCGGCCTGCGGTCCCCCGAGGACCTTGTCGCCGCTGCCGCAGACCAGGTCGCAGCCGGCCTCGATCAGATCCCGGAAGCTCTGGCGCCGTCGCAGCGCCGCCGCCGTGTGCGACCCGATGACGCCGCTGCCTTCGTCGACCAGGAGGGGAAGATCGTGACGGTGCGCGAAGGCGGCGAGGTCGGCTGCCGGAACCTCCTCCGCAAAGCCCCGGATGCGGAAGTTGCTTGAGAACACCTTCAGGACCAGGGACGTGGCCGGGCGCACGGCCCGCTCGTAGTCGGCGAGCCGGGTGCGGTTCGTGGTGCCGACCTCGACGAGCCGGGCGCCGCTGGTCTCGAGGATGTCGGGAATCCGGAACGAACCTCCGATCTCGACGAGTTCGCTGCGGGACAGCAGGACCTCGCGGCCGGGCGCCAGGGTCGAGAGCGCCAGCACCAGCGCGGCCGCGTTGTTGTTGACGACCAGGGCCGCCTCGGCCCCCGTAAGGGTCTGCAGGAGGTTCTCGACACGGAGACTGCGGTCCGTGCGGCGTCCGGTCGCGAGGTCCATCTCCAGGTCGCAGTAGGCGTCGAGCCGAGTCTTCATGCCGTCCACGACAGATCGAGGAAGGGGCGCCCGGCCCAGATTGGTATGCAGGAAGATGCCCGTTGCGTTCAGCACCCGGCGAAGCGGAGGCGCCTCCGCTTCAAGGGCGGCGCGGACGAGTTCGGGGATCAGACGGATCCGATCGTCCAGGTCGTCATCGCCGATCCCCGTTCGGATTTCGCGGCGAAGCGCGTCGAGAACTCTGGCTGCTTGGACCCTCGTCGCTTGCCTTCCGTATAATCCTGTGAGTTCGGCAAGCGGGCTCTCCTGCAGCAAACGTCCTGCTGCAGGTAGTCGTCGCAGTTGACTCACGTCCCGCCGATCCTATTCCTCGCAGCCACCGCGCGGAGAGCCATGAACGCCAAGCAATCACTCTTCAGAACACTCTCGAGAGCGCTGGTGCTCGCCCCCTGCCTGCTTCTGCTTGGCGCGGCGGCGCCGTTCGGCGTCGATGCCGCAGTGGCGGCCCAGGTCGCCGACGCTGCCGCGAACGCGGATCCGAACCTGGAGCGGGCGATAGCCGAGCAGCGGAAGCTGGTGGAGAGCCAGAGCCGCCCCGCCGACCGCGCGACGGCACTGAACGATCTCGCCAATCTGCTGGAGCTCCGCGGCGATGTCGCGGCGGCTTTCGAGTCCTACCGTGCCGCAATCGCCGTGGACGGAACCTGGGCGCCCGCGCACTACAACCTGGCCCTGCTCGCCTACACGACCGGCGACACGGAGTTGGCGTCGAGCCATCTTCGGGAAGCGATCGAGCTGGAGCCGGGGAACGCCTGGGCGCACTACCAGCTTGGCCGGATCGCCGACGATTCAGGTGAAGCCGAGAAGGCGGTGCAGCACTACGTACGCGCCGTGAGCCTGGACTCGCACCTGGCCTTCGGCGACGTCAATCCTCACTTCGCAGTGAACCGGTATGCCACCGAGATTCTGCTCCGGGCGGACCGAACGCGCGCCAAGGCTCTGCCACCGAGGGCGTACTCGCAGCCGGGACGGATCAGCGGCCTGCTCGTGCCGGCGCGCCTCGAACAGGCGGCGCCGCGACTCGACGAGATCGCGGAATCTCAGGAAGACGAGCCCGCGAAGGTTGAACAGGGCGAGGCCGTGAAGTCGGTGGAGGTGGATCCGGACCGGCTCCGCCGGGTGAACCGGTCGTCGGTTCCGGCGGGCGCCGATGCGGATCTGTTCGGTACGCCGACCAACCGGTCGGTCACGTATGAAACACCCCCCACCGCGAGTGTGCCGGATGAGCCGGCGGAACCTGCGGTCGACCGGAGGACTGAAAGGGAGCCCCGGGTGTTCACCCGGGACGACCTTCGCCGCCGCACGCTTGCGGGCAGTGTGGCGGGGGTTCCCGCGGGCAGGCCGCAGCCGTCGTCGAGCCCGGCCTCGGGGAGGCGCGGCGCGATCCAGGTGGGGACACCGGTTGGTCGGGGTGGCAGGCAGCCGGAGCCCGGTCCTTCGCCCGGGACCTTCGGCGGTCCCCGCGGGGGGCGCTTCGAGCCGACTTTCCGCAGCAGCGCTCAGCTTGAAACGAGAGTTCGCCGCGTAGCGGTACCGGCGCCCTAGCCAGCTCCCTGGACGACCGGCTCGAGCTGCAGTCCGGTCAGCAGCAGCGTCGGCGCGCCCACCGCTCCGGGCACCGGCAGGAACCGGAGATCGTCGCCGACGGCGCGGATTCCGCGGAAGAACTGGCGGATCGAACCTCTGAGCCGCGCCCTCGGGATGGCGCCGAGAATGCGGCCGTGTTCCACCACGAAGCCGGTCGTGTCGATCTCGAAGGTTGACTCCCGGCCGTTGTCCGAGAGTGCGAAGGTGGCGTGGCGACGGCCGCCCGGAGCGCAGTCCAGCAGATAACAGCCGCGTCGGATTCCACTCCGGATCGCATCTGCGGACTCCGGGCCGCGGGCGATGTAGAGGTGGGAGTGGCTGATCTCGGGCGGCGCCCGCCAGCCCGACCGGCGCCGACAGCCGGCGGCGGAGAAGCCCGACCAACCGTCATCTTCCCAGGTCAGCAGAGGCTCGCCGGGTTCTCCGTCCTTCACCAGCGCCACCGCCCGCGTGGGCACTCCCTCGTCGTCGATCGGGGTCCCGATCCAGCCGGTTTCGAGGGCGCCGTCGTCGAGGATCTGCAGGTCCGTCGGCCCCAGTGAGTGCCCTGAACACAGGCGCTGAAGCGTCTCCCAGCCTTCGCGGCCCCTGAACAGGGGGCCGAGCAGAGCCAGCAGGCTGGAGGCGAGGGCGGGCGACACCGCGATCTCGTTGGAAGGCAGAGCCGGTACGGGCGCCGCGGTCGCGAGTGTCAGCCGGTCGGCGACCTCGGCGGCGATTGTCCGGGTATCGAAGCTCGTCAGATCGGTGGCCGCGCGATAGAGGCTGCAGGATCCGCGAGTACCGATGCGTTCGACGGCGAACTCCAGCTCGACCGTCGCGAGGCGCAGCGAGGTCCGCCCGGTGACTCCGCCGCTGTTCGCGAGTACGGACGCGCTGGCGCCGTCGTCCAGTCTCGCCCGGATCAGGCGGCTGCCCGGAAGTTCGTTGCGGGTTCGCTCCAGGATGCCGCGGATGAGGTCTCGGCCGAGAGCTTCCGAGTCGTTGTCCGGCACATCTTTCTTGCCGGGGTTGGGCAGCGACGCCTGTCGCGTGCCTCGTGGCGGCAGTCGGAGCGAACCCGGCCTCAGGGAATGACGATTCAATCGGCCCCAGCCGCCGGGAGCAGGTAGCGCGCCGGACTCGGCAACGAAGAGCGCCCCGCTCGCGCCCCCGGCGCGCAGGGCCCACCCTCTCTCTTCCACGTTGCCCACGTGAAAGCGCCAGTCCTCGGGAGCGGACGGCGATGCGCTACTGGGCCGCCAGGGGTCGATCTCGATCCGCAGGCTGCCACCCGCCTTGACGTAGAACTCGGCGCTCGATGCGCCGGTGCGATCCGTCACCGCGGTCAGCGCCGTCCCGAGGGCCTGAATGGTCGGTAGCCGGAGTGGCTTCAAGCCAGACCCTCCAGCCGCACGGACGGGCTGCGGGCCCATACCGGCAGGAGAGCTCCGTCCTTCACGCACCATCCGGCGCCGGCGGCCAGCGGGCGGTCCCCGACCGCTGTCACGGCAGCGAGAAGGTCGACCGTGCGCGACCGGATCTCCACCGGTCCCACGAAGTCGACGGGGCCGCTGGCGCCGATCCTCCGGGCGCAGGGCGCCCGCAGCACACAGCCGCCATCGAACGGGTTCAACGTGCCGCTCTCGAACTCGCCGATGTAGAGGCCGCCGGCGGCTTCGCGGAACAGGTCCGCGTCGGGCAGATCGCTGGGAAGCAACTCCAGGTGCGTCGTGCGCGGGCTGGGCAACAGGTGGCGGCTGGCGCGTCGTGCGGCGCCGGGAATCAGTCGCCGGTAGCGGCCGGCCCAGGAGAGGTCGGCCAGCGGCTGCCGCACGCGGCCACGGCGGAGCAGCCACCTGGCGATGACGGTCGTACCTTCGTCGTCGCTGAAACGTCCGCAACCATCCGGCGCCAGGCGGGGATCGTCGACTACGTCGAGATGGGCCTCGCCCAGCTTCAGACCGACGATGCTCTCCGGGGCGCCGGTCAGGGCCAGGGTGTCCGCCTCCAGCGTGTGAGCGACGACCTCGTGCAGCATCACCGCGGCTGCGCAGGGTCCGAGGACGATGACGCGTGCCGTATCCGGATGCGCCGGCAGGTTGCGGGACCTGAGGCGATCGGCCAGGCACGTGGCGACCGGATCGAGATCCTCGTCGGCGAGTGATGGCAGCAGACCGCCCCAGATGCCCCACGGCGTTTCCACGCGCAGGCTGAAGTACTCCTCGAACTGGCTGGGAGCTGACATGTGGCCGTGAAGCACTTGAATCTGCCGGCGGTGCCGGCGAACGGTGACCTCCATGGGGAAGCCCACACGGCGCCGATTGACCGCCCGCGCGAGTTGGCTCTCAGCCCGCTCGATCTCGGCAAGACGGAGTGGCGGCCAGCGACTGACCTTGATTCTCGGAGGTGGCCCGATCGAACCGGCCGTGCCGGATACGCGGTCGCAGCAGGAGGCGAAGGCGTGCCCTGAGATCGCGTCGGCAGAGGCCAGGCGACTGCTGCCCGCCTCGATTCTCCGCACGGAGAGGCCCTGCTCCTGTCGCAGGCGGAGGCGGTCGTGTGTGCCTTCGGGAAGCAACTCGACCGTCTCCAGACGTTCGAAGAACGCCTCCGCGCGTTGACCCGGGTGCAGGGTAAGCCGGGCCAGGGCGTCGGTCAGTGCGGGGAGGTCCGAAGCCAGCAACTCGTTCGGCCGTTGGGCAGTGGCGTTCGTCTCCATGGCTGTGATTCTAGGAGGCTGCGCCGCAGAACGCAGCGAAGGACGGCCTGTGGTAAGAAAGTCGCTCCGATGACCAGGGTGCAAGAGCCAGTCGGAGCGGACGGCTCGGTTCGCGGCCAGCAAGCGAGCGAACTGGAGCAGCGGCTTGAACGGTCGCGGCTGGGCGGCGGCGCCGAGCGCATCGAACGTCAGCATGCGAGCGGCAAGCTGACCGCGCGGGAGCGGGTCGATCTGCTGCTCGATCCGGGGTCGTTCGTCGAGATCGATGCGCTGGTGACGCACCGTTGCACCGACTTCGGCATGGCCGAGCAGCGCATCCCGGGTGACGGCGTGGTGTGCGGGCATGGTCGGGTGGACCAGCGTCCGGTGTACGTCTTCGCCCAGGACTTCACCGTCTTCGGCGGTTCGCTGTCCGAGACGAACGCCCGCAAGATCTGCAAGGTGATGGATCTGGCGGTCGAGAACGGCGCCCCGGTCGTGGGTTTGAACGACTCGGGCGGCGCCCGCATCCAGGAGGGTGTCGCCTCGCTGGGCGGCTACGCCGACATCTTTCTCCGCAACACGCTGGCATCGGGGGTGGTGCCCCAGATCAGCGCGATCATGGGGCCCTGCGCGGGCGGCGCGGTCTACTCGCCGGCGATCACCGATTTCGTGCTGATGGTCGAGGGCACGAGCTACATGTTCGTGACCGGGCCGGACGTGATCAGGACGGTGACCCACGAGGACGTCTCGATGGAGGAGCTCGGCGGAGCGAAGACGCACGCGAGGCGAAGCGGTGTGGCGCACTTCACCGCCCCCGACGACACGGCTTGCCTGCTGGCCGTCCGAGAGCTCCTCGCCTACCTGCCCAGCAACAATCTGGACGATCCGCCGCGGCGGCCGACCGACGATCCGGACGACCGCGAGGCGCCTGAACTCGACGAGCTGGTGCCGGTCGACCCGAACAAGCCCTACGACATCGGCGCGCTGATCCGGGCCGTTGTCGACGACGGCCGCTTTCTCGAAGTCCACCGCCACTTCGCCCAGAACATCGTGGTCGGCTTCGCGCACTTCGGCGGGCGCAGCGTGGGCATCGTCGCGAACCAACCGAACTACCTTGCCGGCGTCCTCGACATCGACGCGGCGGTCAAGGGCGGTCGGTTCGTGCGCTTCTGCGACGCCTTCAACATCCCGCTGGTCACCTTCGAGGACGTGCCGGGTTTCCTGCCGGGCGTTCAGCAGGAGCACGGCGGGATCATCCGCAACGGCGCCAAGCTGCTGTACGCGTTCGCCGAGGCGACGGTGCCGAAGATCACCGTGATCACCCGCAAGGCCTACGGCGGCGCCTATTGCGTGATGGCCAGCAAGCACCTGCGCACCGACGTGAACCTGGCCTATCCGACCGCGGAGATCGCGGTCATGGGGCCGAGCGGGGCGGTCAACATCCTCTACCGCCAGCAGATCCGGAACGCGGAAGACCCCGAGGCGCTGCGCGAGAAGCTGGCCGCCGAGTACCGGGAGAAGTTCTCCAACCCGTACGTGGCGGCGGAGCGGGGCTTCGTCGACGCTGTGATCGCGCCGCGCACGACCCGCCACAGGATCGTCGGCGCGCTGCGCCAGCTCAAGGGCAAGCGGAGCGGCGTGCCGGCCAAGAAGCACGGCAGCGTGCCGCTCTAGCAGGACAGGCCGGCGCAGTGGGTTCACCTGAGACACCCAGACCAACACGAGCAGGACCACGTGGAGCGAAGGAACGAATGAGCGACATCAGGGTAGGGATCGTCATGGGCAGCGACTCGGACTGGCCGACGATGAAGGCCGCGGCGAAGGTCTGCGCCGACTTCGGCGTCGGCTGCGAGTCGCGGGTTCTCTCGGCCCACCGGACGCCGCGGGAGACCGCGGAGTGGGCTGAAGGCGCGGCTGAGCGAGGCATCGGCGTGTTGATCGCCGGCGCCGGCGGCGCCGCAGCACTTCCGGGCGTGGTGGCGGCGGCGACCATCCTGCCGGTGGTCGGCGTCCCGGTCGCGAACGGTCCGCTCAACGGCGTCGATGCCCTGCTGGCCATCGTGCAGATGCCGCCGGGCATCCCGGTCGCCACGGTGGGCGTGAACCGGGCCGACAACGCGGCGCTGCTGGCGCTTCAGATCCTGGGGCTTGGCGACGCCGATCTGGCCGCCGCGCTGACCGACTACCGGCGCCGCATGGGCGAGCGCGTGGCGGCCGCCGACGAGCGCGTTCGGCGGGATTCCGAAACCCTGGGGGGTGCATGAAGTTCGCGCTCGGCGCCGACCACGCCGGAGTCGAGTTGAAGGACGCGTTGGGCGAGGTTCTGCGCGCCCGCGGAGTCGAGATCGTCGACTTCGGCGCCGACGGTTCGGCGCCCGTCGACTACCCCGACAAGGCGGCGGCGGTGGCGCGAGCCGTGGCGTCGGGCGAGGTCGACCGCGGCCTGCTGGTGTGCGGCACCGGAGTCGGCATGGCGATGTCGGCGAACCGCTTCGCCGGGGTCCGGGCGGTCAATCCGAGCGACAGCTTCACCACCCGGATGTCCCGCGCACACAACGACGCGAACGTGCTGGCCCTCGGCGCCCGCGCCCTCGGCGCCGGCCAGGCATCCGAACTGCTCGAGGTGTTCCTCGACACGCCCTTCGACGGCGACCGCCACGTCGGCCGCGTGGCCAAGATCGACAGCGCGGCCGAGTAACACGGGGTGCGCCGCTAGCGGCAGCCGGTAACCACGTCGCGGGCCGCTGCCGGAGTGCCGCAGCGGGCTCGCAGCGCCGAGCGGACTTCGCCGACCAGGTAGAGCGAGCCGGTGACGACCAGGGTGCGGGGCGGATCGGCGGCCGCGGCGAGGCAGCGTTCGAGCGCATCCGCCGAATCGGCGTCGACGACGGCGTTGCGGGCCGGCAGCAGCGACAGTAGCGCTTCGGGCGACATGGCACGCCGGTGATCGGGCGCCGTCAGGACGATTCCGCCGGCACGTTCCGCAAGCAAGGGCAGGCACTGCTCCGGTTGCTTGTCGTGCAGCGCTCCGTACAGGAGGTCGAACTCGAGGCCGGTCTCGTTGAGGTAGGAGCGGAGCGCGGCGGCGCCGGCGGGGTTGTGCGCGGCGTCGAACAGGATCCGGCGGCGGCGTCCGTGGGCTTCGATGTCTACCCACTCGAGCCGGCCCGGCCAGCACACGCCTTCGATGCCGCGCCGGACGGCTGCGGGTGCAAGTTCCCGATCCGCGAGAGCGCAGAACTCCTCTGCCGCGCGCACCGCCAGGCCGAGGTTGGCGAGCTGGTGGCCACCGGGGAGCGGCGCGCGGAACCGGTACTCCGCCTGTGGCGTGGAAAGCGTCGAGAGCCGTCGTGAAGGTGTGTCGCAAGAGGCGGTTGAATCCAGGAACTCGACGTCGTCGGCCGCGTTGACGAGTTGCGCGCTGCACACCGCGGCGCAGCGGCTCAGCTCGCGCTCGACTTCCGGCCGCGAACTCCAGGTCAGGCAGGTGCGCCCGGATCGCATGACGCCGGCTTTCTCGCCCGCGATCGAGGTCAGGGTCCAGCCGAGTTGCTGCGCGTGGTCGCGCGCGACCTGGGTGATCACGGAGAGCACGGGTTCCGACACGTTGGTTGCGTCGAGACGGCCCCCCAGGCCGACCTCGAAGACCGCGGCGTCGACGCGATGCGCCGCGAAGTGCAGCCAGGCTGCCGCGGTCAGGCTCTCGAAGTAGGTCGGCGGCGCCGACCCGGCGGCATCGAGAACCCGCCGGAGGTGGGCGCCGAGCTCGGTCTCCGTGATCGCCCGGCCGTCGATACGGAGCCGCTCCTCGACGTGTTCGAGGTGGGGCGAGGTGTAGAGGCCGCACCGGAAACCGGCGGCGGTCAGGAGCGACGCGAGCGCCGCGCTGGTCGAGCCCTTGCCGTTGGTGCCCGCGACCAGGATCGTCGGTATCCCCCGCTGGGGATCGCCGAGGGCGCCGAGGAGCCGGCGGATCGCGTCGAGGCCGAACTTCCGGCCCCAGACCTCGAGCCGGTCGAGGATTTCCTGGGCCGAAGGTGTGGTCTGGCCGGTCACTTGGCGGCGCAGCATAGCGCCGCCAAGACCTTCGCAGGCTCAGTGTTCGGCCCCATGCCGATAGACTGGAGCGGTCATGTCCGGTCACAGCAAGTGGAGCACGATCAAGCACAAGAAGGCGGCGCAGGACGCCCGCCGGAGCAAGGCGTTCACGCGCCTCCTGAGGGAGGTTTCGGTCGCGGCCCGGCTCGGTGGCGGCGACCCCGGCGCCAATCCCCGGCTCCGCCACGCGCTCTCGGATGCGAAGGCGCACAATGTGCCCGGAGACAACCTCGACCGGGCGATCAAGAAGGGCGCGGGGGAACTCGAGGGGGTGTCCTATGAGGAGGTCGTCTACGAGGGCTACGGTCCCGGAGGCGTCGCGGTCCTGGTCGAAACGCTGACCGACAACCGGAACCGGACGGTGTCCGAGGTACGGCACCTGTTCACCAAGCACGGCGGAAACCTGGGCGAGAACGGCTGTGTCGCCTGGATGTTCCACCGACGGGGGTTCTTCGCGTTCGACCGCGCCGTCATGGAGGAGTCCGGGGTCGACGAGGAGGCGCTGGTCGAACTCGCGCTGGAACTCGAGGCCGAGGACTTCTCGGTCGAGGAGGACAGTTACAACGTCTACACCTCGGTGGAGGCCTTCCATGCCGCCAAGGACGAGGTCGAGGGGCGGGGACTGAAGACCGAGATAGCGCAACTGACGATGGAACCGCAGAACCTGGTCCAGGTCGACGAGGCGGTCGTGGGTCAGCTCCTGCGGCTGATCGACGGGCTGGAGGACCAGGACGACGTGCAGCACGTCTGGGCCAACTTCGACCTCGACGACGAGTTGCTGGAGCGGCTGGCATCCTGATCGTCATACCGCAGCCTTGATCGTCCTCGGTCTGGATCCGGGCAGCCGGTACACCGGCTACGGCGTGGTGGAGCAGGAAGGGTCGCGGCTGAGGGAGTTGGATTCGGGCCGGATCACGCTGGTATCCAAGCCGAGTCCGGCGGCGCGCATGGCTCTCCTGGCGGAGGGCGTGGAGCAGACCCTCGACCGTTGGCAGCCGGCTGCGGTTGCCCTGGAGACCCTGTTTCATGGCCACAACAGCCGCTCTCTGATCGCGCTCGCCCAGGCTCGGGGCGTCATTCTCTCGGTGCTGGGCCGGCGCGGCCTGGACGTGGAGGAGGTGTCTCCCGCCGAGGTCAAGAAGGCCGTGTGCGGCAACGGCCGGGCCGACAAGACCCAGGTGGCGCGCATGGTCGACGTGCTGTTGGGAGCTTCGGCGGGCAGGCGCAGCGCGGACGCGTCGGATGCGCTGGCTGTCGCCATCTACTACGTTCAGCAACGTCCGCTGCAGAGGGTGGTGGAGGCGGCGCGGAGCGCCCGTTGAGGAGGGGCAGATTGGCGGTTCCCAAGCGGGGTCCGTGTGCTATATTCCTCAACCGTTCCAAGGTGAGCCAGTCACCCCTTCCGGTGTAGGGGTCACCGTCCGTCCAGAGTCGCGTCCACCGTCCGGTGGGCGATTCAACTCGGCCCGTCGCTGGCGGGTACACAGGCCTGAGGAGGTAGCTAGGTGAACATTGGTGGCACGTTCTGGAAGTTGATGAACGAGGGCGGTCCCGTCATGTGGCCACTGCTCGCATTCTCCGTCATCGCTCTTGCGGTGGTGGCCGAGCGGTTGTACGCACTGTGGCGCGCACGGATCAACGTTCACGAGTTCCTCCCCAAGGTGCGGAAGGCGCTGGTGGTCAACCGGTCGATCCGCGACGCTGTGAAGGTCTGCGAGGAGTACCGGGGTCCGGTCGCCTCGATCCTCAAGGCCGGTCTGATGAAGTACGGCCGGCCCAAGGAAGACATCGAGAAGACGATCGAGAACGCGGCGCTGTTCGAGATGGGGCGCCTGGAGCGCGGTCTTGCGGTGCTGGCGACAACCGCCAACGTCGCGCCGCTGCTCGGCTTCTTCGGCACGGTGACCGGCATGATGGCCGGTTTCGACGCCCTCGCTGCGCAGGGCCTCTCCAACCCGGGCGCGGTCGCCACGGGTATCAAGGAGGCCCTGACGACGACGGCCGGCGGTCTCGCGGTCGCCATTCCGACTCAGCTCGCCTACAACTACTTCATGAGCCGGATCAACAAGTTCGTGCGCGACATCGAGACCGCGGCGAACATGCTGCTCGAGACGTTCGGCGAGATGGAGCGCAGCGGTGTTTCGCCCGAGAGCGGCGAAGGCAGCTAGCGCCGCCAAACCCGTCGCAGACTCCGTGTTTGGCCCCATCCCCCACCTCACCAGGAGGCCGCGTCACAGAACTCACTCCGTTGCGTTCTGCGGCGCAGCCTCCTAGACTTCCTACAGGTCCCCAGGCGAGGACAGCGACATGAAGCTCAAGGCATCCATCGAGCACAAGCCGAACATCCCGACGGCCTCGATGGCGGATATCGCCTTCCTGCTGATCATCTTCTTCATGCTGACGATCACCTTCGAGGTCGACAAGACCCAGGTGCTGTTGCCGAAGACGACCCTCAGGTACGAGATCCCGAAGAAGGCCGCCTACGTCTCGATCGATGCGAACGGTCGCATCCGCGCGTCCGACGGGGATGAGGCGAGTGTCTTGGTGCCCACGGCCGACGAAGTGCTGTCGATGGCAGCTAACGCCATCTCGATCAATCCGGCCAAGACCTTCGTGGTCAAATCCGATGGCGAAGTGCCGTGGGAGAAGATCGACGAAGTGCTGGATGCGCTGAAACGGGCCAAGGTGCGCGATCTGTACCTGCTGTCCGACCAGCGAACGGTCGACGACCTCTGAGGACGCCGCGGCATGCTGGAACTTGACGGTACGGATGGAGGCTCAAGATGAAGATCGAACGAGATCGCCCGGACGATGAAATTCCGACCTCGTCGATGGCCGATATCGCTTTCCTGCTGATCGTCTTCTTCATGGTGACCACCACGTTCACGGCTACCCGCGGGCTCGACTTCGCGCTGCCGAAGGACGATGACAACCCGCCGGTCATCGAGAAGGAAGAGTCGGTGCTGATCGAGATCTTCCCGGACGGGGTGTTGAGGGTGGACCAGAACCCGATGCAGCTCGGCGAGATCATCGAGTACCTGAGGCCGAAGCTGGAGCGGAATCCGAAGAAGCCGGTGATCATCCGGCCGGATGTCGCAACCCAGTACAAGTACATGGTCCAGGTGTACGACGAGTTGCGCCAGGGCGAAGAGAACGGCCTGACCGAGCCGATCAACATCTCGGTGCCGACTCAGCGGGAAATCCAGAGCTTCTGGTACTAGCCTTGCCGTTCCCGGAATAGGACCGAGACCGAACGAAGTTGGAACTACACGTCGACCTGACAGACAAGAGGTAACCCCGATGAGTGACGAGAACCTCGAAGCGGCCGCATCTCCGGACGCTGAATCCCCGGCCGAAGGGCCACAGGCGGAAGAAGCTGGCGCGCTGACGTCAGCGGAGCAGGGCCTGCTGACCTACGTTGAGGAAACCCGGGAGGACAACAAGACCTTCCGCTACTCGTTCGGGCTCGCGGTGCTGTTGCACGCGATCCTGCTGATCGTCAAGCTGCCCGATGTGTACGGCAAGGTGGTGGCGCCGCCGCCGAAGCCCAAGGTCTTCGTGGTGCAGCAGGTGCGCTTCAAGCCGCCGCCACCGGAAGTGGAGCAGCAGATCCCGAAGCCCAAGTCGAAGAAGGTGCCGATTCCCGATCCGACGCCCGATGAGCCGGAACCGATCCGCATCGACGAGCCCGACGAGATCGACATTCCGGAGGTCGACGACCTGAATCTGTGGGAACTGCCCGAGGCGCCGCCTCCGCCGGAACCGAGCGGGCCGATCTACGTCACCGGCGATGTGACGAAGCCCGCGAAGATCAACGAGGTCAAGCCCCAGTACACCGAGATTGCGCGCAAGGCGCGGATTCAGGGTGTCGTCATTCTTCAGGCAACGATCGACAAGAACGGCGACATCACGGACGTCAAGGTGCTGAAGGGCCTGCACATGGGTCTCAGCGAGGCCGCCGTGACGGCGGTCAAGCAGTGGAAGTTCAAGCCGGCGACCCTCAACGGCAAGCCGGTCGCCGTCTACTACAACCTCACTGTCAACTTCCAGCTCCAGTAGGGGTATAGAGGAGGTCAAGCCGGAGAGGCGCTTGCGCCGGCCCGGTCGCTGTGATCACGAACCTGACCGTTAACTTCCGAGTCGAGTAGCCGGGAGTGTCTGGCGCCCTATGAAGGAGGTCCCATAGATGACCAATCGCCGATCTGTTTTCGCCCTCGTTACGGCCCTTGCATTGCTCGGAGCTTCCGCCTCTTCCGCCGGATGGGAAGAGGGAGTCGCTGCGTTCCAGGCCGGCAACTACGCCCAGGCGATCGCCGAGTTCCAGCAGTACGTCGAGGAGCGGACCGAAGAGGAGGCCCTTCAGAAGGGGTATCAGATGCTGGCGATGTCGCTGCTCAGGGGCGGCAAGGCCAAGGATGCGGTGCCAGCGTTCCAGAAGGCGCTTGAGTTGAAGCCCGGCGATGTGGGGATGCAGGTTGCGCTGGGGCAGGCCTACCACAAGAGCGGCATGCCCCGCGAATGCGTGGCGACACTGAGCAAGCTGAACATCGGCAGCCTGCCGAAGCCCCACCAGATCCTGGTGTACCAGATGCGCAGCGCGAGCCAGGCGCGGCTCGGAAACACCCGTGGCGCGGCCGCCGATCTGGGCAAGGTCGCGGATCTGAAGCCGAACGACGCGAAATCGCGCTTCGAGTACGGCAGGATGCTGCACAACGACGCGCAGCTCGACGCCGCGATCTCCGCCTACGAGCGGGCAGTGTCGATGGACGGCGGCAAGGCGGAATGGAAGGAGACCCTGGTCAACGCCCTGAAGATCAAGGGCCGGAGCACACCGGGCTCGGCCAAGACGGGCATTTACGCCAAGGCCGAGGATGTCGCCCGGAGCCTCGTGGCGAGCAATGCCTCCTACGACAACCTCCTCCTCCTGGGCGAGGTCCAGTTGGGCGCCAAGAACTATGCAGCGGCGGCGTCCACCTTTCAGCAGGCGATCTCGAAGAAGGCCAACGACTGGCATGCGCACTTCTACCTCGGTCAGGCCTACACGGCTCTTGAGCGCTTCAGCGATGCGGAAGGACCCCTGAACACGGCTCTCCAGCTCGCTTCCGGCAGTGACGAAGCGCAGATCTGGAAGCAACTCGGCTTCGTCTTCGAGAAGCAGAAGAAGTACTCCCTTTCGATCGATGCCTACGAGAAGGCGGGCGATGCGGCCGGCGGCTCCAGGGTGCGTGAGAACTTGCGGATCCAGGAAGAAAACAAGGACGCCGACGAGTACAACGAGAAAGTCAAAGAGTTGGAGCGTCAGCGAGACGCAATCCGCGACCAACTGGAGGAACTCCCGGGAGCGGCGAACGATCCGCCGCGTCGCTAGACTTCGCGTAGCGGACGCTGTAGCCAACTCGTGCCGCCGCACCGGCCTTCTGGCCGGCAGCGAGAACAGCCCTTCGCCATTCCGGGCTGAGCGGCTGACGCCGCCGATAGCGGCCACCGGCCTCTAGCAGCCCGGGACCGGTGAGGTTCGCGCACCGCACGGAATAGCTGCGGCCGGCAACAGGGTTGGAACGGGGGCATCACCCTTACACACCACCCGACAGAAGGGGGCCCCGGATGAGTGACACGAGCCTCGAGGCGGCTGGATCCCCGGCCGAAGAGTCGGCGACCGACGCTGTGCCCGCCACGTCAGCGGAGCATGGCCTGCTGACCTATGTGCAGGAGACGCGAAAAGACAACAGGACGTTCCGCTACTCCCTGGGACTGGCTCTGTTCTTCCACGCGATTCTCCTGGTCGTCAAGCTGCCCGATTTGTACGGCAAGGAGCAGGCGGCGCCACCGGCGCCGCCGAGAGTCTTCGTGGTGCAGCAGGTGCGCTTCAAGCCGCCGCCGCCGACGGAGGAGATTCAGATCCCGAAGCCGAAGTCGAAGAAGGTGCCGATCCCTGATCCGACGCCGGATGAGCTGGAGCCGATACGGATCGAGGAAGCGGAGAACTACGTTCCCGAGGTCGACGAGCTGAACTGGAACATCGAGGTGCCCGCGCCTCCGCCTCTGGAGGAGCCCGGGCCGATCGAAGTGACCCGTGACGTCGTCAAGCCGAAGAAGACAGTCCACGTCGACCCGCGGTACACCGAGATCGCGCGCAAGGCACGGATTCAGGGCCGGGTCATGCTGCGCGCGACCATTGACCAGCAGGGTGACATCACCGATGTCGAAGTGCTGAGAGGTTTGCAGATGGGCCTCACGGACGCCGCCGTGGCCGCTGTCAGGCAGTGGAAGTTCGAACCGGCGACGCTGAACGGTAGGCCGGTCGCTGTCTACTTCAACCTGACCGTTACCTTCGAACTTCAGTAGGGGTTAGGAGAGCTTGCGCCCGAGGCGTTTGCGCCGGGCCGGCCGTTCGTTACCATCGGACCGGACCGTCAACTTCCCCGTCAAGCAGCCGGGAGTTACTTGGCGCCCCAGGACGGAGGCCCATGGATGACCAGCCACCGATCGGTTCTTGCCCTCGCGACGGTTTGTGCGCTGGTCGGAGCTTCCGCCTCTTTCGCCGGATGGGGAGAGGGAGTCGCTGCATTTCAGGCCGGCAACTACGCCCAGGCGATCGTCGAGTTCCAGCAGTTCGTCGAGGAGCGGACCGACGAGGAGGCCCTGGAGAAGGGGTATCAGATGCTGGCCCAGTCCCTGCTCCGGGGCGGCAAGGCCAAGGAGGCGGTGGCGGCCTTCCAGAAGCACCTCGAGTTGAAGCCCGGCGATATGGGAAGCCAGGTTGGGCTGGGGCAGGCGTATTACCAGAGCGGCATGCCCCGCGAATGCGTGGCGACACTGAGCAAGCTGAACATCGGCAGCCTGCCGAAGCCCCACCAGATTCTGGTGTACCAGATGCGCAGCGCGTCCCTTGTTCGGTTGGGGAGCATCGGCAGCGCCGCCGCCGACCTGGGCCGGGTGGCGGAACTGAAACCGACTGACGCGAAGGCGCGCTTCGACTACGGAGCGCTGCTGCACGGCGACGGTCAACTCGATGCTGCCGTTGCCGCCTACGAGCAGGCGATCTCGATGGAGGGTGGCAATGCCGAGTGGGAGAAGGCTCTGGTCAGCGCTCTCCTGGTCGTCGCGCGGAGTACGGAGGGGCCCTGGGCCAGGACGCAGGTCTACCTGAGGGCCGAGGATTTGGCCGAGCGTCTCGTTGAGAGCGGCCGCGGCCAGTTCCATGCCCGGCAGCGCAGCGAGTCCGCTGCGACTACTCCTACGCCAGTTTCCGGCGCAGGATCTCCTGCACCGCCCGGGGCTCGGCGCTGCCCCGGGACGCTTTCATGACCTGGCCGACCAGGTAGCCGAGGGCCTGCTCGCGGCCGCCGCGGTACTCGAGGACGGCCTTGCTGTTGGCCGCGATGGCGGCGTCGGCCCAGGCCTCGAGCTGGTCGTCGTCCCGCACCTGCCGTAGCCCGAGACGATCGACGATCTGGTCGGGCGTCTCTTCCGAGTCCCAGGCCTCGCTGAGCACATCCTTGGCGGCTGTGGTCGACAACTCGCCGGAGTCGACCAGGGCGACGATGGCGGCCAGCCGCTCGGGCGCGATGAGTTGAACGTCCCGCTGCTTCAGCTCGCGCAGGATCTCGGTCATCACCCAGTTGGCGATCGACCTGGCGCCGGCCGGATGGGCGGCCACTGCGCGCTCGTAGTACGTCGCCAGGGCGACGCTGCCGGAGAGGAGCGCGGCTTCCTCGGCACGCAGTCCGTAGGCGTCGCGGAACCGTGCACTCTTGACCCACGGCAACTCCGGGAGCACCTCCGCTTGGCGCTCGATGCGGTGCTCCGTCACCACCAGGGTGGAGAGGTCGGGCTCGGGGAAGTACCGGTAGTCGTGCGCTTCCTCCTTGGACCGCAGGGTGCGGGTGGCGCCGCTTGCCGGCTCGAAGCTGCGCGTCTCCTGTTCGACCTGACCTCCGGCGGTCAGGATGTGCAATTGCCGCTCCCGTTCGTACTCGAGCGCCTTGGCTACGTGGCGGAAGGAGTTCAGGTTCTTCACCTCCGTCTTCGTGCCGAGCGTGTCGGCGCCGGCCGGACGCAGGGAGAGGTTGGCGTCGCAGCGCAGACTGCCCTCCTCCATGTTGCCGTCGCTGGCGCCGGTGTAGAGAAGCACCTGGTGGAGCGTCTGCAGATAGGCCTGCGCGTCCTCCGGTGAGCGGATCTCGGGCTCGGTCACGATCTCCACCAGGGGTACGCCGCAGCGGTTGAAGTCGACCAGGCTCCGCCCCGGCAGCGGACCGCCTCCCGGCACCTCGTGCAACAGCTTGCCGGCGTCCTCCTCGAGGTGGATCCGATGGAGCCGGATCTTGCGGCCGGACGGCAGCGGTACCAAACCCCCCTCGGCCAGCGGCTCGTCGTACTGACTGATCTGGTAGCCCTTCGGCAGGTCGGGGTAGAAGTAGTTCTTGCGCGCGAACACGGACCGCCGCCTGACCTCGCACCCAAGCGCCAGCGCCAGCCGGATGGCAAGGTCGACGGCGTGCTGGTTGGTCACCGGAAGGGCGCCGGGGTAGCCGAGGCAGACCGGGCACACGAGCTCGTTCGGCTCGGCGCCGAAACGGTTCTCACAGCGGCAGAACATCTTCGTTCTGGTGCGCAAATGGACATGGACTTCCAGCCCGATGACCGTTTCCCAGGCGGCATCGAGGGCTGCGGGAGAGACTCCCGGATTGGCCGTGCTCTGCGCTACGCTCATGACCGTCACGATGGCCGCGGCATCCTACAGCAGCTACCGGTGCTGAAGCGCCGGGTCGCGGTCAGTACGGTCCATTGCCGCGGGCCGGTCCGGGCCGCATTCCTGGGCGCGGCGCCGGGAGGGGAGGCGGTTGGGCCGGAGGATGCCTTCCGACTCCTGGCGCGCGAGGTCCGGGCGGCGGAAGGGGCCTCGCCCGCCTGGCTGAGGCAGCGGCACAGCGCCGAGGCGCTGTGGGTAGAGGCGCCCGGGCTGAGGGGAGAAGGAGACGCCGTGATCGTGTCTCGCTCCGGCGTCGCGGCGACCGTTTTCGTCGCCGACTGCGTACCGGTGCTCATCTCCGCGGGCGAGAGCGTGGCAGCCGTTCACGCCGGCTGGCGGGGGCTGGCGAGCGGAGTCCTCACCTCGGCGATGCGGGAGTCGAAGCGCGCCGGCGCCAGCGATCCGGCGACGGCCGAGGCCTGGATCGGTCCGGCGATCGGGCCCTGCTGCTACGAAGTAGGCGAAGACGTGGCCAGCCAGGTGGAATCCGCGAGCGGCGCCGAAGTCGTCATTCGCCGGCCGGGGCGCAAGCCCCACCTCGACCTGGTCCTGGCGGCTTCGAAGCAGCTTGCCGACTTGGGTGTGGGCCGTATCTCAAGCAGCGGTTGCTGCGTTCGTTGCGATTCGGACTGGTGGAGCTACCGCCGCGACGGAGCGAGGGCCGGCCGGAACTACGCCTTCATCTGGCGTGCCCCATAGGGGGCGTCAGTCGCCGTCGGATGCCGCCCGTCGCGAACCGCGGCTGCGGGTTCTGCGGGTGGGATCGATTCCTACCGAGCGCAGGAAAGCCAGGTCGCGTCCGTTGATGCGAAACGCCGGTGGCGGTAGCGGCCGCCTGGTGGAAGAGTTCTTGTCGGCGTCGCTATCGTCGTCGCCGCTTCTCTTGCAGTCGAGGAACAGGTTGAGCGTGTAGCCTTCACGCCGGATCGACTCGAGCCGATCGTGGACCTCGGGCGACTCGGCCATTGCCTCGCAGAGAGACCGGGTGAGTTCTTCGAGTAGTTGCTTGAGCCGGGGTTCCATGGGCCGACGACCATTATCCCAGACCGCAGCCGCTAGTCACACTCCGGGTTTGGTACGGGCCGATACGGACACCTGGCGGCCGGTGCTCGAGGCGCTGGCCGGGGCGGGTTTGGGGCCGGTCTCGTTCCAGCCTCTGGCCGGTGACGTCTCGGCGCGGCGGTACGGCCGGCTGCGTCTTGCCTCGGGCGAGCAGCGGGTCGTCTGCAGCTATCCGGACGACATGAAGGATGTGGCGGCGCGGTTTGTGGGCGCTACCGAGCTGCTGGCTTCGGTCGCCGTGCCGACACCGAGGGTGGACCAGTACTCACTCGGACATCCGGTCTGGGTGCTCCTGGAGGATCTGGGCCCGCAAACTCTGTTCGAGCGCTGGAAGGCGCCCGGCAGCGCCGTCGAGGTGAACCTGAGTCGGCGGCTGGCGGAAGCCAGGGAACTCATCGGGCGGATTCAGCTCCTGCCGCCCGACAAGGTTCAGGCATTGGGCTCTCCGCCGCTCGACCGGGCCCTGTTGTTGACTGAACTCGAGCAGACCTGGGAGCGCTTCCTCGAACCCCGAGGTCTGGTTGCGGACCGGAAGCTGGCCGAGCAGCTCCGAGGCGCGTGCGCCGCCATCTGCGAGCGGCTCGACTCGGCAACGAGCGTGCCGTGTCACCGCGACTTCATGGCCCGGAACCTGATGCTGCGCGCGCCCGCCGCGGTTCTGCCGGGAGGCGCCGAAGAGCTGGTCGTGATCGACCACCAGGATCTGCGCCTGGGCCCTCCCTGCTATGACCTGGCCTCGCTTCTGAACGACACGTTGACGCTCTCGGTCCGCGAACGGCAGGAGCACCTGTCGGCCGTCCGAGAAGACGCTGCCCTGATCGCTCAGTACCACGCGGCGACAGCCCAGCGCACGCTCAAGATCGCGGGCGCCTTCGCCTACTTCGCGACCGTCGGCAGCGACCGCTATCTGGAGTTGATTCCCCCGGCCCTGCGGAGATTCCTGGATGCCCTGGATGCTCTTCCCGAAGGCCGCGAACTTGCGCCCTGGTTGCGCAGAGCCTGGGCGTCGGTCACCTAGGAGCGTGCGCGGCGGCGCTAGCTGATAGTGTCGGCGGTCGACCTCGACAGGAGAACGCCATGCCGTCCTTTGGCATCCAAGAGCTACTCATCATCTTCGTCATCTTGATGGTCATCTTCGGTGGCAGCAAGCTGCCGCTCCTTGGCCGCGGCATGGGTGAGGGCATCCGGAACTTCAAGAAGGGCCTGCGTAGCGACGACTCTTCCGAACTGGAAGAAAAGCAGCCCTAGCCGCCCGTGGCGAAAGTCGCGCTGCATTCGAGCGGCCATGCATCCCGCCCAGCATCGTTGCTCCTCAGTCGACTATGCCCCGATAGGCTCCTTCGTCGCGCCTTGCTGGGCGGGCGCCTGACCGCTCTCGGTGCGACGCGGACTTCCACCACGGGCTGCTAGCCGCCGGCGAGAACGGCGAAGTCGAGGCCGCGCGGATTGACGGCCGACCACGCCGCGCGGTGGTGCTCGACGTACAGGCGGAGCACGCTGTTCGCGAATTCCCGGGTTTCGCGAAACGGCGGCATGCCATTGAAGCGATCGACCTTGCCGGGTCCCGCGTTGTACGCCGCGAGCGCCAGCACCAGATCGCCGTCGAAACGGCGCAGCAGGGAGGCCAGGTAGCTCGCCCCGGCATCCAGATTCTGGCTGGGGTCGTAGACGTTGGCCACGCCGAACTGTTCGGCGGTCGCCGGCATCATCTGCATCAGGCCGAGAGCACCCTCGGGTGAAACGGCCAGCGTGTCGAAGGAGGACTCGGTCTGCGCGACGGCCGCCACCAGCAGCGGGTCGATCTGACGCCGCTCGGCGACAGCGGCAATCTGGGCGCCAAAGGGCACGCGCTGCAAGAGGTCCCGAACGGCGTTCCCGTCGGCGGCGCCGATGAAGAGCGCGAAGCTCTCCTCATGCGACCGAATCGTCTCGTACAGCGGGGGGCTATCCAGGGACGTACGGGCGGTGGTCCTACCCGATGCCGGGTCGAGCCAGGCCTGAATTTCTTCGAACAGAGCGACGTCCGCGACATGCGGTGGCGCCGGCAGCGAGTCGGGCTGCCGCCCAGGCGCCGTGTTCCGCACCGAGACGGCCAAAATGGCGGTGGTGGCCACAACGACCGCCAGAGCCTTCTTGCGAGTGCTGGTGTTCGAGATGTACATGAGAAGAGTGGATTCGAGGGTCCCGGCCGCCAAGGCCCAAGTGGCCGCTGTAAGAACGGTCGCTCTCGGCGTTGCACGATCCGGCCGGAGACGACGGCGCGGCTTTGTGGCTGGAGGCGTTCGCCGACCGTGAGAGGGAACGCCCGACTGCGCTTGGCAGCAAGCTGTATGCCAACCCAAGGGGCTGCACCGCAAAACGACACGAGTGAGTTCAGCGGCGCAGCCCCTTGGGAAGGTGGGGGCTGGGGCCAAGCTCCGAGCTTGCGAGGCGTTTGGCGGCGCTAGGTTCCTCGTTTCCCAGCCGACCATCTGGGGCGGAGCTCTATTTCGATTGGATCCTCTTGCTGGATGTGCGGTACTCGGCCGACTGGATTCGAAGGGTGTCGATCTTGGTGCGCAGCGTGTTGCGGTGGATGCCGAGGCTGTTTGCGGAGCGGCTGAGGTTGCCTTGGTTGAGACGTAGCGAAGCCAGGATGAACTGCCGTTCGAAGATCTGACGGGCTTGAGCCAAGGTGACACCCTGGCTGACCAAATGCCTGACGAGGTGGTCAAGCTGGTCGTTGAGATCCTCCGTCGCGTCCTCGGGAACGCGACCGTCTGCGCTGGGCTGCTTCAAGGCGACTCGCGTGCCGAAACGGTGATTCTAGGAGCTTGCGCCGCAGAACGCAATGGAGTGAGGTCTGCGGTGCAGGCTCTGTCAGCCTTCCTCTTGCAGCCGCGACAGCGACTCTGTGGCCAGACGAGCGGCTTCGGAGTCCGGGAAGCGTCTCGAGAACCTGCACCCGCACCGCCGGCGGTTCATGAACTCGCGCGGGGAGTGCGTGGAGGCGCAGCCGAAGCAGAAGCCGGCGATGGCGAGCGCCACCGGCACGCGAACAGGTGCGGGCAGGCTCCCGGGTGACTGGCGGTGGCGCGGGCAGCCGACGTCAGTTCTCGGGAGCATCTTCGACCTGCGGCTCCGTTCCACCGTCGCGAGGCGGCCGCTCTGGGGCCGGTGGGATGTTGTTTCGGAGAGCCCGGATCTTCTCCGGCGAAGGCACCTTCTTGATCCAGGGACTGCCGGCGTGTTCGCTCCACAGCCGCTCGCAGCCGTCACGCAGGTCGTCGACCGTGTCGAGCCCCGCGTCGGTGGGGGCCCGTTTCAGTATCTGGACGTACGTGAGGCACATGAGGGCGTTGACCTTGTCCTGTTCCGGGTACTCCGGATACTGCTCGAGCATCCCCTTGAAGCGCTCACCGGCCGCCCTGGGAGTGCGGAAGCGGTAGTAGAAGCTGCCGACGACCAACTCGTGCTCCGCCAGTTGGTTCCGGACCTCGACGATCTTCTGGGCAGCCTGGCCGGCGTACTGGCTGGTCGGGTAGAGCCGGCGGACGTTCTCGAACTCGGTCAGCGCCTGACGGGCGGTCTGCTGGTCGCGGTCGGGTTTCTCGATCCGCTCGGCGAGCGCGTCGGCCAGACGGAACTGGGCATACGCCGCGCGGTCGGAGGTGGGGAACCGGTTCAGGAAGTCGCGATAGCGCTGCTCCGCTTCCACGTAGGACTGGTAGCCGCCGCGCAGGAACAGTGCGTCCGCGGCCAACAGCAGACCCTCCCGACCGGTCGCCGAGTTCGGCTCGACCTCGAAGGCGTGGACGAGGTGCTGGAGCGCCTGGTTGAACTTCTCGTCCTCCAGGAGCTGCTTGCCGATGTCGAGCGCCTCGGTGGACGACAGCCGGAGGATCGGATCATCCTTGACGCCTCCGCAGGCGACCGCCAGAGCGAGCGCCGCGGCCAGCAGGGTTCTTCCAGCGAGTCGCTTCATTCGTTCGCCTGCCTGCGGAGAGCCGCCAGCGCCTCGACCGGGCGCTCCGCGGCGAAGACGCCGGAGCCCACGACCGCCACGTCGACGCCGGCCGCCGCGACTTCGTCGAGGTTCCCCTGCTTGATGCCGCCGTCCATCTCGATACTGGTCGAGAGCCCACGGGCTTCGATCGTGGTGCGTAGCTGGCGTGCCTTGTCCAGTACGTCCGCCTGGAACGCCTGACCCGCGAATCCTGGCTGGACGGACATCAGCACCACGTAGTCCAGGTGCTCCAGGTAGGGGAGGAGCTCGTCCAGCGCCGTCCCCGGGTTGATCGCCACGCCGGCGCCGACGCCCCGGCCGCGAATCTGTGCCGCCAGGCGGGCCGGTTCCGGCGTCGCCTCGTGGTGGAACGACACCCAGACCGGCTCACTGTCGAGGTAGCGGTCCATGAGCGCTTCCGGATTCGAGACCATCAGATGGATGTCGAAGCCCACACGGCTGCGTTTCGCCAGGTCGGCGATCACCGGCGGACCGAAGGTGAGGTTGGGCACGAAGTGACCGTCCATCACGTCGGCGTGGATCAACTGGGCGCCGCCGTCCTCACAGTGCTTGACGGCGGACGCCAGGTCGGCGAGGTCCGCCGCCAGAATCGAAGGCGCGATCTTCATCGTTCGGGTTCTCTGGGCGTCGGGTTGTCTGGGAAACCTGGCGGTATCAATGGCTCTACTGCGCGGCGACGACCAGGGCGATCGAATCGCTTTGTCGCAGGGGATGGCCCGGCAGTGGATATTGACGCAGGATGATCCCGGCTTCGACGCCTTCGTAAGGCTCGTACTTTACCCTTCCGAGCCGGAATCCGCGCGTCTCGAAGTAGGTCCGCACGGGCGCTTCGGGTAGATCGATCAGATCCGGCATGACGAATGCCGCGCCCGGGTTGGCCAGACTGACCATGACGTCGACCCGGGAAGACGGTTCGACCCGGCTGCCGGGCAGTGGACTTTGACGGATGACGGTTCCGGGTGCGCCGAACTCGGCGTACACGCTCCGGCTCCTGCCCAACTGCATGCCGGAGGCCGCGAGACTGACCTGAACCGTCTGCAGGACCTGACCGGTCAGATCCGGAGTCTCGACGAGTTGACGTCCCCTTGACAGGTGGATGGCGATGCCGCTGTCCTGCTTGACGGCGCTGCCGGCGGGCGGATCGTGCCGGAGCACATGGCCCGCGGGGACGGCCTCGTCGTAGCGGTCCTCTTCGACCCGGCGCACCGTCAAGCCGGCGGCGGCGAGAGTGGCCTCGGCATGATCCACATCCAGGCCGACCAGGTCGGGCACCGCGATCACTCCGCTACGGACGAAGTTGGAGAGGGCCAGATAGGACGAGGCGCCGAGCAGCGCGGTGAGCAGGCCGGCGTACAACCCGCCCACGACGAGGCGCTTCAACCAACGGCGGCGCAGCGTGCGAGCGAGCCAGCGAGCGATAGCCGCGGGCGAGAGCTCCGCAGAGCCCATCCTGCGCAGCGCGTTCATCGCGGACCGCGCGACTCTCCGCGCCGGCGCGGGGAAGGTCAGCTTCCGTTTGGCGGTCATCTGTGCCCGTTGCCCTCAGCGCCCCAGGGCGGGCAGGTTCTTCACCAGGTCGGAGTAGAGCGCGAACATCATGATGCCGACGATCACGACGAGGCCGAACTGGGTCACGAGGTTCTTGAACCGGATGGACAGATCGCGCCGCAGAACGCTCTCGAACAGCAGGATGACGAGCTGGCCGCCATCCAGGACCGGGATCGGCAGCAGGTTGAGAATGCAGATGTTGAGGCTGATCAGGGCGGTCAGGAACACGAGATCGTTGAAGCTTCGCCGGGCCGCTTGACCGCTGATCCTGGCGATCTCGATGGGTCCGGCGATGGCGCTCTGGGGCGAGACGCGACGTTCGGCCAGCCTGCCCAGGAAGCCGAAGATCTCGGTTGCGGTGTCCCAGTTGATCCGGGCACTCTCGATGAGGGCGGAGGCGGGGCTGGCGCGCTGGTACGAGAAGTGGCTGATCGCGATGCCGGCACGGCCGACGCCGCCTTCGTCCGCCGGCGCCAATCGGACCACGAGGCGCTCCTCGCCGCGGCCGATCTCGACGCTCACCTCTTCGCCGGCGCGCGGCTCCACCAGTTGGCGGAAGTCGTCCGCGTCGGCAATGGGGTGGCCGTCCACTGCGTAGAGCGTGTCGCCGTACCGGATGCCCGCCCGCTCGGCGGGTGTGCCTTCAAACACCTCGCGAACGCGCGGCAGAAGGCTGGCGTACATGCCGGCGTCCCCCAGTTCGTGGCGGGGAATGCGGCGCGGTACGAGCACCGTGCTCAGAGACTTGCCGTCGCGCTCGAAGTCGACCGCGAGACGCCGTTCCGGTGAAGTGAGAACGATGTTCGCGACCTCGCGCCAGTCGGATACGACCTCGTCGTCCAGGCGCAGGATGGTGTCGCCGGCTTGCAGGCCGGCCTCGGAGGCGGCGGAGTCCTGAGCCACGGCGCCGATCTCGGTGCTCAGGTCGCGGGGCCCCGCCAGCTCGGTGCCGGCCACCAGCACGGCCGCGATCAGAACGATCGAGAGCACGACGTTGGCGGCGGGGCCGGCCAGGAGGACGACCATTCGCTGCCACCGGGGCTTGGTGATGAAGTCGCCGGCGTCGCCCGTCGGATTCGAGGGGTCGATGCCGGAGAAGGCCACGTAGCCGCCCAGCGGCACCATCGCCAGCCGGTACTCCGTGCCGCCACGCTCGAATCCCCAGAGCCGCGCGCCGAAGCCGATCGAGAACACCCGGACCCTGATCCGAAACAGCCGCGCCGCCAGGAAGTGACCGAGTTCGTGAACGAAGATGATCACGCCGATCACGATCAGCAGGGCCAGGATGTTGCTCAGGATGTTCATGGGACCAAAGGGGCGTCGACGCGGGCGCCCGCCGATGCTAACCGCCGAAACGCGCCAGGACTTCCCGTGCGTGGCGACGACCCCACGAATCCCAGGCCAGGGCCTCCTCGATGCTGTCCGGTTCGCCGCCGCCGGCCTGCCGGCCGTGGCGTTCGAGCACCTCGGCCACCAAGGGCACGATCGCGGTGAAGGGGGCCCTGCGGCTGAGAAACGCGTCGACTGCGATCTCGTTCGCCGCGTTCAGCACCGCCGGTGCGCCGCCGCTCTGGGCCAGGGCATCGCGGGCCAGCGCCGGCGCGGGGAAGAGGGCCGGATCGACCCGCCGGAACTCCAGTCTCGACGTCGCCTGCAGCAGTTCGCTCAGATCGCCCGACGCCTCGCCGCCGGGCCGCGGCCAGCGTTCGGGATACGAGAGCGCGTACTGGATGGGGTACTGCATGTCGTTGGGCGAAATCTGTGCGATCCCGTTGCCACAGCAAAACTCGACGATCGAGTGAACGAGGGACTGCGGGTGGATCACGATGTCGATCCGGGAACCGGCCACGTCGAACAGGTAGCTCGCTTCGATCAACTCGAGGCCCTTGTTCATCAGGGTCGCGGAATCGACGCTGATCTTGGCGCCCATGTCCCAGGTCGGGTGTGCGGTCGCCTCGGCGGGCGTCACCGTCTCCAGGGTGGTGGGATCGCGGTCGAGGAACGGGCCGCCCGAAGCGGTCAGCAACAGGCGGCGCACCTCCTGGGGCCGGCCCGCGCGCAGGGCCTGGTGGATCGCGGCGTGCTCGCTGTCGACCGGCAGGATGGACGCGCCCGAGGCGGCCGCCAGCCGGCGCAGCACGGGGCCGGCGGCAACCATCGCCTCCTTGTTGGCGAGGGCCAGATCGGCGCCGGCTGCAAGCGCCGCTGCTGCCGGCCTGAGGCCGGCCGCGCCGACGATCGCCGTCACCACCAGGTCGACGTTGCCGGAACCGACCGCGTCCAGCAGCGCTTCTTCGCCGCTTGCCAGGCTGGTTCCTTCCGGCAGTTCGCCGCGGAGCGCGGACACCGTGTCAGCGCCCGCCACGACGACGCGATCGGGCCCGAACTCGCGCGCCAATTCGACCAGACGCGCCGGGCGCGTTCCCTGCGCCGCGAGCACCGAGACCCGCAACCGGTCCGGGTGGCTGCGGGCCACGGCCAGGGTGGCTTCGCCGATCGAGCCGGTGGCCCCCAGTACGGCGACGCTGCGTCGGTTCAAGGCAGGGCTCCGGCGGCGCCGGTCACGTAGAGCACCGAGACCGCGCCCGCCGGCCCGAAGGCGCCGATGTCGACAGCGATGTACATCAGCGGCGTCGCCAGCATCACGCTGTCCAGCCGGTCCAGGAGGCCGCCGTGCCCGGGCAGCAGGCGGCTGGTGTCCTTGACCTGGGCCGCGCGCTTCAGCAGGGACGCCACAAGGTCTCCGGCCTGACCCGCGCCGCCGCAGGCAAGCGCCACAAACGGAACCCCTGGCCCGAAATCGGATGGCCCGAGCCAGAGCAGGAACACCGCGACGCCGACGCCTACGCTCGCGGCCAAGCCGCTCACGGCGCCCGCGATGGTCTTGTTCGGACTGATGGTGGGGGCCAGGGGCCGGCGACCGAACGTCCGCCCGCCATAGTAGGCGCCGATGTCGCCGAGCGCGGCTACGGCGAGAACCCAGAGCAGAAGCACGGGATCGAGGCGGTGAAGGTGGATCGCGGCGACGAGGAACAACCCCAGCCAGAGCGCCCCGAGAGAGAACAGCGCCGAGGCAGCCAGCCGGTCGCGCACCTCGGCGCGGCTGCCCAGCCCGACCGCCACCGCCATGGCGAGAACGGCCGTTGCCGCCGCGAACCAGAGGTCGAGGCCGGTGAGCCGGGGCAGGGGGACGATCTGGTTGTGGACGGCGGCGGTAAGCGCCAAGAGGGCCACGGCCAACCACAGCGCCAGGCGAAATTTCGGCGAGACGACGATCCGCTGCACCAGAGCGGCGTACTCGGCGGCCGCCAGCAGGACCACCGCGGTGGCGACCGCCACGAAGAACAGGGGCCTCAGGTACAGGACGATGGCTGTCGCCAGCGCCGCGGTCACTATTCCCGTGACAACGCGCTTCATTGCCACCGACTGTATTCCACGTGCTCCAGGCACAGTCCGCGCGCAGGGGCGTTCGGTCCGGCGGCGGAGCGGCAGCCCCCTTCGAGCAGTGAGGCGAAGTCGTCCAGCGACCGGCGACCGCGACCGACTTCGAGCGTCGTGCCGACGAGGGCGCGGACCATGCCGCGCAGAAACCCGTCGCCGGCGACGCAGAAGCTCAGCTCGTCGCCGGCTTCGGTCCACGCGGCCTGGTGGATCGTCCGCTCCGGCTGGCCGTGGCGCCCTCCCGACTTGGCGAAGGCCGAAAAGTCGTGCCGTCCCAGGAGCAGGGAGGCGGCGGTCTTCATTCCTCCCAGGTCGAGTCCGGCCGGCGCCGGGACGACGAAGGGCGCCCGGAACGGGTCGATCACCCGGGCGCGGCTGAGCCGGTAGCGGTAGACCTTGAAGGCAGCGCTCTTGCGGGCGTGAAAGGCGTCGTCCGCCGTGTCGGCGTCCAGCACCCGGATCGCCGCCGGCAGATGACGGTTGGCGCCGTGGACGAGCGCCCGGCGCGTTTCCTCGGGCGTCGACCCTGCCGCCACCGTCAGGTGGGCGACCTGGCCGCGGGCATGGACGCCGGCATCCGTGCGGCCGGCGCCGTGCACCGTCACGCTTCGGCCGAGGATCCGGGCCAGGGCTTCCTCGACGACCTGTTGCACGGCGATTGCGTTGTCCTGGCGCTGCCAGCCGGCGTAGTCCGTGCCGACATAGGCGATCCGCAGGCGGTACCTCATCGTGCCTCCGTCTCCTCAGGCCGCGTAAGCCTGGCGGCCCTGGGAACGCGGGCGTCCCGCCCGCATCCGGCGATCAACCACGAAGACCACCAGCGGCGGCAGCCAGACCGCGCCGTAGACCCAGGGGAAGTAGTCGACTCCCGCGAGCGCCGGCAGGTAGGCCAGGGGCAGGGTCGCCGACAGCAGCAGGACGCTGCGCACGCCGCGCAGCGCCGCCCAGGGCAGCACCCAGATCAGGTACCAGGGATAGAGCGTCGGACTTGCAAGCAGGACGATGCCGAAGGCGCCGAGCGCCGCGCCGATCGCTCCGGGGCGCCGCCGCCAGACGCGAAGCCACGCGGCGACGCCCGCGGCCAGGAGCAGCACGCGGGCGAGAAACTGGGGATAGGTGTAGGAGTAGAGGGTGTGCCACGGCGTTGCTGTGACCTCGCCGCCGAAGACGACCCGGACCACGTGGACGACCCCCGCGGCCGCCCGGTCGAGTTGCAGCACGTCGAGCAGACGCCAGAGCGGTTCGTAGAGCGGGCCGTTGTACTCCCAGCGCAGCGCGAAGACGGCGAGGCCCGGAGGAACGCCGCCGGTCCAGACCAGAACGGCCGCCGTCGCGGGGACGAGCAGGCAGGCGGCGCCGAGAGCGAACAACCGGCCGTGCTGCCCGTGGCGCTGCATCGCTCGCCACCAGAGGGGGATGGCCGCGAGGGGAACCAGCTTGGCCAGCACGCCGAGCGCGGCGACGACCCCGGCCGCGAGCGAACGGGGCGGGCCGGACGGGGAACCGCGCCGGACCGGGATCAGAACGACGCAGGCGATGACCAGCGAAGCGCCCAGCACGTCGACGTGGCCCATGCCGGCGCCCTCGATCACGACCAGTGGATTCCAGACGTAGGCGAGCGCGGCCACGACGGACCCGCGCCGCCGGGCAAGGGCGAGCAGCAGCGCGCAGCCGATCAGGTCGACCGCGGCCAGCGTCAGCTTGTAGCTGAGGAGCGGCCGCGGCAGGACGCTGGCGGCGGCAAAAACCGCCAGGGCCAGGGGTGGATAGACCGTGGCGACATCGCGGTGGGCGGTCCGCTGCCACAGGTCGTCGCGCAACCCGGTCAGGTCGGGGTCGTTGGGAGTGAGGCGGTACGGATTGGCGCCGGAAGCGGCGACACGGCCGTCCCAGAGGTAGCGATGGACATCGTCGGACAGGCTCGGCGCCAGCGGCAGGGCCAGCAGGCGCAGCAGCAGGGCGACGGCCAGGACGCCGGCGACCGGCAGCTCGCCCGCTTCTCCCCGCCGCGCCGGTCCCAGCCTCCTCAATGCGCGGAAGAGCGCGCCGAACGCCAGCAGGAGCACTGCGAGGAAGAGCACGCTCGCCCACGGCGCGTCCGCCGCCGGCCGCAAGCCGGTCCGGTCCAGGACCAGGAGCCCGCCGAAGCACGCGAGCAGGGGCCATGCGGCCGAGGCCAGTGGGAGTGCCCTTGCCATATCGTCGGCGTCTGTGCTTCTTCCCGTGTACTACGCCGTTCTCGGCACGCTCGCACTCTTCGGAATCCACCGGCTGGTTCTGCTGCTGGTGCTGCGCCTGGTCCGGCCACCCGCTGAGGTGGGCGGCTCGGTCGCAGCCGGCGCGCAGGAGGAAGCCCCCCTGCCCCGGGTCACTGTCCAACTGCCAATCTACAACGAGCGCTACGTGGCGCCGCGCCTGGTTGCGGCCGTGCTCGACTTCGACTACCCCACAGAGCGGCTGGAGATACAAATCCTGGACGATTCGACCGACGACACGGGCGAGCGGATCGAGGCCGTGCTCGAGGAGGCGTCGAAGCGGGGTCGACCGCTGCCGGCCCTCCGCCACCTCCGCCGGCGCGGACGCGAGGGTTTCAAGGCGGGGGCTCTGGCGGCCGGTCTGAGCGAGGCGCGCGGCGAGCTGATCGCGATCTTCGACGCCGACTTCGTGCCCGGCCCGGACTTCTTGCGCCGTACGGCGCCTGCCTTCGCCGATCCCGGGCTCGGCATGGTCCAGGCGCGCTGGGACCACATGAACCGGAGTGACTCCCTGCTCACCCGCGCCCAGGCGGTGCTGCTCGACGGTCACTTTCTGGTCGAGCAGGAGGCGCGCTACCGGTCGGGCTGCTTCTTCAACTTCAACGGCACCGCGGGCGTCTGGCGGCGCCGGGCGATCGAAGAGGCCGGCGGCTGGAAGTTCGACACGCTGACCGAGGACCTCGACCTCTCGTACCGCGCGCAGCTCGCCGGCTGGCGCTTCGTGCTGATGACCGATCTGGCGGTGCCGGCCGATCTGCCGGGCCGCGTCAACGACTTCAAGAGCCAGCAGCACCGCTGGGCTCGCGGAACGGCCCAGACCATGCGCAAGCTGCTGGGACGGATCCTGCGCAGCCCGGTCAGGCTGCGGGTCAAACTCGCGGCGACGGCGCACCTGACCTCGGGCTTCTGCTATCCGTTGCTGGTCGCGCTGGGACTGCTGCTCCTGCCGGCCATCCTGCAGCGCCAGGCATCTCCGTACCTGCTGCTGTGGATCGATGCGCCCCTGTTCCTGCTCGGCAGCGTCGCTGTGGCCGGCTGCTACGCCGCCGGCCAGCGCCGGGCCGGCCGGCCGGGTTCCCGGGCGTGGTTGGAGGTGCCGCTGGCGATGTCGGTTGGCATCGGCCTGTCCCTTCACAACTCGGCCGCGGTGGCCACCGGTCTGTTCCGCCGCGGCGGCGTGTTCGCCCGCACGCCGAAGATCCCGGCCGGCGCGCGAAACCCTTCCCCGCTGTACCGGTCCAACGCGGTCTGGAGCCTCTGGGGCGAAGCCACGCTCGCGCTCTACTTCTGGGTCTGCATTGCCGCCGCCGGCTGGAGCGGCCGTTGGTGGTCCCTGCCCTTCCTTTACCTGTTCGCGCAGGGATATAGCCTGATGGCGCTCGGCGGGTCCCTGCCGCGGTGGGGACGCCGAGCCCGGTTGCCCTAGTAGCGTGCGCGGTGATGATTCGCCCCCTCAAGAGACAGGAGCCTTCCGCCGCTTCGAGGCAGGCGGACGTGGTCGTGCGGCCGGCGTTGCCGGCCGACGCCCCCTTTCTCCGGCGCTGGCGCTCCGAGCCGGCCGTGCGCCGCTTCCAGCCGCTGCACAACGTGTCCCTGTCCCGACTGCGAGCGGATCTGGCGTCGCAGCGTCCCCGGGACATCTACCGCGGTCGGGGTGACCGCTACACCTGGCTGGTCGAGTCCGATGGCGACCGCGCGGGCTGGATCACGCTGGCGATCGTGAACTGGGAGCACGGGCTGAGCGAACTGGGGTACGCCTTGGCGACGCGCCACCATGGCCGCGGCACGATGACCGCGGCATTGGGACAGTTGCTGCCCGAGCTTCTGCTCCGCACACCGGTGGAACGCATCGAGGCGAGGTGCGCGGTCGACAACGAAGCCTCACGGAAGGTGCTGGAGAAACTGGGGTTCGTTCACGAGGGCCTGCTCCGTTCGTACTTCGTCCTGCATGGCCGCCGCACCGACCATCGCCTGTACGCCCTTCTGCGCGAGGACTACATCCCCTCGTAGGAGCTAGCGGGTTGCAAACGCGCTACAGTTGCCAGTCCTTGATCGTCCGTCTTGGGGGAGGTACGAATGGTGAGCACGGGAACGGGGCAGGACGCGCGGCCGGAGGCGGCCGATTCCGCGCTCAAGAACCTCGAAGCCGGAATCGCGTTGTTCTACGAGGACCGGGTCGCCGAGGCCAAGGCCAGGTTCGAAGACGTGGTCGCGGCCGACTGCGAGAGCCGGTTCGTCATTCGTGCAAAGGACTATCTTGCGGCTTGCCAGCGAGCCGAAACACCGGCGTCCGGGAACCCGGACGACGCCTTCCTCGGGGCCGTGGTGGCGAGGAACGACGGCGACCTGGAGCGCACTCTCGAGTTGTGCGAGGGCGGCGTGCGAGACCAGGATGAGCGTTTCGTCTATCTGGCAGCTTGCGCGCGAGCGCTGATGGGAGAGCAGGAAGCCGCACTCGACCTGTTGACGAAGGCGGTGGAACTCGATCCGAAGAACCGGGTTCGGGCTTACCACGACGGCGACTTCTCTTCACTGGACGAAGACGAGCGCTTCGTGAAGCTCGTCCATGACCGTAGCGACTGACGTGGCTGGCGCGGCCGGCGCGGCCGTCATTCTCGCTGCCGGCGATGGCGAGCGGATGCGCTCCGAGCGGCCGAAAGTCTTGCATCGCGTCGGCGGCCGCGCCCTCGTGGCGTGGGTTGTGGCGGCCGCGCGCGAGGCCGGCTGCACGCCCATCCACCTGGTCGTCGGAAGCGGAGCGGACGAGATCCGTTCGGTCCTCGAGGAAGAGGAGCTCGGCGGCCGGGACATCGTCTGGGTGGAGCAGCGGCAGCAGAAGGGAACGGGACACGCGCTACTCATGGTCCGCGAAGTCCTGCGAGCTGATGCAACCATTCTGGTCCTCTCCGGCGACGCGCCCCTGGTGCGGCCGGCGACTCTCCGGCAACTTCTGGACCGCGCCCGCGACGGCTGGGGCAGCGTCGCCGTGGCCGATCTGGATGACCCGGGCAGTCTCGGCCGGGTGGTCCAGAGGAACGGGAGGTTGGAGCGGATCGTGGAGGCGGCGGACGCCGGCGAGCGGGAGCTCGCGATTCGAACGGTCAACGCCGGGCACTACGCGCTGCCCGCTCCGGCGATCTTCGACTGGTTGGAGAAACTCGATACCGACAACGCCCAGGGCGAGTTCTACCTGACCGACGCCGTCTCGGCGGCCGCGCGCGAGAACCCGGTTGCCTGCGTGAGGGTGGAGGACGCCTCGGAAGTGCTGGGCGTCAACTCGCAGGCCGAACTTGCCGCCGTCCAGCGCGTCCTCTACCGGCGCAGCGTCGACGCGCTGCTCGAAGCCGGTGTCACGATCCTCGATCCGGAGAGCGTCTGGGTGGATGCCGGCGTGACCGTCGGTCCGGATTCGGTGCTGCACCCGGGCGTCACCCTGCTGGGCGCCAGCCGTGTGGGACGCGGCTGTACAGTTCACAGCGGCGTCTGGATCCGCGACAGCGTCCTCGCCGACGAGGTCGATGTGCTGCCCTACTCGGTTCTCGACGGCGCCCGCGTCGCCTCGGGCTGCAGCGTCGGCCCCTTCGCCCGCCTGCGGCCGGAGGCGGTCCTGGACGAGGGCGCGCGGGTCGGCAACTTCGTCGAGGTGAAGAAGTCGACCCTCGGGCCGGGCGTCAAGGCCTCCCATCTCGCCTACCTGGGCGACACGTCGGTCGGCGCGGGCGCCAATATCGGCGCCGGGGTCATCACCTGCAACTACGACGGCAAGACCAAGAACCGCACGGTGATCGGCGAGGGAGCGTTCGTCGGCAGCGACACGATCCTGATCGCACCGGTCGAGGTCGGCGCCGGTGGTTACACGGGCGCCGGCTCGGTGATCACGCGGGATGTACCGGCGGGGAGCCTTGCCGTCGGCCGCTCGCGCCAGAAGAACATCAAGCGCCGGCCGCGGTGACCCGCCGCTGCGGCAAGGGCTGAACCGGCATGGCGATCCGTGACGGTGACCGCGTCGAGCCTGTGGACTTCCGTTCCCGCCTGAACCCGGAGCAGTTGGCGGCGGCCACCCACGCCGGTGGCCCGCAGCTCGTGATTGCCGGCGCCGGGTCGGGCAAGACCCGCGTCATCACCCACCGGATCGCCTGGCTGATCGCCGAGCAGGAGGTCGAGCCGTGGCGGATCGCGGCGGTGACCTTCACCAACAAGGCGGCGGCCGAGATGCGCGGACGCGTTCTCGACCTGGTGGGCGCCAACGCGAATGTTTTCGTCGGCACCTTCCACCGGTTCTGCGTGCGGCTGCTGCGCCGCTACGGGGACCGCGTCGGGCTCCAGTCCGACTTCTCGATCGTGGACGCGCCGGACCAGTTGCGGCTGATCAAGGCGGCTCTGAAGGCGGAGGACCTGGACGAGCAGACGTTTCGGCCTCGCGCCGTCCAGGGCCGGATCAGCGCGGCCAAGAACCGGCTGCTGACTCCCGCCGTGTTCGAGCGCGAGGCCGAGGACTTCTTCGACCGCCATGTCGCCGCCGTCTACCGCCGCTACCAGGCGGAGCTGCGCCGCGCGCGGGGCGTCGACTTCGACGATCTGATCGCGCTCGCGGTGCGGCTGCTGCGCGACGAGGCGGAGATCGGCGCGCGCGTTCGGGGACGCTTCCGTCACCTGCTCGTCGACGAGTTCCAGGACACGAATGCGGCCCAGCTCGAACTGATCAAGAACCTCGTTCTCGACCCCGACGGTTCAGTCTCCGGATTGACCGCGGTCGGCGACGAGGACCAGAGCATCTACGGCTGGCGGGGCGCCGAAATCGACAACCTGCTGCACTTCGAGCGCCACTTCCCCGGCGCCCTGGTCCACAAGCTGGAGCGCAACTACCGCTCGACGCAGAACATCCTCGACGCCTCGGGCGCCGTCATCGCCCGCAACGAAGAGCGGCGCGGCAAGACGCTGTGGACGGATACGGGCGCGGGCGATCCCCTGCGGCTCTTCTTTGCCGCCGATCACGAGGACGAGGCGCGTTGGGTGGTGAGGCAGGTCGCGGAGCTTCGCACCGACGGCTTCGAATTCGGCGATATGGCGGTGCTCGTGCGAACCAACGCCCAGACCCGGGCGATCGAAGACCAACTGCTGCGGAGCGAGGTCCCGTACTGTCTGGTCGCGGGCGTCCGGTTCTACGAGCGCGCCGAGGTCAAGGATCTGGCCGCTTACCTTCGGGTGATCAACAACCCGAGGGACAACCTGTCTCTGCGGCGAATCCTGAACCAGCCGCGGCGGGGCATCGGCCGCAGGACCGAGGAGTTTCTGCTGGCCCGGAGCGCGAAGATGGGCCATTCCCTGTGGGACGCGATCCGACTCGACCCGCTGCAGGAGGTGCCGGCGCGGAGCCGGCGTGCGGTCGATGACTTTCGCGGCCTGATCGAGGCGCTCCGGAAGGAAGCCGAGCGCCAGCCGCTGGCTGAACTGGTGCGGGGGACGATCGTCGCGGCCGGGTTCGAGGCCCTGCACGGCAAGGGCGACGAGGAGGGACGGGAGCGGCTCGACAACCTCGGCGAACTGGTCTCTTCGGCGCAGGACTTTCAGACCCGGTACGGCTGCGAAGACCTGCCCGCCCGGGTCCCGACCGCCGCGGTCCCGACCCTCGGAGATCCCCTGGGTCCGGGCGCCGACCAGGGGGACCAGGGGGACGTGGCGCCGCCGACCAGCCCGCTGACGAACTTTCTGGACTACGTTTCGCTCGTCAGCGACACGGACGGCCTGAACGCCGAACTCGGCGTCGCGGTCATGACCCTGCACAGCGCCAAGGGCCTCGAGTACCCGGCCGTATTCGTCACCGGTCTCGAGGACGGTCTGCTGCCCCACTTCCACGCCGGGGGCGGCGCGCGGGACATCGAGGAGGAGAGACGGCTGTTCTACGTCGGCATGACCCGCGCCGAGCGGCGGCTGTTCCTGAGCGGCTGCCGCCGCCGGATGGTCGCGGGGGTGTTCCAGGATCAGCAGCCGTCGCCCTTCCTGATCGACGTGCCGGAGGAACTTGTGGAGACCGCCCAGAGCCCGGACATCTACGCCGGGCCGCGCACCGCGGGCGTTCGCAGCTTCTTCGGCGCCGATCGGTCCGTTGGGGTCCCGTACCGGCCGGCGCCGCCCTCCGGCGCCAAGCGTCGACCGCCGGGCGGGCCGTTCAAGCAGGCGGCCGACGGCTTGCGGCCGGGGGCGCATGTCCGTCACGCCACCCTGGGCAAGGGCGTCGTTCTCCACGTGGACGGTCAAGGCGAGAACGCCAAGCTGACGGTCTTCTTCGACAAGGCCGGCAAACGGAAGCTGGTCCGCCGCTACGCTCCCCTGGAGGTTCTCTGAGATTCCGCGTGCTGCTACACTCCGCCGCCTGCCTGTCGGGGCGTGGCGCAGTCTGGTAGCGCACCTGCCTTGGGCGCAGGGGGTCCTCAGTTCAAATCTGGGCGCCCCGATATCGCTCGCTCGCCCAGGCCTCGGCTAGTCTGTCGCTTTCGCCTGCCTGTAGCTCAGCTGGATAGAGCGGCGGCCTTCTAAGCCGCGGGTCGGGGGTTCGAGTCCCTCCAGGCAGGCCAGTCGCTATAGAGTTCATTCGGAATTCTGGTGGGTGTAGCTCAACCGGTAGAGCACTTGATTGTGGTTCAAGCGGTTGGGGGTTCAAGTCCCCTCACCCACCCCATCTTCCTTTTCCGCATCCTTCCGTTCGCGCGCCCGTAGCTCAGATGGATAGAGCGACGGCCTCCGGAGCCGTAGGTCAGGGGTTCGAATCCCTTCGGGCGCACCACATTCCCGCGGTCGGAGATGCCGACGCGGCGGCAATGACAACCACGGAGAAACCCGCCCGACCGCTCCGCGTGCTCCTGGTGCGGCTGTCGGCAATCGGCGACTGCCTGCACGCGGCCCCGGTGGCAGCGGCGCTTCGGTGTGCGCACCCGGACGCGTTCATCGGCTGGGCGATCCAGGAGCCTGCCGCGACCCTCTTGCGGGACTGCCCCGGTGTCGACCGCTTCCATGTCTACCCTCGCCGGGCTCGCGGCATTGCGGCGCGGCTGGAGGCGTTCGGCCGCTTTCGCCGCGAACTCAGGAGCTGCCGCTACGACGCGGCGATCGATGTCCAGGGCCTTACGAAGAGTGGGCTGGTGGCCTGGTGGAGCGGCGCCCGGCAGCGAGTGGGCTTCCGCGGCGGAGCGGCCATGGGCAGCCGGGAGCTGAACGCCCTGTTCCTGAACCGGCGCTTCACGGTCGACCCGGCGGTGACCCACGTCGTCGATCGCAACCTGGCGCTGGTCCGCGCCTCGGGACTGGCCGGCAAGGAAGACCCGATCGCAGAGTGGCGGCTGCCCGACTACGCGGCGCCCGAGGCCCTCGTCTTCCTCGAGCGCCACGGCCTGGGCGCCGGCGGCTATGCGGTGGTGTCGCCCGGGACGATTTGGCGCACGAAGCACTGGCCGCCGGGCCATTTTGCCGCCGCGGTGCGGCGCCTGGCGCGGGAGCGCGGCTTTCCGGTGGTCGTCGTCTGGGCGGGCGAGGCGGAACGACGGGCGGCGGAGCAGATCGTGGCCGGCGCCGGGGATGGCTGGCCTGTCCTGCTCGCACCGCCGACCGATCTGCGCGATCTGGCGACTCTGTTGCGGCACGCGGCCCTGTTCCTGGGCTGCGATTCGGGTCCGGCCCACTTGGCGGCGGCACTGAACGTGCCCTGCGTGTCCATGTTTGGGCCGACCGATCCTGCCCGCAACGGCCCCTACGGGCCGCGGTCCATCGCCGTGCAGCTCGACCAGCGGCTGGAATGCCAACCATGCTGGCGGCGCACCTGCAGCCGTGGCGACTTCGCGTGCATGGAGCGGTTGGATGCCGACCAGGTCGTGGAGGCCTGCCTGACAAGGCTCGACACGCCGTAGGCAGCGCCGCTGCTTGGCATACTTCAATCGATGCACGACGAACCCGACGCCGATCCGCCGGTGATTCGCCCACCGGGGTTCGACCGGATCACCTTCCGGCTGCTTGTGGCGGCGCTTGTCGCGGGTGCGCTGACGGCGCCGATCGTCATGCTCTGGCGCGACTTCAGCCTGTTGATGGCGCTGTCGAGCGCCGCCGGCATCGCCTTCCTGATCTTCTTCAGCGGCCGTGCCGTGCGGGTGCTGAACTTCGAGTGGCGCCGGCCGCCCTTCGAGCGGGAGGACTAGGAGGTTGCGCCGTAGAACGCAGCGCAGCAAGTTCCAGCGGCGCAACCTCCTGGTGCGGACGGGCTGGGCCGAAACCCCGAAAAGCCTGCGAGGGGTTTCGGGGCGGTGAAGAAGGTCCGTCCCTGGCGCGTCGAGGCCGACCATTCGGTCTTCGACCATCCGCTGCTCAGGGTCGAGACCCAGGAGCTCCGGGCCGGCGCCGACCGGCGTCAGGCGCTGGTGCTGCGGTCGGCGGACTGGGTCAACGTGATCCCCCTGATCGAACCCGAGTCGGCGGCCGGGGACCCGACCGTCGTGTTCGTTCGCCAGTGGCGTTTCGGGCGCGCCGCGGAGTCGCTTGAGATTCCGGGCGGCATTGTCGAAGCGGGCGAGGACGCTGGCGTCGCCGCGGGACGGGAGTTGCACGAAGAGACCGGCTACCGGGCCGGCAGGATCGAGCGCCTCGGCGTGGTCGAGCCCAACCCCGCCATCCTCGACAACGTGTGTTCGCTGTGGCTGGCCCGCGACCTCGCCTCTACGGGCGATCCGATCGGCGACGGCAGCGAGGAGCTCGAAGTCGTCCACGTGCCGTTGCGCGAGGTCCCGGAGCGGATCGCGAGCGGTGAGATCCGCCACTCGCTCGTCGTCGCCGCCTTCTACTTCTTCGCCCGGCGCTACGGCTTCTCTTGAGCGAACGTCGGCAACGGTCCGTCCGGGCCGCGGCGCGCCGGGGCGCCGCGCCGCTTCGGGGCGTCTCCTTCGACGCCACGGGCACGCTCTTCGTCTGCCCGCGCCGCGGCGAGATCTACGCCGAGATCCTGGCCCGTCACGGTCTGCGCCTGAGCCCGTGCGAGATCGAGACCGGCTTCCGGACCGCCTGGAGCGAACTCGACTGCCGGCTCGGACGCGGCGAGGACCGCTACAGCAGCCATCCGGACGGCGCCCGGGGCTTCTGGCGCGAGCTGCTGGAGAGATCGTGCGCGCTGCTCGGGAAGGAAGCCCCCGGGCCCTTCGCGGCCGCCGAGTTGTTTGCCCGTTTCGAACGCGCCGATGCCTGGGAACTTCGCCCCCGCGCCCGCGAGGTGCTGACCGAGCTGCGGCGTCGCGGTCTCCGGGTCGCGGTGACCAGCAACTGGGACCGCCGGCTGCCCCGCGTGCTCGCCAATCTCGGCCTGGGCGCCGACATCGATGCCGTCATCTGTTCCGAGGATGTGGGATCGGCGAAGCCGGCCGAGACGATCTTCCTTGCCGCCTGCCGGGAACTCGATCTGAAACCGGCGTCGGTCCTCCACGTCGGCGACGCCAAGATCGAGGATCGCGAGGGGGCCGAGGCGGCAGGCCTGCGGGCGCTGTGGCTGAATGCCGCCGAAGGCGACATCGGGACGCTCGAAGAGGTGCTCGACTATCTGCGGGGCTGACGGTCCCCGCTGCTACACTGCTCCATGGCGGGGAACGCGCAATGAAGATATCGACCAAGGGCGAGTACGGCATCCGCGCCATGCTGTACTTGGCGATGCACTCCGACGGCGGTCCGGTGCCGAGCCACGAGATTGCGATCAACCAGGGCGTCCCCGAGCCCTACCTGCGGCAGATTCTGGCGTCCCTTTCCCGCTTTCAGTTGATCCGCTCGAATCGGGGCCCCCAGGGCGGCCACCTGTTGGGCCGACCGGCCGGTGACATCTCCATGCAAGACATCCTGGTTGCGCTGGAAGGGCACACGACGTCGATCGACCACATCCTGGCTCAGCCCTGCACGATCGGCGTGGGGCCGAGGCACTGCGCGATCCGCGAGGTCTTCTTGAGCGTCAAGGAGGCGGTCGAGAACATCCTCTGCAGCTTGAGCCTCGCCGATCTAGCCGAACGCCAGCAGGAAGTCTGCGAGTGCAAGATCGAGATCCCGCACGACCTGTCGCCGGAGCGCCTCTACGCTCCGTCGGAGCGGCCGCTGCACGTGCTGGCCGACTGACGGTCGAGGCCGGGGCGCCACGGGCTGCCGGCCGTCGCCAAGGCGGGCGTGCTCTCGCGTTGTTGCTGCTGCCGGCGACGGTGCTCGCCTGGTCGTGCATCGTCCCCTCGGATCCGGCGCCGCTGGACGATGGCGACCTGGAGAGCCTTGCGGTAGAGCCGCCGCGAGACTCGGTGTTCCGGCCGGACGAGGATCAGCAGGAGAGCCGGGCCCCGGAGGCCGCCCTCGGCGGTCGTCTTCCGGGCGCCTTCCCGGAGGGCTTCCCGGTTCCGGACGGGTCGACGGTGTTCGACTTCGGCGATGCCCAGCAGGAAGACGAAGAACCGGCTACGGTGGAGTTCGTGAGCTTGCGGCTCTCACTGGGCGCCCCGGCAGCCCGGGAATGGCTGTTGCGCGAGGCGCAGGCCGCGGGTTGGCGTGCGGCGCTGGGTGACATCATGACCTTTCGGCGGGGTGACGGTTGGGTCCGCGTTGCGATCGAACCGGGCAGGAACCCCGGAAGTTCGGCTGCCCGCTTCGAGTACCCCAAGTTCTGAAGGGCGGCCGCTGCTAGCATCGGTTGCCGCCGACCGAACGGTCGGCTGGTAAGGGATACGAATCTGGTGACCAAAATGGCGGGTCCGTTGACCCTCAAGCGTGCGGACAAGTACGGTTTCTGCGCCGGCGTGCGCATCGCCGACAGGACGGTGCGAAAACTGGCCTCGCAGGGCCGGAGCGGGCAGATTCTGGGCCAGTTGGTGCACAACGAGCACGTCGTTTCCGATCTCGTGCAACTGGGCTTCGCCACGGCCTCGTCGCTCGACGAGGTTCGGGCCGGCACCATCGTCTTCTCGGCGCATGGCGTGCCGCCGTCCTTTCATCGCCGGGCGCTGGAGCGCGGCCTCCTGGTGGTCGACACGACCTGTCCCTTCGTCTACGACGTCCACGAGGAAGCCCGGCAGGCGCTCGAGGCGGGCTGCCACGCGGTGTTCATCGGCGACTCCGCCCACCGGGAGGTGATTGGCTATACCCGGGATCTCGATCCCGGCGACTACGACATCGTGCTCACGACCGGGGACGTCGAACGGATCGACTTCGTCCGTCATTCCAAGGTGAAGATCTTCTACCAAACCACCCTGAACAGCGAGGAGTACGAGGACGTGGCGCGGGCGATCGAGCGCGCGGCCGGCCACGCCGAGCGGGCGGACACGATCTGCTACGCGACCAAGGAGAACCAGGATGCGGCGCGCGCCCTCGCGGCCGACCCCGAGATCGACTGCATCGTCGTCGTCGGTGGGCGGCACAGCGCGAACACCAGGCATCTGTGGGAAGTCTGCCGGGCTACACAACCGCGCAGCTATCTCGTTCACGGTTCGGACGACCTGAGCTCAGACTGGTTCGCGGATTGCCGGGCGGTGGGAGTCACCGCGGGCGCCTCGACGCCGGACACGATGATCGAGGAAGTCGAAGGCGCGATTCAGTTGCTGGCCGCGCGTCCGGCGCCGGCGGGGCCGATCCCCGCCGCGGAGGCCGTGCTTTGAGGGTCCTGGTCATCGGCAACGGCGGCCGGGAACACGCGCTCTGCTGGCTCATCCGGGAGCGGTCGCCCGCGACGGAGCTCTACTGTGCGCCGGGCAGTCCGGGTACCGAGGAGTGCGGCGAGAGTGTTGCAGTTGACGTTTCGGACGTCGAGGGGCTCAGGCGATTTGCGGCCGAGCGCGGGATCGACCTCACCGTGGTCGGCCCCGAGCTGCCGCTGTCTCTCGGCGTGGTGGACGCGTTTCGCGAGCGCGGTCTGCGCATCTTCGGCCCCTCCCGCGCCGCCGCGCGTCTGGAGAGCTCGAAGGTGTTCGCCAAGGAGTTCATGCACCGGCACGGTGTGCCGACGTCCGACTTCGTGGTCACCGACGACCGGGACATCGCGCGCCGGGCTGCGGAACGCTTCGGATTGCCGGCGGTGCTCAAGGCCGACGGGCTCGCCGCCGGCAAGGGCGTGCTGATCGTGTCCTCGCCGGAAGAACTGGAGGCCGCCCTGGACATCTTCTTCGTCGACCGCCGCTTCGGTCCGGCCGGCGCCCGCGTGCTGATCGAACCCTTCGTGCTCGGCGAAGAGGTCTCCTTCATCGGGTTCTGCGACGGCCGGCGGGTGCTGCCGCTCGCGACCTCCAAGGACTACAAGCGGATCGACGACGACGACGCCGGCCCGAACACCGGCGGCATGGGCGCCCACAGCCCGGCGGGAATCGTCTCCAGGGAGCAGGTCTCCGAGATCATGAGCGAAGTCATGGAGCGTACGGTGGCCGGCATGGCCGCCGACGGTACGCCCTTCTCCGGCGTGCTCTACGCGGGCCTGATGATGAGCCCCGAGGGTCCCCAGGTGCTCGAGTTCAATGTCCGGCTCGGCGATCCCGAGGCGCAGGCCCTGTTGCTGCGGCTGGAGGAAGACCCGGTCGACCTGTTCGCCGCCGGCGCTGACGGCGATTTCGGACGCTCCGAACTCGCCTTCAGCTCCGGCGCTTCGGCCTGCCTGGTGCTGGCCAACCAGGGCTACCCGGGAAAGGCGGCGTCGGGAGATGCCATCGAAGGGATCGAAGCCGCTCGAGCGCGCGAGGGCGTGGCCGTGTTCCACGCCGGCACCGACCGCCGGGACGGCCAGGTCATCGCCACGGGCGGACGGGTGCTGAACGTCTGCGCGGACGGCGACGACCTGGATCAGGCGCTTGCGCGGGCCTACGACGGGGCGGCCCGGATCCACTGGCCGGCCAAGACGATGCGCTCGGATATCGGCCGGCGGGTGCTCGGGATGGCGGCGGGCCTGTCGTGAGTTGCGGCGGCTGCAGCTTCGCCGGTCAATCGACGGCGGTGGAAGACAGGTTCGTCGGTGTGCGCTTCGGTGAGGAGACGAACCTCACCCTGTGTCGCACGGGCGGCGAGCTGCTGGCCCGCGGCGACGAAGTGATCGTGTCGATGGAGCCGGGTCCCGCCTACGGCCGGGTGGAGAAGTCGCCCATGCCGGTCTTCAAGCCGTGCCAGAAGTCCAGCGCCCGGACGCTGATCCGCCGGGCGGACGACGCTGATCGCGCGGCAAGAGAGCGCCAACTGACGAACGAGGTGCGCGGCAAGACGTTCGGCCGGGAGCGGTCGCGGGCGCTCGGTCTGGAGATGAAAGTGTCGCGGGTCGACTTCAGTCTGGATGGGCGCGACGCGACGTTCTACTTCACCGCCGATCGCCGGGTCGACTTCCGGCAGTTGCTGCGCGACCTGAAGAGCCGCTTCAAGGCCCGGGTACGACTGGTTCACGTCGGGCCGCGGGATGAGGCGCGGCTGCTCGGGGGCATCGGCATCTGCGGCCGGACGCTGTGCTGTTCGACCTGGATCGACGACTTCCGGCCCATCTCGATCCAGATGGCCAAGCGCCAGGGTCTGAGTCTCAACCCGTCCAAGATCTCCGGCTCGTGCGGCAGGCTTCTGTGCTGCCTCGCGTACGAGGATGACGAGTATCGCCGCCGTCGTCCGAAGGAGAGGTCCTGGTCGGGCGGCGGCGCCGGTGGCGCGCTGCCGGTCCTGAGCTGAGCCGGGTGCGGGCGCGCCGACCGTCGGGCTACGAAGCGCCGCGGCGAGTGAGCACCGCCGGGATCGTCTTGAGGAGGATCTTGAAGTCGAGGGTCGGAGACCAGGAGTCGATGTACTCCAGGTCGAGTTCCATCCAGCGGTCGAAGTCCAGATCGTTGCGGCCGCTGACCTGCCACAGGCACGTGATGCCCGGCTTCATCGACAGGCGCCGCCGCTGCCGCCTCGTGTACGGTTCCTTTTCCTCGAGAGGCCTGGGGCCGACCAGGCTCATGTCGCCGCGCACGACGTTCCAGAACTGCGGGAGTTCGTCCAGGCTGAACTTGCGCAGGTAGTGCCCGAGGGGCGTGATCCGGGGATCGCGGTCCATCTTGAACGCCGGACCGCCCATCGTGTTCAGGTGCTTCAACGCGGCTTGCCTGGCGTCGGCGTCCGCGACCATGGTGCGGAGTTTGTACATGGTGAAGCGGCGGCCGTTCAGACCGCAGCGCGTTTGCCGGTAGAGCACGGAGCCGGACGAAGTGACCTTGATCAGGAGCGCCAGCACGAGCATCACGGGCAGGCTGATCGCCAGCAGGACGACGCCGATGCAGATGTCGTAGAAGCGCTTGAACAGCAGCAGGGGAACGCTGGACGGCGCCGGTGACAGAGTGACAACGGGCCGGCCGGCAAACGAGTCGAGTTGGACCTTGCTGTGGGCCGGCGGCAGCAGGTCGAGCGCGATGCGGGTCTGGATGCCCTGTTCCTGCAGCGCCTCGAAGATCTTCTGCAGGGCGGGCAGCTCGTTGGGCGTGACGGCAAAGAACACGTCGTCGATCACGTGCTCGGAGACGACCCGCAGGATGTCGTCGATGCCGCCCCAGACCGGTTGCGCGGTCTTGGCGGGCCTGCTCCCGTCCGTGTGGATCAGGCCGACGATCTTGAGGCCCCAGTAGGAGTGGTCCTCGATCGACTCGGCGAGTTTCCGGGCCGCTTCCGGGGTGCCGGCGATGAGCACGGCTCGCTGGTTGAGACCGTGCTGCCGCAGGTCGCGCGAGAGGATGCGCAGCGCGATCTTCTCGGCCAGCAGCAGCAGGCAGGAAAGACCGGAGAAGAGAAGCAGCCAGGTCCGGCTGAGGCTGTCCTGGAGCAGGAGTTGGTCCAGTCGGAGGACGAAGACCGCGAACAGGATCAGAAACGTGGCAACTGCCGACACCTTGAGGATCGCTCTTGCCTCGGTCCTCAGATCGGCCGTGCGATGGGAGCGGTAGCGCCGGGTGGCGATCAGGGGCGCCATCCAGGTCAGAAGCGCCAGCGGCAGCAGAGGAAGATGGTCGCCCAGTGGATAGAGCGGCCGGGGGAAGAGGTCCGGCAGCACCTGGGGGAAGAGCTCGCTGCGGATCGCGTAGGCGAGAAAGAAGGCCGCCGCGACCAGCGAGAGGTCGAGGGCGAAGATCAGGGCGGCTTGCAGTCGAATGCGCTGTTGCAACATCGGTTAGGGGCCGAAGCACTCCCGGCCGGGGAGTCTATCCGCCCCCTGCCTGTGCTGGGAACGCGAGCATCCGGCCCGCGTCGGGCCCGCGCCCCGGCCCGCCCTCAGCGCCTTTCGCAGAGCCGCCTGAACAGCTCCTCGTACTCGTCCGTGACCCGGTCCCAGTTGAACGCGGTCGCCGCCCGGCGAGCCGCTCGTTCGCCCAGCAGACGCGTCCGCACCGGGTCCCCGGCGACCTGCTCGAAGGCCGCGGTGAGCGAGTCCCGATCCCGGACGTCGAAGTAGATGGCGGCCTCGGCGGCCGTTTCGCGGTTGGCCGGTTCGTCGTTGACCAGCACGCAGTTGCCGTAACCCATCGCCTCGACCAGGGCCGGGTGGGTGCCGCCGACTTCGGTGGCGTGCACGGTCGCGAGCGCGGACGAGAGCAGGCCCCGGTAACGGTCGCCGTACACGGCGCCCGGGAAGAGCACGCGCGGGTCGGCGGTCCCCTTCATCCCGGCGATGAAGTCCGAGGCGTAGGGCGCGTCGCCGACCATGACCAGGGGCAGGTCACCGCCTACCCGGGTGTAGGCCGCGACCACGCGGTGTGGGTTGTTCTCCGGCTCGAAGCGGCTGACGTAGAGAAAGTAGCGCCGGGGTTCGAGTCCCAGCTCGTTCAGGACGGAGTGAGAGACGATGGGTTGGGGCTCGACGCCGTAACGGATCATCGTCGTGCTGCGGCCGTACCGGTCGCGGTAGTGGTCGGCGATGACTTCCGCGTCGCTGACTGTTGTGCCCGGCAGCAGGCAGGCCAGGCGTTCGGAGAGCGCGTACACGAGGCGGCCGGGCCAGCCCCACTTCGCTCTTCGCTTCTCGATTCCGTCGACGTGCAGGGCGGTACGGATGCGCCGTGGCCAGAGCAGCGGCAGGAAGAGCGCGTTCGCGCCGTTGACGACCAGTGCGGCGCGGGCGCCGCGGGCGAAGAGAGCCGCGTGGAGGCAGGAGAGCAGGGTGTGAACGGGAGTGTCTCCGTACTTCGTGCGCAGCGTCGGCAGGACGACCAGATCGACGCCGCGGTGCGAGCGGCGCCGCCGGTCGACGTAGTGGGACCGGCAGTAGACGGTGACCGGCCAACCGCGTTCCGCGAGGCGCGGCGCCAGCGCCTCGATCATCGTCTCGTAGCCGCTGTAGGCAGCGGGAATGCCGCGGCTGCCGATGATCAGAATCCTTGGCCGCTCAGGGTAGAGCGGCAGGGAAGCCTGCCCGAACCACCGTGCCGTCGTGCGCTTTGGCACGCGGCGGCGGGCGCGGACCAGGCGGCGCCGCTCGAGGATGCGACGCCGGTTGCGCCATAGCCAGGCGTAGGCGGCCAGCGACGAGGGCTCGCGCAGCAGCACGTAGGCGAGGATGCCGACTTCCCGGATCGAGGTCGCGGCCAGCGTGCGTGGGGCGTCGGCCAGACTGCGGTGGTAGAGCTGTAGCAGGTAGCGGTTCTTGAGCGAGTGGAAGTTGATCTCCCTCGACATCTGACGCCGCCGCCGGGGCAGGTTGACCCGGCCGTGCACCGCGCGGGCCCGGGGTTCATAGAGCACCTCCCAGCCCCGTTCCCGCAGCCGGAAGCAGAGTTCCGCGTCCTCGCGGTAGGAGTGGAAGTCATCGTCGAAGACCCGGCCCGCGACCGCGGCGTCGCGCAGCGCGGCGCTCAGGAACAGGGTGGCGGCGCCGCTGCCTCCGAACACCCGCTCCGTCACCGGATACTGGTCGCGATCGACCTGGTCGGCGCCGCGGTCCTCGTGGCGCCAACTCCGGGTCAGGCGCATGCCGCAGGCGTCGACCTGAGGCGGTGCGTCCCCGTTCGGGGCATCGTCGCGAAGCAGGCGGCCGGTGACCGCGCCCACAGGTCGTTCGCCGCTCGTGAACCGTTGGAGGCTCTCGATCAGGCGCAGCGCATAGTCGGGTGCCACCCAGGCGTCGGCGTTCAGGCTCAGCACGTAGGTCGGTGGCCCGCCAGGCTCGGCGCCGTTGCCGAAGGCGGTCTGAAGCGCCCGGTTCAGGCCGCCTGCGAAGCCGATGTTCTCGTCCAGCGCGATCAACTCGACCGGGAAGGGCGCCGACTCCGCGCCCTCTCGAAGGCGTGCGAGGGTGGCGTCCGTACTGGCATTGTCGACCACGATGAGCCGGAACGTCGGGCCCTCGAGTGACGCCAGCGCTTCGAAGAAGCGGGGCAGGTTGGCCGCGTCGTTCCAGGTGACGGTGCAGATCGCGAGGTCCGGCGCGGCGGCCGCGGAGGCGTTCAAGCGCTCCTCCAACCGGAAGCCGCCACCGCGGCCAGGTGGCTCAGACCGACCAGCGCCTCGCGGCGGCACCGCGCGCGGCGGGGCCGGCGAAACGGCAGCAGAGCGATGCGGAGCAGAGCGGCGACGACCAGCATGAGATTCAGCACGAGGGCGGCGCCGCGGCTGTGATGCTTGCGAGCGTATCGGTCCAGGTTACGGTAGTAGGCGAGCAGGAAGGGGCCGTACCCGAGGCGAGGTACGGAGGCGCCGAGGCCGTGCCGGAAGCCGGCGTCCGGCCAGTAGCGGATCGTCTCGCCCAGGTCGCGGAGCCGCCGGGCGAGGTCGACGTCCTCGAACCAGGCGGGCCAGAACTCTTCGTCCATGCCCCCGGCGGCATCGAAGGCGTCGCGTCGGAGCAGCAGCGCGCAGGCCGCCGGCTGCTCGACGGGCGATCCGGCCGGCGGCTCTGGCATCGCCCCGGGCTCCACGAAGCAGCAGTAGCCGAGCAGCGTACCCAGGCCGGGCAGCCTGCGCAGTTGCCAACCGGCCTGGGAAGCGCCGTCTGAGTCCACCAACCGGGGCGCCAGGCCGCCTGCTTCCGGATGCTGTTCCATGCCCCGAACCAGGGATTCGAGCGCCCCGGGTTCGGGCCTGGCATCGGTGTTCAGGATCAGCAACAGGCGGCCTCGGGCATCGGCCGCACCGCGGTTGACCGCTGCCGCGAAGCCCAGGTTGCGGCCCGGTTCGAGGACGAGGACGTTCGGCCGGCCGGCTACCAGCTCGCTCAGGTTCCCACCCGAGCCGTTGTCGACCACGATCAGTTCGAAGCGCTCTTCGCGGGGCCAACTCTCGACGAGGAGCGCGAGGTTGTCCTCGTCGTGCCAGTGCGGCGCCACCGCGGTCAGAATCGGAGTGCCGGTCATCGGCTGCTTTCGTCGCCGCGCCCGGGCGCCGGCCGCGAGAGTGCGCTGCCGAAACCGGCGAAGCGCGGCAGGAGGCGGACCGCGCGGCACCAGGCGAACAGGAGATCCACAGGTCGCGGGCGTCGTGGATCGCCCGGCAGGGTTTCGCCCTTCCGGCCCCGGAGCATGTCGACCGCATCCCGGACCAGGAGTCCCGGCAGCCGCGGCCAGAAACTCCGGCCGAGCTGCGCCGCCAGAACCAGCAGACGGTTGCAGGAGATCCGGCGGACGCGCCGCCGGGCGGCGCGGCGGCCCCGGCTCGACAACGCGCCGGCATGTTCGATGCGCGCCGCCGGCGCCAGCACCGCCTCGTAGGATGCCCGGCGCAGCCGGTCGGCGAGTTCGACGTCCTCGTAGTAGCTGTCCAGCCGCTCGTTGAAGGGCCGGAGCGGCCCGCCAGCGGGGCTCACGGCGGCCAGCGCGTCGCGGCGGTAGATGGCGGCGGTCGCCGAGACGCCGTACGCGGGTCTTGGCGCGCCGCCGGGCGGCGGTGCGGATTCGCCGCGGTCGACCTGGACCGCCTGCCAGCGGCGATTCCAGGTCAGGCCGGCGCCATCGATCCGTACGTCATCGTCGTCGCCGGCCGGAAGCAGGTTGATCCCCTGCGCCGCCGCGATCCGGGAGTTGGGGGAGGGTTTCAGGTCGGCCCCGGCGCATGCGCCGAGCGCCTCCAGCAACGCCCGGGTCCAGCCGGGCGCCAGCACGGCATCGTCGTTCACCAGGGCGATCCACAGGCCAAGGCTTACGGCGATGCCGGCGTTGGCGGCCCGGGCGAACCCCGCGGGCCGAGGTAGTTGCACGATCCGTGGCGGCCGCTGGAAGGCGGCGGGATGATCGGCCGCGAGTTGCCCGGCCAGTACCCGGAGCGCGGCCGGACCTCCGGTTCGTTCCTCCCGGTCTCGCGCCAGGCCGCGGGCGGTCGCGGCCGGGTGCTGCCAGACGACGATCAGTTCGGCCGCCGCGGTCGTCTCCGACGCGTCCCGGTAGATGGACTTGAGGCATTCCGCGACGTGCTTGGGCATGCCGACCGTTGGCACCACGTAGGAGAGTGCCGGCGCCTGGGCCGACCCGGCGTCGCAGCAGGCGATCAAGGTCCGGCAGTCCGGCCGACGTGGAGAGCGTGGAAGAGGATCACCTCGACCTCCGTGGGGAGGTCGGGATCGCGGACGATGACCAGGTTGCCGAGGCCACACAGTGGAGCGAGATCGAACTCGGCACGGTAGCGGGTGCCGAAGAAGGGACCGTCGGCGCCGGTCGCGACCCAGCGGAGCCAGGGCGCCCGGCCGGCGGCGGCGCTGCTTTCGTGGGCGGACCACTCGCCGCTGTGAGCGCCGTGTTGCAGGTCGAGGGAGTTCTCGGTCCGTTCGGCGCCGATGCGGGCCAACGTTTGGCCCGCGGCAAGGCCGCCGCCGTGGGCAACCGCGGTGTCGAGCACCAGGGTTCCGCACCCGGCCGCCCCGGCTGCCCATCGCGGCTGGTCCGGGGTCAGCACCTGCCTTGGCGAGCTGAGCAGCGTCTGCCGCGGCAGGAACGCTCCCCAGGAGCCGAGAGCGGCCGCCGTCAGCACCACGACGCCGACCGCCAGCACGATGGCCCGGGGCGCGGGCGCCCTCCGCACGAGCGCGCCGACGCCGCGCCCGATCAGGATCAGGACGACCAGTCCAAGCCAGCGGTCGAATGCGGTATCGAGTCCGAGCGCGCTCAGTCGATCGTCGAGATGGGCGGCCCGGAGCCACGGATAGGTGGCCGAGAGCGTGGCGAAAACGAGCAGGCTGCCTTGCCAGCAGAACCCGAATACGGCTGCATCGCCGCGCAGGCCGATACCCTGCCAGGGACCGGTCGGAGGCGGATCGTCGGTGGACGCGGCGCTCGGCCGCCCCGCGCTCAGCACGGTCCACAGCGCGATGCCCGCCAGCAGGGCCTGCGGGGGCGGCAGGAAGCGCAGCCCGGCCAGCGAAAGCAGAACCGCCGCCGCCACCGTGTGCAGGTTGCCCCGACCGACCAGGTTGGGCGCGGCAAGGAGGACCAGGGGCAATCCGGTGAGCGCTACGGGCCAGGGCGCGGCCGTCGCGGGCGGCAACCCCAAGGCCAGAGCGGCGGCCAGAACGAGGACGATGGCGAAGGCGAACCGGCGCCAGACCACGGCGGCGGCCATTGCGGCGAGCAGAACCCCGAACGCCGGCTCGCGGACGACAACGAAACCCAGGATCAGCGCCAAGGTGAGCCCCACGGTTGCCGCCGCCACCGACCAACGCTCCTCGAGGGCGCGAGCGGCCGCGTCGGCAAGGGCCGCGGCGGCGAGCACCAGGACGACATTCGAGCGCACGCCGCCCGCGGCCAGGATCAGGGCGGCTGTTCCCGCCAGGGCCGGCGCGCCCATGCGGGCGAACAGGGCGGTCAGAAGGATCGCTGCCGCGGCGGGAATGGCGACGAGTACGACCAGCAGCCGGAGCACCCCACCGTCGAGCAGGTCGCCCTGCCGCAGGAGCAGGTTGAGTCCGATCAGCGCCGACAGCAGGGTGCCGCCGAGGCGTATCAGGCGTGCCGGCGCCAGGGCGCCGGGCGGCGCCAGCAGATCGGCCCGGCGGGCGAGCAGAGTGTCCACGAGAAGCGCCGCGGGACCCAGGCAGAGCAGGGCGCCTACCGCCGTCGCGCGGCCCGGACCGTGGGGGGGTATGGCCGCGAACGCGACCACGGTCAGTACAGGCAGCGCCAGCGCTGCCGGGCTCAGCGGGCGACGCGCGGCGCCCGCGGCGGCGATCAGGACCGCCGTTGCGGCGAAGGCGAGGTAGCGTCCTTCAGCCGCCGCCTCCGCATCGCGCTCGACCGCCGCCAGGGAGGCCATCGCCAACCCGGCCAGCAGGGGTGGCAGGGCGGCGATCCACGGCGGTGACGAAGACCCGGCAGAGGCCGGCGCGGAAGCGGATTCAGTCGTCAAGGGGGCCATCCTTGCCGTGGCGGGCAAACGTTGGAAGACTGCCAACGCCATGTTGCCCCGAGAACTGCTCAGAAGCGAACCGCAGCGGGTTGCGGACGCCCTCGAAGCGCGCGGCGCCGATGCCGCGCTGGTCAAGCAATGGGTGACCTGCGACCGGCGCCGCCGTGAAGCGCTGGCCGAAGTCGAGGAACTCCGTCACCGTCGTCGGTTGGCTGGTCGGGAGATTGGCAAACTCAAGGCTCAGGGCGAAGCGAAGGAAGAGGACGCCGGCAGACGCATTCTAGAGATGACGGAGCTCAAGACCCGCATCGAGGGTCTGGAAGGCGTTGTGGCGCAGGCCGAAGAGGAGCTCGTCGAAACCGAGCTGAAGGTCCCGAACATCGCGCACGAAACGGTACCGGTCGGCGGCGACGAATCGGCGAACCGCGTCGAGCGGGTGGTCGGCGACCTGCCCGAGTTCGACTTCGAGCCGAAGGCGCACTGGGACATCGGCCCGGAGCTGGGGATTCTCGACTTCGAGCGCGGCGCCAAGTTGGCTGGGGCCCGGTTCACCACCTACTTCGGTTGGGGGGCACGCCTGGAGCGGGCCCTCGGCGCCTTCATGCTCGACCTGCACACCGAGGAGCATGGCTACACGGAGGTCCTGCCTCCCTACCTGGTCAAGCGCGAGTGCCTGTTCGGCAGCGGCCAACTGCCGAAGTTCGAGGACGAGCTGTTCCACGTCCAGCCCGGTTCGCGTTACCTGATCCCGACCGGCGAGGTGCCCCTGGTCAATCTGCACGCCGGCGAAGTGCTCGACGAGGATCAGTTGCCGTTGCGCTACGCCGCGCTCACGCCTTGTTTCCGCGCCGAGGCCGGGTCGTACGGCCGGGACGTGCGCGGACTCATCCGCCAGCACCAGTTCCACAAGGTCGAACTCGTGCAACTGACGACGCCCGAGACCAGCCACGACACGTTGGAGCAGCTCACGGGGCACGCAGAACGCGTGCTGCAGCGTTTGGAGCTGCCCTACCGGGTCGTGTCTCTCTGCACCGGCGACATGGGTTTCGCGATGGCCAAGACGTACGACCTCGAGGTGTGGGTTCCCGGCCAGCAGGCGTACCGGGAGATCTCCTCCTGCAGCAACGCCGAGGCCTTCCAGGCGCGGCGCGTCCGTACCCGCTTCCGTCCGCGGGAAGGCGGCTCCCTGCGGTACGTTCATACGCTGAACGGTTCGGGACTTGCAGTCGGGCGGACCCTGATTGCGGTGCTGGAGAACTACCAGACGGCGTCGGGTTCGGTACGCATTCCAGCGGCGCTTCAGCCGTACGTCGGCGGGGTCGAGGAGATTGCGGCAGCCTAGTTTCGGAATCGTGCCGCCTCGGAGGGGTGGCTGAGTGGTCGAAAGCACCGGTCTTGAAAACCGGCGTGGATGAGAGTCCACCGTGGGTTCGAATCCCACCCCCTCCGCCAGTATCAGCGTATGGCGACCGGTGCCCGGTCTTGTCGTGTTCCAGAATCGGCGTGGGTCAACGCCCACCGTGGGTTCGAATCCCACCCCCTCCGCCATTTGTCCCTCGCCGAGCGCTACGCTTGCGGAGAAGGGGTTGTCGTGAGTAGAAGACCGTCCGATGCATGGAAGGCTGAGTTGCGGGCGGAGCTCGCCAACCTGGAGGAGATCGGCCTGGCGACTAAGCCGTCGTCCGGGGATCTTCCGAACCTGCGCGGTGTCGACATCAACGGCGTCTCCGTGCCGCTGCGCCAGGCGATCGGCGGCGACCACGTGATCTACCTCGACTTCAAGCAGCGGTACGACCTGGACCGCCGCATCCGAGAGGCGGAGGCGGCCGGCAACGCGCGGGTCGTGGCTGGCCTTCGCCAGTCCCAGCAGCGCGCCGGCGTCCTGGTGGCCGACGTGTCGGGCCACAAGGCGACGGATGCCTTGGTGGCGGCCATGCTCCATCAAGCGTTCCTGCTCGGGGCGTACTACGAACTCGACCTCTTCGGCGAGATCACGACCCGGCTCTTCGAGCACATCAATCAGCGCTTCTACAGGTCGACCACGTTGAACAAGTACCTGACCATGGTCTACGGCGAGGTCTCGGAGCAGGGCAAGTTCCGCTTCTTCTCGGCCGGCCACCCTGCGCCCATGCTCTTCGCCGGTCGCCCGGGCCGCATCGAGCACCTCCGCGAGGACCAACTGGTCCGGTTCCCGCCGGTGGGAATGTTCGCGTCGAACGCCTACATGGACGAGCTGGTCGACCCTGGTCCCCTCGGCTACAAGCGCCCGTACGAGGTGAGCGAGGTCGACCTGCTCGAGGCCGGGGACCTGCTCCTGCTCTACACCGACGGCTTCGCCGAGCACGGCGGCGACCGCTATCTGGCTGAGCGGGCGGAGGGCGTTCTGGAGACGGTCCGCAATCAGAGCGCGATGGAGATCTGCGAGCACCTCAAGGAGGACCTGCTCGCCTTCGCGCCGGCTGAGGACGACATCAGCTTCGTGGTGATCAAGAAGACGGAGTAGCGAGGGGCGCCCAGCGTTGCCATCCGGTATCGTAGAAGCCCACCTTCACAACCTGGAGGGCCGCCAATGTCGCAGCCCAACCCCGCTCGGTCCGCTCTACTGGCGTTCGCCGTAGCCGCCCTTTCGTGCGCCGCTCCCTCGGCCCAGGACGGCGCCGGCGCTCCACGCCCTGGGAACGCGGGCGTCCCGCCCGCATCCGCCGCCGACCGGGTCGCCCTGTTCGGCGACCTGCACATCCACACGATGTACTCGCACGACGCCTTCATGGGCACGGTGCGCACGACGCCCGACGACGCCTACCGGTACGCCAAGGGGGAGGCGATTCCGCATCCTTCGGGCGAGTCGCTCCGGCTTTCCGGTGCGCCGCTCGACTTCCTCGCGGTGACCGACCATGCGGAGTACCTGGGCGCCCTGGCGGCGCTGATCGATCCCTCGAGCGCGACCTACGGGCATCCGTTGACGGAGGATCTGTTCGGCGGGCTTGGCCGCGACAACCGGGCGCGGTTGGGAGCGCTGGCCCGGGTGCGGGAACTGGCGCGCGCGGGCGACCCGATCAACGGCCCGGAGGTACGGGGAAGCGCCTGGCAGCGGATCATCGAGGCCGCCGAACGGCACAACGACCCGGGCCGGTTCACTGCCCTGATCGGCTACGAGTACACGATGGGGGTGAGTAGCCGTCACTTGCACCGGAACGTGATCTTCCGAGGCAGTGAGGCGCCGGAGCTGCCCTTCAGTTCCCTCGACGGCGATCCCGAGGACCTCTGGACCTGGCTCGACGGGCTGCGCGAGGAGGGGATCGAGGCCCTGGCGATGCCGCACAACATGAACCAGAGCGATGGTCTGGCCTTTTCCGACCGGGAGACGTGGAAGGGCGCGGAGATCGACGCGGAGTTTGCGGCCAAGCGGATACGGAACGAGCCGGTGGCCGAGATCAGCCAGCAGAAGGGCACGTCGGAGGTCCATCCGTCGCTGTCGCCGAATGACGAGTGGGCCGACTTCCAGATCGTCCAGTACTTCCTGGACAGGGTTAACAACACGGACCCGATCTCGATCTTCAAGGGCGGCTACTGGCGGGACGCGCTGCTGACCGGCCTCGAGATGGAGGAGCGCCTGGGCGTGAACCCCTACGCCCTCGGCGCGATCGGATCGAGCGACACTCACGTCAGCGCCGGCTCCTTCGAGGAGGACAAACGCTTCTCGGGGAGGACGAACACGCCCCGATCGCGCGGTTCCGCCTACAGCGAGGAGGAGGGCGGCTGGGAGAATTTCTGGACGCCGCGCCAGGCGACTCACGGCAGCGGCGGCCTGGCCGGGGTGTGGGCCGGCGAGAACACCCGCGCCGCGATCTTCGACGCGCTGAAGCGCCGCGAGTCGTTCGCCACCTCGGGCACGCGCATCCGGGTGCGCTTCTTCGGCGGCTTCGGGCTCGATGAGGCCGTAGGCGAGGCCACGGACCCGGTCGCCGCGGCGTACGAGCACGGCGTGCCGATGGGCGGAGACCTCGAAGGCGGCAGCGGCGGAGCGCCCAGCTTCCTCGTCTGGGCGCTCCGCGACCCGGAGAACGCCTGGCTGCAGCGGGCCCAGGTCATCAAGGGTTGGCTGGAGGACGGCGAAGCGAAGGAGCAGGTCTACGACGTGGTCTGCTCCGACGGCCTCGAACCCGATCTCGAAACCCATCGCTGCGGCGACAACGGCGCCCAGGTCAACTTGGACGACTGCTCGATCAGCCGGGACAAAGGCGCCGTCGAACTTCGGACCACCTGGGCCGACCCGAACTTTGACCCGGGCGCCCGCTCGTTCTACTACGTCCGCGTGCTCGAGAACCCGACCTGCCGTTGGTCGACCTGGGACGCGCTGGGACTCGGCATCGAGCCGAACCCCGACCTGCCGGCGACCCACCAGGAACGGGCCTGGAGCTCGCCGATCTGGTACACGCCGTGAGGGGGCTTGCTGCGCTTTCGGAGGTGCTGATGCCGAATCGGCAGCGGAATTGGCAGTTGTGGGTCCGTTTCTCCAGCGTGACGCTGGCGTCCGTTGCCGTCATGCTGGGCTCGGGCAACGCCACCATCGCCCAGGACCGGGAGGAACTCTTCGCGCTCGCTGCAGAGGCGCGCTCGGAAGCGGGCGTGGTGCGGATCACGGAGGTTCCGTACGCCGCGGTCGAGGGGGTCGATCCGGAGCGGTTGTCGCTCGATGTCTACGTCCGCGAGGGCCTGGCCGATGCGCCGGTCATCCTCTACGTTCACGGCGGCGGCTGGAGGCGCGGCAGCAAGGCTCAGGCGCTGTTCAAGCCGGCCGTGCTGGCGCCGGCGGGGTATCTGTTCGTGTCGATGAACTACCGCTTCCGGCCTCAGGCTTCGCTCGAGGAGATGGCGATGGACCTGGCGGCCGCGACGGTCTGGCTACGCGATCACGCGGCGAAGTACGGCGGCGACCCGGAGCGGATCTTCCTGATGGGCCACTCGGCCGGCGCCCACCTCGTCTCCCTCGTGGGCACGAACGGAACCCTGCTGGAGCGAGCCGGCGGTTCGCTCGAGGATCTGCGCGGCGTCATCTCGCTGGACACGGCGATGTACAACGTGCCCCTGCAGATGGAGGTCGCCGGGGGATCCCAGCGTGAGGCATTCGGCGAGGACCCGGCGGTGTGGCGCAGGGCGTCGCCCTGGCACTACGTCGAAGCGGGCAAGGGGATTCCGCCGTTCCTCTTGTTCATCTCCGACGGGCGGGCTGCCGGACCGGTGCAGGCGATCCCGTTCACGAACCGGCTGCGCGAGGCCGGCGTCGAGGCGTCGGCGCACGAGATCGCCGGCCGGGCGCACTCGCCGATCGACTTCATGATCGGCACCGAGGGCGACGAGACGACGGGGCTGATCCTGGGGTTCCTGGGGCGGTATTGGTAGGCCCAGGAGCCTCGTTTGGGGACCGGCAGCAGGCCTACAACGAAACCTCTACTCCGATCTGATTCGCTACGGGGGTATAGATATCGAGCGTCGTCTCGGGCGTCTTGACGGTGACGATCAGGGAGTAGCGGACCCGCCTCTGCTGGAGTTGCGGTCGTTCCTTCCACCAGCCGCCGACCGGGAAGACCGCCATGTACCCGCGTTCTGCTAGGTCGGCCGCCGTTCCCGCCCACCAGTCCGAATGGATGGAACCTCGATTCCGATGTATGGGGCCGATGGCCCATTCCGGGTCGCGGGGAGTCTCACCGGGTCGGTCTTCGCTCTGCGCGTTCTTCGAGATGCGAGCGCGAAAGTCCTCGAGTTTCTCTGTCGCCGCTTTGATCGCGAATCTCAGACCGTGTGACCCATAGCGGTGCCGGTACTTCCAGCCACGGCGGGCCGGGTTCGGTTCGATGAAGTAGGAGAGTGTTGCCCGCAACTCCACAGTCTCAGATCCCAGACTCGACAGCTCTTCCCGTGGCCACGGGAGCGCGTGGAGACTCAGGTCTTTCGTAGCCACTCGGCCATCCTGTTTCTCGAACGGTTGCAGCGAATCCTGGATGACGAGAGTCAGCAAGTTCGAAGCGCTCCAGCTTGCCCGATCGAGGTCAGGCACACCGTAGCCGTAGCGGCGGAGAAGAAGGCGGGTACGGTTGCCCGGCGGCTTCCCGACGGTGGCTGTCTTCATCTCGTGTGTCCACTCGGCCGAATGCACGAGCAGGCCCCGAACCGTTTCGGGCCAGAAGTCCGGGTAGCGCGCCATGAGCTTGGCGGCCATGCGCGCTGCTTGCGCCGTGGCCGCGCTAGCAGCCCGTGGCGGAAGTCCCGGTTCGGGGATGTTCGCGGTGCGCGACGGGGTCGGCGCTGGGAGGTAGCTCGATCAAGTGGAGGAATGGCGATTGGGTTCAGATGGCCAAATTGAGGTGCTGTTTCGGCATCAGGCGGGTTCCGAGAGCGCTCAGACACAGCCGGAAGCGGCAAAGCAGGGCGAGCAGCGTCCGTCGCCTGCTTTGGAGGCTTCGGGGAGTGCCGAAGCCGACGAGGTGGCGCATCAGGAGCCCGAGGTTGCACGCGCTGGCGTGAAGGAGCACTCGCTTGAGGATGTTCGAGCGACCGCGCAGATGCACGCGGCGCATGCCGCCGGTCTCGTACTGGTGAGCGAAGGGCCGCTCGAGCCGTTCCCCTCGCTGGCGCTGCATCCGCTTGCCGCGATTGCCTCGGATCCGGCGGCGGTTCGCGTACACGATGGCCTGCAGCTCCTTCTTGCCCTTCCAGCGACGGCGACCGCGGTCCGGTTCCGCGATGTAGCTGCGAAGGCCCAGTTCGTCGATGTCCGCGAGAACGTCGTTGCTGTGGTACCCCTTGTCGGCAACGACCTCCTCGATCGCGGCTTCGTCCGCGGTCACGGACGACACCTGCTCGAAGGCCTCCTCCAGCGTTTCGTGAAACGACTCCGTGTCGCCCTTCGCTCCGCCCTGAACCGACACCCCCACGATCGTCCCGTGCTCGAGGTCCACCGCCTGCTCCGCCTTGTAGGCAAGGTGCGTGCGGCCATCCTTCATTTTCGTGATCTGCGCATCCGGGTCGTGCGGATTCTCCCACTCCTCGTTCGACAGCTTCTTCTTGCGCTTGCGGTCGAAACGGGCCAGCTCGGCCCGCGTCGGCGTCTCTACCCCCGACGCCTCCGCCAGACCGCGCACGAACGTCTCGTAGTCGTCGCCGCTGTCGCGACGCACGATGCTCCGCAACGCCGCGTTCGCCTCCAGCGTCGTCGCGTCCACGCCCACCGTCTTGCCCGACAACAGACCCGACTCCGCCAGACGACGAAGCACCCATGAAAACACACGCCCGTGAGACTCCACGTCGATGCGCCGGCGCGTGCGCGAAATCGTCGAATGATCCGGCGCCGCCTCACTCAGGCCCAATCCCAGGAACCGGCGAATGCTCAGAGAATCCTGAGCCCGCCAGGCGATCGCGCGCTCCGAATCCAAACCCTCGAAGTACCCCAACAGCAGCAAGCGAAAGTACCGCCCCGGCGCCAGACTCGGACGCCCCATGCGCTCCGCATAGAACCGCGAACACTCCGACTCCGCGAACTCGTCGAACCCGCTGGATTCCAGAATCCCGTTCAACCGCTCGTAGAACGGGTGCCCCGCGCTTCGAGGCAGATCGCCTGCCGACACCCAGAGAGGCTCCTGACCGCTGCTTCTACTCTTCTTGCCCATAGACATGCTTCTATCCTACGCGAGCGCAGAGAACCGACTTTCACCACGGGCTGCTAGTGTCGCCCATGGTGGTCAGTAGCCTTTCCGTCGGGCGAGAATGCGTCGTCAGGAGCAGCAGTGAATCGTCTGTGTCCGCCTCTGCCCCGTCCGTCTCGCGGATCCCGTTACCGCCCTCAAGGACCAGGTCCGGCTTGTTGGGCCAGTCCTTTGCCCAGCTCACCGATGTGGTACTGCTCGGGCCCAAACCCCCGGGGCGAGCCAGGGGCGTCCAACCAGGGAAGCCCTCGGTGTCGAAGTGGACCTTCTCGGTTGTCGCCCCAACGGTCAGCTGTTGGCAACGCTCGAAAACTGAGCCACCCAACGTTTGGAAAGTGAGCCACCTCGGCCGTGTTGAGTTTACGCGAGTCTTCTCTCGTCGGTCCCCTTGAGTCAGTAGCAGTAGCGGCTGCGGTAGCTGTGGGAAACCGGTCTGCTGGTTTTCCAAGGCGGTGCGGGAAACGGTCTGCCGTTTTCCGCGGCGCCGGCAGCTTCCGCAGCCGGCCGCCGGTGCGGTGCTCTCAGCGGCGGCGCCGCGGCGGTCCGGTTGCGCGTCGTGCGATCCGGATTCACGAAGGGCTTCTCCGCAGCCGAGTCCGATAGGAGGAGCCCTTGGTGGCGAGGATGTGGGCGTGGTGTGAGAGGCGGTCGAGCAGAGCCGTGGTGAGCTTCTCGTCGCCGAATACGCGGACCCACTCGGAGAAGGCAAGGTTGGAGGTGACGATGGTCGAGCGGCGCTCGTAGCGGTCGGCGAAGACGTTGAAGAGCAGCTCGCCGCCGGCGCGGTCGAATGGCACGAAGCCGAGCTCGTCGCAGATCAGTAGATCCACCCGCTGTAGCCACTGCTGCAGGCGCCCCAACTCCCGCTGATCGCGGGCTTCGATCAGGTCGCGGACGAGGTCGGAGGCCTTGCGGAACCAGACCCGGCGGCGGCGCTTCGCGGCCTCGATGCCGAGTGCGATCGCGAGATGCGTCTTGCCGGTGCCGATCGGGCCAACGAGGACGACGTCGTCGCCGCGGTCGATGTAGTCGCAGGAGGCCAGCTCGCGCAGCTTCGGTTTGGAGACGCCTTGTAGGGCCTGGAAGTCGATCTGCTCGAGCGTCTTGTGGTCGGGGAAGCGGGCCGCGCGCAGCCGGCGCTCGACGGTGCGGGCCTCACGGTCCCGAATCTCGGTCTCTAGCAGTTGCCACAGGTAGTCCTCGTAGTCCCACTGTGCGTCCTGGGCCTGACGCGCCCGCTGCTCGTAGTCGCGCAGCACGGAGGGCATCTTGAGCGTCTTGAGGCCCTCGGCGATGACGGCTCTGCGCACCGCCCGGCTCACGATGCCGCCTCCTGAAGCAGCACGTCGAAGTCGGCGGCACGGGCGCTCTCGATGTCGTGGCGGCGGAGCGGCTCCGGCACCTCGATCTTGGAGGCGGGACTCCGCAGGGCGAGTCCCAGAAGGTCGAAGCGACCGGCGGTCAGGGCCTCCTCGAGTGTGGCGGCTACCTCCTCGCTGCCGTGGTCTGTGACCACGCTCAGCAGCTTGGCGAAGAGCCGCGCCGTCTCCAGCGCCCCGTGCCGCAACTCCAGCATTCTCCACAGCTTGCGGTACGCAGGACCGAGCTCTGCGAGCAGCTCCGGAGCCACCTGCCGCACCGCCTGAGGCTTACGGGACAACTCCTCGAAGTAGTGCGCGTAACGCACCAGGCGCTGTCCCGGCCGCACCAGGGCGCAGCGGTACTCCTCGCTGCGGCAGGTGAAGGTGATCTCCTTGGCGCCGACGAGGGCATGGACCTGGAGGCTCTTCCACCGCGAGGGAACCGAGTAGGTCGCGCCGCCCAACTGCACCGTCGCCTGCCTCGACACCCGCACGATCCTGAGCTTCCGCGCCTCGAACGCGGTAGGCGGCAGGTCGCGCAGAGCTGCCTGCTCCTCCTGCCACCGCGCACGGTTACCGTGCGCGGCGTCCACCGAAGCCAGCACGCCCCGTGCGACCTCCTCCAGACTGCGCCCTTGAGGCACCGGACTCATGTGCGCCAGACGGATTCCCTTGCCGCGCGACTCCACGCTGCCCTTGTCGTGGCCCTCGCCGGGGCGGGCGAAGCACGGCTCGAACAGGTAGTGGCTCACCAGCGCCTGGAATCGAGCCGTCAACTGACGCTCGCCGCCCACCCGGCGACGCACCGCCGCACTCAGATTGTCGTAGACCAGACGCAACGGCACGCCGCCGAAGTGAACGAACGCCCGCACATGGCCGTCGAGGAACGCCACCTGGTCGCAGCGGTCGTACAGCCACACGAACGAACGGCCTGAGTACGGCAGGTGCAGCAGGAACTTCCACACCCGGTGAGCCACGCCGTCCTCCTCCACCGTCACCTCGAAGAAGTCCACCTGGCCGCACTCGCCGGCACGGTGCACCAGCGGAATGAACGTCTCCTGGCGCTGACGCTTCCACTCCCGAACGTAGCTGCGAACCGTCGTGATCCCCACCTCGTAGCCATCCTCCACCAACTGGCGATGCAAACGAGTAGCCGTCAGACGCTGCTTCGCCGTCGTCCGGCGAGACCACCTGCTCAGCAACTCCTCCAGACGAGGCGCCACCCGCTCCGTCACCAACCGCCGCCGCGGCTTGCTCTCCACCCGCCGCGGCTCGCTCTGATCCATGTACTTGCGCACCGTATTGCGGCTCACACCGTGCTCGCGGGCCACCGAGCGCTGGCTCCGACCCTCCACCAGCACCTGGTGACGAATAACATGCACTTGATCCATCCTCAGCAAGTCCTTCCTCCGATCGCGTTGGTCTCTTGTACAAGACCAAGCTACCGGCCAAGGGCCGAGGGTGGATCACTTTCTGCCCGTTGAGTGGCTCAGTTTCCGAGCGATGCCTCCAGGTCAGCGCGTTCCACGCCTGGCCCGGGTCGTGAATCTGGTCCACATCGTTCCGGTCGGGGTACAGGTGCCAGTTCTCTCGGCGGACATTGCCCGCGGCTAGCACCACCAGCCGCGGCGGTTCGTCCTTAGAGCCGCAAGCGGCGTCATCGACCGCGGCGGACCACGACGATGCGCCGTTCCTGGATGCGGATACCGATTGACTCCGCATAGGACTCGAACGTGGCCGTAATCTCGTCCCGATCCTGTCCCACCCGGAGCCAGACCGCCCACCACGCCGGTTTCTGTACGTTGGGAAAGAGTCTCGCGTCGTCCGTCCAGAACGACTCGATCGCGGCTTGCCGAATCCGGGCGATGCTTTCGACGAAGTCTTGGTTCCACGGACGTTCCTTCTTGGTGTCTTCATCCCGGTATTTGGCGATTACGTTCTCGAGGCTCTTGAGCTTGCCCTCCGGGACGAAGACGGTGGCGACCATAGCCCCCGCCCTTTCCCGAACAGCGACCAGCTCGATTGGTGGCTTTACGTTTGTGCGATCAAGGCTCCGAAGCGCCAGTTCAAAGGTGGGATTACTCTCAAACTCCAGGCACGACCCCTTACTCTGGGCAATGCCTACTGCTCTCCGCCGTTCGAGCAAAGCCCTTCGGGACTCTCGAGTTCTTCCAAGTGCGCCAAGTAAAGCCTCAGCGTGCTCAGCGCGTGCCCTTGGCGGCAACTTGAAGGGATCCGTGCCTCGAACGGGACGAGGGTAGGTGTAGGGCTGCGTCAAAGCTGGCGTCCGCACACGAAGGTGCGGAAGCCCTCTGCGGGGCTCGTCAGGCACTAGTCTCTCTGCGCGAGCTTCCCGGCGCCCCTACGGCGCTCCTCAAGTGCTTCCGTCAGCGCCCCTGTCGTGACGCGTAGCGTTTGAGCCAGGACGGCTTCCTTTGCCGCCGCTTCGCACGCTTGCACGACATCGGCGTAGCTGAGGCCGTTGGCGGAATCGGCAGCGACATCCCAGTCGATGCCCTTCACTTCAAAGGGGGCAAGCCGGTCCCGGAGTACTTGGCAGACCAGCTCTCGGGGGGCAGCCGTGTACTCGACGATGTCGTCGAAGCGCCTGAAGAGCGCTTGGTCGAGCGCTTCTGCGTGATTCGTCGCGGCGACGATCAGGCTCTGTGATTCATCCTGCTCAAGGAACAGCAGGAAGGAGTTCAGCACTCTGCGGATCTCGCCGACATCGTTTTGGGCCGACCTGGTGCCGCCTATGGCGTCGAACTCGTCGAACAGGTAGACCCCTCGATGCTCGGCCAGAGCATCGAAGACGAGCCTCAGTTTGGCCGCCGTTTCGCCCATGAACTTGGTGATCAACCCATCGAGGAGGATGGTGTATAGCGGTAACTGCAGCTCTCCAGCCAGCGCGGATGCCGTCATCGTCTTGCCCGATCCAGGCGGGCCGATGAGAAGCAGTTTTCTGCGAGGCCTGAGGCCGTGTCGAAGCAGCGTTTCGCGACCCCGGTTCTCGCTGAGGATTCGGTCGAGGCGCGACCGGATGCTGCGGGGCAGGACCATGTCACTCAGGCGAGTAGCCGGGTAGGTTGCCGAGAGAAGGCCCACGAGGTCGCCGCGGGGCCGCGCAAGCGGAACGGGCGAAGCTGCGCTTCGCCGGTCCTTCTTCGCGTCGTCCACTAGGGCGCGAATGTCGTCCGCCATTCGACCGTGGCCGTGGCGGGCCGCGTGTGCGGCCACCTGCATCGCGACTACGAGAAAGCGGTCGCCATCTTCGCCTAGGTGGCTCTTGATGAGTGCCTTGATCTGCGCGGCAGTGGCCATTGCGACCCCCTGAGCGTCGCTGCAGGCTAGGGAGGAGAGCTCCTCCGGGTAGGGCGTGGCCGGATCATAGCCTGTCCCGATTGTTCGGAGCCTCGCCGCTTGGCGACTCGGCCTTGATGCCTGCCAGAGGACCGGCGCACCGACATTCGGTCTGTGGGGCCTACTGGCCTGCCGTTTCGCCGTCCGCGTCTTCCGCCGTCTCGACCGGCTCCAGCTTCAGCATTGCGCCGTCGGTCTCGTCGGTGATGACGTAGATCAGGTCGTCGGGACCCTGCCGGACGTCGCGGATGCGTTTGCCGATGTCCTTGAGTAGCCACTCCCGGCCGAGTTCCTCGCCGTTCGGAGTGAAGATGAGCCGTTCGAGATGGCCGGTGCCGGGCATCCGGCCGGTCATGAGCGCCCCGGCGAACAGGTTGCCTTTCCACTCGGGAAAGGCGTCGCCGGTGTAGAAGGCGAGGCCGGAGGGGGCGATGGACGGCAGCCAGAAGATGGCCGGCTCCTCCATGCCTTCCTCCCAGAAGCGCTCGGAGATGCGCACCCCGTTGTAATGGCGGCCGTAGGAGACGACGGGCCAGCCGTAGTTCTTGCCGGATTCGATGGCGTTCAGCTCGTCGCCGCCCTGCGGGGCGTGTTCCGTGGTCCAGGGGACGCCGGTTTCGGGGTGGATGGCGAGCCCCATCTGGTTGCGGTGGCCCATCGAGTAGATCTCGGGCTTGTGCCCCTCCTTGCCAACGAACGGGTTGTCGTCGGGGGCGCTGCCGTCCAGCCGCATCCGCAGCGTCTTGCCGGCGTGGCTGTTCGGGTCCTGGGCCAGCTTGGCGTGGCCGAAGAAGCTCTGTGTGCCGTCGACGAGGTCGGCGCCGAAGGCTCCGCCCATCGTCATGAACATGATGTCCTCGCCGGGCACGAAGGCGAGCCGGGCGGCGGCGACCGAGCCGCCCCAGGGCTCGGCGACGAACACGTCCTCGACGTCGACGAGCGACGTGCCGTCGAGTCGGCCGCGCACCAGGGCGACGGTACCCTCGCGGCCGGAGATCTGCCGCGTGTAGGTGAGGTAGACGTAGCCGTTGTCGGCGAAGTGCGGGTGCGCCGCGACCTCCATCATGCCGGCGAGGCTGCGGGCGAGGACGTCGTCGGGCACGCCGGAGATCGGTTCGTCCACGAGTACGCCGTCGCGAAGCAGGCGCAGCGCGCCCCCGCGCTCGGTCACCAGCATGTCGCCCTTGGGGAGGAAGGCGAGGGACCAGGGGCGGTTGAGACCACGGGCGACGACGGAGACCCGCACCTCGGGGATCAGGTGCGTGTTCATGATCCACGGCTCGTCGGGCAGCTCGACCCGGGGAATGCCGCTTCCCCTGCCGCCGTAACCGGTCTGGGCGGCGGCCTGACCGGTGACGGCTACGGCGAGCAGGAAGACGGCGATCCAGGTCAGTCGCGTTTTGATCGTTCGGTTCATCGTGTGTCTCCGTCTGGTTTCCGTCGGCCCTGGGAACGCGGGCGTCTCGCCCGCATCCGCCTAGCCATCCTCCTCTTCGGGCCACTCCGCGCCCTGCTCGATCCAGAGGCGGATCGTCTCGATCTGCTCGTCCGTCAGTTGCGTGCCGGCCTCGTACGGCGGCATCCGCATCTCCCCGAGTTCGGAACTCACCCGGAGGTAGATCTCGCTGTCGTCGGGGTCGCCGGGCGCGATGTTTGGGAAACCGCCGAGGTCGGCGAAAGCGCGCTCCTTGATGTCGAGCCGCAGGTCCGCTTCTCGCTGCGCGTCGTCCGCTCCGTGGCACTGGTAGCAGTAGCCCTCAAGGATCGGCTTGACCTGAGTCACGTAGTCGACCTTCTCTTGGCTCAGCCCGTTCGCCGGCAAGGTCACGACGAGCCAACCGGCGGCCAGCAGAGCCAGCGGAACTGTGATCAGAAGGCGCCCTCTCATCCCTTTCTCTCCCCCCAAAACCACGAGACCCGCGGCGCCTCAGCGATTCGTGCTGCCGGCAGCGGGTCTCGGCTACAGTGTAGCCCCTTTCTCATGCGCGCAAAGAAGCAGGCGACGGGAACCAGTGGGCTTCTGGCAGCCGCGGCTGTGGTGGCCTGGGCGATCGGCTGCGGAGCGGCGTCGGACGGCGCGTTGCCCGACGGCGGCTGGCCCATGTACCGGGGCGACGCGGCCGGCACGGGCTACTCGCCGCTGGACGAACTGAACGCCGCCAACGTCGGCGGTCTTGCGCAGGCCTGGAACTACTCCCTGGCGTCGGCGCCCGCGGCCGCCGACGGGGACGGTGGGGCGCCGCGGTCGCGGCCCGCCCGCTCCCAGGCGACGCCGATCGTGGTCGACGGCGTGATGTACCTGCCGACCGCGGACGCGGTGGTTGCGCTCGATCCGGCTACGGGCGAAGAGATCTGGCGGCAACCCGTGACGGACGGAGCGCCGTCCCGCCGCGGCGTCTCGTTCTGGCCGGGGGGCGGTGCGGGCGACCTGGCGCCCCGCGTCATCTTCTGCGCCGGCGAGCGGTTGATCGCGCTCGACGCGGCGTCCGGCGCGCCGGTCGCGGACTTCGGCGACGGCGGCGAGGTCGACATCGGCGTGCCCTACAACTCGGTGCCCCTGGTGTGGGAGGACATCGTGGTGGTGGGCGCGAACACGCCGCGCGGCGCGCCGGGCGGGATCGGCAACGCGCGCGCCTTCAGTGCGGTCAGCGGAGAGAGGCTGTGGGAGTTCAACTCCGTGCCGCAGCCGGGCGAGGTCGGCCACGACACCTGGGAGGGCGACAGTTGGCGCGGCCGGTTGGGCGCGAACGCCTGGCCCTTCTACTTCACGGTCGACGACGAGCGGGAACTCGTGTTCCTGCCGCTCGCTTCGCCGATTCCGTTCGCCTACGGCGGTGACCGGCCGGGCGCCAACCTGTTCGCCAATGCGGTGGTCGCGGTCGACATTCGGACCGGGGCGTACCGCTGGCACTTCCAGACCATCCACCACGACATCTGGGACCACGACCCGCCGGCGCCGCCGGTTCTCTTCGATGTCCAGCGCGGCGGGGAGACGATCGATGCCCTCGCCGTGACGACGAAATCCGGCTACCTCTTCATCCTGAACCGGGAGACGGGCGAACCGGTCTTCGGCGTCGAGGAGCGGCCGATGCCGGCGAGCGAGGCGCCCGGGGAGCAGACCCACCCCACGCAGCCGATGCCGAGCACGCCGCCGCTGGGGCGGGTCGGCTACGAACCGGAAGACCTGGTGACGGCCGACGACACGACCGCGGAGCACGCGGAGGCCTGCGCCGAGCTGGTCGAGAGCGCCGGGCCGCTCCACAACGAGGGTCCCTACACGCCGTGGCTTCCGAAGGGCGCGGGCGAGAGCGGCGCGACCCTGCTGTTCCCGGGGCTGGCCGGCGGCCCGAACTGGGGCGGCATCGCCTTCGACCCGGCCAACCGGCTTCTGCTCGCCTTCAGCCAGGACGTCGGCACGATGGCCTGGGTGGAGCAGGACCCTGAGGCTGACGCGCCCAGCTATGTGCTGCGCGTGGCCCGGCCCTTCTCCTTCGCGGTCCGCATTGGCGATCAGTCCTGGCCGTGCCAGAAGCCGCCCTGGGGCCAGTTGACCGCGGTCGATGCCGACACCGGCGAGGTCGCCTGGCAGCGCGCGCTCGGGGTCACTGAGGGATTGCCGCCGGCGAAGCGGGAGACGGGCCGCCCCGGCCGCGCCTCGGCGATCGTCACCGCCGGTGGCCTCGCCTTCATCGCCGCCACGGACGACCGCCGCTTCAGGGCGCTTGACGCCGCCACCGGCGACGAGTTGTGGTCGGCCGAGTTGCCGCTCCACGGGAACGCAAATCCGATGACCTACCTGGGCTCGGACGGGCGGCAGTACGTGGCGATCGCGGCGACGGAGGAGGTGGTGGCGTTCCGTCTGCCGTAGCGCTGCCGCTTCGCGGCGGATGCGGGCGAGACGCCCGCGTTCCCAGGTCGGACGCCGACGCGCTCAAAGCGCCGTTGCGGACTGTTACAGTTGCCGCTTGCGTTTGCAGCACCGGCGTAGCCGCGAGAGGGATGTCTTCACACGACGAGAGCAAGGGGCCCGAGGGCTACGACCAACCCGCGGTTGAGGCCTGGATCGCCGAACACGTCGACGCCCTGCGACCGCCGCTGCGTTGGACGCGGCTTGAGGGCGGCCACTCGAACCTGACCTACCGGCTCGACGACGCCGACGGCAGGAAGGCAGTGATCCGGCGGCCCCCCCAGGGCGTGCTGCTGCCCAAGGCTCACGACATGAGCCGGGAGTGGTCGCTGATCTCGGCGCTCGGGCCGACGGCGGTGCCGGTGCCGCCGGCGCTCGCGTTCTGCGAGAGCCCGGACGTGACCGGCGCCTGGTTCTACGTCATGGGCCTCGTGGACGGTCGGCCGCTCTACAGTTCCGCTCACACCGAGGAGTGGGTGCCCGAGGAGCGGCGCGTGAGGCTGGCGCATTCCTTCATCGACGTGCTCGCCGAGCTCCACGCCGTCGACCCGGACGAGGTGGGCCTGGGTGACCTCGGCAAGCGGGATAGCTACGTCGGAAGGCAACTCCGGACCTGGTACCGGTCCTGGACCGCCTCGGTGGAACCGGCCCAGCTCGACGACCCGCGGGCCCACGAACTGCAGCGGTACTTCCTGGACCATCTGCCGGACCAGGGTCCGGCGCGCGTCGTTCACGGCGACTACGGGCTGCACAACTGCCTGGTGGGTCCGGACTCGACCATCGCCGCCGTCGTCGACTGGGAGATCTCGACCCTCGGCGATCCGTTGGCCGACCTCGCCTACGCGATGAACCAGTGGATGCCGGCGACAAACACCATGCCCAGCGGCGGGGGCGGCGCCACCGCGGCGCCCGGCTTCCCGGCGCGCGAGGAGTTGCTCGAGCGCTACGCCGAGCGCACCGGCAGGGATCTCTCGCACCTGGACTACTACGTCGGCTTCAACCGCTGGAAGTCGGCGGCGATCGTCCACGGCGTGTACGCGCGCTACATGGAAGGGAAGAAGAGCACCACGGGCGTCGACATGGACGAGATGCGTGAGCGCATCGTGAGGACGCTGGACCTGGCAGAAGAGGCGGTAAGCAGGCTCTGAGGAGGGAAACATGAGCAAGCGGAAAGCCGCAGACGTCACGCCAACGAGAAGACGACAGCAGCGGCCCAGCCGTCGCGCCTTCATGGGGCTTGCCGGTATGGCTGCCGCGGGCTCACTGGGCGCCGCCCGGGCGCAGACATCAGGTGAGATCCGGGATCTCGGCGAGACGCCCACCGAGTACGGGCAGCCGTCGCCGTTTGCCGGCGCCAAGCGCTGGAGCCGCGCCCCCGACGCGACGGCGTCGTCCTCGAACACGCCGCTCGCGGACACCGAGGGCATCGTCACGCCGTCCGGATTGCACTTCGAGCGCCATCACACCGGCGTACCGGGAATCGACCCGGACGCCCACCGGTTGACGATCCACGGCCTGGTCGACCGGCCGCTCGTCTTCTCGATGGACGACCTGGTGCGGATGCCCTCGGTGTCCAGGTTCCACTTCGTCGAGTGTTCGGGAAACAGCGGCCGCGAGTGGTCTCCGGCGGGCGCTCCGAACGTGCAGCTCAGCCACGGGCTGGCGAGCTGCAGCGAGTGGACCGGCGTGCTGCTGGCGGATCTGTTGGCCGAGGCCGGCGTCAAGCCCGAGGCAAGCTGGGTCGTCGCCGAAGGCGCCGACGCAGGCCTGATGAGTCGCAGCGTGCCGCTCGAGAGGGCGCTCGACGACGTGATCATCGCCTACGGCCAGAACGGCGAGCCCGTGAGGCCCGAGCAGGGATACCCGCTGCGGTTGCTGGCGCCGGGCTGCGAGGGCAGCGTCAGCGTCAAGTGGCTGCGCCGGCTCGAGGTCGCGCACATGCCCTCGATGGCCCGGGACGAGACCTCGAAGTACACGGATCTGCTGCCGGACGGCAAGGCGCGCCAGTTCACCCTGGTCATGGACGCGAAGTCGGTGATCACCCGGCCCTCGGGCGAGCAGAAACTGAACGGGCCTGGTTTCCACGAGATCCGCGGCCTCGCCTGGTCGGGCCGCGGCGCGATCAGCCGCGTCGAGGTGTCGACGGACGGCGGCCGCACCTGGAGCGACGCCGAGATCGACGGCCCGCGTCACGCCAAGGCATTCACCCGGTTCCGGTCGCCCTGGCGCTGGGACGGCGGCCGCCACGTGCTGATGTCGCGGGCCACCGACGACACCGGCTACGTCCAGCCGACGCTGGCGGCTCTGCTCAAGGCGCGCGGCCGGTCGACGATCTACCACAACAACCGGATCAAGGCCTGGGAGGTCAAGGAGTCGGGGGAGGTGACGAATGTCGAGGCGTAGCGGCTTGCACGGCAGAACGGCCTGCCGCTCCGATCCTGGGAACGCGGGCATCCTCTCCCCATCCGGCGTGAAGCGCCGGTCTGGCGGCTCTTGCTGGACGTTCCTCCTCGCCTTTCTCGTCGCTGCGAGCGCCGCTTCTGCCGCGGACGAGTCCGAGCGGACCGGCCTCGGGCATGAGGCCACCGCCGGCGAACTCCAGGCGGCCGGCTACACCGTCTTCCCCGACGGCAAGGGCCTGCCCGAAGGACGAGGAATCGCCAGCGAGGGCAGGGCCGTCTTCCAGCAGTTCTGCGCCGCCTGCCACGGTCGGAACGCCGAGGGCGAGGACGCCGCGGCGCTCGTCGGCGGCCGCGACAGCCTGACCTCGGAGCGGCCGCGGAAGACCGTCGAGAGCTACTGGCCCTACGCCACGACGCTCTGGGACTACGTCCGCCGCTCCATGCCGTATGAAGCGCCGGGCTCACTCACCGACGACGAGATCTACTCCGTGGTTGCCCACCTGCTCAACCTGATGGGGCTCGTCGACGAGGACGCCGTACTCGACCAGGAGAGCCTGCCGAAGATCGAGATGCCCAACCGGGACGGCTTCATCCCGGACGACCGGCCGGACACGGGTCAGTAGTCCGATTGTCGGTGTGCCGGCGTCCCCGGAGCACGACCGATGTCGCGTGAGATTTCCTACTCGAGAGACACCGGGTCCTGCTGCCGTGCCGTTGACCGCTCGATCCGCGGATAGTCGGCGCCGACCGGACACACGAGTTGACAGCTCTGGCAGCCGGTGTAGGCGCCCTGCCGCTGGACGGTGAGGTTGTAGAAGATCTGCTGCGTCACCGGGCTCCTGGCGATCTCGACTGCTTCGGCAGCGGACTTCGAGGCGAACAGGTCCTCGAGATGCTCCACCATGCGGTCGGGGCCGAATGGCTGGCAGGCCCGCGCGCAGGCCTCGGCGTCGAGGCCTCGCACGTCGGCGAGCGGTGCGCCGGGGGCCGCCGAGTTCGGAATCGCCGCGACCGGGCACACGTCCGCGCAGCGGCCGCATTCCTCGAGCCCGGGGCAGAGCTCCTCCGCGAGCGGCTGCCCGCACTCGACGGCGGCATCGGTCAGAACCCCGGCGAGGAAGATCCGCGGACCGTACTCCGGGGTCAGGATCATCTCGTTGAGGCCGAGGGTGCCCAAGCCGCTGGCGACCGCCGCCTGCCTCAGGAGCAGGGAACCCTGGCCGCCCGGACCGGCGTAGGCCATCGGCTGACGCCTGAGGTCCGGGATCGTCGCCGAGAGCACGCAGGCGATCGCGTCCCGCTGCTCCAGCCAGTAGGCGAGTTCGCCCGCGGCCTCCTCCAGATGGCGCGCCACGCGGCCGTTCGCATACTGGCGAAACGCCGGGTCGGGCGAGCAGGCGACGCCGGTCGGGTAGCGCTTGGCGAGCACGATCAGGCGCGAGAGGTAGGTCGAGAGCCGCGACGGCTTGTCGTAGGCCGGCGCCTGCCCCTCCAGCTCCTGCCACGAGCAGAAACCGATCAGGTCGATGCCGAGCGCTTTCGCCTGCGCTGCGATTGTCTCGGCGTTCAGGGTCGGGCCGGCGCCGCTGCCGTTGCTGCTCGCGGAAACGCTCATCGGGCGCCGAGGTGGACGAGATGATCGAAGTCGCGGTCACGGATGTACTCCGGGTCGCGTTCACCGGGCGGGCCGCGGAAGACGAGTTCGTGCTCGTTCTCGCCACGGATGTGCTGCACGCTCCCCGGCGGCAGGTCCTGCTGCCGGTAGGGGATGCGCATGATCTTGCGGATGTCCTGCGAACCCACCGGGCAGATGTACATGCACTCGAAGCAGGCGGCGAAGGCGCCGCGTTTGCTGTTCGTGGCGAGGAAGAAGTCCCGCCAGTAGCGGTTGTCGAGCACCTGGGAGACGTCGAGATCGACCTCGGCGCCCAGGAGCTTGCGCAGCACGACGTAGAGCGAGCGGATGCTGATGCGCATCGCCGCCTGCGAGCAGCCGCGCTGGTCGAGGTCGCGGATGTCGTTGACGCTGCTCTCGTTCGACGCCTTGAGCGGAATCGCCTTCGGCGGGCAGACCACGGCGCAGCGGCCGCAGCGGAGCCCGGGGCAGAGGTCGCGGTCGAGAGGCCGGTCAGGTTCGAGTTCGGCGTCGGTGATGAGCGCGCCCAGGTAGACGCGCGAACCGTACTCCGGGGTCAGGAAGTTCAGGTTGAGCCCGACGTGACCGAGTCCGGCGAACTCGGCCGTCCACTTGAGATCGAGCAACCCGGCGCCGGTCCACTTGAGGTCGAGGTCGGCGTATTCGCCCGAGACCGGCAGGGCGCAGTGGCCGCGCTCCTCGAGCCACTCCGCGATCTCGTAGGTGACCTCCTCGGCGGAGTCGAGTGCAAGGTGCGAGTTCGTCGACTGGGTCGCCACGTCCTGAAGCGCCATCGCGCCGGTCAGGAGGTGCTTGCTGACCACGACGATGTTCTTCATCCCCTCGCACAGGTAGTCCGGCACCTGCCCGCTCTCCGTTATGGCGGTGTAGGCCGAGACATCGGCGACGCCGACCGAATCGGCGCCCCGCTCGAGCGCGAAACGGGCGAGTTGCTCCTTCAGGCTCACCGGCGCTCCTGGTCCCAGGTCGTGCGGCGGCGAATCTGCGGTCCCAGGTTCTCGATCTCGACGAATCCGTCCGCATGTCGCCGCGGCAGCCGATCGGGCAGGTCGTGCCGGCGATGCACGGACGCGCTCAGGCGCTCGTAGTCGCGGCCGACGGGGCACACCTGGACGCACTCGCTGCAACCGGTGAGTGCGGCCTCCTTCATCATCGCCATCTCCGACCAGATCTCCCCGGACTTGCGGCCGCGCATCCGCTGCCACATCTCGTCGCCGGCGCGCGCCTCGAAGATCGAAGCGAGATGCTCGCTGAAGGCCTCGAAACCGAAGGGCTGGCAGCTCTGCGCGCAGGCTCGCTCGTCAAGGCCGCGGATCGTGGTGAGGCGGGCGCCGCGGGGGGCTCGCCTCGGGATCGCGTCTGCCGGGCAGATCGCGGCGCAGCGGCCGCATTCCTCGAGCCCGAGGCAGAGTTCCTCGGGGAGTTCGCTGCCCGGCTCGATCTCGGCGGAGGTCAGGACGCCGGCGAAGAAGACCCGCGGGCCGTACTCTGGAGTCAGCACCATCCGGTTGAGGCCGAGCGTGCCGAGTCCGGCGAGCACGGCGCCCTCGCGCAGGAGGGGCGAGCCCTGGCCGGCGGGAAGGAGGTCTTCGGGTTTCCTGCGGTCGAAGTCGAGCGACGCCGGTGACACGGGCAGGGCGAGAAGGCCCCGTTCCTCGAGGCGAAACGAAATCCGCTCGGCGGCGAGCTCAAGGGCGCGCAGGGTGCGGCCGCCGGCAAGCTGCTTGCTCGGCAGGTGCTTCGCCCACAGGACGCCGCGCAGTGTGCGCTTGCCGAGCACGATGAGAGTGCGGGACTCCGCGCTCAGCGTGGAAGGTCGGTGCCGTTCATCGAGCCGCTCCTCGAGATCGGCCACCGACGCGAAGCCGATCAGGTCGACTGCCAGGTCCGTGGCTATCGACCTGACGGTGCTCTCGAGTCTGTGCGGTCGTCGGCTCTCCACGGCGTCCAGCGAACCCTCGGTGACAGTGGTGGCCCTCTCGTTCAAGCGGTGGTCCTCAGTGTAGATCATGTCCTTGCAAGCGGGATTCCTCGCTGTTTTCGGTGTACAGTCCGTGAGTTTGGCTCCGCGCATGTGTGCGGGGCGGCGGAAGCTGGCCGGGAATTCCCTTCCCGACCGCTGCCGTTGCGGACCTTGAGACTGGGATGTAAGCTGATACACGCCCTTGGGCCACTCTACGAATCGGTGCAGTGCACGCCCCCCATGTTCAACCGGATCATGGTGGCTCAGGGAGTCTTCTATTCCGCCCCGGGGGATCTGAGGAGACGACGAATGGCAGTGACAGGACAGGGCCACTGGACCCTGACGGTCCACGTCGAGTCGCATCGCGAAGGTTCGACATGGGTAGCGACATGTCCGGCGCTTGATGTGGCGAGCCACGGACGGACGAAGAAGGAGTCCTGCAAGATGCTCCGGGAAGCACTCGAAGGGTTCTTCGAAGACTGCTTGGCCCATGACACTCTCTGGACGGTGTTGGAGGAACGCGGCTTAATGCCCTCGCGCACTTCGGCGGTAGTCATGGAGCGCCCAGTTGCCAGCAAAGCGGAGTGGCTGAACATTCCCGTGTGGGTACTGCCGGATGCCCCCGCGCCCCAAACTTCCATCGGTTAGCCCCAAGAAGGCGCTCCGGGCTCTCAAGAAGGCGGGATGGAAGGAGTCTCACAAGAAGGGCTCGCACCAATACCTGCGGAAGGCGGGGTTTGCAGCGCCCGTCTGCATCCCGATGCACACGGGCGACCTGCCTAGGGGCACACTGCACTCCATCCTGAAGGCAGCGAAGATGTCACGGCAGGAGTTTCTGGACCTGCTTTAGACGTCGGCGGGGTCCCCGCAGCGGCCATCAGGGCAGGGGCATCTGCTGGCTTTCCACCTCGCGCGCCTGGTCGAACGCGGCGACCGGCTCATCGGTGCGCACCTGCTCAAGCCAGTACACGCCGTCGAACTGAGCGCTGTTGCCGCGCGTGCCGACAATGTCGACGTCGCCGTCGCCGTCCATGTCGCGGGCGACGAAGCTGTCGAACATGCCGCGCTTGCGCCGCGAGATGTCGTGCCGGGTCCACTCGCCGTCGAGGTCGCCCGGGTTCTCGAACCAGGCGAGCCGGCCGAGCGGCGTGTGGGGTTCGACGTCGCGGTCTTCCGCCCGTCCGCTGCGGCTGTAGGCGCCCGACATGGCGTCGAGGTCGCCGTCGCCGTCGATGTCGGCGAAGGCGAAGCCGACCAGACTGTCCGGGGTCAGCCGGCCGATCCGGCGCAGAACCCACGCGTCGGCCAGGTCGGCCGGCTGCTCGATCCATACCAGGACGCCGCCGAACTCGACCGTTGCAAGGTCCAGCCGACCGTCGCCGGAGAGATCGACGAAGGCCATGTTGAAGCCGTTGACGAGTGCGCCGGTCTGGGGGGCGTTCGGCGGCCGGACAGTGTCGGCGGTGGTCGTCGTGCCCTCGATGAGGATCGGGTGCTCCACGAGGTCGACGTCGCCGGCGCTCCGGTTCTCGAACCAGAAGATGCGGCCCTCGCCGGTCGATCCGCCCACGATGTCCGTGTCGCCGTCGCCGTCGAGATCGACGGTCTGGGAGTTGATCGGCCAGATCACCTGCGCGATCTCGTGCTCGATCCACTCCCCGGAGAGCGGGTCGGCCGTGGTGTCGAACCAGGAGATCGGGTTCCTGGCGGTGCTTTGGCGGTCGGGGTTCTGCGCTCCCTTGTTCGGGGCGACGACCTCGGGTCGACCGTCGCCGTCGAGGTCGCCGGTGAACACCCGGATATACGAGCCCCGGTCCTTCGTCACCGGCGGAATCACCCGCGGCCAGTCGCCGCTGCGCAGGGCGGCGGCCGCCTCTTCGGTGCCGGTGCCGGGGTTCTCGAAGTAGATCAGGTGGGCCAGCTCGCAGGCGGCCACGACGTCGAGATCGCCGTCGCCGTCGAAATCGGAGATGGCAACGTCCTCGGCGGCCGCGGCCTCGTCGCCTTCGGCGAGGGTCGCGAGGTGCCAGGTATCGGGATCGGGGCTGCCGAAGGCGAGCCGGACGTGGCCCTGGCCGATGTTGCCGTACTCGGTGTCCGATTCGTGAACCGAGACGATGTCGAGGTGGCCGTCGCCGTCGAGGTCGCCCATCTCGAGTCCGTCGCCGCCGCGGATCGGGACGCCAGAGATCGCCACGTCGTCGATGACGTGCTCGCGCCAGGAGATCCACTGTCCGTCCGTGGACTGGGCGTGGGTCGGCGTGTCGGCGACGAGGTTCGAGGCGGGGGCAGGACCGCTGCCTTCGCCGGTCTGACAGGCCGGCAGCGTAAGGGCGAGAGCGGCGATCAGGCACCCGGCAAGGGAGCGCAAACCGCTCATGGCCGGTACCAGATCGGCGACGACCAGGCGCGTTCCTGGATCGTCGGCTGCAGGTCGGGCCGCGGCTCGACGCCGGCCCGGATCGCGTCCCAGGTCGACCAGCGGCAGGTCGGGTTCTCGAGCACCCGCAGGTAGTAGACCGCCCGCTGGCCGGGGTCGAACCCCGGATCCTCGAACACGGCCCGGAGTTCGGCCGCGCCCAGGTCGGCCGAGACGCTGCAGTCGGAGAGGTCGACGGTGGCGCCGTTGTCGGGGCAGCGCGGCGGGTCGCCCGACGGGGTGCCGCCGTCGGAGCAGGCGACGTCGATGACAGTCTCGTGCGCCGCGCCGCCGTCGACCCAGCCCTTGACGACCTGGAGCCGCTGCAAACCCGCGCTCTCCGGGTCGCCCGCCGCCCAGAGCAGCAGCTTGGGCGCGCGGTCGCCGTCCGCCAGGAGATCGCCGCCCATCGCCACGCCCTGCTCGTAGGCCTTGGCGATCATCTCGGGATCGTCGGCGAGATCCGCGTCGAAGTTGTAGCCGCCGAAGAACCGGACCTGAATCCGCGGCCCCGTGGTCGCGAAGGTCTCCTTGCGGCGGAAGGCGTCGTAGATCGAGTCCCGGGTGTTCTCCTCGGCCCAGGCGCCGGTCAGACCGGAGGCGCCCCAGTTGTGGAAGTAGGTCTGGGCGTAGGCCGGGGAACCGTCCTCGTTCGGTTCGTCGAGCGGCACGGAGCCGCGAAGCTGCGGCGTGCCGTCCCGGTTGCCGACCTTGCTGTGAAAGTCGTCCTCGTCCGGCGTGCCGCCGGCGTTGTGGGTGTCGGTGGCGCCGGCGAGGCCGAAACGGAAGGGATTGAATCCCTGGGTCTCCTCGAGCAGCAACCCGTCGAGGTAGGCGGTGCGCACGTAGCTCCCCTTGGGCTCGCTGTAGAGCGTGGTGGCGATGCGGTGGGGCATGATCTCGAAGTCGGCCCACTCGTCGTTCGGCGACAGCAGCGGATGGACCTCGGACGTGCCCTTGACCTGGGTCACCTCGACCAGCGGCTCGTTGCGCATCCGGGTCTCGACGTACTCGGCGTCGAGCGGATCGCCGCCGAACGTCATGAGGCTGAACATGTTGCCGTTGCTGCCGTTCGAGTTGTGGGGGATGGCGAGCGCTTCCGTGCCGCCGGCGCGGAGCGTGTCGAGCCAGGCCCACAGGTCCTCCGGATTGTCCGAGTCCATTGCGGTGAACGGAACTTCCGGCGCCTCGCTGCCGCGGAAGATCACGTTGCGGTGGAGGTTGCCCTGGTCGGCGGCGGTGGTCGTGTACTCGTAGCCGATGAAGGTGGTGAAGGCGCCGGGGTCGTTGTTCTGTTCCGCGGACTCGACGATGCGCTGCCAGGCGGAACGGTTCGCCTCGCTGCCGTCGATCTCGAGGAACTCGCCGCTGCGGTAGGCCCGCAACCCGCGCTGGAAGCCCTCGGCGGGGCCCAGTTCCCGCAGCTCCTTGGCGAGCGGCACGTCGTACAGCGGGTCCTCCGGGTCGTCCATTGCCGGCAGGACGCCGAGCAGGATGCCGTGGTCGGTGACCGCCTGGAAGTCGAGAGGTCGCCGGAGCTGCATCGTGTGGCCGGCGGGGTGAACGAGCGGCTCGCCGCGGGCGAAGCGGTAGGCGTCGTCCGGCGTGGCCCTCACGTCGAAGATGTAGGCGTCCATCGAGAAGCGCGTGTGGACGTGCAGGTCGCCGAAGTAGGCGTTGCGCAGGGGATTGGGCTGCGGCGCACTCGCCGCGTCCGGCGCATCCGAGCCGTCGCCCGAGCCGGCGCCGTCGTCGGCTTCCCGGCAGCCGGTCAGCAGCATCGGAACGACAAGCGCTAGCGCTGGAAGGCGTGTCCATCTCATGGCAGACTTTCTCGAACGTAGTTGGGAGGTAGGATGCTGAGTGTACGCCAACCGAGCTGGCGATTTGCGCTGGATGCGGGCAGGGTGCCCGCCTCACTGGGATCGGAGCGAGTTGACGCGCTGCGAAGCAGAAAGGAACGAACGAGAAGTGACCGGAAACAGGGCGAACAAGGTGATTTGTCTCGTGCCGCCGGGTCCGCGCGATCAGATCGCCCGGTTTCCGGAGCACTGGGAGGCCTGCTTCGTCCATCGCAACGACGACCTGACCGCCGAACTCACAGAAGGCGCCCGCGCTCTCCTGACCACCCATCCGTACCTGGTGGGGCGAGCCGAGCTGGAAGTCCTGAACGGCGTGGAGCTCGTGCAGCAGGTTGGAGTCGGCTTCGACAACATCGACGTGGAAGCGGCCCGCGAACTCGGGGTCCCGGTCTGCAACGTGCCTCAGGCCAACGCCGTGTCGGTGGCCGAGTACGTGATCATGGCGTGCATCTTCCTGTTGCGCCGGATGGCGGAGGCGACGGCGGCCCTGCGACGGCTGGAGAACCCGTACCCGGCTCTGTTCGTCAAGGGAAGCCACGAGGTCCGAGGCAAGAGGCTCGGGCTGGTCGGCTACGGGGCGATCGCGCACGAAGTCGCGAAGCGGGCCCGGGCGCTCGAGATGGAGCTTCTCTCCGCCTCCACCCCGGTACGTGAGCGCGAGCGCGGGCTGGCGCCGAGCCCGGACGGGCGCCACCTCGGTGTCGAGCGGGTGCCCTTCGAGCGGCTGCTCGGAGAGGCCGACGTGGTCAGCCTGCATGTGCCGCTGACCGATTCCACGCGGGATCTGATCGGCGCCCGGGAACTCGGGCTGATGAAGCCGTCGGCGTTTCTCATCAACACGGCGCGCGGCGGCATCGTCAACGAGAAGGATCTCGGCGCGGCGCTCTCCTGTGGGCGGATCGCCGGAGCGGCCATCGACGTCTTCAGCGTGGAGCCGATCCGTTCGGACAATCCCCTGCTTTCGGCCCCCAATGCCTTTCTTTCTCCCCACAGCGGCGGCAGCACGAACGAGTGCGTGATAGACGGGATCAGGGAGAGCATCGCCAACGTCGACCGCGTGCTGCGCGGGGAGGAGCCGCACCATCGTGTCTGCTGACGCCATTCCGGAGGAGCGGGCCTTGAGCAACGACGGCGCCTCGGGCCACGTCATCGAGGCCAGGGAGGTGCCGCGGCCGAACGTCCAGCGCGGCTACATCGAGATCTTCGAGCAGCTCTGCAAGGGCTGCGATCTGTGCATCCCGGCCTGCCCGGTGCGCATCATCGAGCCGGGGCGGGGCGCCAACATGATGGGCTGGAGGCCGGTCGTGGTGGAGGCGGACGCGATGAAGTACTGCATCGGCTGCAATCTGTGCGCGATGGTCTGTCCCGACCAGGCGATCGACGTCTTCCGGTTCGAGCAGCCGGTTCCCCACGAGGAGTCGCCATGAGCGACAAGCCCTTCAAAGCGCCGATCGGCAAGCCGACGATGGGCGCTCACGCGATGGGGATCGGCGCCATGGTCGCGGGTCTCGACTACTTCGCCGGCTATCCGATCACCCCGCAGACCGAACTGCTCGAGTACGTCGCGGAGGCCCTGCCCGAACACGGCGGCGTCTTCCAGCAACTCGGCGACGAGATCTCGAGCGTCATGGCGGTGTTTGGCGCCGCCGCCTGCGGCAAGCGGGCGATGACCGCCTCGGTCGGCCCCGGGCTGACGCTCATGATCGACGGCCTGACCAACGCCGCCGGCGCCGAGACGCCGATGGTGCTGGGGGCGCTCACCCGGGCCCACGTCGGTGTCTCGGGCGGTCTCTATCCGGCGCAGTCGGACATCCGCATGCTTCGGGGGCTCGGCAACGGGGACTACCAGTTGCCGCTCTACGCGCCGGCGACGATCACCGAGACCGTCCAGCTCACCGCCGAGGCGTTCGACGTGGCCGACCTCTACAGCATCCCGGCGGTGGTCTGCATCGACGGCAAGATGGCGAACATGATCGAGACGCTGCAGCCGTTCGAGGTGCCGGAGCGCGACCTGCCGGACAAGACCTGGGCGCTCGACCGTTCGCTGCGGGAGAAGCGCCGGGTGGTCGGCGCGGCCCGTACGCCCGAACTCGACACGATGGTCTGCTACGAGATCCAGAACAAGCTCGAGCGGATGCGCGCGGAGGAGACCCGCTGGGACACCTTCCTGTGCGACGACGCCGAGTTCGTCGTGGTCGCCTACGGCATCATGGCGCGGATCGCGAGAGAAGCCGTGCGGCGGGCGCGCGAGGAAGGGATCAAGGTCGGCCTCTTCCGCCCGATCACCCTTTTCCCCTTCCCGGAGGCGCAGCTCGGCGACCTCGCCGCCAGCGCCCGGGAGATGCTGATGGTCGAGATCAACTTCGGCCAGGTCCTCACCGACGTGCGTCTGGCGGTCGCCGGCCGGTGCCCTGTCCAGTTCCTGGGACAGCCGGCCCTGGCGATCCCGGCCGGGGCCGTGCTCGAAGCCATCCGGCAGATGGCAGCCGGGCAGCCGGTCGAGCCGCGGGACTTCTTCGACATCCATCCCACCGCCTTCCACCTCGCCGACACCCATCCCCCGGCGAGAAGGCAGATGCTCGACCAACTCGCCGCCAAACGGGGGCGCGGCAGCGCCCAGGGGATGCTCGACAACCTGCTTGGCATCCGCAAGAACTCGGTGATCCCGGAGATTGGAAAGTGACTGAACCAGCCGCACGGTCGACGAAGCGCTACACGCCTCCCGAGGGGGTCGTGGCGCGCAAGATCTCACCCCAGCTCGATGTCCACACCGGCTTGCCGTCGTCCTGGTGTCCGGGTTGCGGGCACGGGTCGGTCAGCCAGATCCTGTGCGATCTGGTGACCGAGCTCGATCTGGCCGAGAGGACGATCCTGGCCCTGGGCGTCGGCTGCGGCTCGGCGATCGCGGCGCAGATGGAGGTGAACACGGTGCTCTCGCCGCACGGCCGCGCCAGCGACACCGCCACCGGCGTCTCGCGCATGGTCCCCGACCGCGTCGTCGTCCAGTACTCGGGCGACGGCGACTCCTGCGGCATCGGGCTGGCGGGCCTGATGCACGCCTGCAACCGGCGCGAGAACTTCATCGTCGTCATCTACAACAACAACGCCTACGGCATGACCGGCGGCCAGATGGGCCCGACCACCACCAAGGACGTGCCGACGACCACCTTCCAGGGCGGCCGCGACGAGGAGGTCATGGGCTACCCCATGGACATCATCAAGACGCTGGCGCACTTTCCCGGCGTGGTCTACGCGGGGCGTTGCGCTCTGACCTCGGGTGTCCGCTACGGGGAGGCGAGCCGGATGATCCGGCGCGCCTTCGAGATTCACCTCGCCGGCATCAAGGGGATGAAGGTCATCGACTGCCTCGGCAACTGCAACGTGAACTGGAAGGGCGGCGGCGTGACCTTCACGCCGGAGAGCTCGAACCAGTTCATCGAAGACAAGATCATGAAGTACTTCGAGATGGGCGAGGCGACGGTGCCTGAGGGCTACCCGCCGATCCGCGTGCGATGACGGGGGTTGGAAACCCGGGTGGCCCGGTGGTGGAGCGCGTCGGCGGCGCCGGCACCGGCGGCGCCGGGCTGCTGACCTGCCTCAAGACGCTCGGCTACGCGGCCGCCGCCAAGGGCTGGCACATGGCCTACACCTCCGACTACAACCCGGAGACCCGCGGCGGCCTGGTCGAGGGCACGGTCGTCGTCTCGAGCGACGAGCCGATCGACAACCCGGTGATCGAGTCCTACACCGCGGTGCTGGCGTTCGACCACGCGGGCTACCTGTCGTACGGCCCGGGCGTCGAGCCCGGCGGGATGATCCTTTGGGACAGCTCGCGGGTCAGGAACCCGCCGGCTCTCGAAGGCGTCCGCTCCTACGGCGTGCCCGTGTTCCAGTTGGCCCGCGACGGCGGGGCGCCGGGCCTCGCGAACATGGGCATGCTCGGGCTCTACAACCGGATCGCCGGGCACTTCACGATCGACGAACTGCTCGCCGGCATGGAGGACTACCTGCCGGTGTGGCGTCACAAGCTGCTGCCGGGCAATAGAGCGGTGCTGGAGGCGGTGTCGCAGATCGATCCGGAGCAGTACCGGGTTGCGTGAGGAGGTTTCAGTGATCAGACGCGTTTTCTTCGTGGCGGGGGTGCTGGGCGCCGCGCTCGGCTGTACCCAGGACCCGGCCGGCGACGCCGCCGGCGGCAACGAGCAGCGGCCGCCCAACGTCGTCTTCATCCTCGCCGACGATCTCGGCTACGGCGACCTCGGCCTCTACGGGAGCACGATCATCGAGACTCCCCACATCGACGCCCTCGGTGCCGCCGGCGTGCGCTTCGAGGCCGGCTACGTGACCGCCGCGGTCTGCAGCCCGTCCCGGGCCGGCCTGATGACCGGCCGCTACCCGCAGCGCCACGGCTACGAGTTCAACCCGTCGGGCCAGGACTACGGATTGAGCCTCGACGAGACGACGCTGGCGGAGGTGATGCGGGCCGCCGGCTACGCGACCGGCGCCGTGGGCAAGTGGCAGCTCGGCTGGGGCGACGGCAAGCACCCCCTCGACCGCGGCTTCGACGAGTTCTTCGGCATGCAGAGCGGCTCGATCTACATCGAACCGTCTACCGAAGGAGTCGAGAACTGGAGTCCGCTGCCGCTGCCCGAGGTGCGCGGTCGTCCGATCTTTCGCGGCCGGGAAGTCGTTGAAGAGACCGAGTATCTGACCGAGGTCTTGACCCGCGAGGCACTCGACTTCATCGACCGGCACCACGACCGGCCCTTCTTCCTCTACCTCGCCCACTACGCACCGCATACCCCGCTGCAGGCGACCGCGAAGTACCTCGACCGCTACCGGCACATCGAGGATCCGAGGGTCCGCATCTTCGCCGCCATGGTCTCGGCGGTCGACGACAGCGTCGGCGAGGTCAGGGCCCGGCTGCGGGAGCACGGCGTCGAGGACGACACCCTGATCGTCTTCCTCTCCGACAACGGTTGCGCCTTCTACCTCCAGGGCGGATGCACCAACGGTCCGCTCAGCGGCGGCAAGCGCTGGTTCTTCGAAGGCGGCATCCGGGTGCCCTTCCTGCTGAACTGGCCGGGAAAGGTGGAACCGGGCCAAGTCTACCGGCCGGCGGTGTCGTCGCTCGATCTGCTGCCCACGCTGGCGGCGGCGGCCGGCGCTTCGCTGCCCGAGAAGCCGCTCGACGGCGTCGATCTCCTTCCTTACCTTCGCGGCGAGGTCGACGGCGTTCCCCACGAGTTCCTGTTCTGGCGGGCCGGTCCGAACCGCGCCGTCCGCCGCGGCGACTGGAAGCTCTGGCAGGTCAACCGCGCCTCGGAGGAACAGGTCGCTTCGCTCCCGCTGCTTGGCGCCCTGTTCCCGGACTGGGAAGCGCCCCACGGGTCGCCGCTCGGCCAGTTGAACCGGCTGCACGACCTGGAGAACGACCTCGGCGAGCGGATCCCCGTCGCCGACGACGAGCAGGCGGTGCTCGAAGAGCTCAGGCGCGCCCTCGATGCCTGGGAGAGCGAACTCGTCGAGCCGCGGTGGTGGAGCAACCGGGGCACCGCCGGCATGGTCGACGGCGAAGCGATCGAACTCATCTTCTGACTGGGGACACCGGCGTCCCGAAACCGCCGGAACATCAGCCAACCGGCGTTTGTTTACCTGCATGCGATCGCCGCCCCGCCGGCCCCTGGCGTCGCGCCCGGCCGGGTGCCGCTGACCTTCGGGCCGCCTCTGGGGTTTGAGCTTCGCCCGATGTCCCCTGCCGGGGCCTCGTGCCATCTCCTGCGCACGCCGACAACACTCGATAAGCCCCGTTGTCAAGCATGGTCGGTCACGCTCCTGTCACATACGGGCACCGGAAAACGGGCGCCGCGTGAAGAATCCGCGACCGCTCACAGAAACGCCGCTCCGGCGTGATCCCGGAACGCGTCCGCCTGGCGGATGTATCGGAGCACCATCTCCGCGTTCGTGTGCCTCGTGACCTCCATGATCTTGTCCAGCCGTGCCGAGTGGACGGCCGCGCTGGTCACGAAACCTGCTCGCAGGGAGTGGCCCGAGTAGTCGGCGGGATCCAGGCCGATCGCCCGTACGTAGCGCTTCACAAGCCGCGGGATGTCGGTCGGATGCAGGGCCCTGCCGCGCGGCCGTCCACCACGCCACATCGTCTGGAAAGCAGGTCCCGTGGTGATTCCGGACACGGCCAGCCAACGCCGCAGCCGCTCGACCGGACGGATGAACGCTCCCTCCGGTATCGCGATGCTCTGACCCTTGCCGAGCTGGTCCGTCTTCGACCGACGGATGTGCAGGAACATCCCCGCCGCTTCGCCGGCGCCGCTCACGAACTCGACATCCTCCATCCGCAGTTGACAGATCTCCGATCGCCGTAGCGCTCCCGCGAAGCCCACCGCAATGATCGCCGCGTCCCTTGCGGCGATCGTCCGGTTCTTTCTCCTAGCCGCGAGCCGGTCACAGACCGAGAGAATCGCCGCGATCTCCTGCTCCCGGAGCGCCTTGACCTGCCTGGGCCGTGCGTCCGTCAACCGCCCGAGCCCCCGCAGGACGCTCCTGACCGTCAGGTCCCTAGCGGGCGATTCGAGGTTCCGGTCCCCGTAGTACCGATTGATCGCGGCCAGGCAGATCCTGATCGTGCCCAACGCAAGCGGACGCTCGGCCCTTCTGCCGCCATTGGACGATCCCGGCGTCGCCGCCATCGCAACCAGGAATTCCGAAACGGTGGCAGGCGTCGCCACCATGGGGTCGACGCCACGCTCGCTGCAGAACCCGACAAACCGCCGCCATCCGCCCCGATACGCCCTCCGGGTGTTCTCGGCCAGCGACGTTTCCAGAGCTTGCCCGACTGAAACTGCACCAAGGGAATCGAGGTCCTTGTGAAGAGGCATCAGCAGTCGTCGTCTCCTTCCAGGGGCATTGGTTGGGTGTGTGTCCCTCTGCCTCTTGGGGACCAGAGGCCCCTCGATCCGAGGGCCCGGACGATCCTCCGTAACGGGGCTAGGGGAGGATTATGGTGTGCGGTGACTTCAGCCCAATGGAGTGTGGATGTCCGACTTTCGATGCCGAGAATCCGGCCATACACGTCAGTACAAGGCTGTACAAGTCTGTGTCTCGCATCCGGAGAGACGCCGGCATCCCACCACGAACCCGGAAGCGCGCCTGAAAGAAACACCATGACCGAAGCCTCGAATCGAGACCGCCGCTCCGAACGACCAGCGGGGGGCGTCATCAGTACGGTCAGGAGCGATCGCCGATCCTTCCTCGCGAGGGCCGTCGGTACGGCCGGTACGTTCGCACTTGCCGCCCTGTCGGCTGGCGCGTGCAGCTCGGGCAGCGACTGTGACGCTGACGACACCGACCGTGACCCCTACGATACGGATCCGACCGATCGCTTGGGTGACCGAGTTGGCCAGGGCGGCGATCCTTGCCCCTAGTTGCAGGCCTCGGCAATGGATAGCGAGGGGCATCGCGCCACCTTGCCTGTTGATTCCGCGCTCGCCTGGCTTCTTGAACCGGTCACCCCCTCGGAGTTCAGATGCGAGTTCTTGGAACAGCGTCTCTGCCTCGTTCGACGCAACACGGAGGACTACTTTGCCCGCCTGATCGGCTTCAGGGAGCTGGACATCGTCCTTGGCAGCCATGACGTGCATCGTGGGGGGATACGCCTGGCGCGCGGCGACGATGACCTCTCCGCAGAGGAGTATTCGACTGCCTCGGGCCGAGTCGACCCGCTCCTGGTCGCCAAGCAGTTCGACCAAGGTGCAACGATCATCTTCAATCAGCTCCACCGGAGAGTGAAGAGCCTGGGAGAATTCTGCGCGTCCCTTGGCGAGATCTTCGGTTCTAGGGTTCAGGCGAACATCTATCTCACGCCGCCGCACGGCCAGGGATTCAAGCCGCATTGGGATACTCACGATGTGTTCGTGCTCCAGGTCTCCGGAAGGAAGCACTGGTCCATCTACGACACGAACGTGAAGCTGCCACTCCGGGGCCAGACATTCGACTCGAAGCGGGATAGCCCGGGTGAGGTGAAGGAGGAGTTCGAGCTGCGTCCCGGCAGTGTCGTCTACATTCCCCGGGGCGTCATGCACTCGGCCCGGTCGGATAGCGAAACGTCCCTCCACATCACGGTCGGCGTCACAACGTATACATGGACCGATCTCTTTCTCGAAAGCGTGGCGGCGGTGGCGCTACAAGAGCCATCCTTGCGACAGTCGCTCCCGTTGCGCTTCGTCCACGCGGACTATCCGAGGGAAGAAAGAGACAGGTTGGTTCAGGAGAAGCTCGAGAGCCTCTCGTCTCGTCTCGTTCCCGCTGAGGTGTGGAAGCACTTCCGCGACACGGTGTTGGCGGAGAATGCTCCCGTGCTGACCGGTCTCTTGGGTTCGCGGCTGCGCGGGAACGGAGTGAACGCCGCGTCGCGGGTCCGACGCAGGCCCGGAGTCATCGCCGAAGTGGAGATCGATGGCGATCGTTGCACCCTGTGTTTTCTCGGACAGGAGTTGAATCTCGCTATCGGTGCGCAACCGGCAATCGCGTTCCTGATGGCCGCGCAAGAGTTCACGGTGAACGAGATTCCCGATTGCCTCGGAGCGGAAGAAAAGCTGGCGCTCGTGAACAGGTTGGTCGCGGACGGCTTCTTGGAAGTGTTTCCTTGATCGCCTGGAACGACGAGGCGTCCAGGTGAAGGGGCTCGTTGCCGGGGGCGTTGCCGTAGTGGCGCTCCTGATTGTCTTTGCCGGGCTGCACATGGCCAGGACCGCTACGTTTCGAGCGGAAACTGCCAGCAGTGCCGACAGCGCGCCCGACTCGGCGGTGCGGCCTGCGGCCGCCAGCGCCGATCATGGCAAACCCGAGGCAGGTGGTCCGGGGGAGTTGGTGCTCTTCCGGGAGATCGTCCACGCGCAGGAGAAGGCGCTCGCGGAGGCCTTGGCCAAGTTCCCCGTCCGGAACGTTCGAGCCTTGCCGACGGCGCCTATCCTCGGCTTGGACAAGGCCCGTGGGAAGCGAATCCGCATGGCTGACGCCAGGTTTGGCCAGATGCTTGAGAAGATCGCTCTCGCGCACGGAATGACTCACGGGGAGGTCGAAGCGATATACCGACGCGGGAAAGCCGAGGACTGGAGGCCGACGCCGTGAGGGTGGGGCAAGAGGTCTTATCGGTTGGACCGAGTAGGCGGCTGAACCGCGCCATCGAGGCGCTTCCGGGTGTGCTAGTGGCCACGTTGGACCACCCGACTACACAAAGGAGGCGAAGCGAGGATGCCTAAACCGGATTGGGACGTCGACGACATCGTTGACAGCATCGACAAGGTGATCGAGTACCGACGAGAGCGCCGGAAAGAGGTCTTGTCGAGGCATGCGAAGGGAATGACAGCGAAGCAGATCGCGGTCGACACCGGCTACAAACTGAACAAAGTCAAGAAAGTCATAAGGAACAACGGATGACTGTCGGTCTTCGTGTTCTCGGCCGACATGTGATGGATAGCGCCAGAGTAGTGGAGGTTGCCGGTGTTTGACGGACCAATAATCGATGTCGCGATCGGACTGATCTTCTTCTACGTCGTGCTGAGCCTGATCTGCAGCGCCGTTCAGGAACTCGTCGCCAGCGTGTTCGGCCTTCGTTCCAGCAACCTCGAGAAGGGGATACACAATCTGCTGGGCTGCTGTTATGCGAAGAAGCTCTATGAGCATCCGCTGATCAAGCACCTCGCCAAGCACGGGAAGAAGCCCTCCTATGTTCGACCCTCGATCTTCGCGGCGGCGCTGCTGGATGTCGTCGGCAGGCGCGAGGATGAGAATGGAGCGGCGGCGCTGACCTCGGACCAGGTTCGCGCCGCACTTGAGAAGATGGAGGGGAAGGAGCCTGTCCGGGGCGTCCTGCTGGCCTTGGCGCGCGGAAAGGACGAGTCGCTTGACGAGATGCGCGATGCCGTGGCCGATTGGTACGACGAGGCGATGGACCGCGTGGCGGGTTGGTACAAGCGGCGCGTGAAGGGGGTTCTCTTAGTCATCGCCGGTGTGGTCACCGTGGCGGTGAACGCGGACTCGATTCGCATGGCGGAACAGCTCTGGTACGACGACGAACTCCGCGCGGCGGTTGTGGAGGCCGCCGAGCCGTACATCCAGGAGTCCGTGAAGCAGGACCAAGCGTCTTCAGATGGAGATAGCGCGAACGGCGGAGAGGACGGCACGCCGTCGTTGGCCGAGAGGCTCGAGACGCTCAGAAGCGATCTCGGGACGTTCCCGATCGGCTATCCAGAGGGTTTCCATATTCTCTGCTGCTTCACGCTGAGCATGGTCGTCGGCTGGCTCTTGACGATCGGGGCGATCAGCCTCGGTGCGCCGTTCTGGTTCGACCTCCTCGGCAAGGTGTCGCATCTCCGGGGCTCCGGCACCAGGGAGGCTGACCGAGCGAAGAAGCCCGGCCCGGCGCCTCCTGCCGTGCCAGCCACTTCGAAGCCGGAAGGGTGAGTAGACGATGAGGATCGCGATCACCATACCGAGCCTCGGCGTAACAGCGAAGGGCTGGGAGAAGAGCAAGGAGATCTACGTTCTTGGTCTGGCTGCGGATCTCAATCCTGAGGCGAGGAACGGAGGCGATGAGTGCGTTGGGGCGCTGAACGAAACCTTGGCGGCGATTGTGCCGGATCGCGAGAATCTCGGTGCGTTGAAGTGGATCGTGGCTTCGGTATCGAACGTGTTCCATTGGGTGCGACCGGATCAGCCTCCCTCACTCAGTGGGAGCGGCATCGTGCTCTACCCGAATCTGGACCCGCAGGGGTTTCTGGCCCTTCACTTGAGCATCGTGGAGTCCGATGCAGGCGCGCGTCGTGCGGGGGAGGCGTTGGAGGGGATTCTCGGGCACGATGCGGTCAAGGGTGCCGCGGAAGGGATGACGGTGGCCGCGGAAGCGGGCGTCGCCTTGCTCATGAGAGCCGTAACGGGCGTCGTCCGCGAGATTCTCGAGGGCAACAAGGACGATGTGCTGTTCAGCCACAATCACTCGGGCTTCGAATGGGACGACTACGGCCTCGAAGGGGACAAGTCGAAGGACTTCGAAGTCGGAAACGACCGGGCCTATTGCACTCTGCGAGTTCGGCAGACGTCGTAGTGGTGGCGAGTAGAGGACGGGGCCTTGCCAGCGGTGGCCGGTCTGTATGGCCGTTCTGGTCACCGAAGCGATTCGGGAGAGACAGCCGATGAAGAAGATCATCCTCCTGTCGGACGGCACCGGGCAGAGCGCCGCCAAGCAGCACAAGACGAACGTCTGGCGGCTCTACCGGGCCCTGGACCTGCACCAGAGCCAAAGCAAGGACGACCGGACCGCTTCCTGCGATGATGGCGCTGGTGCCAACGCCGACCAGATTGCCTTCTACGACGACGGCGTTGGCTCGCAGGCCTTCCTTCCGCTGAAGATACTGGGCAGCGCGTTCGGTTGGGGCATCAAGTACAACGTCATCGAGCTCTACAAGGCCCTTTGCCGGACGTACGAGGAAGGAGACAAGATCTACCTGTTCGGCTTCAGCCGTGGCGCGTTCACGGTCCGCATGCTGGCGGGGTTGATCGCGAAGAGGGGCCTTTGCAAGGCGGTTGCCGACGAGAAGGAGTTGCACAAGGCCGCCCGGAAGCAGTTCGAGGCCTACCGCTCCAAGCGCGGCAGGGGACTCCTGACGCGGCCGTTTCGCCGCGCTCTCGCCGGAAGCGCTCCCGAGTGTGCGACTCGACCGGACATCGAGTTCATCGGCGTTTGGGACACGGTCGAGGCGTACGGCTTCCCGATCGACGAGATGTCGTTGATCTGGGACTGTCTTGTTTACCCACTCAGATTCGTCGATAAGAAGTTGTCATGCAAGGTCGTGCGCGCCTGCCACGCACTGGCGATAGACGAGGAGCGGCTGTCGTTTCATCCGGTGCTCTTCGACGAGGAGAAGGAGAAGGCGCCTAGAATCGAGCAGGTGTGGTTTGCCGGCGTACACAGCGACGTGGGCGGCGGCTACCCGGAAGAGGCGCTTGCGATGGTGCCTCTGGACTGGATGATCTCCCGGGTCGAAGTCGGTGACGAGAACCCGGACGGCCTTCGATTTCGCCCGCGCGCTCGTGAAGAAGTTCGGAAACGCAGCGACTGGCACGGCAAGCAGCATGACAATCGCTCCGGGTTGGGCGCCTTCTACCGCTATAAGCCGCGCGACATCGGGGCTCTCGGTAGCAAGTATGGAATCTCCAAACCCAAGGCTCATCACGGCGTTCGCGAGCGCATCGAGCAGAAAGTCACGCCCTATGCACCGACAGCGCTGCCGCGAAGTTGCGAAGTGGTCTCGACCCGCTCCGAACTGAAGGAGGCTGATGCGGTTCTCGACTTTGGCGAGGGGGCGATGGAGGCGGCTCTGGATACGGTCTTCTGGCGACGCTGGCTCTACTTCGCGCTGCAGTGGGCGACGGTTGTCGGCTTGGTGGTCTTCTACCGCACGTCGTGGTGGCGGCCCGAGGTCTTCTTGCGGGACTGGCGTGTATGGCTTGTGGCCGCCGGGCTCGGTTCGCTCTTCTGGCTCAAGAAGGCCGCTCCTCGGGCCACGTTGGCGCGGGCGGGGCTGGCTTGGGCCGGGCTGAAGTACCGCAGCGTGCCCGACCTCCGGCCGCATTCGAGCCTGACCGGGCGTTTCAGGACGTTCCTGAGGGATCGGCCCTGGGTGGAATACGTGAGGAGAGGCCTTGTCGTAGCGGTCCTGGCCGCGGGGGCTTTGGGCCTCGTCGGGGCCGGGCTGAGTCGCGCGTCGTTCTTCGTCCAATCGTGTTGCGAGTCGTTGTGCCGGCCCACCGAAGCAGCGGCGGTGCTGACCGGAGAGGAGTCGTTCTCCTTCTCGATCGACAATCCGTGCCATGCCACCGGATTCGAGTTGAAGAGCGGAACGCACTATCGCTTCGAGGTGGCTTCGACGAAGTGGCATGACGACGAGTACCCTGCGGACGCCGACGGCTTCTTTGCCTGGAAACTCGTGCCGTTCGTGCCCTACCGCCGTCACGTCACCGAACCGTGGCTGAAGCTGATGGGCCGGGTGGGCCCCAGCGGAGAAGCGTTTGCGATCGGCTCGGGACCCCTCAGATACGAAGCGAAATCGGACGGGGAGCTCTTTCTCTATGTGAACGACGCCGTCCTCGGCCTGCCGGGAGACGGCCGGACGTTGCCCTACCGCTGGTCACGGGGCAGGAACGTGGGGACGGCGATCGTCAGGGTCAGGCCCGTGGAGTGAATCGGGCTGGGCGGATCAGCCGCGAGGTGCTTCCATTCAACTCAGAGCAAGGGCGATGATGCCGCTTGTTGTCAGCGCCATGGCGGCGAGCGTTGTCGCCGCCATCCACTTGATTGTCCTGAACTCTCGGCGTAACTTGCGCATCTCGCCGACAATCTCCCGGCCGATGCCCTCGCACTGGTCCCGTACCTCCTGCCGTATGGCATGGGCCCTGAGTTCCGCGATGTTCTGGCAGAGTTCGTTGCGGAGGTTCGCCATCTCACGCGTGAGCGAACTCTCCACGAAAGCAAGATCCCGCTTGGTTGCGGCACTTTCTGACCAGCGCCCATCATCTCGATCGCTCGCCTTCGCCTGACCTCCATCGGGCTGCTCCTTCAAGCCTTCGCTTTGCTGCACCGGGTCACCGTGCAGCGTGAACAGCCGTGTGGGTCGGGGCGGGCCGCACACGCTACGGGGAGACTATCACCGGTGACCGCCCTCCTGGCTTCGGGTTCGGGGGAGTCCGTAGCGCCTCAAGTGCCGGAGTTAGGCTCAGCGCAGAGCAAGCGCGATAATGCTGCCGACCATCGGCACCATCATTGCGAGCACGGTGCCGAACATCCACTTGAGCGCCCTCAGCTCGCTCCTCATCTCGGCCCGTAGCCCGTTCATTTCGCCCCGCAGCCCGTTCATCTCGCCCCGCAGCTCCCCCGTCAGTCCGCCCATCTGGCCCGCGATCTCCTGGCGGAAGCTCTCGAAGCGGTCCCGGACCTCCTGGCGCAGGGTCTCCATCGCTCTCTCGAGAGCGTCGATTCCGGCTGTGTTGTTCGCCACGGTCGTCGCGAGGTCGCGCAGGTCGGCGCGCACGTCGGCGATGTCCTGCTTGAGTTCGGTTCGCACGTCGGCGATGTCCTGTTTCAGCGCGCCTTCGAACGCGGCGATGTCCTGTTTCAGCGCTCCTTGGGCCGTAGCGACATCCTGTTTCGTCGCCAGTGCTTCGTGACTGTCGCTGATCATGTGGAGAAGTGCCTTTGCTGGAGGCATCGCTCGGAAACTGAGCCACCCAACGCTCGGAAAGTGATCCACCCTCGGCCCTTGGCCGGTAGCTTGGTCTTGTACAGGAGACCAACGCGATCGGAGGAAGGACTTGCTGAGGATGGATCAAGTGCATGTTATTCGGCACCAGGTGCTGGTGGAGGGTCGGAGCCAGCGCTCGGTGGCCCGGGAGCACGGTGTGAGCCGCAACACGGTGCGCAAGTACATGGATCAGAGCGCGCCGGGGCGGGTGGAGCGCAGGCCCCGGCGGCGGTTGGTGACGGAGCGGGTGGCGCCTCGTCTGGAGGAGTTGCTGAGCACGTGGTCTCGCCGGACGACGGCGAAGCAGCGTCTGACGGCTACTCGTTTGCATCGCCAGTTGCTGGAGGAGGGTTACGAGGTCGGGATCACGACGGTGCGCAGCTACGTACGGGAGTGGAAGCGCCAGCGGCAGGAGACGTTCATACCGCTGGTGTACCGTGCCGGCGAGTGCGGCCAGGTGGACTTCTTCGAGGTGACGGTGGAGGAGGACGGTGTGGCTCACCGGGTGTGGAAGTTCCTGCTGCACCTGCCGTACTCGGGCCGTTCGTTCGTGTGGCTGTACGACCGCTGCGACCAGGTGGCGTTCCTCGACGGCCATGTCCGGGCGTTCGCTCACTTCGGCGGCGTGCCGCTGCGGCTGGTCTACGACAATCTGAGTGCGGCGGTGCGTCGCCGGGTGGGCGGCGAGCGTCAGTTGACGGCTCGGTTCCAGGCTCTGGTGAGCCACTACCTGTTCGAGCCGTGCTTCGCCCGCCCCGGCGAGGGGCACGACAAGGGCAGTGTGGGGTCGCGCGGCAAGGGGATCCGCCTGGCGCACATGAGTCCGGTGCCCCAAGGGCGCACTCTGGAGCAGATCGCGGGCGAGGTGCTGGCTCCGGTCGACGCGGCACACAGTGAGCGCGCCCGGTGGGAGGAGGAGCAGGAGGCACTGCGAGAGTTGCCGGCGGCCGGCTTTGAGCCAAGGAAGCTCAAGATCGTGCGGGCCAAGCTGCTGAGCGTGGTCACGGACCACGGCAGCGAGGAGGTCGCCTCCTCTCTCGAGGAAGCCCTGGCCGCCGGCCGTTTCGATCTCCTGGGACTTGTCGAGCGGAGCTCTGCGCCCCGGATGGAGGTGCCCGAGACGCTCCGGCGCCACCAGATCGAGAGCGCCAGAGCCGCCGATTTCGACGTGCTGCTTCAGGAGGCGGCATCGTGAGCCGGGCAGCGCGCAGAGCCGTCATCAAGGAGGGCCTCAAGACGCTCAAGATGCCTTCCGTGCTGCGCGACTACGAGCAGCGGGCGCGTCAGGCCCAGGACGCACAATGGGACTACGAGGACTACCTCTGGCAACTGCTCGAGGCCGAGATCCGGGATCGTGAGGCCCGCACCGTCGAGCGCCGGCTGCGGGCGGCCCGCTTCCCCGACCACAAGACGCTCGAGCAGATCGACTTCGAGGCCCTGCAGGGCGTCTCCAAACCGAAGTTGCGGGAGTTGGCATCTTGCGACTACATCGACCGCGGCGACGATGTCGTCCTGGTCGGACCCATCGGCACCGGCAAGACGCATCTCGCAATCGCGCTGGGCATCGAGGCTGCCAAGCGCCGCCGCCGGGTCTGGTTCCGCAAGGCCTCCGACCTCGTCCGCGATCTCCTCGAAGCCCGTGATCAGCGGGAGCTGGGCCGCCTCCAGCAGAGGCTTCAGAGAGTCGACCTCCTGATCTGCGACGAGCTCGGCTTCGTGCCCTTCGACCGCGCCGGCGGCGAGTTGCTCTTCAACGTCTTCGCCGACCGCTACGAGCGCTGCTCCACCATCGTCACCTCCAACCTCGCCTTCTCCGAGTGGGTCCGCGTATTCGGCGACGAGAAGCTGACCACGGCTCTGCTCGACCGCCTCTCCCACCACGCCCACATCCTCGCCACCAAGGGCTCCTCCTATCGGACGCGGCTGCGGAGAAGCACCTCGTGAATCCGGATCCCACAACCCGCAACCGGACCGCCGCGGCGCCGCCGCTGAGAGCACCGCACCGGCGGCCGGCTGCGGAAGCTGCCGGCGCCGCGGAAAACGGCAGACCGTTTCCCGCACCGCCTTGGAAAACCGGCAGACCCGTTTCCCACAGCTACCGCAGCCGCTACTGCTACTGACTCAAGGGGACCGACGAGAGAAGACTCGCGTACACTCAACACGGCCGAGGTGGCTCACTTTCCAAACGTTGGGGGGCTCACTTTCCGAGCGTTGCCAACACGCTGTGTCATGTACGTTGGCAGAGAGGGTGGGCTCCTGTCCGAGCGGTGGCGTTCGCAGGTGACGGGCTCAGAGTCCCAGCGAACCGGATCACCGCGATCTTCCGTGGGCCGCGAGCGGTCACCCCCGAAACCGCCGTTCGTCTCGGCCGCTACCTGGGCACGGGCGCCGCGCTGTGGATGAACATGCAGGCGGCGCACGACGTATCGGTGGTCGCGGTGGAGCGTGGTGACGTGACCGGCCGCGACGAGCTTCCACTCAACTCAGAGCAAGGGCGATGATGCCGCTCGTTGTCAGGGCCATGGTGGCGAAAACTGCCGCCAGCATCCACTTGATGGTCCTCAGCTCTCGTCTCAGCTCGCCCATGTGGCCGATGCTATCCCGGCGGATGCTCTCGAACTGGTTCCGTACCTCCTGCCGTACAGCGTGGGGCCGGATCGCTCCGAACGGTGGGGCAGGATGTGGTCGAGCCGGAGACTCTCGAAGTTGCGCGCACTCAGCGTAGAGCAAGAGCGACGAAGCCGCCGACCAGCGGCACCATCATGGCGAGCATGCCGCCGAACATCCACTTGATCGCCCTCATCTCGCCCCGCAGCCCGTCCATCTGACCCGCGATCTCCTGACGGAAGCTCTCGAAGCGGTCTCGGACCTCCTGACGTAAGGCCTCCATCGCCCTCTCGAGGGCCTCGATTCGGGCTGTGTTCTTCGCGACCGTCGTCGCGAGGTCCCTCAGGTCGGCGCGGACTTCGGCGATGTCGTGTTTCAGCGCGCCCTCGACCGTCGCGAGGTCCTGCTTCGTTGCGAGCGCTTCGTGACTGTCGCTGATCATGTGGAGAAGTGCCTCTGCCTGCGCCCGGTCGAAGCCGGCTTCTTCAAGCCGTCGTCTTGAACTCTCGGCCTGGGATTCTACCGCGTAACGTTCCATTCCTGACTCTCCTTGACGATTGCGTCCCGTGAACCGTGTGCGGCGAGCTCTCGGGAGGTTCGGCGTTCGGGCCTGCACGCACTGGGGCGCAGCGACAGGCCTGTCTATGGACCAGGACGGATTCCGGGCTAGCGAGCCGGGTAGCCGCGGGGCACTTACTCGAATGCCCGATCCTCGTCGCGAACGCGTCGCCCCGCCGGGGTCAGGCACCGCGGCTGCGGTCATGTCCGGGACTCTTGCATAGGCCGGGCTAGGGCTCGCCGAGTGGCGGGAACATGGACGGCGGCAGGTCGAGGTCGACCCGTTCGACCTCGATCCAAGGAACGTAGTCGGCGCGCTCGCTGCTGTCTCTGAAGATCAGCATGCCGGCGTTCCCTTCAGCGAGGTCCCCGGCGCAGTCGAGCTCCAGGGTCTCGCCGTTGTGGAGCGTTGCGGTGGCGTGCCGGTCCGCGCCGCATCCCTCCCGGTCCGGGAGCGCGATGGACGCGACCAGGCCGAAGGGGATCGTGTAGTCGACGCCGCCGGCCGGGGCGTCGAGCGTCTCGGTCGTTTCACTCTCGTCGAGGTCGTAGACGAGCCGACCTGCGAGGCGGCCGCCGCTGCGGGTCGTGACTGTGCCTGTGAGCTGGCTTCCGGGCGGGAAGTCGTCGTAGGCGGGCCCGCTGCCGCCGGCGGTGAAGTCGACGCGTTCGAAGGCTTTCCAGGAGACGAGCACCCGACCGTAACGTCGGTCGTCGACGTAGACGCCGCGATTGCCCTCGCCGACCTCGCGGGTGCCGAAGAGCACGAACTCGCGGCCGTCGAGCAGCGTCACCAGGGAGCTGTCGTCCGAGTCGCGAGCGATGGAGCGGATGGCGTCGAACCGCAGGCTGAGCTCCCCGTCCGCGGTGCGGCCCTTGAGCTCGTCCGAGCCGACACTCTTCTCCCGGTCCCACTGGAGGAAGCCGGTGAAGTCGCCCTGGGGCGTGCGCACCGTACCGTGCAGCCGGTCGGGGGCGGCGCCCGACCCGACGGCGGGCAGGAGCTCAACGCTGCGGATCCGGCCTTCGCCGAGGTCCACGACGCCGTGCCTGCCGTCCCACACCCGCACGCCGTCCGCCAGGTCGTCGGCTGCGAAGCGGTCGAGGATGAACTCGGTCCCGCTCTTGAGCGTCACCAGGATGTCGCGGCCGCTCGGCACGATGCGCTTAATGTCGCCGAAGCGGGCCATGAATGGCCGACCGAGAGGAATCGGACGCTCCCGCTGGGCGATCTCGACGCCGAAGATCTTGATCGGGCGGCTCTGCTTCAGCCGCTCGGGAGGCGCGTCGGCGGCCCAGGGGTTCTCTTTCTTGAAGCCGTTGAAGTAGTCGCCCCAGAATGCCTCCTCGTCGCCCCCCCAGCGCAGCCGCCCTTCGTACGTGGCGGCGTCATGGGTTGTGATGCGGCCGTAGATGAAGCCTTGGTGGGCCGCGGACGCCTCCGCCTCGGTCAGTTGGCTGATCGCGGGCGAGATCGCGGCGTCCGGCTCGCCGTTCTGCCTGGACAGCAGGCGGCCGAAGGTGAGGGCGAGAGCGAGGGAGAGGAGGACGAGCACCGCGGCGGCCCCAGCGATTGTGGCTCTCGTCATGGCCGGTACATTCTGTCCGAACCTGGGGCGGCCACCGCCTCGGCCGGCAAACTAACCTTGGAACCGCGCATGAACCTCGACCAGGCCAACGCCCTCCGCTGGACCGCCGCCGCCCGCGGCTACTACGAGGTCTACTACCTGACCCTCAACGACGTGGCGAGCGAAACAGGCTACTGGATCCGCTACGTCGTCCAGGCGCCCGAGCAGGCGGGGCGCAGCCCCGGTTTGGAGCTCTGGTTCAGCTTCTTCGACCGCAGGAAACCCACGCGCACTTTCGGCGTGTTCGAGCGCCGTCCCCTCGCGACGCTCGAGTCCCGGACCGCCCCCTTTCGTCTCGGCTTCGGCGGCGGTCCGGTCGACGGAGGTCGCTTCGACGCGGCGGAACTACGCAACGGGCTGTCGCGGGGAGCGATCGGTTCGGGCGACCGGCGAGTCCGATGGGATTTGGAGTGGCCGGCGGAGTCCGAACTCATCCTGCCCTTTCCCGAAGAACTCTACAGCTCGGGCGACGTGCCCGGAGCGATGCTCTACGCGTATCCGGCGACGAAGTTCGCCGGGACGATCGAGATCGGGGACCGCCGGCTCCTGATCGAGGGCGCGCCGGGCGAGCAGAGTCACATCTGGGGCCGGAAACACCCGCCCCACTGGCTCTGGGCCCACTGCAACCGGTTCGCCGACGATCCGGCGGGCTACCTGGAGGTTTCCTGCATCCCGGCGTCCGCGGACGGACCGCCTCCCGTCCACATGGTGATCGCCCGCATCCATGGCCGCGAAGTGCGGCTGATCTCGCCGCTGGACGGTTCCGCTGCAACCAGCGATTCGACTCCGGGCCGGTGGCGTTTCTCCGCCGAGTCGGAGCGTGAGCGAATCGAGCTGGAAGTGACCTGTCCGCTGGAGATGATCCTCGAGGCGCCGTACACGGACCCGGACGGGTCGAGCTGTTTCTGCCTGCACAGCGATCTGGCGAGCTGCCGGCTGCGCTTGTTTGAGCGGGGGAGTGGGAACTCCGGCCCGGCACCGGAGTGGGAGAATGTCGGAGAACTCAACAGCAACGGTTGCTGCCACGTGGAGTGGGGGGACTGGCATGAGCATCTCGAGATCGACGGACGGATCCAGCGCGTCGGGCCAGCCTGAGCGAGCGCTGACTTCCAGACTCGGCGGCTGGCCTCTGGCGCTCGGCGCCCTGCTGGGGTGGCTCGCGCTCCTGGCCGGCTGCGCTCCCGCGGGAACGGACGCGGGCGACCCGGCGGCTTCCGGCGGGCCGCTCACGGTAGCCGAGACGCCCTCTGCCGCGCAGACCGCGGGCGGCGAGTTCATCTCCTGGCGTGAGCATCGCATCGACGACGAAGAGCTCGCCGGCGGCGTACTGCTGCGTGGCGCCGACGGCCTGAAGATGGCCGACCTGGACGACGATGGTCACCTGGACATCGTCACCGTCCACGAGGACAGCGACCATGTCCGGCTCCACTTCGGAAGCGACAGTCCGGATCGCTGGGCCAGCGTTACCCTGGCCGAAGGCAGGGAAGCGGCCGCCGCCGAGGACATCGCCATCGGCGACGTGAACAACGACGGTCTGCTCGACGTGCTGGTGGCGTGCGAGCTCGACCACCTGACCTACTTCCAGAACCCGGGAGCGGGAGTTCGCGACGGCCGCTGGCCGCGGCTGATCCCGTCGGTGACGGCGGGGCGGGGCTCCTGGATCCGCGTCTTTCTGGCGGATCTCGATCAGGATGGTCAGCTCGAGGCCATCGCGCCGAACAAGGGAGCGCAACAGCCGGAGGGCGAGCCCGTGCCCGACACCTTCCCCCTCGAGGAAGTGTCCCTGTTCAGGATCGACGGCGATCCCCTGGTCGATTCGAGCTGGACCGAGACGGTGCTGGCGACGGTCACCGTGCCGATGAACTCGCGGCCGGTCGACCTGGACGGGGACGGCGATCTGGACATCCTCGCGGGTAGCCGGTCGGAAGCGAGGATCTTCTGGCTGGAGAACCTGCTCGAAGCCGGATCGGGAGAGCTGGCGTTCGAGGAACACCCGATCGAGGTCGCCGGCAGAACCGTGCCGTGGCAGCCGGGGCCGCGGCGGCTCACCGGCATGAACGTCGAGTTCGCCGACCTGAACCACGACGGCCGGCTCGACCTCGTCCTCCAGGAGACGCCGGTGCTCAACGTCTGGCTCGAGCAGCCGGCGGACCCGGTCATGGAACCGTGGACGATCCATGTGATCGGAGACACGGCGCCGGACAATCCCACCGGCTTCGCGCTCTTCGACATCGACGACGACGGCGACCTCGATCTCTGGAGCGGCGGCTACAGCTCGCGGCCGCGCGACCGCGACGGCGAGGACAAGACCGCCAAGAGCGTCGCCGGCCGCCTGGGCTGGTTCGCCAATCCGGGCGATCCGACCGGCGAGTGGACCCGGCACGACGTCTCACGCCGCGTGCGCGGCATGTTCGACGAGTTCATCGTCCTCGACATGGACAAGGACGGAGACCAGGATCTGGTCGCAACCCGCGGCAACAGCGGCCGCTACGACGGCGTCTTCTGGCTCGAACAGGTCCGCACCGCCGAACCCCAGCGCGCCTTCTTCCCGGCTCGCGAGTCCGAGAGCCGGCACCTGGCGCTGCCGCCGGGCGACTGAACGTCCGTCACCGCGGGGCCGTTCACGCCCGCCCGTCGTAGAAGCGTTCGCCGAAACGGCTGAGCTTCTCTTCGTCGATCACGATGCCCAGGCCGGGGCGCTGCGGCAGGTGGACGAAACCGTCGCCGTCGATCTCGGTGGTTTCGGCGAGGAGGGCGTCCCGGCCCTCGGTGGTCCAGCCGGGCGGCTCGTAGGGGAACTCGCACCAATCGCAGTTGGGGCAGGCGGCCATCAGGTGGAGATTCGCCAGCAGGGCGAAGCCGTTGTTCCAGGTGTGGGCGGCGAAGGTCAGGCCGTGCGCCTCGGCGAGAGCCGCCACCTTGCGGCATCCCGCGATGCCGCCGAAGAACATGGCGTCGGCCTGGAGGATGTCGAGGCACTGCTTCTCGACCAGCAGTCCGTACTCGTTGAACCGCCAGTTCAGCTCGCCGCCGGCTAGGGGAATCGAGGTCCGTTGACGGAGTTCGGCGAGTGCCGCGTAATCGTTGCGGTCGAGCGGCTCCTCGAGCCAGGTCATGTCGCAGGGCTCGATGGCCTGGGCGAAGGCGGTGGCCGTGTCGGTGTCCCACTTCGGCGGTGCTCCCGGCCGGAGGGAGAAGTGGAAACCCTGGTTCGCGTCGACCATGAGCTTGAGGTCGGCGCCGACCGCGTCCCGCGCTCTCTCGATCACGGCCACGTCGTCGTGCCAGTCGTGGTGGTGGGCGCGAAGCTTGACGCCCTGGAAGCCCATCTCCTTCAGTCGGAGCAGATTCTCGGCGCGCTCGTCCGGAGGCCTGAGTTCGGAAGTCGATGCGTAGGCCTTGATCCGGGTCCGGGTGCCGCCCAGCAGCCGGTAAACCGGTTCTCCCTTAACCTTGCCGGTGATGTCCCACAGGGCCGGCTCGAGCCAGGCCAGCCGGATGCCGAGGGCCTCTCCGGCGTCGAGCACGCTGCCGAAGCCCTCGATGTCGACCGGGTCGCGACCGAGGATGAAATGGCCCAGGGCATCGCCGAGGCCGGCGTGAAACCGGCTCACGGTCATTCCCGCCGACTCGCCGACTACGCCCTCGTCGGTCGTCATGCGGACGAAGGTCAGCTCGTTGTGGGTCTGTCCGACACCGGGCTGCGCGGCAACGTGCAGGGGCGCCGGCAGGGGCGACGCGACGTGGTACAGCTCGAGCCGGTCGATCCTCAAGGCGGCGGGCTGCCGAAGTCGACCGTCTCGAAGTCGAGCTGGTTGGGCACTCTCGGCGCGTAGCGGCCGCTCTGCTTGGCCCTGGCCAGGTGGTTCTCGGCCTGCGGGTCGGGCCCTTCGGGACGCAGCGCGCGCTGGAAGAAGCCGAGCATGTTCGTGATCCGCCGTGGGACCGAGCGTCCGGTGTGGGCGGCGCCCCGGACCAGGTGGTACTCGTGTGGGATCGCCGCGTCGAACAGCAGGCGATGAACCAGTTCGGCGCTCAGGAACGTCAGGTTGGCGTCCTCGTCGCCGGCCTCGACCAGGAGTTGCAGACCCGATTCGCGTAGCCGGTCGGCGTTGTCGATCACGATCGTCGGCGGATGGCGGGCCCGCCAGTACTCGATGTCGAAGGGGTTGCCGAAGCGCTCGTGGAGGAACCGCATCGCGCCGGGACCGTAGGGCGTGATGTCGAGGTCGGCGAAGGAGGCTACCGGTGGGAATCCCGGTTCGAGAGCCGCCGCGGCCGCGAACGTCTCGGGATTGCGGAGGCCGATCCGGAGCGTGCCCTGGCCCCCCGCGGAGCCGCCGCCAAGCACGGTGCCGGCCCGGTCCTGTGCCACGTTGTAGTGACTTCGGACGTGGGGCAGCAGTTCCTGGAGTATGAAGGTCTCCCAACTCTTCCCTCCGCCCTTCCAGTCGATGTAGTAGGAGCCGCCTGTGATCGGAGTGACGACCACGATGTGCTCGATCGTTCCCTCGTCCCAGGCGCGTTCGAGATGGGCGCGAAGACGATTCTCCAGGTTGCCCTCGCCGCTGGAGCCGCCGTGAAGCCAGAGCAGGAGCGGGTAGGGCTCCGCACGTTCCGGGTCGTAGGCGGGCGGCAGCAGGAGATCGAACCGCGGCTCGCCGGGTACCAGGTCGCTGGCGAGGGCGTGGTTCGTGAGACTGGACTCCTGCCCGGGACTCGCCGCGGCGCCCAGGAAGAGGGCGAGCATCGGGAGTGTGCTGATCAGTGAAACTCGGCGCATGGTCGGACCTCCAGGAACGCTCGCGGCAGAAACTGAGTGCGCCGGCGTGCCATCCGTACGACCGATGACGGTCGCACGGACTGGTTCGCGGGTGGCGCGGTTCCGCGCCACCCGGGTTCCCGCCGGCCTCCGGTCGTTCTGCCGCGCTGGCTCGTAGTCGAAGTCATCTGAACGTAGGCTCTGCAGTCTACGCCTTGAGTCCGCAGGAAGGCCCGCTTGGAATGAACGCAGCACAACTCGCCACGGAAAGCCTCGCGCGTTTTGGCGTCTATGACGCCGTTCGCTTCGAGGGGAAGACCAGGACGAACGAAGAGCAGGAGTTCCTTGCCCGCAAGCTCGCAGCCGTGCTCCGGGCGCGCGGTGTCGGCCCCGGCGACCGCGTCGTCGTCATGATGCCGAACTGCCCCGAGATCTTCTGCGCCTTCCAGGCGGTGTGGAAGATCGGCGCCGTCATCCTGCCGGTCATGCCCCAACTTGGAGAGCGCGAGGTCGTCTACCTGCTCGAAGACTCGGGGGCCAGGGTCGCCCTGGTGGCGCCGGTCCTCGCTCCGGTCGTCGACGCGGCCCGGGGCGCCGCCCCGAACTGCGAGGCGCTCCTCAGCCTGGGTCCGGCCGAAGTCGCCGGCGTGACGGACATCACCTGCGAGATCGAAGCGGCGGCGCCGATCGACTCCCTGGTCGAGCGGGCTGGCGACGACCTGGCCCTCCTTCTCTACACCTCGGGCACGACCGGCCGGCCCAAGGGGGTGATGCTCACCCACGACAACATCCTGTGGTCGTCGCAGCAGATCGCCGGCATGGCGGAGATGCCGGAGGGGATGCCGATCCTGCACGTGATGCCGATGGCCCACTCCTTCGGCGTCCTGATGATGTGCGTCGGCTTCGTCAAGGGCTTCGAGGCGACGCTGATGGTGCGCTGGGACACCCGTCAGGTATTCGAGAACATCGAGCGCTACCGGATCGAGCGGCTGGGCATGGTGCCCACGATGCTCACCTACATGCTCGACTTTCCGGGGCGCGAGCGCTACGACACGAGTTCCATCAACTGGGTGTGGTCGGGTGGCGCGGCGCTGGCCAATGAGGTCCGCGTCGATTTCGAACGCGAGTTCGCCTGCACGGTGCGCGACGGCTACGGGTTGACCGAGTCCACCGCGGTCGCGACCGCCTACTCGGACACCGATGAGTACCGAACGGGCGCCTGCGGCCGCGCGGTCGACGGAGTAGAGGTCGCCGTCATGGACGACGACCACAACCGGAGGCCTGCCGGAACGGCGGGGGAGGTCTGCATCCGCGGCCGCAACGTGATGAAGGGCTACTGGGGCAAGCCGGAGGCCACCGCCGAGGCGGTCCGCGACGGCTGGCTGCACTCGGGCGACATCGGCCACATGGACGCGGACGGCTTCCTGCGCATCACCGACCGCAAGAAGGACCTGATCATCAAGGGCGGCGAGAACATCTCACCCCGCGAGATCGAAGAGGCGCTCTACGAGCACCCGGCGGTTTCGGAGGTCGCCGTCGTCGCGGTGCCGCACAGGAAGTACGGCGACGACATCTGGGCGGCGGTGGTGTTCAAACCGGGAGCGGTCGCCAGCGACGAGGAGCTTCGCGCCCACACGGCCGGCTTCGTGACCCGGTTCAAGATCCCGAGCCGCTTCGTGGTCCAGGGGGAGCTGCCCAAGAACGCGGTCGGCAAGATTCTGAAGCGCGAGGTGCGGGAGCGGCTGCTTACGTCCTCGCCTGGATCTTCTCCCACAACTGCCGCTCGGCCCTGCCCGGATCGTTCTCCACCGTGCAGACGTCGTTGAACAGCATGGTCGCCCTCTCCTTTGTGTCGTAGGCCGGCCACGCCGGCAGCTCGGCGTGGCTCGGATCGCCGTTGCTGGCGAACGCGATCCAGGCGTCGCGCATCTTCGCCGCCAGGGCGACCGCGTCGGGGCCGCCGCCGGTGACTTCATCGCTGAGCTGGGCGTTGCCGAACACGAACGGAATCTCGAACGCGTGGGCGGCGCGGAAGCGTCCCTCCCAGGCGGGGCTGAGCCAGTCGAAGCGGTACATGTAGGTCGGCGCCCCGCCGCGCTTGATCTTGGCCTCGGCGAGCTGGATCGACCGGAAACGGGTGCCGTCGGAGGCGAGGACGAAGTAGAGGTCCGAGGCGCCGAGATCGGCGTAGGCGCTGCGATACGTGTCGAGAACCTCCTCGGCGTCTTCCCCGTAGATGCGGCGCGTGCGTTCGGTGAGTCCGGGGTCGTCGAGCTCGAACAGTTCGCGGTCGTGGGCCACGAAGAGGGTCCTCTCGTGCAGGTTGGAGCCGATCATCACGGGCACGGACGCCGACGCCTCGGAGCCGATCGGATCGAAGGGGTGGTTGGGGATGTCCGGGCCGATGACCGGCCGGAAGCCGGCGCCGCCGTCCCTGGCCGCGCGCGCACCTGCCGCGCCGCTCGCCGCCAGGAGACGGTCCGCGGGAACCTTGCGCAGCTTGTCCACGTCGCCCTTTCCGATACCCAACTCGTCGAGCAGGTGGCGGGCTGTGATCGTCGCGCTCTCGGTGGTCGACACCCGGAGCGCCGGCCCCGACTGGATCACCGCCCGGTGGAAGAGCCCGGCGGCGCCGGGCATCGCGAGCAGGGTCGAGACCTTCGCGCCGCCGCCCGACTCGCCGAAGATCATCACGTTGTCGGGATCGCCGCCGAATCGCTCGATGTTGTCGCGCACCCACTCGAGCGAGAGCACGAGGTCGAGCATGCCCGCGTTGCCGGCGCGCTCGAAATCGCCGCCGAGAACCCCGCCGAGAACCCCGCCCAGAGCGGCGTACCCGAACACGTTGAGCCGGTGATTCACCGTCACCGACACGACATCGCCGCGGCTCGCCATGTTGATCCCGTCGTAGGCGGAGCTGCCGCCGGAGCCCCGCGAGTAGCCGCCGCCGTGGAACCAGACGAGCACCGGCCGCTTGCCGTTGTCCAGCGCCGGTGTCCACACGTTCAGGCGCAGGCAGTCCTCCGACTGTCCGGCGGGCCAGAACGGCGTGAACCAGGAGATCCCCGAGGGCCGCTCCAGGTTGTAGGGAGTCTGCGGACAGGCGTCGCCGTACTCCAGCGTGTCGCGCACGCCGGCCCATTTCTCTGGAGGCCGCGGCGGCATGAAGCGCCCCTTCCCCGCCGTCGACGCGCCGTACGGGACGCCGCGGAAGATCCGGACGCCGTCCGCGATGCCGCCCCGGATCCTGCCGGCCGTGGTCTCGACGACGGCGCGGTCGTCGGGCTGGAAGGCCGCATCGGCGCGACCGGAGAGGAACGGCGCGAACGACCCGCCCAAGGCGGCGCCGGCGGCCAGTGTCCCGGTGGAGTAGAGGAACCGGCGGCGGCTCTGCTCGCGGACGAAGGCGGCGCTCGGGAACGGCTTCGACATGGTCGACCTCCTGTCTGGAATCGGAAGATCGACGGTATCAGCGCCCTGGGAACCCAGTCCGTGCGTCCGTCAGCGGGCGCGCGGATGGCACGCGGGCGTCTCGCCCGCATCCGCTCAGATCCCCGGATCCACCCCGGTCATCTCGACCGACAGCTCCCACAGCCGCTTGCCGAGTCTCGGGTCGCGGCTGGTCGGCGTCGCCCAGGCGTTCGCGGCCGGACCGCTCAGTTCTCCCCATCTCGCGGGCCCGTAGTACTCGCCTCCGGTGACGCCGGGCGCGGTCGCGGCCATGAGCGTCGGCCATGCCCCCATCGCCTGGGTGTTGAAGAAGGCGCGGACCAGGGGCGCCGCGTACTGGATCAAGGGGAAGTGGCGGCCGATCTCGGTCTGGGCCAGGCCTGGATGGCAGGCGACCGCGATCGTTCCGGAGCCGCGGGCCTTGAGTCGCCGGTCGAGCTCGACCATGTGCAGCAGGTTCGCCAGCTTGCTTTGCTGATAGCGAGCCTGGCGGCCGTAGAGCTTCGCGGCGTCGATGTCGTCCCAGTGGATGCGACCGCCCCGATGCGCGAGGCTGCTGGTGATGACGACGCGGCTGCCCTCGGTTTCCTCGAGCTTGGGGAGAAGGCGCCCGGTGAGCGCAAAGGTCCCGAGGTGGTTGACGGCGAACTGCGACTCGAAGCCGTCCACGGTCAGAGTGCGGGGCGGCATCATGAGGCCGGCGTTGTTGACGAGCACGTCGAGGCGCGGCTCGGCGGACGCCTGTTCGGCCGCGGCGCGAACGCTCGCAAGGTCCGCCTGGTCGAGCGGCAGGAACTCGACGTCGGCCTCGGGCGACTCGGCGCGGATCTTCGCCATGGCGTCCTTGGCGCGCTGCTCCGAGCGGCATCCCAGCAGGACGCGTCCACCGCGCCTGGCCAGCACCTTCGCTGTCTCGAAGCCGATGCCGGTGTTGGCGCCGGTGACGAGGAAGGTGCGGCCCGACTGGTCGGCTACGTCGCGGTCGGTGAATCCCTGGGGCATGAGCGTCGTCTCCTCGTTGTCTGTCTTCCGTCGCCGATCCGAAGAGCGGCATCGTATGTGTCTTTCGCGGGTATGGGGCGCTACCGGTACGCGGAGCCACGATGGGCGGCAGTGAGAAGGTAGACGATCCGCTCTTCTTCATCGATCTCGTAGAAGAACCGCCAGGCGCCGATGCGGTAGCGCCAGGTCGGCGGCTCATAGCCTTTGAGGCGTCGAATGTGCGGCCCCATGTGGGGATGCTGACGCAACTGTGGGTACACCACCTTTTGTAGCTTCTCGACGACGGCTTGATGGCCTCCGCGGGAGATCTGGCGGAGGTCTCGTCTGAACTGCTCGGTCTCGAACAGCCGATAGTCAGTCAACAAATGAGCCCTTGCGCCGCATCGCGTCGCGCGAGCCCGCCTTCAGCCGGTGGAGCAGCGACTCGTCCTCCAGAATCTCGGCCATCTCCGCGTCGTCCACGAACTGCTGCTCGCGAACCTTGGCGAGAGCCGCTGTCTGGATGAGATTCGACAGAGGCCGATTCTCGGCGCGTGCGGCTTCCTTGAGCTCTTCGTAAGCCGCCTCGTCAAGCCTTAGGGTGACCGTCTTGCTCATAGAGAACACAATAGCATGCAGATGTGTTCTACTTCGGCTCTGGAGTGGCGAGACCGGCTCAAGAGGAGGTGACCACGTGACGGTGAGCGACAGATGAACCGGCGGAGTGTCACGTTCCTCGCGCTGTGGGCCGCTCTCGCGGTCGTGTGGCCGGCCGTAGAGGGCGCGGCCGCCGGGGCACAGGGAGCGCAGGAGTCTTCGACCGGCAACTTCGTCCCGGTCACCGACGCCATGCTGCAGAACCCGGAGCCGGAAGATTGGCTCAGCTTCCGCCGCACCCTCGACGCCTGGGGCTACAGCCCGCTCGACCAGATCACGCGGGAGAATGTCGCGCGGATCCGGATGGCGTGGACCCGGGCCATGGACTCGGGAAGCGCCGAGACCACGCCGCTGGCGTACGACGGCGTCCTGTACCTGGCCAATGCCGAGGACGTCATCCAGGCGCTGTCCGCCGAGACCGGCGATCTCATCTGGGAGTACCGGCGCGATCTGCCTGAGGGCGTCTGGGGTTACACCGGCCCACTCGCTCGCAAGACGCGCAACATCGCCATATGGGGCGAGTACATCCTCGGTACCAGCGCCGACCACTACGCCTACGCTCTCAGTGCTGTGACCGGCGAACTCGCTTGGGAAACCCGGATCCTCGACTACAAGGCCAACCCGGCCCATCACAGCGCCGGGCCGATCGTCGCCGATGGCAAGCTGATCTCGGGGCGAAGCTGCAGGCCCCTCGGGGGACCCGAGGCGTGCGTCATCCTCGCCCATGACGCCCAGACCGGTCGGGAACTCTGGCGACGCCGCACGTTGCCGGCGCCCGGCGAGCCGGGAGACGAGACCTGGGGCGCGGTGCCCTACGAAGACCGCCGGCACGTTGGGACCTGGATGCCGCCGAGCTACGACCCGGACCTGGAACTCGTCTACATCGGCACCGGCGTCACGGCGCCGGCGCCGAAGTTCATGCTCGGCGGCGCCGATCTCACGCACCTGTACCACAACTCGACCTTGGCTCTTGACGTCTCGACCGGCGAGATCCGCTGGTACTACCAGCATCTGAACGACTCCTGGGACCTCGACCATGTGTTCGAGCGCATCCTGGTCGACACGGTGGTCGCGCCGGCGCCGGAAACGGTCCAGTGGATCAACCCGCGGCTCAAGCCGGGCGAGGTGCGCAAGGTCGTCACCGGTATCCCCGGCAAGACCGGCCTGGTCTACACCCTCGACCGTGCCACCGGTGAGTTTCTCTGGGCGACGCCGACGGTGCCGCAGAACGTGATCACAGGCATCGACGGCGCCACCGGTGAGGTCAGCCTGAACGAAGAGGTGATCTTCCGCGAACTTGAGCAGGTGATGTTCATCTGCCCTTCGTGGGCAGGCGGCAAGGACTGGGAAGCAGGGGCCTACAGCCCACTCACGCGCACCATGTACTTCCCACTGCGGCAGGCGTGCGCTGAGATGCTCGTGACGACCGACTTCGAGAGCGAGAAAGTCAAGGCCCTGGACCAGACCGTCGCGCACTATGCCCTGGGCGCCAACCACCGGGTGGCGCCGGGCACGGATCAGCTCGGCACGGTGCGGGCGATCTCGGTGGAGACCGGTAAGACGCAGTGGGTCTACGAAACGCGGGCCGCCACCTTCTCGCTGCTTGCTACCGGCGGGGCTTTGGTCTTCGGAGGCGACCAGGGCGGCCGTTTCCGGGCCCTGGACCAGGAGACCGGCGATGTGCTGTGGGAGATCAACCTGGGCGCTCCGGTTATGGGGTTCCCGATCACGTACGCCCACGCCGGCCGCCAGTACGTGGCCGTCAACACCGGTCCGGGCCGGCTGACCAACGCGCGCATGACGCCCGAACTCCGCCCGAGCCGTGCCAGCAATCTGTTCGTGTTCGCGTTGCCGTAGAGTCCGCCCCAACCAGCACCTACGGGAGTCGCCCATGTCTGAAATCCGCATGCGCCAGATCTGCCTGGTCGCCCACGACCTCGATCGCATTCAGCAGCAGTTGGAATCGGTGTTCGGCGTCGACGTCTGCTACCGCGACCCCGGGGTGGGGAAGTACGGTCTGCACAACTTCCTGATCCCCTTCGGCGACCAGTTTCTAGAGACGGTCTCGCCTCAGCCCGGCGAGCACGACACCCCCGGGGGCCGCTACCTGCAGCGTCGTGGCGGCGACGGCGGCTACATGGTGATCATGCAGGTCCCGCGCGACAGCTATGCCGGCTACCGGCAGCGCGTTGCGGACCTCGGCATCCGCCTGGTCTCCGAGCCGGGCCGGAACGAACGCGGGATGGGCATGCAGCTCCACCCCAAGGATGTGCCCGGGGCCATTCCGGAGCTGCGCTGGAACGTGGACGAAGAACGCTCGGACGGCGCCTGGTGGCCCGCTGGAGAAGACTGGCAACGCGCGAAGCACACGGAGGTCGTCGATGGCATCTGTGCCGCCGAGATCCAGACCACGGATCCCACGGCGCTGGCCGCCCGCTGGAGCGAGGTTCTCGGCGAGCCGGTCGGCGGCGACGGCGACCCCACGATCGCGCTGCGCGACGCGGAGATTCGCTTCGTGCCCCTGCGCGACGGCCGTCCGGAAGGTCTCGGCGGCCTGGACATTCACACGACGGACCGGGCACGTGCCCTCGCCAACGCGGAGGCCGCCGGCTGCCGCACGGGCAACGACCTCGTCACGATCTGCGGCATGCGTCTCCGACTCGTCTGAGCCTTCGACGAGTCGAACTTCAGGAGACCGCTTGACTTCAAGCGAAGTCAACGACATCGTATGGGGTCGGAGGTATTGGTGATGGTGCAGGTGACCGCGAGACTCCCCGACGAACTCGTACAGAAGGCCGACCGCGCCGCGAGTCGACTGAATCGTTCTCGGGCTCAGTTGCTCCGCCAGGCTCTCGAGTACTACCTCGAGGACTTCGAGGATCTTCGTCTGGCCCTGGACCGCCTCAATGACCCCGCGGATCCGGTACTGGATTGGGAAGATGTCAGGCGCGATCTACTCGATCAAGATCAAGGCTAGCGCCTCACGGGCTCTCAGGAAGATCGATGCGCGCGACCGGCGACGTGTGATCGCGGCGATCGACCGGTTGGCCCGCGAGAGGTCGGCCGGTTCCGCTCTCAAGGGAGAGTTCGGTGGACTGCGACGCCTACGCGTCGGGCGCTACCGGATCATCTACGAGACGATCCACGAAGAACTCACGGTTCTCGTCGTCCGTGTCGGCCATCGCGGGGAGGTCTATCGCTAGACGATGAACGGCTAGGATGATGGTTCGCGACTCAGGAAACTGCCGCTACGACCCGTCGGAAGATCGCCGCGTCCGACTCGGGGGAGACCGCCATGGTTGAGGGAACGGAAAGGTCGGAACGTCGAACGGAGAACCGAGCGCGATCGGAGTTCCGAAGAGTCCTGCTGTCTCGTGCTCTCGCAAGCCTGCTCGCGAGCGCCCTCCTCGTGCCGGGCGCCCTCCTTGGCCAGAGCTTGACGGCCCAGGAGGCGGTCGACCTCTACGGTGCCGCGTGGGCCGAGCCCGACGAGGAACGCCGACGCGGCCTCCTGGAACGGGCGTGGGCGGAAGACGGCGTGTACACCGATCCAACCGCGGAGGTGAAGGGCCGGGAAGCCCTGGTCGCCCACATCGGCGGCTTCCTCGAACAGGCCCAGGGCGGCCGCATCGTCATCACGAGCCAGGTCGACCACCACCACGGCACCCGGCTTCGCTTCAGTTGGGCGATGCAGTCGGCCGCCGGCCAGATCCTCGCCGAGGGAATGGACTACGGCGAGCTCGACGAGGACGGCCGACTCAAGCTGATTGTCGGTTTCTTCGGCCCGTTTCCGCCGCTCGAGTCGGAGTAGGCGAACCCGGCGATACGGGCACCGCCTCCGCCCTAAGATCACGGATAGAGAACCCGCGACTCGATGTCCGAGACAAGGCGTCAGGTGTCGGCAAGACGTTTCCGCGTCCCTGTTTCGTGCATGTTCGCGCCAGTGAGCACTGGTTACGCTGAGAACCGGAGCTTCAAGCCGCAGGCCGCAGTCACCTTGGTGAGCGTGTCGAGTCTCGGATTCCTACGGCCCGACAAGGCGCGGGAGAGCGCCACACGGTCCAACTCGGCCTGGCGCGCAACGGCGCTTACTCCGCCCTGCGCCTCGGCCACATTGCGAAACGCCTTCATGAGCAGGCGCGGATCATCGCCCATCTCGTCCAGCGCCGCATTCAGGTAGGCAGCCGCGTCCTCCGGTGCCTTGAGATAGTCACTGGCCTTATGAGCTTTCACGGGCATTCCGCTTCTCCTGTTTGTACGCCTGCCTCGGAGACGTAGTGGACGACCCGGATCAAGCACAAGATCGTAGCCAACGGGCTACAGGTCTGTCAACGTTGGGAAGATGTCAGGTCGATTCTGAGAGCCACCACGCGGACGCAACAGCCGGGGGCTCTCGCGCAAGGCGATCATGACCGAGGTCGACGCGTCCCTGCGCCGTCTGGGCACCGACTGCTGATGAACCTGGAGAATCCACGCATCTTGCTCGTGTAGAGCGCCTTGCTGAACTGCCACGCCCACATCGACGCGGCCGCGGAGAAGAAGCGGCTCGAAGAGGTCTACACGCCCCGGGCGAACCTCTTCTGAGGCACTTCCGACGGGCGGGTGCTCAAGAGATGAGTTGGTCTTTGCCGTTGCACCGAGCGGCCTGCTGACACCGACCGCCGTGCCGTCTGGTCCCAGTTCGTGGCCTATTCCATGACCGTCCCGCGGGCAAGAGCTTCCAGGCGGTCCAGCCATTTGCCAAAGTGGCGACACTCAGCACGCATGCGGCTGAGGCCGATGCGGTCCGCAATGGCGACGCCATGGCGGGTCTTGCTGTAGCGAGGTAGAAGGTCGGTCAAGCGGGCTGACGGGTGGGTTGTAGGGCCGTCGTTGATGTGTTCTGGGCTCGAAGCGGACTGCCGTGCGTCCCTAAGCGCCTTCAGTTGCGGCGTCCAGTCTCGTTCGGCCTCTGCGAGTCGCTGGACATCCGAGAACAGGAGTGCCTCGAACTCGTAGGGCTGAATGTGAGGCAGGAACCGGTCCGGTCGACACTCAGCTTCGGCGATGACGGTCGCGTGCAGCGTCTGTTCGATAGCGCTCGCTCGTTTCAAGGGATCCGAGATGTCAGTCGTTCCAGCTCGCCCTGGGAAGTCAGAGGGGAGCCCATAGAGATCGAAGAGTGTCGTCACGAACGTGTCCTGCCGTTCTCGTAAGGTGTTCCGAAGAAAACGGAGCACCCGTGCAGACTTCAGCGCGCCTCCTTTCGCGCTGCGAGACGTTGGGATCAGTCTCGGCTGGACGAAGACGCGCCGTTCTGCCAAGGAGTGCGCCAGAACCGTAACGGTGAAGGACCGTTCGGTTGGCCCTTCTCCTACAACGACGACGTCCGTCATCGCGACGGTCCGCCACCAACCACGTTCATCCTGAAGAGATCGCCCAGCGAGTAGTCATCGAGCCAGTCCTTCAGGGAGTCAGGGTTGAGTCTCCGGAAAGTCGAAGCGCCGTCGTGCCTGTCGACGACGACGACATCGGCCGGATCGAGTTCGCTCACCAGATCGGCCGACTGTGTCGAGACGATTACTTGGCGCTTGTGACTGGCGTGCTGCAGCATCTCCGCGAGCAGGACAAGAGCGTGGGGGTGCAAGCCCAGCTCCGGCTCGTCGATCACGAGAACGCTGGGCTGCAACTCGAACGGCTGAAGGAGCAGCGTGGCGAGACAGATGAATCGCAGTGTGCCGTCCGAGAACTGCAGAGGACCGAGTACGGTGTCCGGCTCGCTTGCCTGATACCACTCCAGTTCCATCTTTTCGCCCAATTCCTCGCGATGGACGAAATCACCGAAGAAAGGCGCCGCGAGCCTGACCGTCTCAACTATCCGCCGGTACTGATCGGGGTGGCGATCATTGAGGACCCTGAGCAAAGGGGCCAGGTTGCCGGCGTCCGGTTTGAGCCGGCGGTTATCCCGCACGCCTGAGGCCAGCCGCACCTGGGCAACCCGACTGACGTCCTGGAAGTGGAACACGCGCCACTCCTGCATCTCGGCGAGCACATGGGAGACGAAGCCGCCGGAGCGGCACTTCGCCAAGCGCGCCTCGTCGTGCCCGCTCCACTCTCGCGGGCCTTGGACGACCGGGAAAGACCTGAGATGGGGATCGTTGAGCCACTCAACGTCGTCGATGGGGAAGACGTACTCGCGCGCAAAGGCCATCGCGTCCCCCGCCACGGGTGAAAGCGAAAACTCGTACTTGTAGCGACCGGCATCGAATCCGAGTGCCACAGAGGCCTCCGGCGTTCGCCTGCGGCCCCCGAAGAGTAGAACCTCGGCGCCACCCTCCTGCTTGATGAAGAGCTGCAGCCGTTCCGTCAGGAGGTGCTCCAACAGCCGGAACAGGCTTAGGAGGTTGCTCTTTCCCGCTCCATTGGCGCCGACCAGTACGTTCAAGTTCCGCGGCTCGAAGTCCTCGAGCGAGCGAATCGACTTGAATCCGCGAACGGTGAGACGGTCTAGCGAAGCCATGGTTGCATTGCTGGTGGTCTAGGGCGTCTGACGCCGCCGGGCGCTACGCCGTGTCTTGCGTGAGGCCTTGGCGGACCGGTGGGCAACGATACAAGAGCGGGTGCCTGCCGACCCTGCGTTTTGCCTCAGCCGCCAGTTCCCGTGGACCTGCTCGGCGGGAAGCGTCAGACCGGCGCAGACGTCGCGGGCAGCTCTGATGAAGGTGAGGTCCCCGGTCGTGGACTTCGACCAAGGGGGTGTGAAGCTCCCGGCTCGTCGTACTGAGACGTCCTCTAGCTCGCGGCCTTGTGCCGTGCCCCCGGGGCCGGTGGTGTTTCGGGCGCGCCCGCGAAACACTGCGCCATGCCCATCCACTCGGTGGCGATGGGTCCTGTGACCTCCAGCGACGTGTCGGCGACGTTGCGCACCTGGGTGACCACCTGGGCGAAGTCGACGGCGTTGCCGGTGATCCGGTTGGCGGTTTCGTCCGCGTTCCAGGTCCAGGTCTCGCCGGAGGGGGCGGCTAGACGCAGGCACGGAACGACATCGGGCGGCCTAAGCCCGCGCACGGCGTAGGTCCAGCCGAAGGTGTTGAGCCCCAGGAAGACGATGTTCTTGATCCTGTCCGCCTCGCCGCGGTCGAGGCCGAGCACGTCGAAGACCTCCTGGCCGTGCGCCCAGGTCTCCATCTGCCTCGCGGTGATCGAGCTGCGCACGCTCATCGACGGGCCGAACCACTCCGCGCGCTGCTTCGGATCGACGCCGTCGAGCCGTTCGCACATCCGCGGGTAGTACTCCCGCCAGGCGTCGTAGACGGCGCGGTTGCGCTTGCCATCGAACCACTCGTCGGTCAGTTCGCGCAGGTTGAGCCGGCCGCGCCGCGCGGCCATGAACTGCTTGAAGCCGTCGAAGGCGGGAAGATCGTGGATCGAGGCGTCGGCGGCGTAGTTGAAGATGTGGAGATGGGCGACGACGTCGTGAAGGGTCCACTCCTTGAAGAGGGTGGCTCGCTCGAAGTCGTCGTCCGAGAGTGGCGCCAGGACCTCGGCGAGAGAGTCGCACTCGGCCCGGAAGTCATCGACCTGCTGGAATCTGCTCAATTCGTCTTGCATGGAACAAGCCCTGTTTCCTGTGCGTCAGCGCGGCGCGGACGCCACGACTCGACTCCTACCGGTTTTCGGCGCCGGCCTTCCGGCCGGTATGGTTGGCTCTCCGAAGGCTACCAAGTGGGGTAGTGTCGGTTTACTGGTCGCTTGCTCACTAAATACGTGCTGAGTGCGTTTAGCAGTAACGTCTGTACAACTGAGACGAGACGGTCCGTCCGAGTGCTCGGGGACCAAAGAGGAGAAAGAAGACATGGCGATCGCCTTCAAGCTCAACGGCAGGTCGACGACGGTCGAGGCCCCGGCGGAGATGCCCCTGCTCTGGGTCCTCCGTGACGAACTCGACCTGAAGGGAACCAAGTTCGGCTGCGGCCGCTCATTCTGCGGCGCCTGCACCGTGCACGTGGACGGCAAGGCAGAGCGCAGTTGCCGCATGCCGGTTTCGCGCGCGGAGGGGAAGGAGATCACCACGATCGAAGGCCTGTCCCCGAACGGCGCCCATCCCGTGCAGCTCGCCTGGCAGGAGATCGACGTGCCGCAGTGCGGCTACTGCCAGGCCGGCCAGATCATGTCGGCCTCGGCGCTCCTCGCGGGCACTCCGGCGCCCACGGATGGAGACATCGACGAGGCCATGAGCGGGAACCTCTGCCGATGCGCGACCTATTCACGGATCCGGTCCGCCATCCACCGCGCCGCCGAGATCGCGCAGGCGCCGTCGAGCGTCAGCGAGACCACGGGAGGGAGTGAGGCATGAGCGCCGCAAACAAGACCACTTCGCGACGCAGGTTCCTTCAGGTCACCGCGCTGGCAGGCGGAGGAATGCTCCTCGGCGTGCGCTTCGGACTGGACGGTCAGCGCGCCGCCGGCGCGGCCGTTGCCGATGCCAATGTCGAGGCCGTCCTCGGCGCGTTCATACGCCTCACGCCGGACGGCATAGCGACGATCATGGCCCAGAACCCCGAGATCGGGCAGGGCGTCAAGACGATGCTGCCGATGCTCATCGCCGAGGAGCTCGACATCCCCTGGAGTCAGGTGCGTGTGGAGCAGGCGGACTTCGATCCGACCAAGTACCGCGGCCAGATGGCCGGCGGCAGCATGGCGACGCCGATGCACTACGAGTCGATGCGCCGCGCCGGGGCTGCCGCTCGCTCCATGCTCGTGGAAGCCGCGGCGAAGGAGTGGAAGACCAAGCCGGAGAAGTGCACCACCGAAGCCGGAGTCGTCCGCTTCAAGAACAAGTCGATGTCCTACGGCGAGCTGGCGAGCGCCGCGGCGCGCCTTGAGCCGCCCAATCCGAGGACCGTCGCGCTCAAGGACCCGAAGGACTTCACGATCATCGGCCAGGAGATTCCGGGCGTAGACAACCCGAAGATCGTCGTTGGCGAGCCGCTGTTCGGCATCGATGTCTCGGTGCCCGGAATGAAGCACGCCGTGTTCGAGAAGTGCCCGGTTCACGGCGGCAAGGTGAAGAGCGTCGACCTCGAGGCCGTCAAGGCGTCGCCCGGCGTCACCGATGCGTTCGTCGTCGACTCGGACGCCGCTCAACTGCCGATCAACGGTGTCGCCATCGTCGGCGATTCCTGGTGGCTGGTCAACGAGGCGCGCGGCAAGCTCGAGGTCACCTGGGAGGAAGGATCGACCGCGACCCAGAGCACCGAGGACTTCAATCGTCAGGCGCAGGAACTGTCGAAGAAGGCACCGGAGCAGTCCCTCACGAGCGACGGCGATGCGGTCGCGGCGCTTGGCTCGGCGGCGAAGACGCTCAAGGCCGCATACGAGTATCCCTTTCTCGCCCACGCGCCGCTCGAGCCGCAGAACACGACGGCCCACTTCCGCGATGGCGAGCTCGAGATGTGGGCGCCGACCCAGACGCCCCAGTTCGCGCGCGGCGACCTCGGCAAGGCCGTGGGCATTCCCCAGGACAAGGTCACGATCCACCTGACCCGCATGGGTGGGGGCTTCGGCAGGCGCCTGTACTTCGACTACATGCTCGAGGCCGCGCTCATCGCCCAGCAGGCGGGAGTCCCGGTCAAGCTGCTGTGGACGCGCGAAGACGACACCCGCTTCGACTTCTTCCGCCCCGGCGGCTACCACTTCCTGGAAGGTGGTCTCGACGAAGCCGGGAACCTCGTGGCGTGGCGCGACCACTTCGTCACCTTCGGTGAGGGCCGGCGCTTCGCCGCGAGCGCCGAAATGTCGCGGAACGAGTTCCCGCAGGCGTTCGTGCCGAACTTCGCGCTCGAGGCCTCGAAGATGCCGCTCGGCATCCCGACCGGAGCGCTGCGAGCACCGACCAGCAACGCGATTTCCTTCGTGGTGCAGTCGTTCATCGACGAGCTCGCGGCGGAGGCCGGGAAGGACCCGCTGCAGTTCCGGCTCGACCTGCTCGACTCGGCGCCCGCCGGGACCAAGACCGCGTTCGACCCCCAGAGAATGAAGGCCGTGCTCGAACTGGTGCGCGACAAGTCGGGCTGGGGCAAGACCGACTTGGCCGACGGGACCGGTCAGGGCGTGGCGTTCCACTTCAGCCATCGCGGGTACTTCGCCGAAGTGGTCCAGGCCACGGTCAGTCCGGAAGGAGAACTCGGCGTCGACAAGATCTGGGTCGCCGGCGACGTCGGCAGTCAGATCGTCAACCCGAGCAACGCGGTCAACCAGGCCCAGGGCGCGGCGCTCGACGGCCTCGGCCAGGCGCTCGACCAGGAGATCACCTTCGAGGGCGGGCGCACGATGCAGAGCAACTTCCACAACTTCAAGCTGCTGCGCATGGACCAGGCGCCGCCGGTGGAAGTGCACTTCGTCAAGAGCGACAATCCCCCCACCGGCCTAGGCGAACCGGCGCTGCCGCCGGTCCCGCCGGCACTGTGCAACGCGATCTTCTCGGTGACCGGCAAGCGGGTCCGCTCGCTGCCACTCTCCAGGCACGATCTGAGCTAAGGCCCGGGAGAACATGACGAACGCAGACAAGTGCCCGGTTCTGGGCGGGTCGGACAGACACCTGGCGGTGGGGTCCACGGCGAATCAGCACTGGTGGCCGAACCAGTTGAATCTGAAGGTTCTCCAGCAGAACTCACCGCTTTCGGATCCGATGGGCGAGGACTTCAACTACGCCGAGGAGTTCGCGAAGGTCGACCTGGATGACTTGAAGCAGGACATCGAGGAAGTGATGACGACCTCGCAGGACTGGTGGCCGGCCGACTACGGGCACTACGGTCCGCTCTTCATCCGCATGGCGTGGCATTCGGCCGGCACCTACCGGATCGGCGACGGCCGCGGCGGGGGCGCCTCTGGCACCCTTCGCTTTGCGCCGCTGAACAGTTGGCCCGACAACGTGAGCCTCGACAAGGCGCGGCGGCTCCTCTGGCCGGTCAAGCAGAAGTACGGCCGGACGCTCTCGTGGGCCGACCTGATGATCTTCACCGGCAACTGCGCCCTGGAGTCGATGGGGTTCAAGACGCTCGGTTTCGCCGGTGGACGCGAGGACGTCTGGGCGCCCGAAGAGGACATCTACTGGGGGTCCGAGACGACGTGGCTCGGCGACGAGCGCTATAGCGGCGACCGCGAGCTCGAGAATCCTCTGGGCGCCGTGCAGATGGGCCTCATCTACGTGAATCCGGAGGGGCCGAACGGCACGCCGGATCCCGTCGCCGCGGCCAGGGACATTCGCGAGACCTTCCGTCGCATGGCGATGAACGACGAGGAGACGGTGGCGCTCATCGCCGGCGGGCACACGTTCGGCAAGGCCCACGGCGCCGCGGACGCGGGCGAGTACGTCGGTGCCCAACCCGAGGGCGCCGGCCTCGAGGAGCAGGGCCTCGGCTGGAGCAACACCTTCGGCAGCGGCAAGGGCGCCGACACGATCACCAGCGGCCTGGAAGGCGCCTGGACCACCGCGCCGGCCCAGTGGGACAACAACTTCTTCGAGAACCTGTTCGGCTACGACTGGGAGCTGGAGACGGGCGCGGGCGGCGCGAATCAGTGGACGCCCAAGGATGTCTCGGCGGCCGGCACGGTGCCGGACGCTCACGATCCGTCGAAGGGCCATGCGCCCATGATGCTCACGACGGATCTCTCCCTGAAGGTGGACCCGATCTACGAGCCGATCGCAAGGCGCTTCTACGAGAACCCGGACGAGTTCGCGGACGCCTTCGCCAGGGCCTGGTACAAGCTGACCCATCGCGACATGGGGCCCCGCGCCCGGTGTCTCGGCCCGTGGGTTCCCGCGGCGCCGCAGCTCTGGCAGGACCCGGTTCCCGACGTCGACCACGAGTTGATCGACGAGCAGGATGTCGCGGCACTCAAGAGCCGGATCCTTGGTTCCGGCTTGTCCATCTCCCGGCTGGTCTCGACCGCCTGGGCGTCGGCGGCGACGTTCCGCGGCACCGACAAGCGTGGCGGGGCCAACGGGGCGCGCATTCGCCTCGCACCGCAGAAGGACTGGGCGGTCAACGATACGGCGCAGCTCGGGGACGTCCTCGGGACGCTGGAGGCGCTCCAGGCGGACTTCAACGGCGCCCAGTCGGGCGGCAAGAGAGTCTCGCTCGCCGACCTGATCGTTCTCGGCGGGTGCGCGGCCGTCGAGGCGGCGGCGAAGAGCGCCGGCTGCGAGGTCGCGGTGCCCTTCGCGCCGGGTCGCACCGACGCCGTGCAGGAACAGACCGACGTCGAGTCGTTTGCCGTCCTCGAACCCACCGCGGACGGGTTCCGCAACTACGTCGCGAACGGACACCGGCGGCCGGCGGAGGAGCTGCTCGTGGACCGGGCCCAGATGCTGACCCTGACCGCGCCCGAGATGACGGTACTCGCCGGCGGCCTCCGCGTCCTCGGCGCGAACGCCGGTCAGTCCGAGCTCGGCGTTCTCACCGAACGCCGCGAAGTGTTGACGAACGACTTCTTCGTCAACCTGCTCGACATGGGAACCGAGTGGCAGCCGAGCGCCGCATGCGAGCACGTCTTCGAGGGACGCGATCGCGCTAGCGGCGAGGTCAAGTGGACCGGCTCCGCCGTCGACCTCGTGTTCGGCTCGAACTCCCAGCTCCGGGCCATCGCTGAGGTCTACGCCTGCGACGACGCGCAGGAGGCTTTCGTGCGCGACTTCGTGGCGGCGTGGAACAAGGTCATGAATCTGGATCGCTTCGACCTGGGCTGATTCCCAGGCAGCGTGTGAGCCGGGTCCGGCCAGCGCGCCGAGCGATCTCTGCGATCGAGGCAAGGCCGGCATCAATCCGGCCGGCTTGGCGCGCTTGCTCAGTGGGTCGGGATGTAGAATCTCGCCACGGGGTGAGTGGCCCTGTGACGAGCTAGAAGGCAACGTAGCCGCATGGCGGGCGGAGGAGTCAGGTCCCAATGACTGGCGAGGTGAACTGCCAACTGGTGAACTCGATCAAGGCGTTCATAGTCGAGGATCTCTCGGGGCATTTCGGGGACGCCTTTGAGTTTGGCCCGGTCGTGGTCAGGGAACTCATAGACCACGACGGCGACCCGTATCTGCGAGTGGACATCGTGTTCCGGGGAGACCAAGACGAACTCGACCCGGACTGGACCCTTGGCTTGACGAGACGAGTCCTGCACAGGCTTCGCGAAAAAGGCATGGATGCCGATCTGGCGCCGCACTTCAGTGAGAAGGCGGACTGGGATTGGTATCGCGAACAGGTGCCGATCGTTGAAGCCGGATGACTTCATCAAGACAGCTCGCTCGCTAGTCGGTCAGCAGGGAGCTGGTCGTCCCAGAGAGACAGACCTCCGACGTGCTGTCAGCACCGCCTACTACGGTTTGTTCCACTGTGTCGCGAGTTCCGGTGCGGACCTGCTGGTGGGTGGAAAGCAGGCAGATCGCAGCGAGCGGGCTTGGCGGCAGGCATACCGAGCCCTGAATCATGGCCAGGCCAAGAATCGGTGCAGAGAGATCACCGGCAACAAGAGACAGATGGCTTCGGTTGGTGTACCGAGGGTGGACATTGTGCAAGGAAAATGCATAATTGCCACCTTGGAGGGCAGCGGGGCCAATGCAGCACTACATCGAGCGATCACTGGAACCGGTCTTGCGGCGGGCGGCCTCCGACTTCCCGGCGGTGGTGCTGACCGGTCCACGGCAGGCCGGCAAGACGACGTTGCTCCAGCGGGTGTTCGGCGCCAGCCACGGCTACGTCTCGCTGGATCTCCCCGATGTGCGGGCGGCAGCTCTCGAAGACCCGCGGGGCTTCCTCGAGCTGAACGAGCCGCCCGTGATCTTCGACGAAGTGCAGCACGCCCCGAACCTGTTGCCCTACATCCGGGAGCGGATCGACGCGAATCGCGACGCGCACGGCCAGTACCTGTTGACTGGATCCCAGAATCTCATGCTGGCCGAGAAGGTGACGGAGTCGCTCGCGGGCCGCACGGCGGTTCTCCGGCTGTTTCCTCTCTCCAGGCGTGAGTCCGAAGGCCGGCCGGAACTTCTACTGCCTTGGGAGGGTGGCTCTGCGAGAAGGCCAGCGCCGCAGGACGCCTACGGTGACCTTTGGCGCGCGTTTCTTCGGGGAGGCTATCCGGAACTCGCGGCGGACCCCGACCGGGATCCGTTCCTGTGGCATGCGAGCTACCTTCAGACCTATCTCGAACGGGACATCCGGACCGTCCGCAATGTGGGGGACCTGAACCAGTACCAGAGCTTCCTTCGGGTGTTGGCGGCACGGAGCGCCCAGTTGCTGAACCTGACCGATGTTGCCAGGGATCTCGGAGTTGCCGTCAACACGGCCAAGGCGTGGCTGTCGATGCTCGAAGCGACGTATCAGGTGATCGTGCTTCGTCCGTACTTCGCGAATGTCGGCAAGCGGCTCGTCAAGACGCCAAAGGTGTACTTCACCGATGTCGGCACTCTGTGCCACCTGGTCGGGTTGAAAGACCCGGAACACGCGGCCTCCGGGCCAATGAGCGGCCCGATCATGGAGACTGCGGTCCTCTGCGAGATCGTCAAGACCTTCACTCACAGGGGAGAGGCGCCACGGGTCTACTTCTGGCGAACGAGGGCCGGGACCGAGGTCGACTTCGTGATCGAGGCAGGCGAGAGTCTCGTGCCCGTCGAGGTGAAGGTCTCAGCGACGCCGCGACCGGCGATGGCCAAGGCGATCAGGACGTTGCAGAGGGAGCTCGGAGCGACCGCTACTCCCGGATACGTCGTTCATCCGGGCGACGTGGCCTTGCCGCTGGGCCAGGGAGCAAGGGCTCTGCCATTCGGTGAGTTGTAGTTCCGTTGGCTATCGGCCGGACTCAGGGGCCGGCCCGGCGAACCGGCATGCCGGGCCGGTTACCCGTGGTCTCGCCGCCGTCGAACACCAGTTGCCCGTTGACCCAGACCTTCTCGATCCCCAGGGAAGGCACATGCGGGTCCTCGTAGGTCGATTGCTCCTTGACCGCGTCGGGGTCGAACAGCACCAGATCGGCGTAGTGACCCTCCTGGATCGAGCCGCGTTCGGTGATGCTCATGTGTTGGGCGGAGAGCGAGGTCATCTTCCGGATGCCTTCTTCGAGGCTGACGACGTTGCGGTTACGAACGTAGTGCCCGAGAACCCGGGTGAAGGCGCCGAATCCGCGCGGGTGGGAGCCAGCAAGCCCGCCGTCGCTGCCGACGACGGTATGGGCCCAGGCCATGATGGACTCGATGTCGGGCTCGTCCATGGCAAAGCCCAACATGGGGGATTCGCCACCCGCCTCGGTGTCGGCCTTCAGCAGCTCCATCAGGGTCGTCTCCGGGTCGGAACCGCGGAGTTCAGCGATCTCGGCAAGCGTCAGGCCGTTGTAGGCCGGCTTCGGCAGATAGTCGGGAAGGAGGATGTCCTCGGGCGAAAGCAGGTCGTTGAGGATGTACTCCGCCCCATCCCGTCGATCGAGATCCCGATCAGGGAACACGGTCGTCAGCCACGTGAAAGACGTGGCCCAGGCCCGGTACGGGTAGATATCCGCCGTGATCTCGACGCCTGACGCCCGGGCTTCGTCCAGTCGGGTTGTCAGGCGCTCCGCCTGCCCCCACGAACTGTTCATGGCGAGCTTCATGTGGGTTACCTGCACCGGTAGCCGGGCTTCACGGCCGATGCGGATGATCTCTTCGATCGCTTCCCAGAAGTAGCGATCCTCGCTGCGGATGTGGCTGATGTAGCGGCCTCCGTGAGCGGCCGCTACTCGGGCGAGCTCCACGACTTCTTCGGTGGTCGAGAAGGAGCCGGGGTCGTACTCCAGTCCGGACGAAAGCCCGAGAGCGCCGGCGTCCAGTTCGCTGCGCAATAACCCCGCCATCTGCGACACCTCTTCCGGTGTCGCATGGCGCTGGTAGTCCTCGCCCATGACTTGGGCACGCAGCGTCCCGTGACCGGCGTAGGACGCGACGTTGACGGCGACGGGCGATGTCTCGAGCCTGGCGAAGAACTCGGCAAGTGGGTACTGCTGGCTTCCGTCCTGCCCGGTCACGATGGTCGTGATGCCTTGACTGACCGCCGCCAGCGCCTCCGGCAGCTCGAACAACAGGTAGTCGTGGTGACTGTGAACGTCGATGAAGCCGGGCGCAAGGACGAGGCCGTCCGCGTCGACGACGGTGTCGTCCGCCGAGGGCTCGAAGTCGCCGACGGTGGCGATGCGGTCTCCGACGATGCGGACGTGGACGTCGCGGGAGGGTCCGCCGCTGCCGTCGATGACGCGTGCATTGACGATGACGACGGGGGCGGGCTCCGGGGGGCCGGGGGCGCAGGCCGCGAGGGCGAGGCCGATGCTCGGCAAGAGCGCCAGGGATCTCTTCATCATCAGATGTCCAGCCCCGGCCGCTTCTCGAACACGAGGCCTCGCTCTGAGCCCGAACTCAGGCTGAACCCGGTGACCGCGCCGGACGCGTTGCGCTCGAACTCCAGCCGCCCCGGGGACGCCGCCCACCCCCGGCTCTCGAACCGGACCTCGAACTCGTCCTCCGCGACCGGCGTGACGTCAAGCGACGGCTCCTGCTCGATGCGCACGGTCAGATTGCCGTCCGTCACGGCAAATCGGTAGGTGGCGTCCAGCTCGGCGGAGAAGAAGCTGCCGGCGAACGCGGCCAGCTCCTCGGATGACAGGGATGGCGACGGAGACGGCGATGCGGATGGCGCCTCGGCGTCGTCCTGGTCGTCGTCGGATTCCTCTTCCTCATCGCTGCTTGCGGGCTCAAGCTGGTCGGCCAGGTAGTGGTCCGCAACTTGCCGCCCCAGCTCTCCGGCCTCGGCGTACTCGGCATTGCAGGCGACGGCGATCGTGAGATCGAATTCCACGAAGCGCCTGAGTTCCGTGCGGAACCCCCACGAGTGGCCGCTGTGCCCCACCGTACGCAAGCCCCGATACTCACCGGGAGTGATGCCGTGGGCATAGTCGATCGGGTCGCCGTTGTTGAGCGTCCCCTCGGTCAGCATCGACCCGTGGATCGGCGGCTTGTCGGCGCCGTGCAGGTAGTCGTCCCAGCGCAGCAGATCCTCGACCGTCGTGTAGAGCTGCCCGTCGCCGGCGATCTCGAAGTTGTAGTTGTGCACGATCCGCAGTTGCCCGTCGTCGTCGCGGTGGTAGCCGGTGGCGCGCCGCGGGATGATCTCCTCGCGGTTCTCGTACATCAGGCTGCTCTCCATCCCCAACGGCTCGAAGATCCGCTCCCGGGCCAGCTCGCCCAGCGACTTGCCGCCGGCGCGCTCGAGAGCATGGGCCAGCAGCATGTAGCCGCTGTTGCTGTACTGGTAGCGCTCGCCGGGAGCAAACACGGCGGCGCGCTGCCGCGAGATCATCGCCAGGAGCTGCTCGCGGGTGACCGAGTAGTAGTCGCCGGCGCCGGCGAGTGGAAACAGGTTCAGATAGTCGCGCAGGCCGCCGGTGTGGAAGATCAGGTGCCGAAGATTGATCGGCGCCTCGTACTCGGGCAGCTCCGGGAGCCACTGGCGGACATCGTCGTCGAGCGACAGCTTCTCTTCCAGAGCCAGCATGTTGGCGACGGCGGCGACGAACTGCTTGGTCACCGAGGCGACGTCGAAGACCGTCTGCGGCGTGATCGGAATGTCGTAGTCCAGGTTCGCGTAGCCGTACCCCCGCGAGTAGACGAGGTTGCCGTCCCGCGCCACGGCGAGCGCGCATCCGGGCGATCCGGGCGAGTCCCAGGAGGCGAACAACGCGTCGACGGCGGGATTGTCAGTCCCGGTTTCGAGGCCGGCGCGGGGAGCGTCGCCGCCGTTCGTGCAGGCGGCGGCGAGTGCCAGGATGGCCACCGAAGCCAGGGAACAACGACAGCGAGTCACGTGGACCATTCTTCCAACTGTTCGAGGGTGGTCGTTGCGCCGCCGCAGACGATGACCAGGACCGACTCGAAGTCCTCGAGTTCCGGTGCGCCGTTGTAGACCACGGCGAGCGACGCTCCGCAAGCCGGCTCCACGACCACCCGGTGGTCGGCGAGGAACCTGTGACACGCGGACACGGCGGCCCGATCGGAAACCACGACGCTCCGAAGCGGATGCTCCCTGGTGCAATCGAACGCTCGTTTGCAGATCTTCTTCGCTCCAAGGGTAATGGCGAGGCTGGTGATGGCAGGCAGCTCGACCCGGGAGCCTGCTCGCACCGACTGAGCCAGAGAGTCGGCGCCTTCTGTTTCGACCGCCAACACCGGGACATCGAACCAGCCACTGCTCCTCAGTCCATCCACGATGCCGCACAGCAGCCCGCCGCCTCCGACGGAGACGACCACGGCGTCGGGCTTGACACCCGATCGGACCACCTCGTCCACCAGGGTGGCATGTCCCTGCCAGACGAGAGGGTCGTCGAACGGATGAACCAGAGCGTCGGACTCCTCGACCGTCGATATGGCCAGTTCATTCGCTTCCTGCCAGGAATCGCCATGGACGACGACTTCGGCGCCCTCCTGCCGGATCAGGGTCTTGGCCCTGTCGCTGGTGGTTTCGGGCACCACGATGAGCACGGGCACCGAAAGATGGCGCCCGGCGTATGCGACCGCGATCCCCGCATTGCCGCCGGAGGACGAGATCAGGCGCCTGGCGCCCCGCCGAACGTACTCCTGGCAGGCGAAGCCGATGCCGCGGATCTTGAACGAACCGGGCGGCTGCATCGCGTCAAGCTTGAGCCAGATGCTCCGGCCCGCGCGGATGGACAGCGGCCGCGACTCGAAGAGCGGCGTCTCGATGTGCAGAGGCTTCGTCAGAGGCTCGCCAAGCTCAGGGCCCCGCGGAGGCCGCGGTCGCGTCGCCGACCGGGGCGGCGAAGAACGGCACCCGTTGCGGCTGGTCGGTATCCGCGCCGATCGTGACGGTGCCCTGGAGCTGACCCTGCTCGTTGACCTTGGCCTCGATCAGCGTCGTCGTGGCGCTCGCGTTGAGGGTCGGGAACTGCGTGGTGATCCTGAGGTCGTCGCCCTGCCACTCGAAGTCGTCGAGGACGATGGAGTAGATGCCGCCCATGTAGAGCCATCCCTCGCCTTCGCGCGGAACGTGAAAGCCCAGGAAGCCTCCGGCCGCGTAGGAGTCGGCGGGCGGGTGCAGGGCGAGCAGGTCGAGGATCTGCTGCTTCGGCTCCGGCAGTTCGAAGAGGACCCCGTCCTTCTGCACGATCTCGATGAAGCCGTTGAACATCTCGCTGAACGTGTCGCCGCGGTAGATGATCTCCTTCGTGGGGTCCGGGTTGGCCGGATTGTCGACCGAGTTGTCCCAGACGGCGGTGACGTCGAGCCGGCTGCCCGCCGGAATGTCGACCGGCTTGGTCGGGTAGTACAGCCACTGCCAGTTGTAGTCGTACTTCGGCACGTCGAGCAGCATCTCCTTCGAGCCGTCGGGGTAGGTGAGCTCGTAGCTCATCGCCTTGCCGCGGACGTGCATGTGCGGGCTGAAGGCGAGGATCTGGACGTCCTTGTCGAACAGGTAGTGGGCGTTCTCGGCGTGGTGACCGGCGCCCGGCGGAATGCGCAGGCCCGTGTTGGTCACCGGAATCGTCATGACCTCCTTCTCGAGCTCGCCCTCGCCGAAGTGGAGCCCGATCTTCGAGGCGTCGCGGGTCGCATCGCCGATCGGATGGTAGTGCTGATCGACCACGACCTGGACTTTCGAGCCGAAGCGGCGGCCGACGCCGTCCGGGAAGACGTAGGGCGGCATGCCGGCCGTCCAGATGCCGAGGACGCCGGCGTAGGCCGGGCCACCTTCGCTCATGTTGGTCGTATAGGTGGTGAGGAAGTGATGCGTGACGCGGGAGTCTTCCGGCAGGAACTCGATGGCGCGGATCCAGCGCGGCTCCCCGAGGTCGACCTCGACCACCTGCTGCGGAAAGAGATCGTCACCGTCGGCCGGCACCTCGATGCTGTCGAGCGTGATGACGTGGTCGGGCTCGCCCAGCTTCCAGCCCTTCTTGAAGGTCGGCGCTTCGGGCAGGTCGGCGGGGTCGCCCTGCGGCGCTCCGGCCTTGGTCCAGTTGACGATCGTCTCGATTTCGGCAGAGGAGAGCGAGATGTCGTTCGACCACACGTGCCTGTCGGAGTCGCCGCTCCACGGGGGCATGTCGCCGTTCTCCACCGCGCGGGCAATCGAGCGGGCCCACGGCCGTGACTCCCGGTACGTCATCAGCGACATCGGGGCGATCTCGCCGGTTCGATGGCACTGCACGCAGTTGTTGAAGAAGATCGGGGCGACGTCGCGGCTGTAGGTCGGCGCGTCGGCCGCGGCGGACGGGGATGTCGCGATCAGGGCAAAGGCGAGCGTCGCGGTCAGTGCGAGGGTCGCGGTCCGGGTGCGAGTGGCTCTGTGCTTCATGGCTGGCCTCGGCTTGGTTGTTCGGGGCGCTCGGGGTCGAGCGGATCGTATCGTGAGTGTTGGCTCAGTTTATACGACGTGTGAGACCTCGACCCGGTCGACACCCAGCCGCCCTTCTTCGATCACCAGGCCGACGGCGCCGCAGTCCAGGGCGTCGTCGGTCACCTCAATCAGCGTGGCGCCGCCAACCTTGCCAACCAGCCGGTCGCCATCGACCTGCAGGGTCATCTCGTGGGTCTCACCGAGTTTCCACTCGAACTCCGCCTCTCCCAGCACCTCTTCGCTGTGCAGCATGCGGACGAGTTGCACGCGATTCCGCCGAGCCAGGAGCAGGCCGTAGAACCGGGTGAGACCCTGAACTCGCACAGCGATGCCCGCCCTCTTCACGAGGTGGGGAGTCACGGCGGCGGTCAGCGAGTAGTCGCGCCACTCCCGGGTTCCCTGCATCAACAGACCCATGCCCGTGTTCTGGACGAGCCGGAACATCTCGAATCCCTTGGTGAGCAGGTCGACGCCGTTCACCCAGGCGCGATGCCACATCGTGCCGCGATGAGCGGGACGCTCAAGCCGGAACTCCGGCGCACCCGACCATTTCAACGCCTCGAGAAAGACGCCTTTCGCCGGTCCGTGGACGCGGACGCCCACCGAGAAGATCGGCCCGGGCAGCGGTGGAACGGTGAACGACACGCGTCTGCTTTCGCCGGCCACCAGCTCGACGGTGTCGTCGTCGAGCGTCATGGGCTTGTCGTCCTCGCCGTAACAGGAGAGATAGACGTTGGCCCGGGCGCTGGTCGCCTCGGCGCCGTCCGTCTGCGCGCTGAGGGTGGCCTCGACGGTCTGGCCGGGAAAGATGCGCGGCGAAGCCAACAGTTGATAGACGCGGTTCTCGAACCACTTGGCGGTCTCCATCGAGGGGATGAAGACTGGAGAGCCGACGCGGGCGTTGCCCTTGGAGTCGATTCGCAGGGCGCGCTCGCCGGAGGGCAGGGCCACGTTCCCGAGCTCGGCCTCGCCGCTGGTGACCTGGAACCCTTGAACCGAGCCCGGGAAGGAGAAGTGGAACTGAGCGCCATCCTTGGGCGCCCAGGCCTCCTTGCCGGCGAGGCCCCGCCCCATGTTGACGACGTGCAGCGCTTCGTTGGCGCAGTCGCTGATCGCCCGGCCGCCGTCGGCCGTCGGCATGTACAGGCGGTCGGCCACCGGTCCGCGCCAGTCGAGACCCTTCTGGAGCCCGGCTTCGATGCCGGCCAGGCCCCCCTTGATCCCCAGGAGACACCCGACGTTTCCCGAGTTGCAGTCGGTGTCCCAGCCGCAGGTGTTGACGATCTTGAGCGTCTCGGAGAAGTCGTCCTCCCCGTGCAGCAACGCCAGGATGATCAAGCCGTGGTTGGGGACGATGTGACAGTTGCCGCCGTACTTGTCGTAGCCGTAGCGCTCGGCGAGCCTGGCCCGGGCTCTGCGCCAGTCACTGTCCTGGGCGTGCCAGTCGCGGAGGTCGCCGATCATGGTGGCGATGACCGAGTCCGGCGGGATGTAGCCGGTTGCTGTGTCGAGGAGCTTGCCGGTGTCGCTTTCGACGAACGCTATCGACTCCATGGCCGCGAGCACGCACGCGCCGTACACCCCTTCGCCGTCGTGGCCCACCCGCGCGGCAGCGTCGGCGAACCGGACCGCTTGATCCGGATCTCCCGGAGCGACCATCGCCCAGCCGTCGATGAAGATCTGGGCGCCGATCTGCTCGGCCACGACCTTGCCGTTCAGCTCCATCGAGCCGCTTGCGGGCGCCTCGACGCCGTTTCTGAGCCGGAGCCAGGCCGTGTGCTCGGTGGAGTTTCCGAGGCCGCCCCACCACAGCACCGTGCGCTCCTTGACCAGGTAGTTGAGCCAGGTCTCGCCCACCTCCTTCGAGCTGAGGTCTTTGCCCGAGCCGTGATCTTCGAGCGCCCGCAGGAAGGTGAAGGTCCCCGAAATGTCGTCGTCGGTGACGATCAGAGGGACGTCGAGGCGGTCATGGACGTAGTACTCGATGTCGCCCAGCCGCTCCTGGATCCACTTGTAGGGCCAGCCCTCGAAGGGCCGACCCAGGTAGACGCCGATGACCTTGCCGAGGACGCCGGCGTAGACGCGTTCCGCGTAGTCCGGAGGTAGTGCCATGTTGTTCCCTATTCCTCTTGGCCTTGACCGGACACTGGGTCCGCCGGCGTGCCCGCCGGCCTTCCGGAACCTGCCTCGGCCTGCAGCGTGGCATAGCTCCGGTAATGCCCGTCGGGCATCGCCATCAGTTCTTCGTGCGAGCCCTGTTCTCGAATCTCGCCTTCCTCCAGGAAGTAGATGCGGTCCGCGTGAGCGATGGTCGACAGGCGGTGGGCGATGATGATGACCAGTCTGTCCCTGGCCGCTTGGTGGAGGGCGTCGACCAGATAGGCCTCCGTTTCCGGGTCGAGCGCTGAAGTCGGCTCGTCCAGGATCAGAACGCGCGCGTCACGCAGGAGTCCCCGGGCGATGGCGATGCGCTGCTTCTGGCCCACCGACAGCTTGCTGGTCACGGTGCCGAGGCTGGTCCGGTATCCGTCGGGGAGGGCGGCGATGAAGTCGTGTGCCCCCGCAACGCGCGCGACACGCTCGACCTCCGCCTGCGTGGCGTCCTTCTTGCCGTAGCGGATGTTCTCGAGGATCGAGTCGGAGAAGAGCTGGGTCTCCTGGAAGACGTAGGACACCTGCTCGCGGAGTTCGTCCACCGACACCTCCTTCAGATCGACGCCGTCGATGGACACCGTGCCCTCGGTGGCCTGAACGAAGGCCGGCGCCATGTAAGCGAGGCTCGTCTTGCCCGCGCCGGTCGGACCGACGAACGCGACGATCTCGCCGATGCGGGCTTTCAGGTCGATGTTCCGCAGCGCGCGGCGTCCGTCCGGGTAGGTCAGCCCGACGCCCTTCATCTCGATGCCGTCCGCGATTCTGGGCAGAAGGGCGCCCTCGCGCGTCTTCTCCGGGGTGAGGTCCATCAGGAAGAACACACGGCGCAGACCCGCGATGTTCGCCTGCAGGTTCGTGTAGATGTAGCCGGAGCCGGCGAAGGTCGCGCTCAGGACGAAGAAGTAGTACTGAACGACGAAGTAGTCGCCGGCCGTGAACGTGCCGTCGATCACGCGTCCGGCGATGACGATGAAGAACAACACCTGGCCCAGCATGAACGCCAGGCTCCCGGCCTGCTGATAGGTGAACTTGAGGAGAGACTCGGTACGGAAGCGCTTGAAGGACTCCTCGCTGGCGTTCTTGAAGCGCTGACCTTCCCGCTTGTTGCCCCCAAGGCTCTGGACGGCGAGCACGTTGCTCATGCCCTCTTCGATGTTGCTGGTCGTATTGGAGCCGGAAGCACGACTGGCCTGGCTCCTGCGGCGCGCCATGCGCGCGAAGGGAACGACGAAAAGGAGCATCAGCGGGAGTGACAACACGGCTACCGCGATGACCTCGGGGGCGGTGCCGAAGTACGTGAGCATCATGATCAAAGTGAGGGTGATGCCGAGACTGCCTGAGTAGAGTTCGACCGCCACCTCTCGAAGGATCAGGCTGATCCCCGTGGAGTCGTAGAGAACCCGGTAGACGCTGTCGCCGATCCGCTGGTCGTCCAGAGTCGTCATCGGCAACGACTTGATCCGACCGGCCAACTGCGTTCTCAGCAGGTGGTTCAGGGACTGCGTGAGCCGCAGGTGGACCCTGAAGTCGAGAATTCCGAGAATGCCGCCCATCATGCCCGAGCCCATGTTCGCCTGGTTCTCGGTTTGCGTGGCGGTGTCGTGCCCCTGGGCCAGCGTGCCGTGGCCCTGCTGCAGGAGGGTCGTGGCGCCGCCCGACGAGCCAGCGGAGGCCCCGGTGGGCATTCCACTCGGAGACCTGGCTGTGCCCCGGCTCGTGGTGAACCCGAAGACGATCACCATCAAGACTCCCAGCAGGAGGACCCACCGCATGATCTCGACCGGGGTCATGCCCTCCAACAGCGCCACGAACGGCGCCAGGTAAGCCGGAAAGCCGGCGCCGCCTTCCGCGATGGGCAAGCCCAGGATCACGTGGTCGACGACGACCTTCCCCGGCCAGGGCGCGATCAGCAGCCGGAAGACCATCTCCGCGGTCACGAACGCGAACTTGGCGGCGATGCGTGCCTTGAAGAGTGAGAAGTAGGAGAAGGCCCGGGCGAAGATGCGCAGGACCTCCCGAAACGGGATGTCGGTGTTGACGTCGAGCGCACTGGCGGAAAGGTCGAGCTGCTTCTCGCCCTCTCGGAGTGATCGCTTGCTCATGACGCGAGTTTGGAACGGTGTATCATGTTGCCGGGATCAAAGATCCTAGCCGGCCGGCCCACTGCGAAGCCGAGCAGATACCCGAGGTCGCGCAGGAAACGTTGTACGGTGTATCATCTTGGGCGATCAGGGCTGGCCCAGCAACCAGAGGAGACCCGCAATGAAGAGCAGACACCGAGCCGTAGCGAAGACCGCCAGGATCTTCGTCCTTCAGATTCTCGCCCTCTCGTTCTTGGCGGCGCCCATGTGGGGTCAGGGCGGCGCCGTCTCCGGAACGGTCAGCGACACCAATGGTGACCCCGTCCCCGGCGCCATGGTCAGTCTGGAGAGCGCGGACGGCAGCGAGGCGGGCTCCGCCATGAGCGGCGCCGACGGCGCCTTCTCGATCGCCGATGTCGCCGCCGGCGCCTACACCGCCATGGTCGCCCTCGATGGGTTCCAGTCCTCGAGCCAGGCGGTCGACGTGACCGCGAGCGGCGCCACGGCGTCCTTCGAGATTCGCCCCGCGTACCACGACTCGGTGATGGTCACGGCGGAGAGGGTCGAGGAGAACGTCATGGACGTGCCGATGACGATCACGGCGTTCGACTCGAGCATGCTCGAAGAGCTCGTGATCCAGGACAGGACGGATCTTCAGAACCTGGTTCCGGGTCTGCAGTTCGGCGACGAAATGGAGCAGCAAGGCCAGGGAACGACCATCCGCGGCATCGGTACCAGGAACGCCCAGTACGACCAGAGCGACTATGCCGTCGCAACCTACGTGGACGGCGCCTATACGCTGGGCGTCTACGGTACGACGCCCGGCGGCGGATTCGATCTCGAACGCGTCGAGGTGGCCCGTGGACCCCAGGGAACCATGAACGGCCGCAACTCGATCGCGGGAGCGATCAACGTGGTCACCAAGGGCCCCACGGATCACTGGGATGCCGAGCTGATGGGGGAGGTCACCGACGTCTCGCAGCAGCGGTTGAACGCGGCGATCGGCGGCCCTCTCGGCGGCGGTCCCTTCAGCTTCCGCCTGACGGCTGGCACCCACACGGGCGACGGCAGACAGGAGAACGTTGGCCCCGGTGGGGACCATGACGCACCCGATCAGACCTTCTACTCGCCGCAGATCCGTGCCGAGACCGATCGGTTCTCCGTGAGGGCGCGCTTGTCCCACGTGGAGGAAAGCGGGGTGCCACGGGGCTTTGTGCAACTCTCGAATGTAGACCGGACGACCGACGGCTACTCCCGGAACCGCTACTACCTCTGGGAGACACCCAATCCGGCCCTCGATCCGGACTGTCCTCCGGATCTCCCCGGGTGGCACTGCGACAGCAACATCGAGAACAGGGTGGCGTTCAACTACCCCGGCACCAACGTGAGCGTGAGCGACTTCTTGACGCTGCGCGCCAACTGGCAGGTCTCGAGAACCCTCGGCATCAGCTACAACGCCAGCGACGGCGACACGGCGCAGCACGTGATCAGGGATGCCGACTACACGAACCGGGTTCCGGTTGGAACACCCCCAGGTGGTCTGGGTCTGGGCGGTGACCCCAACACGCTGGACCACACGATTGCCAGCGACGGCGGGGCGCCCTTCTCGAACTCGTTCTACGACCTTCCGTTCGAGTACCCGGAGTCCTCGCATGAACTCCTGTTCAGATCGAGCTACGGGGGCGACTTCAACTTCATCGGCGGGTTGTTCATGTACGACAACGACAGGACTGGGACGATCCATCGCCACGACCTGGATGCGGCGTACCGCTTCGGGACGGCCGATGAACAAGCCCGGAGGGCCTCGCCGGTCTACGGGTTCATTCCGGTCAACAACTGCCAGGATGTCCTGAGAGACGTGGTCGAGGGTCTCGGTATCGGTACCAGCGACCCGGCGGGCGACGAGGAGGGGCTCTACTGGTACTGCCCGGAGGGCGACGACCTCAGCCATCTTCTCGGCTTCTTCAATACGGCCAAGAATCGGACCCAGGCCGCGTTCTTCAGTGGCGACTACCGGTTCAACGACAAGTGGGCGCTCTCGGGTGGCGTTCGCTACACCGAAGACGAGAAGGAACAGAAGGCCGAGGACCAGGGCGGGTTCTTCACGCTGGCTCTGGGAGGCGCCCCGGTCACGATTGCGCTCTCAGGCGAAGGCAACCCCTTCCCGCAGAGTTGGGCGCGGCCGATCGGCCACCTCGCTCTGGAGTACACGACGGATGCCGGCCATCTGATGTACGGCCGAGTCTCCACGGGCTTCCGCTCCGGTGGGTTCAACATCGGTCTGCCGGGCCAGGTGCCTCCCGTCATCGAGGAAGAAACGCTGGTGAACTACGAACTGGGGGCGAAGGGCTTCTTCCTCGACTCGCGTCTGCAGCTCTCGGCCGGCCTCTGGTACAACCAGTTCGACAACTACCAGCTCGCCGCCACTCAGGCGCCGCCGCCGGGCGTGGCCATTCCGGTGTCGATATTTTCTGCGACGCCGCTCGCCGAGTACACCGCCAACATCCCCGACACGACGATTCAGGGCGTGGACCTTGAGTTCAGCTACCGGATCGGCGCCTTCGGGCTCAGGGGCTTCTATGCCTGGCAGGACTCGGAGATCGGTCCGCACTCCTCGGTGATCGATGGCCACCCCGACGCTGAGACGGCAACGTGGGAGTACATCAACTTCGACACCGGCGAGCCGGCCACCAGCGAGTATGACCTGCCGACGAACCAAACCGGGAATCGGTTGCCGAAGCAGCCGGAGAACAAGCTGGCGCTGACGGCATCCTGGTTCAAGTCTCTCGGGGACTCCGCGGGCCACCTCCAGCTCTTGTCGACCTACACCTTCACCGACGATGTGTATCCCAGCATCGGCAACGTCGGGATCTGGACGTTGCCGTCATTCGAGCGGTTGGACGTGGGCGGCACCTGGAGTTCGCCGAGCGATATTTGGTCCGTCTCGCTCTTCCTGAAGAACATCCTCGACGAGGTCGCGGTCATCGAGTACCTGCCGATGTCCGGGAACGGAGGTGTCCCCGCGCTGGGGTTCCTGACGAACCCGCGCGAAGCCGGCGTGCAGCTCCGGTTCCGGCCGTTCAACTAGAGCTGGCGCTTTAGGCATGAGCAGGGGGATCGGCGTGGCATACCGATCCCCCTTCGCCGTTCTGGTGTTCTCCCTGGTGCTCCCGAGCGCCGTCAGTGGGGCGGAGTACGTGTTGGGCGTGGACTCGCTGCCCCACGAAGGCGTCCCCACCGGCACAGTGGAGAAGCGCACCTGGGACGCCAGCAGCATCTACCCGGGAACCGCGCACGAATACTGGGTCTACGTCCCGGCCCAGTACACGGACGCCGACCCCGCGGCCGTCATGGTCTTTCAGGACGGCCAGGCCTACGTGGATCCCGAGGGCCTCGTCAGAGCGCCGACCGTTTTCGACAACCTGATTCACAAGACCCGCGGGAACCCGAAGTCCATCCGTGTCTTCCTTTAGGATGGAGAGAACGACATCAACCTCGCGGAAGGAAACTGGACGCTGGCGAACCTCCAGATGGAATCCGCGCTGATGTACGCCCGCTACGACTTCAGGTTCGAGATGGGCACGGGCGGCCACGATCTCCGGCACGGCGGCGCGATCTTCCCCGACACGCTGCGATGGCTCTGGCGCGATTATCCCGGCGTGGCGCATTGAGCAGCGGAACGGACTCTGAGCTCGACTTCTCGGTCGAGGGCCGCAGGAGAACAACGAAGCCCGAGGCCGAGTGAACCCTCCACGGCGGCGTAAGCTCCCAAGGGCGTGGACGATCTGAAGCAGGCGCGGGCGCTCCCGTTCTGGGGCCAGGGGGAGGGCTCTCCGACATCCGACCCGGGCAAGCACCCGGAAGAACAGGGCTTCGTCGCGATCGTCCGGATCTTCGTGCGGACGTGGCCGTATCTGTTGCCCCAGGTTCTTGGGCGGTGGCGGGAACTGCCACGCAGACCCTGGGAACGCGGGCGTCCCGCCCGCATCAGGACTGCCGATCGCCCGGCCCCGTCGGACTCCGCCGCCGGCGCCTGGAGCTTCCGCCACGTTCCGCCGCTGGTCACTGTCCTGACCGCGGTGGGGGCGTTCTTCTGGTTGGCGCCTCCGGGAACCGACTGGCTTCACGACGTGTTGCTGGCCGCCACGGTGCTGATGACGCTCCTCGTGTGGGGGTTGTTGTTCGTGAAGGGTCGGGCGTATCTCGCGGCATCCCTTGCGCTGGTGGTCATCGGGACGGCGGCGTTCCTGTTCGCCGTCTTTGCCGTCGACGGACTCGCCGACAATGTTCACGTCGGGCTGGTCTCGATCGGCTGTGCCTGCATCTGGGTGCTGCAGTACCGGTTCGACGGGGGCAGGCTGCGTTTCCGTATCCGGCTGGGCAGCCACCTCGTCTACTACTTCGCCCTGCTCTGGGCGTCGACGCTGCTGACGATGGTGATCGCCCTCTTCTCGGTGGATCTCATCAGCCAGTCCATCCTGCAGGCCGAGCCCTTGACGCCGTTCCTGGCCGACTTCATCGGCCAGCCGGAACTGGCCGGCGAGGCCCAGGCCGATACGGACGGGGCGGGCCCCGACGCGAACGGCGCCGAGCCCAACATCGATCTGGCGCCGCTCACCGCGGAGCAGCGGCACAGCCTGAAGTGGATCTACGTGGTGTTCATGGTCTTCGGGTGGTTCGTGCAGCTCCCGACGATGATGCTCCTGCCGTACTACTACATCTTCATCATGCAACGGGTGAACCAGGACCTGCGGATGGCGCTGGTGGAGCGGTGGCTCAGCCTTTCTCTCCGGTACCACAGCGACCACAGGGTGGGCGATTCGGTGTACCGCATCTACCAGGACAGTGCGCAGGTCACGGCCGTGATCGGCAACGTGACCCAGGCGCTCCAGTTGTTGCTTACCTATGGGATTGGCGTCGTCGTCCTGGCGGCGCTCGACCCCATCCTGGGCGGCATGACGCTCAGCGTTCTCGTGCTTGCCATCTTGTGGGGCCGGTGGTTCTCGCCCCGCATGCGGGAGCGGTCGCTGGCCTCCAGAGAGGCGAATTCAGACTTCACGTCCCGCGTCCAGGAGACGTTTGCCGCCGTTCGGGTGATCAAGGCCTACGGCGCCACGGAGGTCGAGCAGGAGCGGCTCGAGCGGGATTCCGTGGCCGCGTTCAACGCGTCCTTCCGCGTCCGGTCGCTCATGGCCATCGTCGGCATCGTGACCTTCTCGATCGCCGCGGTCGCGCTCCTGGGCGGGCAGTTCCTGATGGCGGTCTGGGCCAGCGGGGCACGTGAGACCTTCGCCACGGTGCTGGTCGGCCTCGTGGGTCTCAGTTTCCTGACCTGGAACCTGTCCGCGTACAACTTTGCCCAGGAACAGATCGGCGCGTCGAGCGTGTCGGTGCGCAATCTGGTGACTCTGTGGACGCAGGCGCAGGACATGGCCATGGGGCTCGATCGGGTCTTCGACATCCTCGACATCGAGCCCGGCGTGAAAAACGCGCCGAACGCCGCTCCGATGGCGCCCTTCCGCAGTGAGATCCGGTTCGACCATGTCGATTTCGCCTACGAGCCGGACCGCCCGGTGCTGCGGGACGTCAGTCTCGCGGTTGAACCGGGCACCATCACGGCAATCGTGGGCCCGACAGGCTCAGGCAAGAGCACCTTGATGAGCCTGCTGTTCCGGCTCTTCGACCCCGACTCGGGGACGGTTTCCGTCGATGGCGTCGACCTCCGCGAGCTGGAGGTGGACAGCCTGCGCGGCAACGTCTCCGTCGCCCTGCAGGAGAACGTCCTGTTCGGCATGTCAGTGCGCGACAACATTCGCTACGTCGTCCCCGATGCGAGCGACGAGCGGGTGCTCGAGGCAGCCCACGTCGCCTGCGTGGACGAGTACGTCGCCGGGCTTCCGCAAGGCCTGGACACGGTGTTGAGCGACCGCGGCGGCAAGCTGTCGACGGGACAGCGCCAGCGGCTTTCGATTGCCCGGGCGATCGTCAAGGACGCTTCGATCCTGGTGCTGGACGAGCCCACGGCCGCGCTCGACGCGTACACCGAACACCGGGTGCTCGAACGCCTTTCGTCCTGGGGCGAGAGCCGCGCCATCTTCCTGATCACCCATCGCATCTCGACCATCCAGCAGGCCGATCGGATCCTGTATCTCGACGACGGACGGCTGGTTGAGAACGGGACCCACGAAGAGCTCATGGCGGTTCGCGCCGGGCGCTATCGGAGCTTCGTCGAAACCGAAGCCAGGTTGTCCAAACGCTCCGGCCAGGCCGAGGAGCTGGATAGCGGAGCCCGTTGATGGCCGAAGCCGCCGGGCCTGGGAACGCGGGCGTCTCGCCCGCTCCGGGATCTGGCCGCCTTCCGAGAATGTCGCTGCGAGAAGGCGAGCAACAGCTCGACCGCGCCGCCAGCGTGCTCGATCTGGGCACCGACATTTCGTTCCGGGAAGTGCTGCGCATCTTCGCGCGCGTGGTCTCGTACTTCCGCCTCTTCAAGGCGCGCATCGCGACCAAGCTCGGCTTCATCACGGTGGAGCTCGGGTTCAGGTTGCTGGTCGCGCCGTGGCCGGGCAAGGTCGTGGTTGACCACGTGATCCTCGGCATGCCCATCGCGGACGCCTCGGGCTTTCCTACCTATCTCGCGCCGTTCGTGCTGCTCCTGGACGGCATGGGCCCGGTGGAGATCATGGTGTGGATCCTTCTGCTCGGAGTGTTCATGGTGGCGGTCTTCGGGTTCACCACGAGCCGGGGAGCGGGCAGGTCGCCGAGCGGAGCGCCCACCGGGGCCTCCGCGGGCTCATCCGGCGGGGCGACCGTCCTCACGCCGCAGGGGCACGGCACGTTGGCCCAGGGCCACGACATCGCCACCCAGACGGAGAACCAGGCGAACATGGGCTCGGGCCTGATGGCGGGCATCCTCGGCGTTCTCGACTTCAGGGTGCACATCCGGCTCATGCAGTCCTTGAACCACCTGCTCCGCACCAAGGTCGCGGCAAAGCTCAAGTCGCTTCCGATGACGACCCTGGACGATCTGCGGATCGGCGACAGCGTCTTCCGCGCGTTGTACGACACCACCAGCGTCAGCGCGCTTCTTCACGGGATCGCGCTGGGGCTCTACTCGGGTGTTCTCGGAGTCGTGATCACGCTCTACATCATGTTCACGTACTTCGGCGCCGCGCCCGAGGTCATCGTGCTGGGCATGCTGGCCCTTCCGATCGTTTTCCTCATCAACCTTCCGTTCGCCCGCATGGCGCGGCGCCGGAGCCAGGCCAGCCGCGCTTCCGGTTCGAGCACGACCAGCAACATCGAAGAGGGCATGAGCAACGTTCTCGCCGTGCAGAGCCTCGGCGGCAACGAGCGGGAAGGTCAGAGGTTCCGGCGAGCCAGCGAGGAGTCGTTCAAGCGCTTCCGCACGGAGTGGTTCGTGGTGCTCACGTACCAGCAGTTCTTCAGCCTGGCGCTGATGCTGGGGCAGGTGCTGTTCTTCATCGTGATGGCGGGCCGCGTGATCGAAGGCACCTTCACCGCCGGGGACTACTTCGTCCTCACGTACTACTTCTTCGTCCTGAGCGCGACGTTCGGCGCCTGGGGCATCATGTACACCGAGTGGCAGCGGTACATCGCGGGCATGCGCCGTGTGTTCTTCCTGATGGATCTACCGACCGAGAAGACGCGAAGCGGCGTCGAACTCCCCACGATCGTGCGCGGCGTCGAGATGAAGGGCGCCGGGCTCGTCTACCCGGACGGCCGCCGGGCACTTCGGAGCGTCGACCTCGAAGCCCGCATCGGCGAGATCGTTGCCTTCGTCGGTCCGACCGGCGCCGGCAAGACGAGCCTCGCCTACATGGTGCCGGCTTTCATTCAGGCGACGGAAGGCAAGGTGTCGATCGACGGTGTCGATCTCAAGGACGTGTCGGTCGACAGTCTGAGAGACCAGGTGTCCTACGTCTTTCAGGAAACACAACTGTTCTCCGACTCGATCCTCGAGAACATCCGCTACGGGAACAGGAACGCGACGCAGGAGCAGGTCGAGCGTGTCGCGCGCATCGCAGGCGCCCACGACTTCATCGCCGCGCTCCCCGACGGATACGAGACGAGCCTCGGCACCGTGACCAGCAAGCTGTCGGTCGGGCAGAAGCAGCGCATCGCCATCGCCCGCGGGCTCCTGCGCGATGCCCGCATTCTGATCCTCGACGAGCCGACCTCCGCCCTCGACCCCGAGACCGAGGCCTACCTCGTCGATGCCCTCCACGAAGCCGCGAAGGACAAACTGGTCATCATCATCGCCCACCGCCTGTCGACGATCGCCCACGCGGACCGGATCTACTTCCTGGAGCAGGGCGAGATCCGGGAGTTCGGGTCGCACGAGGAGCTGATGGCCGTCCCCGATGGACGGTACGGGAAGTATGTCTCGCTCCAAGCTGGTTCACAGGCTTGAGGGGCACACCTGGAGGGTCGAATCCCTCGCGGTGACGCCGGACGGTGCGCGAGCCGTCTCAGCGTCGGCGGACTCCACAGTGCGCGTATGGGACCTGCAATCCGGGCGTTCCCTTCATTCGCTGGAGGGCCACAGTGCCGGGGTGTGGTGCGTGGCGCTGACACCGGACGGTACCCGCGCCGTCTCCGCATCCTTCGACGCGACGCTGCGCGTATGGGACCTGCAAGAAGGCCGCGCGCTGCACACCCTCAGCGGCCATACAAGTGACGTCAAGTCCTTCGCCCTCACGCCCGACGGCACCCGCGCCGTCTCCGCCTCCTGGGACAGGACGCTCCGGGTGTGGGACCTCGAATCCGGACAGGTGCTGAGGACACTCGAAGGCCACGCCGACGCGGTCCACTCCGTCGCCGTCACCCCGGACGGCATGCGCGCCGTTTCCGCCTCCGGCGACCGAACGCTGCGGGTATGGGATCTCGACTCCGGCCGCACTCAGCACACACTCCACCGACATACGGGAGAGCGAGACACTCAGTTTCCAACTTCGGTAGCGAGTGCGATTGGCCACAGCAGGCGAACGGTAGCGAAGCTCGAATCGACTGCGTGTGGTCGTGCGCGGTGGTGCTGTCAGTGTTCGGCCGGGAAGTCGAAGAAAGCTGAGGGGACAATGCCGGTCTCGGCGCAGCACGACTGAGGGCAGTTCAACCTGCATCCTCCACAGGCCCCGAAGGGGCGAGGCCGTCGCCCTCGCGCGTCTCTCACAGAAGCCGACGGAGACACTCGGAGCTACTGCTAGAAGTTGTGGATCCGTTGATGTAGATCAGGCGGCGTATCCTCCTGGGTGTTCAACTGAATACCCGGTCGGATGCCGCGAGAAAGGACACGCCGCCCATGCTCAAGATACTCGAAATCGCTCCGGAGGGGAATGTCCCCACTACCCTCGACGAGCTGGCCCGCGAGGGCGCCCGTCGGATGCTGGTGGAGGCCCTGGACGCCGAGGTCGCCGACTACTTGAAGAGACACCGCGCTCAGCGCGGGGAGGACGGTCGCGCGCTGGTGGTGCGCAACGGCAAGGGCCGGCCGCGGCCTGTGACGACGGGCGCGGGCACGGTGGGGGTGCAGGCGCCGCGCGTCCACGATCGGAGGTCGGGGCACCGCTTCACCAGTTCTATCCTGCCGCCGTACATGTGTCGGTCGCCGAAGGTATCGGAGGTGCTTCCGGTGCTGTTGGACGTGCACCCTGGAAAGCGGCAACCCTGGTCGCGGAACTCGAGAGCGCGCCGGATCGGCGGTGGGATGGTGCGGGTCTTGCGGCCGACGCTGAGGATCCGGCCGGACCGGTGACTCATGCAGACCTTGCCGGCGTCGCAGGCGATGCGGCGGGCTGTTTCCGCGGAAACAGGGATGTTGGAGTCGCCGAGCCACGCTCCGGTGGCTGATGGCGGTTGGCGTGCCGGTTCCGGTGGGGCTGGCGCTTCCGCGGAAACGGCAGTGGCCGCTGCCTCCCGGGAACCGCTCCCTTGCCCGTGGGTCCCCTGTGTTTCCGCGGAAACGTGCACCGCCGGCGTTTCCGCGGAAACGCGGGGTTGCCCGTTCAACTGCCGGTCCGTTCTCTGGAGCCTTCAGCTCTTCGTCGTTCACGTGAACAACCACCTGATAGCGGTCGCCGCTCGACACCGGATCGAGGCCGCCCTTGGGTGCGCTCTCGGCAACGAGATCGAGAGTGTCGGCGCGCACCTTGCCGACAGGCGGGGGTTACCGCTTGGTCTCCTGCCGGTCGCCACGGAGCACGTAGGCTACGCGGCCCGTGCACCTCGCGACTGACGCGGGCCTTCGCGAGCGCGTTCCCGGGCGACGACATCCTCCAAATGAGGCGGCGGTCGCCACAGGCACTCCATGACGTAGGGCAAGTCCATGGGCCGGCCGTCCCAGGTCGGCATCGACTCCTTGCCGGTGATCAGGATTCCCGCGTCCTCCAGGGATTCGACCAGTTCCCGGGCTGCATCGAGGCCCAACGGTGGCGGCGCGGGACTCTGCTCCAGCGGCTGTCCGCGGGGATGGACGAACTGCACGGCGCCATGCTCGCTCATTCGGACACGGAATTCCCCCTCGTGGAGGAGGCGGTGGTGCCGGCGGCAGAGGAGCACGAGGTTCGAGAGCTTCGTTTCGCCGCCGTCGGCCCAGTGGACGATGTGGTGGGCGTCGCAGTGTTTGGCGCGCACCTTGCCGGCTGGCGGCCGGTCCTTCGGCTGCTCGGCATAGAGCCTGTCGCCCGCCGCCTTGAGGGCCTTCATCAGCACCTCGCCCGCCTCGGGCGCCAGCCGTCCGCGAATCACGAACATGCCGTTCTCGTCGATGTGGGTGGTCAGGTGGCTCGACGCGTCGCGCAGCTCGTCGTCGCTGGCCTCGACCGTGCGGTCGATCCGCCGCCACTTCCGGACGACACACTCGGCGTGCGCGGCTGTGCCGGCTTTGCCGAGGTCCACCAGCGACTGCTCGGTATCGGGCTGCGCGATGCGGGTCAACGCCCTCACCTTGGAGTAGGAGAGTTCACCCCGCTTCATCGCGTCGCTCATGAGGGGCAACTCGCCCAGGGCCCGGGCCACTCGCACGCGTTCGCGGGCCGCACTGGGCGTGAGACCGATGCGCCAGGTGAGCCAGTGCGCGCAACTGAGGAAGCCGCAGTTCCAGCCTTCCCGTTCATCGAACTTGCGAATCAAGACGAGCAACTCGTAGGTTGCCGCGTCGATCCGTGCAGCGAGGGTGGCGATCTCCTCGCCCATGCGCTCCTTGGCGCTCATGCCGGTTTCTTTGTCAATCATTGTGTTGTCACCTTGTGCTTGGACCCTACGGTCCGATTGGCACTGTGGCGGAGGTCGCGAACCGGCCGTCGGGGCCTCCGTCGGAAGGCTGTCAATCTAGCACGAGAGACTATGAAACGCAAGCAATTGAGGCGGTTCCGGAACGGCCCTTAGTAGGAATTCGAAGGCGTGATCTTCCAGGCCTTGAGTGAGTGCACGTGGGCATCGCCGCGGCTTGAGAACAGGCGCACGGCCACACTGTCCCGGCGTGACGGATAGATGCGCCGCGCGATGGCCTGGCGGCTGTTGGCGAAGACTTCGACCACGGACTTGTCGACGAAGACTCTCAGCTTCAACCGCTCGCCGTCCCGCAGTTGGAACGGAGCTGCTTCAACGGCCTTGGGTGTGTCATCAGGACCTGACTTCCGCGTGTCGACCTTGAGCAGCTTCTCTTTGACGTCGTAGAAGACCGCCGTTTCCTCCTGACCGTCGGGCGACGCGCATACTTTGACGCCGAACCGGGAGGCCCCGGCACCCTCCATCTCGACGATCAACTCAAGGCTGTTGCCGGCGACGCCGTCTACAGGAAGGTCCTCGCCGCTCGGCACCGTCAGCGGCCCCTTCCTCACCCCGCCATAGCGCAGCGCCTCGATCTCCTCGGGGATGTCCATGCGGAGCAGGCCATCCTCCCCGAGGGACAGAACCCGCGGCAGGCTCAACGTGCCCGACCAGCCGTGCTTCGTGCGGGTGCCGAACAGTGGTTCGTCGAGAATCCAGGCCCACATGATGCGGCGGCCCTTGCCGTCCTCGAGGCTCTCCGGCGCGAAGAACGAGTTGTCGACCCAGCTCATCTGGGCGTGAGACTCGGGATGGAACTGCTCGTCTCGCCATTCGCCTATGTAGTAGCGGCAGCCGATCCGGTGGCTGATGCACAGGAGGACATCCTTTCCGCCCAGCCTGAACAGGTCGGGGCACGACACGTCCTCGTCCAGCGACACCCCTTCGACTCCGTGCGCGAACAGGTCGCCCACGTACTGCCACTCGCCGTCGAGCGCCGAAGACTTCACAACCGCCGGGCGCCCGCCGCCGAAGATGGCGTGGTAGGCGTCGCCTTCAAGCCACCCGAAGGGATCCCATGAGCGGAACTTCCCGTGGTGCTCGTCGCCCTCTCGCGTCCTGGGCGTGATCGGATTCGAGTCGAGCTTCTTCCACTCGTTCAGGTCATCGTCGAGGGCTACCGCCATCGCGTTTCCCTGGCCCTTCTGGTGGTAGCAGATCGTCGGTACGCCGTCCTTGTTGAGGAAGCAGTTGCCGCTGTACATGCCGTCGAGCAGTCCCGTCGGATGGTGGCGCCAGTGGAACAGGTCCGTGCTTGAGGCGTGGCCCCAGTGGTCGGACTTCTTGCCCAACCGCGTGTCCTGGAAGATGTAGAACAGGTGGTAGCGGCCCTTCCAGTAGATGGCGCCGTTCGGATCGAAGGGCATCGCAACACCTTCCGGCATCACGAAGTGATAGCCCGGACGTTCCGGGTCGCTCAGGACGCGTTCCCTGAGCTCGCGGGCGTTCTCGACAGGCCCATCAGCGACTTGGGACAGCACAATCGACACGCATCGCCAGGCGCCGTCCGGCCCCCTGGTCATGCTGAACTCGAAGGAGCCGTTCCCCGTCGGCGAACGGAGTTTCACCGGGTCGACGGTCGCCGAGTCGCCGTCGACGACCACGCTGGCGTCGTCCAGAACGAAGCGCTTGTCCCGATCGCCGCCCTGGTTGGCCTGCTGCAGCAGTTGCTGCCGCAGATCGGCCTTGGGCGTCCCGGAACTGCTCTGCCAGCTTTCCGCAAAGAAGTCCACCTGCCCGTCGATGTCTCCGGCCCTGATCGCGGCGTCGTAGGCCTGCAACGCCCCCAGCACCTCTTTCTGGGTTCCGCGCATTGTTCGCGCTTCCTTCTCCCGGGGGCGCCGCGACGTTACGGCGACAGCGTCTATCTCATCTCGAATGTCAAAGTAGCCCAGTGCGACACGAAGTCGAGGTCGGGTTCGTTTGCTGTCTCCACCATGTGGATGGTACGCACGTACCAACGTCCGGAACCGCTTAGCGGAATCGTGGCCTCGCCGTCGCCATTCGTCCGCGTAGTGACCGCCTCAACGTGCTCGCCAGCAGCTTCATGCCCGTGATAACCCTCGTGACTGGCATAGACGAGATGATTCCCGACGGGCTCGCCGTCGCGCAGGAGGCGGAGCCGCAGTTCGTCGCCAACCGAGAGCTCGTAGGGGTTTTCCAAGGGTATGAACTCCACAGGGTAGCCGAGTTCCGTGGCCCACTCGGCGCTGCGGGCGCTGCCGACCTGCACTAGGGCCTTTACGTGCTTGCTGTAGGACTCAACGGCATCGTCGTCCATCATGCCCGAGGCCTTCCGCCGCTCAATCGTGTCAAGCAGTCCGTCGTGGGCTAGGTAGTCGTTGAACTCCTCGGCGGTGAGCGCGATCGATCGCGGTGCCGTCGAGACACCGATCAAGTAGGTGCCGGGTTCGCCGGTCTCGAACGTCAGCATGGCCGTGTCCGGACTGTCAGGGTTCCAGACCGAGGCGTCCTCCCAGGCCGACTCGGGCGGATGCGCGACGCCACCGGGACCGACCACGCTCACATCGAGCATCCGGTCGCGGGTGATCAACGACTGGCTTTCGTCGAACTCGCCGTTCAAGAGCGCGACCACTCCGGTCGAGTGCGGCTCCAGGAAGAAGCTGTCGAGTTTCAGGAACATGGTGTGCGCGCTCAGCGCCGCAACGCCGATGGTGAGCGCGACCAATAGCGCGAGAACCCGAAGTACGCCTTTTGTCGGGCGTAGGGGGTGGGGGCGGGAAGCTGGTCCGGCAGGAGCCTTCGGTCCTGTGGTCGGTTTCTGGTTGGGCATGGTTCGTGTTTAGTCCTTGGAAGGGTTGTGAGCGTGTCGTTGTGAAAACTGGTTACATGGCGGACGTGGATGGTGTTCCTCGACCCGCCGCCGAGCAACGGGACGGCCAGCGCCGTTATCTGGCCCCTGCGGCGGCAGCAGCGGGGACGCCGCCCGCACCCAGTAAGCGGGGAGGGTCATCAGTAGGGATTCGAAGGCGTGATCTTCCACGCCTTGAGCCCGTGGATGGGAGTGTAGCCGTAGCCCGGGCGCCGCGAAGAAGTCGAGGGCGTACTCGTTGAACCACCCATCAGCGCCCACCATCCTGTCTGCCTGGGGAGATCAAGGGCGCGTGCGCCAGATCCGATAGCGGGCGGCGCGGGAGTCGCGGGGCGGATGCCGGTGAGGTCAGATCGACTCCGGTAGCGCCGCTCGCCAGCCCGCGCGCAGGCGACGGGACAGCTCCTCGACGACGGCGCGGCGCCCCGGCTCGAGCGCCAGGTTCTTGTACTCGAAGGGATCTTGTTCGAGATCGTAGAGCTCGCGCTGTGTCTCGCCGCTGGTCGCCGCGAGCGGGGTCCATTCCGTGTACCGGTAGCGCTGGGTCCGCAGGGTGCGGCCGTGGAAGCCCTCGCGCTTCGACTCCGAGAAGGCCGCCGACTTCCACGGGAGATCCGGATCGTCGAGCAGCGGCTGGAAGCTCGTGCCTTCGAGCTCGTGCGCGGGTGTCGGCAGGTTGCACAGTTCGACGAGCGTCGGGTACAGGTCGACCAGTTCCACGAGTCCGCCCGCGACCTCACCGGCTTGCCGGCCGCCCGGAAGCCGGACAATGAGCGGTACGCGGGTCGATTCCTCGAACTGGTAGGTCTTGCGCCACAGTCCGCCGTGCTCGTTCAACTGGAAGCCGTGGTCGCTGGTGAACACGACGATCGTGGAATCGGCGAGATCGAGCACCTCCAGCGCGTCCAGCAGTTGGCCGACGTAGGAGTCGGTCATCGTGACCATCGCGTGGTACGCGGCAATGGCCTGCTTGTGCTGCCTCTCGGTGTGGTCGACGTCGTCGGCTATCAGTTGGAACGCCGCGGCGGGCAGGTCGTCGGTGTCGTCCGGCGGCGTCGGCGGCAATCGGATCTCAGAGGCGGGATGCTGCTCGAAGAACTCCACGGGGCCGACCCAAGGCTGGTGGGGCTTGTGAAAGCCGGCGGCGATGAAGAAGGGTTTGTCGCGGTTCTCGGCCATCAACTGGACGATGCGCGTTGCCGTGGTTCCGTCCGGCGTCATGCGCGGCGATTCATGGGTCGCGCGCCATGACAGGGGCAGGCCTGCGGGCCTCCCGAGCGCCCTGAGGACGTCGGCGCGCGACATGCCGTCCTCGGAGCCGTCCGTCCAGGTGTTGTCGCGTTCGGCGGACAGGTCGACGCCGGGCAGGTAGCCCGGCAGGTGAAGGCGCATTTCGGGCTCTCGCGACAGGGCGAACTTCGACACGTCCCACGTCACCACATGCTCGAAGATGTTGTGCGCGATCTTCCCCACGCGCGCCGTGAAGTAGCCGTGATCGTGGAAATGCTCCGGCAGCATGCGCAAGTTGTCTCCGATCTTGCTGCGGGGAGGCGTCTGGCCGTTGTAGATGTCCGTTGTGGGCGGCCGCAGTCCGCTCAGGAACGAGGTCCGCGACGGGTTGCAGAGCGGGTTCTGCACGTAGGCGCGGTCGAAGCGAACGCCTTCCGCGGCAAGCCTGTCCAGGTTCGGGGTCTTCGCGCCCGCATACTGCGGCGAGGGGGCCGAAGCGAGGTAGGAGCCCAGCGCGACGTTCAGATCGTCGGCGACGATGAACAGGACGTTCGGACGCTCGTCGAGGCCCGCTACCCGATTCGCCGCCGCGGCCGACAGCAGGAGCCGGTCGGACCGGTCGGGCGGTTGCGCGGCGCAGGGCACGCAGAGCAGGGTGCCGAGCAGCAGGAGTGTCGTTTGCTTTCCCATATTGATCCTTCCGTGAGTCACTCGACTCGCGGACGCCGGTCACGTTCGTGGCGCCCACGCCAGTGAAGAAGTCGCTCGTGATCGTGTCTCCGCGCACGAAGCCCTCGAACCGAACCTCCATCTCCCAGGTGCCTCATTCGCTAGCGGACGGCCTTGGCCGCCATAGAGTTGGAGGACCGAGATGTCTGTTGTTCCGCTGTCATCGCCGCTCAGGGAGATCGTATCGGGATCAGTGGTGCTGCTGTCAGTGCTCCTCACCGCAGTGGTCGGGTGCGCGCCCGAGAGCCGAGCCGATCGGTTGGAGGCCGGTGCCGCGGCGCCCCGACCTCCCGCCGTCGGCGGCCCACGCTACGGCGGCCACCTGCGCGTGGGCCACTCCTTGGAGCCCACGTCGCTGGACGCGGTCCTGGGGCGGTCGGGCGCCGACGCCTACTTCTGGCGCCAGCTCTTCGATCAACTGGTCGATGCGGACCCGCAGCTCGCGCCGCGGCCGGAGACCTCCCTCGCGACCTCCTGGGAGATCGCGACGGATCCCGACTCGATCACTTTCCAGCTTCGGGAGGGCGTCGTCTTCCACGACGGCACCCCGTTCAATGCCGAGGCGGTGAAGGTCAACATCAAGCGCATCCTCGACCCGGAGACCGTGGCTACGCCGCGCGCATCGCTGGCGGTGATCGAGGCGGTCGAGGTGATCGACGAGTACACCGTGCGGTTCGATCTGGCGCGGCCGTGGGGCGCCGGGTTCGGCATGCTGGCCGACCGGGGCGGCGTGATGAGCTCGCCGACGGCGGTCGAGGCGCTCGGCCCCGACTACGGCTGGAACCCGTCCGGGACCGGGCCGTTCAAGCTCAAGGAGGTGATCACCGGCACCCTCGTGCACCTGGTGCGGAACGAGGACTACTGGGGCCGCGACGAGCACGGCAATCAACTTCCGTATCTCGACGAGGTGACGATCCGGGTGATCCGCGACGAGACGGTCCGCGCCGCGGCTTTGCGCACGGGAGAGATCGACGTCACCTACCTCCCCTACAAGGACGTGTCGACCTTCGAGCGTGACGAGCGCTTTCAACTGGAAACGATGCCGGGCGGCGCCATCGCTCTCACGCTGGTGTTCAACGTGAACAAGCCGCCCCTCGACGACGTGAACGTCCGGCTGGCGATCGCGCACGCCGTGGATCCAACCGTGATCAACAGGGCGATCTTCTTCGACCGGGCCATCGAGGCCGACGCGGGCATGTGGCCGGTGGGTTCCTGGGTCCACGAGCCGGATGACGAGCGCCCCTACTACGACCTCGACAAGGCCCGCCGCTATCTTGCAAAAGCCGGCCGCGAGGATGGCCTGGAGTTCACGGCGGTCACGCACCACAACCCCCTGCTCGTGTCCAGCGCCGAGGTCGTGCGGGCGCTGCTTAAGAAGATCGGCATTGTGATGAACATCGACGTCCTGTCCAGCGGACCGGCAACCGAGAGGTTCAACCACGGCCAGGAGTATCCGATGTTCGTCACGTCGTGGAGCCGCTATCCCGAGCCGGACTGGATGGCGTCGCTGGCCTACAAGAGCGATGGCTACTACAACCCGGGCAACGTGCTTCGCCGGGACGTCGACGCGCTGGTGGAGCTGGGCGCCTCGCTGTACGACACCGAAGCTCGCAAGCAGGTCTACACCGAGATCAACCGGACGGTGCTCGGCGAGGCCTGGTTTACGCCGCTGCTTTACGGGGTGAACTACGCCGCGGCGCCCAGGAGGGTGCGCAACCTCGACCAGTTGATGGGCTGGGACGGCAAGATGAACTTCGTGAACATCTGGCTGGAGGACTAGGACTAGCCACATGCGTAGCTACCTCGCGCGCCGCCTGTTGCAGGCGGTGCCCGTCCTCCTCCTGGTCACGTTCCTGGTGTTCGCGCTGATGCTCGCGATCCCCGGCGACCCGGCGCGAGCGTTCATCGGTCCCGGTGAGGCGCTCGACGAAGAGCAGTTGCAGATCATCCGCGAGCGCCACCACCTCGACGAGCCGGTGATCGTGCAGTACCTGATCTGGCTCGGCAACGTCGTGCAGGGCGACTTCGGCCGTTCGACCCAGAACATGCGCCCGGTGGCGGAAGAGCTCGGCGCCCGGGCTCTTGTGACCCTGCAGTTCGGCATCGCGGCCTGGATTCTCGCGGTCCTGATCGGCGTGCCCGCGGGCATCGCCTCCGCGGTCTATCGCGGCAAGCCGATCGACTACGCGGCGACGGTGATCTCCATCGGCGGGGTCGCGATCCCCAACTTCTGGCTCGGCATCATGGCGATCCTGCTCTTCGGCGTGGGCCTCGGCTGGCTGCCAAGCCAGGGCTACGTGAGCCCGTTCGACGATCCGTTGCAGAGCCTGCGCCACATGATCCTGCCGGCCTTCGCGCTCGGCGTCACGAGCTGCGCGCTGATCATGCGTCAGAGCCGCTCGGCGATGCTCGAGGTGCTCGCCCAGGACTACCTGCGCACCTCACGCGCCAGGGGCGCCCGCGAGCGCACGGTGATCTGGTCGCATGCCCTGCGCAACGCCCTGCTGCCCGTGGTCACGATCCTCGGTTTGCAGACCGGCCGCATCTTCGCCGGCGCGATCGTGATCGAGACGCTATTCGGCATCCCCGGCACCGGTCAGTACATGGTGCAGGCGATCTTCGCCCGCGACTTCCTGGTGGTGCAGGCGGCGGTGCTGCTGATGGCGGTTGCGGTGCTGGCCGCCAACCTGATCACCGACGTGGCCTGCGCCTGGCTCGACCCGAGGATCAAGTTCGGTGCCTAGCCGCGGTCGCCCTGGGAACGCGGGCATCCTGCCCGTATTGGCGGTCGGTGCCTAGCCGCGGCCGCCCTGGGAACGCGGGCATCCTGCCCGCATCCGCGGTCGGTGCCAGCCACCCGACCGTCGAGCTGCTGCGCAAGCTCGCGTCCGTGCCGCAGGCGCTGGCCGGGCTGGTGGTGCTGGCCCTGATCGCCGCCGCGGCCGTGCTGTCGCCCTGGATCGTTCCAGTCGACGCCGAGGAGATGGACTTCGACAACCTGCTCTCGGGCCCCAGCGCCGCCCACTTGCTCGGGTCCGACCAGATGGGCCGCGACACCTTGGCACGGCTGATCGTCGGCGCCAGGATCGCGCTCTCCGTCAGCCTCGGCGCCGTCGGTCTGGGAGTGCTGCTCGGCGTGCCCCTCGGCCTGCTCTCCGTCTACTTCCGCGGCCGCGTCGACGACGTGCTCATGCGCCTCATGGACGCCGTCGTCGTGTTCCCCAGCCTGCTGATCGCGGTCGGCCTCGCCGCCGCGCTCGGCGGCTCGCTCCGCACCGTGATCATCGCCATCGGCATCGCCAACGTGCCGTGGATGGCGAGGATCATCCGCAGTCAGGGTCTCTCCATCCGCGAGCGGGACTTCGTGAAGGCTGCCGAGAGCATCGGCCTCAGCCACATGCGCATCATCCTGCGCCATATCCTGCCCAACTGCATCGCCCCGGTGATCGTCCAGAGCACCCTCAGCATGGGCTACGCCGTGCTCACCGAAGCGGCCCTCGGCTTCGTCGGCGTCGGCATCCAGCCGCCCACGCCAACCTGGGGCAACATGCTCCAACAGGCCTTTCCGATGCTCGAGCAGCAGCCGCTGCTGTCGATCGTCCCGGGCGTGGCGATCTTCCTGCTGGTCCTGTCGTTCAACTGTGTGGGTGATGCGCTGCGGGATCTGCTGGACCCGCGGCTGCGGGGGGTGATTCATTGAGGGGGGCGGGTGCTGCACCGAGTCTTCTTCTCCAAGCCGAGGCTCGTGCTAGCGAACCAGACGACCGCCCGTGCGCCGGCCGAGTAGGCGAGATTCCAGGACAGGTGCTCGAGTGCGTCGTAGATCCGCCCGACCGCGGACGATCTGGGCCGGCTGATTCTCCCGTTGACAGCCAGGCTAGCTCTGAGGTATGTTCTCCGGCGAGACGCAGGGATGGCTGGCTAGCCGTTGTTGCTCTCCTTCCGAGGCCCACGCTACGGCGTGGGTCTTCGTGTTTCTCCAGATATCCCTCCAGATGACGAGGACATACTTAGCCTACCTTGACGAATTCGGCCATATCGGGCCGTATGTCGGTCGCGATGATCCGAAACACTGCACGAGTCCGGTGTTCGGACTTGCTGGCTACGTCCTTCCGGCAGATCAAGTGAGATGGTTCGCGACTTGGTTCTTCAAGCGCAAGTGTGAGCTACTCGACTTCGAGATTCGGAGATCCGGTAAACAAGCCGTAGTGTGGGAGAAGAAGGGATCAAGCCTCTATACCGTCAAGAATGTCCAGAAGTATCCGGCCGTACGAAGCTTCACATACCGGATGTTCAAGGAACTGCACGCCCTTGGCGGAGTTGTGTTCTACGTCGGCATGGAGAAGACGCTGCCGCTGAGGCAGCACAATCCCAAGCGGCTGTACACAGCGGTGTTTCGCGAAGCGATCAAGCGGCTAGACGACTTCTGTGTGAGAGATGCCCAGTCAGCCAACTTCCTCCTTGCTCTTGACCAGCACGCTCTGCGGCCCACACTGATTACTCAGGCGGCGCGCGCAATGTTTGGAGGTCAGTCGCCTAGGCGGCGCCTCATCGAGCCTCCCATACATCTAGAGAGCCACCGGTACCAGACGGTTCAAGCTGCCGACTGGATCGCCGGGTTGGTAGGTCGCCTGGGGTCATCTTGGGCCGAGCCCGAGTCCTACCCGGAGAACGAGATCTTCCGGCGGTACTTTGAGCGACGTCTAAACGACATTGCGCGGCGAAGCGGCATCAGGACGAGGTGAGAATCCAAAGTCCAAGCTGCCGCTAGCACTCCGCTCAGAGCGCCTGCTATCTCCGCCTCGGATGTACTGGTAGCGGCGGTTCGCGGCGAATCTCCGCCGCTACCGGGAATCACCGGACAGCGTTGCTCGACGCCGTTTGGCGCGTTGGTGTCATCTGGGAGTGCGCGCGTGCGCCATAGGGGACGCTTGGAAGAGGTCAGAGCGAGGGTTGAGCGATGGTTGAAGGCGAGTGCGAGGAGTTCGTCACCGGTCGCCGATAGGCTGCATCCGTGTTCATTTGCGGGCCGGCATCGCCAACGTCCCGTGGATGGCGAGGATCATCCGCAGCCAGGGCCTCTCCATCCGCGAGCGGGACTTCGTCAAGGCCGCCGAGAGCCTCGGCCTCAGCCACGGCCGCATCATCATGCGCCACATCCTGCCCAACTGCATCGCCCCGGTGATCGTCCAGAGCACCCTCAGCATGGGCTACGCCGTGCTCACCGAAGCGGCCCTCGCCTTCGTCGGCGTCGGCATCCAGCCGCCCACGCCAACCTGGGGCAACATGCTCCAACAGGCCTTTCCCATGCTCGAGCAGCAGCCGCTGCTGTCGATCGTCCCGGGCGTGGCGATCTTCCTGCTGGTGCTGTCGTTCAACTGCGTCGGCGACGCGCTGCGGGATCTGCTGGATCCGCGGCTGCGGGGGGTGATTCACTGACGCGGGCGCGGTTGCCCGCTTGCGCGCCCAGCGCGGGCCTGCGCTTCTGGCGGGACGGCGCGCGCTGTGAGCTGTCGGCGTCTCTACTGGCAGGCGATGACTTCACGAAGACGTCCGCACGAGGGTGTCGGTCGTCGTCAGCGTGTTGGTGCTCATAGCTGCCCTGTATATCATTGTCTCCGGCGCGTACCCGGATTCCTATTCAAGATGGGCGTTCGGCATGTGCCGTGCGCGAAGGCTGCGTGACAACACGGTCCGGCACTACTTGCGGCATCGGGCAAACCAGGAGGGATCTCATGAGGATGATGCTATACTTTGCGCTGGTCTTCTTCTGGTCGGTTTCTGCCGTCGCCCAGGGCAGCCCCACGAAGGCGTTGCAGGCCCTCGACAACTGCGCGGAGATTACAGGGGAAACCGTCGACGTACTGCGCCACGGCTACGCGATCGCCCACAGGGACGAGATACTGGCGAAGAAGGCGCAGAACCGAGCCTCGCTCCAAGCGCTTACAAGCGGTCTCGTCGGTGTTCTAGGGGACGCTGGTGTACTCGACGACCGCTTCCTCCGTCTCGGAACTCGCGGCGGCGTTGGTTACTGGGACGCGGACCTGTCACCGGGCCGCGAGGAGTATCGGAAGAAGTTGCGGGAGACCTTTCGCAACGAGGTGAAAGGTGGCCTTCGCAGCCTGAAATGCACCGAGTGGGCCGAGGACCAGGCGTGGGCCTACGCGCCGGCCTGGGGGAACGAGTGCGCGGGCCTGCCAAATGAGCCGGTGGACACACTGCGAAACTCGGCCGAGTACTTCGGGCGGGACCGATGGAACGTGCGCCAGCAAATCCTTCGCCGGTACCGGAACGCGGTTCGCTTCCGCGACTGGACCGGTACCTGTATCGAGTACGCCCAGGAGATGGCCTCTCGCGCCCGGGTGCTCGACCCTTAGTCTTGGTGGCGCACCAGCGACTCAAACTGAGACACTACCCGATCACTGCTGTCCCACAAACGGGGAGGAAGGATGGGTCTGAAGCGTGCCTTGTCGTATGATTGGTTTTCACGCAAGAGCCAATGGCGACAAGGAGATCCAGACCCATGGCGCACAATAGGGAATAGCATCACCTCCCCGGTCGTCGCGCAACAGAAAAACTTCCGCTACGCGATGCTCCTCTCTCTTCAACGAATCGACTCTATCCCGAATCACTCGTCGGCCAGAACTTGTGAAGACCCACGAAAGAACGGCTGCCGGTCAGTTCCCTGGAACGCCCGTCGGTTCGTTCGAGGCGTCGTCCGCCCTGTCCCCGCCGCCCCATTCATACTCCGCCTCGCCGTCGAGTACGCGCAGCAGCAGGGTGCCGTGGTCACGGACCCAGCCCGCGCTGACCTGTTTGCGGAAGCGCTGCCGGCCTGCTTCTGAGTACGGCTTCTCGGCTTCCCACGTGCCGAAGTGGTCGTCTAGTTGCTCGCCGTCGCAGTACCAGACCTCGACGGTGCCCAGGTCGTCGCCGTACCAGACGAACGCGTGCCCGGAACGTCGGTCCGCCTCCAGTTTGTTCTGCCACGAGTTGCGGTGGTACTGGTACTCGAAGGAGTTGCCGGCGACTGCCGACTTGACCTCTGTGTCGCCAAGGTCCGGACCCTCTCGACTGGCCACGCCCTGTTGCCTGAGCAGGATGGACGTGAACACCTCCCAATCTTTCCGACATGACCATTCGCGGCTTGAGACCTCGGTCCCTGAACAGGCGAAGGCGACCCCGATAGGGGCCGTACATGTACGCGTGGAAGTAGATCAGCGCCGCGCGAGCGTCGAGCGTGTTAGGCAGCATCAAGCGACGAGCTAGTCGAACAGCGGACGTTGCGGCTCGCCACGGCCGCTTGTCGGGGGCGCGTGGGGAAACTGAATCGTCGCCGTTTCGCGGGCGGACGCGGGCGCGTTCTGGGCAGCGCTGCGTGCAGCGTCGAAGGCATGCTGTACCAGCCACCGGACAGCCTGTACGCATACAGCGTCGCCGAAGCCCAGCCTCGCCTGGCGGTCGTTGACTTCGATGGGGAATGAGTCCGCCCCCTGCAGGCGTGCGTACTCTCGACCGGTCAGCGGCCGGATCCGAGGCGCTCCGGTGCGGCAATCGACGAGGAACTGGACGCTGCTGCCGCCCTGGGGGGTTCTGAGGCAACCCGCAAGGCGGTCAGGCCTGAGTTCACCCACCGTGCGGCCGTTCCGGCGGCGACGGTACATTGTTGCTACACCGTCACGCTCCCCGGCCTGCAGTTCATCCACCCGGCGGCGATTCAGCGGCGCCATCTTGGCGACCAGGGCGGCAGTACGGTCCTCCGGCCACCAGCGGGCATCATCCGGCGGAAGATCCTCGAGGACGGAAACGAGAGTGTCGTGCGCGCCCGCCGGCGGTGCCGGCAAGGGCAGGTCGACGAAGGGCAACTCGGGATGAGCCGCCTCGAACCGCCGCACAGCGGCGGGACGCACGCGCGAAGGCCGGGAATCCGACCGACGCCACGGACCTCCCAACTCGCGTTGCCGCGCCGCCACGAACAGTCGAGGGCGGCTCTGGGGCCGGAACCAACGCGCGTCGACAACCAACACGTCGATGACGTAGTCGACAGCGGCCAGACGACGACAGACATCGGCGAGATCGGCGCCGTCCCTCGACGTGAGAAAGCCCGTCACGTTCTCCAGCAGGACGGCGGACGGCGGCGTGCGCTGAATGCACAGGGCCGTCACGATCTCCAGAAACGGCCAGATCGTCCCCGAGTGTTGGCCCGCCAGACCCGCGCGGTTTCCGGCAAGCGAGAGATCGATGCACGGGAAGGACGCGGTCACGAGGTCCAGGCCGGGCGGCAGGTCGCCGATACCGAGGTCGTGGATGTCGCCCAGGCGAAAGTGCTCGCCGCCGAATCGCCGCCGGTACATCTCCTCCTTGCGCGGCGCGATGTCGTTGGCGAACACGCACTGCCAGCCAAGCGGCTCTATCGCCTCGCGGACCAGACCGATTCCGGCAAAGAACTCCGCAAAGCGGCCAGCTACCGGCGCGTTGCTCCGCCGATCCTGCTCACCCAACCTGGAGGCGGAATCCGGAACCGCGGGCGGAGAGGTGCCGGCAGTCTTCTCAGACCTTTCTCGCGAGGTCTCGAACAAGCCGTAGGTGCTCCTGGCGGCGGGTCGGATCCTCGGGAGATCCGACCGGGTGGGTGGCGCCCGCGACTATACAAGAGCAGAGACGGCTCTCGGATCGACGGGCGGCGATGCGGTAGCCTTGACGCTTCCCACCGAATATCTGCGGCTCGGCCTGAGGCCGAGGAGAGTGTGCCGGACACCTTCGACAGCGCGACTCGTTCGCGCATCATGGCGAGAGTCCAGAGCCGGAACACGGGGCCGGAGCTGATTCTGCGTCGCGCGCTCCACGCCCGCGGCCTACGGTACAAGCTCCACGATCCCGCGCTTCCTGGCCGGCCAGACCTCGTCTTCCCCCGCTACGGAGCGGTCTGCTTCGTGCATGGCTGCTTCTGGCATCGCCACGAAGGCTGTCCGCGCGCCACGACGCCGGCGACCAACCGGGACTACTGGGAGCGGAAGTTCGCGGCGAATGTCCGCCGCGACCGGGATCACCGGGCGGTGCTGCTTGAGGCCGGCTGGCGCGTTGGGGTTGTCTGGGAATGCGCGTTGCGGCCCAAGGAGCGGTTGGAGGAGGTCGCGGCGAGGGTTGAGCGTTGGCTGAAAGGCCAAGGCGAGGAGTTCACCGCGGGTCGCCAATAGATGCACGAGGCGGCGCGGCGGGCATCGCCGGACCGGCATTCAACTCTTCTGCCAACTCACTACCCACATGAAGAACTGAACGTCGATGAAGTCTCTCGGCTTGACTTCTGCCAGTTCGTCGCGGACGCGCTGGCAGAAGTGACGGATCCGCCGATAGCCGTCCCAGGTCACTTGCGGGCTGTATCCCACGTCTTGCCGCCAAGCGTTGGCGGCGGCCTTGACACTGTTGGGCTGAACCAGAACCTCTCGGTCGGGGAACAGAATCCACGGAAAGTACGTCGAGAGAGGCCATTTTGCTGCGCCCAAGTTGTCCAACCACGAAACGAACTGTTCGAAATCAGCATCTTCACTCCGCGATCCGTAGAGGAGCGTTCGCAATCTTGTGGCGAACGCCTTTTCTCGGGCGTCATCGCCGAGAACCTGTTTCCACAGGAGGTCGGACTCGCGCCAGTTGACCACGTTCGCGAGGCTCCTCTTGGCGCATTCGCACACCTCCGAGTAGTTGCCCTCGTCGAGAAGACCATTGAGGCGGTCACGGTCGAGCAGCACGACCGCTTGCCGATGCGTGTCCACCTTGTAGTTTCGCTCTCCCTCGAGATACTTGTCGCCGTAGAACCCGCCGGGATACTCCCTCACGAAGTACTCGATTGACTCCTGAGCGTTTCGGTACGGCCGTTCGGGTGCGTTCAGCGAAGGCCCCGTCAGGTCAAGCCCGTCGAGACGCCAATGGGCCGGTCTGGGGGCGAGGGGAGTCAGGGGGAACTTCGTGACCACGATCTTCTTGATACCTGCGTCCACGAAGAAGATCCTCGCGTTGCCGCCCCCCACTTCGATCACTTGGCCCAGGCCGAGCTTCGGATGGCGAACGCGGTCCCCCGACTGGAGTGGCGCTGGCGGTTGACTGGTCATCGTTGGTTGGTGCGCATTGTAGTCGCCGAGGCGTTTCTGCGGGAACGGGGTCGATCGACTACGCCACGACGAGTGGCAGGTCGACGTGCTGCTCATGGACGCGCCGCTGGTGTTCCCTCCGGCCGCACCGATCGTAGAGGGTCGGCCGGCCGGCCGGCGCGCACTTTCATCGACGGCTCTGACTCCCGCTCCGAACACCTGTCGCGCTTGACTACACTGTCGCGCAACGCGCGGAGTGACCCATGACTGACACCGTGACGATCCCGAAGGCCGAGTATAAGCGCCTGTGCGCCGTCGAGGAGGATCTGGCCGACGTTCAGGCCGCGCTCGCTGTTCAGGCGAGAATCGACTCCGGGACCGAGGAACTCGTTCCCGAGGCGATCGCCCACCGGCTGATCGACGGCGAGGCGCCGCTGCGGGTCTGGCGCGAGCACCGCGGCCTCTCGCAGTCCGCCCTGGCCCGCGCCGCCGACACCAGCCGCATTCAGATCGTCGACATCGAAGCTGGTCGCCGGACCGGCTCCGTTCACACCCTCCGCCGGCTTGCCGATGCTCTCGGCGTCGGCCTGGACGACATCGTTCCGGGCTGAATCCGCCTGTCGACGTAGGGGAGTAGGTACGCCGCTCAGCGCGGGGCGGATTCGCCGGCCCGGCCGCGGAGCTGGTTGAAGTAGGCGGCGGCCTTGCCCGTCCGTGGCGACGCCGGGCCCTCCAAGAGCCAGTCGCGCAGGCGCTGGCGGTCAAGATCTTTGCGGGTCAGTTCGCGGATGCGGGCCGTGGCTCCTATCTCAGTGCCCCACTGGGGGGCCGGCCTCACCTTCATGGAGCCGCGATCACATGGCCAATCATCGTCGAGCCCTCGAACACCGCCTTGTCGGCGACGTTCGTCTCGTCGACAAAGAAGAAGTCGAAGGTCTCGTCGCGGTCGACATCACCGTGCAGCATGACGATGAACTGCGTGCCGGGCTTGGGCTCGGGGGCCGTCTGGACCTTGATCGTCACGTTCTCGTGGGTGCCGGCGGGCAGGTACTTCGCGCCGACATAGATCTCGCCTTGCGCCTCACCGCCCTCGAAGGGGTGGAGCACCAGCCATCCCGGCTCTGCGAGTGTCACCTCCTGGAACGAGAAGGTGCGGCCTTGGCGGGTCATGCCGTCAACGACGATGGAGTTCTTCTCCCCGTTGCCGATCGTCATTTCCTGGCTCGACGCCGAAGGCGGTACGGCGAACGCGAGAAGCGCGAGGCAGGCCAGGCTGCGGCCGGCAGTGGGGAGGAAGTTCATGGTCGAGTACCCCTCGAAGCGGGAAGGCGGGATGTTGAGAACGCGCGGCAAGCTACCACGGAGCCCGGCCCCGGTCGGCCAGCCTCCAGGTTGCCGGCGAAGCTCAGATGGTCGGGTAGTGTCGCCGGCTTCGGGGATCTGGTGAGGAACATGATCAAAATCGACTCGTCCGTGCGGCCGGCGCTGCAGGGGCTCCGGCGATGAGGGTCGCGACCTGGTGCATCGACGGTGTTCGCGGTCGCCTGGATGTCCTATGCCACTGGCTTGAACGCCGCCGACCCGATGTCGTGGCGCTTCAGAAGATCTGCGCTCCGGAGGCGAAGTTCCCGACAGAAGAGTTGGCTCGTATCGGCTACCGCTCCGAGGCTCTTCGCCGGCAATCCCTGTATGGCGTCGCCGTGCTGAGTCGAAGCGATCTGCCGGTGCCCGAGATTCTGGACCGGGGACTGCCGGGCGGGAATAGCCAGGACGACGGGCTGTTGACCGCCCGAGTTGGCGATCTGGTGGTCTCCTCCGTGTACGCACCCTACGGCAATCCCAAGAAGCGCGGAATCGCTGGCGCTCTGGCGCACAAGGTCGCCTGGCTGGACCGCCTGAACGGGCACCTCGGCGACCGACGGACTGGCTCGGACCGTTTCGTGCTGTGCGGCGACTTCAATGTCCTGCCCGATGTACCCGCGAAGCCCGGCGTCCTGAACCAGACTTCGGAGGAGAAGGAGCGGCTGCAGGCAATCCTCGATGCCGGGTTCGTGGACCTCCATCGGCGCGCCAACCCGCTTTCGGAGGGCTTCAACTACGACTTCAATCCCCGGCTTCCGCCCACGGCGAGGCTGCAACTGGTCCTCGGCGGCGAGAGCGCCGCGGAGTCGGTGGCCTCAGCGTGCGTCGATCTGGAGTATCGAGCCCCGGTCGACGACCTCCCGGGCCGAACCTGGCCAGCTAGTGCTCCGGTGATCGTGGATCTTGTCGGTCCGGCGTAGCGGGCGGTGGCATCCGCGTTGGCGATCGACAAGCGCGAGGGGAGCGAATGAGGGACCACTACACTTACCGTGTCGCTTGGTCAGCCGAAGACGAGGAGCACCTGGGCCTTTGCGCCGAGTTCCCGTCACTCAATTGGCTGGCGCCGACGCCTGACGAGGCGCTGGCCGGCATCCGTGAGCTGGTTGCAGGCTGCGTCGAGGACATGCGAGGGAACGGCGAGGAGCCGCCGCAGCCGTCCACACAAGCCCGTTGGCGGACGTACAAACAGGAGAAGCGGAATGCCCGTGAAAGCTCACAAGGCCAGTGACTATCTGAAGTCGCCGGAGGAGGCGGCTGCCTACCTGAATGCGGCGTTGGAGGAGATGGGCGATGATCCACGCCTGCTCATGAAAGCGCTTCGCAATGTGGCCGAGGCGCAGGGGGGAGTATCTGCAGTAGCCCGCGAAGCAGAGTTGGACCGGGTGGCGCTTTCCCGGGCTTTGTCCGGCCGTAGAAACCCAAGGCTCGACACGCTCGCGAAAGTGACCGCGGCCTGCGGCTTGAAGCTCCGGTTCTCGGCCTAGAGAGAGGGTAATCCTCGCGCCTCGCGCCCGGAAGGCAGGACCCGTCCCTCCGGATAGTCGGCGCCGGTGACGCTCTTGTCGACGGACCGGTTCCAGGCATCGAGTTCCGAGCGCATGCGGCCGGCAAGCTCGGGCTGCTGTTCGATCAGGTTCTGCTGTTCCTGGGGATCGCCGATCAGGTTGTAGAGCTCGTAGGCATCGGGTGTGTCGGAGGTGTAGTTCCTCATCAGCTTGTAGTCGTTGTCGAGCCAGGCGAGGCCGCCGCTGGCGCGAAAGCCGATGGGCCGATCCCTGCGGGCGGGCTCGGAGTCGAATACGTGGGCGATGGAGATGCCGTCGTTTACGGCGTTGATCGACTCGGGATCGAGCCCTGCTACCTCGATCAGGGTCGGGAAGATGTCCATGGTGCTGGCGGGGAAATTGGAGGTTCTCGGGGCGATGCCGCGCGGCCATTCGATGATCGTCGGTACGCGCAGGCCGCCCTCGTAGAAGTCCTTCTTGAAGCCGCGCAGGTGGCCCGTGGTGTCGGGGTGGATGCCGAGATGCTCGGGGCCGTAGTCGATGTTGGGCAAACCCCCGTTGTCGCTGGTGAACCACAGCAGGGTGTTGTCGGCGATGCCGAGTTCGCGCAATCCTTCGCGAAGAGAACCGATCGAGCGGTCCAGGGCGACGATCTCGCCGTGGTGTTCCCTGGAGGCGTCGTCGAGCGCCGCGAAGGGTGCCGCGTCTTCCGGGAGGGCCTCAAGTGGTCGGTGCGGTGAGGCGTACCAGATCACCGCGAACACGGGTTTGCCGCTTTCCGCCTGCTCCGAGATGTAGCGGAGCGCTTCGGCGACCAGGACTTCCGACGAGTCGCCCTCGAACTGCTTCGGCACTCCGTCTTCGCTGAACACCGGGTCCAGGTTGAACTGGTTCGTGTGGCTCAGCCAGTAGTCGAAGCCGAGTTCGCCGGGATTGTGGGGGTCGTCCCTGGGGAGCGGATTGTCGCCGATTGGATTGACGCGGTTCAGATGCCACTTGCCGAAGTGGGCTGTTGCGTAGCCGGCTTCCCGGAACGCCGCGGCGAGCGTCTTCTCCTGCTTGTTGATCGAGTCGCCGACCCGGAAGACCCCGGTGCGATCATTCGTGCGGCCCGTCATGACCGATGCGCGGGTAGGGGAGCAACTCGGCGCGCCGGCGTAGAACCGGTCCATGCGCAAGCCGGCGCGGGCCATGGCGTCGAGATGGGGTGTCTTCAGCAGTGGATGGCCGTAGTAGCCGGTCTGCGCCCAACCCATGTCGTCGGCCATGAGCAGCACGACGTTGGGCGGATCGTCGACGGCCGCGGGTTGGCAGGCGCAGGCTGCGATGAGCAGCACGGCGGAGAATCTGCCGAGGGCGTTCACCATGCGATGTCTCCAGCACGCTCCAGAGTTGTTCCGCGGCCGGGGTGGTTCCCCGCGAGGAGTCCGACTATCCTACGGTGGCATCGGCGCCCGAAAGCCGGGTTTGGTCCCCGGGTGAACCCTCGGGACCTTGGGCTAACGTAGGGGCCGATCCAACAATCTCTAGCTGGAGGACGAAATGCACAAGTACCGAGCAACGATCCCGCTGATCTTCACGGCCCTCCTGGTCACGGCCCTTCCCGCCGTGGCCCAGCGCGGAGACGACGCGAGCAGGGCGAGCAAGAACGGCAAGGTGGAGGGGACGATCGACGGCGTCATGGTGACGCTGGAGTACGGGCGCCCCAACGTGAAGGGCCGGACGGTCTGGGGCGACCTGGTCCCCTACGGCAAGGTCTGGCGCACCGGCGCCGACGAGGCCACGACCATCACCTTCAGCGCCGACGTCGAGATCGGCGGCGAGACGCTGGCCGCCGGCACCTATGGCCTCTTCACCCTGCCGGGCGAGAACGAGTGGACCGTCGTCTTCAACAAGGTCGCAGACCAGTGGGGCACCAGGTATGACTCCGGCCAGGACGCGCTGCGGGTGACCGCCACTCCGAAGGCCGTCGACCATGTGGAGGCAATGGACTTCGAAATCGTCGATTCGTGGGTCGTGCTGCGCTGGGAGAAGCTCGCCGTGCCGTTCGAGGTGAAGAAGGCCGGCTGAGTTCGGCGAAACCAGTCGGCGTAACGGCGGCCGTCAGAAGGCGATCCGCCGTACGCCGTCTACGGCGTCGAAGTGTGCGTCGTTGCTCAACACCGGCAGGGCGTGTTGGCGGCAGAGTGCGGCGATCCATGTGTCGTTCGAGGGAATGGGTGCGCCGGCCCGTTTGAGCTTCAGCCTGATCTCGGCGTAGAGGTCGGCCGTGCCCGAGGTCACGGTGGCCACTTCGGCGAGCGGCAGGTGGCGGCGGAGCCACGCTTCGTAGCGCGGTTGGTGGCGCGACTGACGGATGCCGAAATAGTACTCGCCGAGGACGATGCTCGGCACGACCAGACGTTGCGCCGAACGCAGGGGCGCTTCGACCGGCGCGAGCCCCTCGGCCCAGGCCGACAGCGCGTTCGTGTCGAGAATCACGCGATGTCGCCGGGCTCTAGCTTCTCGAACTCTTCCTCGATCGCTTCGAGGACGGTTCGGTGCTCATCGCCGAGGTCGGCAAGCTCTCCGAAGCCCGCCATCCAGGGCGGCTCCGGCGGGTCGGGTGCGCTGTGGTGGGAACGGGCGTGGACTCGTGTGCCGGCAGCGTGGCGACCAAGGTGCAGTTCGACGGCGTCGGTGAAGAAGCGCTTCAGGGTCATTCCGCGGCCCGCGGCAAGGGCCTTAGCGCGGCGAAAAGTCGTGTCCGGCAGTTCGATGGTAGTCTTCATGGCCCCATATTGCCATATTTACGGCTCCGGGAGACGGGGCCGAGTCGGGAAGCGACGCATGCAACTCGAACAGAACCAGGTACTCAGATCACGGGGCGAGCGTGTGATTCCCGGGGGCATGTACGGGCACATGTCCACCTACCGCCTGTTGCCGCCCCGTTACCCGCAGTACTTCGAGCGGGCGGAAGGCTGCCGGCTCTGGGATGTCGACGGCAACGAGTACATCGACTTCATGTGCTCGTTCGGTCCGATGATCGCCGGCTACGGCAATCCGCGCATTCGCGCCGCCGCGGACGCGCAGCGCGACCGGCTCGACATCGCGAATGGCCCCTCGCCCCTGATCGTCGACCTGGCCGAGCGCTTCGTCGCGCAGGTCAGCCACGCCGAGTGGGCGATCTTCGCGAAGAACGGCAACGACGCGACGACCGTGTGCAACATGGTGGCTCGCTCGCGGAGCAAAAGGCGCAAGATCCTCGTGGCCGAGGGCGCGTACCACGGTGCGGCGCCGTGGGCCAACCGGATGTCGCGCGGTACGCCCGAGGAGGATCACGTCCACTTCCCGACGTATCGCTACAACGACATCGAGAGCCTGAACGCGGTTGCCCGAGCGGCGACTGGCGACCTCGCGGGCATCGTCGTATCCGCCTTCAGGCACGACGCCGGCCACGACCAAGAACTGCCCGACCTCGACTTCGCGCGCCGCGTGCGCGAGATCTGCGACGCCGAGGGCGCGGCGCTCATCCTGGACGACGTGCGGGCCGGGCTGCGCCTGTCGCTCGACGCCAGTTGGTCCGAGCTCGGCGTCCAACCGGACCTGTCGGCCTGGGGCAAGGCGATCGGCAACGGCGAACCCGTGGCGGCAATTCTCGGCAACGAGGCGTACCGCGAGGCCGCGACGCGCGTCTTCGTTACCGGCTCGTTCTGGTACCAGGCCGCGCCCTTCGCGGCGGCCCTCGAGACGCTGGACCTTCTGGCCGAGGTCGACGCGCCGGCCGTCGTGGAACGGCTGGGACAGCAGTTCCGGGACGGTCTGGAGGAACAGGCGCGTCGCTACGGTCACGCGATCCGCCAGACCGGACCGCCGCAGATGCCGGCCGTGCTGTTCGAAGACGACGACAGGAGGGAGAAGGGCTTCGCCTTCTGCAGTCACGCTCTCGACCACGGCGTGTACCTGCATCCCTGGCACAACATGTTCCTGTCGGTCGCACACACGGAGTCCGACATCGAGCAGGCGCTCGCCGGTACGGCGAAGGCGTTTCAGGCGCTCGGCTGAGCAACCCTGAGGGGGTGTCCCGGTAGTTCAGCCCTTGGCGGTAGCGATGACGTAGAGCCGGTCGGAGAGGTCGCGGACCGTCGCCTCCATTTCGGGGTAGAACTCGCCGCGGGTGGTCATCAGACCCTGGTGCTGGTTCTTCTCCTTGCCGGGCATGGTGTTCGCCGTGTCGATCACTCCGCACATGTGCCAGCCGACGAAGTCGGGACGAGCGGTGGCGTTCTCCATGAACTCCCGCGTCCAGAGGGCGCGTTCCGCCATGTCGCGCGCATGCTGGCCGTGGGGATCGGGCATGGTCTCGGTCGGCGTGGTGTAGGCGGCGTCGCCGTTGAGGAACGGCTGCCCCGCGATGTCCGTCAGGCGGTCCATCGTCTCGCGCTGACCCTCCCAGCGGGCGTAGTGCTGGGTGTTCACGAGGTCGGTGTAGCGGCTGGTCACGGCGGCGAGGGAGTCGAGGCCGTCCGTGTCGCCGTTGATTTTGTCGCCGAGGAAGAGGTGGTTCGGGTCGGCGCTGCGGAGGGCGGCCCTGGCCACGGAGTAGTAGCGCTCGACGCACAGCAGGAGGAACGCCGCATTGTCACGTCGCTCCGCCTGATTCGCGGGAGCTTGATCGGGTCGCCAGTCTGCTGCGCTGAGCAGATCCGACCACGCGGCGAAGCGGGTGCCGTAGGTGGCGTTGAAACCGGACACGTCGCCATAGCGCTCGCGCATGCAGTCGACGTAGGCCTGTTTGCCGGGCGCCTCGGCAGCGAAGTTGCGTAGTCGGCGGGGCCAGGTCGTGCTGCCGTTCCATTCCGCCTCGTTGTCGGTCAGGGAGGGCAATCCGCCATGCAGTAGCCCAGCACCATGGGGTCGTCACGGTAGGGAGCGGCGACTCGTTGGGCCGTGCGATCGCATAGCGCCTCGAACTCAGGGGCGAAGATGTCGGCGTAGGCGTCTGGCTGCGGCTTGAGGTAGTGGGACAGCACCAGCGGCTCGAACGGAGCGACGAAGGGAAACCGGGCCTGCCCCGGCGGGTGAGTGAGCATCGTGGCGTTCGTGTGAATGCCCAGGGTGTTGAGGCCCAGCCTTCGCAGATCGGCCAGGGCCGCCTCGCGGAACCCTCTGTTCCAGGCGGGGTCATCCACCTTCTCCGCGCCGAATCGCCGCAGCCAGTAGTCGCGGTTGTAGTCCTGCGCCCACCAACCCGCGTGGTAGTGGTTGACGCCCCAACTGATGAACGCGTGGCCTTCGGGAGTGACCAGCCACCAGCGCCGCCCGTCGTGCTCCGTGCGGAAGAACCCGGTGGCGTCGAACTTGAGTCCAGTCCAGCCGCCGAAGCGGTCTCGGTCGACGGTCGGTTGAGCGGCCCAGGCCGGCGGTCCAAGACAAGCGCCAAGCGCAATGAGAGACGACTTGAGAAGGTCGCGGCGGGCAAGGGGGAAGGGCATGGGATCCTCCTTTCGGCTTAGAAGACGATCCGCCGCACGCCTTCCACGACGTCGAAGTGCGCGTCGTTGCTCAGCACGGGTAGGGCGTGTTGGCGGCAGAGCGCGGCGATCCATGTGTCGTTCGATGGGATGGGCGTGCCTGCCCGCTTCAGTTTCAGCCTGATTTCGGCGTAGATGTCGGCCGTCCCCGAAGTCACCGTGGCCACTTCGGCGAGCGGCAGGTGACGGCGCAGCCAGGCTTCGTAGCGCGGTCGGTAGCGCGACTGACGGATGCCGAAGTAGTACTCGCCGAGGACGATGCTCGGCACGACGAGGCGTTGCGCCGAACGCAGGGGCGCTTCAACCGGCGCGAGGCCCTCGGCCCAGGCCGACAGAGCGTTGGTGTCGAGGATCACGGCATGTCGCCGGGCTCGAGCTTCTCGAACTCCTCCTCGATCGACTCGAGGACGGTCCGGTGCTCCTCGCCAAGGTCGGCGAGTTCTCCGAATCCCTCCATCCAGGGTGGATTCGGCGGGTCGGGCGCGATCCGGTGGGAGCCGACGTTGCCTCGCGTGCCGGCAGCATGTCGCCCGAGGTGCAGTTCGACGGCGTCGGTGAAGAAGCGCTTCAGGGTCATGCCGCGGCCCGCGGCGAAGGCCTTCGCGCGCCGGAAGGTCGTGTCGGGCAGCTCGATCGTGGTCTTCATGGCCCCATATTGCCATATTTACGGGCTGTGGCCAAGCTGGGATCCGTGCTTTGCGCGTCTTGCGGGGCCGAATCCGTCCTAGCCGTATAGAAGGGGAGGCTCCTCGGCCATGGTGATCTCGCGGTTCGGTCACTACTGGGGCTGAACTCCTGGTTGACGAAGGGTTGCGGTTGACATATGGTTGCATCCACAAGGAAGTAGGACATGCCCACGGAAACAGCTATCCAGAAGTTGCGACCCGAAGAGGCGGCTGAACGGGTCTTCAGGGCCCGCAAACAGGACAGCGCGTGGCTCGACCGTTTTACCGAGTGCCTCGCCGGTTATCGCGAAGGGCCGGCTGGAGGAACAAGCCTTGCTGCCCGGCAGTCGGCTTCGGATCTCCTGCGCACGATCGGAGTGTGGCAACTCAGCCGGGCGAAGGCAGCCGCCCTGTTCGGTGTGAGCCGCCAGGCGTTCGCCAAGTGGCTGCAGCGTGGCGTGCCGGCGGATCACACCGTAGCCGTGGCGGACTTGAGGGCAGCCACCGATCTGCTGGAGCGCTATCTCAAGAGCGACCGGATACCCGCCGTGGTGCGTCGGCCGATACCGAAGCTCGGCGGCGTCTCCCTGCTGGAGCTGCTGGGCCAGGGCGACACGAACCGGCTGCTGTCCGCATGCCGCGAGATGTTCGACTTCGAGCGGGCGCACGGGTGACGGAGGATCTGGTCGTCGAACGAATCCCCGACGACCATTCCTGGTGGCGCATCGCCGACCCGACCTGGGCCGATCCGCTTGACCCTGGTTTCGCGCAACGGCGCGGCGGCCGGTGGAATCCGCCGGAGAGTTTCCCGACGCTCTATCCGAACGAAGACAAGGTAACGGCGCGCCTGAACCTCCGGGCTTTCATCGAGGGCTGGCCGTATGAACCGGAAGAACTGCGCGAAGACAACGGACCGGTTCTCGTGGGATGCACCTTGCCGCGCCGGCAGGTCGTCTGCGACGTGCATACTCCCGAAGGTGTCCGCGCTGCGGGCATGCCCGCCACGTACCCTCTAGAGAGCGACGGCGCGGTGGTCGGACACGACCGGTGCCAACTCATCGGAAGGTGGGCCAAGGACCAGGGTCTGCGAGGCGTCCGAGCGCGTTCGGCACGGTCCCCGGACGGCTCGGGGCGCGAGTTGGCTTGGTTCCCGGCTTACGTTCGCAGCGTGGCTCGGCGGGTCGCTACATTGGCGTTCCCGGTCTGGTTCTGGGGCTAGATCTGCGGGATCGCGGCTACCGAACCAGCGCGTACAGCACCACCAGAACCCCGAAAAGCACTGCCGCCAAGAGCCGCGGATCCCAAACACCCCGGATCTCCGACCGGGCCAGGAACGCGAACGGCGAATCCCACGTAAGCCCGTCGATCTGCGCCGCCTTCGGGGGCGGTGTGATCAGGCTGATGACCACGTAGACGACGCTGAGGATGCAGAAGTACCACCACGCCTGAAGCAGGAACGGGATCCCGAGTCCGTTCACGGGATCGGAGACGTACTGCACTCCGCCGAGCCACTCGAAGCCCATGTCGAACAGGAAGATGATGAAGCCGGCCAGGAAGCCGAAGAGCAGTGTGAACGTGCCCGCCTGAGGGGTTCCGCGGCGCCAGAACACGCCCCACAGCAGTACGGTCGCGATGGGTGGCGCGATGAACTGCGCCGGCATCTTGTTGATCGCTTCGAAGATGGAGCCGAACTTGTCGCCCTGGGTGGACCAGGCGATGGCGACGGTCATGACGACGACCGAGCTGATGCGCCCGATGCGCACCTGCGACGATTCCGACAGGCTGGGTCGGAAGTGCTTGGCGATGTCGACGGCGACCAGGGTGCCCGTGCTGTTCACGGCGGCGGCGATTGTGCTCATGAGCGCCGCGAGCAGCGCCGCGGCCATGATGCCGATGAGGCCCGTCGGCAGCAGCTCGGTGATCAGCGTCGGCAGGGCGTCCTTCGGCTCGGCGATGATGTCGCGGAAGAGCACATAGGCCAGCACGCCCGGCAGAACCATGAAGAACGGGGGCAGGATCTTGAGCAAGGAGGCAAAGAGCGCGCCGTGCTGCGCGTCCCGCAGGGTCCCGGCTCCCAGTACGCGTTGGACGATGGTCTGGTCAGTGCACCAGTACCACAGGCCGAGGATGGGGAAGCCCAGCAGGAAGCCGTACCAGACCGACCCGGGATCGAAACCCTCTTCGCCCGGAACGTGAATCATGCTGAGTTGATTGGGCTTCGTCGCCTCGACGAGATCGCCGTATGAGTCGATCCCCATCTCGGGCAGCCTGCTCATGGCGATCGCGGTGATGATGACGGCGCCGCCCAGCAGAATGACGGTCTGGAGGGTCTCCGTGACCACGACGGCCCGCAAGCCGCCGACGGCCGTGTAGATCACCGTGATGATCGAGATCGCGGCGATGGACGCCAGCGGCGGAATGCCAAAGAACTGCTCGAACACGGCGGCGCCGGCGTACAGGCTGATGCCGATGTGGATGAGCATCGCCGACATGATGAACATGAAGGAAAGCGTGGTCCGGGCGGCGGGGCTGTAGCGCCGCTCCATGAACTCGGGCAGTGTCTTGATCCGGCTGCGGAAGTAGATGGGCACGAAGACGAGGCTGAGCAGGATGATCGTGAAGCACGCCATCCACTCGAAGTTCCCCACGGCCATGCCGATGCCGAATCCGCTCTCCGCGAGCCCGACCAGGTGGATCGTGGAGATGTTCGAAGCGAAGAGAGCGGCGCCCACCACGGGCCACTTCAGGTTGCGGCCGGCGAGGAAGTAGGACTCGCTGGTATGCCGCTTGATCTTGCGCACCGACCACAGGCCGACGAACAGGATGCCCAGCAGGTAGACGACGATGATCAGCAGATCGACGGGCGCGATGGTCATCGTTGCGTTCGGATCGTCCGGGCCCGCGGGCTCAGACGATGATGTCGTCGACGACGATGCCCTCGACGTCGGTCAGGCGGAAGTCGCGTCCCTGGGAGCGGTACGTCAGCCGCTCGTGATCGAGACCCAGGAGATGCAGGATCGTGGCGTGGAGATCGTGGATGTGGACCTTGTCCTCGATGGCGTAGTAGCCGTAGTCGTCGGTGCGGCCGTGGCTGTGGCCGGGCTTCACCCCGCCGCCGGCCATGAACATGGTGTAGCCGTGGGGGTTGTGGTCGCGACCGTTGCGGGCGCCGGCCTCGGCGCCGGGAGTGCGGCCGAACTCGCCGCCCCAGAGCACCAGGGTCTCTTCCAGCAGTCCGCGTGACTTGAGGTCCTTGATCAGGCCCGCCACCGGCCGGTCGACCTCGGCGCAACTCTGCGGCAGGCCGGTGATGAGGCCCGAGTGGTGGTCCCACTTGGAGTCCGGGCCGTGGGTCGCCTGCACGAAGCGGACGCCCGACTCGGAGAAGCGCCGCGCGAGAAGACAGCGGCGCCCGAAGTTCCGGGTCACCGGGTCGTCGAGCCCATACAGCCGCCGGGTCGCCTCGGACTCGCCCTCGATGCTCATCAGCTCGGGCGCCTCGGTCTGCATGCGGAAGGCCAGCTCGAAGGACTCGATGCGGCCCTCGAGCGCCTGGTCGGGGCCGGTCTCCTCGAGCTGGCGGCGCTGCCAGCGCTGCAGGAGATCGAGCTCGCTGCGCTGCACCGCGGGCGACACCGACTCGTTGTCGAGGAAGTCGATCGTCGCGTCCTCGGTCTTCATCCGGGCCGCGCCTATCGCCGTGCCGTTGTAGGCAGCGGGCAGGAAGGCCGACGAGTAGTTCTGCACGCCGCCGTGCTGGTACGAGGGGCAGATCGTGATGAATCCGGGCAGGTTCTCGTTCTCGGTGCCCAGCCCGTAGGCGACCCACGAGCCCATCGACGGACGCACGAAGCGGTCGCTGCCGGTGTTCATGGCCAGGATGGCGCCGCCGTGGGCGGCGTTGGTGCCCCACATCGAGCGGATGAAGCACAGCTCGTCCACCACCGAGGCGATGTTGGGCATCAACTCGCTCACCCAGGCGCCGGACTGGCCGTGCTGCTTGAACTCCCAGGGGCTCTTGAACAGGTTGCCGGTCTCGTTGAACTGCACGCGGGGCTTGGCGAAGGGCAGCGGTTTGTTGTCGTCGCGGATCAGAAGCGGCTTGTACTCGAAGAGGTCGTGCTGCGATGGCCCGCCGTGCATGTGCAGGAAGATGATCCGCTTGGCCTTCGGGGCGAAGTGCGGTGGGCGGGACGCCAGCGGGTTCGTCGACGTCGCGGCCAGGAGGTCGCGCTGGAGCAGGGAAGAGAGCGCCAGGCCGCCGAAGCCGCAGCCGCAGGTCTTGAGCATCTGGCGGCGGGTGAGAGGCGGCGGCTGGTGGTGGGGGTAACGCATGGTCTTGGGAGTCCTGGGCTTGGAAGCTGGCAGCGTGCGCGGAAGAACTCCCAGAGGCCGGCGCTTCGCGCCGGATGCGGGCAGGATGCCCGCGTTCCCAGGTCAGATCGTTCTACCGCGCAAGCTCCTAGTTGACGTAGATGAACTCGCTCGCCGACAGGATGACGTGGCAGAGCCGTGTCCAGGCGTAGGTCTCGGCTTCGTCCGCCGGCGCCCTGCTCCGCATCTCGTCGAGGAAGGCGACGCTGTCGGCGACCTCGGCGGTGCTGGCGTGGCGCCCGTAGGCGCGGACGAAGGCGGTGCCGATGCGCCCCGCGGCGCTCGCATCATCGATCTCCAGTAGTTGCTTTGCGAAGCCGCGCGCCGCCTCCTCGACGAAGGGGCTGTTCATCATCAGGAGCGCCTGCCGGGGCACCACCGTCGCGGATCGATCGCCGACCGAGTCGCTGGCGTCGCCGAAATCGAAGCCGGCGAAGATCCTGTAGATCGCGGTGCGCACCACGGGCATGTAGATCGAGCGCCGGGGCGCGGAATAGACATCGACCTTGCCGAGCGGGCCGCTTTCGCCGAAGACGTACCCCCGGGGGTCGTATTCCTCCACCCGTCCTCCCATCGTCAGATCGAGGCGGCCGGCAAGCTGCAGCAGGGTGTCGCGAATCGGCTCGATCTCGAGGCGTCGCCGGTTCATGCGCCAGAGGAGGAGGTTCTCCTCGTCGACGGCGGCGTTTGCTGCGTCGTAGTCGGTCGACAGCCGGTAGGTGCTCGACAGCATGATGTCGCGGTGGAGATCCTTCAGCGACCACCCGCCTTCGACGAAGCGCCGCGCCAGCCAGTCGAGGAGTTGGGGATGGCTGGGAGCGCTGCCGATGGCGCCGAAGTTGCTCGGCGTCGTGACGATGCCGCGGCCGAAGTGCCAGCGCCAGACGCGGTTGACGATGACTCGCGCCGTAAGCGGGTGCTCGGGGTGGGTGATCCAGCGGGCCAGTTCGAGGCGGCCGCTGGCGTCGGCGCCCACAGGCGGTGGCGGCACCAGGTGGTCGGTGACCTTCAGGAATCCGCGCGGCTCCGGTTTCTCGGCGAGGTTCAGGTGGCTGCCGCGAATGTGCACCGGAAGATCGACGACTTCCGCCTCGTCCACCGCCATGGCGTACGGCGGTTCGGGCGGGGAGGCCGCCTCCAGACGTTCGACTTCGACGCGCAGCCCGGCGAGCCGCTCCAGCGCCTCCGGCGGGTAGAGCTTCTCTTCCTCTTCCTGGTCGAGGCAGAGAATGCAGAAGTAGCCGCCGTAGACAAGCCATCGCAACTCCTCCTGCTCGCGCGGCAGCATGAAGTCCGAGGGCTTCAGGTCGTCCTCGTTCTTGAGCCCGAGTCGCATGAGGTGTTCTTCCCAGGCGATCTCGATCGTCGCGAAGAGGCTCGCGTAGCGCCAGGCGACCTCCTCCAGCGTCTTCGGCGCCGGCCCGCGGACGAGTCCCCTGGTCAGGGGCGCCGTCAGCACCTTTTCCGAGGCGATCAATGCCCGTAGCTCTTCGGTGACCTGTTCGTAACGATCGGGTGAGGCGGCGGCGTAAGCGTTCCAGATCACGAAGACGGCGCTCGGGCTCGGGGCATCCCCCTCGACCGGCGGGCCCTCCCGGTACCGGTAGAAGGCCCGGACCCAGCGCTCCAGTACCGGTGCTTCCAGCCCTCGGTCCCCGGCGACGCGGGCGATGGTCTCCCTGGCCCTCTCCTGCATCGCTTCGTCGTCGCTCCAGCTCGGGTAGGCCTCCTCGGCGGCCAGCAGATACTCGGCGAGCGCCGCGCGGCGCGGGCGGCGCAGGGCGTCGTTGTGCTCGCTGACCACCTCGTCGACCTTCTCTTGCGCTTCGGCCACGAGCTTCTGCGCCGCCTCGTACCGGGCGATCGCTTCTTCCGGGGCGAGGGGCCTCTCCAGCCAGCGCATGCTGCCGGCGTCGCTCATCGTCTCGGTGGAGCGCAGGACACCGGCCATCGCGTAGTAGTCGGCCGTGGGGATGGGGTCGAACTTGTGGTCGTGGCAGCGGGCGCAGCCGATCGGCAGGCCCAGAAAGGCGCGGCCCACTGTGTTGACCTGCTCGTCGACGATGTCGATGAGCATCTTGTCGACATCCTGCTCGGCGAGCACCTTGGGTCCCAGCATCAAGAAGCCGGTGGCCGTGAGCTGCTCGAAGCGCTGCGCTTCGGTCTCGGCCGGCATCAGGTCCCCGGCGATCTGTTCGTGGACGAACCGGTCGAAGGGCTTGTCGCGGTTCAGGGAGTCGACGACGTAGTCGCGGTACCGGAAGGCGTTGGGGAACCCGATGTTCTCGTCGAGGCCGTTCGAGTCGGCATAGCGGGCGACGTCGAGCCAGTGGCGCCCCCAGCGCTCACCGTAGTGCGGCGATGCGAGGAGCCGGTCGACGACCCTGGCGAAGGCGTCCGGATCCTGGTCGGCGAGGAAGTCCTCGATCTCGGCTCCCGACGGCGCCAGGCCGATGAGATCGAAGGTGGCGCGGCGGAGCAGGGTGCGTTTGTCGGCCGCGGCCATGGGCTCAAGGCCCTTCCCTTCGAGTCGCGCCAGGATGAAGCGGTCGAGGGGATGGCCGACCCACGCCTCGTTCTGGACCTCGGGCGGTGCAGGATCTTCGATCCGGCGGTAGGCCCAGTGCTCACGGCCGGCGGTGTAGTCGAACGACTCGGCCGCTCTTGCCGCGACCACCGTCTTCTCGCCGCCGGTCCGAGGGTCGGGAGCGCCGCGCCGGATCCACTGCTCGAAGTCGGCGATCACCTGATTCGGCAGCCTGCCGTCGGGCGGCATCTGGGTGAGACCCTCGTAGTGGAGAGCCTCGATGAGCAGGCTGTTCTCGGGCGATCCGGGCACGATCACGGCGCCGCTGTCGCCGCCGGCCCGCAGCCCCTCGGCATCGAGTAGAACCAGCCCGCCGAGGATCTTCTTCGGATCGCCGCCGTGACACTCGTAACAGCGCTCGGCCAGGACCGGCCTGATCTTCGACTCGAAGAACTCGAGATCGGCGGGATCGGTCTCGGCGGCGCCGGCGACCGTGCCGACTGCCGCCAGCCAGGCGAAAGCGAAGGGCGCAGGGCGAATCATGGCGTTTTGGGAAGCTGCTGAGTGGGCTGAACAGCGCAGGTTATCCGATCGGGTTCCGGCGACAGGCGGAGGGATTGGGCTGCAGTAAACTCGTCAAACGCTCGGTGTCAGACCACAGTGAGAGGGATGTAGCGTGAGCGAAGCCTTCTGCGACAACGCTCGAACCGAGCATGGCGAAGAGCCTCGAGACGGATGTCGTCACGTTGCCGCTCAACGACATCGAGGTCTGCAGCGATCTGATCGACGAGCACCGCGACGATCTGGCGGCCGTGCTCATGGATCCTCTGCCCGCCGCGCTCGGGCTGATGCCGCCCAACCCCGAGTTCGTGTCGGCATTGCGGGCCAGGACGAGGGAGTGCGGCGCCCTGTTGATCGCGGACGAGGTTCTTTCGTTTCGCATCGACTACCGCGGCGCCTGCCATCGCCTCGGTATCGAGCCGGATCTCGTAGCCCTCGGCAAGATCATCGGCGGTGGCTTCCCCGTCGGTGCGGTAGCCGGAAAGGCCGAGGTGATGTCCGTCTTCGATCACCGCGACGGCGAACTCGTTCACCATGGCGGCACCTACAACGGCAATCCGGTGACGATGGTCGCCGGCTACGAAACGATGAGGCGCCTGACGCCAAGGGTCTTCGACCGGCTCGACCGGCTCGGCGACCGTGTCCGCGGCGGGCTCCAGCAAGTACTCGGCAGGCACGGCATTGAAGCCGTGGCGACAGGTCGCGGCTCACTCTTCTCCGTGGTCCCGGGCAACGAGCCGCCCGGTGATTTTCGAGCACTCTTCTCCGCACGCTCTGCGGCGCCGCAGCTCCAGCGCATCGCCCTGGAGATGCTCAACCGGGGAATCCTGATGGGCGCCCGCGGTCTCTTCGGCGCCCTCTCGACGCCGATGGGAGACGCGGAGATCGATCGCTTCCTCGAGGCTGCGGACGGCGCCGCGGCGCACGTCCTCGCTACCTGAGCCGGCCAACTGGGATCGCCCTACGGCACGGTTCGACCGGCCAGGACGTCGAGGTACTCGAGCATCTCTTGCCGGCTCGACCCGGCGCCGAGCGCGGCCATCAGGAAGACCCGGGCCTTGAGCCCGTCGAGGTCCCCCGTCCGTCGCGCTGGCGATCGTGCCGCCGGTCGCCACCACATGGACCTTCGGCAGTTCGCCGCTTCGGCGCCCCGAACCTCCTCGGCGCAGCGGGCGTCCCGGCCGGGCGCCCGTGACCTCACCGTCGAGCAGAACGAAGACACCGCCCACCAGCACATGCCGCGCGCCCTGCGCGTAGTGATGCGGGTCGCCGAATGCGGCGGGGTCGTCGATCTCGTCGACCGCGAAGACGGCAATGTCGGCCACGCCGCCTATCCCCAGACGACCACGATCCGCGAGGCCGAGCCGATCGGCTGGAAGCGACGACATCTTGCGGATCGCCTCCGGTAGGGACAACACGCCTTCATCGCGCGCATAGTGGCCGAGGACGCGGGCGAAGGTTCCGTAGTTGCGTGGATGCGGAACTCCCTCACCGGGCGCCACGATGCCGCCGTCCGACGCGATCATGGTCTGCGGGTGCCGCATGATCCGGATGACGTCGTGCTCCTGCATCGCGTGAAAGATGCCGCTGAAACCGCCCTTCTCCTGCAGCTCGAGCGCGAGCTCCGCGGCCGCTTCCAGGTCATCCCGGGCCTCGCCGCGCCGGGCCAGAATGTCGGCCAGGCTCATTCCGTTGAGCGACGGATCCCACTCGCACTGCGAGATCACGACGTTCTTCGGGTGCCCTCCACCGCGGTCGACGCGCAGGTTCTCCACGATGCCGGCCTTGATTCGTGCTCTCGTGTCCGGGTCGCGCAGGCGCGCCAGCAGATCCTCGGGCTCGCCTTCCAGACTCCAGGCGGGGAAGAGGATCGAGAGCGAGGTGCTCGACGCGGTGTAGGGGTACTGGTCGATCGTCACGTCGACTCCCCTGCTGCGGGCCGCGTCGACGAGGGCCAGGGACTGTTCGCTGGCGCCCCACATCGGGGCGCCAACCACCTTGTGATGTGTCAACTGCGTTGGCAGGCCGCCCTCTTCGCCTATGCGGATGGTCTCTTCGACCGCGGCGAGGAGTTCGAGGCCTTCCTCGCGCATGTGACTGGCGTGGAAACCGCCAAAGCGTGCCGCTACGCGCGCGAGGGCGATGACCTCTTCGGTCGTCGCGTAGGCGCCGGGCACGTACTTGAGCCCGGTCGACAGGCCGAACGCCCCTTCGCTCATCGCCTGTTCGACGAGCTGCTTCATCGCCTCGAGTTCGTCTTCCGTCGGCGCCCTGTCCTCGTTGCCCATCACCTGACCGCGGATCGTGCCGTGGCCGACCGTGAGCCCGAAGTTGATCGCCGGTGGATGGAGATCGATGCGCGCCAGGAAGTCGCCAATCGGCAACGGCGAACTGCCATCCGGCCCCTCGATGACCGTCGTCACGCCCTGCCGGGTGTAGTTCTCGGCCAGCGGATGCCGGAACACGCCGCGCACGGCGTGGCTGTGAATGTCGATGAAACCTGGAGTGACCGCGAGGCCGCTCACGTCGAGGCGTTCGGCGGCTCGCGCGTCGTCGAGGTCACCGATCGCCGTGATCCGGTCACCCACGATGCCGACATCGGCGCGGTAGGGCTCGCCGCCACGGCCGTCGTAGATCGTCCCGCCTTCGAGCACCAGGTGATAGCGCGACCCGTCGGCGGCCTGACCGAGGCAGACGACGGCGGATGACAGGGCGAGGACGGCAGCCACTACCGCGCCGGGCTGCCAGGGAGCCCCCCAGCAGCTAGTCCCACGCATATGCGGCCCGAATTCTTGCCGGCAACTCCTGAAACACGACTGGATTGGCTTCACTGCTGTTGGCCAGGATGACATAGCCGTTGCCGCCTTCGAGCGATCCGACGAAGTTCCCGCGAAAGCCCCAGTTGCCACCGGTATGGCCGAAGAAACGGGCCGGTTCTCCCGGCGGTGCGGGACGGTGGGGGGTGGTGGCGCCGGCGGTGAAACCGAGGGCGTAGTGACCCACGCCCCCGGGCGTCACCATCTTTCGAGTGAACTCCGTGCTCAGGATCCGGTTCGAGCGGCCCTCCAGGGAGAGCTGGACCTCGATCAGGAACCTGGCCAGGTCGGTCGGGGTCGTCCAGAGGCCCGCCGCGTAGAGCTCCGGGTAGACGTGCCATTTCGCGCGGGGTTTCCCCTTGTCCCCGGCCTCGCCTGTAACAGACCCGCCCGCTCGCGCCGCGTTGCTTTCTAGCGCGGCAGGCAGGGGCTGGCAGAAGCAACTGCGCGTCATGTCGAGTGGATCGAGGATCGTGTCCTGGAGAATCTCCGCAAACGGTTGTTCCCGAACGTCGCTCAGAGCGAGTTGCAGGATCGTCGAACCGCCTCCCGAGTACTCGTAGCGGGTGCCGGGCTGCCAGGAGACGACCACCGGCTCGGTGTTTGCACGCGTCGTCTGACCGCCACGCCCGAGGATCTCGGGGACAGTCGGCTGCCCGGCGCCGGGCTTGTAGCCGGGGAATCCCGAGACCGTGGTGCCCGCCGTCATGCTCAGCAGCATCCGTGGAGTCACCAGCGTCTCGGCAAGCAGCTCGGCGTCATCCTCGAGCCGCCAGGAGCGAAGCAAAGAGTTGATGTCGTCGTCGAGCTCGAAGAGTCCATCCTGAACAGCTCGGAGCACTGCCATGGCCGACAGCGGCTTGCTGATCGACGCGGCCTGGAAGAGCGTCGCGATGTCGGCAGGCGCACCGCTTGTTTGGTCTGCAACGCCGTAGGCCTTGGCCCAGGCCAGCCGGTAGTCCTCGACGACCGCGAGGCTGAGTGCCGGGATGCCGTGCGTCTCCATGAGCTTGGCGAGGCTCTTGCCGGCATCGTCGCTCGACCCCGGCTGGCGCGGCGCCTCGATCCTGGCGATCCGTTCCGCCGGCTCGGCTGGACTGGCGCCGTCCGGCTGCGCCTGGAGGGGTATGGCGAGAACCCAGACCAGCAGGAGGCCACGACCTGCCAAGGACAGTAGTCGCTGTGGTCCGATGCCTGTTGCCGAAACGACGAACGCCTGTCGCGGAATCGCCGGGCTCTTCATCTCCCGCGGATTCTAGTCCGCGTATTCAGCAAGCCCCTAGAACCGCAAACCTATTCGCAGCGCCAACCGCCGAGGCAGGTAGTAGAGGCTGGGTACGGGTTCCGTTGGATAGCGCCCCAGACTTGCGTTTGACCAGTAGTAGAAGCCGTCCTCGTCCAAGACGTTCAGGATCTGCAGGTCGACACCGAGCTTGACGCGGTCGCCGAGCGGGAATTGTCGCGACAGAGCGAGGTCGACGAAGGTCTTGTCCGGCATCCGGCGGTCCCCGGTGTACGGCTCGAGGGGCACCGTCACCACGCCCTGGCTCAGGCGGACGCGCGCCGCGTGCCGCCACGGGCGGCCCTGCTCATAGTTGAGGGCGCCGACCGCCTTGAGCTGCCAGGGCAGGTCGACCATTCCCTGAGCCCTGAACACCCACGGCCGGTCACCCTGTGAGAAGCCTCCCTGGTAGAGATGATGGTTGGGGTCCCTGCCCTCCGAGCTGGTGTAGAAAGCGACGTTCCCGTTCTGCTGGAGCGGGCGAGGCTGCACTCCCTTCGACTCCGACCAGCCCAGCGAGGAGTCCAGAGACCAGCGGCCGGTGTGGCGCTTGCGGAAGGTGAGAAAGACCCCTTTGTAGTCCTGCTCGAACTTCGTTCCCGGTGGGGCGTTGGCCGCCGAGCCGGGGTCGTTGGCCTTGCGCAGGGTCGGCTCTGTGACGACGTTCTTGAGCATGATCGTCTCGCCCGTCAAGGGATTGACGTAGGGAACATCCTCGTACTCGCCGTCGCCCTGGATCTGCCAACCGATCAGGTCCGTCGTTTCGCTGAGGACGACCTGAGCGCCGAATGCATACTCTCCGACCTGCTGCTCGTAGCCGACGGCGAATTGGTCGGTCTGCGGCCGCTTCATCCCCTTGACCGGTAGATCGAAGTCGTCGTTGTCGACCGTCCTGAAGTAGGTGAAGGGGCCGTTCCGGTTGGCGCTGTAGCCGAAGCGCGCGGACGGCCGGTTGGGGTGCGGCTGGTTCCACATCGAAACGACGTTCATCTCGTGGTATCTGCCGATGGAAGCCCGCAGGACACCTTGCCGCTCCCCCTCGCCGACCTGGTAGGCGATGCCGAGACGCGGGTCGACGCTCGAGTAGTCGATGACGTCGGGATAGTGGGGCGTGAACTCTCCGGTGGTCACGCCGCAGTTGAGCTCACTGCAAAGGTAGGACTCGAGGATCGGCTCGGAGGGAATCTCTCCCTTGTCCTGGTCGGCACGCACGCCCAGATTCAGCGTCAGCCTGTCGCTGATGCGCCACGAGTCGTCCACATAGAACCCAAGAGACTCCGTGTCGCCGCCGTAGTAGTGCGCTGCGCGGGTGTAGATGTAGTAGTTGGCCCCGAACTTGTAGTAGTACTTGCCGCCGAAGCCGGGATAGACGGCGCCGGCCTGCTCGCCGGTATTGCTGTACTGGAAACCGAACTTGAACTCGTGGCTGCCGTTCAGGTCGTCGGCGAAGTGGGTCACCTTGGCGTGGCCGCGCTGCCACCACACGGGGTAGAGGTAAGGGTAGGTGGGGCCGCCGCTATGGGTTGGAACAGGCGTGTTGTAGTCGATGAGGGGCGGCTCCAGGCTGCCGGTCGCCGAGACGTTGCGGTCCCTGTTGATGATGTCGTAGAAGTTGGCCTCGAGCACCGTGTTGCTGCCCACCACCGACTGGAAGCCGATCCGCCAGTAGGGGATCTCCTCGTACTCGCGGCTGAAGGCCCCCGGATTCGTCTTGAAGGTCCCGGAACCGCCGGACTGGATTTCCAGGTCCTCGAGCCGGCCGTGAGCCGTCAGCGTGTTCGAGTCATTGATCGACCAGTCGAGCTTCAGGCTGGTGTGCGTGGCCTTGTCGCTGCGGATGAACTCCGCAATCTCGCCCGGCTCTACCAGCAGGTCTTCCTTGGTCGTGGCCGCGGCGAAGAAGAACAGCTTGTTCCGCTTCAAAGGCCCGCCCGCCCACAGGCTGTTGTTCTCGAAGGTGTCTCTCACGAAGCCCTGCTCTTCACCGGCCGCGTTCTCGGCCGTGGCGCCGGTGGCAGTCGTGTCTTCGAACTCACCGGTGTGGGAAAAGCGCCCGTGGAAGGTGTTGGTTCCCGACTTGGTGACGATGTTGACCGCGGCTGAGGTCATGTTGCCGTACTCGGCCGGGGCGCCGACGCCGAGCACCTGGATTTCCGCGATGGTGTCGGGATCGGTCCAGCCACCGAAGATGTTGCCGTTGTCCGGGAAGCTGCCGTCGAGTCCATCGACGTTCCAGGCCACCGAGGCTTGATCACGACCGTAGGCCGTGGGGTGCCCCGCGTAGGCGCCGACGTTGCCGAGGCGACCGGGCATGCTCATGCCGGGAGCCATCAGGGCGAGCTCCTGGAAGTTGCGCTGGGTTGTCGGCTTCGCGTCGATGAGCTCTTCGGAGTAGCTGACGCTGCCTGAGGAACTCGTCACGTCAAGGACCGGCGCCTCCGAGGTCACCGTGATCGCCTCTTCGACTCCTTCGACCCGCATGGAAAAGTCCACGACAGCAACGCCCGAGATCGAGACGCGGACGTCTTCCACCGACTCCGCCTCCAGCCCCTCGAGAGTCGCGGTGAGCGTCACCACACCGGGAGGAAGCCCGGCGATCAGATAGTCGCCGTTGACACCGGACATGGATGTGCGCTCGCCGCGCACGACGTCGCCCGTAGCCTCTACCAACACTCCTGGCAGCGGTTCTCCCTCCGCCGAGCGCACCGTCCCGCGCACCGTTCCGACGTTCTGGGCGTAGGCCGCGGTCGCTGCCACGAGGACGAGGACGCCCAAGGCGAGAAGACTCGTCGCGGCGGAACTAGGAGATGACTTCATACTTCCCTCTCTCTAACGATGTTGGCGATCTCGGCGACACTAAGCGGGGTACTTCCTGGCCGTCAAGGGACATTTCTTAGCGTATATGGGCAAATGTTAGCGTAGTCGGTTGGGCGGCGCCGTAGTCACCGGGCGAAACTGCAGCCTCTCGGCTACCTTCTGCGCACATACACGTAGTAGGCGCTCGCGATGACCTCGCCCTCTCCTTCGAACCACGTGTGCAGGGAAACTCGGGTTGAGCGAGCGCGGCTGCCAGCGCGGCTTCGTCCTCTTCCTTGGCGATCAGGGGACCGTGGGGCGTGTTGGTGGCAACATAGGCCAGAAAGGGCTTTCCGGACTCCACGGAGCGCCTCATGAAGTCGATCGCTTCGCCAAAGAAGATATCGGTGCAGTATCCCTTGAATGCTTCGCGTTTGCCATTCCGGATGTAGGTGTCGTCGAAGTAGTCGTTGCCCCAGAAATCGGGTACTGAGCCGATATGGGAAGAAGGGAACCAAAGGGTTTCGTGGAATCCGCGGTCCTCAGGCCTGAAGGGGTAGTTGTCGCCGAGGTGCCACTTCCCGAACACGCCGGTCCGGTATCCCGCATCGGCGAAGATGTCCGCCATTGTCGGAATCTCCGGTCGCAAGAGCGCGCGACCGCTGCTGACGTTGATCGCGCCGTTTCGGGCAGCATCCATTCCAGTGAGCAGTTGCCCGCGGGTGGGCGTACACATTGGCGCTACGTGAAAATCGGCCAGCCGAACGCTCTCGCTGCGTAGCCGGTCGAGATGCGGCGTCTCGAGCACGGGGTTTCCGTGGGCAGACAGTTCGCCGTATCCTTGATCGTCCGTCATCACGACAATGACGTTGGGGGGCTGCGCGAAAGCGGTCGCGGCCAGGACGCATAGCAGTACACCGAGAAAGGGCGTTGTCAGTCTCACGACGGAGTCTCCATGGTGGGTGTTTCCAAGAGCGAGCGCGGATCTGATCTTAAGGGGAAAGGGCCTGGCGACGGCGTTTCGTCGCCGATAAGGCGACTGGGCGGCCGCAGCGTGCTTCGCCATCTCCTATGATGCGGCATCGTTCGTTCCATCTGAGAGGTGATCGCATGAGCAAGGGCCGGATTGGCAGCGGGTCGTCGACAGCCATCGTCGGGCTTGTCGTGGGGATGGCGTCGTTGGCGGCGCTCGCCCCCGGCTTCGCCCAGGAGAAGCGGCCGATGACCATCGTCGAGCTGATCGACGTGCCGGGGTTGGGCAATCCGCGGATCTCTCCGGATGGCGCCCAGCTCCTCTACACCCGCACCGACACGGACTGGAAGGAGAACGGTCGCAGCACCCACATCCGCCGAATCGAGATGGACGGCACGGGAGATGTTCGGTTGACCTACGGCGAGAAGGGGGAGAGGAGTCCTCGCTGGTCGCCGGACGGGGAGTACGTGGCCTTTCTCGCGACCCGTGGCGAGGACGATTTCAATCAGATCTACCTCCTGCCGAACCGGGGCGGGGAAGCCGCTCCATTGACGAGCCACGAGAGCTCGGTTCAGAGCTTCGAGTTTTCTCCGGACGGCAAGCACATCTTCTTCCTCGCTGCGGATCCGAAGACTGCCGAAGAGAAGAAGAAGGACGAACTCAAGGACGATGTCTTCGCCTTCGACGAGGACTACAAGCAGCGCCACCTGTTCCGGATCGCCTGGGCCGGCGACGACCGGGGCGGCGTCGAGCGGATCACGGAAGGAGACTTCTCGGTGGTCGGTTTCCGGATCTCGGCGGACGGCGGGAGGATCGCGCATCATCGGGCGCCCTCGCCGCTCTTCGACAACCGGGACGAGGGCGAAGTCTGGATCATGGATGCCGACGGCGGGAACGCCATGCAGCTCACCGACAACACGGTGAGCGAGTCCGGCGCCGAACTGTCCCCCGACGGGCAGCGCGTCATGTTCGTTTCCAACTCCAGCGCCGACCTGGAGACGTACTACAACACGAACATCTTCGTGGTGCCGGCCGGCGGCGGAGCGCACCGCCTGCTCTACGTTGGAATGCCCCACGAGGTCAACGTCGCCCGCTGGGCGGATGACGGCACGATCTACTTCACCGCGAACACCGGGGTGCGAAGCCAGCTCTTCCACGCCGCGCTCGACGAGGCTCAGCCTGTGGCGCTGACCGATGGCGACCACGCGCTGGGCTCGTGGAGCTGGTCGAAGGACACGGGTCAGCACGCCTTCGGGATCAACCGGCGGGAGAACCCCGGGGACATCCACGTGATGCCGGCCGGGGGAGGGACTCCCGTCAAGGTGACCTCGGCCTACGACTACCTCGACGAGACGTTCCTGCTGCCCCGCCAGGAAGCGATCCGCTGGCCGGGCGAGGACGGCGTCGACGTCGAGGGACTCCTCTACTACCCGCTCGACTACGAGGAGGGCAACCGGTATCCGCTCGTCGTGCAGACCCACGGCGGGCCGGCGGCTTCGGACAAGTTCGGGTTCGGCCGCTGGTCCAACTACGTCCAGGTGCTGACCGCGCGCGGCTACTTCGTCTTCAAGCCGAACTACCGGGGCAGCACCGGCTACGGGGATCCGTTCCTGCGCGACATGGTCGGCCACTACTTCCATCAGGCGCACCTCGATGTGATGACCGGGGTCGACCATCTGATCGACCTCGGACTGGTGGACGGCGAGCGGATGGCCAAGATGGGGTGGAGCGGCGGCGGTCACATGACGAACAAGATCATCACCCACACGAACCGCTTCAAGGCCGCGTCGTCAGGCGCCGGTGCGGTCAACTGGATCTCGATGTACGGCCAGAGCGACGTGCGGACCTACCGCACGCCCTGGTTCGGGGGTACGCCGTGGCAGGAGGACGCCCCCATCGGCGTCTACTGGGAGAACTCGCCGCTCAGGGACATCTACAAGGTGACGACGCCGACGCTCGTCCTGGTCGGCGAGAACGATGTCCGGGTGCCGCCGCCCCAGTCAGTGGAGCTGTACCGGGCGTTGAAGGCGAACGGAGTGGACACTCACCTCTACATTGCGCCGCGGGAGCCCCACGGCTGGGGCGAACTCCGTCACGAACTCTTCAAGGTGAACGTGGAGATCGACTGGTTCGAGCGTCACGTCCGGGGCATCGAGTACGAGTGGGAGACCGCTCCGGAGTCGGAGGCCGACGAAGAAACCGAAGAGAGCGACGAGGACAGCTAGTAGCCAGTAGTCGCGGAGGACTTGATTCAATGGATGCAGACAACGCCGCCGGGACGGTCCACGGTGAACGGGCAAACGCAACAGGTCCGAAGATCAGGGTCGCGATGTTCGCCGTGGCCGCCGTCGGTTTACCGATCCTGGCCTGGAATGCGGTCTTCTACCGTCTGCACGGCAGCCTCAATCCAACCTATGTTCTGCTGAGCCTGTTCCTGTCCGTTCGCCTGATCCTCGACGGGACCTATGGCGTAATGGGCCACTGAGGTCGCCGGGCCCGCCCCAGGCGTCGCGGGCCGCGCCTCTCGCTACCTGACGGCCGGCGGAATCAGCGACCGCCGCCGCTCTCGGTCGCCGCTGCTGCGGCTTCCCTCTGCTTCCGCCGGAACTCGCGCAGTTGGTCCATCTGCACCTTCAGCGCATCGGGCACGATGAAGGTGGGCATGTTGGTCTGCTGGCTGGTGTCGGTGAACGTGTAGTGGATGAAGCCGACCATCATCTCGTCGGTCGTCGCTTCGCCCCACATCACGTTCGCCGTCGGATCGGGGTTCGACAGGTTGTCGGCGGAGTTGTCGAACGTGGCGTCGACGCGAATGGTCGTGCCGGCCGGAATCACCTTGGGCGCTGTCGGCGTGTAGGTGAGCTGCCAGTTGAAGTCGTAGTTCGGCACGTCGAGCAGGACTTCCTTCTCGCCGTCGGGGTACTCGGCCGTGAACCTCATCGTCTTGCCCCGCAGGTGCATGTGAGGCGTGAAGTCGAAGAGCACCGCCTCGTGCTCGGTGGTGTACGACGACCACGACGTGTAGTTGCTTTCGCCCGCCGGGATGTTCAGCACCGGATCCACCAGCCACAACGTCTCCACCACGTTCTCAGGCTTTTCGTCGTGGAAGTAGAGGCCCATGGTCGTCTGGTCGGTGCCGCCGGTGCCCGCGCCCGGCGTCTTGTGGTAGTGCATCTGGAAGAACATCGAGCTGTTCGGCGGCATGCGCATCCCGTGCCCTTCGGCAAACTGAAGCGGAGCGACGCCGGGTCCCCAGCCGCTCACGAAGGTGAGGTCCAGGGTTCCGGTCCGGCTCTGCACGCCGGCGAGTGTGGCGTCGGGCGGCGCGAGGTAGGTCAACTGGTGATGGACCGCTTCGACGAACCCGGGGTGGATCTCGATCGCCTTGATCCAGCGTTCTTCGTTGACCGGGTTGTCCACCTGGAGCCACTCGTAGTGATCCTCGATGTCGTCGGAGACCTGGAACTCCGGTCCCGTGTAGACGGCGTCCGGCGTACCGAGCTTCCAGTCCGAAGAGAAGCTGGGAGGCGCCGGCGCCTGTGAGAGGTCACCGGACGGAGCGCCCGCGGCCACCCAACGGCTCAACGTCTCGATCTCGGCGTCGGTGAGGCTCGGGTCCTCCACGAACTCCCCGTGCTCCGGGCTCGCGAACCACGGCGGCATGGAGCGGTCGCTCGTGACCTTGCGGATCGACTTCGCCCAGGGGCGCGTCTCGTCGTAGGTCAGCAACGACATGGGGGCGGTTTGTTCCGGTCGATGACAGCTCACGCAGTTCTCGTGCAGGATCGGAGCGACGTGGTCCGACCAGGTCACCGTTGAGGGGTCTGCCGCGTTGTTGGCTGGCGGCGCCGCGACGACCGCGCTGGCGAGGAGCACGAGGCCGGGAACGAGGATGGAGAGACGGTGCTTCATGGGATTTTCCTTGCCTGGTTGGAGTCCGGGGATTGGGGCGAGTGTAGCCCGAGCGGTCTCAGTCGAACGCCGCCAGGATCTCGTCGTCGATCTGCTGCCACGCCTCCGGCTGGTTGGGGACGCCGCACAGGATGATCTCCTCGGCGCCTGCTTCGATGTACTGCTGCAGCAGGTCCTGAATGTAGGAGGCGGCGCCCCAGCAGTACCAGGGCCGGCCGGGTGACTTTGCGGCTTCCTGGTCGTTGGCGAAGAGCCGGAAGGGCAGGGCGACGGTCCTCTTGACCTCGGCCGGATCGCGACCGGCGTCCTCGCAGTGACGGTCCAGGACCTCCTGCTTGTGGCGGAAGACATCGACGCCTCCCGGATGCCAGAAGTCCAGGTTGCTGATGTCGCCGTAACGGGCGCAGGTGCGAAGCGTCCGCTTCTCGCCGTTGCCGCCGATCAGGATCGGGATGTGGGCCTTCCGGGTAGAACGCGGCCTGGTCGAACCCGGCGCGAGGGGCGCTTCGTCCAGGCGGTAGTGGCGCCCCTCGAACGTGACCTTCTCGTCGTCCTTCTTGGTGAACAGCAGACGGATGAGCTCCGCCGCCTCCTCCAGGCGATCGCAGCGCTCGCGAACACTGGGGAAGTCCCAGCCGTAGGCCCGGTGCTCACGCTCGAACCAGGCGGCGCCGATCCCCAGTTCCATGCGTCCGCCGCTGATGTGGTCGACGCTGGCGCATATCTTCGCCAGCAGTGCCGGATTGCGGTAGGTGATGCCGCAGGCAAGCGTTCCCAGCCGCAATCGCTCGGTCAGCACCGCGGCCGCGGTGATCAACGTCCAGACCTCGAGCGCCGACTTGTGCTCGTCGTTGGGGGCCGCCGGCGGCAGGAAGTGATCCGAGAACCAGAGGCTGCTCCAACTGCCGTTCTCGATCGTCCGAACGGTGGCCTCGACCTGTGGCCACGGAAGACGGTAGCTGCTGAGCTGGGCGCCGAACCCGGTTGGCGCGTCTCGCGCCAACCGTGAACCAGTCCGTGGGCCCGTCATCGGGCGCATGGCTGACACTCCATGAGAACCCGAAGCTACTACACTAAGTGGTACGTTGTTCCAAGTTTGTGCCGGGAGAGCCGAAATGACGCTGGAGCAGACCAAGCGAGACTTCGATCGGGACGGCTACGTCGTCCTCCGTGGTTTCCTCTCGCCTGAGGAGGTCGAGGAGTTGCGCGCCCACGCCGAGCGATGCCTGAGCCAGGTCAAGAGAGGCGAGGAATACCCGGGCGTCGCCAAGAACCTGAACAAGGTCGATCCCTGGTTCGAGGATCAGCTCGTGCGCGGCAAGCAAACCGAGCTGATCTCCGCGCTGCTCGAGGACGACCTGGAGCCGGCGACGGCCGGCTGGTTCGCTCGGCTGCCCGGGGAGACGTCCGGGATCAAGCCTCATCTCGATGCCGTCGGTCACCGGCGGAAGGGCGCCACGATCTGGATCGCCCTCGACCGGGCGGACAGGGAGAACGGCTGCCTCTACTACGCGAAGGGCACGCACCGGCAGAACCTGCCGAGTCGCGTCGGCCTTCCCGGCTTCAGCGCCGAGTCCGAGGAGGCGGTCGCCGTCGAAGTCGAGCCGGGCGACGCCGCGATTCACAGCTCACTCACGGTGCACTGGTCGGAAGCGAACCGCAGCCGTCGTTCTCGGCAGGCGATTACGTATTTCTACTGGGCGGCCTCGTCAGCCGGGGATGCGGGCGGCGCCAACTCGACACGGCGGTAGATCGACGCGGGAGCCATTCAGGCAGCGGTCACGGCGGTGGCCCGGCGCGGCTGCCGATATTGACACTGCTCGCCACGTTCCAATACTGTTCCCAATATGAAGACAATAGCGGTGACCATCGACGAAGAGACGCTAGACCGTGTCGATGAGTTGGCCTCGATCCCAGGTCGTTACTCCAGCCGTTCCGCTCTGGTGAGGGACGCTCTTGCCGGGTACGTGGCGCGTGAACAGCGGCTGCTCGAGGAAGACCGGGAGCGGCGGATCATCCGGCGGCACAAGGAGAACCTGGGCGAGGAACTGGCGGCCCTCGTCGCGGAACAGGCGCAGGATTGAAGCGAGGAGCGATCTACCGAACCCGGGAGCGGACGCCGGAAAGGGGTGGCAAGCCGGGCTTCTACGTCGTCGTGTCGCGCCCCTTCATTGCCGAGAACGAGGACATCTCGACTGTTGTTTGTGCTCCGCTCTATCGGGAGCACCTGGGCCTTTCGACGGAGGTCGCTTTGGGCCCTGCCGATGGCCTGCCAACGGACTGTTCGATCCGCTGCGACTTCCTCTCTCTCATGTTCAAGTCGAAGCTCACAGGCTTCGTCACCGAGCTTCCGCCCGCCAGAATGATCGACCTGGACGATGCCCTGGCGAGAGCCGTTGGCATCGAACGGCGCTGAGTAGCTGTCGGGCCGACGCCTTGAGCCCTGGCGATGCCGCGTGAGCCTCTGTTGGACGGTAGAGCGGACCGGACCCGGACAGCCGGCAAGTCCGACTACCCCTCCGTCGGCGCCGCGAACTACGGCGTCGTGCTCCTGTTCCTCGCCTACGTGCTGTCGTTCCTCGACCGCAACATTCTCTCGCTCCTGGTCGGTCCGATCCGGGAGCAGTTCGGGATCACCGACTTCCAGTACAGCCTGCTCGCCGGCGCCGCGTTTGCGCTGGTGTACAGCTTTGCGAGTCTGCCGCTAGGCCTGCTCGCCGATCGCTACTCGCGCAAGCTGATCGTCGCCGGCAGCGTCGCCTTCTGGAGCCTGGCGACGGCGGCGGGCGGCCTGGCGAACGGCGTGGGGCAACTCTTCGCCTCGCGTATGGCGGTCGGAGCGGGCGAGGCGGGGCTCGCGCCTCCGGCCTACTCGATCATCACCGACAGCTTCCGTCCGGCCCACTTCGGCTACGCGATGTCCTTCTACAAGACCGGCGTGCGGGTCGGCGGCGGTTTCGCTCTGGTCATCGGCGGCCTGCTCATCGACTACTACACGCGCATCGGTCCGGTCGATCTGCCGCTCATCGGCACGCTGCAACCCTGGCAGGCGACGTTGGTCACGGTCGGTTTGCCCGGGGTTCTGCTCGCGCTTCTGCTGCTGACGATGGTCGAGCCGAAGCGCAAGGAGCTGGCAGTCTCGCGGAGCGGAAGGGAGCGTTTGCCGGTCGGCGAGTTCGTCAAGTTCATCTGGGAGCGCAAGCGCGTCTATCTGCCGCTGTTCATCGGCTCGTCGATGCTGGCGATGGCCGGCTACGGCTCCTCCGCGTGGTACCCCGAGTTCCTGATCCGCAACTACGGCCTGAGCCGCGGGGCCGCCGGAACGAGCTACGGGACGATCACGATCATCACGGGGGTGGTCGGCATCATGGTGGCGCCCTGGATCGCCAATCGCCTCGCGGCGCGCGGCTACCAGGACGCCTACGTACGCACCCTGCTGGCGACGACCCTGATCGCCACGCCGCCGTCGGTAGCGGCGCCGCTCCTGGGCAGCGCGACGCTCACCCTGCTGGTACTGATCCCGGGGATGATCTTCTCGGGCGCCTACCTGGGCGTCATGGCGGCGGCGTTCCAGCCGATCACGCCCAACCAGATGCGCGGCCAGGCCACGGCTTTCTACATCTTCCTGACCAGCTTCATCGGCATGGCCTTTGGCACCAGCACCCTTGCCGCGTTCACCGACTTCCTGTTCCAGGACGACGGCAAGCTGCACTACTCGCTCGCCACCATGCAGGCGATCTTCAAGCCGGCGGGTGCGATCCTGTTCTGGTACTGCCTGTCGGCGTACCGGAAGGCGATGGAGGAGGCGGGGAAGTGGGAGGTGGATTGAGAGGCGGTGGCGATCGGGCCGCGCCAGGTCGCGCCGTCAGAGCACCTCCCAGCGACCTGCTCTGGCCGAGCCGACGCGGCCGAGGAGTCCGGCGGCCTTCAGGTTCTCCAGGTGGTACTTAACGCCGTCCGGCGTCAGGCCGACCCGCTTGGCGAGCGCCTTCCGGGTGAGCTCGGGCTCGGCCCGCAGGTGGTCCAGGATCCGGTCGCGAACGGTTCTTCGGGTAGTCGGGGTCTTTTGGGTAGTTTTCTGGGTAGTCTTTTGGGTAGTCGAGGCCGTTTTCTGGGTAGTTTCCCTGTCCGGCCGCCAGATCCTCAGGGCAAAGCCCGAGCCGACGTCGAACTCGGGCTCCGGCAGGCCCGCTTCGGCGCATCGCCGGATCATGTCGACGATCCCGGTCCCCATCTTCTCGATGTAGCGGAGCAGGTACATTGCCTCGGCGAGCAGCGGATTCCCGGGCAGCGACTGGTGCGCCACGCGCAGTTTCTCGACGGTGAGCGCAGGCGGCAGCCGGCCCGAGTTCATGACCTCCAGTCGATCCGCGAAGAGCATGACCTGAACGCTGCTGTTGTCCGTGTAGTCCCGGTGCGCCACCGCGTTGACGATGCCTTCCGTGATCACTTCCTTAGGTATCTCGTAAGCCACGGGAGCCTGAATGCTCTCCGCTCTCGTGCCGACCGACAGCGCGATCTTGCTCAGGACAAAGTCGACCGCCTGGTCGACCAGCTCGAAGACCGTGCCCTTGTAGACCTGGTAGGAGGGAATCGGCTTTGCGAGTTCGGTCCCATGGAAGTGCGCGCACTTGACCTCGGACGAGATCAGGAAGCGTTGCGGCGCCTTCCCGAACAGCAGCACGGCGGCGTTGGTGAGGCGCCCCCGGTTCAACAGGTTCAGATGCCGAAGCAGGTCCGACGGCGGTGTTTCCTCCGGCAGCGGGAACTGCCGGGCGCGGCGGGCGATGCGAATGAAGCGGAACATCGCCTCGGAGTCCAGATCGTCCATCGCGGCTCCCGAACACTCCGCGGCGTCGAATGGTCCGAAGCGGAGGTACTCCCGTGCCTCGAGGTACTGGACGAGTGCGGCGTAGAGACCTGCCACCAGTTCGGCGGACGTGGCGAACCGCCGGCGTACCAGGCCGGCCTGCGCCCTGGCGACGAGGGCCTGCATCTTCGGATGCCTGCCTGCCTCCTCGGCGCTCTTCACGAAGATGAGCCGGTGCTTCTCCCGCCCCGTAGCGCGGTCGAACTCCCGTTCGGTGGGCGACACCCCGTGCTCGTCCTCGAATCCGTAGCTCGTTCCGAACAGGCCAACGTAGATGTCGCAACGCTCGACTTCGTCAAGGTAGACATCGTCGGGCCGGCGGTCGGATGCCGGAACGTCCTCGAAGAGGAACACCTCGAAGAAGCGCCGCATTAACGGGTCGCCGCGCAGGTAGTCGCGCAAATGCTCCCGCTCCCGCGCAAACTCGCGCTGCACGCTGCTGATGAAGATGCGGATCGGGGTCATCGACTCGGTTCCCGCTCGATGGCCTGCTGATCGGGGATGGGGTGCGGATGGAACCGGCGAGAAGCTCACCTCCATCATAGCCGTGCTTCACGGCGCCTTGCGCCCGCGTTGGCGGGGCGGTCTGCTCTGCGGCCCTTGGGCGAGCACGGGCTGTCCTCCTCCATTCTTCGCGCGTCCCGGTGGCTGGATTCGGGCATGTTCGCCGCCCAAGGTCAGAGGAAGGCAGCGCCGGCATGATCCTCGAACGCCTCCACCTGACGAATGTAGCGGAGCACCATTTCGGCGCTGGAATGTCTCGTGACCTCCATGATCTTGTCGAGACGCGCACCGTGAACGGCGGCGCTGGTGACGAAACCGGCGCGCAGAGAGTGACCTGAGTACTCGGCCGGATCGAGCCCGATCGCCTGGACGTAGTGCTTGACCAGGCGCGGGATGTCCGAATGGTGCAAGCGGCGGCCGCGAAGTTGTCCGCCGCGCCATACGGACGGGAAGAGCGGCCCCTCCGTCGTCCGGGCGAGCGCCAGCCATCCTCGCAGGTGCCCTACCGCGTTCAGACCCTTTCCTGCCGGTATCGCGATCCGCTGCCCCTTCGCGGTCTGGTCGGTCTTCGACCGCCGGATGGTCAGGAACAGGCCGTTGTCTTCTCCGGGCCGGCCGATGAAGTCGACGTCTTCGACGTTCAACTGGCAGATTTCCGATCGTCGCAGCGCACCCGCAAAGCCGATCGCGAGCAGGGCAGCGTCGCGGGTCGCCACCACCCGGAAGAATCCGCTATGGGAACGCTGATCACAGCAGGCAAGCATCTTCCGCAACTCGTACTCGCGGATTGCCTTCACCTTTCTCTGACCCGTGCCTCGAATCCTCGTTAGACCGTGAACCACCGCTGCCACGACCACAGCGTGTCCGGGCGATTCCCTGCCGGCGTCCTTGTACTTCCTGTTGATAGCCGAGAGGCTGATCTGCAGTGTCCCCAAGGACACGGGCCGGTTGCCGCCCGTTGTCGCCCGACGCGAACGCGGTTGGCTTGCCGTGTGGACGAGGAACTGCGCCACGTCTTCGCCGGTGGCCTCCATCGCCTCTAGCCCTGTTTCTTCACAGAAGGAGGCGAATCTGCGCCATCCCTTCTCGTATGCCAGTCGCGTGTTCGCGGACAGCGACCTCGTCAACACGTGTCCCACCGTTAGTTGCTGCATGGCTCCCATTCGCGTCCCCTCTTGTCTGATTGGCTGTAGTCCGACCAAGTTGCGGCCGGTGGCGTCGGTGGCCCGCGGAGAACGGCTCTTGGCCAAGCGCGGCCGTACCTCGAGCGAAGGGCCCCTCTGGTGGCCACGCTGGCGCGGAGCTCGCTTCCTTCTTCGATTTACCGCGGATTGGTGACGGGCCTGAACAAAGCGTTCATCGTCGGTAATGAGACGAAGGAAGCACTGATCCGGGAAGATCCCCGATCCGCCGAGCTACTGAAACCGGTGGTGAGGGGCCGGGACGTTCACGCGTACCGGGTCGATTGGGCCGGACTGTGGCTGATCGACACTCACAACGGCTACCTCGATACAGCGCGAGTCGACGTGGATCGCTTTCCCGAGATCAAGCGCCATCTTGCCGGCTTCATGCCGGCACTTCAGCGGCGACAGGACCGCGGCGACACTCCTTTCAACCTCCGTAGCTGCGCTTACTACGGGGAGTTCGAGAAGCCGAAGCTGATTTGGATCGAACTCGCCGACAGAGGCCGGTTTGCCCTGGACAGAAGGCGCCTCTTCGTGGAGGCCACAGCATTCATGGCCACGAGCAGCAGAGCCGACGATCTGACTTGGCTTTGCGCGGCCCTGAACTCAGCAGTTGCGTCCTGGTGGGTTCGGACGACGGCGCCGACGTCGGGAGCGGGTGCGACACGGTGGAAGAAGGTGTACGTCGAGACACTCCCCTTGCCCACCGCCAGTCCTGCCGCCGCCGCCAGAGTTGCTACTTTGGTAGAGCGGGCAGTCCAGACGTGCGATGCCGAGTCCCAAGCTCGGCTTCAAGAGCGCATCGACCGCGAAGTTGCCACGGCTTACGGCCTCGGGCGAACCGAGCTCACGCTGCTGAAAGGGGCCTGACCGGATCGATGCAGTGGCAGTTCTCCTTGGCTGCCTAGGTCTCGATTGCGTCCTCATCTCAGGTCAACCCGAGGCGTCAAGGTGAGTCGAGCAGCGTCGCATCCTGACCCGTCAAGCCATAGAGTTCGGCGAGGGCTGTCTTCCGTTTCGCGAGAGCGGCAGGAGACTCGGTTCGGCAGGTCTCCTCATCCCGTGCGGGAAACGCGAGTGCAGGCCAGCTACCGGCTGCAACGCCCCGAGGCGGAATCGGGAGGGCCGCAACAGAGTACTTGAACCACGAGTGGGCACCCGCACCAGTCGTTACCGTGATCTGGCGCCCGTACCACCGGATCACGTCACTGCTGAGCACCGCAAAGAGGTAGCCCAGGTCGTCAGGGGATGGGACGGTCAGGAAGTACACTTTGTTGTTACAGAACATCTCCTCTCTGCAGAGGGCGAACGCCGCTTCATCTGAAATCTCTGGCCAGAGGATGTTGGCAACGCTCGGAAACTGAGCCACCCACCGTTTGGAAAGTGAGCCACCTCGGCCGTGTTGAGTGTACGCGAGTCTTCTCTCGTCGGTCCCCTTGAGTCAGTAGCAGTAGCGGCTGCGGTAGCTGTGGGAAACCGGTCTGCCGGTTTTCCAAGGCGGTGCGGGAAACGGTCTGCCGTTTTCCGCGGCGCCGGCAGCTTCCGCAGCCGGCCGCCGGTGCGGTCCGCTCGGCGGCGGCGCCGCGGCGGTCGGGTTCCGAGCTGTGCGATCGGGATTCACGACGCCTTGCTTCGCAGCCGAGTCCGATAGGAGGAGCCCTTGGTGGCGAGGATGTGGGCGTGGTGGGAGAGGCGGTCGAGCAGCGCCGTGGTCAGCTTCTCGTCGCCGAATACGCGGACCCACTCGGAGAAGGCAAGGTTGGAGGTGACGATGGTCGAGCGGCGCTCGTAGCGGTCGGCGAAGACGTTGAAGAGCAGCTCGCCGCCGGCGCGGTCGAATGGCACGAAGCCGAGCTCGTCGCAGATCAGTAGATCCACCCGCTGTAGCCACTGCTGCAGGCGCCCCAATTCCCGCTGATCGCGGGCTTCGATCAGGTCGCGGACGAGGTCGGAGGCCTTGCGGAACCAGACCCGGCGGCGGCGCTTCGCGGCCTCGATGCCGAGTGCGATCGCGAGATGCGTCTTGCCGGTGCCGATCGGGCCAACGAGGACGACGTCGTCGCCGCGGTCGATGTAGTCGCAGGAGGCCAGCTCGCGCAGCTTCGGTTTGGACACTCCCTGTAGCGCCTGGAAGTCGATCTGCTCGAGCGTCTTGTGGTCGGGGAAGCGGGCCGCGCGCAGCCGGCGCTCGACGGTGCGGGCCTCACGGTCCCGAATCTCGGTCTCGAGCAGTTGCCACAGGTAGTCCTCGTAGTCCCACTGTGCGTCCTGGGCCTGACGCGCCCGCTGCTCGTAGTCGCGCAGCACGGAAGGCATCTTGAGCGTCTTGAGGCCCTCGGCGATGACGGCTCTGCGCACCGCCCGGCTCACGATGCCGCCTCCTGAAGCAGCACGTCGAAGTCGGCGGCGCGAGCGCTCTCGATGTCGTGGCGGCGGAGCGGCTCCGGCACCTCGATCTTGGAGGCGGGACTCCGCAGGGCGAGTCCCAGAAGGTCGAAGCGACCGGCGGTCAGGGCCTCCTCGAGTGCGGCGGCTACCTCCTCGCTGCCGTGGTCTGTGACCACGCTCAACAGCTTGGCGAAGAGCCGCGCCGTCTCCAGCGCCCCGTGCCGCAACTCCAGCATTCTCCACAGCTTGCGGTACGCAGGACCGAGCTCTGCGAGCAGCTCCGGAGCCACCTGCCGCACCGCCTGAGGCTTACGGGACAACTCCTCGAAGTAGTGCGCGTAACGCACCAGGCGCTGTCCCGGCCGCACCAGGGCGCAGCGGTACTCCTCGCTGCGGCAGGTGAAGGTGATCTCCTTGGCGCCGACGAGGGCATGGACCTGGAGGCTCTTCCACCGCGAGGGAACCGAGTAGGTCGCGCCGCCCAACTGCACCGTCGCCTGCCTCGACACCCGCACGATCCTGAGCTTCCGCGCCTCGAACGCGGTAGGCGGCAGGTCGCGCAGAGCTGCCTGCTCCTCCTGCCACCGCGCACGGTTACCGTGCGCGGCGTCCACCGAAGCCAGCACGCCCCGTGCGACCTCCTCCAGACTGCGCCCTTGAGGCACCGGACTCATGTGCGCCAGACGGATTCCCTTGCCGCGCGACTCCACGCTGCCCTTGTCGTGGCCCTCGCCGGGGCGGGCGAAGCACGGCTCGAACAGGTAGTGGCTCACCAGCGCCTGGAATCGATCCGTCAACTGACGCTCGCCGCCCACCCGGCGACGCACCGCCGCACTCAGATTGTCGTAGACCAGACGCAACGGCACGCCGCCGAAGTGAGCGAACGCCCGCACATGGCCGTCGAGGAACGCCACCTGGTCGCAGCGGTCGTACAGCCACACGAACGAACGGCCTGAGTACGGCAGGTGCAGCAGGAACTTCCACACCCGGTGCGCCACACCGTCCTCCTCCACCGTCACCTCGAAGAAGTCCACCTGGCCGCACTCGCCGGCACGGTGCACCAGCGGAATGAACGTCTCCTGGCGCTGACGCTTCCACTCCCGAACGTAGCTGCGAACCGTCGTGATCCCCACCTCGTAGCCATCCTCCACCAACTGGCGATGCAAACGAGTAGCCGTCAGACGCTGCTTCGCCGTCGTCCGGCGAGACCACCTGCTCAGCAACTCCTCCAGACGAGGCGCCACCCGCTCCGTCACCAACCGCCGCCGCGGCTTGCTCTCCACCCGCCGCGGCCCGCTCTGATCCATGTACTTGCGCACCGTATTGCGGCTCACACCGTGCTCCCGGGCCACCGAGCGCTGGCTCCGACCCTCCACCAGCACCTGGTGCCGAATAACATGCACTTGATCCATCCTCAGCAAGTCCTTCCTCCGATCGCGTTGGTCTCTTGTACAAGACCAAGCTACCGGCCAAGGGCCGAGGGTGGATCACTTTCTGCCCGTTGGGTGGCTCAGTTTCCGAGCGATGCCTCCAAGAGGATCTTCGCCTTCTCGAACTCCCCGTAGTAAGCGCAGCTACGGAGGTTGAAAGGAGTGTCGCCGCGGTCCTGTCGCCGCTGAAGTGCCGGCATGAAGCCGGCAAGATGGCGCTTGATCTCGGGAAAGCGATCCACGTCGACTCGCGCTGTATCGAGGTAGCCGTTGTGAGTGTCGATCAGCCACAGTCCGGCCCAATCGACCCGGTACGCGTGAACGTCCCGGCCCCTCACCACCGGTTTCAGTAGCTCGGCGGATCGGGGATCTTCCCGGATCAGTGCTTCCTTCGTCTCATTACCGACGATGAACGCTTTGTTCAGGCCCGTCACCAATCCGCGGTAAATCGAAATACCGGGCCAATCCCCGAGGGGTTTGCCGGCGGCCTCGATCTTCTCCATCAGGGACCACTCCGCTCGCGACAGAACGCACCATGGACCGTTTGTGATCTGCCGGAGGTTGGCCCAGGCGGCTTCGCGTGGCGGGAACTCGTCGCCCTTCCTCAACTCGGCGGTCCGACAGGTTTCGCCATGGCTGCCTCGCTTCACGATCAGGACGCAGGTGTCCACGACGGCGTTCTCGAACACCCCGGGCCCCAGGTTGATGAAGCGGAGCGGCGAATGGCCGTCCAGAAGATCGCGCGTCTTGCTGCCGTACTTCGCCTTCTGCCAACTGTTCGACGTGACGTAACCGAGAACCGAGTTCTCGCCACCGAGAAGGTCCATGCCTCTCTCGATGAAGAGCTGGTAGATGTCCCCCGTCCGCACGAACGAGCGAAAGCCGGCGTCCTGGTACTTGTTGGCCAGAGCCCCGCCGTCTTTCTGCAACTGCCGGTAGGGCGGATTGCCGACGACAACGTCGAAGCCGTGCTCGCCGAACATGTACTCCGTGTCGAACCAGGACGCCGAGGCGTTCTGGTCGTAGGGGTCCCACTCGGTGACCCGCCTGGCGTCCGTGGAGGAGAGGCCGGCGTGGAGGAGTTCGTCGCTCAGAGCCTGGCGGAGTTCCTCGTCGCGTTGGCGGCAGTCCTGCTTTCCCGGCCAGGTCGTGGCGTGGAAGTGGCGCTCACGGTTGGCGCGAAGGTCCGCTTCGATCTGCTCCTGGTCGGAAGTGCGGATCGCTGCCTGACCCGGAACGCCGATCAGAGTGTCTGCCGCAATGATCCGGGTCTCCAGATTGGGGAGCGGTCGGACGCCGTAGTTCGAAGCCGGGTCTTGCGACGTCTCCTGTTCGATGGCCAGGGAAATGAAGAACCGGAGCTTCGCGATCAGGCATGCGACTGGCTGGATGTCCACGCCGTAGAGGCAGTTCTGAATCAGGTAGAGCTTCCGGCCGAAGTCCGACCCCCGGTAGGTCCGAAAGGTCTCGTCGACTCCCTCCAGCTCGTCCTTCCGGGCCGCGTCGTCCCGCCGGGCAAGGAAGGTCTCTTTCGCCCGGTCGGCGGCGCGGCTCCGCTGAACGGCTTCCCAGAGGTCGTTTCGCGGGTCGAGCCGTCGGAGTAGCAGAGTCAGGGTGTGCAGCGCGGAGATCAGGAAGGCGCCGGATCCAACGGCCGGGTCGAGAACGGTGAGGTCGGCTACGGCTCGTACGATCCGCTCTTGTTCGCTGGGTGTGAAGAGTTCCCTGGCGTCGTCGAACGCAGCGGCCGCATCCAACGAGTAGAGAAGTCGCTCGCGCCCCCACTTGGGATCACGGTCGTCTGGCGACGCGGCGTCGGCGAGTACCAGAGCCAGCGCCTCCCCGATCATGTAGTCGACGATGGGTCGGGGCGTGTAGAACGATCCCGACTTCTTGCGTGCCGTCTCCTTCGTCTCCGGGTTGACGGCGGCCAGTAGGTTCTCGAAGACACTTCCCAGGAGTTCAGGGTCGAGCGCCACTTCCTTCTCGATCGGCGTGTTCTCCTCGACGGTGAAGCGATACCGCTCGAACAGCGGAATGAGCCCCTTGTCGTCGAAGAACAGGCGGTTCGGCAGGCTGAGCTTGGCCCGGTGATCTGGCCAGTCGGTGAAGCAGTCGATCCGCCAGCCGCCCGTAGTTTGGGAGCGGTCGTCGCTGTCCAGACACTCGAACAGACCGCCGTTGATGAACGGCGTCTTCTCGAAGAGATCAACGAGGCGGTCGGGGTCGGCCATCAGGTCCCGGTAGCGGTACAGGCCGTGTACCCGGTGCGTGAGCTTGCTGCGACTGCTGAAGTCGCGTCGCTCGATCTCGGTGTTGAGCGTGGCGAAGAACAGGTTCTGTAGCACTGCTCGGTACCAGGAGTCGCCGTCGTCTGGGTCGTAGTCCTTGAGCAGCCCGCGCACCCTTTCTTCGACGAAAAGCTCGGGAGCAACCAGACCCTTCTCCTTGATGAACCAGATGAACATCAGCCGGGTAATGAGCCGAATGACCTGGTGCTCCGGGTCGACTTTGCGGTTCCGGTCCGCCGGGAACGTGGCTTCTTCCACGGCCCGCTCGAACCATGCGAAGAGCTCCTTGTAGAAGCGTTTGTTGAGTTCCGCCGTGTCCAGCGCGTCGAGCACGGCCGCCCGGAGGCCATCGAAGTTCCGGCTCTTCCCCCGGCTTTCCATCCAGGCAAGTCGCTGGTTCAACGACAGGTCGGCGAGAATGTCCAGATGGGCGCGGTGAGGTGCGGATGGGTCGATGCTCCGGATCAGCGAGACACGGCTTAGAACCTCTCTGCCATCTGCCCGCTTGTGCGGCCTGCGATCCACGAAGGCGAGCGCGAGATGCCCTGTGTCGGTCTCGCGGAAGAGGACAAACGCCGGCATTGCCAGACCCTGGTTCGCTTCTCGGGCGAACTGGGACAGGCGGGTCCGAGAGTAGCCGCTTCCCGTTCCCCGCAGTTCGACTGCCACAAACAGGAAGCTCTTCGTGAACTTGGCATCGAACCATCCTGCGTCCTTGAGCAGAGGCGCCTGCGCCGAGTCCCGGATCTCTTCGTCTCCTACCTGGAAGATGACATGCGCCGACAGGGCCTCATCCTTGAACGCCTGGGCGGTCTTTGTCGTTCGCTCGTTGACCTGGAACGCTTCGGGGAGATCCCCGACACGACCCGTCTGACGCTCGATCGTTCGGTCGCTCCGATAGCCGAGACAGTTCAGCAGGAGGCGGGCGGCCTCGTGGAAGGGCAAGTGAGCGCCGTTCGCCACCGCGTCGACGAGAGAGTTGAGGGCAAGGGGCTTCACCTGTCGCTCCTTTGCTGCGGATCCAGAATCGCGAGCCACGTCACCAGCTCGTAGTCGCTGTCGACTCCGGTTGGCTGCGTGGCAGCCCGTGGCAACAGACCGTCCTTCCGGCCCAGTTGGGCGCCGGCGCGCCGCGAGAATGCACCGGCGATGTGGCGGACGGCGTTGAGGATCAGTTCGTTGTAGTGGCCCATTTTCGAGCCGTCACCCGTGCGCTGGTCAAAGATCTCGCACAGTTCTTCGGCCGCGGTCTCGCGGCCTTGCGCGAGTTCCCGAAACAGGGTCAACGTCTTCCTGGCTGAAGCGAAGCCGAACTCGACCTCGCCGTCATCGCGGATGTAGACGAGGTAGTGGCGGCCCAAGGGGTTGACCCGCCGGAGTTCGGCGCCCCGGTGCCGGTAGCCCTGGGCGGTGGCGACCTCAGTTTGTCCGGCGCCTCGCTGGCGCAGGCAGAAGATGACTCCTGGCGCCACGACCCCGTTTGGGGTGCGGGGCGGCACGACCGCGTAGAGCCCCATCGCGGCAGCTTCGAACTCGTCCCGCCGGGATGCGAGCAGTTCCTGGAGGTCACGCCGGAAGTCCGCCAACGAGAAGTCGGCCAGACTGACAGAGTCCTCGAGGTCCTCCAGATCGACCACTTGCTCCCTGAGCTGCCGTAGTTGGTCATCGCGGAACTGCAGCTCTTGCAGGACGATCTCCTTGGTATCCTTGTCTTCCAGCAGGTTGTCGCCCTGTGCGGCGGTCACGTCGACCAAGGCCATCCGGGCATGGACGCGGTTCTGGACGTTCAGGTACCGGTCCAGATCCTCGACAGGCCAGAAGTTCACCAGCTTCACCGAGTCGTTCGGCGACCCAATCCGGTCGACGCGGCCGAAGCGCTGGATGATGCGTACGGGATTCCAGTGAATGTCGTAGTTGATGACGATGTCGCAATCTTGGAGATTCTGGCCTTCGGAGATGCAGTCCGTGGCAACCAGGACGTCGATCCCGTCTTCCGTGAGGCTGCCGGGGTGCGACCCCGGACTGAAATTCGCCAGGATCTCGTCGTAGTTGCTCCGCCCGAACGTCGTCCGGTTGCCGCCGCTGCCCTGGACTAGCCCGATCTGACCGCCCGCCGTGTGCACCGCCGGGGCCAGGTTTTCGTACAGGTACTCCGCGGTGTCCGAGAAGGCGGTGAAGACCAGCACTTTCCGGTTCGGCCGCCCGTCCGTCCTTGTGCTCGGAGTCAGGAGCTTTTGCTCGATACGTCGCCGGAGTTCAGCGAGCTTGGCGTCCCGTTCGGGGCCGACTTCGGTGGCCGCAACCAGCATCTGGCGCAGGGTGGTCCGATCCTGCTCCAGGAGAGGGCGCCACTTCGGAATGTCGATGTGGGCCAGATGGAAGCGGAGCTTTCCGCCGACGAAGAAGTCGCCGTACTCGGATTCCGGATCCTCTTCTGGATCGTCCTCGGTTTCGTACGGGGAGAGTTCCGAGTAGGCCATACCAGGGTCGTCTGCTCCCGTACGCTCGAAGCGCTCGAAGGAGTCAAGGAGGTCGTCGATCTTCTGGGCGGTTCGGCCCAGCGTCAGACGGAAGGATTCGACGGAGCTTTCGAGCCGCTTCAGGAAGTTCACCTTCATCATGCCGATCAGGCTTCGTTCGCGGCCTACCTGGGTGAAGCCGTTGACCACGTCCCGCTCGTACCCGGCCAGTACCGCGTCGCTCAAGTCATCGCGGAGATAGCCCGCCGGGTTGTACAACGCCAGATTCATGTCCTCGATCTGCTCGACGAGCGCGTCGAAGGAGAACTTCGGGTTCTGGAGGTCGATGTTCGCGTAGATGGACTCGGGCTTCTCTCGGGTCGGGAACGGCCCCAGGCGCCCCATGTCGTCTTCGTAGTGCTCCAGGATGTGCCTGCGAGATCGTGCGATGCTGACTCCGTCGAGGAGGCGAAGGAAGTCGGCGTCGAGCACCTCGACCAAACCCGCGCGCCTGCGCTCCGGCTGCGGCTCCCGGGCCCAGGCCGCGAATCGCCTCTGCGCTGCCTCCGTCGTCTGCAGGACGGAATCGAGGTCAAGGCGTTCCGGGCCGCTGAAGAAGCCGTCGGCCTCCGGTTCACGCGTGACGTCCCCTCCGGCAATGAAGGAGATCTGGTTCCGGAGGTCGCGAAGGTCGCAGTTGACCGGAGTGGCGGACAACATGAGGACTTTCGTGTTGACTCCGCTGCCCACGATGTCCTCCATCAGCTTCTCGTAGCGCGACTTTCGCATGGGCTCGCCGTCAACTTGAGCGCCGCGGGTGTTGTTCCGGAAGTTGTGGGATTCGTCGATGACGACGAGGTCGTAGTTCCCCCAGTTGATGGCGGCGAGGTCGGTTTCACCGCTCCAACCGATGTCGCGGGAGAGGTCGGTATGAAACAGGACGTCGTAGCGGAAGCGGTCCTCCACGAACGGGTTGACTAGCGAGTTCGCCTTGAAACTCCTCCAGTTCCGCGCCAGCTTCTTGGGGCAGAGAACCAGGACACGTTCGTTCCGGAGTTCAAAGTATCTGATGACGGCGAGGGCCGTGTAGGTCTTGCCGAGGCCGACGCTGTCCGCGAGGATGCAGCCGTTCAGCCTCTTGACCCGATCGATGACGATCTTCGCCGCCTCGCGTTGGAACTCGAAGAGTGAGTCCCAAATGGCAGTCCGGGCGAGGCCGCGTCGGTCGACGTCTTCGTCCGTTCCGGCGAGGTCGGCCAGCTCGTCCCCGAAGAGGTGGAAGAGGGTCAGGTGGTAGATGAACTTCGGCGAGTGGTTGCGGTGGAGGAGTTCCAACTGGCGTAGCACACGGTCCTTCACGTCCTCGGTACGCTTCTCGTCGCTCCACCACTCCTCGAACCATGCCAGGAGGTCGTCGCGGTCCCGGTCGCCGTCGACTACCAGGTTTAGTTCGACGTTCTTGCGCTCGGCGAGGCCCAGTCCGGGAAGCGTGAGGTTCGAACTGCCGATCATGGCGCGGGCTCGCCTGCCCATTACGTGGTACATCTTCCCGTGCAGAAGGTCTTCCCTTACCGAGCGGATCTCCGCCTTGCGGCGAATCCAGTCGGCGCATCGCCGTGCCACGGCACGCTGCGAGAGCTGGCGTGTTGGCGCCAAACCTTCCTCGGTCAAGCCGAAAGCTCTCGCCGGCCGATTGTCCCGGCCCAGCGCTTGCAGATGGTCTGGGGCGCCGTAGAGGAACCGCATCCGCTCGACGCGTTCAAGTTCCTCTCTCAACGCCTCGTAGGCGCTGATCGTGAAGTAGGCAGAGACGACCGAGAGCTCTGTGCCTTCCTGGAGGTGGGCCTTCAGGAATTCGCCGGCCGCGCCGCGGGAGCGGTTGTCGAGGATGCCGGCTGGCGCAGACCCTGGGGCTTCGAGCATAGCCGCGGATGCTAGCCGTATGGCGTCTCGCGCGCATTTCTAGTCAAGGGTCAGGACTCGGTTAGCGCGTCGTGGAGACCGTCAAGCCGGGAATCCGGCCGAGGCTCTGGTGAACCCCACATGGCGCGAATGTCCTTCGGCACCAGCACCCTTGGCCGCGTTCACGGATTTCCTCGTCCAGGACGACGGCAAGAGCCACTACTCGCTCGCGACAACGTAGGCGATCCTTAAGCCGGCGGGGCGTTGGCCACGAGGGAAAGTCCGCCGCGTTGCGCTGTCCGCGTTAGAGGTCTGACCGTTAAGGAAGGACCGTTCAGGTCGCCGACCACGTACCCCCCGTCGTTCCTCGCCAACTCCCGCCAGACGGCGAAGCCGGAGAGCAGGGCCCTGTCCCACTCCCATGCCGAGCGGTTGCCGACCTCGAGCTTGCGGGTCATCCTCGCGATGTGCCGAAGCAGCTGCTGGCCGACCGTCGTTGCCCCATCAAGGAAAGCATGATCCTCTGCATAGATGTAGGCCGCCGCGACGATCGCCTCCTCCACGACCTGAGCCCTTCCCCCGTCTTCAGCGTCGTCCACCGTTTCGGGCCTCCGGCGGACCAGCCGCCTGCCTCTCCTCAAGAGCTTCCGCAGCACCGGGGACCAGCCCAGGTACGCCGCCAACGCGAGGTGAATCACGTCGTGGAACCGGTAGCCGTCGTCATCATAGGTGTTGTCGCGAAGCGGGTCACCCGTCGGTACTCCCGACGACGCCTCCAGCATTCTCACCCTCGTCGCGCCGTCGACCCTCTCCTCCTCGAACCGATACTCGAACTTGCGCGGCAGCTGCCGCTCGGCTTCCTGACCTTCGTCGTAGAAGCGGACCCGGCCTTCCGGTCCCAGCCACCGGTCCCGCACCTTTCTCAGATTCGCGGCGGCTATCTCGTCCAGGTCAAGATCGAACTTGTCGGCGACGTTCGCCACGTACCAAAGCACGTCGCCCAGCTCCTCCGCCACTTCGTCGCGGAAAGTCCGGTGGATCTCGCCGTCGCGCAGGAGCTTCTTGTACTCCGAGAGCAGCGCGCCCACCTCGCCGACCAAGCCCAGTAGCGGTATGACCTCTTCCCGCTTCGGACCCGACCGTCCGCTGGCCTTCCTGTCCGCGGGATTCTGGTCGGTCTCCCTTGCCCGGACCTGATACTCGCCTAACTCCACCCTATTGCCCCTCTTCCCGCTCACCGCATGCCGGCAGGCGCTTCACAACACCTTGACACCGGTGGCTCTCCGCTCCCGGTCCCGATCGGCGACGCCGCACCCGTGCACGGCCCGTTCACGACGGTCGAGCGGACACGCCGGCCTGCCTTTCTCCCAAGACCCGGTCAGCGCCGGCGTCTGACCCAGTCCCATGGCTTTCCTTGATAGCCCCGAACGCCTTGCGATCCGAGCCATTCCTCGAAACTCGTGATCACTTCCTCGTCCCGTACCCGTTGGTAGTTGCGAGGCGCTCGAAGAAGGTCCATGGCCTCGCCCGACAGGAATCTCCTCGACAGCTTGGGCCCTTCGCCGCCGTAGTAGACGTAGTTCTTGCTCACCAGTACCCGTTCCACGCCGGTGTCCCGCTTCACGTGATCCGGTTTCGGCCGCCCGTCCTTCTCCGAATGGTACGAGTCGAGCTGCCGCCACCCGCCGTGCCCGGTAGGTTCGTAGATGTTGTCGCCCGAGGCGGCAACCCAGTTGTGGTACATGGCCGGCCTCTTGCACCGGAACCTCAGATCGCACCAATACTGAGCCGTCGTGAGAATCTCGGTGACTTGCATGGCGTAGACCAAGTGCCCTCCGCGCCGCACCGCCGCACCGCTGCTGGCGGTCCCGACCACCCAGTCCCCTACCCGCGCGTGCTCGCGGACACCGGGCTTGCAGGTCGCGAGGGTGCAGTAGCCGTGGAACGGGTTCGGTGCGAATCCACTGTCGAATCGTACGACGTAGGAGAACAGGCTCCTGGAGCACCTTTTCATCGGCACGGATGCCTCGTGATCGGCGTCGCTCCGCTCATTGGGGAGCCGTCCGCATGGCTCCTTCCCCGGTAGTCGCCGTTGATCGCGTCGATGATGTTGTCGCTGTTCCATCCGACGATGGCGTCGTGACACTCCTCCAGCGCTTCCGGGATTTCACACCCCAGAGAGCCCCTCTCCCACACGCCGACGATGGTCTTGCCATTCTTGAACGCGTACTCGATCTCCCAGTTCACGTAGTCGCTCTGCTTGGTCTCGGGCGTCAGATACACGACCATCGTGCTGCACGCGTCGATCCGCGGCGCCAGGATCTTGTACTTGATGTAGTCCTCCGCCTTCGCCTTGTTCTCCTTGTCCGACGTGATCGAGTAGTCCCGCACGTCCATCCGGTTCCTCGCCAGCAGATCTTTGAAGTCCGCCAAGCCCGCATCGTCTTCGTGAATGTGGCTAACGAACACGTTGCGTAATTCGGTTGTCATCGTCACTCCTGGCAGGCCCAACATATGTGGGTGTGAAGCCAACGACTATACCACATCTTGTGGCCCGTGCGACCTTCGCGACGGACCATCCGAGCCCCACGGCCTCAGTTCTTGCACAACCGGGCCGGCCGGTTCAGCACCGGCTGGTCGGGCTAGCATGGGCGCGAGCGGTGCCCACGGCCGCGAGTCCAACCACCTTGCCACGCTGGCCGGACGCCTTGCCTGGAGTGGCCGCCTAGATGCCCGACCGCACCCCCTTGCAGATCGTCGTCAACCGGCCCATCAACGACCGGCGCACGGACGTCTATGTCGACAGCCTGCGGGTCGCTTTCGAGGGCAGCGCCGATGCGCCCGGGTCACCGAGCGCGTATCTCGGCGACGCCGTGGACCTCGGGATCCGTGTCCTCGAGCCCGCACCGTGTGTCACGAGCGATGAGATCAACAACCTCCTCGGCGGCGCGGAAAACACGATCCTCGTGGTCGTAGGTGACGCGCTCATCCCGGAACTCGGCGAGAGCGTCCCGGAAGACCATGTGGTGCATGTGGACGCGCCGCCTGACCCGCCTGCCGACCCGGCCGTGCAGGGGCACCGCCCTTGGGTGGAGCCTGCGTTCGCGCCCGTCGGGGCAAGCCTGCGGGCTATGGCGTCCGCCAGACGCATTCTCGCGCCGGTCGCGCCTAACGAAGACCCCGACGCAACCGGGCTACTGAGGTTCTTCATCAGCCACGCAAAGACCGACGGGTTGGCTATGGCGAGGTCCCTCATCGGCGTTCTGCGTCAACTTCAGGAGGCGGCCGGGAACGCTGCGGGCTTCGAGTACTTCTACGACGCGGAACACATACCCGCGGGCGGTCTTTGGCAGGACGTCCTGAATGACGCGGCGGAGCGGTCGATACTCGTCGCACTGCGCTCGGAAGCGTACGAGAGCCGGTACTGGTGCCGGCGAGAGTTCCTTCGCGCGGAGTCCAACGGCATGCCGATCCTCGCAGTGGACCTGCGCAAGGAGCAGTACCACCACAGCGCGTTGCTCCCGTTCGACGTCGTCCCGAACGTGCGCGTGCACGATGGCAACCTGATTAGGATCGTGCTGCACGCCATGGGCGTGCACCTGCGGGCGCTGCGCGTTCAGTACCAGTGGCCCGGTGTCAAGGTCCTACCCCACCGGCCGTCCGTCTACTCGCTGGACCGACACTTGGCCGCCGGCGCCGTCATCGCCTATCCGGGCCCGAAGGTCTCCCAAGCGTTCCTCCGGGCCGTGGCACCCATCTTGGGTTCTACGCAACCGGCTGCCACACTCAAGACTTACGACGAACTGCCGTAGCAACCATGTGGTCCGTGAACATCTCCGTTTCCCCCTGCGAGGACGCAGCACGCCTCGGCTACGACGATCGCCAGATCAATCGGGTCGTGATTCGCATGGCGCAGTACTTCCTCGACCACGACATGCGGGTGATCTTCAGCCACGACTGGCGCGAGGATGGCGTCATGCGCGCCGTCGCGGACTTCGCGGGTACCGTCGCCGCGCGCGCAGAGCAGGACGATGCCCCTTCCGCAGAGGCCAGAATGCTCAACGTCGTGCCCGCCCCAGAGGCGTCGCTCAGCAGCGCCGCCATGGAGGCTCAGCGCGACAGCGGCGGTGTCCTCAAGGTGATCTCCTTTAGCGACCTGGCCCGCGATGTCGGCGATCAACTCGACATCGAAAACCCGGCTTCCGATGCGGACGCGCAGGAGTTACGCAAGTGGGAACTCACGGCGCTCCGACATTGGATAACCGATCTGCTTGCTCCCGGCTGCCGAATCTGCCTCGGCGGCAGGTTGAACAACTACCAAGGGGAAGAGCCAGGCGTGATGCAGGAGGCAAGACTTGCACTTGCCCGCCAAAAGCCGCTCTACCTCATGTGCGGATTCGGCGGCGCGGCCCGAGCCTTTGGATCCGAGCCCGACTCACGCACACGATACGATGACGCTTGGAACGGGCTGAACGACGAAGACAAACTCGACCTGTTCACCACCACGGACATCGAGCACGCCATTCGTCTGATCTGGCGCGGAATCGGGCAGTACAAGGAGCGCGAGGCGATTCAGGCGCTTGGAGTCCTGTAGCAGAACCCGAACACGGGTGGCACCGAAGCTCTCGTTGGCCGATTGTTCCGGCCCAGCGCTCGCGGATGGTCTGGGGCGCCGCAGGGGAACCGCATCCGCTCGACGCGTTCCAGTTCCTCTCCCAACGCCTCGTAGGCGCTGATCGTGAAGTAGGCCGACACGACCGAGAGTTGTGTGCCTTCCTTGAGGTGCGCTTTCAGGAAGTCTCCGGCCATCCCGCGGGAACGGTTGTCGAGGATGCCGACAGGGGGCGCAACGAGTCCAGGGGCGTCATGCATCGCCGCGGATGCTAACCGTAGAAGGGTTCGCTGGGCTTGACTGCCTGCTGGCTTACCGGGAGGCGATGGAGGAAGCGGGGTAGTGGGAGGTAGATTGAGAGAGCGGGCGAAACGCTGCGCCCTCGCCTGACCGCCGCACCGTAACGGTCCCTCAGCCGTCGAGGGCACGCACGACCGCCTCCGGTTCCCGGTCGATGACAGTCAGCAGGACGCGAGCCGCACGGTCCGGGACTCGTCGACCCTGTTCCCAGTCCTGCACGGCGCGGGCATCCAGTCCGAACCGGTCCGCGAAGCGCTGGCGACTGAGCTGCATGCGCTTACGGAGCGCAACGATGCGCTCCGCCGTCGGATCGTCGACGATTCGGCAAGGCAGTCGCGTTTCGCCGCGCACATGAGCGAGCACTTCTCCGAGGGCAGCTTCCACCTCGCGGCCCGTTTCCGTTCGCTGAGTCGTCATGAGTCCTCCTCCTTCTTGATTGTGCCCACAAGGCGGGAGAGCGCCCTCCTATCCGCAGGACTCAGATCGGCCCGATCCGCCTTCGCGTACCGCGCCACGTCCTGCATCGCCTCGGCGTCATCCTCGCGCTGCTGCAAGCCGATCTCCGCCTCTGTGGTGCTGTCCACCTTCGCAGCGTCGATCCTCCCTTCGGGAAAGGTCGCCGGATCGTCGGGATCAATCCTGATGCGCGTTGTGCTCATGGTTCGCGACCTCCTTCCTGTTGGCCTTGCGGGCCGACTGCGGTGACAGGATGGTAGGGCCAGCGCCCGTCCGCGCCGGTTTATGGGTAGTCGGGGCAAGTCTACCGGGTAGTTTTCTGGGTAGTCGAGGCTGGTTTCGGGTAGTTCCCTGGCCTGTCGCCAGATCCTCAGGACGAAGCCCGATCCGATGTCGAACTTGGGCGCCGGCAGGCCCGCTTCGGCGAAGCGGCGGATCATGGCGACGATCCCGGTTCCGATCTTCTCGATGTAGCGGAGCAGGTACATGGCCTCGGCGCGGTCAGAGAAAGCCGAGCGGCATCAGGTGTCCTCCACGCGGTAGCGCTCGGCCTCGGCGTCGTAGTCCTCGAACCCGACGATGTCGCGAAGGCGCTCGAAGTCCAGGCGGTTCGCGGGTCGGTCTCCGTTACTCAGGGCGTGCAAGGCGTCGAGCATCGCCGCGGTGGCGGCGGACAGGAGCGTCAGCGGGTAGGCCGCGATCTTGTAGCCGATCTCCTCGAGCCGCTCGGGCGGCAGGAGCGGAGTATCGCCGCCCTCGACCAGGTTTGCCATCTTTGGGCCAGGGATTGCTTTGCAGAGCGCGATCATCTCCCTCTCCGACTGCGGGGCCTCGAGGAACGTGATGTCCGCGCCGATGTCGGCGAAGGCCTGGCAGCGGGCCACGGCCTCGTCAAACCCGTCGGTGGCGCGGGCGTCGGTGCGGGCCATGATCAGGATGTCGGCGCCCTCCTCGCGTGCGTCCACCGCGGCGCGGATCCGCGACAGCGCCTCGGTGCGGGAGACGACCCGCTTGCCCCTCGTGTGACCGCAGCGCTTGGGGGCCTCCTGGTCTTCGATCATGACGCCCGCGAGGCCCGCGTTCGCGTAGCTCCGCACCGTGCGCTTGACGTTCAGGGCGTTGCCGTAGCCGGTGTCGCCGTCGCCGATCACGGGCAGTCGGGTGGCGGAGCAGATGTTGCGGCCCTGGTCGAGCATCTCGCCGAAGGAGATCAGGCCGGTGTCCGGCATTCCGAGGCGGCTGGCGGACACAGCGAAGCCGCTCATGAAGGTCAGCTCGAACCCCGCCTGCTCGATGAGCCGGGCGGAGAGCGCGTCGAAGCAGCAGGGCATCACCCGAAGCCCGGGAGCGTCGAGAAGGGCGCGTAGCTGCGCCGCGGGGGAGGAGCTCATGCGGTTCGCGATTGGCTGGACAATCTCGGAAGCGGGGCCGGCACGTAGCGGATCGGATCACGATCCTTGTAGCAGACCCAACACTGGCCGGTCTCGCTGCCCGCCGCTGCTTCGATGACGGCATCCGCGACCTGAGAAGGCGGCATGAGTCGAAGGTCGGCCTCCCTCACGAAGTCCTCGGCCTCGGGGCCGAAGATCCTGGTGGCGACGGCGGCCGGGCAGATCGCGTTGAGCGTGACTCCGCGCTGGGCGAGAGACGGTGCGAGAGCGCGAACCAGGCCGACCACGGCGTGCTTGGTCATCGTGTAGACGGGGTCCACTTCCCACGTTGCGAGCCCGGCAACCGAGGCCGTCACGACGATCGCTCCGCCGCCCCGGTTCTCCAGCGCCTGTACGGTCGCACCCACGCCGAAGACGACTCCGTCGATGTTGGCTCCCATGGCCCGCCGGTAGGCGTCCGCCGGCATGGCTGCGATGTCGAAGGCAGGAAAGTCACCCCCGGCCGCCGGATAGGTCGTCACGCCGGCGTTGAGATGGACGAGATCGAGCCCGCCGTGGGCCCTGACGATCTCGGAAACAACGTGCGTCCAGGCGTCTCGGTCGCTTACGTCGAGGCGCGCGAACTCGCCGCTGACCGCGTCCGCGGCTTCCCGTCCCGCGGCTTCGTCGATGTCCGTGACGACGACATGGGCGCCCTGGGCGGCAAGCGCCTCGCAGGTGGCTCTGCCGATTCCGGAGGCGCCGCCCGTGACGAGGCAGACTTGTTGATCTAAGCGCATGGTCCAATCACCTCTACTGGAGCTGGTCGAAGAAGTCTCGAGGACTCAGCACGACGATTCCCTCGTACGAAGAGACGTCGAGCAGATCCCGGTCGCCGCTGACCACACAGTCGACTCCTGCCGCCAGTGCGCAAGCGAGGAACTTGTCGTCGTCAGGATCCCGGGAAACACGTTCCGGAAGCGGAGGTGACGTTACAAGGGTTGCCGAGACAGTCAGGAGTTCCAAAGCCGCGCTCAAGTCGACGCCCGGGAACCGATCCGCCAGTTCCTCGGCCACGCGCACGTACTCCTCGACGATCTCGCGGGAGAGAACGAACTCCACCCTGCCGTCCCGCCACGCTTCCAGGACCCGACCCGGGGTGCCTCCGAAGAAGACTCCGGACACGAACACGTTCGTGTCGAGTACGACCTTCAACGGGAGCGAACGGCCGCGATCGCCGTTGCAACGTCTGATCGCTTCATGCCCGCACGGCGGGCCGCTTCGCGTGCTCGCCCCATGACCTCGTCGAACTCGCGCATCGAGGGCACGGCGATCGGCTTGAGCACGATCGTGTCCCCTTCGCCTATGACGACGAACTGGACGCCCGGTTCAAGCCCCAACCTCGTCCGGATGGCATCGGGTATGACAACCTGCCCCTTGGAGGACATCCTGGTCGTTCGGACCTCGGTCATGGCGAGAATCTTACCAGTAAGACAGGCGCTAAGAGCCAGTGGGTCGCGTCGAGAGGCCCGACGCGGGCTGGCGACCTCGCTTGTTCGCTGCCTGGCTGCGGCGTTCGCTCTCTTCGGAGCGCTGGCGTGCCAGCCCGGGGAGACCACCGTCGGCGTGGTTCTGGACACCGACCTCGGCGAGATCGAGGTGCGCGTCTACCCCGAGCGTGCGCCGATCTCGGCGAACAACTTTCTGGTCTGGGTCGAGGGCGGGCACTACGAGGGCGCCACTTTCTACCGGGTGACGCGCCCGGACAACACGAGCGGGCCGAGCCCGCACCAGGTGGTTCAGGGCGGACTGCTTGGCGAGATCATGCGCCGCGGTGAGCCGACAGACGAGGCCGTAGGGCCGATACCTCCGATCGCTCATGAGACGACCGACACGACAGGCATCCTCAACGAGCGCGGCACGATCGCCTACGCGCGACTCGAGCCGGGAACCGCCGACTCGGAGTTCTTCTTCAACATCGCCGACAACCCGGCGCTCGATACCGGCAACACGACGCGCCAGCCCGACGGCCAGGGCTACGCGACTTTCGGGCGGGTGGTGCGTGGGATGGAGATTCTCGAGGATGTTCAGGGTCTCCCGACGCTCACGGATGCCGGGTCGGAAGTGACGCGCGGCCAGATGCTGGAGCGGCCGGTGCCGATCCTGCAGGCGCGGGTTCTGGACGACTAGTGTAGTGTCTCCGACTTGGGTTGACAGTTTCGGTTAAGTTCGTCAGTATTCCGTTCATGTGGGAACCAGCGGAACGAATTGACATCGAAGAGAGCGATCGAGCGCTTCTCAAGAAATGGGTAGAGGCGCCGACGACCACGCAACGCACGGTCCGGCGTAGCCGGATCGTGCTCGCTGCGGCGGAGGGCATGGCCAATCGGGCGATCGCGGCGAAACTCGGAGTTTCGCGGCCGACGGTGCTGCTGTGGCGTCGTCGGTTCGCGGAGGACGGACCTTCGGGGCTGACCAGGGATCGTCCCCGCGGTTGCGGAAAGCCGCCGCTCTCGGAGTCGGTCGTGCGTAAAGTGATCGAAGCGACGCTGCACGAGAAGCCGCCCGGTCAGACCCACTGGAGCGTGCGTTCGATGGCTCGGGCCCAGGGCATCAGTCCGGCGGCGGTCCAGCGCATCTGGGCGGCGCACGGGCTGAAGCCCCATCTGGTCAAGACGTTCAAGCTGAGCAACGACCCCAGGTTCGTGGAAAAGCTGCGGGACGTTGTGGGCCTGTACCGGAATCCGCCCGAGAACGCGCTTGTGCTGTGCGTGGACGAGAAGAGCCAGATCCAGGCTCTGGACCGGACCCAGCCGGGCTTGCCGCTCAAGCGCGGCCGCGCGGGAACGATGACCCACGACTACAAGCGCAACGGGACGACGACGTTGTTCGCTGCGCTGAACGTGTTGGAGGGCACGGTGATCGCGGAGTGCATGGGCCGGCAGCGCCATCAGGAGTTTCTCCGTTTCCTCAAGCGTCTCGACCGCGAGATCCCGAACCATCTCGACCTGCACCTGATCCTGGACAACTACCAGACCCACAAACACGCCGCCGTGCGCGCATGGCTGGAGCGAAAGCCTCGCTTCCACTTCCATTTCATTCCCACTTCGTCGCCCTGGCTTAACCTGGTCGAACGCTGGCTGGGCGGTCTGACCACGAAGGCGATCCGGCGCGGTGCATTCCAGAGCGTCAACGACCTCGTAAAGACCATCTACGACTACGTGGAGAACAGCAACCAAAACTCCCGGCCCTTCGTCTGGACGGCCACCGCCGACAGCATCATCGCAAAGGTTACACGTGGTAAAGCCATGTTGGAGACAGTACACTAGGAGTATTCGCAGGGACTGGCTGCCGAAGCCAACGCTGGCCCTGCGGCCGCGTTAGGTAGAAGATGAGCAGCATCCGCACCAACCGGGAGCACTGACATGGCAGAGAAAGTCGCAATCGTGACCGGCGGCGGAAGCGGGATCGGCCGGGCCGTAACGCACGGGCTGGTCGACGATGGTTACGGCGTGCTCATTGCCGGCCGCCGCGAGGATCGTCTGATTGAAACGAAGGGCGGCGCCAGCGATCCCGACAGAGTCGCGACGGTAGCCGCAGACATCAGCACCGTGAAGGGCGTCCAGGCGGTGTTCGACAAACTGGCGAGCGCGTTCGACCGGCTGGACCTGCTGTTCAACAACGCCGGCACCGGCGCACCGCCCGTGCCGATGGAAGAGCTGACCCTCGAACAATGGAACCGGGTGGTCGGGGTCAACCTGACCGGCGCCTTTCTCTGCACGCAACGGGCAGTCAAGCTGATGAAGGAGCAGGATCCTCAGGGCGGACGCATCATCAACAACGGCTCGATCTCCGCACACGTGCCGCGTCCCAACTCCGCCCCTTACACTGCGACAAAGCACGCGATCACCGGGCTTACACGGTCGACGTCGCTGGACGGGCGCAAGTTCAACATCGCATGCGGACAAATCGACATCGGCAACGCCTACACGAGAATGACCGCGCGTATGTCAGAGGGTGTGCCCCAACCCGACGGCGGCACGAAGGCGGAGCCCACCATGGACGTGCGCGCCGTGGTCGATGCGGTGCGCTACATGGCCGCACTCCCGCTCGACGCAAACGTACCTTTCATGACGGTGATGGCAAACGAAATGCCGTACATGGGGCGAGGTTAGGCGCCATGATGAGAAGACCCTCCCTCCCCCGGTTCTCGTTGACCTTGACCCTGTCGGGAATGTTCCTGGCGGGCTGCACGCCGGCGCCGCCTCAGTTGGCCTTAGGGGAAGAGGAAGTGGTTGTGCTCACCGGCGGCACCGACATGGTGTATCTGCAGCGGGCGGGCTATCTGGAGACGATTCTGACGGACGCGTTCGCCGAGGTTCATCCCACCTTCCGTGATCTCTCCTGGGAAGCGGACACCGTTTTCCAGCAGGGCTCCTCGCTGGAACGTTGGCGCGAAGATGGCTTCGGCGATTGGGACGCTCAGCTCGAACGGGTCGGCGCCACGGTTGTCATTGCGCAGTACGGCAAGCTGGAATCGATGACAGGAAGCGAAGGGCTCGAGTCGTTCAAGTCGGCATACAACGCGTTGATCGACGGCTTCCTGAGGCACGCTGAGCAGGTCGTGCTCGTGTCCCCGACGCCCTTCGAGAAGCCGGAGAGCGAGTTTCTGCCGGACGTTTCGCACCACAATCGGTCTCTTGTACGGTATGTCCGGGCAACGAAGAAGATTGCCGCAGAGAGAGGTCTTCTCTTCGTGGACCTCTTCTCGGATGCGAAGTCGGGCCTGACGGAAAACGGCATGCACCTCAGGGAGGAGTCACTGCAGCACGTCTCAGAGACGATCTTGGAGAACCTCGGCTTCGAGACCCCGTCCTGGGACCAGTTGGCCACGCTTCATGCGGCAGTCGTCGAAAAGCAGCGCCTGTGGTTCGACTACTGGCGTCCCGCGAACTGGAAGTTGCTTCACGGGGACGACTCGACGCGGCGCTTCACCCGGTCGAGCCACGGCTATCTCTCCTTTCGCGAGGAGTGGCAGCAGCTTGTCGGCTTGATCGAGAAGGCGGAAGAACGCGTCTGGACCGTAGCCAATGGCGGCCAGGACCCGGGGCATCGGCGACCCGAGCCGGAAGTGCTCTTTGGCCATCCGGCCGCGGACGTCGAGACAGAGCTTGCTTCGTTCACCGTGCCGGACGGCATGCAGGTCAACCTCTTCGCGTCGGAGGCTGACGGTCTCACCAACCCGATTGCGATTCGCTGGGACACGGCGGGCCGGGCGTACGTGACCGTCTCGACAACGTATCCGCATGTTTTCCCCGGAGATGTTCCGAACGACAAGATCATCGTGCTGGAAGACGCCGACTACGATGGTGTCGCGGAGCGCTCGACCGTCTTCGCGGATGGGCTGAACATTCCGACCGCAATGGAACTGGGTGACGGCGGCGTCTACGTTGGACAGGGCCGTGAGCTTCTGTTCCTGAAGGACACCGATGGCGATGGCAGAGCGGATACGCGACGCGTCCTGCTCAGCGGATTCGGAACGGGCGATACGCACCAGACGGTCAACTCCTTCACCTGGAGTCCCGGCGGCGAGCTGTACATGGGGCAGGGCGACGGCATCGAATCGCGCGTCGCAACTCCCTGGGGCTCCGCCGATCTGTTTCAGTCCGGGTTCTTCCGACTGCGTCCGCGGCTGCTGCAAATGCACCCTCTTCTCGACGACTTCATGGGCCCCGGCAATCCCTGGGGCGTTGCGTTCAGTGAATGGGGCCAGATGTACAGCGTCGATGGCGCCGGCGGCGTAACGCATCTTTCGCTCGGCCAGATCCCTACCACCAACCGGCGCCGCATCGACACGATAGGCGAGCCCGGTGGATACGCCGGCATCACCTATCTCGACGGTCGTCACCTGCCACCGGAATACCAAGGGCATTTCGCGATTGGCGACTTCCAGGCGAATCGCGTGAAGCGGTTTTCGGTTGCGGCCGACGGCTCAGGGGCAGCTCTGAGGTGGGAAGAGCCGCTCATCCATTCGAGTCACCGGAACTTCCGCCCGGTGGACGTGAAGGTCGGGCCCGACGGCGCCGTCTATGTCGTCGACTGGTACAACCCGATCATTTGCCACCAGGACGATGAGTATCGCGATCCAGTGCGCGACAAGGCGTACGGCCGGATTTGGCGGATTACGTCCTCCTCGGCGCCTCTTGTGAAGGCGCCGAAGCTCCTGGATGCGCCACTGGAGGACGTCGTTGCCGCCCTCGAAGCGCCCGAGCGTTGGACGCGCTATCAGGCGAAGCGCGAGCTGACGCGCCGCCACACGGACGAGGTCGCGGCCGCCCTCGGAAAGTGGGTCGCGAGCCTGGAACCGAAAGACACTGCGTACGAGCGCCACCTCTACGAAGCGGTCGGCGCCTATGCGACGATCGAGGTTCCCGCACCGGCGGTCCTGGAGAAGTTGCTGGAGGCGAAGGCGCCGGGCGGACGAGCCTTCGCGTCGCGCATCGTGGGCCGATGGCACGATCGCCTCGAGGATCCGTTGGCACTCCTCGCCAGGCGCGTGGAAGACGACGACGCGCAGGTGCGGATGGAGGCCGTTGCCGCGGCCGCGGCGATTCCCCAACCGGAGTCGATCACCGTGGTGGCGCGCGCGGTGGACCGCCCCATGGATGACTCGATGGAGTACGTCTTTTCGCAGGCGATCCAGCACCTCAAACCGCACTGGGAAGCAGCGCACGAGCGCGGAGACCTCCAGTTCGCCGAGTCGGCCCATCTCGCCGAGGTGCTCAACCGCGCGGGGGGACGGGAGCGAATCGCGGACCTTCGCACGATCGCCTTGTCCTACCACCTCGACGAAGACACGCGCCTGAGCGCGATCGAGAAGCTGCTTGCGATCGGGGGAGAAGACGAGATTGTAGAGTTTGTCCTGACTCCGGATCGCTATGTGAGTGGCGGCAAGTACGACGCCGATTCCCATGCGCGGGTCCTGGCGGCCGCAGCCAGGGCGACGCGTTCCGGAAGTCTCGAGCCGCATGATCATCCCTGGGGCCTGGCGAAGATGTTGGAGCACCCGAATCTCCAGCTCCGCGCCAATGCCGCCGTCCTGGCCGGAGTCTGGCGGGCCAGCGACACGCACGAGAGTCTTCTCGCGATGGCAAGGGATGAGTCGCTTCCCGAGTTCGTGCGGAGCGCCGCATTCGGCGCCATGGCAAGCCTCGGGGCCGAAGGCGCAAGAGAGCTGCTCGCGGCCCATGCCGATGCGCCGCATGCACCGACACTGCGCGCCTCGGCGATTGAAGCACTCGTTGTCCTCGATTCGAAAGCGGCTGCGAAGTTCGCGGTCAGACTGTTCGGGGAGCCCGGGCTGGACAACGCCACGGCCACCCGGGCACTTGTCGCATTCCTCAACCGCGAGGGAGGCGTGCCGGCTCTGACCACGGCGATCGAGTCTGGTGGACTCGAGCACGATGCCGCGAAGTCGCTGCTCCGTTCCTTCTACGCGAGTGGTCGCTCAGACAACGTCCTCCTGGCCGCGCTCAATACCGCGAGTGGAGCGGATTCGCTCGAGCTGGACTACGACGCAGGGTTGGTGGAAAGCCTCGCCGAAACTGCGGCAGAGCAGGGCGATGCCGCGCGGGGCGCCGTGCTCTTCGTCGATCTCGGCTGCGACGCCTGTCACCAGGTCGGCGACCAGGGAGGCCTCATCGGGCCGAGCCTGACGGCGGTGGGTACGACGCTCTCCGCCGAACGCATCGTCGAAGAGACGCTGTGGCCAAATCGTCAGATCAAGGAGGGATTCACCGCACTGGAAATCACGACCTCCGATTTCATGATCTACCAGGGCTACAAGCGCTCGACGAGGGAAAGCGAAGCGACCGGCAATCTCGTGATTCAGGATCTCGCCACAGGGGAGCTGGTCACGATCAAGGCGGAAGACATCCAGGAAGTTCGTGAGACGGGAAGCCCCATGCCCACGGGCCTGACATCGTTGCTGTCACAAGCTCAGCTTCTCGACCTTTTCAAGCACGTCACGACCCTGGGCACCAGGAACTAGGAGCTTGCGCGGCAGAACGATCTGACCTGGGAACGCGGGCATCCTGCCCGCATCCGGCGCGAAGCGCCGGCCTCTGGGAGTTCCGTCGCGCTAGAAGAAGAAGCAGGGGTGAAGAAGATGTGGAAGTCCGTCATTGCTGTGCTTGCCCTCGTACCCGCCACCGCGTTGACTGCAACGGCGCAACAGCAGGACGCCGAGTTCGTCGCCATGTTCGATGGCGAGACGTTGGATGGCTGGCATGCTGTTCCGGCCGATTCCATTTCGGACTGGTCCGTCGAAGACGGCATGGTCGTCGGCCAGGGCAGCGTGGACCGGCTCGTGTACCTCGTCTACGACGACGTCGAGCTGACCGATTTCGAGTTGGAAGCGAGCTACCGCTTTCCCGGGAACGGCAATAGTGGAATTCAGATCCACGCCGTGAAGGACCTGAGCGGCAAGCGTCCGTTCGTGGGCTACCACGCGGATCTGGGTCACCTGGGCATTGGACCGCAGGTTCTCGGCGCATGGGACTTCCACTTCGCCTCGCGCGAAGAGTACGCCTGTTTTCGCGGGACGAGTCTAGTGATCGATCCGGACGGAACTACGCACACCACCGACATCGAAGATGGCGTGAGGGAAACCGACATCAATCGTCGTGGCTGGAACAAGGCCCGCGTTGTCGCCAGGGGCCGGCACTACCAGTTCTTCATCAACGGAAAGCTCGCCTCCGAGTTCACCGACAACGCGAAAGAAGAACGTTTTGACAAGGGCGCAATCGGCCTGCAGATTCACGATGCGGGGATGCGCGTCGAGTTCAAGGACCTTCGGCTGAAGAACACCGCTTCCAGGGAGTAGCCCACGGAATCTTGGCGCTCGCTTGGGCGTCTGGGGTCGAGTGCGGCCGTGTGACCACACATGGAGGAAGGATGATGAAACCAGTTTGCTTTGTCATGGGCGCGGGCGCCGGGATCGGCGGTACCGCCGGCAGGAGGTTCGCTCGCGAGGGGTACCACGCAGTTCTATGTCGCCGGAGCGACGAAGACGGGCTGAACGCTCTGGTCGCCGGCATTCACGAGGAGGGCGGGGATGCGTCCGGCTTTCTTCTGAACGCCGTCAAGGAGAACGCCATCGAGGATCAGATCGCCCACGTGGAGAATCAGATCGGGCCGATCGAAGTGATGATCTACAACCTCGGCGCCCAGATCGGCGATCGGGCGCTCGCCGATACCAGCTACAAGGCCTTCGAGCTCGGCTGGCGCATGGCCACGTTCGGCCTCTTCCGGACAGCCTCCGCGGTCTGCCCCCGCATGGCTGAGCGTGGCCATGGAACGCTGATCGTTACCTCAGCCACAGCCGCGGCGCGCGGCAATGCAGGACAGCACTCCCACGCGGCCGCGATGGGGGGACGCCGCATGCTCTGCCAGACGCTGAACGCCGAGTTCGCCGCAAAGGGGATTCATGTGGCTCATGTGCTCGTGGATGGCAGCGTCGATGCACCGGACACGCTAGGCAAGATGCTTGGGCCGGAGCGGTTCGAGGCTCTCCGGAACACGAAGGGAGCGGCCGACGGCCTCATCCTCCCCGAGCAGGTGGCGGAGACCTACCTCCATCTCGTGCGACAGCATCGGTCCACCTGGACTTTCGAGTTGGACGTGCGTGCGTACTCCGACAAGGCCTGGTGGAACTGACTAGTGGCGGCGGGTCTCCGTCGCGCCGGCAGCAGCGCGGCGTCCCCAACGGGATACAACCCAGCGCTCCGAGCCGCAGGCGAGGCGCGCCGACCGAAGCCCGCTGGGGCCAGCATCGCGCCGGCAGCAGCGCGGTGTCCCCAACGGGATACGACCCAGCGCTCCGAGCCGCAGGCGAGGCGCGCCGACCGAAGCCCGCTGGGGCCAGCATCGCGCCGGCAGGCGCGATGGTGTCCCCAACGGGATACGACCCAGCGCTCCGAGCCGCAGGCGAGGCGCGCCGACCGAAGCCCGCTGGGGTCAGCATCGCGCCGGCGGCAGCGCGGTGTCCCCAACGGGATACGACCCAGCGCTCCGAGCCGCAGGCGAGGCGCGCCGACCGAAGCCCGCTGGGGCCAGCATCGCGCCGGCAGGCGCGATGGCGTCCCCAACGGGATACGACCCAGCGCTCCGAGCCGCAGGCGAGGCGCGCCGACCGAAGCCCGCTGGGGCCAGCATCGCGCCGGCAGGCAGCGCGGTGTCCCCAACGGGATACGACCCAGCGCTCCGAGCCGCAGGCGAGGCGCGCCGACCGAAGCCCGCTGGGGCCAGCATCGCGCCGGCAGGCGCGATGGTGTCCCCAACGGGATTCGAACCCGTGTTGCCAGCTTGAAAGGCTGGAGTCCTGACCTGGCTAGACGATGGGGACGCGGATTCGGGCCGCGGCTTCGGTGCCGACCGCTGTCGAGCGGCGGAGTATACCGGCAGCGGCCGAAGCCGTGTTGCCTGAGGGCGAGGTGACGAGCCATGACCGAACGCACGACGAAGCCCGATTCAGCAGCACTCGACCCTGAGGAGCGCGAGATCCTGAGAGCCTACGAGCAAGGACGTCTCCGAAGAGCCTCGGGCTCTTCTCGGGACGTCGCCAGGCTGGAGTCCGCGGCCCGCGAGACGCTTCGAAAGGACAAGCGAATCAACATCCGCCTGCCGAGTCACGACCTGGTGGAGATCAAGCGGTTGGCGGCCCGCGAAGGAGTGCCGTACCAGACTCTCATTTCCAGCATCCTTCACAAGTACGCCACGGGCGAGCTTGGTTGAGCCGCGACGAGTCCTAAGCCCTCCGTCGCAGCAACTCTGCCGAATCCGGTGCGCCGCACTCCACCGCCCACTCCAGGGGCGTCGCGTTGTAGGCGGCATCGACGATCGACGGGTCGGCGCCGCGGTCGGTCGCTGCCTTGGCGGCCCTGTTAAGCGACCGGCCGATCACCCACGATCGAGACCCGCTCGCCGAAGCGCGACTGCGGGTAGTAGTCCCACACGGCATGATGCTGCGTGCAGCGGTTGTCCCAGAGGGTGAGCGTGTTGGGCTCCCAGCGCACGCGACAGGTCAGAGAGACTGTGGTGGCAATGTACTCGAAGAGCATGTCGAGCAGACCCCGGCTCTCCCATCGTCGCAGACCGCGGATGTGCGACGTGAAGCCGCTGTTGACGAACAGGGCCTTGCGGCCGGTCTCGGGATGGCGGGTCACCACCGGGTGCTCGGTCTTCGGGTACGCCTTTCCATCGGGAGCGGCGTAGCCGTACTTGCCGATGTAGGGCAGCGCACCGTCATGCACCGCCACCAGACCTTCGAGAAACTGCTGCATCCGCTCCGATAGCGTCTCGTAGGCGCGGTACATGTCGGCGAATAGTGTGTCGCCTCCCGAGCCGCACTCGGGAATCTCCTTGATGTAGAGCATCGACGCCATCGGCGGTTGCTCGTCGCACGACACGTCGGTGTGCCAGCCGTCGCCCGCCGTGTACCTGGACTTCTGCGTGGTCTTGACGACAAGGATTTCCGGGTCGTGCCCGCCCTTGTACTCGGAACTCTTGTGCAGGGGGTGGACGTGCAGCGGGCCGAAGGACCGGCCGAAGTCCTTGTGCTGCTCGCGGGTGAGTTCCTGGTCACGGAAGACCAGCACCTGCCACTCCAGCCAGGCCCGCCTGATGTCGTCCTTCTGCGACTGCGAGAGCGGCAGGGACAGGTCGACTCCCTCGATCTCCGCGCCGATATGAGGGGTCAGGGGTCGGATCCCGATGGGGACTGCGGTGGGCGTCCAATCGGGGCGCGTTTCGGAAGCGGCTTGTATGGTCATGATGCTGGTGATCCTGTCATGCGCTCCGTCGTTGTGGCCGAACTGAAGAGGACGCGCCTTGTCTACTCACGCGGGGAGTAGATGACCCAGATCTTCGTGTAGCCGTCCGTTTCGAAGACTCCGGTCCACTCTTTCGGGACCGTCACTGCCTCCCCGGCGTTGATCACGAGCTCTGTTCCGTCAGATGACGTCAGAGTGACGCCGCCCTCGAGGAAGTACATGAACTCGTCGACACCGTACGGCTGGGTGATCTCGATCCGTGTCTTCCCAGACTTGTACATGCCGGAAGAGAAGCTCTTGTCGCTCGACACCAGCGACGTGGCCGTCTGCGTCACGTGCCCGTCGGCGTGGGTGTTCTCGACCACGTCCGGGCGCTCGAAGATCTTGCCGCCGAGTTCTGGCTTGCTGATCTTCGCCGGCCGAACGGTTTCATCACTTGCAGCCATCATGGAACTCCCAAGGACTGTTGCACAGAGGATGATCAAGACTCTTCTCTTCATGGGTGGACTCCTGGGTTAGGTGATTGCCGGAGTGGACGGGCTCGGTCGAGCGGCAGGCCAAACGCCACGAACTCTGCCGGGGACTCCTTGCCGCCGATCGCGACGACGATGAACTGGCGACCATTGTGTAAATAGGTCATCGGCGCACCGGTGGTACCGGATGGCAGCTCCGTCTCCCACACCACCTCGCCCGTGGCCTTGTCGTAAGCGCGGAACTTCTTGCCCCAGTAGCGGCCTTCTTCCCCCTGGATGCCGGGGATGGCATCGCTGCCTTCACCGATGAACAGCAGCGTCTTCGTCACTAACGGTGCCGGTCGCCCAGCGACCCCCAGGGGTGGCACGTCGAGGCCATCGAGCAGGGGATGGTCTCGAGGCCCATCGCCATTGGCCGCCATCCACACGTGCTCGCCGCGATGCAGATCGATTGCGGTGATCCGACCATAGGGTGGCTTCACAATCGGGAGTCCGTCGAGGGTCGGTACATCGGGACTGTCGTAGCCGATCACGTAGCCGAGCGTCGCGTCGCTGTCTTCCGGCTGTTTCAAGGAGTACACGCCCGGCCAGGTGTGGGACACGGCGTAGTAGACGCCGGTCTCGGGATCGAAGGCGCCGGTGTGCCAGTTCCCTGTTCCCCACGCTCCCGGATTCGTCAGAGTGCCACTCTTCCCTTGCTCGTCGTCCATCAGGCCGGGCGGCGTGAAGATCGGCCCGAGACGGAAGGGCTTGACGAGCTCCAGGACCCGTGCCCGGAGCTCCGGTGTGAAGTCGATCAGGTCGTCCTCCACGAATCCCTGTCGGTCGAAGGGCGGCGGCTTCGTCGGGAATGGCTGGGTCGGCGACAGTCGCTCCCCGGGGACCCGTGAGCCAGGCACGGCCCTCTCCTCGATCGGCCATACCGGCTCCCCGGTACGGCGATCGAAAACGTAGAGGAAGCCAGTCTTCGAGGGCTGTATGACGGCGTCGATACGCCTCCCATCGACCGTGATCTCGCCGAGGGTCGCCGGACCGGCCGTGTCCCACTCCCAGACGTCGTGGTGCACCATCTGAAAGTGCCAGATTCGCTCGCCCGTCTTGGCGTTCAGTGCCACGAGTGCGTTGGAGTACAGGTTGTCGCCGGGCCGGTGGCCACCGTAGTACGCCGCGGTTGGGGCCGAGAGCTGGACGTAGACGTAGCCGAGCTCCTCGTCGGCCGATAGGCAGCACCACGACCCGAGGTCACCCGAATACTCCCACGAGCCGTCGCCCCAGCTCTCATTGCCCGACTCGCCCGGCCGCGGCACGACGTGGAACGTCCACAGCCGGCGGCCCGTGCGGACGTCGTAGCCGCGCACATCCTCCGGCGTCGCCTCCTTCTTGCTGCCGCCGTCGCCGGCGCCTCCGGTGAATCCGGCCACCACGACGACGTCGCCCACGACGAGCGGCCCGGCAGTCCAGGTGAAATCGCCGGCAAGCGGTCCCGAGAGGCGGAGGCTGACGCGTCCCTGGTCGCCGAAGTTGCCGTCGACCTCGCCACTTGAGGCGTCGACCGAGTACAGGTAGTTGCCGCGTGCGAGGAACACTCGTTGCTGCTGGCCGCCGGTCCAGAGGTCGACGCCTCGTGGGCTCAAGCCGCGTGCCTCTTCGATCGTCGGCTCGAACGGCGCCTGAGACCACAAGGTCTTGCCGCTCGCCGGGTCGACGGCGCGCAGCAGGCCAACGAGGTTGGTCAGGAAAAGGCGACCTTCGACCATGATGGGCGTCGATCGCAGGTTGTTGCCCGGACGCAGCCCGGGGAACTCCTCCTTGAGCTCCGGTTCCAGACCCGGCCGTCGCCAGACGATGCGTAGATCGCCGACGTTCGAGGCGTCAATCTGGTCGAGCGGCGAGTAGCGCTTGAAGGTGCGGTCGCCGCCGAAGTACGGCCACTCGCCTTCCTGCGCCGCCAGGGTCGACCCCAGCACCAGCACACCGGCCCACGCGACCAAGGTTCGGCCCCTGGCGCGAGGCCGAACATCTGAGTTCGCGATCACCTTCCGCACCACGCGGTCCCGACTCAGAACCAGAACCGGGCCGACAGCGTGATGTCACGCCCGGGGAGCGGCGCGAACGTCTTCAGGAAGGACGTATGCACGCGCGCCTCTTCGTCGGTCAGGTTCCGGCCTCGGAGCAGCAGCTCGAGGATCTGGTTCTTCAGCACGAACCGGCGTCCGACGTGGGCGTTGAGCATGGTGTAGCCGTCGGTCGGCGTCTCCAGCTCGGCCACGTCGTGCTGGTCGTCGACGAAGCGCCACTCTACCGCGGCTCGCCAGTCGTGGCCGTGGTAGTGCAGGCCGGCGCCGAGGCTCATCGGCGGAATCCGCGGCAGGCTCCCGCCCTGGTCCAGCTCGGCGTCGACCGTGTCGCCGAGCAGCTCCAGGTGGAGGTGGTTGTCTTCCCATTCCGCGACCTCGATCCGGGCGCGGAACTCGGCGCCGGTCATCATCGCGTCGCCCTGGCTGTAGAGGATGACCGCGATGTCGTCGATCTGGGCGCCCGTGAACCCCTGGTAGATGAAGTCCTGGAAGTCCTGCCGGAACAGGGTCAGCTCGCCCTGGAGGCGGCCCTCGTTCTTGCGCAGGGAGAGGTCCAGACCGTTGCCGACTTCGGCGTCCAGGTTCGGATTGCCGATCTCGTAAGTCAGGGTGGCGACATGGACGCCGTCGGCGAACAGTTCCTCGGCGCTCGGCAGGCGGACGGAGCGGGAGGCGGACAGGCCGAGGGACCAGGTGTCGTTCGCCTTCCACACCAGGCCCGCTGAAGCGGATACTCCGTCGCCTGACCAGTTCGAGCCTCCTTGTGGATCGTGCTCGGCCTGTTCGAAGCGGGCGCCGAACTGCCAGCGGATGGCGCCCTTCTCGATCTCCTGGGAGGTGAACACCGCCCAACTGTTCGACGCGGTGGGCGGCACGTAGGCCTCGGCGCCCACCGCGGCGATGTCGCGGTCCGAGTACTGCAGACCGACGGAACCCCGGCTGGCGCCGCGGACCCGCTGGAACATCTCGACCCGGGTCTCGAAGTAGTCGTTCGTGAACACGGTGCCGGCCTCGTCCCCCTCGAACTCGATGTGCTCGTAGTCCGTGCCGCCCATCCGCACCTCGAGCTTCTCGAACGCGCCGGAGCGCAGGTGGATGTCGCTGCGCAGATCGACACGCTGCTGCTTCATGTCGACGCGAACGGGCAACTCCTCGTCGGCGTGAGCGTCCTCGCCCTCGTGGTCCTCGTCGCCGTCGTCGTGATCCTCGTCGCCGTGGTCATCGTCCTCGTCCTCGTCGTGGTGATCGTCCTCGTGATCGAGCCCTTGATGCTGGTGGGCGCCCGGTGCAATGCCGTAGTCCGTGTTGAAGCCGCTGACCGACACGCCGAGGAAGCCGCGGTCTCCGAAGAACCGGGTCACACCGACGCGTCCGCTCTCGGTGTGCAGGTCGGTGTTCGGGACGACGCCGAACGGATTCTCGAGGTGCTCCTCGCTGTCCTCATGGTCGTCTTCCTCGTCGTGGTCGTCTTCCTCGTCGTCGTGGTGATCGTCCTCGTCCCCGTCGTCGTGGTCGTCCTCGAGGCGGGAGAGGCCGGGGATCTCATAGGGATCCGTTTCCCGGTTCACGGCGCCGACGCTCCAGGCCCAGTCGCCGCCACCGCCGCCCAACTGGAGCGAGCTCATCCGTTCGTCGGCTACCGATCCGCCGACGAGGTCGACCGTGCCGCTCAGGGACGTGGCCGCGCGGGTGGTGGGAATGCGTCCATCGATGATGTTGACGGCGCCGCCGATGGCGCCCGATCCGTAGCGGAGCGTGGCGGGGCCGCGCAGTACTTCGATCCGCTCCGCCTGCGCCGGTTCGGATGTCACCGCGTGGTCGGCGCTGACCGCGGAGGTATCGCCGGTGCCGATGCCGCCGGTCATCACGCGGACCCGAGCCCCGGACAGACCGCGGATGATCGGCCGGCCGGCGCCGGGGACGAAGGACGTCGACGACACGCCCGGCTCTCCGGCGAGAGTCTCACCGAGCGTTGCGCCCATCCGCAGTTGCAGGTCGGCCCCGCTGAGCACGGAGACCGCGTTGGACAACTCGGACTCGCTGCGGAGATCGCCGGTCGCGGTGACCACGATCTCGTCGAAGTGGGCGATGTGATCGATCTCCAGTTCAACGGCGGTCTCCTCTCCGGCCGTGACCGTGACGGACTGGCTGCTCTGGCCGACGGAGGGGATCTCCACGATGAGAAGGTAGGTGCCAGCCGGCACGGCATCGAAGCTGAACGTCCCGTCTCCGGCCACCGCGGCGCTCAGTGCGAGTTCCGGGAGCCTGACGGTGGCGAGCGTCACTCCCTCATCGCCGTGCGTATGCAACTCACCGGCGATCGAGCCGGCCTCTTGGGCCATCGCGGCCGGGAGCAGGAGGAGGGTGCCCAGGATCATGGCGAGCAGCCCCGCCCACAGCCGCAGAGGGACGGCGGCGTGCGAGATCGTGCGAAGCGAGGGCGCCGCAGTCCGGCGGTTGGTCGGAGCCACGGTTCTTCGGTGCATGGCGAACACTCCTCAGGCGGATGTGCGGGCGTGTCACCCCACACGGTGGGGGCCGTTGGGGTGGGATGCTAAGCCGGCGCGCATCAGAACCAGAACCGGGCCGACAGGGTGATGTCCCTGCCGGGCAGCGGCGCGAAGTTCTTCAGGAACGACGTATGTACGCGCGCCTCCTCGTCGGTCAGGTTGCGGCCCCGCAGGAGCACGTCGAGGATCTGGTTGCCGAGGATGAAGCGACGGCCGACGTGGGCCTTGACCATCGTGTAGCCCTCGGTAGGGGTCTCCAGGTCCGCGACATCGTTCTGGTCGTCGATCCAGCGTCCCTCCACCGCGGCGCGCCAGTGGTGGCCGTGGTAGTGCAGGCCGGCGCCGAAGCTCATGGGTGGAATCCGCGGCAGGTTGCCGCCCGCGTCCAGCTCGGCGTCGACGGTGTCGGCCATCGCCTGAAGGTGCAGGTGATGGTCGTTCCGGTCGACAAGCTCCAGTCTGACCCGTAGCTCCGCACCCTCGGTGGCGGCGTCGGCCTGGCTGTAGCGCAGGACCGCGATTTCATCTTCCTCTTCGCCGGTGAAGGCCTGGTAGATGAAGTCCGAGAAGTCCTGTCGGAAGAGGGTGAGTTCGCCGGTGAGGCGCCCTTCCGTCTTGCGCAGCGACAGGTCGATGCCGGTGCCGGTCTCGGTGGACAGGTTCGGGTCGCCGATCTCGTAGCTCAGGGTGGCGACGTGCAGACCGTCGGAGTAGAGCTCTTCCGAAGTGGGCAGGCGGACGGAGCGGGCGGCGGAGAGTCCGAGTGTCCAATCGGAGCCGGCGTCCCAGACCAGGCCGGCGGACGCGGACACACCGTCGTGCGACGTGTCGACAGAGCTCACCGGATTGTGGTCGAGCTGCTCGAAGCGGGCCCCGAACTGCCAGCGCACGGCGCCTGCCTCGATCTCCTGAGAGGTGAAGAGCGCCCAGCCCTGGGATTGCGTGGGCGGCACGAACGCCTCCTCGCCGAAGGCGGCGAGATCGCGGTCCGTGTACTGAAGGCCGACGGAACCGCGGCTCCGGCCGCGCTCGCGCTGGAACAGCTCGAGCCGAGTCTCGAAGAACTCGTTGAAGAAGGTCGTGCCGACGTTGGGACCCTCGAGCTCGACGTGCTCGTAGTCGGTTCCAGCCATCCGGACCTCGACCCGCTGGAAGGCGCCGGCTGCCGGCAGTGCCTCGGCACGCAGGTCCACGCGGCGCTGCTTCATGTCGACGCGAATTGGGAGCTCCTCCTCTTCCCCGTGCTCGTCGTGATCCTCGTCCTCGTCGTCGTGATCCTCGTCTTCGTCGTGATCCTCGTCCTCGTCGTGGTCCTCGTCCTCGTCGTGCTCGTCCTCGTGTCCATGCTCTCCATGGCCGTGGGCGCCGGGCGGAATCCCGTAGTTCGTGTCGAACCCGCCGACTGAGACGCCGATAGAGCCGCGGTCGCCGAAGAACCGTGTGAAGCCGAAGCGGCCGCTCTCGGTCTTCAGATCCGTGTTCGGAACAATCCCGAAGGGGTTCTCTTCTTCATCCTCGTGCTCGTCGTGGTCCTCGTCTTCGTGGTCCTCATCCTCGTGATCTTCGTCTTCGTGGTCCTCTTCGCCTTCGTGCTCCTCGTCGTGTTCGTCCTCATGGTCCTCCTCGACGCGGGCGTAGCCTGGGATCTCGTAGGGGTCGGTCTCCCGGCTGACGGCGCCCAGGTGCCAGGCCCAGTCGCCGCCGCCGCCGTCGAGTTGAATCGCGCCCATGCGCTCGTCGGCCGCGGATCCGCCTCGAAGGTCGATCGTGCCGTTTAGCGCCTTGACCGGCCGCTCAGTCGGAATCCGCCCGTCGACCACGTTGACTGCGCCGCCGATGGCTTCCGAACCGAAGCGGAGCGTGGCGGGGCCACGCAGAATCTCGATCTGCTCGGCATGCGCCGGCTCAAAGGTCACGGCGTGGTCGGCGCTGACCGCCGACGCATCGCCGCTGTCGAGACCGCCTTCCATGACGCGCACCCGGGCGCCGGTCAGGCCGCGGATGATCGGCCGACCGGCGCCGGGGCCGAAGGCCGTCGACGAGACGCCGGGTTCGCCCTCGAGCGTCTCGCCCAGCGTGGCGCCAAGGCGCAGTTGGAGGTCCGTGCCCGACAACACGGAGACAGGGTTCGCCAGCTCGGAGGCGGGGCGCAGGTCGCCGGTCGCAGTGACGACGACCTCGTCGAAGTGCGTCCCGTGACGCATTTCGAGTTGGACCTCCACCTCGTCGCCGCCCGTCACGGTGACCGACTCGTTTGCCGTGCCGAAGGCGGGGATCGCGACGACGACGAGGTAGGTGCCCGCCGGCACCTCATCGAACCGGAACGAGCCGTCCGTGGAAACCGCGGTGCTGATGCCGAGTCCGGGAATGCGCGCCACCGCGAGGGCGATCCTCTCGCCGTGGGTTTCGACGCTGCCGGCGATGGAGCCGGTCTCCTGGGCGGAGGCTGTTGCTGGGATGAGAAGGAGGGCAAGGGCGAGTAGAAGGGCGCCCGTGGCCGCCCGGCGCCTGCGGAGCCGGAGCGGCAGAGAGGAGTGCGAAGGCTTGGTCTGGTGAGAGAGCATGATGGGGGAGTTCCTGGGTCGTTCAGTCCGAGTGGATGGGTGCTGGTCGCTGGCCGCGGCGTCCGCAGCTTCGGGAGCGCACCGAATCGCCGGTGGATACGACTTGCGACGCCGCGGGGTCAGCCTTGGCTGACCGTGGCGGTCCTGTCGCCGTTGCCCCGACGAGGGGCGCTCAGTGTTGCCGGCCTCCGACGACTCCGACGCGACTTGCGTTCAGAGGAGGGTCGGAGGCGGAGTCGACTCAGCCCAGGGGGGGGCCGCGGGCGGTCTGCTGCCAGTGCTCGCCGCTCTTGGGCCTGCCTTCGTTCGCGGGCCTTGCCGCGGCCGACGAGAGGTCCAGGGGGCTCGCGCTGTAGGCCTTCCCGGCCTCGGCGATCTTGGAGCGCCCGAGCTTGCAGGCGACACAGGAATGGTCGTGCAGCGGCGCGGCCTTGCTGACGGTGCCACGGCTCGTAGCCCCGATGGCCTCCGCTTCGTGATCGACCGCGCAGTAGGCGGCGTTCGCCGCTGCAGCCTCGTGGCCGTGGCCGTTCGCGTCCCAGGCTCCGGTGAGCAGGGTGGCGATCGTCAGCGCGAGAGCGTTGACGATCGCAAGCGGCGAACTGGTCCGGTGCTGCATCCGTCGCGGAGAGTAGCAGAGCCCCGGTGCGGTGTTAGCGCCGGCGCAGCACTACCTGATGCGCTCCTCGCCGTTCCTCGCCTCCGGCGGCGGCGCTTAGCGCGAAGTCGCCGGCCGCTATCGCCACATTCTCGAAGGTCGCGGTTCTCTGTCCCGGGGACAGGTCCTGACTGACTTCCCGATCGCCGATGGCGAGGCGTAGCGTGCCGGTGGAACCCGCAACAAGACGAACGTCGACATCGAACGCGGTGTCACTCTGCGCGCTAAGCAGCCAGTGGCCCCGCGAGGTCGGTCGCCAGCCCTGATCCGCGGTGTCCCGCCGCCAGTCCTGGCGGGTGAGGACGGTGACGGGTTCGTGATCCGTGCCGACGAAGATCCGAGGTGGGGCGTAGTTGTCCGGCCGGGTGCTGCTCACGTCCTCGAACCACTCCAGGTAGGCGTCCTGCATCTCGGCTGCGACCTCGGGCGCACGGGTGCCGGCGATCAGGTTGCGGCGCTCACCCGGGTCCGCCTCGAGGTCGTACAGCTCCAGGTTGAGTTCGCCCTGCCAGTTCTCCTCGCCGCGGGGGGACAGGTGGAGCAGCTTGTAGCGCTGGCCGACCGCGGCGAAGGCGTGTAGCGGAATCGGCTCGTCGCCGCGGTGGAACTGGAGGTACAAGGTGCGATCGGGCCAGTCCGTGGCGTCGCCGTCGCCGGCCAGCAGGTCGAGCAGGCTGCGACCGTCCAGGTGACGCCCCGCGGGCGGCTCGACGCCGGCGGCGTCGAGCAGGGTCGGCGTGATGTCGATGTGGGCCGCGATGCGGTCGACCGGCTCTCCGCCGGCGGGTAGCTGACCGGGCCAGCGCACCAGCAGCGGCGATCGGATGCCGCCCTCCAGGGTGGAACCCTTGCGGCCGCGAAGCCCGGCGTTGTAGCGGTCGCTGTCCGGCCCGTTGTCGTTCAGGAAGACGACGATCGTGTTGTCGGCGAGACCCAGGTCGTCGAGCCGCGCCATCAGCCGGCCGACGTTGTCGTCGGCGTTGCTGATCATCGCGAAGGTACGTGCCAGGCGGTCGATGACGTCGTCGCTCGCGTGTTCGGGGTCGGGGAGCACCGTGCTGAGGTCCATTTGCTGGTAGTGCTCCAGCCAGTCCTCGGGCACGTCGTGGAAGGGACCGTGGGGCGCGTTCGTCGGCACGTAGGCGAAGAACGGCCGTCCTTCCGCGGCCGCCTTTTCCATGAACTCGAACGCGGCGTCGAAGTAGACGTCGGTGCAGTAGCCGGTCGTTTCCTCTCGCTGTCCGTTGCGGAACAGCACCGCGTCGGTGTAGCGGCCCTCGCCGCCGGGTGGGTCGGACGGCTGGCCGATGCCGCCGCCGCGGTGGACGAGGCTCTCCTCGAACCCCTGGTCCATTGCCCGCAACGGGTAGTTGTCGCCCAGGTGCCATTTGCCGAAGATGCCAGTGGCGTAGCCGGCGTCCCGGAGCATCTCGGCTACCGTCACCTCCTCCGGCTCCATCATCGCGCGGCCGATGTAGGTGTCGATGGCGCGGGTGCGGTAGTTGTAGCGGCCGGTCATGAGTGACGCCCGGGTCGGCGTGCAGACTGGACTGACGTAGAAGCGCTCGACCTGCGCGCTCTGAGCGGCGAGGGCGTCGAGGTGGGGCGTCTCGATGACCGGGTTGCCCGCGAAACCGAAGTCGCCGTAGCCCTGGTCGTCGGTCATGACGAGGACGATGTTGGGCGGCTGAGCACCGACGCCGTTGCTTCCGGTCGGTTGGCCGGTGCCGCAGGCGAGCCCGAGGGCGCCGAGCAGTACGACGCTGAACGGTGCGCTACGCTTCATCGGTTTCCCAAATCACGGCCGAGGACAGGATATGGCAGCAGAAGAGGTTCGCTACGAACGGCGCGGCCCGGTAGCCGTTTTGACCCTGGACCGGGCGCGCTACCACAACGCCCAGAGCTGGAAACTGCTCGACGATCTCGACCGGCAACTCGACCGGGCGATGGCCGACGACGACGTTCGGGTCGTGGTGCTGAAGGGCGCCGGCAAGCACTTCTCGTCCGGCCACGACCTCGGGACGCCGGAGCAGCAGGCGGACATCGAGGCGCGTGGACTCACCCAGTGGGTCGGCATGGAATGGTACGAGGCGTTCCGCTGGTACAACCTGGACAACACCGTCAAGTGGCGCAACCTGCCGAAGCCGACCATCGCCATGGTCCACGGTTACTGCATCTTCGGCGGCTGGATGATCGCCGCGTCGATGGACCTGATCTTCGCCGCGCCCAGCGCCCGCTTCCTTGCCAGCCTGTTCGAGACCTTCACCGTGCCCTGGGACGTCCACCCCCGGAAGGCGAAGGAGTTGCTGTTCGAGAGCCGTTTCATCGACGGGGAGGAAGCCCGCGAACTGGGTCTGGTCAACCGCGTTTACGCCGAGGACGAACTCGAACGCGAGACCCTGGCCTACGCGGAACGGATCGCCGAGAACGACCCGGCCGTGCTGCGGCTGGGAAAGCTGGCGGTCAACAAGGCCCAGGACGCGATGGGCTACAGCGCCAACGTCGAGGCTGCCTTCGCCGACTACCTGGTGGTGCGCGAGATCCGCGGCAGTTCCAGCAGGGTCGACGGCGACCGGCGCCTGGTGGGCGTCGACCTCGCGCTCCGTGGCCAGCGCGGCGGGCGGGCCGGGCAGACGCCGGCCGACGCAGCGGTGACTTCGGAAGTGGGGGAGGACGCATGAGAACCGTTCGAGTCGGCACTGCCGTGATGCTGAGCCTTGGTCTTTCCGCCGCGGCCGTGGCGCCTGCCTTGGCACAGGACGACGGCGCGCGGATGTACAACACCGCCAAGCAGAAGCTGATGAGCGGCGAGGGCATCGTCGGCGTCAGCGTCTCCTCGCCCGACCCGGACAGCTACTGCGCCGCGGCCAACGCCGGCTTCGACTTCACCTGGATCGAGATGCAGCACAGTCCGCTGTCCTACCAGGACGTGGCGCGGATGATCTGGGCCTGCCGTGGCGCCTCGGCCATCCCCTTCATTCGCGTGCCCGACGCGACGGAGGGCGCCATCCAGAAGGCGGTCGACCTGGGCGCGCTCGGCATCGTTGTGCCGATGGTGCGCACGGCCGAGAAAATGGAGCGGGCGGTCCGCTTCGCAAAGTTCCCGCCCGAGGGGCGGCGCAGCCTGGGCGGCGGCCAGTACGGCGCGCTCTGGGGCCGCGACTACCGGGCCACTGCGAACGAAAACATCCTCATCGTGGCGATGATCGAGTCGCCGGCCGGGGTCGATGCGGTGGAGGAGATCGCCGCGGTGCCCGGCGTCGACATCGTGTTTGCCGCCTCCACCGACCTCTACAGCTTCTCCGGCAAGCGCCAGGGCGAGCCGGAGTACGAGGCGATGGTCGATCGCATCCGCGACGCCGTGCTCGGCGCCGGCCTCAAGCTGGGCGGCCCGCTCGCCTGGCGAGACCGCGACGGCTTCAGCTTCTTCCAGGCCCCCGGCGTCGGCAGCCTGATCCGCCGCGGCGCCCAGGCGCTGCTCGAGGAGACGGCGTCAGGGGTCGCCGAGATCGAAGGCTCGGAGGAGCAGTAGCGGACGGCCGTCCAGCTCTTGAATTGGTCCGGGATTGGTCGGTGTGGGCTGGAGACGTTGACCATGGTTGTTGACCATGGTACAAGTCTGGTTGTCCTCGCAGAAGTTAGGGGGAAGACGCCAATGGAAGAGATCGCGGTTTCGAAGTTCAAGGCGACCTGTCTCTCAGTGCTCAAACGCGTTAGCCGAACGGGAGAGCCGGTGCGGATCACGCGGTTCGGCAAGCCGGTGGCCGAGATCGTTCCGCCCGCGCCAGCCTCGCAGCCGCGCCGGGTGCTTGGCGAAATGAAGCACACCGGGAAGATCATCGGCGACATCGTCTCGCCGGTCGTGGCCGAGGATGAGTGGGAAGTCCTACGGTCTTGAGGCTCCTGCTCGACACCCATGTGTGGGTCTGGAGTCGTTTGGAGCGGCCGCGCCTCAGCCAGCGGACGGTGGCCGCGCTCGAGTCGCCGGAGAACGAACTCTGGCTCTCGCCGATCAGCGTTTGGGAGTTCGCTTTACTAGTGGAGAGGGGCCGGATTGCCCTCAACCTGTCTGTGGAGGCCTGGATCGACGAGGCGATGGAGCGGATGCCCGTTCGGCAGGCCCCGTTCACCCATGAGATCGCGCTGGCGAGCCGTGGGGTGAACCTTCCGCATCAGGATCCCGCGGACCGGTTCCTCGCTGCCACTGCCAAGGTGACGGGCCTGACTCTGGTGACGGCTGACGCCCAACTGGCCGAAGCGTCAGACATCACCGTGCTGCGCAACTAGCCTCTACCACGGGCTGCTAGATGTGCCGGCCCTGGCCGCCGTCGACGTCGATCACCGCGCCGTTGACGTAGGACGCGGCTTCCGAGCACAGGAAGACGATCATGTTCGCGACCTCCTCCGAGGTGCCGTAGCGGCCGACCGGGACGTTCTTGCCGTTGTTCCTGATGATGTCCTCCCAGTCGCCGCCGCGGGCGCCGGCGATCTCCTTGGCCGCGCGCTCCCACATCGCGGTGTGGATCAGGCCGGGCAGGACGGAGTTGAACAGCACGTTGTCGCGTCCGTACTTGCCGGACAGGGCCTTGCCGGTGGCGACCATCGCCGCCTTCGAGGCGCCGTAGTCGATCAGCGCGGCGCCCGGGTACTTCGCGGCAGCGCTCGCGACCATCACGACACGGCCCCACTTCTGCTTGCGCATGCCCGGCAGGCAGAGTCTGGTGCTGCGCACGGCCGAGAGCAGGTTGAGCCGGAACAGATCCTCCCAGTCGTCGTCTGTCATGTAGAGGAAGTTGCGCGAGGGCGAGGCGCCGACGTTGTTGACCAGGATGTCCACCGTGCCACCTCCGAGAGCCGCCTCGAAGAAGGCGTCGATCGAGTCGCGGTCGGCCATGTCGGCGACGTGTCCCGAAACACTGCCTTCGCCTGAGGACGGCTGGTAGCCGTCGAGTGCCGCGACCGCGTCTTCGCTGCGGGCGCAGAAGGAAACCGCGGCGCCCTGGTCGGCGAGCGTGCGGACGGTGGCGGCGCCGATGCCGAGGCTGGCGCCGGTAACGACGGCGCGGCGGCCGGTCAGGTTCAGGTCGATCATCGCTGGATCATCCTTCCTATCGCCAGATCATCCTTCCTTGGGGAGGCTGGGGCGCCGAGTGTAGCGAGGGCTCGTCAGAACGTGCCGTGTTCGAGCAGCGCGGCGCCCTCGGCGGCCGCGGCGGCCTGAAGGCGTCGGTCCAGTGTCGCGAGCGGCAGCCGGAGGCGGGCCGCGACTTCCAGATAGGCAGCGTCGTATGCCGTCAGATTGTGTCGTCGTGCCAAGTCGAGGACATTGCGGTCGTCGTGGTCGGCGTCCAGTTCGATTCGCATCTGCCCGAGGTCGAGGAGCGTCGTCCGCGTGTCGGCCTCTCCGAGGCGGCCGCGACGCTCGTTCACCAGCAACGCGTTTCGTAACTCGTACCACCAGATACGAGGTGCGACAGCGCCCTGCTCGATCGTCAGTTGGAGGGCTCGCTGCGCCAGCGGGTCCACCTCGTCTGCCAGACACCAGCAGAGCACGACGGAGTTGTCGAGGACAGTGGCGGTCAATAGCGGTGACCTTCATGGATGGAGTCGATCAACTCGGTCAGGCTCGCCCGGCCGAGCCGGTTGCGACGCTCCTCGATGCGACGGGCTGCCTGAGCGGCGCGCTCTCGATCGTCCGTCTCTACCGGGACGAGTCGGGCGATGGGCCGACCATGGCGAGTGATCGTCAGGGTCTCGCCGCTTGCAACGCGTTCCAGTAAGCGGGGAAGATGGGTCTTCGCTTCGTAGGCGCCGATCGTCTGCATAGGGTCTCCAATTCCGTCCGGTCGGTCAGACTAGTCTAAATCGGACCGGGCAATCAACTGCGTTCCAGGGCGGTCCGACTCCGCCACACCGGTGGGCTATGCTCTCGCCTTACCCAAGGACGAGACTTCCCTCCATCGTGATGAGGAATCGAGTGCAAGACGGACGAGCTTGGATGCGGCGCCTGGGTCTGTTCAAGACCCTGTTGGTGGCCTCGGTGCTGACAACGCCCGCGGTGGCGCAGGACGCCGGCGACGCGATCCCGCGCCACTACGACGGCAACCCGGACATCAACGGCGTCTGGCAGGCGATCAACACCGCCCACTGGAACCTGGAGGATCACTCCGCGGCCGCCGGTCCGGCGGAGTACGGCGTTCTGGCCGCTATGCCGCCCGGTGTGGGCGTCGTCGTCGAGGGCGAGATCCCCTACCAGGACTGGGCGCGGGAGCAGCGGCAGAAGAACTTCGAGAACCGCTGGCGCGAGGACCCTGAGGCCAAGTGCTACCTGCCTGGGGTACCGCGGGCAACCTACATGCCGTTCCCGTTCCAGATTCTCCAGGGCACTGGCCAGATCATGATCGTCTACGGTTTCGCCGAGGCGAACCGGACGATCCACATGGACAAGGACGATCCGGAGCCGCCGCCGATCGACAGTTGGATGGGCCGCTCCCACGGCCGCTGGGAAGGCGAGACGCTGGTGGTCGAGGCCGCCGGCTTCACCGGTCAGGCCTGGTTCGACCGCGCCGGCAACTTCGCCAGCGACACCCTGCGGGTGACCGAGCGCTACACGCCGACCGGACCGAACTCGTTGATGTACGAAGCGACGCTCGAGGATCCGAACGTCTTCACAGGCCCATGGACCATCCGCATGCCGCTGTACCGCCGTCTCGAGGAGCACGTGCGGGTGCTGGAGTTCAAGTGTGTCGAGTTTTCTGAGGAGCTTCTCTATGGCCACCTACGGCGACGCGAAGAGACACCGACTGGCAACGACCCTTAGCGGCGCGGCTGCTGCCGCGGCCCTGCTTGCGCTGACCGCCGTTCCGGCGGCGGCGGGCGAGGTGTCCGTGCAACTGACGACTTCGGCCGCCAGCGAGGCGGTCAAGTGGTACCAGCGGCACCTGGACTGCGAGCCGATCGAGGGTCGAAGCGAAGCGATCGACTGCGGCAACGCGGTGATCGAGTTCACCCAGGGGCCGATCATGGGCGCCAGCCAGGGCACGGGCCTCGACCACATCTCCTTCTCCTTCCCCGACCTCACGGAGAAGATGGCCGAGTTGGAGAAGGTCGGCGTGCGGGGCTCCGGTGTACGCCTGCAACGTAACGACGACGGCTCCACGCTGCGGGACATCCCAGGCCTGTTCAAGATCGGCTTCATCTTCGACCCCTGGGGGACCCGGATCGAGGTCGTCGAGGACCCGGACACGCTGGGCTTCCACCACGTCCACCTGAGCGCGGTCGATCCGGCGTCGACACTTGGCTGGTACCGCGAGACGTTCGCCGGCGAGCCGGCGAGCCTCCGCGGGATGCTGGACGGTCTCCGTTTCGGTGAGGTCTGGCTGCTCGCCTCGCAGCACGTCGAGGGTCAACCGGCGCGGAGCGCGGGACGGGCGATCGACCACCTGGCCTTCGAGGTCGCCGATCTCGACACGGCGGCTGTCGGACTCCGCGACCGCGGCGTTCGCTTCACGAGGGATCCGGAGCGGCCCGAGGGCGGCCGTACCGAGGCGAAGCGCGGCTTCGTCTCCGCGCCCGACAACGTGCGGGTGGCGGTCCTCGAACCGGACTGGCAGGGTATCGACGCGATGGCCGACTTCGTCGACGACGCCGTTGCCTCGGCCGAGCCCTACGTGGTCCCGCGAACGCCCTGGGGCACGCCCGACCTGCAGGGAATGTGGTCCGGCAACAAGGCCCACGGCATTCCCCTGGAGCGCCCCGAGGACCTTGCCGACCGCGCGCAACTGACTCCCGAAGAAGCGGCGGCCCGCCGCGAACGGGGCACCCTGGGCAGCATCTGGGGCTACGAGCGCGAGTGGCGCGACACGACGCTCGGCTACGTCAAGTCGGCGCCGTCGCGCCAGGTCGCGATGGTCATCGATCCGCCGGACGGCCGTCTGCCGCCCCTGACCGAGGAGGCGCAGGAGCGTCGCCGGAACGCAGCCGGGTCGTTCGGGGATTACGTGAGGCGCCGGCCCGCTGGACCGGAAGACCTGACCGCGTACGTCCGCTGCATCACCCGCGGCCTGCCCGGCATGATGATGCCCTCGATCTACAACAACGGCCTGCAGATCAGCCAGAGCCCCGGCTTCGTCGCGATCCAGAAGGAGATGATCCACGAAACCCGGGTCATCCCCACCGAGGCACGCCCGCCGCTGGGAGCAGGGGTCGAGCAGTGGCTCGGCGAGTCCCAGGGCCGCTGGGAGGGCGACACCCTGGTCGTCGAGGTGACGAAGTTCAACGGCCGCACGAACTACCGCGGTTCAAGCGAGGCCATGAAGCTCACCGAGCGCTTTACGCGCCTGGGGCCGAACCGGCTCGAGTACCAGTTCACCGTCGACGACCCGAGCGTCTGGACTCAGCCCTGGACCGGCCGCTTCGAGTTCGAGCTCGACAACGAGCAGTACGAACTCGTCGAGTACGCCTGCCACGAAGGCAACTACGGCATGACGAATATCCTCTCCGGCGCGAGGGCGCGTGACCGCGAAGCGGCCGCCGCGGCGGAGTCCGGTTCCGGAGCACAGTAGGACCCGGGTTCAGGCCGGCATCCGCCGTCAGGCGGAACCGGTTGCTGCGAGTCCAGCCAGTTCAGCGTTCAGGCTGTAGCTGTCGCATCCAGTGGTCGATTCGGCTCGCCGCCCAACGGTTGGCGCGCTTCCCAGCCATTCGCCGGCTGCTCGGGGCAGTGCAGGGCGCCAAGGCACCTGTGGACACTGATCTCGGGCTGCGAGACGTCGAACGGCAAACAGAGGAGCGTGAGCTCGTCGTCGAAGACGAAACGCAGCGGCTTTTCGAAAGCGCCCGTCCGCGGATAGACCAGGGCCACGGTCTTGCAGCCATAGCGCTTGCCGTAGGCGTATAGCTGGTACATGTCTGCCTGAACGATGCCGCGCTTCGTCCGATCTTCGGCCACTGATTTGAGCCGCTTCCACTTCGTGTCGAGAATGAACCGGTTGTGGCCGCCCTTCTGAAGAGTGATATCCGGCTTCATCGTGAACGCTTCGGGGTCACGCGTCAGAGTCCTCCACGGTCCCTGAGCCCTGACGCGGTATTCGTCCTGGTGTCGCCTGAAGCACTGGGTCACGAAGTCCTCGTAGATCTCCTCCATCGGAAACAGGAGGGACTGGTTTTCGTGTTGTCCGTCAAATGTGGCGAGGCCGTGGCCGAACAGGAACAGCCGCACCCAGGCCATGACGGGACGGTAGTGCTGCATCGTCCGGTCAACGGAGTGTCGCCGCCAGTCACTCGCAGGATCGGCCGTTCTCGGCACGCCGGAGAAGGCCTCCGTCAGCTCGCGAAGCAGTCGCCAGTTTTCCTCGTTGCGGACGATTCGCTTGAGGAGGTCCAGGCTGCTGCGGATCAGCCGATTCGCCGGCCGGTTCGGATTGAACTCGTCGTGCGCAACATAGAACCGCGCCCTATTGGTCAGGTTCTCCCGCACCTGTTGCTGGAACAGGAGACGGCCGCGGAGATAGGGCAGGTTGTCTTCGACCGGGACGTACCGTCGAGCGAGGCCGTGGCGCGCGAGGTGGGAGAGGTTCTGGAGGAACAGGTGCGCGAACACTTCCATCATTGGGTAGCGGCGGAGCGACCGGATGGCGCTCTGCGGCAGTTCGGCGTGCCGCAGGCCGCGCCAGGTGCGAAGCATCTCCAGGAAGACCCCACGGGTCTCCTTGTGGTCTCCAGCGAGGTCGATCTTCGGGAGGATCTCGATGGGCCTGCCGCGCCTCGTCGAGAGAACGCCCACGAAGTTCGTCGCCTTGAGCGTGCGGCTCTCCGCTCCGAAGGCGAGGACCGGATGGTAGTTGCCGCGTTTGTCGTGCTGGTGTTTCCGGGCGAAGACCTCCAAGCCGTTCCACTCTCGGTCGTCGAGTCCGAACCGCTCGGCCTGGAACTCCTCGTACTCACGGAGCGGTTCCCCCGCTGCCGCCGGCCGCGGAACGGTGGCCGTTCGGGCCGCGGAGAGGGTCACTTGCCGCTACCGTCGGGCGGCGCTGTGCTCGACGGAGTCACTCGCGGTCTGCGTTCCCGTAGATTGCCTTGTACTCACTGGCGTCCTCCCAGGCCGGATCGTCCAGGGGCAGGCGTTCGTAGGTGACCCTCTCGTCGTCCACGAGGTCGAACTCCAGGGCCAGGTCCTTCGCGTGTCCCTCGTCGATCTTTCGCTCGTTCACGAAGGCGTTGTCGCCGAGCACCGCGCGGATCTTCCGCCAGTCGTCGTAGAAGTACTCCTGCAGGAGCGGGAAGATCCTGTTTCTGAACGTGTCGCCGAGCTGCTTCAGCGTCTTCACTTCAAACAGGTACGTGTGGCCGATCTGGTGCTCCCGATCCATGAGCGCGGCGATGCGTTCGTTCATCGCCCGCAGCATCTCTCGGCAGTTCACTCCGTCCACGGCTTCGGGAATCAGTTCGTGATCCGCGTCGGGCATCATCTCGACGAACGTGAACCTCCGTCTCAGCGCCGTGTCGAGCTGCTGGATCGAGCGGTCGGCGGTGTTCATCGTGCCGATGATGTAGAGATTGTTCGGCACGCCGAAGGCGTCACCCGAGTAGGGAAGCGTGACCGTGGTCGCGTCGTCCTCACCAAGCCGCCGGCAATCCTCGATCAGCGTGATCAACTCGCCGAAGATCTTCGGAATGTTGCCGCGGTTGATCTCGTCGATGATGATGATGAAGTTCTGGTCGGGAGCTTCCGCAGCGGCCTTGCAGATGGTCCTGAAGATCCCGGGGCGTAACTCGTAGCCGAGCTCCGCTGACGTTGCGCCTTGGTCCCCACCGGTTGTCGTTAGTGCGGGGCGAATACCCTCGACGAAGTCCTCGTAGGCGTAGTTCTGGTGAAAGGTGACCATGGCGATCCGGCCTTCGGCGATCGCCGAATCGGCGGCAGGCTTGAAACGGAGGCGGCGAAAGCGCTGCCGGTCTGGCTCAGTGATCTCGGCATTGGGCTTCACACCGTCGACGATCGCCAGCGCATGGCTGACTGTGCTGTACGTCTTGCCGGTTCCCGGTGGCCCGTAGAGGATCTGGTTGGGCGGGTGTTCCTCGGGGGTCGGGACGGCACCGCCCACAGCAGCCTTCAGTGCCGTGACCAAATCCGGGTAGGGGGTGACATCGGTGAGAGTCTTGTTGACTAGTTGATGACCGGCCACCAGTCTGCCCTTCGGGAAATTCGACTTCCAGTTGATGTCCCGAACGTGCTTGTGCCGCTCCCTGGTAGGGACATGGCGGTATTGGGACTTCACGGTGCCATGACCAACTACATCGTGCTGGCCGCGCTTCACGAAGACGACGTCGCCCAGCTTCATCTCGTTGGAGAACTGCCAAAGGGCCAGACGAGTGTTGAAGGGGTCTACCTCCGGCACGTCCTTCATTGCTTGACCGACCTCTTCCAGAGAGGCGTACTTGTGAAGGTCTCCAACCGGGTGCTCGTCGAAGCCGATTGAAGCCAGGCCGCTTTCGTAGCACGCACGCCAGCGCGAGGAACGGCGCCCGAGTGACATCAGCCAGTACCGCGGGTCGGCGTCCGTCTTCGGATCGAGCCAGATCCGGCGGCCTATGTCGAGGACCCCGCCCAGCCACGAGTAGTGTTTGATCAGAGCCGTGTGCTGTTGGCTCGTAGTTCGTTCGTCCGCATCCGGGAACACCTCGCCGTGGCGAGCCCTTAGCAGCTTCTCGGAGTAGATCGCCAGGAGCTTGGGATCTTCCCGGTCCTGATAGAGGAAGGCGACCTTCCACTTGACGGCGGGAGAGAAGTCGACCTGGTCAACCGCTTCGAGATTCCCCGCCCTGACCGCGTCGATCACGTCGGTCAGTCGAGACCGCACGGCTGCGAAAGCCACTTCCGCCGTCTCGCCGTACTTGCGCATCCTCGAACGGCTCCTTGGCAGAGGGGGGGGTGGTGGACGGAGGCGACCGGTCAGGCAGCCCGCTCGGCGAGGCGTGACGAGGCAGTGTAGCGGGCCTTGGGCGCGGCAGCCGTCGGCCGGTGCTCGCTTCGCGGACGGTCTTCAGCCGTCGCCGGCAACCGCGCGTGCCGGCGGGGATGAGATCAACGAGACATCGAGCCTCACCTGCTCATACGGTACCTGCGGGATCAACTTGCCGCGGCGCCCCTTCTCCAATTCCACGAGACCGTAGCGCGACATCGTCTTCAGGGTACGCGAGAGATTCGACTTGTTTCTTCCCGTAAGCACGGCCAACTCGGTCAGCGAGTCCGGCTGCTCTCGGGCAATCAGAGCAAGCAGTTCTCGGTTGCGCTGGGAGAGCACCTTCGCGAAGCTCTCGAGGGAGGTGAACCACACCCTCGGATCTCCCTCGGTCGGCTTGCGCTCGCCGCGGGCGATCGCAAGCGTGCGCTCCTTCATCTGACCGTAGTCAGCGATGCCGATCTTGAGCGTCTTCATGAGAATGATCCTCTTTCACGCAGCACCTCGTCCACGAACAGCGTCTGGCCGTGAAGGTCCAGCAACGTGTCGAGCGCGGGATCGCGTGCTCCCTTCTTCACCGGCGAAAGTTATCAGTAAATGACAACCCGGAGCGGGGATGTCTCGTGCAGTGATACTCCGAGGCCAGCTTGCCGCTCGTTCCATCGGTAGCGAGACCGCGGCCGGCGTTACACTCCTCCACCATGGCCGACGCCATCCTCAGAAGTCCCCAGCGGCCGCGTGAGCCGCGGCGGCCTCTCGATCCGAGGGACTTCCCGGGATGCCGCGCCGTTCACCTGCCGATCGAGAAGCTGGACGACTACGAGGGCCGCATCGAGTACTGGGAGGCCCGCACAGAGACGGCGATGATCCTCGCCGAGACGACGACCTATCACGAGATTCCGTCGGCCGGGGTGGCGGGTCTGGTGGAGATGATCGCCCAGGTCCGCGGCTCGAAGATTCTGGCCCTCGGTTCGGCGAGCCTGGTGCAGTTCGGGAACCAGGGGCGACGTGAGGTTCTGATGCAGCCGGACGCGATGTTCTTCCTGGACCGCCCGTGGCCACAGGAGAAGGCGGTCGACATCGAGGCTGGCCCGCTGCCGGATGTAGTGCTGGAAGTGGATCACACGACCGACGTGCGGCGGCGGAAGCTTGACGTGTACGCGTCGTGGGGGTTCCCCGAGGTGTGGGTGGAGGTGCCGGAGCCGGAATGGATGGCACCGCGGACTTGGGGCCGGCCGCGACTGACGATCTACCTGCTGGAGGGCGACGGCTATGTCGAGTCGGCCGTCAGCCGGGCGTTTGCCGGCTGGCGGGCGGCGGAGATCCACCGGGCGCTGAACGAGGAGAGGAAGTCGGCGGAGACCGTGGCGGCGGTGCGCCGTGTGGGCCGCAGGCTGGGCAGGGCGGCCGGCACCGGCCCCGACGACGACCGGTTCCTCGGCGCCGAACGCGAGGAGAGCCGCGCGGAGGGCCGTGCGGAAGGCGGGCAGGAGATGGCGCGTTCCCTCGTGCGGCAGGCTCTCCAGGCCCGCGACGTCGCGATCACGCCTGCCGTTGAAGCGTGGCTGGAGAGGCTCTCGGCGACCACGGATACAGCCGCCGCCGTGAGGGTAGCGGTCGAGTGCTGCGATGCCGAGGATTTCTTGCGCCGGGTCTAGCAGTCTGCGGCCCGGTGGTAGCCTTGACCTACCGCAAATCGTCCACAGGAAGACGCCGATGATGACGACGCGATTCTTTTCTCGCCTTACCCTGCCGGTTCTTGGCCTGGCTGCTGCCGTGGCGGTGGCCCTCCTCGTCCCGCCGCAGCCGGCCGCGGCTCACCACGCCTTCTCGGCCGAGTTCGACGCCACGAAGCCGGTGCGCCTGCGCGGCCAGGTGACGAAGGTCGAGTGGGTGAATCCGCACGCCTGGATTCACATCGACGTTACCGGCGAGGACGGCACGGTGACGGCATGGATGGTCGAGTGCGGTCCGCCGGGCGCCCTGGTGCGGCGGGGCTGGAAGAAGCACTCGGTGGCGCCGGGGACCGAGGTGCTGGTCGAGGGTTACCAGGCGATCGACGGCGCGCCGCGGGCGAACGGCAGGGATGTCACGCTGCCCGACGGGCGGCGGCTGTTCGCGGGGTCGTCCGGCACCGGCGCGCCGTACGACGATCGGGAATCGGGCTGAGCCGGATCTCCGCCAGTCAGAGCGCCGGAAAGGGCGGCCCGGCATGACGGATCGCGACCTTCCGCCCGGCGGCGAAGCGATCGACGAAGGTGGGCGACTGGAGGATCTTCAGGTCGACCCGGAGATCGACTTCTACCCGGAGGTGGCGGACCGCGAACCCGGCGACACGAACCTCGTCGGGCGGTGGTTCGACATCCATCCCCAAGTCACCTTCTGGGCGGTCGGGTTCCTGGTTGCGTTCATCGCGTGGACGCTGCTGTTCCCTGACCGGGCGGCCGCCGGGTTCGGCGCCAGCCTGTCCTTCGTGAACGACAAGTTCGGCTGGTTCTACATCGCCGCGGCGAATTTGTTCGTGCTGGCGGCGGCCTACTTCGCCTTCAGCCGCTTCGGCAAGATCCGCATCGGCGGACCGAACGCGCTCCCCGAGTTTTCCACTGGCGCCTGGTGCGCGATGTTGCTCTCGGCCGGTATGGGCATCGGCTTGATGTTCTGGTCCGTCGCCGAACCGATCTCGCACCTGGTCGAGCCGCCGCCGGTGTTCAACGTGGCGCCGGAGACGGCCCTCGCCGGCAAGGCCGCGTTGGCGACGACCTTCTTCCACTGGGGCCTTCACCCCTGGGCGATCTACGGTCTGGTGAGTGTGGCGCTGGCCTTCTTTGCCTACAACCGCGGTCTGCCGCTGACCTTCCGTTCCGTCTTCTATCCGCTGCTGGGCCGGCGGATCTACGGCGCATGGGGCAACGTGATCGACGTGCTCAGCGTGCTGGCGACCGTGTTCGGGCTCGCCACGTCATTGGGGTTGGGCGTCGGTCAGGCCGCGGCGGGGCTGAACTACCTGTTCGGCTGGCCTGCGACGACCGGTTTTCAGGTGGCCTTGATCGCCGGCATCACGGGTCTGGCGACCCTGTCCGTGGTGGCGGGGCTTCACGCTGGCGTCAAGCGCCTGAGCCAGTTGAACGTCTACCTGGCGGCAGCGTTGCTGCTCTTCGTCCTGGTCGCCGGTCCCACGCTGTTCATCCTGTCCACGTTCAGCCAGAGCCTTGGCTACTACGTGCAGGTCCTGCCGGAGCTGGCCTGGTGGACGGAGGCGTTTGCCGAGACCGACTGGCAGGGCGGCTGGACGATCTTCTACTGGGGCTGGTGGATCTCCTGGTCGCCGTTCGTCGGCATGTTCATCGCCCGCATCTCCAAGGGCCGGACCGTCCGCGAGATGATCGTCGGCGTCGTTGCGGTGCCGTCGTTGCTCTCCTTCCTGTGGATGTCGGTGTTCGGCGGCACGGCCCTGAACCTGCAACTTGGCGGCGTGGAGGATCTGGCCGGGGCGGTCGAGAACGACATGGCCACCGGAATGTTCGCCATGCTGGAGTCCTTTCCCCTGTCCGGCGCCGCGTCGCTGCTGGGCGTGCTTCTGATCGTCTCGTTCTTCGTCACGTCTTCGGACTCCGGCTCCCTGGTCGTCGACCACCTCACGGCCGGCGGCAAGCTCGACTCGCCCAAGGCCCAGAGGGTGTTCTGGGCGGTCATGGAAGGCGCCGTCGCCGCGGTGCTGCTCCTGGGCGGCGGGCTGTCGGCGCTTCAGACTGCCGCGGTCGCCACCGGCCTTCCGTTCGCGTTGGTGCTGCTCGTCATGTGCTTCAGCGTGCGTCGCGCCTTCCACCAGGAGCTCGACCTGCTCGAAGACCACTACGACCTGGAGCGGTTCCACGACCGCCACCCCGAACTCATGAAGCGCCGCGAGCATACGGAGCGGCCGCCCCCGGCGGCGCCGGGCGAGCGCCCCGGGGCCGTAGTCCGAGCCGGCTAGCCGCGGTGGTACCGTTGCGGCTACACCCAGAGACCGATGATCGAGGAGGTGGCGGAGTGAAGTTCGAACGATTCGTTCTCCTGGGCCTGGCGGCCCTCTTGATGGCGCCCGTCGCCGTTGCGGCGCAGGACGAGGTTCCGCGGCGGGCCGACGGCAAGCCGGATCTCGCCGGCGCGTACGACGTGGCGACGCTGACTCCGCTCACCAGGCCGCGGGAGTTCGGCGATCGCCTGACGCTGACGGACGAAGAAGCGGCCGCGATTGCCCGCCGCAAGGCCGAGATCTACGAGTCGGACTTCAAGCCCAGCGACCCGAACCGTGAAGCGCCGCCGGTCGGGGGCGCTCCGATCTTCGATCCGGGTCTCGAGGGCGCCTCCGGCGGCAGCGGCGGCTACAACGCCTTCTACATGGATCCGGGCGACAACGTGATCCGGATCGACGGCAAGTGGCGTACCTCGATCATGACCGATCCGCCGAACGGCCAGTATCCGGAGATGACGGATGCGGGCATGAAGCGGCGCGCCGCGCAGTTTGCGGCGTTCGGTCACAAGAACACCGGCACCGCTTGGTGGCTCGAGGAACGTGAGGACGGCTCCGGCCCGTACGACAACATGGAACAGCGGCCGCTGGCGGAGCGCTGCCTGATGGGGTTCAGCTCGACGGGCGGCCCGCCGATGCTGCCGGCGCTCTACAACAACCACAAGCGGATCGTGCAGACCGAGAATCACTTGATGATCCTGGTCGAAATGGTCCACGATGCCCGCGTCGTACGGATCGGCGGCGAGCACGCGCCGGCCGCGGAACGCCGGTGGCTGGGCGATTCGATCGGCTGGTGGGAGGGCGACACCCTGGTCGTCGACACGACGAACTTCGGCGACAAGCCGGCCCTGGGCGCGGCGACGACGGACCTGCATGTTATCGAGCGCTTCCAGCGCCTGCCGAACGGCGACCTGCTATACGGGTTCACGGTCGAGGATCCGAACGTGTGGGAGACGGCCTGGAGCGGCGAGTACGTGTGGAAGGGGACCTCGAACAAGGTCTTCGAGTACGCGTGCCACGAGGGCAACTACGCGTTGGGCAACGTGATGCGCGGCGCCCGGTTGCTGGAGGCCGACGCGACCGCTGCCGCTACCGGCGGGGAGTAGTCGTCGGCTCGGGCGTGCGGCCCGTGTGCCGGCCGCCCCGAGACGGCGCAGATCGCCCGCATCCGGATCCGGCCGGCTCAGCGCTCCAGCACGGACAGCACGATCCGTGACGGGTCTTCCGTCGAGTGGTGGACCGCGTTGTTCGCCACCCGCCACTCGGTCTCGTCGTAGTTGTTGCCGCCGGTGTTCAGGTTGCGGTCGTAGCGAGGGAAGTTGCTGCTCGAGATCTCAATCCGTAGCCGGTGGCCGGCGCCGAACACGTTCGCGGTCGCGAGCGGTCCGAGCGCGACCTCGTAAACCGTGCCCGATTCCATGTGGACGTGCCGGTCGAAGCCCTCGCGGTAGCGCATGCGCAGGATCGTGTCGTCCAGGTTGAAGGCCCGGCCGTCCGGGTGGACATCGACCAGCTTGACGGTGAAGTCGGTGTCGGGCGCGTCGGACGACACGTGCAGGATCACCTCGACCGGTCCGACCACGGCCAGCGGTTCATCGAAGGGCTCCGTGGTGTAGACGAGAACGTCGGAACGGGCCTCGACGCCGCGCTGGTCGAAGGCGCCGGGCTCGTAGTCCCCCATGCAGCAGAAGGCGCCGCCGTGGGTCGGCACCGGCGAGCCCGGGTCGTACACGAAGCGATCCGCGTGGGCGCCGGCGTCGCTCGCTCCGGCGTCGGCGGTCAACGTGCCGTTGCCGGCGGCGGTGTTCGCCCCGCCGTCGCTTGTGAGATAGAGGGTCGTCGGCTCGACACCAGGCGGCGGCCAGTCGTTCGCGTTCTGCCAGCGGTCCTCGCCCATGAGGAAGTAGCGGACCTTGGCGAACCGGTTCTCGAAGCCGTTCGCCTCGGGCTTGGTGAAGCGGTCGAGGAAGGCCCAAAGCATCTCGTCTAGCTGTAAGTCGGTGTTGCCGAAGTTCCGCTCGCCGACGATCAGGGGATCGGTCAGCCGGTACATGTTGCAGTGCAGGCTGGGCGCGACGACCATGTACTGGTGATCGCGGACTTCCGGGTCGGCGTTCCGGCGCACGTGGCCGTAGAGGGCCAGGTTCGGCGACACGGAGAGGTCGTACCAGGAGTTCGCCCACAGGGCAGGTACGGCGAAGGGCTCGTTGTCGTGGTAGAGACCTCCCTCGTACCAGGCCGGGTCATCCGGCATGCGGGCGGCGAACTTCCCGAAGATCCCCTTCGGCCCGCCGACGGACTCGATCAGGGTCTGGACGGGTAGGTGCCGGAGCGCCTCCTGCCAGTCGACGGCCGGCATCTTGGCGGCCAGGTCGAAGTAGGTCGCGAGCCGTTCCAGGTCCTCCCGGCTGGCGCCCGGAGGGAAGGTCGGGCGCTGGGTGTTCTGCTCGCCGAAGAGCCAGACCGCCATCGGAAGCTGGAGGGCGCCGCCGCGGTAGAAGTTGCCCTGCTCGTAGAACGGACCCATCCGGCCGATGCCCGCGCCCTGACCCATCGGAACGGCGGCGGCGTGGCCGGGATGCCGCATCGCCGCCAGGCCCATCTGCCACTCCGCGGTCGACGAGCAGCCGAGCGTCGCGACCTTGCCGTTCGACCACGACTGGTCGGTAATCCAGGTCAGCGCGTCGTAGCCGTCGGTCCGCGGCCGGCCGAGGATCTCCCAGTCGCCCTCGGAGAAGAACTTGCCGCGCTCGTTCTGGACCACGAAGGCGTAGCCGCGCTCGATCGCGTCGAGACCGAACTTGAGCAGCGCGCTGGGACGCTCCAGGTTCGGGCCCGGCAGGGGGCTGAAGTTGTAGGGTGTGCGCCAGAAGATTGCCGGCACCGGGCCGTGGACGTCCCGTGGCCGGTAGATTTCGGTGGCGAGGCGTACGCCGTCCCGCATCGGTACCATGACCATCCGGTCGAGTTCCGCCATACGGTCGAGGTCGGCCCGGCGCACCGTGTCCGGTGTGCGGTGGATCTGGGCGCTGACAGACGACGCGATCAGGCCGAGGGAGAGGGAAACTGCGAGTAGACGGATGATCGATCGAACCTGGCTCATGGGGATCTCCTCCTTCGGGCTGTGCCCCGGTTCCGTTCGCGCAGCGGCGGCGGGGTACCTCCCCCTTCTTGCCGTGGCGTTCGCCATTGTGCCAGTTGCCTCCGCTTCGGACTCGGCGGTCGCCCGGCCGAGCCGGGTCGCCGTCCTGGTTGCCGATTCCGGGGACGAACGGACCGGCATGGTCGGTGACGCGGTGGGATTCTGGAACCGGTCCGTCAGCGAGCTCGGCTTCGGTTCCGTGTTCGACGAGCCGCGGCCGGCGACACGCCCGGAAGGCCTGCGGCCGTTCGAGAACTACGCACACCAGCTCTCGCAGCTTGCCGGCCGCCTGCAGTCGTCGGACCCCGGCCCCGAGCCGCCGGTGGCGCTCTTCGAAGTCGACGCGGAGGTCGTCGTGCTGCTGTCGACGCAGAACCTCATGCCGTTCGCCTGGCCCTATGGAGAGGACGGGCGCTACTTCGTTGCCGTTCCTGCCGGCGACGAGCGCGACAACGTCGTCCGCAACGTGATCGCGCACGAACTCGGGCATGTTCTCGGCCTGAAGCACCTTCGCGAGCCGGGCGTTCTGATGTGCCAGCCGTGCGACACGTCGTCGGCGCACAGCCGGGGCCAGCCAAGATTCCTGCCGCTCACCGACCTCGACCGCGAGCGGCTTCGCACCTTCCTGGAGGGGACTCGACCATGACATCTACTGCTGGCAACGCCTGGACCCGCAGACGCTTCATCGCCACGGCCGCCGCGGCCGCCACTGGCGCCGGACTCGGCCGCTCGCCCGCTGACGCTCAGGACGGCTGGCGCGCCGGATCGCTCCAGCACCTGATCCCGGCGGCGAGCCACGATCGGCTGGCGCTCAAGTGCTCGTTCTCCGAGCCGCTCGACTTCGTGCCGGTGCTGCGGATCGGCCGCCGTCTGGTTGCGGGCCGGAGCACGGACTCCGGGCGGCGCTTCTTCTCCTTCGACACGACCGGCCTGGAACCGGATGTCGAGTACACCCTGCAGCTTCTCGGCGGCGGCGAGGCGCTGTGCGATCCGTGGCCGCTGCGCACGTTCCCGCAGCCTTCGGCGCAACCCGAGTCGGTGCGGTTTCTGGCCTACACCTGCGCCGGCGGCCACCCGGAAGCGGGCGGCGACCAGCCCAACTTTCTGCCCCTTGCGATCCGTCGCCGGCTCCTGCGCCGGGCGCTCTCATTCCAGCCGCGGGCGTTGATCGCGATCGGCGACCACATCTACTGGGACCAGCGCACGTTGCTCGACAACCGCGGCGAGGAGCGGGGCCGTCAGGCCCGCGGGTTCTACGAGCGGATCGGTTGGCTGGACCTGAGCCAGCCGGCCCTCGGCACCACGAACGAGACGTCGATCAAGGCGGCCGCCGGGCCGCAGATCGCGGATCTCTACGGCGTCATGCTGCGGTCTGTGCCGTCCTACTTCGTCAGTGACGACCACGACTACTACGAGAACGATGACGCCGACCCGCAGATGATCACGCTGCCGCCGGACCGCTACCAACTGGAGTTCGCGCGCTTCACCCGCAACGCCTATCTGCCGGAGTTCCTGCCCGATAGCGAGCGGCCGCTGGCGATGTCGGGCGCCGGCGCCGGCGACCGGGCGCCCGGCATCTCGGAGGCTTTCGGCACGTTCCGGTACGGGCGACTCGCCGAGGTCCTGATCTACGACTGCGCCCGCTACCTCTCGCTCAAGGGCGTTCACGCGGGTCTGGTTCCGCCGGAGGCCGAGCACTGGCTGCACCAGCGCACCCGCGACCAGGGCGTGGCGCAGTTGTTCCACGTCCCGTCCCACCCGTTCGGCTGGTCGGCGGGGAAATGGCGCGAGTGGTACCCGGATGTCGCCGATCTCGACGACGGCGGCGCCACCGTGTCACGGATCGGCAATTTCGCCGGCAGCAACTTCCGGCTGACCACGGAGCGCGAGAAATACTTCTGGCAGGCCGGCTGGTGGCGGCAGCATCAGCGTCTGCTCGAGTCGTTGACGTCGCAGTCGAAGCGGCCGGGCGTCGTGCTCTCGGGCGACCTGCACGCGATCGGCCATTCGGCCCTCATGCGGAGCGGCGACCTCGACCTGTCCGGGAATCCGGTCCACGCCGTGCTCACCGGGCCGGTGGGCACCCTGCGCGGCTGGCCTTCGGCGGCGCGCGGCACGCCGCCGCTGGCTGCCACCGGGCTGGTTCACGATGTGCGCGGCGAGACGTTCGAGAAGAACGGCTTCGCGCTCTTCGACGTGTCGCCGTCCGAGATCACGGTGCGACTCTTCGCGTGGAAGACGGGCGAGCCCGAGTCGGCGATCGACGAGCTTGAGCCGTACCACACGTCGGTCATCCGCCGGGGCTAGTCGGCGCCCGGCTGTTCGGCCGCAGCCTTTGCCGTGGGTTACTGTTCCGCGGTGGCTGAGGCCAGCGAACGGCAGAAGCGGCGCCGGGGGAAGCGGCAGGGTCTGTTCACCCGTTTCCTGAACCTGGTCGAGTTCCTCGGCAACCTGCTGCCGCATCCGGTGACGCTGTTCGCGGTGCTGTCGGTGATCGTGCTTCTCGTCTCGGGGGGCGCGGCGTTGTTCGATGTGCAGGTCGCCGATCCGCGGCCCGCCGGCGCGTCCGGCCGCGCGGAGGACGGGATGATCCGCGCCATCAGCTTGCTGAACCCGGAGGGGATGCGGCGCATCGCGATGAACCTGGTGACCAACTTCACCGGCTTCGCGCCCCTGGGGACGGTCCTGGTCGCTCTCCTGGGTGTCGGCGTCGCGGAACGTTCCGGGTTGCTGGGCGCCCTGCTCAGGGCGCTCGTGCTCGGGGCGCCCCGCAACCTGTTGACGGCGGCCGTCGTGTTCGCCTCGGTGGTCTCGAACACCGCCTCCGAGATGGGGTACGTGGTCCTGATTCCCCTGGCGGCGGTGGTGTTCCGTGCCGTCGGCCGCAATCCGCTGGTTGGACTGGCGGCCGCGTTTGCCGGTGTTTCGGGGGGGTACTCCGCGAACATTCTGATCGGCACCGTGGACCCGCTGCTGGCCGGGATCACGACGGAAGCCGCGCGTCTGATCGATCCTTCGTACGCGCCGGGCGGGGCGAACGAGGTCCAGGCGACCGCCAACTACTTGTTCATGTTCGTGAGCACCTTCATGGTCACCGCGATCGGCACCCTGGTGACGACCCGGATCGTGGAGCCCAAGCTCGGCGCCTTTGATCCGAGCCGGGCGGCGGACGACCTGGAGGACCCGGAAGAGGGTCTGAAGACGCTGTCGAAGGAAGAGAAGCGCGGGCTGAAGCTGGCCGGCGTGACGCTGCTCGCGATGCTCGGCGGGCTGGCGCTGCTCGCCCTGCCGGAGAACGGGTGGTTTCGCGATCCGGCGCAAAATCCGCTGTTGATCGACGATCTGCGGCCCATGCTGCGCAGCGTCGTGTCGCTGATCTTCGTCTTCTTCATCGTGCCGTCGATCGTCTACGGCCGGGTCACCGGGTCGCTCCGCAATGATCGCGACGTGATCGACGGCATGGGCCGGTCCATGAGTTCGCTGGGGCCGTACCTGGTGCTCGTCTTCTTCGCCGCCCAGTTCGTCTCGTTCTTCAACTGGACCAACCTGGGCACGATCACGGCAGTCGTCGGCGCCGACCTTCTGACCCGGTTCGACCTCACCGGGCCGATCGTGTTCCTGCCGTTCATCCTGATGTGCTGTCTCGTGAACCTGATGCTCGGCAGCGCGTCCGCGCAGTGGGCGGTGACGGCGCCGATCTTCGTGCCGATGCTGATGACCGTCGGCTACAGCCCGGAAGTGATCCAGGCCGCGTACCGGATCGGCGACTCGACCACGAACATCATCACGCCGATGATGAGCTACTTCGGCCTGATCCTGGCGGTGGCGATGCGCTACGACCGCAAGCTGGGGATCGGCACCCTGATCGCGACGATGATCCCGTACTCGATCACCTACCTGATCGGATGGGTGTCGCTCTTCTACATCTGGGTGTTCGCGCTGGGCCTGCCGGTCGGTCCCGGGTCGCCGACCTACTACTCGCCGTGACCGCGGACGGAGTGTCAAAAGTCCCTGCTAGACTCGGTGGCCGGCCCTGAGAAAGTGTCTGGGCAAGAGGAGGGGAGAACGTCATGGCTAGGCCCGGACCAACTACATTCGCCAAGCGCCAGCGGGAAATCCGCAAGCGCCAGAAGCGCCAGGAGAAGCTGGAGCGCCGCGCTCAGCGCAAGGTGGAGAAGGAAGATGCCGCCGAGGAGGCGCCCGTCGACCTGTCGGGCGAGGATCCCGACATCGCCGGGATGGTGCCCGGCCCACAGCCGCTGCCCGACTGGGACTGAGTCCCCGGGTCGTCCCCGCCGGCCGGAACGAACTACTCGCCGCCGGTCGCGGCGGCCGTCTCGGCTTCTTTAGCGCGGGCGCCCGAGAGCATGTTGTACAGGCCGTAGTTGCCTTCGTGGCAGGCGTACTCGAACATCGGGACGCCGCTCTTCTTCATCAACAGGCGCGCGGTGAAGGGTCTGGTGTAGGTCGCCGGGTCGTTCACGGTGTACTCGTACATCAGGGTGTCCTCGTCGATGAGCCGGAACTGCTCCGTGATGTGCATCTCGTAGCCGGTGCCGACAGCCGCGAACGGGCTGCCGCTGAAGCTCGAGATGCGGTCGGTGAAGTTCTTCGTCTCGACCACCAGAGTGTCGCCCTCCCAGCGGCCGCGGGAGTCGCCCATCCACTGACGTAGCGAGTCGGGAAGGTGCGCGCGGCCGTCGAGGGGGACCATCCGCGTGTCGTGGACCATCTCGTTGAGGATCGCCACGTGGCTCTCGGACTGGAAGATCTGGATGTTCTGGTTGTAGCCGCCCGGGTTGATCGGCGGCCCCTCGTTGAAGCCGAGGATGCAGCGTTCGGATAGCCCCCGATCCTCGTGGCTCTCGAGCCCGACACCGCCGACGCGCAACCGCACCGGGCGGTCAGGAGGCAAGTCGTCGCCGAGCGTCTGGCGTTTGACGTCCGGAACAGTCGCGGGGAGCCGGCCGTCGGGCGGGTCGATGATCAACGAGGTGCGCAGGTCGTCGACCACCTTGGCACCGCGGTCGAACCAGAAGTTGTTGTAGGCGCCGACGTTGGCGCCGGCCTTCGGCTTCGCGCGTTCGGGATCGCTGGGCAGATCGGCGACACGCGCCCTCTCCTGCGCCGCGGCTTCCAGTTCGGCGGCTCTCGCCTCGTCGAGGGTGGCTTCCTGATTCCTTGGGCGTTGCAGCGGCGTCAGGGTGCGGAAGTCCCAGACGCCGGAGATGTCGGGCTGCCCGTTTGGGTCTCGGGGAACGTCCGCTCCACCTGCTTCCTGAGCGATCAGGACGGCAGGAGCGAAGGCAAGCAACACCAGGGCAGCCGGCGCCAGGGCCGGGAGCGACCGGCTACGGAGACGATTCGTTCGGTGGCGACGCATGACCTGCCTCCTGCTTGTGTCGAGCTTCTCGCGAGAGTCTAGCGCGGGCGTCTCGCCCGCATCCGGCGCGAAGCGCCGGTCCGCTGGGGCCCCTATCCCCCCGCCGTTTCGGCGATCTTCGACGGCGCCGCGAACAACCCTTCGACGTGGTCTTCAGGCAGTGGCTGGGTCAGCTTGGACACTGCCCACGTGCTGGCGATCGAGACCGCCTCGCCGACCACCGCGCAGGAAAACGGGTTAGCCCGGTAGTGGTGGAGCCACTCCGCGATCCCGGACAGCGGCCCGAGCGAACTCGGGTCGACGATCATCCAGGGCACGCCGCTGCGCAGCAGGATGAACGTGGCCATGCCGCTCACCAGGCCGGTGTAGGCGCCGGCCAGGGTGACGCCGCGCCACAACCCGCCGACCACCAGCGGGCCTGCGAAGGCGGCCATCATGCCGCCGGTGCCGATCCATACCAGCAGTGCGATGTTCATGTCCTGCATCGCCCAGGCCATCCCGGTGCAGAGGATCAGGACGATCACCGTGCTCCAGCGGCTGATCCCCAGCACCTTGCGATCGACCTCTTCGTCGCTCAGATGGGCGCTGTACTTCGGAACGATCGACCGGCGGTAGATGTCGTTGGCGACGATCTGGGACGACGACACGACGAGCCCGTCCGCCGTCGACATGATCGCGGCCAGGATCCCGACTCCGATGAGGGCCGCCAACCAGGTCGGGAACAGTTCGATGAACAGCGCCGGCAGCGCCTCGTTCGGGTTGCGCCCGGCAGCGAGAAGCTCGCCCCCGAGGATGCCGCGGGCGAGGATGCCGCCGAGTCCGAGCATGCCCATCGTCAGGCCGACGGCGAAGGCGAGCTTGACGAAGCGCATCCGGTCGCCGTCGTTCTTGAGCGCCCACACCTTGTTGCCGATGTGGGGCAGCATGCCGAGCGGGATGTGGGCGAAGAGAACGACCGCGATCGCCCACCACGAGTCGTAGAGGGAGTTGGACCGGTTGAGCGGTCCGACCATGTGCTCGTCCTGGGCGCGGAGGTTGTCGACCAAACCCCCGAGGCCGCCGTCCATCCCCGAAGCGAACAGGAACATCACGATGACGACCACCGCCACCGCGAGCATCATCATGCCCTGGATGCCGTCGGTGAGGATGTCCGCGTGGGCGCCGCCCAGGACGACGTAAACGAGCAGCACGCCCGACGTGATGATCAGCGCCGTCATCGGCTTGAGGCCGAGCATGGTCTCGAACATGACCAGCCCCGACACGAGCTGTCCGGCGACGTAGAAGAACAGCACCAGGGAGAAGACGGAGACGAGCAGACGCACGCCGTCGCTCCGGTAGCGGTCGCCGAGGTACTCGGGGATCGACCGGTTGCCGAACTTGTGCCCCGAGTTGGCGACCATCCTGATCGTGATGAGAACCCCGAAGTAGACCCCGATCGGGTAGAGGAACTTGCCCCAGACGCTGGCCATGCCGAACTGGTAGCCCAGGCCGGGACTGCCGAGGAAGGTGGCGCCGCTGGCGGTCGTTGCGGCAAAGGCCAGCGCCAGAAAGTAGGGGCCGTAGCTGCTGCGCGCGGTGGCGAAATCGTCCGCATTCTTGATTCGCCGGCTCGCGACCCAGCCGAAGGCGAGCATGCCGGTGATGTAGAGGATGAGAAACAACCACGACCAGGCGAACAGACTCATACAACTCTCCTCTTCAACTCCTCAGGTTCCTGGGAACGCGGGCGTCTCGCCCGCCCTGGGAACGCGGGTGGCGCGATCCGCGCCACCCGTGAACCAATTCCTGCGACCGTCATCGGGCGCCCGCATCGTCTTGGCCCACGCCCTAGTCGACGATCGCTTCGTACGCGAGCCGCTTGCTGGTGAAGCGCGCGGCCGCCGAGGCAGGGAAATCGCGGCTCTGGATCATGCCGACGATGACCAGATCCTGGTCCGGGTTGATGCCGAACCAGGTGCCGCCGATGCCGTACCACCAGTACTCACCCTTGGCGCGTTCGTGGTCGCTGGCCGGGTTCGGATCGGTGACGATCGAGAAGTCGAGGCCGAAGCGGTTGCCACGGTAGAGCGGCCCCATGTCGGTGACGTTCTCGGGCAGATGATCGGTGTGCATCAACTCGACCGTCTCCGGCTTCAGGATGCGGACGCCGCCGAACTCACCGCCGTTGGCGAGCATCTGGGCGAAGCGCATGTAATCCATCGCCGTCGACACCAGGCCGCCGCCGCCGGAGAGGAAGTTCGGCTTCTTCAGGTACTGCCCGTTCGGCGGGCTGGCCAGCTTGCCGTCGCTGGTCGCGTAGATGCGCGAGAAGCGGTCGGCCTTCGCGGCCTCGACGTGGAAAGCGGTGTCCGTCATCCCCAGAGGCCCGAAGACGCGCTCGTTCAGCACCTCATCGAGCGGCTTGCCGCCCAGAACCTCCAGCACGTAACCCTGCACGTCCACCGCGACGCTGTAGTGCCACAGCGAGCCCGGCTGCTGGCGCAGCGGGATCTTGGCCAGCCTGCCGACCATCTCCTTCACGGTCAGGGTGGAGTCCAGGATGATCCCGGCCTTCTGGTAGAGCGTGTCCACCTGGGACCGGGAAAACAGCCCGTAGGTGAGACCCGCCGTGTGGCTCATCAGCTCGCGCATCGTCATCGGATGATCGGCGTCCTCGACCACGGGCATGTCGTCCGGCCCGTCCTCCTTCGCCACCTTGAGGTCCGCGAACTCGGGAATGAACTTCGACACCGGATCGTCGAGCGTGAAGCGGCCCTCGTCGTAGTAGGTCATCAGCGCCACGCCGATGATCGGCTTCGTCATCGAGTAGATGCGGAAGATCGAGTCCTTCGCGACCGGGACCCCGTTCTCGATGTCCTGCTTGCCGTAGGCGTCGAAGAGGACGACCTTGCCCTTGCGCGAGACCATCGTGACGACGCCGGCGAGCTTGCCGTCGTCGACCATGCCGTGCATCGCCGCGGACAGCTTTTCGAGGCCGGCCGGGTCCATGCCGACGTCGGCCGGCTTGGCCATGCCGAGGTCGCGTTCGCCGGCAAACGCCGGTGTGAGAACAAAGGCCGCAAGCAGCAGACAGGCGGCGGCAAAGGCAAGCGGGGCAAACGGCCCCCGAGGACGCAATCGGATCACGCGTGGTTCCTCCTTCGGAACTTGGATTTGAGCGGCGGCGAGCGTACCACCGGCGCACCCAGTGCTAGTCGGTAGCTCCCGCACGGCGCATGCGCAGCCCCGGGACCAGGCAGGGAGTCGCCGCCTGGTAGTCGCGGTAGGGCGGATACCGGTCAGCGGAAATGGACTCACTGAGTCGTATGGACCCGACGAAGAGGGCGGACAGCAGAATGAAGCCGAGACCGGTCCAGTGGATCCACTCGCCTGAAGCCGCGACCGCAAACAGGTAGAACACCCACCACATGCCCAGTTCGCACAGGTAGTTGGGGTGGCGGCTGTAGCGGAAGAGGCCGGCGGTCATGAACGGTTGCACCACCTCTTCGCCGGCAGCGACCCGGCGCTTCTTGTCCTGCTGGAAGGCCCACATCTGCTCATCGGCAGTGGTTTCGGCGATCAGGAACGAGAGAAACAGGACGGCGGCGGCGATGTCGAGTCCGCCAAGCGGCGCATCCCGGTGCGACCAGGCCTGGTGGACCGGGGAGGTGAACAGCCAGATCAGCAGCATCTGCCCCGGTGCGATGAACGTCACGTTGAGGATCTGAAAACCGATGGGCCCCGTCCGTTGCCGTACGAAGGCCCACCGGTAGTCCTCACCACCCTTCCAGAAGCCGCCCTTCCGGAAGAAGTTGAAGCAAAGGCGCAATCCCCAGAGGGCGACGAGGACGGTCATGAGGTTTACCCGAGTCGCCCCGAAGTCCGCGGACGCAGCCACGATCAGGCAGTAGATCGGCGGACAGATTTGCCAGAGGCGGTCCACCCACGAGTACTCGCGCGTGATCACCGAGGCCAGCCAGCACAGCGCCGCGAGGATCACGCACAGATCGAGCGCGGCGCCGATCGGCGTACCGGTCAGCGGGTGGGGGATGAGGTTGATGTCGGGCATGCGTTCAGCCAGCGCCTGTCAGTCGCCCGACCCGGACCCGGTTGAGGCGCCCTGTTCGATTGCCTCCTCCTCGAGCAGCCGCGCGCCCCGCAGGATGCCGCCGAGCGCGTAGTTCCCCTCGTGGCAGCCGTACTCGTAGAGCCTGTTGCCGGTCGCCGGCCACGGGTACTCGCCGCTCCAGGCGGTCTCGTAGACCGGATCCTCGACCGTGAACTGGTAGCGCAGGGTGTTCGCGTCGATCCGGCTGAACCGCTCCACGACGTGCAGATCGCGCGACGCCCGGGCGACCGAACCCGAGATCTCGCGGAAGTTCGTCGTGTCGACGACCAGGGTGTCGCCTTCCCACCAGCCGATCGAGTCGCCGCTCCACTTGCGCACGGTGTCCGGCAGGTGCTCCGAGTCGAGGCGGATGATCCGGGTGTCGTGCATCCACTCGATCAGGATCATCACGTGGTCGTCCGTCTGCACGATCGTCTTCAGGTTGTTGTACATCCCCGGCATCGACGGCGGGCCGGAGGCGCCACGGGTCAGGATGCAGCGCTCGGCCAGGGGCCGCAGCTCGGGATCGTCGTACGGCCCGACGGGCAGATGCATCCACCAGGCCGTGCCGGTGTTCTCGTGCCGGAACGGCGCCAGCCGTTCGCTCCGCTGTTGGCCCACGTCGCTGAGCGGCGGGTAACGGCCGTCCGGTGGATCCGTGACGATCGAGGTGCGGTACTTGCCGTCGAGCTGGAACGGGCCCGTGCCGATGTCGACGAAGAAGGCGTTGTAGCCGCCGACCTTGCCTGCGGCCCCCGTGAACTCCGGCGCGTAGATGCCGGTGCCGCCCACAGGCGGCGCCTCGCGGTTCGGGTCGCTCGGCGCATGGTCCTTGTTGAAGTTCGTCTCCCAGTGATCCGCGATCGCGGCCGCCTCCTCCGGCGTCAACGCCAGGCGCTCTCCGTACTGCTGCGGCCGCTGAGCCGGCGTCAGGGTGGCGATGTCGTAGGTGCCGGAGAGATCAGGCCGCCCGTCATGCCGCCGCGGGAGCTCCTCGGCCGCCGCCGGAGACGCCGCAAACAGCATGATCGCCGCCGCGGCGGCAATCACGACCAGAGCCGCCACCGAGATCACCGCGGTACCCCAGACCCTCCAGAACGAAGACCTCCGCTGTTGCCTGATCCGCATCTCGACCTCCCGGCTGTGTGCTTGTGCAGTGTGTGTCGGACAGCCTATCTGCTGCGGCGGTACCGCCCGGTACGCCATACCCTCACGGTGCGCCCGCGCGTGAAGAACTGGGGCGCGCACTTCGATGCGACGTCACGCGGCAGTCTCCCGGCGCGTCGCCAGCCCGCCCGAGCCTGAGACCGTCGTAGATCCAGCGCACAGTTCGAGTCGGCTTCTCCAATCGTTGGGCAGCTCGTTGGACAGTTCCAGAAGCTGCGAAGCCCTTCGATCTGTGACATTCTCCACAATCGCCCCGGCAAGCAAGCCACAAAGCCTGACCACACGACAACCGGACCGGGAACATGACGGACAAGACATCGCGACTCAGTTGGACGCAGTGGATCGTCTTCGCGCTCATCGGCGGGGGCCTGCCGCTGGCTACCTGCCGGAGATCCCTGGCCGGGCCGGTCGACTTCCCGGTGCTGGCCGATGTGGTTACGACCGCCTTCTACGTCGTCGTCCTGGTCTGTCTTGGCGTCGTGCTGGCGGTGTCGCTGCCCCGGTCGCAGTAGCGCCGACTCGGCGAGTGTCGGTAGGCTGGCCTTCTGGCCGGTATCTGCCCTTGGCAACGCGGTCGTCTCGCCCGCATTCGCCGAACGTCGGTGCGTCGATGTGCCGACTCCTCCGCAAACTGCCGAAGCCGGGGTTCATTGGCCACGCTCGCGCCATGGAGAAGATCACCGTCACCTTGCCCGACGATGGCGCCTCCTGGGTTCGAGAGCGAGCGGCGAAGGGCTACGGTCGACATGCGTCGAGGCCACGAACCGGCCACAGCGTGCTCGTACCGCTCAGCGTCCGCTTCGCCGAGCAGGATCGCCAGCAGAGCGGAGGTGTCGATGCTCACTTCGGCAGTCCCCGCTCGTCGTAGAGCAGATCGCCGTGTTCAACGGCCGAGGGACCGGGCTTCAGAAGCCTGGCGCATCGCTGTCCAATGTCGTGAAGTTCCTGGGCCAAGGCATCGGCCCGTCTCTGGCGCTGCTCCCGATCCAGCCGCTCACGCACCGCAACGGTGATCGCGCCGGTCTTCGTTTCGCCGGTGAGGCGAGCAAGTTCGGCAGCGAGGCGACAGGTCTCTTCGTTCTTGATGTTGAGACTCATGGCGGCAACCCGGGTAGAAAGGCGTGGATCATTCGACGCTCGGCGCGACCCTCGCAACAACGAACCGCGCCGCCTCCCGGGCTTTCGCCGCGTCGGCCGCCTTGTAAAACTCGGAGGGCACAAGATCAGGCGCGCCCAGGAACGCCAACTCCCGGTCGCGACGGAGACTCCGGGATGCAGCAGTGAGCCTGTCGATGTCCTGTGCCACCGTGGCTGGCAGCCGGTCCCGTTCCGCTACCAGCAGGTCCGCCACATCGTGCACTGGCGGCGGATGGACTCCGACGGCATGCAACAGCCCATGCAGGGTAAGTTCGACGACCTCCTGCGATTCGCGGACGACATCGGCCCAGCTCTCCGCTTCGTAGAGCGCATCGAGCGCCCGTAGTCGGTTCTGGGCGCGTTTGACGTGGTCGGTGGCCAGGTCGAGATACCCCATCAGACTGCCTCGGTTCAGTAGGGCTGGCGGCGGACGAGCGGGAGCGGGTTGGACTTCGTGGATAGCTGAGTGAGCGTCATCGCAGCGAGCGGGATAGTAGCGTTTCCCTCGGTTCTCGATTTCTGACATTCTCGGTCAGCCCCATGACAGACGAGCAGACTAAGGCCTCAGCGCGGGTGCTCTGGGGCTGCAGCACGGCGCGGACGCTGCGCGCGCACTGGGCGCTGGCCGAGTTGGGGCTCGCTTACGAGCACCGGGCGATCGGTCCGCGCACCGGGGAGACGCAGACGGAGGAGTTCACGCGGCTGAATCCCCGGCAGAAGATCCCGTTGCTCCAGGACGGCGATCTGGCGCTCGCGGAGAGTGCGGCGATCGTGAACTACCTGGCCGAGAAGTACGGCGAGCCGGACGGCCTGATGCCGGCCGCCGGCACCGAGGCCCGGGCGCGGTACGACCAGTGGGCGTTCTTCGTGATGATGGAGCTCGACGCCCATACGCTCTACATCATCCGCAAGCACCGCGACCTTGCCCACCTGTACGGCGAGGCGCCGGCGGCGATCCAGACGGCGTCGGAGGGCTTCGCGAAGCAGTCGGCGGTGGCGGAGATTGAATTCGCCGACGGGCGGGAGTTCCTGCTCGGCGACCGCTTCACCGGTGTCGACATCCTGCTCGGCAGTTGCCTCGACTGGGCGGTTGCCTACAAGGAGCCGATCGGCCCGCGGCTCGCGGCCTACCGGGAGCGTCTGAACGCCCGCCCGGCCTACGTCCGGGCCGCGCAGGCAAACTTCTACGCGCGGCCCGAGCTGCTGCCGCCGTCTCTGGCCGACGGCGAGTCCGCGGCGGCCGGCGGGTGACCCTGAGCGATCGAGACGATAGAAGAGGAGCCCCCTGATGTCCCCGCTTGCCATCAAGATCATCGCCGGCCTGGCGATCCTGGCGATCGCCTTTGTCGGCGGCGCGATTCCCATCCTGGTCGCGAAGCAGCGGGCGAGCCGCCGGTACCTTTCCCTGGGGAATGCGCTCGCGGGAGGCATCTTCCTCGGCGTCGGGTTCGTTCACCTGCTGCCCGAAGCCGACGAAGCGCTCCGGGGAGTGGTCGACTATCCGCTGGCCACGCTGCTCGCGGCCCTGGGGGTCGGCCTGCTGCTCCTGATCGATCGGGTCGTTCTGGAGGGCCGGAACTCGAGGCTCGGCGAGGAGGGAGCGCCGACGAGACCGCCGTTCTACGCCTTCGTCCTGCTCATCGTGCTGTCGGTTCACTCGGTCATCGCGGGAATGGCCCTGGGTCTTCAGCCCGAAGCCGCGGCCGTACTGGTCGTGATGTTCGGCATCTTGTTCCACAAGGGCTCAGCCGCGTTCGCCCTGATCGTGACCGCCCACGCCGCGGGCAACCGGTCGCTGTGGCAGACGCTGGCGCTCTTCTCGGTCATGACGCCGATCGGAATCGCGCTCGGCGCCGTGGCGGGAGAAGTGTTCGAGGGGAGAACGGCGATTCTGTTCGAGGGCAGTTTCAACGCGATTGCGGCGGGCACCTTCATCTACGTGGCGGTGATGGACGTGCTCGATGCCGAACTCTCCCGGGAGCGGGACCGGATCGCGCACTACGTGCGGAGCGCGTTGATCGGTGACGACGACGTTCCGATGCCCGAGCGGGACACGGACCGGTGGCTCAAGTTCGCGCTCGTGCTGATCGGCATCGGCACGATGGCGGTGCTCGGCCTCTGGCATCAGCATCCGCACACCGGCGACGGGCATGATGGTCACGATCACGGTGCGCAGGTCGAGCAGCACGAGCATGACGACGATGACGAGGCGGGCCACGACGATCATGATGAGGCCGGCCACGACGACGATGGCGAGGCTGGCCACGACGGCGATGACGAGGCTGGTCACGAGGACCATGATGAGGCCGGCCACGACGGCGATGACGAGGCTGGCCACGACGGCGATGACGAGCACGATCACGACGATCATGCGGCGGATGCGGGCGAGACGCCCGCGTTCCCAGGTGCGGGCAGGACGCCCGCGGTCCCGGCGCTACTGCCGGAAGCAGGTGCGCTGGCCGTCTAGCGCTTCGACGTCGGCGCCGAACTCGCCGGTGGGCTCGGCGCCGTTCTCGCGCAGGATGAAGGCGACCAGGTCGGCTGAGGCCGCGGGGCCGATCGTCCCTTCCTTGCCCAGGGGCATCGTTTCGCGGATCGTCCGGTAGAGGCCGCTGGCGGCGCGGTTCGACCAGTAGCTCGTGAAGCTGCGGCCGGCGAGAGCCGCGCCCTGGGCGCCGCCGCGAAGCGTCGGCCCGTGACACTCGGTGCAGTGTTCCTGGTAGAGGGCTGCGCCGCGCTCGGCCTGCTCCGCGGAGAAGGTCGCGCATGGGGCCGATGTCTCAAGCAGCGGCGCGTCGATCATGATCATCGGCGGCGGTGCCATCCGCGCGCCCGATGACGGGCGCGCGGACTGGTTCGCGGGTGGCGCGGGGCGCCACCCGGGTTCGGCCGCTGCCGCGTCGGCGTCGGCCACCACCGGCTGCGCGACCGGCGCGCGCCCGGCCGTGTCGGACAGCTTGAAGGCGTAGAGCATGTTCGAGCCGGAGCGGACGGTCAGGTTGGCGAAACGGTTGAAGAGACCGCTCAACAGATCGCCGCCGCCCGCCGGAACCGCCACGTACTGCTCGCCGTCCACGGCGAAGCTCACCGGGAAGCCGGTGACCGGTCCGCCGAGCACCGTCTCCCAGAGGATGTCGCCAGTGCGGGCATCCCAGGCGCGGAAGCGGCGGTTTGTGTTGCCGGCGAAGACGAGCCCGCCGCCCGTCGTCATGACCGACATCATCCCGGCGGGTTCCTCGAAGCGCCACAGGGACTTCGCCGTGCGCGCGGAAACGGCGTCCAGGCGTCCGACCGTTGTCTTGCCCGGCGCCAACTGCATACGGAAGTTGATGCCGTAGCCCTGGGGCGGCCCAACGCCTGTGCCGCTGATGATCGGCGACATGCAGACGTCCTGAAGGGGCGCGTAGACCGCCTCGGTCAGGGGACTGTAGGCCGCGGTCGGCCAGTCCTTGCCGCCGCTCGCCGCCGGACAGACGACGCCGTACTCCTCGTCGCGGGCTTTCGGGATGACCTCCTCGTTGACCGTGACCGCGCCGGTGTCCGGGTCGATGTGCGTGATCACGTTCTGGAAGACGGTCTCACGCGCCCACAGGAACTCGCCGGTTTCGCGGTCCAGGGTCCAGAGGATGGCGGTCTTGCCGGGGAAACCGGTCATCACCCGGCGCCGCTCACCGCGCTTGAGCGCCGGGTTGATGGACCAGGCAACGTCCTCGTCCGGCTCCATCTCGAGATCGACCAGGATGCGCTCGAAGGGATGATCGAGATCCCAGTTGTCCCGGGGCAGATGCTGGAAGTACCAGGCCAGCTCGCCGGTGTCGGGGCGGAGCGCCAGCGTGCTGTTCGAGTAGAGCAGGGAGCCGGCGCCGCTGCCGCGCAGGACCTCGGGCGAGGGCGCGGGCACGGAGGTGCCCCAGTAGATGAGGTCGAGCTCTGGATCGAAGGAGCCGACGTGCCAGGCGCCGACGTGGTATCGGCGCTCGAGCGGCAGGCCGCCCCAGGTCTCGTCGCCCGGCTCGCCGGGTCGGGGGATCGTGTAGAAGCGCCACAACTCGCGGCCGTCCACCGCGTCGTGGGCGGCGAGGAAGCAGCCGCCGTCGACCGACATTGCGCAGGAGCGGCCGCTGATCACCTTGCCGTTGGCGATGATCGGGCCGGACGAGTGGGCCATGCGGCTGTCGCCGACCCGGGTCTCCCACACCAGCTCGCCGGTGTTCGCGTCCAGGCGGATGATGTGGGCGTCCATCGTGGCGACGAACAGGCCGTCCTGCCAGATCGCGATGTTGCGGGTGATCCGGCCCAGGCCCTGGCCGAAGCGCCGTTCCGGGTCGGCGCCCTCGGGATCGAGGTAGTTCTGCTCGCGGCGGTACTCCCAGATCAGGTCGCCGGTACGCGCGTCGAGTGCATGGATCACGTCGCCCGTCTGCGGCAGGTAGACGATGCCGCCGCGCACCAGGGGCGTCGCCTCGTTGGGGCCGGCCTCCATCGACGCCGCCCAGGCGAAGTCGAGCTGCCCGACCGTCTCCGTGTTGACCGCGTCGAGCGCGGTGTAGGCCCAGGCCGACAGATTGCCGCGGAAGCTCAACCAGTCGCCGTTGGGCGTGGCGGCGAGTTCGGCGTCGGTGACCGGCTCGATCAGCGGGCCGGACTGGCTCAGCGCGCCGCCCGAAACCAGGAGCCCCAGAAGCGCCGCGGTCGCCACACCGATCGTAAGTTGCACGTCGCCCAGTACATGGTTGGAGTTCATGTCACGCTCCCCGCTCGATGGCAGACGGGCACCTGCCTGATCCGTGGTTTGAGCGGAGCATAGCGGGATGCTCTCCGGGACAGAGGCCCGCCGGCGGGGGATCGGCTGCCCGTCTCCGCTGATACGGTCGCGAGCGGATACACAGTACGAAACAGTTGGAGAAGCATCGATGGACCACACGATTTCGGCCATGCCGCTCCGCTCTGCGCTCGCCTTGGTCCTGGCCGCGCTGATCGCCGTCACGGCATTCGCCGCCCAGGACGACATTCCACGCACCGCGAGCGGCATGCCCGATCTCTCGGGGTTCTACGATGTCGCCACCCTGACGCCGCTGTCGCGGCCGGCGAGGTTCGGCGACAACCTGTTCCTGACCGAAGAGCAGGCGCGGGCGATCGAAGAGGAAGAGCAGGCGCTCCTGGCGCGCGGGCTCGAGCGCAGCGACCCGAACCGCGACGCTCCGGCCGAAGGCGGTGCCGCGCCGGTCGGCTTCAACGACTCCCAGCGGGAGGATCTCGGCGCCGGGAACGTGGGTGGCTACAACAGTTTCTGGATCGATCGCGGCGATTCGGCACTGTCGATCGACGGCGCGTACCGCACCTCGATCATCACCGAGCCGAAGAACGGCCGCCGGCCGCCCACGACCGAAGAGGCGCGGGCGCGTCAGGCAGAGCGGAGGAGGCTGACGCCGTTCCGCCCCAACTCGGGGACCGCCTGGTGGATCACGGACAACGGCCCGGATGCGCCGGGACCGTACGACGACCTCGAGCAGCGTCCGCACGCCGAACGCTGCATCATGGGCTTCGGCTCCACTCAGGGACCGCCGATGCTGCCGGTGCTCTACAACAACCACAAGCGGATCGTGCAGACCGACACCCACGTGATGATCCTGGTCGAGATGAACCACGACGCCCGGGTGGTCCGGCTCGACTCGGAGCACGACGACTCGGGCGTCCGCAGGTGGCTCGGCGACTCGGTCGGCTGGTGGGAAGGCGACACCCTGGTGGTGAGCACGAAGAACTTCCGGGATCGGCCCGGCCTCGGCGGCGCCTCACGCGACCTGCAGGTGACCGAGCGCTTTACGCGCCTCGACGAGGACACCCTCCACTACGAGTTCACCGTCGAGGATCCGTCGACCTGGACCCAGCCCTGGAAGGGCGACTACCTGTGGCCCGAGACCACGAACAAGGTCTACGAGTACGCCTGCCACGAAGGCAACTACGCGATGGGCGCCATCATGCGCGGCGCGCGGTTGCTGGAAGAAGAGGCCCTGGCGGCGGCTGCGTCGAGCGGCGGCCAGTAGCGGACGCCCCAGCTAGCCGGCCCCGGCATAGGCTGGACGGCGTCGGTCCATGGCGGCTTCGCTCCTATGACGAGCGGGGTGCGGGTCTCGAGGGCCCGTACCGATTCCGGTGAGCCACTTGCCTACTGGAGATGGTTGACAGGCGCTGGGCGTGTGGGCGAAGATTCCCATTGCGGTTGGGAGGGCTGCCACGGCGGTTCGCTGAGCACTTGCTCACCCGGCCGCCCTTTTTTTGCCCTAAGCACGGCGGTCATGCATCTTCTGTACCTCGACGACGCGGGTTCTACCAGCAACCCCAGGGAGGAGTACCTCGTGCTCGGTGGAGTGTCGGTCTACGAGGCTCAGTCTCACTGGATCACCCGAAGACTCGACAAGCTAGCGGAGAACGTTAGCCCCGAAGATCCCCACAGTGTTGAGTTCCATGCTTCGGCGACTTGGGCTCGCCGTAGCTCGCCGTGGAAGGGCCTGAGTTCGGACGACGCGAAGGGCACGATCATGTCCGTCCTGAACGTCTTGGCGGAGGCCTACGACAGCGCGCGCGCCTTTGCCTGTGTCGTCCACAAGCCTTCGTTCCCGAACAGGGACCCGATGGAGGTCGCATTCGAGGACTTGTGCAGCCGGTTCGACCGCTACTTGGGGCGTCTTCGTGCGAGTGGTGACGATCAGCGTGGACTTGTAATCCTCGACAACAGCGCCTACGAGACCACGCTCCAGCAGATGTCTGTCGAGTTCCGCACACTCGGCACACGGTGGGGTGTGATCAGGCGCTTGGCGGACACGCCGCTCTTCGTGGATTCTCGGGCATCTCGGGTTATCCAGCTAGCCGACCATGTTGCCTACGCAGTGTTTAGGCGCTACCACGCGGGGGATACCAACTACTTTGACCGTATCGCCCAGAAGTTCGACGAAGAGGACGGCGTTGTCCACGGGCTGGCCCACAAGGAACTGGGGAACCCCGGGTGTATGTGCCCCGCTTGCCTCACTCGGCGGATCAACGAAGGCCGGCGGTCCTAGTTGCCGGGGCATCCTGCGCTTCCCGGTTCCCGTTCCCACCTCGTCTCGCATCCTGCCGTCACCTTTCCCCGTCAGTTGCCCATGACGAGCCTCTACGTCGGCGCGCTGATCGAGCATGGGTCTGATCGGGCCGTGCTCAAAGAGGTCCTGTCGCTTCTCGCCCGTAACCAGCGGGACGCGGTGGTCCTGGCAAACGTGAACCTCGGAGGACGTCAGATAGACCTCATCGTGGGTCTGGAGGAGATGGCCCTTGTCGTGGAAGCCAAGGGCCACTCTCGACCTATCCGGGGTGGCACGAACGGGCACTGGCAGTACCAAGCGCCTTCCGGTGACTGGGTGAACTTCCGGAACCCCTACTGTCAGGCTCTTGCTGCCAAGAACAAGGTGAGGGACGCGATGCGCTCAATTGTCGGAAGCGAGGTCCCGTACCCGGATGCGGCCGTCATCTTCACAAGGGGCATTCCGGATGGCTCCGAAGCCTGCGAGGTCGACTTCAAGGTGTCATTGGGGGGCTTGGCTGAGCTGGATCAGCTGTTGGGCAGAACGCAGGAAGGTGCCTTGGCGCTCGATGATTGGGAGGCTCTTGCCGATCAGCATCGCCTTACCGCGGTTTCAGGCCTTGAGAGCGCGTGTGATCCGGCGTTGTTCGAAGCGGAGAATCTCCTACGGCAATACGTGACGGCTTTCCGCCACGACCAGATGCGGCCGGGGGCGATGATTCCGTTCAAGTGCCGAGTGGAAGGCAAGGACCTGTCTTCCGGGCAAGTACGCCGTCTGATCGGCGAGGACCGGACCGATGTCCTGATCAAGGGGCCATCCGGCTGCGGTAAGACCCTTTTGGCCACGAAGTCGGCGCTCGCGCTGGCGGACCGTGACGGCATCCCAGTCCTGATTCCCGTTAAGGACTACGCCGGGAGCGTCAAGGCCGTTCTTGAGAGCGAAGTCAGGACATTGATTGACTCGCCGGCAACGAAGCTGCTGGGCGCGGCGCGGAAGCTGAGCCGGCCTGTTGTGTTCGTCGTTGATGGCTACAACGAATGCGCGGAAGCGGATCAGGCGTCTCTCACACGCAGGGTTTCTGCGTTGGCCCGAATGTATGAGGGAGGCGTCCTTGTCACGTCGCAGACATCCTTGGTGCGGGGAGACAGGTTGAGGCTTCGTGAAGTCGAAGTGCCGGCGCCCGATAGGGAGACGAAGGTGGCCATCGCCCTCACTTGGACCGCCGGCGCCCCGTTGCCTAAGCAATCGGAGTACTTGCTTGAAGCAGCTACGTCCGGTCTAGAGGCCAGGCTGATCGGGGAAGTCGGTGAGGAGATGGAGCCCGACAGTAGCCGCCATGCCTTGTTCTACGAGTACGCGCGAAAGCGGCTGGGCGATTCGGCCGCCGAGGGCAGCCCCTTGCTCTCGCACTTGGCAGGCTGGCTCTCAGATCGGGTCGCGTTCAGTCTGTCCCAGCGGGATTTCGATCGACAGGCTGACGAGCAGGGCGCCTCACGGGACAGCGTCCGCCTCGCAGACGGCGAATTCATGGTGTTGCATGGCAACAGGGTCAGCTTCGAGCACGAGATGTTCTTCGATGCCTTTGCGGCGGAGAACGTGGTTCGCCGTGCCGACGGCCGGGCGGGGCGTGTGCTGAAGGCGCTGGAATCCCCGCTGCATGCAGGCCGCAAGGCACTGATCATCGGCGCGATCGACGACGATCTCCTCCGACATGAGGTCCTGGAGGGGTTGACCGATGCTGAGTCCGTTGTTGCGTGTCTTCGTGACGAGTGCGGGCGGGAGGCGCGGGAATGGGCAGAGGGCCGTTGCGCAGCTCTTTGGAAGGCTCTTCGTGCGGAGACAGTGGGAGCGAGGTTCAGACTGTCGGACGACGCTTGGTGGAAAGTCGCCTCCGAGGAGGAAGCGTTGACGCCATGGACCAGCCTGGAGCACGCCCTCCTGGCGGCGATGCCTAAGCTGATCTTCGAGGGCCGGTACCTGGGGGGGGGCCCTTGAGACGATCGGTGTCCTGGACCAGAGGATCTCCGAGGAAGAGGTACGTCTTCGTGAGGGCGCTCGGGAACGGAAGGTTTCGCTGAGAGACGCCTTGTTCGCAAACGCCTATGTCAGCCCTGCTGGCCAACAGAGTGCAGTGACGGGCATTTCGCAAATCTGCGCGCGCTTGCACGGTTGCTTCGTTGACAGGCCATCCGCTGCTGTCAGCCGGACCATTCGGAAGAGTCAGGCGGTCGAGACGTTGTCGCCCGGACAGGTCTACTTGCTTCTGATGCTGGGCCAAGGTGCCGAGGTTGCGGCCCCGTTCCTGGTCAGGGCGATCGAGTCGCATTGGACGGGCGCTCCCTATCACCTGAAGATTGCCTTGATGGACGGCACTTCGATATCCCTGGCTGACGAAGAGCGAGATAGGAGAGCCCTGATCGCAGCCATTGAAGAACTGCCGTCGCCCGAGAACGTCATGATCTCAACGTCCATGGTTGAGGCACTGCAGCGGCTTGGGGCCTTCGAAGACCCTGAACGGGAGCACGTAGGCGTCGTTCTCCAGCAGATTCGTGAGTGCCTGGCCGACCCTGGAAGCGTGGACGGGCATACTACGGCGTATGGGGTCTACTCGAGCAAGTTCGACCACCCCTACAGCGGGGCGTACTACGAGGCAATCTCCGGGCTTCCGGCGGAGGACCGCAAGGCCCTGCTGATGATGGCGGCGAAGGGCGCTCCGGACACGATGGCCTTTCTGCTGCCGCTACTCCTCGACTTGGCCTCGTACGACGACCCTGGCACCGGGGATTGCTTTTCGCTGTGGACAAACTTGCCGGCGACCGACAACTTCATGCCGCAGGATGTGATCGCAGTCTTCGCGGTCGCTCACGTCGTTCTCGGTCGACTCGGTTGCCCTCTACCTGACCAAACAGGGGCCGACGGGTACTCGGCGGAGGCGCTGACTGCTTGCGGGGCGGTTCTCTATTGGCTCAACCGCCATGATCTGGACGAGATGGCGAGGCGGCGCTTTTGCGAGCCATACCTACAGCTCCTGCTCCAGCATGACCGCGGTGCTGCGCTCGACGTAGTCCGTCATTGCGAGCATGAACTTCAGAGGTGGGGACTGGCTGAGGGGTTGAAGGGGCTTGCCGGAGCGCCATCGCCGGAACTATCGATCGTAGGTGCTTTTCCGGCCGAGGCCGTTGAAGTTTGTCGCCCCGCCCTAGCCGACCCGTCGAGACAGGTCGGCTACTTCGGGAGTGGCCCAAGCTACGACGACCGACAGAATCTCCCTTTCGCCATGGATGTCTTGGCGTGCCATGGAATCAGCGAGGACCGAAACCTTCTGAGAGGGTACAGGGACGATGACGACCTCGGCACGAGTGCGATAGCTGCAATCAAGGCGCTTGAAGAGCGCCTGCTCGGCTAGATCAGTCGCAACGTGGCAGTGAGGTCGGGTCCGCTAACCCAGCCCCACTTCCTTCATCACCTCCGCCTCCGTCACCCGCGGCCGGTCGTCCGCGAAGTCGTAGCGGTCGGGCATCGCGTCGCTGTAGATGTGGCGGTCGAGCGTGAACCCCTCCGCGTCCTCCAGACAGTCCACGCTGACGATCAGCATCCCTTCCGGCTGCTCCGCCAGCCGCCAGAACAGGCTCGACCCGCAGCGGGCACAGAAACCGCGCTGGGCCCAGGGCGTTCCCTGGTACCAGGTCAGGCCCTCGTCGTTGCGCCACTCGGTATTGGGCTCCGGGCAGTGGACGGACATCAGCGGCCCGCCGGACCAGCGCCGGCACATGCCGCAGTGGCAGACGCTGTAGGTCCGCTCCGGGACGTCGACTTCGAACTGCACGGCGCCGCACAGGCACTGGCCCCGCATCCTGTTGCCGGTCGCTGCGGACTCATTCATCTGCTTCTCCTGCTTCCGGCGCGGCCACCTGGAACGGCACGGACGCCATCTGCCGGTCCCAGATGAGTGCCAAACGGCCTCCCTCCGGGGTCACGTCGAGGAACTGCCACGACAACTGCTCGAAGGAGATCGGCAGCGGCTGAAGCGTCATGTCGGTGCGCAGCACGTCCCTGCCCGGGGTGTAGCCGTAGGCGCCGAACAGCGCCTCCCGTTCCTGGTAGTCGTACGTCTCCTGGGCCGGCCACGTCGAGATGATCAGGATCCACCGCTCCGGGCCGAGCTGGATGAACATCGTGTACTCGCCCGGCTCGAGCCGGGTGTCGTCGATGACGATCGGTAACTCCGTGATCAACCGGGTCGTGTAGTTCGCGCCCGCGCGCCACACCGGGGCGCCGTCGTTCAGGAAGGCGATGAAGTCCGGCGGTCCGAAGATGTCCCGGCCGCGCCGCAGAGGCCGGCCGAACTCGACTTCGATCCAGCCGCCGTTGACGTAGCCGGAGCGGGGATCGAAAACGCCGCCGATCTGGGCCGCGGCCGAGCCCGCCGGGCTGGCGGGCTTCCGCTGGGCGCCGGCGCTTCCGGCGCCCGCAAACAACTCGACGCCCGCGACGAGGAGCGCCGCGGACGCCAGCGGAAGCAGCCGGCTTATCGCCACCGGGCCGGGTGCTACTTGACCGCGTCGAGCGGGATGTCGAGCTCCTGGCCGTTGGGCAGCTCGATCGAGATGACGAACTTGTCGTCGGCAGGCCGGCTGTAGCCGAGCTTGGCCAGACCGCCCTCGCCTATGTTCTCGAACTTGACCATCCGGTCCTTCGACTCCACGAGCTTCATGACCTGGAAGCCCTCGGCGCGCGGCGTCATGCCCGGATTCCACTGCTTGAGACGTAGCACGAGGCTGTCGTCCTCTTCCTCGATCGAGATCAACTCGATCATGTTCGTCGTCCCGTCAGGCGAGAAGCCGCGCACCAGCGCCGCCATCGAGCCGTTCTTGGGCACGGCCCAGTTCTCCTCCAGGGAGCCGCCCTGACCCATCCCGCCGCTCCAGGTCCCCGTCATCCAGGCCAGGTCGGCGACCTTCGGTCCGTGGTTGTCGGCCGCGACGCCAGTCACGGAGAGAAGAATAGCGATCAACAGAACGAAGAGAATGCGGCGCATCGGTTGTCCTCCGGGGAGTTGAGCGGCCGACCCTAGCAGCCGGCGGCCACACGCGGGGCGACGCCCTACTCGGAGCCGCCGCCGCCGGTGGAAGCTGAGTCGCCTTCGAGGGCCTCTCCCTCGAGGAGGCGGGCGCCGCGGAGGATGCCGCCGAGGGCGTAGTTGCCTTCGTGGCAGGCGTACTCGTAGACCTGGTTGGTGCTGGAGGGCCAGGGGTACTCGCCGCCCCAGGGCTCGGACCAGGTGTTCGGGTCGTCGACGGTGAACTTGTAGAGCAGGGTGTCGTTGTCGATGCGGCTGAAGCGCTCGGTGATCACCATGTCCTTCGAGCCCTGCGTGAAGCTGTAGTCGTCGCCGAAGTTCTTCGTCGTCACGACCAGCGTGTCGCCTTCCCAGCGGCCCACGGACTCGCCGAGCCAGCTCTCGACGTTGTCGTCGTGCTCGGAGTCGATGCGGATGATCCGCGCGTCGTGGTTCATCTCGACCAGGATCATCACGTGAGTGTCGGTCTGCACGATCCGCTTCATGTTGTTGTACATGACGGGCATGGCCGGCGGTCCGGCAGTGGAGCCGAAGCCGAGCAGGCAGCGCTCGGCGTGCGGCCGCAGCTCGGGATCGTCGTACGGGCCGGACTCGCGGTCGATCCACCAGGCGGTGCCGGTGTTCTCGTGGCGGAAGGCCGCTCCTGCGGCCATCCGCTGCTTGGCGGCGTCGGTGAGCGCAGGCATCCGGCCGTTCGCCGGCTCGGTGATGATCGAGGTGCGGTACTTGCCGTCGATCTGGAAGGTGCCGTCGCCGATGTCGACGAAGAAGGCGTTGTAACCGCCGACCTTGCCGGCGGCGCCCGTGAACTCGGGGGCGTAGATGCCGGTGCCGCCCTTGGGCGGTGCTTCCCGGTTCGGATCGCTGGGCTGGTAGTCCTTCTCGAAGTTGCTGCGCCAGTGCTCGGCGATCGCTTTCGCTTCCTCTGCGGTGAGGGTCAGCTTGTCGCCGTACTGCGCGGGCCGCATCAGCGGGGTCAGGGTGGCGATGTCGTAGGTCCCGGAGAGATCGGGCTTGCCGTCTTGCCGGCGGGGGATGTCGTCGGCCGCGAGCACGGCGCTGGAGGCCGCCACGGCGAGCAGGGTCGTGAGGATGAGAAGGCGTCGGGCCATGGGCATGCGTCCCCGAGTTCTGGGCCGAGTCTCCCCGGCCGGTCTCTGGTTGTGAACAGTGCCGGGATTCTAGCCGCAAACTGGCCCGTCGGTCAGGATGCGTCCGGTCCGACGATCCGGTCCGTGGTCGTGTCGCGCCGGATCTCGAACCAGCGCCGGCAGCCCTGGGCGTGGAACCAGCGCTCGGCGACGATGCCCTCGGGGTTGTCGTGCATGAACGCGAGGTCGAGGTCGCGCTCGTCCGGGTCGGTCAGGTGCTCCGGCGCCCGCCGGATCTCGCCGTGGACGAACTCATGCACCGAGCGGGCGCCGCAGTTGGGGCAGGGGATGCGGAGGCTCATCGTCAGTGCGTCCCGGCCGACCCGCGGTCGGCCATCGTGCGGTCGCGTGCGAAGCGGTCGAGGCCAAAGGGTGCGATCAGCTCCGGCATCTCGCCGGTCGCGATGAGTTGCGCCATCTGCTCGCCGCCGGCCGGGATCGCCTTGAAGCCCCAGGTGCCCCAGCCGGTAGTGATCAGGAAACCGTCGACGCCGGTGGGCCCCAGGATCGGCGAGTAGTCGGGGCTCATGTCGCAGACGCCGGTCCACTGCCGCAGCACGCGCAGGTCGGCCATGAAGGGAAGAAGGCACAGCGCCCGCTGCGACACCTGCTGCACGAAGTCGTGGCTGGAGCGGTAGGAGAAGCTGGGCTGTGGGTCGATCTCGGCGCCCAGGATCATCTCGCCGCGGGCGGTCTGCGAGGCGTAGAAGAACAGCTCCGAGGAGGCGACGATGGGGTGGAACTGCTGTTGGTAGTGGTTGGTCACGAACGCCTGCAGGCGGTAGGTGTGGATCGGCAGCCGCACGCTTGCCATGGCGGCGATCCGGCTGACGTGGCCGCCGACGGCCGAGACGACGACACCGGCCGCGACATCTCCGGCCGCGGTTCGCACGCCGGCGACCCGTTCGCCGTCGAGGAGCAGGCCCTCGACGGGTGTGTTCTGGTGGACGTGGGCGCCGCGCTCCATCGCGCCTTCGGCGAGCGCCCAGACCACCCGGTCGTGGCGGGCGGTGGCGCCCGCCGGATGGTAGGAGGCGCCGAGCACGGGCCAGCGGCCGCCGCCCGACAGGTCGAGCTGCGGGCAGATCTCCAGGATCCGGTGCGGCTCAACATAGTGCGTCTCCGCCCCGAACTCCGTGTTCAGCTTCGCACGCATCCGTTCGGCCCGCGCGGCCGCTTCGGTGTGCGCCATCCATAGCAGGCCCTTGGCCTGGTGCATGAGCCCGCGCCCCGTCTCCTCCTCCAGGCCGCGGTAGAGGTCGACGCTGCGCTGGTAGAAGCGGACCGCGGCCGGGATGCCGTAGTTGGCGCGGATGATGGTCGTGTTGCGGCCCGAGTTGCCCCCGCCGATGTAGCCGCGCTCGAACACGCCGACGTTCGTGATGCCGTGGCGCGTCGCCAGGTAGTAGGCGGTGGCCAGACCGTGGCCGCCGGCGCCGACGATCACGACGTCGTAGCTCGACTTCGGGGGGCGCCACGTCAGCTTCATCTGGCGCTCGACGAACTCGTTCATGCCGCGCCTCCGTTGTCGTGGCCGAGGGCCCGGCTCAGGCGGCGCTGGAACGCGGCGGCGAACGGCGCCGGCGCCAGGATCAACGTCCGCTCGGTCTCGAACCACAGCTTGACCGGGATGCCGGCGACCGTGCCCTGGGCGAGGGCAGGACAGGCGCGCGGCCGTTCCCAGTCGCACTCGCGGCCGAGGAAGCGGTCCGCGTCGGCGGGGTCGAGCCAGACGTACGAGAAGCCGGTCTCGCGTTCGACGATCGCGTGCGGGTCGCCGGGGACGTCGAAGTCTGGTCGTGCCGTGACCAGGAGTTCGTCGGGGGCGAGACGGAACGCGAGGGCCTCAGCAAGCCAGGGCGGGCGTTCGAGAAGGTCGTCGAGGGCGGCGGGCGCCGCCGCGATCCGCGTCGCCTCGAGCGGTCGCAGGCGCGGCGGGCCGGGTGACACGCCGCTGGCGAGGTCGGTCGCCGGGGACCGCGTCGGTTCGAAGTCGGGGATCCCTTGAGGCGTCTCGCTCGCCAGGTCGACGGGGACGCGCGCCCGTGTTCCCTCCGGGTCGTAGGCCGGACCGTCGAGCCTCCGGACGGGCCGGCCACCGATCGTGACCTCTCTGGGCAGGTTGCCGTTCTCGTCGACGTAGAGCCAGCCCAGGAGGGGAGTGCCCCGGCCTGCCTGGAGACGGTCGCCGGCAGGTCCCGGGGCGTGCGACGTCACGTAGCCGGCATAGCGGTCACCGTCGTAGATGGCCGACCCCTCGGCCGAGCCGGAGCGCTGCTCCTGGATGGGCGGCTCATCCATCCACAGTACGACCAGTCTGCGATCCGGCGGCTGCTTGTTCGTTCTGAGAATCGCCTGACGGCCGACGAAGTCCCCTTTGTCGAGGTCGACCGCCCACTCGCAGCCGAGGCGGCGCGGCGTCGAGTCGTAGTCGGTGTCCTGGCCGATCACGATGTGGCCCTTATCGAGCCGCAGTTGGAGCAGCGTCTCCAAGCCGTGAGGGCGGACGCTCAGCTCGCTGCCGACCGCGAGCAGTCGCCGCCACAGGTCGACCGCGTCGGCCGCCGCGTGGTGGAGCTCGTAGGAGAGTTCGCCGGTGAAGCTCAGCCGCACTGCCCGGCAGTCGATGCCGGCGACGCGAAGGCGCCGGTGGCGGCCGAAGTCGGGCAGTTCCCGGACTCCGGCTCGGGTCAACAGCCTGGCGGCCGCGGGTCCGGTGACGTTGATCGCGGCCAGGAAGGCGGTTTGATTCAGGATCCGGACATCGAATCCGAAGGCCTCGGCCCAGTCCCGCAGCCAGAGTTCGAGGAAGTCCGAGCCGCCGGAGGTCGAGGTCAGGAAGAAGCGGTCGCCCTCCTCGCGGGCGGCTTCGCGGCTGAGCATGCCGTCGTCGAACAGGTAGCCGCGCTCGTCCAGCATGACCACGTAACGGCAGCGGCCGGGGCGGAGCGACGCGACCCGGGTCGGAACGATCCGCTCCAGGAAGGCCTCGGCGTCCGGCCCGGCGATCGCCATCTTGCCGAGCGAACCGACGTCGCCGAGCGAAACGGAGTCGCGCACGGCCGCGTACTCCTCCGCGGCTTCATCCCTCGTGGCGCCGTACGTCCACGGTCGCCACCAGCCGCCGGTCCGCTCCATGCGCGCGCCCAGGCGCAGGTGCTCCTCGTGAAGCGGCGACCGGGCCGAGACCGCGCTGTGAGCGCCGGCGGCGAGTTCCCGCACGGTCAACTGTCGGTTGAGCGGCCGGGCGGTGAATGCCGGCTGGCGCCGGCCGCCGCGTTCGAGCAGGAAGCTCCGCAGGTAGGGCAGGCAGACGCCGCCCTGGCAGGCGCCGGTGCCGGCGAGGGTGGCGCGCTTGAGCAGTTCCATCTCGCGGAAGCCGCGGTCCCACACGCTGTCGAGATCGGCGACGGTGACGCCGTTGCACGGACAGACGGTCCCTTCGCGCGGGCAGGGTGGCAGTTCGGACTCCTCCGCGGCGCGGCCGACGACCCTGACCGGCAGGTCGGAGGCCATCCGCGCCAGGGCGGTACGGGGTTGGCGTCCGAGGTCGAGGATCGCGGTGTCGCACTCGACCCGTCGCTCCGGCGCGTCCTGGTCGTCATGGGGATGGACGACGACCGCCTCGATGCGGCGCCGGCCCTCGAAACGGACGAGGTTCCAACCGCGGTCGCCGCGCGGGAGGTGGCGGCAATAGACGTTCGCCGGCAGGTCGGGCAACGCGTCGCCCAGCGAGACGATGAGACCGAGGTCGATGCCGGCCGCGGCGAGTTCGGTGGCAGCGCGGGCGGTCATGAGGCCTTCGAGGTCGCTGCCGGGAACGATCGGTTGGACTTCCGCGGCGCCGGTGGCAACCACGATCTCCCGCTTCGGATGAACGTGGAGCACCCGCCCGGCGTCGTCGAGTGCGACGACGAGAGGGCCCGGGTAGACGCCGGTGACGTGCTGTCCCGCCCGGGCATCGAGGGTGATCACGTCCTGCCCCGCGGCACGGGCGTCCGCGGCGGCCTGGCGGCCCGAGTCGCCCTGGCCGATGACCACGGTGTTGCAGTGGACGTGGTGTGCGGGCGCCGGCTTCGTGTTCGTGCTCTGCCCGGCGTCCACTTCGGGCAGCAGGGGTGGCGCTTCGCCTCCGGCGTGAGCCCGGCGCGCGACCATCCCGGCCTCCGGCCGCACCTGGCAGCTACGGGTGTAGGCGGCGCCGTCGACCGTGGTCAGGCAATGCGGGCAGTCGCCGCCCAGGCAGAGGCAACCGCCTCCGGTCGGGTGCAGGCCGGCCCGCAGCATCGCGACCAGCAGGCTGTCGCCAGGCTGGGCCTCGATCGACTGTCCGTCTACCTGTACGCGGGTCACGGCGGGGAATCGTACCCGCACCGCGCGATCTCTCCGCGGCGCTACCATTGCGCCCGGTTCGCACGATGACTGCCTCACTCTCCGGCCAAGTGGTCCTGGTGACCGGTTCGACCCGCGGCATCGGCCGGGCGACGGCCGAGGCTGCGGTCGAACTCGGCGCGACGGTGGCCGTACACGGGCGTGAGCTGGCGAAGGTGGAGGCGGTGTGCCGCGAACTCGGCAGTGACAGCGCCCTTCCGCTGGCCGCCGATCTCGACCAACCGGAGAACGCGGCGGCGCTCGTGGAGCAGGTCGTCGATCGTTGCGGCCGCATCGACGGCCTGGTGAACAACGCCGGCGGCGGCCGCGCCGTCGCGTTCCGCGGTCTCGACCTCGACTCCTGGCGGGCGACCCAGCGCCTGAACCTCGAAGCCGCCTTCGCCGCTGCGCGCGCTGCCTACCGGGTCATGCGCAAGGCGAAGCGCGGGAGCATCGTGAACATGGCGTCTCTCGCGGCGCACGGCCCGGGCGGGTGGATGGGCGCCGACTACGCCGCGTCCAAGGCGGGCCTGGTCAGCCTTACCCGCAGTCTCGCCCTCGAGGCGGCCCGTTTCGGGGTCCGCTGCAACGCGGTGTCGCCGGGCTTCATCGAGACCGACATGACGGTCGACCTCACCGAAGACCAGCGGCAGCGACTGCGCGTGCCGCTCGGCCGGATGGGAACGCCGGCCGAGGTCGCCGCGGTCGTCACCTTTCTGCTGTCCTCGGAGTCGTCTTACGTGACGGGGCAGGTGCTCCACGTCAACGGCGGGTTGTCCATGTATGGCTAGGTTCCTGGGAACGCGGGCGTCTCGCCCGCATCCGGCGATGATCGAACCGAAACAGCACCGCCATGCCTGACCCACGCCGAGTCGCCGTCACCGGACTCGGCGTCGCCTGCGCCGTCGGCACGGATGTCGAGTCCTTCTGGGACAACCTGGTCGCTGGCCGCGGCGGCGTGGGCAAGCTCCAGTCGCTCGATACGTCGGCGCTCAAGGTCGGCATCGGCGCGGAGGTCGACGGCGACGCCGTGCGCGCCGGCCTGAAACGCCTGCGTCGGCGGCCGACGGACCGTGCCGTCGACCTCGGGCTGGTCGCCGCTGCCGACGCGCTCGAGGAGGCCGGCCTGATCGACGGCGAGCCGCCGTACGAACCGCAGCCGGTGGCGGTCATCCTGGGCACCGGCGCCGGCTCGGCCGAGAGCCACACCACCGGCCAGCAGCGCTTCCACGAGCGCGGCGTGCGGGGCCTGCGCCCGTCGACGGTGCCGCGGTGCATGTACAACTCGATCTCGGCCGGCGTCTCGATCCACTTCAAGCTGACCGGCATCAACTACGTCGTCGTCTCCGCGTGCACGTCGGCGACGAATGCGATCGGCATGGCCTACCGCATGGTGCGCGACGGCTACGCGGACACCGTGCTCAGCGGCGGCGCGGACGGCTTCTTCGACCCGTTCTACTTCGGGGTCTGGAACAACCTGGGCGTGATGTCGGAGAACCCGGATCCCGCCCGCGCCTGCCGTCCCTTCGACGCCGACCGCGACGGCACCGTGTTCGGCGAGGGCGCCGGCATGCTGGTCGTCGAGTCGTGGGAGCGTGCCCGCGGCCGCGGCGCGCGAATCCGCGGTGAGATCGTCGGCTACGGCGAATCGTCCGACGCCAGCCACCTGACCAGCCCGAGCGCCGAGGGACAGGCGGTGGCGATGCGCGCGGCTCTCGAATCGGCTGGCGTTGCGCCGTCCGATCTCGGCTCGGTGAACGCGCACGGCACCGCCACCCGGGCCAACGACCTCTGCGAGAGCGAGTCGATCCGCGCCGTGCTCGGCGGCGCGACCGACCGGGTCGCGGTCTCGGCGAACAAGTCCTACTTCGGCCACACTCTGGGCGCGTCCGGTGCGATCGAAGCGATCGCGGCGTTGCTCGGTATCGAGCGCGGCCTGTTGCCGCCGAACCTGAACCTCGAGAACCCCGATCCCGAATGCAACGTGCGCCTTGTGGGTGGCGAGCCGGAGCCCCTTGAGCGGCCCCTGGTGATGAAGAACAGCTTCGGCTTCGGTGGCAGCAACGGCGTGCTGGTGCTGGGGCCGGGGGAGTAGCGCCTTCACGCGGATGGGACCCGGGCATCCTGCCCGCATCCAGTGGATCGGCGATAACCTTCCCGCCCAATGGACGGCAAAGGCATGGCGGAGATCCTCGACCGGCTGCGGGAGGTACTGCGCGACAGCGCGGTCGAGGAGCGGGACTGGGACGCCGTGGCCCCCGTGACGACGATCGAGTCGCTCGGCTTCGACTCCTTGACCATCCTCGATGTGCTCTATGACGTCGAGGAGGAGTTCGGGATCGCCCTCGACCCGAAGCAGGTCGTGAAGACCCGGACGGTCGGCGAGATCATCGCTCTTTTGCAACAGAACGGGGCCTGACCGCGGTCGCCGCCGAAGGCGCTCGGTTTCTCCAGCGGCCCGGGTGCTTCACCTTCTCGAATACTGGGCGGCTCGGCTGGCGCTTCTTGGCGTCGATCTGCTGCCGCCGGCCGCCGCGTCTCGCTGGGGCGGTTGGTTGGGCGTTCTGTGGTGGACTGCCGACCGGCCGCGGCGCCGGGTGGCGACCTCGAACATCCTGCGGACCGGGGTGGCGGGCGACCCGGCGAAGGCGCGGGCAATAGGACGCGCCGCGGCCCGGCACATGGGGATGGTGCTGGTCGAGTCGCTGAAGTCGGCACTGGTGCTCGACGACCCGGACCGCGTTCGGGTCCGGATACCGGACGACGTGCAGGCGGTGCTCGAGGATCCGGAGCGCGGTCTGATCGTCGTCTCCGGCCACTTCGGCAACTGGGAACTCGCGGGCCAGTGGCTGTCGCGCTACAAGCCGGTCGCCGGCATCTCGCGGCCGATGAACAATCCCCGGGTGCAGGAGCTCGCGGTCAGTCGCCGGCCACGGCGGGAGTTCCGGATGATCCCCAAGTACGACCCGGATCCGGGACGGTTCATCAGGCTCCTCGGCGACGGTGAGATTCTCGCGTTGCTCGTCGATCAGCACGCGCGCCGGGGCGTCGACGTCCCGTTCTTCGGCCATCCGGCCAAGACGCACACCACCGCCGCGATGCTGCACCTCGTGACCCGGGCGCCGCTGTGCTTCGCGACCTGCCGGCGCGCGGCGCCGATGACCTTCGAGTTGACCCTGTCACCGCTGATCGAGCAGGAACGGACGGGGAACCGGAGCGCCGACGTCGAGGCGATCCTGCTGACGCTGAACACGCATCTCGAAGAGGCGATCCGCCGCGATCCGGACCAGTATCTGTGGGGCCACCGCCGCTGGCGTTGATCCGGATCAGTCCTGCTCGCGCAGGAACTCCAGAACGACCCGGTTCCACTGTTCCGGCTGGTAGAAGTACGGCGAGTGGCCGGCGCCGGGGACCTCGACGACGCGGACGTTTGGCAGCAGGTTGGCGATCGTGCGGATCGACCGCGGCCGGAACAGGGGATCCTCGGCGCCGACGATCATGAGCACCGGCATCACCAGTTCCGCGGCGCGCGGCGCGTAGTCGACGTCGAACAGCATGGCGCCGATGTCCGTCGGACGCTCTCCGTTCAGGCTGCTGATCTGGCCGTAGAGCAGGGATCGGCGCGAATCCTCATCGAGACGACCTTCGGCACGCGCCCGCTCGGCCTCGGCGCGCGTTTCGCCGCGGAGGATTCGTTCGTAGCCCGCCCGAACCTCGTCGGTGACGATGCCGCCGGTGGTGTCGGCGAGGATCACCGATCGGACACGATCCGGGTGGTCCAGGGCGAAGCGCACGGTGGTCCAGCCGCCCATCGACTGACCCGCCACATGCGCCTTGTCGATCTTCAGGTGGTCGAGCAGCGCGAGCAGATCGGCCGCGAAGGCCTCCACGTAGTGGCGTCCCGCGTGATCTGTCGAGTTGCCGAACGAGCGCTGATCCCAGGTGATGACCTTGTAGCGGCGGGAAAGGAAGGCCACCTGCTGGAACCAGATCGCGTGGTTGCCGCCGGCGCCGTGACTGAGGACCAGGGGTTCGCCAACGCCCGTGACCTCGTAGTAGATCGTCTCTTCGGCCGTGGCGTCCTCGCCGCCCGCGGGCACCTCGATCGTGCCGCCGGCGGGACTCGGCGCGGTGTTTGCGTCGCGGCTGCGGTTTCGTCCAGAACGTTCCATCTGCTCCCCGCGTGCCTGCCGCTGATCCGGACGCCGCCGCTGCGCGATGCACTCGATCTCGACCGAGGCGCCCAGTGCCAGTGTCGGCGACTCGATTGTGGCCCGAGCCGGCGGACTGTCGCCGAACACGGCGACATAGGCCGCGTTCATGTCGTTGAACGCGTCCGTATCGGTGATGTATACGGTGCACTTGGCCACGTGCGCCAAGTCCGACCCCATCATGGTTTGAAGTGTAGCCGCGAGTCTGTGGGTCGCTGCCGCGCTAGCGTTGACCGTCTGTGGACACGGCGAACCTCAGAAGTGGCGCCTTGCCGGCGAGATGAGTGAATCCTGGTCCCGGCGCCGGCTTCTGCCCTTGGGTTTGGCCGGCTTCCTGTGTTGGGCGGGGAGCGCTCATTTGTCCGCGCAGGAGCAACTGCGCGACGGTGAACACGACCATGCCCGCGACGAGGAGGAGAACTCGCACGCCGAAGGGGCCTTCTCGGAGGAGATCGAGGTCATCGGCCTTGCTCCGCTGGATCATCTGGGCGAGTCGTCGGATCGCGTGCCCTGGACGGTCCATCGCGTTACTTCAGAAGCCCTGGAGCGAGGAGTTGCCGGTGGCGCCGGCGTCCTGCTCGAAGCCGAACTGCCGGGCGTTCACGTGTCGGCGGCTCAGGGCAGTTCCCTCCAGGCCGATGTGCTCTACCGCGGCTTTGGCGCGTCGCCCCTTCTGGGCGCCAACCAGGGGCTGTCGCTGTACGAGGATGGTGTGCGCGTCAACGAGGTCTTCGGCGACATCGTGGCCTGGGATCTCGTGCCGATGTTCGCGGCGGAGCGGATCGAGCTGCTTCCCGGCGCGAACCCGATGTTCGGTCTGAACACGCTTGGCGGAGCGATCGCCCTGAATACGCGCAGCGGCTTCGACTCGGAGCGGCTGAACCTGACCCTGGAGGGCGGATCGTTCGGCCGCCGGGCGGGCGAGTTGAGTGCCGGCGGCGTGTTCGGCTCGGAGGACGGTCTCGGCTGGTTCGTGGCCGCGAGGTCCTACGAGGAGGATGGCTGGCGCGATTTCTCGCCCAGTTCGCTGCGCCAGGCGTTGGCGAAGTTCTCGCAGCAGGGGGAGCGCGGCCATCTCTCGCTGACGCTGGGCGTTGCGGACAACGAGTTGATCGGCAACGGTGTTGTGCCCGTGGAGCTGCTGGAACTCGACCGCAGCGAGGTCTTCACCCATCCCGACCGCACCCGGAACGACCTGTTCTTCCCGAGGCTGCGGATCGGGCGGCAGTTCGGCCCGAACCTGGAGCTCGAGGCTTCGGTCTACCTGCGGGCGAACGACGTCGACACCTACAACGCAGACGCCTTCGAGGCCGACGACGACGACGAGATCGACGGTTACAACGAGGACGCCGACGACCGCTTGGACGGCCGCGATCTCGACGAATTCGATGCCGTGAACAACAGGAGTCGCACCGAGCAGGAGGGCCGTGGCGGCTCAATCCAGCTCGCGGGGCTGACGGACTCCGGCCGCTGGTTGGCCGGCGCGTCGTGGGACGGCGGCCGGGCGGACTTCGCCTTCGACGCCGAACTCGCCGAACTGACCCCGACCAGGACCACCGCCGGCAGCGGCCTGCTTCTGCCCGGTTCCGAGGTGGGGCTGCGCGCGGAGACCGGGCACTACGGCCTGTGGGCGATGCGGCACTGGACCACCGCCAGCGACCGGTTGACCTGGACTCTGCAGGCCCGCTACAACGACAGCTCCGTCGAGCTGAACGACCGTCTGGGGACGGCGCTTGACGGCGATCACGCCTTCTCGCGTCTCGTGCCTTCGGCCGGTTTCGTCTGGGAGGCGAGCATGCGGGAACGCTCGACTCTCCTGCTGTTCGGCAACGTCTCTCAGTCGGCTCGGGTGCCGACGCCGGTGGAGCTGACCTGCGCCGACCCGGACGATCCCTGCCGGTTGCCCAACGCTTTCGTCGCCGATCCGCCGCTCGACCAGGTGGTGACGACCAGCGCCGAGATCGGCCTGCGGGGCAGGAGCGGATCGGTGCGCTGGAGCGCCGCGTTGTTCCACAGCGACACCGCCGACGACATCATCTTCGTCTCCAGCGGTGCAGGCACCAGCGCCGGGTACTTCGGCAACGTCGACGCGACCCGGCGGCAGGGGCTGGAGTTGTGGATCCGCGGTCGGAGCGGCGCGGTGAACTGGGATGCCTCGTACACGCTGCTCGATGTGACCTTCCAGGATCGGCTGACCCTGTCGAGCCCGGCGCATCCGATGGCGGAGGACGGCGAGATCGAAGTCGAGCCGGGCGACTTGATTCCGGGCGTGCCGCGGCGGCAGTTCCGGGCCGGCGCGGATGTCCGCATCGGTGCCCGCGTGCTGCTCGGCGCGCGCGTGCTGGGGGATTCCAGCCGCTACCTGCGCGGCGACGAGGCGAACCTGCTCGAACCGGTCGGCTCGGCGTGGCGCGGCGACCTGTGGAGCCGCATCGAGCTCACGCCTTCATTGGACCTGGATTTGGAGGTGTCGAACGTCACGGACCGGGAGTACGAGACCTTCGGGGCGCTCGGCGAACCGGACGAGGTGCTTGGGGACGGTTTCGAGAATCCGCGCTTTCTGAGCCCCGCGGCGCCGCGAGCGTTCCGGGCCTCCTTGCGGCTGCGATTCTGAACTGTCGAGCCTTCGCCCCGGGGCGGCCGCTGGGCTGGTACGATCCGCGGCTCGCATGACCCCTCGCCGGACCATGACCCGGGCCACGCTACTGGCCGCTACGGCACTGTTCCTCGCTTCCGGTCTGTGGGCGCACGGCGTCGCCGATCAGGACGAGATCTTCCTGACCAACAACGAGGGTCTCGCCGCCGGCCCGTACATGTACCTGGGGGCCAAGCACATGGTCACCGGGTACGACCATCTCGCGTTTCTGGCGGGGGTCATCTTCTTCCTCTATCGGTTCCGCGACGTGGCCCTCTACGTCACCCTGTTCGCGATCGGCCACAGTGTGACCCTGCTGGTCGGTGTGCTCGGCGGCATCCACGCGAACCCGTTTCTCATCGACGCCGTGGTCGGCCTGTCGGTGGCGTACAAGGCGTTCGAGAACCTGGGAGGGCTCCGGGCGCTCGGGGTGCGGATCGACACGAGGGCAGCCGTGCTGGTGTTCGGGCTGTTCCACGGTTTCGGCCTGGCGACGAAGCTTCAGCCGGTCGCGATCTCGAGCAGCGGCCTCGTCGGCAACATCGTTTCGTTCAACGTCGGCGTCGAGCTGGGTCAGTTCGCCGCCCTCGCCATCATCCTGCTTAGCTTCAACCTTTGGCGGGCCAGCGGCCGCTTCCAGTCTCACGGCTATGCGGCCAACGCGGTGCTGATGACGGTCGGCTTCCTGCTCGTGGCCTACCAGTTGACGGGGTACTTCTTGTCATGACGGATTCCTCTTCCGCTCCAGGCGGCGATCTCGGAACGCCCCCGCTTCCCAGGCTGCTGAAGACGCTGGCGATCACCCTCGCCGCCGCCGCGGTGGTGTTCGTGGTCGTCATCCTGCCGGCCGAGTACGGGGTCGACCCGACCCGGATCGGCGGCCTGCTCGGGCTCGACGGGCTCTACGACGCGGCCGGCACGGAGCCGATGGCCGAGGCCGAAGCCGGCCTCTCCGCGCAGATGAGCGGCAGCCGGGAGCTGCGGGCCGAGACGGTCACGATCGAGATCGGCGCCAACGAGCAGATGGAGTACAAGCTGCAGATGATCGAGGGGATGACCATCGTCTACTCCTGGCAGACCGGCGGCGGCGCGCTCTACTCGGACTTCCACGCCGATCCGTTCAACGACCTCGACGACGAGCCGGTTCGCTACGCGGAGGAGTTCGACATCGCCGGCGGCCGGGGCGGTTTGACCGCCGGCTACTCCGGCAACCACGGCTGGTTCTGGCGCAACGACAACGACTCCCCGGTCACCATCGAACTCGACGTGCGCGGTTTCTACACCGGCATGAAGGAGATCGGCCGCGCGCCGGCCGGCACGGAACATCAGGACTCGGAGGCCTACGAATGAAGCTCTACTGGTTCCCTCAGACCCGATCCAGCCGCGTGGTCTGGATGCTCGAGGAAGCGGGCGTCGACTACGAACTCGTACGCGTCGACATCAGGGAGCCGGAACGCAGCCCGGAGCACCTCGCCGCAAGCCCGATGGGCAAGGTTCCCGCGCTTGAGGACGGCGATGTGAAGATGTGGGATTCGGCCTCGATCTGCCTCTATGTCGCCGACCGCTACGCCTCCGGCCGGTTGGCGCCCACGCTGGACGACCCGCTACGCGCGCGCTTCGTGCAGTGGTTGATCTACTCGCCGGGCATGATCGAGCCGGCGATGTTCGAGTCGGGGCTTCGCACCGTGGTGCCCGAGGAGAAGCAGGCAGAGGCGTTCAATCCGGGCCGTCTCGGCTGGGGCAGCTTCGCGCAGACGATCAAGACCTGGGAAGACGGCCTGGGCGACGGCCCCTGGATTCTGGGCGACGAGTTCTCGGCCGCTGACGTGATGCTCGGCAGCAGCGCGGTGTTTCTGCGCATGTTCGGCATGCTCCCCGAGTCGCCGGTTCTGGAGGCCTACGCGGACCGCTGTCTGGCGAGGCCCGCGTACGCGAAGGCGCTGGCGGCGGAGGCGGCGTAGACGCGCCGCGGATAGAGCAAGGAGGCCATGGCGTGGCGCTCCCCGACTTACGTTTCAACTACCACTCGCGCGAGTCTTCGTCGTAGACCGAAGTCGGCAGCGCGTAGGAGAGTTCGAACTTGCCGAGGTCCGAGACGTTCAGCATGTTGCTGAACTTTTCCATCGAATGGCGTGCGCGCCAGCGGGGCAGGAACAACGAAGCCACCCTCTCCGCGCGGTTCTTCAGGCGCAGCAACGGCACTTCTCTGAGTCTCCTCCCAGGGGGAAATCTGAACTCGTCGGCCATCTTGTCGCCGATCAGGTCCCGGGAAATCTGGTACATGTACGCCGCCTTGGAGCGGCGTTCCCTGGTGTCGGCGAAGCCCAGCAGAATTGGCGCGCTGTTGATGATGCTGTTCGCCATGATGATCGCGTCGTCGTCCGGGGGCGGTTCGCACATTGCGCCGATCTCGAAGGCCCGGATCGACGACGCGTAGTCGGTGAACATGATCGACTCGGGGATTCCCATGATCAACCCTGTGTATCTCCAGACGTGGACGTAAGCCTCACGTTCCTCGTCAGTGAAGTTGCCGCCGAGACGCGCGACGTGGACCATCAGGCGCCCAGAGAAGGCGGCGGCGCCCAGCAGCATGTGCGCCGAACTTAGCGGCAGCCCGTATGTCGGCGAATCCCACTCGTGCGAGTCCTTGACCAGCATTCGGGCCTGGGCGTGTACGAGGCGAATCCGAAGGCTCAGTCTCCAGGCGTCGCCGCCGGGTTCCAAGCCGCCCGGCATGAACTGCTCCACCAACTGCAGGAGGTTCTGTTTGAGCCGGCGAACCCCGTTCAGAACGATGCGGCTCCTGATGCGAAAGGACTTGCTGACCAGCGTGGAGAAGCCCTCGACAATCGCGCCGGCCACGAGGCCGCCCAGAACCATGTCCGAGTTGCGGATGAAGGCCTTCGTGCCCTTCAGCGCCAGGTCCCGGTCAAACCAGTCCGGGACGACCGTCGCGTCGGCGATCAGATTCCGCAGCGACTCGGGCGTGTTCGGCGGCAGGTCGTCGTGATGGTCGAGTGTCATCGCGATGATCCTGTGCACTTCTCCGGGGGCGGCAGTCTCAGCGAGTTCGGAGACCACGGCATCGGCCACGGGATCGCCGATGGTGGTGTAGCGGATGAATGTCTCCGCAACCTCCGGGTCCACCGCGCGGGCGGCCTCGTACCCATCGACGTAACAGGATGGAATGTTCACACTTGGCCTCCTACTTCGCGATGCACTCTGGGCCGGTCGCCAAAGACTCCAGTGTCGCGTGGCAAATGTAGGGCCTCTGCTATCGGAGACAGTGGTGAACGCTAAACTTGGCTGCCGCTGAGAGCCTTTGCCCGCAGAGCCTTCCGAGTCTCGCCACAGTGCCGTAACGGCGCGAAGAGTAACAGATCAGCAGCGCGGGGACACAGAACGCTGTCCGGCTCTGTTAGGATGATGCGGTCTCGTTGCGCGACCGGGAGGTCTTCCACATGGCGACACCACACTCCAACGCCGGGCAGGAAGCGTCGGCGCAGCGATCGGTCGAACGGCGCCCACCTGGTCCTAAGGGCCGGCGGCTCAGCAACATGCGGGAGCGGCTCCGGGACTTCCCCGGCTTCCTGGAGGGGCTCAGCAGGGAGTACGGCGATGTCGTCTCCTACCAGCTTCCCTCGATGAACTGCTGCGCCGTATTCGATGCGGACCTCATCCGCGAAATGCTCGTGGACAAGCGCCCTTTCTTTCCGAAGAGCGAGATCTTCGAGGTCAACAACAAGTTCATCACTCAGCCGGGCGTCTTCACGAGCGAGGGAGACGACCATCGGCGGCGTCGCAAGTTGGTCGCGCCGGCGTTCTCGAAGGAGTACCTTGACGTCTATGCCGGGATAATGGTTGAGAACGCACTGATGTTGCAGGAGAGATGGAGCGCCGGCCAGATCATCGATGCCAACGAAGAAACGTACCGCGTCGCCAGACGTGTCGCATTCGGCGCGTTCTTCGGTCGGGACAGGCAAGGCGACCAGGACGTGGGCGACCAGGCCGTGCGCGGGCTCAAATGGGACATCGCGCTGGGCTTTCTCCCATTCACGTCGCTGCTGCGGAAACTCCCTCTTCCTGGAAACATTCGCGCCGAGAGAGCCTGCAAGGCCCTGGACGAGATCATCTTTGAGACGATCCGCCGGGCCCGCAACTCATCGCACGATGGAACGGACCTGACCTCGCTCCTCGTTCATGCCCGGGACGAGGAGGGAGTCGACGCACCCTTTACCGATGAGGAGATTCGCAACGAGATCTACATCCTGCTGCTGGCGAACTTCGATCCGATGGCGGCCTCCTTGGCTTGGGCCATCGACTACATCACGCAGAACCCGAAGGTTCGAGATCGGCTGGAGCAGGAAGCCGACGACGTGCTGGGGGAACGGCCGATCACGGCGGGGGATTACGAGCGACTCCCCTATGCACGAGCCGTGTTCCGCGAGGCCGGCCGGCTGACGCCGCCCAACTACTTCTTCGACAGGGTTGCGGCGGAGGACTGCGTTCTCGGCGACTACCTGATCAAGAAGGGGACAATCGTGCAGCCCTGTTTCAGCGTCTGCCACCGGAAGGAGAAGTACTGGCCCGAGGCGGAGGAGTTCCGGCCGCAGCGCTGGCTGGACGGCGAAACGCGGGCCGGTTGCCCCGAACACACGTTTCTCATGTTCAGTCATGGCCCGCGATCCTGTCTGGGTGGAGAGTTCGCTACGATGCAGGGCGTCTACGTGCTGGCCAGCATCGCGCAGCGCTGGCGGCTTGAGGCGGTTCCGGGCAAACCCCCCAAGGCGGACGGGAAGCTGGTGTACATCGTGAAGGGCGCGTTCCCGCTGGTGGTTCGAGAACGCCCGAGGGCGCCGGCGGCGCAGTAGCCGCCCGCGGGATGTAGCGGCTCGCCTTTCAACGCGCCTCTGCGGGCTGGATCGTCGGACGCTTGCAGTTGCCGGTTCGGCGAGAGCGTCAGGCGGCGTTTACCGGCGCACCCTCGCGATCCCTTGGTCTCACTCTGACGCGGTACGACCCGCGCACGCCAACGCCGATGTTCTCCTTCCTTGGCGGCCGGCGCGACATCGGATCAAGCCGCAGACGCTGAACGACGGCTGTCAGACCGAAGACGAACAGCATCTCCGCGAAACCTCCTCCTGGACAAGTGTGAGGCCCACTTCCGAACGGCACGTAGGCATGCTCGGGACACCGCCGGCCGGCCGACTCCGGCGCCTCCAACCAACGTTCCGGTCTGAAGTCGTCGGGACGATCCCAGTAGTCGGCTTTTCGGTGAAGCACGCCGATGCCGGGGTGCACCAGCGTTCCCTTCCTAATCAGGTAGCCGCCGACGACACGATCCTCCAGTGCCTCCTTGGCCAGCCCTGCATAGGCCGGCGGGTCGAGCCGGAGCGTTTCGCTGAACACCGCCCGCGTGTACGAGAGCTTGCAGAAGTCGGCGACATCCGGTGAACGGTTCCCAAGTACATCGTCGAATTCCCGCTCCAGACAGTCGCGGACCTGCTCGTTGCGGGCGATGTGGTGTACGCCGAAGGTCAGCGCCGCGGTCGGCGAGTCCGTAAAGAGACCCAGAGTCGCGATCGCCTCGTCCCGCAACGCTTGCTCGTGCTCGTACGTCCAGTCGACGAGCCCCTGGTCGACGGCCCGCACGAAGTGCGTGATCATGTCGCTGCCCTCGGACGATGGGTCTTGAGCCCGTTGGATGGCGCCATAGATCGCCTTGTCTACGACAGCGGCCGCGCGCTGCCCTCGCCGCTGAAGCGGAGAGAGCTTCTTGGTCGTGTCGTTGAACGGGAGGACATCCAGCAGTGTGGCCATTTTCCCGGCCGCCAACATGTCCAGGCCAACCTTGCGGTCGATCCGGACATCGCGCCCGATAATCGTGCTCACCAACGAATCCCACACGAAGCGTTCCATTTCACTCTTGATGTCGACGGTTTGTTCCGGAACGCATCTGTCGAGGAGTTCGCGCGACTTCTCGATGATGATCGAGGCGTAGTCGCGCATGCGGTCTTCGGTGAACGCCGTGTCGAAGAGCGGGCGGCGTCGGCGATGCTCTTCGCCGTGATGGAAGGACAGAAAACCGTACTTGAAGAACGCATTGTCGCCTGCTCCCGGTTGGAACGGCGCGAAGAAGGGCTCCTGCACGACGAGCACTTCGCGGATGAGGTCCGGGTCGAACAGGACGCAACAATTCTTGAACGGGAGGCTGTAGGAGACGATCTCCCCGTACTGTTCGTGGAGCCCAGAAAGAAACTCGGCGAAGTTGGACGTTCGTTCGCGTACATTGCGCAGGCGACGGCCTTTCGGACCAGGTGGGTGCTTCTCCGCCTCTGCGACTGATTGACTCATGGTGGTGCTCCGCTGGATGGCGGCTCTAGGCTGCGGTTGAACCGAGTGAAGGGTGGTCGGCGGCCCCGAGGTTCGCCGTGCCGGAACGGAAGTTGATCGCCGCCAGCGCCGGCACGACGATCATGAGGATGATCGTTGCGAAAGCGATACCGAATCCCATCGAGGCGGCAAAGGGGACCAGGAACTTCGCCTGCGTCGCCCGTTCCAGGATGAGGGGCGTGAACCCGAGGAAGGTAGTCAGTGAAGTGAGGAAGATCGGGCGAAAGCGTCCCTTTGCGCCGTCGATGATTGCGGTTCTGGAAGGCGCGCCCTGCCTCAGTTTCTGATCGATCAAGTCGAGCATCACCAGGGAGTCGTTGACTACGACGCCGCTGAGCCCCAGAATGCCCATCATGGACGTGAGACTCATGTCGATGCCGAGGATCAGGTGGCCGAGGATCGCGCCTACGATACCGAAGGGAACGGTCGCCAGGACGATCACGGGTCTGGTGTAGGAGCGGAGGGAGATCGCCAGCAGAGCGTAGATGACCAGCATGGCAAGCACGAAGCCGCGACCGAGTGCGCCAAAGGACTCGAGTTGTTCCTGCTGTTCGCCTCCGAATGCGTAGGTGAGGCTGGGATGGGCGTTCGCGAGGTCTGGCAGGACAGCGGCAGCGAGGGCGGCGGTCGCCTCGCTGCCCGTGATCACGCTCGTGTCCACGTCGGCTGTGATGGTGACGATTCGCTCGCCGTCCTTGCGGCGAATCAAGGAGGGCGATTCCCCCATTTCCACCCGGGCGACGCGGCTCAGCGGGGTTTCCGCCCCGGCGGGGGTGCGAATCAGATAGCGTTCGACATCCGCGATCGCATCCCGCTCCTCGGCGGGGAGGCGTACGTACACCCGAACGTCCTCTCGTCCACGTTGCACTCTCAAGGCCTCGTCGCCGAAGAAGGCCGACCGAACCTGCCGCGCCAACTCGTCGAGCGTAAGACCCAAGGAGCGCGCTTCGGGCCTCAGTTCGAATTGGATCTCGCGCATACCTGCGGCATGGTCCGATTGAATGTCGAACACGCCCGGCAGTTCGCGCAGCCCCTCCACCACAGCGACGCCGACGGGGCCTAGCCGGCTCGGATCCGGGTGAGCGAGCTCCACGTGAACGGGACGGCCCACGTTGATCAACTCGGCGGTGAAGCTGAGGCCGCGCGCGTGAGGAAAATCGCCTGCTTCCTTTCGCCATTCCCGTAGGAACGTTCCCGCACTGACGTGCCTCCGGCGAGCTTCCAGTAGTTTGAATTCCACTGTGGCGATGTGTCCCTGCGGATTCAGGCTGGGCTCGGGGGCCACGCCCCCGCCCTCCTGCCGCGCTCTCGCGCCCACGGTGAGGTTCACTCCAGCCAACAGAGGTTCCGTTCCACTGGTCGGACTGGGGGCGAGTTGGCGGATGGCTCGGCGCCCAGCCGCCTCGAGTTCCTCCGCCGCCTCGACCGTCTTGTGGGCGGGCGTGCCCTCCGGCATCTCAAGATTCGCCGTTACGATGTCGCCTTCCACTGCATCGGTGAATGTCGTCTTGACGATTCCCGCAGGCAATAGCGCTACAACCACGACGGTCACTCCGACGGCCCCGCAGAGCACCAGCGCCGGTTGTCCGGTAGCCAGCCTGAGCCCTGCGTCCAACGGACCTTCCACGAACCGCTTCAACCCGCGGTCGACTCCCGCCTGAGCGGCATTGACGAAGCGGCTCACTGCGTTTGAGGGACTCCATCCGGGGCCGGGAAGGTGGGACAGGTGGTTCGGCAGAATCAGCAGCGATTCGATCAGCGAGACGACAAGTATCGAGATCAGGATGATCGGAACCGCGCTCATGAGTTCTCCCACGCCGCCGGGAAGGAAGAGGAGAGGGGAAAAGGCGGCCACGGACGTGAGGACTGCAAAGGTCAGGGGTCTCTTGATGCGGCGAGTCCCGCGAATTGCTGCAAGGACTCCTGGCGTGCCGCTTTGACGTTCGGAGTGTATTTGTTCGGCCACAACGATAGCGTCGTCGACCACGATGCCAATGGCGAGGATGAAGGCGAACAGGGAAACGAAGTTGACGGAGACGCCGAGCAGAAGCATGCCCGACGAGGCGCCGAGCGCGGAAATGGCGATTCCGGCGGCGACCCATAGGGCGAGCCGGACCTGAAGAAACAGGGCCAGCGCGAGAAGGACGAGCATCAGGCCGAGCGAACCGTTCTTGAGCAAGAGGCCGAGCCTGTCCCGGTAGGCGTCTGCGTCGTTGTTCCAGATCGTGACGCCTACGCCGGCGGGGAGCGATGGGGCGATTCGCTGCTCAACGTGGTCTTTCACGGCCCGCGCGACGTTCAGAACCTGTTCGCCGCCGGATCGGTAGACCTCGACGAACGCCGCTGGCCGTCCTTTGTAGCGGGTTATGAGGTCAACAGCCTGAAAGCCGTCATGGACCTTCGCGATGTCGCCCAGCCGCACTGCCGTTCCGTCGGTCTGGCTGAGGACGATGATCTCCTCGAAGTCTTGCTGGCCGTACCTCTGGCCCTTGGTCCGGAGACGTACCTGCTCCTCGCTGGTCTCGATGCGGCCGGCGGACAGATCAAGAGAACTGCTGCGAATCGCGTGCGAAATGTCCTCGAGCGTCAGTCCGAGGGCCCGGAGCCGACGAAGAGGGACCTCGACCGAGATTTCGTAGGCTCTTACGCCGCTCGTTTCCACGTAGGAGACGGCAGGGAGCGCAGCGATCTCGACTTCCGTGCGGTACGCGAGCTCCTTGAGGGTGCGCTCGGGGACGTTGCCATGCAGAATCAGGCGAATCACGCTCTGGCGGTTGGTCATCTCCCTGACTTCAGGGCGCTCGGCTCCGGCCGGGAAGGTCTGGATTCGGTCGACCGCGGACTTCACGTCGTCCAGCGCCCGGCCAATGTCCGTCCCGGTCTCGAGCGCCGCCATGACTGAGGCCACGCCCTCGGCCGCGACCGAAGTGACCTCCTTCACGCCGTCAAGCGCCGAGATCTGCTCTTCGATCTTGAGGACGATCGATTGCTCTACCTCGTCGGGCGTAGCGCCGGGATACGGTACCGAGACTTCGATGCGGTTGAAGGAGATGACCGGGAAGGCTTCCTGCACCAAACCGGTGAGCGACACGAGACCCGCCGCCACGATGAAGAACATCAGGAGATTGGCGGCAACGCCGTTCCTGACCATGTAGGCGATGGGGCCGCGCAACTCGCGCGCGGAACCGTCGTCTCTGCTCACTGGCTCCCGGCGGCCTCAGTCCGCACTGCCATGCCTTCGGTAGCGACCTGAATTCCGCCCACGACGACCGCCTCACGCGGTTGGAGCTCGCCGATCACGAACACGTTGTCGTCAAGACGCTGAAGGACGCGGATGGGGACGATCGTCACCGTGTCGTCTCGCACCGCCCAGACCTCGCTGCCGGGCCTGAACGCCGACCGCCTCACGATAAAGTATTTCTCGGGAGCGACGCCCTGAAGTTCCACTTCCACGAACTTGCCGACCAGAAGGGGCGGACCGCCTCCCGCCTCAGCCACCGGATCCTCGTCGCCGGCCTTCTCCGCGGCGCCGGCCGAGAACGGTCTCGGAACGCGCACGATCACTTCGATCGTCCGCGTCTGTTCGTCCAGGAAGGCCTCGGCGCGATCCACGTAGCCCTCCCACGTGTACCTGCCGTCGCCATACTCGGCGGTGACGCGGGCCGCGATCCGCCGATTGGCGTCGCCGGCCCTCAGGTCCCACAGGCCCGGGAGGAGGGCCGCACCGGTATCGGAGAGAGGGACCACGACCTCAACCGCGTCGGATGCGTAGAGCCGACCAACACCCTGGCCAGCCGCTACGAACTGTCCTACGTCGACCGACTCGGTCCGCACGACTCCGCTGAAGGGGGCTTTGACCTCCGTGCGTGAGAGGTTCAGTTCGGCTTCGGCGAGCGCGGCGCTGTCTCTGGCCAGGACGGCTTCGGCTGCTTCGAGTTGGGGCTGCCACAGAGCCAGGGGACTGGCATCCGAAGCGGATCCTTCGTCCGCTCGGCGTTGCTTGAACTGCTCGTACTGGGTGCGCGCTACCTGAGCCTCTTCCTTGACCTTCAAGAGTTCCACCCTCTGGAGCGCTACGTCGGCGCGCCTCTGTTCCACCTGGCTGCGGTAGTCGGCACCGTCGATCCGCAAGAGCGCCTGCCCCTCGCGAACGCGGCCGCCGCTCTGAAGGGCAGGATTCACCCAGACGACCTTGCCGCTGACCTCCGCGGCGATGTCGATCTCCGCGCGAGGTCGAACGGTCCCGGCCCCGTAGACCGGGATGGCGCCGTCGCCGGCCGCGACTGGCGCCGTGATCGCGAAAGGAACCTGCGAGGGTTGCGGCCGGCGCTCCGGCTCGGGCCTACGGGAGACCATCAGGGCTGCCAGGGCAACGGACCCGATCAGGATGACGCCGGCAATGAGCCAGCCAGTTCGTCGACTCATGTGCTTGCTCTCTATTCGGTTGGTTCGTCTGGCTCGGCGGAGGCCGATGCGATCTGTGGCGTGTCAATCGGTTCTGAAGGTGTCCAGGCGCCGCCCAGGGCGCGGTGGACGGCGAGTCGGGCTAGAGCCACGTCGCGGCCCGCGCCCGCGAGAGCCACTTCCACGTTCAGCCGCGTCCGCACGGCGTCCAGAAAGTCGGCGTAGCCGCCGATTCCCGCTTCGTATCTTTGCGACCGGAGTCCCACCGTCGCCTCAGCCTCTTGAAGCCGCGAGGCGAGCAGCGAGTGTCTCTGACCCTCGTTCTGCAGTACGGCCAGGGCCGCCTCGACTTCGTTGACGGCCGTCACTACGGTCTGTGCGTACGCGGCGGCAACCTCCTGAAAGCGGGTCTCGGCCAATGTGACGTTGCTGCGCAGCCGGCCGCCCTGAAAGACCGGCGCGAGCAGGTTCGAAGCCAGGTTCGTGAACCACTGATCCACCTTGAACAGTCCGTCGATCTGTGCGCTCTGAAGCCCGATCGAACCGGAAAAGGAGAGGGTGGGGAGCAGTTCCGCCCGGCGAGCGCTGATCTGGTGCCGAGCAGCTTCCAGCCTCAGGCCGACCGCCCTGACGTCCGGCCGTTGAAACAGGAGATCCGTGGGGATTCCGACTGGCACGGGCCCCGCTGCATCCGGAGGAGGAGAGAGCGTGTCGGGCAGGATCGCGTCCAAGTCGGTCCGGTAGCCGCCCAGGAGCGTGGCGAGTCGGGCCTCGGCGCTCGCCAGGAGGTTCTGGAGCTTCGGCAGGTCGGCCTGCGTGTTCCGCAGGTCCTGGCGCACCCGGTAAAGGTCGAGCGAGTCGGACAGCCCGCGGTCGTACCGGGTGGAGGCCACGTTTTCGCGCTCCAGGAGAACGTCGACCATTTCACTGGTGAGATCGATCTGTTGCCTCAGGTCCGCGATCTCGAAGTAGGTCCTGATCGTCTCAGCCAGGATCCCGATGCGGGCCGCCTGGTAGTCCGACTCCGAGGCGAGGTACTCCGCGCCGGCCGCGAGCGCGTCGCTGCGGACGCGGCCCCAGAAGTCCATCTCGTAGGAAAAGTCCGCGCCGAGCGAGTAGGTCGTGATCCCCAGCCGCTCTGGCAGCGAGAAGCCGGGCGCCAAGTCTCCCAGGCCCAACTCCTGTATCTGTGCGCCGAACCCCGCGTTGGTCGGCGTGCTCAGATCGTTGATCCCCGCGCGGCCCTGGACGACTGGCAGGACCGCAGCCTTCGCGATTCTTGCCCTCTCTCGGGCCTGCTCGACACGTGCGACCGCCACCGCCATGTCCAGATTGGACTCGAGCACCGAGTCGACCACCCAGTCGAGCGCCGGATCGCCGAACGCCTTCCACCACTGGAGCGGCTGGTAAGGCTCCGGGGCAGGACTTCGAGCAAAGTCGTCCGGCATTTCCGTTTCCGGCTGTGGCAACTCCGGCGGCGGGGCGAGCGAGCAGGAGGCGAGCGTGAGGGCCGCGAGGAACTGGAAGGAAGCGATCCTGGTAGCGGTCATTTGCGCAGTCGGGTGCTGTCGATGCTCCGAAGAAACGTCACGATAGCAGTGAAGCGGTTGGCGGGTCTCGGGACTCTCTCGTTGGAGCATCGGTACACTGGGGCGTTCTGGCAATGGCTGATCTCGAAGATCTACTGGTCAAGACGAGCAGGACGTTCGCTCTCTCGATTCCCCAACTCGAGGGTGGGACCCGGCAGCAGGTGACGCTGGGCTACCTGCTGCTTCGGATCGCCGACACTCTCGAGGACGCGGCGGTTTGGCGCCGGGAGCAACGGGTTGAGGCTCTGTTCCGCTTCGCCGATCTGCTGACGGACTCGGGCGAGACGGTGGACGGCGTGGTGGAGGCCGCGGTCGAGTCCTGGCTCAAGGACCCTCCCTCGCATCACGAGGGTTACCTGGAACTGCTCGAGGCGACAGGTGAGGTTCTTTCGGCCTACGAAACCCTCGACCCCGCGGCTCGGTCGGTGGTCGGTCGTCACGTGCGCCGCACGACCGTCGGCATGGCCCACATCGTGAGGCGTGCGGACCGGGACGGCGAACTCCGACTTGCCGGCATCCCCGATCTCCGCGACTACTGCTACGTCGTCGCCGGCGTCGTCGGCGAGATGCTGACCGAGTTGTTCCTGCTCGGCGCATCCCTGGCGCCGGTCGCGGAAGCGCTCCGGCGCCGCGCGGCGACCTTCGGCGAAGCGCTGCAGCTCGTGAACATCCTGAAGGACTCCGCCGCCGACGCGGACGAGGGCAGAACCTTCATTCCGAGCGCCCGCGACCGGAGGCTGGCCTTCGATCTCGCTCGCGCGGACCTCCTGATTGCCGGGGAGTACGTGGATCTCTTGCAGAGCGCCGGCGCTCCGCGCGGTTATCTCGGCTTCACCGGCCTGCCGGTGCGTCTCGCTTGGGCGACCCTTGACCGTGTGGAAGAGCAGGGTCCCGGGTCGAAGCTGACGCGGCCCGAAGTGGCCACACTGGTGGCCGCCATGCACGCCGATCTGGATGTAGGCCGGCCTGCGGCCGGCATGAGCTAGGAGTACTCGCAGCGGTGTTCGCTGCGCTGCTGAGCTACCAGTCGTGCGAGTCTTCATCGTGGAGAGTGGTCGGCAGGGCGTAGGAGTGCTCGATTTCTCCCAGATCCGAAGCGTCGAGCAGGGCGTTGAACCGCTTCCTCGAACGCTTCGCTGCCAGAGAGGGGAACAGTTGCAGTGCGATCCTCTCGGCTCTGTTCCTGAGATAGAGCAGCGGCACCCGCTTGACAACCCTCGACTTGGGGAACCGGAAGGCGTCCGCCAGGTCGTCGCCGATCAGTTCCCGGGATACCTGGTAGATGAACGCCGCCATTTTGCGGCGTTCCTGGGTTTCGGTGAACCCCAGCAGGATCGGCGCGCTGTTGATGATGCTGTTCGCCATGATGATCGCATCGTCGTCCGGCGGCGGCTCGCATATCGCGCCGATCTTGAAGGTCCGGTGCGCCGACGCCTGGTCGTGGAACATGATCGACTCGGGTATGCCCATGACCAGGGCCGTATATCTCCACACGTGGATGTAGGCCTCCCGTTCCTCCGCAGTGAAGTCGCCGCCCAAGCGCCCGACGTGGTGCATGAGGCGCCCCGAGAAGGCGGCCGCCCCCAACAGCATGTGCGCTGTGCTGAGCGGCGTTCCGTGTGTCGCCGTGTCCCACTCGGTCGATTCCCTGAGCAGCATCCTCGACTGGGCATGAACCAGGCGAATGCGGAGGCTCAGCCTCCAGGCGTCGCCTCCGGGCTCCTGGCCGCCGGGCATGAACTGCTCGGTCAGTTGCAGGGTGTTCTGCTTGAGCCGGCGGACGCCGTTCAGGATGATCCGGCTCCGGATGCGGAACGACTTGCTGATCAGTGTGGAGAAGCCCTCCACGATGGCGCCCCCGACGAGGCTCCCGAGGACCATGTCCGAGTTGCGCAGGAATGCCCGGGTTGCCTTGAGGGCGATCTTCGGGTCGAACCAGTCCGGTAGGACGGCGGAGGACGCGATGAGTTCTCGAAGGGCTTCGGGCGTGTCCTTCGGCGGATCGTAGTAGCGGTCGACCGTCTTCGCGATGGTCGCGTGGATGTGCTGAGGCGCTACGATATTCGCCAACTGTTCGACCGCTCGGTCGGCCTGAGGGTCGCCCAGGGTCGTGTAACGGATGTAGCGCTCCGCCATCTCGGGATCCACTGCCCGCGCGGCTTCGTAGCCGTCGACGTAGCAGGCGGGAATGTCGGAGACCGGCGCCGGACCGGTTCGGGCCCCACTCTGCCCCTGGGTCGGTGACAGTTCTCTATGTGACATGAGACTCCCTGCTCCTGTTTCGCTCGCGCCCGGTCCGGGTAGTCCGCTGGAACACACCCAGAACTGGGGGGCTCAAATGGGGCTAACCAATCCTTGCACAACTGGCGATCGGCTGGATCTGTAGCGCGCCTACGCACCGGGAAGCCCGTTTCCGGCGGCGGAAGCGGGCGCCTTGACTGGGCGCTCAAGAATCGCTTGTGGTACGGTGTTGCAGTTAGCGCTCAACAGAACCCCATCCGAGGAGAACCCGACCCATGAAGCAGGCGATCGGATTGCTGCTGATCCTCGCGCTGGCCGCACCTGTAGCGGCGGCGAACAACAACAACGACGCTCCCACAGCGACACCGACCTACTACGGTGCGGTGCAGACGATCCTGGAGCAGGAGTGCCAGGTCTGCCACCGCCCGAACGGCGCGAACCTTGGCGGCATGGTGGCGCCGATGGCGTTCACCAGCTACCAGGAAGTACGGCCCTGGGCGCGCTCGATCGCTCGCCAGGTCGAAGCCGGCCTGATGCCGCCGTGGCATGCGGCCCCGCAGCACGCCGGTGTGTTCGTGAACGAGCGGTCCCTGACCGAAGAGCAGAAGGCCACCCTGATCGCCTGGGCCAAGGGTGGGGCGCCGATGGGCGACGCGGCCGACGCGGCGCCGGCCAAGGTGTGGGAAGCCAGCGACGGCTGGACGATCGGCGAGCCGGACCTGGTCATGGACATGGGCGAGGACTACTTCGTCAAAGATGACGTCCAGGATCAGTACATCAACTTCGAGACCGTGATCACGGAGGAGATGTTGCCGGAACCGCGCTGGATCAAGGCGGTCGAGTTCCGTCCGGGCGGCCCGGTCGTGCACCACATCATCGCTCGCCCCTTCGGCGGCATCGCCCCGGGCAACGACCCCACGGTTCACAACGACGGCTTCGGCACGCTCGTCAAGCCGGGCACCACGATCCGTTGGCAGATGCACTACCACAAGGAGCCGGGGCCGGGCACCGGCGCCTGGGATCGCTCCTCGGTTGCCCTGCGCTTCTACCCGGCGGACTACGAGCCCACGTACGTGATGCTGAGCAACGCGATGGGCAAGTTCGACTTCCAGATTCCGCCGGGCGATTCGAACTACGTCGCCACGACGAGTGCGAAGTTCGACCGCGACTCGCTCCTGCTCGGCTACACGCCGCACATGCACCTGCGCGGCAAGGCGGCCCGCTACGTGGCGAAGTATCCGGACGGCGCCGAAGAGGTGCTGCTGGACGTGCCGCGCTACGACTTCAACTGGCAGACGCACTACAAGTACGCGGCCGGCGGCAAGCGGATCCCGGCCGGTACCGAGATCGAACTGACGATGGCCTGGGACAACTCGGCCGACAACCCGGCGAACCCCGATCCGACCGAGACGGTCGTCTACGGCGGCCCGACGACGTCCGAGATGATGTTCGGCTTCGTGTCCTACGCGGACGCCGAGGCCGGTTACAAGCCGGAGAACAGCGGCTTCCTCGGCGGGCAGCGCTTCAATGCCGAGAGCTTCAAGAAGCGGATCAAGGAGCAGTTCGGAGTCGACTGGGACTCGCTGAGCGAGGAGGAACAGGGCAAGCTGTTCCGCCGTTTCCGCCAGCAGCAGAGACGGTCCGACAGCGAGGGCAGCGAAGGAACGGTGTCCGGCGGCGAGTAGCGCGGGTCGTCAAAGGCGCGCGTCACCCGCGGCGGGTCGTACCTCTGCCACGTCTCCTACTGCAATCGCTACCGCCTGTCTTCGTAGGTCGTCCAGTCGCTTCGTTGAACCTGTGACCCCGTCCGCGGCCGATCGGCCGGGACGGGGTTTCGTCGTTTGTGGGGGCGCTAGCGGAGCCGGTCGAGTAGCCCGGTGGCGCGGGAAGTCGTCCGCATCACCGCCTCCCGGACCACGCGCGCTGTCGCCAGCACGGTGACCTTCTTCCGCGCCCTCGTGACCGCGGTGTAGAAGAGTTCCTTCGTGTTGACGCGGGAGGCGGCGTCGCCGGGGATGAAGATGACCTCGTCGTATTCCGATCCCTGGGCACGGTGGACGGTGAGGGCGAAGAAGCTCTCGTGCTGGGGCAGGCGCGACGGGGAGACGAGGCACCGTTCGCCGTCGCGGTCGAGGTCCGGGAACCAGACCGTGCGTTCGCCTTCTCCGCCGGGCAGTACTACGCCAGTGTCGCCGTTGTGGAGATTGGTCTGCCGGTCGTTGCGGCTGACGATGATCGGGCGGCCGACGTAGAACTCGTCGTCCGCGCTGCGACGTCCCAGCTCGGCAAGGCGGCGCTCGACGAGCCGGTTGAAACGGGCGATTCCGAACGGGCCGCGCCGGTGGCTGCACAGGACCCGGTGGGCCGGGAACGGAGGAGTTCCTTCGGGGTGCGCTCCGAGTGCCGCCATGTGCTTGGACCATTCCACGGCGCTCTTGCGGGCAAAGTCGTCGAACGCGGTTTCGTCGTCGAGCGGTTGCAGTCCGGTCTCGGCGTCGCTCGGGTCCTTGAGCACGCGCACGGCGCCGCCGGCATCGCCCGCAACGACGGCCGCGGCGAGGCGGCCGATCCCCGAATCGGTCCTGAAGCGGTAGTTCTTCGTGAGAGTGGTGACGCATGGAGCGAGCGGTCCGTCGCTGCCGGCCTCGCAGAGGTCGCTGAACACGGAACCCGGTTCCACCGAGGACAACTGGTTCGCGTCTCCGAGCAGAATCAGCCGGCACTCTTCCGGCAGGGCGGTCACAAGGCGGACCATCAGCGACAGGTCGGCCATGGAGCATTCGTCGACGACCAGGGCCTGGAGGCGCGTCAAGGGCCTGCTCCGATCCGCGAGCAGGCGGTGGATGGTCCGCGCCTCGACCGGGAAGTCCCGCAGGTGGCCCACCTGGTTCAAGGGCTTCTCGTCCATCTTTCCGCGCACGGATTCCTGGAGCCGCGAGGCAGCCTTCCCCGTGGGCGCCGCCAGTCCGATCCGACGAGGCTCCACGGCGCCGCCTGCGACGAGAACCGCGATCAGCTTGGCCGCGAGCGTCGTCTTGCCGGTGCCGGGGCCGCCGGTGACGATGCACAGCCGCCGCTCGAGGGCAGCCCGGATGGCGGCCGTGGCTTCCCCCGTTCGATCCTCGTCTTCGGCGAACACACGCCCCGTCACGTGCTCCGTGTTCACGTCCGCATCGTGGCTTCGGGCCAGGGCGAGCATTCGCTGCGCGAGCCGGCCTTCGGCGGCGAACAACCGGTGCAGGTAGAGGCGGTCGCCGTCAAGCACCAGGGGCAGGACGTCTTCGGTCGCGTTACCGGTCGCGACGACCGGACTTGCAGTCAGCGAGTTCTCCAATGTCGCGCGGCTTGGCAGACGTGCTTCCGCCAGCTCTTCGGGTAGCTGAGCGCTCGGGCCCGAGTCCGGTCGCTCCACCAGGTCGGCGATCCGCTTGCCGCCATTGCGGAGTTCGAGGCAGGTGTGCCCGGCGCGGTGCATCGCGCTGGCGGTCGCGGCCGCCAGCGCGACATCGTCGTCGGCGCCGAGCTCCGTCATCAGGAGGGCGAAGTACCTGTCGATGTCTGCCAGGACGCCGTGTCGGTTCAGCGCCTCGAGTCGCGCAGGATCGCTCATGGCCCGTCCCCGAGGCAGGCGCTGGTCAGCGCTTCGATCTGACGGTGGCTTCTCATGGCGTTTCGCCGAAGCAGGCATTGATCGCCTCGATGCAGGCGCGTGATGGACGGTTGTGGAACACGCCGCTACCGGGGATGTTCGGTCTCATGCCTCGCACGAAGAGGTAGAACGCGCCGCCGATGTGACGGTCGTAGTCGTAGTCGGGAAGGCGCAGCCGCAGCAGGCGGTGCAGGGCCGTGAGGTACAGGAGGTACTGGAGGTGGTAGCCGTGGTGGCGCATGGCTCCCTTCAGCCCTTCCGGCGAGTACGCGGCCCGGCCGTGTCCGAGCCAGTTCGACTTGTAGTCCAGGACGTACCAGAGGTCGTTGTTCTGGGCCACGACATCGATGTAGCCGTGAAGGAAACCGTTGATCGCGCTCCGATTGTCGGGCAACGCATGGTCGTAGCCGTGCCCGCGCAGGCATTCGGCGAGCTCAGCCTGCCTGAGGCCCTGGACCGGCAGGTGGAACTCCAACTCGGGGATCGGTCGCTCGAGGTCGGCGACGCGGAAGACGCTACCCGCCTCGCCGGGTTGTGTGAGCGGCGTGTCGAGCGTGTCCTGGATGAGCGTGCGGACGACCGGCGCCCACTTCGAGTCGATGCCGTACCTGGCCAGCGCGTTCCGGCAGATCGATTCGAGATCGTGGGCCGGTTGCATCCGCCTCTCGAAGATCTCGTGCAGGCACTTGCCGGGTCGATTGCCGCTGGGGAAGGTGAAGACGGTCAACTCGTCCTGGCCGCTCGGCCGCTCGACGGTCGCGACTTCGTCCGAGGCGTCCGGTTGGTCAGGATCGTGGTCGGGCTGCTCGGTCTCTTCGTGCTCGATCTCGGACTGAGCGGAACCGGCGCCGGTGGACAGCGCGGAGTAGCTGGTCCGCTGGCGGATGGAGGCGAGTCGACGGTCGAGTTGGCGGGCCTGGAGGGGGTTGTCGCCGGCTTCGGGCTCGGCGTCGCTGAGCGGTTCCCCGGCGTCGGGCAGAGCGAGGTCGATCTCACGGACCGCGATGGCGTCCGGCGCCTTGCCGGCGAGGCGGTGAACATCAGCTCGCCACTCCTCGGCGCCGAGTTTCGCCACCCGCTCGGCGTTCTCCTTCAGCGCGTCGATCGGGCTTTGATCGTCGCCGCCCCCATTCGGATGCAGGAGCCAGGCCAGCGGTGCGTGTTGGGCATCCCTCGCCTGCGCCCAACCCAGCACGCAGCGGTACTTCGCCCGGGTCAGAGCGACGTAGAGAAGGCGCAACTCGTCCGCGTGTTCTTCGAGGCGCTGGCGGTCGCGATTCTCGTCCGACGGGCGCAGATGGAGTACGGGCGTCCCTTCCGTCGAGTCGAAGTACTCGGCCATCTGGGGAGGTTTAGGTTGGCGCCCGTCCCAGGTGAAGGGACAGAAGACAATCGGGAACTCCAGTCCCTTCGCCCGATGGACGGTCACGATCTTGACCAGCTTCTCGTCACTCTCCAGACGAAGCTGGGACGTCTCGTCGCCGCCGCTGGGCTCGGCTCGCGACCGCCTGAACCAGTCGACGAGACCGTGGCGCGAGGGCCGGCGCCGGGTCTCCGCCTCGTGGAGCAGGTCGGCGAGGTGGAGGTAGTTCGTCAGACGGCGCGGGCCGTCGGGGTAACCCAGAAGGTTCGCGGCGCAGTTCGAGTCCGTGGCGAAGAGGATGTGCCGGATCAGAGCCGCGATGCCCTGCTCCTTCCAGACCTGGCCCCAGCCGCGCGAGCCGCGCGCCAGGTCGCGCCAGTCTGTCCAGAAGTCGTCCTCGTCCCGGAGTCTGACGAGGTCCTGCAAACTCAAGCCGAACAAGTCTGCCGCCAGCGCGCCGCGGAGGAGCGGTGTCGCGTTGTACTCCGATTCGGCCGTGCACAGGGCGTACAGGAGCCGGTAGAGAGCGGCAGCCTCGTGGGAGTCGAAGACGTTGTCGATCCGATCTCGATGCTGTCGATGCCGTGGCCCAGCAGCGATTGGGCGACGGCCCTGCCCTGCTCGCCCGTGCGCACGAGCACGGCGATGTCGCCGTCGGTGATGGGTTCCCTGTCAGCTTCCGAGACGATCGCTGCAGCTCCTCCGTTCCGCGTCGGCGCCAGCAAGCGCGCGATCTCGCCGGCGGTGTGCTCGGCTGTCGCCTGTCTCAGTTGTCCCTTCATCCACTTCTTGCCATCTGCCCTTCGAATCAACTGGATCTCGAAGGGCCGGGCATCGTGGTCCTGGTCGGGTACGACGAGTTCACCGCGGTTGGAGTCGGCCGCGGCGGCCGCCTCGAAGTGGAACCCCGGATCTGGGAGGACGAATGGCCGGGGTCTTTCGAACAGGGCGTTCACGGCACGGACGAGTCCTGGCGTCGAGCGGTAGTTCTTCTCGAGCTTCAACTCGAGGTTCGTGCCGGACAGGCGCTTCTTGGCGTCGAAGTAGGCGAAGACATCGGCGCCGCGGAAGCGGTAGATGGACTGTTTGGGGTCGCCGACGACGAGCAGGCTGCCGTTCGGCGCACCGCCGCCGGGGTAGATCTTCTCGAAGATGTCGGCCTGCAGGCGATCCGTATCCTGGAACTCGTCGATCAGGGCGACCGGGTATCGGGCGCGGATCCGCTCCGCGAGGCGCTCGCCGCGTTCGCCATCGAGCGCGCGGTGCAGCTCGGTCAGCAGGGCGTTGAAGCTCAGGCGGCGTTCGGCCCAGGTGTCGTGGTGCAGAGTAGCCCGGACGTTCTCCAGGAGCATGCTGCGCTGGCCGGCGAGCCAGAGTTGCGGAAGTTCCGTTGCTGCCTCTCCCAGACGGTCGAAGGCGTCGTAGAGGGGTATGGCCGGCAGTTGCTGCCGTGGCGTTGTCTTCCTCAGTTTGCCGGTCAGCGATTCGCGGCCGAAGTAGCCGGCATGTTTCCGGGGAAGCAGCGCCGGATCGTTTGCGCGGAATGCGGCGGTGACCTCGTTGAGCCGGTCGTCGTTCTCGTTCTTGTTCCACCTGTATGTGGCCAGCGCCTCGTGGAAGAACCGACGCTGGCTGTCGTCGTTCCACGCCGCGCGTGCTGCCTGGAACGCCTGGCGCCAGGGATCGCGACCTGATTGCTGCGCCCGCTGGACCTCCTCCGGGTCCGCGGCGCCGCGGATGTCGCTTTGCTTGGCGTGGCACCGGACGACCCATGTGGTTGCGTCCTCGCCCCAGGGGAGTCCTTTCTTCAGAACGAAGTTCCGGTCCTCTGCGTACTCGAGGAACGGAATGTCCGCGGGCGCCATGTTCTGGCGCCAGAAGTCCTGCGTCGCCGCGGCGACCGCCAGCGCGTCATCGCCGCTGACCTGGAAGCGGAACGGGATGCCGGCATGGAGGGCGAACTCGGACAGCGCGCGCTGGCAGAAGCCATGGATGGTCGTGATGTTGGACCGGTCGAAATCGCGGATGGCGCTGGTCAGCCGTCTTGCCGCGTCGGCGTCTTGAATGCCGATGCTCCGCCAGCGCTGAGCCAGTTCGCGGGCCTGCCCGTCGACTACGGCGCCGGGCTCGACGAGAGCTCGTCGTGCCGCCTGCAAGGTACGCCAGACCCGCTCCCGGAGTTCGCCGGCGGCGGAGATCGTGAACGTGACGATCAGAAGCTCGTCGATGCTCCGGTCCGCCTCGACGATCAGGCGGGCGACCAGGGTGGTCAGGGTGTAGGTCTTGCCCGTGCCCGCGCTGGCTTCGATGATCAGATCGCCGTCGAGCGACCTGGTGAGGGGATCGTTGCCCCCGGCCTGGGCCGTCACGAACGCGCATCCTTGAGCGGCTCGAGCAGGCGCCGGGCAAGGGCCTCGAACTCGTCGCTGCAGGGGTCGGCGCCGAAGACCAGGTGGTGGCAGGAGTCATTCCCGTCACCGAAGTCGCTATTCCACTTCTTGCGGGCGGCGTCGCTCGACTCCTTCCTGGCGACCCACTCCCAGGAAGTCGAGGCGAAGAACGGCAGCGGCCTGCGCTGGCCGTCCCGCCAGAGATCGATCCAGTCGCCGAGCATCGGTCGGGCATCCGCCGGGTCGGGGCCGGTGAGTGTGACTTTCTCGACTTCCGTCTTGACGCCGAACAGGTGAGCCGTGGCTGTTTGTTCGCGGTGGCAGATGAGCGCCAGTAGCCGCAGCCAGACTTCGATCTGATCCTTGGCCCGGATCCGGCCGATCCGCCACCACAGGAGTTCGTTCTTCGCTTCATGGAACCAGTCGACCCCGCCGACCAGGCGCGTCTCCCCGAACGGGACATCCACTTGCTGGCGCCGGGATGTGCTGTGCTCCTGGAACGGCTTCAGGGCTTCGAGGAGTCCCCTGACCTGAGCGGCGGATTCGCGGTGCTGAACACGCCCCAGGTTCCTTGGCGGCAGCAGGCCGCGGGCCGCGGCCAGATCGAGCGTCCGGTCTTCGTCCAGGTCGCCGAACCCCGCCAGGTCGCTCTTCAGTTGCCAGATCTCGAGCGCGTTCAGGCCGAGGGGTTCGTCGTCCTCGACATCGTCGTCGCGGGTGTCGAGGACCAGGTCCAGCCGGTTGCGCACGAAGTCCTTCGATGGGCTGAATGCGAACCGGACGAGGTCCTCCAACTCGAGTTCACCGGTCGAGCCCTGGTGGTCGCTCGCCGCCACCTCGCCCTTGAAGCGTTCGGGGGCCTCGCGACTCGTTCTCATGGTGGTTGCGGCCGCGGCCATCGGCGGCGAGTAGCTGAACAGCGCGGACCGGTCCCGATCCTCGTCCTCGAAGTAGCGGGGGCTGAACGGTTGCAGCGGATGGCGTTGGGCCCAGTCTTCCGTTCCGATTGCCGGGAAACGCTGCTTGAGGCGTTGCGTCAGTTCGCTGACGACGATGGACGGCGGAATGGGCTTGTCTTCCTGGAGATCCCGGCCGGTGTACGTCAACACGAGGCATTGCCGCGCCGCGAGGAGAGTCTCGAGGAAGGCGGAGCGGTCCTCGTCGCGCCGGTCGCGGTCGCCGGGCCTGCGGGCTTCGCCGTCGAAGAGGTTGGCCTGGAAGTCGAAAGCCGCGGGCGGCGGGCGGCGGGGGAAGGCGCCGTCGTTCATGCCAACGGCGCAGATCACCTTGACCGGGAAGATCTGGCCGGAAGCGAGGTCGGCGACCGCGACTCCGTCGGCCAGTCGCGGCGCCGAGCGAACAGCCTCTTCGGCGAGTCCCTTCAGTACGTCCCGCAGCACCGCAAAAGGAATCGGTCGGGCAGCTCCCGCCCGTGTGCACTGGTCGTCGAAGTCGTCGATGAGCCTGGCCACGGTGTCGACCTCCCGGAAGGTCTCGACTCCGTGCCGCGGATCCCGGGTGAAGAACACGTCGAGAACTTCAACCCGGAGACGCTTGGTCCACTCGGCCGAGGTGTACTCGGCTTCGATCCAGCCGTTCAGCGCGAACGCGAGTTCGCAGTAGCCCTGAAACCGACCCAACAGTTCGTAGTCGTTGGCGCCGGTGCGGAAGCCCCGTCCGTCGAGCGCGCGGGGCGTGATGCCGTCGATCAGCACATCGCCTTCCTGCATCGCGTACCCGAGGACCAGGCGATTCAGCCCGCGGCGCCAGTTGTGGTTCTCGGAAGCCGGCACGCCGAGTTCGGTGCGGTGGTTCTCGTCGAGGCCCCAGCGGACCCTGGCCCGGGCGATCGCGTCTCGAATCGTTGCGAGGTCGGCGTCGTCGATGCCAAAGCAACCGCGGACCGACGACGCGAGCAGTGGCGCCAGCACGTCGCTGGCCGCGTAGCGCGACCCGGGCAGTTCCAGGAGGTCGAGGAAAGCGGTCAGCGCGGCGCCTTCCTTCAGCCGCTGTCTGCCGATGCTGAAGCCGATCTGCTCCGCCGATCCGAACACCGCCTCGATCAGGGGCGCGTAGGTGTTGAGGTCCGGCGTGACGACGAGCACGTCCGAGGGCTGGATGTCCGGGTGGTCGTCGAAGATGCCGAGCAGCCGGTCGTGCAGGACCTCGATTTCGCGCGTGGGGGAATGGCAGACGTGGACCTGGATCGAGTCGTCCGGGCGTTCCGGTTCGCGTTCGAGTGGTTCGCCGTCGGCGCGCACACCAAGGATGTCGCGCTGCAGAGCGGCCAGGCAGGTGGCGGCGCGCGGCGAGTCTTCGGCGGCTGGAAGGTCCACCACCGCGGTGGCGTCCAGCTCTTCCTCCAGCAGCACCTGCAGGTCGCGGGCCGGTCGGCCCCAGGCGCTGAGCAGATCGTCGTGCTCCTGGTAGTAGCCGCGCTCGTCGCGCCTGGGCTGCGTGTCCCAGAACCGGCGCGAGGGGCTGAGCAAGTACAGGTGGACATCCATCACGCCGGCGGCCAGCGCCAGCATGTCGACGTAGGTGGGGGACATCGAGGCGACGTGGAAGAAGCTCACCCTCTTGCGCGGAACCGTCGCCGTCCGTCCGGCCAGGGCGTTGCGATAGCGGTCGATGGCGTCGACCCAGTGCCGCGGCGCCGTCTCGCCCGCCGCGAGGTCTGCCCACAGCCGCGCATGCCAGTCCTGCGCTCCGCCTTGCTGCCATGCGCGAATGCTGTCCGGGCGATACACGCGGCAGCGGTCGTAGGCGGCGGCGAGCCGGTCAGCGAGCTCGAAACGCTTGCGCGCGTCGCCGTCCTCCAGGTAGTGGGCGATCTCGTCGTCCCCGCTCCAGTTCTTCAGATGGTCGAAGATCCTCCAGCGCAGATGCGGCGGTCCGTAGACCGATTCACCGGTGAGCCCGTCCACCTGCTCGCGCATCGCGGCCCAGGCGAACTCGGCCGGCTGCTCGATTCGCAGGTGGGCGGCGACGCCGAGATGGGACGCCAGCTCAAGTCGTAGCCACTGGCCCATCAGGGGGTCCGGTACGACGATTCGTTCCGGTTCGAGCGGCTCGACGGGCTTCCTCTCCATGAGGTCGGCAAGCCTTGCCGCGAGGGTCTCGAGGCGGTTCGAGGCGTGGATGCGAACCGGAGACTCCGGCCGATCCGCGAGCAGCGACAGTTGCTCGCCGGGCTGGGTGGCGCCGGAATCCGTGGCGTCTCGCATGGAACTCATTGTAGGCCGCATGACGCCGCCACAGTCCGGGTTCGACCACGAGGATCACGCTGCTACGATGCCTGCTCGCCACCTGATTCTTCAATCGTGAAGAGGAAACATCGCGTGACAGGAAACATCGCGTGAAAGGGAACATCGCGGCAAGAGTCTGAGCACACATCAGAACGCAGGCAGTTCAAGGGAAGGGAGTGCGAATCTCCCACCGCCCCGCGACTGTGATCCAAGACGAAAACCGGCGTTGACCACTGTCCCGAACAGGGATGGGAAGGGCCGGCCAGTAGGACGAAGGTGAGTCAGGAGACCTGGCTGTCTGCCGAGGCAACAACGCTTCGCCGGCCCCGGAAGGGCCGCTGCAGGAGCAGGAATCCCGAGGGGGGAGGAAGGCCCGAAATGAACGGCAAGAGATGCAGCGAGTCCGCTCGCATTGGCGGCGGCGTGCGCCGCCGGAACCGGCGGTGGATCCATGCCGTCGCAGCAACGATCCTGCTGGCGCCGGCAGCGGTAGCCGGCCATCAGGCCGACGAAGCCGAAGCCGAAGACGAGACGCCGACCCTTGCGGAGGAGATCGTCGTCAGCGCGAACCGCTACGAGGCGCCGGCGTCCGAGGTCGGCAGCGCGGTCACGGTGATCGCGGCCGAAGAGATCGAACGGCGGAACCCGGTGGCGGTGCTCGACCTGCTCCGCACCGTGCCGGGCGCCGAGGTGACCCACGCTGGAGGCCCCGGCAAGATCGCCACCGTCCGCCTGCGCGGCGGTTCGGGCGCGCAGGCCCTGATCCTGGTCGACGGCGTGCGGGTCAACTCGGTCGCCGGCGGCGCCGTCGACTTCGCCAACCTGCTGGCCGCCAACATCGAGCGGATCGAGGTGCTGAGGGGTCCACAGGCGACCTACGGTTCGGAGGCGATGACCGGAGTGATCAGCATCACGACCGGCCGTGGCACACCCGGTTGGCGGCTGAACGCGACGGGGGAAGCGGGCACCCACAACCACCGTCGATTCGAACTGGGTCTCTTGGGCGCGACGGATCGCTGGGACTACAGCGTCTCGGGGACGAGTCTTCGCACCGACGGAGTGTCCCACCGCGCGATCGAGGGCGGCGCGGTCGAAGACGATCCGTTCGAGAACCGGACCTACAGCACCCGTCTCGGCGCCGCCTTCCTCGACGACGGCCGGATCGACCTGCGTGTCCGCTCCTACCGGGGCGATACCGCGGTGGACGGCTTCGGCGCCGAGGACCTGAACGCGATGGCGGCGCAGGACGAGGACACGGTGGCCCTGGTGGTCGAGAAGGACTTCACCTCGTTCTGGCGCCAGACGGTGCGCGTCGGCCGGACCGAGGGCACGCTGCTCGGCACGGACCCGGACACGATCTGGAACAACTACGAGATCCGTTCGGATATCCGGCAGATCGACCTGCAGTCGGACATCGCGCTGGCCGCGAACAATGTGTTGAACGTCGGGTACTCGAGCGAGCACCGGAGGGGGCTGAGCGTCGGCGCTTTCGACGAGGAGGCCGACCTCGACTCGTGGTTCGTGCAGGACCAGTGGTCGATCACGGACAACGTCCACGTAACCGCCGCGGTACGGGGCGATGAGCACTCGACCTTCGGGTCCGAGACGAGTCATCGCGCCACCCTGTCGGGCGGTTGGAGCGACGGCCGCGGCCGCGTACACGGCAGTTACGGCACTGCGTTTCGGGCCCCGAACTTCAACGAGCTCTACTTCCCGTTCTCCGGCGATCCGAACCTGCTGCCGGAGACCACGGAAGGCGTCGACATCGGCGTGGAGCAGCGGATCGGCGATTCGGGCGTGACTGTCGACCTGACCTGGTTCGACATCGACTTCGACCAGTTGATCGAGTTCGATCTGACGAGCTTCACGTTCGGCAACGTGGCCCGGGCGAGCTCGAGCGGCGCGGAGCTGACGCTGCGCTACCGACCGGACATCGACTACAGCGTCGAGTTCTCGCACACCTACAACCGGACGGAGGACAAGGCGACCGGTAATCCCCTGGCGCGACGTCCGAAGAGCCGCACCACCGCGGTCGCGCAGTTGCAGCCGACGGACCGGTTCGCGGCGGCCTTCACGGCGGCCTTCGTCTCCGACCGCATCGACTCGAACGGCGCCGTCATGGACGACTACACCAAGGTCGACCTCCACCTGAGCTACGGCTGGCCCATGCTCAAGCCCTTCGCGCGCATCGAGAACCTTCTCGACCAGGACTACTTCGAGGTCCCCGGCTTCGTCACGCCGGGACGCACGATCGTCGTCGGTCTCAGGTTGGGTCGAAGATAGTCGTCGAGGATTGACTGCGCCGATCCTTGGCGCCGTCCGGGGAACATAGGTACGTCGGTACTTGTTGACGATCGTCGTCGGTTTGCGTTTGTCGTGGCGCGTTGCGTCGGCTGCGAGGCGCTAACATGTGGGTGTGAGGCGCGCTGCGAACCAGGAAGCCGCGCCGCGGCCGAGCGGCCGCTTGGACCCGGACGTGCTCGACGAGATCGTCCGGCGGGTCGTGGAGGCCGTTCAGCCTGAGAGGATCATCCTGTTTGGCTCAGCGGCGCGGGACGAGATGACCCGCCACAGCGATGTGGACCTCCTCGTGGTCAAGGATGGAGTGGACCCGCTCGACGCCATGGGATGGATCTATGGAAACCTGTACGGCATCGGCGCCGCCGTGGATGCGATCGTCGTGTCCCCAAGCTCGCTGGAGCGCTACAGGGATTGCCACGCTCTGGTCTACAAACCCGCGTTGGCGGAGGGCAAGGTCATCTATGAAGCCTCCTGAGCGCTACCCGCCGGACGACCCGCGGGAATGGTTGAACCGCGCGAGGAGCAACTTGCGCCGGGCTAGCGAGCGCATCCCCGACGTCTACCTGGAAGACATGTGCTACGACGCGCAGCAGGCGGCGGAGAAGGCCGTCAAGGCCCTCATGATCCGGCGCGAACTGGACTTCCCGTTCGTACACGATCTCGACCGCCTGATGTTGTTGCTTGAAGACGACGGGGAGATCATCCCGGATGGCGTACGCGAAGCCGGCCGACTGACGAAGTACGCCATTGTCGGCAGGTATCCCCATGAGCACCGGCCGGTTTCCGAGGATGACTACAGGGTAAGCGCTCGCACTGGCTGAAGTCGTCGTCAGGTGGGCCGAGGGCGCACTCTAAGTGGCGCGTTTGGGCGAACGAGGGCTCCTGCGGCACGCGTGACCTCTGAACGGGCTATCGTCGGCCTTCGAATGCTCCGCTTCGCGAAATCGATGTACCGGCGGCTTCACGCGGGTGTGTTTGCCGTTCTGCGCCGGCTGGGATGGAACGTCGCCCGGACCGCCGATTTCTACTCGCCGTTACCGGTGTTTTCGGAGGTCCGGGAGACCCGCGAACTCTGGGATCGACCGACCGAACTCGTCGGCGTCCGCTACGACCTGGAGGCGATGAAGGCGCTGCTCTCCGCGTTGATCGAGGTGCATGGCGGCGAGTTCGAGGCGTTGCCGCCGCACAGTGAGATCAGGGCACTGGGTTACGGACCCGGTTTCCCGGTGATCGACGCGCTGACCACGTATCTCATGGTGCGCGATCTGCGGCCTTCCCGCTACATCGAGATCGGCTCGGGTCTGTCGACCTACTACGCGTGGCTGGCAGCGGCGGCCAACGGACGTGAGGGCAGTCCGTGCGAGATGACCTGCATCGACCCGTTTCCGACCGGCCGCTTGCGGGACTTGGAGGAGCCGGCCGTCAAGGCGGTGGTTTCCAAGGTTGAGGCGACGGATCTCGAGCTCTTCGCCGAACTCGACGCGGGTGATGTGCTGTTCATCGACTCGACCCACGTGCTCAAGCTCGGCGGTGACGTCGCGTTCCTGTTTCTAGAGGTGCTGCCGCGACTGAGGCCCGGCGTGGTGGTCCACGTCCACGACATCCACTTTCCGTACAACACGCCGTATCCGGCAGAGCAGTACATCTTCCGCGCCAAGTGGCCGCTCTACCGGACGGAGGCGATGGTCCTGCAGGCCTTCCTGAGCTTCAACCGCGAGTTCGAGGTCGTGCTCTCCGCGCCGATGATCCGCCACGCGGACGAAGCCTTCCTGGAGCGGACGATTCCGGGCTACCGGCCGGTCGACGTCGAGGACTACGACACCCACTTCGGCTCGATCTGGTTGCGCCGCCGGCTGCCGGCCGGCTGAGTGCGGACTACCAGTCGTCACCGGGCATCATTCGTTTCATGAACTTGTCGAAGGACGGCACCGTGAAGGCCGTGTCTCCGTGGCTGGGGCTCCAGATCATTCCCTTGCTGATCAGATTCGACCGCATGGGACCGAGGGAGGTGACTTTCCGGTCCAGTACCGAGGCGATCTCGCCCGAACGGTGAGGTCCCGGCCCAAGAGCCGCCATCGCTCGCATGTACCGCTTCTCGGCCGGTGTCAAGCGGTCGTAGCGCACCCGGAAGAAGCCCTGGTCAAGTGACGCGGTCACATGCGCCTCCGCGACGCGGACATCTCCAAGCCGGATCGGAGAACGAGGCGCGACGTTCCACGCATGTTGCCCCCACTCCTGCAAGAAGTACGGGTAGCCCTGGGTCCGAGCGACGATGTTCTCCAGGGCCTTGCCCTCTATGTCGACGGAGTGTTTCCTCAGCGGTTGCCGGACCGCGGCTCGGGCCGCCTCTGCATCGAGGGCGCCCAGCTCCTTGAACTCAAAGAGCCTCTCGGCGTAGGACCGGGCCTTCCCGAGCCGGCCCCGAAGCTGCGGCAGGCCGGCGCCGGCCAACATGATCGGCCAGCCCCTTTGGGCAGCCCGGTGAAACGCTGCAACCAGAGCCCCCAACTCGCGTTTCCGGGCGTACTGCAACTCGTCCACGATCAGGATCAACGCCGTTTCAGCGTGACGCGCCGCATCCCCGACCGCCTCAAGGAGTGCCGTCAAGTCGAACTCCAGGTCCCCGCTGTCAGCCAACCCCAACTCAGGAGTCACATCCAGGCCGAACTCCAGATCCTCGTAACGGACCTTCAGGGCGGAGACGAAACCGGCTAGGGCTCTCATCGCGCGGTGTGCTGCTGCGCGATGCCGCTCTGTACCGGACAACCGGAGGAGCACCTGACGAAGCTCGGGCGCCAAGAGCGATGGCAGCGACCGTTCCTCGGACGCCTCGATCATCGCGGAGAGCAGACCCCGCTCTTCGACTTCGTCGCGCACTCGACCAAGCACGACCGTCTTTCCTACGCCTCGAAGCCCGAGGAGCGCGATGCACCGCGTAGGGCCACCACGCTGGCACTTCAACGCTGCGAACTCAAGTGCGTCGAGGATGTCATCCCGCCCGGCGAGCTCCGGAGGCTGTGTGCCGGCGCCCGGAGCGAACGGGTTGTCGAGACGATCCATGACGACAGACTCTATACCGAGATTAGGCGGTTTATGTTCAGAGAGAAAACCCAGTAAACTCGCAATAGACCACAAGCCTCGTCAAGCGGGTTAGTGCTGCTAGCGCGGCAGAACGACCGGAGGCCGGCGCACCTGTACCTTTCACGGGTGGATTCTGTTGGCCACTTGGGACCGACTCGAGAGCCAGTAGTCGTCGGGGCTGCGGTAGCTGTTGGAAACCGGTCTGCCGGTTTTCCAAGGTCCGGCGGGAACGGTCTGCCGTTTCCGCGGGGCCGGCAGCTTCCGCAGCCGAGACCGCCGGTCGGTTTCGTCTCTGGCCTGCCGGAGTCACTGCGCGCACGCTGCTAGCCCCGGCCGACCGGGCTGGTTCGCTCCTCCTCTCCCAGCGGTTCGACGACCAGACCGTCGAGCGCCGGGCGCAGCCGCTCCAGGTGGCGGTTGTCCATGTAGACGATCAGCCGGTACGGCGCACAGGCCGGTGGATGACTGACGAACCACGCCGAGTAGTCGCGGCTGAAGGCGCCGTTCGTTCCGCGGTCGATCTTCTCGGGCGTGACCACCGAACCTTCGTGGAGGACCAGGACCGCCGGCCGGGCCGCGTAGAGGTGGGTGTAGTCCGTCTTGCCCCACTGGCCGTGGTACTCGCCGTGGCGCGCGTGGTGCGCGTTCACCAGGCCGAGCGGATCGTGGATGGTCGTGTCCTGGAGCACCCAGCCGAAGAGTCCGATCGCTTCGGAAGCCGCGATGTCGTCTGCCTCCAGGTAGGGGTCGAGGCGCTCGGCCATGACCTGGTAGCAGTTCGCGATCGGGTGAAACTCGAACCGCGGGCCGGGTGAGGACTGCCAGGGACTGCGGCTGAGCATGAAGGCGGCACAGACGGTCAGTGCGGCGAGTACCCAGGCTGCGCGCCGTCGCTCGCGGCCCGGATGCTCCCAGTGCTCGAACGTTTCCGACAGGCAGAGGGAGAGGGGCGCCGCAAGCACGGGTACGAAGACCATGAGCAGCCGGTAGTGGGGCATCCAGTCGCCGCCGTTGACGAGTGCGGCCGGTATCTCGGTCGCCACGACGAGCAGGGATAGCCACAAGGCCCGGTTTGACGGCTTGAGGACGAGGGCGATCGCGGCGCCGAGGATCAGCGGCGCCTGCGCGATCTCGAAGCGGACGGTGTAGGAGAGGCCCGCGAGGAGATTCGCCAGTACCGCCTCCGTCCCCGCGGAGAGCACCGACTTGGCGGCCACCGAGTTCGGCAGCAGGGCGCCGTAGTAGCTGAGTCGCCAGATCGTGACGGCGACGATGATGGCGAGCGCGGCTGTGGCAATCAAGACGGCCCGCCGCAGGGCGCCGGATGCGGGCGAGACGCCCGCGTTCCCAGGACGGAGACTCTCCCTGGCGGGCGCACGGAATCGTGCGCGGAATGCGCCATCCGGGTTCCCAAGGGCGTCGAGCGCAACGTACAGCAGCACGAGCGGCAGGATGGTCAGACTCTCCGGTCGGGTGAGGAACAGCAGGCCCAGCAGGGCGCCGAGCAGTCTGGCGTCGGCCTCCTCAATGGTCTTGCGCACCACGAGGACGACCAGGAACGCGAACAGACCGCCCTCGAGACCGTTGGCGGCGACGAGCCAGAAACGACCATGCACCGCCACCAGGGCGACCGCCGCCAGACACGCGGCGGGTGAGGCGCCGAGGCGGCGACCAAGCAGGTACGCCTCACGCAGCGCCAGCACCGCGAAGGACACGCCGAGCACGAGCGCGGCCCCCTCGATCGGCAGGCGAAGCGTCTCCGCTGCCGCGAGCAGGAGCGTCCACGACAGGCTGGTCGCCCCCTCGACCCGCTCGCCGAGGTTGAAGACGAGGCCGCCGCCCGAAGCCAGGTTGCGGGCGTAGCGGAAGGTGATGAAGGCGTCGTCGATTGTGCGGATCGGCAGGAACAGCAACGTCAGCAGCGGCAGCGCGGCGACGGAGGCGCCGAGGAGCCGCAGCGCCCGGCGGTCGGTCACGAAGCCGTCCCGGCGTCCGGATTGCCGGTCTTGCCCGCCGGCGCCGCCTGACCTCGGCGGAAGAACCGCCGGTAGTCCGGCAGGAAGCGGAGCGCCAGGACGCCGCCGCCGAGCGCCGCCGCCGCCACGCTGGCGAGCAACCGGCTCCAGCTCGCGGCCGGCAGCAGCGCCGCCGCGGCCAGGAAGAAGGGCAGCGGCAGCAGGTAGACCTGGGCGAGGCTGAAGACCAGCCGGCGCCGGCGGCCGGCGAAGATGCCCAGCACCTTGAGGAACATCAACAGGCTGCCGAGGCGAAGGAAGTTCGCCCAGGCCATGCCGATGGGGCCCCAGTTGTAGGTGAACAGAAAGCCGAAGCCGACGATGGCCAGCATGTTCAGCACCACGGTGGTCAGCCACAGACGGTCGCGGTTCTGGACCTTCAGCGCCTCGCCGCCGGTCGTCGTGAAGACATCGACCAGGGGCACCAGGCAGAGAACCCGCAGCAGAGGCGTGGTTCCCGCCCATTCCGGGCCGAGAACGACTTCGACCGCCTTGTCGGCGTTGAAGAACAGGAAGTAGGCCGAAAGGACGATTCCGGAGAGGAACACGAGAGTGCCGAGCCGCAGCGTTTCCGCGAACTCCGCCGCGTCCTCGCGGAATTCGACCAGGGCCGGCAGCAACGGCCGTGGGGTCACGGTCAGGGCGACCAGGAAGGCGAAGTAGTAGGCCTGACCGTAGTAGCCGACGACGGTCGTGGTCGAGAAGATCTCGACGATGTAGATGTCGATCCGGTGGAACACCTGGAACGCGGCCCAGACCACGAACAGGTAGCGGCTGGCTCGAAGTAGACCGGCAAGTCTCTGCCATTCGACGGTCAGCGGAACCTGTCGTCGCGCTCGCCTTAGCAGCAGGAAGGCGAAGACAGCCGAGGCAAGAAGCTCGCCGCCGACAAAGGCCCATACACCGGCGCCCATGAAGGCCAGGACAACCGCCAGACCGCCGTACAGCAGGCTGCGCAGGACCTCGAAGCCGGCGATCTCGCGGATGCGGAGCCGCCGCTCGAAGAAGGTGCGGTAGACCATGATCACGGCGTCGATGACGATCCACACGGCCAGTGCCCGGAGCACATTCGGCAGGTCCGGATTCAGGTAGGAGAAGATGTCCGCAAGAGCGATCAGCACCAGGGACATCGCGGCGCCGACGCCGACGCTCCAGGCCAGCACGGTGCCGTAGGACTCCCGCGGATCGCGCATCAGGTGGTGCGTCAGGCCGAGGTCGCGGACGGCGGAGGCCATGACCACGAGCTGGAACGCGAGGTCGAAGAGGCCGTGGACGTCCGGAAGGATCAGCCGGGCCAGGGTGGCCCGCGCCGCGAACGCGAGGAGCAGCCGCACAAGCATCGAGCCGTAGGCGCTGACCGTCGAGTGAAGCAGCCGCTGCTTCGCTCCGAGTACCGGGACTGCCGGGTCTTGGTGCGGGTTCGGTTCCACGGGCGGTTGGCTAGAACGCAGGCGTACCGTAGCGCAGGCAGCCCAGGAGCCGCCCCAGCCGCCAGCCGGCGAGCCAGATCCACCGGCCGCGAGCCGACCTGGACAGGAGTTGCGGGCTGCGCAGGATGAGCGATCCGAGCCGCAGCAGGCCCGGCAACGCGGGCAGCCGCGGCATGCCGAGCGACCGGTACCGGGTGTAGATGTAGACGTTGTACCGCCCGTAGCGGGCCGCTTGGCGGAAGGCGCCGGCAAGCGTCGCCGGGTAGCGCACATGGACGACCGCGTCGGGCGCGAAGACGAGGCGGTGACCGGCTAGCTGCAGTCGCCAGCAGAGATCGGTGTCTTCGAGTACCTCGTAGCTCTCGTCGAAGCCCCCGAGAGCTTCGAAGACCTCGCGCCGGACGCCGAGGCCGCAGCCCCCGGCGTGATCGAGGAAGGGCGGGTTCGTGTACTTGGACAGGCCGTACTGCTGCGCCGGGTCGCCATGCAGGCGGCGCGCCTGTTCTCCGTTCAGTCGTTCGATCTCGTGCCGGCTCGCGGCTGCTTCGTGGTTCTCGAGTGCCCGGACGAGGCCACAGGTCCAGGCTGGATCGACCTCGTCGTCGGCGTCGCAGAACAGGAGGACATCGCCGGTCGCCGACGCGGCCGCGACGTTCTTGGCGTGGGCCGGTCCCCTCCGGTCCGTGGCCCGCAGCGTCCGCAGGCCGGGCAGGCGGTCGCGGTAGGACTCCGCGAGTTCCCGGGAGCCGTCGGTCGACCCGTTGTCCGCGACGAGCACCTCGATCTCGCCCGGCCACGTCTGCCTGCATAGCGCCTCGAGCTGCGCGCACAGGGTCGTCGCGGCGTTCAGGCAGGGGATGACGACGCTGACCCGCTCGGTGGCGAATGGCGTCCCGGTCAAAGGTAGCCCATCGCCTCCAGCGCCTTGCGCGCGGCGTCGGCTTGAGGGGTGATGCTCGGCGGCGCTTCGCGGATCCAGTTCCTCAGGCGGCGAGCCAGCCTGCGCTTCACGTCCGGAAACTCCCCGGCAACGTCGTTGAGCTGCAGCGGGTCGGACGGCAGGTGGTAGAGCTCCATGACGATCTTCTCGCCCTCCTGGTTGGGCGGCCGAAGCACCAGGTGCCATTCGTCGTCCTGGATGCTTCGGAGATGGCGCTGGTAGGCGCCGGCGTCGGCAAACGCCACGGGCGCAGGATCTGAGTCGGCCTGGTGGGCGCCGCTGAGCAGCGGTGTCCAACTGCGGCCCTCCAGGACTTCGGGCATCGGTTCCCCGAGCAGGTCGATCAGGGTCGGGAAGAGGCAGATCAGCTCGACCGGCCGCTCGACGCGCCTGCCTGCCTCGGCCCAGGGTTCCCCCACGATGGCCAGGGGTACATGGACGCTGCTGTTGTAGGGCACCGGGCCGTGCTCGAACGGAACGCCGTGCTCGGCGAGTTCCTCGCCGTGGTCCGAGGTGAGCACGAACAGGCTGCCGGCTTCCATTCCCAGCTCCGCGATGTAGTCCAGGATGTCGCCGATTGCCCGATCGGTGACCCGGACGTTCGCGTCGTACTGTGCCACGTAGTACTTCAGATCCCGGCGCTCGCCGATCGCCCTGCCCTCCGCGCCGGTAAGGTCTACGACCTCGTCGCCGGCGTAGTGCTCGTCGCCCAGGAAGGGGTTCTTCGTTCCTGGCTGGAGCAGGTACGGAGCATGGGGGTCCGTGTAGTGCAGCCAGACGAACAGGCGCTCTTCGTCGGCGAACGAGGCGAGCAGAGGTTCCGCCAGTTCGTTGACGCGGTCGGCCCGGATGTGGTGCCGGAATTCCACTGTTGACTCGATCGTTTCCAGGGTGGCGTCGTCGACCCAGGTCTGCTCGTACCGGTCGAAGCCGCGGTCCCATCCCAGCTCCCTCTTCAGAACCGGATTCGAGATCACAGCCACTGTCTTGTAGCCGAGACCCTGGAACCACCTCGGCAGGGCGAGAACGGAACGCGGAATCGTCTGCGCCGCGTCGTGTACCAGCCCCGTCGTGTGCGGATAGAGGCTCGTGAACATCGAGGCGAACGACGGCCCTGTCTTCGGCCACTGGACGATCGCGCGGTCGAAGACGACGCCCCGCTCGACCCATTCATCGAGGCGAGGACTGGTGTCGCGCGGGTAGCCGTGCCAACCGAGGTGATCGGCGCGCAGGGTGTCGACGGTGATCAGGAACACCCGCCGCGGCGGTTCGATCTCGGGCTCGGTGCTGCATCCGAGGGCCAGCGTCGCGAGGGAGAGGAGAGCCGGCGCTCGCAAGTGGCAACGTCTCATGGTGGGGTCCGGAAACTACCAGCAGGGGCCGCCGGGCTCGGCCTCCCGGCGTGGTTGGTAGTCTCGCGGCGCGCTGCTACAGCTTTGCGCCTCGGGCGGCAAAGACAGGACCTCCTTCGCCCCGCCTACGAAGAAGAACCGCACCGTCAAGCAGTTCACCGTAGATCCAACGATGCACTCTCGACCTACCCAGGCCGTGATTCTGGCCGGCGGGCGGGGCACCCGTCTGGCGCCGCTGACGGACACGCTGCCCAAGGCCCTGATCCCGTTCCATGGCAAGCCGTTCCTCGGCTACGTCATCGAGATGCTCCGCGACCAGGGCTTCGAGCGCGTCCTGCTGCTGCTCGGCTACATGGCCGACGCGATGATCGATCACTTCGGCGACGGCTCGGACTACGGGGTCGAGATGAGTTACCGGGTGACGGACGCGGACGACCTGACCGCGTTTCGGGTGAAGGACGCGGCCGCGCAGCTCGACGACCGGTTCCTGCTCCTGTACTGCGACAACTACTGGCCGATGCAGTTCGATCGCATGTGGCGGTCGTACGTGGAGTCGGGCGCGCCGGCGCAGATCACCGTCTACGCGAACGCGGACGGCTACACGCGGGACAGCGTGATCGTGGGTGGTGACGGCTTCGTTACGGTCTTCGACCGGGGACGGACGACGCCGGGACTCAGCGGAGTCGAGATCAGCTACGCGATCCTGGACAAGGCGGCGGTGCTGCCGCTCCTGCCCGACCACCAGGAGCTGTTCGAGGAGGCGGTCTACCCGGCCCTGACGGCGCGCGGCGAACTCCACGCCTACTGGAGCGAGCATCGCTACTACAGCGTCGGCGGTCACGAACGCCTGCCGCTGACCGAGGCCTTCTTCGCCCGCTCGCCGACGATCATCCTCGACCGCGACGGGGTGCTCAACGTGCGCCCGCCGCGGGCGGAGTACGTTTGCGGGCCGGCGGACTTCCGCTGGTTGCCGGGCGCCCGCGAGGCGCTCGCCGCCTTCAACCGGGCCGGATGGCGGGTGCTCGTGGTGTCGAATCAGCCCGGGGTCGCCCGCGGCCGGATGACGGAGGACGACCTGGCGGCGGTTCATCGACGCCTGTGCGGCGAGGCCGAGGCCGCGGGCGGCCGGATCGACCGCATCTACTACTGCCCGCACGGGTGGGACGAGGGTTGCGCCTGCCGCAAGCCGGCGCCGGGGATGCTCTTCCAGGCCCAGCGCGACCATCACCTCGATCTCACCAGGACGACGTTCCTCGGCGACGACGAGCGCGACGGGCAGGCGGCCGCCGCGGCGGGCTGCCCGTTCGGACTGGTCACCGAGAGCGAACCGTTGCTCGCGCACGCGGAGCGGCTGCTGGGCCTCCGAGATTCAGGGGACGCGGCAGCGACGGGCAGAACGGCGGTGGCGGGATGAGCACGGCCTTCGTCCGTCGCCCGGTCCTGGTGACCGGTCACCGCGGCTACCTCGGCTCGGTCATGGCGCCGCTTCTCGTCGAGCGCGGCTACGACGTCGTGGGGCTCGATACCGGCTACTTCGACGACTGCACGATCACGGCCGATCCTGTGCCGATTCCGTCGATCGACAAGGACATCCGGGATCTGGCGCCGGCGGACCTGCGCGCTTTCTACGCCGTGATCCATCTCGCGGCGCTCTCCAACGACCCGATCGGCAACCTGGACGAGACCTGGACGGAGGAGATCAACCACCGCTCGTCGGTGCGCCTGGCGGAGCTGGCGCGCGAGGCCGATGTGCGCCGCTTCCTGTTCTCGTCGTCCTGCATCATGTACGGCCAGTCGAGCGTGGAGACGGTCGACGAGACCTCGCCTCTCGACCCGCGCACCCTGTACGCGCGTTCCAAGGTCGAGAGCGAACTGGCGATCCGCGAGCTGGCGAGCGACGGTTTCTCGCCCACCTTCCTGCGCAACGGCACCGTCTACGGGCTGTCGCCGCGGATGCGCTTCGACACGGTCCTCAACGACCTGACCGGCGCCGCCTTCGCCAACAAGCGGGTCGTCGTGTACGGCGACGGCAAGCCGTGGCGGCCGGTGGTCCACGTGCAGGACGTGGCGGCGGCCTTCTGCCGGGTGCTCGAGGCGCCGCTGTCGGTGGTTCACAACGAGGCCTTCAACACCGGCGCCGACCACCTGAATCACCGCGTGATCGAGCTGGCCGAGCTCGCGGCCGACCTCGTGCCCGGCTGCGAACTCGAGGTCCGCGGCGAATCCGGCGCCGACCGGCGCACCTACCGCGCGTCGTTCGAGAAGTTCGCCCGCGCCTTCCCGGACTTCGAGTTCCGTTGGGAAGCGGCGACCGGCGCGAGACAGTTGATCGAGGACTACCGCCGCATCGGCCTCGATGGGGCGCTCTACGGCGACCCGCGCTTCGTCCGCCTGCGCTGGTTGAATGGCCTGCTCGACTCGGGGCGGCTGGACGGCTCGCTGCGCTGGGATGCCGGCGCCGGCGATGGGGAGAGACAACCGGAGGGGAAGGGATGATTCACGGCGTCAAGGTGGTTCCGCTTCGTCAGATCGTCGACGAGCGGGGCAAGATCATGCACATGCTGAAGGCGACGGACGAGCACTTCCTCGGCTTCGGCGAGATCTACTTCTCGACCGCCTGGCCGGGGACGATCAAGGCCTGGCACGTTCACCGGTCGATGACCGTGAACAACGCCGTGGTCAGCGGCAGCGCCAAGCTCGTGATGTACGACTTGCGCGAGGACTCGCCGACCCAGGGCGAACTCCAGGTGGTCTTCTTCGGCGAGGACAACTACGTCCTGGTGCAGATTCCGCCGGGGATCGCCAACGGCTACAAGGCGTACGGTGACAAACAGGTGATCATGGCGAACGCCGCCACCGAGCCGCACGACCCCGACGAGATGGAGCGGCTCGATCCGTTCACCGACCGGATCCCCTACGACTGGGCGCTCCGGCACGGCTGAGACGGCTGGAACCGACGCAAACGTGGACCGATCAAGGCTGATCGTGACCCGCACGCCGTTGCGGGTGTCTCTGGTGGGCGGCGGCACCGACCTGCCGGCCTTCTACCGGCGGGAGGGCGGCGCCGTGCTGTCGACCACGATCGACCGCTACGTGTACGTGACGGTGAAGCGTCACAGCGAGCTGTTCTTCGAACCGATCCGCGTCAACTACTCCCGCAGCGAACAGGTCGAGCGAGTCGACGAGCTGGACAACAACATCGCCCGCGAGTGCCTGCGGTTCGTGGGCGTCGATCCCCCGGTCTACATCTCGACCGTCGGCGACGTGCCGGCGTCGACCGGGCTTGGCGGCTCGAGCGCCTTCGCCGTCGGTCTGCTCAACGCGCTCCACTCCTACAAGGGTGAGCGCGCCTCGGCGGGTCAGTTGGCGGAGGAGGCCTGCCACATCGAGATCGACGTGCTGGGCGCGCGGATCGGCAAGCAGGACCAGTACGCCGCGGCGTACGGCGGGCTCAACCTGCTGTCGTTCAAGCCGGACGGCGGGGTCACCGTCGAGCACCTGCGCATCCCGGGCGTGCGGTTGCGGGAGCTGTTCCAGTCGGTGTTGATGTTCTGGACCGGACACCAGCGTGACGCGAGCGCGGTCCTCTCGGAGCAGGACGATCGCACCGACCTGAACCTGGAATCGCTGCGCCGCATGCGCGATCAGGCGCGCGATCTGCACCGGGCGCTGGGCGCCGGCGAGGTCGACATCGAGGGGATCGGTCGGCTGCTCGACCAGGGCTGGCGCATGAAACGCGAACTCGCGGGGTCGATCACGACGCCGTTGATCGACAGTTGGTACGACGCGGCCATCGCGGCCGGCGCCGTGGGCGGCAAGCTCTGCGGCGCCGGCGGCGGCGGGTTCCTGCTCTTCGTCGTGCCGCGGGAGCGCCAGAGCGCGGTGCGCGCGGCCTTGGGCGACCTGTTCGAGCTTCCGGTCGGCCATGAGTCGCACGGCTCGCAGCTCGTGGCGCCGTTCCACCATGGCTAGAGCCGCCAAACCTGTCGCAGACTCCATGTTTGGCCCCAGCCCCCACCTCACCAGGAGGCTGCGCCACACAACTCACTTCGTGTCGTTCTATGGCGCCGCCTCCTAGCTGCCTCGTCTGCGCCCAACCCGCCGTCGACGAGTTCCTCGACCTCGGCTCAACCGCGCTCGCCAACAAGTTCCCCAGCGCTGACGACCTGAACCAGCCCGAACCGCGGTTCCCGCTACGGGTCGGCTTCTGCCGCGGCTGCGGCCACGTCCAGCTCACCGAGTTGGTACCGCCGGCCGCGATGTTCACGGACTACCTCTACGTGTCCTCCGCCTCGGACACCCTGCGCGCCCACTTCGCCGACCTGGCGGCGACCCTCACTTCGCGCCACGGCCTCGCGGACGGCGGCCTCGTGGTCGACATCGGTTGCAACGACGCCTCCCTGCTGTGCTGCTTCCGCGACCGCGGCGCCTCGACCCTGGGCGTCGACCCGGCGGAGAACCTGGCCGAGTTCAGCCGCGGCACCGGCATCGAGCGCTACCAGGGCTTCTTCGGTGCGGACTCGGCGGCCGAGATCGCCGCGAGGTGGGGCCGCGCCGCCCTGATCACCGCGACCAACACCTTCCCGCACATCCCCGATCTCTCCGGTTTCGTCGCCGGCCTGGACACTGCGCTTGCTCCGGGCGGCGCCTTCGTACTGGAGGCGCACTACCTGGTCGATCTGCTCGACCAGCTCGCGTTCGACACCGTGTACCACGAGCACGTCTCCTACTGGGCTCTGGGGCCGATGATGCGCCTCTTTGAGGATCACGGCATGGAGGTGGTGCGGGCAGAGCGGCTACCGATCCACCACGGCCAACTTCGGGTCACCGTGAGGCGCCGGGGCGAGGGCGAGGTGGACGACAGCGTTGCGGAGATCCTTGCCGCCGAGCACGATCTGGGCATCGACCGGTTCGAGACCTGGAGCGCGTTTGCCGCGCGGGTCGACCGCCTGAAGACGGAAGTCTTGGACTGTCTCCGCGGCCTCAAGGCGGACGGCCGGCGGCTCGCCGGCTACGGCGCCCCGGCCAAGGGCAGCACGCTGCTGGAGTTCTTTGGTGTCGGCCCCGACCTGCTCGACTTCATCGCCGACCGCAGTGCGCTCAAGCAGGGCCGCTACACGCCGGGTTCCCACATTCCGATCGTCGCGCCCGAGGCGCTACTGGAGGATCCCGCCCCGGACCACGTGCTCCTCCTGGCCTGGAACTTCGAAGACGAGATTCTGGCCCAGCAGGCCGAGTTCCGCCGCCGCGGCGGCAAGTTCATCCTGCCGGTGCCGGCAGTGCGGATCGTGTAGGCGGCCCGTTGACGCGCTCTGGCGTCCCGGATATCTTAGCTAGTCTAGCTAGGAGGCTGCGCGGCAGGAACTGGGTGCGCCGGCGCCCCCGCCGGCTTCCGAGAGGAACCGCGCCGCGAAGCGGCGACGAAACTGCCGCGCTAGATGAGGTCCCGAACATGCTGGTAAACGTCCACGATGCGAAGTCCCAACTCTCGAAGCTGATCAGCGCCGCGGAGGCCGGCGACGACGTGGTCATCGCGCGCAAGGGCAAGCCGGCCGTCAGGCTGGTGCCCGTACCGCCCGCCGGCTTCCGCTTCGACACCCTGGCCCATCTGGTCGGCGCCGTACCCGACTTCGACGAGCCGATGGACGAGGACGAACTGGCCCTGTGGGAGCGCGAGTCTTGAGCGCCGTCCTGCTCGACACGCATGCGTGGATATGGAGCCTCCTGGACTCGAAGCGTCTCGGGGATGACGTCAAGGCGGCCATCCTCGAGGCGGACTCCGTCCACGTCAGTCCGATCAGCATCTACGAGGTGACCCAGAAGGCCCGGCTGGGCAAGTGGCCGGAGATTGCGCCGCACATCGACGCCCTCGTGGCGGAGCGGCAGACCCTGTCCGCTCCCTTCACCCGCGCGATCGCGGCGCGGGCCGGCATCCTCGATTGGCCGCATCGGGATCCGTTCGACCGCCTGATCGCCGCAAGCGCCATCGAACTCCGCTATCCGCTGGTCTCCAAGGACGCCGAATTCGATGCGCTCGACGGAGCGCGCGGCTGGCAGGGCCGAATCTGGTCCTAGAGCCGCTGCTGCTTTCGCGAAGCGCCGGCCTCGGAGTTCTGCCGCGCTAAGCGCCGTGCCTGCGTTACGCTGCTCGCGTGGTTGGAGAGGGAGTACCGCGCGTCGCCGCCATCGTTCTGAACTACAACGGGCGCGACATCACGTTGCAGGCGCTGCGCAGCCTGGAGGGGATGACCTATCCCGCCTGCGAGCTGATCCACATCGACAACGGTTCGAGCGACGGCTCGAGCGAGGCGGTCGCGGCCGCTCATCCGAACGTCACGCAAATCCGGGTCGAGGAGAACCAGGGCGTGGTCTTCGGCATGAACCAGGGGATCGAACTCGCGGTCAGCCGCGGCGTCGACTACCTGCTGCTGCTGAACAACGACGTCGAGGTGGAACCCGACTTCCTGGACGAACTCGTTGCGGTGGCCGAGGCGAATCACGGCATCGGCTGTGTGGGGCCGAAGATCCTCTACCACGGGGAACGCGATCGGCTTTGGTCGGCCGGCGGCCGCATCCGGTTCCGCGAGTCGATGACGCGGGAGCGCGGGGAAGGCGAGGTCGACCGCGGGCAGTACGACCGCGACGAGGAGGTGCCCTACGTCAACGGGTGCGCCATGCTCGTGCGCCGCAAGGTCGTCGAGGAGATCGGTCTATGGGACCCGCTGTTCCACCTGGCCCTCGACGACGCCGACTGGTGCATGCGGATGAAGGCGCGCGGCTACCGCTGCTACTACGCCCACCGGGCGGTGCTCTACCACATGGTGGCGCGCACGGTCGGCGGCTATCGCGCCTCGCGGACGTTCTTCAACGGCCGCAGCGCCGCCCTGTTCGTGCGGCGTTACGGCGGGCCGCTCCAGTGGTGCTCCTTCGCGGCCTTCCTGTCCGCGGGGCTGTTCCTCGCGTTCTTCCGGGAACTCGCCCGAGGCAACCAGGGCGCCGTGATCGCCAAGCTGCGCGGCGTGATTGATGGCCTCAGGGCGCCGATGGCGCCGCCGCCGCGGTTGGGCGATGGGGCCGCGCCATGCTGAAGAACCTGCGCGCGGACACGCGCCGGCTGCGGGAGATCAAGACCAAGCCCTTCCCGTGGTACGTGATCGAGTCTCTGCTGTTCGAGAACGGGTTCCAGGCGGTCGTCCTCTACCGGATCGCCCACTGGTTCAAGAGCCGGCGCGTCCCGGTGCTGGGGCCGGCCTTCGCCCGGCTGTCCTTGTTCCTCACCAGCGTCGACATCGCGCCGGCGGCCCGGATCGGGCCGGGACTGTTCATCAGCCATGGCATCGGCCTGGTGATCGGCAACGGGGTGCGCATCGGCAGGAACGGGACGTTGCTCCACCAGGTCACGATCGGCGCCCCGACCGGCAAGCGGCTGGACCAGATGCCGACCCTTGGCGACAACATCTTCGTCGGCGCCGGCAGCCGGCTGATCGGCAGGATCGAGGTCGGCGACAACGTCTTCATCGGCGTCAACTGCGTCGTGACGCAGGACATCCCGGCCGGCACGAAGGTCACGACAACGGCCGGTCTACGGCTCGAAGCCGGTGAGGAACCGGCGACGGAAGACCGGACCGGCTGAGTCTCCATGCACCCGAGAGCGATATGCCAGTCTTTGGCGTGCAGCCCATCGGGCGCCGACTGGTAGGGTCGATGGTTGCAGTTACCCAAACCGCTTTCCCAACGGAGGAACGGCCCGCGGATGCGTGAAGTCAGCCGGTTCTACGGGATCGTCATCGAGATGGAGATAGGGGATACACCCCCGGCGCACTTCCATGTGAGCCACGAGGGGGCAGTGGCGCTAATCGGCATCGACGAATTGGCGGTGCTCAAGGGCAGGCTTCCCCCGAGGGCGCTTGGTCTCGTACTCCAGTGGGCGTCAGGGCGTCAGCAGGATCTGCGGCAGGCCTGGAGACGAACGCAGCACCTGGAAGATCCGGGCCCGATCGCACCGCTGGATTGAATCGGGGACCGTGGGCGCTGAAGGGAGTGGGCCGTGTATTCTCGGCTCGCGTGCGGTGCCAGCGCCCGCGCAGTTGTCAGATGGCGGCGGTCCAGCATCAAGTAACCGACCAGAAGGCCCGGGGGGCTTACTACACACCGCCGGAGACGGCGGCCGCTCTGGTCCGGTGGGCTGTTCGGAGACCGGACGAGCACATGCTCGATCCGTCCTGCGGCGACGGTCGGTTTCTCGCGCTGCACCCCCGCAGCACTGGAGTCGATAGCGATGCCGCGGCAGTTTCGAGTGCGGCGGAGGCTGCGCCGCGTGGAACCGTCGAATGCGCGGACTTCTTCGACTGGGCAGCCGCAACCTCGGAGCAGTTCGATTGCGCGGCCGGGAATCCGCCGTTCATCCGGTTCCAGCGGTTCAACGGCGAGACGCGCCGCCAAGCGCTGAAGCTCTGCGCCTCGTTGGGGGCCAAGTTGTCGGGGTTGTGTTCGTCGTGGGCTCCATACCTCATCGTGACGGCGTCGCTGCTTCGGGAGGGCGGGCGCATGGCGTTCGTCGTGCCCGCTGAGATCGGGCACGCCCCGTATGCGGCGCCGCTCCTCGACTGGTTTGCTCGTCACTTCAGCGAGGTGCGGTTGGTGGCAGTCCGCCAGAAGGTGTTTGCAGAGCTGTCGGAGGATGTCTGGCTGCTCTACGCCGACGGCTTTGGCGGCAGAACGGACCATTTTGACCTGGCGCTTCACGAGCGGTTCGTTTTCAGGTCCGAACCGCCGATCGCGGACACCCGTGTGTCTGTCCGAGAGTGGCGGCGTTGGGGCTCGCGCCTCCGACCGATGCTCTTGCCGAGCCGGATTCGTGACGCCTACGAGAACCTCAGAGACTCCGAGCTGACCACCGCGCTCGGGCGCGTCGCCGATGTCGGGATCGGCTACGTTTCCGGCGCCAATGACTTCTTTCACCTGCGCCCATCGGAAGCGGAGGAACTGGAAATTCCGAGTGATCTGTTCCGCCCCACCGTGCGTAGCGGCAGGGAACTCCACGCTGGAGCGATTACCGATGAGACGGTTGCAGGTTGGCGAGCGGCCGATCGGCCGAACTTCCTGCTCGCGCTCGGCCCCGAGACGCCGCTTCCCGATGCGGTCAGCCGGTACTTGGATTCTCCTCGCGGAGTCGAGGTCCGGAAGCGGTACAAGTGTCGCGTTCGGACCCCTTGGTACGCCGTGCCCCATGTGTCCGTTCCCGATCTCTTCCTCTCCTACATGAGCGGAGAGGGGCCCGCCCTGGTCGAGAACCAGGCCCGATGCACCTGCACCAACGCAGTCCACGGCGTTCGTCTGAACGACAGAGGCGTTACTGCATCTCGCTTGCGCCGGAAGTGGAGTAGCCCTCTGACCAGTCTCAGTTGCGAGATCGAGGGGCACCCTCTTGGTGGCGGCGTCTTGAAGCTCGAGCCTCGGGAAGCGACGAAGGTGGTCGTGTCACTGGATGGCGATCTGCCGGTTGGCATCGAGCGCGATCTGCTGGAAGGCGTCGACATGCTGCGCCGGTGGCGGCACCGTGGCTAGACAGGCGAACCGTTGTCGCTGGATCGGTCTCTCCGAGGCTCTCGACGCGTTTGTCTCCGTGCCTGGGAAGTCCCAGAGCCAAGCCCACATCCGGCCCCTACACTGGTACACCGCTTGCCGGCTCGTAGTTGAAGGCGGCTTTCACCCGGACGACGTCGTTCCGCGACCGCCGTTCTCGGTGCGCCGCTCGCGTGGCGGCCATGTTCTGGTTCACGACCCAGAAAGCGCGGCGGGAGGCGAGCTGACGGTGCTGGGAGGCTTGAAGACGAAGGACGTGGATGTCGTCGTCAGCAAGCCAGGTATTGGCCCGTGTGTTGCGGTGTCGATCAAGGGCACGCTCAACGCTTTCCGGAACCTGACCAACCGGATGGAAGAAGCGGTCGGCGACTGCACCAATCTGCATATCTCCTACCCGAACCTCGTATACGGATTCCTGCATGTCATCCGCGCCAACCGGGAAGGGCCCTTGGCGCCCGCGGCGGCGCACTTCCTGAAAGCCGACGATGCAGGGAACGTGGCCGCCAACGACGTCGCCGTCCGCGGAGATGGCGGAGTGGCCGAATCGATCGTTCGGTACCACGACGTTCTTCTCGGTCTCACCGGACGCGACGGTGTGCGGAACGACGTTTCGCGGTACGAGGCGCTGGCCTTGGCCATGGTGGACCCCGAGAGTCGAGCCGTGGTCGCCGACTGGCCGTCGGCCGGAAGCCCGCTTCGGATGGAGAAGTTCATGGACGCGGTCTACCGCGCATACGACCAGCGCTACGTTTACGCGGCACCTAAGCTGGCGAAGCGGACCGCGCGTTTGACGTGGTGGTCCGACTCTCCGGCGTTAGGGGAAGAGGTAGCGCGGGCGTTCGTCCCCCGGCTGTCGGGTCAGTCGGGATGAGCGGTTGAGAGTCGTCGGAGTGCGAATACAGCCGAAGAAGCAGGAATCGGAACGATGAGGAATGCCCAGAAGCCGGAACACATTGGCCTCTTCAAGCTGGTTGAGCGCATTCGTGATGGTCGCTACGTGATCCCGGACTTTCAGCGGAAATTTGTCTGGGATCCCTCGAAGATCCGGGACCTGATGCGGTCCGTCTTCCTCGACTACTACATCGGGACGCTCTTGCTGTGGAAGGGGAAGTCCGACAACTTCAAGGCTCTCTCGTGCGAGTCGATCCAAGGTTACGACGCCTCTTCCCGTGGCGAACCAAAACACATCGTCCTTGACGGACAGCAGCGCTTATCTGCGATGCACTACGCCTTCATGGCACCCCAGATGAAAGCGCCGGGGCGCGGAAGTCGATACCTCTACTTCATCAGGATTGATCGCTTTCTGGAAGAGGCCTACGACGACGCGTTCGTCTACAGCTGGGGTGACTGGGGATGGGGTAGCCGGCTCCGCGAGGAAAGGGAAGAGCAGTTCAGGAGACACTGCCTCCCGCTCGCGATCATTGGCCAGAGCAGGTGGTCGCTTGACGATTGGTGCAGCGACTACAAGAGATACTGGGAGACCGAAGAACGGGATGCTGCGGATCGCGGTGAAGATCGGAGGAGCCAAGCGCAGGCTGCCGTCAGGATGGCTGCCAAGTTCGCCGATCACGTCAAGGACATCTATCGGGCATACCAAGTCACCTACATCGAGCTGGACGATGATCTCGCCATCGACAAAGTGTGCGACATCTTCCAGAAGATCAACAGCACGGGCCAGGCGCTGGACATCTTCGATTTGCTGAACGCCATCCTCAGGCCGAAGGATGTCGGCCTTAAGAGGCTATGGAGGCAAGCTGAGGAGCGGCTTGCCTTCGTTGGCGCCAAGAGGATGAACGTCTACGTTCTTCAGGTCATGTCGATCCTCGTCCAAGACGGCCTCTGTTCACCGAAGTACCTCTACTATCTTGTTCCGGGCCAGAAACGGCGGGTGCTCCGCGACGGCTCGGCGGTGGAGAAGGTTCACGTCAAGAGCCGAGAGGACTTCGAGGAGCGGTGGGCGGAGGCCGTGGCGGCTCTCGAAACCTCCATCGGGCGGCTGCGAGCGGAGTACGGCGTGGTCTCGTCGCGGTTCCTGCCCTACCCAGCCATTCTTCCCGCCTTCGCCGGTGCCCAGAGGGAAGCGCAGAAGCGGCCCGAAGCCGAACGAATGAGGGCGCAAAGGAAGATCGCCCACTGGTACTGGGCAAGCGTCTTCACCCAGCGATACTCGAGTGCGGTCGAGTCGACCGCTGCCGGTGACTACCGCGATCTGCGAAGATGGTACCGAGACGACCAGGAGGTGCCCCGCGTTATCGGCGAGTTCCGGATCTCCCTGAGCGAGTTGGATCTTCATCGGGTCAGGCCGGGCAGCGCCATCTACAGCGGAGTTGTCAATCTTACGATTCTCGAGGGTACGAAGGACTGGATCGACGGTGGCGCACCGAACAAGCGGGAACTGGACGACCACCACATCGTTCCCAAGGCTTGGGGCCGGAAGAACGGAGCGGACGGCAGCATCGACTCGATCCTGAATCGGACACCGCTCGGCTCGACCACGAATCGTGAGGTGATCCGGGATCGCCTGCCGAACGAGTATCTTCCCGAACTCATCGAGAAGAACGGCCGGGAGACCGTGTACGGCGTGCTCGCGTCTCACCTCATACCACCCGACGCGGTCGATATCCTGTTGCGCACTCCCTTCTCTCTCAAAGACTTCGAGGAGTTCCTCGAAAGGCGCCAGGACGCCATCCGCAGCGCCATGGGGAAGCAGCTTCCCGAGAGCACGGAGCCTCCTCGGCAGGGGGAGCTCCACCGCCTGGAGACCGACGTGAGGAAGATCGAGGTCGGGCTTCGGAGACTCATCGAGCGGACACTGGGCGACCCTGCACATCCCGGCCTGACGAACGCGCTCGGCTACGCGCAGAAGCGTATCGATCAGGCGCTCAGAGACGACCCGTCACTTGATCGGCGCCACCTGCGGACACTCGCGGGACGGCTTGAGTTCTGCGATCTCAGAGAACTGGAGGCGGCGATCGTTTCAAAGCCATCGTGGCCTGCGTTCCGGGAGTTGTTCGGGACCCAGGACGGTCTCAGGCACCGGTTTCACGCGCTCTCTGCCATTCGCAACGCGCTGGCCCACAGCCGCCCGGTGACGCGGCAGAACGTTGCGGATGCGGAGGCTGCCTTCCTGTGGTTCAAGAGCAGGATCGGCCGTTCCACGTGACGGCTGCCTGCTCAAGTCCGAGGTCGAGCCAGCCTTCGAAGGTGGAGTTACGTGAAGAGGTGAAGCCTTCTGAGGATCTGATGGAGCTATCTCTCAAGGAGCGGCTTGAGGTAGCGGCACGACGGCTGCTTGAGCCCGTGGAGATCCGGCGGATCGACCGGCCGCGAAGTGAATGAGCAGTGGTCCCGACCGAGGGAACGGCCTGCTGGAGTTCCTGAGAACGACCGCGCCGTATGAGTGGTTTCTGACTTGGCCTGACTGGGCAAAGTACGTGGCGGGTTTACTCGTCGTCGCGACGCTACCGGCGATTCTAGAATCGTACCGAATCTGGGTGCGGAAGTTGCTTTCTGCCGCGCTGCATCGGCTGAAGCGGCTTTCGCCGAAGTCGGTCATCTCCAATGTGCGCGAGAAGCGGCGAGTGCGCAGGGTCAGAAGGCGTGGTCGGCTAGAAGCCGCGGATAGGATGTCGAGGGCAGAGGAAATCCTCCCATATCTACACCGGCCCGGTAGCGAGAAGCTACTCAGGAAACATGGGGCGAGCCTCTCCGATTCCTTCATGGAGGCGAGGCGACTTGGACACGGAACAAGCGTTATTCTCCGATCCTACGACTTAGACCGCTACCAGAGGCTGCGACAGGCGGAGATCGTTCTCAATCCGATCAGTCGAGATGGAGACAGTCTGTGGCTGCTGGACGACGGTTCGGTCATCGTGGAGGGCTCTGACGGCGCGATGGAGGTTGCTTCACGGGAACAGGCTGAATGGGCACAGAGAGCCTTTCTCGAGAACCTGGAGAGTCACCCACGAGAATGAGCTGCGGCCGCCCGACAGGGTGGGCACTACTCGATGAAATCCCCCTCAAAAACAGTCGTACCGCTTGGGCGACGCTACGCGCTGTACAAGATCCGCTCGCCGGCGTCTTCCCGCCGCAGTTCGCCCAGGTCCTCGAGCCACCGCAGGTGGGCGATCGCCTCGCCGGTGGCGAACCAGCGCTGCATGATCGGGAAGTCTTCCCATGACTTGGCTCGGATGTCCCAGGTCATGAGCGCCGCCGTCTCGTAGGCGTTGCGACCGCCGTTCTCACGCAGGATGTCGACGACTTCCTGGCCGCGTTCCTCGTGGTGCTCCCGCAGTTCGCGGCAGCGGCCCTGGAAGTCGTGGATCAGGCTGCGGTGGCCGGGTAGGCAGAGGTCGACGTCGAGGACCTCGACCTTGGCGATGCTGTCCAGGTAGAGCCCGAGTGGATCGTGGTCGTCGGCCCAGGCCTGGATGTTGGGCGTGATGTCGCCGAGGATGTGGTCGCCGGCGATGAACAGGCTCTTCTCCCGGTCGTAGAGCGAGATGTGGCCGAAGGTGTGGCCCGGCGTGTCGATGACCTCCAGGCTGTAGCCGGCGATGTCGATCACGTCGCCCTCGTGGAGAGGCGCGTACTCGATCATCTGGCCGCTGAAGCGGGCGCCGGGATGGCGCCGGAAGGACTCGGCAAGTTCGTCGGGCGGGAAGCCGCTGCGCTTCAGGTACACGCCCATCGGGCTGTCGGCCGACCAGCCGCCGTGGGCCCGGCCCATGGATGCGGCGTCGATTGCACCCATCGACGCGGTACGGCCTGAGCTCAACAGCTCCGGGATCAGGCCATGGTGATCCGCGTGCAGGTGTGTGGCCAGGAAGTCCGTCCTCTCGAGGTCGACGCCGATCTCGTCGAGCCCGGCGGTCAGGACCTCGCGGCACTCGGGCCGGTTCATGCCGGTGTCGATGACGAGCCAGCGGTCGTCCTCGGCCAGGACGTAGCAGTTGACTTCCTTGAGCGGGTTGCGCGGCAGCGGCACGACGACCCGGTAGAGGGAGTCGAGGATCTTCCCGGCTTGGTCGGTCATGGGCGCGAAGGGTAGCAGCGGGCATCTGGGGCTGGTTGGCGGTTCACACCTGAAAGCCGACAGCGGCGGCGACTTCCCGCTGCCGGATGTCCGCCGTCAGGAAGGTCAGCTCGCTTGGGCTGGGCTCCAGATAGAGCGCGGTCGCCACGTGCCAGAGATCGGCGCCGCGCAGACGGCCGACCGCGAGGACCCGTTCGATTTCGCGGGTCAGAACCCGGTCGGGGAAGATCCACTCGATCCGTCTCAGCAGCTGTGGCACGGCGAAGGTCAGCTCTCGGAGCAGTGCGGAACGAAGCTCCGCCTCGAGAAGGTTCGAGGATACGAGGTGCCGGGCAGAGTCGAGCCGGGCTACGTGCTGTTGGTGCTCTTCTTCCCGGAGGGCAACGGCGACGAGCAGGGAAGTGTCTACGTACGCGGTCGTCAATCTTCCGCGCGCTCAGCGAGGAAGCGCTTCAGGGCGCCGGGGCGGTGCGCAATCGGTCGAATCGGTGCGTTGGGGTCGCGTGCAGGCACGAGAATCCCGCGACGCTCAAGATCGTCCAGGCGCTCCTCGAGCGTTTGCTTCTTCGGCTGGATCGGCCGAATCTCGGCTGCCGGTTCGCCGCGATAGGAGATCGTCACGGTCTTCCCCTGGCGCACCTGTCGGAGGACTTCGGAGAAACGCGCCTTCGCTTCGTAGGTCGAGTACGTGATTGCCATACGCCAACTGTATCTGACTAGTCAGACTAGGTTCGGCGAGCGAGTAGACGTTCCCCAAGACCCTTCGGGGGCTGCGGCCGTCCGGATGCGGGCGAGACGCCCGCGTTCCCAGGACGCCACCGGGCCTTAGCCGCTACGATTCCGGGTCCAGATTCTGAAGGAGACAAGCGATGCCGCTGACCGAGAGCTACGTTCCCGCAGACACCAGTTCACCCGTCCTCGAGACGACCGTCGGGGGCGTCCTCCGCGAGGCCGCCGCCAGGGCGCCGGACCGGGTGGCGCTGATCGAGGGCGTGCCGGGCGAGCGGCGCTCCTGGACCTACGCGGAACTCCTTGCCGACGCAGAGCGGGTGGCGCGGGCGCTTGCTGCCCGCTTCGACAAGGGCGACCGGGTCGCGGTTTGGGCGCCGAACATCCCGGAGTGGGTGCTGCTCGAGTACGGCGCCGGTCTGGCCGGGGTCGTGCTCGTGACCGTCAACCCGGCCTATCAGCCGAAGGAACTCGAGTACGTGCTGCGGCAGTCGCGGTCTTCGGGCATCTTCTACCTGCGCTCGTTCCGCGGCAACCCGATGGAGGAGTCGCTCAGGCAGGTTGCGGACGGCCTGCCGGAGTTGCGCGAACTCATTCCCTTCGACGACTTCGAGGAGTTCACAGCCTCCGCCCCCGACGATGTCGTCCTGCCCGACGTGAGTCCGGACGACCCGGTGCAGATCCAGTACACGTCGGGCACAACGGGCTTTCCCAAGGGCGCGTACCTCCATCACCGGGGGATCACGAACAACGCCCGCTTCGTCGCCGCGCGTCTGGGCGTCGAGCCGGGGGGCGTCTACATCAACCCGATGCCGCTGTTCCACACCGGCGGCTGCGTGCTGGGCGTCCTGGGACCCATTCAGCAGGGAGCGACCCTGGTCAACCTGGTCCAGTTCGACCCGGGACTGGTGTTGGCGCTGGCGGAGGAAATGGGGGCTACCCACCTGCTCGGCGTGCCGACGATGCTGATCGCGATGATGGAGCACCCGGACTTCGCGAGCCGCGACCTGTCGACGGTTCACACCGTCTGCTCCGGCGGCGCCACGGTACCGGCCGACCTGGTGCGGCGGATCGAAAGGACACTCGGCGTGCAGTTCTCGATCATCTACGGCCAGACGGAGGCGTCCCCCGGAGTGACCCTGATGAAGCCCGACGACAGCGAGGAGGACAAGGCGACCACACTCGGGCCGGTGCTGCCGCAGACGGAGCTCAAGGTGATCGATCCGGAGACCGGGGCCACGCTGCCGATCGGCGAGGCGGGGGAACTCTGTACCCGCGGCTACCTGGTGATGCTCGGCTACTTCGAGATGCCCGACAAGACCCGCGAGACGATCGACGAGGACGGCTGGCTGCACACCGGCGACCTGGTGACGATGGACGACCGCGGCTACACGACGATCACCGGCCGCCTCAGGGACATGATCATTCGCGGCGGCGAGAACATCTACCCGCGCGAGATCGAGGAGCTGTTGTTCGAACACCCCCAGGTCTCCGACGTGGCCATCGTCGGGCTGCCGGACGAGCGCTGGGGCGAGGTCGTGGGCGCCTTCGTCCGCGACGCGGACCCCGCGAACCCGGCCACCGACGCGGAACTCCACACCTACTGCCGCGAGCATCTGGCGCCGCAGAAGACGCCGAGGGTCTGGTACCGGGTCGACGACTTCCCGCTGACGCCGTCGGGGAAGATCCAGAAGTTCGTGCTGGTCGACGAATGGCGGAAGGGCGCCTGGGACGCGGCCTGAGATCTGACATGATCGCCGCTCGCAACAGAGACTTCTCTTCGCCGCTTCGCCACTAGCGAAGCGTTTGGCGCATGCAGGTTCTCAGATCCAACGTCGACGTTAGAACGGGGAAAACGAGGCGATCCAGCCGATGCCGGTCCTGAGATCTAGCGTCAACAGTAGGTCGGAGCAGTTCAAGAAGAACCGCGACGACATCCTGGAGCAGATCGAGCAGGTGAACGGTCTGCTCGAGCAGGTGGCCGGCGGCGGCGGCGAGGAGGCGATGAACCGCCTGCGGGGCCGCGGCAAGCTGCCGGTACGCGAGCGCGTGGCCAACGCGCTCGACCGGGACAGCCCCTTCCTCGAGATCTCGCCGCTCGCGGCCTGGAACTCCTACTACACGGTCGGCTCGGGCTTCGTGCTCGGCGTCGGCGTCATCTCGGGCACAGAGTGCGTGATTCTGGGGCACGACCCGTCGGTGCGGGCCGGCGCCTTCAACGAGTTCAACTCGAAGAAGCTGATGCGGGGCCTCGAGATCGCACGGGTCAACCGGCTGCCCTACGTCCAGTTCGTGGAGTCCGCCGGCGCCGACCTGCGCGGCAACACGGACACCGACCCGGAGGTCCAGACCCGGCGCACGGTCGGACACTTCGCGGAGTCGGGCCGCCTGTTCTACGAGATCTCGGAACTCTCGAAGATGCGCATCCCGACGGTCTCGATCGTCTTCGGGGCCTCGACCGCGGGCGGGGCCTACCAGCCGGGAATGAGCGACTACAACATCTTCGTCAAGAACCAGGCGATGGTCTCGCTCGGCGGCCCGCCCCTGGTCAAGATGGCGACCGGCGAGGACGCGGAGCCGGAGAGCCTCGGCGGCGCCGACATGCACTGCCGGATCTCGGGTCTCGGCGACTACCTGGCCCAGGACGAGATGGACGGCGTCCGGCTGCTTCGCGATGTGGTTTCCCACCTGAATTGGCGCAAGGAGGGTCCCGGACCGAGCCGGCCCGCAGACGATCCCGTGCTCGATCCCGACGAACTGCTCGGCCTCGTCTCCCGGGATTTGCGCTCGCCGCTCGACATCCGCGAGGTGATCGGGCGAATCGTCGACGGTTCCCGGTTCGAGGAGTTCAAGCCTCTCTACGGGCCGACGATCGTGTGCGGCTGGTCCTCGATCCACGGCTACCCGGTGGGCATTCTGGGCAACAACGGCGCGCTGTTCTCCGAGTCGGCCGAGAAGGCGACCCAGTTCATCCAGCTCTGCAACCAGATCGACGTGCCGCTGCTGTTCCTGCACAACATCACCGGCTACATCGTGGGCACGGACTACGAGCAGGGCGGGATCACGAAGAACGGCTCGAAGATGATCAACGCGGTCGCGAACTCGACCGTGCCCCACCTGTCGGTGATCGTCGGCGCGTCCTACGGCGCCGGCAACTACGGCATGAGCGGCCGCGCCTACGGCACCCGGTTCACCTACATCTGGCCGACCGCCAAGATCGCGGTCATGGGCCCGGAACAGATGGCCGGCGTGATGACGATCGTGACCCGGAGGGCCGCGAAGCGGCGCGGCATCGAGTTCGACGAAGAGGCGGACAGGAAACGCGCGGCCGGCGTCATCCACTGGGCCGAGAAGCGCTCGCTGGGCCTGTACGCGACGTCCCGGGTCTCCGACGACGGGATGATCGACCCGCGCGACACCCGCACCGTGCTCGGTCTGTCGCTGTCCGCCTGCCACAGCCGCGCTGTCGAGGGAACCAAGGGCTATGCCGTCTTCAGGATGTGACGGGCGCGTGATCACCCGGCTCCTGGTCGCCAACCGGGCTGAGATCGCACGGCGGATCTTCCGCTCGGCCCGCGACATGGGGATCGCAACCGTGGCGGTCTACGCCGACGGCGATGCCAACGCCCCGTTCGTGGCCGAGGCGGACGAAGCAATCGCGCTCGAGGGTCGGTCGTCGGCGGAGACCTACCTCGACGTGGAGAAGGTCTTGGCCGCGGCGGCGCGCACCGGCGCCGATGCGGTCCATCCGGGTTACGGCTTCCTGTCCGAGAACGCGAACTTCGCCCGGGCGGTCACGGAAGCCGGCCTTGTCTGGGTCGGCCCGTCGCCTGAGGCGGTCGCCGCGATGGGCGACAAGCTCTCGGCCAAGCGGTTGATGCGGGAGGCGAATGTGCCGACCTTGCAGGCGGTCGAGCTCGGCGATGGCGTGGATCTCGCCTCGGCGGCGGCCGAAGTCGGCTTCCCGGCCCTGGTCAAGGCGGCGGCCGGCGGCGGTGGCCGCGGCATGCGGGTGGTCGAGTCGGAGGCCGACCTTATGGCCGCGGTCGAGGGCGCGCGCCGCGAGGCGGCGGCCGCGTTCGGTGACGGCACGGTGTTCCTGGAGCGTTGGCTGGCCTCCTCGCGGCACGTCGAGATCCAGTTGCTGGGCGATCTGCACGGCAACCTCGTCCATTGTTTCGAGCGCGAGTGCTCGATCCAGCGGCGCCACCAGAAGATCATCGAGGAAGCGCCGTCGCCGGTCGTCAGCGACGACCTGCGGGCCCGTATGGGCGCGGCCGCGGTGGCGGCCGGCCGTGCGATCGGCTACAGCTCGGCCGGCACGGTTGAGTTCCTGGTCGAGCAGCCGGCGGACGGTTCCGCCCCGACGGACTTCTGGTTCCTGGAGGTCAACACCCGGCTGCAGGTGGAGCACCCGGTTACCGAGGAGATCACCGGCCTCGACCTGGTGCGCGAGCAACTGCGGATCGCGCAGGGGGATTCCCTCGGCTTTGCCCAGGAGGATCTGGCGATCCGCGGCCACGCGATCGAGGCGAGGCTCTACGCGGAAGATCCGGCGAACGACTTCCTGCCCCAGACCGGGCGCGTCCAGTGCTGGCAGCCGGCGCCGGGGATGAACGCTCGCTTCGACTCCGGGATCGAGAGCGGTAGCGAGGTCGGCATCGAGTTCGATCCGATGCTCGCCAAGGTCATCGTCGGCGCGCCGAGTCGGCGTGAGGCGGCGCTTCGCCTGGCGCGTGTGCTCGAGACGACGCGGGTGCAGGGCATCCGGACCAACCGGGACTTCCTGGTCGCGACCCTCCGTTCCCCCGAGTACCTGGCCGGCGATACAACAACCGACTTCATCGAGCGGGTGGCGCCGCGGCCGGTGCGTTCCCCGGACGAAGCGGAGTTGGTGACGGCCGGAATCGCCGCGGCGATGGCAGCCCAGCACGACCGCAGGCAGGTGGCGCGCATCCACCCGACGATCGTGAGCGGTTGGCGCAACACGGTGATGCCCTACGAACGGGTCGAGTTCGCGACCGCGGACGGCGACGCCCTCCGGATCGAGTACCGCATCCAGCGCGACGGTCGGTTCGACACCCGTGCGGTGTCCGGCGACGCCGAACCGAGCCGGCACACGGTCGAGCTCCGTGGCCGCACCACGGACGGCGTCGCGCTTGTGATCGACGGCCGCAGACTGCGGGCGACCGTGACGGCGGACGGCGACCGCTGGTTGGTCCACGGCCCGCAGGGCGATGTCGAACTGAGAGAACTGCCGCGCTTCCCTGTCGCCGGGCTCGAAACGGTGGCCGGCGGCCTGACCGCGCCGATGCCGGGCAGGGTGATCTCCATCCACGCCGGGATCGGCGACCGGGTGGAGTCGGGACAGCTCCTCCTGGTGCTGGAGGCGATGAAGATGGAGCACCGGGTGACGGCGCCCGAGGCAGGCGCCGTCTCCGAGTTTCGCGTCGCCGAGGGCGAACAGGTGGGGAACGGCGAGCTGCTGGTGGTGATCGACGAGGACGCCGCCTAGGGCGGCCCAGGCGGCTTCAAGGAGGATTGGCATGTCGAACCAGCCGGGGACCGACTACACGCTCTACGAGGTCCGATCCGGGGCGGCCCGAATCACGCTCAACCGTCCGGAGCGGCGGAACGCGCTGTCGCCGGGCCTGATCACGGAGGTCTACGATCACCTGGCTGCGGCCCAGGCCGACGACAACGTCCGCTCGATCGTGATCACCGGCAAAGGCCCGGGCTTCTGCTCGGGCGCGGATCTCAAGCGACAGCCCGGCGAAGGCGAGTCGGACCGGGTCGTCCCCTATCCCGATCTGCTCACCGCGATCTGGGAGGGCGAGAAACCGGTGATCGCGGCGGTGAACGGCCACGCCTTCGCCGGCGGCCTGGGCATGGTGGCGGCAGCGGACCTGGTCATCACCGCCGAGGAGGCGATGTTCAGCTTCAGCGAGGTGCGGATCGGCGTGATCCCGGCGATCATCGCCGTCGTCTGTCTGCGCAAACTCGGGCCGCACCACGGCATGCGGCTGTTCCTGACCGGCGACCGCTTCAGCGGCCGCCAGGCGGTCGAGTACGGCCTGGCCCACAAGGCGGCGCCGCGCGACGACCTGTGGTCGGTGGTCCAGGAGGAGATCGACGCGATCAACCTGGGCGGTCCGACCGCGGTGGTCGAGTGCAAGAAGCTGGTGCGGGCGGTGCCGGACATCTCGCTCGCCGAAGGGTTCGAGTTGACCCAGGGCTGGAGCCGTCGCATGTTCCAGGGCGAGGAGGCGGCGGAGGGCATGGCCGCCTTCCGCGAGAAACGGAAGCCGAGTTGGGCCGCGGCAGTGGAGGCCACGGGAGATTCGTCGTGACGATCCAGCTCTACCACTGCAAGGGCGCCCGCTCGCTCCGTCCGGTGTGGACGTTGGAGGAGATGGGCCTCGACTACGACCTGCACGTGCTGCCCTTCCCGCCGCGGGTGTTCAAGAAGGACTACCTGGGCACCAACGTGCTGGGCACGGTCCCGTACATGATCGATGGCGATGTCCACATGACGGAGTCCTCGGGCATGGCCAAGTACCTGGTCGACCGTTACGGCCCGACTCCGCTCGCCGTCGACGTGGACGACCCGGAGTACGGCGCTTACCTCAACTGGCTGTTCTTCAGCGACGCCACGCTCACCTTCCCGCAGACGCTGTTCCTTCGCTACACGCGCCTCGAGCCCGAAGAACGCCGGGTTCCCCAGGTCGCCGAGGACTACCGCAAGTGGTTCCTGGGCCGGTTGCGGCTGGTGGAGAAGGCGACCTCGGACGGGCGTGACTTCCTGTGCTGCGGCCGGTTCACCATCGCCGACATCTGCGTCGGCTACGGACTGCACCTGGCGACCTCGCTCGGCATCGACGACTTCGGCGACAACGTGCGGCGCTACTGGACGCGGTTGCAGGAAGTCCCCTCCTACCAACGGATTCGCGAAGTCTGAACTTGAGGACCGGAAGCTGCAGTACTAGATCCGGCGCAAGGCCGGATGCGGGCGAGACGCCCGCGTTCCCAGGTTCTGATCCTTGCGCGCCGACCGGCGCCGCCGGCTTTCTTGCCTTGGTCACCGTGCTGGCCCTCGCCTGCGGGCCCACCCAGAACCTGCCGACGCCGGAACAGCCGATTGCCTACAACCACCAGGTCCACATCGAGGCGGGGCTCGAGTGCACCCGCTGCCACCGCGGCGCCGAAGAGGGCGTGCATGCCGGCATGCCGTCGGTCCAGGCCTGCGCCGGCTGCCACCGCCGGGAGATCCCCGACCATCCCGAAGTCCAGAAGGTGATGCTCGCCAACGAGAGCCGCGAGCCGATCCTGTGGGCCAAGGTGAACGTCATCCCCGACAAGGCGATGGTCCACTTCAACCACCGCGCCCACGCCCGCGCCGGCATCGAGTGCCTGACCTGCCACGGCGACGTCGCCTCGATGACCGTCGCCGAACCTGTGCGCAACGTCGCCGACATGGGGTGGTGCGTCCAGTGCCACCGCGACAACGAGGCCAGCGACGATTGCCTGGCCTGCCATCGGTGAAGAGCCTGAGGTACGCGCTTCGAGGCGGATGGAGAGCCCTAGGACTAGTGAAGGCGATTGAAGAACAGAGTGGCGCCGCGCTGACGATAGTAGGCGACGACGATCAAGCGATCTTTGAGTGGCGTGGTGGAGCGCCGACCTACCTGCTTGAGCCGGAGAGCGAGTTCGACCGGGAGTTCAAGACGTTTGTGTTGGAGCGGAACTACCGTTGTCCGCGCAACTTGGTGGCGGCGGACTACGCAGGCGCTCTTTCCTCGATGTTTGCGGCGAAGACGGGGGAGGAGGCGATCCGGGTCATCAGAAGCCGGTTCGAGGCGCTGCATCAGGACTTCGGCCGTGGGGCAACGGACATCTTTCTCCGGGATCCGGCCACAACCGAGTTGCAGGCGAGCGAAGTCGTGACGTACCTCTCGTCACGCTCCAAGGGCGCCGAATCGCACGAGCCAGGATGGTAGGCTTCCCGGCGGTGGTGACGAGACGATGGACAGTCGCAGAACGCTGAAGGCCGTGGCTGCGGGTCAGGGGCTGGCGGTCGGATCGTCATCGCGCAGGAGAGCCCCGGAGGGGAGGGATTTCCTGTGGTCGCCCAAGGACCACGAGGCAGTGCCCGTACCCAAGATTCACCTCCTCCGCTGTCAGGACGCGAGAGACGCGCTGGAGCGGTGGCTGCTCGACCGGGGGCTGGAAGGCTACGTAGGCAGCGAACAGAACGTCTACTGGGACGTGAACGACTTGCGACGGGTCGTGGCGCCGGACGTGTTCGTGGCGCTCGGGGTGTCCGGGCGGCCACGGACGAACTACCGGGTCTGGGTCGAGGGGCCGCTCCCATGTTTCGTGCTGGAGATCCTCTCGCCGTCCACACGAAGACGCGATCTGGGCGAGAAGAAGGCGATCTACGAACGGATGGGGGTGCGCGAGTACTTCGTCTTTGAAGGCGAGGAGGACCGGGACGACGGCGGCCGGCGGCGGGGTCCTCGAATCGACCCGCCGCTCCAGGGTTTTCGGCTGCGGCAGTCGAAGACTGGCCGGCAGCGCTACGAGCCGATTCCCGCTTGGCAGAAGGAGGAGTTGCCGAGTGGCGAGGTCACGGTCGGCTATTCGAGCAACACGTTGGGGCTGGGTGTTGCCTGTCTGCCGGGCTGCGAAGGCGTACGCTTTTTCGATCGCACGAACCGCGCGTTCGTGATGACGACGGAGGAGGCGCGAAGAGCCGAGCGGGATCGAGCCGAGGCGGCTGAGTCCCGAGCCGAGGCGGCGGAGATCCGGGTCGCCGAGTTGGAGCGCCTCTTGGCGCGACGCGAGGGCTGATCTCCCACATGGGCGCGGACTTGCTGCTGTGTCGGTGAAGAGCGCCGGCCGCCGGACACTTGCGGACCGGTCTGGTTTGCGATGCGAGGCCGCGGCATGAAAGCCGTTGGCGGTGGACAGCCCGGCGAACCCCGGGTCACGATTGGCCGGCGAGACTTCTTCAAGGTCTACGCCGCGGCCGGCGTCGCGGTGCTGGAGGGGTGCCGGCGGCGGGATCAGGAACTGATCGAGTCGCCCGCGCGGCGGAGCACGGCGTTGCCGGGGGCATCCGTCTGGCGACGGTCGATCTGCGGGCAGTGCGGCGCCGGCTGCGAAGTCGAGGTGCGCACGGTCGACCGGCTGGCGAAGAAGATTGAAGGACTGCCGGACGGCTTCGTCAACCGCGGCGGCGTCTGCGCGCTCGGACACTCGGCACTGCAGGAGCTGTATCACCCGGACCGGGTGACGGCGCCGATGCGGCGGGCGGCTTCGGGCGAGTTGGCGCCGGTGTCGTGGGAGGAGGCACTGGAGGCCGCGGCGTCGGCGATCGCGGCGGCGCCGGCCGCGACGACGTTTGTCTCGGGGGCGCCTTCAGGCCCGCTGCTGGGCTTGTGGCGTCGGTTCGCTGCCGCCGTCGGTGCGCCGCCGCCGGTTCACTGGCAGGCGGCCGATGCGGTGGTCGAACGGGAGGCCGCCCGGCTCGCGTTCGGTGAGGCCTGGCGGCCGGCCTATGACATGGCGCGGGCGGACTACGTGCTCAGCGTCGGCGCGCCATTCCTCGATCGCTGGCGCAGTCCGGTCCACTTCGGCGGCGCCTGGGCGGAGTTGACCGCCGATCGGCGCGGCAAGCTGGTCCAGGTCGAGGCGCGCCACTCGTTGACTGCCGCCAACGCGGACGACTGGTTGCCGGTACGGCCGGGAACCGAGGGCGTGTTCGCGCGCGGGCTGGCCGGGCTGCTGCTGGGTTCAGCGACGGTGCCGGAAACGGCGCGAACCGCCTACGAAGCGCTCTACCCGGAGTCGCCGCCCGACCTGGACGCGACCGCCCAGCGTTGCGGCATCGACGCCGACCGGATTGAACGCCTTGCCGCCGAACTCTCCCGCGCCCGCCGGCCGCTGGTGATGGTCGGAGGATCGGCGCTCGAGGGCGAGAACGGCGTCGCCACGGGAGCGGCCGCGCTGGCGCTCAACCTGCTGTTGGGCGCGGTGGGCCGTGAAGGTGGTGTCTTCGCCGGCGCGGACTTCGGTTTCGAGGAGCGGGTGGCCGGCGACGCCGACGCGGCCGTGCCGCCGGCGGCGCTCGCGGACCGACTGGCCGAGGCCGGCGAATCGGGCGTCCTCGTCGTATCCGAGGCCGATCCGCTGCACGCGATGCCGGGGCTTGAGGCCGCCTTCGATGGCGTAGGCACGGTAGTCGCGCTCTCCGCCTTCCTCGACGACACGACGCTTCGTGCCGACCTGGTGCTGCCGATCCAGACCGACCTGGAGCGCTTCCAGGCGGTGGAGCCGGACCCGGTTCGCGGCGTGCCGGCGCTGCTCATCGCGTCGCCGACCGTGGCGCCGCGGGGCGAAGCGCGGCATCCGGGCGACGTGGTCCTGGCGCTGTCGGCGGCGGCCGGCATGGACCTGCCCTGGCCGGGCTTTCAGGAGGCGGTCGAGGCGGCGCTCAGCGATGCCTTCACCGCGACGAGAGCGGATGCCGAAGGGGCGGGCGCGTTGCCGGCTGCCCTGATCGCGGGCGCCCTGAACGGGCGCCAGTTCGTGCGCAGGACGACGGATGCCGGTGGCCTGTTCGGGAGCGAGGAGATGAGACGGGCACCGGTGGGGGCGGCCCCGAGTGCGGAAGGCGGTGCGTCGGTCGGGATCGCCGATCCGGGCTCCTTGCCGGCGGCGGCTGCCCCGGCGGGGGTGGAGTCCTTCACGGTGATCCCGTTCGAATCGCTGAAGCTCGGCGACGGCCGGGGCGCCAACCGTCCGTGGCTGCAGGAACTGCCCGACCCGCTGTCGACCGTGATGTGGGGGTCCTGGGCCGAAGTCGCGACCGCCGACGCCGACCGCCTGGGCATTCGCACCGGCGACATCGTGCGGCTGACCGGAACCGCGGCCGAGATCGAACTCCCGGCGATCGTGCTGCCGACCGTCCGGCCCGGCTGCATCGGGGTGCCGGTCGGCGGCGGACATGCCGACTACGGTCGCTACGCGCGTGGCCGGGGCGCGAACGTGAACGCCCTGTTCGACGCGGACCGCCGGGTGACGGGCGCGGCCGCGTTCGCGCGCGGCAACGTCAACGTGCGGGTTGAGCGGCTCCGCCGGCCCAAGCGCAGCGAGCGGCCGGTGATCTATGGCCGCGGGTTGCGGCAGGCAGAGGACATTCCCGTGGGCTGGGCGCCGCACGACAGCGGCGCGGCGCACGCTCTGAAGCAGGAGACCGGCGGCGAGCGTGGCTTCGTGCGCCGGCTCGGCCGCCCGCGCCGTGCGGCGGTTCCGGCAACCCGTGAGGAGAAGGCATGACGCGCTGGGGCATGGCCATCGATCTCGACCGCTGCACCGGCTGCGAGGCCTGCGTCGTCGCGTGCGCGGCCGAGAACAACATCCAGACCGTGGGCGAAGAGCAGGCGCGCGAGGGCCGTGCCATGCACTGGCTGCGGATCGAGCGCTACTACGAAGGCGACTTTCCGAACGTCCGCACCCGCTTCATGCCGGTGCTCTGCCAGCACTGCGGGGCCGCGCCGTGCGAACCGGTGTGCCCGGTCTACGCGACGTACCACAACCCGGAAGGGCTCAACGCGATGGTCTACAGCCGCTGCATCGGCACGCGGTTCTGCGCCAACAACTGTCCGTACACGGTGCGCGTCTTCAACTGGTTCGACGCCGAGTTCCCGGCGCCGCTCGACTCGCAGTTGAACCCCGACGTGAGTGTGCGCCCCGGCGGTGTGATGGAGAAGTGCACGTTCTGTGTCCAGCGCATCGTGGCCGGCAAGGACGAAGCGGCCCAGGAGGAGCGCGAGGTCGCGGACGGCGACATCAAGACCGCCTGCCAGCAGTCGTGCCCGACCAAGGCGATCGCGTTCGGCGATCTCGACGATCGGGACAGTGAAGTCTCGCACTGGGCAGAGTCGCCCCGCGCCTTCAGCCTCCTGGGCGATCTCGATACGCGTCCCGGCGTCGTCTACCTGAGCGGTTCGGAGTGGCGGGCGCCGGCCGAGTGACGGATCGGCCCCAGCGCCCGGCCGCCGCGCTCGACGGCGAGCTGCTGAGCCGCCTCGACCGGCGCCGTCCCGGTCTGCTCGTGGGCTCCCTCGCAAGCGGCGCCCTGGTCCTGGTCTTCCTCTACTGCTGGGGCTACCAGATCGCGAACGGCATCGGCGTCACCGGCATCAACCGGCCGGTGTTCTGGGGCTTCTACATCATCAACTTCGTCTTCTGGATCGGCATCAGTCACGCCGGCACGCTGATCTCGGCGATCCTGCGGGTGACGAAGGCGGAGTGGCGGCGGCCGGTGACCCGTTCGGCGGAGGCGATCACGCTGTTCGCGCTCGCGATCGGCGGCCTGTTCCCGTTGATCCACCTCGGCCGGGTGACGATCTTCTACTACATGATCCCGTACCCCAACAGCCGGATGCTGTGGCCCAACTTCCGCTCGCCCCTGGTCTGGGACGTCGCCGCCATCACGACCTACATCGTCGGCAGCGCGCTCTACCTGTTCCTGCCGTTGATTCCGGATGCGGCCGTGATGCGGGACCGCGCGGCGGCGGGCCTCAGGAAGCGCTTCTACTCCGTCCTCGCGCTCGGCTGGCGCGGCACGGCGCAGCAGTGGCACAGCCTGGAGTGGGGGATCCGCATCCTGGCGGTGGCGATCATTCCGGTCGCCGTCTCGGTGCACACGATCGTGTCCTGGGACTTCGCGATGACCCGGACGCCGGGCTGGAAGAGCACGATCTTCGGGCCGTACTTCGTCGTCGGCGCGATCTTCTCGGGGATCGGCGTGTTGATGGTGGCGATGGCGCTGCTCCGCCGCGGCCTGCGGCTCGAGCGCTTCCTCACCCATCGCGTGTTCAACAACCTGGGGCTGCTGTTCCTGACCATGTCCCTGGTCTGGGGTTACTTCACCTTCGCCGAGCACCTGACGGTCTGGTACAGCGGCGACCTCCCCGAGAAGATGGTTCACCACACCCTGTTGCACGGCGGCTTTGCGGCGCCGTTCTGGACCATGGTGACGGTGAATCTGGTGATCCCCGTGGCCGTGCTCTCCTTCCCGCGCGGGCGACGACCGTTGCCGACCGCTCTGGTCGGCGTCGGGGTGCTGGTCGGCATGTGGCTTGAGCGGTTCCTGATCGTCGTGCCGTCCCTGTCCACGCCGCGGCTGGCCTACAGCATCGGCGACTACATGCCGAGCTGGGTGGAGTTCGGGATCATGATCGGGGCGATCGGCGTCTTCGCCTGCCTCTACTTCACGTTCACCCAGTGGCTGCCGATCGTCTCCGTGTGGGAGATGCGCGAGGGTTGGCGGCACGCGCAGCCTGAGGACAGTGCGGCGGCGCCGGACGTTGCCGGGCCGGGGCGGGCGGCGGCGCCGGTTCCCGGCGGAGGTGGGGCATGACGGCGGCCGCGGAGCGTGTCTTGATCGAAGCGGCGTTCGAAGGAGTCGCGGACCTGCGGGCGGCGGTGGAAGCAGCGCTCGAGTCCGGCGTTCAGGCCTCCCAGATCGAGGTGCGCAGCCCGGTGCCGCTCGAGGAGGGTGAACTACCGCTGCCGAAGCCGAAGTCGAAGGTTCTCCAGTTCGCTCTCGCCGGCGCCGTCCTCGGCGGTCTGGCCGCCTTCGGTCTGGCGGCCGGAACCGCCCTCGCCTACCCGCTGCCGACCGGCGGCATGTCGATCGTCGCCGGACCGCCGGTCGGTGTGGTCACCTACGAGGGCACGGCCCTGGGACTGATTCTCATGACCGTGCTGCGGGTGCTCTGGGAAGGCGGGTTGCTTCCGGGCCGGGCCATTCGGAGCGGCCGGGGTCGACCGTCAGACCTCGACCATCACGTCGGCGACGGCCGGTTGCTGTTGCGGATCCACGGCCTGAGCGAAGAGCAGACGGCCCGGCTACGCGGGCTCTGCCGCGCTTCGGCTTTCGAAGTCCGCTGAAGACGGAGGCCGCCTCGTCGCCGGCAGCGCCTGGACGCCTTTCACCGAGCGGTTGGCGGCGTGTGTCGGAGCAGGCTGATCTCCCCGGTCACTTCATCGCGCAGACCGGCGGCGACGGTCCACTCGCCGGCCGGCAGGTTCAGACGCACATTCGCTAGCCAGGGACCGGGTTCGGTGGGCGCCGCGAGGAACCCCTCCCGCGCCGCGCTCTCCCGACCTTCGGGGTCCACGACGTAGAGCCAGAGGCGCAGTCTTCGCTCGCTCTGATTGGAGAGACGCATCAGGGTTGCCACGGCTTCCGTGTCGAGACTCAGAGCAGCCACCAATCCGTCCGCGGTGGTGTTCACGGAGAGCCGTGCTCCGAGCGGATTCGGCAGGCTGGAGGCCGGCCGCAACTCGGGTGCGCGGGCCGCGGTGCGGAGGCTGTCGGCCCACTCCTGCGGCATGGTTCGATCCACGTAGCTGCGGCGGTAGCGGAGCTTCGTCCGCCGCTTCGCATCGTCCGCCAGCCGGACCTCGAGGACGTGCCGTTCGCCGGTGCGTTCGTGCGTCGGGTAGAACGCCAGGGTGTACGTCGCGTCCGCCTGTTCCAGCGAGGCGAGGACCGGCTTGGCGATGTTGTTCGCGTTGAAGATCGCGTTGCCTCCGGTCTCGGATGCGAGTTGGGTCAGGGCGGACTGGAAATTCGCGTCGGTGACCATCTGGTTCTGGGAGCCGCCGCCGAACCTTGCGGCGTTGAGCGACACGTCGGTCCCTGCTGGAGCGCTGATACCCCTCGCGTCGACCGTCATCAGCGTGATGCGGTGCGCGTTGGCAAGGCCTGCCACGTGGTGCAGCTTGTTCGCCATGTTCTGGACGCCCAGGATGCGGCTGCTGAACTCGCTCTCCAGCTCGGGACAGAGTGCCTGGAGCAGATCAAGGATGGCGACGCCGGGCTGGATCTCGATGCTTCCGCTGAGCACGACGAGGAGCTTTCGGCCCGGAACGGCCCCGAGATACTCGATCGCGTCGCTGAGCAACCGGGATCGCATCTCGCTCGAAGCGGACGCAGTCGCGGCGTAGCTGTCGGCGATGCCGAGGAGCTGCCCTCGGGCGTCGATGCAGCTCGAGAACTCCAGGGCGCTCTGGATTTCCTGCATCGCGAAGGCCACGGCCCGCTGCTCCCGTGCCGCGGCCCCGCGACTCAGCTCCTTGAAGTTGTCCGGTTCGACTGGTGCCTCTCCCGGTTGCTGCAGGGTCAGACGACCGTGGTGGAAGTGCCGGAAGACGATCAGGTTGCGGCTGCTCGGGGCCGAAGGATCGGACAACACCTCGATGGTGCGCAGGGCACGCTTTCGTTGCCCGGGCGGCAGGCCGACGTCGTCGACGAAGACGGCGACGGTGTCAAGCCGCGCTCCGTTTGTTTCGGCCGCCGACGCCTCCGCCGGCGGCGAGTCGAGCTCGGACGCGCCGCTGGATGCGCTGCCCGCATCGGTGGCGTCGGGCGGCGAGAACACCGCAATCTCGACCGGCTTTCCGTCCTCGAACAGGGTGAAGTCCTCGACACCGAGGCCGGTGACCGGCTTCCGTTTCTGCAGAACCTGTACGTCGACGTGGACCAGCCTCACGTCGAGTTGATCGGCGAACTGGGTGGCTGCCGGGTCGGGCTCCTGGGCCTGTACACCGGCGGGCCACGCCAGGAGCAAAATCGTTGTCGCGTACTTCAACATTGGCAGAGCGTACCTCCCTGAGTGTGTGGGGACAGTGACTCATACGGTTGAAACCGCCTCACCGTTTACCCGGCGACAGAAAAAAGCCCGGCGTCTCAGCGGGTGAGACGCCGGGCCGTTCGTGCTTCTGACGCCGGGCGCCGCTTAGAACTCGAAGCGGATTCCCGCCTCGTAGCTCTGCGGCTGGCGGTAGGACGTCGCGAGTCCGAAGTCGACCCCGGCGCAGCCTTCAAGGCGGCCACATACGGCCGTGACTTGCTCCTGGTCGAAGACGTTGAAGGCCGTTGCGATCAGCTCGAAGCGCACGCGATCACCGAAGTCGAAGCCCCTCCGCAGTTCGAGGTCGAGGCGGTAGTTCTCGTTTGCTTCGCGGCTGCCTCGCGGCTCGGCATAGTTGAGACCGTACGACGGCGGCTCATGCGCCTCGGTTGCTGAGTAGACGAATGGCGAAGACCAGAAGCCGACGAAGCCCATAGTGAAGTCGAGCGGCAGGTCGACGTAGCCGTTGACCTTGACACGGTGCTTGCGATGATCGGCCATGAAGCCGTACCGGTTCTGGAAGTGGTCTGGGTAGATGTCGAAGGCGATGCCGGTGTTCTGTGTGTAGCCGACGTTGCCCTTCGACTCGGAGCGAGTGTACGAGGCGAGGACGTGAATCCAGTCGGCGAACCGCGACTCAAAGTCGAGGATGAAGCCGCTGTAGTCGCGGGCCAGCCCTGGCAGGTTCGCCATGACGTAGAAGTCGCAGTCGGCGCCGACCGTGGGTGTCTGTACGTTGCCGTTGCAGGTGTCTTCGAAAATGTCGGATGTCTCCTTCTCGACATAGGTCAGCCCGATCGAGGTGCGGCGGGTGAACTCCCGCTCGATGCCTACGAGCCAGGTGTCGGCGTAGGTGGGGTCGAGCCCCGGAACGATCGTCGCCGGCTCGCTTGAGAGGGCATCGAAGAAGAACCAGCCATGGGGGTCGAAGCCGCCGGCTGGATCGGCCAGCCAGTTCGGCAAGGTCAAGTCTCCAACCGCCCGGACGCCGGGCCTTGCGGCCGCACAATTCTCGGGCGCGACTTCAAGGAAGCTCCCCGAGAACGCTGAGCACGAAATGTATCGGGTCGAGGGCGACCTCCGCGCGCGGGCGAAGCTCGGCAGCGTCAACGCGTTCGGGTGCATGGAACGGCCCCAACTAGCCCGGACGACGGTCTTGGCGTCTCCGTTGACGTCCCAGGCCAGACCCAGACGCGGTTGCAGCTTCGACATGTCGGCCACTTCGTCGCCCGCGTCGTTGGTGAACGCGATCTGGTCGTTGCGCAGCCCGACTTTGACGGTCAGGTTTCCATTGACGCGCCAGGTGTCCTGCAAGTACGTCGTGAACAGATCGGCGTCGTACTCGAGGAAGGGATCGAGCGGCGAGTAGTTCAGAATGAAGGGCATGCCATTCTGGTCTGAGAACGAGTAACCGCCGCCGGTGCCATCGTTACGGCTGCGGAAGAAGACACCGGCATAGTCCACGCCTGCCTGCAGCTCATGATCGCCGGCCGCGCCATTCGTGAACCAGGTCAAGCTGGTGCTGAGATCGTCGCGCTCCCGGTTCGAGAACTGCTGATTGGTGTAGTTCACCGTGGAACGACTTGTGACCCTGTCGGTGTGTCCGATCGTGTCGAAATCACGGCTCTGCGGAAAGACGTTCAACTCAGAGCGCACCGCGCCGGCCTTCACGAACCACTGGAGGTTCGATGATGGAAGGGCCATCGCCTCAACGCTGGAGATGCCAGCCGGCTGCTCTTGAAAGCTCGCGGCTTCGGGCGCGACGAATCGGGAGGCGTTCGAGTTGGCGATCGTCGCATCCTCGTTGATGTAGCGCCCGACGACCTGCCAACCTGGGCTCGCCTGCCAAGTAACCTTGCCCATGATGTTCGTGCCGTCGAAATCGCGGGTCAGTAGCGACTCGGTGGGCGTCGACTTCGAACGCACGGGGTTCAGGGCGCTGAAGAACCACAGCTTGTCGCGTCGGAACGGGCCGCCTAGAGTGACCGCCGGGTTCCTGTATTCAGTGACGTTCTGGGACTTGTCGAAATGCTCGCCGTCGGTGTTGAAGTCCGTGTCCCGGTAGCGGACGTCTGCGGTGCCCGAGAGCTGGTTGCCGCCAGACTTGGTGACGACGTTGACCACTCCGCCGGTGGCCCGGCCGAACTTGCTCTCGTATCCGCCGGTCTCGAAGTCGACGTCCTGCATGGCGTCGTAGGTCAGGTTGACGCCGAAGGTGGCAGTCACCGGGTCCGTGGAGTCGACGCCGTCGATGTAGTAGGCGTTCTCACCCGAGGTCGACCCGTAGACGTTCGGGTTTCCTCCTCCCGCGACGCCCGCGGCCTGCGCCAGGACGTTCTGGTAGCTGCGTCGGATTGAACCCACCGACGCCTTCTTCAAGTACTCCGTGGAGAAGTTGTACGACGTCGACACCTGTTCCGGATCGACGACCGGAGTCTCGGCGACCACCATCACCTCTTCGCCGAACTCGCCCACAGGCATGGAGAAGTGGATCTCCGTGACACGGTTCAGGCGGACTTCGACTTCGGTCCGCTGCTGCGGAATGAAGCCCTCCAGTTCAGTCTCGATGGTGTAGACGCCCGGCGGAAGGCTGGGGAAGCTGAAGCCGCCGTCGGAGTCGGTGAACTCGGTGCGGGAGCCCATCAGGTTGGGCGAGTTGACGGCAACGGTCGTTCCAGGAAGCGGCGTTCCGTCAGCGTCCGTGACCTGGCCGGCAAGGCGGCCGGTGAGTTGGGCTGCTGCCGGAGAGGCCAGCAGGGTGAGCGCAAGGGCCGCGCATAGTCCGAGGACTGCGGTTCGGCTCAGGCCGGAACCAGCTAGTCGGTGAAGTGGTTGGAATTGTGACATTGCGGAGGTTCTCCTCTGGCAATGGGGCACGCGGGGGTTGAGCAAGCCGGATGCCAGCGGACGTAACGGGCGCCGGACGAAGCGACGGTCAGGTCCTCAGCGACGCTTCCATACGGCTTTGGTGCGATCTGACGGCCGGCGGACGCACCCGTGTCAGGCGTTCTTGCCCTGGCCGGGTTAGCTGCCCTTCGGAGCGTTGGATCCAGGAGAGGGTTTCTTGGACAGGCTCTTGAACCCTGCTCGGGGAGGCCCTCGCCGGCCTGGGGCCGGCCCAGCGCTCAGAGTTGTGGCGGCGCGGGGCAAGCTGCGATAGCTTCCCCGCTCCACACCACAAACCCCTTCAAGCGCCCTCATCTGGGGTAAGGAGCAACCGAGCCATGCCCGATCTCGACCCGTTCGGTATCGACGCCGAACTGTACAACCTCTCGATGTCCGAGAAGGCCAAGCCGCTTCTGGCCAAGGTCAAGAACTTCATCGCCGACTATGTGGATCCGATCACCGAGGAGTACTACCGCCGCGGCGAAGGTCGGGAAGATCCCTGGAGCTACGGGGAGGGGCAGTTGGAGCTGCTCGAAAGCGCCAAGACGAGGGCGCGGGCGGAGGGTCTGTGGAACTTCTTCCTGCCGGATGCCGAGACCGGCGAGGGGCTCAAGAACCTCGACTACGCCTACATTGCCCAGGAGCTCGGCAAGAACCCGCTGGCCTCGCAGTGCCTGAACTGCAGCGCCCCGGACACCGGCAACATGGAGGTACTCGAGCGCGTCGGCACCCCCGAGCAGAAGGAGAAGTGGCTCAAGCCTCTGCTAGCCGGCGAGATCCGTTCCTGCTTCGGCATGACGGAGCCGCACTTGGCGTCGTCCGACGCGAAGAACATCGGCACCCGCGCCACTCTCGACGGCGACGAGTGGGCGATCGACGGCGAGAAGTACTACATCTCGGGCGCCGGCGACCCGCGCTGCAAGATCATGATCTGCATGGTCAAGACCAGCCCGGGCGGCCCGGCCCACCGCCAGCAGTCCCAGATCCTGGTGCCCATGGACACCCCGGGCCTGCACATCCTCGGACCGATGAAGGTCTTCGGCCACGACGACGCGCCGCACGGCCACATGCACATCAAGCTCGACAACGTGCGCGTGCCGAAGGAGAACATCCTGCTCGGCGAGGGCCGCGGCTTCGAGATCTCCCAGCTTCGCCTGGGCCCGGGACGCATCCATCACTGCATGCGGTCGGTGGGTCAGGCCGAGCGCGCGCTTGACCTGATGGTCAAGCGCGGCATGTCCCGTGAGGCCTTCGGTCGGCCGATCATCCAGCTCGGCAAGAACATCGAGGTGGTGTCACGCGCCCGCATCGACATCGAGGCCATGCGCCTGATGGTGCTCCGCGCCGCCAGGGCGATGGACGTGCTCGGCAACCGCGAAGCGAGAGTCTGGGTCCACGCCGTCAAGGCGATGGTCCCGGAGCGGACCTGCCAGATCATCGATCAGGCGATCCAGATCCACGGCGCCACCGGGGTCTCCCAGTGGACGCCGCTCGCCAGCATGTACACCGGCCAGCGGACGCTGCGCATTGCGGACGGCCCGGACGAGGTCCATCACCTCGTCGTCGGCCGCGCCGAACTGCGGCGGCACACCGAGGAGAGCGCGGCCAACTAGCGGCCGCGGCGGCGCAGCGGAGCGGCGTCTGTGGCTCCCGCCTTCTCCGGGCCGGAGGAGGCTGGAGGTCGCCGGTGCGGTGGTCCGGCAGGCATGGCTGCTGAAACAGGCGTCCGTGCTCAGTCTGCGAATAGACTGCGGGCGCCGAGAATGTGTATTCTCCATACACACGCTAACGCGAAAGACATAGGTGGAGACATGGCCAGAGTACAGCTCCTGATCCCTGACGATGATCGAGACAGGTTCGTCCACCAGGCCAGACAGGAGGGCATGACCTTGAGCGCGTGGCTTAGGAAGGCGGCCCGCCAGCGTCTTGCAGCACAGCAGTGTCCGCACGCCTTTGAGTCGGCAGACGATCTTGAAGAGTTCTTCCAGCGGTGCGACGAGCTGGAAGGCCCCGGCGCCGAACCGGACTGGGGCGAACACCTGATGGTGATCGAGGAATCGCGCAGGCGGGGCGCCTCCGGTACGTGATCTTCGTCGACACGAACGTGTTCATGTACGCGGTGGGCCGGCAGCATCCCCTGAGGGACACCGCCCGGGAGTTCTTTGCGGAGAGCATCCGGAACGAGACGCCGCTGTGCACCTCGGCGGAAGTGATGCAAGAGTTGGCGCACGCCTATCTGCCCGTGGCGCGATTGGGGACACTCGACCGGGCTCTGGCGCTGATCTCCAGAGTGCGCGTGGAGGTGTGGCCGCTCGAGGAGGAGGATGTGACCCTGGCGCGGCAGCTCCACGAACAGCATCCCGCCCTGGGCGCCCGGGATCTTTGCTATCTCGCAAGTTGTCGTCGCCGCGGCGTGCGAGAGGTTCGGACCTTCGATCAGGCTCTGGGCGCCGTTGCCGGCGCGACGGCGGGGTGAGGGGCAAGTTCGGCTACTGCGCGGCTCTGACGTAGACCGGATTCGAGTAGATCCACGTCCGCCACTCGCCGTCAACGTCGAGCCAGCCTTCGACCCGGTAGACGCCGGGGCGGTCGAGGCGGTGGTTGAAGGACTGTGCTTCGGTGGCGGCGATTTCCTCGCCGTCTCGGAGCAGCCGGATGTAGGCGGGGAGTGGGAAGTGCGCTCGCAGGTCGGCCTCGGCGCCGTCTTCCAGCGTCCACTCGTCGCCCATGATGGCGACCGGCTGGGGCGTCCGCGCGTCGTTGGCCGGCGTTTCGCCGTCTGCGACGTAGAAGGTGAAGCCCGTTGGATCGGCCAGCCAGTCGTGGGCGACGTAGACGTGGCCTGCGGCGACGGCGTCGCGGATCGAATCTTCGTCGAGCGCCGGCGCGAGGATGTGGGTGGTCGAGTTCCGCATCGAGACCCAGTACGGGTCGAGGTCGTAGCTGCCGACCGTGTCGCCGGGCTGGTGGCCGCGGACCAGTTCGGGGAGGCGCGGCCGGTCGGTGGCGTGAAGAACCGTCATCTCGTCGGGATCGTCGACGATCGTGCCGACGCGGACGGACTCGTCGTCGACCTTGATCACGACGAAGACCTGGTTGTGGTGGCAGTCGTTCGCGTTGACGCCGACGACCCGGCGCCGGGCCGTCTCGCGGTCCCACTTCGCAAGGTACAGGGCGGGGTAGTCGAACTGGGCCCCGAACACTGCTTCGGGATAGAGCTCGACGGACCGGGCGAGGGCGCGCGACTCGTCAGGATCGACAGTCCAGGCGACCAGGGCGCGCATCGAGTCGCCGTCGTCGAGCGCGTCGGCATGGCGGTTGTAGATCTCCATGCCGGTCAAGCCGTCCATCGGATGATCGACCCGCTCCTCGATGTGGGACAGGAAGGCCATGCCGGCGCCTCGATTGACCTCGCGCAGCAGGCTCGCGGCGTCACCGTCCATGTGCGCGGCGACCGAAGCCTCGGGGTGGATCAGGAAGCCGTGCGCCTCCGAGCCGGGGACGAACAGGACGCCGTCATGGATTCCGCGCCAACTGTCCATGAAGTCCTGGGGTGGCCGGTGGTGGTCGGAGAGGAAGATCACGTCGACGCCGATGCGCTTCGCGTCGCGGAGGATCTCCTCCGGTGTGCCGCCGGTGTGAGCCGAGTCGCCGGCGTGAGCGTGGAAGATGCCGCGGAAGTCGTTGAGACCGGGTAGGAGCGGCGGCGGCCGGACCGCACTGCGCAGCCGTTGGACATCGGCGTGAGCGGCCGCGAGCCGTTCCAGGGAGAGCCGCTCGAGAGTGGTCCAGTGCCGCGCCGGCGGCTCGCCTGCCGGCGGCTTCTCGGCCTGACTCCAGGCGCACGCAGCGGCCAGAAGGCCGCAGACGGCAGCCTGGAGCGGCAGTTTCACAAGGAGTAGACCCGCTCCGCCGTGCGGTAGAACATCGCGTCCTGATCGTCGTCTGTGAACTCGGCTGCAATCTTCTTCAGGCCGTTGACCATCGCGTGGTAGGGGATCGAGAGCTTGTCGACCGGGAAGTTGCTCTCGAACATGCAGCGTTCCGGACCGAAGCACTCGATCGTGTGCAGGTAGTAGCGGCGCTGGGCGGCGACGAGTTCATCGGACGTGGCCGGCACAGTACGCTCGTTCCAGCCGAAGCCGTTGTCCGGCATCGCCAGGCCGCCGATCTTGGCGACCACGTTCGGGCACTCGGCGATCTCGGCGATGTCGCGCTTCCACGTCTCGAAGATCTCCTCGCGGCGGTCCGCGTAGGGGCCGACGCCGAGCGGCGTGCCGAAGTGATCGAGGATCATCGTCGTTCCTGGCACGGCGCGCGCCAGGGCGGCGAAGTCGCGGTTCTGGTGGTGGTAGTGCCAGGTGTCGAAGGTCAGGCCGCGATCGCCCAGCACCTTCATGCCGCGGCGGAAGTCGTCGCGCGCGTACAGGCCCTCGGGCGCCCGGCCGGCAATGCGCAGCGCCTCGGGGTGCGGGTCGCGGGCGCCGGAGTGACGGATGCCCCGGAACAGGCCGTTGCCGGCTTCCTCGTGTGCGTCGAGCACGTCCGCGACGCCGTCACCCAGGGTCAGGTTCGCGTGGCTGACGATGCCGGCGATCACAGCGCCGTCGCCCGCGGCCGAGGCGGAGGCGATCTCGGCTACGAACTCCGTCTCGCCGATGCAGCGGAGGTGCTTCGGACCGTCCTCGCGATAGCAGGCCCGGCACTCGACAAACACGGTCTTCTCGATGCTGTGGCTCTCGCCGTCGGCGCCGACCGCCTCGGTGTCGCCCCACAGATCCTCGAGCAGGTAGTCGCCGGTCGGGCGGCGCCACAGGTGATGGTGCGGATCGACGAGCCGCCGTGACGGATCGACGGTTTCTTCCTGGACCTGGGCAAGCCAATCGGCAGTGCCGGGCTTGGGTGCGGACATCGGGCGCCTCCTATGCGAGCTTGGGGGCGCTACCCTAGCAACGCATCGAGACGCCTGCTGCCCCGCCAACTCTGGCGTGGTGAAACAAGATCCTCATAACTTGCGCACAACTATGGCGGAGTTATGAGGGTCTTGAAGTTTGACGACCACCTCTAGAACAAGATCCTCATAACTCGAGCATAAGTGTGGCGGAGTTATGCCGAACTTGTTTGCGCCCGCGCCTCAGTGCTCGTAGTCGCGGTGGTGCTCGGCCAGGAGGTCGCGGCCGAAGTCGCCGTCGAAGTCGCGCCAGACGGTGTGGCTGTGGTTGGCGGCGTTCTGGACGTTGTCGTACTCGATGACGAAGTCCGGCGTCTGGACGCGGTAGTAGTGCGGCGCGCCGGGTTCGGCCGGCCCGATCCAGGCGAAGTGGATCGCGTTGCCGGCGGCCTTGACCTGGGCGCGGCGCCTGGCGGCGAGGTCCGGAGGCACATTGCCGGCGTACTCGTCGATCAGCGCGTCGAGCAGCTCGCGCTGCTCGTCGCTGAGGGCGCTCGCCGGCACGCCTCGTGGCACCTGGCGCTCCACCCGGGGTTGGTTCGAACTGAAGATGTCGCGCGGCGCCTCGTCGCCGAGCATCGCCTTCTTGCGCTGCTCGTCGTCCAGGGATTCGAGCAGCGTCCGGGCGAGGTCCTCTTCGCGTGCGAGGGCGCGCAGACCCTCCCGCGGGCCGCTCGGCACCCGGTGGGGGTTGGCGCCCAGGAACAGGGGCGTCGAGGCGGTCGCGTCTCCGGCGACGACGGTGAAGTTGAGCGACACGTGGTGCCCCTCGAAGCTCCATGCCCAGTCGCCGTCTTCGCTGGGTGCGCCGAAGAAGGTCACGTGGTAGCGGAGCGGATCCCGCATTGACGTGAAGGGGTTCCCGCCTGCCGCCTCTTCGAGCTTCCGCAGCACGGCCTCCAGGCTCATCACGGTCGCCGTCTTGCCGTATCCCGTCCTGCTCAGCGAGGCGCTGAGCAGGACGTGGACGAGGTGGTGCTGGTCCGGGCTCATATCGAGCATCGACAGGCCCTTGCGCTCCTTGGGGATGAAGTGCCAGTCGACGCGCTCGGCGGCGTTGAAGTCGAGCACCGCAGTCGCGCGCTGATCGGCATCGAGCGACGCGAGCAGGTTGTTCGCGGCCGCGGCCATCGTGTCGGAGGTCTTGTCGTCGCCTGCGGCGCCGAGGAATCCGGCGGCGCCGGCGCAGCCGAGAGCGAGCAGCAACATGCGTGTGGACATCGTAGTCTCCTGCGACCTGAGGCCCCCTCCGAAAGGGGGTGCCTGTCTGGCGGGTCTGTAGGGGCAGAGCGAAGGACCAGACTATCGCGGCGCCGGGTGGGGTCCGAGTCCGTGGTCGAGGTGTCGCGGGCGCCGTCGACAAAGGATCTGGACGCTCGGCGGGCCCTCGGTTGGCGAGGCTAAGATCGCCCGATGCGTGTGTTGAGGGACTGCAGGGCGATCTTGCCGACCGTGCTGCTGGACAACTGGCGGCGGGGGTCAAAGCAGCGCTTTGGCCGGCTGCTCATGAGCGGCATCGTCCTGTTCCTCGGCGCGTTGCTGTTCGCGGCGACGGCAGCGACCTTCGAACTGGATGACGACCTGCTGCGGCGGAACACGTTGAACCTGTTGACCGCGGTGGCGGTTCTTATCTGGGTCGTCTCGGCGGTGGTGATGCGCTTCGAGATCTCGCGGATCTTCGATTTCCGGCGGTTGCTGCCGCTGCCAGTGCAGTTCAGAGCGCTGTACGCCCTGCGGGTCGGCGCCGGGTTGTTCGGCCAGTGGATCCCGCTGTTCGGTCCATCGTTGCTCTATCTCCTGGCGGTGCGCACGGCCGGCCCGGGCGGCTTTGCGGTCGCCCTGTTGGCGACGCTCGCGTTCGTGATTCTCCTCGGTCGGCTGGTTGCCATCGTCCTGCTCAAGCTCGACGACCTGAACGCGAGTTGGATCACAACGGCGGCGCTTCTGGCTCTGGCGGTCGCCGCTCTCTTCGCCGTCGAGCCGGTCATGAGGGATCGGGCACTCGACCTCACGGAGCAGCCGGTCATCGCCCTGATCGCCGACCAGGTGCGAGAGTCGAGACTTCTGGCGGCAGCGGGCTACCTCCCCGGTGGCGTCCTGGCCGCGATCTTCGAAGCGCCGAGTGACTTGGGGGCGAACCTGGCGCGGCTGGCGGGATTGTGGGTGGCGGCTTTCGCCTGCTTGCTCGTCGAGTACCGGATCCTGCGTTCCGGCGGCGCCCTGATGTCGGCCGGCGCGGACGAGGTCGGCGGCGTGCATTTGCCCTTGGCCCGGCTTCTGCGCCGGACGAAGCGAATCGAGCCGTCGACCTGCCTGTGCCTGATCGAGTTCGATGCCTCGATGCGCCTGAAGTGGTCGCGCGGACTCTTGCTGGCCGGGGTCTTCCTGGCGCCGGTGCTGCAGACCGGTCGGATGTTCGGCCTCGCCCAGGTCTTGTTGGTCACCGGTTTCTTTCTGACCCTCCGGAACAACGCGTTCGGGATCGCGCACCGGTCGATCGGAGAACGGTTCCTGCTGCCGGTGCGGCCGGTCGAGCTTCTGATCGCGAGCGGCAGGGCGCTCACGTTCTTCCCGGCCCTGATCTTTGCGCTGTCCGTGGCCTGGGCGTGGCAGCGGGTCGGCTGGCCAGGTCTCGATGTGTTCGCCCTGTGGTTGGCTCTTCCCTGTTGTCTTGTTGTCGGCGGCCTCGGCTTTGGGGTTTATCACTCTGCTCGATGGCCCTTCCCGCTCGACATTGGCCCCTACGCCACCGCAGTTCCTGGGAGCGGGGGGCTGGCGGCGTCAATCGCGTTCGGCTCGTTTGCCCTTGGCGGCCCCTTCCTGCTGGAGTTCCTGGCGCGCAGCATTTCCTGGGGGCCACCCTTGGCCGTCTTCGGCGCCCTGGCCTTGATGGCCGGCGCCGTCGTCCTCAGAGTCTTCGGCCCCCGCGCCGCGGACAGGCACATCCGCGCCGACCCGCACCGGATCCTCGACCTCCTGGCGAATCGCAAGGACGAGGTCCGGGAAGCCGCATGATCCCCCGGGTGCGGCCGCTCCGGCTGCTCCTGAGCGGCCTGCTCCTGATGCCGGTCCTGTTGGGGCCGGGACCCGCCGCGGCCCAGGACCGTCCCAGCGTTGAGGCACTGCGGATCGAGCAACCGGTCCGCGTCGACGGCGAGCTGACCGATTCCGCCTGGTCGTCCGCCGGGTGGGCGAGTGGCTTCATCCAGCGCCAGCCGCGCACCGGCGAACCGTCGAGCGAGTCGACCGAGTTCGCCATTGCCTACACGCCCGACACGCTCTTCATCGCTGTGCGGGCGAACGATCGCGAGCCGGCGAGGATCGTGGCGACAACCTGACGTTCGGGGGTGGTTTCTTCGATGGCGACTGGCTTACGACCCAGAACAGTGTGACGTTGCTGCAGCGCTGAGGTCCCGTCAGGCGACGCTCGGGTCCGGCTGGACCGACAGTTCCCGCACTACGAAGGACGAGCGTCCGCTGTTCTCCTCCCAGAGGCCGACCGCCAGCCGGTAACTTCCCGGCGCCAGGAGCAGGCCGCTGCGGACCGCAATGTACTGGCCCTGAGCCGCCTCGAGTTCGGCGACCGGCACGTTGAGTTCGAAGTCGAGGTGCTGGGGCGGCATCCGGCTGCCGTCGTCGCGCTGAACCTGGAGCACGACGCGGTAGTGGCCGCTGGCGACGGGGTTGCGGGCAGCCCGCGTCGGCGCCAGTTCCAGCTTGCCGATCGGCAGGCTGGCGACAACCTCGAGCGGCGTCCGTCCCTCGTTTCTGCCCGTCTCCGCGCCGGCGACTCGGCCGATCTCGACCTCCATGCCGTGCGTGTTCTCTTCCCAGCCGAACAGCAGCGTGCCCCAGGCGCGGGCGGCGAGGTTCTGCTGGATCGTCACCGGCACGTAGCTGGTGCGGTAGCGCACCCTGCCGTGGCGCGCCGCGGACCGTTTCCTCACCCGGAGCGTGACCTCGCGGATGCCGGTATCGCCCATCGAGTCCGGCGGCGCGAAGGAAAGCGAGTAGTAAGTCGAGATGTCGGTCCGGGTCAACTGGAGGAACTCGCCGACGCCGGTCTCCGCCGCGAAGGACAGGCCGCCGGTCAGGCCGGCCAGGCTCTCCAGGCCGGAGCGCACGTCCGACAGTTCGACGATCGAGCCGCGGCCGGAGGCGCTTTCGCCCAGGCCGCTGATCGACGGGTCGGCGACCGGCGGCTTGAGCGGATAGAAGGTGACGCGGTGGGTGTTTGCCAGCGCGGCGAGCCGATCGAAGGCGCGCCCGCAGCTCAACTCGGCGGCCAGGGTCTGGAAGGACATCGCGCCGCCGTCGTCGACCTGCACGATGCCCGTGGGTCGGCCCATGCGATCGGCGCGGTCGACGCCGAAGGGGCGGTGATTGCGATCATGGAGATCGAGCGAGCCCGGATCGCGCATCAACTCGTCGCCATCCAATTGCCGCGAGTCGCCCGCGAGCCGGTCGTACATCGTCTTCGCGGCGCCGTCGAGTGGATAGCGTGGGAGGCCGTCGCTCACGAACAGGATCGCCTTGCGCCCCGGCACGAAGGCCAGAGCCTCGACCAGGGAGCGCATAGCGGCGATGGTCTGGAGGGTGTCGAGTTGCAGGGCTTCGCCGTAGCTGCGGAGGTTCGACTCGACGCTGCCGAGAGACGCTTCGCCGAGGCGGTAGCGGCTGCCCTTGGCGGCCATCAGTCGCAACGCCTCGCGCACGGCCAGGGAAGCGGTGCGTTGCTGGTTGCGGAGACTCGTCGCTGGCGGCTCGCGGCCCAAGGCCGCGGTGATTGCGGTCCGCACCGCCTCGCGGTCACGGGTCGGCGCCAGGAGTGGTTCGAGACGCTCTCCGAACGCGGCAGCCGCCACCCACGTCGGGTTGGTCTCGATCTCTGCATCCAGGGCGTCGGCAATCTCGGCCAGGGCCGTGTCGCGGTGCTTCCGCTGCAGGTGCCGCTCATCGATGAAGAGGAGGATCGTGAGGCGGCCGGTGACCGTTTCGCGGAGGTCCTCGGCGGTCGACACGCTCAGGATCTCGACTGGTTCTCCCTCGACCTTCAGCTCGAAGTCATCCCTGGTCAAGCCGGTGACCGGCCGATCGGAAGAGTCGGTCACCACGGCGTCGAGGCTGATCAACCGCACGTCGATCGACTCACGAAGGACGATGTCCTCGCGAATCGGGCGGCCCGTCTCGCCTCCGCTTCGTCTGCCGGTGTTGTCACCCGGCTGAGCCTGCGCGGCGGCCTGGGGTAGGCCGTACAAGTGCGTTGCGGCGATGATCGCGGTAACCGTCGCGACCAGCAGCGTCGACGATCTGCGAAGAACCCGTGAACCGGTCAAGGCACTCCATGTTAGCGCCGACAGCCCGCGGCGCCGGCTGCTATCCTCACGGCTCCCTGCTAACAGGAGGGGGGTCTGATGAAGCTGAGTCTCATCGAGCGAACGACGGTTGCAGTCCTGGCGGCGTTCGTCCTGGCGGCTGCGCCGGCCGCGGCACAGGGTACGGACTACACGGCGCCGCGCACACACGACGGCAAGCCCGATCTGAACGGGATCTGGCAGGCCCTGGGCGCGACGCACTGGGACATCGAGGCCCACGCTGCGCGCCAGGGACCGGTGGTCGAGATGGGCGCGCTGGGCGCCATTCCGGGGGGCCTCGGCGTCGTCGAGGGCGGGAAGATCCCCTACCTGCCGGATGCGCTGGAGCTGCGGAACAACAACCGCGAGAACTGGATGGAACTCGACCCGGCGGTCAAGTGCTATATGCCGGGCATTCCGCGCGCCAACTACATGCCCTTCCCGTTCCAGATCGTCCAGACGCCGGATCACATCCTGATCGCCTACGAATTCGCCAGCACCAGCCGGGTCATCTACATGAGCCGGCCCGACTTCGAGGCCCCCTTCGACACCTGGATAGGGCACTCCCGCGGACGCTGGGAAGGGGAGACCCTGGTCGTCGACGTGACCAGTCAGGTGCCTGACACCTGGCTCGATTCGAGTGGCAACCATCACACGGATGCGATCCACGTCGAGGAGCGATGGACTGCGGCCAGCCCCTACCACCTGCAGTACGAGGCGACGATCACCGACGAGAACGTCTACAGCGAGCCCTGGCAGATCAGTCTGCCGCTCTACCGGCGGATCGACCCGAACATGCAACTCCTGGAATTCAAGTGCGTCGAGTTTGCCGAAGAGCTGATGTACGGGCACCTGCGCAAGGGCGCAGACTCGAGTCCGTAGCACCCAAGCCGTACGTCGAATAGGAGAACCAACGATGAAGTCCAAGCGAATTGCTCTACTGGCCGCTGGCGTGGCCTCGGTGCTCGCCATACCCGTCGCCGCGCATCACGCCTTCTCGGCCGAGTTCGATGCCGACCGGCCGCTTCAGTTGCGCGGCACGGTGACCAAGATGGAGTGGATCAACCCCCACGCCTGGATCCACCTCGAGGTCACGAACGACGACGGCTCATCGACAGTCTGGATGGTCGAGGGCGGTACGCCGAACACGCTGGCACGCCGGGGCTTCTCAAAGAAGTCGCTTCTGCCTGGCACCGAGATCGTGGTCGACGGCTACCGGGCGAAGGACGGCTCGAACAAGGCGAACGGCCGCGACCTGACCTTCCCGGACGGCAGCAAGCTGTTCATGGGGTCGTCCGGCACCGGCGCACCGCGCGACGGTCGCGACGTTACCGAGCCGCCGGGCCGATAGCGCCGTCTCCAACCAGGCCGTCTACTCGTCGCCAGAGGCCGCGGCCCTCTTCTCGTCCTCGAGCAGCCGCGCCCCCTTGAGGATGCCGCCCATGGCGTAGTTGCCTTCGTGGCAGGCGTACTCGTACACCTTGGCCGGAGTGCCGGGCCACAGGTACTCGCCGCTCCAGGGCACTGTCCAGACCGTGGGATCCTCGATCGTGAAGCCGTACCGGAGGTCCTTGCCCTGACGGGTGAACCGCTCGGTCACCTTGAGGTTGCTCGAGGCGAGGAAGAGTGCTGGCCCGTCGGTGAAGTTCGTGGTCTCGACCACCAGGGTGTCCCCCTCCCACCAGCCGATTGAGTCTCCCAGCCAGCGGCGTTCGTCCTCGGGGATGTGTTCGCCGCCGATGCGCACGATTCGCGCGTCGTGAACCATCTCGACGAGGATCATCAGGTGATCCTCCGTCTGCACGATTCGCTTGGCGTTGTTGTAGAGGACGGGCAGCATGGGCGGACCACCGGTAGAGCCGAAGCCGATCAGGCAGCGTTCGGGTACGCCCAGTGACTCCGGCCCGTCGTAGGGGCCGGGACCCTCGACGTCGAGCCACCAGGCGCTGCCGTCGTTGCCGCGACGGCGGCCGCGCCGCTCCGACATCCGCTGCATCGTCTCCGCGGTGAGTGCCGGCATCCGACCGTTCGGCGGGTCGGTGATGATCGAGGTTCGGAACTTGCCGTCGATGGAGAACACGTCGCTGCCGCGGTCGGTCCAGAAGTTGTTGTAGCCGCCCACGTTGCCGGCGCCGCTGGTCTCGCGGAACTCGTCGCCGAGGCCGATCGGCGGCGCGCCGCCCGGTGGGGGCGGTTCGGTGATCTGCCGCTTGGCTGCGCGTGCGGATACCCGCTCCCGCTCCCGCTCGACGATCGCGTTCGCCTGCTCTGGCGCCAGGAACAGGTTGTCGCCGAACTCGGCCGGCCGGTTGAGCGGCGTCAGGGTGGCGACATCGTAGTTGCCGGTGAAGTCCGGACGCCCCGAAGCGGTGCGCGGAGTCGCGTCGTCCTCGGCGGCTGTCGCGGCTGAGGCCGCGAGGAATACGGTTGCGGCTGCCGCCGCGGCGCCTACACGAAGTGTGCGCTGCATCGTGTCTCTCCTCCTTGACTGCACCTGGTGGGAGATCCGGTTATACCAGCATCGGCCGCTACCGATGGGAACCCGCCGGCTTGTGGCGGTGGAGGCGGGCGTCTGAAGTGGCGCCGGGTCCTGTTGATCGCCATGCACAGTGGGCACGTACGCCTGCCTATTCACCGAGCGTCGGGAGCGACCCGGCGCCTTGTATCGGCTGTTCTATTTGGCAGGGGACCCGGCTCGCAGGCCCACTACACCGCTGACGACCAACCGAGCAAAGCTACCGCGTCGGTCTGTAGGCGTCAAACCAATTTGCGGTGCTACGAGAGGGGGTCCTGGCGGTGCGGCCTACGGCTGGGCCCGGTGGTTCAAGCCCGCCTCGCCCTGGCGAAGGGACGGCGCCTCCCGTCGGTTGCCCTCCGGAGACTGGAGGGCCCGTTCGGCATGTTGGCACATCTGCCCTTCGAGGCCGTCAACGGCGCAAGCTCCTAGGTGGGCAGGATACGGGCCATCACGCTGGCCACACCGCCCGAGAGGACAGTTGAAGCCGCCCAGTAGATTCCCGCAAGTACCCAGCCGGTCCGTTGGGGCAGGCGGAGAACCGCCGCGGCGCCCAGGCCGAGCAGCGCCAGGAACCAGATCGTGAACGGGTTGACGCTCGCGTAGACCGCGTTCAGGAGCGCGCTTTCGCCGGTCAACAGCAGGTCGAGCCCCATGGGCGTCTGCAGATCCTGCAGAGACCTGATCGCGTCCATCCCTCTCACGTGAAGGAGAAGGAAGTTCGCCCACTGCTGGAGGTGCGTGATCAGGTTGAGGTACACCATCAGCGAGAGGGCCTGCACGAAGCGGGCGCGCCCGCGGAGGGCGGTCGCCAGGATCCAGACGAACAGGGTCTGTATGGCCAGTCTGAAGATCATCGTGACAACGCCGGTTCCGAGAGTCAGCCACCATCTCGCGGCAGCCGTCTGCTCGGCCTCGGACACGATGGCGTCGACCTGTTGCGGATCGGCGAGCACCTCCGTGAGTTGGGCACGCGCGGCTTGAAGGCCAAACGGCGTCGCCAGAAGGTTGAAGGAGGCCGCGCTCGCCACGAGCAGGACCAGGACGCCGAGCCACGGTGCGCGGTGACGGATGATCTCGAAGCTCCTCTGCGGGGAGGTGACAAGCGCGATCAGGGCGGCCGACCATCCTTCGGGCCCGTGTGGCTCGACGGCCGTGGGAGGGGCCTGTTGCTCCTGGTCAGTTGTGTTCGGATGCTCGGTCATGTCTTGCTCCTGTTGCCGATCCACGAGAGGCGGGAGAACCTCTCGCGTTTGGAGATGCTGAGGATGAGGTTCTCGAGCCGGCCGGCGCCGTCTTCTCCCTCGGCGTCAGGCAGCTCGCGGAACTCCTCCCGGGAGCAGGACAGGAGAACCTTGCCGTCCCTGATGACGGCGAGATGGGTCGACACGCGTTCGACGTAGTCGAGCATGTGGGACGTCAGGAACACGGCGACGCCGTCCTGCTCGGCCATCTGCTGCAGGATCGACATGACGGTGCGCGCGCTGAGCGCGTCCATGCCCTCGAACGGCTCGTCTAGAAACAGAACCCGCGGCGCGTGAAGGGTCGACGCCGCCAGGCGGATCTTCTTTCTCATGCCGTGGGAGTAGGTCGTGATCGGCCGCTTGGCGGCGTCTTCGAGATCGAAGACCGCGAGCGCCTCGTCGGTTCGCTGTCCGGCGTCCTCCCGGCTCAGGCCGTAGATGCGGGCGTATGCCAGCAGCAGCTCCTCGCCGGTCAGGCTCTCGAACAGGATGCTCTGGTCCGGCACGATGCCGAGCTGCTGCTTGAGCTCCGTGTCGTTCACGTCGACGGGCTTGCCCAGCAGGCGGACCGTGCCGCTCGTGGGCTTGAGCAGCCCGGTCAGCATCGACCAGGTCGTCGTCTTGCCGGCCCCGTTGGGACCGACGAAACCCAGGATCTGACCCTCCTGGACAGCGAGATCGACGCCGTCGACGACGACGTTGCCGCCGAACGAGCGGGTCAGGTTGTCTGCCTTGATTGCTTCCATTGGTTATAGGGGTTTCCTTGTGGTTGTGGGTGGTCAGGTGGGGCTCGATGGCTTCGGGGGCTCTTCGGCGGGGTCGTCGAGCAGGAGTTCGCGGCCGCGCGCCTTGAGCACGCGTGCTTGCCACCTGCGCGAGGCGTATGCGGTCGGGGCTGCGAGGAGGAGGACCGCCGCGGCGATGAGGCCGGCAGTGAGCGGGGTGACGCGCAGCCCGTCGTAGAGCACGTACAGAACAAAGGCGAGGAAGCCGGGGGCGACGGCGATGTGGACGGTAGCAAAGGAGGCCACGAGCTTGGCGCCGTTCGCGTTGTTCATGGTCCCGGCACTCCGTTGAGGCCAGTAGAGCTGCATCAGGCCGTACGCGGCTGCCCCCAGGAGGATGGCGGCGAGCATCAGGCAGGCCGCGACGAGGAAGAACGGCCACCCGAACCAGTCGAGTGTCGTCAGGCCGAGAATGAGTGCGACCACGAAGAGGATCACCACGTTCGGGGCACGGCCGGGCGCCCGGAAGATCCGCTGAACGGAGAGCGGCAGGGTGAGCGATTCTCGCCATACGTAGCAGGTCGGGGGTTGCTTACCCACGCGGAACTCGAGCAGAACCACAGCGAAGATCGCCGCCGGGCCCATCGCGAGACCGGCGAACGTCGGTACCCACACCAGGGCAAAGGCAACCATGATCGCCAGAGCCAGACGCACCGGTTTGAGGCGCAACAGGCATTCCGTCTCGAGAACAGTGAGAACGCCCAAGGGAGTGAGGCGGCGCGACCCGCGGAGCATCCGCACCAGAGGCAGTACCCCGGAGGCGCCGCGGCTGTCGCCACCGGGACGATCGAGGTAGCTGCCAAGGAGAAGCCGGTTCTCCAGCACGATCAAGACGCCGAGGATGGTGAGGAGGCTGGCAATCCTCGCCAGATTCAGCGCCGACCAGCCCGGTTCGTGGACGATGCCGGCGACAAGCCCCGGCGGCGTGTAGCCGAGGCTGTCGAGAACCGTGGATTCTTCGATTGCCCGAGTGATCCCTTCGGACTCGAGCTCTCCGCCGAAAGCCATCGCGCCGACGAGGATTGCGAGCTGGCAGAGCGCCATGATGACCAGCATGGCCAGGGTGCCGAGCGCACCTTCGACCCAGCGGTGGGCCAGAAGCGACAGGATCGCCGCCAGGCGGCCGAAGATCCAGACCAGGCTCAGGATGCCCAGCAACGTGACCGGCGCTCCGGCGACCCCTCCCGACCTCATGACCATGAGATAGGCGGCGGCGGGGCCCAAAGCGAACAGCCAGTACCCGATCGTGCTCAGGCCGAAACGGAGTTCGTACAGGTCCCGGAAGCCCACGGGCAGCCGCAGGAGGTCCTCCAGATCGAGCAGCCACGTGACCGGTGCTCGAAGCGCCACCTGGGCAAGCAGCCCGATCGCCGTGACGGAGCAGGCGATCAGATTCAGCAGGTTGCGGCGCAGGCCGTCGGTCTCGATCGCGAAGAGAACCGGCAGGAGGCCCAGTGTGGCGGCGGTCGCGGACACCAGAAACAGGACGGCGATCAGGATTGCCACCGCCACCGGCTGGTTGGCCCGCCGCACGGCGTCCGGCAACGACAGCCGCGCAAGGGTCAGCAGCAGGTCCGCCCGGCTGCCCGGGTTCGTCAACGTCGCCATCGAGTCCTTCGATCGTGCGTGATTCCTGCCCCGCGCCCTCAGAGAGAAGGTGGGTCAGAGCCCGTCGTCGTGGCGTGTGCGTGGTCGGACGTCGTCTGCAGAGTTTCGGGGGGATCTGGTAACAGGAGTTCGCGTCCGCGGGCCCCGAGCACGCGCGCCTGCCACCGGCGAGAGGCGTATGCGGCCGCGGCGGCGAGTAGGAGGACTGCGGCCGCGATGAGCTCGGCGGTGAGAGCGCTGAGACGCTCGCGCTCGTACAGAATGTAGAGAATCGCCGAGAGGAAGGCTGGGATGAGAATCAATTGGGGCGCCAGGAGGGAGGCGGCGAACTTTGCGCCGTTTGGGTCGTCGGTTAGCCCAGCGCTGCGTGGTGGCCAGTAGATCTGGATCAGGCCGTACACGGCTGTGCCCAAGAGAACGCCGGCGAGAATCAGCAAGAACGCGACGAGGAAGAACTGCCAGCCGAACCAGTCGAGTGGCGTCAGACCGAGGATGACCGCAAGAACGAAGACGATCATCACGCTGGGCGCGCGGCCGGTCGCACGAAAGATCTGGGGAGCCGAGAGGGGCAGGCTGAGCGATTCCCTCCATACGTGGCAGGTCGACGGCTGCTTCTCCACTCGGAAACCGTGAAGAGCCAAGATGTTGAGCCCAGCCAAGCCGACTGTGAGACCCGCGAAGGCTGGTACCCACACCAGGGCGAAGGCGACGACGATCACCAGAACCCGCCGTGCTTGCTTGAGGCGCAACAGGCATTCGGCTTCGAGTAGCGTGAGGGCGCCCATGGGAGTGAGACGGCTCGACCTTCGCAGCAACCGAGCCAGGGGCAGGACTCCTGTAGCGGCGCGGCGGTCACCACCGGGATGCTCCAGGCAGGCGCGAAGGAGGAGCTGGCTCTCCAGCAACGTCAGCAGACCGAGAACGGCGAATAGGCTGCCGAGTCTGGCCAGATTCGATGCCGACCAGCCCGGTTGGTGGGCTATGCCGGCAACAAGCCCCGGCGGTGTGTAGCCGAGGCCGCCAAGAACAGCGGAGTCTTCGATGGCCCGAGTGACTCCTTCGGAATCGAACTCGCCGGAGAAGGCCATTGCGCCGAAGAGAATCGCGACCTGGCAGGCAACCATGATCACCAACATGGCCAGGGTGCCCAGCGCACCTTCGAGCGCGCGGTTGACGAGAAGCGACAGGATCGCCGCCGTACGGCCGAAGATCCAGACCAGACTCAGGATGCCGAGCAAGGTGACCGGTACGCCGGCGACCCCTCCCGATCTCATGACTGTGAGATAGGCGCCGGCTGGACCGAGAACAAGCAGCCAGTAGCCGAGCGCGCTCAGAGTGAAACGGAGCCCATACAGATCGCGAAAACCCACCGGCAGCCGCAGCAGGTCCTCCAGATCGAGCAGCCACGTGACCGGCGCTCGAAGCGCCACCTGGGCGAGCAGTCCGATCGCCGTCACGGAGCAGGCGATCAGGCTCAGGAGGTTTCTTCGCAGAGTGTCGCTCTCGATCGCGAAGATCAAAGGAAGCAGCCCCAGGGTTGCCACCGTCGCGAACAGCAGGAACAGGAGGCCGATCGCGATCGCCACCGCCACCGGCTGGTTGGCCCGCCGCACGGCGTCCGGGAACGACAGCCGTGCAAGGGTCAGCAGCAGGTCCGCCCGGCTGCCCGGGTTCGTGAAGGTTGCCATCGAGTCCTTGGAGTCGCTCTAGCCGGCTCTAGGGGGAAGGAGGCCGACACCTGGACTGGTGGCGGGCCGAGTTGGCCGCACTGCACAGGGCAAACGAGACCCCCCACCGACTTGCCTGACGAAGGGAGCGACCCTAAGCCCAGGGGCGACGGCTAGTTCTGGCAGGGGGTCCGGCTCGCAGGCCCACTGAGCCTCTGACGACCAACAGACGGACGCTACCCCGCGCCTGTAGCGTCCGTCAAACATACTTTCGCTCTGGTGCGAGCGGAGGCCAAGAAGAGGCATGCGCGAGTGGCCTGCTGTTCGTTCCCAAGGCTGGTCGTCGATGGCGTAGAGAATCCGCACTACTGGAACGGGAAGCCCTCGCGTGACCGCGCATCAGATCCTCCCGGTGCCGCAGCCGCCCTCAACAGGCGGCTATGACGCCTCCTAGGACGACGCCAGCCACGATGAGACCGACGCCCCAGCCGACTGGACCTCCAAGTGCGAGCACCAGTGCGCCTGCATGAAGTGATCCGACGCTGGCGCCGAGCCCTCCGAAGACGCACTCAGTCATGGTGAATTCGCCTCCGAAGGTCTGCGCCGCTTCGACATCAGCAATCGCGACGCCCTGCAGCGTTTGGTTGTCCGCCGAGACCTGTGGTGGTTCCGGCGGCGTCAGTCCGAATGAGGCTGACAAGAGAGAGATGGTTGAGACGAGCGATATTCGAGATAGGACCATTATCCGGTTCCTCCTTGTGAGTTGATCGCCACTACGTGTGGATTCGATGCGTTGGTCATCTGGTGGAGTCTGTCTACTTGAGCTACAGCACAATCATGCACACGGCACCACCGATCGCTAGTGCAGCGCCCGGAATACCGAGCAACAGGCTAGAGACGACCAGGCCCCCTATTGCGAGCGGAATCCCGGCTCCGACGCCGAAGGCACAGGCCGCTTCGAACCAGCCGGTTCCTTTGTACGCTGCGAGCTGCGGCTCGTCTAGCAGATGCACCGAGGACAACTCTGACTGCCCCGCCAGAGCCGAGGTTCCAAGTAGTAGCCCAAGAAGGACTAGGAGTGAAATCTGTTTCATGAACTGTTCCTTTCTTTGACGGTGTGTTTGTGGAACGTAGGGCGAGCACGGCACTAGAAAAAGTACTGGCCCGGGAGCGGAATCAAGATCGAGCCGCCCGGAGGCCATGGCCAGGGGAACGGGAACGGGAACGGACAGCCGGGGATCGGAATGCACCCGCAGGGGCCGTAAACGGCCAGTTCCACGGCGTCAGGTTCGAGGGTGGGGTCGACGATGGATGGGGTGAGGAGTTCGTCCCAGGCGGTCAGGACCTGGTCCTGGTCCTGGTCGGCTGCCGTCACGCTCTGTGTCGTTGGAGTCGCCAGGGCGGCGCCGGCGGCGAGGGTCAGAAGTCCGGACAGGAGGGTGATACGCATCTTCATGGAGGGGCGTCCTTTCGGTGTTGTACGTGTGAATGGGGCGTGGTGATTCATGTTGTCCTGCTTGGTGGAAGAGTTGACGCCGGTCGGCGGTCCGACGGCGCGTTGGGATGAGTGTCTGATGGTTGTTCTCCCTTTGGAGGGGTTACTGGTTTTGGGTGAATGGACGGGTTTCATTCCGTCCGCGGAATCGGTGGGCTCGGCCCGTGAAGGCGAGGACGACGCCGTCCCAGGAGCGCTCGAACGTCTTGGCGCTCATGCGCAGGCGGCCCAGGGAAGGGTCGTCGATGATCAACTCGCTGCCGGCCTGACGGAGGACCACGAAGTGATCGCCGTGGACATGGGCGATCGCGGGCATCGGGATGTCGTGCAGCCGTGCAACCGGCAGGCGGAGTCCCTGGCTGGCAAGACCACGTTGCTCGGCGGTCCTCTTCAGGGCGAGCAGGCTGGTGCCGTCCGGGCCGGTTCCGGTGGCGACTTCCAATTCGGCAAGCGTGACGCCGGGGATGCCGTGGTGATCGAGAATCATCTTGAGCGCGGCCGGGCCGCAGTCGGAGCGTCCCTGCTGCCGTACGACCTCGGTGGCGCCAAGGGCCGAAGCGTCGATGGAGGCTGCCCAGGCGAGGCGGTCCAGGGTGGGTCCGACAGCGCGGACCGCTACCGCCACCGTGCCGGTGGCGACGAGGAGTGCGACGGCAGCCAACCGGCGACGGCGGGCGGTGCCCGACGGGTCAGAGCGCATCGGTTTCGGTTCCCAGAAAGGAGCGCCAGGCGGCCTCAGGTCGTTCGCCGGTTGTGACGGCCCGGATTCGGGAGTGCTCGTCGACCAGAAACACGAGCGGCACGTGGACCACGCCGAAGCGCTTGGATACGGAGGCGTCGGGGTCGGCGATCGAACGCAGAGCGCCCGTGTCGTCGAGACCGGTCGTTTGGGCGTTCGCGACGACCGCGATCAGGTCGAGGTCGAGCTCGCCGTCGGCCACGAGTCGCCGGAACGTGGCAATCGTGCGGTCGCAGTTGCCGCAGCCGGCCTTGGCGAAGGTTACGACCCGAAGCCGACCCGGAGCGGCCGGCAGGGACTCGCCGTCGGCGAGACCCGGCAGGGCGGGGAACACCATGCCGACTTCGGGTCGCTGAGACAGTCTCGCTTCGAGCCTGGACTCGAACCAGAACAGAGCGCCGATGGGGCCGAGGACGGCCAGAGCGACGATCGCGATGGCGAGCCGGCGGCGGTTCATGGCCGGCGCCCCTGGTGACGGCCGCCGGCTTGGCGATGGGCGGAGGAGCGAGGGTGGGCCCGGAAGCGCAGCATGGAGAGGAGCGGCGCTGAACGGGCGTCGAGCATCCGGAGCGCGTGGGCGAGGCCCGCTTCAAGGGTCCGGGCGGGAGGCGCGGCGAGTCGCAGTCTCAAGACGTTGCTGGTGGGGGATCCCGGCTCGCATTGAAGGAAGGCCGGGAGCGGAGTGCGGGGGTCTTGGGGGGATTTCAAGAGCGTCATCGTTCTCTCGGGACGGCGCCGGCCGGTCGTGGGCTGGCCTGTGGATATGTGCGTCGAGCTGTGCGTCGAAGTGGTGCGCCGCGGTTCAGCGGCGGCGTACATGGACTAAGACGCAAGAAGGCCCTCGGAACCCGGATTCGGGTTCCGAGGGCCCTCTCTAGGAGGCCGATGCGCCGCGGCTTAGCTGAGCAGCATCCGCAGATCGTCTGCGGTCAGATCCCGCAGGGACGATCCGCCGCCTTCGAGGATCGCGTCGGCGATCTTCCGCTTCGAGCGCTGCAGCTCGAGCATCTTCTCTTCGACGGTGTCGCGCGCGATCAGTCGGTAGGCGAACACGGGCTGCGTTTGGCCGATGCGGTGGGTGCGGTCGATGGCCTGAGCCTCGACGGCCGGGTTCCACCACGGGTCGAGCAGGAAGACGTAGCCGGCTGCGGTCAGGTTCAGGCCGACGCCGCCGGCCTTCAGGCTGATCAGGAAGATGTTGCAGTCCGGGTCGGTCTGGAAGTGCTCGACGACTTCACCCCGGTTCCGAGTCTGGCCGTCGAGGTAGGCGTAGGGTATGCCCTGCTCCTCGAGGTGACGGCGGACGTAGGCCAGGAGCGATGTGAACTGCGAGAAGACCAGGCACTTGTGGCCCTCGTCGAGGACTTCCGAGACCTGCTCGAACAGGGAGTCGAGCTTGGCGCTCCCGGCGTCCTCCCACCCTTCGTCGATCAGGCCCGGGTGGCAGGCCACCTGGCGGAGCCGCAGCAGCGCTTCGAGCACCTGGATCGTCGATCCGGCGACTCCCTTGTCCTCGACCTGCTTCAACAGGCTGTCGCGATAGCTCGCACGGAGCTGGTCGTAGATCTCCTGCTGCCTCGGGTTCAGGGTGCACTGAAGGATCTGCTCGGTCTTCTCGGGCAGGTCGGGCAGCACCTGCTCCTTGGTGCGGCGGAGGATGAAGGGCCGCAGACCCTTGGCGACCAGGGCCAGTTCGCGCTGGCTCGGCACCCGGCCGCCGGCCAGCACATCGAGCGCCGGCAGTCGACCGAGCAGCCCCGGGTTGAGGAACTCGAAGATCGAGCCCAGCTCGCCGAGGTGGTTCTCGATCGGCGTGCCGGTCAGGGCGAGACGGTTCTGGCCGTCCAGCAGGCGGCATGCCTTGGCGGTCTGCGAGACCGCGTTCTTGATCGCCTGTGCTTCGTCCAGGATCACGGTGTCGAACTCGACTGTGGCCAGGTAGCCGATGTCGCGGCGCACGGTGCCGTAGGTCGTGACCACGACGTCGGCAGTCTTGAACTCGTCGCGGAGGTGCTCGCGGTCGCGTCCGGCGTACTCGATGACCTTCAGGTCGGGTGTGAAGCGGGCGGCCTCGTCGATCCAGTTGTAGACGAGGCTGCGCGGCGCGACGACAAGATACGGCAACTTCGTCGTCTTCGACGCCGTCCGGTACGTACGCAGCAGGGCCAGCGCCTGAATCGTCTTGCCCAGCCCCATGTCGTCGGCGAGCACGCCGCCAAGGCCGAAGTCGCGCAGGAAGCAGAGCCATCCCAGGCCGAGGCGCTGATAGTTCCGGAGCGTGCCGACGAAGCTGCGGGGTTCCTTCTTGGCCTTGATCGACGAGAAGGTGCTCAGCTTCTCGCGCAACTCGGCGAAGGTCTTGCTCACATTGACTGGCGGCGTGACCGCCAGCAGCGCGTCGACAAGTAGAGCCTGGGAAGGAAGGAAGCGCAGACCCTCTTCGTTCGAGGCCTGGGCCAGTTGACTCAGCGAGCCGTAGTTCTCGACCCAGGCGGCGGGGAGCAGTCCCTTGGAGCCGTCATCCAGTTGGACGGACCGGCGACCGTCCGAGATTGCGGCGAGGATCTCCGAGAACTCGATCTGATCGCCGTCGAAGTCGATCTGTCCGCTGAGTTCGAACCAGTCGACGCCGCTCTCGATGCGTAGTGCCGGCGGACTGGGCGATCGGATCGAGGCGCCGTGGGCCTCGACCTCCCAGCCCTCGAGGAGCAGCGGCTCCGCGACCGCCGGCAAGTGACGCGGTTCGAGTTCCAGGCTATGGCCGGTCTTCGATGCGACCGGCTTGAGACCAAGTTCGAGCAGCCTGACGAGCGCGTCCTGCTCGGTCTTGAGGTTACGGCGAACGAAGCGGTGCTCCTCCCAGTCGACAACCGCGGAACGCGGATCGCCCGCGTCGACGGTCAGGCCGCCGTAGCCGAAGGAGAGCCGGGCCTCGAGCTGCGGGTTCATCCACTCGGGGGCGTCCTCCGGCTCGAGCGCCAGACGCGGTTGGGGAACGGGCGCCTCCTCCGACAGGTAGACCTCTTCCGGGAGCTCGAGGGGCGGCAGCTTGGGCAATTCCAGCAGACTGGTCACTGCCGCCTCGAGGTCTTCATCCGGGATCACAAGATCGCCGCTGTTGCCGAGCAGCGCATACCAGGGCCTGTCTCGCTGCGGATCGAGATGCAACCGGCCGATGGCGTCGTCGAGCAGGAGCATCATGTCGCCCTGCCCGTCCGACCCGGCCTCGGGGGTCGTTCCGTCGGCGTTTGGGAAGGGCAGGACGAGCGCGGCCCGACTCAGCGGGACGGTTTCGTTGCCACGCTTGAGCAGACCGCGCAGCCGGACCCGGCTGGCTGCCGCGAGTTCCAACTGCAACGCAAGGCGCCAGGGTTCGCCGTCGTCGATGGTGACCGCGCGTGGATCGCCGAGTGAGCGGCCGTCCCACCAGTAGAGGCGCCCCTCCGCGCTCAGCCGCGGTAACAGGGGGCCGGTCCAGTTCATGGGCACGTAGACCCGTTGCACGAGGGGACGGCCGGCGTTTTGGGCGCCACGGCCGCCCTTGCGCTTGCGGCTGGTGCGGCCCGGCGCTTCGGGCGGTAGCGCGGTGACCATGGCCGGCCCGGCGCCGCGGAGTACTCCGTTCCCCGCCGAACGAGCTGTGTCGTCCGTCGTCAGTCCGAACAGCTCTTCCAGCTTTCCGTGGTCGATGCTCAGCCGCTTCAGCTTGCCGAACTCGCCCTGCGGGTTGTGCTTGCGTCCGAAGATGTCGATCATCAGGCCGCCCGCGTTGCGACTGCTGGCGGCGTTGAGCAGGAGCCGGATCTCAGGCGGGGCGTTCCTTGGAGTAGGTGGCTCTTCCGGCTGAGCCTGCCGTTCGATGTCCTCGCGTACGGTCTCCACGACAGAACGCCAGCTCGTTGTTGCGGGGGTTCGCCGCCGGTTGCGACTTCGACGCGAGCGGCGGACCGGATGTGGGCCATCGTCCGGGTCGTCGCCCGCGGGCTGCACCGCATTCAGAGCCGATCCCGGGATGGACACCTGGGGCGGTCGCGTCTTGCGGAGCGCGACACGGCCGGATCCTGACGGCTGGCTCTTCGGTTCGTTCGCGGCCAGTTGCAGCAGCGATGCCCAGATGTGGCCGCAGGCGGCGCCGGCAGCGAACTGTTCGCAGCCGCAAACTGCGTGAAGGATGCGTTCATCGGCAACCCTGGACCAGTCGAGCTCGACGTTGGCGGCGCCGTTCGGGTTCAGCTCGGAGCTGGCGGCGCTGTCGCCCGCGGAAGGCGGAGCGATCAGAATCCGGGCACTTGCGCCCTCGATTTCCAGCTTGATACTTCCCTTGGAGAAGACGGTTTGTCCTTCTTCCCGATCCTCCGGCCGGAAATGGGACGCACTGCGTTGATGGAGCGCAACCGTACGCCCGCCGCGGGCCCTGCCGCGGGGGCGGCTGCGCCGCCTGCGGCGCGCCGGCCGCGAGGGGGTCGCGGGTGAGATTGCGGTCGGGTTTTCGCTCTGCGCTTCTGGCATTCCGGTGGGGTGTTCGACCCGTTGAATCCGCTGGCGCCGCCGGCTAGCAGTTCTGTTGCTCCCCGGAGGACGGTGCGACGTGGCGAACGTCTCGGGGAACTGAGTCGCGGCCGCTATGAGCGTCTGGCGGTGACAGCCGGGATGGCGGTCACCTGCCTCGCGGCGCCGGGCAAGCTGAGCGAGTGTAGCTCAAGAACGCAGATAGGCCAAGTGTCTGTAGTGGCTCAGTACATATGAGACTGCGGGGATCTCCAGGCTGCGCCGGGTTCGGGCAAGCCCGGCTGGTTCGGTCGGAGCAGCTACGGCTGGATCAGGTAGGTGAACTTGACTGCGATCTGGCGGTGGGTGCTGAGCCGCTGGCGCAGGTCTCCCTCCATCCAGTTCTCGTTGTAGACGACGAACAGGTCGGCGCCGGGCTTGTAGATCCAGTGCAGGCGGACGTTCAGGCCCAGGTCCTCGGAGTCGTCGTTGTACTGGACGATCGTGTTGAGCCGGAGGTTGGGAGTGAAGGTGAAGTCCACCTGCTGACTGAACAGCCCGATGGCGAACGCGCCCTGGGGCAGTTCGACGTCGTTGTAGATCCACAGGCTCTCGGTCTGCACGTGCTTTGAGGCGCGGACGCTGAACGTGAAGCGGACAGATGTCCGGGCGCCGTCGTAGAAGTCTCCCCAGCCGAACAGGCCCCGGACGCCGAGGATGCGGCTCTGGTTGCTGAACATGGCGAGCTCGAGGCCATCGAACTCATAGCGCCCGGCCGGGATGACGATGCCGGACGCGATCTCGAACGGCTCGACCAGGTTCTCCTCTTCACCGACGTAGGCGAGTCGCCAGCGGTCCTCGGTCGTCATCCTCATGCCGATTGGGGAGATCTCCAACCGACTGGACTCCAACTCGCCCTCGTCGAGCGTCTCGTAGTAGTCGTAGCGCATCTCCGTGAACCAGGAACGGACCAGGCCGCGTTCGATCCGCGGCAGCCACTGGACCTGAGGGTTCAGGTGGCGGACGTTCTTGCGCAGCAGGAAGCCGGCCATGGGGCGGTAGTTCTCCTCGATCTCCTGGGCGTCCATGAATACCGTCAGCGCCCGCCCCTGATAGTCGAAGTTGACACCGTAGGCGGCTTCGCCGGTGTCGGCTGAGCCGTCTGCCTCGGCGCCCTCCGGTTCTTCGCTGAGGCCGCTGCCGGTCCAGAAGCCGCCGACGCTCAGCTTCGTCGTGGGCTTGTAGTCGAAGTCGAGGCCGACGACGCGGTTCGCGTCCTCGTTCTCGGGCGCCGCCTCGGTGACGATGGCGCCGATCGTCGAGCGTCTGCCCAGATTGCGCTTGAGCCGGGCGACCGTGAAGGCGTTGGCGGGCAGGTTGCCGTCATCCTGAGCGAGGCCGGCGGTGGCGACCCGCAGCACGCCGAGGTTCCAGCCGCCCAGACGACCGGTGAGCCGGGCGCCCCAGTCGATCGGTACCTGCCGGCCATCGTCCAGGCCGACACGGCGCGAGAAGAAGGCCTTGAACACCGGCGGGCGGAAGAACTCGCGGTGGGGTGGACCGAAGTCGAAGATGCCGGCGTTCTCCAGGAAGAAGTCGCGCTTCTCGGGGAAATAGAGCGAGAAGCGGGTCAGGTTCGTCTGCAGTTGGTCGACTTCGACCTCGGCGAAGTCGGTGTTGTAGGTGAGATCGAGCGCCAGGGAACGGCTCACGCCCCACTTGAGATCGAGTCCGGCGTCGCCGTCCGAGATCGGATCGGCGTCAAGCCGCGGGTCTTCGCTCAGGTTGCCGACTACGAAGGGCTTGATCTGAAGCTGTGCCGACTGCGAGATTCCGGTCAGCCCGGTCAGTTCGCCCGCCATCGAGACGCGATGGACGGGCTGGACCTGGGAACCGACCTGCCCCAGCGTGCTGACTTCGCGAGGCAGGCCGGACCAGTGCGTCATCTCGCGCTTGTGCGCGATATAGCGCTGGACGTTGAAGCCCCAGGCCAGGGCGTGCGGGTCGAAGCGAAGCGTCGAGATCGGGATCGCGATCTCGACCGCCCAGCCGAAGGAGGTCCGACGCGACGCCACCGACCAGATGCCGTCCCATTCCAGGTTCAGGTCGCGGCCCTCGTCGGTGACCAGGGTGTCCGTGCGGGCGCCGTTCAGGTTGGTCTCGAAAGCGTAGGCGTTGCGCCGGTCGTGGAAGGTGTCGAGCAGGAGCAGGAGCGAGTCGTCCTGAAAGATCCGGCTGTCGCGCTCCATCTCCTTGGCGATGATCGCGTCGGGATTCGCGTCGAATGCCGTGATGCCGAAGTAGATCGTGCTGTCGGTAAACACGACCCGCACTTCGGTCTGCTCGGTGGCGGGCACGCCGTCGAGGGGCTCGTGCTGCATGAAGTCCGTGCCCACCTCCGACTGCGCCCACGCGGCGTCACTGAGATCGCCGTCGACGGTGGGGCCCTGCTCGACGCGGGTCGCGCCCATCGTCGGCCGTTCGTCGCCGGACGCCGGCGCCTGGAGACCGGCGATGGGCATGGCGGCCAGGAGGGCGAGCGCACCTGCCGCAGCCGCCGCGATCGGCTTCAGTCTCGGCACCTGGGAACCCGGGTGGCGCGATCCGCGCCACCCGCGAACCACTCCGTGCGCCCGTCATCGGGCGCACGGATGGCACCCGGGCGTCTCGCCCGCATTCGGCGCGAAGCGCCGACAGGTATTGTGCTTGGCGCTTCGGCCGCGGCAGGATTCATCCGATCCTCCGATGAACGGTGGCGCGGCGCAGGTTAGCAGTAGCTCGTGGCGCGCCGCAGCCCGGTTGCCGCGCCGGCGGCAGGCCGGTCGCCCTGGGGTAACGTCCGCTGCCATGCCGAACGAACAGCATCCCGACCTCCTGGCACTGGCCGAGAAGGCCTGGCGCGGAGAGCTCGACCTCCAGTTCGAGCACCATCCGGTCCACCGCTACTACCCGGGTTCCTGCCACATCGCCGAGGACCTGCTCGGCTTCAAGGGCATCGCCGGCTTCTACGTGATCGACAGCGGCGACGGTCTGGTGATGCTCGATGCCGGCCATCTGCTCGACGTGAAGCGCTGCTACGAGGAGGTCCGCCGCTGGCGTCCCGACACGCCGGTCACAGCCGCGATCTATTCGCATCACCACGCGGACCACGTGTTCTCGGTCACCGCCTTCGACGCCGAAGCGGAGGAGCGAGGCTGGCCGCGACCGACGGTCTACGCACACGAGCGGGTGCCGGCCCATTTCGACCGCTACCGCGCCATGGTGGGCTGGAACACGGCGATCAACCGCCGGCAATTCGCGATCGACGCGCCGCACTACCGCTGGCCGGACAGCTACCGCTACCCCGATGTCGTCTACCGCCGGAGCATGACGTTCCGCCGCGGCGAGTTGACCTTCGAGTTGACCGAGGGCCGGGGCGAGACGGACGACGTCACCTGGACCTTCATCCCTGAGCGCCGGATCCTGCACACGGGCGACCTGTTCATCTGGGCGGTGCCCAACGCCGGCAATCCGCAGAAGGTGCAGCGCTACGTCGGCGACTGGGCCGACAGCCTGGAACGGATGTTGCCCCTGGGCGCCGAGATCCTGCTGCCGGGGCATGGTCTGCCGATCATCGGGGCGGACCGGGTACGTCAGGCGCTCGCCGGCACCGCCCGGTACATGCGGTCGATCGAGGAGCAGAGCGTGGCGGCGATGAACCGGGGCTTGAGCCTCGACCAGGTCGTGCAGGCGGTGCAACCTCCGGAGGAGCTGGCGGACGAGCCGTACCTGCAGCCGTTCTATGACGATCCGACCTTCCTGGTGCGGATGGTCTGGCGCCGCTATGGCGGCTGGTGGGACGGCGAGTTCGACAACGTGATGCCGGCTGCGAAGAACGAACAGGCGCAAGCATGGGTCGAGCTGGCCGGCGGCGTGGACCGGGTCGTCGAGCAGGCGCGCGCCTCGTCCGCGGCCGGGCGGCATGCGGTGGCATGCCACCTGATCGAGGCGGCTCAGTACGCGGCGCCCGAGAGCGCCGAGGTCCACCAGGCGCGCGCGGCCGTCTACCGCGCGAACGCGGACAGCCAGCCGTCGTCGATGGCCAGGAACATCCTGAACCACGCCGCCCTGGCCAGCGACCGGGGCCGGCGGGATCTGGCCTCGGGCGAGTGACGGTCTACGCGCCGAATCGGAGGCGGACCGGATGGTGAGCTCCGGCAGGGGCCCGGCGCGCCCGATCGTCGGGACCGCCGGCGCCCTGTGGGCGGTGGTCGGGCTGGTCGGCCTGCTGGGGTGGGCGATCTTCAGGCTCGCGAAGATCTCGATTGCCGCCTTCGACCATCCGTTCGCCTGGTATCACTGGGCGGCTCTGCTGGCGATCATTCCGTTCATGGCGTGGTCGGAGGGCGTGCGCGGCTTCCAGTTGCGCTTCTCGCCGCGGGTGGCGGAGCGGTCGGTCTCGATCCGCACGAACCCGACGCTGGCTCGCGTTGCTCTCGCGCCTTTGTTCGCGGCCGGCTACTTCGGTGGCGACCGCCGGGAGCGGCTCGGCGTCTACTTCGGAACTCTCGGCATCCTGGTCCTGATCGTCCTCGTCCACCGCCTGGCCCAGCCGTGGCGGGGGATTCTCGACGCCGGCGTGGTCGTGGGGCTCAGTTGGGGCACGATCGCGACGCTGGCCTTGACCGTGCGGGCCTGGCAGCGCGGGTAGGACGCCGCGGGTGAGGCGCTACTGCTTCATCGCCTTGCGGATGAAGCGCGCCATCGTCTCCCGCAGGTGAAGCGAGAGGTCAGGATCGCTCACGCCGTGGCGTGACTTCGGGTAGAGCATCATCTCGAACGGCTTGCCGGCTTTCTGCAGGTCCCAGGCGATCTGGAGCGTGTTCTGCATGTGGACGTTGTCGTCCATCGTGCCGTGGATGAGCAGCAGGTCGCCGTGGAGGTCGGCCGCCTGCTCGCGGACGGACGCGGCCTTGTAGCCGTCCGGGTTGTCGTCCGGCGTCGACATGTAGCGCTCGGTGTAGATCGAGTCGTAGGCGCGCCAGTCGACGACGCTGCCGCCGGCGATGCCGGCCCGGAAGCGGTCCGAGCGGGTCAGCGCGTAGAGCGTCATGTAGCCGCCGAAGCTCCAGCCGTCGAGGCCGATCCGCTCCGCGTCCACCCAGGGCTTGGCGCCCAGCCAGTCGACCGCCTCCACCAGGTCGACGAGCTCCTGCTCGCCGAGGTTCCTGTACACCGGCCAGGTCGACTCGACCCCCTTGCCCGAGGCGATCCGGTTGTCGACCACGAGCACGACGATCCCCTGCTGTGCCAGGTACTGGAACCACATGCCGCGCGATCCCTGCCAGCCGTCGCGTACCTGCTGGGCGTGCGGCCCGCCGTAGACGTGGATCCAGGCCGGGTAGACGCGCTCGGGATCGAAGCCGTGCGGCCGGATCAGCATCGCTTCCAGGTCGACGCCGTCGCTGGTCGCGATGGTCAGCAGTTCCGGCGTCGAGATCTCGAACCGCTCGAGATCCGGGACTTCGCCGCCGCCGAGGTCGCGTACCGGTTCGCCGTTGTCGGCGCGGCGAAGGGTCATGGTCGCCGGTGTGTGGAGATCGCTCGACGTGGCGATCCAGTGTGCGATCGGACCGTCTTCCGGGAAGCTGCCGCGGTGGCTGCCGGGCGCTTCGGTCAGCAGGGCCGTGCCGGCGCCGTCGAGAGCGACGCGGAGGACGTCGGCGCCGAGCGCGGTGCGGTAGGTGCCGGAGACGTAGGCGACACCCGCTTCCTCGTCGACGGCGTGGAGCGAGCGGACCTCCCAGCGCCCTTCCGTGAGTGGGCTGACCAGGTTGCCGTCCTCGTCGTAGCGATAGAGGTGCTGGAAGCCGGTCCGCTCGCTGAACCAGAGGAAGCCCCCGTCGTCGACGAAGCTGGGCGGACCGAGCTGGTTGACCCAGGCGTGGGACTCCTCGCGCAGGATTCGCTTCGACTCGCCGCTGGCTGGATCGGCCCGGTGCAGGTCGAGGAAGGTCTGGCGGCGGTCCTGCACCTGGTACCAGACGTTGCCGTCGGGGGAGAACGCGACGTTCACGAACAGGATCTCGGTGTGCCCGTAGATCCCCGGATCGATCCAGGTGATGTCGCCGCCCGCGGCCGACGCCACGCCGAGACGGACGCGGGGGTTCACGTCGCCGGCCTTCGGATAGGGGTAGACCTCGAGCGGCGGCCGGTAGGGCACGTGATCGACGACCGTGAAGCGTGGCACGTCCCGCTCGTCGGTCTGCAGGAAAGCGATGCGGCGGCTGTCCGGGCTCCACCAGTGGGCCTGGTAGTTGCCGCGGCCGTAGATCTCCTCCTGGTACACCCAGTCGAGCTTGCCGTTCAGCGTGTTCTCGCCGCCGTCCATGGTCAGGCGGACTTCGTCGCCTTCGACGCCTATGACGTACAGGTCCGCGTCGCGTACGAAGGCGAGGCTTCGGCCGTCCGGGGAGAACCGGGTCAGTTCCTCGTCCTCGGGACCGTGGGTGAGCCGCGTCAGCGTTTCGGAGTCGAAGTCCCACACGAACAGGTCCGAGGCGAGTTCGAGCAGAAGCCGGTCGGTCGACGGCGACAGGCGCAGCGACCCCGGCCGCGCCCGGGAAGCCGCGTCCTCGGCGTCCAGCCGGAGTTGGTCTTCGAGGGCCTCAGCAAGAGGCTCCGGGTTGTAGAACGGCTCAGCGTCGCCGGTCGCCGCGTCGACGAACATCCAGGACACGCCGTCGTCCCCGTTGTCTTCGGCCTGCAGGTAGTCGCGGCCCCCCGGCAACCAGCGGATCCGGGGCAAGTCGGGCGAGAAGTCGAGCGCGTCCGGCCCGTAGATGTGGCTGAGTTCGAGCGGCTCCTTCTGGGCCGTTGCCGGCTGGAGGGCGAGAAAGAGCAGGCCGAGGCACGACAGACATCGGAAGATCTTGGGCATTGCCGAACAGTAGCGGACACCGCTGCGCAAACTCCTAGAACTCGAACTCCAGCAGCACCTCGGCTGTCTGGCCGCCCACCGCGACGGTGAACCGGTTCATGCCATGGCGGAAGTGTTCGGCCAGCTCCTGGAAGTCGACCTCGCCCGTGCCGTCGGCGATGTGGATCTCGAGCCGTCGGATCTTCTGGCCGTTGACCGCGGTGACGTGGGCCTCGTCGGTGTCCTCTGCCAGTCCGTCGAAATGAAGAGGGAGCGTCGCGAGCCGGACCTCGGGATCGATCTTGTCGTACGGGATGCTGACCTCGAAGCCGGGCACGTCGGCGCGAAGGGCCGGCAGCTCGGCGCGTTCTCCGACTTCGATGTCGACTGGCGCCGCGGTTTGGGCGTCGAAGATCACGCCGCGTGGCAGGAGGCAGCGGTCCTGCTGGCGCACATACCGCTCGGGCTGCTGCCGCACATCGGGAACAAGATCTGGGCGCTCAAGGGCAACAAGTCGCGGTTCACCTTCCTTCGCTTCGCTTCCGTCTTCGGCATCACCCTGGGCATGCTCGGGTTGGGCGGCACACTGGCGCGCGCGGTGCTCGGCGGCCGGCTGCTCAAGGAGGGTGCGACGCCGAACGAGGCGCTGCCGGCGCTGTTCATCGAGCTGTTTCCGGCGTGGCTGGCGGCGCTGATCGGGGTCGGCATCCTTGCCGCGGTCATGTCGACGGCGGACGGACTGGTCGTATCGTCGTCCCAGATCGTCGCGAACGACATCTACCGGCGGTAGCTGGCGCCGCGCTTCGACTCCCACCTGAGCGCCGAGCAGCTCGATCGCCGGGTGCTGGTCATCAGCCGCTGGGCGACCCTGGGCGTCATGATCGTCTGCGTGACGATGGCCTGGATGCTGATGGACATGAACATCGCCATTCTGGTGTGGACCGGAAACGGCGGCATGATGGCGGCCTTCGCGGGGCCGCTGGTGCTGGGCGCGCTGTGGAGTGGCGTCACCCGGGCCGGCGCCTACACGGGACTGATCACCGGCCTGAGCACCTTCCTCGTGCTTCATACCGGTGTCATCGACCCGGCCTGGTTCGAGGGCAGCTTCCTCCATCCGGTGTTTTCCTGGTTGCACGGCGAGTCGCCGAACCCGACTTCCTGGGCGGCGCTGGCCGGCCTGTTTGCGATCGGGTGCACGACGGCCGTGTCGCTGGCCACGAAGCCGCTGCCTCAGGCGCACCTGGCGGCGCTGTTCCGGCGCGCAGTGGCGACCAAGTAGGGCGCTCCAGGCGGCGTAGTATCCGCCGCTGGAGGAACGTCATGCCGAAGATCGCCGACGACGCCAAGGACATCCTGTTTCGGGACGCCCGCAGCCAGAACGAATGGCTGCCCCGCGAGGTCTCCAGGGACACGCTGCAGGAACTCCACGATCTGATGAAGTGGGGGCCGACGAGCGCCAACAGTTGGCCCCAGCGCGTCGTGTTCGCGGCCAGCGCCGAGGCGAAGGAGCGGGTCGCATCCGTCGCCATGCCCGGCAACCAGGCCAAGATCCGGCAGGCGCCGGTGACCGCCATCCTGGCCTACGACCTCGCCTTCTTCGAGATGATGGACGTGCTCTTCGCCCATGACCCGGGCATGGCCGACATGTTCCGCAACAACGCGGCGCTGACCGAGGTGACGGCGTTCAGGAACGCCACGCTGCAGGGGGCCTACTTCATGATCGCGGCGCGTTCGCTGGGCCTCGACTGCGGGCCGATGTCGGGGTTCGACAACGCGAAGTGCGACGAGCTGTTCTTCGAGGGCACTTCGGTGCGCTCCAACTTCCTGTGTTCGATCGGCTACGGCGATCCCGAGGGCCTCTTTCCCCGGCTTCCGCGGCCTGAGTTCGGCGAAGTCTGCCGCGTCGAGTAGCGCTCAGCGCCGCCAGAACACGGGCAGGAAGATCGCCGCCACGGCGACGATCTCGAGCCGGCCCAGCCACATCAGGAAGATCAGCAGCAGCTTCTCCCAGCCGGCGAAGAAGCTGTAGTCGAGACTGGGGCCTGCGGCGCCCATCGCCGGGCCCACGTTCGACAGGCAGGCCAGCGACGACGACAGCGAGGTCACCATGTCGTTGCCGCCGACGGCGAGGGTGGCGGCGACGCCCAGCCACAGGAAGGCGAACAGGGTCATGAAGCCGCCCAGACTGCGCGCCACCTGATCGCTGATCGTCCGGTCGCCGACCCGCAGCGCCAGCACACGGCGCGGGTTGAACATGAGCTGCACCTCGCGCAACGCCATCTTCAGCGTCATCACCAGGCGACCGACCTTGACCCCTCCCGCGGTCGAGCCGGCGCAGCCGCCCACGAACATGGCGAGCAGCAACAGGGTGCGGGAAGTATCGCTCCAGGAGTCGTAGTCCCGGGTCGTATGGCCGGTCGTCGTCATCAGAGACACCGAGTTGAAGGCGGCCTCGCGCAACGCCTCCAGGAAGGGCAGATCGGTGCTGCGCCAGCGATCCACGGTGACCAGCGCCACCAGCACCGCCGCAATCGACGCGTAGGCCCGGAACTCGGTGTCCCGGTAGAGCTGGCTGGGCCGTGAACGCACCGCGAAGATCAGTGAGAAGTTGATGCCGGCGATCAGCATGAAGACGATGATGGTCCACTCGATGAAGGCGGAGTCGAAGGCGGCGACACTCGCGTTCAAAGGCGCGAAACCGCCTATGGACACGGTCGTCAGCGCATAGCAAAAGGCCTCGTACTGGCTGGCGCCGCCGGCCAGCAGCAGCAGAATGAGCGCGATGGTCAGGCCGACGTAGATCTGCCAGAGCCCGGTCGCCGTCTTCTGCACCTGGGGCTGCATGATGTCCTGGGTGGGCCCCGGTACCTCCAGCCGGTAGAGCAGGCGGGCGCCGGGTCCCAGGCTCGGGAACAGGGCGACGAACAGGAGCAGAATCCCCATGCCCCCCAGCCACTGGGTCAGACTCCGCCAGAGCAGGATGCTGGCGCTCAGTTGCTCGATGTCGGTCAGGATCGAGGCGCCCGTGGTCGTGAAGCCCGAGGCGGACTCGAACAGCGCCGCGATCGGATCCGTGATCTCGCCGCTCAGCACGTAGGGAAGCGCGCCGAAGAAGGACGCCAGGATGTAGGCGCCGACCACGACCAGGATCGCCTCGCGCCGGTAGATCTTCTCGTGCGGTTTCCCCCACCAGTGGGCCGCCACTCCGGCCGCGGCACAGACCAGCAGCGAGCCCCCGAGCGCTGCCGCGGGCCGCTCCTCGCCGTGCCAGAGCGCGAAGAAGAATGGAATCAATTGCGCGCCGGCGAGCAGCAACAGGAGCCGCCCGACGAGACCGGAAACGGCGCGCAGGTTCATCCGACGTTCGACTTCTAGGGTGCCGCGGCGGGCGGTGCTCCGGACAGCGCCAGGGCCAGCAGCTCACCCTCGAAGCCGGTGCCGCTGATCGCCATCACGATGTACTGCCGGCCTTCGTGGAGGTAGGTCATCGGCGCGCCGCTGACGCCGGCGGGCAGGTCCATCTCCCAGACGACCTCGCCGTTCGTCTTGTCGTAGGCGCGGAACTTGCGGCTGCCGGCGCCCGCCGGCTGGACGACCATCGCGTCCGAACCGTCGGCGAGGAAGACCAGGGTCTTGGTCACCAGAGGTGACACGCGGCCCTGCTGGCCGAGCGGCGGCAGGTCGAGGTGGGCGAGTGCGGGGTGATCGCGCGGTCCGTCGCCGTTGGGGACCATCCACAGGTGCTCACCGGTGTCGAGGTCGATCGCGGTGAGGCGGCCGTAGGGCGGCTTCGTGATCGGCAGACCGTTCGGCAGGGTGGCCCACTCGTAGCCATCGGCCTCGCTCAGGTCGACCCGGTAGCGCAGGTTGGAACGGGCTGGGTCGGGCGGCGGGCGCAGGCCCAGGATCGCCGGCACGGTGACCGATGGCAGGTAGAGCACGTTCGTCTCCGGATCGAGCGCGACGCCATTCCAGTTGGTGCCGCCCACCGCTCCGGGAACCTGGATCGTGGGTTTGGCGTCCGGCCCCTCGATCAGTGTCGGCGGCTGGAAGATCGGGCCGATGCGGTAGTGGGACACGTACTCGAGAGCCATCGCCCGCAACTCGGGCGTGAAGTCGATCAGGTCGGAGATGGCGAGTCCCTGAAGGTCGTAGGGCAGCGGCCAGGTCGGATGCGGCTGGGTCGGCGAGGCCTGCTCGCCGGGGACATCGGACGGCAGCACGGGCAACTCGACGATCGGCCAGACCGGATCGCCGGTCTCCCGGTCGAAGACGTAGAGGAACGCCTGCTTGGAAGGCTGCGCCAGCGCCTTGATGGCCCTGCCGTCGACGACGATGTCGGCGAGCACGGGCGCGGCGGGGAAGTCGAAGTCCCAGAGGCCATGGTGGACGGCCTGGAAGTGCCACCGCCGCTCGCCGCTCCCGGCGTCGAGGGCGAGGATCGATTCGGCGAACAGGCCCTTGCCCGGGCGGTGGCCGCCGTACCAGTCGTTGCTCGGGGTGCTGGTGGCGGCGTAGACCATCCCGAGTTCCTGGTCGCAGCTCATCCAGGTCCAGACGTTGGCGGCGCCGGCCTGGGCCGCTTCGGGGCTGTCCCACGTGTCGAAGCCGAACTCGCCGGGCTCGGGGATGATGTTGAATCGCCAGCGCAGGGCGCCGGACCGCGCGTCGTAGCCGCGGATGATCCCGGGTGGGTTGCTGCGCCTCGACCAGGCGTCGGATGTCGATTCGCCGAGTACGATCACATCGCCGCAGACCACGGGCGCGGAGGTCCAGAAGTACTGCCGGCGACGGACGCCCTGCCCTGCGTCCAGCATGTCGATCCGGCCGCCGTCGCCGAACTCCGGGTCGCGGGCGCCCGTGTCCGCGTCGAGCGCGGTCAGCCGGCCGTTGCCGACAAAGAACAGCCGCCGCGTGGACCCGTCGTTCCAGGTCACGCCGCCTCGCACCGAGAGCCGCCCCGTGTTCCTGGGCGCCTCGTCCTCGAAGGGGTCGTACGTCCACAAGATCTCGCCGGTCGAGGGATCGAGCGCTGCCGCGCCGATGCCGGTGGTCACCAGCACCCGGCCGTCGCGCATCATCGGGGTGTTCTGGAACACGAAGGGCGGGACGATGCCCTCATGCTGCGCAGCGAGACCGTAGTCGATCGACTTCCAGCGCCAGGCGATCTCGAGTTGGTGGACGTTCGTCTTGTCGATCCGGTCGAGCGGCGAGTACTTGCTGCTCCGGCTGTCGGCGGCGTAGTTGTGCCATTCGCCGGCCGGTTTGGCGGCGCTGGCTGAAGCCGGCCGCGAGGTTGCGGCTGTCTGGGCGAAGGCTGCGGTTCCGATTCCGACCGCGCCGAGGGCGATGGCTGCGAGGCGTCGGCGGATCGTGAAGTCGCGGGTCATTCCCGCTCGACGCTGTCGGGATTCGCCTGCTTGTCGTCAGGTGGCGGCGATTCGTCGTCTTCGCTCTTCGTGTCTTCCGGGACCGCAGTGGTGCTTGCGCCGTCTCCGTCCGGCTCCTTTGGCGCGCTGTTCGTTCTTCCCGGAGGCGGACCGAGTGCGTTGGCGAGCGACTCTTCAAAGGTCAGGCGCTTCCCCGGCGTGCCGTCGGGGTTGGGCTTGGGATCGAGCCATTCCAGGGCGTACAGGAAGCCGTCCATCCGGTAGACGGTGTCCTCGTACATCTTGTTCTTCTCGTCGCCCTCGCCGAGGCCGAAGTTGAAGAAGCCGTGGCCCTTGCCGTGGTAGATGACGAGATCGCATCGGGCCTTGTGTGCCCGCATACCGCGGCAGAACTGGTCTGCCGTGCTGAAGGGAACCGTGGCGTCGGCGTCGCCATGGAAGAGGATGGTCGGAGGCAGTCCGGGCCGCAGATTGTGGTACGGGGACATCGACTCGGCCGGCGCGCCGAGGCGCTCGACGAGCGCTTCGAACCGCTCGAGCGCCTCGTCGGTGGGCTTTGGGTCGCCGTCGACGGGCGCCAGAACGGTCGCGGGATTGAACAGGACCAGGGCGTTGGGAACCGGGCTCGGGCCTTCGGGATCCGGATCGTGCCCCGGCAGAGTGGCGGTGGCCGCGGCCAGGTGGCCGCCCGCCGATCCACCGCCGGCGGCGATCCGATCGGGATCGATGCCGAGCCGGGCGGCGTTCGCCCGCAGCCAGCGAACCGCGCTCTTCGCGTCCGCGACGCATTCGTTCGCCGTCACCCCGTGGCGGCTGGCCACCCGGTAGTCGGCGGCGGCGGCAACCATCCCGCGGTCGGCGAGGTAGCGGCAGTGGGGCAGGAACTGCTGCGGTGAGCCGCCACGCCAACCGCCGCCGAAGAAGAACACGATCGCGGGCCTCTTGTCGTCGGCCGAATGGCCCTCGGGGTTGCAAAGGTAGATGTTCAGTTCGACGTCGCCGACGGTGCGGTAGACCTCCGAAACCGTTCCCTCCATGTCGGGCGGGTAGGACCGCTGCGCGGTGGCCGAACCGGCGGCAGCCAGGAGCAGGAGGACGGTAGTCGGAAGCGCCGCGGCGCGGCACGGACACAGGTTGGGTCGGATAAAGGTCGAACGGTTCATCGGCACCTCGTGAAGATCAAGTCTTGCGCGGCGGTTCCTGATTCAGCAGACCGTGGCTCCTCCGCCTCGCGCTTCGTATCCCAGCGCCGGATTGTACCGGCCCGGAGGCGGTTACTCGCCAGTCTCGACGACGGTCTCGGCGGCTTCTTCGGTGTTCTCGTCGGCGCCGCCGCGGATCCAGACCAGGCGGTATTCGTCGAGGGGCCGCAACTCGGCCTCCAGTGCCTGCTGGATCAGGTTCGAGGCGCCGGGACTGGCGGTCAGGGGCCCGCTTTGCAGGAAGGCGGAGACGAGCGCGTTGTCCTTGCAGGCGTCGTCGTCCTTGCCGCAGCCGAAGTCGTTTCCTTCGGCCTCGATCAGAAAGACGAGTGGATCGGGCGAAACGAACAGGCCGTCGAGTGCCCGGTACGCGCTCCAGAGGTCGAGTGAGGGGATGCTGTAGCCGCCGCCGCCCTCGACGAATCCGACCGCTTCGACGACGACACCGTCAGGCTTGGCGGTGACGACGCCGGGGAAGGGGTCGAACACCCGGCGAGACAGTTCCTGCAGCGTGAAGGAGTCGTCCTTGGGCACCTCGAAGATCTTGACCAGCGGTTCGCCGGCCGCGACGACCCTCTCGATCAGGTCGATCTCCAGGTCGCGGAGCCGCGGGAGCCTCTCGGAGCCACGGCGGACCGGCGGCGGCGGTGCCGGCGGCGCCAGTTGCCGCGGTTGTTCGATCAACTGCGATTCTGGAAGTTCCTCGCCCTCGGCAGCGCCGAACAGCCCGCGCAGAGTCACGAAGCGGCGGCCGGGATTCTCGTCCATGTACCTCCACAGGGCCGCGACCCGGCGCTGGTAGCGCGCGGCATGGGAAGCGAAGTCGCGAAAGCCGCGGTAGGTGGTGGTCGACTCGCCTGCCGTCGCCCGCGTGCCGCCCGCGAACACGAACGCGAGCGTGACCGTCTGGGGCGGCGGCCGGCTCTGATCGAGCAGCCGGCGTTCGTTGTCCCAGACCTCGAAGACGGGGCGCATCGGGGTGTCGACGAAGAAGTCCTGGAGGGTGGTGTTCGGGTCGGCCGCCAGTGCCCAGCGGCGGTAACTGGTGAGTTCTCTTCCGGCCCGCCGCCACTCGGCGCCGTCGGCAATCGGCTCGAAGACGCGGTCGAACCGGATGTGCCAGGGGTCGTGCTCGTTCATCAGCGCTTGGGCACGGTCGTTGACGCGGCGCGCAATGAGGGAGTTGTCCTTCGGGATCATGTGGCGCCGGATGTCGACCTGAGCCTCGACGCGGACGTAGCCGCCGGTGTCCGGCGGCGCGGCGGCGGCATCGGCAGAGTTCGGTGCGTCCGCCGACTCGGGGAAGAACTCGAGCGTCAGGGTCTCGGAGACCGGATCGTCCGTGCAGGCGGCAAGGCCCGCCACCAGGAGGGCGGCGATGAGCGGCAGCGGCCTGGGTCGCCGGGAACAAGGGGGTGCACTCACCGGGGGCATGGACCAAGTCTGCAACGCGCGTAGGATCGTCAATCTTCCGACCGCGGCCAGTCTCTCATGACGAACCTCTTTGCCGTTCTCCGCGAACGCTTCGAACCCTCACTCGACCGCCCGAGTCTCGTGCTGCGAGGCGGCGACGGCACGAATACGGAATGGACCTACGGCGAGCTGGATCGCGCGTCGGCCTGTTGCTCCGCGGCGCTGAAGGCGCGCGGCGTCGAGGCGGGCGACCGCGTCCTGGTCCAGGTTCCGAAATCGATGGAGGCGGTGGCCCTCTACTTGGGCGTGTTGCGCTGTGGCGGCGTGTACGTGCCCTTGAATACGGCCTACACCGAGCGGGAGGTGGATTTCTTCGTTGGCGATGCGTCGCCTCGGGTCGTTGTGCGGGGTGCGGGGGCCGGGCCGGACGCCGTCGAGATCGACCCGTTCTGGCGTGAGGCGCAGACGCTCGCGCCGGACCCGGCAATCCAACCCCGGGCCGACGACGCCCTGGCGGCCATCTGCTACACCTCGGGCACCACGGGCCGGTCCAAGGGCGCGATGATCACGCACGGGAATCTGACCTCGAACGCGCTCTCGCTGCACGAGATCTGGGGCTTCGAGCCTGATGACGTGCTGCTCCACGCACTGCCGATCTTCCACGTCCACGGGCTGTTCGTGGCGCTCCACACGGCGTTCCTGAACGCCTCGAAGGTCCTCTACCTACCCGCCTTCGACGCCGCGGCGGTGCGCCGTCTGCTGCCCGAGGCGACGGTTCTGATGGGCGTGCCGACGTTCTACTCGCGGCTGCTGGCGGAGCCCGGTTTCGGCAGGGCGGACTGCGAGAGCATCCGTCTCTTCGTCTCGGGCTCCGCGCCGCTGACCGAGGCCGTCTTCGGTGACTTCGAGGCCCGCACCGGGCACCGGATCCTGGAGCGCTACGGGATGACGGAGGCGGGGATGATCGCGTCGAATCCGCTGCGCGGCGAGCGGGTCGCGGGCACGGTCGGCTTTCCGCTGCCCGATGTCGAAGCGCGTGTGGTCGACGGGGAGGGTGAGGAGTTGCCTGCGGGCGAGGTGGGCATGCTGGAGATCCGCGGCCCGAACCTGTTCCCCGGCTACTGGGGCCTGGCCGAGAAGACGGCCGAAGAGATGCGCGGCGACGGCTTCTTCGTCACCGGCGACCTCGCCAGCCTCGACGCCGAAGGCCGGGTGTCCCTGGTCGGCCGCGGCAAGGACCTGATCATCGCCGGCGGCTTCAACGTCTACCCCAAGGAGGTCGAGGACCGCTTGGACGAGGTGGCGGGCGTTCGAGAGTCGGCCGTGGTCGGCGCGCCGCACGCCGACCTGGGCGAAGGGGTCGTGGCGGTGCTGGTGGCTGAGCAGACTCCGGTCGGCGACGATACGCTCCGCGCGGCGCTCGACTCGGGTCTGGCGCGGTTCAAGCACCCGCGCCGCTTCTACTGGGTCGACGAACTGCCGCGAAACGCCATGGGGAAGGTACAGAATAAGGTGCTGCGTGAGCAGTATCGAGACGCCTACGACGGATGAAGGAGGTATGCCCAATGACAGAGGCAGAGAAGAAGCTCGAAGGCAAGGTCGCCCTGGTCACCGGAGCGAGCCGCGGCATCGGCAAGGCGATCGCCGAACTGTTCGCTGAGCACGGCGCACGGGTCGCTTGCTCGGCGCGCACCGTGTCGGAGGGCGCTCACTATCTGGGGGGCTCGCTCGAGACGACGATCGAGGAGATCCGGGCGGCCGGCGGCGAGGCCGCCGCCTTCGGGTGCGACGTCTCCGAGTACGACAACTGCGAGCGGCTCGTGAACGAGGTTCGCGATGCCCTCGGGCCGGTCGACGTGCTGGTCAACAACGCCGCCCTGACCTACTTCATCCCCGTGGCCGACTTTCCGATCAACAAGTGGATGCGCTCGACCGCGGTCAACTTCCACGCGCCGTTCTACCTCTCGAAGCTCGTGCTGCAGGAGATGATCGAGCGCGGCGCCGGCAGCATCGTCAACGTCTCCTCGGGCGCCGCGATCGGTCCCGGCCGCGGCCCCTACACGGGTCCGCAGTTCGCCGGCGGCTCGCTCTACGGCGCCGAGAAGGCAGCCCTCGAGCGCTTCACCCAAGGCCTCGCCTCCGAGGTCTACGAGGACGGCATCTCGGTGACCTGCTACAGCCCGTCCCAGATCGTGCCGACTCCCGGGGCCCTCCACCACCGGCTGATGGAAGGTCGCGACCCGAACGAGGCCGAAACCGTCGAGATCATGGCCCAGGCGGCGCTGCTGCTCGCCACCGAACCGCTCGACCGCGTCACCGGCCGGGTGACGTACAGCCAAGCGATCCTGGAGGAGTTCGGCTGGATCGAGAAGGCGCGGGGCCTCGGCACGGAGCGGCAGGGCTCCGGCTACAGCATGATCTGAGGGCTACTCCCCGCTCTCGCCCTTCACCGGCTTCCCGGCCGCCAGCCACTCCTTCTCCAACTGCCGCGCTCCCCTGAGCTGGCCCAGCATCGAGTAGTTGCCTTCGTGGCAGGCGTACTCGTAGTTGTACTGGTCCGTCCTTGGCCACGGCATCTCGCCGCCGTAGGGCGCCGTGTACTCCTCGTCCTCGACCTCGAACCGGTAGAGCAGAGACTGGCCGTCGATCGGGCTGAAGCGTTCGGTGACCTTCATTGCTCCACGCGGCACACCCGCCGACTTTCGACCGTGCAACATCTGGGGAGCCGCCTCACGACGGAAGTTCGTCGTCTCGACGACCAGGGTGTCGCCCTCCCAGCGGCCGATCGAGTCGCCGGAGTAGGAGCGGATGTCGGAGGCCACGTGCTCAGCGCCGATGCGAATGACCCGCGTCCAGTGCATCCACTCGATGTGGATCATCAGATAGTCGTCGGTCTGCACCAGGGTCTTCAGATTGTTGTAGGAGATCGTGCGGATCGGGATCGAAGCGCGCTGCTGGTAGATGCAGCGCACGCCGAGGACCATTGTCTCCGGGCTGTCGAAGGGGGTGTCGCCCGACTCCAGCCACCAGGCCGTGCCGTCATCGTTCATCCAGATGAACCTGGGCAGGGCCCCACGATTCTTCTGGGCTTCTTCCGTCAGCGGCGGCATCCGTCCGTTCGGGGGGTTCGTCAGGATCGACGTACGGTACTTGCCGTCGATCCTGAACATCGTGTGGCCCGGATCGAACCAGGCGTAGTTGTAACTCTGCCGGTCGATGAAGGCGCCCTTCTCCGGCGGCGGGCGATCCGGCGCACTGGCCGCGTCGCCGGCCAGGACGCGCTGACGCTGGGTCGCTTCGACCTCGGCCGCCTCCTCGGGACTCAGTACGAGCTCCTCGCCGCGCTCAGGTCGGCGCTCGAAGGGCGTCAACGAGCGGATGTCGTAGCGGCCGGTGAAGTCGGGCTTGCCGTTTGGCGCTCGGGGGATGTCGTCGGCAGCCGTGAGGGCGGCGCCGCCGCCCGACACGAGCAGCAGGGAAAACAGCGCGAGGGTCTTCCGCATCTCGGATCTCCTTGTTCTACGGTTCCGCTGAGCCTACCCGGAGCCTTCACCCACCCAGAAAGGACTCGACCACGCCATGCTGCCGTCGATCTGACGCACCCGCAGGTAGTAGTAGTCCCCCGGCCGCGCCTCGCCCTGGTCGGTGAAGCTGAACTCCTGGTCGAGGGCCCGGCCTTCGGTCACGATCTGCGCGGAGAGTGCGTCGGTGTGCTCGAGGACCTGGTACTCGCGCCGGTCGACCTGGCCCTTCAGATCGCCGAGGCGGAAGCGGACCGTGTTCGCCGGCAGTTCCTGTGGCACGCGGACGTAACCGCCCGAGCCCCGGGACTCGGTGGTCGTTTCCATGTCGACGGTGACCACCGTGTCCGGGCCCGCGCCGCGCAATTCGAGGACCAGCGATTTCGGGCGGCCGCGAGTCGGGAAGTCGAAGTCGATCCGGTTGCGCTCCTCCGTGGCGTGGGCCACGCGATAGGTCGCGGGCTGCGTGAACCAGGGATCGTCGTACCCGACGAGCGTCGCTCCGGCGACGCTGATCGAACCCTTCCAGGGCCGGCCGCCGCGCGGCGGCGTGCGCTCGCCGTGGATCTCGGTCGACGACTCGAACGTGATCTGTACACGCGCCTCTTCGGACAGTTCGCTCTCGAGGTACCTCCTGGTGTAGACGACGTTGCCGTTCTTGATCACGTCGATTGCGTCGATGGGCGCCGTGCCGTTCACCCGGCAGTCGATCCGGCGCACCTGCGCGTGCTCCTGGCGCGTTCCCATGCGAATGCCGTTCAGTGTCGCTTCGAGAAGGATCCGCTCGCCGGTCGTCGCGTAGGCGGCGCGGTCGCGCAGCGCGGTGAAGATCGTGTCCGCGTTGTTCTCGGTCGCGATCACGGCGGCCAGGCCGCCCAGTTGTCGGTTGCCGATCCCGGAGTAGCCGGGGTGTCCGTTGTGATTGTCGGACGCGCCGATGAAGCCGACCTCGAACCCGTTCTGCAGGTACTTGTTGCCGAACCAGTCGAAGGTGCCGTGGCCGGACTGGATCTCGACCAGGCGTTCCATGTCCGGATCGCTGTTCGTCCAGTCGCCGGGCTGGTGCGCGTGCGGAATGACCAGCACGTCGTCGGTGCTGTTCTCGCTGCGGAGTCCGGCGTACAGCTCGTCGAGAAGGGGCGCCTTCTGATTCTGGACCCGGCTGCGGCCGGGCGTATCCCGGAAGAAGACGTTGTGGTGCCCGCCGAGCGGCGACCGCGAGGTCCACTCGAAGCCGAGGATGGTCGTGAACTCTCCTTCGATCCGGTACTCCTCGACCAGTTCCTGCAGCTTCCGCCACTCACTGTCGTCCATCCAGATGTCGTGCTCGGAGAGGCTCAGGAAGTCGAGCCGGGCCACGTCGCGCCCGAACCGGTAGTACCCGTCCGGCGATCCCTGACCCTCGGCGAAGGCGGTGTGGCCGTGGGTCTCACCCCAGTAGACGCGGTTTGCCGGGTCGTCCTCGACCCGGACGGGATTGCTCGTCGCCCGGATCGATCCATCCTCGTTCCGTATGGAGAAGCGGTAGACGCCGGGTTCGGCGAGGGTCACTTCCTCGAGCAGCGAGATCGCCGGGCTGCCGGCGACGATCGTGCGGAACGGCTCGCCGTCCAGCAGGACATCGAGAGCGGGCATCGTGGCCGAAGACGGGTTCTTCATTCGGTCCTCGGCGCGGACGGCCAGAGTGAAGGGCTCGTCCGGCGCCACGATGGAAGGCGCGACCGCGTTGACGTAGCGGACCTCCTCACGGCCCAGCACCTCGAATGATGGCCAGGTCGGCCGGAACAGGTCGCCCTTGCCCTCGATGTCGGCGTAGACGTGCAGGATCACCTGATCGCTCGACGACTGCTGGAGCTGGAAGCCGGGCCCGCCGCCGGAGGTGTCGCCGTAGGTCACGGTGATCGTGTCGCCTTCTTCGAGAGCCGCACCGCTCAGGCGGAACGGAATCAAGGTGCGCGGTACGCCCGGGCGCACCGGGCCGGACCGAGAGCTGAAGTGCATCCCCTGCCAGTTGTCCCAGGGGTCGCTGGCGGTCAGCGTCGCGTCTGGATTCGAGCTTTCGACCGTGACGTAGTTCTGGCCCGCCGGGTCTTCAGCCTGAATGCCGGTCCGCGCGGCGCGGACCAGGATGCCGCCGCCCTCCGCCATGCCCAGCTCGCCCACCGTGTAGATCTGCCGTATCTCGACCTGGTCGCCCGCGTGGAAGGGCCCCGGCGGGTCGAAACGTAGCGACCCCAGCGCGCCCGGGTGCTCGTCCTTGATCTGGAACTCCCGGGTGTAGAGCCGAATGAACTCGGGCACGAAGTCGGCCGGGACCACGGCGCCGCCCCCGATTCCCCGCAGCGTGCGATTCACGTTGGCGACGAGTTGTGGAAAAGCGTCCGGAATCGGGCCCCCGGTGAGCGAGTAGGCGTTCGCCCACTGCCACAGCGTGTCGAGCCGGTCGCTCAGGACGGCGATGTCGTCGGTGCTTTCGGGGGCCTCCAGCTTGAGCGCTTCGACGCGCTGTCGGAGGTCGGGAGTCAGGTAGTCGCCTGAGTCGCTGGTGGCGCAGGCATAGGCGACGAAGGTCAGGACCAGCGGAAGGAGGCGGGCGCAGCGGGTTGCGGTCTGGGAACGGTTGGTCATGCCGTGCTTGCGAGCTCATACTCCCGGACGAGCGCGTCGGCCGGTAGCTGCCATTCGCGGGATAGGGCGCGGATCATCCGCAGTGTCAGCGGACGGCGGCGGCTGAGGATCTCCGAGGCGCGGGGTTGCGAGCCGATCAGTGCCGCCAACTCACTCTGCCGGAGACCGCGAGCTTCCATCACGTGCTCGATCATCGAGATCGGATCCGGCGCCTCAACGGGCCAGCGCTTAGCTTCGTAGGCTTCGACAAGCGTGACGAGAACGTCGAGCGTTTCTCCTGCCGGGGTGTCCGCCGGAACCCCCATCAGCCTGTCGATGGCCGCCAACGCTGCGTCGTAGTCGGCTTCGTTCCTGATCGGCTTGATTTCCATATGAACCTCCTAGACAGTCGCCGCGTCGACCCGGTCGTACTCCCCATGCGTTCCGACGAACCTCACGAACCCGATTCGACGGGCATAGTCGAAGCGCACGATCAAGCGATACCGGTTCCCGCCGATGTTGAACACGACCCGGTCACGGCCGACGATGCTCGCGTTTCCATACATGGCTTTGACATCTGTGGGCGAAGCCCAGTCCGCCTTGGCGGCAACCGCGAACCAGGCCTTGAGTGGCTGTTCGGCCCGAGGCTCAGTCTCCCAGTACTCGCGCAACGTCCGCTTCGCGACGATGCGCATGCGAGGATGCTATCCCAAGAAGGGATGAGCGGTGCCGGCCGGCTCCTCGCCGTCGCCACGAGTCATCGTGTCGACCGTGGTCGCGGCGCACATGTGGCCGATTACGTTGGCCGCGGATCGGAAGACATCGGGCACGCGGTCGATCCCCAGCAGGATGCCGAGTCCCGCCAGGGGCACGCCCACCACGTCCAGGGCCGGCGCCAGGGACACGATGCTGGCGCTCGGCACCGGAGCGACCGTCATCGCGGCGAGGAAGATCGCCAGCACCGCCGCGGCGATCATCCCCGCGTCGAGCGGCACGCCGTAGATTTTGGCCAGGAAGACGAGTGACGCGCTCTGGAACAGCGCGCTGCCGGGACGGTTGATCGACGCCGCCAGCGGCAGGATCAGCGTGTACTTGCGCTCGGACAGGCCGAGTGCCTTCGCCTCCTGCAGCATCATCGGCAGCGTCCCCACGGACGTCGTCGTGGTGAAGCCCACGGTGTACGTGCCCACGGTCGCCCGGATGAAGCGTCCGGGCGGCACGCCGCCCAGGATCCAGACCAGGGGCAGGAGAACGAGGCCCTTCAGGATGAAGAGGCCCACCACGACGGCGACGATGAAGACGGCGAGGTTCTGCAGCATCGCCGCCCCCGTCTTCGCGATCACCGGCGCCGCAAGACCGAAGACACCCACCGGCGCGGTCCACAGGATCCAGCCCATCAGCCTGGTCAGGGCGTCCCCGAGGGCCTCCGCGAAAGACGTCAGCGTCCGCTGCTTCTCGCTCGGCAGGGTGGTCGTCGCCGCGGCCAGGAGGACGATGAAGATGAGGAGGGAGAGCAGGGCGCCGTCGGCGGCGACCTGGACCGGATTCCGGGGGACCAGGTTGACCAGGAAGTCGACCATGCCCGGCGCCGCGGCGTCCACATCCGCCGCGGGCGTGGGCGGCGCCACGGGCGCCGTGAAGGTGAGAGCGAAGCCCATCACCCCCATCCCGATCAGGATCGCCGGCAGCGTCGTTGCCCAGAAGAAGCCCACGGCCAGCCCCCCCAGCCGACCGAGCTTCCGCAGGTCGCCGATCCGCCCCACGCCGACGAAGACGACCGCCGCCACCAACGGGATGACGACCATCTGGATCGCGCGCAGGAAGACCTGGCCCAGCGGCTCGACAGCCTCGGCGGCCCGCAGCAGCGCGGGCGAACCCGTGGCGGAGGCGGCGATTCCGAGCCCCAGACCGAGGGCGAGGCCGATGAGAATGGCGCGTGTGTTCACTCGCTCAAGGCACCCCGGCCTGGTCGTACGCGCGCCTGAAGACGGTCTCGGACATCCAGCGCTTGCAGATGAAACGTTCGAGCCCGCGCTCGAAGGTGTCGGTTGTCATCGGCGGGCTGCCTCGCCAAAGGGGTCGATGACGCGTATGCCGCCGTAGTCCTGTTCGTGGCTCAGGTCTTCGGAGTAGACCGCATCGCAGCCGGAGGCTTGAGCCGCCGCGAGGATGGCTGCGTCCCAGTATGCGATCTGGAAGCGTCGGCTGAGAGCAACCGCGTTCCGAAACACGTCCTGCGTTATGGCCTGAACCGGAAAGTCGCGGATCGAGTCGATGAATCCAAGAGCCTGCGAGGGGGTCAGTGCATCCCCTCGCCTCCGGTGGGTCGCTTGCCAGTAGAACTCCTGCAGCACTTGAACCGACAAGGCGAGGTCCCCGTTTCTCAGTAGCTGCTGTGCGCGTCGCCGCTTCCCGGCCTCGTCCGGAGAAGGGCTGGCCGCGTAGATCAGGACGTTCGTGTCAACGAAACGCATCGCGGGCGTGGAGGGCCTCACGAGGAAGATTCTCGGAGGCTCGGAAGCCCGGCCGCGTTGCACGGATGTCCTCGAACACGTCCCGGAGCATGCGCTCGCGACGTTCCCGCTCCGTCTCGGCCGTGGCCACTTCCGCTGCGCCATCCAGACCCTTGCCCTGAGCCAGACGGTTGAGGTAGCGGCGCACGAGCGCTGACACGGAGGTGTCCAGCTCGGCAGCTCGGACGCGGGAGCGCCGGTACGTCTCGTCGTCGATGGAAACGGTGATGTTCCTCATGGGCACGATCTCACGGCCACACAGTATCACCGAAACGCAGCTTCAGCACGGCTACGTTTCAGCCTCGGCGGCCCGCAGCAGCGTGGGCGAACCCGTCGCCGACGCGGCGATTCCGAGCCCCAGACCGAGCGCGAGGCCGATGAGAATGGCGCGTGTGTTCACTCTCTCACGGTGTCCCAGCCTGATCGTACGCGCGGTTGAAGACCGTTTCGGACATCCACTGCTTGAAGCTCTCGTTGTCCATGAACTGCTTGAACAGCTCGGTGTCGTCCTTCATGACGCTGCGCATGACGCGCAGGAGCGCCTTGTCGTGCTCGAGGCGGGTGTTCTCCTTGTCGGAGTTCTGCCGGGCGTTCCTGAAGGCTGTGTCTGCTGCAACACGGGCCGGGATGTCGAAGGCGATCATCCGCTGCACGCGGTCGGCATCCGCCCAGTCGATGCCGCCGAAGTGGTCGTTGAAGACCTTGATGATGTTCGAGAGGTGGTCCAGTTCTGGTTCGGGGCGGTAAGCGCCGCCGGTCGTAGGCACCGGGTCGATCTCCGCATCTTCGTCCGGCAGCAGGATCTTCTGCATCGCCTGCTTCTCTGCCCTGTAGCTGTCCATGTCGATCGCGTCCAGAATGCCTCGGGAAAGATCCTCCTCCTGGGGCGCCGGCAGCTTGGATACGAGGAAGTTCAGGAAGATGGATCGCTTCTCCCATCCTGCGTTGGAGTAGGGGAGGATGGACGAGAGGAAGCCGTAGGTGCGCACGAAGGCCTTGGCCTTGCCCTTGAAGTCGACCTGGCCGTCTTCGTCCAAGTCTTGCAAGTAGACCGCGACACACTCGTCGAGCACCGGATCGAGCTGGTCGCGCTCGGCTCCGCTCAGGTAGCGCGACACGAAGGTGTCGATCTGTTCAGCAGAGTAGACCTGCGCGCCGTCGAGGTCGGACTGCAGGTCGTGCAGCTTGTCGGGGTCCGTTTCCTCGGCCAGGATCGTCGTGCGGTAGTAGTTCGCGAACGAGTCGCGGATGATCTCCGTGTCGTTCAGGAAATCGAGCACGAAGACGTCGTGCTTGCCGGGCTGAGCCCGGTTGAGCCGCGACAGGGTCTGCACCGCCCTGATGCCCGAGAGCGTCTTGTCGACGTACATCGTGTGCAGCAGCGGTTCGTCGTAGCCGGTCTGGAACTTGTCGGCGCAGACCAGGAACCGGTAGGGGTGTTCCCGGAATTTTGCCGCGATTCGCGAGGACGGGAAGCCGTTCAGTGATGCCTCCGTGACCTTCGCGCCGCCGTACTCGTGCTCGCCCGAGAAGGCGACGATGGCCTGGTACCGGCTCTTCCTGGTCTCCAGGTAGTCGCGGATGGCGTGGAAGTACTGGATCGCACGTTGGACGCCGTTCGTGACCACCATCGCCCTTGCTTCGCCGCGAATCCGTCTCTGAGCGACGACCTGGTCGTGGAAGTGATCGACCATGATCTCGGCCTTCAGCCGGATCGCGTGATCGTGCCCCTCGACGAAGCGCCGCAGTTTCCGCTGCGCCTTCTTGACGTCGAACTCCGGGTCGTCCTCCACCCTCTTCGCGAGCTTGTAGTAGCTATTCACCGGCGTGTAGTGCTTCAATACATCGAGGATGAAACCCTCCTCGATCGCCTGCTTCATCGTGTAGGTGTGGAAGGCGCGGTGCTTGACGGTGCCGTCGGGCTGCGGGTCCGGAGTCCCGAAGATCTCCAACGTCTTGTTCTTCGGCGTGGCGGTGAAGGCGAAGTAGCTGGCGTTCGGGAGCAGCTTGCGGGACTCCATCAGGCGGTTGATCTGGTCCTCGTACGTCTCCTCTTCGCCTCGTTCGCCGGCCTCGGAGAGCGCTCCCGAGATCGCGGCGCTCGTCTTCCCGCCCTGGCTCGAGTGGGCCTCGTCGATGATGATCGCGAATCTCCGCCCGCGCTGCTCGTTGCCGATCTCGTCGAGGATGAACGGGAACTTCTGGATCGTCGTGATGACGATCTTCTTTCCGCCCTCGACGAACCGGCGCAGATCGCCGGAACGGTCGGCGTGACCGACGGTCGCTCCGACCTGGGCGTACTGCCTGATCGTGGCGTGGATCTGCCTGTCGAGGATGACCCGATCGGTGACGACGACGATCGAGTCGAAAACCGGCGCGCCGTTCCTTTCCAGCCCGATCAGTTGGTGGGCCAGCCAGGCGATCGAGTTGCTCTTCCCGCTGCCTGCCGAATGCTGGACTAGGTAGCGCTCGCCGGCTCCGTTGGCCTCCACGTCGACCAATAGCCGCCGCACCACGTCGAGCTGGTGGTAGCGAGGCCAGATCTGGGTCTTCCTCTTCTTGCGGGACTTCTCGTCCTTCGACTCGATGACCTGGGCGTAGTTCTCGAGGATGTTCGTGAGGCTCCTGCGGGCCAGCACCTCGCGCCACAAGTAGTCGGCGGCGAGCCCGTTCGGGTTTGGGGGGTTGCCGGCGCCGTCGTTCCAGCCGCGGTTGAACGGCAGGAACCAGGAGGCCTTACCTCGGAGCTGAGTGCAGAAGCGCACCTCCTTCTCGTCCGCCGCGAAGTGGGCCACACAGCGGCCGAGTTCGAACAGCTTCTCGCGCGGATTACGGTCCCTCTTGTACTGCTGTTCCGCGTCGCCGACGGTCTGCTTGGTGAGGCTGTTCTTCAGTTCGAACGTGATCACCGGCAGGCCGTTGATGAACAGCCCGATGTCCAGCGCCAGTTGGGCCTGGTCCTTGCTGTAGCGGAGTTGCCGGGAGACCGTGAAGCGGTTCTCGTCGAAGAGTTTCTGGGCCAGTACGTTGTCGGTGGACGGCGTGCCGTAGAACAGCTCCAGCTCGTGTGCCCCGTGCCTGATGCCGTTCCGGAGCAAGTCGATCGTGCCGCGCCTGGTGATCTCGCCCTGCAACCGGGCGAGGAACTTCCTCCGGGTGGGGCTGTCTTGGTCCAGGGAGAGGCTCTCTGCCGCTTCAGGCTGGGTCGCACGAAGAAAGGCCGAAAGCTGAACGAGATCGACGCAGTAGTCCCGGTCGTAGTCGCGCGGGTCACCGGCAGTCCAGCCGACGCCACCATGGTAGACACGCTGCTCGCGGAGCTCGCCGTCCGTCGGCGGATCGCAAGGGTGGCCGGTCAGCGCGGTGCAGATCAGGCGTTCGAGCCCGCGCTCGGAGGTGTCGGTGGTCATACCGGGGCTTGGGACGACCTGACGGCGCTATACGGCGAAGCAGAAGTCGTGTTCCTCGATTCGGGAGACCTTCGCACCGCGAAACGCGTTTGCCTGCGTTCTGCTGACTTCGGTCGTCACACCGTCGTCCAGCAACCGGATGTCGCGGCCGAGCCCGGTAGTCAACGATTGCAGCAAGCCAGATCTCAGTTCGGACTTCTCCAGTTGGCGCCCGCCGATCCGGATGACGATTCGCGCTTGTTGGGCCAAGAGCGGACGCAGGCCCTCCATCGACTCCCGGATGAAGGTCCAGTAGTTCTCCTTGTTGTAGTGCCGATCGTCTCGCCTGCCGCTGGGTACCGACGGCTCGCCGCCGAGGAACCACAGCCGCAGCCATTGGTCCTCCCGATAGTTCGTCGTGTCGAGGTACGGCGGCGACGTGATGACGTCGGTCACTTGACCGGAAATCTCGGGAAAGACCAGCGCGGCTCGTCGTGCGTCGGCCTGGACGATCTGGGCGCGGCCTTCGGGCGGAGGTGTCCTGAACCGGTAATCTAGCCATCGGTCCAGGATGACGAAGGCGTCCCGCAACGGCGGCTCATGGTCCTTTTCCTTCCACCACCGGACCGAGTACTCGGGCTTCGTGCTGATCGTGCGGGGCATGCGGTTGCTGAAGTAGTTCGGCGACTTGTGGGACTCGCCGTGCAACGCGCAAAGGCAGAGTGTGGCGATAAACCGGTCGTCCTTCCGGCTCCGCCAGTCGAGAATGGACCGCAGGTACCTCACCTGTAGGAGGGTGTCCGAGTGGAAGCAGAGGTCGAAGAACTCGTCGAGGTCGCCCTGCCAGCCGGCGTCGTCTGGTTCAGAAAGGCCGTCCCGTAGCTCCGTGAGACGCTCCTTCACCTCGGAGTATGCAGGCGGATCGGCCTTCGCTCCAGAGATAGAGACCGCTACCGGATGAACGTCGGTGCCGGCTGCTTCCCGTCCTTGAAGCAGCGCCTGGAACACCGTCGTGCCCCGGCCGCAGAACGGGTCGAACACGATGCCGCTGTGCCTACTCGCAGTCAGGTGCTTCTCGACGAACGACTCCGGGAACATCGCGAAGTACGGGCAGATGGAGTGGAACCGATGCCTCATGCGGCCGCCCTTGCCTGATTGCGGTACCGGGTGACCCAGGACGCGACTTCGGGCAGCCGGTCGTACGCTTCGATCTGGACGCCGGCCTGAGCGAGTTGCTCTGCCTCCGCGACCCGACGCGGCACCCGCAGCCGGTGAAGCACGTTTCCCATTAGGCGAACACGATCGAGGAACTTGTCGTCCGCAATCGCAAACGGCACGATCATGTAGGGGATGAAACCGGTCGCAGGCTGGGTGCGAAACCACCGCTGCTTGAAGGCGTCTAGGTGCCCCCTCAGTGACTTCGTCCAAGCGTTCTTCCCTGTCGCGACCTGGGCTGCAGCTAGAAGAAAGCCCGGCAGCCGATCACCGTGGCTACGTGCGGCGAACACGTCGATCTGGTCGTCCTTAGGCTGTGCCGGTGCACCTGGTTGCGCTTCAACCTGACCGTCACGAAGGTCCAGCCAAACTTCCTCCAACTTGGGAAGAAAGCCGCTTCTGTCTGGCCTCGGAAAGCCGAATGACCAAGCTCGACCCTGCACTTCGGCTGCTAGAGCCGCCGTCGCCACATACTGGAAGTACTTTCGCATTCGCTTCACTTCCTCGTCGTTCGGGTGCAGGTCGGGGTCAGCAAGCACTGGCGACACCGCGCGGAGATGGGAAAGAACGAGACTCAGAATGTATGTGGAGTGACCGAAGGACGTTTCTTCGAACACGCAGGTCACGGTACTGCCTTCGCGGTCCAGTTCGAATGGGTAGGTCGAGTCCAGCGCTTTCTGGCGCAGCTTGATGCGGTAGACCGCGCTAGTCACGATCTCCTCCGTCCCGTGCGCCATCTCGTCGCAGAGTTCACCAAGACCTTCCTCTGGGCCGACTGATGCTGCGTTGGCGAGGTCCGAAGCGCGAGCAGTACCGTCACTGGCGAAGAACGCGGTTAGCTCGAGGTAGTCGGCAGCCAGATCCACGTTGATCCGCCGACCGGTCACTTCATCCAAGGGGAGAATCAGAGGCGTCATTCCGCTGTCGGGGCGTCTCGGCGCTTCTTCCTCATACGCTCGTACACGGTGTACGCCGTCTCCTTTACGTCTTCGGCGATGTCGAGCAGCGACTGATCCTGTCCGTCGTAGGCTCGTAGAGAGCTGGCTGCATCGCGGAGCGAGTCCCGGGCCCGGATCAAAGCCGCAGTGAACCGCGAATCCACTGACTCGGTGGTCGCGTGCGCTTGGCCCAAGTCGCCGGTCTGTTCCAGTACGTGTCGGGCCTCGGTGTGGGCCAGCACCTCTGCCAGATACTTGATGTCTGGATTCTGCGACCTCACGACGGGGAGCGCATCGGCGCTCTCGGAGCCGTAGATCCACACGAGCACTTTCTTCAACTCGGAGAGCTTCGTCCTCGGCACTTGGTCTGGATGAGGGTCGTGCTTCGCCCAACCGGATTCGAGGCCCAGATAGGCCATGTACTGAGAGCGGGTGAGGGCCGTGTAGAGGTGGGAGAAACTGAACTTCGGCGTGGCCCGATCCTCGATCTCGAAGAGCCCCTCCTTGCTCGCCTGGTCCAGTACATAGATGGCGAACACCATCCGTTTGACCGTCGCGTGTCGGTCTCCGACGGCCTCGGCGATCTGCTCGAGGCTCGCTCCCTCGGCTTGACCCTTGCGGTACCAGTCCGCCGCGAACCGCGCCTTGGCGTAGGCATCCCACTTGGCAGGCCCGTTGATGTGCTTGAAGCCGATGAACGGCCGCGCCTCTTCGCGAGTCGCGACTCGATAGACCGTCACCCGACCGAAGGTCGCCCGGAGCGAATCGTCTGCGTCCGGCACCGAGATACGGACGTTTTCGGAGGCAGCGATCCGGCGAACCAACGCCGGCTCGCGCAGGAGCCTGAGAGTAGCGAGGCGACGATTCCCCTCAAGCACGATCATCCCGTCTCCGCCGGGGTCGTCCATCGCTATCAGCGGCTCGATGTCGAGATAGCCGTTAGTCGAGATGGACTGGAGGAGTTCGTCGAGTTCCGCCGAGCGGTAGAGCCGAGCGATGATCGACTCGTCGGTGATCCCATCGGCCCGGTCGACCAGCCTCGGATTCTCCCGGTCGAGGAGGAGCCGGTCGACGGTCACCTTCATCGTTACCCCGAACTCTGGCTTCGCATCCATGACGGCGGCTATCTTAGACGGAGAGCGTCCTGTGGCCCCTTGGTTGTTCTCTTGGCCCGTTGCGGGACTGGCGGCCGGAGTCGCCGAGAGTGCGCGGTGCCGGTTGGGAGAAGGGCGGTGTGCTGTACCCCTCTCGCGGCGTCCTGCGGCTTCATCTGGCTGGAGTGTGGCGGGTTGGGGAGCACGAGGACGTCGTGGCTCGCTTGGTCGACGCCGGGGTCCGGTCTCTGCGACATAGCGCGCGGGCTTCCCACTTGAGTAGCGGGCTTCGTCGCCTAGAGCCGCCCCGGTCAGTGGCCGGCAGCGTCCGAAACATCGGTAGGTGCCTCGGTGGCCTAGCCAGCGTACGAGTCGAGCGGCGTCCCGGGCTCTGACTTCGTCGCGAAGGGATCGACCTCGGGGGGCGTCGCGGCTGCTTCGCGGACGTCCAGCTTGCCGGTGACGACGTCGGCAAAGAGGCAGGTGCGGAACTCTCGTAGGAAGTCTATCTGGCGACGCGCTTGGTCTGCTGCCGCGGTGTGCCGGTCCGTGACGCGTGTGCAGAAGTCGGCGATAGCGAGCTGCTCGGGCAACGGGGGCACGCGGATACGCAGCCGCGACACGATCTCAGCGTTCAGATTGGACATCGTGGACCCGACCGACGCGAGGTCAAGGGCATTGCGGCTCTCCGATGAGTTCAGGACGAGAAGCAGATACCCGGGCACGCAGACAGTTCGCCTAGGCCGAATTCGCAGGCTGCCGGTACCGCAGATCCAGCCCGCTTCGTGGGAGTGCACTAGAGCGGAGCGCCCAACGTCACCGCGTCGCGCCATGACGATGTCGCCGGGAGCGAACCGATGCCTTGAGAGTACCGTCGCCTTCCGTTCGGTGACAGCGACGGAATGATCTGGCGCGATTCTTCCTTGGGTCAAGTGAGACGGATTGATGACGGGCACGCCGTAGTCGGCGTACTCGTTGGCATGGAGCTGACTTCCGAATGGTCCGGTTTGGATGGACGTCGCTGCCTTGCCAAGAACCATCTCAATCCAGTGCTCCGGGACAGTTCTCAGCCACTCGACTCTCGAGTCCTTGTAGGCAGGATAGGGCCGGCCGGTCCGGACATCGATCTGGCCGGTGACAGCCCGATGGATGACGGCCTGCTTCTGCTCCTCCAGCAGCGCGGTCAGCTTTTCCTTGGTCCGGATGTACCGGTGGGTGCGCCGGTCGACGTAGTCGAGGAAGCGAACGATGGCGGTCTGCTCGGCGAGGGGAGGAACCGCGACCGCAAGCGCTGCCAAGTGCGTTTCGGGGATAGCAGGGTAGGCGACCCCGGCGGACCGGGCCGTCACGGAGTCAACGAAGGGTTGGCTGCGGCAGAGATAGCCGACGAAGGCTGACTCGGTTTCGGCTTGAGGCGTCAAGACTGCGAAGCCTGTCGAGGCGACCAGATCGCTGGCCTGCTCGTCCACGTGCCAGACCGCGTTCAGGTACGGCCTTACGGTGGAGACGATGGTGTCGCCAGCCCGGACGACGCGCCTTGCTCTGGACGGGGAGGATCCGAACTTGAGTCGCTTCGGATCAGCAACCAATCTGCCCGCCTGAACTGCGCTGATGTCCAAGTAGTTGAACTCGTAGCCGGGGTCCGTATCGTCCGGGAGAACAGTCTGGTTGACCCGGAGCCACTCTTTGACACGTCGTACTTCCCAGTGCGCCGGGACGATCGCCAGCCACTCCACGCCGGAATCCCTGGTTTCGGAGTAGCTGGGCAGGTTGGCAGATGCCGCCGTGACGTCGCTCTCGGGGAGCCGCGTCGGCTTCATGGCTACAGCGCCCATGGGGCGCCGGTCCGGGGGAAACCGACGGCTTGACTGACGGACTTCTCGATGGTTGCGTTACGCCGAACGATGCGCGGCCCGGGACCTCGTGCCATGTCATTGCAGTTGCAGTTCGCGTCGCCTGTCCCGGTGGGGCAGAGGCGGATCAACGCGGTGTGACGCCCTTCGCGCAGTCGATCTCGGAAGCGAACGCGATCGACACCGCCGGCGTTCATGGACCCTCTCTTTGGCTGTGTGGAGGCGGAACGCCGGCCTTGGGGAGGGTGCCGCGTGGCGACCGCTCCCAGATGCGGCGGAGAATTGGGTCCGTGATCTCCACGTTGCGCAGCCAGTCCGACCGCTCCTCCTCGGCCATGTCGTTCAGCATGCGGCTGATGCGGTCCCGCTGCTCGCGCTGGAAGGCGACGCAGTCGAAGCCCTTCTTGTTCGGGTCGACGATGTTCTCGCCCAGGACGGCCTGGGCCTCGTGGATCTCCAGATGGGGATGTCCGAGCTCCCGGTTGACGCAGTGGAACCGGCGCAAACGGTAGAAGTTCAGGAGGTGCTTGAAGTTCCAGCTCGCGAGCGTGTCGACGCCTGCGAGCGTGGCGAGGGCAACGTGCAGAGCGGCTGACCGCATGGCGGCGTCCACCGCACCTGCCCCGATGTAGCGGTCGGCGAGTTCCTCGGCTTCCGCCGACGATTCCAGAAACTCCGTGTGCTCCCGGGGCACCGTGCCGAGCACGGCTCTGGCTGCTTCGGGCACCGTGTCCAGTTCGCCAGTGGTAGCCGCCGACAGGACGAGGGTCATGTCGCCAGCACGGAACCGCTCGAACAACCGCCGCGACGCGGTGCGGAACTTCTCGTCCTCGCAGCCGGCGAACACGGAGGTGTCGACGTACACGGGGAGCGTCTGTGGCTCGCGTGAAGCGGCGGACATGCGGCGTAGCGCCTATGGGTTGTTGGTGGTCATCTCTTCGCTTCGGCTTGTTCGGCCGCCAACAGGCGGCCCAGCGGTTCATGCCGGGAGACGGTGACCCGAGGAGGGCGGGTCCTGTGCGCCGGCAGTGCGATCCAGCAGGCGCTCGACCAGACGTCGTAACTTCGGGTCTGTCGGTCGGTAGTCGCGCATCCAGGCGCCGATCTCCTCGCTGCTCATGGTCTCGAACTTCTTGCCGAGCTTCTCCCGCTGAGCGCGCTGAAAGGCGACGCAGTCGAACTCCTGCTTCTTGGCCCTGGCCGTCATCCCCTCAGCTCTTTCGGACTTCGGAATGAGGCGGGGGAACACCGGCTGGACGGAGCGTGCCACGCGGCGCTCTCTCCATGCAGCGGCGGAGGATGGGGTCGGTGATCTCCACGTTGCACAGCCAATCCACGCGTTCCTCCCTGGTCATGGAGTTCAGCATGCGGCTGATGCGGTCCCTCTGCTCACGCTGAAACGCTACGCAGTCAAACCCCTTCTTCGTCTTCTTCCGGGATTCAGCACTCATCGTCTAGCCCTAACAGGTGCAGCGGTGTACGGATTCTCGGGCAAGGATGTTCGAGTTCTCGATTCACGGCATTGACGAGGTGGATGCGGCGGGGGTTGACGATGTGCCGCAAGTTCCAACTGACGAGCACGTCGGTCCTGGCCAAGGTGGCAAAGGCGATGTGGACAGCGTCGTCCCGCATGGAGCGGCCGACAACGCCGGCCGCGAGGTAGTGTTCAGCGAGCTGCTCCACATCCGCGGAGGTTTCAAGGAACTCGGTGTGCTCACCGGGCACCGCCTCGAGCACCATTCTGACGGGCTCCGGTGCCCGCTTCAACTCGTCCAGGGTCGTGCGCGAGAAGACCAGCGTCAACTCGCCCCGCCGGAAGCGCTCGAAGAGCATCCGGGATGCGTCCCGGAACTCCTGGTCCTCGCAGCCGCCGAAGACCGAGGTGTCGACGTACACCCGGCGGGTCCGAGCCTCGGGCGGACCGGGCGCCATACCCCCCATGATCTCGGCCAGCAGGCCGTCGGTCTGCGTCTCCAGCGCCAGGATGTCCGCCTGGATCTCCGCCAGCGGCCGCATCGGCTCGGGCTTGTAGAAGTAGCGGTTGAAGCTGATCTCGTAGCCGGTCTTCACGGTCCTGGGGTTGTACCACGCGTCGGGGGCGTAGGGCAGGACCTCGCGGCGCAGGAAGGCCTCGATGCCGCCGTCCTCCTGGAGCGGGATCTGCTCCGTGTCGCGGAGACTCGTGTCGGGCTCGTACTCGACGACGGCCGTCTTGCCGTCGACCGGCGCCTCGAACAGGCCGCGCAACGGGTCCGCTTCGACGCCGCGCTTGTGGATCTTCCGGATCACGGGCGTCGCCTCTTCGCCGCGGAGGCCGGTCGCCTTGAGTTCGCGGATCTCGGCCGCCTTGTACGCGCGTTCTCCGTCGATGCCTTCGATGCGAAGCGGACGTTCTACAGTCACCTTCCAGTAGCCGAAGGCCTCGTCGTCGAAGATCCTGCTCTCCTCCGTCTCCTCGAAGGCGAGGAACGCCTCGCAGATGCGGGCGATGTCCGCTTCGCCGAGCTCGCAGTTCTTCTTGCCGAGGTTCTTGCGCAGCGGCTGAAACCACTTCGTGGCGTCGATGAGTTGCATTTTCCCCTGGCGATGCTCCGGCTTCCGGTTCGTGAGCACCCAGACGTAGGTCGCGATGCCGGTGTTGTAGAACATGTTGAGGGGCAGGGCGACGATGGCTTCCAGCCAGTCGTTCTCGACGATCCAGCGGCGGATGTTGCTCTCGCCCTGCCCGGCGTCGCCGGTGAAGAGGGAACTGCCGTTGTGGACCTCGGCGATCCGACTGCCGAGCGGCGTGTTCCGCTTCATCTTGGCGAGCTTGTTGGCCAGGAAGAGCATTTGACCGTCGCTGCTTCGGGTGACGAGCGAGTACTCGGCGTCGCCGCCGTGCTCGACTTGAAAGCGCGGATCGTTCATGTCCTTCTTGCCGCCCATGCGCTGGAGGTCCGTCTTCCAGCTCTTGCCGTAGGGCGGGTTCGAGAGCATGAAGTCGAACTCGCGGGTCGGGAACGCGTCGTTCGAGAGAGTGGAGTGTTCCGGACCGCCGATGATGTTGTCGGCCGCCTGGCCTTCACCCTTGAGCAGCAGATCGGCCTTGCAGATCGCGTAGGTCTCGGCGTTGATCTCCTGGCCGAAGAGGTGCGTCGAGACCTGCTTGCCGCGTTCGGCGGCCAGTTGCTGCAGGACGTCCTCGGCGACGGTCAGCATGCCGCCGGTGCCGCAGGCGCCATCGTAGAGCGTGTACGTGGCGGACTGAATCTGGTCGGCGACGGGGAGGAAGATCAGGTTCGCCATCAACTTTACAGCGTCGCGAGGGGTGAAGTGCTCGCCGGCCTCCTCGTTGTTTTCCTCGTTGAACCGCCGGATGAGTTCCTCGAAGATCGAGCCCATGCCGTGGTTGTCGAGACCTGGGTGCTTTAGGGAGCCGTCGCCGTTCAGGACCGGCTCTGGACTCAAGTTGATGTCGGGCGAAGTGAGCCTCTCGATCAGCGTGCCCAGGGCGTCGGCCTTGGAGAGCTTCGGGAGCTGGTTGCGGAACTCGAAGTTGTCCAGGATGTCCTGGACGTTCGGCGAAAAGCCGTCGAGGTACGCTTCGAAGTCGGCCCTGAGCCGCTGGCGGCTGGCCCGCGCCCGTAGCGCCCGCATCGTGTACTGCGACGTGTTGTAGAACTCCTGCCCGGCTGCCTGGCGGAGTCCCTCGTCTTGCTCGACGACTCCCACTTTGTCGAGGGAGGCCTTCGCGACCAGGACGGCCTGCTTCGTCGGCTCCAGAACCGCATCGAGCCGCCGGAGCAGAGTCATCGGCAGGATGACGTCGCGGTACTTGCCGCGGACGTAGAGGTCGCGCAGCACGTCGTCGGCGATTCCCCAGATGTAGCCCGTGATCCAGCTCAGGGAGGCGTTGTCCACTTCAGTCCTTCCGGTCCACGGGCAGAATGTCGAGCCCCAAGGCAACGGCGTTCGATTGGATGCGATGGTCGAAGGTGAGGATTTGCAGCTCTCTCTGGAACTCGCCGATTCGGAGCGCGGTTGCCAAGTGCAACGCGTCGAGCGCGCGCACCGGCTCGCGTGGGAAGGGGCGGCGCGCGCGGTCCATGATGACGGTTCCAACCCGGAAGACGTTCCATGACTCCGTCTCGGACTTGAGTCGCAAGCGCGCCGCCTCGGCATCACGGGCGTCCAGCCGGCCGGTCGCTTCTGCCCAGCGGATCGCGCGGTCGCACTCGAGGAGCGTCAACTCCGAGGCAAAGACCGTGGACGCGGATGCCAGTAGCCGGAGCGCTTCGTCTCCGGGCGGTTCGCCGAACAGCCACGACAGGACCGCGCTGCTCTCGGCATAGAGCGTCACCTGTCGCCGCGAACCGCGTCCAGGAGCGCCATCACTTCATCGTGCGGCAGTTGCTCCTCCCTGGGCGGGCGCGTGTACACCGCCCTGGAGTTCGGCCTGCCGAGACGTACCTCTCCTGCTCGTGCCAGCCGCAGCAACTCGTCGTCCGGGTCCATGTTCCGCGGTGCGTGAGGAACGAGATCAGCGACCGGCGTTCCACGGCTGGTGACGGTGACCCGTTCGCCGGACTGGGCGATGCGCAGGTACTCGCTGAGACGGTTCTTCAGCACGCGAATAGCGACGGTCGTCATGGCCGCAATGTAGCTTCAACGCGGCTACAACGCAACCTCAGGGTTTGCCGGCGTACCGCGGCGTCGCCGGTCAAGGCTGAAACGGATTCCGGAGCGTCAGCGTCTCCACGACGTAGCCTTCCTGCATGTCCTCGGTGTGCAGGGTCGTGCAGGCGCCGTTGATCGCCGCCCGCACGATGAGGGCGTCCCAGATGGACACTTGATGCAGCCGGTGCAGATCGACCGCCGCGATCAGATCGACCGTGTCGAGGGTCACGACGTCGAATCGGGAGTACTGCATGATGCGGCGTCGGGCGTCCTCGCTGCTCATACTCAGCTTTCGTGTGGCGGCAGCGAAGAACTCCTGCAGGACCTGCAACGAGAGGACCCCGCGCTGCTCGCGCAGGAGGCGGCGGATCAACTCGCGGGCGCATGTCCGCTTGCGCGTGTCGCGGGCGTCGTGGGCGTAGATCAGAACGTTCGTGTCAAGGAACTCACGACCGCTCATGCAGTTCCTCGCGTGTCCACGGCCCCTGCGAGCGGTAGTCCTCTTCGGTCCAGAGCGCGTTGAGCCTTGCGATCACCGCTTCCGCGTCGTCAGTTCGGGTCAGCTCGTTGAGATAGTCCCGAACGAGTTGGTTCAGGCTGGTTCCTCGGACGGCGGCGATCCGCCGGGCCTCGGCGACGACCCGATCGTCGATGGAGAGTGTGACGTTCATGGGCACAGGATAGGTGTGCACGGGATCCGTGTCAACTGCGCCGGCGTTCCCGCGACGCCGGCTGCCGACCATGCGAGATGCGGTTGATGACTGGGACGCCACCGTCCCGATCGAGGGTGATGTCGAATAGGGCGAGGGCGGCTACGCCCACAAACCCCGAATCACCTCGCCCTTGACCAGCTCTCGCGGCTGATCCAGGTGATTCAGGATCTCCATGGCCGGGTCGATCCCGAGCGTGTGGTACACCGTCGCCAGCAGGTCGTTCGGGTGCACGGGCTTCTCGCGGGGTGAGGAGCCGGTCTCGTCGGATTCGCCGTAGAGCTGGCCGCGGGAGACGCCGGCGCCGGCGACCAGGGCGGTGTAGCAGTAGGGCCAGTGGTCGCGGCCGTCGGGGGAGTTGCTGTTGCCGGAGGTGCTGACGCCGAGACGGGGTGAGCGGCCGAACTCGCCGACGGCGACGACGAGGGTCTCATCGAGCAGGCCGCGGTCGTCCATGTCGGAGAGCAGCGCCGACAGTGCCCGGTCGAGGACGGGGCAGTGCAGGTTGCGAAGCGGGCCGAAGTTGGCGGCGTGGGTGTCCCAGGAGTCGATCTCGGGGTTGCCGTTGGCGACGGCGGGCCAGTTGAGCTGGACGAAGCGGGTGCCGGCCTCGATCAGGCGCCGCGCCATGAGTGCGCCCTGGCCGAAGGTGTTCCTGCCGTAGCGCTCGCGCATGTCGTCGCTCTCGTTGGAGAGATCGAAGGCCTGGCGGGCCTTGCCGGAAAGCACGAGGTCGTAGGCCTTCTCGTAGTACTCGTCGAGGGCGGAGTTGGCGACTGCCTTCTCGAGGTCGGGCATCGACTTGTTCAGGCCCTTGCGGAGCTCGAAGCGGCCGGCGAGACGTTCCGGCGAGGTTTCCTCGCGGAGTTCCAGGTCGCTGAGCTGGATCGGCTCGTTCGGATCCTGGTAGAGGCGGTAGGGGTCGTAGGCCTTGCCGAGGAAGCCGGCGGCGCCTCCCTTGCCGATCACGTTCGATTCCTGAAGCGGACGCGGGAGCTCGACGAAGGGAAGCATCGGATCGTCGAGCGGCTTGAGCTTCGAGATGTGGGCGCCGGCGGTGGGGAAGTCGGCGGGACTCGGCGGTTCGAGCTGGCCGGAGGGGGAGACCCGGTCGGGCGGGTATCCGGTGAGCATCTGGTAGATCGCCGCCGTGTGGTTGAAGAGCCCCTTCGGGGTGTAGCTCATCGAGCGGATCAGGGTGCACTTGTCGACCTGCTCGGCCAGGAGCGGCATCGTCTCGGAGAGCTGGATGCCGGGCACCTTGGTGCTGATGGGGCTGAACTCGCCGCGGATGTTGGTGGGCGCCTCGGGCTTGGGATCCCAGATGTCGATGTGGCTGGGGCCGCCCTGGAGGAAGAGCAGGATGACGGACTTCGCCCGGTCGAAGCCGGCGCCGCCGCCGATCGCATCGACGGCCGCGGTGGCGGCGTGCGCGTCGCGGAGCGCCAGAGCCTGGCTGAGCGAGATGCCGAAGATGCCGAGCGAACCGACGCGGAGGAACTCTCGCCGGGTCGGGCCGTCGCAGGTGTGGCCTGGCTTTCCTGGGATCACGAGCATGTCGGAGCTCCTTGGAGCTTACGAGTTGAAGAGGAAGGCGTTTGAGTTGAGGAGCGCCCACATCAGGTCCTGGGCGGCCGCGGTGCGGCTGCTTGCCGTCTCGAAGTGGCCTTCGGCGAGTTGGGCCTCGTCGTCGGTCGGATGGCGGCCGAGGGCGGCGATGTAGAGCTCGGCGATCAGCTCCTCGTTGTCCCTGCCGGAGAGCACGAGATTCGCCACCCGGCCCTCGGGGTCGGCGATCGCGTCGGCGATGACGGCGCCGTTGAGCAGGCTGAGCGCCTGGGGCAGGCTCATCTCCGTTACTCGTTCGCACTCGCAGGCGGTCTCGCGGTCCGGCTTGCCGAACAGGCCGAGGAAGCCCTCGATGCCCATGCTCGCGGTCATCACGTGGGGGTCGGGCAGGGCGGTGGCGTCGAAGTCGTCGGGCAGGGTGTCGATCTCGAACCGCGAGCTGGTGGCGCGGGCGACGGCGTCGGCCAACTGCTCGGCGCTCAGCCGCCGCGGTTCGTGGTGGGAGAAGTTGATCCGGTCGTCCTGGTTCCACTCGTTGGTGCGGAAGGAGGACTGGTACGCCCGGGAGGTGGCGATCGTCCGCATCAGGTGGCGCAGATCGAAGTCGTTCTCGATCAGGTCGGCGGTCAGCGCATTGAGCAGCTCGGCGTTCACCGGCTGGTTCGAGGCGCGGATGTCGTCGACGGGGTCGATGATGCCGCGGCCCATGAAGTAGCTCCACACGCGGTTCGCGATCGCCGGCGCGAAGTAGGGGTTGTTCGGGGAGGTCAGCCAGTCGGCCAGCGCCGCCCGGCGTCCTGGGCCCTGGCCCGGTTCCGGCGCGCCCTCGACCGGCACCAGGTACTTGGCCGGCACCACCGCGTTGGTCTTGGGGTGCAACTGCTCGGCGTCGCGGCGCTTCTCGAACACGATCTCCTCGCCGGTGCGAAAGCCCGGCCGGACGCCGAGACCGGCGAAGAACGCGGTCATCTCGAAGTACTGGTTCTGGGTCCAGCGCTCGAACGGGTGATCGTGGCACTGGGCGCAGACCATGCGCACGCCCATGAAGAGCTGCGTCGTGGTCTCCATCGCCTCCTTCGGATCGCGGGCGGCGCGGAAGTAGCTGGCGGCGGGTACGTCCAGGGTGCTGCCGCTGGCGACGATCAGCTCGTGCACCAGCTCGTCGTACGGCCGGTTCTCCTCGATCGCCTCGCGCAGCCACCCGCGGAAGGTGAGCATGCCCTTGTAGCCCATGAACTTCCGGTTGCTGCGCAGGAGGTCGCCCCACTTGAGCGTCCAGTGGTCGACGTAGGCCTCGCTCTCGATCAGTTCGTCGATCAGGCGGTCCCGCTTCTCCTGGGTCGGCGTGTCGTCGGCGAGGAAGGCGCGCACCGCCTGGGAGGTCGGGAGCTGGCCGGTGAGATCGAGCGAGGCACGGCGCAGGAAGGCGGCGTCGTCGGCCGGGCCCGACGGCAGCACCTCGATCCGCTGGAGCTTCCTGTCGATCAGTTCGTCGATGTAGTTGATCTGGGGCAACGCCGTCCATTCGAAGCCCTCGCGGCCGCTGAGCACGGTGACCGGCGCGGTCACGAACTGGCCCTCGTAGCGCACGAGCAGCGTGCTCTCGCCGCGGCGCAGGCCGATGGCGACGGGGCCGGAGGCGGAGTCCTCGATCGCCATCGTCTCCGTGTTGCTGCTGGTTACGTGCGCCTCGCGGGTGACGTCGCGGCTCCTGCCGTCGCCGTAGTGGGCGATGACGATGGTCTGCTGACGCATCCCGGGCCGGTGCATGAAGACCTCGCCGGGGTGGATCTCGAGCCGTGCGACCCGATCCTGCTCCATGTCCCCGTAGGGCACGCCGGTGGAGATCCAGTCGAGCATCAGGTTGTAGTAGCGCGAGCCATGGACGATCCGCTGGCCGCCCTCGTGCGCGACCTGCATCGTCGGCTTGGCGAGCATCAGCGAACGGGCGGGCTCGGCGCGGTTGAAGCGCCGTCCCGACATGTCGTAGAGCAGCGACTGGTAGTCGAACTCGGGGTCGTAGCCGCGGAGCGAGAGCTTGAAGCCGTTTTTGCCCTTCGCGGCGCCGTGGCAGGTGCCCTGGGAGCAGCCGACCTTGTTCATCACGGGGAGCACGTCGCGGACGAAGGTGACGGGCTTGGCGGCGCCCGCGGCGCTGGGGCCGTGAACCGTGACCGGGACGGTGGCGGTCAGGCCGGCGGCGTGGACGCTGAGCGAGCCGCTGCCGTCGCCGGTGGGCGTGAAGAAACCGTCCTCGCCGCGTTCGACGGGGGCGGTGTGAGTGCGGACCTCGGCGTCGGCGGTGAGGTCGACGCGTTCGCCGGTTTCGAGAACGCCGGTGACGAGGAGCTTGCGGCCGTCGCGGTGGTTGTCGAAGGTGAGTTCGGGCGGCTGGATGAGGAGTTCGACGGGGGTGGATGGGGTGGTGATGGCCGATACCGCGGTGGCGGCCAGGGCGAGCATCAGGAGGGCGGTACGTCTCATCTGGCCTTCACCTCCATACGTGCCTCGACCGGCGTTGTCGTGTACGCCGCGCGGCCTTCTCTTTCGCCGGCCAGCCACGATGACGACGTGATCAGGAAATCGTAGTCGCCCGCTTCGACCTCGTCCGACGCCTTGCAGGAGATTCGGAACTTGCCGTCGTCTTCGGGTTTGATCTCGGTGCTGTCGCAGACGACGCCGGTGGGCAGGGCGTCGGCGCGCAGTTCGACCGGCTGCTGGAAGCTCTCTTCGCGGTGCAGGACGCCCTCGACGACGCCCTTCCTGCCGGACTTGACGCTCGCCTTGTCGACCTCGATCCGGTAGCCGGGTACGACCTCCAGGGTCACGCCGGGCGTGTAGAGGCGCTCGGGCCGGCCGTCCACCGTGACTTCGCCGGTCAGAGTCACGCTGTAGCGGTCATGCCGGGTGCCGTCGCTGCTGCGGATCAGCTTGCTGCCCTCGGACTGGTCGTAGTCGACCTTCTCCGTCGTTTCGACGCGGAACTCGCCGCCGCCGATCACGGAGGTGACCACCATCGGCGGTTCGATCTCGGCGTCTTCCCCCGCCGGCGCTTCGTACTTCCACCCGAAGTCGAACGGCATGCCCTTGACCAGCCGTACCGTCTCGGGCGGCATGCCGATCAGCCGCGGTCCCGGCCGGCCGGTGAGCAGGACCGGCAGCCGGCTCTCCAGCCAGGGGGCGGTGAACGACCGCTCTTCCTCCGTCGTGTAGCTGCGGCCGTCGCCGGCTCGCACCCTGGTCACGCTGCCGGGCACGCTCGCCCGGCGGCGGATCACGGTGCCGTCCTCGAGCACGCCTTCGCCCCAGACTTCCAGGTCGAGGCGCTGGCGCGGCGCGTCGAGATCGGCGGTGACCATGACCCGGCCGTCGCGTGAAAGAGAGCGACGGTCGAGGTCTCGGACCTCCTCCGAGATCCACCCGTCCCGCGCCTCGATGCCGGCCGGCGGGTCCTCGACGTAGAGGCGGATCGGGCCCAGGAAGCCGCGTCGAACTGCGCCGACCTGAATCGGTTTCGAGGCGCCGGCGTTGAGCGACGTCTGGGCGGTGCTGAGGCGCAGCTCGAAGTCGGGACCGTTCTCGGTCACCGTCATCCGGTAGCCGAAGCGAGGTCCGCCCCGTCCGACCAGATCCTCGACCGTGACGTGCAGCGTGTCCACCCCCTCCGGCGCCTCGATCACTACCCAGGGATCGAAGGCGGTGGCCGTGGGCGACAGCAACCGGAAGGTGTCCGGGTCGGGGATTTCGTCGCCGGACGATGCCAGGTACTCGCCGTCGGGTGTCGTCACGGTCAGCACGCCGAACAGATCGGAGGACCGCAGCGTGCCTCCCCGAACCTCGATCAGCAGTTTTTTCCCCGGCTCGGCGGCGATCCGGTACTGGTCCACTTCGCCGACTTCCCCGAGCCGTCCGTTGACGACCACGGGCAGCGGCAGGGCCTCGGCCGTGGCCGTCTCGCTCTCATGGACCTCCGGGTGGCTGCCCACGACGACGGGGAAGGGCAGGCCTGAGCTCTTCGCGGCGGCGCCGGGCGCCGGTCCGACCACGTCGAAGTCACCTGCTGTATCGGCGGTGTGGGTTATCTCGCGGGTGGCCGCGATCGTGCCGCCCGACAGTTCGAACCGGGTCTCCTCGCCGCGCCGGGCGCCGAGCGGGAACAGGGCCTCGGCGTACTCGTACTCCGAGGCGGCGATCATCTTCAGGCGGTAGAAGTTCCTGGTCTGCTCGCTGAAGCGCGCGTCGTGGACTTCGACCACGAACTCGCCGCCTTCTTCGGGCGCCTGCCAGTCGAGACGGGCGTCGACGTCGATGCCCGCGGCTTCCTGGTTGAACGCGATCTCGTCCCCGCCGGCGTCGAGCAGTCGGAGCGCCGGATCGATCGCCGAGCCCGCACGCCGCGCCTCGACCTCCAGGACGATCCGCTCGCCCGGGGGCGCCCGGAACCGGAACTGGTCCCGCTCCGCTCCGTCGAGCGTGCCGTTGATGACGACCGGCAGTTGCTTGATCCTCGGCGCCTCGTCCGCGCTGCCGCTGTTGCGCAGGCTCCGTTCGGAAACCTCGGGCAGGGTGTCCACCCGGAACAGCAGAGCGTTCGAGATGCCGTCTTCGGTCACGACGCGCAGCGGGTAGAGGCCAGGGGGTGCGTCGGCGTCGATCTCGACGAGCAGGACGGCGGCGTCGATCTCGACGAGCGGGACGGCGGCGTCGAGGTAGAGGTCGTTGGGACGCCGCTGACGCTGCAGCCGGTCCTTTTCGGCGGCTTCGCCAAGACGGGCGAACGAACCGGGCAGAGTGCTCTCGATCTCCATCTCGACCGGCAGGCCGTAGCCCTCGAGCACCAGCCGCAGAGCCCGGCCCTGCTGGCCGCCATGGGGATTCATGTCGAGCAGATTGGGCGGCGGCGCCACGGCCGCGGCGACCGATGCCAGGGCCATGCCGGCGAGGCTCAGGGAGGCGGTCGGCAGCAATCGGCGGCTGCTCATCGTGCTCCTCCAGCGGTGGTCTCGACCTGGACACGGCCCTCGATCGGCACCGGAACGAACTCATGCAGCAGTTCGCCGTCGGCGGCCCGGTACAGGCGCAGCGAGCCGTCGAAGCCGGCGGTGGCCAGTTCGGCGCCGCTGGGGTCGAAGGCCAGGGTGTAGACGCCGGCGCTGTGGCCCGAGACGGTCGCGGTGCGTTCGCCGGTATCGAGGTCGTAGATCGGTACCGTGGGCGCGGCGCCGCCGACGGCCAGCCGGTCGCCGCGCGGGTCGACCGCGAGGGCGAAGATCTCGCCGTCCTGGCGCTCGAACTCGCGCACCAGGGTCGAGTCGTCGGCGATCAGCATCTTCCGCGTGCGGTCCATCTTGTAGTAGTAGGGCACGCGGTCTTCGCCGCCGATGACCACGGCCTCGATCCTGGGGTTGCGGACGATCGCCGTGAGTTCGCCGCGCAGCAGGTTGATGTTCTCGACGAAGGCGCCGCTGTTCGCGTCGATCAGCTTGGCGGCCCGGTCGCGGCCGACGGAGACGATGCGCCGACCGTCGCCGCCGAAGACGACCCCGAGCACCCAGTTCTCGTGGTGGTTCATGCGCAGCAGCTCGCGGCCGCTGGTCGCCTGGTGGATGCGGACCGTGTTGTCCGCACAGCCGACCGCGAGTCGGCGCTCGTCGGGCGAGATGGCGAGGCCGAACAGGGTGTCGTAGCAAACGGTGGTGGAGACGCGGAGCTTCCGGTCGTCGACGTCCCAGATCTGGATCTCGCCGAACCGGGCGGGCGTGCCGCCGGTCGCGATCAGACGGCCGTTCCCCAGAAAGGCAAGTCCCTGGATGCGCTCGGACACGCTGCTCAAGCGAGCTTCGACGCTGTCGCCACTGCCGATCTTCGAGCGGCGGTGCAGCAGCACCTCGCGGTTGCCCGACACCGCCAGCCACTCGCCGTCGGCGGAGTAGGCGACCGCCGTGATCACCGGCGGCTGGCGGTACGTGATCGGCCCGGTGGCGAAGCCGAGGCGCACCTCCTCCGGCGTGTCGTCGGCGGCCCCGGCCGCGATCCAGTCGCTGATCGCTGCGATCTCCGTCTCCGCCAGCGGCTCGCCCCGCATCGGCATCGCCGGCTCGGTCTCGCCGCGCAGCATCTTCAGCATCCGGCTCTGCTTCGGCTTGCCGGCCACCAAGGCGGGGCCGTTCATGCCACCCGTCACGAGCCCCTCGAAGCTGGTCAGGTTCAGCTCACCGCCAAGCTGCGCCGGCTGGTGGCAGCCCTGACACCGCTGCTGAATCACCGGCCAGACGTCCCGGTAGTAGCTGGGGCTGTCGTTTTGGGCAGCGGCTGATGGCGCGGAGGCCACGGTCGAGAGGGCGGCGAGGGCGACTAGTGCGATCCGGATCCGGACTCCGCCTGCGGCGGATGCGGGCGAGACGCCCGCGTTCCCAGGGCGGAAGTCGACAGACTTCCGCGGGCCAGGGGCGGTGGAGCTACGCCAGGATCTCATCGACCACATTGCCGTGGACGTCGGTGAGGCGGAAGTCACGGCCGCCGTAGCGGTAGGTGAGGTTCGTGTGGTCAATGCCGAGCAGGTGGAGGACCGTCGCCCAGAGGTCGTAGATCGTGACTTCGTTCTCGACCACGTGGTAGCCGAAGTCGTCGGTCTGGCCGTGGATCGTGCCGCCCGCAATCCCGCCCCCGGCGAGCCAGATCGAGAACCCGAACGGGTTGTGGTCGCGGCCGTCGGCGCCCTGGGAGAACGGCGTGCGGCCGAACTCGCCGGCCCAGATCACGAGCGTTTCGTCGAGCAGGCCGCGGGCCTTCAGGTCCTTGAGCAGGCCGGCGATCGGCAGGTCGACCTGGAGCGCCATGCTCCGGTGCCCGATCTCGAGGCCGGTGTGCTGGTCCCAGGGGTTCGCCGCTTGCCCCCCGTCGTCCGGTTCCGGCAGGCAACTCAGTTCGACGAAGCGCACGCCGCGCTCGACAAGCCGCCGCGCGAGCAGGCACTGGCGACCGTAATCCGCCGTCGTCTCTCTCGGGTGGTCCAGGGCGTAGAGCTGGCGCGTCGCCCGGGTCTCGCCGCTGATGTCGCAGAGCTCGGGAACCTCCGCCTGCATCCGGAAAGCCGTCTCGTAGTTGCGAACGGCGGCCTCGACATCGGCGTGGCCGCCGAGCTGCTGAAGGAAGGCCTGGTCCATGTCGTGCACGAAGTCGAGCCGTTCCCGCTGGGCCGCCTGGCCTTCCATGGCCTGGATGTTCTGGACCGCGTTCTCGGTGTCGCCGCGCATGATCGACCCCTGGAACTCGGCCGGCAGGTAGCCGTTGCTGTAGAGGCCGACGCCGCCGTGGGGAATGCCCGCCTGGCCGCTCTGCAGGACGACGAAACCGGGCAGGTTCTCGTTCTCGGCGCCCAGGCCGTAGTTCACCCAGGCGCCAGCGGAGGGGTGGCCGACCAGCGGGAAGCCGGTGTGGAAGAAGTAGTTGCCCTGGGCGTGCTCGTTCACCGTGCTGGTCATCGAGCGAATGACCGCCAGGTCGTCGACGCACTCGCCGACGTGGGGGAACATGCTGCTGACGGGGATGCCGCTCTCGCCGTGCTGCTTGAACGGGAACGGCGAGGCGTAGATGTTGCCGTTGTTGTTGAACTGGGTGCGCTCGATCTTGGTCGGCATCGGCTTGCCGTGCTCGCGGTCGAGCAGCGGCTTGGGGTCGAACGAGTCGACCTGGGAGACGCCGCCCGACATGTACAGGAAGATGACGTGCTTGGCGCGGGCTCGCGGCGCTCCGCGGGCGGCGCCGGGCAGGAGCGCCGAGCCGAGCAGGCCGTTCAGGGCGATCGCGCCAAAGCCGGTCGAGACCTGGGCCAGCATCTGGCGTCGGCTCATCAGGGAGCAGGTGGGCAAGCTCATCGGAGGTACATGAACTCCTTCAGGTTGAACATGGCGTGCGCCAGTTGGCGCCAGGCGTCGCCGCCGGCGGCGCTTCGCTCGAGCCGGTCCGCTTCCGCTTCGAGCCGCGCGATCTGAGCCCAACTTCCGCGATAGATGCGGGCCTGCTCCTCTTCCGGCGCCGCTTCGATGTTGCCGAGCGCGGAGGCCGCGACATCGTCGGAGCGCAATGCGCGGTCGTAGAGGCGGGCCTGGAGCACACGCAGGGGCGCGTCTTCGCTGGCCGCGAACCGGACCCGGCCCTTCTCGAGGCTCATGGGCAGTTCCTGCCGGACGCTCTCCGGGTCGGCCTCAGCACCGTTCCGGTAGGCAGTCCAGGCACCCTCCCGGCCCCGTGCCAGGACCAGGTGGATCGGCGGCGTCTCGCGGGCGTCCCCCTCGTTCGGGAGCTGGGCGACCCAGGCCTCGAGCGTGTACTCGTCAAGCGTCTGGCGGATCGGTTTCCTGGTGACGACATCCGACGTTCCGAGCCACAGCGCACCGTCGCTCACATGGACATCGCGCCCGAGCTTGAGTTCGGGACCCTCGTTGGCGTCGCTGGCGCGGGCCTTCTTGGGCAGGTCGTCGAACTCCCACGCCGCGATCGCCTTGGGCGCCGATGGCCGGTGGTAGAAGCGCAGCACATATTTGGTCTTGTCCTCGGTGATGTTGCGGAGCTCGGCGCTCTCCTCGCGGCGGTCCGTGGCCGCCGTGCTCCAGGCGTCCACGTCCTCCGGCAGCGGCTCGCGGTCGCGGGCCTGGTGGAGGAACTGCCGCGCCGCTCCGAGCTCGCTCCCGGTCGGCGGCCGACCAAGGGCGAGGCGGAACATCGCGACGATGCGATCGCGGTCATTGTCCAGCTCGGGGTCCTGGGCGACCCGGTCGCCGAAGCGAGCGGCGAGATGCATGACCTGGACGTCGTTCATCATCAGCAGCGACTGCGCGGGCACGTTCGTCTGGTCGCGCTGGCCCTTGGTGGTGACGGGGGTGGGCAGGTCAAGTGTGTGGAGCATCGGATCCGGCTGATTCCGGATGACCTGAACGTAGACGCTGCGGCGGTTCGACCAGCCGGTTACCGGGGCGGTCTCGCTGGCGGTCACCGGTTCGAGTTCGCCGGCGGCCAACAGCATGGAGTCGCGCACCGCTTCGGCCTCCAGGCGCCGTAGGTGAGCATGCGACAGGAGGTTGTTCTGCGGATCCACCTCCCGGGCCGCCGCTGAGGGCGCCGAGTCGAGTTGGAAGGCGCGGGTCGAAGCCAGACGCCGCACAAACGTCTTCAGGGACCAGCCGTCCTCGCGAAGCGTCGTCGCCAGGTGATCGAGCAGGGCCGGGTTCGATGGGGCCTCGCCCATCTGCCCGAAATTGTCCGGCGTGGCGACGATGCCGCGGCCGAAGGTGTGCGCCCAGAGACGGTTCGCGATCACGCGGGCGGTGAGCGGGTTGCCGGGATCGAGGGTGCTCTCGGCCAGGGCCAGACGCGGGTGGATCGAGTCGGGGTAGGGCTCGGCATCGATCGCTTCGAGGAACCGCTGGGGCACCGGATCGGCGAGCCGCCGGTGGTTGCCGCGTTCCATGAGGGGTTGATCGAAGCGCGGGCCGGCGAGCACCGCGGGGGAGCGGGTGGGGGTGGGAATCCGCTCCTCGAGCTGCCGGATGGAGGCGACGAGCGGCGCCGCTTCGGGTACGTCCCTCAGGTCGTTCGGGAGCAGGCCGCGACGGACAAGACTGCCCAGGAAGCGGGCCTGCCCATCGGTCATCGAACCGTCGCGCCAGGCCTCGGCGGCGTCGCGGATCACCGTGCCGTAGCGCGCCGCCAGCTCGCCGCGGTCCGCCGGCGCACCCTCGATCTCGAACAGGGGCGCCGTGAACTCGGCCGGCTCGTCGCGAGGGGGTTCTCCGTCTTCATCTGTTACGACCGCCTCGGTGATCCCGAACCAGGAGCGGTCGGAACGCCGACTCGAGTTCTCGCCGGTCATCGGGTGATCGGCCGCCGTCACCAGCTCGATGTAGGCGTGGTCACCGTCCCAGTAGTCGAGGTCCCAGTGCTGCCAGCGCCACTTGCCACCTTGGAGGGTCTCGATCGGATAGACCTCGCCGACCTGCGGGTAGTTCTGGACCACGTAGCGGGCGATGGCGCCGCCGCTGCCGGCGACGCGCACGGCCAGCTTCTGCCTGGCCTCGATCAAGAAGCGCGGCGACGAGAAGGTGCCGTTGTGCCGGTTGGTGAGGGAATGCGTGTAGACGCCGGCTGGCAGGATGTCGGCGACGATCGTTTCGCCGGTCTGAGTGACCTCGTAGCTGCCGGCGCCCTGCGGCTTCGCTTCGGGCAGACCGTTGCCGTGGCGGTACCACTTCTCGACGTCCTCGGTCCGGGTCAGATCCCAGCGGCTCACGGCGGGCGCCTGCCGTCGGTCCTCGAGCTGCTGCCGGCTCTGCTCGTAGGCGGCCGCCAGCCCCTGCCACTGCTTCGCGAAGGCCCCGCGTCCCCGGGTCCTGTGGGTGCGGACCCAGGCGTAGAGCGGATCGTAGGGCGACTGGCCGCCCGTCAGTGCCGCGGCCCAGGGGCCGTCCGGTTGCTGCAGCCGCGCAGGAATGTCGTCGGCGGCAAGGGTCCAGGTCTCGGCGAGGACCTGCCGCAACTCGCGCTTGAGCTCGATCAGTTCGTCGCGGTGGGCGTTTCGCCGGCCCTCGTCGTCGACCGTCTGAACCCCGGGGCGGCCGTTCACCATCGTGCCGTAGAAGGCGTAGAAGTCCGTCTGGCTGATCGCGTCGAACTTGTGGTCGTGGCAGCGGGCGCAGGCGACGGTCATCCCCAGGAACGCCTTGGAGACGACGTCGACCTGGTTCTCGGTGAAGCGCACCTGCTCGTCGAGGGCGTCGGTGGGGCCGAAACCGTGCAGCACGAAGCGGTACTGGGCGATTCCGATCGCCGATTCGTTGATCCCGAGTTCCGGATTCATCCGCGGCTCGTCGAGCAGGTCGCCGGCCAGGTGCTCCCAGATCAACTGGTCGATGGGAACATCCGCGTTCAGCGCCCGGATCAGGTAGTCGCGGTAGCGCCAGGCGTAGGGGACCGGCGGGTCGCCTTCGCTGCCGTGCGACTCGGCGTAGCGGATCCAGTCCATCCAGTGCCGGGCCCAGCGTTCGCCGAAGGCGGGATCGTCGAGCAGCCGATCGACCTCCTCCGTGACCGCGGCGTCCCGGTCGATTGCGGCGCGGCGCTCGAAATCGTCGATCTGACCAGGGGTCGGCGGCAGGCCGGTGAGCACGTAGGAGAGCCGCCGCATCAGGGTGCGCGGCTCTGTGAGCGGCGCGGGATCGAGTTTCGCCTTGGCGAGCCCGGCCGCGAGGAATCGGTCGATCGCGTTCTTCGACCAGGCCGGACCGGCGACTTCGGGGGCTACCGGATCGGCGATCGGCTGCAGGCTCCACCACTGCTTGCGCTGTTCGAGGACCGTCTGCCACGAGGTCGCTTCCTTGAGGGCGGTGGCTGACGGCGGTTCGTCACGTGGATCGGGCGCTCCGATCTCGATCCAGCGCTCGAAGTCGGCGACCACCTGGTCCGGCAGCTTGGCGCCGCCCAGTGGCATGCGGAAGTCGAGGCTGGGGTGGCGCATGGCGCGCAGCAGCAGACTGGAGCGCGGCTTGCCGGGCTCGATCGCCGGACCGCGCATGCCGCCTTCGAGCAGACCGTCCCGGTAGTCGAGGCGTAGCCCGCTCTCGGCCAGCTCGGTGCTGTTGTGGCAGGTGTAGCAGTGCTCGACCAGGACCGGGCGGATCTTCTGCTCGAAGAACTCCAGATCCTCCGGGGCGAACTCCGCCGCGGCTGCTGGCCCGCCACCGAGCAATCCAGCAACCAGGATCGCGGCACCGTAGCGCAGCGGAGTCGTCGGTTTCCGGTCCATTGGAGCGTCGGTCAGTCTACAACGGCGCTAGGAGCGTGCGTACGGGTCGATCACGCTACCGGCTATCCCAACGCGGACGATGCCGAAGAGTTCGCCGCGCCAACCCCGTCCCTTCGAGATCTCGGTCGAGATGACGACCACGACGAGATCCTCGGCCGGGGAGACGTAGATGTACTGGCCTCCGTAGCCGCTGGCGATGTAGGCGCCCCGTTCCCGTGGCCCCCGGAGCCACCACAGGTAGCCGTAACCGCCGTAGATCCGGCCGCGGCCGCGAGGGCCGGCGAGGCCGGGCCGGGTCGATTCGTCGACCCACTGCCAGGGCAGGAGCTGGCGTGTGTCCCAGCGGCCGCGGTTCAGGTAGAGCTGGCCGAACTTCAGCATGTCGCGCGGCAGCAGGGAGAGGTTGTTGCCGCCGACGTGGACGCCCTGCGGGTCGCGGGCCCAGGCCGAGTGGCGGATTCCGAGCGGCGCGAACAGGTGCTCGCGGGCGAAATCGTGCGTGCTCTTGCCGGCGGCGCTGGCCAGCGTGGCCGAGAGCAGGTGAGTGCTGCCGGTGCTGTACGAGAACCGGGTCCCCGGCGCGGCTTCGAGCGGCCGCGCCAGCGCCGCGCGGACCCAGTTCCGGGACGCCACCCACGAGCCGTAGTTGCCGAAGCTGGTCGATTCGAGGCCCGACGTCATCGTCAGCAGGTGGCGTACCGTGATCGTCTGCTTGCCCGGGTCGTCGAGATCGGCGGCCTCGGGTAGAAGGTCGGCGATCGGTTGATCGAGCTCGAGGACCCCCTCTTCGACCGCCAGGCCCGCCAGTGCCGAGAGGACGCTCTTCGAGGCCGACTTCAGGTTGTGCTGACGATGGCCGGCGGCGCCGCGAAAGTAGCGCTCGGCAACCAGGCGTCCGCGGCGCGCGATCAGCACGCCCTGGACGCCGTCGAGCGCGCCGATGTCCTCGACCGACTGCTCCAGCCGGTCCGCGTCGAGTCCGACCTGGTCGGCCGGGACGAGTTGCCAGTCGCCGGACCAGTCATGGTCGGCCGGAGGAACAGGCAACTGGAACTCAACCAGGACGCCGGGATGATCGGAGATCGCGGGGGCGCCGCTCGGCTGCGGGGACCACTCGCTCCACAGCGGCCGCCACCCGGATGCCCCGGCGTCGAGCAGCACATGGTCGATGCCACCGGGATGAAGGTCGCGGTAGCCGGCCTCGCCAAAGCGGCCGAGGGTGGGGTGGTTGCTGTCGAGGTTGAAGTCGCCGGCGACCAGTGCCGGCCGGTCGGGGCGCGCGAGGATTCGCTCGATCAGGTGCTCGGTTTGGGCGGCGGCGAGCTCAGGGTCGCCGTTGGCGGCGTGGACGCCCACCACGTCGAACGGCAGAACCGGATGGTCGATCCGTGCTGCCAGGGCGATGCGCCGCTCGAAACGGCCGCGGTCGGGCAGCAGGCGCCAGGTCGCCGGGTCGGCGATTGGAAAGCGGCTGAGGATCGCCGCCCCCTCCTCGAAACCGAGCCAGCGCAGCGAGCCGTTGGCGCGGGCGTAGACCGCGTGCAGGTCGAGGTCCCCGGCCAGCCGGTCCGCGAGACAGCCTTCGCCGACCGTGCACCAGGCTTCCTGGAGGACGACGACATCCGGTCGCAGGCGCACGATTGCGGCCGCCAGCCGGTCCGCGCGCTGCCGACGGTCGGAGGATGCCTCGGGTTGCAGGAGGCGCCCTTCGCTGTCCGGGTAGCCGTGGTAGGCGTTGAGTTGAAGGACGCGGAGCCTGTCTGTGGTGGTCGTCGACTCGGCCCTTGCCGGGTCGCCGGCCGGCCGGGGTTCAGTTGGCTGTTGGTGGGCCAGGAGCGCCACGAAGGCCGGGCTCGATGCCGCGGCCAGCAGGCCGAGAGTCAGGACTGTGACTCGCAGCGCCGGATGTGCCCGACGGGCAAGGGCTGCCACTCCGATCGAGGCAATGCCGCCCAACGCGGCGGCGGCGAGAGCGAGCCGGGCCGCGCCCGGCTCGACGACCGCGATCGTGCCGGCGAGCCAGGGCAACGATCCCAACGCCACAGCGGCCAGACCGGCGGCTGAGGCCGCGGTGGCGGCCGCGAAGGATGAACGCGGGCGCGTCATGACAGCGGGGAGACTATGCGCCGCGGCGGCAACCCTGCGATCGGACGCGTTCGGGGCGGAACCCAGGTGCTACCCTAAGGGCGTACAGATAACGAGCAACACTTAGCGGCTCTGCCGCGGAAAGGAGGTCCGGAATGGGTTGTAGAGAAATCCTCCGGATGAATCCTGCCACCATAGTGGCTTGCTCGGTCCTGATCCTTGCCGCGGGCTGTGCGGCGCCCCCGGCAGAAGAGGCGCCCGCCCCTGAAGTGGATCCGGTGGCCGAGAATGAGGCGGCCCTGAGCGAACTCGCCGCCAAGTACCTGCAGGCTTTGAACCGTGGCGATGCGGACGGTTTGGCCGTGCTGTACACCGAGGACGCCGTCCGGATGCAGTCGAACAGCACGCCGAAGGTCGGCCGCGACGCGATTCGCCTGTTCGCCGCCGCCGACTTTGCGAACTTGAACTGGGACATGCAACTTCGCGTCGACGAGACCGAGTACAGCGGTGATCTGGCGTTTGTTCTCGGCACCTACGCCCTGAGCCTGACGTCGAAGGAGGATCCGTCCGTCGTGGTTCACCAGGAAGTAGGCAAGTGGATGGACCTGATGCGTCGTCAGGAGGACGGGTCCTGGTTGATTGCGCGCGAGATCTCGAACCGGGACCATCCGCTGGGTGAGGCGCCTGAAATGCCCGAGGAGGGTTCATGATGAGGAGCGCGACTCAGAAGCTTGAGCGTCTCTTCGCCGGCGTCGTCGTGCTGTTGCTGTTGGCCGTTCTGGCTGCCGCCTGTGCCCCCGTCGAGGAAGGGGTCTCCGAAGATCCGGACGCGGTCGAACCGAGCATCGGCGACGAGAACGCCCTCAACGCCTTGGTCGCCGGCTACATGGTCGCCGTGAACAGCAGCGACGCCGACGGGATGGCCGCCCTGTACGCTGGGGACGCCGTGCGCATGGCGCCGGATGCTCTGCCCATCAGGGGCCGGGAGTCGATCCGGCGGAACTTGGAGCAGACCTTCGAGACCGCAGAGCTCAATGTTCAACTTCAAGTCAAGGAGACGGAGTTCAGCGGCGAACTCGCGTATGTTCGCGGTACCTTCTTGCTGACCACAAGTCCGAAGGACGGATCACCGCCCACGGAATCCGAGGGCAACTGGATGCGGTTCATGCGGCGCGAGCCGGATGGCAGATGGCTCGTGGTCTACTCGCTCTGGAACCCCCAGTCGTAGCGCCTTGAGGGGCCGCTCGACGTGGCCGGGTATGATCCGTCGCCGCGTCCGATGCACCACCAGACAGCACCGCAGCTCCTCACCTTCATGGGCGCCCCCGGGTCGCCCTACACGCGCAAGATGCGCGCGGTGCTGCGGTACCGGCGCATCCCGTACCGCTTCCTGATCTCGGGCGCCGGCGGCCGCGACGACCTGCCGGCCGCCAAGGTGCGGCTGCTGCCGACGTTCTATCTGCCGAACGAGGCCGGCGAACTCAAGGCGGTGGTCGACTCGACGCCGCTGATCCGGCGCTTCGAGCGGGAGTTCGAGGGCCGTTCGGTGATTCCGCCTGATGCGGTGACCGGCTTCATCGACTACCTGCTCGAGGACTTCGGTGACGAGTGGTTGACCAAGGCGATGTTCCACTACCGGTGGGCCTACGCGGCCGACATCGAGAAGGCGGGTCAGATCCTGCCGCGTTGGCGCCAGGTGGAAGGTCCCGAAGAGGACTTCCAGCAGGCCGCCAAGATGGTCTCCGAGCGTCAGATCTCGCGGCTCTGGGTCGTGGGGTCGAACGAGACAACAGGTCCGGTGATCGAGGCCAGCTACCGCCGCATCCTGGAGCTGTTCCGGGATCACCTGACCGAACGCGAGTTCCTGATGGGCAACCGTCCCGGAGCCTCGGACTTCGCGTTCTTCGGCCAGTTGACCCAACTCGCGGCCTTTGACCCGACGCCGATGGCGGTGACCCTCGCGGTGGCGCCGCGCGTCTACGCCTGGGTCGATCGGGTCGAGGACCTTTCCGGTCTGGAGCCCACCGACGAAGACTGGATCGACCGCGAGCCGCCGGCGACGCTGCGGGCGCTTCTCGGCGAGGTGGGCAGGGTCTACGCCCCGTTCCTGCTTGCGAACGCCGAGGCGCTGATGGCTGGTGTCGACAGGGTGGAGTGCGAGATCGACGGCCGCCCTTGGGTCCAGAAGCCCTTCCCGTACCAGGGCAAGTGCCTGATGTGGCTGCGTGAGCGGTACGCGGAGTTGTCGGCGGCAGACCGGGCGGTGGTTGATGGGGTGCTTGACGGCACCGGTTGCGAGTCTCTCGTGGCCGGCGGGGAACCGGCGCCCCAGGGCGGCTAGAGGGCGGGGAAGGTGACGGCCAGGGTCGGCGGCACCGGAAGCGAGTTCGGCTCCCCGACTGGCGGAGGCTCCGGCAGATCCTCACGGATCAACTGGAACTTCTACGGCTGGCGAATGCTGCCGTTCGCCTGGCTCATCTACGGCTTGGGCGCGGCGCCCTTCTACAGTTGGGGCTTCTTCCTGCCGGAGATGCTGACGGACCTTGAGATGACGCGGGCCGACAGCGGCTGGGCGTTCGGCATCTGGTCCTTCTGCGGCGGCGCCGTGGCGCCGCTGATCGGCGTTTGCCTGACCCGGTTCGGCCCGCGCCCCGTGTTCACCGCCGGCTTCCTGACCGTGTCCGTGGCCTACTACCTGACCAGCCGGGCCCAGGACCGCTGGGATGTGCTGCTCTACTTCGGTGTCTTTGCGGGCCTCACGCACACGTTCTCCACCGTACTGCCGATGCAGACGCTCGCGACCAACTGGTTCCTTCGATGGCGCTCGAGCGCCCTGGCGTTTCTGCTCATCGCGGCGGCGGTCATGGCGCCGCTGGTTTTCTCTTTCGACGATGCCCTCCTGGATCGGGGCGGAACCTGGCGCGAAGGCTGGCAGATCCTTGCCGCGCTGTGTGCGGCACTGGGCGTCTTGTCTTTCCTCGTTCTCCGCAACACGCCGGAGTCGATGGGTCAGTTACGGGACGGCGCCCGTTCACTGGGTCAACTCCGGGTTGCGGTAGCTCGGAGCGGCGCCGAGACTCCTGAGCAATGGGTCGCGAAGGAGGCGGTGCGGACGCCGCAGTTCGCGCTGATGGTGCTTTGCGGCCTCGGCTACGCCGTCCCTTGGGGCGTGCTCGCCAACCACGGTCGGCTGCATCTCCAGGACGTGGGGTTCGAGCGCGGTGATGCCGCGGCTCTCCTTTCTCTCATGGTGTTCGTGAGCATCTTCGGGCGCGCCAGCGGCGCCCTGGGTGACAAGATTGCGCCGCCCCGCCTGCTCGGCTTCGCCTTGGCGCTGGAGGGAGCCGGGATGGCGCTGTTGCTGTTTGTCGGCACCATCGTCGAGGCCCGCATCGCGTTGATCCTGCTGGGCCTGGGGTTCGGCATGGCCTACATCAGCCAGGCCGCCACCTTCGCCCGCTTCTTCGGACGCCGCGCCTTTGCCACCACGACGGGGGTCCGATTCGCGGTCGGCGCCGGGTTTGGCGCCACGGTGCCCGCGATCACAGGCTGGGCGTTCGACAGCCAGGGCACCTATGCCGTCCCCTTCCTGGCCATCGCCGCGGTGACCCTGATCGGATCGGTCGTAGCGTTCTTGCTGCAACCGCCGCGGAAGAAGGTCTGAGGACTGCTGCCCCTGGGGCGCGTCAGCGCCTGGGGCCGTCGACTCCAGCACGCCCATGACCGCGCGGGGTTATCCGCCGGTCAGAGGTCGCGGCGGAACCAGACAAGGACCGGCGGTTCGGCTGGTTGAAACACTGGGCTCGGCTCAGGCACCGAAGAGTGCCCTTCTCATTTCTCTAAGACCCTTGGGTGGCTTGTGGGTGTTCCGTGTCGGCTCAGAAGCAAACGGGCTGGCCCTACGGGTTGCGAACGAGTCGGCCGCGATCGAGTGTGATCTTGCCTACGACCGGCTGCTTCATTTCAGCCCCGAAGCCCTCACTCATTGTTCGGACACCGGCGAAAGCACTGATGGTCGCTTCTGGGAAGGCCTCGCGTAGACGGCGCGCCGCTCCAAGAAACGTGGAGCCGCGCGTGATGATGTCGTCGACCAGGAGGATTCGTGACAACGGGCCCACGGGTACCTGTTCGGTAACGGCGAGGGACTCGTAGTGTTCTCTTGGACTGGGGCGGCTTGCTGCGCCGGCCGACTTCCGGACCGGGGTTCGTCGGGAGAGCAGCAACTCGACGCTATGGCCCATTCCGTTTAGCGCAAGGGCCGCCGCGAGACTGAGCGGTGCCCAGACGACCTCGTCCCGAGGTTCGCTGTCTAAGCCCCCTGGAGCGTGGCGAGGGATGGGGACGAGCACCGCCTCGGGTGAGAAGAACGACGCGAGCGGAGTGGCGCGTCCTGCCTTCATTTCTTCGGCCAGCCGGAGGACGAGGTACTCCGTTGCCAACGTGGCCGGATCGGTCCAAAGGACTTTGTCCTGTTTGTATCGTTTGACGACGTAGTTCTTGGCTGCTGCTTCGACCTCGGTTTGGGGCCGTGGTGCGTAGACCAGGAACGATCCGTACCGGAGTTCTTCAGAAGGGGAGCGGATCAAGACTGCCGCCAATGGCGACCACGTCGAGCACGTCCTCGAGCTGGGTCAGGGGCCGAGCGCCGTAGTTCAACATCATCTCCGTCCAATCAAACCTACGCGTGACGAGGGACTGGGCGAGAAGAAGTGGCGTGTTAAGACGAATCGCTTCCCAACCTTGGTGTTGAGTGCCGCTCGATACGCCAGCTTCGACAATCACCGTGGCGTCCGAGATAAGCGCCATCAGGCGGTTCCGCCTTGGAAAGGCCCATCTGCCGGTCTCCCGGCCTGGAGCAAGCTCGGTCAGAAGCAGGTGATCTCGGCCGATCTCCTCCTGCAGGTTCCGGTTCGCTACTGGGTTGCACTGGTCGATTGCTGTGCCTAAGACGGCGATCGTTCTTCCGCCGTTGGAGAGGGCGGCGTGGTGGGCGGCGGTATCGATTCCGGCTGCAAGCCCGCTGACGATCACTACGTTGTGAGCAACGAGGTCGCGCGCAAGCTGGGCAGCCCGCCGCCTGCCTTCGGGGCTCGCCCTGCGAGAGCCGACGATCGAGACCCGGGTCCGGTCTCGGTGGAGCAGAGCCGGGTCGCCACGGAAGTACAAGAACTCCGGGACCTTCGCCTTTTCTGGCGGGGTCAGAGGGCCGAGCAGGTCTTCGATCGGGGTGCCTTCGTCGGGAGCTTGGCCAACGACTGGTTCGATCATGGTCATGTTGCCTACCGCCGTAGCCCCATACTTCCTGCAATCGCAAGAATGGAGTGATCAGGTGTGCAGGTGGCGATTCGTAGGAGCCGCCACTACTGTATACGAGCGACGGCATTGACCCGTTTGCCGCCCGGTGGTTGACGGCGAGGGCGTTGACGACACAGAGTGTCCGAACTATGAAGGAGCCTTGGCCCAGGAGAAGGCGCCCGCTTGCTCTCGTTGTGAAGGCGGCTACGGCCTTGTCGGTGGCGCTGGCGTCAGCTCCTCCGGCCGCCGCCGACGACTGGCCGCAGTGGCGCGGGCCGCATCGGGACGGCGTGTCGACGGAGACCGGTCTCGCGGACCGCTGGCCGAGCGGCGGCCCGTCGCTTCGGTGGCGAGCCGACGGTCTGGGCGAGGGCTACGGCTCGGTGGCCGTCTCCGACGGGACGATCTACGTTCAGGGCAGTCGAAGCGGGCGAAGCGTGGTGTTTGCACTCGATGGGAACGGCGGCGGCGTCCGCTGGGAGCGCGAACTTGGCCCGAGACTCCGCGACGGCCGGGGCAACGGACCGCGCGGCACGCCGACGGTGGCCGGCGACTCGCTCTACGCGCTGACCGGTATGGGCGACCTGGCCCGCGTCGCACTCGCCGACGGGTCGGTGCGCTGGCGTCGCAACATCCTGGACGACTTCGACCAGCGCAACATCAGTTGGGGCATCAGCGAGTCGCCGCTGATCGAGGGCGACTGGGTAGTGGTGATGCCCGGCGGCGACGGCGGCGCCATCGCGGCGCTCGACCGGGAAACGGGCGAGACGGTCTGGACCAGCGGTGATCTGACCGACAGGGCGGGCTACTCCTCGCTCGTCGCAGTCGATCTGGGCGACGGAGACGATCCGCTGCGCGCGATCGTCGGCTTCACGGCGCGCGCGGGAGTCGGCGTTCGCGCTGAGGACGGCGAGTTGCTCTGGAGCTACCGGGAGCCGTCGAACCGGACCGCGAACGTGGCGACGCCGATCTACTCGGACGGTCTCGTCTTCTACACCTCCGCCTACGGCACCGGCGGCGGCGCTCTGCGGCTGCGCGTGAACGGCGACACGGTCGACAGCGAGGAAGCCTGGTTCGAATCGAGTCTCCAGAACCATCACGGTGGTGTGGTGCTCTACCAAGGTCACCTCTACGGCTTCTTCGGCCGTGCCCTCGCGTGCGTGGACTTCAAGACCGGTGAGATCGTGTGGCGGGACCGCAGCGTCGGCAAGGGTTCGTTGACCCTCGCCGACGGCAAGCTGTTCCTGGTCGGCGAGAAGCACCTCGCCGGTCTGGCCGAGGCGACCCCGGACGGCTATCGGGAGCGGGGCCGTTTTGAGTTGGAGGATCACGGCGAGCCGAGTTGGGCCCACCCGGTGGTCAGCAACGGCGTGCTGTACATCCACAACTGGGGAGAGCTGCTGGCCTACGACGTCTCGGACCGGTAGCACGGCGGGACGCGCCGGCAGCGCGCGCCATCGCATGCCCATCAAGTACATCGGCTCCAAGCGGCAGTTCGTGCCGCTGATCGTCGGCGTTGTCGAAGAGCTCGCCGGGCCCTGCACGGTGCTGGACTTGTTTTCCGGCACCTCGAGAGTCGGCGACGCGCTGAAACGACGCAACTACCGGGTGCTCGCGAACGACTACCTGGCGTGCGGCGAGGCGATCGCCCGTTGCTATGTGGAAGCGGACGGCACGGCTGAGCAGCTTCGGCAGGCCCGGCTGCTGATCGAGGAGTTCAATCGCTTGCCGCCGTCGCCGGGTTACTTCACGGAGGTCTTCTGCGAGCAGAGCCGCTACCTGCAGCCGAAGAACGGCGCGCGCGTCGACGCGATCCGGGAGGAGATCGCTCGCAAGAGTCTCGATCCCGGGCTCGAGGCGATCGTCCTCGTCTCCCTGATGGAAGCGGCGGACCGGGTCGACAGCACGACCGGCGTGCAGATGGCTTACCTGAAGCAGTGGGCACCGCGTGCGTCCAACGACCTGGAGCTGCGGCTGCCGGAGATCGCTCCACGCGCCAAGGCCGGCAAGGGGAAGGCGCATCGAATGGACGCGGTGGATGCCGTCGACGCGCTCGAAGCGGACATTGCGTATCTCGATCCGCCCTACAACCAGCACAGCTATCTGGGCAACTACCACGTCTGGGAGAGCCTGGTGCTCTGGGACAAGCCCGAGCACTACGGCGTCGCCTGCAAGCGAGTCGACTGCCGGCAGCGCAAGAGCGACTTCAACAGCAAGAGGAAGTTCCGCGCCGCGTGGGAGCGGATCATCGCCGGCGTGCGAGCGCCGCACATCGTCGTCTCCTTCAGCGACGAGGGCTTCATCGGCCGCGAAGAGATGGAGGCCATCCTGGCCCGGCGGGGCGAGGTGCTGGTCATTGAGAACGACTACAAGCGGTACGTCGGCGCCCAGATCGGCGTGTTCAATCCGAGCGGCAAGAAGGTCGGCCGAGTGAGCCACCTGCGGAACAAGGAGTACCTTTACGTCGTGTCGCCAGAGCCGCTGTCGGCGGCCAGGGTCCGGGCGATGACGGAGCCTGCGGGGCAACGGGAACTCTTCGCTGACCGGTGAGTGCGGGCCGTAGCGCCGGCATCGCCAAGGGGGGCGCGACGGAGGTCCGGCACTGCTAGACATACCGACATACCGAGGGTAGGCTGGTTGCATGCGCACCACTGTACGGCTCGACGACGAACTGCTGGCGGAAGCGAAGCGGCATGCGGCCCGCACGGGGCGGACGCTCACGTCTCTCATCGACGAAGGGCTTCGAGAGGTGCTTGCACGAGGTGAGCGACGGGCGCCGGCGAAGCGTGTCGAGCTGATCACCGGCGGAGAGGGCGGACTGCGTCCCGGAATCCGGAGCGATCGGCTGACCGAAGTGCTCGACCTCATGGACTGCGAGCGTTTCCTGGAATCGATTGATCGTTCCTGATGTCAACGTGCTCGTCTACGCGCACCGCGAGGACATGGACGAGCATGAACCGTACCGGGAGTGGCTTGACCGGTTGCTGAACGCGGGTCCCGCCTACGGCATGTCGGAGATGGTGCTGAGTTCGTTCGTGAGAGTCGTGACCAATGGTCGGATCTTTGCGAAGCCGACCGGAATCCGCGACGCACTCACCAGCACTGCCAGACTGTTGGTGCCTCCACAGTGTGTTCGTGTTCGACCGGGCCCGGGGCACTGGCAGATCTTCGAAGACTTGTGCAGACGCCATGGGGTTGGCGGCAAGCTCATCGCCGATGCATACCTCGCGGCGATCGTCATGGAGGGCGGCGGCGAACTCGCAACTGCGGATCGGGACTTCGCTCGCTTCGAGGGTCTACGCTGGCGTCACCCGTTGGCTGAGCGGATGGGCGGCGGCGGGGACGTGGTGATGGAACCGGGGCGTCGCCCCTGGCTTACGTCGGACTAGTGCTTTCCGGCGGAGCCGTGTCATCCGACTAAGGGGCTGCGAACCCGATCTGGAACCCCGGCCGGGCTTCGAGCCTGCTCAGGTAGGCGAGGAGCTTCGGGTAACGCTCGTCCAGCACGCCCATGCGCTGCGCCAGAGCCAGCGAGTAGCCCATCATGATGTCGGCTGCGGACAACTCGCTGCCCAGCAGGAAGTCGCGGTCTTCAAGCGCCGCCTCGGCCGCGTCCAGGCAGATCTCGGCGCGCTCCCGGCCGTCTTCGACGACGGCCGGAATGCGCTCCGCCTCCGGTTTCAGCAGGCGGTGGTGGACCATGTCGCCGAGCGGCCGGGCGAGGCTCGCCTCGGCGAACCAGGACCATTGCAGGAATCGTGCGCTCTCCGGCGTGCCGGGCGCCGGCTGCAGGCGACCGTCGCCATAGCGCTCCAGGAGGTAGTGCACCATGGCCCCGGACTCGATCATGGTGAAGCGATTGCCGTCGGCGTCGACGTCCGTCATCGCCGGCACCTTGCCGATCGGGTTGAGCCGGCGCCACTCGGGGCTCTTCCGGTACTCGGGACTGAAGTCGACGGGGACTACGTCGTAGGGCAGGCCGAGCTCCTCGCACAGCCAGAGGACGCGGGCCGAACGGGTCCGCGGTACGTGGTAGATCGTGATCATCGTGCGGTTGTGGCGCTGTCGGACGGAAGCGCGACTGCCGTCCTTAGGCCAACGCGCGCTCGAACAGGGCGAGGAGGCGGCTCCATGCCCGTTCCGCCTGGGCCTCGTGGTACACCTGCGTGTCAGGCGGGCACCAGCCGTGCATCGCGCCCTCGTACACCTCGATCTCGGCCGGCAGGCCCGCTGTCTCGAAGGTCTCGCGCAGCACGTCCTTGGCCTCGGGCTGACTCTGGTCGTCGTTCTCGGCAATCGCGAACAGGTAGTGCGCCTTCATCTGCGACACCAGGAGGTGCGGGCTGTCCGGCTGGTCCGTGACCAGGCCGCCGCCGTGGAACGAGGCGCCGGCGCCGACGCGGTCCGGCGCCGCGGCTGCGGTCCGCATGGTGATGGGGCCGCCCATGCAGTAGCCCATCGTTCCCATCTTCCGGTCCTTGTCGACCGACGGTTGGCTGTCCAGGAAGCTCACGAACGCCTTCGCGTCCCGTACGTTGGTGTCCGCGTTGAGCGACCTCATCAGCGGCATCAGCGTGGCGCGGGCGGCGCCAAAGTCGGTGCCCTCCACGATGGGCGCCTTCTGCGTCCGGTAGTACTGATTGACCACCAGGACCGAGTAGCCCGATTCGGCGAGCCGCGTGGCCAGCTGCCGCATCGCCGGCCGCAGGCCGAAGGCGTCCGGCCAGATCAGGACGCCAGGATGGGCCCCGCTGGCGGGGTGCACGAAGTAGCTGTCGCACACGCCGTCGGGGGTCGTGACCTCGATCTCGGATTCGGAGACGTCCTGGGCGTTCGCCGGCCGGGGCAGCAGCATTGTCAGGCCGGCGCCAGCCGAGACGGCCCCGAACTCCCGGCGCGTCAGCCGCTTCCCGTGCAGGTACGTGGTGTTGTCGGCATCGGTTCTTTCGTCACACATCGCAGGTCTCCTCGGTCGGAATTACAGGCGTCCCTTCACCCACCGCATCATGCCTTCCGCCAGGCGGAGGCCAGGGAGGCGGTTCCGTGCTAGCCGGAGATCGCTCCGGGCGTGATCCATCCACTCCTCCGGATCGTCCTGGGGCAGGGCGTCAGGCCGCTTCATAGATGATCCGTCCCTCTCTCAGGGCCGGCTTGAAGACCAGGGCGTGGCTGTCGCGGTAGCGCTCGACATGCTCCGAAGTCGCGACCAGGGCGTCGACGGCGACTCCTACGCCCCTGAGGTTCATGTAGATCGCCTTCATGACGTCGAGGGATCGCACGCCATCCTTGACGACCAGCAGATCCACGTCGCTATGCGGCCCCATCTCGCCCCGCGCCGCCGAGCCGAAGAGGATGATCCTCTCCGGTTGCGCAACGTCCACGATGCGCCGGACGATCTCGTCCAGGACGTCGGGGTCGAGCATGTTCGTGCAGTTCGCCGGCGGCCTCCCGGTCTCTCGCAGATCGTTCGCCACGGTCTTCTCTCGCCTCCGTTGTTTCAGCCGCGCCTGAAGTCCTGGTGGGCTCGCTGCCGTTCGGCGCGCAGAGCGGCCAGATCGGCCCGGGTGGGCGCGCTGGAACTACCGACGGCACCGCCGATCGCCTTCCCAACGGCCTCGGCCTGGGCCGCGTCCATGCCGGTGCCCTGTAGTGCGCGGCGTGCGGAGAATGTGTCGAAGGTCGCCTTGCCGGTCATTGGTCGGAGTCTATAGACAGACGGCCGTTCCGCGCCGCCCGACAAGCGCTCCACGACGCGCGTCCCTGGGGACGCTCACGTTCCTAGTGGAGGATGGGCGTCGCTAGGCGCTTCCAAGGCGCTTCCCGTGCGGGCATCTGGCGTGGTCGGCATCGGTCCTGGCGCCGCACATCTCGATCTCCTTGCTGGACTCTCTGCAGGTTGCGAGAGGTTCTTGTCCACTGTCGCGTCTCCTAGACGTGGCTTTCGCCAGGCTCGTGCTGGCAGCCGCGGAAGCGCTCGACACGGACTCGGTCCGGCAGCCCGAGCGCTTCGGTGCGGCCCACCTTGGAGGTGTAGAACGCGAACAGGGAGCGTCGTTTCAGATCGCTGAAGAAGGCCGCGCCGGCGACGAGTTCCGGTGCGTGCGCCATGTGCTCGTCGCTGATCTCGCGCAGTATGTCGACCTGGCGCGCCGCGTCCAGATCGACAAAGGACGAACCGTGCAGATCGGCGGCCCGGCGGTCGATCCAGTCGAGGCCGCCGGTTGCTTTGAGCTGATCCTCGCCGCTGGCGAGCGAGAGTTCCAGGTCGATGTACTCGTGAACGCCGGCGTCCCGGGCGCCCGGCGTATCCGTGCGCGGCAGGATGTGCTCGCACAGTGTCGCCAGGAGTTCTCCCTGGGCCGGAGTCAGCATCCGCGGTGTCCAGCCGGCGCCCTCGGCCTGGTACGCGGCCAGCGCCGGGATCGCGGCGCGAATCGGCTCGGCTTGCAGGGTGGCGTAGCCGAACGCGCCCGCGCCGGCCGCCAGGACGTTGCGTCTCGTCGTCTGCTTGCTCATGCGAGTTCTCCACGCTTGTGCTGTTCGACCAGATACTCGGTCGAGCGCAGCGCCAGCGACATCATGGTCAGGGTCGGGTTCACGCAGCCGACACTGACGTAGCAGGAACCATCCATCACGAACAGGTTCTTCACCGTGTGCGACTGCTGGTACTGGTTCAGGTAGGAGGTCTTCGGATCGTCGCCCATGCGCGCCGTGCCGACCTCGTGGATGCCCGAGCCGATCGGCGCCGGCTCGGTGTTCTGGGTGATGTTCGTGCAGCCGAGCGCCTCCAGCATGGCCTGGCCTTCCTCGATGATGTCCTGGACCATGGCGTACTCGTTGCTGCCGAGGGTGCAGTTCATCTGCAGGACCGGCACCCCCCACTTGTCCGTCGTCTCGGGGTCGAGCGTGACCCGGTTGTCGGCGCGCGGGAGGATCTCGCCGAAGCCTCCGAGGCCGATGCTCGACACCGTGCTCGACTCGACGTTTCTCTTGAAGTCGGCGCCGAACCCGGCCAGGGAGTTGCCGTGCTGCCAGGTGGTGATCGACTCGCCGCCCTGGTAGCCGTAGCCCCTGATGTAGGCCGACCTCTTCGTCGCCGGGTCCTTCAGGTTCTGGAAGCGCGGTACGTAGATGCCGTTCGGCCGGTTGGCGCGTTCCGCGGTCGCGCCGGCCCGCGCCTCCAGGGTGCCGCGCACACCGGTGGCGTAGATGTGGTCCATCACGTAGCGGCCCAGGCAGTCGCTCTCGTTGGCGAGGCCGCCCTCGGCCGAGTTGAGGAGAATGCGGGTCGAAGCCAGGGTCGAGGCGCACAGGACGACGACATCGGCCTTGGCCTCCCGGGTCTGGTTCGTGTTCTTGTCGACGTAGGTCACGCCCGAAGCGAGGTTGCCGGCCAACATGTCGACATGGGTGACGACCGCGTCCGGCACCAGGGTGAACCTGCCCGTCTCTTCGCAGTCGACGAGGGTGGTCTGCGGCGAGTTGAAGTAGGAGTTCGTCCGGCAGCCGTAGTGGCAGGGACCGCAGTAGTGGCAAGCGTCGCGGTTGTTGTGACGGCGGGTGAGCACCGCGTTGCGGCCGATCGTCATCGGCCGGTTGAACCTGGTCGCCAGGGTCTCCTTCAGCATCACCTCGCCGCAGGTGAAGGCCATCGGCGGCAGGAAGTCGCCGTCGGGCAGGATCTCCAGACCCTCCTTGCGGCCGTTGACGCCGATGTAGCGCTCGATCCGGTCGTAGTAGGGGGAGATGTCCGCATAGCTGAACGGCCAGTCCATGCCGTAGCCGTCCATGCTCGCGGCCTTGAAGTCGTAGTCGCTCATCCGGTACGACTGCCGCGCCCACATGATCGAGCGGCCGCCGACGACGTTGCCCTGGATCCAGTTGAAGTGAGTCCCCGGGGCTTCGGTGTAGGGGTTGTCGACGTCGTCGATGAAGAAGTCCGCGTTCACCTCGGTGCAGGCGTAGCAGTACGACTGGCGCTGTCGGCGCTGCAGTAGTTCGTTGCGCGGGTCGGGCCGGCCGCGAAGTTCCATGTCGTGGGGCAGGGTGTGCTCGCGGAAGTCCTTCTCGGGGTCGAAGGCTCGGCCCGCCTCCAGCATCAGGACATCCATGCCGGCCTCGGTCATCACCTTGGCGGTCCAGCCGCCGGTGGCGCCGGAACCGACGACGATCGCGTCGTAGGTCCGGGTGTCGGATGTCTGCTTCATGCGTGTCGGTCCTTTGTGGGGTCGGTTGCAGTCGTTGTGGGGCGGGCAGCGAGCTCCGTCAGCGGACGATCGGCTGTGTCGAAGCCTCGACGTTGTAGGGAAGGGCTGCCTCGCCTTCGAGGCCGAGGTGCTCATTGATCGCGAGCAGGTGGTGGTCGACGCCGATCTCGGCGCCGGGTCGGAAGCCGGGCACCGTGATCACTTGCGCCAGCACGCCGCCCAGACCGCGGTGGATCACGCCGCGCGGCAGGTAGATCAGGTCGCCGGCACGGATGTCGTGGACGTCGAACAGTTGCCGCGCGAGTTCCGGCGTCATCGTCTGCGGCGACTCGATGTCGGCGGCGCGGTAGCTCGTGAGCAGTTGATCGGCGTCGTTGCTCATCTGCACCAGGTAGAACTCGTCGAAGCCGGTGTCCACCGGGTGGTAGTGGGTGAAGGAGTCGGTGATCCGCACCCGGTGCGCGTTCAGGCCGTGGAAGGTGTAGGGCCCGTTGTCCTTGAGCCAGGTGAGCAGGATGCGCCGGTAGGCGCCGGTCTCCGTGGCGCAGCCGCCGGGAACGTCCGTGATGTTGGGATCCCAGTCGGGGCGGATCGCCGCGGGTACGGTGTCGCCGGGCGCGTCGGGGAGATCGAAGACGAGCGCCGCGATCGCGGGTTCGGCCGTCAGGCTCTCGCCCGCGCGCAGCACGGCGATATCGCCGACGTGCAGCTCGATCGCGGCTGGGCCGGAAGCGGTGTGAATCTCGGCCGATGCGGGTTCCTCCTCGACCGGTTTCTGCACGAACACGAGCCGACTCGAGTCTTCGGCGGTGATTTCGGCGGCGGCCGGCAGGAACGTCATCCCGTAGCCGGGGTTCGCCGTCTCGAAGTGCTCCTTGATCCGGTCGAAAGCGGCCTGGCCGTCGGCGTCGTCGGCGAACAGGTGCGCTCGGAGGACTTCGGCTGAACGATGTTCCGTCACGGCTTGCGGCTCCGAGACATCCGCTTCCGCTCCGGCCTCGCCGCCGGCACAGGCTGCCACCGCCAGAGCGCTCAGCAGGAGTGTCGACAGGGCCCCGGCGCGGATCGGCCGGCCAGCCAACCACTTCGTGGGATTCACCCGCGGCACGGTACCATGCTGCGGCTTCCCCGGAGAACCAACAGTGGCAGAGGAATTGCCGATGAAACCCATGCATCTCGGTGCCATCGCCTCCTTCTTGATCTGCGCCCTCGCTGCTCCCCTGGCGGTCGCCGCAGAAGAGTCCAACCCCCGGATCGAACTGACGAAGCGCGGCGGTGACCGCATCCAGGTCGCCGTCAACGGCAAACCCTTCACCGAGTACCGCCCCGACGGCCTGCCGGACGGCGGCCACCTGCCGTACCTCTACCCGGTCTACGGCCCGGGCGGCCAGGCGTTGACCCGCAACTGGCCGATGTCCGAGGGGGAAGGAGAGGAGCAGGACCATCCGCATCACCGCTCCCTGTGGTTCGCTCACGGCGCGGTCGGCCCGGCCGACGGCTCCAAGCGCCACGACTTCTGGACCGGCCGCGACGGCTCGGCGATCGTCCACCGGGAGATCGTCGCGGTCGAGTCGGGTGCGGTCGGCGTGCTCCGCACCTCGAACTCGTGGAACGCCCCCGGCGGCGAGGAGGTTCTCCACGAGGAACGAACGACCACCTTCCGCGCCGGCGCCTTCGACTCCGGTCCGGCCTGGCGTGCGATCGACTTCGACATCCGGCTCCGCGCAGGCGACACGGCGGTCGTCCTCGGCGACACCAAGGAAGGCACGATGGCCATCCGCGTCGCGCCCACCCTGCGCCATCAGGGCGAGCACGCCGCCGGCGCGATGCGCAACAACGAGGGCGTCGAAGGCGCCGCGGTGTGGGGCAAGCGCGCCGCCTGGGTCCACTACAGCGGCCCCGTCGCCGGCAAGCCCGTCGGCATCGCGATCTTCGACCACCCGGAGAACTTCCGCCACCCGACCTGGTGGCATGCCCGCGCCTACGGCCTGTTTGCAGCGAACCCCTTCGGCGTCCACGACTTCGAGAAGGCGGAGAAGGGCACGGGGGACTGGACGATTCCGGCGGGCGGTGAGTTGAGGCTGCGCTACCGGCTGCTGTTCCACGACGGCGAGGTGTCGCCGGCGCAGCTTGATGGAGAGTTGGGGCGGTATGGAAGCGAGTAAGAGTGGATAGTCCAACATCGTCGCAGGTCTTGAGTCAACAGGCCGAGGGTGACATGGGCCCGCGAAGCGGCTTGGTCCGAGGGATGGACACGGCCATCGCGGCGCTTCGGCAGCAGCTCCTCGACATCAGCAAGCGGAACCGGTTGACCAACACGCCGGTTGGCAAGCGCCGGGTCAAGCAGCTCGAGATCGAAGACGAGCGTTCCGACGAGATCTTCCGGATGCTCTATCGGGGGCGCAAGAAGATGACCTTTGAGGCGTACCGGGGCGTGCTCGAGGAAGAGCCTGGTGACGACTTTGGAAGCCTCTACGTCCCTGGCTACGACGATGGCGAATCCGAGCTGGAAGCGCACCACGTCGACCGGAAGCTGCAGACCCGGCTGACGGCCGAGGGCCTTCAGAAGCGGTTACTGACTTTGTACCGGGACGCGCGAGGGATTGAAGAAGAGCAGGGCGTGAGCGTGCTCTTCCTGGCACTTGGGTTCTTGCGTTGGTACGAGAGCGAGTCATCCGACATCGAGCGTTTCGCCCCGCTCATCCTGCTTCCTGTCGACCTTGAACGGGACAGTGCTCGTGGGCGCTTCCGCCTTGCATACCGTGACCAGGACCTGGAGCCGAACCTCTCGCTCGGTGCAATGGTCGCGAACGACTTCGAACTCAAGTTGCCCGACTTTCCAGACGGCGACGACTGGCTGCCTTCCGAGTATTTCGAGTTGACGCGGAAGGCTGTGGGGTCGCAACCGCGCTGGCAGGTACAGGCGAACACCATCGTGTTGGGCTTCTACTCGTTTGCCAAGTTCCTCATGTGGCGGGACCTTGCGCCGGAGAACGAGTGGGGGTCGGAAGGGGGATTGGCCGACAATCCGCTGGTGGAGAGCCTGCTGTTGGGCGGTTTCGAGTCGGAAGGGGGCCTCTTCGCTGAGGCGGAGAATCTGGACGAGCGCTTCCCCGACCCCGGGGAGTTGGGGCACATCCTCGATGCCGATGCGTCTCAAACGCAGGTGATTGCCGCGGTGCGTGATGGGAGAAACATGGTGGTTCAGGGACCGCCGGGCACGGGCAAGTCACAGACGATCGCGAACATCATCGCGGTTGCTGCCAGGGACGAGAAGCGGGTGCTGTTCGTGGCCGAGAAGCGAGCGGCCCTGGACGTCGTACACGCCCGGCTTGAACGGTGCGGCCTGGGCCCGCTCTGCCTTGAGCTGCATTCGCACAAGGCAGTTCGCAAGCACGTGTACAACGACTTGAAGGGGACGTTGGAACTTGGGCCGCCCTTGACCGTTGACGAACGGCACTACGAGCGAACCCGCTGTGTGCGTGACGAACTGAACCGTCTGTCGACACTTCTCCATGAAGTCGACGCTGCTTCCGGGGAAACGCCGTATGGGGCTATCGGCCGGCTCTCGATGCTCGATGAGAGCGGCTACTCGCGCCCGGACTTTCGAATCGAAGGCGCGGATGGTTGGCCGGGCGAAGAGCTCGACCGGCGGCTGGACGTGGTTGAAACGCTGGCGCGCTTGACCGCGGAGCACGGAAGCGAAGACGAACACCCTTGGCGGGGTGCCCGAAAGAGGCTCACCCACGTCGATCGTCGAGCGCTCTCGGAGCGTATCGGTGAGGCGCTACGGCGGCTTCAGACCGTGCGGAAGGCCCTGGCCAGAGCGGCGCAGGCAGTCAGCGTCGGGGAGGCCGGCAGTTTGTCGGCGGTCGGACCTGCCGCGGAGCGCCTTGAGCTGTTTGCGGCCGCCCCTGGCTTTGTTTCACGGCTCCTGCAGGCGAACGCGGTTGTGGAGCGTCCGGGTTCATCGTTGAAGTTGTGCGAGGACATTGCGGAGCTTCAGTCCCTCAAGACGGACTTGCTGTCGGATGTCGAAGAGAGCGCCCTTGACGTTGATTGGGCAGAGGCGCGCTTGGCGATTTCGGCTCATGGAAAGTCCTTGCTGCGGTGGTTGAATGGCGCCTACCGCGGGTCCGTCGCGAACCTTCGGGCGGTACACCGAAATCCACTGCCCAAGGGGTTCGACGAACGGCTGAAGACGCTGGACCAACTACTCGGCTACAGGAAGCTGAGGAAGGTGGTTGCTCGCGACGCGAGCCTAGGCAGGGAGGCTTTCGGCGATGTCTGGCGGGACGAGGACACCGATCTTTCGGACCTGTTGCCGGCCGTGCGATGGATCGAGGCGCAGTCCCAGGCGCTGGGCTCCGGCGCCGCGGTCAAGCAGTGGTTCGAGACGGTTCCCTCGGGACTGGACTGCCTGTCCGTAGCTGACGGCCTCCGGTCCGCCGACAAGGAATGGACTCGCGTGTGGGAGGCGGTCGCTGCTTCGACGGACTTGAATCTTCGGACCGCGTTCGGCGTGGACAGCTTGGAGACGGTGGACTCGACGCACGTCGAGGAGCGCTTGGGGACATGGCTTGCCTGCATGGACGAGTACGAGAACTGGCACCGTCTGGCGAGCGCGGGCAGTCACGCTTCGGAACTCGGTCTCGACGAAATCAGGCAGCGGTTGGCCGCCGGCCGACTCAAGCCGGCTGCCGCGCGGGAAACTCTCGAGTTCGTGCGGGCCGATGCGGTGTGGGAACGGATGCGGCGCGAGACGCCCGAGTTGGGGTCAATCGATGGCGCCGAGCGTGCGGTCAACGTCGAGAACTTCAAGGACCTCGACCAACAACTCCAGGTTCTGGCGGCCCAGGAAGCCGCCTCCCGGCACTTCAAGGATCTACCAGCCGGTTCCGCCGGCCAAGTAGGGATTGTGCGCGGTGAGTGCAACAAGAAGACGCGCCACATGCCGCTGCGAAAGCTCCTGGACAAAGCCGGGGAGGCTGTGGCGACGATCAAACCCGTGTTTCTGATGAGTCCGCTGTCGGTCGCTCAGTTCCTGCGCCCGGGTGGTTTGACATTCGATCTGCTTCTCATCGACGAAGCGAGCCAGGTGCGGCCGGCGGACGCGATGGGCGCCATCCTGCGATCCCGCCAGATCGTCGTTGTCGGAGATCAGAAGCAACTGCCGCCCACGTCGTTTTTCGACCGGGAAGTGAGCGGCGAGGAAACCGACTACGAGGACGTTGAGGACATTCAGGCGTCGCAGGTCGGCGATATGGAGAGCATCCTGTCGCTCTGCGATTCGCGGGCGATGGCAGGCCTGATGCTCAAATGGCACTACCGCTCGATGCATCCTTCGCTGATCGAGGTCTCGAATCACGAGTTCTACGGCGATCGTCTCGTTTGTCCTCCCAGCCCTGAGAGGCCAAGGGAGGACTTCGGTCTGTCATTCGTCCATGTCGAGGGTGAGTACGACCGCGGGCGGAGGCGCAACAACCCGAAGGAGGCGGAGGTCGTTGGGCAGGAGGTTCTCCGTCACGCCCGCGAGTATCCTGACCGGACTCTCGGCGTGGTGGCGCTGTCGGTGGCCCAGCGGGACACGATCCGCGACCGAGTCGAGTTCATGAGGACCGAGCATCCCGAGCTCGACGCCTTTTGCCGTGAGGCTGAGGACGAGCCGTTCTTCGTGAAGAACCTCGAGAACGTCCAGGGTGACGAACGGGACGTCATCTTCATCTCGATCGGCTACGGCAAGGACGCCAGCGGCTACATGTCCATGAGCTTCGGTCCGGTTTCGGGCAACGGAGGCGAACGGCGGCTGAATGTCCTCTTTACCCGAGCCAGGCAGACGTGCCGGGTCTTTTCTTCGATTCGCCACGGCGACATCCGCCTCGACGCGACCAGACACGAGGGTCCCAGGGTGTTGAAACGCTTCCTGAAGTTCGCGGAGACCGGGGAACTCGATGTGCCGCTGCTGACCGACCGCGAGATGGACAGCCCGTTCGAGGAAGCAGTCGCCAAGGCACTGCAGGGCCACGGGTATCGCGTTGCGGCGCAGGTCGGTTCGTCGGGATTTCTGATCGATCTGGCGGCCTACGACCCGGACGACGAGGGGCGGTTCCTGCTCGCCGTCGAGTGCGACGGCGCCCGGTACCACTCGTCGAGATGGGCGCGGGAACGGGACCGCCTGCGTCAGGCGGTGCTTGAGCAGAAGGGGTGGAAGTTCCATCGCATCTGGAGTACCGACTGGTTCTACAACCGGGACGTCGAGGTACGAAAGCTCCTCGAGGCCATCGAGAGGGCCCGTTCGAGTCGTGGTTTGAAGAGCGTTCCCGTCCAGGCCCGGCAACGGCCTCCGGTGGAGCGGGAGGCTCGGCCGGCGGATCCGGAGCTTGAGCGAGTTCTCTACCAGGAGGCAGCGTTCGTGGTTCCGGAGGCCGGAGTCGTCGAACTCAATGAAGCGCCGCTCGAGACGGTGGCCCGGTACATTGTTCGCATCGTCGGGATCGAAGGCCCGGTCCACATCGAGGAGGTCGGGCGGCGGCTCAGCCGCCTCTGGGGGTACAAACGAGCCGGGCGCCGCATTCAGGCCCGTACAGACGAAGCGGTGGCCGCCGCGGTGACAGCGGACCTTTTGCGCTACTGCGAACCTGAGGGCGACTTGTTCCTGGAACTGGCTGAGGGCGGCGCGCCGCTTGCCGTTCGTGATCGCGGCAATGTCAGTTCGCCCTCGCTGCGCAAGGTGTACATGCTTCCACCGTCGGAGGTTCGGGCAGCGATCCTGCAGGCGGTCGAAAGGAACATCGGGATCGGTGTGGCGGAGTGCGCGGTCGAGGTGGCGCGAGCGTTCGGCTCCAAGTCGACCAGCGCCGACATGCGGGAATGTGTCGCTGAGAACGCCGAGCAACTCGTCTCTGAGCGGCGCCTGTCGGTGCTTGACCGGCAGTTGCGCCTAGTCGAAACGGCGGGGTGAAGCGGGCCGCTCGGCGCTGGCAGAGTCGCCCATCCTGCCGGCTCTGGTGAGCGCAGTCGCAACCAAGCCAGCGGGTGCCGCGACAATGGCTATTCCGCAGAGCAGGATCACTGCCGTAAACACGCGACCTGCAGCCGTCACAGGGTAAGCATCGCCATAGCCGACGGTGGTCAGCGTCGTTACAGCCCACCACAGGCTCTCCGGGATCGAGCCGAACGTTTCGGGCTGGGCTTCGTGTTCGAAGTGGTAGATACCCGCCGCTGCCAGGTAGAGCGCCAGTGCCGTGGTGAACAGGAAGATGAGCCCCTCGTCCTTGACGGTCCACAGTGCTTGGCCGAAGCGATTCAGCGCCTTTGCCCGCGTGATCTTCAGGAGTCGGAGGAGCCTGAACAGCCGGAAGGCGCGTAGCGCCCGCAGGTCCAAGCCGAGGAGGGTTGGCAGGATCGCTGCGAGGTCAACGATGCCGTAGAAGCTCGTCACGTACCGCCATCGTTTCGGCGCCGTCGCGAGGCGCAGCAGGTACTCCGTCACGAACAGGGTCGTGACCACTGTGCTGACGAGGGCGAGGATCTGGTTGACCCTTGGACCGAGACTCTCCAGAGTCACGATGCCGTCGACGACCAGACCGCCGACGATTACGGACAGCACGACCGTGTCGAACACACGGCCGGCCCGGCTGTCGGACTCCCAGACGACGCGCCGGATCGCGCTCATGGGGCCACCGGGCGCCAATGGCTCGCTACTTGAACGCCGGCTTCGGCGCGCGCCTCTTCTCCGGCGCCCAGATCCGCACCTTGCCGAAGCGGCCTGAGTCGTCGAAGGAGCCGAAACCGACGCGGCCCCAGCCGAGGGGGTCGCGGTCGGTCGAGACGGTTGGCGCCTTCTCGCCGTCGAAGTAGACGCGAAGTGAACCGTCGCGGCGTTCGACGCGGACGCGCTTCCAGCCCTTGCCCCAGTCGACGCCCTCGTCCGGAATGGCGCCGAGCGGGGCACGGTCCGCGTTGTCGACCAGGAAGATGTTGTGGGCGCGGTCGTCGGGTTCGGTGGCCAGGTGGGCGTAGTAGTAGCGGTTGGGGCCCTCGAAGCCGAAGAAGAGGCTCAAGTCCCGGTGGCCGTACTCGCGGCCGGTTTGCCAGGCCTCGGCTTCGAGGACGAAGTCGGCGAGCAGGAGATCGTCGATCAGGGCAATGTTGAGCGGCGAGCGGTGCTTCGGCTTGTACTTGCTGCCGCCCACAAGATCGAGGTAGCCGCGGCCTTCCTCTTTGCCGTACTTCCAGGCCCGCTGGTCGCTGAAGGTGAAGTCGTCGAGTGCCGAGGCGTCGGCGAAGTCCTGGGAGTAGACGAGTTCGAAGCCGTCCGGGACGCCGGACTGGGCTTGGAGGCCGGCCGCACCGGTGAGCGCGACGAGGGCGATCAGCGCGGTCAGGCGCAACCAGACCGGCGCTGTGTGCCGGATGCGGGCGAGACGCCCGCGTTCCATCCGTGCGACCGGTGACGGGCACACGGAGTGGTTCGCGGGTGGCACGGGATCGCGCCACCCGGGTTCCCAGGCCCGGAGGATCCAGCCGCTCATCAGACGACCTCGGGTACCACGAAGGGCTCGCGGTACTCGCGGGTGAGCAAGCGGTTGGCCTGCTCGTCGCCCTTGATCTGCTCGGAATCCGGGTCGATCTCGAGCCACTGACCGACGATCGGCTGGTCGATCTCGGGGTCGACGCCGTTCTTCGCGAGGTGATCGAGGAACCGGTCCGCGGTGTCGCCGGCATTGCGCAGCTTCCCGGCGATCTTGGACAGCTTGGCGGGCCCGGCAGCTTCGCCCCGCATGTACGACACGTTGCCGAGGTGGCAGAGCGCGCTCGAGAGGTGGCCGTCCTCGATCGAGGCGGTCAGGTCCTCGCCGTGCCGGCTGTGCACGGCATCGACGAAGTTGGCGTAGTGGTTGCCGCCACCCTTCCAGCTCTCGAGCTTCGTGCCGTTCTTGTCGTAGGCGGTGGCGCTGGTGTAGCTCGGGATCTGCAGGTAGCCGCCCTCGCAGTGGACGATGACGCCGATGCTGGCGCCCATGTAGTCGTCCATGCCATCGCGCCATTTGCCCGCCTGTGCTTCCGCGTCGCGGGGCAGACCGCGAACCTCGAACAGCAGGGGCGCCCGCTCGTAGTCGTGGTACACGAACTGGGTGTTGGGGGTGTTGCCGTCGTCGACGTAGCCGAAGCGGCCGCCGACGCTGATCGTCCGCGGCGGCAGCGCGGCCTCGCCAAGGGCCCAGCGCGCGATGTCCATCTGGTGGATGCCCTGGTTGCCCAGGTCCCCGTTGCCGGTGTCGAACACCCAATGCCAGTCGTAGTGCAGGCGCTCGCGCATCAACGGCTTCTTCGGCGCGGGGCCGCACCACAGGTCGTAGTCCACCGCGGGATCGACCTTCTGGGCGCCCTCGACTCGGCCGATGCTCTCGCGCGGCTTGTAGCAGAGGCCGCGGGCGAGCTGGATCTCGCCCAGGTGGCCCTCGTTGACCCAGGCCAGAGCGTCCTGGATCGACGGTGACGAGCGGATCTGGGTGCCCGTCTGGACGATCCGGTCGTACTTCTTCGCCGCGTGGACGATCTGGCGTCCCTCCCAGACGTTGTGCGAGACCGGCTTCTCCAGGTAGACGTCCTTGCCGGCCTGGCAGGCCCACACCGCCATGAGCGCGTGCCAGTGGTTCGGCGTCGCGATGGACACCGCGTCGATGTCGTCCCGCGCCAGAAGTTCGCGGTAGTCGACGATCGTCATCGGGTCCGCGCCCAACTCGACCGCCTTCGCCTTGGCGGCCTCGAGGACGTTCCGGTCGACGTCACAGAGAGCGGCGACCTCGACGCCGGGCAGTTCGGCGAACTGGTTCAGGTGATCGTTCCCGCGACTCCGCAGTCCGACGATGCCGACGCGGAGTTGCTGGTTCGGACTCGCGACGCTGGCTGCGCCGACCGACGCCCGGCAGCCCAGAGTGGTCGTGGCGGCGGCAGCGGCGGCGGAGCCGAGAAATACGCGGCGGGTGATCGCGGACATGAGTCTCCTCCCTGGATCGGGTAGCGCCCGTAGGCGGCCCTCGATTGTAGCTGCCGCTGGCCAGATGCGACGTTAGAGTGACCGTCGATGAACTCAGCTTCTCGAAGGCTCTCCGTGCTCGCCCTGACGGGCTTCGCTGCCTGCCTGGGGGCCTGCGGCGAAGCCCCGCCCGCCGAGCCCCCGAACATCGTCTTTCTCCTGGTCGACGACCTGGGCGCCATGGACGTGGGCGCCTTCAACCCGGACACCTTCTACGAGACGCCGAACATCGATCGGCTGGCGGCCAGCGGCGTGCGCTTCACCCGCGGTTACGCCGCGAACCCGGTCTGCAGTCCGACCCGGTACAGCATCATGACCGGCCGCTACCCGACCCGGGTGGGCGCGACGAACTACTTCAGCGGCCGCCGCGAGGAGTCGTTCGCGCCGGCGCCGCTCAATGACCGGATGGCGCTCGAGGAGTACACCCTCGCCGAGGCGCTCCGCGACGGCGGCTACAGCACCGCGTTCCTGGGCAAGTGGCACCTGGGGCCGACGGAGGAGTTCTGGCCGCTCGCGCAGGGCTTCGACGTGAACGTGGGCGGCCATCGCGGCGGGATGCCGCGCAGCTACTTCTCGCCGTACTCGAACCCGACCCTGGAGGACGGCCCCGAGGACGAGCACCTCACCGCCCGACTCACCGATGAGGCCCTTGAGCTGATCGACGGCTACGCGACCGACGACGAGGGCAAGCCCTTCCTGCTCTATCTCGCGTACTACACGGTCCACACGCCGCTCCAGGCGCCGGCCGAGTTGGTCGCGAAGTACGCCGAGAAGGCGGGCGTGGAGGTGGGCGCGCCGGCCGACCCGGCGAACTTCGGCGACGAGGAGCAGGTCTGGCCGCGCGAAGAGCCGCGTCGCGTACGCGAAGTGCAGAACCATGCCGTCTACGCCGGGATGGTCGAGACCCTCGATGCGAGCGTCGGCCGCATCCTCGACCGGCTCGACGCCCTGGAGCTGGCGGAGAACACGATCGTCGTCTTCTTCTCCGACAACGGCGGTCTGTCGACGGCGGAAGGAGCGCCGACCTCGAACCTGCCGCTGCGCGGCGGCAAGGGTTGGCTCTACGAGGGCGGAATCCGGGAGCCGCTGATCGTCCGCTGGCCCGCTCTGGCGGCGCCGGGTCGCGAGGTCGCGGCGCCCGTCATCAGCATCGACTTCTACCCGACGCTGCTGGAAGCCGCGGGGATCGACGTGCGGCCCGACCTGGAACTCGATGGCCGCAGCTTCCTCGTCCTGCTCCATGGCGGCGAGACGGGCGAGGCTGCGATCGCCGTGGCCGCCGAGCGCGATCTGTTCTGGCACTACCCGCACTACGGCAACCAGGGCGGCTTCCCGGGCGGTGCGATCTCGCAGGGCCCCTACAAACTGGTCGAACGTTACGAAGACGGCCGGGTCCACCTGTACGACCTGGGGGCCGATGTAGGCGAGCGGAACGATCTGGCGGCCGAGCAGCCCGAGCGCGTCGCGGCGATGCGGGAGCGGCTCCACGCCTGGTACGGGGAGGTCGGCGCCCAGTTCCTGAGTGCCCTACCGGAGGGGCCGGAGCCCTGGCAGCCGCCTGAGCCGGCTGGGAGCGGGGGTTGAGCCGACGCTACACGCCGCCGGGCCACCATCGCACGGCCGCAGCGTTCCGGGAGCATCTGCGCAGCCTCGACCCGGCGTTCGACTGCGCGGACGAACTGCTCGGACCGCGCGGGCCGCTGGCGCGGCCTTTGACGGTCTTCGGCCGGGAAGCCGGCAACCGGTTCGCGGTCCATCCGATGGAAGGCTGGGATGGCAACCGGGACGGCAGCCCGAGCGACCTGACGCGGCGGCGGTGGCGGCGGTTCGGCTTGAGCGGGGCGAAGCTGGTTTGGGGCGGCGAGGCGGTTGCCGTCCTCCCGGAGGGCCGCGCGAACCCGAATCAGCTCTTCATCGACGGCGAACGGCTGGACAACTGCGTCGTCTGGCTCGAAGCGCTGCGTAGGGAGATCCTCGCCGGCCACGAGGAGAGCGGGATCGGGGGCGAGCGACCGATCATCGGCCTGCAGTTGACCCACTCGGGCAGACTGTCGCGGCCCGATCCACCCCCGGCGCCCCCGCGACCGCTGCGGGCGCAGGTCCATCCGGTGCTCGACGGTCGCCTGGGCGCCGCCGCGAAGCGTCCCCTGGTCAGCGACGAGCAGTTGGAGGAGGTCGCGGGCGCCTACGTGCGCGCCGCGCGTTGCGCCGAGAGGGCCGGCTACGACTTCGTCGACGTCAAGTGCTGCCACGGCTACCTGCTGCACGAACTGCTCGGCGCGCGCACCCGGCGGGGGCGGTACGGAGGGGCTTTCGAGAACCGGGTGCGGCTGCCGCTAGAGATCATCGCCGCGGTGCGTTCGGAGTGTCCCAGGCTCGGCATCGGCGTCCGGTTGTCCGTCGGCGACGTGGCGCCGTTCGCCGCGGACGGCGCCGGCGTGGGCGTACCCGATGTCGCCGCGATCGCGGATACGGACGCGGCGCCGCGCCTCGCCGATCTTGCGTTCGGCATCGACCCGGCCGACTGCTCGTTCCCCGAACCCACCTACGCCGAAGCGAGCCGCTACATCGCGCTTCTGATCGAAGCGGGAGTCGAGATCGTCAACGTGACGATGGGGTCGCCCTACAGTTGCCCGCATCTGTCGCGGCCGGCGGCCTACCCGGCGTCGGACGGCTACCAGCCGCCCGAGGATCCGCTCCGTTCGGTGCTACGACAACTCGCCGCCGTGCGCACCGTGCGCGCGGCCTTTCCAGGACTGCCGCTCGTGGGAACGGGCTACAGCTATCTGCAGGACTGGCTGCCCTACGTTGCCGAGGCCGAGGTCGGCGCCGGCCACGTCGACTTCGTGGGCCTGGGGCGGATGATCCTGGCGTACCCGGGTTTGCCGGCGGACGTTCTGGCGGGGAGGCCGCTCGAGCGGCGTCGCGTCTGCCGGACGTTCAGCGACTGCACGACGGGGCCGCGCAACAACATGGTCAGCGGCTGCTATCCGCTGGACGAGCACTACCGGCAGAGCCCCGAGTTCGCCCGGATCAAGGAGATCAAGCGGGAGGCGGCGGCCTCGTGAGCGTCGCGGCGCATACCGGTTCGCCGCTGCCGAGGCTCTGCTACGCCGCGCTCCATGTCGTGGTTCGGGATGGCTATGCCCAGGCCCGCCACTCGATCGACCGGACAGCTTCGGCGCTCGAGCTCGAACACTGGATCGACTGGCGGGCGACAGCCGGCTTGCGCCGCTGGGTCGACTCGCTCGGCTTCGGCGTTGCGGAGGCAATGGACACGGCGCAGCGTTTCGAGATCGGGTGGCCGAGCGCGCGACGGTTGATCGAACTCTGCGCCTCCCTCGAACTCCGCAACGGCTTCGTCGCCGGCGCGGGGAGCGATCAGGTCGGCGGGGTTGCAAGCACGTCTGGGCTGATCGACGCGGTGGTGGAACAGGCAGAGTTCATCGACGGGCTGGGCGGCGTTCCCGTCGTGTTGCCGATGCCCCAGCTTACGGTGAACGGCGCCTCCGAAAGGGAGTACGTCGATGTGTATTCCGCGATCATCGATCAGCTCGAGGGGCCGCTGTTCCTGCACTGGCTTGGCGAGATGTTCCATCCAGCGATGCGCGGCTACTTCCCGGGCAACAGCCTGGAGCGCATCCTCGCCCGGCATCCCGAGAAGGTGCGCGGGGTCAAGCTCTCGCTGTTGGACGAAAAGTTCGAGGTGCGGCTCCGCCGGCGGATCGCCTTGCGCGGCCAGATCGTGCTCACGGGAGACGACTACCACTTCGCCCGGCTTCTCGAAGGGGCTCAGTTGCTCGAAGGGGAAGGGCAGTCCGGGGCATCCAGGATCCACGGGTCGTTCGAACTGAATGGCCGCAGGGTGGCCATGGGCGACTTCAGCCACGCGCTGCTCGGCGCCTTCGACGCGGTCGCCGAGCCGGCGGCGAAGGCGCTTCGCGCGTTGGGCGGCGGCGATGTCGAGCGCTACCGCGAGCTGATGGGCCCTGCCGAGGAACTGGCGCGCTTCATCTTCCAGCCGCCGACCCGCCACTACAAGGCTGGGCTTGCCTACCACGCCTGGCTCCGCGGCCTGCAGGACAACCCGATGCTGGTCAACCGTGAGGATCTGGCCCGCGGCGCCGACTACTACCGGGGCGTGGCCGAACGCGCCGAGAGGGCCGGCTCGCTCGGGGACGGCGAAGTCGCCAGTCGCCGCCTGGCGGAGGCCTTGGCGGCCGGATCGACCCCCGGTCGGTAGTCCGACCCGAGTCCACGCGTGCCCGCTACGGCTCTCGAGCTCACCGTCCGCGACGCCCGCCGTCTGGCGCTGGCGCGGGCGGGGCTGCTCAAGCCCGAATGGACGGGGCTGCCGCGCTCGGCTGGCGGCCGCGGCGTGCGTGCCCGGCGTGCGCTCTTCGCCCTGATCGAGCGTTTCGGCTACCTGCAACTCGACACTGTCTCGATTGCCGGCGCCCGCAGCCATGCGATCGTGCCGCTGTCTCGGTGGCCGGGAATCGACCGGGACTTGCCCGAAGAACTCCTGCAGCCGGGGGCGCCGATCTTCGAGTATTGGGGCCACGAGGCGAGCTGGATCCCGATCGACCTCTACCCGGCGTTCGGCTTTCGGCGCCGGAAGTATCTGAGCGGCACGGCCAGCCGCGCGATCCGTGAACACCCGGATGTCGCGAAGGCCATCCTGCGGCGTGTCGAGGCCGAGGGTCCGATGCGGTCGCTCGACCTGGAGGGGCCGATGCTGGGCGAGGTCTGGCGCTCGAAACGGGATCGGTGGGTCGCCTACTCGCTGTGGTCGACGGGCCAACTCGCGATCCGTTCGCGCCGCAACTTCCAGCGCACGTTCGATCTTGCCGAGCGGGTGATTCCGGAGGGGTGGCGGAAGCAGGAATGGAGCCTCGAGGAGTCTTTGCGAGCGCTGATCCTGCGGGCGCTTGAAGGTCACGGCTGGGCGACGATCGGCACCCTCGCCGACACCTGGCGGCTCAAGAACGTGCGGCCTCAGATCAAGGCTGCGCTGGAAGACCTGGCGTCGGCGGGTGAGGCAGTGGCGTGCGACCTGATCGACGCGAAGGGAGGCCGCCGGCCGGGTTGGGTGCGGGCGTCCGACCTGGAGCTCGCTGCCCGTCTGCGTCGGGTGCGCCCGTCGCCCGACCGGGGCGTCCTTCTGTCGCCGTTCGACCCGGTGCTCTGGGACCGGAAGCGGGTGGCGCAACTGTTCGACTTCGACCAGGTCCTGGAGATCTTCAAGCCGGCTTCGGAGCGGCGTTACGGCTACTACTGCCTGCCGGTCCTGGCGGGCGACCGGCTGGTGGCGCGGTACGACCTGAAGGCGCACCGCCGGCAGGGGCGGCTCGACGTGCTGGCGCTGCGCTATGAGGCGGATGGGGCGCAGCCGCCGGCGGCGGATCGCGCGGCGGCGGAGAGCGCATTGGCGGCGTTTGCGGAAGCAGTTGGGCTCGCGAGCCCGCCGTAGGCGGGGACGTTCTTCCAGTACGCTGTAGCGCGCCATGGCAAACGCGAACCTCCGTGACGCCTTCTTGCTCCTGTTGAGTGCCACACTGCTGGCGGTCGGCTGTGGCGGCGACACGCCCGGCGCCGAAGACGCCGCGCGGCCGCAGATCGCGCTGGTCATGAAGTCCCTGGCCAACGAGTTCTTCGAGACGATGGCCGAGGGCGCCCGGGCCCATCACGAGGCCAATGCCGGCGACTACGACCTGGTCGTCAACGGCACCCGGAACGAGAGCGATCTGGCCCAGCAGGTCGCCCTGGTCGAGCAGATGGTGGCCTCCGGCAGCGACGCGATCGTCATTGCGCCCGCCGACTCGAAGGCCCTGGCGCCGGCGCTGGCGCGCGCCCAGGGGAGTGGCGTCGTGGTCATCAACATCGACAATCGTCTGGACGCGGAAGTCGCGACGGAGGTTGGACTCGACGCGCCCTTCGTGGGCCCGGACAACCGCGACGGCGCCCGGCGGGTCGGCGAGGTGCTGGCCGCGCGCCTCGAACCGGGCGATCGAGTGGCGATCATCGGCGGCATTCCCACCGCCTTCAACGCCCAGCAGCGTCAGGCCGGCTTCGAGGACGCGATGAACGCGGCCGGCGCCGAGATCGTCGACGTCCAGAGTGGGGGCTGGGAGCAGGCGCAGGCGAACGTCGTCGCGGCCGCCATGCTGCGAGAGCACCCCGAGTTGCGGGCGCTCCTGTGCGCCAACGACAACATGGCCCTGGGAGCGCTGGCCGCCCGCCGGCAGAGCGGCCGGGAGGACGTGCTGATCGTCGGTTTCGACCACATCGACGCGGTGGCCGGTCTCGTGGCGCAGGGCGAGATTCTCGCCACCGCGGACCAGCATGCAGGCCAACTCGCGGTGTTCGGGATCGAGGCGGCGCTCGAGATCCTGGGCGGCGGGGAAGCCCGGGACCGTCAGACCCCGGTCGACGTGATCGCGGCGCCCGGCGGCTGATGACGGAGGGATCCCGGATGCGGGCGAGACGCCCGCGTTCCCAGGGCGGAAGCAGCCAGGCTTCCGCGGCCCGGGGGCCGGCGCCGGGATCCGGTTTGGCTCTTCCGCGGTTCGTCCTGGGCTACAGGGGCGGACTGGTGCTCGTCCTGTTGACCCTTTGCGTCGCGTTCGGTTTGGTCACCGATCACTTCTGGAGCGCGCTGACCTTCCGCACCCTGGCGAACCAGTTGCCGCCCCTGGTCGTTGCGTCCGCCGGTCTGACCCTGGTGCTCATCGCGGGCGGCATCGATCTCTCGGTCGGTTCGGTGCTGGCCCTGTCCGCGGCCGTGCTGGGCGTTCTGACCGTGGACCAGGGATTCCCCCTGCTGGTGGCGGCGCTTGCGGCGCTTGCCACAGGCGCGCTGTGCGGCGCGATCAACGGCGCCCTGGTCGCCCGCTGGTCGATTCCGTCCTTCCTGGTCACTCTCGGCATGCTGGAGATCGCCCGCGGCTCGACCTACCTCGTCACCGCGTCGAAGACGAGCTACCTGGGCGACCGGGTCTCGGCGCTCGGCGCGACGACGCCGGTGTTTGGCCTCTCGGCCGCCTTCATCGGCTCGCTCGCCGTGGTCGGAGCGCTGCAGTTCGTCCTCTCGCGCACCTCCTTCGGGCGGTGGGTGTTCGCGGTCGGCGGCAACCTTTCGGCGCTCCACCGCTGCGGGGTTCGGCCCGCCCGGGTGCAGTTCGCGGTGTTCACGCTCGGGGGGGTGCTGGCGGCGGCTGCCGGCCTCTGCCAGGTCGGCTACCTGCAGTCGGCGGACCCGAACGCCGCCATCGGCATGGAGCTGTCGGCGATCGCGGCGGTGGTCATCGGCGGCACGTCGCTGCTCGGGGGGCGGGGATCGGTGACTGGCACGCTCCTGGGCGTGCTGGTGATCGCCGTGCTGCAGACCGGGCTCGCCCAGGCCGGCGCCACCGAGCCGACCAAACGCATCATCACCGGCGTCGCGATCCTGCTGGCGGTGGCGAGCGACGTTTGGCGGCGGCGCCGGAGCGCGGACGCCGTCTCTTGACGCCAGGCTCGATCGGCGAGCCGCTTGCGGCAGCTATCCTCGGCAACGACTTCCCATCCAATCCCCAACCAGGCGAGGAATCCGACATGACGAATCGACCAGCCACGTGGACACTCAGCCTCTCCGTTGCGGTCCTGGCGGCTGCGACGGCCGCGGCGGCTCAGGAGCGAGCCATCGAGTTCCCCGATGTCGACGGCTACCGCACGTTCACAGTCGACCTGCACACGCACTCCGTGTTCTCGGACGGCATGGTGTGGCCGGTCATCCGCATGCAGGAGTCCGAGCGGGACGGGCTCACTCTGATGGCGGTTACCGAACACCTGGAGTATCAGCCGCGGCAGGAGGACATCCCGCATCCCGACCGGAACCGGTCCTACGTCGTTGCCAGTGAGTACGCCGCGGAGGAGGAGTCGGAGGTCATCGTGGTCAACGGCGCGGAGATCACCCGCAGCATGCCGCCGGGCCACGTGAACGCCGTGTTCATCACGGATGCGAACGCGCTCCTGGTGAAGATCGGCGAGGTGGACTACATGACTCGCCTCCGGCCCTCCACGCCCGCGGAGCAGGAAGCGAGCGAGCGGGAGGCGCAGCAGGCGATCGAGGCGGCCAACGAGCAGAACGCCTTCGTGTTCTGGAATCACCCGAACTGGCCGCGGCAGCGCCCCGACGGCGTGGCGCGGCTGACCGACATGCACCGGGAGCTGATCGCTGGAGATCTGCTGCACGGCATCGAGGTGGCGAACGGGGACTTCTTCTCGGCCGAGGCCCTGCAGATCGCCCTCGACAACGACCTGGCGATCCTCGGCGTCTCGGACATCCACGGCCTGATCGACTGGGACTACGCCCCCCATGCCGGCGGCCACCGCACGGTGACCCTGGCGTTCGCCGAGGAGCGAAGCGCGGAGTCGATCAAGCAGGCGCTCCACGCGAATCGCACTGTCGCCTGGATGGCCAACTGGCTGATCGGCCGGGAGGATGTCCTGATGCCGCTGCTGGAGGCTTCGCTCCTGTTGACGAAGGTCGAACGCAGCCAGGACGACGAGCTGATCGACGTCAGGCTCTCCAACGTGTCGGACGCCGCCTTCGATCTGCGCGTTGTGAGCGGACACCGCTTCAACGGTCCGCCGTCCGTGATGCGGATCGAGCCGCACAGCGACCTCGACCTGGCGATCAGCGGTGAATCGCGCACCAGCTTCGAGATGGCGTTCGAGGTGCTCAATGCGATTGTGGCGCCGGAAACCCACCCGACGCTGCGCTACGCCATCGACGTGCCGCAGCCTCAGCCCTAGCCCCTAGCGCTTCAGTCCCGTTCGCCGCGCCGCTGTCGCTCGACGATCCTGCGCACCGAGTCCAGGTCCGGCGCCCAGTACTTCTCCTGCTCCGCCGGGGGCGGTTCGACCAGCGGCCGTACCACCCGAAAGCCGAGGAAGCGGGCGTTCGTGTGGTACCAGACGCTCTGCGGAATCTGAGGATCCACCCGCTTCCACGAGAGCTGGGAGCCGCGGCGGGCGGCACAGCGAAGGGCGGCGGGCTCGTCCTGCCAGGAGCCGCCGCGAACGCTGCGCGGAAACTCCTTCTGCGGCCAGGCGATCGGGTCGGCCAGGAGGTCGCCCTCGCCAAGTGCCGTGTAGTCCGCGTAGGCGTCGAGGGTCCATTCGGCCACGTTGCCGTGCAGGTCGAAGAGGCCCCACGCGTTCGCTTCGAGTAGGGCGACCTGTCGGTAGCGGCGGTCGCTGTTGCCGGCGTACCAGGCGAAGCGGTCGATCTCCGCCACGTCAGAGACGTTCGACCACGCGGTCTCGCCGCCGGCGCGGCAGGCGTACTCCCACTCGGCCTCGGTCGGCAGCCGGTAGAAGCGGCCGGTCTTCATCGACAGCCACTTCGTGAACTGCCGGGCCGCGAACTGGGTCATCGAGATCGCGGGGAAGCCCTCGACGCCCATGCCGAAGTCCATCGGCCGGTAGGGCGGCGTCGGCCTGCTGACCGCGTCGGCCCAAGGGGCTGCGGGTTCGCCACCGCCGCGGTCCGTGTCGAACATGAACACGCGGTACAGGTCCCAGGTCGTCTCGTGCGTTGCCATCCAGAACGACCCGACCTGCACCCGGCGACGCGGGGACTCCAGCTCGCCGCGCCCGGGCTCGCTGTCCGGGCTCCCGAGCAGGAACTCGCCGCCCGGCACAGGCGCCATGTCCAGCTTCATTTCGCCGCCGTCGGCGCCGACGCCGACGATCCGCTCCCGGTAGGGCGTCATCTCGGCGTCGGTGGCCGCGGCGGCGGCCGGCACATCGACAGCCGGCGGTCGGCCCGGCGGCATGTCCGGGTACCGTCCGGCGCCCGGTTCCTGGACCGCGGCGACGGCCAGCGCGACCAGGATCGGGAGCCCCTTCAGCATTGGAACGGCCTCAGCGGCCGCGGAGCGTTTCGAGGTCGTTCATGGCGGCGGATGGTAGCGGAGTCTCCGCTAGAGTATTGCGATCAGGAGACAGGGCTCGGCCGATACGGATCGACGACGACGGCACCCCAGGGGTGCGGGGAGACACCATGGACGGAACCTCCAGGCGTAGTTTCATCACCGGGGCCTCGGCGGCTCTGCTTGCGGGCGGAGTCGGCGGCGGGACCGCGGTTGCGAACACGAACTCGGACGTGGGGCGGGCACGCGGTGACGCGACGCTGCGGATCGGCCTGATCGGTTGCGGCGGTCGCGGCACGGGCGCCGCGGCGCAGGCCCTCTCGACGTCGGGTCCGGTTGAACTCGTGGCGATGGCCGACGCGTTCGAGGACCGGGTGGAGACCTGCTACGGGCGCCTGGCCGAACTTGGTGAGGGCGGCTCGCTCGAGAACGGCAAGCGCCTCCAGGTTCCCGCCGAGAACCGCTACGCCGGCTTCGACGCCTACAGGAAGGTGATCGACTCCGGTGTCGACGTCGTCATCCTGGCGACCCCGCCGGGTTTCCGTCCCGAGCACTTCGAGTACGCGGTCGAGCAGGGCAAGCACGTGTTCATGGAGAAGCCGGTGGCGGTGGACGCCCCGGGTGTGCGGCGGGTGCTCAAGGCCGCCAAGGCGTCCAAGGAGGCCGGCCTCAAGGTCGGCGTCGGCCTGCAGCGCCATCACAGCGCGATGTACAACGAGACGATCCAGCGCATTCGCGACGGCGCGATCGGCGATGTCGTGGCGCTGCGCGTCTACTGGAACGGCTCGGGCGTCTGGGTGCGGGCGCGCAAACCGGAGCAGACCGAGATGGAGTACCAGATGCGCAACTGGTACTACTTCAACTGGCTCTGCGGCGACCACATCGTCGAGCAGCACATCCACAACATCGACGTCGGCAACTGGGTCAAGGGCGGACATCCGGTCGCGGCCCAGGGGCAGGGCGGACGCCAGTGGCGGAACGGTCCGGACCACGGCGAAATCTTCGATCACCACTTCGTCGAGTACACCTACGACGACGGCGCGGTGATGCTGAGCCAGTGCCGCCACATCCAGAACTGCTGGGACGAGGTGGCCGAGTACGCCCACGGCAGCAAGGGCAAGGCGAGCCTGGCTTCGGGGCTGATCGAAGCGCCGGGCGGCTGGACCCACCGCGAGCCGGAGGACGAGAAGAATCCCTACCAGGTCGAGCACGACCGCCTGTTCGAGGCGATCCGCGAGGACAAGCCGTTCAACGAGGCGAAGAACGGCGCCGTCGCGACGATGACCTCGGTCATGGGCCGCATGGCGACCTACTCCGGCAAGAAGCTCACCTGGAAGGAAGCGATCGGGTCGGACGTGTCGCTGGCGCCGGCGACCTACGCCTGGGACGCTGCTCCGCCGACGCTGCCGGACGAGAAGGGCCGCTACGCGGTCGCGGTGCCGGGAATCACGAAGGCGTAGTAGCTCCGGCTACTCCGGCGCGGCTTCGAGCGCCGCCAGGAACTGGTGGTCGCCCCAGGCGATACGGAGGACTTTCTCCCCTGCCGCTTCCTTCGGAAGCGCTTTCGCGCCGGGCTCGGCCTCCAGGAACTCGACCGTCAGTTTCTCGGTCGGTTCGTCGGCCCGGGAGTGCTTGAGAGGCACTTCAGCCACGTCCGCGGCCGGGTCGCGCTGGGTGCCCCAGATGTCGCCCTCGGAGTTGAAGATCAGGCTCCAGCCGTCGGCGGTGCGCTTGGGCCACAGGCTGTAGACGCCGGGGTAGTCCGGGGAGTGATTGCCGTACGGCACGGCGACATCGCCGAACGAGAGCGAGACATGGGCCATGAGCTTGATTGCCTTGGCGCTCTGCCAGGCCGAAACTTCGCCGGCCCCTAGCGCCTCGAAGGCCCGGTAGTCGTCGCTGTCCGTCGCCAGGTCGGCGTAGGAGACCATCACCTTCTTGCCGCTCAACTCGATCTCGGCGAGGTTGCCGTAGCGGAAGCGGCGCAACTGTTCCCGCCGGGCCGCGGTTGCGGCCTCGGCTCGTTCCCGGACCGCCGCGCTGGCGTCGTCCGGACTCGAGGCCGCCTCTTGCTGCGACGCGGCGGGCGAAACCGCCAGGATCAGGCCGGCCAGACCGGCCAAGGCTGAGAGGGCATGCGAAGCGTTCAAGGGTGACCTCCTTCCCGGCGGCGATAGACTGCCAACAGGCGTTTTCGGCGAGCGCACCGTAGCATGACCACACCCGAACCAAGACGCAGTTCCAGTCCCGCCCCGGATGCGAGTCCGCTGCGTTTCGTGACCGCGGCGTCCCTCTTCGACGGCCACGACGCGGCGATCCACATCATGCGCCGGATGATCCAGGACCGGGGGGCGGAGGTCATCCACCTCGGTCACAACCGCGGCGTCGACGAGATCGTGCGGGCAGCGGTCCAGGAGGACGCGGATGCGATCGCGATCAGCTCGTACCAGGGCGGTCACATGGAGTTCTTCCGCTACATGATCGATCGTCTGGCCGAGGAGGGCGCCGGGCACGTGCTGGTGTTCGGCGGCGGCGGAGGCACGATCACGCCCGAGGAGATCGGCGAGCTGCAGGCGTGCGGCGTCGAACGCGTGTACCACCCGGACGACGGGTTGAGGATGGGCCTGCCGGCGATGATCGACGACGTGGTCGAGCGGGCGCATGCGAAGCGCCGGGACGCGCCCGAGCCGCGGTTCCGGGTGCGGACGGCGTCGACGCCCGACGGTGACGGGGACTTGTCGCGCATGCTCTCGGCGATCGAGCGGGGGGCCCTGGCCGAAGTCGAGCTGCGCCGGCTGCGCAAGGAGTGGCAGCTAGCAGGGGCCGGCGTGCCGGTAGTGGGCCTGACGGGTACCGGCGGCGCCGGCAAGAGCAGCGTCGCCGACGAGCTGCTGAACCGTTTCGTGGAGTGCATGCCCCTGGCCGGCGCCGGGATGCGGATCGCCGTCCTGGCGGTGGACCCGACCCGGCGGCGCACCGGCGGCGCCCTGCTCGGCGACCGCATTCGCATGAACAGCCTGCGCAGCGACCGGGTGTTCATGCGTTCCATGGCGACCCGCCGGCAGCACCGCGCGACCAGTGAAGTGCTGGGGGACGCCATCGCCCTGCTCAAGGCGTCCGGGTTCTCCCTGGTCCTTGTGGAGACGGCCGGCATCGGTCAGAGCGACAGCGAGATCGTCGATCTGGCCGACCTCTCGGTCTACGTGATGACGTCGGACTACGGCGCGGCCAGTCAGCTCGAGAAGATCGACATGCTCGATTTCGCCGACGTGATCGTGCTGAACAAGTTCGATCGGCGCGGCGCCCAGGACGCACTCCGCGACGTGCGCAAGCAGTGGCGGCGCAACCGCCTGGCCTTTCACACCGCCGACGAGGACGTGCCCGTCTACCCGACGATCGCCAGCCAGTTCCAGGATCCTGGCGTCAACTGGATGTTCTGGAACGTGTGCCGGCAGTTGCGGGAACGCCTCGACCTGGACGAGGCAGCGTGGACTCCCGAGATCGCCCTGGACGAGCGGGCGCCGCGCGCTGCGGTTCTGATTCCCGACAACCGCAGCCGCTACCTGGCGGAGATCGCTGAGGCCGGACGGGGGGCGGAGGGTGACGTGGAGCGCCGAGCCGCGGCGGCGTCGAAGGCGCACGGCTGCTACCGGGCGCTTTTGGAACTGGACGATCCGGAGCTTCCCGAACCGCTCGCCGCGTATGCGGAGGGAGCACTCGAGACGGCGCCCGACGAGAGCATCGCGCGCCTGCGCAGGCGCTACCAGGAGGGTCTCGGGGAAGTCGGCGCCGAGGCGGCCGAACTCCTGCGACGCTGGCCCGAGCGCGTGGAGGCCGCGCGGGCGGAGCGCTACAGCTACCCGGTCCGCGGACGCGAGGTCACCGGCGACAACTACGTGACGACCCTCAGCCACCTGCGAATGCCGAAACTGGCGCTGCCTGAGTACTCGGACTGGGGCGATCTGCTGCGGTTCCTTCTGAAGCACAACCTGCCGGGCGCCTATCCGTACACCGCCGGCGTCTACCCGTACCGGCGCCGCAGCGAGGAGCCGACGCGGATGTTCGCGGGCGAGGGGATCGCGGAACGCACCAACCGCCGCTTCCACTACGTGTCGCGCGGGCAGCCGGCCAACCGCCTGTCGACCGCGTTCGACTCGGTCACGCTCTACGGCTCGGACCCGGGGGTCCGGCCCGACATCTGGGGCAAGGTCGGCAACTCGGGAGTCTCGATCGCCACCGTCGACGACATCAAGCGGCTGTACTCGGGTTTCGACCTGTGCGACCCGGCGACCTCCGTGTCGATGACGATCAACGGCCCGGCGCCGACCATCCTCGCCTTCTTCATGAACGCCGCGATCGACCAGCAGGTGGAGCGTCATTTGCAGGAGACGGGCAGTTTGGAGGGCGCGCGCGCCGAGATCGGCCGGCGCTACGACGGCGACGTTCCGGTCTATCGCGGCGAACTGCCGGAAGGCAGCGACGGTCTGGGGCTGGCGCTACTCGGTATCTCGGGCAACCAGTTGGTCGAGGCCGAGGTCTACGAGCGGATCCGGTCGGATGCCGTGAGCCGGGTGCGCGGCACCGTCCAGGCCGACATCCTCAAGGAGGACCAGGCGCAGAACACCTGCATCTTCTCGACCGAGTTCTCGCTGCGGATGATGGGCGACGTCCAGCAATACTTCATCGACCACAACGTCCGCAACTACTACAGCGCCTCGGTCAGCGGATACCACATCGCCGAGGCCGGCGCGAACCCGATCACCCAGTTGGCGTTCACGCTCGCCAACGGCTTCACGATCGTCGAGTACTACCTGACGCGGGGCATGGCGATCGACGACTTCGCCCCCAACCTGTCCTTCTTCTTCTCGAACGGCATGGATCCGGAGTACGCCGTGATCGGCCGGGTCGCCCGCCGGATCTGGGCGCGGGCGATGCGCGAGCGCTACGGCGCCTCGGCCCGCAGCCAGATGCTCAAGTACCACATCCAGACTTCAGGCCGCTCGCTGCACGCCCAGGAGATCCAGTTCAACGACATCCGCACCACCCTGCAGGCGCTCTACGGCATCCTCGACCGCTGCAACTCGTTGCACACGAACGCGTTCGACGAGGCGATCACGACGCCCACCGAGCAGTCCGTGCGCCGGGCGCTGGCGATCCAGTTGATCATCAACCGGGAATTCGGGCTCAACCGGAGCGAGAACCCCTGGCAGGGGTCCTTCGCTCTGGATCAGCTCACCGACGCGGTGGAGGAGGCGGTGTACCTGGAGTTCGACCGGCTGGCGGAACGGGGCGGCGTGCTGGCGGCGATGGACACCATGTACCAGCGCTCCAAGATCCAGGACGAGAGCATGGAGTACGAGGCGAAGAAGCACGACGGCAGCCTGCCGGTGGTCGGCGTCAACACGTTCCTCGGCGAGGGCCAGGAGTTTGCGGAGACGGTCGAAGCGGAACTCATCCGCTCGTCCGACGAGGAGAAACAGCAGCAGATCGACAGCCTGGCGGCTTTCCACCGCCGCCACGGTGAGCACTCAACGGCCTGTTTGGAGCGGCTGCAGGATGTGGCGCGGCGGCGCGGCAATGTGTTCGCCGAGCTGATGGAGACGGTGAAGCACTGCTCGCTCGGTCAGATCTCGGACGCGCTGTACCGGGTCGGCGGCGAGTACCGGCGCAGCATGTAAGGGGGTTGAAGGTACGCAGCGCTGACGCGCAGGACCGCCACCGTAGCTGCCGCCGTAGAATTCGACGAAGTTTGCCAGGAAGCAGGTTCCTTGGGAGCCGCCCGAAGAGACGACTCGGTCGTGGTCGATGGCACGTCGAGACTTGAGGTTGCTCTGAAGGAGTTCATGAATGAGGCGAGCGTCCTCGGCGGCCGCCGGATCGCCCGGCATCGGCCCGCCGGTCTGCAGCGATGACTCGCGGACTCGCGCAGCAGCAGCAGGCGGTCTCCCCACCCGCGCTTCCCAGAACGTGCCGAGGGCGGACTCTTCGTCTGTATCGCTGTAGTCGGAACACGAACGGGTTTGCCGAGTCAGTCCGTCACGAAGAACGGCGACCGACGGAGCACTGCCTTTTCGTCTTCGCGCAGGTAGGTATCCGGGTAGCTCTGGTAGCCATTCCAGAGGAGTGCATCTTCATCACACGTCGATAGCCCATCGTCGCAACCGGGCGGATGGGGGAGTCCAAACGAGTGACCCAACTCGTGGGCCAGCCCGCCGATCCAGCGGCCAAGGGGCCCGTTGTAGGGTCCCTCGTCACAGTGATAGTAGATGCCGGGGTTCGTCAAGCCCTCCAGGTCTGCTCGCGGCACCATGATCAGGCCCGGGCCGCCGGCGCCGAGTTCCTGCTGCTCGTCGCAGCGCTCCTCCACGTCGACGTACAGCACCCATGAGAACCGCGAGTTGTAACCCACCGGCGCACAGGATTGCACGTCTTCCAGGACTTTCTCCCAGGCGTGCCCCCTCGCGTAATAGTCGTCATTCCGGGGGAGGCGGCACCATTCCGGGACGAGGCTGTCGATCGAGAACGTCAGGCCGTCCATCTGGCCGCGATACCAGTCCTGGGCGTCCACGATCGCGGAAGCCATGCTGGCGCTGTAGTCGGCGCGGAACTCTCGATTCGCCGGCGAGACGTACATGAGGCGCACCGAGTTCCCCGCGTCCGAGCCGCCGCCTCCAACCACCACTCTGACGCCGGTTGAGCAGTTGTTCGTCATGTCCGATTCGCCGGAGACGGAGCCGACGCAGGCGCCGTAGTAGTACGTACCGGCGCTCGACGGCGCCGTGAGGCTGATCGACTCGGCGCTAGTGCCCGAGGCAGCAAGGGCGCCTACTGCGTCCGTTCCAACCCGGGTGTCGGAAGAAGTGATACTCGAGTTGGACGAGCGGTAGTAGCGGAGCGTGGTGGTGGCGGACGGCGCGTCGCCCTGGTTGCGTACAGTCGCGCGGAGCGTGAAGCTCCCGCCCGCACTCGGGCTGCTGTTGTTTACCGACGGAGTCGATACGACGAGATCCGGCGCCGCGGCGTCTCCGTCGTCGTCATCACCGTCCCCATCGCCTTCTCCTCCGTTCTCGTCAGCGCACTTGAACGCGGACGTATCGCTCTTGGTGGCGGCCGTCACGCCCTGCTGGTTGCTAAGGGGCCAGCGGTCGCCGTTCGGACCCGTTACCCAGAGGTTGAACTCCAAGGTGGTGACCGGCGCCACGAAGACCCAGCGGTGGCCGTTGTTGGCGCAGCCGTCGAGCACCTTCACCAGAACCTCAGCGTTGCCCCGGTCGAAGAACCACAGGATGCCGGACTGGCCGGAGGCCCAGACGCCGGCCTTGGCCTGTCCTTCTTCTCCCGCGGGCGTGCGGTAGCACATGCTGACCTTGTAGCCGCCGTCGAACTGAAGCGCCGTCGTCGTCGGCACGCAGCCCGAGGTGGGCGGAGGCGGGTCGGGGTCCGGGTCGGGCGTGCTGCCGCCATGGTCCACGGCCAGACGGATTCCGAAGGTCTTGACGGCAGGGCCGCTAGTAGGATGCGCCTGCCAACTGATCCACTGCGAACCCGAGGTTACACGGGCCCTGACCCGGGGCCTTCCGCCGCCTGGCCCGTCACGGTCGAGTCCAAGCAACGTGCCCGAGATGTCCCCGGCCTCATAGACGACCACGTCACCGACGGCCTCCTTGAGGAAGACCTGCTCGCTGAGCGCGCGGAGCGGCTCTTCCCAAGCCAGGAGATCCCGCCCCTGCTGAGCGCCCAGCGGCGCCGAAACGGCCATCGCCAACGCAGTCAGGACCAGCAAGAGGAACGGTCGCACAAGGCGAACTCCTCCGATTCCGTCCGTTCCGTCTGTTCTCTGCCCTTCGGCCCTACTCATGGTTGTCATGATCGCGTCTTCCTCCATGTGTTCTTCACACTCGGTCGACTGTAGATACTCCATACAGGGCCAGCGCGCAACGAAGGGTCGTATCGTCCACGAAACAGTCGAAGTCGGTGTCGTCTTCGTCGCTGCAGGGCATGCGGTCAAGAGCCAGCTCCCCGTCGACGCCAACCGTCGCAATGCGAGTGGAGGTGACAGTCGACACCCCCATGCCGTCGCCAACGAACAGGATCACGTTGTTCTTCTGCGCCGAGGCAGGCAATCAGGCCGGCGCGATCAGACGAAGGTTCAATGCCTGCGTCTGTGATCGGCGCGGAATCTCGAAGGGGCTGGCGCCGGCAGCGGTTCCACCCTGCCTGCCTCGACCAACTCTCCTCTGGCGAGGTTCTCAAACGACTCGATGCCCTTGCGTAGTGGCGGAAGCGGCAGCACTCCGCCACCGGAGGTCTTCAGAACCGCAGCCGCCGACGCGGCGTTGGTCGTCTCGCAGGTCCATACGCAGGCCTGTACGCGGTCAAGACCCCGTCGAACGCAGTCGCGCTGGCAGGCTTGAACGGCCCCACTGGGCGCCTTCGGCTGCGAGAAGTACCTCGATCCGCGAATGGGGATTCCGCTTCCGAACTGCATGCAGACGACTGTCAGTGCGGTCACATTCGCTTGCTCGTTGGAAACGAAGACGGGCCCGACTGCGTCGTGGCCTGGCGCTCTGTCGCCGCTGGCGGCGGCGAACTTCGCTGCTGCCGGGCCCGACCCGACGATCATCATCCGCTGATTGCCGCCATCCTTCGGCTCCAACCAGTCGCCGGGGCTGTACGCGATGTCCTGGATTCCGTCGCCGCGCAGCAGCATGGTCTGAAACGAGTCCGCGCCGATGCTCAAAGAGGTCGAACCGGTCGCGGCGTCGACACCCAGCAGGTCTCGGCCTGCATCCTGCGGCGGGTGGCCGGGCGGTACGAGTTCCGGAGGGAAGTTGCCGAGGTAGTCACCGCTTCTGAAGTCGATGAACCCGTCCAACGTGAGCGGCGCATGACCCTTGCGGTGAATCGTGATGGTGTACTTCGCTGCATCGGGGGAGATGAACTCCAGGTCGACGATCCACCGCTCGTCCGATTCCGGGCTACACGATCCAAGACGTCCGAAACACAAGACGAGTCGAGCCGTGTTGGCGCCGACACGTTCGTATTCATAGCCCCCGAAGCGAGTATTCAACCTGTATCCTTCGTTCCTGGCTTCTTCATTGGCGGTTCGCGTGTGCGCCACCGAGTCCCCTAGATTGACTTGATTGAGTTGTCCGCGCAACCGCCCACCAATCTGAAGGCCGGGGAGGAACTCCCTGCCCTGCACCAGCTCCAGGAACTCTGTTCGGTTCCGCGGCGCGAGATTCTCTGGGTCTGGCGGCGGTTCATCGAGGTCGAAATCGGTGTTCACACCGGCGCCCTTGCATTCGTCCAGGAACGAACCGGCGGTAAGCGACGAGAACAAGAGGGAGAGCGAACAGCCGGAGCGGCCGATCTCGTCGTACTCGAGGGTAATCAGGCTCCGGTCGGGACCGGTCTTCTCGTAGTGGTAGCTGCCGTGGACGTGCCGGCCGTCTGTCTCTTCGCTGAACCTGCCGGTTGCCAGGAAACGCCGGTCGCCGAGCCTGCCGCCGGGCCCCAGTCGATCCTGAAGGTCTTGGCCGTCCAGCGGCGACCGATCCGTTTGTGGGATTCCGGATACCGGTGCGGACCAAGCGCAATTTCCCTCCGGGCCATAGGGACGGATTCGAACCTCATAGGGTTGGAGGTTCGTCAGACCGGACAAGTACACGAGGTCCTTCTCCCGCCCCCTGACGACGACACGGTTGCCCCAGGCGCCATTCGAGCCGGTGCGCCGCTCGATCTCGTAGCCCTGCACCGGGGCTGTTTGGTCGTCGTCCTCCAGTGGATCCCATCGCACGACGAGTAGCCGGTCTTGGGGATTGAGGCGTAGCCTCGGCGGTGCGGAGCAACCCTGCTCGAGGTCCAGGATCTCGATCATGACCGGGAAGCTCGCCGTCTCGTCATGCACATCCCGCGCCTCCACCGTGACGTTGTAGGTGTCCCGAGTCTCGAAGTCGTAGGTGCGACCGCTGCGGGTGCGGATCTGCCCGGTTTCGGGAACGACCCGAAAACTCTCCGCGTCCTGTCCCTTCAAGCTGTAGGTGAGGATGTCCCGGGCGCCGTCGGGGTCGACGGCGGCGACGGGGAGGCCTACATTGATGTCTTCGCCGGCGTTCTCGTTCACCGAGACGGTCGCCGGAGTGGTGGCGGGGAACGTCGGCGAGTCATTGATCGGGATGCCGCTCGTCGTGCCCGTACCCACCGACGACCAGATGTCGGGAGAACCGGTGTTGCATGATGCGGCGCGGCGGGATCGGTACCGCGCTTCGTAGGCTGTACCGGCCCGAAGCCCGCTGAACGTGGTTGAGACGGAACCGGTTGCTGCGCTGTTCGTCGAGTTGCGAACCGGCAGACACCCCACATCGGCCCATGCGGTTTGGGGCCTCCGCCGCCGAACCTGATAGTCGTAGGCCCGCGTTTCCAGGGGCCGCAACGTGGTGCTGAACGCGACATCGAGCGCGTCGTCGCTTCGCCCGACGCCAAGAGCAGGCGCGGCCGAAGTGGGCGACGTGACCAGGACATCGAAGGTCGAGAGTCCGGACGGTTCGCCTCGGCTGTTGACGGCCACAATCGTGATGGTTGCCGTTCCGGCCTTCTTTCCTGTGACAAGGAGCAATCGCTCCGATCTTGAACCTCTCACCTGCTCCACGACGGCGATGTCTTCGTGGTCTGACCATGAGCCGAAGCCGTACAGATCGCCGGCGGCGTTCTCCACCCCAACGAACCAGGTGGTCGTATCGCCTGAGGCGACCTCCATTTCGCCTCCGCTCTCAAGCGCGGGCGGTGCCTCGGGCACGCTCACCTTGACGGCGGCGGCGTCAGAACAGTGGCTCGCGGTGTTCCCGTCGTCTGACACGGAGTCGACGCAGGCGCCGTAGTAGTAGGTACCGGCGGTCGACGGGGCCGTCAGCCTGATCGAGTTCGTACTTGTCTCGGACGCGGCGAGACCCCTCACCAGGTCCGTGCCGACCGCTCGGTCGTTCACGGTGATCGTGGAATCCCGCGAACTGTAGTAGCTGAGGGTGGTGGGGGGCGCCTCGCTGGCGCCGCGATTCTCGATGACCACTCGCAGCGTGAAGGAGTCTCTCGGCCGGAGGTCGGCGTCGCGGACCGACACCGAACGGACGGTCAGATCCGCCCCGTACGCGTCGTTCGTCTCGCATTCGAACGCCGTGATGTCGCTGCTGGTCGCCGCGGTGTCACCCAGTCCGTTCCGGTTGAGCCAACGGTTGCCGCGGCTGCTCGTGACCTGCAGGTTGAACGCCACACTGGTTACGGGCGCCACGAACACCCAACGGGAGCCGTTGTGGGCGCAGCCGTTGAGCACTTTGACCAGCATCTCCGCGTTCTCGCGACTGAAGAACCACATCAGCCCCGACTCGCCGGATGCCCAGATCCCGGCCCGGCCCTCGCCCACGAGCCCTTCCGCCGTTTCGTAGCACAAACTGACGCCGTAGCCGCCATCGAACATGAGCACTGTCGTGGTGGGCGTGCAGTCGCTGTACTCACCGCGGCTCAAAGCGGCCTCGGCACGCGCAAGTGGGCCACCGGCGAACGTCAGCATGGCCACTATTGCGGCGAGACACGCAGTGCTGCGGCTCTTCGATCTCACGTTCGCCCTCCTAGAAGCGTTGTCCTACGGGCTCGTCGGCGCACTTGAATGCCGACGTATCGCTCTTGGTTGCCGCCGTCACGTTCTGCTGGTTGCTATGGGTCCAGCGGTCGTCGTTCGGACCCGTTACCCAGAGGTTGAACTCCACAGTTGTGACCGGCGCCACGAAGACCCAGCGGTGGCCGTTGTGGGCACAGCCGTCGAGCACCTTCACCAGAACCTCTGCGTTGTCCCGGTCGAAGAACCACAGGATGCCGGACTGGCCGGAGGCCCAGACGCCGGACTTGGCCTGTCCCACGACACCCTCGGGGGTCTTGTAGCACATGCTGACCTTGTAGCCGCCGTCGAACTGGAGCGCCGTCGTCGTTGGAGTACAGCCGAGGGTTGGAGGCGGCTCCGGGTCCGGATCCGGGTCCGGGTCCGGGTCGGGCGTGCTTCCGCCGTGGTCCACCCCCAGGCGGATCAGGAAGACCCTGACCGAGGCCGTCGGATGGTCCTGCCACGCGACCCAATCCGAACTCGACGTAACCCGCGCCCGAACACTGAGCTTCGTGTTGCCGATCACGTTCTCGTCAACGGCCATTGCCATGCCGGTTGAAGCCCGCCAGGAGACGCCGACCCACGTGTTGCCGCTGCTCAGGCGCTGTCCAGCAAGGGCGCCACCGAGCCTGAAACATGACCCCTGCCGCTCCTCTGGACTCTGCGGGCTGTAGTTGTACTCGCGCAGTGCGTTTCCCGGGTGCCCCCCGGAATCCCGATAGAAGGTCAGCTTGAAGGGCAGTTGACTACTGTTGCCGACGTCCTCCCGTCGGAAGACGCAGACCGTAACGTAGTCCACGGTGCCGCTCTGGCTCAACCGGAAACGCTGAGCGAACGCCTGTTCGTAGACGTCTCCAGCACTCGTCTGCAGAACGCTGGACGTACGGGTCTCCCCATCGTCGTACTTGTACTCCGTGGTGGCGGCAGAAGCGACCCCGGTGGGTTCGGACGCCGTCGCATGGACCAACGAGAGGTCGCCGACCTCATAGACGACCACGTCACCGACGGCCTCCTTGACGAAGACCTGCTCGCCGCGGATCTGGAGCGGCTCTTCCCAAGCCAGGAGATCCCGCCCCTGCTGAGCGCCCAGAGGCGCCGAAACGGCCATGGCCAACGCAGTCAGGGCCAGCAAGACGGTCGGCTGCACAAGGCGAACTCCGTCGATTCCGTTCGTTCCGTCTGTTCTCTGCCCTTCGGCTCTACTCATGGTTGTCATGATCGCCTCTCCTCCATGCGCTCTTCACACTCGGTTTGCACGCGCCGGTGGTTGGTCGTTCATCCCTGAGACTCTGTCGACCCTCGCGGGTCCGGTGAGGCGGACGGGAGTGTGCGCAGTTTCGTCACTACACCGAATTCGTGACTACACGGAATTTCGCCACTACGGCAAAAAAAGCATAGCGGTAGACCGGCTGTAGTGCTGAGGGAAAACGTGTAGCTGGTTGCCTGGCCGAGACGTCTGCTCTGGCGTCAAGTGCCGCGTGTGGCTTCGCCAGCAACGGGCAGCGGAGCGGGCAAGGGCAGGCGGGCGTCTGGCCGGTGAACCGCCGGGGGGCGGCCGGTCAGGCGTCGTCCGGGATCAGGCCCATCTCCCTTGCCTGCCGCACGGCTTCCGCCCGAGTGCGGGCGCCGAGCTTGGTGAAGAGGCTTCGCAGGTGGTACCTCACACCGTGCGCGCTCAAGCCCAGCTCGGCCGCGATCTCCTTGTCCTGGCGGCCTTCCAACCGCCGCAGCACGTCGAGCTCGCGCTCGTTGACTGACGGGGGCGAACCATCGTCCCCACCGCACATCGCCAGCAGCGAACGGGCGGCCTCCTGGTGGGGCGCGTCCGCGTTCGACTCGACGTACATCCGCAGTACGTCCGCGCAAGTTGCCTGGTCCCGCACCAACGGCCAGGAGTAGGGAGATTCGGTGAACAGCCTCAGGTACTCCCCGATATGGCGAAGGCTGGCTTCGGTCTCGCCAGCTTGCTGTTCCAGCATCACGGACAGCGCCAAGGCGCGCATCTCGACTGTGCGGAAGCCTCGCTCGGTGGAGACCGAGTGCAGCTCGCGCAGCAGCGATCGCGCCTCGTCCCACCGTCGGACCGCGATCAGCAGACGAGCGCGCGCTTCCGATACGGCCTCCATTTCCCTCCATCTCTGAGCCGTCAGATCCACGCAGTCCGCGGGCTCCTCTGGCAATTCCTCCAGCCGCCACGCGCGTTCGGCGTCTGCCACGCGACCGGCAATGACCAGCACCGATACTCGGAGCGCCACGATCAATCTCGCGAACCCGGGCAACCCGGCTCGACGCACGCGCACCAGCGACCTGTCCGCTACGGCGAGGGCCTCGTCGAGGCGCCCGGACCGCAGTCTGGCGCCGATCAAGACGTTGCAGGCCGTCGCGAAGAACCCGAATGGCACGCCGTGGCTCTCCAGCACCCTGAGCGCGGTGGGCGGTTCGACGGCGGTCGAACGGCGGTTGCATTCCAGGGCGATTTCCTGCTGCACGATGTCGCAGCTCGTGGTCGACACGGGATCACTCAGAAAGCGCTTCCTGGCGATACGACGGGCCCTGCGGACGTGGGATAGAGCATCCTGCTCTCGGCCTCTCACGAAGTCGATCTGGCCGTGCAGGAGTTCACCGTACAGCATGAGGTAGTCGGATCCGGCAGACTCAGTCGCCGCGGACAGCCTGTCGAGAGCGAGATCGAACTCCCCCTGATGGGAGTGCAGGAGGCATAGCCCATAGTGGCAGCCACCGCGTGTGACCGGATCCAGAACCGTCGATGTCGCGAGCCGGGCCATGTCGCGAAACAGGGTTTCCGACCAATCCGATCCGACTGTAGATATTCCATACAGGGCCAACGCGCAACGAAGGGTCGTATCGTCCACGAAACAGTCGAAGCCGGTGTCGTCTTCGTTGCTGCAGGGGACCAGACGAGGACACGTTCGGTAGAGCGCCCGGGCCTGTTCGCCGCGCCCGGCGAGGGCCAACGCTACACATCTGAGGAGCTTCAGCCGCGGCATTGCGGAGACGACATACTCGCTCAACAGCCGGTTCGCGTACTGCAACTGCGACGCGCCTTGGCCGATCCACAGGCGTGCGCCACCGGTCTCCTGAAGAATTCTGCCGGCCAGAAACGGATCGCTCCCCTCGATGGCGTGGCGCATGGCGGCCATGGTTTCGCCGCGCTTCGCCAGGGCTGCGGCGACCCGCCGATGGATGGCCGCGAAACGCTCCGGGTCTTCCCGAAACCGCTGCTCAGCGCAATACTCGCGCACGAGCGGATGCAGCCGCCAACGCCTGGTTGCACCGTCACTCATCGGCTCGAGCAACCCCGTCAGCACGGTCATGGAGTCCAAACGGTGCGTCGAGTCGTTTCGTTGCAGGACTTCGTCCAACAACCCCGCGTCGATCCAGTCGAGCAGCGCCAGGTCCAGAACGAAGGTCCGGTCGCTGCGCCCAAGATCGTCGAACAGGCGGGATTCGATCCAGTTCCCGACCAAGCCCTGCCCAATGTCGCGAGGTTCGTGCGCTCCGCGTTCCATGCTGTTGCGGGAAATGCGCAGTGCGACCGGCCATCCAGCCGAACGCTCAGTTTCTTTCGCCAGTGCGCGGCGCGAAAGGCGCAGACCGAAGAACTTGGCCACCTCCGCTTGGGAGAACCTCAAGTCCTCCGTTTCCAGCGTCTCCGCGTGACCGCTCAGCATGGGGCTTGCCAAGTCGAGGCCGTCCGGGACCTCCCGGCACGCGAACGCCAGGTGAAGGTTGGAAGGCCCGCGTTGGAGGAGGAACGCCAGGAGCGAGACGGAGGCGGGTTGTCTCAGACGCTCCAACTCGTCGAAGGCAATGACGAAGGGTCTTCCGAAGGACTCGATTGCCTGGACGACCACGCCGATTCGCCCCTCCGGTTCGCCGGCCGTTCCCTCCGCAGGTGACACGTCGAGAAGGTTCAATCCGGCGCTGGCGCAGGCAAACGCGATGTACACGTCAAGCACGCCGGGTTCGTCGTTCTCGTCCAGCGAAACCCAGGCTGTGGCAACCCCGTCCCGGCGAAGTCGGCGGCAGCATTCCGCCATCAGGGTCGTCTTGCCGAATCCGCCGGATGCTCTCAGCACCGTGAGCCTGCGGTGCGTGGGCAGCGCCCGCTCCTCGAGTTCCGGCCGACGGAGGTAGCCTGCCACCCGGTCCGGGATCGTGATCTTCTGCCGCAACAACCAGGGGAATGCGTCGGTGGGAAAGGACACTCCAGGCATTCCTCGCGGCGCTCCGGCGCCTATCCGCAGCGGAACGCCATCAAGTCGCTCTTCGTGGCGGCGGTCTCACCCTGCCGGTTGGTGTGCGTCCAGGGCGGCCCGTCGTCGGGACCCGTCACCCAGAGATTGAACTCCAGTGTGGTCACCGGCGCCACGAAGATCCAGCGATGCCCGTTGTTCGCACAGCCGTCGAGTACCTTGACGAGGACCTCGGCGTTGACGCGATCGAAGAACCACAGGATGCCGGACTGGCTGGATGCCCAGACGCCGGCCTTGGCCTGACCCTCCTCCCCGCTGGGGGTCCGGTAGCACATGCTGACCTCGTAACCGCCGTCGAACTGAAGGGCCGCGGTGGTCGGCGTGCAGACTTCGGACTGAGACGGCGGATCCGGGGTCGGATCCGGGTCCGGGTCCGGGTCCGGATCCGGGTCCGGTTGAGGCGGGCGGGTTCCGCCCCTCCCGGCGAAGCCGTCTCTGATCCAGTCGAACACCTTCGTGTTGGGCACGGTGCCACGCACGTTCTCTGCCGTATGGCCGACCGCGTAGATCATCACGTCTTCGCCGGCGTGCGTCTCCAGGAACAGCGGGACGGTTGCCTCCTGCCGGTATGCCGAGTCGCTGCTGCTCGAAGGAACGGCGCCGCCGTAGCCGGGCGTCCTGTCGCTGTTCGGATTGACGCGCGAACCGCTCCGATGTCCCGGCCCGTTGGCGTAGCCCAGGATGGTGTAGGGAATGCCCCCCGAGTCTCCGCTCTCCGAGATCGTCCCGCCGCTGTCCATGTCGTGGACCGTCCCCAGGATGCCGTTGTGTGGCTGGTTGCGGAACGACGCGGGCACCGAGCGGGGGTTGTAGCGCAGGTCGCCGAGCGGTCGCATCGGATAGCCGGCGATCGCGAAGACGTGGCTGTGGTCGGCCGTCGCGAGGATCAGCGTCTTGTTGAGATTGACGCTCCGCTGTGCGGTGTTGATCGCGCGATCGAACATCCGGGTGTCGGTGAAGGCGCGAAAGGCATTCCCTTCGTGGTGCGCGTGGTCGATTCGGCCCGCCTCGACCATCAGGAAGTACGGCTTTCCCGTTGCGCCCAGAATCTGGATCGCCTTCCTCGTCATCTCCTCCAGGCTCGGCTGGTCGCTGTTCCGGTCCTCTTCGTACGCCAGATGACTCGAAGCGAACAGACCGATCGCGCGTCCGGAACCGCCCAGCGCGTTGAGCCCCTGACGGTTCCAGGCGTAGGAATAACCCCGTTGCTGCAGCTCGTTTCGCAGGTCGCGGCCGTCCGCTCGACTTCCCGGGCTCCCCTCCTCGTCGGTCGTCGAGGTGGGGAGGAAGTGTCGCCTGCCGCCTCCGAAGATGACGTGTAGCCCCTCTCCGAGGCGGGTGTTGAAGCCTGCTCCACCGGGTACCGCTTGCGCGGCGATCTCGTTTTCGAGGTTGCGATTGTTGACATGCGCGTAGACGGCCGCCGGCGTCGCGTGGGTGACGCGCGTCGTCGTCACGATTCCGACCGCGTAGCCCATCGAGATGGCCAGCTCGGCGACGTTGGTCAATCGCTGGCCGTTGCCGTTGCCGTTGAAGTCTCCGTACTCAGTGGTTGCGCCGTAGCCCATCACGCCCGAATTCGTGTTGACTCCGGTCATCATCGCCGACATCGTGGCCGCGCTGTCGGGGGTGATGTAGTCGGCCGACGCGGTCCGTGAGATGGCGGTGTAGGGCATGCGGTCAAGCGCCAGCTCCCCGTCGACGCCTACCGTCGCGATGCGGGTGGACGTGACGGTCGACACCCCCATGCCGTCGCCAACGAACAGGATGACGTTGTTCCTCTGCGCCGAGGCAGGCAGCGCCGCCACCAGCAGGAATGTGATCGTCGAGAGAGTGCGGAAGGACGCCGCGAGAATCCTGCGCGCGCCTCGGATCGATGCGAAGGGACTTACCATGGCCAAACTCCCCGTCTTCGTGGCCCAGTTCCCGGCATGAGGCCTCATGGTCCGGGGGCCGGGCCGTCGTTGAAGGTCTGATGTCGCTGCACAAGGATAGGTGAACTGCACTGGGCGCCGTCCCGCGTTGCGGACTGCGGTGCTGTTAGATTGCGCGCCCATGAGCGACTGGCATCACGCGGACATTCTCGAAGCGATCGCTGAGCACCAGCCGGAGGCCCCGGCGCAGGCCTTCATCGATCCCCTGGGCGGCGGCCCGAGCCGCCGCTACTCGCAGGCCGAAATGCACCGCCGGGCGAACGGCGTGGCGGCGACGCTGATCGAGCGCGGCGTCAGGCGCCAGGACAAGGTGGCGCAGTACCTCTACAACGTGCCCGAGTACCTGGAGTCGGTGCTCGCCTGCTTCAAGGCGTCCCTGGTGCCGGTCAACACGAACTACCGCTACGTGGAGGGCGAACTCCTCTATCTGTGGGACAACGCGGATGTGGTGGCGGTGATCTTCCACGGTTGCTTCGCCTCCCGGATCGAGACTCTGCGGGCGAAGACGCCGGCGATTCACACTTGGCTTTGGGTCGACGACGGCGCCGGACCCTGCCCGGATTGGGCGATTCCGTACGAGCAGGCCGCCGCGCAGGCGCCCGCCGCAGGCGACTCCCTGGCTTTCGAAGCCCCATGGCCGCGCAGCGGCGACGACCTGTGGCTGCTGTACACCGGCGGCACGACCGGCATGCCGAAGGGCGTCATGTGGCGGTTGGACGACCTGTGGCAGATCAGCAACGATGGCCGCCTCGACCCCTTCGACCTGTCGGGCGGCGTTGAGGGCCTGAAACCCCAGTTCGACGAGCTTCTGATGCGGCGCGTTTCGCTGCCGGCCTGTCCGCTGATGCACGGCACGGGGTTCCTCACCGCGCTGGGCGGCATGCTGAACGGTGGCTGCGTGATTACTCTCGCCAATCGCCGCTTCGACGCGGTGGCGACCCTCGAGGCGACCACCAGGGAGGGGATCAACGCGATGGCGATCGTCGGCGACGCGTTCGCCCGGCCGATGGTCCGGGCGCTCGAGGCGGCGCCCGGGCGCTTCGATCTGAAGAGTCTCGAGGTCGTGGTCTCCTCCGGCGCCATGTGGAGCGCCGAGGTCAAGCGCAGCTTCCTGCGCTACTGCCCGGCGGAGACGGTGCTGACGGACAGCCTCGGGTCGTCCGAGTCGATCGGCATGGGGCGCTCGGATTCGACCGCCGGCGAGGCCAGCGAGACCGCGTCGTTCGTGCTCGGCGACAACGCCTGCGTCCTGGACGACGACGGCAACAAGGTCGAGCCGGGGTCTGGGGTGTTGGGGCGGATTGCCGTCGCCGGGCACATTCCGCTCGGCTACTACAAGGATCCCGAGAAGACGGCTGCGACCTTCGTCGAGGTCGACGGTGTCCGCTACTCGATGGCGGGCGACTACGCGATGGTCGAGGCAGACGGCTCGCTCAAGCTCTACGGCCGCGGCTCGGTGTGCATCAACAGCGGCGGCGAGAAGATCTTCCCGGAGGAGGTCGAGGAGGTGTTGAAGACGCACCCCTCGGTGCGCGACGCCGTCTGTGTCGGCGTGCCGGACGAGCGGTTCGGGCAGGCGGTGACGGCCGTGGTCGAACTCGACGCTCCGGAGCGCTTCAGCGAGCCGGACGTGATCGGTTGGGTGAAGCGGGAGTTGGCGTCCTACAAGGCGCCCAAGCGCGTTCTGGTGCGTGACAGCGTGGGACGGGCGGCGAACGGCAAGCCCGACTACAACGGTCTGCGCGAGTGGGCGGTGGGCGAACTCGCCGCGCGGGAGGCTTGATCGTGAAGAAGCAGAAGGTCGTCGTCCAACTGCCCGGTATCGCCAAGGCGGCGTCGGTCGAGACGCGCTACACGTTCGAGCTGGAGGCTCTGCTGCCGGTAGCGGAGCTCGTCGAGGTCCAGGCGTTGACGGAGGAAGAATTCCTGGCCGAGGCCTCCGACGCGGCTGCCGTCATCACCTCCTGGGGCTTTCGCATCTCCCGCTCGGTGATCGCCGGGCTCGACAGTTGCATCGTGATCGGTGTCGGCAGCGTCGGCGTCGACATGGTCGATGTCGAGGCAGCAACCGACGCCGGCATCGTGGTCACGAACGTGCCCGACGTGTTCATCGAGGAAGTGGCCGATCACACGATGGCGCTGCTGCTGGCCGGTGCGCGGCGGATGCGCGAGATGGACTCCATGGTGCGGCGCGGCGACTGGTTCCAAGGCCGGCCCCTTCTCAACGAAGTGCCGCGGCTGTGGGGCCAGACCCTGGGGCTGATATCGTTCGGAAACGTGGCGCGGGCGGTGGCCCGCCGCGCCAAGCCGTTCGGTGTGCACGTGATCGCTCACGACCCCTACGTCAGCGAACTGAAGATGACGGGTGAGGGCGTCGAACCGGTCAGCTTCGACGAACTGCTGGAGCGCTCCGACTACCTGTCGATGCACCCGCCGCTCAACCGCGAGACCCGGCACATGCTCTCGGGTCCCCAGTTCGCGGCGATGAAGAAGACCGCGGTGCTGATCAATGCCGGCCGCGGGCCGACGGTCGACGAGGCGGCTCTGATCGAGGCCCTGGAGTCCGGTCAGATCGCTGCCGCGGCGCTCGACGTGCTGGAACAGGAACCGCCGGCTGACGACAATCCTCTGCTGGCGATGGATAGCGTGATCCTGACGCCCCACGTCGCTTCCGCCACGACTCGCATGCGGCCTGTGACCAGGCGGCGCGTCGGCCAAGAGGTCTCCCTGGCGCTTTCCGGCCGCTGGCCGATGAGCTGCGTCAATCCCACCGTGCTACCCAGAGTCGACCTCGAGCGCTGGCAGCCGGTGCCCATGGAGCGCGGCCCGAACCGGTAGCTTGTGCACTTCTCGGGCCAGTTTCGTCAGCTCCGTTTCTGGCGTGTCCTTGCGTTTCTCTCAGGGTTGACGTTCCTGCTCGGTTCGGCGCCGGCTGGGGGTCAATCGGACTCGAGTCACAACCGGAGTTCCGGAGTCCAGGCAGTCGCGCAGGCGGCGAGCGTCGGCAGCATCGAGATCACCTCGGATCCCGGATCGGACGGCTACTACGCCCGCGGCAACGTGATCGAGGCGACGGTCACGTTCGATGAAACCGTGACGGTGAACGTCGACGACGGCACACCGTCGATCGCCTTGACGGTGGGCGATACGACGCGCCTGGCGGCGTACGACCGGGGTTCCGGAACCGCGGAGCTGGTGTTCGGGTACCGGTTGGGGTTCAACTCCCATCCACCGGATGTAGTGGACGTTCTCATCGGCCATCTCCTCGGGACCCAGACGGCGGGCGAGGAGGACGAGGACGGCGTGAGCGTCGAGTCCGGCGCCATCGAGCTGAACGGCGGCACGATCCGGAACGCGACGAACGACGATGCCGATCTCGCCCATTCGGGACTGACCGCGCAGTCAGGTCACAAGGTCGACACCGTCGGTCCGGGGCTGCTGCTCGACCCGGTGGTGAACGGCGCCGCCCTGACACTGGTCTATCGCGAACAGCTCGACTCCTCCGTGTCGCCGGCTGCAAGCGTCTTCACGGTGACGGTCGGAGGCGATGCGCGTACAGTGTCCGACGTCTCGGTCACAGGGGATACGGTGAGCCTGACGCTCGACCCCGCCGTGGACCATGGCGACGACGTGTCGATCGCCGTGGCCTACACGACATCGCTGAGGGATCCGGCGGGCAACCCGGCGATCCAGATTTACGGCACAACGGTGACGAACGAGACGCCGTCTGCTTCGGACCCGGCCCCTGATCCGATGGGGCCGAGTGTCACCGGAATCGCCTTCGGTTCGACGCCGGGGTCGGACGGTATCTACGCCGGCGGCGATGACGTGGACGTGACCGTGACGTTCGACGACAGCGTGACGGTCGACACGACCGACGGTGAGCCGTCGCTCCGCCTGACGGTTGGCCATCTGGCCCGGCGGGCCGTCTACGAGGGGGGTTCAGGCACCGCGACGCTGACCTTCCGGTACACGGTGGCGGAGGGTTTCCCGCCCCGCGCAGCGATCTTCTTGAACAACCACTCGAACAGTGGATTGGCGGTGGGTGACGAGGACGTCGACGGCCTGAGCATCGAGGCGGGTCGGATCGCCTTGCACGGCGCCACGATTCAGGACGCGACGAACGACAATGCGGATCTTGCCCATGCGGAGCTAGCGGCACAGTCCGGCCACAGAGTGGACGGTGTCGGTCCGACGATGCGTGGCCGCTCGCAACTCGACGCCGACATGCTGACCGTCACCTTCATCGAAGCGCTCGACGGAACCTCGATTCCGGCGCCTGGCGACTTCTCGGTGGACGGTTCCCGAGTGGACGATGTCCGAATCGTGACCGGCGTCGACGTGAACGGTGCGGTCGTCACCTTGACGCTCGACACGCCGGTCGAGCATGACGACAGGGTGTGGGTCTCCTACCTGCCCGGTGCGACCCCGCTCCGGGATCTCGTGGGCAACGAAGCGCTGGAGGTGAGAGCTTCCTACATAAAGAACAACACGCCGCCGCCGCCCCCTCCCGTCATCGATCCCGACGCCGCGAATGTCCAGACGGTCACGATTGCTTCGGCGCCCGGCGCCGACGAGACCTACGCAGGGGGCGACGCGATCGACGTGACCCTGACGTTCGACCGGGACGTGACCGTGGACACGACGAACGGCACGCCATCGGTTCTTCTAAAGGTGGGCTCTCGCCCTCGGGAAGCCTTCTACACTGGCGGCTCGGGTTCTTCGGCTCTGGCCTTCAGCTACACGGTCGTCGCAGGCGCGGACGCCTTCTTGGTGACTGTCCTCCGACTGCTCGGCCGCCAGGCGCCTCCGATCGGTGACGAGGACGAAGACGGCCTGAGCGTGGAGGAGGGAGTGATCGCTCCGAACGGTGGTGTGATCGAGGACACCACGAACAGGGCGGTCAATACGCCCTACCCGGAACTCACGATCCAGTCGGGGCACAAGGTGGATGGGATCAGGCCGCACATGCCGGGTACTGGATCCTCCGTCGATGGCGCCACTCTGACTGTGGCTTTCTCCGAAGCCCTGGACCCGAGCGCCCAGGACGCGGACGGCTTCGCGGTCGAGATCGCGGGGGAGCGGTGCATTTCCGCCACCGCGATCGATATCAGCGGAAGCACCGTGACCTTGACGCTCGCCGCGGCGGTGGGTCCGGGCGAGCAGGTTGCGGTGGGTTACACGCCGGGGACGACGCCGCTTCGGGATCTCGTCGGCAATACTGCGCTCGGCGAGAGCGGAGCGCAGGTGACGAACCGAACGACGACGGGTTCGGGCGGTGAGGGCAACCCTTGCGCTTCACCGCCGCCGCCGCCCCCACCGCCACCGCCGCCCCCACCGCCACCACCGCCCGGCGATGACGGCGATGAAGACGACGCCGATGACGGCGGCGGTGGAACCCAGCCCCCGCCGCCTCCGAGCGGCCCGCCGAAGGCTGCCTTTTCCCTGAGCGCGAACTGCACCGAGGACCTTTGCAGGGCGCTTACAGGCGTAGCGGTGACGTTCGAGGACACGAGTTCGGGGACAGTCCAGTCCCGGCGGTGGGACTTTGGGGACGGGGAGGGGTCGCGGAACCGGAGGATCGACCGCGCCTGGTCGGAGCCCGGGTTCTACCTCGTGACGTTGACGGTGACTGACGGCGAACGGCAGTCGACCGCGTCACGGAGGTTCCTGGTTGAGGCGAGCGACCCCGCCGGGTCGTGCGAGCCGGGCCGGGAGACGCGATGCCTGCAGGATTCGCGCTACTCAGTGACCGTGGAGTGGTGGAAGGCTGACGGTGAGAGCGGCGCCGCTCGCGTGGTTCGGGAAGGAACGGATGACTCGGGGCTGTTCTGGTTCTTCGCCCCGGACAACTGGGAAGTGCTGATCAAGGTGCTTGACGGCTGTGCTCTGAATGGCAACGTCTGGGTCTTCGGCGCCTCGACGACGGATCTCGGCTACCGGATCGCGGTCACGGATACGAAGACCGGAGCGGTCAAGGAATACACGAACGAGCCGGGCCTACCGGCGCCGGCGATCGCGGATACGACGGCGTTCCCGGAGGGCTGCCGGCCGTAGCGGGACCGTTCTTCGGTCGGTATCCGGCTTCCGGCGCGCCTCGGCTAGCAGTTCGAAGTTGTCCGCTCCAGGATCGGTATTGGCCGGCCTTGGGGCCCTTGGGCGCTATTGTGAATGGGCTGGACTAACCTCTGAACTGTCGGACCATTTTGGGATGTCCGCTTCGCCTTCGCCGTGATCTTCCGGTAGCCATGAGGTTCAGTCAATGAACGACTGGTCCAGGTCGGGAAAGCTGGCTGGCTGGTCCCCCGCGTTCGTGGTGGGTGTGGCTTGCCTGCTCAGCTCTTCGCCGGCGGACGGTCAGTTCGGCCTTGGGCGGGGCGAAAGCCGCGGACTACAGAGGGTCGCGCAGGCGGCGAGCGTCAGCAGCATCGCGATCACGTCGGATCCGGGGTCGGACGGGTACTACATCCGTACTGACGCCATTGAAGTGACGGTGACCTTCAATGAGGCCGTGAACGTGAACGTTGAAGACGGCACACCGTCACTGGCCTTGACGGTCGGCGAGAAGACCCGGTTGGCGAAGTACGACCGTGGCTCGGGGACGACGGCGCTGGTGTTCGGGTACCGGTTGCCGTTGTCGCTTTATCCATCGGATGTCACGGATCTGTCTACGGGTAATCTCGGCCGGTCTCGAACGGAGGGCGAGCAGGACGAAGATGGCGTGAGCGTCGAGGCAGGCACGATCAAGCTGAACGGCGGCACGATCAGGAACACGGCGAACGACGATGCCGATCTCGGCTATTCGGGTCTTGCGGCGCAGTCAGCTCACAAAGTGGACTCGGTCTGGCCCGGTCTGCTGCTCGACCCGGTGGTGAACGAGGGTACGTTGAAGCTCGTCTATCGCGAAGAGCTGGACTCCTCCTCATCCCCGGCCACAGGCATCTTCGCGGTGACGGTGGGAGGCGATACGCGCACGGTGTCCGGCGTCTCGTTGGACGGGGACGCGGTGAGCCTGACGCTCGACCCCGCCGTGGACCACGGCGACGACGTATCGATCGCGGTGGCCGCCTCGCCGCTGCAGGACCCGGCGGGTAACCCGGCGTTCCAGATTTACGGTACATCGGTGTCGAACGAAACGCCGGCTGCTCCGGACCCGGCCCCTGATCCGATGGGACCCGGGATCACCGGGATCGCTCTCGGCTCGACGCCCGGCTCGGACGGATTCTACGCCGGCGGCGATGAAGTCGACGTGGCCGTGACGTTCGACGACAGCGTGACGGTGGATACGACAAACGGCGAACCGTCGCTCCGCCTGATGGTCGGTCATCTGGCCCGTCGCGCCGTCTACACGGAGGGCTCAGGAACCTCGACGCTGACCTTCCGGTACACCGTCGCGGAGGGCTATCCACCGCTTGCCGCGATCTTCTTGAACCATCACTCGAACAGTGGATTGGCGGTGGGTGACGAGGACGGCGACGGCCTGAGCATCGAGGCGGGCCGGATCGCGTTGAACGGCGCGACGATCCGGAACGCGACGAACAACAACGCCGACCTTGCCCACCCCGAGCTTCCGGTGCAGTCCGGCCACAGAGTGGATGGTGTCGGTCCGACGATGCGTGGCCACTCCGAACTCAACGGCGACATGCTGACGATCACCTTCATCGAGGCGCTCGACAGGACCTCGATTCCGGCGCCGGCCGACTTCTCGGTGGACGGCCGGCGTGTGTACAACTTCCGAATCGTGACCAACGTTGACGTGAACGGTGCTGTCGCCACCTTGACGCTCGACGCACCGGTCGAGCATGACAACAGCGTGTGGGTCTCCTACGCACCCGGCGCAACGCCCCTCCGGGATCTCGTGGGCAACGAAGCGCTGGAGGTTAGGGCTTCCTACATAGAGAACGACACGCCGCCGCCTCCTCCTCGCGTGATCGATCCGGACGCCGCGAATGTTCAGACGGTCACGATTGCTTCGGCGCCCGGCGTGGACGAGACCTACGCAGGGGACGACGCGATCGACGTGACCCTGACGTTCGACCGGGACGTGACCGTGGACACGACGAACGGCACGCCGTCGATCCTGGTTGCGGTGGGCACTCGTCCTCGGGAAACCGTCTATATCGGTGGTTCGGGCTCGTCGGCACTGACCTTCAGCTACACCGTCGTCGCAGGTGCGGAGGCCTTCTTCGTGACGTTCCTTCAACTGCTCGGCCGCGAGGCGCCTCCGGTCGGTGATGAGGACGAGGACGGCCTGAGCCTCACGGAGGGGGTGATCGCACTGAACGGCGGCGCGATCGTGGACAGCACGAACAGAGGTGTCAACGTCCCGTACCCGGAGCTGGCCACCCAGCCGGACCACAAGGTGGATGGTCTCAGGCCGGTGCTGCAGCATGCTGGATCCTCCGTCGATGGCACCGTCCTGGAGCAGGTATTCACCGAAGCCCTGGACCCGACTGCCCAGGACGCGGCCGGCTTCGTGGTCGAGATCGCGGGTGGGGAGCGGTGCGTTTCCGCCACCGGGATCGATATCAGCGGAAGCACCGCGACGTTGACGCTCGCCGCGGCGGTGGGCCCTGGTGAGCAGGTGGTGGTGTATTACACCCCCGGCGCGAGTCCGCTTCGCGATCTGGTGGGCAACCCCGCGCTCGACGACAGGATCGGGGTGACGAATCAGACGGCGACAGGTTCGGGCGGCAACGGCGTCGCTTGCTCTGATCCGCCGCCCGATTCGGGCGGTGGCGGTGGTGGCGGTGGCGGTGGTGGCGGTGGTGGGGGTTCGCCGCCTCCTTCCGGCGACGATGAGGACGAGGACGACGATGAGGGCGAGGACGACGGTGGGGGCGAGGACGACGGTGGGGGCGAGGACGACGGTGGGAACGGTGACGGCGGCGGCACGCAACCGCCCCCGCCGAGCGGCCCGCCGGAGGCTGCCTTCTCCCTGAGCCCGAACTGCACCGAGGACCTTTGCAGGGCGCTTACAGGCGTAGCGGTGACGTTCGAGGACACGAGTTCGAGGACAGTCCGGTCCCGGCGGTGGGACTTCGGGGACGGGAAGGGGTCGCGGAACCGGAGGATCGACCGCGCCTGGTCGGAGCCCGGGTTCTACCTGGTGACGTTGACGGTGACTGACGGCGAACGGGAGTGGACCGCGTCACGGAGGTTCCTGGTTGAGGCGAGCGACCCCGCCGGGTCGTGCGAGCCGGGCGGGGAGACGCGATGCCTGCAGGATTCGCGCTACTCAGTGACCGTGGAGTGGTGGAAGGCTGACGGTGAGAGCGGCGCCGCTCGCGTGGTTCGGGAAGGAACGGATGACTCGGGGCTGTTCTGGTTCTTCGCCCCGGACAACTGGGAAGTGCTGATCAAGGTGCTTGACGGCTGCGCTCTGAACGGTCATGTGTGGGTGTTCGGGGCGTCGACGACGGACCTCGGCTACACTCTCCTGGTGACCGACACGGTGACCGGTTCGGTGAGGGAGTACGGGAACGAGCCGGGCCTACCGGCGCCGGCGATCACCGACGGGACGGCGTTCCCGGAGGGCTGCCGGCGGTAAACGCCATAGCTGAAGAAACTCTGAGGGGAACCTCCGAATGTCCGCCCCGCGTTTGCCGTGATGCCCCGGATTAAGCGAGGCCGGGGGGGTGTCGTGGGTGAGTTGCGTGGGTTCGGAAGGCTGCCTTGGCGCGTTCTGGCGTTGTTCTTCGGGTTGACTTGCCTGCTCGGTTCAGCGCCGGCCGCGGGTCAGTCTGAGTCAGACCAGGACCGGAATCCGGGAATCCAGGCGATCGCGCACGCGGCGAGCGTCAGCAGCATCGAGATCACCTCGGATCCCGGATCGGACGGCTACTACACTCGCGGCGACGTGATCGAGGTGACGGTCACGTTCGATGAAACCGTGACGGTGAACGTCGACGACGGCACGCCGTCCCTCGCCTTGACCGTGGGCGATGAGGCGCGGCCAGCGGAGTACGACCGGGGTTCCGGAACCGCGGAGCTGGTCTTCGGGCATCGGTTGAGGCGGGCCTTCGAGACCCAAGATGTCGTGGACTTCCTCAACGGCAATCTAGGCAGGAGCGTGAAGGCAGGCGAGGAGGACGAGGATGGCGTGAGCATTGAGGCCAGCCGGATCGAGTTGGACGGGGGGACGATCAAGAACAACGCGAGCGAGGATGCCGACCTGGCTCACCTGGGACTGCCGGACCAACCAAGCCACAAAGTGGACTCCGTGAACCCTGGTCTGCTGCTTGATCCCGTGGTGAACGGGGACACGTTGACGCTGGTGTACGGAGAGGAATTCGATTCGGCCGTAACGCCTGACGCGAGCATCTTCACGGTGTGGGTCGGAGGCAGCAGAACCACCGTATCCAACGTCTCGGTGGCTCGGAACACGGTGAGCCTGACGCTCGACCCCGCGGTGGATCACGGCGACCGCGTATCGATCGCCGTGTTCTACTCGACGTCGCTGACCGATCGGGCGGGTAACGCAGCGTCCGCGATCTTCGGCACATCGGTGGTCAACGAAACGTCGGCTGCACCGGACCCGGCCGCTGATCCGATGGGGCCAAGCGTCACCTCGATCGCTCTCGGTTCTACGCCCGGGCCGAACGGAATCTACGCTGGCGGCGACGACGTGGACGTGACCGTGACGTTCGACGACAGTGTGACGGTGGACACGACAAACGGCGAACCGTCGCTCCGCCTGATGGTCGGCCATCTGGCCCGGCGCGCGGTCTACAGGGAGGGTTCAGGCACTGCGACGCTGACCTTCCGGTACACCGTGGCGGAGGGCTATCCACCGCTTGTCGCGATCTTGTTGAACAATCACGGGAGCAGTGAACTGGCGGTGGGTGACGAGGATGTCGACGGCGTGGGCATCGAGGCGGGCCGGATCGCGTTGAACGGCGCCACGATCCGGAACGCGACGAACAACAACGCCGACCTTGCCCACCCCGAGCTTCCGGTGCAGTCCGGCCACAAGGTGGACGGAGTCGGTCCGACGATGCGTGACCACTCAGAAATCAACGGCGACACTCTGACCCTCACGTTCGTCGAGGCGCTCGACGAAACCTCGATTCCGGCGCCGGCCGACTTCTCGGTGGACGGCCGGCGTGTGTACAACTTCCGAATCGTGACCAACGTTGACGTGAACGGTGCTGTCGCCACCTTGACGCTCGACGCACCGGTTGAGCATGACAACAGCGTGTGGGTCTCCTACGCACCCGGCGCAACGCCCCTCCGGGATCTCGTGGGCAACGAAGCGCTGGAGGTTAGGGCTTCCTACATAAAGAACGACACGCCTCCTCCTCCTCCTCCCGTGATCGATCCGGACGCCGCGAATGTCCAGACGGTCACGATTGCTTCGGCGCCCGGCGTGGACGAGACCTACGCAGGGGACGACGCGATCGACGTGACCCTGACGTTCGACCGGGACGTGACCGTGGACACGACGAACGGCACGCCATCGGTTCTTCTAAAGGTGGGCTCTCGCCCTCGGGAAGCCTTCTACACTGGCGGTTCGGGGTCGTCGGCACTGACCTTCAGCTACACCGTCGTCGCAGGTGCGGAGGCTTTCTTCGTGGCGGTCCTTCAACTGCTCGGCCGCGAGGCGCCTCCGGTCGGTGATGAGGACGAGGACGGCCTGAGCCTCACGGAGGGGGTGATCGCACTGAACGGCGGCGCGATCGTGGACAGCACGAACAGAGGTGTCAACGTCCCGTACCCGGAGCTGGCCACCCAGCCGGACCACAAGGTGGATGGTCTCAGGCCGGTGCTGCAGCATGCTGGATCCTCCGTCGATGGCACCGTCCTGGAGCAGGTATTCACCGAAGCCCTGGATCCGACTGCCCAGGACGCGGCCGGCTTCGTGGTCGAGATCGCGGGTGGGGAGCGGTGCGTTTCCGCCACCGGGATCGATATCAGCGGAAGCACCGCGACGTTGACGCTCGCCGCGGCGGTGGGCCCTGGTGAGCAGGTGGTGGTGTATTACACCCCCGGCGCGAGTCCCCTTCGCGATCTGGTGGGCAACCCCGCGCTCGACGACAGGATCGAGGTGCCGAATCAGACGGCGACAGGTTCGGGCGGCAACGGTGTCGCTTGCTCTGCTCCGCCGCCCGATCCGGGCGGTGGCGGCGGCGGTGGCGGTGGTGGTCCGCCCCCTCCTTCCGGCGACGATGAGGACGAGGACGACGGTGGAAACGGCGGCGGCACGCAACCGCCGCCTCCGAGCGGCCCGCCCGAGGCGGCCTTCACGCTCACGGCGAACTGCACCGAGGACCTTTGCAGGGCGCTTACAGGCGTAGCGGTGACGTTCGAGGACACGAGTTCGGGGACAGTCCAGTCCCGGCGGTGGGACTTTGGGGACGGGGAGGGGTCGCGGAACCGGAGGATCGACCGCGCCTGGTCGGAGCCCGGGTTCTACCTCGTGACGTTGACGGTGACTGACGGCGAACGGCAGTCGACCGCGTCACGGAGGTTCCTGGTTGAGGCGAGCGACCCCGCCGGGTCGTGCGAGCCGGGCCGGGAGACGCGATGCCTGCAGGATTCGCGCTACTCAGTGACCGTGGAGTGGTGGAAGGCTGACGGTGAGAGCGGCGCCGCTCGCGTGGTTCGGGAAGGAACGGATGACTCGGGGCTGTTCTGGTTCTTCGCCCCGGACAACTGGGAAGTGCTGATCAAGGTGCTTGACGGCTGTGCTCTGAATGGCAACGTCTGGGTCTTCGGCGCCTCGACGACGGATCTCGGCTACCGGATCGCGGTCACGGATACGAAGACCGGAGCGGTCAAGGAATACACGAACGATCCCGGCCTTCCGGCGCCGGCGATCGCCGATACGGCGGCGTTTGCAGCGAACTGCCAGCCGTAGCAGTGCCCCGTGCGAGCGCCGCCTATCAGGCCGCTGCGACGACTTCGCCGGCAGCCTGGGCGCGTTCGATGCGGCTCTCCTCGTCCTTGGCCACGGTGCGGCCGGCAAGCCAGAAGAACACCGCACCGAGGAGGTAGGCGCCGAGACCGATCAGCATGGCGAGTTGCAGGGAACGGCCGGAGTCGGCGCCGCCGGCCTCGAACGTGCCGCTCATCCAGCCCATCAGGAACGGCCCCAGGGCGAGGCCGACGAAGGTCATCGTGAGGATGTAGAACGCGGAGGCCGTCCCACGCATCCTGGGCAGCACGAGGTCGTTGGCCATCGCAACAGCGGAACCGATCCAGCACGCCGAGGTGATCGTGAAGAGGAAGTTGAAGACGTAGGCTGTGGTCACGCTCTCGGTGAGCAGGAAGGCGGCGCCGAGCGGTATCGACGCGAGAGCGGCGAAGGCGCCGCAAAGTGGGCGGGCGTTCGCCCTTCTTCGTTTCATCCAGTCGGAGAAGTAGCCGCCGCCGGCTACTCCAAGCCAGCCTGCGACCGCGGCAGTGAGGCCGAGGACCAGGCCGGCCTGGCCGGCGCTCTGCTCGTGAACTCGCCGGAAGAACGTTGGCGCCCAGAAGCCTGCGCCGTAGCCGACGAACGCGATCCAGCCGAAGCCGATCATGCCGTAGATCATCGATCGGGTGCCGTAGATCAGTTCGAAAGTCGGCCGGTCCCTCACCCGGAGTCCCTGTACCCAGGAGAGGAAGGCGTAGGCGCCGATCGCGAGTGCGATCCACTGTGCCGGCCTGCCGAAGATCTGGATCAGGAGGAAGGAGCTGCCGGCGCACCCGAGCGCGATCAGCAGATTCGAACCGACCGCGCGGTAGCCGCCGTTGGCGTACAGCGAGAACACGGCTAGCGGCGGGAGAATGGCGGCTGTCTCCCGGCCCAGTTCCTTGAACGGCTCGGGATGCGGGGGAGTGACGATGCCCTCGCTCTGGCCCCGTACGGGCTCCCGCAGGGTCCACACCCAGATCGCCATGAGGAGTCCGGGAAGGCCGACGGCGAAGAAGGCGACCTGCCAGCCGACAAGGCCGAACGGCGCCCCGCCGTCGCTGTACGCGGCGTTCCACCGGTCGACGATCTGGCCGCCGATCAGGATGCCGACCCCGGAGCCGATGTAGACCCCACTCGAGTAGATGGCGGTTACCGTGGCGCGCAGTCGCGGCGGGTAGTAGTCCCCGAGCATGGAGAACGCCGCCGGACCGGCGCTCGATTCGCCGATTCCGACGCCGATCCGGTAGGCGGCGAGTGACGTGAATCCGCGCGCGGTGCCGGACAGCGCCGTCATCAGGCTCCAGGCGGCCAAGCCGATCGAGATCAGGCTCTTGCGCGTCCACATGTCGGCCAGACGGCCGATCGGAATGCCGAAGATGGCGTAGAAGACGGCGAACGCGGTGCCGTAGAGGAAGCCGAGCTGAGCGTCGTCGATCCCCAGATCGGCGCGGATGTCCTCCGCGAGGATGGACAGGATCTGGCGGTCGATGAAGTTGAAGACGTAGACCAGGACGAGCACGCCCAGGACGTAGTTGGAGTACCGCCGGCTGGGCGCCTGCGGGGCTGGGGTCTGGCGATCCTGGTCTGTTGACGTCATTCCGCTCCTGGTGTCATTCGGCGCCGCTCGCGCCGGGTTCCGCCATGGCGCCGGGCACGGTGCCCTTTGCCAGTTCCTGATCAATCATCAGCATGCCGACGCCGTCGCCCTTGATCAGCCGGACCCTGCCGAGCAGGGTGCGGGCGATGTTCTCCTCTTCGACCTGCTCGGTGATGAACCACTGGAGCATGATCGACGCGGCGCGGTCGTGGAGGCTCTCCGAGAGATCGTAGAGATCCTCGATTGCACGGGTGACGGCCTGTTCGCTCTCGAGAATCGCGGAGACCGCGGCCTCGGGAGACTCCCATTCCGTCGGCTGGGCCGGAATCGCGGGGATCCTGACCAGCAGGTCGCGGTCGGCGAGGTGGTCGATGATGCGGTGGGCGTGACCGAGTTCGTCGGCTGACTGACCGCGCAGCCAGGCGCCGAAGCCCGGCAGGTCGATGCGCTCGAGCCAGAGCGCCATGGACAGGTAGCGGTGGGCGGCCTCGAACTCGAGCTGGAGGTGTGCATTCAGACGGTCGTGGAGTGTCTGGTCCATCGTGTCCTCAGTGTGGTGCGGTTTGAGAGGGGACGCGGGCGTCAGCATAGCGCCGCACCCCGGGCAGTCCCCTACGGAAGAAGTTCTTCGACGCCGGCGCGCTCTTCGAACAACTCGTCCTGGGTCGCCTGCATCCGGCCGCGGCTGAACTCGTCGATGTCGAGGCCCTGGACGATCTCGTAGTCGCCGCCGCTCGTGGTGACCGGGAAGGAGTAGACCACGCCTTCCCTGGCGCCGTAGCTGCCGTCGGCCGGGATCGCCATGCTCACCCAGTCTCCGTCGGCGGTGCCCTGCACCCAGGTGCGGATGTGGTCGATGGCGGCCGCGGCCGCGGAGGCCGCCGAGGAGGCGCCGCGGGCCTTGATGATCGCCGCGCCGCGCTGCTGCACGGTGGGAATGAACGCCTCGCGGGTCCAGGCTTCGTCGACCAGTTCGGGCGCCGGCCGGCCGTCTACCAGGGCGTGCGTGAGGTCCGGGTACTGGGTCGCCGAGTGGTTGCCCCAGATCGTCATCCGGCGGACCTGGGTGGTGTGGGCGCCGGTCTTGCCGGCGAGCTGGCTGATGGCGCGGTTGTGGTCGAGCCGGGTCATCGCCGTGAACTGCCGCCGGTCGAGACTTGGCGCGTTGCTGGCCGCGATCAGAGCGTTCGTGTTCGCGGGATTGCCGACGACCACCACCCGCACGTCGCGGCTCGCGCCCTGGTCGAGCGCCTTGCCCTGAACCGAGAAGATCTGGGCGTTCGCCTGCAGCAGATCCTTGCGCTCCATGCCCGGTCCGCGCGGCCGCGCGCCGACCAGCATCGCCAAGTCCACGCCGTCGAAGGCCTCGTTCGCGTCAGAACTGGGCACAATGTCGTGCAGCAGCGGATAGGCGGAGTCGCGGAGCTCCATGACCACGCCCGCGAGGGCGTCCATCGCCGGCGGAATCTCCAGAAGCTGCAGGCTCACAGGCTGGTCCGGCCCGAGCATCTCGCCGGCGGCGATGCGGAAGATCAGCGAATAGCCGATCTGACCGGCGGCTCCGGTGACGGCGACTCGAACGGGTGTCTGCATGGCTTGGTTTCCTCCCAGAATCCGGCGCGCGATGGTAGCACCGCCGAGGCGATGTGCGGCGGCGGTCCGGCGGCTGGCCGGCGGCTGCCACCGATGAAACAGGTCGCTACCGGGCGCCGGCGGGCGCCTACACGGTGCTCGGCCCGGACGGCAGCATGGATGCCGTCGAACTGGGGGACGGAGTTGCCGAACTCACCGCCCGCGCGCCGACGCCGGCGCGGGTCCACATGGAAGGCGTTGACGGCGGTCCTCCGCCTGTCCTGGCGGCGCACTGGACTTCGTCGGATGCACTCCTCGCTGTTGATCGCGGGAGGCCGCAGAGTGTGCGGTTTCAGGTCGGCGCCGCGCCCGGTGTGGCCAGAACGACCGTCCTGGCAGGACGCTTCGCTCCGCTCACGGTCACCTGGTCGGGGCGGCCTGTGGCCCTCTCGCTCGAGCCGCTGCGTCGGCTGGAAGGTGTGACGACGGACCTTGTGGGCGCCCCCGTGGGAGGCGCCGAGGTCTCGGTCACCGGGTCCGGCGTCACGTCGTTCGGAGTCTCCGATGACGCCGGGCGCTTTCTCGTCGAGTATGCCGAGCTGCTGAGTCGCAGCCGACTTGTGGCCAGAGCCCCGGGCTACCGGGAAACGTTCACGGAACTGGACGATGTGTTGAGCGGGGCGGCGCCGGAGCGGATTGTGGTGGAGATGGCGACCACGCCGGCGATCGTTGGCCGGCTCGTGTCTGCTGCCGGCGGCGGTGCCGTTCGGGGAACTGTGGGGCTTGGCCTGGCGCCTGCCGTCAGTAGTTTTGTCGGAGACGTGGGCCTGTGGGACCTCAGGGACCCGATGGTGCTGAGAGTGCTGGGTACGGGAGATGACGGGATGTTCCGTCTCGACCCGGTCAACAAGGAGCACGTTCGGCTTCTGGCGGCGGCGCCGGGCCATGGCACGACGTGGCGGAGGCTCCCCGACCCGCTCCCGGGCGCGCGAGGCGATCAGGATCTCGGTGATCTGGTCCTCGAGCCTGAGCTCGTGCTGCGGGGCCGGGTGATCGACGAGGACGGCGCCCCGGTAGCGGGCGCCACGGTCGACTTCGGTACCGCCGCTCGTTTCCGGATGGGCGCGGGCAGCGCCGTGATTGCCGACGTGGCGACCGATGAGAACGGCCGCGTCGTTGACGAAGTGACGGGTGAGGGAATCGAAGGCGTGCAGCTCCGTTTCGATCAGACGGTGCGAGATGGTGACGCACATGCCGAGTCCGATGAGAACGGCGACTTCGTCCTGGGCGGTTTCCCGGCGGGCGCGGGCGTTCTCACCGCGCGCGCCTCGGGCTATGAGCGTCTTGAGCGGTCCGTGGCGGAGGTGTCGACCGGCCCGCTTGAGCTTGTGCTGCACCCCAGGCCCGAGATCGATGTTCTGGGCTCTTCGCGGCGCCGTACCGGTTGGAGATTCGTCCCCCGGGATTCGACGTGTCTGCCGAAACCCTGGTCGGTTCGTCGGACATCGACCTGAGCGGCGGCGACCTGGACGTGTCGCTGGCCGTGCCGGTGCCCGGGGATCGGTGAATCGTCTCGGGATCGGGACCAGCTACCGCTACGCCCAGCGCTTTACCAGCCACCGCGCTTCGGTTCGCAGGGTCCGCGCGAACCGGCCATCCTCGGCTTGCAGCCGCGCCCACTCGTCGGCGGTGTACACAAGCAGATCGGTTGGAATCGGTAGCTTCTCCGTCGACCAGTCACCGGCTCTGTCCATCGCGGGCCGATCGTCCCGCAGGACGATCGCGATCAGATCCAGGTCGCTGGCGAAGCCCGCGTCGCCACGGGCGTAGGAGCCGAAGTAGCCGAGGGCGACGAGATCGTCTCGACGCTCGGCCGCCGCTTTGCCCCAGTCTTCCAGGGCGCTGAGGACAACCTCAGCGTTCGGCCAGCGCTTGATCGACGAAGTCGAGGATGTGACGGGCATGGGTCAGCCCCAGTTCGCTCTGGATCGGACCGTAGTGCTCGAACGGCGCCCCTTCGGGATGTCCGTTCGGATACCGGGCCGGTACGTAGAAGTTGTCCAGTACCTTACCGCTGGCGATGAGTTCTTCGGGCGCTCGCCAATAGACTCCGGCTCATGGCGGAGCGCGTTCTGGTAACCGGCGGGGCCGGTTTCATCGGCAGCCACACCTGTGTCGAGTTGCTGGCGTCCGGCTGGGACGTGACGGTCATCGACGATCTGTCCAACAGTTCGCCGGAGGCGCTGCGGCGGGTGGAGGAACTGGCCGGCCGCGGGCTGCGGTTCGTCGAAGGGGACGTGCTGGACGACGCTGCGCTGGAGAAGGCTCTCGGCGATGGCGGCTGCTCGGCGGTGATCCACTTCGCGGCGAAGAAGGCGGTCGGGGAGTCCTGCGCGGATCCACTCGGCTACTACCGCACGAATGTGGGCGGCACGCTCAGCCTGTTGCGGGCGATGCGGCGGCACGACGTGCGCCGGCTCGTGTTCTCTTCGTCGGCGACGGTCTACGGCGACCCGGCGCCCGAGGCGTGCCCGCTGTCCGAGCAGGCGCCGCTCGCGGCGTCGAACCCGTACGGTCAGACCAAGCTCTGCGTCGAGCAGATGCTGCGCGATCTCGCGGCCTCGGAGAGCGGCTGGCACATCCTGTCGCTGCGCTACTTCAATCCCGCGGGGGCCCATCCGAGCGGCCGCATCGGTGAGGATCCGCGGGGCGTCCTCGAGAACCTGCTGCCCAGCGCGATGCAGGTCGCCGTCGGCAGGCTGCCGCAGCTTCGCGTCTACGGAACGGACTATCCGACCCGGGACGGCACGGCGATCCGCGACTATCTCCATGTCATCGATGTCGCGACCGGGCATCTGCGGGCGCTGGACCATCTGCCCTCGGTTGCCGGCTGCGCCGAGTACAACCTGGGCGCCGGTCGCGGCGCCACGGTGTTCGAGGTGATCGAAGCCGTCCGCCGGGCCAGCGGCCGCGACGTGCCGTGTGTTCTGGAGTCACGGCGGCCGGGTGACGCGACGGCGGTTTGGGCCGATCCCGCGCTCGCCGAGCGCGACTTGGGCTGGAAGGCCGAGCGCGGTCTCGACGACATCTGCGCCGATGCCTGGCGCTGGCAGAGCGAGAACCCGGAGGGCTACGGGAGTTGAGCGGCGAGGGACGGCCGTGCGCTGGAGACGCGCCGCTCGAAGTGTTCGTCTACTACGACTTCGCTTCCAGCCTGAGCTACGTCGCTCACCGGGTGCTGGCGCGGATCGACGGGGAGCTTGCGGAGGAACGGATCGAGCTGCGCTGGAAGGCGATCGATCTGACCGGGATCGGCCGCTTCCAGCGCGGGCGGCTGCTCGATCCCGAGCGGCGGCGCAGTCTGATCGAGGTCTCGGTGGCGCTTCATGTCGAGCTCGACCCGCCCGCTCGCTGGCCGGACTCGCGTCTGGCCGGCGAGGTCGCGGTGACCCTTGACGCCGCGATTGACCGCGGTCTCGACCCGGCAGTCGAGCGGGAGTGGCGGCAGGCCGCGTTCGCGGCGTTCTACGAGCAGGTCGACGCGGCCCCTGGGACCGCGGGCGTCCCGCCCGCCCCTGGGAACGCGGGCGTCCCGCCCGCATCCGACCGCGTCGCCGTCACGCCAAGCCGGCCGGCCGACGCTGTCGAGCACCTCTTTCACGACTTCGAGCGCCGCGGCCACTTCGGCAGGCACGGCGTCGCCTCGATCGACGACCTTGCCGCCGGCCGCCGTCTGGCAGCCGCCACGCACAGCGCGGTGGCGGCCGGCGTCGAGGGTGCGCCGACGCTGATGTTCGACGCTTTCCCGCTGTGCGGCATCCACGACGAAGCCACGATGCTCGGGATGATCCAGCGCTACGCCCGCCGGCGCCGCCGGCTGGGCGCCGAGACGGCCGTCGGGGTCAACTGATGATCTCCACGGCTGCGTGGAAAGGGCCTCTCGTCCTCGGCGCCAGCCTGTTGGCGGTCTGGAGCTGCACCCAGGCGAAGGAGGATCCGGTCTCCGTCACACGCGAGACTCCATCCACGCCGCAGGATGCGGCGACGCCGGCCGGCATCCGCTTCGTCGACGTGACCGCCGAGACCGGACTCGACTTCGTCCACGCCACGGGTTCGGCGGGGTCGTACCCGATGCCGGCGATCATGGGTGGCGGCGTCGCGGCGTTCGATGCCGACGGCGACGGTTTGCTCGACCTCTACTTTCCGAACGCCGGCAGCGCGGTCGCCGGCGAGGCCGGGCGCAATCGGCTGTACCTTCAGCGTCCGCGTGGCCGCTTCGTCGATGCTACGGACGAATCCGGGCTCGACAACCCCGGCTACGGCATGGGTGCCGCGGTCGGTGACATCGACAACGACGGCGACCTTGACCTCTACGTGACCAACTTCGGCGCCGATGTTCTCTACCGAAACGAGGGCGGCGGCCGCTTCGTCGACGCGACGGCTGCGCTCGGTCTGGCGACGCCCGCATGGTCGACATCCGCGGTGTTCTTCGACGCCGACCTCGACGGCTGGCTCGACCTGTACGTGGCCCGTTACGTCCGGTGGAACGAGGCCCGCGAGTGCCAGGTGCAGGGCGGGCGGGTCGACTACTGCGGCCCGCAGCAGTTCGAGGGCGAGGCGGATGTGTTCTACGTCAACGAGGGGGGGCGGCGCTTCGGCGACCGCAGCAGGAATGCGGGTGTGTCGCTGATCGCGGACGCCGGCCTGGGCGTAGCGGCCGCCGACTTCGATGACGACGGCCGGCCCGACGTCTACGTCGCGAACGATGCCGAACCGAACCAGCTCTGGATCAACCGGGGCGACGGCACCTTAGAGGACGACGCGGTGCTGCTCGGAGCGGCCTACAATCGGTTCGGGGTCGGCGAGGCGGGCATGGGCATAGCACTGGGTGACATCGACGGCGACCTGGACCTCGACCTGTTCCTGAGCCACCTGATCGAGGAGACGAACACTCTGTACGTGAACCTCGGCGGCGCGCCGGGCGCCTCCGACGGTTTCGACGACCGAGCGGCCGAGGCGGGTCTGGCCGCGCCGAGTACGCCGTACACGGGCTTCGGCGCCGCGTTCTTCGACGCCGACAACGACGGCGACCTCGACCTCGCCGTGGTCAACGGCGCGGTGAAGCGGCGGCCGGCTGCGCTCTCGAAGCGTGACGACTGGTTCTGGCGCGGCTACGCGGAACCGAACCTGCTGATGCTGGGGGACGGCGCGGGCGCCTTCGTCGACGTCAGCGCCGGCTCGGGCGACTTCGGCGCGGCGCTCGACGTCAGCCGGGCTTTGGTGCCCTTCGACCTGGAGGGCGACGGCGACCTCGACCTCCTGGTCAGTAACCTGGAGGGACCGGCGCGCATCTACCGCAACGAGTCGACCGCAGGCCCGGCCGGCTGGGTGCGTCTGCGAGTGGTCGATCCCGAGTTGCGGCGCACGGCCCTCGGCGCCTCCGTCGTCGCCTGGACCTCTGGCCGGCCGGTTCGGCGCCGCGTCTTGCCGCTGGGCGGTTACCTGACCGGCGGCGAAGCGCCTGTTCACATCGGCCTCGGCGATGCCACCGGTGTCGAGCGCTTCGAAGTGACCTGGCCCGGCGGCCGGGTCGAGGAGTTCGACGGCGCCGGGAGCGGCAGCGAAGTCGTCCTCGTACGCGGAGAGGGGCGGTGATCCCCGCTGTCCATACCTGGGAACGCGGGCGTCTCGCCCGCACTCTGCCCTGGGAACGCGGGCGTCTCGCCCGCATCCGGTTGTTCAGTACCGCCGTAGCGACACTCCTCTTCGCTACCGCCACACACGCCGCCCAACTCCCCACCCCCGACCTCTCCGCCGTCGAACCCCGCGTCCGCGCCGCGATCGAGGCCGAACTTCGAGCCGCCGGCCGCCAACCCGAGTCCGCCGCGGCCTGGGGCCGTCTCGGCATGGTCCTCCAGGCCCACCAGTTCGACGAGGACGCTGAGCTCGTCTACACCGAGGCGTCCCGCCTGGCGCCCGCCGACTTCCGCTGGGTCTACCTGCGAGCGGTCCTCGCCGATGCCCACGATCCGGCTGCCGCCGTGCGCCTCTACCGGCGGGCCGTCGAGATCGATCCGGCATACGCACCCGCACGCGTCCGGCTCGCCGCCGCCCTGGAGAAGGTCGGCCTCGCCGCCGAGGCCGACACCCACTACCGCGAGGCGGTGCGCCTCGAACCGGACAACGCGGTGGCGCACCTTGGGCTCGGCCGGCTCGCCCTCGCACGTTCCGAAGTCGACCAGGCCCTGCGGCATCTGGAACGCGCCTACGAGCTGAGCCCCGAAACCCAGGCGATCGTGGCCACGTTGTCGCGCGCCCGTCACCGGGCAGGCGATCGGGACGGCGCACGGCGTCTGGCGCAGGCGGCGCGCGGGCTGCCGCCGATGATCCACCACCGGGACCCGCGCCGGGCCGAAGTCGACGTTCGGGCTGTGGACTCGGAGAGCTTCCTTCGTCGCAGCAAGACCTACCGGGAGACGGGCCAGTTGCAGGCTTCGCTTGCGGAACTCCTCCGGCTGATCGAGTTGGAGCCCGGCAACGCCCAGGCCCACTTCGCCGCCGCCGGCGTCTACGACCGGATGAACCGGCCCCGGGAAGCGGCCGCGTCGGCGCGCCGCGCGCTCGAGATCGACGCCGACCTCGCCGGTGGCCGCGCGGTCCTGGCAGGCGCCCTGTTCAAGCTCGGGAGCTTCGAGCAGGCGGCGGTCGAGGCGGAGCGGGTGCTGGCGGACGATCCCGCCGACGTCCACATGCTGCTCGTGACCACGATGCTGGCGATGAGAGCCAACGATGTCGGTCGCGCGCTCGAAGGGCTGGACCGGGCCGCCGCCGCCGGCGCCTCAGACCCCCACCTGCGTGATCTGATGGTCCAGCTTCAACTGGAAGTGGCGGACGCCCTGGGCGGCGCCGGTCTCTACGATGACGCGGGACGGCGGATCGAGCAGGTGATCGAAACACTGGAGCGGGCCGGAACCAGCGAGGCGGAGCTTGGACCGCTCCGGCGGCGGCTCGAGGACTACCGGGGGAAGGTGCGTGGATGAGTGATTCGGGACTCGGGGCCGGCGCTCCGGTGCGGGTGCGCGTGGCGCCGTCGCCGACCGGCGACCCGCACGTCGGCACCGCCTACCAGGCGCTGGTCAACCTGGCCTTCGCGCGCAGCCGTGGCGGCGCCTTCGTGCTGCGGATCGAGGATACGGACCGCGCGCGCTCGAGCCGCGCGTCGGAGGCCGCGATCCTCGAGGCCCTGCGCTGGCTGGGTCTGGATTGGGACGAGGGCCCGTACCGCCAGAGCGAACGGTTGGATCTCTACCGCGGCGAGGTCGACCGGCTCCTGGCCGAAGGCAGCGCCTACCGTTGCTTCTGCACCCGCGAACGGCTGGACGAGATGCGGCGCGAGAACCGCGCTCAGCAGCGCTTCCCCGGCTACGACCGGCGCTGCCGGAACCTCTCGCGGGAAGAAGCGAAGCGGAGAGGCGCCGCCGGTGAAGAGCACGTCGTGCGGGTCGGGATGCCGACCGAGGGCGAATGCGTGATGCAGGACCTGCTGCGCGGCGAGATCCGGCGCGAGTGGGAACTGATCGACGACCAGGTGATCCTCAAGGCCGACGGCTACCCGACCTACCACTTGGCATGCGTGGTCGACGATCACGCAATGGCGATCAGCCACGTGATCCGCGGCGAGGAGTGGATCAACTCGCTGCCGAAGCACCTGCGGCTCTACGAGGCGTTGGGCTACGAGCCGCCGACGTTCTGCCACCTGCCGCTGCTCCGCAACAACGACGCGAACCGCTCCAAGCTGTCCAAGCGGCGCAACCCGACCTCGATCACCTGGTTCCGGGACGCCGGCTTCCTGCCCCAGGCGCTGCTCAACTTCCTTGGCCTGATGGTGTCGAGCCGGTCGGAAGGCGAGGAGAAGTTCAGCTTCGAGCAGCTCGCGGATGGCTTCGCCCTGGAGGACATCTCACTCGGCGGTCCCGTCTTCGACCTCGACAAACTGCGCTGGCTGAACGCCCGCTACCTGCGCGAGGACTACGACGCGGCCGGTTTGGCTGCCCTTGTGCGCGAGTGGTCGATGGGGGAGGAGCGGCTTGCCAGAATCGCCGCCCTGGCGCAGCCCCGGCTCGAGACGCTCGGCGACTGGGGCCGGCTCACGAACTTCCTGTTCGTCGACGCGCCGGCGCTCGAGCGGGAGAAGCTGGCCGTCAAGGGCCTCGAAGAGGTCCAGGTCGCCGAAGCGCTGCAGTTCATGTTGTGGACGCTCGAACGCGAGCAGACCTTCACCGCCGAGGTCATCCAGGGGCACTTCCGGCGGCTGTCCGAGGCGCTGGGGCTCAGCCTCCGCGACCTGACCCGGCCCTTCTACGTCGCCATGTCCGGCGAGACGTCCTCGTTGCCGCTGTTCCAGTCGATGGCGGTCCTGGGCCCTGATCTCGTGCGGGCGCGCATCCGCCGAGCCATCGAGGCGCTCGGCGGCATCTCCGGCAAGCGGATGAAGAAGCTGCAGAAGCGGTTCGAGGGGTTGCCAGAGTCTTCCGGGTAGAAAGGGATTAGCCGCTTGACTCTCTCCGTGAGAGTTGGGGTGGCGGAGCAAGGCTTCTACAGTAGTTGTTGCTCGCCATGAGAACGGACCGGATCGCAATCGAACGTGTACTGCTGTGGAGCCAGTCTGGCTGGCGCCCTACTGCTGCTCTCGTTGCGGTGCTGGAGTGAGCGAAAATGCCTGACGGCGCCTATTCCGCAGGGATCGCCCGAGCAGCGACTGAGACGACCCAGGAGGCGTCGTCGAATGCGCGCCTCGCGTCGCCTTCCGTGTAGCGCTCGGTGGGAGTGCGCCTCTTCGGCCACGAACACGGCCAGAGCCCGGAGCCGCACTCTCGCCTTGGCCAGGTAGCTTCTCGCCAGAGCGCCGTTCGTCGTCATTCCGGGAACAGGTCGAAGACATCGCCGGGCTTGTAGTCGGGCTTCAGGTCCCAGTACCACTCGTCGCCCTTCCAGACCCGCTTGGAGCCCAGTTCGCGGAGGCGGTCGCGCAGGCGATCGAGCGTGTCGGCCAGACAGCGGTCGGGGTCGTGGAGGATGCGCGCGTCCTCGGTCATGTCGAGCAGGAGCAGGGTTCCGCGGCGCAGTTCCCGGGGCGTCTTGAAGATCGGCGCCAGACGGGTGTGGATTCCAAGGTCGGCGGCCATGTCGAACAACGGCTGGAGCCGGTCCGCCATGGCGCGGAACTCCTCGACCCGAGCGATCCGGCCATCCGGCAGATCGTTCGCCACGAGGAGGAGGTCTATGTCGGAGTTGGCCCTGGGCGTGGCGCGGCCGACTGATCCGTAGACGGCGAGGGCGGCCAGTCGGCTCCCGTAGTGCGTTTTGCAGGCCTCAAGCACGGTGTCCAGGATGTTGTCGTACTGGCTCAGCAGTCGCGCGATCGCGCGGCTCTGTTCGGAGGATCGATGGACGGCCATTCCTTCCTGATTGTAGGACGGACCGGGCGTCGCCGGCGCACGAAGGGGCGCCACGACCCCCGGTCAGTTCCCCGCCGCCTTCTGCGCCCGCTCGATCTTCGCCCACGTATCCCGCAGCGTCACCGTACGGTTGAACACCGGCGCCCCGGCTTTGCTGTCCAGATCGACGCAGAAGTAGCCGAGCCGCTCGAACTGGACGCGGTCGCCGGGCTCGGCGCCGGCAAGGCTCGGTTCGAGCTTGCAGTCCTTGAGAACCTCGAGTGAGTCGGGATTCAGGTGATCCTCGATCTCGCCGGGCGCCCCCGCCGGGTTCGGATGGGTGAACAAGCGGTCGTAGAGCCGGACTTCGGCCGCAATCGCGTGCGCCGCCGAGACCCAGTGCAGGGTCGCCTTGACCCGGCGGCCGTCGGGAGCGTCGCCGCCGCGGGTTGCCGGATCGTAGGTGCAGCGGATCTCCGTGACGTTGCCTGCCTCGTCCTCGATCACGTCGGTGCAGGTGACGAAGTAGGCGTAGCGGAGCCGCACTTCGCGCCCCGGCGCCAGACGGAAGAACTTCCTCGGCGGGTCGCGGCGAAAGTCGTCCCGCTCGATGTAGAAAACCCTGGAGAAGGGCACCTTGCGCGTCCCGGCGGAGGCGTCCTCCGGGTTGTTGATCGCGTCGAGCTCCTCCACGAGATCGTCGGGGTAGTTCTCGATCACGACCCTGAGCGGCCGCAGGACGGCCATGACCCGCGGCGCGGTCCGGTTCAGTTGGCTGCGGATCGCGAACTCCAGTTGACTCAGGTCGACGACCGAGTCGTTCTTCGTCAGGCCGATGCGAGCGCAGAGCTCGCGGAGCGCTTCCGGCGGACAGCCGCGGCGGCGGAGCGCGGTCAGCGTGGGCATGCGCGGGTCGTCCCAGCCGTCGACCAGACGCTTGTCCATCAAGCGCTTCAGCTTGCGCTTGGAGGTCAAGGTGTAGGTCAGGTTCAGGCGCGCGAACTCGATCTGCTGCGGCCGGTGGATGCCGTCGATCTGCTCGATGAACCAGTCGTAGAGCGGCCGGTGGTCCTCGAATTCGAGCGTGCACAGAGAGTGGGTGATGCCCTCGATCGCGTCGGACTGGCCGTGAGCCCAGTCGTAGGTCGGGTAGATGCACCACGTCGACCCCGTGCGATGGTGGTCCGCATGGAGGATGCGGTAGAGCACCGGGTCGCGGAGGTTCATGTTCGACGAGGACATGTCGATCTTCGCGCGCAGCGTGTGCTCGCCGTTGGCGAACTCGCCGTTCTTCATGCGCTCGAAGAGGTCGAGGTTCTCCTCTGCGGCCCGGTCGCGGTACGGACTGTTGCGCCCCGGCTCGTTCCAGCGTCCACGGTAGGCCCGCGCTTCGTCCGGGCTCAAGCTGCAGACGTAGGCCTTGCCCTTGCGGATCAGCTCGAGCGCCCAGTCGTAGAGCTGATCGAAGTAGTCGGAGGCGTAGAGAGCCTCAGCGCCCCAATCGAAACCGAGCCAGCGTACGTCGCGTTCGATCGCTTCGACGTACTCTGTGTCCTCCGCGGTCGGGTTCGTGTCGTCGAAGCGCAGGTTGCAGTGACCGCCGTGCTCCTCGGCGACCCCGAAGTCGAGGCAGATCGCCTTCGCGTGGCCGATGTGGAGGTAGCCGTTCGGTTCCGGCGGGAAGCGGGTGACGACGCTGCCGCCGTGCTTGCCCGCGGCGACATCGGCGCGCACCTGCTCGCGGATGAAGTCGAGAGGCTTGGAGGTGTTGGCGTCGTCGGGCATGGCGGCAGGAGCCGAGGCGTTTGCTGCGAAGCAGCGAAGGCTATCGGATCGCGGGCGCCGGCAGCCTCACCCGTCAAACCGGTACCCCAACCCATGCACCGTGACGAGGAACTTGGGTTTGCCCGGGTTCGGCTCGATCTTCTGTCGCAACGACGACACGTGAACGTCTACCGTCCGGGTGGTGGGTGTGGCGTCGTAGCCCCAGACCTCGTCGAGCAGGCGGTCGCGGTCGTGGACCTCACCGCGGTGCTCGATCAGGAACTTGAGCAGCCGGTACTCGAGCGCCGAACAGACGACCTCGGACTCGGCGCCGTCGTCGCCGACGCGCCACACCTGGGCGCGGCCGAAGTCCACTCGAACGTCGCCGAAGCGGTAGCTGCCTTTGGCCTCGGCCGGGGACTGTGCCGGTGCCCGGCGAAGCAGCGCCTCGATCCGAGCCAGCAGTTCCAGGGTCTCGAACGGCTTGGCCAGGTAGTCGTCGGCGCCCAGCTTGAGGCCGAGGACGCGGTCGACGAGTTCGTTGCGGGCGGTGAGCATGAGAATCGGCGTCGTCACTCCGTTGCGGCGCAGGTCGCGGCAAACGTCGAAGCCGTTCTTGCCCGGCAGGTTCACGTCGAGCAGGACGAGGTCGAAACCGCCGTCGGTCGCCATCCGTTCGCCCGACGGGCCGTCGGACGCGTTCTCCACCTCGTAGCCCTCTGCGGTCAGCCGGTCGCTCAGGGTGCGGGCCAGGCTGGGTTCGTCTTCGACGAGAAGCAGGCGCCGGGTGCTCATGGGTGGTTCGCCGGCAGCGAGACGCGGAACGTCGTGCGGCCGGGCTCGCTGTCGACGGCGATCGAGCCGCCGTGCTCTTCGATGGTGCTGCGCGCGAGGCTCAGGCCCAGGCCGGAGCCGGGGACGGTCCCCTCGGCCGCGCGGCGGCCGCGGACGAAGGGTTCGAAGATGCGTTGGTGCTCCGCGGCCGGAATGCCGGGGCCGCGGTCGGTGATCGAGACCGTCACCCGTTGCCGATCCACGTCGAAGGCGGCCTTGACTTGCACGCGGACCATGCCGTCCTCGTCCGCTCCGTACTTGGCCGCGTTGTGGAGGATGTTGGCAAGGGCCAGGTTGAGGGCGTCGCCGTCGCCCTGAATCGCGGGCAGATTGTCGAGGTCGGAGACCCCGAGCTCGACCCGGTGCTCCTCAAGAAACCAGTTCGACTCGGTGATGACGGAGCGGATGAGTTCGCCGGGGTCGAGCTGCTCTGTCTGCACGCGCGCGGAGCGGCGTGCCACCGACCGGCGGGCCGCGGGGACATCCGAGCTCTGTCTGCACGCGCGCGGAGCGGCGGCCGATGCCGGCGAACTGAAGAACCTGCTCGACGAGCCGCGTCAGCCGCCGACCCTCGCGTTCGATCAGATCGCCGTATCCGCGAACGTCGGCAGGCTCCCGGATCAGACCAGCGCGCAGGTTCTCGCCGGCCGACCGGATCGCCTGCAATGGCGTGTTCAGCTCGTGCGAAACCCCGGCCACGAAGTCGACCTGCTGCGCGGCCAGTGCCCGGGCGCGGCGGGCCGAAACCAGGACCAGGCCGAAGCCCATGGCAATCAGAGTCAGGACGCCTGAACTGATGTAGAGGTTGCGTCGGCGTGCAGCGCTGGTAGCGGCTTCGAGGGATCCACTGCGGTGCGTGATCCGCACCTGCCAGGCTCCGGCGGTCCGGTCCGGCTCAGTGACGCCGCCGCGGCGGCCTCGTTCGCTGCGCGGGAAGAGACGCGGGTCGTTGCGGTCGACGGTGGGGCCGCCCGGCGCTCCGCGCCCGCCCGGGCGTCCTGAAAGCGGCCGCATCCGCAGAGCCGAGAACTCGATGTCCGCTGCCTGCGATGGATCCGCGGACCCGTGCTCTGGAGCGTCGGGGGGTTGTGGGTAGACCTGCCGCGGCGTTGGACCGGACAGGTCGGACACCGACACCAGATACGGGGGTTCGCCGCCTGGCGACGGGGCGCCGAAATGCCGTTCGATCAGCGCCGGAAGCAGCTCCTGTTCGAGCACCGAGACATCGAGGCTGGCCACGATCAGGCTGGTCGGTGGGCCGGGGCGGCCGCCGCGGCTCCGGGTTGGGATCGGCAGCACGAGCCGGTCGGTACGCTGCGCCGGCGTCTGGCGACCCGGTGGCCGCAACGCGCGAACCAGCTCCTCCAGGTGGTCGGGCCCCGAACTGGGCTGTAGTTGGCTGCTCTCCTCGTCGAGCATGAGGACTTCGCGCGCCCCTTCGCGGCGATCGCTCAGCACGATCCAGGTCTCGTCGAGAAGGTCTGGAAAGGCGGCGTTCTCGCGCCAGTCCTCGACGACCCGCGACAGCAACTCCTCGAACTGCTGGGACGCGCCAGCCCGGCGCCGTCGCGGATCGGTCAGAGTCGCGGCGCGCAGGAAACCGGTGTAGAGCTGAGCCAGGGGTGCGTCGATGTCACTGGCAAGCAGGCGGCTCGATTCCTCCAGGTTCGCGCGCATGCGCTCGTTGGCGGCGGCGCTGAGTTCACCGGTCCAGTGGTACTGGAGGACGGCGAGCGTCACCAGCAGCAGGGAGGCGACCGCGGCGACGATCAGCGTCCAGCGGTTGCTCGAACCCGGCTCCAGTCCGGGAATGCGCCGGACAGCCATGAGCGGCAGTGTAGCCGTAGGTAGCGCTGCCGAAACCGTGTCGGTGTAGGGCTTTACAAGCGTTACAAACATCTTGCACCGGCTTGATGACTGGCCTCGGACTGAGCCCGTACTGTCTCTTCACGTTTGATTCCCAACCCCCTTAGGAGGTGCTTGAAATGAAGACATCACTACTGAACCGCTCCATCCTGGTTGCCCGCACTCTGCTCCCCGGTCTGCTGCTTGTGGGCACGGCTGCGTTCGCGGCGGCCGAGGAGGGCGAGGGTCGCCAGTCCAAGCGCGGCGCGCGCGCCAACTCTGCGGAGCGTGACGGCGAGCGCATGGCCCGGGTGCTCCAACTGACCGAGGACCAGAAGTCGGAGTGGCTCCGGCTGCGCGAGCAGCACGACGCGACCCTCCGGCCGCTGATGCGCGAGATGCGCGACATCACGGAGCGTCTCGAAACCGAGGCGAACCTCGAGAACCCGGATCCAACCGTTGTCGGCCAGTTGGAACTCGACCGCCGGTCCGTCGCGCGCCCGCCCTTTTCCTTTCCGGCGCTAGGATCGCTGCTCGTTCATCGGATTTGCGGCGCGATTCGCCGCTTGGAGGTGCCCTGCATGGCAGATGTTGCGTTCATCGGACTCGGAGTGATGGGCTACCCCATGGCGGGCCACCTGGCGGCCGCCGGCCATCGGGTGACCGTGTTCAATCGCACCGCCTCGAAGGCGGCGCAGTGGGTGGAAGAGCACGGCGGCAAGTCCGCTACGACGCCGGCCGAGGCCGCTGCGGGCGCGGAACTCGTGTTCTGTTGCGTCGGCAACGACGACGACGTGCGGGCGGTAACCCTGGCGTCCGGTGGCGCGCTCGAGGGGATGGCCGAGGGCAGCGTCCTCGTCGATCACACGACGGCGTCGGCGCGGCTTGCGCGGGAACTCGCCGATGCCTGCTCGAAGAAGGGCTGCGGCTTCCTCGACGCCCCTATCTCGGGCGGCCAGGCGGGCGCCGAGAACGGCGTTTTGACCGTGATGTGCGGCGGCGAGCCGGACGTCTTCAAGCGGGTGCACGCCGTGATCGACTGCTACAGCCGGGCGGTGACCCTGCTCGGCCCCGCCGGCAGCGGCCAGTTGACGAAGATGGTCAACCAGCTCTGCATCGCCGGCATCGTGCAGGGCCTCTCCGAGGGCATCCACTTCGCCGAGCAGGCCGGCCTCGACCCGTTGGCGGTGGTCGGCGCGATCTCGACTGGCGCCGCCGGGTCCTGGCAGATGGAGAACCGCGCCGAGACGATGGTTCAGGGCAAGTTCGACTACGGCTTTGCGGTCCAGTGGATGCGCAAGGACCTCGGGATCGCCCTGGACGAGGCCCGCCAGAACGGCGCCAACCTGCCGCTAGCGGCCCTGGTCGACCAGTTCTACAGCGAGGTCACGGCGCTCGGCGGCCTGCGGTGGGACACGTCCAGCTTGGTTGCGCGCCTGCGTGCAGTGAGCGAGCGGGACGAAACAGGCTAAGACACGTTCGGGTCCCCGGCGACGTAGAAGCGCCAAGGCCGGTTTGGCGCCCGGGAAACGCCGATGCGGCCGCTGCGGCCGGGTTGGCGCGGCGGCGGTGTGCCGTCGTCGACGATGAAGACGGGCAGGCCACTGGCGGTGGTCGATGCCGTAACCAGGTCGGCGCCGTCGTGGCGGCGGTCGAGACCGAAGGCCTGGCACAGGCGGGCGGGGCCGGAGCATAGGTCGACGGACCGAAACGGCTTGGTGGAGCGGCGTCTGCTGGCCGCGTTGCGGGCGCGACGCATGATGTCTTGGCCGGCTAACGGTGCGACGGCACGCAGCAGGACGGCCGAACACACGCCTTCCTCGCCGCAGACGACGTTGGCGCAGTGGTGCATGCCGTAGGTGAAGTACACGTAGAGATGGCCCGGCGGCCCGAACATCGTCCGGTTGCGGTTCGTCATGCCGCGATGGCCGTGACTGGAGGGGTCGTCAGCCCCTTCGTAGGCCTCGACCTCGACGATCCGGGCGGCGCGGCGGCCGCGGATCAGGACCTTGTTGAGCAGCTCCGGCGCGACGTCGAGCGCGGTGCGGGCGTAGAACGACCGGGGGAGGGGCGGGAGATCGAGGTTCAAGCGAGACGCACGGATCGAACCGGAATCGGCGCTTAGACTGGGACCTCGTCCAGGTCGGTCTCCGGCCCCATGTAGGCCCGGATTTCCTCCGGCGTTTCCCGCTTCGTGTAGCCGGGCACCTGCACGCTGACGTAGACGACTTCGCCGGTGAAGACAAGCCGTCCCCCGTGGGTGCCGCGGTAGCCGAGCGTCCAGGAAGTCCGGCCCCAGTGGCGGATGGCGAGGTCGATGTCGAGCAGGTCGCCGTCGGTGACCGAGCCAAGGAAGTCGATCGTCGTGCGGCGGAGCATCATGTCCCAACCCAGGTTGGCCCGGAGCTCCCGGATCGGCAGCAGCCAGTTCTCCATCGCGTCGTCCATGTACGCCAGGTAGTGGGCGTTGAAGACCACGCCCTGCTTGTCGACTTCGCCGTAGCGGACGCGGATCGTGTGCCGATAGGGCGTGGTCACTGGGGAGGAGCTCAGAAGCTCGGTTCGAGACCCAGCGCCCAGGCCGCGAACGCCCACTGGTCGGCGACATCCTCGATCTGCATCCAGGTCGGCTTGCCGGCGCCGTGGCCGGCCCGAGTCTCGACCCGGATCAGCACCGGGTCGTCGCAGCCCTGCGCCTTCTGCATGGCGGCCGCGTACTTGAAGCTGTGCCAGGGCACGACGCGGTCGTCGTGATCAGCGGTGGTGACCAGGGTCGGCGGGTAGCAGCCGCCCTCCTGCACGGTGTGAAGCGGCGAGTAGGCGTACTGAGCCCGGAAGTCCTCTTCGTTCTCCGACAGGCCGTAGTCGGTCGACCAGTTGCGGGCGTTCGCGCTCGGCAGGTGGTAGCGCAGCATGTCGAGGACGCCGACCGCCGGCAGTGCCGCCCCGAACAGGTCGGGCCGCTGGTTCAGGGTCGCGCCGACCAGGAGGCCGCCGTTGCTGCCGCCCTGAATCGCGATGCGTTCGGAGCTCGTGTAGCCCTCGGCGATCAGCCACTCGGCTGCGGCGATGAAGTCGTCGAAGACGTTCTGCTTGTTCTCCTTCGTGCCCGCCAGGTGCCACTCGCGGCCGTACTCGCCGCCGCCGCGAAGGTTCGGGATCGCCAGCACGCCGCCCATCTCGAGCCAGGCCAGCCGCGACGAGGAAAAGCCCGGCGTCAGCGAGATGTTGAAGCCGCCGTAGCCGTAGAGCAGGGTCGGGTTGTCGCCGTCCTTGTCCAGGCCCGCGCGGTGGGTGATGAACATCGGGATGCGGGTGCCGTCGCGGCTCTCGTAGAAGACCTGGCTTGTCTCGTAGCCGTCGAGATCGGCGTCGATCGCGGGCCTGCGGATCAACTGACTCTCGCCTGACGCCACGTCGTAGCGGTGGATCTGCGACGGGGTGCCGAAGCTGGAGTAGGAGTAGTAAGTCTCGGTCTCCTCCCAGCGGCCGCCGAAGCCTCCGGCGGTGCCGATTCCGGGCAGCTCGACCTCGCCGGCCGGAGTCGCGGGCTGGATGCCGTTCGGCTCGGCCAGGCGGACCACCGTGCGAGCGTCGTGCAGGTAGTTCAGAACCAGCCTGCCGCCGACCGCCGAGGTGTAGAAGAGCGTGTCCTCGGACTCAGGCAGGACCTCATGGAGCGTCGGATTGCCGGGCGTACCGTCCTCCTCCACATCCACCGCGACGATGCGGTTGCGCGGCGCGTCCTTGTTCGTGTCGAACAGGAACACGGGGCCGATGTTCACGATGTAGCCGTAGAGCGCGTCCCATTGGTCGAGCAGCGGACGGATCGCCTGATCCGGCTCGTCGATCTTGCGGTAGTGGACCGCGTTCTCGAGATACCCCTCCTGGAGGTTGACCAGCAGGTAGGCACCGTCCTCCGAGACGGAGGCGTAGGGGTTGCGACGCGGATGCTCGGGCTGGCTGAACACCAGCCGGTCTTCGCTCTGGTCCGTGCCCAGGGCGTGGAAGTACACGGACACGGCCTTCGAGCCGTCGCCCTCTGTCGGGTCCTCCTCGCTTGGCGGATAGCGGCTGTAGAAGAAACCCGAGTTGTCCGGCATCCAGGAAATCGACGTGAACTTCGTGAAGTCGATCAGGTCGCCGGTGTCCTCGCCGGTCTCGACGTCATGCACCAGCCACTTCCGCCAGTCCGAACCGCCGTCCGACTGCGCATAGGCCACGAAGCGGCCGTCCCGGCTGGGCGTGAAACCGGCCAGCGCCACCGTCGCGTCGTCGCTCCAACCGTTGGGGTCGAGCAGAACGCGGCCGGGCGGCTCGTCGCCTTCCTGGTCCACCTGGTCGGCCACGTAGACCACGCTCTGGTCCTGAAGTCCGTCGTTGTGGTTGTAGAAGTAGCGCTCGCCGCGCTTGCTCGGCGTGCTCCAGCGCTCGTAGTTCCAGATCTCCCGCAACCGGTCCTCGATCGCGGCCCGGCCCGGAAGCGCGGCCAGAAACGGCTCGGCAACGGCGTTCTGCGCCGCCACCCAGGCCGCGGTCTCCTCGCCGTCGAGGTCCTCGAGCCAGCGGTACGGGTCGGCGACCTCGACCCCGAAGTAGTCGTCGACCTGGTCCACCTGCCGGGTCTCCGGGTACGCAACTGGCCCGGGGTCGAAGGTGTCGGTGGAGCAGGCCAAGAAGGGGAGAAGAAGAGCCGGCATGAGCCGGCGAAGAGTTGGTCTCATAGTGGGGCGCGATTATAGGCGGGGCCGCACCAACGCCGGCGCTGGCGAACAGCGCCTTCCGTTCCCGGCCTGCGTCAGGGCCCTCTCCAGGGTCCGTTTGCCGCGTCTTCAGAGCGCGAAACTGACGACGTACAGAGCGGTGCCGCTGGCGGAGGTCAGGAACAGGCCGATGAACGTGAGCAGCCCCCAGCGCCGGTGCCGAGAGCTAAAGGCGCCTGGCAGCGTGAGGGTGAAGCGCCGCCAGGACCGGACCGCCAGCGTGAACCAGGCGATGGCTGTCGCGAAGGCGACGACGAGATGCCCGTAGAAGAGCCAGGCACGCCAAGGGCCGGTCACCGAGCTCAGAGCGAAGGCCTCCCTGGCGCTGCCGAAGCGGATGCTGCCTTCGAGCAGCAGGACGGACACGATCCCAGCCAGCAACAGGGTTAACTGAAGGTTGCGGTGCTGGCGGTACCGGCGTTGCCTTGCGAGTCGTATCGCGTACGCCATCAGGAACGGCGCCGCGACGAGGAAGACGATCGCGGAGTCCACGAAGGCGTCGGCCCTCGTGCCGAGGAAGCCTGTGCCGACCACGCCGGCAAGGTATCACCGGCGGTCGAGGCCTCCCTGTAGGCCCGTGACGTAGGAGCTGCCATGGGGAAGGCATGTGCGAGTCTGTATAGGGTTGGCACATGGCTAGCTCGAAGCTAGGCGTGGACAACGATGGAAGTGCCAAGACCGAGGGCGACGAACGGCTGGAGGCGAAACGCCATGCCGGCAAGCCGGCTCCAGAGGCATCGGCCTCGGAGCCCTTGAAGCTCGAAGAGGCGAGGCACATGCGGGGATGGGGCTGGATAGGTGATCTCGGGGAGCTGAGGTCGAGTCGTTTAAGTGGTCCTCGCCGAAACCCCGGCACCGAGCGAGCCTGAGGTTTCACCCATGATCCGCGTCCCTGTGAACCCTGATCTCCTGAGGTGGGCCCGTGAGCGGGCCGGTCGATCGAGGGAGGATCTGGCGCGGCGCTTCCCGAAGATCGAGGCATGGGAGCGTGGCGAAGTGCAGCCCACGTTCAGGCAGTTGGAGGGCTTCGCGAAGGCGACGCATGCGCCGATCGGCTACCTGTTTCTGGCGGAGCCGCCGGTCGAGTCCGTGCCGATTCCCGACTTCCGCTCGGGAGTCAAGGCTCAACTAGGTCGGCCTAGCCCCGACCTACTGGACATGGTCCACCTCTGTCAGCAGCGTCAGAACTGGTACCGGGACTTCGCCCAGACGGTTCATGAGCCGGCGCCCCCCTTCGTGGGGTCCGCTCGCGTCGGTGACGATGTCGCCGGGACGGCGGCCGTCATTCGCCGGGCGCTCGGCCTCGATCTGGAGGAACGGAAGCAGCTCGGCACCTGGACAGACGCCCTGCGACGATTTATCGAGCAGGCGGACGCGCTAGGTGTTCTTGTGATGGTCAGCGGCGTGGTCGGCAGCAACAACCGCCGGCCGCTTGATCCCGAGGAGTTTCGAGGCTTCGCGCTCGCTGACCCGCTGGCGCCCCTTGTCTTCGTCAACGGCGCGGACACCAAGGCTGCCCAGATGTTCACCTTGGCGCATGAGATCGCCCATATCTGGCTGGGGCAGTCCGCGGTGTCCGACGCCGGGGCTCGCGCGGTGCCCGACGAGGAGACCGAGCGGTGGTGTAATCGTGTAGCGGCGGAGCTCCTGGTGCCGCTGGAGGTTCTCCGTAGAGAGCTCGACGTGTTTGCGGACCTTGAAGGCGAGGTCAGTCGCCTCGCCCGTCGCTTCAAGGTCAGCACGCTGGTCGTCTTGAGGCGCATCCACGATGCCGGAGCGCTCTCCCGTGAAGAGTTCTGGGCCGCCTACGACGACGAGCTCGCTCGTTTGCGTGGCCTGTCGAAAGGTAGCGGCGGGAACTTCTACTTGACGTTGGGCGCACGAGTGAGCAAGCGCTTTGCCCGGGCACTGGTGGAGAGCACGCTTGAGGGCCGGACGGGGTTTACCGAGGCGTTCGGGATGCTCGGCCTGAAGAAGATGGAGACCTTCAACGAACTCGGCCGAAAGCTGGGGGTTGGCTACTGATGGGTTACCTCCTGGACGCGAATGTCATGATTGCGGCACAGAACCTCCACTATGGCTTCGACTTTTGTCCGGGCTTCTGGAACTGGCTTCTGGTCGCGCACGATGCTGGGCGGGTCTTCAGTGTCGAGAAGGTTGGAGACGAGGTGCTCGGACTTGGCGATGAACTGTCCGACTGGGCCTCGGAACGCGGCGAGGGGTTCTTTCTTCGCCCGGACGCGTCCGTGTTCCCGGCGATGGCGGACGTCAGCGCTTGGGCGAGCGGCCAGAGCTATGAACCAGCGGCAGTCAGCACGTTCCTGCAGAAGGCCGACTACTACTTGGTGGCTCAGGCTCGGGCAGGTGGTCACGCGGTGGTGACACACGAAGTGCCTTCGGGCTCCATCCGCAAGGTCAAGATCCCCGACGTGTGCATCGGTCTCGGAATCAAGTGCATGACGCCATTTCAGATGCTTCGCCTGGAAGGCGCGCGGTTCGTCCTCGAATCGGCTTGCTGAGACAGCGCCGCCGCTAGCCACGACCATTTAGAGCCTCAGCACATCCTCACACCACCCACTGACCGCCTCCGCCACCTCCCGGTCGACGTCTTCCTGCTTGCGTCCCGACCGTTTCAGCACGTGCAGGCTGTGGTCGCCGCCCTCGACCCGGTGGAGCGTCGCGCGGGGGCCGAGCCGGTCGCAGACGCCGGCCAGCAGGTCGGGATCGGCGAGCCGGTCGCGGGTGCCGTTGAGGAAGAGCATCGGCTTGGCGACCTGCTCAAGGTGGTCGGCGCGCGAGGTTCCGGGCTTTCCCGGAGGGTGGAGCGGAAAGGCGTGGAAGACGAAACCGGCGACGTCGAGAGCTTCGATAGCATCGGCGCCTGAGGCCATGCGGCCTCCCATCGACCGGCCGCCCGCAAGGCGCGGCAAGTCGGGCCGCATGGTTTTGGCCTGGGCCACCGCCGCCCGAACGGATCGCTGCAATAGGAGCCGCGGGTCCGGGGGGCGGCGGCCCGTTTCACGATAAGGAAACCGAAATCGGAGCGTGGCGATTCCAAGGCGCGCCACGCTGAGCGCGAAGGTTTCCATCGTGGCGTGGCACATGCCCGCGCCGGCGCCGTGGGCGAAGACGAGCAGGCAGCGGGGCTGCTCGGGCTCGAGGAGGAGGCCCGTGACTCCCTGCTCGGGGGAGACACGGAACCTGGTTTCGGTGGTTTTGGTACCACTCATGGGCTAGTGCCAAGCGAGCCGGCGCTGCGCGCCGGATGCGGGCGGGACGCCCGCGTTCCCAGGAGTCGGAACTGCCGGCTGTTGGCGTTTCAGGTCACAGCCCGAACGTCTCTGCCGCCCGGTCGGCGAGCGTGTCGCCGATCGCGAGCGACGCGGTGGCGCCGGGGGAGGGAGCGTTCAGGACGTGGAGCATCCGGGGGCTGGTTGCGATCGCGAAGTCGTCGACGAGGTTGCCCTTGCGGTCGAGGGCCTGGGCGCGGATGCCGGCGCCGCCGGGCATCAGGTCGGAGTCGCGGATCGCCGGAACGAAGCGGCGCAGGTCGCGGGCGAAACGGGTGCGGCTGCCGGAGCGGGCCATCTCGCCCAGGCCGATCTTCCAGTAGCGCAGGGACATCCTCCAGAAGCCCGGGTAGCTGAGGCTGCTCCAGGTGTCGCGGGCATCGAAGCTGCCGCGGTCGTAGCCTTCGCGCTTGAGCGCCAGCACCGCGTTCGGGCCGGCCTCGACCGAGCCGTCGAGGCGCCGGGTCAGGTGCACGCCGAGGAAGGGGAAGCGTGGATCGGGCACGGGGTAGATCAGGCCACGCAGCAGATCCCGGCGTTCGGGCGCTAGTCGCAGATACTCGCCGCGGAAGGGCACGATGCGCACGTCGGGGTCGAGACCGGCCATGGCTGCTATGCGATCGGACTGAAGGCCCGCGCAGTTGATCGCGTGCCCGGCTTCGAAGTCCCCGGCGGTGGTCTCGACGACGACGCCGTCGGGCTGTGGCTCGACCCCCGTGACCCGGGTGCGGAGGTGGAGCGGGACCCCGGCGTCCTCCAACTCGTCGGCATAGGCGTTCGCCACGGCCTTGTAGTCGACGATGCCGGTCTCGGGGACCCAGAGTGCGTCGACGCCGGTCGCGTGGGGTTCGAACTCCGGGATGCGCTCGGGCGGCAGCCGCTCCAGGCCGGCAAGGCCGTTCGCGCGGCCTCGTCGCTCCAGCTCGTCGAGACGGGGGATCTCTTCCCGGTCGGTCGCGATGACGAGCTTGCCGCAGATCTCGTAGGGGATCTCACGGCGCTCGCAGAGTTCGATCAGCCGTTTCCGTCCGGCGACGCAGTTCTTCGCCTTGAGCGAGCCGGGCTTGTAGTAGAGGCCGGAGTGGATGACGCCGCTGTTGTGCCCGGTCTGGTGGACGGCGGGTCGCGGTTCGGCCTCGACCACGAGGATGTCGAGCTCTCGGTATCGGCGGGAGAGGCTGCGGGCGGTGGCGAGGCCGATGATTCCGGCCCCGATGCAGACGACGTCGACGCGCTGTGGCATCGCGGGCTTCAGCCGTCGGCCGCGCCGCCCTCGCCGGCGGGTCGGGCCGGCAGTTCGGCCCGGGGATAGGTGCCGAGGATGCGCAGTTCGGCCGTCTTCGGTTCGATCGCCTGCAGCGCTTCGGTCACCGGCGCCGAGGCGGCGTGACCCTCGATGTCGAGATAGAAGCGGTAGCGCCAGGGCGTGGCGGGGATCGGCCGCGATTCGAGCTTGGTCAGGTTCACGCCGCGGCGGGAGAAGCTGCGCAGGACCTCGCCCAGGTCGCCGGGGTGGTTTCCGGTGGCAAGCAACAGGGAGGTCTTGCAGGGCTGTTCCGGAGGACAGGGCGCCGCCTCGCGGGCGACCTCGACGAAGCGGGTGAAGTTGCCGATCTCGTTCTGGATGCTGTAGGCGAGAATCTCGAGGCCGAAGACACGGGCTGCGGGCTCGCTGGCGATGGCGCCGACGCTCGGGTCGTTGCCTTCGCGAACGCGCGCTGCCGCGCCGGCGGTGTCGAACTCCGGTTGGGCTCGCAGCCAGTTGCGGTCGCGGAAGAACTGGTCGCACTGGCGGAGCGCCTGCGGATGCGAGAGCACGAGGCGCAGATCCTCGATCTTCGTGCCGGGCAGGGCGAGCAGGCAGTGCGCGACCTGGCTGATCGCTTCGGCCGTGATCACGAGGCCGCCTTCGGCCAGCAGATCGTAGGTCTCGTTGATGCTGCCCGCGGTGCTGTTCTCGATCGGCAGCAGCGCGATGTCGTGGCGCCCGCCCAGGACGCCTTCGGCAGCCTGGCGAAACAGCTCGTAGCCGTGCAGCACGACGCCGCCGGGGCGGCCGGCGTACTGGCGCTGCGCGGTGAGATGACTGAAGGAGCCCTCGACGCCCTGGTAGGCAACCCGGAGCGGCGCCTTGTCGAGATCGCGGATGTAGCCCTGCTGCGCGGCGATCGACATCTCGATCAGCAGGCGGAAGATGCGTTCGGTCTGGTGCGGGTCGAGGTCGAGTTCGGCGGCGATCCCGCGCACGCGCGTCAGCAACTGCTCCTCGCGCAACTGGTCCCGGAACGGGAAGGCGGCCGCGATCTTGGCGCCGGCGACTTCCCGCGACAACTCGACGCGTCGGCGAAAGCCGCTCAGCAGGTCGCGGTCAACCTGCTCCAACTCCTGGCGTACCGCATCGAGATCGGGCGGCAGGTCATGCTTGGCGGCTTTGGCCATCATGTGCTCGGCTTTCGCGGCAGTGGAGGCCGCGGGCGCGGAGTATACGGCGCTAGAGCTTGCGCGGCAGAACGATCTGACCTGGGAACGCGGGCATCCTGCCCGCATCCGGCGCGAAGCGCCGGCTTCCGGGAGTTCTGCCGCGCTAGTCCGGATGCGGCCGGATGGCCACCTTGAGCGCCCGGCGGGAGATCATCAGGTCGAGCGCATCGGTGAGGCGATCCAGCGGCAACTCCGCTTCGATCAGTCGGCCGTAGCGTTCCTGCGCGCCACACAATCGGTCGAGCGCGGCGCGGAAGGATGTCGGCCGGTAGTGGTAGACGCCAAGCAGGGTCTGCTCCTGGTAGTGGACCCTCTCCGCGTCGATCTTCAGGGTGGCGCCGGGCCGGCAACCCCCGAAGAGGGCCGCCACGCCGCCCGGGGCAAGACAGGAAACGGCCTGGCGCCAGCCGGCGGGACTGCCGGTGGCGTCAACGGTGAAGTCGAACAGTTCGCCCGGCGCCGCGTCGCCGTCGCCGGCGCGCCCGCAGTGCGTCTCGGCGGCGCCGAAGGTCTCGGCCACCGCGAGCCGATGCGGATGGGGGTCCAGTACGGAGACGCAGGTTCGAACGCTGTGGAACAGATCGATCAGCATGAGCCCGAGGGGGCCGCAACCGATGATCAGGGCACGCGCCTCGGTCGGCGGACCGCTCCAAGCGGCGAGGGAGCGTTCGAGACAGTGGACGGCGCAGGCCAGCGGCTCGGCCAGAGCCGCGATGACCGGTTCGAGGCCGGACGGCCGTGGGTGGACGCTGCGCTCCGCGACCACGGCCGGGACCAGCATGTAGTCGGCAAAGGCCCCGTTCAGGTAGACGAGCTCGCGGCACAGGTTTTCGCGCTTGTGCCGGCATGGCTGGCACTGGCCGCAGGCGGCGCTGTTGCCGATCACCACGGCGTCGCCCTCCGTCTGTGCGGCGCCGGCGGCGGCGCGGACGACGGTGCCGGTGACCTCGTGGCCGAAGGGCGCCGGCAGCGTCAGCATCGTTGGATGGCCGCCGCGGCGGAACACCTTCACGTCCGTACCGCAGGTCGTGGCGGCGTCGACCCGGATCAGGAGTTCGCCCGGTCCGGGCGCCGGCATGGGCATTTGCCTCAGTTCCAGGTTGCCGGGGCCGACCAGGAACGCCTGGGTCTGGTGCTTCGGAATCACGAATCCTCTCCGGCGCGCGGATGGCGAATCAAGGGTGCAACAGTACCTTGAGCGCTTCGCGCCGGCGGCACAGATCGACCGCTTCGGCAGCCCTGGCCAGCGGCAGGCGGTGGGTGACGAGCGGTGTCGGATCGAACGCGCCCTGGCTCAGCATGTCGAGCACGCGGGCCTGCTCCGCGGGCGAACCGGAGTAGGCGCCGATGACCTGACGCTCGGACTTGAACACCGCATTGATGTCGAACGTGACCTGCGCGTCGTGCGCGGCGTGGGCAAAGAGGACGACGCGCCCGCCCGGCCGGGTGGCCTGCAGAGCCAGGTCGAACGCGGCCTGGCCGCCGGCGGTGTCGAAGACGGCGTCGGCGCCGCCCGATGGCATGCCAGTGCTCGAGACATCGACGATCCGCCCGGGTGCGACGGCAGCATCGGCGCCGAGTCGCCGCGCCGTCTCCCGGCGGTTCTTGTCCGGCTCGGCTAGAACGATCCGACTCGCCGGGAACACGGCTCGCAGCACCAGCAGATGGAGCAGGCCCATCGATCCGGCGCCGATGACGACCACCTGCGGCGCTTCGCCATGCAACCCGGCGCGGTCGATCCCGCGCAGCACGCAGGCCGCCGGTTCGACGAACACCGCGGCGGCGTCCGGAAGCTGGTCGTCGAGCCGCCGCACGGTGCGTTCGACCGCCCGCGCCCGGAGCCGGATCCGTTCGCTGAAGCCTCCGGGATCGAGCAGGTTCTCCGCGAACTGTGGGCACATCGTCTCGGCTCCGCTCCGGCACAGCCGGCACTCGCCGCACGGGGCATGGTGTGGGACCACGACCCGGTCGCCTGATTTCAGGTGATCGGTGCGGCTGTCGATCACCCTGCCGACGACTTCGTGACCGAGCACCTCTCCCGCGGTTCGCCCGGCGTCGGCCAGTTTGTAGAGGTCCGTGCCGCACAGGCCGCAGTAGAGGAGCTCGATCAGCGCCTCGCCGCCCTTGATCGCCGGCGCCGGCGCCTCGGCGAGTTCCAGGTTGCCGTCGGCCGTTGTGCGTGCGACCCACATCTCATCTCATTGTCGACTGGCGGCCATCCTAGCGCCAAGGCGCTGCGGCGTTTCCCTCCGGTTCCGCCTGTCGCCGGCCCGATCGTCGACCTGGCGCTGGACGACCTTCGCTTTGACGGGGAGGGCGAAGTCGTGTACGGTCTGCGCTTACGCCGGGTCTAGCTAGCAGCCCTTGGTCGTCATAACGACCAGCAGCGCTCGATTGCCGCGCCGAGGTTCACGCAACGGTGAACATTGGTTCACCCTGCTTCTCACCCGCGAATCGCCTGTTTCGTTATGCCTAGGACCTAAGGAGTCTGTTTATCTATGCCCAGAAGAATGCCCAGGAAGTCTTTCTCAACCAGCCGACGTCCCACCCCTCCCAGACCGAGCCACGAGGCCGTCTGCGCCGAGTGCGACACGTCGACAACCGTGCCCTTCCAGCCCGCGCCGGGCAGGCCGGTGTACTGCCGTGCCTGCTTCACCAACCGTCGCGACGGCGATTCCGCCCCGGCCAATCGCGCCCCGGCTGGCACTGGCCCGGCCAATCGCGCCCCGGCCAACCGCGGCCCGGCCAACGGCGCCGGGAACTACCGCCCTTGGAACAAGGGCGGCGCGAAGAAGGGCGCCTGGAACAAGGGCGCTTCGAACAGAGGCGCCTGGAACAAGAGCGCTCCGAACGGCCGCAGCCACGAGGCTCCGAACGGCCACGGCTACGACGTTGAACCCCGCCCCCGCGCGGTAGCCGTCGCTGACCGCGGCCAGGACGGCGACGTGTTTTCCGGCATTGTGCTCACGAGCGGAACCCGGGCGGCGATTGGCCGCATGGACATTTCCGAGCCGACGCCGATCCAGGAGCAGGCCATCCCCCATCTTCTGGCGGGTCGGGATCTGTTCGGGCAGGCGCAGACGGGGTCCGGCAAGACGCTGGCCTTTGCGGCGCCGATCGCTGAGCTTTGCGATCCATCGGTGCGGCGGGTTCAAGCGCTCGTGCTGGCGCCGACCCGTGAACTGGCCATCCAGGTGGCTGGAGTCATCGCCGGCGTGGCTTCGCGGGGGCTGCGCGTGACGCTACTCTACGGCGGCCGGCCGGCAAGGATTGAGAAGGCCGCGTTGAGGCGGGGCGCCCACGTGATCGTCGGGACTCCGGGCCGCACGCTGGACCACCTGCGACAGGGCTCTCTGGATCTCGGCGCCGTGCGATTCCTCGTCCTGGACGAGGCGGACGAGATGCTGGACCAGGGCTTTGCCCACGACGTCGAGGCGATCCTCAGCCGCACGCCCGCTTCACGCCAGACGGCGCTGTTCTCGGCGACCATGCCCAACTGGGTGGCGAACACGGCGAAGAAGTATCTGCGCAACCCGGTCACCGTGGAGGTCGATGCCGGCGTTCGGGCACCGTCCACGGTGGAGCATCTGGTCTACTCGATCCAGAAGGGCGACAAGATCAGGGCGCTGCAGACGCTGCTGGACGATCGTGGCGGCGACCCGATTCTCGTCTTCGGCAGAACCAAGCACGGCGTGAAGAAGCTGGCGAGGCAGCTCGACCTGCTGGGCTATCCGGTGGGGGCGCTTCAGGGAAACCTCAGCCAGAACCAGCGAGAGCGGGTGATGAGGAGTTTCCGTTCCGGCGCCGCGCCGATCCTGGTGGCGACGAACGTGGCTGCCAGAGGCCTTGACGTTCAGGGCATCAGCCAGGTCATCAACTTCGACCTGCCGGACTCACAGCAACTCTTCACCCACCGGGTGGGGCGTACCGGCCGCATGGGGCGTTCCGGAGAAGCGGTGACGTTCATCACGCCGGAGGAAGAGCGGAAATGGCGTGAGATCGAGCGGGCACTCGGCCGCCGGTTCCCCCGCCAGCGGTGGCGCCCTGCGGCCTAGCGCCTGCTAGCCGGGACAGGTCAAGCGAGCACCGGCGGAGAAGTCGCTGGTTCGGCGGCGCCGGCCGGATCGGCCGCCCGCCGGGCCGCGTGCTGCTTCCTCTCGTGCGGATCGACGTGACGCTTCCGCAGCCGGAGGCTGCCGGGAGTGACTTCGATCAGCTCGTCGTCGCGGATGAACTCGATTGCCTGCTCCAGGGAGAGGCGGCGCGGCGGCACGGTCTTCTCGTAGGCGTTGGCGCCGGCCGCCCGCATGTTGGTCTGCTTTCTTTCCCTGGTGATGTTCACGTCGAGATCGGCGTCGCGACTCGACTCTCCGACGAGCATTCCCCGGTAGACCGTCTCGGTCGGGCCGACGAACAGATCGCCCCTGCTCTGCAGGTTGTTGATCGCATAGGCGGTCACGCGACCGGCCCGGTCGGCGACCAGGGCGCCGGTCGCCCGATGGACGATCTCGCCGGCCCATGGCCGGTAGCCGATGAGCATGCGCGTCAGGATTCCGGTGCCCTTGGTGTCGGAGAGAAACTCGGTGCGGTAGCCGATCAGGCCGCGGCTCGGAACCTCGAACTCCAGGCGCACCCTGGCCGAACCACGGTTGACCATCTTCGCCACGACGCCTCTGCGAGTGCCGAGCTTGCGGACGACGATGCCCTGGTAGTCCTCAGCCACATCCATGAGAGCCAGTTCGTAGGGTTCGTGGGTGACGCCCCGAACGGAGCGGGTCAGCACATGGGGCATGCCGACCGAGAACTCGTAGCCTTCGCGCCGCATCTGCTCGATCAGGATCGCGAGCTGCAGTTCGCCGCGGCCGTAGACCACAAGACGGTTGGCCGATTCGGTGACTTCGATCCGGAGCGCCAGGTTGTTCCGCGCTTCTTCCAGCAGCCGCTCGCGAAGGTGGCGTGAGGTGACGTACTTGCCGTCCTTGCCGCTCAAGGGCGAGTCGTTGATTCCGAACTCCATCGACAGCGTGGGCTCCGCGACGTCGAGCGGCGGCAGCGGTTTGGGGTCTTCGCCGTCGGCGATGCTCTCGCCCAGTCCGATGCCGCTCATTCCCGCCAGAGCGACGATCTCTCCGGGGCCGGCCGACGGGACCGCGACGCGCCCGAGGCCCTCGTAGACGAACAGCTTCGAGACGACGGCCGGAGTCTGGGCCCCAGTGCGCCGGCACATGGTGACTGCCTGCCGGTGCCGCACGGTGCCTGCCACGATGCGGCCGATCGCGAGCGGACCCAGGTGGTCGTCGGGCTGAACGTTGGTCACCAGCACCTGCAGGGGATGGTCGGGATCTCCCGACGGCGGCGGGATCTGATCGAGGATCGTGTCGAACAGGGGCCGGAGATCGGTCAACTCGCCGTCCGAAGACCGGGCGCATCGTCCTTCGCGCGCGACGGAGTAGAGAACGGGGAAGTCGATCTGTTCCTCGGTGGCGTCGAGGTCGATGAACAGGTCGTATATCTCGTCCAGGACCTCCGCGGGGCGCGCGTCCTTGCGGTCGATCTTGTTGATGACCACGATCGCGGGCAGTCCCAGTTCGAGCGCCTTGAGCAGGACGGCCCGGGTCTGCGGAAGCGGTCCCTCGGCGGCGTCGACGAGCAGCATGACGCCGTCGACCATGCGCAGCGTGCGTTCGACCTCGCCGCCGAAGTCGGCGTGCCCCGGCGTGTCGACGATGTTGATCTTGACGCCGCCAGCGGGGTGCGGCCCGTCGTGTCCCTTGACCGCGGTTTCGAGGTTCTGCGGGGTGTAGGTCACGGAGGTGTTCTTCGCCATGATCGTGATGCCCTTCTCGCGTTCCAGATCCATCGAGTCGAGCACGCGGTCACGGACCTCCTGGTTCACGCGGAACGTCCCGCTCTGCCACAGCATGGCGTCCACGAGCGTGGTCTTGCCGTGGTCGACATGCGCAACGATCGCTATGTTGCGAAGATTCATTCCGTTCTCGTTTGAAGCGCGCCGGTCGGGCGCGATCCTTGTCAGTCAGCGGTGGGCTCGATCGCCCGGGGTTGCCGCGCCGGCGCTTCCTTGATGTGGATGTCGTGCTGACTGAAGGGGATTTGGATCCCGGCGGCGCGGAACGCCTTGTGTGTCGCCTTGACCAACTCATGGGTGGCGATGCCGCGAAGCACGGGCTCCTGGACCCAGCACAGCAGTTCGTAGTCGATCGAGGAGGGACCGAAGGTGCGGAACCGTACCCTGGGTTCGGGTTGTTCGCACACCTTCTCGTTGTCGGCGGCCACCTGGAGTTGGACCGCTTCGACGTGGTCCACATCGCTGCCGTAAGCGACCCCGACCCGGACCCGGATTCGGTACTTGACGTGGGGACCGCCGCTCTCGTTGTTGATCTTGGCGTTTCCCATCACCGCGTTGGGGATCGTGACCTCGATGTCGTCGCGGGTGAGCAGGCGGGTGCTGCGGATGCCGATCTCGGTGACCATGCCGCGTTCGCCGGTGTCGAGGGTGATGAAGTCGCCGATCTTGTACGGCCCGTCCGCGAAGATGAAGATGCCCGCGAACAGGTTGGCCAGGGTGTCGCGGGCCGCGAACCCGATCGTGAGGCCGGCGATGCCGCCCGCGGCGAGGAGGCCCGAGACGTCGGCGCCCCAAACCTTGATTGCCAGGTAGGCGCCGAGCAGGACGATCCCTACCTTGGCCAGGTTCTCGAACAGGGGCTGCGTGTGCCTGGAGACGAGAGCTCCTCGCTGCCGGCGCCGGGATATCGCCCGGAGCAGAACAGTCGACACGCGTAGCCCCGCGACGATCCAGAACAGAAGCGCCGCGGTCAGCAGGGAGTTGCCGATCGTTGTCTCGGCGTCGTCCCCGAGGTGAAGGCGGTTGATGCCGATGCGCAGCCCGATCAGGAACACGGATACGAAGAGGGGCCAGTGCGCCGCCTCGAGCAGCCGGTCGTCGACTTCGGTTTCGGTGCGGGCGAAGATTCGCGCGACGACCTTCTCGAGGAACAGCGAGACCAGCCAGGCGACGAGCGCGGAGAGAAGCGCGACCGCCAGCAGTTGGAGCCACGGGCTCTCGGCGTAGATCGGCAGCACCTCCGCGAGCCGTTCTTCCAGTGCGGTCAGGCTGATGGTGCTGCTTTCGTCCATGGGCTACAGGCCGGTGAGGTTGCTACGATAGCCCACGCCTTGGGCGGCAGGATCGCGTGAAATGAACTGGCTCTTCGTGGGACTCTTGATGTGTGCCGCCTCGGTTGGCGCCGGCGCCTTTGGCGCGCACGGGCTCCGGTCCGCTCTCGACGCGGAGCACTTGGCGCTGTGGGACACGGCCGCCCGCTACTTCATGTACGGCGGCATTGCGGTGTGCATCCTGGGCCTTGCCGGCCGCGGTTCGACCGTCGATCTGCGACTCGCCGGCTGGCTGCTCTTCGTCGGGTCCCTGATCTTCTCGGGGACGGTGGCGACGATCGCCCTCGGCGGGCCGCGATGGCTGGGCGCCATTACCCCGATCGGCGGCACGCTGCTGATCGCCGGCATTCTTGTTTTCGCTTGGAGAATGCTGGAAGGACCGGGGAACCGGGCGGGTTTCTAGAAGCAGACAGGGCGCGCGGCCGCGCCGCTAAACACCCTTCCCAGGAGATGAACAGAAATGCCGAACGGCGCCTTGCAGGTACCCGCACCCCGCAACGAACCCGTGCTCGACTACGCGCCCGGATCGGCCGAGCGCGCAGCTCTCAAGGTACGACTGGACCGGATGCTCGGCGAGCAGGTCGAGATCCCGGTCCTGATCGGCGGCCGCGAAGTCCACACCGGCCGCACGCAGAACGTCGTCTGCCCTCACGATCACGGTCACGTCCTCGGTACCTGCCACCAGGCCGGCGCCGCCGAAGTCGATGCGGCGGTGGCGGCTTCGCAGGCGGCCTGGCCGGAATGGTCCGCGATGCCGTTCGAGCAACGGGCGGCGATCTTCCTGCGCGCGGCCGAACTGCTTGCCGGCTCTTGGCGGTCGACGGTGAATGCAGCGACGATGCTGAACCAGTCGAAGACCTGCTACCAGGCGGAGATCGACGCGGCATGCGAACTGGTCGACTTCCTGCGCTTCAACGTCGCGTTCGCGGAGGCGCTGTACGGCCAGCAGCCGGTGTCGTCGCCCGGGATCTGGAACTACGTCGAATACCGGGCGCTCGAGGGCTTCGTGTTCGCGGTCACGCCGTTCAACTTCACGGCGATCGCCGGCAACCTGCCGACTTCGGCGGCGATCATGGGCAACACCGTGCTCTGGAAGCCCGCCTCCTCGGCGCTGCTGTCGGGCTACTACGTCGTGAAGCTGCTCGAGGAGGCCGGTCTGCCGCCGGGAGTGATCAACTTCGTGCCCGGACCGGGAGCGACGGTGGGCGATCCCGTGCTGGCCAGCCGCCACCTGGCGGGCATCCACTTCACCGGTTCGACGCCGGTGTTCCAGCGCATGTGGCGGACGATCGGCGACCGGATTCAGGACTACCTCACGTACCCGCGGATCGTCGGCGAGACCGGCGGCAAGGACTTCGTGTTCGCCCATCCCTCGGCCGACGCGGCGGCCCTGAGCACGGCGCTGATCCGTGGTTCCTTCGAGTACCAGGGGCAGAAATGCTCCGCGGCATCGCGGGCCTACATTCCCGCGTCGCTGTGGGGCGAGGTGCGCGAACGGCTTTGCGACGAGCTGGCGACGGTGAAGATGGGCTCGCCGGTCGATTTCTCGAACTTCATGGCCGCGGTCATCGACCGCTCCTCGTGGGGCAACATCTCGGGCTACCTCGCCGAGGCGGAGGGCGGTTCGTCCTACGAGGTCGTCTCCGGCGGCGGCCGAGACGACTCCGTCGGCTACTTCGTCGAGCCGACGGTTGTCCGCAGCGAGGATCCTCAGTCACGTCTCATGAGCGAAGAGATCTTCGGCCCGGTGCTGACCGTCTACGTCTACGAGGACAATGCTCTCGACGACGCACTGGAACTCTGCGACACGACGAGCCCGTACGCGCTCACCGGCGCCGTGTTCGCCCGCGACCGGGCGGCAGTGGCCAGCATCGGCGCTGCCCTGCGCTACGCCGCCGGCAACTTCTACATCAACGACAAGCCGACCGGCGCCGTGGTCGGTCAGCAGCCCTTCGGCGGCGCCCGCGCCTCCGGCACGAACGACAAGGCCGGCTCCATGGCCAACCTGATGCGCTGGACCTCCCAGCGCGCCGTGAAGGAGACCTTCACGCCGTCGACGGACTACCGGTATCCCCACATGGGCTGATGCGGCTGCCACGACGGGCCACGATTGCAGACCCGCATCAACGACCAATGGCGAATCTGTTTCAGGTGGCCCGCAGGAAGCCCCGGTCCTACGGACGTGGAAATCGTGGACTACCATTGAGACGGAGGCAGAACATGCGCGAGCCCATTCATCCCGGCGAGACGCTGCGCGAGGATCTCGACGCGCTCGGCATGAGCGCGGCGGAACTGGCGCGGCGGATCGAGGTGCCAGTGAGCCGCATCACAGGGATCCTCAACGGTCGGCGCGCCGTTACCGGCGACACGGCTCTTCGGCTCGGACGTTTCTTCGGCACCTCGGGGGAGTTCTGGCTCAACCTGCAGAAGCTCTACGAGCTACGGCTTGCGGAACGGGAAAACGGCTCGGCGATCTCTCGGCTGCCGACCTTGGATACAGGCGGGGGCTTGCACGCGAGGGGATGAGCACCGACCCTTGACGGGCAGCCCGTTGCTCTTGCGACGAGGCCGCCGCCAATGCCGGCCAAGAAGGCAGCTTGGTGAACGCTCCGGGTGAGCGCGATCTGCCCGTCGGGACCCCGATGCGACCGGGGTCGTGCTTGAGTCGACAGCGTGCGCCGGCCTTCAGTTCAGGGTCGGGCAAGGTGAAGCAGGAGGGCTGCCGACTTCATCGCGTAGGGCGCCAACGCTAGCGGAGGCGACCTATGGTCGCCATCATTGACTCCATGTTGGTGTACTTCTCGCGGACCTTGTTCTGAGCCTCGCCGAGACGTACTTCGTCTTCGTCGAGGCGGTTCCAGTCGTCGAAGGTCACGAAGTCGACGCCGCGGCTTTCGAGTAGCTCGACGATCTTCTCTGGGGCCTTGGCCGGGTCGGGCGGAGCCGAGACGCCATCGATGTCCTCGATCATCTTCTTGACCGTGGCGGTCGAGTCGGGGCTGTTGGTGCCGATCAGGCCGGTCGGGCCGCGCTTGGCCCAGCCGACGACGTACTGGCCTGGAACCACGTCGCCGTCCTGCTCGGTCAGCAGCCGGCCCTCGTCGTTGGGCAGGATGCCCCAGCGTTCGTGGAAGGGGACGCCGGGCAGGGGCACGCCGCGGTAGCCGACCGCCTTGAACACCAGGTCGACGTCCAGGGTCTCGGTTTCGCCGGTGCCTCGGGGTCTTGGCGTGCCGTCGTCCGCGGCGTAGAGCTCGTTTTTCTCGATCACCACCCGAGCCACCCGGCCGCCGTCGCCGGCCTGAAGTTCGATCGGCGAGACGAGGAAGCGGCAGGTCACGAGGCGGTCGCCGGCCGACGCTTCGGCGCCGGCGACCTCGGTGAGATAGGCAACGTTCCGCTGTGCGCTGCGCGCTGCCGCCTCTTCCAACCAGGTGCGGCTGATCTCGTCGAGTTTCATCTCCTCTTCCGACACCAGCAGACTGACGGCCTCGAGCGAACCGATCTCCTTGATCTCCTGGGGCGAGAACGCTGCCTGCGCGGGGCCCCGGCGGCCGAGCAGGACGACCTCTTCGACCGCGCTCTGACGGAGCACCGCAAGCGACTCGGCGGTGATGTCGGTCGGAGCGAGTTCGTCAGTGCTCCGTGCGAGGACGCGGGTTACGTCCATTGCCACGTTGCCGTTGCCGACCACCGCGACGCGACGCGCGGCGGCGAGATCGAAGCTGCGGTCCTGGAAGTCGGGATGGCCGTTGTACCAGCCCACGAACTCGGTCGCCGAGTGAACGCCGGCCAGGTCTTCGCCTGGGATGCCCATTCTGCGGTCGGACTCGTTGCCGGTGGCGTAGACGATGTGGTCGTAGTGCCGGCGGAGATCGTCGACCGAAATATCGCGGCCGAGTTCCACGTTGCCGAAGAAGCGGAAACGCTCATGCTGTGCTGTGCGGTTGTAGACCCGGATCACGTTCTTGATCTTCTGATGATCGGGAGCAACGCCGCCGCGCACCAGACCGAAGGGGGTCGGCAGACGGTCGAAGAGGTCGACGTCCGCCTCCACGCCCTCTGCCTTGAACAGCGCGGCGATCGCGTAGAAGCCGCTCGGCCCCGAGCCGATCACGGCGACGCGGAGCGGTCGGTCACTGCTGCCGAGGGGCCGGTCTTCGAGGGTCTCGTGCACTCGTTTCTCGCCTTCGCGCACCGCAAACGCGGCTCTCGTTGTGATGTCGGAGGTGGCCGATCGGTCGGGTATCATAGCGCCGCACCTGCCGGCGCCGTCGAAGTACGCGCCGCGGCTGGTCGCCGGCATTTGTCAACGCGGCTAAGTGTTGACATGATTGGACATACGCCGCTCCGGCCCGCTCGGTCACGCGGACCGCAGTTGGGAAACTCAAGGAGACGAAGCCATGTCCCAGTGCCGTTGGCTCGCTTGTAACGTCACCGCCCGAAAGTCGGCGCGGCTGATCCCGATTCTGCTCCTCGTTGGCGGCCTGAGTCTGACCGCCGTGCCCGCCACTGCCCAGCAGTGTGAGGGTGCGCTGTCGATCAGTCGCCTTGGTGGCGCCAACCGATTCTCACCACCGGTCACGGATCAGGGGGAGCTCCAGGCCCTGTTCGTGGACTATCGCGATGAGATCATCGCGCTGCTCGACGATGCGAATTGGTCGGGCGACGCGGACGATCTGTTCGCGGCCGTCGCCGCCTGGCAGGGGGTGACGTCGACCACCTTCGAACCTGGGCAGCGAATTCAGTGGATGGTCTTCCGCTACCGCGGCTCGACTCCTCGAGTCGGTACCAATCTGTGCTGGGCCGGCGCCGAAGCATTCGAGACTTGGGAGATCCGCTTCAACTCGAACGGGCGCTGGCACTCGATGATCGTGCCCGAGTCGTGCGGCAACCTGGCGCTCCTGGCGGAGCAGCCGCTGCCCAAGGTCACGCTCGACCTCGACATCGGAGGCCTCTCCTGCACGGACAACACCTTCGACCTGAAGAGTTCGTGCAGCGACGGCGCCGCTTCGGTGACCGTCAAGCTGCCTGACGGCAGCGAAAGTGCCGTGGGCTCGGGCAACGCAACGTTCCCGTTCACGATGGAGGGCGACTACACGGTCACCGCGACGTGCACCGCGATGTCGTCGCGCGGCGACCCGCTCGAGGACTCCGTGAGCGGAGCGATCGCGGTCGGCTGCCCGAGCTGCGTGGTCGCCGCCGCGCCGCCCGCGGTCGAACTGGGGCAGTCGTCAGTTCTGACGGTTGTTCCCAAGGCCGGCCATGGCGCCCAGGTGACTCGGGTTCTCGTTGACGGTGAGCCGCTTGCTTCCCCGTACACGAAGGAGATGACGCACGAGGGCGCGGACGCGTTCACGCACATGGTGACGGTCGAAACGAATACAGGCCAGAGCGCTCAGTGTTCGGCCGGGATGAAGGTGGCGCCGACGAGCACGACCTCGGTCGAGCCGGATCGCGTGCTGGTGCGTCAGCCTGCCGTCGTCACGGTGGCGCCGAACAACGGCAACGGAGCGCCGGTGACGGTCACTCTGGACGGCGAGCCGCTCGAAGCTCCCTACACGAGAGAGGTCGTCCACAAGGATGACGGCGTCTTCACGCATACCGCCAGGGTGGAGAACGCGGGCGGCAGCACCGAGAGCTCCGCCTCGATCAAGGTGGACAAGCGCTGGACCCTCCTTGTGACGATGAGCAACATCAGCGGCGAGGACGGGCAGTTCGACGTGCTCGGCGGATCGGCGCGCCAGAAGATCAAGGCCTGCCAGGCCGGCGTCGGTTTCGGTGTGGGGGCCGAGTACAAGCTGAACTACCGGCTTGGCCTGATGTTCGGCGCCAACTTCGGCCGCTGCGAGGAGTTCTGGGAGTACGACGTGCGCGATCTCTGGGGTCACGACGACGCCGACGTGGACACCAACCTCCTGTACGCCGGCCTGAACTTCCACCTGACGCGGCCCGGCAGCCGGGTCGATTTCTGGGTCGGCCCGATGGTCGGCCGCTTCGACTACAGCTCGCCGTCGCTCAGCGCGGTGGAGATGAAGGGGATGCCGCTCGACGCGAGATACCAGCCGGGATGGCTCGGTGAGACGGTCCTCGGCGCGAACATGGGCGTGAGGATTCCCTTCTGGGAGGACTGCCCGGTCGGCCTGTACCTCGGCGCAATGTGGTTGGACTCGACCATGGAGGCTGGGGCGGCTACGATCAGTGGCGCGGACGGCGCAGAGGCGCCTGAGTTGTCACTGGGTCGGAGTCCGCTCTACCTGAACGCGGGCATCGCGTTCGACTTCTGAAACGTCGATCCGACCTGAGAGAGAGGTCGCCTCGCCCGAGTCGGCGGACGACTGCGCGCGGAGCTGCCATGAAACCGACGGAACTGGAGGATCGCTACGGCGCGCGGAACTACGCGCCGCTCGACATCGTCATCGAGCGGGCCGAGGGCGTCTGGGTCTGGGACACTTGTGGGCGTCGCTACCTCGACTGCCTCGCTGCCTACTCGGCGGTCAACCAGGGCCACTGCCATCCGCGGATCGTGGAGGCCCTGATCCGGCAGAGCAAGAAGGTGGCGGTCACATCGCGGGCTTTTCGCAACGCCGAACTCGGCGAGTTCTTCCGCGATGTCTGCGAGTTGACCGGATACGAGCGGGCGCTGCCGATGAACACGGGCGCCGAGGCGGTGGAGACCGCGATCAAGCTGGCGCGGAAGTGGGCCTATACGAAGAAGGGCGTGGAACCGGGCAAGGCGGAGATCCTGGCCTTCGGCAACAACTTCCACGGCCGCACGACGACGATCGTGGGTTTCTCGAGCGAAGCGCAGTACCGCGACGGCTTCGGTCCCTTCACGCCGGGGTTCGAGCTGTTGCCGTTCGGCGACGGGTCTGCGGCGAGGGCGGCGGTCGGCCCCAACACGGCGGCCGTGCTCGTCGAGCCGATCCAGGGCGAGGGCGGGATCATCATTCCTCCGGACGGTTTTCTGGCCGAGCTGCGGGACATCTGCGACGAAAGGAATGTGCTCCTGATCGCCGATGAGATCCAATCGGGCCTGGGCCGCACGGGCACGATGTTCGCGTGCGAGCATGACGGCGTCCGCCCGGACGTGATGCTCCTGGGCAAAGCCCTGTCGGGCGGCCTGTACCCGGTCTCGGTGGTGGTCGCGGATGCCGAGATCATGGATGTGTTCAGGCCCGGCGACCACGGTTCGACCTACGGCGGCAATCCGGTGGGTGCGGCGGTGGCGCGCGCGGCTCTCGCGGTGCTGCGGGAGGAGCGGCTGGCTGAGAACTCGGCCCGCCTCGGCGAGCGCGCTCTGCGGCGGCTGCGCGACATCGAGGCGCCGCAGGTGCGTGAGGTCCGCGGCCGCGGCTTGTGGATCGGGATCGAGCTCCACGAATCGGCCGGCGGCGCGCGGCGTTATTGTGAGCGTCTGGCCGAAGTGGGCCTGCTGTGCAAGGAAACCCATGACCACGTCATCCGTTTCGCGCCGCCGCTTGTCATCGCGCAGGATGAGCTGGATTGGGCGTTGGACCGGATCGAGGAGGTGCTGACGGCGTGACGGTCGGCGCCGCGAGCGGATCGCCGGCCGCGGCGTCGCAGCGGCTCGGAGACGATGCCGAAGACCGGGTGCGGGCCATTCGCCGCCCCCACCCCAAGCTGTTTCGGTACTACGTTCTCTTTTCCTTGATCACGGGCCCGGCCTTCCCCTTCGTCTTCGCCTTCCTGTTTCTCCGCTATCGCACGCTGAACTACCGCTTTGACGACGAAGGCGTGACGATGAGTTGGGGCGCGCTGTTCAAGCGCGAGATCAGCCTCACCTACAGCCGCATTCAGGACATCCACGTACAGAGCAACGCCGTCGAGCGGTGGTTGGGCCTTTCGCGTCTGCTGGTTCAGACCGCGAGCGGTTCGGCCAAGGCGGAAATGAAGGTCGAGGGCGTGTTGGAGTTGTCGGCGGTGCGCAACTTCATGTACAGCCGGATGCGAGGGGCGCGGGCCGGCGCGCCGGCCCGCGCGGTGGCTACCGCGGCCCCAGCGGCGGTGGCTGCGGATGACTCGGCCGCCCTGGCATCGACCCTGCGGGAGATCGCTCGAGAGATGGCCGCGATCCGGGCCGACCTGGAGCAGCGGAGTTCGGATTGAGGGATCGTGGAGACATCGTGAGGGCGGGGCTTGAAGGCGGCGATGACGGCGGTCGGGCGCAATCTGGCCTGAAGCGTCTGCTGCTGCGAGGGTTTCAGGTCGAAGAGCATCCCGAGCCGCCGCCGGGATCGCCGGAGTCGCTGCGGGTGTTCCGGGCTTCGCCGCGGTTCTTCCGGTACAGCCTGCTGAAGTGGGCCCTGGGTCAGGGGGGCGCGCTCCTCGGTCTGATCGCGTCGACGATTGGGTTCGAGTTCGTCGAGTTCGGGCCGTGGTCGCGATTCACTGCCGCGGCAGGGCCGCTCCTGATCGTTCTGTTCCTCGTTCAGGCGCCGGTTTCGTACCTCCTGCTCCGCCTGGGCTACGAGATGCGTTGGTACATGGTCAATGACCGGGCGCTGCGCATCCGCTACGGCATCTACAGCGTCCGCGAGCAGACGATGACGGTGGCGAACATTCAGAACATGTCGGTGAAACGTGGGCCTCTCCAGCGGCTGTTCCGTATTGCCGACCTGGAGATCCGCACCGCCAGCGGCGCCGGGTCGGACGACGACGACGACGCCCTGAGCCGCGGTCTTCTGCAAGGGCTGGACAACGCCGAAGAGGTACGCAATCTGCTGCTGACATCGTTGCGGCATAGTCGGGACGCCGGCCTTGGCGATCCCGACGACCGGTCGGCCATGCCGGCGGTTCCGGTCGCGTCAACGGAAGCCGCTGCTCCGGTGGGAACGGGCAGTGGCTCGGTTCTCGCCGCCGCTCGCGAGCTGCTCGCCGAGTCGCGCGCGCTGCGGCGAACGGTGGCCGGTAGCGGAACGTGAGACCGCCCATTCGCACGCATTGCCCTTCCGCGCGCGGGGAACGCTTGGGCGCCGGCGGTACCCGGACCGGGTAGGGTGCGTCCCTGATGGGTGGTGGGGGACACGCCGGGCTCACGGACTGTCACGCCCACCTGTGCGATGGCTCGTTCGCGGGCGACCTCGGCGAAGTGCTGGCCCGGGCTCGCGACGCGGGCGTCGAGGCGGTGATTGCGGTCGGCGAAACGCGGGCGGATGCGGAGCGAAACCTGGAGCTGGCCGAGCGCTACCCGGGTGTCGTCCGTCCGACGGCGGGTCTCTACCCGACGCACCTCGACCTCGCCGAGGCGGAGAGGGTCGCCGACCTGATCCGGCGGGAGCGCTCGCGGCTGGCCGCCATTGGCGAGGTCGGCCTCGACCGCTGGAAGGTGCGAGACGAACGGGAGCTGGCGCTTCAGCGGCAAATCTTCGCCCTCTTCGTCGACCTTTCGATCGAGCTCGACCTGCCGCTCAACGTTCACTCCCGTTCAGCGGGGCACTACGCGATCGACCTGCTGCGCGAGCGGGGAGCGAGGCGGGTGCAGCTTCACGCGTTCGACGGCCGCGCCGCCCGCGCCGAGCCGGCGGTCGAAGCGGGCTACTTCTTTTCCGTGCCGCCGTCGATCGTCCGGTCGCCGCAGAAGCAGAAGCTCGTGCGGCGTCTACCGCTCACGTGCTTCCTGCTGGAGACGGACAGTCCGGTGCTCGGGCCGGCGCGCGATCAGCGGAACGAACCGGCGAACGCGGTCGTGTCCCTGCGGGCGATTGCAGCGATCAAGGGTGTGCCGGAGGCCGACGTCGCGGAGGCGGTGAGGGAGAACACGGTCCGCTTGTACGGGTAGGGCCGAATGCCCGGCGCCTGGCGCCACCGGCTCAGCCGTCGCTGCAGGCGTTGGCAAAGGCCGTTGTGCTTCGGTCGGGCCTGCCTGAGTCGGCTCTAGGGCCGACAGCGTGCAGCACGCAAGCAACGCGGCTGTCCGTCCAGCCTTCCGGCGGCGAACGGACCCGGCCCGCCATTCGGCCGGCCGGGTCGGGCAGGTCGCTGACGCGGCGTCTACCGGTCAGTCCACGTGCGGGACGATGCCGATCAGGCGCTGCGTGTGGTGCTTGAACAGAGTGCCGTAGTCGCCTGACGCGGCGTCGACGCCGCCGGGGTCATTCGCGTCGGGCCCGCCGAGTTCGCTCTCGCACATGAACGGCGACGCGGCTGCGTTCCGCTCGTCCCTCACCCAGTACCACGCGCCAGGCTCGGCGCCGGTGATGCTGACCGAGCGCGCAGCATAGGCGTTGCCGTCCATCCCAACGCACAGAGGCTCCTCGAACAGCTTGCGCACGAGGCCGTCGCTGTCCGGCTCGAGCGCGAACGTCTGAGTGGGCTCGAACATGGTGCAACGAACCGCGAGCGCTACCGTTTCGCCATCGGCCGGGCGAGCGACGAGCCCGCCGGGTCCCCGCCATCGCGGCGCGTACCGCTCGGTGCAGGTCCCGGAGGTGTCCGGCAGGATGGCGATCAGCCTGGACGTGTCGTGAGAGACGAACGTGGCCCCCCTGCTTCGCGCGAGCGTGACGCCGCCAGGGTCCAGGGCCATGTGCATCGGCTCGGAGTCCTCGCAGACGAGCCGCGACACCGCGGCGTTCCGGTCGCCGTGCATCCAGTACCAGCCGCCGGGTTCGGCGCCCTCGAACGACAAGGTGCCGGCCGACGTGCAGGCCCGGCTTTCGCCGAGAAGCTGGACGATCAGGCCGTCGTCTCGAGCGTAGAGCGTGTCCTCGATCGTTCGGCCGTCGCAGGACAGGGTCAGGTCCACGCTGCGGCCGTTCGTGGGCATGACCACGATCCCGCCGGTCCGGCTCCAGTACGGGGCAACCCGCGTGGTGCAGGCCGGCTCGTCGGCGGCACCGGAGTCGCGACCGTCACTGCCACCGCCGCCGGTGCTGCCGCCGGTGCTGCTGCTGCCGCCGCCGCCACCGCCGCCGGTGCTGCCGCCGTCGCCGTCGCCGGCGCCGTCGCCGTCGTTGTCAGCGTCGCCGTCGTTGTCAGTGGCGCCGTCGTTGTCGTCGCCGCCGTTGTCAGTGGCGCCGTCGGTGTCAAGTGCCGTCGTGCCGGCCTGGACCACTGTGAAGTTCACTGTTTTGCCGGGCTGCCTGGCGCCTCCTTTCCAGAGCACCCAGGTGATCTCCAGCTTCATCGACTCACCGCTACGGCCCGGCGGCTCGTTCGCGAGAGACAGGCAGCGATGGTAGTACTTGATATTCAACGTGTTGGAGTGGACCTCAAAGCCGCACCCCAAGAGACTCGAGGTGGTCAGGGCCGGAGGGGTGTCTTTCGGATTGACCGACGCTCCGTTGGCCCGCCCACGGTTGTTGTCGGGGTAGCCGACCGTCTCGTGGTAGCTGACCGCCTCGTGCAGACTGTCGTGGTGCCACCGGAACTGAACTGTTGCGATCTTGTCGAGTCCATCGTTGTCCGCGAACGTGACCACGACCGCGTAGTCGCCGATCGGGATCCTCGCGCCCTCGGTCAGTTCGGTCCGCTCGCCATTCGAATGGAGCTTCGGAAGACCTGAACTGATACCCGTGCCGAATACGCGATTAAGCCCGAGAAGCTCGATCTTCTCGATCGTAGGCGTCTGTGCCATTGAAGCGGTCGCCATGAACGGACCCACCACCATGGCGAGGACCCACATCGTTCTCATCCTCTTCATCTCGCGCTCCTCCCTATTTCGAGCAGTTGCATCGTGCCTGTCTCCATCCTCGTGATCGTGTGACGCCTGCGTCGCCGAGATTCCATGTGTCCTTGAAGGCCGCGCCTGCGGCCCTGCTGCCCGTCGGCGCAGCGAAGTACTCGCAGCGATTTCGCTGCGCTGCCGGGCAGGGAACCGCCGGATGCCGGCGCTGCGCGCCGGAAGCCGGCCAGAACCCGGGTGGCGCGGTCCGCGCCACCCGCGAACCACTCTGTGCGCCCGTCATCGGGCGCACAGATGGCAGGCCGGCGCACCCAGTTTTCTGTCGCGCTAGGTCCTGCGGCCCGAAAGTTGCAGGGACAATTCCGCGCCGTCCGCCGTCCGCCGTCCGCCGTCCGCCGTCCGCCGTCCGCCGTCCGCCGTCCGCCGTCCGCCGTCCGCCGTCCGCCGTCCGCCGCCGCGAACAGAACCAAGTGCCGGCCCGGCCCGCCGGTCGGATCTTGGCGCACTGGTCAGTCATAGCTCGGACGACTGTACGCAAACGATGCCGAAATTGGACCTACAAAACTACGGGGTTCATGCTGCCGACCCGTTAGCCGAGCTACCCGGTGCTCGAGACCTCCGGGTTGGTGTGCGGTGCGGTCGCTTGGCCGAACCAGGATGTCCCGGCTCGAGGCTTAGTCCTCGTCGGTGTCGCGGGCCTCGTCGCCCCACCGGTCGATCTCACGCACGAAGGCGTCCTTCAGGTCCTCGGCTTCATCGTCGGGAAGCCAGTTCGTCATCTGGGGAAAGATGATGCGCCAACTGCGGAACTCATGCGGAGACCACGGAAACTCCTCAGCCTCTCGAAGCAGCCGGAGGATCCCGAGCAGCCTGCGGCGGATGTCCTCGGGCTTCGGCGTCGGGATCTTCATCCCGTCGGAACTCGGCGGGAACAGGGAGCGTTGTCGGGCATGCATCGGCGCCATCAGCCTCCTCCGGTCAGTTGCTTCCTGCTGAGGGACATTCGGACGGCCTGCTCCAGCAGGGGGTCCGCCTCGCGGAACAGGTGCAGGAGCTCCTCGATCCTGGCCACGACATCCAGGATCTCCCGCTGCAGAGCGGCGTCGACTCGCTGGCCGGTGCGGGCCCTGAGCCAGCGGTGGAGAACCGGATAGCCGCTGACGCTGAAGTTCCAGGCGGCGTCGGAGACGCCGGAGATGACGAAGGACCGGTCTTCAGCCAGGACGATCCGGCCGGCCTCCCCGTCCGGTCCTTGGTCGCGCCTGAAGGCGCGGGTGCGGGTTGGCACGGCGAGTGTCGATGCGGGATCCCCATCGAGGCGCGCCCAGCAGAAGTCCTTGGCCGGGGCCGACGCGAACGTCTCCAACTCGCGGATACGGTTTCCCAGCCTCGCGGCCGCCACGAATACACGCTTGTCGGCAGGAAAGGGCACGTGAGGAAAGTCGTTGTCCAGGTCGTAGGCGAAACGGACCGAATAGTCCGTGGCCGAAAGCAGGGCCAGGATGGCATCGAAGACCTGCTGGGGTTCAAGATCGTCGCCGTAGGCACCGGACAGGCCGGCGGCTGCGCCGTTGAGCATGGAGTGCTTAGGTCCGTCTCCGCGGTGGTCGAAAAGGGGAAAGACCCACCCGCCTCCTTGCCCTCTGAATGCATGCTGGTCCGGCAGGACGCCATGGCACCACACCGCTGGTCCGCTGCCGGTACCGTCATTCAAGGCGTGGAGTGCGTAGTTTGCTTGGCCCCAAGCCGCTTGAAGCGTGCTGAGCTTCGGGAAGTCGATGAACTCCCTCCGGTTGTACACGTACCGCTGATCGAGAGGTCGGTACACGGTCCTGCATACTGCTGAATGGTCGAAGACAGTCGAATGCGCCGGGGCCGCCTTCCGGTCACGGGTCTCCTTGAACTCCTCTCGGGCCTCTGGCGAAAGAGGACCGCTCAACCAACGTTCGATTCGGTGTTGGAGACTCTCCGCTGAGAGAGCGTAGGAGAACCGATCACGATATGTGACGATGCCGTTCGAACGGAACGTGAACAGGTCCTCCAGGGAGGGCCAGTCGGCCCCATCGAAGCCTTGGGGGAACAAGGGTTCCATGTCGCGACCGGTCGTTTCGGTGAAAGTGATCAAGTTCGGGTCCTGGCTGGCCAGTCGCGCGAGCCGGAGCTTGCCCGATCGGTCGAACACCCCGTGCCTCCAGACATCGGCATACTCGACCTTGGCCTCGTGGTTCGCGCCGATATCTCCGTGCGCCTCGGCGAGAAGTACGCAGACGCCCACTTCGATGTTGAAGATGTTCTCGTCCTCTGGAACGACAGCAGGACGGGAAGTGCGTTTGTCGCCGCGGAAATCGATGATCCGTATGCGTTCGAACCGGCGGCGCAGCATCCTTCGCAAACCGCCGAAGGCGGAGCCGACCAGGAACTTTCGATTCGTGATGAAGGCCAGAACTCCGCGGCCCGAAGCGCCCTTCGCTTCGAACAGTCGCCAGAGTGCCCACCGGTAGAACGCAATATAGAGGTCCGGGAAGGCGTTCAGCGAGCGACCGAGGCCCGCGTCTTTCACTGGCTGCTTGAGGTCGTTCCAGAGACCGTTCATGAAGGGCCCGACCAGTCGAGTGGCTTCATTGGCCCGCAGGCGCTTGTAGGGTGGGTTCCCCATGACGACCAGGATTGGCTTGTCTGTCTTGACCTGATCGGCGGCCTTGCGTTCCGCAACAAGTGGTGCGCTGAGGAAGGCCATGTTCGGCTGGACGCCCGCTTCTGAAGCGGCGGGCGCCAACGTGTCGGTGAGAAAGATGGGCAGGCGGTTGCCCTCGCCGCCGCGACGGGAGACCTCTCTCTGCATTCGGTAGTGGGCGACCGTGTAGGGCCCTACGAGGAGCTCGAACGCGTGGGCTCTCTGGGCGAAGGCGGTGACCTCGGCTGCGGCTGCGGCGGGCCCGTACTCCTGAGCCGCTCGTTCAGCGGCGAGCGACGTGGCAGCGATGAGGAACGTGCCGGTGCCGCATGCCGGATCGAGGAGGTTCACGTTCGGGTCCAGCAGGCCGTTCGTGTCGAGGCTGTTCCGAAGAAGGCGCTCCACTTCGGCGACCATCAGGGTGACCACGTCCGGGGGCGTGTAGTACACGCCGTAGCGCTTCACGGCTTCCGGATCGAAGACCCGCAGGAAGTCCTCGTAGAGATAGAGCAACGGGTCGCGACGCTCCGTGGGCAGGAGCAACGCCGGGTCCACGGAGTTCACGGCGTCGGTCGCCACGTCGAACGCGGTCCCAAGCATGCGGCGCATTTCTTCCATTGTCAGGGCACGAAGCGTGCCCCGAAGCAGAGGGGAATTCGCGTCCGGCAGCAACTCATGAGCGTTGAGGCCCACGTTACTGCCGCTGCTGTCGCGAGCCAGGAGCAGACCGAAGATGAGAGTCTGCGCGAAAGCGTTGGCGAAGAGCGAGTTCTCGTCGGTAGGGTCATAGCCCCCGGCTTCGGCGCGAGCGAACAACGTCTCGATGAAGTCCACCCTGAGATCGGAGACAACCGGATCCACAGACCCGCTCCGACAGTGGTCGGACACGACGTCCCTAACCAGACGCGCGGCGTGGGCCAGATTCGTCGCGACCTCCGCTGGAGTTTCGGGCACAGGAGGCTCGGCGCTCGCCAACGTCTGGAGGATCGCCCGGAATCCACCGCTGTCGTGATTGCGGATGATCCGGGTCGCTCGGCGGTCGGCCGTGTCTGGATCGAGCACGGTCGCGGGCACGACGAGCGCCTCGGCTTCCAGCTCGTCGCGCCGGTAGAGCTGGATCTGTTCGAAGTTGCAGAGCGCCCAAAGCGGAAGGTTCGAGAACCGGGCGAACTGCTCCTTGTTGTGTCCGGTGAACTTCTTCGGCTCCAAGCGAAGCCTCGGCTCCTTGAGCTCGATGAAGGCGCGCGCCGGGCTGCCTTCGTGGGCGAAGGCGAGGTCAGGCCGGCCGATGCCGGATCGGCTGTACTCGGGGAGAACCCGTGGCGGCTTCACAGATACCTCGGCCAGCACTGCCTCGACGAGGGTCTGGAATCTCGGCGCCAGAAGCGGTTCCAGGCCGGAACCATCGCTGGCCGGCGGGTTGGCCTTCCGGTCCTTCCGGACGCTAAGGGCGAACTCTCGGAGTGGTTCGAAGATCGGCTGCACGATGGAGCGCCCGGAGTGGTGGGGCTGGGCGAGCATAGCGCCCGGCCATCGGCCAGGGCCAACCGTTGCGGCAGGCGCTTGAGCGCTCGGTCACCGGCGCTGGCTTGCCTTTGTGCCTAGGGGGTTTCGCGAACCGTTTGGATCGTTCCGGTCTCGCCAAGCAGCAGAGCCGGGTCGACCCGCGCTCCCTGCCAGCGAATGCCGAAATGCAGGTGCGGTCCGGTCGAACGGCCGGTCGAGCCGACGGCGCCGATCAGGCGGCCCCGCGAGACCTCTTCGCCCTGCTCGACGAACACCTCGTGGAGGTGGAAGTACATGCTGATCAGGCCGTTGCCGTGGTCGAGAAAGACGGCGTTGCCGGAGAAGAAGAACTCGCCGGTCAGGGCGACCACGGCATCGTCGACCGCCAGCACGGGGGTACCTTGAGGGACCGCGAAGTCCGCGCCGGTATGCGGCGAGCGGGGCGCCCCGTTGATGATGCGCTTGGCGCCGAAGCGGCCGCCATCCATCATCTCTTCGAGCGGCGCTCCCAGAGGCAGGGAAAACCCCGGCTCGCCCTGCCGAGCCCAGAGCTTGCCGATCATGGCGTTCTCGCGCGCCACCCGCGCCTGGTTCTCGGGGGAGAGGTCGACGCGGCTCTGGTCCTTGATCGTCAACCGCTGGACCGAGTAGGGGTACTCGCCGAGGCCGATGCGCAGCCGCTCCCGTTGGCCGTCCCGGTCGCGTTCGGCCACGACGTCGTCGGTTCGGGTGAGGCCGACCGGCACCAGGCATCCTGACTGGCCGTCGAGGTCGGTTGGTGCGAACGCCCGGTCGCCGATGAAGCAGCGGGTGATCTTGTCGCCTTGCCAATGGACGAGACTGCCCGGCGGCGCGGTCTGGGCCGCCGCGGGGGTCGGAGAGGACAGTGTGACGAGGGTAACCAACGTGACGAGCGAGCGAAGGTGGGCCATGGTCCGACTATAGACGACCGTGCATATCTCGCGGCTGGCCGCCGCCCGGACGGGTGACGGTCCCTCGAGCCGAACCCGGGTGGCGCAAGCTTGCGCCACCGGTGAACCAGTCCGAGCGCCCGTCGTCGGGCGCTCGGATGGAACGCGGTACGCTTCCGGTCTGCCGGGCAACGGTAGTCCGGACCTGGAGGGAGCCCCCGTGAGTCTCAGAGCGACGTACCTGGAGAGCGACGGACTGGAACTGGCGCGCCTGCTGCGCTCAGGGGAGCTGGCGCCGGCCGAGGCGGTCGAGTGCGCCGCCGCCATCGCCTCCGAGTTGAACGGCGCCCTGAATGCGATCGTGTACTCGGACTTCGAGCGCGCCGCGGCGGCGGCGCCGGAAGCCGTGGCGGCGGGCGGACCGTTCGCCGGCGTTCCGTACCTCTTGAAGGACCTCTACGCGGCCGCCGACGGTCTGCCGATGACGAACGGCAGCCGTTTGTTCGCCGGCAACGTGCCCGACCACGACTCCGAGATGGTCCGCCGCTACCGCCAGGCCGGCCTGCTGATCGCGGGCCGCAGCGCTTCGCCGGAGTTCGGGCTCACGACCAGCACCGAGTCGGCGATCTTCGGTCAGACCCACAATCCGTGGAACCTGGAGCACATTGCGGGCGGCTCGTCGGGCGGCGCCGCCGCCGCGGTGGCGGCGGGCATCGTACCGGCTGCTCACGCCAGCGACGGTGGCGGCTCGATCCGGATCCCGGCGTCGTGCTGCGGGTTGTTCGGCCTCAAGCCGAGTCGCGCCCGCGTGTCGCTGGCCCCGGATGCCGGCGAGGGGTGGGCCGGTCTCTCGGTCCAGCACTGTGTGAGCCGCACGGTTCGCGACAGCGCCGCGCTGCTCGATGCGGTGGCCGGGCCGGTGGCGGGCGACCCTTACGCGGCGCTGGCGCCGGAGCGTCCGTTCCTGGAAGAAGTCGGCCGGGAACCGGGGCGGTTGCGGATCGCCCTGACCGCGCGGGCGTTCAACGGCGCCGCGGTTCATCCGTCCTGCGCTGCCGCGGCCGAGGAGACCGCTCGCCTCTGCCTGGAGCTGGGACACGAGGTCGAGGAGGCGGCGCCGGAAATCGACGCCGCGGCGCTGGGCAACGCAACCCGGCTGATCGTGGGCGCCAACATCCGCGCCACGGTGACGGAACGTTCCGAGGCACTCGGCCGGAAGGCGCGCGAAGACGAACTGGAACCGCAGACCTGGGCCATGGCCGCCGTGGCCGAGGAGTACGACTCCGCCGCCTACGTTCGCGCGACGCGCACGGTGCACGCGGTCGGCCGCCAGGTGGCCGCCTTCTTCTCGGGCGGCTACGACGTCCTCCTGTCGCCGACGATGGCGGCGCCGCCGGCGAAGCTCGGCGTCCTCTCGCTATCGAATTGGGGCGACGACTACCTGCCCGCGCTGCTCCAGACGATCGGTTTCACGCAACTGATGAACGTGGCGGGGAATCCTGCCGCGTCCGTGCCGCTCTGCTGGACCGACTCCTCTGGCGGTCTGCCGATCGGCGTTCAGCTTGCCGCCTCCATGGGAGGCGAGGGCTTGTTGTTGCGGCTGGCCGGCCAGCTCGAACGTAGCAGGCCCTGGACCTCACGCAAACCGCCGTGTTCGGCGTGGAGCGAGACCTGAGGGCGGCTGCCGCGTTCGTAGCCGTCCTGGCGGCGGCATTGCCGGTTGCGGCGGCCGGCGGCGAGCCGCTGTGGCAACGACTCGAGTTTCGGGCGCAGAAGTTCTTTCTCTCCGCTGACGCCGCGGTCGAGTTCGATTCCACGGCCGCGCTGCCGGCCAACGACCGCTGCGCGGGCCGCCCTTCGCTGCCGGCCTCGGCCCCGCGGATCCGCATTGAGTCCTCGATGTTCGGCCGGCGTTCACTGTCCTCGCTGTGGTTCGATCCGGAGAACCTCAGGGCCCACCTCCGGGTTCAGGAGGACCGGGGCAGCCGGAATCGCTACAAGAGCTACACGTTCTGTCACGGCGCCGTGGAGGCGGAGCGGGCGACGCCGAACGCTGGAGAGGCCGACCGGCCTGTCTCGGAGTGGACCCACCGCTATCCGCTTGTTCACGAGGTGCCGCCGGGACTCGGGGCGCCGCTGTCGGAGCCGTTGGCGCTTCTCCACCTGGTGGGGCGGTTGGCGGCGCTGCCGGCCGAATCCGGAGGGGCGAGCAGGACCGTGCCGGTGTTTTCGAACCGCCAGGTGCTGGCGGTTCGGATCGACCGGGATCCGGAGGCGGTTCCGGCGGCGCCCGGGTTTTCGATTGCCGGCGGCCCGACCCCGGAGGAGCTGACCCTGGTTCGCTTCACCTTGACGCCGGTCGCCGTCGGCGGGGAGGGAAGGGCCGAGGACTTCGAGTTGTTGGGGTTGGAGGGCGCGATCGAGATCCTCGCGGCGAGAGAACTCCAACTGCCCGTGTCGATTAGCGGTAGGCTCCCGCCTGCGGGCCGGGTCACCGTGCGGCTGCGGCACGTGGAACTCCGCGGGAACGAGTGATATGCAGAAGAATCCAGGGCGGCGTTCGTGACGGCCGGACCTTCCGGCAGTGTGGATCGGGTTCGCGAGGAGTTCGTGCAGCTCTGGGGGGCGCTGGGGACCTTCTGGGGGGTGCCGCCGACCACCGCCAGGGTCTTCGGCTGGCTGATGTCGCGCAGTGAGCCCGCCGACGCTCAGGAGATCATGGCGGGCCTCGAACTCAGCCGCGGCGCGGTGTCGATGGCCTGCCGGGAACTCCGCGAGTGGAAGCTGATTGCGCCCGAGCGCGTCGCAGGGGCGCGGCGGGTCGTCTACCGCCCGGAGACCGACCTCGAGCGCGTGCTCCGCAACGTCGTCCAGATCCGCAAGCGACGGGAATGGGATCCGATCCGTGAGAATATGCGCGACTGGATTCCGGCTCTGGAGGTTGATACCACTCCCGAGACGGCGGTGTTTCTCCAGCGTCTGCGAGCCATCGACACGGTCATGGCGCGCGCGGATGCGATCGCGGAGTTTCTGCTGAAAGGCGGCACGGTGACGGACTTTGGACTCAAGGCGCTGCTGGGAGCTGGGGCCGTCGCCGCCAGACTGGGGAACCTCGCCCTCTCGCGGCGCGACTACGGCGCGCTGCCGAAGCGAGTGACGGACCTCGACGTAGAGGACGTAGAGGAAGACGGAGAGTCGCGCTCCCTGGTCAGGGACGAGCACCTGCCCCCCGAGCAGCGCTTCGAGGAACAGGAGAGTTGAGCATGCTCCCCGATCACCGGCCAGGCCACGTCGTGGCCGACGAGGTGCTGGTACGGCTGCGCGACCTCTGCATCGACGGCGGCCTGAGCGGCCTCGCCTCCACGATAGAGGAGCTGGTCGGTTTCGTGCGTGACGATCTGGCGGCAGTGGAGAACGAACTGGCCGCCCTGTCCACGCGCGGGACACTCGTGGGCGAGGCCGGAGTGGACCTGGTTCACCTCGGCGGCAAGCGGTTGCGCCCGCTGTGCGTCGTCCTGGCGTCTCGGGTCGGGGTCGCCTCGAGGTCGGCCGTGCGCGACATAGCGGTAGCCGCGGAACTGATCCACAATGCGACGCTGCTGCACGACGACGTGGTCGACAACGCGGATCGCCGGCGCAGCCGGCCCACGGCGCGGGTTGAACTCGGCAACGCGGCGTCGATCTTCGCCGGCGACTATCTGCTGATCGAGGCCTTGCAGCGTGTACAACGGGCGGGTGTACCGGGCGTGATGGAGGGTCTGCTCGCGACGATTGCCGAGATGATTCGCGCCGAGTCGCTCCAACTGGAGAATCGCGGCCGCCTCGATACGTCGGAGGAGCTCTACTTCGAGGTCGCCCGCGGCAAGTCCGCGGCCCTGTTCCGCTGGGCGCTGGGCGCCGGCGCATCGACAGGCGGCGCGCCGCCTGAGGTCTGCGCCGCGCTCGAGGCCTACGGCGAGTCGGTCGGAGTGGCTTTCCAGTTGATCGACGACCTGCTTGATCTGGTGGGTCACCACAGCAACACCGGCAAGACGCTGTTCAGCGATCTCTCCGAGGGCAAGGTCACCTATCCACTGATCACGGTGCTCGACCGTGAGCCGGAACTGGAGGACACGATTCGCGCCATCGCGGAGGAGCACGCGTCTGTCCCGTACGCTGATGGCGCCGGGGCTTCCCATGGACCGACGAACGGTGACGGACCTGTGAACGGCGGGCCGAGCAACGGCGCCGGCAGAGAGGTTTCCAGTCGGCAGGGACGTGTGCTGGAGGCAATGGCTCGCCACGGCGTCGAAAGAATCTGCCGGGGCCTTGCCGCGACCTACGTCGACCAGGGAGTGGCGGCGTTGGCCGGAATCCCCGATGGAGAAGCCCGACGGGCGCTCGTGGCCGTGGCGCACGCCAGTGCGCTGCGAGAACGGTAGGCGCGGGGGCGCCCGGAAGATCCTTGGATGGTCTTGCTCGCGGATGCAACGCGGCGCCACGGCGGCTCGGGCGCGATGTTCGATCGGATCGCTGCCCGCTATGACTTCGTGAACCGGCTCATTTCGCTGGGCGGTGATCAGCGCTGGCGGCGCATCGCGGCGGAAGCCCTGGCGCTGGACGCTCCGGTTCACGGGCCGGTCCGGGTACTCGATGTTGCTTCCGGTACCGGAGATCTCGCGATAGCGATCGCCCGCCGGTACCCTGGCGTCGCTGTCCACGGAATCGACGCGTCCCGCGGGATGACCGAGATCGGTCGCCGCAAGGTCGAGCAGGCGGGACTCGGGGATCGGGTCACACTCGACGCCGGCGACGCTCAGGAGCTTCCCTTCCCCGACCGGTCCTTTGAGGCCGCGGCCATTGCCTTCGGTATCCGCAACATTCCGGACCGTGATCGCGCCTTGCTGGAGATGGCGCGCGTTACGCGGCCGGGAGGGCGCGTGGTTGTGCTCGAAGCCGGCGAACCTTCGGCTGGCCTCACGGGCGTACTGGCTCGCTTCCATATCCACGTCGTCGTCCCGTTCGTCGGTGCGCTCCTTGCCGGCGCCGAGGAGTACCGCTACCTGGAACGGTCGATTCGCGCCTTCCCTCCGGTCGCCGAGTTCGTCCATACGATGGCCGCCGCCGGCCTGGAGTCGATCGAGACCCGGCGCCTGACCTTCGGCGCCTGCAACCTGTTTCTTGCCCGGCCGGCTGACGCGACTTCGTCGGCGGGGGCCGAGACATGACGTCGCCCGCCGCCGAACCGCGGTTGGTTCCACGCGCGCGAGCGCCACGGACCTCGCTGTCGACGCTGCGCGTCGATGCACCGCGCGTGGCGCCCGAGCAGTTCCTGCGGCTGGCAGCGCGGGACTTCCGCGAGTGCGAGCCGGTGGGACATCTGTGGTCTCCGGCCGACGGCATGCAATGCGCCGGCTGGGGCGCGGCGCGGCGCTTCGAGATCGAGTCGGGCGCGCACGCGTCGGGCGCCGCGATCGATCGGTTGGCGGAGGGGGCGTCCGGTCTGTGGGGCGAACTGGCGGGCGTCGATCCACTCGCCCTGCGGCTCTACGGAGGTCTCGCGTTCGATCCGGGAACGGCTGAAGGGCGACCGGGTGCGACGGGTTCAGACTGGGACGCCTTCGGCGCCGGCAGCTTCGTTCTGCCTCAGGTCGGCTACGTCGCGGAACCGGAGTCGGCCTACCTCTACGCCGTCCTTGACGGGGCCGGCGCCCTGGCCACGCCCTCGTGGCGGCGACGGCTGCAGCGTCTTGCCGATGAACTCGATCCCGGAAACGGGCCTCCGAACGGCGCCAACGGGAACGGCGCCGCCCGGGACGTGGCCGAGGCCGCGCCGGACCTGTTGGCTTTGCCCGAGGTTCTGGGGAGCTTCGATCAGCCCGCTACCGAGGAATGGCTTCGCCGGGTGGAGGAGCTCCGTGGCGAAGTCTGTGACGGGCGACTCCAGAAAGTGGTCGCGGCTCGCACGGTGGAGCTCGGTCTCGGCCGGCAGTTCGGGATCGCCGATCTGGCCCGCATCGCGGAACGCCTGCGGAGGCACATGCCGACCTGCACCTGTTTTGCCTTCCTTCGCGGGGGATCGATCTTCTTCGGCGCCACGCCGGAGCTTCTGGTGCGGCGGCGCGGCAGGCGGATCGAGACCCAGGCTCTGGCGGGCTCGATTGCCAGCGACCCCTCTCCGGAGAAGCGCCGGGAGTTGGAGCAGCGCCTGCTCGAGAGCGCCAAGGATCGGCTGGAGCACGATCTGGTCGTGCGCTACCTCGTAGAGCGGCTGGACCGGAGCTGTGGCGCCGCGGTACCGCGATCGCTTCCCGGGGTGCGTGTGCTGCGGAACGTCCTTCACCTGGAAACGCCCATTCACGCCGCGCTCGGCGAGGCCGCCCAGCCGCCCCACGTGCTGCGGCTGGTGCGCGCGCTCCATCCGACTCCGGCGGTGGCGGGTAGTCCGACCGCCGGCGCGCTTCAGGCGATTCGGCGCACCGAGGACCGGGACCGGGGTTGGTACGCGGGTCCGGTCGGGTGGTTCGACGGCCGTGGCGATGGCGAGTTCTCGGTGGCTCTCCGCTCCTGCCTCGCAGCGGGGCGAAAGGGCCTGCTCTACTCGGGCGCCGGCATCGTCGCCGACTCGGATCCCGACCGCGAACTGGCAGAGACGAATCTCAAGCTCGACGCGATTCTCGGAGCATGGCGCTAGCAGGAAGCGCGGGCGAGGCGCAGTTCCAGCGTGCGCGCCTCCTGGTGGGCGCGCTGGTTCAAGCCGGAGTGCGGCGAGCGGTCACGAGTCCGGGTTCCCGCTCGACCCCGCTGGTGCTGGCTGCGCTCGATGCGGCGGGCGTGGGGGCGCCCGCCGAACTGGATCTCGTGAGCATCATCGACGAGCGAGCGGCCGCGTTCTTCGCGCTCGGCCAGGCCCGGGCCACGGGCATGCCTACTGCCTTGATCTGCACTTCGGGCAGCGCGCCGGCGCACTACCTTCCCGCGATCCTGGAGGCCCGGGAAGCCGGCCTGCCGCTGATCGTCCTGAGCGCCGACCGGCCGGCCGAGCTGATGGACTGCGGGGCGCCTCAGACCACCGATCAGACGAAGCTCTTCGGCTCGGCGGTGAGCTTCTTCGCCGAGGTTGACCTGGGTGGCCGCACGGACGCGCTGAGCTTGCGCGCCCTTCGCCGGACGGCGGCGCAGGCGGTGTTCCGCTCGCGCTGGCCGCGAGGCGGGGCGGTGCATCTGAACGTGCGCGCGAGAAAACCCCTGGAGCGGCCGGAGGTTGGGGAGAACCAACCGCTGGCGGCGGCGGTGGACAGGCTGCTCGGGGAACCGCTCGAGGTCGGCATGCCGAGCGCCGCTCCGGATCCGGACGCTCTGGACCGCGCGGTGCTGCTTTGCCGGCAGGCTGAACGTGGGCTGATCGTTGCCGGTCCGCTGGCTCTGCCGCCGCCGGACGGCCGCCGGCGCGGCGGCGATGTCTTCGGCCTTGGCGAACTGGCTCGCCGGACCGGTTTTCCGCTGCTGGCGGAGGCGACTAGCCAGAGTCGATTCGTGGACGTGGCGAGTTCCGGCGGAGCGGAGCATCTCGCGGAGTGCCTGGGCGCGGCCTGGGCGGCTGACGGCGGGCAGTCTGTGGCGCTACCGGACCTCATCGTCCAAGTGGGAGCACCGCCCGTATCGGGCGGAGCGCAGCGCCTCCTGGAAGCGTGTGGCGCGTCGCAAGTCGTCGTCTCGGACGGACCATGGACTGATCCGGCCGGACTTGCATCGGTGTTCCTGCTTGGAGATGTCGGCGCCACTGTTGCCGGCCTCTCCGGCCGATTGAAGGAACATTCAGCCGATCCGGCGGCCGAAGGGTGGCGGCGGGATGTCTTCGCCCTCTGCAGTCGGTTCAGCGGAGCGGTTGCGAACCTGGCCGGCGATTCCGGAGAGGGTGGCCTTCATGATGGCGAAGTGGCGCGGGCGACGGTAGCGGCGACGCCGACGGGTGGCCTGCTGATGCTCGGCAACAGTCTGCCCGTGCGCCTGGTCGAAACCTGGGTCGGGAGGGTCGAGCGGCGCGTATGGGTCGCCAGCCAGCGCGGGTTGAGCGGTATCGACGGCCTGGTGGCGGGTTTCCTGGGGTCGCTGTCGACCGGCGGCTTTCCGGCCGGCGTACTGCTCGTCGGCGACGTCGGCCTGGTACACGATCTCGATGGTCTGACGGTGGCTTCCGACTACGGCGACGGACCTCCGGCGGTCATCGTCGTGATCGACAACGGAGGGGGGCGGATCTTCGAGCGGCTGCCGATCGCGTCGTCCCCGGTCTTCCGCGGCCCGGAAGGCAAGCACTGGCTGACTCCCCATGGGGTCGACTTCGCGGGTTTGGCGCAGGCGTTTGGCCTGGCGTACGCCCGGGTCGACGAACTCCACGGGCTTGAGCGAGAACTCGAGGCCGCCGTCGGCCGAAGGGGCGTCTCGCTTCTCGTCGCCGGGAGCCGTCCAGGCGCGCTGGACCAGGCTGAGGGGTCGTTGCAGCGAGCCATGGCCTCCTCGACCGCCAGCCGATGACGACGGCGGTCCTGATCCACGGCTTCTCCGGCAGCCCGGAGAGTTGGGGGCGCGTGGCAAGTAGGCTTTGCGCAAGGAGCTATGCGCCCGCGGTGTGTGGGCATGGAGGCTGCAGTTCAGCCGTCGCGGTCGTTCACTCGTTCGAGGCAGAGGTCGATCGGCTTGCATCCGAGGTCAGAGCCGCCGTTCCTGCGCCTCGATACGTCGCCGGCTACTCCTTGGGGGGCCGTCTGGCTCTGGGCTTGCTGGCTCGTCATCCCGACCTCTTCGTGGGTGCTGCCGCGATTGGCGCGAACCCGGGCCTCGATGGCGAGGAGGAGCGCAAGGCGAGGAGAGCTGCGGACGAGACCTGGGCACGGCGCATCGAGGAGCGGGGTCTCGCCGTGTTCGACCGCGAGTGGTCCAAATTGCCTCTGTTCCAAAGCCAGCAGGATCTCGATGCCACCACGATCGAAGAGCAGCGGAGGATTCGCCTCAGCCACGAGCCCGCGGCTCTGGCCGCGGCGATGAGGGTGCTCAGTCTGGGTGCCATGCCTGACTACCGCCCCGTTCTGGGCAGGATTTCCTGCCCAGTCGAACTGATCGCTGGCGACCAGGACCCCAAGTTCATCGTCCTGGCGCGGCTGATGGCCGAGCTCTTGCCGGGAGCCACGGTCCGTGTCGTCGCAGGCTCCGGGCACAACGTCCCGATGGAGGCTCCGACTGAACTTGCGCGCGTGCTGAACAAGGCCTTGGAGGGAGCAGCCGCGGAGCTACCAGAGAACAGGCGCCGGGTACGAGCCCAGTAGTCGGTCACGACTGATCAGCGTGAGCCCCTCGCACAGGGCCTGGGCCGCGAGCATCCGGTCGAAGGGATCCCGGTGATGCCAGGGCAGCGACGCGACTTGCCCGCAGTGTGTCGGTTCAAGAGCCAACCAGCGAGCCCCGAGCGCCTTGCGCCCGTCTTCGATCATTGTCAGCCAGTCAGGAGCGAGTTCGAGCCGACCTATGCTGACCTTGATGGCAATCTCCCACAGAGTGACCACGCTGATCGAGATGGCGTTGTCGTCATCGAGCAGGGCTTCGCGTGCAGCTTCGCTGAGCCGCTCCGGTGCGTCAATCGCCCACAGGAGCGCGTGCGTGTCGACCAGGAGGCGCATGTCACGAATAGTCGGCGAAGTCCTCGAGCGGCGCGTCGAAGTCTTCGTCCATCCGGAGAATGAGACCGGTGGCGGCGCCGAGTTGGCGAGTCTTGCGTGCCTCTGGAAGGACATGGAGGCGAACCAGAGGACGGTTGCCCTTGGCAATCACTACCTCCTCACCCTCGAGCGCCTCCTGGATGAGGCGTGAGAGATGGGTCTTTGCTTCGTGGATGTTGACCTGGTGCATCGCGTCGAACTCCGGGGCTGGTAGGTTGACTAACCTACATGACCAAGTTGGAGGCTGGCAAGTCGGTTTGGCGCGGCAGAACGCCCGGAGACCGGAACGCGGGCCGGAAGGCGCGCGCAACGACCGGCGCACTCGGTTCTGGCGCGCAGGAGGCCTCAGGGGCGTTGTAGTGTCGCCGGTCGAAGGAGGCGAGCGGGATGAGTGGAGAATCGCACCAGGAGTGGCGAAGCGCCGGTGAGTACACCGACATTCGGTACGAGAAGTCCTATGTCGATGGCGAACCCGAGGGGATCGCCAAGATCACGATCAACCGGCCGGAGGTTCGCAACGCCTTCCGGCCGCTGACGGTCAAGGAGATGAGCGCGGCGGTCGACCAGGCGCGGGACGACGGCGAAGTCGGAGCGGTCATCCTGACCGGCGAAGGGCCGATGGCGTTCTGTTCGGGTGGCGATCAGCGGATCCGGGGCGACGCCGGGTATGTCGGGGACGACGGTGTGCCGCGCCTCAACGTGCTCGACCTGCAGCGGCAGATCCGCACGTTGCCGAAACCCGTCGTCGCCATGGTGGCCGGTTATGCGATCGGCGGGGGCCACGTGCTGCACATGGTCTGCGACCTGACGATCGCGGCGGACAACGCGCGCTTCGGTCAAACCGGCCCGCGCGTGGGCAGCTTCGACGGCGGCTACGGCGCTTCCTACATGGCGCGGATCGTGGGCCAGAAGAAGGCGCGGGAGATCTGGTTCCTGTGCCGCCAGTACGACGCCCGGCAGGCGCTGGACATGGGACTCGTCAACACGGTCGTGCCGCTGGAGCGGCTCGAGGAGGAGACGCTCCAATGGTGCCGCGAGATGCTGGCCAACAGTCCCATGGCGCTGCGCTGCCTGAAGGCGGCATTGAACGCCGACTGCGACGGCCAGGCGGGTCTCCAGGAACTGGCGGGCAACGCGACGTTGCTGTTCTACATGACGCAGGAAGGGCAGGAGGGTCGCCAGGCGTTCCTCGAAAAACGGAAGCCCGATTTCTCGAAGTTCCAGCGCTATCCATGAGCCGTCGCGGAGGCCTGCGAGCCTGGGTGCAGGCGAGCCGGCCGAAGACCCTCTGGGCTGCGGTGACGCCGGTGGTGGTCGGTACGGCCTGCGCCGTCTCCGTCTCCGGTTTCGTCCCCGGTGCCGCCCTGGCTGCCCTCGGAGTCGCGATCTCGATTCAGATCGGCGCCAACCTCTCGAACGATGTCCTCGACTTCGACCGCGGCGCCGACACGGAGCGACGCGTCGGCCCGGCGCGAGCGGTTCAGTCGGGGCTGCTCAGCCGCGGCCAGGTGTGGGCCGGGGCCTGGGTCGCCTTCGGGATCTGCATGGCGTGCGGGCTCTATCTGGCGGCTGTGGCGGGCTGGCCGGTCCTCGTCGTCGGCGCCGTGTCGATCGCGTCCGGCCTGCTCTACACGGCCGGGCCCTGGGCGCTGGCCTACACCGGCTTGGGAGATCTGTTCGTCGTCCTCTTCTTCGGCCTGGTGGCGGTGTGCGGCACGGTGTACGTGCAGGCGCTTCAGGTGCCGAACGCGGCGTGGTGGTCCGGCCTGGCGGTCGGTGCGCTGACGACGGCGATCCTGGTCACCAACAACCTGCGCGACCTTGAAGAGGACGCGCTCGCCGGCAAGCGGACGTTGGCAGTGCGCTTCGGCCCCCGGTTCGCGCGGCTCGAGTATGCGGCGCTGCTGCTGGCCGCCCACCTTGCGACGCTGCCGCTGGTGCTCCGTCTGGGCCCCTGGCCTCTCCTGTCCTGGCTGGCGCTGCCGCTTGCGGTGACCGTGTTGCGGTCCGTCTGGCGAGGCGAGGGGGCGGCTTTGAATGCGTCCCTGGCGGCGACTGCCCGCCTGCTCCTGGTGTTCGGTGTCCTGTTGTCGGTCGGCATCGTATTGGGGGCAGCAAACTGAGAACGGAGTTGTCGGTTCGTGCCGCCGGCCGCGAGGCGCCGTCCTCAGCCACGGGGCGCTACGGATGATCGAGCGCCACCGGGTGACCCTGCTGTCCGTGGCGCCCACGATGCTCGGCCGCCTGCTGAATGGTCTGCCGTTGGCGCCGTCGGGCAAGGTGGACCGACGGGCCTGCCGCGGTCTGCTGGTCGAATCGGGCAACGTCTGCTCGCCGGGGGCGGTTGGATGAGTGCTCGCCCGGTGGTGGAGGACTTCGAGGGTCGGCTCGACATCCGGCGTCGGCTGGTCGCGTTCGAGCCCTACCGCTACCAGGGGAACGACGGCAGGACACCGGCTCTACACATCGACGACTTCACGGGGGTTCCCTTTCTCGACGGCATAGCGGGAGTCGAGCACTACCAGCACCGGGGCCGACTTCGGGCGGCGGAGGGTGACATCGTTGCTGCCACGACCGCCGCGTCTCCCGGCTACGAGCGGTACGTCCGGGATGTTCTGGGTCTCGGCGCGGCAGAGTTGCTGGAGGTCGATCCCGGTCTCGACCGGCTCGCGGTCGCGCGCGGCTGCATGGCCGGTGCTCCCCGGGCCCGTTTGGCCGCTCTGGCGGCCGCAACGGGGGGATTGGTGATCGAGCCCTTCATGGGCATCGAGGTGATCTGGGAGCTGGCAGCGGCGGTCGCCGCCGACACCGGGACACAGGTGCGGGTGCTGGCGCCGCCGCCACCGATCGCCTGGATTGCCAACGACAAGGCGAGCTTCGAGGATCTGGTGACGGCGGTTCTCGGCCCCGGTTTTCTGCCCGCAAGTCGTCGCTCAGCGTCCGCCGAGGCCCTGGCTCGCGGATTGCTCGAGCTGGCCGAGGCGAGTGCGACGGTTGCGCTCAAGCGGTTGCGGTGTGCGTCGGCCATGGGCAACGAGGTGTTCGAGTCGTTGGCCCTGCGCCGAAAGGGGTTCATCGGCGTGCTCGACATCGTCCGCGGTTTTCTCGAACGCACGGGATGGGACGGTAGCGAAGAGGTGCTCGCGGTTGCCTGGGAAGAATCGTCATCGTCGCCTTCGACCCAGTGGTGGCTGCCGCCGCCGGGCGGCGGTGGCCCGCGCCTGGACGGTGTCTACGAGCAGATCCTGGCGGGCGAAGAAGGCGTCTTCGTGGGTAGCCGCCCGAGCGAACTGCCCTCCGATGTGGAACAGGCGATCGTCTCGCAGTCGGGCCAGGTGGCGGCGGCTCTGCAGGAGCTGGGCTACGTTGGCCGCTGCTCGTTCGATCACCTGGTGCTGCCACAGGGTCGGGTCGTGTTCACGGAATGCAACGGGCGCTGGGGCGGCACGAGCACGCCGATGAACCTGGTCGACCGGCTGTATCCCGAGGGCCGGCCCCCCTACCAGGCGCAGGGCTTTGTACACCGCGATCTGGCGGGCCTGAGCTTCGAGGAACTCCGGGCCAGGCTGGGCGATTCACTGTGGGACCGCGGGGTCGCCGCGGGACGCTTCCTGCTCTACAACGTCGGGCCGCTCGAGCGGTTCGGGAAGCTCGACGTGGTGGCGATCGGCTCGAGCCGCGGGCACGTCGATCAGTTGATGACCGAAGAGCTACCGGGGCGGCTCGGACTGCTCTGAACTAGCTGCTCTGAACTATGCGGCGGGGTTCCGCCCATCGTCGCGGAGCCTGCGGTCCAACGCCTCGCTCATCTGACGGAGACGTTCCGCTTCGGCGGGGGAGAGCACACCGCCGCTCTCGCAGGCGCCGATCGTCAGCGTCATCTCGTTCAGGTGGTCGAGCGCCTCGTCAGGTGCGACGCGCTTGGCGGCGGGCGCGTGAGCGGCCGCAAAGAGCAGCGTCGACAGGGTCAGAGCGAGTCGGCGCAGGCGCTGGCGCGGCGGCGCCGGGGCCGACTCCTCCTGCGCCGTCGCGTCGTAGACATCGGCGAGCAGGATTCGCGAGATTGCGTATGCCTCCTTCATGTCGATCCCCGGAGATGAACCGGTGGCCCTCACAAGGTACAACGCATCGGCGCCCGGATTGGTTTCCGGAGTAAACAGATGAATCTGCAAGGCCGGCATCGCGGCCCTCACTTCGGCGCCGCTACCAGCGGTAGGAACCGCGTACGCCGAGTACATAGCCCGACGGCAGGCGCCCGGGACTGTCGCGGTGAGCGCCTTCGAGGTCGAGATCAAGCGACTCCCAGAGTCTCAGCCGCGCACCGAGACGGTACGCCTGCCCCGACTGTTCGGACAGGCCGGCGCCAAGGTAGGGCATCAGTCTGGCCTGGTCGCCGAACAGGTTCAGACGGTAGCCGAGATCGGCTTCGGCCAGGGATCTGATCTCCGCGTCGCCGCGTCCGAGCGCCATCGCGCTCTGCTGTTGCTCCCAGAGACGGCTGACGCCGCTCGAGGCGTTGCCCCAGGAGGAGCGCAGGCCGAACGAGAGACCGCGATCCGACGCCCCGGGATCGACTCGGAGGGCCCCCGCAAGGCCCCATTCGGTGAGTTCGCCGGACTGGTGGGTCAGCAGCGAACGGCCCTTCAACTCCATGAGCAGGCCGCGGGGGGCATTCGCGTAGCGGATACCGGCGCCGAACTCCATTCCGCCTCCCGTCTCCGCGTCCCCGCCGTCGTAGCGCAGACCCACCTCGGCGGACGGTATGAGGACCGCGCCCGAGTCGAGCCTGGTGGACCTGGACCCCTCCATCATCAGGCGCGCACGACTGACGTCCCTCGAAAGCTCGGGCAGCGCCACGCTCTCGTCGGCGGTGGCGTTCAGCACCAGGAAGTCGGTCTTCAAGGCCAGGTCGAGACAATGGCACTCGGAAGCCGACTTCTTCAGGTCTTGCCGGAGGCCGACTGCGCCCATGCTCATCGCGATATCGGTCTCGACCGAGCCGAGGTCGCCCTGGGTCATCGTCATCGAGCCTTGGCCGCGGCCGAGGATGCCCCAGACCGACAGGCCGTCGGTCAGTGCGACCCGCAGGTAGGGCAGGCCAGTGGTCAGGGAACTCTCCATGTCGGTGTCCCGCTTGACCCGGCGTCCGTTTCCGTACTCGAGGACATCGCCCTGCCCGAAGCTGTGGGAGGCGGCGACGCCGAAGATGACGCGTCCGCGCTCGAAATCGATTCCCACCGTGCCGGTCGCCACGTCGCCGCCGACGGAGATGTTGGTTTCGCCGCCACCGAAGCGTGTCGTTGCGCCACGGCCCCAGATCGACCAGCCGTAGCCGGTGGCGCCTTCGGCGTCGGGTTCGCTTCCTTCGTCGGCCGGGGCGACGAGGCCCAGGCCGATCCGGTCCCCGCCGGTGGCGCCGGAGAACTGGAAGGAACTCCGCAGCAGCAGTTCACCCAACTCCATGCCGAACATTCCGGAGTGGCCGTTTCGCCCGGTCGCCGGGCCGCCGTGGAATGAACGGCGGCCGCCACCGTAGGGCTGGCGTGCCCCGAAGCCAGTCGAGGGTTGGACCAGACCCGTAGAGGCAGATCCGCCGAACACACCGGGAATCCCGCCGGCCGTACCGGCAGCGGACGGTGTTCCGGGCAGCAGCAGCCCCGCGCTGGTTGCCGGGCCCGTCCAGGAGGCGCCGGTTGCGGTCCATGATTCGCGGCTGGACAGGTCGAGCCTCCGGCCTGCGATCGTCATGTGAGAGCCTTGGTCGCGCCGGCGGCGGATTCGATCTTCCACCGCTTCCAGCGCGTGACCCGCGGCGGTGCGGGCAAAGCGCGCCAGCCAGGCCTCGGCGAGTTCGGGTCCGTCGTCGTCCTGGATGAGGCCGGACGCCTTTGATACTGCGAGCGTTGCATTCACCGGATTGGAGAGTGTGATGTGGAAGATCTCCGTCTCTTCGTGCACCAGGTCGTCGAGCAGCTCGACCGCGACCTCTACCGATGTCGTACCTGGCCCGAACGTCAGCGTCGCGATCCCCGCGACGTAGTCCGTTCCAGCCGTCGCCGATCCGTCCGACGTGGCCCAGCGAACGGTCGCGGGTTGCTGTATGGCTCGGCTCAGGGTGGCTGTGAACACAAGGTGACCGGCGGACTCGTCGGCGCGGGAATCGGTGATCCGGACTTCGGGCGGCGGTGGGGGCGGCTCACGGACCGTGTCGTCGTCCCTGATCGTGCCCGTTGCCGAGATGGTGCGTCCGTTGATCCTCGCGTTGACCGGCTGGCTGAGGGTCAGGGTCAGGGTCTCGTTGTTTTCCTTCACGTCGTCGTCGACCAGTTTGACGAGGATGGTTCCGCCGATTGCGGTCGGACCGAGGATCAGGGTGCCGCTGGCCGGCACGTAGTCGATGTCGGGTTTCGCCGTGCCTGGCACGGTCGTCCACTCAACCGTTACGGATCGGGTGGTCCGGCCCTCGAGTGTGATCGCGAATTCCAGTTCGCGATCGTCTTCATCGGCGTAGGCATTGGCGATCCGGAACCGCGGGAAAGCGTCGTTGTCGATGATGGTTCCGGTAGCCGTTCCCATGCCGTCCGCGATGGTGGCGTTGGTTGGCTCGCTCAGGGCGACCGACAGGGTTTCGTCGTCCTCCTGAACCTTGTCGTCTCGCACTGGGACGTGAATCGTGCGTGCGGTCTGACCGGGCATGAAGGTCAGCGTTCCACTCGATTCGGTGTAGTCCCGGCCGCTGCCGGGCGTGGCGGTGCCCGCCGATGTCGCCCAGTCGACGGTTACCTGCTCGCCGGTCTCCGATGAGAGGGTTACGGCAAGAGACAGCCCGCCTTCGTCCTCCGAGGCCTCGGTGTCGGCGATTCGGACTGTCGGCTCGTCACCGTCACCGTCGCCGTCGCCGTCATCATCGTCGTCATCGCCGTCGTCGTCGTCGCCGTCACCCTCGCCCTCGCCGTCACCCTCGCCCTCGCCGTCGCCCTCGCCCTCGCCCTCGCCGTCACCCTCGCCCTCGCCCTCGCCGTCACCCTCGCCCTCGCCGTCACCCTCGCCCTCGCCGTCGCCCTCGCCCTCGCCGTCACCCTCGCCCTCGCCGTCACCCTCGCCCTCGCCGTCACCCTCGCCCTCGCCCTCGCCCTCGCCCTCGCCCTCGCCCTCGCCGTCGCCGGGGGTGCCGCCGTCGCCCTCGCCGTCGCCGGGGGTGCCGCCGTCACCGGGGGTGCCGCCGTCACCGGGGGTGCCGCCGTCGTCGCCGCCGATCACACGGGGTGTGCAGGGCGTTGGTTGATTCGGAAGCGGCAGGATCGTCCCGAGGGCGGTGCGTTGATCGGGGGTGACTCCTCCGTCGTCAAGGAGTGCGAACTCCAGGGCGTACCCCTGGGGCGGAAAGCAGCGGCCTGGACATACCCGTACGGTCGCAGTCTTCGTGACGGTGTCGCTGCCTGCCGGGAAGATCAGTTCCCCGCTCTGGTACTCGAAGTCGCCGTACTGACCGAACGCGTCCGGCTGTGTGCACAGGTCCGCGCCGGGAGTGACACTGGGCGCACTCGCAATCGGTGTTCGTCGAGCCGTTGGGCCGTTGTCGGCTTTGTACCGCACGCGGACTTCGCCGCTCTGAGAACTGCGATTCAGCGTAACCGTGAGCGGCACGCCGGTTCGCTCGTCGCCGGACCCTCCTTGGATGGAGATTGTCTGTGCTTGGGCTGAGGCGGTCGAACCGAGGAGAAGGGCGGGCAGAAACAGGAGGCCGGCGATCCGCGCACCGCGCCGGGCAATACCAACATGGCCCGTGGCCGCACCGGCGGCGGGACGGGTTGTCGATTCGTCTGGTTGCTGGAGGTGGGCTCTCAACCTATTGATCCTGTTGATCCGTCTACCGTTAACCCCACTCCGGGAGCAGTTCCGGAGCCCAGTTCCTGAGTGCCCCCGTGGCGCGTCACTATACAGCAACTTATAGACAGAAAGCTATCTAGTAGTTTTACGGGTGTAAACCTCAAGCTACCTGTAGGGGCGCCCGAACTTCCGCGACAGTCGGCCAGGACGCGCGTCGATCGTGAGTCGATCGACCACCCTCTCCCGTGCGGTGCGACGACCGTCGAAGCTGACGGCAACTAGCCTACCGCCGCGGATGCGGTTGCTGTCAAGAAACGTGCGTATCTGTCCGAAATTGGCCCTTGCGGTTCCGGTGTCGGCTCAGGAACGCCGCATTCGGCCCGTAGGCAATTTGGAGGCCCCAGTGGGCGTTGGTGAGCAGTCGGCGACGCCGGCAACCGCCTGGAGTCGATCGACCATGTCCTCCTGAACGATGTGGCGATCTTCGAGGCGGATCGCTGTGAGTTGCCCGCCCCAGACGCAGCCGGTGTCGAGGGCAATCAGATCCGGTCGCAGGTGCAGGCCGAGCGCGGCCCAGTGACCGCAGACCACGGTGTGGTCGGGACAACCGCGCGGTCCGACGGTGAACCAGGGGCTCAGATGCCGGGGCGCCTCTTCGAGCGGACCGTTGTAGGCGTGGGGGGCTCGCTTCGAGTCGAGCATTCGCGTGCGTGTCATCGTGGACAGGTCCGCCTTGTTTACCGCCGCACGGTGTCTGCCCGTGTTCTCGCGACGCAGCAGGCACTCGGCGTTTGGACCCTGGAGCTGCCGTTGCAGGCGCTCGCCTGCCTCGAGGGCGCCTTTCCGGGACCAGCCCGGTAGCAATCCGGCGTGGACCAGTACGAAGTCGGTAGCGGCGATTCGCGCGAAGTGAATGAAGGGGCGGCGACGGAGCCAGTCGACCAGGTCGGGGCCGTCGGTGGCGCTCAGCACCGCCTCCAGCGTGTCGCCCGACCGTGCCCGGGAGATTCCGAGTTGCCGGGCGATCAGGTGCAGGTCGTGGTTTCCCAGCACGACCTGGAAGCGATCGCCCATCTCGTCGTCCTGCGCCCGCGCCCAACGGAGCACTTCGAGCGAGCTTGGCCCCCGGTTGACCAGGTCGCCGACCATCCAGAGGTGGTCCCGGCTACGGTCGAAATCGAGCCGGTCGATCAGAGCCTCCAGGGTGCGGAAGCAGCCGTGGACATCGCCGATCGCCCAGGTCGCCACCGGAGTCCCCGACTTCGCCGGCGTCAGTCGACGATGGCCTGGTAGGTCAGCGTCTGAAGATCCTGGCGAATGTTGAGGTGGGTGTACGGCCTCACCTGAGTCATCAGGACGCCGATCAGTTCCTCCTCGGGATCGACCCAGAAGACGGTGCAATAGGCGCCGCCCCAGGAGTAGGACCCGACCGAGGCGGGCATTGCCGAGGGTCCCTTGTCCGTGACCACGCTGTAGCCGAGACCGAAGCCATAGCCCGGTCCACGCAGCCAGATGCCGTGGTCGCCGGTGTGGTTCGTGGTCATCAGTTCGACCGTCTTGCGGCCGAGCACTCGATTCCCGTCCAGTTCGCCGCCGGAGAGCATCATCTGGTGGAAGCGGTAGTAGTCGGCGGCAGTCGAGACGAGACCGCCGGAGCCGCTGAAGAACTTGTGCGGCTCGCGCACCTGGCGGGCGTTCAGGTCAGGCGTTTCGGTGAGGACGATCGTGCCGTCCTCGCCGGGCCGGTAGAGCGCGGCGAAACGATCGACCTTCGACTCGGGCAGGTAGAAATAGGTGTCGGTCATCCCGAGCGGCGCGAAGATCCGTTCCTTCAGGTATTCGTCGAAGGTCTGCCCCGAGAACACCTCGACCAGCCGCCCGACCACATCGACGGAGGGGCCGTACTGCCAGGCCTCGCCGGGATGGAACTCGAGCGGCACTTCGGCCAGGGCGGAGACGAAGTCGCCGACCGTCCAGTCGGGTGTGCGCTGCTCCCGGAGCTTGGCGTACTCGGCGCCCGCCAGCCCGCGGTAGCTGTTCGCGAAGCCGGCGGTGTGGGTCAGGATGTGCTGGACGGTGATCGGCCGCGCGGCCTCAACCAGCTTGTAGGGCGCTCCCAGGTACTCGTCGGCGTCCGGGACGACCGCCACCTTCATCTCGGCGAACTCTGGCAGGTACTTCGCGATCGGGTCGCGGAGTTGGAACCGCCCCTCTTCGTAGAGGGTCATCAGCGCGACGGAGGCGATCGGCTTGGTCATCGAGGCGATGCGGAAGATCGTGTCCCGGGTCATCGGCGCGCCTTCTTCCGGCCACCGGTCGCCCTGGGCCTCGAAGTGAACGACCTTGCCGCGGCGGGCGACCAGGGTGACGATGCCGGCGACCTGCTTGCGGTCGATGTAGCCGGCCATCGCGTCCGAGAGGCGCTGCAGCCGCTCGCTGGACATGCCGACGCTCTCCGGCTCGGCGACCGGCAGCGGCGCCGCCCCGGCCTGATCGGCCGCCGCGGCGGGGGGTGCGGCCGCGGCCGCACCGGGGAGGAGAGCGAGGAGCGTGAGCAGGGCGGCGAACAGTCCGATGCGGCGTGTGAGATTCATTTTGGGTCTCCTCCGGGAGAGTGCTTGAGGAAGGTCGTGATGCGGGTCATCGCCTCGCCCGCGGGGTCAGCGTCGTTGTGTGCCGCTCGCCGGCGCGCAGGTAGACGACCTCGATCGGGACGTCGACCTTCACCGCGTCCAGAGCGTAGGTGTAGTCGTAGATGTTGGCGATCTGCTGACCGCCGAACTCGACGATCACGTCACCGCCCTGCAGGCCGGCCTCGGCGGCCGGGCCGCCCTCCATGACGCCGCCGAGCAGGAGCCCCTCGACCTCGCTGGCGTAGTCGGGGATGGTGCCGGTGTAGGCACGCACCGTGTCGCGGCTCCCGCCCTGCTGGAGCGAGCGTTCGACCTTGGCGAACTGGAGCGGTTCGGCGCGGTTCGCAGCCCGGCGTGTGAGCAGGGCGGCGAAGCGCGTCACCCGCTCGAGCTCGTCGTAGTCGATCCGATCCGCGGTGTCCGTGGGGCGGTGATAGTCCTCGTGCGAGCCGCTGAACAGGTTGGCGGTCGGGATGCCGGCACGGTTGAAGCTTGAACTGTCCGTCGGCAGGTACGGATCGGCCTGCATGCCGAGGTCGAAGCCGACCGGGACGTTGGCGGCCTCGACCAGACTGTTCCAGTCGGGGCTCGAACCGAGGGCCTGGATGCTCAGGCGGTTGTCCCTGACCCGGCCGACCATGTCGAGGTTGACGTAAGCCGCGATCTGGTCCGGCGGGATGATCGGGTCGTCGATGAAGTTCGCGGAGCCCAGAAGACCGAGTTCCTCGCCGGACCAGAGAGCGACCGCGACGTTCCGGTCGTGCCCCATCTTCCGCAGTTGGCGTGCCGCTTCGATCACCGCGGCGGTGCCGGAGGCGTTGTCGTCGGCGCCGGGGTGCACGGTGTTCGTCTCGTCCTCGCGGGCGAGGGAGTTGCCGCCGCGGCCGTGGCCGAGGTGGTCGTAGTGGGCGCCGAGCACCACCCACGGCTTCTCGGGTCCCGAGCTGTCCGCACCGGGAAGAACGGCGACGACGTTGTGGGCCTGACGCCGCTCGCGTTCGATGGCGACGTGCAGGCTGATCCGGACGCCGGGCAGGTCGAATCCGGCGGTGTGCGGGTTGCCGTCGTCGAAGCTCTTCTGAACCTCCTCGATGGTCCGGCCGGCGCCCGCGAAGATCGCCTCGCCGACTTTGCCGCCGATGCTGGCGGCGGTGATGCCGGACCCGGCGGCGGCGGTGTCGAAGGCCATCGGTACGGTGGCGCCGGCGTTCGGCGAGCGCGGCCCGGTCAGGACCAGGAGCGCCTTGGCGCCGGCCTCGCGCGCGGTCAGCGCCTTGTAGCGAAGCCCGGAGTACCGGTTGAGGATGGCCCGCGCCTCGCCGTCCGTGTCCTCGGGGACGTAGCGGAGAACGACGGCGATCTTGTCCTTGACGTCCAGGGTGGCGTAGCTGTCGTAGCCGAAGTCCTGGGAGTCCGGGATCCGGATGCCGTAGCCGGCGAACACCACCGGTCCCTCCGCGCCGACCGCGTCGGAGAAGCCCAGGGCCTGGATCTGCGTGTCGTCGTCGAAGCTGTGACTTGCGCCGTCCGTTTCGATCCGGATCGTCGACCCCATGTCGCGGGCGCCGGCCACAAACTCGAAGTCGAGCAGCAGGTCGTCCTCGCCGGGCAGGGGCGTGGCGCCGATCTCCCGGAGTTGCCTTGCGATGTACTCGGCGGCCAGTTTCTCGCCGTCGGAGCCGGTCAGCCGCCCCCCGAGCTCGGGCGCGGCGAGCGCGGCCACGTGTGCCTTCAGGGCGTCACCGGGATCATCCCGGTCGGTGACCGTTCGAGGTTTCTTCGCGCGTTGCCTCAAGGGCGAGGCGCCGAGAGCCTGGAGCGCAGCCTCGTGGTTCCAGTCGGCGATGTAGAGCTGGCCGCCGTCGCCACCATGCCGGCTCGAGGTCCAGGCGAGCTGGCGGCCGTCGGGTGAGGGAACGGGAAGTCCATCGAAGCGATCGGTGAAGGTGACGCGGACGGGTTCCTTCGTGCCCTCGGTATCGACGATGAAGACCTCGAAGTTGTCGAAACCGAGCTTGTTCGAGGCGAAGAAGATGTACTCGCCGGATGGGTGCTGGTACGGGGCCCAGCTCATGGCCCCGAAGTCGGTCAGTTGGCGCTGGTCGGCGCCGTCCGGGTTCATCGACCAGACATCGGCGATCAGGCCGTCTTCCGTGAAGCGCCGCCACACGATCCGGGAACCGTCGGCGGAGAAAAAGGGACCGCCGTCGTATCCGGGCACGTCGGTGAGCCGGGTCTGGCCGCTGCCGTCGGCGCGCATGATGTAGATCTCGCCGAAGTAGGCGGTGTCGACTTCCAGCAGGTTCGCTTCGCGCTCACTGAGGTCCCGGTTGTACGCGTCCCGCGTGGAGGAGAAGACGATCCACTCGCCGTCGGGCGAGTAGCTGCCCTCGGCGTCGTAGCCGCGGGCATGGGTGAGCCTGACCGGGTCGCCGCCGGCCATCGGCACGGAGTAGATCTCCATCTCGGGGTCGTAGTCCCAGGCGTAGCGGCGCTCCTGCCCCGAAGCGCGGAAGTCGAGTTCCTGCTGCTGCAGCTCGGCCGAGCGCGGGTCGTGGTGCGTCGAGCCGAACAGGATCTCGGCGCCGTCCGGGCGGATGAAGGCGCAGGTCGTCTTGCCGATGCCGGTCGACACCTCGCGGGTGTCGCCGGTGGCCAGATCGAGCAGGTAGATCTGGTAGAACGGATTCTCGGGCCGCCGTTCGCTCTGGAAGACCAGCAGCCCGCCGTCGGCGGAGAAGTAGCCCTCGCCGGAGCGTTTGCCCTCGTAGGTCAGGCGCCGGCTGCGCTCGAGAAAGGTGCTCTCGTCGAGTCCGCCGTCCGAGGCTTGCGCCGGCGCGGCGAGAGCGGCGAGGGCTGCGGCTGCCAGTGCGGCGGTTGCAGAGTTCGGTTTCGGCACGGCGGTCTCTCCCCAGGCAGGTCTCGACGAGCCCGTGAGGCTAACAGCCCGCCCAAGTCCGGCGTCGTAGAGACGTTTCGGCAGCCGGGCCTGTGTCATACTTCGCGGGCCGACTTTGCTGTTCCTCCAGGGCGCCTCGTGGAGGCTTGAGACAATGACGACCGCGGAAATGACGACGGTAGACCTGCCTCGGAGCGAAGATTGGGTTGCGTGGCGCGCCCGCATCGACGAGCGCATGGAGCACGTAGCGACCAAGGCCGACTTGGCTGACCTCAGGGTGTGGATGCTGAGGACCATGGTCACGACGATGATCACGACGATGATCGGCTTCGGCGCCTTGATCGTCGCGGCGATCAGGTTGCTGCCGTAGCGCCGCCTGGTTGGGGGACCGGCTGCTAGCCTGCCGGTCCATGTGGCGCGGCCTCCCGATCTCGACCTGGTTGCTGCTCGCCGTGTCGGTGGGCGCCGGGCCCGCCCTGGTCCTGCTGCGGTGGTGGTCTGAGGGACGGCGCCGTCGCGGGTCCGCGCGGAGCGGTGCGGCGTGACGGCGGGCGCCCTGGTTCTCGTCCCTTTGGGTCTCTACATGCTGGTCCTGATCGGGCTCGGCCTGTGGGGCCGGCGCGAGGGAGGGACCCTGGAGGGCTACTACCTTGCCGGCAAGAAACTGCCCTCCTGGGTCATCGCATTCAGTTCGAACGCCACCGGCGAGAGCGGCTGGCTGCTGCTCGGCCTGACCGGGATGGGCTACGCGATCGGCTTTCACGCGCTGTGGGTGGTGTTCGGCGAAGTGATGGGCGTTGCGATCGCATGGACCCTCGTCGCGCGGCCGTTCAAGGAGTACACCGACCGGTACCGGTCGATCACCGTTCCCGACTACCTGGAGGAGCGGTTCCGGGACCGGCGGCAACTTCTGCGGAAGCTGAGCATCGCGATCATCCTGGCCATGGTCGCGGTGTACTGCTGCGCGCAACTTGTAGCGACGGGCAAGGCGTTCTCGTCCTTCCTGGGGTTCAGCTACGTCCACGGCGTGTTTCTGGGCGCGGGCGTCACGATCGTGTACACGGCGGTCGGCGGCTTCAAGGCCGTGGCCTACTCGGATCTGGTGCAGGGCGTGCTCATGGTGGGCGGGCTCGTCATGCTCCCGATCGTGGGTTTCGCGGCGGCGGGAGGCTGGAACGAAGTCATTGGTGCGCTCACGGCGGCGGACCCGAGCTTGCTGCGGGCGATGGGCGGCCACGGCGCGACCTGGGCCGGCGTGCTTTCGGCTGCGAGCTTCGCCGGCATCGGGCTCGCCTTTCTGGGCGTGCCGCAGCTCCTGACCCGGTTCATGTCCGCGGCTTCGGGCCGCGAACTGGTGCGGGGCGGCAGGGTCGCGGTCGTGTGCATGGTGCTGTTCGACGTCGGCGCGGTGTTCACCGGGATCGCCGGGCGGGCGCTGTTCCCCTTGCTGGACGATCCGGAAACCGTGATGCCGACAATGAGTGCTGAGCTGTTCCCCGCCATCTTCACCGGCATCTTCCTGGTCATCGTTCTGGGCGCGATCATGTCGACCGTCGACTCGCTGTTGATCCTCGCCTCCTCCTCGGTTGTGCGGGATCTCGGGCAGAAGATCCTGGGCGCGACCCGCGGAGACGGTCGCCTGTCGCGTTACGGCCGCTACGCCACCGCAGTGGTGGGCCTGGTGGCGATTCCCTTCGCGCTGTACGAACCGCCGCTGCTGTTCTGGTTCATGCTCTTTGCCTGGTCCGGTCTGGGCGGCGCCTTCGTTCCGGTGGTCCTCTGCTCTCTCTTCTGGAAGCGGACGACGCTGCCGGGCGCGCTGGCCGGGATGGCGACGGGATTCGCGGTGACGGTGGCCTGGGTGGTGCTGTTCAAGGCGTCGTACTACGACCTCTACGAACTGATCCCGGGCCTGCTGGCCGGCCTTGCGGTGACGGTCCTGGTCAGCTTGTGGACCCGGCCTCCAGAGGGAGCGGCAGCGGAGTTCGACGATGTCCATGCGGCGGTCAGAGACTCGTAGCCAGGGCCTTGGGGGCTACACTCCCCGCCATGCTCGCGCGACTGCCCCTTGTTCTCCTGCTGCTCTGCGGCCCGGCGGCGGCCGAAGAACTCTCGTACTACCTGCCGGACGCGGCCGATCCGACCGCCTACGATCCGGCCGTTCCACGGCCGTCGGCGGTGCTCGGCTACGAGGTGGGAGACTGGCACGTCCGTCCCGATCAGTTGAATGCCTACATGCGGGAGTTGGCGGCCTCGTCGGCGCGGGTCTCGGTGTCGGTGCAGGGGAGGACTCACGAACAGCGTCCCCAGCTCCTGCTGGCGATCACCTCGCCGCGCAACCACGCCCGGCTCGACGAGATCCGGGAACTACGGCGCGGTCTGGTCGACCCCCGGTCGCCGGCGCCGGAGTTGGACGGCCTGCCGGTCGTCATCTGGCTCGGTTACAGCATTCACGGCAACGAACCGAGCGGGTCGAACGCCTCGATGCTGGTCGCGTATCACCTCGCGGCGTCTCAGTCGCCCGTGGTGGCCGAGCAGTTGGAGCGGGCGGTGGTGCTCATCGACCCGAGTCTCAACCCCGACGGGCTGGGCCGATTCGCGCACTGGGCGAACACGAATCGGGGCAAGGTGCTGAATGCCGACCCGGGGCACCGGGAGCACCGCGAGCCGTGGCCGGGCGGGCGCACGAACCACTACTGGTTCGACCTGAACCGGGACTGGCTGCTGCTGCAGCACCCCGAGTCGCAGGCCCGGATGGCGACCTGGAAGGCCTGGCAACCGAACCTGGTGGGCGACTTCCACGAGATGGGCTCGAACAGCACGTTCTTCTTCCAGCCGGGCGTCCCGAGTCGTCGCAACCCCCTCATTCCCGAGCGCAACGTGGAGCTGACCGAGGAGATCGCGGCCCATCACGCCGCTGTGTTCGATCGCATGGGCCGGCTGTACTACAGCCGCGAGGGCTTCGACGACTTCTACCTGGGCAAGGGTTCGACGTACCCGGACGCCCACGGCGCGGTCGGCTTCCTGTTCGAGCAGGCGAGCGCCGAGGGCCACCGGATCGAGACGGCGAACGGAGAACTCGCCTTCGGTTTCGGGATCAAGAACCACCTGCTGGCCTCCATGTCCATGGTCGAGGGCGGCGTGGCGAAGCGCCTCGAGCTGCTGGAGCACCAGCGCGACTTCTTCCGCGGCGCCCTGGCCACAGCGGAGGAATCCGGGCCGGCCGCCTACGTGTTCCACGTCGACGGCGACCGCGGCCGCGCCCATCGCATGCTGGACCTCCTGCTGCGTCACGAGATCGAGGTCTACGGGACGGTGGACGACATCGAGCTCGACGATCGCGCCTATTCCTCCGGCGCGTCCTGGCTGGTGCCGCTCGAGCAGCCGCAGACGACCCTCGTCCGGTCTTTCTTCGAGAAGGTGACCGAGTTCGATGACTCGGTCTTCTACGACGTCTCGGCCTGGACGCTGCCGCTTGCCTTCGGCGCCGAGTACGACCTGCTCGAGGGCGGCGCCTACCGGCAGGACATGCTCGGAGCGCCGGTGTCGGATGCCTCGGTGGAGCCGGGCCGGTTCGGCGACGCCGGGGCGAACGACGCGCTGTACGCCTACGCCTTTTCGTGGGATGGCTACTTCGCGCCGCGCGCCCTGAACCGGCTGCAGCGGGCCGGCGCCCGGCCGCGCGCCGCCGTGCGGCCCTTCAGGGCCGAGACGGCCGGCGGTACGCAATCCTTCGAACCGGGAGCCATCGTCGTGCCGGTCGGCCGGGCGGGCGAGCCGGGCGCCAACGCCGGGGTTGACCTGGAGGGACTGCTCGCCGAAGCGGCGGCCGCCGACGGCGTCGACATCCACCGGTTGGTCAGCGGTCAGGCCGCGGCCGGAATCGACCTGGGCAGCCCGAGCCTGCGGCCGCTTGCCGCCCCGCGGCCGCTGCTCGTGACCGGTTCCGGCGCCTCGTCGTACCGGGTGGGGGAGGCCTGGCACCTGCTGGACGAGCGCTTCGGCGTCGAGGCGTCGCTGGTCGATCTCGCCGCGTTGGGCAACGTAGACCTGGACCGGTACACCCACGTCGTGCTGGCGCTGGGCGGCGGCCGCTTCGGCGGCGCCTCGCCGCCGGCCGAAGTGCGGGATCGCCTCCAGGCCTGGGTACGGGGCGGCGGCGCCGTGGTGGCCATCGGTCCGGCGAGTCGCTGGGCGAGCGCCGAACTCCTGGGCCGGGAAGGGGCCGGTGAGGACCCCGCGGCCGACACAGAAGAGGTAGACACTTCTGAGCCTTCGGAGCGCCGACGCTACGCCGACTACCGCGACCAACGGGCCGAGCAACTCATGGCCGGCACCATCGTCGGTGTCGAACTCGATCTGACCCATCCGCTGGCCTACGGCTACAGGAGGCCGGACCTCGCCACCATCCGCACCGGCGAGATGGTCCTGCCGCCCAGTCCCGACCCGTTCGAGAACGTTGGCCTGTACCGGGATCCGCCGCTCCTCTCCGGCTGGATATCGCCGGAGAACCAGCGCCGGCTTGCCGGCAAGCCGGCGGCGATCGCCAGCCGGATGGGCCGCGGCGTCGTGATTCAGCTCCTCGACGATCCGAACTTCCGCGCCTACTTCTACGGCTCGAATCGCCTGTTTCTGAACGCGATCTTCCTGAGCGGCCTGATTGACTCGACCTCGGCGCCCGAGAACTGGTAGGGACTGGCGAACCCGGTGCCGCGGTGACCCCAGGCAGGAGTCTTGCGTTTGTTGGCGCCGCTGTGTTGAGATCCGGCGGGCCAAGCTGGCCTGACGCGCACAAGACGTCAACTGTTCACGGAGAAAGTCGAGAGTGACCGAAACCGACCACCCCGACTCCGGCAGGGCCGACGAGGTCCTGATCGCGGTCCACAACCTGACCAAGCACTACGGGCCGATCCGCGCCGTCGACGGAATCAGCTTCGAAGTGCGCCGCGGCGACGTGCTGGGTTTTCTCGGGCCGAACGGCGCCGGCAAGACGACGGCGATGAAGATGATCACCGGCTTCCTGGAGCCTGACGCCGGCAGCGTTTCGGTTGCCGGCATCGACGTCGCTCAGGATCGGCTCGCCGTGAGCCGGCGGATCGGCTACCTGCCCGAGAACGCGCCCGCCTACGGCGAGATGACCGTCGAAGCCTTCCTCGGTTTCATTGCCGAGGCGCGCCAACTCGAGGCGCCGGAGGCCGCGATCGACGCGGTGATGGAGGTGACGCACCTGCGCCGGGTGCGCGGCCAGACGATCGAGACCCTGTCCAAGGGTTTCAAGCGGCGCGTCGGCCTGGCGCAGGCTCTGATCCACGATCCGGATGTGCTGATCCTCGACGAGCCCACCGACGGTCTGGACCCGAACCAGAAGGCGGTGGTCCAGGACCTGATCCTGGGCCTGTCCTCGAACCGCTGCATCGTGCTGTCGACCCACATCCTCGATGAGGCGGAGCGGGTGTGCAACCGGGCCGTCATCCTCTCGGAAGGGCGCATCCTCGTGGACTCGACGCCCGCCGAGCTGGTGACCCGGGCGCCCAGCCATAACGCGGTCCGCTTCCGGGTCACAGACGGCGACGCTGCCGAGGTGGTGGCGGCGCTGTCCGCCGCCGTGTGGTGCGCCGCGGCCCGTGTGCTGCCGAACGGCGAGGTCGAAGTCGTGCCGCGGCACGGCGAGAATCGCCTGAACGATGTGCTGGCGACGGTCGGTGAACGCCGGATCACGGGTGTTCGCGTGCGGGAGGGCAGGCTCGACGAGCTGTTCCGCGACGTGACGAAGGGGGTGGCGGCATGAGCGCGGACCAGAGCACGCCGCGGGCCTCGGTTGCCGCGGGCACTTCGGGCGGCGCCCTGGCGCTGCGTTTTGTCGGGATGAGAGCGGTGCTGCGGCGGGAGTTCCGCGGTTACTTCGCGTCGCCGCTGGGCTACATCTTCATCGTCATCTTCCTGATCGCGAGCGGCTACCTGATGGTGTCGCGCGACTTCGGCCGCTTCCTGGAGATGCGCGAGGCGAACCTCGACGCGCTCTTCAGCTACGTGCCCTGGATCTTCGTCGTCCTGGTGCCGGCGGTGGCGATGCGGCTGTGGGCGGAGGAACGCCGCTCCGGGACCGTCGAGTTGCTGCTGACCCTGCCGATCACGCTCGAGGGTTCGTACCTGGGCAAGTTCCTGGCCGGCTGGGCCTTCCTGGCGGTGCCCGTGTTCCTGACCTGGCCGGCGGTGTTCCAGGTCGCCCGGCTGGGCGATCCGGACTGGGGCGCGGTCTTCCTGAGCTACGTTGCCTCCCTGCTGGCGGCGGCGGTGCTGCTCGCGATCGGCCTCCTGTTCTCGGCGCTGTCCAAGAACCAGGTCGTCGCGTTCATCCTCGCGGCTGCCGCTTCGGTCGGTTTCCTCCTGATCGGCGTGCCGCAGACCCAGGAGTTCGTGGGCAAGTGGTTCGGCGGCTACGTCGAGCGGGTCGTCTCTTCGCTCAGCCTGCTCGACCACTTCGAGACCCTGACCCGGGGCCTCCTGCAGTTGAACTCGTTGTTGTTCTTCGTGTTGTTCACCGCCGGCTGGCTGATCTGCGGCATGTTGGTGCTCAGCCGGACCAAGACGAATTGAGGGTGGGCTGATGACTTCCGAACCGAACGCTGTTGAGACCGGTACGCCGGAAGCGGCGTCCTCTGCGACCGGGACGCCGGGAACGGCGTCCTTGGGCCGCCGCGGCTCGCGCGGGATGACCGCGGCGCAGGGCCGGACGGTGACGCTGGTCCTTGTCGGTCTGTTGACCGTGTTTTCGATCCACGTCGCCAACGAGTGGCTCGAGAGCTGGCGCGTCGACCTCACCGGAGGCGATCTCTACTCGCTGACCGACGGCACCCACGCCATCCTCGATCGCATGCAGGAGGAGGGCGTCAAGCCGCTGGATATCCGCCTCTACTTCTCCGAGACGGCGGGCAAGACGCTGCCCAAGTTCGTCAAGGACTTCATCGGCTACGAGCGCTATCTGCGCAGCCTGCTGGGCGAGTACGAGCGTGCCGCGGCAGGGAAGATTCGGGTCGAGACGATCGACCCGCTTCCCGACAGCGATGACGCGGACCGCGCCGCCGAGGACGGTCTGGACGGCAAGCTGATCAACCAGAACGGCGATCTCTTCTACTTCGGTCTGGCGCTCGAGACGCAGACCGGCAGCAGGGAGACGATCGAGTTCCTGTGGCCGCAGGAGCAGGAGAACGTCGAGTACGAGATCTCGAAGAAGATCCACGGTCTGCTGTGGCCGGCGCGCCAGCGGGTCGGCGTGCTGTCGAGCCTGGAGGTCTTCGGCGGCGCCCAGGACCCGATGATGGCGCAGATGCTGGCCGCCCAGGGCCGGACACCGGCGCAGAAGTGGGTTGTGGTCCAGGTGCTGGAAGAGCTGTACGACGTGTCCCCGGTCCCGGCCGACATCGACCGGATTTCACGTGACGACTACGACCTGCTGGTCGTGATCCATCCGAAGGCGCTGCCGGACAAGACGCTGTTCGCGATCGACCAGTGGGTGGCCGCGGGCGGCAATGCACTGATCTTCCTGGATCCTTACGCTCTCGGCGACACGCCGCCGCAGAACCCGCAGCAGCCCTGGCTGGCGCTCCAGTACCAGCCGGCCTCCAACCTGGCGCCGCTGCTCGGCGCCTGGGGCCTGGAGCTTTCGGCCAACCAGTTCGCCGCCGACTTCGAGTTGGCGGCGCGGCGGCCGATGAGCCAGTTCGGCGCCTCGGAGTCGGTGATCATCGATCTCAACGTCGACGCCGCGGTGCATGAGGATCTGCTCGACGCGGAGAGTCCGATGCTGCGGGGTCTGTCGAACACCCGGTTCTTCCTCTCCGGTGTGCTGCGGGAGATCGGGGCGGGCGCCGAGGAGGGTGGGGACGCTGAATCCGGCGGAGCGGACGCGGACGATGCCGGATCGCCTCCGGGCGTCGAACTCCGGCCCCTGATCTCGACCACGGCGTCCGGCAATACCCTCGAGGTGCTGCCAGGCTTCGGCGGCGGCGATGGCCTCGCGTATACCGACCTGAACGACGGCGCCAAGCTGCGCGACACGTTCACGCCCGGCGAGACGGCGCTGGCTCTGGCGTACGTCGTGCGCGGCAATCTGCCGACCGCCTTCCCGGACGGCGTCGACTACCCGGACAAGGAGGCGGAGCGGCCGCCCAACCTGCCCCCCGAGATCGAGATTCCGCCGCCGGACGACGCGCAGATCATCCACCGCGATCCGCTGCCGGAAGAGGAACGGGGAGAGGCGACGGTCGTCGTGTTCGCGGATGTCGACTTCATCCACGACCAGATCGCCTTCCTGCAGAACCCGTTCGGGATCATCCAGGCCGCGAACGACAACCACAAGGTGGTCCTCAACGGCGTCGACTATCTGCTCGGGTCCCAGGACCTCATGTCGGTCCGGGCCAAGAGCGGCATCAGCCGGCCCTTCCTCCGCTTCGACGAGATTGAGGCCCAGGCCGAGCTGGACACGCTGGACCGCGAGCGGCAGATCCGCGAGGAGATCGAGAGCTTCCAGGAGGAGCTGCGGGAGAAGCAGGGTGAGATCACCCAGCGCAACGCGGCTCTGTTCCAGAGGAAGCTGCAGGAAGAAGTCGACGAGTTGAACGAGCGGATCCTGGACGCCAACCGGGAACTGCGGGACATTCGCAAGGGCCGGCGCGAGGCGCTGGAGCGTGAGGAGTCCATGGTGCGCTTCGCCGTTATCGGGTGGATGCCCATCGTCGTTCTGCTGCTTGGTCTGTACCGCGCCCGCCGGCGCCAGGGCTGATAGGAGTTACCGGCATGAGTCAGTTGAACCGTCGACTCGTGATGGCGGCCGTGGCGCTGCTGGCCCTTTCCATCTTCAGCTACTGGAACAGCGTGTCGCGCGCGGAACGTTTCGAGCGCGGCCAGAAGTTCCTGCCCAACCTGAATCCGGACGAGATCGCACAGGTAGAAGTGATCCAGGGCGAGGAACAGGTCACCTTGACGCGGGCGGGCGACCGCTACGTGGTGGAGGAGGCCCATGACTACAAGGCCAGGAACGAGGGCGTGAACCGGTTGGTGCGTAACCTGCTCGACATCGAACTGGCGAAGGAAGTCGGCGCAGGCGACAGTCTCGCGGCGGAACTCGGCATCGAGCCGCCCGGCGAGGACACCGTCGAGGTGGCGCTCAGGAACGCCGCCGGCAACGACATGGTCCGGCTGCGGGTCGGCAACCGGTTCGACGGCGGCAGCGGCAACTACGTGCGGCGCCTCGACGGCGAGGAGAACCCGATCTTCCTGACCGACGCGACCGTGCTGATCGACAGCGCCGCGGACCAGTTCCTGGAGAAGGAGATCGTCGACGTTTCGGGCAGCGACGTGGCGCGCATCGACGGGCCGGACTTCACCTTCAGCACCGGGGACGGGGAGGGCGCTGAACTCGCGCTCGAGCGGGTGCCTGATGGCAAGCGGGAGAAGGCGAGCGACGTCGGCCGGGTGAAGAACCTCCTTTCGCGGCTACGGTTCTCCGAGGTCTATCTCGCCGACGCCGAAGAGGTGGCGGATCTCACGTTCGCCGACGAGTTCCGCTACGAGTTGGAGGACGGATCCGGCTACATCGTGTCCGTTGCCGGGCGGGACGACGATCGCTACATCCGCATCGGCGGCTATCACACCGTGGAACGAGTGGAGATCGAGCGGGACACGCCCGACGAGGAGCTTCAGGAGAAGGCGGACATCCTGAACCGCGCGGAGGAGATGCAGGAGTTCAACGAATACCACGGCTCCTGGGTGTACAAGTTGGACAGCTTCACCGGCGAAAAGCTCGATCTGCGGCTCGCCGACCTGATCGAAGACGTCGGAGGCGACGAAGAGAGCTGAGTTTGCGGACGCGAGCGTTGCGGGCTGCTATCTTCCGGCCCGCCCGCCGCGGCTGGTTGCGGCGGTTGCGTTCTTGAGGGAGCACTATCGATGTTGGGTTACTGCACGATCGGCGTCAACGACATGGCACGGGCGGAGGCCTTCTACAACGCCCTGCTCGGCGAACTGGGCGCGGCCCAGATCTTCGGGATGGACAGGATCAAGTTCTACGGCACGGATCCGAGACAGGCGATGCTGGCGATCTGCATCCCCTACAACAAGGAACCGCAGGTGCCGGGCAACGGCAACATGATCGCGATCCCGGCCGGTTCCGAAGAGAACGTCGACAAGCTCTACGCCAAGGCGATGGAACTCGGCGCCGCGGACGAGGGCGCGCCCGGATCGCGGCTGCCGACCTTCTACGGCGCCTACGTCCGCGACCTGGACGGCAACAAGCTCTGCTTCTTCCAGATGGGTTCGGGCTGAGGCGGCGCTACTGAGGATCGTACGGGTTCAGCACCGGAACGCCGGCCGGTTCGAAGTGCCGCACGTTGCGGGTAACGACTGTCAAGCCATGCCTGAGCGCCGTGGCGGCGATCAGGAGATCGGCGTCCTGATGGCCGAGCGTCTGTGAGACGCGCCCCCAGCGCAGGGCCGCCTCGAGGTCGATTGGAAGGATTCGGTCGCCGTAGAATCTGAGAACACTCTCAAGCCATGCTTCGAGTGCGCTCGCGAATGGCGGGTCGCGTCGCTTCGCTGTGGCGATACCTCGCTCGATCTCGCCGACCGAGATCACGCTCAGGTGGAGGTTCTCGTTTCTCTGCGCCGATACCCAGTGCGTGACGGAAAGGTGGCGTTCCGGCCGGCGCAACGCCGACAGCACGTCGGTGTCGACCAGGTACATTAGAAATCGAAGTCGCGCGGCTTGAGCGGCAGTCGTTCGAACTCGCCACCGTCCTGGGGCATGGCGAGCAGCAGCTCGGCGAAGGTCGGTGCCTTCGCCTTCTCCGCGAGCCGGAGCCGCTCGTATTCGGCGTCGGCGAGAACGACGACCGCGGGCTTTCCGCGACGGGTTACGCGTTGAGGGCGACCGGCCAACGCCGCCTCGACGACAGCGCTGAATCGGTTTTTCGCATCTTGCAGTGGCCATACCGTCATGAGCGACTCCCAGTGCGGTTGGGTCTGGCGCCAGACGCCGGGCCTGCGAAGGGTCTTGCGTTAGCTGGCCAGTTGGTCTGGCTAGATTATTGTCCTGGCCTGATGCGGTGTCAAGGGGGGCTCGTTGTTCTGGTCAACGCGATTGACTTTTTGGTTAGACGAAATCTATAGTTGCGTTCATGGAAAAGACGTCCCGGTGCGGGATGAAGCCGCGAGGCGCAGGCGCCGTGGCAATCGGAGCGCTGGCGCTGCTGGCGCTGTTGCCTGCTGGGCAGGCAGTGGCCGCCGCCTGTCCGGATGACACCGGAGTTCACGGCACGGTGCGGGCGCTTTCCGGGCGGCCGGTGGCCGACGCCGCAGTGACGTTGACGACGTCGTCCGCCACAGTGGTGACATCGGAGGGTGGCCGCTTCTGCCTGCACCCGGTGAGCGCAGGCGAGCACCGGCTTGTCGTCTTCGCCGACGGCTACGGCCTGGCCGAGCGAGATATCCGAACGAGGGCTGAGGACCGGCTCGAAGTCGAAATCCGCCTCCGTCCCGCCTTCGGCGAGGAGGTCATCATCAGCGCGACGGGGACGGAGAAGCGCCTCGCCGACGTACCGCTCCACGTGCAGACCGTGCCGCGCTCACGGATCGAGAGCGTCGTCGCGCGGACCCTGGCCGACGCCGTCGAGTGGACGCGCGGGGTGCGGGTGGAGTCGAACTGCCAGAGCTGCAACACCTCTCAGATCCGGCTGCTGGGACTCGAAGGGCCATACTCCCAACTGCTGGTCGATGGTCAGCCGACGGTGTCGTCCCTGGCGATGGTCTATGGCATCGAGCAGTTGCCGGCGCGTCTGATCGACAGCATCGAGGTGGTCAGGGGCGGCGGCTCGCCGGCGTACGGCGCCGGCGCGGTCGCCGGCGTGATCAACCTGATCCCGCACCACCCGGACCACACCCACGTCGAGGTGGATGCGCGCTCGGGACGCATGGGCGGCGCCGGCGGCTCGGCGGAAAGCCCGTCCTACAGCCTGGTCGCGGATTGGACGCCCGGATCCAGGCGTGCGGCGACGTTTTACGGCCAGATCGACCGCGTGGCGCCGGTCGATGTGGACGGTGACGGGTTCAGTGAGGTGTCGATCCGCAATCTGGACGTGGTAGGCGCGCGCTACCACGAGTTCTTCATGGGCGGCTCGGCGAGGCTCGCGACGGACGTCAGCCATATGGCTGAGTTCCGCCGTGGCGGCGACCAGGTGCAGCTTCCGCCGCAGCAGGCGCAGGTCGCGGAGCAGTTGGACTCCCGGCGCAGCGGGGCCAGCGTCTCCTGGCTGCACACGGTGTCGCCGCTCTGGGACTGGCGAGCCACGGCATCCCACGCGGCAACCGAGCGGGCCAGCTACTACGGCGCGGGTGGCGACTCGGGCGCGTTCGGCTGGACCCGCAATCCTCTCTGGATCTACGACTCCCGTATCAACCGCGGCGGCGCCTCAGGCACGCTGAGCTTCGGCCTGCAGGCCTCGCAGGACGTCATCGACGACCGCCAGCCGGCGTATCGCCGCATCATCAGCGAGACCTACCGCTCAAGCGCCGCCTTCGTTCAGGACGATCGCCGTATCGGTAGTGGGCTGACGCTGCTCTACGGCGTGCGTGCGGACCGGCACAGCGCGGTCCAGAGAACGATCGTTTCGCCGCGGGCGGCACTGATGTGGACCCCCCGCGGCGACCTGACGCTGCGAGCTTCGCATAGCGCCGGCTTTCGTCCGCCCTCGGTGTTCGACGAGCAACTCCACATCGCCCTTCTGGGGGGCGAGGCCATGGTGGTGCGCGACGATCCCGCGCTGCGTGAGGAGACCTCGGCCGCGCGGATGCTGAGCATCGAGTGGCGGCCGACGGTCGGCCGGCGGGTAGCCATGGCCGTCGACTCGACGTTCTTCGACACGCGGATCGAGAACCTGTTCCACAACCGCGAGGCGGACGATCCGGCGACCGAAGAGCTGGAATTCGTACGCACCAATTTCGGCCACGCCCGTGTGCGCGGTGTGGAGGTCGGCTGGAGTCTCCGGCGCGGCGGTCTGGCTGTCGACGCCGGCTACGCCTGGCAGCGGGCAGAGTTCGGCCACGCCGAACCCGATTTCGGCAGCACGCGCATGTTCCGTACGCCCGAACGTTACGGTTCGGCGAGCGTGCAGTGGCCGCTGCCGCGCGGCCTCACCCTGTTCGCCGGCCTTAGGTACACGGGTTCGATGCTGGCGCCGCACTACGCGGGCTACATCGCCGAGGATCGACTGGACGCCACCCCCAGCTTCCTGACCTGGGATCTCGGCCTGTCCCGGCGGTTCGCGCTTGGCGGCGACCGCAAGATCACCGCGACATTCTCGGTCAAGAACCTGACCGACGAGTACCAGGGCGACCTGGACCGGGGGCCGCAGCGGGACGCGAGCTATGTCTACGGACCGAGGTTTCCGCGCAGCATCGTCGTCGGTTTGAAGGTGGACCTGTAATCGTGCCGCGCTCCGACGTTCTCCGTTTGGCTATGGCGGCGACGCTGACGCTCGCAGCGGCGGCGCCGGCGGCGTTCGCCCTGGACGGAGGATCCGCTCGGGCGAACGCGAAGGCGCCGGTGTATCCCGAAGCCCGCGGGGGCCGGTTGGGTGAACTGTGGGCCGACCTCGAAGTACGGGACGTCGACGGCCGGGTCTGGACCGCGGCCGATTTCGAGAATCGCATCGTCCTGCTCGAGTTCTGGGCCACTTGGTGCGCTCCCTGCCTCGCCGACTTCCCCAACCTCGAACGGGCCCGGGCGGTCTACGCCGATCGGGGTCTGGTCATTCTGTCCATCTCGCTCGACCGCGCGGCGCGCAGCGAACTGCAGAGTTTCGGACGCCGGCACGGCGTCACCTGGCCGGTCGTCTTCGACGGATTCGGCGCGGCCGGGGCCGTGGCGCGGCGTTTCCAGGTGGAGTATCCACCGCGTTCCTTGCTGTTCGACCGCCGCGGCCGGTTGGTGGGCCTCGACGTGCGGGGAGGGACGCTCGACGCGGCGCTCAGGGCTCTCTTCGCTGCGGAGTGACTGTTACGCTGACCGCCCGTGTCCGGCGTAGCCGTCCTCCTGCTGATCGTCACGGTAGTGGCCGTTCCGGGCCAGGCCGTTCCGGGCCAGGCCGTTCCAGGCCAGGTTGCCCCGGTATCGGGCGATCCGGTCGAGGCACTGGCGCATGCGCGCGCGGCGGCTGAGCGCGCCCCCTCGGAGTTCGCACCGGCGCTGGCGCTGGCCCGGGCGCTGACCGCTCTTGGCCGCACCGACGACGCGCTCGCAGCGTTCGCCCGTGCGCGGTCACTGCGGCCGGAAAGCACTGGCGGCGGCGAAACCACAGGCGCCGTTCAAGTCGCGTCGGCCTATCTGGCGCCGGCCCTGCTGCTCCGTGATCTCGATCGCACCGCGGAGGCGATCCGGTTGCTGGAAGAAGCGGTCGATCGGCGGATCGGTAGCCCCGACGTCTACGAGCAACTGGCCCTGCTCCGGCTGGCGGACGGCCTGGCGGATGAGGCGCTGGCGGCGGTCGATGCGGCAGCGGCCGAGGATCTCGAAAGCTCCGGACTCGGCCTCGCGCGCGGTCTGGCGCTGGCGCGCGATCCGACCCGAGGGACCGATGCTCTGGACTACCTGGAGCGGGCGCTCGTCGACGGCGTGGGCGTACCGGTTGTGATTCATCTGGAGGCGGCTGCCATCCTCTCGGCCCATTCCCGGTACTCGGAGGCGCTTGAGCATCTCCGCGTCGCCGACGAACTCGCGAGCGGCGAGCCGGAGGTGGTCTACCGTCTCGGACGGACTCTTGCCGCGGCCGGCGACCGCGAAGGCGCCCAGGCCGCGCTTGAACGCTACCGATCGCTGCAGGCCGCCCGCGACCAGGCGGCGGAGGCTGAGCGCTCGGCGTCCGGCGAGGTCAGGTCCGGACTGTCGGAGGCGCAGCGACTGGCGGCGGCGGGCAAGCTGGGAGCCGCGCTCGGGCGCCTGGACGATCTGCTCGCGGGGCACCCGAACCATCCGCGGAACGCGGATATCCACTCGCTGCGGGCCAAGGTGCTGTTCTCGATGGACCGCGCCGGCGAAGCCGCGGTGAGCATTGCCCAGGCGCGGCGGCTGCAGCCGGACCGGGTCGAGCACCACTACCTGGAGGGTCTCTTCCTGCACACCGACGGCCGTGCGGACGAGGCCGCGCCGGCTCTGGAGCGGGCGCTGGCGCTCGATCCCGACCTCGGCGAGGCGCATGCCCTGCTTGGAATGATCGCCGCCGAGGCCGGGCGTCCGGCTGAAGCCGCGCAGCGGATGGAGCGGGCGCTGGCGCTCGGACTCGACCGCAACGCGGCGCTCCGCTTCAACTATGGCCGGGTTCTCTTCTCGCTGGGCCGCGCCGCTGAGGCGAAGGTCCAGATGGAGGCGTTCGAGCGTCTGAGGGCGGCTGCGCCACCCCCGTAGCTACTGGCAGTCGAACGCCTTGGTGTCCGCGAGGGGCCGAAAGGCTTCCCTGAGCGGACTCGCGAGCACATGTCGGGTCTGGGTCACCGGGTCGGCGACTTCGAGCTCGACCTCAAGGTCCGTGAGCCCGGTGGCGTAGAGCCAGTACTTGCCGTTGTATGCGCAGCCGTCGAGGACCTTGGCCACGATCTCGATGTTCGAGGCGTTGAAGAAGGTGAAGTACCCGGTGTCTTCCGTGAGCAGGACGCCATCGCCGTAGCCGGTTTCGCCGAGGGCGGTGGCGTAGCGGACGCGGACGCGGAAGCGGCCCCCGTTGAGGCACAGAGTGGTCGCATCGGCAACACACTCCTCGATGGGCGTGTCGATGGGCGTGCTTGCTTCGTCCTCGATCGTGATGACCATGCGCCGGTCGCCGAGAGCGGCGCCGCCGCGAGGATCGTCGAGTTCGAGCTCGATCGTCTCGGCGCCCTCGCTCAGGGCGTCGGCCAGGAGTTGGAGAGTCGCCGTTCTAGCGGCGCTGTCGCCGTGGCCCCAGGCGAGAGTGCGGGCAACCGGCTCGTAGTCGACATCGGGCGTGGCGGCGCCGCCCGCCGTCCGCAGGTTGACGCTGACGGCGCCGTCGCTGCCGCCGGCGCGCACCACGCTCAAGGTGACCTCGCCGTCGGATTCCCGCGCCGCCGCTGTGGTAACGGCGAAGCCCAGCGTGCCGGGGTGCTGCTCCGGCAGGTCAGAGGCCAAGGAAAGGGCGACCAGTTCGGCGTCATCGCCGTCGGCGCCCACCGCGACGACGACGTACTGGCGGCCGGAGGCGGTGTAGCTCATCGGTACGCCGGAGGCGCGGCCCGGCAGGGGGATGGTGCGGAGCACATCGCCGTTCGCGGCGTCGAGGACGGTCAGCACCGGCCGCGACCGGTTGGCGTAGAAGAGGAGTTCCTGGGTGGCGAGGAGGGACGCGGTGCCGGCGTAACCGTCGAAACCGTCGTTCGTCCGCTGCCAGAGCATCTCGCCGCGGTCGAGGTCGTAGGCGGTGATGTGACCCCACGGCGGCTTGAGGAGATATCGGTTGCCGGGGGCGCCGATGATGGCGGTTTCGTAGAGGAGATAGTCCAGTATGGCGGTGCGGTAGAGGCGGACCTGGAAGGGCACCACACCCAGGACCGGGACGTAGAGCGTCGACTTCGTGGGGTCGAATGCGGCTCCGCCCCAGTTCGCGCCACCGCCGAGGCCGGGGGAGATCACGGTGCCGCGAGTGGAAGGCGGCGTGTAGATCGGCCCCCAGTCGAGGTCGGCGAGCACCTCTTCAGCGCCCTCCGTGAGCTCGTCCCGTGCGATTCCCTGACGGTCGAAGGGCGGCGGCTTCGTCGGTCGCGGCTGCGTCAGCGCCGTCCGTTCGCCCGGCGCCTGGGACTGGGGCGCCGGAACCTCGTGGATCGGCCACACCGGCTTGCCGCTGCGGCGGTCGAAGACGAAGACCCAGCCCTGCTTCGTGACCAGGGCAACGGCCGGGATGTCCTCGCCGCCGACGGTGATGTCGACCAGGTTGGGCGGCGAGCCGAGATCGAAGTCCCAGATGTCGTGGTGGACGACCTGGTAGTGCCACACGCGGCGGCCGGTCCTGGCGTCGAGACAGACCAGGCTGTTGGCGAACAGGTTGTCGCCCTTCCGGTGGCCGCCGTAGAAATGGTTCGACGGCGCGCTGACCGGCAGGTAGACATAGCCGAGTTCCGGGTCGGCGGTCATCGGGGCCCACACGTTGGCGCCGCCCACCCGCTCGGCGGCGCCGTTCTCCCAGGTCGAGTAGCCCAACTGCCCCGGTCGCGGCACGGTGTGGAAGGTCCACAGGCGCCGGCCCGTCCTGGCGTCGTAGCCGCGGACATCACCCGGCGGCCACTCGGGCCGTGGCGCCCAGTCCATGACCGACGAGCCGACGACCAGCACGTCGCCGACCACTGCCGGCGGCGAGGTGTGTCCGTACTGGTCTGACATGCCGCTGAGGGAACGGATGCCCGCGGTGAGCTCGACCTCGCCGCCGCTGCCGAAGCCCGTCCGGGGCGTGCCGGTGGCCGGATCGAGCGCGATCAGGCGGGCGTCGCCGGTCGCGAGGTAGACGGTCTCCGTCTCGCCGTCGGTCCAGTAGGCGAGGCCGCGATGCAGAAAGCCGTTGTTCGGGGGGCGGCCGGACAGGTAGCTCTTCGGATCGAAGACCCAGATCTGCTCACCGGTCTGGGCGTCGACCGCGGCCGCCTGACTGAACGAGGTGCTGGTGTAGAGGACGCCGCCGATCATCAGGGGCGTCGACTCGAACGCGACGATGCTCAGTTCCCCGCCCGGTTCGGCGATCGCGTTGTCGGGCGAGGCCCAGCGCCAGCGGACTGCCAAGTCCTCAACGTTGCCGCGGTGGATCTGCCCGAGCGGCGCGTACTTGGTTCCGCCGGCGTCGCCGCCGTACTCGCGCCATTCCCCGCCGACGGCGCCGTGCTGAGCCGCCGCCGGTGCGCCGGCTGCCGCCGCGGCGGACAGGACGACGACGGACAGCCGGCGGCGCTTGCGCATCACGGCGAATGCAGGACGTAGCGGATCAGATCCTGGACCTCCGACGGTTGGAGCGTGCTGAGGAGGCCGCTTGGCATGGGCGAAAGGGAGGACTCGTCGAGGCTCTCGACTTCCTCGCGCGGAATCGTCTCGACGTAACTCGGGTCCAGGGGGTTCGACCGAATGCGGACGGCGCTGTCGTCGGCGGAGGCGAGCAGTCCCGAGTAGAAGCGGCCGTCGCGCGTCTCGACGAGATGGGTGCGGTAGTCCTCGGCCACCTCGTCCGAGGGTTCGAGGGTGTGCCGCAGGGTGTCGAGTGCGGTCAACCGAACGCCTATGTCGTCCAGGGCGGGACCGATCTCGCCGCCGGCGCCGCCAAGCTGGTGGCAGGTGGCGCAGCCGGTCGCGATGAACAGGCGCCGGCCGCGGTCGAGCTGCTCTTGGCTGGCTGGCGGCGCCGCCATGAGTTCGGCGACATCGGTCTCCAGCATGTCGTAGCTCCAGTCGGCGACGAAGGCGCGCTGGGGCACGTCGGGCGCCAGGCGCGGCGCGGCGTAGCGGGTGACCGCGGTTCCGTCGAGCCGCTCGACCACGCGCATCGTGCCCTTCATCAGGATCCAGTGGCCGGGGAAGGTGCAGACGAAGGGGTAGAGGCCGGGCGACCTGGGAGCGGTGAAGCTCAGGACCTCCGTGCCGCCCGGCTGGACCATACCGGTCTTGAACAGGACCAGGGGCGTCTTCGGAACGTAGCCCGAGGCTTCGGCGGACGCGGGGTTGCGCTCCGCCTCGGCATCGGCTGCCCGGCCCACTTCCTCCAGCGCCCCCGGTCGCGTGACGACGACGTTGTGGGGCATCACGTCGATGTTCTCGAAGGTGATCTCGACCGGCCCGCCGGCCCGCACCGTGAACTCCTCGAGGTCGAAGAGCATCTGGTGGGGGACGGGCCGCAGCGTGACGATCGCCGCCCCCAGATTCACGAGTTCCTCGCGCAGATCGCCGCCTCGTTCGCCGCCCGTCCTTTCGATCAGCCGGTCGGCGACCCGGAGACCGAGATCGTGGATGCGCCGGAACCGCGGCGAGGTGAGTTCACGGGGATCGGCGTTCTCGATCGCCGCGACGATCGGGGCGGCGAGGGCTTCTTCGCCGCCGTCCGCGGGCCAGGCGTCCGGCGCCTCGGCGGTCAGTTGCCCCAGGCCCTCGAGCGCGGCCAGACCGATCGTCGAATCGACGGCCAGACCGGCCAGCCGTTCGAAGCTCCGGCCGGCGTCGCGCACGATGCCTGCCAGGGTGCGTACCGCCGCTTCGAGCACTCGCTGCCGGTCCTGCCCGCGGCGGTCGTCGAAGAGCGCGGACACCGATGGATAGGCATCGACGCGCAGCGCGGCCGGCAGGGCGTCTATGGCTCGCAGCCAATCGATCAGTTGGTTCGGCCCCGGCCGGCGGGGCAGCACGCTCCCTGGTGACGGGTCGCCCGCGGCCGCCATCAGGGCGGCCATGGCGCCGCTGCGAACCTCCTGGCGGGCGCCGTCCGCCGCCAGTTCACGCAGCGCCGGCTGCTCTGTACCCAGGGCAACGGCCGTCTGCTCCAGCAGGTGGAGAACGATCCGATCGATGGTCTCCGGTTCGGGAGAGCTGGCGCGGTCGAGGCGGCCCAGTTCTTCCACCAGCAGGGCCGTGGCAGCTTCCGCGATGAGGGTTGGCGTGCCTTCGGCGCCTGTCGTCGCACGGCCCGCGGCCAGGTTGGCGATGGCCTGGCGTTGGCGTTCGACGCTCGCCTCGGCGCGCCGCAGCAGCGCGCGGTCGGTCAGCGGATGGGCCGCGAGCTGTTCCAGGTCCCGCGCGGACAGGCGGCTGAGCAGATACTCGCCCGCGGCGGCCGGAAGCTCGTCGAGCAGCGGAGGCTCGCGGTCGGGAGCGAGCGCGGGCTGCCACCAGGGCGCCAGCGTGTCGACGGTTTCGCCCAACGTGTAGTCGAGGTAGTAGTCGGTGGGCGGATCGAGCGCTCCGAGTGCCGCCAGCGCCGCGGGTTCGGACTCGAGGTAGCTCAAGCCCAGCAGCGCTTCGAGCCGGGCGCGTGGAAACTCGTCCTCGACCTGGGTGGCCAGGATCGCCAGCGGATCGTCGAGTTCGCGGCGCCAGAAGCGGGCCACCCGGGTCGCGGCGGCCCGCGCCCGCGGTTCGGGCGAGCGGAGCATCCGGGCCAGGAGATCGGGCTCGACGACGTTCAGGCTCTGGTAGAGCCAGAGCCCCTCCAGGCGGTGGTGTTCGAACGCGGCGACCTCGTCCGGGCCGTCCTCGTCGCCGCTCGTCTCCCGCCCGGCCTGGAAGCGGCTCTGGCGGATCTCCCGCACATCGAGACCTTCCAGCCAGTCACGCAGAGCGGCCAGGACCTGGTCCTTCGGGCGTTCCCGCAGTTCCCGGCGGACGCGGTAGCGGGTGCGATCCTCGTAGCTCTCGAGCAGACGGATCAGCGCCGGGGTCGAGGCGCGGGCGAGCTCGGGCGGGTTGAGCAGGGGCCTGCCGGTGTACCGCACGCGCCAGACGCGGCCGTGGTCGTGATCGCGCCGCTCGTCGCGCAGCGAGTACTGCATGTGGCCGATCAGGGGGTTGAACCAGTCGACCAGGTAGAGCGAGCCGTCCGGCGCGAACTGGAGGTCGACGGGCCGGAAGTTGATGTCGGTCGAGTAGAGCAGCGGCTCGACCTCCTCCGACGTGAAGCCCGAATCCTCCTCGATCACCCGGTGCTGCTTGATGCCCTGGAAGCCGATCGTGTTGTTGACGAGGAAGTTCCCCTGGGCCTCGTCCGGGAAGTGGCGCGAGCTGACGATTTCGCAGCCCGAAGTCGGCCGGACGACCTGTGTGAACACCTTCATTCGTCGTCGCTTCATCGGGTAGGGCGCGTTGCCGGTGATCGGAGCGCCGAAGTAGTTCGCGCCGCCGGAGGCGTCGGCGATGAAGTTCTGGCCCCAGCGGTCGAAGATGTGCCCCCACGGATTGGCGAACGGGTAGGAGACGAAGACCTCGAGCTGGAAGCGTTGGGGCTTGTAGCGGAAGACGCCGGCGTCGACCAGGCGCACCGGGCCGTAGGGGGTCTCGACCTGGCTGTGGTGGAAGGTGCCCTCCTGGAAGTAGAGCGCGCCGCCCGGCCCCCAGGTGAAGGCCGAGATCGAGTGGTGGCTGTCCTCGGTGCCGAAGCCGTGGAGGATGACCTCGTAGCGGTCCGCCACGTCGTCGCCGTCGGTGTCCTCGATGAACATCAGGTTGGGCTGCTGCGCCACGTAGACGCCGCCGTCGCCGAGTTCGAAGCCGGTTGGCAGGTGCAGGCCGCGGGCGAAGACCGTGTGGTGATCGGCGCGACCGTCGCCGTCCCGGTCCTCGAGGATGATGATCTTGTCGTCGGGTTCCTCGTCCGGCAGGCGCTGCGGATAGGACGGCATCGTCGCCACCCAGAGCCGGCCCCGGGAGTCGAAGGTCATCGATACGGGATTGCCGATCGGGAAGTCCTGTTCCGAGGCGAACAGGGAGACCTCGTAGCCCTCGGCGGGGTGGAGGTGTTCCAGCGCGTAGGCGGGATCGAGCGCCTCGAAGCGGGCCGTGCCGCCGCGGTTCGGTTCTTCGTCGGCGACTTCCTGGGCCGCGGCCGGGCCGAGAACGAGAGCCGCGGCCAGTACGGCAACGAAGCGAAGGCGGATCATCGGTCGACTCGTTCCAGTCGCCAGACTTCGCCCGAACGGGCCAGCTCCGTGGCTTCGCGGTCGAGTTCGCCGACCAGTTCGTCGAAGCGAACCATCTCGGGCGGGAATGAGTGGACGCCGAAGGGTTCCTTGCGTCCGCCGTAGACGTAGTAGCCGTTCACGGCGCGGTAGCGATCGAAGAACAGCCGGCCCTTGCGGAGCACCACCTGGCGTAGACCGTCGCCGGCCTCCTGCAGGGCGGTCGTGGCGGAAGACGCTTCCAGCTCGAGACCCCGCGCCCAGTCTCCCTCGGTTGCCGAGGCGAGGACCTCGTCGCCGCGCCGCAGAACGTAGGTGCCGGGGGCCAGGTCGTGCACACTGATCTGGAGAGAGGCTGAATCCCCGTAAGGCGCCGGCACCAGAACCGGGGGGCGGATCTGGAGTTGGGGATTGCCTCCGGCCGAGGCGACGACCGTGCCCGGCGCCGAAGCGCCGATCGCCTCGAGCAGCGCCCGGGAGGCGTGCCAGTAGCCGAGGTCGTTCAGATGCACTCCGTTGATCGTCAGCGGCGCCGGCTCGGCGGCAAACGCGGCCGCCACGCCATCGAAGATGTCGAGGAAGGGCACGTTGTTCTCAGCCGCAACGGCTTTGGCGGCTTCGGCGTAGGTCCGCAGTTCGGCGTTGCGGCGCTGGACCGTCGCCGCGTCGAGCCCCCGACCGGAGGGCAGCGCCTGCTGCGGTATCGGTGACGCGAGGGCGACGCGGGCCGGCTCGGCGCCGTTGTAGGTCTGCCTCGAGACGTGGCGGAGCAGACGTCCCAGGTTGTTTCTGAAGGCCGGGAGACCCTCGCTGCCTTCGAACGACTCGTTCGCGCCGTAGAACAGGAGGACGACATCCGCACTCTGCGCCTCGAGATGCCGGTCGACGGCGCCGAAGTCGAGCGGCCGCGGGCGCAGCGCCGCTTCGTCCGCCGACCAGGCGAGGTTGCGCACGGACAGATCCAGGTCCGGGAAGGCGGCCAGCAGACCGCTTTCGAAGTAGCCGAAGAGCTGGAACCGCTCCGCGAACGTGTTGCCCACCAGGCAGAGCCGGTCGCCGGGACGCAGTTCCAGGGGCGATGCTCCGGCGGCGGGAACACCGACCGTAGCGGCGAGGATCATGAGAGCGATCAGGTTCTTCACGCGCGGGCCGGGATCCTAGCGCGCCCCCGCCCCGAGTCCTGCGGCCGCGATAGGGTTCCGCTTCTTATGGGCACGTTGAGACTGGATCGAGCGGCGGCGGCGATACTGGCCGTGGCGGCACTGATCGCCTGCGCGCCGGCCCCGGACGCTCGGGAAGAGCTCTACGCGCTGTTCGACGAGGACTGGGCGGCTCGGCTCGTGGAGAGTCCGCAGTTTGCGACGAGTGTCGGCGACCACAGCCGGAACGACGAGCTGGCCGACGCCAGCCTGGAGGCGATCGAGCGCAGGGTCGAACGGCGCCGCGATGTGCTGCGGCGGTTCGATGAGATCGACGTCTCTGGACTCAGCGCGGCGGACCGGATCAACGCGCGGATGTTCGAGCGCCAGCTCCGGGGCAGCGTGCAGGGCTTCGAGCTCGGCGAGTACCAGATGCCGCTCAACGCGGACTCCGGTTTCCACATGGGGTTTGCGCGCATGTACCGCTCGATGCCGTTCCGGACCCCGGATCACTACGACGACTACATCGCCAGGATGCGGGCACTGCCGACCTTCTTCGAGCAACAGCAGGGCCACCTGCGCGCCGGGCTCGAGCGCGGCTTCAGCCTGCCGCGCATAGTGCTCGAGGGCTACGAGGACACGATCTCCGCCCACATCGTCGAGGAGCCGCAGGACAGCGCCTTCTGGGCGCCGTTCGAGGACCTGCCGAAGGCGGTCGAGGAGATGGACCGCGAGCGGATCCTGACCGAGGCCGAGGCCGCGATCAACGAGGCGGTGGTGCCGGCCTACCAGGGGTTCTTCGACTTCTTCGTCGGCGAGTATCAGCCGAACACGAGAGAAACGCTGGGCGCCTCCGATCTGCCGGGCGGACGGGCGTACTACGAAGCCCAAGTCCGCTGGTTCACCACCCTCGACCTGACGCCCGAGCAGGTCCACGAGATCGGCCTCGGCGAGGTCGAGCGGATCCGGGCCGAGATGGAGGAAGTGATCCGAGACACGGGCTTCAAGGGTTCCTTCGCCGAGTTCCTGGACTTCCTGCGCACGGATCCGCGGTTCTACCCGAAGACCGGGCAGGAACTGCTGGAGCGGGCCGCCTGGATCGCCAAGAAGATGGACGGCAAGCTGCCGTCGCTGTTCGCCACGTTGCCGCGGCTTCCCTACACGGTCGAACCGGTTCCGGACCACATGGCCCCGAAGTACACCGCCGGCCGTTACGTGTCTGCCGCCGTGGGCAGCACCCAGCCCGGCATCTACTGGGTGAACACCTACAACCTCCCGAGCCGGCCGTTCTATGCGCTGGAGGCGCTGTCCCTGCACGAGGCGGTGCCCGGCCATCACCTGCAGCATGGGATTGCGGTCGAGATCGACGTGGGTCCCGAGTTCCGGCGCCACGACTACCTTTCCGCGTTCGGCGAAGGCTGGGGGTTGTACTCCGAGTACCTCGGCCTGGAGGCCGGCTTCTACGAAGACCCGTACAGCAACTTCGGTCGCTTGACCTACGAGATCTGGCGCGCCTGCCGGCTCGTGGTCGATACCGGCGTTCACGCCTTCGGCTGGTCGCGGCAGCAGATGATCGACTACCTGGCCGAGAACACGGCGCTGTCGCTGCACGAGATCACGACGGAGACCGACCGCTACATCAGTTGGCCGGGACAGGCGCTCGCCTACAAGATGGGTGAACTCAAGATCCGGGAACTGCGCGGGCGTGCCGAGGAAGCTCTCGGCGACGACTTCGACGTGCGCCTCTTCCACGACGCCGTGCTCGCCAACGGCTCGGTGCCGCTCAACATCCTGGAAGAACTCATCAACGACTGGATCGAGGAGCAGCAGTCGTAGCTCGCACCGGAGGATTACTTGTTGCGCGGATCCTGGGAACGCGGGCATCCTGCCCGCATCGGGGCCCCTTAGGGCCGGCCAAGTTCGAGTTGACAGCCAGGACAGGCAGGTTCTAAGGCGATGATCGACTTCCTTGTCTGGCTGGAGGAGACCCGCTTTTCTACCTGGATGCGCGAGTCGGGCCCGGCGTTCTTCTCCAGCCTCGTCTTTCATTCGATCGGGATGGCGTTCGTGGCCGGCGTCCATGTGGCGACGGATCTGCGGATCCTCGGCGTCGCTCCGGGTATCCCCCTGTCGCTGATGCGTCGCTACCTGCCGGTGCTGTGGGCGAGCCTCGCGGTGGTCACGGCGTCGGGGTTCCTGCTGCTCATGGCGTACCCCGCGAAGGCCCTGACCAATCCGGTCTTCTACTTCAAGCTGGCGTGTATCGCGGCAGCTCTCTGGATCATGAGGTCGTTGATGCGCGGGGTGTTGGGGGATGCGCGGCATGACGCCGTCTCAGCGCCGCGGAAGGTGCGTGTTCTGGCGGCGTTGTCTCTCGTGCTCTGGGCCGCCGTGATTTCTTCAGGCCGCTTGCTCGCCTACACGGCCAAGATCATGTTGGCGTCCCACCTGCAGTACTGAGTTGGCGATGGAAGACTTGCTGTACTCGATCGGCCAGAAGAGCGGCATCTACACGTTCATGCACACGTCGTGGGGCTGGCCCACGATCGAGTCGCTGCACTTCCTCGGCCTCTCGTTGCTCATCGGGACGATCGGCCTGTGGGATCTGCGACTTCTGGGCCTGGCCAGGGGAATCCCGATGGAAGCGCTGCACCGGCTGGTGCCCTGGGGTGTCGGGGGCTATCTCGTGAACGTGTGTAGCGGGTTCCTGTTCGTCGTCAGCGCGCCGAACCAGTACCTCTACAACCCGGCATTCCAGATCAAGCTGTCGCTGATGGCGATCGCCGGGCTGAACATCCTGTTCTTCTACCGGTTCGCGTATCGACCGGTGAGGGTTGCCGCTGCCGGCGCCGTCGCACCGACGCGGGCTCGAACCGCGGCCGCGGTCTCACTGGCCTGCTGGATCGGCGTCATCGTCTGCGGCCGGCTGATCACCTACTTCCGGCCGCCGTATCACTGGTGCTTCTGGTGCTGAGCAGCTAGAGCCGCCAAACCGCTCGCAGGCTCGCTGTTTGGCCCCAGCCCCCACCTCACTATGACCTTGCGCGGCGGAACTTGCTCCGCTGCGTTCTGCCGCGCAAGCTCCTAGTCGCCGTCGTCGGGTGGCGGCTCCTTCGCCGGTTCCTCGTCGACGAACCGGAAGGGCGGCCGTTCTTCACCGTCCGCGGGCGGAGGCGTCTGGACTCGTCGCGGAGTTCGGCGGAGGCGGCGTTCTGCCGCGGAGGGCGTTTCCCGGGTTGGCGGTGGGCTGCTCCTGGCCGGCCTGCGGTTGTTCGAGTCCAGTTCGGCCTCGACCTGCTCGATGAGTTCCTCCGCGGACTGCTCCTGATCGAGCTCCGCGAGCTCCGCTTCGATCAGCGCCAGCAGTTCGTCCGTGGACAGATCGTCGAGGTTCCCGGCTCGGCTTGTAGCCGTCGGCGTCGCGGACGGTTGCCTGGGGGCGGTGGCGACCGCCTCGTCGCCGGGAGAAGCCTCCACGCCGACCGCCACGACGGGCGCCGTCCTCAAGCGTGGGGCGGCCGGCGTACCGGGATTCGGCGCCGCTCCGATCATGACGCCGGTACTCGATGGCGGCAGCGCCGCGCTGCCGAGTCCGACCTCAATCGATCCGCTTTGTTGGCGGACCTGATAGGTCGGCAGAGCCTCCTTGAGATCAACGACCACTCGCAGGAACCCGGGATGCTCGCCGGTGCGTACCTCCAGGGCGGGGCTCGTGGAGGGCAGCGCCGGCATTTCGGCGAGGGATCCGTCGAGTCCGAACAAGTCAAGCACCACGCGCGGTGGATTCGGCAGTTGGAAGTGCCGTACCACCTGCAGGCCGTTGCTTGCTTGCAGGCGGAGCACGTCGCCGTCGAGCCGCGCCGCTGTCAGGCGGTGGTCCTGGGCCACGACCGCCGAGCTGACGAGGGCCGAAACGAGGCAGATCAGGGTGCGCATGGTGGATCCTGGAATTCTTGGAACCGGCAGTCTACCACCCGGCCCTCGCGACAACGCCTCCAAGCGCCTTGCAGGGCCTCGCAGGGCAGAGAGTTGCGTTCCGTGACGCAGCCTCATAGCCTGCGTCGCAGCCATGCGCCGTTTCGGGATTGTCGCTCTCGCTGCTCTGATCCTCCCGGCGTGGGCGGCTCTTCAGGCGCAGGAGACACACCCGTTCTCCGTCCACGACATGCTGGCGATGGAGCGGCTATCGGACCCGCAGATGGCGCCGGACGGGTCGGTCGTTGCCCTGACCGTGCGCACGACGGACCTTGACGCGAACCGGGGTCGAACGGACCTGTGGTGGGTGCCGGTGGACGGCGGCGCGCCGCGCCGGTTGACCACGCACGAGGCGGCGGACTTCCATCCGCGCTGGGCGCCGGACGGCCGGGACCTCTTCTTCCTGTCCACGCGTTCGGGGAGTTCCCAGGTCTGGCGCCTGCCCCTTGCCGGAGGCGAACCGCGCCAGGTGACCGACCTGCCGCTTGACGTCGGCAACCTGGTCGTGTCGCCCGACGGGCGGCGAATCGCGCTGACGATGGATGTCTTCGCAGCGTGCGAGACGCTCGACTGCACCGCGGAACGCCTCGAGGATCGGTCGTCGCAGCCGACCTCGGGGGTCGTGTACGACGACCTCTTCGTTCGCCACTGGGACGTCTGGAAGGATGGCCGGCGGTTGCACGTCTTCGTCCTCGAGCTCGACGAGGAACGTTCGGCCTCGGGGCAGGCGGTCGACCTGATGCGCGGACTGGACCAGGACGCGCCTCCCAAGCCCTTCGGCGGCGCCGAGGAAATCGCCTTTGCGGACGGCGGCCGCGCGGTGATCTTCGCTTCCCGTGTCGGCGGTACGCCCGAGGCGTGGTCGACGAACTTCGATCTGTACCTGGCGCCGGCTGACGGCAGTTCGCCGCCCGTCAACCTGACCGCCGCCAACCCGGCCTGGGACAGTCACCCGGTGCTGTCGCCGGACGGCGGCACGTTGGCCTGGCTGGCCATGGAGCGGCCGGGCTACGAGGCCGATCGCTTCCGGATTCGACTGGCTCGGCTCGACGGTTCCCGGCTGGAGGACGTGCGGGATCTCACCGGGGACTGGGACCGCTCGGTGTCAGGCCTCGCCTTCTCGGCCGACGGGGAAACGCTGTTTGCCGCCGCGGCTGACCTCGGGCAGCGGAGCCTGTTCGCGGTGGATGTGGCGGACGGCACGGTAACGCGCCTGCACGGCGAGGGATCGGTGGCTGGTCTGGCGGTGTCGAAGGACCGACTGGTCACTCTCCACAACGATCTGGCCGGTCCGTCGGAGCTGTTTGTGAGCGATCTCTCCGGCGGCGACCGGCGGGCCCTGACCGCCTTCAACGCGGAGCAGCGGGCGCAGGCGCGAGTGGGGGACTACGAGCAGTTCACGTTCGCCGGCTGGAACGACGAGACGGTGCATGGCTACCTGGTGCGGCCGGTCGATTTCGACCCGGAACGCCGCTACCCGGTCGCGTTCCTGATCCACGGCGGACCGCAGGGTTCCTTCGGCAACAGCTTCCACTACCGGTGGAATCCCCAGGCCTATGCGGGCGCGGGCTACGCCGCGGTGATGATCGACTTCCACGGCTCGGTCGGGTACGGACAGGACTTCACCGACTCGATCGGGGGCGACTGGGGCGGCAAGCCGCTCGAGGATCTGCAGAAGGGACTGGCCGCCGCCCTCGATCGCTACCCGTACCTCGACGGCGACCGGGTGTGCGCGCTGGGCGCCTCGTACGGCGGCTACATGGTGAACTGGATCGCGGGCGCCTGGCCGGAGCGGTTCCGCTGCCTGGTGAACCACGACGGAGTCTTCGATCTGCGCTCGATGTACTACACCACCGAGGAGTTGTGGTTCGTCGAGTGGGACCACCGGGGCAGCTACTTCGAGAATCCGGACGGCTTCGAGAGTCACAATCCGGCGCTGCTGGTCGATCGCTGGCAGACCCCGATGCTGGTGGTCCACGGCGCGCTCGACTTCCGCGTCCCCGAAACCCAGGGGCTTGCGGCCTTCACGGCGCTCAAGCGCCGGGATGTGCCGGCCCGCCTGCTCTACTTCCCTGACGAGAACCACTGGGTGCTCAGTCCGGCGAACGGCATTCAGTGGCACGAGGAGGTACTGGGATGGCTCGCACGCTGGCTCGAACCGTAGCGCCCAAGCGGCAGGGCGTCGTTGCGGCTGCCATGGCGCTTGCTGCTGCCCTGGCGCCGTTGGCGGCGGCCGTCGCGCAGGCGCCCGAGGAACCCGGCGTCTTCAAGGGCCGGAAGATCGCCGAGGTGATGTCCTACCGCGGCGCCCCTTGGCTGGAGCGGGCGACGCGCATCGAAGAGGAGCATCCGGACGAACTGATGGCGGCGCTGCCGGTCGAGACCGGCATGCTGGCCGTCGACATCGGTTGCGGCTCGGGTTACTACGCGCGCCGGCTGGCGGCCGCCGTGGGGCCGGAGGGCAGCGTGCTGTGCAATGACATCCAGCCCGAGATGCTCCGCATCGCCACGGAGCTTGCAGCGGACGCCGGTGTGGCGAACATGAGCACGGTGCTCGGCACCCAGAGCGATGCCCGGCTGCCCGAAGGCGAGGTCGATCTGATACTCCTCGTCGACGTGTACCACGAGTTCTCGGCGCCTCAGGCGATGCTTCAGTCCATGCGGGCGGCGCTCGCGCCCGACGGCGTGATCGCTCTGGCGGAGTTCCGGCTCGAGGGCCGTTCGGCGCGGCACATCAAGCTCGAACACCGCATGTCGATCGAGCAGGTGATGAAGGAGTGGCTGCCCGCGGGCTACGAGCTCGCCTCCCGGATCGACTCGCTGCCGACGCAGCACCTGTTCCTGTTCCGCGCCGCCAGTCCCTGAGCCGTCGGTTCCGGAAAGGCGCGTCAGGGCTCGGGGCGGGCCATCGGCATCGCGGCCGATACGGACTGGCGCCAGGCTTGAAGCCGGGCACGTAGCTCGGCGGCCTTCGCCGGTTGCTCCGCGGCCAGGTCGTGCTGTTCGCCGGGGTCGTTCTCCAGGTCGAAGAGCTGAACGGCGCCGTTCTCGAAGTACTCCAGCAGCTTGTAGGACCTGACCCGGACCGCCCCGGCGGGGCTGTACATTCCGTGATTGCTGTAGTGGGGGAAGTGCCAGAAGATCGCGTCGCGCTCGAAATCGTCGCCTCGGAGCGAGGCGGCGAAGCTGACGCCGTCCACATGCTGGCCGGGCTTGGCGGGAAGGCCGGCCATCTCAAGCAGGGTCGGGTAGAAGTCGGGGCTGATCACCGGCTCGTCGCGAACCGCGCCGGTCTGGCCCACGCCGGGCCACCGGACGATCAGGGGTACGCGAACCCCGCCTTCGTACAGCCAGCCCTTCGCGCCCCGAAGGGGCAGATTGGAAGTGGAGTAGGCGGCGTCCAGCAAGTCCGGGGGCACGACTCTTGCGGGATTGCCGAAGTTGGCTGCCGACATGCCGCCGTTGTCGGAGTAGAAGACGACGATCGTGTCCTCCGTCAGCCCCTGTTCCTCGAGGGTGCGGAGCACGCGTCCCATCGATTCGTCGACGGCGGTCACCATTGCCGCGAACTCGACGTTGTCCTGGTGTTGCTTGATCTTGACCGTGCGCCGCGGCAGTACCCGGTGCTCCCGGTGCGAGGGCTGCTGAGCCAGAGTGTTCAGTTGAGCCCGGGTAAGGGGCTCGGCGTCGTCCGGATTGCCCTCGAGGAGGAAGGCCGGCTCCTCGGGAGGCGCCGCTTGCGCCAGCTTGCCGCGGTACGTCGTGACCAGGTCCGGACGTCCTTCGATCGGATCGTGCACCGCGAAGTGGGACAGATAGAGGAAGAAGGGCTCGTCGCTGCTCTCTTCGATGAACTCGACCGCGAAGTCGGTTAGCCGGTCGGTCAGGTACTCGTCGTCCTCCCCTTCGACCGTCAGGCCCTTCATCAGGTAGGGCGGAAAGTAGCCGCCGCGCGGGGTCGAGCCGGGGAAGTCCGGCGCCTGCACGTCGAACCCCTGGTTCAGTGGTCCGGCTTCGTCGCCGCCGAGGTGCCACTTGCCGAAGATGGCCGTCCGGTAGCCGTGCGCCTTGAACGCTTCGGCCAGGGTCAGTTCCTCGAGCGGAAGGGCGGCCAGCTTCTCGGCGCTCAGCATCTGCTCGAAGGCATGCTCTCGGCGGCCCGGCAGCCAGTCCGTCAAGCGGAGTCTGGCGGGGTACTTGCCGGTCATCAGAGCGGCCCGGGTGGGCGAACAGACGTGGGCCGCCGCGTAGGCGTTCGTGAAGCGCACGCCCTGCTTCGCCAATCCGTCGATGTTCGGCGTCTCGTAGAACGAACTGCCGAAGACGCCGATGTCGCTCCAGCCCAGGTCGTCGACCAGGAAGAAGACGACGTTGGGTCGCTCTTCCGCCGCCGCCAGAGCGTCCGTTGCGTTGGGTTCCGCCGCGCAGGCACCCAGAAGGGTCGCAACGCTCAGCGCGAAGAGACCGGTGGCGAGCAAACGGCGCATCACGAGTTCAGGACTTCGGCGCAGCGGCGCGCGAAGTAGGTCAGGATCATGTCGGCGCCGGCTCGGCGGATCGAGGTCAGGGTTTCGAGCATCAGCGCGTCGCCGTCCATCCAGCCGTTGGCGTGGACGGCCTGGATCATCGCGTACTCGCCGCTGACCTGGTAGGCCGCGACCGGCAGGTCGACCGCCTCGCGGACAGCGCGGATCACGTCCAGGTAGGCGAGTGCCGGCTTGACCATGACGACGTCGGCGCCCTCCTCGGCGTCCAGCCGCGCTTCGCGGACCGCTTCCCGGACGTTCGCCGGGTCCATCTGGTACGTCTTCTTGTCGCCGGCGCGGGGCGCGGAGTCCAACGCGTCGCGGAACGGACCGTAGAAGTTCGAGGCGTACTTCGACGTGTAGCTCAGGATGCCGACCTGGTCGTGGCCGGCGTCGTCGAGCGCGGTGCGGATCGCCCCGACGCGGCCGTCCATCATGTCGGACGGGGCGATCACGTCGGCGCCGGCATCGGCCTGGGACACGGCGGTGGCGGCGAGGATCGCTAGCGTCAGGTCGTTCACGATCTCGCCGTCGACCACGAAACCGTCGTGGCCGTCGCTGGAGTACGGGTCCATCGCCACGTCGGTGATGACCAGCATGTCGGGGAGGGCTGACTTCAGCTCACGGACGGTGCGTTGGACCAGCCCGTCCGGCTCCGTCGCCCCGCTCGCGGCGCGGTCCTTCAGGGCGTCCTCGACGGCGGGGAACAGGGCCACGGCGGGCACGCCGAGGGCATGCGCGGCGCGACACTCCTCGACCAGGCGGTCGATGGTCAGCCTGGCCTGGCCCGGCATCGAGGGGATCGGTTCGGCGGTGTCCCGGCCCTCCATGATGAAGAGGGGGTAGATCAGCCGGTCCGGTCCGAGGTCCGTCTCGCGGATCAGGGAGCGGATCGCGGCCGAGCGCCGGTTTCGGCGGGGTCGGATGGGCATCGGTTGCATGGCTGGGGGATTGTACGTCGTGCCGGGAGGCTGAGCCGCAGGGCGCCGGCACGGACCTATACTTGGCCCATGGCGCTACAGCAGGTTGGCCCCGACGTTTGGGTCGTCGACCACATGCAGAAGATCGCCATCGGCTTCACGTCGCCGGCCCGCATGACGGTCGTGCGTCTGGGCGACGGCGGCTTGTGGTTGTACTCGCCCGGGCCGATCGACGATGAGACGGCTGCGGAACTCGAGAGCCTGGGGCCCGTGCGGTACCTGGTCGCGCCGAACCGCTTTCACCATCTTCACCTGCCGGCCGCGGCCGCGCGCTTCCCTGAAGCGGATGTCCTGGGCGCCCCCGGTCTGGCGGACAAGCGAAAGGACGTGACGTTCACCGGCACCCTGGGCTTCGCGTCGCCCTGGGGCAGCGAACTGCAGCCGATGCCGATCGACGGGATGCCGGCCTTCAACGAAGTCGTCTTCTGCCACCGTCCGAGCGGCTCGTTGCTGGTGGCCGACCTGTTGTTCAACCTGCAGGGGCCCCAGGGGTTGATTCCGTCGATCTACTATCGGCTTACCGGAGTCCATCGTCGCGTCGCCATGAGCCGGATGTTCCGGTTCGCGATTCGCGACCGCCCGGCCTGTGCGGCGAGTTGCCTGCGCTTGTTGCGGTTGCCGTTCGACCGCCTGGTTCCCTGCCACGGGGACGTGGTCGAGAAAGGGGCGAAGCAGCAGGTCAAGGAGGCGCTTGCCTGGATCTTCAAGGAACTCGAGACGCCTCCCGAGCCGACGCCCGCCGGGGCGGTGCCCGAGGTCTGATCCCGATTCCATGTCGCTTCCGCTAGCTGACCTGCGGGTTCTCGATCTGACGATCGCCCGCGCCGGGCCGACCGCCGTGCGTCAACTCGCCGATTGGGGCGCGGACGTGGTGCGGATCGAGCGTCCGCCGGCGCCCGGCCGCGAGATCGGGATCTCGCGCCGCCTCGGCCACGACTACCAGAACCTGCACCGCAACAAGCGCTGCCTGACGCTCGACCTGAAGAGCGACGCGGGCCGCGAGATCCTGCTGCGTCTCGCCCGGGACGCGGACGTGCTGGTGGAGAACTACCGCGCCGGCGTGAAGCACCGGCTCGGCTTCGACTACGAGACGGTGCGGGCGATCAACCCGCGCATCGTCTTCGCCAGCGTGTCCGGGTTTGGACAGACCGGCCCGTATCGCGACCGCGGCGGTGTGGACCAGATCGCCCAGGGTCTGGGCGGATTGATGTCGGTGACCGGCCTGCCGGGGCAGGGACCGGTTCGGGTCGGCACGGCGATCTCGGACCTGGCTGCCGGCCTCTACCTCGCCTTCGGCATCCTGGCGGCCCTCCACGAGCGGGAGCGGTCGGGCGAGGGACAGTGGGTGACCACCTCCCTGCTCAAGGCCATGATCGGGATGCTCGACTTCCAGGCCGCCCGCTACCTGGTCGAGGGCGAGGTTCCGGGCCAGCAGGGCAACCACCACCCGACGATCTCGCCCATGGGCGCCTTCCCGGCAGCCGACGGCTGGGTCAACATCGCGGCCACCAGCGGCAAGCACTTCAGGGCCATGTGCCAAGCCCTCGGCGGCGAGGAGCTGCTCGAGCGTCCGGAGTACCGGGACTCGGTCAGTCGTGTAGCCAACCGGGAACAGCTCGAGGGCGAGGTCGCGGAGCTGACGCGGCGCTTCAAGGTGGATGAGATCGTCGAGCTCCTGAACGACGCGGGTCTCCCTTGCGGTCCCGTCTACGACTTGGCGCAGACCTTCGCCGACCCGCAGGTCGAGCACTGCGGGATCGCGGTGCCCCTGGAGCATCCGGAACTCGGCCCGGTTCGGCTGGTCGGCCAGCCGGTCCGGCTCCGCCGGACGCCCTTCGAACTGCGCAGTCCAGCGCCCGGGCTGGGTGAGCACACGGACGAGATCCTCGCGGAAGCGGGGCTTGGAGCTTCCGAGATCGAGGCGCTGCGAAGCGCGGGGGTTGTGGCATAAAGGGCGGGTGAGTCCACGAACAACGAGGCTGACCAAGGTCCTGAGCGGGAGGTCCGATGCGAACGTCGACTTCGACGCCCTTCGCCGGCTGTTGCGGGACCTCGGATTCGCCGAGCGAGTGCGGGGAAGCCATCACGTATTCTCGAAGACCGGTGTTCTTGAGAGAATCAACCTTCAGCGTGACCGCCGGCATGCGAAGCCCTATCAGGTACACCAAGTGCGTCGAGTCATTCTGAAGTACGGATTGCACGAGGAAGCGTGATGTACAAGTACGAGATCGTCCTCTCCTGGAGCAAGGTCGACGACGCCTTCGTGGCCGACGTGCCGGAGCTGCCTGGATGCATGGCCCACGGCGCCAGCCCGCAGGATGCTCTACGGCACGTCAATGAGGCGATCGAGTTGTGGCTCGACACGGCGAGAGACGCTGGAGAGCCGATCCCTGAACCGAGAGGGGAGCGCCTGGTGCCGGCGACCGGATTGCAACTCGGCGTTGGATAACGTGGCTGAAGGGTTCGCGGGACGCCAACTGAGGTGACTGTCAATGTTGGGTCGGAATCCGAACCGGCCATCGACGCGATTGAACTGCCCACGGCGAAGGTCCTGGCCAGGGTTGAGGACGGCGTCGGCTGGCTCACCTACAACAATCCGGAACGGCGCAACGCCCTCTCGTTCGAGATGCAGGTTGCCTCGGCGCTCGCACTGCGGCGATTCCAGGAGGACGATGCCGTCCGGGTCGTCGTGCTGCGCGGGGCGGGGGACCGGGCGTTTGTCTCGGGCGCCGACATCTCCGAGTTCGAGAAGCTGCGGACCACGGTGGAAGCGCGCGAGCGCTACGACGCGGCGGGGCGGGAAACGGGGCGGGCCTTCGCGGCGCTGGAGAAGCCGCTGATCGCGATGATTCGGGGCTACTGCCTGGGCGGTGGCCTGGCGACGGCCCTCAATGCGGATCTCCGCATCGCCTCGGAAGGCTCGACGTTCGGGATCCCCGCAGGCCGACTGGGCGTCGGCTACGGCTTCGCGGGTATCAAGGTGCTCGTGGATCTCGTGGGACCGTCACACACCAGCGAGATCCTGCTCACGGCGCGTCGCTTCACGGCCGCCGAGGCGCACCACATGGGGCTCATCGATCAGGTGACCTCGGTAGAGGAACTGGAGAGCACCGTGCGCGACCTCGCCGGTCGGATGGCCGAGAACGCTCCGCTGACCCTGCGCGCCGCCAAGTTCGCGATCCGCCAGGCCACGAAGGACCCGGAGCGCCGCGATCTCGACCGGGCGAAGCAGTTCGTCGAGGAGTGCTTCCGCTCCGAGGACTACGTCGAGGGCCGCCGCGCGTTCCTGGAGAAGCGGCCGCCACGGTTCCGGGGTCGGTAGCGGCTAGCGCTTCGCGTGCCGTGCCTTGGCTTGAACACGTCGAGTCCCCCCGTCGTAGCTGAGCTGACATTGCGATCTGCGTTAGGGTTTCCGGGATCTACGTCGGAGACCGTACGAACCGACACCAGGAAGGGGAGATCATCTGACTGAAGCCACTCCACTGCTCAGGGTCCGCTTTGACGGCGATGTGGTGGGACCGGGAAGGATCCCGGTTGCCCATCTCCAGAGCTTCCTTACGGCCCTGAACCAAGTTCTCCAGCGGACGGCGCGTGTCCTTCAGGATGGCGGCGCCAGTGTTCGACGGGGACAGCCACCGCAGGCGTTGAGGCAGGAAGTAGAGCTGTCGCTAGTGATGCTCACGCATGGCAGCGATGCGGCGGTACTTGGCTTTGACCGAAGTCAGCCAACGCCTTCTCTTCCTGGGATGGACCTCGGGCTGGAAGCGATCGATAGGGCCGTTCAGGGATTGACCTCAGTGCAGACAGAAGATCTCGATCAGGAACTTCCGCCCGGCTATGACGGAGGAGTGCTTGCGGCATGGCGCGATGCCGGGAGGCTCTTCAATCAAGGCATCGACAAGATCGAGTTCACTCTGGCTGGTGAGGCGGAGCCAGTCCGTGCGTCGCTAACCCGGACTGGCGTGGCTCGACTCGGACGGCGGCTACGGAAGCCGGACGTGACCGCCCAGACCCTCGAAGGTCGACTACTGATGGGTGACTTCAAGGAGAGTGACACGCGGTGCCGGGTGCATCCGACTCTGGGGGACCCTGTGGAGTGTCGGTTCGATGGCAGTCTGAAGGCAGACATTCTCCAGAACCTGTTGGGCCTCGTTCGAGTCAAGGGAGAGTCGGCAGTCGACGCCGATACCGGAAAGATCCTGCGATTCGATATTCAAAGTGTGGAGCGCCTAGATGAGCATTGGGGCGTGCTGGCAGGGACACCGGTAGCGGAGTCGTTCTGGCGCTCTCCTGCACTGGAGGAGCTGGCGGATTCACAGGATGTGTGCCCAATGGAGAATGTGGAGGCGCTGTTCCGGACGTGGCCGGGCGAGGACGATGATGGTTTTGAGGAGGCCGTGAACGAGTTGCGGCGAGCCGGCACGGGGACCGCCGACAGCGCATGACCGCTGCAGCGCGTCTTCTCGATACGAACATCGTCTCCTACGTCATGCGGGGCGGTGAACTGGCGAGGGGGTACGCCCCCCACATCCGCGGCCGCTTGCTTGCCATCAGCTTCGTTACCGTCGGCGAGCTGTACTTCGGAGCCGAGAAGGCCCGTTGGGGCGAGAAGAGGCGGCGGAAACTCGAACAGACGCTTCGTGGTTTCGTCGTCATTCCGTATGACAATGAAGTCGCTCGCTCGTACGGAAGGCTAATGGCTGCCGAGCGGCAAGCGGGGCGGACGATTGATCCAAACGACCCTTGGATAGCAGCCTGCGCATTGCGCCATCAAGTGCCCCTCGTGTCGCACAACGCGAAGCACTTCAGGGAGATCGCTTCGCTCAGCCTGATCACGGAGTGGCGCGAGTCGTCTGCCTGAGCAGCCTGTCTGCCACGCTTGAGCGGCTGTGATTCCCCCTCTTGTCGAACTAAAGGACGCGACCGTTGTGCGGGGCGGTCGGTGCGTTCTGGACGGAATCTCGCTGACGATTCCTCGGCGTCAGAACGTCGCGATACTCGGCCCAAATGGTGCCGGCAAGTCGACGCTGTTGCGAATGCTGAACGGCGAGTTCTTTTCCGTGCGGGGGCCCGGCGTCCGGATGCGGCTGCTGGGCCTTGAGCGATGGAACGTGTTCGAGATCCGGCGCCAGCTCGGCGTCGTCTCGCACGAACTGCAGGCGACTCACCACGGATGGCTATCCGGGCTGGATGTCGTGTGCTCGGGTTTCTTCGCCAGCGTCGGCATCTACCGGCGCCAGGGCTTGACCGGCGCGCAGCGGCGTCGGGCGACCGCCGCGGCGGAGAGTCAGGGCGCCGGCGAACTGTTGGAGCGCCGTTTCGACAGTCTCTCTTCCGGCGAGCAGCGGCGCTTGCTGCTGGCGCGCGCGCTCGTCCATGAGCCGCACACGTTGCTTCTCGACGAACCGGCGACCGGCCTCGACCTGCGCGCCGCCTTCGGCCTGATGGAGCGGTTGCGTCGGCTGGCGGCGGAAGGGACAACGCTGATCATCGTGACTCACCACGTCGATCAGGTCCCGCCCGAGGTCGAGCGGGTCGTGCTGCTCAAGGCCGGGCGGGTGTTTGCGGATGGACCGAAGGGCGAGGTCCTGACCGGCGGCGTGCTTTCGGAGCTGTTCGGAGTCGGGCTGCGGGTCGTCGAGCGAAACGGGTACTTCCAGGTGCTGCCCGGCTAGGAGGCGGCGCCAAAGCGGACGCCGGCCAAGGGCCGGCGCGCTACGATGCCTGCGAGATGGCGACACAACGATCACTTGGGCTTGCGGCTGTTGTGGCGCTGGTCGTCCTCGCCGCACCGCTGACCGCCAGCGACAGCCCGGGCTGCTCAGCCGACGCGTCCAGCTTCGCGGCGTCCGCACAACCCGGCGCCAGCGTCGACCTCGAACTCGCGTACGACGGCCTGACCCGCGGCTACCGGCTTCACCTGCCGGCCGGCTACGACGGCGCCGAGCCCGCGCCGCTATGGCTGCACGTTCACGGCTATACGGGAAGCGCCGCGCACAGCGACGGCTGGACGGGTCTTTCGGAGATCGCCGACCGCGAAGGTTTCGTGCTCGTGTTTCCGCAGAGCACGTCCTTCGAGGCGCCGATGGGCCGCCGGGCCCAGAGCCGGAACGCCACGATCACGTCCTGGAACGACCTCGCCTGCAGCGCGTCGCCGGGCCCCGACGGTCCGACCTGCCGCGAGGACGCGAACCCCTATCCGTGTCCGCCGGAGTGCGGGACGTGCGGACCGTGCAACTGGTGCTCCTGCCACGACGATGTCGGCTACATCGCCGCGCTCATCGATCATCTGTCGGCCGATCTGTGCCTCGATGTCGACCGCGTCTTCGCCTCCGGCTACAGCAACGGCGGCATGTTCGTTCACCGCTTGGGCTGCGCCCTGGGCGACCGTCTGGCGGCGGTGGCGCCGATGCACGGCTACCTGGCGCGTGGCTTCAACTGCGCGGCCGGGGATGCCGGGCCGTCGATGCTCCTGATCGGGGGTACTTCGGACCGCACGGTTCCGATCGACGGCACGTACGCGAGCGATGGCTACGGCTACACCTCTCAGCAAGGGGTGGCGCGGGAATGGGCCGAGGCCCAGTCATGCGCCGCGGCGCCGGTGCCGGTCGAGACGCCGTGGGACGGGCGCCGCGAGTTGAGCTGCGTCGAGTATCCCGGCTGCGCCGGCGGCCGTGCCGTCCGCAGTTGCTCCTGGGACGGCGCCCACGTCTGGCCGCGCGACGACGCCGGCAACTTCGGCGGCGAGCTGCTGTGGCGCTTCTTCAGCGAGGCGGAGCGCTAGCTATAGCTATGGCTACACCCACCAGCACCGGGGCTGGGCTGGTCGGCGTTGCCGAGACACTGACGCGGCGACCGGCATGCGGTTGGGCCGGACGACGGCCGCTGATGGACTCTCCGATGCCTGTTCTCTAGCATCCGAGGTATGCGAACCACACTGACACTCGACGAGGATGTCGCTGCCAAGCTGCGGGACGAGATGACGCGAACGGGCGAGAGCCTGAGGCAGATCGTCAATGTGACGCTTCGTCGAGGATTCGAGCTGCGCCGCGAAGACGAACCCGCCACGCGCTTCTCGGTCGCTGCACGTCCGATGGGCCTCCGTCCGGGGCTCGTTCTGGACGGCACCAGTGGGCTGCTCGATCTGCTTGACGGTCCGACCCGGCGCTGATCGCCAGCGCCGACCGTGACTTCACGCGCTTTCCGGGGATCGAACTCCTGAACCCGACAGCAGACGGCGCTCCGTCCTAGCCGTCATCGCTGCGTCGGCCCCCCCCCGGAACCTGCGGCCCTACCGCCGTCCCTTGCAGGGCGTAGGAACGGCGCGCGGGTGGCGTCTGCCGATCCAGGCTTGGGTGGCATCAGGCAGCGACGGCCTTGAGCTTGCCCGGCGCCACCCCGAGCCGCTCGCCGGCGGCGACGATCTGGCGCCAGGACTCGGCGTCCACGGGGATCGCTTCGGCGCGTTCGATGCGCATGGCCCGCTCCGGGTCCCCGGGCACGAGCACCGGTTCGTTCGGGTCGGCGGCGGGAGAGGCCTTGACGTGGGCCACCAGGGCGGCGAGTTCGTGCTCCATCGCCGAGCGCTCGATCAGCCGTTCCGGGTCGAACACGATCATGAACATGTTGTTGATGATCGTGCCTTCCATCCCGTGTTCGGGCTGGGCGGTGCGGCCACCGCTCATCATGCCGCCGAGGAGTTCGCAGAAGAGCGCCAGACCGTAGCCCTTGTGATCGCCGAAGGAGGTGAGGGCGCCCACCGGCTGGTTGAAGAGGACGCTCGGATCGCGGGTCTGGCGTCCGCGATGGTCGATCAGGGCGCCCGCAGGCACCTCCTCACCCTTGTTGTGGGCAACCCGCGCCTTGCCGTGGGCGATCCGGCTGGTCGCCATGTCGAGGAGAATCGCCGGCTGGCTGTCGCTGCCCGGTAGCGAAAGGCACATCGGGTTCGTCGAGTAGCGGGCGTCCGTACCGCGGTAGGGCGCGACGAGCGCCTGGTGGCCGACCACATTGACGAAGTGGATCGAGGCGAGGCCAGCGTCCGCCACCTGCTCGCCGTAGGTGCCGATGCGGCCCAGGTGATGGCAGTAGCGGACCGACGCCAGGACCACGCCCGTGCTCCGGCAGCGCTCGATCGTGGCCGCGGTCGCCTCGCGCCCGACGACCTGGCCGTAGCCCATGCCGCCGTCGAACATCATGATCGCGCCGTCGTCACGGACCAGCTCCACGCCCTGGTTCGGATTCAGAGAGCCGTTGCTGAGGCTACGTTCGTAGGCCGGCAGCATGCCGACGCCGTGGCTGTCGTGGCCCGAGAGGTTTGCGAGCACCAGGTGGTCGGCCACGATGCGGGCTTCCTCGGGTCCGCTGCCGCCCGCGTCGAGGATCGTGATGGCTGCTTCCCGCAATGCCTGCGGCCGGATGTCGATTGATTCCACGGTTGCTGCCTCTCTTGATCGTCCCATCGTGCGCGAAGCGGCGATCCTAGCGCCCGAGGGCGGGAAGGTAAGCTGACGCCCCTTATGCCCCAATCCTCGTGGCTATCGCGACTCTGGGCCCTCTTTCTGGTCGCTCTCGGTGTGGCAGCGCCGGGGCTAGGGCAACCCGATCCCGATTCCGGCTGGATCGATCTGACTTCAGGCGGTCTCGATGAGGGATGGCGCCAGCTCGGCGGCGCCGCGGAGTACACGCTGGAGGACGGCGTCGTGGTGGGTACGGCGGTCATCGAGACGCCGAACTCCTTCCTGGCCACCAGGGAGGAGTACGGCGACTTCGCGCTCCAGTTGGAGTTCAAGATCGACGAGGGCCTCAATGGGGGCGTTCAGATCCGGAGCCACAGCGATCCTGACTACCGCAACGGCACGGTGCACGGCTACCAAGTCGAGATCGACCCGAGCGAGCGGGCGTGGAGCGCTGGCATCTACGACGAGTCGCGGCGCGGCTGGCTGTTCCCGCTGGCGGCGAATCCGGCCGCCAGCCAGGCGTTCCGCCAGGGGGGCTGGAACCACCTCTACATCGAGGCGATCGGTCCGACCATCCGGACCTGGCTGAACGATGTGCCGGCCACCTTCCTGATCGACGAGTTGACGGCGAGCGGGTTCATCGCGCTCCAGGTCCACTCGGTTGAGGCCGACGGCGGCGGCAGGCAAGTGCGCTACCGGCGGGTGTGGCTGCGCACGGAGAACCTGGCGCCGAGCCGCAGGCCGTTCCCCTACATCGTCGACACGCGGCCGAACCAGTTGTCCGACGAGGAGGCCGCCCAGGGCTGGCGGCTGCTCTTCGACGGTGAGAGCACGGAGGCCTGGCGGGGCGTTCACCGCGAGGATTTCCCGGCGACGGGCTGGGAGGTGCGTGACGGCGAGTTGACCGTGCTCGCGTCGGCGCCCGGCGGGGAGCGCGGCGGCGGCATCGTCACCCGGGAGTCGTTCTCGGCCTTCGAGCTCCAACTGGAATTCCGGCTCACCGAGGGCGCGAACAGCGGCATCAAGTACCTGGTGACCGAGGGCTACGACTCGGCGCCCGGCTCGGCAGTCGCGTTCGAGTACCAGCTCCTGGACGACCTTCGGCATCCCGACGCACAGTTGGGCAGGGACGGCAATCGCACCCTGGCCTCCCTCTACGACCTGCGGCCGGCGACCAAGATTCAGCGCTTCGTCAGCGCTCCGGGACGCTTCAACCACGCCCGGATCGTCGTCCACACCGACGGCCGCGTCGAGCATTGGCTGAACCACGTGCCGGTGCTTCAGTTCGACCGTGACTCACCGGAACTCGCGGAGGCGATCGCGGCAAGCAAGTTCGCCGGCCGCGAAGGATTCGGGCAGTGGCCGGAGGGTCGCATCCTGCTCCAGGAGCACGGCGACGAGGTCGCCTTCCGGAGCATCAAGGTGCGCCGGCTCGACGAGGCGGAGTAGCGGCGCGGGTCGGTCGTGATGCGCGTCAGGCTTGCCTACGGCCGGACAGGCCTGGAGATCGAGTTGCCCCGGGAGCGGACGACCGTGATCGAGCCGCACCAGGCGCCGGCGCTCCGCGACCCGGATGCGGCGCTCACCGCGGCGCTGCGCCAGCCGGTCGCCGGGCCGCCGCTTCGGGACCTCGCGAAGCCCGGGCAGACGGCGGCGATCTCGGTGTGCGACGTCACCCGGGCTCAGCCGCGCCGTGAGATGGTCGGCGCGGTGCTGCGGGAGCTCGACGGCATCGTCCGGCCGGAGGACGTCACGATCCTGATTGCGACCGGCACCCACCGCGCGAACACGCCGGCCGAGCTGCTGATGATGCTCGGCGACGAGATCCTCGGCTCGTGCCGCGTGATCAACCACGACGCCCGCGACGACTCGTCCCTGGTTGATCTGGGAGAGAGTGGCAAGGGCGTCCCGACCCGGCTCTGCCGCCACTGGCTCGAGGCGGATCTCCGGATCACGACCGGCTTCGTTGAACCGCACTTCTTCGCCGGCTTCTCGGGCGGGCCGAAGATGGTCGCTCCCGGCCTTGCCGGCCTCGACACCGTGCTCACGCTGCACGACGCCGCCCGCGTCGGCGACCCGCGCTCGACCTGGGGAATCATCGACGACAACCCGCTCCACAGCGACATCCGAGCCATCTCGGCGCGGCCCGAGGCGCGGCCCCACTTCAGCATGGATGTTCTGCTGGACCGGACGCAGCGCATCACCCACGTCTTCGCCGGCGAGCTGTTCCCCATGCACCGGCGGGCCTGCGAAACGGCGCGGCCGATCGCCATGCGGGAGACCGGCCGGCGGTTCGAGGTCGTGGTGACGACGAACTCCGGCTACCCGCTCGACCAGAACCTGTACCAGGCGGTCAAGGGCATGTCGGCCGCGGCGCAGGTGGTTAGCGACGGGGGCACGATCCTCTGCGCCGCCGAGTGCAGCGACGGCATCCCCGATCACGGGCGTTACGCCGAACTGCTCGCCCGCGGCGACTCGCCCGAGGAGCTGCTGGCGCAGATCGAGGTCCGGCCTGTGACCGAGCCGGACCAGTGGCAGGTCCAGGTCCAGGCGATGATCCAGCGCCGGGCCCGGGTGCTCGTCAAGGCCGACGGACTGAGCGAGGAGCAACTCGCTGCGGCCCACTTCGAGGCGGCGCCGGATCTCGACGCGGCGCTCGCCGAATGCGTGGCGGCTCGGCCGGACGCGCACATCTGCGTATTGCCCGAGGGCCCGCAGACGATTCCGTACGTTGCCGACGCCTAAGGTCCGGAGGCTCGCCCCTCGCTTCTGGCGACCCGCAGATCGAGTCTCGGTCCACGCGGCGGAGTGTTAGCCTTCGCAGACATGCGCCGACGAAGCCGAGCTTCTGCGGCGCCTCGGTCTCTGAGTCTGCGGCTTCGAGCCGATACCGAAGCTTGACGCGCCCGCCGCTGGCGCCGCGCTACGGATTCCCTTGACCCCAGCGCCGGTTGTAGCTACATGTAGAGCTACACAGGCTACCCGCTCGACCAGAACCCGTACCAGGCCGTCAAGGGCTTGTCGGCGGCGGCGCAGGTCGTGGCTGACGGCGGCCCGAGGAACCCCGGCAGGGAGTCGACTTGAAGAGTGTCAGAAACATGGCTATATTTCCGACAATCGAGAGGTGTCGCCATGGAACGATTGAGCGAAGCGATACTGCGGTACGCGGAAAGACGGCCGGAAGGCGCCCCGGTGCTGGCGAAGGGGCTGTTGCATCTCGGTAGTCGGGAGGCTGTCGACCAGGCCCTGTCCCGTCTTGTCCGGCGCGGCGCGCTGCTGCGGGCCGGACGGGGTGTGTATGTCCTGCCGGTAGAGAGCCGCTTCGGCCGCCGCGCGCCGTCGGTCGAGAAGACCATCAAGGGGCTCGCGGCCGCGCGCGGAGAGCGGATCGCGAACAGCGGCGCCATGGCGGCAAACGTGCTCGGACTGACCACGCAGTTGCCCGTCAAGCGGGTCTTTCTGACGTCGGGGCCGAGCCGGACGTTGACGCTCGGCCGCGAGCGGGTCGAGTTGCGCCATGCGCCGCCTTGGCAATTGGCGCTGGCCGGCCGGCGTGCCGGCGAGGCGGTCCGGGCACTCGCTTGGCTCGGGCGTGACCGGGCCGGTGCGGCGACGGGGGTAGTACGGGAACGGTTGAGCGAGGACGAGCGCCGGGAACTCGGCAGCGTGAGCGCGCAGATGCCGGGATGGCTGGCCGGGCCGGTGAACGCGGTGGCCCATGGCTGAGCGGTATCTGGATCTGGCCCTCGTCGACCGCCGGGAAGTGCTCAATGTCGCGGCCAGCGGATCCGGCCGGCCCGCCTATCTGCTCGAAAAGGACGTCTGGGTGGTGTGGTCGCTCGATATCCTGTTCGCGGGCCCGCTCGGGGCGCCGCTCGTTTTCAAGGGCGGCACGTCACTGTCCAAGGCCTACGGCGCGATTCGGCGCTTCTCGGAGGATGTCGACCTGACCTACGACATTCGAGCGCTTGTTCCGGAGCTGGTCCGCGGTCGCCCGGATGCGCTGCCACCGAACCGGAGCCAGGAGAAGCGCTGGACGAAAGCCGTGGATCGTGCTCTGAGCGCTTGGATACGCGATGCGGCCGCGCCGGCGCTCGCTCGGGCGCTGAAGGTCGTCGAGCCCGACGGAGAGGTCGCGGTCAAAGACGGTGACGTCGTCATCCGCTACGCCCCGTTGCAGGAGGGGACGGGCTACGTGCGACCGGAAGTGAAGCTGGAGTTCGGTGGCCGGGCGACGGGGGAGCCTGGTGCGGCGATGGAGGTTCGCTGCGATGCAGCGGACCATGTCCGGGGCGTCGAGTTCCCGACGGCGGAGCCGCGGGTCCTGCAGGCGGAGCGGACGTTCTGGGAGAAGGCGACGGCGGCGCACGTGTTCTGTGCACAGCGGCGGGTGCGTGGCGAGGGGTTCGCTCGGCATTGGCACGATCTGGTGCGGCTCGACGACGCCGGCGTTGTGGCCAGCGCTTTGGCGGACCGCCGGATCGCGCAAGGGGTTGCCGCACACAAGGCTGTGTTCTTCGGCGAGAAGGATGCGTCGGGAAAGTGGGTGGACTACAGGGAGGCGGTGGCCGGCGGTTTGCGGCTCGTTCCCGCAGGTGACGCGCTCTCGGCGTTGGCCGACGACTACGCGCGGATGGTGGAAGGCGGGTGGTTGCTCGATGAAGCGGAGCCGTTTGACGTGTTGATGGATGCCTGCCAGGCGATTGAGGACCGAGCCAACGCAGTCATCCTGGTCTGACGATTCACGTCCACGACGGCCCCGCTGCTTCAGCATCGCCGGAGCTCGTTGCCGGTGTTATCTTCGCGGTCATGGCTGAGCCCGTCGAGTCCGCGACTTCGCAGGCGCCGGAAGCCAGGCTGATCGACCCGGAGGAGGCCCCACTCGACCCGGCCGATTTCCCCGGTTGCCGGGCGATCCGCATCCGGCTCGAGGACATCGAAGACTACGACGGCCGTCTCGAGTACTGGGAGGCCCGCACCGAGACGGCGATGGTCGTGTGCGAGACCACCGTGTACCACGAACGGCCTTCGCAGCGGCTGGCCAGATTGGCCGAGCGCATCGCGGCGTCGAGAGGTTCCCCGATCGAGACGTTCGGCACCGCGGATCTCGTGCGCTTCAAGGGCGACGGCAAGCGTAAGGTGTTGATGCAGGCGGACCAGATCCTGTACCTGCATCCGCTTCAGGTGTCCGGCTTGGGGCCGGGGGTCGACGTCGATGGCGACGAGTTGCCCGACGTGACCGTGGAGGTGGACTACTCGACCGACGCTCGGGTGCGCAAGTTGCGGCTCTACGAGGCGTGGGGCTTCCCGGAGGTATGGATCGACGTGCCGGACGAGCGGTCGCGTCCGCGGTCGCGGCTTCCGGGCCTGACGATTTACGTCCTGGAGGCCGGCCGGTACCGGACCGCGTCTGCCAGCCGAGCCTTTCCGGGCTGGACGGCGGTGGAGATCCACCGGGCGCTGAACGAGCGAACCGTGTCTCCCAAGACCTTGGAAGTGCTGCGCCGGGTGGGACGCCGCCTCGGCGCCGCCGAAGGGACCGGCCCGGACGACGATCCCTGGCTTCGCAGTGAGCGCGCCGAGGGCCACGCCGAGGGGCGCGCCCGCATGGTCGTTGCGCTACTCCAGGCGCGCGGCATTCCCGTGAGCCCGGACCTGCCCCAACGCCTGGCCGGCCTTGACGGCCGGTCCGAGGTCGAGATGGTCCAGGCGGCGCAGACATGCGCCGACGAAGCCGAGCTTCTGCGGCGCCTCGGGCGCTGATCCTGGGGCCTGCGGCCTGGGGGCCGGCTCCGCTCCTTCAGCCTGCGTAGCCTCGGCGTAGCCGACCCGCCCCACAAGAAGAAGGGCCTCCCCGTTGCCGGAGAGGCCCTTGAGTTCTCTGCCCGCGGTCTCAGGCGCCGCGGTTTTCCGAGCCGGTCAGCCTAGAAGCTGAACCGTGCTCCGAGCTGCAACTGACGCCACGACGTCACGCGGCCGCAGGGAATCCCGAAGTCGTCGCGAACCACGCCGCCCCGCACATCACGCTGACCGGTGCAGACCGCGAAGCTGTGCTGGTCGAAGAGGTTGAACGCCTCCACGAACACGTCCAGGCGCAGGCCCTCGCCGAAGCGGAAGAACTTGCCGACGCGAACGTCCACGGTCTGGATCGACTCGTTGCGGAACGAGTTCCTGCCCACGAGGTTGCCGTCGATCACCGCGTACTGGTCGGGGCAATTGAAGCCAACGCTCCCGCAGTACGGGAAGTCGAGGCCGTTGTCGATCGCCGTGTAGGGGTTGCCCGACTGATAGTTCAGGATGCCTGAAACCTGGAAGCCGGCCGGCAGTTGGATCATGCCGGTGGCGACCAGGCGGTGCATCACGTCACGGTTCGACAGACCCCAGTCGTAGTCCAGGTTCCCCGTGTCGGAGATCGTGACGCCGGTCGCCGAGCGCTCGTTCGAGTCCGTGTCCCGATCCTTGCCCCAGGTGTAGTGGGCGTTGAACTGATAGCGGCCGGTGAAACGGCGGTTCACCTTCAGGGTCACCGCCTGGTACTCGGACTCGCCGCGGGACTGCCGGACGAGGATCTCGGCGACGTCGTCGCGCACGCGGCCGTCCCAGGAGGGGCGGCCGTACTCGTCGTAGCCGGCGAACTGGCGGTTCCAGTCCGTGTTCCGCTGCAGGCCCGACGCCTCGGCGTACACCACGTCGACTCCCGTGCTCCAGCCGCCTGCGAGTTCACGCTCCCAGCCAACGCTCGCGCGAAGTGTCTGCGCATCGTCGAACGCGGGATCGACATAGGAGATCGCAGGGGTGATGCCCGGAGGCGGGTTCTCGTTGTCGATCGGCGTCCCGAGCGGCACGTAGCCGTTCTGGCCCGGGCGCACGTTGATGCGGCCGTAGTTCGGCGGTACGCCGTTCGCCTGCACCTGGTTGGCGAACAGCAGGGTCGGCGTACGGCCGTAGAAGAAGCCGATGCCGCCGCGGATGACGGAACGGCCCTCATCCTGCGCCAGGGCGAAGCCGAAGCGGGGCGCCAGGTTCTGCGTATCCGGGATTTCTCGCCCGTCCTCCTCGATGTGGTCCAGGCCGTCGGGGTTGTCGGTCGAGGTGTAGCGGAGACCGTAGTTGAGGGTCAGGTTGTTCCGCTTCAGGCTGTCCTGGCCGTAGAACGCGAGCGCAGTCTGGGTCTCGTCGTAGTTCGGATAGGTCGAATCGCCGAACCAGATCCGCGCGTTGCTCGCGTTGTTGTCAAGGAAGTCCTGCGGCGAACGGAAGTCGTACCGGCCGTCCCGGCTGCCCGCGAAGAGCTGCGCCAGATCGTCCTTCGAGTAGTCGACGCCGAACTTCATGTCGTGGGCGCCGAACAGGTACGAGAAATCGTCCTTGATCTGAAGCTGCGACTCCTCGACGAAGATCGGCAGGAAGTCGAACTTGCCGACGCTATCGCGGGAGGCGAAGCGGAACCGGACCTGAGCCTCGATCGGGGTTCCGACGCGCAGGGACAGGCGGTCCAGGTCGTCGCCCGCCGATTGGATCCGCAGCTCGTTGACGCCCCGGCTGCCGATGACCGAGGTCATCGACGCGATGAAGGACAGCGTCTCTTCCGTCTTGAGCGACTCTTCGTCGAGGTAGCCGCTCTCGCGCTCGAAGTCGGTCAGGTTGGCTCGCAGAGTGATCAGGTTCGAATCGCTGATCTGGTGGTCCAGCTTGCCGAACAGGATCCGGTTGCTCACCGAGCGCAGGAAGAGACCGGTGGCCGATCCGTCCGCGTTGCGGGTGAAGCCGTCGACCAGGGCCGCGAAGCCGGGCTCGGTCTGGGCCCGCTGCATGATCAGGTCGTAGGTGCTGTTGGCGCCGGTCGATCGCAGCGAACGTTCGAACGGGATGTCCTGGTCACGCTGGTCGATGCCGAAGTAGTAGTGAGTACGGTCTTGCTTGAACGGACCGCCGATCGAAAAGCCGTAGTTCTGGGTGTCGAATTCGTCCACCGCTCGCGAACCGTCGCGGCCGTTGAAGTCGTCGAGCGGCGATGAGGGAATGTCCTCGGCCATGCCGTCGTCGCGGAAGAAGGCGAAGGCCGAACCCCGGATCTCGTTGGTGCCGGACTTCGTGACCACGTTGATGAAGGCGCCGCCGTGGCGGCCGTACTCGGGCGAGAAGCCGTTGGTGACGACCTGGAACTGGCGCACGGTGTCCTGAGCGACGATCAACCCGTCGTTCTCGGTCGCCTCACCGCCGCGGCCGTAGCCGAAGAAGGTGCTCTTGTTGTCGGCGCCGTCAACGGAGAGACCGCTGTACATGCCGCGCTGGCCGGAGATGGTCAGGAAGCCGCGCTGGCTGTCGCGCTGCACGCCGGGGGTGAGGATCGCGAAGTCCGTGAAATCGCGGCCGACGGTCGGCAGGCTCTCGATCTGGACTTCGTCGATGTAGTTGGCGGCGCCGGAGCGGCTGACCTCGATGATCGGCGCCTCGGAGGTGACGGTGATCACCTCGGAGGACGACTCGATCTCCAACGTCAGGTTGATGTCCTTGATCTGGCCGACCAGGACGGCGATGTCGATCTGCTGGGTGGTCTGCATGCCGGCGAGTTCGGCGGACACGGTGTAGGTGCCGATCTGCAGTGCCTTGGCGCTGTAGAAGCCGTTCGCGTCGGTGATGACGGCGCGGTCGATGCCGGTGTCCTGGTTGGTCGCCGTAACGGTGGCGCCGGGAATCGGGTCGCCGGCGACATCGGAGATGTAGCCCTGGACGGTGCCGTTGATGGTCTGGGCAAGGCCGGCGCCGGCCATGAAGAAGGCGCAGGTCGTTGCCAGGAGGATCGCAAGAAGACGTGCCCGGGGGCGGGTCCGCTGCATGGTAGGTATTCTCCTCTGTTGCTGGTTGAATGCCGTCAAACCCAATTGGGAAGTCGCCGGCGTGCGGTTCACGCGTCGAAGGCTTGTCCGTTGGTTGTGGCGAGTGGTGGGGCGCGTCGGCGCAAGGCCACGAACTAGGAGCACTATAGAGGCCGCTTCGCCGCCCGTCAAAGAATGGCGGTCCCGGTCCAAGACGTTGAATTGCGAATTGACTCTCCGCATGGCGGAGACAGTCTCGGCAAGGGACTTGAAGGGTTCGTGAAGGCAGCCGGATGCGGCCGCGGATCGCGCCACCCGGGTTCCCAGGTCAGTGGGCGGACGGCAGGGGCAGATCGGTGGCGCCGGTGAGGTACTCGTCGATCCGGGCGGCGGCGCCGCGCCCCTCGTTGATCGCCCACACGATCAGGCTCTGGCCGCGGCGGCAGTCGCCGGCCGCGAACACGCCGGGGGCGGAGGTGGCGTACTCCCCGGGCACGGCGGCGAAGTTGCTGCGGGGGTCGGTCACAAGCCCCAACTGCTCGCCGAGCGTGGCCTCGGGGCCGAGAAAACCCATCGCCAGCAGCACCAGGTCGGCCTCGAAGGTCTCCTCGGTGCCCGGCAGCTCTTCCATGGTGAAGCGGCCGTCGGAGTCCCTGCGCCAGGCGATGCGCACGGTCTCGATGCCCGCGACGTTGCCGGCGCCGTCGTCCACGAAGCGCTTCGAGAGGACGGAGAACACGCGCGGGTCGGCGCCGAACCTTGCCGCGGCCTCGGCGTGTGCGTACTCGACCCGGAAGATGCGCGGCCATTCCGGCCACGGGTTGTCCGGCGCGCGCCCGTCGGGCGGCCGGTCGAGGAGCTCGAAGTTGACCATCGAGGCGCAGCCGTGGCGGTTCGCGGTCGCGATGCAGTCGGCGCCGGTGTCGCCGCCGCCGATCACGATCACGTTCTTGCCCTGTGCCGTGATCGGGGGCGTGACGACTCCCGCGCCGTCGCGCCATCCGTGCGCCCGCTGACGGGCGCACGGACTGGTTCGCGTGTGGCGCGGGTCCGCGCCACGCGGGTTGGGCAGGGCGGCGTCCAGCAGGGCGCGGGTGTGTTCGGTCAGGAACTCCATCGCGAAGTGGACGCCGGAGAGCTCGCGGCCCGGGATCGTGAGGTCGCGCGGCCGGGTGGCGCCGCAGGCGAGCAGGATCGCGTCGTGGTCCCGCCGCAGGTCGTCGATGTCCACGTTGACGCCGACGTGGGCTGAGGTCACGAACTCGATGCCCTCGGCCCGCATCAGGTCGATCCGGCGGTCGACGACCTGGCGCTTGTCCAGTTTCATGTTGGGGATGCCGTACATGAGCAGGCCGCCGATCCGGTCCTCCCGCTCGAACACGGCGACCGAGTGGCCGACGCTGTTCAACTGGGCGGCGGCGGCGAGGCCCGCGGGGCCGGATCCGATGACCGCGACCTTCCTGCCGGTCCGTGCGGTCGGCGGCCGCGGGACGACCCAGCCCTCCTCGAATCCCCGGTCGACGATCGCGTTCTCGATGTTCTTGATCGTTACCGCGGGATCGGTGATCCCCAGCACGCAGGCGCCCTCGCAGGGCGCGGGGCAGACGCGTCCCGTGAACTCGGGGAAGTTGTTCGTCCGCTCCAGCCTCCGCAGCGCCTCGCGCCAGCGGCCCTGGTAGACGAGGTCGTTCCACTCCGGGATCAGGTTGTCGATCGGACAACCCTCGTCGGACTGGCAGAAGGGCACGCCGCAGTCCATGCAGCGGGCGCCCTGGGTGGCGAGGTGCTGCTCTGGAACGGGTCGCAGAAACTCGCCGTAGTGGGTCAGGCGGATGAGCGGATCCTGGTAGGGGACCGCCGCGCGCGCGTACTCCTTGAAACCCGTGTCCTTGCCCATGACCCAGCGTGCCCTCCTACGCGCCGAACAGGCCGGCGCTGTGCGCCGAATGCGGGCAAGATGCCCGCGTTCCCAGGATCGGAGTCTGCATGGTTCGGCTGCGCGTGGCTCTTGATGGTGCGAATCGTACCGCCGCCGGCGGCCTCAGGCCGCGGCCTCGGCCTTCTGTTCGGCCTGAACCTCGGTTTGCGCCTCGCGTTGCGCTTCCAACACGCGCCGGTAGTCGTGCGGCATGACCTGGGTGAACTGACCCTGCGCTTCGCTCCAGCGCTCCAGCAGCCGGCGCGCGACGGTCGAGCCGGTGAACCGGGCGTGCCGCGCGATCAGCTCCCGCAGTTCGCGCCGGTAGTCCCGGTCGACAGGCTCCAGGCCCACCATCTCGAAGTTGCAGTTCTCGGCCAGCGCTCCGTTCGGGTCGAAGACCCAGGCGACGCCGCCGCTCATGCCGGCGGCGAAGTTGCGGCCCGTGGGTCCGAGGATCACGGCACGACCGCCGGTCATGTACTCGCAGCCGTGGTCGCCGATGCCCTCGACCACCGCCCGGGCCCCGGAGTTGCGGACACAGAAGCGCTCCGCGGCACGGCCGCGGAAGAAGGCATCGCCGGCGGTGGCGCCGTAGAGCGCCACGTTGCCGATCAGCACGTTCTCTTCAGCCGCGAAACGGGACCGGCGGGGCGGGTAGAGGATGAGCCGTCCGCCGGACAGCCCCTTGCCGACGTAGTCGTTGCCGTCGCCCTCGAGCTCGATCGTGATGCCGGGCGCCAGGAAGGCGCCGAGGCTCTGGCCGGCGCTGCCGGCCAGGGAGATGTGGATCGTGTCGTCGGACAGACCGTGTTGACCGCGCGCCTTCATCAGCTCGTGGCTGAGCATCGTGCCGACCGTGCGCTGGGTGTTCTCGACCGGCAGCTCGATCCGCACCCGGGACCCGCTCTCCAGGGCGGGCCGGGCGCGAGCGATCAGTTCGTTGTCGAGCGCGTACTTGAGCGCGTGGTCCTGGTCGATCGTCTTGGTGACGCCGACGCCTTCGTGCCTCCTGACTGCCGGTTGCAGCACGGCCGACAGGTCGAGACCCTCGGTCTTCTCGTTCCGCACCGCCAGTTCGGGCCGGAACAGGTCGGTGCGCCCGACCAGCTCTTCGACGGTCGCCACGCCCAAAGCCGCCATGATCCGCCGCGTTTCCTCGGCGACCAGGAAGAGGTAGTTGACCACGGATTCGGGGGTGCCCTCGAACTTCGCCCGCAGCTCCGGATCCTGGGTGGCGATGCCGACCGGACAGGTGTTCAGGTGGCACTTGCGCATCATGATGCAGCCGAGCGTGATCAGCGGCGCGGTGGAAAAGCCGAACTCCTCGGCGCCCAGCATGCAGGCGACGACGACGTCGCGCCCGGTCTTGAGTTGACCGTCGGTCTGGACCGTGACCCGCGAGCGCAGGTCGCTCAGCACGAGCGTTTGGTGGGTTTCCGCGATGCCGAGCTCCCAGGGCAGGCCGGCATGCTTGATGCTGGTGAGCGGCGAGGCGCCGGTGCCGCCGTCGTGGCCCGAGATCAGGATGTGGTCGGCGTGGGCCTTGACGACGCCGGCGGCGACGGTGCCGACTCCGACCTCGGACACCAGCTTGACGCTGATCCGGGAACTCGGGTTCGAGTTCTTCAGATCGTGGATGAGCTGCTTCAGATCCTCGATCGAGTAGATGTCGTGGTGGGGCGGCGGCGAGATGAGACCCACGCCCGGCGTCGAGTAGCGGGTGCGCGCGATGATCTCGTCGACTTTGTGGCCCGGCAGTTCGCCGCCCTCGCCCGGCTTGGCGCCCTGGGCGATCTTGATCTGCAACTCGTCCGAGTTGGTCAGGTACCAGGACGTGACGCCGAACCGGCCCGAGGCGACCTGCTTGATCGCCGAGCGCCGGCTGTCGCCGTTCGCGTCCGGCGTGAAGCGGGACGGATCCTCGCCGCCCTCGCCGGTGTTGCTCTTGCCTCCGAGGCGGTTCATCGCCACCGCCAGCATCTCGTGGCTCTCGGCCGAGATCGAACCGAAGCTCATCGCGCCGGTGCAGAAACGCTTGACGATCTCGCTCGCGGGTTCCACCGCGTCGAGCGGCAGCGGCTCGATGTCGTTGCGGAACTGGAGCAGACCGCGCAGCGAGCACTTTCTGGTCGAGTCCTCGTTGGCGAGCTGGGCGAACTGCTCGTAGGCCTCGGTGCTGTTCGTGCGGGCGGCGTGCTGGAGCCGGGAGATCATTTTCGGGTTCCACATGTGGCGCTCGCCGCCGGCGCGCCAGTGGTAGTCGCCCGGATTCGGCAGGTCGGCGACCCGGTCGTGGTCGCCCTTTGGGAAGCCCTTGGCGTGCCGGCGGAGGGCGTCCTTGGCCAACTGCTCGAGACCGGCGCCCTCGATCCGGCTCGCGGTGCCGACGAAGCAGCGGTCGATGACCTCGCTCGACAGGCCCACGGCCTCGAAGATCTGCGCGCCCTTGTAGCTCTGCAGGGTCGAGATGCCCATCTTGGCCATCACCTTGAGCATCCCCTTCTTGACCCCCTTGCGGTACCGCTCGACGACCGCCTGGTCGTCGCCGGCCGCGGGCAGCCGCCCCTGGCGGCGCGCCTGCCACAGCGCCTCGAAGGTCAGGTAGGGGTTGATCGCGTCCGCGCCGTAGCCGACCAGCAGGCAGTGGTGGTGGACCTCGCGCGCCTCGCCGGTCTCGAGCAGGAGACCGACGCGGGTGCGTTTGATCGTGCGCAGCAGGTGATGGTGGACGGCGCCGCACGCGAGCAGGGTCGGTACGGGGACCCGGTCGGGGCCGGCCGCGCGGTCGGACAGGGCGACGAAGCTGCAGCCGTCGTCGACCGCCTGCTCCGCCTCCCGGCACAGCCGGTCGAGCGCGTCGCCGAGTCCGGCGGCGCCCTCGTCGCGCGGCCAGGTGGCGTCGAGCGTGCGGCAGGAGAAGCCGGCCTGCTCGGCGCCGGCCAGGGCCGCGAACTCCCGGTTGCTCAGGATCGGATGCGGCAGGCGCACCCGCTGGCAGTGCTCCGCCGTCGTCTCGAGCAGGTTGCGCTCGGGGCCGATCGTGCAGTCGAGCGACATGACGACCTCTTCGCGAATGGAGTCGATCGCCGGGTTCGTCACTTGCGCGAAGAGCTGCTTGAAGAAGTCGTAGACCGGACGGTCCTGGTCGGAGAGGACGGCGAGCGCGGCATCGTTGCCCATCGAGCCGACCGGATCGCGCAACTCCTCGATCAGGGGACGGAGCATGAAGCGGAGGGTCTCGGCGGTGTAGCCGAACGCCTGCAGGCTGCGGGTCAGGTCGTCGCCGCCCATCGTGGCCTGCGTCTTGGGGGCGCTGCCGTTGTTCCGAGCCGCCTCGACGAGGTCTGCCAGGTCCGTGCGCCGTTCGAGCCACTCGGCGTAGGGGCGTTGGCGAGCGATGCTGCTCTTCAGTTCCTCGTCGGCGACGATGCGGCCGCGGTCGAAGTCGACCAGGAACATCCGCCCCGGCTTCAGCCGCCCCTTGCGGAGCACGCGTTCGGGCTCGACCGGGACGACGCCGGCCTCGGAGGCCATGATGACCAGGTCATCGTCGGTGACGTAGTAGCGGCTGGGACGCAGACCGTTGCGGTCGAGCACGGCGCCGATGTAGCGGCCGTCGGTGAAGGCGACCGACGCCGGCCCATCCCAGGGCTCCATCAGGCAGGAGTGGTAGTCGTAGAACGCCTTCTTCGAGGCGTCCATTTGCGGGTCGTTCTGCCACGCCTCCGGGATCATCATCATGACCGCCTCCTGGAGGGTGCGGCCCGTGAGCAGCAGGAACTCGAGCACGTTGTCGAAGCTGCCGGAGTCGGAGCAGTCGGGCTCGACGACCGGGAACGCGAGCGGCAGATCGTCGCCGAACAACTCGCTCTGCAGGACGCCTTCGCGGGCGTGCATCCAGTTCATGTTGCCGCGCAGCGTGTTGATCTCGCCGTTGTGGCTCATGAAGCGGTTCGGCTGGGCGCGGTCCCACGAGGGGAACGTGTTGGTGGCGAAGCGCGAGTGGACCATCGCCAGGTGCGATGCATAGTCCGGCTCGGCGAGGTCCGGGAAGAACGGCACGAGCTGGCCGGAGGTCAGCATGCCCTTGTAGATCATCACCCTGGTCGACAGGGAGCAGACGTAGAACATCTGCGCTTGCGTGAGGGCGTCGCTGCCGCGTAGCCGGACCGTCGCCTGCTTGCGGATCAGGTACAGCTCGCGCTCGAAGGCGTCCTGATCGAGCCCTTCCGCTGCGCCGATGAAGAGCTGCTTGATGACAGGCATCGAATCGAGAGCGGTGGCGCCGAGGTTGGCGACGTCGGGGCGGGTCGGCACCTCGCGCCAGCCGATCAGCCGCTGTCCGCGTGAGGCGACGATCTCCTCGACCGTCCGGCGGCACAAAGCGCGCTCGCCGTCGTCCTGGGGCAGGAAGAAGATGCCGGCCGAGAAGGCGCCGGGCGCTCCGAGTTCGGCGCCGAACTCGGCCGCGGCGATTCGCCGGAGCAGGGCGTGCGGCAGCGCCGTCAGCATGCCGGCGCCGTCGCCCGAATTCGGCTCGCAGCCGCAGGCGCCTCGATGGTCCATCTGGGTCAGCATGTGCGCCGCCTGCTCGATCAGCCGGTGGCTGCGCTCGCCGCGCACATGGGCGATGAAGCCGACGCCGCAGGCGTCGTGTTCGTATGCCGGATCGTAGAGCCCTGTCTTGCCGGGGCGGAGCTTCATGCGGCTTCTCCGCGCTGGGCGCTTCGCTCGGCGTCGGCGGTCAGCGGCCCGGCGTTCTCGACCAGGAACGCGGCGAAGTCCTGGGCGGCCGGCCGCAGCCTGCGGCGCGCGTAGACGACACCCATCGGTCGCTCGAGCGACGGTTCGAGGGGCACGGCGGCGAGCAGCCCGGCGCGGACTTCGGCGAGGAAGGTCCGCAGCGGCAGGATCGCCGCGTAGTCAGTCGCCTGGAGCATGCTCTTGAAGGTGTCGATGTTGTCGAGGCGCTGGGCCAACACCGCGTCGGCCCCGTTCTCGACCAGGTAACTCCGGATGTGACGCGCTGCTGGGAGCTCGTGCGTGAAGTGGATCAACTCCCGGCCGTCCAGGTCGGCTGCCCGGACGCGCCCCTGGCTCGCCAGTTCGTGGTGGACCCCGCAGGCCAGGCACATCGGTTCCTCGCGCAGCGGCCGCGACTGCAGACCCGGCCACTGTTCCGGGTAGGAGACGATTCCGAAGTCGCAGCGGCCGGTCCGCGCGGATTCGGCGACCGCGGCCGGCGGTTCGTACTCGATCTGGACCTCCAGCTCTGGCCGCCGGCGCTGGAACTCGGTCCGCAACTGGTTCAGCAGCGCGATTCCCGCGGAGTAGATCGCGTGAACGCGGACGGACCCGCCCCGCTCGGGGTCGAGGCGCGCGACGCTGCGCGCCAGCGCGTCGTAGCTTGCCACCAGTTCGCGCCCTTCACGCGACACGAGCTCGCCGGCCGGCGTCAGCACGAACGGGCGCTTCGAGCGGTCGAGCAGCTTCGTGCCGAGCCGTTCTTCGAGGTGATGGATGCGCTGACTGACCGCCGACTGGGTGATGCCGTGAAGCTCGGCCGCACGGCTGAAGCTGCGCAGATCGGCGACATCGCAGAAGATCCTGAGCCCTTGCATCGTAAGAGAGAGATCTTACATTAGGCGCATCTCATGGGCAACCGTGAAACATTAGGGAAGCTGATGTTAACGAGGCTTCGCCTCAGACCGAAGAGAACGCCTCCGTCCTGGGAACCCGTGTGGCGCGTCCCGCGCCACACGCGAACCACTCCGTGCGCCTGTCATCGGGCGCACGGATGGCACGCGGGCATCTTGCCCGCATCTGGTCAAGGGGGCGTTTCCGGCCCCGCTCAGCCCAGGCGCCAGTAGAAGACGACCAGGTACGTCGCCAGCAGCAGGGCCACCCACAGCGTCATCGACGCGGTGAGCCAGGATCGGCCGAGTAGCCCCTGGGGGCCGAGATGACGCTGCGCTACTGCCAGGGCGGTGGCGGCGAGACGCCCCGCCGCCGAGTAGCCGGCGCGGTGCAGCGCGACGAACGCCGTGGCCGCGCTCTCCCAGAGACGGTAGCCGACGCGGCGGTAGAACCAGTCGGCGTCGAGGTTCACGGAGCGCAGTTCAGGCGGGTAGAGGCCGGTGCGCATCAGGGTGGCGAAGGCGAGGGCGGAGAAGAACAGGAGTTGGCTCTGGGTGATGACGTGTGTCCAGGTGTACGGCGCGTAGTCGACCGCGTAGGGCAGGAGCCCGTAGAGCAGTTGCGGGAAGAGGCCGATCGTCATGCTCCCGGTAGCCGCCAGCACCATCGCGACGAGCATGGACCGCGGCGCCTCCTTGCAGCGGTGTCCTGCGTCGTGGTGAAAGAAGGCGAAGAACGGGATCTTGATGCCGGCATGGTGGAAGACGCCGGCGGAGGCGAACAGCAGCACCAGCCATAGCGCCAGATACCCCTCGTGGGACGCGGCGCTCATGATCAGGGACTTGGTGGCGAAGGCGGAGAACAGCGGGAAGGCCGAGATCGAGGCGGCGCCGATGATGCACAGGCCGGTCGTGATCGGCATCGACTTGTAGAGGCCGCCCAGGTTCGACCCGTTGACGTGGCCGACCCGGTAGAGGACCGCCCCCATGGCCATGAACAGCAGCCCCTTGAAGAGGATGTCGGCGAAGGCGTGGGCGACGGCGCCGTTGAGCGCCAGCTCCGTGCCGATGCCGATGCCGACGACCATGAAGCCGAGCTGGTTCGTCATGCTGTAGGCCAGCACGCGGCGCAGGTCGTTCTCGATCACGGCGAAGAAGATCGGGAACGCGGTCATCACCGCCCCGATCCAGATCAGTTCGGACTGGCCCGGGAAGGCGCGCGCCAGAGCGTAGATCGCGAACTTGGTCGTGAAGGCCGACAGGAACACACCCCCGGCCGGCGTCGACTCGGGGTAGGCGTCGATCAGCCAACTGTGGAGCAGCGGGAAGGCCGCCTTGAGGCCGAAGGCGAGGAGAATCAGGGTCGGCGCCAGGTTGGCGAAGCCGATGCCGCCATCCTCGAGCAAGCCCGTGAGATTGCGGAACTCGGACCAGCCGGGCGCGGCGCCGAGGTCGTGGCGCAGCAGGACGATGCCTGCCAGCAGCAGGACCCCCGAGACCATCTGCATGCCGAGATAGCGCAGGCCCGCCGCGAGCGCCCGGCCGTCGCGACGGACCCAGACCAGGAGCGCCGACGACACCGCCGCCACCTCCCAGAACAGGAACAGGGTCCAGAGGTCGCCGGCGAGGACCACGCCCAGGGCCGATCCGGCATAGAACACCCCGACCAGCGGCTGGAAGTTGTCCTTGACGTAGAGCGAGTAGATAGTGCCGATGAATGCCGCGAGATGGAAGATGACGGCGAAGACGCGGCTCAGCTTGTCGACCCGCATCAGTGTGAGGGTCTGCCCGAAGAGATCGAACTGGGCGTAGCTGCCGAGTTCGAGGCCCCAGAACCGCCACAGCGAATAGACCGGCAGCGCCAGCAACAGGGCCCGTCGAACCGTCTGGGGCATCACCGAGCGCGGCGTCGCGGCCAGAGCCAGGCTGCCTGCAATCAGCAGCAGGGGTGGTGACAGCAGGAACTCGAGCATCGGCGATCAGGAGTCCTTGGCGCTGCCCGGGCGCTCGTAGTAGTCCTCGGGGCGCATCAGTACCCGGCGCATCTGCTTGGCCGCCAGCACCAGCAGGAAGGCGCCGACGAAGCCGTAGAGCGGGAAGAAGCCGACCCAGGCGTCGAACTCGTGGAGCCGACCCTCCAGAGCGCTCCACTCCGAGTGCTTGTGGTGGATGAAGTCCGCCGCCAGCCACCCGACATCGAGACCGACCAGGATGTAGAAGACCTTGGCGACGTTCCGCTTGTTGTCGAGCCACCAGGTCTTGCCGCTGTGCTTGCGGTCGTGGTGCGCCAACGCTAGGAGTCTCGACGGTCGGTAGCCGGGTGGTTCAGACGGGCGGTCGAGAGTAACAGCCCCATGCTGCCGGTTCGCGCGGCGAGGGGTCTGAGGGGCCGCGCCGCTTGTCCGTGCGTAGGATGGCCCCTTGGACTCGTTCTCACAGCCGGTCCGGCGGTGGTTCGCGGACTCGTTCCCCGGCCCGACCCGGGTGCAGGAACTCGGCTGGCCGGTGCTGACCCGCGGCCGGAATGCCCTGCTGGTGGCGCCGACCGGCAGTGGCAAGACGCTCGCCGCCTTCCTGTGGGCGATCGACCGCCTGAGCTTCGATCGGCCGCAGGAGTGTGCAGAGGGCGTCACCCGTGAGCCGGGCGTCCGCGTCCTCTACGTCTCGCCGCTGAAGGCGCTGGTCTACGACATCGACCGGAACCTGGAGGCGCCGCTGGTCGGCGTGCGCCGCAGCGCTCGCAAATCAGGCGTTCCGGTGCGGCCCGTGACCGTCGACGTACGCACTGGGGACACGACGCCGCAGGAGCGACGCCGTCAGCTTCGGCGTCCCGGCGAGATCCTGGTCACGACCCCCGAGTCGCTGTTCCTCATTCTCGGGTCCCAGGCGGCGGCGAACCTGCGCACGGTCGAGACCGTGATCGTCGACGAGGTCCACGTGATGGCGGCGACCAAGCGCGGCGCCCATCTGGCCCTGTCGCTCGAGCGCCTGGCCGAGTTGACGGGCGACCGGGAACCGCAACGGATCGGCCTCTCGGCGACCGTGCGGCCGATGGACCTGGCCGCTGAGTTCCTCGGCGGTGACCGCCCGGTCGAGGTCGTGGACGCTTCGGCGCCGCCGAACATCGATCTGCAGGTGGTGGTGCCGGTACCGGACATGGAAGCGCCGCCGGCGCCGGATTCTTCGGAGGACGGGGATGGCTGGCCGCGCGGTTTTGAGACATCCGGCTTGTGGCCGTCGGTCTTTCCGAGGATCCTGGATGCCGTCAGGCGCCACCGGTCGACGATCGTGTTCGTCAACAGCCGCTCCCTCTGCGAGCGGCTCGCGCAGCGCCTGAACGACCTGGCGGCCCTGGACGACCGACCAGGTGACGACGCCGGCGCCGACGACTCCGGCGAAGCGGCAAGTGGCCCGGCACCCGGTTGGCGCGTCCCCGCGTCAACCGCGAACCAGTCCCTGCGCCCGTCATCGGGCGCGGGGATGGAACCGCTGGCCCGCGCACACCACGGCAGCATCTCCCACGACCAACGGCGGGAGATCGAGGAGTCCCTCAAGGCGGGTTGCCTGCGCTGTATCGTCGCCACGAGCTCGCTCGAACTCGGGATCGACATGGGCGCGGTCGACCTGGTGCTGCTGGTCGAGGCGCCCGGCTCGACCGCGCGTGGTCTGCAGCGCGTGGGCCGCGCCGGTCATGCGGTCGGCGAGCGCAGCCGCGGCCTGATCTTCCCCAAGTTCCGCGGCGACCTGCTGGAGTGCGCCGTGACCGCGATCCAGATGCAGCGCGGCGCGATCGAGCCGATGCGGATGCCCGAGAACCCGCTCGACGTGCTGGCGCAGCAGGTCGTCGCGATGTGCTGCGACCGGGAGCGGAGCGTGGACGATCTTCTGGGCGTGGCGCGACGGGCCCGCCCGTACCGCGGCCTCACCCGCGGCGTGCTCACCACGGTGCTCGACATGCTCGTCGGCCGCTATCCGTCGGAGGAGTTCGCCGACCTGCGGCCGCGCCTGTCCTGGGACCGCGGACGCGGCGTGTTGACGGCCCGGCGCGGGGCCGCCCTGCTGGTGCGGATGAACGCCGGCACGATTCCCGACCGCGGCATGTTCACGGTCCACCTCGGGCCCGACGGGCCGCGACTCGGCGAGTTGGACGAGGAGATGGTTTACGAGTCGCGTGCCGGGGACACCTTCCTGCTCGGCGCTTCGGCCTGGCGAGTAACCGAGATCACCCGCGACCGGGTCATCGTGCGGCCCGCTCCCGGCGAACCGGGACGGATGCCCTTCTGGCACGGCGACGGTCCGGGCCGGCCGGTGGAACTCGGCCAGGCGCTGGGGGCGTTCCTGCGTGAGCTCGGCCGCCGGGACGCGGACGACGCGCGCCGCTTCCTGGCCGAAGAGACTCCGCTCGACCGCTACGCCGCGGCGAACCTCTTCGCCTACGTCGACGAGCAGCGGGACCACACCGGCACCCTGCCGACCGACCGGGCGGTGACGGTCGAGCGGTTCCGGGACGAGATCGGCGACTGGAGAGTGTGCATCCTGACGCCCTTCGGCGCCCGCATCCACGCGCCGTGGGCGATGGCGCTGGAGCGCCGGATCGGCGAGCGCTACGGCTTCCAGGTGCAGACCCTGTGGACGGACGATGGGCTGGCGCTCCGCTTCGCCGACATGGGCGATCTGCCCCCGGCGCGCGAGTTTCTTCTCGACCCCGAGGAGGTCGAGGACCTGGTCGTCGAACAGGTCGCCGCTTCGCCGATGTTCGCGAGCCGGTTCCGCGAGAACGCCGCCCGCTCCCTGCTCCTGCCGCGCAACCGGCCGGGTAAGCGCACGCCGCTGTGGCAGCAGCGGCAGCGCTCGAAGAACCTGCTCTCCGTCGTTCGCCGTTACCCGGACTTCCCGGTACTGCTCGAGACCTACCGCGAATGCATGAGCGATCTCTTCGACCTGTCCGGCCTCGTGGACCTGATGAGGCAGATCGAAGACGGCGCGATCCGGGTCGACGACGTGGAGACCCCGTCGCCGTCGCCGTTTGCCCGCTCCCTGGTGTTCGCCTACGAGGAGAGGTTCCTCTACGACAACGATGCGCCGGCGGCGGAGCGGCGGGCGCAGGCGCTGACGCTCGACCGGGAACTGCTGCACGAGCTGCTCGGCACGTCCAGCCTGAAGGAACTGCTCGATGAGGACGTGATCCAGGCCGTGGACGGCGAGCTGCAGGGGCTGGCGACGGGCCGGGGGCTGCGGCACGAGGACGATCTCTACGATCTGCTGCGGCGCACCGGCGGTCTGCCCCGGGACGAGGTCGACGAGCGGGCGCCGGGCGACGCCGGCGACTGGCTGGCGGAACTGGAACGGCAGAAGCGTGCGGTCGAGGTCGAGTTCGGCGACGGCGGGCAGCGGATCTGGGTGGCGGCGGAGGACGCGGCGCTCTACCGCGACGGCCTCGACGCGACTCTGCCAGACGGCTTGCCGGCCGATCTGCTGGCGGCTCGGCCGGCGCCGCTCGAGGCTCTGGTCCGGCGCTTCGCGCGCAGCCGGGGACCGTTCGCGAGCGCCGACGCCGCCGGCCGCTTCGGCCTGCCGCAGGGAGCGGTCGAACCGTTGCTTGTGGCGCTTGAAGATGCCGGATCGCTCGTCCGCGGCGAGTTCCGGTCCGGCCGCGATGGGTTCGAATGGTGCGACCGGGAGATCCTGCGCCAGATCAAGCGCCGCACTCTGGCCAGGCTGCGGCGGGAGGCGGCGCCGGTCGACGGCCCGGCCCTGGCGCGTTTCCTCGGTCGCTGGCAGGGCACAGGCGAGGCGGCCGCCGCGGCGAGGCGGCCGGCGCCGCGCGGCCGCGCGCCGCTGGCGACGGGGGCTTCCACGATTCCGGGCCGCACGCTCGGGCGACTGGACGAAGCGGTCGCTCAACTCGAAGGCCTGCCGCTGTCCTGGCGGACCCTGGTCGACGACATCCTGCCGTCCCGTGTGCCGGGCTTCCGGGTCGAGATGCTCGACCTTTTGGCGACGGCGGGAGAGCTCCTGTGGGTGGGCCGCGGGCGGCTCGGACCACGGGACGGCAGGGTGGCCGTCTACGGGCGCGATCGGTTCGGGTTGCTGGTGCGCGGTGGCGCCGAGCCGGCGACCGAAACGGCGGACGCCACCGGGGGAGTGAACGGCGACGGTCCGGAGGCGCACTGGACAGAAGGACTGCACCGGGCTGTGCTGCAGCGGCTCGAGACGCGCGGCGCCTGCTTCACCTTCGACCTCGTGCGGGGCGTGGTCGGTGCGGGAGACTGGGGCGAGACGGAGGTCGAGGCGGCGATCTGGGACCTCGTCTGGGCCGGCCGGATCACGAACGACACCTTCCTGCCGCTCGAGTCGCTGGGCAAGCGCCCGCGCCCCGCGGCCGAGCGCCGCCCGCGCGGTCTGCCCCGGGGTTGGCGCCGCGGGCGGTCACCGGGCGCGAACGCGAGACCGTTCGCACCCCGGCGCGGTCGCGCCGCAACCCTGGCCGGCGGGCGCTGGTCCCTGGTCGCCGGTTTGGCGTCGCCGGGCGAACCGGTCAGCGACACGGAGTGGGCTCACGCGACGGCCACCATGCTGCTCGACCGGTACGGCGTCGTCGCGGCCGAGACGGCCCGCGCCGAGAGCGTGCCCGGCGGGTTCGAGGCGCTCTACCCGGTGCTGCGCGAGATGGAGGAGGTCGGCCATCTGCGCCGCGGCTACTTCGTCCACGGTCTGGCCGGCCGCCAGTTCGCGCTGCCCGTCGCGGTCGAACGCCTGCGGCGCGAGCGAACGGCGCCGGGGAAACATGGGCCGATCCAGGTCCTGCCCGCCGTCGACCCGGCCAACCCCTGGGGCGCCGTGCTCCCGTGGCCTCAGCTCGGGTCGGAAGCCGAGCCGGGCAGAGCCGGTCCCCGGCGCATCCCCCGCGCTTGGCTCGTGCTGCGTGCCGGCTCGCCGTGTCTCTACCTCGAAGCCGGCGGCCAGGGCGTCTGGACGTTCGCGGCGCTCGGCGGCGACCCCGATCCACGGGAAGCCTGGTCGACCCTGCGCGAACTCGCCGGCCGCCGTCGGCGGCGGTTCCTGCGGCTCCTGCGGATCGACGGCCGACCCGCGGGGGAGTCGCCCTGGGCGCCGACCCTCGACGCCTGCGGCTTCGAGAAGGACCCCGACGGCTACCGCGTCAGCCGGCTGCTGCCGGCGGTGTAGCTGCGGCGGTGACACCCGCATCGGCGGTACCCGCCGAGCCCCAGCCAGGCTGGACGGAAGCGTTCGGTGAAGGCAGCGTCGGGCGTTCGTACGGAGAACTGGGAGCCGTTCTGCACGATGGTCCCGTCAAGGCCGTCCGGCAGGGCGAGCAGGGCGCGCCAATGGGGAGACTCACAGCCAGCCCATTCCGCCAATGAGGAGCGGTCGGCGCGTAGGCGTTCGGCCGTGCCGCGGATGTCAAGATCCGCTCTTCGCTTGGCTTCTTGGTTTTCGGGGCTGGTGTTCGTCATCGCCTAGTTCCCAGTGACTTCTAGGGTTGGAGCCGGTTGAGCGGACGGAGGCTCCGCGGTTGCGATTCGTGGTGGCCACGGTACAACGCATAGGCGTTGGAGCGCGAGATTCGACCATGTCCAGGCTGACGGGTCAACCGGATGCGTGGGTGCGCGACGCAGACCGAGGTGGGACCTACTGCCGGGACGCGGACTCCAGAAGGTCTGCAAGATCGGCAAGGCGGAATGCCCAGAACAGGGCGAGTCCCTCCTCTTGGGCTGTCGCCAGGTTCGCGGGCTTGAAGACGCCGCTGAGAACTGCCGCCGGGACGATCTGGCGTTTGCCGAAGTCGGACAGCCAAGACCGTGCCTTGCCGACGGCCTCATGGTTCACGCGCTTGTACGAGTTGACGGCACTGTTCGACACCTTGCACTCGATTGCCAGCAATCGCTGGTCTGGGAGGCGGGCGACTATGTCGGCTTTGGTTCGGCCGAGTTTGCTCTCGCCTCGAAAGTGGCTGGGTTCGGGGGCGTTCGCGAGGGTCTCGATGGCGGGGCGCCCACTGTCCTCGATGAAGCCGCAGGAGCGGAGCACCTCTTTGACGGCGTCCTCCTGGAGTTTGCTGGCGCTCCGGCGGGCGGTGGACACTTTCTGCGCCGCCACCAGCGCTGCGGAGGCGACAACGGCACGCTCGACTTCATCACTGGTTGGTGGACGATTCTCGGCGATCCAGGGAAAGCGATGAGGATCGACGAGGCGCAGGACGAGGTCGGCGATGCGGCGGGTCGCTCTTCGCGGAACACGGATGTCGCTTCCTCGGCATCTCGTTCAAGCTCGGCGAGGGTCCACCGCCTCGGTTCGATCATCCGAGGTCTTCCAGCCTCGGGATCAGGATCCGCTCGACTTCCTTGGGCTCGAACTTCGTCAGGCCTTCCGCGTAGGTGCGTCCTTGGTCGATGCCGACGTGGCGGTTCAGCCATTCGGTGAGACGGGTCAGTTGGGTGCCCGAAAGCTCTTGTCGGGGGTAGAGGCCGTGGGCGACGTTGATGTGGCGTGCGCCGCACAGATTCCGCACGAAGCCCGGAGGACGGCGCGCCATGTAGGTGCAGAGAATCGGCGCCGGCTTTCGCAATCGCACCGACCACCAGGGGCGACGGTGGCGGGCGATGTAGCTCTCGTTGGCGCCCTGGTCCTGCGCCCAGTGCAGGAACCTGTCGACGAGGTGGCGGGCCGGAGGCTTGAGGCTGTCGAGGTCGCGCGGCAGGTCGACGACTTGGCGCAGATGTTCGGCGGAAGACAGAGCGGAGCCAGCCGAGAAGAGTTCTCGAGCGCGCGTGATGGTCGGGAACAGGACATCCGGCGGCAAGTCTCCGTCGTACTTTCCGGCGATCCAGACGCTGTTGTTGCCGGTGACTTGCCCGCGGTGAACGCGGCAGATCTCACCGAGTTCGATGACGCCGCCGCGCGTCGGTTCGCAGGGCCTGATGATCGTTGACCAGCGATGCGCCCTTCTGAGGGCGGTCCAGGGCACCGAGCGACGTGACCGCAGCCCGTCGAGTTGATCGGGGCCTTCGATCGTTCGGACCCCGATGGAAGAGCCGTGGTGGCCTGCCTCCCAGCAGGTGATGGCGGCCGAGGTCAGCGCGTCGGGGAAGGGCGCGGCAGTCGGCGAGAGAAGGTGAAGCGCGAGGCCGCCGAGTCCGTCGGCCAGCGCGTGGCGAAGCACCGAACCGTAGTTCACGTCGAGCCACTCCGCGGCGGTGATGTAGGCGCCGTAGTCGCCGGGGCGGGCCAGTTCCAGGCTCTTGACGAAAAAGTGGATATGGAGCCCGGCCAGCTTGCTCGCTCGCAGCCCGTGGTTGGCCGCAGTGTCGGCGAACCAGTTCTTCCATTCGGCGTCGATGCGATGGTGTCGGACGTATGGCGGGTTGCCGATGAACAGAGTCGTTCCGTCGATAGCAGGCAGGGAGAGGTCGCGATAGTCGGTCTCTTCGATCGTGAGCCGACCCGAAAGACCGAGGACTTCCGCGTTGGCCCTGAGGATCAGGATCGCGAGCGGGTCCGTCTCCACGGCGACCAGGGCGGCTTCCGGAAACCGCCGAGCCGCTGCCAAGATGAAGCGGCCCGATCCGGCGCCTGGGTCGACGACACGCGCCGGGGACTTGTGCCTGACGGTCCATTCAAGCATGTGCTCGACGATTGCGGGCGGCGTGTAGGTCGCTCCCTGATCGCGGCGTTCCTGCGGTGTCCGGATTCTGCAGAAAGCGTCGCCGAGAGGGTCGCCGCCGGCCCGGATCTGGTCTCGGAGTGCCTCCACGGGACTGCGTTCCGGCGCATTCGGAGTCAGTGGCCCGCTCGTGTCCGCCAGGTCAGCCGCCACGGCTCCGAGTTCTCGTTCAGTGAGGAGAGACTCGGCGGCATCAGTCGGCCGCGTAGCAGGAACGCTCACAAGAGTGAGCCTACCGTCACTGGCGTTTTGTGCGCGGTGGCCCGTTCGGTCGCCGAGTTGTCGCGGTCTGCCCGGGGTCAGTTGTGGCCGGGTGCCTCGTTTCGCTCTGAGCGGCAGCTTCCTGGTCGGCCGCGGCGGCTGTCGCCAGCAGCAAGGCGGCGACGGTCAGTATGACTCTCATGGGTGCTCCTCCGTCTGCGCTGTGGCCACATCCTATCCGTGTGGCCGAACGCCTCCCGAAGCGTCGGCGGCAAGCAGGCTCTTGCCGTCCGACTCCTCGCTGGGGTTGCGCTACGATGACGGTCGTCCGGTCCGATGCGGACGCGGCTTGCGCCGCAGGCCCCATCCTTGCCAACCAGAGCTTGCCCTCCCCCGAAGGCTGCCTCGCGTGGAGGAATCGATGACGAGTACGAACACACCAGGTGCGGGCGCCGAGGCTCCGGCTACGCCGGAGGAGATCTGGGCGATCCTGCGGCGCACGTCCGATCTGATGGCGGAGAGCCGGGCCGACATCGCGAAGAGCCAGGCCGACATCGCGAAGAGCCAGGCCGACTTCGAAAAGAGCCAGGCCGACATCGAAAAGAGCCAGGCCGACATCGCGAAGAGCCGGGCCGACTTCGAAAAGAGCCAGGCCGACATCGCGAAGAGCCGGGCCGACTTCGAAAAGAGCCGGGCCGAGAGCCGGGCCGCCTCCGAAAAGAGCCGGGCCGAGCGCCAGGCCGACTTCGAAAAGGGCCGGGCCGAAATGGCCGAGCTCAGGGAGTACCAGAAGAAAACCGCCCGCCAGATGGAGGAGACCGACCGGCGGCTCAAGAAGGCGGAAGGCCTGTTCACATCGCAGTGGGGCAAGTTGATGGAGAGCCTGGTCGAGGGAGACCTCGTTCCCCTGCTGAAGCAACGCGGGATCGAGGTGGAACGGACCCTTCAGCGAATGACGGGGCGCCGCAACGGGGAGCACTTCGAGATCGACATCGTCGCCGCGAACGGCGCGGAAGTCGTCGTTGTCGAGGTCAAGACGACGCTTGGATCGGAAGATGTCACCGAGTTCCTGGACAAGCTCTCGCAATTCGTGGAGTGGTCGCCGGAGTACCGGGAACGGCGGATCTACGGCGCGGTGGCCTACCTCAAGAGCGACGTTTCGGTGACGAAGTACGCGGACCGCCGAGGTTTGTTCGTCATCCGGGCAACGGGAAGCAGCGCCAGCATCGTCAACGAGCTGGACTTCGAACCTCGCCTTTTCGGCTGACGCCCGGAAGCGTCTCAGTCAGCCTCGCGGAACGCCTGCCGGAGCGCCGCACACGCTTCGTCCACCGCCTTGCGGCCTCCGTCGAGGATGGGGGAGAGCTGGAAGAAGACGTGGACCTGGCCTTCGTAGTTCGAGAGGGTGGTCGGGACGCCCGCGGCCTGCAGCTTCTCGGCGTAGTCGCGGCCTTCGTCTCGCAGCGGGTCGAACTCGGCGGTGATGATGAGGGCCGGCGGCAGGCCGCTGTGGTTGTCGGCGAGCAGCGGCGAGGTGCGGAAGTCGGCGCGGTCGGCGTCGGAGCGGAGGTAGTGGCCGCGGAACCAGATCATGTGGTCCCTGGTCAGAACGTAGCCGTCCGCGTTCTCGTCGATCGAGGGGCGGCTGAAGTCCATGTCCACCGCCGGGTAGATCAGGAGTTGAAAGGCGAGCTTCGGACCGCCTGCGTCGCGAGCGAGCAGGCTCATCACGGCGGAGAGGTTGCCGCCGGCGCTGTCCCCGCCGACCGCGATGCGGCTCGGGTCGCCGCCGAGACTCTCCGCGTTGGCGGCCACCCACTGGAGGGCGGCCCAGGAATCGTCGACCGCGGCGGGGAACTGCGCTTCGGGGGCCAGCCGGTAGTCGACCGCGACGACCAGGCAGCGGGCGCCGGCGCAGAGTTCGCGCGCCGCGTAGTCGTGGGTGTCCAGATCGCCGATCACCCACCCGCCGCCGTGGTAGTAGACGAGGATCGGCAGGCCGGGGCCGGCGCCCTTGGGGCGGTAGATGCGGACCGGGATGTCGCCGGCCGGGCCGGGCACGGCGGAATCCTCGGTGTCGACGTCCGGGCCCTGGCCCAGCATCTCGGCGACGGCGAGATAGCCGGCCCGGGCCATTTCCACGGTCTGCTCGGTGATCGGCGGAACCTGGTTCGCTATCGCGGCCTGCGCCTGGGCTTCGAGGAAGGCCTGTACCTGGGGATCGACCGGCATGTGGGGTACTCCGTTGGTGATGAGACGGAGCGCGTAGCCTAAGGCACTGGCATCAGGCCTTCCCGTGATGTCGGCCTCACGGAGAAGCTCTGGGCGCCGGCGAAGGCCCGGAGCTTCGCGCCGGATGCGGGCGAGACGCCCGCGTTCCCAGGACGGACGCCGAGGCTAGGCGTCGATCTCCTCGGCGGCTTCCGCTGCGCGCTCTGCCGCTTCTTCGGCTGCCTCGACCGCTTCCTCGGCGCCCTCGATGGCCTGTTCCACGGTCTCGCCGATGAGATCGGTGAGACCATCCCAATCCGCGTTCTCGACGCTGGCTGCGATCAGCTCGGCCAGTTCGCCCATCTGCTCGCCAAGGCCGCCCAGGGCCTCACCGAAGGTCTCCCAGTCCGCGCCTTCGAGCGCCTCGCCGAGGGAGTCGCCGAACTGCTCGCCGAATTGCTCCCAGAACTCGCCGAGACTCTCCCAGTGGATTTCGCCGTCCTCGTTTTCCATGTCCTCGAGCTGCTCGGCCCATGCCTCCCATTCTTCTTCGTTGAAGGCACTCTCGAAGGACGCGGCGAACTGTTCGCCCCACTTCTCCCAGCGCTTGCCGTACTCCTCCCAGTTCTCGTCCTGGGACTCCCAGTCGGCTTCTTCGAAGCTGCGGCCGAACTGTTCGCCCCACTCCTGCCAGCGTTGGCCGAGTTCCTCCCAGCGCTCGTCCTGGTTCTTCCCGGCATCGTCCTGGGCGAGGGCGGCGGCGGGGACGAGGGCGATGAGCAGAGCGAACGTCAGGGTCGACCAAAGGGGGTAACGGTTCTTCATGTCTATTCTCCTTGAGTCCGAGGCAGAGGCCGCGGGGCGGGGAAGGCCCGTGTGCGCTGTACTTCTCCTACGACGCGAGCGCGCCGCCGAAGTTTCATGTTTGCCTGGTCGGAAGACCTGGGGCAGCCTGAGCGTTCCTGTGGTCAACTTGACATCCAATGGACACAGCCGGACACATGCCCCGTTCTCAGTTCGTCATCGAGGGCGGCCGGCCGATCTCGGGGACGCTGGAAGCGCGCGGCAACAAGAACGCCGCGCTGCCGATCCTGGCTGCCGCGCTCCTCACCGACGACGAGGTGACGCTGCGCAACGTGCCGCGAATCCGCGACGTCGAAGCGCAGATCGGATTGGTCCGTCAACTCGGAGGCGAGGCCGAGTTCGTGGGCGCGGACACGGTCCGGGTCTGCGCCGCCGGGCTCGGTGACGAGGATCCGGACCCGGACCTGTGCCGTGTGATTCGCGCCTCCATCCTGCTCGCGGGTCCTTTGCTGGCTCGGCGCGGGCGAGTGACCATGCCGCCGCCGGGTGGCGACGTGATCGGTCGTAGACGACTCGACACCCACGTGCTCGCGCTCGAGGCCCTGGGCGCCGAAATCACGCTTTGTCCCCGCGGCGGTCTCGAGTGCCGCGTCAAAGCCGCTGACGGTCGCCTCCGCGGCGCCGAGATCTTCCTCGACGAGGCGTCGGTCACAGCGACCGAGAACGCGGTGATGGCAGCGTCTCTCGCGAAGGGAGAGACGCGGATCCTGAACGCGGCGAGCGAGCCCCACGTACAGGATCTTTGCCGGCTGCTGCGGTTGATGGGTGTGGGGATCAACGGCATCGGGACGAACGAGCTGACCATCGAGGGCACCGACAGGCTCGGCGGCGCCGAGTTCGAGATCGGGCCCGACTACATCGAGGTCGGGTCGCTCATCACGCTGGCGGCGGTGACCGGCGGCGAACTTCGCATCCCCAACGCACGGCCCCAGGAGCATCGCGCGACGCGACTTGCGTTCCGGCGTCTGGGCATCAACTTCGAGGTGTCCGACGACGGCAGTGACCTGTTCGTTCCGGGCGGCCAGGAGCTGTGCGTGCGCACGGACCTCCAGGGTGCGATTCCGAAGATCGAGGACGCGCCGTGGCCCGGTTTCCCCGCCGACCTGACCTCGATCGCGGTGGTCGGCGCGACCCAGAGCCGCGGCTTGGTGCTGATTCACGAAAAGCTGTTCGAGTCGCGGATGTTCTTCGTCGACCGGCTGGTCGCGATGGGCGCCCAGATCGTGCTCTGCGACCCGCACCGGGTCGTCGTCAGCGGTCCGTCGAAGCTCTACGGGCGGGACATGGTGAGTCCCGACATCCGCGCCGGCATGGCGATGCTGATCGCCGCTCTGTGCGCCGAAGGCCGCAGCGTGATCGACAACGTGCAGCAGATCGATCGCGGCTACGAGCGGATCGACGAGCGGCTGCGGTCCCTGGGCGCCGATATCGAACGGGTCGGCTAGCAGCCTGCGCGGCAGAACGATCTGACCTGGGAACGCGGGCGTCCCGCCCGCATCCGCCGGAGACGACAATGGCTGTACTGTTGCCTTCATGGCAGGCCTCTACTACGAGCAGTTCGAGATCGGTCAGCTCTTCGACCATGCGCTGCGGCGGACGGTGACCGAGGCGGACAACGTCTTCTTCACCGCGATGACCCACAACCCGGCGGCGCTTCACCTCGACGCCGAGGCGATGAAGAACAGCGAGTTCGGGCAGCGGATCGTCAACAGTTGTTTCACCCTGAGCCTCATGGTTGGGATCTCGGTCGGCGACACGACGCTCGGCACGACGATCGCCAACCTGGGCTGGAACGACGTCGTCTTCCCCCGTCCGGTGTTCCACGGCGACACCCTGCGGATCGAGACCGAGATCAAGGACAAGCGGGAGAGCCGTTCACGACCCAATGCCGGCATCGTGACCTTCGAGCACCGCGCCTACAACCAGCGGGCCGAGCTCGTCGCCCGTTGTACGCGCTTGGGGCTGATGCTGAAGGTCCCGACAGGGGAGGGCGAGAGGGATTCCGGAGGATGAAGCCGATGGACCGAAGCCACGTGGCCCCTGCATGACGGTGCGTGGCTTCTGAAGGTTGCCCAAGACTCCAGGCTCTCCGGCTTGGTGTTCGTGGCACCTCGAGAGGGTCTCCGGCAGTGGGCCTGCATCGAGTAGTCGGCGGTCGCGGCTAGAAGAGTTGGTGTTGGCCTTGCAGCGCGGCGAGCCGAGGAAGAGCCTGGCAGGCCATGCGGTAGTAGTACGGATCCTTCTCGATGCCGAGGCTCTTGTAGCCGACGGCGTTTGCCGCAGCGAGAGTAGAGGCAGCGCCGCAGAATGGATCGAGCACGACGCCTTCGCCCAGAGGAAGAACCGCCCGCACGAGGGGCCTGAGAAAGCGTTGTGGCTTCAGGCTCGGGTGCGGCGCCACCTTCCTTTCTGCGGGCCGAGTTGGCGCGGAGCGGATGACGTCGCCGAACGGTCGATCGCTCTCAGGACGGCGGAATCCGCCAGTGCCACACTTCCGCAGGTTGTCCTGGATTCTGCCCTCGGGCGGTTTGCGGAACAGCAGCCACGGCTCCCACATGGACCTGGGCATCACGCTCACGTCCTCGAACTCGACGTGAGCTCCCTTCGGGCGGTCTCCACCGCGCATCGTTGTGACCAGCCGGACGAGTTCGCCGCGCCGTTCCAGACCGCCCCGGGCGAGTGCGCCGGACACCAGGTAGGAGAGCAACGGGTTGGTGGCGACGACGACGTTGGCGCCGGGAACGAGTGCCGGCAGGAGTAGCCTTGCCCAAATCTCGAAGAACGCCTCAAGCGCTTCTTTGTCCCTGTCCGACAGGGTGGTGAACCGCGGTAGGGGTGACCGTTGCGCTCCGTCGAAGGAAGGGGGGATGCGCCACACGCCGCCACGCCCGGCACGTAGCTTCTCCTGTTCGAGGCTGGAGTACTCGACGAGGCCATAGGGGGGATCGGTGACCACGGCGTGAATGGTGCTGGGCTCGCAGGTCCTTAGCCAGTCGAGGCAGTCGGTATGGACGATCGACGCTCGGCCATGGTCGAAGGCCGGCAGCGCCTCCCTGAGTTCACTGCTGGGTGGGCCCCACCGAGCTGGGGCAGAGCGAAGCCGGTAGAGGCCGCGGGCCGGTTTTTCGAAGAGGCCCGGCGTGTTGAGGCGGAGGTAGGAGCGAATGCTCGATCCGGCAACGGGACCAAGGTGTTGCTGCACGGCCTGCTCGATCAGGCGGGGCGAAGCTCCGTCGGGATAGGTGCGTAGCACCGCGACGATTGCGTCTCGCACCTGACCGGGTGGCCGACGGGGCGGTTCCATCCGACGGACTATAGACGTCGGGACGTCTTGCGGCAACTGCCGGCGGGCAGCCGACTGAGACCGTCAGCGAGCTGTGGCCGAGTCGCTACTCATGCTCGTGTGGGCCGTTGTGCAGGTCGATCTGTACTGTGGCGCCGAAGGCCAACTCCGGACCGGGAAAGGTCAGCTCCGGTCCGGCGACACAGCCATCGCCCCGGTGCGTCCTGGAAGGAGGCTTGCCGGGCGAGTGTCCCTCATGTTCCGCCAACTCGATCCGGACTGCATCCTCGCCAAAGGGGAGAAACAACACGAAGTTCGGAGAAAGCGCTTTCCTGGGATGGCGTAGCAGGTAGCGTCCATCGGGCCACGAGATGATCGCGTCCACGCACTGGTCGTCCGGTACGGCCTCGCAGTTCTCACAGGCCATCCGAACGCTGATCCCGAGTTGGTCGTCGCTGCCGTCCGGACCGGGCCGTTCTTCGACCCTGATGATAGAGACCCTCGCGATTGGCTCGTGAGTCTCTTGGGCGAAAGTCGCTGCCCCAATCAGGACCGAGGCCGAGAGGGCGGTCTTCCAACTCATGCCGGCATGCTACTCAGAGTGCTTCGGTGGGCTCGGTAGTGCCCTTGGGGATGTCGGCGTGCGTCGTGCAGTAGGCTGAAGTCGCGGTGGGGAACCTGCCATGAAGTTCGTCGAGCTCGCCAAGTTCGATTCCAGGCTCGAGGCCGAAACGATCGGCCATGCCCTGGATCAGTACGACATTCCGTTTCTCGTGCAGAGTGCCGGGGTCGGGATGTTCGGCATGGGGATGATGGGGAAGTCTCCCGTGCCGGTATCGCTGTGCGTGCCGGACAACCGGCTGGAGGAGGTACGCGAGTTGCTGACTTGCGTCGCCGGGCTGGTCGAGGAGGGCGAGGAGCCGCCGGACGGCGGCCACTCGAACGGCTGATCGGGCTCGCCCGGCGGTTCAGTCGCCGAGAAGCTCCAGCACTTCGGGAAGCAGCCTCCGCGTCGTGCTGACCGCCCGGCCGCAGTGGATCGTCTCGTTGCCGTCCCAGTCGCCGAAGTAGCCGCCCGCTTCACGCAGGATGACCGGGAAGGGTCCGCAGTCCCAGGCGCTCATCTGCGGATCGACCATCAGTTCGAGCCGGCCGGTGGCGACCAGGGCGTGGCCGTAGGCGTCGGACCAGCCGACGCGGTAGGCGGTGCTCTTCATCATCCGCTGCCAGGCCTGCGTATGGCGAGAGTCGACGAAGAGACCGGGATCGCCGAAGGAGACGTAGCTCTCCGCCAGGCTGCCGGTTGGGCAGACCCGGGCCGGCTCGCCGTTCAGCGTGCAGCCGTGACCGGAGGCCGCAGCCACGGTCTCGCCGATGCCCGGGAAGTGGGCGACGCCGACCTCGACCCGCCCGTCGACCTCCAGGCCGATCAGGATGCCGTAGAGAGGCACGCCGCGGACGAAGGAGCGGGTGCCGTCGATCGGGTCGACGTACCAGTTGCGTCCTCTAGTGCCTTTCGGGTCGTGCGCGCCGTCGCTCGCCCCGAACTCCTCGCCGACGATCGAGTCGCCGGGGAAGGTCTCGGCGATCCGGGAGCGGATCAGTTCTTCGGCGCCGCGGTCGGCCTCGGTGACCGGCGTCAGGTCGCTCTTGAGTTCCGTCTCGACGCCGAGCCGGAAGAACTCGAGCGTCAACTGCCCGGCGATCCAGGCGGTCTCTACCGCGAAGTCGAGTTCAGCTTCGTAGTTCGTCACGGTGCGAGGCTAGCGTGGCAGACCGGCGCTTCGCGCCGGGTGCGGGCGAGACGCCCGCGCCCCCGGGCCCGGAGGGCCGCCACTAGAAGGTCTCGATCGTCCGTTCGTCGCTGTTGGCCGGCAGCGCGATGTGCATGCCGTCGACGCCGACGACGGCCTCGTTGGGCGCGTCCTCGGCCCGGCCGCGCATGAAGACGCTTTCCGCCTGCGCCGCGGGCAGCGGCGGCACCAGGTGGCTCAGCACCAGGAGCTTGACCTTGGCGTCTGCCGCCAGGGCGTGCACGTCGGCCGGGAACGTGTGGTAGTCGAGCGTGTCCTCGAGCATCTTCGCGGTCCGTTCGTTGCCGGCGCTCGCGAGTGCCTGTGACGCCGTGCCGACGAGGTTGTCGGAAAGGACCTCATGGACCAGCACGTCGACGCCCTGGCTCGCGGCTTCCAGGTTCGCCGAGCGAACGGTGTCGCCGCTGACGACGACCGACCGGCCGCCGAAATCGATCCGGTAGCCCACGGCCGGCGAGATCGGTTCGTGGTCGACCAGGATGGCGCTGATCTTGAGGCCGTCCTGGTCGTAGATGACGGTCGATGGCGCATCGTCCGAGAGTTCGATCGCGTGCGGCGTCGCCTTGCCGCCCTCCGGCGGCAACAGATCGGCGCCGTGGTGGGCGACCCGGTAGGAGACGTCGAGCTCGTAGGCGGCCTGAAAGCCGGCGACGACCTGGTCGACGCCGGCCGGACCGTAGACGTCCAGCGATTCGGTCCGCCCGCCTGTCCAACTCGAGAAGATGACTTCGCCGAGTTCACCGATGTGGTCGGAGTGGAAGTGGGTCAGCAGGACACCGGCGAGACGGCCCCGCGGCAGTCCCCAGAGACGCAGGTTCTCCGTCGATCCGGGGCCGACGTCGACCAGGAACATCCGCCCCCCCGCGATCACCGCGGTGCAGGGGCCGGCGCGCTCGGCGCTCGGCAGCGGTGAGCCGCTGCCGCAGAGCACAACGTGCAGGGCGCCGTCGTCGAGCAGGGAGGACCGGTCGGGTGGCCGAGCCCCGAACTGGGCCTCGACGGCCGATGCGAAGAGGAGGCAGGCCGCAGCGACCGCTGAGGCGGTGGCTGTGCCGGAGTGGCGTGTGGGTCTCATTTGTCAGCCTTTCGCAGCGAGTGGGCCGCCCGGGGAAGGTGGCGCCGGAAGATAGCAGCCGGCGCCCGACTACAATGCCCCGCGATGGCAGAGCAGGCGCTGATCACGGATCCGACCGCACTACTCGTCTTCTTCGCCGGCTTCGTGGCGCTGATCTTCGCGCTGGCGCAGACGCCGGCCTTCGAACGGCTGTTCAAGACCCTGCCGCCGATCGTCTGGATCTACCTGCTGCCCGTGGTGCTGACCACGGTCGGCATCACGCCGGCCGAGTCGCCGTTCTACGACTGGTGTACGGACTACCTGATGCCGTGCGCCCTGCTGCTCCTGGTGATGGGTACCGACGTGCCGGCGATCAAGCGCCTGGGGCCGCTGGCGGCGGCGATGCTGCTCGCCGGGTCGGTCGGCATCGTGATCGGCGGGCCGATCGCGCTGGCGATCTTCCAGCCCTTCCTCGACCCGCAGATCTGGAAGGGACTGGCCGCTCTCTCCGGCTCCTGGATCGGCGGCCTGTCGAACATGATCGCGATCAAGGAGGGCGTCGGCGCCCCCGACGAGATCTTCGCTCCGATGATCATCGTCGACTCGGTCGTCGGCTACGGCTGGATGTCGATCATCATCCTGCTCAGCGGCCACCAGAACCGGATCGACCGCCGCAACCGGGCACGGCGCGGGGAGCTCGACCGACTGAACGAGCGGCTGCAGAAGGTGCAGACCGAGAAGGCGCGGCCGATCACCTTGCCGGCGTTCGCGTCGATGCTCGGCATCGGCCTGGTGGGGAGTTGGCTATGCATGCGCGGCGGTGAGCTGCTGCCGCGAGTCGGCTCCGTTCTCTCGCATTTCACGTGGGGCATTCTGCTGGTCGTGGCGGTTGGTTTGGGGCTCTCGTTCACGCGGCTCCGTCGGCTCGACCACCGGGGGTCGACACCGGTGGCCTACGGCGGCCTCTACCTGATGGTCGCCACGATGGGCGCTGGCGGCAACCTGGCCGCGATCGCCGAGGCGCCCCTGGTGCTGGCGGTCGGCGTGGTCTGGATCAGCATCCATGTCATTTGCCTGTTCGTGGCCATGCGCCTGCTGCGCGCGCCGCTCTTCCTGTTCGCGACCGGCAGCATGGGCAACGTCGGCGGGGTGATCTCGACGCCCGTGGTGGCCGGCGTCTTCCAGCCCGCGCTGGCCGCGGTCGGCGTGCTGATGGGGGTGCTCGGCAACCTGGTCGGCACACCGCTGGGGCTGCTGTGCGCCCAGCTCATGGCGTGGGTGGCCAGGGCCTACCACGGCGCGGCGTCGTTGTAGCTCCATGCGGCGGCGAGGCTGGATCCGCCTCACCGACGACGGTGCGATTCGCTTCGGCGGATGAGATTGTCCGCATGACGGTGGCCACGCGAAGAACGAGTGCGGAGGGGACGCCGCCGATCGTGCCCGCCAGACGGTTGTTCACGGTGGACGACTACCACGCGATGGCGCGGGCGGGAATCCTGAGCGAAGACGACCGGGTCGAGCTCATCGAAGGAGAAATCGTCGTGTTGTCCCCCGTCGGCAGCCGCCACGCGGCCTGTGTCGACATCCTTGCCGAGTTGCTCATCCGCGCGGTCGACCACCGCACCGCCATCCGGGTTCAGAGCCCGGTCCATCTCGCCGAGTCCACGGAGCCGGCGCCCGACGTATGCGTGCTCGTCAGGCGTGACGACGCGTACAGCGAGAATCTCCCACAGCCTGAGGACGTGCTTCTGATCATCGAGGTCTCGGACACGAGCCTCAACTACGATCGCCGGGTCAAGGCGCTGCTCTATGCCCGCCATGGCATACGGCAGTTCTGGCTGATCGATCTGGGCAGTCGCACCCTCGAGGTGCACCGCGCACCTGGGCCGGAGGGCTATGGGGAGAACTCGGTCCACGACGGCGGCGATTGCCTGAGGGTGCCGGGTGTGGAGATCGATCTCGAAGTACGGAGGCTTTTTCCGTACCCGTGATTGCGCCGATCGTCACGGCAGCTACGTAGCGGCGTCCAGTGCGTAGCGCACGGTCAGCCCGCTGCGGCTGAGCCGAAACAGGTCCGAGAACCCGGTCTCGAAGGGGGGACGACATCCCGAAGGAGGTCTTCTCTTCGGAAGTCTGCACGAACCGACCGTTGCGGCCGTCGAGAAACGCCTGGACCTCCGTTCTTTGCCGTTGCGGCCCCTCGCAGGAGTTTCCGGAATCGGCGCCATCAGCTTCAAGGCAGTTCGGCTAGTTCCGCTAGGACGGCGCTTGGATCAGACGGCGCTCGGCTCGGCCGGATCGGCGGAGGCCGCCGTGGAGCCACCGCCGTTTGCCGTCAGAGCCCTGAAGAGATCGATCTCTGTCTTGCAGGTCTTGACCACCCAGGCGATCACCGCGGCGTCGTCGACGAAGCCGGCCACCGGGATGAAATCCGGGATGACGTCGATCGGAATCACGAAGTAGAGGACGGCGCCGGCGACGAGGATGAGGGTCTCCTTCCGCAGGCGGTAGGAGCCTTTGGCGACCGCTCGAAGCATCTCGAACAGGGTCTTCAGGTCCTCGATCACGCCCGCGAGAGGTTTGGACGAACTGCCCGCGCTGTCCGCCTTCGCCCTGGCTTCCTCGACCATCGCCCGGAGCTTCTCCGGCGACTTGACGATCTCGGCGGCGCGGTTGCGGGCGTGGAGCGGGAGTTGCATCTCCCCGGTCTCGGGCGGCTCAGCAGGTTCCACGGGGGACGCCGTCTCGACGGCGTGGTCGCTCAACTCCCGATCGGATGCCATGTCGTCTTCACCTCTTGCAGGTCGGTGATCTCGTAGGGGCTCTGGACTTCCGTCCAGTTCTCGTGGCGGCGATGCAGGACGTGTTTCAGGTTGTGGACGGCCTCGATCTCGGCGGCTTTGCCGATCTCCGGGTCCGAGGTGCAGACGAGCAGTGCGTCGACATCGCGATGGGCGGCGAGCGGGGCGAGCATTTCGTCGCGGCGGCCGGTCAGGATGTTGACGACGCCGCCGGGCACGTCGGAGGAGTTGAGGACTTCGGCGAAGGTCACGGCCGGCAGGGGTTGACTGCCGGTGACCAGAACCACCGTCGTGTTGCCGCCGGCGATCGCGGGCGCAGTCGCCGAGACCAGGCCGAGCAGGGGCGAGTCGGGCGCCAGCACGCCGACCACGCCCATGGGCTCGAGGATCGAGAAGTTGAAGTGCTGCGTGGCGACCGGGTTGACGCTCGAGAAGATCTGCTGGAACTTGTCCGTCCATCCCGCGTAGTGGACGAGCCGGTCGACCGCGGCCTGGACCTCGGCCGCCGCGGCCTCCGGGCTGGCGCCGCCGGCGGCGAGCAGGACCTCGAACTGGGCGCTCCGCCCTTCGAGCATCTCGGCGATCCGGTAGAGGATCTGGCCGCGGTTGTAGGCGGTGCGCGCGGCCCAGCCGGCCTGTGCCTGGCGCGCCGCCGTCACCGCGTCCCGCACGTCCTTGCGCGAGCAGCGGCAGATGTTGGCGATCGGCTGGCCGTCGACGCCAAGGGCGCGGTCGAAACGCCCGGACTCGGAGCGCGGGAACTTGCCGCCGACGTAGACCTTGTGCGTCTTGAGCACCGGCAACCGGTCGGTCGCGGTGGCGGGTCGGGAGTCGCTCATGCCGCCTCCTCCGGCCGCAGGTAGGCCTGCATGCCGCTCAAGCCGCCCTCGCGCCCGATTCCGCTCTCCTTGTAGCCGCCGAACGGCGAGGTTGGATCGAACTTGTTGTAGGTGTTGGCCCACAGCACGCCGGCCCGGATCTGGCTGGTGACGCGGAACGTCTTGGCGCCCTTGTCGCTCCAGACGCCGCCGGAGAGGCCGTAGGGGGTGTTGTTCGCCATCGCGATCGCCTCGTCGACGGTACGGAAGGTCTGCACCGCGAGCACCGGGCCGAAGATCTCCTCCTGGACGACGCGGTGGGACTGCGAGGCGCGCAGGAAGAGCGTGGGACGGCACCAGTAGCCGCGTTCGGGCAACGGGCACGAGGTCTGGAACGGCTCCGCGCCCTCCGCCTCGCCTATCCCCAAGTACTCCTCGATCTTGTCGAGTTGGGTGCGCGAGTTGATCGCGCCGATGTCCGTGTTCTTGTCGAGCGGATCGCCGACGATCAGGGTCTCCATCCGGTTCTTGAGCTTGGAGACCACCTCGTCGGCGACCGATTCCTGGACCAGGAGGCGCGAACCGGCGCAGCAGACGTGGCCCTGGTTGAAGAAGATGCCGTTGACGATGCCCTCGACGGCCTGGTCAACGGCGGCGTCCTCGAATACCAGGTTCGCCGCCTTGCCGCCGAGTTCCAGGGTGTAGTGCTTGCCGCTGCCCGCGAGCGCGTGCCGGATCAGCTTGCCGACCTCGGTGGAGCCGGTGAAGGCGACCTTGTCGACGCCTTCGTGCTGCGTCACGGCGGCGCCTGTTTCCCCGGCCCCGGTGACGATGTTGACGACCCCGGGCGGCAGGCCGGCGTCGCGGACGATCTCGGCCAGCTTGAGCGCGGTGAGCGGCGTCGTCTCGGCGGGCTTGAGCACCACCGTGTTGCCGGCGGCCAGCGCCGGCGCGATCTTCCAGGCCGCCATGAGCAGCGGGAAGTTCCACGGGATGACCTGGCCGGCGACCCCGAGGGGCCGGGCGCCCCGGCCGGGGAAGGCGTAGTCGATCTTGTCCGCCCAGCCGGCGTAGTAGAAGAAGTGCGCGGCGGCCAGCGGGATGTCGACATCCCTCGACTCGCGGATCGGTTTGCCGCCGTCGAGCGACTCGGTGATCGCCATTTCGCGGCCGCGTTCCTGGAGTACTCGGGCGATCCGGTAGATGTACTTGCCGCGCTCGCTTGGCGCCAGCTTGGACCACACTTCGTCGTAGGCGCGCCGCGCCGCCGCCACCGCGCGGTCGACATCGGCGTCGCCTGCCAGCGCCACGTCCGCGATCTTCTCTTCAGTCGCCGGGTTCGTCGTCTCGAACGTCCGTCCGTCGGCGGCGTCGGTGAACTCGCCGTCGATGAACAGGCCGTAGCGGTCCCGCAGCTCGACGTGATCCGTCGACTCGGGCGCTGGCGCGTAGCCCCAGCCGTCGTCGCCGCCCAGACGAAGTGGGGCGATTTCAGCGGATGCTCTTCCCGCGAACGCAGTGTTGTTGGCCATGAACTCTCGTCACCTCCTTCAGAGGGAGAAGTCGTCGAAGGACTGGTAGATGCCGCTCCGTTGCTTGACGATCTGGCGCAGGACATCGTTCGCCAGGGAGCTGGCGCCGAACCGGTAGAGGCTCGGATCGAGCCAGTCCTGGCCGAGGGTCTCGCGGACCATGACCAGGTGCCGGATCGCGTCCTTGGCGGTCGAGATGCCGCCTGCCGGCTTCATGCCGATTCGTTGGCCGGTGCGGAGGTAGTGGTCGCGGATCGCCTCCAGCATGACCAAGACGACGGGCATCGTGGCCGCAGGCTTGATCTTGCCGGTCGAGGTCTTGATGAAGTCGGCGCCGGAGCGCATGGCAAGGTCGGAGGCGCGGCGTATCGCGTCGAGGGTGCCGAGTTCACCGGTCTCGAGGATGACCTTGAGATGGGCCTCCCCGCAGGCTTCCTTGACCGCGGCGATCTCGTCCGCGGTGTAGGCCAGATCGCCGGCCAGGAAGCGGCCGCGGGAGATCACCATGTCGACCTCGTCGGCGCCCGCCTCGACCGCCCGCCGCACTTCCAGCAGCTTGATCTCCAGTGGCGCCTGACCGGCGGGGAAGCCGGTGGCGACGGAGGCGACGTTGATGCCGCTGTCCTCGAGCGCCTGCTTGGCAACCCCGACCAGGGCGGGGTAGACGCAGATGGCGGCCACATGCGGCAGGTCGGGCAGCGCCGCATGGAGCTGCAGCGCCTTGGCGCAGAGCTGCCGCACCTTGCCCTCCGAGTCGGCGCCCTCGAGCGTCGTCAGGTCGATCATCGACAGGGTCAGGTGGAGGGCCTGGAGCTTCGCCTCCTTCTTGATGGAGCGGGAGCACAGCCGGGCGACGCGTTCCTCGACCCCAACCGCGTCGATGGGCGGCGACTCGAACGACTGGCCGTGGGGCGTGCGCTGCGCGGATTGGGTGTGAGGCGCCATCCCTGCCAGTCTACGCCCGATCCGGCTCCCGCCGGCCGGTATGATTGTGGGCATGACGGTGGCAGCGCGTAAGCGGGAGCAGGGTCCGGCTGGAGGGGCGCCTTCCAGGCGGCTGTTCAACGTGAACGAGTACTACGCGATGGCGCGGGCGGGCATCCTTCGCCGCGAGGAGAACCTGGAACTGATCGAGGGGACGATCATCCGGATGCACGAGGGGCCGCCCGCAGAACGTTTGTTTACCGTAGACGAGTACTACGCCATGGCGCAGGCCGGCATCCTTGGCGAGGACGACCGTGTGGAACTGATCGCGGGAGAAATCGTAGTGATGTCACCTATCGGCAGCCGGCATGCGGGCTGCGTCAAGGCCCTTGCCGGCCTGCTCTTCCGAGCCGCGGGCCGGCAGGCAGTGATCAGCGTGCAGGACCCGTTGCGGCTGGAAGAGTCGGCGGAACCGTTGCCCGACCTGGCGGTACTCGCATGGAGGGCGGACTCCTACAGGGGCCGCCATCCCGAGCCGAAGGACACGCACCTGGTAGTCGAAGTTGCGGACTCGAGTCTTGACTTCGATCGCGAGGTCAAGCTGCCGCTCTATGCCCGTCACGGGGTGCCCGAGGTCTGGGTGGTGGATCTCCAGGCGAGCTGCGTGGAGACGTATCGATCCCCCGGGCCGGACGGCTATGCCGAGTCGTCCACCCACTCCGGCAGCGATCGGCTGACCGTTCCCGGCCTCGACCTGGAGATCGAGGCGAGGGAGATCGTTCCCGGCATGTAGCCGCCACGCCGGCTGTGGCAGAGTGCCCGTGTCATGGCTGGGAACACGTTCGGGACGGCGCTGCGCCTGACGACCGCCGGCGAGAGCCACGGGCCGGGATACGTCGGGATCCTGGACGGCGTGCCGCCGGGGCTTGAACTGTCCGAGGCGGACCTGCAACCGGACCTCGACCGGAGACGGCCCGGGCAGTCGAAGCTGACCACGCAGCGGATGGAGCCGGACGAGGCGCGCATCCTGTCCGGGGTGTTCGAGGGCCGCACGACGGGGACGTCGATCGCCTTTCTGATCGAGAACCGCGATCAGCGGCCGAAGGACTACAGCGAGATCAAGGACAAGTACCGCCCGGGCCACGCCGACTACACCTTCGACGCCAAGTACGGCTTCCGCGACTACCGGGGCGGCGGCCGCTCCAGCGCCCGCGAGACCTCGGTGCGGGTGGCGGCGGCGGCGGTGGCGAAGAAGCTGCTGCGGGAGCGCTGGGGGGTCGGCATCGTCGGCTACGTGAAGCGGATCGGCGACATCGAGGCGCGGATCGAGAATCCCGCCGCGGTCACGCTCGACCAGGTCGAGGCGAACCCGGTGCGCTGCCCGGACCAGGAAGCCGCGGCTCGCATGGCGGAGTTGATCGAGCGGATGCGCGCGGAGCGCGACTCGGTCGGTGGCATCTCGGAACTTGTGGCCACGGGCGTGCCGCCGGGCTGGGGCGAGCCGGTGTTCGACAAGCTCAAGGCGGACCTTGGCAAGGCGCTGTTCAGCCTGCCGGCGGTGCTCGGCGTCGAGTACGGCGCCGGCTTCGGTGTGGCTATGGCCCGCGGCAGCGAGAACAACGACCCGTTCGAGATGCAGGGCGGCCGGGTAGCGACGCGCAGCAACCGCCACGGCGGCATGCTGGGCGGCATCTCCTCAGGACAGCCGATCGTCCTGCGCTGCGCGGTCAAGCCGACGAGCAGCCTGCCGCAGCCCCAGGACACGGTGACCCGGGCCGGCGAGCCGACGACCATTGCCACCAAGGGCCGCCACGACCCCTGCCTGCTGCCGAGATTCGTGCCGATGGGCGAGGCGATGATCGCCCTGGTGCTGGCCGATCACGCCCTGCGCCAACAGGCCGTACGCGACTAGCGTCGCGCCTCCGCCTACGGATCGAGCCGCGCCGTCGCCTTTCCCATAACGACCACATCGCCGTCCTGGTTCACCGTCGTGACCGACAGGTCGACGAGGTGCTGGCCGTCCTCTTCGCGCAACGCATCGACGGTCGCGGTCGCGCTCAGGCTGTCGCCGGGCCACACCTGTCGTGTGAAGCGGACGCCGTAGGCGGTCAGGCGACCGTCACCGACCAGGTCGGTCACCATCCGGCCGGTCATGCCCATCGTCAGCATGCCGTGGGCGAAGACGCTCTTGTAGCCGGCGATCTCCTTGGTGAAGACTTCGTCGGAGTGGAGCGGGTTGTAGTCGCCCGACGCGCCGGCGTACTGGACGATCTGGGTACGGGACAGGTTGTCGACGAGCTGCGCCTCGTGGGTGTCGCCGACCTTGATCTTGCTTGCCTGAAGTGCCATTTGATCTCTCCTCAGTCGCTCTCGACGACCTTCTCGGTGCGCACGCCGACGCCGGTGGCGCGCACCACGAGTTCGCCGGATTCGTCGAAGTACTCCACGATGTTCTCGCTGAACGTGAGCTTGCCGCCACGCTTGCCCTGCCGCTCCCAGCTCTTGCCGGGGCGGGCCTTGAGCGTCAGGGTTTCGCCCGGGCTCACGTGCCGGAAGTACTCGAAACGCTGCTCGGCGTGGAGGCCGGTGCCGCCGTCGCCGCCGGTGTTCCTGGGCGGAACACCCGTGGGCGTCTTGCCGGAGCCGAACCAGGGTTCGCCGATCTTCGGGCGCAGGAAGTAGTTGGGGTCGTACTGGGCCGAGGCCTGATAGAAGGTCGGCGGTGCGATGACCTTGCCGGGCTCGGTGTCCGCCGCCGCGTCGGCGTCGTGATAGATGGGGTTCGGGTCGCCGACCGCGCGAGCGAACATCATGATGTGGCCGGCCTCGATCGGGAAGTTCTCTGCTGCCATACGGTTCCGTCCTCCTCTGCCAGTGGTCTCTGGAACGCAACTCTCTGCGTCGTTGAGCGCGCGACTTTAGCAGCATGAACCTGCTCCTTTTGGAAGACGGCGACCTCGATCTTGCAGCCGGCACGGACCGGCGCGCTGTGGTCGCGGGCGAACGGCTCCTGCATGTACGCAAGGTGTTGCGGGCGGAGGTCGGCGACACGCTGGAAGTGGGCCGGCTCGGCGGCGGCATCGGCCGCGCCAGGATCGTCGAGTTGAGCCGCGAACGTTGCGTGCTGGAACTCGGACCGCTCGACCAGGCGCCCCCGGCGCCCCTGCCCGTGACCCTGGTGCTGGCGCTGCCGCGGCCGAAGTTCGTGGGCCGCATCCTGCAGGGCGCTACGGCGATGGGGGTCAAGCGGATCCTGCTCGTCCACACGGCGCGGATCGAGAAAAGCTACTGGCAGAGTTCGGTGATGCGGCCGGAGGCCCTGCGGCGTCACCTGATGCTGGGTCTGGCCCAGGCGAGGGACACGGTGTTGCCCGTGATCGAGTGTCTTAGAGGGCCGCGGGATCTGACCGAGGCGCTGCCGGGCCTGGTCCGAGACCACGATGACATGCTGGTCGCCGATGCCACCGGCGCCGAACCGTGCCCGCTGGACGTCGATGGTTCGACAGTGCTCCTCGTCGGTCCCGAAGGCGGCCTTCTGGACGAGGAGCTCGCCTCCTTCGCCCGCGCAGGCGCTCGGACCGTCAGTCTCGGGCTGCGGGCGCTCCGTGTCGAGCACGCCGTGGTCGCGCTGCTGTCGCGGCTCGGCGCCGGAGTCTGAGTGCCTACTCCCGCAACTTGGCGCCGACGGCCCGTTCGACTTGGCCCAGGATGCGCCTGCGGAGCTTCTTCACGTCCCGGTCGCGCAGGGTGCGGTTCGGCGCCCGGAAGGTCAGGTGGTAAGCGAGGCTCTTCGAGCCCTCGCCTACGCCAGCGCCGCGGAAGACGTCGAACAGCTCGACCGCGCACAGCAGCGGCTTGCCGGCGGCGAGCAGTGCGGCCTCGACGGCGGCGGCCGGTGTCGCTTCGTCGATGGTTAGCGCAAGGTCTTCGCGCACTTCTGGATAGACGGGCACGGGGTCGACCTTGAGGGAGGCCGGGATGCGCTCGAGGAGGCGGTCGAGTTCGAGTTCGGCGGCAAGGACGGATTGCCCGGGCGCGGGCTCGAGATCGAAGTTGGCGGCGACGGCCGGGTGGACTTCGCCCAGCCAACCGATCGGTTCCGGGTCGCCGGCGAGCCTTACCGCGGCGACGCGGCCGGGTTGGAAGGCAGCCGCTGACTCTTCCTCCGACGGCGCGGTGAACTCGACGTCCACGCCGAGCCGGTCGAGGAGCGCCTCGACCACGCCCTTGACGTCGAAGAAGTCGAAGCGGTCGTCGTTGTCGCCAGCCGCCTGCCAGTGGTCTCCCCCGCGGGGGCCGGAGAGCACGATGGCGGCCCACTGCCGCTCTTCGGGAAGTGAGTCGCCCGCGCGCACCGGAAACACGCGGCCGACCTCGAACAGGGCGAGCCGGTCCTCGAAGCGGCTGTTCGACGCCGCGGCTTCCAGCACGGACGCGAGCAGGCTGCGGCGCATCACCACGCGGTCTTGGGTCGACGGGTTGGCGAGCCGGATGTAGGGCGGCGATCCGCCTGGTTCGGGCGTCATCTTCGCCTCGGCCTCCGGGGTGGTCAGCCGGTAGCTCACGACCTCCTGGAGCCCCAGATCGGCGAAGGTGTCCTTGACCCGGTCCTCGAACGCCTGTTCGCGGTTGCCGCGCTGGGGCGGCAGCACGTCGCTGAGCACGGTGGAGGGGATGCGGTCGTAGCCGTAGATGCGGCAGACCTCCTCGACCAGGTCGTGCGGACCCTCGATGTCGAGACGGTGGTCGGGAGCCGTGACGCGCAGCGTGACGGAGTCGCCCGCGGTATCCACTTCGAACTCCAGGCGCCGCAGCAGGTCCGCGGTCTCCGCTGCGCCGAGGTTCAGGCCGCTGATCCGGCGCAGATAGTCGAGATCAAAGTCGACGGTGACGGCCGGCGCCGGTTGCGGGTGGTGGTCGACGATGCCGTGGGCGACGGCGCCGCCGGCGTGGCGCCGCAGCAGTTCGGCCGCGCGCCTGGCGCCGAGCAGGGCCTGGCTGGGGTGGACGCCGCGGCTGAAGCGGAAGCCCGACTCGGTGTGGACACCGAGCTGACGCTGGGTGCGCCGGATGCTGCGCGGTTCCCAGGCCGCGGCCTCCAGCAGGACGCTGCTGGTCTCAGCACTTATCTCGCTGTCCCGGCCGCCCATCACGCCGCCGACGCTCAGGGCGCCGGCCGGGTCGGTGACCAGGATCTGGTTCGTCCGCAGCTTCTGTTCGGCGCCGTCGAGCGTGGTCAGTCGTTCGCCCTCGTGGGCGAGACGCGTGACGATGCGCACCGGACTGCCGTCGGCATACCCATCGGCGCGCTGCCGCAGAAGGTCGTAGTCGAAGGTGTGGTTCGGTTGACCGACCTCGAGCATCACGTAGTTGCTGACGTCGACCACGTTGCTGATCGGCCGCTGTCCCGCGAGTTGCAACCGGTGCTGCATCCAGTACGGCGACGGCCCCTGTTCGATGCCCTCGATCAGCAGGGCGACGAAGCGGGGATTGAGCTCCGGGTTCTCGGTGGCGATCTCGACCCGGCCGTCGAGCGGCGGACCGTCCATCTGGAGCGCGTCGGACGGCGGCTTGAACACGGCGCGGGTGAGCGCGGCGACTTCCCGCGCCACGCCCATGATCGAGGCGCAGCGGGCGATGTTCGGGATCACGTCGATGTCGAGGACGACGTCCCCGAGCACTTCGGTCAGAGGCCGGCCTGGCCGCAGTTCCGGGAGTTCGGCCGCCGGCTCGAACAGGATGATGCCCTCGTGATCGTCGCCGAGCCCGAGCTCCGCCGCCGAGCACAGCATCGCGTCGCTCGTGATGCCGCGCAGCTTCTTCACCTTGAGCCGCGTGACCTTGTAGTCGCGGTAGGGGTTGCGGTAGCTGGCGCCGGCAAGCAGCAGGGCGCCCCAGAGGTCCGCGTCACCGAGATCGCGCCCCTTGTACGGGAACAGGTTGGGCGCTCCGGTGACCACTTGGCGCGTCGAGCCCGCGCCGTAGTCGACCGTGGCCAGGACCAGGCGGTCGGCGTCCGGCACCGGGTCAACGCGGAGGACCTTCGCGGCCATGACCAGGTCCTCCGGCCACGGCAGCTCAGCCCCCTCGACGCCGAGGCGCTCGATCGCCTTGACCTCGAGGCCGGCGTTGGTGAGCAGCTCGGCGAGCTCCTCGGGCGAGCCTTCGAACTCGACGAAGTCGCCGAGCCAACTGAGCGGAACGCGCATCAGACGAAGCGCTGGAACTGGCGCAGGAAGCGCAGGTCGTTGGACCAGAAGTAGCGGATGTCGCGGATGCCGTGCCGCAGCATGGCGATCCGCTCAGGGCCCATGCCGAAGGCGAAGCCGCTCCATTCGTCCGGGTCGTAGCCGCCGTTGCGGAGCACGGTGGGATGGACCATGCCGCAGCCGAGAATCTCCAACCAGCCCGTCTCCTTGCACAACTGGCAGCCCTGGCCGTCGCAGAGCAGGCAGGCGATGTCCATCTCGGCGCTTGGCTCGGTGAAGGGGAAGTAGCTGGCCCGGAAGCGGGCGCCGCGGCCGGCCCCGAACAGCCGCTTGGCGAACTCGGTCAGGGTGCCCTTCAGGTCGGCGAAGGTGATGGCGCGGCCCACCGCCAGTCCCTCGATCTGGTGGAACTGGATCTCGCTGCGGGCCGTGATCTGCTCGTTGCGGTAACACATGCCGGGCAGGATGACGCGCAGCGGCTCGGGGTGACGCTCCTGCATGGCCAGGATCTGCCCGCCGCTGGTGTGGGTGCGCAGCACGACGCCCGGATCGGTCGTGTAGAAGGTGTCCTGCATGTCGCGGGCGGGGTGATCGGGCGGCATGTTCAGGTCGCCGAAGTTCAACTGGTCGGTGACGACATCGGGGCTGCGGTAGGTCTGGAAGCCCATGTCGCCGAAGATCCGTTCGATGCGGCGCATGACCAGGGTCGACGGATGCAGGCCGCCAAGAACGGGCCTGCGACCGGGCAGGGTCACGTCGAGCCGGTCGGCGTCGGCGTCGGCCTTCGCGGCGGCACGCCGAAGCGCTTCCTGACGTTCCTCGAAGGCAGCTTGAAGAGAGGTCTTGATCTCATTGATCCGCTTGCCGAAGGCGGGTCGTTCCGACGGCTCCAGTTCGCCCATCCGACGGGTCAGGAGCTGGACTTCTCCCTTGCGGCCGATGGTCGTCCGGCGCCACGCCTCAAGTTGCTCCGGGTTGCCTGCCGCCTCGAGCGCCGCGGAGACCCGCGCTTCGAGGTCGTCGAGCTGGTCGATCATGGCGGTGTTGGGCGGGTCTTGGTTCGGCGCCCTGGCTCGGGCCCGGCGCGGCGCCCGACTCTACTAGGAGTCCGCGCAGGGAACGCGGTGCGTTGGGGAACGGATCGGCGCCCGCCCGCACCTCAGAGCGTGGCACTCTCCATGCCGCGAAGGAACAGCACGTTCAAGAGCAGCAACAGGGGCAGGATCGAGGCCAGCACCGCGGCTCTGGCGACTCCGACTCCCTGGACGACGTGGAGACCAAGCGCGAACAACGCCGCGGTGCAGACGACCCCCAGGATGTCGCCCGCAATGGGAACGATGCCCAGGAGGCTGGCTCCGTTCGCGTAGCACATCGCGGCCCAGGTACCGCGGAACCCGTGTGATCTCGGTGTGCGGGTAAGGATGAGAAGAAGGTGGACGAGTGCGCCGAACAACGGCGTGAAGATCAACGTGAAGGCAAATATGACGGGCAGGAAGAGCAGGATTACCTGGAGGCTGATGATGGCGCTCAAGGTGGGCCCGAACGGCAGTTCCTCCGAGCCGGCGAACGCGGACGGGTCGCTCCAGAGTTCCATCCGATAGACGAGTTCGAGTGCTGGTTCCGGCAGGGTCAGGGTGAGGATCGTGAGAAGCACGCTGTTCAGCAGGACGCCGAGCACAGCGACCACGGCCACGAACAGAAGGGGAGCCCAGATGCCGGCGTCCGCCCGGGTCCCCTCGAAGAACCTCCGAGGAGAAGTGGCCAGGAGACCCAGACAAGCGACGAGGGCGGACACCCTGCCGCGGTCCTTCCGCTCCTCCCACGGATTGACTACTGCGGTGCCGGCCTGAGCGCCGGTGCTATCGTGGCTGGAGTTCACTGGCAGCAGACTACCGGAGCGATCCCCGATGGCGGATGCGCGACAGCAGAGAACGGCGGCTGTACGCGATGTCGGCGCCGGCGCCGGCGCCCTCGTGGTCGGGGTGGCGGCATCGAGCGCCTTCAACGAGTTCGTGCCGGAGGGGCATCGGCCGGAGGACGTCCTGCCCGGCGCCCGGAGCGTCGTGGTCGCCGGCAACCAGGGACCGACGGCAGGCGCTTGGCGCAGTCCCGATCACCGGGTGATGGAGATCACCGGTTACGACTTCCGCGAGAACGTGGCCATCCACGTGATGTGCGACTACATCGAGCGCGAGCACGGCCACCGCGCGCTGCAGGCGCCGTCGCTGCCCACTGCCGGCCACAACCCGCCGATGAGCATGATGCTGGCCGCGGTGCTCGCGGGGCTCGGCACACGGTCGCTGGCGGCGAACATCATCCTCCATCCCCGCTACGGCCTTCTGTACTACGCCGCCCTGGTCACGACCCTCGACCTTGAGCCCGATCACCCGCTCGAAGAGGACGTCTGCCCCTCCAAGCCCTGCATCCAGATGATGGAGAAGCTGGGCACGACGCCGTGCCTCGCGGCGTGCCCGAAGGACGACGGCGGCTGTCTCGACGGCGCGATCGACGAGAACGGCCGGATCAGCTATTCGTACTACGACCGGGAACGCTGCACCTCGCGGGCGATGAACTTCGGTGTCGGCTCGATCCAGAAGTCCCTGGTGCAGATCACCACGGAGGAGGACCGGGAACGGCGCCGGTCGATGATCTATTCGGACTTCTTCACCCAGTCGCTGTCGTCGCTCAGCTACTACAAGGAGAGTGTGGCGCAGTGCTTCGAGTGCATGCGGGTGTGTCCGGTCGGCATGGGTGAGAGGCGTCTCCAGTGACCGGTTCGGGGGTCGCGGCCGCGCCTACCGCCGACGAGGCCGCGGCTGCCCGCGGTCTTCTGGCCGCGATGGTCGAGCGCGGCGGCGCGCTGACCTGGGGCGTCGCCGATGCCGAGGCGTTCGATGAGGCGCCGGAGGGCTTCCGGCCCGGTGACCTGCTGCCCGGCGCTCGCCGCGTCGTGGTCGTCGGCGGCAGTCCGCCGCGCGCCGCCGACTGGGCGAGCCCGGTCCACGAGCACCTGGAGACGATGGGCACCAGCGACCGGATCAACTCGCTCGGCCTCAAGACAGCCAAGTTCATCGAGGCGGAGTTCGGCTACTACGCCCTGTTCGTGCCGCCGGGCGTGCGTCGCGGCAACCAGCCTTTCCTGAGCGTGGCGCTGGCGGCGGAGCTGGCGGGTTGCGGTTCCCGCAGCCTGGCCGGGCCGGTGCTGCACCCGGATTACGGCCTGCTCTTCTACTCGGCGATCGTCACGACCTACCCCTTCCCGGTCACCGAGCAACCGGCCGAACCGGCCTGCCCGGCGCCCGCCTGCGTCGAGATGTGGGAGGCCGAGGGAGCGACGCCGTGTACAAAAGTGTGTCCCCTGGGCGACGGCGGTTGCCTCGACGGGCGGATCGAGAACGGCCGGCTGGTCGAGCGCCGCTACGATGCCGCGCGTTGCACCTCCCGCGTCTACACGCACTGGATTCCCGGCTTCCAGAAGGGCCTCGAACTGGCCCTCGACCAGGAGGACCCCGAGGCACGCAAGATGGTGCTGTACTCGAGCCACTTCACGAAGACCCTGTGGTCGATGACCTATGCCGCACAAAGCCAGGGCCAGTGCTGGGAGTGCATGCGGGTCTGTCCGGTCGGCGCCGAGCATCGGCAGAAGGCATAGCGGGCCGGGTAGGCAGAACATGGCTTTCTTCTTCATCGATCCGGAGACCTACCGCCGCCACCGGGAGGAGATCCTGGAGTTGTCGAACTCGATCCAGGTCGACATCCACGAGCACCTGCCGAGAGAGAAGCGGCGCCGCGGACTGTCCGATCGCGAGATCGCCGAACGGCTCGACCTCGACGAGCGGATCGTGCGCGAGATCCGGGTGGTCGCCGAGCGGGACTACTACGACATCGAGGAGTGGGACAAGGCGGTCGAGTTCAAGGACAAAGCCTGCCGGGCCTTCGCCGAGGAAGGGCTGTCCTACGTCTACAAGCGCCGCTCCTAGTCAATCGTCTCTCCTACGCTTGCAAGCGCCGCCCCTGAGCCTGGATCCGTCGGAATCTCGCGGCTGCTCGGGGGCGTTGCGTAGCGTGTGGCGGCGGTCATCGCGCTCGCCGCGGACCCTTCGACCTGTGAGACGATAGCCGGCCCATGAAGACCGCAGTACTCCAGTTCTTTTCGTGGCCCGACCGGCGGATTCCGCTGGAGGACGTCTACGATCGCTCGTTCCAGCGCATCGAGATCATGGACAAGAACGGCTACGACGCGGTGTGGTTGGCCGAGCATCACTTCAGCTCGTTCAGCATCTGTCCCTCGATTCACATGATGGGGATCGAGGTGGCGGCGAGGACGAAGAACCTGCGGATCGGCACGGGCGTCTCCCTGGCGCCGTTCTACAACCCGCTGCGTCTGGCGGAGGAGGTGGCGCTGCTCGACGTGCTCTCCGGCGGTCGGGTCAACTGGGGTGTCGGCCGGGGCTACGCGGAGGGGGAGTTCAGAGCTTTCGGTGTCGACCCGCGGCACAGCTACCCGGTGTTCCGGGAACACGTCCAGGCGGTGGTCGGCGCCTGGACGAATGAGCGCCTCACCTTCGAGGGGGAGCACTTCCAGTGCCGCGATGTGGAGGTGCTGCCGAAGCCGGCGCAGAAGCCGCACCCTCCGGTGTGGCTCGCGTCGTCGTCGCCGGAGTCGATGACCTGGGCGGCCGAGAACGGCTTCTCGATCATGCTCGATCCCCACTCGACGCACAGCCGCATCGGAGAGAAGCGGGAGCTGTACCGGGAGATCCTCGAGTCGCACGGGCACTCCATCGAGGGCCGCGAGATCCCGATGGCGCGTTTGATCGCCTGTGCGCCGACTCGGGCAGAAGCCGAGGAGATCGCTCGCGCGGGGGCCTTGTGGACCGTCAGGTCGCACAAGCAGAAGGGGACCCGGCCGGTTGCGACCGCTACGCGGCGCAACCTCGAGCGCCCGGAACTCGCGGCGCCTGCCTTCAGCCAGAGCGCCGAGGAAGAGTCCGCCGTTGACCGGTACCTGAACGGCGTCATCCTCTACGGTACGCCGGATGAGCTCGTGGACGAGATCGCGCGGCTGAAGGAGGAGATGTTTCTCGACTATCTGCTCTGCGCTCCGCTCAGTCACAGCTCGTTCGTGCTCTTCACGGACAAGGTCCTGCCGCGCATCTGACTCCAGGCCTTCGAGGCCACGGGGTGTTGGCGAGCCGGGCCGGATGGGGCAGAGTTCGGCCATGACGATGAAGGACCCCTTCGACCGCTTCCGCGACGTCTTCGCGCGCGCCTCGGCCACCGGTCTGGCCGAGCCGAACGCTATGGTCGTCTCGAGCGCCGATGAGCAGGGCCGTCCCTCGTCGCGTGTCGTGCTGCTCAAGCACTTCGACCGCGACGGCTTCGTCTTCTACACGAACCTGGAGAGCCGCAAGGGCCGGGAGATCCTGGCGCGGCCGGACGTGAGCCTGAACTTCTTCTGGCGCGAGCCGAAGGAGCAGGTGTCGATCTTCGGCCGCGCCGAACTGGTAGGCGACGCCGAGGCTGACGCCTACTTCGCCACCCGCAGCCGGAACAGCCAGCTCGGCGCCTGGGCCTCCCGGCAGAGCCGCCGGCTCGAGAGCCGCGAGCAGCTCCTGGCCGACTTCGAGCGGGTCTCGGAACGCTTCGCGGGCCGGGACGTGCCGCGTCCGCCGCACTGGACCGGTCTGCGGGTCGTGCCCCGGCGGTTCGAGTTCTGGGTCGCCCGCGAACACCGGCTCCATGACCGGATGTTCTTCGAGCGGGATGGCGATTCCTGGGGGGTGGGCAGGCTGTATCCGTAGCGCGGTAGGGACCGCTCCGACGGGACCTGCTTCTCAGTACACCTGAGCCACTACGCCTCCGCCAGCTTGACCCACTCGAAGTCGCCTGGCTTGTGGTTGATCCGGATCCTCGGTTCCGCGATCCAGGAGGCGTAGCGGCCGGGCCGGAACTCCTCCTTCATCAACGATTCGATAAAGGCGCGGTCGCTGTCGTCCGGCAGCCACTCGCCCCGGCTTCCGTTCCACTCGTCTTCGCGGACGATCCGTCCTGGGGGCGTCGCGTGCAGGTCCCGGTAGACGCCGATCTGGCGGTGGAAGGCGACGTGGGGCAGCTTGATCTCGTAGTCGACCCCGGACTGCCTGATCGCTTGGTTCCAGCGGCCGACGCCGAGGTTGCAGTCGTCCGTGAAGTCGTCGCGCAGGCGCGCGTTGAGGGCGTTCAGGGCCGGGTGCTGGACGACGGTCCAGCCGCCGTTCGCCGGTTCGGGGATGCCGTAGGTGTCTTCGTGCAGCCGGTGGTCGTCCTCCAGCCGGTGCTCGCGGAAACGGCCCTTGAGGCCGGCGTTGAAGAAGTTGGCGGAGTTCGTCGAGAGCTCGGAGCCGAACAGGTCGAGGGTGAGGGAGTAGTGCAGGTTCACCTTCTTCTGGATCGTCGGCAGGTCGATCACGCCCAGGGCCCGCACCGCCTCGATGTCGGTCGGATCGTCGATGCCGGCCTCACGCATCGCCTCGCAGGTGCGCTGCACGATCCGGGTGACGCCGGTCTCGCCGACGAACATGTGGAACGCCTCCTCGGTGAGCATGAAGCGGCAGGTGCGGGACAGCGGATCGAAGCCGGACTGGGCCAGCGACTCAAGCTGCATCCTGCCGTCGCGGTCGGTGAAGAAGGTGAACAGGAAGAAGGAGAGCCAGTCCGGCGTCTCTTCGTTGAAGGCGCCGAGCATGCGCGGCGCATCGTCCGAGCCGGAGCGGCGGCGCAGCAGTTCGCCAGCCTCCTCGCGTCCGTCGCGGCCGAAGTACTTCTGCAGCAGGTAGACCATGGCCCACAGGTGCCGGCCCTCTTCGACGTTGACCTGGAACAGGTTCCGCATGTCGTAGAGCGAGGGGGCCGTCTTGCCCAGAAAGCGCTGCTGCTCGACGGAAGCCGGCTCGGTGTCGCCCTGGATCACGATCAGGCGGCGCAGCATCGCGCGGTATTCGCCCGGGATCTCCTGCCAGGCCGGCTCGCCGCAGTGCCGGCCGAAAGGGATCTTCCGGTCCTCGGCCTGGGGCGCCAGCAGGATGCCCCAGCGGTAGTCGGGCATTCTCACGTAGTCGAAGACGGCCCACTTTTCGGGGCCCTTCGATTCGACCCGCACCGCGGTGCGCAGATAGACGTCCGAGGTCTGGAAGCCATCGGGTCCCATGTCCATCCACCAGTCGATGTAGCCGGGGTGCCAGCGCTCCAGGCCCCGACGGACCCGGGCGTCCGACGCGAGGGCGACGTTGTTCGGAATCAGGACGTCGTAGTCGACGGTGCTGTCGAGGGTGGTCATCGGTTCGGGTGCTCCGTCGTTGGCGGACAGGCGGTGAGTTAGACGCGCTCGCGGTTGAAGCGGGGACGGCGGCCGGTGCCGTAGAGGTGGAGCGCTCCCTCGTCGCCGACCGCGTTCGGGCGCTGGAAGATCCAGTTCTGCCACGCGCTCAGGCGGCCGAAGATCTTGCTTTCCATGGTCTCGGGGCCGGGGAAGCGGAGGTTCGCCTCCATCGCGGTCAGCGCGTCGGGAGAGAAGCTGGCTCGCTCTTCCAGGGCGATGCGGACCTCGTCTTCCCAGTCCAGGTCGTCGAGCACCTCGGTGACGAGGCCGGCCCGTTCGGCGGCCTCGGCGTCGAGCGGCCTGCCGATCAGCTCGCGAAGGTGGTCTACGGCGTCCGGCCGGCCGAGGAAACGGGTCTCGATCCGGCTCAGGCCGTTCGGCATCGGAAAGGCGAAGAAGTTCAACTCGCTCAGTTGGACCTGTGGCGCGGGGGCGCCATCCTCGGCTTCGCCTTTGAACATGTAGGAACGGTCCGCGGCCAGTGACAGTTCGAGCAGGAAGCCGGCGAAGCAGCTTCCGGGCTCGATCAAGGTGAACACGCTGCGGGCAGTGAGGTCGAGCCGTTTGAGCACTCGCTTCCAGTACAGCAGGACTTCGCGCAGGAACCAGTGCTCGCGGCCCCGGTGCAGGAGCGTGTCGAACGCGGCGACCGCTGCCAGGTCGCCGTGCGAGTGGATCACGAGCTGGCCGAGACGCGTCTCGTTCAGGCGCAGGTGGAGCAGGGCGTCCTCGAGTTCACGCGCCAGGGTCAGAGGCCAGAAGGCGGCGCCCTGCGTGAGCGCTGCGGAGGCGTCCACAGGCGCCGGTTTGTTCGGCCCGAGGACGGTCAGGTGGGCGGCGCCGAGTGCGCGGTCGAAGTCGATGCGCAGTGTGGAGTAGGTGATGGAGTCGTCGGCGAGGTCCGGTTCGATCCCACGCCAGGCCACCCCGGCGGCTTCCAGGGGACGATCGCTCTCCCCGGCCAGTTCGAGAGCCCGGGCAGCGGCATCGTCGTCGAAGGAGGACCGCGGCAGCAGCTCGTCGACCAGGTTCCAGTCCAGCGCCCGCCGGCCCTTCACGCCCTCTTCGAGCGTGCAGAAAAGGTCGGCCAGATCGCGGCGCACGCGGCGCTTGTCGAGCAGGCGGGTCAAACCGCCGGTGCCGGGCAGGACTCCCAGTAGGGGCACTTCCGGCAGCGAGACCGCGGAGCTGCCGTCGTCGGCGAGCAGGATGCGGTCGCAGGCGAGCGCCAGCTCGTAGCCGCCGCCGGCCGCCGTGCCCTTGACCGCGCACAGGTAGCGCTGGCCGGAGTGCTGGCAGGCGTCTTCGATCGCCAGGCGGGTCTCGTTCGTGAACTTGCAGAAGTTGACCTTCAACTGGTGCGAGGACGAACCGAGCATGCCGATGTTCGCGCCGGCGCAGAAGATCCGATCCCGGTCGGACCGCAGCACCACGGCGTGGACCTCGGGATGCTCGAAACGCAGCCGCTGGGTCGCGTCGTAGAGCTCGAAGTCGACGCCGAGGTCGTAGGAGTTCTGCTTGAGCTGGTACCCGGGCCTGAGCCCTGCCTGTTCGTCGACCTCGAGCGTCAGGAAGGCGAGCGGCGGTGCGATCTCGAGCCGCCAGTGCCGGTAGCGGTCCGGCGCTGTGCGGAAATCGATCGTCTCGGGGCGCTGACGGACCGGAAACGGCACGCGGCAAGTATAGTGGCGGCCCCGTGAGCGGTCCGGCCCCTGACGAGCGCGGCGAGAGCCCCGTCCCCCACGTCGAGTTCGTCGGCGTAGACAAGAGCTACGACGGCCGCAACCTGGTGGTGCGCGGTCTCGATCTTGCCGTTGAGCGGGGCGAGTTTCTGACTCTGCTCGGGCCGTCCGGCTCCGGCAAGACGACCTGCCTGATGATGCTCGCCGGATTCGAGGGGACCACCGCGGGCACGATTCGGATCAAGGGCCGGCCGATTCAGGATCTGCCGCCGCACAAGCGCGGGATCGGCATGGTGTCCACAACGGAATGATCGAGCAGGCGGCGCCGCCGGAGGTGCTGTACGACTTCGTCGCCCGGTTCATCGGCGAGAACAACCGCCTGGGCCGGGAGCGCCCGCGACCGTGGTCATCCGGCCCGAGCGGGTGGCGGTGTCGCCGCGTCCCGGCCGCTATCGCAACGAGGTCGAGACCCGGATCGACGACTTGATCTTCCTCGGCGATCACCTGCGGGTGCGCATGACGGTTGGCGGCTGTACCGATTTCATCGCCAAGATCCCGAACATCGTGGGCCACGGCGCCGTGCTGCCGGGCGACACGGTGACGGTCGGCTGGGCGGCCCTGGACTGCCGGGCGCTCGTGCCGGAGGAACTCGCCGAGGGCGAGGAAGAGTGGTGAGAGCGGTCGCCGGCCGCATTCTCGAGGCGGGCTTCGTCCCGCTGGTTGATCGGCCGCTGTGGCGGCGAGCGCTCGGTCCGCGGCTGCGGGCGGCCGGCCTCGCCCTGCCCCTGGTTGCATTCGTGGCCGTCACCTTCATCGGTCCGATGGCGAGCCTGATGATGAAGAGCGTCTACGACCCCGAGGTCGCGGACGCGCTGCCCGAAACGATGGCTGCGTTGCGTGCCTGGGACGGCCAGGGCGCGCCGCCGGACGAGGCGTTCGCGGCCGCGGGGCGCGAGTTCGTCGCGGGGCGCGTCGAGCGCACGCTCCGCGACGCGGGCCAACGGTTCACGGCGCGCCACTACATGAAGGCGCTCGACTTCGAACGGAGTCCCGATGGCGGCTACGTCCGCCAGGCCGAGGAGTGGCGTATCTACGTGCCCCTGTTCTGGCGCACCCTGAAGGTGAGCCTCGGCGTCACGCTGCTTTGCCTGGTGATCGGCTATCCCATGGCCCACCTGATCGCCAACTCGCCGCCGGGGCGCGCGAACCTGCTGCTGGTGCTCGTCCTGTTGCCGTTCTGGACCTCGCTGCTGGTGCGCACGACCTCGTGGATCGTGCTGCTCCAGACCCAGGGCGTGATCAACGACTTCCTGGTCGCCATCGGTCTGATCGGCGACGAAGGCCGGATCGCGATGATCTACAACATGACCGGCACCTTCATCGCGATGACGCACGTGCTGTTGCCCTTCCTGGTGCTGCCGCTCTACTCGGTGATGCGCTCGATCCCGCCCGCCTACGTGAACGCGGCCGCGTCGCTGGGCGCGAATCCGATCCAGGCGCTGCGACGGGTCTACTGGCCGCAGACGTTGCCTGGCGTCGGCGCCGGTTGCCTGCTGACCTTCATCCTGGCGATCGGCTACTACATCACCCCGGCCCTGGTCGGCGGGCAGAGCGGGCAGTTGATCTCCAACATGATCGCCTACCACGTCCAGACGTCCCTGAACTGGGGTCTGGCGGCGGCGCTGGCGGCGCTTCTCTTGGCCGGCGTCACCACCCTGTACGTCGTCTACGACCGCCTGGTCGGCATCGACCGGATCGGGCTCGGGTCATGAGCGCTCACGCGGCCCTGAGTCCCGGGTATCGCGCCGCCCGCTGGGGCTACCTGGCGTTCTGCGTCGCGGCGTTCGTGTTCCTGATCGCCCCGATCCTGGTCCTCGTTCCGCTCAGCTTCAACGCCGAGCCGTACTTCACCTTCACCGAGGGCATGCTGCGCCTCGACCCGGAGGCCTGGTCGCTGCGCTGGTACCGGAGCATCTTCGACGGCGACGAGTGGACGCGTCCGATCCTGAACAGCCTGATCATCGGCATCTCCGCGACCGTCGTCGCCACCGTGCTGGGCGCGGCCGCCGCGTTGGGCCTGGCCCATCCGGCGATGCCGGGTCGCCGCATGGTCTCGGCGCTTCTGATCTCGCCGATGATCACGCCGGTGATCATCGCCGGCGTCGGCATGTTCTTCTTCTACTCGAGCCTCGGGCTGTCGCAGACCTTCATCGGGATCATCCTCGCGCACGCCGTGTTCGGAGCGCCCTTCGTCGTGATCACCGTGAGCGCGACCCTGGCGGGCTTCGACTGGACCGTCATGCGCGCCGCGGCGAACCTGGGGGCGAACCCCCTGGTCGCCTTCCGCCGGGTGCAACTGCCGCTGATCCTGCCGGGCGTCATCTCGGGCTCGCTGTTCGCCTTCGCCGCCTCGTTCGACGAACTCGTCATCGTCCTGTTCATGGGCGGCCTGGAGCAACGCACCCTGCCGCGGCAGATGTGGTCCGGCATCCGGGAGGAGATCAGCCCCACGCTGCTGGCCGTCGCCACCTTCCTGATCGTGTTTGCGCTGCTCACGCTCACCACGGTCGAGTGGCTGCGCCGGCGGGGCGGGACAGGGGGTCAGGGGGCCGGCTAGGCGTGAAGTTCTGGCGACCCTTCGCTTCCAAAGTCCGCCCCGACGGCGCCAGGTTGCCGCTTGAACCGGCCTCGTGCGAGTGTATTTGCGACCGGGTTTGCGGCCGCCAATCCGTCTATAGTCAAGAGGACGTTTTGCCGTGAGCGGCGCGCGGGTTCCAGGACGGCGCCCGGCCGCCGCTGGCCATGGAGGGTCCTTGTCGGTGGTTCAAATGAAGAGCCAGGTCGCTATTGCTTCGGTCGAGTACCCGCATTCGGACGGCATCCCCATGGCCGAAACAGAACGCCACGCCGTGGTCACGATGGACTCCCGCCAAGCCATCGGCCGGCACTTCAGCGACCGGCCGGACGTGTACGTTGGCGTCGACATGCTCCTCTACTACAAGGAGGGCGATCCGAAGCGGTCGGTGGCGCCGGACATCTTCGTGGTCGTCGGCGCGCCCAAGTTGCCGCCGAGGAACACCTGGCTGGTATGGGCGGAAGAAGGCAGGACGCCCGACTTCGTGCTGGAGATCACGTCCAGGCACACGAGGACGGTAGACGAGGGCCGGAAACGCCGCCTGTACCGGCAACTTGGGGTGGACGAGTACTGGCAGTACGACCCCACGGGCGACTACCTGGACCCGGTGCTCAAGGGTTCGCGGCTCGCCGATGGCAGGTATCTGCCCATCGATCCGGTCGTCCAGGTCGACGGCAGCCTCCGTTTCCGCAGCCTCCTGGGCCTGGAGCTGCGGCTCGAGCGCGGCGAACTCCGATTCCTCGACCCAGTGCGGCAAAGGTACCTGCCGACCTGCGAAGAAGCCTTCGAGCGCAGCGATCGGGTTGGCGAAGCCAGGGCGGCGGCAGAGAGAGCCAGGGCGGCGGCAGACGCAGGTCGGGCAGCCATCGCGCGGTTGGAGCGCGAGGTGGCGAGTCTCAAGGCTCGGTTGGGCGGAGACCTGCCCAACCACTAGCGCGCCAGGACGTCGGCGCACCCGGTTTCTGCCGCGCAGGCCACGGGCCACGCTACGGCGAACTCCGATAACGCCACAGCCCGGTGGCCGCCATGCTGTACACGAACAGCAGCACCGACGCGACCATGCCGGGGACGAGGCCGGCGAGGGCGCCGTAGCGTTCGACAATCGCGCCCAGGATGACGGCGCCGATCAGCGGGCTGCCAAGCAGGCCGAGACCGAAGACGGACATGACGCGGCCGCGGGTCTGGGGTTCGGCGGCCTCCTGGACGATCGCTCGGGCCAGGGTGGTCGTGACGCCCATGTTCAGGCCCCAGGCTATTAGGGCGACCACGACCAGCCACCAGGCCGGCTGGATCCAGATCAGGAACAGAACGACGATCCGGGAGAGCTGCAGGCCGACGAACCAGCGGCCGGGCCGCTGGAAGGGCATGAACCGGAACATGATCAGGTTGGAGACGACGGCGCCGGCGAAGAAGACGATCATCAGCCACGACAGAAGCGCCGCGTCGCCGTTGTAGACGCGGCGGACGATGAAGGGGAAGACGGTCAGGAAGGCGCCGGCGTTGAAGATGCTGGAGACGAAGTTCACCGTCATGGCGTCGAACACGGCCCGCTGCCGGTAGGAAGCCCGGAAGCCCGCGAGGATCCGTCGCCAGGCAGGCTCGGCGTCGTCGCCTTCGTTGGTCTCCTGCGGTCCGATGCGCCGGATCCACAGGGCGGCGATGGCCAGGCACAGGCACTGTGCCAGCAACACCTGCCGCAGGCCGATGCGGTCGAGCTGGCCCGCCGCGCCTAGGCCGATCATGTACGTGAACATCGTGATGGCGGTTGTTGCGGTCACTCCACGTTGCAGATCGCGCCCCGCGATCCGGCTCAACACCGCCTGCTGGGCCGGGCTGGAGAACGACAGCGCGGCGCTGATGCCGAGGCCCCAGGCGGTGACCGTCCACACGTTGAGTTCGCCGAGTTCCAGTGCCAGGGCCAGACCGAGGGGGACGAGCGCCGCGGCGCCGAACACGCGGGTCAGCATGGCCCTGGCATCCGTGCGGTCCGCGCTGGCGCCGCCCCAGAGCATGATGATCACGCCGGGAAGGCCGACTGCCGCCTGCAGGGTGCCGACGCGGCCGGCTGGCAGGTCGAGCACGGTTATCAGCAGCCACGCCAACAGGAGCTGCTGCATGGCGAAGCCGGCGCTGGAGCAGGCCAGCGACCCCATGTACGCTTGGAGACCCGGTCGGTTCCACAGGCTGACGGCTGGAGTGGCGGGAGAGACGATGACGCGGATCTCGGTTGGCGGCGGTGTCGGGAAAAGTCTGCGAAGGCTACACGCGGGCTTCCGGCGCGGTTCGATTCCCCACCGCGTCGGCGTCGTTGCCGTTGCCGCGCTCGGCCTTGCCGGCTTCACGGCTTCGGCCCAGGAACGGGTCGACTTCTCCGAACTCCGGCGGCGCATGGTGCGCGACACGATCGCCGAGCCGCGCGACGGCCGCCCGCCGGTGCTTGACGTCCGGGTCACCTCTGCGATGGAGAAGGTCGAGCGCCACCTGTTCGTGCCTGAGGAGATCCGCGACTGGGCCTACCGGGACTCGCCGCTCGGGATCGGCTGGCAGCAGACGATCTCGCAGCCCTACATCGTGGCGCTGATGACCGAGCTCGCGGCGCCCGACCCGGGGGACAAGGTGCTCGAGATCGGCACCGGCTCCGGCTATCAGGCGGCCGTGCTGGCCGAGATCGTCGAGCACGTCTACACGATCGAGATCGTGGAGCCCCTGGGGCTGCGGGCGGCGGCGGCGCTCGATATGGCCGGGTACGGGAACGTGACGACCCGGATCGGCGACGGCTACGCCGGTTGGCCCGAGGAGGCGCCGTTCGACGCGATCGTCGTCACGGCGGCGCCGGACCACGTGCCGCAGCCGCTGATCGAGCAGTTGGCGACCGGCGGCCGGCTGGTGCTGCCGGTGGGGCCGCAGGGCGGCCGCCAGGAACTGGTTGTGCTGGAGAAGCAGGCCGACGGCGAGGTGGAGCGAACGCGTGTGATCCCGGTGCGGTTCGTGCCGCTGACCAGGGAGCGTTGAGCGGTTCCCAGGCTCGGATGGGCGCTACAGGGGCACTTCTTCGCCCTGGCCCTCGATCACCAGGCCCAGGGTGACGTCGCCCAGGGGCACTGCCAGCGTGGGCTGGTCGAGGTCGTTCCAGAACATGCCCGCCGCATCGACTCCGTCGTAGTTCTGGAACAGCGCCATGGTCATCGGATGGGTGCCGCCCTCGATGATCGTGCTGCTGGCTTCGACCAGGGGTTCCTGCTCGGGGACGCCGTAGGGATCGAAGTTGTCGAGCGCGAGCGGAATGAGCAGCAGGAAGTCGCGGAACCAGGTCTGCCCGGTGTGGTCGCCGTCGGCGGGCTGCACCGCGTAGCGGAGCGTGTAGGCGCCCGGCGGCACGATTTGCGCCTTGTACGTGCTCCAGGCGCCGGTCGTACGAACGATCCCGATCAGTCCGCCGGGCGGCAGCGTGGGGTACTCGACGCCGAGTTCGGCGGCGGGGTCCTGCATCGGCAGCGCCGGAGGGAACCAGAACTCGATCGGCTCGCCAACGTCTCGGACCACCCGGTAGCCGGACGGATCGAGTAGCGGGGCGAGCCAGTCCGGCAGGTCGGGCGGCAGGCCGTCCGTGCGCTCCATCGTCGGGTCGGCGGCGAGCGGCGCGGCCAGGAGCAGCGCCGCGAGAAGCATGGCGACCGGATTGGGGCGGCGCGTCCGCGTCTCCGCGCTCACTCGAAGTTGATCAGGTAGTAGCGGAAGTTCGCGGGATCCACCTCGTCCAGCATCAGGAGGTACTGGACCAGCGGTTCGATGTCGGCTTCCGAGATCCGGATTTCGCCGAACACCGCGTCGACGCCTTCCTCTTCGGCGCGGGCCGCTTCGGCCAGCGCCATGTGGCCCTGGAGTACCTCCTCCAGCGTGGCGGCGCTGCCGTCGTGCAGGTACGGGTCGGTGCGAGGCAGGTTCCTGAGCGGCGGCGTCTTGAAGTTGCCGCTGCCGGCGCCGTGGAGGGCGTAGTCGCTGAAGGTCGGCGGCACGTGGCAGCGGACGCAGTTTCCCACCGACTCCACGTCGAACACCCGGAAGAACGTCTTGAAGCCTTCGTACGCGGCTTCGGTGAACCCCTCCGGCCGCCGGATCAGGCCGCGGCCCTCCTGGTTGTAGATCCGGCTCTCTATGCCTGCGGCGTAGTTCATGATGTCCTCGTCCGCGTTCGGCGCCTTGCGGAAGCGGTTCTGCTCGGTGAACGCGTCCCAGCGCGAGGTCATCGAGAAATCGAAGGTGCGCGTGTAGTCGGCCAGGGCGCGGGCGGCAACTGCCCCGACTTCCGACCGTTCCAGCGACTCCAGGTCAAGACCGTAGACCTCCTGGAACTGCTCGACGTAGGGGACGCCCGAGATCGCGTTGTGGCCCTCGTCCAGCAGCACGTAGGCGGCGTTGTCGATCGCCTCGTTGCGCGCCTCGGGGTTCCAGCCGTACTGTTTGCCGATCAGCTTCTCGAGGATCATGTCCTCCATCGAGTCGTAGGCGCCGTCCCAGCCGAACACTTGGGCCTGGTGGACGCCGGCCAGGGTCTGGGCGTTGCGAGCGGTGGTCTCGCGGCCCGCGGTCAGGCTGGTCGGCGTGTAGTCGGCGTAGAACCGCTCCGGCTTGCCGGCCACCGACTCGCCGAGCGCGTGGCAGACCGAGCAGGCGATCGCGTAATCCGTGCCCTGGTTGTTGAACAGGAACTCGGCGAACAGGTCGGCGCCGAGCCGTTCCAGTCCCTCGGACTCATCCTGACCGGCGACCGCGGCGCCGAACAGGAGAGCGGCCGCTGCGGCGAGCGGCGCCGAACGCCTGGCAGTCATTGCTCGCATTGTCGTCCCCCCACCGCCGGCGGCTGGGCCGACGCTCGTTGTCCCTGGTGCTGCCACCTGAGAATAGACGATGCCGGCCGGTCGCATGCGACTTCACCACCACAGGGCGCCGTGCACGAGGACTCCGAACGTCGAAGGCGTGTTGAAGCGGAGGTTTCTTCTCAGTGCGGCCTCGACTGAGACCTCGAGTGTCGAACCGATCGTGAGCCGGTAGCCGACGCGGTAGTCCGTCGGCCCGTCCGAGGTGGACATCCCGATCAGCGGCGTTCCCGTGCCCGAGCGGCCGAAGACCGGCAGGCCGTACGCCAGTTCGGTTTCGAGGCGCCCGCGATGCGAATCGAAACCTCTGGCGGCATGGCCTGCCATCGTGTCTTGCTGCCAGAGAGCGTGCACCCCGCCGGCGTTCGCGGCGCCCCACGAAGGAGACACTTCGAGGGAGGGACCGTTCTGCGACGAGGGGTCGGGGTCGTAGCGGAACGATCCCCACACTCCCCACTCCTCGAAGGCGCCGCTCTCGTCGGTGAACAGGCCTCGCGCCCCCAGCTCTGTCGTCAGGTTGAGTCCCGGATGGGCGTGGCGGAAGCCGCCGCCGACCTCCAGGCCGAGACCGGTTTCGACGTGGCCTTCATCGTGGCGGAGGCCGGCTTCGAGGAAGGGAGAGAACCACTTCTCGTCTTCCGTGGTGAAGTCCCACGATCCTTCCAGTGCCAGGCGAAACCGGGTGGCGTCGGTTTCCGAGGTTTCGCCGTCCGGAAGCCGTTCGGAGAAGGTCCGCAGGAAGAGAGCGTCCGCCTTGAGCGTCAGGGCGAAGTCGTTCTCTTCGGTTGCCGACCTCAGTTCGCTGTTCATGCCGGCAGCGCCCATCACCGTGGCGATCCGGTAGTCGACCGGTTCGGCATCCTGCCACGAAAGCGTCAGGGTTCCGCGGCCGTGGCCGGCCACGCCCCAGATCGACAGGTCTTCGCGGACGCCGTAGCGGACGTACGGGTAGAGGCCGCTCAGGTCGGACCGGGCTTCGGCTTCGAACTTCCCTTGCGAGACGATTCCTTCGCCCCTGCTATGGGAAAGGGCGGCGCCTGCCAACCACCGGTCGCCGGAGTAGTCCGTTCCCAGGGTCGCCGTCGTGACGTCGCCGCTCAAGGCGAGTTCGCCCCTGTGACGGTCGAACCGGGAGAACGCCCCGCGGCCCCAGACGCTGAGCCGTCCGCCGTCTCCAGTCTCCGTGCGGGCGTCGAACGAACTTCCCCCAAGGAGTTCGCCTTTCTCGCGGCCGAAGGAGTTGCCGACGCGGTCGCTGGGCGCCGTCGCCGACGCTCCGGGGCGGTACGGCGGCTTGCAGCGCCATTGGCCGGGGCGGGCCGCCTCCGGCTGGCTGGCCGATGCCGTCTCACCGGCCGGCGTCTTTTCCGGCCTGCGGTCCGGAGCGCAGCGCATGCGGTCTTCGAGCGCCTCCAGCACATGGCCGGCCACGGTGCGGCCGAAGGGATCGAGCCAGTCGTCCTTCTCCCGGTCGGGAACGTACACGTCGGCGATGACGAGAACGGCCGTCTCAGGGTCGGCGGCGGACACGCGTTTCGGCAGAGAACCGAAGCCCAGGAGGACTTCCTCCTCGCCTTCGTACTCCGTGTCCTCCAGCGCCACGACGGTAAAGGTCGTTCGGGTCTCGGACGGCCCGAACGAGACGGTTGCTGGAATCCCGGCATAGTCCGCGACGGCAGCGCCTCCTGCTCGAAGTTGCGTGAGCGGCACAACGATCCGCCGTTCCGGGCTCGCGCTCAAGACGACGTCGACGACGACCTCGCCGCCCTCCCTGACCGGGAAGCGCGTGGCTCCGTAGGACACGGTGACGGCGGGATCGTCATCGTCGATGATCGTTCCGAGCCCTTCCGCGTCCTTCAGCGTTGCGTTCGCCGGTTTGTGCAACGTGACGGCGAAGGTCTCGTCGAACTCATCGAGCGCGTCGTCACGCACGGGCGCCCGCACCGTGCCGGTCGTCCTCCCGGCGGGGAGGATCAGCGTGCCGCGGGAGGCGTTGTAGTCGAGTTGAGCCAGGGCCGTACGGTCCGCGGTCGCGTATTCGACCGTGATGGTCTTGCCGCTTGCCGTGCTGAGCGTTACGGTGAACTCGGCGACCACGCCCGGCCCTTCGGTCACGGTCACGTCGTCGATCGTGAGTGCGGGCGGTTTGTCGTCGTCGGTGATCGTGCCCGTGCCGTCGCCGTCCTCGATCGTCGCGTTTGCCGCGCTGGCGAGGGTCACGGTGAAGGTTTCGTCGGGTTCGTCGATCGTGTCGTCGAGTACGGACACGCGGATCGTGCCGGAGGTCTCGCCGGCGGGGATGGCCAGTGTGCCGCTGGAGGCGGCGTAGTCCAGGTCGGCCCGCGCCGTACCGTCGGAGGTGGCGTAGTCAACGGTGACGGCGTCCGTGGCCGCCGCGCTGAGCGTTACGGTGAACTCGGCGACCGCGCCCGGCCCCTCGGTCACGGTCGCGTCGTCGATCGTGAGCGTGGGCGGTTCGTCGTCGTCGGTGATCGTGCCCGCGCCGTCGCCGTCCTCGATCGTCGCATTTGCCGCGCTGGCGAGGGCCACGGTGAAGGTTTCGTCGGGTTCGTCGATCGTGTCGTCGAGTACGGACACGCGGATCGTGCCGGAGGTCTCGCCGGCGGGGATGGTCAGGGCGCCGCTCGAAGAGGTGTAGTCCAGGCCGGCCCGGGCCGTGCCGTCGGAGGTGGCGTAGTCAACGGTGACGGCGTCCGTGGCCGCCGCGCTGAGCGTTACGGTGAACTCGGCGACCGCGCCCGGCCCCTCGGTCACGGTCGCGTCGTCGATCGTGAGTGTGGGCGGTTCGTCGTCGTCGGTGATCGTCCCTGTGCCGTCGTCGGTGATCGTGCCCGCGCCGTCGCCGTCCTCGATCGTCGCATTTGCCGCGCTGGCGAGGGTCACGGTGAAGGTTTCGTCGGGTTCGTCGATCGTGTCGTCGAGTACGGACACGCGGATCGTGCCGGAGGTCTCGCCGGCGGGGATGGTCAGGGCGCCGCTCGAGGAGGTGTAGTCCAGGCCGGCCCGGGCCGTGCCGTCGGAGGTCGCGTAGTCGACGGTGACGGCGTCCGTGGCCGCCGCGCTGAGCGTTACGGTGAACTCGGCGGTCGCGCCCGGCCCTTCGACGACTGCCGCGTCGCCGATGTTCAGCGTCGGGGGCCTGCTGATCGGACCCGGCGGTGTTCCCGGTTCGCTCCGGGTGATCGTCCCGACGCCCCGGTCGTCCGCGAGGACGGCGTTGGCCGGGTTGGTCAGGACGACGTTGAAGCCCTCGTCAGGCTCGTCGATGTCGTCGTCGAGCACTGGCACCCGGATCGTGCCCATCCTGTTGCCGGCGGGAATGTCGAGGACGCCGCTGGTCGCGGTGTAGTCCGAGGCTGCCTTCGCGTCTCCGTCGGGCGATGGTCGCGTAGTTGCGTTCGCGGGACCGCGACAACGCGGCTGGACGGTCCGCTGAGCGTGGTGACCGTGAATACCGACGCCTCGGCGCCGGTCGCGTAGTTCACCGCGACAACGCGGCTGGACTCTACGACCCTGACGTCGCCGATGGTCAGCGAGGGTACGGACTCGTCGTCGACGATCGTGCCTTCGCCCTCGCCGTCGTCGATGCTCGCGTTCGTGGAACTGGAGAGGATGACGTGGAACGTCTCGTCGAGCTCGTCGACGTCGTCGTCGAGCACCGGCACCCGGATCGTTCCGGTTTCGGCGCCGGCTGGGATGCGGAGCGTGCCGGAGGTGGCGGTGTAGTCCGACGTGGCTTCGGCGGTACGGTCCTCGGTTGCATACTCCACGGTCACGACACGACCGCTCGGCCCGCTGAGGGTGACCGTGAATACGGCCTCGGCGTCTAGAGCCTCCGTCACCGTTGCGTCCCCGATGCCGACTGTCGGCGGGAGGTCGTCTTCGGTGATCGTCCCGACGCCCCGGTCGTCCGCGAGGGTGGCGTTGGCCGGGTTGGTCAGGACGACGTTGAAGTCCTCGTCGGGCTCGTCGAGGTCGTCGTCGAGCACCGGCACCCGGATCGAGCCCGTCCTGTCGCCGGCGGGAATGGTGAGGACGCCGCTGGTCGCGGTGTAGTCCTGACCGGCTTCGGCGGCGCCGTTCGAGGTCTGGTAGTCGACGGTGACGTCCCGGCTGCTCTTCGCGCTGAGCGTGACCGTGAACACGGCCTCGGCGCCGAGCGCCTCGGTCACCGCGGCGTCTCCGATGCGCAGCGCGGGGGTCGCCTCGTCGTCGGCGATGACGGCCTCGCCTTCTTCGTCGGCGATCGTTGCGTTCGCGGGACTGTCCAGCGTGACCTTGAAGTTCTCGTCGAGCTCGTCGATCTCGTCGTCCAGGACGGGTACCCGGATCGAGCCCGTGGTGAAGCCGGCGGGAATGGTGAGGACGTCGCTGGTCGCGGAGTAGTCCAAGGCTGCCTTCGCGTCTCCGTCGGAGGTCGAGTAGTCCACCTCGACAACGCGGCTGGACTGTCCGCTGAGCCTGACCGTGAATACGGCCTCGGCGCCGAGCGCCTCGACGATCCTGACGTCGTCGATGGTGAGCGAGGGTACGGCCTCGTCGTCGTCGATCGTGCCTTCGCCCTCGCCGTCGTCGATGCTCGCGTTCGTGGGGCTCGAGAGAATGACGTGGAACGTCTCGTCGGGCTCGTCGACGTCGTCGTCGAGCACCGGCACGCGGATCGTTCCGGTTTCGGCGCCGGCTGGGATGCTGAGCGTGCCGGAGGTGGCGGTGTAGTCCGACGTGGCTTCGGCGGTACGGTCCTCGGTTGCATATTCCACGGTCACGGCGCCACTGCTCGGCGCGCTGAGGGTGACCGTGAAGACGGCCCCGGCGTTCGCAGCCTCCGTCACGGTCGCGTCCCCGATGCTCAGGCGGATCGTTTCCGTTTCGACGTCGAGGATCTTCGGCTTGCTGAGGCCGTCGCTTGAGAGGTTGCTTCGCCACTTGGCGGCGTGCTGCCCCTCGGGAATCAACTTCAGGTCGGCGCCGCTGTTGCCGGCCCGGTACAGGTCGAAGCTTTGGCCGGTCAACTGGTATCCCCGGATCTCATACTCGGCGCCCACTTCGAGAGACGGAATGGTCAGTACGGATCCGCTCGTGACGCCCGACACGACCCTGAACTTCGGCTGGGCGCCGGCCTTCCTCCACCCAAGGCGGACGTAGCCGGAATTCACCAATGTCGTGATGCGTATGTCCACTTCAGTCGCGCGCGCCTGCTCGAGGCCGAGTGCTGCCAGAGCGCTCGGTGTCCGGTCGGAAACCGTGTACAGCTCGAACTCCTGACTCTCGGAGTCCGCGCCGAGGGCGCCTGTCACGGTGCAAACGGTTTCGGATTCCGTGTTCGGTCCGTGTACGTGCCCCAGCGAGTTTGAGGTCAATGTCAGTTTGCCGCTCGTGACCGCGGCCGCCTGGTAGTAGTTGCTTCGCGAGGCGCTGCAGGATTCCAGGGAGAACGTGACGCCGCTCACACCGTCGGCCAGGTAGTCGGCCAGCACGATGTCGGTAGCGGCGCCGTAGAAGGTCAGGATCCGATAGTCGGCGTCCGGATCGAAGATGTCGGTCTGTGCCCACGCCGGCGCGGGACTCGTGAGCAGCCCGACGAGCAGGACTGCCAGCGAAACTGCGAGCCAGCCGGCTGGAGAAGCCGCATCGGGAAGCCTCGTCCAAGCGCGGCGGATCGCCGGTCTCCCTGGCGACCATCCGGATCGTCCGGAGAGGGGGTCAGCGACGAAAAAGCTCGCTGACAAGCGACGTAACGCCGATGCCGGCGTAGCCGTCCTCACTCCCGGGGCCTGAGTCAGAGGTCGATCTTTTCTGCTGCCGCGTTGTGAGGTAGTGGACGAGCGTCAGCGCACGGCACGTGGGCGAGAAGACTAGGCATTCTTTGCGAAAATGGAGCGAATATTTTCGATCCTTAGATGCCGACTTCGTGAACAATGCCCGCTTTTGGCCGCTCTGGGCCGACAACCTGCCGGCGCTCGATCGATCTGCCTGTGCTCTTGGGAGCGTGTGGAGTCGTGCACGGGTGCTGACAGAATCGGCGCGTGAAACAACCATGCGCCGTACCCTGGGGGGAACTCGACACGATCTTCTTCGACGCGGGCAACACCTTCCTGTCGATGGATTTCGACCGCGTCGCCGAGGTTGCGGCGGACCTGGGGCTCGATTGCTCCGGGCCCCACCTGGAGCGCGCCGAGGCGGCGGCCCGGCCGGCGATTTCGGCGGCCCTTGCCGAGGGGAGATCTACCGAAGGCGGCTCCGCCTTCCGTCTCTATCTGGAGGAGATACTGAGTCGCCTGCCGCCTTCCTGCCGTTGCGGCGTCGAGCTCGGGTCGGTGGCCAGCTCACTGGCGGATCGCCTCTTCTCGCCCGGTCGGAACGACCTGCTCTGGAGCCGGCGGCTTCCCGGCCGACGGGAAGCACTGGAGCGAATCCGTTCGCTCGGCTATCGCATGGGCGTGGTCAGCAACTCGGACGGCACCATGCAGCGGACCGTGTCGCGGATCGGTTTCGCCCATCTCTTCGATGGGCTGGTCGACTCCTCAGTGGTCGGCTTCGAGAAGCCGGATCCACGCATCTTCGAAGTCGCCCTCGAGACGATCGGCGCCGATCCGGCGCGCACCGTCCATGTCGGGGATCTCTACTCGGCGGATGTCGTCGGTGCGCGCGCAGCCCGAGTTCACGCGGTTCTTCTCGACCCATGGGACGATTGGCCGGAGGTCGACTGCCCGAAGGTCGCCGACCTGGCCGAACTGGCGGCTCTGCTGCCGGGGCCCCCGGGCCACAGGGCGGACGGCGCGGCCGGGCGAGACCGTCGCTAGCCCGCGAGGCGCTTCCAGTACTCGTCGTCGGCATCCCTGGCCAGGCTCAGGCCGCCGTCGGAGCCGACGAAGACAGGGTCCTTGACCACGCGCACGTGGCCGCCGCCGAGTTCGCCGAGGGTCTGCTGCAGCTCGGCGCCGAGGCCCCGGATCAGTCCGGAGCCGCCCGTGAGGATCACGTTGTTGCGGATCCGGCTCTGGTACTCGGGTTCGACCCTCGCGATCAGGTCCAGCATCGTCTCGCGCAGGGGCTCCAGCAGGCTCTCGCAGGCGCGCCGCATGGGCTCGGTGATGTCGATCCGGGTCGGCTTGCCGCGCACCGGCACGTCGACCACCACCGGGGCGCTCTCGCCGACGAAGGAGTGCCGTTCCTTCCAGGCGCGCACCATGTGGATGGACACCGAGGCGTCGGGGTAGAGCTCTTCGATCAGGCCGTGCAGGTGACGGTCCACGGCGTCACCTGCGGCGCCCAGGGTGCGCTGATCGTCCTCGGTCGGGAAGCGGCCCATCAGGACGCAGAAGTCGGTTGTACCGGCGCCGACGTCGATGACCATCGTGTGAAGCAGGGCATCCAGTCCGTAGGCGACGGCGAACGGTTCGGAGACGATCATCGCGTTGGCGATCTGGCCGGTCAGGATGCGCCGCAGGTTCTGGCGGTTGACCCTGAGCGTCTCGGCGGGAACGCCGACGACGGCGTGGATCGCGGGCGCCGGCCCCGCCCCGGCGGGCGCCGCCAGTTCCAGCAGCCGGCGAACCAGTTCGCGCACGGCTTCCTCGTCCTGGACCGATCCCTCCTTGATCAGACCCCGCTCCAGAGGCCGGCGCAGATTGAGCATGGGGCGGTGCTCCAGTGCTTCGGCGCCGACCAGCACGTCGCGCCCGAGCACCTTCCTCGCCACCATGTCCCGGGGCCAGCCGACGTAGCTCTGCACCATGTGGCGCTGGCCGTTCGCGGCCGAGATCGAACTCCGCGAGGTCCCCAGGTCGATGCCGACCTTGAGGACTCCTTCGCTGAACTTGGTGCTGTTCACTGCTCCTGCGTAGCCTCCAAAGTCGCGGAGCTTAGCGCCGGAACTTCCGCCGCCGGCTCGGCCGACAAGAGAAGCGAGTCGGCGTAGCTCCGGATGCCCGCATCGAGGGCTTCGGCGATCGACTGGAGGTAGTCGTTCTCTCGCAGCCGGTCGATCTCGTCGGCGTCCGAGAGGCAGGACACCTCGGCCAGGATCGCGGGCATCTCGGCGTCGATCAGGACCAGGAACGGCGCCGATTTCACGCCGCGATTCCGCAGGCCCGGATTCGATGTTCGCAGTTGTTCGAACAGGGCGTCCTGAACCGTGTTGGCGAGAGTGCGGCTTTCGTCCTGCATGGCCTGTGCGTAGACGCCGTCGAGGAGGCGGCGCAGGTCGGCCAGGGAGTAGCTGTGCGCCTCGGCATTCTCCCGTTCGGCGAGTGCGGTCAGCTCGGGGTCGTCGGTGGGGCCGAGGTAGTAGGTCTCGACGCCGCAGGTCTGGTTCCGCGTCAGCCAGTTCACGTGAATCGAGACGAACAGATCGGCCCCGGCCCGGTTGGCGATGGCGGAACGACGATCGAGTTCGACATCGATGTCCGCTTCGCGGGTCATTGCGACCCGGTACCGGTCGGACAGCAGCCCGCGCACTCGACCGGCGATGTCGAGCGCGAGGTCCTTCTCGGTCAATCCTTCGGCCACCGTACCGGAGGCGGCGCCACCATGACCCGGATCGAGCACGATTCTCTTGACCGGCAGCGGGAAGACGCTGAGGTCGAGGGGTTCCGGCGGCTCGGTGAAATGGACTTCGGACTCCGGCGGCGCGGCCTCGACGGGCGGATCGGGTTGGATGTCCGCTTCCGGACGGTTCAGTTCCAGGTAGCCGAGTCCGGCGGCGGCGGCGATCGGCGCCAGCAGGAGCAGGCTCCAGGGCGAGACACGGCGTCGCCGGCGGCGTCTCGGGCGTTGGTTCCCGGCAGGGTCGGGGCCTTGCCGGCCAAGCTCGGCCTCGTTGTCGCGTACCGCGGCATCGATCAGGGCGAGCTTGAGTTGCCGGTCGACGCGGTGAGGTCCGGAAGGCGGGCTGCCGGCGCGATCCTCAGGACTCATCGCGAGGACGCTAGCTGATTCCGGGCCCGCGGCGGCCCTAGTAGTCTCGGCTCGGCGTCGAACTCCCGGGTCGATTGTCCGTACCCACAACCAACCGATGATGGTTCCCCTTCATGGCGGCGTCCAGGGCGGGATGCGCTGGTCGCTGCCGCTGGTAGCCGCCCCGATCCTCTGGCTCGGCTGCAGCGCCGTGGGCACGGGGCCGCCGGTTCTGGAAGCGCCCGTGGCTGCCGGGTACGGCGATGCAGCGGGCGCGGCAGAGGCGCCGGCCGGATCGTCGCAGGTGGCGCCGGACTGGTGGAGCGACTTCGGCGATCCGCTGCTGTCGCAGTTGATCGTCGAGGGTTTGGAGCACAACGCGAGCCTGCGCGCTGCGGCCGCGAATGTGGAGACGGCCTATGCCCAGGCCCGGATCGACGGGGCGGCGCGGAACCCGGAGTTGGAGGCTGCACTCGACCCCGGCCGGCGCAAGCAGAACACCGCCCAGAGCGGGCTGACCGAGGCGATTCCGATCCCGATTCCGGGCTTCGAGCCCGGCGGCGTGCGCAGCTTCGCCTTCACCAGCTACGGCCTGGCGCTGAACGTTCGCTGGGAAGTCGACCTGTGGGGGCGGCTCCGTGCCTTCACGGCAGCCTCGCTGGCCGAGGCGGCGGCGGGCGAAGCCGACTTCGCCGGGGCGCGCCTGTCGATCGCCGGCCAGCTCGCGAAGGTGTACTTCGGCGTCGTCGAGGCGGTGCAGCAGGTGGGGCTTGCCGAGCGCACCCTGGCGAGCCGTGAGCGCACCCGGGACCGGGTCGAGGCGCGTTACCGGCGGGGTGTGGCGACCGCGCTCGAAGTGCGGCAGGCCCGGACGCAGATCGCGAGCGTCGAGGCCTCGCTGGCGGCGCAGAAGCGGACGCTCGACGGGCTACGCCGGCAGATGGAGGTTCTGCTGGGCCGCTATCCGGCCGGCGAGATCGAGGCGGCCGCGGGCCTTCCCGATCTGCCGCCGCTGCCAGAGACCGGCGTGCCGGCGGACCTGCTCGCGCGCCGTCCGGACCTGCGGGCGGCGGAGTACCGCGCGATCGCGTCGTCGGAGCGGATGCGCGCCGCCCGCCGTTCCCTCTACCCAACCTTCAAACTGAACGGGTCTTCTGGTACGTCGAGCGGTTCGTTGGGCGACCTGCTGGATGGCGACTTCTCGGTCTGGAGCCTCGCCGCCGGCCTGCTGCAGCCGCTGCTTTCAGGCGGTCGCCTCAGCGCCGGGCTGGACCTGGTGACGGCCGGGCTGGACGCGGCGGAGTCGAACTGGTTGCAGACGGCGCTTGCGGCCTTCGCCGAAGTGGAATCGGGTCTCGTGGCGGAACGGTTGCTGGCGGAGCGGACCGGGGCGCTGGAGCGGGCGGCTAGCGAGAGTCGGGAGGCGGAACGCCTGGCCGAGGGCCGCTACCGGCAGGGACTGGTCGGCTACCTGCAGGTGCTCGACAGTCAACGGACGTCGTTTCAGTCGGAGAGCCAGTTGCTCGCCGCCCGCCGGCAGCAACTCGAATCGCGGACGGATCTGATCCTGGCGTTGGGTGGCGGCGTCCATGATGGCCCGGGCGCCCCGGTCGCCGGCGGCGGAGACTGAACGTGCTGAAGTGGATCCTGCCCATCGCGATCGTGGTGCTTGCCGTGGTGGTCGTCGTGGGCCTGGTCGTGTCGCGGCCGGTGGTGGAGACCGCGCCGCGTCAGATCGTGCCGCCTCCGGTCCGGGTCCTGACCGTGCAGCCGGCCTCGCTCGAACTCAGGGTGCGCTCCCAGGGATCGGTGGTCCCCGTGACCGAGGCCGATCTGGTCTCGGAGGTCGCCGGGAACATCGTGTGGGTTGCGGAGAGCTTCGAGGTCGGCGGCTTCTTCGACGCGGGCGACGTGTTGCTGCGGCTGGACCGCCGCGATTACGAGCTGACGGTCGCCAGCGCCCGGGCGTCGGTGGCGCAGGCCGGGGTCGCGCTGACGCGGGAGGAGGCGGAGGCCGAGGTCGCGCGGGAGGAGTGGGAGGACTTGGGGGAGCTTGGCGAGCCGGGGCCCCTGGTGCTCCGCGAGCCTCAACTGGACGAGGCCAGGGCGCGCGTGGAGGCCGCGCTGGCGAACCAGGCCCGCGCCGAACTGGATCTTTCGCGAACGGCGATCCGGGCGCCGTTCGCCGGCCGGCTGCGCGCCAAGCGGGTCGACCGCGGCGAGTTCGTCAACCGCGGCGTGCCCACAGCGACGATCTACTCCGTTGACGCGGCCGAGGTCACCCTGCCGGTACCCGACTCGGAACTCGCCTTCCTCGACCTGCCGCTGGGCACGGAACTTGGGGGCGCCGGGCCGCGCGTCCTGTTGCGGGCCCAGTTCGCCGGTGCGCGGCACGAATGGGAGGCCCGGATCGTCCGCGTCGGTGGCGAGATCGATCCCGCGACGCGCATGGTGAACCTGATCGCCCGGGTGGAGGACCCGTACCGGGCGGTAGGAGCGCGCCCGCCGCTGTCGGTGGGCCTGTTCGTGGACGCGGATGTGGTCGGGCGTTCGGTCGACTCGGTGTTCGAGGTGCCGCGCGGGGCGCTGGTCGGAGCGGACCGGCTGTGGCTGGTAGAGGACGGCCGGCTGGCCCTGCGCCAGGTCGGGATTCTGCGCTTGGACCCGGATGTCGCGATCGTCTCCGACGGCCTGGTGGGCGGCGATCGGATCAGTTTGACGATTCTCGATACGGCTGTGGACGGCATGCTGGTGACGCCGGAGTTGGCGCCCGCGCCCGTGACAACGCCGGCGCCGCTGCCCGCGGCCGCTTCGCCGCTCCCGGCCGCTTCGTCGGCGACCGTCGCCGTGGCGCCGACACCCGCAACCCCGGTTGCCCCGGCTGCACGCGCGGCCGACGACGAGCCGAAGACCGGGCAGTGCGCCCTCACCGGCGTCGAGCTGGAGCGCGGCGCCGGGTTCGTCGACGTGCTGCTCCGCGCCGGCGGAGAACCCGTCTACCGCACGTTCTGGCTGGACGATCCCCCGCGCTACGTGGTCGACCTTTCGGGTTGCGTGATGCGGGTTTCGAACACCCTGGTCGCCGTGGACCGGGGCGGCGCCGGACGTGCTACCGGCGGCCCGCCTGCGCGCTCGGTCCGTGTCGGCCAGTTCCGCGGCGGCGCGGACCCGGTCACCCGCGTGGTCATCGACGGCGCCGCCGCGGGCGACGTGGCGCCGATCGCGGATCCTGCGGGCCTGCGTCTGCGCCTCCGCGGGGGCGCGCCATGAGCGGAGTGATCGGTTGGTTCGCCCGCAACGGCGTGGCGGCGAACCTGTTGATGGTCTTCATCGTGGTGTGGGGTCTGCTCGCCATGATCGGGATGCCGATCGAGGTCTTCCCCAGTCTGGCGACGCAGAGCATCACGGTGACCGTGCCCTACCTGGGCGCCGCGCCGGAAGAGGTCGAGCAGGGCGTCTGCCTGCGCGTCGAGGAGGCGGTGCAGGACCTGGAGGGCGTGGACACCGTCCGGTCAACGGCGGCAGAAGGAGTCGCCACCGTGGTCATCGAACTGGAAGGCGACGCCGACACCCGCGAGGTGCTGGACCAGGTCAAGTCGCGGATCGACGCAATCACGACCTTTCCCGAAGAGACCGAGAAGCCGATCATCCAGGAGGCGCTCATCCGTCGCCGCGTGATCACGGTGGCGGTCTACGGCGATGTCGAGGAGCGGGCTCTCAAGGCGTTCGCGGAGCAGGTACGCGAGGGCCTGTCGGAACTCCCCGACATCACCCAGGTGGAGCTCGACGCGGTGCGGCCCTACGAGATCTCGATCGAGGTCTCCGAGGACACGCTCCGGCAGTACGGTCTGACCTTCGACGAGGTCGTGCTGGCGGTCCGGCGGTCATCGCTCGATCTTCCGGGCGGCGCGGTCAGAGCGCGCGAGGGCGAGATCCTCCTGCGCACCATGGGGCAGGCCTACCGGGGCGCCGAGTACGGGGGCATCGTGCTGCGGGCGCGGCCCGACGGCAGTCGACTCGTCCTGGGCGACATCGCGCGGGTGACGGATGGCTTTGCCGAGACGGACGTGACGTCGCGCTTCGACGGTCAGCCCGTGGCCCTGGTCCAGATCTACCGGGTCGGCGACCAGAGCGCCCTGCGCATTTCCCGCCAGGTCAGGGACTTCGTGGCGGAGAGGTCGACGACCCTGCCGCCGGGCCTGCAGATGACGACCTGGCTCGACGATTCGGTGCCGCTGCAGGACCGGTTGCGGGTTCTGCTCGAGAGCGGACGGTTGGGCCTGCTGCTGGTGTTTCTGGTGCTGGCCCTGTTTCTGAAGCTCCGGCTGGCGCTGTGGGTCTCGGTGGGCATCGGTGTCTCGTTCATGGGCGCACTCGCCGTGCTGCCGTACGTCGACGTAACGATCAACGTGATGTCGCTGTTCGCCTTCATCCTGGTGCTCGGGATCGTGGTCGACGACGCGATCGTGGTGGGCGAGAACATCTACCGCCACTTCGAGATGGGCAAGCCGGGCCTGCGCGCGGCGGTCGACGGCGCGCGCCAGGTGGCGACGCCGGTCACGTTCTCGATCCTCACCACCGTGGCCGCCTTCTCGCCGCTGATCTACTCGATGGAAGGCCCCTCGGCAGCCATCGCGCGGACGATTCCCATGGTCGTCATCGGTTGTCTGGCGTTCTCGTTGATCGAGTCCATGTTGGTGCTGCCGCACCACCTGTCGCACCTGTCGCACCGGCGCGAAGACCGCGAGCGGCATGGCATACCCCGGGGTTGGTACCGCTTCCAGGGCTTCTTCGCCGGTCGGATGAAGTGGGCGATCGAACGCGCCTACCGGCCCCTGATTGGGCGGGCCCTCGAGTATCGGTACGCGACCGTGGCCATCGCGGTGGCGGTGTTCCTGATCACAGCCGGGTACATCTTCTCCGGTCGCATGAAGTTCGAGTTCTTTCCTGACGTGGAGGCGGACAACGCGGTTGTGCTGCTGACGATGCCGCAGGGGACGCCGGCGGAGGCGACTCTCGCGGCGGTCGGGCGCATCGAGGCGGCGGCCTTCGAGCTCGAGGAGGAACTGCGGCGCGAGGGTCACGGCGACGTGTTCCGCCACGTGATGGCTACGGTCGGCTCGCAGCCCTACGCGGCGCTGCAACAGCAGAGCGGCCCGACCGCCAGCTTTCAGGTGGCGGTCGCGGCGCCGCATCAGGGCGAGGTGAACGTCGAACTCATGTCGTCCCGGGAGCGGACCGTTCGGGCCACCGAGGTTGTCCGGCGGTGGCGCGAGAAGGTGGGCGCCGTGCCCGACGCGGTCGGGGTCGAGTACACCGCGAGTCTGGTCAGCTTCGGCGCGGCGGTCGATGTGCAGCTCACGGGTACGAATCTCGACCAGCTCAGGGCGGCGGGGGAGCAGATCAAGACTCGCCTCGCCGACTACCCCGGCGTGTTCGACATCTCGGATTCTTTCCGGGCCGGCAAGCGGGAAATCCGGTTGGAACTCGATCCGCGGGCCGAGTCCCTGGGCCTGAACCTCGAGGCGCTCGGCCGTCAGGTGCGACAGGGCTTCTACGGCGCCGAGGCACAGCGCATCCAGCGCGGGCGCGACGACGTGCGGGTCATGGTGCGCTATCCGCTGGAGGAACGAGAAACCCTGGCTTCGCTCGAGGACATGCGGATCCGCACGCCGAACGGCGCCGAGATCCCGTTCTCCCTGGCGGGCCGTGCCGACTTCGGCCGCGGTTTCGCGACCATAAGGCGCATCGACCGGCGGCGGGTGCTCAACATCACGGCGGACGTCGATCCGGGCGTCGTGACGGCGAACGAAGTCGTCGGCGACCTCCAGGCCAACGTGCTGCCCGAGCTCCTGGCCGACTACCCCGGGATCAACTCCTCGTTCGCGGGCGAACAGGAGGAGCAGCGTCAGACCTTCGAAGGGCTGTTCGAGGCGCTGGGGGTGGCGCTGATCGTCATCTACGCGCTGCTGGCGATTCCGTTCCGTTCCTACCTGCAGCCGATGATCGTGATGAGTGCGATCCCGTTCGGCCTGATCGGCGCCGTGATCGGGCACCGGGTCGTCGGGCTCAACCTGACCATGCTCTCGCTGCTCGGCTTGATCGCCCTGACCGGTGTGGTCGTCAACGACTCGCTGGTCATGGTCGACTTCATCAACCGGCGGCTGGCGAGCGGCATGAAGGTCTACGACGCGATCCGCGATGCCGGCGCGGCCCGCTTCCGGCCCATCGTTCTGACGTCTCTCACCACCTTCGTCGGCCTGCTGCCGCTGCTCCTCGAGCGGAGTTTCCAGGCTCAGTTCCTGGTGCCCATGGCCGTCTCGCTGGCCTTTGGCGTCCTGTTCGCGACGGCGATCACGCTGGTGCTCGTGCCGTCGCTCTACGCGATCCTTAACGACTTCCGGTCTCAGCTCGCGGTCCACGGTGTGAAGCCGCCCGAGCCTCCTGCCGAGGCCGCGATGGAGGGGGTGCTCGATGCGGTTTGAGCAGCGAACCGGGCGTTCGGCAGTTCTGGCACTTCCGATCGCGGTCCTCCTGCTGAGCGCTTGCGCGCCCGAGCCGGTTCTGTACGAGGTCGTGCTTCGCGGCGGCCGGGTCATGGATCCGGAGTCGGGCCTGGATGCGGTGATGGATGTCGGCGTCAGCGGCGCTGCGATCGCGGCGATCTCGGCTGAGCCCTTGAGTGGTTCGGAAGTGATCGATGTCTCGGACCTGGTCGTGGCGCCCGGGTTCATCGATCTGCACGCCCACGGCCACGATCCGTTCAGCCGCGACCTGCAGGTGCGCGACGGCGTAACGGCGGCCTTCGAGCTCGAAGGCGGGGCCTTCCCGGTCGACGAGTGGTACGAGGAGCGCGAGGGCTCCTGGCGCATCCACTTCGGCGCCACAACGGCGTACGGGGCGGCGCGGGTGCTGGCCTTCGGCGAAGACGAGCAGGCCGCGCGAAACGACGAGGCGAGCCCGGAGCAGGTCGAAGCGATCCAGGAGACGCTGCGGGAGGGGCTCGCCGACGGCGCCCTCGGCGTCGGTCTGCCGCTGCAGTATCAGCCTGGCGCCTCGCGCACCGAGATCTACCGGATGTTCCAGACCGCGGCGGAAGCCGGCGTCACCGTCTTCGCGCATATCCGCTATGCGGGAATGAAGGCGCCGGAGAGCGCAATCTCCGCCGTCCAGGAGATGATCGCCGACGCCGCGGGTTCCGGCGGCTCGATTCACATCGTCCACATCGGCTCGACGGGCCTCGGGCAGATGCCCGTGGTCATCGACATGATCAGCAACGCCGCCGCTGCCGGAATCGACGTGACGACGGAGGTCTACCCGTACACCGCCGCGTCAACGGACATTCGCTCCGCGATCTTCGACCTGGGCTGGCGCGAGCGCCTGGGCGCCGACTACCGCGACATCGAGTGGGTCGCCACCGGCGAACGGTTGGACGAGGCGGGCTTCATGCACCGGCGAATAGGGACACCGGACACGGCGCCCGCGATCGTCATCGCGCACATCATTCCGGAGCAGGAACTCGGCGATGCGATCGCGCACCCCGAGGTGATGATCGCGAGCGACGGTGTGGGCTACATCGACGGCCGGGCCCATCCCCGCGGCGCCGGAACCTTCGCGCGCGTGCTGGGACGGTACGTAAGGGACCAGAGACGGCTCAGCCTGATGGAGGCGATCCGCAAGATGACCCTGGCGCCGGCCCGGCGGCTCGAAGCGGTGGCGCCCGCGATGCGCAAGAAGGGGAGGGTGGCCGTCGGCGCGGACGCGGACATCACCGTCTTCGATCCCGAGACCGTGGCCGACCGGGCCACCTTCGCCGAGCCGGCCGTGCCCTCGGCGGGGATTCCCCACGTGCTCGTCGACGGGGTGTTCGTGGTCAGGGACGGCGAACTGGTCGAAGGACCTATGCCGGGGCGCGGGATCCGGGCTGGCGTCGTCGAGGGAGACTGAGTCAACGCTCGAACCGCGGCGCCCTTTTCTCCATGAACGCCCGCACCGCCTCCTTGTGGTCCGCGGTCCGCACAGACGCAACCATGCCCTCCGCCTCGCCGGCCAGACACGCGCGCAGATCGCCGAGCACCGCCCGGTTCACGTTCTGCTTCATCAACCGCAGCGCACCCCGGGGCCCGTTCGCCAGCTCCAGCGCCAGCCCGCGCGACTCCGCGGCCAGGTCGTCGAACGGGGCGATCCGGTTGACGATCCCGAGGCGCAGGCACTCCTCGGCCGGGATGCGCCGGCCGGTCATCAGCAGTTCCTTGGCGACCGCCGGCCCGACCAGGCGGGTCAGGAACCAGCTCGATCCGTAGTCGCCGGACAGGCCGATGCGGCGGAAGGCGGTGGTGACGAAGGTGTCGTCGGCCATGATTCGCAGGTCGGCGGCGAGGGCGATCGACAGCCCTGCGCCCGCGGCCGGGCCGGGCAGAGCGGCCACGATCGGCTTGTCGAGCTCCGCCATGCGCAGGGTGAGCGATTCCTGCTTCTCGATCAGGTCACGGACGGCCTCGTCGAGGCTGGGCGGTTCGCGGGGAGCTTCGTCGCCGTCGCCGTCGCCGTTGCCCTTGCCACGGTTCGACCCCATGCCCGACACGTCGCCGCCAGCGCAGAAGGCTCTGCCCGCGCCGGTGAGCAGGATCGCGCCGCAGCGCCGGTCCGCTTCGAGCTCCAGCAAGATGCCACGCAGCGCCGGCGTCAGGATGTCGCCGAGGGCGTTGCGCTTCTCCGGCCTGTTCAGCGTCACCGTGGCGACGCCGTCCTCCAGGTCGCACAGCAGTTCGTGCGTACCGGTGTCGATCGTGGTCATAGCCAGTCCTTCGTCTAGTCAGTTACCAGGGCAGAATCCGGCTCGTTTTCCGCAGCAGTTTGCGGCGGTCCTGAGCGTCCGGAATCGTTCGGCACACCAACTCCCAGAAGGCCGGCGAGTGGTTCATGTGCGTCAGATGGGCCAGCTCGTGCACGACGATGTAGTCGATGAGCGACGGGTCCAGCAGCATGACGCGCCAGTTGAAGCGCAGCGTTCCGTCGGCCGCGCAGCTTCCCCAGCGCCGGCGCTGGTTGCGAATCAGGATCCTCGGTGTGCCATTGCGGCCCAGTTGGGGCCACCAGCGGTCCACGACGGCCGGCAGGTGTTCCGACGCGCGGCCCCGGTACCAGTCGATGAAGGCGAGCCGGACCTTCTCGTGGCGCTCCGGATCGGGTAGGTCGGTGGGGATCGAGACGCGGAACCCTGAGCCGTCCAATCGGAGGTTGATTCCCTTGGCCTGCACCTGTTCGAAGGCCATGGGGACTCGGCGTCCGAGGAACGTGATGGTTTCGCCGTCGGCGAAGCGCAGTTCCGGCGTGCTCCGCAGCGCGGCCTGTTGCTTCCCGATCCAGTCCGCTCGCTCTCGGACCATGGAGCGGATCTTCCTGTCGGATGTCCTCGCCGGCGCGGCGAGGTGGACGCCGTCTCGGTCGACGGTCAATTGGATGGTCTTCCGTCGCCGCCGGCTGCGGCGAATGTTGTACCAGATCGTTGTTTCGCCGACGCGGATCTGGTCTCGTGAGTTCATCTGTGCTGCTCACCGCCTCGGCGGGGAAGCTGGACGTTAGCGGACGGCGCTGGCGCTCTTGACGGGGTGACTCCTGGTGGATACGTTTCGGATCATGACCAGAATCCAAACCCGAACCGACGACGACCCATTCAGCGATCCGGAGTCCAAGCTGCTCGGTTTCGAGATCCTGACCAAGGCCGAGGCCATGGGGATCGTTGGCGGGGGCGCCGTCTTTCGCCTCGACGGCGCGGTGTGGAAAGACGCGCTGGAGCGGATTCGCGGTGCCGGGATCGGCAGGCGCCTGAGGTGGGAGGCTCCGGAGGGGGGGCACGACCGCGCTCACTTCGTGCGCCGGCTCAAACAACTGAGGGAAGCACTCGAGGAGTCGCCGGTGCCGACGATCGAAGGCCCGAAGCTCGCTGCCATGCTGGGCCGCGATCTGCTCGCCAGGTTGCTCGGCATCTCGGTCGTCAGTCTGCGACGCTACCTGTCGGGTGCGCGCAAGATGCCGGATCGGGTGGCCGCGCGGCTGCACTTCCTGGCGTTCGTGACCTTTCACGTTGCGGGCGGCTTCACCGACGAGGGCGTCCGGCTCTGGTTCGACAGGCCGCGCTACCTGCTCGATGGCGCTACGGCCGCCGAACTCCTCGTGGGCGACTGGCAGCCAGAGGATCCGGGGCCACGCCGAGTTCGGGAACTCGCCCGCTGGCTGGATTCGTCGCCGGTGACGTGATCGCGTTCCGCCACCTTGCGCTGCTCAAGCCGTTCCTCTGGGCCGAGAGCTCCCAGCCGGCCGGCCGCTGGCACGCTGAGGGGGAGGGCCCGGTGCAGTATCTGAGCGACACGCCGGACGGCGCCTGGGCGGAGTTCCTCCGTTCCGAGGGAATCTTCGATGTTGCCGACCTTCGGGCCGTGCGGCGGACGCTGTGGGCCGTCGACATCGGAACCGAAGAACTCGCCACACCACGACTGCCGCTCGGCATCCTGACCGGCGGTCCCGGGACCTGGGAGAACTGCCGCCAGGAGGCCCGCCGCCTGCGAGCCGCCGGCGCTACCGGTCTGAGAGCGCGGTCCGCCGCGCTCAAGCCGGGAATGGCGCGCGGCCTGAGGGTCGAAGACGGCGGGCTCGTGCCGGGCGAGGAGCGGTCGGGCGACACGATCGTCCTGTTCGGGCCGCGGCCCGATCTGGTGGGCTGGAGGGCGGCCTTCCTCGGCCGGCCCGGCGAAGACCTGCTCGAAGCCGTTCGTTACTTCGGGGCAGTCGGCTAGAACTGGCCGCTGGCGCTAGTGGCGACAACGCCCGCGCCCCCGCCGACACGACAAGTGTGGATCTCCGGCCGGCGGCCGAAGCGTCGCTCGAAGGCTGCCGAGGTCCGCTCCCGCACATGGTCGGCGGCCGCTTCGCTCGTGATCGCGGTCACGCAACCACCGAAACCGGCGCCGGTGAGACGGGCGCCGTAGCAGCCTTCGGCGCCGGCGGCAGCTTCGGCGAGCACGTCGAGTTCCTCGATGCTGACGTCGTAGTCGTTGCGGGAACTCTTGTGCGACTGGCCCATCAGGTCGCCCAGGCGGTCGAGGTCGCCGCTGCGCAACGCGTCGGCGCCGTCCAGGACGCGGCGGCATTCAGTCATCACGTGGCGAGCGCGGCCGTCGAGAGGTGGTTCGAGAAGGTGTCGTAGCCGCTCGAAGTCCGCCGGCTCAAGGTCGCGGAGGGTGGAGAGCCCTGGCAGGTGGGGCCGCAGCAGGTCCGCCGCGCGGAAGCACTCGCTCTTGCGGTCATTGAACCCCGTGCCGGAGGCGAGGGCGCGGCGGACGCCGGTGTCGGCGACCAGGAAGACCAGGTCGTCCGGCGTCGGGATCAGCTCGTGCTCGAGCGAGCGGCAGTCGAGCAGCAGGGCGTGGCCCTGGCGGCCGTGTACCGAGGCGAACTGGTCCATGATCCCGGATTGGACGTCGACGTAGTCGTTTTCGACCGTGCGCCCGACCTGCGCCCGCTCGATGCCGGAGAGCTCGAAGCCGGCGAGCTGCTCCCAGGCGAGCAGGAACGCCATCTCGACCGCCGCCGAGGAACTGACGCCGGCGCCGATCGGCAGATCGCCGCCGAACGCGGCGTCGATCGGCGGCACGTCGATGCCGCGCTTCGCGAGCGCCCAGGCCAGGCCCCGGGGATAGTCGCTCCAGGACGTCTCTCCGCCTCGCTCCGCGACGGGCGGCTCGATGTTGGCCGCATCGAAGGACGCCTCCTCACCGAAATCGGTCGCCAGGACGTGCGTCCGTTCACCCGGTGCCCGGCGCGCCGCGACCCAGACCGACCGGTCAATCGCCGCCGGCAGCACCCAGCCCTCGCTGTAGTCGACGTGGGCGCCGAGCAGGTTGACCCGCCCGGGTGCGCGTGCGACGACCTCGGGCTCGGTTCCGAAGCGATCGCGGAACGCGTCGACGAGATCGTCGACCTTCACTCGACGCTCCGGAACGTCACGCCAGCAGGTGGTACATGTCGGTCCGCCGCCTGGCCGGGTCCTCGTGCCAGGGGTTTACGACCTCAACCCCCATCCCTTCGAAGTCCCGTACGTTTCTCGTAACGACGGCTGCGTTGCGGCAGCGAGCGATCGCAGCGATCTGGCAATCCGAGTGAGAGGAAGGCCGCCCCTGCGCACGCCGTCGAGCTGCGATTTCGGCATAGGCGCGTGCGGCTTGGCCGTCAAATGGAAGTACTCGGCCTCGGAGGTCGTCGCGAAGCATTCCATCGATCTCTGAAGCCAGTGCCTCGCGGCGCGTGCCCCTCGGCATGATCGCCACGCCGTACCGTAGTTCGGCTTCGCCTACCGCGGTGAAGAACAGTCTCGTGGCAGGACGCTGCCCTACCCACTCCTCGACGGAGGGTTCCGGTTTCGGACGCATCAGTTCGGAGACGACGTTCGTGTCCAAGACGAACATGGATGCTCAGTCGAACTTGGGCGGCTCGCGCATCGGTTCGCGCGGCGGGAGTTCGAGTTCCACGCCTCCGAGGGCGGCGAAGCGGGCGTGGATGGCGGTCGCCAGGTTCCGCTCGTCGGCTTCCGGCTCAACCGCTTCGCGCAGAATCAACCGGACCTCTTCTTCCATCGACCTGCCATTGTCGGCGGCCTTTACTCGAAGCCGTCTCTTTACGCCCTCGTCGAGATTGCGGACAGTGATGCTCGCCACGTGACCTCCGGTTTGCCTCAGAGGAGCTTACGGGGTGATTGCATTGCAATCAAGACCTGGTGGCCGATTCTTCGCGCTTCGTGACGTGGTCAGTGGGGACTACGGTCGTTCGTCTGCGTCCGGCGGCGTGTCCGCACTTTGCAACAGGGCCGCCACCCGCAGCAGGAGGGCCTGCGACTCGTGCAGACCACCTTCGCGGCTGGTGGCAAGCCAGACGGGCGGCAGTTCGTCGGCGATCTGACGCATCTCCGTGCCGAGGGCGGAGCGGACGTTCGAGGCGAGCCCGTCGATTCTCCGGCCTCGGCCGGCGCCGAGGCGCTCGATTCCCAGGCGGCAGCACCACGTCATGATCCGGCAGGTCCACTCCAGCCCGGTGTAGTCGTGGGCGCCTGCCAGCGGCTCGCGGATCTCGGCCAGACGGGTGTACGCCCGTTGCAGCTTCGCAATGCTGAGGCGCTTGAAGCGCCGGTGGGTGAGGTCCCGGTCAATGAAGCGCAGCAGGTAGAAGAGAGTGGTCCCGTTCATGACCGGGCCGCCGCAATCGAGGTCGATGGCGCCGAGTTCGACGACGGTGCGCGCGAGCGTCTCGTCGCCGTCGTAGACGAAGAGGACGGCGTGTTCGAGCCATCGTTGTTCGGCGCCGTCTGCATTCGGATGCGGGCGAGACGCCCGCGTTCCCAGGGCGGCGGCGGCGGCGCGTCCGCATTCCTCTCGTGCCGCCTCGACGGACCAGGCGAAGCCGGCGCCGATCGAAAGGGGCAACTCGGCGATCGCAGGCGGCTGCAGGTGCCCGTAGTCGCCCCAGTCGGTGATGAGCAGCCCGCGGGCGCCGGCATCGAAGCCCGCCGTCGCCGCGGCAGCCAGATTCTCGATGGCGTTGTGCAGCCGGCCGCCGAAGCTGTGCCAACTGCTGGTGCCCGGACACACCCAGAACTCCGGGCCGGAGGCGGCGAGCCGGCCGCACTGGTCCGCGAACGGGTGGCCAGCCTCGTAGCCCCAGCACAGGGCGACCGCGTCCTCGGGGATCTGGTCGATCACCTCCGGGTGCTCGAGGATGATGTCGCCCCAGAACAGCATCTGCCTGTCACGCTCCGTCACCAGGCCGTGGATCTGGCGCAGGAAGTCCAGGTAGACCGCTGCCTTGCCCCGCTCGGCGCAGGCCTCGGCGGAGCGGCCGCGGCCGAGGTCGAAGGTCTCATCCAGGCCGACGTTGAAGCGAGGGCTCGTGAACTGCGGCAGCAACTCGTCGTAGAGGCCGCTGAGGAGTTCGGGGACCCTCGGATCGGTCGCGCACAGGCTGAACGGTTCGGGGTCGACGGAGAAGGGGTGGCTGAACCCTTCGGGCACCTCCGCCAGCGGACGGTACCGGTCATGGACGAGCCAGCGGTGGAAGTGGCCGAAGCTGTTCTGGTTCGGCGCCAGCTCGATGAACCGCTCGCGGCAGTAGGCGTCGAGTGAGCGGATCTCGGCGGCGGTGAAGGGGGAGGCGTGTCGCCAGACGTCCTCGTGGTCTTCGTAGGCGTAGGTGTGTTCGACGTAGAGCTGGAGGTGGTTCACCTTCCACTCCGCCAGACGGTCGATCAGACGTTCCAGGTACGCCATCGTGGGCACCCGGTTCCGGGTCACGTCGAGCATCGCGCCGCGGATCGGGAAGTCGGGCCGATCCTCGATCTCGACCGCCGCGACCTCGAGTCCGCGCGCGCTCTGCCGTCCGTGCGAGGCGAGCCACTGGCGCAGCGTCGCGGCGGCTCGGAACAGCCCGGTCGGTGTCGCGGCCCCGATCGCGATACCGTCGCCTTCGATTCGCAGGCGGTAGCTTTCGTCCGTGGGAACGGCGACTCGCGCGTCGTCTTCGGACGTGGTGGACTCGACGGAGACCCGGCAGGCGACGACGGCCTCTGCCCCGGAGTCGCCACTCCGGGAATCCGAAACGACCAACTCCCGTTCCACGCCGGCCATGGCCCGCCGCAAACCGGCGACCGCGAACTGCAACTCCTCCGCGAGGGCGCGCTGGTCCGCCGCAACGCCAGCCGCTGTTACCTCAAGCCCAACCGCCGCGCCCGCGGGGACGACCAGGGGAGGGGCCGCATCAGGTTCCACGACCCGCCGCGGCGGCGGCCAGAGACTCATCGGCGGCCCGTCAGACGGCGTCCACTCTGATGTTCACGCCGGTCGGGCTCGTGTGCAGGCCGCCACCGATGTCAGGGGAGGTCCACGCCAGGTGGTCGATGGCGCGGCCAGCCGTCGACGCGAGTTCGTCGTCGGTCTGGCGGAACAGGACCCTCATCGTGCCGTAGTTCACGGCGAGCAGCATGCCCTTGAAGGTCTCGGCCTGCCCCGGCGCGTGCTCCAGCAGCCAGGCCCGGTCCTCCTCGCAGTCGGGACCCAGTATGTGGACGTGGTGGAAGCCGGGGTGAGCCGCGTCCTCGAGGAGTTCGATCTTCGCGCCCCAGGGATCGGTCACGAAGGAGATGTAGAGCTGCGCCGGTCCGAAGTGTCTCGGCGCCCAGAACTCCTCCGCACCGTCGGCGAGCATTGCGGCGTGGAGCTCATCGAGATTGTCGACCGACCAACCCGAGTGGTCGAGCCCGGTGCCGACGCTGGGGCCGGGGCCGTCAGCGTGCCGCCATTCCAGTCGGGCGACACCGGTATTCGCTCGAAACTCCGCACCGGTCGACATATCGCCGCTGCTCGAATAGCCGATTGGCACGTTGCCCCCGAAGTGGCGCGCGTACCAGGCGGCAGCGGCAGCGGGATCGGTGGCGTTGAGAGCCACGTGGTCGAATCGGCAGATGTCGGTCATGAGCGGAACTCCTGAGGGGTGTGGGTAGCGGAAGGGAAGGCGCGTGATTGTGACACCGATGGGTTGGGCAGGGGCCCTATGCGGCATAGTTCGCCACCATGAAGGCTTCGGACCAGGATCGCGAGGCTCTATCCGGGGTCGTCGAACGGGTCGTCTTTCACAATCCGGAGAACGGATTCGCCGTGATGCGCGTACGGGTCCGGGGCCGCGGTCAACCCGTGGCGGTGGTGGGGCGGCTGCCGGTGGTCTCCCAGGGCGAGACGATCCAGGCGTCCGGCTCCTGGCGCAACGACCCGAACCACGGGCCTCAGTTTCAGGCCCGGCGGCTAGCCGTGTCGCCGCCGGACTCGCTAGAGGGAATGCGGCGCTACCTGGGGTCGGGGAAGGTGGAGGGCGTCGGGCCCAAGATGGCGAAGCGCCTGGTCAAGGCGTTCGGAGAGGATGTCTTCGAGGTCATCGAGAACGAGCCGGAACGCCTGGTGGAGGTTCCCGGCATCGGCCCGAAGCGCGCGAAGAGTCTGAGCGAGGGCTTCAAGGACCAGAAGGCGGTACGCGACATCATGGTCTTCCTGCAGACCCACGGACTCGGCTCGTCGCGGGCGGCGCGCATCTACCGCACCTACGGCGCCGACGCGGCGACCCTGCTGACCGACGACCCCTACCGCCTGGCGCGGGATATCCGGGGCATCGGCTTCAGGATCGCCGACGGCATCGGCAAGAGCCTGGGCAAGGACCCCGAGGGCTTGCCGAGGGCGCGCGCCGGCCTCGGCTACACCCTGGAGCAGGCGCGCGGCGCCGGCCACTGCGGCCTGCCGCGAAGCGGACTCCTGGAGCAGGCCCAGGAGCTGCTGAAGATCCCGGAGGAGATCCTCGTCACCGCTCTGTCGGATGAGCTGCACGCGGGGCGCCTGGCCGCTACGCGCCTCGGCGGCGAGGAGGCGATCTTCCTGCCGCTGCTGCTGTCGGCGGAGCGAGCCATCGCCCGCCGGCTGGGCGAACTGATCCGGGCCGACCCGCCGCCGTGGGCGGACATCGACGCCGCCAAGGCCCTGGCCTGGGTGGAGAAGCGGCTGGACGTGACCCTGGCGCCGACCCAGCGGGCGGCGGTCGACACCAGCCTGCGCTCGCGGGTCGCCGTGATCACTGGCGGCCCGGGCGTCGGCAAGACGACCCTGGTCAACGCGGTGCTGCGGATCCTGCGTGCCCGCGACGTGCGCTGCGCCCTCTGCGCCCCGACCGGCCGCGCGGCGAAGCGGCTCGGCGAGAGCACCGGCCACACGGCGAAGACGATCCATCGCCTGCTCGAGATCGACCCGTCGAACGGGACCTTCCGCCGCGGCCGCCTGAGGCCGATCGACTGCGGCCTGCTGGTGGTCGACGAGGCGTCGATGGTCGACGTGGAACTGATGGCGGCGCTGCTCCAGGCTCTGCCGGCGGAAGGCTCGCTGCTCCTGATCGGCGACGCGGACCAGTTGCCGTCCGTGGGCCCCGGCCAGGTGCTGCGGGACCTGATCGAGTCCGGCGCCCTGCCGGTGGCGCGCCTTCGGGAGATCTTCCGCCAGGCCCAAGACAGCCGGATCGTCCGCAACGCCCACCGGGTGAACCAGGGCTACCTGCCGGAGCTGGAACCCGTGCAGGGAGAACTCAGCGACTTCTACTTCGTGCCGGCGGAGGACGCGGAGGACGGTCAGCGCAAGGTGGTGGAGATCGTCGCCGGGCGGATCGGCCGCCGCTTTGGCCTCGATCCGGTCCAGGACGTCCAGGTCCTGTCGCCCATGCACCGCGGTCCCCTCGGTGTGCGGCTCCTGAACGCGACGCTCCAGGCGGTCCTGAACCCGGCGCCGGAGTCAGGCGCCGTCGAGGTCGAGCGTTTCGGCTGGAAGTACCGCGCCGGCGACAAGGTGATGCAGACCGAGAACGACTACGAGCGCGACGTCTTCAACGGCGACGTCGGCCGGATCGTGTCGATCGACCCCGGCGCCGAGCAGATGACGATCGCCTTCGATGGCCGACCCGTGCTCTACCGCTTCAGCGACCTGGACCGGCTGATGCTCGCCTACGCCGTCACCGTTCACAAGTCACAGGGGTCCGAGTACCCGGCGGTCGTCATACCGATCTCCACGCATCACTACGTCATGCTCCGCCGCAACCTCCTCTACACGGCGATCACCAGGGGCCGAAAGCTCGTCGTCATCGTCGGCCAGAAGTGGGCTCTCCAGAAGGCCGTCGACGAGGCCTCCGACCTCCGCCGCTACTCCACGCTAAGGGAGCAACTGGAGGAGTTGGCCGAGCAGCCTTAGGCCGATCCGGTCAATCGTCGTGGGGGCTTGGGAGCGGATTGACGATGGAGAGGCCCTGGATGCTGCGGCCAGCCTGGAGGTCTTCCGTCAACAAGGCGTCACACTTCGCTTCGAGCGCGGAGGCCACGATCAGCGAGTCGTAGAAGCTGAAACCGTGCTGCCTCGCCAGCTCGAGGGCGGCCTCGTGCGTCTCGATGCTGATGGGCCGGACAGGGTCGAGGGTGATCCGTACGTCGGCCACCGCTTCCGCAATCTCGTCCCAGTCGCGCTTGAACTTGCGGCGGAGAACGGCGACGAACTCGTTGAGCACCTGCACGCTGATGACGCCGCCCGCAAGGATGGCCTGCCGTGCCGCCGCGCTTCTGGGGTCCGAGGTCTGGGCGTAGACGAGCAGATTCGTGTCGAGGAAGGGCCTCACCGCGCCCGTTGTCTCTCGTTCGCCGCGTCTCGGTCAAAGACGTATCCGTCCGGCAGCGCCCATGCCCGCCGTCGCATCCGTTCGACGGCTCGCTGCCGACGCAGGTCTCTCCCGACGACCAACTCTCCCGGCGCCCTAGCCACGACCTGGACCTCGTCGCCGGCCCTGAGATCAAGGTTGTCGACCAGCGCCTTGGGAAGACGGACGGCCAGACTGTTGCCCCACTTGGCGACGCGCATGATCAACCTCCCGGTGATATCCAGTTGGGGCGTATGTATATCACCGCCGCCCGACTCACTGGAGAACCGCCTGCGACCGCCACGGCCGGCCCGTCGGCCGCTCGCTGACTACAATAGCCCGCGTAGACGGGCGTTTCCGCTCCCCTGAGGCGAAAGGGACGAATCATGCGGACAAGACGAACCATGCGGACAACTGGCGCAGCTCTGCCGCCGATACCGATGGGCATGGGCAGGCTGCAGGTCGAACCTCCCTCCCGCAAGAAGTACCGGCAGCAGATGGAACAGGAATTCAGGGACTGGTGTTTCGGGCGGCCGGAGGTCATGCACCGAGCGAGCCCGTGACCTCGCATGGTCGTACGCGCCAACCATCGCAACCGAGTGCGCTGACTTGCCCCACGAACCGATCGACATGCTGAGGATGTCCGGCGAGTTCTACTGGCGTGACCGATCGGCGGTTCGGCTTGAGGTTCTCTATCAGTTCCGACGTGCCGTTCGGTGCCAGGAGTGGACCGGCACATGTGCCGCATACGCGGAGGCTCTCGCCATACCGACGGGTGGGTGCTGGACCCGTGAGCGCTTCCGACTTGTCATCTGCTTCCGTATCGGCGGTCTCGCCCTCGCTGCCGAGTCCGCAATGCCTGCGGATTGGAACCTGAAGCGCCGGATCGCGTAAGGCAAGCGCCCTCAGGACGGGCGCGACCTGGACCTATCGACATTATCGACATGGAAGGCGCTTCGTTGCTCGGCGTAGTCCTCGCCTTCGGCGTAGTCCTTTCCTTGGTCGTTCTTCCCTTCGCGGTAGGTATCTACCTGCGCCGGCATCCTCTCAACGACGACGAAGTTCGTCGGCTGGCCTGGAAGCGCCGAAGGAACCGAGCGCTCTCGATCTTCGCGTTTTCAGTCGCGCCCCAGCATGTCAATCCGACAGAGAAGAAGGCAATGCGAGGTCGAGGTGAGTTTGTTGACTGCGATCTTCACTGGCGTGAGATGCCGTCGCGAGTCGCGGCCCTGTTGAAGTTCAAGAAACACGAGTGGGTGGCTATCGCTTTCGTCACGTCATTTCACGTGCGTCTGCTGTGGTGGAACAAGGGACCCGATGGGACTCAGGTCTGGTCGTTCTTGCCGGACGACGAAGTGAAACGTGTCTTGCGGCGACACGACTGTGATGCAGTTGCGGTTCTGCACAATCATCCGAATCCGGATCCCTCACGCTACCGGATGAACTTGCCTAGCGAGAGGGACCTGCACTGGGCGGACCACTGGCGACGGATGCTGGCGCGGGAAGACGTGTCGCTCTTGAACTTCGTTTGTGAGCGTGGTGTTCCTTATCTCTACTTCGCGAGCTTTGCCGATTCCGTGCTCTCCGTCGCACCGATCGTTGAAGAGACCACGGCCGAGAATGGCCTCGGTGCTTTTCGCAACTACGGGCTGCGAGTTGAGCTCGGGAGAAGGACGCTTGCGGACCGCGTCGCCGGCGAGGACCAGGAAGGTCCAGTAGGGAGAGCAGGGAGAGTCGAGGAAGGAGGAGACGGGGAAGAGGTTGCGTCGAGTGCCGCGCGAGGGGGACGTGTCGAGTCGATTGGCGTGGAGGCGGCCCAGGAGGAAGATGGCGCTCCCGTTCAACCGTTGGACGACCGTCTCTCAGACGAGGTGAGACAAGGAGCGTATGAACTCGCGGTGCCGTCACAGGGGGCGGAGATTGCGGATACTGGTTGGGGCGATGGGGACTTCTTCGGACGGACAGAGAAGCCGCGCGGGCCTCAGACGCTACGGGAGTACGTTGGCCAGCGGGAGTTCGTCGAGCTGATCTACGGTCGCATTCGGGCGGCCCTCAGCCAAGGCGACGCCCTGGACCACGTTCTGTTGTTCGGAGCACCGGGTCTGGGCAAGACGACCTTGGCGCATCTCATCGCTCGGGAGATGGGTGCCTGCCTGCGCGTGAGCTACGGGTCGGTTCTGGAGCGAGCGGGGGACTTGGCGGCCGTCCTGACCAATCTGGAACCCGGGGACGTCCTCTTCATCGACGAGATTCACCGTCTCGGCCCGACGGTCGAGGAGATCCTCTGCGCGGCGCTGGCGGACTTTCAACTCGACCTCGTGATCGGGCAAGGGCGGATGTCCAAGACGGTGGGAATCGACTTGCCTCGCTTCACGCTGGTCGGCGCAACCACCCGCTCGGCGTTGGTCAGGCCGACCCTGCGGGCACGGTTCGGCATCGTCCACGAGTTCGCCTTCTACGCGCCGCATGAGCTGAGGGTGATCGTCGAGCGCTTGGCCAAGGTGTTGGGCGTGCGGGTCGACCAGGGCGGCGCCGAGGAGATAGCGGCCCGCAGCCGCGGCATGCCCAGAATCGCCAACCGGTTGCTGCGCCGCGTTCGAGACTACGCCGAGGTCATGGCGGACGGCCGGGTCGACCGCGCCACTGCCTCCTCCAAGTGCGGCGGCGGTCGCCACAGGCACTCCAGGACGTAGCGCAGGTCCATCGGCCTGCCGTCCCATGCGGGCATCGACTCCTCGCCGGTGATCAGGATGCCCGCGTCCTCCAGGCCTTCGACGAGCTCGCGGGCGGGGTCCACGCCGATTGGCGGCGGTGCCGGGCTCTCGTGCAGCGGCCAGCCGCGGGGATCGTGGAACTGGACGGCGCCCTGGTCGTCCATGCGGACACTGAAACCGCCTTCGTGGAGCATGCGATGGTGCCGACGGCAGAGAAGAACGAGGTTCGAGAGCTTCGTTTCGCCGCCGTCGGCCCAGTGGACCACATGGTGCGCGTCGCAGTGCCGGGAGGAACAGCCCGGGAAGCGGCAACCCTGGTCGCGAAACTCCAGGGCGCGCCGTATAGGCGGCGGGATGGTGCGCGTCTTGCGGCCGACACTCAGGATCTTGCCGTTGGCGTGGGTCATCGGCACCTTGCCGGCGTCGCAGGCGACGCGGCGAGCCGCCTCCGCGGAAACGGGGACATGCGAGGCGCCGAGCCAGGCGCCGCCCGCGGGTCGGTTGGCTGTGTGGGTGCATGTCGGCTTGGCCATGGGCTCTGCGGGGACCGGCGTTTCCGCGGGAACGCGAACGTCCATCCAGGCTGCGGCGGGAGCGCGCCGGTCATCTCCCACCGAAGGCGTTTCCGCGGAAACGCGGCCCCTGCTGTCCGCGGCTCTCAGCTCGTCCTCGTTCACGTGAACCACGACCTGATAGCGGTCGCCGCTCGACCCCGGGTCGAGACCTGTCCTGAGGGCGCTCTCCGCGACGAGGGCAAGGGCGTCGGCGCGGACCTTGCCGGCTGGTGGCCGTTCGGCCTTGCCATTGCCGCCGTCCGAGTCGTCGCCAGCGTAGAGCTTCTCTCCCGCAGCGTCGAGCGCCTTCATCAGCACCTCGCCCGCCTCCGGGGCGAGCCGCCCGCGGATCACGAACATGCCGTTCTCGTCGATGTGGGTCGAAACGTGGCTTGAGGCGTCGCGCAACTCGTCGTCTCTCGCCTCGATGGAGCGGTCGATTCTCCGCCATCCCCTGACCAATCGCTCGATGTGCGCCGCCGTGCAGCACCGGCCAGTGTCAACCAGCGATTCCTCGGTCTCGGGCGTGGCGATGCGCGTCAGCGCTCTCACTTTCGAATAGGAAAGTACGCCCCGCTTCATCGCCTCGCTCATGAGAGGTAGGTTGCCAAGCGCGTGAGCCACCCGCACCCGTTCTCGCGCCGCTCCGGGTGTCAGGCTGATCCGCCAGGTCAGCCAGTGAGCGCAACTGCGGAAGCCGTTGTTCCAGCCTTCGTTCTCGTCGAACTCGCGGATCAGGACGAGCAGTTCGTAGGTCGCCGCGTCGATGCGGGCGGCGAGCGCGGCGATCTCCTCACCCATGCGGTCCTTGGCGCTCATGCCGGTTTCTTTGTCAATCATTGGGCGCCTCTCGATCCGGGATGTGCGGGCGGCTTAGTGGGGGGTCGGAGGCGGCGAGGTCGCCAGTTCGGAGCCCCAAGCGAAGGAAAAAAATAGCATGAATGCCTTTGAAACACAAGCAATCCAAGCTGCTGGAAGCGAGCGCCGGAGGAGCGGTGAGTCGAGGGGTAGGCGACTGATCATGACGCGGCGTAGTGGCGACGCTCGTCCTTGACGGAGCGGACGAAGGTTCACTGGGCCCTCAACGCTGGCGTTCCGAGGTCGCGGGACCGGTGGTGCGAACCACCGTCTGCTGCGCCTGCAGCCGCTGCGGCAGCATGCAACGTCTCGGCCGTTTCCCGCAGGGTTCCGAGCGGGTGGTCCTCCGCCGAAGCCGCATGCTGGGGCGGCTCGGCGTCGCGAAGACCCTCATGCTCGACGGCCTCCGCCGGGCCGGTTGTGCGTACTACGGTTTGCCGGCTCGTATCCTCGATCGCGGTGATCCTCGCCGTCCAGTGCCCTCTTCGACGTGTTTGGACCTTGACCCTTTCTCCGGGCCGCGGCGGGAAAGTGGCAGGGAAATGCTGAATGAGGACGCCCCACTCACCGTCAGGCAGGCGGGTCGGCGTTCCGTGCCAGGCCGGTCTGTCACTCATTCGCTTGGTTGCGCGCGACGTTTCCCTCTCCTGGTCGCGGTAGCTCGAGCTAGCGCTAGCTGTCGGCTGCCCTCTCCCGCGGCAGCCGAATCTCGCTTACCAGGCGCTGCACTTCGTCGGGTGGCGGCTTCGTGAAGCGGCTCACGATCAGCGCCAGGGAGAAGTTGATGATCATCCCGACCGCGCCGATGCCCTCCGGGCTGATGCCGAACAACCAGTCCTCGGCCGTCGCTTCGGGGCGGATCAGGCGGAAGTAGACGATGTAGGCGCCGGTGAACAGGATGCCGGTGCTCATGCCGGCGATCGCGCCTTCCTTCGTCGTGCTGCGGGTGAAGATGCCGAGCACGAGGATGGGGAAGAAACTCGCCGCGGCGAGGCCGAAGGCGAAGGCGACGACCTGGGCGACGAAGCCTGGCGGCGAGATGCCGAAGTAGGCGGCCACGACTACGGCGGCGGCGGCGGTGCTCCGCGCCAGCAAGAGTTCCTTGCGCGAGCTCATGTCCTTCCACAGGACCGACTTGCCGACATCGTGGGAGATCGCCGAGGCGATCACGAGCAGCAGGCCGGCGGCGGTGGAGAGCGCCGCGGCCAGGCCGCCGGCGGCGACCAGGGCGACCACCCAGGCGGGAAGCTCCGCGATCTCCGGGTTGGCGAGGACCATGATGTCCGGGTCGACGGTCAGTTCGTTCGCGCCGTCGGCCATGTCCATCATGCCGTCGCCGTTCTTGTCGTCGAAGGCGATCAGGCCGGTGGTCTCCCAACTCTTGAACCACTCCGGCACCTCGCTGTAGCTCGCGCCGTGCAGGGTGGAGATCAGGTTGACGCGGGCGAAGGCGGCAACCGCGGGCGCGGTGGTGTAGAGAAGGCCGATGAAGACCAGTGCCCACAACGCGCTCCAGCGCGCGGCTCTGGCGCTGCGCACGGTGTAGAAGCGGACCAGCACGTGCGGCAGGCCGGCGGTGCCGACCATCAGGGCGAGCGTGATCGCGGTGACGTCGATCATGCTCTTCTTGCCGGGTACGAAGGCGGCGGTGTACTCGGGCAGCCGCAGTTCCCGGTGCAGGGCGTCCAGGGTTTCGAGCAGGAAGACGCCCGCCGCCTGGCCCTCCTGGACCGCGCCGCCGAACCCGAACTGCGGGATCGGGTTGCCGGTGATCTTCCACGAGATCGCCGCGGCGGGAATGAGATAAGCGACGATCAGGACGCAGTACTGGGCGACCTGGGTGTAGGTGATGCCCTTCATGCCGCCGACTACGGCGTAGAAGAAGACGATGATCACGCCGATCACCACGCCCCAGTGGATCTCGACCTCCAGGAAGCGTGAGAACACGACGCCGACGCCCCGCATCTGACCGGCGATGTAGGTGAAGGAGACGAAGATCGTGCAGCCCGCGGCCACCAGCCGGGCGGCGTCCGAGTAGTAGCGGTCGCCGACGAACTCGGAGGTCGTGAACTTGCCGTACTTGCGCAGGTACGGCGCGAGCAGCAGCGCCAGCAGCACGTAGCCGCCGGTCCAGCCCATCAGGTAGATGGTGCCGGTGTAGCCCATGAAGGAGACGAGGCCCGCCATCGAGATGAAGGAGGCGGCGCTCATCCAGTCGGCGCCGGTAGCCATGCCGTTGGCGATCGCCGGCACGCCGCGGCCGGCGACGTAGAAGCCGGAGGTCGACTTGACCCGGCTCCACCAGGCGATGCCGATGTAGAGCGCGAAGGTCGCCGCGACGATGACGTATGTCCAGGCCTGGACGCTCATCGGCTGCTGCCCACCTCCGTCGTCATTCGCGTGCGGTCAAGCGGTCGGTTCGTCGAGAGGGCCGGGTCGGCTCAGTCGACCCCGTAGCGGCGGTCGAGGCGGTCCATGACCGCCGCGTAGACCAGGATCAGCACGACGAAGACGTAGATCGATCCCTGGTGCGCGAACCAGAATCCGAGCGGGAAGCCGCCGATGCGGGCGCCGTTCAGCGGCTCGACCAGGAAGATGCCGAGTACGTAGGAGCAGAAGAACCAGACGGCGAGGAGAATCGCCATCAGCCGCAGGTTCGCTCGCCAGTAGGCGGCCGGGTCGGGTTGATTGCTCAAGAGCCGGCATAGTACACGGTCGCCACTACCCGCCCCGCTGCGTTCAGCGGCGGAAGCTCCTAGACTCACTCCAATGTCCAATCGCACCATGGGAGCCTTCCTCCACGCCGCCTCGTGGCTGCTGCGCCTGCTGCCGGCAGCCGCTTTCGGGCCGCTGGCGGGGCTGTTGGCCCATTGCCGCCGGATCACGCCGCGCGACCTGCGGTTGATGCGCCGCAATCTGGCGGTGGTGCTGGGGCTGCCCCCGGGGTCGCCGGAGGCGCGCGATCTGGAGTGGCGCTGCGTGCGGCACCAGATCGTATCGGCCCTCGAGACGGTACGGATCAGCTTCGACCAGAAGCGGCTCGACGTAGGAGCGATGGAGGGCTTCGGCGACCTGCAGCGGTTGATGGCGGAGGCCGAGGGTTGCGGCCGCGGCCAGGTGCTGGTCACGGCTCACCTCGGCGCCTGGGAACTCCTGGCGCAGAGCACCGTGCGCGCGGCCGCCTCTCCGGTGTACGCCGTGGCCAAGCCCGCGCGTTCCGCGGCGATGTCGCTCTTTGTCGAGCGGATGCGGGCGCGGGCGGATGTGCGAGTGATCTGGAGCGGCCGCGCTTCTCTCCTGCGCGACATGCTGAGCTGCCTGAAGCGTCAGGAGACGCTGATCATGGTCGTCGACCAGCGGCCCGACCAGCGGCGCGGGCCGGAGGTCTCCTTCCTGGGCCGCCGCACGGAGTTCGTCGGCGGTCCGGCGGCGCTGGCGGCCAAGCGCGACTGCCCCCTGGTCGCCGCGTTCTGCGTCCGTGAGGGCCCCTTCTCGTACCGGCTGGAGAGTGAGATCCTCCGCTCGCCCGGCGGTACGCGGGACGCGGTCGAGCTGTCGCAGCGGATCGCGGGGGCGATCGAACGGAGAGTGCGGGCGCAGCCCGAGCAGTGGATGTGGAACTACCGGCGCTGGGACTACGAGCCCGAGGAACTGGCGGCGGTCGGTCTGGGGGAACTGCCCTGAAGGAAAACTGAGATGACGGGAGCTGAGATGACGAAGAGCGAATGGAGAGGGTGGCGAAGGACATGGCGCGTCGCCGCGCGCCTGGTGGCGGCGTGCGTGTTGCTTCTGATGTCGGCCGCCCCGGGGCTCGCCGCCGAACGGCCGAACATCGTCTTCATCCTGATCGACGACCAGCGCTTCGACGCCGCCTCCGCGCTCGGACACCCGTTCCTCGAGACCCCGCACCTCGACCGGCTGATCGAGCGCGGGGTGCTGTTCGAGAACGCCTTCGTGACCACATCGCTCTGCTCGCCGAGCCGGGCCTCGATCCTCACCGGGCAGTACGCCCACCGGCACGGCGTGCTGGACAACCGCACGCGCCTGGACCCACAGACGCCGACCTTCCCGCAGGAGCTCCAGGGCGCCGGCTACCGGACCGCCTTCGTCGGCAAGTGGCACATGGGCGGCACGTCCGACGAGCCGCGGCCCGGATTCGACCGCTGGGTGTCCTTCCCGGGTCAGGGCCTCTACACCAACCAGACCTTCAACATCGATGGCGAGCGGGTGCCGCGGCAGGGGTACACCACGGACCTGATCACCGACTACGCGCTGGACTTCCTTAGCCGTAGCGAGGGGGCCGCAGAGCCCTTCCTGCTCTACGTGTCGCACAAGGCGGTTCACTCTCCGTTCCGGCCGGCGGAGCGTCACCTCGGGAGCTACGGGGACAGGAGGTATCCACCGCCGCCGACGATGGCGAACCGGCACGACAACTACGAGGGCAAGCCGAACTGGGTCGAGGCGCAGCGGCGGAGTTGGCACGGGGTCGACGGCCTTTACGACAACCGGGTCGACTTCCAGCAGTTCGCGCTGGACTACGCGGAGACCATGCGCGCCGTGGATGACAGCGTGGGGCGGATCGTGGGCGCCCTGGAGCAGCGGGGGCTGCTGGAGGAGACGCTGCTCGTGTTCACCTCCGACAACGGCTTCCAGTTCGGCGAGCACGGCCTGATCGACAAGCGGACGATGTACGAGGCGTCGATCCGCGTGCCGCTGGTCGTCCTGGCGCCAGGGTTCGAGGGCGGCGCCGGGGGGCTGCGCCGCCCGGAACTCATCGTCAACCTGGACTTCGCGCCGACCTTCCTGGAGGCGGCAGACGTCGAGGTGCCGTCAAGCGTCCAGGGGCGCTCCTTCCTGGGACTGATCGAGGGCGAGGGCGAGGGCGCGGATGCGCCGCCCTGGCGCGACGCTTTCCTGTACGAGTACTTCTGGGAGCGTGCCTTTCCCCAGACGCCGACCGTGCTGGGGGTGCGCACGGACCGCTACAAGTTGATGCGGTTCCACGGCGTGTGGGACCGCTACGAGCTCTACGACCTGGAGGCCGATCCGGCGGAGCGAAACAACCTGCTGGGCGACTTCATCACCCGTCACGGCGCCGGCAACGTCGAGACGCGCCTGGCGGTCGCGGCCAGGAACGCGCGGAACCAGGAGGGCGAAGACGCTGCCGCGGTGCTGGCGCTCAAGGCGCTGTTCGACCGCCTGTCCGCGCGGCTGGACGAACTCCTCGACGACGCCGGTGCTCTGCGGACGCCGAACTGGCAGGCGCCGCAGTAGGAACACGGAACGGGCCGCCTACTGAGTGCGCCGGCCGCAAGGCCGGCATCCGCTTGGGTGGGCGTTCCCTGCAAGCTACAGCTTGCGCAGGCGCACCCGCCGGACCGCATGGTCGGGCGCCTTCTCGAGGATCAGATCGGCGCGCTCTCGGGTCGGCAGGATGTTCTGGATCAGGTTCGGTTCGTTGATCGTCTTCCAGATGCCGCGCGCGGTTTCGGTTGCGTCCTCTTCGCTCAAGCTTGCGTAGCGGTGGAAGTAGGCGTCGGGATCCTTGAACGCGGTGCCCCTGAAGGTCAGGAACCGCTCCACGTACCAGCGCTCGACCACATCGGTCTCGGCGTCCACGTAGATCGAGAAGTCGAACAGGTCGGACAGCATCAGCCGGCTGCTCCTGGGAGACTGCGACCGCGCCTGCAGCACGTTCAAACCCTCGAGGATCAGGATGTCGGGCTGTTCGACGGTCTCGGTGGCCCCGGGCCGGATGTCGTAGGAGTGGTGCGAGTAGACCGGGTGCTTGACCCGCCGCTCGCCCGATTTCACCCGGAGGACGAAGTTGACCAGCGTGCGGATGTCGAAGCTCTCCGGGAAGCCCTTGCGCTCCATGAGGCCCCGTTCCTGCAGGACGGCGTTGGGGTGGAGGAAGCCGTCGGTGGTCACCAGGTCGACCTTGGGGTGGTTGGGCCAGCGCGCGAGCAGTTCGCGCAGGATGCGGCCGGTGGTGCTCTTGCCCACCGCGACGCTGCCGCCGATGCCGATGATGTAGGGCACCTTCGGCGCCAGACCGCCGAGGAACGTCGTGCTGGCGCGGTAGAGATCCTGGGTGCCGCCGACGTAGAGGTTCAGGAGGCGCGACATCGGCAGGTAGATCTGCGCGACCTCGTTCAGCGACACGCTCTCGTTGATGCCGCGCAGCCGCTGCAGTTCGCTCTCCGACAGCGTCAGCGGCGTGTCGGCACGCAAACGTCCCCACGCCTCCTCGTCGAAGGTGACGTAGATCGAGTCGGTGAGAGAGTCGACCTTGTGGTTGGTCAAGAGACCCCCGGGCTACGGATAGCCGGGCTGGATCAGCCGAGCTCCTCCAGTACGGCTTCGGCGCCGCTCACGCCGACCTGACCCGCGGGCTCCACGCCGAGGTACGTCACCACACCGTCGTCGACGACCGCGGCGTAGCGCCGGGACCTGGTGCCCATGCCGAAGCGCGAGGCGTCGAGTTCCAGTCCGACCTTGGCCGTGAACTCGCCGTTGCCGTCGGAGAGCAGCAGGATGTTGTCGGGAATGCTCCGCGACTTGCGCCATTCGTTGATCACGAAGACGTCGTTGACCGCGACGCAGGCCACCGTGTCGACCGCCTTGGCCTTGATCGTCTCCAGGTGCTCGACGAAGCCGGGCATGTGGATCTCGGAACAGGTCGGCGTCAGAGCGCCGGGCACCGCGAAGAGGACGACCCTCTTGCCTTCGAACAGCTCCCGCGTCGAGATATCGACGATGCCGTCCGATGTCATCTGCTTGAAACTGGCTTCCGGGATCGTGTCCCCGGTCTTGATGCTCATGAAGTCTGCTCCCTGGGGTCCGAAGGGGGCGGCAGTATAACTATGATCGCGACTTGTGCGGAGACGTGTGCAGACGGGGATGATCGTGGCTCGGGCGCCCATCGTTGGCGTGGTCAGTCTGACGTTGCTGGTCTGTGCCTGCGCCGGCACTTCCGATGGCGGCGAGGCCGGAGACGCAGGCGCGTCGGACTTGGGCGTCGAGCACTCGGCGTACCTGGGGAGCGTGGCTGACGCTGAGTTCGAGCTCGTCGAGCCGGGAGGCGACGGCGTCTGGCGCGAGATCCGCGGTGGCGGTCGCGTGGTGCGGTTGGCGGGGCCGCCCGAACGGATCGCGTCTCGGACCCTGGCAACCGACGAGATCCTGCTGGAGATCGCCGAGCCGGAGCGGATCGTGCTGCTATCGCCCTTTGCCGGCGATCCGGCGTTCAGTCCCAGCGCGGACGCGGCGCGGCGCCTGGGGCGCGTAGGCGGCTTCAGCACGGAGGAGATCCTGGCGGTTTCGCCCGACCTGGTGTTCGCGGCCGGCTTCAACACCCGGGAGACGCTCGCCCAGTTGGAGGCGGCGGGTGTGCCTGTACTCGTCCTGCTCGATCACGAGAGCCTGGCGGCGATCGAGGCCAACATCCGGGTCGTCGGCTTCGCGATCGGCCGCGAGAGCGAGGCGGAGCGGCTGGTGGAGTCGATGCGGGCCCGGTTGGAGGCGGCGCGGGCCCGGGCGGGCGCCCGGGTGGCGGGCCTGCGCGTCGTTCACTACAGCGGCGGCGTGGTGCTGGGTGGGCGGACTGTGTTCAACGACGCCATCCGCTACCTGGGGGCGGTGAACCTCGCCGCCGAGAAAGGCCTCGTCGGCTGGCCGCGGATCAGCGCCGAACAGGTCGTACTCTGGAACCCGGACGTGATCTTCACCGACTCCTATGTTGCGGACGCCGCGGCGGTGGGCGTCCCGGACGGCACGCGGGCAGCCGGTCTGGGCAACGTGGTGGCCCTCGACGGTCGCGACATGGCCGCCGTCTCGCACCATGTCGCCGGGTTGGTCGACCGGCTCGCGGACGCGCTGGTTGACGCCGCGGAACGGCTTGAAGCCGCTGGCGGTCGGGATGCGGCGGCGGTTGCCACGGAATGAGGATGATCGCGGCGGCATCGATGGTGGTCGGTACGCAATGAGGATGGTCGGTACGGCATGACGATCGCTCCGGGAGTGCATCGGGTCGGATTCTGGTGGTACATGGCCGCCGGAGCGGCGTTGCTTGTGACGTTCGCGGCAATCGGTCTGTTCCGGGGCGCGGCCGCTCTCGATCCAGCGGAAGTCCTGGCGGTGCTGGCCCGGCATCTGCTGCCCGGCGACTACGGCCCCGTGGATCCGCAGGCGGAAACGATCGTGTGGTCGCTGCGGGCGCCGCGGGTGGTGGTGGCGGCGATGGTCGGCGGCTGCCTGGCGCTCGCCGGCGCTCAGATGCAGGGGCTGTTCCGCAATCCGCTCGCCTCGCCCGGGATCGTCGGCACGAGCACCGGTGCTGCCGTGGGCGCCGTCTTTGCCATGACCTTCGGTCTGGCCGGTTCCTTTCTTCTCGCCGCGCCGCTGTTCGCGGTCGGTGGCGCGCTGCTGTCGCTGCTGATCGTGACCCGGATCGCCACCCGCGACGGCTACACCCCGGTGACGACCCTGCTGCTTGCCGGGGTGGCGCTCAACGCGCTCCTGGCCGCGGTCAACTCGTGGTTGATCGCCCGCTCGTGGGAGCAGTACGAGGCGGCGCGCCAGATCGCGTACTGGATGATGGGCGGGGTCACGGACCGCGGCTGGAACCACGTCGGCATGCTGCTGCCGGGGATGGCCGTGGGCTGCGCCGTTGCGGCCTGGTTTGCGCGCGACCTGGACCTGCTGCTTGAAGGGGAGGAGGTGGCGGCGTCGCTCGGCGTCGACATTGAGCGGGCGAAGCGGGCCGTGCTGTGGAGTGCAGCCATCCTGACCGGCAGCGCGGTCGCGGTCAGCGGTGTGGTCGGCTTCGTCGGGCTCGTCGTGCCGCACCTCGTGCGCCTGCTGCTGGGACCCGTCCACCGCCGCCTGCTGCCGGCCTCGTTCCTGACCGGCGCCTGGTTCGTGGTCGGCGCCGACCTCCTGGCGCGCACGCTCGCCGCGCCCAAGGAGGTCCACCTGGGCGTGGTCACGGCCTTCGTCGGCGCTCCGTTCTTCCTCTATCTGCTGATGCGTCACGAGGGTGAAGTGGCGGTGTCGCGGTGACGACCACGTCGGGCTCGACCCGCAGGACGCCGCGGCTGGAACTCGTGGGCGGCGGCGTCGAGCGCCGGGGCCGCTGGCTGCTGCGGGGCATCGATCTCGTCATCGAACCGTCCATGCTGACCTCGGTCGTCGGCCCGAACGGGGCCGGCAAGTCGACCCTGCTGCGGCTGCTGAGCGGCACCTGGCGATTGACCGAAGGGCGCGTTCTGCTGGGCGGTTTCGATCTCGCCCAGCTACCGCGGCGGCAGGCGGCGCGGCGCGTCGCCTACGTGCCGCAGTCCGTGCGGCCCTCCTTCGAGTTCACCGTTCGCGAGTTCGTGACCCTGGGCCGCTACCCGCACGAGAGCCGGCTCTTCGGCACGCGCTCGGCCGACCGCGGCTGGATCGACCGATGCCTGGACGATACGGACGTGCTGGCGCTCGCCGAACGCAGGGTGACGACGCTCTCCGGCGGCGAGTTGCAGCGGGTGCTGATGGCCCGCTGCCTGGCCACCGAAGCGGAGGTCCTGCTGCTCGACGAACCGACCTCGAACCTCGACCTGGCCCACGGCCTGGACCTTCTGGGCCTCGCCCGCCGGCTGGTCAACGAGGGGCGCTCGGTCGTGCTCGTCCTGCACGACCTGAACGCCGCCGCCCGCTTCGCGGATCGGGTGGCCGTGCTCGACGGCGGCGCCCTGGTCGCCGAGGGCCCGCCCTCCGAGGTGCTGGCGCCGGAGCTTGTGCGACGCGTGTTCCGCGTCGAGGCGGTGCCTCTGCCCGGCGCCGCGTCGACCGTCTTCGACTTCGAACCGCTGGGCCGCGCAAGCTCATAGCTCAGTCGCAGCCCGCGCCCTCCAGCCGCACCAGGTAGCTCTGTCGGCCCTCGAGCACCCGCTCGCCGCGCTGGTTCTCGATCACGCTCTCGAGCACGACCACGCCCGTCGTGCGCTGACGCCTGAGCTCCGCGATGTGGAGCGTCGGATACAGCGTGTCGCCCGGATACACCGGCTTGAGGAAGCGGCATGACTGGTCGATGTAACCGACCATGGCGCGGCCGATCACGTCGGCGAATGTGCCGGCGCCGGCGGCGCTGTAGCAGAGGACCTGGAGGCCGTGGGCGAGCATCCCGCTGTGACCCTGGGACCGGCAGTACTCGATGTCGTAGTGGATCGGGTGGTTGTCGCCCGAGATCGCCTGGAACGCCGCGAAGTGCGCTTCGGTGACGGTACGGCTGGGAAGCGGGAAACGCTCGCCGATCGTGAGGTCGTCGAACGGCCTGACGTCGACGAGACCGCGCTCTCTATCCACCGAGTACCCGGGTCAGGGCCTCGGCCGCCTGCGCCGTCTGCTCCGGACTCACGTCGCGGTGCGTCACCAGCCGGATGTGGACCGGGCTCACGTCCAGGCACAGCACACCCTCCAGTCGGAGCGCCTCGACGCACTCGGCGGCGCTCCGGCCCGTGCCCTCGACCGAGAAGATGAGGATGTTCGTGCGCTGCTCGGCGATCAGGGCGACGCCCGGAAGGTCCTTCAAGGTGTCCGCGAGCAGACGGGCGTTCTCGTGATCCTGGACGAGCAGGGGAGGACTCTCGTCGAGGGCGACCTCGGCCGCCGCCGCCAGCACGCCGACCTGCCGCATCTGGCCGCCGCACATTTGCCGGTAGCGGCGGACGTTCTGAACGAAGTCGCGGGAACCGACCACGATGGACCCGACCGGCGCGCCCAACCCCTTCGAGAAGCAGAAGGACAGCGAGTCGACGGGACCCGCGGCTTCGGCCGGCGTGCAGCCGAGCGCCGTCGCGGCGTTGAACAGCCGGGCGCCGTCGAGGTGGACCCGCAGCCCGCGGCTGTGGGCGGTGTCGCAGAGGGCCCGGGTGCGGTCCCGTTCGTAGATCGTGCCGCCGGCCTGGTTGCAACTGTTCTCCAGGCAGAGCAGTCGCGTCGGGGCCAGGGTCGGGTCGTCGGGCGCGATCGCGGCCTCGACATCGGCGGGCAGAAGAGTGCCGTTCGCCGCCGCCGCAACAGGGCGCGGCAGCAGGCCCGCGATGCCGGTGATCCCGTTCATCTCGTGGTTGATGATGTGCGCGTTCGCCTCGAGCAGCACTTCGCTGCCCCGCGGCAGTTCGTGCGCGAGCAGGCACGACAGGTTGCCCTGGGTGCCGGAAGGGACGAACAGGGCGGCTTCGCGACCGAGCAGGTCCGCGACCCGCTCCTGGAGCCGGTTGACCGTGGGGTCCTCGCGGAACACGTCGTCGCCGACTTCCGCCGCGGCCATCGCCTCGCGCATGGCCGGTGAGGGCCGGGTCATGGTGTCGGAACGGAGATCGACCGGGGCGTTCATGGCCGGGCGATCATACTTGGCGCTCAATGGACGATTCCAAGTCCCAGTCAGCGCGACCACAGGCCGACACGGAGGTGGTCGCCGCCGCGGATCTTGGCTCGAACAGTTTTCACCTGGTGGTGGCGGAGGTTCGTGGCGGCCAGCTCGTGTTCGTCGACCGCCGGAAGGAGTTCGTGCGACTGGCCGCCGGGCTGGACGAGCGTAAACGCCTGACCCCGGAAGCGTCGGCGCGGGCGCTCGACTGTCTCGACCGGTTCGGTGAACGGGTACGCGGCCTTCCGTTGGGGACGGTCCGCGTCGTGGGCACGAACACTCTCCGCCTCGCCCGCAACGCGAGCGATCTGCTGGAGGCGGCGCAGCGGTCGCTCGGTCACCCCGTCGAGATCATCTCGGGCCTGGAAGAAGCGCGGCTGATCTACCTCGGCGTCTCGAGGAGTCTGGCCGGCGACGAACGGCGCCTCGCCGTGGACATCGGCGGGGGGTCGACGGAGCTGATCATCGGCGAGGGCTCGCAGCCGCTTGACCTGGAGAGCCTGTACATGGGCTGCGTCAGTAGCAGCCTGCGCCACTTCCCGAATGGCCGGGTGGCCGAGAAGCGCTGGCGTCGGGCCGAGACGGCGGCGCTGGTGGAGCTGGCGCCGGTCGAGCGCCGTTTCCGCGCCGGCGCCGGCTGGGAGTCGGCGGTCGGCTCCTCGGGCACGGTGCATTCCGTGGCGACGGTTGTCCAGGCGGCGGGCTGGTGCGAGGAGGGCATCACCCTGGAGGCGTTGCTGCGTCTTCGCGAGTTGCTGATCGAACGCGGCAGCACGATGGGCGGCGGCATCAAGGGCCTGAGCGAGGGCAGGGCGCCGGTATTCGCCGGCGGCGTCGCCGTGCTGCTCGCGGTGTTCAAGGCGCTGGACATCCAACGGATGCGGGTCGCGGGCGGCGCCCTGCGCGAGGGCGCGTTGTATGACCTGCTCGGCCGGCTGCACCACGAAGACACGCGACACGCCGCGGTCGAGTCGATGGCCCGGCGCTACCACGTGCAGCCTGATCAGGCCGAGAGGGTACGGGAGACGGCGCTTCAGCTTCTGGAGCAGTGCGCCGAAGCGTGGAATCTCACCGGAGAACTTCCCTGGCTCATGCTCTCCTGGGGGGCGCAGTTGCACGAGGTCGGCCTCGACATCAACCACGCCGGCTTCCACAAGCACGGCGCCTACATCGTCGAGAACGCGGAGATGCACGGTTTCTCGCTCCAGGAGCACCGGGCGCTGGCGTCGCTGGTGCGGAGCCATCGACGCAGGTTCCAGCGCCAGATCTTCGATCGTCTACCTTCGGCCTGGCGGCAACCGGCTCGCCGCGTCGCCGTCCTGCTGCGGCTGGCGGTGGTTCTTCACAGGAGCCGTCGCCCGGAACCACTGGCGGTCCGACTCGAAGTCGATGGCCGCGATCTGAGGCTCGTGTTGCCGAAGGCGTGGCTCGAGACGTCGCCGCTGACGCGAGCCGACCTGCGGCAGGAGGCGAAGTTCCTGGCCGCGGCGAAGTACCGGCTGACGGTGGAGGAGGATGGCTGAAGGGCGGCGGTCGTCGACTCTCTCGCTTGGACCTTGCCGCCCTATTGACCCGAGGGTGGGTGGCAAATAGGATGGCAAGCCGTATCAGGCAATATGGGGACCCATAGTGAAGACCACGATTGAGATTTCGGACGACTTGGCGAGAGAGGCGAAGGCCCACGCGACAAGAGAGAACATCACGCTGCGCGAGCTGTTCGAGCGTGGTTTGCAACTGGCGATGAAGGCTGACCGGGAGAACGCCGGATTCGTACTGCGAGATGCGAGTGTCGGTGGCCGCGGTCTACGGCCGGAGTTCCGGGACGCCGACTGGGCTCGCATCCGTGAGGCGCTGTACGAGGGGCGCGGCGGTTGATCGGAACCGACGCGAACCTGCTCATCTACGCTCATCGGACTGACTCCGAGTGGCACGAGCAGGCTCGGTGCTGTCTGACGTCACTGGCGGAAGGGAGGGTGGCGTGGGGGTTGCCATGGCCGTGCGTGCATGAGTTCCTCGGCATCGTGACTCACCCGCGCATCTACGACCCGCCTTCGACTCTCGATGCCGCCATCGAGCAGGTCGACGTCTGGCTCGAGTCTCCCGTAGTGAATCTCCTGACGGAGACATACACGCACTGGGAGTTGCTGAAAGACCTGCTCCGAAAGGGGCAGGTCAAGGGACCGATGGTCCACGACGCGCGCGTCGCCGCGCTCTGCCTCGGGCATGGCGTGACCGAGTTCTGGACCGCCGACCGGGACTTCAGCCGCTTTCCCGACCTTCCGACGCGGAATCCGTTGCAGGACTAGGGGCCGGATCCGGACCGCTGGCCGGCTAGCAGCCCGTGGTAGAAGTCCGTGTCGCACCGAGAGCGGTCAGGCGCCCGCCCAGCAAGACGCGACGAGGGAGTATATCGGGCCATATTCGACCGAGGAGCAACGATGCTGGGCGGGATGCATGGCCGCTCGAATGCAGCGCGACTTCTGCCACGGGCTGCTAGGTCCCGCGGCTCAGGCACTTCGCTACGGCTTCGGCCATTTCGCCCATCGAGAAGAACACGAAGTCGGTCGTCGGCATCGTTTCGACGCGGTCGGTGGCTCCCCAGCTCCCACCCTTGGACAGGCGCTGGCGGTCGATCCAGGCATTGGCGAGCCCGAACCGTTTCGCCGGCACATGGTCGTGGTGCAGGCTCTGCGCGGTATGCAGGACATCCGATCGGTCGAACCCGAAGTCGGATTTGAGGTGGGCGAGCAGGTACTCGAAGTTCGCGTCGGCCGGCTTGTAGGAACCGATGTCCTCGGCCGTGTAGATAGCGTCGAACGCGACCCCGAGCTTGCGGTTCGACCCGGCGATGCCGACTCGATGCACATTGGACAGGATGACGAGCCGGAAGTGCCGCTTGAGGACCCGCAACGCGTCCGCCGTATCCGGAAACGCCGGCCAGTCGGGCACCGAGGCGCCGAACGCCTCGTCGAGCTGCGGGTCGGATTGCATGCCGAGGCTGTCCGCGATGCGCCGATGCACGCGAGCCAGCAGCTCGGGGTAGAGCAACCCGGGCGTCTCCTGCTCCTGAAGGCTCTCGCACTGCCCGAAGGCAAGCAGCGCGGTGCCGCGGGTGACCTCGGCGTCCCGGTTGCGCATGATCAGGGGCTGAAGAGCGTCCCAGATCCCGGTTTCCCAGTCGATCAGGGTGCCGTAGCAGTCAAACGTCAGAACGCGGTAGTCGGTGAGTTGGGGCATAGGGCGGTTGCCGGCATAAGCTACACCCGTCTGAAGGGGTGACGATGGACAGACTGAGAAACCACCCAGGCCAGATTCTCAGGGCAGAACTCGAAGCTCGAGGAATGAGTGCGAACCAACTGGCGCTCGCGCTTCGAGTTCCAGCGAATCGAATCACGGCGATTCTCCGCGGGGAGCGAGCCGTGTCTGCGGAGACGGCGGTTCGTCTTGGTCGCTACATGGGAACGGGAGCGCTCCTGTGGATGAACCTCCAAACGGCCTACGACGTGTCCGTCGTCGAGGCCAGGCAAGGGGCCGCGATCGACCGCGAGGTTCTGCCCGCTTCACCAGCATCCTCCGGGAGCAGATTGGCCGAGGCCACCCGCTAGCAGGCCGGCAGGCCCGTTGAAGTCCAGTGGCTTCAGGCGGCTTGGCGGAGTTCGAGAGCGCGACGGTGAAGGGCACGGACTCGGCCGGCCAGCTTGCCGATCTCAGATTCCAGATTCTCGATCGTGCCGGACAGGTCGAGCGTGGCGATTTCCAGTTGCTTCCCGGCGTGGCGAACTCGATGAACCACGCCCTTGGCTTCGCCTTGGGCGTAGATCAGGAGTCCGCCGGGGAGGTTAAGCGCTGTGGTGTAGGCGAGGAGCTGGTAGAGGTCGGCGTTGGGAACGTGGGCGTGCTTGATGCGCTTGTACTTGGCGTCGCCGACGAAGGTGCAGGTCGGGCCGTTCCACCAGGACAGGTCCGGCTTGAGTCGCACTTGCCGAGCCACGTCGAGGTGTAGCCGGGGAAGTCGCTTGTCGGACGGGAAGGAGCTCTCCGAGAGAGCCAGTTCCTCGCGCAGTGCCCGCGTCACGAACTCCTGGAACACAAGGTTCATGTCCATCAGGAAGCCGTTGGCCCGCACCCGGCCGCGTCCGGTCTCGATGGACGTATGGCGGAGGATCAGCCGTGCCAGGGTCACGACTTCCCGGTAGTGCTCGTTCAGTCGGTCGAACTTCACCTCGGGGACGGCGTTCGTCGGGAACTCGACCAGGCTCACGTTGTCGAGCGTCGCGGCGACCCAGGCGAGATCACGCCGGGAACGTTGTGAGCGGATGCGGAGCTTGCCGAGGCGGTCGGCTGCGGCCTTGACGAGTTGGTTGGCGAGCACGTCGTCGGTGAAGTCGTCGTAGCGAACCTCGACTGGCAGAGGCACGCCGAACCTGCGGCGAAGCTGATCGGCGACGCGGATGCGTCCGCGGACCGTGTGCAGTGCTTCTTCTTCGGTCCGGTAGCCGTGGAGGAGTCCCCGCGCAAAGGCGCGCCGGGCGGCCCGAGTCAGCGCCGGCACCAGCGCCTCGACCAGCGTCGGTTGCCTCATGTAGTCGAAACGCTCCTTCCGGAAATCGACGCCCATGGCGTAGGACGCCAGGTAGAGCACGCGACCGATGGGCAGCTTGGGTTCGATGGAGACGGAGAGATCGCCGATCTCGAGTGCGCCAACCGTGGAACCGGGCCTGAGGTAGTACGCGTCGCTCGTCCCGGGAGCAGGTTCAACGCTCGCGAGGAGGGGCTTCAGTTGGTCGCGTTCTTTGACCGAGAGCGGCACCGGCTCTTTGGTTGGCGTCCACTCCCGGAGATCAAGATTCCGCATCACCGGCTTCTTCGTCTTGTCCTTGTCCGTCGCCGGCCGACTCTCCGAGTGACTCAAGGTTGTCCGGGGCGGCCGCCGTGTTGGCGGCTTCTCGTTCACGCCGCAGCTTGCCGAGGTCGAAATCGGCAAGCCGGTCGGGCTCGCCGTAGAGATGTTCCTCCACATACGGCAGGACGTTGTGCTCCCAGATCAGCCGGACCTTCTCCTCGTTTAGATCCTCCTTCATGAAGTAGCTCGGCCCGATGGCTGCCTGTCGGTCGTCCAGTTTGCTGTTGGCCCGCCTCATGACCTCGGCCACCCAAGCCATCTCGGGCGCGTTCCTTTCCAGCCACCGGCCGAGCAATCCTTCGACCGGCGCCTTGTCGGGATGGAACTCGACGAAGTGGAATCGTCGGCGCAGCGCCAGGTCGACCAGGGCGATCGAGCGGTCGGCGGTGTTCATCGTGCCGATGATGTAGAGGTTCTCGGGCAGACTGAACGGGTCGTCCTCGGCCGAGGCGTACTGGAGCCTCATGTCTTCGTCGCGGTACTCGAGCAGGAAGTAAAGCTCGCCGAGGACCTTGGCCAGGTTGCCGCGGTTGATTTCGTCGATGATCAGGAAGTGTGGTGCGTCCGGCTCTTCCCGAGCGGCCGCTGCCGCTGTGACTAGTGGGCCGTCGCGCAGTTCGAAGCCGGCTTGACCGCCGGCGAGAGTTGGCCGGTAGCCCTGCACGAAGTCCTCGTAGGCGTAAGAGGGGTGGAACTGCACTAGGGTGACGCATTCGTCGGACTCGGCGAGGAACCGCGCCAGTGCGCGAGCGGCGTAGGTCTTGCCGGTGCCCGGCGGTCCCTGGAAGATGACTTGGCGCTTGTCGGCTAGAAGTCTCGAGATGGTGCGGAGATCGGCTGCGTCGTAGAGCAAGTTGTGGGCCAGTTCCGATAGGTCTGCTTTCGCGAGCGGTTTGCGGGGTTCAGGCTTGCCACCGACGTTCGGGTCGTCGTACCACGCGGGGCGATAGTGCCGCGAGAACCGGTCGTAGTCCTGCTCGGCTCCATCGAATGTAAAGTCGATCAGGGCGCGCGCGGCCCACGGAGGCTCTCCCGAATCGCGACTGACTTTCCAGAGCGTGGTTAGGCCGATCGCGAAGTACCACTCGCGGCGCGGCTGCACAGGCGTCCAGTTCACACGGAGATTCCGACCGTCTCCCACGTTCTCCGTCACGACGCCGGTCGCCTTGATCGCCATCGTGGGGATGTCCTCGCCCCTGTTGTCGAAGGGGAGGCCTCGCTTTCGCACGTAGGCGGCCTTGATGGCGATCCTGTCCCCGGGCTCTATGGCTTGGACATGGGCCAGATACCTGTCCTCGTAGCCGTTCTGCCAGATTCCTTCCTGGACGAAGCGATCCGTCTGATCGCCTGCGTCCCAGGAAGCGCCCACGAACCAGCAAGGCCGCGATTCGACTGGTGGCTGGTCATGGTTCATGAGCGCCCAGACGACGGATTGTGCTTCGAGACGAGTGCTCGGACGCTCCAAGCCGTGCTCGGTCGTGCGACGGATCAACTCGTCGAGGAAGCCCAGTGCGTGTGCATACTGAGCCTCTTCGGCCGTTTCCCCCGACGGGACCTCGACGCCCAAGCGTCGGTAGGCGGAGTCGAACACCGATCGCATGAATGGTGGATACCCGGATGGGTCGAGCGCCATCAACAGGACGGAGATCGTTCTGAGTCGAGTGCCTCTGCCGCTGGTGCCGTACCTGGGGTGACCTACGGCCTCTGGTGGTACCCCGCCGCCCGTTGACTCCCAGGGATAGAGGGCAGAGAAGCCGCGAATCCGCTCGCTGGTTGATCGGTCGTCCTCGGTCCAAAGGGAGCGGAGTGCCTGGAGCGCTGTTCCGGGATCGTCGTCGATCCACTGGCGCAGCTTGCCGGCGCTCCGCCAGGCCATCGGGTGGTAATCGCCTTTCGTAGCCTCCTTCAGGAGGTCTGGCCAGTCGCTTCGGCCCGCCAGTACCGCCTGTCGCGCTTCCGAGAGAGCATCGCCGATCTTCAGCTTGTAGTTGACCTCCTCACTGTCAAGCCGCCCGCTCTCGACGTAGCGGCGTACGTCGTTGAGGTAGCGGTTCCATCGTCCGCGATCGGCAGCGGAGTCTTCGGCTCGCTTGTCGCCTTGGGCGTCGCGGAAGGCCTTGTAGAGGCCGATGGCCTGCTTCAGCGTTGCGGTTCCGTTGTGGACGTTGCCGTTGATCGGGACGTTGTGCTTCTGAGGTCTGCGGCTTCGTTCGTCGGCTTTGGAGTACGAGAATCGGTCGAGCAGCGCCTCGAGCCCGTCAGTTGCCCACAGGGAGTCGAGATCCACCTGTTCGTCTTTTTCGACCCTCTTGCAGTTGGCGACTCGCGAGTTGATGGTCCCCTGCCTTAGTGCTCTTTCATCTCTCAACCAGGCACGGAACCTCTGCTCGTGCATCCTTGAGTCCCCTACTTCCTCGGTCCGTCGTGCGGTTCAGTTCGGCTTTACGGAAGTGCCGATCTCATCGGACCAGATTCCTCTCAGTGCGACGACGCAGCGGCCCCAACCCTCGCCATCGGCGATTCGACTCACTCCGGCGTCCCCTCGTCCCGTTGCGCGCCGCTGGCCCGGAGAAACGGAGCATGCCGGCGGTCGAGCTTGTCCAGCAGTTCCACACCGCGCTGAGCGTCGCCTCTCGCTGCCCGCATCCGGAAACGCATCTCGCTGTCGCGTCCGGCCAGGGCACGGATGGAGAATTCTGCCATCGGGCTATTCAAGCGCAGATTGCGCCGGCCCGCAAGAGCAGGGAGTCGACTCCGGCGAGCGCCGGGAATCCCGACGGTGAGGGTCGCCACTCCGTCCTCCTCTCGGGACACTTCGTGTCGACGACGGCCTTGGCCGCGGGGCAGGGGAGCCGGCAAGGCACTGCCGACAATCGTAGAAACGGCGGCTCTGTCGCCGAGTTGCGACGCAAAACGGCCATGCTGTCGCGCTTTCTCCATCTTCCAGCTCGCAGCTTCACGTTCGGGCCCCGAGGTACCGGGAATTCAACTGGTTGCGGGCCGAACTCGCCGATGCCCTGTACATGGACCTGCTCGATCCCGCTCTCCACCGCGCGCTCCGCGCCAGACCCGAGCGGCTCCGGGAGTCGATCCGCTGGCGCGCCCTGCCTCCGCCCCTGCCGGGCGAGCGCGAGTAAGCAGGCTGGCTGCCGCGTTCGCGACCGGGGACATCTCAGCAGGAGGGCGCGGCGGACGGCGGTGGTACTGTCGCCGGCATGGGTTCGGCATCGGCAGAGGCGGCTCGGAACCCTGTCGATTCGTTGCTCGAACTGGTGCCGCAGCGTTGGCGGTCCTTCGCGAATCCGCGGCGGGATCTGCCGAAACTCGCCAGGGATCCGAGCGCCACGGCCCGGATCGAGGCGTTGCTCGGCGAAGTGCCCACGCGGCACGAGCTGTTCCTGGGTGACTCCCGCGCCACGCCGCCACTGGCGCCGGAGTCCATCCACCTGGTGGTCACGTCGCCACCGTACTGGACTCTGAAGGAGTATCCGGTCGCCGACGGACAGTTGGGCTGGGTCGAGGACTACGAGGACTTCCTGGACCAGCTCGACCTGGTTTGAAAGCGCTGCTACGACGCGCTGGCGCCTGGTGGCAGGCTGGTCTGCGTGGTCGGCGATGTCTGCCTCTCGCGGCGTCGGCATGGTCGCCATGCCGTGGTGCCGCTGCACGCTTCGATCCAGGAGCGATGCCGACGCATCGGCTTCGACAACCTGGCGCCGATCATCTGGCACAAGCCCCAGGTTGGTAGAGTCGGACTTGCGGTTCGCTGCAGAGCTTCTCCTCGGCTGGACCGCCCCCTGCCGACGCCCGCGCCCCCGGCACCCCCGATGCCGTGAAACGAGGTAGGCAAGAATGACTGAGCAGACGAACTCGAGCAGTGACAGAACGGCGTCGACCGCCCTCGACCGGATCGAGGCCAACCTGGCACTCGCATCCCGGCTCTCGGCCGAATTTGGCGAGGACATGAAGGAGTTCAGGGAGCGACAGGAGGCCACCGACCGGCAGATGCAGGAGACCGACCGGCAGATGCAGGAGACGGACCGGCGCCTCAGGAAGGCGGAGAACATGTTCACTTCCAGGTGGGGCAGGTTCCTGGAGAGCCTGGTCGAGGGCGATCTCGTACCCCTGCTGAAGGAGCGCGGCATCGCTGTGGAACGGACGCTCCGGAACATGACCGGCCGGCGCAACGGGGAGCACTTCGAGGTCGACATCGTCGCCGCCAATGGTGTCGAGGTCGTGGTGGTGGAGGTCAAGACGACGCTTAGGCCGAAGAGCGTGAAGCGCTTCTTGGCCAAGCTCGGCCACTTCCGGGAATGGTGCCCGGAGTACCGGCGGCACACGATCTTTGGCGCCGTGGCCTACCTCAAGGCGGACGCCGCCGTCTGCGTCCACGCCGAGCGGCAGGGCCTGTTCGTGATCCGCGCCACCGGCAACAGTGCCACCATCACGAACGAACCCGACTTCAGGCCTCGCGCCTTCTCGTGATGTGGTTCCGGCCTCAAGGCCGGAACTGGATCGGCCGCGGCTTGAGCCGCGCCGGTTGCGCCACGATCTTCCAGGCCGTCTCGACCCATTCGCAGACCATGCGGCGGGTGTCTCGCGGGTCGATCATCTCTTCCATCTGGAAGCGGGAGAGGGGGCCGACGGGGCCGCGGGCACTTTCGATCCTTGCCATCAGCTCCTCTCGGAGGGCTTTCGGGTCTTCGGCTTCGGCCAACTGGCGTTTGTAGGCGGCTTCGATGCCGCCCTCGGGCGGGATGCCGCCGGTGTCGGCGGCGGGCCATACGACGCGCATGGAGGGTTGGGCGCGGGGTGTGGCGTAGTTGTTGCCGGCGACGCCGAAGCTGCGGCGCATGAGGACGGTGAAGATCGGCGTGGTGACCTGCGAGAAGGCGATCATCCACTGGCCGCCCCAGCGGATGGTGCCGGTGATCTCGTGTTCGAGGCCGACGGCGAAGCCGGGGTTGTCGACCAGGTTGAGGACCGGCAGGTGGAAGAGATCGCAGAGGTCGAGGTGGCGGGTGAGCTTGCGGCAGCCGTCGGCGGTGAGCGCGCCGCCGTTGGTGTGCTGGCTGTCGGAGGCGATCACGCCCATCGGGTGGCCATTGAAGCGCACGAAGCCGGTGACCTGGTCGGTGCCCCAGAGCGGGCCGATCTCGAAGAAGGAGTCCCTGTCCGCCATCAGGCGAATCGCACGGCGCACGTCGAAGGTCGCGGTGCGCTTGCGGGGGATGAGGCTGAACAGTTCCTCGTCGCGGCGGTCGGCCGGGTCGTTCGGATCGGGCGGTGCGACCGGCGGCGTTTCGAAGACGGAGGAGGGCAAGTAGGACAGGAAGCGACGGGTGAGCGCCAACGCCTCGTCTTCGGTCTCGGCGAGGTTGTCCACCGAACCGTTGCGGCAATGGATGTGCCAACCGCCGAGGTCCTCCTTGGTGATGTCGTAGCCCATCGCGGGGCGGACGACCGGCGGTCCGGCGACGAACAACTGCGCGATGTCGCGCACCATGACGGAGAAGTGGCCGAGCACGGCCTTGGCGGCGCCGATGCCGACGACGCTGCCGAGCAGCAGGTTGACGACCGGCACCGTGCTGAGTTGCTCCGTGTACATCGAGCTGCCGAGGTGGCCGGGCAGGAAGGAACCGCCGCCGCCCGCGACCCGGGGGCGGCCGGCCTTGATCGCGCCGTGGCTCTCCTTCGCCTTGCTTTCACCCTCTTGTCTTTGCTGCGGCACCATCGTGGCGACGCTGCCGCCGCCGGACGAGCCGTCGAGCAGGCGGACCGAGGGCGCCCGCATCTCCAGGGCCAGCCGATCGAGGTAGCGGCTCTTCTCCCCGATCGCACCGTCCGCGTGGCCGCCCCGGGAGGTGAAGTCGTCGGCGCAGACGACGGCGGTGCGGCTCTCGATCCGGCCCCAGCCGCCGACGTGGTTGGCGGGCGTGAAGTCGACGATCGCTCCGCTCTCGTCGTACGAAGCAAAGCCCGCGAGGCTGCCGATCTCGTGGAAGCTGCCGTCGTCGAGCAGGAGATCGATGCGCTCCCGGCAGGTCAACTTGCCGCGGCTGCGCTGGCGCACCACGCCACGGTCGTCGGAGCCGGGCGCCAGCCGCTTGTGCGCGAGGGCCTGCATCGTGGCGACGTCCTTGAGCAGCGGCGCCCAGGTGTCATCCTGCAGCGCCGCCGGCGTTTCGGCGGCCGCGCCCTCAGCCGGCGTGATGACCGCGACGACCTGCCCGGCCTCCACCGTGTCGCCGGCCTGAAGCGGCTGGAGCGCCGCCACCGTGCCGCTCAGCGGCGCGGCAACCTGGGACTCCATCTTCATCGCGCTGACGACTAGCAGCGCTTCGCCGGCGGCCACGCGGTCGCCCTCGGCGACCCGGATCTCCAGGATCGATCCGGCCATCGGGCAGGTGACGGCGTGCTGGCCTGGTCCGACCGGGAGTTCCGTGGCCGTCGACCTCGCGGTGGGCTGCATGCCGGCGCCGCCCGCCACGGAAACGCCCGCCAGCGTCGCCTGCAGCCGCAGCAGGGTCAGGGCGCCGTTGCCGCCGGCATCGGCGGCGGGGGAGAGCAGGTCCGGGTGTTCGCCGAGAAGCGTGGTCCGTGCGTCGCCGGCGCGGACCGCGGGGTGGGCGAGGATCGCCTTCAGTTGATTCAGGTTGGTGGCGAGACCGCCGATATGGAACTCGTCCAGGGCCCGGAGAAGACGGTCGAGCGCGGCGACGTAGGAGGAGTGACCGGAAGCGAAGGACGACGAACTCGCCGCGATGACCTTGGCGAGCAGCGGGTCGAACTGGGGTGGCGGCGCGTAGCCGACGTAGCCGCAGCCGTCGACGCGTACGCCCGGTCCGGTGGGCTCCTTGTAGGCGTGAAGCGTCCCGGCGCCGCGGGCGACCACCCGGGCCTGGACGGCGGCGCCGCGCGGCGCGCCGACCGCGTCCTGGCTGCCGAGACCGAGGGAGGCGAGCGTGCCGCCGGCGGCGATCCGGAACTGGGCCTCGACGAGGTCGATGCCGGTGACCTGCTCGGTGACCGTGTGTTCGACCTGGATGCGTGCGTTGCACTCGATGAAGAAGTGCTCGCCGGTCTCGGGCACGACCAGGAACTCGACCGTGCCGGCGTTGACGTAGCCGGCAGCCGCGATCAGCTTGACCGCGTCGGCGAGGATGCGGTCCCGCAGGTCGGCGTCGAGGCCCGGCGCCGGCGCCGTCTCGATCACCTTCTGGTTGCGCAACTGGACCGAGCAGTCCCGCTCGTGCAGGTGGACGACCTTGCCGTCCCCATCGGCGAGAACCTGGACTTCGATGTGGCGCGGGCGCTCGATCAGCTTCTCGACGAACAGGGCGCCGCTGCCGAACGCGGCCTCGGCCTCGCTCCGGCAGCGGGCGAACGCCTCGGTCATCGCCTCGGCGGACGTGACTCTGCGCATGCCGCGGCCGCCTCCGCCGGCAGCCGCCTTCAGCATCACCGGGTAGCCGAGCAGGGCGGCCAGATCCACCGCGTCGGCCGGGGAATCGAGTGGGCCGTCGCTACCGGGAACGACAGGGATGTCGAGAGAAGCCGCAAGCGAGCGGGAGCGCACTTTGTCGCCGAACAGTGCGAGCGCCGCCGGCGGCGGTCCCACGAAGACCAGGCCGGCCTCGGTGCAGCGCTCGGCGAATCCGGCGTTTTCGGCCAGGAACCCGTAGCCGGGGTGGACGCAGTCGCAGCCGCTCCGGTGGGCCGCCGCCACCAGCGCCTCCGCGTCGAGATAGGCGGCCACGGGATCGCCGGGAACGCCGTTTCCGATCTCGACGGCCGATGTCGCGAGGCGGGTGTGGAGCGACAGCGAATCGGCGGCTGGATAGACGCCCACCGATTCCATGCCGAGCGCCGAGGCGGCCTTGACGATGCGGATGGCGATCTCGCCGCGGTTGCTGATCAGGACCCGTTCGAGTTGCGGCATGGACTGACCCCGTTGGTTTGAGGAAGGACCGGAGGATACAGGGGCGGCGCTAGGCCGCATACTTCACCGGGGGCCGTAGCGAGGGCGCGGAGACGTCGATGAAACATGCGGGCTGGAGCTAGAATCCCCGGTTCCTCGCGGCGGCCCGGCCCGTCCGAACTTGAATCCGGTTCCATGGCCTCCACCTGCCGCACCGCCACGGTCGCCGATGCCGCCGACATCGTGGCCCTCGTCAACGCCGCCTTCCTGATCGAGGCGGAAACGCTCTCCGGCGACCGGATCACGCTCCCGGAGGTGGGGGAGCGCCTCGAGCACGGCTCCTTCCTCGTCTGCGACACCGAAGCGGGCGGCTTGGCCGGCTGCGTCTATGTCGAGGTGCGTGGCGAGACCGGCTATCTCGGTCTGGTGTCGGTAGCGCCGTCGCAGCAGAGCCTCGGTATCGGCCGAAGGCTGATGACGGCGGGCGAGAGTTGGCTGCGCGAGGCGGGCTGCGGCGTCTGCGAGCTCTGGGTGCTCAGCGTGCGGCCTGAACTGTCGGCCTGGTATCGCCGTCTCGGCTATCGCGTGGTGCGTACCGAGCCCTTCGAGGCGGTGAATCCGCCGCCGGCGCGGAGACTGCTACGCCCCTGCTACTTCGAGGTGATGGAACGCGACCTGGCCGGCTCGTAACAGCTTGCGCGCAGGCTCCTACTGTTCTCTCAACACATCGTAGAGATTGAGCAACTGGCGTCTGAGACGACGCTCCTGGACCTGTTCCTCGAGCAGGCGCTTGAAGTCGTCCTGGGAGTCCAGGTAGCGGCCCATCTGGGAGAGCAGGGAGAACTTGTTGTTGTCGTGGAAGCGGGCGTCCAGTTCCAGCAGTGCGTCGTAGTAGTCGAAGTCGTTCTTGATGAAGCCGCGCTGACCGGCCTCGGCCATGACCAGGGCGACGCGCTCGTAGGGCGCCACGAGAGAGCGCTGCGAACCGGGCACTGCATGGGCCACGATCTTCACTTCGTCTGAAACGGCGAAGCGATCCCGCAGTTCCGGTGCGGTCATCGGCCTCACCGAGCAGTCGGTCTCGGTGACCTCGACGGTGACCACGTAGCGCGACCGCCGCACGGGCAGGTGGACCGAGCCTTCGACCTGGACCTCGAGCTGGTAGGCGCCGTCGTCTTCGGCAGGCAGCGCAGCCACTTCGGTAACGAAACCGCGCAGGACGTAGATGTCCTGAGGGAACAGGGCGTGGGGTACGGGTCCCGGGCACTCCTGGCCGCCGCCGGGCGCGGCGGTCAGGGCGACGCACAGGATGACGGCGGCGCCGAACGACTTGAGCCTCATGCCGGTTCCGCGACTTCGGCGGCCGCCTCGACCGGCAGGTCGCCGGCGCCGGCCCGGCCGCCGAGGAGCGACGAGTTGGCGCTGCCGATCGTGTTGATGGCGGTCCGTACGCCGATCGTCAGCCACAGGAGCGCTATCGAGGCCGAAGTCACGGTACCGATGAGCGACGAGTACCAGACCCACTGAACGGGCCAGCGCAGCCAGAAGGTCACCGCCCAGGCCAGCGGCGCGCTGATCAGGATCACCCGCAGCAGGGACAGCCAGAGTTCCGGGGCGCCGCGGCCCAGACCCTGCAGGCTGCGCCCGGTGAGGATCGAAACGCCGATGAACGGATAGGCGAAGACGACCACCCGCAGGTAGTCGACCCCCAGGCTGCGAATGCCTTCGCTTTCGGTGAAGAAGGCGATGAGGCTGGGAGCAAGGACGTAGAAGGCGGTGGCGATCGCGATGCTGAGCAGGATCGTCCGCACCATGGCGTAGGTGATGATCTCCCGCAGCAGATCGCCGCGTCGGGCGCCGTAGAACATGCCGACCAGGGTGACCAGGCCGGAGGCGACCGCGACCTGGGGCAGGATGACGACATGGTCGAGGCGGACGTACGAGAGCTTGGCGATGAACAGAAGGCAGATGAAGGCGAGGGCCGTCAACGCCTCCGGGCTCACCCGGCCGACGAAGAACATGTCGACGATCATGTAGAGCGTCTGGATCGACATGCCGATCAGGATCGGCATTGCCAGCAGCCACAGCGCCCGCCGCGGATTCGCGACGAAACGGTCCAGGCGGTCGGCCCCGGGTCGGTCCTGCATCGGCGGAGGTTACCCCGCGGGGCCGTCCGGGAAGAGCTCCGTTCCGGGCCGGATGTGTTCCTGTATAGTCCGACCCTAACTGCACCCCAAGACATCCGCTAGAAGGCACAGGAGGTCCCATGTCTCGACCCAGTCCCTCTCAGACGCTGGTCGCACTCGCCAGCTTCGCCGTCCTCGCGCTCGTCGCTTCTGCGACTGTCGCGGCCGCACCCAACAACGCGCTCGACGCGCCGCTCACCGTCTACACCGGCACCATCGTCGGCAACGACGGCGAGCCGGTCCGCGGCGCCACCGTGTCGCTGTTCTCGACCGATGAACAGAGGAGCATCTCGGTCTACAGCCAGCCGGACGGCGCCTACAAGTTGCCCGCCGTTGCCGCCGGCAAGTACAAGCTCCGCGTCCGCCTGATGGGCTGGCTCGACGAGTGGAAGGATCTCAAGGAGACCACCGAGCCGACTCCGATCCAGGTTCGCCTGCGCAAGGCCGAAGGTTGGGCCCTGCAGTCGCAGCGCCCCGGCCACGACCTGATGAACATGCTGGAGTGGGAAGACGACAAGGACGCTCTGAATTTCAGGATGATGTGCGCCTACTGCCACCAGGTCGGGACCGTCGGTTTCCGTTCGCCCGAGGAGCCGGTGGACTGGGAGGTCATGCTCACCCGGATGGACGGCTTCCAGGGCCTGTACGAGCACACCCAGGACGCCCTGGTCGACAAGATCGTCAGCGTCTACGGCCGTGAGGCCGAGGAAGACTGGCCGGACTTCGTGCCGCCAGAAGCGCCGTCGGGCGAAGCCCTCAAGGGCGAAGTTCGCGAGTGGTTGATGGGCGACCAGTCCGGCGCCGTGATCCACGACCTCGAACTGGGCGACGACGGCCTCGTCTACACCGTCGACATGGCTCAGGACGTGATCGAGACCCTCGACCCGGCTACCGGCGAGCGCGCCTTCTACACCGTGCCCGGCGGCAAGGACTACCTGTCGCCGTCCAGCATCACGACCGGCATCCACTCCATCGAGAAGGCCGAGGACGGCAACATGTGGGCCACCCTGGCCTACTCGGGCCGGATGGCCGAGTTCGATGTGGAGACGAAGGAATGGCGGGTCGGCCCCGGCCGCGCCGCTCCGCGTCCGCGCGGCGGCTATCCGCACACCCTGCGCTTCGCGCCGAACGGCATCCTGTGGTGGACCGACGCCGGTAACCCGAGTGGCGTCGGCGTTCTCGCGCTCGATCCCGAGACCTGGGACGGCGAGCGCTGGGAAGTCACCGAGTACAAGCTGCCGACGGCCGATCAGGTCCGCGGCGGCGGCGCCCGCGGCGAGTCGCGCGGCGTGACCCCCTACGGCATCGACGTGGCGCCGAACGGCCACGTCTTCTACACCAAGCTGAACGGCCAGCGGGTCGGCCGCATCCGTCCTGAGCTCGACGCCGACGATCCCGACCTGATCGTCGAGTGGAAACCGCCGGTGCACGGTCCGCGCCGCCTGCACGTGGCCCCCGACGGCATCGTCTGGGTGCCGGGCTGGGCTTCGGGCGACATCGCGTCGTTCAACGAGGAAACGGAAGAGTGGAAGGTCTACGACCTGCCGCACGGCCCGAACTCGTTGCCCTACGCGCTGAACATCAACCCGACCAACGGCGAGATCTGGATCACCGGCACCGGCTCGGACTCGATGCTCCGCTTCGACCCGAAGACGGAGAAGTTCGTTGAGTACCGGATGCCGATGCAGGTCACCTACACCCGCGAGATCGAGTTCGATGAGGCGGGCAACGCCTGGACCACGAACTCGAACGCTCCCTCGCGTCACGCCGAGCACCGCCAGGGCTCGGTGCTGATGATCTCGGCGGGCGGCGGCGAGTAGGCCTCGTCAGATCGGTCCGCCGGACGCGTTCGGGACGGAGTCATGCGCAGTGAGGTCCCTCAGAGATCCAGGATCGCTTCGACGTTCTCGGGCAGCTTCCGTGGTTTGGTGATGAGCGAGATTCCGAAGAACAAGCTCGAGGAGAGAATCAGCGAGATGGCGCCGCCGTGGATGCCGTGCGGCACTTCGATGGCGGCGATCTCTATGATGAAGTTCAGAGCGAGGCTGGAGATGATGGCGACGTTGGCGGCGAGCGCACTCGCGCGCTTCCAGTTGAAGCCGATGGCCAGCGTGGGCACCAGTGCCGCGGCGAAGGTGCCCCAGCCGAAGGTCCCGAGCAGTGCCACGAGGTCCTCCTTGGAGAAGCTCACGAAGAGCGCCGCGCCGACGGCGAGGAGCAGAGTGGCGGTGCGTGCCCAGAACAGCTCGCGCTGGAGCGGCTTGCCGGTGAGGGCCTTCGGAATGTCGTGAATCAGGGCGGCGGCGCCGATACTCAGGAATCCGTCGGCCGTCGACATGATCGCAGCGAAGAGGCCCGCGAAGACGATCCCCGCCAGGATGGGATGAGCGTAGGTCTGGAGGAAAGCGTAGGCGGCGTCGTCGGGCTGGCCCAGCTCCGGGTGGTCGCCGCCGACGACCAGTGCGCGCATCGCGAGACCGATGGCGATCCAGAGGAAGGCGGCGAGAGTGCCGGCGACCGCGTTCACGATGATGATCTGTTTGAAGTCCCGAATCTTCTTGTTCATCATCAGCTTGGTGACGATGCGAGGCTGACCGCAGGCGCCCACTGCGAACAATAGATAGTAGGAAAGAGATCCCATCACTCCCAGAGTGCCCCAGTGCTTGATGCCCGCCGACGATCTCATAACCAACCGGGTCCCCGTAGGGTCCCGCCTTTTCAGGGTTGATGATTCGCCAGACCTCGGGTTTGTCGATGGTGGACCGTCGCTTGGCGTCGTGCTCATTCTTGACGGTGGCCGTCTGGTGGTTCCACAAGCTTGTTCTCGGGCTGCCCTTCGGCATGCGCTGAGTCACCAGTCGATCCACCGCCAACGAGTTCGTGCTCCCGTCGACGTCGAGATCCAGACGGAACGAAAAGAAATGGCTGTGATTGACACCGACGAGGTGGGGCGCGATGAACCGGCCGTGCAGGTCCTCGCCAGGCGCCATCCTCCGAGCCTCAGTCGCATCGGCAGCCTTCACGGTGCGCACTTGATCCATTCCTGAAGCGCCCACGCGCAGGGGTCAGCGTCGGCCGGCCCGACTCGGTGCTCACGACGGCATCGAAGTAGGTCGCGTGGTCTGGGCAATCCGATCCGCGCTCGAGCGAAGTGGCCACCCCGCCAAAGACGTTGGCATAGCTGTTGAGATCGAAGTAGGCTTGATACACCCACGGTTCCTGAGGGCTGGAGTAGGGAACGAGGAGTTCCGAGATCGACGCCTGGTAGGCGATCATGCGAGCGCTGTCGCCGTCCATCCAGCGCACGAGAGACACGACCAGTCCTCGACGCGGGTCGACGCGGAAGTGGAACCGCCAGTCTTGCCAGCTCACGGACTGACCGTCGAGCTTGAACGAAGGCCCCATCGGCTGCACGACCGCGATTGGCGTCTCCATGTCGCGGACCGGGCCAATGGCATCGGCGCCGTATTCGCCGTTGTCCGGTGCAAGAGGAATCGGATCGAAGTCGAGCACGCGTAGGATCGTCTTGGTACGGAGATCAACGACAGCGACCAGCCCCTCGTACCGGCTGGGAAACGCCCTGAACCTTCCGCGCCCGTTAGCACAGACGGCCCGCACGACCCGGTTGCCTCGCTCCTCGGGCTGGTCGAAGTAGCCCTCGTTGATCACCCAGCAATTGATGTGTTTGAGGTCCGTGACACCACGTCGCTCCAAGGCCGCCTTGATGGAGTCGTGCTCCTTGAGCAGCTGCGTAACGGAGCCCGCGCGTCCATCTCATTGCGGATGACCGGACTTACTTCTTTCGCTGCCAGACCAGATCGTACTCGGTCTTCCAGGTCTTGCCTCCATCGGACGAAAGCAGGGATAGTTCCCGGATCCGACCGTCGGGCAGGTTGAAGTAGCTGAAGCGGCCCGTCTTGCCCTTTACCAAGCCTCCGCTTTCCTTGGTGACGAAGCGAAATTCGTTACCAACCATGTTTCCGTCTTCGAATAGTGAGCGCCGCCCGCCTGGCTTCGACTCTCCGGCAAAGAGCCCCCAGTTCTTCTTCTCGCTGCTGTAGGCCAGCAGGCAGAGAGCATCTGGAACGCCCTCGGCGAGACCCGTCCACGTCTGGACCAGGTAGCAGCCCTCGGGACCTAGCTCCCAGAGGGTTTTGGCAACAGGCGTACTGTCGCCGCGGGCGACCTCCCATTCTCCGAGCAGAAAGTGTGCGGCGGCGCAGGCGGCGTCCGCCGGCGCGGAAGATTGTGCGGGGTGTCCCTTCAAGCCCATGTCGTCCTTCTCTTGGAGATGCGACGCCCGGGGGGCCCTCTCCGGCTCGTCGATTCGCTAGGCGGCGAGTTCGCCGATAAGCTCGAACCAAACTGGGACCTTGCCCTGGTGGACGAGGAACATACTGGTGTTGGGCATCGACATAGGACTGCCATGGGCGTCGGTCCAGTTGTCGTCACGCTGGTGGATGACCATGTGTCCGAGCGCCTCTTCGCGCGTGATCATTAGGGTCATATCCGTGTTGTCAAAGCAGCACGACTCCATGGTCTCCATGATCGCCGTTCGGCCCTCCACCTCTTTGCGGGCCCACTCCCCGCTGGCCGCGTGGGTAATGAACCGGGCGTCCTCGGCGAGGAGGCTCGAGACCCGATCCCAGTCGCCCGTCTCCATCGCCTTGGTGAAGTCGCGCGTAGTCTGTCGATTCGCCTCCTCGTCCGCCGTCGAAGCGGCGCCCGCCGACCGCGGGACGAAGGCCGCCGCCGCGATCCCCAACGAGGTCGCTGCCAGCAGACGACGACGATCGACGAGGTGTCGGGTATCGGGTGTCTCTCTCATGCCCAGTGCTCCTCTCATGCCTAGAAGTCCACACCCACCCGCACTGCCAGCCGCCGCGGATAGGTGTACTGCGAGGGACTGAGCGGAGTGGGGTAGCGCCCGTAGCCCCCCCAGTAGTAGAAGGTGTCGTCGTTCAAGACGTTCAACGCCTGGAGGTCGACGACCAACCCGACCCGATCGCCGACAAGGAACCGACGCGAGAGACCAAGGTCGAGGTTGGTGTTGGTAGGCATCCGGCGGTCGCCGGTCAGCGGCTCGAGTGGAATCGTGACATTCCCCTGGTTCAGTCGCACGCGCGCCAGATGTCGGTACGGTCTGCCGTCCTGATAGTTGAAGCTGGCTACCGCCTTGAGCTGCCAGGGCAGGTCGACCTGTGCCTGGGTCCGAAACACCCACGGCCGGTCTGCCTGTCCGAGCCCTCCACCGTAGAGATGGTTGTTCGGGTCTTTGCCATCTAGACCGACGTAGAAAGTGCCCCCCTGGTTCTGGTTAGCTGACTGAGCCTGGAATCCCTTCGTCTCCGACCAGCTGAGGGATGAGCTCACCGACCAGCCGTCGGTGTGGCGCTTCGCGAAGGTGAGGAAAGCGGCCTGGTAATGCTGCTCGTACTTCGTCCCCGCTGGGACATTGGCGTCCGCACCGGGCGCATTGCCCTTTCGAGCGGTGGGCGTCTCGATGATGTTCTTGAGCATGATCGTCTCGCCGGTCAAGGGGTTGACGTAGGCAAAGTCCTCGTAGACGCCGTCGTCGTCGAGCTGCCAGCCAATCAGATCCGTCGTGTCATGTTTGACGAGCTGAACGCCGACGGTGTAGTCCCCGAGCTGCTGCTCGTAGCCGACGAAGAACTGGTCCGTCTGGGGTCGCTTCAAGTCCTTGCGCGGTAGCCCGAAGTCGTCCTCCGTGACCTCGGAGAAGTAAGTGAATGGGCCGTTCCGGTTGGGGCTGGAGCCGAAGCGCGCGGGGGGCCGGTCGGGGTGCGGTTGTTGCCACATGGAGGTGGCGTTGAACTCGTGATACCTGCCGGCGGACGCCCGCAGGACCCCTTGCCTGCGTCCGTCACCGACCCGGTAGGCGATTCCGAGGCGCGGGTCGACGCTGTCATAGTCGACGACATCGGGGTATTCGGGCGTGAATTCTCCGGGAACGGTGACGCCGCATTCGATGTCGTTACAAAGGTATTCCTCGAGTATCGGAAAGGAGGGCAGATCAGCCCCGTCCTGGTCGGCGCGCACTCCGACGTTCAGGGTCAGTCTGTCGGTCACACGCCACGAGTCGTCGACGTAGATCCCGACAGCCTCTGCTTTGGCGCCGTAGTAGTGCACAGCGCGGGCGTAGAGATAATAATTGGCCCCGTACTTGTAGTAGTACTTGCCGCCGAAACCGGGAAAGACGGCCCCTGCCTTCTGACCGCTGGTGCTGTACTGGACACCGAACTTGAACTCGTGGCTGCCGGCGAGATCGTCGGCGAAGTGCGTCACCTTGGCGTGGCCGCGAGACCACCAGACTGGGTAGATGTAAGGATAAACCAGCCCGCCCGACGAAGTCTGGGGAGACGTGTTGTAGTCGATGAATGGCGATTCAAAACTGCCGGTCGCCGAGGTGTGATGGAACACGCCGTAGACGTCCGACCAGTTGGCCTCGAAGAGGGTGGCGGCACCCACAACACCCGTGTAGCCGAACCGGACGTACGGCTGGCCGCTTGCCTGCAGGATGCCAACGGAATTCGGGTTGGCGAGTATGCGACCCCCTGTCGTTGAGAAGCTCGGTCTAGCAACCTCTTCCCACTGGTACGCGCCCGTCAGCGTATGCGACGCGTTGATCGACCAATCGACCTTGAGGTTGTAGTGGTCTGCCTGACCGGCGGGGATGTCGATGCTAGGAGTGTGGCCGGGATTGTTCATGAGATCGTCCCTCAACCCGATCGAGAGGAAGTAGAACAGCTTGTCTTTCTTGATGGGCCCGCTCGACCACAGGGAGTAGTTCTCATAGGTGTCTCTCTCGAAGCCGCGCTCCACCCCGAACCCGTCCTCGACCTTGGGACCGCTGGCGGTGGTCCCGGGCCACTCACCGTTGTAGGCCAGACGCCCTTGGAGGGTGTTGGTCCCCGACTTGGTGACCACGTTGATTGCGACTCCCGTCATGTTTCCGTACTCCGCCGGGGCGCCGGCGCCGAGCACCTGATAATCGGCGATGGTGTCGGGGTCGATCGACCCACCAATGGGAGTGCCTTCATCTGGAAGGCCGACCCCGAGGCCGTCGACGTTCCACCCCAGTGACCCTAGGTCGCGACCGTACGCCGAGATGAACCCCTGATACTCCCCGACGCCCCCGACGCGACCTATCGCGTTCACGCCAGGGGCCAGCAGGGCGATCTCCTGGTAGTTGCGCGTCGTCGTCGGCAGAGCGTCGATCATCTCTGCCTGGTAGTTGGTGCTGACGGAAGAACTCGTCACATCGAGAATGGGCGCCTCCGAGGTTACGGTGATCGCCTCGGCCACGTCCGCGGGCCGCATCGTGAGGTTCACGGTGGCCACGCCGGAGATGGAGACTCGGACCCCTTCGACCGTGTCGGGCCGGAGCCCCTCAAGCGTCCCGGTCACCGTCACCAGCCCGGGCGGCAGACCTGGGATCAAGTACTGCCCAGTAGCTCCGGTGATCGAGGTGCGTTCGCCACGGACGATTTCTCCCGTGACCTGTACCATCACACCCGGAAGCGGTTCTCCATCCGGCGAGGTGACCGTGCCGCGTACCGTTCCAACGTTTTGGGCGTAGATAGGCGTTGCCGCCAGAAGCGCCAGAATGACGAAACCAGCCGGAGTAGCCATGCGAGAAGAAGACAGCATGTTTCCACCTCCGTTAGCGGATTGCCGCCTCGCCGCATTATTGCATTGTTGCATTAGTGCATTAACGCATGGGCGACTTTTTTCAGTGAACTGGGGGAAACTGTAGTATGGGATTCCTTTCGAGTCAAGTCTGCGGTTGTCGCCGAGTCCGCGAAGCAACCCGAGCGCGGGCAGTACGCTGGCGTAGATGCCCATTCCGGGCCGCTGGACGGCGGCCGGTGGATAGTGCGGTGTCGGCATGGTGGTCTATAACTAGTGCGTAGCACAGGAGACAATGTGGCACGAAGAAGACACGCGCGGCGGACGTTCGCCCCAGCCCCACCTTGCTGGGGCTCCGCACCGTCCTACGGCCCAGACTCCTAGAACGAGTACCGCAGCGAGTTCGAGAGCACGATGTCCGTCTCCTTGACTCTGGTCGGGGGCTCGCTGCCGTGGGCGACGTTCAGGTTGATCGCCAGGGCGAGGCGCCGGAAGAACTGGATCTCGAAGGAGGTCTAGCAGAGCAGGCGGAAGTCCTGCAGCCGGTCGAGGGGGGCCGGGTCTAGAGGGTTTGGACGAGGCGTAGGCGTTCTTCCTCGCTGTTGTAGCGAACGGTCAGGTAGTTCGTAGAGCGGTGGCCTACGACTCGAAGAACGCGACGAACCCCTCGTACAGGGCCCACAGGTCTGCCTTCGAGGCGACGCTGTAAGTGCTGTGCATGGAGAGGATGCCGACGCCCCAGTCGGTGACCTCCATGTTCATCGTACTCGCTGTTCGCGCTGCGGCCGGCGCCGTAGAGCTTGATCACCAGGCCATGGTGAAGGAGTGAGGCGTTGTCGGACGCCTGGGGCGACGGCCATAGCGGATTCGTGGCGGTGGGCCGGTCAGCCGGTCGTCGAGCCCGAACGCGGCGAACAGGGCCCGGTCCATGCCGACCTCGCGCGGCCTGGTCACCGGGACGATCTGGATGTCGCTGCTCACCCAGTCGTCCGGCTCGATCCCGAACTCTTCTTCGACCAGGGCCACGGCGCGAGCCATCGCGTCGGCGACCGCGGCGTTCGTGCCCTCCTCGTCGCCCCCGTCTTCGCCCTCGGCGTCGTCCTCGCCGCCGGGCGCCGGCGCCGACGTGATCAGCGGGTCGAGTTCCTCGCGCTTGATCGCCTCGGCCCGAGTCCGGGAGCGGAGGTCCCGGTCGACGTGGAGAGCCAGGTCGGGAATGAGCAGAACGGGGTCGCCGTCGTCGAACCCGTAGTCGATCCAGATCACCGAACCGTCCTTCTTGTCGACCCTTCCGGTCAGGCCGAGCGGTACGTTGACCCACTGGTAGGCGTTGACGCCGCAGTGGACCGGCGTGTCCAGCACCGCCACGCCCTTCTTCTTCGTCAAAGGGACATGGCGGTCAGCTTAGCGGCAGGGTTTGAGGCAAGACTGAGCCACCTCGGCCGATCGCAGCACGATCTGCTTGGCGGCGCCCGCTCCGCGGTTACACTGCCTGGATGAACGTTAGCGATCCAGACCCGTTTCCCAGGTGGACTCGTCCGGTGCGCACGAAGGAGGAGCAGTGGGTCCAGCTATTGAGCGTCGTCGTGTCGGTTCTGTTTGTCGTCGAGTTGTTCTTCGACGGCTTCCCCGACAGCCCCGACGCCGCCCCCTGGGGAGAGGCCAGGCGTCCGCTATTGGCCGTCGCGGTCGGCGTTGTGGTGCTGCTCGGCTTGGGAGCGGTCCAAGCCAAGTGGGGAAGCCGCGAACGCTGGGAGAGTTCAGGCGTGCTGCTGCCGGGGCTCGGCAGATGTCCCGCGTGGTTTGCGTTGCTCGCCTTCGGCTTCGGAATCGTGGGATTGGCCATCTACGTTTACGCCGGCTTCCGGTCCCTCAGCGAGGGCGGCTCGCTTCATGTCCTGGCGCGGCGGGCATCATTGATGCTGCTGACCGGTTCTGCGGGTTTCTTCCAACTGATCTCGTGGCGGTCGATCCGTGGACGGGTCACATGACGACTGCCCGCTTGAGATCGTCGTGCTCGAAGGCGCTCGCCATGCGCTCGATCTCGGCGGGTGGGGCGCCTACTGAACGGGCCACGCCGCGCCAGGCCTCAACTGCCTTTGCCACCTCTCGCACGATGTCGCGGGCAGCAGGCAGTGAAAGCCCGAAGTAGGCGGACGCGCTCAGGACCAGGTCGAGGGAGCAGGTTCCATCGTCGAGATCGATTCGGGTGGTCAGGATGCGCGCCTTGACATCGGCTGACGTCGGGTTCAGGTCGTAGACGGGTGAGAGCGACCAGCCACTGCGTTCCAGGCGCAGAAAGCCGTGGTTGCGAAGATGGTCGTCGACGTTCGAGATCAGTACGTTGAAGGCCATCCGCCGGTATAGAGCGATGGCGTCGGACTTGGCCCGAGCGCCGTGCCGGGCGATCTCGTCGACGATTTCGGGGTAGCTTCCCGGCTCGCCGTCGACCGAGTCAGTGAGAGACATGGCCGACAGGAAGGGGATCCGGGCGCCACCGATGCGGTCGAAGCGGCGCGTAAGGAGAATTGCCCGGTCCGCGAACCTGACGAGTTCGTGATGCGGTGCAGCGATGCCCGCCCGCTCCGCGAGCTGCAGCGCCACTTCTTCCCAGGTCTCGATGCTGTACTCGTCGGTCTCCCGGGGGAACTTGGCGATGGCGAGTTGCCCGCGCTGTTCAATCACTGCGGCCTTGGGTCGCGAGCCTCCGAGCGAGGAGCCGGGCGCCAGCAACTGTCGGAGATCCTCGTCGGACTCTTCGCCGCGCAGGAGCCGGTCGACGATTCGCGACAGTCGGCGGAGGGCGACGAGCGTCGGCACTCCGGCGTCTGGCCGGGCCTCGAATCGGGCTCGGCCGCTGACTCGAAACCGAAGCGCGCCTGTCCTCACCTCGTCCGTGACGCCGAGCAGATAGTCCAGTTCGTGCGGGCTCCGTACACGCTCGCCGTCCCGATCAGCTCGGCGCCGTGCGGCCCGCTGCATCAACTGCCGGCCCCAGGTGTCGGGAACGGCGTCGCCGATCGCTCCGGCGGGGCGCCCTCTTCGGTTCGCTTCAAAAAGGCCGGGCGTCAAGGGCAGAGCGGGATCGAGAGGGTAGCGCCGCTCGTCCTCGAGCCAGGCCCGGTCGTACTCGAACGTCAGGGTGTCGTCGCGCCGCCTGCTGGCATGGCGGCGCAGGAGTCCTACACGACAAGGGCGGCCTTCGAGGTCGACGTGAACTTCGACCTCTCGTTCAGCGGCGGAGTCAGTCATTGTCCGGGCCCTGAGGGCTAGCGCCTCGAGCGCACTCGCTTCGGCAGTTCAGCCGCGGCGAGGGCTTGGCCGAACTCGTCGCGGCGCCAGTCCGCGACCTCGCCCAATCCCTCCAGCAGCCCGAGTGCATGCATCACCGCGGCATATATGCCCATGCCTACACGGTGGTCGCCGGCTTCGATGCGCTGAAGTGTGGAGCGCGAGGTGAAGGCCCGATCGGCCACCACCTGCATCGGCAGCCGGCGTCGTCGGCGTGCGTCACGCAGGTCGGCGCCGAGCTTGCGGAGGGTCCGCCTGACGGCAGCCGGCGGATGGTGGGGTGTAGGCAAAGTTATCCTCTTAGTGATCCGATATCGACAGTTACAGTAGCACGACGATGACATTCATGGGTCCCGCCGTCTCTTGTGGTCTGGGCGGCCGGGTGGTCTGAGACTGCGGCGATATCGCGGTCTGGACGAGGTGGCGGACGCGCTGTAGTGAGTTGATAGGTTGCTCCGATGCGGCTGACGCACCTGACGCTCCGAAACTGGCGCAACTTCAAGGAGGCGGACTTTGATCTGCAGGATCGCCTGGTGGTCCTCGGGCCTAACGCGTCCGGAAAGTCGAACCTCCTGGATGCCTTGCGTTTCTTGCGCCAGGTCGCTTCGGCGGGCGGCGGTTTTCAGGAAGCGGTGCAAAGCCGCGGCGGCATGCCGCGCGTACGGTGCCTCGCGGCCAGGAACTTCAATCATGGCCACGTCACGATCGGTGTCCGACTTGGAGACGAGGAGAGGGAGGACAGGTGGTCCTATGAGCTGACGTTCACCCGGGAATCGCGGGGGCTGCATCGCCCGATCCTCTCGACCGAGGTCGTGATGCGAGATGGCGGTGTGGTTTTGAGACGTCCAAATGACGACGACGAAGCGGATAGCGAGCGTTTGACGCAGACCTACCTGGAGCAGGTGAATGCGAACAGGGAGTTTCGGCCGATCGCGGACTTCCTGCGCACGATCCGCTATCTGCACTTGGTGCCGCAACTACTCAGAGAGCCGGGGCGCCGGGACCATCGTCCGGATGATCCTTACGGGGGCGACTTCCTGAACCGGATCGCGAGGACTGCCGGGCGAACCCGCGACCGGCGTCTTCGGCGAATCAGCAGCGGGCTCAAGGCGGCGGTGCCACAGTTAGACCAGCTCGAGTTGGTACAAGACGATGTGGGGCGGCCGCACTTGGAGGCCCGGTACGGCCACTGGCGACCCCAGGGGGCGAAGCAGAACGAGCGGGACTTCTCCGATGGCACGCTGCGGCTGATCGGCCTCCTTTGGTCTCTGCTGGAGGGTAGAAAGGACGCCGGACCGGTGCTCCTGGAGGAGCCGGAGTTGTCGCTGCACTCCTCGGTCGTGCGACAGTTGCCGTCTATTTTGAGCCGCTTCCGTAGCACGGGCGGCCCGCAAGTCATTCTCACGACCCACTCCGAAGTAGTGCTTGCGGACGAAGGGCTCGGGTTGGATGAGGTTGTCGTGTTGGAGCCCGGCGCGGAGGGTACGGTGGCGCTGTTGGGCACATCGGTTGAGACCGCGGGCCGCCTGCTCGAGAGTGGCCTAAGTCTTGCCGAGATTCTCGGTCCTCGCACAAGGCCTAAACGGGTCGATGAACTCTCCGGCCAACTCTTCCTGAAGTGAGCTTCGTCAACCTCGCCGTCGAGGGATACACCGACGTCCCAGTGGCCGAGCGTCTGATCGCTCTGGTTGGATTCGAGCCCTATGCCGTGGTGACTGGACCGAGCGGCCCGAAGCTCGATCCCCGAATTCCCGAGTTCAACCGCTCAGCGGAGCATCTGAACTGGTTGGTTTTGCGGGACCTGGACCACGACGCGCCTTGCCCGGCGGAGTTGGTACCGCGCCTTCTTGCCGGGCAGCCCTTGGCCCGACGGATGGCGATCCGAGTTCCGGTTCGGGCCGTCGAGAGTTGGCTCCTGGCGGACAGGGAGAGCTTCGCGCAGGAGTTCGCGGTAGCTCGGACGCACTTGCCGGCGGATCCGGATGCGCTGGACGATCCGAAGCAGCGGTTGATCGACGTATGCAGACACTCTCGACGGCGCGATGTGAGGACAGGCATGGTGCCGAGAGAGGGAAGCGGCAGGCGGGTCGGCCCGGAGTACCCCGCTCGCATCGTCGCATTCGCACGGTTGGCATGGGTTCCAGAGCGCGCGGCCGAGGCGTCAGGGAGTCTAAGGCGGTCGCTCGCCGCTCTGCGGCGCCGTGTGGAAGACGGTTTCTGGGGTTGAGTGGTTTCGGCCGCCGTTGAAGGGTTCGTTGACGGCCTTGAAGGCCGAAGTGGATGCGTATGGCATAAACTAGTTGAATGAACTGGTTGGATGAGTCCCGAGAGCCCACTCTGAGTGTCGGCGCATTTGCCGCGAAGACCCACCTTTCGGCACTGCTGGACAAGGTCTCACAAGGGCAGGAAGTGGTCATCACGCGCAGGGGCAAGCCCGTCGCACGGCTTGTTCCCGCCGGACAGGTGGAGCGGAGAGAGACGGAAGGCGTCATCGCTGAACTCCGCAGGCGGCGCGCTGGCTTGACGTTGGGCGGTCTGCACTGGAAGGACCTTCGCGACGAAGGTCGCCGATGACCTTCGTGCTTGACTGCTCGGTGACGGTTGCCTGGCTGTTCGAGGACGAGGCGACGCCGGCGGTGGATGCGCTGCAGGATCGGCTGAAGGACGGCAACGCGCTGGTCCCGGGGCTCTGGCGCCTGGAGGTCGGCAACGTGCTGGCGCAGGCGGAACGGCGGAAACGGCTTACGCCGGCCCAGACATCGGCGCATCTGGAACTCCTGGACCGTTTGCCGGTCACGACCGATACCGAGACGGACAGCCGCGCATTCCGCGAGATTCTGTCGCTTGCCCGAACAGAGGGTCTGACGACCTACGATGCTGCGTACCTGGAACTGGCCGCTCGGCGGGGAGTCGCGCTGGCCACGCTGGATCGACGTTTGGTCCAGGCGGCCCGGCGACTGGGCGTGGAGACGCTGCCGTCGTAGGCGGAGCGGCTCCTAGAACGAGTACCGCAGCGAGTTCGACAGCACCACATCCGTCTCCTTGACCCCGATCGGCGGCTCGCTGTCGTGAGTGACGTTCAGGTTGATCGCCAGGGCAAGACGGCGGAGGAGCTGGATCTCGAAGGAGGTCTCGGAGAGCAGGCGGTAGTCCTGCAGCCGGTCGACGCGGGTCTGGACGTAGACAGTCTCGACCAGGCGGAAACGTTCGTCTTCGCTGTTGTAGCGGACGGTCAGGTAGTTCGTCGACCGATGGTGCTCGCTGCGCCGTGCCTCGGGAAGTTCCGCCGGCAGGTCGAGGGTCTCCCGCTCCAGCATGTACCCGGTTCCGAGGAAGATCTCCGTTCGTGGCGCCTCCAACACCTGGAAGCGGCCGCCGCCGCCGAGCAGGAGCCGCTGCTCGAGGCGGATGAACTCGTTGAATTGGTGCTGGCTGAACAGTTCGTAGGAGACCCGGGGGCTGTGCCGCCGGATGAAGCGCAGGTGGGTCAGGGCGTTGTTGACGAAGCGGTTGTCGTTCAGCCGGGTGAAGGAGTAGTTCGAGGTCATGAAGAGCGTGTTGGCGGGGCCTTCGGCTGCGTCATCGCCGCCGGCGTCATCGCCCTCGGCCTCAGCCGGCGGCGGCCAGGCGTACTGGAGGCGGACGCCGGCGCCAAGGACCTCGCGCTCGGTGTTGCCGCGCTGAAGAGAGGAGTTCAAGTCGAACGTGCCGCCCCATCCCGGTTCGTTGGCGCCGACGCGCATGTTCTCGGTGTTGACCTGGGCGGCGGCAGGCGCCGTCAGCGCCGTCGCCAGTGCCAGCGTTGCCAGAGCGCGCACGGCTCCGCCGTGACCACGGATACGTCCCATCGGAGCCGAAACTACTGCGGAAACGCCGAGGTGTCGCCCAGGCCGCAGAACGGACGGCTCGGGTTGGAGTACGTCTTCGATACGCCGGCTACGGTGTCGGTGACGGTCAACTGGTAGTCGACGTCGGTGAGACCGGCGGCGAAGACCCAGAACGCGTTGTTGAGCGCGCGGCCGTCGAGCGCCTTGACCGCGAGTTCGATGTTGCCGGGCGAGAAGAACCACATGGCGCCGGTGGCGCCTGTGCCCGGAAGCGGGGTGGCAACGCCGCTCTCGCCGTCGGCCTTGGTCCAATCCGCGGTGACCTCGAAGCGGCCGTCAAGCAGGCAGAGCGCCCCGGGGCGGCAGGCGCCAGTGGCCTCGGAGGATCGACGATCCTTGACCCTGCCGGGTGTGGTCGACATTCCGGTCGCGCCGGCAGGCTGAGGGAACGCCTTCGAGTCGCCGCGTCCGCAGATCTCGCCCGGCGGATTCCGGTAGACGACGACTCGGTCATGCAGCGTGTCGGTGACGGTGAGCCAGTACTCGACATCGGAGAGGGCGCCGTAGTAGACCCAGTGGTGATCGTTGATGCCTCGACCGTCGAGGAGCTTGAACACCAGTTCCACGTTCTCGGGCGAGAAGAAGGTGGCGGTGCCGGTCTCGTCGCTCAGGCGTTGCAGGGCGCCCGTGCCGCGCTCGCCCTCGTGCGACTGCCACTCGACTTCCACCCTGAAGCGGCCGCCGGAGAGGCAGAGCGCGCCGTCGCTCTCCGTGCAGCCCGGGCCGGCGGTCGTGTCCTGGATCACGCCCACGGCGCGGGGCTCCGGCAGTTCGGCGCCGCCGGAGACATCGCTGAGGACGAGATCGAACAGCTCGCTGCGCTCGATCTCGTCGTCCGCCATCAGCGGGACGTTGACCAGACGCGGGCCTGATTGCCCGTCCTTCCAAACGAGCCGGCCCTCGACGGCACTGAAGTCGGTGTCGGCGGCGGAGCGGGGCATTGTCCGGTAGCGCACCGTGACCTCGCCCCGCGTGCCGCCCCGGCGCTCCACCGAGATCGTGGCTTCGTCGCCCTCGTGGCCCGGGAATGCAGGACCCGTGAACTCGATCGATCCGGCGGGGTTGACCGCGCGCCCGCCGGGTCCGAGCTCGAGCCTCATCCGGTGCGGGGCGTCGATGCCGCCGCTCATCGACTCGAACTCGAAGCGGAAGTCGCGCGCGGCATCGCCGGCCGCGTTTGGGAGCAGCGGAATCCGGACCGTCCGCTTCGAAGCGTCGCCGTGCTCCCATCGCAGCTCCCCTTCGGTGCGGCGGAACTCCCGGCCCGCGCGGGCGCTGCCGTTTCGCGTCCCGTAGGCCAGGGTCACAGCGCCGTCGCTGCCGCCGACGCGGCTGACGTCGATCGTGATTGCGTCCGGGTCGCCGCCGCCGGTCGCCGCGGTCGCCTCAAGCCGTCCCCGCCGCTCCGGCCTCATCGCCTCACGGGCTAGATCCTGGAGTTGCTCGAAGTAGTAGCGGAAGGTTTCCTGCGGCCGCGGCGACTGCTCCGAGAGGGTGATCATCGTCATCACGATGTCGGCCTCTGGATCGACACCGATGTACTGCCCGTTGTAGCCGTGGGCGAGGTAGCGCCCCTCGGGCCGGATCCACCACTGGTAGCCGTAGTTCGGAGCGCCGGCGACGCCGCCGGTCTGACCGCGCGTCGACTCGGCGATCCACTCCCGCGATACCAGTCGCCGGCCTTCCCACAGGCCCTCCTGCAAGGTGAGCTGGCCGATCTTCGCCATGTCGCGCGGTCGGATCCGTAGCCCGGTGCCGCCCCAGTGTCGGCCGCTCACATCCGGGTCCCAGGTGGCGGTGGTGATCCCGAGCGGCCCGAACAGGTGCTTCCGGATGAAGGCCAGGTGGCTCTGGCCGGTCGCGCGGTTGTTCACTTCGGCGATCACGTGGGAGAGGCCGCTCGAATAGAGGAAGGTGGCGCCGGGCTGGGCTACGACGTCCCGCGTCAGCACGTAGTCCACGCTGTCGGCGTTGTTCCAGAAGGCGGCGGCTGTCTCGTTCCAGGCCAGGCCCGCGGTCATCGTCAGCGCGTGGCGCAGGGTGATCTGGCTCTTGGGCGGTTCCTTCAAGCGGTTGGTGTAGCGCGGCAGGAGGTCGGCCAGCCTTGTGTTGACGCCGGGGAGCAGGCCGCGGTCCATCGCGATGCCGACCGCCAGCGAGGTCACGCTCTTGCTGACCGAATGGACGTTCTTCAGGTCCTCGTTGGTGTAGTCGCCGAAGTAGGCCTCGGCCACCAGCGTGCCGTGGCGGACGATGACGACTCCCCGGACGGTCCGGAAGTCGGACTGGGAGCGCACCCGGTTGAAGATCTCCTGGACGTTTCGCTCGTCGAGCCCCTGGTGGGCCGGGACGGAGCGGAACCAACCGTCGCCGATGTCCGGAGGCATCTGAGCCCGGCCCGGCGCCGCCGCGGCCCCGAAGAGGACGGTCGAGATCGTCGCTGCAAGGATGAGGTCCTTCATCGTCGAGATCCGGGGCCGGACTGCTTGCAGGTCACGGTCTCAGGTGACGGGTCTTCACTTTGACACAGACTGGCTGCTGGGCGGCAGCGCGGCCCGCGGGCCGTTATCCTTGTTCTACACGAAGCGTTGTTCCACAAGAGCCCCATGGATGCCCGGCGCGGCTTGCCGCGGCAGGAGGGAGTACAAGATGTCTCGTCCACCGTTCACCATTGCGTTGCTCGCAGTCCCGGTTCTCTGCCTGGCGTCCGCCGGGTGTGTCATCTCCGTGGACTCGGAGGCGGCCGCCGAGCCCACGGGGGCATCCGACTTCGACGCCTCGGTCGATGTCGGCTCGATCGACTTTCCGACCTCGGCCGGCAGCGAAGCGCAGAAGCACTTCATCCGCGGCGTCGCGATTCTCCACAGCTTCGGCTACGTGCAGGCACGCGAGCAGTTCCACGCCGCCCAGGAGTTGGAGCCCGACTTCGCGCTTGCCTACTGGGGCGAGACGCTGACCTACAACCACCCGCTGCTGCCGGAGCGGGATCTGGAATCGCCGCGTGCCGCCCTGGCGCGGCTCGGCGAGACGCGCGAGGAGCGGGCGGCGAAGGCCGCGACGGAACGCGAACTGGGGTTTCTGACCGCGGTCGAGGAGCTGTTTGGCGACGGTGAACTCGCTGAGCGGCGGATCGGGTACATGGAGGCGATGCGCAACGTCTACGAGAGCAACCCCGGCGACGACGAGGTGGCCGCCTTCTACGCGCTGTCGCTGCTGTCGGCGGTGGGTCCGCTGGGCGATGACACGTTCCGGCTGAACGTGTTGGCGGGGTCGATCGCCATGGGCGTGTTCGAACGGAACCCGAACCACCCGGGTGCTGCCCACTACACCATCCACGCGTTCGACGATCCGGTTCACGCGCCGCTGGCGCTGCCGGCGGCGCACCGGTTTGCCGAGATCGCGGCGGCCGTCTCCCATGCCCGGCATATGCCGTCTCACATCTTCATCCAGCGCGGAATGTGGGACCTGGTGTCGAAGTCGAACGATTCGGCGTACGCGGCGGCGGTGGCGCTCTGGAATCCGGGCGAAATGGTCAGCGACATGGTCCATTCGCTGGACTGGGGGCAGTACGGCGATCTGCAGCGCGGCGACTACGCGAAGGCCCGGAAGTGGATAGCCGAACTCGACGATCTGGTCGAGCGCACCGGCGACACCGGTCGCGGCAAGAGCACGGTGCCCCTGGTCCGGGCCCGCTACATCGTCGAGACGGAACAGTGGGAGACGCGGGAGATCGCCGACGATACGGGGAGTTCAGAGCTCCTGGCCACAGGGATCTCGGCCGTGCACGGCGGCGATCTCGATCTGGCGCGCGAGGCGGCCGCCCGACTCGAGAAGATGGGCGCCAGGGAGACATCCGACCGGTCGACCTTCCAGCGCGGAACCAAACCCGCCCAGGTGATGCACCACGAGCTCGCGGGACTGATCCGGCTCGCGGAAGGCGACGCCGATGGCGCGGTCAAGATGTTCGACGAGGGAGTGGCGATTGCGTCGACGATGGGGCCGCCGCGGGGCGCCGCATCGCCGATCAAGCCGATCCGCGAGTTGTACGGTGAGGTGTTGCTGCAGGTCGAACGTCCCGAGGACGCTGCCGCGCAGTTCGAGGACCAGTTGCTCTTCACGCCGAACCGCCCGCGTTCCCTCCTCGGCCTGGCCCGCGCTCATGCGGCCGCGGGCGACGCGGCGGCTGCCGCGGATACCTACGGCAAGTTGCTTGAGGCGTGGCAGGGCGCGGATGAGCCCGTGGAGCTTGCGGAGGCCCAGGAGCACCTGGCTGCGTCGGCCTGAGGCCGTCTGCGTGACCTTCGAGACGGAGTTCGAAACCCGCCACTCGGACTGCTTCGCGGGGACGGGGTTCGTTCACGCCGGCGTGCTGCTGGCGCTGACCGAGATGGCCTACGCCCGGTTCGAAGCCCACTGCGGCATCGACGCCGGGCACAAGCCGGAGCAGGTCTACGCGGTGCAGCGCTCGACCGCGGCGACCTACTTCTCGCCGCTGCGCTGGCAGGAGGGGGCGCGCATCCGGGTCCGCACCACCGAGGCGAACGAGCGGGGCTTCGACCAGGACTTCGACGTCTGCTCGGCGGCGGACGGCCGCGAGATCGCCCGTTTCACGCACCGTTGGGTTTGGCTCGACACCCGCGCCGGACGGCCGGTTCCGTTGTCCGGAGAGGTGCAGCGGCTGCTGCTCCAGGATTGATTCCGTGGTTGGAAGGGAGTTTCCATGAAACGTAGATCGCCGTATCGTCTAACTGGTGTGATTGTTGTCGCCGCTACCGCCTGTGGCGGGTCCGAAGAGCATGACGCCGCCGGCCCGGGCCTGATCGTCGAAACCGCGTCCGGCCGCGTCGAGGGCGCCGCCGCCTCTGACGGGCGCGGTCCAACCGGCGACATCCTTGTGTTCCGCGGCATCCCGTACGCGGCGCCGCCGGTGGGCGACCTGCGCTGGCGGCCGCCGCAGCCGCCGTCGTCCTGGGAGGGCGTGCGTAGCGCCTCGGAGTCCGGCGCACCGTGCTGGCAGCGGATCTCCCCCGACACGTCGATCTACAGCCGCGGCGAAATCGACCGCAGCGAGGATTGCCTCTACCTCGACCTCTGGACCGCCGCGGGTGCCGGTACGGACGGCCCGAGGCCGGTCATGGTGTGGTTCCACGGCGGCAGCCACGAGGTCGGTCACGGTTCGTCGCTCATCTTCGACGGCGCGGCGCTGGCCCGCAAGGGCGTGGTGCTGGTCTCGATCAACTACCGGCTCGGCGCCTTCGGGTTCCTGGCGCACGCCGGTCTGAGCGCCGAGTCCGAGCACGGGTCGTCGGGCAACTACGGCCTGCTCGACAAGATCGCGGCGCTCAAGTGGGTGCAGGCCAATGCTGCGGCCTTCGGCGGCGATCCGGAGCGGGTTCTGATCTTCGGCCAGTCGGCCGGTTCGATGAGTGTCTGCAGCCTGGTTGCGTCGCCGCTTGCCGCGGGCTTGTTCCACCGCGCGATCGGCCAGTCGGCGGGTTGCTTCACGCCGCTGCCGACGCTTGCGCAGGCGGAGGAGAGCGGAACCCTGCTCGCCGCCGAACTGGGCGCGGCCGAAGGCGCGACCCCGGAGAGTGCGCTCTCGACACTGCGCGCGGCTTCCGCCGAGGACGTGCTGGCGGCGGCCGGCAGCTCCGGCTGGTCCGCCGATTTCAAGACGGTGGTCGATGGTTGGTACCTGCCGGATCAGCCCGCGGCGATCTACGCCCGCGGAGAACACAACCGCGTGCCGATGATGGTCGGCTCGATGGGCGACGAGTCGAGCGCCCTGTTCGCTCCGGGGCCGCCGCTTGAGCGCGAGGAACTCGAGCAACAGTTGAAGGAGCAGTACGGCGAAGCGGCGCCGGACCTCCTGGCCGCATACGCCGCCGAGGCGGAGCAGGCGCCCGGAGCGGTGCCGACCCTCATTCGCTCCGACACGATCTTCGGCTGGGGCAGCCGAACCTGGGTCCGGTACGCATCGGCCGCCGGCGGCGACGCGTATCTCTACTTCATCTCCCACGCGCCGCCGGTGTTCCGGCTCTACCTGCCGGATCGTCCGGATCTGGGCGGCGAGGGCGGTCCCCGCCACTTCGGCGCCTACCACTCCGGCGATCTCGCCTACGTCTTCGGCAACGTCGACCTGGTCGGGATCAACTGGGAGGACTGGGATCACGAGATCGCCGACGTGCTTTCGAGCTACTGGACGAACTTCGCGAAGACGGGAGATCCGAACGGCGAGGGATTGGCCCAGTGGCCGCGCTACGACCCGGACGGCGACATGGCTCTCGTGGTCGGCGACGTGGTCGGCGCCCAGGCGGGCGTGCGCAAGCAGAAGCTGGACGCGCTGGACCGTGCCTTGAGCGGCGGCGGCTAGGGTCGACGACATGACCGCGATCGCCGAAGCGCTACCGCCGGAGATCGAGGATCTGCGGCGGCGGGTGCTGGCCTTCGCCGACCGTGAGGTTCTGCCCCGGCACGAGCGCCACGGCGAACTGCTCGACGACCCGCGGCGGCGCTATGACAAAGACGGTCGGCTGCGCCCCGAAGTCGTCGACCTGATTAGGGAGGTGCGCTCGGCTTCATCGCGTGAGGGCCTGTTCACCGCCTGCGTGCCCGAGGAACTGGGCGGCGGCGGCCACGGCCATCTCGCCTACTACGTCGGGTGGCAGGCGTTGTTCCACCGTTTGGGCCCGCGGCCCTGGCTGCTGCTCCACGTGTTGGCGCACTGGGCCTTCGGCCCCAGCCGGCTGCTTCTGAAGCTGACGGCCGAGGCCCGCGAGCGTGTCCTGCCGGGTCTGATGGACGGCTCGAAGATCATGTGCTTCGGGCTTTCGGAGCCGGGCGCCGGTTCCGATCTCTCGGCGCTTGCGACCAGAGCGGAGCGGGACGGCGATGGCTGGCGAATCAACGGCCGGAAGATCTGGACCACCCACGGACCGATTGCCGACTACTGCGTGCTGTTCGCGACCACCGGCGAGCGGGGCATCACCGCCTTCCTGGCGCCGACCGAGGCGGCGGGCTTCGAGAGGGTGCGGGTCGTCACGCTGTTCGGCGACATCGGCGGTGACGAGGCGGAGATCGTTCTTGAGGATGTCCGCGTGGCGCCCTGGCAGGTCATCGGCGAGGTCGACCGTGGCCTGTCGGCGGCGCTCTACGGCGTCTCGCTGGGACGGGTGTACAACTCGGCGCGCGCGGTCGGCACCGGTCGTTGGGCGGTCGAGACGGCGCTCGACTACGCGCAGAAGAGGCACGCGTTCGGCGCCCCGATCGCCGAGTACCAGGGCGTCACGTTTCCCCTGGCCGAGTCGGCGACGGAACTGCACGCGGCTCACCTGATGGGGCGGAACGCCTCCCGGCTGCTCGACCGCGGCGAGCGTGCGGTCAAGGAGCTGAGCATGACCAAGGCGTACTCGGTCCAGGCCGGACTCCGGGCGGTGGATCGGGCGATGCAGACCCACGGCGCCCTGGGCTTCACGAACGAACTCGGCCTCACCGAGGCGTGGAAGGCGCTGCGGGTCGTGAACGTCGCCGACGGCTCGAACGAGATCATGAACCGGATGATCGCCCGCCAACTCCTCAGGGGCGACACCGATCTCTGAGTGTCGCCGTCCTGCGGCATAGACTCCTGCTCCCTACGCTGAACCAGACCGGAACCCGGGAGTTGAAATGAGCCTACCCGCCGAGGCGACTTCGTTCGCTGCTTCCACGTCAGATCGCGACCACTTGTCCGTCCTCCATCCGTCGACGGACCTTCCAGCCCTTCGTCGCGACGGTGCGCTGGTGATCGAACGAGGCCTGGGGATCCGGGTCTGGGACGATGCCGGCAACGAGTACATCGAGGGCCTGGCCGGCCTGTGGTGCACGGCTCTCGGCTACGGCGTCGAGGAACTGGCCGAAACCGCCGCCGAGCAGATCCGGAAGCTGTCCTTCTCGCATCTGTTCGCCGGCCGCAGCCACGAGCCGGCGGTCGCGCTGGCGGAGAAGCTGCGGGAGATCGCGCCGATCCCGAACGCGAAGGCCTTCTTCGGCACCTCCGGCTCGGATGCGAACGACACCCAGGTCAAGCTGGTCTGGTACTACAACAACGCTCTCGGCAGAGCCGAGAAGAAGAAGATCATCAGCCGGCGCCGCGGCTACCACGGTGTCTCCCTGGCCGCCGGCAGCATGACCGGCCTGCCGGCGTTCCACAAGAGCTTCGATCTGCCGCTGCCGCAGTTCCGTCACGTCACCTGCCCGCACCACTACCGGGATTCCAAGCCGGGCGAGACGGAAGCGGAGTTCACGGCCCGGCTGGCGGCCGAACTCGACCAGATGATCCGCGCCGAGGGACCCGAGACCGTCGCGGCCTTCATCGCCGAGCCGGTGCTGGGCGCGGGCGGCGTCGTCGTGCCTCCTGCGGGCTACTACCCGGCGATCCAGGCGGTTCTGGACGAGCACGACGTGTTGCTGATCGACGACGAGGTCATCTGCGGCTTCGGCCGCCTGGGCACGCGTTTCGGCGCCGAGGCGATGGACATGAGGCCGGACACGGTTTCGGTCGCGAAGGCGCTGTCCTCCGCCTACATGCCGATCAGCGCGGTGTTGGTGCCGGACGAGATGGTCGATGTCTTCGTCGAGGCGGGCGAGAGGTGGGGCCTGTTCGGCCACGGCTTCACCTACACAGGCCACCCGGTGTGCGCCGCGGTAGCGCTGCGGGCGCTGGAGCTGATGGAGGAGCGCGACCTCTACGCCCATGCCGAGCGGGTCGGCCGTTACTTCCAGGCCGGGCTCCGCCGCTTCGCCGATCACCCCCTGGTGGGTGAGACGCGCGGTGTGGGCCTGATTGGCGCCTGCGAGCTGGTGGCCGACAAGAAGACGCGCGAGGCTTTCCCGGTGACGCGCGGCGTCGGGGCGCACTGCCAGGGTCGCTGCCTGGACCACGGCCTGATCCTGCGGGCGCTCGGCGACACGGTGGCCTTCTGCCCGCCGCTGATCGTCACCGAGTCGGACATCGACGAGATCCTGGAACGCTTCGGCCGCGGCCTGGAAGAGACCCTGGCCTGGGTCGAGACCGGGGGCGGAGCGTCCTGATGACGGAACTGAGCACGTTGAGCCGATCGATAGCGGGGAAGACCGCGCTGATCACGGGTTGCGCTTCGGGCATGGGCCGGGCGACGGCCCGGCTGTTCGCGGCCGAGGGCGCCAATGTCGCCGCCACGGACATCAACGGTCCGGGAGTTGAGGCCGTGGTCGCGGAGATCCGCGCCGCGGGCCGGGAAGCGACGGCCTGGACGCTCGACGTGGGCGACGCGGAGGCGATCCAGCGGGTCGTCGGCGAGGTGGCGGACCGCTACGGCGGCTTGGACATCCTCGTCAACAACGCGGGCATCTCGCGCGGCGGACCGATCGACGCCGACGAGTACGAGGAGCGCTGGCACGAGACGGTCAGCGTGCTCCTGACCGCCCATCAGCGGACGATCCGCGCGGCGCTGCCACATCTCCGCAAGTCGAGTTCGCCGCGGATCGTGAACATCGCGTCGACCGAAGGGCTGGGCGCGACGCCCATGAACAGTGCCTACTCGGCGGCGAAGACGGGGGTGATCGGCCTGACCCGGGGCCTGGCGGTGGAACTCGGCAAGGAGGGCATCACCGTGAACTGCATCTGCCCCGGGCCGATCCGCACCGGGATGACCGAGCGCATTCCCGAGGAGCACAAGCAGATCTACGCCCGCCGGCGCACCGCCCTGCGGCGCTACGGCGATCCCGAGGAGGTGGCGCACGGCACGCTGCACCTGTGCCTTCCGGCTTCGTCGTTCATCACCGGCGTGACGCTGCCGGTGGACGGTGGGTTGACCGTGCGCCGCGCCTGAGTCCGGCCTGTCGGTCCGCCGCCCGTCGCGGTCGGGTTCGATCCGGCTCAGAGGACCTCAATCGATGTAGCCGAGCGCCTTGAGCGCTTCACGCTGCGCGGCCGGCATCGCCGGATCGATGCCGGCGGTCAGGGGGCCTGCGGCTCTGCGCTTGATCCTGCCGATGACCGACAGGTACTCGGCCCAGAGGGACTGCCGACTCAGGTCTTCCAGTTCGGCCGGATCTTCGGTGGGGTGGAAGAGTTGACGGCGAGTTCCATGCTCGACCGCCTTGCGGCGGAGGTTCCCGTCCTCGAGAAACACCGCGTCGGCGGCGGCTGCGCCCAGGCGCAGCTCGGAGAGCGCCAGCGTGGCGCGCCCTGACGGAGACTCCCCTCTCATCAGCGGAAGCAACGAGCGGCCGTCGGCCTTGACCGAGCCGGGATGGCCGATCGCGTCGAGGATGGTGGGGACGATGTCGATCTGCTGAACCTGGGCTTCGACGACGGAGATGTCTTCGCTCGGACGGAGCCGATCGGGCAGGCGGATGATCAGGGGCACGCGGAGTTGCTCCTGGTAGAGCGTCCCGCCGTGGCCGTGACTACCATGGTCCATGAACTCCTCGCCGTGGTCCGACACAAGGACGACGAGCGTGTCGTCGAGGAAGCCCCTGTCGTCGAGTGTCGCGAGCAGATGGCCGAAGTGCTCGTCGACGAAGGCGATTTCGCCGTCGTAGAGATCCTTCAGATCCTCCGTCGTGTGGATGGGGCCGGCGGGGGTTCGAGCGCCGGGGATGCCGGCCCCGGCGGGTGCATCGGGCGCGAACTGACGTCGCTGGGGTTCGGGCGGAAGGTACGGCGCATGGGGATCCGTGACGTGCAGAAAGACGAAGAACGAATCCTCCGGGCCGATTCGCTCAAGCCATGTCAGAGTCTCGTCGACCGCGATCCGTACGGGGATGTGAATGCCCGGTCGCGAGGTTCGCTCCTCGAAGTGCTTGAAGTGATTGAAGCCGCGGCGGAAGCCGAACCTCGGCCCCGCGTTGCCGTTTGTGGTCGCGCCGAGGGTCCGGTAACCGAGCGAACTCAGGACCTCCGGCAGGTACGGGATGTCTTCGCCGAGTCTCTGGTTCCGCGTGCGGGCGCCGTGGTTGTGGGGATGGAGGCCGGTGAGGATGCTCGCGGTGGCCGGACGCGTCCACGGCGACTGGGCGACCGGGTGGTCGAAGCGCACGGCGTCGGCAGCGAAGCGGTCGATGTTCGGCGATGTCGGACGTGCATAGCCGTAGCAGCCGAGGTGGTCGGCACGCAGCGTGTCGATGAGGAAGATCAGGATGTGCGGCAGGCGGGCGTCGGATGGGTCGGGCGCAGGATCAGTTCCTTCGGCTTGGTCCCCGGGCCGTTCCGCGGACGGTTCAGAGATGTTGGCGACCAGTGGCCCGGTGTGGGGCCACGGAACTGTGGGGCTGCTGAGAAGGGCAGAGAGTCGGAAACCTGCTTCTGTCCCGGGTATCCGGTCGCCGGCGAGCGCTTCGATGCGGATGCGGAGGGGACTGTCGTGCGCCGGGAGTTGCAGTTGACCGCGGCCCTCGGTCAGCGTCGCGGCGGCTGCCGCGGATCCGGTCGGGGAGAGGTGGACGCCCGCGACCAGGTCGAGTTCGCCCAGCGGCTTGCCATTCCATGAGACGCGTACAGTGGTCGGCTCGTTTCCGGCAGCAGCCAGCGGACGGCCGCTAAGCACCAGCTCCAGGGGGCGTGCCTAGGCCAGGCGCCAGTTGAGCCGGGACTTGCGGCCCGTGTTGGTGGCGAACGCGCCATCAGCGCCCTCCCTGGGCGCAGACCAGCCGTGCAGGAGTTCCCGTCGCCGCTCGTAGTCGCCGGGGAGGACCTCGGACGACTCCGCGGTCACGTCGGCAAGTTCGAGCACCCGAGCGAGATCGGTCTCGGTGGGCGGTGAGGCGTCGCCTCCGCACGCGCACAGGACCAGGGCGACGGCGCCCAAGGCGCCGCGACAGACTGGAGCGGCTTGCCTCACCGGCTGCCGCCGTCGATTCGCAGTACGGCGCCGGTCGTGTAGCTGGAAGCGTCCGACGCCAGGTAGAGCGCCGCGCCGACGATCTCGTCCGGTTCGCCGCCGCGACCCAGGGCGATCGAGGTCTTTGCCCGTTTGTTGAACGCCTCCAGGTCCCAGGCCTTCGAGATGTCGGTCAGGAAGGGCCCCGGCATGATCGCGTTGACGCGCACATTCGGACCGTACGCGTGGGCCAGGGATTCGGTCAGCGAGTTCAGTCCGGCCTTGGCCGCGCCGTAGGGTTCCGCGTTGGCGCTGGGGTGGATCGCCGCCGTGCTGGTCACGTTGATGATGCTGCCGCCGTCCCCGTCGGCCATGCGCTGGCCGATCACCGCCGCCAGCCGGAACGGTCCCTTCAGGTTCACTCCGATCACCTTGTCGAACAACGCCTCGTTGACCTCGGACAGGCTGGGGTAGAGCGGCGACATGCCGGCGTTGTTGACCAGCACGTCGACCTTGCCGAACCGTTCGTAGGCGGCGTCGACTAGCTGATCGACCTCATCCCAGTGGCCGACATGGCAGGCGTGGGCGAGTCCTTGCCGGCCCATCGCCTCGATCTCGGAGACGACGGCGCGGCAGGAGTCGATCCTCCTGCTGGTGACGACGACGTCGGCGCCGGCGGCGGCGAAGGCGAGCGACATCTCACGGCCCAGTCCGCGGCTGCCGCCGGTGACGAGCGCGATGCGGCCGGAGAGATCGAAGACACGGTTGGAATCGGAAGCTGTCATCGGGTGGAGGCTAACAACTGTCGCCCGCGCCGGGGTAGATTTCGCTGACGATGACCGATTCTCCACCGCTTGCCGCCGCCGGCGCCGTCGATACGGCGGCCGCCGCCGAACCCCGTCTGGTCCAGATCCAGGCCGGACCGATGGCCAACTTCGTCTACGTTCTGGCGGATCCAGCCACCCGCAAGGCCTGGGTCGTGGACCCTGCCTGGGCGCCGCTCGGCGTCGTCAAGATCGCCGGGGAGCAGGGCTACGAGGTGACGGGCGTGCTGGCGACGCACTTCCACCAGGATCACATCGGCGGCGAGATCATGGGTCAGTACATTCCCGGCGTGCGCGAGCTGCGCGCCGAGTTCGATCTGCCGATGCTGATTCACGAGGCCGAGGCCGAGCGGGGCGCCGAGATCGCGGGTTGCCCGCCCGACCGCGTCGAGGCGTTCCGCGACGGCGATGTCCTCGAACTCGGCGATCTCCGGGTCGAGGTGCTGCACACCCCCGGGCATTCGCCGGGAAGCTGCTGCTTCCGTGCCGGCGACCACATGCTGACCGCCGACACCCTGTTCGTGCAGGGCATCGGCCGGACCGATCTGCCGCACAGCGACGTCGACGCCATGTTCCGCTCGCTGGAGCGGTTGAAGGCGCTGCCGCCGGAGGTCGGAATCTACCCGGGGCACGACTACGGTCCGGAGTCGTTCTCGACGATCGGCCGTGAACTGCAGTGGAACGCCTACCTCCGACCGAGCAGCCTGGAACAGTGGCGCGCGATGATGGGGATCTTCTGAGCCGGGACCGAAGCGCTTCGCCTACCGCCGTCGCGCCGCCTGGAACTCCTCCGCGGATCGCGACCCGCGGACTGCGCCGCGAGTTGCGCTCCGGGGAGCGCACCCTGATCGTGGTGGACGACATCGATCTCGAGGTGGCCGCGGGCGAGTGCGTCTCCATCCGCGGTCCCTCGGGCGCGGGCAAGTCGACGTTGCTGGCTCTGCTTGCCGGTCTCGACCGCCCGACCGCGGGCAGCGTGCTGATCGACGGTCTGCCGATCGAGGGTCTGAGCGAAGACGAGCTGGCGCTGCTGCGGCGCGAGAAGATCGGCTTCGTCTTCCAGTCCTTTCAGTTGCTTGGCAACCTGACCGCGCGGGAGAACGTTCAGTTTCCGCTCGACCTGCTCGGCCGCCGGCGTTCGAGGCAGCGCGCCGAGGCCCTGCTCGCCGATGTCGGGCTCGCCGAGCGCGGTCACCACTACCCGTCGCAACTCTCGGGTGGCGAGCAGCAGCGGGTGGCCCTGGCGAGGGCATTCGCCGCGGAGCCGGCGATCCTGCTCGGCGATGAACCGACCGGCAACCTCGACTCCGTGACCGGCGCGAGCGTTCTCGACGTGATGATGGCGCTGCGCGACCGCACCGGATCGACCATGGTGCTCGTCACCCACGATCCGGCAGTCGCCGCGCGCGCCGACCGCGAGCTGGTCATGGCGGACGGCCGGCTAGGAGCTTGCGCCGTAAAGGCGCAACGGCGTGAGCTCTGAGGCGCAAGCTCCTGGCGAGGTGGGGGATGGGGCCAAACACGGAGTCCGCGACGGGTTTGGCGGCGCTGTCCCAGCAAGGCTAGCGGTGGGTCCGGGCGCGGTCTTCCGGTACTCCCTGTGGGAGTTCCGCGGTTCTCTGGGTCGGATCTGGGTCTGGGTGCTGTGCCTGTCGGTCGGAGTCGGCGCGGTGGTGGGGGTCGCGGGTCTGGCGTCGAGCGTCGATCAGGCGATCCGGGGCGAAGCGAGGGCGTTGCTGGCGGCCGATCTGGCGGTGCGCTCCCGCACGCCGGTCTCAGCAAGCACCCTCGCCGCGATCGACGGGGTACCGGGAGCAGTCCGCGCCGAGGTGCGCGAACTGGCGGCGATGGTGGGTCGGGCCTCGCCGCGAGCGCCGGGAGACGATGGCCCGTCGAGCCTGTTGGTCGAACTGAAGGCGGTCTCGGCCGGCTATCCGTTCTACGGTGAGCTGGTGTCCGAGCCGCCGCTGCCCCCGGACCGGGCGCCGGCCGATGTGCTCGGCGACCACTCGGCGCTGGTGGCGCCGGAGGCCCTGTCGCGGCTCGGGCTCGAGGTCGGCGACGAGATTCGGATCGGTCGGCGAACGTTGCGGATCGCCGGCGTCCTTGTGGCCGAGCCGGATCGTCTGCCGGCCGGCTTGTCCTTCGGCCCCCGGGTGATCGTCGGCGTGGCGGCGCAGGAAGCGTCCGGGGTCTTTCCCTTCGCCGGTTTCGGCGGCTACCGGGTGCTGGTGCGGCTGCCGGCGGAGATGGCCGGAGAACGACTGGATCAGGTCGCGGAGGCGCTCCGGCTGGCCCTGGGCGGGGATCCTGCGGTGCGCGTCGAGACCTACGTCGACGCGCAGCCGGGCATCCGCCGCGACCTGGAACGCATGGAGCGTTACCTGGGGCTGGTCGCGCTGCTGTCTCTTCTGGTCGGTGGCGTCGGCGTCGCCCAGGGCATCCGCGCGTGGCTGCTCCAGCGCCTGGACGCGCTTGCGGTGCTGAAGTGTCTGGGGGCTCGGCCCCGCGATCTGCTGCGTGCGTACGTGGCCCAGGCCTTCGTGTTGGGGTGCGGGGCGGGAGTGCTCGGCGGGGCACTGGGTTTGCTGTCGATCGCGCTGGCGCCGGCGATTCTGGGCGGGGCGCTGCCGCCGGAGGCGATCTCGATCTGGCAGCCGCTGGCCTTCGTGCGCGGGATCGTTCTCGGCGTCGGGGTATCCGTGGCGTTCTCGGCGCCGGCGCTGCTGGTGGTGCTGAGAGTGCCGCCGGTTCGGGTCTTCCGGCGGATCGCCGAACCGCTTCCGGGTTCCCGCAAGGCCGGCGTGGTGTCGGTGCTCGTGGTGGCCGTCGGTGTGGCCGCGACCGTTGCCGTGCAGGCGGGCTCGCCGCGGCTGGCGCTCCAGTTCCTGGGTGCGTTGGCCGTCGCCGTTGCCGGTCTCTGCGTCGCCGCCCTGCTCGTGCGCGCCGCGGCGCGGGTCCTGGCGCCGGCGTGCCGCCAGTACTGGTTGCGGCATGGCGTGGCCGCGCTGGCCCGGCCGGACTCCGGCACCCTGGCGGCGACGGTCGCCCTCGGGATGGGCCTGATGGTCCTGCTCGTGATGTTCGTCGTCCAGGGTCACCTCCGGGATCAACTCCTGGCGGAACTTCCAGCCGAAGCGCCCAGCGCATTCCTGCTGAACGTGTCGTCCTCGGAGTGGGGCCCCCTCGAAGAGCTGCTCGAGCGGGAGGGCGCCCGGAGGGTGCAGTCCGCTCCGGTCGTGCTCGCTCGCGTACGGACGATCGACGGCGACCCGGTGGAGGAGAGGACGAACGATGGCAACCGCTGGGCGCTCCGCCGGCAGATGCGGCTGACCTTTCTTGATGAACTGCCGGCGGACAACGTGATCGTCGAGGCGGCCGCGCCGATGGCGGGGCCGGCGCCGTGGATCGATCCGGCGGTTGCCGAGGTCAGCGTCGAGCAGGAGTTCGCGGAGACGATCGGGGTGGGAGTCGGTTCGGTCATCGCGCTCGATGTCGCGGGCCGGGAGGTGGAGATCACCGTCACCAGTTTGCGGCAGGTCGACTGGGAGGGCTTCGGCATCAACTTCTTCCTGGTGGTCGAGCCGGCGGTTCTCGACTGGGCGCCCCATACGCTGCTTGCGGCGGCCTGGCTGCCGCCCGAACGGGAGCAGTCGATCCAGGACGCCGTGTACCGGGCGCACTCCGGCGTGGCGGTGGTGCGGATCCGGGAGATGCTGCAGAAGGTCGTCGAGCTGATCGGCAACCTCGAGGTCGGCGTGCGGGTGCTCGGCAGCTTCACCGTGTGCGCGGCGCTCCTGACGCTTGCAGGCGCGGTCGCCGCGGGCTCGTCGCGCCGCGGCCGGGAAGTGGCCCTGCTCAAGACGATCGGCTCGACCCGCTTCGACGTGCTGCGGGCCTTCGCCGCCGAGTACGCCCTGATCGGGCTGTCCGCGTCGGTGGTGGCCGCGGTTTTGGGCTCGGTTGCGGCGTGGTGGCTGGTCACCCGCGAGCTGGAGCTCGAGTGGTCGTTTCGCCCCCTGACGGTTCTGGTGGCCCTGCTGGCCGGCGCGCTGCTGTCTCTCGGCACCGGCGTTCTGGCCAGCGCCGGTGCGCTGCGCAGGCCGCCGATCGACTCGCTGCGGGAAGGCTCGTGATGGCGCGAATCTCCACTCGCTGGCAGATCGTCGGGGCGCTGTTCGCGATGATGATGTTCTCGTCGGGGCTCGGCTTCTACAGCCAGTCGGTGCTGCTCGAGGCGCTGACGCGCGAGCGCGGGTTCTCGGTTGCCGCAGCGTCGCTCGCCTCGACCTTCTTCTTTGCGACCAGCGGGTTCGCCGGTCTGGCGGTTGCCAGTCTGATCGAGCGGATCGATGCCCGCTGGTCCGTCGCCGCAGGCGTCGCCGTCTGTGCCGGATCACTGGTCACGATCGGTCGCGTCGAGGAGACCCTGCACGTCTATGCGGCGTTCGTGCTGTTCGGTGTCGGTTTCTCTGCAACGAACCTGCTCACGGCGAGCACCCTGGTCACCCGGTGGTTCGCCCGGCGACGGGCCTTCGCGCTCTCGATCGTGTTCACGGGCCTCTCGGTCGGCGGCATTCTGGTGGCGCCCTTCGCCGCCTGGGCCGTTGGCGAGCACGGCCTCCGGCGGGGCACCGAGATTCTGGCTGCAACCTATGTCGTGGGCATCCTGCCCCTCGCTCTGTGGCGGTTGCTGCCGCGGCCGCGGGACGCGCGGGATCTGGCCGGCGAGTTCGACGGCGGAGAGGATCCGGGAGTGGGCGCCCGCGAGGCGTTCCGTTCCCGCTACTTCTACGGCGTCGCCGGCACCTTCTTCTTCGGGCTGATGGCGCAGGTCGGCGGCATCACCCATCAGTTCAAGCTGGTCAGCCTCCACCAGCCGGCGGTTGCCGGTCTGGCGGTCTCGATCCTGGCCGCGGCAAGCGTGGTTGGCCGCCTGGCTTCAGGCCCGTTGCTCGCGCGTCTTCCGTACCGGGGCTTCAGCCTCGTGCTGCTCGTCCTCCAGGGCTTCACCCTGGCGGTTCTTGGATCGAGCACGACCGCGGCGGGTCTCCTGATTGCTTCCGCGGCGTTCGGACTCACGATCGGCAGCTTTCTCGTGATGCATCCGTTGCTGCTTGCCGAGGCCTTCGGCACCCGGAGCTATGCGCGCATCTACTCGGTGAGCACGTTGTGCGCGTCGGTAGGTGTGGCGCTTGGCCCGCTTCTGCTGGGCTGGGCCCACGATCTGGCAGACGGCTATCGGGGCGCCTATGCGCTTGGCGCGGTGATGTCTTGGCTTGGCTGCATCGTGCTTTGGGGAGCCGGCAAGGGCTATGTCCGTCGCGCGCAATAGCTCGATCGTGAGTGCTGCCCCGTGAGTTTGAGGGTACAAACAGGGTTGGAAGTTTGTCGCATCCGCGGTAGGCTTCAGCATCCGATGGACTCGTGCTGTTCGCCGCCCCGCGGCGTCACCTTGCCAGCTCCGGAGGACCGCGTTCCAACGGCTGCTGATGCTGCTTCCGGGCCTGAGCGGAAGATGGTCCGACTTGACGGCGATTTCGCCGACTTCGTCGAGGCGACGGGATACGCACAACACGCCCGACAGCGCGACGGGGCACATGGGCTTTCGCTGCGCTTTGACGATGCACTGACCCCGTACCTGAGGGTGGCGTCCTGGCGGCGCCGCCGGAGAACAAGGAGAACCCTTGCCTGGCCGAAGAGAACTCAACATGCGCCGTCGCAAGCGACGGATTCTGGAGGCGGCGACCAAGCTGATCTCCGACGGAGGCATCGAGGCCTGCACCATGCGAGAGCTGGCGCGCAAGGCCCGACTCGATGTCACCACTCTGTACAACTACTACGGTTCGAAGGAAGAGATCCTCGAGGCTCTGCGCAGGTCCGGGGCCCGGAAGCTGCAACGGCGGATCGGCTCACTCGAGGAGACGGAGCCCTTCGATCGCATTCGAGCGATCGTCGACCTGATGATTGGTGTCCGGGAGTCGCCGCCGGGTCTGGCGCGGCCGATCAATTTGCCCGGGCCGTGGCGCCGCCCGGGGAGCGGACCGATCGCAGGGGTCGCGAGGGCACACCTGGAAAGTGAACTCCGCCGGGCCGCGGTCGGGGGCGATCTGGTTCCTTCAGTTGACATCGAGCAGTTGGGGCTCGTCATTCTCGGTCACGCCGGCGTGTGGCTGCCTCTGTGGGCTCGGCGTGTCATCAGTGCCGAGGAGACGGCGGCTCGGGTCGCGTATCTCGTGAGCCTGTGCTTGCTGGCGGCCGCAACGGACGCGTCGCGGCCCGGACTCGAACAGGAGATGCTAGAGAGCCAGAGTCGGCTGGCCGCTATCGATGCGGCGCTTGCGACCGCGGCTGTCTGATCGATCGGAGACCGGGACCGCCCGGCATCACGACGGCGCCTGGATTCCAGAGGGCAGGGCAGCTCTCCAGCCGGCTTCGAGTTCGCGGGCGAGCAGGTTCCTCAAGGCGGCGTGGTCGGGATCCTGGCCCAGGTTGTCGAACTCCCTGGGATCCGTCTCCAGGTCGTAGAGCTCGATCTCCAGGTCGCCGCCGCCTTCGACCGGGGTCCACTCGGTGTAGCGATACCGGGCGGTTCGAACGCTGAGTCCGACGGTGAGGTGCTGCCGATCGGGCCGCGTGAAGCGGTCCGAGCGCGAGAAGATCGCACTCTTCCAGTCCCGGTCGGGGTTCTCGAGCAGCGGCCGGAAACTCGTCCCCTCGAGGCCCGCCGGTTCGGGTAGACCGGAGAGATCGGCGAGCGTCGGGTAGAGGTCGACGAGTTCGACGAGTCCCGTCGTCGATCTGCCGGCCGCGACACCGGGCGCGCGCACGATCAGCGGCACCCGGGTCGACTCCTCGAACTGGCTCTGCTTGCGCCACATGCCGCCGTGCTCACCAAGGTGGAAGCCGTGATCGCTGACGAAGACCACGATCGTCGATTCGTCCAGTTCGAGTTCCCGGAGCGCGTCGAGCAGCAGGCCCACCTGGTGGTCGATCAGGGTCACCGTCGCGTGGTAGGCCGCGATCGCCTGCCGCTTCTGGTCGTCGGTGTGCTGGACGTCATCCGGGTAGCCGACGAGCGCCGCTGCCGGAATGTCGTCGCGGTCGTCGTCGGGCTCGCTTGGCAGCGCGGTCTCAGAGAGCGGATGCTGCTCGAAGAAGCTGGCGGGCGCCACCCAGGGCTGGTGGGGTTTGTGGAAGCCCGCGGCGATGAAGAACGGCTGGTCCCCCTGCTCGCGGAGAATCTCGATGACTCTGCGCGTCGTGCGGCCGTCGGGCGTGTCCTCTTCGCGCTCGTCCGTCGCTCGCCAGGTGAGCGGCAGACCGCCGGTGCGGCCGTGGGGCGCGAACACGTCGGCGCGCGACATGCCGTCTTCGGAGCGTTCGGTCCAGGAGTTGTCGCGGACCTCGGAGTAGTCAACGCCGGGAAGGTAGTTCTCGCTGTCGCGGCGGCGGGCGTTCTCGGAAATGTCCCAGGTGACCGAGTCCTCGTAGCGGCCGTGCGCCACCTTGCCGACCCGGGCGGTGAAATAGCCCTGCTCGCGGAAGTACTCGGGCAACATGACGGCATCGCCGATCGCGTGGCGCGGCGCCGTGAAGTTGTAGAGCACCTGCGTTGTCTCGGGCCGCAGTCCGCTCAGAAAGGACGCCCGCGAAGGGTTGCAGACCGGGTGTTGGGCGTAGGCCCGTTCGAACCGGATGCCCTCCGCCGCCAGGCGGTCGAGGTTCGGCGTGCGCGCGGTCGGGTAGGCGCCGTAGCTGCCGAGTGCGACGTTCAGGTCGTCGGCAACGATGAACAGGACGTTGTGCCGGACGGGTGGATCGGAGTCAACGGAATCGTTGGCGGCCGGAGCGCAGGAGGCGACGGCGAGCAGCAGGGCTGCCGCCGCCGTTTCCTTCCACGGACTGCTGGTGATCAAAAGCGGAAGCCCGCCTTCAGGCGGAATTCTCGCGGCAGTTGCCAAGCGGTCACCGTCGAGATCGGTTCCAGCGTGCGCGGGTTGACGAAGAGTACGCCCTGCTCGTCGGTCAGGTTGGCGGCCTCGAAGCCGAGTTGGCCTTCGAACGTACCTCGGATCGGGAAGAACCAGACCACGGAGCCGTTGAGCGTATAGATGTCGTCGAGCTGCATGCCGTCTCGCGGCGCCAGGCGGGTCACCGTGTCGATCTCGACGCCGGTGGTTGGATGGGCGACCGTGGTGGCCAGGGTCGGTCCGAAGTAACGGCCGCTGCTGCCGGAGAAGAAGCCGCCCAGGCTCAGGCGGTGATTCCCCAGCTCGAAGATCCGGACCGCGACGATGTTCAGCCGGTCGATGTCGTGGCCCATGCGCCCTGCCTGGTAGCGGCTCGTCGCGTCGGTAGCGCCGGTGCCGAGCTCGATGCCGCCCAACCCCTCGAACAGGTTCGAGTTCGTGTTCACGCTCTCCGTGTTGCCCTTGGCGTCGCCGATGGTCAGGTTCGTGTTGAGCGACCAGTTGTTACGGAACCTGCGGTTCAGCTCGAAGGTGAGGCCCTGGTACTCACGGAACGCGCCCGGCCAGTTGCGAACCACCCGTTCAACGCCCGTGCCGTCGGCGGTGAACTGTTCGTTGCCGAAGTAGACGTTGTCCGTCTCGTGCCACACGGCGTTCGAGCGGAAGACCCAGTTCTGACGGAATTGCCAGTCGAGGCCAAGGGCGACCTGGTCCTTGTAGAAGTGGTCGACGCGCTGGATCTCGCCGCCGCCCGCCGGCCTGACCTGCCTCCGGAACCGGTCGTAGCGCAGTGTGCTCGAGTTCCAGTTGTACTCGGTGTAGGACTGCTGGCCGGCCGGCAGTTCGCTGTACTCGCGGTAGGCGAAGTCGAGAGGAATGTTCTGGTAGTAGCGACCGGCGCTCGCCCGCAACAGGAGCGTGCCGTCGGCGTTGACGTCGTAGACCGCGGTCACGCGCGGCGCCCACTCCTGCGTGTCGTCGACTGTGCGCCCGACATCGTTTTTGATCGTCTGATCGTCGAGGCGCAGGCCGAGGTGGAGGCTCCATTGGTTGCCGATGTCGAGGCGGTCCTGAGCGTAGAGCGCGGCTTCGATTCCCTCGCTCTGGGAGGGCACGGAGTCGTCGAAGATGCGCACCCGTTGCGGCCGCTCGTAGCCGCCTGGGAGGCTCGAGTCGTAGCCGCGCCCGCGGAACTCCTTGCCGACGTTGCCCAGGTTCGTGAACGCGATGTCCTGGATGTCGATACCGAACTTGAGCTCGTGGTTGCGGCGGAAGATGCTCGCCGAAGCGCTCGCCGTGTCCCGCGGGAAGTCGTTATAGCCGATGCCGGAACCGGAGGCCGGCCCGTTGTGGCGCAGGTTGGTCAGCAGGTCACGGTAGCGATAGTTGTTCCCCGGCGGGTCGTCGGGCGAGGCGTTGGGATCGAGGCTCTCCTTGGGGAAGAGGAGGTTGCGGGGGAACAGGTCCTTGCGCTTCGATGCCTTCACCTCGAGGAAGACCGAGTTGCTGGCGGCGAAGCTCCAGGTGACCGTCGCGAGCTGAGCGAACAGCGGCCGGTCCATCAGGGACAGGAAGTCGCCCGAGTTGCCCGGGTTTGCGATGCCGTTGCCGCGGGAATCGATCCATGTGCCCGCGATCTGATGGCGGTCGTTGGGCTGGAAGTTCAGCTTGGCGATGCGGGGCTCGGAGGTGCGGCTGCTGTCGACGACCGTGCCGTCCTTCAACTGGTCGAGCAGGTTGTTCGTCATGTCGGCCCAGGCGGCAAAGAACCAGGCCTTCTCGCGCCGGATCGGACCGCCGAGCGACGCCTCGAAGCTCGGCGTGTGGTCGTCCGGCCGCTCGAGTTCCAGTTGGTTCAAGGTCCTCCACTTCGGGTTCTGGCCGATGTACAGGAAGTTGCCGTGAAGTTCGTTGGTGCCGGTCTTGACCGTCGAGTTGATGACGCCGCCCATGATCCGGCCGTACTCGGCGCCGAAGCCCTGGGTTTCGAGCCTGGACTCGGCGAGGGCCGTGGCCGGCATGATGAGCCGCGCCTCGCCGCCGCGGCGCGTGTTGCTGGTGTCCACGCCGTCGATCAGGACCTGGGTCTCGGTCGAGAGTCCGCCGTTCACCGCCGGCAGGTGGTCGCCCTCATTGATACTGACCACGCCCGGCAGTTGACGCAGCGTGGACGAGTAGTTGCGGGTGCCGTAGGCGACGTTCTCCACCACTTCGGCGGGAACGGTGCTGACGACACCGGTGTCGTACTTGCTGATCAGGACCGCGTCGGCGGTGACCGTGATCTCTTCCGCCTCGGCCGGGATCAGGGTGAGGTTGACTCCGCGGCGCTGGCCCGGGTTCAGTGTCGTGGCGAACTCGACTCTGCCGAGTCCTTCGAGTTCGGCCGTGATTGTGAAGTCGCCGGCCTGGAGGAGGGCGAATCGGTAGCCGCCGTCGGCGTCGGTGATCGCGTTCCTGGTCCGCTGAGGCCCGGTGAGGGTGACGGAAACGCCGGGAACCGCGTTCCCTTCGGCGTCCGTGACCCGACCGTCGATCGTGCCGGTCTGCGGGCCATCGGCCAGCATCGGCAGGGCGGAGCAGAGGAGTACAGCCAGAAACAAGGGGAGAGCGTGATTCGCATGTCGACTCATTGTCGATCCTCCGAGCTGTTGTGTGTGAGGGTTCTTGCTCCTTGGAGTATTGCAAACGCGGTTGGGATTCTCAAGCGGCTCGAAGGCGGACTCAGATCAGGCCGGGGTAGGCGCCACCGTCGAGGAGGATGCTGGAGCCCGTAATGAACTTGGCCGGCTCCGAGCACAGGAAGGCGACCGCCTTGCCGAAGTCGTCGGCGGTTCCCAGCGTGCCGGTGGGGACGCGCTGCGGGCATCCTGCCCGCATCCGGCGCGAAGCGCCGGCTTCCGGTCGTTCTGCCGCGCTAGCGCCTGCGCGCCTGCGCGAGTTCGGCCATGCGGGTGAACAGCTCCTGCATGTGAGTGCGGCCGCTGTCGCCGCCGCTGAACTCGCGGTACAGCGAATCGACGTTGATCGCGATGCGCTCGCCGTCGCCCCAGGCCTCGAAGTCGCCGAGCGCGATGTCGAACGCCGCGTCGCGGGCGCTGAGGCCCGCGTCGAAGCGTTTCCGCGCCTCGTCGCGGAGGTACACGAGATAGGCCCGCATGGCTTCGACGCCCCGGTTGTCGGTGATCGGCCCATGCCCCGGCACGATCGTCTCGAGATCCCAGCTCAGCAGCAAATCGCAGGCGTCGATCCAGTTCTGGACCGGTCCTGCCCAGATGATCGGCGCGCCTTCGATGAACAGGATGTCGCCCGTGAACGCGGTGCGATCACCCGGCAGGTGGATCATGACGTCGCCGCCCGTGTGGGCGGGGCCGACCTCGACCAGCTCCACCGGCGTTTCGCCGACCTGGAGGCTCAACGCGCCCTCGAACGTGCGGTTCGGCGGCGTGTGGGTGATTCCCTCGAACTCGAAGCTGCCGAAACACTCGACCAGGAAGTCAGAGGCGAGGCCGCCGCCGGCGCGCGCGCCGCGCATCAGTGCCGCGAGCGCCTCCGGCGTCGTCACTTCCATTTCGGCGGCCGCGGTCTTCGACGCGACGATCTCGGCGCCGGCGACGAGTTCGTTGCCGTGGGTGTGATCGCCGTTGGAGTGCGTGTTCACGAGCCGGTCGATGTCGGCCGCCGCCGCGTGCGCCTTCTTCATCGCGTCGAGCATCTCGCGCGTGTTCGGCAGATCGAAGAGCGTGTCGACGAGCAGCGACTCGTTGCCGCTTACGATCAGGCCCGCGTTGCTCCAGCCCCAGCCGCCGTCGGGCTGCAGCCAGGCGAACGAGCCGTTGCCGAGGTCGTGGAGACCGCGCTCGTACGCGAAACGCGGCGTGCCGAGTCCAGTCCAGGGGGATGCGTTCGTCATGGGCGGACTCTATGAGCTTGCGCGGCAGGATACTCGCGCTAGTCTAATCCGTTCTAGGGCGCAAGCTGCTGGCGTGGGCTCCCCTTGGATACGATTGCACGATGACAGCCCCCACCGAGGCCGAGCGTTCCCGGGCCACGCTCGACCTGGACGCGTTCTGGAAGTGGCTCCTCCTCCATCCGAACTGCGTCATCCGGGCCGGATCGGCGGACGCTCTGCTCTGCGACGACGAGGACTTCCACTGGCAGTTCGTGTCCGAGGACGAGAACCTGCTGATCGCACAACTCGTCTACGGCAAGCGGCTGGTGGGTGAGATCCTGATCGACCGCGAGCGGGTCGCCTACGTGCAGTCGTTTCAGGGCGACCAGGAGAACGAGTATGTCTTCGAGTTGATCTGCGAGACCGAGCGGGAACGCATGGCCGGGTGGGTCTTCATCATGTCCCACGGCCTTGAGGACGACCCGCAGGACTCGGCGCATGTGGTTCCCACGTTGGTCCACTGACGGCGCTGCTCCCGGGGGTGCTGGCGGCCAAGCGCGTAGAGACTCGCCTTGACCTTGCGCATTCTCGGCGTCGTTGACCTACGCCGGCAGCGGTGGGGGGTTCGACCTTGACTCTTCGAGTTCTCGGCGTCGTCGATCTGCACTGGTCCGGCAAGCGGCCGCCCCGCCTGCCGGATCCGTCCGGCTTCGACCTCGTCGTTCTCGCCGGCGACCTGACCAACTTCCTGGGCCCGGACCACGCCCGGCAGATCGTCGAACCGCTGCAGGCGGCCGGCCTCCCGGTACTCGCGGTTTGCGGCAACTGCGATCAGCCCGCGGTCGAGGGCTACTTCCGGGACCTCGACATCGACCTGGACCGCCGCGCCCGCGAGATCGCTGGCGTTCGCTTCGTCGGCCTCTCCGGCGGCCTCCCGTTCGGCGACCTGCCCTACGAGCGCACCGAGGAGGACTACGAACGCGTTGCCGCCGAGGCTTTCGAGAACGCCGCGATGGTCGAGGGGCAGCCCACGATCCTGGTCTCCCACCAGCCGCCCTACGGCACCGCTTGCGACCTCGCCCGCGGCCAGCACGTCGGTTCGCGGTCCCTCCGCGCCGCCGTCGAGCGGCACCAGCCCGACCTCGTCTTCTCCGGCCACATCCACGAAGCGATCGGCGACGACACCATCGGACCGACCCGCGTCGTCAATCCCGGCCCCTGGTTCCAGGGCCGCTCCCTGGTCATCGAAGCCGACGCCGAGACCGGGTCGGTCGAGTTCGAGATCCGGGCGCCGGCCGCGCGGTAGGCCGGAGAGGCGGAGAGGCGGAGCACGGCTCGTCGGTCCGGCGTCGGCCGGCGGTGAGGCGTCGGGCTCACCCGCCCGCTGTGGGCCGGAGGAGAGGGTCCCAGCGGTCGCTCGCGCTCTGTGAGTAGATGGGAAGTTGGCGCTCGCTGCGGTCGGCTGCGCTCCGGTTCGGTGTCGGTTCGTGTAAGGGCTCCGGGCGTCGCTTGCCGACAGCCTCGCTGGGACCCTCTCCTCCGGCCCGTGGCGCGGGCTGGAGGTCGTCGGTGAGCCGGCAGGCGGCTGTCGACCGGCGAGGAGCGGCGGTGGACGGCTTCGGGGTGGTTCATCGGAACCAACTGCCGAAGTCCCTCCTGAAGAGCTCCTTGCGTACTTGGGGACTCTTGACGTTGATGTACCAGTCGGGGTGCTTGCGGAGGGATGCGACGTGCGCATCCCATCCGCCGCGGGAGTGGTGGAAGACCTTTGTACAGCGTGGAATCGGACAGGGGTAGTCGGTCTTCTTGTGCTTGGGATGGGGCAGCGAGTTCAGGGGATTCTGCTTCGCGGTGCGGGCGTCGGGGGGCGTCAAGTGGAGGCTCGCCTGAGGAGGCCGCTTTTGGGACGTGGGGAAGGCCTTGGCCTTGAGCGCTGGATCGACCGGGCCGGCCAGGAGCATGGAGCCTTCGGCTACCTGGTCGATCCACTCGTGGCGGACGACCGGGGTCTCCTCCAGATAGCAGCGCAAAACGGCGGCCGCGGTGAGATGCGCGTCGAAGTCGTCCTCGTCGTCTCTAGCGGCGTCGAGGTCTCCGAGGTCTACGTCGTGGGCTTTCACCCAGGCGGCGTCCCCCAGCAGATTGCAGACCTGATTGCGTTGATCGGGCTTGGTCTTGCCCACGGCGAGTCGCTCCGTCGGCAGGTCGTCTGCCAATGCAGCGGCGTAGGCGAGCCCCGGATAGGTCTCCGCCAGCACGACTCCGTGGCTGTTGAGGAGGTCGGGAAGCCGACCGTCGAAAGGCCAGACCGCGAAGTCGCAGCAACTTCCCGACAGGCCAGCCAATTCTTGCCAGAAGTCGCGGGTTCCTGATCCCACCGTACCAGGAATGCCGCTGACGACGAACACGGGCTTGGCCGCCGTCCTGTGGTCAATCCGCCGGCGAAAGCAGTCATCCGCTCTTTGCGTGAAGGAAGTCAGTCCGCCCTTTCTCGGTGGCACATGAAACCAGGGGCGGTCGACCCGCCACCGGTCGTAGTTCTTGACCACGTTGGCCGGGTCGAAGAACTCCCGATTGTCGCTGAGCTTGCCGAGCCAGTCGACAAAGGTGCTGGGCCGGCCGTAACGAGGCTCAGCGAGTACCAACTCCCAGTAGCTCCGCGGCACCCCTAGGACCACGTCGACACCCACCAACACGGATCCCTGCTTGGACAGTTTTGTTGCTAGAGATAGCAGGCTTCCCAACGCCCAGTCGCTTCGTGCCTCCCGGCGAATCCGACGCTCGCTCAAGTCGGCGACGTAGACCGAGCGCTTCCTTGAATCCTTGCTCCAATCCGCGGATACGAAGAATCTGGGCTGACTCTCCATTCTTGGTTAGTTCATGTCAATCGGGCGCCGTCAACGCGCCGCCGCCAACGCGTTGCCGCCAGCCTGCTAGCCGGCAGCGCCCAGGCTCTCGAGCCGCTCGACGAGTTCATCGATCTTCGGCAAGCCGACGTTGGCGAAGGCGAGGCGGAGGTAGCGGTCCTGGCCGGGGCCGAACATGGCGCCGGCGAGGCAGAGGATGCCGTGGTCCTGGGCGAGGCTGCGGCCGACATCGGCGGAGGTGCGGTCGGGCCAGGGGTGGCGGAGGTAGACGAAGTAGCCGCCGGAGGAGGCGACCTCGAAGCCGGTGTTCGCCTCGCGGATGCGGCGGGCGGCGTAAGCGACGCGGTGGCGGACGGTGCGGCGGTATTCGCGCTTCCAGTCGTCGAGGTGGTCGAGGCAGTAGAGCGCCGCCAACTGGCCGATGTGGGAAGGGCAGAGGGCGACGCAGTCGGCGATCTTGAGGGTCTCTCGCAGCAGGCCGGGGTCGGCGGCCATGCAGCCAATCCGGTAGCCGGCCATGCAGTAGGCCTTGGAGAAGCTGTAGAGGTGGATGAGGGCGTCGGTCCAGTCGGGTCGCTGGAAGAGGGTGTGGGGCGGGTCCGCGTGGTCGCGGAATTCGCGGTAGGTCTCGTCGACCACGAGCGCCAGGCCACGTTCGCGGGCGAGTTCGAAGAAGCTGTCGATCAGGGCGGGCGGGTAGACCGCGCCGGTCGGGTTGTTCGGGGTCACGAGGACGATCGCGCGGGTCTTGGCGGTGATGGCTGCTTCGGCGGCGGCGGGTTCGGGCGTCATGTCCGGACGGGGCTCCAGGTAGACCGGCGCCACATCTTGCGAACGGAGCCACATGTCGTGGTTGAAGTAGGAGGGCAGCGGCAGGATGACCTCGTCGCCCGGCTCGGTGAGCGCCATCATCGCCAGGCAGAACGCCTGGTTGCAGCCGGCGGTGACGGCTACCCGGTCGACCGCGACCGGAGCGTCGTAGTCCACGGTCATGGCGCGCGCCAGCGCCTCGCGGAGCTCGGGGATGCCCTGCTGGTCGGTGTAGGTGGCCGTGGCCGGGCTTTGGGCAGCGGCGGCGATGTGGTCGCGTAGCTCCTGGGCCGGCGGGTAAGTCGGCGCCGCCTGGGAGACGTCGATGAGCGGAAGGTCGCGGGCGGCGCTGGTCTTCCAGCGTCCGACCTGGGTGATCGGCGAGTCGATCACCCGATGCACTGCCGGTCTGATCTGCATGGGGGGCTAAGCTACCGGATCGGCTGGGCCGGCCTGAAGACCGGGCGGCCACGAACGAGGAGGCGACGGATGAAGTACCTGCACACGATGGTCCGGGTCGGCAACCTGGAGGAAGCACTCGACTTCTACTGCGGCAAGCTGGGCATGGTGGAGCTGCGCCGGATGGACAGCGAGCAGGGGCGGTTCACGCTCGTGTTCCTGGCCGCGCCGTCGGATGTCGAGCTGGCCCGGGAGCGGACGGCGCCGCTCCTCGAACTGACCTGGAACTGGGACCCCGAGGACTACACGGGCGGCCGGAACTTCGGCCACCTGGCCTTCGAGGTCGACGACATCTACGGTACCTGTCGCTCGCTCCAGGAGCAGGGAGTGGTGATCAACCGTCCGCCGCGGGACGGCCGCATGGCCTTCATCCGGTCGCCGGACGGCATCTCGATCGAACTGCTGCAGGCCGGCGGCTCGTTGCCGGTCGAGGAGCCGTGGGCCTCGATGCCGAACGAGGGCGTCTGGTAGCGCAGAATCGCGGCCGTTTTGGCGCCGGCCCAGGGCCGCCCCGTCAGTACTCGGCGTAGTCCTTCTCTTCGACCAGCTCGGAGCCCAGCAGCTCGTTGATCCTGCGCTTGGCGGCGGCGCGGCGGTCGTTCGTCCGGTAGACCGCCCGCGCGAGCTCGACGAAGCGTTCGCCGAAGTCGCTCTTGCGCTCGCAGTCGCGGATGTCGTCCTCGATCTCCCACAGCCGCTCGTTGATGCGGCGCAGCTCGGCGGTGAGCTCGTCGAGCTCGGCCGAACTCTCGATCGCCTCGCTGCGTGCGGCCGTCAGGCTGCGGAGTTCGCGGTGGACGTTCGCGAGCTTGACCGGGTCGGCGATCCGCTCAACCTTGATCTCGAGGATCGTGATCTTGTCGACGAGTTCGCCCGCCGACACCTGGACCTGCGGTGCGGTGCCCACAACGGCGCAGACCTTACAGCAGTCCGCGACCCTCGGGCCGGCGGCTCAGGCTCGCTCCCTCCGCACCAACTCGTTCCCCGTTTCGATCACCCGATCGGCGACGTACCGCCAGTCGTAGCCGGCCGCGCGCTCCACCGCGGAGCGGGACGCGGCAGCGAGTTCGGCCGGCGTATCGAGCAACCGTTCGAGGAGGCGGGCGAGTCTGCCTGCATCCGCGTCGACCGCCCAACCGTCCCGCTCGTCGCGGACGAGCTCGGACACCGCGCTGTTGACGGACCGGCAGTGGACCACGGGCACGCCGGCGGCCATCGCCTCGAGCGGGAACAGCCCGAAGCCCTCCCGCGCCGAGGGCTGGACGGCGATGGCCGCTCCGGCGACGGCACGCCAGACATCCTCGTTGTGGGGCAGGCGCCCGGCGAAATCGACGACGTTGCGCAGGCCGAGGCGCTCGATCTGCGCGCGGATGTCCGCCGCCGCCGGGCCGCCGCCGATGATCCGGAGCAGGGCGCCCCGTTCGGAGGCGAGCCGTTTGCCGGTTTCGGTGGCGGCCAGCGCCGCGGTCGCGTCGAGCAGCAGGTCGACCCGCTTTTCCGGGATCAGCCGGCCGGCGTAGACGAGGGGCGGCGCGGTCGCGTCCGTCTCGGCTGCGAGGGCGCGGATCCGTTCGTACGGGATGCCGTTGGGAATGACCTCAACCGCTTCGCCGCGTACCTTCGCCGCCCGGCCGGCGGTGAGCTTGCTCACCGCCACCGCCTGGCTGCCGAAGCGAAGCGACAGCCGTTCGCAGAGGGCGTAGAACCGCCACATGCCGGGGCCGAGTCGCCCCGGAGGCCGGTGCTGGCGCCAGTACCGGCCCCAGTGCTCGTGCCAGGTGACGAGCAGGGGGATACGTCGCCGCTTGCAGCGTTGGGCGAGCAGGGGCAGGTGCAGGTAGGGGATGTTCGCGGTCTCGACGATGTCGACGCCGTCGAGGGGAATTCGCCGCACCTGGGATGCCAGCAGCATCGCCTCGAGCCCCGATCGCCGCCCGCGGGCCAGGTAGCGCCGGCTCGCCTTCGCCACCGGCTCGACGCGGACGTTGGGGTGGGGCGCGTGCGGCGCCTCCGCCCAGCCTGACAGCACGACCTCGTGTCCGAGCCGGCCCAGCTCCCGTGCGAGTTCGTAGTTCCGGTGCTCGACGCCCCCCAGGGACTCCGGGTAGATGCAGTCGTAGAAGAACAGCCAGCGCAGTGGGCGTCCGGTCATCGTGGGGAAGCGTAACCGGACGGGCAGCGGACGCTGGCTGCTACCGTCGCCCGGTATGCGCTGGTTCGAACGGGAGCTTCCCGCGCGGGAGCGATGGCGCCGGATTGCCGCGCTCGTGACCCTCGGTTGGGCGTTGGTGGCGACAGTCCTTGCCGTCGGACCGGACAGGATCGCCGGCTGGCTCGGCGCGCCGCCCCGGCCGGAGGCGCCGCTGCCGACGGAAGCCGCCGCCCTGATCTACGGGATCCCGGTAGAGGTCGCCTCGCTGCCGGGCTGGGCGGGAGACGAGGTTGCCCGTGCGCTGCCGGCGTTGCTGAGGAGTTGCGACCGGCTCACCGCCCAGCCGGCCGATCGGGTTCTGAAGCCGGTCGAGCTGGGCGGCACGGCCGGCGATTGGCGGCCCTTCTGCAGCGCTCTCCGCGGCCTGGGCGACCGCGCCGGCGAGAACGAAGTGCGGGCGGTCATCGAACGCGAACTTGTCGCCGTACCCCTGTCTCGCACCGACGCGGCGGAAGCGGCAGGCCGGCCGGGCGAAGGTTCGGGCTGGGCGCGGCGCATCGGCCTCTTCACGGGTTACTTCGAGCCCCTGCTTCATGGCAGCCGCCGCCGCAGCGCGCGGTACAGCGTGCCGCTGTACACGCAGCCGTCCGACCTCGTCTCGGTGGACCTGGGCCGGTTCCGGGACGATCTGCGAGGTCGGCGGGTGGCCGGGCGGGTTCGGGACAGGCGCCTCGAGCCATACGACGACCGGGACGCGATCACGTCCGGTTCGCTTGCCGGCCGCGGCCTGGAGTTGATCTGGGTCGACGACGCGGTCGATGCCTTCTTCCTCCATATCCAGGGCTCGGGGCGGATCGAACTCGACGACGGCGCCATGTTCCGGGTCGGCTACGCGGCCCAGAACGGCCACCCGTACCACGCCATCGGCCGGACCCTGGTCGACTGGGGCGAGTTGACGCTGGACGAAGTGTCGTTGCAGTCGATCGATGCCTGGCTGCGGGCCAACCCGGACCGAGCGGGAGAGGTCATGGCGACGAACGACTCCTACGTCTTCTTTCGTCGGATCCGGGGCGAGGGCCCGGTCGGCGCCCAGGGCGTCGCGCTGACTCCGGAGCGCTCCCTGGCGGTGGACCGGCAGCACGTTCCCCTCGGCGTACCGGTATGGCTCGACGCGATGATCCCGGCGGCCGCCCCCGAGGCGCCGGACGAGCGCCGCCAGTGGTTGCTGGTGGCTCAGGACACGGGCGGTGCGATCCGGGGCGCGGTGCGTGGAGACGTGTTCTGGGGCGCGGGAGAGCGGGCCCGGGCGATTGCCGGCCGCATGGCGCACCGGGGCCGCTACTGGGTGCTGGCGCCGCGGAGCGTGGCGTCGCCGCCCTAAGAGCATTGCTCACCGGCTGTTACAAGGGCCGGCCGGTGGGGATAGCGCCCCGAAATCCCTCGCTCGCTCGGTCTTTCGGCCCATCCCGTCCTCACTATGAGCTTGCGTCGGAACTCACTCCGTAGCGTTCTCCGGCGCAAGCTCATAGTGTTGGCCCATGGTGTCGATTCTCAGCGTGCCCGCGGCTGGAAACGCCGCCGGCATCGGTGTCGTCGAGACCCGGTTCGAGCACTTCGAGGAGCCGCTCGAGCTCAAGTGCGGCGACACGCTGTCGGAGTTCACCCTGGCCTGGGAGCAGTACGGGGAACTGAACCCGGCGCGCGACAACGCCGTGCTGCTGTTCCACGCCCTCACCGGAAGCCACCACGCGGCGGGCACGAACCACGGTGTGCCGGGTCTCGGCAACGCCTGGACCGACGAGATGGTGCTCGGCTGGTGGCATGAGTTCATCGGTCCGGGGCGCGCGATCGACACGGACCGTTTCTGCGTCATCTGCGTCAACTACATCGGCGGCTGCTACGGATCGACCGGACCGCTGTCGATCGATCCGGCCACAGGCGAGCGCTGGGGTCCCTCGTTCCCCCGGGTGCGCTTTTCGGACTCGGTCCGCGCGGCGATGCGCCTCGTCGACCGGCTGGGAATCGACGTGCTGCACGCGGGTGTTGGCCCGTCGACCGGCGGCATGGCGGTGCTCGACCTGGCGGTCATGTTCCCGGAGCGGGTGCGCAACATCGTCGTGGTCGCGGCCGGCATGGAGGTAACGCCGCTCCAGCGGATTCACAACTTCGAGCAGATCCAGGCGATCGCCAACGATCCACAGTTCGATGACGGCCACTACGAGCCGGGCACCGAACTCGAAGGGATGAAGATCGCCCGCCAGATCAATCACAAGACCTTCGTTTCGTTGCAAACGTTGCGGCAGCGTGCTCGGAGCACCGTCGCGGAGGCTTCAGGTGTGCCCTGGTACGGCGTCAACCACCCGATCGAGTCGTACATGCGGCACCAGGGGCGGAAGTTCGCGGCCCGGTTCGACGCGAACTCCTACCTGCGGATCGTGGACGCCTGGAGCCAGTACGATCTGGCCACCGCGGCCGGCGCCGCTTCCCTCGCCGAGGCTTTCGCCCGCTGCCGCGAGCAGCGTTTTCTGATCTTCTCGATCAACTCGGACGTCTGCTACTACCCCGAGGAGCAGGGTGAACTGATGGCCGCGTTGCAGTCAGCCGGCGTCAGTTGCATGAGGATCATCGTCCACTCGGACAAGGGACACGACTCCTTCCTGCTCGAGCCGGCGCTCTACCACCCGCACCTGACCTTCCTGCTCGAGGGCCGGGGTTTCTGGCCGGATTCGTAACGACGGCGCGGCCGCTGCGCCCGCTCCTTCGTGCCATGATCCGGCCCCGAAGAATCCAACGAGAAGAGGAGAATCGTCATGTGGCTGCGCCTGCGGCAGATCTGTCTGGTAGCGGAAGAGCTGGCCCCGGTAGTGGACGACCTGGAGGCGGTGTTCGGGATCGAGGTCTGCTACAACGACCCGCACATCATCCGCTTCGGGCTTGAGAACGCCCTGCTGCCGATCGGCAACCAGTTGCTCGAAGTGGTGGCCCCCGGTCGAGGAGAACACCGCCGGAGGCCGCTACCTGGAGAGGCGGGGCGGCGACGGCGGCTACATGTTCATCACCCAGTGCGACGACCACGCCCCGCGCCGGCGCCGGGTGGAGGAGCTGGGCATCCGTCTGGTCAACGACTTCGAGCGCAACGGCTTCCAGAACATGCAGCTCCATCCCAAGGACACCGGCGGGACCTTCTTCGAGATCGACTGCCAGACGAACGGCCTGGAGCCTGACGGCCCGTGGGAGCCGGCGGGCGAGAACTGGCAGCGCTGCCGCCGGACCGATGTCATCGACTCGATCGTGGCGGCGGAGATTCAGACTCCGAGCCCGGCGGAACTGGCGGCGCGGTGGAGCGAGATCGCCGAGATCCCGGTGGGCGACGACGGCGGCGTGCCGACGATACCGTGCGAGAACGCCGACCTGCGCTTCGTTCTGCCGACCGATGGCCGGCCCGAGGGCCTGGGTGGGATCGACGTGCGTGCGGTGGACGCGGACCGCGCCCGTTCAGCCGCGAGCGAGCGGGGCTGCCTCGGCGACGACGGCGTGATCCTGATCTGCGGCACGCGCTTCCGGGTCGTGGGGTGACGGCGGGTCGTGGGGTGACGGCGGGTCGTGGGGTGACGGCGGCTCGTCGACTGACGGCGGTTCGGCTGACGGTGGCTGGCTAGCTCGCGAGTCCGGTCCCGAGCTGTTCTCTCCGTCCAGAAAGGCTGACTTCCTGCGGCTGCCGTCCCAGCGGATGTCGGGCAGGAGCACGTCGCGTTTGGCCGCGATCCGGTCGTGGTGGGGGAGCAGGTCTTCCAGCATCGCGCGGAGTTCCGAGTCCATGTCCCGGGTCGGCTGGTAGCCCAGGGCACGCAGGTGATCGTGGTCCGGGTTGTAGTAGTGCTGTTCGAGTTCCTTGCGCGGGTTCTCGATCCGGCGGATCCGCGGGTCGAGGCCCATGTCGGAAGCGACAGAGGCGACCTTGGAGGCGAGCTCCGAGACCGTGTAGGTCTGCTCGAACTGGTTGAAGACCCGGTAGTCGCCCGCATCCGGCGGGTTGTCGACCGCCAGCGTCAGGCACTGCATCGAGTCGCAGATGGGCAGGAAGCCGCGGCGCTGGGCGCCGAGCCCGAACAGGGTCAGCGGTTCGCCGATCACGGACTGGCAGCAGAAACGGTTGAGCACGGTGCCGAAGGCCTGGTCGAAGTCGAGCCGTGTGCTCAGTGCCTCGCCTGCGGGGTGGACCGCCCCGCTACCGAAGAACCGGGTGCCGTAGACGACGCCCTGCATCACGTCGGTTGCCCTCAGCCCCCACATGCGGCAGGCGAACATCACGTTGTTGCTGTCGTGGACCTTGCTCCAGTGGTACCAGGAGCCGGCCTGGCGGGGGAAGGGCAGGCGGTCGCGCCGGCCGCGGTACTCGATCTCGAAGAAGCCCTCCGGGATGTCCAGATCAGGCGTGCCGTACTCGCCCATCGTGCCGAGCTTGACCAGGTGCGCGTCGGGCGCCAGGTCCCGCATCGCGTGGAGCACGTTGAGCGTGCCCTCGATGTTGTTGCGCTGCACCCAGACCGCATGCTTCGCGTCCATCATGGAGTACGGCGCCGACGGGCACTCGCCGAGGTGGACGATCGCTTCCGGCTGGACCTCTTCGAACAGCCGGTAGACCAGCTCGAGGTCGGTCAGGTCGCCAAGGGCAACGTGCGGGCGAGTGCCGTAGGCGGACCCGAACGCGTCGAGCCGCGCCTCCAGCGACGCGATCGGCAGGGCCGAATAGCTGCCCATCTCCGCGACCCAGTCGCGGCGGAAGCCGGCGTCGATGCCGGAAACCTCGTGGCCGCGAGCCGCCAGGTACTGGGCCAACGGCCAACCGAGATAGCCGTCGATGCCAGCAATGAGAACGCGCGTGATGTCACCCCCTGCTGATTGCAACGCGGGGATCAGACCGCGCTCCCAGGAGCCGACGTGCAGTCTAGGAGGCTACGCCACAGAACGCAACGAAGCAGGTTCTGTGACGCAGCCTCCTGACGAGATGGGGGCTGGGGCCAAACTCCGAGCCTGCGAGGCGTTTGGCGGCGCCAACAGCGGCCTTCGCTTGCGACGGCGAATCGGCGGGTGCTACCTTCCGACCGCGTGCTCTGGTCTGGAACAGGACCGTCCACGGTCCCGGTATGAGGATTCTGTACGGAGTTCAGGGCACGGGCCACGGCCACCTGGTGCGGTCCGCGGCGATGGTAGCCGGCCTGCGGCGCCGCGGGCACGAGGTTCACTGCCTGCTCACCGGGCGATCTTCGGCGGCGTTCGCCGACCCGGAGATCCGGGCCAGCCACACCCTGCTCGAGGGCTTTACCGGCCAGGCCGCCGGCGGCCGGGTGCGGATGCTCCAGACCATTGGGCAGTTGCGCGTGGCCCGCTTCCTGCGCGACGTGCGCAGCTTCGATGCGTCCCGCTTCGACCTCGTGCTGACCGACTACGAGCCCGTTTCCGCCTGGATCGCGCGTCGATGCCGGCGGCCCAGTATCGGCGTCGGCCACCTGTATGCCTTCCACCGGCGTCTCCACCTGCCCGGCCGGACCGGACCGGCGCGATTGGCGCTGCGCCTGTTCGGTCCGCTCTACACCCCGGTTCGGACCGCTGTCGGCCTGCACTGGCATCGCTTCGGCGGTGCGAATCTGCCGCCCACGATCAGTCCTGACCTGGTCGCGGCGGCCAAAGCCGGTCCGCCGCCGGACGCCGGCGAGCGGTTCCTCGTCTACCTGCCCGCGGAGAGCGAGCAGAGCATCGTCGGGCTGCTGGGGCGCTTGCCGCACCGCCGGTTCGTCGCCTACCGGCCGGTGGAGGCGCCGGTCGACCGCGGCAACGTCTCGATCCGCCCGTACGACCGCGCGGCGTTCGTGGCCGATCTGGTCGCCTGCTCCGGAGTGATCACGAATGCCGGTTTCTCGCTCGTCAGCGAGGCGCTGCACCTGGGCCGCCGCCTCCTGGTCCAACCGATGGGACGCCATCCCGAGCAATTCCTCAACGGCCGGGCGCTCGTGGCTCTCGGCCTTGGCGCCGTCGTCGAGCGGCTGACCGTGGAACGGATCGAGTCCTGGACCTGCGGTCCGGCGCCGCCTCCCATGAACTACCCTGACGTGACGGGCAGGCTGGTCGACTGGATCGACGGCGGCGCCGTACGTCCGGTCGACGACCTGGCGACCGAGATATGGGACGAAGTCTCTTGGCAGCCGACATGAATGCGCGACGGCCGGTTCGTCCAGCCGATCCGGACTTCGACTTCACGCTCGAGCACTACCGGGAGATCCTCGCGCGGATCACAGCCACGCACCGCACGTTCTCGTTCGCGGAGGCGGCGCCGATGGGCGAGGCCCTGCTCGACGTGGAGCGCTTCGTGCTGATGCGCCACGACGTGGAGTTCAGCCTCGACGCAGCGCTGACGATCGCCGGGGCCGACCACGGCGCCGGCGTACGCTCGACCTTCTTCGTCCAGATCGGTTCCGACTACAACCTGTTCGAGGCCGACGGCGCCGAGGCCGTCGAGGAGATCCTCGATCTGGGGCACGACCTGGGCTTCCACTACGACCTCGGCCTGCTGGAGCGCGCGGGCGGCGACCCGGTGGAGGTGGCGCGGCGCGCGGTCGGTCTGATCGAGGGCTTCTTCGACACGGAGATCCGGGCGGCGAGCCCCCACATGCCGATGCGGTCGGGACGGACGCTGCGGATTCCCGGCATCGTCGACGCCTACGACCCGCTCTACTTCGAGCGCATCAAGTACCTCTCCGACAGCACCCAGGTCTGGCGCGAAGGCGTGGTGACGTCGCTGCTCGACCGGTACGACCAGATCCAGCTCCTCACGCACGAGTACCACTGGACCGAGCAGGGCCTGGGCTGGGATGAGCTGCTGCTGCTCGAGGCGGAGCACAAGTACCGCCGCTTGAAAGGACGCGCGGAGGCGAACATCGAGCGGTTCCGGGAGGGGCTGCGGCTGCGGGCGGAGCGGGACGCGGCTTTTCGCGCCCGGCTCAGTGGCGACGAGCCGTCCGGCTCGGAGGGAGCTTGAAGCAGGGACGCAACGGTTTCGCGCCGAGTACCGCCGAGCGGCGGCGGGTGAAGGACGTCCTCCTGCGTTCCGGCGTCGAGAGCGACCTGGAGCGGCTCTCCGATCTGACGGAGATCGTCTACGGGCTCCGCCGTGAGCCCGACATCCTGCGGTGGCTCCTGTTCAGCGGCCCGCCGGGGCCCGAAGTCGAGTCCCTGGTCGCGGAGCGCCAGGGGCAGGTCGTCGGCCATGTGGGGTCGTTGAACAGCAACTACCGGATCCACGATCGGACCGCCAGGGGCGCCCACAGGATGCTGTGGATGGTGGAACCCGGGTCGCGTGGCGCGGCCGGTGTGCCCCTGGGCGGCAGCGTGCCGGACGCCGAGTTCGAAGTCGTGCTGGGCGGCACGCCCACTACCCAGGCGATCCTGGAACTGCGCGGCTTTCGGCGAGCCGGCGAAGCGTGCGAAGTTCGCTTGGCGACAGCGAGGAAAGAGAAGGAGACCTCCGGGTTGGACGTCGACCTCGCCCCGTACGACCCCGCCGCGGTGGCGGCCGATGCGGGTGGCGAGAGGCTCGTCAACATCGCCGACCCGGGGCACCTGGCCTGGCTCGCGGCCTGTCCCGAGCACGACGGCCTCCTGTTCACTCTCAGCCGCGCCGGTCGGCCGCTCGGGCCATTGCTGCTCTACGTGAACCGGGCGAACGCTCCGCCGACCGGGCGTATCGTCCACTTCCCCTACCTGGGGGAGGAGGCGGGGCCGGTCCTGCGCGTCGCCCTTGCCGAGTTGGCAAGCCAAGGCTGTGCCGAAGCGACCGTACTGGCCACGGAGAACACGCTCCAGGCCGCCGCCGAGTCGCTGGGCGGCGAAACGGTCTACCGTCGCCCGCTCTGGTTCCGCAACCCGAGCGGCACGATGAACCCGAAGTCGTTCTACCTCACATACATGGAGGGCGATCTGGCGTACCGGCGCGTGTAGCCAAGGCCCTAGCCGTGCGGCGTCACCAGGAACTTCTCGCCAGTCGCCTGCTTCGCGTAGACCGCAACCGTTGCCGGGTCCAGGGCCTCCTGCAAGGTGACCGTGCTGGCGTAGCTCGAGGCGAAGGTGGTCCTGATCTCTGCGGCGACCCGCTGGCGGAGCCGTTCGGACGCTTCGGGTCCGATCCGTTGCAGGAAGTGGGGGAGCAGCCAGCCGCCGAGACCCCAGGCCATGCCGAAGTTCCGGGTGAGGACGGTCCGGCTGCGGTCGAGCCCGCCGTAGATGTAGACCTGCTTCAGGGTCGCGGAACCGTAGCGGCTGTACTCGGGGGCGTTCGCGGATAGGGCCGCCTCCATCGCGGTCAGGATCTGGCCGGCCAGCTTGCCGCCGCCGGTGGCGTCGAAGCCTAGGGTGGCGCCGGTCTCGGTGAGGGCGGCGACCAGGTCGGCCATGAAGGTGTCGGAACTCGAGTTCACGACGTGCTCGGCGCCCAGAGCCCGCAGGAGCTTCTCGTGCTCCACCCGGCGCACGATGTTGACCAGGGGCACGCCATCCACGATGCAGATCTTCTGCAGCATCTGCCCGAGGTTCGAGGCGGCGGCAGTGTGAACCAGGGCGCTGTGGCCCTCGAGCCGCATCGTCTCGACCATGCCCAGGGCGGTCAGCGGGTTGACGAAGCATGATGCGCCTTCCGCCGGCGTCGTGCCCTCGGGCAGCACCAGGCAACGCTTCGCTTCGGCCAACCGGAACTCCGCGTACATCGAGCCACCCAGCACGGCCACGGTGCGACCGATCAGGTCCTGCGCACGGGCCGAGGAACCGGCCGCGACGACGACGCCGGCCCCCTCGTTGCCGGTCGGAATCGACTGACCGAGGCGTCCGGCCACCAGGCGAGCCAGTCCGTCGGGAATGTCGGCGACCACGGCCGGACCGTGGTCGCCTTCGGCGGCTCGCACCGTGGAGACGTCGGCGGGCCCAAACAGCACGCCCAGGTCGGACGGGTTGATCGGCGCCGCCTCGACCCGGATGACGACCTCGTCCGGTCCGGGTTGGGGTATCGGTACACGTGCAAGTGCGAGTTCGACCGTGCCGCCGCCGCTGTCGTTGGCGCGGATCGTGGAGTGGAGTGCGAGGCCGTCGGCGGGGAGTTCGGTCATGGTTTTGTCCTTGGTCGGTCGATAGGGGGCGGTGAGGCTATCGCGCCGGAGGCGAGCGTCCGGCGACTATGCTCCCGCACCGCATGTCGCTCCCCGTCTGTACCTTCGAAGAGGCCTACCGCCGTCCGTGCGATGTCGGCGGCCTGCTGGAGTTCTTCGCGGTCCGCGCCTTGCCCGGTGTCGAGGTCGTCGACCCGGACCGGCTGCTCTACCGGCGGACGATCGACCTGAGGTCGCTTTCGCCCGCGGTGCACGAGGCCGGCGCCGGTCCCGCGGTGCTGCAGGTCGGCTTTGGACCTGGTGCCCTGGCCGAAGTGCAGATCCACGCGGCTCAGCCGGAGACGACCGGCTCGGAAGCGGAGCAGGCGATCGCCCGTGGAGTCCGGCGGCTGTTCGACCTCGACGCGAATCCCGATCGGGTTGCGGAGACGCTGGCAGCAGCGCCGGAGTTCCGGGCGGAAGGAAACGGTTTGGCGGGCGTGCGCGTTCCAGGCGCCTGGGACCGCTTCGAGACCGCGGTGCGCGCGGTCCTGGGGCAGCAGATCTCCGTAGCCGGCGCCCGCACGCTGGCGGGTCGGCTGGTGGCGGCGTTGGGAGACGAGCTTCCAGACACGTTGCGGAAGGCCGGACTCGAGCGCACCTTTCCGACCCCGGAGCAGGTTGCCGCCTTCGATCTGCGCATGATCGGCCTGACCACCGCCCGCGCGCGGGCGCTACATGAGATGGCGGCCGAGATAGCAACCGGCACTCTGCGGCTCAACGCCGAGCCCGCGGAGGTCAGGGAACGGCTGCTCGCCATCAAGGGCATCGGCCCCTGGACCGTCGAGTACATCGCCATGCGCGCCCTGGGCGACGCGGATGCGTTCCCGGCCAGCGATCTGGGACTGCGCAAGGCGGTGAACCGGGACGAGCCTCCCCCGGCTGCCGAAATGGAGACAATGGCCGAGAGCTGGCGCCCCGTGCGAGCGTATGCGGCGCTGCTGCTGTGGCGCCGGGGCAGTGGGGGTGGGTAGCTTGCCTCCACGTTGACGCAGGTGTCGACCGCCGGGTTCGTCGACCGATTCCGGGGCCGCTCTCGGTGTAGGGTCGAACCATGGTCGAGCCGGTCGCCAAGACGCCTCCCGGAGTGCCCGACGATGGCCCCGCTCCGCAAGCCGTGGAGTTTCCGGGCTGCCATCCGGTGCATATCCGGCGCGAGAGACTCGACGCCTACGAGGGCCGTTTCGAGTACTGGGACGCGCGCACCGAGATCGCGATGGTGGCCGAGCCCGCGACCACTCACCACGAGTACGGGGCGATGCGGCTCGCGGGCTGCGTCCGCCTGATCGCCGCGAAGCGCGGATCCCCGATCGACGTGATCGGAGCGGCGACGCTCGTCGTGCGCGGACCGGACGGAAGGCGGGAACGCGTCATGGCGGCGGACCAGGTCGTCTACCTGCATCCGGCGGAGACACGGCCGCGCGGGGGCGAGATCGAGCGCGGCGTAGACGCGCTGCCGGACGTGGTGCTCGAAGTGGACTACAGCACCGATGTGCGCCGACGGAAGCTGAGCATCTACGAGTCCTGGGGTTTCCCCGAGGTCTGGGTCGAGGTGCCGGAAGCGAGCTGGACGTACCGGCCGAAGTCCCGCCGTTCGGCTCTCACGATTCTGGTCCTGGAGGTCGGCCGGTACGTCGAGGCGGCTAGCAGCCGGGCGTTCCCGGGCTGGACGGCGGAGGCGATCCACACGGCGCTGAACGAACCGGAGACCTCGCCTGAGACCGTCGATGTTCTGCGAAGAGTCGGTAGCACTCTCGGTTCGGCAGAGGGAACGGGCGCCGATGACGATCTGTTCCTGGGCCGCGAACTGGCCGATGAACGAGACCGGGCGCGGGCGGAAGGACGAGCGGAAGGGCGGGCCGAAGGAAGAGCCGAAGGGCGGGCCGAGGCGCAAGCGGAGCTCCTTCTAACCGCCGTGCCGCGGGCGTTGAGCGCGCGCGGGGTCGCCGTGACGCCGCGGCTTCGGGCATGGCTCGACGAGATCGACCGGGTGGCGGACGCGCCGGCGCTGATCGAACTGGCCCTCGAATGCCGGGACGCGGACGACTTCCTCCGCCGTGCCGGCGACGTGCGCTGAGTGTTCGCCGAGTTTGCGCCGGAGGCGTCGGCGGGGAGGCGCCCGCCTGTCGCCTCGGCTGCCGGCGATCAGGGTTTGCTCACGTCGACGACCCGGACGGCGATCTTCCGGGCCTGATCGGGTGCCAGTTGCCTCGCGGTGCAGGCTTCAAGCCGCAGCCGAAGCTCCTCGGGACTGGCGGGGCGGGTACCCGTTTCGTCGAGCGGAGTCTTCTCGGGCTCGCCGAACCAGAGCACCAGGAAGATCCCGTAGCCGCCCGTCGCCGGGTCCCGGGTGTACTTGGCAACCAGTTGATCGCGGGCGGCGCGCCAGAGGGCAGGGTGGGACTGTTTCTTGATTTCGATGGGGACGTGGAAGTCGGAGCAGGACAGTCGGATGTCGGCGCGCCGGTTGGCGGCGTATTGGCCTTCGGGCTGGGCGTCGACACCGTTGGGCAGGAGTGGGCGCAGGTGGGAGAGCAGGTTGTTGCGGCAGTCGTTCTCTGCTTTGGATGTGGTGAGGTTGCCGTAGCTGTCCTGGTTCCAGTACTGGCTCCAGTCGTTCGTATTGGCATGCCGAATCGTTGTCGCCAGTTCGTTGAGCCGGTCGAACGCAAGGGCCGCGAGGTCGGCGGCATTGGCGGGCGCCAGATTGTCGAGCGTTGCGCGGACCGCTTCGAGTTCGGGGCGTCGGTAGGAGCTGTCACGGGAGATGGCCGCTTGCCGGTCGCAGGCTTGTCGAAGGTGGTAGCGCCAGCGGTGGAGCGTCTCCTCGTCTGCTAGGCGGTGCAGGGCGGCGCCGGCCTCGGGCGCCGGCGACGTTGCGAGGCAGTCGATCAATTCGGGGAGACTCCAGAGCACCGATTCAGGCTGCGCGTTGTGCTGTCCTTTCGCCCCTTTCGCCGGTGCGTCCACGATCTCGTAGACGCCGAAGGCGGCGCCCGACTGTCGGATCAGAGCCTCCAATGCGTGGGGCGGCAGTTCCGCCGGCCGGAACAAAGCGGGGTGCTCCGACCACAGGAACCTCGCGAGCTGTCTGGCGCGCAGCTCCTTGGCGCCGATGAACTCCGCGAGCCGGTCGGCATAGGCGTCAGGCGCCGCGATGACCCCGGCCGCAAGCCAGTGGACCCGCTGGTTGACCGTCATGCTCTTGCCGGCGAGTTTCTTCTCGATGACTGCGAGCAGTTCGCGGCGGTCCGCGTGTTGCAGCGCCGCCCAGAGCAGGCGGATCAGGTTGTGCAACTGCCGCGCGTGGCAACGAACGGGGAAGCCGCGCAGGAGGGGCAGGCAGACGAGGCCGGCGAGCTCGGCGTGGCCGTCGTCGTGCGCCAAGTCCCAGAGTCCCGTCACGTTCTCCCTGCCGCGCCGCAATTCGATGCGAGCGATCGCGACTAGCACATCCGCGACGAGTTCGAGGTCTCGTTCGAGGAGGCGGCGGTACCAGTCCGGATGAGAGCCGCTTGTGTTCGGAACGCTGTAGTAGAAGACGCTCGCTTGACGCTTCTGCCGCTCGTTGAGCGTGTTGACGAACCGAGAGTTCGCGGCGTCCTGCGCGTGGAGCGAAGCGAGAAACGGCACCGACAGGTAGTGCATCCGGGACTCGCCTTGGAGGCGGAGGATCTCGTCCGGATCGGGCAGGTCGTCGCGGTCGGTCACGCCGCACAGGCCTTCGTGTATTGCTGAGGCCAGGTCGCTCTCTGGGCCGAACTTCTCCCGGAGCCATTCGGCAAGCGGCACCTGCTGCCGATCGAAGCGCTGGAACCACTCGTTGGCCAGATCCCAGAGGATGGCCGGGTTCCCGCGGTTCTCGCGCAGTGCCGGCGCTTGGGCGCGAACCGCGTCGAGCCACTGTTGTTCGCGATGCTCGCGTCTCTCGATGGTGGCTTTGGCGGCCGCCCCGCGCTTGCGCGCCGCTTTCCTCGGCGCGCCGACGGCTTCGGGATCGGGTGGCTTCGGCCGCAGCGTCGGGCGTGCCCGCATGGCTTCGTCGAGGAGCCCTTGCGACAGGCCTTCTTCTCCCTGTTCGAGACGGGTATGCGCTTCAGCGAACAGCCAGCGGGCCAGCTCCGGCTGGTCGCGGGCGGTCTCCCTCGCGCGTTCCAGGCACCAGCGCCCGAAGTCCAGAGGGGGCTTCGCCCGGCGCAACCGATAGGGGGCAAGAAGCAGCTTTTGCACAAGGTCCCGCTCGTCGCCGTCGTCGGCAACGCCTTCCCAGAGAGCCGCCTTGTAGGCGTCCGGATTCACCTCCAGCCAGGAACGCACCCGAGAAGTGGCTTCCCACGCTTCTTCCGACTGTTGAAGTTCGAAGAACTCCGTGTAGCTACGGGCGGGAGCGGTCAGCCAATCCCAAAGACGTCGCGGAGACAGTTCGGTGCCGTGAACGTGAAGCGCTCGCGCCAAGAGCCTCTCCGCTAGCGCTCGGCCATCGTCGAGACCCGGGCGGAGGACGAGGCTCAGGTCGGGGCACCCCGATGCCAGCCCGTCCAGGAGGGCGGCAAAGCCGTCGTCTGGCGTCGTTTCTTCGAGAGTGCGGGTCCAGAACTTCCAGTGGCGCCCGATCAGCCTCGTTGGTTGGCAGCGACCCAGGTGAGTCCAGATCTCCGACGGCGCGATCGAATCTGGATAGAGTTCGTCGAGCACGGTGGCGGCGAGCTGATTGTCAGGGTCGAGCACGGCGCCTTGCTGGATGCCTTGCAGGAGCTTCTTGAGCGCGGCGATCCTCATGTCCGTAACGCTGCACTGCCGGACAAACGCGTCGAGAGCCGCGTAGGCGACCCGTGGCCACCATTCCGTGTCGTAGACGATTGCCAGGGCGGGCTCGGCGAGCGAGGGCATCGACGCCCCGTGGCGGAGGATGCGTAGCACGAACTCGGCCGAGAGCTGGTCGTCGTCGCTCAGGGGCCTTGCGGTCAGCTTGTCGCGAAGTTGCGCTTCGAGTGCCGGGGTGGCGAGTGGCGCGAAGGCCGCTGCGTTTCGATAGCCGATGTCGTGCAGCCGCCGGCCTTCCCGGATCAACGCTTGAAGCAGCGACCGCTTCTCACGCGGGGAGAAGCCGGCAATGTCGCCGTAGAGACCAACGCCAATGGGGTCGCGCTCGATCAGTTTCGGCCGGGCTGGCTCGGAGTGGGCGGCCAGCCACGCCGACAACCCGCGGTGGGCTGTGACCACGCCGCCGTCGCCGGCGGTGATCAGGGCGATGACGCGAGCTGCAGGCAGACCCTGATCGACCCGCTGACCCAGGTATCGGCCTGCCAGGAACTCGGCGATGTGGCGGTGCACCGGTTCGAAGCGCTGACCGGTGGGCGGGTCTGCCTTCGCGACAGCAAAGAGCCGAGTCGACAGTGCGAGGCGTTGCAGGCGGGCCCAGGCCCGCGCGTCGCCCGGCGAAGTGCCGGCGGGCGGCGGGTCGAACCGCGCGACCGGCGGGTAGACGGTTCCGTCGTCGGATGCGGCGGACGAAAGGTCGACGCCGGATCTCCCTGAGAGCAGAAGGAGAGCGCACGCGCGGCCTGCAGCTTCGAGGAGCTGCGTTTCAGTAGGCCGCTCTCGGTCGGCATCTCGATGCTCCGGGTTTCGCTCGAGGACAAGCTGCCGGCACGCGACCTCGAAGAGTTCCCGACGGCTCTCGGGCCAGTGACCGCCTGCGACAGCCGACATGAGCAGGGTCAGGTTCTGGGGGTTCTGCGCAAACCCCTCAAGACCTCTCGTCCGAGCTTCCGCCAAGAAGTCGGCAGCGCCCCCGACCTGGCCTTCCGCCACGATCTCCTCCGCGTCTTCTGGGGTTAGCGGGTCGAGCCGGAGCACCTTGAGTCGGCCTTCCGGAGCGACCGCCTCTAGCCGTGCCCGGTCGTTTCCCCCAAGCCAATCCGCCTCCCTGCACGACAACCGGAAGGCGGGCTTGCCCAGGCGGTCCAGTTGGCCGCGCACCCGGTCGAGAGCCGTGCGGATGTCGCCGTCACCAGCGCGGATCTCGTCCAGACCGTCGATGAAAAGGGTCTTGTTGCGCCACTCCGGGTGATCGTTGACATCGAAGGGGACGAAGTCCCGGGCCGGGATCAGGACCACCGATTCGCCGATCTGCCCGCATTCCTGCTCGAAGCAGGTGCTCTTGCCGGCGCCTGGGTCGCCGAGGAGCACGTAGGCGGATGCGGAGCGGTACTCGGCAAGTGGTCTGGAAACGGACTCGCGGGCCCGCCCGCCGCCGTCGCCAGGGATCTCGGTACAAGTGCGAGCGACGATCGTCATTCGACCTCCTCGAACCAGTCCGAGGCTGGCCTGGAGAGGAACTCGGCGAGCGGCACACTGTCTGGGCCGCCTTCAGCCCCCGTGACCAGCAGAGAGCGATGAGGCTGAAACCGGTTCTCAAAGACACGCATGCCGCGAGTCGGTCTGGTCTTGGCGCCACTCTTGACTTCGACAGCTACGATCCGCGGGCCGCGGGTCATCACGAAGTCGACTTCGTTGTCGTTCGCATCGCGCCAGTGATGAACTTTCATCCGAGTATCGGCAGTGTTGAGGATGTGTGCGCCTACAGCGCTTTCGACGATGCGGCCCCAGAACGTGCGATCCGCCTGTGCTTCCGCAAAGCTGTAGTCCGAGAGCGCCGTCATGAGGGCGGTGTTGAGAACGATGAGCTTCGGCGGGACCATGTGCTTCCGGCTCGGGCTGCGCGAGAATCCCGGGACGCCAGCCAGGAGGCCGACCCTCGACAGGAGCTGGAGGTAGTCGGCCAGTGTGGCGATGTTCCCTCGATCCCTGAGCTGTCCCTGGATCTTCTCCAGCGAGAGGATCTGCCCGGAACAGGCTGCACCGAGTTCGAACAACCGCTTCAGCAGGGCGGGCTTCTCGACGCGGGTCATGTCCACCACGTCCTTCTCGATCGTCGTCTCGATGAGGGCTGAACGAACATAGTTGCGCCACTTCGGCGGTTCCGTACTCAAGTCGGCCGCGCCCGGATAGCCGCCGAAGTACAGGTATTGGTGCAAGTTCAGGCGGAAGGCGTCCGCCATCTCTTGAAACGACCAATGGCGGACCGGGATCAGCTCGAAACGGCCGGCCAGACTCTCCGTCAATCCCGACTGCATCAACATCGGTGCGGAGCCGAGAATGACGACGTGGAGAGGGAGGTCCTGGAAGCGGTCGGCGTCCCACAGGCCCTTGACGGTGGCGGACCACTGGTCGATCTTCTGAATCTCGTCCAGCACCAATACACCGCCACCGTGCCTCTCGGCCTGATGTCGCGCTTCCTCCCACGTTTGAACGAGCCAGGATCGGTCCCGCACACCGGGAAGTGGTGCGCCTGGGTGCACCGTGGTGGGCCCCCCAGGCTGGTCGCCGCCCGGGTCGTCCACGGCTCTGTACAGCGGGACCTGCTCAACCGTCCGCAGCGCTTGTTTGACGATCGTGGTCTTGCCACTCTGGCGTGGACCGAAGATGGCCTGGATGGTCCGTGGCGTCTCTGCCAAGCGCTTCCGGAGAACCTCGACCTCTGTGCGTTCGTACAGCATGGGCGATAAATATTACTCTGTTGTCAGAAATCACACAAGACGGTAACTGAACTGGATCGGTTGAGTCCCGCACCAGTCCTTTGAGGAGCCCAGGACCATCTCTGCGGTAGTCTCAACCCCATACCGCATCACCCCTACAGACGCATGGAGACACCGCCAATGACCGCGACCTACCACGACTTCGACACCCCGATCGGCACTCTCCGACTCGTGGGCGGCGAGGATGCCATCGACCGTATCGAGTTGCCGAACGAGGCGGCAAAGGCGCCGGACGGGGCCTGGGAGCAGGCGAACGGCGGCCTGCCGGCGGCGCTGGCCGAGGCGAAGCGGCAACTCGGCGAGTACTTCGAGGGCAAGCGCCGGGAGTTCGATCTGCGGCTCGGCGCCGGCGGCACGGAGTTTCAGCAGAGGGTCTGGGGCGAATTGCGGCGTATCCCATTCGGCGAGACGATCTCGTACGGCGAGTTGGCGGCGCGGATCGGCAAGCCGACGGCCTCGCGTGCGGTGGGCGCTGCGAACGGCCGCAACCCACTGCCAGTGGTCGTGCCGTGCCACCGGGTGATCGGCAGTAGCGGGCGGCTTGTCGGCTACGGTGGCGGTCTGACGACGAAACAGGCCCTGCTCGACCTGGAGCAGCGGGCAGTGGCGGGCTAGGCGCCCGCCTGCGGGCGGATGCGGGCGAGACGCCCGCGTTCCCAGGACACTGGATGGCCGCCGCCGGCTGAGGCCGGTGGTAAGCTGCGCCGCGCCGTTGCAGCCGCGATCCTGACTGCTTGCCTCCTGGCGCAGGCGGGATCTGTTCGAACCGATCTCCCCACTGGAGGTTCATGATGCGTCGATTCATCAATCTGTTTGCCGCCCTCAGCGTGGTCCTGCTGGCCGCCGGCTCGGCCCTCGCCGCGCCGCCGTCCACCGACAACTGGCCTTCCTTCCGCGGCGCGGATTCGATGAGCGTCGCCGACGACGATCCTCGCCTGCCGGAGAGTTGGACTACGGAGGAGAACGTGGTCTGGTCCGTGGACGTGCCGGGTCTCGGGTGGTCCTCGCCGATCGTCCTGGGCGACCGCATCTTCGTCACCACGGTATGGAGCGAGGGTGAGGTCGAAGAGCCGAAGAAGGGGCTCTACCTGGGCGGCAACCGGATGCAGCCGTCGGCTGATGTCCACCACTGGTCGGTCTACTGCTTCGATGTCGAGACGGGCGAGAAGTGCTGGGAGCGCGAGGTGATGGTCGCCGCGCCGGACTTTGCGAGGCACCTGAAGAACACTTACGCCTCGGAGACCCCGGTCACGGACGGTGAGCGCGTGTATGCGTATTTCGGCAACGTCGGCGTGTTCGCGTTCACGCTCGACGGCGAACCGGTGTGGGAGCGCCGTTTCGAGGCTGTTCCCACGCGCTACGGCTGGGGTACCGCGGCGTCGCCGATCGTGCACGACGGGCAGCTCTACATCGTGAACGACAACGAGGACCAGTCCTTCATGCTCGCGCTCGACGCCGCGACCGGCGAGGAGCTCTGGCGCGACCCCCGGGAAGAGGGCAGCAACTGGGCGACGCCCTTCGTGTGGGAGAACGAGCTGCGCACCGAGGTGATCACGGTGGGCACCGACCAGGTGCGGTCGTACGACAGGGAGGGCAAGCTCCTCTGGCACTTCGGCGGCATGTCGTCGATCGCGATTCCGCAGCCGTTCTCGGAGTACGGCCTGCTCTACGTGTCGTCGGGTTACATCGGCGATCAGATCCGGCCGGTCTACGCGATCAAGCCGGGCGCTGAGGGCGACATCACGCTCGAAGAGGATCAGCAGAGCAACCGGTGGGTGGTCTGGTACCAGCCCCAGGCCGGCGCCTACAATCCCACGCCCTTGATCTACCAAGACCGGTTCTACACCCTGCTCGACCGCGGTTTCTTCACCGCGCACGATCCGAAGACCGGCGCGGAGGTCTACGGCAAGCAGCGCATCGAGCGCGGCTCCGGCGCGTTTACGGCTTCGCCCTGGGCGTACAACGGCAAGGTGTTCGTGCTCAGCGAGGACGGCGACACGTTCGTCATCGAAGCCGGCGACGAGTTCAAGGTCGTGGGCAAGAACTCGCTCGACGAGATGTGCATGTCGACGCCGGCGATCGCCGACGGCAGCCTCTTCATCCGCACCCGGAGCAAGCTCTACCGGTTGATGAACCAGGGCGGCCCCTGATCGGGACGTTTGTTGAAACTGCCGGACCGGCGCCTGCGCGCCGGATGCGGGCGAGACGCCCGCGTTCCCAGGCCCGGAGCAATACGAGTCTTGCGGCGCGGGCTGCTGCCGTCTCCGCTGAAGCCGGCGCGGCGGTCGTTACCGCCCTGGCCGCTTCGGTCCTCGCTTCGGCGGCGCTGCCCGCGGCCGAGGTCGACTACGACGGCGTTGCCGAGGTGTTCCGCCTCCGCTGCGCCGGCTGCCACCATGAGGGTGGGCCGGCGCCGTTCGCGCTCGAGACCTTCGAGCAGGCCCGCGCCTGGGCGTCCTCGATTCGGCGCGCCATAGCAACGGAGGCGATGCCGCCGTGGCACGCCGACCCGCGCTACGGTGAGTTCGCCAACGACCGGCGACTGCCGGCAGCCGAGAAGGAGAAGCTGCTGGCCTGGATCGACGGCGGCAGTCGCCGCGGGTCCGGAGGCCCGCCGGTGGCGCCAGGCCCTGCGGCGGACCGCTCGACGGGCTGGCGGATCGGCGCCCCCGACCTGATCTACGAGCTGCCGCGGGAGGTCGCGATTCCGGCCGCCGGCGAGGTGCCGTACCACGGCTACCGGGTGGAGACGGAGTTGCTTGAGGACGTGTGGATTCAGGCGGCCGAGACGCAGCCGGGCAACGCCGCCGTGGTTCATCACGTGATCGTGCAGGCCTTCCCGGGCGCCGGCGCGTCGGCGGCGCCGGCCAGTGGCGATCCGCGCACCGCGGGCGACCTGGGCGGTTACGCGCCGGGTACGGCGCCGCTCGTCATGCCGCCGGGCGTCGGTCGCCGGCTGCCCGCGGGCGCGGTGATCGACTTCCAGATGCACTACACGCCGACCGGTCGCGTTGAGACCGACCGTAGCCGGATCGGCCTGGTGCTCGCCTCCGAGCCGCCCCGTCACGAGTCGCGCACGGCCCTGTGCTCGACTCCGTTCCTGTGGATTCCGGCCGGGGAGAGCGATGTTCGCTTCCAGGCCGAACTCGTGTTCCCGCGCGAGAGCCGCCTGCTTTCTCTCCGGCCTCACATGCATCTGCGCGGCGACACCTTCGAGTTCCGGGCGGAGTACCCGGACGGCCGTTCCGAGATCCTGCTGCGGGTCGACGGCTACGACTTCAACTGGCAGACGACCTACCGCCTGACTGAGCCGAAGCCGATGCCCGCGGGCACGAAGCTGCTCTGTGCGGCCACCTTCGACAACAGCAGCGACAATCCCGACAACCCGGATCCGACGCGCGACGTCTCCTGGGGCCGGGAGACGTCGGACGAGATGATGATCGGCTTCGTGGACTACTACGAGGTCGAGTAGGGCTCCGGGGCGCCGCTGATTCCGCCTGCGGCGGATGCGGGCGAGACGCCCGCGTTCCCAGGCCGGATGGGGCGTCAGCCGGCTGGGTTCCACTCGCCACGGGCGACGGCGGGCACGAACTCGTCGAGACCTTCGGGCGGGTAGTCGACGGACCGGCCCAGTTCGGCGCTCATGTAGGCGGCCATCAACAGACGGGTGACCTCCAGACCGTCGTCGAAGGTCTCCCTGGGTCGCTTGCCGCGGCGGAAGCTCTCGACCATGTGCCGGTTCTCGGCGTCGTAGCCGTACGCCACAGGCTCGTTCGGGAGCACTGGCATCAGTCCCATCTCGGCGTTCTGCTTCTCGACCAGATCCTCGCCGGTGCGCTGCTGCAGATCGCGGCTGAAGAAGAGCTCGAGTTCCGTGTCGAGGCTGTTGGCCCGCATCGAGTACTCGGGGCCCAGCAGTTCCATGGACAGCCGCAAGCCAGCGCCCACGTAGCTCCAGGAAGTCGTTGCCTCGACCACCAGGGGCGTGCCGGCTTCGTCCTCGTACTCGACCATGGCGCGCGCGAAGTCTTCCGCCGGCCGGCGCGCGTAGTCGACCGTGTCGCCGTACTGCTGGCGCAGGCGGGCCGCGTACTCGGGCCGCTGCCACTTCAGGCAGTGGATCTGGGCGTTGACCCGTTTCGCCGCCAGACTGCTCCGCGGTTTGTCCGGGTCGGTGAGCAGGAAGCGCGCCGCCTCGACCGAGTGGCACATCATGTCGTTCAGCACCCCGCCGCCCTGCAGGTCGCCGCGCCAGAACCAGGCATTGTGCGGGCCGGAGTGCTCCTCGGCGGCGCGGGCCAGGTAGGGCCGGCCGGCGGCGCGGGCGCCGCGCTCCCAGGCGAGTTCGCGGCCGCGCACCACGGCGGGGCTGAAGACCTGGTTCTCGAGGTAGCCGTCCAGAACCTCGATCTCACGCGCGAGCTCGACCATTCGCAGCGCCTCCGCGGCGTTGCGCGCGAGCGGCTTCTCGCACGCGACGCCAACCAGACGGCCACGGCCGGTGCGCACGGCCTCCGCGATCTCCTCCATGTTCCCAACGCGGTGGTCGTTGCGGCCGCAGATCCAGATCGCGTCGATGCAATCGTCCTCAACCATCGCCGCGATGGATTCGTAGGCCCTGGCGTCGCCGACGTCGAGGTCGTTCGCCAGTGCTGCCGCGGACTCGGCGCTGGTCCGGTTGGGACTCCAGACGCCCCGGATGTCCGCGCCCCGGACCGCCGTCCAGGAACGGATATGGAAGCGGGTGATGAAGCCGCTGCCGACGAAACCGATGCCGAGAGGACGCCGGCGCAAGCTCCTATTCATCCTTCAGTTCCCTGGCCTGCGCGATCCAGCGTTCCACCATGGAGGCGGAGGGCGCCCGGCGGCTCAGCTTCCGGGCCGCGTTCACCGTGCTCGTCTTGGTGGCCAGGTTGAAGGCGCGGCGACGGCTCAGGTCGCGGACCGTGCGCACACCCGAAGCGCCGAGCAGTTCGGCAAAGTCTCCGCCGACGCCGCGGATGCGCATCAGGTCGGCCATATTGGCGAACCTCTGAAGCTGCCGCTCGGGCAGGCCGGTGCGCTCCGAGAGCAGCCGGCGCTCTCTGCGGCCGCTACAGGCGGCCAGGAGCGCGTCCGTGGTCCGGACGTCGGCTGTGGCGAGTTTCTTGGCGACGACCGGACCTATTCCTGCGATCTTCCGGACGCCGTAGGCCATCCTCCCGTGCGCCTACTCGCTGCCTTCGAAGGTCAAGTCAAGACCCTCGACATTGCCGCTTACCTCGACTTCGACCACCTGCTCGCCCAGCTTCTCGTGCCAGAAGACGAGTTCGTAGGAACCGGCGGGCAAGCCTTCGATCCGGTACGCGCCGTCGGTGCCGGTGGTCGAGTGGAAGGAGTGCTCCATGACGAACACGTAGGCGGCCATCCAGGGATGGACATCGCACTTGACCTTGATCGGCATCTCGGGCGCCCGGAACGACTTGGTTCTGGTGCCGCGCGCCGGCTGCCCGATGTTGAACGGCCGGTTCGCCTTGGCCAGGGCCCGCACGTTGTGAAGCGTGGGATCGTCGTTGACGATCTCGATGTCCTGCTGGACGCGGACACCTAGAATTCGCGGTGTGTAGAGGCAGCCTCGCTGCTCCAGCCGCACGGCCTCCGCCGGTGCTTCGCCGGTGTTTCCCGCGGGCGCCTCCTTCAGGTAGACGAAGACGTTCTCGATCGCGCCGCCCTCTCCGATCAGGCTGTCGCGCGAGAGGACCCGTTTGCCGTCGTAGACTTCGGCGCAGTTCGGGTCGGCGTCCATGCGCAGCGGGTAGCGCTTGAGCGGCTCGCCTTCGTAGGTGACCGTACCGCTGATGCTGAAGCCGGCAGCCGCCGACGGAACGGCGCCCGCGAGCAGAACGGCGGCAGCGATAGCGACAGCGGGAATGGAGGTGCGCCTGTGGTGAGGGGCGATGCGCAGCATGTCCTGCTCTCTGTCTGCCGCTAGCGAGAGTAGTACTCGATGACGAGAGGCACTTCGCACACGATGGGGACCTCGTCCCGCACCGGCGTGTTGCGAAGCGTCGCCTGGTAACCCGTTTCGTCGGTCTCGACGTAGGTCGGCACGGTGACCCCGCGGGGCTCGTTGAAGCAGCGCAGCTTCCGGCTCTTCTCGCGCACGTGGACGACATCGCCCTCCTGGACCCGGTAGGACGGAATGTCCACCCGGCGCCCGTTGACCAGGATGTGACCGTGGCCGACGAACTGGCGCGCGGCGAACACGCTGGGTGCGAAGGCGCGATGGACCACCGCGTCGAGCCGGGTCTCGAGCAGTCCGACGAGGTTGTCGCCGGTCACGCCCCTCATCCGGGTCGCACGCTTGTAGTAGTTGCGGAGTTGCCGCTCGCTGACGTTGTACTGGAAGCGCAGCCGCTGCTTCTCGAGCAACTGCCGTCCGTAGTTGCTCTGCCGCCGTCGCCGCTTCAGGCCATGCATGCCTGGCGGGTGGCTCTTCTTTTCCATGTACCGCGCCGCCTTGGACGTGAGCGGGACTCCCAGCTTGCGCGAGAGCTTGACCTTGGGCCCGTTGAACTTCACCTGTCTCTCCGATGTCCTGTTTACTTTGCCGATCGAGGGGCGTGGAGGCAGCGAGCCGATCAGCCTGCCGAGGGTCGATTCCGACCGGCGTACCTATCGCTTGAACTTGTTTCGGGGCCCGCTGCCGCCGTCGAGCGGACGCGCAGTGTAGCAGCGAGCGGCCTCAGACCCAAGCAGGGACCGGGTCCCATTGTCCATTGCAACTGCCGCCGCTCACGACTGCGTCAGCGCGGACGGCGCGCTGTCGAACCCGGGTGGCGCGACCCGCGCCACCCGTGAACCAGTCCGTGCGCCCGTCATCGGGCGCACGGATGGAACAGGGTTCGCTGGGCGGTGCGGCGACGGAACGAAGCCGCCGATGGGCTTCCCGTGCGGCCGCTCCGGCCGCCTTCGAGCCCGACGCGGCGACGAATGGTCTCGAACAGACGGCCGATCTGCTCGGCGTACTCTCCGCCGCCCTTCATGCGGTGGTGGAAGCGGGGGTCGTTGAGGTCGCCGTCGCGAGCCTCGCGCAGCCGGTTCAGAACCCGATCGCGTCGGTCCGGAAAGTGCGTGCCGAGCCAGTCGGCGAAGAGTTCTCGCAGGCCGTGCGGCAGCCGGACCAGGATGTAGGCCGCGCGCCGGGCGCCGGCCTCGGCGGCTGCCTCCAGGATGGCCGGGATCTGGTCGTCGTTGAGACTGGGGATGATCGGCGCCGCCATCACACCGCAGGGAATGCCGGCCTCGCTCAGTTCGCGCAGTGCTTCCAGCCGCCGCCGTGGACTCGAAGCCCTGGGCTCCATGCGCGCCGAAAGCGACGGCGACACGGACGTGATCGACAGGTGGACGGCGCAGGCCTGGAACCGGTTGAGTTCCAGGAGCAGGTCGAGGTCGCGGGTCACCAGGTGGTTCTTGGTCACGATCGCTACCGGGTTGCGGAACTCGGCCAGCACCTCCAGGCACCGGCGGGTGACGCGGAGGCGCCGCTCGATCGGCTGGTAGGGGTCGGTGACGCCGGAGAGCACGATGACCTGGGGTGTCCAGCGGGGGTTCTCGAGCGCCCGGCGCAGCAGTTCGGGCGCCCGTTCCTTGACCAGGATCCGGCTTTCGAAATCGAGCCCGGCGGAGAAGCCGAGGTACTCGTGCGTGGGCCTCGCATAGCAGTAGATGCAGCCGTGCTCGCAGCCGCGGTACGGGTTCAGGCTGTACTGGAAGCCGAGATCCGGCGAGTCGTTCCGTGACAGGACGGTCTTCGAGTCGTCGCGGAACAGTTCCGTCGGCGGCGCGTCGCCCCGTTCGGCCGTGCTTTCGCCCGGTTCCAAGTCGATGTCGATCCGTTCGAAGCGGTTCTTCGGGTTGGCGGCGGCGCCGCGGCCGCGCACCGCTCCGGCGGGTGCTTTGGCCGGTCGTTCGGACCCGGCAAGCGCTCTGTCGGGCGGCGTCGCGAGGGCAGCGGTCACGAGGAGGAGACTAACACGACTTACGCCCTAGTTGCGTCCGCCGGCACTTCCTAGCGGAGGATCAACTGCGGGCGCACCGAAGCCGGCGTCAGGGCCCGTGCGACCACGCGCGCCGCAACGAGTCCCTGGGAGCGCAGGTCGTCGACCAGGCTCCCGCACCGCTCCGGTTCGACCGCCAGCCCCAGACCGCCCGCGGTCTGGGGGTCGAAGGCCAGCTCCAGCCGCGGCCCTGGAGACGCCTGGCGCCTTACGGGCAGCGGCAGCCGGGTGTTCTGGTGGTGGCTCGTGCTGCGCTCGCCGCGTTCCAGGAGTTCCAGCGCGCCGGGGAGGGCTGGGAGAGCGTCGACTTCGACCTCGATGTCGACGCCGCTGGCCTGCGCCATCTCGCCGAGGTGGCCGGCGAAGCCGAAGCCGCTGATGTCGGTTGCCGCCCGGACGCCGGCGCGCCGGGCCGCCTCCATCGCGCCGCGGTTGCTCGTCTGCATCGAGGCGAGGGCGGCGCGGACTGAGCGACCCGGGCACAGGCCCATCCGATCGGCAGCGAGCAGGACGCCGCAGCCGAGCGGCTTGGTCAGCACCAGTTCGTCGCCCGGCTGAACCGCGCCCTTGAGCAGCAGGCAGTGGCCGTTCCCGGCGACTCCCTCGACGTGGAAGCCGACGACCAGTTCGGGCCCGGTGTTCGTGTGGCCGCCGAGCAGGAGCACGTCCTCGGCATCCAGGGCCGCGCGGGCGCCGGCGAGGACCTGGACCAAGAGTTCCTCCGCCGCCTCGCCGTCGGCGGTCTGGGGCAGGGTGACCAGGGCCTGGGCGACCCGGGGCACTATGCCGGTGGCGTAGAGATCGGAACAGGCGTTGACCGCGGCCACTCGCCCGACGAGCCATGGGTCGTCGGTGAAGGCGGGGAACGCATCGAGCGAAGCGACGACCTGGTCGCCGGCCGGTGTCCGGTAAGCCACTGCGTCGTCGGGGGTCGCCACATCCAGGATGACGTCGGCTCTCTGGCCGGTCCTCGCGTCCAGTCCGGCCCGCGCGAGCGCCCGGGCGAGGCGATCGGGCCCGACCTTCGCGGCGCAGCCGCCGCAGAACATGGGCGCCGCTTCGCCTCCGCCCGCGTGGCCCATGGCGCCTGCGGCGGCGCCGTCGCTGCCCTCCTCGCGGGTCATGTCGGCGAGCCAGGGTCGGGGCGCGCCGCCGGGATCGAGCGCCTGGAAGCGATCCATGAACTGGCGGTCGATCCGGTCCTTCAGACGCATGACCCACCTGCCCTCGAACGTGCGCCCCCACTTGGCGCCCGCGGCCGTTCCGTCGCCGAGATTGAGCAGCGAAAGGAAGTCCTGTTGCGGCTTGTATCGACGGAGCCGCCGCCCGCTGAGGCGCCGCTCCAGGTTGTCGATGAGATAGGGCCCCATGCGCACCGCGTAGACGCCGGCGCGGGCGCGCCCCGGGTAGTCGGTCAGGGTCGCGCAGTCGCCGACGGCGAAGATGTGGTCGTGCCCCTCGACCTGCAGGGTGGATCGCGTGCGCACGAAGCCGCCGTCGTCGAGCGGTAGGTCGGACTCGCGAAAGATCGCCAGCGCGGCGGCGCCCGTGACCCAGAACGTCAGGTCGGCGTCGAGCCTGCCGCCGCCAGCGAGTCGAACCGAGTCCGCCTCGACCGCGGTGACCTTGGCGCCGAAGATCGTCTCGATCCGGCGCGTGCGGGCCGCGGCCTCGATCCGGCGCGCCAGGGACGGGTGATAGCCGGGCAGGATGCCGTCGCCCGCTTCGACGATGGTCGTTTTCGGTTCGAGTCCGCGGCTTCGCAACCGCGCGTCGATGCAGAAGGCCAGTTCGATGCCGCCGGCGCCGCTACCGACGACAACCACTTTCGGCCGTTTGCCTGTCACGGCCTCGATGCGCCCGTCGACCGCCGCCGCCAGGCGGTTGATGGGCCGCGTGGGAACCGCATGCTCGCGGACCCCGGGAAGGTCGAGTGCGGCCACCGTGGAGCCCACGTCGAAGGACGCCAGGTCGAAGGGCAGGGGTTCGCGGCCATCGACCAGCAGCCGCCGCGCCGCGGCCTCGACCCCGATGCACGGCGCCAGGACCACCCGGACTCCGGCCCTGCGCGCCAGCGGCACGGCGTCGATTTCCAGCTCGTGGCGTTGGTACTGGCCGGCTACCAGGCCGGGCGCCATCCCGGAATAGACGGCAATCGGCGTGTCGACGACGAGAGTGGCCTCGACGGCCGGGTTGGGGTGCATGATCCAGTGCCGCAGCACCTGGACGTGGGTGTGTCCGGCGCCGACCAGGACGATGCGGGTACGAACCGCGCGCGCCGAGCCCGCTGCAAGCGGCCCCCGACCCCGGTGGTGGGCTGCCGTCGTCACGCCGCGGCCGGATCGGCGAAGGCGCCGGAGACCGCCATCAGCCGCCGTACGTTTCGTCGGCGCGCCGCACGGCGCCGGAGGCCTCGAGCGAGGCGATGCGCTCGGTGTCGTAGCCCAGTTCGGCAAGCACCTCGTCGGTGTGTTCGCCCAGGCACGGGGCGGGTCTCCGGATCGATGCCGGGGTGCGGGAGAAGCGCCACGGCACGCCCGCCATCCGCAGGTTGCCGATCTTCGGGTGTTGAATGACCTGACTCATGGCCATCGCCTCGACCTGGGGATCGTCGAAGAACTCGTTGGCCGACCGGACTGCGGCGCATGGAACGCCGACCTCGATGAGGTCCGCTTCCAACTGGCGAGCCGGCCTTGAGGCGATGATCGGATCGATTTCCGCACTCAGCTTGGCGGCGTTGCCGACCCGTTGCGGGTTCGTCTCGTAGCGCGGATCGGCGCCGAGGTCGTCACGGCCGATCGCGCCGCACAGCAGTCGCCAGAACTTGTCCGTTCCGGCGGCGATGAAGATGGGGCCGTCGGCGGCGGCGAACATGCGGTACGGGAAGATCCCCGGCGGTCCGCTGACCTCGGCATCGAGTGGTTGGATGTAGAACTGAGCCTGTGCGGAAATGATCGCCTGCAGCAGGGAGGTCTCGATGTACTGGCCTTCGCCGGTGCGTTCGCGGTGAAGGAGCGCGGCGCCTATCGAGCCGACCGCGAGCACCGCCGCCATGTAGTCCGAAACCGCCACCGGGCAGATACCGGCGACGCCGTTCATCACCTGCTGCATGTGCGCGGCGCCGGCCATCGACTGCAGCACCGGGTCGTAACCGGGGCGATGAGCGTACGGCCCGCTGGCGCCGAAGGCGCTGGATGACGCGTAGACGATCGCCGGGTTGTGCCGGCTCAGGGTCTCGTAGTCGATTCCCAGCCTGGCTGCGACGCCGGGCCGGAAGTTCTCCATCGCCACGTCGGCTTCCCGGGTCAGGTCGTAGACCACCTGCCTGCCTTCCGCGGTCTTCAGATCGACCGCGATGCCGCGCTTGTTCCGGTTCCACGCCTGGAAACTCCGGCTCTCGCCCTCGATGAATGGCCCCCAGTGGCGTGCGTTGTCGCCGTTGAGCGATTCGATCTTGAAGACCTCGGCGCCCATGTCGCCGAGCAGCATGGCCCCGTACGAGCCGGCGATGAAGCTGGTGAAGTCGAGAACGCGAATGCCGTGCAGGGGGCCGCGAGGGCGTGGCTCTGGCGCTGGGGGTGCGGACATTCGGCGATTGTAGCCCCACGCAGGCAAACGCCTCCGGGCCTTTACTCCACCAGCTCGACGTTGTCGATTTCCAGCCAGAAGGCGCCGAGATCGGTGGGACCGCCGATGAAGAATGCCGAGGCGCCCGAGGGGTCGAGACCGCCGAAGGAGGACAGCGGGATCTCGACCCGGCTCCACTCCTCCCCGGCCTGGAAGGACGTGGCCGCGGGCCTCATGCCGAGGCTCTCGGCAAAGGCCATGGCCTGGCAGGTCTCGCAATCGCCGCGGGCATCGAAGGCCAGGGCGCGGATGCCGCCGGCGTCGACCGGGTCGTTGAACTGGGAACCGAGCAGGACCATGATTCCGGACCATGGGAAGGGGAAACCCTCCTTGATCTCGCCCTCGATCCGGAGCGCGCTGCCGGCCTCGCCGCGGCTCGTGATCGTCGTCTCGACCGTCGACTTGCCGCCGGCTTGAGCGTCCGTGGATCGAGCCCAAGCGCTGCCGGGAAGAGCGTTTCCGTCGAGACCCTCGAAGTCGCTGAGCAGCGTGGGATCGATCTGGCGCCTGCCGGTCGGCTCTTCGGCCAGCCGGCGCTCGACGGGCGTCCCGTCCTTCCAGATCGCCTCGATGTCGCGGGTCGCGAGCACGTCAGCGGTCGCGTCGCCCCGGACGAGGAGCAGGTCGGCCTTGAGGCCCGCAGCGATCCGGCCCCGGTCGTCCAGGTCGAATGCGTCCGCAGGCGCGGCCGTGGCGGCGCGCAGCGCTTCGGCCGCGGTCAGGCCGGCGGTCACCAGGAGTTCGAGTTCACGGTGAACGCTCGCTCCGTGAGTCGTGCCCGGGTTCGGTGCGTCGGAGCCGGCCAGAATCGGCACGCCAGCCTCGTGGAGGGCGCGGGTGTTCCGAATCGCGTGCTCCAGGACCTCGGGAAGTTCGCGGCCGAAATCGCGGTCCAGGCTGCCGCGCTGATCGGGCATGAGGAAAGGGGCGATCAGTGGATCGGCCGCCAGCTCGTTGCCGCCGCCACTGCCGGCCACGGCCTCGATGACGGCCAGCGTGGGGACGACGAAGGCCTCTGCGTCGTGGACCGCTCGGACGGTGTCGTCCGATCCCTCGGAGTCGTAGAAGATGTGGACCAGACCGTCGGCGCCGGCGGCGATTGCCTCGCGGGCGCTATTCGTCGTGCTGATGTGGAACACGGCCCGCAGATCGTGGCTGTACGCGGCGGCCACGATCCGAGGCAGGGTCGAGGCGGCGTGCGTGGGGATGGGGCGTGCGGTCTCGCCCGCCTCGTAGATCACCTTGATGAAGTCCGCCCCCTCGGCCGCGCGGTCGGCGATGAACGCCTCGGTCTGTTCGGGATCGTCCAGCGTCGGCAGGGAGATGCCGAACTGCGTGCCGTGACCGCCCTTCACCGTGACTGGGCCGCCCGCGAAGACATCAGCCCGTTCGGTGGCTCTGCCCTCGGCCTGTTGCCGGCGCCACTGTCGCGCGATGTTGGCGTCGGTGAGCATGTCGAGCACGGTGGTGACGCCGAAGTTCAGCGCCTGCTCGAGCGACGGTCCGAAGTTGTGCGTGTGGCTGTCGATCAGCCCCGGCAGCAGGGTCATGCCCTGAGCCTCGACGATCACGACGTCGGCGCCGGCGCCTGCCGGAATGTCGGTGCCCGGCGTGACCGACTCGATCGTGCGGCCGCGGATGACGACGGTGGCGCGATCGAGCACCTCGTCTCCGGTGAACACCCGGGCGCCCTGGATCGCGGTCGCCGGGGACTGGGCGTAGAGCCCGCCGCCGATGGCGAGTTGGCAGGTGATCAGGAGGGCGGCGCGAATGGCGGTCTTGGGAGCTGGCGCTGCAGGACGACGCGGACTCCGGACCTGGGAACGCGGGCATCCTGCCCGCATCCGGCGCAGAGCGCCGGTCCGGTTGAAGCCAGGGTATTGGTTCATGCTCGGTTTCCTCTCGGTGTCGAATCGCGGGCCGGTGTGGCTACAGCCGGTCGTATGCTAGCGATCGCCTGCCGCAGGCAGGAACCTCATTCCCAGGACCGGCCGCGGCCGGCCCGCTGGCCGGACACAGCTCGGACGAAGGAGAACCCTTGAAGATCAAACTGGACATCGACTGCACCCCCGAGGAAGCGCGCGCCTTTCTCGGTCTTCCCGACATCGCGGGGATTCAGAACGAGATGCTGGAGCGGTTCCGCGATCGAATGACCGCCAACCTGAAGTACGCCGACCCCCAGGAAATGTTCAAGCTGTGGTTCCCGGGTCTGGCGGCGCGGCGGGGCGCGGGCGAGGACGCCGAGGGGAGCTGATTGGCGACTCGCCGGTCCGCGGCTGCCGGCTACCTCGGTGGCCGCTGTGCCGGGGTGCGATACTTCCCTGATGCGTTTCTTCAACACGACTGGACCCATCGTTCCGGCGGACCACTACTATGTGCCGCCTCTGGAGCGGCTGCGGATCGGCCATGTGCTGACCCTTGTCCGGGACAAGCGGTACTTCGTGCTGCACGCGCCCAGGCAGACGGGGAAGACGACCGCACTCCTGGCGCTGCGGGATCTCCTGAACGAAGGTGAACACGGCGATTTTCGTTGCGTCTACGTGAACGTCGAAGCGGGCCAGGGAGCACGCGAGGACACCGAGAAGGCGATGCGCGCCATCCTCGACGAGCTGGCGAAGGTGGCGCGGATCACGTTGGGCGACGAATCGCTCGCGGTCCTCTGGCCCGAGGCGCTGGACAGTGCGGGTCCCCACGGCGCGTTGGGCGCCACTCTGACCCGCTGGTGCGAGGCCGACTCCAGGCCGCTCGTCCTGCTCCTCGACGAAGTCGATTCCCTGGTCGGCGACACGCTGATCTCCCTCTTGCGTCAGTTGCGGGCCGGCTATGCACACAGGCCGGCGCACTTCGCCCACAGCGTCGTGCTCAGCGGCGTTCGCGACGTGCGCGACTACCGCATTCACTCGAGCGCCGAGAAGGAGATCATCACCGGCGGCAGCGCGTTCAACATCAAGGCCGAATCGCTCACCCTGGTCGACTTCACTGCCAACGAGGTGCGCTCTCTTCTTGCCCAGCACACTTCCGAGACCGGGCAGGAGTTCACGGCCGAAGCGATAGAGACCGTCTGGCGGCAGACCCAGGGCCAGCCATGGCTCGTCAACGCGCTTGCCTACCGGGCGTGCCCCCGTGACGACCAGGGCCGCTACGGCGCCGATCCGGTGACGGCGGAGACCATCCTGGAAGCGCAGGAAGAACTCATCGTGAGCCGCGAAACGCACCTCGACCAGCTTGCCGACAAGCTCCAGGAAGACCGGGTGCGGCGGGTGGTCGGGCCGCTGCTGAGCGGCGGCGACGAGCGCGACTTCTCGGCCCGCGACCTCGAGTACGTGCGGGACCTGGGCCTGATCGCGCGGCAGGGGCCCATGCGAATAGCAAACCCGATCTACGCCGAAGTCGTTCCGCGCGAGCTGACCTACGCCGCCCAGGAAGGCCTGGTGCAGGACGCGGCCTGGTACCTCGACGAGAACGGCGGTCTCGATCTACCGAAGTTGCTGTGCGCCTTCCAGGACTTCTTTCGCGAGCATTCCGAGCATTGGATTCCGCGATTCGACTACCTCGAGTCCGGTCCTCAGCTTCTCTTGCAGGCGTTCCTGCAGCGGATCGTGAACGGCGGCGGGCGAATCGAAAGGGAGTACGGCCTGGGACGGGGCCGCACCGACCTCCTCGTCGTCTGGCCGGTCGCGGGCGGGACGCAGAGATTCGTGGTCGAGTGCAAGATCCTCCGCAAGAGCCTGGACCGCACGATCAGCGAAGGTCTCGAACAGACGGCGGCGTACATGGACCGCTGCGCGGCCGAGGCGGGGCATCTCGTCATCTTCGACCGATCAGACGAACGAACATGGCGGGAGAAGATCTTCCGGCGCGAGGAGACCGACGGGGATGCGGTGATCTCCGTGTGGGGGATGTGACGGAGGGCTCGAGCCGGCCGAGGCGCGCGGAGATTGAATCGTGAACAGGATGGAGCGCATGGTCGCGCTGCACCGCGTGTTGGATTCGCGGCGGCATCCCGCCCCGGTCGACGAGCTGATGGCGGAGCTCGAATGCTCCCGCTCGACCTTGTTCCGGACCATCGGCATGCTGCGCGACCATCTTGGCGCGCCGATTGTGAACGCACCCGGCCAAGGTTGGTCCTACGACCGAGGAGCGGACCGGTTCGAGCTGCCGGGCCTTTGGTTTCGGAGGGACGAGCTAGAGGCGTTGCTCGTGATGGACGAGCTTCTGAGTCGGGTCCAGCCGGGTCTGCTGGAGGATCTCATCGCCCCGGTCCGAAGTCGCTTCCGGGCGATCCTCGATCAAGGCAGCCGCGCTGGTGCGCGATTCCCGGCGCACCGGTTTCGGATCCTGCGCGCGCACGGGCGAGACGTGGAGGCACGCGTGTTCGAGACAGCGGCGACGGCTGTCGTCGAACGGCGGCGGCTCGCGTTCACCTACGAGGCGCGGTCAACGGCCGAGACGGCCCGGCGCACCACGGCGCCCCAGCGGCTCGTGTACTACCGCGACCAGTGGTACCTCGATTGCTGGGACGAGGATCGGCAGTCGCTGCGGACGTTCGCGCTCGACCGGATGACGTCCACCGAAGTACTCGACCAGCCCGCCCGCGACGTTTCCACCGAGGAACTTAGCGAGACCTTCGGTGCCGGCTACGGCCTGTTCAGCGGCCCCGTGCGAGGGCGGGCGCGTCTGCGTTTCCGGGCGGAACGGGCCCGATGGGTCGCGGACGAGCGCTGGCATGGACAGCAGGAGACGAAGCGCCTTCCCGACGGGCGCCTTGAGTTGACCGTGCCGTACTCGGAAGTCGACGAGCTGTTGGGCGAGATCCTCCGGTACGGTCCGGACGTGGAGGTGGCGGAACCGCCAGAGTTGGTGGAGTTGGTGCGGGAGCGGCTGGAGTTGGCGGCGGGGCAGTACGAGGGAACTGCGATTCTGGGAATGTCAGGTTCTGAGACTGAGAGGCGCTAGGGTTACCTCGTGCTTGTCGCCATTCTCGTGATCGTTCTCGCCGTCTTTTTGGTGGGCCTCTGTTCCTCGGCCGCGCCGCCGGACCGCAGCAGGTGGATCGCCGCCCGTCCGAGCCCTCAACCGCCGCCGACCCCCACGGACCGTTGCGGCGGCATCGCCGGCGGCTGTCCGGTCTGTCTGGCGGCCGCCTTGGTGGGAGCGGCCTTGATCGGATCAGGGCTGGACTGCGAGTGAGCGGCGGCTGCACACCATCCTGTGACGGCCAAAGCCGCGACGCCTCGCCACCGTGCCCGGACTGCGGCGGACCATCCAGCTACGGTTGTCTCGGCGTGGTGATCTGCGACGAATGCCTTGCCGACCTGAATCGACGACGCGCCGAGGCAATTGACACGCCGGATGAGTGCCAGCTACCGCTTTGCCCCATCTGTTCGCCACCGGAGATCCGGTCCGGCGACGAGGAGATGGTCATGGTCGCCAGCGGCGTAGTTGCGCGACTACGCCGACGCGGCCCGGTGCGCGTCTTGGCTCCGTGGAAACTCCTCCACCGTGCCTCTAGGCTGGTGCAGTGAACCGGGAAGCACGTGATTCGCTGTTCTGCAGACTGTTCTCGACGGCAGTCGGCGAGGGAAGGGAACCGTTTGACTACCAGCGAAGGCTGGCGGGGGGCGTTTGGCCGAGAGTGCTTATCGCGCCAACCGGATCAGGGAAGACCGCCGCGGTGACGCTGGCCTGGGCGGCAAGGCGGTTTGCCGATCCGGTGAAGACGCCGCTGCGGCTGATCTGGTGCCTTCCGATGCGGACGCTCGTCGAGCAGACGGCTGAGGCGGTGGAGGGTTGGTTCGACAGACTGGCGGCAGCCGGCCTGAACGACCAAGGTCACATGCCCGGGCCTGAGGACGTCTTCGTACTGATGGGCGGTGTCGATTCCCGGCATTGGATGGACTCTCCGGAGAGGCCGTCGGTCCTGGTGGGCACCCAGGACATGCTCCTGAGCAGGGCGCTCATGCGTGGCTACGCCTCGTCGCGCGCTCTTTGGCCGGTGGAATTCGCTCTTCTTCACGAGGATGTCCAGTGGGTCTTCGATGAGGTCCAGCTCATGAGCGCCGGTCGTGCGACGTCCGCGCAGCTTGAAGCGTTCCGTAAGGGTGAGGCGGATCGAGCCGCAGCGGCGGGTCGGCCGCTTGGACGTCCGTGTCGCAGCCTCTGGATCTCGGCCACGGTGGATCCGGCATGGTTGAAGACTGTGGATCACCCGGCTCCGCCGCCCGAACAAGTGGTTCGCGTGGATCCATGCGCAGATGGGGACCACAGACTTGAACGGCTGGCACGGGCTTCCAAGGGGCTGAGGGTCGCGCGCGCCACGCCGACGTCAGCGAACAAGACGGGCATCAAGAACTACATCCTGGAACTTGCTGAAGAGGTCGTCAGCGCGCATCAGCCGGGAAGGATGACGCTCGCGATCGTCAATCGGGTGGACCGCGCACAGGCGCTGCACGATGCCATCAAGAGGAGATTCTCGAAGACGGGCGGAACGACGCCGACCTTGGCGCTGGTCCATTCACGTTTCCGTCCGGCGGACCGCCGACGCGAGATGGAGAAGGTTGCGAAGAAGGAGAATGGAACTGACCGCATCGTCGTAGCGACTCAGGCGGTAGAAGCGGGAGTCGATGTCTCTGCGGCGGTCCTGTTCACCGAGATCGCTCCGTGGTCATCGATGGTCCAGCGCTTCGGACGCGCAAACCGCTACGCGGAGATCTCCGAGGGCGCCGACGTTCGCTGGATCGACCTGCTGCAGGCGACTGCTGGTGGCGTGGCTTCGGATAGGGACGCCGCCAAGTTGGCGCTTCCTTATGGGTCCGACGAGCTAGAGGCCGCACGACAACGGCTCTCCACGCTGACGGACGTGGCGCCCGTGCACCTCCCCGCACCCGACCACGTCGAGCCGACGCTTCAGGTCATTCGTCGCAAGGACCTCGACGATCTTTTCGATACTGACCCCGACCTGACCGGCTTCGATGTCGATGTATCGCACTACATCCGCGACGCCGAGGATACGGATGTCCAGGTCTTCTGGCGCGACTTCCCGGTACCGGGCGACGAGCCGCCGAGCCCTGGACGGGAGGAATTGTGCGCGGTGCCGATTGGCGCTGCGCGGGATTGGCTCAAGAGACTGGGCAAAGGAGCGCCGCTTGTCTTCTCACGCGACCCCCAGTGGCGGCGCGGTGAGGGTGGGAGGAATGATGTGCCCGCAGGGTGGGCGCCGTTCAGGGATGCAGTGTGGCCTGGGTTGGTCTTGCTCGCTGATCGGAAGGCGGGCGGTTACTGCGAGACGGTGGGGTTTACCGGAAGTTCGAAGCATGTTCCTGGTCAGGTTGTTGATGTCGGCGGCGCGGATACGGCCACTGGTTCGGCGGAGCGTCTGGCCCGCATGTCTGCGGCGGACTCTGAGGGGCACGACGAGGATCCACTGAGCTCGACCGACGCTGTCGTATCTCTCGCCGATCACACCCGCCACGTTGCGGAGGAGGCGGGCGCACTGTGCGAGGGTCTCGGGGTGGACGCCGAGACCAAAGGCGTCATTGCGCGCGCGGCCCGCTGGCACGATGTCGGCAAGGCGCACGAGGTGTTCCAGGACACGATGCGTCGAGGTTTGGGCGGCGCGGTTGTTGCCTCCGACGTGCTCTTGGCGAAAACCGCTGGGTCTGCACGGCATGGCCGAAGCTACTTTCGCCACGAACTCGCATCGGCGCTGGCGTTTCTCGCTCACAGAGGCTGGGCGCGAGGCGCTGATCTGGTTGCCTACCTTATTGCCGCTCATCACGGCAAAGTGCGGCTCAAGCTGCGCGCCTTGCCCCGAGAGTCGCCACCGAGCGCCCCGGAACGCGCGGATGCGCGCTTCGCCCGTGGCGTTTGGGATGGCGACGAACTTCCGCCGGTTGACCTCGGTGCCGGCGAGCGCTGGAATGGGGGCAGGCTGTCTCTTTCCATCATGGAACTTGGTTGGGACGATGTCTCCCACGAGAGTTGGACTGAACGAACCCACGAGTTGCTGGCACAGCTCGGCCCCTTTCGGCTCGCTTGGTTGGAGGCCATCCTCCGAATCGCTGACTGGCGCGCCTCGGCGAAGGAGCGGGAGGGGTGCAGTCGATGAGGGGCGAGTTGTTGGTGTTGGGCGGTTGCGCTACGACGCCCTTGGCGTCCTACCTGAAGGCCCTCGGCGTGCTGCGTTTGATCTCGTCGGCGGACAACCACGTTTCCGGTGGGGCTGCCGATCCGCAGGCTCGGGGCTGGTGGGAGAATGAGCGGTTCTGCCTAAGGACGGCGCTCAACCGCGACAGGCTTCTGAAGTTCCTTCTCCACGACTATGCGCCGAGCCCGATTGTTGCGCCTTGGAACGGCGGTAGCGGCTTCTATCCTGGTGACAACAGGGATGGGTTCGGCCCCCTGAGCGCGAATGAGGTCGCGGAACGATTCGCCCCCATTTCGTCGGCCATCCGCTGCTCGTCAAGCATGATCGCCGATTTCGCTCTCAGCCAGAGACCCCAGGGCGCCGCCAAGCTTCACCTTGTAGCAGCCCTCAGATCACGGCTGCCGGAGATGGCCCTTCGCTGGCTTGACGCGGTTCTCGCCTTGTCTGGACGTGGCATTGCCTACCCGGAACTGCTCGGAACCGGGGGGAACGATGGGCGATTGGACTTCACGAACAACTTCGCGCGCCGTCTCGTTTCGCAAAAGAGGCCTACAGGCGTGTTCGATGCCGCAACTGGCTGTCCGGCGGATGACTCTGAAGAGCTTCTGGCAGGCAGCCTCTTCGGGGTGCCCGTGGCAGGACTGTCATCGGCAGCGGTGGGGCAGTTTTCGCCTGGTGCTGCCGGCGGCCCCAACGGGACGACTGGGTACACGTCTGGCAGTGAAGTGAACGCGTGGGATTACGTTCTCACGCTCGAAGGATCCGTAATGTTCGCTGGTGCTGCGACGCGACGGCACGAGCGTTCATTCGCTGTCGGCGCGTCGGCTGCCACGACTCGCTCGGGCGCGAGCTTCCCGTTCACCGTTCGAACAATAGGAGCGGGGTGGGGAGGTGTCGAAGCTGCGGACGAGAGCGATGCGCGAGCCGAGTTCTGGGCGCCGCTCTGGAATCGACCGGCCCGTTCTGTAGAGATTGAGTCCCTGCTGGGAGAAGGCCGTGCGGTCTTGAACGCGAGAACGGCAAGGGACGGCCTCGACTTCGCGCGGGCAGCCGCCAGCCTCGGCGTCAGCCGGGGATTCAGCGAGTTTGAGCGCTATGGGTTCTTGATGCGTTCGGGCAAGTCGTACTTAGCGACGCCGATCGGCCGTCGACCGGCTGCGCCTTCGCCGGCCACATCGCTCATCGCCGATCTCGACCAGGCAGGTTGGCTGACTCGGGTGCGTCGCATTGCCCGCGGGGACCAGCCTTCCGCGGCCCGTCGTGCGGTCAAGCGGCTGGAGGATGCTCTTTTTGAGCTTACGGCGTCGGCGGCGACAGCGGCGGCGGTCGAAAGGGCGGTGGTAGCGCTGGGTCGAGTAAGTGACTGGCTGTCTCTGAGTCCCAAGGGTAGGCAAGCGGTTCCTGCGCCGCCACCGGTGCTATCGGGTGCTTGGGTTCTACAAGCGGACGACGGGAGCGCGGAGTTTCGCATCGCCGCTGCTCTCGCTACTGTCGGGTTGCCACCATTGGATGCACGCCCTGGTTCAGAGTTGAAGGTCGAGGGAATGACGGAACCGGAATCGCTTGCGGTGGAAAAGGCACTGGATGGGACAGTTGGTGCGATCGGGACGAGACGCCCCGCACCGCCGATGGCCGCTCACTTTTCGCCGCTTGACGAGGAGCGCTTCTTCTACCGAGGTCGGCTTGGAGTCCGCCGAGGTTGGTCTGGTACAGACGCCCCACGCTCGGTCGTCTGGGGAAGCGGTCCACTTGTGCCGAACATGATCGCAGTGCTTGAGCGGCGCCTACTCGAGGCCTCGATCCGCGGACTGGAAGACAAGCCGCTTGCAGCCGCCACTCCGGCGCGGCTTGCCGACGTTGCCGCGTTTCTCGCCGGCGATTTCGACGATGCGCGGTGCGCGGCGCTGGTGGCTGGCCTCGTGTGGGCGCGACCGGCGCATTGGACGTCAAGCGGCGGGCAAGCCCATCGGCGACCTGTTCCTTTCGCCTACGCAGCCCTCAAGCCGGTGTTCTCGCCGGACAGAACGCTGCAGGCTGTTGGCGCGCTGGCAGGGACGGCGCGGATGTCGGTGCCGCCCGGTTTGGTCGCTCGCTTGCGAGCCGGTGCCAACCGCCGTGACGGCCGGGTCACTGGTGCAGCGGTCGGACTCGCGATGGCCCGAGCCCGAGCGTCCGGGATGACGACGCCTTTCGACCCCGCGCGCTCAAGCGGGCGCCACGCAGCGCTTGATGTCGGTCGGGCGGGTGCCGGCGTCGCAGCCGACCGCCTTGCCGCTGCGCTGTTGATCCCGATTGGCGATGGGGCGTTGACGCAGCTCATCCGGCGCGCCTATCCGGGGACGCTGCCCGAAAATGACAACGTGACAATTGGAAACGACTTGGAGGATGAACCGCATGCCGTGTGACCTTTCTGCTCTCGAAAACGAACCGCGTCTGCTGATCGAGGCGTCGCTGAGGCCGGTGCAGGGTGCCAGATTCCAGCCCACCGGCTTCCCCAATCTTGGCCATGCGGTGTACGACTCGCCCGACGGGAGTGGCCGCACCGTCCTTGTCGAGAGCGCCCAGTCGATGGCGAACCGCCTGGAGGCCGTCTGCTGGGATGAAGTGGCCGACGATTGGGTCGAGCCGCTGCGGGGGCTGCCTGTCGTGAGGGTGGTCGACCGGGAAGGTCGGCCGCTTACGAACTCGGTGCTTGAAGCGCACAGGATCAACTCTGAGTACATCGCCAGGGCCAAGGGATTCGAGACAATTCAGGACGAGATCGGTTACGAGAAGGGCAGGCCCTTTGATGTTCGACGGCAGCTCGTGCCGGCGTTGCTGAAGTTTGACGCCAACTCCCTGATCCACGGTGTGTTCTTGGAGGAAATCGCTGGCGTGATCCGGCTTCCTCGAACACTCTCGGCGTTTGTGGAGGCTGAGCAGGCGGCAGTTGCGGCAAGCGGTGGCGTGAAGTTCAGTCGTGTTGATCCAAGTCTGAGGGAGGGCGAGGGCAACGTCCCCTTCGCTCGGGACGAGTGGGTTGCAGAGAAGATCATTGCTTTCTTCAACCTGGACCTTCGGCAGATTCACGCGTTCGGCTTGGGTGAAGATGTGGTGCGACTGTTGGTCATACTCGCGCTCTTCAAGATCCAGAAGTTCCTGAGAGAAGGCCTGCGATTCCGGACCGCCTGCGATCTCGATGTGACTGCCGTCACGGTGACGCGACCGCGGGAGTTCGTGTTGCCTGAGCTCGCCGCAGTGGAGAGCGAACTTCCTGGGTTGATCGAGGCCGTGGGGTTCCGAGGGCTATTCTGCGAGCGCCGCGTTGTCACCGTCACGTACGAGAAGTAGGCCGATGTTCGCACTCTCCTTCCGGTTTCCCGCCGGTCGTTACCACGCGACGCCTTGGGGCCGGAACGTCAACGAAGCCGACGTTGCCTGGCCGCCGGAGCCCTGGCGCTTGCTCCGCACACTAGTCGCAACCTGGTGGCGCAAAGGGGACCGCACGCAATGGTCGGAGGACGACTTGGCTCGGTTGGTCGATGCCCTTGCGGAGTCGCCGCCCGAGTACACCCTGCCGGAAGGGGCGATTCACAGCCACACGCGGCACTACATGCCGTCTGGAGGGCTGGACAAGGGGCGCCCGAGGACGACCTTGGTGTTCGATGCCTTTCTTCGACTGCCTCGGGGTGCGATTCTGGTTGCGGCTTGGCCGGATGTGACGCTCGCTTCCAACTTGTTCGCACTTGCCGAAGATCTGGCGAGCGCCGTGGGTTATCTGGGGCGGGCAGAGAGTTGGGCCGAGTGCGAGGCGCTCTCGGGTTGGGCGGCCCAAGCGAACTGCAAGCCGCTAGGCGCGGAAGGAAGGGGTTTCAGTCTCGAGGGAGATCTCGTGCGGGCACTCGCACCGCTGAGCCCAAGCGAGTACTCCGCAGAGCGGCGCCGGCTCTTGGAGAACTTGAGGGGTCAGATACTGCGCCAGTCCAGAGAAGAGTGGACGGAGCGGCGCTTCGAACGTGCTCTCACGAAGAAGGTGCAAAGCAAGAGGCGGCAGGCGAATACTCTGCCCGAACGTGTAGTGGATGCATTGATGCTCGACACGGCGGACTATCAGGATTGTGGCTGGAGCCGACCGCCCGCCTCCCGCGAAGTCATCTATGCGCGCGGACCGCGAACTGCGCCTGGGGTCGCGGCCCGCGGGTTCGCAGTGCGCGGAGCATCGCGAACCAAGCACGGCCAGCCGACCGTAGCGCGATTCCTTTTGGCCGGGCGCCCACGCCCCCGTGTTGAGGATGCGGTCAGGATCGGCGAGTTGATGCGCCGGGCAGCTCTCTCCAAGTTCGGTTGGGACAAGGATGACATGTTGGGCCGCTGGTTGCCGCGGGCGCCGTGGCAGGTTTCAGGCCGCGACGGCCATGGGAGGCCGCTCAGGGATCCCGAACATGTCCACGCGTTCTGGCTACCGGAAGACGCGGATGGGGATGGCTGGATCGACCACGTGTCGGTCTACATCGCAGGCGGAATGAACGACGAGATCCAAAGGAAGCTGGATCGCATCACCCGCTTGTGGCTGTCGCCGACACAGCGCCGTGGGGAAGCGGGCGACGAACCGTGTAGCGTGAAGGAGTGGAGGCTGGCGCTGGAGGGCTTTGGCCGCCCATCCGACTTCGCGGAGGGCAGCGCCATCTTCGGCGCCGCGGCCAGATGGCGAAGCGTGACGCCGTTCCTCGCAGCCGGGCACCTGAAGAAGTCGGGCTACGCGGGTGAAGTGCGGCGGGTGCTGAGCCGGCGCGGTGTTGGTGCAGCGGATGTCGACGTCCGTCGGTTGCCTGAGATCATGGTTGGAAGTCGTAGACGCCGTACGCTGCACTTCCGCCGCTTCCGCTCGCGCGGCCGGGAAGCCCAGCGCGACACGGCAGGCACCTTCCTCGATATCGTCTTTCCTGGCTTGGTTCAAGGCCCATTGGCGCTTGGCTTCGGGAGTCACTTCGGCCTTGGTCTTTTTTCTGCCACACCGCCTCGGATGGAGTGACGAAGCGTTCCGACCGTCGGCACCTTCGTGGTCAACCTCCTTCATGCCGGACCGGCACGAGCGAATCAGGGATCTTCGGCCACTCGCCCTCAGCACCGTTCCGCTGCCGGTGCGCCTTTGCAAGATCGTAGCTCGCTTGCATCCGCATCCAGTGAACATCAGTGCCCCAGCCGATGGCTTCAAGTGCCAGTGCCATCTTGGCGGACACACACGCCCTGCCGTTGAGCAAACGCGAGAGCGTTCCGCGTTCGCAGCCCAGGCGGGCCGCCGTCTCGGTCGCGTTCCAGCCGACCTCGTCCATGCTCTCCCGGATGAGCTCGCCTGGATGTGGCGGGTTCATCGTCGCGCCGACGCGATCGTTCCCGGTATCGTTCATGGCCAGCACCCCTCTGGGGCGATCGTAGTCAATCATGTCCACCCCACCGGTTTCATCGTTCTCTGACGAGACTAGGAAAGCAAGCGCCAAGTGCCGGTGGCGGGCACACTTCACCGGCCATTCGGCCCAACAGAAATGTCCCGCGAATCCCAACTCCTCCTGAATCTCCCGCCGTCCGCAGCCGGTCGGGGGGAGGAACTCGTGCCGGTGCGAATGGTCAACGAATGGGTCTACTGCCCGCGGCTCGCCTATCTGGAGTGGGTGGAGGGCGAGTGGGCGGACAGCGGGGACACGGCTGAGGGGCGTAGGTCGCATCAGCGCGTGGATGCCGGAGGCGGGCGGCTACCGGCACCTGAAGACGCGGATGACGAAGTGCGGCGCGCGCGCGGAGTCACCATGTCCTCGCAGCGTTTGGGGATCATCGCCAAGATGGACGTGGTGGACCTGGAAGACGGCGTCGCGATGCCGGTCGACTTCAAGAAGGGCAAGAGGCCCCATGTCGCGGCTGGAGCTTACGAGCCGGAACGGGTTCAGGTCTGCGCGCAGGCGATGATCCTTGAAGACAACGGCTACCGGGTGGAGCAGGGCGCCCTCTGGTATGTCGGTTCCCGCGAGAGAGTCCCGGTAGTACTGGATGACCAGCTTCGCGCGAGAACCCTGGATGCGATCTCAGGACTTCGGTCCGCCGCGACGGCGGGGCGTCGGCCGCCGCCGTTGCGGGACAGTCCCAAGTGCCCACGCTGTTCGCTTGCCGGAATCTGCCTCCCGGACGAGACGAACCTGTTCGATAGCGGTGGGCCGCCGAGGCCGCTCAACCCCTCCGACGAGGCGTCGCGACCGCTCTACGTGCAGACGCCGCGAGCGAGGCTGCGCAAGAGTGGCGAACGACTGGTGGTGGACGTGGAGGGCGAGAAGACGGAAGTGCCGCTTGTTGAAGTGTCGGACGTAGCGATCTACGGGCCGGCATCGGTCACGACGCCAGCGCTCCACGCACTGATGCAGGCGGAGATACCGGTGTCTTGGTTCACGACCGGCGGTTGGTTCGTGGGTCATACCGTGGGAACGGGTCATCGCAACGTGACGGTTCGAGAGGCCCAGTTCAGGGCGGCATTCGATGGACGGCGCTGTCTTGACCTCGCTCGGGGCCTGGTCAGGGCCAAGGTGAGGAACTCACGGACCCTACTGCGTCGCAACTGGCGTGCAGCGAAGGGCGAGGGACCGGGGAAGGACCGCGCCTTGGGTCGCCTGAAGCGAATCGCTGTGGAGGCGGAGACCGCCGTCAATACACAGCAGCTTCTCGGCTTCGAAGGGGAGGCCGCGGCTATCTACTTCCGCTTCTTCGACCGCATGCTGGCGTCCTCAGCCGGTGCAGAGGTGGAGCAGTTCTCGTTCGCGACGCGGAATCGGAGGCCACCGACAGATCCAGTGAACGCCATGCTGTCTCTTGCGTACGCACTTCTCACACGCACCTTCACGAACGTGGCCTCTTCGGTTGGTCTGGATCCGTACCTTGGCTTCTACCATCGGCCCCGCCACGGCCGCCCGGCCCTGGCGCTGGACTTGATGGAGCCGTTTCGTCCGATCGTGGCGGACTCCAGTGTCGTGCAAGTGATCAATAACGGCGAGGTTCGTCCTGCCCACTTCGTCTGGAACGGGAATGCCTGTGCCCTAAAGCCCGCAGGACGCCGAGCGTTCATTGCGGCGTTCGAGCGCCGTCTTGAACAGGAGACAACCCACCCGGTGTTCGGCTACAGAGTCACGATGCGGCGGCTGATCGAAGTTCAAGCGAGACTGCTGACGAGGTTCCTCCAAGGCGAGATACGGGAGTATCCGCACTATCTTCCGAGGTGAATGGCGGATGGCCAAGGAAAGGCTGTACGTCGTGACGTACGACATCGCGGACTCCAAACGGTGGCGCCGGGTCTTCAGGGCGATGAAGGGCTACGGGCGATGGTTGCAGCTTTCCGTCTTCCAATGCAGATTGACGGCCAGACGCAGGGCCGAAATGACAGCACGGCTCGACGTCCTGATCCGGCCTGCGGAGGACCACGTCCTGATCCTCGACTTGGGGCCGGCCGAGCAGGTTGACCTCCGCGTCGAGAGCCTCGGCAAGTCCTACGAGAAGCCTGAGAGGGCTGCTACGATCATCTGAACGCTCGCACATGTCGTGGTGCGTCGTCGCTGCCGATGCTCAAGCGAGCGCTCCTGCACATGGAAGAACCTACGCACGTCTCGAATCAAGGCAGGTCATTGACAACAGAAGACTTATGGCTGGTCGATCCGGGTCGAGCAGGTCGACTTGTGATCGTTGCCGCGATTCGGATGGCAGCGCTCGCGGAACGGGAATGGAGTGTAGACAGCTCAGTCACTTGCGGAGACCCTCTTTCCGGGGCGTTCGCGCCCCGGCCTCATTGAAGCAGAGCTTCGAGTCGCGCGAACGTCCCGGCGCCGCGGCTTTCCGGGGCGTTCGCGCCCCGGCCTCATTGAAGCCCTCGAACGTGCGGTCGTCACCGTCGCACGGTTTTTCGGCTTTCCGGGGCGTTCGCGCCCCGGCCTCATTGAAGCCAGGGCCTGCAGCGCAAGAAGGCGAGCATCAAGGGGTGGCTTTCCGGGGCGTTCGCGCCCCGGCCTCATTGAAGCACCGACACCAGCACCAACGCCAACATCGTGGCCGACTTTCCGGGGCGTTCGCGCCCCGGCCTCATTGAAGCCGGCCGATGCTTCAACGCCTGGTGATAGGCAGCCGTGCTTTCCGGGGCGTTCGCGCCCCGGCCTCATTGAAGCCAGGAGTTCCAGAACATCACGAACCCGGTGGAGCGGGCTTTCCGGGGCGTTCGCGCCCCGGCCTCATTGAAGCGGTGACGCTCCCGCGCTTGGCGTGGGTCTGCATGACTTTCCGGGGCGTTCGCGCCCCGGCCTCATTGAAGCCTCGGCGTCGCACCGGCTCACGCCGACCAGCTTCTCTTTCCGGGGCGTTCGCGCCCCGGCCTCATTGAAGCCCTAACCGACAGGCCGTGGCGGCGCGCCAGGGCCGTCGCTTTCCGGGGCGTTCGCGCCCCGGCCTCATTGAAGCGGCATTTAGCTCGCACCAGACCACCCAGCTCTCGGCGCTTTCCGGGGCGTTCGCGCCCCGGCCTCATTGAAGCCCCGATCACTGCTTGCAGCATCGTCGTACCTCCTGGCCTTTCCGGGGCGTTCGCGCCCCGGCCTCATTGAAGCGGACGTGGTCATCGACTCGACGCGCTCGCGTCGGCGGCTTTCCGGGGCGTTCGCGCCCCGGCCTCATTGAAGCGGCGCCGACGACCGGTGGGGGTTCGAGATCGAGGGAGCTTTCCGGGGCGTTCGCGCCCCGGCCTCATTGAAGCGCCGGTGAGACCTACGTGTCCGGGCCGGCCGTGGTGACTTTCCGGGGCGTTCGCGCCCCGGCCTCATTGAAGCACCGAAACATCAACGACTTCACCCCGTCTATCCTCACCTTTCCGGGGCGTTCGCGCCCCGGCCTCATTGAAGCCCCTCGCCGAATTCCCGGATCTGCTCCGCGCGGATCCTTTCCGGGGCGTTCGCGCCCCGGCCTCATTGAAGCTGCTCGACTCTGTACATCGTGTTCCTCCAGTGGTGGACTTTCCGGGGCGTTCGCGCCCCGGCCTCATTGAAGCCTGAACGAGCAGTCGTTCGCAGGATCGGAGCCGAGCACGCTTTCCGGGGCGTTCGCGCCCCGGCCTCATTGAAGCAGCGAGCTCGTCTCCTGGATCGACACCGTGAGTCCGCCTTTCCGGGGCGTTCGCGCCCCGGCCTCATTGAAGCCCGATGCCCGGCCGGCCGGTGAGCAGCGTGAGACGCTTTCCGGGGCGTTCGCGCCCCGGCCTCATTGAAGCCCGAGAGCCGCCGTCTCCTTGGCCGCGCCCGCCCGCTTTCCGGGGCGTTCGCGCCCCGGCCTCATTGAAGCGAGGATGAGCCTCAAGTCTTCGTCGGTGTACCCGGCTTTCCGTGGCGTTCGCGGCCCGGCCTCATTGAAGCAATCAGGATGGCCTCATGGCGGTACTGGCTGCGGGCCTTTCCGGGGCGTTCGCGCCCCGGCCTCATTGAAGCACAGAACCGATCGGGCGTTGTGATCCTCACAGGTCGGCTTTCCGGGGCGTTCGCGCCCCGGCCTCATTGAAGCGACGGCACGAGCACTGCCTGTAGCGCCAGGAACGCGGTCTTTCCGGGGCGGTCACGCCCCGGCCTCATTGAAGCGACATGGAGCGATGAAACAGCGGAGCCACGGATGCTACTGTTGCTGCGCGCGCGCCGGGGGGCGCAGGTTCAGGGACCTTCAAAGAGCCTGTCCGCAAGTCCGCTGGTCCCGTCCGGAAGGCAGGAAAACCGGACCGTTGCCGGTGGCGCGCATCCTCCGCCTCCATCGCGGCGTTCGGAGATCAGCGTTCCGCGGCGATACGCATCCATGGCTCTGGCGCGCCGCGTTCTGGTCGGGAAGAAGGTCCACAGGAGCCACCACCGGTCGCCGTCCCAGCGATCGACGACGACGAAGCCCCGGCCGTCTTCGAAGCGGCCGAGAAACCGGCGCTCGTACGTGACTCTGCCATCTCGCTCCACCTCTCCAAGCCAGATGTCAATGGCAACCGAAAAATGTCCCACTTGTGGCAACTGAAGACGACCCACTTTGCGGTGGGCGGGTGGCCTGATGTTGGCATCGCTCGGAAACTGAGCCACTCATCGCTCGGAAAGTGAGCCACCTCGGCCGTGCTCAACCTCCGACGCCTGTTGAGCGTGCCCGCGGCTCGCCCCCTCTAAGTGGGTCGAGGGCGGTGTCGCAGTGGTTCAAGCCCCGGCCTTGTGGGTGAGCTTGAGCGCGTCCTCGACTTTGTCCAAGCATCGCTCGCGGAGCCGTCAGGAGACTTTGTGGCGCGTCAACTCAGGTCGCTGGCCGTTCGGTCACAGGCCCGCTCCGAGCCCGCTGTGCAAGTTCGTAGCTCGCCTGCATCCGCATCCAGTGGTCGGCGGTTCCCCAGCCGATGTGTTCAAGGGCCAGCGCCATCCTGGCGGATACACCGCTCCTGCCGTTCAGAAAACGCGAGAGCGTTCCGCCTTCACAGCCCAGGCGAACCGCCGTCTCGGTCAAGTTCCAGCCGACCTCGTCCATGCCTTCGCGGACAAGTTCGCCGAGATACGGCGGGTTCATCATCGCGCCGAAGCTACGCCCCCGCGCCCGCCTCGAGTCCTGTCACGTCGTAGGACATGAGGATCAGGTCGTGGGTGGCGTCGTCCGGATCGATCACCCAATCCGCGAGCAAAGCCTCGATCGAGAAGCCCAGCTTGTGGAACATCTGGCGGGCGCCGCGCTGCTCGCGGGCCATCTGGGCGACGATCTTGGTCAGCCCGATCTGTTGGGCGAGCTGGAAGACGTCGTGGGCCAGGTGGCCTCCGAGACCGGCCTGCCGGACCTCCGGCAGCACCATGATCCGGATCTCGCCCAGGTGCCTCATCCACGACGACTCGCGGCGGTTCAGGCTGCCGTAGCCCACGAGCCGGCCGTCGAGGTGGGCGAGCACGGCAAGGCGCAGACCTGAATTCGCGCCGTCGATCCAGTGGTCGACGACCTTCGGGTCGGTCAGGTCGACACGCAGGAACCGGAGATCCTCTTCGGGCAGGGCGCGTGCGAAAGCCAGCATTTCGTCTCTGTCCTCGGGGCCGAGGAGCCGGAACTCGAAGGGCTTGCCCTTGAGGTGGACGGTGCGCGGGTACTCGTTCGCCATGTCGTTCACTCGGATGCCTCCGTATCGCCTGCGGGTTCCTCGGCCGGAGCGCCTTCCTCGAGTCGGTCGAGGTAGGTGGTGACGGCGGCGAAGGAGCCGTCCACCGTGTTCTTGAACTGGCGCTGACCCTCCTCAGCCGCGTCGCGCCAAGTCTGCATCAGGGCGTGCGCTTCGTCGGGCAGGTTCGGAACCTGGCCGATCATCCGGTCGGCAAGTTCGAGCTGCCGTTCCTGCAGCGCGACGATGGCGTTGTAGCCGTTCTCGAACGCGGACTGCTGGAACTTGAGCACCTGCTTCTGGTAGTCGAGCACCTGTTTGGGAATGGTGGGACGGTTCATCTATGTCTCCAAGGTCTGATCTGCGTGCGGTCGCGGCCCAGGCGGCGCGTTGCGAACCGGCCGGCGCGGGGCGCTGCCGGCTGCTTCGCGGAGCTCGTTGAGTGACTCGAGGAGCAGGTCGGACAGCATGGCGCCGTCCGGACAGGCTCGTTCGTCCACAGTGAGGCCGACGTGCAGCAGTTGATTGTAGGCGAAGAACGCGCAGGAGAGGCCCTGGCCGAGGCCGACCGGCCAGGACGGGGTGTAGCCGATGACCGGTCGGCCGGCCAGGAACTTGGGGATCTGGGGACCGGTCGCGTTGGCCACGGTGAGGTGGAACGACGGCCGGATCCGTGACGTGATGGCGGCGACGGCCGCCGTCAGCGGACCGGCAGCGCGCTGCGCGCGCATCAGGCGCGACAGGGCCTCCGGAATGTGGGCGACGCGCAACAGCCGGGCGAGCTGATGAACGGTGCGCAATCGATGCGCGTCACCCACGCCCAACGGAACTTCGATCGGCAACAGGCTGCGTCGGCTGCCGTTGCGACCCTTGATGTCGGTCGCCAGGGCGATCTTCAGGCTGCGGCCGGCGGTCGGAATCCCGCGAGCGGTGAGATAGCGCTCGAGAGCGCCGCCGACCACGGCCAGGACGACATCCGAGAGCGCGCCGCCCAACCGGCTGCGGATCGTGCGGATGTCGGCGTAGGAGAGTTCGGAGCGGATCAGGCGCCGGCGTCCTGCTGTGGCCCCGTTGAACGGCAGAGGCAGGGGAGGCATTGCGGCGTCGGGCATCACTTCGTTCAGGGTCAACAGCGCGGAACGCACTTCGTCGGACGCGAGTTGCATGGCGCCCTCGACCAGGTCCTGTCCGGCCCCGGCCCAGTTCTCGACCCACTCGGCCATTCGCCTGCCGGGGTCGACTCCGGATCGGAACGCGTCATTGCCGCCGTTGCCGTTCGCGGTCGGTTCTGGCGGATTCTCGTCCGGGCCCCTCGCGCTGCTGTCGAACAGGACCTGGAAGAGATCGTTCGTGCCCAGGCCGTCGACCGCGGCGAGATGCGTCTTGAGGAGCAGCGCGTCTCCGCCGTCATGGTACGCGGGCAGGAGGTGAGCTTCCCAGAGCGGTCGCTTCGGATCGAGCGCCTTTCCGAGAGCGCTGTCGAGTGCGGAGGCAGGATCGCCCTGGGCGGCGACATGAACGTGCTGTTCCGGCTCGAAGGGCGCCGAGCGCCACCGTGGGGCGCCGAAGGGCGATGTCTCCACCCGGAGTCCGAACCGGGGCAGACTGCGAAGGCGCCGCACCTGTTGCAGGACGTCCCGGCGCTCGATCCCGCCTTCGATCCGTGCCAGGCCGGCGACGTGCAATCCCGGGCTCCGGCGCTCCAGGTTCCAGAGGAACGCGCGGTCCGCCGCCAGCGGTTCGTTGGCGGTCGTCATGGTGTGGACTCGCCTGCCGCGGGATGGCGCTTCAGGAACCGCGCGAGGTGGCGGTAGGCCAGCGGGTTGGCGGCGAGCCCGCTGTGCGTGCCGGGAACCTCGGCGTTCTTTGCGGGATCGTGGAGGCGCGTGTAGCGCCAGGCGACGACGCCGTCACGCCGGGTGTAGATCGCGAGCTGCGGGATCTCCTCCGGGAAGACGCCCTGAACCGCGCGGACCATGTCGCACCGGCAGTCGCCCGAGAAACAACCGGGGTTCCGGCCTCCGTCCTGTTCGACTACGCGACGCCGCACGACCTCCGCCAACCGCATGACGAGGGGGTGCGAGCGGACGCCCCGGATCGGCGTCCCCATCGTGGTGACCGAGGCGACCAGATCGGGACGCAAAGACGCGACACCACGGCAAAGCACGCCGCCCAGACTGTGGCCCACGAGGTGGACGCGGCGGCCGGTTTCCCCGGCCGCGCTCTCGAGTGTTGCCGTCAATCGTTGGCTCAGCCGTTCCAGGCAATCTGCGTTGTGTCCGACGCCGGAGGGGTAGGGCCGGTAGCCGATGCGGCCCAGCCAGCCGCGCATCGGCGCCAGGTAGCCGTCGGTGCCGGTGAAACCGGGCACGACGACGACCGCGGCGCCGTCGCCACGGGGTACGCCGAAGCCGTGGAAGGTCGGCGTCATGGGCAGAAGGGAGAACTCCGCAATCGCGAAGGCCTCGCGCCACAGCGGCAGGGCGGCCGGAACGGTGTCCCGCAGCAGTCGCGGATTCGCGCTCCAGATCGGGTTGGTCGGACGGCGTGGCGCCGATTTCACCGGACGACACCCCGCACTACGCGACTCCCAGGAGGGGGCGGTCCTGATCCGCTGCGGCGTCGGGCGTGGGTACGTTGGCCGGCGCCGGGATAGCGGCTGGCTCGGCGGTCGCGGCCGGCGTGGCGGCTCTCGGAGCGGCCGCTTCGACCTGGTCGGGGGCGGCGAAGCAGCGCGCTCCCGTGGCTTCGTCGCCCTCGGTGCCGGCGGCCTGCCGCAGTTCGGCGTAGGACGCCTCCAGGCACTGGGTGAGGAACCACGGATCGGGAATCAGCTTCGAGTCCACGGTGATGCCGAGTGTGATGCGCTGGTTGTAGGTCAGGATGGAGACGAACAGGCCGATGTTGTTCGACACGATACCGAGCGGCAGCCAGTCGACCAGCTTGTGCTGTCCGAAGTAGAGGGGAATCATCGGGCCGGGCACGTTCGTCGACACGGTGTTGAACAGCGTCTGGGAGAACGGCATCGCCGCGCCCATGGCCGCCATCAGGGGCGGCACGCGGACGCCGAACTGGCTCAACTGGTAGAAGGCCTTGGCCTGTCCGGCTTCCTTCAGCTTGTTCATCGCATCGCGTTCCCTGCCCAGGCGCTCGATGGGATCCTCGATGCCTACGAACAGCGGGGCGATCATGTTCGAGACCAGGTTCCCGAGCTGTCCGCGTTCGTCCGCTTGCCGCATACTGACCGGGCACATGGCGCGGAGTTCGAGCCGCGCGGTGTTCTGGCCGCGGGCGCGCAGGTAGCGGCCGAGGCCGCCGGCGAGCACGGTGAGCACGACGTCGTTCACGGTTCCGCCCAGGGCCGACTTGACCGCGCGCATCGTCGGGAACGCGAATTGGGCCCAGGCGAAACCGCGGTCGCCCCCGACCGGCCGGTTGAAGACCGTACGCGGCGCCGGGGTGGCGCTGACCGGCAAGGAGGCGCTGCTGGCGGACAGCATCTCGCGGGTGCGTTCCGCCATCAAGTTGGGCCGCAGGGCGTCGAAGGCGGCTTCCGTCCAAGTCTGGTTCAGTTCGGTGAAACGATGCTGCATCGCTTCCTGGAGCAGACTCAAGGGTTCGGGCAACGGCTGCGGCGCCCAGGGCTCGGCCGGCGGCGCCGGCAGCTCGTCGGTCGGCGAGAACTCGCTCAGCACCATGGTCAGATCGACGCCGGAGACGCCGTCGACCATCGCGTGATGGATCTTCCAGACCACGGCGGTGTGTCCCGGCATGCCGCGCAGCACGATCCCCTTCCACAGCGGACGGTTACGGTCGAGCATGCCGCTGTAGGCCTCCGCGGCCACGCGGCCGAGGACCTGCTCGTTGCAGTCCGCCGGTAGCCAGACCTCGTCGATGTGATTCTCGATGTCGAAGTCCGGGTCGTCGACCCACAGCGGGTGGGAGACGAGGAACGGCGGAAACACCACGCGCTGCCGGTACCGGGGCAGCAGGTGCATGCGGGCGGCGACCTGTTCGATCATGTGTTCTCTCGAGAACTCGCCCTCGTAGACCATGCAGCCACCGATGTGCATGGTCTCGTTGGGGCGCTCTACGTAGAGGAAGCCGGCGTCGAGGGGGCTGAGGAAGCGATTCAGTTCCGGGGCCATCGGGGTCTCCAGAAGACGGCGGATCTGGGAGGATCAGGGGCGATTTGCTGCACTGCTTGCTGCAATGCAGCAGAGGCATGGTTGCACAGAACCGGCAGAACGGCAAGAGCCGGGACCGGCCGCTGCCGATCAGGTGGGCTGCCGCCAACGGAAGGCGGTGACCTCGATGACCTCGCGTGGCGGTTGCACCGACACACGGACCGAAAGCGGCGGCGGCTGGAGGCGGGGTGTCAGGCAACGGCGCCGGTTCCGGCCCTTCTGAGTGTGCCGGCAGGGCAGACGGGCGCCGTCGATGTCGAGCGCCACTTCTGTCGTGTCTCCGAAGGGAGTCCGGATCGCTATCTCAAGTGACAGGGATGACGTTTCCGGACCGTCGGCGCCGCGGAGTCCGGCCAGATCCACGTCGTACACACCGTCGCCGGCGACAAAGAACGGCAGGAGTTTCGGCGGACCGAACTGGGCGAAGTGCTGCCGTACCAGCACCACCGGATCCCCGCGCAGATGGAACGGTCTGGGCTCGAAGCGCTGCACGTGAACTCCGCGTTCGGTCGCGGCGAGGTCGCGGTAGAAGGCGTCCTCCCCGGGATCGAGCCGTGAGGCATGGAAGAGCAGAATGTCGGCCTGCTCCCGTTCCAACCTCGATTCGGAGGCGATGCTGTCGGTTCGAATCAGCGTGGACACGTAGTTTGCGTCCCAGATTCTGGGGTCGAAGGCCTGGTGGCCGAGCGGTAGCTCGCTGATGAACGTGCGACCGCGAAGCGGCTTCTTCTCGCCCGCAACCCGCGCCGCTTCGGCGGTGGTCAGAGGCACGTTCACGTCGTAGACGGTGGTGGAGACGTTGCGGACCTTGTCCATCGCAGCGAGAGCCACCACGACGGCCGCTACGGTCAGGACCGCTCCCCGCGGCCAGCCGGCGAGGTTCGACCGGGCCGCGTTGAGCAGGAGGCCGATCAACCAGGCGCCGGCCAGGGCGGCGATCGGCGCGACGATCAGCCAGTTGGGCGGTTTCGGGAACCGGGTGACGATCCACAGCGCCGCGACGTAGCCGCCGAAGAAGGTGAGCAGGATCCAGGCGTCTCCGATGGTGGCGCTGCCGCGTGCTCCGCGGAGCCTGTTGCCGGGTCTTCTCCAGCCGCGGAGTGCGACGGCGAGTATCCAGCCCATGCCCAAGAGAGTGCAGACGCCGAGCACGGGGCTGAAGTAGATGCTCCTGGCGAGGCTGGTTGCGAGGTTCAGCGGCTGATCGAAGAGCCCCGCGCCGGCCTGGGCCAGCCGCTCCTGGTAGTGGCTCATGGTCGAACCGAGGTGGCGCTCGTAGAGTTCGGGCGCCAGCACCAGCCAGGGGTTGAGCGCCAGCAGGACGGCGGCGCCCGCCGCGGCCGCCGCCGCGGTGCGACGCAGCAGGAGGCCGAGGTTCCCGACTCCGGCCAGTGCAATCGTGACCAGCAGCGGCAGTGCGACTGCGGCGCCGTTCCACTTCGCCGCGACGGTGGCGCCGACCAATGCGCCCGCGACGGCGTACCCCCGCAGGCTCTCCGTGCGCCTGACCTGAAGCATGGCGTAGAGCGCCAGGAGGGATGTCAGGACGAGCATGATGTCCGGCTTGAAGAATCCGGACAAAGTGAAATGCCAGGGTGTGACCGCCAGCAGGAAGGTCGCGCCCAGTCCGACCCAGGCGCCGAACAACTGCCTGCCGATCAGGAACACGACCAGCAGCGAGGCGGTGCCCAGCACGGCCTGGATGATTCGGCAGACCCTGACGGCGACTGGCGTCAGAAACGGACGTTCGTCGGGCGCGATACCGAACGTCCGCGGGGCGGAGGAGAGCCAGGGCAGTGCGCGGGCAGTCTCGTAGATCTTGAGCGTGGCCGCATGCGGCAGGTACGACAGGCTCGGGTAGTGAGTCCGCCACGGACGCCACTGGTCGTAGGCGAGGACGACTGCGACGTTGCCGGCGTTGTAGCGCTCGTCCCAGTACCGGTTCATCGACGGATCCGGCCAACTGAAGAAGACACGAACCGCCAACGACCAGAGGAGGAGCAGTCCGAGTAACCACCGCTGGCTACGGGTGGTTGGGAACCACCCCGGGCTACGGGTGGTTGAGGTGGGGACGCCTTCCGGGTGCGGCTGAGCGAGGGCCATCGCGTCAGTCGGTGATCTGGTAGCCGGAGTGCGCGGTCAGTTCGCGGAACAGTTGCTGCAACCGGCCGAGCACGGGCCGGACGCCGCTGCCGATCGGCCGGCCGTCGACCTCGGAGACCGCCACCAGCTCGCCCATCGTGCCGGTGCAGAACGCCTCGTCGGCGCGGTAGAGCTCGGCCTGGGAGTAGTCGGTCACCTGGTGGGGAATGTCGTTGTCCCGGCAGAGTTCGAGCACGGTCGAGCGGGTCACGCCCTCGGGGCAGGCGTGGCAGTGGCTTGTGGTGACGCCGCCGCCGCGCACCACGAAGACGTGGGTGGCGTTGGTCTCGGCGACGAAGCCCTGCCGGTCGAGCATCAGGGCGTCGTCGGCGCCGGCCGCGTTCGCCTCGATCTTGGCCAGGATCGACTGGATCAGGTTGTTGTGGTGGATCTTCGGATCCATGCAGTCCGGCGGGAAGCGGCGGATCGAGGACGTGATCAGCCGGATGGGCTGCGCACCGTAGACCGGGGCCTTGTGCTCGGCGAGAACGATCAGGGTTGGTCCGGCCACGTTGAGGCGCGGGTCCATGCCTGAGGTGATCTTGACGCCGCGGGTCAGCGTGAGCCGGATGTGGACGTTGTCCCGCATCCCGTTCGCTTCGAGCGTGCGCCGGATCTCATCGATGATGGCCTCCTGGGACGGAATCTCGGTGAACGCCAGGGCAAGGGCCGAGTCGCGGAGCCGTTCCAGGTGCCGTTCGAGCTTGAAGATGCGGCCGTCGTACAGACGCAACCCCTCCCAGACCGCGTCGCCGCCCTGGACGGCGGAATCGAAGGGACTGATTCCCGCGCGGTCGCGGTGGATCAGCTCGCCGTTGATGTTGACCAGCAGGTCGGCGTTTCTGGGATCGGCCTTTTGCAGCATGGTTGGGTCCGTGGGTCGGCGTTGCAGTCGGTCAGAAGATGAGCCGGTGGGCGGCGAGGTGATCGTAGTGCCGCTGGCACTCGTTGAGAACGTCGTTCAGGAATTCGGGCACCGGTTCGTTCTTGGGACGGTAGGGAGCGAAGCCGGTGCTCTTCTCGACCGCGTCGTACCAGTGCGGCGCCCAGATCCCGTCCGTGTCGCGGCGGCCAGGCGGCCAACTCAGCATCGCCTCGTCGAACTCGGCGCCGACCACCCGGCACAGGCTTTCGAGACCAGCACGCGGGTTTCGCAGCACGTCGGCCGAGTCGATCACTGCAGGGGGGGCGCCGAGCCGCTCGCACTCCAGGTCGAACAGCTCCCGCTGTTGCGGCAGGCCGGTGTCGGACAGGGTCGGCTGCGGGAGGATGCGCATCAGTGAGGTGAGCATCTCGGCCGGGTCGCGGATCAGGAACACGTTGGTCAGCCGGCTGACCCAGGACCGGTCACCGGGGAGCAGGTGATGCGCCATGTGCTTCTGGTAGAAGATCGGCTGGTCTTCTGGCGCGTCCTCAGTCAGCCATGTCGTGACCCGCTCCAGGTCGCTGTCGTGGTGGGCGAGGATGTCCTCCCGTCCCGGATGATCGTGACCATGGTCCAGGAGGTAGTTCGCGTACAGGGGCTCGTCGCAGACGAAGGTGTCGACGCGGTTTCCCCAGGCGCGCAACATCGCGGTCGAGATGTTGCGCGGCCCGGACCACATCGCGATCCGAAGGACGGGTGCGCCCCCAGCCTCGGCGTCGATCATGGCCTGCATTGTACGGCGTCTTCCGTGCACCAGATTCCGTGGTCTGCCTGACGCCGCGGTCTCGTCAGGGCGAGCAGGCGAACGCCCCGTGACCGATGAATCGGTCACCAAGGGCGCCCGGTGCGACTCGTTTCCCGGGCCAAGTCGTGTTGTGTCCGGTAACTGCGAATCCACTCCCGGCCGTTGGAAGTCCGCTGCCGGTCGCTGATTGTCACGGGAGAGGGCCGCCTTGGGTCCGTTCAGCACGCTGGGAACCGGTGGATCTGAGTGGGGCGGGCACTCTGGTAGCGCATGCCTGAGAGTCCTCAAACGGTAGTGGGAACAAGGGTTCTCGGGTCCTGGGGAGCACAACGGGGCGTCGACTCCGGGCCTCGCTTCCGGCCGGTCTGAGCAGCGGCCAAGTTCCATTCTGACGCGGAAAGTGGCCGCAGGCGGCTACCTTGACGGCTTCGAAAGCGGTGGGGAGGATGTGCCTCGCCTTGGATGCGGGTGGGTTGGCGAGAAGCCAGTCACCCCAATACCAGATCGGTGGCGGCTCAACACGCCGTGCCACTTTCTGGGCCTCACAACCAACCGCTGAACTCAGTCGCGGCTGTTCAACGCTCGACTCGGGGTTCAGTGGACAAAAACACGCTGAGAAACCGGCGTTTGCGTGCGCGCAAACGGTGGGGACTCGTACGCGCGGAGACAAAAGAAATGAACCAGATTACAGCCCCCGGTGGGGAATCCAACCACAGTTTCCTTGACAAAGACACCAGAGGCCTTGTGAAGAAGAGGAAAACGCGCTCGAACGATCCAGCCACGAGCGCGTCACGATTCGGCTGGAGGAGCGCGCGGATTCGCCGCGGCCTGCGGTTGCTGCGGCTGCCGCTGCTGTTTGCCCTGCTCGGTTTCGTCAGCCTGGCTGCGGCGCGGGCACAGGAGTCGGAGCTGGAAGTCCACGTGGCGACCACGGTCATAGACGCCGATGGCAATGCCGTGGCGGAGGTCTCCGAGAAGATCGGCGACCTGACCGTGGTGGTTACCGCGACGACCAACGGCAACGGCCCGCCGGACGACGCGGTCAGCTTCTGGGTGAACGCCCAGGACGGCACCGCGGTCGGGACCGAGGACTTCGGACATCTCAGTGAGTTCCCGGTCTTCTCGCCCAAGGAGTGGAGGCGCTTGGACGCCGACGGGCGCCACGGGGCGCAGCGGAAGTACGCTCTTTCGATTGTCGATGATCCCGGCGCTGAAACGGCCCGGGAGACGGTGCACGTCGTGACGACGGTCACTACCGACACCCCCGGCTACGTGACGCTGCCGGGTTCGGTGGGGTTGGTGATCCTGGACGACGACGTGGTGCCCGGGCGGGCCACGAGCCTCCAGGCGACCGCGGCGGGGCCGACGGCGATCGATCTGAGCTGGACGGCGCCGAGAACCCCCGGCACCTCCCGCGTGCGCGGTTACTGGATCGAGTGGTCCGCGGACGGCGCCACGGCTTGGACGGCCCTGGTATCGGACACGAACTCGGCCGCCACGACGTACACCGACACCGGCCTTGCGGCGGAGACGACCAGGTCCTACAGGGTGTCGGCGCTGAGCGCGGCGGGCGTCGGGCAGGCATCGAAACCTGCCGGCGCGACGACGACGACGACGGTGGTGGTCGTCGAGGACAAGGACGAGCTGGAAGTCCACGTGGCGACCACGGTCATAGACGCCGATGGCAATGCCGTGGCGGAGGTCTCCGAGAAGATCGGCGACCTGACCGTGGTGGTTACCGCGACGACCAACGGCAACGGCCCGCCGGACGACGCGGTCAGCTTCTGGGTGAACGCCCAGGACGGCACCGCGGTCGGGACCGAGGACTTCGGACATCTCAGTGAGTTCCCGGTCTTCTCGCCCAAGGAGTGGAGGCGCTTGGACGCCGACGGGCGCCACGGGGCGCAGCGGAAGTACGCTCTTTCGATTGTCGATGATCCCGGCGCTGAAACGGCCCGGGAGACGGTGCACGTCGTGACGACGGTCACTACCGACACCCCCGGCTACGTGACGCTGCCGGGTTCGGTGGGGTTGGTGATCCTGGACGACGACGTGGTGCCCGGGCGGGCCACGAGCCTCCAGGCGACCGCGGCGGGGCCGACGGCGATCGATCTGAGCTGGACGGCGCCGAGAACCCCCGGCACCTCCCGCGTGCGCGGTTACCGGATCGAGTGGTCCGCGGACGGCGCCACGGCTTGGACGGCCCTGGTATCGGACACGAACTCGGCCGCCACGACGTACACCGACACCGGCCTTGCGGCGGTGACGACCAGGTCCTACAGGGTGTCGGCGCTGAGCGCGGCGGGCGTCGGGCAGGCATCGAAACCTGCCGGCGCGACGACGACGACGACGGTGGTGGTCGTCCAGGACGACGACGTGGTGCCCGGGCGGGCCACGAGCCTCCAGGCGACCGCGGCGGGACCGACGGCGATCGACCTGAGCTGGACGGCGCCGAGCAACCCCGGCACCTCTCCCTTGCGGGGCTATTGGATCGAGTGGTCCGCGGACGGCGCCACGCCTTGGAAGACCCTGGTATTGGACACGAATTCGTCCGCCACGACGTACACCGACTCCGGCCTTACGGCGGAGACGACCAGGTACTACAGGGTGTCGGCGCTGAGCGCGGCGGGTGTCGGGGCAGCATCGGCGCCTGCCGGTGCGACGACGGACCGGCCTCTGCCTGATGTGACGATCGCTTCCCAGATGTCCCCGGTCAACGAGGGGGCGGACGCGACGTTCGTGCTGACCCGCACAGGCGAGACGGGAAAGGCGCTCACCGTGGCCGTCGAGGTAACGGAGACCGGCTCGATGATCAACGGCACGGCGCCTCTGTCGGCAGTCTTCGAGCCTGAACAGGCGACGGCGGCACTCGCAGTCCCGACCGTGGACGATTCGCAGGGCGAGGCGGACAGCAGCGTCGTTGCGACGGTGACCGCGAGTCAGGGGGCTGCCTACGCAGTCGGATCGGACTCGTCGGCGACGGTGGTCGTCCACGACAACGACGACCTGAAAGTCCGACTGACGATGGAGGTCCTGGACAGCCAGGGCGCCGTTGTCACCGAGGTCGCGGAAGGCGCCGGCGTCGCGACGGTACGGATTACGGCTGCGACCGCGGGCAAACAGGCGCCAACTCAGGATCTCGCCGTTGCCGTGCTGACCGAGGCGGTCACCGCGGCCGCGCCAGAGGACTACGGAGACCTCCTCGAGCAGATCGGTTTCGGCGTCACGGATTGGTCCTTCGTCGACGCTGATCAGAACTACACGGCCGTCGAGACGGTCTCGCTCACGATCGTCGACGACTCCCTGGACGAGCCGGATCGCGAGACGCTTCGACTGATTACGACGTTCACTGCGGACACCCCCAGCTTCGTGACCTACCCGCCAGCCCTTGAACTGGCGATCATCGACAACGACACCGTTCCCGGCGAGACGCCGGAGCCAGAGCTGCCGGAGGTGGACTTCTCTGGGTGGACGCAGGAGGTCATCGAGGGCGAGACCGCGACTTTGACGCTGGTCAGAAGCGGCCCGGTAACGGACCCGTTGACAGTCTCCGTCGAAGTGTCGGAAACCGGTTCGACGATCAGCGGCGAGGCTCCGACCTCGGTGGTCTTCCCCGCAGGGGCGGACTTCAAGACGCTGAGCATCCGGACCGTGGACGACGAGGTGAACGAGCCGGACAGCGTGATTACGGCGACACTCACCGCTGGGCAGGACGCCGGCTACGTGGTTGGTTCCAGGTCTTCGGCGACCGTGACGGTGAGCGACGACAACGAGCCGTCGGCGGTCACCGTTCCCGGTCCTCCGAAGGATCTCGAAGCGCGGGCAGACGGCGAGGACGGGATCGTCCTGGCCTGGACGGCGCCGGTTGAGACGGGTGGCGTCGCGATTGCCGGCTACCGGATCGAATGGTCGGCTGACGGCGAATCGGGATGGTCGGTGCTGGTGGACGATCTGGGCTCAACAGCGACGACGTTCAGTGACCGCGGTCTGGCGGCAGGGACGACCCGCTACTACCGGGTCTGTGCCCTGAACTCAGCGGGCATCGGTCCGCCTTCGAACGTCACCGGTGCGCGGACGAACTTGGCGCCGGTCGAAGTGACGATTCAGGCAAAGGAGAACCGCGTCGTCGAGGGCGCCGAAGTGGCGTTCACCTTGCGTCGTACGGGCGTCACCGCCGAACCACTCTCGGTTTCCCTGGGAGTGACGGCGACGGCGCCGATGCTGGGCAGCGAACCGCCGACATCGGCGCTCTTCCCTGCCGGCGCCGATGAGACCACCCTGACCGTGCGGACGATCGATGACAGGGTGGAGGAGCCGGACGGGGAGATTGTGGTCACGTTGCTGAGTGGCAACGGCTACACCCTGGGCGGCGCGGTTTCGGCGACGGTACGGGTCAGGGACAACGACGGGGCTCCGGTGCTTTCGATCATCGGTGCAGCCGCGCCGGAAAGCCGGGGCAACCTCATGTTCGTGGTCACCCTCCAAGGGCGGACTTCGATGCCGGTGGAGGCGGTTTGGAGCACCTCGCCCGGCACGGCGACCGCGGATCAGGACTACGTGACCGTGAGCGGCGTCCTGACCCTCGATCCGGGCTCAACGGGCGGCGCGATCGTGATTCCCTTGCGCGACGACGCTGTTTTCGAGGAGAACGAGACGTTCACGGTCAGCCTGAGTCGGCCGAAGAACGCGGAGCTCGGAGTCGGAGCGTCATCGGCCACGGGCGTGATCGAGAACGACGACGAGGCGCCGGTGATCCGGATCGCCGACGCGTCGGCGCCCGAGTCGGCGGGCGAGATCGGCTTCACGGTCTCGCTCAGCGGCGAGAGCGCCTTGCCGGCGACGGTGCGTTGGACGACTGAGGCCGAAACGGCGCAGCCGGGCACGGACTACGTCGAGGTGAGTGGCGAGCTGGTCCTGGGTCGGGGGGCGACGAGCGTCAGGCTCGGAGTGCCTCTGATCGAAGACCTGCTGCACGAGGAGTCCGAGACCTTCCGCCTGGTGCTCAGTGGCGCCACCAACGCAGTGTTCGATGGAGCTTCCGAAGTTGCGGCTACGGGAACCATCGAGGACGACGACGATGCGGCGCCGGCCGAGGAATGGCTGGCGCGGTTCGGGCGCACGGCAGCGAGCAACGCCGTGAACGCGGTGGAGGATCGGCTGACGGGTCGGCTCGGATCGGGCGCCCAGGTCGTGGTCGCCGGCCACCGGGTCGATGTTTCGGGTAGCGGCCGGGAGCACGGCGCTGCCGGTTCGGTCGCCGCTCCGGTTGCCGGACTTGGCGTTGTCGGTCAGGCGGCGGGTGGCGCCGTCGGCCCGCTCGGGTCAGAGGGCGGCCTTCTGGACGCGCAGTCCGGCAGGCACGGGTCGGGGCGGATGGGTGTCGGCGAGGTGCTGGCGCGGAGTTCGTTCCAGTTCTCTTCCGACTCCCACGGCGCCGGCCATGGCAACGGGACGACCGGCAACGGCGCGGTCGAAGGCGGTGCGTCCGCCGACCACCGCTGGTCCGTCTGGGGCAGCGGGGCCGCGACGCGCTTCAACGGCGGCGTGGACAACCTGAGCCTCGACGGTGAGGTGGTCACCGGGACGGTCGGAGCGGACATCGAACGGGGCCGGGTGCTGTTCGGCGTCGCGGTGTCCCACAGCCGCGGTGACGGCGACTACCGCGGGAGCGGGGTCGGCGGTCTGCGCGCCCGGGAGGGTGACCTCTCGAGCGTTCTGACCACGGGCCTTCCCTACCTCCGGGTCGCGGTGAGCGATCGCCTGTCGGTGTGGGGCGCTCTGGGTAGTGGCGCCGGATCGATGACCCTGAACGAGGGCGGCCTGGGGTCCATCGAGACAGACATCGGGATGAGCCTGGGCGCCTTCGGGGCGCGCCAGGAACTGCGGTCGTCCGCGGCGACGGAGGGCTTCAGTCTGGCGCTCCGCACCGACCTGCTGCTGGTCCACACGACCTCGGACGAGGTGGAAGCGCTGCCCGCGCTGTCGGCCGACGTGAACCGTCTGCGGTTGATGGTCGAGGGCGCACGCCGGTGGCAGTTCGAGTCGGGCGCCGTGCTGACTCCAAGCGTGGAGCTGGGTCTCCGCTACGACGACGGCGATGCGGAGAAGGGCAGCGGCCTGGAAATGGGCGCTGGCCTTCGCCTCGAGAATGCGGTGCGGGGCCTGTCCGCCGAGTTGACGGGACGCTCCCTGCTGGCCCACGAGGCGAGTGAGCTCTCCGAGTGGGGCGTGGGCGGTTCGCTCCGGTTCGCGCCGGGCGGCGCCGACCGCGGCCTGTCCATCGGGCTCAGGTCGACCCTGGGGGCCGCGTCGAGCGGGATCGTCAGGTTGTGGGAGCAGCAGACCGAGGCTCCCGCGGGCTACCGCGCGACGGCGCCGGGCAGCGTCACGGAAGCGGAGATCGGATACGGGTTGGCGGTCTTGGGCAGCCGGTGGAGTCTGACGCCGTATCTGGGCGCGGGGCTGTCCGGGCGTTCCGGCGAGGCCTACAAGGCCGGTGCGCGGCTCAGGGTCGGCGAGTTCTTCGCCCTGGACGCTGAAGCCGCTCGCGTGGAGCGGAATGACGCCACGCCGTCCGTCTACCAGGCTGCGTTCTTGGCGAACCTTCGCTGGTAGGCGAAGAACGTAGTCCCGGTCATTCAGGGGGGCCGGCCGCTACGGCGGCCGGCCCCGAACCGTTGTGCAGCACTCCGCAGTCAGGTTGTCATGACAGGAGAATCTCTCTATGATCCGCTGCTATTCGCTCACATGGCACCTGAACCCGAGAGAAGCGCTTGGCAGTGGTGGTCGGGAGGTAAGGACAGTGCATGGGCACTGCGCCTACTCCGGTCCGATCCGACGTGGTGTGTGCGTGGCTTGATCACACAGGTCGATCGTGACTCCGGTCGAGCGGTACCGCATGGTGTGCCCGAGGACTTGATCAGGCTCCAGGCGGCAGCGGTGGACCTGCCGCATCGCGTGGTGAGATTCGGTTGGGGCGGACCAAGAACCGACTACGACCTCGTTCTGCGCCGAGAGCTCCACGGCCTTCGACGCGCCGGCGCCGAGTTCGTTGCCTTTGGCGAACTATGCTCGTCAGCTCATCGGGCCCGGCGTTCGCACCAGCTTGCGTTCACCGGGCTTGTCCCTGAGTTCCCTCTTTGGGGAAGTGACTCGCGGCAGCACGCCGAGGCAGTTCTTGAGGCAGGCGTCTCGGCCTGGGTGTGCGCTGTAGACACGACGATCCTGCCCGCGACTTTCGTAGGTCAACGATACGATTCCGATTTCTTGGCGGATCTGCCTGCGCATGTCGACCCGTGCGGCGAGAACGCCGAGTTCCACACGTTCGTGGAATGGGCGCCCGGCTGGACCAGGAGGGTACCGGTGAAAGCGCGGGGGTTGATCGAGAGATACGGCTTCACGTATGTGGATCTTGAACTGGCCACGGATGTGACGATCGCTGTGGCGGCTCCTCCGGTTGACCGCCAGGAGTCACCCGAAAGCAGCGGGAAGGGCGATGGCGATGGCTGTAGCGCCTGCGGTGCCGGTGGGGGCGGCGAAAGCGGTGCCGATGGGGGCGGCGAAAGCGGTGCCGATGGCGACAACGCTGAAGGCGACCCCGGCGCGACGGATCCCTTCGAGTACTACGAGCGGCTGGGACGTGTACGGAGCTACGTCGATGATCATCTGGAGGACGGCCTGTCCCTGGCTGCGGTAGCCGTGATCGCTGCGATGACGCCTTCGAGCTTCTCGCGCTACTTCCGGCGGCAGGTCGGGAGCAGCTTTCGGTCCTGGTTGACCGGGCGTTGTGTTGAGCGAGCGGCTCAGTTGTTGCGAGAGAGCGACATGACTGTCGACCAGGTTGGGAAGAGCGTCGGTTTCCGCGGCGGACGGACCTTCCGGCGTGCCTTCCAGCTACAGTTCGGTTGCAGTGCGTCTCAGTACAGGAAGGACTATCTTGCACAAGGCGGTCCGAAGAAGGGGCTCAACGGGTCGCGGCGTGTGGCCGAGTCTCGTTCGAAGTCGACCGGGAAAGAGTAGGGGAGGGAATCTGAACCTGAACGGTTCGGTTCGCCGCGTTCTGAGCGTCGTTCTTCTCTGGGCGTTCGGGAGCCGCCCGGGAAGCAAGATGGCGGTGATAGCTTGCGCCGATGAGCCGGCGGGCCGAGTTCGAGGCTGAGCATCCCGAAGTTCACGTCCTGTCGGCCGATCAGGCGGGCCGGGTGGACTTGGTGATGGGTGCTCTCGGTTGGCTGGGCGACGAGGAACAGGTGACGACCTGCACTTCGCTCGGCGGCGAGTCCAGCACCGTAATGCGGGTCGAACTGCAGGAGCTCCGCGGCGGTTGGCGCACCGCGGTCTTGAAGCAGGCTCTGCCCTGGTTGCGGCGCGACGAGTCGGTCGCCATGCCGGAGGACCGCGGGCGGGCCGAACGCCGCTTCTACCGCCGGGTCGCCCGGATTCCGGAGGCCGCGGCGCACATGCCGCGGCTGCTCGGTGGCGACGCGGCGAGGTCCGTGCTCCTGCTCGAGGACTTCCGGGGCGCTGCGGATCTCACTTCGCTCTACCGGGGCGGTTCCCTCGGCGAGGACGCCGCGGAGGCCCTGGGCGCCTTCCTTCGAGCGCTTCATCTTGGGACCCGTGGCGGGCAGTCTCCGGAGCTGGCCAACACCGGCATGAGGACGCTGAACCGCCGGCTGTTGTTTGAGGCGCCGTTCGCAGCGTCGCCGGCCGGCGCTGACGGGTTCGGTTCCGACGGACCGGCGCTCGATCACGCGGCACTCGAAGCGGTCGAGCCGGGTCTGGGCGACGCGGCGACCGCGTTGCGGGAGGATCGTGCACTTGGCGAAGCCTTGTGCGCCCTCGCCGGGCGGTACCTGGAGGGTCGAAGGTGTCTGGTTCACGGCGCCTTCCATCCGGGCAACTGGCTGTTGCTCCCCGACGGTGGCGTGCGGGTCGTCGACCCGCAGTATGGAGGTTGGGGAGATGCGGAGTTCGACATAGGCACCGGTCTTGCCCACCTGCTGCTCGCGCAGCAGTCGGATGAAGCCGTCACGGCCTTCCTGTCCGCAGCCTCGAACCGGCCGGAAGGTGCGGGAGCGGCAGAGGATTCGGACTCTTGCGCGCCGGAAGCGGGCCGCGACGTGGCGGGCGGTGACGCTTCGTCCGGCGCGGAGGACACCGATGTCGACACGGAACTGATCGCGCGCTATGCCGGGGCGGAGTTGGTCCGGCGTCTGATCGGTGGCGGTCGGCCGTCCCTCGCAGCCGACGCGGGTTTTCGTTGCACTCTTCTGGAGGTGGCCCGGACAGCGGTCATCTCAGGCCGCATGGAGGTTCTGGAGACATGAAGCGACGCCTTGCACGCACCTTGACCACCGCTCTCGGCCTGCTCGCCGTTTCGGCGATGCCCGCCCTGGGCCAGAGTGCCGGCTTCGAGCAGGGACGCGTGCTCGACGGTCCCGGCCACGTGCTGCCGCACCGGGATCGGGTCGAGCCGTTCAACCGGATGCTCGAGGAGCGCCTCGCGGACCTGCTGCCGCGCCTGATGCGTGAGACGGGAATCGACATGTGGCTCGTGATCAACCGCGAGTACAACGAGGATCCCGTGTTCTTCAGCCTGGTGCCGCGGCCGGTGTTCGCGGCCCGCCGCACGACGATGCTGGTCTTCTTCGACCGCGGGCCCGACAACGGCGGCGTCGAGTTGCTGACGGTCAACCGCTACCCCTACGGCGCGCTGTACGAATCGGCCTGGGAGGGCGGCGACCTCGACGAGCAGTGGCAGGGCCTGGGCGAAGTGATCGCGGAACGCGACCCGAAGCGGATCGGCGTCAACGTGTCACGCCACTGGCCGGTGGCGGACGGTCTTTCGGCGGCGCTTCATGAACGGTTGCTTGAGGTCCTGTCGCCGGAACTGAAAGAACGCGTGATGAGCGCCGAGGAACTCGTCGTGCGCTGGATCGAGACCCGCAGCCCGCTCCAGATGGAGGCGTATCCGCAGATCGTGTCCCTGGCGCGGGGCGTGATCGCGGAGGCGTTCTCCGAGCGGGTCATCACGCCGGGCGCCACGACGACCGACGACGTGGCCTGGTACATCGCCCAACGCTTCGAGGACCTGGGGCTCGACATCTGGTTCCTGGCCTCGGTGAACGCACAGCGCCGGGCATCGGATGAGGGCAGCGGCTGCGGCGCCGATGAGCCCTTCTGCGGCGGCAGCGGCGACTTCGTCATCCGCCGCGGCGACGTGCTGCACACCGATGTGGGCATCTGCTACATCGGGCTCTGCACCGACACCCAGGAGATGGGCTACGTGCTGCGCCTCGGCGAGGGCGATGCACCGGCGGAGCTCCAGGGCGCACTGGCCGCCGGCAACCGCTGGCAGGACATCCTGACCGGCGAGTACCGAACCGGCCGCACCGGCAACGAGATCCTCGCCGCGACGATCGCGCTCGCCACCGACGAGGGCCTGCGCTCCAGCACCTACACCCATCCGCTCGGCGTCTTCGGCCACGCGCCGGGTCCGACGATCGGCATGTGGGACAACCAGGGACCGACGCCGGTGCGCGGCGACTGGCCGCTCTACCCGGACACCGCCTACGCGATCGAGGGCAACGTGAAGGTCGAACTCGAGATGTGGAACGGCCAGGACGTGCAGATCAAGCTCGAGCAGAGCGCGGTCTACGACGGCGACAAGGTGTACTACCTCGCCGGCCGGCAGACCGAGTGGCACCTGGTCCACTAGCTGGGTGCGCCGGCGCCAGCTAGAAGATGGCGCTCAGCAAGCCGAAGCCGGCGCAGACGACTGCCACCAATCCCCCGACAACGAGCACGACGACGCCCACGGCGATCGCCACCGGGAGTGCGATGACCGCGATCGGAATCAGGATGACGGCCAGCAACGCCCCGGCGATGTAGCCGATGACCTTGAACGGCAGAAGAACGAGCTTGAACGCGACCTTGACGACGAAGGCGACGGCCGCGAAGGCGGCGAGCGCGGCAAGGGCGATGCCCCCGATCAGCAGGATTGTGAAGACTTCCATCTTGAGTTGACCTCCTCCTGGCTCAGCACTACGAGGATGAGGCGTCGAGGTTTCGCGGCGCGCTACACTGCCCGGATTCCCAGCAGGAGGTGCGCACAGTGAAGATGGACCGCAGACGTTTTCTGCAAACCGGCGCCGTACTGGGCGCCGCCGCCGCCACCGGCTGCATGGACGGCGCTGGTCCGGACGCGGAGAGCGCCGCAGCCGATGCCGCAGCCGCCGACGCCGGCCCGCTGTACCGCATCTCCCTGGCCGAGTGGTCGTACTACCGTGAGCTGTTCGGGCCGGGCATCAGCGCGTTGGGCGACGGCTCCTTCCGGGACGACCCGAGCTTGCTTTACCAGGGTGAACTGGATCACCTCGACTTCCCGGCCCGCGCCCGCAGCCACGGGATCGAGGCGGTCGAGTACGTCAACACGTTCTTCTTCGACCGCGCCCGCGACGAGGACTACCTGGCGGAACTCAAGATGCGGTGCGACGGTGAAGGCGTGACCAGCCTGCTCATCATGTGCGACGCGGAGGGCGACATCGGGGCGCCGGACGCTATGGCGCGCGCGCAGTCGGTCGAGAACCACCACAAGTGGGTCGAGGCGGCGGCTTTCCTGGGCTGCCACTCGGTGCGTGTGAACGCGGCCAGCGCCGGGTCGTTCGAGGAACAGCAGAAGCTGGCTTCCGACGGTCTCCGCTCCCTGTGCGAGTACGCGGACGGCTACGACATCGATGTCCTGGTCGAGAATCACGGCTACCTCTCCAGCAACGGCGAATGGCTCGCCAGCACCATCGCGATGGTCGACCATCCGCGCGCCGGCACCCTGCCCGACTTCGGCAACTTCAAGACGTCCTACGAGCCCGAAGAGTTGTACGACCGATACCAGGGAGTGACCGAGCTCATGCCTTACGCCCGCGCCGTCAGCGCGAAGAGCTACGACTTCGACGAGGCCGGCAACGAGACGACGATCGACTACGAGCAGATGATGCGAATCGTGCTCGACGCTGGCTACCGCGGCTGGGTCGGCATCGAGTTCGAGGGCCGCATGGCCGCCGACGACGGCATCGTGAAGACCAGGGAACTGTTGGAGCGCCTGCGCGAGGAACTCGCGCCCGAGTACGCCTGACGGCTACGGCAGTCGAGTGGCGGCGCCGGCGCGCGCACCAGTCGGCGGAGCGCCTTCCGCCTCGAACACCCGCCCGGGGTTGAGGATGCCCTTCGGGTCGAGCGTCTGCTTGAGTGCCTTCATGAGGCCGATCTCCTCGGCGGAACGGCTGCGCCCGAGATGGGCGCGCTTCTCGAAGCCGATGCCGTGCTCTGCCGACACCGAGCCGCCGATCGGCTCGAGGTGCCCGTAGACGATCTCCTCGACCGCGCCGCGCGCCTCCGGGGAACCGTCGCCGACAGAGGCGACGACGTGCAGGTTGCCGTCGCCGAGGTGGCCGAAGACCACACACTGGCTGTCCGGCCACCTTTCCGTCAGGACGGCCTTGATGTCGGCGACGTAGGCCTCCATGTCGGCGATGCGCAGGCTCACGTCGAAGGTGAATATCGGGGCCAGGTGGTTGAGCTGCTCGACATCGTCGCGAAGCGCCCAGATCTCGTCCCGCTCCGCCTTCGACTTGCCGAGCACCGCGTCGCCGATCAGGCCGGCCTCCATGCAGTCGCCGAGGGCCTCCTCGAACTGGACCGCGTCCTCTTCGGGGCGCGTGCCGAGCGACTCGACCAACACGTAGAAGGGGTCGCCGTGCGGGATCGGCGGCGCCGTTTTGGCCTGCGGGCCTGTGACCAGTTCGTAGAACTCCCGCCACATGACCTCGAAGGCGCTCATCGAACCGCCGACATCCTCCTCCAGCTTGCGGAGAAGTCCCGTGACTTCCGTGAAGCCGGGTACCGCGAGCAGGGCGCAGTTGTGGCTGCGGGGACGCCGCTCAAGGCGTAGCACCACCCGCGTCACGATCCCCAGCGTGCCCTCGGAGCCCACGAAGAGGTGCTTCAGGTCGTAGCCGGCGTTGTTCTTGACCATCTTGTTCAGGCTCGAGAGCACGGTGCCGTCGGCGAGCACGGCTTCCAGGCCGAGCACGCAATCGCGGGTCATGCCGTAGCGGATCACCCGGTTGCCGCCGGCGTTCGTGGCCACGTTGCCGCCGATCGTGCAGGAGCCGCGGGCTCCCAGGTCGAGCGGGAAGAGGAGCCCCTCGGCATCCGCCGCCTGCTGAATGCTCTGCAGCGCGGCGCCGGCCTGAACCGTCAGCGTCCGGCCCACCGGGTCGATCTCCTCGATCGCGGTCATTCGTTCGAGCGTGATCGCCACCTCCAGGTCGCCGGCGACGGCGCCGCCCACGAGCCCGGTCAGCCCGCCCTGCGGCACGACCGGTTGGCCGGCGTGGTGGCAGGCTGCGAGGGCCGCTGAGACTTGCTCCGTGGTGCGTGGCCGGAGCACCGCCCGGGCCGCGCAGGGCACAGTGCCCGAGCCGTCGCCGGCGCGCGCCGTCACGTCGTCGCCGGTGAGGACGACATCCTCGCCCAGGGCGGCGCGCAGTTCGGCGATCAGGGCACTGCTGTTGTTCGGTTCGGAGTCGGTCATGGCGGCTCGGTGGACCTCGGTTGCGAGATCAGTGGACGCGACGGCGGATCATACCGATCCGGCCGTGACTCTGGCTGGGACTCTGGCTCCCGGGCCCTGACTCTGGCTGTCGCTTTCCGCCGCCGCCGGCCAGTGCTTCAGCGCGGAGCGGCAGTACCGGCCGAGATTCTCCCGCGCGCGCCATGAGGCGCGGCCGTCGCTCGGTCTTGCTTGCTGAGTTCGCGGGCGTGGGCGAGGTCGGTAGCGGCCATAGGGCGCAACTGGGAAGGCTGCACAGTGGCTAGCGCCACGCCATGGCCGTCCAATTCCGTGAACTCGACTTCAAAGGCGCTCCGCTCGGAGTAGACATGCACTATGGTCCCAATGTCTCCGGGCTTCAGGTTGCTTTCACCGAGGTCGTCCGTGAGTACGACGCAGTCATGTTCTTCCAGCATGGTCCCTCCGGAGCGGGTACGCGGTGATGAGTCGGGGCGCGGTGGTCGCCTCTTCGATGAGCCAGACGGTCCTTGCTTGCGGATTCCGACCGTCGGGTGTCTTGATCGTACCATCGACGCAGTGCAGCACACCGTGGTCCGACGCTCTGGCGTCGGTGACCTCATTGTCGGCGCCGTGGTCGCGCAGGGCTGCGGCGAGCATCCCCCATCGCTCCTCATCGAACCCGAGGCCGAGGAAGAAGGCGGCTTTGCTTCGTCCATTGGGATGGTCTGACGACAGGAGGTAGTCGACGACCTTGGCGTGGTCTACGAGGGCCTCTCGCGCGTTCGGCAGTTTCAACGGTCTTCGCGCGTAGTAGTCGCTGGGTCCACATAGACATTGACGGATTCACCTCACCTACTCCGGTCCGGCCGCTCGGTCCAGCAAGGGCGAGTACCCAAGCCTCTGCTCAATGTTGCTCTCTCGATAGCATGGGCGGCGACGGGCCGGCCTGGACTGTGCGCGGGCCGTGCTTCGAACCGCCGCTTTCCGAGGCCCGCGCCCGTTCCTCTAGCACGCTGCCAGTTCCAGTTCGTGAGTGCGGTAGGCCCTCAAGGCGCCCTCTCCACCACGGGTCCTGAAGAATACTAGCGACTCGCGGGATAGCTCCAGCCGGCGCGAACACTCTGCGATGAGCGAGGTCTCGTTCAGGAGGCCTTCAATGGTCCGTACCTGCTTCTTCAGGCGTCTCCTGAGCCAAGGAGGCTTGCCCCAGGCCCTCGCTTCGCTTGGTGGTGCTCGCCACGGTCGAACGTCGAACCAGCTTCCCTCGTCAAGGCCCCGCTGCAAAGACTCCAGGTACGTCTCCAGTGGGTTGCGATCGAGCAACGTCCTGAAGCGGTTTCGGCAGGTTTCGACGTTTGTCAGCAATTCCGTCTGCAGGCGTACTGCGTAGTCCGGATCATCCTGATGTGTCAGATACAAACGGAGCAGGTCGGCCTCGATGCCCAGAAGGCTCGACGCCGCGAACAGATTGATGCCGAACATGGCGGTGTGGAAGTCGCTTTCCGAACACACCTCCCTACTGGCCAGCGGTTCGTACTTGGGCGTGTGCTCTCCCAGTGATCTGCCGGCACGGCCGGCTCCACGATTTCGCCGACCTCGACCACCGTGCCTTTCAACTCGTACTGTGGGTACGCGGCGTCGGGACACACAGCGGGACGGAGTTCCGCGACCGGCTGGCCGCGTTTCACGATGATCACGGACTCGCCGGTTTCGGCGACCCGATCGAGAATCGCCAGGCAGCGTACCTTGAAGTCACTGGCATCAATCGGTTCCATGGGAGCAGTCTTCAGTACCGGTCGCTTGACGTCAAGCCGCTTGAGCTTCACCCCGCGACGCTGTGCTCCCGCTCCCGCAGCCGGATCAGGCACTCCTGACTCACCGAGGCGACGAGTTCGCCCTGCCGGTTGAAGACGTGGCCGCGGACGAAGCCGCGGCCGCGTGCCGTCACCGGGCTTTCCTTGCTGAACAGGAGCCACTCGTCGGCTCGGAAGGGCCGGTGGAACCAGAGCGCGTGGTCGAGGCTCGCGCCCTGTACGCGGTACCCCTTCATCGAGGGGCCATGTGGCTGCATCGAGACCGCCATGAAGTCCAGGTCCGACATGTAGGCGAAGAAAGAGACATGGATGGTGCGGTCGTCGGACAGGGGCTCCCGGCAGCGCAGCCAGGTGTTCTTTCGCGGCTCGGTCGCCGGACGGTCGCCGCGGGGCAGCATCTGGATTCCCTCGACCTGGCGGCTGTCGATCACCTCGAAGCGGTGGGCGAAACGCCGGTAGGAGGGGTCGTCCGTAGCCATCTTCTTGTAGATGTCGCCGTCGGAGGGAAGCTCGTCGGGCGGCGGCACGTCGGGCACTTTGGATTGGTGCTGGAGGCCGCCCTCCTCGACCTGGAAGGACGACGACATGTTGAAGATCGCCTGCCCGTGCTGGATGCCGACCACGCGCCGGGTGGTGAAGCTCTTGCCGTCCCGGATGCGGTCGACGTCGAAGAGGATCGGCCGCTCCGGGTCGCCGCGGCGCAGGAAGTAGGCGTGAATCGAATGCAGGTGCCGGTTCTCGACCGTCTTCGAAGCGGCGACGATCGCCTGGCCCAGCACTTGGCCGCCGAAGACGTGGTTCCCCGGCCCGTTCTGGGCCCGGAACAGGTTCTCCTCGATCTGCTCCATCTGCAGCAGGTCGATCATCTCCTGGACCGCGCTCATGGGAGAAGGATGGTACACGCAGGATGTTTCCTTTCGGGTGTAGAGGAGTGCGAGAAACCGGCAGCGAAGTGCTGCGAGAAAGTCTGCGCAGTTGAAGCACGTGAGTTGGCGGGTCAACAGTTTGTTGACGGTTGGTCGGGCGACCGGGGGCGACGATCACGGACGGCGGGCGCGGCCCTGCTACGACGGTTCCAGGCGGGACGAACAACTCGGGGCTGTTCTACTTCTTCGGCCCGGACAACTGGGAGATTCTGATCAAGGTGCTGGACGGCTGCGCGATCAACGGCCACCACTGGGTGTACGCGGCCTCGGCCACCGACCTGGGGATGGACATCACGGTGACCGATACGGTGACCGGCTCGACCTGGACGTACGAGAAGGAACCCGGGAACCCGGCGCCTGCGATCACCGAGAGCGAGGCGTTCCCGGACAGTTGCCGCCGGTAGCGGATCCGCCGGCGCCGCCGATCGCAGGCTACGAGTCGGCACCGGTTTGGCCTGCGGGGATTTGGGCCCGGCTGTTACCGGTTCTGCCGGCGGGGCTCAATCCGGGGAATCCGGAGGACCCGGTGCGTCTGGCTCTGGAGGCGGACGCGACATCGAGCCGGTTCGGCGTGTCGTCGGCCACGATCGGTGCCGGCGAGCGCTTCCGGCGCTCCGACGGCGGTTCCACTTCCGCCGCCTACCCCACCGAGCATCAGTGCTTCATTGACGCAGGCTGTTGGTGCTCAGAACGTGACGGGCACGGTGAGCTGGGAATCGAGTTCAGATGCGGACGGTTACCGGCTGGAGCTGCTGGGAGGCGCGGGTTGGCACACTTCGGGAAACGGCCTGGGCGACCTCGGCAACGTGCTGACGAGCAGCGTGGCGTTCAACGCAGCGGGAATGGACCTGGTCGGTGACAGCGTTGCTTTCCGAGTCCGCGCGTACGACTCGGACGGCCCTGGCGTTTCGCGGTGGCCTGGCGGCAATGGGTACCGTGTCGGTTTGTACGACAGGAGAGTCCAACACTCGATCTATCTACTGACGGATTCGGCCACGCCGACCAATCCCGGCGGCACGGAGGCCGTGCCGGACGACTGGTCGGCGTCCGAACTGTGCCCGACGTCCGGCATGGAGTACGTCGACTGCCTGACGGTGGCGCCGGAGAACGGCGAGTGGCCGGCCTGGGACACCGTCGATCCGGTGCTCTTCGACGAGTGGACCGAGGTGCAGCACTGGCAACTGTCCGCCGACAAGAACACGGCGCCGGCGACGGCCGCTGCGGCGCACGGCGCGCGTAGGGGTTCCAGCGGCCGCTGGAAAGTGACATCTCCGGGTGTTCCGGTGGCCCGGTGCTGGATGCAGGATTCCGTTCGATGTCAGGAATCCGTATCCCCGTTCGGGGTACCCACAGAGACCTAGCGGTAGCTTCGGCGACCTGGTCGCGGCCGATGGATGTCGGCAGCGGCGTGGCGGGCGCTCGTGCAGGCGGGAGCCCTGCCTGATGGCTGGTCGCGCATCATCTCGTTTGGGCGGCGGTCTGGACCTGATGGGTCTTGGGCAGCGCCGTCGTGAGCGTCCTCTGCGGTCGCAGTCCGGTGTTGGTTTCGAGCAGGCGGAGATCGAGGGCGGGGCGTCGTACGCGGCGCAGTTCGTGATCGGCGAGACGCTGGTGCGTGGTCTTGAGATCTACCGCGCGGCGGAGACGGTGGAGGAGACGGGTTCTCCGTACTCGGAATCGGCTCCGGGCGTGGGGCGTCGTCTCCACCTGGCCTTCGCCTTGTCGGAAGGCGAGTGCGAGGCGCTTGTGGGGATCGTGGTGGACGGCGAGGTGCTGACGGGCGCTGCGTTCGCCAAGGAGACGGACGTTTCGGCCGACGACGGCGGCGGCGTGACGTACACGGCGACGACGGGCCGGGGCGGTGAGTTGAGGGTGACGTCGTACCTGGATGCCCCCGATCGGAATGCGGAGCGACGGCCCGGTTTCGTCTCTCGGGGCAAGACGCTTCGCGACGCTTCGGCTCGGATGGGCTCGGAGGCGCTCGAGTGGAGCGCGGATCACCAGGGCTCGGGCATCTCGTGGTGCCACGTGGAGCTTTTGCAGCCGGTGGGTTTGGACCGTCTGGTGTGGGACGGGGTGCCGGAGCTCGGTTTCCTGATGAAGGGAATGCACCTGAAGGCGCCGGCTGCTGGCGCCCCGTCGACGTGGTCGCCGTCGTACACGGACTCGGCGGCCGCGGTGCGCTACTGGTGGCTTTCGGAGCGTCGCTCGGCGCCCGCGGAGCGGATCGACGTGGCCACGGTGCGGGATGCCCACGACCGGACGGGCCAGCGGATCGAGGTGCGTCTGGACGCCACGGTGCGCTACGCGTGGCTGGCGACGGCGGACGCGGACGGCGACGTGGAGAGTTCCGGGACGGTAACGGCGCCTGCGGCGCCTGCGGGCAACGAGTTTCTGCCCGAGCGTCCCACGGGGCTTGCTGGGGCCGCGCCGTGGTGGTCGAAGACGCCGGTGGCGCCGATGGAGGAGTCGCCCCTGGTGTGGCGCGCGGAGTCGGTGCTGGACGCCGGCGGCGGGTGGTCCGACTGGGCCGGTGTGATCCTGTACCAGGAGGTCGGCTTCCCGCCGCACGTGGACGTGCGTCCGGCGGGTGACCCGGAACCGGTCCTGCCGTCGGCGCCTGTGGACGGTTCGGCGTACGTGGTGGAGTTCGATCGCTACACGGAGGGTCTGCCGGCGGGGCTCAATCCGGGGAATCCGGAGGACCCGGTGCGTCTGGCTCTGGAGGCGGACGCGACATCGAGCCGGTTCGGCGTGTCGGGCGTGATCAGCGCCGCTGACGCTGTGGATCGTGTCGAGGAGGAGCTGGACTTCGCGTGGGCGGGTTCGGTGGTGGAGCAGGACGGGATGCTGTGCTTCCGTCCGGGCGCGGACGGCGTGTCGTCGGCCACGATCGACACGAGTGCCGCGGGCCAGGCGGCGGTGTCGGTTGAGCTGCCGCCGCCGCTTGAGGAGCGGATCAACGCGGCGAGCCTGTCGCTTTCGTGTTCGAGGATCCATGGCGGCGCGGGCTACAGCCTGCCGGCGATCGAGGATGCGGTCTCGTTGGCCGCCGACGGCGGCAGTGCGAGCCGCGACCTGGGCGAGGCGGCTCTCTTGAGTTCGCCGACGGCGGCGCGGCGCCTGCTCTCCACGGCGCTGCGGGCGTCGCAGGCCTCGTGTAGCTACCGGTACCGGGTGGATGCCGGCGCTGCCGGCGCCTGGCTGTCGTTGCGTCCGGGCCGGCAGGTGACGGTGACGGACAGTGCGCGGGGCTTCTCGGGCGCGAGCATGGTGGTGACCGGTGCGACGCTTGTGCGTGATGCGGCGACGGTGTTGTCGTACGGGTTCTGGGTGGACCTGGCGCCGGTGCTTCGCGGCGTGAGCTACGAGGCGCGCGCGCGTCACGTGTCGAGGGGGGGGCAGGTGTCGCGGTGGTCGTACGCGGAACCGCGTCCGATCAAGGGCGACCGGACCGCGATGGCGCGTCCTCGGGTTCTTGAGGGGGCCTCGATGCCCGGCGGGGTGCGTCTGGAGTGGGCGCAGCCTGAGGCGCCGGACTACGCGCACACGCAGGTGACGACTCGCGACCCGGGTGCGCAGGAGACCAGGACGTGGACGGTGAAGGGGACGTACTTCGAGCGGTACTTCGAGGCGTTGCCGGCGCCGCCGGTCTCTCAGCGGTACCTGGTGCGTCACGTGGACCGGAGCGGCAACGCATCGGCGGCGGCAACCGTGACGGTGGCGCCGCTTGCGGTCGTGGACCGGGTCGGCGTGATCCGGGACGCGGTGTACCTGGCTCAGGCCGCGGGCGGTACGGCGCCGCCGGCGCCGAACGACATCGACGGCGCCTCCGGCTGGACGCGCAGGCCCGTGGCGCCTACGCCGACGATGCCGGTGGTTTGGCAGGCGTACCGTGAGGCGGAACTCGACGGCAAGGCGAACCCCACCTGGTCGGAGTGGAGCGTGCCGGAGCTGTACGCGGTCGAGAACGACTCGACCGTCGACGGCTTTACCACCCAGGTGGAACTCCAGTACCGGGCCCTGGACCGACTTGGCCAGGTGACAGGAGCGGTCTCGTCGATTTTCATCGACGCGACAGCGGATGCGCCGCTGGTGCAGGTGCGCCGGCGATCTCGGGCGTCCTCGACAGATACCTACGAGGACTGGAACGCCTGCGTCCATCGCTGGACCACGGTCGCGAGAAAGACTCGCGACGGTGTCCGCCACGGTGTGAAGGCTGAACTCGGTGCTGCGTATCCGGAAGCTGAACGGGACCGGACGATCTACTTCCGTTCCAACTCCGACGTGGCGCCTTCAAACCCCAGGGGGGTGGATGAGGTACCGACGCTTTGGGGGGGCACGAGCTACGCCTACCTCCTGGCGGAGGAGGAACCGGCTGTGCCGGACAGCGCCGCCTTCCCGCCAGCAGGCTGGTCGGCGACCGAGCTGGACGCGGCGTCCTCGATGAGCGTGTGGCGGACGAGCCTCTCGGTGATCGCCGGTGTCCCGGGGTCATGGACCACGCCGGAGAACCGGGAACCGTGGCTGATCGCGACGTTCTACCAGTTGACGGGCTCATCCTCGGCGCCGAGCGCGGCACCGGTCGCCGCCTCCCAGCGGCAGGACACCATGATTACGCCTGCAGGCTGGCAGACGGAACCGGTCTACCCTACCGACTTCGAGGGGGAGTACCGGTGGATCGTGCAGCTTGAAGGACCGGCGCGGAATCCCACGGTCGTGTCAGGCTTCCCGGACAACGACATCACCTACGGGCGCACGCTGTTCGGGTTGCTCCACGGCGAGGAACCGCCCGCTACGCCGACAACGTTCGATCCCCCCGCCGAGTGGACTTCGAGCGACGAGGGCGGACTGCGCCTGAGGCCGACGGTCGCGTTGCCCGTTTTGTACTACGCGGTTCGAAGAGGATATGCCGGGGGTACCGACGCCGCTGGTGTTGTGTACGACTCCCTGCTGGGGTCGCCCTGGGGTGTGAGTGCGGTTAGGCGCTACCAGGCCCCGAACGAGGACTGACGGGCATCGGCGCCGGCGCTCTACTCCCTTCCGGGGACGAGCGCCGGCGTCCTGCCTTCCTGTCGGACGCCAGACGACCTGCGTCGCAGCGTAGCCAAGCGCCCGTGTCCCGGCTCTCTTGCCGGACACGGGCGCCGGTGCGTGAGGGCGTCTTGGCGGCTCAAGAAGGGCCGGTCAACAACCTGTTGAAATAGTCAACACCGTTGCGCAGAGTTTCTCGCACAACTCCGCGGCCCGTTTCTCGCACGTCTGTAGTCTGGACGTCTTTATCGGTCAGGCGCGGCGCCCGCCGTGCGACCCGTAGCGGGGTCGTTCAGAGCGTCCGGTGCAGCCAGGCGAGCAGATCCGCCAGGTCGGTGAGTACGAGCGCACCGGCTGCGGCCGCGGCCGTCGACTGTTCGCTGTCGCCGGGCGGACGGTCGTAGAGGGCGAGAGGCCGCCCGTAGCGGAACGCCAGCGCGATCTCGCTGCGGGTGCCGGCGCTGCCGGGCAGGGCGACAACCGCGTCGGCGGAGAGAACGTTGATGTGGTTGCGGGAGTCGGGTCCTGTTCCGGCCGCGCCGGAGAGCGGCAGGTGGGTCCGGATCGCCACCTCGACCCAGGGATTGGGGTAACCGTCGGGCGAGCCGTTGCCGTCCTCCGCGCTCGGCACGACGCCGATGCACAGGCCCGCGCGGTCCGGTGTCTCGGCGAAGGCGCGGCTGGTCGCGGTCATCGTGCCGGCGCCGCCGCCGGTCAGCAGGTGCCAGCCGGCACTCGCGATCGCGCGGCCGAGCGGCACGGCCAGATCCTCGTGACTGTCTACGCCCGAACCCATCACGCCGACGATGGGCAGGCGAGTGGCTACTGCGACTTGCCGCGGGCGCTGATCGGCCACAGTTCCTCGACCCGGCCGTCGCGCACCGGGTAGTAGACGTCGTAGAGGTTGACGGTCGGGTCGCAGTGCGGGGTGACGCACCAGAGCCGGTCGCCGAGTTGCGGCGGCCGGGGTGCGTCGGCGATGCGCAGCATGCCGTGCTCGTCGCCGCCCCAGCCGTAGACCACACCGGCGAGGTCGGCGAGCTGGGGCCGGTCGGCGTCCGACGCGAACGCCTTGTAGCCGCCGTCGGTGGTGATCATTTCGGGGACCGGCTGGCTGATCGCGGTGACGACCACGAAGAGCGAAGTCTCGAAATCGTCGAAGATGTCGCCGTCACGGCTGCCGATCTGCCGGTACTGCTCGTCCATGAACAGGTAGGAGCCCACCTGGAGATCGGTCATGCCGTTGACGGCCGAGTCGATGTCCCAGGTTCCCGTGCCGCCGCCGCTGAGCACGCCCAGCTCGATGCCGTCGTCCTCGATCAGCCGCTTCGTCTGGACCGCGGTCTCGAGCGCGGCCAGGGAGCGGGCCTGCCGTTCGGCGTGGCCGTGGACGTGCATCAGGTGGCCGGCGTAGGCCTGGAGGCCCTGGAGCTCGAGGTGGCGCAGGCCGTCGATCGCCCGCGCCAGATCGAGGGCGGGTTCGCCCACCGCGATACCGGTGCGGCGCGTACCGACATCGAGGTCGACGAGTACTCGCTGGGTGACGCCTTCGGCCGCGGCTGCCTCGTTCAGCCGTTCCGCGGCCGCTTGGTTGTCGACCACAAGAGCCACCTCGAAGCTCTTCTTCGAGAGAGCGACGACCCGCCTGATCTTGTCGTTGGTGACCACTGGCGAGGTGATCAGGACCTCGTCGACGCCGGCTTCGACCATCACCTCCGCTTCGCCGACCTTGGCGCAGCAGACGCCGACCGCGCCCATCTCCATCTGGCGGCGGGCCAGCAGGGGACACTTGTGGGTCTTGGTGTGGGGGCGAAGCGAGATGCCCTGCTCCTCGGCATGGGCCGCCATCTTCGCCAGGTTGAGTTCCATCGTGGCGACGTCGATGAGCAGCGCCGGCGTCGGCACGTCCTCGACCGGGATCGGCACGTCGAGAGGAATCGGTTCGTGGCTCAAGGCAGGCGCCGGCGGGCCTCCCGTGAGGCCTGAACTGCAGGCGACGGACGCCCCGCCGGCCGCACCGACCGCCCCCAGGAAGGCGCGTCGCGTGGTGTGATCGGCCACTCTCTAGCTCCCTTGGTCATTCGCGGCTCGTCGCTACGGCCTCCGGGTCTACGGGCAGCGGCGCCTTCGGTAGGCCGGGCGCAGCATCGCTGGGACTATAGCCTCGGGTCACTGTGGTCGACCGTGGAACAGAACGTCGATGGCGTGGAGTTGGCGCAACAATGCGAAGCCCCGCAGCCATTGTCCTGTTCGCGGCTGCTGCCGCGGCCCTGCCGGCGCAGGAGCCACCGCCGGCGGACCGGACCTTCACGGACGAGATCGATGTCGCGGAGTCGTCGGTGGTCGTCGAACTGCCCCGGCTGGGCAAGGTGTCGCCGGAGGACTTCGAGCCGGACGACTTCATCGTCGAGGTCGACGGGCGCCGCAGGCGGGTGGTGGGAGTCTCGGCGCTCGACCTGAAGGCCAACCCGCGGCCGGTGCTCGTCTACGTCGATGCCGTGCTCTCGAAGCCCGAGACGGTCCGCGTCAGCGCCGGGGCGCTGGCCCGGCACGCGCGGCCGCTGACCACGCTGGGCCCGGTTGAGATCGTCGTGGACGACGGTTTGCCTGGCGGCGCCGAGGTGCGACTCTCGCCATCCAGTGCGTCGCGAGCCGTCGCGGCGGCGCTCGAGAAGATCGCCGGCGAGGGTCTGGGCCGGGATGCCTACTTCGAGTCCCGGAACCGGCCCGCCGGTCTGCAAACCTACGCGGACGTGATGCGCGGATCGGCCGACCGCCTGCTGGCTGAGGCCGTACCCCGCTGCGGCGATCCGCCGTGCTTCCTGTTCTGGCTCAGCGACGGCTTTCCCGCCGTGGACGATGCCGGCGTGCGGGCCGCGTCCGATCTGGCGGCGGGCCTTGCCTCGCATGGCTGGATCGTGGTCGCCATGGCGCTCCACGTACCCACCCCCGACCCGGACTTCGGCGACCCGAGGCCGCTCAGCTTCGAACAGTGGAAGGCGCTGACGCCGGGCGTCAAGATGGCGCCGTCCGGGGGCGACATCAGCCGCCTCCAGGGCCTCTCGGCGAGCAGCTTCGACTTCTACGTCGAGCCGCGATACCAACCGCTCCGCCGGGCGGCGATCGCGTCCTGCGGCGCCGCGCTACGGGTCGAGCATCAATTGGAGGCCGAGTTCGAGCGGCTGGAGCGCCGCCTGCTGCTGCGTTTCGCGTCGGCGGAGGAGGGCGGCGCACGGGAGGGACCGCGGCCGGCCTTTCTGCCGGTGGAGGTGCGGCTGGCGGAGGTGTCCCGGTTTGCCGATCGGCGTCGGTTCAAGAAGTGGCTCGGGCTCGTGCCGGCCGAGGAGCGGTTGCGGTACGGGCGGTGGACTCGCCCGGGTGAGTCAGGCGCCGAGTAGGCGGTCCAGCGCCGTGGCCAGCGCGAGCAGCGCTCCGACCACAAGGACCATGCGCCAGGTCAGATCGGCGCGGAGCTTCTCCAAGTCGGTACGGAGGTCGGCAATGTCCGCCTTCACCTCGGTGCGGAGGTCGGCAATGTCCGCCTTCACCTCGGTGCGGAGGTCGGCAATGTCCGCCTTGGTGGCTACACCCTGGACGACGGCAGTGCGGACGGTCTCGGTCACTGCCTCGGCCTGAGGCGTGTCCATGCCCGCCTCTTCCAGGGCGCGGACAGCCGCGTGGGTGTCGAAGGTGGCGACGCTCATGGGCTGATCGTAGCGCAGCCGCGACGCTCGAGCCACTCTTGGAGGCGTGAACTAGCGCTGGAACCTGAGCAGCTCCACCAGGTCCGGGGCGGCGAAGAACAGCGCCAGCGACAGGAGCGCGGTGAGGACGAGGGGCAGGACGCACAGGAACGGGGCCTCGGCGACCTTCGCGGGAGCGCCGCCGTCGCCGCCGGGCCGCGCGGCGAAGAAGCCCCGCACCACGACCGGCATCAGGTAGAAGACGGCCAGCAGGGAGCTCAGCATCAGCACGCCGAGGAATACGGCCTGGGCGGGGAAGCCGGTCTCGAGCGCCCCGGTCATCAGATACCACTTGGCCCACGACCCGCCGAGCGGGGGAATGCCGATGATCGAGAGCGAGGCGAGGAAGAAGGCGGCAAAGGTCCAGGGCATGGTGCGGCCCAGGCCGTCGAGTTCGCTGACCTTCTTCTTGTGGGTGGCGACCAGGATGGCGCCGGCGCAGAAGAAGAGGGTGATCTTGCCCGCCGCGTGCATGGCGATCTGCATGCCGCCGGCGAGGACGCCGGTGGCGGTGGCCATTGCCGCGCCGAGGACGATGTAGGCGAGCTGGCTGATCGTCGAGTAGGCGAGGCGCGCCTTGAGGTTGTCCTGGCGGATCGCAACGACCGCCGCCATCAGCATGGTGAAGGAGGCGACCGTCATCAGGGTGAGCGAGGCGGTGCTGCCGCGCAGCAGGTCGAGGCCGAAGACGTAGACCACCACCTTGAGGATGGTGAACACGCCAGCCTTGACCACCGCCACCGCGTGCAGCAGCGCGCTCACCGGGGTGGGGGCGACCATCGCGTTCGGCAGCCAGCGGTGGAGCGGCATCAGGGCCGCCTTGCCGGCGCCGAAGGCGTAGAGCAGCAGGAGCACCGTGACCATGCCGGAACTCGTGTCCGCGGCGAGGATGCCGCCGGGTGTGAACTCGACCGTGCCGGTGAGCCGCCAGGTGAACAGGATCGCCAGCAGCAGGAAGGAGATCGAGGTGAACAGCAGGATGCCGAGATAGATCCGGCCGGCCCGCCGCGCTTCGGCGGTGCCGTGGTGGGTGACGAGCGGGAAGGTGAGGAGCGTCAGCGCCTCGTAGAACAGGAACAGGGTGAACAGGTTGCGCGCGAAGGCGATGCCCAGGGCGGCGAAGATCGAGAGCGCGAAGAAGGTGAAGAAGCGGGTCTGGTTCTGCTCGTGGTGTCCGCGCATGTAGCCGACGGCGTAGATCGAGGTGGGGATCCACAGGCCGCTGGCGACGAGGCCGTAGAGCAGGCCGAGCGGTTCGATCTGGAATGCCAGTTCGACTCCGGGCAGCACCTCCAGCAGGACGAGCTCCGGCCGGCCGCCGGCCAGGACGTCGGCGCCGAGCCGCCACACGGCGGCGAAGGTGCAGACCCCGATCAGCGGTGTCGCCAGGTCGCGCAGGTTCGGATGCCCGAGGCGGCCGAAGAACAGGCAGGCGCCCGCCGCTGCGAGCGGCAGGACCAGCGCGACCAGGATCGTCATCTCGGCGCTCATCCTCGTCCTCCCGCTAGATCCCGCCGGCCAGCAGGAGTTCGGCGGCTTCCGCGGCGACGCCGTAGGTCCACTTCGTGGTCAGGCCGAAGACGACCGCGGCCCCGATCAGGATCCAGGTCGGCGCCAGCATGCCGAACGGGACTTCGCGAACGTGGTCGGTGGGCTGGGTTTCCGGCGGCCGGCGGAAGTACAGGGCCTCGACCACCCGCCCGACGTAGACCACCGCCAGCAGCGAGCTCAGCAGGATGAGCACCGCGGCCGCGGTCCAGCCCCGTTCCAGGGCGCCGGACACCAGGTACCACTTGCTGACGAAGCCGACCGTGCCCGGGACGCCGATCAGGCTCAAGCCCCCGACCACGAACGCGGCGCCGGTGAGCGGCATGCGGCGACCGACCCCGGCGAGAGCGTCGAGATGGACGGAGCCCACCCGGTAGAGCAGACAGGCGACGACCAGAAACAGGCCGCCCTTCATCACCGCGTGGTTGAACAGGTGGACCAGGCCGCCGGCCAGACCTGTGGCATTCGCGGTCGACAGGCCGAGGGTCATGTAGCCGATCTGGGCGACGCTCGAGTAGGCGAGCAGCCGCCGCAGGTCGGTCTGGAAGATCGCCGCGCCGGAGGCCAGGAACATGGCGAGGACGGAGAGCGGCAGGAGAACCACGTGCAGGCGGAGTTCTTCGAACACGAAGGGCGCGCCGAAGACCGTGAACAGGATCATCGCCAGCAGGTAGAAGGAGACCTTCGTGGCGGTGGCCGCCAGGAAGGCGCTGACCTTGGGCGGTGCGAAGGAGTAGGCGTTCGGCAGCCAGTGATGGAGGGGGAAGACCGCCAGCTTGATCGAGATGCCGACCACCAGGAGCGCCAGCGCGAGGACCGTGCCGCGAGCCTCCAGCGACGGATCGAGCCGCTCGGCGATGTCGCGCAGGTTCAGGGTGCCCGTTTCCTGGTAGAGCAGGCCGACGCCGAGCATGAAGAAGACGCCGCCGATCGTGCCCATGACCAGGTAGTAGAAGGCCGACATCACCGCGCGGCGGTGGCCGCCCAGGCTGACCAGGATGTAGGACGACAGGGACGAGATCTCGAGGAACACGAAGATGTTGAAGGCGTCGCCGGTGATCGTGATTCCCAGCAGACCGCAGATGCAGAGCAGGAACACGGCGTAGTAGAGATGTCGGCGCCCTTCGGGCACCCGCGTGGGGCCGCCGCGCGAGTCGAAACTCAGCACGACGAGGGCCATCGCCGTGACCAGGGTGAGCAGGTAGGCGTTGACGGTGGAGACCCGGTACTCGATGCCGAGCGGCGGCGGCCAGCCGCCGAGCTGGTAGGAGATGACGCCGCCGCCGCGGACCTCGATCAGGAGCGCCACGGCGATGGCGAAGCACGCCGCGACGACGCCGAGGCTGAACAGGCGGGTAACGCGCGGGTGGCGCAGCAGTACGCACGCCGGCGCCGCCAGCAGCGGCAGGACGACCTCGAGGACGACGATGTGCTCGGTCATGCCGAAGGGCTCATCCGTGTTCCATGTCCCACGCGACCGCCTCGTCCTCCTCGACGGTGCCGTACTCGCGGTGGATGCGAACCGCCAGGGCGAGCGCCAGGGAGGTGGTGGCGACGCCGACCACGATCGCGGTCAGCATCAGCACGTGGGGCAACGGGTTCGAGTAGAGGACGTCGTGCCCGCCGTGGCCGGCGCCGTGAACCGCGTCCTCGGGCACGATCGGCGCGGTGCCGCCTCTGACCTTGGCCATCGAGACGTAGAAGAGGATCGCCGCGGCCTGGAAGATGTTGAGGCCCATGACCTTCTTGACCAGGTTGTCGCGCGCGATGACGATGTAGAGCCCGACCATCATCAGCGCGATGATGAGCCAGTAGGCCCACAGATTGGTGAGCGCTTCCGGCAGAGTCATGGCGAGTCTCCGCCCGGACCGCCGCCGGCGCCCACAGCCGGCTCGCCGGTTTCGCGGTGGCCGCCGAGATGGCGGCCCACGAACGCGTAGTAGATGCGCATGATCGTCGCGGCGACGGCGATGCCGACGCCGAGTTCGATCACGATGATCCCCAGGTGCTGGCCGTGATGGCCCGTCGTCAGCGGGTCGAGTGCGGAGTAGTCGAGGAACGTGCCGCCCAGGAACATCGCCACCACGCCGACCGCGCCGTAGAGCAGCACGCCGGCCGCCATCAGCCGCTCGGTCAGGATCGGCGGCACGACCTGCTGGAGGGACTCCAGGCCGAAGATCAGGGCGTAGACGATGAGCCCGGCAGCGAAGATCACGCCGGCCTGGAAGCCGCCGCCGGGGCCGAAGTCGCCGTGGAACTGCACGTAGAGCCCGAACAGGAGGATCATCGGCACCAGCGCCCGGCCGATCACCCGGAGCACCGGCATGTCGCGGACCCGGGCCGGCCTCACGACTCCTCCTCCTTCCGGCGCCGGTTCAGGCCTCCCAGGAGCAACGCGACGCCGACGCCGGCGGTGAAGATCACGGTGACTTCGCCCAGCGTGTCGTAGCCGCGGAAGCTGGCCAGGATCGCGGTGACGATGTTGGGGATGTGGATCTTCTCCTCGGTCTCCGCAATCAGGTCGGGGGCCAGGTAGTGGTGGATCACCGCGTCGGGATCGCCGTAGGCGGGCATGTCCCAGGTGCCGTAGATCAGCACCGCGCCGGTGGCGACGACGATGATCAGCGGCGCGATGCGCGTCGGCCCCTGCCTCTCACGCCGCGAGGTCAGGCTCAGCGCACCGAGGATGAGCACGGTGGAGATCCCGGCGCCGACGGCAGCCTCGGTGAAGGCGACGTCGACCGCGTCCATGAGCACGAACAGACCGGCCGCGAGCAGGCTGGCGATCCCGGTCAGCATGGCGGCGGCGAACAGGTCCTGGAGCCGGGCCACGACGACGACGGTCGCCAGGAGCAACAGCATGAGCAGGAGTTCGACCGGCGGCATCGTCACGCTCCGGCGTCGTCCGGCGATTCGGTCGCGTCACCGTTCCTATCTGCGGCCTCGCCGGACACCTCGAGTTCGAGCGCCAGACCGTGGCCGTGGGCCGCCTTGACCAAGGCATGCGCGATGGCGGGGCTGGTGAACAGCAGGAAGACGACCACCAGGAGCAGCTTCACGGTGACCATGGACAGGCCGCCCTGGAACATCAACGCCAGGAGCATCAGACCGGCGCCGGCGGTGTCCGTGACCGACGCGGCGTGGGTCCGCTGGTAGAAGTCCGAGAACCGGTGCAGGCCGATGCCGCCGGTGACGCAGAAGAGCCCGCCGATCACCAGCAGGACCGCGGTCACCACATCGAGTGCGCCGGTCATCCGGCGTCCGCCTTCGGGTCGTCGTGGGCAAGACTGCGGTCGCCGCTGGAGAGGCTTCGGTCGTCGCGGGCCAGCGCCCCGAAACGCCTCGCAGGCTCGGAGTTTCGGCCCATCCCGTCCTCGCTGTGACCCCGCGTTTCGGAACTTGCTGCGCCGCGTTCCGAAGCGCTGGGTCCCAGCCCCCCGAAGCGCGCGAAGCGCAGCACCGCGAGCGTGCCGGTGAAGTTGACCAGGGTGTAGACGAGGGCGAGGTCGAGCCACTCGGGCCGCTCCATCAGGAAACCGCTGACCGCGATCAGCAGCACCGTCTTGGTGCCGAACATGTTCACCGCCAGGATGCGGTCGAACACCGTGGGGCCGATGGCGGCGCGGGCGAGCGCCAGGAACATCGTCACCACGATCGCGGTCATCGCCGCCGTGTACATCACGTCGACCGTCCCTCCAGGCGCAGCACGTCGCGGTCCATCGAACCGTCCACGACGTCCGACTCACTCTCCGCGTCGAGCGCGTAGACGAGCAGCTCGCCGTCCCGCAGGTCGAGCGTGATCGTGCCCGGAGTCAGAGTGATGAAGTTTGCGTACAGGACCTGGCCGAAGGACGTTTTCTGACTGGCCTTGACGCGTCGCAGTCGCGGGTGAAGTTGGCTGCCCGGGACCAGGATCAGCCGCACGACGTGGAGGTTTGCCATGGCGACCTTCGAGACGAAGGCGATGAGGAAACGCGGCAGCCGCAGCCAGGCCCAAGCGTGGAAGAACTCGGAGTCGTCGCCCGCGGCGCGCTCGAGCGCCAGGTACAGGCGCCATACGAAGAGACAGGAGGCCAGCCCGAAGAGTGCGATCAGCCACTCGCCCAAGGTGTAGTGCCCCGACCAGGACAGCCAGGCCACAGCCAGCAGCAGGAGCACGCCCCACCTCATGGCGGTTTAGCCGTCCACATAGGACTGCTTCCCCTTCGAGATGCTGAGGGTCCACTTTCCGGTGGCCCGGATCCTCAGCGGGTAGACGCCGGGTTCGGGGTTGAAGAATGTCCTGATGCTTGACCAGTTCGTCACCTTCTCCGAGATGTTGACGGGCGTTCCGATCTCGAACAGGCCTTCGTTGCCCTCGACGCTGATGGACGCCGTGTACTCGCCGCCGTCCATCTGGAACCTGACGACGGCGTTTCCCTTGCCCTCCAGGCAGCCGACGCCGCAGCTCCTCGGCCGTGGCGGGGGCGCCGGCGGTTTCCAGACCGGCCGCTCGGCGGCGGCCGTCGGCGCCGGTTCGGCCGTGTCGCGTGTCTCCTGGACGCACGCTGCCGCCCCAAGAACCAGGAAGACGGCGAGGGCGCAGGAACGCGCGGCGCCGGGGCCGCGTGGACGGTGCAAGCTCACTAGTCGCTGCCCGTCGACTCGGTTTCCTGGTCTTCGGTGTCGCCCTCGTCGCCCTCGTCGCCCTTCTCGGCCCAGGGCAGGTAGGCCGCGTAGTCGATCTCCCGCGGCGGCGGCTCGCCGCCGGGGCCGCTCAGGTAGTGCTCCATCCACCGCAGCGTGCGCAGCATGTAGTCGAAGCGCGCCGCCGAACGGCGGTTGCCGTGCCCCTCGCCGGGGTAGAAGACGAGCCGCACCGGGGCCTGGCCGAGGGTCTTCAGGTGCCGGTACAGCTCCATCGACTGGCTGGGGTGGACCCGGGGATCCTCCTTGCCGTGCAGGATCAGGGTCGGCGTGCGGTTGCGCTCGACGTAGTAGATCGGGCTGCTCTTCGTGAAGTAGTCCCAGTCGTCCCACAGCCGTTTGCGGTGGTGGACGAGGTGCATCTCCTCGGGGATGTCGGTCGTGCCCATCTTCGAGATGTTGTTCGAGATGCCCACGAAGGGGATGGCGGCGGCGAAGCGGTCCGAGTAGAAGGTGGCGCCCCAGGCAGATGCGTAGCCGCCGTAGGAACCGCCGGTGATGCCGACCCGGTCGCGGTCGACGAGGCCGATCTCGATCAGGTGGTCGACCGCGGTGATGAGGTCCTCGAACTCCTTGCCGGCCGCCGCGGCCTGGCCGTGCTTGGAGAACTCGACGCCGCGGCCGGTGCTGCCCCGGTAGTTGGGGTAGAAAGCGGCGAAGCCTCGCGCCGCGGCGAGCTGCCCCAGGTTCGAGTAGCTGGTCAGCCAGCCGTTGCTGTAGTGGCTCTCCGGGCCGCCGTGGACGATCAGGATCAGCGGGTAGCGCTCGCCCTCTTCGTAGTCGAGCGGGTAGATCAGCAGGCCCTCGAGTTCCAGGCCGTCGGGCGTGCTGTGCCGGATCGTCTCCTGGCGGGCGAGGGTGACGTCGTCGAGCCAGGGGTTCGAGTTCGTCATCCGCACCGGCGCGGTCTGTGGGTCCGCCGGGTCGTAGCGGTAGATCTCGCGCGGGTGATCCGGGCCTTCCGAGACCAGGGCCAGCGCGCCGCCGCCCTCGGCCCGGCTGAAGCTGAGACTGATCGGACCGCCGGGCTCGATCAGCGTCGTCGCCTGACCAGAGACGGAAACCCGGCCGAAGGTGCTCCAGACGCCGACGGAGGCGCTGTAGAGCAGGTGCTCCTCGTCCTCCCACGCGAAGGCGGCGACGTGGCCCTCGAAGTCGGGCAGCAGATCGCTCGGCTCGCCGCCCTCGGCCTCCAGCACGATCAGGCGACCAGCCGCCGGGTCGTTCGGGTCGGCAGCCGAGACGGCGGCGATGCGCTTGCCGTCGGGACTGAACGCGATCGAGCCGAGCTTGCCGATGGCGCGGAAGGAACCCGCGACGGAGAGTTCTCCACCGGCGGGGGCGTCCACGACCACGACGCTCTTGCTGGTGTACGAGTCGTCGATGAGGGAGGTCGGGGTGGTGACCGCGGCCAGACGGTCGCCGGTCGGGCGCCAGACCACGGAGAGCACGGAACCCTCGACCGCCTCGACCAGGACGGGCTCGGACGCCTCGTCATGCCGGTCGGCGTCGAGCGCGGGAACGTCCGCGACCCAGAGTCGGGTGAGGGGCCGGTCTTCTTCGTAGATCTCCTGGTCGAATCCCTGATCCTTCAGCTTCTTCAGGTCCTTGTCGGTCTCCTCGCGGGCCAGGAAGGCGACCCGGCTGCCGTCCGGCGACAGGACGTAGGCGCCGATGCCGACCGGGTGCTCGACCAGCTTACGGCTCTCACCGCCGCCGAGGGGGATGCCGTAGAGCGCCGATGTCTTGTCGGGGGCGCGACGGGCCGTGTACAGGACCTCGTCGTTGCCGCGGAAGGTCGGGCGCCCGACGTTGACTTCGCCGGTGATGTACGGACGCGATGAGCCGGGTTCGCTCATGTCGAGGACGTGGAGCTCGGTCCAGGACGAGCCGCTGTCTTCGTCGACGGGACGCCTGGGCACGGCCAACAGGTAGGCGGCGAGGCTGCCGTCCGGCGACAGTTCGACCGTGCCGACACTGCGCAAAGTCGCCACGTGGTGCGGCTCGATCGCGGTCGTTTCCTGGGCGGGCAAGTTGATCGGCGCCAGCAGCGTCGCGGCGGCGCAGAGTGTCGCGGCGATGGTTGCCCGCTTGGTGCCGGTCCGCGTTGGGGGCGAATCCTCGATGGGAGCGGTGTGCCGATTCATGAGCGCTCTCCTGTCACTGAGCGGCCTGATGTTGCTGTTGCTGTTGTCGCTGCTGCTGGTGTTCGATTGAGGTCAGGCGTTCGCGGATGTCCGGCGACAGCTTGACGCCCAGGTGAGTGATCGTATCGGCGGCCATGGCGATGCCGATCTCGCAGCAGGTGCGGACCGGCAGTTCGCGCAGCAGGCCGTAGAGGAAGCCCGCCGCGAAGCAGTCGCCGGCGCCGGTGGTATCGATCACCTCGACCTTGTGGGCGGGGACGTGGTGGACTTCGTCGCCCCGGCGCACCCAGGCGCCGCGGACGCCGTCCTTGACGGCGACCACCTCGATCGTTTCGCTCAGTTCGCGGGCCGCGGCCTCGGGCCCCAGGCCGGTCATCATCCGCGCTTCTTCGGCGTTCGCGAACAGGATGTCGAAGCCGTGTTCCTTGTGGCGGAGCAGGTGGTCCCTCGAGCGGCCGACGGCGAACGGATCGGCGAGGTCGATGGCCAGCTTGACGCCGGCGTCGCGCGCCACCTCGATCGCGTGTTCGATCGCGTCGATCTGATTCGGCGTGTCCCAGATGTAGCCGGTCGTGAAGAAGATCCGCGACCGGCGGATGTCGTCTTCGGGTACGTGTTCGGCGCGGTACTGGCGGCAGACGCCGAGGTGGGTGTTCATCGTCCGTTCGCCGTCGGGCGTGACGAGGACCACGGAGGTGCCGGTGACGCCGTCGATCAGCGCCAGCCGATTCCGCACCCGGCTCGCGGTCAGGCCGCGCGCGAACAGGCGTCCCGTGTCGTCGTCGGCGATGGCCGAGCTGTAGCTGGCGTTCACTCCGAGCAGCGATGCGGCGCGCAGCACGTTGGCGCACGAGCCGCCGGCCTCGATCTCGGGCTCGAGGACCTGTCCGTCCCGGTTGAGGACGTGGTCGAGGATCGCGTTCTGCTCGTCGGCGGAAACGAGCTTCATGATCCCCTTGTCGAGACCCATCTCGTCCAGGCGCCGGTCCTCGACCCGGACCAGCAGGTCGAGGATCGCGTTCTCGATCCCGGTGACGTCCAGGTCGGCCCCGGCCCGCGGCGGTCCCGCCACGGTGACTACCGCCGCCAAACCCGTCGCGGACTCCGTGTTTGGCCCCATCCCCCACCTCCCCACGAGCTTGCGCCCAAGAAGTTGCTTCGCTGCCTTCTACGGCGCAAGCTCCTAGGTTTCTCCCCAGCGGTCCTTGACGGCGGCGCGGTCGACCTGGTCGCCATCCGATCGGGGCAGTTCGCTGGTGAAGATCACGTCGCGCGGGCGCTTGAACCGGGCGATGCTCGAGCCGACGTGCTCCCGCACGGCTTCCTGGTCGAGACCGGCGTCCGGATCCGCTTCGACGACGGCGCGGATCGCCTCGCCCCAGCGGTCGTCGCTGACCCCGAACACACAGACGGCGCGTACCGCATCGAGGTCGAGGATCGCCGCCTCCACTTCGGCCGGATAGACGTTCTCGCCGCCGGGCTTGATCAGCTCCTTCTCCGGCTTGCGGGCGACGTAGAACAGGTTGCCGTCGTCGTCGAAGCGGCCGATGTCGCCGGTGTGGTGCCAGCCGCCCCGGAAGGTGTGGGCGGTGACGTCGGGCTGCCCGTCGTAGCCCAGGAACACGAGCGGCCCGCGGACCACGATCTCGCCGTCCTCGCCGGCCGGCACCTCGCGTTCGTCGTCGTCGACCAGGCGCACGCTGCACAGCTCGGCCGCCTTGCCGGCGCAGCCGAGGCGCTCGCGGGCGTTCTGGATCGTCACGAAGCCGCTCGTCTCGCACTGTCCGAAGCCGGCCCAGAAGGTGGCGTCGGTCTCGTCGTGAAGCCGCTCCATCGTGGCGGGCGCGTCGAGGCCGGTGACGTGGCGGAGGCTGGGCAGCTTGCTGCCTGCTTCGGCGGCCGCGTCGAGCAGCGTGGCGAGCACGGGCGGAAAGTCGCTGATCATCGTGATCCGGTGACGGTCGATCAGCTCGACGGCCTGCGCGGGGTCGTACCTGGCGGTGATCACGTTCGCGCCGCCGGCGTGCAGGACGCTCAGCAGGTGGCCGAGTCCGGCGATGTGGAAGAGCGGCAGCGCGACCAGGTTGCGGTCGGAACCGTCCAGGCCCAGGGCCGCGATCTCCTGCAGATTGGCCCAGACCAGGTTCGAGTGGCTGAGCAGGGCGCCGCGCGGGATGACGTCGACGGCGGCGGTCGCGATGACCGCGAACGGCTCGTCGGCCGCTACATCGGGCCGCGGCAGATCCCGGGCCGCGTCGCCGTCGGCGTAGAGCGAATCGAGCGAGGCGTAGCCCGACGCGGGACCTCTGCCGAACTGGAACCAGTGGGGGATCGCATCGTCTCCGGGTCCGCCCGGCACCGAGTCCAGGAAGTCGGCGCCGACCACGAAGGCGCTCGGCTTCGCCCGCTCGCGGGTCAGCAGCTCGATCTCGCCCTTCTGCAGCCGCCAGTTGATGGGGTAGACCACGATGCCCTGGCGGGCGCAGGCGAAGTAGAGCTCGACGTAGGCCGCCGAGTTCTGGGCCAGGACCGCCAGCCGGTCCCCTCTGGTCAGACCGAGACCGGCCAGACCCGCGGCAAGGGCATCCACACGGCTGCGCAGCTCGGAGAAGCTCCGCTGCTCGCCGTCTTCCGTGACCAGGCCAAGCCGGTCGCCGAACGCCGTCGCGTTGCGGACGAGAACGTCGTAGAGCGTGAAGTTCTGAACGCTGGACACGGTAGAGCAGGCTTCGCCGGGGAGCAGGACCGGCGCGCACTTTATCAACGGCCAGTCTCTGGGTGCGCCAAGGGCTACACTCCGCGCATGCCCACACGACGACGAGCTTGCATCGCCGCGCTCGCACTGCTCCTCCTCCCCCTGGCCACGCCCAGCCAGGCCTGGAACGACTTCGGCCACGAACTGGTCGCCCGCATCGCCTGGCAGGAACTCGAACCGGAGGTCCGCAACCGGGTCGTCGCCCTGCTCCGGCAGGCGCCGGCGGACAGCCGCATGCACTGCCTCGACCTCAACCAGGATCGGCGCCAGGGATGCGGGCGCTTCGCCTACCGGCTCGACTCGGCCCCGACCGCCGAGGACGGCGACCGCATCCTGTTCGAGCGGGCGGCCTACTGGGCGGACCTCGCGCGCGAACTCGACAAGTACAACCGGCCGACCTGGCACTACATCGGCTGGACCTGGCGTCAGGGAGCGGATGGGTCGGCGCACGACACCGATCTGCCGGTGCCCGAACCGAACCTGGTCAGCCAGTTGCACGAACTGGCCCTGTCGGTCGCGGACACGTCCGGCCGGTCCGACAAGCGCGCGATTCACCTGGCCTGGATCTTCCACCTGGCCGGCGACGTTCACCAGCCGCTCCACGCCGCCTCGCGGGTCACCGAACGCCGCGACGAGCGCGAAGGCGACCGCGGCGGCAACGGCTTCGGACTCGACGAAGGGAACCGCAACCTGCATGCGTTCTGGGACGGCGCCCTGGATGGGCAGTTCCGGGCCGGGCGCCGGCAGCGCCTGGTTGCGGAACTCGCCCGCGAATCCGGCGAGCAACCCACTCCGGAGCAGTTCTGGGCAGCATTCAGGGAGGTCAGGGACCGCGAGTTCGAGGCCCTGAAAGACCGCATCGCCGCTGAGATCCGTTCACGCCACCCGCTCGATGACGCCACCCGCGCCGAACTCAAGTCCGGCGACTTCGAAGCCTGGGCCCAGGAGTCCAACCAGATCGTCCGCACGGCCCTCTATCCCACCGACCTGGCACGAGGCGCCGCACCACCAGCCGCGTACGCCGACCAGGCCTACGACACCGCCCTCCAGCGGGCTGCCCTGGCCGGCTACCGCTTGGCCGACCTCCTTCGCCGGATGCTCGGAGAGAGCGAAGCTCCCTAGGGCCGCCGCTACGCCGCCGGCAGGCGGTCCAGGAAGCTGCGGATCGACCGCACGAGCTGTTCCGGGGCGTCGTAGTGGACCATGTGGCCGGCTTCGGCGATCTCTTCGTGTTCGCCGTTGCGGAAGAGGGCGACTCGGCGGGCCATCTCGGCTGGTTCGGGGGTGGCGTGCTGTTCGTCGACGCCGCGGCGGCCGCTCCAGAACTCGTTCGCCAGGGCGGCGGTGAGGATGAGGGCTGGGCAGGTGACCCAGCTCCAGCGTTCCTCGGAGGCCTCCGGCACGTTCGACATCCAGGTCGTCACCACCTGGGGATCCCACTTCCACTCCAGGCCGCCGTCTGGAACCGGGCGCGTGCCCTGCTCGACGAACTCGCGGGCGCGGGCCGGGTCGAGGCGGGGGTGGACGCGCTTCAGCAGATCCCAGGCGTGGTCGGAGGAGGCCACGAGGCGGTGGTTGCGAGGGTGAGTCAGGGCCTCGACCGCCATCCGGGCCCGTTTCTGCTTGACCTCCTCGGGGAAGCGGTTCAGCGCGTAGGGCGGCCCCAGGCCCTCGATCAGCACGACGGCGCGCGGCAGCTCGGCGAAGATGCCCGCCCACTGCGCGACGACCTGGCCCCCGAGGCTGTGCCCGATCACGATCGGCCGCTCGAGGCGGCAGTCGGCGAATACCGCGTGCAGGTCGGCGATGTGATGGGCCATCGTGTAGATGCCCGGATGGGCGCTGTCGCCGTGGCCGCGCAGGTCGTAGGCGATCACGCGGTAGTCGGCCGCGAACGCCTCAGCCACCGGAGCGAGGGTGAGGGCGAAGTCCTGGATGCCGTGGGCGAGGAGGATCGCCGGCCGGCTTCGTTCGCCCCACTCGTAGATCTGGAGTTCCGTGCCGCTGGCTTCGATGCGGCGCCGGATCGGCGCCGCGGTCTCGAGAACGGCGGGCACGAGGGACACGGGGGACGACGTGGTGGAAGTCATCGGGGGTCCAGGACCAGGAAGCCGGCGTCGCCGAGCGTTCGGTTCAGGTCCGCCAGCGGGCCGGCAAGCGTAGCCTCGAAGCGGTCCTCCTGCTCGGCGAGTTGGGATTCGAGCTGTCGCCAGACCGCGACCTGCTGGTCGGTCGGCTGCGCGTCGGCCTGTCCGACCGAGCGTGCGAGGTAGGTGAGCCGCGCGTAGAGCCGGCGCTCCCAGCGGAGCGAGTCCTGGCCGGTGCCGGTCAGCCGCAGGTCGAAGAAGGCGCCCTCGATCTGCCGGAGTTGGTCTCGGAGCGCTGCTGCCTGCCCCGCGGCGGCCTCGTACGCATCGTCGTCTTCGAGGCGTTCCTGCAGAGCCGTCAACTGGACCCGCAGGTCCTCGGCGCCGTTCAGGATCGAGGCGGCCCGCTCGATCGCGTCGCGGATCGCGAAGAGCAGTTCGTTCTGCGCGGCCAGGTCGTCCGCGGATGCAGTGGAGTCGGGGTCGAGCAGGACTTCGAACGCTGCCGTCGACAGGGCTTCGCCCTCTTCGCCCTCTTCGCCGTCTTCGCCGCTGTCTGCGGGCAGGGAGAGTTCAAGCCGGTAGACCCCCGCCGCAGCGAGCAGCGAGAGCCGGCCGCCGTCGGGCAGTGGCCGCCAGCCCGTCGCCGGCATCTGCCAGTCCGGTCGTTCGTCCGGCTTCGTGCGCAGGCGGACTTCGGTGGTCGGCTCGTGGCGGAGATCCCAGCTCACACGGTGGACACCGGGCGCCGCGGGCAGGTCGTCGAGGGTGCGGACCAGTTCGTCGCGGCCATCGAAGATCCGGATCCGCGCCCGGGGCGCCACGGAGTCGCCTTCGGGCTCGCCGCTCGCAGCGGCCCCGGGCGCCTCCGGAATCCAGTAGTGGAGCAGTGGCCCGTAGGGCGGATTCGTGCCGGTCGCCGGCACGTCGGGCTGGGCCATCGGCGCGGGCGGCAGGTTCGCGCCGCCGTCGCTTCGTCGGGAGAGCCGCCGCCACGCGGCGCCGTCGTCGAAGGAGACCCAGAGGGCGTTTTCGGCGCCCAGGAACAGCAGCCCGGCCTGCTCCGGGTCCTCGCGGATGCAGTGGACGTTGCCGAGCGGGCCGCGGGGCAGGTCGGCGGCGAGGTCGGTCCAGGTGGCGCCGTAGTCGCTGGTGCGGAAGACGTACGGCGTCGTGTCGCCCTCCTGGTGCCGGTCGATCGCGACGTAGGCGGTGCCGGCGTCGAATCGCGAGGGGTCGATGTTGCGGACCGTGCCCAGGGGCGGCAGGTCGGGGAGGTTGGCGGTCACGTTGGTCCAGGACTCGCCGCCGTCGCGGGTCAACTGGACCTGGCCGTCGTTCGTGCCGGCCCAGATCAGGCCCGGTTCGAGGGGGCTCTCGGCGATCGCGAACACGACCGGCGCGATCGTCGGACCGGCGTCGTCGTGGGTCAGGCCGCCGGTGCGGCGCATGAGATCCGGGTCGGCGGTGGTCAGGTCGGGCGAGATGCGCTCCCAGCTCTGGCCCCGGTCGCGGCTGCGGTGGACGTACTGGCTGCCGGCGTAGACCGCGGCCTCGTCGTGCGGCGAGGTCGCGAAGGGCGCCGTCCACTGGAAGCGGTACTCGAGGGCGGAGGCGGGAGAGCTCTCGATCGCTACGGGCCAGACGCTGACGTCCCGGGCCTGGCCCGAGCGCAGGTCGTAGAGCTCGAGCTGGCCGTCGTAGCAGCCGGTCCAGACGAGGTCCGGGTCGGCGCGGTCGACCATCGAGAAGCCGACCTCGCAGCCGCCGACGGAGTGCCACTCGCCGACCGGAATGCCCTGGGTGCGGCCGCCGTAGGGCACCCGGCTCGGCCCGCGCATCGACGGCCCGTCCTGGCGGTTGCTGTAGACGAAGTAGGGCACGCGGTCGTCGGTCGAGACGTGGTACATCTGGGCGATCGGCAACTGCGGGCGGTACCAGGTGCGGCCGCGGTCGTTCGTGATGCTGACGCCGCCGTCATGGCCGGCGATCCGGCGGTCCGGGTCGAGCGGGTCGATCCAGATGTCGTGGTGGTCCCAGCCGGCCTGGTCGAAGCCTTCGCTCGCCACGGTGCTGCCGCCGTCGAGCGACACGGACAGGCGGGTGGCGACGAAGGTGATCTCGTCGGCCCGGTCGGGCGCGGCGGCCATGCGGGTGTAGTAGAGGGGCCGGGTGATCAGGTTCAGGTCGCGGCTGACGAGACGCCACGAGTCGCCGCGATCGTCAGAGCGCCAGAGGACGCCGGCGAACGGGTCGGAGGGGGCGAAGTCGCGGTTCGAGCTCGTCTCGATCAGGGCGTAGACCCGGTCCGGATCGTCGGCCGACACCGCGAGCCCGATCTTGCCCAGGGGCGGCTCCGGCAGGCCTGCGCCTTCGAGGGGCGCCCAGGTCGCGCCGCCGTCGCGGGAACGCTGGAGGCCGCTGCCGGGGCCGCCGCTGGTGCGGCCGGAGGTGCGGATCTCGATCTGCCAGGTCGCGGCGTAGACGATCCGCGGGTTGTCCGGCGCGAAAGCGACGTCGATGGCGCCCGTGTTGGCGTCGATGAACAGGACGTGCTCCCAGGTCGCGCCGCCGTTGGTGGTGCGGAACACGCCGCGCCCCGCTTCGCCTTGTTCCTGTGGCCCGTAGGCGTGGCCGAGAGCCGCGATCAGGGCGGTGTCGGGGTCGTCGGGATGCACGACGATACGACCGATGCGGCCGGTGCGGTCGAGCCCGAGGTGTTCGAAGCTGTCGCCGCGGTCGGTGGAGCGGTAGACGCCGTTGCCGATCGAGATGTTGCTGCGGATGAAGCTCTCGCCGGTGCCGACCCAGATCACGTTCGGGTCGGAGGGGGCGACAGCGATCGAGCCGATCGAAGGGGCTTCCTGGCGGTCGAAGATCGGCGCCCATGAGACGCCGCCGTTGAGGGTGCGCCAGAGGCCGCCGGAGGCGGCGCCGGCGTAGAAGACGCCCTTGTCGCCAGGCACTCCGGCTACGGCCGAGACCCGGTTGCCGATCGGCCCGATGTGGCGGAAGGCGAACGGATCGAGAAGCCGCGCCGAGAGGTCGGCCGTCGGCTGCGCGGCGGCGCTGCCGCAGAGCAGGAGGGCGAGTAACGTGCCCAGCGGCGCCTTCGCCACGAGGAACCCCAGCTTCAGTAGCCGGCCTGCTTGTCGATGACGTTGCGGAGCGGCCTGCCGGTGGCGAACCGGGTGACGTTGTCCCGCAGCAACTGCATGCGCCGCTCTTCCAGCCGGTCCGAGATGGTTGCCAGGTGAGGCGTGATCGTCACGTTCGACATGGTCCACAGCGGGTGGCCGGTCGGCAGCGGCTCGGGATCGGTGACGTCGAGGCCGGCGGCGCGGACCTTGCCGCTCTCGAGTGCCGCGACCAGGGCGTCCGTGTCGACGATCTTGCCGCGTGAGATGTTGATGAAGTAGACGTCCTGCTTCATCAGCTCGAACTGGCGGGCGCCGATCATCCCTTCCGTGGCGGGCGTGTGCGGCACCGAGGAGAAGACGACGTCGGCCCTGGGCAGCAGATCGTCGAGTTCGTCCGGTTTGCCGACGTAGGCCACGTCGCGGTGAATCGGGATGTCCTTCGGATCGACCCCAAGCACCGTCATGCCGAATGCGGCGGCCCGCTGTGCGATCTGGGTGCCGATGCCGCCGAGGCCGATCACCAGGGCCGTCTTGCCCCTGAGCTCGATCATCGGCAGTTCGCGGTTCGTGTTCCAGCCCTCGGGCATCTGGGCGTTGAACGCCTTGATGTTGCGGGTGAAGTTCAGCAGCAGGGCGAAAGCGTGGTCGGCGATTTCGGGGCCCTGGATGATCTTCGCGTTGGTCAGCACGATGTCGCTGTCGCGCAGGTCGGGGATCGCAAGGAAGCCCTCGACGCCGGCCGAGTTGCTCTGGATCCAACGCAGCTTGCTGTCGGCGACGAGGAAGTTCTCGATGCCGCGGTAGCCGGCGATCAGGCCGTCGCAGTCGCTGGGGTCCAGGTCTTCGTCGACCCCGGCCAGGCGGAGATTCTCGTGCTCTTCTCCCAGGTCCGCGAGGGCGTCCAGGAAGAACGCCGGCGCGCAGACGGTGACGTTCTGGGCGGCGGCCGGAGCGACCAGCAGAGCGAGAAACAGATAGGTGAGCAGGACCAGTGCGAGACCCGTTGCACGGCGGTTCAACATGGGCGGTGTCTCCCTGAGCAGTGAGTTCCGTCTCGACGAAACCTGTGTGTGAAGGGGGCCGATCGTAGCACCGGCTTGTCGGCCCGAGGGTGCTACGATCCCGCGCGCTCGAAGGCTCGGTTCGTCTTCGGACCTCCCGTTCGCATCAGACCAGAGGAAGCAGGAGCAAGATGGCCACGGACTCTCTCAGTGAGCGCGGACAGTCGCTCGAGGAGGCGTTCTTCCTCAACATGGATCGCGAGCTGATCGAGGGGCTGCGTGCGAAGAAGGAGCGCGAACAGCAGATCGATGAGCTGGCCGCGGCCTCGGGGATCGCGCATCGGGAAGTGCTCGGCGCCCTGCTCGACGCGGGCGTGCATAGCGAGGTGCTCGTGGCTGTAGGTATGGCGCCCCTGATCGAGGTGGCGTGGGCCGATCACGCGATGGACGCCGGTGAGCGCGAGGCCATCCTCCGCGCCGCGAAGGAAGCCGGGGTGACCGAGGGGTCGGCCGCCGCCGGACTGCTCTCGGCGTGGCTCGAGCAGCGCCCTGGCGTTGAGCTACTCGAGGCCTGGAAGGGCTACGCTGCGGCGCTGATTGCCGAACTCGGCGAGGCGGATGCCGCCGCGGTGCGCGAGGACATCATGAGCCGCGCGCAGGCCGTTGCGGAGGCCGCCGGCGGCTTTCTGGGGCTGGGCGCGGTGTCGAAGGACGAGCAGCGCATGCTCGACGAGCTGGCCGCGGCGCTCAGCTAGCGGCGCTTACCAGCTCGCCTTGATCACGCCGGGGAGCTCGCCGCGCAGGGCGAGGTCGCGCAGCGCGATGCGCGAGAGGCCGAACTTGCGGTAGTAGCCCCGCGGACGGCCGGTGACCGCACAGCGGTTGCGTACGCGGACGGGACTGGCATCGCGCGGCAGCCTGTTCAGCAGGAGCTGCGCTTCGAAGCGCTGCTCGGGGGGCAGGCGCTGATCCCTGACCAGGGAGCGCAACTCGGCCCGGCGCTCACGGTACCTCTCGACGATCTTCTTGCGGCGCTCGTTCTTGGCGACTGATGCCTTGGTGGCCATATCTGCGGTCTTCCCTCGCGTTGCTGATGCTGGCGGTCTTCGGTCTCGGGCGCCGGCCGGCGAATCGTCCGGGGCGCGGGAAGCGCGTACTTTAGCAGTTCTTGACTGGGAGCGTCTCAGAAGGCGCGAAGAATGCGAACAGGAAGAGCGCCGTGGCCGCTGTTGGAAGGGTGGGCGCCGCCGTTTGGCGCGCAAACATTTGTTCAGGTCCGCTAACAAAAGGCCCTTGACTCACGAGGAGGGACTGGGAGAACGTATCGGGATGAAGAGAGCATCAGGTCCGCCGAACTGGAGATGGGCGCCGACATTGCTCCTCCTCGGCACGTTGGCTTTCGCTTCTGCCGCACAGGGCTCCGACTGGCCGCAGTGGCGGGGGCCGAATCGCGACGGCATAGCACCCGGCGCCGAGTTGCCGGCTGTGCTTCCCGCGGCTCTCCATCAGCTTTGGAAGGTCCGCGTGGGAGGGGGCCAGTCCTCTCCCATCGTTGTCGGCGACCGCGTTTTCGTCCTCGCGCGGCAGGGCGAAGAGGAAGTGGTGCTCGCCCTGTCGGCGGTGACCGGCGAGGAACTCTGGCGGCATGGCTACTCTGTGTCCTATGAGCCCAGAACCGCGGCCATCCAGTATGGCCCGGGTCCGAAGTCGACCATGCTGGCTGAAGGCGGTTCGGTCTACAGCTTCGGCATCCGGGAACGCCTCCTGGCCATGGACGCCGACTCGGGTGCCGTGCGTTGGGAAAAGACCTTCGAAGACGCCTACGGTGAGCCGTACCCGATCTGGGGCACGGCCTCGTCGCCGCTGGTCGAGGGCAATCTGCTCATCGTGCCGGTTGGCATCACGGGCTCCGAGGAGCGGGAAGATCAGGGCGCCCTGATTGCCTACGACAAGGCGACCGGAGAGGAAGTGTGGCGGCTGGACGGGCCGCCCGCGTATGCGTCGCCCATGGCGTTCACCCATGAAGGGGTTCGCCAGATCGTGACGATGGACGACGTGTCCTTCTTCGGAGTCGGAGCGACGGATGGCGATCCGCTGTGGTCGCTGGGTTTTGAAACCGCGTTCCAGCAGAACACGCCGACCACGATCCGCTACGACGGCATGTTCATTCTCTCGGGCTACCAGTGGGGGACCGCGGGAATCCGGGTGGCGCCGCCGAAGGGCGGGCACGGTGGGCCCTGGCAGGTCAGCGAGGTGTGGAAGACGACGGACGCGGAGTTCTACATGGATTCGCCGGTGCTGGTCGGCGACCATCTGTACTTCCGGTCGAACAAGCGGGCCGGCACGTTCGTCTGCCTCGATCCCGCTACCGGGGAACTCGTGTGGCAGGGCCCAGGGCGATGGGCGGCGTACGCCTCGGTGATCGCGGTGGGGAAGCGCCTGCTCGTGCTCACCGACGAAGCGGAACTCAAGGTGATCGCGGCGGATCCGTCTGGCTACCAGGAGTTGGCCTCCTGGGAGGTGGCCGACAGTACGACCTGGTCGCACCTCGCGCTTTCCGGATCGCGGGTGTACGTGAAGGACGAGGAGCATCTCGCAGGCTTTGACCTGGCCGTCCAGGTCACGGAAGCAGAGGACCGACCTGCCGGGACCGCCGTCGCCCGGGCGGAGAAGGGCGGCGCCGGCGGCGCGCAGGATACGGAGGCGGTGCAGGTGGCGGTCCGTCAGATGCTGAAGGCCATGGCCGCCGGAGACATGGACCTCATGTGGACCTATCTGGGTGAGGACTTCAGGTCCTACAGCGGCGCCGACAAGGCTGTCTTCAGTCAGTACCTCGGGTCAACTGCCGGCACTGAAACGAAGAGCGAGGACATGAAGGTCGAATGGCAGGGTGAGACGGCCAGGGTCACCGGCGTGCGGTGGGTTACGAACGGGCTGGACTTCGGACTGGAGATGCTGGTGGACCAGCGCGACGGAAAGTGGCTCGTCACCTTCATGGACTTCGACTCCAGGCGCATCCATGGTCAGGAGTAGGGATGGGCGCCAGTCGCCCAAGGTCGGCGGATCGTCTACGGTCGGCGTCGCACGACCATCGCCACTTCGGCCAGCGCGTCGAGAGTGAGCCCCTGATCGCAAAGGCAGCGCAGAGCCTTACCGAGTTTGTCGCCGTGCTCCCCGGCCAGGACGTCGGGAAGCCGGTCGCGCAGGTCACGGTCGCACCAGCGGGCCGCGGTTTCGAAGCCATGTTGCTCGTAGATCGAGGCGGGGTGGCCGCCCATGAACACTCCCAGGGGCCTGAAGGGCGGCACGGCCTTGGCCACGGCCGCCTCGACCCCTGCGGCGTCGGCCCAGCGCAGGAACTCCTTGAGCAGGGCGATACCGATGCCGCGACCGTGGTAGCGGGGATCGCGAGCGTCACCGCTTTCCAACTGGCCAACGTGGTAGCAGAACAGGTTCAGCGTCCGCGATGGCAGGGACGGGGCGTTCGCGTGGCCAAAGTCGCCCCAGTACAGCGGATCCATGATGCCGCTCGGGGAGCGCAGTGACGGATCGTAGCGGCGGAACTGGAGCTGGCCCACGTGCTGCTCGCCGTCGAAGGCGAGGATCGCGCTCGCGCCGAGGTCCGCGATGCGGGTGCGCACTTCCTCCTCGGCGCCCTGGCAGTCGATCGGGGCGCGGCCGATATCGGCCATCGTCATCAGCCGGTAGTGCATTGGCTCCGCCTAGACTATCGGGAGACACTTGAGACCTGACAACCTGGGAAGGGAGCGCAGCGATGGAGATCATTCAGGCAACCGAGACTCACTCCAAGAAATGGGCCGACGAAGTCGCCGACCTGGTCTGGGCTAGCGGGCCTACGACATACGACTACCAGTTCGGGGGCCGGGAGTACTACGACGAGATCGTCAAAGCCTCGTGGGGCACACCGGGCACGCTTTTTTCGTATGACTGCACCACGATTGCGGTGGAAGGAGACGAACTCATCGCCATCGAGATCGGCTTCCGCGGTCCGGAGTTCGCCCAGCGCAAGAAGACGCTGCCGCCCCTGTGGGCGCCGCTGATCGAGTCGGGTCGGGTCTCGCATGAGAAGCTAGGCGAGATCGGCCGGGCCGCCTATCTGTGCAGCTACCTGAATGTCGCGATTCCGTCGGCTGTCTACTACGTTCACGCGCTCGCCGTTCAGGAGTCGCGACGCGGCCAGGGGATCGGCAAGCAGTTGATGCAGAGGGCGCTCGACGGCGCGAAGAGCGCTGGTCTGCGCGGTCTGCACCTCGACGTCCTCTCGGATACTCCCGCGGTCGGCTTCTACTACTCCTTGGGGATGGAGTGTCTGACCGAAACGGTTGCGCCGGTCCCACTCCAGCACGGAATACCCATGGAAATGCGTATGTCACTCGACTTCTAGGAGTCGAGTCGCGGCGTCCGCCCCGCGCTGACGCACAGGAAACATGGCTTGTTCCATGCAAGGCTGTGCAACGACGCGCTGGACGGCGCAGGGTGATTTGGAATCGACGGAGGAGGTGCGAGTCATGCGCCGAGCACTGGAATCTGGACGTCTCGAGCTGAAGGGAGCGAATCCGCCGATCGGAAGGTGGTCGCCAACCCTCGTCGTTCTCGGCGCACTGGCTTTCGTTTCTGCCGTAGAGGGTTCCGACTGGCCGCAGTGGAGGGGGCCGAATCGCGACGGCGTAGCAACTGGGGGCGAGCTTCCCGAGGTGCTCCCCGCGGCGCTCCATCAGCTTTGGAAGGTCCGGGTGGGCGCAGGCCAGTCCTCTCCGATCGTCGTTGGTGACCGCGTCTTCGTGTACGCGCGGCAAGGCGAAGAGGAAGTCGTGCTCGCCCTCTCGGCCGCGACCGGCGAGGAACTGTGGCGGCACAGCTACGCGACGTCCTACGTGCCCAGAACCGCGGCCATCCAGTATGGCCCGGGTCCGAAGTCGACCATGCTGGCCGAAGGCGATGCGGTTTACAGCTTCGGCATTCGAGAGCGCCTCCTGGCCCTTGACGCAACGTCGGGCGCGGTGCGTTGGGAGAAGACCTTCGAAGACCTCTACGAGGAGCCGTACCCGATCTGGGGCACGGCCTCGTCGCCGCTGGTCGAGGGCAATCTGCTCGTCGTCCCGATTGGGACCACGGGCAACCAGCAGCAGGGAGATCAGGGCGCCCTGGTTGCCTACGACAAGGCGACCGGAGAGGAAGTGTGGCGGGTGGACGGGCCGCCCGCGTACGCTTCGCCCGTAGCGTTCACGCATGGGGGTGTTCGCCAGATCGTGACGATGGACGACGTGTCCTTCTTCGGAGTCGGGGCCACCGATGGCGATCCGCTGTGGTCGCTCGACTTCGAGACCGCATTCCAGCAGAACACACCCACCACGGTCCGGTATGACGGCATGTTCATTCTCTCCGGCTACCAGTGGGGTACCGCGGGGATTCGAGTCGAGCCGCCGGCCGAGGCGGACGGCGCCTGGACGGTGAGCGAGGAATGGATGACGACGGACGCCGAGCTCTACATGGATTCGCCGGTGCTGGTCGGCGACCATCTGTACTTCCGGTCGAACAAGAGGGCCGGCACCTTCGTCTGTCTCGATCCCGCCACCGGGGAGCTGGTCTGGCAGAGCCCGGGACGATGGGCGGCGTACGCGTCAGTGATCGCCGTGGGCGACCGCCTTCTGGTGCTCACGGATGAAGCCGAACTCAAGGTCATCGCCGCGGATCCGTCTGCCTACCAGGAGTTGGCCTCCTGGGAAGTGGCGACTTCTTCGACCTGGGCGCACCTGGCGCTTTCCGGATCCCGTGTATACGTCAAGGACGAGGAGCATCTCGCGGGTTTCGACCTGGCGGTCGCGCGGGTCACGGAAGCAAGGGACCAGCCCGCGACGCCCACGGAACCTCAGGCGGAGAGCAGCGCCGCGGACAGCACGCGGGATACCGAGGCTGTAGAGATGGCTGTTCGTGAGCTGTTGAAGACCCTGGAGACCGGAGACATGGACCTCATGCTGACCTATCTGGGCGAGGACTTCAGGTCCGATAGCGGCGCCTCGAAGACGGTCTTCCGTGAATACCTCGGGTCAACTGCCGGCACCGAGACGAAGAGCGAGGACATGAGGGTCGAGTGGGAGGGCGCTACGGCCAAGATCACCGGAGTGCGGTGGATCAGGGGCACGATGGATTTCGGAGTCGACATGCTGGTCGACGAGCGCGACGGCAAGTGGCTCGTCACCTTCTTCGAGCTCGACTCGAGGGGCATCTTCGACGAGCCGTAGGAATGGCCACGGCGGGTCGCCCACGGTAGTGCATGGGTGCTGCCCGCCCGAGGCTCGTGCCGAGAAGCGAACCGGGTTCGCGCGCTCGCGGTAGGCTGTGCGCCGCACTGCTCCCGTCGCCTGCGGCCTGACCGACGATGTCCTCGCCTCCCAACCGCCGTTCCTACTCCTTCGGACCGTATGTGCTGGATCTCGGTCAGCGGCGGCTGCTTCGCAACGGGCAGCCGGTTCCGGTTCGGCCAAAGGTCTTCGACACGCTGCGGGCTCTGGTCGAGAACAGCGACCGCTTCCTGAGCAAGGCGGAGCTGATGGCCATCGTGTGGCCGGACAGAAGCGCGGTCGACGAGAGCAACCTCACCCACAATGTCTCCGTGCTGCGGAAGGTCCTGGGGCAGACCAGGAAGACCCAGTACGTCGTCACTGTTCCTGGCCGCGGCTACCGGTTCACCGCTCCGGTCGAGGCGTCGCTCGAGGGATCTATCGCGGTCCGGCCCTTCGCCAACCTGAGTTCTGACTCGGACCAGGACTTCTTCTGTCAGGGGATGGCCGAGGAGCTCATCGATGCCCTGGCGGGTGTCGAGGGCCTGCGGGTCGTTGGCCGGACTTCTTCCTTCAACCGCCGGCTGAGAGAACTGGGCGCATCCGCGGTCGGCGAGAGACTGGGCGTATCGACGATCCTCGAGGGCAGCGTGCGCAGGGCGGGCGATCAACTGCGGATCTCGGCGCGTCTGACCCGGACCTCGGACGGAACGCAGCTCTGGTCCGAGCACTACGATCGGAAACTGGGTGACGTCTTCGAGATCCAGGAGCACATCGCGCGAGCGATTGTCGACCACGTACGTACGAAACTGCTGGATCCACACACCGGTCCCGTCGTGTCACGAACCACGGACGACCAGGATGTCTATCGCCTCTACCTGGAGGCGCGGTACAGCCTGAACCACCAGACGGAACAGGGGATGGAACAGGCGATCCGGTTTCTTGACCGGGCGCTCAAGTTGCAGCCCGGTTTCGCGCGTGGTCACGCTCTGCTCGCAGTGTGCTACGCGTATCGAGCTGTCTACGGCTTCCGGCCCGTGCCCGAGACGGTGGCCAAGGCGGAGGAGGCGGTGCGCCAGGCACTGGAACTCGACGACTCGAGTGCGCTCGCGTACCGGGCGTTGGGTGTTCTGAGCGCCACTTTTCGATGGGACTGGGCGGCAGCGCAACGGGCGTACCTGCGGGCTCTGCGACTCGACCCGGGCAACTCCACCGCCCACTACTCGTACGGGAACCACATGCTGGCCCCGGTTGGTCGTCTTGAGGAGGCGGAGCGGGAAATCAGGATCGCCGCGGAGTTGGATCCTCTGTCGCCGACGTTCAGTCAGGGTCTTTGCCTGGTCCTCTACTACGCGCGGCGCTACGAAGAGGCGGTCGTGCAGGCTCGTCACACGCTCGCTCTGGCGACGGACTATCCGATCGTGAGCGCGCTGCTATCGGCCTGCTACAGCGCGATGGGCCGGCCGGACGAGGCGATCCATGAGCGTCAAGTCCACCTGCGAAATACCGGTCGAGTGGAGGACGCGGAGGCGATCGGGAGCATCTACGCGGAGGAGGGCGAACCGGGAGCACTGCGCTGGCTAGCGGATCAGTTGCTGAAGCGGTCGGAGGCCGGGGAGAACCGCCCCTTCTCCCTGGCTCTTCTCTACTCCTGGCTCGACGAGAGAGAAGCTGCTCTGCTGTGGCTGGAAGATGCCCTGAAGGCGAAGCTTGGCGCCGTTATGTGGACAAAGGTGCATCCCGCGTTCGACAACCTGCGCGGCGAGGCACGTTTCCAGGAGCTGCTCGACGAAATGGGCGTCAACGATCCCCGGGTTGCGACGCCCGGGGCCGTTGTCCACTACGGGCGGTCCGGTGTGTTGCCGGGCGGGTGAAAGAGGGTTCCCAGTCCTTTCTCCAGTTCCGAGCAGGCCGCGGCTTCGCCCAGGTTGCAGGCCGTGGAGAGGAGTTCCTGGGCCAGACCGATGTTCTTCGGCACGCCGTGCCCGTGCACGTGGGCATAGCCCAGCAGGAAGCAGCTCATGCTGTCGCCTTCGTCGCATCCACCGGGGAGTCTCCCGATCGCATCGGACACCCCGGCAGACGCCATCGTCACGTTGCCGTCGAAGAACGCCTGGATGGCGACGTTCTGGCAACCCTTGTGGAAACCGCTGCGACACGCCTGGTCGAAGTAGGAGACGCCCTCCAGAGGGTCGAGCGGCACCACCTCTCCCCGGTTGAACAGCACGCCCAACTGGTTGCACTCTTCGCCACCGCCGTTGTCGCACGCGAGTTCCAGTTTCGTGACCAGGTTCTCGCAGGCGAACCGCTTGCCCTCGTCGCAGGCGGTCTGCCAGTACTTGAAGTCTTCGCCCTCGTGTGTGCGGCCGACGAAGTTGGACGCCAGCATCCACCCGAAGAGCCCGATCCAGACGGCCATGAAGGCGTAGTTCACCCGGCGTGGCTTCGTCGCCTGAAGCAGCACCGAGAGGCGCAGACTCTCCACGCGGCGCGACTTCCCCAGCCGGTCGAGCAGCGGCACGCAGAGGTTGAGCACCGGCACGAAGAGGAGCTTGTCGTAGAACAGCGGGACGTCGATCTGGCGGAGGAACTCGAACAGACCGAAGGCGCTGAGTCCGTAGAGCGCTCCGAACACCGCGCTTCCCAGCCTGCTGCGGGGAGACGTCGAAGGATCGGTGACGAGGAGGTGAAGACCGAGGAAGACGGCGATCGGAATGCTCGCGTCGACGAAGAAGTGGACGCCGGTGAAGCTGGAGTAGACGAGGTTCGCCGCCACCAGGGCGGCGGCTGCGAACAGCGTCACGATCGTCACCGAGAAGAAGAACTGGACGACCAGACCGGCGATGAAGATCGCGACATACATGTGGGGCGCGTTGGCCAGGGTGGTCGCGATCTGGGCGCCCCAGGTGAGGTCCGTCGTCCCGGAGAGGATCAGGCCGAGCGAGAAGACCGACAGAGCGAAGCCCGAGGGATTGAAGATGTGCCTCTTTCGGCCGTCCCGGTTCCACCGGAAGAACTCCTTGCCGAGGATGCCGACGGCGATCATCGAGAACTGCAGGTAGAACCACTCTTCCTTGAAGCAGAGGAAGAAGTTCGTGCTCAGAATGATCGGAAACTGCCCGAAGCCCAGGTACCAGGTGTTCCGTCTCGACCAGCTCACGAGCATGTCGAAGGCGTAGGCAAAGACGATCTGCGCGAGGATGAGTGCCGCCTGGTTGCTCATCTGGTCCCAGTACAGGCCCCAGTAGACGTAGATGCAGGTCTGAACGAAGGCCTGCACGTAGTGCGAGGGGATGAGGGAGACCTTCAGCTTGAGTTCGCGGCCGTCCTGACCGGAACCCGCCAGGAGGCGAGCTTGCAGGAGGACCAGAGCCGCGCAAGCGCTCCAGACCGACCAGCTCAGTTCGGAGCTGCCCCTGAACTGTGGCAGCAGTGAGAGCGCGAGCAGCAGGAGAGTGAAGGACGCCGGCAGCCACCAGGTTGGCGGCAGCCGCCGGCCTTTCCCGGTGTCGGTCATGTGGGATCTCCCGCGGTCATGCGAGGAGTCGAGTCGCGGCGTCCGCGCCGCGCTGACGCACAGGAAACAGGGCTTGTTCCATGCCAGGAGTTTACGCGGCAGCTCGTCGGCCGGGAGCTATAGTCTTCGTGGATTCCTTGGGTCCTAGAGGAGAACGATGCGATCGAGAGCGCGCCGGCGTCGTTGGCGGGCCGGGAGCGTGATCCTGGTGCTGGCGGTGGTCGCCGCAGCGGGAGTGCTGGCCAACCGCGTTGTCCGTGACGGTCGAGCGCAGACCGCTCTGGACGACGCCCTGTTGACGAGCAGGGTACCGGGCCGGCTTGGCGAGACTGAGCGCCGCCTCGAACGGCTGATCGTGGACTATCGCGGCAGCTCGGCGGCGTGGGCCGCACACGGCCACCTCGCCGAGCTGGAGGCCGCGAACGGCAGGTCTGCGGAGGCGCGTGCGCTTTGGCAGAGGCTGGCCGAGGGCGGCCCGGGCGATCTCGCGGCGGGCGCCGAGATGAACCTGATCCACTTGGACCGCGAGCAGGGCCGGCTCGAAGAGCTGGCAGGCAGGCTGGAGAGCCTGGTGGAGAGCGGAGAGAGCAGCCTGCCGGAGGATGTCCTCCTGTTCGAACTCGCCCAGACCCTCGAGCAATTGGGGCGGCACGATGAGGCCCGCAGGATCAAGCGCTTCGAGGAAGTCGTGCCGGAAGGACCCCGGGTGCGCAGGTAGCGGCCTCTCCAGCTACTCCTCGGCGGACGAGCGCTGTACCTCGGCGATGATCCGCCGGCGCACTGCGGTCGGGTTGGTTACCGGTTGACGGCGCAGTCGCCCCACTTCGGCTGCCTCGTAAGGCTTCAGGTCCTTTGCGTGCTCGGGATCGAAGCGCCTGACGATCCAGTTCATCAATCTGGCCAGAGCCGCGTCGTCGATGAAAGCCTGGGAGGCGCCGGGCACCTGAACGAGATAGTCGCGCCACTCCGGGCTGGAGATGAATTTACCCACCTCGCCGGGCAACGGAGGAACCGTGCCCTCCACGCCGGAACCGTCGGCCATGTGGCAGCCCTGGCAGTGCAGCATGTAGTCGAGGTGGGCGAGACGGTAGGTCTCCGCCTTGTCGGCCGCGGCCTCGGCCCCGGCTGCGGCCGCACCCGCGCACACGATACCGAGCGTGAGCAGAACGACGACGCGACGCACTTCGCGGTGTACCTCGGAATCCACGAGTTCGGTCGTGCTATTCGGCGACAGCCAGAATGCGCGACATGGTGCAGTGGTAGCCGAACGGAGCGCCGCCGTTTCCGCACCAGAGGACGGAGTTTGAACGCTGCGGCTGGTAGCGCGCGGTGTCGCCCTCATTCGTGTTGCAGTAGCACCGTTGACAGGGGAAGGCGCCGCAACAGTCGTGGTAGGCGACGACGTAACTCTTGCCGTCCGCCGGATTCAGGCAGGTACCGGTCCAGGTGACGGGCGCCGCCTTCGACCCCGGCGGACACGAGTTCGTCGAACCGCCGCAGCACCCGCACAGCCAACCATCGACCGAGCAGTACGCCCAGTAGTCACACTGCGCGGGATCCTGATTCGGGTCCGCCGCCGCGCCCTCTGCGGACTCCTGCGCGAAAACGCGGTCCACCGGCAGCAGCGGCAGCAGCACGCCGCCGGCGATGGCGCTACCCAGTGAACCCAGTACCGACCTCCGGGAGGTGTTGTCCGCCAGACGGGCGGCCGCGCGAATCGAGATGTTGTCGAACCAGTTCATGGCAAACCTCACGATGGTTGTTGTGATCCCCCTGCGATCAGCGCCGGGCTTTCGTCCTGGCGCTCGAGAAACTCCTGAATGGAACTGACACCCAGCCGCTTCGCCTCGAAAAGGCTCTCCACGTGCTCCCTGCTGTTGGTGAGCCCCTGGGCGGCGATGACGCCTTGCTCGTCGATCAGCACCCCGTAGGGGAGCTTCCCGATTTCGTAGGTCATGCCGAGTTCCGGCGAGAGCACGTACGTGAAACCGTCGAGCCCGTTCTTGGTTCGGAACTTCGCATGCTGTCCGGGCTCGCCGTCACTCGCGAAGACGAGCCGAAGCCAACTCGACTCCGCCCGGGCGACGGAGCGCAGCGCCGGAAGGAGTTGGGCGCATACGGGGCAGTTGGGCGTCAGGAAAGTGATCAGGGTGCTCTTGCCGTCGGGATCGGGCGCACCGACAACGACTGCTTCGCCGTCGAGGGTGTCGAGCCGGAACTCGGGCGACTTTTCTCCCACATGCACTCGCTTGCTGAGCGCCAGGGCGCCGACCGGGCCCAGCCGTTGATGCAGCACGCCGACCTGGCGTGCGAGCGCGAAGCTCACCACGGCGAGACACAGAATCGCGCAGCCCTGGATCGCGAGCAGGATGGCGACGGTGGTCGTCAAGACGTTTGCTCCCGGAGGAGGCCGTGGTTCGCGATGAGCACGTCCGTCGTAGCGTACATGGCGATGGCGAAGATGCCGACCGAGAAGGCGCCGGCGTAGTCCGCGAACTCGAGCGGTCGCGCAGTCGCCGCCGGCGCCAGCAGGAGCGCTACGGCGATGAGCACCAGATTCCGCCATACCAGGGCCCAACCGGCGGGTTGCCCGCTGGCGCCGGCCCAGGAGCAGCCGCAGTCCTCCGGCGCGATGCCGCGGAGGATGCTCACACTCATGCCGAGCGCGTAGAGACCGAGCAGCGTGACGATCACTGCGGCGGCCGCCGGCCCCGATGGGTAGAGGGCGCACAGGCCCGCGGCCAGAAGCTCCGTTGCGATGAGCCCGGCCGTCACCATGCCCGCAAGCATGGACCAACTGGGAAGGCCGAAGCTCTCCAGGTAGCGGGACGTGATCGCCGAAGTTGCCCGGAGGTCGCGCAGTTTGTGCACGGCGGTGCCGAGAAACAGCAACGTGAGCAGGACGCGCACGCCGAGTTGAACGACCGGGTCGATGCCGAGGCTCATCGAGGACTCAATCCCAAGGTTGAATCATGACGATGGTGCCTCTGACCTCCTGATCGGCGGACAGCGCGCGCGTCACCTCTCCCGTGTTCGCGTCGTAGATGTCGACGTCGCTATAGGTCGTCGCATAGAGGAGTGGCGCGTCGTCCTGGCTAACCGCGATCGCTGCCGCGCCGCGATCCATCTTGTAGCGGGCAAGTCGTTCACGGCTCTCGATGTCGAACACCCAGACCTCGAAGCCGAAGCCGCGGTGGAAGTCGAAGCCGCCCGGCTTCCGCTCGAGGTCGGGCACCACGGACATCAGCATGAAGAGGCGGCCGGACGCGTCGTGGGCCGCCATGTGCTGGTTTGGCGCCGCGGGCACCCAGACCCCCGCGTCGTCCTGCTCACTGAAGTTCCACGGTTCCTGGAACCGGATCTCGCCGCCGCTCGTGTCGACGGCGTGCATCACCCCGCGCACGGAGGCGAAGTACCACACGTCCCCTGACCTCGCGCCCGTGGGATGGAGGGGATCCCCTTCCGCGTCGAAGAAACCGGGGTGGCTTGTTCTCGCGCTCTCGGCGCCGTTGTCATCCAGGTCGACCGCCAGCACGGCGCCGTCGCCGCACAGCGACAGGAAACGACGCGGGCCGGCCGCCATCGTGTGCGCGCAACCGCCGGTCTCGATCTCGCCGACGTACTTGCGCTTCTCCAGGTCGACCACCCCGAAGCTCAGGGCGGGTGTGAAGAACGACTGGATGAGGAAGCGATCGTCGTCCGTCAGGGTGGTGAGGTTGATGCTCGCCAGACCCCGCATCGCCTTCGGCGGTTCGATCGGTATTTCCCCTTTGATCTCGAGCGTCTTGGCATCGAAAATCTCGACCACTTCGACGAGGTCGCCGTGGTAGCCGCGCGTGAGGTACACGGCATGGTTGTAGATCTCGTCGCCCGACCGGGGGATCTGGGGCAGGAGGCCCTGGTAGCCGAGTTCGATCGTGCCGAGGAGCGTGCCGCTGTCGGCGTCGATCAGGTCCGCGTGCGCGTAGTTGGGGAAGGCCGCGATCCACACCCAGTGGGCGCCGTCCGGTTTGTCCGGTAGCACCGCGGTGGTGAGCGGTTCCGGTAGCGAAGCCGGATCGATCTGCGCTGAAGCCGGAACTCCGGCGAACCCGATCAAGGCGGCGAGCGCCAGCGGCGAAATCGTCCTCTTCATGATCTATTCCTTTCGGGTCCAGAACAGCTCGTACTCGGTCTCCCACGTCCCACCGTTGTCGGTGGAGAGCACGGAGAGTTCGCGCAGCCGGCCGTCGGGCAGCGTAAAGAAGCTGAAGTGGCCCATGGTCCCTTCGTCCAGATCGGCCGTCTCAAAGCGGAACTCGTTCTCCACCATGTTCCCGTTCTCGAAGCGCATCCGTTGTCCACCCGGCTTCCCCGAGGCGGAGAGATAGCTCCAGTTGTCGCGAGTGTCGCTGTAGACGAGCACACAGAAGAAGTCCCGTATACCCTCCATGCGGGTCATCCACTCTTCGACGAGATAGCAGCCCTCGGGCCCCAGCTCCCAGACAACTTCGGCCATGAGCGTGCCGTCGCCAGTGTGGACCTCCCATTCGCCGACCAGGTGGTGAGCGGCCTCGCAGGCGGGGTTTGCCGGCTCGTGCGAGTCGGCGGCTGCGGCTGAGGCGGCAAGGAGCGTCATCGTTACGGACCCCCATGCGAGAAGTCGCGCTAAACCCATGTTGTCGTCCTCCTGTAAGGCGCCCGCCGACGCCGTCGGGGCCGCCTTCTCGACTGTGTATCGGTGGATTCACTGTGCCGGAGAACGTATGGGAAGTCAAGGCAGAGTTGGGCGTCTCAGATTTGCTCAGATCCTCTAAGAAAAAGCCCTTGACTTGCCAATGTGGCTTCGTAATCGTGATTGTCAGTCAAGTACAACTACAGCAAGGAGGTCGGGATGAAGGCACATCATGGTTTCAAGACCACGGGCCTCGTCGCGCTTGCTCTTCTTGTGCTCCTGGTGTCGACGGCGGCCTACGCCCAGAACGTCGGCACCGTACGCGGCACGGTCCGCTCGGCGGACGGAGAACCGCTGCCCGGAGTGCTCGTGCAGGTCACCGGCGACATCGTGCGCGGCGAGCGGACATCGGTGTCCGGGGTCAATGGCGAGTACCTGGTTGCCGGGCTTCCGCCTGGCCTGGTGACGTTGACTGCGACACTCTAGGGGCTGGAGACGGAGTCGGTGGAAGGTGTCCGTGTCTCGATCTCCGGCGTTGCCGTCGTGGACTTCTCGATGCGGGTCGAAGGGGTCGCAGAGGCGATCACGGTGACCTCGGAGGCGCCCATCCTCGACGTGACGAGTTCCTCGGCCAGCAGCAGCTTCCAGGCCGAACTGATCGACGCCAAGCCGACGACGCAGCGCAACTTCCAGGAACTCGCCTTGATGGCCCCCGGAGTCAGCGCCATCGGTCGCATCGGGTCGGTCGGCGTGTATTCGGGGTTCGTCTCCGCTTACGGACGGGACGAGGGGTCGGTGGCCTGGAACGTCGACGGACTGAGCATCAACTTCCCGGATACCGGCAACATCTGGGGCGGGTGGGCCGACCCGGACACGATCGCCGAGGTGCAGGTGCTCGGCGTCGGCGCTCCGGCCGAGTACGGAAACATGACGGGCGCCGCGGTCAATGTGGTCACCAAGTCGGGAACGAACACCTTGCAGGGGCGGGTGGGCTACACCGGCGAGTTCGACGGGTTGACCTCCACGGGTCCCGAAGTGGAGGATGCGCTTGCGGTCGAGCGCGGTTTCGTGAGAGATACGTACAACAGTTGGGCCATGTCGGCGGGCGGCCCGATCAAGAAGGACAAGCTGTACTTCTTCGCCGCGGTCGGGTTGAAGGAGGATCTGTTGCTCGAGCCGGGGGCGACTCCGAGCATCAACATCCCGGTCAGCACCTTCGACCACTACAACCTGAAGCTGGACTGGTCGATCAACCCTTCGCACACGCTGACGGGCGCCTACCAGTTCGAGGAGTACGCGCGCTCGTACGGCAACAGCAGTCGCGTGATCACGAATCCGGCAGCGGTCGGCACCGAGTACTCGGTGGTCCCGTACTCCCGCTTCGGCTACCAGGGGGTGCTCGGCGGCAACACGATCTTCGAGGTGAACTGGTCCGACATCATCAACAAGAACCGCAACGTTTCGGCGACCGGCAGCCTGGAGCCGCCCTTCATCGACTACAACACGAGTCCCCAGACGCTCAGCGGCGGCAAGACGTACCCCTACATGTACCCCGTGTGGTGGAACCGCGGTCACGCCAAGGTGACGCACTTCGCCGAGGATCTCGGCGGCAGCCACGAGTTCAAGTTCGGATTCCAGTACAGCAGCACCGGCGAGAGGGCGGCGGCCGTCTATCCCGGCTTCGGCGGCAAGTACTACTACAAGTACGGGGCCAACTACTACGTCTACTCGCGCAAGGAGCACTACTACGGGGCGAACACGGAGGCTTTCGGGCTCTACGTGGACGATTCCTGGCGCGTCAACGACCGTTTGACCCTGAACCTCGGCATACGGACCGACTCGGACGGGGGCGAGATTCCGCCCTATCCGATCCTGGAGTCCTACCTCTGCGACAAGCTGAACTGCGGTGTCTTGACCGGTGAGTTCCAGCCTCGATACCCGGATGTCGTCGACTACTCGAGCGTCGACCCGAGACTTGGGATCGCCTACCGGATCGGCGACGGCGACAGGCAGGCCGTCCTCCGGGCATCCGCCGGCAGGTACCACGAGACGAACGTCGTCTCCAACTGGCAGCAACCGCACCCCGACCGCCCGGTCGCCCGGTTCGGCTCCAGCCCGAACCGGCACGGTCCGTTCACCTACTTCCGCGAGTTGGGGGATGGCACGTTCGGGCTACCGAGGAAGGATCTGAAACGACCGCAGACGGATCAGTTCGCGGTCGGCTACGAACAGCAGCTTGGGGAGTACGTCGTCGGTCTTCAACTCATCACGCACGAGACGACGGACCTGATCGGCTGGCAGATCGCCGACGACGGCGAGTACGAGGACATGCCGTACGTCAACCCCCTGACGGGCGAGACGATCATGCTGAAGAACATGATCGTTCAGCCTACGCTCCAGAAGGGCAACCGGCCCGGAAATGCGGCGCACGCTCCACCGGGGACGAAGTACGGGCAGGAGTACAAGGGCGCCTTCCTCACTTTCGCCAAGCGCCACACCGGGCGCTGGTCGTTGAACTCGTCGCTCGGCTGGTCGGAGTCGAAGGGACATCAGTCCAACACACTCAGCCAGAACCAGAACACCGCGTTCTACATCGGTCAGGCGGGCTCCGATCCGAACCATCATCTCTATGGGGGCGGTCTGGGCCAGAGCGACCGGCCGTGGACGTTCAGGACCCAGGCGACCTTCGACCTGCCCTGGGACCTCAGGTTGGTCACCATCCTGAACTACGAGGACGGCCGACCGTATCGCTACCTGGCGCGGGAGCGACTGAACCAGGGGAACGTCACGGTTCCGCTGGAGCGGATGACCGGCAAGCGCCGGATGCCCGACGTCAAGACCATCGATCTTGGGCTCTCGCGCCGGTTCTCGTTCGGCGATCGGGTCGGGTTCAAGGTCGACCTGCAGGTGTTGAACCTCCTGGACGACGACGGCCACTACTACTGGGGAAGCTACGGCCGCTATCCGGCGGAACTGGTACCGTCGCAGTACTTCCTGCCGCGACGGATGGCGGTACGCGTGGGCATCGACTTCTAAGGAGTCTGCGCGGCGGAGATGGAACGAGACTGAACAACTTCTGGAAAGGTGGGTTCCTGACATGAAGACCAAGCCCGAGACGCCACTACCCCTCGATCGCCGCACTCTGCTGGCCGCCGCCTCCCTCGGAATCGTCGCCGCAGCTTGCGCTCCGGCGGAGGAGGAAGCCGCCGCGATGGAGGAGGAAACCGGTGGGGCGGCGGAAGAGACCGCCTCTGCCGGTGACGACGCCGGTCTGACGGAGGCAGAAGTTGCGCATCGGCAGACGGCCCGCGACTTCGTCAAAGCGCTCGAGACATCGGACTGGGACGCGTTCTCGGGGCTGCTCGCCGACGACGCCCGGTTCATCACCCACGCTGCGGAAGGCCCGTACGCCCGGTCACACTCGGAGGGCGGCGCGGTGATCACCGAAGCGATGACGCAGTTGATGGGGGGATTGACCGATCCCCACCTGACGATCACCCGCGAGCGGGTGCTGGGACACCTCGTGATCCACGAGCGCGAGGAGACCTTCACCACCGCGGACGGCCCCGCAGACACGAACATCACCGCGATGTACCTCGTCCACCAGGGCAAGGTGCAGATCTGGTTCGAGCTGGTGGGTGAGCTTCCGGCCTAGCAGCCGGCCTAGCGGCGGGCCTGCAGGCGCCGTCCGTTATCGACGGCTTCCCTCGCCTCGCCCAGGCGGCCCTGCCGGTTGAGGATGTCGGCGAGAACGAAGTAGCCGAACGGACCGAAGGCGCCATCCGGATCGAGACGCAGACCTTCTCGCGCCAGCGCCTCGGCGCGGTCCAGGTCGTCGCCACGGTCCATGTGGAGCTTGGCGAGGTGGTAGTAGCCGAGGACGAACTCCGGGTTCGACCGGATCGCCGTACGCCACATCTCCAGGTGTTCCTCCGGCCGGTCGAGTTCGCCGTAGAGGCGTCCCAGGTTGAACTGGGCCCGGAAGTGGTAGGGAGCGTGCTTGATCGCATCCTCGTAAGCAGCGACCGCGTCTTCGATGCGTGAGGCCTCTTCGTGGGTGAGCCCCAGGTTGAAGTTGGCCTGACCGATCTCGGGGTTCTTGGCGATGGCCTTCTGGAAGTGGACCGCCGACTCCCGGCTCCGTCCCAGGATCGCCAGGAGTTCGCCGTGCTGGTTGTGGATCCACGCCGGGGCCAGTTCGTTCGCGGCAGCCGCTTCCACGACTCGCAGCGCATCGGGGAGGCGGTCGAGATCGGCATAGATGTCGCTCATGGCGATTGCGGCGTTCGACTCGTAGGGCGCCAGCTCCTGCAGGCGATGGAAGCCGACCAGGGCTTCCTCGAGGCGGCCGAGACGCCAGTAGCTGGTTGCCAGTCCGAGCAGCGAGGCCTGGTGCTCAGGGTTCAGGGCGAGGGCCCGCTGGTAGAGCTCGAGCGCCTGTTGCTCGAGTTCTCTGGCTTCGGTGGGTTCCCCTTGGCGCGAAGCGATGTCGGCCTGGCGTCCGATGATGCCGCCGAGCATCTGGTTCGCGTCGACGATGTTGTCGTCCAGAGCCAGCGCCGCGCGCAGGTACTCCTCGGCCCCCTCCTCGTCGCCGCGCCCGATCAGGCTCTGCGCCTCCATGATCGCCCGGTGGACGGCGATCCTCTCCTTCGGATCCGTTCGCGGGGCGCCGTCGTTGTCGTCGACTCTGGAGCTGGCGCGGCCCGCCAGGTAGCCCAGCGCGCGCAGTTGCGCCAGCGTCTCGGTATCGAGGTCCGGCTGCCGGACTGTCCGGTCGCCCGATGGCGTGAGACCGCGGGAGTAGTCGAGGAGCCGGTCGCGCAGGGATCGCGCCAGATCGCGGTTCTCGCGCACGACGTTGCTTGCTTCGTCCTCGTCCTCCTGCAGCAGATAGAGCTCCTGGTTCGTCGTTTCGATGAATTTCTCCGACCGCGTGCGGATCGAGCGCAGGGGCGCCCAGTTGTAGTGGTAGAGGGAGTAGTACGACTCGGTGTAGACCTCCCGCTGCGATTCCGGTTCGCGGCCGAGGATCGAAGGCAGCAGATCGATTCCCTGTACCTCTGCCGGCGTTTCCTCGCCGACGATCGAGAGGACGGTTGGCAGGATGTCGACGTGGCTGACCGCGTCGCCTATGACGCGCTCTTCGAAGTCTCCGAAGGGCAGGCGCAGGATGAGGGGAACGTGGACGGTGGAGTCGTAGATGAAATAGCCGTGGAACCCCTCGCCGTGCTGGCCCAGTCCCTCGCCGTGGTCGGAGGTGAGGAGGAGCACCGACTGGTCCAGGACGCCTCGACTCTCCAGGCCTTCGCGCAGCAGGCCGACGAGGGAGTCGGTGTAGGCAACCTCGGCGTCGTAGGGGCGGTCGGGATACTGGGACCGGTAGGGCTCGGGCGGCGTGTAGGGGTCGTGGGGCTCGAACAGGTGGACCCACAGAAAGAACGGTTGGTCCCGGGGCTCGTCGAGCCACGCGAACGCCTCCTCGATCGTGTCGCGCCCATCGTGCTGAACCTGGCCGACGTTCACGGAGGGCTTGTTCGGGTCGAGTTGGAAGTCGTCGCGGTAGCGACTGAAGCCGCGGCCGATCCCCCAGCGCGAATCGAGGACGAAGGCGCTGACGAACCCCGCCGTGTCCCATCCGGCCGCCGAGAGCCGCTCGGCGAGAGTGGGCGCCGTTTCGTCGAGGTAGTAGCCCACGTTCTCCCGTACGCCGTGGAACGGCGGGTAGGTGCCGGTCATGATCGAGGAGTGGGCCGGCAATGTGAACGGCACGGTGGTGGCGGCGTTGGAAAAGCGCACGCCTTCACGGGCAAGCCTGTCGATGTGAGGGGTTGAAACCTGCTCCGAGCCATAGCTGGAGAGCCGGTCCGCGCGCAGCGTGTCGATCGTGACCAGGATGACGTTCAGGCGGTCGAGGGCGACCTCGCCGGCGAGTTGCGCCCAGGTCGGCAGCGGTTCCGGCGCCGTCTCGGGGCTCGGCTCAGGGTCGCTTTCAGGAGCGCAGCCGAGCAGCAGCCCGAAGGCAAGAACAGCCGCCAGAGCGCGTGCGCCGGTCACGGGCCGATCAGGTCCACCAATTCGCGGACGCCGCTGTCGAAGCGTTCGAACGCCCGCTGCGCCCGCGCCCGGTCGGCGAGGTCGCCGCTACGGTCGAGTTCGGCGGCGCTCTGCATGACGCGGCCGATCGCCTGTCGCGCCTGGCCGCGCTGCCGGGCGCTCAGGCCGGTCAGCCGGTCGAGCAGCACCTCGGCGAGATCGCGGGCGTCGAAGGCGGGCACGTAGAGGGTGAGCCACTCGCCGTTCTCGATCTGGGCGCGCACGCGGTCCCGTTTGTTCGCCATCAGGGCCATGATCGCGTTTCGGTCGTTCGGGATCGTCATAGGCGGCCGTTCGTGGCTGTGCGGGCCGGCGCGAATCGCCGTGCCGCGCGAGCCGCCGCCCACGGGCTCGACCGTCGTCTCCTCGAAGTAGAAGTCGTAGCGCTGCTGCTCGCCCGCCAGCCAGACATGGGCGAAGAACTCGCTGGGGAGTTGTTCGGGCAGCTCGGAGAGGAGGTAGTCGCTGCCGACCGCGACGTCGAGCGGGTAGCGGGTCTCGTCGTAGTTCTCGGTCTCTTCGTTCCACGCCTCGAACACGACCTGGCCACCGAAGTTCCGTGGATCGACCGGCTGCTTGAAGTCGTCGTAGACGTAGAGCCGGAACTCGCCGGGCCGCGGCAGGGCGCCTTCCAGGTGGTGGTAGTTGTTGGCCGCCATGAAGAACTGACCGCCGTGGAGGGGGTTGTGGTCCATGTGCGCGGCGGCGTTCGGATCCGCGGGATCGAGCCCGCCGGCCGCCGGGTCGCCGAACGCCTCGGACAGCATGCCGCCGCGCGTCTGCGGCTGTTCGCGGGGCTCGAAGATCTCGGGCAGGACGAGGTGGTCGTCGAGTTCGTAGTCCACGTGGAGGGCGAACGCCTGGACGACGGTCTCCTTTCGCGAGCCTACGTCGAATGATCCGACCAGCTCGACGCGGGTGCCCGGCGGCGCGTGAATGGGCTCGTCGAAGAGGTAAGAAGCGGGGAACTCGGGGTCGTACTCCGGGACGTAGAGCGCGGTCTGCACGCGCTGGTCGGGGAAGTGGATGCGGACCTCCATGCTGGCGAGCCGGTCGCCGACATCGGGATGCAGTCCGATCAGGCGGGCGCGCTCGGACAGGGTCATGCTCGCGGTCCGCGGTCGCGCGGCGCGGCGGCCCTTGAGCGTGACCTCGCCGCCGGCCTGTGCGCTCTCGACCCACAGCTCGACCTCGTCTTCGGACTGGGCCAGGAACAGCCCGAGACTCGAACGGTCGCGGACAAGGGTTCGCGAGTCGTCGTTCGGCCGCCGGCGGTACTCGACCAGCAGTTCGATCGTCGCGCCGCGGCGCAGCCGCTTGCCGGCGCCGTCGGGCAGCAGCACCGGATCGTCGCCGCGCAGCCACTGCCCCAGGAAGTGGGGGCCGGCGGTCGCGTTCCGTGTCCGAGTCGGCTCGGGTTCATCCTCGTCGCGGAAGGGGTCGTAGGGGACCTGGACTTCGACCTCGAGCTGCTCCGGCGGCACGTCTTCGGGGTCGTGTACCCAGGCAGCAATCCGGTAGACGACGCCGGGATGCTGCGGCCGGAACTCGTAGCCGGTGATCCAGGCGTCGTCGTCGAGTTCGACGGCGAGCCGCTCGCGCTGCGAGGCGGTCTGCTGTCCGGGTTCGACAACCGCCTCGGCGGCGGGTTCGACGACCAGATCGGGCACGCCGAGCACCCACTCCTCTTCCGTGAACTCGGGAGGGGAAGGCAGGTTGCGGCGCGGCCCCTGGGGACCGCCGCCCTGAACCCAGGCGACCACGATGTCGATCTCGCGCTGGCTCATGCGGCGCGAGTTGCGGAAGTGGTCGTACCGGGGATCGGCCGTCCACGGCGGCATGCGGCCGGTGAGCAGTTCCTCCTCGATGGCCACGCCCCAGGCGCGGGCGCCGGGCTTGGCGTCGTTGCCGTAGGTGGTCAGGTCGATGTAGTCGGGCGCCGACCCCTTCGGGTTGTGGCACGGCATGCAGTAGCGCCGAAGGATGGGGCGCACGTCGTCGGCGTAGTTGATGTCCGTTGTGATCCGCACGTGGGCGGGCGCCGGCTCGGTGGCGATCCCGGTCAGCGTCAGCGCCGCCAGCCCGACCAGGGCCGCGGCCGTGCCGATGCGCCGGCCGTGCCGGGTCGTTTGCCTCCGTCTCATTGCCCCTCTCCGGAGTAGACCGACAGGTTGCCCTCGTTGTCGGCGAGGAACAGCGGCCGGAAGTCGAAGCCCCGGCTGCGCAGCAGTTCACCGCCGCCCTGCTGGCGATCGACCACGGCCGACACGGCCGCCACCTCACAGCCCTCCGCCTGGACGGCCTCAATCGCGCGCAGAATGGAGCCGGCTGAGGTGACCACGTCGTCGACCACGGCCACCCGGCGTCCTTCGGCGATCAGCTTGCGGCCGTCCGGGTGGTACGAGGCGTCGATCCGGGCGCTGGTGCCGTGTCCCTTCGCCTTGTTGCGGACCAGAAAGCCGAAGAGAGGCGGCCCGTCCAGGTCGCTCGCGACAGATGCCGCGGTGGCCAGGTAGGCGCCGCCCACCTCGGGCCCGCCGACCGCTTCGACGCCGAACGGCCGCAGTTGCTCGCGGAGCGCCTCGCCGATCAGCCGCGAGCCGCGCGGAGACAGCACGGTCGCCTTGGTGTCGCAGTAGTAGTGGGAGTGTGCGCCGGAAGTGAGCGTGAAGCTCCCTTTGGCGATGCTCCGCTCCTGGAGCACGGCCTTCAGTTCGATGAGCCGCTTCTCTTGATCCGTGCCCGGCACGGCTGGGGACAGTATCAACGCCCGCACGGCATGCCCCTCTCCTTGCCCAAGCTGGTAGGCTGAAACAGCCCCTGCCGATCCCTCTCTGGGCACCCCTTGTTCGCGTCGCGACAAGGGAAAACCAAATGACTAGCAGGATAGACACTCTCGCCACCCATCGGGCCTTCAAGCAGGCCGGCATCGAGCCGGCGCATGCGGAGGTCATCGTCGAAGCGATCAACCGCGCCGACGACCGCCTTGCCACCAGGGACGATCTGGCGTTTCTGCGGTCCGAGCTGAGCGGCGAGATTGAAGCGGTTCGCACCAAGTTGGGGGCCGACATCGAAGTCAAGGTGGTTGCGGCGAGGTCAGACCTCGGCGGCCAGATCTCGGCCCTCCGCGCAGAGATGAATGACAAGTTCTCTGCTCTCGGCGAGCGCATTGGTGTTCTCGAAGGTGAAATCGGGGCGCTCCGGTCGCAGGGTGCGACCATGAAGTGGGTCATGGGGATCAACGTGGCCATGACGGTCGGTATCTTCATTCGCCTGTTCGGCGTTTCCTGATCGGTTGACCCAGCCGCGCGCAGACGGCATGTCGCCATGAATGCTCGGAGCGCCACGGCGCGGATCGGCATCGTCACCGTCTCGGATCGGGCCTCCCGCGGGGAGTACGAGGACCGCGGCGGCCCTGCGATCCGCGACTACCTGGCGGAGGTCCTGACGTCGCCTTGGGCGCCCTGTGAGCGCGTGGTCGAGGACGAAGTCGAGCGGATCGAGGCGGCGCTCCGGGAACTCTGCGACGACGAAGGCTGCTGCCTGGTCGTGACCACCGGCGGTACCGGCCCGGCGCCACGCGACGTGACCCCGGAGGCGACCCTGGCCGTATGCGAGAAGCCGATGCCGGGGTTCGGCGAGCTGATGCGCCAGGTGTCGCTCAAGGCCGTGCCGACCGCGATCCTCTCGCGGCAGACGGCTGGGATCCGCGGTTCCTCCCTGATCGTCAACCTGCCGGGGCAGCCGAAGGCGATCGGCGAGTGTCTGGACGCGGTGTTCCCCGCGATCCCGTACTGCGTCGATCTGATCGGCGGGCCGTACTTGGTCACGGACGAAGCGCGGATCGCGGCGTTTCGGCCGAAATCGGCGAGGCGGAAGAGCTGAGGAGGAGCGGCATGGCAAAGCAAGGCGCGAAACAGGCGGCCTGGCCGGTTCTGGCGGCACCGCTGTTTGCTTTGCTCGCGGCCTGCGGCCTGCCCGGCGGCGGCGACGAGGCGATCGTCTACCGGGACACCTGGGGCGTTCCGCACATCTACGCCGGCACCGCCGAGGCCGGCCTCTACGCCTCCGGCTGGGCCATGGCGGAGGATCGGCTGAGCCAGTTGCTCGAGAACTACCTGTTCGGTCTCGGCGAGTACTCGGCCGCGTTCGGCCCCGGCAACAACGACGCCTGGGTGCGGTCCGACCTGGAGTCGCTGATGTGGGACCACTACGGCGCCGCGAAGCGCCACTACGAGGCGAAGCTGAACCCCGAGCTGCACCGTCACCTGGCGGCGTTCGTTGCCGGCATCAACGATTACCTGGAGCAGCATCCCGGCGAAGTGCCGCCGTGGTGGGGCGACCGCCCGGTCGACGTCTACATGCCGGTTGCCTTCAGCCGCCAGTTCATCTGGAGCTGGCCCGCCGGCCAGGCCCGGTCCGACCTGCGCGCGATCGGCGTCGCACCGAGCTTCGATGTCGACCTCCGGGCTTCGAACCAGATCGCTCTGGCGGCGGACCAGACGACGTTCGGCGCCGCGGCGCTGATCATCGACCCCCACCTGTCCTGGCTCGGCCGCCACCGCTACTGGGAGGTGCGCCTCCACGCCGGCGACATCCACATCAGCGGCTTCGCCACCGCCGGGTTTCCCTACGTCAACCTGGGCCACAACGAGCACGTGGCCTGGGCGCATACGACCGGCGGGCCGGACACCGCCGACGCCTACGAACTGACCCTCGATCCGGAGGATCCGAGCCGCTACCTCTACGACGGCGAGTGGCGGCAACTGGAGAGCCGCACGGTCGAGGTCCAGGTCGCCGGCGAGGAGTCGCCGCGTGAGGCCACGTTCTGGACCTCCCACCACGGTCCCATCGTGGCCCGGCAGGGCGACAAGGCCTGGGCCGCCGCCCTGGCCTACGAGCAGGAGATCGGCTACCTGGAGTCCAAGTACCACTTCATGGTCGCCGAGGACTACCAGGGCGCGGCCGCCGCGCTGGACGTGCTTCAGATCATGCCGCAGAACGTGATGATCGCCGACACCGGGGGCAACATCTACTACCAGCGCACGGGCCGGGTCCCGATCCGGCCCGACGGCTACGACTGGAGCCGTCCCGTCGACGGATCGACGTCGGCTACGGAATGGCTGGGCATCCACCCGGCTGCCGACCTGATGTCGCTGCTCAACCCGGAACGCGGGTACATGCAGAACAACAACATCGGCCCGGACACGATGCTGGTCGGCTCGCCGCTCGTCCCGGAGCGCTACCCGGCGTACCTCTACAACCAGCCGGCGCTCTACACCCACCAACGGGGCGCCGTTGCTGTCGCGCTTCTCGAGGCGAAGCGGGAAGCCGGCGGCAAGTGGAGCGAGGACGAGATCGTCGAGCTGGCGCTCGACCGCTCCGTCTACCAGTACGAACGCTGGGTGGAAAAGCTGCGGCGCGCGGAGGCCGCCTTTCCCGGCAAGCCTTCCTCGGACCGCCCGGAAGTGGTGCGCCGGATCCTGGAGTGGGACGGCGTCGCCGACCCGGATTCCCAGGGCGCGCTCGCGTACTTCCGGTGGCGGGAAGCGCTTCGCGGATTGGTCGGGAACGAACGAATGAACGACATGGCCTCAAGGGTCGATGACTACCTGGAGTTGTTCCGCGAGGCGCCCGAACCTCCCGGACTCCGACGCGACGAGTTGCCGGACTTGATCATCGCGATCGAAGCCGCCGCCATCGCGTTGCGCGCGGGCCCGGGTGGCTTCGATGCCGCATTCGGCGACGTGTTCCGTGTCGGCCGCCAGGACTCGAAGGACGAAGTGTCCTGGCCGGTCGGCGGCGGCTCCCTCGGCGGGGCGGGCATGGCGACGATGCGCGCTGTCGGGTTCAGCCCGCCGCGTGCCGACGGCCGGCGCTGGGGCAACCGCGGCCAGACCTCGACCGAGGTCGTCATCCTGAGCAACCCGATCCGCAGCTACACCCAGCCCCCGATCGGCCAGAGCGACCGGCCCGACTCGCCGCACTACCGCGACCAGGCGGAGAAGCTGTTCTCGCCCGGCGCGATGAAGCCGAGCTGGTTCGCGCGTGACGAGCTGCTCGCCGACGGCGGCAAGAACGTCGTCGCCGAGATGCGGCTGGTCTACCGGCCGAAGGAATAGGAGACTTCATGCTCGATCTTCGACGGGTGTGGTGCGCAGCAGCAGTCGCGATCGCTGCGATGGCAGCCCCGGCAACCATGTCGGCCCAGTCCGGCCACAACCTGGAGCGTCCCGAACACTGGAAGGTCCGCTACGACGGCTCCGCCGAAGCGGCCGAGCGGAACTTCGTCGTCATGCGCCCCGGCTGGCACGTCTACGCGGGTCCTGGCGGCCTGCTCTGGGACCCGGGCCGCTTCGCCTCGGGCAACTACGCCGTGAAGAGCACGATCTACCTGTTCCCGAAAGGCGATCCGGCACGGTCGGGCACGACGCAGGTGGACAGCCCCTACGGCCTGTTCCTGGCTGGCCGCGACCTCGAGGGTGACGCGCCCGAATACGTCTCGTTTCAGATCGACAACGCCGGCCGGTTCCGCATCACCCGGCACACCGGCGACGAAGTCCGGGATCTTGCGCCTTGGACCGCTCACGACGGCATCTCGGTCCTTGCCGATCCGGCGACGTCACCTGCCGAGAACGTCTTGGAAGTCGACGTCCGCGGCGAGCAGACGATCTTCTACATCGGTGGGGAACTCGTCACCGAGCTTCCGTCCGAAGACCTCGGTCTCGACGGCGCGATCGGCCTAAGAGCGGGTGAGGGCCTGAGTCTTCACATCACCGAGATCGCGATCGGCCCGAACCGCCGAGACGAATAACGGGGATCCGAACCAGAGCCGACGGTTCTCGCCGGATGCCCCCGGGGCCCGTCGCTAGCGATTCGGGCCGAACGACTCCGCCCATGCTTCAAGCGCGGCGATTCGACGTTCGTGGCTCGCGATTTGGGCTTCGAGCGGGAACTGGGACGCGAGACCGACTCTCCAGGTCTTGCCACGCCGGTCGACCCAGACGAAGCGTGGGTCTTCGCCGGCTCGGTGGTGTTTCTTGATGTCCTCCTCGACGGCGATGAAGATGCTGTTACCGGGACTCTGGGCTCGGGACTCGATGTAGCGGCGCTCGAGTGCGAGACTCGCCAACTCGTAGCAGTCCATCGCCCTCTTCTCATCCGCCAGAACCTTCGCTACGCCATCCGCGTGACTGAACGCCATCGTTTCTCCTCCCATCTGTCGACGACTTCGCTAGTCATGACGTCGAACCCCGGTCCTCCGGCGAACTCATGGCCCACCGAATCTCACCCGTCCAACCTGACGCTCGTCCGCTTCTCTACATCAGGTGGGCTATATCGACTCCGCCCCAGTGTTCGTTCAGATACTCCGCAACCAGTCGGCGGTGACAATGATGGGGCTCGTGCTCGCTGCAGAGGAGACAGCCGTTCGAGATGATCTCTCGGTCGAGCGTCTCTTCGATCCGGCGCTCACCCATCAGCCTGCGAAAGCGGACTTCGTAAGTCTGCCAGTCGCCGCCTCGTTTCTTGTAGTCCTCTAGGATGTCCTTCGTAGGGGCGAGTTCGGGTATGTGGACGTAGCCCATGCCGCAGATTTCGCGGAGAAAATAGGCGAGATCGTCACGCTTGGCAAACCCGGCGAGTTGGGACACATTGTGAAGTCGCACGTCAACGATTCTCTGCGCACCTGAATCGCGGAGCAGCCCGAAGAAGCGGTCCGCGGGCTTCTTCGTGAATCCGATAGTGGCCAGTCTCATTCGGTGGGCCGAGTGGTGTTCTCTGGATGGGTGTTCGGGCCGTAGGCCACCTGCGCCGCTCGCAGTGCAACCGCCTGGGAAACCAGATCGCCAGCGTGTTCAGTCTCATTGCCCGAGGGAGGGAACAGTTCTGCCTGCTTGAGCCCCGTCATCTCGAGCAGTCGCTTCATCGTTTGGCTGTGGGTCTCCAGCGACCCGTCGGCGAGGATGTGGTCGACCGATACTCCCCTGTCGGCCAGGGCCTGGGCAACGAGAAGCGAGCGATGGCAGTCGAGCGGTTCTTTCTCCGAGCAGACCAGCGCGATCCGTTGGTCCAACGCGCCACGGATGATCCGTTCAACGCCGACGCCGAAGGCGGGCTTTGCCTGCAGCCGGTCGTAGCGGACTCGACCGTTTTCGTAGTCGGAGGGATCGTCAGAGCGTCCTCCGAGTTCGCGTCCCAAGAACACGTATGCGATGTCAGCCTCGGCCAGCCAGCCAGCCAGCTCCGTGCGGTTGAACTGCGGATTGCGGCGGCTGTATGGAGTGGACCGTACGTCGGCAACGGCAGTGATGTGGTGCTGGTGGAGCAACTCCTTGAAACGCTTCTGCGGGTGCGTCGAGTGACCGATAGTGAAAACCACGTCGTTTCTTCCTCGGCACTTCATCTGAATCTCATTCTACCTCGATGATGGCCGCGATCAGCTTGTAGCACGCGTCTTGGTAGCGCTCGCCCAAGCTGATCGTGAGGTAGGCGCTTCCGATCTCGTAGCGGCCGTCGCTTCGTGCCAAGTACTTCTTCTCGTATCGAGGGTCCGTAACCCAGAGTGAGTACTGCTGGCCGGCGTGGACAAAGCACCCTTGAACACGGCGCTTCGCGTTACCGAAAGCCTCCCCAGGGGCAAACACCACCAGTGTCAAGGCGTCAATCTGGATCAAGCGGAGAGAGGTCTCGACCCCTTCGAGGAGTGCGACCGGGACTTTGTCGTTCCTTCCGCTGTACGTGCTGTGGCCGTCTATCCAAAGAGGCTCAACCGGCTCAACGATTCGCTGGAGGTCGGCCGGCGACAACTCGTCCGCCTTCTCCCAGTAGTACCGCTGATCGAGGAGCCAGTTCTCACTCTGGTAGCCGGTGGGCCTCGGTCGGAGGAGTGGGACGGCGATGATGTCGAGAACTTGGGGGTCGGTGCCGTCCTCGTACTGCCGTTCGTACTCCGACACCTCGCCGCTCTCGCGGTCGCTGACCGGACGGATCCAGGCGCCTGCGTTGTGTCCGTCGAACTTCCGTCCGGCCACACAGCGTCCGCTGAGCTTACGGGAGTTCGCGAGGCAGAGTATGCGCTGGACTTCGGACATCGGACGGCGAAAGGCGCGACGGAGGAATCTAGCGCGGAGTTCACGTCCTCGCAACACCTCCCACGAAGCAACCGACGCTGTCCGTCGCGTGTCCCACCCAGGCGCCTACCGCAAGTGCAAGTGGTGGTGGGTGCGGTGTGGGGCAAGAGGGATTGTGCTGGGGGCAGTCCTTGGCCGTCCTTCCCGCAAGTACCTAGAGTCTCTGTTAGTTGGCCAGATTCCGAACGAGAAGGAGTGGGCGCCGGCTTCTCATCCTCCTCTGGAGGGCGAACGGCCGCTGGGATGGTCCCCGCCGACCCCGGACTGGCGGGTGCTACCTGCCGCTACTCGCCGCCGGTGCTGGCCGCCTTGCCTGCCCGCCAGTCGTCCTCGAGAATCCGCGCGCCGCGCAGCGTGTTGCCTATCGAGTAGTTCCCCTCGTGGCAGGCGTACTCGTAGACCCGCTCCGAGTCGCGCTTCCAGATGTACTCGCCGGACCAGGGGGCTTCCCAGGTGGCCGGGTCGTTCATCGTGAAGTGGTAGAGGATGTTGCCGTCCGGCTGGAGCGTCAGACGTTCCGTGACGTGGAGGTTCTGGGTCGCCCCGCGCAGGAAGCCATCGGGCCGGAAGTGGACCGAGTCGATGACCAGGGTGTCGCCTTCCCACCAACCGATCGAGTCGCCCAGCCACCGTCGTTCCTCGGGGCTCGGGTGCTCGTCGTTCAGGCGAATGATCCGGGCGTCGTGGACCATCTCGATCAGGATCATGATGTGGTCTTCGGTCTGCACCACCCGCTTGTAGTTGTTGTAGCCGCTCGGGAAGGTCGGCGTGGCGCCGGTGAAGCCGAGGATGCAGCGTTCGCTGATCGGCCGCGACTCGGGGCCGTCGTAGGGGCCCGGACCGTCGAGTTCGAGCCACCAGGCGACGCCCTCGTTCGGGCGCCGCAGCTTGGCGCGCTCCGCGAATCTCGCCTTTGTTGCCTCCGTCGTTTCCGGCATGCGGCCGTTCGGCGGATCGATGATGATCGACGTGCGGAACTTGCCGTCCACCGCGAAGGTGTCCGTGCCGCGGTCAAGCCAGAAGCTGTTGTAGCCGCCGACATTGCCGGCCGCACCGGGTGAACCGTCTCCACCCTCCGGCGGCGCTTCACGGTCCGGGTCGGAGATCTGGTGCCGGTCGGCGCGCGCCTTCGCCGCGTCGGCCGCGATCTTCTCGGCCTCTTCCCTGGTCAGGAGCAGGTTCTCGCCGTACTCCTCGGGGCGCTGCAGCGGCGTGAGGGTGGCGGCGTCGTAGGTGCCGCTCAGGTCGGGCTTGCCGTTGGCGGCGCGCTTGATCTCGCCTTCGGCCGCCAGGGCCGGCGCGGTGATCAGCAGCACGAGGATGGTGGCCAAGGCCGCGGGGAATCGGACTCTCATTCTGCGTCCTCCTGTTTCGACTGGATGTCGAAGTGTAGCGGAGGCTGCCCGGCGGGGGCGTTACAAAGCTGTTTAGCCAACCACAGAAGAACCGCCATCCGGGCGCAAGCCCCGGCCCCGCCGGGACTCGAACCCGGAACCTTCTGCTTAGCAGGCAGACGCTCTATCCGGTTGAGCTACGGATATGGGCCACGCCGTGTCGGCCGGTTCGCCGGCCAGACACTGGGGGCGAGCGAGTGGGCACGGGGGTAACCCCCTGCGTCCGTCGTGCGCCTGCCATGACGGTACCACGGCTCCGGCGTGGTACCCGGCCCCTACTAGAAGAACGCGCGAACCATCACTCGCGAGCCGGCCCTTGTGGGGACGGTCTTCTCGGTTTCGGAGGGGTGATCTTGGCAGAAGGCGAGCAGACGGTCAGGGTCCTGGAAGCACGGGTGAGGGCCACGTAGAGGTTCTTGGCATCGAGGTCGTGGGCGTTGAGCACGACGGCGTGGTCTGCTTCCAACCCCTTCAAGAGGAGAGTGCTTCCGATTGCCTGTTTCGGCAACCATCGACCGATGCCACGACGCTCCTCGCGGATCTTGATAGCAGCTTCGAGGCAGGATAGTCCGTCTGGACCCGGTCGGCTCATACGCAGTGCTCGGATAGACGGCCAGAGGATTCCGGGCCGATACACTCGACTTTCCGGTCGCCGAGCACAGGCCTCGAGGAAGTCCGCAACGGCGGCTGGCGTTGGCGAGTCACAGAGATCAAGGGCCGCCTGCTCGACATCGTCTGGGTCTGTGCGGTTACGCCCCGTCTTCAGAATCTCGACTCGTTTGAGCAGATCCGGTCCCCGCACCTTGGTGATCAGACCGTTCACGAACTCCAGCGTAGTCCGGAGTTCCTGGCCGTCCTGCTGCTCGAGACGGGTCGCGAAGTCGGTTAGTGGCCTGAGATCAACAGGCTCAATGGTAGTGACCCCCGGCACACTCTTGGCGATCTGGTGTCGGCTCCCCTTCGACTTGCTGTCGCCGATGATGAGGCCGGTTTGGTCTCTCTTGCGCTGTCTAAATCGTGCCGCGGTCATTCGAATGCCGTGATCGGTCTTGCCGCCGCGCAGGCGGATCCACCGGACACAATTAGGCCTTGACGAAAGATCGACACCTCGGCCCTCAAGTAGCGACTGGCGAACGGCAGCCAGCCAAACGCCGAGTGGCTCGTTGTCGGCCCTTCGCCAGCGCCAAGGCTGGTCCAACTCTCCGGAGAGTGGGAAGAAACGGCATACGTCGTCGGACCAGTCCGGCAAGGGATCGCTTCGGTCGAAGGCGAAGATGGCTTGCAGGGGGTCTCCGAGCGCAACCGTCGGCAAGAGGTTCGCGGCAGACGCCACCATACGGTGCTGCCGGATCGAGCAGTCCTGGTACTCGTCAACAAGAATCCTCTCGTAGGAAGCGCCTAGAACACCGGCGATGTGACCGCTGGCGATGAGTCGCCCAGCGTTCTTGCGGATCTCAGGGTAGTCAGGCTGACGGCTTGCGTAGCCCTCCGGACAGCCGCTGCGATTCGGGAAGGTGCCGACGAGCTGCATGGCCCACCCGTCAAGCGTCGTCAGGCGATAGGCAGTGCGCGGTACGTTGCGAGCCCTGAGACGCTGTCTCAAAGCGGCTACACCGGCGTTTGTGTGGGTAAGTATGAGGATGGGCTTTCCCGAGCGATGCTCCTGTAGCGCGGAGACGATCGCATGGGTCTTCCCGCAGCCTGCTGGCGCGACGATCAGGCCTCGCCGAATGGCAAGAAGGTCGGGCTCAGGCGTCATCCTGGATGGCCCACGCGAATACCCCGTGGATCGTGTCTTGGAGGTTCCCGCCGTCGGACAGTGTCGGACCGACGATCTCGCGTGCTGCGTCCTCCATGATGGAAATCCTCTTGAACCAGCTACCCGCTTTCGCCGCTTTGGCGAGCAAGGGCGCAGGGTCGGCGGTGCGGTTTTCGAGCAGAGCCTCAAAGTCAACCCGCCCGTTCTTGGCGCTTTGGAGGTGTTGGTGAATCAAGTCCTTTCCGTGAACCCGCAGAGCGAACTCGCAGAGAGCGATGGCGACTGCGGGCGACACGCTGGCAAAGAGTTCGTCTTCGAGAGCCAGGTCGTCGCGCCATCGGAAGACGACGCCGCCGCTGGATTGGAAGCGCTCTTCATCGTCAGAGTTGGGCTTCTTGTCGTCATCGCGCAGCACAGCCGTCCGGTACCCAAGCCGAACGAAGGACTCTGCAACGCCGTAGATCTTGTCGACACCCCCGCCGTCGACGAGTACGCCCCCAGCAGCCATGAAAGTACGGCACCCGTTGGTGTCGCGGTAGAGATCGATTCCTCGGATAAGCCCAACCTCGGTAGCTCCTTCGCAGATAAGGACGCTGGTACCCAGGAACGCTTCAGCACATCTCCGTAGCGGTCCCTGGAAGCCATCGTCTTGGTGCCCAGCCCAGAGAAGCTCGTGCGTGTCCGCGCACCGCACGATGTGGAGCTGGTGGGCCGCCAATTCACACAGCACAGCGGGCGAGTGAGTCGTCATGAAGACCTGTGACGTGGGTTCACTGTCCTTGGCGCCGAGCGCGACGAGAAGCCGTGCGATTCGGTGGGGCTCAAGTCCCTGTTCCACCTCGTCCACGAGCACGACCGAGGAGTCGACCGTTGCATGGCGTTGCAGACCGGCCACCAGCAGTCGGGTTGAACCGAGGCCCAGGTTGCTGAGCGGCACGGCGTGTTCGTCGTGAAGTGAGATAGCGCCTTCGGTGGGAGAGACGGACTGGGCGTCGAGCATGGCGGTGGCGGTTGTGGCGCCTGGGATACCAAGCTGTTTCGCAGTCTGTCTGACTGTCGCAAGGGCTTCTACGAAGCCGGGCACGTCAGCGGTTCCGAACTTCTGCCTGGCCGCCCGTGCCGCGTCTGCGAGCGCATGGGTGACATCCGCCTGTTCGTCGGTGATCTTCGTGAGGACGGAACCTGGCCGCCAGGCAAGACTGCGTGCTGCGAAGCTACCTATCCACGCCGGTGCTACGCGTAAACGGTCTTTCCAACTCAGGTCGCGTGCTGAGCCCTGGGCCGCCGCCCTGTCAGAAACGAGAGTCCAGTTGGGGTCCAGATCGTCGCCCACCGTCAACTGGACCGATAGGACCTCCCGAAGGCTTACGCCCGGCTCGTCCTCGACGTCGCCGGTCTTGGGATCGAACCCGCGGATGTAGAGCCCATAGGCGTCCAAGCTGCGCAGCCGGTTTTCGAGATCTCCGATGGTGACCACAACGCGGATCGGGCACTCGACGTGAGCGCCATGAAAGTCTGCGTCGCTCAACGGCAGTGTACGGCGGGCACCGATGCACCAGTCGATGGCTTGCAGGACGGTGGACTTTCCGCAGTCGCCTGGCCCCACCAGACAGTTGATTCCCGGCTTCGGCAGCCAGGTGAGCCGCCGTATGCCTCGGAAGTTGTCTATCTCGATCTTGACTATCTGAGCCATTGCGCAGTGCACCCCGTTCGCGAGGCGGGCAAGGCTAAGCGGACAGTCCGGGAGCGCTTACAACCGGGATAACCGGCACCAGCGTCAGAAGAGTGGCGAGAGACTCCGCCCGCGAATGGAGCATTGGCGGCGCATACTAGCCGAGGAGGCGCAGGCCGTCGATCAGCTTCCACATGCGGCGGCGCGCTTGGGGGTCTCAACCTTCTAGTAGTCGGCTTCGTCCAGCGCTACGCGGATGATCCCTTGGTCGTTCCGCAGGACGACATGCCGTTTGGCGAAAGACGGATTGACCAGACGACCAGACGGGCGCTCTGCCCGTGCCGCTTGGGTAGAGTTGCTACGCGCTGCCTAGACGCACGGGCACCGGCCACGGCTGTCTTCGAAGGAGGAGCCGGAGGAATGCAGGAGTACACCGCGATCGTCAAACGGGCCGGCGACTGGTGGATCGGCTGGATCGAAGAAGTGCCGGGCGTGAACTGCCAAGAAGGGAGCCGCGAAGAGTTGCTGGAGGCCTTGACCAGCACGCTGAGCGAGGCGCTGGAGTTCAATCGCGAGGCAGCGCTGGCCGCGGCGGGTGAGGGCTACACGTTGGAGAAGATCGTCGTCGCCAGATGAGGCGCTGAACTCTTCCGCGGCATCTCGTCCTCATACGGTCCCCAAACAGCAAGGGCTGCCCCGAAGAGCGGCCCTTGAGCCGACAGCACGCTGCCGGCGGGTATCTATGCGGAACCTACCTTCGCCCGGCAGACGATGCAAGCGACATGGCCGCCTGACAGCCGCTCCTTCCCGCCACCGGGGAAGGGGGGCGGTGCCGCCAGCGGTCACGCAGGCCGCGCCCGGGGGGGCCGCTAGTCCCCGCTGCCGCCGCCGGTACTCCCGGCTTCCGCGGCCAGCGCGTCGGACTCGAGCATCCGCGCGCCGCGCAGCGTGTTGCCCATCGCGTAGTTGCCCTCGTGGCAGGCGTACTCGTAGACGAGTTCCGGGCGGTTCCTCAGGATGTACTCGCCGGACCAGGGCGTTTCCCAGGTGGCTGGATCGTCCATCGTGAACCGGTAGAGGATGTCGCCGTTCGGCTGAAGCGTGAGGCGTTCCGTGACGTGAAGCCCCTGGGTTGATCCGCGAAGGAAGGTCTTGGGGTGGAAGTTCACGGAGTCGATGACGAGGGTGTCGGCTTCCCACCAGCCGACCGAGTCGCCGAGCCACTTCCGCTCTTCGGGGCTGGGGTGCTCGGAGTTCAGGCGCACGATGCGGGCGTCGTGGACCATCTCGATCAGGATCATGATGTGGTCTTCGGTCTGCACCACGCGCTTGTAGTTGTTGTAGCCGCTCGGGAGGGTCGGCGTGGCGCCGGTGAATCCGACGATGCAGCGCTCGGTGACCGGCAGCGACTCTGGGCCGTCGTAGGGGCCGGGGCCGTCGATGTCGAGCCACCAGGCGGAGCCATCGTTCGGCCGGCGCAGCTTGTCGCGCGCCGCCCTCTTCGCCTTCGCTGCCTCGGTCGTCTCCGGCATGCGGCCATTCGGCGGATCGACGATGATCGACGTGCGGAACTTGCCGTCCACCGAGAAGGCCTCGGTGCCGAAGTCGAGCCAGAAGTAGTTGTACCCGCCGACGTTGCCGGCGCCGCCGCCCGAGCCGTCGCCGCCGGCCGGCGGCGCTTCGCGGTTCGGGTCGGAGACCTTGTGGCGCTCGGCCCGGGCCTTGGCCGCGTCGACCTTGATCTTCTCGGCCTCTTCCCTGGTCAGGAACAGGTTCTCGCCGTACTCCTCGGGCCTCTGCAGCGGGGTCAGAGTGGCGGCGTCGTAGTTGCCGGCCAGGTCGGGTCGGCCACTGGAGGTGCGCTTGATCTCGCCTTCGGCTGTAAGGGCAGGCGCGGCGACCAACAGCAGGAGAATGGCGGTCAGGGCCGCGGGCGCTCGGGTTCTCATTCGGTGTCCTCCAGGTTTCGATCAGTCACCGCTGCCCGCTCCGCTGCTGGGGGTCTTGCCGGACAGCACGTCGGACTCGAGCACCCGGGCGCCGCGCAGGGTGCCGCCCATCGAGTAGTTGCCCTCGTGACAGGCGTACTCGTAGACCTTCTCCGGGCTGCGCTTCCAGATGTACTCGCCGGACCAGGGGACGTCCCACGCGGCGGGGTCCTCGATCGTGAATTGGTAGAGGATGTCGCCGCCGGGCTGGAGCGTGAGGCGCTCCGTGACGTGGGATTCCTGCGTGGCGCCGCGCAGGACTGCCTTGGGATGGAAGTTCCTCGAGTCGATGACGAGGGTGTCGCCTTCCCACCAGCCGACCGAGTGGCCTAGCCACTTCCGCTCTTCGGGGCTCGGATGCTCGGCGTTCAGGCGCACGATGCGGGCGTCGTGGACCATCTCGATCAGGATCATGACGTGGTTCTCGGTCTGCACGACGCGCTTGAAGTTGTTGTAGAGGCTCGGGAAGGTCGGCGTGGCGCCGGTGAAGCCGACGATGCAGCGCTCGGTCACCGGCAGCGTCTCCGGGCCGTCGTAGGGGCCGTGACCCTCGATCTCGAGCCACCAGGCCGAGCCGTCGTTCGGCCGGCGTAGCCGGCGGCGCTCAGCGGACCTCGCCTTGCCGGCCTCGGTCATCTCCGGCATGCGGCCGTTCGGAGGATCGAAGATGATCGAAGTACGAAACTTGCCGTCGACCGCGAATGCCTCGGTCCCGGTCTCGACCCAGAATCGGTTGTAGCCGCCTACGTTGCCGGCGCCGCCCGACGTCCCGTCGCCGCCGACTGGCGGCGGCTTGCGGTTCGGATCGGAAACCTGGTGCCGGTCGGCGGCGTACTGGGCCGCGTCGGCCTCGATCTTCTCGGCGTCTTCCGGAGAGAGGAAGAGGTTGTCGCCGTACTCTTCGGGCCGCTGGAGCGGCGTCAGGGTGCCGGCGTCGAAGGTGCCGGTCAGGTCGGGCTTGCCGTTGGCGGCGCGTTTGATCTCGCCTTCGGCGGCCAGAGCCGGCGCCGCGATCAGCAGCACCAGGACGGTGGTAAGGGCTGCGGGGATTCGGAGACTCATCTGCGTCCTCCTCTTCAGGCTGGATTCCGGGAGTGTAGCGGAAGGCGGCGCGAACCCGGGTGGCGCGACCCGCGCCACCCGTGAACCAATCCGAACGCCCATTCGCGGGCGCTCGGATTGGCGCCTTCGGCCGTCAGGGTGACAGCTTGGAGGTCTCGATCCGTCACCTATGCAGCGGCCGACCTGTGGTCCACCCCGGCGCCTCGGTGAGTCATCGCTCGTCCGCGATGCCGCCGGATTCGACGAGCTCGACCCCCAGGGTCGAACTTGCGTTCGCGCCCGGACACACGACCTCAAGCGTCGTCTCCGCGGCTGCGCCGTCAAGATCAACCGAATGATGGATCGGGGGCGTTGCGGGATTGATCGGTTGATGAGTGATGGGATCGGTCGTCCGGGCTCTGATCCTGAGTTTCACCGGGTGCTTCTCATCTGGCTTGCAGTAGAGATCTGGAGACGCCTCAACGACCAAGTGCGTGCCCTCGTCGTCGTTTGGTCCACTGATCTCGCGCAGGCCGATCCCGGCTTCCTCAAGCGTCGGCCCGGGAGGGCCTACCACAGCCACGTTCCAGTCCGTCACGGTCAGCGGGGTTGGATCGTCCTCGAGGCCTGGCCAGCCGAACGTCGGCGACTCATCCGGGTCGTGAATGACGCTGCCCGTTCGATTCAGCCATAGCGACATGCCAACGAGCAACTCGTCACCCGCCGAACTGGGGCGAACTACCTTCCGGCCTTGGACGGGGAACCTCACCGGCGCTGTCGAGTACGTGTGCAGGTCGATCAACGTACCACCGTCTCCGAGCGTACAATTCGTCCGTAGTTGCGTATAGCCGCGCGCAGGGTCGTCTTCATCAACGAGTCGAGGGCCGCAACGTTGCGGCTCTTGGGTCGGGGGTTCAGGGTGGATGTGCGGCAAGATGCCGATACGTCCCGTGCTTAGTTGCGTCACTATCGAAGCAGTCTCATCCTCGCTGGTCTCGAACAAGAAGTCGGGCGAACCGGGGTTGGTCGGCCGAACCCGAGGGTTCGACAGCACGTCCTTGCGCAACAATGGCGACACGGCGCTACTGCGGTCGCCGTGGATCCAATACCACCCTCCATCCTTCAGGCCACGAATCTCGATATGGCCGCCTTCCTCGCACGCCAACGCGTTGTCGAAGTTCACCAACTGAGAGACGATTCCCCCGCGCGAAGAAGCTGCCACCGTGCCGCTGCGGTACGTCGTAGTCGCACCTGTGCACGTCGCCAAGTATTCGATCTCGCGTCCGTTCGCCCTGCCGAGGAACCCGCCCTCCAGGCGCATTGCGGGCACGACATGGCACTTCTCGTTGTCAGAACAGAGCGTCACGGTGACGGACGCACGCTCACTCGTTGACGTTTGTGCCCCCACGACCGCAGGGATGAGAACGGCCATCAGGAGCAAGGAGCTTCTTGTTGGCGGTCGTCCGCCGTCTCGGCATGGACGAGGGCGCAATGTGGACGCGACTCGACGTTTCTGCACTCCAAACCCCTTAACCTCTGAGCTACGTCAGAGCTTGACTTCGCCTCAAATCGGGCCTCAGATCGGAATTGGCGAGAAAGCACCGCCCTGCCGCCAGTCTCGGAGCAGATTTCTTGGTCGGCAGGTTTCTTGGTCGCCTGATGGCTAGCTTAGGGTGGGTCCGAGCTGTTGTCGCCTGCATAATTGCGGGGTTACCCACCAGTCCGCGCCCTCTCCGCCGTCAGCGGGAGCGCTCGATCCGCCGCCTCGGCAGCGGACGTTCGAGGACGTCCTCGAGCAGGCCGCCATGGCCGAGTGAAGTGATGTCGCGGCGGGTCAGCCGGTCGCCTACCAACAGGCGGGGGAGCACGAGGTCGACGATGTTGCGCTTCGGACTCCGCGCGCAGCCGGGGGCGCCGAGGACGGGCGTTCCGCCCAGTTCGGCGAGCAGGAGCAGGTTGCCGGGATCGACCGGTGCGCCGTAGCAGATCACCGTGCCACCGGCGGCTTCGATCGCGCTCGGGGCGAGGTCGTGGCGGTCCTGGATGGCCGTCTCGCCGGCGAGGATGAGGAGATCGGTCTGCGGCGCGAGTTCGGCCGCGGTGGCGGTGAGGCCGGGAGCGCCCCGCTCGCCGTGCAGAGGCACGAAGCGGACCTCCGACAGCGTGGCGTTCAGGAGTGCGAGCCGCTCCTGGAACGCGGTCTCGAAGCCCTTGACCAGCCGTCCGCGGCCGGCGGACTGACCGGGGGCGACGGTGCCGGAGACGATCAGAGCGGCGCGTTTGGCCTCCAACGGGTCGACCCGGATCAGATGGCGTGTGGCTGCGCTCTCCGCCGCGGCCACCGTCTCTTCGGGCAGCGCGTAGGGGAGGATCTTGGTCGTCGCGACCATCTTGCCGGCGCGGGCGACACTGTGGTTCGGCAGGGTGGCGAGGGTGACGCCGTCGCAGTCGTTGATGCGGTCAAGCGCTTCGGCGTCGACCCGCACCAGGCCGACGGTCTCGGCGTGCAGGTTTACCCGGCCGGTGGTCGGGCCGCGCAACGCAAGCCCCGTGCCGGCGACCGCCTCGCTGATCCTTCGGGCGGCTTCGTTCTCGTCGACGTCGCCGGGTTCCAGCCGGGCGGCGTAGACCTCCGAGCGGCCCAGCGCGGCCAGGAGAGCCACTTCTTCTTCGCCCAGGGCTCGGCCCTTGCGCAGGACGCGCCGACCCTCGCCGTCGTAGACGTTGTGGCCGAGGATTGCCCCCAGGGCCTCGGTGAGCGGTGTGGCTTCGAACTTCATCCCCGCCCGCGAAACTACACCGCCCGGCCGGTAGACTTCGTCGCCCATGGCTTCGGAGAACTACGGCCGGATCGACGACTGGCGCGACGAGCTCACCGAGTGGCGGCGTGACTTTCACCGCCACCCGGAACTCGCGTTCGAGGAGGAGCGAACGGCGGGCATCGTCGCCGAGCGTCTGCGGTCCTTCGGCGTCGATGTCCATGAGGGGATCGCGAAGACCGGGGTCATAGGAACTGTCCGCGCCGGCAGTTCCGATCGCGCGGTGGCGCTGCGGGCGGACATGGACGCGTTGCCGATCGAGGAGAAGAACCAGTTCGGCCACTGCTCCACGGCGCCGGGGAAGATGCATGCCTGCGGGCACGACGGCCACACCGCGATGCTGCTCGGCGCCGCCCGCTACCTGGCGGAGACCCGAAACTTCGACGGCACGGTGCAGCTCATCTTCCAGCCCGCCGAGGAGAAGGACGGCGGCGCCGGGGTGATGGTCCGCGAGGGGCTGTTCGAGCGCTTCCCGGCCGACCAGGTCTTCGGGCTGCACAACTTCCCCGGTGTGTCGACCGGCGCGTTCGCGACCAACAGCGGGCCCTTCATGGCCGCGATCGACCAGTTCGAGATCGAGATCCGGGGCCGGGGCACCCACGGCGCCTGGCCGCACAGCGGCATCGATCCGATCGTCGCCGCGTCCCAGGTCGTGCTCGGCCTGCAGACCCTGGTGTCGCGGAACGTCGACCCCCGGCGGCGGGCCGTCGTCTCGGTGACGATGAGCCACGCCGGCGACGCCTTCAACGTGATCCCCGAGACCGCCTACCTGGCGGGGGGCGTGCGCTCCTTCCTGCGAGAGGTCCAGGAGACGCTCGAACTCGGATTGAAGCGGGTCGTCCACGGCATCTGCGCGGCCCACGGCGCATCGGCCAAGGTCGACTACCAGCGGTACTACCCGGCGACGGTCAACGCGCCCCGCGAGACGGAGGAGATGACCGCCGCGGCGCGCAGCATGGGCTGGGAGGTCGACGCCGAGATGGAGCCGCTCATGGGTTCCGACGACTTCGCGTTTCTGGCCGAGGAGCGGCCGGGGTCCTTCATGATGATCGGCAACGGCGACAGCGAGATGTTGCACACGCCGAGGTACGACTTCAACGACGAGTTGCTGACCATCGGCGCCAAGTACTGGGCGCGCCTGGCCGAGAGTCAGCTTTCCTAAGGTCGAGCCGAAACAAACACGTCCGCCGCGGCGTATTTGCTGATGACACGGGCAGTTGCCGGGCCCCTTGCCAACGGACGCCGTCCAGCGGCGCCGGCCCCAACGCTCCGTCCGCCCACCAGTCCGAAAACCACGTCCGAAAACCACGCTTCCAAACAGACGAGCAACCTTGATGCCGTATACGAACCAGCCCACAGCGGCGACGTCCCGAGCGAGCTGGACGCCGCTTGTTCTCTCTCTTCTCCTGTTTCTTCCCTTCGCGGCCGGCTGCGCGTTCGACAGCGGCGTGGCCAGCGAGCCGCCGACAGCCGACACGGCCAGCCCGGTCGACGACGACGCGATCCCCGTCGCGGCGCTGCCCATGTTCCGCGGCCGAATCGAATCCGTGCTCCGCTTCTCGACCAACCTCGAGGCGGAGAACCGGGTCGACGTGCTCTCCGAGACCGAGCGCCACGTCACCGACCTGATGGTCGAGGAGGGCGACACTGTGCGCGCCGGCCAGACCCTGCTGCTGCTCGAGGACGAGGCTCAGCGCACCGCCCTCAAGAGGGTCGAGAGCCAGCTAGCCCGCTCGCGCCTGGAGTACGAGCGCCAGAAGCGCCTCTTCGAGCAGGAGCTGATCAGCGAACAGGCGTACAACCAGGCGCGCTACGACACGGAGCAGCTCGAACTCGCGCTGGAAGACTCCGAGCGCGAGCTGAGCTACGCGACCGTCACGGCGCCGATTTCCGGCATCGTCACCCAGCGCCTCGTGAACCTCGGCGACCACGTCGAGACCCACGCCAAGCTGTTCGAGATCGTCGACTTCGACTCCATCGTTGCGCGCGTGTTCGTGCCGGAGCGCCAGTTGAAGGGGCTGTTCGTGGGCCAGCCGGCGCGAGTGCTGGCGCAGTCTCTCGGCGGCTCGCACCAGGCGAGAGTCGAACGCATCTCGCCGGAGGTCGACCCGCGGAGCGGCACGGTCAAGGTGACCCTCGACATTCCCGGCGACCAGGGTCTGCTGCCGGGCATGTACGTCGAGGTCGACCTGGTGGCCGCGGGCGAGGAGGACGCCCTGCTGGCGCCGAAGCGGGCTCTGGTCTATGACCAGGAGCAGGTCTTCGTGTTCCGGGTCACCGAGGGCGCCGAGGGCCCGCGCGCCGAACGGCTGTTGGTGCATATCCTGATCGAGAGCGAAGACGTCGTTCAATTGGCCGGCGACCTGGCCGACGGCCAGCGCCTGATCGTGGCGGGCCAAGCCGGACTCAAGGACGGCGCCCGGATCCGGCTGCTCGATCCGGCCGAGGCGCTCGGCTCGGCAGCGGAGCTGGGACTGGCGTCGGCGCCGACCTACCAGCCCGCGAGCTGACTCCTGCCATTGTCCTAGCGAGAGGAGCGGCGTTGTGAATCGTCCGCGGGCTGCGAGATCCTTCGTCACTCACCGGCCGGTCGCGGTCTCCATGGTCTTCCTGGCGGCCGTCGTCTTCGGCCTGTTGTCGTACCAGGGGTTGCCCGTGACCCTGATGCCGGAGCTGTCGTATCCGACGCTCACCGTGCGCACCGAGTACCCGGGCGCGGCGCCGGAAGAGGTCGAGAACGACATCTCGCGGCGCATCGAGGAGCAGCTCGGCGTGGTGGGCGGTCTGCGGCGGATGAGCAGCGTCAGCCGCGCCGGGGTCTCCGATGTCGTGCTCGAGTTCTCGTGGGACACGCCAATGTCCGATGCGATCCAGGAGACCCTGGAGAAGCTCGACCTGGTCCTGCTGCCCGATGCCGCCGAGCGGCCGCTGATCCTGCGCTTCGACCCCGGCCTCGACCCGGTCCTGGAGCTCTCGCTCTCGGGTGAGGGCGAGCGCTTCGAGGGCGAAGAGGGATTGAGGCGTTTGCGCCGGCTGGCCGAACTCCAGGTCAAGCGGGCGCTCGAACCGATCGACGGCGTGGCCGCGGTGCGGGTGCGGGGCGGTCTCGAGGAAGAGATTCACGTCCTGCTGGACGCCCAGGACCTGCAGCGGTCGCGGCTGTCGGTGCAGCAGGTGATCGACCGCCTGGGCCAGGAGAACATCAACGTCGCCGGCGGCACCCTGAAGGAGGGGCGCACCGAGTACATGGTGCGCACGGTGAACGAGTACCTGAACCTGGAGCAGATTCGGGACACCGTGGTCGCGTCGGTGGACGGCCGGGAAGTTCGGGTCGGCGATCTGGGCGAAGTCCGGCGCTCGAACAAGGACCGCGAGATCCAGACCCGCACCGACGGCGGAGAGAGCGTCCAGCTCGACGTCTACAAGGAAGCGGACGCGAACATGGTCGCGCTGGCGGACCGGGTGCGGTCCCGGGTCGGCGAACTCGACCTGGAGCGGGAGCGCGCGCTGGCCCGCGGCGAGAAGGTCGAGCAGCCACGATCCTTCCTGCAGCGTCTTGTCGGCGGTTCGGGCGGCGGCGGGCAGCAGCGGGTCGGTCTCGGCGGCGCCACCCTCTCGGCCGACCTCTACCGTTCGGAGGGAGCGGTGCTGACGGTGGTCTCGGACCGTTCCGAGTTCATCGAGGGCAGCATCGCCGAAGTCCGCAACACGGCGGTCCTCGGCGGCCTGCTGGCCGTGATCGTGCTCTACCTGTTCCTGCGCAACCTGGTCACCACGCTGATCGTCGCGGTCTCGATTCCGATCTCGCTTCTGATCACGTTCGCGCCGCTTTCGGCCGCTTCGGTGTCGCTGAACATCATGTCCCTGGGCGGTCTGGCGCTCGGCATCGGCATGCTGGTCGACTCCTCGATCGTCGTGCTCGAGTCCATCTTCAGGTGCCGCGAGGAGGGCGACGACCTGATCGCGTCCGCGATCCGCGGCACCCGCGAGGTGCGGTCGGCCGTGGTCGCCTCGGTCCTGACCTCCATCGCGGTGTTTCTGCCGATGGTGTTCGTCGAGGGGATCGCCGGGCAGGCGTTCGGCGACCTCGGGTTGGCGGTGGTCATCTCGCTTCTGGCGTCGCTGGCGGTGGCCCTGGGCTTCATCCCGATGCTGGCCAGCCGTCGCGGCTGGAAGCTGCCCGAACGCGGCGGCGTGGTCTCCCGGCTGCTGAGGTACTCGGCCCTGGCGGTGTTCCGGCGTGACGCGGCGGCGCTTCGCGAGTGGTCACGGGCGCGGAACGCGGCGATCGGCTGGCCCGGGCTCGTGCTGGCGTTGCTGTTCATCAGCCTCCGGCTGGTCGTCGGAACCGCGCTCGAACTCGTCGCCAAGCTGGTTCTGTTCGTTCTTGCGGGTCTCGCTCTTCTCGTCGTCCGTCTGGCCGCCCCCATCCTGATCAAGGTGTTCGGGCTGCTGAGCCGGGGCCCGCTCATCCTCGTTGGGCGGCTGCTGGACTGGCTGAACCGGGTCTATCCGCTGGTTCTGCACGGCGCCGTGCGTTTCCCGGTCGCGGTGGTGGCGCTGGTCGCCGTCACGCTGTGGAGCTCCTGGTGGTTGCTCGGCCGCCTGGACAGCGAGCTGCTGCCGGAGGTTCGCCAGGGCGAGTTCACGATCGAGGTGTCGCTGCCGGTCGGCACGCCCCTGGAAGAGACCGAGCGGACGCTGGCCGGCGTCGAGAGCGCGATCCTCGAGGAGAAGCGCCATATCGAACGGCTGCTGGTGACCTTCGGCTACGACGTGACGAACACCCAGCGCTCCGACGAGGGCGAGCACACGGCGCGGTTCAAGGTCCTGCTCGAACCGGTGCCGGCGTCGGTCGAGGACCAGGTGGTGGAGCGGCTGCGGCGGCGCTTCGCCGGGGTGCCGGACGCCGCCTACCGCGTCACGCGGCCGGTCCTGTTCAGCTTCAAGACGCCGATCGAGGTCGAGGTCCACGGCGAGGACCTGGCCCGCCTGCAGGAGTACGGCGACCGGGTGCGAGAGCTGATGGCGGCGATGCCCGAAGTCGCTGACGTCGAGACGACGCTCAAGAGGGGCGCTCCGGAGGTCCAGATCGTCTACGACCGCGCGATACTGAACCGCTACGAACTCCAGACCTCGGTGGTGGCGCAGATGGTGCGCAACCAGATCGAGGGCTTCGAGGCCACCCTCTACAACCTGCAGGATCGGCGGATACCGATCATCGTGCGGCTCGCCGAAGAGGATCGCCGCACCACGGACCAGTTGAACGGCCTGGTCGTCAACCCCGGCGGCGAGCGCCCGATCCCGCTCCATGCGGTGGCGTCCGTGGCGGTGGGCGAGGGGCCCTCGGAGGTGCGGCGGATCGACGGCAAGCGGGTGGCCGTGGTCCAGGCGAACCTCGGCGAGGCCTCGCTTGGCCGGGCCGTCGAGCGGATCGAAGAGGTCCTCGCGAGCGAGATCGAGTGGCCCGCGGACATGAGCTTCCTGGTCGGCGGCCAGAGCCAGGAGTGGCAGCGGTCGAGCGCGAGCCTGTGGTTGGCGCTGGGGCTGTCCGTGTTCCTGGTCTACGTAATCATGGCGGCGCAGTTCGAGTCCCTGCTGCACCCGCTGGTCATCATGTTCTCGATCCCGCTGGCGTTCTTCGGCACGCTGCTCACGCTCTACCTGTTCGACGTCAACCTGTCGATCGTCGTCTTCCTGGGGATGATCATGCTGGCGGGGATCGTGGTGAACAACGCGATCGTCCTCGTCGACTACATCAACACGCTGCGCGGCCGCGGCTTCCCGCGCCAGCGGGCGATCGTCGGCGCCGGCCTGGTGCGGTTGCGGCCGATTCTGATGACCACGGCGACGACCACTCTGGGTCTCCTGCCGATGGCCCTGGGCCTCGGTCAGGGCGCCGAGATTCGGACTCCGATGGCGCTGGCGGTGATCGGGGGGCTCGCCACCTCGACCGTGCTGACCCTGATCGTCGTGCCGGTGATCTACGAACTGGTGGAACGGCTGCGTGATGCGCTGTCGTTCTCGCGCGAGCTGGCCGGCCGCAGCGCGCCGGCAAGCGGCGGGGCGCCCGCGCCGGCCGCGGCCGCCCCGGAAGGCAGCCGGCCATGATCCCCGGCGGGTTGGGCAGCTTCCTGCCGCGGCTTTCGCTGGAGCGGAGGATCGGCGTCGTGGTCGTGGTCGGCGCGGTCCTGGTCATGGGCCTGGTCGCCGCGCTGTCCCTGCCGATCGAACTCATCCCGTCCGGCTACAGCTCGCCCTTCCTGCGCGTAACCGTGCCGTGGCGGGACGCGCCGCCCCAGGAGCTCCTGGACAAGATCACGATTCCGCTGGAAGAGGAGTTGGCCACGGTTCGCGGGCTCGAGAACCAGTACTCGTTCTGCGCCGTCGGCTTCACCCAGGTCTTCCTGAGCTTCGCGCACGGCACGGACATGGATGTCGCCTACCGCGAGGTCCGCGACCGGATCGAACGCGCCCGGGCCCGGATGCCCGACGATGTCGAGCAGGTCCTCATCCGCAAGGACGACGACGCCATGATGCCGGTGGCCATGGTCGGCCTGATCGTCGAGGAGGGCACGGCGGACGTCTACAACCTGGTCCAGAACGAGGTCATCCTGAAGCTGGAGCGGGTTCCGGGCGTGGCCTCGGTGGACGCCCAGGGCTTGCTGGAGCGGGAGGTGCTGATCGAACTCGACCGGCAGCGGGTCGAGGCGGCCGGCCTCAACATCTTCGAGATCGCCCAGGACTTGGCAAGCGACTACTTCACGCTGGCATCGGGCAACGTCCGCGCCGGCGACCGCAAGCTGCTCCTGCGCTCGGTGGCGAGGTATCCGGCGCCGCAGAACGTCCGCGACATGTGGATCACCGACACGGTGCGTCTGGGAGACATCGCATCGGTGCGCTACGACGTGCCGGACGACGAGTTCCGGGTCCGCGTGAACGGCCTGCCCGCCTACGCGATCCAGGTGCAGAAGGAAGGCGAGGCGAACGCGCTCGAGGTCGCGAGCGAGGTCGAACGGCTGGTCAAGGAGCTGGCCCAGAACCCGAGGCTCGCGGCGCTCGAAGTCGACATCATCATGAGTTCGGGCGAGATCATCCGCGACTCGATGGGCGTGCTGCTGTCGAGCGGCCGCATCGGGGCGATCTTCGCGATGATCGTCCTCTTCTTCTTCCTCCGGCGGCTGCGGATGTCTCTCATCATCGCGTTCTCGATCCCGCTCTCCATGGTCGCAGCAGTGGTCGCGATGTACTTCTTCGGCGAGACCTTCAACGTGATCTCGCTGCTGGGCCTGATGATCTCGGTCGGGTTGCTGGTCGACAACTCCGTGGTCGTGGCCGAGAACATCCATCGACTCCACCAGGGCGGCATGGGCCGTCGGCAGGCGGCACTCCAGGGCGCTGGGGAGATCGCGCTCGCGATCACCACCGCCACCCTGACCACGGTGATCGTCTTCCTGCCCGTCTCCCTGGTCGACGGCCAGGGTCAGTTCATGCTGTTGCGCTTGGTCATCCCGATCACTGTCTCCTTGCTTGCTTCTCTGGTCGTGGCGCTGGTGGTCGTGCCGCTGATGGTCTACGTCACCCTGCCTTCGCGGCAGGCGGCGGAGAAGGGCGCCCTGCGCCAGGTTCGCGATGCCTCGAACGTGGTCCTGCGCCGGGCTTACGAGGCGACGTTCGGCCTGCTCAACCGCGCCTACCGCGGCATGCTCGGCTATGGCCTGCGGCGTCGGCTCGACGTGGTTCTGGCGCTGGTGGCGGCGCTGGCGCTGACCCAGTTCGCCGCCCGGGGCCGCCTGGAAGTCGTGGCGATGTCGGAGGACGACCAGGCCTTCTTCAACATCGAGGTCCGCTTGCCGCGCAATCTGTCGTTCGACGAGACGATCGAGTACTTCGCGCGCGCCGAGGAGAAGATCGACGGCCTGCGCGACGAGCTCGGCCTCGAATACCTCGTGTTCTTCCACGAACGCACCTGGGGCCAGATCCAGGGGATCATCGCAAGCGACGCCGACACCGGGCTGAAGCCGCGCGAGGTCACGCAGCGGGTGCTTGATCTCATGCCCGAGATGCCGGGGGTGCGCTTCCACACGGGCTTCGCGTCGGAACAGGAAACGACCGACAAGTCGTTCGAAACGCTGACTCTGTTCGGCGAGGACGCCGACGTGCTGGAAGCCGTGGCGAGCGGAATCGAGGATCGGCTGGTCCGGGTGCCGGGCGTGCTCGCGGTCAAGAAGGCCGCCGACGAAGCGCCCAACGAACTCGCCCTGGTCCTCGACCGGGACCGCGCCATGCGCCAGCAGGTGAACCCGCGGACCCTGGCGACGATGGTGGGCTACGCCCTGCGCGGCCAGGCGCTGCCGCGGATTTACTACGGCGGCCAGGACATCCCGGTGCGCATCCGCTTCGAGGAGCAGGACCGCCAGAGTCTCGCCGAGTTGCGCGACTTCTCGGTGCCTACCGAGACCGGCGAGACGCTCGCCATCGGCACCCTGGTCGATGTCCGTCAGCAGCCGGCGGCGACCCGGATTTCGCGCCGCGACAAGCAGACCGCGCGCCGGATCACGCTGGAGCTCGAAGAGGGACGGGAAAGCGAGGCGCGCCTGGCGGTGCAGGCCATTGCCGCGCAGACGGAATTGCCCGAGGGGGTTGCATGGGCCCGGCGGATCCGCAACGTCGCGGCGGAGGAGACCCGGAACCTGATGATCGCGGCGCTGATGTCGATCGCCTTCGTCTACCTGCTGATGGGTTTCCTGTTCGAGAGCTTCCTGCTGCCGTTGGCGATCCTGATCACGATCCCGCTCGCCAGCATGGGTGTGACCTGGATCCACCTGCTTTCGGGGCGCGACCTGGACTTCCTGGGGCTGGTGGGCCTCATCATCCTGATCGGCGTGGTCGTGAACAACGGCATCGTTCTTCTCGACTCGGTGAATCGCCTGCGCACGGCAGGCATGGAGCGAGGCCAGGCCCTGCTCGAAGCCGCCGACCGGCGCTTCCGGCCGATCATGATGACCGCGCTGACCACGATCGGCGGCATGGTGCCTCTGCTGTTCGGGCAACCGACCCAGATGGGCCTGAGCTACAAGAGCTTCGCGTTGACCCTGATCGGCGGCATGGCCGCGGCGACCCTGCTGACCCTGCTTGCGGTGCCGGTCTTCTACACCCTGATCGAGGATGGCCGCGCCTGGGTCGGCCGCACGATCGCGGGTGTTCTGGCGCCGCGGCAGAAGGCGCCCGTCGGCTCCGCCGGCGCGTAGGGCGCCGAGGCGCACCGAGTGCGGAGCGTCCAATCCTCCGAATATCCAACGGATTGGACGGCTCAAGCCTCCAAAGCGGCCCAACAAAGCACGAAACCCCGGATCCCCGGCTTGGTCCGACCGTATGGGCACCCGCAGTTGCTATAGTCCGGCCTTCACTGCTAGGTAGCTGCTCCGACTTCGGCAGCCCGACCTGAGTGGTCAGGGGACCTCGCGGCCCTTCTGGTTGATGGGTGAGTTCCTCGGTTTGCCGCATGCGGAGAACCGAGCGAACGCCATGCCCCTTACTGGCTGACCAGCCAGCAACCACGGAGGATCAGGCTTATGCGACGCACCTTGGCCTTGCTAGGAACTCTCTGCCTCCTGGTCCTTGCCGCGCCCATCGCGGCGGACAGCCCAGAAACCGGGATCGTCGTCGGACGCGCGGTCGATTCGAACGGCGACCCCATGCCCGGGGTCACGGTGACCCTCGCCGGCGAGCGCGGCGAGAAGGTCGCGATCACCGACGCTGAGGGCGCGTACCGGTTCGCCCTGGTGACGCCTGGACCGTACACGGTAAGGGGCGATCTCGACAGCTACGGGACGGCCGAGAGCGCGGTGCAGGTGACCCCCGGCACCCGCTCGGAAATCGGCTTGACCATGGTGCTCGAAGCGGCGGGAGAGATCACTGTCGTCGCCGAAGCGCCGGTGATCAACCGCTTCGAGTCGACCTCGGCCGGCACGATCACATCCGACGTGGCGAGCAACGTGACTTCGCTCAACTCGAACTACTACAGTGCACTCGCGCTGCTGCCGGGCGTCACCTCGGACGGCGACCTGGCGGACGAGTACCCCGGCACCAACGGTTCGCGGTGGATGGAGGCCGCGGTCTTCGTCGACGGCGTGGATACGACCTACACGCGGCGGGGCGGCTCCCGTCTGTATCTTCCCCAGATCGCCGTGTCCTCAACCTCCCTGCAGTCCACTTCAGGCAGCGCCGAGTACGGGCGCGCCACCGGCGGCGTCACCAACGTCACCACGAAGTCGGGCACGAACCGGTTCCACGGCGACTACTACGCCCACCGGCAGCAGGGCGACTGGGTGTCGGAGTTCAAGAGCCATCCGGAGCTCGCGGAGCGTGTCACCTGCAAGTACAGAGCGGTCGTGAATCCGCACCTCCTGGCCCGCAGCCCATACTGCAACCCGGATTTCTTCTTCCGTACCCAGGAGCAGAAGGACTACTCGGACCTCCAACTGCAGGGTTCGCTCGGCGGCCCGCTGGTGCGGAACAAGGCCTGGTTCTTTGCCGCGGCTGCGGACACGAATACGTTCAGCAGCCAGGAGACATATGGCGGCGACATCGTGGACAACAGCGCCTACGTTGGCAGCCGGATCGCCAAGCTGAACTTCCAGCCCAGCCCATCCCACGCGTTCTCCGCCTACTACACCACTTCGCCGCTCGACGTCACGTTCATTCTTGGTGATCTGCCGGCCGACAGGTACACGGCCACGCCGCACATCTTCGGCGGCGAGCTGCTGACCGCCAACTGGAACTGGAGCGCCAGCCAGGACGTGTTCATGGAGTTCAAGCTGGCGTTCCACGATTCCAGCGAGCACAAGCCCCTGAACGCCGGCGACGGCTACGACCTGGAATCCGCCCTGCTCGAGAAGCAGCAGGATCCGCGGTATCCGGCGAACAACCTGGGGCGCCACAGCCCCGGCAACAACTTTGACGGCTATATCGGTTTCGACGGGCAAGATCACTGGTGGAACGGCTGGATACTGGACAACGGTTTCGGTCGCAACGACTACCCGCGGGACCAGGCGAACGCGCGCATGACCTGGTTCGCCAGCGAGAACCACGAGGCGCTGTTCGGCGCGGATTGGCAGAGTGTCGGCTGGGTGCAGAACCTGCAACGAAACAACACCTACTACGGAAATCAGTTCGACGTCTCGAGCCCGTCCGGCTTCGACGTTTGCAGCATCATTGCGGTGGGCCTTCGCCTCTGTACCCTGGACGACTACTCACCCGCCGATCTGGTTGGCGAACCGGTTCTCGACGGCACCAGGTCATCGAACGTGGCGTTCTTTGCACGCGACCGGTTCTCGGCGGGAGATCACTGGACCTTCAACCTGGGGCTTCGCTACGAAGATCAGGTGCACAAGAACGACGTCCGGCGCACGGTGATCGATTCAACCGATGTCTCACCGCGCATCTTCACAGCCTACGATTTTCGAGGCGACGGAAAGATGCTGCTCAGTCTGAGTCTCGGTCGTTCCTACCAGCATATGCCGCAGGATCTCGTCAACAATCACCTGCTCGAAGGATGGAACGGAACCAACGCGTGGGACCGGTTCATCTACTGTGATCCGGCCGCGGCGTTCTTCCTTGCGTATGTATGTAACGGTGTGGGATATACGGGCCTGGTAGGCAGGCAGCGTCCCGGCGTCATGTGGCAGCAGATCGATGCCGGTGTGATCCCCGATGTCGACATCGAGCCTTACTTCAAGGACGAAGTCGACCTGAGCCTGCGTTGGGCCCTGAACCCGAGTTGGTACTTCCAGGCGAGCGCCATCTACTGGACGTTTCAGAACTCCATCGGCACGACCCAGCAGCGACTGCCCAACGGTGACTTCTTCACGTTCACCGAGAACTACAAGGACTACGAGGAGGTCCTGGGCGCGCTCGGCGTGGTGGATCCGGACGTGCTGGCGAACTTCGAAGAGGGCAAGCGCACATACAGGTCCCTGCAGTTGCAGCTCAACCGGAGCTTCCGCAACGACTGGGCGCTCTACAACAATCTGACTCTGGCCGATGCCAGGGGCCACTTCTGGGGCGGGTTGTTCAACAACGTGAACGCGGACTACGGGCGGAACCTCGATGTCGGATTGACCCAGGGGCACATCGATTCGTGCGCGGGGGGCCAACTTGTGACCCTTGGTGGACAGCCGGTGATCGGCGCCGACGGCAGTCCCATCGTGAGGCCGTACCCGGTCGATTGCGAGGCGGCGCTGTCAGGGTTCCTTGGCGTACCGGTGTCGACGATCAACCGTTACGGGACGGTCGGCGAGAACAACAAGGTCACATGGAACAGCTACGGCTTCAAGGCCTGGGATCTGGGCAACAGCGGTCAGAGGTTCACGTTGGGCGGTTCGTTCTCATGGCGCTCCGGGAAGCCGTGGCAGCGGCAGGCGGGTGCGGGACTCGGGAGCTGCGGCAGCACCTTTGACGGCTGCGATCCGGTGCAGGCCGCCATCAGTTCAGGCACTGCCCTGTATCTTGAGCCTCGCGGCACCCGCGATCCGTTCAACTCGAACTGGAACGTCAGCCTGCAGTTGAACTGGGAGTTCCGCATACGGGGGGATCTCAGGGGTAGCTTGCGGGTTGACGCCTCGAACGTGACGAACAACCAGCAGGCTCTGCGATGGACGAGCCAGGGCGAGATCAACACCTCGCGGTACATCGGCTGGCAGGGCCCACGTCGGTTCGCCTTGTCGACGACGTTCAGCTTCTAGGCGACTCGTCGGTGGGCCGCTGCGCGTGCGCGCAGTGGCCCAATCGGTATCGCGTGGAGCCCGGCCCCGGCCGGGCTCTTCGTCCTTCTCCCTAAGGCCCTACACTGCCGCTCGTCGACAGGATGGCGCCGGTCAGCGGATCGTAGACGGCGGCCACGAAGCGGTGCTCGCGGCGGCGGAGCAGCAGGTTCGTCTCGTAGTAGAAGACATCTCCAGGTTCCGGTTTGCTGGGGCCCGAGATGAGGATCTTCTCGATCGGCGTCTCGGAACGGTCGCCGTCCTCATCGATGACTGTGACGCGGAACTCCAGTTCGTTCGTCCACCGGCCGGCGATGGGCAACAACTGCACGTGGTCGAGCGGGATGGCTATCTCCATCGGAACCAGGATTTTCCTGGATCGGGCGCGCTCCGGGCTGCCGAGGTGCACGCCGAGAAGTTCGGCGCCGGGCGAACCGCCGAAGAGCAGAGCGCCCTCGACGAGCATTGTGACTTCGGTGCTCCTCGACATGTCGAGGTAGCTTCGGCGCGACCGGACGCGGAGCTCGGGGCGCCCGTCGACACGGACCTCGACCTTGTGGTCGTCGTCGTCTTCGTTGCGCGGCGGCTCGAACCCGAGCCAGTAGTAGGCGCGCGTGTCCGCCGCGGCCTGTGCCAACGCTGTCTCTCTCAGCGCGTTGATCATGGCCAAGCCGCCAGTCTCGTCCGCCAGGTAGCGGAGACTGTCGTGGTCCAGCCACTCCTTCCCCGGGCTGAGCCCTTCCGGGGTACTGGGGTCAGCATCGCTCTCCTCGGAGTACCCCACGGAGGCGTCGTTGGACGACGTGGCTCGGAAGCCTGGAACATCCACCGGATAGAGCGTGTAGCCCACCAGGTTCGCGGCATCCACGAGAGGCCCCAGGACACTGTCCACGTTGATGTCAAGCATGGTCGGCTGGTCGTCCTCGAAAGTTGGCTGGGGCAAACCCCAGCCGCCGGCGAGAACCAGCATCACCTTGCGGCCCTCTCGACCGGCGAAACTCCGCAGTGTGGCCACCGCGGCCAATGCGGAGCGCTTGACCTGTTCCGCCAGATATCGCTTGGCCTGTTGGACCTCCTGCTTGTTCGAGGACTGGGGGATCGCCCGCTGATCGACCCTCCGCATCAGACCGAGCGCAGGGCGCTCCCGTGCCTGGCGTAACGCTTCCCGGATCTCACTGGCGGAGTTCGTCCAGCCCGTCAGCAGCGTCACGTTGGCGCCGTCCGAGGCGACTGCCGCCACGCGGTCGGCGGGGCCCAACTGCGCCAGATCCCCTTCCAGCCCTCGGAGCACGCCATCGCGGTGTTGCCGGATGGAGAAGAAGTCGTCGATGAACACCAGGAAGTTCGTCCCGACCGGTTCGCCGGCGTGCAGCGCAGGTATCGCCTCCGCGATCCTCACGCCGCCCGCGGGCGCCGCCCGGACGATGCCCTCGTCGACCTCCGTGAAGTAGGCGATTGGCGCCGGCTCGCCGTCCACCAGGAGCTCGAAGTCGTTCGCAGTCAGACCTCGGACCCGGTTCCCCTCCCTGTCGGTGACGACGACCTCGACATTGACGACGCGGACGTCGATTGCTTCAGAGAAGAGGTCCGGGAGGGGGCTCTCCTGCGCGACGGCGGGGAGGGCGGCCAGGAGCCACAGTGCGGCGGCGGCCGGTCGGAATCGGTGAAATCGGGAGCGTGGAAGCGAAGCGACACGATCCCCATGTCCGCCAAGAGGCCGTGTTCTCATCATGTGGTGTACCTCTGTCTACCTCGGTCCAACGTTACCTCTCGCCGACAGCAACTCGCCGGTGAGCGGGTCGTAGACCGCCGCGACGTAGCGGTGCTTGCGCTTGCGAAGTCGCAGATCCGTCTCGAAGACGAACTGGTCGCCCGGCATGGGCTCGTTCGGGATGACCACGTTGAGCTTCGCGACCGGCGGCGTCGCCATGTCACCGAACTTGTTCATGAGTCTCATCCGGAACTCCAACTCGTTCATCCACTGGCCGTTCATTGGCAGCAGCTCCACGTCGTCGAGAGGGATCGTCACCCTCATCGGCACGAAGACCTTGCGGAAGCCTGCCTTCCGGGGCGTGCCGAAGTGCACCTCCAGGGACTCGGCGCCTGGGGCGCTGCCGAACAGGAGCGCGCCCTCGACCAGCATCGTGACCTCGGTGCCCTTGGACATGTCCAGATAGTGCTCCCGGGTCCGGACTCGGAGGTCGCGGCGCCCGGCGATGCGGACTGTGATGTCGTGGAGCCGGTCGTCTTCGCTGCGGGGAGGCTCGAAGCCGAGCCAGTAGTAGGAGCGGGTGTCCTTCACGGTCTCCCCGAGCGCTTTGTTGCTGAAGGAGTTGATCATCGGTAGTCCGCCGGTCTCTTCTGCCAGGAACCGGAGGACGTCATGGAATCTGCGCTCGGGTACCTCCCTCCACATTGCGTACCCTCCAATGGGACCCGCGAAGGGTGGCCCGGCGCCTGCCGTGCCGAAGCCGCTGATCGGAATATCCCGGCCGCGGAGGCCGGGCAGGTCGATCGGGTAGAGGCTGTAGCCGACCAGGTTCGCGGCGTTCACCAGAGGCCCATAGAGTCGGTCCAGCGTTGCGCCGGCAGACGCCGCGGCGTACGCCGATCCGAAGTTCCAGGAGTCGGACACGGTGGCCCACCCTTCGATCAGCAGCAACATGACCTTGCGGCCCGGTGCGTTGGCGAAACTGCGCATGGCGCCGGCGGCAGCCATCACCGATCGCCGGGTCTTGTCGCCCCGGTCTGCGCCCATGCCGTACCTGTACAACAGACCGTGCGGCTTGCGTTTCCTTGCCTCCTGTAACGCGGTCTCAATGTCTTCGCGGGCGCCGGTCCAGTCCGTGATCAAGGTGAGTTCGCGGCCGTCGTTGGCCACAACCGCCACGCGGTCGGCGGGCCCCAGCCGGGCCAGATCCCGTTCAAGACGCGTCAGCACCCGGTTTCTGCGCTGCTTGATGGCGAACAGATCGTCGATGAAGATGAGGTAGTTCGTGCCGACCGGCTCGTCCGGCGCCAAGGCGGGTACGTTTCCGACTCCTTCGTCGGACGTGGCCAACACCCGCCCCTCGTCGATCTCGGTGAAGTAGTCGATTCGTACGGGTCGGCGGTCCACGATGAGTTCGAAGTCCCCCGCCTGCAGGCCATGGATCCGGTTTCCTTTCCTGTCGGTCACGACGACTTCGACGTTCACGACCCGGACGTCGATCACGTCGGAGAACAGGTCCGGCAGGGGGTTGTCCTGGGCTGCGCCGGGAATGGCGGCGAGGCTCAGAGCAGCGATGGCCAGTTTGCAGGATCGCATTGGGATTCCCTCTGTTCTGTGTGGTCTTCTACTGCGGCCCCACGGCGCCGCTGGACGAGAGGATCGCGCCGCTCACCGGGTCGTAGATGGCCGCCACGAAGCGATGTTCGCGCTTGCGCAGCAGCAGTTCCGTGTCGTAGGTGTAGTGCTGGCCGGGCTGTGGTTCTGCCGGGCCCGCGATGGGGATCGTCTGGACCGGTGTCTCGGAGCGGTCGCCGGACTCGTTGATCACGGTGATGCGCAGCTCGAGTTCGTTCATCCACAGGTCGCCCATCGGAAGGAGCGTGATGTCGTCGAGGGGGATGACTACCTTCATCGGCACGTGGATCTTCCTGAATCGGGCCTTCCGCGGCGACCCCAGGACTATCTCCAGGGATTCGATCCCCGGGGACCCGCCGAACAGCAGTGCGCCCTCGACCAGCATCGTGACCTCGGTGCCCTTCGACATGTCCAGGTAGTGCTTTCGCGACCGCACGCGCAGGTCGCTTCGTCCCGCTAGCCGGACGTCGATCTTGTGGAGTTCGTTGTCCTCGTCGCGGGGTGGCGTGAAGCCCAGCCAGTAGAACGACCGCGTGTCCGCCGCCGCGGTGGAGAACGCGACGTCGCGCCGGGAGTTGATCATCGCCAGTCCGCCGGTCTCGCGGGCAAGAAACTCGAGAACCGAATGCTCGGCCCACTCGGGTTCGCTCGATGAGAACCAGCTCCCGTCGGGATAGTGGAAGCCAAGGCCGCTTCGCCCCAAACGGCGGGCGTTCATGTACCTGTTGTAGACGTCGTAGCTCCTGAAGAGGCCATAGTCGCGGTAGTGGCCGGGACCTCGGAGAGCCGCTGATCCGATCGGCGTGTCGCTCGCGGCCCCTGGAAACCCGGGGCGGAAACCGGGAAGGTCGACCGGATACAAGGTGTAGCCGACCAGGTTGGCGGAGTGGACCAGCGGACCGTACAGGTCGTCCACCCTGATGTGGGTGGGAAAGCCGACCCGGCGGAGCACGTTCTCCGGCAGAGCCGAAGGCGTTCGCCATCCCTCGGCGAGGAGAAGCATCACTTTGCGGCCCGGAACGGCGGCGAAGCCGCGCACGGCAGCCGTGGCGGCCATGACGGCTCGCTGGATCTGGGCGGATCGAGTGCCCAGCGCGGGCATCCGTCTCAGCCCGAGAGCTTCACGGTCTCGCGCCTGCCTTGGTGCGGCTTCGATGTCGTTGCGGGATTCCGTCCAGTCCGTCAAACGGGTGACGTTGTAGCCGTCGAACACGACCACCGCCACGCGGTCCGCCGACCCGAGCTGGTCGAGGTCGGTGTGCAGCCCGTCCAGTACACGGTCGCGGTCGCGCCGAATCGTGGACAGTTCGTCGATGAAGATGAGGTAGTTCGTAGCCACCGGTTCGTCGGCCGCCAGGGCGGGCACGTTGCCGACGCCGTCGTCGGACGATGTCTTCGCGAGCCCGTCATCGACCTCCGTGAAGTAGTCGATCTGCACGGGTGCGCTGTCGACGTGGAGTTCGAAGTCGCTCGCCTGGAGTCCCCGGATGCGGTTCCCCTTCTTGTCGGTGACGACGACCTCGACGTTCACGACGCGGACGTCGATCACGTCGGAGAACAGATCGGGCAGGGGGCTCTCCTGGCCCGTGGCCGGTACCGCGACCAGGAGCAGTGCGGCGATGGTTGCGTGGCTGAATCTCACCTGACGTCCTCCGTGGAGGCGTCTGTTCCCGTGTCTGGTCCCAACTCGCCGCTTGCCGACAGGATCGCGCCCGACAGGGGATCGTAGACGGCAGCGACATAGCGGTGTGTGCGCTTGCGCATCAGGAGGTCTGTCTCGTAGACGAAGGTCTCTCCGGGCGGCGGCGTCTCCGAACCGAGGATCGGGATCTTGCTGACCGGGGTTTCGGACCGTGCACCGTGTTCGTCGATCAGTGTGACCCGGAACTCCAGCTCGTTCATCCATTGGTCGCCTACCGGCAGAAAGGTCAGATCGTCGAGTGGAATCGCGACTTCCAGCGGCACGAAGATCGTTCTGAACCCGGCCTTCCGGGACGGGCCGAAGCGCACATCCAGGGCTTCGGCGCCGGGGGCGCCGCCGAACAGCAGGTTGCCTTCGACGAGCATCGTGACTTCGGTGCTTCTCGACAGGTCCATGTAGTTCCGGCGTGAGCGGATCCGGAGATCGCGGCGTCCGACCAACCGCACGTCGATGTCGTGAAGTTCGTCGTTCTGTTCACGTGCCGGCTCGAATCCCAGCCAGTAGTAGGAGCGCGTGTCCGCTGCCGCATCCGCCAGGGCGGTACTGCGGGCCGCGTTGATCATGGCTACGCCGCCCGTTTCGCGGGCGAGGAACTCGAAGGCGGCGTGCTGGGAGTGTTCGAGATTCACCCAACGCCCATTGGAGGAGCGGCCGGCGAAGGCCGGGTTGCTCCGTTGGCCGATCTCCTGGACGGTAAAGTTGGAGGAGCGGCCGGCGAAGGCCAGGTTGCTCCGTTGGCCGATCTCCTGGACGGTAAAGGCGGTCGTTGTACGTACCTTCTCCGGCCGGTGACCTGGAAGGTCCACGGGGTAGAGGGCATAGCCCACCAGATTCGCGGCATGCACCAGGGGGTCGTAGAGGTCTTCCAGCCAAGCGCCGTCGCTGGCTGGGTTCGTGCCAAGCCATGACGGTACGGTCCAGCGGTCGGCCAGTACCAGCATCACCTTGCGACCGGGGGTGTCCGCGAAGCTCCTCACTGTTGCGACGGCAGCCATGACGGATCGCTGGATCAGGCGCTCGCGTCGCAACCGTCGGTGGCGCGCCCTGGCCGGCGCGAAAACGTCCGGCTCCGAGTTGAAGTAAGAGGGCCAGGCGCCTGGATCGACCCACCTCCAGCCGCCGCCCGTCTCGCGTTCCCGCGCCTGACCCAGGGCATCCCGGATTTCGTCCTCAGAGTGTGTCCAGTTGAGGAGTCGCAGGACGTTCGTCCCGTCGAATGCGACGACGGCCACGCGATCGACCGGCTGGAGCTCTCTCAGGTCCGTCTCCAGCCGCTGGAGCACCCGGTCGCGGTCTTGCGCCCTGGCGAGGGACTCGTCGATGAAGACGAGGTAGTTGGTCCGCACAGGCTCGCCGGGGAGCAACGAGGGTGCGGCCCGGTTTGCGTCCTCCGCCCGGCTGTTCGTCGACGTTTCTCGGGCGATCCCCTCGTCGACCTCCGTGAAGTAGTGGATTGGAGTGGGTTCGCCGTCGACCCGGAGTTCGAAGTTTGATGGATCCAGGCCTTGGATGCGATTGCCCTTCTTGTCCGTGACGACGACCTCGACGTTCACGACGCGGACGTCGATGACGTCCGAGAAGAGGTCCGGCAGGGGACTCTCCTGACCCGCGGTTGGTGCAGCGGCGAGCAGCAGCGCGGCGGCCGTCGCGCGAAGGAGCCTCACCTGGCGGCCTCCGCCGGGTCGTTTGTTCCCGTGTGCGGTCCCAGTTCGCCGCTCGCCGACAGGGTCGTGTCGGAGAGAGGATCGTAAACCTCCGCTACGTATCGCTCCTGCCGGCTGCGCACGCGCAGGTCCGTCTCGTAGACGAAGTAGTCGCCGGGCCGCGGGGGGCGTGAGCCGCGAATCGGGATCTTGCTCACCCGTTTCTTGGAGCGGTCGCCCTGCTCGTTGGTCATGATGAACCGGAACTCCAGGTCGTTCATCCACCGACCGTCCATCGGCAGTAGGGTCAGATCGTCGAGCGGGATCTTGACCTTCATCGGTACGGAGACCTTACCGAGCCCGGCCTTGCTCGGCGTGCCCAGGCACACTTCCAGCACGTGTTTGCCGGGGGAGCAGTTGGTTGGCTGGGAACTCTCCGCGAGACTCTCTGTCGGCACGGTTGTGTCCCTGTATGGCCCAAGTTGACCGCTGGCCGACAGGATCGCGCCGGAGATTCGCTCATAGACGGCCGCGACGTACCGGTGCCTGGGCTTGCGCATGCGCAGCTCCGTCTCGTAGACCAACACGTCGCCGGGTACGGGCTCGTCGATCTTGACTACCGGGATCTTGCGAACCGGCTGCATCGAGAGGCGACCGAATCTGTTGAGGAAGGCGACCCGGAGATCCAGCTCGGTCATCCACAGACCATCCATCGGCAGCAGGGTAACGCCGTCGAGGGGGATCGTGACCTGCATCGGTACGGTGACCGCCAGGAGCCCGGTCTTTCGCGGTGTCCCGAAACGCACTTCGAGGGTGTCGGCGCCGGGGGAGCCGCCCAACAAGAGGGAACTTTCAAGGCGCATCGAGAGCTCGGTGTCCCTTGACGTGTCCCTGTAGTGCTTCCGATTGCGGACGCGAAGGCCGCGGTGGCCGCGCAGCCGCACCTTGATGCGATGAAGCTGGTCTTCTTCCGTGCCAGGGGCTTCGAAACCGAGCCAGTAGTACGACCGCGTGTCCGCGACGGTCTCACTCAGGGCTCTGTCGCGGTACGAGTTGAGCATCGCTCGTGCACCCGTTTGCCTGGCGAGGTAGCGGAGGACGTCGTGCTCCTCGGTTTCGTAACTCGGGAAGGCGTAGCGGCCGGTGTAGTTCGGCCGGAATCGGGGTCCGTACAGCCCGAAGACGGGGTCGTGGTACGAGGAGCTGACCATCCTCGGTTTTGGTCTGGGCCCGGGGAGGTCGATTGGGTAGAGGCTGTAACCGACCCGGTTCGCTGTATGAACAAGGGGGCTGTACAAGTTCTCCATGCTCGCCCGGTTGGCCCGGAAATCGTTCGTCCTGCTCCAGTCCTGGGTCAGAAGGAGCATCACCTTCCGACCCGGAGCGTCGGCGAGACTGCGGATCGTGGTTGCCGCCGCCATCACGGTCCGCCGGATATGGTCGGGCCTGGTGCCCAGCTCGAATTGTTTCGGACGGCCGTATGCCTCGCGTCCGCGCGCTTTGCCGAGAGCTTCGATGATCCTGGAGCCGGAGTTCGTCCAGTCCAGGAGGATAGAGACGCTGGAGCCATCGAAGGCGACGACCGCCACGCGGTCTACCGGGCTCAGCAAACCGAGATCCTGCTCCAATCCCCGAAGCACCCGGTTCCGGTGGTGCCGGAGGGCGTGCAGATCATCGATGAAGATGAGGTAGCTCGTGCCCATCTGCTCGTCTGCGGCCAGGGACGCCGAAGCCTGGGTTCCGCCGTCGACCGAGCTTCGCGCGTAGCCTTCGTCGACCTCGGTGAAGTAACTGACCGGCACTGGTTCGCCGTCCACCAGAAGTTCGAAGTCCTTCGCCTCGAGACCTCGGATCCGATTGCCCTTCGGGTCCGTGACGACGACCTCGACATTGACGACGCGGACGTCGACCACGTCGGAGAACAGGTCGGGCAGGGGATTCTCCTGTCCCCAGACGGGGACGGCTGCGACGCAGAAGGTGACAGCGGCCGCTGAACCCAGCCTCATTGAGTCTCCCTGGCTGTCTCGTGGGTCAAGACAGTGTGCTTAGCAGCAACACGCGTGCCAGGGTCGTCCTTCAGCGTTCCTGCCGGTTGCGGACTTCATCGACAGCAGCGGCGACTTCCGATGCGGCTAACGGAGGTGGAGTCTTGCCTGTCGGAACGGCGACGACCACCGACCCGCGGCGTTCGAGCTTCACTTCGAGGGGCTCCGGCTCGATCTGAACGCAACCGCCGGTCAGGCGAAAGCGGACGAGCGTGCCCGGATGCAGGTGTGCGGCCTCTCGAATGGCCTTCGGCACGACCAGCCGGCCTGCGCTGTCGATCTTGGTCATGGAATTGGGAACATTACCCGCCCGGCCACTTGTCAGTGCAGTTGCGGGGAAGTAGTGTGAGATGGGAGGCGCGGCCGTGTTCGGCGGACATCCCTAGCGCTTGAGCTGGGCGAGTCGGTCGCGCAGGCGCGCGGCGTCCGGGCTACCAGATTCCTCGGCCAAATCGAGCGCCTTCTCGAACTGCCTGACGGCGGCGTCCGGCAGCCCGCTGCCCACCATTGCCTCGCCGACGTTCGTGAGCAACTGGATCAACGCATTGCGCGTCTGCGGATCCTGCGGCCGAGTCTGGTAGGCGCGGTCCAGGACCTCGACTGTGCGGACGACATCTCCCCGCTCGGCGCTGATCAGGGCGACCAGCAGCATCATGTTCACGTCGCCGGCGTCCAACTCGAGCGCCTCTTCGGCCATGGCCAGGGCCCCGGTCTGATCGCCGCTCTGGAAGAGGGCGCGGGCCAGGAACGCCGCTACGCCTTCGAGTTCCGGGTGCAGGTCGTAGGCCCGGCGGGCAGCCGCGAGCGAGCCCGGATGGTCACGGGACGCTGCGAGCACTTCGGCGAGGGCGAAGTGGAGTTCGGGCCTCGAGGCATCGACTTCGATGCCGGCCCGAAGCTCGCGTTGTGCGAGCTCCAGTTCGCCGTGTACGCGGTGGGCGTTGGCACGTCGGAGATAGCTGCGGGCATCGAGCGCGAGATCGTGGACACTGGAGCGGATCGGGTCGTTGCGGTAGTTGATCCGCCCGAGCGAGCGTGCGGCGTTCGCGATCTGCTGCCCGCGTTCGCGGTTTCCGGCCCGCGCGTGAGCCTGGGCAAGGGTGACCGCGAAGGAGCGGTTCTCCGGGGCGAGTTCCTTGGCGCGCGACAGGTGCCGGACGGCGGCGTCCGCGTCGCCGGCTCCGAGAGCCAGCCGGCCCAGCCCGGCGTGGGCGTGGGCGTTGGCCGGCATGAGCCGAATCGCCTGCTGGTACTCCCGCGCCGCGTCGTCGAACCGTCCTGTCCGTTCCAGGGCCTCGGCGTACCGGACGTGGCCGGGGGCGTAGTCGGGGTCGATCGCCAGGGCGGCCCGGTAGAGCGGGAGGCTGTCTGCTGCCGAGCGTTCGTCGATCAGGGCGGCAAGCAGGTAGGGCCAGCGGAAGGTCGTCGGCGAGAGCTCGTGGGCCTGCCGGTAGGCGGCGATCGCCTCGTTCGTGAAGGTGTGCGCCTCGAGCGCCATGGCGTAGCGGCCCCAGGTCTCGCCGCTCTGGGTGTTGGCGCGGAGGTCGGCCTGAAGTGAAGCGAGACGTTGGCGGACGGCGGGCTCGGCGCCGTCGAGGCGGGGTTGGGGGATCTGTTGGGCGGGGAGGGTGGTGGCGGCGAGGAGGAGGATGGCCGCGAACCAGCCGTGGCGGGGCTCTCTACGCGATTGGCGGCGCGTCACTCCGCCCGCCCCTCGCCGCGGACGAGTTCGACGATCTGGTTGGCCTCGGCGCCGTCGAACCGCTCGGCAAGGCCGTCGGGCCAGACGATGTCGAAGCCTTCGACGGCTTCGGCGGCGCCCAGGCCGAGGTGGACTGTCGCCGGTCCGGCGGAGAGGTAGCTGCCGGGGGGCAGGACGTGGAGAAGGCGGGGGCCGCGCGCGGTATGGACGGTGATCCGGGCGCCGATCGCTTCGCGGTTGAGCCGCGGGTCGACTGTACGGATTTGGAGCCAATTGGCGGCGCCGGCTTCTTCGCCGGGACCGCCGGAGTCGATGGTCAGGTTGCGGAGCACCTGCGCAGGTCCGTCCAGGTTGGCAATCACGAGGTCGAGGTCGCCGTCGCGGTCGAGGTCGGCGGGAACGAGTGACCGGCTGAGGCCAAGGTCGGTCCAGGGGGCTTTGGAGGAGGCGTCGGTGAAGCGGCCGGCGTTGTTGATGAGGAACAGGTTCGGTTCGACGTAGTCGGACCAGAATGCGGGCAGGATGCCCGCGTGCCATCCGGGTGCCCGATGACGGGCGCCCGGACTGGTTCGCGGGTGGCGCTGGAGAGCGCCACCCGGGTTCCCAGGTTCGGGCGAGACGCCCGCGTTGCCAGGCGGCGTCAGTGCGGAGGGGCGCCGTTTGACGGCGCCGTTGGCGACGGCGAGGTCGAGGTCGCCGTCGTTGTCGGCGTCGAAGAAGGCGGCGCCGAAACCGGTCAGGTCGAGGCTGGCGGCGGCGAGATCGGAGTCGATCGTCGCGTCTTCGAAGCCGGGCAGCATCAGATTGCGGTAGTAGGTGTTCGTTTCGGTGATCAGGTGGGTCACGAACAGGTCGAGATCGAGGTCGAGGTCCGCGTCGCCGGTGGCGATGCCCATGCCGGCCTCGCTGTTTCCCCAGCGGTTGAAGGCGGATCCCTGGAGAACGCCCTCGTCGACGAAGCTGCCGTCGCCCTGGTTGACCCACAGGTTGTTCGGGTCGGCATCGTTCGCCACGTAGAGATCCATCTCGCCGTCGTGGTCGAAGTCGGCGGCGACGACCCCCAGGCCGGCGTCGGCGACCGCGGAGATGCCGGCTGAGGCGCTCACGTCCTCAAAGCCGGCGCCGCCCCGGTTGTGCAGCAGCACGTCGCTCAGTCCCTCGAACTCGGTCGGTCCGCAGAAGTCGCGCCGGCCGCCGTGCTGGGAGCAGACGCGCTCTGGATCGAAGGCGACGTAGCGGGCGACGTAGACGTCCAGGTAGCCGTCGCGGTCGAAGTCGAGCACGGCGGCGGAGGAGGACCAGCCAGGTGTGGCCGCGCCCCAGGCCGCGGTCCGGTCGGCAAAGACGCCGCTGCCGTCGTTCAGCAGCACGCGGTCGGGGCCGACGCGGGTGACGTAGAGGTCGATGTCGCCGTCGTTGTCGAGGTCACCGGCGGCGGCGCCCATGCCGTCGCCGGCCAGGTTCGCGACCGTTGTGGCGTCGGTGAAGCGGCCGTCGCCCTGCTGCAGGTAGAACCGGCTGCCAGAGCCTTCGGATGCTCGCGCCGGCGCGAGCAGGTAGAGGTCGAGATCACCGTCGCCGTCGGCGTCGAAGACCGCGGCGCCGCCGCCCATCACGGCCGGCATTGGGTACGTCGAATCCGTGCCGCTCGGTAGGAGAGCGTCGATGCCGCTTTCGGCGGTGACGTCGACGAAGGGGACGGCTACGGCTGCTGCTGCGGGGCCGGCGCTGGAGGTCGGGTCCGTTACTCCGGACGCCGGGTCCGAGGGCGGCGAGCAACCGCTCGCCAACGCGCTGAGAAGGCCGATCGAGAGGCCCGTAGCCGGTGCCCGCATCGCGTTGATTCTGTACCAGGGCGCGCGCCGGTGGCGTGGGCGCAGCCGATTCCTACTGCCAGGCGCCCTGAATGGCGCCAACGAGCGCGAACCCGAGCGTTATGTGCGCCGCGTTGATCAACCACAGCTTGAGCGACTTCTGCTCGTGCAGGTAGTTGACGCCCATCATCACCGAGGCGATGCCGAGACCGAGCAGCAGACCGGTGTGGATTCCGGCCATGTAGCCCTCCCCGCCCATTTCGGCCATCAGCATGCCGACGACGATGGCGGCGACCAACTCGAGTACGAAGGTCCCGCCCATGGTCTGGACCATGTTGACCTCGGGCGGGTTCTCCGTGTCGATCCCAAGTTCGGCGGCCCATGCCTTGCCGAACAGCACGGAGTACCAGAGGGCTCCGAGGGCGTAGAAGGCGACGGCGGACACGATCACAGCGAGCCAGTTCAGGTCGGCGAGATGCATGGGCACACTCCTTGGGGCTGTTACTTGTGACTGACCAGTGTAGCGCCGGCTTCTTGCCGTGCAACCGCGCCGCGGTCACTCCTCCGGCGCGCCGAAGTGCTCGACCATGTAGGCGTCGTAGGGGCCGGCCAGAAAGTCGAGGAACACTTCGTTGACCAGCTTGACTGCCCTGGCAGCGGCGTACTCGAAGTCGCCGTCGAGGCAGCGTACCTCGATCGATACCGAGCCGGCCCGGTTCCGGCAGCCGGCATTCGCTTTCGCTCTGTCGAGACGCCGGTGCTCCGGCAGTTCCTCACTGCTGCGCCCCGCCAGGTAGGAGCGAAGCGCACGGTCCATGGCCGATGGATAGGGAATGCCGGGTAGGAGGTCGACGAACACGAGCGCTTTCCGCCGCGGTTCGAACCGCAGCCGGTGCGGGGTCGGCGCGTGCCAGAGAAAACGGCATTCCAGGCCGCCGGGTGCCGGCCTGACGCCGAATCCCCGAAAAATCCCCCGGTCGGCGTACTTCTGCAGGCAAGCAAGCACCGTCTCGCTCGGGGTCATCCGAAAACCCTACCCAATGACGCGCTAGTGGTAATAGGCCATGCAGCCGGGCTCGACCTTGCGGGGCAGGCCGGGCGGGTAGTCGTTGGTCCAGAACTCCTTGATCGCCTGGCAGTTGATCAGGGTCGAGACGCCGTCCTTGGCGGCCATTTCGTAGCTCCTGGGCAGGGCCTCGCGCAGTTGCTCGGGCGAGGTGACGTACTCGCCGCGGGCGCCCAGACCCTCGGCGATCTTGTCGTAGCGGAGGTTCTCCTGGAACAGGTACATGTGCATCGATCGCGTTGCTCGCCGCGCCGATCCGTACACGCCCCAGGCGTTGTTGTTGTAGACCAGCACGACCGCGGGAATCTTGTACTTCGCCAGCGTCTCGAACTCCATGCCGGAGTAGCCCATCCCGGCGTCGCCGGTGACGGCGAACACGGGCGCGCCGCGATAGGGCGCCTGCGGGCCGACACCGTTCATCACCGCGGCGCCGGCGCCGACCGTGTAGCCGACGTCCGGTCCGATCGCGCCGTACTGGTAGGCGCCGTTCAGGAGCTGGCCGGGACGGTGGGCGCGCAGCCAGCGGCGGGTGTAGCGGGCGATGCCGTAGCCGCCGGATACCACCGTCGTCTGTTCCTTCGGCAGATCGCCCGAGTAGAGGAAGGACGAAAGCTCCTGCGCGATCACGGCGGGGTGGATCGAGTCGGTGGCGGCGCTGTGCTTGAGGCCGAGTTCGTACCACTCCGCGTTCTGCTTCTCGAACGCCTTGCGGGCGGCCGCGAGCTCGTCGCGCCAGGCCGGGCGCGACGCGGACGGCAACGCCTCGGCGAGCGCCTCGAGCCCACCGCGGGCGCTCGCGACGAGACCGAGATCGACGGGCAGGTTGCGGCCGATGTCGGCGGCGTCCAGGTCGATCCGGATGACCTTGACGTCGGGGTCGAAGGCGACTTCGCCGACGTTGGGCATCGAGTACTGGCCGGCGAAGATCACGAGATCGGCCGAGAGCAGGGCGTCGGGTCCGGTGCTCACCGACAGTGGGTGGCTGTCGGGGAAGTGGCCGCGCATCGCCCCGGACTCGACCACCGCGATGTCGGCGCGCTCGGCCACCGTGCGCAGCACGTCCCACGCCCGGTCGTAGAAGACGCCGGTCGAGGCGACGATGATCGGCCGCTCGGCCTTCCGGATCATCTCCACCGCCTTCGCCGTGTCCGCCTTGGACGGGTAGGGGTGGGCGTCGGTGCGGTACGTGCTCTTGTCGTGGTAGTAGAGCAGGTCGTCCGGCGTGTCGAACTGGGCTCGCGCCACCTCGCCGGTGAAGTCGAGATGCACCGGCCGCGGCACGCCGGACCGCAAGTGCCGGAAGGCGTAGGCGGCGTACTCGTAGACCCGGTTCGGGGTGATCAGCCGCTTGCCGTACTTCTTCATGCCGACCGTGGTCGGCTGCTGGTAGCCGCGCTGGATGCCGCGTTCCGTGTCGTCGCCGCCGACGGTCATGTTGCTGGCCAGCACGAGAAGCGGCGTGCGTGCGGCGTTGGCGGCGCCGATGTTCATGATCATGTTCGTGAAGCCCGGCCCCTCGGTGCCCGAGCAGGCCGCCACCTCGCCGGTGACCCGGGTGAAGCCGTCGGCGGCGGCGCACATGCTGCCTTCGGTGCGGCCGCCGTAGGTGGGGATGCCCTCGGCGGCGATCGCGTTGATCACCTGGTAGTTGCCGGGAGCGCAGAACAGCGCCTTCAGCCCTTCGTGGGCGCAGGCGCGGGCGAAGACCTGGGCGCCGTTCATCGGGAACTCGGCCGGGTCGGGCGCCTCGCCCAGCGTGCGCGGGATGTCATCGGGGATCGCGATCGGCCGCTCCTCGCGGTCGACGGCGGCGGCCCTCGCCTGCTGGGCGAACAGGGCGGCGGCGCCGACTCCGGCGGCGCCGGCGGCTCCGGAGGCGACGAAGCTGCGGCGGGAGACCGGGGTAGCGCCCTTCGGCTCTTCGGCCTCGCGCTGCTCGGTGGTCTCGGTGTTGGCCGGTCGGTTCGGTTCGCTCATGGTCGGTTCTCCTTGATCTGCACGGTCCCCTCGGCCGGTGATGGCTTGGGCCGCAGCTCCTTCGGTCCGATGCTCCGCAGGTAGTGGACGAGATCCCAGATCTCCTCGTCGTCGAGTTCCTCTTCGAACGGCGGCATGTCGAGGCCGGCGCCGAACTTCGTGGAACGGAAGAGATCGCCGTCCGTGGCGCCGAAGCGCCAGCGCACGGGATCGGTGAGGTCGGCGGCCTCGAAGTCGATGTTCTCGAGCGCCCGGCCGTCGAAGCCGTGGCAGATCTGGCAGTGCCGGAGGTAGTGGGTGCGGCCGTTCTTCGCCGCGGTCTGCGTATACGGCGTTGGGTTGACGCCCGTGACCGCGGGGCCGTCTTGCTCGCCGCTTCCGGAAGCCTCGGACTGGCCAGCCGCCGCAACGGCCAGACCAAGCGAAGCGAACGTCGCTGCGCGGAACGCTCTGAGGACAATTGTCATCGGGATTGCCGGGACAGTGTACCGCTGGGCTCAGTCCTCTCGGGTGGGAACCAGTTCGATCCGAGCCTCCGCGGCTTCGAGGATGGCGGGGCGCGTGTAGAGCAGGGGGAAGGCCTGGTCCGTGGCCCACGGCTCGAAGAGGTCCTTGTAGTGCGGACTCCTGGGGTCCCCCGACTGGCCGGGGTTGTTCATGGCGACGGAGGCGTCCCAGTTGCCGACGTCGATCACCATGCGGAAGGAGGCGCCGGATGTCTGGCGGAAATCGCCGCGGTAGCGCGTGTTGCCGACGGTGTCCCCGGAGCCGCCGCGCGGCGCCGGGCCGACATCGGCGAGTCGACGGAGCTCATCCGGAAGGTGGGCCGACATCGGGTGACTCAGTTCGATCTGGTGCAGGTCGCCCCAGCGCCAGGACGCGGGATCGGCGCCCAGGCGTTGGGCGACGTCGCTGTAGGCGGCGCCCAGGCTGGCCAGCAGCGCTTCGTCGCGGGCAGCCTGTCGCGGCTCGCCGAGCCTGGGGTCGGCCTCTTCGAGGATCCGAAGCAGGTTCTCGTCGTGGGCGGGAACGGGCGCTTCGCCCGTCCCGAGCGCCGCGGCCATTCGTTTGCCGACCTCCACCTCGAGGTGTTCCCGCCACCAGACCTCGAACAGGGTGGCGGCCGCGCTGCTTGCGGTGAGCTCTCCGTTCCAGCCGGCGAGGAGTTCCAGTGCCGCCGCGGTCCCGGCATCGGCGGCTGCCTGGTTGGCCGGCAGCAGCGCCAGGAGCCGGCGGGCGGGAATCGACACATAGTCCGCCTGCAGGCGCACCGCGTCCTCGACGGTCATGGCCTCGGTTGCCTCCAGCACTTCGCCGATTCGCTGCCGCCGGTAGGGGGTTGCCCATTCCCAACCCAGGGGCACGTCGTAGCCGGCCGGCAGGTTCATCTCGTTGGCGGTCGCCACCCAGCCGCGTTCCGGGTTGAACTCGACTGGCAGTTCGTCCATGTCCCGGTAACCCTGCCACTCGTAGCGGCCGTCGCCGGGAACCGGCAACAGTCCGTCCCAGTTGGGCCTGATCGGCGCCAGACCGCCCGGTTTCCAGCCGATGTTGCCCTGGATGTCGGCGTAGACCTGGTTCTCGGAGGGAGCGCCCCAGCGGTTCATCGCGGCCAGGAACTGGTCCCAGTTGCGCGCCCGGATGTACTCGATGGACCCCAGGTAGGGCGCCATGCCGGGCTCGAGCCAGGCGGCTCGAAGGCCCACGGCCAGGTTGCGGTCGGGGTCCTGGTAGAGCACCGGGCCGTGGTGGGTGAAGCGGTGCTCGACGGACTGCGCCGCACTCCCGCGAACCGGGATCGTCTCCTCGATCACGTCCATCGGCAGCCAGTTGCCCCGATACTCGTAGAAGTCCGGTTCGCCGGGCTTCGTCCGATAGACGTAGATGTCCTCCTGGTCGATGCTGAAGATGGTCAGGCCGAAGGCGATCGTGCCGTTGTGCCCGATCGAGATCCCGGGCAAGGCCGGCTCGCCGGCGCCGATCAGGTCGAGGTCCGGTGAGCTGAGGTGGACGATGTAGCGGAGCGATGGCACGGCCTGGGTGCGGTGCGGGTCGTTGGCGAGCAGGGGCCGGCCGGTGGCTGTGCGGCGCGGCGAGATCGCCCAGTTGTTGCTGCCCTCCGAGGTCGGGTCCAGGTCGTTCTGGAAACCCGGCTCAAGGTCGCCAAAGCCGGCGCCCCGGGTGCCGAGCCGGTAGAGATCGAGTGCTTCGGGGGCCGCATGGAAGAGATCGAGGTCGAGGCCCTCGGGCACCGAGAGCCGGTGGTCCGGCTGGTAACGGTCGCGAAGCGCGAGGGCCTCCAGTCCGTGGTCCGCCAGGAACCTGGCCCGCGTGAACTCGCTGCTCGCGTTCCGCAGCAGGCCGTGACTGCGGATCCGGGTGACCGCCTCCGGCGTCCAGTGCGAAGGCCGGTAGCCCAACACGTTGAACTCCGGCGGCAACAGCTCGGGCCGCTCCAGCACCAGGTCGACGTAGGCGTTCACGCCCCGCACCCAGGCCGTGACGATGCGCTTCGTGTCCGAGGCGTAGGCGAGCCATTCGGCGTGCATGTCGCCGCGGTAGAGAAAGAGCCGGGCGGCGCGGTCCTGCTCGACGTAGTCCGGCCCGAAGACCTCCGACAGCGTGCCTTCGCCGCGCCGGCGCCACAGGTCGATCTGCCACAGGCGGTCGCGGGCCGCGTTCCAGCCCTGGGCGAAGAACAGGTCGTCCTGACCGCCGGCGAAGACGTGAGCGACGCCCCAGCGATCGACCAGGATCTCGACCGGGGCTTCGAGGCCGGGAACCTGGAAGCGGGTCGTCTCGATCGCCGGCTGCGCTTCGGCCGCGCCGATGGCAACCAGCAGGGGGACCGCGGTGACGATGCGCGCGCGTCTGAGCATGGATGAGCCGGGACGATACCAACGGCGGCGGTGCTCTCGCCGGCCCCCTGCTCGCCCCGGATGCTGCACCTGGCGGTGGGCGGTGGAGCGGCGATTCTCGACTAAGCTCTTTCGGATGTTCCGCATGCAGCGAGAGCGTCGGTGCGCTGCGATGGCGCCGTCGCTCCTGGTTGTCGCCGCAGGGCTGGTCGCCCAGGAGGCGGAGAACCCGAAGGCGGAGCAGGAGAACCAGTCTCCGACCGCGACCTACTACGAGACCGCCACCGTCCGGGCCCGAGCGCTCGACACGGCGACCGCTTCAGTGCAGGTGATCGACGGTGACGACCTTGCCGATCTGGCTGCGGGCGATGCGTCCGAGGCGTTGCGCCTGGTGCCGGGGGCCTTCATCCTCGGCAACGACTCGAGCGCCGCGGTCGCCGGTGCGTCGCTCCGGGGCGGCGACGCGAACTTCACCCTCGTGCTGATCGACGGGGTGCCCGTCAACGACAGCACGGACCAGTACGGCGGCGCCTTCCCGCTCGGCAGCGTCGGCGCGGCGGAGGTCGAGCGGCTGGAGGTGGTGCGCGGCCCGCTGTCGTCCTTCTACGGCTCGAGTTCGCTCGGCGGGGCGGTGCAGTTGATCACCAGCGCGCCGCGGAGTGCCGCGCCGTTTCTGGGTTTGAACGCCGATGCCGGCAGCCACGCCCGTCGGAGTGGCCGCCTGTCGTGGGGCCGCGCCGGCGAGTCCTCGGCCGGAGCGATCGGCGCCGCGGTCCGGAAGGAGCAGGGCAGGGTCGGCGACGACCGTCTGGAGCAGGCGTCTCTGAGCGGCCGTTGGCAGCGCCAACTGGGATCGGCGTCGGCGTTCAGGCTCTCGGCCCGGACGGCCGACTGGCAGGCCGACGACTACCCGGACGGTTCCGGCGGCCCACTGTTCGGCAGCGGCGAACTGCGTTCCTCGGACCACCGCGAGTACGGTGTGGCGGCCACTCTCGATCTCGGTGGCGGGGGGCGCTTCAGTCAGTACCTGCGGTCGACATGGTACCGGCACTCGATGGGACGGGAGAGTCCGGCAATCGGATTCCAGGTGCCGCCGTGGACCGAGGACACCGACTTTCGCGATCTGCGCCTCGCCTGGACGGGAACGCTCGTACCCGAGGGCGGTGGATCCGAGTTCAGCTTCGGCGCCGAGGCGCTCACCGAGGAAGCGCGCAACACCAGCCTGCTGCTGTTGCCGGACTTCTTCGGCGGTCCGGTGGCGGGCGACTACGGGATCGACCGGAACCGCGTGGGCCTGTTCGGAGACTGGCGCCGGTCCATGGGCAACCTGGTGGCTGAACTCGGCGTGCGCGCCGACGTGCTCGAGGGTCGGGGCGCCGGCGGCGGGCGCGAGGAGGTGAGCCCACGCTTCGGTCTTCGCTATGCGCCGGACGGCGGCCGCTGGTCGCTTCGCGCTTCGGCCGGCCGGGCGTTCAAGCTGCCGAGCTTCTTTGCCCTGGCGTCTCCGCGGGCGATCGGCGGCAATCCGGACCTCGACGCGGAGACCAGCGTCGGCGCCGACCTCGGCTTCGAGGCGCGTTCGGCGGACGGCTCGCTGCGGTGGGGCGTGACGGCCTTCGTCAACCGCTTCGAGGGCCTGATCGACTTCGACTTCGAGGCCTTCCTGAACGTCAACCGGAACAAGGTGGACGCCGAGGGGCTCGAAGGACTCCTGGTGTGGCGCCCTTCGCCCCGGGTCATGCTCGATGTCGCGTTGACGGCGCAGAACACCGAGGATCGCGCTACCGGGAGGCCGTTGCGGCGCCGGCCGGAACTCTACGGCGGCGTCGGACTGCGCGTGGACCTGAGCGAGGCGGTCCGGCTCGGTCTCGAGGCCAGGCACGCCGGCAGCTATCTCGACGAGCAGATTCCGGCGCCCTGGCGGACCGAGGTCGACGGGCGGACACTGGCCGGCTTGACGCTGGCGTGGCGGGCCGCTGAGCGCTGGCGGGTCACGATGCGGGCGGACAACGTGCTGGACGAGTCGTACGAGACGCAGGTCGGTTTCCCCGGTCCGGGACGTTCCGTCAGAATCGGCGTGCGCTACGGGCACTAGCAACCAGAACCTCAGAGGGAGGGTGGATCGATGAGATGGATGGCAATGCTTGCGCTGGTGGCTGCGATACTCAGTTTCGGCTGCAGGATTTCTGTGGGCAGTGGCGAGTCGGCTTCGGAGACGGAGGAGGTGGCGGCCGAGCCGGCCGCGGAGACCAACCAGCTCAGTGCCGGGGAAGCCGAGGCGGGCTTCATGCTGCTGTTCGACGGCGCGTCGCTGGAGCACTGGCGGGGCTTCAAGCTCGACGACGTGCCGGCAGGCTGGGCGGTGAAAGGCGGCGTGATCCACTTCCTGCCGCCCGAGGGAGACGACGCCGGGCCGCGGGCCGATCTGATGACCCGGGCGCCGTACCGGTCATTCGAGTTCCGTTTCGATTGGGCCGTAACGCCGGGCGGAAATAGCGGCGTGATGTTCCACGTTGCCGAGGACGCCCCCGCGTCGTACTCGACGGGCCCCGAGTTTCAGATCCTGGACGACGGCGGGCACCGGGACGGTGAACGAATGGAAACCTCGGCAGCTTCGAACTACGCCCTCCACGCCCGCCAGGGCGGCGAGCTGATGCCGGTGGGTGAGTTCAACACGAGCGCGCTGCGGGTCGAGGGTGCTGCCGTCTCCCACTGGCTGAACGGCGAGAAGGTCGTCGAGTACACGATCTGGGACGACGCGTGGAAGGAACTCGTCGCGGCCAGCAAGTTCGCCTCGATGCCCGCCTACGGCATGATGGAAACCGGCCATATCGCCCTCCAGGACCACGGTAACGAGATCTGGTTCCGCAACCTGCGCATCCTCGTGCTGCCCGACTGATGGACGATCCGGCCGTCACCGCCGACCTGGAGTGGTTCAAGGTCGCCGAACCGGGTGAACTGCCCGAGAACCGCGTCAAGACGGTGGTGGCGGGCAGTCGCTCGATCTGCCTGACCCACTACGACGGCCAGTACGGTGCGCTGGACAACCGTTGCCCGCACCAGGGCGGCCCTCTTGGCGAGGGGTCGATCGAGAACGGCTGGCTGCGTTGCCCGTGGCACGGGTGGGACTACTGCCCGCTCAGCGGCAAGTCGCCGGCGGGGTTTGACGAGAAGGTGCCGACCTACGCGATCGAGGTGCGGGACGACGGCATCTACGTCGGGGTCGAACCGGAGGTCGAGCGGGAGCGGACGGTCAGCGACGCGATGGTCGAGACCTTCGTCAACTGGGGCGTCACCCACGTCTTCGGCATGGTCGGTCACTCGAACCTCGGTCTGGCCGATGCGATTCGCCACCAGTGCGAGGCCGGCGCGCTCCAGTACGTCGGCGTGCGGCACGAGGGCGCGGCGGCGTTCGCTGCTTCGGCCTACGGCAAGCTGACCGGGCGGCCGGCGGCGTGTCTGACGATCGCCGGGCCCGGCGCGACGAACCTGCTCACCGGCATGTGGGACGCGCGGATGGATCGCTCCCCGATCCTGGCGCTCACCGGGCAGGTCGACACCCAGGTGCTGGGGCCGGGCGCCTTCCAGGAGGTTGACCTCTCCGCCGCCTTTGCCGGCGTCACGGCGATGAGTCACGCCGTCTACCGCGACAGCCGCCACGTGGAGCTCGCGAACCTGGCCTGCAAGAACGCGATCCTCAAGCGCGACGTGGCGCACCTGATCTTCCCCGACGAGGTGCAGACGTTGCCCTCCGACGCTTCGGCCGGATCGCCCGAGGGCCGGCTGACGCCATCGGAGATCACGCCGCCTCCCGATGCGGTCGAACAGGCGCTGGCCCTGATCCGCGGCGCGCGCCGGCCGGTGATCGTCGTCGGCCACGGCGCCCGGTTCCAGATGGACGGCGTGACCGCGCTCGCCGAACGGCTGAACGCACCGGTGGTGACGACCTTCAAGGCGAAGGGCCTGATCTCCGACGATCATCCGCTGGGCTGCGGCGTGCTCGGACGAAGCGGCACGCCGGTAGCGAGCTGGTTCATGAACGAGAGCGACCTGCTCATCGTGTTCGGCGCCTCGTTCTCGAATCACACCGGGATCACGACCTACAAGCCGCTCATCCAGGTCGACTTCGAGGCCATGGCGCTCGGCAAGTTCCACGCCGTCGACGTGCCGGTCTGGGGCGAGATCGGCGTGACGGCGCGACTGTTCGAGGAGGCCCTGGAGCGGGGCGGGGTCGCGACCGTCGACCAGCGGCCGGAAGTGGCCGAGCGCTGGCGGATCTGGCGCCTCGAGAAGGAGCGCCGCCTGGCCGATGTCGGCGAGGCGGGCATCAGTTCGTCAGCCGTCTTCGCGGCGCTCAATCGCTGTATCCCCGAGGACGCGATCATCGCCGTCGACGTCGGCAACAACACCTACTCCTTCGGCCGCTACTTCGAGTGCCGCCGGCAGGCCGTGCTCATGTCGGGCTATCTCGGATCGATCGGTTTCGGCTATCCGGCCGCGATGGGCGCCTGGGCGGCGACCCGGACGGCCGACGAGCGGTTTGCCGGCCGTCCGGTGGTGGCGATCACCGGAGACGGCGGCTTCGGGCAGTACCTCGGCGAGGTGACGACCGCCGTTCACCACCGGATGAACATCACTCACGTGCTCCTCAACAACAGCGAGCTGGGCAAGATCTCGAAGGAGCAGCGGGCGATCGACCTGCCGGTCTGGATGACCGAACTGACGAATCCGAACTTCGCCGACTTCGTGACCAGTTGCGGCGGCCTCGGCATCCGCGTCGAGGACGCGGCCGACCTCGACGCTGCTCTGCGGCGGGCGCTCGACTACGAGGGCCCGGCAACGGTCGAGATCGTGGCCGACGCGCTGCTGGTGTGAGGTCGCGGTGACGATCGACGGCCGGGAGGATCTGGACGGTCTCCGCCGGGCAGGTCGCGTGGCGGCCCGGTGCCTGGCGAGGATGGGCGCCAGGGTCGAGCCGGGCATGACGACTCTTGAGTTGGACCGGATCGGCCGGGAGTACATGGAGAGTCGGGGCGCGCGCTCGGCGCCCGAACTGAGCTACGACTTCCCGGCCGCGACCTGCATCAGCGTCAACGAGGAGGTCGCGCACGGCATAGCCGGCGAGCGCCGCATCGAGGCCGGCGACCTGGTCCACATCGACGTCTCTCTTGAGCTGGACGGGTACTTCAGCGACACCGGCGCTCCCTTTCCCATTCCGCCGGTGAGCGAGGAGCGGCGGCGCATGGTCTCGGCCACCCGGCGGGCGCTGCGGGCGGCGATGCAGCAGGCCCGCCACGGCCGCCGGCTACGCAACATCGGCCGGGCGATCGAGGACACGGCGACCAGGGCGGGTTTCGGATTGATCCGCAACCTGGGCTCGCACGGCATCGGCCGCTCGCTGCACGAGGAGCCGAAGTTCGTGCCCGGCTTCGACGACCCGGACGATGACCGTTTCCTGCACGATGGGCTCGTGCTCACGATCGAGCCGTTCCTGACCAACGGCCGCGAGCAGGCGCTGACCGCCAAGGACGGCTGGACGCTCCTCAACGAGCCCGGTACGACAACGATCCAGTTCGAGCACACGATCGTCGTCACCCGCAAGAAACCCCTGGTGATGACGCTGCCGTAGGGCCTCGCGGAAGACGAGCGAGAGTGCGATGACACGGCATCACCGGAAGGTCGCAGCCTTCGGGGTCGCCTGCGGACTTCTCGGCGCTTCGGTGTCGTCTGCCCAGGAGCCGGCGCCCTCTACCGAGCCGGGACTCGCGGAGGGACTTGCGTACGTCGTTCTGCAGGCGGTGGTTTACGGCGAGGTCTCCGCGAAGGTGACGCTTCTGGCCAGGAACGCGGAGGGCGTCGAGCAGGAACTGCCGGTGACCAGCGATCAGTACTACGAGGTGTACCTGTTCGAGCCCGGGCCGTGGCTCGTGCGTCCGGCTCAGGGCAGCGGCTTCTGGGGCCGGGAGACGCTGATCGATCCGGATGCCGCGACGAGCGACGGGATCTCCCTGGTCCAGGACGAGGTGGAGGTGCAGCCCGAGGTCGTTCCGGTGTTCGAGATTCCGGCCTACCCTGCGGTGACGGCCAGCGGCCGTGTGGTGGGCGCGTCGCGTCCGGGTGGCACGCTCAGGATCGTGCTTGGCGATGTGGATCCCGAGAACACGGACCCGCGGTTCCACGTCCAGCGCGTGGTGGTCAGGTGCCCGGTGGCCGGCGACGGCCGGTGGTCCTGCGACTTGCCGGCCGCGCTCGTTCACCTCGTGTTCTGGCGGCCCGGGCACTCTCCGGACTACCGGTGGAACACGCCCTTGCAAGGTCGGCGGCAGTTCGCCCTGGGCGATCAGGAACTCGTTCCCGGAGCGAGTCTTGCCGGCTTCGTCGCCCCGGGCCCCGGCTTCCAGGGTTTCGTCGACCACTGTGTCCTGCAGGTCGCGGCGGGCGATCCCGGCCTGTCGACAACCACTCTCGAGCAGGTGCTGATGACCGTCGAGGTGGCCGACGATGGCTTCTTCCAGGCACCGGGCCTGGACGCCGGCAGACGCTGGATTCAGGTGGACTGCGACGGCCGGGTTGCGGCTCGGGCCGGACCGTTTGAACTGTTGCAAAACGCCGAGACCTTCCCGCGCAAGCGAGTGCTGTTGGCCAGGAGTCACCTTCTGGACGTGTTCGTGCAGCCCGCTGATCCGCCCTACGGCAGCCATTGGATTGCCCATCTCGAGCAGATCAGGGAGCACGATTCGCCGGAGTTCCGTTCCCGCTACGTGAGGAGGGAGTACCCGCAGCAGACGGCAGTGGTCGAAACCGGCCACGCCCGGTTCCACGTCCCCGGCGACGGTGCCTTCTCCGTGGAGATCCAGGATGCAATTGGTGGGCGATTCGGCGAGCTGAACTATCTCGAAGTCGTGGGCGACCTGTCCGCGGTGGTCGAACTGGAGCTGGTGCCCGTCGTTGGCCAGGTGACCCTGGACGGCGTCCCGCTGGCGGGCTACGTGTTCTTCGGCGGTCGCGACGCATCGCCGGAGTTGACCTTCAGGATCGGTGAGGACGGGTGGTTCCGGGGCGCGTTGCCGGGGCGGGAGGACTGGCGGGTCGACGTGGCTTCGCCGGCACACGATGTGGCGCAGTCGTTCCACGATGTCGATGTGCCGGCGAACGAGCCCCTGACGCTGGAGCTCGCGGACACCGTGGTCCATGGCCGCGTCGTGTTCGCTGAGACCGGAGAACCGGCTGCGGGCGCGGTCGTTCGGTTCGAGACGGCGGATGAGCGGATCGTGCATCAGGCCCGCGCCGGCGACGACGGCGGATTCTCGGCCCGGGGCGTACCTGTCGGCTGGATCCGCATCTCCGCCTATCCACGGGGTCTGGGCGGACACCTGGCGAGCGCCTCGGTGGAGGCGGTCGTGAGTTCGTCTGCTCCGCTCAACGTGACCCTGCGGTTGCCGAAACTGGACCTGGAGTCGCTGCGGCCGGGAGCGGTGCCGGCACCCCGGATCATCCGGCAGTAGCTCGGCACGGCCGGTGGTACCCTGCGCCGCCATGGGTGGTCCGCTCGACGGCTTTCGGGTGATCGAACTGGCGACGATGGTGTCGGCGCCGATCGCCACCATGCTGCTGGCGGATCAGGGCGCCGAGGTGATCAAGGTCGAGGCGCCGCCTCACGGCGACATCATGCGCCGGCTGGGGCCGCAGCGCGGCGGCGTCACGGCCGGGTTCGCGACGATCAACCGCGGCAAGCGGTCGCTCGTGCTCGACCTGAAGGATGAGCGCGGCATCGGCATCCTGCACGACCTGGTGGGAACGGCCGACGTCTTCGTCCAGAACTTCCGTCCCGGTGTGGTGGACCGGCTCGGGCTCGGCGCCGACCGGCTGCGCGAGTTGAACCCGCGGCTCGTCTACGTGTCGATCAGCGGCTTCGGCCAGGACGGCCCGTACGCTCAGAAGCGCGTCTACGACCCGATCATCCAGGCGCTGTCCGGCTTCGCCGACATCCAGGCCGACCGGGTGACGGGCGAGCCGAAGATGGTGCGCACGATCATCCCCGACAAGGTCACCGGGCTTACCGCCGCCCAGGCGATCACGGCGGCGCTGCTTGCCCGGGAGCGGGCCGGCGAGGGCCAGCACCTCGGCCAGCACCTCGAAATCGCCATGCTCGACGCGACGATCTCCTTCGTCTGGCCCGAAGGCTTCGTGCGCCAGATCCTGGTCGGCGGCGAGGTGGCGCACGGACGCCCCGGATCGACCAGCGACCTGATCTACCGTACCGCCGACGGCTACATCACGGCGTCGACGATCTCGGACGCCGAGTGGGAGGGCATGGCGCGCGCCACCGGGCGCCTGGAGTGGCTGGAGGACGAGCGCTACAAGACGGCGGCGGGCAGGATCTCCAACGCCGACCAGCGACTCGGGATGGTCGGCGACGTCCTGCGCCAGCGCACGTCCGCCGAGTGGATCGCGGCTCTGGAAGCGGAGGACGTTCCCTGCGCTCCGATCCTCAACCGCAACGAAGTGCTGACCGACCCACAGGTGGTCCGCAACGAGTTGCTGCGCGAAGTCGACCACCCCCAGGTCGGCCGCATGCGCGTGCCGCGTCCCGCGGCGAAGTTCTCGGGCACGCCGCCGGCGCCGGTGGCGGCGTCACCGGTACTGGGCGAGGGGGCCGACGACCTGCTGGGCGGTCTCGGGCTGAGCGAGGCCGAGATCGACGCGCTACGGCGCCGGAAGATCGTCGGCTAGGCTCCGCTACCGGGCCCCCAGAACCACGAGCCGGTTGTCGCCGGCCCCGGGAACGGCTGCGAGGGGGATCGAGCTGTCGAAGGTGATGAGAACGCCGTCGTTTTTCGTTGCCAGAGCCAGCAGGTAGGCGTCCGTGACCTGCCTGTAGCCCTGGATCGACCCGCAGGCGATGTCGCTTTGCTCGCGAAGCGATACGGAATCGGGCCAGAAGACGTGGTCGTCCCGGTCGCAGAAGATGCGCAGGCGGCGCGCGGCATCGGCGACGGTCGTGCGGCGTCCCGGGTAGCCAGGGTTCGAGACGATCCGAACGAAGCCGTTTTCCGTCAGCGGGCATGTGGCCCAGGCGTCGCGTGACGAGCGGCCGAACCAGGCGTGGGCTGTCTCGTAGTGAATGTGCTCCGGGTCGAAGAGCGCGATCAACACATTCACGTCGAGCAGTGCGGTCAAGGCTCGTCGTCTCTCAGCGAGTTGACGACCGCCAGCGAAACCGGCCGCGCGTCGATCCTTGGCGGCAGGAGCGGAACACCGTTTCGCTCTTCGAGTTCTTCGTCGCGGGGGCGCAACGCGCGTCTGACGAGTTCCGAGACGACCGCACCGACCGTGACTCCACGATGAGCCGCAAGCTCCTTGGCGGCCGAGAGTACCTCTCGGTCGATGTTCAGGGTGGTTCGCATGGGGCAGCATCACGCATCGCGCATCACATGTCAACTTCCGGCAGCCCCCGCGAGGAAGCGAAGCCCTGGTCCCGGCTGCGCCGCCGGAAGAGGCGTCGACTGAGGGGCCCTTCGGACGGCCCTCCAGGCCTCTCCTGGTGTGTGTAGTCAGCACTGCCTTCCGCCTGTAGAGTCCGCCGATCGTGCGCTGGCTGCACTACTACCTCCGGCTGCTGGCCGCGGCGTCCCTGCTGCTGATTGCGGCGGGCGGCCTGGTGACCAGCACGGACTCGGGACTGGCTGTTCCCGACTGGCCGAACACCTACGGCTATTTCATGTTCTCCTTCCCGTTCTCGAAGATGGTCGGCGGCATCTTCTACGAGCACGGCCATCGGCTGATCGCGAGCACCGTCGGTCTGCTGACCATCGGGCTGGTGGTATGGGCGTGGCGTTTCGAACCGCGCCGATGGGTTCGGCGCCTGTCCTGGACCGCGCTGGCGGCGGTGGTGGCGCAGGGGCTGCTCGGCGGCATCACAGTGATCTACCTGCTGCCGAAGCCGATCTCGATCAGCCATGCCGGACTGGCCCAGCTCTTCTTTGCATTGGTCGTCAGCCTCGGGGTCTTTACGTCGGCGGGTTGGCGAGACGGCTACGGACGCACAGAGCCGCTGGACGACCCCGTTCTCGGGCGTCTTGCGGTTGCTGTCCCGACCCTCGTCTACGGCCAGATCCTGCTCGGCGCGACGATGCGTCACAACGACGCCGGGCTCGCGATCCCCGACTTCCCGCTCGCTTTCGGCCGGATCCTGCCGCCGGAATGGAGTCTCGGCATCGGCCTTCACTTCGCGCATCGTCTGGGTGCAGTCGCGGTGACGGCGGTCGCCGTGGCTCTGATCGCCCGGGTGTTCGCCCATCACCGTGGTCGACCCGAACTCGCCCGGCCGGCGGTGCTGCTGGGCGTGGTTCTGCTGTGCCAAATCGGTCTCGGCGCCTGGACCGTGTGGAGCGGCCTGCAGCCCCACATCAATACGGCGCACGTGGCCACCGGCGCCCTGGTGTGGGTTGTGTCCGTGACGCTCGCGCTCCGGGTTCACAGGGCTTGGTTCGGCGACGCGGAGTCGATCCGGTCGGCCGGTTTCGCGCCCGCCGCTGCCGGCGCCCCGGGCCGAGCGAACGCGTGACGACGGTGGTTGCCGAAGCGGTGCGCCCCGGCGGCGCTTCGGTGTGGCTGGCGCTCGTCAAGCCGAGGCTCAACGCCTTGGCTGTCGCCACGGTCGGCATCGGTTACTACCTGGGAGCACCGGAGCTAGACCTGATCGTGCTGCTCTGTGTCGTCGCAGGCTCCGCGCTCGTCGCCGCCGGCGGCGCCGCGTTCAACCAGGTCGCGGAGCGGGATCTGGATGCGCTCATGTCGCGCACGCGGTCGCGGCCGCTGCCCACGGGCGGTGTCTCGCCCACGGCCGGCGGCCTCTTCGCCGCCATCCTGAGCGTGGCGGGCCTGATTGTGCTCGCATTCGGCGTCAACCTGGTGGCGACGGCGGTGGCGCTAGCCACCCTCGTCAGCTACGCCTGGATCTACACACCGATGAAGCGGCGCACTCCCTGGGCGGTCCTCGTCGGCGCGGTACCTGGCGCGTTGCCGCCGGTCATCGGCTGGGCTGCCGCCCGAGGCGCCCTGACCCTGGAGGCGTGGTTGCTTTTCGGGATCGTTTTTGCGTGGCAGCTCCCGCACTTTCATTCCCTGGCTTGGCTCTACCGTGACGACTACGCGCGTGCCGGTTTCAAGGTGCTGGCCGCAACCGATCCCGACGGGCGCCGCACCGCCATGCAGTCACTGCTCTGGGCCGTCCTGCTCGCCGGCCTCACCCTCCTCGCTGCCGCCGTCGGTCTGGCCCCTCCCGCCTTTGCAATCGCCGCCGCGACCTTCAGCACTGCCTTCGCTCTGCTCGCTGCCCGCTTCCTCAACGACCGAACAAACGCTCGTGCCCGAACCCTGTTCCTGGGTTCCTTGATCGTGCTGCCCATGATCTGGATCGCCCTCGTAGCCGGCCACGCGGCTCTCTGACTCTAGAGACCTTCGAACTCGGCCCGGATCGCGGCGCCGTGCTGGTCGAGTTCGGGCACGGTCGGCAGGCGCCGTCCGGGCTCGTTCGGGGCGGCAGCGGGCGCGACCATGTCGATCTCGGTGCCGTCGGGGAGGGGTTGCCGGGCCCGGCGGAGTTGTGGATGGCGCGACAGGGCGGCGATGTCGTTCAGGAAGCCGTAGGCGATGCGGGCGCGGTCGAGGACCGTGCGAATCGACTCCCGGTCGTGGCGCCTGAACACTTCGCCGATCGCGGCTTCGACGGCCGCGCGGCCCTCCGCGCGGTCCACGTTCCGCGGGTAGGCCGCGGCGAGGTCCGGCTGTTCGAGCACTTCATTGCACAGCCGCACGAACTCGCGGTCGTTCTGGACTCCGATCAGGACGGAACTGCCGTCACCGAGCTGGAACAGGCCGTAGGGCACGATCGTCGGATGGCCGAGGCCGACTCGCGGCCAGTCGAGGCCGTGTTGTTCGAAGCGCAGCAGGGGCACCGCCATCCAGTCCGCCATCGTGTGGAAGAGGCTGACCTCGACGCTGCGGCCGGCGCCGGTGAGACCGCGCTCGATCAGGGCTTCGAGGATGGCGGAGTACGCGTAGATGCCGGTGGCGAAGTCGCAGATGGAGACCCCGACACGGCCGGGCTCTGCCGGCGAGCCGGTGATCGACGCGACGCCGCTCTCGGCCTGGACCAGCAGGTCGTAGGCGCGCATCGACCGGTAGGGGCCGTCCTCGCCGTAGCCCGAGATGTCGCAGGTGACGAGCCGCGGATGGCGTCCGCGGAGGTCCTCCGACCCGAAGCCGGCCCGTGCGGCTGCGCCTGGAGCGAGGTTCTGAATGAACACATCGGCGCGCGCGACCATCCGTTCGAGCAGGGCACGATCCTCTTCGCCCTTGATATCGAGAACGATCGACTCCTTGCCGCGGTTCAGCCAGGCGAAGTAGGCCGAGACGCCTCCCTTGCCGTCGTAGCCGCGGGCGAAGTCACCGCCGTCGCGCTCCACCTTGATCACGCGGGCGCCGGCGTCCGCCAGCCGGCAGGTCGCCAGCGGCGCCGCCACCGCCTGCTCGATGGCCACCACGAGCAGGCCCTGGAGAGGACGGTGGGCGGTCATCGCCAGGCGAAGACCGGCTGCTCGTAGTGGGCGACGCGGACGTCGTTGCCGCGCAGGACGACCTCGAGCATCTGGTAGACGATCGCCGCCGTGGGCGCGTGGACGAGGCCGCCCCGAATCGGCATCGAGAGGACCGGGTTCTCGCTTTCGGGAATCTCCCGCAGCACCGGCACGTCGGGCCGGTCGAGGTCGATCAGGGGGATGCGGTAGGCCCTGTAGACCTCGTCCGGGTTCGGCTGCAGTTGGCGGTAGTCGTCGCACCAGAACACGACCGGCGTGATGACGAAGCCGGAGCGGGTGCCGAAGTCGTCGAGCCGGCCCAGGACGGCAGAGGAGTCGAGGTCCAGGCCGACCTCTTCGTGGAGTTCGCGCAGGGCCGCCTGCTCGGGGGTCTCCGCCTCGTCGAGCCGGCCGCCCGGAAGCGCCCACTGACCGCGGTGGCGACGCAGCCTCAGCGAGCGCCGGGTGAGCAGGAAGCAGCCGCGGCCTCCCTTGTCCGGCAGCAGCGTCACCGCAACCGCGGCGTGCGCGTTGGCGGAGACGGCGCCGGTGCGACCGGAGGCTTCCGCGGCCCGCGCCGCGGCCGCTTCAGGATCGAGCTTCCGCCTCTCGAAGCGCTCCAGGTTCCGCTCAGCGTGGGCGTGGAGCTCCGGGCCGTGCCGCGCGGGGAAGCTCACGTAGCCGCGGCTGCCGCGGTCCGTCCACCGGATGCGGGCGAGACGCCCGCGTTCCCAGGGGGCGCCTCCTCCCGGATCAGCTCCACGACCCGGCCGAGGGTGTCGAGACGTTCCGTCACCGTGGCGCCCGCCGGGCTCAGCCGCAGGGTGGTCACTCCGGCGTCCCGGTAGGCGCGGATGCGGCTGCGAATCCGGGCCTCGTCGCCGATCAGGGTGCTGCCGAGCACCATCTCGTCGGGGACGCGCGCCGCGGCTTCCTCCCGCTTGCGGGCGATCCACAGCGCCTGCACTTCGCGGGCCGCCTCGACGAAACCGGCACGGCGGTAGGCGTCGTTGTAGAAGTTGGTCCGCGCCGAACCCATCGCTCCCAGGGTGAAGGCCATGGCCGGCTTGCGGCGGGCCGCCATCCGCTCCAGGTCGTCGCCGAACTCGACCTCGCCGCCGACCTGGATGTCGATGTCGTCGAGGCTGCGGCCGGCACGCTCGGCCCCCGCGCGCATCGAGGGGAAGAACGCCTCCGCGTGTTCCGGGATGAAGGAGGCGCCGAGCCAGCCGTCCGCCACCTCGCCGGTGTACTCGAGCGACTTCGGCCCGAGGGTCGCCAGGTAGATCGGCAGCCTGGGCCGCGGCGGCTGCGACATGCGGATCGCCTTGCCCTCACCGCCGGGGCGGGGAAGGGTGTAGTGGTCGCCGTCGTAGGCGATCTTCTCGCCGGAGAGTGCGATCTTGAGGACGTCGAGGTACTCCCGCAGGCGGCCCAGGGGCTTTGCGAAGGCTGTGCCGTGCAACCCCTCGACCACCTGGGGGCCGCTGACGCCGAGGCCGAGGACGAACCGGTCCTTCGAGATCGAGGCCAGCGACATCGCGGTCATCGCCGTCATCGACGGCGCCCGCGCCGAGATCTGCATGATGCCGGCGCCGAGCCGGATGTGCTCCGTGCGCGCGGCGAGGTAGGCGAGCGGGGTCACCGCGTCGGTGCCCCAGGCCTCGGCCGACCAGACGTCGTCCACACCGAGGCGTTCCGCCTCGACGACGTACTCCGTCAGGGCGTCCCAGTTCGTTCCGGAGGCGTACGCGCTCCCGATGCCGATCGCTGTCCGCATCCTTCGTTGCTCCTTGTGCCGGTGGTCTACTGAACGGCCGTGGCGCGGACGTAGATCAGTTTGCGGATGTCCGGACGGGGGTTTTGAGTGCGGGTGTGCAGCATCACCTCCAGTTCGCTTCCGTCCTTTGACAGTTGCCAGGTCTCGGTGATGTCGAAGTCCCCGAACGGTGTGCTTCTCGTGTACGAGACGGAGAGCTTGTCCTTGCGCCACTTCACGCGGGCGGTGCGCGTACCGCCCTGGAAGCTGGGCATCACCGCGGGCTTCCCGTCGGTGACGAGGTTCTGGGTGAACTGGACCGGCGCCGGGAGGTTCTCGCCCCGCATGGTGTAGTTCATGACCAGGTCTTCCCCGGTCAGGGAGATGTCGAGTTCGAGGTCGATCGTGTTCGGCTGTTCGCGGCCGGCGCGGCCCGGGGCCAGGGAGTCGCTGCGCTCGTTGTCCAGTTGCCAGACACCGGCAAAGTCCTCGTTGGCGGCGGCCAGCGGCGCTGCGCCGAGCGAGGCGAGGGCAAGGGCCGCGCCCACGACGGCGGCCGTGAACGCCGCGACCGCTCGAGGTCGAGACGGGCGAGATGGGATCGGTTGAATGGGGGCCGAGTTGTTCATGGATGTCTCCTTTGGGCTCTACGCTTCCAGCAGTTGCTCGAAGTAGCCGATCGTCTTCTCCAGTCCCGTCTCCAGGTCGACCCGGGGCTGCCAGTCCAGCAGACTGGTTGCGCGGCCGATGTCGGGTTGCCGCGTCTTCGGGTCGTCGACCGGCAAGGGCAGGAACTCGATCTCGCTACCGCTCTCCGTCAGGCTCTGGATGACCTGGGCGAACTGCAGCACGGTCATTTCGCGGGAGTTGCCGAGATTGACCGGATCGGTCTCGGACGAGTTGAGCAGCCGCCACACGCCTTCGACCAGGTCGTCGATGTAGCAGAACGAACGCGTCTGCTGGCCGTCGCCGTACACGGTCAGGGCTTTGCCGGAGAGGGCCTGGCGAATGAAGTTGGGGACCACGCGGCCGTCCCGCAGCCGCATGCGCGGGCCGTAGGTGTTGAAGATGCGAACGATCCGGGTGTCGAGATCGTGGATCCGGTGGTAGGCCATGACCATCGCCTCGGCGAAGCGCTTGGCCTCGTCGTAGACCCCGCGCGGACCGACCGGGTTCACGTTGCCCCAATACGACTCCGGTTGCGGATGGACCAGCGGGTCGCCGTAGACCTCCGAGGTCGAGGCGAGCAGGTAGCGGGCGCCGTGGTGCTTGGCCAGACCGAGCGAGTTGTGGGTGCCGAGCGATCCGACCTTCAGGGTCTGGATCGGCAGCTCCAGGTAGTCGACCGGGCTCGCCGGCGAGGCGAAATGGAGGACGTTGTCGACATGGGGGCCGACGTAGACCGGCGAGCTTATGTCGTGCTCGATCAGGGTGAAGCGTTCGTTGCCGAGCAGGTGCTCGATGTTCGCGGGGCTGCCGGTGATGAAGTTGTCGACGCAGTAGACCTGGTGGCCCTCGGCGAGCAGCCGGGAGCAGAGATGGGAGCCGATGAAGCCGGCGCCGCCGGTGACGACAGTGAGCTGTCCGCTCACGAGGCCTTCACTCCCGAAACCGCGGCGGCCGGGACGGCGACCGGCTCGCTGACCGACGGTTCTCTGGCCGGAAGAGCGTCGGCGCGTCCGAGCGAGGAGTAGCTGAGGCCGGCGGCGGCTACCCGCTCGGGCTCGTAGAGATTGCGCAGATCGACGACCTGTGGTTTGCGCAGCAACTGGCGCAGCCGGTCGAACTCGAGCGCGCGGAACTGGTTCCACTCGGTGAGGATGACCAGCAGGTCGGCGCCCTCGGCGGCCTCGTACTGGTCGCGGCAGTAGACGGCCTCGGGGCGGATGCGGCGGGCGTTGTCCATCGCGGCCGGGTCGTAGACGCGGACATCGGCGCCGCGGGCGAGGAGTTGATCAAGCACGAACAGGGCCGGCGATTCGCGGATGTCGTCGGTGTCGGGCTTGAAGGATAGCCCGAGCAGCGCCACTGTCCGGCCCCTGGGATCGCCGAGCACGGATTCGATCTTGGCGAGCATCCGTTTCTGGACCCGGTGATTGACCTGGAGCGTGGCCTCGACGATCGAGGCCTCGGCGCCGGCGTCACGCGCCATGGAGACCATGGCCCGTGTGTCCTTCGGGAAGCAGGAGCCGCCGAAGCCAGGCCCCGGGCGCAGGAACAGCGGCCCGATCCGCTTGTCGAGGCCCATGCCGTGGGCCACGACCTGGACGTCGGCAGAGGTCAGCTCGCAAAGCTCCGCGACTTCGTTGATGAAGGAGATGCGGGTGGCGAGGAAGCTGTTCGAGGCGTACTTGATCATCTCCGCGGTCTCGACATCGGTGACCACGATGGGCACGCCGCGGGCGTGCAGCGGTGAGTAGATCTCGAGCATGATGTCGGTGGCGCGCTGATCGCGGCTGCCGATGACCAGGCGGTCCGGGCGCATGAAGTCCTCGATCGCGGAGCCCTCGCGCAGGAACTCGGGATTGCTGACCACGGAGAAGGTGCGGCCGTGGCCGATGATCTCCTCGATCATGCGGCCGGTGCCCACGGGCACCGTGCTCTTGGTGACGATCGCCTTGTAGCTGTTGAGCCTGCCGCCGATCGCCTGGGCCACTTCGCGCACGTAGCGGAGATCCGAGGAGCCGTCCTCGCGGGGCGGCGTGCCGACGGCGATGAACACGGCCGCCGCGGCTTCGAGCGCTGGCCCCAGCTCGGTCGTGAAGCTCAGTCGGCCGGCTTCCTCGTTCTTTGCCACCAGGGTCGCCAGGCCGGGCTCGTAGATCGGAATCCGGCCCGCCTGCAATTGGGCGATCTTCGACTCGTCCTGGTCGACGCAGACAACATCCATACCGAAGTCGGCCAGGCATGCGCCCGTAACCAAGCCGACGTAGCCGGAACCGACGACGCAGATTCTCACCTGCGCTGTTATATAACAGCGAGTGCACTGCGCCGCTCCCGTGCTCGGGTTGCGGCGCGCACAGAGGACATCTACGAAGAGTCAGGGTGAGTCGATGAAGCGTGGACGACAGTTGAGCAACGCGATAGCGACCCGGAGGTCGGTGATCACCGGGCCGCGCAGCTTCTCGAAGGTGCAGCGGAACGAGCCGTGCCCGTGCGGTAGCGACAAGAAGTACAAGGACTGCCATTTCGCCGAGGGCGAGGCCTTCCTGCGCAAGCTGGAACGCCAGCGCTACAAGGCGCAGCAGAAGGCGGACGGTACGCCCTGGTACGTGCGCTGGCTGACCTAGCAGCTTGCGCGGCAGAACGATCTGACCTGGGAACGCGGGCGTCCCGCCCGCATCCGGCGCGAAGCGCCGGCCTCCGGTCGTTCTGCCACGCTAGCGCGGCAGTGTCGTCGCCGCTTCGCGGCGCGTGTCTCTCGGAAGCCGGCGGGGACGCCGGCGCACCTGTACCTTAGACGGGGGTCGGCTCTGCCCTTGCGTCGACCGCGGCGTCGTGATCCTGCCTGGCCTTCAGAAGTTGCGGCATGATCAGATCGATCTCGCGGTTGTTCCACATGCCTTCCTTGCTGAACTTCCGGATCACCTTGGGCTGCTGCATGATGCCGATCCAGCCGCGCATCACGTCGATGATCTGACCGGTCATGTCCTGACCCGCGTCCGAGGCCAGCCAGGCGCACACGGGGGCGATCTGGTTGGGGCTCTGCTCGGGAGCGTTCTCGTCGACCTGCATGCCCCGTGAGGCACGCAGCTCGGCCGTCATGCGGGTCGTGGCGCCGGGGGAGATCGTGTTCACGGTGCAGGAGTACTTGGCGAGTTCCAGCGCCAGCACCCGGGACAGTCCGGCGATACCGGCCTTGGCGGCGGCGTAGTTCGACTGGCCAAAGTTGCCGTAGAGGCCGGAGACCGAGGAGAAGTTGATGATCCGGCAGCCCGTCCGGTTCGTCCCACGGATGTAGTTCGCGAACGGCCGGCTGCAACAGTAGTGGCCCTTCAGATGGACATTGAGCACCGCGTCCCAGTCCGCCTCTTCCAGGTTGAAGATCGTCCGGTCGCGCAGGATGCCGGCGTTGTTGACCAGGATGTCCAGGGCGCCGTAACAGTCAATCGCGGTCTGAAAGATGTTCTGCCCACCCTCGACCGTGGCCACGGAGTCGTAGTTCGGCGCCGCCGAGCCGCCGGCGCTGCGGATCTCCTCGGCGACTTCGTCGGCGATGCGTGAACCGCCCGTGCCGTCGGTGGCGCCGCCGAGGTCGTTGACCACGACGTTCGCGCCCTCTTCCGCGAACTTGAGCGCGATGCCCTTGCCGATGCCGCGACCGGCGCCGGTGACGATTGCCGTCCTGCCTTCGAGGATTCCCATGATCTTGCTGTCTCCGTCGGTTGTCTTGTGGTTTGCGGGGGTCGGTACTCTAGCGCCGGAATCCTCAGGCGACGACCGCGACGCCCTGGCTCACCGCTTCCTCGCCGTCCGCGTTCAGCACCCGGAAGGCGATTTGCCGGGCGCCGTCCGCTTCGCCGACCGGTGCATGCTCGACCTGGATCGACGTGCCGGGGATGACCATGGCGGTGAAGCGACCGTACAGGCGCTTCAGCCTCAAGGGATCGCCGTCGCCGTAGGCGCGCAGCACCTCGCGCCCGGCCAGCGCCCAGGTGGCGGTGCCGTGGAGGATGATGTCCGGCAGGCCGGCCCGGAGCGCGACCTCGCGCTCGGTGTGAATCGGATTCCAGATCCGGGCGCATTCCGTGTAGACGTGAGGCATCTCGCGGGGCACGAAGATCTCGCTCCGGCTCGAGTCGGCGCCGTTCAGCCGGCGCCGGGGCACATCGGGCGCCGGCTCGGTCTCCGCGTTGCCGCCCTCGGTGGCGACGCCGCGAAAGATGGAGCGCGACCAGGAGGTGACGACGGTCCGGCCCTCGCCGTCCACCGTCTCCAGGCAGGTGGTCAGGAGAACGCCGGCGCGGGTGGACCGGATGCCGGTATAGCGGCCGCGTGTGGTCAGCGAATCGCCGGGCCGGATCGGCCGGTGGAAGTGGGAGTCCTGGCTGGCGTGGACGCCGCGGACCAGTTCGTCCGCTTCGCCGCCGAGGAGGTGGCGGCCTCTGCCGTTGCTGACCACCGGCCACTCCAGAGACACGCAGTAGGAGGGCGGCGCCGCGATGCCCTCGCCGCGAGCGTCGTCGAACACGGACTCCCAGGTGTCGCCGATGCCGGCGGCATAGGCGAGCGCGTCACGCACGGTGATCCGGCGTTCGCATGGCGGCAGGTCGCTGCCGGCCGCGGCGGTGGAGATGGGCATCGTGGGCGCTCCCGGCCGGTTCGGACTGTCAGTCGGTGGCGGCGCCGAGGCGCCGTTCGAGATCCTGGAGCCGGTTCTTCAGCTCGTCGAGTTCCGACCGCGTGGCGCTGCCGCCGTCTTCTTGCTGCGTTGCGGCAGAGGCACTTGGTTCGGATGCTGTCGGGGTGGCCGACCGAGCCGGTCCCTGGCTGCCGCCCGTGCTCCGCCCGGCGCCGAAGACGCCCTCCACCTGGCGGCTCATCTGGGTGTGCATCTGCTCGGCGATGGCGCGCGGATCCCAGAGCCGCATCCAGGACGGGTCGGGTGCGAAGGGGTTCTTGCTCACCGTCTCCCGCATGCGCTCGTAGACCTCGCCGGCGCCCTTGAGGTACCACTGGAAGAAGTCGCGGCCCGCCTGGTCGCGAGCCCGCACCAGGTCGCGCAGGAACTCGAGCGGCGGCCCCCGCTCAGGGTCCTTGGACCCGTCGACGATGATCTGGGTCAACACGTGGCGGGTCACATCCTCGCCCGTCTTCGAGTCGACGACCTGGATGTCCTCGCCGCTCCGCACCATCTCGGCCACGCCGTCGAGGTTCACGTAGCGGCTGTTGCGGGTGTCGTAGAGCCGCCGGTTCTCGTACTTCTTGATGACGATGGGGGAGGTCATTTGGTTGGGGGTTGACACAGTGCAGCATAACGTGCAGGATTCATGCTGCACTGCACAAGACGGGCGCTGTCAACTGACGTCACCGTCATCCGTGCATCCGTCGAAACAGGCCAGACGGGCCGAAACCACATGGACGTTTCCGACTAAGGATCGTACCACTCAGGAGACTTCAAATGACGACCAGTACAGCAGCCAGCACGACGAAGAGCCCCATGCAGCCTTGGTCCGGAACGATGATCGACGCCAACCGCCGGGTGCTCGACTTCCAGAAGCGGGCGTTCGACACCAGCTTCGACATGGTGGCCAAGCTCCAGGAGCGCCGGGAAGAGGCCGTCGGTAACTGGGTCGAGAACGCAGACCGGATCCCTGCAGAGGCCAAGAGCCTGGTGCAGGAGTGGACCCGGCTGTTCCAGGAGAGCCGCAACGCCTACCGCGCCGCGGTGGAGAACAGCTTCGGCCTCGCCAACAGCTATCTCGACTCGCTCGCGCCGCAGGCGACCGAGAAGTCGTAGTCAGCCGGGATCGGCTCGTTCAGCGCCGGCGCCAGGCGGCGATCACGATGTCGCCTGGAGCGGTCGCTCCGGGCCGCTCCACATTGCAAGCGGATTCTTCACTTTCTGGTGCAGAATCCAAGAGCGCAGACTCAGAGAGGAAACAGTTTCCGCCATGGCAGACGAACGCCCCACCGCCAAGCCCGCGAATCCGCCGCCCGATCCCTTCGCCATGTGGCGCGAGTGGGTCACGAAGTCCGAGCATCAGATGAACGCGATGTTCAACGAGATGATGGGGACGGAGGAGTTCGCCCGCGCCTCCGGAAGCTGGATCGAAGCGATGACGATGTTCCAGAAGACGATGAGCGAGAACTCCCAGCGCTACTTTCAGATGGTCAACGTGCCCACACGCACGGACGTCAGCGAGCTCGCCGAGCGTCTGACCGCGGTGGAGGAACGGCTGCAACGGATCGAGGCGCTGCTCGCGACCGCCGTCGGACGCAAGGGGCAGAACCAGTCGGTTCGTCCGGCCCGGACCCGCCGTCCACCGTCCGAACGGAGGGCGACGGAGCAGCCTGAACCGCGAACGGCCGCTCAGTTGGTCGACGCCGTGCCCGCCGGTGCGGATGCAACGTCCGGTGGAACAGGGACGGAACCGAAATGACGACCGCAACCGCCGCTCCCGCCGCCGCGTCCACGCCCAGGGAGCAGCCGGCCCGGCCGGCGAACCCGGTGACCCTCCCGGTGACTCTCAGCATGGCCGGCGTGGCCGAGAGCGTTCGCCGCGAGATGGAGCGCACCTTCAGCCGCAACGTCAAGGGACTGCAGTACATCTCGACCGGCGACCCGGGTGTCGGCCTGACGCCGAAGGACATCGTCCACAGCCGCGGCACCCTGCGCCTCTACCACTACCGCGCCCGCGTCGACGAGGTCTACCGGACGCCGATCCTGCTGGTCATGTCCCTGATCAGCAAGCCCTACATCCTCGACCTGGCGCCGGGACAGAGCCTGGTCGAGTTTCTGCTCGACCGCGGCTTCGACGTCTACATGATCGATTGGGGCACGCCCCGGCCGGAAGACAAGCGGCTTCGGCTCGAGGACTACGTGCTCGACTTCATTCCCGAGTGCGTGGAAGTTGTTCATGAGGGCAGCGGTGAGCCCGACGTGTCGATCGTCGGCTACTGCATGGGCGGTCTGCTGGCGGCGCTGTACGCGGCTCTTCATCCCGACGCGGCGTCGGGCGGCCGGCTCAGCAACCTGGCTTGCTTCACGACGCCCGTCAACTACGACGGCATGGGCCTGTTCAGGACCTGGACCGACCCGGCCCACTTCGATGTCGACCGGATCGTCGACCGGCTGGGCAACGTCCCGCCGCAGATGCTCTACGCCTCGTTCAACGCGCTGCGGCCGGCCTCGCAGGTCGCCGGCCGGGTGCGGCTCTGGGACAACCTGTGGAACGACGAGTTCGTGACTTCCTACCGCCGGCTCCAGCGCTGGTCGGCGGACCAGATCCCCTTCCCGGGCGAGTGCTTCCGCCAGACCACGAAGGAGCTGCAGCAGCAGAATCTCCTGATGAAGGGCGAGTTCGAGCTTGGCGGCCGCGTGGTCGACCTGTCGAACATCCGCGTTCCCTTCGTCCACGTGGTGGCGGAGCACGATCACATCGTGCCGTACGAGGCGGCGCGTGATCTGGTGGGAATGGTCGGCGCCGAGGACAAGCAGGAGATCATGCTCAAGGGCGGCCACGTGAGTCTGGTCGCGGGCGCCAACGCGGTGCGCCGTCTTTGGCCGCGGCTCGAGGAGTGGTTGGCCGATCGGTCGGTGTAGAACGCTGCCAGGCGATGAACGGACCGCGAAGGAGGGAGGTCTACGGGATGGCTGAACAGAAGAACGAGGGCGGCGACAGCGTCATGTCGCGTACCGGTCGCGTGGCGAGCAGGCTCGGCGCGATCGACCTGACCGTACGGCCCATGGGTCGGGACGACCGGGCCGAGGTGCTGGTGTTTGCCGACGGCTTGCCGGACCACGACCTGCTGTTTCTGCGCCGCGACATCCGCGACGCCGAGGTCGTCGACGAGTGGATCGGCGAGATCGAGTCGGGCCAGATCATGACCATGCTGGCGACGATCGACGACCAGATGGTCGGCTACGCGTCGATCGACCGCAGCCAGTTGCGCTGGTCTTCCCACGTCGGCGAGATCCGTGTCGTGATCTCCGAGGCAGCACGCGGCAAGGGCCTCGGCCGGCTGCTCGTGGAGCAGGCCTTCCAGGCGGCGGTGGCCTCGGGGATCGAGAAGCTCGTCGCCCGCATGACGCCGGATCAGAAAGGCGCGGTCGCGGCCTTCGAGGGGCTGGGCTTCATTCCGGAGGGTCTGATGCGGAACCACGTGCGCGACCTTTCAGGCGAGAAGCACGATCTCCTCGTCATGGGGCTCGACGTGGTCGCGTTCCACCGCACGCTCGAGAGCTACGGCGTTGGCGAGGCCGCTGCCGCCGACGACTGACGCCAGGGGCCGCGGCCGGCGCCACGGCGTGCCCCGGGCGCGCTACGATCTCGGTCCCGAACCGGTTCCCTGAGGAGAATGAGCCATGCGAGACAACGTCGGACTGATCCTGACCAAGCGCGCCTCCCTGTCGCCCGACATGGAGGGATTCGTCGACGTCGAGGCCGAGCGCCGTTTCACGTTCGCGGAGTGGAACCTGCGCTCCAACCGGACCGCCCACGCGCTGCGGGCACTGGGCGTGGGCAAGGGCGATCGAGTGGCGCTGCTGTTGATGAACAGCGTCGAGTACATGGAGACGTTCTTCGCGGTGGCCAAGATCGGCGCCGTCTGCGTGCCGCTGAACTGGCGGCTGACGCCTGAGGAGCTCTCCTTCATCGTCCGCGACGCGGGCGCCGAGACCCTGGTCTTCGGCGACGAGTTCCAGGCCCAGATCCTGGACCTGATCGCGCGCGGCGGCGGTGAGAACGGGACGAAGATCAAGAGGTGGGTCCACGTCGGTCCGGACGACAAGCGGCCGGACGGCTGCCTCTCCTACCTGGACGCCACCTCGGCAGCGAGCGACGCCGAGCCCGAGATCGGCGCGCAGGACGACGACATGCTCTACATCATGTACACGTCGGGGACGACGGGCTTGCCCAAGGGCGCCGTCCACACCCACGAGTCGGCGCTGTGGGCGGGGTTGACGATCATGGCCAGCGCCGACACCCGCTACGGCGACCGTTACCTCGTTTCCCTGCCGCTCTTCCACGTCGGCGCCCTGACCCCGGCCACCGGCAACGTGCACCGCGGCAGCACCAGCGTCGTGATGCGGTCGTTCGATCCGGTGCGCACCTGGCAGTTGATCGATGAAGAGAACATCGACGTCATGCTGAAGGTGCCGGCGATGCTCAACTTCATGCTCCAGGCGTACGACCCGGAGCGTTGCAAGCACGACAGGTTGCGCTGGTGCATGAGCGGCGCGGCGCCGGTGCCGGTCAGCCTGATCGAGGCCTACGAGAAGCTCGGCATCGAGATCCACCAGGTCTACGGCCTGACCGAGACCTGCGGCCCGGCCTGCCTGATCTCGCCCGAAGACGCCCTTCGCAAGGCCGGCTCCACCGGCAAGGCCTTCTTCCACACCTCCGTGCGCGTCGTCGACGGCGACGGCGCCGACTGCGCCCCCGGCGAGGCGGGCGAAGTCCTCGTGGCCGGCCGCCACCTGATGAAGGAGTACTGGAACCGCCCCGAGGCCACCGCCGAGACGATCAAGGACGGCTGGCTCTACACCGGCGACGGCGCCGTGATGGACGAAGACGGTTTCGTCTACATCCAGGACCGGCTGAAGGACATGATCATCTCCGGCGGCGAGAACGTCTATCCCGCCGAGATCGAAGAGGTCATCGGCCGCCACCCGAAGGTCCTCGAAGTCGGCGTCATCGGCCGCGAGAGCGAGAAGTGGGGCGAGTCCCCGGTCGCCATCGTCGTCCGCTCCGACGAGAGCCTCGAAGGCCAGGAGATCCTCGACTTCTGCCAGGACAAGCTGGCCCGCTTCAAGCAGCCGATCGCCGTCCACTTCATCGACCAGTTGCCGCGCAACCCGTCAGGGAAGATCCTGAAGCGGTTGTTGAGGGAGCAGTTCAACTAGAGGAGAGGGGGAAGGGGCGAGCGGGCGGTGTTCAGGGGTGTTGAGCAGGACGCTTGCCCGCGGAGAATGCGACACTCACAGGTTGACACCGTGTGCCGCCGCTGTTTTAGTAGACGCTGCGGGGGGAAGAGATAGGACAGGGCCGGAGCGTCGTGGTGATCTTCCGAAACTCGGACGCAGCGGAGGCCAAGGAATGACCGTCCCCAACCGGAGAAAGAGCGAGCACTCACTTGGACGTGCGCGAGGCCGAGCGGCCTATGTGGAAGCTGCCCTTGAGCGTGCCGGCAAGCGGTTCTTCCGCGACCCCAAGGTGCAGGAGATCCTGGAAACCTCACCCGAGGCCCTTAGGATCATGCGCGAAGTCTTGAGGCGGCAGGACCAGGAAGAGGCGACCCAGGTCGCCGAAGCCGGTTGATACCCAGTGGAAAGGCCGTGCCGGGCTATCAAGTCGAGACATTCGCAAGTCACTCAAACCGGCGACGGTAGCCGTCCTTAGCGGCATCGCTCTGGGGCTCGAGCTCGACGGATTCCAGCTTCACGGCGACTCCCTTTTCACCGGCGCGTGATCTTCTGTCCGATGTAGACAACGTAGATCGGCTGCTCTGGCCAGGAGAAGTGGATTCGGAGTTGCTGTGTCCTCACCTTGCCGTGCCACGAGCAGAACAAGACCTCGTCGCTGCGCTCTGGATGGGGGAAGGTCATGTCTTGCCGGAACTTGGCAACCCTCTTTTCACTGGGTGAGGAGTCGGAGAACCACGCGTTTTCGCCGTGAAAGTAGTCCCGGATGACCTGGTGGCCAGCAGCAGTGTACGAACCTGTACCTTCGCGGTCAGCGGCAAGCCAGTCGAGAACCTCTAGACGGCTCAGAATCGCTCGTGCGGCCCTTTTGCTGAACGGCAGGCCCCGGAGAGGCTCCAAGCAGTCGTCGGAGAACTTCAGTCTTGAGTAGCGCCCAATGGCCGTCTGCAGGTCCGCCCACTTTCGCACCACGGGGAGCGCAGCTTGCAGGTCAGCCGTGAGAGCTTCCGGATCTCTCCAGTTCGGCACTGCAGCGCTTTCGCCGGTTGCATCACTGTTGCCGTTCCAGAGCGACACTTGCACGGGCGAGTAGTCCCAGTTCGAGGGCTTTAGGCTGACCAGCCCGCAAGCCTGTCCGCGGAGCACCCTGTACGCGGCCTCGCCCACGGAGGAATCCGTAACGACCTTGCCGCGGGACTCAAGGTAGTCGTTCCCGCTGTGGCGCCTCGTATCGTCCCAGAAAGGTCCGCCACGAGTGAGCCAGGACATGAAGACCCGGCGCTTGTCCGGTGGGAGCCTTCTCACGGCCGGCTGGAGCGTCACGCCGAGTCGGGGCTTGCGGTTCAGGAAGCTGCGGTGGCAGTGAATTTCGCCACCGAAGCGCTGTGCGACGGCACGCATGGACATCAAGCGGTCCAGTGCGACGTAGAAGGAGTGGTCGTTGTCAAACTGCTCGTGGACCGAGAGCTCGTTGGCCAAGAGATCCACGGCCTAGCTCCAGCCCGCCAAGGCGCTCAGATCCCTGTCGATCTGATCGAAGAAACCGTCGGGCCAGGAATCGACGCCGCCCTCCGTATCCAGCGCTGGTGTTTGTACTTGGGGCGTATCAGCGGAGCGGTGAGAAAAGAAGTGAAGCGCGACCGCGTCCGGTTCCAGGATTCCAGTCTTGACCGCTCGGCGAATGCCATTCAGCACATGGTCGCTGTGGCTCTCCACAAGCACCTGTACGCCCGCCGCCGCGACCTCGGCCAGGAAGACACCCATCTGGGCCTGGCCTGCGGGGTGAAGGTGAACCTCCGGATTCTCGATTAGCAGCAGAGCATTCTGCTCCGAGGAAAGAGCGGCGACGACGATGGGCAGTACCTGCGTCAACCCGAAGCCTGTGTGTACGGGGCGGTGAAAGGCGGTGTCGTCCGATGTCCTGATGCCGAGCGTGACAACGTTTACCGCCGGGATCTGCTGCACGTCCAGAACGCAGCCGGGAAAGAACGACGCCATGCGGGCCTGGACTTGGGGCAAGCGAGTACGCGGTGCGTTCGCCAACCGGAGACCTGGTAGAACCTCGCTGTCGCGGCCTGCTTCCAGGAGAGTAGCCGCGTTCTCGCCTGCGGGGCCGATGGCCGAGTCCTCTTCGGAGTCCCTGAGGCGGTAGGAGTCGCGAGGTCCCAGACGCTCGGCCGTGAGGTAGCTCAACTTCTCCAGCCGCAAAGGGAGCGAGCCGACGCGCATCTCGGCCGGTATCAGGTGCTCAGGACCCAGCGTGTCGTTCGCCACTTCATCCTCAAAGCGGACAGCCGTTACCTTCAACGACCGGTCTGCCGGCTCGCTCGTGAAGTCCCATGAGTAGAGAAGTTCCATTCTTCCGTCCGAAGCGTTCCGGTCGACCGCTCGTTCGCCGCTCGGGTCGCCGACCCTTAGATCGAGCAGGGTGATTGAGCAGGATCGTCTTCCGTGAACCTGATCGATCACATCGGCCGCCCTTCCCAACCGCAGCACAGACCCGTTGAGAAGCAGCCGGTCCGACCAGGACGCATCCTTCGCCGTTTGGTGCAGGAGCCCGAGCGCCTGCAGAACCGTGCTCTTTCCCGAAGCGTTGGCGCCCGCAAGGAGAGTTAGGGGCGCCAATGGCAGCTTGAGCAACTGGAAGCACTTGAAGTGTCGGAGTTCAATCTGCGTCAGCACCCAGCGTCTCCTGGAACATCTGGCGCGCCATCTTGAACCGGCGGCGGACCTTCCTCGCGTCGTTCGGGCCGTACGTGATCGCTTCGTTGAACTTCTCGTCCTTGAGCAGTCGAAAGAAGGCGGCTCTGAAGATCTCGGCTCGCGCCAGCACGTGCTCCACCTCGTAGCGGGCCAGACCGGTCGACATCACGTCCCAGAGCGATGCGTTGATGACGCTTCTCCGGTCCTGGTCGGCCTCATGCTTCCGGAAGGCGTGCTCTCGAAAGAACAAATGGTTGTTCCTCAACGTGCGGTGGAGAGCTTTGCGAACCTTGCGGAGCGACTTGTCACCTGCTCGATTCATGTGGCCGAGCGCTCTGGCAAGGAAGCGGTCCATGTCTCCGTCGTACTCCTCGATGGGCAGGAGATGAAAGGCACAGAAGCGGTTCACGAACTCCCGGTTCCGCATCGTCTTCTGCTTGAGACTGCCACCTGTGGCCTTCTTGAATAGGTCCGTGCTGGCTTCTTCCGCCAGAAACCGGGTGGCTGGCCCCATGTAGAGACAGTTCCGCATCTGCTGCCGCGTCAGCCGGACGCCTCTGTTCACACGGTCGAAGATGTCGAGTCGGGCGCGCTCGGGGACCTTCGAGTCGATGGAGTAGAGAGTCAGGGGACAGTCCTCGACGCGATTCTGAAGCTTCTCGGGCAGATCGGAGAACCGTCTTCCGTCCAGATCGGGTCGGTCGGGAAGACGTAGCTTCAGCTCGTCGGCCAAGAATCGCCGGAACGTGGAGAGGCGCTGCAGACCGTCCACCACAACGACCTTTCCGTCGGGGTTCTCGGCCAGGTACAGAACGGGAAGAGGAATCCGCATCAGGATGGACTCGATCAGCTTGCTCTGTGTTGTGACGTCCCACAAAAACTCGCGCTGGAAGTCCGGATTCAGGATGTAGGTTTCGCGGTTGATCCTGCGCACCACATCGTGGACGGTCCGGTGCTCGTGCCGAATCAGGAGGGAGTCGATCGGATAGTCGCCCCAAGGAGCGCCGTGCTCGTCAAGGCCCTCGATTTCCTCCTCAACCGAGTTGCCAGGAGCGGCTTCCTCGCTGTCGCCGGGTTCGGGCGGCGTTTGTGAAAGTGCAGCGATGTCGGACGGGCCAGTCGCGTCGACGATCGTTCCCGTATCGGGTTCTTCCGTGGTCGCCCGAGCATGCTGTTGGTTGCCCAACTGTTCGCTAGCGGACATGTGGCTCAGCCTAGCGCAATGCTGCTAGTCGACCGTCGCGGCCGCGACACCTTCACGGCCTGCCCCCGTCAACAACGTCTGCCGGGCCGCCAGCACCCGCCTCGGCCGGCGCCGATTCATCGCAATACCGAGTCAGCACGCGGCCTCCTCGCGGCCGGACCCGTGCGGACGCGGAGACATGCGCGGCGCCCCCCGCGAACCGCGTGAGTAATCGGCGTCGTCATCGCTGCTGCGGAGGATGTCCTCGCGGGGTTGGAGGACTCGAAGTCGGGACGGCTGATGCGGCAGAAAACTGCGCTACAGGGAAGCGGGTGAAGGCCACCGCGGTCGTTCGTGCTGGCCGCCACGCGCGGTCTTGAAGGCCGAACAGACCTCTGCTTGTCAGGGACACAGGTCGCGCTTCACGTCCTCAAGAGGAAGGCCACCCTTCGTCCGATAGTCGGTGAGCGCGTCGAGGGAGTCGAGCAGGTCAAGTCGATCCTCGATCGCTTCGAGTATCTCGAGATCGCAGGGCGGCACTAGTGCAGCCAGCGTGTGACCGTCTTTCTGGATGCAGATGCGTATGCCCGCAGAATGAACCTGACGCACTGTTCCGGCGAGGTTCACCCGAAGTTTGGCGATGGACAGGGTGTCACGCAACGGACCCGCCTGAGCCTTTCTGAGCCGGGAACTCCTCCAGGAACCAGTACTGCCCGTCGATCGCGCCGGCATCGTCGCCGACGGCCGCAGCTTCGGGCGTCGCCATGTAGGCCTCGGCCCTCGCCCTGTCCTCGACTCCGAGGATGAAGAACACCTCGACCGCGTTGTCGGCCGAGCGCCACACGTGCTTGACCGACAGTCCGGCGGCCAGTCCGGCGGCCTCCTGCTCGTCGAAGACCCGCTTCCAGTGGTCGACGTTCTTCACGCGGTTTCTAACCAGTAGGACCACAGTTCATCTCCCGTAGTTTGTTGCTACCAGAGTACCGGCGCCGGGTACTGGGCGATTGCCGCATCCGGCGTGACGATGACGAGATCGTGGAGGATTGCCTGGCACACCAGCCCCCGATCGAACGGGTCTCGATGGTGGAGCGGCAGAAGGCTCTCGCGAGCGGCGCTGGCTTCGTCGAATGCCAGGGGTTCGATTTCCATCGCCTGCCGGCGGCTGCTCACATAGCGGGACGGGCTCTCCGGCAGCGGTAGTCGGCCGAGACGGTGCTTGATGCTGACTTCCCAGGCGGAGAGCGCGCTCAGGTACACGCGGTTGGTGCGGTCGCGGCACGCGGTCCGTGCCGTCTGCGAGAGCTTCGGATTGTCGGCAGCCAGCCAGAGGAACGTGCAGGTGTCGACAAGGAGGTTCACTCGGAGCTGCCGCCCTCGAAGGCAGCGAGAACGTCATCCGGCAGCGGATCGAAGAACTCCGGTGGAATCGTCAACCCACGGTCCATCCCCACTGGCCGCCGAGAGGAAGGCCGCCCTGCCAGAGGGCGTATCTCCGCGATCGGGAGATTGCGGCGGCAGAGAAGGATCGTCTCTCCCCGCTCCACGCGCTCCAGATACCTTGAGAGGTGTGTCTTCGCGTCGGAAATGTTCAGGCGCATCATGGTCTGGTAGTAGACCAGAAAAAAGACCAGGTTCGCAAGAGTGCGTCGGACGCCAGGGCCCCTACTCCTCCCGCCCCACCCACCACGCACGCGTCCCAGGCCGGAACGCGGTGACCCCCGAGGGCCCGACGACGACGCCGCGCATCCGTTTGCTGAAGCCCCACGTGGTGCTGTAGTTCCACAGGAACAGCACGGGCTGGTCGGCCTGGACCTGGGCCTGGAGTTCGCGCAGGAGTGCGGCGCGGCGGTCGCGGTCGAGCTCCAGGCGGGAGCGGTCGAACAGGTCGTCGACCTTGGGGTTGCTGTAGCTGTCGTAGTTGCGGCCGTTGTCGATCGCCTCGGTGTGGAAGTAGTTGCGCCAGATGTCGGGGTCGGCGAAGACCTGGTAGGTGTCGACGTGGGCTGTCATCTCGTGCTGGATCAGGCGCGGCGAGCGGCTCGCGTTCTCCTGGACCTCGGTGTCGAAAGAGACGCCGATGCGGCGCAGGTCGTCGCGGTAGATGTCGACCATGCGGCGGGCGTCGACGAAGGACTGGGGCAGGTTCATCATGAAGTGGAACCGGACCTGCCGGCCGTCGATTTCCTTGTAGCGCCAGCCGTCCTCGGGGTTGCTCAGCCAGCCGGCCTGGTCGAGCAGCGAAGCCGCCTTGTCCAGGTCGTAGTCGATCGGTGCGACGTCCGGGTTGTGGCTCCAGTGGCTGGGAGGGAACATGCCGTTGGAGCGGGTGTAGACGTTCCAGCTCACCTGGCGCAGGACCCGCTCCGCGTCATAGGCGTGAGCCATCGCGCGCCGCACCAGGACATCGCCAAAGAACGGGTTGCTGCCGTTCTGGTTCCAGCCGATGTAGGCCTGCATCCATCGCGGTCCCCAGGCCTTGACGCCTACCGCATGGAAGTCCTCGTCGTTGGTCTGGCTGCCGTGCTGCTGGACCGTCAGCCAGATGTCGTCCAGCGTGCCCTTGCGGAACTGGAGCAGGGCGGCGTTACGGTCGCTGTGGGTGGTGATCACCTGCCGGCGGATCGGCGGCTTCTCGAAGGGGTAGTCTTCCCAGCGCTCGACGACGACGCGGTCGGCGTGGATCCACTCCACGAACCGGTACGGTCCGTTGCCGATCCCGAGTTCCCGCAGGTAGCGGTTGTAGTAGGCGCTGGAGCGCATGGTCGGGTCGGCGGCCCGCTCTTCGGGGTCGTTCAGGATGTGGGCGGGAACGATGGGGAAGTAGAGGTTGTCGATCGTCAGAGCGGTGACCTGCCTATGGACGACATCGAAGGTGATGTCGTCGATGATCCGGACGTCCTCGATCTCGCTGACCTTGTACTTGTGGTCCACGGCGGGCACGTTGTCGTCACGGATCGCCTCCCAGGTGAAGCGGACATCCTCGGAGGTGAGCGGCACGCCGTCGTGCCAGCGCAGGCCCGCATGGAGCCGGATGCGGTGGATCCGTCCGCCCTCGAGTTCTTCCACCTCGTCCACCATCGCCGGGTTCCACACCGCCCGCAACTCGGCGTCACGGTGCGCGATCGGATCGAACAGCAGTTCGTAGAGGAACCCGTCGGTCCAGGCGCGGATGAACAGCGGGTTGAGCGAAGTCGGCTGGTCGAGCGAGTAGCGCGTGATCGTGGCGTCGGTGTCGACCCGTTCCGGGTCGAGCGGTGCGAAGAGGGAGTCCGGGTTCGCTACCGGGTCGGTGAGCGGGTCGTAGTCGAACATCGCGCTCGTCGCCGGGCTGCCGAGATCCCCCAGGCAGCCGGCGCACAGCAGCGCGGCGAGCGCGGCGAGTGCGGCGAGGGCGAGTCGAGCTGTCACCGGCACTCGGCGGCGCCGGCCCCGTCCAGTCGGACCGGTCGGCCGCAGAACTCCTGCTCGCACATGGTGCGCAAGGTGTCGGGGTCTTCGACGTTGGCCCAGCTTCTGCGGCCGTCGGGCAGCCGGCAAGCGAGGTGGGCGACGGTGGGTGCGAAGCTCGGGGCTTTCCGCTCGCCGTAGACCGACCGGTACGACGTGGTCGCATTCGCGCTGCCGCCGCCGAACATCACGGCGTAGGTCTCGATCTCGGCCGGGCCCGCGTAGCCGGTCACCGCCTCGCGCTTCGGGAGCGCATGGACCTCGCCGGTGAGGTCCTCGTGACGGTAGGGACGGCTCGGCTCTTCGTTGCTGTAGACGCCGAAGGAGTGCTTGGTCAGCATGCCGCCGTTCGCGGTCACCAGCGCACGGCCGCCGGAGCTCTCGCGGAGCAGCTCGGCGGTGCGGGCGATCGCGTGCATGACGTAGCTGTTCAGGGGCCCGCCGCCGAAGGTCAGGCCGCCGGTGACCGTAAGCGGGCGCTGCGAGTCGAGACCGAGTTCGCGCGCCGCGACCTGCACCGAACTCGGGAAGCAACTGTAGACGTCGACGAAGTCGAGGTCCGCCACCTCGACGCCGGCCAGTTCGAGAGCCTTGCGACCGGCCATGCGGATCGCGGGCGACGAGTGGAGGTTGTCGCGCTCGGAAACGAAGTAGTGGTCGACGGCGTCGGCGCCGGAGAGCGGGAAGATCATCTTCGAGCGTGGCACCCCCAGCGCCTGTGCTGTGTCGAGCGAGCAGAGCACGAGCGCCGCCGCCATGTCGACGCGCATGTTCGCGTTCATCAGCTTGGTGTAGGGGTAGGTCACGGCGCGGTTTGCCGGCGACACGGCGCCGATCTCCGCGGCGGTCAGAGGACGCCTGATCCAGGCGTTGGGGTTGTCCTGCGCGACCCGGTTGAAGCCGGCCCAGAGCTCCGCGATCCGAGCCCGGTGAGCGTCTACTGCCTCGCCGTTTCGGCGCCGCAGGGCGATCTCGAACAGGGAGTAGTACTGGACCGCCTGCTGGATGCCGCAGGCCATCTCCATCTCGTGCCGGGTCCAGCGAGTGTCGCCATAGTTCACGTCCGGCAGCTTGGGCGGGTCGTCGTCGGCGAGCCAGTTCAGGTCCACGCCCATCTTTCCCGCCCGGCCCATCGTCCGGCCGCATTCCGCCGCGCACAGCACGACCGCTTCGCGGCGCCCGCTCTGGATGTCGAGCGCGGTCTGGTTGAAGACCGCCTGGACCTGGTTGCCGCCGACCACGGACAGCCCGGTTTCGGCGCCCTGAAGACCGAGGGCCTCGATCACCGCCAGGGCCGGGTTCCGGTAGCCCCAGACGCCCTTCATGGCGCGCACGGAGTCGATCCGCCGGGGCAGGCCCGTTGCTTCCGTGTCGTCGAGGGCGGCCTCGACCGCTTCGATCATCAACTCGATCGGCGGTCGAGCGTCGGCTGGATCGTCGGCGCGCTGAAGCACCTGGGCGACGCCGACCAGAACGGGGGTGCGTTGGGTCATCGTAAGCTTGCCCTCAGGGCTGGAGAACGCTGTCGAGCGGGGAACCGCGATCGGCGAGTGTAACTTGTCCGCCAACCGAGGAGACCCCGCAATGCCCCTGTTCCGCGGAGTGAGCCGCCGCTCGCTCATCGTTCTGCTCTTGGCCGCCCTGGCCGCGCCCGCCTTCGCCCAGTCGACGGGCCGCCTCGCCGGGCACGTTCACACCAACCACCATCACGACGAGCACGCTCATGACGAGCACGCTCATGACGAACAGGCTCATGACGAACAGGCTCACGACGGGCGCGCTCACGACAGCGACGCTCACGACGAGGAGGAAATCTCGCTCCCCGGCGTTTCGATCACCGTCAGCTCGCCGGCCCTCATGGGCACGCGCACCGAGTTCACCGATGCCGCCGGGAACTTCAGCTTCCCCAGCCTGCCGCCGGGTGTCTACACGATCGATGTCGAGATGGAGGGCTTCCTCCCGCAGCGGCGAAGCGAGGTCGAGGTGAGGCTCAACCGGGTGACCGAGATCCACATGGACCTCGAACCGGGCGAGTTCACTGGCGAGGTCACGGTCGTCGCCCAGACGCCAATGGTCGACCCGGAACAGGTGTCGACCTCTCAGTCCTTCTCCGCCGAGCACATCGAGGAATCCTCGATCGGCTCGATCAACCGGCGGTACTACGCCGTACTGGCCCAGGCCCCCGGGGTCGTCCAGACGACCTCGGTCAACCCGCACGTCTTCGGCTCCACGGTCGCCGAGAACGTGTACTACATCGACAGCATCGACTCGACCGATCCCGTGACCTCGACCGTCGGCATCCATGTGAACTTCGATGCGATTCAGGAGATCAACCTGGAGACAGGCGGCTTCGAGGCGCGCTACGGCCGCGCGACCGGCGGCGTGATCAACGTGGTCACGAAGTCGGGCGGCAACGACTTGTCCGGAACCCTTGACGTTCGCTACCGGGACACGGACTTCAACACGAACGGCGAGCACTTCGACAAGGATGAGGACATCTTCGAGTACTCGGAGCCCTCGTTCACGCTCGGCGGCCCCTTCCGGCGCGACCGGCTGTGGTTCTTCGCGGGAGTGAGCGAGATCCGTTCGAAGACCACGCCTACGGAGTCGCCGACCACCCGCGCCCTCGACAACACGAACCTGCTCGGCAAGGTCACCTGGCAGGTGAACGAGAGCTGGCAGGCGGTGGGCCGCTATCTCTCCGATCGGCCCGAGGTCGACAACGCGAACGCGAGCCGGTTCACCAGCCCGGATGCGGCCAGCCGCCAGGAGGGGGACACGTCGGTCCTGAGCGTCGAGGTGCTGGGCCTGTCGGGCTCGAACCTGGAGTGGCACATCGCCGCGTCGACCTCCCGCGGCAATCTCGATGTCGTCCCGCAGAGCGGCGACTTCGACACGATCGGGCACTACGCCATCGGGCGCGGTTTCGTGGAGACCGTGAACTACACCGAGGTGAGGCTCACGGAACGGGATCGGGACGAACTGACCGTCAGTGGAGCCTGGTTCAGCGGCCACAGCGGCGGCGACCATGAACTGCGGCTCGGAGTCGACTACGGCGACGTGGGCTACCGCAGGCAGAGCAACCTGACCGGCGGCGGCCTGTTCCTGACCTGGGGCGGCCGGCCCTTCAGCTACCTCGTGCAGCCGTTCGCGGGTCCGACCGACACCGAAGGAAACCTGCTGACGACGTACCTGCAGGACACCTGGCGGCCGACCCACGAACTGACGCTCAAGTTCGGCGTGCGGCGGGACGAGGTGTCGTTCACCAACGACATCGGCAACAAGGTCGCGGACATGGCCAAGTTGCAGCCGCGGCTGGGTCTGGCATGGGACGTCACCGGGAACGCGAAGCTGGTCGTGCGCGCCAGTTGGGGCCGCTTCATGCACCCGAGCGCACTGGTCCTCCCAAGCTACGCCCGGGCCAACATCACCCCCCGGCTCTACTACTTCTCCTGTTCCCGCTACTCGCGGCTCTTCCTCGGGGTAGCGCCGGAGCGATGCATGGAGGCAAGGCCGGGCGAGAGGGTGGTCGTGAATCAGACGGTCCCGAACTGGACCGCGGATCCACAGGGTTACGATCCCAACGGGTGGTTCTTCCTGCGCTCCTTCGCGGGCGAACCGAACCGGATCGCCGACGGCCTCAAGCCGACGTACGCGGAAGAGGCGATCGTGGGTGTCGAGATGGAGGTCGCGCGCCGGACGTCGATCGGACTGACGTACGTGGACAAGGTGACGTCGGACATCTTCGAGGACACGTGCAGCGGCAACTGGCCGACTCCGACGCCGACCGCCGACTGCGACTACTACGTCGTCGCGAACCTGCCGGAGTTGACCCGCGACTACCAGGGCTTTCTTCTCGACGTCGAGTCGAGGGTCACGGACTGGCTTCACATCCTCGGCTCGTACGTCCGTTCCGAGTCCAAGGGCAGCGTCGAGTACTACGGCTACGTGAGCACGGACTTCGACGTCTATCCCGATCACTTCGAGAACCGCTACGGCTTCCTGTCGGATCACCGGAAGCACCGGGTCAAGGTGAACGGCCACGTCAGTCTCCCGCTCGACTTCGTTCTCGGATTCGATGTGTTCTGGTCCTCCCCGTTCGTCTACACGCCGTGGGCCTGGGGCGGCAGTTCGTACGGTTTGGCCTACAGCGAGCCGCGCGGGAGTGCGGAGGCGAACGAGAACCACCGGCTCGACCTGCAGGCGGCCAAGGGCTTCAGACTCGGCAAGGACAACCGCTTCGAGCTCATCGCGTCGATCTACAACGCCCTGGATGACGAACAGTCGATCCGTGTCTGCACCCGTTCGAGAGGATGCTGGCGGGACATCGAGGTGGGCGACCCGACGCGTTACCGGGAGCCCCGGCGATTCGAGGCCGGCGTCCGGTTCGAGTTCTGAGCCCGCGGCGGCGAGGCGCCGCCCGGCTCCCCGGTCGGCTGCGCTGCGCTAACGTAGCCGCGTTCGACGGCGGCACCAGCAGATGCTCACCAAGCTCACGATCCGCAACTTCAAGCGCTTTGAGGAGGTCGAGATCGAGCTCGGCAACCCGGTCGTGTTCGTCGGACCGAACAACTCAGGGAAGACGTCGGCGCTGCAGGCGCTCGCGCTTTGGGATCTCGGCCTGAAGCGCTGGAACGAGAAGCGAGCGGGTCAGAAGACGCCGGAGAAGCGGCCGGGGGTGGCCGTCAACCGGCGCGACCTGACGGCGGCGCCGGTGCCGGTCGCGAACCTGCTCTGGCGCGACCTTCACACGCGGAACGTCCTCGTGGAGGACGGCAGGCAGAGAACGGAGAACATCCGCGTCGATGTGGTTGTCGACGGGCACGACAACGAAGGCGTCTGGTCGTGCGGCTTGGAGTTCGACTACGCAAACGCGGAGTCGTTCTATTGCCGCCCGCTGAGGCTGAGCGTCGGGCGGACGCCGAAACGGATGTCCGTACCGGAGCAGGCGAGTTCGGTGCGCCTTGCCTATCTGCCGTCCATGTCCGGGCTGGCTGCGAACGAGGCACGAATCGACCCGGGGGCGGTCAACGTTCGGTTGGGCGAGGGGCGTACTTCGGAAGTGCTGCGGAACGTCTGCCATCGCCTTCATACGGAGCAACCGGACGCCTGGGACTCCGTGGTTCAGACGATCGTGCGGTTGTTCGGAGTCCAGCTCGACCCGCCGCGTTACGTTGCGGATCGAGGCGAAGTCGCGATGGAGTACCGTGAGGGGCGGGTGCTGCTTGATCTGTCGTCAAGCGGCAGAGGACTGCAGCAGACTCTCATGCTGCTCTCGTATCTTGCTCTGAATCCGAGAACGGTTCTCTTGCTCGACGAACCGGATGCCCATCTGGAGACACTGCGCCAGCGTGAGATCTACTGTTTGATCCGTGAGGCCGCCGAGGAACACGACAGTCAGATTCTGGTTGCCAGTCATTCCGAAGTGCTGCTGAACGAGGCCGCGGGCGCCGACATGGTCATCGCCTTCATCGGAGAACCGCATCGGATCGACGCCGGTCCTGGCCAAGTCACGAAAGCGCTTCGCAGTATCGGTTTCGACCAGTACCTTCAGGCTCGACAGACGGGATGGGTTCTCTATATCGAGGGCTCCACCGATCTGGCCATTCTCCAGGCGTTCGCCAAGAGGTTGGACCACAAATCTGCCATGAGAGCGTTGGAACGTCCGCTTGTGAGTTACATCGGCAACCAGTTCTCGAAAGCAGAGTCTCATTTCTTCGGCCTGCGGGAAGCCTGGCCTCACCTTCGCGGTATCGCGATCATGGATGACTCGGATCGAGAGAGAGAGCCGGGTGGAGGGCTGGAGCGAAGCCTGTGGCGGCGTCGGGAAGCCGAGAACTACCTCTGCACGCGGGCGACGCTTGAGTCCTTTGCGGCCGGGCTTGCGAAGGAGATGGCGCTTGGACCTCTGTTTGAGACCGCTGAAGTCAGTCGCAGGGTCGATCTGATGCGCCGGATGATCTCGGAGGTCGAGAGCGCGTTGCGGCGGCTCGGCCGCCCGTCGCCATGGAGTGCTGACTGCAAGGTCAGCGACGATTTCCTGGCACCCCTGTTCGAGGGGTACTTCAGTGAACTCGGAGAACCGAACCGCATGACGAAGGCGAACTTCCACCGGCTGGTTGAGTGCGTGCCGGAAGAGGAGGTCGACCCTGAAGTGGTGGAGAAGCTCGACTTGATCGCCACTGTGGCGGCGGCCGCCGAGGCCGCGCGCGACGACGCCTGATGGGGCAGTCGCCGCAACGAGCGGAGCGAATCGAATGCCGGTTCGGGGATCGGTAGGGCGTCCGCTCCCGGGGTGGGCGGGTGAAGCGCTGGCCCTTGCTTGCTGCCTGGGGCTTCTGGCCGCTGCTGTTTCGCTTGCTGCCCAGCCCGATGTAGCTGCCGAGCAGCAACCTCGGCAGCCGAACATCCTGTTCCTGTTCGCCGACGATCAGCGGGCCGACACGATCGGGGCTTAGGAGCAACGACCTGATCGACACCCCGAACCTGGACCTGCTCGTGGCCGAAGGCTGGAGCTTCCGGCGCAACTACGTCTTCGGTTCGAACAGCGGCGCGGTCTGTGTGCCCAGCCGGGCGATGGTGCTGACCGGCCGGAGCTGGATGCGTTCACCGAACAACATGAAGGGAGTGCCGACCCTGCCGCGACTGCTGGAGGCGGCGGGCTACCGGACCTTCATCAGCGGCAAGTGGCACAACGGCGAGGAGGCTCTTCTCCGGAGCTTCGACCGCGGCGCCGCCGTCTACCTGGGCGGCATGGCCGACCACACCCAGGTCGAGGTCCAGGACATCGAGAACGGCGGAATGGTGCGGCGGCGCGTGGGCGAGAAGTTCTCCAGCGAGCTCTTCGCGGACGCGGCGATCGCCTTCCTGAACGAGCAGACCAGGACCGGCGAGGGCGATGAATCGGGCCGGCCCTTCTTCGCCTACGTTCCCTTCACCGGGCCGCATGATCCACGCCAGCCGCCACCCGAGTACAGCGAGCGCTACTACCGGCGCAACCTGCCGCTGCCGGCGAACTACATGCCGCAACACCCGTTCGACCACGGCGCGCAGGGCTCCACCGACGCCTTCACCTACCTCTTCGACCTGTTCCCGACCCTGCTCGCGCAGGGAGGCGTCGAAGCGCCGCCCGGCATCGACGGCCGCGATCTCGCGCCGCTCTGGTCCGGCGGCGATCCGACCTGGCGCCGGAGCGTGTTCCTGCCCTACCGCGATCTGATGCGTGCAGTACGTGGCGATCGCTACAAGCTGATCGTGTACCCGAGCGTGAACCACCGCCAGTTGTTCGACTTGGCAGAGGATCCCGACGAACTGAACAACCTCTTCGCGGACCCCGACCACCGGGAGACTGCCACCCGTCTCGACTCGCTGCTCGAAGGCTGGCGAGCCGCGATGGGGACACCGTGCCCCTCTCCGTCTCCGATCCGGCGCCGCTACGCCGCGACCTCACCGGCACCGAACGCGAGCCCGACCGCTGGCAGCCAGACTGGATCCTGGAGAAGTACTTCGAGGTGCCGGTTGGGGAGGGCGGGTAGGTTCTGGATTCCGCCTGCGGCGGATGCGGGCGAGACGCCCGCGTTCCCAGGGGGCGTGCGTGCCAAGGTCGTCAGCGCGCGTCTTCGGACTGCGCGCGGCCCCGGCTGCGGACGCCGGCGAGACGCTCGCCGACCTGCTCGGCCTTCGGCGACTGGTACATGCGGTTGATCTCGAGTTCGTAGTCCATGGCGTCGCCCAGGTTGAGGTCGAAGCCGCGGTTGATCATTCGCTTGTACTGGAACATCGCGTCTCGCTGGCAGGTCAGCATGTCGGCGGCCAGGGCGCGGCAGGTGGGGATGAGTTCGTCCCGCGGGACGATGCGGTTGACCAGGCCCCATTCGTCGGCCCGCTCGGCGGACAGGTAGTTGCCGGTCAGCGAGAGTTCCTTGGCTCGCGCCATGCCGATGGCCCGTGACAGCCGGGCGGAGAGACCCCAACCGGAGAGCAGGCCGATGCGGGCGTGGGTGTCCGCAAAACGCGCTTCCGGGGTCGCAATGAGCAGATCGCAGGACAGGGCGATCTCGAAGCCGCCGGTGACCGCGAGACCATTGATCGCCCCGATCACCGGTTGATCGAGCGAGCGGAGGAGCTTGGGCGGGTCGGCGAGGTGCCTGCGCTTCCGGTTCGGATCGCTCATCTCCTTCAGGTCGAGGCCGGCGCAGAAAGCGCGCCCCGCGCCGGTCAGGATGACTACGCCGACCTCGTCATCCCCGCGCAGGTCCTCGATCGTCTGGGCGAGCAGGTCGCGCAGCTCCTCCGAGAGGGCGTTCAGCACGCCCGGGCGATTCAGCGTGAGGGTCGCGATGCCCTCGGACTTCTCGACCAGCAGCACCGGTTCGGACATGGCTCGAACTCTCCTTCCTGGGTTGGACGGCTGGCATCTTACGGCACTGGGGGTAACCTCTCGGCAGACTTGAATGAGGGAGCCAGCGATGCGAGGAGAACTTGGCCGTTCGGCGGATCGGCATGCGGCGACCCGCGTCGCACGGCGCAGGCGGTAGCCGTTTGAAGACCTCGGTGCTGCGGCTCCTGCCGGCGCTCGCGTTCGCGACGGCCGGCGCCTTCGCCGGCGAGGTGACCGTGGCGGTGGCAGCCAACGCGGCGGAGGCGATCGAGACGGTCGCCGCCGAGTTCGAGCAGGAGAGCGGTCACCAGGTCACGGTGACGGTCGGCTCGACGGGAAAGCTCTACGCCCAGATCCTCCACGGCGCGCCCTTCGACCTGTTCCTCGCCGCCGACCAGGAGCGCCCGCGGCTGCTGGTGGAGCAGGGGCTCGCGGCGGCCGATTCGCGCACGACGTACGCCGTCGGTCGACTCGTACTCTGGAGTCCGGCGCCGGGGGCGTTCACCGACGCGGCCGCGGTGTTGCGCGAAGGCGCCTTCCGCCGGCTCGCGATCGCGAATCCTGATCTTGCGCCCTACGGCGCAGCCGCTCGCGACACGCTGCGCGAGCTTGGCCTTTGGGAGGGTCTCCGGTCGAAGATCGTGGTCGGTGAGAACGTGGGTCAGGCCTTCGCCATGGTGGCTTCGGGGAACGCGGAACTCGGCTTCGTCGCGCTCTCCTCGGTGCTCAGTTCCCGGAACCCGTATCCGGGCAGTCGCTGGGATGTGCCCGCAGGTTTCTACACTCCGATTCGCCAGGACGCGGTGCTGCTCAACCGCGCCGAGGACAACCCGGCGGCCCGCGACTTCCTTCGTTTCCTGGGCAGCCCGCGGGCGCGGAAAGCCATCGCGTCCTCCGGCTACGTGGTCGAGTAGCTCGTCGGGCGCCGGAGTACCTGCGCGGTGGACCTGCCCGAACTCGGCCCGCTCTGGCTCAGCCTGCAACTCGCGGCCGCGGCGACCTCGGTGCTGATCGTCCTCGGTACGCCGCTCGCGTGGTGGCTGGCCCGCACGCGCTCGCGCGTCAAGCCGGTGGTCGAGGCGGTGACGGCGCTGCCTCTCGTGCTGCCGCCGACCGTCCTGGGTTTCTACCTGCTGCTGCTGATGAGCCCGCGCTCCTTCTTCGGTCGGCTGTGGGTGGAGATCACGGACACGACGCTCACCTTCTCGTTCACGGGCCTGCTCGTCGCCTCCGTCATCTACTCGCTGCCCTTCATGGTCCAGCCGCTGCAGGCCGCCTTCGAGTCGCTGGGGCGGGGGCCGCTCGAGGCGGCTGCCGCGCTTCGGGCCTCGCCGATCGACGCCTTCCTCACCGTCGCCGCGCCGCTGTCGCTCCGGGGCTTCCTGACCGCGGCGGTGCTCACCTTCGCGCACACGATCGGCGAGTTCGGCGTCGTGCTGATGGTGGGCGGGAACATCCCGGGCAAGACACGGGTCATCTCGATCGCCATCTACGAGCACGTCGAGACCCTGCGCTACGCCGAGGCTCACACCCTGGCCGCGGGCCTGTTGCTGTTCGCGTTTGCCGTGCTGGTGTTCGTCTACGTCTTCAACCGGAGGCTGCCGGTCCATGTCGTCTGACGGCAGCGGGATCGCTCTCGAGGTCGACGTGCGGGTCGAATTCGGCGGCTTCGACCTCGAGGTCGAACAGTCGATGCCGGCCGCCGGCGTTACCGCCGTGTTCGGCCCTTCCGGCGGCGGCAAGACGACCCTGCTCCGCGCCCTGCTCGGGTTCGAGACCGGGACTCGTGGACGGATCGTCTTCGGTGGCGACGTCTGGCTCGACAGCGGCCGCGGGATCGTGATCCCACCGTACCGGCGTCCCGTGGGTTGCACCTTTCAGGATGGCCGTTTGTTTCCGCATCTCGATGTGGCCGGCAACCTGCGCTACGCCGACCGCCGTAGCTCCGGTAACGGCGCGGCGATGTCCGAAGGCAAGGCGCCGGTCGCGCTCGACGATGTCGTCGACGCACTGGACCTCGGGCCACTGCTCGGCCGCCGCCCCCATACGCTCTCGGGCGGCGAGCGCCAGCGGGTCGCTCTGGGACGGGCTCTGCTCAGCCGGCCACGCCTGCTGCTCCTCGACGAGCCCCTTTCGGCCCTGGACAGGCGTCGGAAGGTGGAGATCATGCCGTATCTCCTCGCGCTCCATCCGCGGTTCGGTATCCCGACGCTCTACGTCAGTCACGCGGTCGACGAGGTGGCCCTGCTGGCGGACCGCATCCTGGTGCTCGCCGATGGCCGGGTGCAGGCGTTCGGCGGCACGGTGGAGGTCCTGGAGCAACTCGACCTGGCGCCGCTTACCGAGAGCTTCGAGGCTGCCGCCGTACTGGAGGCCCGGGTGAGCCACCACGACGACGAGTACCGCCTGAGCTGGCTCGATCTGGGCGGACAGCGGCTCAGCGTGCCGCGGATCGAGCATCTCGAGGTCGGTGAATCGGCGCGCCTGCTGGTGCGTTCCCGGGACGTCTCGCTCGCCACCGAGCGCCCGTCGCCGACCAGCATCCGCAACGTGCTGTCGGGCGTCCTCGTGGCGCTCCGGCAGGATGAGTCGACCCCCTTCGCCGAAGCGACGGTCGACCTCGGGTCGCACCGGCTGCGTGCGCGGATCACGCGCGCGTCGGCGGCCGAGCTCGGCCTCGAAGTGGGATCGCCGGTGTTCGCACTGCTCAAGAGCGTGAGCCTGGACACCCGGGCGGGTCGGTAGCGCAGACCCGCCCGGTCCGCGGTAGCGCCCTCCCGCCGTCTGTTACGGTCGCCGCCTTGTCCGAACGACAGAAGCCGGAGGAGGAACAGTGCCGTTCCGACGCCCGCAGCCGGTCGTCGGAACCGGTACGCGTCTGGCGCGGGGCCGCGCCAGCCGGGTTCAGTCCGGGGTACGCACGCTACGTGCTTAGCGTGCTGTTCCTGGTCTACGTCTTCAACTTCATCGACCGGCAGATCCTCTCGATCCTGATCGATCCGATCAAGGAGGAACTCGGGGCGTCGGACACCCAGATGGGTTTCCTGACCGGGATCGCCTTCGCCGTCTTCTACACCGGCTTCGGCATTCCCATCGCGCGCTGGGCGGACCGCGGCGTGCGGCGGTCGATCATTGCTATCGGTCTGACCGTGTGGAGCGTGATGACCGCGCTCTGCGGCCTGGCCCAGAACTTCCTCCAGCTTGCGGCGGCGCGCATCGGCGTCGGCGTCGGCGAAGCGGCGGGCAGCCCGCCCGCGCACTCTCTGATCTCGGACTACTTCCCGCCTGAACGCCGGGCGGCGGCGCTGTCGATCTACAACATCGGCATTCCGGTCGGCGTGATGATCGGCTACCTTGCCGGCGGTTGGATCGTCGAGTTCTTCAACTGGCGGGTCGCGTTCTTCGTTGTCGGGATTCCCGGCGTGCTGCTGGCGCTTGTGATGCGCTTCACCGTTCGCGAACCGCCGCGCGGTATGTCGGAGGCGGCGGGCGCCGATACAGAGTCGTACTCGCTGGGCGAAGTCGTCCGGTTCCTCAGGTCCCTGCGTTCCTTCATGCTGCTGGCGGTCGCTTCGGGCATCGCTTCGCTCACCGCCTACGGTTTCGGCGCCTGGGTGCCGCCCTTCCTGGGCCGGGTCCACGGCATGGGCAGCGGTGAGATCGGCACCTGGATGGGGCTTGGGACCGGCATCGGCGGCGCGCTGGGCATGGTGATCACCGGGTTCGCCGCCGACCGGCTGGCGCGCCGCGACCCGCGCTGGTACCTGTGGATCGGCGCCGGCACGATCGCCGTCTACTTCCCGTTCATGGTCGCCTTCCTGCTGATCGACCAGGCGATTCCGGCCATCCTCTTCTACTTCGTTCCGCTGACCCTGGGCGCCGTCTATCTCGGCCCGGCGATCGCCATGACCCACGCCCTGGTCACGGTCCGGATGCGGGCGCTCGCGTCCTCGATCCTGCTGTTCATTCTGAACCTGATCGGCATGGGCCTTGGCCCGCAGATCGTCGGCATTCTGAACGACGTGCTGGAACCGAAGTACGGCATCGAAGCGATCCGCTACTCCCTGCTGTGGGTGGGTATGGCGAAGATCCTCGCCCTGGTGCTGTTCATGCTGGCGGCGAAGTACGTGAAGGAAGACCTGAAGGCGAAGCATCGGCTGGGCGGCGAGGTGGAGGCCTGACGCCGGCTGGAACAATTCCCTCTTGGCTGCGTTCGTAAGGTAAGCAGAAAAAACCGACAACGCCCGCGACCGGGCGCCGAGTAATGTTCGGCGCCGCGTGCGGGAAGAAAAGAGACGGGCTCGCCGGAGCCCTGGAGAACAGAAATGAAGAAGCTGGCCCTGACGATGACCGCAACGCTGCTCCTCTGGCTTGGAGCGACATCCGCAGTTTCCGCCCAGGACCTGCCCCACGGCGTCACAAGGGTGGCGTCGGTGGAGGGGATCACCGAATACCTGTTGGAGAACGGCCTCCGGTTCCTCCTGTTCCCCGACCAGGGCAAGCAGCAGGTCACGGTCAACATCACGTATCTGGTGGGCTCGCGCCACGAAGGCTACGGCGAGACGGGGATGGCGCACCTGCTCGAGCATCTCGTGTTCAAGGGCACGCCGAATCACCCCGATATCCCCGCCGAACTGACGGAGCACGGCGCGTTTCCCAACGGCACGACCTGGTTCGACCGCACGAACTACTTCGAGACCTTCCCGGCCACCGACGAGAACCTGGTTTGGGCTCTCGATCTGGAGGCGGACCGGATGGTGAACTCCTTCATCTCGGCCGAGGATCTCGAATCCGAGATGACCGTGGTGCGGAACGAGTGGGAGTCGAGTGAGAACCAGCCGATGGGCGTGCTCCGCAAGCGGGTCATGTCCGCTGCCTTCGACTGGCACAACTACGGCAACTCGACGATCGGCGCCCGCGCCGATCTGGAGAACGTGCCGATCGAGCGCCTCCAGGCCTTCTACCGCAAGTACTACCAGCCCGACAACGCGATCCTCGTGGTCGCGGGACGGTTCGAGGTCGAGCGGGCCCTGGAACTGGTGGTTGAGAAGTTCGGGGCCATCCCGAGACCCGACCGCACCGGCGCCAACAAGCTGTTCGACACCTACACGGCGGAACCGGCGCAGGACGGCGAAAGGACGGTGACCTTGCGCCGGGTCGGGGATACCCAGTACGTGATGGCCGTCTACCACGTGCCGCCGGGCGCTCACGAGCAATATGCCGCGGTGGAAGTGCTCACCCACATCTTGGGCGTCGAGCCGGCGGGGCGTCTCTACAAGAACCTGGTCGAGCCGGGGCTGGCGGCGTCGGTGTTCGCCTCCAGCTTCCAATTGAACGAGCCGGGCGTGCTCACGGCGGCCGTCGAGGTCCGCAAGGAGGACTCGCTCGAAGCGGCTGCGGAGACGCTGTTCGCCACGTTCGAGGAAGTCGCGGCGGCGCCGCCGACCGAGGAAGAGGTGGAGCGCGCCAAGACCGACTACCTCTCGCGCATCGAACTCGCCTTCAACAACCCCCAGCGGATCGCCCTCGACCTCAGCGAATGGGCTTCGATGGGCGATTGGCGCCTCTTCTTCCTACACCGCGACCGGCTGGAGCAGGTCACGGCGGAGGGGGTCCACGAGGTGGCCCAGAGCTACGTGCGCGACTCGAACCGGACCGTGGGCTACTTCCATCCGACGGACGAGACGCCGGAGCGGGCTCACGTTCCGGAACCGCCGGATATAGCGGCCCTGGTCGCGGATTACACCGGGCGGGAAGCGGTGGCCGAGGGTGAGGCCTTCGACCCGAGCCCTGCGAACATCGACCGACGCACGCGGACGTTCGAGCTTTCGAACGGCGTCAAGGTCGCGCTGCTGCCGAAGCAGACCCGTGGCGAGTCGGTGAGCGTCAACCTCGCCTTCCGACACGGCGCCGAGGAGGCTTTGATGGGACGCGCGACCGCGGGGGACCTCGCCGGGTCGATGCTCATGCGGGGCACGAAAAACCGCTCGCGCCAGGAGATCAGTGACGAGCTGGATCGCCTCAAGGCCCAGGGCGGCGTGGGAGGCGGCGCTCTGATCGCCAGCGGCGCCTTCACCACGGTGCGCGAGAACCTCGTGCCGGTGCTGCGCCTGGCGGCGGAGATTCTGCGGGAGCCGGCGTTGGACGCGAAGGAGTTCGATCTGCTTCGCGAAGAGCGACTGGCGGGGATCGAGTCCCAGCGATCCGAGCCGATGGCTCAGGTGCCGCAGGCGATGAGCAGGCACTTCAGCTTCTGGCCTGCCGACCATCCCCGATACTCGCCGACGTTCGAGGAACAGATCGAACGCCTGAACGCGGCCACCGTGGAGGAGGCGAGGGAATTCTGGTCGTCCTTCTACGGCGCCGAGGGCGGCACGATTGCCGTCGTCGGGGACTTCGATGCGGACGAGATTGCAGCCGAACTCGAGGAGCTGTTCGGGGACTGGCAGGCGTCTCAGCCATACGAACGGGTAGCGGACCCGTACCGCAAGGTCGAGACGGTGAGTGTTGACCTCGAGACTCCGGACAAGACGAACGCGATGATGATGGCCGCCACCACCTTCGCCATGCGCGACGCCGACGAGGACTACCCGGCGCTCGTCATGGCGAACTACATGCTGGGCGGCGGATTCCTCAGTTCGCGGCTTGCGACCCGCATTCGCCAGGAGGAAGGGTTGTCGTACGGAGTCGGCTCCCAGGTCGCGGCACCGTCGCTCGACGACAGCGCGTTGTTCCTGACCTTCGCCATCTTCGCGCCGGAGAACGCGGACAAGGTGGTTGCCGCCTTCAGCGACGAGATACGCAAGGCCGTCTCTGACGGCTTCACCGAGGAAGAGTTCGACGCCGCCAGACGTGGCTATCTGGACTCCCGGCAGAACGGGCGGTCCCAGGACCGCGCGCTGGCGGGCATGCTGAACAACAACCTGTTCATCGGCCGGACCATGGAGTTCACAGCCGCGCAGGAGCGGGCGATCGGGGAACTGACCCTGGACGAGGTCAACGCGGCGCTCGCCAAGTACATCTCCCTCGATGGCATCTCGATCTTCCGCGGCGGCGACTTCGCTAGCAAGTTGAATCAGTAGGAATCACGGCCACCAGCGCGGCAATCGAGTCCGGGTTCTTCAACGTCCCCACGTTGACCGCCCGCTCCACCGGTTCGCCGGCCAGGATCCGCTTGATCGGCACCTCGAGCTTCTTGCCGGAGAGCGTCGTCGGCACCTCGGGAATCGCCCGGATCTCGTCGGGTCCGTGGCGCGGCGAGAGCCGGGTGCGCAGGTGCCGCCTGATGCGGTCGGCGAGCGCCTCGTCGAGCGACACTCCGCCTTGCAGAACGACGAACAGCCACAGCTTGCCTTCGCGGTCCAGGCTGCCGGTGTCGACGATCACGCAGTCTTCGATCTCGGGCAGCTCCGCGGCGGCGCGGTAGAACTCCGAGGTGCCCATCCGCACCCCGCCGCGGTTGAGCGTCGAGTCCGAGCGGCCGTAGATGACGGAACTGCCGTCTTCGTCGAACTCGATCCAGTCGCCGTGGCGCCAGACGCCCGGCGAGTGGTCGAAGTAGCTCTCCCGGTAGCGCTCGCCCGAGTCGTCGTTCCAGAAGAAGAGCGGCATCGAGGGCAGCGGCTCGGTGATCACCAGTTCGCCGACCTGCCCGGTCACCGCACGGCCGGCCTCGTCGAACGCCTCGACCTTGGCGCCGAGCGAGCGGCACTGGATGCGGCCGCGCCGCACCGGCTGGAGCGGGTTCGGTCCGACGAAGCCGGTGCAGACGTCCGTGCCGCCCGAGAGGGAGCCGAGCCAGACATCGGACTTGACGTGGTCATAGACCCAGTCGAAGCCCTCGGCCGGTAGCGGCGCGCCGGTGGCGCCCACCGCCCGCAGGGCGTCGAAGCCGAATCGCTTGCCCGGCTCCAGGCCGGCGGCCCGGCAGGCGAGCAGGAAGGGCGCGCTGACGCCGAAGCAGGTCGCAGCCTCCTCGTCGGCGAGGCGGTACAGGGCGTTCAGGTCAGGCCAGCCGGGCGAGCCGTCGTAGAGCACGGCGGTCGTACCCGTCAGCAACGCCGAGACCAGGTAGTTCCACATCATCCAGCCGGTTGTCGTGTACCAGAAGAAGCGGTCGCCCGGCCCCAGATCGGTGTGCAGCGCCAACTGCTTCAAGTGCTCGATCAGGATGCCGCCGTGACCCTGAACGATCGCCTTTGGCAGGCCCGTGGTTCCGGATGAGTAGAGGATCCAGAGCGGATGGTCGAACGGGACCGGCTCGAAGGCCAGTTCGCCTGACGCGGCGGTCAGTTGACGCCAGGACAGGTCCGTGGCTGCTTGGGCGCCATTGCCGGACCCCGGGACGAGAACCGCCGCCTCAAGAGTCGGCAGGGCGCCGACGATCCGCTCGAGATCGCCGCTGCGGTCGAACCAGCGGCCGTTGTAGCCGTAGCCGTCGACGCCGATCAGCACCTTCGGCTCGATCTGGCGGAAACGGTCGAGCACGCTGCCCTTCCCGAACTCGGGCGGGCAGCTCGACCAGATCGCACCCAGGCTGGCCGCGGCCAGGAACGCGATCACGGCCTCCGCGCTGTTGGGCAGATAGGCGACCACTCGGTCTCCTGCACCGACGCCTAGGCGCTCCAGTCCGGTTCGCGCGGCCGCGACTTCGCGGCGCAGCTCGTCGCGGCTCAGTTCGCGCCGGGGCCCCGCTTCGCTCCTGCAGATGAGAGCCGGTTCCGCAGCGCCGTGTGCCAGGGCATGCTCGGCGTAGTTCAGGGTCGCGCCCGGGAACCACTCGGCGCCGGGCATGGACCTGTGTCCGATGACCCGCTTGGCGGGGGTGTGGAAGCGCACCTCGAAGTACTCGGCGATTGATCCCCAGAAGGCATCCAGATCCGTTACTGACCAATGCCAGAGGTCGTCGTAACCGTCGAAGCGCAGGCCGCGCTCGGCGTCCAGCCAGCGGAGGTAGGCGGTCAGCCTGCATTCGTCGACCTTTTCCGCGGAGGGTCGCCAGAGAATCTCATGCTCGGTCACGCTGTTTTCCTCACCGTTCGGGGCCGAACGCTACGCTGACGTGACACACACAAGACGGGGAGGGTAGACGATGAAGCATCTTCCGCTCATGGCGCGCATTCTGCTGGGGCTGATCTTCGCAGTCTTCGGCACGGTCGGCCTGCTTCAACTGGGGCCGGAACCCGAGATGGGCGAGGAGGCCACGGCCTTCATGGGCGCGCTGATGGACACCGGCTACCTGTGGCCGGTCATCAAGGTGGCCGAGATCGTCTGCGGCGTACTGCTGATCCTCGGCCTGTTCGTGCCGCTCGCTCTCGTCGTGCTGGCGCCGATCGTCCTGAACATCCTGCTCTTCCACGTCTTCCTGGCGCCCGAGGGCGTGGTCATCGGCGTGGCATTGGTGGTGCTGGGCGTCTACGTCGCCCACCAGCACCGGTCGAGCTTCAGCGCTGTTCTGCGGCGCAAGGCTTAGACCCGGAACACGCCCCGGCGGGTACTACGACCCGGCGCCGACCGCGATCAGGTGACGGCGGGCCCGGAAGTAGATGACGCCCTCGGAGATCGCAGGCGTCGCCATCAGAGTCTCTCCGAGTTCATTGACGGCGATCTCGTTCAGTTCCGAGCCGGGTTCGATGACGTACACGTCGCCGTCCTCGCTGTTGAAGTAGATGCGGCCGCCGGCGGCGACCGCCGAGGCGCTGAAGCCGGAGGCGCCGCGTCCCAGGCGTTTCTGGGTCAGGCGTTCGCCGGTCCTCCAGTCGACGACGGTGACGACGCCGTTGTCGTAGCAGAAGTAGGCGAGGTCGCCGACGACGATGGGCGTCTGCATGTAGTTCCCGAGTCGCTCTTGGAACCAGAGCATCGCGTCGTGTTCCGGATCGATGCGGCCCCGCGCCTCCGGGTCGATGGCGTAGATCGGCTTCAACCGGCCATGGGCGTTCGTGACCAGGATCGGACCGTCGCCGGCCCGGATCGGCGTCGGCACCGGGATGTCGCCACCGCCTTCGAGGCGCCAGAGCTCTTCGCCGGTGTCGAAGTCGTAGCCGCCGATATGGCGGTAGCCGTTGACGACGATCTGCCGGCCGCCATCGGCGCGCGGGAAGACCGCCGGCGTGCTCCAGGTGGCGACCTCCTCACGGGGCGTACGCCAGATGTCCTCGCCGGTGGCGGCGTCCAGGACGGCGACGAAGGAGTCACTGAGGATGTCGACCTGGATGATCACCCGGCCGTCGTGGACGATCGGCGAGCTGGCGAATCCCCACTCGTAGGTGGGGAAGTCGTAGGGACCCGAGTCGAGAACGCCAAACTGCCGGTTCCAGAGAGGGTTGCCGTCCAGGTCGTAAGCGTGGAGCCCCTCGGAGCCGAAGAAGGCGACGAGGACGTTGCCGTCGGTCGCGGGAGTCGAGTTGGTGTGGGATGCCTTCATGTGGCGCTTGATCGCCGGCTTGCCGTGGAACGCCGTGTGCTGCCAGAGGAGCTTGCCGTTCCGCTTGTCGAACGCCAGTACCTGGAAGCGCTGCGACGGTTCGCCGGCAACCGGCGTGCCATCACCGTAGAGCCCGACCTTGAGCGACGCCTCGCCGCTGTCTGGCACTGCCGTCGTCACGAACAGGCGGTCGCTCCAGACCACCGGGCTCGAATGGCCCAGGCCGGGAACGGCCACGCGGAAGAGAATGTTCTCGCCGGTCTCCACGTTCCAGGTCGCGGGCGGCGACCCGGTGCCCCTGCCGTCCGCGCCGTTGCCGCGGAACGACGGCCAGTTGTCCGAAGTGTCGAGGGGCAATGCGGTTGCTGCTGAAAGCGCGGCCACCGCAGCAGCCGCGGCGGTCTGTCTCCTGGAGGAAAGTGTCATCGTGGACTACGACCCGGCGCCGACCGCGATCAGGTGGCGCCGCGCCCGGAAGTAGATGACGCCGTCCGAGATCGCCGGCGTCGACATGAAGGTCTCGCCGAGTTCGTTGACGGCGAGCTCGTTCAGTTCGTCGCCCGGCTCGATGACGTAGACGTCGCCGTCCTCGCTGCTGAAGTAGATGCGGCCTCCGGCGGCGACCGGCGAGGCGGTGAAGCCGGAGGCGCCGCGTCCGAGGCGCCTCTGCGCGACGCGCTCACCGCTCTTCCAGTCCACGACGGTGACGACGCCGTTGTCGAAGCCGAAGTAGGCCAGATCGTCGACCACGATCGGCGTCTGCATGTAGTTCCCTAGCCGCTCGTGGAACCAGGACATCGCCTCGTGTTCCGGGTCGATCCCGCCCGCGGCGTCCGGGTCGATCGCGTAGATCGGCCGCATCCGGCCGTGGGCGCTGGTGATCAGGATGGGTCCGTCGTCTCCGGCCCGGATAGGCGTCGGCACCGGGATGTCGCCGCCGCCTTCGAGCCGCCACAGTTCCTCGCCGGTGTCGAAGTCGTAGCCGCCGATGTGCTTGTAGCCGTTGACCACGATCTGGCGGCTGCCGTCGCCTCGGGGAAACACGGCGGGGCTGCTCCAGGTCGGAATCTCGTCACGGTCGGCGCGCCAGACGTCCTCGCCGGTGGCGGCGTCCAGGGAGGCGAGAAAGGAGTCGCCCTGCACGTCGGCCTGGATGATCACGCGGCCGTCGTGGATCACGGGCGAACTCGCAAACCCCCACTGTGCGGTCTTGACCACGTAGTAGCCGGAGTCGAGCAGGCCGAACTGCCGGCGCCACAGCGGCTTGCCGTCGAGGTCGTAGGCGCGGAGACCCTCGGAGCCGAGAAACACGACCAGCACATCGCCGTCGGTCGCCGGAGTTGAGTTCGTGTGGGACGCCTTGGTGTGGCGCCTGACCGCGGGCGTGCCCTCGAAGGCCGTCCGCTGCCAGAGCAGCTCGCCGCTTCGCTTGTCGTACGCCAGCACCACGTAGCGTTGCGGCGGTTCGCCGAGGACCGGCGCGATGTCGCCGTAGAGCCCGACCTTGAGCGATGCCTCCTCGCCTTCGGGCACCGACGAGGTCAGGAACAGGCGGTCGCCCCAGATCACCGGGCTCGAGTGGCCGAGGCCGGGCACGGCGACGCGGAAGAGGATGTTCTCGCCGGTCTCCACGTTCCAGGTGGCGGGCGGCGTCCCGGTGCCGTTGCCGTCCGCGCCTTGGCCGCGGAAGGACGGCCAGTTGTCGGAGGCGCCGATCGGGGCTGTCACCGCTGCGATGAGCGCGGTCGAAGCGAGGAAGCGGCGAATCGAGGAGGCTATGGCTCGGGTCTTCATGGCTGGTTGAGTTCAGTTGGGGGGCTGCGGTGGTTCGGACTGCGGGTTCATGTTTGCAGCCAGTTCTCGATCTCGAGACCGTCGAACGCCAGGAAGTCTCTGGTGTTCGAGGTCACCAGCACCAGGCCCTGGACGTACGCGATGGCCGCGATCTGGCCGTCCACGAAGGGAGGCGTTCGGCCTGAGGCGACCAACCGGGCTCGCTCACGAGCGTGCCAGTCCGCCGCCCTTCTGCCGTAGTTCAACACCGGCATACTGAAGCGCACGACTTCGTCAAGATAGCGCTCGAAGGCGTCCCGGCGACGCGACGCTGGCAGGCGGGAACACCCGAACCGGAGTTCGTGCCAGACGGGCGCCGGGATAGCGACATCTGCCCCGTGTTTGCACAGCCGCTGGACGACGTTCGGGTTGGGCTGCGGTCGCAACGGTTCTGACACCGTATTGGTGTCGAGAAGGAACCTGGCTGCGCTCACAGCCGGACATCGCGTCCGGGACTGTCGTCGCGGACGTCCTTCAGCAGGTCGTCGGGGTCGAGGGCCAGCTCGGCAAGATCCACACGTTCCGTGAAGGCGTTCCAGGCCTCGGTAAAGGAGCGTCGGCCCGAGGTCAGTTGATCGAACTCCTGGCGTCCGATCAGGACCGCAACGGGCTTGCCGTGGCGGGTGAGTTCCACGGCTGCTCCGTCCTGCGCGCTCCGGACCAGGCTGGGAAGGTTCCGACGAGCGTTGGCGATGGAGTACTGTTCGGTGATGAGGGGACGGTTCATGTTCATCGACATGTACATTATCCGATCCTGATCGCCGACTGCCACCAAGCGACCAGGATTGTGGACCGAGTGCCGCAAAGTGCGTGGGGAGGCTGATGAACTCACCGATGAGTGTCTTCTGGGACCCGCGTTGCGACGTGCACACCGTGCCGAGGGGGTTCCCGGAACGGCCGGAGCGCCTGCAGTTGGCACTGCCATACCTGAGTGAGCGGGACTGGGACCTGGTCGAGGCAGGTTCGGACCGGCCGTCGGGCGAAATGGCGGGCCAAGCCCGGCGGCTGGCGGCTCTGGTTCACGATCCGGACTACATCGAGCGGATGGAAGCGGCGGTGGCTGCGGTCGCCGCGTCGGCGGCGGAGGGCGACTTTCCGCTACGGCCGACGGCGATGCTCGACACGAACGACAACCCGCTGTCGCCGGGAACCGCCGATGCCGCCTGGGGCGCGGTCGATGCCGCGCTCGCGGCCGGCGACCACGTGATGCTCGGCGCCGGCCACCGCGCGATGACGGTGACCAGGCCGCCGGGACACCACTGCGAGCGGGACCGGGCGATGGGCTTCTGCTACCTGAATCAGATCGCAATCCTGGCCCAGGGCCTGATCGAGGTGCACGGCGTGGAGCGGGTGGCCGTCCTCGACTTCGATGTCCACCACGGCAACGGCACCCAGCACCTGTTCGACCATCGTTCGGATGTCGCCTATCTCAGCGTCCACCAGTACCCGTTCTATCCAGGCACGGGCGCCGCCGACGAGCGGGGAAGCGGCGCCGGCGAAGGCGCCACGGTCAACGCTCCGCTGCCGGCGGGCAGTGGCGACGACGTCTACCGGGAGGTCATGCGTGATCTCTTGCTGCCGGCGCTGCGGGCGTTCCGGCCCGACGTGTTGCTGGTCTCGGCCGGCTTCGACGCCTGGCGGAACGACCCGATTGCCGGCATGGAGTTGACGGAGGAGAGCTTCCACCGCTTCGGCCTCGACCTGGCCGACCTTGCCGAGGACGTGTGCGAGGGTCGGCTGGTCTCCGTCCTGGAGGGTGGCTACGACATCGCCGCGCTGCCCGGCCTGATCGATGTCTACCTGCGGGGTACGGTGGGGATGGAGCGGAGCGGTTAGCTCGGGAGTGCCGGACCGGAATCTTGGTGCGGGAGGCGCGTTGTACGATAGTGAAGGTTTGATGAGGGTGGCCGGTCGAGCGGAAAGCCGCGAGGAGCGGCCGGGCCTCGTTGCCGGACCACCCAGGGAACAACCAGGAGGAGGCAAACGAAGTTGAGATCAAATCCGAGTTTTCCCGTCAGGATCCGCACTCAGGGCGTTCAACTGAACGAGGATCTGAAACGCTCGATCGAGCTCGAGGCCCAGGGCCTGGAGAAGTTCAACTCGCGGATCGTCGACTGTGAAGTGGCGGTTACCGGCCCAAGCGGGAACCGGCGCAACGGAGTGTCGTTCGACGTGGTCGTGAAGGTCGCGCTGCCAGGACCGGACGTTGTCGTCCATCGGTCAGCCTCGGAGTCGCTCCCGATCGCCCTGAACCAGACGTTCGCCACTGCGCGCCGCCGGGTCCAACGCCAGGCGCATCTTCGTCGCCGGCGGATGCCGATGAGCCGGACTTCCGGTGTCGGCCGACGGGGAAGGGCCAGGGGCCGAAGGGACAGCCCGCAGGTTCGCGCGTAGCTAGTCGGTATCGGCAGGAGTGCCGAACACGCCGTCCAGCACTGCCCGTACACGCGGCAGCAGGGGATAGGCGTCCGGGTCGGATTCCGCCGCGGTGTAGCCGACCCAGACGGCGACGACATCGCGGTCCGGGTTGACCAGCAGGCCCTGGCCGGCCCAGCCGCCCTTGTAGATGTCGTTGTTCGTGAACACGAGATCCCACTGGTAGACGTTGTGCCTGACATCAGGCGCTCTGCCGCCGAAACGGGCGTTCTCCAGCAGCTCGGGGCGGCCGCCGTGGAGCAGGGTCTGGACGTGCTCCTCTGGCACGATCCGTTGCTGTGAGACCTTTCCGTAGCTCGGCGTGAACAGGAGGCCGAACCGCGCCATGTCCCTCGGGCGCGCCAGCATGCCGCCCGAAGTCAGCGGAATCCCGTAGCGCCCGGCGTAGATCGACGCGCCGGCCTCGGCGCCGATGCGGGTCCAGACTTCGCGGCTCAGGGCGTCCTGGAAGGGCATGCCGGTGACTTCCTCGACCAGCCAGCCGAGCACGAAGGTATTGGTCCCCGAGTAGTCGAAGCCCTTGCCCTGCTCGGCCCAGCGACCGACGTTCAGGTTCGAGAGCATCGTGTAGGGGTCGTCGGGCGTGTTCTCGCTGCGCACGCCGTCGCCGAGCGAGGCTTCGAACTGGTAGTAGCAGGTGCTGCGGTCACTGTAGTCGCCGTCCGGGCAGTCGACGCCCGAGGCCATGTCGAGCACGTTGCGGACGGTGACGCCCTCGAAGTCCGATCCCTTGAGCGCGGGCACGTAACGGTCGACCGGCTGGGAGGTGTCCACGAGCCCGCGGTGTTCGAGGATCGCCACCAGCGTCGCCGGAAGGACCTTGGTCACCGACCACCAGATCGGCTTCTCGTGGGGCTGCATCCGGGGGTAGCGCTCGAAGACGACCTCGCCGCGGTGGAGGATGACGATGCCCATCGTCGTCGAGTGCTCGCCGTGCAGGTAGGCGTCGAAGGTCACCTCGCCGGAAGGCGTCGCGACCGGAAAGTCGGCGATTTCGGCCATCGGGCGCGCCGCCAGCTCGCTGACCGGCCCGTCGCGGTAGACGTTGACGGAGGGCACGATCTGGTGGAGGTTCCGGTTGCGCCAGGCCATCGCCTCGCCGGTCTCGGTCCACCAGACCTCTTCGGCCGGATCGGGAAGAGCGCGGTGCTGGCGCAGGTTCTCCTCGACCGTCCAGGCGGGCTCGAAAGCGGGCGCGGCCTCCTGCGCGGCGGCGGCAGCGGCGAAGACGAGCGCGAGTGTGAGGGGGAGGCCTTGTCTCATGCCGGCAGCCTAGGGGCTAGCGCCGGTGAACGCAACGGAGTGAGTTCACCGGCGCAAAGTCACGTGGCCTGTCGACGCTACGCGGGCGTGAGCATCAAACCGCCGTGCACTGCAAAATGGCGGAAGTCCCGGTCTCGCGTGACCAGGGGCAGATCGTGATCGAGGCAGGATTGGCTGATCAGCGTGTCGGCCAGGTTGGCTCGCAGACCCCTGGCCAGGATGTCGGCTCGCAGCGTCGCCGCGCGTTCCCAGTAGCCGGGCGTCACCTGCAGGAGCGGAAGCTGCCGGATGAGCGCCTTCGTGTCTTCGTCGGCGGTCGGGCTGCTGAGGAGCTCGGTCAGGACGACCGGAGGCAGGACGCCGATACTGAGGATCAACGCCTCCTCGACGGCGTTGACGTCGGCGCCTTCGGCGCCTTCGAGGTAGGCGATGAGGGAGCTCGTGTCGAGCGCGATCAAGGCGGAGTCACGCCCCTAGTCTTCACGCAGGCGTTTCAGGTCGAGATCGAAACGGACCCGGCCGCGAAGCGCGCGGAGTTTCCCGTAGGCGTCACGCGCGGCGACGAGATGGAGGCCCTGGCGGACCGTCTCCGTGATTCCGGAACCGCTCGCTTTCCGGGCGCGTTTGAGAAGCACATTCGGCACGTGGACGGTGATCTTCTGCAGGGCCGCGTCGGTGCCTGTTCTCTCAGTCATGGCGTGACCGTACCATAATCGATGCTGTAATTGCTTACGGCACCGAGTCAGGGCGGCGATGCGCCGATCGGTTCGCCACCGGGCGGCGGCGAGGGCATCGTCGTCCACCTTGCGACCGTCACTCGAGGGTGCCCAGGTAGTGCCAGATCGCCTCGAACTGGCGCGAGGCCTCGCCCTCGAAGACGTCGTAGAGCGCGGTGTAGCCGTCCTCGTCGACGAACTGAGGCATCTTGCTCCCCGGCAGGATGCGCTGGGGGTCGCGCAGGAAACGGTCGAAGTACTCGCGTCTCAGTCGCCTGTGCACGAGGTCGAAATTGATCGTCTCTTCGGCGCCCTCACCGCCCAGCGCGGGATCTTCGCCCAGGGCGTGGCAGGAGTGACAGCCGAGACGGTCGCCACGGATCAGGTCGCGTCCGACGGCCGCCAACTCAGGGTCTTGGGGCTGGACGTCGACCGGCGAGGCGGGCAGACCGTGCTGGTGATGCAGCCCGGCGGCGAGGATGTCCGCGCCGGAGGGAAAGGCAGGCATTCGAACCCGCAGATGCGGCCGTGGGCGGTCGGCGGCACGACCGGCCAGGAAATCGGCAAGCCAGACGCTGCGGAGCTTCTCGCCGGTCCACGTCAGGTCCGGCGGCAGCAGGTCCGGGCCGATTTCGTCATCGGTGGAGAGGGCGAAGTCGTTCTGATCCGCGTCTTCGGCCGCGGACCGGAGTCTCTGCTCCGAAGGTGGCGACCAGACTGCCGCGACGCCGTCGCGGCCGTGGCAGAAGAGGCAGCCGCCCGAGCGGATCCGGCGCTCGGCGTACTCGACCGGCACGGTGTGCGAGAGGGACGCGACATCCTCGGCCAGGAAGCGTTCGATCGCCGCGATCTGGGCCGAGTCGAGTTCGTAGCGCGGGTGGTTGGAGTCCGTGTAGCCGCCGGCGGTCCAGGTCGAGGAGCGACCGGCAAGCCCATTGACCGGGGCCGCGGCAGGTGGCGGGTCGCCGCCGGGCAGCGAGTGGCAACTGCGGCAGCGGAGTTCGTCGGCCAGACGGCGACCTCGCCCGGCATCACTCTGGATGGCGGGTGGAACCGTCGGGGGTGGGGTTGCCGAAGGGGACTCGGCCGGCGCGGCACCGCCTCTCGGAGCCGGAGTGAGCAGATACAGAGCGAGCGAGTTGGCTTCGACAGCCTCAAGTTCCGTCCGCGGCATCCGGCTCGATGGATCGAACCTGGCCGGTTCGAGCAGGTAGCTGGCCAGAGCCGTCGGTTTCCACTTGTCCCCAAGTCGAAGCGCCGGATCGTCCCCTTCGGAACCGTCGGGAGTCTCCGCTGGTGCAACGAGCCGCGGCGCGGTAACGAGTGTCGGGGTGGACGCCGCATCGCTGTGGCAGGCCGCGCAGCCGGTGTCGGCGTACAGGCGTCGCCCGTCTGACACTTCGCCGGCAGGCATAGCTTCTGCCCCCTCGCCGGCGCGGCCGTCGCCGCCGGCAGCGATGAGGTAGGCAGCGAGGTCCGCGGCCTGCTGGCGGGCCTCGGCGGAATCGGTCGACAGCAGTCGCGGCATCCGGGCGTGTGGTCGAAGCGATTTCGGATCGAGCAGCCACTGTTCGATCCATCGCGGCCGGAGGCGGGAGCCGATGCCGTCGAGATCGGGTCCGGTCGCCTGGAGTTCCGGCATGCCGTTCATCGGTGCGTTGGGTGCATTCGCGACGGCGTGGCAACGGATGCACATGACGTCGGCGACGAGGTCGCGGGCAGCTCGCCGCGTCAGACCCTGATCGAGCGCCGGCGAGTCGGTGCGCCGAAGCGACTCCGGCGGCAGCGGTTCCTCGGGCAGGTAGTCGTTGCCCCAGGTCAGGCGAAGAGAGGTGTCGCCGGTTGCCGGACTGCGGTAGACGAGTTCGATGGGATTGAGACCCTTGTTCAGTCGCACCTCGCCGCCGGTGGCCAGGGGAACGTCACCAGCGGGCAGCTCTTGCAGTTCGAGTACGACTTCGTCGCCGATTCTCAGCCGCACGGCGCCCGAGCCGCGTACGCTGAACCGATACCAGTCGTTCAGGTCGAGTTCGATCGCGCCCCGGAAGGTAGCCTCGAACGGACCGGCGTCGAGGAAGGGACTTGCGGTTTGGCCTTCGGGAACGTAGAGCGCAACGAGACGTGCGACCCGGGCGTCGGTCGCGGCGCTGTCGGGCGAGCGTAGGACGAGTGCCAGGCCCGGACGGCCGAAGACGGCTGGCGCGTCCGGTGGCTCCGGTTGTGCTGTCGCTGAGGTTGCCCAGGCCAGTGCGACGAGGGTTGCTGCGGCCAAAGGTGCCTGCCGGCGAATGCCCAAGACGATCTCGCCGCCGCGTTCAGTTGGAGCCCGCGAGGATCTCGCTGCCGGAGCGGGATCCGAGTTCGTGGATCGTGCCGTGGATGAACTCGCGCATCCGCTCGCCGTCGGCGCTCCGGAGGTTCATCTCCAGGTGGTATTGCTGCACCGGCAGGATGTCCGGAATCTCGATGAAGACCGAGCGCCGGTCGGCGGAGAGGGTTGCAGACGGAATCGCGAGAACGTCTTCACCGACGCCCTCGCCGAGCACCCGATAGTCCTCGGAGCCGTAACTGGCCTGACGCAGGTACTGCCAGATCCGCATCGAGTAGTTGCCTGCGTCGGCGGCGGCCTCCGGGTCGAGCTCCGTGGCGAAGCGGACCACGATGCCGTCGGGCGCTGTCTCGTAGGCCACCGGGATGCGCAGCGGCTCGTCGGTTCGCCGCACGCGGTAGAAGCCGCCGGACTGGGTCCGGTCGCCGGCCCAGGCGAACAGGCCACAGACGTAGAGGTGGTCGTCGGCGGGGTTGAAGCGGCCCCGGATCAGGCCGGTCGGCGCCGCCGCGACAGGAAGTTCGACCACCGCTGCCTGGCGAGGCGGCCCGTCGTTGCCGGCGAAAGCCTGGTCGAAGAGCACCGAGAACGTCTTGCCGTTGCCGTAGGACAGGTAGATCAGCGATTCGTCGAGTTCGCCCCAGCGATCGCTGCGGACCCGCACCGGCGCCGATGGCGAGCGGTCGACATCGTGGTGGATCCAGGTCACGGGTTGCACGAAGTCGTCCGGGTCGCGATCAGGTTGGCGCCAGGCGCGCATGTAGCCGTGGAAGGTTCCCGGCTCGACCCAGTTGATGCGGTTCTCGGGCGTCCAGTGACCCTCCTGGTCGGTCACGATCACGCTCCTGTCTGGATTGACCACCAGCCCGTTCGGCGCCCGGAAGCCGCCCGCGATGATCTCGGTGGAGGCGCCGTCGGCGGAGACCTTGAGGATCGTGCCGTGCTGGGGCACACGGGCGTCGAAGTCGTGCCCCGTGCCCTTGGCGTAGTAGAAGTTGCCTTCGGCGTCCGTTTCCAGGCCGACGGAGAACTCGTGGAAGTGGGCGGAGGCCTGGGCGTCGTGGTTGAACGCCTCGTAGTGGTCGGCCTCGCCGTCGCCGTTCAGGTCGTGGAGGCGGGTGATCTGGTCGCGGGAGGTGACGAAGATCTCGCCATCCCTGGTGTTCACGCCGAGCGGCTCGTACAAGCCGGTGGCGAAGCGCTTCCAGGTGACCGCCCCGATCTCCTCGCCGCCCAGGCCGTCGACGATCCAGACATCGCCCATCCAGGTGGCGACCACGGCGCGCCGGCCACCGTCCAGGAAGTCGAAGCCGCCCAGGCGCATCCAGGATTGGTAGGGGTTGTCGAGTGGCGCGGTGATCGCCTCGAGCGCGAAGGGGCCGTCGCGGCGGCCGAGGACGCGGCTCTCGGTCTGGACGGTCTCGGTCCAGTGGGCGGGGCCGCCGTGGGTCAACGGCTCGAGATCGGCAGCCGGCGCGGACTGTCTGGCCCGCGCCAGGAAGCCGGAGTTCGATCTGCCGCGCGGCCCGACGACGATCTTGAACCGGACCGGCTCGGCGCCGGCCGGCACGCGCAGGCGGAGGTGGTTGCCGTCGTCAATCTCCCACCGGGCGCCGTCCGGCGCCCCGAGCATTGCGGCGACCAGGGGGCCGCTTCGCTCGGCGTCGGTGGGTTGCGACGAGCGTGGCGTTCGGAAACCGGCGGCGTCGCCGTCGGCCCAGGCCTTGCCTCCCTCCTGGTACGCCACCTGGACAGCCAAGTCCGTGTTCCGCGGCCCGATGTTGAGAGTGCGGCTGAAGGCGCCGAAGCCGTCGGACGCTCCGAGTTCCAGCACGTCAGAGCCGCCCACGCGGTAGCTCAACACGACCTGGGAACCGTGGAGATAGTGCCCGAGCCAGCGAGCGACGTTGCGGTCCTGGGGACCGAAGCGGCGACCGCCGCGACCCACGATCCGGGTATCCCGGAAGTCGTCACCGGCCCGCGACCAGCCCGGTGCGTCCGGGTTCGTGAACACCATGTCGCCGACGATCGCCGGCTCGATCTCGTGCCTGCCGTTGTAGTTGATCGAGTTCCAGTCCATGAAGCCGGACCCGGTCCAGCCCGCGGCCCAGCGCAGGGTGTCGGTGTCGAAGAGCAGGAACTCCATGCCCTTGGCGACCCCGCCGGGACCGTCGTCGACGCGGATGGCAATGCCCTTGTTCGCGTTGTTGCCCGGCTCGACGATGTAGGAGTGGACCTTGAACGGTCCGTAGTCCATGTCGGACCAGGGGTCGCCGGTCATCTCCTGGGCGCCGGCGGCGCCCGCGAGAAGAGCGGCGGCGCTGAGCGCCAGCGCGGACGCAACGGGTTGTCGCATGGGAAAGGGGATTGTAGCGGTCGGCCAAAGGGGGTCGGCGCGCAACGACCTGTGGCTGCGGTCCTGGGAACGCGGGCATCCTGCCCGCATTCGGCGCAGAGCGCTGGCCCGTTCGGTCCCAGGGGGCACCGGGGCCCGAGCGCTAACTCGCCGAGAGCATCAAGCCCCCGTAACACGCCACCCCGTGTCCCGGAATTGCTGTCGGTTGACGGAAACCGCTGGTGAGGCTACGTTCACGGGCACGATGAAGAAGACAACCCTCTGGATCGTCGCCGCTGTTGCCGGTCTCGTTCTGCTGGGCCTCGGCTACGGGATCGGCTGGATCGCCGGCGTCACCGGTGTCGGACGGACGGTGCCGCTCGAAGAACTCTCCGAGCGCGAGCGCGGGTTCGCCGAGCGGATGCAGAGCGTCGACCTGGTGGGCCACTTCACGATCGACAACCTGGAAGGTCTTGAGGAGATCGAGGGCGTCCGCCGTGACAAGAACCCGGAGCGGTACGAGATCGCGAGCGTTGCGAAGCTCGAGGGAGAGGGTGACCGCTGGCGGTTCGATGTCCGTGTGGTCTACATGACGGTGGACGTGACCTTGCCGGTCGTCGTGCCGCTGGTGTGGGCCGGTGATACGCCGATGGTCAGCATCACCGACTTCGCGATCCCCGGGTTGGGCGGGGAGTTCGGGGCGCGGGTGTTGTTCTACGACGAGCGGTATGCCGGCACATGGGATCACGGGCCATACGGGGGCTTGATGTACGGCGTGATCGAGCCGGCGGGCGGCGGCGAGTAGTCGCGCCTACCAGGTGTCGATGTTGCGGCGCTTCTTGCCGTCCCGGACAGGGGGCGGCGGCACGGAGTCGAGCGTCCGGGCGATCCAGCGGCGCGAGTCGGCGGGGTCGATCACGTCGTCGACGGCGAAGGAAGCGCCGGCGGTGATGGCGCTGCCTCGTTCGTAGGCCGCGGCGACGAGTTCCTCGTAGCGGGCTCGGCGCTCTTCGGGGTCCTGCATCGCGGCGAGTTCGTTGCGGAACCCGAGCTTGACCTGGCCTTCGAGGCCCATGCCGCCGAACTCGGCGGTCGGCCAGGCGACGGTGAAGAAGGGTTCCTTGAGGTCGCCGCCGGCCATCGCCTGGGCGCCGAGGCCGTAGGCCTTGCGCAGCACGATCGTCAGCGTCGGCACGGTGACGTTGGCGCCGGTCACGAACAGCCTGCAGCAGTGGCGGACCAGGGCGGTGCGCTCGATCTCGGGGCCGACCATCATGCCGGGCGTGTCGCAGAGAACGAGGACGGGAATGTCGAAGGCGTCGCATAGCTGCAGGAAACGTGCGCCCTTGTCCGAGCCGTCGCTGTCGATCGCGCCGGACAGGAACTCCGGGTTGTTGGCGAGGACGCCCACCGGCCGCCCCTCGACCCGGATCAGGGTGGTCACCATGCCGAGGCCGAACTCGGGCCGGAGCTCCAGCACGCTGCCGGTGTCGGCCAGGGTGCGGATCACTTCGCGCACGTTGTAGATGCGCAGGCGGTTCTCCGGCACGATCCGGCGCAGGAGTCTCTGATCGGGGCACTGCCAGTCGTCGACCCGACCCTGGAAGTACGACAGGTACTGCTGCGCGGCCGCGACCGCCTCGACCTCGTCCTGGACCGCGATGTCGACGACGCCGTTCGGCACCTGGATGTCCATCGGACCGACTTCCTCCGGCCGGAACACGCCGAGGCCGCCGCCTTCGATCAGTGCCGGGCCGCCCATGCCGATGCTCGAGTCGGCGGTGGCGATGATCACGTCGCAGCAGCCGAGCAGAGCGGCGTTGCCCGCGAAGCAGAAGCGCGACGTGATGCCCACGATCGGCGCCAGTCCGCTCAGGCGGGCGAAGGAGGTGAAGGTCGGCGTGTCGAGGGGACGGTAGGTTTCGTCGCTGCGGCCTTGGCCTGCCTTGGTGGTCGAGGCGCCGCCCTTCCGCTTGCCGCCGGTACCGGCGCGGCCGCCGCCACCCTCGGCGAACAGGACCACCGGGCGCTTCCAGCGGTGCGCCAGTTCCACCATGCGGTCCGTCTTCGGGTGGTTGATCGCGCCCTGCGTGCCGGCAAGCACGGTGTAGTCGTAGGCCATGACCACGCAGCGGTTGCGCTCATCGGGGAAGAGCTCGCCGTTGATCGAGCCGACGCCGGTGATCATGCCGTCGGTGGAGAACTTACGGATGATCTCTTCCTTCGGGAGCCCGGTGCCTGGGGTCAGCACCAACTGTCCGTGCTCCACGAAGCTGCCTTCGTCGCAGAGTTGGTCGATGTTCTCGCGCGCCGTGCGCTGCTTCGTGTTGCGCCGTTTCTGGACGGCGTCGGGCCGCGCTTCGTCCAGGGTCACCCGGTGGCGTTCGAGTACCTCGGCGAGATCGGGCCGGATCGCGTCGAGGTCGATCTCGACCTCCTGCTCGTCGCTCGAGACCTCGATGTCCCGTTCCTCGATCAGCGCCAGGACGTGGCCCGCCCAGACCGCGTCGCCGACGGCGGCGCGCAGATCCTGCAGTACGCCGCCGATGTCCGAGCGGATCTCGTGCTCCATCTTCATCGCCTCCATGATGAAGAGGATCTGCCCCGGGGCGATCTCCTGGCCGGGTTCCGCCTCGTGACTGAGGACAGTGCCTTGCATGGGGGCCCGGACGGCGGTGAGGCCTTCGGGGACGGGTGTCGAGTCGACCTGCGGGGGCGCGGCGGCCGGCACGCTGACCGCGGGGCCGCCCGACTTGCCGTGATCGAGTACGGCGAGTGGATCGACGGCGTCGACCTTGACGCCGGCCAGGCCGCGCTCCGAGCCCGCGCTTCCACCGTTGTCGACGAGGCTGGCCTGGCAGCCGCGATCCTCGAACCTGGCGGCCTCCTCAACCAGTTCCACCAGCTTCTCGTCGACGAAGCGGGTGTGGACATTCCACGACTCGGCCTCTGGACGCGTGAGCAGTGCGCGCAGGAAGGAAGCGTTCGTCTCGATGCCCTCGATCCGGAAGTCGCCGAGCGCCCGGGCGGTCCGGGCCAGGGCGGCGACGTGGTCGGCCTGTGGCACTCGCCCCACCACCTTGGCCAGCAGGGAGTCGAAGCGTGGATTCGTCTGGTAGCCGGCGTAGCCGAACGTGTCCGTGCGCAGCCCCGGTCCGTTGGGGGGCTCGAAGGCGGTGAGGACGCCGCCGGTGGGCAACACCGCGCCGCCCGCGGCCATCTTCTCCATGTTGACCCGGGCCTGGACGGCGGAACCGCGCGGTTCGGCGCCGTTCTGCGAAGAGAAGCCAAGTTCGGCGAGCAGGCGGCCCTGGGCCAGTTCGAGTTGGAGGTGGACGAGGTCGACGCCGAAGACCTCCTCGGTCACCGTGTGCTCGACCTGCAGGCGGGCGTTCGCCTCGATGAAGAAGAAGCGCGGTTCGGCATCGGGCGCGGTCGGGGTCTCGACCAGGAACTCGAAAGTGCCGAGGTTGCGGTAGGCGGCCGCGGAAGCAAGAGCGAGCGCGGCGTCCCGGATCGCCGCGCGGAGCGGGGCCGGCAGGCAGGGGGCGGGCGCGATCTCGATCAGCTTCTGGTGGCGTCGCTGGAAGCTGCAGTCCCGATCGCCGAAGTGGACCACGGCCCCGCTCACGTCGCCGGCGACCTGGACCTCGACGTGGCGGACCGCCGTCAGCAGCTCCTCGACGAAGACGCCGTCGTTGTCGAACGCAGCCCCGGCCTCGGACACCGCCCGGCGGTAGGCGTCCTCGAGTTCGTCCGCGGCGGTCACGATCCTCATGCCGCGGCCGCCGCCGCCGCCGACCGCCTTGATCAGCATCGAGGCGCCCGGGGGCAGGTCGTCCAAGAAGGCGCGAGCCTGTTCGACGGTCACCGGCTCGGAAACCCCGGGGACGATCGGCACCCCCTGCTCCGCGGCGAGAGTTCGGGCCCGCGCCTTGTCGCCGAACAGCTCGAGGGACGCAGGTTGCGGCCCGACGAACCGAAGGCCCGCGTCGATACAGGCGCGGGCGAAGCCGGCGTTCTCGCTCAGGAAGCCGTAGCCGGGGTGGACCGCGTCGCATCCATGCTCGGCGGCGGCCCGGAGCAGTTGCTTGGCGTCGAGGTAAGCGGCGGGGCCGGCGCCGCTGAGCGCCGCCGCTTCGTCCGCCCTGCGGACGTGAAGCGACGCGGCGTCGTCCTCTGAGAACACAGCCACGGTCGGGATGTCGAGTTCCGCCGCGGCGCGGACGATACGGACCGCGATCTCCCCGCGGTTGGCGATCAGCAACTTCATCGGCCTTTTTCCCTCTGGGCCGGAAGGGCCCCTCGGCTCGGAAAGGCCGCTATCCTACGCCCCCCGCGGCCGACCCCAACTGCAAACCGGAGAACCCCACCCGATGAAAGTCCTTCGCACGCCCGACGAACGCTTCGCCAACCTGCCGGACTTCGACTACGAGCCGCACTACACCGTCGTGCCCAGGGGTGACGGTGAGGGCCAAGGCCTCCGGATCCACCACGTGGAGGAGGGGCCGGAGGACGGTCCGGTCGTGCTCCTGATGCACGGTCAGCCTACCTGGAGTTTCCTCTACCGGCGCATGATCCCGGTGCTGGTGAAGCGGGGGCTGCGGGTGATGGCGCCGGACCTGGTCGGCTATGGCCGGTCGGACAAGCCGACACAGCGCGAGGACTACACCTACCAGCGGCAGGTCGACTGGTTGAGCGCATGGCTGCGCAGCAACGGCGTCGTCAATGCCACCCTGGTGGGCCAGGACTGGGGAGGTCTGATCGGGCTGCGGATGGCGGCGCTCGACCCGGCGCGGTTCGACCGCATCGTCGCCGCGAACACGGGTCTGCCGCTGCCGCTGGAGATGCCCGAGGAGACGGTCAAGAAGATCGAGACGTTCCGGGCCGAGGCGCCGACGCCGACGATGATGGAGGTGCAGCAGCAGATCTCGCAGATGGGAGCAGACCCGGCGGTGAAGTTCGCGTACTGGCAGAAGTGGACCTGGGAGACCGAGGACATTCCTGTCGGGCTCATGCTCGCGGCCAGCGTCAACGGCGTGTCGCTTACGCCGGAGGAGATCGCGGCCTACGACGCACCGTTCCCCGACCCGTCGTACAAGGCGGGGATCCGCGCCATGCCGAGCCGCGTGCCGATGCTTCCGAACGACCCCTCGGCGCCTGCTCAGATGGAAGCCTGGAAGGTGTTCTCGGAGTGGACGAAGCCGTTTCTCTGCGCCTTCGCGGACAACGATCCGGTCACCGGCGGCGCCAGGCGGCCCTTCGAAGCGAGGGTTCCCGGCGCGCAGGGGCAACCCCACAGGACGATCGAGGGCGGCGGCCACTTCCTGCAGGAGGGCCGGGGCCGGGAACTGGCCACGATCGTCGCCGACTTCATCGAATCGACGCCGGGCGGCTAAGAGCGTGCGCCGCAGAACATGGGGTACGCCGATTCTTCCTGCCGCGCACGCTGCCAGGTGGAGATGAGCGAAGGTCGTCGGAGGCTCCTGCGACGTGGACTCGTGGCTGTCGTCGCAGTCGTGGCGGTGGCAGGGGCGGCTGTCGCGGCGGCCAGGGTCTACCTGCGCTCCGCGCCGCGGCCGCCCGATACGACCGAGGCGCGGCTGCTGACGGGCGGCGGCGGCGAGGTCGACCACTGCGACCTGCCGGTGCTCGACGGGTCGGGCCTCACCGCGGACGAGATACCGATGGCCTACACGCCCGGCTGCGCCGGGTGGACCGAGTGGCCGCTGCCCGTGCTGGCGGCCTGCACTGAACCGCTTCCCGCCGGAGCGCCGGACCTGCGCGGTCTCTGGCTGGACGGCAACAGCGGCCACCTCGAACGGGTCGAGCAGTGCGGCGACCGCGTGGTCGTCACTACGGTCGGCCTGATCCACGACATGCGAGCGGACGGCTCGCTACGTCGCGGCGCCAACGACGTGAACACCAGTTGCATGAGGATCAGGAACCGGACCCGCTACCGGGACGGAGTGCTGCAGATGGACGGCTACGGCATTCCCTGGATCCGGGTCGAGCGCTGGATGGATGGCGACGACCTGCGCTGGACCCATCCGCAGGCCGGTGAACACCGGATGCGCCGCATTTGCCGCGTGCCGGCGGATCGCGTGACGCGCGAGCCCTACTGAAGGCGCCGTCGTCCCGGACAGCGGTCCGCTTGCCTGAACCTGGTCCGGGCGCCGAGGTGCGCGAGGCGCGGGCGCCGGCCGCTTGACATCTGGAGATTCTGGTGATGTCATAGCACCATCAATAGGGAGGTCATGACATCATGCGTAGTACGGTGCGAATCGACGACGACCTCATGGAGGCCCTCCGAGCGCGCTCGGAGGGTGAGGGCCTGAGCATGGCGCGCATGCTCAACCGGCTGCTGCGGTCCGGCCTCGCCGCGGAATCAGGCGCCACCCGGCGGCCGCGGTTTCGGCAAGCAACCGCGTGCATGGGCCGATCCCGCGTCGATCTGGACAAGGCGCTCTCGCTCGCCGCTGCGCTCGAGGACGAGGAGATTGTTCGCAAGCTCTCGGTGAGGAAATGACTGCCCCGTGATGATCGTCGACGTCAACGTCCTCCTGTACGCGGTCAACGAGAACGCCGAGCACCACGAGCCGATCCGCTCCTGGTTGGAGGACGCACTGGACGGGGACGAGACGGTGGGCCTGCCGTGGATCGTCTTGCTGGGCTTCGTTCGGATAGCGACCAATCCGCGCGTGTTTTCGGCGCCGTTGTCGGTCGACGAGGCGCTTGACAGGGTGGAACAGTGGTTGGACGCCCATGTCGTCACAATCGTCACGGAGAAGCCCGACCACTGGGGCGCGCTGCGGGGCCTGCTCCAGGACACGGGCACGGCCGGGAACCTGACCACTGATGCGCACCTCGCGGCGACTGCCATCACGCATGACGCAACCCTGGTGTCGTGTGACGGCGACTTCGCGCGCTTCGAGGGCCTGCGCTGGAGGAATCCGCTCAGAGTCTGAGCTACGATGCCGGCAATGCTCGGCACGACCCTTGACGCCACGGCGTACCTCGACCGGCTGCGCGCCGAACTGGCCCGGGTGGACGCGGCGGCGGTCGAGCGTTGGGCCGATCTGGTGTTCGACGTCTGGAGCTTGGAGCGCACGCTCTACCTGATCGGCAACGGCGGCTCGGCCGCGGCGGCGAGCCACCTGAGCGTCGATCTGGGCAAGGGCACGGTCGCCGCGGACAGCCTGCGGGACGAGTCCCATCGGCGCTTGCGGGTCGTCAGCCTGACCGACAACGTGCCGTGGATCACGGCGGTGGGCAACGATCTCGACTACGAGCAGATCTTCGTCCAGCAACTGATGAGCGCGGCCGTCCCGGGCGACGCCCTGATGGCGTTCAGCGGCTCGGGCGACAGCCCCAACGTGCTCGCCGCGGTGGACTGGGCGAACCGCCACGGCCTGCGCACCTTCGGGCTGACCGGATTCGACGGCGGCCGGCTGAAGGAACTCCAGCACGACGGCGTCCACGTCGAGCTCGACGACATGGGCATGGTCGAGAGCGTTCACGTGAGCCTGTTCCACTGGGTCGTGGACGACATCTACGCCCGCACGCAGCGGACCGGGCGGTACGCTTAGCAGCCTGTGGAGACCCCATTGAGCGGACACCGGGTCGATCTGCCGGGGCGGGGTGCGACCTGGGTGCATGAGGTCGCGGGGCCGCCCGGGGCGCCGGTCCTGTTGCTTCTGCACGGTCTGGCGGCCACGGCGCTCCTGAACTGGACCACGAGTTTCGCCACGCTCGGACGCGGATTCCGGGTCATCGCACTCGACCAGCGCGGGCACGGCCACGGCATCCGTCGGATCGGCGCCTTCAAGCTCGAGGACTGCGCCGACGACGCGGCGGCGCTGGTCGATCACTTCGGCCTGGAGCGGGTGATCCCGGTTGGCTACTCGATGGGCGGAGCGGTGGCGCAGTGGTTCTGGCGCCGGCATCCGAAGCGGACCGCGGGTCTCGTGCTCTGCGCTACGGGGTTCCGTTTCGGTGGCGCGCGGACCCAGCGGGCGGCCTCAACGCTGGGGCCGTTGCTATCGCTCGCGGCGCGCGCGGCCCCCCAGTCGTTGTGGGACAGGATGGGCGTGCGGATGCTCGAGAACGTCCAGGATCCCGCCCTGCAGCAGACATTGAAGCAGGAGACAGGACCGACCGATCCTGTCTCGGTGATCGAGGCGGGCGCCGCGCTGGGGCGTTTCGATTCCAGCCCCTGGCTTGGAGGGATCGACGTGCCGACCGCGGTGGTGCTGACCGAGCAGGACGGGCACATTCCACCCCAGTACCAGGAGCTCATGGCGTCAATGATCCCCGGGGCCTCGGTCCACAGGGTGGATGCCGATCACTACGCCTGCGTGGCGCGACCGGACCTCTTCGTGCCGACCCTGTTCGACGCCTGTCGTTTCGTCGCCCTGCGCGGCGCGCCGGTGCATAGCGCTTCCTGACGTCGCGTCAGCGCGTTTCGGTGCGGCCCTTTCGCTTCCGGAGGCGCCTGCGTCGTCGTCGCCGCGGCCGGGTGACGTGGGCGGCCTGGGTGGCGGGCTGCCGGCCCAGGTTCACGAACTGGTCCCACACGGCGCGGCTCCACGCCGTCACCTTCTCGACTGTCCGGTCCACCAGGTCGTAGATCACCGGCACGACGAGCAGGGTGAGCAGTGTGGATGTGGCCATCCCGCCCATCGTCAGCACCGCGATCGCGGCGCGGGCCTCGGAACCGGAGGCGGTGGAGAAGGCGACCGGCAGCAGGCCGCAGATCAGCGAGAGGGCGGTCATCAGCACCGGGCGCAGGCGCGCCGGCCCGGCCTCGAGAATCGCCTCCGTGCGGCTACGGCCGTCCTGGCGGAGGCGGTTGATGTAGTCGATCAGCAGGATGCCGTTCTTCATCACCAGCCCCATCAGCACCAGCAGGCCGATGCCGCTCAACATGTCGAGAGGCTTGCCCGAGAGCTTGAGGGCCAGGAAGGCGCCGATGAAGGAGAGCGGCGCCGACATCATGATCGTGATCGGGTGGACCAGGGAGTTGAAGAGGGACGCCAGGACCATGTAGATCGCGGCGATCGCGAGCACGAAGGCGAAGAGCAGCGAGACGCTGGTCTCCCGCAAGACCACCGTCATGCCGCTGGGCACGAGTTGGTTCGGGGGCTCGAGCCCCAGCAGTTGGCCGTACTCCTCGACCCGGGCGGTCAGTTCTGACTGCGCCACGCCTTCCGCCGCGTTGGCTGCGATCGTGATCTCGCGCGAGCGATTCTGCCGGCTGATCTGGACCGCGCCTTCGCCGAGCCGGATGTCGGCGACGTTGGTGATCGGGGTCAGTTGACCGGAGGCGGTGCGGATCTGGATCAGGTCCAGCTTCTCCGGAGTGTCCCGGTACTCGGGCAGGACCTGGACCCGGATGTCGTAGCGTTCCCCGCCCTCCTCGAAAGCGCCCAGGTCCTCGCCTGCGAGCAGGGTGCGGATGGTGCGGCCGATGACCGTTGCCTGCACTCCGAGGTCGGCGGCGCGGTCCCGGTCGACGTCGATCATGATCTGGGGCTTGCCGGTCTCCCAGCTCGTCCCGACGTCGACGAAGGCGGGATCGGAGCGCATCAGCGCCACCAGCCGGTCCGAGTAGAGCTCGAGATCCTCCATGAGCGGACCGCGCAGGCTGTAGGTCACGGCGCGCGAGCCCAACTGGTCGTCGCTTCCCGCGATCCAGTTGATCGGCGACACGGCGATCTCCTCGGCCTCGGGGATCTGCGTCAGCAACCGCTCGCGGACCCGGTCCATGATCGCCACCTGGCTGAGATCGCGCTCTCGCTTGTTCGTCAACTGGACGTAGATCGAAGCCCGATTGGGCTCCTGCCGGCTGCCGCCGCCGATCGTCGCGAAGCGGTTCATGACCTCGGGGTCGGTCGCGAGCACCTGCTCGGCGCGGCGCGTCGCCTCCGCGGTGACGGCGAGGGGAGTGCCGATCGGCATCTTGACGTCGACGTTGAACTCGCTCCGGTCCTCGGTCACGAACAGATCGAACGGGAGCGTGCGGGCGACCAGGACCCCGCCGGCCATTGCCGCCACGGCGACGATCAGGGTGAGCACCTTGTGGCCGAGGGCGCGCCGCAGAACTTCCTGGTAGAAGCGGTCGAGCCTGTCGAGGGCCCAGCCCAGGGCACGGCTCACCGGGTCGTTTCCCTGGCGCGCCGTCAGCACGCGGCTGCCGAGCATGGGCGTCAAGGTCAGGGCGAAAAGACTCGACACGCAGACTGCGATCGCCATCACCATGCCGAACTCGTAGAACCACTGGCCGACCGTGCCGGACATGAAGGCGATGGGCACGAAGACAGCGCACAGTGCCAGGGTGGTCGAGATGACCGCCAGCGTCACCTGGCTGGCGCCCTCCTCGGCAGCCTGCCTTCGATCAAGCCCCTGCTCGATCCGTCGGTAGATCACCTCCAGGACCACGATGGCGTCGTCGATCACGACGCCGATCGACAGCGACAACGCCATCAGCGTCATCACGTTCAGGGTGAAATCGGCGAGGTAGAAGAAGGTGAAGGACGCGATCACGGAGGAGGGGATCGCGAGCGCCGAGATCATCGTCGACCTGGGGTTGCGCAGGAACAGGAGCACCACGGCGACCACCAGGACGCCCCCCCAGAGCATGTTCGAGAACACGGAGTAGATCGAGTCCTCGATGAACACCGCCATGTCGCGGGTGATCAGGACCTCCATGCCGGGCGGCAGGTTCGGGCGCAGCGCCTCGACTTCGGCCCGAACCGCGTCGGCGACGGCGACCGTGTTCGCCCCGCTCCGCCGTCGCACCTCGAGCGAGACGCCGCGCTGGCCGTTGAAACGGGCCACGGACCGCTCTTGGGCCAAACCGTCCTCGATCTTCGCGACGTCCCGCAGGTAGACCAGCCGGCCGCCGCGTTCGGCGGCGATCAGGGCGCCGAAGTCCTCGACCCGCTTGACCCGGCCGGAGGTGGTCACCGTCCACTCCCGCTCGCGCCCCTCGACGCGGCCGCCGGCGGTCTCGGCGTTCTCCAGCAGCAGGGTGGAGCGGACGTCGTCGATCGACAGCCCGTAGCCGGCGAGCCGGACCGGGTCGAGCCAGATCCGCACCTCGCGCCGCCGCGAGCCGATGATCTCGATGCTGCCGACGCCTGGCAGGCGTTCGAGCCGGTCCTTGACCATGTTCTCGGCCAGTTCGGACAGTTCGCGAACCGAGACCGGGCCGCCGAGCATGATCGACAGAATCGGCGTCGCATCCGGGTCGATCTGGGTGACGACCGGATCCTCGATGTCGATGGGCAGCTCCGCGCGGACGGGCGCCATCTTCTCGCGCACGTGCTGCGCCTTGACGTCGATGTCGTAGCCGGTTTCGAACTCGATGAAGATCTGCGAGATCCCCTCCGAGGAGACCGAACTCAACTCGCGGATGCCCTCGATCGTGTTGATCTGTTCCTCGAGGACGTCGGTGACCTCGGTTTCGACCGTCTCCGGCGAGGCCCCCTCGAGGATCGTCGTGACGGTGACGAAGGGGAACTCGACATCCGGGTTCAGGTCGACGTTGAGCCGGCTCAGGGACACCAGGCCGAGCACGACCAGCGCCACGTTCAGCATCAACGCGAAGACCGGCCGGCGGATCGAGATGAGCGGCAGGTTCAGCATCGAGTCAGGCGGCGCCGGTGGGTAGAGATGCTCGCATCAACGCGCGTGAACTCCAGGAAACGGCGGATCGAGATGAGCGGCAGGTTCAGCATCGAGTCAGGCGGCGCCGGTGGGTAGAGATGCTCGCATCAACGCGCGAGAACTCCAGGAAACGGCGGATCGAGATGAGCGGCAGGTTCAGCATCGAGTCAGGCGGCGCCGGTGGGTAGAGATGCTCGCATCAACGCGCGAGAACTCCAGGAAACGGCGGATCGAGATGAGCGGCAGGTTCAGCATCGAGTCAGGCGGCGCCGGTGGGTAGAGATGCTCGCATCAACGCGCGAGAACTCCAGGAAACGGCGGATCGAGATGAGCGGCAGGTTCAGCATCGAGTCAGGCGGCGCCGGTGGGTAGAGATGCTCGCATCAACGCGCGTGAACTCCAGGAAACGGCGGATCGAGATGAGCGGCAGGTTCAGCATGGCCGCCTCATCGCGGCGGCGCGTTCGGGAGCGCGGCCGAGGGGGCCGTGTCCCCGCCGGCCGCCAGCGGCGGCGGCTCGGCGGCCTGAACCGGCGCACCGTCGGCGAGCCGGTCGATCACCGGTCCGACGATCACCGCGTCGCCGGCTTTGGCTCCGGTCCTGATCTCGACCAGGCGCAAGCCGGTTGCGCCGATCGTGACCTCGATCTGCCGGGCGAGGCCGTCCACGGCCGTGAACAGGTAGGCGCGACCGTCGCGGTTGAGCACGGCGGCTCGTTCGACGATGATCGTGCCGCCGCGGGTCCGCGGCCGGATCTCGGCGCGGACGAAGGCGCCTGCCTTGGCGCCCGACATGTTGCCGGGCACTGGCGCCCTCACCCGGTAGGTCCGCGTCTCGGGGTCGATTCTGGCGTTGACCGACGCGATCGTGGACTGGAGCGGCTCGGCGGCGCCCTCGACGATCAGGAGGGCCGGGTCGCCGACCTCCACCGGCGACGCCGCCGCGGCCGGCACGTCGAGTTCGGCGGCAAAGCCCGTCCGCTCCTGGATCGTGACGACGACGGCGCCGGGGCCGACGATCGCCCCCTCGTGGAGTTGCCGTTCGACCACATGGGCGGCGTAGGGGCTGATCACCTCTGTGCGGGTGAGGTCCTGCTGCGCGCTCTGGACCGCGGCCACCTCCTGCTGGACCCGGGCCTTGGCCACCGCGAGCAGGGTCAGTTGCTGATCGAGCTGTTGCGGCGGCGCCACCCGCTGTTCGGCCAGCCGCCGCACCCGTTCCAGTTCCTGGAGGGCCTGCGCGGCCTCTGCCTGCGCCAGCGCGAGGCCGGCGCGCGCGCGTTGCAGGTTGGTCTTGAACGGCGCAGGATCGAGCTGGAAGACGACATCGCCGGCTGCCACTTGATCGCCGACATCGAAGTGGACGACCGAGAGCCTCCCCGGCACCTCCGGTCCGAGTTCGGTCAGACGCGGCGCCACGACGGAGCCGGAGGCGGTGACCAGGGCGTCGACCTGACCGCGCCGCACGCGGGTGGTCTGGGCAAGCGCGCCGCTCCTGGAGATGTCCGTGCCGGCGGCCAGACCCGCGCCGGCGTTCGCGTCGCGGTCGGGCACGTCGCCGCGGCAGCCGATACTCACCGCCACGGCCAGCGTCGCGGCCAGCACGATGGTTCGCTGTAGGTGTTCAGTACCTGTCGGTAGTTGGTACTCTGCGGCCACCGCAGACCGAATCATACAGCCGATGGCGGGTCCGGGAGGATCCGCTGCCGTACTGTGAAGCAGTCCGGAGGTCGTTTGAGCATGCACCGCGATTCATTGAGAGCTTTCGCCTCTGGTTCCCTCGTTGCCGGGATGATTCTCGGTCTCACCTTCGGCGCCGCGTCGCCGGTGGCCTCGGAGGACTTCGACCACGTCCACCTGATCGCGCCGGACACGATGGCGGCGGCCAAGTGGTACCAGGGTCTCTTCGGCGGCAAGCTCGGCAAGAGCGGTCCCTTCGACGCCGTGTTCTACGGCAACGACATCCTGAAGGTCCGTGAGGGCGAGCCGACCAGCGGCAGCGGCGCCACCTCGGTGGACCACATCGGTTTCTCGGTCGAAGACGTGGCGGCGACTCTCGAACAGTGTGAAGCGGCCGGCGGCAAGGTGGTCGGGGCCGCCCGACACGTGGAGGCGGCAGGCTTCACCTTCGGCTTCTGCGAGGACCCCTGGGGTACCCGGATCGAGGTGATCGACGACATGGACCACGGCGGCGCGCCGGGGCTGCACCACATTCACGTCTTCTCGGGCGACGCGGTGGCGACCGCCGCCTGGTACGCGAAGCAGTTCGGCGGCGAGGTCGTGCCCTTCAAGGGCTTGGCCCCCCTGCACTCGATCCTCTACGACAACGGCGGCGACGAGACCTGGCTGATCGTCAACCAGGCGCCGGGCGAACGGACCGGCACCGACGGCACGGTGGTCGATCACATCGGCTGGCACACTACTGAGTACGATTCGTGGCTCGAGCGGTTGCGTGCGAACGGCGTGAAGTTCGTCGAAGAGCCGCGGGAGCTGGACGACGGGCACCGGATCGCCTTCATCGAAGGCCCCGACGGCACGAAGATCGAGGTCGTCGAGTTGCTTGAGGGAGGGGCTCCTTGACGGGGGCGCCGAGCATGGATCGCGGTTGCCGGTCGGTGCGGGCGCGGCTGCTTGCCGCCGCCGCGGCGACCGCGGTTGCCGTCGCGCCGCTCGGGGCACAGGAGACGGCTGCGCCGGTCGAGCCGGCTCGGTTTCACCACATCCATCTCAACGTCACGGATGTCGAGCGTTCGACCTCTTTCTACCGCGACACATTCGGCGCGTTGCCGATCGAGTTCCGCGGCGCGGCGGACGCCGTGTTCACGGAGCGGTCCTTCATCCTCTTCAACGAAGTGAAGGAGGCGCCCGACGGCGGCCAGGAGAGCGGCATCTGGCACTTCGGCTGGGGCGGGGTCGATCTGCCGAACGAGTACAAATGGCTGGTGTCCCGCGGGGTCGACATCCACACGCCGATCTACAGCTTGGGCCGAGGGCACGTCATCTACGTGAACGGCCCCGACCGCGAGATGATCGAGGTGAACACGATGGGCCATCATCGCTTCGCCCACGTTCACCTGTTCGCCGTGGACGTCAACGAGACCGCGTCGTGGTACGAGCGGCACTTCGGGCTGCGCGCCGGGCGCAGCGCGGACGGTAACCCGCGGCCGGTGGGGCCGGACGCTGAGTTCGCGACCTGGCAGGAGTTCCACCGCGAGCACCGCGCCTGGTCGAACGGCTTTCGGGCCGACAACGTGAGCTTCATCGTCTACAACATTCCCGACTACGAGCCGGTGGCGCCGTGGTGGCCGCAGGACGCGGCGCCGCTGCGCGAGCTGGCGCCTCAGCGGGGAAGGGCGATCGACCACTTCGCCTTCTCCTACCGGGAGATCGAACCGGTGTTCGAACGGCTGCAGGCGGCGGGGGTCGAGATCCTGGCGCCGATCACCTACCGGCCGGAATCCGAGATGCGCAGTTTCTTCGTGAGGGGTCCGGACAAGGTGGCGGTCGAGGTCGTCGAAGCGAAGCCGATCCCCGAGGGCGTGTGGGACTGAGGCAGCTCGAGAGCTGGCATGGCTGCTAGAGTCCGCCTGCCTACCGACAACTGGTTAGACGAAGCTGGAGGCGCGCATGAGCCGCTCGATCGCTGCACTTCTCGTTCTTGGCGCCCTTGGTCTCGCTTCCGTGGCGGTCGCCGCCGACACCGGCGAGGCGGTCACCTTCCACGAGCACGTGCTGCCGATCTTCCAGCAGAGCTGCCAGACCTGCCATCGCCCGGGCGGCGACAACGTTGCCGGAATGGTGGCGCCGATGTCCCTGATGACCTACGAAGAGGCGCGGCCGTGGGCCCGCTCGATCGCGCGCCTGGTCCAGAGCCGCGAGATGCCTCCGTGGGACGCGACAGACCACACGGCCGGCGTCTTCGCCAACGAGCGGACACTGAACCAGGAGGAGATCGACACGATCGTGGCCTGGGCGGGACGCGGCGCGCCGAAGGGCGATCCGGCCAAGGGGCCGGCCCCGCGCCAGTTCGAGGACACCGGCGGCTTCCTGATCGGCAAGCCGGACCTGATCGTCTACCTGGAGGAGCCTCATTTCGTCGGCGATGACGTGGAGGACGAGCAGCCCAACTTCTACATCACGCTGACCGAGGCGATGCTGCCCGAGCCGCGCTGGATTCAGGCAATCGAATACCAGCCGGACGCCGAGTTCGTCCATCACATCACCGGTCGGGCCCTGATCCCGAACGAGGACGGCGAGGTCGACGTGCTGAGGGAGAACACGTTCTCGCTCGGCTCGATCGCGGCCGGAGAGGATCCGACGGTCTACCCGCCCGGCTTCGGCAACCAGTTACGCGCCGGCATGGTGGTCCGTCTGAACGTCCACTACCACAAGGAACCGGGCCCGGGCACAGGGGGTCACGATCGTTCCGCAGTCGCTTTCAGGTTCCATCCGGTCGGCGCCGACGTGAAGCACACGGTGACCTGGAACACAGTCGGCGCCGGCGCCTTCGAGATTCCGCCCGGCCACGGGCGCTGGCGTGTCGGGTCGTCCAAGGTGTTCGAGAAGGACACCGTGCTGCTGTCGCTGCATCCGCACATGCACTTCCGCGGCGAGAGCATGAAGTACACGGCGCACTACCCGGATGGCGGCGCCGAGGTGCTCCTCGACGTTCCGCAGTACGACTACAACTGGCAGACGAACTACATCTACCGTCAGCCCAAGGTGCTGCCGGCCGGGACCCGGGTGGAGATCGAAGCGATCTACGACAACTCGGAGACCAAGCTCGACGAGTACCCGTTTCTGAACATCGAGCGGGCCGTGGACTGGGGCGCCCAGAGCACGGACGAGATGATGGCCCCGTTCCTGGCCTGGACCTACGTCGAGCCCGAGGAGGCAAAGGCGATCCGGACCGCCGGTGGGTCGAGTTCGACCGGCGGCGGCGAGTAGCGGTTTAGGCGCTTGGCCCGTGCGGGCCGTAGCGCCGTCCGTCGACCTCGAGTTCCCAGTCCAGCATCCGGTCGCCGTCGAAGATGTAGCGGCCCTGTGGCGTGAGTCCGCCCAGGGCGTGGGGCAGCCACAGCCGGTCGTCCTCCCACATCTCGTCGTACGGGATGGCGTCCACGTCGGTCCAGAGCGGCGCCGCCTCCTCGGTTTCGCGAACATCTCCCTGGTACCCGGAGGCCGTGAACGCGTACACGTGAATCGAATAGCCGTCGACGAACTGGAACAGGTTCTCGCCGCGGTACTCGAGTCCGAGCGGGGTGATGCCGAGTTCTTCCTCGACTTCGCGGGTCGCGCAGTCGATCGGCTTCTCACCCGGCTCGAGCCGGCCGCCGGGGCCGTTCACCTTGCCGGCGCCCAGGCCGCGCTTCTTGCGGATCAGAAGCACCCTGCCGTCCTCGCGGACGAAGGTCAGCGTGGCCCGGTCCACTGCGCGCCAGGTTGACCAGTCGATGTCGGTGAGCTTCGTCTTGCCGGCGGCCTCGCGCACGCCGGCATCGTAGCGAAGGGTGGCGCTAGACTCCGCGCCCATGAGATTCGGACTCAGGTACTGCAACACCGGCCGCTTCGTCGATCCGAGCCTGGCGGTGGAACTGGCGCAGGCCGCCGACGAGGCCGGCTTCGAGTCGATCTGGACCGTCGAACACACGGTCGTTCCGGGCGGGTACGAATCGGCGTATCCCTATTCGCCGGACGGCAAGATGGCGGGTGGCCGGGATGACTTCGACCTGCCCGACCCGTTGATCTGGATGGCCTATGTGGCCTCGCAGACGCGGCAGATCCGGTTCGCGACCGGGATCCTGATCGTGCCCCAACACAATCCGGTGGTCGCCGCCAAGCAGATCGCCACCCTGGACCACATGACCGGCGGGCGTCTCCTGCTCGGCATCGGCGTCGGCTGGCTGAAGGAGGAGTTCGACGCGATCGGCGCCTCCTTTACCGGCCGGGGACGCCGCACCGACGAGTACATCGAAGCGATGCGGGAGCTCTGGGGCGCGGAGAGACCGACCTACCAAGGCGAGTTCGTCCAGTTCGAGGCCGCCTACTGCCGTCCGCAGCCGGTGACCGGCAGCGTCCCGATCATCGTCGGCGGGCACTCCAAGGTCGCCGCGCGGCGCGCGGGTCGACTCGGTGACGGCTTCTTCCCGGCCCGCGGCGCCTCTGCCGAACTGATCGGACTGGCCCGTGACGTGGCCGTGGAGCACGGCCGCGACCCGGAGGCACTCGAGATCACCGCCGGCATCGGCGAGGATCTCGCCAGCCTGCGCTCGCTGGCGGCCCTCGGTGTCGAGCGGGTCCTGGTGCCGGTGGCGCCGATGCCGGGCATGGGCCTGCACCTGGGCCGGCCGGAGAATGCGCAGGCGGTCATGGACCAGCTCCTCGAGGCGGCCCCTTCCGGCTAGTCAATAGAGCTTGCGGTTTCGAGCACTATCGTCCTTCGCGCTCGCGGCGCTCCTCGTCGGGGGATGCTCCGGCCCCGGGCCGCCGCCGTGGCACGCGGTCCATCTGACCTGGCAGGGCGACACGTCGACGACGATGACCGTCAACCTGGTGGTCGAAGCAGACGGCATCGGGGAGAGGCTGCCGCGGTCGGCCAGCGTCGAATGGCGCGCTCCCGGGTCGGACGGAGAGCCGTATTCGATCTCAGGGGAACCGTTCGAGATCGCCGGCGTTCCGGACGTTCGCGTCTACCGGTTCGAGTTGCGCGACCTGGAACCCGGCGCCAGCTACGACTTCCGGATCGCGCTCGACGAACGCCCCGCGGGCGGGTGGCGCAGCTTCCGCACGCTGCCGCGGGAGGGCCCGGTGCGCATGGCTGCCGGCGGGGACGTGGGCGCCGAGTCGCTGTCGCTCGCCCTGCTGGCCCAGGCAGCGCGACAGTCGCCGCACCTGCTGGCAATCGGCGGCGACCTCGCCTACGCCAACGGTTTGACCTCGAACTGGCCGCGGTGGCGGGCCTGGTTGGAGCATGTCACCGAGGCCCTGGTCACGCCCGATGGCCATACGGTTCCCCTGGTGGTCGCGATCGGCAACCACGAAGTGAACGTCGGCCGTACCGGCGGGGTTCCCGAGTCGGCGCCGGACGAGAAGAAGGCGCCCTTCTACCTCGCGCTCTTCGCCCAGAACCAGGCCGGCGGGGATTCCGGTGGGGCCGGTGGCGCCACGTACTTTCGCCGGGGGCTCGGCTCGGCGGGCGCCCTCTACGTATTGGACACGGGGCATCTTGCGGCCTTGCACCCTCAGCGTTCCTGGCTGGAGGAGCGGATGCAGGAGGACGCGAAGTTGCCGAACCGGCTCGCGCTCTACCATGTCCCCCTGTACCCGGCGCATCGGTCCTACGAAGGATCGGCCGTCGTTCGTGATGCCTGGGAGCCGGCGTTCAACCGGGGCCGGTTGACGGCCGCATTCGAGAACCACGACCACGTGTTCAAGCGCAGCCACCCGATCCGCCTTGGCGAGGTCGTCGGGGAGGGAGAGGGCGTGCTCTACCTCGGTGACGGCTGCATGGGACAGGACGCTCGAACCGTCGATCTTGAGGAACGCTGGTACCTCGCCCGCTCGGCCAGCGAGCCGCACTTCTGGACCGCCGAACTCTCGGACGAGGGCGCGACGTTTCGCGCCTTCGACGAGGAGGGCCGCTTGCTCGACCTCGTTTCCACAGGCAGTGTCGCGCCGCCGCCCGACGCTGGGGATGTCTGGCCGGAACTGGACCGAATCGTTGAGGCGCCCGGGCCGTAGCAAACGCACGGCCGTCCCCAGTTTCGTCTCGAGGGCGTTCCAGCTACTTCGAGGTTCTGGCCTTCCGCCCGCCCCCCAGGTAGGCGTCGGACCACCGGAGCATCTCCGCCACCACGTGGAGCACGGACTGCCTTGCCGCGTAGCCGTGCGACTCGTGGGGCAGGGTGACGTAGCGGACCGTGGCGCCGTGGCCCTTCAGGGCCTGGTAGAAGCGTTCGGACTGCATCGGGAAGGTGCCGGAGTTGTTGTCGATCTCGCCGTGGAGCAGCAGGATCGGCTCGTTCACCTTCTCGGCGTGGAAGAACGGCGACATCGCGGCGTAGATGTGCTGGGCTTCCCAGAACGTGCGGCGCTCGTTCTGGAAGCCGAACGGGGTGAGTGAGCGGTTGTAGGCGCCGCTGCGGGCGATGCCGGCGGCGAACAGGTCGGAGTGGGCGAGCAGGTTCGCGGTCATGAAGGCGCCGTAGCTGTGGCCGCCGACGGCGATCCGGTCGCGGTCGGCGATGCCGAGTTCGACCACGGCGTCGATGGCCGCCGCCGCGCTGGTAACGAGCTGTTCGATGTAGGTGTCGTTGGCCGTTTCGCCCTCGCCGATGATCGGCATCGTCGGACCGTCCAGGATCGCGTAGCCCTGGGTGAGCAGAAGCAGGTGCGTGGCGCCTCGGAGCCTGGTGAAGCGGTGCGGCGAACCGCTGACTTGGCTGGCCGCGTCGGGATTCGTGTACTCGCGGGGATAGGCCCAGAGCAGCATCGGCGGCCTGTCGCCCTCGCGGTGGCCCGGCGGCAGGTAGAGAGTGGCGGAAAGGCCGGTGCCGTCGGCCCGCTTGTAGACGATCAGACTCTTCTCGATCTGCCGGAGGATCGGCGCCGGATCGATGAAAGCGGTCAGCGCCCGCCGGGCGCCGTCGGCCGTGTCGCGCACGAAGTAGTTCGGGGGCGCCGTCTTGCTCTCGCGCCGGGTGAGCAGGGTCCTGCCGTCGTCCGAGAGGACCGCGACCACGGTCTCGTAGGTCTCGGGTTCAGTGCCGAAGAGGCGCTCGGTCTCGAGCGTGCGCAGATCGAGCCGGTCGATGAACGGCCGGTCGCCTTCGGGCGAGGCGCCGGCGCCGCTCAGGTAGATCGAGCTGCCGTCCTGCAGAAGAGTCGCGCCGGCGGTGCCGCCGCCGGGGCGGCGGAGCGGGAAGCCGGGATCGCCGTAGCGGTTTTCGGCGCTGCGGTCGAACAGCGGCCGCGGCTCGTCGCCGCCGACGTCGAGCAGGGCGGTGCGGGTCCAGCGGGTCGGGCGGTCGTACTCGCCCACCAGCGCGGTGCCGTCGGCGGTCCAGGAGATGCCGGAGAACCGGTACTCGGTGCGGGTGAGTTCGCTGGGCTCGCCGTCGAACGGCGCGGCGAGGGTGTACACGTAGTCGCGGTGCGGCGCCTCGGCCTTGGGATCGCCACCGTCCTGCGCCTCGCTCCAGACCAAGGTTGCCGGCGCGGTGGGATTCCACCGGTGGCCCCGGGGGCCTGTGGGTACGCCGCCGATGGGCACGGCGTCCGCGAGAGGCAGCGTCGCCAGCGTGGCCGTATCGCCGTCCCGCGTCCAGACCTCGACCGAGCGGGCGAACCGGCTGGCCGGGTGCAACCACGAGAACGGACGCACAAGGCGCTCGACCAGCATGTGGCGGCTGTCCGGCGCGGCCGAGACGCGGGCGTAGAGGCCCGGTTCGCCGATTGCGGTCCGCATGCCCGTGGCCAGAGCGACGGTCTCGATCTGGCTCGTGAAGTGGTACTCGAACAGAGCCTCGTCGTGGGGGTTGGCAAGCAGGTCCTGGTAGGTGCGCACCGGAGCGAGGCGTCCGTCGTGTTCCTGGATGTTCGGGCCGTTCGGTTGGCGCGGCGGTGAGGGCGGCGTTCCGCGGGCGGATCGCCGGAAGCGGCAGAGCACGCCGGTCGAGTCGAAGAGCCATTCGCACGGGTTGCCCCAGGTGGCGTTGAGCGACGCGACGGTCAGCGGCCGCGGACGGCCGGATGTGAGGTCGACCACCCAGAGTTCGATCCCGGTGTCGCGGAGGACCGCGTACGAGAGGTGCGAGCCGTCCGGGGAGAAGGCCGGCCAGCCGAGCGTCGTGTCTTGCGGTGCCTCGATGCGCACGCCATCATCGCCGGTGCCGGCTTCGCTGGCGACAGCGTCGAGGCGTCGGATGGTCAGCGCCGAAATCTCCGGCGCCCGCCAGGGCCCGCTGTTGCGCGGGTCGATCCGGTACCCCGCCAGCCGCTCCAGCGGTCGCGCCAACCAGCCGATCGGCGGCATGTTCCGTTGCTCGACCAGCACGAACACGTCGCGCGTCGGCCCGACGAGCACCGAGGGTGTCGGCGGCGCGTCGAGGATGTCGACGATCGCCCGCGGGGGTGCGAGGTAGCCGCTTTCAGCGACGCCGGCCTGCGCGGCAGCCGAAGCGGTGGCCGCAAACAGGATGGCCGGCAAGGTGAGGACGGTAGCGAGCTTCATGACGGGTTCCTCATCGGTAGTCGCGGAGCATTATCGTCCATTGCCTGTTGCCGGATCCGTCTCTTGACCCAACTGGCGAAACTGGTCTAAGTTGGACCACATTGGTGAGGAACCCCTGAGGAGAGTCCCCATGACCATTGGCCCCGATTCTGAACGAGCTTGGACCATCGCCGAGGCCAAGGCGCGCCTGTCGGAGATCCTCCGTCTCGCGCAGGAGGAAGGGCCCCAGCAGATCGGTAGGCGGACCACGTTCGTCGTCGTGCCAAAGCACGAGTGGGACCGACGTTCGACGCCGCAGAAGCCGCTGGGGCAATGGCTGGTCGAGAACGCGCCTCGCGGTATCGAGCTGGAGCTTCCCGACAGGAAGAACGAGCCGGAGCGAGAGATTCCCTTCCAGACCGAGGAGTGGGATTGGGAGTGAGGGGTTTTCTCCTCGACACGAATGTCGTTTCGGAGGTCGTCAGGCCTGTCCCTGATCTGCAGGTCGTCGCGTTTCTGAACTCAAGAAGCGACTTGTGGCTCCCGGCCGTTGTTGTCTATGAGTTGAACTTCGGGTTGGAGCTCCTTCCCGCTGGGCGTCGTCGGCGCAACCTCGGCGCGTTCCTGTCGGCGATCCAGGCCGACTTCGGGAACCGGCTCCTTCCCTTGGACCGGCCCGAGGCTCAGCACGCGGCCAGTCTGCGTGCTCGAGCACGCCTCTCGGGCCGGAACGCGAGTGTGGCCGATGCGCTGATCGCCGGAACGGCGGCCGTGCACGAGCTGGTGGTGGCGACAAGGAACGTCTCGGACTTCGACAGCTTGGGCGTTGACGCCGTCAGTCCGTGGGCGCCCCTGTGAACTCCCGCCTTGAAGATGCGATCAAGGCCCTTCAGGCCATGCACATCGAAGACGCCGAGGATCCGCGGGAGACTCAGGCGTTGGCCCAGCGCGCCATCCTGGGCGAGTACTCGCCGGCCTACATGCGGTGGCTGGACGCGCACCCGGAGGCGGAGGAGGGGCTGTTTCCGGTCGAGGAGGAATCGGCGAGGGAGCAGCGCGAGCGGATGTCGGGACTTCGCCCGGCGCCGGGCGAGGACATCCGGCGCTGGCTGCGTTTCCTGCGCTACCGGGAGTTGATCCGGGTGGCCGTTGCCGACTTCAGCGGTCTCGACGACTTCGATACGACGACGGCGAAGATCTCCCAGGTCGCGGATGTCTGCATTCAGCGAGCCCTTGAGGAGACGGGGCTTGATCGGGCGCCGTTCGCGGTCATTGCGATGGGCAAGTGGGGTGGCCTGGAGGTCAACTACAGTTCGGACGTCGACGCCCTCTTCGTCGCCTCGGACGATGTCGACCAGGAGGCTCTGCACCGGCTGCAGCGGCAGGCGCCTCAACTGATCCGCCTGATCTCGGACAATACGGCGGACGGCTTCGTGTTCCGCGTCGACATGCGCTTGCGGCCGGAAGGGAAGATGGGCCCGCTGGTGCGCACGGTGGGGCAGTACCTCCGCTTCTACGAGCGCTACGGCATGACCTGGACCTTCCAGGCGCTGATCAAGGCGCGCTTCGCGGCCGGCGACGCGGCGGCGGGCAAGAGCCTGATCGACGGCACGCGGCGCTTCGTCTTCAACCCGGAGAGGCCGCCGGAGACCCTGCTGCGCGAGGTCTTCGACATGAAGCAGATGATCGAGAAGTCGCTCCGTTCCCGGGGCACGGACGTGGGCAACGTGAAGCTGGGCGCGGGCAGCATCCGCGACATCGAGTTCATCGTCCAACTGCTTCAGCTCTACCACGGCGCCGCCAACAAGAGTCTCCGCTCGGCCAACACGCTGCAGACGATGGCGCGGCTCCGGTCGCACCGTGTCATCACCGATGACGAGCACGATGAGTTGCACGAGGCGTACGTCTTTCTGCGGGTGGTGGAGCACGTGCTTCAGTTGGAGCGGGATCTGCCTGTGCGCCAACTGCCGCAGGACCCGAAGCAGTGGGCGACGTTCCAGTGGCGCGTGGCTTTCGCCCTGCGCCAGCCTCTGGACACGCTCGATCTCGGCCGTCGCTACGAGCAGACGGCGGCCACGGTTCGCCGTATCTTCGGCGAGTTCTTCGAGGAGACGATCGAACTCCTGGAGCGCAAGCAGCAGGTGCGCGAGTTGTGCCCTGCCCTGCCCGCCGAGGTCGTCGACGAGCACTTCAGGCGGCTTGAGAGAGCCTACTTTCTGAGCTTCCCGGTCGAGGACGTGGCGCGCCACGTGGAGATGATCCACGAACTCGATTCCGATCGGCTGTGCCGGGTCGATGTGCGCTACGTCGGCTCGACGCGGCGGGTGACCGTGGTCGCAAACGACTACCAGGGCGAGTTCGCCAAGATCTGCGGCCTGCTCGCGGCCTACGGACAGTCGATCCTGAGCGGCAGTTCCTACACCTATCAGGATGTCGGCGACATCGGACTGTACCGGCGGCCTGGGCGAGTCCCGCGGCGCCGGCCGGAGCGGCTCGGGAACCGGCGCCCGCGGCGCGGGGCGCCGGCGCCCCCGCTTAAAAAGCAGGGCCCGACCCGGATCGTGTTCTCGGCCGAGGTTCAACCGGCGCCGGATCGGTCGACTCAGGTGTTTTCCTGGACCGAGTTCGAGCGCGATCTGAACCGGTTGCTGGCGTTCCTCAAAGGGGGCGAGGCGCGTCGCGCCAACGAGGAACTGACCCTGCGGGTCATGGAGGCGGCGCGCGGGATGGACCTCGGCGCCCAGGCGGATCAGGTCCTGCCGCCGATCGCGATCTCCATCGACAACGAGTCGGACGAGAACTGCACGATTCTCGAGATCCGAAGCCCGGACAGCTTCATGTTCCTCTTCGAGTTCGCGAACGTCCTCTCGACCCGGGACTACTGGATCGACAAGGTCGAGTTCGACACGGTGGAGGGCGAGGTGCGTGATCGCCTGTTCGTGACCACCCGGCGGGGCGGGAAGATCGAGGACCGGGTCGGCGTCGACAATCTGCGTCTCACGGTGACCCTGATGAAGCAGTTCGCGCGCCGGCTGGCGGTGGCGCCGAACCCGCACCTGGCCCTGCGGCAGTTCGGGGCGCTGATCGACGCGTCGTGCAAACAGGTTGCCGATCCGACCCACGCGCTCGCGTCGTCGCTGGACGAACTGGCGCGGGTTCTGGGGGCCGGCACCTACGTCTGGGAAGAGTTCCTGCGCCGGCAACACGAGAACCTGATGCCGCTGCTCGCCAACATGGCCGACCTCGATTTCGGCGCCGACAGAGGCGAGCTGGAGCGTCGGCTGGACGCGGCGCTCGAAGGCCAGGAGGCGCCGAACGCCATCCTCAACCGGTTCAAGGACGACGAGATCGGGCGCATCGACATGCGCCACCTGACGCGCAGGATCGAGCACTTCAGCGACTTCGGCGCCGAGCTCTCGACCCTTTCCGACGTGGTGCTCACGCGGGGCGTGGAGGAGGCGGTGGCCGAGGTCGCGGGTGGTGGACCGGCGCCCGGGGCGTGGTCACTGTGCGCGCTCGGCAAGTGGGGCGGGCGCGATCTCGGCTACGCCTCGGATATCGAGCTCATGTTCGTCTGGGATGCCGATGGGTCGGAGCAGATCCGGGCCGGGGAACTCTACGAGCGCGCGGCGATGCGGCTGGCGCGGCTGATCCGCGCCAAGCGGGACGGGATCTTCGAACTGGACTGGCGCCTGCGTCCCGGCGGTTCGTCCTCGCCGCTGGCGGCGTCGTTTCAGCGGTTTTCCTCGTACTACAGCACAGGCGGCGAGGCCGACCCCTACGAACGTCAGGCGCTGGTTCGGCTACGCGCGGTCGCGGGCGATCCGGACCTGTGCGCCCGCATCGAGGCGCACCGGCGGGACTACGTGTTCAATCCGCGTCCGCACGACCTGGCGCGCATCCGGCACCTGCGGAACCGTCAACGATCCGAACTGGTGGCGTCCGGCACGACGAACGCGAAGTTCAGCGCCGGCGGTCTGCTCGACGCTGAGTACTTCGTCCAGGTGCGGCAGATCGCGGCCGGCGCGGAGGACCGGGGAGTGCATCAGACGAACACCCTGGAGGCGGCCAGGGCGCTCCATGAGGGCGGCCACATTTCGGGCGAGGAGTTGGAGCAGGTCGAGGCCGGATACCGGTTGTTGCGGGCGGTGATCAACTGTCTGCGTATTGTCCGTGGCCACAGCAAGGATCTCGTGATTCCCGATCGGCAGACCAGCGAGTTCCGCTTCCTCGCGCGACGTCTGTCCAGCCTGGGCCAGTTGCCGGACGAAGAGGGCGCGTGGGACCTGATCGCCGAGCGGATGGGCAGTCTGCAGCGTCTCTTCGACGGCCTTTCGGGCTGAGTGCCCGAAGCTCACAACAAAGAGAAGCGCGCCGGGGAGCAGCAAGCTCCCGCGGCGCGCGTCTCGTGTCATGCGATGCAGCTAGCCGATCGCGACGTTTCCGGTTTCGCCCGTGCGAATGCGGATGGTTTCCTCGAGCGGCAGGACGAAGATCTTGCCGTCACCGACATTGCCCGTCTTGGCGCCTCGTGTGATCGCGTCGACCACGATGTCGACGTAATCCTCGTTGACCGCAATCTCGATCTTGAGTTTGCGTAGCAGGGCGCCGGCCTCCTTGTGGCCGCGATAGACCTCGCCGACGCCGCGCTGGCGCCCGCGCCCCATGACGTTGGAGACGGTCAGCAGGTGAATGTCCTTCTCTTCCAGGAGATCGAGGACCTCCTGCATCCGGTCGGGCTGAACGATGGCCACGATGTACTTCATGTCATTCCTCCTAGTCGACCAGGGTGTAAGCGTTTTCGCGGTGGTCGGTGAGGTCGAGACCGATCCGCTCTTCGTCATCGCTGACACGGAGTCCGATGATCAGGTCGATGACCTTGAGCAGAATGAAGGAAACGACCGCAGCCCAGACGATGGTGAAGACGATCGCCTTGAGCTGGATCAGGACCTGACCGGGGTTGCCGTAGAACAGTCCGGTCGCGTCGTTGCCTGGCACCACGTCCGTGGCCCAGAGGCCGGCCGCAACCGCGCCCCACATGCCGGCGATGCCGTGGACGCCGAAGACGTCCAGCGAGTCGTCGTAGCCCAGCTTCGACTTGAGCCAGGTGACCGCCAGGTAGGCGAACACCGCGGCGCCGACACCGACGCCGATGGAGCCGATCGCGTTCACCGACCCGGAGGCCGGAGTGATCGCAACCAGACCGGCGATCGCGCCGGTGATGACACCGAGCAGCGTCGGCTTCGAGTCGCGCATCCAATCGATCAGACCCCAGGTGGCAGCCGCTGCCGCGGTCGCGACCTGGGTGACGACGAAGGCGTTGGCGGCCGAGCCGTTGGCCGCCACGGCGCTGCCGGCGTTGAAGCCGAACCATCCGAACCAGAGCAGGCCGGTGCCGAGGACGGCGAAGGGCAGGTTGTGCGGAGGCGAGGTGTGGTCCGGATGGCCCTTGCGGCGACCGAGAACGAGCGCCGCAACGAGGGCCGAAACACCGGCGTTGATGTGAACGACGGTGCCGCCGGCAAAGTCGAGGGCGCCGTCGCCGCCGAGGCCGAAGAAGCCTTCGGAGCCGCCCCAGACCCAATGGCAGACCGGGGCGTAGACCACGAGCAGCCAGGCGCTCATGAACAGGCAGATGGCGCTGAACTTCATCCGTTCCGCGAAGGCGCCGATCATCAGGGCCGGCGTGATGACCGCGAACATGCCCTGGAAGATCATGAACAGCGGTGCCGGAATGCCGGTGCCGTCCCAGGCGTCGTAGCCCAGGTTGGCGAGCAGGAAGTAGTCGCCGCCGCCGATCACGCCGCCGAAGGCGTCGGAGCCGAAGGCCAGGCTGAAGCCGATGACGACCCAGAGCACGGTCATCAGGCTCATGCACAGGAAGCACTGCATGAGGATCGAGAGGACATTCTTGCGCCGGACGAGTCCGCCGTAGAAGAACGCCAGTCCCGGCGTCATTAGCAGTACCAAAGCGCTGGCGGTCAGCATCCAGGCCGTGTCGCCGCTGTCCACGCCTTCCTGTGCCGCTGCCGGCGCCGCGCCGAACAGAGCCAGCAGCAGAGTGAGTCCCAGGGCCGAACCCAGACCGATGGTTCGACCGCGAATTCTGAAGCTCATACGAATCCCTCCTCTTCGTTTGATCTTGCCCGGCTGGTCATCTCGGTCCGCGCTGCCTCAAGAGAGCGGGCGAGGTCAGGTTTCCGGAACTGACGTCCAGGCTTGCACCACTCCTCTATCCAGAACCGTGCCAAGCGCGCGGAGGCGCTTGGGCCCCGTCGGGAAGCGCGGGCGCGTGATCGCACAAGGACCGCTAACCCGAGCGCAGGCGCGTGTTAGCGGCGGATCAAGGGAGCGGCGATGAGGACCGGGCGTGGCTACCGGTTCCGGGTCAGGCTGCGGATACGCCGCCCGGAACGAACATTCCTGTTCGGCTTGGGGTGGCCGTGCGACAGAACTGTAACGCCGGCAGGTTCGGGCTCAGGGCAGGTCGAGCGCCGGGTTGCGGTCGAAGAAGTCGAACGGCCGCAGTTCGAAGCCGTGCCACATGACCGGCATCACGGGCCAGTCCTCGGCCCGCGGCAGGTGGTGCATCCCGACCGTGTGCCAGAGCACGATGTCCCGGTCCTGGATCGGCCGGTCCGCCTCTGTCCATTCGGGCAGACCCATGCCGGGCTCGCTCAGAGTCGGGTGGTCACCGGCGGCGTAGCGCTCATCCGGATCGTAGGGAGTCACCCACAGGTGGTGGTCGATGAAACCGGCCCGCCGCCGCGGATAGTCGTCCGCCGAGAGCAGCGTATTCGCGTTCCGGCCCGGCATCACCTGGAAGCTCGTCGGGTAGCCGACGGCGTTCGTCCGGCTGGTGCTGAGCACCCGCCAGAGCGTTGGTCGCTCCAGGCTGATGTTCAGCCGGGCGTCGTGCTCGCTGGCCGCGACCTCTTGTTCCTGGACCCACAGGCTGCGCCTGGGGTGGTCGGCCGGCAGCCGCTTGGTGACCAGGCGATCGGCGACGAAGCGATTGTCTGCGCCATCGATGTCGAGGTCGAGCCGGTAGCTGAAGTAGTGGTCGTGATTGACGGCGACGATGTTGCGGTCAACGAAACGGCCGTAGGCATCGGCACGATCGGGTGATTGGAGCGCGTCGACCGCGGCTGTGTTGACCGGCCCCGCCGATGGCGCCGGTGGGATCGCGGAGGCTGCGTTCGTTGCCTTGACTTCCAGGATGCCGGTGGCGCCGACCCGGGCTTCGATAGAGCCGTCCTGCCGGAAGATCCAGTCGAGCAGGTAGTCGTAGTTGCCGACCACGGCCCCCGTCCGCACGACCAGGTCGCGACTCTGCCGGCTGTCGGACTGTTCGGAGGCGTAGTGCCGCCAGGCAGGATCGCCGGTCTCTCGTTCGTACACGCAGATCGTGTCGGGCACGGTGCTGGGGCGGCCGTTGCCGCCGCTGACCAGGGTGTCAATGTAGACCGCGTGATCGGGGCAGTCCCGGCCGCGCAGCATCGGCTTGGCCAATCCTCCGGCAACGAACTCGCCGGCGTCGATGAAGTTGCGCCGATACCAGGCGAACGACGGGTCCATGTACGGAACGAAGATCTCGGACAGATGGCCCTGGTACATCACGGAGCGGGAACTCGCGCCGGATCCCGGCTGGTAGCGGACCAGGGACAGAACCAGGCCGATCCGCTGATCGGGCCTCAGGTGGAAGTTCCAGTTCTGCCAGCGCACCTGGTAGCCGTCGATCTCGAAGCCGGGTCCGAGCGGCTGGCGCGTATCGATCGGTCCCGGCACTTCGCGCGGATGGTCGAGGGTGGTGCGGTCGAAGTCCGCATTCGTCGTGGTGACGGGCACCGGGCCGTCGTCAACCACCCGCAAGACTTCGCCGGAACCCAGGTCGACCACGGCGTTCAGGCCCTCGACCTGCCGGGTCCAGGCGTTGCGGACACCGCGCGCCTCGGAACACCTGACATTGCCGATCCGCCGTCCGCGCTCTTCCTCGGTCCCGAAGTAGCCGGGTGGTCCCGTGCCGCAGTCGAGAAAGGTGTGGTCGGTGATGCCGCGCGCCTCAAGGCCGGCGATGAAGTCCGGATGTTCGAGCACCTTGTCGACGACTTTCTTGAACTCTTCGCCGAGCCAGGCGGGTTGCACTCCGGTAAGCGGCGTCCATGACGTGACTCGCCCGGCGGCAAGGTCGACGGTGGCCTCATAGGTCTTGTCGGCCTGGCGAACGACGGCGTAGACCGCCCGGGCCATTTCGAGGCCGGGGCGCCAGGCCAGCACATCGCGTTTGGCCGGCTCCTTGAGTCTCAGTTCCGAGAAGCGGGTGTCCTTGTCCATGTGCCCGGCATCGCGGAGCACCTCCAGCGCACGCCACATCTCCTGGTAGCTCAGGGGGTCGAGCGGATGTTCCGCGGCCGGTACGGGTGCGGCCATGGCGAGAACCATGGCGAAAGCGAGAAGGAAGGTCGATGAGCGCATGGGTTTCTCCTAAGGGCGCGGTGGTCGAGTCCGCTTGATGGGGGTTGCCTTGTTGCCCAGGTGCTGTTGGCTCCGCCACCTGAACCTATCGCGGCTGCGCCTCCGCTGTAGACTCGCCAACCTGTGAGTCTGCGCATCGTGCCACCGTCGCCGCGTCCGAGCGCACCTCCTGACGCCGATTCGGCGCCGAAGGCGGCACGCCCCTGGTTGGCCGCGCCGCAGGGCCGGCAGTTTTTCCGTCAGGCGACGGACAGCAGCAGCCCGCGTCAGGTCAAGACCAGCCTCGCGCTCCAGTTCCTCCACCGGATCGTCGGGTTGGAGTACCTGAACTTCGGCATGTGGAGCGCCGGCGACCCGCTCGACCTGGTCGGGCTGCGGCGAGCCCAGGAGCGCCTGGTTGGACGCCTGTTCGAGCTGCTGCCGCCGGGCGTGTCCTCGGTGCTCGACGTCGGCTGCGGCACGGCGGTGATCACACAGCGGCTGGCGGCGCTGGGCTACGACGTCGAGGGTCTGTCGCCCGATCCGTATCACGGCGAGCTGTTCAGGTCGCGGCTACCGGATCGGCGCTTCCACCTGGGCCGCTTCCAGGAGTTCGAGCCGGATCGGCGCTACGACCTCCTGTTCCTCTGCGAGTCGGCGCAATACGTGTGGCTGGAGGAGCTGTTCGAGGCTGTCCAGCGGTCGCTGACGCCGGGTGGCCACCTTCTGCTGTGCGACTACTTCGTCACCTGCCCGGACGGTAGCGAGGGGTCGAAGAGCGGCCACCCGCTGGACGAGTTCCTGGCTCGGGCCGAGGCCAGCGGGCTCGTTCTCGAGATCGACGAGGACGTGACCGAATCCGTCCTTCCAATGCTGCAGCTTGCCCGGGCGATGCTCGACCGCTTCGGCCGCGGCACCGTGAGCCTGCTGCGTGAGGCCTCCACGCGGCGGTTCCCGCGGTTGGCCGGCGCCGGCTGGCGATTGGCGCGGCCGCTCACCGGCCGTTTGGATCGGCTCGACCGGCTGATCGACCCGGAACACTTCGCCCGCATCAAGCAGTACAGGGTCATGCGTTTCCGGAGAGCGGAGTGAGACGGCTCGGCGCGGCTGCCCTCTGGGTCGGCGCGTCGCTGGCCGCTGTCCCTGCTGCGGTGCTTGGCGACGATCCTTCAGCGGAAGCGCCCGGCGCGCCCCGGGCGGTCACCCTGGACGGGCGGGAAGTGGCGGCGCCGGGCGGTCTCGCGCCGCGCTCGCTGCTGGTGATGAGCTTTCACCGCGCGGCGAACGGGAGCGCGCGGGCCTGGCGCAGCGCGCTCGACGAGGAGGCGCGCGCCGCGGAATGGTCCGTCTACACAGTCGTGGTGCTTGAAGGCGCACCGCAGATGATCCGCCGTTTCGTGGTTCGCGGGCTGCGCGGCGACGTGCCGGCTGAACGCCAGGGCAGTTTCCTGGTCGTCGAGGAAGACGCCGGCGCGTGGCGAGACCTCGCCGGCTCGGACGGCGAGGCCGAGGACGGCAAGGACGCCGTCTTCGTCGCCCGGCTTGAGGACGGCAAGGTCTGCGCCCGCTACCGCGGCGTCGTGTCGGCGGCGGCGCTGGATCGGCTGTTCAGTGGGCCTTGCGGTCCCTAGCTTTCCTTCAGCACTCCAGACAGAAGCCGACGCCCGCCGTCACCGCCCGCGACTTGTTGCCGAACCACGGCGGTATGACGGCCGCGAAGCCGCCTGCCGGGCCTCCGGCGGCGACGATCAGCAGATCGTCAGGCGACTGCAGCGCCTTGTACTCCTGATCCCGGTTCGCGTCGGTGACGACCGCAGCCTTGCCGACTTGTTCCCAGTCGCCGCGCCGCACCCGCGCCGCGCGGTGCAGGTAACTCTGGATGTCCGCCTTGGACCACCCGGCCTCGGCCAGGCGATCGCGCAGTTGCGGCGGCAGGACGAGGCAGTGGTTGCCGGCCCAGATCGAGTAGTGGAGCAGGTTGGCGCGCATCTCGGCAGCGATCGTGTCGAGGATCGCCTCCGGCTGCGTCGTCCACTCGTTCATCACCTGCCGCGGAGCGCCGGCGGCGAACGCGGTAACGGTCGAACTGCCGGCAGGTGCGCCTCGCTCTGTAGCCAGCGAGGGCCAGGGCGAGCCCTCCTCGTCCTCGGCCAGGCTGTAGCTGAACTTGCCTGGATGTCCCAGCGTCGAGCGGTCGAGTTCTCCGGGCCGGACCCCGAGCAGGTTACGGAGGATGAGCCGCAGCGCCCGCCCGATCGCGAGGGACGCGCGGTCGGCGCCGCCCAGCACGTTGAAGGTGCCGGTCATGCCGAGTTCGTCACGGATCGGACCGTTGACGACGACGAGCAGCGCGCAACCGCCGGTGCTGGACGTGGCGCCGTGGAGCAGGAAGGCGGGGTCGCACATCGCCTCGACCGCCGCGGCGACGACGGCGAAGTCGCGTGGGCGGCAGCCCGCCATCACCGCGTTGATCGCCGCCTTCTCGGCGGTGATCGCCCGTCCGCGGACCGTCTCGACGCCCAGCACCTGCGCTGGTTCCAACACCGCCGCTTCGAGGGCGTCCGCCACCCGCTCCGGCGTTGGCGGAACGATCGGCAGCCCGTCGGTCCAGCCGTGGGCTTCGAACAGGGTACGGGCCGCGTCGTCGTCTTCGGCGGAGTGGATCGAGGCGTTCGGGACGAATGCGGGTTCGGTCGGGGAACTCGTGTCGGTCATCGGAGACTCGGACTCGGCAGCCTACCGCGCCGCAGTCGAGGCGCTACGATCAGTGGTTCCGAATCAAAGGGGGAATGAAATGGCTCGAAGAAGAGAAGTCCCGTTCTTGAGTTCACCTGTGTCGATTGGCTGGCCGGCAGGCGGCGCGGCCGTCGCCTTGGTGCTGGCGCTCGCTGCCTGCGCCGGCCCTGCCGCGGAGACCGAGTCCGCGGCGGCTGCCGGAGCGGTCAATCCGGACGCGGAGAATTTCGGGCCGGTGGGCGAAGTGCTGTTCTGGACCCCGGAGCAGCAGGTCGCGGGCTACCGGAACATCGACCAGATCAGCAACGCGCGTTGGTTCAAGGCCTCTGGCGACCCCTATCCGTTGACGCCCGCGCCGCGGGATCTGTCGTCGGTGACCTACGAGGTCGAGGGCCAGACCTTCACCGTCGAGGACTACATCCGCGACCGCCGGATCGCAGGCCTCCTGGTGGTCAAGGACGACGAGGTCCTCTTCGAGCGGTACGGCCTGGGGAACGACGAGAACAGCCGCTGGATCTCGTTCTCGATCGCCAAGTCCGTCGTCTCGATGCTTTATGGCGCCGCAATCGCCGATGGCTACATCGACAGCGTCGACGAGCCGGTGACGAAGTACCTGCCCCTGCTGGCGGGCGGCGGCTACGACGGCGTGTCGATCCGCAACGTGCTGCACATGGCCTCGGGCGTCAGGTGGAACGAGGACTACGCCGATCCGGAGTCCGATGTCGCGACGCTGCCGTCTCCCCTGGTCGAGCAGGCCCGGTACATGGCGGCGCTGGAGCGCGAGCACACCGCGGGTGAGGTGTTCCACTACAACACCGGCGAGACGAACATGGCGGGCGCGGTTCTACGCGCGGCGATCGGCAACAACCTGTCGACCTACGTCGAGCACAAGATCTGGGGTCCGTTCGGCATGGAGGCGGACGCGAACTGGGTGATTCACGAACCCGGCGGCGGGGAGCTCGGCGGCTGCTGCATCAGCGCCACCCTGCGGGACTACGCCCGCATCGGTCTGTTTGCGATGAAGGACGGCGTGCTGCGCGACGGCACGCGGGTGCTGCCTGAGGGCTGGATGGCGGACTCGACCAGCCCCAGTGCCGGCTTCGACGGCTACGGCTACCTGTGGTGGCTGAACCAGGGCGATGGCTACGCCGGGCGGGGCATCTTCGGCCAGTTGCTGTGGATCAACCCGGCCACGAACACCGTGATCGTTACTCACAGCGCCTGGCCCGACGCCACCAGCCGCGAGTGGGGTCAGCACCGCTCGGCGGTGGTGGCGGCGCTCGCCGACGCGGTTCGGTAGCACCCCGGTGCATCCAGTGCTAACGCCGGCCTTCACTCACCGTCGCAGGCTCGTCGGCGACGCGGTCAGGACGTAGTCGCTTTCGCTGCCGCAGCCAACGCCAGCCGGGAATGGTGAGAGCGGCGACGACCAGAATCCACGGCAGCGCGTCCTCCGGAACGCTGTCGAGGAGGGGCGCCAGAGGCCGGTAGGCCATCAGATTCGAACCTCGCTCGCCCGTCCAGTGCCAGGCAGTGTGAACGATCAGGGCGGAGATCAGGATGATTCCCAGCCGTTCGCTGGGAAGGCGACGGAACACGAAGTCCAGCAACGGAATGAGCAGCAGCAGGACCAGGAGCTGGCCGAGCTCGACGCCGACGTTGAAGGCGAGCAGCGAGGTCACGAGATGTGAGCCCGCGAACTGGAGCGACTCGCTCAACGCGAAGGAGAAGCCGAAACCGTGGACGAGGCCGAAGCCGAAGGCGGCGGCCCAGCGGCGCTCCTGGCCGACTCCCAGGATGTTCTCGAACGCCATGTAGACGATCGACACGGCGATCAGGACCTCGACCAGGGTGGGAAACCACGATGCCCGCGGCGCCAGACCCGCGGCGGAGGCGATCAGGGTGATCGAGTGGGCGACCGTGAACGCGGTGACGACGAGGACGAGTTGCCGCAGGCGGCGGAGAGGCGCCACCAGGCAGACCAGGAAGAGCAGATGGTCGAGACCGCTCAGGATGTGCTCGAAGCCCATCGCCACGAAGTGGAGGCCGGCCTGGCCCCAGTGCGGGTCGAGCCGGACGCGACCGGGCTCGGCGGCGAGCTGGAAGACCCGTGAGTCGCCGTCCTGCGATTCGTACCGGATCACGACCAGGACGCGCAGCCCGAGCCGCCCGAAGCGGGGATCGATCGAGAACCGGGGCCGTTCCTGCGCGTTCACGGTGTCGAGCGGCGTCTCGAGCAGCACGTCGAGGAGGGCCTGCCGCCAGACGATCTGCGTCGTCGTTGGCAACGGCGGCCCGCGAAGGTGCGCCTGGGCGCGGTCGAAGTCCGTGAACGAGCGATCGGATGGAATCGACAACCGAACCGCGCGGACGGTAGCGGCCGGCAGCTTGGCGTCGCCGGCGAACAGGTCGAGATTGGGCGTGATCCAGCGATTGGCCGACTCCGTCAGGAGGCCGCTCGATCGGACCTCCTCGAGGTCGAGGATGCCGCGGACGTCGACCGGGAACTGCATCTCCTGCATCGCCTCGAGCGGTGCGCGCACGAGCACCTGGAGACGGTCGTCCTGCTGCCGGACGAGCACCTGGACGGTGACGCTGCCCGGAACCTCGTGCGCCGCCGCGCGCCCGTGGGCAACGGGCAGCAGAGCCAGGGCGATAGCGCCGCTCGCGCCGAACAGGCGTGATCTGTGTGGAAAGCTGGGCAGGCGCCGGATGTTACCGAGCAGCCGGCGGGCTGCTGGACAGGATGTAGACTGGCGGCACCTCCTTGGTGCTGCAGGAACCGCGAAACACCGCGGAAGACGACGGATTCCAACGATTGGATGGGCCGACGATGACATCGAAGCGTCTCCTTTGTGCTCTTGGCTGCGCGGCAGCCCTCGCTCTCGTTCTCGGCGCCTGTGGCGGCTACGGCGGCGCCGAAGGCGGCGATATGGCCGGTGACGGGCCAATGGCGCCGCGTTTCGAGGTCGACCCGTTCTGGCCCAGGCCGCTCCCGAACCACTGGATCCTCGGCCCGGCGATCGGCGTCGCGGTCGACTCCAGGGACCATGTCTGGATCGTCCACCGCAACACGCCGAACGCCTTCGGCGCCATCAATGAGATCGGCGCGGCCCAGGATCCGCCCCTCTCCGAGTGCTGCATTCCGGCGCCGCCGGTACTCGAGTTCGATCCGGACGGCAACCTGGTCCGGCACTGGGGCGGTCCAAGCGAGAGCGGCGAGTACGAGTGGCCGGCTTCCAACCACGGCATCCTCGTCGACCACATGGACAACGTGTGGATCGGCGGCAACGGCGGCGGCGATTCCCACGCGCTCAAGTTCAGCCGCGACGGCGAGTTCCTGATGCAGGTGGGGAAGGCGAACGCCCGGGTCAACGAGGGCGCCGGCGAGGACGATCCGGCCTTCGTGCGCAACAGCCACGACATGGAGAACTTCGGCCGGGTGGCGAAGCTCTCGGTTGATCCGGAGGCCAACGAGGTTTACGTCGCCGACGGCTACTTCAACCGCCGGGTGGTCGTGATCGACGCCGACACCGGCGAGTTCAAGCGCTACTGGGGCGCCTACGGCGAAGCGCCCGACGACGAACTGGACCTCGGCCAGTACGTGCCCGGCGATCCGCCGGCGACGCAGTTCCGGGGCCCGGTCCACTGCGCCGACATCTCGGCCGACGGCCTGCTTTACGTGTGCGACCGCGCCGCCGACCGCATCCAGGTCTTCCAGGCCGACGGCGCCTACGTCGACGAGGTGTTCATCGCTCCCGAGACCCTCTCCCAGGGCTCGACCTGGGACGTCGCCTTCTCACCCGACGAGGAGCAGAAGTTCCTCTACCTCGCCGACGGTCAGAACATGAAGGTCTACGTGATCGAGCGCGAGAGCATGGAGGTGCTCTACGCCTTCGGCGACGGCGGCCGCCAACCCGGCCAGTTCTTCGCCGTCCACAGCATCGCGACCGACTCCAAGGGCAACATCTACACCACCGAGACCTACGAGGGGAAGCGGCTCCAGAAGTTCGTGAACCTCGGGATGCAGCCGGTGCCGGAGGAGGATCTGGGGACGCCCTGGCCGGCTGAGTAGCGCTCGCCGGGCCGCCTCAATCGAAGGCGGTGAGGATCTCTTCCGCGACCAGTTGGTAGTGATCGAGGCGGTGCGTCGGGATGCCGCCGATCATGATCTCCTCGGCGCCGGCGTCGATCATCGTGCCGATCCGGTCGATGACGTAGCTCTTCGGGCCCGCCGCGGTTCCCTCGCCCAAGCCGCGCGCGGCGACGAAGGCCTTGGCGGCCGCGGCGTCGTCGGTGACGAAGGTGGGCATCAGCACCGTGTGCTTGATCATTCCGGGGTCGCGCCCGGCCTCTGCGCAGTGCCGGTCGACCACCGAGACCTTGTGCTGGAAGTACTCCCGCGTCATCGGTCCGCGGGCCCAACCGTCGAGGTTCATCACATCGCCGTGACGCGCCAGAGTGCGCAGCGTCCGCTTCTCGCCGGTGCCGCCGATCAGGATCGGGATCGGATGCGCGTAGCAGCCGGGGGAGAGGGGCGCCGAGTCGAGATCGTAGTACTCGCCCTGGAAGTCGACCGGCCCGTTCGACCGGAGCAGGGCACGGATCAGTTCGACCGCCTCCTCGAAGCGGTCCTGCCGCTCCTTCATCGACGGGAACGTCCAGCCGTAAGCCTCGTGCTCGCGCTTGAACCAGGCGGCGCCGATGCCGAGCACGAAGCGGCCGTGGGAGATGTGGTCCAGGGTGCCGGCCATCTTCGCCACGAGGGCCGGATTGCGGTACGTGTTGCCCAGCACCAGGTGGCCGATCTTGAGGTTCTTCGTGATGCTGGCGGTCGCCGCGGCGATGGTGAACGCCTCGTGCGCCGTGAGGTGCTCCTCTTCCTTGAGCCCCGGCGGCGGCAGGTAGTGATCGGCGTACCAGATGCTGTCCCAGGGGCCCTGGTCGAGCAGCTCGGCCACTTCGCGGATGCTGTCCCAGGTGTTTCGATAGCAGGTGACCTGTGCGCCGAACTTCATTCCGTGATCCTCCCGGTCATCAAACTGCGTTCTCCATGACCGTCTTGCCGATGACCTTGCGGTCCATCATGTCCCGCAGCGCCTGGGGAATCTGCTCCAGCGGATAGCGTCGTGAGATGTAGGGCTTGATCTTGCCGGCGGCCGCGAGGGCCTCCGTCTCGACCCGGGCCGCTTCGAAGATCTCCGGCTCGCGCATCCTCGAGGCGCCCCAGAACACGCCGACGATGTCGCAACCCTTGAGGAGGGTGAGATTGAGTGGGATCCGCGGAATGCCGGCGGTGAAGCCGATGACCAGAAACCGGCCGCGCCAGCTCGTAGACCGCAGCGCCGCTTCGGCATACTCGCCGCCGACCGCGTCGTAGACGACATCGACGCCCTTGCCCCCGGTGAGTTCCTTGGCGCGGACCTTCAGGTCCTCCTCGGCGTAGTTGATCGTCTCGTCGGCGCCGCGCTGCCGGCAGAGCGCCAGCTTCTCCTCGGTCGAGGCGGCGGCGATCACGCGTGCGCCCATCACCTTGCCGAGTTCGAGCGCGGCGAGGCCGACGCCGCCGGCGGCCCCGAGCACCAGGAGTGCCTCGCCCGGCTTCAGGTCGCCCCGGTACTTCAGAGCGTAGTGGCCGGTGCCGTATGCGTAGCCGTAGCCGGTCGCCTCGGCGTGACCGAGACCCTGCGGCAGCTTGCGCACCTGGGATACGGACAGCAGCACCTGCTCCGCGAAACCGCCCGTGCCGCCACCGCCGACCACGTCGTCACCGACCGTGAGGCCGTCGACATCCGGGCCGACCGCGGCGATCTTGCCGCCCACCTCACCGCCGACGACGAAGGGCGGTTTCCCCGGGAACTGGTACCGGTTCTCGATGATCAGGGTGTCGGGAAACGTGATCGCGGCCGCCCGGATGTCGACGACGACTTCGCCAGCGCCAGGGACCGGGTCGGCCAGTTCCTCGATCGTCAGGTTCTCCGGGGGACCGAACTCACTGCATACGACTGCTTTCATTGCTTGCCTCGGGGTGTCTCGTGGGTGGGCGCCGGGTCGCCGGCGAACGGCGGGAGCTTAGACGAGAACCGGTACAAGGCGCCGGAGGGGACGCCGCAGAGCCGCTACGGCTTGCAGCTCTCCGAGAACGCCGCCACGTCGGTGACCGCCAGGGCCGGCTCGCCGGGGTCCTTCCCGTAACCCTTGCTCAAGCGGGTCACGGTGTCGGTCACCGTGAGCTTCAGGCCCAGGTCGGTCGCCGAGGCTGCGAATACCCAGTGATGGCCGTTCCAGCCGCAGCCGTCGAGGACCTTGACCAGCATCTCCCAGTTGTCCGCAGCGAAGAACCAGAACAGGCCCGAATTCCTCGTTTCGTGCGCCGCCTTGCGGGCCGGGCCCGTGCGCCCGTCCGCCATCGACCATTCGACCCGCGCCGCGTAGCGGCCGTCATGGAGGCACAACGTTTCCGCGTCCGCCTCGCAGTCTCCGCCGTCCTCGCCGCCGTCCTCGCCGCCGCCCTCGCCGCCGCCCTCGCCGCCGCCCTCGCCGCCGCCCTCGCCGCCGCCCTCGCCGCCCTCGCCGCCGCCCTCGCCGTCCTCGCCGCCGCCGTGTTCGCCGCCGTCGTCGCCTGACCCCGAGCCAAGCTCGACATGGACGCTCCATGTGGTGAAGTGATGGCCGTCGGCGTTGAGTTCGACCGCATGCATCTGCCCCGATGTCAGACTCGTCCTCCGAGTCGGGCCGAGTTCGACCCCGTTCGACAGATGCACTTCGACGCGGACGGCCGTGACCGTCGCGTTCGTCGTGTTCGTCAAGGTTCCGGTAAAGCGCTCCTGCCCGGCTTCGTACTGCATGACCAGACTGACTCCGTTCCGGGTCTCCCGGGCGGTGTCCGTCAGTCCGTACTGCTTGCCGGACTCGCCATCCTCCTGGCATTCGCCCGGGCCGGGCGCCGCGAGGATGAAGACGAGAATCAGTGGAGCTGCGGCGGCTGCCGCCAGTCGGTGTCGCATGTTGTTCCTCCAGAGTTGGTTTCGTTCCTGGTCAGATCGCCCGGTCGCGACCCTTCCAGTACGGCGCGCGCACCAGGCCGCGCTGGATCTTGCCGGTGGGCATCCGCGGCAGGTCGGTCGCGAAGTCGATCGAGCGTGGGCGCTTGAAGTCGGGGAGGTTTTCGCGGCACCAGGCCAGCAGCTCCTCCGCGAGTTCGTTGCCGGCCTCGAAGCCAACGCCTACTTCGACCACCGCCTTGACGCTCTCGCCCCATTCCTCGTGCGGCACGCCGACGGTGCAGACCTCGTACACCGCGGGGTGCTGTTGCAGCACGTCGTCGATCTCCTGGGGGTAGATGTTGACGCCGCCGGCGATGATGGTCTCCGCCGACCGGCCGGTCAGGAACAGGTAGCCGTCCTCGTCGACGTAGCCCAGGTCGCCCATGGTGAAGAAGTCGTCGCGGTAGGCGGAGGCGGTCTTGTCGGGGGCCTTGAAGTACTCGAAGCGGTTCTCGGCCGCCTGGAAGTACACGGTGCCGGTGGCGCCGATCGGCACCGGTTCGCCGTCGTCGTCGAGCACCTTGTACTTGGTGCCCTCAACCGTGCGGCCGACGCTGCCGGGCTTCCTGAGCCACTGCTCCGAGTCGATGAGGAACGTGCCGCCCTCGGTGGCCGCGTAGTACTCCCAGACCACGGGGCCGAACCACTCGATGATCTGGTGCTTGACGTGGACCGGCGTGGGCGCCGCGCCGTGGACCAGCCAGCGCATCGAGGAGACGTCGTAGCGTTCCCGGACCTCTCGCGGCAGGGCCAGCATGCGGTGGAACATCGTCGCCACCATGTGGGTGTGGGTCACGCGATGCTTGTCGATCAGGGCGAGCGTCTCCTCGGCGTCCCACTTGTCCATCAGCACGGCGCCGACCCCGGCGCCCATCGGCATCAAGAGATTCAGGCCCAGGGGCGCGGCGTGGTAGAGCGGCCCGGTGACCAGAGAGCAGTCCGTATCGGGCTCGAAATCCCCCGACTCCCGCACCTCGAGCAGGAACGGCGCTGGCGTCGCGTCCGCCTTGCGGTAGACGCCCTTGGGATGACCTGTGGTGCCGGAGGTGTAGAGCATCGGTGCGCCGAGGATCGGGTTCTCGATGTTCGAGCCGTCTTCCGCCGCGAGTGCCTCGTCGTAGGACTCGGCCCCCTCGATTTCGCGGCCGACCGCGAGCGTCAGGCGCAGGTGGTTCGAGGCTGCTTGCGCTGCCGCGACGGCCGGAGCAAAGGCCACGTCGGCGATCAGGACTCGCGCCTCGCAGTCGGCGGCGATGTAGGCGACCTCTTCCGGCGTGAGATGCCAGTTGATCGGCGTCATCCGGGCGCCGCTGCGCGAGCAGGCGGCGATCGTGTCGATGAACTCGGGCCGGTTCCGGCACAGCAGAGCAACGCCGACATCGGGGCCGACGCCGTGGGCGCGCAGCACCCGAGCCAGGCGGTTCGCGTTCGCGTTCAGTTCGCCGAGCGTGCGGCCGCCGAACTTCGACAGCACCGCCATCCGATCGGGAGCTTCGTCGGCGTGAACCGCGACGCCCATGCCATAGGGCGCCGCCGCCATCAGTCGTTCCTGCAGTGCTGCGTCGATCGCCATACGGGCTCACTCCGTGGGCGCCGGCCGTTCGTCTGCGCCGCTCGTGTCGTTGCCTGCTTCGTTGCGAGTTGGCGAGTCTAGGGGGCCGCGCGGCCCGAACGCAACGATGAGGGATTCAGGCGCGCGGATTCCTGGAAGGCCGGCCCACCCGGTGCTGGTTACACTGACCGCCGATGACCGCCGGTGACACGCCCAAGTCCATCGAACTGACCGACCTCGACCGCGGGATGCTCAGCGGCGATTGCGGCGAAGCGGCCGCGGTTGCGATGCGCATCCTGGTCACGATGGCGGGGGTCTACGGCGCCCGCAGATTGCTGGACATCGAGGGCGCCCACATCGACGGCTGCCTCTACCACGGCGACTCGGGCGTCGACTTCGCGGAGATGCTGGTGGCGGGCGGCGCCCGGGTCCGGGTGCCGACGACGCTGAACGTCGGCGGCCTGGACCTGCTGCATCCGGAGGAGTTCGCGGGCACGCCGGAGCGCCGTGCCAAGGCCCTGCGGTTGATGCAGTGCTACGAGGAGATGGGCTGCCGGACGATCTGGACCTGCGCGCCCTACCAGGCGACGCCGCGGCCGGCGTTCGGCCAGCAGGTCGCCTGGGCCGAGAGCAACGCGATCGTGTTCGCGAACTCGGTGCTGGGCGCCCGCACCCACCGCTACGGGGACTTCATCGACATCTGCGCGGCAATCACCGGTCGCGCGCCTGCGGTCGGGCTCCACCTGGAGGAGAACCGGCGGGGCCAGGTCGTGTTCGATCTGCGTTCCCTGCCGCGAAGCCTGGCATCGGCGTCGTGGCTGTTGCCGGCAATCGGCTACCTGGTGGGGGAGCGTTGCGCCAACCGCGTGCCCGTGCTGCTCGGCCTGGAGCAGGCCGACGAGGACGGCCTGAAGGCCCTCGGCGCCGCCGCGGCGTCTTCGGGCGCGGTGGCGCTCTTTCATGCCGTCGGGATCACGCCCGAAGCGCCGACGCTCGAGGCCGCGCTCGGCGGCCGGGAGGCGGAGGAGTGGGTCGATGTCACTTCCGCCGATCTGCGGGCCGGGCTGCGGCGCCTGTCGACCGTGGCGGGCGCGGCGGAACCGGATGGCGGCGCGAACGACCTCGGGATCGATGTTGTGGCGTTGGGCAGCCCTCACTTCTCGCCGCGCGAGTTCGCTGAGCTGCAACCCCTTGTCGAGCGTTACCCGCCTTCGAAGAGCGTGGAGTTCGTGGTGTGCACGAATCGCATCTCGCTCGACCATCTCGAGCGGAACGGGGGCCTTGAGCGGCTCCGTGGTCACGGCGTGCGCGTGGTTGTCGACACCTGCGTGGTCGTGGCGCCGATTCTGCGCACGGCGCCGGGCGGCGTCCTGATGACGAACTCAGGCAAGTTCGCGCACTACGCGCCGGGGAACGTCGGCTTCGACGTCGTCTTCGGCAGCCTGTCCGAGTGCGTGCGGTCGGCTCATGCGGGCCGGCTGCGGCGCGATCCGGAGTTGTGGCCGTGAGCGGCGTCGAGCTGCGAAGCCAGGTCCTGGTCGCCGGCGCCGGCGCGGGTTCGGTGCTGCGCCTGGAAGAGCCGCTCTCCTTCTGGGGCGGAGTGGACCCCGTCACCGGGCGGATCATCGACCAGCGCCATCCCCGCTGCGGCGAGAGCGTCTTGGGCCGCGTCCTGGTCATGCCCTACGGCCGGGGATCGAGCAGTTCGAGTTCGGTGCTGCTCGAGGGCGTGCGTCTTGGCACCGCGCCGGCCGCCGTCGTCCTGCGCGAACTCGACGGCATCCTGGCCCTCGGCGCGGCAGTGGCGCGTGAGCTCTACGCGAAGTCGCCGCCGGTAGTGGTCCTGTCGGCTGCGGACTGGGAGGCCCTGCCCGAAGGGGCCGAGGCTTCGGTCGAGGTCAGCGGCCGCCTGCGGATCGCAGGCTGACGTTCCAGGACGTCCACAGCCAGACCTTGAATGTGTTGGTGCTCCAGTCGTCGGCGTTGTACTGCGCCAGCTTGATGCCGAAGTCCTGCTCCCAGGGGGTGTTCCACACCGCCATGGCGTCGATCTCGGCGCCGTAGTCCATGCTGCCTACCGCGGAGCGGAACTGATGCCAGCGCACGGTCCAGTTCCAGGTGTCGAGAGCGTGGTCCAGACGCAGGTAGAGGTCGACGAGGCCGTTGGCCGGCGTGCCGAGGAACTTGTCGGTCCAGCCGTTGAAGCCGTGCAGGGTGGCCAGCGGCGTGCGGAACCCGTAGGCGCCGTCGCCGTCCAGGGCCTCGCGCACCGCACGCACGCTGACGTCGCCGCGCGAGAAACCGATCCCTGCCTTCTGGTAGTCGAGGTCGACACTGCCGGGGTGGTTCGCCCAGTCCTGCTGTGCCACGTACTGGAGTTCGAACAGAAGCGAGGCCGCTCCGGCGTCGTGTGAGCCTGTGTAGCTGGCGCCCCAGTTGGACGTCGAGTTCGCTGCCGCGCCGGGCCGTTCGTAGTCCAGCAGGTAGCTGAACAGCGCCAGATTCCCCGGACCCGCCGGCCCCGAGACGTAGAGCGCGTGGGTGGCCATCGCTTCCTCCGCGCCGGTGATGCGGTGGACCCGGTCGAGGAACGCGTAGCGTAGCGTCCAGTCCCCGGCGAGCGAGGCGTCGAGGGCGGCGGCGTCGAATGCCTGGTGGTGCTGTCGCCAACCGACCGCGCCGACGAAGCGCTGGTCGCCGATCAGGAGTTCGGTGCGTCCCAGGGTGAAGGCGACGGGTCCGCGCTCGAGGCGGGCGGCGGCCTGGTTGATCGCCGTCAGCGCCGGGTCGGCGATGACCGGTCGGTCGCGGACGCCGTTGTCGAGTCCGCCGTAGCCGAGGTTCCGGTACGTCCGGTCGTTGCCGACCGGGGTGACGTCCTCCGTCTCGAGCAGGAAGGAGAAGCCGCGGAAGGCCTTTGTCTGCAGCTTCAGGGTCGTGCGCAAGGTCGACGCTAGCGCGCTCGGGTCGAACGCATCGTCGTCGGATTGCTCGATCCGGTAGCGGAGACCGACCGAAACGTCGGCGTCGCGGATGGCCTGCCCGAGCGTTGCGGGCGCCTGCGCTGCGGCCCCTTCGTCGCCCTGCGCGAAACCGGGCCAGACGCCGGCAAACACCGCTAGCGCAAGCAGAATCAAACACTTGCGCATGGTCGGGTTGGGTACTCGGGGAGGAGACGTTGGAGACGCTGGAGAGCGACGGCAGTATACAGACCGCCTGTGGAAGGGTCGTTCCGCCGGTGCGGCTCCGTCACCTGGTCGGCGGACCGCCGATCCAGATCGGGGACGACCAGGCCCGTTCCTGAATCGTCGCCTGCAGCCCGGGCCTCGGCTCGACGCCGGCCTTGATCGCGTCCCAGGTCGACCAGCGGCAGGTCGGGTTCTCCAGCGCCCGGAGGTAGTAGAACGCGTGCTGGCCGGCCTCGAAGTCCGGATCCTGCCAGAGGGCCACCAGCTCGGCCGCCCCCTTGTCCGGCGTGATGCTGCAATCGGTGAGGTCGACCTCGGCGCCGTTGTCGGGGCAGCGGTGGGTGTCGGGATCGGGCGTCAGGCCGTCCGAGCAGGCGACGTCGTACACCTGTTCCATCGCGTGACCCGCGTCGCTCCATCCCTTGATCACCTGCACCCGCTGCAGCGGCGTGCCGAGCGGGTCCTGGAGCGCCCAGACGAGAAACCGGGGGGCTGTGGCGGCGGGGGATCCGGTTGGCAGTTCGCCCCCCATCGGCACGCCTTCGGCGTAGGCCAGTTCGACGGCGTCGTCGCGCCCGGCCAGGTCGTCGGGGTAGGCGCCGGCGAAGAAGCGCACGACGATCCGGGGACCGCTGGTGGCGAAGGCCTCCTTGCGGCGGAACGCGTCGTAGATCGAGTCCCGCGTGTTCTCTTCCGCCCAGACCCCGGCCAGGCCGGAGGCGCCCCAGGTCTTGTAGTACGTGTCGTTGTAAGCGGTGACGCCCTCGTTCGCTGTGATGGGTACCGAGCCGCGGAGTTCCGCGGTCGCGTCCAGGATGCCGACCTTGGCGACGAAGTTCGATTCGTCGAGAGAGGCGCCGCCGTTGTGGGTGTCGCTGGCGCCGACCAGGCCGAACTGGTAGGGGTTGACGCCGCGCTCGGCCTGGAGCTTGAGCCCCCGCTGGTATGCGTTGCGGACGTAGGAGCCGCGCGGTCTCGACCTGTTCCACTGCGCGATCCGGTAGGGCATGATCTCGAAGTCCGCCCACTCGTCGTTCGGCGACAGGAAGGGATGGGTGTCCGAAGTGCCCTTGACCTGGGTGATCTCGACCAGGGGTTCGTTCCTCATCCGGGTCTCGGCGTAGGCGGCGTCGATCGGCTCGCCGGCGAAGTTCACGAGCTGGAACATGTGGCCGTCGGAGCCGTTCGAGTTGTGGGGGATGGCCAGGGCCTCGATTCCTTGCGACCGCAGCTCGTCCATCCACGCCCAGAGGTCCTCCGGATTGATCGAGTCGATCCGGCCGTACGGCTGGTCCGGCACCGCGTCGCCGCGGAAGATCACGTTGCGGTGCAGGTTGCCGCCGTCGCGGCTGGATGTGTACTCGTAGGCCGGGAAGGTGGTGAAGTTGTCGGGGTCGTTGTGGCGTTCGGCCGCCTCGACCGTGCGTTTCCAGGCGGAGCGAATGACGTCCAGATCGCGGTGCTCCCGGACGTAGGCGCCGCTCCGGAAGGCGCGCCGCTTCTCGGCGATCGTGCGAGCCTGGGTGAAGTCCGCGGCTCGGTCGAGCGTGGACAACGGGTGGTCGGGCTGCGACATCGCTTCGAGCATGCCGAGGTAGTTCGCGTGGTCGGTGACCGCGAGGAAGTCGAGCGGCCGGTCGAGCTGGAGCTCGAAGCCGCCGGGATGTTCGATCGGTTTGCCCTTGGCGAACTCGTAGGCGTCGTCGGGCGTGCTGCGGGTGCCGAAAATGAAGGCGTCGAAGGAGTAGCGCGTGTGTACGTGCAGGTCCCCGAACAGCGCTCGCCTGTCGGCTTCATTGGCCGTCGCGGTTGCGGTGCCGCAGAGGGCAAGGACGAGTGCGGCTCTCAGAGTTCTCGGTAGGTTGGCTTGCAGCTTGCTCATGACCCCACAATAGCGCCAGCTTCGTTCGGGTACACTTGCTGAGCACTGACCAAGGATCCGAGCCAGTCGGCGGTTCCGTGGGCGTCGCCAAGGCGCGTTGCGGGCCGCACAACCGGAGACAGAAGACATGAAGACCGCGATTCCGCGCCCCGTCCTCCTCTCGCTCGCCGCCGCCGTTGCCCTTCCGGGCACCGTCCTGATGGCCGCCGACGCGGAGACGCCCACGTTCTACGCCGACGTGCTGCCGGTCCTGCAGGAGAACTGCCAGACCTGCCACCGGCCCGAGGGCGAGAACATCGGCGGCATGATCGCGCCGATGCCGCTGATGACCTTCCAGCAGACCCGGCCCTGGGCGCGCTCCATCGCACGCGCGGTCGAGAACCGCACGATGCCGCCATGGTTCGCCACCGAAGCGACTGAGGGTCACTTCCATCACGAGCGCGTGATGTCGGACAGCGAGATCGAGACGGTTCTGACCTGGGTTGCCGCCGGATCGCCCGCAGGCAACGAAGCGGACGCTCCGTCTCCCAGGAAGTTTGTCGAGGAGGACTCCGGCGGCTGGTCGCTCGGCCGCCCCGACCTGGTCGTGCCGATGGAGGAGGAGTACTGGGTCGCCGACGACATAGCCGACATCAACATCAACTTCGAGGCGAAGTTGACAGAGGAGATGTTGCCGGCGCCTGTCTGGGTGCGCGGCGTGGAGTTCAAGGTCGGCAGCACCAAGGTTCACCACATGTGCGCCAGCCTCCGGCCGCCGGGCGGCCAGACGGCGCTGGGCAAGTTCAGTAACAGTTCCCTGGGTTGTATCGCTCTGGGCGCCGAGAGTCACCTGATGGCGCCGGGCTACGCGATGAAGCTGGAACCGGGCTCGACGGTCGAGTTCTCCCTGCACTACAACAAGGAGGCCGGCGAGGGCAGCGGCTTCTCCGACCGCTCCGAGATCGGCTTCGTGTTTGCCGATGCGCCCGAGAGCGAGCTGCGCGAGGTCAAGTTCGACTCGATCGGCAACCTGACTTTCGAGATTCCGCCCGGCCACGAGCGCTGGAAGGTCGGCGCCGCGCGGGTCTTCCCGGTGGAGACGGACATCCTGGCCCTGTGGCCGCACGCCCACCTGCGGTCGGTCGCGGTGCGCTACGACGCCTTCTACCCCGACGGCACGACGGAGGTCCTGCTCGACGTCCCGAACTACGACCAGGAGTGGCAGGCGACCTACCAGTACAAGAAGCCGAAGACGATACCGGCCGGTACTCGGGTCGAGGTCTCGATGTGGTTCGAGAACACGCCCGGGCGCGGCGAAGAGCGTGGATTCGATCCGGCGGACAACGTGATCAACGGCACGGCCACGACGGACGAGATGATGCTCGGCTTCATGGCCTATGCGCCGGTCGTCCCGGTCGACCAGATGTCGCTGCGGCTCGGGATCGCTCCGGACCAGAGCACCGGCGGGGAGTAGGGGCGCCAGTCATGACCGTCTTCCGCGGGCGGCGGCTGCCTGCAGCTTCCGCACTATCGCTGTTACTGGGGGCCGTTGTCGCGGGCCCGGCCGTTGGTCAGTTCGCGAGCAGGGACAAGGTCATCGAGAAGCCCTCAAAGGAGGGCGAGGGAAAGAAATTCGATGCCTCGGGCCTGACCGTCGGCTTCGCGGCACTGGTCAGCGTGACACGCTCGATCGATCAGGTCGAGATCGACGGCGCTCCCGTCGAAGTGAATGCGGGCAGGTTGCCGCAGCTCGGCGTGGATTGGGATTCGTTCAGCGAGCACGAGGGCGGTCTGCTCGAGTTCCAGACCGCGGCGGCGATCAAGCTGCGCACCGGTACCGACCTGCTGATCGGCGACCTCGTGGTGCCGACGGGCAACGTCTCTCCCGGTTTTGCCGGTCTCTACAGCCTGTGGCTCCGTCTCGACGATGACGGCCGGTGGACCCTGATCGTCAACCACGAACCCGATGTCTGGGGCACGATGCACGATCCGGCCCATGACCTTGGCGAGACGCGGCTCGAGCACACGGTCGAGGAAGGCGAGAACACGAGCCTGACGATCGAGATCGAACCCCCGGAGGGCGATGCCGCCGGCGCCCTGAAGCTGTCCTGGGGAGAGCACCGCTGGCGTACCAGTCTCTCTGCCGCCGGCTGACGGGCTTCAGCGCCCGCATCTCTAGCCGCCCAGGGAACCCGCGCCAACAGGCGCGATCGGCCGTGCCCCGAGCACGGGCGCGCGCAGCCCGAAGGCGACGAAGGCGCCGGCGAGGCAAAACCCCGCCATGATCCAGAAGGTCAGGGCATGGGAACCGGACCAGTCGGAGAGCATTCCGGCCAGGGTTGGGGCGGCGGGGGCGATCAGGCCCGTGACCGCGAAGCGGATGCCGACCGTGGTGCCGAACGCGCGTCGACCATAGAAGGACGAGAAGACGACCGGGATGCAGACGTAGGCGCAACCGAAGCCGAGGCCGACGAGTACAACGGACGTGTAGGCGACGAGCGCGGTGTCTGCAGCCACGAGGCCGGCGCAACCGGCTCCCTCGACGAGGAGCACGATACCGAGCAGGCGCTGGGGCGACATGAAATCGCCGACGAAGGCGCTCAGACGCCCCAACAGGCTGACCGCAACGCGGACGCCGAGGATCGCGCCGACGACGGCGGTCGTAAAGCCCAGGGCCTCCAGGTGCTTGCGGCCGTAGACGCTGATGATGCCCCAGGGCACGCCGTAGGCGATCGACAACGCGATGAGGAGATAGAACTGGGGAGTGCGCATGGCGAGCGGTGCGGTCCATTCACCGCGGCCGGACGGTCCCGCCCTCTTCTCGTCGTCCGCTGCGCCGGCCATGTCCGCGGCCGCCCCGTCGCGCGCCGGGTCGCCGTCCGGCTGCTGGCCCACCTCCTCCGGAGTGCCCCGAACGAACAGCAAAGCGATCACCGCGACCGCGGCGGAGACACCGGCAATCACAAGCCAGCCGGTCCGCCAGTCGGCGACCCGGAGGATGCCCGGCGCAAAGTACGTGTTCACCGGGATCCCGACAGCGGCGCCGCCCACGAGGACCAGGGCGATCGCCCGCGACCGGTAACGCACGAACCAGTTCGAGGCCAGGGTCTGGGCAGGCAGGATGGTTGAGAAGCCGATCGCGACACCGCCCAGGACGCCGTAGGCGAAGAGGCAGTCGGCGAAGGAGTCCGCGCGGCTCAACAACCAGAAGGCCAGCACCCCGACGACGGAGCCGAACCCCATCACCGAGCGAACGCCGTACTTGCCCATGACCATGCCGACGACGGGGCCGAGCAGATGGTAGAGGTAGCTGAAGACGCTGAACACCATCCCCGACTGGGTGTCGTTCAGGGTGAGGTCCTGCTGCATTTCGGGCAGGAACAGACCCCAGCAGTAGTACATCGGCGAGATGCCGAAGCCGTAGCAGACCGAGCCGAGCCCGACCATCTGCCATCCGAGGAAGCGGCGGGGCGGGTTGCTCGTCATTCCCGCTTCCCGTCTGTCGTCTGGTGAGTTCGTTGTCGTCGACTACTGCCCGCGGATCGCTTCCAGGCGGTCGTTGATCTCCCGTTCCAGCGCCGCGCCCGTCTTCACCTCGTCACCGAGTTCGAGGTAGTTCTGCTTGTGCGGGTCGAACTGCGGCCAGGCCGGTCGTCCGTCGCCGTTGGGGTCGCCTGAGCGGGCGAACTGCACCCAGTAGTCGATCATCAACGCCGCGAGAGCGTCATCCGTGTCGTCGTAATTCTCGCCCGCGAGCGTGTTGAAGACGTAGCCGAGCTCGGCAGCATGATGCGCGCCCCAAGCCGGGTTGTCCGGGTTCACGCGGGTGAAGAAGTACTGGAACGCGGGCGAGGAGACCTTGTCCATGCCCAGCAGCATCCTGCGGGCGCCCCGCAGGAACCAGGTGTCGGTGAGGAAACGGTCGTGCTGCACCTTGAGCTCGTCGGCATTCGACGACGGGTAGAGCTTGGCGACCTCTTCGGCGTGGTCGCCGTAGACCCCCTTGAGCACTGCCAGGAACTGCGCTCGCTCGGTAAGCGGCTGGAAGGCCATGAACATCGTGCCCTCGTTCCGGTTCGTGCCGGCGATCAGGGGCACGTCGTTCTGCTTGCCGGCCGCGTACCGATCCTCACTGGACTCGGGCATGAAGGCCGTTCCGTACGTGATGTGCGGCTCGTAGCCGCCGAGCGCGCCGCCCTGGGCGGTCCTGGTGATGATCGTGTCGGCGTCGAGGGCCCGCAGCGCCTTCGCGGTCTGTTCGGCCTCGTCGCCGAGCAGCGCCTTGGCCCACGCGACTCCCACGTCCTCCGCGCTGGTGAGTTGACCCTTGGCGCCGCGCAGCGGTCGGATGTTCGTGTCGGTGACCCAGGGGCTCTCCGCGATCGCCCGGTGGATGAGACCGGCGGCCTGCGGGCTCGCCATCAGGGCGTGGACGCTGGTGCCGCCGGCTGATTCGCCGAAGATCGTCACGTTGTTCGGGTCGCCGCCGAACTGGGAGATGTTCCGGTTGACCCACTGGAGCGCCGCGATCTGGTCCAGGAAACCGTAGTTGCCGGATTCGCCGCCGCCCGCCTTGGACAGCGCCGGGTGTGCCAGGTAGCCGAGCGGTCCGAGCCGGTAGTTGATCGACACGAGGACCACGCCCTTGCCGGCGAAGGCGGCGCCGTCGTAGCCGACCTGGTTGCTCCAGCCGAGACTCAAGCCTCCGCCGTGGATCCAGACCATGACCGGCCGCGGGTCGTCGCTCTCGCCGGCGGCCGTCCAGACGTTCAGGTACAGGCAGTCTTCTGAGGACTTCGGCAGCGACTCGCCCGTCATCATGGCCAGGGCCGGGCTCTGCGGACAGATGGGGCCGAACTCCGTCGCTTCGCGCACACCGCTCCACTTCGCTGGCGCCTGCGGCGCCTTCCAGCGCAGGTCGCCTTCGGGGGCCGCCGCGAACGGGATGCCGCGGTAGATCGTCAGGCCGCTCGCCTCGTCGAGGACTTCGCCGCGCAGCGAACCCGTATCGATGTCGACGACGGCGCCCCCGCTGCCGGCAGCGTTCGCACTTGATGCCGGTAGGAAGGCGACCGTGAGCACGGTCGTGGCGGCGAGGAGCGAAGCGACGGCTCGGAAATGGCGGATGGTCATGAGTCTCTCCCTCTCGATCCTTGGGGCCCGAGTGTGACGTCGAGGTCGGATGGTAGTCATCGCGGTTGGCCTGGTAGCGAAGGCGGCATCCTAGCGGAAGGTCGACGCCCGCAGTTTTGGGGGAATTGTATGACGTCGACTCAGCTACTAAGATCGGCCCACGGCCTGAAACGGTGAATGCGAACACCGGCCCTATCGAAGGCGTGAGGTTTGATGTCTGAACTCTCTGGAGGTGCGTTACAGATGGTGGAGCTAAATTACTTGGTGCGTCGGCGGCTTGCTACTGTCATCCTGAGCACCCTCTTCCTGTTGCTGGCCGTTCCGCTGCAGGCCGGCGAGGCGAACGAGCCGGCAAGCGAGGCCGCAGCAGAGGTCGTTGTCTCCGAAACGGAGCACGGCGGTTGCGTCGAGAACGCGAGCAAGACGGTCATGTGCTTGCGGGACGGCCGCTACGAGGTGACGCTCGAGTGGGCGCACCCGAGCGGCGAGACGGGCCCGGCCAAGGTGGCGAGGCCGCGGACGAGCGAGTCCGGCTTGTTCTACTTCTTCAACTACAACAACTGGGAGGTGCTGCTCAAGGTGCTGGACGGCTGCACGACCAACGGCCACCACTGGGTGTACGCCGCCTCGGCTACGGACCGCGGCCTCAACCTGGTGGTCCGGGACACGGTCACCCAGCAGAGCAAGACCTACTTCAAAGATCCGGGCGACCCGGCGCCGGCGATCACGGACTCCGGGGCGTTCCCGGACGCCTGCGAGTCCTAGTAGCTGCGGCCCGGCGGGTCTCGCCGCGGGGCGTTGACGCCGTCGCGGCGGGACTCAGTCGTACAGCCGCGCCAACAGTCGGATCGACTCCTCGACCTCCGGGAGAGCCACGTCCGGGACGCCGCAACGGGCGATCACGTGGGTCATGCCGATCCGCTCGCGGTAGCGGTCGATGCCATCGCGGACCTGCGGGAGATCGCCCACGAGGGCCCATTTCTCGATGTCCAGGAGCTGCTCCTCGCTGACCAGGCGGCTGCCGGAGCGCGCCAAGCGAACCGCCTGGGCGATCAGGCCGGAGCGGACACGGTCGCATGTCCGGCGGTCGTTCGAGACGAAGACGGTGCGCATGACCGGCACGATGGGCCGCGGGGCGCCGGCAGGCAGAGCATCGCGGTGGACCTTGTGGTTCGCTTCCAGGCGCTGGATCGTTTCAAGCGGCGACGACAGGTAGGGCAGGCCGAGTTCGCCGGCCTGCTTGAGCGCCAGCGGACCGAACGCGGCGACCCACAGTTCAGGGTGTGGTCGCTGCACCGGCAGCGGGGACAGGCGGATACGGGTGCGCGCTTCCCCTTCGCCGACTTCGATCGCTTCGCCGGCCCAGGCCCGTCGCATCAGGTCGAGGGACTCGGAGAAGCGCTGGCGTTTGGTCCGCGGATCCACTCCGAAGGCGGCGAACAGCGCCGGGCGGAAACCGCGTCCCAGGCCGAGGATCACCCGGCCGTTCGAGATCCGGTCGAGCACAGCCACCTCTTCGGCGGCCTGGAAGGCGTTGCGAATCGGTAGCAGGTAGGAGGTCGTTCCAAGCCGCAGACGGGTCGTTCTCGCCGCGGCGGCGGCGAGAACGACCAGGGGTGACGGGCAGGCGGCAGAGCCCGTGAAGTGGCTCTCCGGCAGGAAGAGCGAGTGGAAGCCGAGCCGGTCGGCGAACTCCGCCTGCCCGGCGATGGCGGCCGCCTGGTCGCCCAGGTGGTCAACCCAGGGCGTGAGTCCGACCTGGATCCTGTTCGCTTCCTCCGCCATCCGCCGGCCCGGCGACGCCGATCAGGAGCGCCAGTCGCTGAAGCTCTTACCTTGGGCGGCCAGGTCCGCCAGCAGCCCTGACGGCTGCCAGAAGTCGTCGCCGCTCTCGCCGCCGAACTCACGCATCCGGTCGACGATCTTGCCCAGGCCGACGCTGTCGCCCCAGTGCATCGGGCCGCCCCGGTAGATGGGCCAACCGTAGCCGTTGACCCAGATCACGTCGATGTCGGAGGGACGGATCGCGATTCCCTCCTCGAGGATCTTCGCGCCCTCGTTCACCATGGGGTAGAGACAGCGCTCGACGATCTCCTCCTCGCCGATCTCGCGCTGGGCGATGCCCCGGGCGGCGCCGAAGTCGCTGATGATCTGCAGGACCTCCGGATCGGGCGCCGAGGCGCGGGTCTCCGGGTCGTAGACGTAGTAGCCGCTACCGTTCTTCTGCCCGCGGCGGCCGGATTCGCACAGGATCTCGCGGATGTCGCGGGAGGCCGACTCCTTCTCGTTCCAGCCGATGTCGAGGCCGGCCAGGTCGCTCATCGCGAACGGGCCCATGGGGAAGCCGAAGTCGTACAGGACACGGTCGACGTCGTAGTACTTGGCCCCTTCCAGGATGATTCGCTGCGCCTGCGTCTGGCGCTGGAAGAGGATCCGGTTGCCGACGAAGCCGCGGCAGACGCCGACCAGCACCGGTACCTTGCCGATCTGCTTGGACAGGACCATGGATGTGTGGATGACGTCCTTCGCCGTCTTCTCGCCGCGCACCACCTCGATCAGGCGCATGATGTTGGCGGGCGAGAAGAAGTGCATGCCGATCACGTCCTCGGGCCGGCTGGTGGCGGATGCAATCTCGTTGACGTCGAGCGCCGACGTGTTCGTGGCCAGGATCGCGCCCGGCTTCACGATCCGGTCCAGGCTCGCGAAGATGTCCTTCTTGAGATCCATGTTCTCGAACACGGCCTCGATCACCAGGTCGCAGTCGGCGAGTGCTTCGCGGTCGGTGACGCCGTTGAGCAGCCCCATGCATTCGTCGACCTGGTCCATCGTCATCCGTCCGCGCTTGGCGGTGCGCTCGTAGTTCTTGCGGATGACGCCGAAGCCGTGGTCGATGCGGCTCTGTTCGGCCTCGACGATCGTCACGCCGATGCCGCGGTTGGCGAAGTTCATCGAAATGCCGCCGCCCATCGTGCCGCAGCCGAGGACGCCGACCTTTTCGATCTTGCGCATCTGGGTGTCGCGCGGCACGTCGGGCACCTTGGCCGCCTCGCGCTCGGCGAAGAAGTAGTAGCGCTGGGCGACCGACTGCTTGCCCGCCATGAGGTCCGCGAACAGGCGGCGTTCGTAGTCGAGCGCATCGTCGAAGGACATGTCGAGGCCAGCCTCAATGGCGCGTACGTTGGCCTCCGGGGCGTCGAAGCCGCGGGTGCGGCGGGCGATCTTGCGCCGAAAACCATTGAAGAGTTCCTCCCGAATGGCGCGCGCCTCGTTGACCTTCTCCTCGAGGTCGCGGATCTTGTTGAGCGGCCGGTCTTCGGCGATCACCTTCTCGGCGAAGGCTACGCCGCCTTCGAACACGTCGCCTGTGATCTCGTCGATCAGGCCGCCGTCCAGGGCTTCCCTGGCGCCGATCGGGTTGCCGACGGCGCACATCTCGAGCGCCTTCCGGTAGCCGACCAGCCGCGGCAGCCGCTGGGTGCCGCCGGCGCCCGGCAGCAGCCCGAGCTTGACCTCGGGCTGGCCGAACCGGGCGGATGCGACCCCGACCCGGTAGTGACAGGCCATCGCCGTTTCCAGGCCGCCGCCGAGCGCGGTGCCGTGAATCGCCGCGATGACCGGCTTGGAGGACTGCTCCATCGCCTCGATCGCCTCGTTCAGCCCCGGCGCCTTCATCGGCTTGCCGAACTCGGTGATGTCGGCGCCGGCGATGAAGGTGCGGCCCTTGCAGACCAGCAGCACGGCGACCACGTCCTCATCGGTCGCGGCCTTCGCCAGGCCCTCGACCATGCCGGCGCGCACTCCGTGGCTGAGCGCGTTGACCGGCGGGTTGTCGATCACGAGCAGGGCGACGTTGCCGCGGACTTCGTAGTCGACCATGTCTGTCAGTGGGGTCATGCTTCTGATCTCTCCTGGCGCGGGCGCGCCGATGGGTTGCGGAAGGGTTGGTGGCGAAGCGGGGCGGTATCGTAACCGCTTACTCGCTGGTCAGCTCATCCAGATAGTGGCGGATGCGGGCGGCATTCTTGCCCCCGTCGCCGATGCCGATTTGGGAGACCGAGCGCACGTCAACGGCGGCGCCCCCGTCGACGGGGCGGACGCGGACGGCAACGTAGTCGACGAACCCGAACCAGGGCGACGTGTCCACGAACTCAAGGCGCCCGTTCTCCCCGTCGTCGAGGATCTGCGTCCAGCCGAGATCCTCGGCGGTGTGCCGGGCGCGCCGGAGCGCCTCGGCCGGCGCAACGTCGCCGCGGCGCTGCCGGGGCCGTGTTCGGAGCACACCGATCAGGCCGAGGATCAGGCCGAGGAACAGGCCCACAGGCATCAGAAAGGCGAACAGGTTGAAGCCCGCGATCGGAGCGATCAGGCCGAACCGGGCGCCAAGGATGCCGACCAGTCCGGTCAACAGGGCAAGAGCGGACACCAGGGGGGAAGCGAGAGCAGTGAAGGAGTTCATTTGGGGCCGGAGGGTAACAGGGACTGCTACGGTTCTGTGGTCCGCCGCCGCCCGTTCGAACGCCGCAGTCTTCATCGCCGTGCAGGAAGCTCGCTCCGCCCTCGCCCTTCCCGAGCTGCTGGCGGTGACCATGCTTTCGGCAGTGCTCGTCTCATGCGGCGGCGATCCGTCCCCCGATGGGCAGGTCCGGCGGCCGAACATCGTCCTCTATGTCGTCGACACCGTCCGCGCGGACCGCCTCGGCGTCTACGGATACGAGAAGCCCACCTCGCCGCGGCTGGACTCCCTTGCGGAAGGCGCCGTGCTCTTCGAGAATGCCTACGCCCAGTCCTCGTGGACTCGGCCGGCGGTGGCCTCTCTGTTCACCGGTCTCCTGCCTCCGGCGCACCGCACCGTCGGGCGTCGTTCCGTGCTGCCCGAGGAAGCGACCACCCTGACTGAGATCCTGTCCGCGAACGGCTACGAAGGCCTGGGTCTGGTCCGCAACCCGAACGTGGGCGCCGCCTTTGGCTTCTCCCAGGGCTTTGTGCGTTTCCGTAGCGAGGATCGCGATCGGGACCAGACGATGCTGGACCGGGTCCGGCTGTGGCTGGATGAGCGGCAGGATCCGGAGCGGCCGTTCTTTCTCTACCTGCACGCGATCGATCCACACGGCCCCTACGCACCGGCGCCCGAGTTCGAACAGATGTTCGACGCCGGGGGCGCACCCGCGCACTACCGCACGGTCCGCTACCTGCTGCAGTTGAACCAGGGCGAGGTGCAACCGGATCCGGGCACTGCCGAGGCGCTGTCTCGCCTCTACGACGCGGAAGTGGCGCAGAACGACCGCGCGTTCGGCCAGCTCCTCGACGAACTCGAGGCGCGCGGGCTGGCCGGTGACACGGCGGTGATCTACGTGTCGGATCACGGTGAGGAGTTCGAGGAGCACGGCCGCTGGGAACATGGCATCTCGCTCTACGAGGAAGTGCTTCGGATTCCCTTCGTCATGCGTCTGCCGGGCATCGCCCCGCGGCGTATCGAGACGCCGGCACAGCACGTCGACCTGCTGCCGACCCTGCTCGCCTATCTCGGCATCGAAGCGCCGGCGACGGACGGTCGCGATCTGCTCTCGGAGCCGGAGCGGGGAGACGATCCGCGTGACGTCTACGCTCACCTCGACGTCGACAACCACCGGAGCTCCACCGTGATCCGCGGCCACTACAAGTTGGTGCTGCCGCAGTCACGCTCCCAGGGCAGCGAGCCGATGCTGTTCGATCTGGAGGCGGACCCGGACGAGCGCGAGAACCTGGCGCCGAACCGCCCGGAGATCGTCAGGCGGATGACGGGGCTGCTGGCCGAGCGTGGCCTTGCCGGCGAAGTCGAGCCTGCGGTCGAGCTCGAGGATGACCAGATCGACGAGGACCTGCACCGCAGGCTGAGGGCGCTGGGCTACGTCGACTAGCGCCGCGCCGGCGCCAGCTCCCGCAGGCACTTTGCCAGCAGCTCGACCCCTTGGTGGATCCTGGCGACGGAGGGGCGGGCGTAGGCCAGGCGCAGGAACGGCACGTCCTCGCCCTCTGCGTGGTAGGCGGCGCCGTAGCCGTAGTCGAGGCCGCGTCGCTCACCGAGGGCATACAGCGCTGACCGGTCGACCTCGGGCGGCAGCCCGACCCACAGGAACATCGCGCCCGCCGGTTTGCGCCAGGTGCAGGCGCCGCCGAGTTCCTCGGCGAGCGCCGCCAGCAACGCGTCGCGCTTCGGCAGCAGGGCGGCGTTGTTGCGTGCGATCTGGGCGGGCAGACGGCCGCGCAGCAGTTCAGCGACGATGCTCGAGGAAAGCACGCTCTGACCGGCGTCGAAGCGCTGATCGAGAAGTCGCTGCTGCAGCGGCGGCCTGGCCAGGAAGTAGCCGATCCGGACGCCGGCGCCGAGGATCTTCGACAGCGAGCCGATGTAGATGACGCCTTGGCCGTCGGCCAGGGTGTAGAGCGTCGGCGGCGGCTTTGGCGCGTCGTCGTAGTGGACGTCGGCGTAGCAGTTGTCCTCGACCAGGAGCACATCGAACTCGCGCGCGGTCTCGATCATCTCGAGCCGCCGCTCGCGCGGCATCACCGCGCCGGTCGGGTTGTGGTAGGTCGGCAGCGTGTAGATGAACCGTGCCTGTTCGCCGGCTGCCCGAAGCCCTTGAAGCGTCCGGCGTAGTGCGCCGATGTCCATGCCGTTTTCGTCACACGAAACGCCGACGAGGCGGTAGCCGAGCCCCCGGTAGGCGCCGAGCGTGCCCGAATAGGTCGTCTCCTCCGTGATCGCGATGTCGCCCGGCCGCTCCATCAGCACCCGGCCGACCAGCGTCACTGCCTGCATCGAGCCGTTCGTCAGGGCGATTTCGTCCGGGTCGAACGCCGCGCCCTCGCGGTCCGCTTCGCGCTGGGCAAGCACCTCGCGCAGGCCGAGATGGCCGAGGTCGCCGGGGTAGAGGGCGAAGTCCTTCCCGATGTCGAGAATCGCCCGGCCGGCCGCCTCGGCCATCTCGGCCGCCGGGAAGGCTTCGGGCGCGGTCATGCCGACCCGCATCGGAATCGGGTCGGCGGGTGGGTGGCTTGAGTGTGGAGCATCTGCGAGGTCGCGGTGGTCAACCGTCGTCGGATCAAGGCCGTGCTGCCGCCGAGCATTGCTCATCGCGGCGGGGACTGTAGCAGCGCCTGGCAGGCTGGTAGCCTCTGCTGCTTCCCTGGACACAAACGGTTACGGCCCCTTTGGGGCTGCAAGGAGAACGGACGATGAAGGACCTGTTCGACCTGACCGGCAAGGTCAGCGTCATCACCGGATCGACGAAGGGCATCGGCAAGGCGATGGCCGAGGCGCTCGCCGCCTTTGGATCGAAGGTCGTCATATCGAGCCGCAAGGCGGATGCCTGCGAGGCGGTTGCGGCCGGGATCAACGAGAGCGGTGGCGACGCGATGGCGCATCCCTGCCACGTCGGCCACAAGGATCAGTTGGAACGCCTGGTTGCGGCGACCCGGGAGCGCTGGGGGAAGATCGACAACCTGGTCGTCAACGCCGCGGTCAACCCGTACTACGGGTCGAGCCTGGGCATTCCCGACTCGGCGTTCGACAAGGTGATGGAGGTCAACATCAAGAGCGTCCACTGGCTGTGCCAGATGGTGATTCCCGAGATGCGTGAGCGCAAGGACGGCTCGATCATCATCGTGTCCTCGATCGGCGGCTTCCGCGGTAGCTCGATGCTCGGCGCCTATGCGATCTCGAAAGCCGCCGACATGCAGTTGGCGCGCAACCTGGCGGCCGAGTTCAGCCCCGACAACATCCGAGTCAACACCGTCTGCCCGGGTCTGGTCAAGACCGACTTCGCCCGCGCCCTGTGGGAGAACCCGGAGAACCGGGCGCGGGTCGAGGCGACCACGCCGCTGCGGCGCCTCGGCGAGCCCGAGGACTGCGCCGGTATCGCGGTCTACCTCGCCTCGCGCGCCGGCTCGTGGACCACGGGCCAGAGCTTCACCGTCGACGGCGGAGTCGTGGGCTGCGGTTGATTCCGTTTCTGCCGGCGCTCGTCCTCGCCGCCGGCCGAGCCGCAGGGCCGGGCCGGTTTGGAGGTCTCGGGCCGGCCGGTCGTGACTCTGGCGCCCGGAGTCGACGTGTCGACGCTCGAGGGAGCAGTTCCCGGGGCGCCAGGCGAGGTTCGGGTCACTGTTGGACGCCGAGACGGCCCAGCGCCGGCTCGTGTCGGTGCGCAGTGACCGCACGGATGCGTCTTCGTGCCGCTGCAACTCGCGCAGCGCGTCGCGCAGCGCAGCGAGATGCCGCTCGATGATCTCCGGGTCGACCCGGCCTGGGCTCACTCCTGACGGCTCCTGTTCGCGTAGCGGCGTGCGGCCGCCTGCTTCTTCAGTTGCGGCACGAAATCGAAGTAGCGGGAGAGCGCGTACCCGGCTCGCGTGGTGGTGGCCTTCAGGTCGCGGGTCACCAGCAGTTTGCCGTCGCGCAGGACGCGGTGGTAGAGCAGGGGCGGCGCCCGGTTCAGCAGGACGACGTCGATGTCGTTCGTTCCCAGCTCGGTCATGAGGTCGGTGATGAGTTCCGCGTCGTAGCCGTACGGGCCCGGCTCGGCCAGGTCTTCGTCGATGTACACGGCGAGGTCGATGTCGCTCAGGGCGCCCGCGTCTCCTCGCGCCTGCGAACCGAAGAGGTAGGCGTCGAGGATCTCGGGCCGAGGCTCCAGGGTGCGGGTCAGGCGGGCCTGGAGATCCGTGCCCTCGGTGCTCGTTCTTCCGGATTGCGCCTTGCCCATCATCGGTAGCTCCAGGAAGTGGGGGTCGCGACTCTGCCTGGGCGTATCGTACAGCCGACGCGAAGTGCCAGCCCGCTGAAGCCGGTCGACTGCTAGCGTCCGCTGCTCTGGTCCAACGGCGACCAAGCGCGCTCACCTCGAAACCAGCTCACACGTTTCCTGCAACTACTGGGCCGAGAGCCACGACACGTGCGTGGCGGAGTGCCAGGCGGAGTGGGCGCTGACCTGACCACGCGAGAACGGGTCTGGAACCTGTTCAAGTCGGCGCCTCCACCGGTCGGCTACGACCCGGCGATCATCCCCGGATGGGACGGCCCCGACAGTCCGGGGTTCGCCGTGCTGCGCCTGACGCCCTGGCGGCTTCGCGTCATGCCGGGCACGGTGCTGCTGGCCGGTGAGGGGGACGTGCTTAGCTGGACGGCGGATTTAGATCCGTAGATTCGGCCGTGTCGTTTTCGAGGGGCTCTAGCACCTTGATTCGCGGGGCCTTGGTACTTCAGATCGTCGCCGCAGGCACCGCCAAGCCCGCCACCGGGGCCCGGGTGCGGAAGATCGAGCCGCTGCTCTCGGGATCGTCCTGGTTGCCGGCGGTGACGACGTAAAGGTCGCGCCGGTCGCTGCCGCCGAAGCAGACGCTGGTGATGTTCTCGGCGGGGACTTCGAGGTGGCTGAGCAGCCTTCCGTCGGGGGCGAAGCGGGTCACGCAGCCGCCGGCGAAGCAGGCGACCCAGAGGCAGCCCTCCTCGTCGACCGCGAGCCCGTCCGGACGCCCGCGGTCGGGTGAGGCGAGAGCTCGGCGGTTGACGCAGCGGCCGTCGTCGGTGACGTCGTGGGCGACGACGTGGTTGCGGGCGGTGTCGGCGTGGTAGAGCGTGCGGCCGTCCGGCGAGAAGCCGATGCCGTTGGTCAAGCTGATGTCGCCGTAGAGTTCCGTGGCGCTGCCCTCCGATTCGATCCGCCAGCACTCGCCGGGAGTCCGTTCCTGGCTGCCCGTGAAGGGGCTCGTGCGCATCGTGCCGGTGATCACCCGGCCATCGGCGTCGACGAACAGGTCGTTGAAGCCGGGCGTGTCGGGCGGGTCGAAGAGGATCCGCGTGTGGCCGTCCCGGACCTGGCAGATGTTGCGGCCCGAGCACACGATGCCGCCTTCGGCGTGAAGTGCAATGCCGCCGACGCCGCGACGCTTCGGCACCACCGTCTCGATCTCGCCGTCCGGGCTGCGGCGGTAGACGCCGCCGTTGTGGACGTCGCTGAAGTAGAGGCGGTCTTCGGCGTCGACGCGGGGTCCTTCGATCAGCGTGTAGCCGGACGCGAGCAGTTCCATGTGGGAGCGGACTGTAGCAAGCGCCATGAACGCGGTTCTCCAGGAGCCAGCGCCTACCCCGCAGTTTTGTAGGCGACGAGTCCGCTTGGATTGGCTAACTTGAAACGCGGCCTTGACCTGCATGACCACACGCTGACCTGCATGACCACACGCTGACCTGCATGACCACACGCTGACCTGCATGACCACACGCTGTCGATTCCGCGCTGGGGCCTGGGCCGGCGCGCCGCTCGTAACGCTGCTCGCGGCCCTGGCGGGGGCGGGGCAGGACCTCCACGCTCAGGGAAGCGTGGCCGATGACCGCTCCGCGTTGGAGGCGGTCCACAGCGCCACGGAGGGGTCCGAGGAGCAGTCGGTGATCGACGTGGCGGTGTTCTACACGCCGAGCGCATGGGCGGTTCTGGGCGGTACGGTGGCAACCGAAGCCGAGATCGACCTGATGATCGCCGAGACGAATCAGGCGTACGCGGAGAGCGGAGTGAACCAGCGTCTGTCGCTGGTCGCGGCGCGGGAAGTTGCGTACAGAGAGTATCCGCTGTATGGCCTCGCGGTGTTCTACACGGAGACCTGGAAGTCTCTCGCCAACAAGGGCGACGGCGACCTGGAGGAGGTGCATGCCGTCCGCGATGAGGTCGGTGCGGATATCTGCGTGCTGCTCGTCGGCAACGCGCCACACCATGGCTATGCCCGGGACGCGGGGGCGGGGCCGTCAGGAGCCTTCGCGGTGGTCGGGGCGCTTGCCGGTACCAGGGTCTTCGCTCGCGAGCTCGGGCGCATCCAGGGACTGAGGTACGACCGGTACAAGGAGTGCGAGCGCAGTGGCCAATGCCCGGGTCGAGGGAGTGACTTCGGCTACGTGAACCAGCGCGCCTTCGAAGAGGGTGCGCCGGAGTCATCGCGGTGGCGGACGCTCATGTCGCACCGAGATCAATGTGACGACGCCGGGATCGAATGTGAACATCTGCTTCGCTTCTCCAATCCGGACCAGGTCTACCCGGGCCTCGGGGGAGATGCCATGGGAATCCCGGCGACTCGCGCCACCTCTGGGTGGGTCGGACCGTCGAACGCCGTTCGCATGCTCAACAAACGGCGCAAAGCGGTGGAGAACTTCAGGCTCGGGCCGGCGGGCCCCACCGTTACGCTCGCTGCGGCCCTCAGTCCAGTGGCAGAGGGAACACCAGCGGCTTTCACGGTGACCCTCAGCGAAGCATGGTCGTACGCCGTGTCGGTTTCGGTCCACGTGACGGAGAGCGGCTCGGCGCTGTCGGACGCTTCGCCCGCAACGATGACGATTCCCGTGGGCCTCACGAGAGCGACGCTGAGCGTGCCAACCGATCAGGACACGGTCGTGGAGTTCGACAGCACGGTGACGGCGGCGGTGATGGACGGATGGGGCTACACCCTCGGTGCTGCGGCCTCGGCTTCGGTGATTGTAGAGGACGACGACGCCAGGCTAACGCCCACCGAGCCGCCGCCTCGGATGGGTGCCCCCACCGTGCGGGAAGGCGGCCTGCACAGCCTGTCGGTGAGCTGGGACGGACCGGACCCCGCCCTTCCGAGAGTCACCGGCTACGACCTGAAATACCGCAAGAGCACTGAAGAGGCGTGGACCGACGGCCCTCAGGACCAGACCGGGACCAGCAGCGAGATCATCGGACTGGACGCCGACACGAACTACCAGGTGCAGGTGCGCGCTCAGAACGCGGCGTTCGAGGGAGCGTGGTCCGAGTCGGGCGAAGGCGCTACGGCGCTGTGGACCACCACCCTCACGGCCGGCGCCGCGGATCCGCGCCCTCGCAGCTACTGGGGTTTCCACGTGAGGGGCAGTTCGACGAATCACTTTGGTGAGCTTTCCCGCAGGGCGTTCACCTACGGCGGGAACGAGCACGGGATCATCGTCCTCGCCTGGTATAGGGGCCCGCGCAGGCTACATCCTGGCGGCACCCACGAGACGGCGTTTGATCTGACCATCCTGGGCGACGCCCTTCCGGAGGATTGGGAGGTGCGCATCAACGGAACCCGGTTCGTCACCAACGACGGATTCAGGGCGACGCTGAGCGAGAACGAAGAGAAGATCTACTGGATTGATCCCGACCTGTCCCTGGCGCTGGACCGGAGCTACGAGGTGGTCTTCTCCCGGCGGGCTTCCGCACCGAAGGACGCGAATCACAACCCGGCGGCGCCCCTGACGGCCGAGTTCGAGGGCCTGCCCGGATCGCACAACGGCTCAAGGCCATTCAGGTTCCGGCTGCGGTTCAGCGAAGAGATCGAGATCGGCTATCAAGCGGTGCGGAACGATGTCTTCAAGCTGACCGGAGGGACGGTGGAGGGCGCGAGCCGGCTCCGTCCTCCGAGCAACGCCGGCTGGGAGATCACGGTGCGGCCCAGCGGCGACGACGCGGTTTCCATCGCCATACCGGGGAACCGGCCCTGCGGGACGGCGGGGGCAATCTGTGCGGAGGGCAAGCGACTTTCCGGGCGTGTCGCGGCGATCGTGCCGGGTCCGGGATCGCCCGAGCTGAGCGGCGTCACGATTGCGGCGGTCTCCACTCGGGTGACGGAAGGCGCGTCGGCCTCGTTTACGGTCACCCTCGGCGCGGCGGCGTCGGAGGCGCTGGCCGTGCCGGTGAGCGTGACGGAGACCGGTTCGATGCTGTCGGGCGAGCCCCCGCTGTCGCTGGCAATCGCCGCAGGGGAAACGACCGCGACGCTGACCGTTCCCACCGTCGGGGACAGCGTCGTGGAGGCGGACAGCGCGGTCAGGGCGACGGTCGGGTCGGACTCTGCCGTTTCGGCCTCGGTGACGGTGGCGGACGACGACACGGCGGCGTTCACCGTGTCGGCGGATCCGCAGAGGATCGCCGAGGGGAAGAGCGCGACGCTGACAGTGGCAATCTCCAACGGGGTGACCTTCGCGAAGGACCAGACAGTCAAGCTGACCACATCCGGCACGGCGTCCAGGTCCGACTTCACCGGCGTGCCGGCCGCGCTGACACTGGCGGCGGGAGCCTCTTCGGTGACGGCCGAGCTGGCGGCCTTGGCGGACAACGAGCTGGAAGTCGATGAGACGGTGACCGTCGCCGCGTCCCACGGCGGCGCCTCAAGCGGTTCGGCGACGGTGACGGTCAAGTCCTATTCTCGCGACGCGACGCTGAGCGCCCTGAGCCTTTCCGACCTCGACATCGGAACGTTTTCCGGTGCGCTGACGTCCTACGAGGCGAGCGCCGCCTATTTCGTCACGACGACGACGGTAACGGCGACACCGAGTCACTCCGTGGCGACGGTGTCGATCGAGCCGGGGGCCGAAGTGAGCCTGGCCACGGGTGCGAACGGGCTCGCGGTCACCGTTACGGCCGAGGACGGTGCTACGAAGATCACCTACATGGTGAGGGTAAGGCGTGAACCTCCGCCGGAGGCGTCAATCACTGCGATCACCCGTTCCGTGACGGAAGGCACGGCGGCCTCGTTCACAGTGGCCCTGGACAAGGCGATATCGGAGGCGCTGACCGTTTCGGTGGACGTGACGGAGAGCGGCTCGGCGCTGTCGGGCGTTCTGCCCGCGTCGGTGACGATCCCCGGAGGCGCCACGAGTGCGCCGCTGAGTGTGGGCACCGACGACGACGATGTCGCGGAGTCCGACAGCACGGTAACGGCGAGGGTGACGGCCGGTACCGTTTACGTCGTAGGTGCTGCGGCCTCGGCTTCGGTGATTGTGGAGGACGACGACGCGAGGCGCGCCCCCACCGTGCCGCCGGCTCGGATGGGTGCCCCCACCGTGCGGGAAAGCGGCCTGTACAGCCTGTCCGTCAGTTGGAGCCAGCCGGACCCGGCCGATCCGAGAATCTCCGGCTACGACCTGCAATACCGCAAGAGCACCGGCGAGGCGTGGACCGACGGCCCGCAGGACCAGACCGGGACCAGCAGCGAGATCATCGGACTTGACGGCGACACGAACTACCAGGTGCAGGTGCGCGCTCAGAACGCGGCGTTCGAGGGAGCGTGGTCCGAGCCGGGCGAAGGCGCTACAGCGCTGTGGACCACCACCCTCACGGTCGGCGCCGCGGATCCGCGCCCTCGCAGGTACTGGGGTTTCTATGCGAAGAGCGGCTCAGGGAATCACTTCGGCGAGCTTGCGCCCAAGGCATTCGCCTACGGCGGGAACGAGTACCGGATCGTCGTCCTCGCCTGGTACCGGGGCCCGGCCAGGTTACACACTGGCGGCACCCACGAGACGGCGTTTGACCTGAACACGGTGGGGGACGCCCTTCCGGAGGATTGGGAGGTGCGCATCAACGGCACCCCGTTCGCCACCAACGAAGGATTCAGGGGGACGCCGACCGAGAACGAGGAGATGATCTTCTGGATCAACCCCGACATGTCCCTGGCGCTGGACCAGAGCTACGAAGTGGTCTTTTCCCGGCGGCCCTCCGCGCCGAAGGACGCGAACTACGACCCGGCGGCGCCCCTGACCGCCGAGTTCGAGGGCCTGCCCGGATCGCACAACGGCTCGGCGCCGTTCACGTTCCGGCTGCGGTTCAGCGAGGACATCGAGATCGGCTATGAAGCGATGCGGAACGATGTCCTCAAGCTGACCGGAGGGACGTTGGAGGGCGCGAGCCGGCTCCGTCCACCGAGCAACGCCGGCTGGGAGATCATGGTGCGGCCGAGCGGCAACGACGCGGTTTCCATCGCCATGCCGGGGAACCGGCCCTGCGGGACGGTGGGGGCAATCTGTACCGCGCGGAACAAGCCACTATCCGGGCGCGTCGCGGCGATCGTGCCTGGTCCGGGATCGCCCGAGCTGAGCGGGATCACGATTGCGGCGGTCTCCAGTCCGGTGGCGGAAGGCGCGTCGGCCTCGTTTACGGTCACCCTCGGCGCCGCGGCGTCGGAGGCCCTGACCGTGCCGGTAAGCGTGACGGAGACCGGTTCGATGCTGTCGGGCGAGCCCCCGGTGTCGCTGGCAGTGGCCGCGGGGGACACGACCGCGACGCTGAGCGTTCCCACCGCCGGGGACAGCGTCGTGGAGGCGGACAGCACGGTCACGGCGACGGCCGGGTCGGACTCTGCCGTTTCGGCGTCGGTGACGGTGGAGGACGACGACACGGCGGCGTTCAGCGTGACGGCGGATCCGCAGACGATCGCCGAGGGAGAGAGCGCGACGCTGACAGTGGCCATCTCCAACGGGGTGACCTTCGCGGAGGACCAGACAGTCAGGCTGACCACGTCCGGCACGGCGTCCGCATCCGACTTCACCGGCGTGCCGGCCGCGCTGACACTGGCGGCGGGAGCATCTTCGGTGACGGCCGAGTTGGCGGCCTCGGCGGACAACGAGGTGGAAGTCGATGAGACGGTGACCGTCGCCGTGTTCCACGGCGGCGCCTCCATCGGATCGGCGACGGTGACGGTGGCGGGCGACGAAGTGCCGCCGTTCGAGGTCACGGTGATGCCGTCGACGCTGGAGGAGGGCCGTCGGGCGACGGTGACCGTGACGGCCAGGGACGGCGAGACCGCGGAGACGGACCGCTCGGTGGCGCTGTCGGTGGCCGGAATCAGCGAGGACGACTACACGCTGCTGCCGGCGAGCGTGACGCTTGCGGCGGGCGCCTCGGCGGCGACGATTCTGTTCGAGGCGACGGCGGACGCCGAGGAGGAGGCGCCCGAGACTGCCACGATCGAGGCGACGGTGGACGGAACGCCGGTCGGCTCGGTGACGGTGACGATCGTCGAGGACCCGCTGCTGTGGATCGAGGGAGTGCCGCAGGTGGCGTCGGTGCTGGAGGCAGTGCTGGGATCCGGGGTCGAGGCGCTGGGGCTCCGCACGGACTCGGCCGATGTTGGCTACCAGTGGTTGCGTGACGATGTCGATATCGAGGGTGCGACAGGCGCTAGCTACGCGCTGGTTGGGGCGGATGCGCGCGCGAGACTGTCAGTGCGGGCCGAGCGCGAGGACCAGACGCTGTTGAGCGAGCCAACGGCGGAGGTTTGGCCGGCGCCGGGCAACCCGCCCCTGGCGGAGGGCGAGGTGGAGTTGCTGGGCACGACGATCACGCTGGAGTGGCACCAGTTCAACCTCTGGGTTGCCGGCTATGCACGCCTGGAGGAGACAGCGAACTCTGAGCCGGTATCGTTCGGGGACCTGAGTGTTTCGTCGCTATCCCTGGGCGGCACGGCGTACGAGGTGGTGCTGCTCATGGTGAATGCGTGGGGCAACTTCGGGCTCGCGACGAAGCCGGCGCTGGTTGACCCGCCGGAGCTGACGGTGTACTGGGATGGCCACAAGATCGAGTCGTTCAGATCGGGTACGACACGAGGCCTGTTGGCGTGGTCGGCGCGGACGCCGCAGCCGCCGAGCGAGATTACCCGGTATCACGCTGGGACGTCGGATGGGGTGCGGGTGGCGGTGTCGATCCGCGCGCCGGCGTCGGAGGCGCCGGTCGCGGACAACGATGAGGCTTGGTCGGTTTCGGCGGCGCCGGATGTGATCGCCGAGGGCGAGAGCGCCACGGCGACGGTGACGATCGCGTCGGCCGACACCGCGCTCTCGACCCTCCGGTTGTCCGACGTCGACATCGGGTCTTTCTACAGCGAAACGATGGACTACTCGGCGCAGGTCGGCATCGACGTGGTGGCGACGACGCTCGAGGCGAGCGCCTCCGATGCCGGTGCGTCGGTGACGGTCCGGGACGGCGGGGGAAGCACGGTCGGCACACGCCGTACGGTGACGTTGGTCGGGGGTCGGAACGACATACAGGTTGACGTGACGTCGCACGACGGCCGGAGCACACGGACCTACCTGGTGGCGGTGACGCAGGCAGCGGTGCCTTGGGGCACGCGGCTGCCCGAGTTGGACATTGCCCTCGACGCAGGGGGAGTGCCGACCGGAAACGGCGCCCCGTTGGCGCAGTGGTCGGACGGCGAGACGGTCCTGGTGTCGTCGTGGGCTGAAGGGACACTGCGGGCCTACCGGTTGCACGACGGGGCGCGGTGGCCGACGCGGGACATCGACACGCGGGCGGCGGGGGTGCCTTACCCGGGCCGGCTTTGGTCGGACGGGACGACGCTGTGGGTGGTGGACGACGTGGCGCGGCGGCTGGCGGCGTTCGCCGTGCCGGGCGTGCGGCAGGCATCGGCGACGCCCGCGACATCGCCGCACTTCCCGGTCCGGCCGGCGAATTGGGCGCCATTGGTACCGTCGGTGTCGTTGGGCGCTCCGGTGTGGATCCGGGACGCGGCGCTTCGCAGCCGGATCACGGCGGCGCTGGGCAAGGCGGCGGGTGAGGCCATTGGCCGGCGGGAACTCGCGGCGCTGGCGTCTCTCGATGTGCGCGGTGCGGGGATCGCGGACCTCGCCGGTCTTGAGGAGGCGGTGAACCTGGCGGCGCTGGATCTCGGCGCCAACCCGGTCACCGACCTGGGCCCGCTGGCGTCGCTACCGGCGCTGACCACGCTGAACCTGGACGGTGTCGCGGCGGAGATCTGGCAGGTTGCCGGTCTCACTCGGCTGCGGCGGCTGTCGCTGCGGTCGAACGGCCTGACGGACGTTGCGGCGCTCGCCGCGCTGACGGACTTGCGAGTGCTGGACCTGGGCGACAATCCCGACGCGGACCTGCGACCGTTGACGTCGCTGGGATCGCTTGAGGCGCTCCGCTTGGACCCTGAGGCTGAGGAGCGCGGCTCTAGACCGCGTCGCTGACTGCCGGGAGGTCATCGGGACGTTTGCTGCTGAACGGGATTCCGACTTGTCCGCGCGTGTTCCACCTTGACGCTTGGCGGCAACCGCATTCTCGACCTCGGACCGCTTGCCGTCGCCGCGCGCTTCTACCGCCAGCGAACCCCCAGCCAGGCGGCGGGGTGGAGGAAGATCAGGACCGTGATGATCTCCAGCCGCCCGATCCACATGTTGAGCGACAGGTAGACCTTGATCGGGTCGGAGAAGTGGGCGTAGTTGCTGGACGGTCCGATGTCTCCCAGGCCCGGACCGATGTTGCCGAGGGTGGCGATGCTGGCGGTCACCGCGGTTGGCATGTCCGTACCGGCCAGTCCGACGACGCCGACGCTCACGGCGAACAGCACGAGGTAGAGCAGCAGGAACGACACGACGGCGCGGATCACGTCGTCGGGCACTCGCCGGTCGTCCAGGCGCAGCGGCCGCACGGCCCGCGGGAAGACGGTCTGGAACAGTTCGAGCAGGGTCGACTTCGCGATCAGCCATATCCGCACCAGCTTGGGGCCTCCGGCCGCGGAGCCGCCGCAGCCGCCGCAGAACATGAGCAGCAGCAGGATGGTCTGGCTCGCCTGCGCCCACAGCGCGAAATCCTCGGTCGCGAATCCGGTTGTAGTGATGATCGCGACCGCCTGGAAACCCGCGCGCCGCAGGGTGTCCTCCGACAGGGCGTCGGTCGTGATCCACTCCCACAGCGGTACCTCGTCGCTCTTCAGTGTGCAGGCCAGAAGCAGAGTCGCGGCGACGACGATCAGGAGGTAGAGCCGGAACTCCTCGCTGCGTAGCAGGGTCAGCGGGCGGCCTCGAACGGCCTGAAACTGGAAGGCGTAGTTCGCCCCGGCGAGGAGCATGAAGGCGATCACGGTCCACTCGATCAGGCTGCTGCTGTAGCCGCCGATGCTGCTCGGATGAGGAGAGAAGCCCCCCGCCGACACGGTGCTCAGGGAGTTGCAGATGGCGTCGAAGGGCGGCATGCCGAACCGGATCAGGAGGCCGATTTCGAGAGCGGTCAGGCCGACGTAGAGCGTGTACAGGTAGAGGGCCGTGTTGCGGATGCGAGGTGTGAGACGCTCCTCCGTGGGCCCGGGCGCCTCCGCGAAGAACATCTGGCGGCCCGCGATGCGGAGCGCGGGCAGCACGGCGATGAAGAGGGCGATGATGCCCATGCTGCCCACCCACTCGCTCAGGCTGCGCCACAGGAAGATGCCTTCACTCACCGCGTCGAAGTCGGTGAGGATCGTGGCGCCGGTGCCGGTCAGGCCCGACATCGCCTCGAAGAGTGCGTCGGCGGGGGCGAAGCCGTTCACGGAGTAGGGGATGGCGCCGATCAGCACCAGGAAGAGCCAGGCCACGGCAACGGTCGCCAGACCTTCCATCCGCCGCATTTCGAGGCCGCGCCCGGGCAGCAGGCGCGAAGCCGCTCCCAATAGAACGGCGAGGCCCGCCGCGCCCAGAAACCCCAGCGCGCTGCGCCCGTGTCCGTAGGCGGCCTCGACCGCCGACGGCGCCAGCAGCACGACGCCGAAGCAGCCGACCAGCGCCAGGGTCATGCGGAGAACCAGGGAAACGCGCACGGCGGCTCTAGGAGGCTTCCGGCGCCAGACCGAAGGCCGGGCCGACGGTATCGGCGGCCTCGGCCGTGGCGACGACCAGCAGACGGTCGCCGGGCCGCACCTCGTCGCCTCCGCCGGGCACGATCGTGTTGTACTGACGAAGGACCGCGCCGACGATCACGCCGGTCGGCATGTCCATCTCGCGCAGGCGTCGAGGCTCGAAGTCCGGCGGGATGGCGATTTCGACCACTTCCGCCCGACCGTCCTCCAGTGTGGCGCGGTACTCCAGGCGCGGCGCCTGGATCTGGTGCAGGACCTCGGCGATCGCGGCGGCGCGGGCGTTCAGGGTCACGTCGATGCCGACCCGCTCGAACAGAGCGCTGCTCGTGTCGTGGCTGACTCCGGTGACGACTTTCGGGATCCCGAGCTGTTTGGCGATCAGGGAGCAGAGCAGGTTCGTCTGATCGTCACCGGCCATGGCGACCAGAGCGTCGCTGCGCGCGACGCCGACTTCCTCCAGCACGTTCAGGTCCGTGCCGTCACCGCAGAAGACGATCGCCCTGCCCACCTGTCCGGCGATGTCCTCGCAACGACGCCGCGAGACCTCGATGACCCGGACTTCGGGCCAGAGGCCCCGCGTCAGTTCCTGCGCCAGGAGCCTGCCGGTGCGGCCGCCGCCGATGATCGTCACGCTGCGCACAACGGTTTCGGGGGCAGCGAAGAATCGCTTGGCCACCTGCCGTAGCGCGGTCCGCCGACCCATGAACAGGACCTTGTCGCCCGCTTCCAGGCGGTCCTGCCCGCGCGGAACGATCAGCTCGCCGTTCCTGACCCGGCTGACGACCAGGGTGTGCGCAGGCAGGGGAGCATCGGCCAGGGTCGGTCCGCACAGCGGAGAATCCGCCGGCAGCCGGTACTCCATCAGCCAGACCCGGCCGCGGTGGAAGTTCTCCACATCGAGGGCCCGGGGCTCGAGCACGATCCGGGCGATCTCTTTGGCCAGCGACCACTGGGGCCAGATCAGGTGGTCGATGACCTCTTCGAGTGTCGTCTGCTCCGGGTCGTTGAAGCTCTCGTGGTGTTCGTCCTGGGAGATGAAGCAGTACGTCGTCGCCTTCGACCGGCCGCGGGCCGCCAGGCAGGCGATGATGTTGCGCTCGTCCGAGTCGGCACAGGCGATGAACGTGTCGCGGTCGGAGAGGCCGACCTGGTTCAGCGTGGTGCGGCTGGCCGCCGGGCCGACCGTGATCTGCAGGTCCAGGTGTTCGAACCGGCCGCGGGCGGTCTCGGTGGGCAGAACGACGAAGACATTCTCCTCGCGTGCCAAGGAGGACGCGAGCAGGTACGCGATGTCCCCGCCCCCGGCGATGACGACAGTCACAGTCAGGACGATAGCGGACCGGAAGCTCGGCCTGCGGCCGCCTAGAAGATCCGGGAGAAGCCGCCGCTCTCGCTGCTCAGCCTGGAGTTCACCACGTTGTTGTAGATCGAGCCGAACGTGTACCTGAGCTGGATGCCGCCGCGAAACGTGAGGTCGGTCTCCAACTGGCGCCTGGCGACCAGGACCTCGGCGTCGGAGGCCCCGCCCTTGGGCAGGTAGATCTGATCCCGGATCCGCGACACGCCGGCGTAGACGTCGAAGCTCAGGCCGCGGAGGATGCGGTACTCGACGTCGGTGCTGAACTCGATGCGGCTGCGATCGAAGTCGTCGATGAAGTGGCTGTACTGGAGGTCGAGATGCGCTTCGCCCCACGGCCTTTCCATGCCGAAAGCGATGAAGGCGCCCTGGTCCGCGAAGGTCTCGTTCAGCTTGTCGTAGACGGTGACCTCTTCGTAGTCGAGACGGGTTCCGCCGATGAAGTAGGCAAAGGTGAACTCCCGCTCGGACGACTCGCTGTACGGGAAGATGTTGTATTCGACCGCCGCTGCCGCGCGGTAGGAGTTGTCGAGGTTCAGGTAGGTTGAGCGCCGGCTGCTGGCGCCTACGCCGAGCCCCCAGTGGGGCGCCAGAGTGCGGATCACCCGGCCGAAGTAGTTCGTGCTCTGCGAGACGCTCTTGTAGGTACCGCCGTCCTCGAACTCGAAGTTGCTTTCGCGGTAGGAGTAGTAGGCGCCCATGCCCATCCGCCACATGTCCGTGGTGCGGCCCGCGGAGGCGCTTGCCTGGTGCGACTGCGAATTCCTGCGGTCCTCGTTGCGGAGGTCGGTTTCCATGCGAACGCGGTAGACCCAGTGGTTCCAGGGGTCGTCCTCCGGGTCGGCGACGAGCGCGTTCGGCTCCGGATGGAAGTGATCGCGATGCGGCTCACCCTGTCCTTCGCCGTTCTTGAAGTCGACGATCAGACCCTCGGCCTGCGGCGTTTCCAGCACGTAGCGCACGAGGCCAAGTTCCAGAACGCGGGCAAAGCCGCGGCGGCGCTCGTCGTCCGTATCGATGGAGGCCGACGAGAACTGCAGTCGCTGGTCGATGCTCTCGAACCGCTCCACACCGATGAAGTTCAGCATGTACTCGCGGGAATTGCCGCCGAACTCGCTGGTCACCAGGACGTGGACCTCGGCGTCCTGGCGGTCGCGGACCCAGTTCACGTAGGTGATCTGGCTGCGCAGGAAGTCGAAATCGCAGCCGCTGTCGCAATCGAGGAAGAGGCGGAGGGCCTCCGTGCCCTCGGTGGTCTCGAGTGCCGGCGCCGGCCCCGCGAGGCTGGCGAGAGCCAACAGCGCGAGAGCCGGGAAGATCGGGCGCCACCCGCGGCGTTGTCGATCCCGGGTCGGCTTTCCGAACTCTCCGCGCCCGTACCCTTGAACGTCGCTATGATGCCGGACGGACTCCCGTGAGTCTCGCGGTGTCATCGGTGGAGTGGCCATGGGCGGCTGGCTGTGGTGTGCTGAGGGCGGCGGACGGGCGACGACGGAAAGTACCACAGCGAAAGAGGAAAGCTTCCAGCGTGAATAGCCTTCTGCGAGACGAGTCCGCTGACTGGCGGGGGGATTCCCTGTGAGCGTCTTCGACTCGGTTGAGTCCGGCGCCGTCCCGGTGCGCGGAACGCGTCCTGCGAGCGACCTCTGGGGGCGCGTGAAGGCCGTCATCAAGTGGCCGTTCTACGTCGTGTACCAGCGCCGGCTCGAGTCCAAGGTGCGGTCCTGGCGGCTGCCCCAGCACATCGGGCTGATCATGGACGGCAACCGCCGCTTTGCGCGCCAGCAGGGGCTCGGCAACGTCAGCGCCGGGCACTTCCGGGGCGCTGAGAAGCTGTGGGAGGTCCTCAACTGGTGCTACGAGGCGCAGGTCTCGACGGTCACCGTGTGGAGCATGTCGCTCGACAACTTCAATCGCTCCGCGAAGGAAGTTCAGGCCCTGTTCGATCTGTTCGAGGAGAAGACCCGGGAACTCGCGAACCACGACGACGTCCACGAGAAGGGCATCCGGGTGCGCTTTCTGGGGCAGATGGAGCTGCTGCCGGAGAGTCTTCAGACCGCGATCCGCGAGGCCGAGGCGGCAACCAGCGGCTACGACCGCTACCGGCTGAACATCGCGATGGCCTACGGCGGGCGGGAGGAGATCGCGAGCGCCTTCCGCAACTATCTGCTGGACAACTCGGCGGTCGGCAAGTCGCTCGACGAGGTCGCCGACGAGTTCAACGCTTCGTCGATCGAGCGCTACCTCTACACCTCGGGCCAACCCGAGCCCGACCTGATCCTCCGCACCAGCGGCGAGGTCCGCCTGAGCGGGTTCCTGCTCTGGCAGAGCACCTACTCCGAGTACTACTTCTGCGACACGCACTGGCCGGCTCTGCGTAAGATCGACCTTCTGCGCGCCCTGCGCTCGTACAGCAGCCGCCAGCGTCGCAGAGGACGTTGAGATTCGGGGACACAAGACAAACAGGACAGGCGCGGTAGTCGCCCGATCGCTACCTGTGGTCGGGCGTCGTGCCGGCTGGGAGTTGCCAAGTGAACAAGACAGCGCGGAAGTTTCTAATCGATCTGTTGGCCACGCCGAGCCCCTCGGGCCACGAGGAGCCGGTGCAGGAAGTCGTTCGCGCTTACGCGGGCAAGTTCGCCGACGACGTTTCGACCGACATTCACGGCAACGTGATCGCGGCGGTGAACGTCGAGGCCGGCGAGAAGCCGGACGGTCGCCGGGTGCTGTTCGCGGGCCACTGCGACCAGATCGGTCTCCTGGTGAGCTACATCGACGACAAGGGCTTCCTGTGGGTGCAGCCGATCGGCGGCTGGGATCCGCAGCAACTGATCGGCCAGCGGATGACCGTGTGGGCGAAGGACGGGCCGGTGCCCGCGGTCATCGCCCGCAAGCCGATCCACCTGCTCGACACCGAGGAGCGGCAGCGCGCGGTGAAGATGGAGAACCTCTGGCTCGACATCGGCGCGACGGACGGCGACGACGCGAAGAGCGTGGTGCGGGTCGGTGATCCGGTGACGCTCGATCTCGGTTTCCGGGAACTGCGCAACGGCCTGGCCAACGCTCCGAAGATGGACAACACGACCGGCCTGTGGGTGGTGATCGAGGCGCTGCGGCGGGTCACGAAGAAGAACCCGAAGGTCGCGGTGTATGCGGTGTCGACGGTATGCGAGGAGATCGGCCTGCGCGGCGCCCGCACCAGCACCCACGGCGTCGACCCCGACGTCGGCATCGCGGTGGATGTGACCCACGCGACGGATTGTCCGACGATCAGCAAGCGGCAGGAGGGTGACCTGCGCCTGGGCGGCGGCCCCGTCATCGTGCGCGGGCCCAACATGAACCCGAGGGTCAGCGATCGGCTCGAGGCGATCGCTGAAGAGGAGAAGATCCCGTTCCAACTGGCGGCCCTCGGGCGTGCGGCGCCGAACGACGCGAACTCGATCCAGATCACGCGCGCCGGTGTCGCGACCGGACTGATCAGCATCCCGAACCGCTACATGCACAGCGCCGTCGAGACGATCTCCCTGGCCGACATCGATCACTCCGCCGATCTGCTGGCCGCCTTCGCGGCGGCCCTTACGCCCGACGAGTCTCTGATCCCCTGATCGACTTGGGCCGGCTTCGCGGCGGCGCTTACGCCCGGCGAGTCTCGGATCCCCTGTTCGACATAGTATTCGCCGCCACAATCACCGTCCAAGGAAGCGACAAGGGAGCCAAGGCATGCCGATGAAGAACCGTCTGCGCGACAAGATCGACAATGGAGAGGCGGCGCTCGGCGCCTGGCTGGCCCTTCCGGACACGCACAGCGCCGAGCTGATGTCCCGTCTCGGCTTTGACTGGGCGAACATCGACATGCAGCACGGGCTGGTCGACTACCAGCGCGCGACGGAGATGCTGCAGGCGATGACGGCCTCCGACACGACGCCGATCGTCCGCGTGCCCTGGAACGAGCCGGGGATCATCGGCAAGATGCTCGACGCCGGCGCTCACGGCATCATCATTCCCATGGTGAACAGCCGCGCCGAAGCGGAAGCCGCCGCGGCCGCCTGCCGGTACCCGCCGCGCGGAAAGCGCAGCTTCGGGCCCTTCCGGGCCGGCCTGCTCTACGGCGGGAACTACCTCGAGGAAGCGAACGAGCAGATCTACTGCATCCCGATGATCGAGACCCAGCAGGCGCTCGACAACCTGGACGACATCCTGTCCGTGCCGGGCGTCGACGGCGTCTACGTCGGCCCGAGCGACCTCAGCGTGTCGCTGGGGCTCCGGCCGGCGCCGGACCAGGAGGACGAGAAGTTCACCGCCGCGATCGACAAGATCCTCAATGGCTGCAAGAGGCACGGGCTGTTTGCCGGGGTCGCCGGCACGGTCAAGGAGGCGCCGAAGCGGATCGGGCAGGGGTTCCGGTTCGTAGAGGTGGCGCGCGACAGCGGATCGATGGCCAAGGCGGCACTCCAGGATCTGCGCGTCGTGCGCGCGTCCATGGACGAAGGCTGAGGTCGCGCCCGACCTCTGGAACGAATCTGCCCGGAGAGCGTTCTCACTACAGAGGCGGGCCGACTGCGGCGCGCCTGCTGGAGTTAGAATGCAGAGCGAACGCAGAGGCAAACAGGAGAAGAATCGAACCATGTCGCGGATGAAGTTCTGGTTGGTGATGGGTCTGGCACTGGCAGTGGCTGTGCCGGCGGTTGCGGAGGACGGCGAGGAGAAGCAGGTTCGCAAGATCCAGATCAAGAAGATCGTGGAGTGTGCGGACGGCGAGGACTGCGAGGAGCACGCGAGCCGGATGGTCTTTGTCGGCGACGACGGCGAGGTCCGGATTCTTCATGGCGACGATACGGAATGGGTGTCGGAGGACAATGTCCGCATTCTGAAGGGCAGCGGCCACGACGTGATCCTGATCGAGGATGAGGACGGGGACGGCGAAGAGGGCAACTCGATCAAGCGCCGCATGCACCGGGTCATGCAGCGGGTCGCGGAGGGCGGTCGGAGCCTGCATGCGGCTCATGGCGGCGGCGCCTTTCTCGGCGTGCAGCTCTCCGATCTGACCGCGGAGCTCCGCACTCACTTCGGTGTTCCCGACGACGCGGGCGTCCTGGTCGGCAAGGTGGTCGACGGCAGCCCGGCCTTCCGCGCCGGTGTGGAGGTCGGCGACATCGTCACCGCGGTGGACGGCGAACCGATGGGCTCCGCGTCGGCGCTGGCGCGTGCGATCGGCGGCCATGGTGACGGCGACACGGTGGTCCTCGAGGTCTGGCGTGACGGCCGGATGGAGAAGATCAGCGCCGCCCTCGAAGAGCGCGAGCGGCAGGTCGCGATGGCCAGCGCGGTGTCTGGCGCCGGGGACGGCCAGCATGAAGCCCGGGTGATCGAGGTCAAGGTCGACTGCGAGGACGGCGAAGACTGCACGGTCGACATCGACAACGCGAACTCCTTCGAGTTCGCGGCCTCGGCCTGCGGCGACTCGGGCGAGTGCGAAGTGAACGTCGAGTGCGACGACGGTGACTGCGCCTGCACGGTAAACGGGGAAGCGGTGGACTGCTCCGCGTTCCCCGGCCTTCCCCAGTAGGCCCTGGGCGTTTCGCCCGCATGCGCGGAGGGGCTCCGGCAGGGGTGCCGTCCGTGCGCCCGATGACGGGCGCACGGACTGGTTCACGTGTGGCGCGGATCGCGCCCCACGGGATGTAGAGTCGCGGCCCTCAACGCGATGAAAGGACCTCACCCGGATGCCCTTTGAACGTCTCAGCCTGACCGAACTGCTCGACCAGCTCGACGCCGGAGAATGCTCCTGCGTCGAGCTGATGGGCGCTACGCTCGACCGGATCGAAGCGACCCACTTGCGCCTGAACGCGGTGGTCAGCACGAGACCGCGCGAAGATCTGCTTGCCGATGCCGAGGCCGCCGATCGCCGGCGGGCCGCCGGCGAGGCCGGACCGCTCGAAGGGGCGCCGCTCGGGGTCAAGGATCTTGAGGACGTGGCGGGCATGGTCACCAGCATGGGCTCGCGGGTGTTCCGGGACAACGTGGCGGCGAGCGACTCCACTCAGGTGGCGCGGTTGCGGGCCGCGGGAGCGATCGTCGTCGGCAAGACGAACACGCCCGAGTTCGGGTTCACCGCGATCACGAAGAACCCGCTCTTCGGTGTGAGCCGATCGCCGTGGGACCTGGAACGAACCCCCGGCGGTTCGAGCGGCGGATCGGCGGCGGTGCTCGCGGGCGGCGTGCTGCCCCTGGTCACGTCGTCGGACGGCGGTGGCTCGATCCGCATCCCGGCCAGCTTCACGGGCGCCTTCGGCCTCAAGCCGAGCCAGGGCAGGGTGCCTCGGGGACCGATGCGGGCATGGGACTACGGGAGCACCGCGGTCTATGGTCCCTTGACCCGGACCGTGGCCGACGCCGCGCTGTTCCTCGACCTCGTCGCCGGCCCCTCGCCGTGCGACCCCGGCTCGTTGCCGGCGCCGGGTCTCAGCTACCGCGAGGTGTTCGACTCCGGTCTGCCGGCCTCCACGCGGATCGCCTGGTCGCCGGACCTCGGCTACGCCCGGGTCCAGTCGGACGTCGGTCGCGTCGCGGCGCAAGGGGTGGCAGCGTTCGAGGAGGCGGGTTTCCCGGTCGAGCTCCTGGAAGAGCACGTTCCCGGCGGTCCGCCGATGCTGACCGCGGCCTGGGGCGCGCTCGGCAACTTCTTCCTCGCCGGTCAACTGCACGAGGCGCTGCGCAACCAGCGCCACGACATGACGCACTCCTTTGCCGACGCGCTTGAGCGCTCGTGGCAGGTCACGCCCGAGTCGTTCGGTGAGGGCGCCCGTGAGCGCGGTCGGCTGAACCAGTGGTGCGGCGCGGTGTTCGACCGGTTCGATCTGCTCGTGACCCCGACCGTGCCGTACGATCCGCCGCTCGCCCGCGGTCCTTTCCCGACCCACACCGATGGCAGGGAACAGGTTCCGGCGGGCGTTGCCGCGTTCACGATTCCGTTCAACATGTCGGGTCATCCCGCCGCCACGGTGCGGGCCGGTTTGTCCGACGCCGGTCTGCCGGTGGGCCTGCACATCGTGGGGCCCCGCCACCGCGACGACCTTGTGCTCCAGGCCGCGCGCGTGTTCGAGCGGGCTCGCCCCTGGCACCCGCACTGGCCGGAGATCTAGCCGGGTCTACGGGATCACCGAGACCTTGACCGCGCCGGAGCGTTTGTCGCCGGCGATCTCGAAGGCGCGCCCGATGTCGTCCAGCGGCACCTCGTGGGTCAGCAGGCCGGTGTAGTCGCTTCCGGCGGCGGTCAGGATGCGCACGGCCTCCTCGAAGTCCGCCTCGCCGGGGCGGCGCGAGTAGCAGTTGGACCATTGAAGGCGGGCTTCCTTGCCCAGCAGCGCTAGGGGATCGAGGGTCAGGGGGCCGAGGAAGACGCCGAGGACGCTGATGCTGCCGCCCGGCGCTAGCGCGGCAGCGGCCGCCCCCATCGTGTCCGCGGTGCCGCCGACTGTCTCGACGACCAGATCGGCGTCGAAACCAGCCAGATCGCCCGTCGTCCCGGCGTCGAGCGACTCGTGGACGCCGAGCCGCTTCGCCAGGCGCGCCTGGTGCTCGTAGCGGGCGGTGACCCTGATGTCGTCGAACCCCCAGGCGCGCGCGACCGCGGCGACCGCCAGACCGATCGCGCCGGCGCCGAGGATCAGCAGCCGTTCGGGCGGCCTGCGGCCGTCGAAGCCGGCCAGACGCAGACCGTGGACGGCCACCGCGAAGGGTTCGGCGAGTGCGGCGAGAGCCGGCGGGAGAGTCTCCGGAACCCGGTACAGGCGGTGTGCCGGCACGACCACGGCGTCGGCGAAGCCGCCGGGGCGGCGGAGGCCGTAGAGCTCCAGGTCGCGGCAGATGGAGTCCCGGCCCTCGCGGCACGGACCGCAGTGGCCGCACGACGCGAGCGGCTCGACGACGACCGGCTCGCCGTGGCCGAGGCCGTCGACTCCCGGGCCCAGGGCGTCGACGACGCCGGCCATTTCATGCCCCATGGTCGAACCCGGCGCGACGATCGGCTGCGGGCTGTGAACGAGATGCAGGTCCGTGCCGCAGAGCCCGCAGGCGGTTACGCGGACTCTGACCTCGCCGGGGCCGGGTTCCGGCAACGGCCGTTCGACCAGCGCCACTCTTCCCGGTTCCAGGTAGACGCCGGCGCGCATCGTCGTCGTCATGGGGCCGCTCCTTCCTTCCCGTCTCCCAGACACACGGGAAGCGCAAGCAGGAACAGCACCCAGCGCTGGATCTCCGTATCGCGCCAGTTCGCCTCGAACAGGCCCGCGACGTTGAGGGCCAGCAGGGCGAAGAGAACACCCAGGTAGAGGTCCGCCCGGGGTCCGGCTCGCCCGCCCTCGCCGCGATAGCCGGCGATCGCCAGGGCCGCCGCCGCGCCCATCAGCCACAGGTAGCAGAGCAGCGACGGGATGCCGCGGCTTGCGGCCATGTGGACGAACGTGTTGTGCAGGTGCTTCTCCCGCGCGCGCATCGAGGTTGGATGGCGATAGACCGGGTACCACTCGCGCACCATGCCCGGGCCGATCCCGGTCAACGGCCGGTCGGCGATCATCTGGCCGCCGGCCCACAGCATGCAGAGCCGGTCGTAGTTCGACGGGTTGCGGACATCGATCATGGACGTGGCGCGTTGCCAGTAGGTCGGCCAGAGGGTGGGCGCAACCGCGGCCAGCGAAACGGCCGCCAGCACCAGGGCGGCGCCGTAGCCCAGAAGAACGCGCCGGCGCTGCAGAGCGAAAGCAGCGGTGGCGACGGCGAAGGCGCCGAGCCAGGCGCTCCGGGTGAGGGTCAGAACGAGTGCGGCGCCGACGACCGCCAGCACGAACCAGTTCACCTGCCGGCGCCAGCCGTGGCTGCTCGCGACACGCCCGGCGATCAGCGCCAGACCGAGCAGGAGCACGCCGGAGAAGGTCATGTTGTGCGAGAAGGGCCCCGGAATCCGCTGGTGCAGCGGGCCGTAGTCGGTGAAGACGAACTGCGCCACACCGTAGACGGCCAGGACCGCCGAAATACCAATGACGGCGCCTGTGACGAGACGCACCTGGCGTTCCCCGCGCACCAGAAGCAGCGCCAGCGGCAGAATCAGGGCGGAGTGGAGCGCGGACAGCTTCACAAGACTGGTCGCCGGGTCGTAGGAGAAGACCGCGGAGAGGGCGTAGCAGAGGGCGTAGGCGGCCAGGGGGTAGAGGAGCCGCCGCCGTCGGCGCCGTTCTTCATCTCCGGCCGCCCGGAAGAGCCGGCGCCGCCGGAAGGCGCTCCAGATCAGCGTGAAGACCAGCAGGAAGTTCGAGAGCGCAATCCCGAAGGTGGTCACGAGCTGGCCCAGGAAGAGCCAGAAGCCCGCGTTCCCCTTCGCTTCGCGGCAGGGCCGCAGCACGGCGCGCTCGATCGCCCCCATCGGCCCCTGCGTCCGCTGCATGGCGGTCAGTCTATGCGGGCCTGACAACGCGGGCAGCCTGCCCGCAGCGAAGCCCTGGAGAACCCTGGTGGCGGGAGCCGCATCCGTCGAAGAACCCTACCGGCCCCGGCTCCGCACGCCCGTCGCCACGAGCCCTGGACGCAAGACCTCGACCCGGATGTCCCTGAGCCCATCCGGGCCGGCCGCCGCGCCGGCCGGCGGCTCGAAGGCGATCAGGTACTGCGAGCGAAGGGCGCGCGCAATCTCGCGGTAGATGCGGTCGAGGTCGTCCACCGATTCGGCGATGTGGTACTGGCCTCCGGTGCGGTCGGCGAGCGTCCGGAGAGCATCGATCGTCCCCTGGTCGGTTACGCGCAGCGCGATCGGGTAGGTCGCGACGCCAGCCAGTTCGACCTGTGCAAGCACGCGCTCGAAGTCGAGGTTGCTGTCCGTGTCCGCGCCGTCGCTCAGTATGACGAGGGCGCGCCGGTCCGGCCGTCCCGCAAAGGAGGAGACCGCGTAGGCGATGCCGTCGTACAGACGGGTCGAGCCCCAGGCGCGCAGGCCGTCAGCCGCATACCGGAGCAGGCGCGTGTCCCCGGTGAACGGCGTCAGCCGTTCGAGATCGTGGTTGAAGACGAGGAGGCTGGCGGCGTCGCGCTCGGTCAGGACCCGTTCGAAGAAGCGCTGCGCGCTGGTGGCGGCAACCCGTACGCTGCGTCCCAGCGAGCTCGAGACGTCCATTAGCAGGGCAACGTTCATCGGCCGGTCGGCGAGGCTGCGGAAGTCATGGACCGGCGCCTCGATGCCTTGGTGAAGGACCCGGAAGTCCCCCGGTCCGAGGTCCGTCGCCGGGCCGGTCTGCCGGCCGCCGACCGAGACGAGGAGATCGACCAGGCGTACATCGATCTGCTCGGGCGCCCCGGCGCCCAGGAATGCGAGATCCTCGACCTGCTCGCCGGAGCGGAGTGCGGCTGCGGCGCGAACGAAGCTGAGGGGTAGCCGCTGCCCGGCCGGAACCCGGCAGCGGAAGGGTGGCGCGGTCATCCGTTCGAGCAAGTTTGCGCCCAGGAAGCAGTCCACGCGATCGAGTTCACGTCCGGACGGCACGTCGACACGGACCGGGAGGTCGAGCGCCTGCTCCAGATCGGCCGGGTCAGGACGTTCCAGGGCGATCGCGAACGGGCGCTCTTCCCGTTCGACATCGAGGCCGTGCCGTGCCACGAGCCGCCCATCGCGGTCGTGTCCGCGCACCTCGACCCGGTGGTGCTGCTGCGGCAGATCAATGGCGTGAACGAAGGGCGGTTCACTGACCCTGGCCGCGGCCGCGCCGTCGCGCAGGAAGACGACCTCCGCGATGCCCGGGCTGGCGACGGCGCGAGCGGGAAACGTGGCGCCCAGCACCCGTCCCTCCGGCGCCAGCAGTTCGACGCTCGGCAACTGGTTGAGGACGATGGTCTCGCGGCGGCTGAGTAGGTGGAGATCCGGGATGTCGGGCGCCGTCTCCAGCTCGGGAACTTCGACCGTGTTGGTGCTCCGCATGAGGCCGCGCCCGAGGTCGTCCTCGGCGCGGATCTCGATGCGGTAGGCGCCGGGAGGCAGGCGACGGTAGAAGTCGAGTGTGACGCCCGGTGCGGGACCACCGCTGTCCGTTGTGTCGACCGGAATGCCGCCGCTGATGTGATGGGTGACGACGAAGGCGTCGGCGAGCCGGTTGCCGAGGAAGACATCGCCCGTGATCGTCACCCGGTCGAGGATCTGGCCGGCGCCGAGTTCGTTCAGGTGAAGGGCTGGCAACAGCAGCCGGCCACGCATCGTCGTGCGCCGGTTCTCGCTGCCGAGCGCATCGAACTCCAGCGAGACGCCGCTCAGGGCCATGGCGGCGGGATCGAGGACGGCCTCCACGCGGAGGAAGTCGTCGACCCAGGTCGAGGTCCGGTCCTCGGCCCCGGTCGATTCGCCTGTCCAGCCCAGCCGCTCGATGAACCGCCGCCAGCCTGCCGCGCGTTCAAGCCGGCGCTGCAGCCGGGCGCGTTCGTTCGCGGTCAGGCAGCGGCGGCGTTCTGCCTGCTCCAGTACCTGGAGCGCGTCGACTGGCGGGGGAGGTGTGGCGTCGTCACCCGACCTGTCCGACGCTTTGGGGGCGAAGGTGAGATCCACGCCGGACTCCTGCGACCACAAGGTCATCGACCGGGGATCGAAGCTGATCTGCTGCACGAAGACCAGGACCAGGTCGCTATCGCGTGCCGCTGGGGGCCGGCCGAGCTGGTGCTGGAGCCGCCAGCGGTCGTAGGTCCAGATCTCGATCCGGCGCAGGGACGATTCGCACGGTTCGACCGCCTGCCGGTCGGCCGGCTTGCCGGCCAGCAGCACGGCGCGCTCCATTGCGGGCGACCGTTCGCGGAGCTGGTCGCGGGCCTCCCGGTTCTCCTGCCAGCGTTCGAGCAGACGGGGTGGACGCGCCGCCCAGAAGGCGCGCAGGAAGCGTTCGCGCGCGCCCGGGCCTTCGAGTTGTTCGAAGGCCCGGCGCTCGCGGTCGTCGAGGAGCGGCTCGACCTCGGCGAGCCACTGCGTGTAGAAGCCGGGCAGCCGGGCCTGGGGCCGGCGGCTGCCCTGAGCTTCAACGGGCGCCACGGATGCCGCGGTCAGCGCCGCCGCGGCGAACAGCAGCGCCGCAGCCGCGCGAAGGCGGCCGCGCCGGGGGAGTCGATGGTCGGAGCCAGCCGAGCCGCTACTCCGGCAGCAGCGCCTTGATCGAGTCGGAGGGCTCGAACGCGCTGGGGTCCACGTCGTCGTAGGTCACTGACTCGATCGTCTGTGTCATCTCGATGCCCATGAAACCGATGACCACCCGGGTCGGGGCCATCACACCGCCGAACTCCTTGTAGTCGCTCAAGCTGATGGTGATATCGGCAGTGCCCATTTCATCACTCGTCCGTGTCGTCTCGATGCCGATCAGGAGGCCGGTGTCCTTGGCGAAGTAATGCGAGGAGTCGTTACCGTCATCGTCGACCAGATCGACCTGGTAGGCGGCCTGACCGTTCCAATCGGTCTCTCCTACTGTCGTCTGCTCGGGGTAGATCTCGCCGTACTCCAACTCGGCGTAGAACCGCGCGTCGCGCGCGGCGTCCTTCAGCATCTGGCCATCCAGGAGGCGTGTGCCCTGCATTGGATCGTCGGCCCATCCGATCTCGCCGTTGTAGGCCTCAACGGTCTCGCCGAAACCGGCGATGTTGGTCGACTCGAAGTACTTATCGGGCGCCATTGTGTAGATCGTCGTCTCGCCGGACATACCCATCGCCGGCATCTCGAAGTCGCCCTTGATGGTTGCGGAGCTGTGCGCGCGCTGCGCGTCCTCGCCGCCGATCGCATCGATGAAGCGAGCCACGATCTTCTCGGGCGATGGCAGCTCGTGGTCGTCGGCGAACAGCGGCGCCGAAGTGAGTGATGCGCCCACAAGGAGGGCGCAGCAGAAGAAGGCGAACGCCGCTCGGCGGCGGAGGAGGGGTAGCGACATGAATGGTCTCCTGGAGGATGTGTGTTGGTTTCCTACCTGACTACGTAGAAGCTGCTGCTCGGTTGCGCCGAAAAGCTAGCTTGCCCACTTCCGCGCGGCGGCCACGGCCTCTTCCGACGGCGGCAGGGTGGGCTTCAGGCGAGCGGTCACGTTGAAGGGATCCGTGTCGATCGCGTCGAGGCTCTGCTCACCGGCGAGGACTGCCTGCTTCCATTCCTTCTGTTCGTCTTCCCGAGCCTGGAACTCGGGCATCACCTCGCGCGCGAACAGCTCCAGGCTGCTCATGATGTCCTCGTGGGTGTTCTTGCCGGCCTGGTTGAGCAGGATGACCTGATCGACGTGGGCCCGCTCGAGTTCCAGCAGGCGCTCGCGGATCGTCTCCGGTGAGCCGATCAGCTCGCTGCCGGAGCGTCTGCGGCCTTCGGGCGTCTGCTTCCACTCCTGGTAGCGCTCCCAGAAGTTGTTCGACCCCGGCTCGAACGGCCCTTCCTTGTTGTAGAGCTGCAGGGCGAACTGGAAGAACGTCCAGCCGTCGGCCTTCTGCTGCGCCTCCTCGTCGGTGGGCGCGCACATGAAGCCGCCAACCACGGCAAGGTTCGGGTTCGTCTGGTAGTCGCAGAGCTTCTGCTGATCGCCGACGAAGGTGTTGTAGTACGCGTTGACCCAGGCGCGGGCGGAGTCGAGGTCGACGAACTTGAAACACAGCGCGCCCATGCCGCGGTGGGCGGCGTAGCGGATCGTTTCGAGTTGCGAGCAGGCGACCCAGAGCGGCGGGTGGGGCCGCTGCAGGGGCTTCGGAATCACGTTGCGCAGCGGGAAGTCGAAGTAGTGGCCGTGAAACTCCCAGCCCTCGTTCCAGAACATCGGCAGGCAGGCCTGGACGGCCTCCTCCCACACGATCCGCTTGTCGCGGAAGCTGCGGCCGAAGGGGTGCAGTTCGGTGACGCTGGAGCCCTCGCCGAGCCCCAGTTCGACGCGGCCGTTCGAGACCAGATCGAGGGTCGAGACCCGTTCCGCAACGCGGGCCGGGTGGTTCGTGGTCAACTGGACGATGCCGTGGCCGAGGCGGATGTTCTTCGTGCGCTGCGACGCCGCGGCGAGGAAGACCTCGGGCGCCGAACTGTGCGAGTACTCCTCCAGGAAGTGGTGCTCCACCTCCCAGGCGTAGTCGTAGCCGAGCCGGTCCGCGAGTTCGATTTGCTCCAGCGAGTTCTGGAGCAGCCGGTGCTCCGAGTCCGGTCCCCAAGGCTTGGGCAACTGGTGCTCGTAGAAGATGCCGAATTTCATGGCCGCCGACAGTAACACTGCCGCGCTTGCAGCGGACTGCTAGGGTCGCGCGTCGGAGGTACTGGCGATGGCGATGACAGCAGACGAGGTGCGGGCTTCTTGCGGTGAGCTGAGCGGCTGGGAGGCCGACCTGGACGTGCCTTCGATCGCGCGGGACTACCAGTTTCCAACGTTCCCCGCGGCGGTGCGCTTCGTGGACTTCGTTGCCGAATTGGCTGAAGCGGCGAATCACCATCCCGACATCGACATCCGGTACAACCGGGTCCGGCTCACCTTGAGCACCCACTCGGCGGGCGGCGTGACCGAGAAGGACTTCGCTCTCGCCCGCGCGATCGACCAGAGCTGATCAGACCGGTTCGCTGCCTGTGACCCAACTCTTGGAAGCGGCGACGAGGGCGCCCGCCTTGGAGGCGCCGTTCTACCTGCCGGTCGGCAACGAGGTCGAGCTGTTCCTGGCCGCCTACCGGGCACGGCTGCCGGTGCTGCTCAAGGGGCCGACCGGTTGCGGCAAGACCCGGTTCCTGGAACACATGATGCACCGCCTCTACCGGGGCGACGAGGCCGGCACGCGAGCCGGCATCGAACAGCCTCTGGTGACGGTCGCCTGCCACGAGGATCTGACCGCTACGGACCTGGTGGGCCGCTACCTGCTCGAGGGCGACGACACGGTGTGGATGGACGGCCCGCTGACGCGGGCGGTGCGCGACGGGTCGATCTGCTACCTCGACGAGATCGTCGAAGCGCGCAAGGACACGACGGTGCTGATCCACGCGCTGACGGACCACCGGCGCATCCTGCCGATCGAGAAGCGGGGCGAGATCCTGCCGGCGCACCCCGATTTCCTGCTCGTCCTGTCGTACAACCCGGGCTACCAGAGCGTCGCCAAGGATCTGAAGCCCAGCACGCGCCAGCGATTCGTCGCGCTCGAGTTCGATTACCCGCCGCCGCAGATCGAAGCCGAGATCATCGCCCACGAGGCGGACGTCGACGTGACGCTGGCGCGTGACCTGGCCGAACTCGGGAAGCGCATTCGCAACCTGCATCACCGCGGTTTCGACGAGGGCGTCAGTACGCGGCTGCTGATCTACACGGCGCAGTTGATCGCGGGCGGCATCAGTGTGCGCGAGGCGTGCGTCGCCGCGATCTGCCGGGCGATCACCGACGACGACGAAGTCCAGCGCGCGGTGGCTGAGGTGGCGTCGACTCTCCTGCCTTGACCCTTCCGCGTCCCGAGCGAAACCCGGGAACGCGGGCATCTTGCCCGCATCTGGAATGGTCCAAACTGCTCCCGTGACAGCGGTCGCACTCGACGACATCGGGCGCATCCTCGAGATCTACGTCGAGGCGATGCTGGCGCGTCCGGCCGAGGTCCGGCCGCTCGCCGATCTGTCGACCGGCGACCGGTCGCGCGCCGGCCACGTCGACCTCGAAGGCGTCGCCGCCGCGGGCCGCCCGACGACCGACGGCGCGGCCTTCTACCTGCCGGAGCGGATCGCGCGCTTTCCCGACCGCTACGGGAACTTCATGGTCTACCGGATGGCGGTGCTGCACCAGTTGGGCGGCGTCCTGTTCGGCACCTACCGCCGCGGCCCGGTCCGCTTTGCCGACTTCTTCGCCGGCTTCGAGGAGCCAGGCCTCGCCCGGGCGCTGTTTGCGCGACTCGAAGGGGCGCGCATCGACGCCGCTCTGGCTCGGGCATTTCGAGGCGTTCGCCGGGATCTGCTGCGGCTGATCGACGCTGCGCTGGAGTCTTTGCCGGAGGCCGGCGCGAAACGTTGGCAGCGCCGTCGGCCTCGGGAAACGGCCCTCTCCGACCTCGCCCGGGTATTGCTGGTTGAGCAGCGGTCTCTCCTGACGCCGTCCGCATCCGTCCCCGAAAAGGCGGGCATCTTGCCCGCATCCGATCCTGGGAACGCGGGCATCCTGCCCGCATCCGGTAGCCGGCAAGGAACCCACCTGCCCGAACCAGCCGCGTCCCTGCTCCAGCCCGGCGCCACCGTCGAGGACACCCGGCGCGCGGTGCACTCTTTGTATTCGGCGTTTGCCGCCCTGCGCTCGGGCGGCCTCCTGGTCTACGGCGGCGTACCGGCCGACGCTGCCGGCGCGGAAGGTCGCGATCCTGAGCCCGACGCGGACCCGGTCCCGCAGTCGCTGGAAATGCCCGCGCCGGCCCATCACGGCGACCCCGCGCCGGAGCGGGTCGAGCTGCGAAGCGAGTGGGCCGAACTTGCCGGGGAGGTCGAGTTGCGGGACGACGTGGCGCCGGGCCCGGTCGCCTCGGGCCTGATGGACCAGTTGCAGGTCGGCGAGCTCGGTGTGCTCAGCCTCCAGGACGGCGATCTCTCGGGCACGGCCGGACTGCCGCTCACCGAACTGGACGTCACCGGGGCGATCGAGGCAGAGGCCGGCGACGCGGACGCCGAGTTGATCGAGCTCGACCCCGAAGAGCTGGCCGCCCGCCTGGAAGAACTGTCGAAGCGGCTCGAACGCGAGCTCGAGGCGGCGGGCCTGAACCGTGACCGCGAGCAGGTCCACTACTACGACGAATGGGACCACGAACTCGCCGGCTACCGGCGCCGCTGGTGCCATCTGCGGGAGAAGACGATCGAACCGCCATCCACCGACGGCGTCGGCGACACCGCGGTCTCGGGTCACCGATTTGTCGACGAGACGAGACGCCACCATGCCGACCTGCTGCGGCGCGTGCGACGCCAGTTCGAGTTGCTCAAGCCGGAGGAGTTCCGGCGCGTGCGGCGGCTGATCGAAGGCGAGGAACTCGACCTCGACCGGGTGGTGGAGACGCACGTCGACCGCCGCGCCGGCCGGCCGCCGGACGGCGCCGTCTACATGAGCCGCCGTCGCCAGCACCGCGACGTGGCGGCGGCTTTCCTGCTCGACATGAGCGCCTCGACCGACGCCGAGGCGCCGGTAGACGAGCCGGAACGACCGTCGGGCAAGACGCCGGAACCCGAGTACGTCGGCGTCTTCGACGACTTCGACTGGCCCGACAACCTCCAGCGGCATCCCCCCGGCCGCCGGGTGATCGACATCGAGAAGGAGTCACTCGTTCTGATGGCCGACGCGCTCGAGACCCTGGGCGACGACTACGCGATCTACGGCTTCTCCGGCTTCGGCCGCAAGGAGGTCGAGTTCTTCGTCGCCAAGGAGTTCGACGATGACCTCAACCGGGAAGCAGAAGGGCGGATTGCCGCGATGGAACCGAAGCGCAGCACCCGGATGGGGCCGGCGATCCGCCACGCGGCAGTGAAGCTCGCCGAGCGCGAGGCGAGGGTCAAGGTGCTGCTCATCCTCTCCGACGGCTACCCTCAGGACTTCGACTACGGCAGCGACCGCGCCTCCCGTGTCTACGGCATCCGCGACACGATGGTCGCCCTGCGCGAGACGGAGCGTCAGGGCATCTCGACCTTCTGCATCACCGTCGACCCCGCCGGCCACGATTACCTGCGCGAGATGTGCCCCGAGCGCCGCTACCTCGTGATCGACGACATTGCGGCCCTGCCGAGCCAGTTGCCGAAGGTGTATCGGGGGCTCACGGCGTAGGCTCTGCGCGCGCACTCGCGTTGTTGGGATGATGGTGCCCTGCCGAGAGTCGCGCGGCAAGGGCGCGTGTGTCCTGAACGAGAGACCGGAGTACGTCATGCCGTCGGCATCACAATCGGCAGCGGGAGTCCGAAACGCGAGGACTTCTCTGCACGGCAACGTCGAATGGCCTTCTGAGGACATCGCTTCCTTCTGCGGCCGCTGGCAGATCACCAGGCTCGGCGTATTCGGTTCGGCCCTTCGTTCCGACTTCGGTGCCGCCAGCGACGTAGACGTCCTGGCCCGATTCAGCGAGGCGGCTCGACATTCTCTACTCGACCTGGAGCGGATGGAGCACGAACTGGAGTCGATTCTGGGGCGTGAAGTCGACCTTCTGAGCTGGTGGGCTGTGGAACGAAGCAAGAATCGCTTTCGACGGGAGGCGATCCTCGGGTCGGTGAAGACGATGTATGAATCGTGATCTCGCGGCCGTTGCGGACATCGTGGAGTCAGCCAGATCGATCGGCGGCTACATCTTCGGCGTCTCGCGAGAGGAGTTCATCGAGAACGAACAGTTGCAGGATTCGGTGATCCCGTCGCCTTCTGGTTATAGGAGAAGCGTCCGGTCGCCTGTCGGCCTCCTTCCGCGACGCACGGCCGAGTATGCCGTGGCGTGAGATCCGAGGAATGCGCAACCGGATGGTCCACGTCTACGACGACATCGACATGAACCTGGTATGGCGAACTGCCCGGAACGACATCCCGAGCCTTCTCGCTGAGCTGGCACTGTTTGTTGCAGCGGACCGCGAAGCCGGCTCAAGCGGCTGAGGTTGGCCACTTCGCAGCGAAGGAGGTCTCGAAGGAAGACGTCCGTGGGTTGACTGTCATGCTCGGCGCCGAGCGCGCTCTCCATCACCAGCCAGTAGTTGTCGTGGAGGTCCTGCTGTTCAGCGTCGTGAAGACCCATTAGCAGCCAGTTCTTCACCTTCTCGCTCTCGGTGAGTGGCCGGCCCGTGGCGTTCAGGCTCTCGAAGATCTGCTGCGTTGCCAGCGAGGAACGACGTACTGAACTTGGCCGTATAGGAGTTCAAGGAAGCTGATCTGGGCAAGGCTGCATTGAGCGAAGCTGTTGGTTCCCAGAGGGCGGCGAGAACCGGGCCGGGATGGATTGGGCGAGCGGCCGATCCTACTAACCCGCAGTCCAGAGTCTGTTCTGCGCCATGTGGTCTGAGGCGAATCCAGTTCTTTGCTCCTGATAGTCGACGCTATTGGGTGTCTGGCGTCAACACCCCCAACGGCGGCGCACCGTCCGGGCTCTCGAAGTCGACGCCCAGCAGCAGGGCGATCAGGTCCGCGATGTCGGTAAGACCCATGCGGTGGACTGTGCGGCCCCGCTCGAAGCCGGCGCCCCAGCCGACGAAGCCGGTGAGGATCTCCGGGAAGTCGGTGGGGAAGAAGCCGTGGGTGCCGCCGTCGGTGGGCCTTACGGGGTCGCCTGAGGCGTCGGAACCGAAGCGGACGCCGAGCGTGCCAGTGAGGGCGAAGGGGGCGTTCGGGGCGGCGCCGATGGCATCGAGTTCATCGCGTTCGACGACGCGGAAGAGGCGGCGAACGGACGCCGGCAGGTCGACGAGGAGCTTGCGCACCGCTGCTTCAGCGTCTCGGTCGTCGGCGTCCCGCAGGTGCAGGAACGCGGCGCCGCTCGTGGCGTGGAAGGTGGCGCGCCACTCGCCGCGGTCGGGCTCGGTGCCGTGGAGGCCGGCTTCGGCTAGCCAGACGTTTGGCATGACCTGGGTGTGAAGGTCGACGAAGCCGTGGTCGCCGGTGATCACGAAAGCGGTGCGCTCGAGGATCCCGGCGCGTTCGGCGGCGTCGCGGATCGCTCCGATCGCCCGGTCGGCGGCGGCGACGGCGCGCCTGGCGCGATCCGACTCCCGGCCGTGTGCGTGCTGGGCGGAATCGGTGGTGATCAGGTGCAGCGCCATTAGAGCCGGCCGGTGTGTTTCCAGGATGTACGCTGCTATGACTCCGGTCGTGTCGTCACGGGTGATGTAGTTGGAGGAGTAGTTACGCAGGTTGAGGCGCCCCGTGGCCTCCCGCTCCAATTCCTGCCACAGACCCGGCGTGGCGCCCTCGCGCATCGGCAGCAGGCGGTCGACGTTGGGGTCGAGGGAGTAGACCTCGGGGACGAGGAGGTCGATCGGTGCGCCGACTGTTACCGGCCAGGAGATCGCCGCGGTCTGGCTGCCGGCGGCTCGGACCGCGTCCCAGAGGGTGGGAACCTGGATTGCCGATTCGTGCCAGTACCAGTGGCCGGTCTGGCCGGCGGGTTCAAAGGGCCTGTTGTAGTAGACGCCGTGGCGGGCGGGTAGTGCACCGGTGACGATCGTCGTGTGCGAGGGATAGGTGACCGAGGGGAAGACGCCGCGGACTCCCTCGGCGTGGGCGCCGTCGCGCGCCATCTGCTGCATGTTGGGGGCCGGCCAGGAGGAACCTGGAACGTAGAAGTCGGGACGGAAGCCGTCGACGGAGACGAGGACGACGTGGTTCGCCCGGGGTTGGGCGGCCAAGGGGACGGCGGCAAGGAGCAGGGCGCCGATCGCTACCAGGAAGCTCCGCGGCATCACGTGCCGCTTCCGCCCCCTGGGAACGCGGGCATTTTGCCCGCATCCGGCGCGCAGCGCCGGCCTGACGCCGCTGACCCGCATTCTCAGTAGGCAGGGCTTCGTCACTTCAGCTAGACCGCCGCCGCCAACCGGCGGTCGTAGACGCTCTGCCGCATCTCTTCGAGCTTGTCGATGTAGAGCTGCCGGTAGCCGTCGTACTCGAGGCCGAAGGGCGCGTTGCCCGGCTCGAAGCCGGCGAAGGTCTGGTTCGGGCCGTCTTCGGCGAACGGACGCATGGCCTCGACCTGTTGCTCGAACAGGTCGACGAGGTGGGGATGCTCAGCGAGCAGGCGCTGCAGGACGTAGACGCCGAAGGCGATGTGGCGGGCCTCGTCGCGTTGGATCAACCGGATGCCGCGCTCGAGCCCCGAAAAGCGGCCAGTGCGCTCGAAGATCGAGTAGTACAACGGGTAGCCGGCCTCGGCGCCCACACCCTCGACGTAGAAATGGTAGAGCATGAGCGCGTTCAGCATCGCCTCGGGGCTGTCGTCCGTAAACAGCGCCCGCATCGCCTCCGGCAGCCGCGTCGAGAACATGTCGCCGTGGAGATCCGGGTACGGAATGTCGACGCCGAACCGACCCGGCAGCGTCTCGATCAGCCAGGTCTCGAAGAACTGGACGTGGCGGGCTTCCTCGTACATCTGGGCGGTGACGAACATCTCCTCTTCGAGCCGGCCCTGCTGGCGGAGGCGGAACTGGAGTGGCGCGAGTTCGTGGGTCACGCCGCGCTCACCGACCCGGAAGCCGGACACGATCCGCAGCAGCAGTTGGCGTTCGGCGTCGTTGAGCGACAGCCAGTCGGAGCGCTCCTGAGAGAAGTCGATGTCGGCTGGGTTCCAGGAACGCTCGTGCGAAGCGGTGAACAGCCGCATCGGAAGCGAGGTGTTGTCGAACGGCATCAGGTAGGCCTCCTTGGGGGTCGATTCTAGTCCACGGCCTCGTTCGCATCGGGGGCGAAGCGGTCGGTTCCTGGGAACGCGGGCGTCTCGCCCGCATCCGGCGCGGGCCGCAGGGATGGCGACGGTGCCTAGTTCGCCGGATGAACGCGAAAGGTCCTGATCAGCATGAGCATGGCGACCGCCATCAGTATGGATCCGGCGAGAAGCGGCGCCCCTGGCAGTTCGAAGGGCGCGGCGTCCGACGTGAAGTAGCTGAACAGACCCGCGGTGAATACCAGCGGCGCTGCGATCGACGACAGGCTCATGAGCGAGGTCAGGGCGCCCTGGACCTTGCCCTGGTCGTGCGGCGCCACGGTTCCGGCGATGAGGCCCTGCACTGCCGGCCCGGCGATGCCGCCGAGCGAGCCGATCACGATCACCGTGATGAGGATCCACCCGCGAGAGGCGAGGCCGTAGCCGGCGAAAGCCAGCGTGCCGATGCCGAAACCGATCAGCACGGCTTTGCGTTCACCGAGCCATGCCACGGCGTGCCGCACCAGGAGTCCCTGGACCAGGGCCGCCGAGACGCCGACCGCAGTCAGTGCGAGACCGTTCTGGATCTCGTTCCAGCCGTAGCGGTAGCCGGTGTAGAGCACCCAGCACGTTTCGAGACCCCGCTGCGCCAGTGCCAGGAGCACGAAGGCGGCCGCCAGACTGGCGACCAGGGGATAGGCGCGCAGGTTGGAGAGACTGGATACCGGGTTCGCGTTGCGGAGCGAGAAGGCGCTCCGGTTCTCCGGCGCCAACGACTCGGGCAGTACGAAGAGGCCATAGATCGAGTTGAGTAGGCAGAGGCCGGCGGCGACGAAGAAGGGCAATCGCAGATCGACGCTGCCGAGGAGGCCGCCAAGGCTTGGGCCCAGCATGAAGCCGATTCCGAAGGCGACGTTGATCAGACCGTAGTTCCGGGCCCGGGTCTCGGGAGTCGAGATGTCGGCGATGTAGGCGTTCGCGGTCGTGATGCTGGCGCCCATCATGCCGGCGACAAGTCGACCGACGAACAGCCAGGCAACCGTTGGGGCGAAGCCCATGATGAGATAGTCGACGCCGAGGCCGAACATCGACAGCAGCAACACGCGACGGCGTCCGAAACGGTCGGAGAGGGCGCCGAGAATCGGGGCGAAGACGAACTGCGCTACCGCGTAGCAGGAAGCGATGACGCCCAGCATCCGGGCGGCGGACGACGTGTCGCCCCCCATGAACTGCTCGATCAGTTCGGGAAGGATCGGGATGATGAGGCCGACCCCGAGCATGTCGAGCAGGATCACCGCGAGGATGAAGGACACCCCGGCCTTGCGGCGTGGCTGTACTTGGGAATCGGAGGTCGTCATCGCTCGAATCGGCTCGTCGGTTCCGGGGCGCGGTGGCTAAGGCGCTAGAGTTGCGGCGTGAATACCACGTCTGAGACGACACTGCGGGCTCGAGGGCCGCTCCCGGCCCGCGCCCCGGCACGGTCCCGGTTGGTCGGCCTCGGCGTGCTCGCACTGGCCGGAGTGTTCCTGGCCTGCGCCGAGTCGGCGCCGGAACCCGACGTGAACAGTCTGCGGGCGTCCTTCGTTGCCCAGATCGAGGCCGACGAACACGTGAAGGACCTCAAGGTCTACGGCGACGAAATCCACTTCGCCCGCCGCGACCGCTCGGGTGAGCACCTCGAGTGGCGGGTGCGCATCGACTCGCTGGAGGTGGATGTTGGCGAGGGCGAAGGGGCCCAGGTGGTCGGTCACGTCGTGTCGGGCTGGAGCGTTGCCGGACGCCCGGTGTCGGTCGAGATCGGGCCGGAGGGTCTGGTCACCGACATGCCGATCTGGGTGCTCGACGCCGGCCTGGCGCCCGAGTGCTGGGCGCTCTGGGACGAGGACGCGAAAGCCTGGGGCTGGTGACCCCGGGGTGGCGCGATCGGCGCGCGACCCGCGAACTACTCGCCGCGCCCGTCAGCGGGCGCGGGGATGCACCGGCGTTCCGGTCGGAGCGCTGCCTGCGCGGCAGCTATGATCACGGCACGCGAGGGAACACGGTCGTTGGAGGGCAGGCAATGAGAACGCATGAACGCTTGAACGTCGGTTGGACGGTGGCCGCGGTCGTTGCACTCCTGGTTGTCGCCTTTGCCGGCGGCGCGGTCGCCGTGGGCAACAACGCCAACAACGCCAACAATGCCACGGACGCCGACTGGACGATGCCCCGCACCGGCTACGGGCACCCGGACCTTCAGGGCGTGTGGGCGAACAACAACGCGACGCCACTGCAGCGTCCGGCCGCCTGGGCCGGCAAGGAACGCCTGACGGACGAGGAACTGCAACAGTTGATGGCTGCAGCGTCCGAGGCGACCAACCCGGGCGCTGACGCCCTGTTCGGCGACCAACTCGTGCTCGCCGCGATCGCGCGCACCAAGGCCACGTCCTACGACCCGACGACCGGCAACTACAACCAGTTCTGGATCGCGGACCGGGACTGGACCAACCGTACGTCCCTGGTCATCGATCCGCCGGACGGTCTGATTCCGCCCTTCACCGAACCGGCGAAGAAGCGTCTCTGCCAGCGGGTCAAGCACCTGATGGAGCACCCGGCCGACTCGTGGCTGGATCGCCCGATTCCCGAACGGTGCATCAGCTACGGCGCTCCGTTCATCTTCCCGGGCTACAACGGCTACCACCAGGTCTTCCAGAGCGAGGACCACGTCGTGATTCACCAGGAGATGATCCACGACGCGCGGGTGATCCCGCTCGACGGCAGGGCGCAACTGGACGAGGACGTGCGGCTGTGGAACGGCGCCTCCCGCGGTCACTGGGACGGCGACACCCTGGTCGTCGAGACCACGAACTACTCGGAAAAGAACGACTTCATGGGCTCCTCGGAGCAGCTCACAATCACCGAGCGCTTCACCCTCACCGGGCCGGAAACACTGGAGTGGGCGATCACGGTCAACGACCCGGGCACCTGGACCAGGCCCTGGACCGCTTCGATCCCCCTGAAGCGCACCGAAGACGCGATCTTCGAGTACGCCTGCCACGAGGGCAACTACGGGATGGAAGGGATGCTCTCCGGCGCCCGTGCCGTGGAGGCGTCAGACAAGCCGAAGCAGCTCGATCCGGGCGCCGCGTTCCGGTATCCGGGTCTGACCTGCGACTTCTGATCGGTTCCGCGCTCCGCTGAGCGCGTTGCGCCGCCTTTTGCGGACGCGGGCGAGCGTCCTGCGTCAGCGGATGGCGCGGACTTCGATACCCGGCAGTTCCAGTTCGAGCCAGGCGCGGTCGCCAGTGAGCGCAGGTATGCCTTGTGCCGCCGCCGTGGCGAGGCAGGCACGGTCGCCCAGGCCGAGACCGGCGAAGGCTGTAGCCGGGCGGAGCGCGCCGCTCGCCAGGGCCGTCTCCGAGTCGAAGGGCAGGATCTCGACTCCGAGAACTCGAAGTGAGAACGCCACGTCCAGCTCCGACCATCCCTGGTGGTGGAGCCGTGCGGCTACCTCTTCGGCATTCACGGCGGACATGGCAGCGCCGTCCGATAGGGCGTTCAGCACGGCTTCCGCTCCCGCCTCGCCTTGGACCAGCGCGAGAAGCGCCGATGCGTCAAGGAGAGAGCGGGCCACGTCACTCCCTCCGGGCCTCGGCTCGCCGCTCGGCGATGAAGGCGTCGACTTCGCCGCCGGCGCCGCCTCCGTACTTCTTGGCCAGAGACTGGACTCTCGCCACCGCGGCATCCAAGGCTGCTTCGGCTGTCGTTAGCCTGATTGAGGAGCCGTCAAGTGTGAAAACGACTTCCTGGCGTGGCCGAAACCCGAGCGCTGCCCGGAACGGAGCCGGGACGACGACCCGACCTGCTGCGTCGACGACCGTTGATGTCGAGGTCTGGACTAGTGTCTTTGCCATAGTGAGATCACGCTACCATAGCGTCTCTTCTCTGGTAGATAGGTACGTTTGTGCCATGGACGAACCTTTTCGCCATGCCGCCACTTAGGTTGCCTCTCGAGCAGCAACGGCGGAGGGACGGACAAGGGTGATCACGCCGTCGCTCCGCCGTGCGTCGCCCGTATCGGCGGGTCGGTCGGCCCGGCTACACGCAGATCGTCATGCTCCGGAAGGTCAGGTGCATCCCGACGGCGGTCAAGAAGGGGGATCCAAGAGCCACGCCGGCGGCCGTAAGGAGCGCTCCGGCAACCGAGTCGGTCCTGCAACTGTGGCTCCGCGCTCCTCCGACCACGCTCGTCAGGTCGGTGGCCGGGAGCCGGTCGAGGCCATCGTGGCCGATGGTCGACGTGCCGCCCGCCATCGGCGCGTCAGGCGCGACGGCGAAGGAAGCGCCGACGCTCAATACAAGAACGATCGATGCAATAGCTGAGAATCTCGTCATGTCCAGGGGTTCCTTTCGGTTGTAGAAGATTGGGGGTAGCCAGGTCGTGGAGGCCGCTGTCCGCGGCTCTCGAGCCAACTATGGACCAAGACGGAATCGGCGCGGCTCCGTTCGTCTCGGCCACTTCGGTCCGAGCCGGCCAGGGTCGTGTCCTTGCCTTGCTGTGAGCATGAGCCGCCCGATCGGAGGAAGGGCGGGAAGCGGGCTCAGCCGCTGAGCATCTGCTCGCGGCGCTCCGCACGGGCGAAAGTGAGCGCGACGATGGCGGCAATGACGAGCGCGTAGCCGATGCGATTCCGGACGGCCATCGCGAGCAACTGCTCGGCGTCGACTCCTTCCACCGTGAGCGGGTTCCAGAACGGCGAAATGCGGAGCAGAAACGGGAATAGGAGGCTGAAAAGGACGGCCACGCCGAATAGCCCGATGGTTGCCAGGGCGCCGGAGGTCTCACTGCGGAACAGCGTGGCGAAACCCATGGTCAGCGCCAGACAGAAGACGGCACCCTGTGTCGCGCCGTAGAGCGTCTGGACAACCGGAAACGCGGTGAAGAAGGCGAAGACGAGCATCGCCATCGGGCTCAGGCTGGCAAGCAGTATGAGGCATGCGGCGGCGAGCTTCCCAAGCCAGACGCGATGGGCGCCGCCGGGTACTGTGTAGGCGATCTCCAGTGTGTGCTCGTCGAGTTCCCCGGCGATGATCCGGCCGCCCAGGAACACGGCGAGAACCGCTACCGGCATGCCGATCAGGATGTTCTGGGCTGCGGCGGGTTCGAATCCGGCTACGGGACCGGTGAACAGCAAGACCGCCTGCACGGCAAGCCACGGCAGCGGCAGCAGGGGCAGCAGCCAGTAACGCGAGCCTCCGAGCAGGATGGCGGACAGGCGGATAGTGGTGATCACGCGGGGGCTCCGAGGGCCGCCAGGCCGGGGCGGACATGGTTGCTGCCGATGCCAAGGAGGGATTGCTGCGAGAGAATGATTGAGAGTGACGCGAGGGCGACGAGTACCAACGGAGTCCACGCGAAGCAGCCGACCGCTGATCGGCGCGTCCGCGTCGTCAGAGGCCCGGCGGTCAGTTGGACGTGGCATTGCGGTTGGTTCACTAGACGTCGCCCTCGCGCCCACGCGGGAGGAAGAACATTGGTCCACCGGCGCTCTCAGAAGCGAGAATCGTCACCAGCACTAGCGCGTGTAGATTTTCAGGTGACGCCGGTGGAGAACTTGGCTACGCGCAGATGGCACCGGCGGCACCGACAAGGCCGAGGCCGATACCCTGCCCGATTGGATCCCCTGCCATGGTGGCGGCTCCGAAGAGCAGATAGCCGCCCACCGTGATGCCGACAGTGCAAGCTCCGGACCACCACGCTCCTCCGGTCACGGCGACCATGTCGGCATCCGTGAGTTGTTCGAGCCCCCGACTATCGACGCCCGATGTGTCGCCCGCCACGGCTGTGACAGGCGGTTCTGCGAAGGCGCCGCCAACACTCAGTACAAGCGCCGCCACTGCGAGAGTTAGAACTTTCTTCATGATTCCTGGTTCCTTTCCGTTACATTGGTCTTGTGTTGCCGTCGATCTCGTTCGGAGAGGCCGACGACGCTGGTAGGCGGGAAGGTCCTGCGGAAGCCGAGAAGGCTTCGCAGGTCCGGCGCCGCGCGGCGCCCTACGGCGTCGCGGCGGCTGTGGACCGCCTATAGACCTATGACGGAATTCGGTGCGGCTTTTCTGTCGAGGATCCTGAGCGGGGCTGGGTGGCAGTGGCTGCGTGTTGGATTGAGGGCGGAACCCGGCTCAGCCGCCGAGCATCTTCTCGCGCCGTTCGGCGCGGGCGAATGTCAGGGCGACGATCGCGGCGATGATGAGCGCGATGCCGATGCGGTTCTGGACGGCCATGGCGAGCAACTGCTCGGCGTCGGCCCCTTCCACAGCGAGCGGGTTCCACAATGGCGAGATCCGGAGTTCGACCGAGAGTGACGCCAGTCGGAAGTTGAGGGCGAGTAGTGCCATGGTTGCCATCGCACCGGCGGTCTCGCTGCGGAACAGCGCGGAGAAACCCATCGCCGCGGCCAGGTAGAAGGCGGCTCCCTGTGCCGCGCCGTAGAGGGTCTGGACAACCGGAAACGTGGTGAAGAAGGCGAAAGTGACCACTGCCGCCAGGCTCAGGCTGGCAAACAGAATCAGGCTCGCGGCGGCGAGCTTTCCGAGCCAGACGCGATGGGCGCCGCCGGGTACGGTGTAGACGATCTCCAGGGTGCGCTCGTCGAGTTCGCCGGCGATGATTCGGCCGCCCAGGAAGGCCGCAAGAACTACTACTGGTACGCCGATCAAAGTGCTCTGTGCGGCGGCGGGTTCGAAGCTCGGCAGGCTACCGGTGAGCAGCAGGACGGCCTGCACGGCAAGCCACAGCAGCGGCAACAGGGGCAGCAGCCAGTAGCGCGGCCCCCCGATCAGCACGGCTGAGAGCCGGAGAACGGTGATCACGCCGGGGCTCGGTCCCGGTTCGGTTGGGCCGGGCAGAGATAGTCGTCCCCGACCCGTCCGAGGCCATGGCTCTCGATGACCGGTGTGGCACCCGCCACGACCGAGTTGGGCGGTACAGCGACAGAAGGGCAGACACTCAAGACAAGTGGCGACTCCTGCTAGCGGCTGAGCATCTTCTCGCGGCGTTCGGCGCGAGCGAAGGTCAGCGCGACGATGGCGGCGATGATGATCGCGATGCCGATGCGGTTCTGGACGGCCATGGCGAGCAACTGCTCGGCGCCTGCTCCCTTCGCGGCGAGCGGGTTCCAGAACGGCGAGATGCCAGGTGCTGACCCGAATCTGCTGACGATGAAGGCTTCCAGGCCGAGTACTGCCGTGGTAGCCAGGGCGCCGGCGGCCTCGCTGCGGAAGAGGTTGCCAAGCCCCATCGCCGTTGCCAGGTAGAAGGCGGCTGCCTGCGCCGCGCCGTAGAGCGTTTGGACGACTGGAAATGCGGTGAAGAACGTGAACGTGAACACCGCCATCAGGCCTAGACTGCCGAGCACGATCACGCCCGCTGCGGCGAGCTTTCCGAGCCAGACGCGGTGCGCGCCGCCAGGCACCGTGTACGCGATCTCCAGAGTGTGCTCGTCGAGTTCCCCGGCGATGATACGGCCGCCCAGGAACGCCGCGAGAATCGCTACAGGTACGCCGATCAGAGTGTTCTGCGCGGCGGTGGGTTCGAAGCTCGGCAGGCGGCCGGCGATCAGCAGTACCGCCAGCCCTGCAAGCCATAGCAGTGGCAGTAGAAGCAGCAGCCAGAAACGTGGACCCCCGAGCAGCACGGCGGAGAGACGGATGGTGGTGATCACGCCGGGGCACCGCCACGCATTACCCGGGCCGGCCCGAGGTAGTTGTCGTCGATGCCGAGGAGCGGTTGCGGAAAGAGGAGGATTGAGAGTGACGCGAGGGCGAGGAGTACGAACGGATTGCACGTGACGCCGCCGACTGCTGATCGGCGCGCCCGCATCGTCGGGGCCCGGCTGCCAGTCGGACGTGGCTTCGTGGTTGGCTCATGCGACATCACCCTCGCGTCTACTCCGGAAGAAGAAACGGTTGGCCCCTCCGGCTCTCTCGAAGAGGAGGATCCGCACTAGTCCAAGCGAGTGGAGATCGTCAGGTGGGGCCGGTGGTGAACTTCGCTATGCGCAAACGGCCGGGGCGCCCGCGACAATGGCGAGGCCAAAACCCGGTCCGGCGGGATGCTGAACAATGACACCCACGGCTGCGACCACGTAGCCGCCCGTCATGATGCCCACAGTACAAACTCCAGACCACCACCCTTCCCCCATCACGGCGACCATGTCGGCATCCGTGAGTTGTTCGAGCCCGGGATTGTCGACGCCCGGATAGTCGCCCGCCACGGCCGTGACAGGGGGTTCTGCGAAGGCGCCGCCAACACTCAGTACAAGCGCCACCACTGCGATAAATAGAACCTTCTTCATGATTCCTGGTTCCTTTCCGTTTCATTGGTTCTTGTTGCCGTCGACCCCTTCGTAGGGGCCGACGACGCTGGTAGGCGGGAAGGTCCCGCGGAAGCCGAGGAGGCTTCGCAGGTCCGGCGCCGCGCGGCGCCCTACGGCGTCGCGGCGGCTGTGGACCGCCTATAGACCTATGACGGAATTCGGTGCGGCTTTTCTGTCGAGGATCCTGAGCGGGGCTGGGTGGCAGTGGCTGCGTGTTGGATCGAGGGCGGAACCCGGCTCAGCCGCCGAGCATCTTCTCGCGGCGCTCGGCGCGGGCGAATGTCAGGGCGACGATGGCGGCGATCGCAAGGGCGATGCCGATCCGGTTCTGGACGCTCATCGCGAGCATCTGGTCGGCGTCGGCCCGGTCCACCGAGAGTGGATTCCAGAACGGCGAGATGCGGAGGGGGTTCTCGCCGAAGCCGGTGATCAGGCCGTTGAAGCCAAGGAGGCCAGTCGTCGTCAGCGCGCCGGCCACCTCGCTGCGGAACATGGTGGCGAATCCCATCGCCGCGGCCAGGTAGAAGGTGACGCCCTGGGCCGCGCCGTAGAGACTCTGGAAGACGGGGAAGTCGGTGAAGAAGGCGAACGTGACGGACGCCATCAAGGCCAGACTGGCCAGCAGCAGCAGGCCGGCCGCGACGAGCTTGCCGAGCCAGACGCGGTGGGCGCCGCCAGGTACCGTGTAGGCGATCTCAAGAGAGCGCTGGTCGAGTTCGCCGGTGATGATCCGCCCGCCGAGGAATATGGCCAGAACGGCCACCGGCATTCCGATCAGTGTGTTCTGGGCGGCGTCACGTTCGAAGCCCGTTGCGGCGCCGGCTACGAGCAGGATCGCCTGTACTCCCAGCCATAGCAGGGGCAGCAGGGGCAGCAGCCAGTAGCGCCGCCCTGCCAGCAGCACCGCGGAGAGACGCAGCACGGCGATCACGCCTGGGCGCCGCCGCGTACCGCCCGCGCCAGCCAGAGGTAGCCGTCCTCGAGCGTCGGTTCGACCGGTTCGGCGCGCTGATCGGGGCGATCCGCGGCCAACACGCGCAGACGGCTGCTGCCGTCGGGCGCCGGTTGACGATCGGCGAGCACGGAAGTCTGGGGCAGCTCCGGCTCTTCATCTCCGGGCGCCGTCCAGGACCATACGCGGCCTTCGGCTTCCCGGGACAGCGCCGCCGGCTCGCCGTCGAACACCAGGCGGCCGCCGGTGAGCACCAGCACCCGCTCGCAGGCCACCGCCACGTCCTCGACGACGTGGGTCGAGAAGAGCACGATGCGGTCCTTGGCCAGGCGCGAGAGCAGGTTGCGGAAGCGGACGCGCTCGCGCGGGTCGAGACCGACGGTCGGCTCGTCGACGACGATGATCGGCGGCAGTCGCAGCAGCGTGCGGGCTACCGCGACCCGCTGCCGCATGCCGCCGGAATAGCCGCCGATCTGCTCATCCGCGCGCTCGTCGAGGCCGACCTCGCGCAGCAGGGACGCAATGCGCTCCGCTCGCTCCGACGCCTCGATCTGGTACAGCGCGGCGTAGTACTCGAGGTACTGCCGGGCCGTCAGGCGCGCCGGCAGGCCGGCGTCCTGCGGCAGGTAGCCGACATAGCGGGCCAGCCGTTTCCGTACCCTGAGCAGGGGCAAGCCGCCCAGCGTGATCCGTCCGCGGGTCGAGTCCAGAATGCCGGTCACCTGGCGGAGCAGGGTCGTCTTGCCCGCGCCATTCGGACCCAGTACGCCGACCATGCCCCGCTCGACGTCGAAGCTCACGGCGGCCAGCGCCTTCACCGTGTCGATGGGCAGATCGAGACCGAAGACCCGTGTTGCCGCCGCCCGCCAGACGCGGATCAACGCGCCGCGCCAGCCGCGCGTGCGCCGCCGGCGCGTCTCTCGCTGCTCCCGGCGCGCCGTCTCGAGGCGAGCCGTGCGGCGTCCGAGCTGGATCAGGAGGATGATCGTGGAGAGGATGGCCACGACGATGAACCAGCCCACGGCGGGCTCGGTGGCGAAAGCCGGACCGACCAGGCCCGCGAGAAGCGCCCAGGGCAGCAGGGCCGTCAGCACGCCCTCGATGCCGCCCGGCTCGACTCGTCCAAGCGCGTCGGCGCGGCCCCGGGCACGCCGGACCTCGGTCAGCAACCGGGAAGCGATCAGCAGAGCGGCGATCCAGGCGCCCAGTTGGATCAGGTCGGCACGAAACCTCAGCGCCAGGGCGACCGCGCCGGCGAGCAACAGGAGCAACGGCAGGATGCGGTCCCGCGCGTCGGCGGGGTGGAACGCTTCACCTCCGCGTTCGACTACCTGCTTGGCGAAGTCGGTCGATGCCCGCAGAGCCCGGCGCAACGGTCCCGGCAGGCCGTAGGTCTTGCGCAGGTGACGGACAACCAGCCGGGGCGGTCCGGCGTCGGCCTCCGGTTCCGGCGTCGGTGGTTTCGGCACCAGCCATACGGTGAGCCCGAGCAGGGCGCCGGCGATGAGCACGGTTGTCGTGACCTGCCAGAACATGGACTCGATCACGCCGAGCGCGAACAACGGGGCGGTGGCTGCGATCACCGCGCCGAGCCAGGTCAGAACGACCCAGGGTCCGACGCGGCTGAACAGGTCGTCGAGGCGCCGCAGAAAGACGTAGCCGACCGGGATGACGAGGAGGGTGAGCACGGTCGAGGTCAGGAGGCCGCCGATCACGAGGGTCGCGAAGGGGGGCCAGAGCTCGTTCTCGCGTCCGGTGGCGATGGCCAGCGGCGCCAGCGCCGCGATCGTCGTCGCGCTGGTCATCAACACCGGACGCGCGCGCTCGCGAACCGCGGCCAGGGCGGCGGCGCCCGCGCTCCAGCCGGCGCCGAGTACCCGTTGCTGCATCCGGTCGACGAGCAGGACGGCGGGGTTCACCGCCAGCCCCAGGAGGACGAGCGCCCCGAGCAGCGCCATCGGGTCCAAGCCGATGCCGGAGAACATCAGCGCCCACAGCGAGCCGAGCAGCGCGAGCGGCAGCGCGAGCAGAACAAGGATCGGCAGGGTCATCGATTCGAACGCCACCGCCAGAACCAGGAACACGAGCATCACGACCGGGCCGAGGACGCGCCGGAACCAGCTCGTGTTCTCGTCCGAGCGGTCGAGCTCGATTGTCGTTCCGGGCGGACGGTGGATGCTGGCGAGCGCCTCGTCCAGGTTGCGGTCGAATTCCAGCCGCGCCGGTCCGCCGCTTGGTACGTCGGACGAGACGCTGTAGATGACCTCCCGCTCGCGGCGGCCGTTGTGGTGTGTGATCACCGGGGAAGCCGGCGCGCGGCGCACCTGCGCCAAGGCGGCTACTGGCAGGACGCCAGCGCTCGTGGAGACGCGGAGCCGGGACAGGCCGCTCAGCGACGCCTCGCGCTCGAAACTGCTGCCGTCCACGACCCGGGCGTCACTGGGTCGGTTCTCCGCGCGCTGGACGACGATCGGTAGCTCGCGGCCGTTCGGAAGCGGGAACCCGCTGTTGATGCTCGTACCCTCGCGGCCGGCGAGACTCAGCATCGGCAGCACATCGTCGAGCAGGACGCCGAAGGTGTCGAAGGCGCGACGGTTCGGGCTGACGTGGATCTCGTCGGGGCCGGGCCGTGAGGCCGGAAAGGCGCCGCTGATCCCCTCGATCTCCTTGAGCCGCTCGGCGACCTCCGTGGCCAGACCGGTCAACTGGTCGTTGTCGTTTCCGGACAGGATGACCCGTTTCGGCCCTGCCCCTAGCAACTCCTGGGCGCCGCCGCCACCGCCGGGACCGCCGCCTCGACCGCCCGGGCCTTCGCCTTCGCCGGGTCGCAGAATCTCGGTACCGGCGCGCCGGTTCGCGGCCCGGCGTACGAGCTGACGGATCCGCGCCGCGGTCAGTTCCTCGGGGCGGTCCTCAAGTGCCTCGAGGTGGACCGTCAACGAGCCCCCCTCCTCGCGGATCATGCTTTCGACGCGGTCCACGCCGTCGACTTCATGGACCGCCTCCAGAGGCTGGAAGGCGCGCACCGCGGAATCGAGCGAACTCCGGCTCTCGTCGAGGCGCACGGAGAGCTGGACCTGGTCCGCGATCTCTGCTTCTGGCGACACTGTGTTTCCGAGCACAAAGGGCAGGGCCACGAGCGCGGTGACGACGACGGCGAGAGCCACTGACGTGATCCAGCTCGCAGGCCGCCTCAGTGCCGAGGCGAGAACTCCTGCAAACAGGACGCGGATCGGGTCGGGCGGCGCCTGTCCGGCGAAGCGTTCGCGGCGCTGTCGCAATCGGGCCAGCCGGCGGATCGCCGCGGGCGCGGCGAGATGGCGGGCCAGCAGCGGTACCAGTCCCACCGCCACCAGCAGGGAACCGAACAGCGGCAGCAGGATCGAGAGGGCGGCAATCGCGATCAGGTTGCGGATCATCGACGATCCCAGGTCGACGAGCAGCGGCGGCACGAAGACGACCGCGGTGGTCACGGACGCGGCGATGATCGCGCGGACGGTGCGGCGAATGCCGCCCGCCGCGGCGTCGTCGGGACTTCGTCCCCGCTCCAGCCGACGCTGGACCGACTCGAAGACGACGACGCTGTTGTCGACCAGGAGTCCGACGCCGACCGCCAGGCCGAAGAGGCTGATCAGGTTCAGGGTCTGGCCGGCCAGGTAGAGGAAGGACAGCGCCGCGGCCAGGCTGACCGGCACCGCGATCGCTACCACCGCCACGGCCCGCCATTGGCGCAGGAAGAGGAACAGGACCGCCAAGGCGATCAGGAAGCCTGAGAGACCGAGGTTCCTCAGACGGCCGATCTGGGTCTCGACGAGTTCCGCGGCGTCGAAGCTGGAGAGCAGGCGAATGCCGAGGGGCTGGAGATCCTCGTTGATCTCCGCGATCCGGCGGCGCAGGTCGCGGCCGAGGCGAACCAGGTTCGCGCCCTCTTCCTGGAACACCAGGATACCGACCGAGGGGTCGCCGTTGACCCGGAACAGCATCTGCCGCCGGCCGGGGCCGACCTCGATCTCGGCGACGTGGCGCACCAGAGCCGGCCGGTCCGGCACGATCCGGACTTCGCCCATGGACACCGGCCCGATGGGACGGCCGTCGAGCATCACGGCGGTCCGCCCGGCTTCGTCCTCCAGGCTGCCGAGGTAGCGCAAGCGGCCGGCCGCGGCGCGCACCGCCGCCGTCACCTGCTCGGTGGTGACGCCGAGCGCGGCACAGCGGTTCGGGTCCACCCAGACGGTCAACTGCCGCGCCGCGCCGCCGCCGACCATGGCTTGACTGACGCCCGGCACCGCGGCCAGACGCGGCGTGACGAGTTCCCCGACCAGGTCGTGCAGGGCGTTCTGGTCTGCGGCGCCGGTGACCTGCAGGACCATGGCGAAGCTGGAAATGGCGCTGCTGTCCTGGGCCTGGACGTCCAGGAAGGCGTTTCGCGGCTGCGTGCGGGCCAGGTCGGCGGCGATCCGGCGCACCTCCAGCTCGCGCACCTTCAGGTCGACGCCGCGTTCGAAACGGATCGTGAAGCTGCCGCCGGCGCCGATGACTTCGCCCCAGGTCTCGGCGACCCGCGGCAGGGTCCGTATCCGGGCCTCGAGCGGCAGGAGGATCTCCCGCTCGACGGTCTCCGGTTCGCTGCCCGGGCGGAAGAAGTTGACGTAGATCTGGTCGCCGGTCAGGGCCGGAAAGAGTTCGACCGGCAGTCGTCGCCAGGCGAACAGCCCCAGGATCACCAACCCCACGAAGAACATCGCCACGGCGACGGGGCGGCGAATGGCGAGGGTGTCGAGACCGGCTCTCACGTCGCCTTCCGGTTCAGGCGCCGGACGGGGCGCGGCGGCGCCGGGTCAGTCGCATCGAGTCGAGGATCAGGTAGAGGCAGGGCAGCACGAAGAGCGAACCGACGGTGGAGGTCAGGATGCCGCCGATGATCGTGTACGCCATCGGGCTCCGCAGTTCCGCGGCCTCTCCGGCGCCGAGAGCGAGCGGCGCCAGGACCAGGACGGTGGTCAGAGTCGTCATCAGGATCGGCCGCAGCCGGATCGCGGCGGCCCGGGCCAGTGCTGCGCGCCGCTCCATGCCGGCGGCGAGGAGGCGCCGGGCGGTGGCAATCAGGAGGACCGCGTCGTTCACCGCGACGCCCGCGAGCACGATCAGGCCGAGCAGCGCCATGACACCGACCGGCCGCCCGAGGAAGCCGAGGGTGCAGGCGACGCCGACCAGAGCCAGAGGGATCGAGAACAACACCGTGAGCGGTTGGAGCAGGGACTCGAACGTTCCGGCCAGCACCATCAGCACGAGTACGAGGGCCAGCAGGCCCGCCCAGCGCAGTTCGCCGACGGCGCGCTCGCGTTCCTCCTCCTCGCCCGCCAACCGGACGACCAGACCGGACGGCACGTCGGTTGCCGCGATCGCCTCGCCGGCCGCCGCGATCGCGCGCGGGTAGTCGCTGTCCTCGGCGACCCGGGCGGTCACCTGGGCGACGCGGCGCTGGTCGCGGCGGAAGACCTCGCGGGCGCCCTCGGCGGGGACGAAGCGGGCGACCTGACCGAGGGCGAGGTCCGCGCCGTCGTCGCTCGTGAAGCGCAGTTTGGCGAGATCCTCGGGCCGCGGCTGGGGTAGCGAGAGGACGACGTGGCGTTCCTCGTCTCCGGTCGAGAGCATGGTGACCCTGCGGCCGTCGAGTGCGGACTGGAGCACCCGGGCGATCGTTTCCAGGCCGACGCCGAGGCCGTCCGCCATCGCGCGGTCGAGTTCGATCCGGAGTTCCGGCGGCCCGCCCTCGAACGAGGAGCGGACGTTCCAGAGTTCGGGTTGCGTAGCCAGCTCATCGCGTAGCCTGGTGGCCGCCGTGCGGAGGTCGGGCAGCGACTGGCCCGCGATCTCGACCACGATCGGCGGTCCGGACGAGCCGAGCGCGCGCGAGAGCGCCGACGCTCCGACCTCCCACTCGATCTCGGTATCCGGCAGGTCCTCGAAGTTGGGCTGCAGGGCGGCCACGATCTGGCCGCCGGTCGGCCCTTCGGCGGACAGCCGGACGAGCAGGCGGGCCGTGTTCTCCTCGGTCAGCTCCGTGGTCACCAGCCGATCGTCCTCGGGCAGGCGGCCGACCTCGGCCTGGATCGCCTGCAGGTGCTCGCCGGCAGCCTGCCGGACCGCCTCCTCCAGCGTCGCCACGGCGCCGGCGGTGGCCTCGACGCGCTGGCCGGGCGGGCCGACCATGCGCATCGAGAACTGCCGCGGGTCGGCAGGCGGCAGCAGTTCGCTGCCCAGTCCGAGCAGAACGTAGACGGCGCCGGCGGCGGCGAGCACCGCCGCCCCGACGACCAGCCAGCGAAGCTGAAGCAGGCCGAGAACCAGGCGCTCGACGGCGCCGAAGGCCCAGCCCAGCGGACGCGCTTCGTCTTCGTCGATGTCCGCGGTGATGCCGGTGGATGCCGCCGCCGATGCCGCCGCTGTGGGCTCAGGCGCGGCGGTCCCCGGCTTGCCGCGCGGCAGGAGCCAGCGCGACAGGGCCGGAATCAGCATGATCGCGACCACCAGGGAGGCGCCGAGGGAGGCGGTGACGGTGAAGGCGATGCCCTCGATCAGGCGCGCCGCCAGACCCTGGACGAACAGGACGGGCAGGAAGACAATGCACGTAGTGAGCGTCGAGGCGACGATCGCGCCGGCGACGTCGCCCGTGCCCCGGGCGGCCGTGTCGGCTGCCGACGCGCCGGGGCGGTGGCGGCGGTGGATGCTCTCGACGACGACGATCGCGTTGTCCACCAGCATGCCGGCGCCGAGCGCCAGCCCGGCCAGGGTGATGATGTTCAGAGAGTGGCCCCACAGCCGCATCGCGAACAGCGCGACGAACAGGGACACCGGCACCGCTGAAGCGACGACCAGGGTCGGACCGAGGGAGCGCAGGAACAGCGCCAGCACGACGACCGCCAGGGCGATGCCGATGAGCGCGGCCTTCGACAGATCGTCCATCGCGTCTTCGACCAGGGCGGCGTCGTCGTTGACCATCGAGACGCTGACCCGGGGCAGGTCGCGCTCCAGATCGGCGAGCGCCGCGCGCACGGTGCGCGAAACCTCCACGGTGTTGGCGCCGGCTTCCTTGAACACCTGGAGCCCGACGCCCTCCTGGCCGTTCACCCGCACCAGGTGGTCGATTTCGGCGTGTGCGAGTTCGACCTCGGCGACGTCGGAGACCCGGATCGGCTGACGGACCTGCTGGCCTCCCCCCGCCTGCTGGGTGCGGTAGCGCACGACGACCCGCTCGACGTCGCGGGGGTTCCGGAACCGGGAGATGCCGCGAACGAGAAAGACCTGACCGCCGTCCTCCAGGGTGCCGGCGTCGATGTCGACGTTCTCGGCCACGAGACGTTGCTCCAGTTGGTCCAACGTGACGCCGAACGCCTGCAGGCGGTAGCGGTCGACGCGTACGCGGACCTCCAGTTCGCGCCCTCCAAGGACCCGCACCTCGGCAACGTCGGCGAGCTGCTCCATGGCCGGCGCCACCTGACGGCGCGCCAGGCGGCGGAGCTCGGCGAGATCGGGTCCTTCCGGCTCGGCGGCCAGCCCAAGGGTGATCACCGGCGACTGCCGTGGATCGAGTTGACGGACCAGGACCTCGTCGACTTCGGGGTCGGCCGCGACCGGATTGACCGCCTTCTGCACCTCGATCAGCGCCAGGTCCATGTCGGCGTCCCAGTCGAAGCGGACGGTGGCGATCAGGCGGCCGGTGCGGGCGACCTGGTGCACCTCGCGGAGGCCGCGCACCGTGAACAGGCGCTGCTCGACCTGCTCGCCGTAGAGCCGCTCCATCTCAGTTGGCGGACGGTCGCCGGAACGAACGGCAACGACGATGGTCGGCGAACGCAGGTCGGGCAGGAGGTCGATCGGCAGTTCGCGCCACGACATCCAGCCCACCAGGGCGAAGGCCAGGGCGGTGACGGTGACCGCTACCGGCCGTCGCGCAGCCAGGCGGGCGGGGCCGAAGGTCTCACCGGATGTTCGAGTCATCGTGCCGGGCTCCGGTGGTCAGAGCTGCCGAGTCGGCCTAGGAGCTTGAGCCGCAGAACGCAGCGCTGCGAGTTCTGCGGCCCAAGGTCGTAGGGAGGTGGGGGTTGGGGCCAAACATGGAGCCTGCGACAGGTTTGGCGGCGCTATTGGGAAACCCGGACGCGGGTGCCGTCGGTCAGGGTTTCGAGGCCGCGAACGACGACCCGCTCGCCGAGCTCGAGCCCCTGGCGAATCTCGGTGATCTCGTCGTCGCCGAGACCGAGAACGACTTCGCGCCGCACTGCACGCTGGCCGTCGAGGACGAAGACGACGCGCCGGCCGCCGCGCTCGGTCACCGCCTCCCGCGGAATGACGGGGACGTCGTTCCGCTGCTCGACGACCAGGGTCACTTCGACGAACATGCCCGGCCGCAGGAGGCCGCCGGGATTGCGCACCACGACCTCAGCGCGGAAGGTATGGGTGACCGGGTCGACTTCGGGGGACAGGCGGACGACTCTGCCTTCGAACGTCTGGCCTTCCCAGGCGAAATGCCTGAGCCGGCCGCGTTGCCCGGGGTGGACGCGCGCCAGTTCGGGACCCACGAGGTCGATGTCGGCGACCAGGGAGGCGACCGGAGAGATCCGGGCCACCTGGAAGCCCTGGGAGACGAGCTGGCCGTCGGCGATCGGCATGCCGTTTGGATCGCGCGCGAGTTCCATCAGCACGCCGCCGATCGGGGTCAGCATCTTCGCGCGGTCCTCGGTCAGCAGGCTCTGCTCCCAGGTGGCCTTCGCGTCCTCGAGCGCGATCTCGGCGCGGCGCAGTTCCTCCGCGCTGATCAGTTCCTGCTCAGACAGCTTGGCGCGGGCGTCACGTTCGGCCTCGGCGCCCAGGTAGGCCTGGTGCGTGGCCTCGACCCGGGCCGCGAGCCGTGCGTCCTCGCCGGTGACTTCGGCGATCATCTGGTCGGGGACGACGCGGTCGCCTTCGGCCAGCCGGTTGCCGGAACCGTTGCGGCCGATCAGCAGCCTCCCCGGCGTTTCGACCTGCAGGACGATGCTCTCGGCCGCTCGCAGAGTGCCGGTGGCGACGATCAGATCCTCGACGTTGCCGGTTTCGACCTCGGCCGCGGTGACCGGCACCAGGAAGTCCACCGGATTTGTACTGCCGCCGCCTTCGCAGGCGACGATCACGGCGCAGGCGGCTATCGCTAGGCGCGCGTGCCGGAGGCCGGCGATCGGGCGGGAGGGTTGCCGCGGCCTCATGGCCCCGCGCCCCCGGTCTCGGCGCGGCCGGCGGTGGCGCCGTTGTCGAGCCGCACGAAGCGCACGGCGTCCGCGGCGACGGCTCTGCCGGAGGTCTCGTCGCTCAGGACCAGTTCGGTCGGGCCGCCGGCCAGATCGAAGTCACCCAGCACCGCCCATCCGGTACCAGCGGCCGCGGCGTCGAAGTCGATCGGGCGGGAGACGCCGCCGTTTCGCAGTTCGAGGTCGTAGGTGCCGAGGTTGAGGCCCAGGTTCACCGAGACCCGTACGCCGCGGTCGTCGGCTGCTCCCCCTCGTCCTGCGTCTCCTCCTCTGTCGCCGACCCGCACTTCCCGGCGCACGCCCGTGGCGCCGGCCGGCAGGGGCGAGAGCGACGGCACGTGCAGTTCGACCCTCCAGCGGCCGTCTGCCGGCAACTCCGCCCGGTAGATCGCGCGGCTGTTCCCTTCGCCCGCGGGCGCCATGGCGGTCGTGCGGCGGTAGCGCCCCCAACTGGTGGGCTGTTCGTAGCGCGACCAGTCTGTTGGCGGTCCGCCGAAGCTCTGGTACACGGGCAGGCCCTGATCCGTCTGTTCTGACGGGGTAAAGAAGCCGGCGAGACCGCCCTGCAGCCGGAAGCCGCCGGCATCCGCTTCATCCGTCTCGATCGAGAAGCCGGGGTCGAGGTCGTCGACGACGATCATGTCGGTGTCTGACTCAAGGAAGGCGGGCAGCCAGTCGGCCGGCCGCGTGCCGCGCAGCGGTTCGGCGTCGACGAGCGTCTCGTCGTCGACGTCAGGCAGATCGATCGGGAACTCCCGGCGGTTCAGCGACAGGTACGGCGAAGCCAGCATCCTGCCCGGCGCCCTGGACGTGACCAGGCCGAATTCGACAGAGGTGTTTCCCGGAATCAGGGTCGGCTCGCTGGACTCCCAGCGCGTGCCGCTCGGTGCGCGGACGGCGTAGCGGAGCCGGAACAGGCCCGGCGCCTCCTCGCCGTTGTGGACGAAGAGCCGGGTCTGGTACTGCGGCAGACCCTGGTCGTCATCCGCCAGCCGTACGAGCTCTGCGGCGGAGACGACGAAGCCGGGCAGGTCGGTCTGGTGGAGGAAGTCGCCGACCAGGCCGGCGAGGTCCACGCCGGCTTCCTGAGCGGCCCGTTCGAGGTCGGCGGCGGCGAAGGTCGATCCCCGGTGGTCCCGCATGAGGTTCGCGATCATCGCGGCGGTCCGTTCCCGGCCGGCGCCGTCCAGGATTGCGGTGGCAAGGGCGGAGGTCTTCAGATAGAGCGCGTTGAGCGCTTTCTTCGGCTCCTCTTCGACCTCCATTTCCGTCAGCGAGGCGCCGAGCACGGCGTCCCATACCTCGGGGCGGTCCGTGATGCTCTTCACGATGGAGCTGGAGAGGGGAGAAGCGCCTCCGCCGAGCTGGCCGAATATGGCGCCCTGGATCACGTTGCCGATCGTCCAGCCGAATTCGCGGTCGAACAGATGGGCCGAGAAGTACGACTCGCCGCCGTTCACCAGCCGGTTCACCAGGTTGTTGCACAGTTCCTCGAGAGCCAGCGCCTCCGGCCCGCGGGCGCCGGTCTGGTACAGGAACAGGTTGCGGACGGCGCCGACCTCCACGTTGCCGCCCGAGAAGTCGTTGCGGAAGAACTGCTGCAGTCCGAAGGCCTTTGCCCGCGGGAGACCGCCTTCCTGCTCCTCGAACCGCTCCGGATTGCGGAACCGGAACTCGAAGCGAGCCGTCGGCAGACTGCTCTCGCTGATCAGCAGCATGCCCGGCGGCGCGCGCTCGGTGTCCATCCGCCAGCCGCCGCCGTAGGAGCGCAGGGTCCAGGGCACTTCGACCAGGGTGAGCTGACGGTAGGGGTAGGGCAGACCCAGTTCGCGCGCGCTGGCGAAGCGCTCGGCGGCGATTGCCTCGATCTCTTCCCGGGCGTCGGCGAAGAGCTTCGCGTTTCTCAGATGGCGGGGGTGGAGGAGCAGTTCGATCTCGACGCCTTCGACCTCCGTCGTCCGGCGATCGAACCGACCGGCGACCAGGGCCGCTTCAGGCACGACCCCCGCCGGTGCGAAGCGCTGCCGCTCGCCGGCTGCCTCGGCTCTGCCCGGTCCGGCGACCGTCCAGCCCGAGGGGGCGCCGACCTCCAGGTCGAGTTCGAAGAAGTCCCTGGGACGCCTTCGGGGATCGGTGAGGCCCACCGAGGCGCCGGGGCGCGGCAGCCAGGCCAGCGCGGCGGGCAGCGCGACGTAGCGACGCTCGGCAAAGCCGTTCAGAGCGCCGAGAATGATGATCTGCGCGTCCTGGAACTTGATCCGGTTGAAGTCGATCGCGGAATCCAGGTAGGCGAAGCGAAGGTCGGGCCGTCCGTGGGCGCGCAGGCGAAGGTCGACGGCTTCGCCCGCGACCGGCGAGCGCCCGAGATCGACCTCGAGGAGGCCGTCGCCGTGGTTGAAGCCGAGCGTCGCGCCGGCTGCGTCCTCGACGGCGTCGACCCGAAGGCCGGGGTTCAGGCTGAAGAGGGCCTGCGAACCGCCGGCTGCGAGGAACCGGACGTTGACATCGAGAGTCAGGCGGCCGCGCGGTGCGATGTCGACGGCGCCGCGGATCCGCTCCAGGTCGAGCACCGGTTCGCTCTGGCGTTCCGTGTGGGCGATACGCCAGTCGTCGATCTCGTCGACCCGGTTGCCGGCCGTGACCGCGGCTGCCGCGATCGTTCCGATGGCCGCCGCAAGGAGGCCGGCGCCGGCGGTGCCCCAAAGGCGCCGCCGGGTGTCGTCGAGTCGGGGATGGACGGCGACGGCGACCGCAAGCAACCCAACGGCCAGCGCCGCGACCGTGGCCCGGTTCATCAGGTTGAGGGCGGTCCAGATCTGGGGCGCGACTTCCGATGGATTCGTGCCGTAGCCGCCGTTGATCGACACGATCGGCAGCAGCCAGATCGGAACGCGGAAGGAGATCAAGAACGGTCCGACTGCCAGTCCGAGGCCGAGGAGCGCGGCGACCAGGCGGTTGCCGCCTACAAGGGACACCACGTGGACGAAGGCGATGGTCATGGCCAGCGCCGGCAGCGCCTCGATCAGCAGGAAGGCCCAGACGGAACTCCAGATCGCCGGTTCGCCCACGTACCAGCCGAGCGCCACGCCGAGATGGCCGATGCCCTGGATGATCGTCATGGCGATGAATGCGACGCCCCAGATCATGATCAGGGCGCCGAGGAAGCGGCCGAGGACGAGTTCGGCGTTCGAATAGGGCCGGCTGTCCAGGACCTCGATGACGCGGTCGCGCCGGTCGCGTGCGCGCAGGTCGAAGGCCAGGAAGACGACGCCGATCGCCAGAACCATCGTCTGCATCGAACCCATCTGAGCGAGCAGGAACTTCGGGCTGAACGAGCCGACCGACGCCGACCAGGACGAGAAGAGGCCGTGGACTACCCAGTAGTAGCCGTACCCCAGCAGGCCGATGAAGAGTGCAAGGCCCGAGAACAGCCAGAAGCGGAACAGCCGGCGGATGGTGCGCATCTCGGCGCGGGCCAGCGACCACACGGCGGCGAGTGAGATCACGGTTGAGCCCTCCTGGGAACGCGGGCGTCTCGCCCGCATCCGGATGGGGGCCAGACCACGGCGAGCGGCATCACGGTTGAGTCTCCTTTCCGGAGGTCGTGGCGCTTTCGCTCTCGCCGAAGTGCTCATCGGTCACCAGGGCCTCGGCGCGGCCGCGCGCCACCATGAAGGCGAGGTATCCCTCCTCGAGGGTCGGCGACGAGGCGATCCGCGCTCGTGCCGGTACGCCGCCGGGCGCCGCGACGCCGCGATAGGTCGTTTCGTTCATGCTGACGGTGCGCGAGACGATCTCGAAGCCGCCCTCGGGCTGCGGCGCGGATGTCGGCAGGGTCAGTTCGAAGACCCGGCCCTGGGCGCGCTCGAGCAGGCCTGACGGAGAGCCGCGAAAGACGATCTTGCCCGCGTCGAGCAGAGCGAGGTCGTTGCAGCCGGTGCCCAGGTCGGCGACGATGTGGGTCGAGAGGATGATCGTCCGCTCGCGGCCGAGGTTCGCCATCAGTTGGCGGAAGCGCAGGCGCTCCTCGGGATCCAGGCCGACCGTCGGTTCGTCGACGACCAGCAGGCGGGGTTCGTGGATCAGCGCCTGGGCGATCCCGAGACGCCGGGTCATGCCGCCGGAGAGCTTCTTCACCTTGCGGTGGGCGACCTCGCCCAGGCCGACGCTGTCGAGGACGGAGTCGACGCGGGCCCGGCGGGCGCCGCGGCCGTCCAGGCCGGAGAGCTCGGCCAGGGTGTCGAGGACCTCCTCCACGCGGTGCAGGCGCCAGGCGCCGAATTCCTGCGGCAGGTAGCCGAGATGTGCACGGACGCCGCGTCGTTGCGAGACCACATCGTGGCCGAAGACGGTTGCCGTCCCGCCGCTGGGCTTGAGCAGCGTGCAGACGATCCGCATCAGGGTGCTCTTGCCGGCGCCGTTGGGGCCCAGCAGGCCGAAGAGGCCGGCGCCGATCTCCAGATCGACGCCGTCGAGGGCTACTGTGCCGCCACGGTAGACGTGGCGCAGGCCGCGGGCGGCCACTGTCGTAGTCAGAGTGTTTCCTCCCGAAGGTCTATACGGATGCGGGCAGCGCTTGGTTTACACCGCGTGTCCCTTCCAGGATCCGGTGACCGTGGGCTGAAACCCCGCCGGGGCGTCCGCGTACTCGTATAGTATGCCGGCCCATACCGGATAGCCTTTTCTGCCAACATCTCTGGACACCCTCCGAGTTTCTCGACACCCCGAAAGGGAGGCCTCCACACAATGATCCGTTCCCAGTTCTCGCTCGTGAGCCGTGCATTCGCACTCGGCGCCGTCTGTTCCCTGGCGCTCTCCGGCCTCGCCGCTGCCGCGGCGGTCGACCCGGCGCCGGTCACCTTCCACCGTGACGTGGCGCCCCTGCTGCAGCAGGAATGCCAGATCTGCCATCGGCCCAACGGCGCCAACCTCGGCGGCATGGTGGCGCCGATGGCGCTCACGACCTATGAAGAGACCCGGCCCTGGGCGCGCTCCATCGCGCGCCAGGTCGCCACGCGCGCAATGCCGCCGTGGGACGCCTCCGCGGACCAGCACGGCGTGTTCGCCAACGAGCGCACGCTGACCCAGGAAGAGATCGACCTCATCGTGCGCTGGGCCGAGTCCGGCGCGCCGGCCGGCGATCCTGCGGACGCCCCGGCGCCGATCGAATGGCCAAGCGCCGACGGCTGGCTGATCGGTGAGCCGGATCTCGTCCTGCAGTTCGACGAGCCCTTCTGGGTCGAGGACGGCGTGGACGACCTCTACATCTACCGGAAGACGACAGTGACCGAGGAGATGATTCCCGAGGACCGCTTCGTCAAGGCGATCGAGTTTCGGCCCGGCAGCCCGGCGGTTCACCACATCATCGTCCCCGGCCTGGGCGGCATCGCTCCCGGCAACGACCCGGTGATCCACGCGGACGGCATGGCGGACGTGCTCAAGGCCGGCCGCGACCTGACCTGGCAGATGCACTACCACAAGGAGCCGGGCGAGGGCACCGGTTCCTGGGACCAGTCCTCGGTGGCGCTCAAGTTCTACGACAGCGAGGATGAGGTCAAGTACGAGGTCTTCAACGCGGGCATGGGCAAGTTCGACTTTGCCGTTCCGCCGGGCGCGTCGGACTACACGATCCAGACCGAGTGGACCTTCCCGACGGACTCGGAGATCGTGGGCTACCTGCCGCACATGCACCTGCGCGGCAAGGCGGCGAAGTACGAGGCCTACTACCCGGATGGAAGCCACGAAGTCCTGCTCGACGTGCCGAACTACGACTTCAACTGGCAGACCACCTACCTCTACGAGGAGCGCAAAAAGGTGCCGGCGGGTACGCGAGTCGTCCTGACCACGGTGTTCGACAACTCGGCGGACAACCCCGCCAACCCGAATCCGGACGAGACCGTGCGCTGGGGCGAGCCGACGACCGACGAGATGAGCTTTGGCTTCATGTCGTACATCAACGAAGAGAACAAGGGCCGCGGCGCTTTCCAGGGTGAAGACGATGGCATCGACGTGACAGCGATCGTCGCCTTCTCCGACGAGAGCCGCGACGGCCTGATGCAGCTCGAAGAGGCGCCGGACATGGTCAAGCCCTACTTCGAGATGATGGACCAGAACAAGGACGGCGCCGTCGACATGGAGGAGGCGCGGGCAGCCAACGGCGTCCTCGAGCAGATGGCGGAAGGCAGGGCGGAGGCTGACACGCCTGCCGCCGGAGCGGCCGGCGGGCAGTAGTCGCTCAGCAGTCCGTTCAGTTCGAACCGCCGGCGCGCCGCAAGGCCGCCGGCGGTTCTGCGTTTGGGGATGTATCAAATGCCGTAAGCGTGGCGAATCGCTGCCGCAGCCAACAGCTTCGCCGGATCGAGCAACGGCCGGCCGGCCGCCTCCGCACCCTCGAGCGCCAACGGAATCTCAGTACATCCCGCCACCAGCACATCCGCGCTCGCATCCGCGACCAGCCGCCCAGCCGCCTCCTCCAGAAGCTCGCGCGCCGCTGCCGATCCGCCATCCGTCTTGATCCCGCCTCCCTGGTGCCGTCCATCGACCCATGGCCCGTAGATCGGCGCCATGACGCAGCGGAGCTGCAGCGCTTCACCGTCATCCAGGTCGAGCGGACTCGCAGCCTGCAAGCCTCGCTCCGCCAGCGGGTCGTGGTACAGCCGCGAGCGCAGCGTTCCCGACGTCGCGAGCAATCCAACGGAACCGCCCGGCGCCATGCGCGCCGCCTCGTCCGCCGTGGCCTCGATCAGGCTGAGGATCGGTAGCGGGCTCTCCTCGCGCAGTGGCGCCAGGAACAGGTGCGCCGTGTTGCAGGCGACCACGGCGAAGTCCGCTCCGGCCCGCCGCACCCGTTCCAGGCTCCGAAGCAGCACCGGGGTCGGGTCCTCCGCGCGGCCCAGGAAGGCTTCGGTCCGGTCCGGAGTCTGCGGAATGCTCGACAGCACCCACTGGGGGAAGTCCTGGTCGCGGCGGGCAGAGGTCAACTCGCTCGCCGCGGCCAGGAGCTTCCGTTCGAAGTCCAGGTGCGCGAAGGGCCCCAGGCCGCCGACGATGCCGATCAGCCGCTTCTGGCGCACCGGTAATCGACTCCGGCGGTTCAGCGCTGCGCGGGCGGCCTGCTGGACGCGTTCCGCTGCGGCCGCGGCAGGCTGGGATGGCGCGGCGCGCGGCCGAGGTACGGATGATCTTCAAGAGCGTCGCCGTCGCCCGAAGCGCGTGGATCGCCGGTTTCGCGTAGCCGGTCGAGAAGCCGTTTGGCCAGCTCGTCCCGCGTCGCCGCGTAGTCCGGATCGGCGGCGACGTTCACCTGCTGGTCCGGGTCGCTTCTGAGGTCGTAGAGCTCGACGGCGGGCCGTTTGGCGAATGCCAGGTCGTAGAGCCGGCGATGCTCGGCGTCCCGATCGCGCTGCTCGATCATGTAGGTCTTCGTCGGCCCGTTGTCCGTGTCCGCGTACCAGGCGCCGGGGTAGGTGGCCTGTTCGTAGTTCGGCGTACCGTTCGGCCAGCGGTCGGGGCGATAGTTCCGGATGTAGAGGAAGTCGTGGGTGCGGATCGCGCGGCTTGGATAGCCGCCCATGTCCGGCGCCTCTTGCGCCGGCGTGTGCCGCTCCTTTCCGGTCAGCACGTGGTCGCGTCCGTCGGCCACGATGACTGCCTGGAGGAAGTCGGCGGCATTGCCGGATCCGAGCAGGGGGATGAGGCTCTTGCCCGTCATCGCCTCAGGCGGCGGAAGGCCGGCGGCCTCCAGGAACGTGGGTGCTACGTCCGTCAGGCTGATGAAAGCGGTGATCTCGAGGCCGGGCTCGACGCGGCCAGGCCAACGGATCGCCAGCGGCACCCGCGACCCGCAGTCGTAGACGTTGCTCTTGCAGCGCGGGAAGGGCATGCCGTGGTCGCTCGTCATGACGACGATCGTGTTGTCGACCAGCCCCTGTTCGTCGAGCAGCCGCAGCGCGTCGCCGACCAGGGCGTCGAATTGCTGCACCTCCCAGTAGTAGTCCGCCACGTCGCCGCGGGTTTCCGCGTGATCCGGGAACGCGGCTGGAAGCTGGATCAAGTCCAGATCCATGCCGCTCTCCTCACCCGAACCAGGCCGGAAGGGTCGGTGCGGGTCGGACGTGCCGAGCCAGAAGGCGAACGGCTGACTCTCGCCCTGCCCGGCCAGAAACTCCTCGAAGCTCCCGAAGCGCCGCCCGGCGAGCTCCCGTCCTTCTGTCTCCGTGCGTCCGGGCCCCCAGCCCTTCCCGGTGACGCCGGTCCGATAGCCGGCGCCTCCAAGTACTTCCTGGTAGGTCTCGAAGCGGTCGGGCAAGACGCTCCACAGGTTCGCCGCGCCTTCGAGCCGCCAGTGCCATTGACCCGTGAGGATCGCCCCGCGCGACGGCGTGCAAGAGGGTGACGACACATAGGCGTGATGCGCCAGGGCGCCCTCGCTGGCCAGACGGTCGAAGCTCGGCGTTTCGACCACCGGGTCGCCGTAGGCCGAGGCGTGCGGCCAGCCCCAGTCGTCGGCGATCGCGAACAGGATGTTGGGCGGCGCGTCCTGAGCCGCGACCGCCGTCGGCAACAGTGCGAGCGCGGAAAACCAGGCCCCAAGTACGGCGCGGGCGGTCAGAGAGGCTGAGTGTCGAGTCGTCGGCATACGCGGATCATCCTAGCTTCCAAGGGGCGTTCACCTGCCGGAGGGGCCGCATCGGCGCGAGTCGTCGTTCCGGCCGAACGGCAGCAGGCCTGACGGACCACTCCCCGGTTGGGCAGACCCTTTGGGTGGTACAACGCAAAGAATTGAGCGCCCGGACAGGCGTACAGCGGTCGCCGCGCTTCCAGTAGCGGCCAATTTGCGCCGGCTCCCGGCCATTTGGTCGATTCTCCGATCCAGCCGAGAAAACTGCTGCTTATGATCTTCAACAATGCTCACCCGAGAGGCCGCACCGCGTGCGAGGCGCGTATGGCAGTGGTGGACCGGGGGAAAAGACACGGTCTGGGCGCTCCATGTGCTTCGAAACGACCCGGTTTGGGACGTGCGCGGTCTACTGGCGCAGGTCGACCAGCACAGTCGCAGATCGGTGATCCACGGGCTGCGCAAGGAGCTCCTGGAGCAGCAGGCGGCCGCGGTAGGCCTGCCCCTCCGGCTCGTCCAATTCGACTCGAAAGGGCCGTCAAGCGAGTACGAGGCCGCTCTGCAGCGCGGCTTGAATGAGCTCCGCCAGGAGGGCGCCGAGTTCGTGGCCTTCGGCGAGCTGGCATCCAGCGGCTACCTGGATCGACGATCGAGCCTGCTCGCCACGACCGGGCTGACCGCCGAGCTTCCCCTGTGGGGACGTGATCCCCACCAGCACGTCGAGGCGATGCTTGACGCTGGCGTCACGGCTTGGGTGTGCGCCGTGAACACGATGGTCCTGCCCGCGAACCGGGCAGGACGATGCTTCGACTCCGAGTTTGTGGCCGAGCTGCCCGCTCACGCCGATCCCGGCGGTGGCAACGACGAGTTCCACACCTTCGTCGAGTGGGCTCCGGGCTGGAGCCGCAGGGTGTCCGTCAGGCCGGGCCGTCGGATCGAGGAGTACGACTTCGCCTTCGTGGACCTCGAGCCGGTGTCTCACGGAGCCCCTGGTGCTACCACCGAACCAGGTGCGTCCCATCCAGCACAACACTCGGACTCCGAGTCGGCCCGTGGTGTCGACCCATTCCAATACTACGAGCGGTTGAAAAGGGTTCGGGACTACGTCGAAGAACATCCCGAGGAGGAGCTGACCATCGCTACCGTCGCGAAGGTCGCTGCGATGAGGTCGTCGAGCTTTGGACGCTACTTCCGGCAGCGGGTCGGGGTCACGTTCGGCTTGTGGTGGACCCGTCGGCGCGTCGAACGCGCCTGCCAGTTGCTGCGCCAGAGCGACATTCCAGTGAGGAGAGTTGGAAAGCTCGTCGGCTTCGGTGGCGAACGAACCTTCCGGCGCGCGTTCCGACAGCATGTCGGATGCAGCCCGTCGCAGTACAGGAAGAGGTGTCTGGCGGAGGAGGCGCAGAGGAGTCTGGGTTTGTAGGTGGGGAGATCGACGGCGAGTCCGCGTTGGCTGCCGGCCGGAATTCTTCAAGTCCTGGCCGATACCGGAGCTGTCCTGGCCGTCTTCGTGGGCCTGACTTGGCTAACCTAGTGGGTGAGGTGTTTTCACGATGAGGAAGGACGAATGGTCTTGAGACAAGCTTGCGTGTTGATGGTGGCTCTTCTCTCATTCGGCGGCTTCGGATTTGCTCAAGCCGACACCGCTGCCAAAGAGCCAGATACCCCCGCCCAGGGGCCAGGCACCTCTGCCGGCGGGAACGGTACCTCCGGACCCGGGAATTCCGACGGCCGAAAGGCGGGCGTGAATTACGGCCTCGGTTTGGCCGGAGTGTTTGGCGAGCGGAGAGTTGTCGGGGCGCGTCTCGGCGCTGACAATATAGTGCGCGCTACAGAGTTTGCCCGCGACGATGTTCGCGCGGTACTGACTCTCGCCTACTACCCTAAGAAGCTTGGCAATGAGTTTATCGGGTGGGGACCGTTGTTCACCTTCAATCTGGGGTTGGACACCGACAGTCCAGTCAACGCCACGAGCTTCGGCCTTGGGCTGATGTTTGGGAGAAGGGCGACGGACCGCGGAACCGTTTGGGGCCTGGGCGTCGCCTATTCGCTCGATACGGGACTCTCGGCGTTGAGACACGATTTCGTCGTGGGACGGTCGGCTCCGTTGGACACAAAAGGAAATCCGCTGCAGCCCCAGTTCGTGAACGTCACCGGACACTCTGTGCTTGTGGTGGCGAACATAGCTCTTTGGCAACCGACGAATCAGTAGGAGGGTGGCGGCGCCAACGCCTACACCCGTGCCCCTAGAGGAGACAGCAGTTCGTCCAGTCGGTACTTCGACTCTCGGAGAGTGCGGGTGCTTTGCTTCGTCAGGGCTCGGCGTTGATTGCCGGAGGAAGGAGCGGCTGCGCCTTTCCTGATGCGGCTGAACGGTTAGTACAACTACTGGAGGGAGTGCGGAGCGAACATGGAAGACCTGGGGACGATGGTATTGGCCACGGGAGCGCTGGGCACTGCGTCGTTTGGAATCGTCGAAGCTCTTAAGTGGACGCGCGTTGGGCTGTGCGGCTTTGGCCAGCTTCGGAGGATTCTCGGTGACGATGTCATGGGTTGCTTGAGACGCGCGTATGGCTTAAATGTAGTCGAATACCTGCAGGCCCTCTATCGGGAGGGGCGTACGACGGGCGAACTGCCGCGGACTTTGCGGCAGGGGGCCCGAATCGGCCTCACGAAGGAGGCGGCGGGGGAACTCGCGCACCAGTTCGGGGCTGTCGTTGACAGGCAGGCGCTCGAGCACGTAGCGCACAAGCTCGTCACTGGAGCGGATCTCTCGGATAGTGAGCGAGGACTGCTGGGCCGGTTCGAGTTGGCGCTGGACGCGAGGATTGACGCAGCTCTGTCGCGCGCGAACACCAGCTACGTGGGCGGGGTGCGTATCCTGGCTTCGCTGGTGGCGCTCGGAATGGCGGTGGCGGCGTGGTCGTGGCTGTTGGACGGCGAGAGAGTGGAGTTGTACAAGGCGGTCCTTGTCGGAGTCGCTGCGGTGCCTCTTGCTCCGATTGCCAAGGATGTCGTCAGCGCCTTGAAGTCGGCAGGGACCGCGATCGGCAGGAAAGCGCGGTGAAGTACCTGATTACGTTCAGGGATCGGTGCAAGGGCGGCCCGGTCTCCTCAGCCCGATTCGTTGACGGAGAGGGCTTGGGGTCGGGGAGTGACTTGTTCGGCGAGTCTCGGCTGGTGTTTCTCCTGCACGGCTTCAACCGGTGCCAGGAGGAGGGCCGGGCTTCTCTGCTAGGGCTTGCCGACCTCCTGAATGCAGAGTCCACGTGGGGCGTTGTGGCGGTCCTCTGGCCAGGGGACCATGGGTTGGGCAAGGTTTCGTATTCGTTCGAGGGACGTGATGCGGACGACACGGCCGCGTTGCTAGCCCGCTTCATCGAGTGTTCGGCACCTCCGGTTCCGGTCTCTTTCGTGGCTCACAGTTTGGGTTGTAGAGTGGCGCTGGAAACGGTGAAGAGGTTGAGGTTAGAGAATAGGGCCGTAGAGGAGGTGTGCCTGTTCGCTGCTGCGGTAGATGCCGACAGTCTGGCGTCGTCGGAAGCGTACAGCGAAGACGCTCGCGGGGCGCAGAGAGTTACGGTGCTTTCGTCACGACGGGACAAGGTTCTCAAGTTCGCCTATCCGGTCGGCGATTTCCTGCAGGCATTCTTGTTTAGGAGGGATGACTTCGGTTTGGCATTGGGCTTCCGGGGCCCGCGGGATCACAAAGGTGGGAGTGTTCCGGACTCGGTTACGGGAGTAGAGATTCCGAAGAGTAGCGGAGTAGGCCATGGTGACTACTTCCCGTCGCCGTGGCGTGAGGAAAGCGAGGGTTATGAGGAGAAGAGGAGGAGACAGCTCGCGGCCGGAAGTTTCGCGGCTCGTGTTCTCGCAGGTGACGGTATGCCGAAGTATGGCGACGACTGACAGGTTGGGGAAGTAGGCGCGTCGGCTCGGGCACCCAGAATCAGTTGGACGCGCGAAGTGTCGCGCTCAGGCGGTCTCTCGAAGAGCCTGGAGTTGCCGAGGAGAACGGTCGTGCCAACGAACACACCCCCCGCCTCGATCACGCCTCTTGCCTTGGCGGCTTGTCCCGGATCGTCGCTCGTCAGATATCGGACGACGACGTTGGTGTCAATCGCCTTCATGCCGTCGCTTGGCTTCGGCCAGCACACCGCCCCGCATCTCTTGAAGGGACTTCGGCGGGCCGTCGTAGGCCAGGCTGCCGAACACGTCCTCCGGCCGGGTTTCGGAAAACAGGGGCTCCGGCTTGAGCAAGACGCCCTCGGAGGTGTTCTCCACGACGAGGCGCGTTCCGGCTACCCAGCGCAGCGCCCGACGAATGGCCTTCGGCAAGATGACCTGCCCCTTCGTCGACACGGTGGTGGTAAGCGGTTCAGCCGTCGGCATGGATGAGTTCCTCCTTCGCAGCCGGTAAGGCGAAAGTAAGATACACCGTTCGGTGCCGTGAGCCAAACGGAGACAGAGAATCGGTTCGGCTTGGCGGTATAGATTGAACTCACTGTGCGTTCGGTCCTTTACTACCTACTCGGACTGTTGGTTCTCCCCCTTGTCGCCGCCGGCCCCGCGGCCGCCTTGACCGAGGACGAAGCCAGACAGGCAGTCCAGCGCTTCATCGAAGCCTGGAACAGCCGCTCCCCGGCCGCCTTCGCCGCGACCCTCCAGTACCCGCACGTGCGGCCCACCGCCGACTTCGACGGCCGGGTGTTCGTTGACGCGGAGGCGTACGCCGCGACCGTCGACTTCGATCAGGTCCTCGCGACGGGCTGGGATCGGACCCGGCTGGACTCGGCGAGCGTCGTCCATGCCGGCGAGAGTCAGGCCCACGTAGCGGGGCGGTACACGCGGCTCCGAGAGGACGGCTCGGCCATCTGGAGCAACCAGATCACCTACGTGGTGACGGAGAAGGACGGCTCGGCCGGTGTTCAGGCGCGTTTCGCGGCGGGCTTCGACGACCTTTCCGAGGCCGAGCGGGCAGCGAACGCGGCGGCCGCGGTTGCCGTCATCCACCGCTACCTGGCGGCCTTCAACGCCCGCGACGAGGAGGCGATGGTGGCCACGTTCCACTTCCCCCACGTCCGGGTCGGCGGCGGCGGAGCGCGGGTGTCAGAGTCCGCTGGCGACTACATGGACGCGTTCGACTTCGACGGCTTCGCCGAGCGCCTCGGGTGGGAGCACTCGGAGTGGGACACGGTCGAGGCGATTCAGGTCGGCGCCAGAGGCGTCAACCTGGCGATCACCGGCACCCGCTACGGCCCGGGCGGAACCAGGATCCACAGCTTCGACGCGATCTACCTGATCACCGAGCAGGATGGGCGCTGGGGCATCCGGGCGGGTTCCGGCATGTCGCCTCGACGCTGAGGTATCGGCGGTGGATGCGATCGCGATAGCGGTTGGTGTACTTCTGGTTGTCGGCGTGGTCGTCGTCGACATCGCCACGCTTGGGCTGTTGGCTGGGCTGTTCTCGAGAGTGCGCGACGGCCGGAAGGTACGCGACCAGCGCGGGCGCTGAGGGGAGCCGGCGCTGGCTGTAGAGTGTGCAAATGGACAGTGCTACACCCGCGGCGAGTCCCGGCGCGGTCGTCCGCCGCGCCGACGACGCGCCCGCGAACCAGGTCGAACTCGGCACCGCGACGACGACCCAGGTGCTGCTCGGCGCCGACGACGAGGCGCCGCACTTCGCGATGCGTCGATTCCGCATGGAGGAGGGCGGCGGCATGCCGCTGCACACGAACCAGGTCGAGCACGAGCAGTACGTGCTGCGGGGCCGGGCGCGCATTGCCCTGGGGGACAAGACAGTCGAAGTCGCTGCCGACGATGTGCTGCTCATCCCCGCCGGCCTCCCGCACTCCTACGAAGTGATCGAGGCGCCGTTCGAGTTCCTCTGTCTGGTGCCGAACCGGCCGGACCGGATCGATCTGGTCTAGCAGCCCGTGGTGACCGTCCGCGGCGCCCGGATGCGGGCGAGACGCCCGCGTTCCCAGGACGGAGGCAGAACATGTGGAACCGCGAGTGTGGCTGTCGCGGCGATGCTGTTGGCGTTGGCTGGCTCGGCTGCGGCGGGCGACGGCGAGACCCTGCCGCCGGATCTCCGCACCCGCACGGATGGCATCGACTGGCCGGGTTTCCTCGGGCCGAACCGGGACTCGAAGTCGCCCGAGACGGGAATCCGCACGGACTGGGAGGCCAATCCACCACCGCTCCTGTGGCACCTCGAACTCGGGGAGGGCTATGCGGCGCCCTCGGTAGCCCGGGGCCGGCTGTTCTACTTCACCCGCGTCCGCGACCGGGTGCGGCTCGTCGCGGTGCGGGCCGACAACGGCGAGGAGCTCTGGCGCTCGGAGTACCGCACGGACTACGAGGACTACTACGGCTACGACGGCGGTCCGCGCACGGCCCCCCTCGCCTCTGGCCGGCGGGTCTATGCCGTGGGACCGGATGGCGTGCTCCGCTGCCACCTGGTCCTGGACGGTTCGGTGATCTGGGAGCACGATGTGCATGCCGAGTACGGCGTGCAGCAGAACTTCTTCGGCATCGCCAGCTCGCCCTGGATCGAGGATGACCTGCTGATCGTGGCGGTCGGTGGCAGTCCGCCGGGGTCGCCCGGCATTCACAGCGGTAGCGTGAAGCCCAACGGCACCGCGATAGTGGCGTTCGATAGGCGGACAGGCGAGGAGCGCTACCGCCTCGGCGACGATCTGGCCAGCTACGCGAGCCCGGTGGTCAGGGACATCGACGGCAAGCGCCGCGGCTTCCATTTCGCTCGCTCCGGCCTGATCGTCTTCGACCCGAAGGACGGTCGTCAGCTCGACAGCTTCGGCTGGCGGGCGCGCCGGCTGACCAGCGTGAACGCCGCGAATCCGGTCGTCGTCGGCTCGCGGGTGCTGCTCACCGAGTCGTACGAGAAGGGGGCGGTCCTGCTCACGTACAACGACGATCCAGAAGGCGACGACGACCCGAAGGAAGGCGCCGGCGGCTTCCGACCGGTGTGGCAGGACGGCCCGCGCAACCAGGCAATCGCCGCGCACTGGAACACGCCGGTTCACCACGAGGGCGTGATCTACGTCTCAAGCGGCGAGAAGTCGCCGAACGCGGAACTGCGGGCCGTGGATCTGATGACCGGCGCGGTTCACTGGCGCCAGCCGCGCCTCGCGCGCACCCAGTTGCTCCACGTCGACGGTCATCTCGTGGTGCAGAGCGAGGTCGGTGATCTGCTGCTCGTCCGCGCGACCGCGGAGAGCTACCAGCAGGTCGCGCACCTGCGCCTTAAGGCTGAAATCGACGATCGAACGGTCGATCTGTTGCGCTATCCGGCCTGGGCGGCGCCGGTGCTGGCTCACGGTGTGCTGTACGTGCGCGGCAAGGACCGCCTGGCCGCCCTCGAACTCATTCCACCGCCGGAGTAGAGGCCTTGGCCCACGGCTCGATCCTCGTTTCCTGTTCCGCTGCCCGGCGGCTGGCGGCGGCCGCCGAGTGGCTGCGGAAGCGCCGGCACGGCGAGGAGGAGACGCTCCTGCTTGGGTCCTCGCGCGGCGCCGCCGACGACCTGGTCCGGGGCCTGTCGGAGACAGGCCGGGGGATGCTGGGCGTCCATCGAGCATCGCTCGACCAGTGGGCGCTGCAGACCGCGGCGCTTGAGTTGGCCGCCCGTGGACTGCGGCCGGTCACCGCGCTCGGAACCGAGGCGATGTCGGCTCGGGTCGCCCGCCTGGCCGCGGCGGAAGGGGAACTGGAGCGCCTGTCGCCGGTTGCCGACCTTCCCGGTTTCGCCCGCTCCCTGTCGGGGACGATTGGTGAGCTGCGCGCGGCAGGCGTTTCGCCCGGCGACCTGCTGAAGGACCAGGGAACGCGCGACCTGGGCCGGCTGCTTCACCGATTCGACGAGGAGATGGCCCGTTTCGGGTTGGCGGATCCGGCGACTGTGCTTCGCTCCGCCGTCGTGGCGGTGGACCGGGAGCAGGTCGTTGTTCCTCCCGGTTCGCTGTGGCTCGACCTGCCGCTTCGTAGCGCCTGCCAGGTTGCGCTCCTGCGGGCGCTCGCCGCGCGCAGCCGGGACGTGCTCGCGACCGTGGCAGCGGGCGACGACGAGACGCTGGAGTGGCTGGGCTCGCTGCTCGGCGAAGGGGCGGTGATCGATCTCGACCGGGAGGAAGCGGTCGTCGCCGGGACTTCGGGCGGTCGGCGGCTGGATCGGGTCCAGCGCTTCGTCTTTGAGACCGGTGTGGACGCGTCCTCGCCGCTTGGCGGAACGACGGATGCGGGCGAGACGCCCGCGCCCCCAGGTGCGGGCAGGATGGCCGCGCTTCCACGCAGTGCCGCAGATGTGCCGGCCGGCTCTTCGGTCGACCTGTTCTCGGCGGCCGGCGAGGGCCAGGAGTGCGTCGAGATCGCCCGGCGCATCCACCGTGCCGCGGCCGGGGGCCTCAACTTCGATCGCATGGCGATCCTGCTTCGCCAGCCGGCCGCCTACCTGCCCCTGGTGGAGGACGCGCTCAGCCGCGCCGGCATCCCCGCCTACGTCACCCGGGGCGCGTTGCGCCCGAATCCGGCCGGCCGCGCCTTCCTGGCCCTGCTGGCGTGCGTGGGGGAGAGACTCTCGGCGAGCCGCTTCGCCGAGTACCTGTCGCTCGGCCAGACTCCCGAACCGGCCAAGGGCGGCGGACCCCCGCAGCGCGAGGCGCCCTGGGTCGAGCCGGCGGGCGAACAACTCGTCCTCAAGTCGCCGGAGTTGTCTCGGCGGGCGTCTGGCCCGCACTCTGTGACCGACAGCGCAGCGGAGGCTCGCGAAACCCAGGAAGAGGCGGCGCCGGCCGGCGCGCTCCGCGTCCCTTCCCAGTGGGAGCGCCTGCTGGTCGATGCCGCCGTGGTCGGCGGGGCCGAACGCTGGAAGAAGCGGCTGGCGGGTCTCGGCGCGGAGTTCCGGCTGCAACTGCGCGAGGCCGGGGACGAGGACGAAGGCCACAGGGGCTATCTGGAGCGGCAGATCGGGCGCCTGGAAACGCTCCAGACGTTCGCGCTGCCCCTGATCGAGTTCCTCGACGCCCTGCCCGAGCGCGCGGACTGGGGATGGTGGCTCGAGCGTCTGCAGGAGTTGGCGACGATGGCGTTGCGGCGGCCGGAGACCGTGCTCGAGGTGCTTGCCGAGCTCCGACCCCTGGCGCAGGTCGACGAGGTCGGCTTGCCCGAGGTGGAGCGGATCCTGGGCGAGCGCTTGGGATTCAGCCGCAGCCGGCCGCCGAAACGGCGGTTCGGCCGGGTCTTCGTCGGTGGCGTCGAGGAGGCGGCGGGACGGAGCTTCGACGTCGTGTTCGTGCCGGGCCTGGCCGAGGGGGTGTTCCCACGGCGGGCGAAGGAGGATCCGCTGCTGCTCGACGAAGGTCGCCGGACCCTGCGGCAAGCGGGCTACCGGCTCACCGAGGATCTGGGCCGCACCCGGCGGGAGCAACTGCTGCTTCGCCTCGCCATCGGCGCCGCGAGTCGCTGGCTGGTCGTTTCGTATCCGCGGGTCGACCTGGTGCAGGGGCGGGCACGGGTGCCGTCGCTTTACGCGCTCGACGTGCTGCGGGGCGCCGAAGGCAGCCTGCCGGACCTCGACGCGCTCGGCCGGCGCGCCGCGGCCGCCGGCGCCGCGGTGGTCGGCTGGCCGGCGCCCGCCGAAGCCGAGGACGCGGTCGACGAGGCCGAGTTCGATCTCGCCCTGCTGCAACCGCTCCTGGGTCCCGGCGCCCCGGTCGCGGAGCGCAGAGGGCGGGCGCGCTTTCTCCTGGAGTCGAACCCGCACCTGAAACGCGCCCTGCAGGCGCGTGGCCGGCGCTGGCGGCGACCCTGGTTCCCGGTCGACGGTCTCGTGGACGCGAGCCCGGAGGCCAGGGAGTCGCTCGCTGCCCAGCGGATCGGCGTGCGCTCCTACTCGCCGACCGCCCTCCAGAACTTCGCCGCCTGCCCCTACCGGTTCTTCCTGCAGGCGGTGCTGTACCTCAGGCCGCGCAAGGAACTCGTCCAGCTCGAGCAGATGAACCCGATGACCCGGGGCAGCATCTTCCACGAGATCCAGTTCCGCCTGTTTGGCGCCCTGGAGGCGGCGGACCTGTTGCCGGTGGTGCTGAGCCGCCTGGAGACGGTCTTCGAGTTGCTGGATGAGGTGCTCGTTCAGAGCGAGCGTGACTACCGGGAGGAACTCGCGCCGCCGATCGAGCGCGTCTGGAGGGCGGAGTTCGAGGGCTTGCGGGCCGACCTGCGCGGCTGGTTGCGGCAGGTGGCGGACGAGGGCGGCCAGTGGAAGCCGGTCCACGCCGAACTCTCCTTCGGTCTCAGGCGGTCCGCGGACCGGGATCCGCGCAGCAAGCGGGCGCCGGCGGAGGTGCTCGACGGGGCGCGGCTGCGTGGCTCGATCGACCTCGTGGAGGAGGACGCGGACGGTCGGCTGCGAGTGACCGACCACAAGACCGGTCGCGCCGTTCATGCCGGCGCCGGCCTGGTGATCGGCGGCGGCAAGGTGCTGCAGCCGGTCCTCTACAGTCTGGCCGCGGAGGACGTGCTCGAGCGGGAGGTGGTTTCGGGGCGGCTCTTCTACTGCACCCAGCGGGGCGGCTACAGCACGGTGGCCGTGCCGCTCGACGAGCGGAGCCGCGGCGCCGCCCGTCGGCTGCTGAAGACGGTCGACGGAGCGCTGGAGGACGGCTTCCTGCCCGCGGCGCCGGCGAGGGACGAATGCCGGTACTGCGACTACCGGCGGGTGTGCGGCCCCTACGAAGAGTTGCGGGTCCAGCGCAAGGACGGGACGCGGCTGCACGACCTGCAGGCGATTCGGAGCGAGCGGTGATGGCTGCCAGTCCGCGCGCCCAGGCCCCGCCGCCGGCCGACGAAGCCGCCCGCCGCCGCATCCGCGAGGCGCTGGACGAGAGCCAGTTGGTCGAGGCGGCTGCCGGTACCGGCAAGACGACGGTGTTGGTGGAGCGCCTGGTGGCGATCCTGGAGGAGGGCCGCGGCTCGGTCGACGCCTTGGCGGCGGTGACCTTCACCCGCAAGGCCGCCGGCGAACTCAAGCTCCGCCTGCGCCAGGCGCTCGACGCCCGTCTGATCGAGTTGCGCGACGGCGGAGAGGCCGGCAAGAGGACGGCGAACCTCGAAACCGCCATCTCCCGCCTCGAACAGGCGGCCATCGGCACGATCCACTCTCTCTGCGCCGACATCCTGCGCGAGCGTCCGGTCGAGGCCGGGGTCGATCCGGGGTTTGGAGAGCTGGCGGAAGACGAAGCGCCGCGCCTGTTCGCCCGCACCTTCGGACGCTGGATCGAAGAGCAGCTCGAGACGATGCCGCCGGGCCTGAGGCGCGAACTGGCCCGCCTGACGGTCGGGCCATGGTCGCCGCAGCAGTCGGCACTCGATCGGTTGCGCGAAGCGGCGTGGAGATTAGTCGACTGGCGCGACTTTGCGACGCCCTGGCGGCGCCCCGAGTTCGATCGGGAGGCGGAGTTGGAGGAGCTCTGCGACGGGGTCGAGCGGCTCGGAGAACTGGTTCTTTGTGGCCGGCAGGGCGACGTGCTGCGTCGAAACCTGGCGCCGGTGGTCGAGCTCTCGAACTGGATCGTTCGCACCCGGCAACTGAGTGTGGCGGGTCCCGGTCCGCATCGAGGGGATCGGGCAGACGGCCGGGAGGCGTTCCAGGACCAGTTGGAAGCAAGGCTCGTCAGGCTGCTGCGCGACCTGAGCGGGTTCAGGAGTCCGCGCAAGGGTCGGGGCGGCTTTGCTGAGGGCGTCGCCCGGGAACAGGTCTTCGAGCTCTGGCGCCGGCTCTCGGAGCGTCTGCGCCGGTTCGAGCAGACCGCGAATGCCGACTTGGCCGCATTGCTGAAGGACGAGCTATCGGGCGCCGTCGAACGTTACGAGCACGCCAAGCGACTGCTGGGGAAGCTCGATTTCCACGACCTGCTGATGAAGGCCCGCGACCTGCTTCGCCGCGACCGGGAGGTGCGGCGCCACCTGCAGGCGCGCTACCGGCACCTGTTCATCGACGAGTTTCAGGACACGGATCCGCTGCAGGCCGAGATCCTGCTGCTGCTGTCGGCCGACGATCCGGACGAGGACGACTGGACGCAGGTGACGCCGGCTTCCGGCAAACTGTTCCTGGTCGGCGATCCGAAGCAGTCGATCTACCGTTTCCGCCGGGCCGATGTCGTGCTGTACCAGATCGTGAAGAAGAGGCTCGCTGAGCGCGGGGTCCAGGCGCTGCAGCTCACGACCAGCTTCCGGTCCGTGGCGCCGATCCAGCGGCTGGTCAATGCGGCCTTCGCGCCGTGCATGACCGGCGACCGGACCGCCGGCAGCGCCGACTACATCCCCCTGGGCGAGCACCGGCAGGCGATCCCCGGCCAACCCCAGGTCGTCGCGCTGCCGCCGCCGAAGCCCTACGGTTACCGCAACGTGACCCAGCGAGACATCGAGGCGTGCCAGCCGTCCGCGACCGTCGAATTCGTGCGCTGGTTGATCCAGGACAGCGGCTGGAAAGTCGAGGTGCCCGATCCGGACAATCCCGGTCGCTTCATGCGAACGCCGGTGCAGCCGCGGCACATCTGCCTGCTCTTCCGGCGCTTCCTGAGCTGGAACCAGGACACCGCCCGGGACTACGTCCGCGGCCTGGAGGCGCTGGGCATTCCGCACCTGCTGATCGGCGCTCGCTCCTTCCACGACCGGGAGGAGGTCGAGGCCTTGCGGTCGGCGCTGACGGCCGTGGAGTGGCCCGACGATCGCCTCTCCGTCTACGCGACGCTCCGTGGATCCCTGTTCGCCTTCGACGACGACCTGTTGCTGCGCTTCAAGACGCGCTACGGGAACTGGCATCCCCTCTACTCGCCGCGCAGGGCGCGGGAGTGCGTCGAGCCGCCGGAGGAGTTCGCCTCCCTGGTCGATGTCCTCGACTTCCTCGGCACGCTCCACCGTCGGCGGAACTACCGGCCAATCGTGCAGACGGTCCAGGAAATCCTGGCCAAGCCGCGCGCCCAGGCTGCGATGGCGCTGCGGCCGGCCGGCAACCAGGTGCTGGGCAACGCCCAGCGCGTGTGCGATCTGGCCCGCCGCTATGAGGTAGCGGGCGGTCGTTCGTTCCGTGGGTTCGTCGAGCAGTTGGACGAGGAGGCGGAACGGATCGGTGGCGCCCAGGCCCCGGTGGTCGAGGAGGACGCCGAGGGAGTCCGCGTGATGACGGTTCATACCGCGAAGGGACTGGAGTTCCCGGTCGTCATCCTTGCGGACATGACCGCGAAGCTGTCGCGCGGCGCCGAACGGACCGTACGCAGCGAGGACGAGCTTTGCGCGATGAAGCTGCTCGGACTCTCGCCGCAGGAACTGCTCGACGCCTCGGAGGTCGAGGACAAGAGGGAGGAAGCGGAGGGCGTCCGGGTCGCGTACGTGGCCGCCACGCGAGCTCGCGACCTGCTCGTGGTGCCCGCGGTCGGCGACGTGAAGCGTTCGGGCTGGATCGAATGCCTCAACGACGCCGTGTACCCCGGATCGGATGCCTGGCGCGGCTCGGCGCCCGCCGAAGGCTGCCCCGAGTTCGGCGACAGGTCGGTGGCGGTGCGTCCCTCGAACTACGACCGCAGGCCGGAGCAGTCCGTGAGACCCGGCCGGTACCGGTTCCCGAAGGCGGCCGGAACGGACGGCCCGGCCGACGACGCCCCGGACTACGACGTGGTCTGGTGGGATGCGGACCTTCTGAACCAGGAGCCCCCGGCCACCTACGGCCTGCTGGGCGAGGATCTCCTGGTCGAGGGTGGTGGCGCCGCCGCCGATGCGAGTCGCGAGCGATTCGAACGGTGGCGAAGCCGCAACCAGGCCCTGCTGGAGCGAGGCGGTCGGCCCTCGGTCCGGCCTGAAGCGGTCACCGGACTCGACTTCGAGCCGCCCGGGCCGGCGGCCGAGGTCGTGGTCGAGGAACGAGAGCGTCGCCGAGACCGCCCGGGCGGCGTCCGGTTCGGCAGTCTGGTGCACACCGTTCTGCGGGATACCCCTCTTGCCGGCGAGCCGGACCGGATCCGGGAGTTGGCCGGGTTGCACGGTTCGCTGCTGGCGGCCGATACGGCGGAGATCGAAGCCGCGGTTGCGGCGGTGTCGGCCGCCCTCGCGAGTCCGGCCGCGCACGCCGCTCGGGACTCGCCGCGGGTGCTGCGCGAGACCCCGTTCGTCTTGCCTCTACCCGTCTCGGAAGTAGGCAGCGAAGACGGCAAGGACGGCCGCGGAATCGTCGAGGGAACGATCGATCTCGCCTACCTGGATGAGGACAACCGGTGGATCGTCGTCGACTGGAAGACGGATCTGGCCGATCTCGACGCGCCGGTTGGTGGTGGCGAGGCCGGCGCCGAGGCCGTTCCGCGGGGCGATGCGTACCGTCGCCAGGTGCGCTGGTACTGCTATGCGCTGGAGCAACTGACGGGCGCGCCGGCGTCGGGGCGCCTGGTGTTGCTGTAGTCGATGGTCGCGCTCGGCGACTACAGCCAACCCCGTGGGGGCGGTTCCCCAAAGCTTGGCGAGTCGCCGAGTAGCCACTCATGCGCCGGTTGGGCTTCAACCCCAGAGGGTACTTCGGACGGAAGGCCCGACCGCGTCAGGGTCAACAGCCGTTTGCGAGCACTGGGAAAGCGGTCTTGGGCGGCGGCCAGCGCTCGGAGTTCCCGGGTCGCGGCGTCGTCGTCGGAGGCGTCGGCGCATACCTGGATCAGGTCCTTCTCGCCGCTGGGCGACCGAGCCAGGAAGTCCACTTCGTAGCCCTCCGGCGTACGCACATAGGTCACCTCGCACCCCCGCCGCTCCAGCTCGACGAGGACCGCCGTCTCCAGCGCGTGCCCCAGGTTGGCTCGCCCGGTACGGTCGAACGCGGGAATCAACCCGGAATCGACCGGATACGCCTTGCGTGGGTTCACCATGCGTTGGCGCTCGGAATCCGCCTCGATCCATACCGTCCTCACCAGGAAACAGTCCTCCAGATAGGAGAGGTACTCGTGCACGGTGTCCCTTGCTATGGCGATCGCCTGGGACTTCAACCTGGCGTGGAATTTCTCGACGCTGAAGGGAGACCCGGCGTTGGCCAGCAGGTGGCGAGCAAGCCAGCGCAGGCCCGTGACGTTGCGGACCGCATAGCGATCGACGACATCCCTCAGGATGGCCACGTCCACATAGTCCCGGAGGAGTTGGAGTCGGGGCGCCGTCGGCAGTCCCTGAGCTTCCGGGAAGCCACCGGTGCGCAGCCACTCGCGGAGGGTCGACTCCAGTCGGGTCGCTTCCGCCTCCGCGACGGCCGGCGGGTCGGGCGGTGGTGTCATGCCGCCATGCCGAAGAGCTTCCTCAAAGCTGAAGGGGTGGATCAGGACTTTCCATCCGCGACCGCGCAACTCCGTGGCAATTTCTCGGGAGAGAAGACCGGCTGAGGATCCTGAGATGTACAAGTCGGCGTGCCGGGAGTCGAGCAGGCGCCTCACGAGCCGCTCCCAGCCGGGCACGACCTGAATCTCGTCGAGGAACCAAGCTTCGGGTGCGGCCTCCGCGCCGGTCAGATAGCGGCTTGGGTACTCGTCGATCAAGGCTCCGAGGGACAGGGCGTCCAGTCCCGCGAACCGCTCCTCTTCGAGCCTGAGGAACGGTAGTTGCCAGGGTGCGGTGCCCCGCGCAATGCTCTCGGCTCTCAACTGCTGGAGGAACGTGGTCTTGCCGGCGCGTCGCATGCCGATCACGGTCGTGACTTTGCCCGGCATCTGTATCTGGCCGAAGAGGCGGCGCCTCGTGAATGGCGGGCCGGCGTCTTGCAGCCCATCGGCAAGCTGTGCGTCGAAGGCGCGTCGGAAGCGGTCCACGTCCGGGGTCATAGAGGCTCTATCTCTCCTTTCCAGGAGGAGAAAATGGCGCTACACGTTTCTCTTGAGGGGGACGCGCGGGCGCCACTTGACGCCCCCCTTGCCGTTCACGAAGACCTCGCCCCGGAAGCACTTCTCCCTGACGTAGCTCGCAAAGCCCTTGTCCGCGATCGTCCCGACGACCTCGCCGTCGACTACCAGGTCGTACACCTCCCTCGCTTGGAGCTTCGCGGTCTTTCGAGGCAGAACGAGCCTGAAGCCTGGGGGAGGATCGCCCGGTTTCTGGCTGGCGCTGGCCGACTCTGTCACCGCGCGCTCCCACGCATGGCCGGCCGATGTCGGCTCGGGCGCCAGATCCGGCGCGCGGGTGACATCTTCGGCCTGAGTGGCCGAGTCGGTAGCCCTTGTCGGTACCGTCTCTGTGTGGGTGTTGTGCGGCTCGTTGGTAGTGGGTTGAGCGGCGACGGCGTCAAGGCTGTGCGTCTCGCTGTCGGGCGCGTCGGCATCGTGGTCGAGTTTGTATACGGCTTCTCCGTCCGGAACGCCTGTTCTCCACTCGTCCTCCAGGCGGTTGACCAGCGCCGGAGGCCACCCGTAGTAACGAGCGGCTTCGCGTAGATCGACGAATCGCACAGCGGTGCTCTCTGCCTCGGCCAGCGTCACCGCCTTGAGCCGTTCGCGGCGGATGGCTGCCCTCACTGCCGGCACCGTTACTCCTGCCAGCCGCGCGGTGAGCTTGATCGAGAGTAGAGCCGCGCCCTTGTGGTGTCCCGGCAACATGGTTTCGGCAGGTTACCATGTAACGTCTCGTTACACTGCAGCAAGCTGGCGACGGCGCCAAGCCGTGGGGGTCCTTGGCGGTTGCTGGGAGATCTCGGCGGTGGTCGGGCCTTGGCTCCGTCCTTGCGGGCCGGGGCCTACAAGACCTCGCCGATGTAGCGCTCCCTTGCCAACCGCCAGAACACGACCAGGAAGGCGGTCAACGGAATCGCCAGGATCATGCCGGCGATGCCGTTGAGGGCCGAGCCCCAGAAGAAGACGGCGACGATGATCGCCATCGGGTGCAGCCCCGTGCGGTCGCCCATGATCCGCGGGGTCAGCACGTAGGCCTCGATGAGCTGGACGAGCGTGAAGACGACCACCACCCAGATCACGAGCTGGAGGCCGCCGCCTTCCTGCCAGTAGGCGATCGGCAGCGCCACGGCCAGACCGACGATGCTGCCCAGGTACGGAATGATGTTGAGGAAGCCCAGCATCAGGCCCAGGACCAGGCCGTAGCGCAGCCCGGCGATGGAGAAGCCGATGGCGAACAGCGCGCCCTGGAGGAAGGCGATGACGAGCTGGCCGCGGAAGAAGGCGACCAGGATGTCGATGAACTCCTGGATCAGGTAGATCACGTCGGCCCGCGTCTTGGCCTTGAGGAACGGAAACAGGTGGTCGAGCTTGCGGAACCGGTCGGGTTCGACCATGAGGAAGAAGCAGAGATACACCGGCAGCACCGCCCAGGCGAAGAGCGAGGCGAGGGCGGCGGCGATGCTCTGGAGTACCTCCACTGCCGTATCGCCGACGCTGCCGAGGCTCGAGAGCAGGTTCGACTCTCCGCCCTCGAACGCCTCCCGCACCTGGATTGCGACCGAATTCGTTTCCAGGAACTCGGTCACCACAGGCGAGATCGCGGCCGTCCAGTCGACGATGCGGTCCCACGCGGCCGGTAGCGCTTCGAAGAGTTCGTCGATCTGTGACGCCGCCATGGCGCCGAAGAACCAGGCGAAGCCGACGACGGGGATGAGCAGGGACAGCAGCACCGCGGCCACCGCCAGGATCTTCGGGAACCGTAGCCGTTCGTTGAGCAGTTCGTAGTACGGCCGGAGCACGAACGCCAGCACGGCCGCGACCGCCAGCGGCAGGAAGACGCTCGAAAAGGCGGCGAAGAAGGTGCCGATGGCCCAGAACAGCAACGCCACGGCGGCCAGGATGACGGCTGCCGCGGCGATCGTCGCCGCGGCAGCGACGGTCGCGCGCTGGCGTTCCGAGAGTTCGATCTGCACCGGTATCCGTCCTCGGCGGGACGCTACCACCTGGCTACCTGTGCGCCTGACTAGACGCCGGGGACCGTTGGCTCCGTATACTCCTCCGCATGACCGTGACGCTGCTCGACCGGCCGCCGCGGACGCTGCCGCACAGTTTGGGGCCGTACCGCCGCCGCGACTACATGGCCCTCCCCGATGAACCCCGCTGCGAGTTGATCCGCGGGAGGTTCTACCTGAGTCCCAGCCCAATCTTCCTCCACCAGTTCATCGTCGGCTATCTGTTCCGGCTCTTCCTCGACGCGGCGGATCGCACCGGCGGCGCTGCGATCGTGGCGCCGATGGATGTCCACCTGGCGGATCATTCGGTGGTCCAGCCCGACGTGATCTACGTCTCCCCGGAGCGGAGCGAGATTGTTCAGGACTGGATGGAAGGCGCGCCGGATCTCCTGGTCGAGGTGCTGTCGCCTTCGACGGCGTCACGCGACCGGGTCCACAAGCTCGACCTCTATGCCGCGGCCGGTGTAGGTGAGTACTGGATTGTCGATCCGCGGCAGCGCCGGATCGCGTTCCTGGTTCACGACGGCGAGGGCTTTGCCGAGCGTGCGCCGGAGGGCTCCAGCTACCAGTCGGCCGCTGTGCCGGAGATCGAGTTGAACATGGACGAACTCTGGGCCGCGGTCGACCGGAAGTTCTCGGACAGATGAGGGCCTGCGCCGCGGACTGAGCTGTCGCTCCGATCCTGGGAACGCGGGCATCCTGCCCGCATCCGGTCCGAAGCGCTGGCTTGTTTCGCGGTTGAAGCTCGCTACCAGTGCCCCTATGCAGCGGGGGATGGATACGATCAGCCCCTATGGCTGCGAAGCGACGATTCCAGACCGTCAAGGGAATGCACGACCTGGTCAACAAGGCCCCTGCCTTTGCGTTTGTGGAGGAGAAGGCGCGAGAGGTGTTCTCCCTCTACGGCTACGACGAGGTGCGCACACCGATCGTGGAGGAGACGGAGCTGTTTGTGCGCGGCGTGGGCGAGGGCAGCGAGATCGTCGGCAAGCAGATGTACACCTTCGACGACAAGAAGGGGCGTAGCCTGACGCTCCGCCCGGAAGGCACGGCGCCGGTGGCGCGCGCCTACCTGCAGAACAACTGGGCGTCGGGGCCGCAGCCAGTCAAGGTCTTCTACATGGGGCCGTACTTTCGCTACGAGCGCCCCCAGGAAGGCCGCTACCGTCAGTTCCACCAGATTGGCGCCGAGCTGATCGGCGATCCGGGTCCCTACAGCGACGTCGAGCTTCTCGTCATGCTGGTGCGCTTCCTGGAGGAACTCGGGTTCGAGGACCTGGAGGTGGGCCTCAACTCGGTCGGCGATGTGGAATGCAGACAGCGGTACTCCCAGCGCCTGCGGGAGTTCCTCGAACCGTACCGTGACGAACTGGGCGGGGACAGCCGGCGACGGCTGGAGACGAATCCCCTCCGCATCCTGGACACGAAGGCGCCCAAGGAGCGAGAGTTGCTCGAGAACGCCCCGCGGTTGTCCGATGACTTGGGCGGTCGGGCTCACGACCACTTCCAGGAGGTGCGCGAGCAACTGGTCCAGGCCGGTGTCGCCCACCGGGTAGAGGACAAGCTCGTGCGCGGCCTCGACTACTACACCCGGACTGTGTTCGAGATCACATCTGCGGGCTTGGGCGCGCAGAACGCGATCCTGGGCGGCGGTCGCTACGATGGTTTGATCGCCGAACTTGGCGGTCCGAGTGTGCCCGGAATCGGTTTCGCGATCGGTCAGGATCGGCTGGTCGACCTCGTACTGAAGATCCCCGGAGCCTTTGCGCGCCTGAACGCCGAGGACCTTCGCCGGAGACCCGTGTGCGTGATTCCGATCGGCGGCTCGTACCGTCGGCACGGCATGGTGTTGGCGCAGGAGTTGCGCGCCGCCGGTATCCCTGCGATCTGTGAATTCGATTCTCTGCGGCCTCTCAAGGCTCGGCTGAAACAGGCGTCCCGCCACGACTGTCGGTGGGTCGTGCTCTTTGGCGAGGACGAAGAGAAGAACGGAGAGGTCGTGTTGAGGGATTTCTACGACAGCACCCAGGAGACGATTCCGCGGGATGGTTTCGCGGCTGCGGTTGCAGCGAAGGTACGTCCTGACGAGCAGCCCTAGTTGTGCGAGGATCGGGGGCTTCGCGGGCCGGCAGCCGATTGATGGAGAGCCGGGGCGAAAGCAGGCAGACAGAACCAACGGACAAGCACGTGAACAGAACCAAGGCAGGAACCCTGACCACCGAGCAGGTCGGCGAGCAGGCGAAGGTCCAGGGGTGGGTCCATCGCCGGCGCGATCACGGCGGCGTGATCTTCCTCGACGTGCGCGACCGGAGCGGCGTCGTGCAGGCCGTCGTCCACCCCGAGAGCACGCCTGAGACGGCCGAGGCCTTGCAACCCGCGCGGCTCGAGTACGTCGTCGAGGTCGAGGGCGAGGTCGTGCGCCGCGACCCGGACAAGGTCAACCCGAAGATGGCCACCGGCGAAATCGAGGTGCAGGTCCGGCAGGGGCGGATCCTGGCTCGTTCCGAGCCGATGCCGTTCGCGATCGAGGGTGCGGCGGACGCGAGCGAGGAAACCCGTCTCAAGTACCGGTTCCTCGATTTGCGCCGGGAGGGGTTGCAGCGCAACCTGAGGCTGCGCTCCGACTTCACGATCGAGAGCCTGAACTACTTCCGCGAGCAGGGCTTCATCAACGTCGAAACGCCGATGCTCACCCGCTCGACCCCGGAGGGCGCCCGCGACTACCTCGTGCCGAGCCGCCTGAACCACGGCAGATTCTACGCCCTGCCCCAGTCACCGCAGTTGTTCAAGCAGATCCTGATGGTGAGCGGCCTCGAGCGCTACGTGCAGTTCGCGCGCTGCTTCCGCGATGAGGATCTGCGCGCCGACCGGCAGCCGGAGTTCACACAGATCGATGTCGAGATGTCCTTCATCGAGGAGGAGGACGTGTTCCGCCTGGTCGAAGGGCTGTTCTCGCGGGTGTTCCCGCTCGCCGGGATCGAGCCGCCGGCCTCCTACCCGCGGCTCTCCTACGACGACGCGGTGGCGCGCTACGGCTCGGATCGTCCCGACCTGCGGGTCGGACTCGAGATCACGGACGTGACGGACCGCCTGCGAGAGACGGAGTTCCGCGCCTTCCGGGCGGCGATCGGCGCGGGCGGCGTGGTGCGGGGCGTCCACATACCGGGCGCCGCCGGATCGAGCCGGCGCCAGGTCGACGAGTACGCCGACATCGGCCGTCGCCAGGGCGCCCAGGGAGTGCTCTGGGTCAAGCGCGAGAACGGCGTGCCCTCGTTCCTGGTCAAGAACGCCCTGACGCCGGCGCAGGTCGAGAGCCTCGCCGACCGTCTCGGCGTCGAGGAGGGCGGCATGGGACTCCTGGTCGCGGCGCCCGCGCCGACCGCGGCGGCGGCGCTCGGCGCGCTGCGGGTCGAGGTGGGCCGGCGCTTCGGACACATGCGCGAGGACGCGCACGAGTTCCTGTGGGTACACGACTTCCCCCTGGTCGAATGGAACGGCGACGATGGGCGCTGGAACGCGACCCACCATCCGTTCACCTCGCCGCGCATGTCCGACCTCGACCGCTTGGAGAGCGACCCGGGGTCGGTGCGATCGCGCGCCTATGACGTGGTGCTCAATGGCAACGAGGTCGGTGGCGGCTCGATCCGGATCCACGACCAGGCACTGCAGAAGCGGGTGCTCGCCCTGCTTGGAATCGACTCTGAAGAGGCGGAGCGGCGCTTCGGCTTCCTGTTCGAGGCCCTGCGCTACGGCGCGCCGCCGCACGGTGGCGTGGCCCTCGGAGTCGACCGGATCGTCATGCTGATGGCCGGCGCCAACTCGCTGCGCGACGTGATTGCCTTCCCGAAGACGGCGTCGGCGGTCTGCCTGATGACCGAAGCGCCATCGACCGTCGACCAGGAGCAGTTGCTCGACCTGGGATTGCGTGTCCGCCCGCGGGGCTCAGCCCAGGGCGGGTAGCGCGGAGGTCGGCTTGGACGCTCCGCGCCGTCTGACTCTCGCCCACCCCCGCGGGGTGAGCGAGATCCTCGTCGGCCCTGGTCTGCTGGCTGCGGGCGGCGCGGGTGCTCTCGCCGACGTTGCCGACTGGTGCCGGGGCTGCGTCGTCTTCATGGTCACGAGCGAGGCGCCGGACCGCCACTGCGGCGCCTCGGTTCGGCAGTTGCTGGAGACCGCGGGCGCGACCCGGATCGAGACGATCTACGTGCCCGACGGCGAGGCGGCGAAGACGGTCGAGTGCGCCGCCTCCGTCTGGCGGCAGATGCTCGAGCGGGGCGGCAAGCGCGACAGTCGCCTGGTGACGCTCGGCGGAGGCGCGGTGGGCGACCTTGGAGGCTTCGCCGCCGGCTGCTTCCTGCGCGGCATCGACTACATCCAGATCCCGACGACTCTTCTGGCTCAGGTCGACGCCTCGGTCGGCGGCAAGACCGGGGTCGACCTCCCAGGCGGCAAGAACACGGTCGGCGCCTTCCACCATCCCCGCTTCGTGCTCGCCGACATCGACTGCCTGCGCACACTGCCGGCCGGCGAGTTGCGGGCCGGCTTGTTCGAGGTCGTCAAGATGGCGGCGCTGCTCGATCTCGATCTGCTGGCGCAGGTGGAGGAGTCCCTCGAGCGGCTGCTCGCGGGCGACCCGGAGTCGCTGACGCGGGTGGTCGCGGCTTCGATCCAGGCCAAGCTGGGAGTCGTCGAAGCCGACCTCGAAGAAGGGGACCGCCGGCGGTTGCTCAACTTCGGCCACACCCTGGGCCACGCGATCGAATCGGAGTTCGGCTACCGGGGCCTGCGTCACGGCGACGCGGTGGGCCACGGCATGAGGTTCGCCCTGCGCCTGGCGCTTCGGCGCGGGCTGGACCCGGAGTTCGCGTCGCGCCTGGGGCGCATGATCGACCGGCTCGGGCCACCGAGGCTCGGCACGGTGGAGCAGCAGTGTGGCGTGCGGCTGGACGTGGACCGGCTCGTCAACGCGATGGGCCGCGACAAGAAGGCGCGCGAGAGCGGTCTGGTCTGGATCCTGCCGGCCGAACCGGGTCGTGGCGAGATCGTCGCGGATCTCGATCCGGCGTTGGTGCGGAGTGAGCTCCAGGCGTTTCTCGACGACTCCCGCGCCTCGTTGTCCGGGGCCGGGCAGTGAGCGCGGGAATCGGCGGCGGCACGGCCGCGCCGGCGGCGGAAGGCGAAGCGCGCGAATCGCTGGAATCCGGAAGGGGCGGCCTGTGGAACCGGCTGCGACGCGGCCTCGGCCGTACCCGGACGGGACTGGTCGGCCGGATCAGCACCGCGCTTGGAGGCGCGGCGCGGATCGATGAGGATGTGCTGGAACGGCTCGAGGAGACGCTGATCGAGGCCGACCTGGGGGTCGAGACCTCGCTCGAGCTCGTGGAGCGGTTGCGTCAGGCGGGAGATTCGGGGCCGATCGCCGCCGGCGACGAGTTCGCCTTGCGGCAACTGCTCGTCGACGAAGTGGCGGTGCTGCTGCTCGACGCTCCGCCCGCCGCGCTGCCGGCGACCCCGCGCATCACCCTGATGGTCGGCGTCAACGGTTCGGGCAAGACGACCTCCGCCGCCAAGTTGGCGCGGGCGTCCCTGGCCCGGGGCGAGAAGGTCCTCTTCGCGGCGGGCGACACCTTTCGTGCCGCGGCCGCGGAGCAGCTCGAGGTCTGGGGCGAGCGGCTGGGGATCGAGGTCGTCCGCCGCCGGTCGGGCGGCGACCCGGCGGCGCTCGTCTTCGACGCCGTCCAGGCAGCCGGCGCCCGCGGCATCGATCACCTGATCGTCGATACGGCGGGCCGCCTCCACACTCGCGGTGAACTGATGGACGAGTTGTCGAAGGTTCACCGTGTCACGCGGCGCGCTGCCGGCGACGAGTGGAACCTCTTCACCCTCCTGGTTGTCGATGCCGGCAACGGTCACAACGCGCTGGTGCAGGCGCGCGAGTTCGGGGCGACGGTCCCGATCGACGCCGTGTTCCTGGCCAAGCTCGACGGTACGGCCAAAGGCGGCATGGCGGTGGCGATCGCCCGCGATCTGCGCCTGCCGGTCGCCTACCTGGGTGTGGGCGAGGGGGTGGAGGACATCGTCGACTACAAGCCGCGGTCCTTTGCGGCCGCTCTGTTCGGGTGAGCGCCGTGGGCGCTGAGGCGGGCGGGCGGTTCGACGACGCCGATCGGCGGGCGATGGGACGAGCGCTGGCGCTGGCGCGGCGGGGCCGCCTGACCACGGCGCCGAACCCAATGGTGGGGGCGGTGGTCACGAAGAGCGGCGAGATCGTCGGCGCCGGCTGGCACCGCCGGGCCGGCGGCGAGCACGCTGAGGCGATGGCGCTCGACGCTGCCGGCGAACGCGCCCGCGGCGGCACGATCTACGTCACGCTCGAGCCCTGCAACCATCGCGGTCGGACGCCGCCCTGCGCGGGACGGATCCTGGAATCCGGGGTTGAGCGCGTGGTCTTCGCCCACCGCGATCCGAACCCCGAGGTGATCGGCGGGGGTGGCGAACGGCTGCGGGCCGCGGGCCTCCTGGTCGAGAGCGGGCTTCTGGCCGAGCAGGCGGTCGAGATGAACGTGCCCTTCCTGACCCGCGTCCTCCATCAGCGGCCCGCCGTGACGCTGAAGTGGGCGATGAGCCTGGACGGCCGGATCGCGACGGCGACCGGCGACAGCCAGTGGATCTCGTCGCCGCGCGGCCGCCGTTGGGCGCTCGAACTGCGCGAGGAGCACCAGGCGATCGCGGTAGGCAGCGGCACCGCGCTGGCCGACGATCCGCGTCTGAACCGGCGGCTGGGCCGGGCCGAGGGACCGATCGTGCGGGTGGTGCTCGATCGGCGGTTGCGGCTATCCCCGGGGGCGCGGATGTTCGAGGTCGAGGGGCCGGTTGTCGTCTACACGGCGGCGCCGGAGGGCGGCGCGGACGAGGGCGCGGACGAGGGCGCGGTGGAATGGGCCCGGCGGCGAGACCGTCTACGTGATGCGGGCGCCGATGTCGTCGTGATCGAGGCCGTGGCGCCGCCCGCGGTGCTGGCGGACCTGGCCGGGCGCGGCGTGTCGAACGTGCTGGTCGAGGGCGGCGCCGGGGTGCTGGAGGCGTTTGCGTCCTCGGGTGTCTGGGATCGGGCCGCGGTGTGCTGCGCGCCCCTCCTGATCGGCGGTACTCTGGCCCCGGGGCCGCTCGGCGGCGCGGGCGCCGAGAAGCTGGCTGACGCCTGGCGCCTCGATCGGCTGCGGGTTCAGAGGCGTAGCCCGGACGTGATTCTTGTAGGGTACCGGCAAGGATGTTTACCGGAATTGTCACGGAGTTTGGCCGGGTAGTCGAGGCCCCAAAGGCCCTGGGGCGCCACGGTGCCATCCGACCGCCCGAAGACGGGCGCTCGGACTGGGTCGCGTGTGGCGCGAGGACGCGCCCCACGGGTTCCCGCGTGGTGATCGGGCACTCCGAGAGGCTTGCGTCGCGGCTGGATTTGGGCGCCAGCCTCTCGGTCTCCGGCGTTTGCCTTACCGTGGTGGAGCAGGGCGGCGCGAACGGAGTTGCGGGCAAAGGCGCGGAAGACGCCATCCCGGCGTGGTCCGCCTTCGATCTGTCTCCTGAAACCCTCAGCCGAACGACGCTGGGCACGCTTCAGGACGGCGATGAGGTGAACCTGGAGCCGCCGCTCTCGGCCGGCGATCCGCTTGGCGGCCACTGGGTCCAGGGACACGTCGACACGACGACCCGGGTGGCGAAAGTCGAGGAACTCGGAGACAACCGGGTCATCACGTTCGAAGTCCCCGCCGAGCTCGAGAACAGCCTCGTTCTCAAGGGCAGCGTGACCATCGACGGCGTCAGCCTGACGATCGCGGCGCTCGACGAAGAGACCTTCGACGTCGCCCTGATTCCGCACACGCTCGAGGTCACGACCCTCTCGGACCTGAAGCCTGGAGACCGGGTCAACGTCGAGGGCGACGTTCTCGCCCGGTACGTGCAGAAGTCCGTCGAGGCGGCCGTCGCAGCCGCCCTCGAGTCGGCCCGGCGTTGAGCCGTCCGTCCTGGGAACGCGGGCATCTTGCCCGCATCCGCGTCGGGAACGTCGCCCCGTGACCTCTCTGCCCTGGGAACGCGGGCGTCTCGCCCGCATCTGGTTCGGGAACGTCGCCCCATGACCTCTCTGCCCTGGGAACGCGGGCGTCCCGCCCGCATCTGGTTCGGGAGCGTCAGGGCGTGAGCGCTCTCAACCTCCGCGAACACGTCGCCGAACCGGCGAACCTCTGGATCCGTCACAGCTTTCCCCGTTGGCCCGCGGCCGGCAGCGACGACCTCTGGTGCGATCTCGCCACCGGCGGCCTGCCGCCGTCGACGGCCGGACCCTTGCCGGCCGGCGCCGAGGCCGCCGAAGGGGTGCACTCGGTGACCGATGTCGTCTACGTTCCCCCGCTACCGGCGGATCACGAGCCCCTCCGTACCCGCATCGTCGAGGCCGCGGCCGGTGCCGGAGTGCCGCTCCTGATTCAAGTGGTAGCGAACATCCCGGTCGGCGGGTCGAGCCTTGGCGAGGTGGCCGCGCCAAGACTTGCCGACCTGCCCCCCAACGCCGTCGTCGCAGTCGACCTCCTCGACGCCCTGGTCCGCCACGCTGCCGCGCTGCGAAGCCAGTTCAGGGAGCGTCGGCAGCCTGGCCTCCCGTTCGAACCGCGTCCGCTGGCCGGCGCGACCGTCGTCTGGCCGCTCGTTGCCGACTGGACCGACCAGCCGGGCCTCCTGGCGCCGGCGATGGCGCGACTCGCCGCCGCCGGCGCCCGTCTCGTCGTACCGCGCGCGATGCAGCTCGGCGCCCGCGAGCGGCGCCTGCTCGCCGAACGCCTGCAATCCACCTGGCCCGAGGCCTTCGACGCCCTGTTTCACGGCGGCGAGTCGCCGCCCGACGCCGCGGCGTTCCAATGCGCAGCCGAAGCCGCGGGTCTCCAGCCTCGCCTGCCCAGACCCCTGCCCGCGCCACCGCTGCCGCCCAGGCTCCGCCGCACCCGCGAACTCGCCGGCCACCTGATCGAACTCGGCGACGCCGCCGACTCCGAGGGCCCCCTGTACTACCGCGCCGCCCGCTTTCTCGACCGCAACGAAGTCGACATAGACGCCGCCGCCCGCGAGGGCAACCTGGGCGTCCTGCCCTGGCTGGAGGAACCGGCCAGAGTGGCCCTGGAGGAGTGGCTGGCTACGAACCGTGGAAGCTAGGAAGTCCATGCACCTGATCGTCTTCGACGTCGACGGAACCCTCGTCGAGTCGGACGAGTTCGACGGAGTCTTGTACGCCCAGGCGGTTCGAGACGTGCTCGACATCGGGGTCGATGAGGACTGGTCCAGCTACCAGCACGCCACGGACAGCGGCATCCTGGACGAGATCCTCGATCGGCACGCCGTCGAAATCGACCGCTTCGCTGCCCGTGCCTCGGTCAAGAAGGCCTTTGTCGCCCTGGTCCGGGACTATCTCAGCGATCGGGATGGCCGACTACCGGAGATCCCCGGCGCCCGTGCCTTCGTGAACCGACTCATTGCGCACCCGGAAGTCCGCGTGGCCGTTGCGACCGGCGGTTGGCCTGAGACGGCGGCGATGAAGCTCCGAGCGATCGGCCTCGACCCCGACATGTTGCACTTGTCATCCGCTTCAGACGCCATTCGCCGGATCGAGATCATGCAGATCGCCGAGCGAAGAGCCATGGCTGACAAACCAGCCGAGCGGAGGTTCTACTTCGGAAACCAGTCATGGGACAGGGCAGCGAGTCGCGCGTTGGGGTGGAACTTCATCGGGATTGGAAACCAGGTCGAGCACGTTCGTCGGTTCGACGACTTCCTCGACCGTGAGTCGATATGGCAGGTACTAGACCTGCCGCCAACTTCGGCACCGGTCCGCTATGGGGGGCTAGGGGGCCTGGGAAGTCGCTCGAATCGACGCCGCCGGCTCCGACGTTCCCGCGTACTACCGCGCCGTTCGCTTTCCTAACTGCGGTGGAGGCGACACGCCGCGGCTCGCGAGGGCAACCTCGGCGTCCTGTCTTGGCTAAAGGAACCTGTTAGGGCAAAGCTGGAGGCGTGCCTACGTTCCTCTTGGGCGGAAGAGGGTGCTGGGACCTAGCTTTCTGCGCAGCTGCGCGACCAGATGGTCGGTGTCAACTCGCGCCTCAGTCTGAAGATCCAAGCAGCGGCGGACTCCCTTGGTGTCGGTGCTCAGCCGTTCTGCGAGATGTAACCCGCTGCCTGCTTGGCCCCGTTGCACGTTGTAGGCGTGGAACTGCATCGGGTCGTTGTCGGAAGCATGGCCTACGTGCCCGAAGGTGAACTCCCTCTGCAAGTAGCCAAGAAGCTCGTCCTGCAAGACAAGTACGAGTTGCCGGCCCAGGGCCTCGAAAGTTCGGACCTTGTGGTGTAGCTGAACAAGAGTCGTCTTCGCGGTCATCTTCCAGTTCATGCCGTATCTGCGACTGCTTGCTTCTGCTTCGGCGCGTTGGCGTAGTCCGACTCGCCCTAGGAACCGCTGACGAGCCGGCCAGACCGTTCCCGTCGTGTCAAGTGCTTGCAACTCGATCCCGACAAAGTCCCCGACTGAGCCCCCGCTCACAGACACCAAGAAGTAGTCGGCACTTCCGCCCGGCACTCCGACTTCTGGAACGACGTGCAGGTCGTCCCCCGGTCCGTAGGACCGCAAGTAGCGCATGCAGTCGATGATTACCTTTCCGCCTCTCAGGAGCCGGTTCGGACAGATCACCGGAGTCCGCTCCTCGCGGCCGTAGCTGACGCAACAGGTTCCAATGGCCACTTCGGGTTGACTCTTCCGGGTCTTGATGCATGCCGAGCCTAGGTAGGGGCAGAGCTGCTCCCCAACCACCCGAGACCAATCGGTTGCCTCGTCCGCACCGTGCCCGAAGAGCTCGAGTACCTGGCTCACAACAATGAGCCCGTTCGCATCTCGGCCATTTCCAGATACTCGGCCGATAGATCGATGCCGACCGACTTTCTCCCTAGACGCTGTGCGACTAGCATCGTCGTTCCTGTGCCGCAGAACGGGTCAAGGACCGTGCCGTCTGGTGGCGAAGTCGCGAGGATCGGTAGTTTGCAGAGATCCTCTGGGTAAGGTGCGAAATGTGCTCGCCGTTTCTGGGTGTCTTCAGGAAGGATGTCCCAGACGTCCGCAGGCTTGCTGCCGTTCGGGTGGTACTTCAGGAAGTAGAAGCCCTTATCGCGAAGCTCCTTGGCGCGACCCGAGACGCTTGCGGAGTCCGAGTGGGTGGTCCTCTGGTTGCCACGAATAATCATGCGGAAGTCGGCCACGGTGCCACCTCGCACGGCGTTGAGCATGTCCGCGAGAGCCCGAGAGGCGGACTTTCTCTCAGACGCACTGAGTTCGGTGGAGAGTTCGATCTGCCTCCGATATCGCACGCCGCGAACGCCGGTCGCCGTGACTACGGAGCCATTGACGACCTTTGTCGTCTTCGGTGTGCTGCGAATCGAGTCGACGTCGTAGTAGTACCCGCGCGGTTCCTTGACGAAGTGAAACACGTTTTCATGGACGTTTCGGAGACGGTCGCGGGTGTTGTCTGGCCCGCCCTTGATCTTGTTCCACACCACACTGTTGCGGAGGATCCAGTTCTGCTCGTCCGTGAGCCGCAATGCCACTCGCCATGGAATGCCGGCCAGCCCCTTGTTCTTGTAGGAGTCTCCCAGGTTAAGCCAGAGCGAGCCCGTGGGCTTAAGGACGCGACGGACCTCTCCCAACACCGCGAGAAGTTTGTCGACATAGTCTTCGTAGGTGCTCTCCATTCCGATACCGCCGCCCGAGTACTGCCGCTTCCGCCAATAGGGGGGGCTGGTCATGCAGCAGTCGAAGGACGAAGCAGGAAAGCAGGGCAAGACACCTACGGCGTCCCCTGCGACATAGAGAGGTGAGTACCGGGGCGCCGCCAAGTAGCGGCGAAGCTGTTGTTCTGCGGCGGATGCCGATGCGATCATGGCGGTGCGCGGTCGTCGTTGGCGCTGTTACGCCGGGTCAAGGTGGGTTGCTCTTAGCGGACTCCCTCAGGCGGGGGCCGTGGCCGAGCATACACTCGGCGGCGACTGAGGGACCTCTGCCTGAGGTTGGCGGAGTTCCCCAGGCTCCCCGCCAGTTGTCCTGGTCGTGCCCCCTACCGTTGAGGCGGATCCGCTGGAGCGTCGCGTAGGCCAAGCCGCCGCCCGTTTCGGTCCGCGGGAGGTACGGCTTGTAAGTCGGCCGGTCGCGCGCCCTGCTTGCCGGGACCAGCAAGCCGCGGGGTGGGGCTCGTCCCGATCAAGCCCGGCTAAGATGCCGCAGGCAACCCGCTAGAAGCGAGGTATGCCCCACGGTGACACTACGGAAGGACTCTATGCTTAGGTTGGTCTACGCACTTTCGGCGGTTGCTCTACTGCGACGTTGGCTCGACCCTCTCCGGACTAGAATGCTGGTGGACCGCGCGCGCCAAGCGCGCGGACTGCTGCAGCACGCGGCGGCTCTGAGACTGCGATTGCACTTCGGTCTCGGTGTTGAAAGAAGAGACGACGTTCTCGATCGTGAAATCCGTGAGGAAATAGGTGACCTCTTCGATAGTCGCTTGGTGACGGAGTCTCGCCTGACCCGGCGGGCGCGGCAGACGGAGTGGGCGGAGTGGCTTCGGTCGAACGACCAGTGTGGACGGTATCGGCGCTGGTACCTCCTGATGGCAAGTTTCGTGTCGTCGCGCGTCGGGAGTGACGAGGGTCCCGCGGGCGAAGACGGAGACGCGCCCACTGATTCCTCCGCGGTTCCAAGTAGAGGAGTGGGTGGCGCAAGTCTACAGGCTTGCGGTCAAGGAGTTCCGGAGACAGCGTAGTGCCCTAGCCTCTTCGTCGTCAGGAAGGACTCTCTTTCCGGCCAAGGAGTTGTCGTTGTTGGGTTGGTGGCTATCAGCGACCTTCTTGGTGTCGGGATACCTACATGTACACGTCCTGTATGGACATTTCGGCGTGGACGTGGGTGACTTCTTCCACGTGACTGACTACGTCTCGAGTAGCATCGACCAACTCCGGCATGCCGCCGTCGGCATGCTCGGGTGGCTTCTTGGTGCGCAGCCATGGCAGACTGCCTCGCCAGCAGTTTCGGTGTACCGGCACGAGCGCTTTTGGCAGGGGTCCATCACCTCTTGGCTGACCATAGTGGCGTTCGTTGCGCTTGTAGCTCTCTCCTATGCCCCGGGTGACGAAGGTTTTCAGCTGCTCAGGTGGATGCCCCTGATTGCGATCAGCATCGCCTATGTTCCGGTCGTACTCCTGAGTAGGCGATTCCACGGCACGGGAGTGATGATCTTCCTGGCGGTGTTCACGATAGGGTTTACCTCAAGCCTCCTTGGTGGCGCCCACCTTCGGATTGCCGAGGTGAAGGACAATCCCGGGAGCGCCTTTGTGGTACACACGGCGGAGCGTACCTACACGCACCACTCTTGGAGCATTATCGGCGGTAACTCGCGGTACCTGTTCCTCTATAGCAAGGGGCGCGGTGTGGAGATTGTGCCCGTGGCTCGGGTTGATGACATGAGGGTCGGGCCCGGGCGATAACATCGCTTCAGGAGCGCCGTGCGAGGGCGCGAACTGGGCCAATCACCGAATGACGCAGCCTCACGGAGGGATCGGTAGGCGACTCTGCGCTGTTCGGTGCCAGAAGGCGCATGTCCCTGCGCCAACGCTACCGCGGCCGCAGCAGCGGAAACAGAATGACATCCCGGATCGACTGCGCGTCGGTCAACAGCATGATCAGGCGGTCGATGCCGAGGCCCAGGCCGCCGGCGGGGGGCATGCCGTACTGAAGCGCCTCGACGTAGTCGCGATCGAAGCGGTGGGCCTCGTCGTCGCCGCCTTCGCGGGCGCGGAGTTGCTGGCGGAAGCGGTCGGCCTGGGCGTCGGGGTCGTTGAGCTCGCTGAAGGCGTTGGCGATCTCCATGCCGCCGATGAAGAGTTCGAAGCGCTCGGTGAAACGCGAGTCGTCTGCTGACAGCTTGGCGAAGGGGGAGACTTCGATCGGGTAGCTGTGGATGAAGGTGGGCTGGATCAGCTTCGGCTCGACGAGGCGGTCGAACAGGGCCATCAGGAGGTTGCCGTAGCCGGGACTCTTGGGCGCCGCTTCGTCGTGCCTGGCGAGCTCGGCGGCGAGTGCGGCTTCGTCGTCGACCGTGGCGGCGTCGAGACCGCCGATCTCGATCAGGGAATCCCGTACGCTGTAGCGGGGCCAGGTCGGCGCGAAGTCGATCTCGTTGCCGCGGAAGGTGGAGGTCGTCTGCCCGTCGCCGTTGACCGCCTCGACGATCCGGCCGAGCAACTGCTCGGTGACGTCCATCAATTGTTCGTAGTCGGAGTAGGCCCAGTAGAACTCGAGCATCGTGAACTCGGGGTTGTGCTGGGTCGAGATGCCTTCGTTGCGGAAATTGCGATTGATTTCGAACACCCGGTGCAGGCCGCCGACGAGCAATCGCTTGAGATACAGCTCGGGCGCGATGCGCAGGTAGAGGTCCATGTCGAGGGCGTTGTGATGGGTCACGAAGGGTCGGGCGGCGGCGCCGCCGGGGATCGCCTGCATCATCGGCGTTTCGACTTCCAGGAAGTCGAGGTCGAGCAGGAAGCGGCGGATGGCTGCGATCGCCCGCGAGCGAACGACGAAACGCCGCCGGGACTCGGGGGAGTTCAAGAGATCGAGATAGCGCCGGCGGTAGCGCTCCTCGCGGTCGGCCAGACCGTGCCATTTCTCGGGCAGCGGCCTGGTCGCCTTGGCGAGGAGTTCCAGGCTGTCGGCCATGACGGTCAGTTCGCCGGTGCGAGTGCGGATCAGGACGCCGGCGGCGAGTACGTAGTCGCCGATGTCGAGCTGCGAGAGCAGCCACCACACCTCTTCGCCGACCTGGTTGCGTCGGAGGAGGACCTGGACCTTGGCGCCGGCGCGGTCGGAGATGTCGAGAAAGGCCGCCTTGCCGTGGGTCCGGTGGGCGCGGACGCGGCCGGGAACCCGGAGGGGGATCGCGGCTTCGTCGAGTTGCTCGACGGTCCGATCGTCGTAGCGTTCGCAGACCGTGCTCGGTTCCAGGTCGTAGGCGGCGCGGGTCGGGTACGGGTCGACGCCCCGCTCGCGCAGGCGGTCACGCTTCCCGCGCCGGTTCTCGATCTGTGCTTCGAGTTCGGACATGGCTCAGTCTGACTTGGCGTTCCAGAGAACGCCATCGTCGATCAGGTCGGAGGTCAGGCGTGCGATGGCTGCCCCGGCGTTGCTGCCGATCCGCAACACGTCCTCGTGGTCGACGGGGCCTTCCTCGAGGCCGACGCCCATGTTCGTGACCAGGGAGAAGCCGAGCACGCGGAGGCCCATGTGGCGGGCCGCGATCACTTCCAGGACCGTCGACATGCCGACCAGGTCGACGCCAAGGTTCTGGTAGGCGCGGATCTCGGCCGGCGTCTCGTACGAAGGCCCGAGCAGGCCGAGGTAAACCCCAACGCCTACTGCGATTCCCGCGTCACGGCCGAGTTCGGCGAAACGGCGGCGCAGGGCCGGGTCGTAGGCCCAGGCCAGGTCCGGAAACCGGGGTCCCCAGCTTGCCGGCAGGCGGCCGCGGAGCGGATTCAGACCGGTCAGGTTCACGTGATCGGTAATCGCCGCGATCGATCCCGGCGGCAGATCACGCCGCAGCGAGCCGGCCGCGTTGGTGATCACGAGCGAACCGGCGCCGAGCAGGGCCGCGAGACGCACCATGTACACGACCTGCGCCGGCGTGTAGCCCTGGTAGGCGTGGAGCCGGCCGCGGCAATAGAGCACGAACCGTCCGTCCCGCGTTTCGACCACTTCGGCGGTCGTGGCGTGGCCCTCGATCGCCTCGACATCGAACGGGAGCAGGTCGCCGAACGGCCACGGACCGGCCGCCGGCACGCCAAGATCGAGGCTCAAGCCGGAGCCGGTGACCAGGAGGGCGTCAGGCCGGGGCCACCCCGCGTCGAGCCAGCGTTTCCGGCTCTCTTCGAGTTCGGCGGAGAGACCCGTGTCTGGCCCTGTATTCTTGCGCAGATTCACGCCCTTGATCCCCCGTCGCGGAGTGGGGGGAGACGATACACGACCGGCCTGTCGTTCGGCGGCGGCGCGCGAGGTGATCGATGACCGACAACGGAATGCCCCGGGAGCTCATTTCGACGGAGACGCTGCAGCGTCGGATCGACGAGCTGGCGGCCGAGATCGAACGCGACTACGCCGACAGCAGGGACCTCCTCTGCGTGGGTGTGCTCAAGGGTTCGGTGTTCTTCCTCACCGATCTGGTGCAGCGACTGTCGCGGCCGCTGGTGGTCGACTTCTTCCAGACCTCGAGCTACCGGGGTGAGACGACCTCGCACGGCGAGGTGCGGATCCGGCGCGACCTCGACCACTCATTGGCCGGGCGCGATGTCCTGCTGATCGAGGACATCGTCGACACGGGCTACACGATGCGCACGATCATGGCGCTGATGGGTTTCCGTGGCGCCCGTTCGGTTCGCCTCTGCGTACTGCTGGACAAGGCCTGCAAGCGGGAGACGGCGGTCCAGATCCACTACCGCGGCTTCGAGGTCGATGACGTGTTCGTGGTCGGCTACGGCCTCGACTACAACGACCGCTACCGCAACCTGCCCTACATCGGCGTGCTGGACGAGGCGGAGGTGGAAGCGGAGTAGCGCCTCTGCGGATAGCCTCGCGCTGCCGTGGGGTTTGTCTGGCATGTCGCGCTGAGGTACTTCCGTTCAACCCGCGCGGACGCCCACATCCGCGTGCTGTCCTCGCTGACCGCCGGCGGTCTGGCGGTGGGGACGGCGGCGCTGGTCCTGGCTTTGGCGGCGCTCTCGGGTTTTCAGAACCACCTGCTGCGAGACCTTGCGCAACACACACCGGCGCTGCAGGTGGAACTGGGAGGCGGCGCGGATGGCGCGGCCGCCTCGCTCGTCGACCGGGTGATTGCCGTGGACGACGTTGCAGCGGCGCAGGAACTGCTGTACGCCCGCGGCTGGCTGGCCGACAGGACGGGTGTGCAGGCGGTCGAGGTGGTGGGCTACGAAAAGACGCCGCCGGCCTGGATTCCGGTCGACGAGGCTGCTGTTCCGGGCCTGATCGTGCCGGTCTCCGTTGCTCTGCGGATGGGGCTGGCGGTTGGCGGCACGGCGCGGGTGGTCTCGCCCCGGCCCGGACTGACGCCGGTAGGGGCGCGGCCGCGGATGCGGACGCTGCCGGTGGCTGCGATCTATGACTCCGGCCGCGCCAAATACGAAGACCTGCCGGTGCTGCTGCCACTCGAGCAGGCCTCGGCCCTCTTCGCGGGCGGTGACCGCCGGCTTGATCTGACCCTGGCCCCGGCCGCCGATCCGGAGCGCGTGGCCGCCGACCTGCGCGCGGCGATTCCCGCGGACGAGGGCACGGTGACAACCTGGCGGCAGGCCAATCGGGCGTTGCTGTTCGTCCTGCGGCTTGAGAAGAGCCTCGTGTTCTCGGCGGTGGCGCTGATCGTGGCGGTGGCGGCTTTCGCGCTGCTCGCCGCGCTGTCCCTGGTGCTCTCGAGCAAGCGCTCCGAAGTCGGCGTGCTCGCCGCGATGGGGGCGCCGCCGGCCCGGCTGCAGCGACTCTTCCTGGCTCTCGGCGCGCTGCTCTCGGTGGGCGGCGCCGGTCTTGGCGGCGTCGTGGGCGCGGGCGTGGCCGTGTTGCTGGACCGCTTCCGGGTCCTTTCGCTGCCGTCGGACGTGTACATCGTCGACTATGTGCCGTTCCTGGTTCGGGGCAGGGACGTGCTCGTCGTGGTGGTTTCCACGATCGTGTTCACGGGCGCGGCTTCGCTCCTGAGCGCGCGCAGGGCGAGCCGCATGGATCCGGTCGAGGCGATGCGGAGCGCCCGGACGTGATCTCCGTTTCCGGAGTCGCCAAGGCCTACCGCGACGGCGAGATCCGGCGCCACGTGCTGCGCGGCGTCGATCTCGAGCTCGGCCGCGGCGACACGGCCGCCATCGTCGGCCCTTCGGGCTCGGGGAAGTCGACGCTGCTGAACATTCTCGGGGCGCTCGACACCGCCGACGCCGGCACGGTCCGCATCGACGGTGTGGAACTCTCGGCCTCGAGGCCGGCGGCGCTGGCCGGGTTCCGCAACCGCTCCCTCGGCTTTGTGTTCCAGTTCCACCAGTTGCTGCCCGACTTCACGGCGGTCGAGAACGTGATCATGCCGGGACGGATCGCGGGCCGCTCCGCGGCGGCGCTGCAGACGGAGGGGCTGGAGCTGCTCGACCAGGTGGGGCTTCGGGACCGCGCCGCCGACTTTCCCCAGCAGCTCTCGGGCGGCGAGCGGCAGCGGGTGGCAATCTGTCGCGCGCTGATGCTCGAACCCCCGGTGCTGCTTGCCGACGAACCGACCGGCAACCTGGACGCGGCCAGCGGAGCGCAGGTGCTGGAGATGCTGAGCGGCCTTCAGCGGCGGCGCGAAACCACCATGGTGGTGGTGACCCACAACCCCGATGTGGCCCGTCGGTGCGGCAGGATCCTGCAACTGGACCAGGGGCGGTTGACGCCGGTTTGAGTGCTGGAGCGCCCGGCGAACCGGCCACGTCGATAGACTGCGGGCAGAGCCGGGCGCGCAGCGCCATGAGCAGGTGATTCCGTGTTCGAGAAATACAACGAAAAGGCGCGCCGAGCGCTGTTCTTCGCCCGCTACGAGGCGAGCAAGCTCGGCAGCCGGGTCATCGAGTCGGAGCACATCCTGCTCGGCATCCTGCGGGAGGGCGAGGACTCGATCACCGAGCTGCTCCAGCGGCTCGGGGTCAAACAGGAGGACCTCCGCCACGAGATCGAGGGAGAGCGGGTGTTCGTCGAGCGGATCTCGTCGACCGCGGAGTTGCCGCTCTCGGAGGAGTCGAAGAAGATCCTCGCGTTCGCCTCGCACGAGGCCGAGAGCATGGTCCACTCCTCGGTCGGTTCGGAGCATCTGCTGATCGGGGTGCTCCGGGTCGAGGGCTGTCTGGCCCAACGCATCCTGGTTCAGTACGGGTTCGATATCGCGACGGTGCGCGAAGAGGTCGCCCAGGTGGCGCGGGAGCGGGCCAACCGGCGCGGCAAGCAGGAACTGCCCTATCTTCAGGAGTTCGGCCGCGACCTGACCGCGCTGGCTCAGCAGGATCATTTCGATCCGCTCATCGGCCGAGAGGAGGAGGTCGGGCGGATCGTTCAGATCCTCGCCCGGCGAACGAAGAACAACCCCATCCTGCTCGGCGAACCGGGGGTCGGCAAGACGGCGATCGTCGAAGGGCTGGCGCAGCGCGTCGTGATGGGCCGGGTGCCGAGTTTCCTGGCGAGCAAGCGCATCGTCGCCCTCGACCTGTCGCTGATCGTCGCCGGCACGAAGTACCGGGGCCAGTTCGAGGAGCGTCTGAAGGGCATCCTCAAGGAGTTGGAGGAGGCCGAGGACGTGCTCGTCTTCGTCGACGAGATTCACGCCCTGGTCGGGGCGGGCTCGGCCGAGGGGTCGCTCGACGCGGCGAACATCCTCAAACCGGCCCTGTCGAGAGGCGACGTCGCCTGCATCGGCGCCACCACCCAGCGGGAGTACCGGCGCTACATCGAGAAGGACCGTTCGCTGCTACGGCGCTTCCAGGCGATCCGGGTGGCGCCGCCGACGGCCGATGAGACGTACGAGATCCTGGTGGGGCTCAAGGAGCGCTACCAGGGCTTCCACAAGGTGGCCTACGATGACGGCGCCCTGCGGGCTGCGGTTGCCGGGTCGAACCGCTACATCCCCGACCGCTACCAGCCGGACAAGTCGATCGACGTGATCGACGAGGCCGGCGCCAGGGTCAAGCTGCGCCGGGTGAGAGACACGCGGCCGACGCGCCGGATCGAGACGGAGATCCGGCAGGTGGTGGCCGAGATGAAGGCGGCGATTTCCGACAAGGACTTCGACTGCGCGGTCCGCTACCGGGAGCGTGAAATCGAACTGCGGGAAGATCTGGAGAGCATGGAGCGGTTGCATGACCTTGGCGTTGGAGATCAGGTTGTGACTGCCCAGGATGTAGAGGAGGTGATCGCCTCCTGGACCGGCGTGCCCGTGGCTGCTCTGCGCAGCGACGAGGCCCAGCGACTGATGAACATGGAAGAGGCGCTACAGCGGCGAATCGTGGGGCAGGATCGGGCGATCCGTGCGATCAGCCGCGCCATCCGCAGGTCGCGGCTCGGCGTCTCCGATCCCCGGCGCCCGGTGGGTTCCTTCATCTTCCTGGGGCCGAGCGGCGTCGGCAAGACGGAGGTGGCGCGGCGGCTCGCCGAGTTCCTGTTCGGCAGCCAGAACGCCCTGCTGCGATTCGACATGAGCGAGTACATGGAGAAGTACTCGGCGTCCAAGCTGATCGGCTCCCCGCCGGGCTACGTCGGCTACGAAGAGGGCGGCCAGTTGACCGAGCGGGTGCGGCGCCAGCCGTACTCGCTGATCCTCTTCGACGAGATCGAGAAGGCGCACCCGGACATCGCGAGCCTGCTGTTGCAGATCCTGGAGGAGGGGACGCTGACGGACGCCTACGGCAACCATGTCGACTTCCGCCACTCTCTCGTACTCCTGACCTCGAACCTGGGCAGCAAGCTGGCCCTCAAGGGCAGCCGGGTGGGCTTCGGGGGCCTCTCCGCGGACGACGACTTTGCCCGGATACGCGAGGAGATCGAAGCCGAACTCCGCCGTTCCTTCAGCCCCGAGTTCATCAACCGGATCGACGAGACGATCGTGTTCAATCCGCTGGGCCGGGAGGAACTGCGGGCGATCGTCGATCTGCTGCTGTCGGACGTGAACGAGACCCTGGCCGAACGAGGTCTGGCTGTCGATGTGAGTCCCTCAGTTCGGGAATGGCTGCTCGAGCAGGCGGGAATCGACCCGTCGACCGGCGCCCGGCCGCTTCGCCGGACGATCCAGCGCCACGTCCAGGATGCGGTGTCCGACCTGCTGATCCAGCGCACCGGCGCGGAGATCCATCGGATCGGGTTTGATCTGGCGCCGATCCGGAAGCAGAAACCCGGCGGCGAGGGTTCGCTCGCCGAGATGGAACTGGTCCTGGAAGTGGTTCCGGGCGCCGGCGGCGAGCAAGTCGCCGCAGCCGGTGAACACCTGGCAACCCGTGAGGAGGAACCTGCTCTTGCCGAATCCTGATCGAAGCCGCTTCTCGGGCCCGGCGTGGATGGGCGCGCTCTTGGCCGTGCTCCTGGTGGCGTCGCCGGCCGCATCTCAACTCCTTGTCGGGCGCCCGATCGCGTCGGTCGAGTACACCGGCGTCGAGACGCTGAGCGAAGAAAGCCTGAGCTACTACCTCGACCTGGAGCCGGGAAAGCCCTGGGATCCGGGGCGTCTGAACGACCGGATCAAGGAGCTCTGGGAGCGTGAGCTGATCGACGACATCTCCGTTGAGGCCGAGGCGGAGGGCGAAGGGGTTGGCGTTCGGGTGACGATCACCGAACGGCCGCTCCTGACCTCACTCGACTACGACGGGCTGAAGAAGCTGAAGCGCAGCGACATCGGCGACATGACGGATCGGGAGCGCATCTCGGTCTACGAGGGTTCCCCGCTCGACCTTGGCGAGGTGGCCCGTCTCGAGCAGGCGATCAAGAAGCTCTACGAAGAGCGGGGCTACCGCTTCGCCGGGATCCACGTGGAGGTGCAGGACGCGGGCCTGGGTGAGAAGCGCGTTCTGATCACCGTCGACGAGGGCGGCCGGGTCAAGATCGGCCGGGTCGACTTCGACGGCAACGAGGTGTTCTCCACCGGCAAGCTCCGCCGCCAGATGGAGAAGACGAAGAAGTCGAATCTACTGACCCGGATACGCAAGCGCGACGTCTTCAACTCGGCCACCGTCGAGGAGGATCTCGACAAGGTCAAGGGCCTCTACCGCCGCTTCGGCTACAAGGATGTCGAGGTCGGCGAGCCGGAACTCGAGGTGATCGAGCGCAAGCCGAACGCGGAGCGGCTCGAGGGCCGCAAGCGGCAGCTTGCCCTGGTTGTGCCGATCGAGGAGGGGCCGCGCTGGAAGCTGGGTCAGATCGAGATCGAAGGCGCCGAGGTGTTGCCGGATGGGCTGCTGCGTCAGATGTTCAAGGAACCCCAGGACGGTTGGCTGCGTTCGGACGTGGTCGATGAGGGAGTCGAGCAGATCGGAGAGCTCTACCGCAACAGCGGCTACATCTTCGCGGACGTGAAGATGGAAATTGTCGAACGCGAGGATCTGGTGGCGGACCTGCTGGTGACGATCGAGGAGAACGACCAGTTCAGGGTGGGGCGGCTCGAGTTCACGGGCAACGAGCGCACCCGGGACCGGGTTCTCCGCCGCCAGATGCTGCTGAAGGAGGGCGATGTCTTCAACTCGGGGATGCTCCGCACCAGCCTGCTGCGGCTCAGTCAGCTCGAGTACTACGTGGTCAACGACGACGATCCCGTCGAGGTCAACTACGACAGCGGCAACCAGAAGGTCAATCTGGTCGTCAAGGGCACGGAGGCGGGTCAGACCGAGGTCCAGTTCGGCGGCGGCTACAGCGAGCTGGACGGATTCTTCGTCCAGTCGGCTCTGCGCACCCGCAACTTCCTCGGCCGCGGCGAGACGGTCGGCGTATCGATGCAGACCGGGCGCTACCGCGACATCTTCGACGTGTCCTACTACATGCCGTGGGTCAAGGACCGGCCGCAGAACTTCGGCGTCCAGTTGTTCAACCGGGAGACGGATTTCGATCTGCTGGCCGACCAGCGGTACCGCAGCAAGGAGGCGGGCGGCGTCATCTCGTTCGGACGGTCGTTCCGCCGGTGGGAGCTCGTCCAGTTGGCCTACAGCAACATGGACATCGAGAGCTACCAGTCGCAGACGTTCTACTTCTTCGAGAATCCGGAGGAGCAGGAAGACACCATGAGCGACACGATCGAACAGGCGTTCCAGTTCAACCGGAGTTCGGTCACCGCGACCTACCAGTACGACAGCCACAACAGCCGGCTCGAGCCGACCCAGGGCAAACGTCTGATCGCCTCGCTCGAGTACGCCGGCGGCCCGCTCGGCGGCGAGTCGTTCTTCATCCGGCCCTCGCTGACGGCCGCGATCACGGTGCCGTTGACGCGGGGGGCGTGGCGTTCGGTAGGCCGGGCGAACCTTCAACTCGGCTACATCAAGCCCTTCGGCGCGGACGACCAGGGCAACCTCCGCCAACTGTTCTTCCTCGACCGCTATCTGCTCGGCGGCGAGAACAGCCTCCGGGGCTTCGCCTTCCGGTCGATCTGGGTGCGCGATCCGGAAACCGGGCGGACGCTGCTCGACGCGAACGGCTTCCCTCAGGGCGGCAACAAGAGCGTCGTGATCAACCTCGAGCACCACACGTTGGTCAACGGCCCCTTCCGGGTGGTCGCGTTCTTCGACGCGGGGAACGTCTACGGCGACGACCAGAGCGTCGACTTCAACCACATGAGAATGTCGGCCGGAATCGAACTTCGGGTTAACGTGCCCATTCTTGGAGCGCCGCTCCGGTTCATCTACGCTACGAACCTGAATCCCCTCGACAGCCTTGGCGGTCTCGACCGGGAACGCTTCGACAGCTTCGACTTCAGTATCGGGACCAGCTTCTGAGGTCCCACGGAGAACACCCCATGAAAGTCAACACACTCGTTACCCGCGCCGCCCTCGTCGCGGGCGCCGTCCTCCTGGGGGCCATGACCTCGGGACCGGCCCTCGCCCAGAGCAAGATCGCGGTGATCGAGGTCGAGCGGCTACTGCAGGAATCGGGCCGCGGCCAGGTGGCGGTCCAGGAACTGACCAAGCTCAGAGACCAGATGCAGACGCGGCTCCAGAGTCAGCAGGAACAGTTGGCGGCACTTCAGAAGCAGTACAACGACGGCCGCCTGACCCTGGCTGAAGATCGCCTGGCGGAGATGGAGAAGCAGCTCGAGGACATGACCATCGGGCTGCAACGTTCCCAGGACGACGCGAACCGGGAGATGCAGAAGCTCCAGGGCGAGATGTTCGGCGAGATCGAGCAGGCCGTTCTGCCGATCATCTCCCAGGTCGGCCGGGAGTTCGGCTACACGGCGATCTTCAACAAGTTCCAGGGAGGATTGCTGTACTCGGCCGATGCCGCCGACATTACGAACCTGATCATCGAGCGGTACAACGCCGCCAATCCGGTGACGCCTGCGGAGTAACTTTCGGCTATTCGTTCCGGATGCTGTAGAGCTTCGACCGGGTGCGGATCAGCAGCCGGTCGCCCGCGACCGCGGGCGATGCCATCGCCATCTCGTCGAGGCTGTTGAGGTGCAGAACCTCGTACTCGGCGCCGGCCCGGATCACGTAGGTGTCGCCCTGCTCGCTCAGCGCGAACACGCGGTCGTTGTAGGCCCACGGCGATGAGGTGAAGCTGGCGCCGCCGCGCGGAGCGACCCGCTGGCGGCCGTACACCGGTTCGCCCGTCAGCGCGTCGTAGGCCTCGAAGAAGCCGCGGTCCAGCAGGCTGTAGTAGATGCCCTTGTAGACCAGGGGCGAGGTGTTGTAGTTGCCGGCCTTCGGCTGGTGCCAGGCGACGAACTCGCTCTCGGTGGCGTCTTCTTCGAGGGTGATGTCACCCAGGGCGCCCGGGCGGATCGCGAACACGGGCCGCCGCTGGTCCTGGAAGTAGCCGGAGTTCACGTAGACCATGTCGTGCGCGGCGAAGGGTGTCGCGATCGCTGCCCACGACATGCGACCGTTCATCTCCCACAGCAGCTCGCCGTCGAGGCCGTAGGAGCGGATGCGGTTCTTGCCGTTGGTGACGATCTCGGTACGGACTTCGTTGGTCCACACCAGGGGCGTGGCCCAGCTCGACACCTCGTCGCGGTCGGTGCGCCAGCGCTGCTTGCCGGTGACCTTGTCGAGGGCGGCGATCCAGGACTCCTCCTCGTTGTCGTAGAGGATGATCACCAGGTCGTCGTGCACCACCGGCGAGGACGCGGCGCCGTAGTCCCACATCGTCTCCCGGTGGGGGGTGTCGAAGCTCCAGACCGAGGCCCCATCCATCGTGAACGCGTAGACACCGAGGTCGCCGAAGCGGACGTAGACGCGCTCGCCGTCGGTGGTGGGGGTTTCAGAGGCGTAGGTCTGTTTCTGGTGACGCGGGAACTCGGGGATCCCCGTCCTGACGGAGCGGCGCCAGAGAACCTCGCCGGTCGCAAGATCCAGGCAGTAGACCCGCCAGTCGTGGGCTGCCTGGGGCGGTTCGCTCCGCCCGCGCGCGGCGTAGAGCCCGGCCTGCGGACGTTCGAAGTCGCCCTCGGCGACCGCCGCGGTGAGGAATACCCGGTTGCCCCAGACGATCGGACTCGACCAGCCGAGACCCGGGACCTCGGTCACCCATTCGACGTTCTCCGTCTGGCTCCAGCGATCCGGCAGGTTCGGATTGTCCTCGACCGCGGGGTTCATCCCGGGACCCCGGAACTGGGGCCAGTCGTCGGAAGCCCAGGCCGGTGAGGTGGCGCAGAGCGCGGCGCAGGTGAGGATCGCTACCGCGCTCGCTGCTCGGCGGATCGGTGAGGGCGAGAGTTCGCGACGTGGTCGGGACGTGGTCGGTGCAGCCATCGAAGGAACCTCCAAGAATCGTCGAAGGGAGTGCCGGCATCGTATCGTTGAGCCGACCGGAGTCCACCGGGATTCGGTACTCTCGCTTCGTGACCCAGCGTCTGGCCGATCTCGCCGCGATGGTCGGCGCCGAGCTTGTGGGCGATCCGGATCGGCCCATCGACGGCGTCGCCACGCTGGAGGCCGCCGGCGAACGGGATCTCTCCTTCCTGACGAACCCCAGGTACCGGGATCGGGCGCGGTCTTCGGAGGCCGGCGCGCTCCTGGTGCCGAAGGACATCTCGCCCGACACGCTGAGCGGTCTGTGCGTCGATCTGTTGTTCTGCGACGGCGCCTACCGCGCTCTGGCCGAACTGACGACGGCGCTCTTCCCGGCGCCCGAAGTCGAGCCGGGCATTCACGAGACGGCGTGCGTCGATGCGACTGCCCGTGTCGATGCCGCCGCCCGGATCGACGCCTTCGCCGTCGTCGGCGCCGGCTCGACGGTTGCCCCAAACGCCATCGTCGGCGCCCACAGCGTAGTCGGCCGCGGCTGCCGGATCGGCGCGGGTACGGTGCTTCACCCCCACGTCGTGGTCTACGACGGCGGCCGGATCGGCGATCGGGTGATCGTGCACTCGGGCGTGGTGCTCGGAGCGGACGGCTTCGGTTTCGCCGAAGGAGAGGCGGCGGCGTCCCAGATCAAGTTGCCCCAGGTCGGCGTCGTCGTCATCGAGGATGACGTCGAGATCGGCGCCAACTCGGCCGTCGATCGGGCCACGTTCGACACCACCCGCGTTGGCCGCGGCACGAAGATCGACAACCTGGTGCAGGTCGGTCACAACGCGCAGATCGGCGAGGGATGCATCCTCTGCGGACAGGCGGGGGTCTCGGGCAGCAGCCGCATCGGCGACCGGGTTCTGCTCGCGGGTCAGGCGGGAGTCGCGGGTCATTTCGAGATCGGCGACGGGGTACAGGTCGCGGCGAAGTCCGCTGTGTTCCAGGAGGTGCCGCCGGGGCAGCGGGTTGCAGGAATCCCCGCGATGCCGATCGCCGCCTGGCGTCGCCGGAACGCGCTACAGTCCCGGCTGCCGGCGATGCGCGCCGCGCTGCGCGGTCTCGAGCGCCGCGTCCAGGAGTTGGAGGCGGCGGAGATCGACAGGGCGGCCGGCTCGACGTCGGCCGCTGGGCCTTTGCCGGCAGTGGACCTTGAGACGGGCGGGGGAGACGAAACGTGAGCGAAGAGCAGACCGGGAGCGGGGCGCCCCTGGGCCCGTTCGACTCGCGTTGGATCGCGAGCGTGCTGCCGCACCGCTACCCGTTGCTGCTGGTCGACCGCGTGCTGGAGATCGTGCCGGGCGAGCGCGTGGTGGCGGTCAAGAACGTGACGCGGAACGAGCCCTTCTTCGACGGTCACTTCCCGGGCAACCCGATCATGCCCGGCGTCCTGGTGATCGAGGCGATGGCGCAGACGGCGGCGCTGCTGCTGCTGCACGAGATCGAAGACCGGGATCGGAAGGTGCTCTTCTTCTCCGGCATCGAGAAGGCTCGCTTTCGCAGGCCGGTGGTCCCCGGCGATCAACTGCGGATGGAGGTGGAGTCCTTGCGCCTGCGGACCTTCCATTCGCGTTTCCGGGGCGTGGCGACCGTCGACGGCGAGCTGGCGGTGGAGGCGATCTGCACGTCAACCATGGCCGCGGTCTGAGACACTGGCGGTTGCTGATGCGACGGCACGGACGATGACGGCCGAACTCCATCCGACGGCGATCGTCGACCGCGGGGCCGAGTTGGGCGAGGACGTAGTCGTAGGTCCCTACGCCGTGATCGGCGCCGCCGTCCAGGTCGGCGACGGCACGAAGGTCGGCGCCCACGCGACGATCTACGGCGAGACGGTTCTCGGCCGGGCGAACAGGGTCTTTCCCCATGCGGCGATCGGCTTCGACCCGCAGGACCTCAAGTACAAGGGGGAAAGCAGCCGGCTGGTGATCGGTGACCGGAACCAGTTCCGGGAGTTCTGCACGATCAACCGGGGAACGAAGTTCGGCGGCGGCGAAACCCGGATCGCCGATGACAACCTGTTCATGACCCAGAGCCACGTCGGCCACGACAGCCGGGTCGGCAGCCGCACGGTGTTTACCAATGCCGCCACTCTGGCAGGCCACGTGGTGGTCGAGGACGACGCGACGATCGGCGCCTTCTCGGCCGTCCACCAGTTCTGTCGCGTGGGCAGGCACGCCTACATCGGCGGCTACTCGGTCATCACCATGGACGCGCTGCCGTTCTGCATCAGCGTCGGGATCAAGCCGGCGTGCATGGGCGTCAACCGCATCGGCCTTGAGCGCAAGGGGAAGTCGGCCGAGGACATCCGGGCGATCGAGCGCGCGGTGCGGGTCCTCACGCGCTCGCGACGGAACAAGACCCAGGCTCTGGAGGAACTGGACACCGAGCATGCCGGACACGCCGACGTGGACGCGCTGATCGCGTTCATTCGCGGTTCCGCCAGAGGCTTCATCCGCTCGGCGCGCCGCGGCTCGCGAGGCGCGGGCGCCTGAGGGCGCGCCGATGGGGAGCGGACTCCGCGCCGGGGTGGTCGGCGCCGGCGTGATGGGCCGGCATCATGTGCGCCTGCTGACCGACCTGTCGGGTCCGGGGTCGGTGTTCGTGGTCGACGCGGATCCGGCAAGGGCCGAGAGCGCGGCCGAGGAGCACGGCGCCGCGGTGGCGGCTGGACTCGGCGAGCTGGCGGAGGCCGTCGACGTCGCCGTGGTCGCTGTGCCGACGGTCGACCACCTCGAGGTGGCGGGCCGTCTGATCGAGGCCGGCGTTCACGTCCTGGTGGAGAAGCCGATCGCGGTCGACCTCGCCCAGGCGGACGCACTGGTAGCGACCGCGGCGGCGCGCGGCGTGGTTCTGGCGGCGGGCCACGTCGAGTTCTACAATCCTGCCGTTCAGGCACTGTTGGCAACGGGTCGTGGGCCCCGCTTCGTCGAAGTCGAACGGATGTCGCCCTTCAGCCCTCGCAGCCTGGATGTGGACGTGGTGCTGGACCTGATGATTCACGACCTGCAGATCCTCCACGCCCTCGATCCGAGTCCGGTGCGCGAAGTACGGGCGGTCGGGATCGATGTCCTGTCGGACCGGGTCGACATCGCCGACGCCCGGATCGAACTCGAGTCGGGCTGTGTCGCGAACCTGACCGCGTCGCGGGTGTCCGCGGAGCGGGTGCGGCAATTGCGCGTCTTCTTCGAGGATCGGTACTACTCGTTGGACTACCAGGAGCAGACGGTGCGGGGATTCCGGAGAGTGCGGGGCGCTGACGTTGCGGCGCCGGCCACGGCGTCCTCCGCCTCAGCCGGCGGACCGGCCGGGCGCATCGTGCCGGCCGATCTCGAGGTGGAGCAGGGCGAACCGCTGCGCGGGGAACTGGAGGCGTTTCTCGACCGGTGCGCCGGCGGGCGGTCCGCACTCGTCGACGGCGAGGCCGGACGGCGGGCGCTCAAGACGGCGCTACGGGTGAACTCGACGATCGCCGGAAGCGAAACATGAGCGCGGGCGCCCATAGGGTCGGGATCATCGGCGGCTCCGGCCTCTACGGCATGGAGGAACTCGAGGTTCACGAGGAACGGGCGATCGAGACGCCGTTCGGCAGTCCTTCCGATGCCTTCGTGCTGGGGGAGCTGAGCGGTCGGCGCGTCGCCTTCCTGGCCCGTCACGGCCGCGGCCACCGCATCCTGCCCAGCGAGTTGAACTTCCGGGCCAACATCTATGCCTTCAAGACGCTAGGCACGGAAAGGTTGATCTCGCTGTCGGCCGTCGGCTCGCTCCGGCGGCGCTACCAGCCGACCCACATCGTGGTGCCGGACCAGTTCATCGATCGCACGCGGCATCGGCCCGACACGTTCTTCGGCAACGGTCTGGCTGCCCATGTCGCCTTCGCCGACCCGATTTGTCCGGTGCTGATGGAGGTCTGCGCCGACCAGTCGGCTGCGGCCGGCGCCGTGGTCCACCGCGGCGGCACGTACGTGTGCATGGAGGGACCCCAGTTCTCGACCCGCGCCGAATCGTTCATGCACCGTGGCTGGGGCGCGGACGTGATCGGCATGACCAACCTGCAGGAGGCGAAGCTGGCGCGGGAGGCGGAGATCTGTTACTCGACGCTCGCCCTGATCACGGACTACGACTGCTGGCACGAGGAAGAAGAGGACGTCACCGTCTCTGCCGTCCTCGCAGTGCTGCAACAGAACGCGCGCACCGCCCAGGCCGCGGTGGCGCGGATCGTCGGGGCGCTGCCGGAGGATCGGCCGGAGGGATCGTGTCCCTGCGCCAATGCACTGGAGCACGCCCTGATCACCGATCCGTCGGTCATCCCGGCGTCCGTGCTGCGCGACCTGGCCCCGATCCTCGGCCGCCGCCTGGGCCGCGGCGACGACAGTTCAGCGGCGAAGAGCGGAGGCCCGAAGTGACGCGACTGCTGCTGACGAACGACGACGGCGTGGGTGCTAGGGGCCTGGTCTGTCTGGCGGCGGCGCTGGATGAAGCCGTGACGCCCTTGGGGCCGATCGAGTACCAGGTGGTGGCGCCGCTCCACGAGCAGAGCGGATGCGGACAGGCCCTGACGCTGTTCCGGCCGCTGCGCGTCAGGCCGGTGCGGGAGGGTTGGTTCTCGGTCGACGGCACACCGTCCGACTGCGTCAACGTGGGCGTCCACGCGCTGCTGGACCGGCCCCCCGATCTGCTCGTCTCGGGCGTCAACTACGGGGTCAACCTGGGCGACGACGTGACGCACAGCGGCACGGTCGGCGCCGCGCTCGAGGGCAGGCTGCTTGGCATACCGGCGATAGCTTTCTCGCAGGAGTACCGCAAGGACCAACCCGCCGACATGGAACGGGCCGCGGCGCTGGCCGCGCGCGCGATCGTCTCCTTGCTCGAGCAGGAGATTCCCGACCGGATGCTCCTCAACGTGAACTTCCCGTTCGATCCGCCGCGCGGCGTCAAGGTCGCGAGGCTTGGCCGGCGTCCGTATCGCAACTCGGTGGTGCAGCAGGACGATCCGCGCGGTGGATCGATGTACTGGCTGGTGGGGAAGCCGGAGCCGGAACGCCTCCACGACACGGACGCAGCGGCGGTTCGCGACGGCTACATCTCGATCACGCCGCTCAGCGCCGACCTGACCGATCGCCGGGCGGTCGCCGAGGGCGACGGTGTGTTGCCGGGCCTCGTTGGAGCGCTCCTTTGAATTCGGCTGGCGCCAGGCTGGGCGGCGCCTACCGCTTTCCCCGCCGGCGCATGGTCACGAAGCTGGTCGAGCAGTACGGCCTGCGGGACGAGCGGGTGCTCGCGGCCCTCGAACGCGTTCCGCGCCACCTGTTCGTGCCGGAGCACCTGGTGAACGACGCGTACAGCGACCGGGCATTGCCGATCGGTTGCGATCAGACGATCTCCCAGCCCTACATCGTCGCGCGCATGACCGAAGCGCTGGACGTGAGGGACGAGGACTCGGTGCTCGAGGTCGGCACGGGATCGGGCTACCAGACGGCGGTCCTGGCGACGCTCGCGCGCCGCGTCTACAGCATCGAGAGGGTGGGGCAGTTGGCCCGGGAGGCGATCGGCCGAATCCAGGCGCTCAAACTGCCCAACGTCAAGATCCAGGTCTTCGACGGCACGGTCGGCTGGAGCAGCGCCGCGCCCTTCGACCGCATTCTCGTTGCCGCGGCGGCGCCCCGGGTTCCGGACGCGCTTCTCGATCAACTGGCGCCGGGTGGCCGTCTGGTGATTCCCGAGGGGGATCAGCACGAGCAGCGGCTGATCGACTACCAGAAGCACCAGAACGGCATGGTCACGCGCGAGGTCGGCGAACCGGTCCGCTTCGTGCCCCTGATCGGCCGGCACGGCTGGAAGACCAAGGTCGAGTAGGAGGCGGCGATGGAATCGGACGACGCGAACCGACTGAAGAACTGGATTCGCGAGGTACCCGACTTCCCGAAGCCCGGCATCCTGTTCAAGGACATCACGACGCTGCTCAAGGAGCCGGCGGCGCTGCGAGAGGCAGCCGACCGGCTCGCCGAACGGTTTGCGGACCGTCGGATCGATCAGGTGGTCGGGATCGAAGCGCGGGGGTTCATCTTCGCGCCGCTGGTGGCGGATCGACTGAACGCCGGCTTCGTCCCGGTGCGGAAACCCGGAAAGCTGCCGGCCGAGACGGCCTCCCGCACCTACGAACTCGAGTACGGCAGCGACACGCTGGAGATGCATGTCGACGGTCTCGCCCGCGGTGACCGGGTGGCCGTGGTTGACGATCTGCTTGCCACCGGCGGCACTGCGAGGGCGGCCGCCGACCTGGTCGAGTCGGTCGGGGCCCGGGTCGAGGCCATCGGATTCGTCGTCGAACTGACGTACCTCGAAGGCCGGCGACGCCTCGAAGGCTACGACGTGGTTGAATCGCTGGTCCGTTACTGAGATCCTTGGCGGCCGGCCGCCGGGCCGGCCCCACGGGTCAGCGCCTGTAGCTCAGCAGGATAGAGCGCTGGATTCCTAATCCAGAGGTCGGAGGTTCGAGTCCTCCCAGGCGCACCACCCTCCAGGCGCACCCGTCGCTCCGTAGCTACTCCTCGATCTCGCGCTTCGGCTTGTCCTCGTCCTCGTCTTCGCCGGGCTCGTTCAGGCCGCGCTTGAAGTTCCGGATGCCGGCGCCCAGACCTCCGGCCAGCTTGGGAATACGGCTGGCCCCGAAGACCAGGATGACGATCGCGAGAACGATCAGCAGTTCGCCAAATCCCAGGGTCGGCATCTTGGGTGCTCCAGGTGGTTGAGCGGCGTCGCCGGTTGGCGGTTTCCGCGTGGGGCCGTGGACCTCAGGCCGAGTCTGCCATAGCTTGAGTGCGGGCGCGTTCGGTCCTGGCAACGGTGGTAGGGTTTGCGCCGTTTTGGGAGGTCTCGAATGAGCCGTTTGACACGAGAAGAAATCCAGCGGGACGAGGTGCGCGAGGCGGTGGTTTCGGCCTCCTCCTGGTTCGCCGATCACGTCCGGCAAATCCTGATCGGGGTCGCGGCGGTGATCGCCGTCGTGATCGGCGTCGTCCTGTTCCTCAGCTACCAGGACCGCCGGGAAGCGGAGGCGAGCTTCCAGCTCAGTGAAGCGCTCAAGGTCTACCGGGCGCCAATCGATGCACCGGAGACGGACGCCATCGACGATCTGTTCGGCACGCCGCCGGACAGCGCTCCGGGCGAGGACGACGCCGGGGCGCCGGAAACCTCCGTCGTGGAAGAAGACGCGGAAGACGGGGGCCTGAGTTTCGCCTCCGAGGCGGAAAGGCGGGGGGAGGCGCGAGTGGCGCTCGAAGCGGTCCAGGATAGCTACGGTTCCACGGCCTCGGGTCGGCTGGCCTCGGTCTACCTGGGCCAGATTGCCGCCGCCGAGGGCGATACCGCGACGGCGCGTGAGCTGTGGAAGGAGTATCTCGAGACGAACGGCGGCGACCATGCGCTGGCCGTGAGCCTGCAGTTGAACCTGTACAGCCTCGACCGCGCCGAGGGCCGGGGAGAGCAGCTTGCGGCTGAACTCCGCGGCGCGGTGGCGACCGAGACGTCCGCGCTGCCGAAGGATGCACTACTGTTCGAGCTCGCCGCGACCCTGGAGCAACTCGGCGACGAGGAGGGCGCTCGGGAGACCTTCCAGCGCCTCGTCGACGAGTACCCGGACAGCGGCTACGCGATCAGGGCCCGGCAACAGCTCGGGCCCGAACCCGTCACCCCGAGTCCATTCAGTTTCGGCGGCTAGCGGCCAGAACACCGTCCGCATGGTCACGCCCTACGGCATTCTGAACCGGATGCGTCAAGGGCGGACGCTGACCCGTGACGAGGTGTGGTCGGTGGTCGCGGGAGCGGCCGATGGGAGCTGGACGGACGTACACCTTGCCGCCTTCCTGATGGCCGCCGCGATGCGGGGTCTCGATTCCGACGAGACGCGGGAGTTGACCCTGGCGATGCTCGAGTCCGGCGACCGATGGGCGCTGGCCGCGGACTTCGGTCCGCTCGTGGACAAGCACTCGACCGGCGGAGTGGGCGATACGGTCAGCCTGATCGTTCTGCCGGTGCTCGCCTCGTGCGGCGTGCCGGCCGCCAAGCTCACTGGCCGCTCCCTGGGCCACAGCGGCGGCACCGCGGACAAGCTGGAGAGCATCCCCGGTGTGCAGTTGGAGCTGGACCGGAGCAGGACCCTCGGTCTGCTCGAGCGCTTCGGCATGGCGATCGGCATCGCCACCGCCGGCATCGCACCGGCCGACAGGCGTCTGTACGGCCTGAGGGACCGGACCTCGACGGTGAGTTCGATCCCGCTCGTCGTCGGCAGCATCCTGTCGAAGAAGCTCGCCCTGGGCGCGTCCGGGATCGTGTTCGACGTCAAGACCGGCAACGGCGGCTTTTTTCCCGATTCGGACGACACCCGCACACTGGCGTCCGGCCTGGTCTCGATCAGCGCCGCCTGCGGCACGCCGGCGGACTATGTCTTGAGCGACATGAGTCAGCCTCTTGGCCGGTGGGTCGGCCACGCGGCCGAAGTACGCGAGGCCCTGGATTGCCTGGGCGGGGACGGCGACCCGCGACAGTTCGAAGTGGTCGCAGCGATCTGCCGGAAGGCTGCCCGTCTGGTCGGCAAGGAGATTCTTCCAAAGGAGATCGAGGCCGTGATCGCGTCGGGCGCCGCCCGCCAGAAGCTGATCGACTGGGCCGACGCCCAGGGCGCCGCATCAGGCTGGACCGACTCTCTGGAGCTGGCGCCGATCGAGGCCGTCGTCACCGCCTCCGAGTCGGGCTTCCTCGCGGCCGTCGACTGCCGGCGGATCGGCAACGCCTTCGCGGACGCCTGCCGCCCGGACCGCGACCCGAACAGGATCGACCACGCCGTCGCGCTCCGGTACGACGTCCGCCTCGGCCAGAAGGTCGAACGCGGCCAGGAACTCGCCCGGCTCTACGTGCGCCGGGATCCGGAGCGGCTGCAGCGCGAGGTCGCGGCTGCGCTCGTCATCGGCGAAGAGGCCGAGGCGCCGCCTCCGGTGGCGGAGTAGATCGTCGGAAGGACCGCAGCCTCGTTACACTGCGGCCGGTGAAGGCTTCGATTCTCGCGGTTGGCGCCGAGTTGCTCGGTACGGACCGGCTCGATACGAACTCGCTGGTGCTGACGGAGGTGCTGAGGCGGCGGGGGGTGGAGCTGGTCTCGAAGGCGGTGGTCGGTGACGACGTCGCCTCGATCGCGGAGACGCTGGATGCGCTCCGGGAGCGGGCGGACGTGCTGCTGGTGACCGGCGGGCTGGGCCCGACCCGGGACGACCTCACCCGGGAGGGTGTGGCGCGGCTGCTGGGACGCGGTGTCGCCGTCGACGAACGTGTCTGGGAGGAGATCGAGCGCGGGTTCCGCAAGCTCGGCCGCAAGATCCCCCGGGTCAACCGCAAGCAGGCCGAGCGGGTCGATGGCGCCGAAATGCTGCCGAACCGCGCCGGCGTGGCGCCCGGGCTGCGGATCGAGGATCCGGCGCCCGCGCCCCGGGGCACGACGTACTTCCTGTTCCCCGGCGTGCCGCGGGAACTGAAGGCCCTGGTCGCCGACGCCCTTGATCCGTGGCTGGCGGCGCGGGCCGAGGACGGCGCGGGGTTCGATCAGATCGAGGTGCGCGTCGCCTGCCTGCCGGAGTCGGTGGTCGAGGAGCGGATCGTGCGGGTCTACGAGCGATTCGGTGACGAAATGGTGTCGGTGCTGGCGCGACCGGGAGAGATCCGGCTGCGTCTGCGCGCGGACGGCCCGACCAGTGGCCGCGCGCCGCGGCTGCTGGCGATGGAGGAGGAGGTGCGGGACGCCCTGGGCGAGGCGGTGTTCTACGTCGGCCAGGTAGAGGACGGCATCGAGTTCGAGGCCGCGGTCGGCGAGCTGCTGGCGGCGCGCGGCGAGACCGTCGCGGTCGCCGAATCCTGTACCGGCGGTCTGCTTGGCCAGCGGCTCACCGCCACCGCGGGCAGCAGCGCGTACTTCGTGGGCGGCCTCCTCGCCTACTCGAACAAACTGAAGATGCGCCTGCTCGAAGTGCCTCGCCAGACGCTGGTGGAAGATGGCGCTGTATCGGGACCGACGGCGCTGGCGATGGCCAAGGGCGCCCGGGAGCGTTGCGGCAGTGACTACGGGATCGGGATCACGGGCGTCGCGGGCCCCGGCGGCGGCAGCGAGGCGCGGCCGGTGGGAACGGTCCACATCGCGGTCGCCGGCCCGGCAGGCGCCGCTTCGCACTTCGAGGCGCGATTCCCGGGCGACCGGGCGCGTGTGCGGCAGCTCTCGACCCAGTTCGCGCTCGAGCTGCTGCGGCGGATGCTGGCGCCGCGCGAGACCGGGCGAGACCTGCTGCCCTGGGCGGCGCCGCGCGGGGAGGGTGCATCGTGACCGCGACCGGTGCTGTCGCCGTCCTGGCGGCGTACCTCCTGGGGTCCGTGCCGTTCAGCTACCTGATCGTGCGGATCCACCGGGGGTTCGACGTGCGCACGATCGGCAGCCGAAGCGCCGGCGCGACGAACGTGCTGCGCGCGTCGGGCAAGTGGGCGGCCCTGCTCGCCCTGCTGCTCGATGTGGCCAAGGGCGCGGCGGCGGTGGTTGTCGCGCGCATGCTGGAGGTCGGGAGCTGGTGGCTCGCGGCTGCCGCGGCGGCGGCGGTCGCGGGGCATGTGTTTCCCCTGTTCCTCGTCTTTCGCGGCGGCAAGGGCGTAGCCACGGCCGCCGGCGTGCTGGCGGTGCTCGTGCCCTGGGCCGGGCTCGGCGCGCTGGCCGTGTTCGTCCTGCTGGTGGCCTGGAAGCGCTACGTTTCCCTGGGCTCGATCTCGGCGGCGGCTTCTCTGCCGGTGCTGGTCTCTGCGCGCTGGTGGGGTGGCGCGTTTCGGGATGCGGACGGGCTGGACTACGGTCCGGCACTGCTGGCCGGTGTGTCCGCGATCGCCGTCCTGGTGATTTTCAAGCACCGGGCCAACCTGGCCCGGCTGCGCGCGGGAACGGAGTCCCGGCTAGGTCGGAAGCCGCCGGCGGCCGAGGCTGCCGAGTGACGATCGCGGACACAGGCAATGGAGTTGCCGTGCTCGGCGCGGGCGCCTGGGGCACCGCGCTCGCGGTGCATGCGGCCCGGGCGGGTTTGCCGGTCATCCTCTGGGCCCGGTCCGCCGAGTTCGGCGCGGTTCTGGCGGCGGAGCGGGTGAACGAGCGTTACCTCCCGGGTGTCGAGTTGCCGGCGCAGGTTCGGGTCACCTGGGATCTGCGGCAGGCCGCGGCCTGCGAGACCGTGCTGGTCGTCGTGCCGTCCCACGGCTTTCGGGCGGTCGTCCGGTCCTTTCTCAAGGCGCGGCGAGGTCTCGGCGACGGCGCGCCGCTGCCGGATCGGGTCACCTTCGTTTCCGGCGCCAAGGGCATCGAGTCGGACCACCGCGGCGGTTTCCGGTGCATGAGCGACGTCTGCCGGGAAGAGGCGGCAGCAGCCGGCACGGACGTTGAGTTCGCCACCATCAGCGGGCCCTCGTTCGCGGCCGAACTCGCCGCCGAGCTGCCGACCGCCTGCGTCGTCGCGGCGGAATCCGACGCGGTGGCCGAGCGGCTGCAGGCGCTGCTCTCAACCGGATCGCTGCGGCTGTACACCTCGACCGACGTGATCGGGGTCGAGATCGCCGCGGCGGCAAAGAACGTGATTGCGATCGCGGCCGGCGTTCTGGACGGCCTGCGCTACGGATCGAACACGCGCGCGGCGCTGATCACCCGCGGCCTGCACGAGATGATGCGACTCGGTCTGGCCTGCGGCGGCCGTCCGGCCACCTTCGCCGGCCTCGGCGGTCTCGGCGATCTCGTGCTGACGTGTACCGGCGGCCTGTCGCGCAACCGGAACACGGGGATCGAACTCGGCCGAGGCCGCACCCTCGAAGAGATCGAGGCCGAGCGCGCAGGGGTTGCCGAAGGTGTACGGAACTCGCTCGCCCTGTTGGAGTTGGCGACCGAGAAGAAGGTCGAACTTCCGATCACCGAGCAGATGGTCGAGATCCTCTACCGGGGCAAGAAACCCGCCGACGCGATTCGGGATCTGATGCAGCGAGAACTGAAGGTAGAGTCCGCCCTGTGATGGCTGAACCGGCGAGCGCACCGGCGTCCCCGGTCCAGCCCTCCGCCGCCGGCGAGCACGAGACCGTTCTGGTGCTCGACTTCGGTGGCCAGTACACGCAGTTGATCGCCCGCCGGATCCGGGAACTCCGGGTCTACTGCGAGATCCATCCCTTCGACCTCGACGCCGACCGGATCCGGGCGCGGCGGCCGATCGGCATCGTGCTCTCAGGGGGGCCGGACAGCGTCTACGAGCGGAACGCGCCGCAGGCCGACCCGGAGGTGCTCCGGCTCGGCGTTCCGGTGCTTGGAATCTGCTACGGCATGCAGTGGATGGCTCAGGTCCTCGGGGGCCGGGTCGCGGCGTCGGGCCAGCGGGAGTACGGTCGCACCGGCATCACGCTGCTGGCCAAGGGCGGCGACCTGTTCTCGGGACTCGGACCGGAGCAGAACGTGTGGATGTCCCACGGCGACCGGGTCGAGGAACTGCCGCCGGGCTTTGAAGCGACGGCGTCGACCTCCACGGTGCCGGTGGTGGCGGCCCAGGACCGGGAGCGGGCGCTGTTCGGTATCCAGTTCCATCCCGAAGTCACCCACACCGACAGCGGCGCCAGGATGCTGCGCAACTTCCTGTTCGACGCCTGCGGCGCCGCCGGAGAGTGGCGCATGGCGTCCTACGCCGACGAGGCGACAGCCGCGATCGAGGCCCAGGTGGGACCCACGGACCGTGTTCTATGTGCGATCTCCGGTGGCGTCGACTCGGCGGTGGCGGCCAGCCTGGTGCAGCGCGCCGTGGGGGAACGGTTGACCGCGGTGTTCGTGGACAACGGGCTGCTGCGCAAGAACGAACGCAGCGAGGTGGAGCGGCGCCTGCGCCGGGGACTCGACCTGCGGCTGGTCGTGGTCGACGCCGCGCGGGAGTTTCTGGGTGAGCTGGCCGGAGTCACCGATCCGGAGGAGAAACGCCGGACGATCGGCCGCGTCTTCATCGAGGTGTTTCAGCGCGAGGCCGAGAAGCTGGAGCGGGCCGGCGAAGGCGCGGGCGCGATTCGCTTCCTGGTCCAGGGCACGCTCTACCCGGACGTGATCGAGTCCGTCTCCGCTTTTGGCCCGTCGGCGATGATCAAGAGCCACCACAATGTCGGCGGTCTGCCGGAACGGTTGGGCTTCGAGTTGATCGAGCCGCTGCGCTTCCTGTTCAAGGACGAGGTGCGCAACCTCGGCCGCGAACTCGGCCTCGGTTCGGAGTTCGTGGGCCGGCATCCGTTCCCGGGTCCGGGCCTGGGCGTCCGGATTCTGGGCGAGGTCACCGCCGACCGGGTGGCGGTGCTGCAGGAGGCGGACGCGATCTTCATCGAGGAACTGCGCGTCGCGGGGCTCTACGACCGCGTGAGTCAGGCGCTGGCGGTGCTGCTGCCGGTCCACAGCGTGGGCGTGATGGGCGACGGCCGCAGCTACGAGAACGTCGTCGCCTTGCGGGCGGTCGAGACCGAGGACTTCATGACCGCCGACTGGAGCCAGTTGCCGCACGAGTTCCTGGGGCGGGTCGCGGGCCGCATCGTGAACGAGGTGGCCGGCGTGAATCGGGTGGTCTACGACCTGACCAGCAAACCGCCCGGCACGATCGAGTGGGAGTGAGGGCGGCCGCCGGTTGAGGACCGCCCGACGGCGCCGCTTCAACCGTCTGCGATCGGCGCGATCCGGGCCGGGTCCTTGCGCAGAATGGTGGCGAGCCGCACCTCCAGGCGGTCCTGCTGGCGCGGCACCGCCTCGGCCCCGCCTCGGGCGGCCGGGATCCAGCCGCCGGCGATCATGCCGTGGCCGCCGCCGCGGCCGCGGCGCCCGACCAGCCGGCGCATGACGCGAGAGGCATCCGCGCGGGTGTTCGTGGTGCGGATCGAGCAGTAGACCCGCTCCTCGTAGAGGCCACTGCACAGCGACCAGGTTCGGCCCTCCATGCGCAGCAGCAGATCGGCGATCTCGGGCACGATGTCGGGCTGGGCGACGGCGCCGAGCCGGCTCATGATCAGGGTGTCCACGCCGCGAAGGTTGGCCAGGGCCTCGCGCAGAGTCTCGAAGTAGTTGAGGGGCAGCCGCGGGTTCTGAATGCGGCCCAGCAGGCGCGGCAGGGCGCGGGCGTTGAAGTGCTCGTGGATCAGCCGATCCGCCTCGTCTGCGCCGCGGGAGAAGTCGAGCGTCTCGCTGCGTATCGCGTAGACGATGGCCGTCGCTTCGCGGCGGGTGGCCGGAATGCCGGCGGCGAGCAGGTACTCGGCGACGATCGTGGCGGAGGCCGCGTAGTCGTTTCGCAGGTCGTGGAAGGCCGACGCTGAAGTCTTTCGGCGGCGCGGATGGTGGTCGATGACGACTTCGGGCGCCAGATCGTCAGGCAGGGGGCTGTTGCCGGTCGCCGGCTGGCAGTCGACCAGCGCTACGTAACGGTAGCTCTCGAGCTTCAGCCGCCGCGCCTGGCTGAACTGCATTTTCAGGGAGCGGACCATCTCCTGGTTTTCGGCCCGGCCGATGATGCCCCGATAGGCGGCGGTGACGCGGCGCTGGAACCCGGAGCGGAGGACTTTCGCCAGAATGGTCGCCGCGGTCAGGGCGTCCGGGTCCGGGTTGTCATGGGTGAGGATGAGCCAGCGCCCCCGCGGATCCGTGCTGTCTATGTGGCTGCGGAACGCGGCGAAGCGGTTTCGGGCCAGCTCGCTCAGCATCCCGTTCATGCTAGCGCCGCGCCTTCAAGCGGCGGCGACGTAGGATGCCCACTCATGATCTCGGAGTTGTTCAGCGTCGGCCCGCTGTCGGTCTCGCCCTTCGGGGTGATGCTCGTGGCCGCTCTGTTCATCGGCAACCTGCAGTTGCGCTGGGGCCTCCGGCGCGTGGGCGCGAGCGCGGCGCGGGCCGCCGACGACGCCGCGGCGATTCTGCTGGCTGCCGCCCTCGGGGGCATCGCCGGCGGCAAGGCGTACTACGCGCTGCTCTACGGCGACTGGCGTCTGCTCTACAGCCGCGCCGGTCTGGTCTGGTACGGCGGCTTCCTGGTCGGGGCGGCGGCGGTTCTGTTCGTGATCCATCGTCGCCGGATGCCGGCGTGGCGGACCGCCGACGCGGCTGCGCCCGCGCTGGCGCTGGGCTACGGCATCGGCCGCATCGGGTGCCTGCTCGTCGGCGACGACTACGGTGCGCCGACGGACCTTCCCTGGGGAATGACCTTCCCCGAGGGACCGATCCCCACGGTGGCCAGCGCCCTGCAGCGGGAGTTCGGTGTCGAACTTCCCGCCGGCGTGGCGCCGGACGCCCTGGTCGCGGTGCATCCGACTCAACTCTACGAGACCTTGACCGCTCTTCTCATCTTCTGGCTAGGTCGGTCGCTTCTGGCGCGGGGCACACCGGCCGGCGGCGTCGTCCTGCCGGTCGTGGGTCTGCTGTCGCTGGAACGCTTCCTGGTCGAGTTCCTGCGCGCCAAGGACGATCGCTTCTTCGGAGCGCTCACGGTGGCGCAGTTGATCGCGGCCGCTCTCATGCTTCTGGTCGTTCTGCTATGGCTGCGCCGCCGCCGCGCGTCCTGACCATCGCCGGCTCCGACTCCGGGGGTTGCTCGGGGGTGCCGGCGGATCTGCGGACCTTTGCGGCATACGGGGTTCACGGCCTGTGCGCACTCACCGCGGTCACGGCCCAGACCGCGAGCGAGGTGCGGGCGGTTGAACCGGTGGGTACCGAGCTGCTGGTACGGCAGTTGGAGGCGGCTGCCGAGATCGGGATCGACGCGATCAAGATCGGGATGCTCGCCGATGCCGCTACGGTCGAGGCGGTCGCGGACTGGTTGGAGACACTGCCGCCGACGCCGGCGGTGTTCGACCCCGTGTTCCGGTCGACGTCGGGCGCCGCGCTCCTGGAGGTGGACGCTCTCCCCCTGGTCGTGGAGCGACTGCTGCCGAGACTGCTGCTCGTGACACCGAACCTGTTCGAGGCTGAGCGGCTGAGCGGCATGGCGATCGGGGGCCCGGACGATGCCCGGGCTGCCGCGCGGCGCATCGAGCGGATGGGGCCGAGTGTCCTGATCACCGGAGGCCACGGCTATTCGGCCGCGGCGGGGGCGCCTGACGGCGGCAACGGCGGCGAACTGACCGATCTGCTGTTCGACGGGAATCGGTTCGAGGCTTTCGTCCACCCAAGGATCCGGACCCCCTGGCGGCGTGGCACGGGCTGCACCCTGTCGGCGGCCATCGCCGCGGGTCTTGGCTGGCACATGCCGCTCGAGCGGGCAGTGCGGCGGGCAGTCGCCTTCGTCGAGCGGGCGCTGCGGGGGTCGTACCCCTTGGGGCGGAGCAATCGCCACGGCACCCTCGACCCGATGGCGGGGCGTCGGGGTCGTCGCCTATAATCGGCAGTCTATGTACCGACCATTCCGCCAGGTGTCGCTTCTGTACGCCGCGGCCTTGATCGCCGGATTGCCGCTGATCGGGGCGGTCGCCGTTCCGGCCCAGGAGAGGCCCAGCCAGGGACGCTCTCAAACGCCTCGCGCCACCTTCGAGGAGTCCGTCCACATCAAGGTCGTGAACGTGCAGGTCTTCGTCCGCGACAAGGACGGCAACCCAGTCACCGGCCTGACCCGGAACGACTTCGTTCTGAAAGAGGAGAAGGACCCGATCAAGATCACGAACTTCTACGAAATCAACGATCGGGTCAAGGTAAGCGACGTTCCCGGCCTGGTGCCGGACGAACCCGAAGTCCGGTTCGTGGATCGGCCGGGACTGGAGCGCCGGGGTCGTGTCGTGCCCGAGGACGAACGCCTCAACCTGGTGATCTACATCGATCATCTGAACATCCGGCCCCAGAACCGCAACCGGGTGTTCCGGTACGTGCGCGAGTTCCTGCGCAAGGACGTGACGCGAGAGGATCGGGTCATGCTGTTGAGCTACAACCGCTCCGTGAAGATCGAGCGGGACTTCACCACCGATCCGCAGATGATTGCGAACGCTCTCTATGAACTCGAGAAGCACACCGGCGGCAGGACGCAGTGGGACTCGGACCGCGCCGACATCATCCGCGACATCGGCGAGGAGGACCGCCACTACGAGTACGTCCAGGGCCGCGTCCGGATCTACGCCCAGACGATCTTCAACGACATGCAGTTCACCCTCGACGGGCTGAAGGACACCGTGATCTCGCTGGCCGGCCTGCCCGGCCGCAAGGCCTTCATGTACATCTCGGACGGTCTGCCGATGCGGGCAGGCGCGGACATGTTCAGTGCGCTCGATGAACGCGGCCGGGCGGTGGACTCGGGGAGCTACAACCAGAACTTCTTCCTCGATTCGCTGCAGTACGACTCGAGCCGGCGCTTTCAGGATCTGGTCGACACCGCGAACGCGAACGAAGTCTCCTTCTACACGGTCGACGCCTCCGGGCCGATGGGCATCAACTCGCGGGACGCGTCCATGCAGGGCATGGCGTTCTCGTCCAACATCGACTCGGTGGCCCGGGACAACATGCACTCGTCGGTGATGTACATGGCCGAGGAAACCGGCGGTCAGTACATCGTGAACACGAACAACTTCCGCGATGGCCTGAACCGCGTCGCCCTCGACTTCACGAGCTACTACTCGCTCGGCTTCCAGCCCGGTCATGCGGGTACCGGCCGGAGGTACAGGATCAACGTCGAGTTGACGAACGAGGCGAAGAGACGGCTGGGGTTGAAGCGGGACCGGTTCGTGAGGCATCGCCTGAGCTACCGCGACAAGTCGATCGATACGGAGATGACCGAGGGGACCCTGGCGGCGCTCAAGCTCGGCTACGAGAAGAACGACCTGGACATCACCCTGGTCAAGTCCGACGAGATTCGCCGTGAGGAGAAGGGGCTCTACACCGTCCACCTCGATGTGAGGGTGCCGATCGGCGAGATGACCCTGGTCCCGGTGGGCACGGTCGGAGAGCACCTCCTGCGAGCGCGGGTCTGGGTGCAGGCCCTGGCGTCGAACGGCGACATCTCGCCGCCCCAGGTCGAGCCGTTCGAGCTCACCATCCCGGCCGAGGATCTGGAGCGTGCGCGGGAGAGCTTCTACACCTACACGCTGCCGTTGATCATGAAGGAGGGCGATCAACGCCTGACGATCGGGGTGCGGGACGAGGTGGCCGGCCAGACTTCCTTCATTACACGCACCCTGCGAGTCGGCGCCTGACCAGCGTCTGACCGGGGCGATACGGGTAGGCTGCTCGGAGGCTGACCCGGGGGCTGCCTGGAGGCTGAGCCGCTTATGACCACGAAGTTCGTCGAGTCATTGACCACTCTGAGTGGGCTGGGAGGTGCTCTGGCGCGTTCCGCCTCGGCCCTGCTCGAAGCGGAAGTGGATCAACTGCGCTTCGACCTGGCGCAGAACTGGCGCCGTTTTCTTGGCCTCGTTCTGCTCGCGGGACTGGTGTTCGGCGTCGTCTTCTGGGCGCTCGGCGCACTCCTCTTCGCGGCCGGCGCCGGCTTGGCGAATGTGCTGCCGCTCTGGGCGGCCGCGCTGGCGGTCGCCGTCGGCCTGCTGGCGCTGGCGTTGATCCTGCTCTGGATCGTCCGTGTCAGGGCGCGCCGTCTCGAATCGCCCGTGGGTACCGTGAAGCGCCGCGTCGGCAGTCACCTGGCGTTCTGGAAGGGCCTTCTGGACGAGGCCGCAGGCAGGAGCGACGCGGCTTCGGATCGGGATCCCGACGAGTCGTCCGGGAGTGGATCGTGAGCCGCCGGTCGGAGGCGCGCCAGCGGGCGGCTTTGCTGGTTCGCCGGCGTGACGACACGAGAGAGGCCGTGGCGCAGGTCCGCAGGGCGCTCGGTGATGTGGGCGGAACCGATCTGAGCCGCGTCCGCGTGGGGACAGCCTGGGTGTTGCCTGTCGCGGCGGGCGCCGTCGGGATCGCCATCGCGTGGTCGCTCAGACGGCTCAGGAAGAGGTGAGGGCCCTTTCGGGCGATGGTGGCGCACCCCGTCGACTGCGCGAGGGTTCTGGAGGCGCCCGGCGTTCGGTCCGCCGACGCGACGGCGCGCCGGCTGCTGCTCTTCGCCAAGGACCCGGTGCCCGGCGACGTGAAGACCCGGTTGATCGTTCCAGGCGGTCTGACCGGTCGTCAGGCCGCTTCGCTGCACGCCGCCCTGGTTGCGGACCTGAGCCGACGTCTCGAAGCCGGCTGCTGGGATCTGGTTCTGATGTGGTCGTTGTCGAAGGGGGATGATCCGCCAGCCGACCTGGCGCCTGCCGGCGTGTCCTGGCGGCGACAGCGCGGTCGCGACCTGGGCGAGCGGCTCTACCGGGGTTTGGAATGGGCGGCGTCCGGCGCCGGATACGCGGCGGCGGTCGGCAGCGATCACCCCGAGCTCGATCCGGCGCGGGTGGAGATGGCGTTCGATCTTCTTGCCGCCGGGCGCGATGCGGCCCTGGGTCCGGCTCGGGACGGTGGCTACTACCTGATCGCCCTGCGGCGTGAGGCTGTAGACCGTCGGTTGTTCGACGGAGTGGCCTGGAGCACGCCGTCGGTGCTTTCCGAGACGCTGTCGCGTTGCGGCGAGTTGGGCCTGGATGTTGCCCTCCTGCCGGAAGAGGAGGATCTCGACACGGTGGACGATCTGGCTCGATTCCGGGCCGCTCTCGAATGCCGGCCCGAGTTGCGGTCCCTGTGCCCGCGAACCGCCGACGTGGTGGCGTCCTGGTCCCGCCGTCCGCCAGCAACGGAGTCCCGGCAGTGAGAGTCGTCACCAGCGACGAGATGCGGTCGGTCGAAGCCGCGGCGATCTCCGGCCTGAACGTGCCGGCGCTGGTCTTGATGGAGAACGCGGCTTGCGCCATCGCCGACGCCATTGCCGAGTGCTATCCGCGCGCGCGCCGTGTCGCCATCGTCTGCGGCCGGGGCAACAACGGCGGCGACGGTCTGGCGCTGCTGCGCGATCTGACGACGCGGGGGTACGAAGCGACGGCCTACATCGCCGGACCGCTCGACAGACTCAGCCTCGAAGCGGCGCAGCAGCTCGTCTCCTGCGAGCAGCTCGGGCTGTCGCCCGCGGCGGTTCCCGAGCCCGCCAAGTCCGACGCGGTGGGCCGGGAGGTCGACCTCTGGGTCGACGCGCTGCTCGGCACGGGGCTGAATCGGCCCGTCGAAGGCCCGGTGGCCCGCTGGGTCGACTGGCTGAGCAACTGCCGGGGAGAAGTCCCCGTCGTCTCGGTCGACCTGCCGACCGGGCTCGATGCCTCCGCGGCCGTGCCGCCTGGGCCCCACGTCGTCGCCGATCTCACCGTGGCTCTGGGCTTCCCCAAGGTTGCGAACGTGCTGGCGCCGGCCTCCGACGCTGGCGGCCGGCTCCGGATCGGCGATCTCGGTGTGCCGCTGACGGAACCGCCCCCGGGGCCCGATGCGCTCTACCAGTCGCGGCGGGAGGAACTGATGGGCCGCCTCGGAACGCGTCCGCGGGGTGGCCACAAGGGAACGTTCGGTCACGTCGTCGTTGCCGGCGGAGCGAGCGGCTACAGCGGGGCCGTGGTCCTGGCGGCGCGCGCCGCTGTCCGGAGCGGCGCCGGTCTGGTCACGGCGGCTGTGCCGGAGCACCTCGCTCTTGTGGTCGACGCCGGTTCGATCGAGTCGATGACCCTGGGCCTGCCCTCGGAGCGGGGCGGCTGGTCGCGGGACGCGGTGGAGCCGTTGCTGCAGGCGATCGTCGAGCGCGCCTCGCCGGGCGCGTTGGCGCTGGGCCCGGGCCTCGGCCTGAGCGGCGATGCCCGCGTTCTTGCCCGGCAGGTGCTGGCCCGGAGTACGGCCTCGGTCGTCCTCGACGCGGACGGCATTTCCGCATTCGCCGGCGACGCGAGGGCGCTCCGGGCGCGCGACACGCATCTCGTGATCACGCCCCATCCGGGCGAGCTGGCGCGCCTGTTGGGCGTCGCGACCGATGCCGTCGTGAACGACCGCTGGGGGTATGCGCGGCGGGCTGCTCGCGAGACCGGGGCGGTGGTCGTCCTCAAGGGCCGCCAGACGCTGATCTCGGACCCCGCCCTCGGCACCTGGGTGAACCCGACCGGCAACCCGGGTATGGCGACAGGGGGCAGTGGCGACGTGCTGACCGGGGTGATCGCGGCGCTCTTGGCCCAGGGATTGGAACCGCCTTCCGCGGCGAGGATGGGCGTTTACGTTCATGGTCTGGCGGGCGATCTGGCCGCCGCAACCTGGGGTGAGACGTCGATGGCCGCCTCCGACCTGGTCGATGAACTCGGATCGGCGTTCAAGTCGCTGTTGGAGCCATGATCGTTCGCACCGGGAGCGCCGGAGAGACCCGGAAGTTGGGGGTCGAACTCGCCGAACGGCTGAGGCCCGATGGCATGGCACTCCTGTTCGGCGACCTGGGTTCCGGCAAGACGGTTCTGACCCAGGGCATAGCCGAGGGCCTGGGGCTCGACGCGGGGCAGATCCAGTCGCCGACCTTCACTCTGATTCACGAGCACGACCGCGGGCCGGCGCGTCTGGTCCATGTAGACCTCTACCGGCTGGAGCCGGAGGAGGTCGAGGGGATCGGGTTGGAGGAGTTGTTGGCGGGGGACGGTGTCAAGGTCGTCGAGTGGGCCGACCGCCTGCCGTACCCCGTGCCGGCGATGGAGGTCCGGTTGGAGGTCGGTCGGGAACCAGGACAGCGGAGGATCGAGGTGCTGGAACCGTTGCTAGAGTCCCGCACCGAAACCGGGCCAGGTGGCTCTCGGAACCGGAGCGGCTGATTCGCCGCGGACCTACAAGAGGAGGCGAGAAGAGAGTTCGATGGAAGTGCAACGCATTGGCATCGTCGGCTGCGGTCTCATGGGCCGGGGCATTGCAGAGATCTGTTCGCGGGCCGGGATCCCGGTCACGGTCAGGGAGATCAACCGGGAACTGCTCGATGCGGGGCTCGGCGCGGTGCGCGTGTCCCTGGCCAAGAGTCTGGAGAAGCGGCGTATCGACGCCGGGGAGCACGACCGGGCGATCTCGAACCTGTCCGGCACGGTCGACCTTGCGGATCTCGCCGGTTCCGATCTGATCGTCGAGGCGATCGTCGAGGACCTGGAGTCGAAGCGCGAGCTGTTCGTCTCCCTGGACGACATCGTCGGGGAGGACACGATCTTCGCCAGCAACACGTCCTCGCTGACCCTGACCCAGCTCGCCGCTTCGACCTCGAGGCCGGACCGGTTCGTGGGGCTCCACTTCTTCAATCCGGTGCCGGCGATGCGGCTGGTCGAGGTCGTCCGCACCCTGATGACGTCGGACGAGGCGTACGACGCCTGCTGGGATCTGGCCAAGCGGGTCGGCAAGACGCCGGTCGCGTGCAAGGACAACTCCGGTTTCATCGTCAATCGGCTGCTGGTCCCGTATCTGCTGGATGCGATCCGCGCCTACGAGAACGGCATCGGCAGCCTGGAAGACATCGACACCGCGATGAAGCTGGGCTGCGGCTATCCGATGGGACCGTTCACGCTGTGCGACTTCATCGGCCTGGACACGATGTACTACGTCGCGAACATCATGTTCGACGAGTACCGGGAGACCCGCTTCGCCCCGCCGACACTGCTCAAGCAGATGGTCCAGGCCGGGCGACTGGGACGCAAGACCGGCAAGGGGTTCTTTGACTACCGCTGAACCAGCGCCGGCCAGAGCGCAGTTGATCCTGCCCGAAGGGTCGGTGCAGGCGATCTGCGGCGCCCACGACGAGAACCTGCGGCGGGTCGAGAAGGCGCTCCAGGTGACCCTCGGCGTGCGTGGATCGGCGGTTCAGATCCAGGGTGCGGCGAAGGCGGTGAGCCAGGCGGAGCGCCTGCTCACCGACCTCGGCACGCTGGCCGCGAGTGGCCGCAGGCTCAGCGGTGGCGACCTGGCGACCGCGCTGCGCGTGGTGGCCGAGGAACCGGCCACATCGCTGGTCGATTTCTTCAAGACCGGAGCGTTGATCCTGGCCTCGCGTCGCCTCGTCGCTCCACGCAGCCTGAACCAGAAGCGCTACCTGCGCGCTATGCTGGATCATGATCTGGTCATCTCGACCGGGCCGGCGGGCACGGGCAAGACCTACCTGGCGGTGGCGGTGGCGGCTTCCGCGCTCAAGCAGGAGAAGGTCCGGCGTATCGTGCTGGCGCGGCCGGCGGTCGAAGCGGGCGAGAAGCTCGGGTTCCTGCCCGGCGACCTGGCGGAGAAGGTGAACCCCTACCTGCGACCGCTCTACGATGCTCTCTACGACATCATCGGCTTCGACCAGGTGTCGAGGATGATGGAACGCGAAGTGATCGAGGTGGCGCCGCTCGCCTTCATGCGGGGTCGCTCGCTCAACGACAGCTTCATCATCCTCGACGAGGCGCAGAACACGACGCCGGAGCAGATGAAGATGTTCCTGACCCGCATCGGCTTCAACTCGAAGGCGGTGGTCAACGGCGATATCACGCAGGTCGACCTCCCGCCCGGCCAGCAGTCGGGGCTGAAGCACGCACTCGAGGTGCTTCGCGGCGAGGAGGGCATTGAATTCGTGCGCTTCGGGCGGTCCGACGTGGTCCGCCACGAACTCGTACAGCGGGTCGTCGGCGCCTATGACCGCTGGGAGGCTCGTTTCGGTCCCGACTCGGGGCGGCAGGAGGCTCGGTGAGCCCGTCGGCGAAGACAACCCGGCGACGCCGGACCGGGCGGCGGCGGGAGGCTCGCAAGCGGCTGCGGCGCAGCATGTTCCGGCGCCACGGCGAACGGCTGACCGTCGCCGGCCTGTGGCACTGGTTGCTGGAGCTCGACGTCGTCTGGGTCGTGTTCATGGTCCTGGCCGGCGCCTGGATCATGGCCCCGGCCGGCTTCTTCTTCGGTCCGGATCTGAGCGAAGGCGACATCGCGAACCGCGACTATCACGCGACCCGCGACGTCCTGATCCTCGATGAGGCGACCTCGGAGGAGCTGAAGCAGCGGGCCCGTACCGAGGTCCGGCCGCTGTACGACTTCGACGCCGCCCTGGCTGAGGAGGTCGAGGGCCGGATCGGGCGCCTGTTCGAGATCGAGCGGGGCTTCGACGAGGTGGCCGAGCTTCTGCCGGAGGAGGACGTGGCCTCCGAACGGCTGCTGCGGCTGAGGGAGGGCAGCGATCTGCGGGTCGACGAAGGCCACGCGGACCTGCTTGCTGCCCGCATCGGCGAACAGGACGAAGGCGCGGAGCTGGAGGAGCGCCTCGTTCGCCTGGTCGGGTTCCTGCTTCGGGGCGGGATCGTGGAGAACAAGGAGACCCTGCTCCAGAACCGGCTCGAGGGCGTGACGGAGCGCAACATGCAGACCGGCGAGGAGTCGGTCCAGTTCGACCTCTTCGGCTACCGCGGGTACCCGGTTGAGGTGCAGAGCTACCTGGAAGCGGAGGTCGGCCGGTGGGGCGGCTGGTCCCGCGCCGACCGGAACACGGTCGTCGACTTCCTGATGGTCAACCTGACCCCGAACATCTACCTGAACCTGAACGAGACCCAGGAGCGCCGGAACGCGGCCGCGGAAGCGGTCGGATCGGTGTTCAACCAGATCCGGGCGGGCCAGGTCATCGTGCGCAAGGGCGCCGTGGTCGACCAGGAGGCCATCAGTCTGTTGCGGGAGATGACGGGCAGCGAGGGGACGCTGACGCTGCTCCGATCGCCGCTGGCGTCGGCGCTGCTGCTGGGGCTGGCGGTGGCGTTCCTGTGGATCGCGTTCCGGCGCAAGCGGCTGGTCACCGTCGAGGCCCGCGCCTTCGGTAGCGTCGTGCTGCTGTTGATTCTGGGGCTTCTGGCGACCCGCTTCGGCTTCGTGGTCGCCGACGCGCTCGCCGCTTCCTTCGAGATCGAGGCGCTCAGTTCAGCGCGGAGCTACGGCTTCACGATTCCGTTCGCCGCGGTCGCGCTGCTGGTGTCCGTCCTCTACGGCCGTGGCGCCGGGTTGCTTGCCGGCCTGGTCTTCTCCGTGCTGGTGGGGCGTCTCGGATGGTCGGAGGCAACCACCTCGCAGCTTGGGTTGGCGGGCGGCACGATGCTCTACGCGCTGACCGGCAGCCTCGCCGCCGTGTTCGCGCTCGATCAACTGAAGCAGCGGTCGGCGGTGATCAGGGCGGGCCTGCTGGTCGGACTCGTCAACATGGCTTCGGTGACCGTGCTGACCCTGCTGGACGAGAACGGCGCCACGATCGCCGGCTGGGGCTTCGAACTGCTCTGCGCACTCCTCGGCGGCCTGCTGGTCGCGGCCGCGGTCGGCTTCGCGATCCCCGTGTTCGAGGCGGCGTTGTTCCTGACCACGGACATGAAGCTGATGGAGCTCTCCGACACGAATCAGCCGCTCCTTCAGCGCGTTGCCTTCGAGGCGCCCGGCACCTTCCAGCACTCGCTGATGGTCGCCAATCTCGCCAAGGCGGGCTGCGAGGCGGTGGGCGGGAACCCGACGCTGGCGTATGTCGGAGGCCTCTACCACGACATCGGCAAGGTGCTGCGGCCGCAGTACTTCGTGGAGAACCAGCGCGAGGGAGACAACCCGCACGACAAGCTCGCTCCGTCGATGTCGGCGCTGATCCTCATCGATCACGTGAAGGAGGGCGTCCGCCTGGCGCGGGAGGAGGGTCTGCCGCAGCCGATCGTGGACGCGATCGAACAGCACCACGGTACTCGCACCCTCAGCTACTTCCTCGACCGGGCGAAGAAGCGGGCGGAGCCGGGCCAGACCATCAACGAACACCAGTACCGGTACATGGGCCCGATGCCCCAGAACAAGACGATGGGCGTGCTGATGGTCGCCGATACGGTCGAGGCCGCGAGCCGTACCCTCAAGGACTTCTCCGAGGAGTCGATCCAGGCTTTGGTCACGCGCCTGCTGGACGACATTGTCGAAGATGGTCAGTTGGATCAGACCGACCTGACCCTCTCCGACCTGCGCCGGCTGAGCTACACCGTGCAGAACGTCCTGAAGACGATCCACCACCACCGGGTGGAGTATCCGGGGTTCGACTTCAAGGCCGAGAGTCGCGGTTCGCTACGGGTGCTTCCCGGCGGCGCGGGGAGCGGACAGTCCGACTGACCCGCCGTGGCGACCATCGATCTGCAGGTTGCGGCCACCGTGGAGGCCAGGTGCCAGGCCCTGTTGCCCGGTCTCCGCCGCGTCGCTCACGATGTGGTCGCGGAACTTGCGCCGGCCCCGGCCACGCTGACCCTGCGCCTCACAGGCGACGACGAGATCCGCGAGTTGAACCGCCGCTACCGGACGGTCGATGCGTCGACCGACGTGCTCTCGTTTCCCGGCGAGACGACCCCGGAGGGGCGGCACCTGGGCGATGTCGTGATCTCGGTGGAGACGGCCCTGGCGCGCGGCCGCACCGCCCTCGAGCGAGAGCTCCAGATGCTTGCACTGCACGGAATCCTGCATTGCCTGGGCTATGACCACGAGACGGACGACGGCGAGATGGAGGCCCTGGAGCAGCGGCTGCGGGGGCACTTCGTGGGGCCGTACAAGACCGGAACGGTGGCGTTCGTGGGCCGTCCGAACGCGGGCAAGTCGACGCTGATGAACCGGATGCTGGGCGAGAAGCTGGCGATCGTCTCGGACAAGCCGCAGACCACCCGCCACCGATTGATCGGCATCCTGACCACGGAACGCGGCCAACTGGTGTTCCACGACACGCCCGGCCTGCACCGGCCCCTGCACCGGTTGAACCGCAGCATGGTCCACGCCGCCTCCGCGGCACTCAACGAGGCCGACGTCGTATGCCTGATCCGCGACGTGGCGGTTCCGTTCGGCAAGGGCGAGGCCTACGCCCTCGATCTCGTCGGCGCCGCGGCGGCAGCCGGACCGGAACGTCCGATGCTGTGCCTGCTGAACAAGATCGACCAGGTCAAGAAGCACCGGCTGTTGCCCGAGATCGAGCGGTATGCCGGCCCCGGCGTGTTCGAGGAGATCGTGCCCATCTCGGCGCTTACCGGGGACGGCGTGGAACAGGTCCTGGAGATCCTCTGGCAGCGCCTTCCGGCGGGCGAGCCGCAGCACGATCCGGAGATTCTGACCGTGCACACGGAACGCTTCCTGGTGGCGGAGCTGATTCGAGAGAAGGTGCTCGAGCAGACGCGGGACGAACTGCCTTTCACGACCGCCGTGGTCATCGAAGGCTGGGAGGACGGCGACAAGCGGACGGACCTGCTCGCGCACATCCTGGTCGACCGGGACAGCCACAAGGGCATCGTGATCGGTCGCGGCGGCCAACGGATCAAGGAAATCGGCACCGCGGCCCGCCGGGACCTGGAGGACTTCCTGAAGCGGCGGGTACACCTGGAGTTGCAGGTCAGGGCCCACCCGGGATGGCGCGAGGACACAGCGGTGCTCGGGCGGCTGGAACCGGGCTAGCTCGCGTCCCGCTACAGAATCGTCGGATCCGGGGCGAGTGCTGCGACAGAGTTGTTGTGTCTACTCGCGCGCGATCAGCGTGAGAAGCGGGAAGCCAATCGCGGTGGGTGCTTCCTGGCGTATCGGTGCGGTAGTTCGGGGCGTGTGGCCTGTTCTACGTCCCAAGAAGCCGTCCGGGCACGGACGTTGCTAGCGGAGGACACACAGCGTCGGCGCCGTGGGTTGCCAGTTGATGGACTCGCTGATAGACAGGCGGCCAAAGCGCTTTCGTGCATGCAGAAATCAGTCGGGTCGGCGGCTCGACTACATCGGTTCGGCGCGGCTTCACCGCGGCAAGGACAAGCAAAGGAGGACTTCATGGCAGAGGCTAGCCCCCAGTCGATCATTGGACGGATCCGGGACGAAGGCGTCCAGATCGTCGATCTCAGGTTCACCGACTTTCCCGGTCTTTGGCAGCACTTCTCGGTGCCCGCCAGCGAGGTCGACGAGAGCACGTTCGAGGATGGGCTCGGATTCGACGGTTCGAGCATCCGCGGGTGGCAGGTGATCAACGAGTCGGACATGCTGGTCGTGCCCGAACCCAGCACGGCGTTCATCGACCCGTACTTCGAGCACAAGACTCTGGTCATGACGTGCAGCATCGTCGATCCGATCACCCGTGAGAGCTACGGGCGCGATCCGCGCGGCGTCGCCAAGGCCGCGGAGGCCTATCTCCAGTCGACGGGCCTTGCCGACACCGCCTACTTCGGTCCCGAGGCCGAGTTCTTCATCTTCGACGATGTGCGCTTCGACGGCGGCCCGAACTTCGGGTTCTACGAGGTCGACTCGATCGAAGGTCGCTGGAACAGCGGCGCGGACGAGGGACCGAACCTGGGTTACAAGCCGCGGTACAAGGAGGGCTACTTCCCAGTGCCGCCGACCGACAAGCACCAGGATCTGCGCAGCGAGATGCTGCTGACCCTCGAAGATGTCGGACTCCACGTCGAGTGCCAGCACCACGAGGTCGGCACCGGCGGTCAGGCCGAGATCGACCTGCACTTCGGCCCGCTGGTGGAGACCGCGGACGCGATGATGCTCTACAAGTACATCATCAAGAACACGGCCGCCAAGCACGGCAGGACGGTCACCTTCATGCCCAAGCCCCTGTTCGGGGACAACGGCAGCGGCATGCACACGCACATCTCGCTCTGGAAGGGCGGCGTCCCCCTGTTCGCGGGTGACGGCTACGCCGGCCTGTCCGACATGGCGATGCACGCGATCGGCGGCCTGCTCAAGCACGCGCCGGCGCTGCTCGCTTTCACCAACCCGACCACGAACAGCTACAAGCGGCTGGTGCCGGGCTTCGAGGCGCCGGTGAATCTGGTGTACTCGCAGCGCAACCGGAGTGCGGCGGTGCGGATCCCCATGTACTCGCCGTCGCCGAAGGCGAAGCGGGTCGAGTTCCGTTGCCCCGACCCGAGCTGCAACCCCTACCTCGCCTTTGCCGCGCTGCTGATGGCTGCCCTCGACGGCATCCAGAACGAGATCGATCCGGGCAGTTCGCTGGACGTCGACATCTACGATCTGTCGCCGGAGGAGAGCCAGGGTGTTCCGACCACGCCGGCGACGCTGGACGCGGCGCTCGACGCGCTTGAGGACGACCACGACTTCCTGACCGCGGGCGGCGTGTTCGACGAGGACGTGATCGAGAACCACATCGCGTACAAGCGCGAGAACGAGTGTCAGGAGGTGGCCCTCAGGCCGCATCCGCACGAGTTCGCGCTGTACTACGACATCTAAGGTTCCGGAGCAGATTTCGGTCCTGCGGCTGGCCGTGCGCCCTCTTGAGCGTGCGGCCGGCCTCTCTCTTGGGCTCGAAGTGATACGATTCGGCTCCTCTTGATGTTAGAGAGATGAAACGTTACACTTAGTTCGCCATCAGGGCCCGCTGGCCCAGGAAATCAGGACCAACTTCAGGAGGAAGCCCAATGTCTGTCCGGTGTTGTCGGCTCACGTGGATCGCGCTGGTTGCTGTCGTCGCACTATCTGGAGGTGCGGTTGCCCAGGAAGGTGAACCGGAGGAGGTGAGCGACGGCGAGGAGACGAAGCCGATCGTGGACGAGGAGATCGTCGTCGTCGGGGACCTGGTGGGTAGCGGTCTGACTCGCGCAGCCTCCACGCTGTCGGCGGAGGACATCGAAGAGCGCCCGTTCGGGGCGGAGGTCACTCAGAGTCTCGCGAAGATCCCGGGGGTGCAGGTGTCGACCGGCGATACGCGAGGCGGTAGCTTCTCGTACGAGATCTACCTTCGCGGGTTGACCGATGAGCAGGTCGGCTTCTCCGTCGACGGCATCCCGACAGGCGACACCCGGTTCAACGGTGGCCAGCCGCCGAACCGGTTTCTTGAGGCGAGCAACATCTCCAAGGTCGTGGTTTCCCAAAGTTCCGGAGACATCGGTTCTCCGTCCCGATTCGCCCTCGGTGGTTTCGTCAACTTCGAGACTGTCGATCCGGGGAGCGATGCGGGTGTTGACATTGAGTCGGGTTACGGCGAGTACGGGTACTGGCGTCTGTTCACTCGGGCAGACTTTGGTGAGTTCGGCGCCGGTTGGACCGGCTATGTCAGCGCCTCGAAGCAGTCGCACGAGATCTTCACCGGTCGGGACAATCGGTCGGCGAACCGCGAGCACGGGGAGTTGAAGCTGCGCAGGCAGGGCGAGCGATCCACCGTGCGCTTCCGAGTCAGCTACAACGATCGCGACGACAACGACTTCAACATCATCACTCTGGGCGAGTTTCGGGAGGATCCAAGGAGCGACCGGGCGACGGACGCGCTGACTGGCGTTCCGAACGTCGACGCGGACTTTGGCGGCGCCCTGGGCGGGACGCGTGAGGATCTGCTGGCGTACATGAACGGGGACTTCCAACTGACCGACAGGCTGTTCCTGCAGGTGAACCCTTACGTCCACTCGCTCCGGGGCGAGTCGCTCAGATACCAGAACCGTCAGCGGGACCTGGAGGGGAACGATCCTCGGGCGGTGCTTGGCTACGGTGAGAGCGGCGGTGCGATCCGGCCGCCGGTGCTGGAGGCCAGGGACGGCAACGCGGTTGGTGGACCGGCGGACCTCCGGATCACGCCGCGAGACCGCGACCGCGTCGGGCTGACCTCCGAACTCCTGATCGACGGGTCGGATCGCGCCGGCGATCTGCGAGTGGGCGTCTGGCGGGAGGACAACGAGGCGACGGAATTCAGGAACTTCTTCCCGATCCTGGAACCTGGTCGCAGCATCGCCGTAGACCGCAGCGACCTCAGGTACGTGGAGTACGAGCGGACGGCGAACGTGGATACGACGATGTTCTACGTTCAGGACAAGTGGTTGCTGCTGGACGATCGACTGACGGTGGATGTCGGGCTGACCCACCATCGGATCGACTACCGGGCCGAGTCTCCGCTCGAGTACCAGGTGGTGGTGGACCAATCCCAGACCTCGGGGCTCAACCCGAAGTTCGGCTTTTCGTTGAAGCTCACGGAAGTGGCTGAACTCTTCGCGGGCTACGCCCAGAACTTCGCGGGTATCCCGGAGGACACGTTCCTGGGCTCCACTGCGGCGATCGACGTCGACGAACTCGAGCCGGTCGAGACGGAGAATTTCGACATCGGCCTGCGGTTCGTCGGCGATGACTGGGCGTTCCTGGTTCAGGGTTACGTCGTCGATCTCGAGAACCTCATCGGTATAGTGCCTCGGGATCCTGGAGACCCGGAGGACGTGGACGACATCATTCGCGGCAACGTGGCGACGAAGGCGGGCAACATCGGCGGCGCTGAGACGGTTGGCCTCGAGGTTTCGGGACTTCGGTGTCGCGGACGCCTACTTCGCCTATTCGTGGCAGGACGCGACGCACAAGGAACCCGCGAACGACCGGGAGCGGCTGAGTCTGGCTGCCCAAGGCGTCATCGGTGGTGAGCGCATTCGGGACATTCCCGAGCACTCGGCCTACGCCGAGATCGGTGTCGAGCCGGGCGAGAAATTCCGTCTCCAGGCGACCGCCAAGTACGTCGGCGAACGCATCGGCGGGCATCTGCTCGTACCGGATTTCTGTAACCGCTTCTTCTGTTTCGACGAGCGTGGCGACGGTGTGGACGCTCTCCAGGGTCTGGGAGTCGAGACGGTCGACGACCACTTCCTGCTGGGTGTCCACGCGCGCTACGATTTACAGACCCGTTCCGCTCTTGACGGCCTGTCTCTGCAACTAAACGTCGACAATGTGCTTGACGAGGAGTACATCAGCGCCGTGTCCGGCGCCACCTCCACCCTTCCGGAGTTCGGTGCGGTGGGGGGTGCGGGTCGGACCCTCGACCGCTACTTCATCGGCGCGCCGCGAACCGTGACGTTGTCGGCCAGGTTTGAGTTCTAGGGTGAGATCGGTCTCACTCGCCGTACCACTGATCCTGCTCTTCGTCGCATGCGGCGGGGCGGAAGGGACTGGACCGGCGCGCGGTAAGCAGGGCGCGACATCTTCCGACCGGCCCTTGCGAGTGGTGTTGGTTGTCAACGGCACCCTGGGCGATCGATCCTTCTTCGATTCCGCCCAAGGGGGCATGGACCTGGCAGTTGGGGAGCTCGGGATCGAGACGGCGACGATCGAACTCGGCAACGATCCCGCAACCTGGGCGTCGGGGCTCGCGGACGTGGCCGCCGGAGAGGACGCGTACGATGTTCTGGTCACGCTGACGTATGCCATGGCGCAGGCGCTTGAGGCGATCGCGGCAAGACACCCGAGTCGACATTTCATCAGCATCGATGCCGCGGTGGATTCGGATCGATGCGGGTGCACCAACGTTCACTCGATCCTCTTCCGGCAGAACGAAGGGGGGTACCTCGCGGGTCTCTATGCGGGTTTGATGACCTCCAGCCCGATCGACGGCATGAATCGTGAGCGGGTCGTCGGCGCCGTCGGCGGCATCGAGATTCCGGTGATCGCCGACTTCCTGGCCGGCTTTGAACAGGGCGCGTCTTCGGTTGAGGGCGTCGAGGTGCTCAAGCAGTACCTGGGCAGCTTCAGCGACCCTGCTCGGGGCAAGGAGGTTGCCTTGGGCCTCTTTGATCGCGGCGCCGATGTCGTGTTTCATGCGGCTGGCGGCTCCGGGCTCGGCGTTGTGGCGGCTGCCGGGGCCCGCGGCCGCTGGGTCGTCGGGGTCGACTCGAACCAGGCGGCGATGCTGGGAACGTCCAGGGTGCCCGGGGCAGACCGGATGCTGACCTCCGTGCTCAAGAACATCGACCGGGCCCTGGTCGATGTTCTTGAGGCGCACCTGGACGGCAGTCTCTTGTACGGCTCCACCAGGAGTCTGGGCCTCGCGGAGGGGGGAGTCGGTCTGGCGGACAGCCATCAGTTCCGAGTTCTCACGCCGCCCGGGGTGGTGGCGCGGATCGAGTCCGCCAGCCAGGAGATCGTGGAGGGTCGGATCTCGGTCGAGACGGCGCGGTGAACGCCGGGCATGGCGCGGCCGAGGCGAAGCCGGCTCCGGCACTTGAACTCCAGGCAATCGAGAAGTGCTATCCCGGAGGTGTGCGGGCGAACGCCGGCGTCGACTTCTCTCTCCGTCGGGGTGAGATTCACGCCATCGTCGGCGACAACGGGGCCGGCAAGACGACCTTGATGAAGGTCGCCTGTGGCCTCGTGCGACCGGATTCCGGCTTGATCTTCCGTGCCGGCAGGCGACGCGTCTACCGGACGCCCCGCCATGCGCTGTCGGATGGGATCGCGATGGTTCGCCAGGAACTGAAGCAGCCGGACGGCCTGACGGCCGCTGAGAACGTGGTTCTGGGCGCTGAACCCGTCGATCGCCTGGGTCTGTTCGATGTGCGGGGCGCCGAGGCGCGCGCCGAAGCGCTGGCTAGCCGTTTCGGCTGGCGCCTGAATCCCAGGGCGCGGCTGGCGACACTTTCGGTCGCCGATCGGCAGCGAGTGGAGATCCTGCGCGCAGTGCACCGTGACGTGAGCGTCCTGATTCTGGACGAGCCGTTCTCGGTTCTGGGAACGGCCGGGCGGGAATCGCTGCGGGACGGACTGAGGGCGGTAGTCGAGAACGGCACAAGCGTTGTTGTCGTTTCCCACAAGATGCGCGAGATCAGCAGGATTGCCGATCGGGTCACCGTCATGCGGGATGGTCGGGTGGCCGAAGTGCTCACGGGTGCCCGCGAGATCGCGCGGTTGAGTGGAGGGGCCGAGGATGCCGCTGTGAACGCTCGGGCGCCGCGTCCGCTTCTGACGGTTCGTTCGCCGGTGCTCTCGGTAGAGAACCTCTGCGCTGCGCGTAAGGGTGGGGGAGCCGCCCTCCGAGGTGCGAGCTTTATGCTTGCGGAAGGCGAGATCGTGGGCCTCGCCGGCGTCGGAGGCAACGGGCAGCGGGAGCTCGTCGACCTTCTGACCGGCGACCGACCGGCCGCCGGCGGAACGATCCGTTTGCGGGGTGTGTCACTGCTGGGAAGGGCGCGGGGCGAGATCCGCTCACTTGGCGTTGGCCATACTCCGGCAGACCGGGATGCGGACGGTCTCGCCTCGTCGGAGAGCGTCAGCGACAACCTGATCGTGAGCAGCCACCGGTTCGCGCCCTTCTCCCGGCTCGGCTGGTTGGACCACAGCGCCGCCCGTTCGCTCGCGTGCCGGCTGCTCTCGGAGTTCGGGATCGTCGCGGCCGGCGTGCGGGCGCCGGCCTCCTCCCTTTCGGGAGGGAACGCACAGAAGCTGATCCTCGCGCGCGAGCTCTCGGCCCGCCCAAGTCTGTTGATCGCGGAACAGCCTACGCGGGGAGTGGATGCGGCAAGCACGCGCTCCATTCGTGCGCGGCTGCGCGCCGAGCGTGATCAAGGGCTCTCGGTCCTGCTCGTCTCTTCGGACACGGAGGAGTTGCTCGCACTTTCGGACCGCATCCTCGTCCTCTATGACGGACGCGTCACGGCGACCTTCGATGACCCGGCCTCACTCGGAGAGACGGAACTCGGCAGCTACCTCGTCGGTATCGCTGCCGGGAGTGCTCGGGCATGAGCAGAACAGGCCCCAATTGGGGGTTCTTCGTCTGGTTGGCGCTTGCTGCCGGCCTCGTGGTCGGGCTCAGTTGGGCGTCCCTGCGCCAGTTGGACGCGATTCCGGTCATCCTGGTCAACACCGCCGTTGCGCTTGCCGTGGTCGTTCACTTCCGGTTCGGCAGAACGGATGGCCTGGCGCCGGTGCTGGCTATCGCTGCGAGCCTGGCAATCGCGGTGTCGATCGTGTTCCTGGTCAGTGAGGAGCCGCTGGGCGCGCTTGAGGCTTTGCTGCTGGGACCGCTTTCCCGGTCCACCCGCTGGAGCACCTGGATCACGGACTCGATCACCTTGGCGTTGCTAGGCTTCGCCTTCGTTGTCGTGTTCCGGGCGCGGCAGATCAGTCTTGGAGCGGACGGGCAGTTGCACGCCGGCGCCCTCTTCGGCGCCCTGGCCGCCTTCGGCGTTGGGCTTCCCGGCCCCGTTCATTGGCTCTTCGTGCTCTTGGCCGCGGCGTTGGGCGGCTTTCTGCTCGGAGGTCTGGCCGGCGTGCTCAAGTCGCGTCTCGGCGCCAACGAGGTCGTGTCGACGCTTATGCTCAACGTGATCGCGCTACGCGTGTACGAAGCGATCTTGAGCGGGCCGCTGCTCGATCGAGGCGCCGGCTACATACAGTCGGAGCGATTCGCAAGCGGCGCGCTGCTGCCCAACCTGGTGCCCCACACCACGATTACGGTGGGGCTTCTCCTCGTGCTTCTGGCCGCCGTCGCACTTACCGTGTACCTGGGTTCGACGACCTCGGGCTACCGGGCGCGCATGGTCGGCGCTAGCGCCGCGTTTGCCCGGTATGGCGGCATCGACGAGCGCCGGGTGATTTGGCTGTCGATGGCCCTAAGCGGCGCCATCGCGGGGCTGGCGGGCGCCCACCTCGCATTCGGCGTGCACGAGCGCCTGATCCTGAACATGTCGATCGGACTCGGCTATGAGGGCATCGTCGTAGCGTTGATGGCCAGGAATCGACCGTGGGCGGTGCCGTTCTGCGCACTCCTGTATGGCTACCTCCGGACGGGCGGCCAGATCCTCGAGCGGGAGAGCGATGTCTCCTACGACTTCGTGCGGGCGGTCCTGGCCATCGTGCTGCTCCTGATCACGGCCGAGTGGTTCAGGCGCACGCGGCTCTCGAGAGGTGGCACGACCACGGGCGGCGGCGTTGAGAGGGAGGTTGTGGCAGGCAATGGCTGACCTGACGGGAACGTTTGCGATTGGAGCGTTTCTGAGCTCCATGCTGCGGGTGTCGACGCCGGTTCTCCTGCCGTCGATGGGCTCGCTGCTCGCGGAACGGGCTGGGGTGATCAACGTCGGCCTGGAGGGAATGATGCTGACGGCAGCGTTTGCCGGGGTTGTCACGACGGGCTTCGGCGCGCCGCTCTGGGTCGGCCTCGTCGTGGCTCTGGCCGCCTCTGCGGGGTTGGCGCTGCTGCTTGGGTTCGTCCACTGCCAGCTCCGGGCCGACCTGATTATCGCCGGATTGGCGATCAACCTGCTGGCCAGCGGCCTCACCGCGGCCCTCCTGTTTGAGCTGACCGGCGACCGGGGAAGTACCGCCGGCCTTCCGAGCCTCGCGGTTCCAACGCTGGAACTGCCGCAGCTCAATGCTGTGCCGGTCGTGGGAGGGTTCTTGTACGCCGTCCTGGGGAGCCAGAACCTGCTGACCTGGGCGGCTCTGCTGAGCCCGATCCTGGTCGGCATCGTCCTTTACCGCACGCGCTTCGGCGTTCGTCTTCGCGCCACCGGTCAGAACCCGGAGGCCGCCGCGGTTGCCGGTGTGGCCGTCCGCCGGATTCGCTACCTGGCGCTTCTCTGGAGCGGTGTCCTTGCTGGTCTCGGTGGGGCCTTCCTCGGCATGGGCTACCTCACGATCTTCCAGAGAGACTTCGTCGCCGGGCGGGGATTTGTCGCCCTGGCGGCACCGATCCTGGGGCGCGGCAGACCCTTGCCTACCGCTGCCGCGGCTCTGTTGTTCGGTGCCGCGGATGCGTTCTCCTTGCAGCTCCTGTCGAGCAGGGTGTCCAGCCAGCTCATCCATGCCTTTCCGTACGTCGTCACGTTGGCCGCTCTTGCGCTGTTCGCTGGTTGGGCCGTCTGGAAGCGAGCGACAAGCCTTCGGCGTCCCAACTGAGTGCGGGAGGGGAACGCAATGACGGAACAACCTTTGGACCTGGCGATCATCGGATGCGCCGCCCTTCTGCCAGAGGGTTCCGGGTTCGCCTTCAAGGACGATGTGACGATCGAGGTGAAGGAAGGCAGGATCGCGGCGATCGGGCGCAGTCGCCAGGGGGCAGAGCCGGAGGCAGGACGGCGGATCGACGGGCGGGGGCTCTACGCGCTCCCGGGGTTCATCAACGCTCACACCCATGCAGCGATGACTTCTTTCCGTGGGGCGGTCGAGGATGTGGCGGTAGATGCTTGGTTCAACGACCACGTTTGGCCCATGGAAGTGAACCTGGAGCCGCGGGATGTCTGGCTTGGCACCATGCTCGGCTGTGCCGAGATGATCGAGAGCGGCGTAACCATGTTCGCGGACCACTACTTCTTTGCGGACCAGGTTGCAGCGGCGGTCGAGTCATCCGGATTGCGGGCCAACCTCGGCTGGACATTCCTAGGGAATCAGGGCGACGCGGGACTCGGCCGATCGATCGCGTTCTGCGAGGAATGGAACGGCAGGGCGTGTGGACGCATCACGACGAGCATCGCGCCGCACGCCCCCTACACCTGTGACGACCGCCAACTCTCGCTCGCCGCAGCGGCCGCCGAGAGGCTGGGATCGAGGGTTCATATTCACGCTGCGGAACACCTGGAGCAGACCGAAGCGTCGGTCCGGGAGCGCGGCATGACGCCCATTCAGCAGCTTGAGAACGCTGGCGTCCTCACGGCGGGCGCTCTGATAGCGCACGGATGCGGCGTCGTCGAGAGCGACCTGCCGCTACTCGAGGCGAGACGCGGCCGGGTCGCCTTCGTCCACTGTCCAAAGGTCTACCTGAAACACGGACTTGCCCCGCTGACACCGATCCGGGCGCTGCTTGAGCGACGCGTGGTGGTTGGGCTCGGAACGGACGGCGCCGCGGGTTGCAACACACTCGATGTCGCAGAGAGCCTCCGGTTGATGGCGCTCACGCAGAAGCACGTGGAACGCGATGCGGCGTGGATGCCGTTGAGCACCGCGCTTCAGTTGGCGGGTCCCGGCAGCGCTGCCGCCGTTGGTCTCGATGGCCGGATCGGCGCACTCGCGCCCGGCTACCGGGCCGACATCGTACTGGTGGATCTTTCCGGATCGCACTGCCAGCCCCTGCACGATCCCGCGGCAGCGATCGTCTACAGCATGCGGGCCTCGGATGTCAGGACGACGATCGTCGACGGCGCGGTGCTGATGGAAGACCGGAAGCTACTGACGCTCCAGACTCGGGAGATTCTCGACGAAGTCCGGGATCGGCTGCCCCGCCTCCTCGACACCGCCCATGGGCGGCGTGTGGCCAGCTACCCGCCGTGCCGGGCAAGGAAGGTTCGAGAGAACCGGAACGAACACCAGAAAGGAGGCTAGGGACAATGGCTGTTGTACTGCTTACAGGAGAGACCTGGGTCACCCACTCCGTTCATCAGAAGGGGTTCGATACGTTCTTCACCTCGGAGTACGTGACGGCCGGCGAGGAATTCTGCGATGCCCTTCAGGACGCGGGACACTCCGTTCGTCGCATTGCAGCACATGAGGTCGGAACGGAGTTTCCCGAGACGGTCGAAGAACTGCGCGGCGTGGACGTGCTGGTCCTGAGCGACGTGGGAGCCAACACGTTCCTCCTTGGGCCGCGGACGTTCAACCGTTCCGAAGTCACGCCGAACAAACTCCTCGTCATTCGCGAGTTCGTCGCCTGCGGAGGCGGCCTTCTTATGGTCGGAGGGTACATGTCGTTCAGTGGCATCGAAGGCAAGGCCAAGTATGGTGAGTCTCCCCTTGCTGATGTCCTTCCGGTTGAGGTCCGCAGCACCGACGATCGGCTGGAGCGGCCGGAGGGAGTTGCGCCCGTTTCTCACCCGGATCATCCCGTCATCGCGGGACTCGACAAGGTATGGCCACCGCTGCTTGGCTGGAACAAGGTGCGGGCGCGCGCAGCGGGGCGCGTTCTCGCTTCCTGCGACGGCGATCCGCTGCTGGTGCTGGGCACCTTTGGAGAGGGGCGGGTGGCGGCGTTTGCGTCCGACCTTGCGCCGCACTGGGCTCCTCCCTGCTTCCTCGCTTGGGCCGGTTACGCCCGGCTTTGGGATCAACTGGTGACTTGGTTGGCCCGACACGGGGAGCCGATCTGATGTAGTTGCCTGTCCTCTTCGCGCGCGGCGTATACCGATGTGGGCCGCCGCCACTGGGTGATACATTCAGCCGCCTCGTTTGCGGCTGGGACCCGCTGCACCGGCCCGATTGCAGGCGTGGTCAGGGAGGATCTGAACTAGTGGCCACCACGCTCAAGGATGTCGCGCGGGCGGCCGGGGTGTCCGTGGCGACCGCTTCCTACGCTCTGAGCGGGCGCGGTTCGGTGGGCGAAGAGACCCGGCAGCGGGTGATCGGGGTTGCTGACGAGCTGCGCTACCAGCCGAATCTGAGCGCCAAGGCGATGCGGACGGGCAAGACCGGGACCATTGGTCTGATTCTCCCGGATCTGACGAACCCTTTCTTCCCGACCCTTGTGCAGAACGTCGTCGTGGCGGCCAGAGAAGTTGGGCTCGGCGTCTTTGTCACCGACAGCCAAGGTTCCAAGAGTACGGAACGTGAGATCGCCTCGGGGTTGATCCGCCATGGAGTGGACGGCCTGGTCTGGTTTCCCGTGACGGACGAGGACACGATCGGGGAGATTCTCGCCGACGTTCCTACGGTGGTGCTCGACCGGGATCTTGCCGGCTTCGACAGCGTGAGCGCGGACTTCGAGCAGGGCGGCAAGCTGGCGGCGCGGACGTTGATGGACGCTGGGCACGAGAGTATTGGCGTGATCTCGGGACCGCAAGACGTCTCCAGTTCCAAACGCCGTACGCGCACCATCATCGACCAGGTTCAGTCCAGGGCCACTCTCGCCTGGCATGTGACGAACGCCTACTCAACGGACCTAGAGCCCGTGGTGATCGATCGCCTCAGAAAGCGGCAGATGACGAGTGTGATCGCGGGGAACGACCTGATCGCCGTCGGCGCCATGAAGGCGCTCGCGGCGGCCGGCATGTCGGTGCCGGAAGACGTGTCGATCGTCAGCTTCGACAACACGCTGCTGTGCGAAATCGTGAGTCCGCCCCTCTCGAGCATCAACGTCCCGGGCGAGGAGATGGGGGTCGAAGCGCTGCGCATGCTTGCGCGCCGGATCGAGAACCCGCGTGAACCGCGCCGGCGCACGATGTATGACGTGGAGTTGGTCGCCAGGGATTCGATTCGAGTGCTTTCTTAGTCGCCCTGGTGCGGGGTCGCTACCAGAGCTGCTGTTACCGTTGCGCCTCCATTCCAGAACACGCGCCGACCAGGGAGTGGGCGCCGATAGCGAGGAGGTCTCTTCCGTGCAAGCCTTAGCGATTCGCACCTTCGGCATCGTGCTGGGGTTGACGCTGACCGTGCCGGCCATGGCCGACGACTGGCCACAGTGGCGGGGCGCCGACCGCTCCGGCGTGTGGCAGGAGGACGGCATTCTGGAGCAGTTCCCGGAGGACGGCCTCGAGGTCGTCTGGCGGGTACCAATCAACGGCGGCTATTCGGGGCCGGTGGTCGCGGACGGCCGGGTATTCGTCACCGACTGGCGGCGCATCGAAGGCTCGCGCGGCATCGAAGGCAAGGAACGCGTGCTGGCGCTCGACGAGAAGACCGGCGAGGTGCTCTGGCGCCACGAGTGGGACGCGAACTACTCAGCGCTCCAGCAGAGCTACGCGATCGGCCCGCGTTCCACACCGGCCGTCGACGGCGACCGCGTCTACGTCATGGGCGGGGTCGGGCGCCTGTTCGCGCTGAATGCGGAGACGGGCGACGCGGTCTGGAGCTACGACTCGGTGGAGCAGGGCGACGCCAGCATCACGATCTGGGGCTTCTCCAGTTCGCCGCTGGTGCACGGGGACCTGCTGATCCAGATCGTGGGCGCCGAGCCGGACGGCAAGGTGATCGCCTTCAACAAGCACACGGGCGAGGAGGTCTGGCGATCGCTGTCGTCGGACTGGGAGATGGGCTACGGCCAGCCGATGATCTTCGAGCGCGGCGGCGTAGAGCAGCTCATCGTCTGGGAGCCGCAGGCGGTCAACTCGCTCAATCCGGCGACTGGCGAGGTCTACTGGACCGTGCCCTGGGAGGTCGCTTCCGGAATGACCGTGACGACCCCCGTGATCGACGGCAACCGCCTCCTGTTCAGCCAGTTCTACCGCGGTTCCCTGTTGCTCGAACTGGCCGAGGACAAGCCCGACGTCACGGAGTTGTGGCGCGGCAAGAGCCGCAGCGAGATGCCGGAAGAGACGGAGGGGCTTCACTCGCTGATCACCACGCCGATCCTCGAGGGCGACACGATCTACGGCGTCTGCAGCTACGGCCAGTTGCGCGCCCTCGACGCCTCGGACGGTTCGCGGCTGTGGGAGAGCGACAAGATGACGCGCCAGGGGCGCTGGGGCGCCGCCTTCATGGTCAAGCACGGCGACCGCTGGTTCGTGAACAACGATGTCGGCGACCTGATCATCGCCCGTTTCTCGCGCGAAGGGTACGAGGAGATCGACCGCGCCAAGCTGATCGAGCCGACCGCGCGGTCCGGCTTCGGGCCGCGGCGCTTCTACGACGCGATGGTCAACTGGTCCCACCCGGCCTACGCCAACCGGCACGTCCTCGCGCGCAACGACGAGGAGATCATCCGTGTCTCCCTGGCTGCGGAGTAGCGCGCTCGCGGCCGCCCTGGTGGCCCTCGCAACCCTGCCGGCCGCCGCCCAGCAGGGATCGGAACGCTGGGAACCGGCGATCGAAGCCTTTGAGGCACAGGACCGCGAGCAGCCGCCGCAGCCGGGCGGCACCATGTTTCTGGGTTCGTCGAGCATCCGGTTCTGGGATCTGGAGCGCTGGTTCCCCGAGAGCCGGTTCCCGGGGCTCCGGGCCATAAACCGCGGCTTCGGCGGCTCGCAGATTGCCGACTCCCTGCACTACCTGGACCGCATCGTCTGGCCGCACCGCCCGGCCACGCTCGTCTTCTACGCCGGCGACAACGACATCGCGGCCGGCAAGGCGGCGTCGACCGTCGAGGCGGACTTTGCCGAGCTGAGCCGCCGGGTGTGGGCGGAGTTGCCCGAGACGCGGCTCATCTACGTGGCGATCAAGCCGAGCCTGGCCCGCTGGCAGCTCGCCGCCGAGATGCGGGCCGCCAACGCGCTGATCGCGGCGTCGGCGGAAGAGGAGGCGCGCCTGACCTTCCTCGACATCGACACGCCGATGATCGGCGACGACGGCCGGCCGCGGCCGGAGCTCTTCGTTGAGGACGGTCTGCACCTGAGCGACGACGGCTACCGGCTATGGACCGACCTGCTGGCGCCGCACCTCGACGCCCGCGAACCCGCGGGACCGGTCGGCGAGTTGATCTTCCCGCTCGAGCACTGGCACAACCACGGCTCTTCACTGGTCGAGCTCCCGAACGGCGACCTGCTGGTGGCCTGGTTCCACGGTTCGGGCGAACGGACCGCCGACGACGTACGCATTCTGGGCGCTCGCATGAGCGCCGGCGCTGAAACCTGGAGCGCACGCTTCCTGCTCGCCGACACGCCCGGCTTCCCGGATACGAACAGCACCCTGCTGCTCGAGCCCGTAAGCGCCGGCGGCCACCGGCTGTGGCTCTTCTGGCCCACGATCCAGGCGAATCTCTGGGAAAGCGCCCTGATGAAGGTCAAGGTTTCGACCGACTTCGAGGGGGCCGGGCCGCCGGTCTGGCAGTGGCAGGACGTGCTGCACATGAAGCCCGGCGACGGCTTTGCCGGCGTCGTGGCGAGCCGGACCGACGAGTACTTCCGCAGTCTGGGCTTCACCGGCGCCACGGACCCGGAGGCGCCCGAGGCGGTCCGGCGCTGGGCGGCGCACAACCTGGAGCAGGCCGCGGACAAGCTGACCCGGCGGATCGGCTGGTTCACGCGCGCCCACCCGGTCGTCCTGCCGCTGCCCTCAGGCGGTCAGCGCCTGCTGGTTGGGCTTTACTCCGACGGCTTCAGCTTCGCCTCCGCGACCTACAGCGACGACGGCGGTCACAGTTGGACGATGAGTGAGCCGATCATCGGCGGCGGCAACATCCAGCCCACGTTCGCTCTGCGCCGCGACGGCGCCCTGGTCGCCTACATGCGTGACAACGGCCCGCCGCCGAAGCGGGCCCACGTCGCCGAGTCGAACGACCTGGGCGTCACCTGGTCCATCGCCCGCGACCATCCGGATCTGGTCGAGACCGGCGCCGGGCTTGAGGTCCTGAGACTCGCGAGCGGCCGCTGGATCGTCGTCCACAACGACATCCCCGACGGCCGGTACCGACTCGCCGTGTCGGTGTCCGAGGACGAGGGCCGGACGTTCAAACACCGGCGCTACATCGAGCGCGAGGAGAAGGGCGTCGGCCGGTATCACTACCCATCGGTGATCCAGGCCCGGGACGGCCGCATCCACGTCACCTACAGCTACCACGTCGCCGGCGCGCTCGACGACGGCGGCCAGGGCAAGAGCATCAAGCACGTCAGCTTCGATGAGGCCTGGCTCCTCGGCGCAAGCTGACCACACAACGCGTTCAACCGGGAGGGTTCCCATGCGCCAAAGATCGTTCTCCATCGTCGCCCTAGTCGCCACCCTCGGCCTCGCCCTGTTGTTCGGGCTGTCGGCCTGCGCGCCCGAAAGCGTCGGCGGCGCCGGCACCGATACCTTCGGCGGCCTGCCGCGTGTCGCTCCCGAGAGCGCCGGCTTGTCGAGCGAACGGCTCGACCGGATCGGGCCGGCCTTCGAGCGCTACGTGGCCGACGGCCAGCTCTCGGGCGTGATCACCGTCGTCGCACGAGGCGGCAAGGTTGTCCATTTCAACGCCAGCGGCCATCAGAACGTCGAGGCTGGCGAGCCGATGACCGAGGACACGATCTTCCGCATGTACTCCATGACCAAGCCGATCGCGTCGGCGGGGCTCATGATCCTGTGGGAGGAGGGGCGCCTTCTGCTGTCCACGCCGGTGGCGCAGATCCTGCCGGAGTTCGCCGACATGCGCGTCTACGTCTCGGGCGAGGGCGACGACATGAAGACCGAACCGGCGCGGCGTCCGATCGTCGTCCGCGATCTGATGACCCACACCTCGGGGCTGACCTACTCCTTCATCCCCAGCCCTGTGGCCGCTGGCTACACCGCGCAGGGGCTCGAGGGCTCGGCCGACGCGGCGCCCCACGACGACCTCGCGCACTACGTCCGCGAGCTCGCGGCGCAGCCGCTGCTGGTCCATCCCGGTACCGCCTGGAACTACAGCCTCGGCCTGGAGGTGGCTGGCCGGGTGATCGAGGTCGTGTCCGGCCAGACCTTTCGGGAGTTCCTGAAGGAGCGCATCTTCGATCCGCTGGGAATGGTCGATACCGACTTCTACGTCCCTGACGAGAAACTCGATCGCTTCGCCGTCAACTACGCGCCCACGCCGGAGGGCGGCATGGTCGTAGTCGACGATCCCCAGACCAGCGCCTACCGCAAGCCGCCCAAGGTCGAAATGGGAGGCTCCGGCCTCGTCGCCACCGCCGGCGACTACCTGCGCTTCGCCCAGATGCTGGCGAACGGCGGCGAACTCGACGGCGTGCGGGTGCTCGGGCCCCAGACCGTGGCGCTGATGATGGACAACCACCTTGGCTCGGCCTACGGACCGTCGCCCTTGTCCACCCTGAACCTCGACATGGGGATGAGCGAGGGCATGGGCTACGGCCTGGGCGGGTACTCGATCACCGACACCGGGCTCACCGGACTGCCGGCCTCGGCCGGCGCCTACGGTTGGGGCGGCGCCGCCTCGACCGACTTCTGGGTCGACCCCGAGCAGGAACTCGTCGGCATCGTGCTGACCCAGTTGCTGCCCACCGGCACCTATCCGCTCCGCCCCACGATGGAGGTCCTGACCTATCAGGCGATCGTGGAGTAGGGGCGGCGGGGGCCGAACACGATTGAGTACCATCGCCACAACTGGACACTTTTTCTGTCTGGTCGTATAGTCTGACCGTTTAAGGCCCTTGGTCTGGGCCTACCGAAGAACGGCTAGGAGACGACGATGAGCCGCACGTTGGGCGCCGCCCAGTTCAAGGAACAGTGCCTCGCGATCCTCGACCAGGTGGGGCCCGAGGGCATCGTGATCACGAAGCATGGGCGGCCCGTGGCGAAGTTGATTCCGATCGTGGGCACGTCGGAGCACCTGATCGGTAGTTTGCGCGGGAAGCTCCGGATCGTGGGCGACACGATGAGTACCGGGGTCAAGTGGGATGCTGAATCTTGATACCCACATCCTGATTGACGCGCTTGAAGGAACCCTGAAGCCCTCGGAGCGTCGGATCCTGGCGGGCGACCGCTGGAGCATCTCGGCGATCGTTCTCTGGGAGTTGGCCAAGCTCGCTCAGTTGGGTCGCATCGAGCTGGACTTAGACGACCGTCGGGTCGAGAGGACACTCCGCCAGATCCATACGTGGCCGCTGACGGTAGAGGTCTGTCGCGCCAGTTGTCAGCTCGACTTCAGAAGTGATCCAGCAGACGAACTGATCGCCGCGACCAGCATCGTCCACGACGTTCCGCTGGTTACCCGGGATCGGATGGTCCTTGGGTCCGGGTTGGTGCCGCTGGCGGGCGGCGGAGAAACCGCTCGGTGATCCGCCCAGCAGATCAACCAAGCCTTTGCCCCTGCGCTCACAGCATGAGCGGGCGCGAGGAGGCCGCGTGAGGAGGAAGGGCAGTGAGAGACGGTTGAGGTTCTTCGACCGTGGGAACACCATATGTCCGATCTGCCTCGAACGGTTCTCGAGAGAGAGGGCCAGGAAGGGTCGCGAGGTCACTCTGGAACACGCTTCGCCCAAGACGCTGGGCGGTGTGGAGATGTGCCTGACCTGCACAAGTTGCAATCGGAGTGCCGGAAGCAGTCTAGATCAAGCCGCTGCGTTGGCCCACCGTATCGGGGAGGAGCAGTCGGCAGGCCATGGCGTGAGGGTCCTGCTCGAGGTTTGCGGAATCAAGCGCACTACGTACTTCCGGCCCGAAGGCTTCCGAGGTGCTGGCAGCAGCCTTGCCAGAAACCCCGCGGCAAAGCGGTTTCTGACCGAGCTACCAAGCCATGACGTTGTAGCACTTTCGGTCGAAATGCCGCTGCGCCAGGACTCTGGGCATTGTGGAAGGGACCTCTTCGGGAGAGAGGTCGTAGTACAAGGCGACGGGCATGAGGGGCGTTGCGTCGTTGTGAACCAGGAGGACCGCGTTTGTACGCTCATGCCAGTGGGTCCGAGGGTACCCTTGAGTGAGGGCGGCGGGGAGAGGTTGGACGGTCTCGGTCTTGCCCAAGTTAGTCCATAGGTAGCGGCCGCAGCAGTTTCCGGTCGATCAGCGTCTGGAAGTGCCGGACCACCGTCAGTGCAAGGTGGCGGTCACGGGACAGCAGGCCCATCTCGATGTTGCGGTCGAGGGCGGCCTCCGTGAAGTTGGCGGACGTGATGAACACCACCTCCTCGTCAGCCACGACTGCCTTGGCGTGGAGAACGCCCCTTGGACCCTTCGGTTCAAGGGAGCGAGGGTCGTAGAACACGTCCGGACGCGACGATCCCGGCCAGTCGCGATCCCAGAAGCGTTCTGCGAAACCGCGAACGAGGTGGTCGGCGGCGGTCGTGTTGCCGCGCTTGCGCTCTATGTTCAAGAGAAGCGTGACCTTGAGATCCGGGAGCGCCTCCATTTTCTCGGCCAGGGTCTTGAAGGCGCGGGGGCCGTCGAAGAAGGCGTAGGTGCTGGCCCAGATCGACCGGGTTGCCGCGTCGATGATCTCGTCGTAGACGCGGCGGGTGTCGCGGGCGTGAAGCCCCGGAACCTCAGGCCCGGACCAGACGAAGTCGGGGCTGGAGAAGCTGCCGGCGAGTTGGTCCAGGCTTCGCAGCCACGCGGCGGCGACAGCCTCGGTGACGCCGAGTTGGCGCCATCCGGCAAGCAGGCGCAGCACCGCTTGCCCTTGGCCGCCGCGCAGCGTCATGCTCGCGCGAAGAGCCGTGACCGAGGGGCTCAGGTCGAGCAGACCGGTTTCCAGCGCCTTCGCGAGCGAAGTCCGTAGATGGGCCGGAAGTTCGAGCAGCGCCTCGACGGCTTCCTCGTTCATGGCCGGCCCGCGGGTCAATCGACCCGGTCGAAGAAACCGGCGTTCTCGCCGATGATCGGGACAACGAGCGCCCGGTCGAGATAGTCGTTCCTCATCTCGCAGGATGTCTCCGCCACCAGTGTGCAGCCGTGACACGCGGCGCCGTGAAGCCAGCGCTTCTCCGTGCTCGAATGCGGGACGTGCTGGGCGCAGACCGGGTCGTTCGAGCACAGGGTGCCGATATGCAGCGCCTGGCGGAGATGATCGCTTATGCCGCGGGCCTGTTGCACCAGACCGCCGAGTGTTCCCTCGGCGTCGGCGCTGGCGGTGTACAGCAGGAGTCCGTAGCGTTTCGCTGCGCCGTCGACGTAGATGCGCTCCCTGATCGACGCGGCCGGATAGCCGCAACGGAGGGCGAGGGACTGGATCAGCAGGTGCGACAGCGTGTGCAGAAGGACATAGGGACCACCGGGAAACGGCCGTTTGTCCGCGTTGGTTCGGTGCCCTTCGGCCCAGCGCTGGTGGCCGCTCTCGAGAGCCGCGCAACGGTCCTTGACTTCGTGTCTCTGGCGCCAGCTTGAAACGGCTGCCCCGCTCAGCAGCAGGAAGATGCCCTCGCCGCGGTTCTCGACGGCGGGGAACCAGGACGGTTCGGAGGCGATCTCCGCTCGGACGACATCCGTCTCGTACTCGCCATCGATGTCGGGAGTGGCGGCCTCGAATCGGGTGAAGCCGGCGAGCGCCGACACCTCGCGCAGCCTGTGCACCTGGACAACGGCCTCGATCTGTTCCTTGAAGAAACCGCTCTCCCGCTGCCACACGAGCGCCGGAAGACGCCGCGCGTGGAAGTCGGGGTCGACCGGCACGTCGTCGCCGTAGCCCTCCGGGACCGCGAGCAGCGCGTCGAGTTCCGCGTACTTCACCGGCTGGTCCTCCAGGGCGCCGCCGCGGCGGCGCTCGACTGCGGAGAGGACGTCGGCGTCGTCGAACCCGTGCAGGGCCGCCATGACCTTCGGGATGCCCTTGAGCAGGGCCAGGTTGTCCACGGTCTTGACGACCTGCAGCGTGTCCCACACATCAGCCACGGCCTGATCGGCAGCCGCTCTCTGCTGCGGTAGCGAAAGCACCGTAACCACCTGCGGAAACCAGGCGTTCGTCGCTGTGCGGATGAGCAGACGGCTTGGCTCTCCGCAGTCCTCGTTAGCGTGGCGTCCCAGCCACGGGCGGGCCCCGGTGCAATGCCCGAGCGGCCGGTTCTCGATCTCCTTCGCCTCGTGCATCCCGCGCCGCTTGCCGCAACTGCAGCGCACGAACAGGTTCGAGAGGTCGCCGCCGGTGCCCTGCTCGTCAAGTTGGAGTTCGCCACGGCAACCGGACTTGCCGCCGTGGACGAAGTCGTACCAGTCGATGTCGTCGACGTGGCCGCGGGGGCAGCCTCTGACGAACCGGGTCGCGACTACGGCTCTTTTGTCGAACTTGCGTTTGTCGTCTAGAGCCGTGCGGTGAACAAGGCGTCGAGTCCTGCTCCTGCGCCCGGATGGACTGCTCCTGTCGCCGTCACCCTGCACCAGGAACCACTCTGGAAAGCGGGGCGACGTGATGCCTGGGGAGTTGGCGCCCGGACGGTCGGATGCCGCTGGCGGCGCGAACAGGCCCGGCGGCTTGCCACCGGCGAGCCCGCGCAGGCGGGCAGCAAGCCGCGGTTCGTCGACCGCCTCGAGATGGTGCGTCCTGGGCCAGTAGTCGAGGCCGCCGACGATCGCCGAGTCGCTCGGAAGGTCGACCAGGGCGCCAGGCCCATACGTCGTGACCACCTGGCTCCGCCGGACGCTGCCCGTGGGCGTGCTGCTGCTCCGGCTCCTTGCCATCAGCGGGACCCTCCGCCTACAGGATCCTGGATGTAGAGGTTCACCTGAGGTTCGACGTCGCGCAGCGACCGGTTCACGCGGAACTTCCGGTGATGCGCGGACTCGAACTCCGTGTCCAGCATCTCCCGCAGGAGGGGTTTTCCACCCTGCCGCTCGTACTGCTGGTATTTCACTTCGGTCCCGACTTCGCGATAGCTGTCGACCACCCGTTGCCAGGAGTCGAGCAGGTCGCCGACCCGGTTCTGTACGCTCCGAAGCCTCTCCGCCAGGTCCTCTTCGTCCGCGAGCGGTTGGCTTCGGAGCCGGGCGGAGAAGGTCTCGATCAGGCGGCGTTCGAGCATGGCGCGGACCTCGGAGAGCCGCTCGACGCCTCGCGTTGGCGTCAGCGCCGGATCGGCATGGCGGGCGAGGGCCACGAAGGCGCCGGCCATCCCGCGGTCGAGAGCCCGGGCGGCGAACGGCGTGACGCTCCCCGCCTCGACCCAGCGGTAGAACGTCTCGTGGTAGTGGCGGAAGCGCTCGTAGTGGGAGCGGTCCCGCGGCTTGTGGACATTGAGCAGCGTGATCACGAGGCCGGGTCGCGCGTCGTCGCGGCCCACGCGGCTGGTGGCCTGGATGTATTCGGCGTTCGTCTTCGGTTGTCCCATCACGACCATCAGGCCGAGACGCTGGATGTCTAGGCCGACCGAGATCATGTTCGTCGCCAGGGCGTAGTGGACCCGGTCTCCTTCGTGGAACGCCAAGCCGAGTCGCCGCCGGGCCCGGGCGACGGCGGCGGTCGAGACCCGCGAGGTCAGCTCCAGGGGGTCGAACGAGGCTTTGCGGTCCCGGAAGTACCTCCGCTCCTGTCCGAGCCTCAATCTGGCCCCGTAGCCTCGAAGCGTGTTCTGGACCTCCTCCTCGACGATCCGGCGCGCGCCGCCGAGTTCGCGCAGGCTGTTGAAGTAGGCCAGGACGGTCATGTACGGATCGGCCGGGTTGCTCTTGTTCGCCGTGCCTCCAACGTCGACATACGCCTTCTCGGCTGCCGCCATGAGCGGCAGCAGGAGTCTTCGCATCGTGACCTTCGCGTTTCTGCCCGGCGAGGCGATTCCGACGTAGAGACGAGCGGGTCTCTCGCTTGGCGCCTTGACCTGGGCGAAGAACGAATCGCGCCGGCTCGGGCCCGGCGGCGGAAAGACCTGGGTCATCGAGCGGCCGAAGAGGGCGCGGATCTGATCCTGCGCCTGCCTCGCGGTGGCGGTGGAGGCAACGATCTTGGGCTTCGCGGCACGGCCGTTCGAGCGGTGAAGCGAGAGCGCTTCGATCGCCGTTTCGTAGAGCCCGGTCATCGAGCCGAGGGGGCCGGCGATCAGGTGCAACTCGTCCTGGACGATCAGGTCCGGCGGGGGCAGCGGCGAGGGCATTGGCCGGCCCCGACCCGGTTCGCCGGCGCCGTAGAAACCGTGTTCGTCGAACCGGTCGGCGTTGCCGAGGAGCGCGCCCGACCGGGCCTCCCACGGCAACGCTGCGAACTTGTCGACTGTGGCGATCAGGAAGCAGGGCAGGCGGCGGTACAAGGGCTCGTCGACGGCGACGATGGGCAGTGCGCGGTCGCCGGCGAAGTCGCACTCCCAGTTGGCGCACACCACCCGCAGGTTGCGGGGTTCGTCCGCGTTTGGTTCGAGCGAGAACGAATCGGGCTCGAACTTCGTGCCGCACCAGGGGCAGTCTTCAAGGGGGATGGGGGACGGTTCGTACTTCGGCTTCTTCTTGTAGCGGTTCGTCTTCGCGCGAGCCGAAGCGCTGTTGGCGTCGCCCTTGCGGCCTAGCACGTTGGGCGTCGCCGCCTTCCCGACCCAGAGACCGATCTCGAACGGCCACTCGCCGTAGCGTTCGGGTGCCCGGTCCCGCTCCAGCTCGAGCGCGCAGATCAGCCCCGCCGCCCGCGCCAACTGGTCCAGGGTCAGCAGGCGCAGCGTGTAGCGCATGATGACCGAGACCCCCGCGCCCGCTCGGCCGCCCGCTTCCGGGTGGCGCAGCCGCCGCAGGACGATGGCGAAGGCCGCCAGACCCAGGTAGGCCTCCGTCTTGCCGCCGCCAGTGGGAAAGAAGAGGAGATCCACGACCTCCCGGTGGCGGTCGTCGGGATCCGCCAGCGGCGCGAGGTTCAGCAGGATGAAGGCGAGCTGGAAGGCGCGCCACCTGGGGCCTTCGTCCTCGAAGCCGCTGGGATCTCGGCGCCGGAGGGCCCCTGCTATGGCCCGGTTGGCGACCCGGAACGCGTCCAGGGCCTGTTCGTCTCTACAGAGAGCCGCGATGCCCCGTTCCATCCGGGAGGCGGCGAACTCGGCGCGGCGCAGAAGCTCCTCGGTTGTCTCCCGGTGGTCCATGTCGAAGGCCGCAGGTTTGGCGCGACGCTCTCCGATCCACTCGCGGTAGGCGGCGAGGAGAGGTTGGAGTGCCCGCTCGGCCTCGCCGCCGGTGGCCAGCTCGCCGAGCCGGTCCATGGACAGGTCGACGCCTTCCGGTTCGAACGTCTCCGTCTTCTCGACTTCCGCCTGAGGGATCCAGGCGGTGCGGACCAGGCGGCAACCGCCGTCGTCGTCCGCGTCCCACTGAGCCGAGACGTTGTGGCCGGTGGCGTACCGGGGCGCGCCGGCGTAGTGCAGGGCGGCGACCTGTTCATCCCAATCGTCGCCCAGGGCCGGGCGGGGATCGGGACGTGGCAGGAACGGGCGGTCGCTCCACACTTCGATCTCGGCCTGGAACGCGTAGGTGGTTTCGGCTTCGTCGAGCGAGGCCGCCGGCTGCCGGTTGTTGACCAGGAAGACGGCGACCGAGCGGCCGCCCGGCGGGATCGTCGAGATCCCCGTGACGAGCCTCCGCTCCACGTGGAGCTGCAAGCCGCCCGAGGCGGGGACATCGTGAAGCGTCGCTGCTTCGCCGGCCACGAGTTCGACCGCGACGACCTCCTCTCGCGGCGTCCGCTGCCAGCAGCGACGGCCCTTGCCCGAATCGTCGACTGCGTCAGTGACCTCGTAGTCTCCCCAGCGCACGGTGATCCGAAACGTCGTGTCCGCAGCCAGGAAGCTCAGCCCGATCGAAGACGGAAAGAACGCCTTCTTCGCTGCCTTTCGGTCCTCGGTGGATTCCTCGGCGAGGCCGGCTCGCTCTGGGACCTCGTCGAGGTCGTCGTCGTCCTCGTCGGCGCCCGCGTCTAGTTCGGGCGGCGTGTCGGACGGAATCAGGAAGCCGGTGAGGTACCAGTTCGATGGCGATTCGTAGATCGGCAAGCGCTCGCGGGCGAGTTCGTGGCCGGCGCCGGGGCCAATGAGGTCGAGTTGGAGGGCGTCGACGAGGTCCTGGCGTACGTCCAGGGAGCTTGTCGCCGCCGGAACGGCGGCGCCGGCTTCGGTCATGCGCTATGTCCCTCGTGATTCCCGAAGCAGCGAGGTCACGTCGCGCCACAGTTTGTCGAAGGATGGTGCGGTTCGTGCCGCGTCCAGGTCGAAGGCGGCCGTGAACTTGGGCTGATGACGTGTGGGGTGGTAGGTCGCGCCGCGCAGCACGTTCTGGCTAAGCCATCCCTTGGCGTCCCTGATCGATTCCGGATTCGGGGGCGGCTTCGCTTCGACGCCATGCTTCTCCGCGATCGAGGTGGTGGCGGCAAGAAACCAGGCCTCGTACTCGGTCTTGGCCAGTACGGCGCGGATGGGGCGATCCGCTCGCGCGAGTCTGGCGCGCCGAAGCAACTCGATGCCGAACTCCGCCGGACAGTCGTTGTCCGCATCCAGCAGGATCAGGATGGCGCCGTTGGGACCGGCCTGCCTGGCAGCGAGCTCAACGTAGCGCTCCAGCTCTCCGGGCTTCACTATGCGTTGACGCTTCACTCGAATCGGCCGGTGAACCCGCATCAAAGAGTGGGGCGAGACGTTTTCCGCGACCCGCCGGAGCAGGATGGGCATGGCCTTGACTTCGCCGTGGCCCTCGACAATGGAGGCGATTTGGAGCACGGCTCAGGGCTCGGTGCCGAACAGCCTGATCTGCCCGGGCTTCGGGCTCGACATGGTCGGATCTGGATCGATCTGGTCCATTCTCAGTAGCTCGCCGGCTGTGAACAGCTTGTCCTTGAGCACTGAGCGCCCTGCCTCGTCCAGGGGGCCGATACGGGTCTCCCCGTGTGCGGCGCGAACCGCGATGATCGAATCGGCCGGGATCTCGTCGTCGTCGAGAAGGTCGGGGCTGTGGCTGGTCACGAGAATCTGAATGTGCTCGGCGGCGTCGCGAAGACTGTCGATGAGGACCTCGGCTGCCGCGGGATGGAGCGCCAATTCCGGTTCCTCGATTCCCACCAGCCCCGGCATGGCGCGCCCGTTGCCGGCGCCCTGGAAGACCGCCACCAGGATGCCCAAGGCCCGGAGCGTGCCGTCCGACATGTTGCTTGCCTCGAACTTCCAGGGGTGCTTCGCGCCACGCACTTCCTGGCGAAACTCGATGGTCTCTCTGGAACCTGCCATCTTGCGCCCAACGCCGGTGATTCCCGGTACGACGGTCCCCAGGTAGTCCTGGATCCGCCGCTTGGACTCCGGTGAGCGCGCCGAGAGATTGGACAGCACGCTCGCGATGTTGCTGCCGTCCCGGTTCAGGAGTTCGCCGGGGTCCGGCGGCTGAGGTTGCCGGATCTCCTGCGGGTTCAGACTGTAGAAGCCGGTCGTGGACAGCGCCTCGTAGACGCGCCGGAAGGACTCGTGGCCAGACACGTTGACCAGGTACAGCCGGTCCGACGCGGCGAGTGGGCCTATCAGCAGAGTGCTCTTCCTGACCTCGCCCTTCTCCACGTTGTAGTAGTCGGAATCTCCGCCGTTGCGAGGCACCACCAGGCACTCTTCGCGCTGGATCTCGTATCCTCCCGGCCTTCTTGCAGCCACCGTGAAGGCGTAGTGCCCGTGCGATTCCTCCAGATCGAGCTCTACGCGAATCCCGAAGTGCGTCGGATGGCCGCCGGACCTCCGTCGCACGTCGTTGATTCCACCGCGGTCACGCAATGCGTGGTCGATCGAGTGCCGAAGAGAGTCCCGTAGAAAGCAGAGAGCATCGAGGAAATTGCTCTTCCCCGAGCCATTCGGCCCGAGAAGGAAGCACAGATTCGCCGGCGACACGTCGCACGCGGCGATGCTCTTGTAGTTGCGCAGCGCAACCCGGGTCAGCAGGCGGCGGTCGGCGGTCACGCTGTCTCGCTCGGGTTGCGTTCTCCTGGCCTGCGCTGTGGGCTCCGCCGCCGTGGCGCTCCGGCGCTTGAGCCTTGACTGGCGGCGTTTTGGTGGGCCGGGCGCGTTGCTCTTCGCCTGGAACTCCTTAGGGCGCACCCGCTCATGCGCGGAGTCTAGTCGTTGCGGGCGTCTGGTCGTAGGGGCGTCGGCTTGATTTCCGCTCTGTTTGCGCTTAGCCTCGGGGTCCGGTCCGGGTGACGATCACGGCCTCCGCAGGGTGACAGCGACCAATGTCCGACCACAGCACGATCGAGTGGACCGATGCCACCTGGAACCCGGTCCGCGGCTGCACCAAGGTCAGTTCGGGCTGCGCCCACTGCTACGCGGAGAGGTTCTCGGAACGCTTCCGCGGCGTTCGGAACCACCCCTTCGAGCAGGGGTTCGACCTTCGGCGGGTCCCGGAGAAGCTCGACCAACCCCGCCGTTGGCGCCGGCCACGACGCGTGTTCGTCAACTCCATGAGCGACCTCTTCCACCCGCAGGTCCCCGAGTCGTACATCGCCGACGTGGGACACGTGATGCGCGAGGTCCGTAGGCACACCTACCAGGTCCTCACCAAACGGCACGAGCGAATGGAGGATCTCCTCTCCGGCCCCCTGTCCTGGATGGGCGAACTTCCCAACGTGTGGTTCGGCGTGAGCGTCGAGAATCGCCGCCAGGGCCTGCCGCGGCTGGAAGCCCTGCGGCGAACTCCCGCCGCGGTCCGCTTCGCCTCCGTCGAGCCGCTGCTCGAGGACCTGGGCGACTTCGACCTGACCGGCATCGACTGGGTCATCGTGGGTGGCGAGAGCGGGCCAGGAGCGCGACCGATGGAGGAAGTGTGGGTGGTCAACGTCCTTCGCCAGTGCCGGCGAGACGGCGTGCCCTTCTTCTTCAAGCAGTGGGGCGGGGTGCGGAAGCACCTGAACGGGCGGTTGCTCGGGGGGAGGACGTACGACGAGTTTCCGGTGAACTGAGGAACGGTCTGGGGCGGTGATGGTGGCGTTTCGGGTCTTGAGAGGAAGCCGCCAACGCGGTCTACTTGGGCCACCTCTTGAGCGCCATGTTCAGAGCGAGTCGTTCGCGCCGGCGCGCCTCGTCGGGCTCCTCAAACCCGAGGGACCGGAGCCGCTCCTCGCGGTCGCGGGTCCGTTGTGTGTCAGCGTCGCCCAAGGACCTGTCGGATACCGGAGGGGTTCGCTATGACGGCAGCGTCCAGCCTAGCCTGACGCTGCCGGGGCGTCCGCGTGCAACGACAGCCGCTCTCGGGCTTGGAGAATGGCCAGGAGCGGCGTGCGAGGCCGCAGGTGGGCGTAGGACTGGGGAGGGCGAAAGTTGCACTCGGCGTTCTGAAGCGGAAGTGGGCTTCGCAGTCTCCGCACGTCCACAAGTGCGATGGCCGAGATGGAGTCCCGGCCGCCGACGTAGGCGTTGAACTCGGGCCGGTCGATACCGACTCTGTCTCCCGATCGCCGCCAGACTTCTTCCGGGCTGGCACAGCGCACCGCTTGCACGGTGGCCGTGGCGACGATCTGGTGCCAAGGGCTCGTCGCGTAGAACCAGATTCTGGTGCCGGGAGGCAGGCGAACGTTGCGCCTTCGGATCTCTACGCTCTTCGTTCCCGAGAGCAGCATCTTCACGTACTTGGGTCTGATCGCCATCAGGACGTCGCTCACTTCTCGGGTCCCTCTTAGGCCGTGGGTGACGACTAACTGCCGTGCTGGTGGCGATCGGTTGGGTTCCAGGTCGTTTCTTCGGGTTGCAACGCGCGTGGACTTCAAAGCCCACGGATCGCCTTCCAGAACTCGCGTAGTGCCGGGTTCGTTGTCCCGCCCTCGCCCTCGGCGATGATCCTGGGCGGGTAGGCGAGTCTTCGGAGCTTGCCGTCGGGCCCGCTCTTCTGTGTCTTCTTGTCTTCCAGCAGTCCGTGGTCGCGCAGGAGGTTTTCGAGAGCCCACCAGCATGGGTTGGTAGAGATGCCGCGCTGCTTGAGCATGCCCTCGGAGAGGTAGTACATTCTCTCGGAAACATGAAGCAGCTTATGCAGAAGTTCGATCGTTTCCTCTGCCTGCTCGCTGTACTGGGGTTGCGTCGGCGGCTCTTCGGCGGGTATCGGCATTCCAATCTTCTCGCAGATGGCGGCCATCCTGGCGGGGTCGTACTCCGTCCGGCCGTCGCGGTGCGCAAGTCCATAGAGGTCGGCTCCGATCTCGAGGCGAAGCCCGCTAAGCTTGGTGGTCGAAACGTCGACCCTTAGTCCGGTGAATGTGGATTTTGTCGAGGCCTGGAAGGACCAGTCGGCGCCCCGAAAGTCCGTGTCCACGAAGTCGCAGTTCTCGACGTGCACGTTCCGCTGGACGGTATCGCGGAAGTTCGAGCCCGTGAATGACGCCTCGAACAAGTGAGGATCAGGTGTCCGCTCGTGCTTGCACAGGAGCGCCGCGTACAGCGTACCGGCGTTCTCTCGATTCGTCTCGCGGGTCGGAACCGGTACACGGCGGGCGGAAAGAGCGTCCAGGACCGAGGCAAGGAAGTCGGGCCCCTCTTCTTCGACATGCTCGGCGAACTCGGCTGCGACCGTGGGACTCACCTGGGAACGCCCGAGAAGGCCGGCGACGTCTTCCTGACGGGCGAGTCGCTCGGCGAGGAAGCGGGCGACGAAGAAGGCGTAGTAGTACTCGTGGGAGAAGGCGAGCATGCGTGGACCGTTCGTGTGGGAGGATCCGTTCTGCGTCGCCAGGAAGGCGTAGGACGAGGCGCGGGAGATGAAGGCGCGAAGGTCGGGCCCGGTCATTCCAACCTCGTCGGCAAAGAGCTCGGCGATGGTGTCCAAAGAAGCCTTGTCGAGTTCTCGCCTTTCCTGCCACCACATCTCTTCGGCCAGCATGCGCAGGAATTGCCAGTGGTTCTCCTCGGTGAGGATGGGCTGGTCCTTGGCATTGAGGAACTTGCCCACCTCGCGCCGGACGAAGCTGTCGATGATGCTGCGAATGGGCCGGTCGCCGTCGGCGAAGCCGGCGGACTCGCGAGCGGTTTCCACGGCGGCAGCCAGGAAGAACGGAGTGGAGAAGAGCTGTGCGCTCCCGTTCCCGGAGAAGGTGCTCTCGAGCTCCTCCAGAGCCTGGTCGGGTGACGCGGCTCCGAGCGTCTGGTATTGGTCGTCCTTCTTCAGATAGGTGCACATCTCCCGTTTCGTCCACGGCTGGAGCTCTACGGGAACGATTGCGAAGCTGGCATCGCTCGACGTGAACCGGTCGGCGCTCGCTCTGATCCGGCCGAAGTCGAAGTAGGTGGAACGTGCGGAAGCGATGGTTGCCCCGCGGCCGTCCAGGCGTGCGAGGAATTGAGTCAGTGCGTCGATCGCCTCGCCTCCTCCTCCCGCACCCAGGAGTTCGTCGAAGCCGTCGATGATCGGAACGATGAGCCGGTGCTTCGTGAGAGTGGCCAGTGCCCGGTACGTGAAGCGGGCGTTCAGGTCCTGAAGGACGAGTGCCACAGCGTCGTCGAGACGCGCGAGATAGCGGGCCTGGGCATCGATGTAGAGGTAGAGGAAATCCGCGTTGTGATTCAGATACGCGTCGGCCTGACGGTGTGCCAGGTGTCGAAGAACCACCGTCTTTCCGGCTCCGGCGGCACCGCGCAAGAACACGACGCGAGTTGCGCCGTGGGGGACGTCCGCGAGGAGACTCTCTATGACATTCCTGGCCGAACCTTCGCCTTCGTCGGAATCCGCCGTCGTGGCCCTTGGTTCGATGTATTTGCTGTTCTCGACATCACATGCAAAGAAGATCGACTCTGCCAGAGCGGTCAGGTTCGCCATCTCCTCGGACGCCAGGAAGGCATGGTAGGCCATTCTTGAACCGTTGAGCTGAACCTCCGGGTACATGTCGGAGCTTTGGAGGAACGTCGCTTCGTAACTCGTGCTCTGCCGGGTCCAGATTGCGGTTCCCGGTGGGAGCGCTACGCGAGAGTGCGTGTCCGCGAACGATGCAAGATCGGCTCGAATCTCGGCCAGCACTCGTTCACTGAGCGTTGTCATGGCGGGCCACCCAGGGCCAGGTACTCAACAGACATTTGAGAAAGAAGGTCGGCGTAGGAGCTCGGATACGTGCGGTCTATCGTAACGAGAAGCAGTCGGCTGTGGTCGGCAGCTCCCGCCATCAGGCCGGGCAAGATGTCGTCGTCGTTGGAGACGACGGCTACCCAGTCGGCCGCATGGTGGCGGGCAAAGTGTATCGTGTCGGCGACGATAGCCGTGTCCACGAGTTTCTGACGCTCCGCGACGATGGCCTCGCGCGACGTGACCCCGCAGTCCGGGCGCATGGGGCATCGGTTGCGCTGCCAGTGTCTGAGATCGTCGAGTGGGCAATCGTCAGGATGGCGGCAGTTGCTTGGGCGCTCGACCCTGAGAGCGGGAAGACCGGACCAGAGCCTGAGGGTGTGGCTCAGGTCATGGTCCGGCAGGGCCATGAGTGAATCGGCCATGTGGACGAAGACGCGGGAGGGTGGTCCTCCGGTCGGGTAGTAGCGTCGCGCGATGGCGCCTAACGCCTGCCTCGCCTCGGTGTGGTCGTTGGTTCTCTCGTCGTGCCAGCCGCCGTAAAGGCGGATGCGAAGGGACTCTGGCGGAGGCTGCAGTCTGCGGATCTCGTTTAGTAGCAGGGAGATGATTCCATCGAGAGCTTCGCTGTGGTCCCGGAACTTGGGACGACGGCCTCTCGGCAGGGCGGCGACGTTGAAGTAGTCGACGAGGGCGTGGGCGGTGCGTGGCATGGGGGTTCGGTGGCGGGCGTCGGCCCGCGTGATAGAGGTGACGTGCGGCAAGGGGGTGAGCCGGCGCAGTCGGCAAGGGCTGGATCCGCTCGCTGCCGACTCGCTTGGTCAGGTCAGCCGAGGGACGTGGACGGTACCACGCCACGGGGCCCGTGATGCCGGCTTCGCAAGACGTGCCAGCCCAAGCGTGCCCGGCGGTGGTCACTCCAGCCGCATCGGCAGCAGCCTGGTAGCGGGCGACTGCGGCTTCGGTGGGAGTGGTCAGGAGCCGTACGGAAACTCCGAGTTGGGAAAGTGCTGCGCCCACAACGAGGCCGCTAGTCCACGCCAGAATCGTAGGACGGCGTCGGACCAGTCGGCCAGGTCCGTTTCGGTTACATAGAGTTCGCCGCCGCCCAACGGTGCGAAGGCTAGGTGGGATGCTTGCATAGCCGCTGCTCGCCGCTGCTCGTCGACGGACGCCCCTTCTGCGGTGCTCGGCTCAAACACGAAGAGATCCGGCCTTAGCGCTGCGAGTCCGAGGGCCGATTTGCCAGAGCCGTGCTTGATGGTGTTCGCAGCGAGTCTGAGTTCCTTGAGCTTCGCTGCACCCGGCAGAGCAGTTGGAACCACTTTGGAGCCCAGCAGGCTGTAGTTCAAGGCCTTCCAGCTATACTCCGTTCCCGTTCGTGCCTCGCAGGTCTGATAGAAGAGGCTCTTCTGCTGCTGCTCGAACAGGTGCTGCAGGCCGACTGCGAGCACGTTCAATACGCTTTGGCGGATAGCGAACATCGTTTCACCGTATTCGTTGCCATAGTCCGTCGCCCTCTCAGCCAGGTCGCCGAGGTCACCGTCGTGGTCAGGCCCGGCCGGCTGGGCGCAAAGGCGCTCGAACTCTGCCTCTGTGGCAGCCTCCGCTTCCTGCTCAAGGTTCTCGAAGACAAGGGGTATTCTCCTCAGAGCGGCTGCGCGGTAGGCCTGGACCGGAGGGACGTAGAACATGGGAATGTGGTGAGCCAGCCAGGCCGTGTCCATGAACATAGAGCGAGTTCCTATACGTGGGTTCGTCGGCGTCCGGAATGTTCGCGGCGGCGGCGAACGGGTCATGCCTGGTTGAGCTGCCCGTCCGTCGCGGCCCGCTGGGCGTTGAGTTCCAGCAGGCGAGCGAGTGCCTCATCGCGGACTTGGTCGGGCCAGCGGTAGCGGTAGGGCTTCTTCTTGTTGCCCCAGGTGTCTTCGTCGATCTCGTGGTCGAGGATGAACTTGCAGGCGGTCGGGATGTCGGTCCAGCCGTAGGCGTCGAGGACGGCGCGGTCCATGGCGGCGTGGAGGTCGCGGAGCTTCTGGATGGCTGGCCTGGTGTCGCCTCGGTCGTGGAAGCGGTTGTAGGTCTTGGTCAGGCCCTCGTCATTCTGGATCATCAGGGCGGCGCGGTAGTCGTAGTAAGCCTTGCCGGCGGATTCGAGGCCGAGGTGGGTGTCCCAGGCTTCCGGGAAGGGGAAGGTTTCGAAGCAGTCGGAGGGGTAGTAGCAGAACCGGTCTTCAAGCGACGAACCGAAGAAACGGGCCCAGAGTTCGTGCGACCGGGACTGCAGTGCGCAGAAGGCGGCATGGGTGGGGAAGGGAAAGATGTTGAGACGGTGTGCGTAGACCATGCCGGTTGGCAGGAACGCAAAGGCAACGTGCTGTGTTACTTGTGAGATCGCGAGGACGCAGTCGAGGTGGGCGCTTGCGGTCTGGAGTTCGGATCTCTTCTCCGCGTAGTGCCACCATCGCTCTCGATAGCTGGCGCGGTTATCCTTGTCCCGGTAAGGCTTGACCCGCTCCTCGACGATGGTCAGCAGATCAGGCCAGTCGTTGGCGACCGGATCGGGATGGTCGAGCGGAACGACTCCGCTCTTGAGCCAGTGCTTGCGGCGAGCGTCCCTGGCTCCGGCCCACGAGCCGCTGACGTCCGCTCGTCGCAGCGGATAGTCCCGAAAGTTGATGACGTACCTGTGGTGGGCATGAGTGGGACTGGCGTTCAGCTCGGCGCCGCCGATGTAGGGGAAGATCGCCTCCCGGTTGTGCGGATCGTCCTCGATCAGCCGTTCCATTTCGGCCAGAGGCGTCGCGACGCCCTTCTTGTCCGTGTCGTCGAAGGTGAAGCCCATTCCGAGCACGATGCTGCCCTGGAAGCTCTTGCCTGCGTTCTCTGCGAGCCGCTCCGGGTCCTCGTGGCCGCCACTGTGGAACAGGAAGGCGGTGATGGTCGGCTTCGGCTGGCCGTCCAACAGTCTCAGACCGCCCCAGGTGCCGCGGTGGACATGCACGACGCTGACGATGACCGCCGCCAGACCGGGCCACTGGACTCGTCGCCCCGCCTGGTAGATCTCGCCCCCGTGCTGGCAGATGTAGCGCAGGCCGGTGGCCCGGGTGTCGCCCTGGGCGATCGTGTTGGTGGCGATCAGGCCGAAGGCGCCGTTCTCGCGGAGCAGATTGAAGGCGCGCCGGAAGAAGTGGGCGACCAGATCGGCGTTGCCGTGGCTCTTTTCGTGAACTTGCTGGAGCCAGTCCTTGTAGCCCGATACGTTGGCGTTGCCGATCGTGTTCTTGCCCGCGAACGGCGGGTTGCCGACGATCCCGTCGAAGCCGGGGTTCTCACGCTCTCCGGGCAGGAACACTTCGGGGAACTCGACGTCCCAGTGGAACGGCGCCAGCGGGGGGTTCGCCTTCCGCAGGTCGTCCAGCCAACCGGCGTAGGCGTGGGCGCCTGGAGGGGTTGCCTCGTCTCGCGGAGGCGGCTGCAAGGCTTGGGCGAACTGCCGGCGCAACTCCTCCCGCTCCTTCGGCTTCTTGCCCTCGAAGAACGCGGCCACGGCCAGATCTCCGTGCGTCTTCACCCGCGCCAGATCATGCTCCGCCTCGTCGAGCCGATCCCGCAGTTCCTTATCGGGCGTCTCCTCGCCGGCGCCCTGGATCTCGCGCCGCAGTCGGAGCGCCTTCTGGACCTGTTCGCGAATCCAGGTCGTTTCGATGCCAGCCTGGAAGCGTTTCTGGCTGCCCTTCCAGTGGAAGGCCTGAATCTGCTCTACGGTGAGTCCTACCAGCGAGTCGCCGTGGCGGAAGGCGTGGTCGAGAAAGGTCAACGGGTGGTCCTTTGCCAGGGTGGCGAGCCACAGGGACAGCTTCGCCAGGTCGACGGCGACCGGATTCCGGTCGACGCCGTAGAGGCAGTTGCGGGCGACCAAGCGGCGTGCGTGAACGGTCTCGTCACTGTCGGGTGGGATGTCCGGCGTGGCGTCGTGGTACCGCCACGATTCGACCAGGGCGTCGCCGAGTTGGCGGCAGGCTTCGACGAGGAAGGCGCCGGAGCCCATTGCGGGGTCGCAGATGCAGAGGTCGAGGATCTGTTCCGGGCGCGGCGCGGGCACCGGAGATTCTCCAGATGCGGGCGGGACGCCCGCGTTCCCAGGGGTGACGCTTCCCATGTGGGCAGCCTCTCTTCGCAGCCGGTCGAGGATCGGTTCCAGGGTGTCGCGAACGATCGGGCCGGTGAGCGACCGGGGCGTGTAGTGGGAGCCGGAGCGTCGGCGTTCTTCGCTCGGTTGGAGGATCAGGTCGTCGCGCCGCACCAGGTCGGGAGTGGCGTCGCGGTCGATCACGTTGTCGAGGGCGGCGTGGAGCTCGTCGAGCGTTGCGACGTCGCGGACCGCCTTCGCGGCTCTCCCGGTCAGGTTGCGGTCCGAGCGCTCCCGGAGCCAGCGGGCGCGGCTGCCGGGCGCCTGCTCCAGCAGTTCCTCCAGGTTCACGGCGGCTGGGGCACCGTGCTTCTTGGCCGCCTTGATCGCCGCGGACCGGCCCTCGGCGCGTTCGAGCTGGAAGCCCATCATCGTCTCGTAGACAGAGCCGATCTGCTCGACGTCTAGGGCGCGGTAGGAGAGGCGCTCGCCGTCGAGCACGAGCAGCTTCTCCAGCGCGCGGAAGATGGTGCCGTCGGAGACGCGGGGCGCCTGTACGCGTTCGTGGCTCTGAGCCGCGCCGACGAGGGGGCGGCCCTCCAGGAACTTGTAGCGGTCCGGGTCGAAGAGGACGCCGTGCCGGGGCGGGAGCCGCAGCCGTGCCGCTTCGGCGCCGTTGTGGACCATCCGAAACAGGGTCAGCAACCCTGCCCAGGCGCCGTAGCGCTGGTTCATCGTGTCCGGGTGGAGTGCTGCGTCGGCCCGCAGCCGTTCGTGGAGGCCGGCAAGGGAGTAGTGGCGTTCGAAGGTCCGGTTGTCGGACAGCAGGCCGCGCTCTTCCGCGTAGAGCAGGAACACCAGCCGCAGGACCACGGTCAACAGACCGCGATAGACGTCGTTGCGGTCTTCCCGGAGCTGTTCGTTCAGCAGCTCGCCGCGCGAGGCGTCGTGGGCTGCCTGGAAGCCGCGCAGCAGCTCGTAGAGGGCGTGCAGCACCTGTCTCGCGAGCTTCTCGCTGACCTCGTTCTGGTACTTGCGGCTGTCGGCGAGCAGGGCCGCCAAGCGCTGTTCCCGCGGCAGGGCCAGCAGCCGGCGCTCGTTCAGCAGCAGTCGAAGCGCGGTGCAGATCGGCCGGCCCGCCACCAACAGCATGTCGGCAACATTGAAGTCCATCCAGCCCGAGCTCTCGCCGTGCGGCGCCGAGACGAGGCGCAGGGCGCGGCCGTTGAAGAGCAGGCCGGCGGGGACTCTCGTCGTCCGCAGCAGGCGCTCCAGCCGGCTGTGGGGCGAGGCTTCGAGCCGGCCGGCGCCGGCGGCGACCCTGTCGAAGTCCTGGCCGGGCTCAAGGGTCTGAACCGGCAGTTGCCAGGCCGGGCCGCCGTCGTCCGGGTCTCGCTCGCGGACCGCGAAGTCGGGGCGCAGCGTCTCGCCGTAGTCGGGCAGGTGAAGGCTCAGATCCTCCGGCATCGGAGCGCCGCTACCGCCGGCGTAGCCGTTGGGGGAGAAGCTCCAGTCCAGGACCGCGCGGGCGAAGGTCTCGAAATCAGGCAGGAAGGACGGGGGCTCGTCGCCCGACCCGAAACGCCGATACTCGACGGCCGCCTGCAGACGGCGCTGGCCTTCCCGGTCGCTGCGTTGCAGCACCGCGCCGGCCTTGTCCAGCGCCGGCGCCGAGACGACGAGACCGGTCGGCTGCACGAAGCCGAGCCACTCGAGATGGGCGAGCGTGTTCGCGTTCGGTTGGGCCATCGTCTACGGCGGGGCGAGCACCGGGATGACGCGGCGTCCAGCCTGACGGTAGATGCGAAAATCGGAGTCGAGCGTGAGAACCGAGGCGTTCTTTGTCTGCTCGACGATCCAGACCAGACAGGCATCCGCGAGCGACATCGGTACGTTGCCGTAGCGCCGCATCAAGCGACCGACGGCGCGGGCGTGGTCGGGGGATGCGAGTGGATCCGCGACTTTGAGGACACCGCGCTCGACGAGGGTGATCGGCAGGCTCGGATCGGCCGAGGCGCGAGCCAGCAGGAAGGAAGCCTCCGAGAGGACGGCCTCGCAGGTGAGCAGGGGCGGCGCCAGGGTCCTGAACTGATCGACGGCCCAAGCGTGATGCGCCTCGCGCGCGTCGAACGCCGCGACGATGGGCCCTGCGTCAACGACGACGGTCGGCTGTGGCACGGGCTCTTATGGTGGCCGGCCCGCGACCCGAGTCTGCAACGATCGCCTCCTCGAGGAAGCGCGGATTCGTTGCCAGGTCACCGTGGCCGCTGTCGACGGACCCGATGAGGTCGCTCATCAGATCGGCACAACTCGGCGCGGCGGGCTCGGGGAGGCCGTCAAGGCCCTTCTCGACGATATCGCGGAGAAGGGCCGACCGTGTGACGTTGCGCCTCCGCGCTTCGCTGTCGATGGCGGCGTGGAGCTCGGCGGGCAGCTTGATGGAGAGCGTGTGCATCAAGAAAGTGTAGTGCCAGTGGTTACAACATGCAATACGGTGCCGTCGTGGCGGACCTTTTTCGACGCGGCGGGGTCAGTTCGTCTCCGGCCACAGGTAGACGATGCCGAGCGGCTCCACCGGCGGCACGGCGCGGACCTCGTAGAAGTCGCGGACGCGCCGGGGCTCCTGCTCCAGGTCGCGGCCGAACTGCTCCAGGCGACGGCGCCAGGAGCGCATGTCGGCCGTCAACTGCCGCTCCTCGGCCTGGCTGAAGGCCAGGGTCCGTTGCACCAGCGCCGATTCCCGTCGCGCCAACTCGCCGCCGACGTGCCTGCGCTGGCTCTCCAGAGTCTCGCGGAGCTCCCGGCTTTCGCGCTCGCCACGTTCGCGCAGGCGCTCGGTTGCGGATTCCTCCATCGCGCTGGCGCGGGCTTCGAGTTGGGGCCGGAGTTCGTCGATGTCGCGAGAAGCCGAACCCAGGAGCCGGCGGACCACGACCTCGTTCACCGGGCGGCTGCCGGATCTCGCCAGCGACTGTTCGAGCAGGTCGAGGGCGCGAATCTCGGCGTCACGCGCGTAGGCGGCGAGCGGGGCGTTGCGGCGAGTCGGCTCGATCCACCGCGCCGCTACCGTGACCACCTCTTCGTGCAGCCGTTCGGCGCCCTTGCCGTAGAGGGTCAGCCGGCCGAGCAGGACGACCCGGGGGATCGAGTCGGCCGACTGGGCGAGGCAGGCGCGGGAGAGGTCGTGGTGGATGAAGCCCTGGGAACGGAAGCGGGCGAGCAGACGCTGGGCGACGCGCTGCTCCAGATGGAGGTGGACGGTGTCGTCGGTGAGGACGCCGGCGTCCTCGAACACCACCGGGCGCGGCGGCTCCTCCTTTCGCCACTCGGTGAGCTTCTGGTGGCGGCGCCGGGGCCGGCGGAGGGAATCGAGGGTGCCGGCCCAGGTCGGGTCGCCGTGGGTCTGGCCGTCCAGGGTGGGGAAGGTCCACACTTCGCCGCCGTCTTCGCTCCGCGTCCGCCTCAACGGTTTGGCGCCGACGAGTTCGAGCGAGCAGGAGAGGGCGTCGCGGAAGGCGTTCACCTCGAACTGGACCCACTTGCGGGACCGTTGCAGGAGGTCCTGGCAGCGGGTGATCTGCCCCTTCAGTTCGTCCCGGCGTTGCCGCGCGGCTTCCAGTTCTTCGTTGGCGATGCGCCGGCGCTCGGCGTCGATGTCGGCGTGCTCGATCTCGCGCGCCAGACTCTCGGCGTCGCGATGGCGGATGCCGGTCTTCGTCAGGCGGCGCTCCACCGAATCGTGGATCACCCTGGAGAGGCTGCCGAGTTCGGTCTTGATCGTCTCGGTCTTCCTGACGAGGACTTGCAGTACGCGGTCCTCGGCGCGTTGGGGCAGGACGAAGTAGTGGCAGCGGACCTCGTGCGCGGGCTGCAGCTTGCGGTCGATGCGGCCGTTCCGCTGCTCGATCCGGCCCGGATTCCAGGGCAGGTCGAAGTGGAACAGGTCGGTGCAGTGGGCCTGGAAGTTCAGGCCTTCGCGGGCGGCGTCCGTGGCCAGGAGGATGCGCAGCGGTTCGTCCTTCGGGTCGGCGTTGAACCGGCGCTGGATCTCACGGCGTCGGGGTCCCTGGGTGAGCCCGTCGATGGTCACGATCCGTTCCTCGGCGCGGTCGGTGCTCGCAATGGCGGCCTCGAGCATGGTGCGGAGATACCGCTTCGTGCCTTCCCGGTTCTCGGTGAAGATCAGCAGTCGGCGGCTGTTCCAACGGGGCGCGGGTGTGCCGGCGGGGAGGGCCTTGCCCAGGGAAGGCAGGCCGTGGCAAAGGTGTTCGCGGATCCAGTCGACGAGTTCGCGGGTCTTCGCGTCGGGCCTGCCGCGGGCGTGCTCAGCGATGCGCTGCATCCGGTCGAGGAGATCGTTTTCGCGCTGGAGGAGGCGCGGCAGCGAGCCGGGCAGGCGCCCTATGCCGGCTGCGGGCGAGACGCCCGCGTTCCCAGGGGCGGAGCGACCATCGTCGGACTCGGCGGCGGCGTTCAGGTCGCGGATCTGGTCTTGCTCCTCTCGTTCGGCTTCTTCGTCGGTGAAGGCCGCGCGGTCCTCGTCGCCGCTTTCTCCGGCCAGCCAGGAAGTGGACACGAAGCGACCGGCCTGGTTCTCGACGAAGTCGTCTTCGGCACCGGCATTGGCGGCGCCAGCGTCCGCGGCTTTTCGGCGGCGGCGTTCGAGCGTGTTGCGGTGGGTCTTGAGGCTGCGCGCGAACGCCTCAATGGACGACAGCAGCCGCTGCTGGAGGCCGACGACGAGCAGGCCTGATGCGGCGCGGGCCGAATTCGAGGCGGCCTCGAATCGCTCCTCGCGCGCCTCGCGGTACTCGTTGAGCAGGCGGGACAACTCGAGCTCGGGCGCATCCGCCGGGAGACCGTCAATGCTCACGCGGACTATGTCGCGCTTGGGGAATCCGCCCTGGACATCCCGAATGTCCTCTTTCAAGCGTCGCACCATGACCGCATCGAGCGACTTCTTGAGCACCTTGACGCCGCGGGTGAAGCGGTTCGGGTCAAGCAGTTCCAGCAGTGTGGAGAAGCTGTTCGAGTGGCCGTTGTGCGGCGTCGCGGAGAGGAAGAGCCGGTGCTCGAAGCGGCCGCAGAGGTCGCGTACGGCCCTGGTGAACTTCGACTCGATGCCGTAGCGGCCGCCGCTCGAAGGGGCGGCGTGATGCGCCTCATCGAGGATCAGGAGGCTGCCGGGAAGCACCGACCCCAGCCACTCGCGCATCGGGTCGGCGTAGGTCGGATCCCGCAGCAGGTTGTGGGAGACCAGAAAGCGGCTGTGGGTGCGCCACGGATTCACGCCGAAGCCGCGCTCGCGCCGCATGCGGGTGAAGTAGGCGCGGTCGAGGATCTGGAACAGCAGGCCGAAACGCTCCTCCATCTCGCCCTGCCACTGTTCGAGGACAGAGCTCGGTGCGGAAACGACGATCGTCTTGACCTTCTTGCGCAGCAATAGCTCGCGGGCGATCAGGCCGGCCTCGATCGTCTTGCCGAGCCCGGTGTCGTCGGCGATGAAGAGGTTGACGCGGGGCATGCGGAGCGCCTTGCGGAGTGGCTCCATCTGGTACGCGTCGAGCTTGATGCCGGCGCGAAACGGCGCCTGGAACAGGTTCGGATCGGTCGCGGTGACGCAGTTCCAGCGCAGCGTGTGCAGGAAGGCGCTGAAGCGGCGCGGCGTGTCGAAGCCCTTGGCCGCGAGCTCGGCCCAGCCCTCCTGCTTCAGGATGCGGCGGTCGATCTCGACGTCCCAAAAAACCTCGATCTCCTCGCCCTGGGCGTCGTCCTCGGCGCAGGCGAGGCGGACGACCGAGGATTGACCGGGCTTCTTTCCGGGCTGAACTTCCTCGACTAGCCAGCGGCGGGAGCGGACGTGGACGAGTTGACCGACTTCGGGGTCGTGTTCGGGGAGTTCGTGGTCGAAGGGGGAGCGGGCGGGTGCCATCCGTGCGCCCGGTGACGGGCGCTCGGACTGGTTCGCGTGTGGCGCGGAAACGCGCCACCCGGGTTCGGGGGGCATTGGGGCCGAGCGTACCGGGTTGCGGCCAGACCGGTCACGGGAGCGCAACGGTGGATTCGGCGTGAGCCTGGAGATGGCCGATGCCAGTTGCCGGCGGGTTGTCTCAGGGACGACGGCTAGCTGCAGCCGTTTCGACCTGTTCGTGCAGCGTCCGCAGCGCGCTGTACGAGGCGGCTCGCAGGTTGAGCGGTCCGCGCACGGCCTCCCAGCGGCGCACGGTTGCCGGGGTAACCCGGAGCTTGGCGGCGAACTCGGCGACCGACAGGCCGCTGCGCCGGCGGAGCCTGGAGACGCGGGCGCCGGTGGGGCGGAACGGTGGCGCGACACCCGGGGCCTTCTTCCCGGCGCGCTTTCGCCGGCCCGGGAGCCGGGAAGCGCCACCGCGTTTTCGAGCGTTGTGCGCCGCCTTCTTCCGCGGTCTGGAGCGGGGATCCCGCGCCTCGTCCGTGTCCAGATCGATGCCGAAGATCCCCGACAGGTCGCCTTCCGCCAGGGAATCCGCACCCGCCGCGCCGGCCGGCAGCGCCAGGTCGGCGTCAATCAGCTCCGATTCGTCGACCTTTCGCAGCAGGAAGAGGAGTTCGGGGCTGTCGTCGAGCCGGTTGCCGACGCCGTACAGGACCGAAGCCACGTGCTTGCACATGCCGGCCCAGTCCGGGCAGTCGCAGTCGAACTCGATCTGGCGCGGAGTCGGAAACAGGCCGCGGCTGCGATCCGTGACGACGGCCATCACCTGGTCGGAGAGCCGTCCCTGGAGCAACTCGATGACCGATCCGATCTGTCCGGTGCATCTGGCCTTGATGGACTTCCAGACAGCGGGCTTGAGCTTCTGGATGCGAATGGCGACGTGGTAGAGCCTCGTGCCGAAGACCAGTGCGTCGACGCGGCCGGCCCGGATCGCCAGGTCGCAGACCGCGCCGTGGCGCGCGTAGCTGCGGCCGCGCGGCAACCGGTTGCGGTAGTCGGAGAAGGACTCCAGGTGCTTGCACCAGCGCTTGCCCCAGAAGCTCCGGGCAATCAGGTTCCCCGTGATTTCGACCGGCTGCACCTTCTTGCCCTGCTTGCGGAGACTGGCGACCTTCCGCGCGGCCCTGGCTCGTCGCGCGGCGACTGGAACGTAGGTCGGAAACCTCATGACAGATCCCGCGCTTCCTACGCTTTCGCCCGAGTGATGTCCAGACGGACCAGGTCGAGCAGTTCGTCATCGGAAAGCTCGGTGAGCTTGATCGCGCTGCCATCGTCGAGAAGGTCGTTCGCCAGTTGGCTCTTCTCCGCGATCATCCGGTCGATTCTCTCCTCGATGGTGCCGGAGGTGATGAACTTATGGACCAGCACGCCCTGTCGCTGGCCGATGCGAAAGGCCCGGTCGGTAGCCTGATTCTCGACGGCGGGGTTCCACCAGCGGTCGAAGTGAATCACGTGCGAAGCCGCCGTCAGGTTCAGGCCCGTGCCTCCCGCCCTGAGGGACAGGACGAAGAACGGCGGTCCGTCGCGGCGCTGAAAGGCTTCGACCAGGGCGCGGCGCTGCCTGACTTCGGTGCCTCCGTGCAGCGCCAGCCCCGGCCGACCGAAGGTCGCGGCCAGATGGTCGGACAACGGATCGATGATCTCCCGGAACTGCGTGAACACGAGGGCGCGTTCCTGGCGTTCGGCCAGTTCCGCGCAGATCTCGGCGATGCGTTTGAACTTGCCGCTGTCGTTCGGCTTGTAGGCACAGTCTCCGGAAAGCTGACTGGGATGATTGCAGACCTGCTTCAATCGCATGAGCGTCTGCAACACGAGGCCCCGCCGCTTGATGCCGTCGACCGATTCCAGGCCGCGCTGCATCGACCGCACGACTCGCTCGTAGAGTGCAACCTGGGGTCGGGTCAGATGACAGTAGCGCGCCGCCTCGGTCTTGTCGGGCAGGTCGTCGATGATGCGGCGGTCCGTCTTGAGGCGGCGCAGGATGTAGGGCGCGACAAGTCGGCGAAGCGGCGCGAACTGTTGCTCCTCGCGCCGTTCCAGCGTCTTGACGAACCGCTGGAACACCGCGCGCGAGCCGAGCAGACCGGGATTGAGGAAGTCGAACAGTGCCCACAGATCTCCCGGATGGTTCTCCACCGGGGTACCGGTCATCGCGATGCGCGCGCCGGCCTGGAGCTTCCGAGTGGACCGGCTCTGGAGCGTACCGGGGTTCTTGATGGCCTGCGCTTCGTCCAGGATGACCAGTCGCCACCGCACCTCCGCCAGCCAGGGCTGCCGAGCGAGCATGGCGTACGTGGTCACCACCAGATCGGCGCCGGCCAGCGACCGCGCGGGGGCGTCCGCGATCTCCGTCAAGGTCTCGCGATCGGTTTCGGACGGGTGCAGGAATCGAAGGTCCAGCGACGGCGCGAACCGCGCTGCTTCGGCGCGCCAGTTTCCGAGCAGGGACGCCGGAATCAGAAGCAGCGACGGCGGCCGCTGCTCCTCCTGGCAAAGGCCGCGGTCGGAGAGCAGCAACGCCAGCACTTGAATGGTCTTGCCCAGGCCCATGTCGTCGGCCAGACAGGCGCCGAGGCCCAGGCGGGTCAGGAGGGCGAGCCATGCCACGCCATCGCGTTGATACGGCCGCAGGGTCCCTTGCAGCGCGCCGCCGTCGACGGGGGCGAGCGTCTCCGGTTGACGCATGCCGGCGAGAATCTCGCGCATGCCGTCTCCGGCCTCGACATGAACCCAGGGGCGTTCGGCCTCGGTTTCCGCCTCGTCCCGAAGATCGGCCGACGCGCCGGCGAGGAGGCGCATTCCCTCGATGAAGGAGATGCCGTGGTCGCCGGCCGCCTGACGCACGGCATCCCAATGCTCGATCGCCTGACGCAGGCGATCGCGGTCCACCTCGACCCACTGACCCTTGAGGAGCACCAGATTGCCGTCGCTGCCGAGCAGCGCATTCAGGTCGTCCTCGGAGAGCGGCTCGCCGCCGAGAGCGACCTCGACCCGAAAGTCGAGCACGGCGTCCACGCCCACCAGGGACGGCGCCTCGCCGACCGTCACGGAGACCTGCGGTCGCGCGCGCTTTCGCCACCAGTCAGGTAGCCGCACGGACAGGCCGCTCTCCTCGAGTTCCGGGACGCTGCGCAGGAGTCGGTAGGCGCGATCCGGCGTCCAGGCCATCGGCCGGTAGACGTCACCGGAATCCACCATCTCCCTTACCCAGTCGCAAGCAGCCGCGGCCTGCTGGATCGGCGACAGCAGCGTGATGAGCGCCGAGCGGTTGTTCTCGCCCGCGTATTGTTCGAGTGCTCGCCGCAGCGGCAGGTGCCGCGCACGTCCGGTCGCGCCGAATCGCGCGGCATACGTAGCCATGAACGCGAACGGTCGTGCCGCGTCGTTCCGATTCTCGGCCAGGTGGAAGCAGACCCGCCCGACCTGATGCCAGTTCGGCGCTCGCTCACGCAGGAACGCGGACAGCCCGCCGGCGGTCGAAGCGGCCTGGCTCACCCAGTCGTCCACCTCGGTCCAGATGCGTTGCAGGCGCTCCGCGGACAGGTATTCGCCGCCGATCATCGGTGGGGCGGCTTCAACGAGAGCGGCGCACTCGGCCGAAGTCGGTGGTTCAACGCTGAGCGAAGCCGCCCCTTCCGCGTTCGGGTTCACAGCGGGCGGGTGGCAAAGCGCGGTCAGATGGCGCTCGGCGATGCTCTGCCAGTAGCGGACGGCGGGCCGCTCCCGGGTATCGGTTTTTTCGGCCGCCAGCGTGAAAAGAGCCTCTCGCCAATCGGCGTCGAAGGCGCGTTCAAGGTGCTGGAGCCGCTCCGGGATCTCTTCAACGCCGGGATCCGTCCAGCGCACGTCGCCGGCCGGTGTCAGTCCGAGGCTCACGCCGAGCCCGCTTGCCGGCACGATGCGCGCGAGCGAGCCGACGGCTGGGCGGATCTTCGCCACGGGCTGTCCGAGGGGAAGATCGTGGAGTCCCGGTCGATCGGCGAGATCGGCCCGGCGGCCGGTCCGTCGAGGGTGTGGAGGAGACGCTCCAACCTCATCGATTCGTTGACGCCAGACGACCGAGGGGCTGCAATATAGGCGATTTCGCCGCCTCAGGCGTACATCACAGCCGCCGCCTGCTCCCTGAGCGCGGTCGGATTCCCCAGCGCCTGGCGGTCGTAGCCGACGCGCTTGTAGAAGATGTGCATGTCGCACTCGTGGGTGAAGCCGATGCCGCCGAAGACCTGGGTGGTCATGGTGACGGCGTTGCTTGCGACCTCGGTGGCGTGGGCCTTGAGCAGGGGGGCGAGGTGACAGGTCTCGCCGGCGCCCTCGTCCCAGGCGTCGGCGGTGTGCCAGAGCAGGGACTCGACGGGCTCGACTTCGGCCAGGACTTCGGCGCAGATGTGTTTGACGGCCTGGAAGGAGCCGATGGTGCGCTCGAACTGCTTGCGCTCCTTGGCGTATTCGACGGCGATCTGGAGTCCCTTCTGGGCCGCGCCGAGGGCGTCGGCGGCCAGGGCGATCTGCGCCGCGTAGACGGCGCGACGCGTGCTCTGGGCACTGCCGCCGAGACTCTCGGCGGCGTTCAGGTCGACGCCGGAGAACGTGACCTCGGCGACGCGGCGGGTTTCGTCAACGGTCTGCAGGGGCTCGATGTCGATCCCCGCGGTGGTCGCCTCGAGCAGGTGGAGACTGTCTTCGGACTCGAGCAGGAACGCGTCGGACCAGGGGGCGTCGGGCACGTAGAGCACGGTCCCGTCGACGCGACCGTCCTGGATCGGGGCGTCGAGGATCGGGGTGACCAGCAACCTGCCCTCAGCGATGCCTTCAAGCAGCTCGTTCCGCCGCTCGCTGTCGCCGGCGCCCGCGATCAGCAGCGGCGCCAGGACGTAGGACGAGTGGAAGTTGACCGGCGCCGCGGCGCGGCCGATCTCCTGGGCGGCGATCGCGGCCTCCTGCATGCCCAGTTCCGAGCCGCCGAGGTCCATGTCGACAAGGAGGCCGGTGATGCCCTGATCGCCGAGCTGGCCGTGGATCGCTTCGTCCTGCCCCGACTCGGAGTCCATCACGCGACGGACGCGTTCGACCCCCACGTCCTGGGCGAGAAAGCGGGCGATCGAGTCTCGAAGCAGCTCTTGCGGCTGCGTCAGTCCAAAGTCCATGTTGGACTCCTTCGCGTGGTTCGTCGAGCGAGGCGGCGCGGACTCTAGGCCGCTGCCGGCTTCGGCGCCCGGGGCAGTCCAAGACCCCGCTCGCCGATGATGTTCTTCTGGATCTGGGCGGTGCCGCCGCCGATGATCAGGCCCAAGGCGTACATGTAGTTCCGCTGCCAGTTGCCGTAGTCGCGGACGTGCTTCGAGCCGCGCTTGAGCACTCCGCGTTCGGCCATGGCGTCGATCGCCAGGGCGCAGACGTCGTAGTTCAACTGGCAGTTGTTCAGCTTGACGATGAGACCGCCGGCGCCGGAGTCGCGCTTCTTCAGGCGGTCGGTGAGGAGGCGCAACTGGTGGTACCTCATCGCCTGCACCCGGCCCTCGAGCTTGAGCAGCCGGTCGCGGTAGACGGGCGAATCGATCAGGCCGGTCTCGCGCAGGATGTCGACGCAGCCGGCGAGATAGTTCTCGGTCGCGTTCGACCGTCCCAGCATGTTGCGCTCGAAGCGCAGCGTGTAGGTGCCGACCTCCCAGCCCTGGCCCGGGCGGCCGATCACGTTCATGGCCGGCACCCGAACGTCGGTGAAGAAGACCTCGTTGAAGGAGGCGTCGCCGGTCATCGTCATCAGCGGCCGCACGTCGAGCCCGGGCGTGTCCATCGACAGAACGATGTAGCTGATGCCGCCGTGCTTTCCGGCGTCCGGTTCGGTGCGGACCAACGCGAACATCATGTGGGCCTCGCGGGCGCCGCTGGTCCAGATCTTCTGGCCGTTGATCACGTACTCGTCGCCGTCGAGCCGCGCGGAGGTGCGCAGCGACGCCAGATCGGAGCCGGATCCGGGCTCGCTGTACCCCTGGCACCAGATCAGCTCGCCGCGGATCGTGGGGCCGATCAGCTCCTGCTTCTGGTCCTCGCGGCCGAAGTGCAGCAGCGTCGGAACGAACATGCTGATGCCCTGGTTTTCCATGCCGAGGGAAATCCCGGCACTCTGGAACTCCTCCTCGATCACCAGGCTCGAGAGGGCGTCGGGCTCGCGGCCGGCGCCGCCGTAGCGCTTCGGGATCTCGCGGCCGGCGTAGCCGCCGTCGACGAGCCGTTTCTGCCACTCGACGACTCGCCTGCGGACCTCTGATTGGTCGCCGCCAAAACCGGGCCCGGCCGGGACGGCCACGTCCTCGTTGGCGGTAAAGAAGGAGCGGACCTCCTCGCGGAGCTCGCTGTATTCGGAACCGATCGATGTATCCATGATGGGCGCGACTTTATCGCGCTCGGAAGGCCCTCGTCAGCGCCTCGGAGCATTCCTAGTAAGCTGTCCGGTCCGACGGTGCCATCCGTGCGCCCGTCATCGGGCGCACGGACTGGTTCACGGGTGGCGCGGACCGCGCCACCCGGGTTCCGGAGGGCGGGCAACGAATAGCGGCGGCGGGGTGGAAATGAGCTATGACACGGTTGGAGGAGACTTGGCGGCAGAGGCAGACGGCGTCGGTGAGCAGGCGCCTTCCAGCCGGGATGCCCTGCGTCTGGAACAGTTGCGGCAGGCGGCCGCTTCGGCTGGCGTCGACGCGGTCGTACTGACGCCGGCGGCCACGATGACGTGGCTGCTAGGCCATCACTTCGACGCCCACGAGCGACTTTTTCTGCTCATCGTGCCGACGTCCGACGCGCCGGTGGCGGTCGTTCCGGCCCTGGAAGAGGCCAACTTCCGCGGCGCGGCGCCGTCCGTCGAGTCGCTTCATCTCTGGGACGACGCAGACGGGCCCGAGAAGGCCGCCGCGGAGGCGTTCAAGTGCCTGGCCGGGGCGGGCCGGGTGGCGGTGGAGCCGCTGAGCCTGCGCTTCATGGAGTTCGAGCACGTTCGCCGGGAGCTCCCGAACGCCCAGATCGAGAGCGCCGAAAAGGTCGTGATCGCGTTGCGGCTCAAGAAGAGCGACGAGGAGGCGGCCGCGATGAAGAGAGCCTCGAAGATCGCGGAGGCGGCGATCGAGTTCACGCTGCGGGACGTGCGTCCCGGGCGCAAGGAGATCGAGATCGCGTCCAAGCTCTCGAGCGAGTTGCTGCGGCGGGGCGGAGGCGGCATCTCGTTCGGACCGATCGTCCTGAGCGGGCCCAAGTCGGCGTTGCCGCACGGCGTGCCGGACGAGCGCGAGATGCAGGAGGGCGAGTTCCTGCTGATCGACTTCGGAACGTCGTTCGACGGTTACCACTGCGACATCACGCGCACCTTCGTGGTCAGCGGTTCGCCCACCGACCGGATGCGGGAGGTCTACGAGGCGGTCCTGCAGGCGAACATCCGCGGCGTCGCGGCGTCCCGGCCCGGAGTGACCTACGGGTACGTCCACAAGAACTGCCAAGCCAATCTCCACGCCCCCCGCTTCAAGGAGTTCATGACCCACCGCACCGGGCACGGCCTGGGCCTGGAGATCCACGAACCGCCTTCCGTGATGGCCGGCAACGAGGATGTCGTCGAGGTGGGCGCCGTGTTTACCATCGAGCCTGGCCTCTACCTCAACGGCTGGGGCGGCGTACGCATCGAGGACAACGTCCGCGTGACGCGCGAGGGCTGCGAGCTGCTCACTTCGTCGCCACGGGAGCTTCGCATCCTCGGCGCCTAGCTAGTGTCCGCCAGAAAACCCCCGTTCCGCTTGGTTTTGAGCGTTTCGGATTGGTGCGGCAGGGGCGGCGCCGGCGGCAGCGCTTGCGACCAGGAGGATGGCGGCGAGGGGCGAACGGAGCGTCATCACGGGAGGGCGCGTTTCACGGCGCGCCTCGAAGGCGAATGATAGCGGGCGCCGACCTGGGAACGCGGGCGTCTCGCCCGCATCCGTGAGGACTCAGGCGTGCAGGTAATCGCGCAGGCGCCGCACCACGTCGGGCTGCTTCGAGACCAGGTTCTCCGTCTCCATCGGATCCGCTTCCAGGTCCCACAGAATCTCCTCATCCCCGAAGCCGGTCACCAGCTTGTAGCGGCCGTCGTAGGCGAGCCGCCAGTCGCGGAGGCCGGACAGGACGACCTCGCGGTGGCTGTCGGTCCGTCCTTCGAGCAGGTCACGCAGGGAACGGCTGTCCATGTCGGCCGGGGTAGCCAGGCCGCCGTAGTCGAGGAAGGTGGCGGCGAGGTCGAGCACGGTCGTCGGCAGGTGGCAGTCGTACCCGGCGCGGATGCCGGGACCGGCGGCCAGCAGGGGCACTCCGGCCGAGGCCTGGTACGGAACGGACTTCCCCCACCGCGCGTGGTCGCCCAGCATCTCGCCGTGGTCGCTCGAGTAGACGACGATCGTGTTCTCGAGCTGGCCGGTCTCCTCCAGCATCTCCAGGTAGCGGCCGAGCCACATGTCGATGTTCTCGATCATCGCGGCGTAGTTCTGGCGCGTCGCCGTGTGTTCGGCAGGCGTCAGGGCGCCTTCGTAGGCGAAGGGCTGACCCAGACCTCCGAGTCCGCGGACCCGCTGCTCCATCTCGGCCGTGATGTCGACCGGGGGATGCGGACCGACGAAGTTGATCACCAGGTGCCAGGGCTGGCCTTCCGGCGCCGCCTCGATCAGGTCGAGCCCGTTGCGGGCGATCCAGTTGTCGCAGTAGGCGTCGGGGCCTAGCGGCGAGGTGATCACGTCGCCCCACCAACTGTCGGGGTAGCCGGAGCGCCGTCGGCGGAAGTCCTCGGCGCAGGCCTTGCCCTGCGGCGGTTCGAGCGAGTCGAGATAGGCGTAGTACGGATCCTTCGGCCCCTCCGGATCCTTGAGGTAGGACTCCATGCCGTCGCCCTTGCCGCAGTTGTTGATCTGCGCGGAGAAGCCCCATTCATAGGCGTTGTTCGAGCCGTCGAGGCCCCAGTTGCCGCTGTTCTTGGACAGGTCGAACTTGCCGACTCCCATCGTGTGGTAGCCGGAGTCGCGGAGCATGCCGTAGAACGTCTGCTGGTCCAGGGGAAAGTCGTTCCGGTTGTCGCGTACGCCGCAGCGGTCGTACTCGCGGCCTCCGGCCAGACAGGCCCGGGACGGACCGCAGACCGGTGACGGCACCAGGGCGCGGGTGAAGTTGACGCCGGTTTCGGCCAGACGGTCGATGTTCGGCGTGCGAAGCGCCGCCAGACCGCGGCCCTCGAGCCCGAGCCAGTCGGGCCGCTGCTGGTCGGGGAAGAAGAAGAGGAGATTGGGGCGGTCGTCGGTCGCCGCCTGCTCCTCAGGTGCGTTGCAGCCGGCGAGGCCGGCCAGGGCGCCGCCGGCGATCAGGCGCGAGGACTGTTGGAGAAAGTCGCGGCGAGTGCGTGAGATCATCGGGCTGTCCTTTTCGGCTCGGGTTCAAAGAATCGAACATAGTTGAACATGCCAACATCGTTAGCTACATTAGTCCACACAAAGCCATGGGATCGGCTGGGCCGTCTCGGAATCGTCGCGGCGGCCGGTTGAGTCCCCAATCTGGAGGCCGAAGTATGAACCGACGTTCCGTATGGCTCGTAGGGCTAGTTGCCGTGCTCAGCGTGGCGCCGCTGCTCGCGGACGGACCGCAGACCGGCACGATCGACGGCCGCGTCCTGGACGCCCAGGGTGCACCGTTGCCCGGCGTTACCGTAACCCTGACCGGTCCGCAGAACACGCGCACCGTGATCACGGATGCTGACGGCGTCTACCGCTTCGCTCTGCTGCTGGCCGGCCGCTACACGGTGAACGCGGAACTCGAAGGGCTCGGCACCGCGGAACTGGGCACCGACCTCGATCCCGGACAGCGCCGCGGCATCGACCTGACCCTCGTGTCGGCGACCGAGGAGGAGATCACGGTTACCGGCGAAGCGCCCCTGATCAGCAAGTACGAGACGGCGGCTGCGGCGACGATCCCCGAAGAGATCACGGACAACGTCGCCTTCGGCACGCGCACCTACAACGCGGCCGTGCGGCAGTTGCCGTCCGTCGTCAACCGGAGTGACTCGGACACCCGGCCGTCGGTGAACGGCGGCATCTCGACCGAGATCGGCGTCTACGTCGAGGGCGTGGACACCTCGATGCACCGCCGCGGCGGCGAGATGCGTCTACTCATCCCCAGCACCGCGCTGACCGAGACGAAGCTCGAGTCGACCGGTTTCGGCGCCGAGTACGGCCGGGCGACGTCCGGCATCATCAACTCGACCGTCAAGACGGGGACCAACGAGTTTCACGGCGAGGCGCTCTATATCGGCCAGAACCCGAAGTGGCGTGCGCCGGACGTCCTGGAACTGGAGCGTCCGGACGATCAGATCGACAGCTACGAGACCAGCATCGGCGGTCCGCTCGTCCGTAATCGGGCGTGGTTCTTCGTCTCCTACGGCAGGCTGTCGGACAACCGGATCGATCGGTTGCGGGACGGCACCGTGGTCAATCTCAGCCGGCAGTCGGATCCCCTGGTCGCCAAGGTGAACTTCCAGCCCGCGGATAACCAGCAGATCGCGATCACGGCGATCGATGCTCCGTCGGACGCCATCGGCCTTTCCGGCAACCCGGGCGACCAGTTCGCGATCATGAACTTTCCGGTCAACGGGCGGGTGCAGACGTTGAACTGGAGCCTGGGTCTGGGCAGCTCGAACTTCCTCGAGTTCAAGGTCGCGAACCGCGAGGAGTTCGTCGGCCGTCACGCGGCGGAGCAGCACCCGATCGACCCGAACGCTTCGCTGGACGACCCGCCGGGGAACAACTTCCGCTATCGCGATCTCGCCAGCGGTCTGCGGCACAACGGCCCGGCCGTGCGCCTGGCCGAAGGCTTCAACGACTTCCCGCGTGACCAGGCGAACGTGTCCTTGACCAGTTTCCGCGGCCGCCACGAGTTGAAGTTCGGCGTCGACGCGCAGGCGATCGAGTTCAGCAACCTGACCTCGATCATCACCGAGTTCCGCGGTCGCGGCTACGACTCCAACCTCCCCGGTGGTTTCGTGACTCCCGTCAACAAGCGGGTGTTCGACCCGTCTGACGTGATCACGGAAACCAGCGACTTTCTGGCCGTCTTCGCCCAGGATCGCTTCGAGGTCGGGGACAACTGGGTCTGGACCCTGGGCGTCCGCGGCGATCAGCAGACGATCGACAACGACATCGGCGAGCGGGTCAACGAATACACCGAGTTCGTGCCCCGCGTCAGCGGTGTCTACGACGTGAAGGCCGACGGCAGCGTACTGCTCCGGGGCACCCTGGGACGCTACTACCACGCGATCGGCATGGGCATCGTGCTCCAGGAGTTCTCGCGTCAGAACAACGGCGAGAACGTCTACGAGCAGTTCCTGTGGAACCGCCAGACCCTGCGTTACGATCGGTTCCAGCGCCGGATCGAGCCGACGTTCGACCAGGCGATCCAGAACGTCGACCCTTACTACAAGGACGAGATCTCCTTCGGCGCCGACTTCCAGGTGTCCGAGAAATGGGTCGTCAAGTCGCGGCTGATAGCGAGCGAGGCGGACAACGTCTTCCACGCCACGCTCCAGTTCGACGATGCCGGCCGGGTGGTTCGCGATCTCCGCAACTGGGAGGACGCACGTCGTGAGTACCGGGGGCTGCAGCTCGAGGCGAACCGGCTGTTCCGCGACAATTGGACACTGCGCACGAACTACACCCTGAGTTCGACCAAGGGGAACATCAACTCGCTCAACGACAACTTCAACCTCAATGAGGGGTTGGGAGGCATCGAGGTGGGCACCGGGCTGACCAACGCGACGTCGAGCGAGTACTGGTTCGGGCGGCTGCTCGAGGACCGGGAGCACCTGGCGAACGTGATCGGGATGAAGCGCTTCGTCTTCGGCAGGCACGACCTGGTGCTGGGGGGCTTCCTCCACTACGCAGCCGGGCGGCCGTGGGGAAGCCATGTGTCGACCCAGGTACGGCACCCGGTATCGGGACAGACAATCACGACGTCGACGTACCGCGAGCCGTCGGACGCGAACCGGCTCCCGGACACCTGGACCGTTGATCTGTCCCTGATGTACTCGATTGCGATGGCGGGCAACGTGCGGGCCAAGATCGGCTTCGACCTCGCGAACGCGGCGGACAGCCAGGAACCGATCACGATCAACCAGTCGACCGGGCGGCCGAACGCGCTGGTGTCCTGGTATCAGCGGCCGCGTGAGTTCCGGCTGAAGGTGGGCTTCAGCTTCTGATCCGGGCCGGCAACTTCGGTCGAGGCCGGGCGCTGCTCCTCGTGGGCGGCGCCCTGGTCCTCGTCCTCTCCGGCTGCGACACGGCCGGCCCGGGGGCCGTCTACGACCGGGATCTGGGCGCCGCCGTCGACCAGCTCAAGGCGGACGTCGCGGCCCAGCCGACGGATGAGTCGTCGCTCCCCGCCCGGGCGGCGGTGGTCGCGGACTGGGCCGACGCGCTTTCGCTGGCGGGTCACGAGTTGGGCCTCGACGGACCGCGGGTACGTCTTCAGTCGACCCTGCCGCCGACCGGCGACGCGGCGGTTTCAGGCGGCGCCCAGGTCGACCGGCTGGTGCGCGAGTACACGCTGCGCGAGGAGGTGGGGGCGCTGGGAACCCTTGAAGCCGAATCGTTCGGTCCGTTCGAAGCGCGGCAGTACGCGACGCTCAGCCAGATCTGGACCGCCGGCACGCGCGCGCTGGAGTTGGGCGGCGGGTTCTGGGTGGCGCGCCACTTCAACGCGAACTACGGCGTCTACCAGACCGACGACCCGGGCGCCGCGGGTTACGTCACGATCGAGTCCGACGCCTCGAACGTCCGTTTCGAGACCGATGTCTACATGGCCGCTGGCCCTCACGGCGGCTTCCGCGCCCCCGAACCGGCGCTCGTCTTCCGGGTCGCCGAAGGCCGGCTCGAACCCGGCGAGAGCGCGACGATCACCTACGGCGACACGTCCGGCGGCGGTCCCGGAATCCTGATGACCCAGACGTCGGGGGCCCGGATTCCGTTCCCGCTCTATGTCGACCTCGACGGCTCCGGCGAGTGGCGGCCGCAGCCGATCCTGCCGTTCGCGGTCACAGGCACCGCGGTGGCCGGGGTCCACGGTTTCGCGCCCAGCGTGGTGCGCCCGGGTGAGACGTTCGAGCTCTCGGTGCGCGCCGAGGATCGCTTCTACAACCGGGCTACCGGCGACGTTCCAGGCTTCGATGTCGTGGTCAATGGCGAGGTTCTGGACTCGACCGAGGCCGGTGCCGAGGCGATCACGGTCGTCGAACTCGCCCTCGAAGAGCCCGGCGTCTACTGGACGACCCTGCGCTCCCGAGACCTCGAGCCACCCATCACGGGCGAGGCGAACCCGATTCTGGTAGCCGAGAACCCGGAGTACGGCATCTACTGGGGCGACACCCACGGCCATTCGGGCTACGCCGAGGGCATCGGCACCCTGGACTTCTTCCTGCAGTTCGCGCGCGACGACGCCCGGCTCGACTTTGTGACCCACTCCGAACACGATGTCTGGCTGGACGCCGGCGAGTGGGAACTGATGCGCGCAAAGAGCGTGGAGTACGACGAGCCGGGCCGGTTCATTCCCTACCTCGGCTGGGAGTGGACCCGGCATACGCGGCAGGGCGGCGGCCACCACAACGTGCTCTACCGGACGGTCGATGACCGGGATCTGGTTTCGGTCCTGGAGTTCCCGACCCTTTCGGAGCTCTACCGGGAACTCGACACCCGCAACGACCGCCGCGACGTGGTCGTCATCCCGCATGCCCACAATCCGGGCGATTTCCGCCAGTCGCACCCGGGCCTGGAGCCGCTGGTCGAGATGATGTCGATGCACGGGACCTTCGAGTGGTTCATGCAGGAGTACCTGTCGCGCGGGCACCAGGTCGGCGTCGTCGCGGCCTCGGACGACCATCTGTCCCATCCGGGCTACTCGGCGCCAAACCGGACCTCGCTGGCGCAGCGGGGCGGCCTCGGCGCGGTGCTGGCCCCGGAGAGGTCGCGCGACGCGATCTTCGACGGGATGAAGGCACGGCGCACTTATGCCACGACCGGCGACAGGATCATCCTCGACTTCGAGGTGAACGGGACCGGGATGGGGTCGCGGGCGCCGTTCTCCGAGACGCGCGAGATCACGGGCCGGGTGATCGGCACCGCCCCGATCGGCTCGATCACGCTGATCAAGAACGAAACGGAGCTATGGAGCGAGGACTACTCGCTCGACACCGATGGCGGCGCTCCGACCGATCTCGTGGTGACCTTCTACTCGGAGGAGACGCCGGTCCACATGGGCGACGCTCCGCGCGGCTGGCGGCACTGGCGGGGCGAACTGACCGTTGCCGGCGCCACGCTGGTCAGGGTCGAGGGTACGGACTTGGCGAACCCGACCACGCAGCACGTGGAGCAGAACGGCAACGGCGCCACCTTCCGGACCAACACGCGCGGCGAGACGAGCTCGCTCCGACTATCGGTCACGGACGTGCAACCCGGCGCGGCGATCGTGCTGGATCTCGTGGAGGCCGCGGAGACGGGCTCCGCGCCGCCGTTCTACCGCGCGCGCGCCGTCATTCCGGGCGGCCGGGTTCGACTGCCGCTGTCGGAGCTACGGGGCGGTCGGCTGGAGAAGCTGCTGCCGATCGAGAACTACCACCGCGATTCCGTGACGCTGCGGCGCGTCCGCCCGGACGGACCGCGGGACCTCACCTTCAGCTACACGGACACCGATACGCCGCGGCAGGGCGACTACTACTTCATCCGTGTGCGCCAGTTGAACGACGCGATGGCCTGGTCGAGTCCAGTCTGGGTCGGAGGGCATCCGCCCCAGTAGTTTGGGCTTCACGGGCGGCGCCCGCGGTTTGGCCGGCTACGCCGGCTCCGCGATGAACACCGGGATGGTGCGCGATGTCTTGTTCCTGTACTCCTCGTACGGCGGGAACGCTTCCACGGCCAGCGCCCACACGCGGGCGCGTTCGCCGGCGTCCTGGACCTCCCGCACGCGCATGGCCCGAACTTCCGTGGCGTCCCGCAGCTCGACGTCGGGGTGGGCGCGCAGGTTGTACACCCAAACGGGGTTCTCAGGCGCACCGCCTCGGGAGGCAACCAGCACGTAACTGTCGCCGTCCTTCACGCGCATCAGCGGCGTCTTGCGTATGGCGCCGCTCCGGTTGCCCCTGTGGGTGACGATGATGCACGGCAGGCCGGTCTCCCGCAGACCGACGCCCTCGGTACCGCCGCTGCCTTCATAGAGCTCCACCTGGTCGCGGACCCACTTGACGGGGCTCGGAATGTACTCGGCCATAGCGCTCCTTGTGTTCGCTTTCGTGCGAAGCGGCGAATCTACCCGACGTTGCCGAGGCACCCGCCCGGTGCGGTCGTTGCCGAGGGATGGAGACGTTGACGGTTGTGTTGCCGGCGCATGATGCGGTCGATGCAGAGGGGCAGAGTAGATTTCGGCCATGACCGGGGGGCGAATGGCGGTGACGATGGGGGATGCTTCTGGCGTCGGGCCGGAGATAGCGGTGCGTCGGTTTGCCGATGGCTTGTTGGGCAGCGATGCTGTGATCTACGGCGACGCGGCCGTGCTGGCGCGCGCCGCGGAGATGCTGACTCCAGGTGTGCCGATTCATCCGGTCGATGGGCCGGACGAGGCGATGGAGGGGAGGCTGAACGTCCGCGACTTGAAGCGTTTGGAAGCGGACCAGGTGACACCGGGCGTCCTGAGTCGAGAGGCGGGCGCGGCAGCCTTGGCCTACGTTGAGTGCGCGACCCGTGATGCTTTGGCAGGCAAGGTGGTGGGGGTCGTGACTTTGCCGATGAACAAGGAGGCGACCAGAGCCTCACGGTCGGACTTCAAGGGACACACCGAGTTCATCGCGGGCCTGTGTGACGCCGAGGACTTCGCGATGATGTTGACCGTGCCGGAACTGGCCGTGACCCACGTCAGCGCCCATGTCAGCCTGCGTGAGGCGATCGAGCGCGTGGAGCCGGTGCGGATCCGCAAGGTGATCGACCTGACTCACGGGGCCCTGTCGCGATTCATCGCGCGGCCGCGGATCGCTGTGTGCGGACTCAATCCTCACGCCGGCGAGAACCGCCTCTTCGGAACCGAGGACGAGGAGATCATCCGTCCGACGATCGAGCGGGCGGCCGCTGACGGTCTGGATGTCTCAGGCCCGCATCCGGCGGACACGATCTTTCGCCAGGCGATCCAGCTCGACCGCTACGACGCGGTCGTCTGCATGTACCACGACCAGGGCCACGCGCCGATGAAGCTTTACGGCTTCGAGCGCGGCGTCAACGTGACGATCGGCCTGCCGATCGTCCGTACCTCGGTTGACCACGGCACCGCGTTCGACATCGCCTGGCAGGGCAAGGCGTTCACGGACTCGCTGGGCCACGCGCTGGACTACGCGTGGAAGCTCGCGGGGCGGACTACACGGATTGCACCGTGATCAACTCCTCCAAGCCGCTCACGTCGGCCGCGTTTCGCGTATAGAGCGGCAGGCCGTTCGCTAGTGCCGTGGCCGCGATGAGCAGATCAGCAAAGCGACGCCGCCCAACCCGGCCCCTTGCCAGGAGCGCGGAGTAGATGCGACCGTACGCGCGGGCCGACTCGGCGTCGAAGGGCAGAGGATCCCACTTCGCGGCTACCCACTGCAGGCGGTCCTGTCGGCGGGCACGCTCCTCGCCGTCCTCCCCGGCGGCCAACGGGCCAACGGTGAGTTCAGCAAGCGTTATCGCCGAAACGGCGGACAGGTCGGGAAGGTCGGCGCTGTCGATCAGGTCGTGGTCGATGACAACCGACGTGTCCAGGAGACCATGCCTGGAGCCGCCAAACGCCTCGCGGGCTCCGCGTTGGGCCGCAGCGCTAGCCATCTACCCACGGGTCGACCAGGGCATCAACATCGGCGCGGAAGCGGCGTGCGTCGATCCTCGGGGCGTTTCGCGCCGCCTCCTCGAGGACCGTGCGGGAGACGAAGCGCCGGGCGGCCACGGGCCGCAGTTCGGCCACGGGTGTGCCGTTTCGGGTGACGGTCATGGCCTGCCCCTCCTGAACCGCGCGGAGTACCTTGGCCGAGTCGTTACGGAGTTGTCGTTGAGTGATGGTGAGCATGCGGAGAACCGTAGCAAGTGTAGCGTTCCGTAGCAAGTCGTGTAGTGGTGTACAGTCATTGACCAGGACCTAAAACCGAGGGAGATCCAGGATGTGCCAACGCCTTCGTGTCTTGTTTGTCGTGGTGCTGGCCTCGGCGACGCTGGGAACTGCCTGCTCCACGGACGGAAGCGGCGGTGAAACGGAGGCCGTGTCAGCGACTGCACAGCCGCCCAGCATCGTCGTCATCCTGGCCGACGACCTCGGCTACGCCGACGTCTCGACCTACGGCGACCGCGTTCGGACGCCGAACATCGACCGCATAGGCAGCGAAGGAGCGGTATTCACTCAGGGCTACGTGACCACGCCGGTGTGCTCGCCGTCCCGGGCGGGCCTGCTGACCGGCCGTTACCAACAGCGCTTCGGCTTCGAGTACAACGCGCGTCAGGCGCCGGAAGTGCCGGACGTGGGGCTGATCGCCGGTGAACTGACGATCGCCGATCACCTTCGTGCGGCCGGTTACGCAACGGGAATCGTCGGCAAGTGGCACCTGGGCTTCAAGGACGAGCACTACCCGACGAACCGCGGCTTCGACGAGTTCTACGGCCACCTCTCCGGGGCCACGCGGTTCATCAACACCGCGACGGAGGGTGCGGTCTCGATGGCGACGAACCAGGAGTTCCGGACGCGCGCGCCCAATGATCCGCGCACGGACCTCCTGGTGCGGGGCACCGAAGCGCCTGCGCCGCCTCCCCGCAGCCGCGGCAACCTGATCCTGCGCGGCCCCGAGAAGACGGTGGTCGACGAGCCGGCCTACATCACGGACATCTTTGGCGACGAGTCGGTGGACTTCATCCGCCGGCACGCGGAAGAGCCCTTCTTCCTCTACTCGGCGTTCAACGCGCCGCACTCTCCGTTCGAGGTCACGGAGGAGTACTACAACCGCTTTCCGGATGTGGAGAACGAGTTGCATCGGATCTACTTCGGCATGATCGCCGCGCTCGACGATGCGGTGGGCCGCATCCTGGACGCGCTCGACGAGGCCGGGGTCGCCGACAACACCTTGGTCGTGTTCCTGTCGGACAACGGCTGCGCCGGCTACTTCCCGGGTCTCTGCTCCTGCGAACCGCTCTCCGGCGGCAAGCTGACGTACTACGAGGGCGGGGTGCGGGTTCCCTTCCTGGTGCGCTGGCCGGCGGCGGTCGCGGCCGGAACCACGATCGACGCGCCGGTTTCCACACTCGACATCCTTCCGACCGCCCTTGCGGCCGCCGGAGCGGAGGCGCCGGCCGGACTCGAACTGGACGGGCGCGACCTGATGCCGCTCCTCGCCGGGTCGGCAGAGACGCGCGGTCACGACCGGCTCGTCTGGCGGAACTATCCGACAGTCGCCGTCAGGAGCGGCGACATGAAGCTGATCAAGCCGAACCAGGATGCGTCCGGCGGCTTTCTCTACGACTTGTCGAGCGACATCCGGGAGCAGACCGACCTCGCCGCCGAGCGGCCGGCTGAGGTCGCCAACCTCGAAGCCGTGATCGAGGACTGGCGTTCCATCACGGTGGAACCGGCGTGGGGCCGCCGTCCGCCTCTTGCCTACTCGATCTGCAACATCGAACCCATCGGGTTTGAGAACTAGACGGCTGCGGCCGTCTAGTCGCCGTCTGGCCACTAGCGGACCGCAGGTCCCCATGTGGCTGGAACGAATCGCAAGGTTCGCGGTTGTAAGAGTGAGTCCCAGTGCATCGATGTGGCTGATGAACGCCGCCCGGAGCGCCTGCCGCTCCCGACGGCAGACGAGGAACGGGAGGTGGCGAATGACGACCTGGATGGAAACGGAACCTGGTCGGTGGGGGAGAGCCGCGGTCGTGTGGGCGGCGCTGATGATCGTTCCCTTGAGCGGAGCGTGCGGAGGCTTGATGGCGTTGGAAGAGTCGAGCATCGAGGACGAAATGGCAGCCCTGGTCGCGGAAGTCGGCCCCGACTGGGATGTCGTTGAGTCTTACCTCGAGCGTGAACGGACGTGGATGGCCCGGATCCTCGCGTCTGGCAAGGTCTCGGAGGACGACTCGTCCCCGGGCGCCGGAGAGGCGGCTGGCGCAGCGCCGCGAGTCTTCGTGGTTCGCGCATCGCGTGATGGCGCCCCGCCGCGGGCCGACCTCGAGCAGGCACTGCGAGCAGCGCTAGAGGCGGAGAACAGCGGCGACGTGGAGCAACGGTTGGGCGCAGCGCTCGAGGATCTGAACGGCGTCGAATTGGTGGACCCGCGGTCCGAAGACGAGGACTCGCCTGGGAGCACTGTGGTCAACGAGGCACTGCGAGCAGCGCTCCAGGCGGAGCTTGGCGCCGAATCGGTGGACCTGCGGTCCGGAGACGAGGACTCGCCAGAAAGCACGGATGGCCTGGCGCCCGACGCCCCCGACGTTCGCCGTGCGGCCGCTGCGGCAATCGCGATTCTGGAGGTTGGCGGAACACATGAGAAGACTGTTGAGGCCGCGGAGTTTCTGGTCAACTCCGCGGCGATGACACCGGGAGGTGAGGAGTACGCCCTTCAGGGCGCCAGGGCTCTGCTCGAGTACGCACCCGACTACGAGGGTTGGGGGTCGATGCTGCAGCGAATGCACCTGTTGGGGGGCGTCGGGCCGGACAGGGGCGCCGCGGCGGATGCACTCTTCGAGGAGCTGGCTTCCGGGGCCGAGGATCCGGTGCTGCGTGGCGCTGGGCGCTACTACGTCGCGGCCGGACGGATGCAGGCCGCGAATGCTCCCGGGATGTTCGGGGAGGATCGTGCAGCCGAACGTCAGAGCGCCCTCGACCTGGCAACCGGCTTGAGCGATGGCGTAGAGGACGAGAAGCTGCCAGGTGATGCGCGGACCTTCGCGGATGCGGAGGCGGACCTCATCCGCAGCATTCGCCACGGGACCGTGGGCAGCAAGGTCCCGGACCTTGTGGGCGGTCGGCTGGATGGCGCCCCCGAACGCCTCTCGGACTACAGGGGCCGGGTGGTGCTCCTCGACTTCTGGGCGACCTGGTGCGCTCCCTGCGTGGCCGCGCTGCCGCAGAAACGGCAACTCGTCGGCGACCTGCCTGCGGATCGCTTCGTCCTCCTGTCGATCAGCGTCGATGCAAACCTCGAGACCGTGACCGGCTTCATGGAGGACGAGCCGATGCCGTGGGAGAACTGGCATGTTGGAATGACGAGCGAGATCACACGGGCTCTGAACGTCCTTTCCTACCCGACCTACATTCTCATTGACGAGCACGGTGAGATTCTCGACAGGACGAACCACCTCCCCGATGACTTTGTGACGCTCATCGAAGAAGCGGTAGGGCGTAGCCCGGAGGCTTGAGTCCGCCGCGCAGCCGCTTCCGGGGATGATTGCCGACTCTTCCTGCATGCATCCCGGGTACGATCGGGCTATCGTGAAGATCGATCATGCGTAGCGCCCGGTTCCCATACGTCATCGCCCTGTTCCTGGTCGCGGTCCTCGCCGCCACGGGGACCAGTTCGGCCCAGGACCTCGGCGACGCGATCGCGGAGGACTATCGGACCGAGCTGGAGACGCTCTTCGAGCACTTCCACCGCAACCCGGAGCTGTCCTTCCTGGAACACAAGACGGCGGCGCGCCTCGCCGCGGAGCTCCGGAAGTCCGGGGTCGAGGTCACTGAGGGGATCGGCCGCACCGGCATTGTCGGCATGATGGAGAACGGCGACGGTCCGCTGGTGCTGGTCCGCGCGGACATGGACGGCCTGCCGGTCGCGGAGAAGTCGGAACTGCCGTACGCCTCGACCGTCACCCAGGTCGATCTCTCGGGCGAGGAGGTCCCGGTCATGCATGCCTGCGGCCACGACGTCCACATCACCTCGATGGTCGGTGTGGCGCGGCGGCTGGCGGCGATGCGCGACCAGTGGTCCGGGACGGTGATGTTCGTCGGGCAGCCGGCCGAGGAGCGGATCATGGGCGCCCGCGAAATGATCGAGGACGGCCTGTACGAGCGCTTCGGCGTGCCGGACTACGCGCTCGCCTTCCACGTCGCGGCGGGCAAGCCGGCGGGGAAGATCGATGTGCCGCCGGGACTGCTCGCGTCGTCGTCGGACAGTGTCGACATCACGGTGTTCGGGATCGGCGCGCACGGTGCGTCGCCGCACCGCGGCAAGGACCCGATCTACATTGCGTCGCAGCTCGTGGTGGCGCTGCAGGGCATCGTGAGCCGGGAACTGAACCCGCTCGAGCCGGGCGTGGTCACGGTGGGGGCGATCCACGGCGGCTTCAAGCACAACGTGATCCCCGACCGGGTCGAACTGCAGCTCACGGTGCGGGCGAACAGCGAGGAGACGCGGGAGCTGTTGCTGTCGGCGATCGAGCGCATCGCCGAGGGCGTCGGCCGGGCCGCGGGGCTGCCGACCTCGTTGCTGCCGAAGGTGGTGCGCACGAAGGAGTCGACGCCGGTGACGGTGAACGACTCGGAACTGGCCGCCAGGGTGCGCGCCGCGATCGGACGCGGCATGGGCGAGGACGTGTTCCACAGCGAGCCGCCCTCAGGCATGGGCGCCGAGGACTTCGCTTACTTCGTGCGTACGGAGCACAAGGTGCCCGGCACGTACTTCGATGTGGGAGGCACGTCGCCAGCCGATCTGGAGGCGGAGGCGGCGGGCGGACCGCCGGTGCCGTCGCACCACTCGCCGTTCTTCCGCATCGAGCCGGAACCGGCGATCCGCGCCGGCGTCGAGGCGATGACCCTGGCAGTGCTCGACCTGCTTCGGCCGTAGGCCGATGCCCGAGCCCGAAGGCCCCTTCGAGCAGATCCCGGAGTCCGCGCTGGGGAAGGTCCTCGCCGAGCTGGAACGGCTCTATCCGGACGCGGACTGCGAACTCAGGCACGAGAACGCCCTGCAGCTCCTGATCGCGACGATCCTCTCGGCTCAGTCGACGGACGTACGCGTGAACCAGGTCACGGCGACCCTGTTCGAGCGCTACCGGTCTGCTTTGGAGTTTGCGGCGGCCGATCCGGCCGTGTTCGAGCAGGAGATTCGCAGCACGGGCTTCTTCCGCAACAAGACGAAGAGCGTGTTGGGCGCGGCGAGGAAGATCGTCGAAGACTTCGGCGGCGAGGTGCCGGACACGATGGAGGAACTCGTCACCCTCCCGGGCGTGGCGCGGAAGACGGCGAACGTCGTGCTCGGAACCTGGTTCAAGAAGCCGGTCGGCGTCGTCGTCGACACCCACATCGGTCGGCTGGCCCGCCGCCTGGGCATCACGCGGGAGACGGATCCGGTCCGGGTCGAGCGGGACCTGATGAACCGGCTGCCGCGGGACAAGTGGATCTTCGCCGGCCACGCGATCATCTGGCACGGCCGCCGCGTCTGTTCGGCGCGCCGGCCGGACTGCGCGAACTGTACGCTGGCCGCCTGGTGTCCGCGCAACGGCTTGCCGGCGTAGTCCGGCCTGCTGTTAGGCTGCCGCCTCCTATGAGGAACCGAACGGGCAGGCCGGTGCTTGGCTTTGCCGCGGCGCTGGTGCTGGCGGCCGCGCCGCTGGTCTCCGGACCGCCTCCCGAGCCGCCGCCGTTCTATGCGATCCAGGGCGTAAGGGTCGAGGTCGGCGACGGCACGGTGCTCGATCGGGCGACGGTCGTGATCGAGAACGGAACGATCACGGCGGTGGCCGCGGATGCGCCGGTTCCGCCGCACGCCCGGATCATCGACGGCGAGGGCCTGACGATGTTTCCGGGGCTGATCGACGCGATGGGCAGTTTGCCGGAAGCGCGGCGTCCCGGCGGTGGCCCCGCCGCGGGCGGACCCGCTCCCGGCGGTCCGCGGCGGCGCCCGGATGCGGGCACTCCGCTGCCGCGCGGGCCGGAGGACCGCCCGCAGACGACTCCCTGGAAGCGGGCCGCGGACGACCTGGCGCTTGACGCGGAGGCGGTCGAGACCTGGCGTACGGCGGGGTTCACCTCGGTTGCGGCGCGGCCCGGCCAGGGTCTGTTCCCGGGCCGGCTGTCCCTGGTGCGCTTCGGCGAGCCGGGGGCGGACCCCGAGCATCAGGTCGTCGCTCCTGAACTCGCCCAGATGGCTTCGTTCGACACCGGCGGCGGTTTCGGCGCCTATCCGGGCGCCCTGATGGGCAAGATCGCCTATCTGCGGCAGGTGCTGCTGGACGCGGGTCACTACGCGGCCGCGGTTGCCGCCTACGAGGCGGATCGGGCGGGTTGGCGGCGGCCCGACTTCGATCCCACGCTGGCGCCCCTGGCAGCGACCGCGGCGGGGAACGAGCGCATCCTGTTGCCGGGTTCGAGCGCCGCGGAGATCGGGCGGGCGCTTCGTCTGGGCGAGGAATTCGGCCTCGACTCGATCGTCTACGGCGGCCAGGAAGCGTACCGACTCGCCGGGGATCTCGTCGCTGCCGGCGTGCCGGTGCTGGTCGACGTCGACTGGCCGGAGGCCCTGCCGGAGCGCGACCGGGATCCGGACGCCGACCGGCCGCTGAGGCAGATTCTCCACGAACGGTTGGCGCCGTCGACCCCGGTCGAGTTGGCCGAGGCCGGCGCGCAGTTCGCCTTCTCGTCGGGCGGCGCGAAGTCCGCCGACGAGTTTCTCGCCGGCGTGCGTCGCGCGGTCGAAGGAGGGCTCGAACCGGGGCGTGCGCTCACGGCGTTGACGCGCGACGCGGCCGCGACCTACGGTCTGGAGGATCGGATCGGAACGGTAGCCGAAGGGTTGACGGCTGATCTGGTACTGGCCGACGGCTACCCGTGGCAGGAGTCGGTGCGGATCGCGGCGGTGTTCGTCGACGGCCGCCGGTACGCGGTGGACGACGGCGACGACGGCGACGACGGCGACGACGGCGACGACGCCGAAACTACTGAAGGCGCCGAGGGGGAAGAAGGCACCGAAGCCTCCGAGGCGGAGGGCGCGGAGAAGACGGCGGAGGCCGAGGAAGGCACGCCGGACGGACCGCCCGGCCGTGGACGCGCTGGAGGCGCGAAGGACGCGCCGACGCCCCTGCGGCTGGCCGAAGTCGCGGAAAGATACGAGGCTGTCGCCGGCGATTCCGCGGTGCCGATGACCGGGCCGTACCGGCAGGACGACGAGCTCGCGATCGTCGGCGGGACGGTCCTGACCATGGCCGGGGAGACGATCGAGAACGGCACCGTCGTGGTGCGCGACGGCCGGATCGCCGCGGTCGGGAGGCGCGTGAGGCCGCCCCGGGACGCGCACGTGATCGACGCTGCCGGGCGCTACGTGATCCCCGGGATCATCGACGCGCACTCCCACATCGCCGCCGAGGGCGGGATCAACGAGGGCAGTCTGGCGGTGACGTCCATGGTCCGGGTCGCCGACGTGGTCGATCCGACCGACATTGGGATCTACCGCGCTCTCGCCGGTGGCGTGACGACGGTCAACGTCCTGCACGGCAGCGCCAACCCGATCGGCGGCCAGAACCAGGTGCTCAAGTTGCGCTGGGGCCAGGACGCGGACGGCATGCGCTTCGACGGCGCGCCTCCCGGCATCAAGTTTGCGCTGGGTGAGAATCCGAAGCGGTCGAGGTCCTTCGGTCAGGGCCCGCGGCGCTATCCAGCGACCCGGATGGGTGTGCTGGACGTGATCCGGCAGGCGTTCACTGAGGCTGCCGAGTACCGGGCCGCGTGGGCGCGTCACCGCGAGGCGGAGGCGGCCGGAGAGCGCAGCCGGCCGCCGGCTCGCGACCTGAAGCTCGAGGCGCTGGTCGAGATCCTGGAAGGGCGCCGCCTGGTCCACGCCCACAGCTACCGTGCCGACGAGATCCTGCAGTTGCTGCGTCTGGCGGAGGAGCTTGGCTTCCGGATCGCCACCCTGCAACACGTGCTCGAGGGCTACCGGGTCGCGGACGAGATCGCCGCCCACGGCGCCGGGGCTTCGACTTTCTCCGACTGGTGGGCGTACAAGGTGGAGGCCTACGAAGCGATCCCGTACAACGCCGCGCTGATGACCGACCGCGGCGTCGTCGTGTCGATCAACTCCGATGACGCGGAGGAGATGCGCCACCTGAACCACGAGGCGGCCAAGGCGGTCAAGTGGGGTGGGCTGAGCGACGAACAGGCGCTCGCCCTGGTCACGATCAACCCGGCGAAACAGCTTCGGATCGACGACCGCGTCGGTTCGATCGAGGTCGGCAAGGACGCGGATCTCGTCATCTACGACGGGCATCCATTGAGTTCTTACGCGGTGGTCCAGACGACCCTGGTCGACGGCAAGGTGTATTTCGACCGCGAGTTGGACCAGGTCCGACAGGGGCGCCTGGCCGCGCTGGAACAGTCGCTGATGGAGTCGGCGGACGACAGCGGTGGAGAAGCGCCGTGAGGGGCAGCGGGCAGCGGACGTTTCGGGCGTCGTTGCGATCGGTCACCGCCGGGCTGTTGACCCTGGCCGCGGCGCTGGTCCCGGCAACGGCAGCGGCACAGACGCTGGCGATCGAGGGCGGTACGGTGCATCCGGTCTCTGGACCGTCCTATGTCGGTACGGTGGTCGTGCGGGACGGTCTGATCGAGGCGGCGGGGGCAGAGGTCCGGGCGCCCGCGGACGCCGAGGTCATCGCCGCCGCCGGGTTGCACGTCTACCCCGGCCTGTTCAACGCCTTCACGTCGGTCGGCCTGGTCGAGATCGGCTCGGTCGCGGCCACGCAGGACCACAGCGAATTGGGCGACACGCCCCACCTGCGGGCGCTGGAGGCGATCCACCCCGCGAGCGAGATCATCCCGGTGACTCGGGCGAACGGCATCACGCATGTGGTGTCGGCGCCCGGCGGCGGCCCCTGGGCGGGCCAGGCGTCGGCGATCCTGCTCGACGGCTGGACGGTGGAGGAGATGGCGGTCGAGCCCAGCGTCGGTCTGGTGCTCGGTTGGCCCAGCCTTGAAACGCGCGAATTCGACTTCTCGACCTTCAGCGTGCGGGAGAAGAAGTTCTCCGAGGCGAAGAAGGACTACGACCGCACGATCGAGGAACTTGGCGATTGGATCGACGCGGCCCGCCAGTACGACCATGCCCGGTCTGCCGCGGGATCCGGAGCGGCGGTGGAGCAGAACCACGCCCTGGAAGCGGTGGCGAAGGTCGCGCGGGGCGAGTTGCCCCTGATCGTCGTTGCGGACCGGGCGCGGGCGATCCGGGATGCCGCGACGTTTGCCGAGGAGCACGACTTGCGGCTGGTGCTGGCTTCGGGGCGCGACGCCGCGGAGGAGGCCGAGTTGCTCGCCGAGAAGGGCATACCGGTCATCCTGGGCGCCGTCCAGGCCCTGCCGGTGCAGGATGACGATGCCTACGACGGCCCCTTCACGTCGCCCGGCGACCTCCAGCGGGCCGGCGTTTCGATCGCCTTCGGCACCTTCGACTCGTCGAGCGCCCGGGTGCTGCCCTACGAGGTGGCCACGGCCGTCGCCCATGGCCTCGACGGGGACGCCGCCCTGCACGCCCTGACCCTGGGTGCGGCGGAGATTCTCGGTCTCGACGACCGTCTGGGTTCGATCGACATCGGCAAGTGGGCCAACCTGATCGTCACGGACGGCGATCCGTTGGAAGTCCGCACCGCGGTGCGCCAGGTGATCATCCGCGGCCGCCCGGTCGACCTGGCGAACCGGCACAGCCGGTCGTACCAGCGGTACAGCAGCCGGCCCTAGTTGAGCTGGCGCCGCGGAACGCGGGCGCATCGACGGAATAGCCGGCGTTCGGGGGGTCTGCCGGGACTACTGCTCCTGGCTTGAGGCCGACTCCGCTTCCTGCGCCTGGAGCAGGCTGATGACCCGCTGGGTGAGGTCAACCCGCTCGCTGGCGTGGAGCACGCCACCGATGCTGGCGTTCAGGATCAGGTCGTGGCCGCCCTCGTCGATCAACTGCTGGACGATCGGGCGCAGCCGCTCGTTGATCTGCTGCAGCGTCTCTTCTTCGCGCTTCGACGCGCGGCGCTGGGCATCGGCGGCCAGGCGCTGCGACTCCCGCTGCAGATCCTCGAGCCGGTGCTGGATGCTACGGAGTTCGTCGGGCCCCTTGCCGGCCGCGCTCTGGCGCAGGCTCTGCTCCTGGTTTGCATTGGCTTCGAGTGCCGCCCGGGCCTGGGTCTGGACCTGTTGCAGGAACGCCGCGAGCTCCTTCCCCTCCCGCGCTTCGGCGACGACGAGTTCAACGTTGATCACGGCGATGCGAACGCCGCGGGTTGCCGCTTCCTGGGCGTACAGGGAGGGCGCGGCGGTGGCCAGAAGTAGGGCGATGAGCGAACAGATGATGAACCGGCGACGGGTCATTGGGACTCTCCACCTGGGGTGTAGATCGGCATGGGGAAGGGCGTGACTTTCCGGCTCTCGCGCCGTCCGAGATCGCGGATGCGGGCCGTACCCTGCTTCGTGACCTGATCGATGCGGAGCACCGAGTGCATTGGCAGATAGGTGCGGTGGACGCCGCTGAACTCGCGCTGCAGCCGTTCTTCCGAGGGATCGACGACCACCTGGGTCTTCTCGCCGAACACGAGCTCGCCGATCTCGACAAAGCCGAGCAGACCGCCCTGGGAGACCGAGCGGGAGTAGACCTCGTAGACCTCGCCCTGGCCCACAAACGTCACCCGGTAGATCAGGTCGTCGGACACGGGCTCACTTGGACTGTTGGAGTTTGGCAAAGGCTGCGGCCATGACGTTCAGTTTCTTCGAATCCGGCTGGCGTTGGCGGTAGTGCTTGTAGTCCGCCTTCGTCCCTACGAGTTGCGACCCCGGCGGCGCCAGCCCCAGACGCCGGCGCTTGCGGTCGATGCTCTCGATGACGACCTTGAGTTGGCGTCCGGGCGGGTAGGCGCGGTGCGCCTGATTGCCGTCGGGCAGGGTAATCGCGGACATCGGCAGCAGACCGGTCAGGCCGGGTTCGAGTTCGACGAAGATGCCGAAGCGCGACACCTGCTCGACCCGACCCTCGACCTGGGCGCCCTCCACGTACTGCTCGCCGAGGTTCTGCCAGGGGTCGTTTGCCGGCACCTCGCGCAGGGACAGCGCGATCCGGCGCCGCTTGGGCGTCACCTCGACGATCCAGCCCTCGACCTCCTCGCCTTCAGCGAACGCCGGCGCGCTCATCTGCTTGCCGATCGGGAGTTGGGAGGTGTGGACGAGACCGTCGAGACCGGGCGCCAGCTCGACGAACAAGCCAAACTCGCTGTGCCGCACCACCTTGCCCTTGAACTTCTCGCCGGCGGTGAAGTTCTTCGCCGTCTCCTTCCACGGATCCGCCTCGAGCGCCTTCATGGACAGCGAGATGCGCGAGCTGCGCTTGCCGTTCTTCTCGATCTTGGTCACGACGGCTTCTACGCACTGTCCGACCTTCAACAGATCGCCGGGTTCGCCCGACCGGGTTCGGGAGATCTGGGTGCGGTGGACGAGACCGCCGATGCCTCCTCCGAGATCGACGAAGGCGCCGAACTCGGTTACTGAGGTCACCTGACCGCTGACCGGCTCGCGGGACTCCTGTTTGGCGCGGATCTCGTCCAACGCGCGTTTGCGCTCGTTGCGGATGGCCGGTCGCCTGGTGAGCACGATCCGGCGCCCGGCCTCCTTGATCTCGAGAACGTGGAAGACAAACGTGTTGTTCACATACTGGGCCGGAGGCTTGGGCCGGTTGCCGAGTTCCATCAGCGACCGCGGGCAGAATGTTGTGACCCCTTCCGCGACGACGTGGAAGCCGCCTTTGTTCCAGCCGATCACCTTGCCCTCGACCGGGTTCTTCGCCGCGAGCGCGGCGGCGAAGGGGAGGGCGGCGGCCGCCAGCTCGACCACCGGGGCCTCCTCGGGCTCGGCCTCGGTCGCGGCCCCGTCCTGTTCCGTGTCGGCCGACATCTCGACTTGGAGTTCCACGTTGTCGTTCGGCTCGACCGTTGCTTCTACCTGGTCCATGGGCACTTCGTCTTGACCTGTTGGGGGCGACGGCTCAAGGGGCGCTTCGCCCTCCGCCGGTACCTGAGCGAGCGCTGAATCGTTCGTCTCAGTCATGGTGCTGGAGGGAGGACACGGGCCGCAGCTTCGGGCGCGGGCCGCGATTGTAGCAGTTCGGCCCCGACCGTCCCCTCGAAACGCCCCAGTCAGGTCGGTTCGGCAACGCCGGTGATCGCGCCCAGCGTCGGGCCGATCTCGGCGTGGAGCACGAGGTCGGCAATGCCGTCGAGGTCCGTGGCCTCGCGGTTCAGGATGACCAGCCCTGCGCCCGCCTGCTTGGCCAGGGAGGGGAAGCCGGCGGCGGGGTAGACCACCAGCGAGCTGCCGATCGCCAGGAAGAGGTCGGCGGCCAGGGTTGCCTCGTGGGCGCGTCGCATGGCGACCTCGGGCATCGCCTGGCCGAACGAGATCGTGGCGGTCTTGATGATGCCGCCGCACCGGTCGCCGGCCAGGTTCTGCCGTGAGCAGACCGGCAGTTCCTCCCGCTCGCGGAACGCGGCCACGATGGGATCGAGTTCGTAGCGCTGCCGGCACTCGAGGCAGGCGGCGTAGGTCGCGTTGCCGTGCAGCTCGATCACCTCGTCGTCGGGAATGCCGGACTCCTGGTGCAGGCCGTCCACGTTCTGGGTGATCACGGCCCGAAGCTTGCCCAGGCGGCGGAGTTCGGCGAGCGCAAGGTGGCCGCGGTTCGGCCTGGCCCTGGACATGGTGCGGTCGCTGCCGATCTTGCGCCGCCACGACTCGCGTCGCGCCTCCTCGGAGGCGACGAACTCGCCGAAATCGATCGGCTTGTACTTCGTCCAGATGCCGCCCGGGCTGCGGAAGTCGGGGATGCCCGACTCGGTGCTGATGCCCGCGCCCGTAAACGCGACGATCCGGGTCGCTTCGGCTATCAGGCGTTCGAGTTCCTGCACTTGGCTCATCACGATCTCCCGCTGGTTTGGACGAAGCGTCCAAGTCTACGGCCTGTTCTCTACCGACCGGTCGGTCTGTTACACTGCCGGCCGCCCGCAAATCAGTTGGATGGAACCGGCGACGCCGGAGGATAAAGAGAGAGTCAGCATGTCTTTCCATAGCTTCACAGGCACGGATACCTACCTCGCAGCACCCGAACTCCGGGACTCGGTCAACGTGGCGGCAGCGCTCGAGAAGCCGCTCCTGGTCCGCGGCGAGCCCGGAACCGGCAAGACGGTGCTCGCCGAGGCGATCGCCGAGAACCTGGTCATGGAACTCCTGACCTGGAACATCAAGTCGACGAGCAAGGCCCAGGAGGGCCTCTACGTCTACGACACGGTGCAGCGGCTCAACGACGCCCGCTTCGGCGACAAGGACATCACGGACATCTCGCAGTACATCAAGTACGGCCCCCTCGGCCAGTCCTTCCTCACCGACCAGCGGGTCGTGCTGCTGATCGACGAGATCGACAAGGCGGACATGGAGTTTCCGAACGACCTGCTGCATGAGCTGGACCGGATGACGTTCTTCGTCAACGAGACGGGCAAGCGGCACAGCGCCAGGTTCCGGCCGATTGTGGTGATCACCTCGAACAACGAGAAGGAACTGCCGGACGCCTTCCTGCGCCGCTGCGTGTTCCACTACATCGCGTTCCCGGACAAGGTCGAGATGGAGAGCATCATCCGGGTGCATCACCCGGACGTGGAGGCCGACCTGCTGCAGCAGGTCCTGCTGCGGTTCTACTGGTTGCGCGATCTTCCCGAGATCCGCAAGAAGCCGTCGACCAGCGAGCTGATCGACTGGATCGCCGCGCTGCGCCGCGGCGGCGTGGGCACGGACGTGATCGAGAGTGAGTTACCCTTCCTGGGCGTGCTGATGAAGCGGGAGAACGACCTGGAGGCCGTCATGGCGGCGCACCGCCGCGGCCGGGTGAACTAGGGTCAGACCGCAGCACCACACCGCCGCCCGAACTCACTCGAACGCAGCCCCAGCCATGTTCGTCGATTTCTTCTACCACTTGAGAGGCTACGGCCTGAAGGTGACGATCACGGAGTGGCTCTCCCTGATGAAGGCGCTGTCGATCGGCTACAGCCGCGCCGATCTGCACGTCTTCTACAACCTGGCCCGCTGCCTGATGGTCAAGCGGGAGGCGGACTTCGACAACTACGATCGCGCCTTCGCTTCGTTCTTCATGGGGGTCGAGAACCACTTCGACATCAGCGACGAGCTGCTCGAGTGGCTGTCCAAGCCGGAACTGCCGCGCGAGCTGACCGACGAGGAGCGCGCCAAGCTGGAAGCGCTCGATCTGGACGAGCTGCGCGAGCGCTTCAAGGAGCTGCTCGACGAGCAGAAGGAGCGGCACGACGGCGGCAATCGCTGGATCGGAACGGGCGGCATGTCTCCCTTCGGCCACGGCGGCGAGCATCCCACCGGAGTTCGCATCGGTGGCGCCGGCGGCGGCCGGTCCGCGGTCCAGGTGGCGACCGACCGGCGCTTCCGCAACCTGCGCTCGGACCGCATCCTCGACACCCGGCAGATCGGGCTGGCGCTGCGCCGCCTGCGCAAGCTCGACAAGGACGAGGGCCCCGAGGAACTGGACATCGACGAGACGATCGACAGCAGCGCCCGCAACGCCGGCGAGATCGACCTCGTGTTCCGGCCGCCAAAGCGCAACCGGATCAAGCTGCTGTTGCTGATCGACGTGGGCGGGTCGATGGATCCGCACACGCTGCTCTGCGAGCGGCTGTTCTCCGCTGCGCACAAGGCGAACCACTTCAAGAAGTTCGAGTTCAAGTTCTTCCACAACTGCGTGTACGAGAACCTGTACACCGACATCAGCCGCTGGAAGGGCGAACCGACTTCCCGGGTCCTCAAGCGCCTCGACCACACCTGGTCCGTGTGCCTCGTCGGCGATGCCTGGATGAGTCCCTACGAGTTGACCCATACCGGCGGCGCGATCGACTACTACCACAGCAACCAGGTCACCGGCCTCGACTGGCTGCGCAAGTTCCGCGACCGCTGCCCGAACTCGATCTGGCTCAATCCGGAGCCGCGCCGGATTTGGAACGCTCCGACCATCCATCTGATCCGGCAGGTGTACCCGATGTTCGAGCTGACCATCGACGGTCTGACCGAGGGCATCGACGTGCTGCGAGGCATCCGGCCGAACCGCGCGCTGGCGGCCTGATCCAGAGCGGGCGCGTCGGCCGCTGCCAGGGCCCTGGAATGGTCGGCAGGCCGGCAGGGTTAGCGCCGCCAAACGCCTCGCAGGCTCGGACAGTTGAGGTCACTGCGCCCATGGGGCCAGGGTCCTTTGCGTCTGGTCCTTTCTGCCGCGCAGGTTTTCCTGGCGCCGCCAAACGCCTCGCAGGCTCGGACAGTTGAGGTCACTGCGCCCATGGGGCCAGGGTCCTTTGCGTCTGGTCCTTTCTGCCGCGCAGGTTTTCCTGGCGCCGCCAAACGCCTCGCAGGCTCGGCGTTTGGCCCCATCCCCGTACCTCACTAGGTGCTTGCGTCCCAGACCCACGTCGTTGCGCTTCTACGACGCAAGCACCTAGACTGTCCGTATGGACGACAAACCACCAGGGGGGGGCCGGTCCGATGACTTCGGTTCGACCGGGAACGAGCCGGATCGGAGCGATCCGGTCTTCGATCTGCCCACGAGCCTGAGCCGGGCGCCCGCCCCGGTCGAACCGGAGAGCGCTGACCCGTACTTCGACGACTCGCCGGAAGAGCCGCCGGCGCGCTCCGGGACGATGACCGTCATCGTGATCGCCGGCCTGATTCTGCTTGGCGGCGGCGCAGTGATGTGGTGGTGGTTCAGCAGCCGCTCGGAAGACCGCGTGGATCCGAACGCCGCCGCCGCGGCGGTTGAGGCGCCGGCGGACGCTGAACCAGCCGCGACGCCGGCGCCCGCCGACCAACCCGCCCCGGAACCGCCGCCGCCTCCGGTTCTGTCCGAGAGCGATTCTCTGGTGCGGGACATCGTGGGCGGCCTGTCGCAGCACGCTCAGTGGCTTGCTTGGCTGGTTCCCGAGGAATTGGCGATGAACTTCGTGCGCGTGGTCGGCGCCGTCGCCTACGATGAGCCGCCCCAGTCCAGTCTGGCGCCGCTGCGGCCCGAGGAGGGCTTCAGCGTCGTGCGGCGGGGTCAGCGCTTCTACCCGGCCGAGACGAGTTTTCGCCGCTACGACCTGGCCGTCGAGGTGTTCGATTCGATCGATGTCGCCGGCGCCGCCCGCGCCTACGAGCGCCTGGCGCCGGTGTTCGAAGTGGCCCACGACGAACTCGGATACCCCAACGAGTTCGGCGACACCCTGGAACTTGCGGTGACGAGGCTGCTGGGGACGCCGATCCCGGACGCTCTGCCGGAGCTTCGGTTGCGGGTCATCAGCTTCGAGTACGTCGATCCCGGGCTCGAGGGGTTGAGCCCTGCCCAGAAGCTCCTGTTGCGCCTGGGGCCGGACAACGGCGACCGCGTGCGGGCGAAGGTCAGGGAGCTCTACGGGGCCCTGCAGTAGTTCCGGTCACTCGAGTTCCCCGCCACCCGTGGCGCGGCGTTGAGCTTCCGCATACCGGGGCAGCATCCGGTCGTAGATGGCGACCGCTTCCGAGCGCGGTGCGGCGGAGAGCCCCGGTTCGGCGGCCGGCGGTAGCGGGTACGGTCTGCGGCCGGTCGCACGCAGGGCGGCGCCGAGGGCGGCGCCGTCGCTGACCTCGTGGCCCTCGACGCGGCAGCCCATGACATCGGCGGCGATCTGGAGCAGCTCCCGGTTGCGGGCGCCGCCGCCGGTAGCCAGGATCCGACTGGGCCGGGTGGCCATCCACTCCGAGTTGAGCCGCATCGACAGGAACTGGCCCTCGACGACGGCGCGGCAGTTTCGCGCAGCGTGCTCGGGCGCGTCCGCGAGGCCGCCCATCCTGATGACGCGCGGCGACGCCACGCGCGGGACGATCTCCGGCTCGAACCAGGGCAGCATCATCATGAAGTCGTTGCCCGGCGGCGTTGCCCGCAGTGCGTCCTCGAAGCCTTGCCAGTCGAGACCGTAGCGGTCCCGCACCGCCTCGCGCGCGAGCGATCCATTGCGGAAACAGATCAGGCTCATCGGATGCCCGCTCGGCGCGATGAACATGTGGCCGCCCTGGTCCGGATCGACGGCGACATCGGCCAGCAGGCAGAAGTAGGTGTCGCTCGTCCCCAGGCTCAGCACTGCCTCGCCCGGCTCTCTCGTGCCGACACCGACCAGGGAGCAGGGGTTGTCGCCGGACCCGATGACCACCTGGGCGTCCGCGGGGAGACCGTACCGGGATGTGAAGTAGGGAGCGACACGACCGACGACGGTCCAGGGCGGTTGGGACGGCAGCAGGCGCCTGTGCAGCCCTTCCGCGGTGGCGGCAATGGCTACCGGTGACCACTCTCGCCGCCGGATGTGGAGAAGGTTCATGCCGGCGCCGTCGCCGTGGTCGATCGGGACCAGCCTGCCGGCGAGCACCGACGTGATGAAGGAACTGACCAGGCACACGTGAGCCGTGCGGCGCCACGCCTCGGGCTCGGTCTGCGCGAAGCGGCGGATCTGGGGGCCCGTGAAGCGTTCGAAGGTGTCGCTGCCGGTGAGTTCTGCTGTTGCCGCGGGGCCACCGAGTACGCGGCGAATCTCTTCGCATTCCCGCCCGGTGGAGGAGTCCGTCCAGATCGGCGCCTCGGCACGCGAGAGCAGCGGTTCGACCTGTTGCGCCAGACGTCGCTCGGGCGAAAGGGACCGGAGCGCCTCGTCGGCGTCCGCCCGGAGGTACACGGAGCCGTGCTGCTGCCCGGATACCGACACGCCGTGAACCCTCCGGCATGCGTCGGCGCCCAGTCGTTCCAGTGCCAGGTCGAGGGCCTCGAGCCACATGCACGGCGGTACCCGCCCGATCGCCGGATCGTCGTTGGGGAGCTGGCCGTTGACGGTGCCGTAAGCCGGCAGTTCCGAGTCGTAGTGGACGCCGGCGCGGGCGGCGATGCGGCGCGCCCGGTCCTCGCCTTCGCCATCCGGCGGCGGCGCCTCGACCAGGATCGCGGTCAGGCTCTGGGTGCCGACGTCGATCCCGAGGTACAGGCGACCGGAACTCACTCGATGTGGGTGCTGTACAGGTAGTCGTTGAGGATGCTCTCGAGCTCTTCCTGCCGGCCGCTCGTCCTGGGCGGTTCGCCGAGCCCGCCGGCCCACTCCTCCAGCTCCTCGAGGGTCGTCTCGCCGGCCATGAGCTTGCGTCCCAGGCCGCGACGGTAGCCGGCGTAGCGCTGCCGGATGCGCTTGCCGGTCAGGCCCAGCACGCCGTCCCGCTTGATCCGGTCGACGATCAGCAGCGCCTTCGCGAACACGTCCATCGACGCGATGTGGGCGTAGAACAGGTCGACCGTGTCGAAGGAGCCGCGCCGCACCTTGGCGTCGAAGTTCAGGCCGCCCCAGCGCAGGCCGCCCTGACCGCGAATGATGAGCAGGGCGAGGACGCACTCGCGCAGGCTCATGGCGAAGTTGTCCGTGTCCCAGCCGACGCCTTCCAGGCCGCGGTTGATGTCGACGCTGCCGAGCATGCCGGCGCCCGCCGCGGTCGCCAGTTCGTGCTCGAAGGAGTGGGTGGCGAGCGTCGCGTGATTCGCCTCGACGTTGAGTAGAAGATCGTCCATCAGGCCGAACTCGCGCAGGAAGTTCAGGCAGTGCGCGCAGTCGAAGTCGTACTGGTGGACCGAGGGCTCTTTCGCCTTGGGCTCGAGGAAGAACTTGCCCTCGAAGCCCTGACGCCGCGCGTAGTCGACGGCGAGCCGGAGGAAGGCGGCCATCTGCTCGCGTTCGCGGCGCATGTCCGTGTTGATCAGGGACGTGTAGCCCTCACGGCCGCCCCAGAACACGTAGCCGGTGCCGCCGAGTTCGATCGTGGCGTCGATCGCGCGCCGGACCTGGGCTGCCGCGTGGGCGAAGACGCGCGGATCGGGATTGGTGGCCGCGCCGTGGGTGTAGCGGGGGTGGCCGAACAGGTTCGCGGTTCCCCAGAGCAGCTTGACGCCCGTCTCGCGCTGCCTGACCTGAGCCATCTGCACGATTTCTTCCAGGTAGTCGTTGCTCTCGGCAACGGAGCGGCCTTCGGGCGCGATGTCCCGGTCGTGGAAACAGTAGTAGCGCACGCCGAGCTTGGTGAAGAACTCGAACGCGGCGTCGAGCGTCCGCCGGGCGACCTCGATCGGCGTCGGCGCGTGGTTCCAGGGGCGGTCGTACACCGGATCCGGTCCGAAGGGATCCTGGCCGCCGCCCTTGAACGTGTGCCAGTAGGCGACCGCGAACTTGAGTTGCCGCTCCATCGTGGTGCGGCCGACCCTGCGCGTGCGGTCGTAGTACTTGAACGCGAGCGGGTCCCGGCTGTCCGGCCCGTGGTAGGGGATCGCCTGCTGGATCTCCGGGAAGAACGGCTCGACTTCGGGGAAGACGGGGGTCATCGAACTGCGAGCTCCTCCTCGGACCGTCTTGTCAGTTGTCCTCGAACGCGGCGTCGAAGGCGATCGCGGAGGGTGCGAAATCGAGCGCCCTGACGAAGTCGGCCGCTTCGGCGGCGCCGTGTTCACGGTCCATTCCGGAGTCCTCCCACTCGACGGAGAGCGGGCCGTCGTAGCCGATGTCGTTCAGCGCCCGGACGATCTCCTCGAAGTCGACCGAGCCGCGGCCGGGCGAGCGGAAGTCCCAGAACCGGCGGTGGTCGCCGAAGTTCGTGTGGCCGCCGAACACGCCGCAGGGCTTGGGCCCGTCGGACCACCAGGCGTCCTTGATGTGGACGTGGAAGATGCGGTCGCCGAAACGGCGAATGAAGTCCACGTAGTCGACGCCCTGGTAGCCGAGGTGGCTGGGGTCGTAGTTGAAGCCGAACGCCGGGTGACCGCCCACCGCCTCGATGGCGCGCTCGGCGCTGACGGTGTCGAAGGCGATCTCGGTCGGATGGACCTCCAGGCCGAAGCGCACGCCAAGCTCCTGGTAGGCGTCGAGGATCGGTGTCCAGCGGGCGGCGAAGTCGGCGAACCCGTCGTCGATCATCGCCGGCGGCACCGGCGGAAACGAGTAGATCAGGTGCCAGATCGAGCTCCCGACGAAGCCGTTCACCACCTCGAGACCGAGGGCCTTCGCCGCTTCGCCGGTGCGGATCATCTCGTCGGCGGCACGCTTGCGGACGTCTTCGGGATCGCCGTTGCCCCAGACATGCGGCGGCAGGATCGCCTCGTGCCGGGCATCGATCCGATCGCAGACCGCCTGTCCGACCAGGTGGTTGCTGATCGCGAACAGTTCGAGACCGTGCTGCTCAAGCAGTTCGCGCCGCGAGGCAGCGTAGGCGTCGTCGCAGCGGTCGACCTCGACGTGGTCGCCCCAGCAGGCGAGTTCCACGCCGTCGTATCCGAGGTCTTGCGCCAGCGGGCAGAGGTCGGCGATCGGCAGGTCGGCCCACTGGCCGGTGAAGAGGGTTACGGGTCGGGCCACGGTGCGTCTCCTACGGGTTGCTGCTTCCGTCGCGGTTCGGGTGCGGCGCCACGGTCAGCTCAGGCATCCTGAGCCACTTCTGGTCGCTCTGGCTGCTTGCGACCACGGTCTCGATGAACTGCATCCCGCGCAGGCCGTCGTGGACGGTGGGGAAGTCGAGCATCGTCGGGCCGGGTTCGACTCCGCGCCGGCGGCAGTCGAGGGTCTGGGCGAAGTTCCGGTAGAGGTTGGCGAATGCTTCGAGGAAGCCCTCGGGGTGGCCGGCCGGCAGCCTGGTGTGCGCGGCGGCGTCGTCGCACAGGCCCTGGCCGGACGTCCGCAGCACTTCGCGGGGCCGGTCGAGCCACTTGAGGATCAACGTATTGGGCTCTTCCTGGCGCCACTCGAGACCCCCGGTCTCGCCGTACACGCGGATCGCCAGTGCGTTCTCCTCGTCGATCGAGATCTGCGATGCGTAGAGGACGCCGCGGGCGCCGCCCTCGAAGCGCAGGAGCACGTTGCCGTCGTCCTCCAGCGGCCGGCCGTCGACGAACGTGGTCAGGTCGGCGCACAGGGATTCGATCCGGCGCCCGGTGATCGCCTCGGCGAGGTTCTCGGCGTGCGTTCCGATGTCGCCGATGCAGCAACTGATGCCGGCGCGTTCCGGGTCGGTGCGCCAGTCCGCCTGCTTCTGGCCCTCCGCTTCGAGTTCGGTGGCGAGCCAGCCCTGCGGATACTCGACGACGATCTTGCGCACCCTGCCGAGCTGACCGCTACGGACCCGGTGCCGTGCCTCCTTGACCATCGGATAGCCGGTGTAGTTGTGGGTCAGGCCGAAGACGAGGCCGGTCCGTTCCACTGCTGCGACCAGGGCCTCGGCCTCGGCCGCCGACTTCGTCATCGGCTTGTCGCTCATCACGTGGAAGCCGGCTTCGAGCGCCGCCCGGGCGACCGGAAAGTGCATGTGGTTCGGCGTGACGATGGAGACGAAGTCCATGCGCTCGGACGGGTCCAGGGCGGCCTCGCGCTCCATCATCTCCTGGTAGGCGCCGTAGCAGCGGTCGGGCGGCAGGAAGAGATCGGCGCCGGAGGCCCGCGAACGTTCCGGGTCCGAACTGAAGGCGCCGCAGACCAGCTCGATCAGCCCGTCGAGACCGGCCGCCATCCGGTGAACGGCGCCGATGAAAGCGCCCTGGCCGCCGCCGACCATGCCCATGCGGATCTTCCGTTCCATCGCGCGCTCCCTCGTACTGCGATCCGGGAGCGTACCGCAAAGGAAGCCGCGTTTGGCGGCTCTACTCCCCTCCCTCCAACTGTGCCCCTTCTTCGATCGCGTACAGCTCCGAGCGGGTCGCCACGTAGAGCACGCCGTCCTTGGCGAGGGGGGTCGTGTAGACCGCGCCCTCCATGAACACCTCGTTGATCAGGTTCTCCTCGCGACCGGTAGCGAGGATCGCGACTTCGCCGTCCTCGTCGCCGATGTAGATCTTGCCGTCGACAACGAAGGTCGAACCCCAGATCGCCGCATAGGTGTGGTGCATCCACAGGAGCTCGCCGGTCTCCTCGTCGAAGCAGTAGACGTGCCCCGAGAGGTCCGCGATGTAGACCAACCCCTCGTGAACGGAGGCCGTGGACATCGTGCGGTGGAAGTTCTCGCCGCCGACATGCCAGACCTCACCTGTCTCGCCGATGTCTCCGGTCCCGGAGGCGTCGATCTTGAAGAAGTGCCCGGGCCCCTCTCCATGCTCGGGATCCTGGCCGACGCCGATGTAGACGACGTCGTCGTGGAAGACCGGCGTCGAGATGATGTTGTTTCGGGTGCCCTTGCCGCCGAGCTCCCACACCGACTCCTTCGGGTTCGCGTCGAAGGTCCAGATCAACTCGCCGGTGTCCGGCGCGAACGAGTAGACCACCCCCTCGCCGCCCGGGATGACGATCTGCTCGCGGCCGCCGGCGACTCCGGCTGCCGGGTTGGACCAGGTCCCATGGAGGATTTTCTCGCGCGGGTGAGCGCTTTCCCACACCAGTTCGCCCGTGTGCTTGTTGAGCGCCACGAAGCTCGGTCCCAGCGGCGACGGGATGTTGATGTGACCTTCGTCGACGCCCTGACCTGTGGTCGCGACGACGACGTCGCCGACCACCAGGGGCGAACCCGCGGCGAGATTGTGGGGGAAGACGTCCAGCTCGGCGATCATGTCGAAGGACCACACGATGTCGGCGTCGAGCTCGTCGCCGTACTGCTCGTTCTGGAGGCCGTCGTTGCCGTCCGCGAAGCCGTCGACATCGACGGCGACGAACTCCGCCCGGTTGGTGACGTAGTAGGCGAGGTCGCCCTCGATGTAGGGCGTCGAGCAGATGCCCTGAAGCGGCCAGTCGTTCACCCGTCCGGCGGGGAGCTTGTCGTGAGTGGCCTGCCAGAGAAGCTCGCCGTCGCTCTCGCGGAAGGCGATCAGGATGCCCTTGTCGCCGACGATGCCCGGTCTGCGCTCACCCTCGTTGTTCGTGCCGACGAAGACCTTGCCGTCGTAGATGATCGGGCCGGCGTAGGTCTGGGAACCGAGCTTCTGCTTCCACTTGATGTTCCTGCCGGACAGGATGTCCCAGTCCGTCGGGACGCCGGTCTCGGAGGACACCATGTTGCGCGAAGGGGTCAAGCCGAACATGGCCGGCGGGTCTTCCGCCAGCGCCGCAGCGGCGCCGGTCGAGATCAGGAACGCTGCTACTACGCACCCCTTTTTCATGCTCTGCTCCTCGGTTTCAGTGGATTCGTCTCGCCCTCTATAGCTATCCGAGCCTTCGAACTTCGGGCAGTCAGTTGCTGGTGATCAGGACGTTGTCGTAGGACACTACCGACGGCGAGTAGCCGAGAATGCCGGGAGAGCCGTTTCGGATCGGGTGGGGATCCTCTGCCGTGATTGTCCAGTCGGCGGGCTCTTCGGTGTCGCGGGGCCACACCTTGCCGCGGATCGTCGCCGTGTCTTCGCCTGTTTCCACCTGCAGCTTCATCGTGTACCAGCGATCCATCTCGAACTCGTAGTCGACCTTGTTCTCGACCCGTAGTTCGGCTGACCAGGAGCGGATCTGAAGGCGCTGGTGGATGCCCATCATGTCGAGGATGTAGCCGCTGTTGATCAAGCCCGAATCGGAGCGGCGCCGTCCCTTCTGGGAGTTGCGCACGTCAGCCTGGATCGTGTAGTTCCCCAGTGAGGGCGGGCCGAGAAGAACTGGCGAGCGCAACAATCCCCGCTCCGCGACCGGCTTGACCAGGATGCTGTTGCCGTCTTCCTCGGCGATGTCGTAGCGGCCGCCACCGATCCAGTAGCCGCGCTTGCCGCCGGAGAAGTCCTCGGTCCAGGGTAGGGGCGGGAAGACGCGGATGCGGGCTTCGGCAGTGAGGTCGCCGCTGGTCGCCACCAGGGCGCCGGCCTGAAAGCTCGAGTCGTCGGCGAAGCGAAGGCTGTTGTCGGCAAGCTCCGCCTCGAGCCCCTTGAGCGACCAGTCGGCTTCGACGGCGCCCAACGGCCGGCCGAGGGCGTCGTAGGCGAACACCTCGAAGTCGTGACTCTCGCCCGGATTGGCCCTGATCTCGGCGGGAACGACGAGCAGGGTCGCCGGCGGTCCCTCCGGTTCGCCTTCGTCTCCCCGGCTGGGAAGTGGAGAAGCCGTGACCTCGAACGGCGCGTCCTTGTCGCCGAGGCAGTAGACGCCCTCCTCGGTCGTGAAGTAGATCCGTCCGTAGGCGATCGCCGCGGAGCCGTACAGCTCCGCGTATCGGCCGTCCGGGACCTTCAGTTGGTGCCGGCTCAGGATCTCGGCGCTCGTGTCTCCCGGCCGGATGATCGCGAAGTGGCCGTTCGTCTCACCGGCGTAGATCTTGCCGTCGGCCCACACCGGCGACGCCTTGCCGACCGTTCCGATGCTCAGTTCCCAGTGGACTTCCCCCGTTTCCGTATCGACCGCGGCCATGTTCCCGGAGTTGTTCACGATGTAGAGACGGCCGTCGTGAAGCGCCGGCGACGGAAAACCCGCCTTGTTTCGGTTCCACCGCCACAGCTCGTGGGTCGTCGTGATGTCGCCGCTGCCGGTGCCGTCGATCGCGATGACGCGCCCGAGCGCGCCTTCGTCGACGTTCTCCTCGCTGTGCGAGATGAACACTCTGCCCTGGTCGTCGACCACGGGCGAGGAGTTGATGCCGCGTTTCGAAAGGTTGAACTCCCACACCTTCTTGCCGGTGCGCGCGTGGAGGGCGTAGATGTGCCCGTCCGCGTTGCCGGTGATCAAGAGTCTCTGACCGTTGATCACGGTCACGATCGGGACCGACTGGGTGTTCCGGTCGTGGATCGTGCCCCCCGGCGTGGACATCCACTGCACTGCGCCGGTGCGCTTGTCGAACGCGTAGTAGCGGTGGCGGGGTGGGCCCTGGTTCCCCCAGCTCCCGTTGTTCATGTTGACGATGATCAGGTCCTCGTCGATCACCGGAGATGCGGTCCTGCCGCCGTAGCCCTCGAAGCGGCCATGCTCTTCCTTGAGGGAGCGCGACCAGACCAGATTGCCGTCGCGGTCATGGCAGAGGAAGAGACCGCTGACCAACTGGGCGTAGGTGTAGCCGGTCTCCGGATCGCCGGTGAGGGAGGCCCAGCCGACCCGGTTCAGGGCAACCGTGGTCAGGTACAGGTTGTACCGGCGTTCCCAGAGCGGCTCGCCGGTCCCGGCGTCGAATGCGCCGATGACGGCCTGCTCGTGGATTCCCGAGCCGGCGCGTCCGTTGACGAACACGCGGCCGCCCATCACGACCGGCGTCGAGCGGGCGATGAAATCCTGGCGCCAGATCAGGTTCTCACCCTCCGGGCGCCAGGTGTCGATCAGACCGGTCTGAGGCGAATAGCCGTTCTGGTACGGGCCGCGCCAGGAGGTCCACTCCTCGGCCTGCAGCGAGGTGGCGGCCAGCGCCAAGGCGAGCAGGATTGAACAGGACTGAAGGCGGTTCCTCATCTCGGCTCCTTGCCAGAAAGGTATTGGGAAGCGGGCAGCGGTCCTGCACGCGGCGCTCATTCTAGGCAGATTTCCCCTGAGGCCGCTTTCGCCTCGGGTGTTCGCGGTTCGGCGGATGATGTCTCTACTCGGCTTCCTCGGCTTCCTCGGCCTCCGCGGCCGCCTGCGCGGCGGCCATCTGCTCCTGCCAGTTGGCGGGGTAGATCATCGCCATGAGCGTTGACTGCTCGGACTTGTACTGCACCATCGCGCCCTTCGGCAGCCAGATGGCGTCGCCCGGACCGACTTCGTGGCTGTTCTCGCCGGAGAGGATCGTGAGGTGTCCCTCGAGGTTGTAGAGGTACTCGTCGAACATCATCGGGCGCTGTTCCTGAGTGTCGAAGTTCTCCAGCACCGTGAGCGCACAGTGCAGGGTATCGCTGACGGCCACCACACCTGGCGCGCTTGCGGGGCCGACATCGGAGCCGGTGCTGATGCCCGGCCGGTATTGGACGATCTGGCGGTCGGCTGCCGCGACGAATGACACCGGCGCCGGTTCGCCTTCCATCGACCAGTTCTCGTCGGCGGGTGTCCAGTCGACGGGGTAGACGCCGATGACGTTCGTCGCCCTCTCGCCGGCCTCTAACCTCTTCGCGACTGTGCCCTTCGGTATCCACAGACCGTCGCCCGGGCCGATCTCGAACACCCCGTCCTCCGTCTCGATCGTGAGGACGCCGCCTTCGAGCCCGTAGATGTACTCATCGTAGGTGTACGTCCAGTTCTCGAGCAGATAATTCTCCCAGTGCGCGATGACGTGCGCGGTGGTCGTGCTTCCAGCCACCGAACCCATCGCGGTGGGGTCGCCGACGTCCGACGCCGTCATGAGGGCCGTGTTGCCGGGTGTGAGTTCGTGGAACTCACGGGCGTCTCCCTTGATGACGACGATCTCTCCGACCGGCGCCGGCACTTCCCGCACGGCCGGTTCCTCGGCTGGGGCTTCCGCCTCTTCTTCGGCCGGAGCGCAGGCCAGGAAGGCAACGCCCACCGTAAGCACGCTGAGGGCCAGGATCGGGTTTCTTCGGACAGGCTGGATAGACAACATTCTGTTCTCCGTGTTGCGGAACCTCATCTCCCAATCTTTCTTAGGAAAACCTAAGAAACTTCCAACAGCGGCAAGAAACCGAGTGGGGGCGCAGTCCGTTGCGGGAGACGTGTGGATAAGCCTTCGTTTGGCAACGCAGGACGCTTGCGGCAGCCGTTAGGATTACTGTGCAGCATACAGAGCGGCCCCTTCAGGGTCAAGGTACACAGCGCGGTCAAGAAAACACAGAGTGGTCAAAAAGACACAGCGAAGGTGGAGGTTGCGGCAGAGTCGATTTTTCTTCAGCGTGATCGTCGTGGTTTCGATCGCGCTCTCGCTCGCGTGCCGGCGCGAGGGAGCTTCCGTAGCGCCCCCGACCGAACCTCCGGCCCCACCGTCCACCGAAGCGGCATGGAGTGAGGCGGTGGGCGATCTGGCGCCGAGCGACTGGAACGTCGTGCTGATCACGATCGACACCCTCCGCGCCGACCGGCTCGGCTGCTACGGCTACGGGGATATCGAGACGCCGCATCTCGACCGCCTGGCCGGCGAGGGGATTCTCTTCGAGAACGCGGTCACCACGGTTCCCTTCACGCTGCCCGCGCACAGTTCGATCATGACCGGCGCCTACCCGCCGGTTCACGGCGTGCGGGAGAACGTCGGCTACGCCCTCGACGAACGGCTGCCCACCCTGGCTGAGGACATGGCCGCCGCCGGCAGGCGCACCGGAGGCTTCGTCAGCGCCTTTGTCCTCGACGGTCGATGGGGGATCGACCGTGGCTTCGACCGCTACTACGACGACTTCCGGATCCAGGCCATGGGCACGCTGAACATCGCCTCCGTTCAGCGCGAGGGAACGGAGACGATCGACCAGGCGGAGGCCTGGCTCGACGACGTAGCGGGTTCTCCCTTCTTCCTGTGGCTTCATCTCTTCGAGCCGCACGATCCCTACGAGGCGCCGGAGCCGTTCGCGGCGCGTTATCCGAAGCGGCCTTACGACGCGGAGGTCGCCTATACGGACAGTCTGGTCGGCAGGCTGCGCGAGATGCTCGAGGGCAGGAACCTGCTAGACCGGACTCTCCTGGTGGTCACGGGCGATCACGGCGAGGGTCTGGGCGACCACGGCGAGTTCTTCCACGGCTTCTTCGTGTACGACAGCACCGTCCGGGTGCCGCTGATCGTGCGGCTGCCGGAAGGCCGTCTCGGCGGCCGGAGAGTGGACGCGGCGGTGAGCCACGTCGATCTGCGTCCCACCATTCTGGACGCGCTCGGGCTGCCGTCGCCGCCGGTTGATTCGCGGCAGAGCGGGCGCAGCCTGGTCCCGCTCCTGCTCGGTCTGGACGACGGCGACCGGGTCGCCTACAGCGAGTCCTACTACTCGCTGTACCACTATGACTGGGCGCCCCTGCGCGCCATTCACACCGGTGCGATGAAGTTCATCGACGCGCCGGAACCCGAGCTCTATCGCCTGACAGACGATCCAGACGAGATGGAGAACATCGTGCGCGGCGCCCGCGTCGAGGCGCGGGAACTCCGCAATCGGCTGCTTCTGATGCTCAGCGGGTTCGAGGGGACCGGCGTCGGCGAAGCGGCGCGGCCGGACCTGGATCAGGAAACTCTGGCGCAGCTCCAGGCGCTTGGGTACCTGGCTGGCAGCGGCAGCCGCGCGGAGACGCCTGAGGACCTCTCCGGTCTCGCCGATCCCAAGGACAAGATCGCGGTCCACCGGGCGATCATGCTCGCTCAGAACGACATCGGAAAGGGCGAGACGGCGGCCGCCCGTGAGCGGCTGCTGGAGGCCATCGAACTGGATCCCGGAGTGGTCGATGCCCAGCAGATGCTCGGCAACATCCACCAGCGCGAGGGCGACTATCCGGCCGCGATCGAGTACTTCCGGACCGCTCTGGCCCGCAACCCGGATCACCAGGCATCGCTGCTGGGTCTGGCCGATTCGTACCTGTGGCTCGACAGACCGGAGGACGCTCTGGCCGGCTACGAGCGGCTTCGCGGCCTGGCGCCGCACGACAGCAAGGCGGCAATCGCTTCCACCGAGATCCTGGTCGATCTGGGCCGCCCGGCAGAGGCCCTGGAAGTCGTCGAGTCCGCGGCCCGCTACGAGCACGCCCCGGCATTGGTCCACAACCAGCACGGCGAACTGCTCACGCTTGCGGGACGGGTCGACGAGGCCGAGGGCGCCTTCGAACGCGCCATCCAGGTGAACGACCGCCCGGTGCCGCCGCACTTCAATCTGGCGGTGCTGTACGAGGAGCGTGGCGAGTCGGCGAGGGCGATCGAGCGCTACAAGGAAGCGCTGGCCCGGATGCCGTGGCACCACAAGACCCTGTTCAATCTCGGCCGGCTGCTGGGCCGCGAGGGAGACGCGGTAGAGCAGGAGGAGCTGTGGCAGGCCGCCGTCGACGCGAACCCGGAGTTCATCGAGGGCCACTACCTGCTGGCGAAGCTGCTGATGGACCGGGGCGGCGATCTGAAGCGGGCCGAGGAGCTGGTGCGCGCGGGTCTCGAGCACGACGAAACGCACCAGGCCGGCGCCCTCGGCTACTTCGTCCTGGCCGACATTCTCAGTCGCCTCGGCCGGACCGGGGAGGCGATGGAGGCGGTGCGGTCCGGCCGGGAAATCCAGGCGCAGGGGTCGGGATGATCGATGTGGGGCCCAGCGTGCGGCGGCGTCACCGCTGCCAGAGCCAGGTGGCCTTGAGGATGAGCTGCCGGCCCTCCGTGCGTCGTTCCGAGAGCGACGGCGCCGTCCAGTTCTCGTTGTAGACGAGGAAGATGTCGGCGCCGGGTCGGTAGATCCAGTGAAAGCGGATGTTGACGCCGAGATCCTCGGCGGCGTCGTTGTACTGGGCGATCATGTTCAGCCGCAGATCGGGGGTGAACGAGAGGTCGACGCCCTGGCTCCAGAGATTGATCTCGAAGGCGCCCTGCGGCAGCTCGACATCGTGGTGCGTCCAGGTGGTGGAGGTGCGAACGAGGCGTGACAGGCGAAGACCGACCGTCTGCCGGAGGGAAACCCAGTCGCCCTGGTAGAATTCGCCCCAGTTGTTGAAGCTTCGCAAGGTCACCGACCGTGATGCATCGGTCAGCATCAGCAGTTCCCAGCCGTCGAACTCGAACAGACCCGGCGGGATCACGACGCCAGGGTAGATCTCGAACGGCGCAAACAACCGCTCCCTGGTGCGAAGGACGCCGAATTCCATGAAGTCGTTGCTCTTGAGGACCATGCCGAGGGGATACACGATGATCTCCTCGCTCTCCAGACGTCCGTCGCTCGAGCGTTCGAAACGGCGGTAAGCGCCCTCGGCATACCAGGAGCGGATGCCGCCTCGTTCGATCCGCGGCTGCCAGATGAAGCGGGGGTTGAAGAGGCGGAAGTTCTCGCGCAGCAGAAAGCCCACGCCCGGATCGAAGTTCTGCTGCGACTCGATGAAGTCCACTGACGTCGTGAGCGTGGAGCCCTGGTATCCGACACCGGCGCCGAAGGCAGCATCGTCGCCTTCGACGCCCGGCCGCTCGCTGCGGCTCCAGTAGCCGTTGAGCTGGAGGAGTTGGGTCGGTTTGATCTCGATGTCGAAGCCGTAGAGGTTCTCCGCTCCTGCCGCGGCGGGATCGCGCTGCGTGAAGATGGCGCCCACGCTGGAGCGCTCGCCGATGTTGCGCTTCACCCGCGCGACGGCGAATCCGGTTTGCGCCGCGTCTCGGCCCCCGAGGTCGGTCGCTCCCGTGCCGAGCCCGAGGACGCCGAAGTTCCATTCGCCGAGCCGGCCGGTCAGGCGGCCCCCCGCCTCTATCGGCACCGTCTCGCCGCCGTCGAGCCCGATGCGGCGGGAGAAGAAGGCCTTCATCAGGGCGGGTAGCCACGGCACTCTCTGGGGGGGGCCGAACTCGAAGATGCCCGCGTTCTCGAGAAAGAAGTCCCGCTTCTCAGGAAAGAAAAGGGAGAACCGGGTCAGGTTGACCTGCAGATCGTCGACCTCGACCTCGGCGAAGTCGGTGTTGTAGGTGAGATCGAGCGCCACCGACTTGCTGAGTCCCCACTTGATGTCGAGTCCGCCGTCGAGGTCGGTCGCCGAGGTACGGGTCGGAGGCGCTTCCGAGGCGGAACCGATCACGTAGGGCTTGACGTCGAGGCTGCGCGAGCGCCGAAGACCGGCGAGCCCCGTCAGGGTGCCTGCCAGGGAAACCCGGTAGGCCGCTTCGTGGGACACGCCCGAGGTGGTGATCGGCAACGCGGAACGCGGCAGGTACGCCCAGTTCACTTCCTCGCTCTTGCGGCGGATGAGTCGCTGCACGTTGAGACCCCAGCGGTCGAGAGCCGGATCGAAGCGCAGGGTCGCGAAGGGAATGCCGATCTCCGCCGTCCAGCCATCGGTCGTTCGTCGCGCCTTGACCGACCACACACCGTCCCACTCCTTGTTCACGTCGCGCCCCTCGTCGGTGATCAGTGCATCGTGACGAGCGCCGTTCGGGTTGGTGGCGAAGGCGAAGGAGTTGCGGCCGTCCAGAAACGTGTCGAACACCAGAACGAAGGAGTCATCGGAGGCGAGCTCCGCATCGCGCTCCATCTCCTTGGCGATGATCCTTCCGGGCGCCCCATCGAACGCGCGCAGCGCCACGTAAAGCGTCGTGGGGGTGTAGGCGATGGAGAATTCGGTCCGCTCGGAAGCCGGCGCTCCTTCGCGGGGCTCACGTTGCCGGAAGTTCGTGCCGACTTCGGCGCGTCCCCAGGCAGGCTCGTCGAGTTGACCGTCGACGACGATCGGCTGGTCGATTGCGAGCGCCCCGATCGAGGGGCGCTCGGTGAGATCGGCATCGACCTGACCGGCCGCCGGCGCACCGAGTGCCAGCGTGATGACGAATAGAGCCAGCCGGTGGTCGGAGGCCCTGGGAGGGCGGCTGGTCCTGGCGCGGGGATGGGTTGGAAAACGGGCGCTCATAAACCTTAAGGTTTTCTAAGGTTTTGCTCTAGATCAAACGGTGTCCGATCGGTCAGAGTATCGCTACTCGTTCTTCAACGGAAACCGGAGGAGACCATGTCGAAGATGCGTCTGGCGGTGCTTGTTTCTCTGCTCCTGGTGGTGATCGCGGGGCCTGCTCTGGCCCAGAATGTCGGCACGGTCCGGGGCGAGGTCCGGGACGCGAACGGCGACCCGCTGCCCGGTGTGATGATCGAAGTCGAGGGGCCGCTGGTGCGCGGCGACCGCTCGACGACGACGGGCGTGAACGGCGAGTTCCTCGTCAGCGCGCTCAATCCGGGCGCGATCTCGGTCACCGGAACGCTCGACGGCTTCGAGGACGAGACGGTCGAGGATGTTCGCATCTCGATCTCCCAGACCAGCTCGGTGCACATGGTGCTCCAGCTCGCCGCGACCACGGAGGAGATCACGGTGACCTCGGAACGCCCGATCCTGGACGTGACGAGCAACGTGATCAGCACCCACTTCACGGAGGACTTCATCGACGACCTGCCGACGAAGCGCAGCTTCCAGGACTACGCGGGCATGGCCAAGGGCGTCACGATGCAGGGGCGGGACCAGACCTACGGCGACTGGCGCTACATTGCCTACGGCAGCAGCCCGGTGGCGAACGCCTGGAACATGGACGGGCTCAACTCCTCCATGCACGACTATGGCGGCGTCTGGTGGTGGATCAACCCGGACACGATCTCCGAGATCCAGGTGCTCGGCGTAGCGGCGCCGGCGGAGTATGGCGGCATGTCAGGAGCGGCCATCAACGTGGTCACGAAGTCCGGGACGAACGAGTTCGACGGCCGCCTGAACTACTACGGCCAGTTCGACTCGACCACCGCCGAGGGCCCGAAGAGCCCGGGACTGTCCGGCGACGAGACCGGCTTCTACCGGGACAAGTTCAACAACTACACCCTGTCGCTGGGCGGCGCGTTCAGCCCGGACAAGCTGTGGTATTTCCTGTCGCTTGAGTACAAGGAGGACGCGCTCGGGGAGCCGGGCTCGATTCGGGAGTTCGTCCGCCCGGACCTCTGGGAGCGCTCCGCCCTGAAGCTCGACTGGACCTTCAACCCGTCGAACACCCTGACGCTGGGCGCCCAGTACGAGGACTACGACTGGCAGCAGGCTTCGGATCCGTTCCGCGACCAGGACGCACGGACGCACGAGTTCGGTAACCGGCCTGCCTGGCGGATCGGCTGGCAGTCCGTGTTCTCGAACCGGACCTTCTTCGAATTCAACGTAGCGGAGTTCGACAACTACGACCGCGTGGCCTCGGTCACCGGCAGCACGGACCCACCCTTCGTGGACTACACGCAGCCGGTCCCCACCACCGTCGGCGGGCCGCGATATCCGTACGACTACGGCCCCAAGATGGTGCGTTCAAGCGCCAAGCTGACCCACTTCGCGGACGACCTCGCCGGCAGCCACGAGTTCAAGTTCGGCGTCCAGTTCACGGACGCCACGACCAAGACGCCCCAGCTCTACCCTGGCTCGGGCGGTCTCTACTACGCGAAGTTCTCCGAGACCTTCTACTGGCGCTACACCCGGCAGCAGCACTACTACGGCAGCGACTCGACGTCCCTCGGGCTGTTCGTGGACGACTCGTGGAACCTGGGCGGGAAGACGACGCTGAACCTGGGTGTGCGCTACGACAAGGACAACGGCGGCATTCCACCGTACGAGGTGCTTCTGTCGCACGGCGGGGGCAAGGGGAACGCGGTGACCAGCGGCGAGTTCTACCCCGCCTACGACGACCTGGTCGACTGGGAGAACATCTCGCCGCGGTTGGGGATCGCCCGCCAGGTCGGCGAAGGGGCTCGGCAGGGCGTGCTCCGGGCATCGTACGGGAAGTACTTCGAGGCGAACACCACCTCGATGTGGAACGGCCCCCATCCCGACCGGCCGCCTTCCGTGTACGCCTTCAGCTACTCCCGGAACGGACCGTTCTACGTCTACCGCAGCGTTTCTGACGAAAGCCTCATCGAACCGGACCCGAACATGAAGGCGCCCGAGTACGACCAGTACGCGCTCGGCTATGAGCAGCAACTCAGCGAAACGCTCACGCTCGGCGCCGAGGTCGTCATCAAGGAGGGGAAGAACCTGATCGGCTGGCAGATCCTCGACGACGGCGTCTACGAGGAGGTGCCCTATGTCAATCCGGAGACGGGCGAGACGATGACGCTCTACAGCGTCATCGAGGAGCCGACGCGCCGCAAGGGCAACAGCCCGGGACCGGGTGCGAACGCGCCGCCCGATGCGAGGTACTACCAGGACTACCAGGGGATCTTCGTCAGCCTGACCAAGCGGAAGGTCGGCAGATGGGGGCTCAACATGTCGCTTGGCTGGTCGAAGTCGGAGGGGCGGACTTCACGGCACCGCGACCAGCGCCAGGCCGAGCCCATCTTCGGCGGTCTGGAGGGCGCGGATCCGAACCTCCATATCAACGCGGAAGGGTTGCTGCAGGCGGACCGGACTTGGGTCTTCGCCGCCCAGGGGCAGGTCGACCTGCCCTGGAAGCTCCGGGGAACGGGCGTGTTGAAGGTCCAGGACGGGCGGCCGTACGCCCTGTTCCAGCGGGTGCAATTGGCCCAGGGGAGAGTCGATGTCGGGTTGACCCCGCGTGAAGATGGTCGGCGGATGCCGGGCAACAAGCTCCTCGACCTCGGGATCGGGCGTTCCTTCTCGCTCGGGAATGACGTCTCGCTCGGTATCGACCTGCAGGTCCTGAATGCCCTGAACGACGACGGCTGGGACTACTGGCAGGGCACTGCGTTCAGGGACGGCAATCTCGTTCCTACCATCTACCAGTATCCGCGCCGGCTGATGCTGCGGCTGAGCTTCGACTTCTAAGGTCTGCGCGGCCGGGAGTCCGCGTGTAGCCGTTCACTTCGTCCAAAAGGGGAGATCATCGTGACGCGTACAAGGAAAGTCGCTCGGGAAACCCGCATCCTTGGTTGGAGTCCCTCGAGGTCCGGGGCGTGGAAGCCGTTCTTGTGCCTGGTGCTGCTGGCGGCTTCGTGGTCCGCGCCGGCCCATGCCGCGGAAGGTGACTGGCCCCAGTGGCGAGGCCCGGCCAGGGATGGATATGCGCCCGTGGCCGGCAACGAGAGCCTTGCCGCGGCGCTTCAGGGCCCGCTGCCGGCCTCTCTGCACCAGGTGTGGAAGGTGGAGGTGGGCCTCGGGCAGTCGGCGCCGATCCTCCACCAGGGACGGCTGTACATCCATGTGCGACAGGGCGAGGATGAAGTTGTTCTGGCGCTCGACCCGGAGACGGGCGAGGAGCTCTGGCGCTACGGGTACCCGGTTCCCTACGTGGAGGTGAATCACGCTTCGGCGTGGGGCCCCGGCCCCAAGTCGACGCTGACCGCCGTCGGGGACACGCTCTACACCTTCGGCGTCACCGAGAGGTTGCACGCCATCGACACGGAGCAGGGCGACGTGCGTTGGGACAAGAACTACAACGACATCTACAAGCAGCCGTACCCCGAGTGCGGCACCAGCGCTTCGCCCCTGGTCGAGGGCGACCTGGTCATCGTGCCGATCGGGCAGACCTGGCCGGATCCGTCTCTCGAGAGCCTGGGAGAGCTGGTGGCCTACAACCGGCGCACCGGTGAAGAGGTATGGCGCAGCGAGTACTTTCCGCCGGGCTACGCCTCGCCGATGGCGTTCACGATCGAGGGGGTCCGGCAGATCGTCACCACGACCCAGAACCACGTGGTCGGGATTCGCGCCAGCGACGGCAAGACGCTGTGGAAGAAGGAAATGCGGATCTTCATGGAGCAGAACATCCCGACCCCGGTCCTGTACGACGGCAAGGTTCTGATCGGTGGCTACCACTGGGGAAACGCGCTGCTCGATTTCGAGCCGAGCGGCAGCGACGAGCTCTGGGACGTCGACAGCGTCTGGGCGACGAAGCGGCACGAGATGTACATGGACTCGCCGGTGCTGGTAGGCGACTACGTCTACTTCCGTTCGCACAAGAGGCTCGGAACGATGGTCTGCGTCGACATCCGGACCGGCGAGCAGTGCTGGCAGGGTCCGCCTCAGGCGGCGCGGTACGCGGCCTTCGTCGTCGTCGGCGAGGACCGGCTCCTGGTGCTCACGGACAACGGCGAGATCAAGGTGCTCGCGGCGGATCCCTCCGAATACCAGGAGCTCGCCTCATGGGAGGTCGCCGACACTCCAGTCTTCACCCATCTGACGGTCGCCGGGTCGCGGATGTACGTCAAGGACGAGGCTCATCTCGCCGTATTCGAGATCGCGGCGGACCAGGTCACGGAGGCTCCGGACAGCCCGGCAGACGCGGTCGTCGCGGACGCATGGACGCCGACGCCGGAAGACGAGGCGGCGGCGCTCGAGGCCGTCAACAGGCTGCTCGACACGCAGAAGGAAGCGACGAGCTGGGAGCAGGTCGAGGAGCACCTGAGCTACTGGGCCGAGGACTTCAGCGACTACTCCGGCCAGACGAAGGCGGACTGGGTCGTCATGTACCGGAACATCTTCGACCGGATCGGGCGGATCGGTTCTCCGCTCGGGTTCGACTCCGAGTCGATGTACGTCGAGTGGCTCGGCGAGACGGCGGTCATCCGGGGCATCTTCATCGACTTCCGGCCCCGCCGGCAGGCGATCATGGAGCAGTTCTACATGGTCAAGAAGTACGGCGACCGGTGGCTTGTCAACGCGACCGACAACAGGCCCATCTGGGAGAGATGGGCCGAGGGAGGAGAGTTCAAGAGCACCGCCTTCGGCGCGGAGACGGAGGATCAGTAGCGTTCAGGGCAGTGTCCTGGCGGCGCCGCGAGGTTCGGTTCGGCGTGCGTCCGTTTCGACTTCTTCGACCGCAACCCGGCGCTCGACCTGCCCTGATTTCGGCCGGCGGAGGCGCCGTTCCTCAATGCCCGTTCGGGCTGGTAGTGTCGGCGACAGCTTTCCCGGCCTCAGTCGCCTTCCGAGAGGTCCAACAGCATGTCGATTACTCCCGAACTCGAGTCCCGCATCCGGGGCATCGTCGACTCCTCTCCGTGTGTCCTGTTCATGAAGGGCAACCCGGTCGCTCCGCAATGCGGATTTTCGGCTCAAGTCGTGCAGGTGCTGAATCGCCTGCTCCCCGAGTACCAGACATTCGATGTCCTGTCGGACGCGGAGGTTCGCGACGGCGTCAAGGAGTTCTCCGACTGGCCGACGATCCCCCAGCTCTACGTCGGCGGCGAGTTCCTGGGCGGCTGCGACATCGTCAAGGAGATGTACGACAGCGGCGAGCTCCACGACGCGCTGGGCATGGAGCGTCCCGCGTTGACCGACGACCAGGTCGCGGTCTCGATCAGCGCCGATGCGGAGCAGATCCTCCGCAACGCCCAGCAGCAGCAGCAGGCGGAGCTTCACTTCGGCATCGACGCGAAGTTCCAGCCCTTCCTCGGCTTCGGCCCGGCGACGGGATCGGAGGTCCGGGTGCAGGTCGGGGATCTGTACTTCCTGCTCGATCAGGACAGCGCGGCGCGCGCCCAGGGCGCCTCGATCACGGTAGTCGAGAGCGAGCACGGCCAGCGCCTCGATGTCGACATCCCGGCCGCCCGCGCCGCCGGCTGATCGTTCGGCGTTTGAACGGAACGTCGCCTGGAATGGAGATTTCGGCTCAGCCGTCGGCACAGGAGACGGCGGAGCGCATCCGGGAGGCGGTGGCGGCGGCGCTGCCGGGCGCCCGGATCGAGGTGATGGGCGAGGGCAGCCACTTCAGCCTGCGGGTGGAGTCCGCCGCCTTCGCCGGCCAGGGACGGCTGGCCCGTCAGCGGCTTGTGCTGCGGGCTGTTGCCCCGCTGATGAAGGGCGAAGGCGCGCCGGTCCATGCGATCGACCGGCTGGAGACGGTAGTGCCGGCCGCGGAGTAGCGCGCCAGAAAGATCTGACCTGGGAACGCGGGCATCCTGCCCGCATCCGGCGCGAAGCGCCGGCCTCCGGTCGTCCAGCCGCGGCAGCCGTCCCGATTTGAACCGGCCCGCCCCGACGTGGTACATTCACGAAAGATTCTGAACCACCAACCAGCAACCCTGGACCCGGGAGGATGCTCGTGATCTCCAACCTCGTGATTCCCAACCGTTGGCGCTTCTACGCTCTTGTCGCCGTGCTGCTTGTCGCTGTCGCACCGGCATTCGCCGCCGGCCCCAACGAAGTCGACCGCTCGAAGGACGCGGTTACGTTCCATGAGGATGTCGAGCCGATCCTGCAGCGCTCCTGCCAGGGTTGCCACCGTCCCGAGGGCGTTGCCTACGGCGGCATGATTGCGCCGATGGCGCTGACCACCTTCGAGGAGGCGCGGCCCTGGGCCCGGAGCATCGCCCGTCAGGTGGAGGCGAAGCGGATGCCGCCCTGGTTCGCAAGCGAGGAGACCCACGGGCAGTTCACGAACGAGCGTGTTCTGAGCGGGGAAGAGATCGACACGATCGTCAGTTGGGCCAGCACGGGCGCCCGCCGCGGCGATCCGGTGAACGCGCCGGAACCGATCGAGTGGCCGAGCGGATGGCTGATCGGCGAACCGGACCTGGTGCTCGATCTGGCCGAGCCGTTCTGGGTCGACGACGACGTGAAGGATGTGAACATCAGCCTCAAGGCCGAGATGATCACGGATGAGATGCTGCCCGAAGCGCGCTGGATCAAGGCCATCGAGTTCCGGCCCGGCAGCGGCGTGGTTCACCACGTCGTCGGTTCCCGGGTTGCTGCCGAGACCGAGACGCCCGGCGCTGCGGGCCTGATCGGCGGCATCGCTCCCGGCACCGAGCCGTTCCAGCTTCCTGACGGCGCCGGCCGTCTGCTGGTGCCGGGCACCCAGCTCTACTTCTCGATGCACTACAACAAGGAGCCGGGCATGGACACCGGCGTCTGGGACCGCTCCCAGATGGCCTTCAAGTTCCATCCCAAGGACGCGAAGATCGACCGCATCGTCAAGTGGGAAGGCGTCGGCAACAGCGACTTCGAGATCCCGCCCGGCCATGAGAACTGGGTGATCGGCGCCTCCAAGGTCTTCGAGTACCCGGCCACGATCTACGGCTACCTGCCGCACTCCCATCTGCGCGGTCTGGACGCGAAGTACACCGCGTACTACCCCGACGGCACCGAGGAGGTCCTGCTCGACGTTCCGGTCTACGACTGGAACTGGCAGGCGAACTACACCTACAAGGAGCCGAAGCAGCTTCCGGCCGGAACCCGCGTCGACGTGCTGATGACCTACGTCAACACGGAGGAGCGGAACGACCTCACGGCGCTGGAACTCGACACCACCCGCGCCATCCGCTTCGGCGGCCCGACCACCGACGAGATGATGATCGGCTTCATCGACTACTCGGAGGATCGCGGTGACGCACAGGTCACCGAGACCGACAACGCCCCGGCCGCGGTGACGCCGGCGGCCGGCGGCGGCCAGTAGCCGCCCCACAACGAAGAGCCTTCGATATGCGGCGCGTCCACTTCGCTGGGCGCGCCGCGTTTCTTTGTGCGGCAAGAGAAAACGGACGGACGCGCGATGGCCGCTGAAGGGTTGTACGGCGCCGTCGATCTTGGGGGTTCCCACATCGGGCTGGCGCTGGGTTCCGTCGACGTGGCGGCGGGCGAGTACCGCGTGGTCGGGGGGAAGAACCTCGAAGGCGGCGGCTATGACGGGTGGGAGCCGGTGCTTGACCGGATTGCCGAAGGCCTCCTCGAACTGGGGCAGGAGGTCGGCGAACGACCGGCGGCGGTCGGCGTCGGTTGCCCGGGCTGGGTCGACGTGGAGGCGGGCGAGACGCGATTCCTGCCCAACCTGCCGACCCAATGGCGGAACGTGCCGGTCGCGCGGATTCTTGGCGACCGGCTGGAGACCCGCGTCCACCTGCTGAACGATGTGCGCGCGGCCACGCTGGGCGAGTTCACGCTCGGCGCCGGTCGCGGCGCCTCGACGATGGCGCTGTTTGCGCTCGGCACCGGAATCGGCGGCGGCGTCGTGGTCGACGGCCAACTGCGGCTGGGGCCGCTCGGTTCGGCGGGAGAACTCGGTCACCAGACCGTCGACCCCAACGGACCGCTATGCGGTTGCGGCAACCGGGGTTGCCTCGAAGCGGTGGCGAGCGGTCCGGCCATCGCCGCGGCCGGTGTCCGGCTCCTGTACTCCGGTCAGGCGCCGCTCCTCTTCGACCTCACCGGCGGCGACGCCGGCCAGGTCACGGCCGAGACGATGGGCGAGGCGGCAAGAGCCGGCGACGAGGCGGTGATGCGAGAGCTGGAGCGAATCGCCGGCCTGGTCGGCATTGCTGTGGCCAACGTCGTCGTGGCGCTCCATCCGGAGCTCGTGCTGCTCGGCGGCGGCGTTGCCGGCCTCGGCGACGTGCTGTTCGACGGCGTACGCCGCGAGATCGCCGAGCGCGTGCGGGTGTTTCCGATCGACGACGTACGCGTCGAGCCCACCGCCCTCGGCGCCGACTCGGGTCTTGCCGGCGCGCTGGTGTGGGCCGCCTCTGCTTCACGAAGCCGGTAGCCCTGCGCCCCGGTCGGTACAGGTCAGGTCCCTCCGAAATGCGGCCAAAGGCGGTGTCGACCTCGTCTTCGAACGACGCCAACAGGTGGGGAGCCTCGTCGAGATACCACCGTTCGGCGAGCGCCAGATCCTGCACTGCGGCAGACGTCAGGCTGACGGCAAGGTTCACGCCCTGTCGGCGAAGATTCGCCGGCGGACCGCTTCCCAAGGCACCGAGCGCTCCTCCGGGGGGATGTCCTCCAGAGCCGCCAGGCGGTCACGAATCAGGTCCCGCTGCCACTCGGGGACCGGAATCTCGCCGGGCGTCAGACTGTCCCAGAGCTCGACCACGAGTTCGATGCGCTCCCGCACCGGAAGGTTGAGCGCCTCTTTCTGGATCTGGGACTTGGCCAGCATGCCTTGAGAGCAGCTTCACCTTCCGCCGGCTGCGGCTAGCCGCCGCTCGCGATCGGCGGCGAAGGCGAGGCAGGCTCGGATGTCGTCGCGCGTCAGGTCCGGAAAGTCCCGGAGGAGTTCCGCTTCAGTCATACCCGCCGCCAGGTAGTCCAGCACGTCGGACACCGTCATGCGCAAGCCGCGGATGCAGGGTTTGCCGCTGCGCTTTCCAGGCTCGATTGTGATCCGACCCAAGTCCGCCATGGGTTCAGCCTAGGTAACGACTGGCCATCGGTCAAGCGAGCGCGCATTCGTTCATGCGGCCGGTCGGTTCTCGGTTCGGGCTGCAGTGGCCGTAGCGGTCGCCACATGCCGCCGGCGGCGGCGGAGGAGGAGCTCGGCCAGGAAGAGGAGGGTGGCCGCGGCGGCAAGGAGAGACCACAACTCGAAGCGGCGGATCGCGGTGGCGGCCCCGGAGGCGGTGATGGCGGCGACGGCGCCGGTTACGGTCTCGTGGAACAGGCCAGAGGTTTCGGTGGCGAGTTCGGCGAGGGCGGCAATGTCGGGGGCGCCGGGGCGCAGTTCGTCGCGGGCGGGGAAGAAGATCGTGCGGCCGGGTCCGACGCTGGCCTCGGCGCCCGGTGCTCCGGTGTGGACCTCGACGCGGTAGGGCTCGAGGCTTGGCGCGAGTTGCAGACCCTCTTCCGGCGACAGACGGTAGAGGCCCGGGCCGGTACGCTGCATCGGCGCTTCGAGGCGGCGCTCGCCGCGGAGCACGACGAGCCGGGGGGAGAGGTCGCTGGCGAAACGCCCGCCGTCCTCGATCACGCTGAGTTCCGCTTCGAGGCTCTCGTCCCGGCGGCCGAGGCGCAGTTCCCACTCGGCGCTGGCGCGCCGGTCGGCGGCGTCGCGGACGATCTGGGCGACGAGGCGGGGCAGCTCGGGCCAGCGCAGCCAGTCGCTCGCCCAGCGGGGCTGGAGGTCGGAGGTGAACATCCAGGTCTTGCCCAGGCCGACGTAGCGGCTGGCCAGGATCGGGTCGCCTCCGTCACGGTTGCCTGCCCCGGCGCCGAGAATGACCTCCGCGCTGTCCTTGGCCACCGCGGCGATGCGGCCGTAGAGCCGGGGTGCTTTGGCGATGTCGACTCCCGCGAGTGCTTCGGACTGGCCGCGCTGCTCGACCCTTATCTCTTCTTCCCGGGTCGAGTCGGGGAGTTGGTTCATCGTCTCGTCGATCAGGATGCTCTGCACGGACGAAGGATCCTCGATCGTGTAGGCGTTGCCGTCGCCCCAGTCGGCGATGTCCGCGAGCAACTCGCGGTCGGACTCGACGCCGATGGCGACGGTGGAGACGGTGATCTCTTCCTGCCGCATGCGGAGCACCAGGCCCTCGTACTCGTCCGGGTAGGTGCGGCCATCCGAGACCAGAATCACATGTTTGACCTCGGACTGGACGCCCGAGAGCTGATCCAGGCAGGCCTCGAGCGCTGGATAGAAATTGGTCTGGGCGCTGGCCTCGATGCGGTCGACGCGCTCCGCGAGCCGCTCCTGTTCGCGCACGAACTGCAGGGGGACGATCTCGTGGGTGTGCCAGTCGAAGGCGACCAGGCCGAAGCGGTGTTGCTCGTTCAGCATGCCGAGGGCGGCCTTGGCGGCCTCCTTGGCCAGCTCCATCTTCGGACCCTTCATGCTGTAGGACTTGTCGAGCGCGATCATCAGTGCGACCTCGCTGCGCTCCTCCTCGATTTCGAAGTCGAGCGGCAGCACGCGTTCGAGCGGTGAGTCCCGGTATCCCTCCTCGCCGAAGGTCGCCTCGCCGGCCACGAACACCAGGCCGCCGCCCTCGTCCTCGACCCAGTGCCCAAGCGCCTGCTGGGCCGGTCCGGGAAGGGTGTCGGCCGCGACGTTGCTCAGCAGGACGGCGTCGTACCGAAGCAGGGCGGCCGGGTTGAGCGAGGTGCGATCCGGCGCCCTTCGGGTCACCTGCAGTCCCTGAGCCTCCAGCAGCCGCTGCAGATCGTCCGAGTGATCGGCCGGCGCCAGCAACAGAGTGCGGTGCTTGGGCGCCACGCGGAGACTGCCGCGCCAGACGGCGCCCTGGGTCGGCGCCTCACCTTCGCCGCTCCCGAGGACGGCTTCGAACGTCTGGAGTCCCGGCTCGGCAAACGTCCACTCGAGCTCGACTAGAGTGACTCCGGGGGCGAGCGGGACGAGGTGCAGCTCTTCGACGCCGCCGCCGCGCAGGGTCAGGGGGGCTTCGGGCAGGGACGCACGGCTGCCGAGGCGGAAGAGCCAGTTGCGGGGCTCGCCGGCGCGCAACGGGCGCTCGTCGTTGTCTGTTGCGACCGACTCGATCCAGACCGGTGGCGCAACCCGGTCGAGAACCGCCGTGTCGATGCGGAGATCCGGATACCGGGTTGCGGTTCGGGCAGCGATGCCGCCCGTGTTCTGGCCGTCCGAAAGGAGCAGAATGCGGCGGACGCGATCGCCCCGGAGCGCGGCCGCGGTCTGGCGAAGGGCGGCCTCCGGCCGCGTGCTGCCGCGGTCGAGCGTGGCGTTGCCGGCCGCGGCGGTGCTGGAATCGGCGACTTCCAGTCGCCGCAGGTCCTCCGCGTTGCCGGCGGCCGCGGCGCGGTCGGCGTACGCGAACAACCGCACCGGACCCTCCGGGTCGATGCCGCGGTCGATCGCCTGCAGCGCGCGGCTCAGGCTCGCCGGTTCGACGCTTGCGGAGACATCCACCAGCACGGCGACATCGAGATCACGGCTTGTCCACGTAGCGACGGGCGCCGCGAGCGCGAGTATGACCAGCGCCAGCAGCGATCCACGCATCCAGAGGAGCCGCCGTCGCTGACGGTCGGGCCGATCGCTGCGCTGCGACCACAGGAGCAGCGCGAGCGGCAGCGCCGCGAGCAACCAGAACGGCTCGAGCAAGGTCATCGGTGAACCACCCGCCCCTGGGAACGCGGGCATCCTGCCCGCATCCGGTGCGGCGCATCGAGGCGTGAATCGCGACTGTCGATGCAGAGGGCGTGGGGGTCGGGTCCGAGGGCCGATCGGGTCGGGTTGGGGAATGGCCGGATAGGGCTCATACCGGTCATACCGTGAGGCCGCGGAAGAAGGTGATCGCTTCGATGGAGGCCAGGAGGAGGCCGGCCAGGGCGAGAGTGCGCCAGGACCAGGGGCGGCGGGTGTCTTCGGTGAGTTCGGCGAGGCGGCCGACGGGGACGGGGTCGAGATTGGAGTCGTTGATCCGGGTGGCGCGTTCGTTCTGGAGGCCGGTGAGTGACGGTTCGTCGGTGTCGATGTCGACCGTGGCGAGCCATTCGGTGGCGTTCTGGAGTAGTGCCGCGAGGTCGGGACGCTGCGACAGGGGGGAAACGTCGAGATCGAAGGCGATGACGACGGAGCGTGCCGTGAGGTCCGGCAGCGCTGGGTCGGGGGCGGAGGAGATGGGCAACGCGGCCGGGTCGGCCGGATCGCAGACGGCGATTGCGGTCAGGTTGCCGGCCGCGGCGAGGGGTCTGCAGCGGGGATCGAGTTCGCGCGCCGGGATCACGGCCGGCAGACCGAGCAGCGAGACACCGGCCAGGAGCGGGTGGTCGACTGCGACGCGGTCGATCCGGCGCAGAGCTGTGGGCGCGGCCACGGCGGCCGAGAGTCCTCCGGCCGCAAGGGCTTCTGGTGGGTCGAGGAACAGGCGCGGCAACGCCGGGAAGCTCGCCGGCGCCGTGCGGTGGAAGACGGCGATGTCGGCTATGACCGGTGTGCTCGCGGCGTCTTCGTCGCCGGATGCTGCTGCCGGTGACTGCGCGTCAGCTTCGCCGGCCGTCTCGTCGGTTTCTGCCCGTATGGCGACGACCTCGACCGAAGGGTCCGCCTCGAAGGCCCGCGCCGCGGCCGAATCGCCGAAGGAGGCTCGACTGCGGGTGTGAACGAACAAGCGCCGTTCGCGGTCGAGCGGCCTATGGCGTTGCTCGGCAGTCCGCACCGCCTCGGCGGCCGCGGTGCTGCGTGCGTCGATCAGGGTCGCCCGGTCGTCGAGCGGGAAGACATCGCCGGGGGTCTGGAGGCGCGCCGTCACCGGGCCGGGAGCGAAGCCGCTGATGTCGATCAGGGCGGTGAAGCGGTTGCCGGGAGGCAGTTCGAGCTGCCGCCGGATGCGAATCGTCTCGGAGTCGGCGATCGTCAGTTCGACCGGCACGGGACCCATGGCGTCGGCGGAGTCCGTCGCCAGGACTTCGAGCAGCGCTTCCGGTTTCGCTTCGTGGCTGGGCGCCGGGCGGGTCACGAAGAGGACGATGCCGGCGTTCCTGGCCGGGGCGAGAGCGGACACGGTGTGGGTCGCGGTGGCGGGGTCCGTGATCGGCTTCCAGTCGGAGGCGCCGTCGGTGAAGAGGTAGACGATGTCCGCGGCGGGGATCGCCGGATGCGGGCGAGACGCCCGCGTTCCCAGGGTCGATCCGGACAGGGCGAGCAGCGCCTCCGCGGGCGTCAGCGGAGTCGGGTCGGCGCCCAGCGTGAATCGGCTGCCGGCATCGGCTTCGGCAACGATCCAGCGCGCTTCGGCAACGGCCAGGTCGATCCGGGTTGCCGTCCCGTCCGGGAGGGCGGCGCGCATGGTGGGGGAGGAGTCGAAGGCGAGGGCAATCAGATCGCCGCCGCCGGGCTGCAGCCAGGGCGCCCGGCCCGCTGCCAGCGCCAGGCAGCCGGCCACGGTCATCGCGAGAAGCAGCGAGATCAGCCAGCGCAGTCGGTCGTGCCGCCGCCGCCGGGCGGCCAGCAGCCGCCGCCAAAGCAGCGTGGAGGCAACCGACAGCGACTGCGCGGTGGGCCGGATCAGGTAGATCGCGAGCACCGCCAGAGCGGCGAGCAGAAGTGGAAGCCAGACAGGCATGGCTAGGGCCCACCGAGCCGGCGCTGCGCGCCGGATGCGGGCAGGATGCCCGCGTTTCCAGGTTCGGAGTTGTGAGTCGTTGAGCCGAGCAAGACGCTAGCGGCCCCGGCTGAGCAGACCCTGGCGTAGGGCGCCGAGGGCCAGCTCCTCGAAGCGCATCTCGACCGGCGCCTGGATGAAGGACCAGCCACGGGCAGTGCAGCGGGCGCGGATCTCCTCTCGGTGGGCGTCTGCCTCGTTCTCCAGCCGGTGGAGCAGCGTGGGGGCGCCATGAACGCGGAGCGTGTCGCCGGTCTCGCTATCGACCAGCGTCGTGTCGCGGTCGAGCGGCGCTTCCAGGTCCTGGTGATCGGTGACCTGGAGGATCGCGACATCGTGGCGCAGCGGCAGCAGCAGGTCGAGACCGCCCTCGGTGGTGTCGGAGAGCAGGTCCGAGATCAAGATCACCAGGCCGCGCCGGCGGCCGGCGGCGAACACCTGGCGTACGGCGTGGTCGAGCCGGGTGTCGCCGCCGGTGTCGAGATTGGCGAGAAAGTCGAGCGCGCGCCATACCTGTCGCGAGCCGTGCAGCGGCCCGAGAACCTGGTGCGCGTGGCTCGAGTAGGGCGCCAGCGTGACCCGATCCAGGGTGGCAAGGGCGATGTAGGTCAGGGCGGCGGCGAGCCGGCGCGCGGCATCGAACTTGCGACGGCCGAAGGCGCCCGGCGTCGGCGCCATGGAGCGGCTGCAGTCGAGCAGGATGTAGACCGCGAGATCGCCGTGTTCCTCGAACATCCGCAGCAGCAGGCGGTCGAACCGCAGGTACGCGCGCCAGTCGAGGTGGCGCACGTCGTCGCCCTCGACGTAGGGGCGGTAGTCCGCGAACTCGATTCCGGCGCCGAGATGGGTGGCGCGGTGCTCGCCCTTGAAGCCGCCCGCGGGTACGCGGCGGGTCAGCAGCCGCAGGCGCTCCAGCCGGGCAAGGAAGGCCGGCTCGAAGGCGAAGGCGGAATGATCGGCCACGGCGCGGAGGTGGAGCCTTCTCAGCCCTCGGGCACGTTGTCGACCACGTCCTGGAGGAGATCGTCCAGGTCGATGCGTTCCGCTTCGCCCTCGAAGTTCATCAGAACCCGGTGGCGCAGGGCGGGCAGGGCGACGGCGCGGATGTCCTCCCGGGCGACGTGGGCACGCCCCCGGATGAGTGCGTGGACCTTGGCGCCGAGGACCATCGCCTGGACGCCGCGCGGGCTGGCGCCAATCCGCACGTAGCGGCGAACCGCCTCGGCGGGACGGTCTCCTTCGGGCCGGGTCGCCAAGCCGAGCCGGATCGCGTAGTCCTGGACCGGACGCGCGATCGGGGCGAGGCGGACGACCCGCCGCATCGAGGTGACCTGTTCGGCCGTCCACAGCGCAGCCGCCGTCGGCGTCTGCCCTGATGTTGTGCGGTCCAGAATCGTGTGCAGTTCCTCGATCCCCGGGTACGTCATCCGCAGCTTGAACAGGAAGCGGTCGAGCTGCGCCTCGGGCAACGGGTACGTCCCCTCCATTTCCAACGGGTTCTGGGTGGCGAGGACGAAGAAGGGCGGCCCCAGGATGTTCGTCTCGCCGCCGACGGTGACCGTCGTCTCCTGCATCGCCTCGAGCAGGGCCGACTGGGTCTTCGGCGTGGCGCGGTTGATCTCGTCCGCGAGCAGGAGATTCGCGAAGATCGGTCCGGGCTCGAACACGAGCCGCCGGCCTCCCGTCTCGTCTTCGCGCAGGACGTGGGTGCCGACGATGTCGGCGGGCATCAGGTCCGGTGTGAACTGGATGCGGGAGAACTCGACATGGAGAGCGTCGGCCAGGGTGCGCACCAGCAGCGTCTTGCCGAGGCCGGGAATGCCCTCGAGCAGGACGTGGCCGTCGGCGAGCAGGCCGATGATCGCACCGTCGACCACCTCCTCCTGGCCGACGATGACGTTGCCGATCTCGCTGCGCAGTTGGCTGCAGTGGTCGGCGAACTCGGTCAACTGCAGCCCCAGATCGGCCGCGGTTCGTGGTTCGGCGGTGTCGTTCACTCCCTGTCCTCTGGAGAATCGTCCTCTAGCGACTCGAGGTAGCGCCGTACGGAAACGCGGTGGCGCCAGGCGATCGGATGCCGAGGCGGCGGCAGATCGCCGGTTGCGGCGGTGGGGCTGGCGCCGACGCCGGCGGCGGCGCCGGAGCCGCGCATCGCAACCTCCGCGGCCCGGAACTGGGTCGCGCTGGTTGTGGTCAGGGGCCGCCGGAAGGTGTCCTCGGGCGACTCGAGCAGGGCGGTCTCGAGCGCCTGTTCGAGGCTGAGGGCAGGGGTCAGGAGGTCGCCGAAGGGGTCGACCATCTCGTCCTGCGGTCCGGTGCCGACACCGGCCGTGCCGCCGTCGGCCTCGGCGTTGCTGGCGCCGGGTTCTTCGCTGACCGCCGCCGCCGTTCCGCTCTCGTTGCCGGCGCCTTCGCCGTCTTCCGTCGGTTGGCCGCCGGCGCCCTCCCCGGCTGCCGCTTCGGCGCCGGCCTCCGCTCCTTCACCTTCGCCCGGCGTCCCGGGTGCGCTCAACTCGTCCTCTCCGGCGCCTTCGCTGGTGTCCAGCTCGCGCATGAGGTCGGCGCCGGTCTCGGAGTTCAGTTCGCCGGTGAGGTCGCCCGCCGCGGCCTCGCCGCCTTCGGCGGCGCCCTCGGCGCCCTCGGCGTCCGCGTCGTCGCCGAGACTTCCCTCGGCGCCCTCGGAGGCGTCACCGGCGGCTCTGCGGGCATCGTCAGAGGAATCGGGCTCGCGGACCCGGAGGGTCAGGAAGGGCAAGTCGCTGAGCCGCACATCGAGTTCAGGGACGCCGGGCCGGCGACCGGGTTCTTCTTCCAGCAGCGCTGCCGCTTCGAGGCCTCGAGCGGCTGATTCGGCGGAGTCGCCGCTCATCGCAGCGGCCAGCGCCTCGCCGACGAAGGAGGTCGGCAGGGCGATCGGCGCCAGCAGGACCGCGCTCAGGATGGCCGAGACCGCGGCGCCCCGGGGGACGAGGCGGGGCGCCGTCTGCCGCGGTCCGGTGCGGTCCAGGCCCGCGACTCCGCGTTCGAGAACGAGCGCAATCCAGGGCAGCGGCCAGACGGCCTCGGCGTCGTTCCTGGCGTGGCGCCGGTCGTCGGGGCGGGTGTCCAGGCGCCTCTGCATCTCCAGGGCGGTGGCGACCGTGTCGTGCAGATCGCCCGCCCGGTCCACGGCCCGGGCCGCGGCGGGAAGATCGCGGCCGAGCGAAGCGGCCTCGCGGAGGAGTAGCGCGAGGAGGACGATGCCGCCCGCCCACGACGGCCACAACGCAGCGACGCTGCCGTCGCCGCCGGCCGCCACGCGCAGCAGCCAGGTCGAGAGCAACCAGAGGCAGGACGCCGGCGCCAGCCAAACGAGCGCCGCGAGGGCGCGCCGCAGGCGGAGTCGGCGGTCGACAGCGGCGAGGCCGCGCAGGAAGTCGCGGCGCAGGTCGGCCGCGGCCTGGCCGGGGACCGGGGAATCGGCTTCAGGCGGGCTCAATTCGGTTCCCAGAGCGCGATGCCGCCGGCCTGCTTGCCGATGTCGATCTGGCCGACGCGCCGGAACGCGCCGTTGTCGTAGACCTCGACGACTCCCGGTTCGCCGCCGATGCCCTCGACCGTGACGAGGCTGAAGCGGCCGTCCGAGGTGATCGCCACGCCATGCGGGATGCGTCGGGTGGTGTCGACGCGAGCGACTTCGCTGCCGGTCTCCAAATCCCAGAAACCGATCGAATCGCTCTTCTTGTAGGTCACGACCAGCAGGCCTTCGTCGGGTGTTACGGCCGCGTTGTAGGGGCCGGCCACCGGCGTGTCCAGGCGTCGCGAGACACTCCACTTGCCGGTGTCGACCTCGTAGATCGCGTTGCCCGAAAGAGCGGTGATGTAGACGAGGCCGCCGGCCGTCGGCGGCGTGACCCAGGAGGGCTCGACCGCGGCGCCGGCATGCGCACTGCCGTGGCTCTCCGTGGTCTGATGACCGCCGTGGGCTCCATGGGCGGCGCCCATGCCGGTCGTCGCACCCAGCTTCAGGCGCCGGCCGATCTCGAAGCGGAGCGCGTCGACCTCGACGAGTTCGTCGTCCATCATGTTCACGCTGTAGAGCTTCCGGCCGTCGTGGCTGAGCCTCGCCCCGTGCGGCATGGTGCCGCTCGCAAACTGCGCGATCTCGGTCATGGTTGACGTCTCGACGACCGAGATCGTGCTGGGCACATGGTCGCCGTAGAAGTCCGAATTGACGACGAACAGCAAACCCGTGGTCGCGGCGATGTCGAGGGTGGCAGGGAACATGCCGACTCTCGTGTCGCCCAGCCACTCGTCGGTACCGGTGGCGTACTTGTGGATGGAACCGAAGGGGTTGCCGTGGGCGATCGAGACGTACCAGTAGCGGCCGCCGGCCGAGATGTTGATGCCGTGGGGACCCTCGATCTCAGTCGGGAAGCTGCCGACGGCGATCGTCTTGACGATCGAGGTACCGGAGGGTCCGAACCGGATCAGGGCCACCTCGTCCTCGGACTCGGCGCAGACGTAGGCGTAGTAGTTGCGTGACGGCGGGACGGGATCGGACTCGGCGCGGACCGGGTCCGGGGTCACCGTGGCGGCGGCCAGGACAAGGGCCGCCGGCGCTGCCCAACGAATCAACAAGGAAGTCAACACGCGGTGGAGGGCCGCCGGCGCCGCTAACGCGGCTCTCCGATGATGCGGTTCGGATCTTCGGGATCCGTCAGCTTGACCGCCCACAACCCTGAATGCCAGTCCGAGAAGAAGATGTGTTCCTTGTAGGGCTGCGGGCCCCAGACGAAGGGCGCATTGGGCACGACGGCGTCGGGATCGAAGGGCATGAACATGCCGATCTCGCGGCCCTGTTGGTAGAGATCGCCGCGCAACTCACCCGAGACGTCGACGACCCGGAGACCGCCGTTGTAGTAGGCGACGTAGAGGATGTCGTCCTCGATCCAGAGGTTGTGGGTCCCGGCCTCGGGCACCTGGTAGCGGGCGACCTCGCGGGGGTTCTCCCAGTCGTCCCACGAGACGACGTGGATCCAGCCGGCGGCGCGCGGCGGCGCGGCGCGAGGGTCGCGTCCGAGCTCGCCGTAGGGGAACGCCTCGTCGCCGGCGAAGACGTAGAACTTGCCCGTCGATTCGCTGCGGTAGGGGTAGGCGGCGTGGTTCCAGCCGCTGGGATAGGCGTAGCTGCCGAGCTGCACGGGGTTGTTCGGGGCGCCGCCCATGCCGGCGCCGCCGACATCGATGGCGACTACGCCGTCGTCCCAGTTGGACGTGAAGGCAACGCCGTCGACCACCCAGACATCGTGGATCGAATGGCCCGGCGTCTCGAGTTCGAAGCGGCCGACGCGGTACGGCTCGGTCGGATCCTCGATGCTGATCACGTCGAAACGCCGGCCGTTCGAGAGGGCATAGACGTGCTCGTCGTGGATGTACACGTTGTGGACGCCGCCGCGCAACTGATCGTCGAACCGGGACAGGATGCGCACGCCGACCTGGGGTTCGGAAACGTCGAGGACGACGAAGCCGTTCTTGCGGTTCGAGGCGCCCTCACGGCTGATCACCGCGACGCGGCCGTCCTCGGAAACCTTGACGTCGTTGACGGTACGGGCGTCCACGCGGACCGCGTCGATGAGCACGATGCTCTCCGGATTGGTCACGTCCCAGACGTAGGCGTGGCCCTCGGCGCCCCAGGTGCCCGTGATCGCGTAGTCCCGGCCGTCGGTTCCCTCCCAGACCCAGAGGTCGGATGTGCGGCGGTCGCTGACCTTGCCCTGGCCGACGAACTCGATCTCCTTGTTCACCTTCCGCGGCGTGACCCGGACCGGCATGCTGGCGGAGTGATTGCCCGCGAGAGCGGTCACCGTGTAGATGCCCGACCGTTCGGCCACGAAGGCGCCGTCCTGCTCGATCTGGGCCGCGGCGCCGGGCGCCAGGATCTGCACCGACGGTGTGCCCGCGACCAGGAAACGGATGGGCAGGTCCTCGACCGCGTCGCCGTCCCCGTCGAGGCCGACCGCCTCGAACCAGACCACGTCGCCCGTGCGCGCGCTGTCGGCGGATGCGGTCACTTCCAGGCGCTGTGTGGGGTTGGGGGAGACCGTGATCTCGACCTGGGAGGTGGCGTCCTCGGCTGTTGCGGCGAGGGTGGCCGTTCCGGGCGCGACCAGATCCAGGCCTCCGAAACCGTCCGGCTCGGCTACGCCCGAGTCGGAGCTCGAGTAGCCGACCTCGACGTTGTCGCGGACGACATCGGTGATGTCGACCACACGGGCCTGAAGCGGCAGATGGGTGCCGGCGTAGAAGGCGCCTGGGAGGTCCACGATCTCGACGCTCTCGACCGGGGGATTCGGGATCGTCACCTCGACCTCGACCCGGAGCAGGGCTTCCGCCCGGCGGGGTTCGTCTTCGGCCTCCTTCGGCACCAGGGCGATGACGGTGACCGTCCCTGGACCGTGCGCTTCGACCTCGCCGGCCGGGTTGACCCCGAGCCGCCGGCGGTTGCGGGAGTAGAAGACGACGTCGACGCCTTCGATCGGCTCGCCGTCCTCGTCCACGACGGTCGCGGTCAAGTTCGCCTTGTCGCCGACCTCCAGGGTCAGCTCGGTGGGCGACACCTGGAGTTCGGCGCCGGGCGGCACCGGCGGCTTTTCCTCGTCCCCGGCGCTGTCCTCCTCGGCGTTGTCGGCCTGGTCGATGGCCTCTGCGTCCGCCTCCCGATCGACGGGTTCCTGGGCGATCACCGGTAGCGCGGCGAGCAGGACCATGGCGGCGGACATCGCGAGCCAGATCGGCGGACTGGTGCGGAAAAAGGTCACAGCGCTCGATCTCCGGAAGAATGCGGGGCGGGGTGGCGAAGAGTCGGCGCAGTCTATCAGCGCCGCCTGAAGCCGCGACGTTGCCGGAGGTTGCGAATCGTGGCCCCGGGAGCCTGGCCGGCCGGTTACATATGAATAGCCCGACCGTGCACCGCCAGGGCGGCTTCCTTCACCGCTTCGGCGAGCGTCGGGTGGGCGTGGCTGGTGCGGAAGAGGTCCTCCGCCGAGGCGCCGAAGCTGATCGCCGCCACCGCCTCCGCGATCAGGTCGCCGGCGTGGCTGCCCAGGATGTGGACGCCGAGGACTTCGTCCGTCTCGGCGCCGGCCAGGATCTTGACGAAGCCCTCCAGGCTGCCGGTGGCGCGCGCGCGGCCGATGGCGCGGAAGGGGAACGTGCCCTTCTGGTAGGCGACGCCGGTCGCTTTGAGCTGCTCCTCGGTCTTGCCCACGGACGCGACCTCGGGCTCGGTGTAGACGATGCCGGGGATCGCGTCGTAGTCGATGTGGACGTAGCCGCCGGCGATGCCGTCGACGCAGGCCATTCCCTCCTCCTCCGCCTTGTGAGCCAGTTGGGGTGCGCCGATCACGTCGCCGATCGCGAAGACGCCGGGCGCGGAGGTGGCGAAGCGCTCGTTCACCTGGATGAAGCCGCGATCGTCGGTGGCGACGCCAGCTTCCTCGAGTCCCAGCCCGCCGCTGATCGGCGTACGGCCGACCGCGACCAGGACCCGGTCGCACTCGATCGGGTCGGCGCCGTCGACCTCGACGACGCATCGGTCGCCGTCCTTGCCGGTCCGGACGGAGGCCCCCAGAACCCGGCTGCCGAGCCGGATGTCGAGGCCCTGGCGGCTGAAGATCTTCGCCGCGGCCGCCGCGATCTCCGCGTCGGCGCCGGGCAGGATGCGGTCCAAGTACTCGAGCACGATGACCTTCGAGCCGAGCCGGTTCCAGACCGCGCCGAGCTCGAGGCCGATGTAGCCGGCGCCGATCACTACGAGGCGCTCGGGCGCCGCGTCGTACGCCAGCGCCTCCGTGCTGGTGCCGATGCGGTCGCCGTCGAGTTCGATACCGGGAAGGCTGGTGGGGCGGGAACCCGTGGCGACGATTACGTTCCGGGCCTGAATCGCCCGTTCGCCGTCCGCGGTCGTGACTTCGACGCTTCGCAGCTCGCCCTGCTGCCCGCCGAGCTTGGCTCGACCCTGGATGTGCTCGATCCTGTTCTTCTTGAGCAGTGACGAGACGCCGCGTGTCAGGGTCGTGACGACGCGGTCCTTGCGCTTCATCATCGTCGCCAGATCAAGGCCGATTTCGCCGGCAACACCGCCGTGCGCCGCGAGTTCGTTGCGCGCCGCGACCAGTCTCTGGCTCGACTCGAGCAGCGCCTTGCTCGGAATGCAGCCTACGCGCAGGCAGACGCCCCCGGCCGCCGCGTGTTCGTCGACCACGGCGATGTTGAAGCCGAGCTGCGCCGCGCGAATCGCGGCCACGTAGCCGCCCGGCCCGGCGCCGATGACGACGAGATCGAATGAGCTATCGGTCATGTGATGTCAGCTTTCGGACTTGACGCCGGGTACGAGGAACGCCCCAGGGATAGCCGTGTCCAAGGTGGCGAGCACGGCGCCGTGCGCGGCCGCCAATTGCATCAGGTGGGCGTCGGTCGTCTGGGATGCAAATCGGCACCAACCAGGGAATTGCCGGGCGGCCCTGTCGTCCGGAACGAACGCGTGGGCTGAGCCCAGGGAGCTCAACATGCCAGCCAGGGTGATGGCAGCCTCTTCGACCGTAACGGCGCCTCCGGTGCGCTGGACCGACACCCGCACAAAACCGAGTTCGGGGATCGCCGATGTCAAGAGCTTGGATACTCCCTGTCGGCGGGTGTCTGCGATCCACCTGGAGGTGTGCTCGTACGCAACATGATCGGACCAGCCCCAGGCGACCAGGATGTTGACGTCCAGCAGGTAGTTCACGGGAAGTCGGCAAGCAGACCGCGCACCGTTTCCGTCGTGAGTGGAGGTAGGGGCTCGGTGCCGGCGAAGATCCTTGCGCCGGTGTGGCGGCAGCGAACCGTCCGGGGCTTCTGGGGAGGCGTCAAGGCGAGACGCGCCCTGCGGCGCAGAAACTCCGACACACTGACCCCTTCCCGCTTCGCCTGCAGGCGGATTGTCCGCGCCTCGTGTTCGTCGACCTTGAATGAGATCGTAGTCATGCGTATTACGGTATTACCCACTACCGCGCGCGTCAACCGCTCTCACACGCTAGGGACGAGACCGCCTCATACCTCGATCAGCATCCGCGCCGGATCCTGGATCGTCTCCTTGATCCGGACGAGGAAGGAAACAGCCTCCCGACCATCGACGATGCGGTGATCGTAAGTCAGAGCGACGTACATCATGGGCCGCACGACGATCTCGCCGTCCACGACCACGGCGCGGTCCTGGATCGCGTGCAGGCCGAGGACGCCGCTCTGCGGGGGATTGATGATCGGCGTCGACAGGAGCGAGCCGAAGATGCCGCCGTTGGTGATCGTGAAGGTGCCGCCCTGGAGTTCGTCGATCCGGATGCGCCCCGTGCGGGCTCGCCCCGCGAAGTCGGCGATCTGGGACTCGATCTCGGCGAAGGACAAGCGCTCCGCGCTGCGCAGGACCGGCACCATGAGGCCGCGGTCGGTGCTGACCGCGATGCCGATGTCGTAGTAGTTGCGGTAGATGACGTCGGTGCCGTCGACTTCGGCGTTCAGGCGCGGGAAGCGGCGCAGGGCGTCGACGGCCGCCTTGACGAAGAAGGACAGGAAACCGAGGCGGGCGTCGTGCTGCTTGGAGAAGGCGTCCCGGTACTGTTTCCGGAAGTCGATCACAGCCGACATGTCGATCTCGTTGAAGGTGGTCAGCAGGGCCGCCTGTTGCTGCGATTCGACCAGGCGTTCGGCGATTCGCCGGCGGATCGGAGTCATCGCCACCCGTTCCTCGGCGCGTCCTCCTGCTGGCGCGGGCGTCGCGGGGGGCGCCGGTCGCGGTTGGACGGTCGCCGCGGGGGGCGCCGGCGCGGTCTGAGGCGCCGGCGCCGGAGCGACGGGGACCGGATCGGGGGGCGGGCTCGGATCGGCGGGCGCTGGCTCTTCCGCCTCGCGGGAGGCGAGGTAGGCGATCACGTCGCTCTTGAGGAGACGACCGCCCTTGCCGGTCGCGGGGATGGCGCCGGCGTCGAGATCGTGCTCGGCGATCAGGCGCTGCGCCGCGGGCAGGATGCGCGGTGGTTCCTCGGTTGGTGCAACGGCGGCGGCCACGGATACGGGCGCCGCTGGAGGCGGGGCCGGCGCCTGGGCCCCGGCGAGCAGGTAAGCCTGCTCGCCGACGGCGGCCGTGGCCGTTGCAGCCGCAACGCTTGCGGCGGGTCCCGCTGTCGTGGCGGTCGCGCCCTCCTCGATCCGCGCGATCACGCCGCCGATCGGAACGGTCTCCCCCTCCGCGGCGACGATCTCGGCCACGACGCCGGCTACCGGCGACGGCATCTCGACGGTCACCTTGTCCGTCTCGAGTTCGACGAGTGGCTCGTCGCGGCCAACGGCTTCGCCGGCCTGCTTGATCCAGCGCACGATGAGCGCTTCGGTGATCGATTCGCCGATCTCGGGGATCGTGACTTCGTAGGTCATCTGGGGTGCCTTCGCCGGGTTCTCACGATGATTCGACCGAGTCGGCGAACGCCGCTTCGACCAACTGTTGCTGTTCCAGCTTGTGGCTGCTCACAGAACCGGTCGCCGGGCTTGCCGACTCGGGACGGTAGATGGCCGAGAGAGGTCGGCCGCCCATCAGGAAGCCGAAGTTGAGCCGCAGGTAGGACCAGGCGCCCATGTTCCGCGGTTCCTCCTGCACCCAGCGGACCTTCGCCTCGGCCGGAAACTGAGCCAGCGCGGCGTCGAGTTCCTGCTTCGGAGCGGGGTAGAACTGTTCCATCCGCAGGATCGCGTGATCGTGGGCGCCGACCTTCCGGCGGTGGGCGTCGAGGTCGTAGAACACCTTGCCGGAGCAGAAGAGGATGCGGCGGATCTTCGCCCGGTCCTCGTCGGTGACCAGCGCGGGATCCCGGAGCACCGGCTGGTAGCGGCCCTGCGCCAGTTCGGACAGCTCCGAGCCGACTTCCTTGCGGCGCAGCAGGCTCTTCGGGGTGAAGACGATCAGCGGTTTGCGCAGGGCGCGTTCCACCTGCCGCCGCAGCAGGTGGAAGTACTGCGCCGGCGTGGAGGGGTAGACGATCTGGACGTTCTCTTCGGCGGCCAGCAGGAGCCAGCGCTCGATCCGGGCGCTCGAGTGCTCCGGCCCCTGCCCCTCGAAGCCGTGGGGCAACAGAAGGACGAGGCCGCTCAGCCGCTTCCACTTGTCCTCGGCGCTGGTGATGAACTGATCGATGATCACCTGCGCCGCGTTCACGAAGTCGCCGAACTGCGCTTCCCAGAGCACCAGCCCGTCCGGGTAGTCCAGGCTGAAGCCGTACTCGAAGCCGAGCACGGCGGCCTCCGACAGCGGGCTGTTGTAGATCTCGACCGCCTCCTGGTTCTCGGCCACCTTCATCAGCGGCCGATGGTTCTCGTCGGTGACGCGGTCGTGCAGCACGGAATGGCGCTGGCTGAAGGTCCCGCGTTCGCAGTCCTGTCCGGTCATCCGCACGCGCTGGCCGGAATCGGCCGTCGCCGCGAAGGCGAGCGCCTCGGCCGCGGCCCAGTCGAGCGGTCGCCTGCCTTCCGCCATCTCGGCGCGGGCGGTGATGAATCGCTGCAGGTTGCGGTGCAGGTTGAAGCCCTCGGGCAACTCGACCATCCGCTTGAGGTAGGCGCACAGCGTGGCTTCGTCGACGCCGGTGTCGGGCTCCGGGATGTCCTCGGTGCGGCCCCCGACGAACGCGTTCCAGACGCCGTCGTAGGCCTGCGGACTCGTCTTCTCGTTCATTCTCCGGGCGGTGGCGAGCGCCCCCTCGAGCCGCTTCTCCTCGCGCTGAATGTAGATCTCGGCCTCCTCGGGCTTGATCTCTCCGAGTTCGAGCAGGTGCTCCAGGTAGTGGACCCGGACCGGGTCGCGGGCACGGATGCCGTCATAGAGGATGGGCTGGGTGAAGGCAGGTTCGTCGCCCTCGTTGTGGCCGCGGCGCCGGTAGCAATAGAGGTCGATGACCACGTCGCGGCGGTAGCGCTGGCGGAAGTCGAGAGCGACGTTGACGACCTGGGCCACGGCCTCCGGGTACTCGCCGTTGACGTGGAAGATGGGCGCCTGGAGCATCTTCGCGACATCGGTGCAGTAGGTGTTCGAGCGCGAGCTCTCGGGCGGCGTGGTGAACCCGATCTGGTTGTTCACGACCACGTGCAGCGCGCCGCCGATCGTGTAGGCGGGAAGCTGGGAGAGGTTGAGCGACTCCTGGACGATCCCCTCGCCGGCGAAGGCCGCGTCGCCGTGGATGAGGAACAGGGCCGCGCGGTCACGGAGCTCGTTGCCGATCCGGTCCTGCTTGGCCCGCACGCGGCCCATCGCCACCGGGTTGATGAACTCGAGGTGGCTCGGGTTGAACGACAGGGAGAGGTGGATCCTGCGCCCCTTGTCCGTCGTCCAGTCGCTCGAGTGGCCCATGTGGTACTTCACGTCGCCGCCGCCGATGTACTGCTCCGCGTCGAGATCCTCGAACTCGCGGAAGATGTCCCTGGTCGGCTTGCCGATGATGTTCGCGAGCACGTTCAGGCGCCCGCGGTGGGACATGCCGAAGACGATCTCCACCGCGCCCTGTTCGGCGACCTTCTCGATCGCCAGGTCGAGCAGGGGGATCAGACTCTCGGCACCCTCGAGCGAGAAGCTCTTCGCGCCCAGGTACTTGCGCTGGATGAACTCCTCGAACACCGCGGCGTCGATCAGCTTCTTGAGGATCCGGACCTGCTCGCGACGGTCCAGGTGGACCCGGTTGCGGCTGATCTCCATGCGTTCCTGCAGCCAACTGCGAACTCCCAGGTCGTCGATGTGCATGAACTCGGCGCTGATGTACTGGCAGTACGTGTCGCGCATTCGCTCCAGGACTTCGCGCACCGTTGCCGAGTCGGCGCCGGGGATGCCGGCGGTGGACACCGTACGGTCGAGGTCGCTCTGCTTGATTCCCAGGCCCTCGAGTTCCAGTTCTTCCGGCAACAACGGCGGATTGCGGAGCGGGTTGATGTCGGCGAACAGGTGGCCGCGAATCCGGTAGTTGCGGATCATGTCGTCGACGCGGCGCTGGAGTTCGATGTCCGCCGTCAGGGGCGGCGTAGTGGACCGGGCGCTGCCGGTTGCCGGTTCCGGCGCCGGTGGGGGCGGCGCCGGGCGCGCCGGTGCGGCTGTCGCGACAAACGCCGCCGGCGCTGCCGCCCCGTTGCCGCCGAACAGGGACGGCGGCTGGAGCGACGGCGCCAGGGCGCCGTCGCCGAGTTCCCCGGCCGCAGCCAGGGAGTCGAAGTACCGTCGCCACTGCTCGTCGAGTGACGCCGGATCCCGCCGGTACTGGGCCAGGAGGGTTTCGACGTAGTCGAGAGAGAGGCTATGCAGTTGCGCTGGCTGGCTCATCGCTGCCCACCTCCTTGACCGAACGCTGGCAACTACCCGCGCTCCGCCTGGAGCCGCGGGTCGATCACGTCCCTCAGCGTATCGCCGACCAGGTTGAAACTGAGCACGGCGAGGAAGATCGCGACGCAGGCGGGCGGAATCATGTGCCCGGCTGTGAACAGGTTCTCGTAGCCGGAGCGCAGGATCGTGCCCCAGGACGGGTCCGGAGGCTGGACGCCGAAGCCGAGCCAGGACAGGCCGGCCTCGATCAGGATGGACACGGCGATGCCGAAGGTGACGCTGACCAGCACCGGCGCCAGGGCATTGGGCAGCAGGTGGCGGAGCACGAGCTGCGCCGGCCGGACGCCCAGCGAGCGGGCCGCGAGCGCGTAGTCCGTCTCGCGGATGCGCAGGATCTCGCCGCGTGCGAAGCGCGCGATGCCGACCCAGCGGGTCAGCCCGATGACGATCATCACGTTCTCGATGCTGGGCGGGAACCAGGCCAGGACCGCGAGGATCAGGAAGAACGGCGGGAAGCACATGACGATCTCGATGAAGCGCGAGATGACGAGGTCGGGGACGCCGCCGGCGTAGCCGGCGATGCAGCCCAGGACCAGACCGAGGATGACCGCGATGCCCATCGACAGGAAGCCGACCTTCATCGACACCACGGTGCCGTGGACCATGCGCGACAGAACATCGCGCCCGGACTGATCGGTGCCCAGCAAGTGGCGCCTGGACGGCCCGGCCAGGGGCTCGGCGGCGATCTCGCGCGGGCCGTAGCGCATCGGCGTCCACAGCGCCCAGTCGCCGCGCTCCGGGTTGAACTCGCGCTTGAAATCGAACGTAGCGAGGCGGTAGGGCCGCTTCTTCTGGATGATCAGTCTGCTTCCCGGCACCTGGTGGATCAGATCGATCATCGCCGGGTAGTAGAAGCTGCCGTCGAAGCGGCACAGGATCGGCTGGTCGTTGGCCAGCATGGGCGCGAGGAACGAGACCAGGAACAGCGCGGCCACCACGCACAACCCGACCATGCCGAGTCGGTGGCCGCGGAAGCGCCGCCAGGTGATGCTCCAGTAGGAGCGCGCCGGGGGCGGATTGTTCGTCGCTTCGGAGGTCATTTCACTTGTCGTAGCTGATTCGGGGGTCGACCAGACCGTAGGTCAGGTCGGCGATGAAGGTGATGCCGAGCACGAGCAGGGCGGTGATGAAGTTGAGCGCCATGATCGTGGGGTAGTCGCGCTGCAGCACGGACTCGAAGTACAGGCGGCCGAGCCCCGGCCAGTTGAACATGTACTCGAGGATCACGCTGCCGCTGAGCACGAACGGGAAGGTCAGACCGATCAGGGAGATCAGCGGGATGAGGCTGTTCGTGAAGGCGTGCTTGAGCACGACGCTGCGCTCCCCGAGTCCCTTGGCGCGGGCGGTGCGGACGTAGTCCTGCCGCACCACCTCGAGCAGGTTCTGGCGGATGAAGCGGGAGTAGTAGGCGAGATTGCCGAAGGTGAAGCAGAACGTGATCAGGACGTAGTGCTGCGCCAGATCCCACATCTGGCCGAGCGTCGTCATGTCGTCGAAGCCGTCGGACCTCATGCCGCGGAAGGGGAGCAGATCCCATTTCACGCCCAGGTACAGGATCAGCAGCATGCCGGCGACGTAGTTCGGCACCGAATAGAGCATGTAGAGGCCGGTGCTGACCGAGCGGTCGAAGCCGCCGCCTTGTTTGAGCGCGCTGTAGATCCCGATCGGCGTCGAGATGAGCAGGGTCAGCATGAAGGAGAGGAGCGCGACCGACAAGGTCGGCCACAGTGCCTCGCCGATCTTGGCGGACACCCTCCTTCCATCGTGAAAGGACGATCCGAGGTCAAAGACGGCGAGCTTGCTCACCCAGTTCCAGTACTGGACCGGGATCGGCTTGTCGAGCCCGTAGAGTTCGCGCAACTGCTGGTAGACGCGTTCCGAGACCGCGGCGTCGGCGATTTGGGAGGTCTGGAGCTGCGCCGGGTCGCCCGGAACGAGCTGGATGATGAAGAACGAGATGACCGAGATGCCGAACAGGGTGACCAGTCCGGTGGCGAGCCTGCGGAGGATGTAGTTGAGCAAGGTCCGTCTCGTGGTGTGAGCGGCGCCTACAATACCGTCCCTTGAAGAGCGCGATCCCAGTGAGTGGCGGCCGGCCGGTGCGCCGTGCACCCGCGTGACGCGGTCCGCGTCACGCGCGACCCGGATCGCGCGTCCGTCCGCGGACGTGCGAACGGAATTGGGCGCCGTGTTGCGCCTGGCGACGCCGGTCATCCTGGTGCAGGTCGGCATGGTGTTGATGGGCGCTGTGGACACCATGATGCTCGGCCGGGTTTCCGAGACGGACTTGGCGGCCGGCGCGATCGGCAACGCGCTGAGCATCGCGGTGATCTGGTCCTTCATCGGCATTCTGCTGGCGATCGATCCGATGGCGGCGCAGGCGTTCGGCGCCGGCGACCACCGGCGAATCAGCCGCGTGCTCTGCCGGGGTGTGGGAGTGGCGGTCCTGCTGTCGGCGCCCGCCACCCTGATCGTGATTGCACTGGGTCGCGTCCTTCCGGTCACGCATCAACCGCAAGCCATCATCGAACCGGCTACCGCCTACCTTCGCGGCATCGGCCCCGGTGTGATCGCCTTCCTGCTCTTCATGTGTCTGCGGCAGACACTTCAGGCGATGAGCATCGTGCGGCCGGCCCTGATCTCGATCGTTGTCGCCAACGTGTTCAACGCGCTCGCGAACTGGGCGCTGATCTTCGGCAACCTCGGCTTCCCGGCGCTCGGGGTACGGGGCTCCGCCTACGCCACGTCGGGATCCCGCTGGGTGATGCTGATTGTGATCGCGGTGTTCGGCTGGCGCCACCTGCGCCCGTACGTCGGCGGATGGCGGCTGTCATGGTTGCGCCCGGCCGCGTTGCGGCACTTCCTGTGGGTGGGCGTGCCGATCGCGGTTCAGGTTTCGCTCGAGGTCACTGTGTTCAGCTTCGCGGCCGTCCTCATCGGCCGGTTGGGTGAGGCCGAGCTGAGCGGTCACCAGGTGGCGATCAGTCTGGCCTCGATGTCCTTCATGGTTCCGCTGGGCTTCGCGGGCGCCGCCACAACCCGGGTCGGCAACGCGATCGGGCGCCGGGATCAGGTGGCCGCTCGCCGCTCGGCCCTGGTCTGCCTCAGCCTGGGCGCCGGTGTGATGACCGCCTTCGGCCTCGTCTTCTTCTCGCTGCCGCAGCTTCTGGCACGCGCCTTCAGTGACGTGCCGGGTGTGATCGCCTCGGCCGCCGCGCTGATTCCGATTGCCGGCCTGTTCCAGGTCGCCGATGGCCTCCAGGTGGCCGCCGCCGGCGTACTGCGGGGGGCTGCCGATACGCGGTTCCCCGCGGGCGTCGCTCTCGTGGGCTACTGGGTGGTAGGCATGCCGGTCGGCGCCTGGCTGACCTTCGAGAGAGGGCTCGGCCCGAGCGGAGTGTGGTGGGGCCTGACTTTCGGCCTGGTCTTCGTGGCGATCTTCCTCGCGTTTCGCGTGCGCTGGCGTCTGTGGCGGCGCAGCCTGGTCCGCCTGCTGCCGGCCGACTCCGTGGACGACGAGTGACTGCGGCGACGCCGGACATCTCCACCTCGATCAGTGGCAAGGCGGTGGCCGCCGGTGGCCAAGCTTCACCGCGGGCCGCAGCCCGGATAGTCTCCCGCCGGCCCGGCGCGATCCTCGGGCCCCAGGGAGGTCCACTGATCCATGCCGAGCAAGCCAGTCTTTCCGAAGAAGAAGGCCGTACTCGCCTATAGCGGCGGTCTCGACACCTCCGTCATCCTGCGCACCCTGCAGGAGCGCGGTTTCGACGTCGTCGCCGTGATCGTTGACGTCGGGCAGCGGGAGGACTTCGACCGCCAGGCCCGCCGGGCCGAGGCGATCGGCGCGTCGAAGGTTTACGTCGAGGACCTGCGGCGCGAGTTCGTGACCGACTTCATCTACCCGGCGATCGCCGGCAACGCGGTCTATGAGAACCGCTACCTGCTCGGCACCGCCTTGGCGCGGCCGTTGATCGCGCGGTGTCAGGCCGAGATCGCGATCCGCGAGGGCGCCGACGTGCTCTCCCACGGCGCTACCGGCAAGGGCAATGACCAGGTCCGCTTCGAACTCGCCTACGCGGCGCTGGCGCCACAGGTCGAGGTCTATGCGCCGTGGAAGGACGCCGAGTTCCTGCGGCAGTTCCAGGGCCGCACCGATCTTCTGAACTACGCCGAGGACCAGGGCATCCCGATCGAGGCCTCTTCCGAGAAGCCGTACAGCATGGACGAGAACCTCATGCACAAGAGCTACGAGGCCGGCCTGCTGGAAGACCCGATGCAGACGCCGACCGAAGACATGTTCTCGCTCACCGTTTCACCGCTCGACGCACCGGACGAACCCACCGACATCGAGGTCGAGTTCAAGGACGCGCGTCCGGTGCGGGTGCGCGACCGCACCGCCGGCGTCGAGCACTCGGATTCCCTGGCCCTGTTCGAGTACCTGAACGAAATCGGCGGCCGCAACGGGATCGGCCGGATCGACATCGTCGAGAACCGTTTCGTCGGCATCAAGTCCCGCGGCGTCTACGAGACCCCGGGCGGCACGATCCTCCACCACGCCCTGCGCGACCTGGAGGGCGTCGCCATGGACCGGGAGGTGCTGCGGCTGCGCGACGGCCTGTCGCCCAAGTTCGCCGAGCTGATCTACAACGGCTTCTGGTTCTCGCCGGAGATGGAGTTCATCCGCGCCGCCTTCCTGCAAGCCGAGCGGATCATCGACGGCACCGTCCACCTGCGCCTCTACAAGGGCGGCGTGAGCATCCTCGGCCGCGAGTCGCCGAGCTCGCTCTACGACCAGAACCTTTCGTCCATGGACGTCGAGGGCGGCTACGACCAGACCGACGCCCGCGGCTTCATCCGCCTCAACGCGTTGCGCCTGCGGGCCCACAGGGTGATCGTCGGCGGCCGGGGGGAGTGAGGATGGTGAGAGTGAGTCGCGGCCTGTCAGTCAACAATCCGTGGGTTCCGAGGCTCCGGGATCTTGACGAGTGATACGCCCCCGTGGCTATCGACCGGGACTCTCTGCTCGCCTTCGGCCGTGATGTCTTAAGTCCAGGGTGGGGCTGGTATGGTTTTCCGTATGAAGGCGATCGTCAATATCGACGACTCGGTGATGCAACGCCTCCGGGAAGAGGCTGCCCGGCGCGGCAAGACGATGTCCGCCCTTGTAAAGGCGGGGCTTCGGCGCGTACTTGCTGCTCCTGGAGCGGGCGCGGAGCAGCCCCAAGTGCCTCCGCCTCTGCCATCCTGGAACAGCAGCGGACATCTGGTCGATATCGCAAACCGGGACGAGTTGTACCGCGTGATGGAAGAAGACTAGCTTGCTGATCTTCGACCCGAATGTCCTCATCCATGCGGCGGACGAGTACTCAGAGCCCAGTTCGCCGTTCTGCCACCTCGGTAGGGCCCGTCTCGAGGCGGTTGATAGCGCGTAGATCGGGAGTGGACTCATGCCTCTCATCAACCAGCAACTTCGCGAGGTTTGGGATGCTCTGCGCGCGGAAGGGAATCAGCGCCCGAATGCTCTGCGCGCGGTTCGCCTCAAACGGCTCCGCGGCATCCAGAACCTCCGGGTGCCATTCTCCTATCCCGTCTCTGTTCTTGCCGGCCCAAACGGCTGCGGAAAGTCCACCGTCCTGTTCGCCTGCGCCTGTGCCTATCGCGACCCCGAGCGCGGCACCCGCGAGTTCGTGCCTACCAGTCTTTTTCCAAACTTCGTCGACCCCCAGCGAGGAAACATCTCCGATCAGATCGAGCACACCGAACTGGAGTTCGACTACGTTCACGGGGGCGAGAACTACGCGATGGCCTGGAAGCGCGGAAAGTCCTGGAACCGCAGCTACATGGGACGCAAGGGCGGAAAACAACCGGAGAGAAGCGTCTATCTGCGGACACTCGCCAACCTCACCAATCCGTCGGAAGTCCGCGGAGTTCTTCAACTGGCGCGCAAAGAGTTCCGGACAGAGGAACTGACGCCCAGTCTTCTGATCCTCGCCCATCGCATCCTTCCACGTCGATATCGGAACCTCTCCGTCATCAGCGCCAAGGCTCGTGAATTGATGTTCGCCAAGATCGAGGGCGAACTGGAAACGAGCTACTCGGAGTTCCACATGTCCTCCGGCGAGCGCGCCATTCTGCGTATTTCGAAAGACATCTCAGGTCTGGACGGGGCTCTGGTTCTGATCGACGAGATCGAAGCTGGCCTGCACCCATACACTCAACAACAGGCGATGCTTGAACTGCAGCGAACCGCCCTGCGACGGAAGCTCCAAGTAGTCGTCGCCTCCCACAGCTCCGTCGTTCTGAACAGCGTCCCTCCCGAGGCCCGGATCTTCCTGGACCGCGATGCTGCCACGGGGGAGGTACACGTGATGCCCGTCTACCGGGACATCTTCCAGAAGGCGCTATACGGCCAGTCCCACGACCGGCTTTCAGTGCTGTGCGAGGACGCGATGGCCGAGGCCATCATCCGTGGCGTCTTGGACGTCCTCAACCCGGAGATGAATCTGCGCCACGACGACTTCACTATTGGCAGAAACACCGGTCAAGACGAGTTTCCGAGCCATGTCCGCACACTTGGCAAGTTCGGCAAGCTGCAGGACTTCCTGATCGTCTTGGACGGAGACGCTCGGCACATGGAGAGACGGATCCAGACAGTCGCCGGCGAGTACGGCCACAGCGCCAAGCCCTTGTTTCTTCCCGGAGACGGGTCCCCGGAGCGCTGGCTACTGGAGGCTCTTCGGCTGCACCCAGAGGCATACGCGGCCAACTTGGGCCTCGCCGCCGCCGAATTGGTCGACCGACTGCGCGAGATCGAGCAAGTCTCGGAGGGCGCGGTCCGCCAACACGATCCAGCGAAGGCGACCTTGTCAGCGCTTGCGGAGGAGCTGAACCGGAGGCCTGAGGATGTGGGACGCATCGCCGGAAGAGTGGAGAGCGAAGCGAAACGAGGGGACATGGCGCGTTTCCTCGTGGAACTGCAGGAGCAGATCGAGGCTTGGAGACGCGATTCGTGACGAGGGCGAGAAGAAAGTTGATCGAGGTCGCGCTCCCGCTCGATGCGGTCAACACGGCTTCGGCGCGGGAGCAATCGATCAGGCACTGACATCCGTCGACGCTGCATCTGTGGTGGCCCCGGCGACCCTTGGCAGTGGCGAGAGCGGTCATCTTCGCCCAGATGGTCGATGACCCGTCGGAGTACATGGATGTGCTGTTGTCTGACCAAAGAAGAGAGAGCCCGAACCCGGCGTTTGCCGACGTGGACGTGTCGCTTGTGTCGACTTTCATGTTGTCGTCGAGAAGGGGAAGGAGGCCTACGTCGAGCCGGCGATCGAGGGGCGGGAAGTCGGTGCTGCGTCCCCAAGGCGGACAGGCGCCCTATGCGGCTTGGTAGCGAACGGCCGGCGAGGTGGTTCGCGTCATGTGTGACTGCAGTAGGAGCGCCAATTCTGAAGGGTCCATCCCCGCGAAGATCCACCAGCGTCAGGCTGGCTGAAGAGGTGATCCAAACGATGGACCTGGCTTCGATTTCCTGGGCCGGGATGTTCCGGTCCGGGCGTCGATCGAATCGATTTCGAACGATTGCCTCCAAGAAACTGGTTCGCACGTTCTCGGCCGCGTAGAGTACACGGTACACGCTTATGCACTTTCTGAATCTGCTGGGCGCAGCCGCCACGCCGAGGGGCCTGTGTGTGTGTCGAGTCCGAATCACTCGGCACCAATCTCGATCGGAAGCGTGCGAAGCTGAGTCCGGATGCGGTCCGGATCGTAGCCACGCGTCATCCAAAGTCGCCTTGGGCGTACCCCCTGGCGGCTGCCTCGACGCGGGCATCATGGCTTTGCCGGAGAAGGTCGATCGGCCTCGCGCCGTCGAGAGCGTCGTGCCGGTCTGTAAGCCACTTCCACGCCGAGTAGTGGCCGTCAAAGTGCGAGAGGACCGGTCCAAGACCAGCAAATGGTCGTCCACGCTCGTCCAACTGCTCGGCAGGAAACACGAATCCTCGCTTCGTACTCTGCCATCCGATGATTCGACCCTTCTTGAGCCAGTTGTGAACTGACTGGCGACTCCTTGTCCCGACCCGCTTGGCAAACTCATCGGAGGTCAGCAGTTCGTCCCCCTGGTAGCCAGCCAAGTGGGTCCGTTCCGCCAGTTTCTTCGCGGCCTCTGCGTGAACCAGTAGCCGCGCAGGCTCACCACTGATCACCGTCAGCTCTTCCGGTGGTGGCTCCCTCAAGAGAGTCCGAGCGGCTACCGCGAGGGCCGACCGTAGCGCGTCCGGATGCGCCAGCAGCGCCGTCGCGGCGGTCGGGTTCAGTGCGGCCACGGTCTGGTGGAGCAGGCGGACCAGCCCCAACTCCGGCGACTCCCCGGCCAGAGGATCCTGGTACTTGTCTTGGGCGCGCCCCACACCGGCTTGGTCTTGCCGGATCGTTTCCTCCGCAACGCTTCTTGGCGACGCTTGCATAGCGAGAGCGCTCATGGGTCAAGCCGCTAGCCCGACAACGCCGCCAGCTTCTCGGTCAAGAGCGGCACGACCTGCTTGTAGTCCTCGACGATGCCGAAGCTGCAGTGCTTGAAGATCGGCGCATCGGCGTCGGTGTTGATCGCGGCGACGACCTTGCTGTCGCCCATGCCGAGGAGGTGCTGGCTGGCGCCGGAGATGGCGATCGCGAGGTAGAGCTGGGGCGCGACCTTCTTGCCGGTTTGGCCGACCTGCCAGTTCGGGGGCACCCACCCGGCGTCGCAGGCGGCGCGTGACGCGCCCTGCTCGGCGCCGATGGTGTCGGCGAGCTTCCTGAGTTCCTGGAAGGGCTCGGGGCCGCCGAGACCGCGGCCGCCGGAGACGATGACCTGGGCGTCCTCGAGGCGGACGCCTTCCTGGGCGGCCACTTCGCGGCCGACGATCCGGATGCGCGGCGGATCGAGGTGGAGATCGACCTGCGTCACTTCGCCTGATGACGGCTGTTCGGGCGCCGGTTCGAAACCCCGGGCCCGCAGCCACACGACCGCCGGGCTCTTCTTGAGCCGGTAGATCGAGATCGCCTTGCCGCCGTAGGCGGTGCGCTGGGCCAGCAGGTGGTCGCCGTCCATGCGGATCGCGGACGCGTCGGCCATCGAGCTCCCGCCCAGGCGGTGGGCGAGCCGGGGCGCGATCTCCTGGCTGTAGGTGTCGTTGCTCATCAACACCGCGACGTAGTCACCGCGGCCGGCTTCAACGAGTTGCTGGGCCGCCTGCAGCGCCTGCTCGGGCTGGTGGTTGCTCAGTTCCCCGGCGCCGCCGATCAGCACGCGGTCGGCAACGGCCGCCAGTGCGGCGACGGCGTCGTCCGCAGCCGGGCCGATCACCAACACGTGGAGTTCGCCGCCGGCGCTTTCGGCCAGGGCGCGGCCGGCGCCGATCGCGCCCTGCGCGGCGCGGTCGTAGCCGAAACTGCCAAGAACACAGACTGCAACATTCGCCATCGTTCTCTCCTTCTACCGCTCTCTATCTGAATCCCGGTCCGCGTCAGCCGATCGAGGCCACGACCTGGTGGATCTTCCGCGCGAGTTGATCGACCCGCTCTTCGAGGGTGTCGCCGTCCGCCAGTTCGCAGTCGACTTCGTCCGCCGGCACGAAGATCTCCTCGACCTCGAAGCTGGAGGAGCCATTCCGGATCTCGTCGCTGTCCAGTCCCAGATCCGCGAGACTCAGTTTCTGGAGCGGCTTGCGGTAGGACATCATGACGTCCCGCGTCTTCGGGATGCGCGGCACGTTGTCCTCGTTGTTCGTGATCGTGACCACGAACGGAGGTTCGGCTTCCGCGACCTCGATGCCGACATCCGTCTGGCGGCGGAGCGTGACGCTGCCGTCGCCGGGACTCAGGCTCTCCACGAAGCCGAGCACAGGCCGTCCGAGTTCCTCCGCCAGTGCGCCGCCGGTCTGGCCCGTGCCCCAGTCGCCCGATTCCCGGCCGACCAGCACGGCATCGAATGGCCCGCCGTCCTGCTCGAGGCGCCGGATCGCTGCCGCCAGCACCTGGCCCACGGCGCCGGCGTCGGGGTTCGTGCTTCCGTCGCGCTGCACCAGGCACGCCTCGTCGACGGTCATCGCCATCGCCTTGCGGAGGCAGTCCTCGGCCGAGGACTCTCCGTAGCAGAGGGCGGTGATCTTGACGTCGGCTGCCGCCTCCCGGAACTGGAGCGCGGTTTCGATCGCGTTCTCGCAGAAGATGTTCGTGACCAGGTTCGCGCCGCCGCGTTTCGCCGCCTTGGCCGCCGGGTCGATCTGAAAGTCGCGGGCCGGGACGTCCGGGTCGAGGATCTGCTTCAGGCAGACAAGCACTCTCATTCTCGATTCTCCTTCGCTGTGGGCGTGGCGCCGTTGCCCGTTGCCACTTTCTCGTTGGGCCGCTTCCCTAGTTGTCGGGATCCTTGGCCGGCTCGGCGTTTCGATTCAACACGGCCGAGACCGCCATTCGGGTCACTTCCGCCACCACTTCGTCCCCGTCGAGCCGTCCGTCGGCACGGTACCAGCGTGAGATCCACAGCACCATGCCGACCAGGCTGAAGGCGCCGACGGTGGGGTCGAGGCCCACGACCTTGCCGTCGTCACGCAGGGCGGCGAGGGTGTCGGCGATGAACTCGACGTAGTCCCGCTGCCTGGCGATGATGTCGGTCCGGTCGCCGGGCAGCAGCCCTTCGAGCTCGTTGACGAGAATGGTCAGCGCCGACGAGTCCTGGGTGATCAGGCGCGCGTGGCAGGCGACGATCGTGTGCAGCCGCGTTTCCGGATCCTCGTGCCGCCGTGCCGGTTCGATGACCAGCTCGTCGAGCTGGTCCATGGCGAAACTCATGATCGCGAACAGCAGGTCCTGCTTGCCCTTGATGTAGTAGTAGAGCCCGGCCTTGGTCAGCCCCACCGCGGCCGCGATGTCGTTGATCGAGGTGGCGTGGTACCCCTTGCGGTGGAAGATGCGCGCCGCGTTGCGGTAGATCTCGGCCCGGCGGTCCGGGTCGCTTTCGCCGGTCGTGCGGCCGGCCGCGTGCAGGGCGTTGTCCAGAGCAGTCATCGGATCGAGGTTGCGAACGAGGCTGTGGTGGAGTCTACCGACCGCCCGGTAGGTGCGCAACGGGTCGCGTGCCCAGGCACGATGCCCGCTTGCCCAGCGCTACGATGTCCCCTCGCCGGTTTCGGCGGTCTCGCCGACCGCGTCCCAGAGCAGTTCGGCCACGTCCTTGACCTTGACGTCGCGGTCGCCGCGCCGGGCGTTCACGCCGTCGTCGAGCATGGTGGCGCAGAACGGGCAGCCTACTGCGACGACATCCGCTCCGGTGTCGACCGCCTCCTGGGCGCGTTCCTGGTTGACGCGCTGATCGGGCGGTTCGTCGACGAAGGCCATGCCGCCGCCGCCGCCGCAGCAGAAGCTCTGCTTGCGGCTGCGCTGCATTTCGACCTTCCGCGCGCCGCCGAGCTGCGCCAGCAGGTTGCGGGGCGCGTCGTACTCGCCGTTGTGGCGGCCGAGGTAGCAGGGATCGTGGAACGTGATCGTTTCGCCGCCGTTTGCTCCCGCGCCCGGGCCGTTCGCCTGCAATCGGCCCGAACCCACGAGCTGATCGAGGAACTGGGTGTGGTGGTACACCTCGTACTGGCCGCCGAATTGCGGATACTCGTTCTTGAACGAGTTGAAGCAGTGCGGGCAGGAGGTGACGACCTTGCGCACGCCGTAGCGACCCAGGGTCTCGACGTTGCCCTTGGCCAGCATCTCGAACAGGAACTCGTTGCCGACGCGACGGGCCGGGTCGCCGCTGCACGATTCCTCGCGGCCGAGAATCGCGAACTTGACGCCCGCCTTCTTCAGGAGCTTCGCGGTGGCGCGGACGGTGTTGCGGTTGCGCTCCACGAGGGCGCCGCCGCAACCGACCCACATCAGGACCTCGGCCTCGCCCGGATCGTCCATGTCGGCCATCACGTCGATGTCGAGGCCCTCGGTCCAGTCGACCCGGCTGAACTGGGTGCCCGCGAACGGGTGCTTCCGCTGTTCGAGCGAGTTCATCATGTCCATCATCCCTTCCGGGAAGTCGGCCTCTTCCATGACCAGGTAGCGCCGGGCGTCGACGATCTTGGGCATCTGCTCGATGTGAACCGGGCAGGCCTCCATGCAGGCGGCGCAGGTCGTGCAGGCGAACAGCGCCTCGGGGGAGACGGCGGTCTTCTCGTCGATGATCGGCAGCAGTTCGGTGTCGCCGTTTCCGTTGCCGCTGTTCTTGGCCAGAAGGCTGTCGCCGCGCTCGTGCATCAGGGTCTGCAGGTCGAGGATGATGTCGCGTGGCGACAGGCTCTTGCCGACCGTGTTCGCCGGGCAGACGTCGGTGCAGAGGCCGCACTCGGTGCAGGCGTCGAAGTCGAGCAGGTCCTTCCAGGTGAAGTCGCCCAGGTGGTTGATGCCGAAGCGCTCGGCGGTTTCGAAGTCGATCGCCTTCAGGCTGCCGCCGTAGCCGTCGAGGTTGGCGGTGAAGATGTTGAGCGGCGCCGTTACGACGTGCGACATCTTGCTGAAGGGCACCCAGGCGATGAAGCCGAACGCTACAGACAAATGGAACCACCAGATGACGACGTGGCCGGTCTGCATCGCGGCGTCGCTCATGAACGGGTCCGAGGCCATCGCGAACAGATTGCCGACCGGCGACCAGGCGGCCCAGACGTCGTCGGTAACCGCGATCCGCCAGCCCTCGACCAGGAAGCCGGTGAAGGCCATGACGAAGATCACGACCAGGATCCAGCTCGCCTCGTCGGTGTAGACCAGCTTCGCCGGCTTCGAGACCCAGCGGCGAACCGCGGCCAGGGCGACGCCAACGAGCACGAACAGACCGAAGATGTCGACGATCAGCGACTGGAAGATCAGGTAGAAGTGCCCCTTCATGATGTGCAGGGGCGTGTCGTGGTGGATCGCCACCACGGTGGTGGCCAGAAACAGGACGATGAAGCCGGTGTAGACGAGGCTGTGGAAGAGGCCCGCGTAACGGCTGCGCAGGGTGCGGCTCTGACCGACGGCGTTCCTGAGGAAGAGCTTGAGCCGCTCGCCCAACCGGTCGAACCGCACGGCCGGCTGACCGGCGCGCCAGCGGCGGATCTTGAGCCAGAAACCCCAGGCGAAGACGGCCAGCGTGGGGACCATCAGGACGTACACCAACCACGTGTACTGGATGTTCCAGAAGACCTCGCGTGTGGCCTGGGTCGGATCCATGGGTGGGACTGTACCGCCGAGTTGAAGTATCCGGCAATTCCGGTCAGCGCCTTCTTCGTCTTAACTTCTTGTTCATGAATAACTTACGCCGATCGCGCCGGGCGCACCGGATCCGGTGCGGAGCGGACGTAGATCACTCAGTACAAAGAACTTACAAGGTCTTTGTATGGTTCTTCTCCGCAGAGTTTTCCGCAGATTCTGCGGACTCCGGCAGAGGTAGCGGACCCTTCCGACCCCGCCTGGCAGGTCGGGCCGTCCGGGTCTCGGCTATCCGTGTCTCGGATAGCCCAGCTCGGCCAGGGTCTGCTCGATTTCGTCCAGGATCGCGGGGTCGTCGATCGTGGCCGGCATGGTGTATGGCTCGCCGTCCGCGATCCTCCGCATCGTGCCTCGGAGCACCTTGCCGGAGCGGGTCTTCGGCAGCCGGTCGACCACCGCCGCGATCTTGAACGAGGCGACCGGTCCGAGCTGTTTCCGCACGATCTGGACGAGCTCCGGCACGATCTCGGCTTCGGTGCGGTCGCAGCCCGCGTAGAGGACCGCGAGACCCAGGGGCGCCTGCCCCTTGAGCGAGTCGGCGATCCCGATCACTGCGCATTCGGCGACATCCGGGTGAGACGCGAGGATCTCCTCCATGGCGCCGGTGGACAGGCGGTGGCCGGCGACGTTGATCAGGTCGTCGGTGCGGCTCATGATGTAGAGGTAGCCGTCCTGGTCGACGAACCCGGCGTCGCCGGTCTGGTAGTAGCCCTCGAACTCCGAGAGATACGAGTCGACGTAGCCGTCGTCGTTCTTCCACAGGGTCGGCAGACAGCCGGGCGGTAGGGGAAGGCGCAGGGCGATGGCGCCCGTCTCGCCGGGTGGCAGTTCGCGGCTGCTCCCGGCGGCATCGCCTGCATGTTCGAGGATGCGCACGTCGTAGCCGGGGACGACCTTGGTGGGGGAACCGTGCTTGACCGGCAGCGCCCCGAGGCCGACACAGTTCGCCGCGATCGGCCAGCCGGTCTCGGTTTGCCACCAGTGGTCGATCACCGGCACGCCGAGCTTCTCCTCGGCCCAGCGCACCGTGTCCGGATCGGCGCGCTCGCCGGCGAGAAACAGGGTGCGGAAGGAACTCAGATCGAACTTGCCGATCAGCTTGCCCTGGGGATCCTCGCGCTTGATCGCGCGGAACGCGGTCGGCGCCGTGAACAGCACGGAGACGCCGTGCTCGGCGATCACGCGCCAGAAGGCGCCGGCGTTGGGCGTTCCTACCGGCTTGCCCTCGTAGAGAACCGTGGTGCAGCCGTGAATCAGCGGCGCGTAGACGATGTAGGAGTGGCCCACCACCCAGCCGATGTCCGACGCGGCCCAGTAGACCTCTCCGGGTACTGTGCCGTAGACGTTGCCCATGCTCCACGCGAGCGCGACGAGGTGCCCGCCGTTGTCGCGTACGACGCCCTTGGGCACGCCCGTCGTTCCCGACGTGTACAGGATGTACAGGGGATCGGTGGCCTGCACCGCGACGCAGTCGGCTGGTTGGGCGGCGGCCATCGCTTCCTGCCAGTCGTGATCGCTCGCGCCGAGTGCGGCGCTGTGCTGCGGCCGTTGAAGGAGCACGGTGGCGCTCGGCTTGTGGGTCGACAAGGCGATTGCCTCGTCGAGCAGCGGCTTGTACTCGACCATCCGCGCGATCTCGATGCCGCACGAGGCCGTCAGCACGACCCGGGGCAACGCGTCGTCGATCCGGGTGGCGAGTTCCTTCGCCGCGAAACCGCCGAAGACCACGGAGTGGACGGCGCCGATCCGGGCGCAGGCCAGCATGGCGACCGCGGCCTCCGGGATCATCGGCATGTAGATCAGCACCCGGTCGCCGGTCCGTACGCCGAGGTTCCTGAGGACGCCGGCGAGCCGTGCGGTCTGCTCCTGCAGGTCGGCGTAGGTCAGCGTCGCCGAGGTCCCGGTGACCGGGCTGTCGTAGATCACCGCCGGCTGCTCGCCGCGGCCGGCCTCGACGTGGCGGTCGACCGCGTTGTAGCAGGTGTTCACCTGCGCGCCCGCGAACCACCGGTAGAACGGCGGGTTCGAGTCGTCCAGCACGCGATCCCAGCGCCTGACCCAGGAGATGGACTCCGCGGCCTCAGCCCAGAATCCCTCCGGGTCGTCGCTGGCCCGGCGCAGCGCCTGTTCGTAGAGAGTGCTCACGGCCGGCGATGATAGCCGCCGCGTTCGGGCGTCCGGTGTTCGTCTACGGCTTACTGCGCGGCGTCGCCGTCGGGTTGTCGGGGCTGTCGGGGCTGTCCGGGCAGAACCTGCCGGTTCTGGACTTCGTCCCAGATGCCGACGTCGAATCGGCCCAGGGAATTCACTGCGCCGCGAAACATCGCGTTCGTGTTGAACTCCATCGCGATCGTGCCGTCGGGGCTGACCGCGATCAGACCGCCGTCGCCCGGCTGAAGCTTGTCGCGGATCACCTGCCGGACGGCCTCCTCCAGCGTGAGGCCGCCGTACTCGATCTGCGCCGACACGTCACGGGCCACGGTGTGGCGGATGAACTCCTCGCCCCGGCCGGTGCAGGAGACGGCCGCGGTGGCGTTGTTGGCGTACGTGCCGGCGCCGATCACCGGTACGTCGCCGACACGGCCGATCCGCTTCAGCATCGTGCCCCCGGTCGAGGTGGCCGCAGCCAGATTGCCGTAGCGGTCCATGGCCACGGCGCCGACGGTGCCCAGATGAGAGGCGCCGCCGAGGCTGGCGTCCGCACCGGCGTTGCCGGTGTAGTCGCCGACGGCGCTCGCAACGGCGCCTCCGCTGCCTTGTCTGGCGGCGTTTCTCTGGGCTCGGAGTTCGCGGTACCTCTCCAGTTGCCGCTGGGTGGTGAAGTAGGCCTGCGGTTGCCGGCGAACGCCGGCGATGACAGCGAAGTCGTCGGCCCCGGGGCCGACGAGCAAGACGTGCGGCGTGTCTTCCATCACCCGGCGCGCCAGTCTGACCGGGTTGCGCACGTTCTTCACCGCGGCCACCGCGCCGCAGGCGAGAGTGCGTCCGTCCATGATCGCGGCATCCATCTCGTGGGTTCCGATGGACGTGAAGACGGAACCGCGTCCGGCATTGAATCGCGGGTTGTCTTCGAGCGCCGCGACCACGTTCTCGACCACCTGAACACTCGCTTCGCCGGCGGCCAACTGCTCGGCGCCAAGGGAAAGGGCAGCCCGCAGGGCCTGGTAGTAGTCGTCCGCGTCGGTGGTGGCGCGATTCGCGCTGCCGGCGCCGCCGTGGATGGCCAGAGCCCAGTCCGGTGTCGGCGCCTGTTCGGCCTCTTCGCCGTTTGGCTGATTCAAGTTCTGCTGCTCTTCCGTTTGGGTTTGAAACGTGCAGCCTCCGCTGGCGAGCGCCAGAACCGCGAAGGCTGCCCAGAGAATCGTTGTCGGTCGTTGATGCAAGGTCACTGCGTTCGACCCCGCCAAGAATCGTTGACGGCTACTTGTGAGAACCGGCTGAGCCATCCCGTTATGCCCACTCTGCCGGGCTGCCCGCAGTCGAATCTCGCCGGTCGACCGCGGCGTCGCGCCTGACGGCAGTGGCGGTTGAACGGATCCTGGGGCACGGAGGGAGGGCTCCAAAAGCGTAGCACGCCGAAGACCGGCGGCGCGGAGATCCGAAGTGGGATGCGCCGCGTTGTCGGCGAAGTCGGCTCTTCTGTCTGCCGGACGTCGATGCGACATAATCCCGCACTCCGACCGCCGTTCCCCTGACCGGCGGTCGTTGCGTCGGAGAAGATGTCGCCGAGGCGGCGCGGGACGCGACGCTGCTGGACGAGGAACGCCGCCATGACTGACGACCAACGCCTATCGGACTACAGCGACGAACGGGATCCGGACGTTTTCTGGGCGGCCGTCCGGCCGGCTGACGAGCCCATGCGTCACCGCTGGTTCCTGCCGGCGGTCGTGGCGATCCTCATCGTCAGCGTGCCCTGGTACCTGCCGTCGTCGGTGGGCGATCGGCTCGCGCTCGGCCTGCCGGTCTGGACCTGGGTCACGATCCTCTGCGGTCTGGCCCTGGCTGTGGTGACATCCTTCGCGTCGTTGCGGCTGTGGCGGGACGGGTCGGATGCGGCCGGCAGCGAGGACGGGGAAGACCGGGGGCTGAGGTCCGGCGGGAAGGACGGGGCGTGAACTCTTCCGTTCCCGAGGTGACGTTCGGTCCCGGCGCGCTGGCGGTGCTCGGCGGTTACCTGGTCATCATGCTCGGCCTCGGTTTTCTGGGCCGCCTGCACCAGAAGGAGCGCTCGCTGCGCGACTTCTACCTCGCCGGGTCGAGCTTCGGCTTCGCGGTCCTGTTCCTGACCCTGTTCGCGACCCAGTACAGCGGCAACACGCTGCTCGGCTTCGCCGGCCGCTCCTACCAGCAGGGAACGACCTACATCGTCAGCGTCACGTTCATGGTCCTGGTGATCACGGTGTTCATGATCTACGCGCCGCGCCTGTTCCATCTGGCGCGGAGGTTCGGCTACATCACGCCTGCGGATTTCGTGTACCACCGCTTCGGGTCTCATCCACTGCGCATCCTGTGCGTCGCTCTTCTGTGCTGGGGACTGGCGAACTATGTACTCGAACAGTTGGTCGCGATGGGGCACGGCGTCGAGGCGATCAGCGGCGGCCGGATGAGCTTCATGCAGGGGGTCCTGCTCCTGGTCGGCGTGATGCTGATCTACGAGTCGCTGGGCGGCATGAGGGCGGTGGCGTGGACGGATGCAGTGCAGGGTTCCCTGCTGCTGTGCGGGTGCGCCGTGATCCTCTACACGCTGGTCACCGTGGACGGTGGCCTGCCGGCCGCGGCCGACGGGATCCGCGCAACGGCGCCAGCCAAACTCGAAAGCCCGGACGGGGAAGGGCTGCGAAGCTGGGTCAGCACGCTGCTGATGCTCGGCCTCGGCGTGGCCCTCTATCCGCACGCGATTCAGCGCATCTTCGCGGCCCGGGACGAGACCAGCCTGCGGAGGTCTCTGGGGGCGATGGCGTTCATGCCGCTGGGGACGACCCTGCTCGCGTTCCTGATCGGGTTCATCGCCCTCAGCCGGTTCCCCGGCCTGAGCGAATTGGAGAGCGACAAGGTCACGATCTACGTTCTTGGGGGCCTGATCGACCGCTCGCCGGTCATGTACTGGCTGATCGTCATGGTGTTCGCTGCCGTGGTCGCGGCGATCATGTCGACCGCCGACTCCGCGCTGCTCTCGATGGGCTCGATGTTCACGAAGGACATCTACAAGAACTACCTGCACCGCGAGGCCAATGCGCGCGAGATGCTGCTCGTGGGCAAGACGTTCTCGTGGGGCGTGATGGCCATTCTGATCGCAATGGCCTGGGTGTCGCTGGAGACGGAGAGCTCGATCTGGCTGCTGATCAAGCTGAAACTCGAGTTCATGGTCCAGCTCTCGCCGCTCTTCTTGCTCGGGATCTACTGGCGGCGGATGTCGTCCTCGGCCGCCCTCGCCGGCATGCTCCTTGGCACGGCGCTCACCCTGGTCATCTGGTGCGGCGTGATGGTCGATCTGTGGACGACACGAAGCCCCTGGGGCGTCGCCGCCGGCGTCTGGGGACTGCTTCTGAACTACGGCGTCTGCGTCGGCTGGACGATGCTCCGACCCGTCGAGCGTGAGGCGAGGAGGGCGTGAGCGCAGAGACAGGCAAACGCCGGGTCTTCTCGGGCATCCAGCCGTCCGGCGTGCTGCACCTGGGGAACTACCTGGGCGCGGTGAAGCACTGGGCGGCGCGCCAGGACGATCGCCAGAACTTCATCTGCGTCGTCGATCTTCATGCGATCACGGTGCGCCAGGACCCGGAGACCCTGCGCGCCGGCGCCCGCGAGTTGACGGCGATGCTGTTTGCCTGCGGTATCGATCCCGAGCGCACGACCCTGTTCGTGCAGAGCCACGTGCGGGCGCACGCGGAGGCGGCCTGGATCCTGGGCTGCGCAACGCCGATCGGTTGGCTGGAGCGAATGACGCAGTTCAAGTCGAAGTCGGAGCGCCAGGGCGGCCGGGAACGCATCGGCGTGGGGCTGTTCACCTATCCGATACTCCAGGCCGCCGACATCCTGCTCTACGACGCGGACGAGGTTCCGGTCGGGGAGGACCAGAAGCAGCACGTGGAACTGGCGCGCGACATCGCCGGGCGCTTCAACCATCTCTACGGCGACACGTTCGTTCTGCCCGAGGCGGTGATTCCGACCGCCGGGGCTCGCGTCATGGCGCTGGACGATCCGACGGTGAAGATGTCGAAGAGCGAAACGGCGGGACGCGGTCACGCCGTGCGACTGACGGATTCGGATGCGGAGATCCGCCGGTCGCTCAAGCGTGCGGTCACCGACTCCGGGCGCGAGATCGAGTTCAGCGACGATCCGGCGCGCGCCGGGGTGAACAACCTGCTCGTGATCTACCAGGCGATCACCGGCCGCGACCGGGAGCAGGTCGTTGCCGACTTCGCCGACGCCCGCGGCTACGGCGATCTGAAAGCGGCAGTTGCCGATGCCGTGATCGAGGTCGTGGCCCCGATCCGGGAGCGGTACGCGGAGCTGATGGCCGCGCCGGAAGAACTGGACCGCCTACTCGCTCTGGGCGCCGAGCGAGCCCGGGCCGTCGCCGAGCCGAAGGCGGCGGAACTCCGCCGTCTCGTCGGCTTCGCCTGAGTCCCTTAGGAGCGGGCGCGGATCGGCTGCCGATCCGCTTAGGAGCGGGCGCGGATCAGCTTCTCGATCCGCTCGGCGCCGCGTTCCAGGGTCTCCATCGAGGGGCCGAAGCTGAGCCGGGAGTAGCTGTGGTAGCGGGCGTTGCGGCGCCGCTGGCCGGGATTCACGTCGAAGAACACGCCGGGCACGGTGATCACCTGGACCTGGAGCAGCGCCTTGAAGAACTCGATGCCGTCGTTGAGGGGGGCGGGCAAACCCGCGAGGTTGCCCCACACGTAGAAGGCGCCCTGGGGTTCGTGCTCGACCACTATTCCGAGACCGCGTAGGCGGTCGATGAGAAAGCGGCGCTTGCGGGCGAACTCGGTCTGGATCGCGGTCGTTTCCTGCAGCACGAGCTCCGGTTCGAGTAGAGGTACCGCTGCCTCCTGGAAGGGGTGGTTGCCGCCGCCGTCGAGAAAGGAGCCGGCGCTGGTCACGCGGTCGATCACGGTCCGTGGGCCGACGATCCACGACACGCGCCAGCCGGGGTAGCGCCAGTTCTTGGTCAGACCGTCGACCAGGATGATCGGGTCGCCGTTCACGTCCTCGACGTGGGCCGCGGCAGAGACCATCCTGGCGGTGTCGGCAAGCTCGCTGCAGTCGTCGGGCGCCGGCGTGTAGATGTAGTGGCTGTAGAACTCATCCAGGATGAAGGTGCAGGCGTTGTCGCGGGCGACCTTGACCCACTCCGCCAGGGCCTCGCCCTCGACCAGTTGACCGGTGGGGTTGCACGGATTGCTGCACCAGAGGGCGGACAGGCCGCGACCGACGATCTCCTTCTGGAGCAGCCGCCGCGAAGCCGTGTAGCCGTGGGCGGCGTCGAGCAGGATGGGAATCGGGATGAAGCCCTTGAACGCGCTCAGCAGTTCTTCGTAGGCGGTGTAGTCGGGGATGAAGTGCCCCAGGTTCATCTCGCCCATCGCGGCCGCGATGCGGGTCATCGCCGGGCGGCCGCCCGGGGCGATGCTCACATTCTCGCGCGAGTACTGGGAGCGCTTGTTGCGGCGGTAGAGGAAGTTGTACAGCTCGGCGACGCGGTCCCGCAGTTCACAGGTTCCGTCGACCGGCGCGTAGGTCTGGCGGCGCGGGTCGATGTGGAGTTCGTCGCGGCGCGGTGGCGCTCCCGGCAGGGACCCGACGTCCGGCGAACCCTGGCCGAGGTTGTACCAGGTCTTGCCGTCGCGGCCGTGACCGGCGGCCGCGGCGCGGTGCATCACGTAGATCACGCCGGTCCGCGGCACGCGGCGGAAGCCGGGCATCTCGGGTCCGGGATCGATCCGGGCGGGGGAGCGTGGAATTTCCTCTATCATCCTTGCGCGATGGACTTTATGGAGCGGGTCGGAGGCGGCGGCGGATCGAGCCGTTGTCATCCTCGGGCGGTCGAGCCTATTCGAGTCTGGCCGGTGCCGGAGGCGGTTTCGGGGAGCGGTTCGTGACCCTCGATCCGATTCTGAGCTACCTGTTGTCGGCAGTGCCCGAACCGCTCGTCGCGGGTGACGAGCCGGCTGGCTGGTATCGGGCGTTCAGCGATGGCGCCCTTGCGTTCTGGAAAGGCAAGGAGCGAGTCGGTGAGGCCGACGCGGGCAGGGTTCACTTCGCTCATGGTCTGCTTGGCGGCTTCGTGGCCGATCGGCCCGCCTGGGCGATGGTGGCCGGACACCAGGGAGCGGTTCGCCGCCTGGCCTGGGAGTGTGGCGGGCTGCATCTGATGCCGGAGGGCGGCATTGTCGCTTTCTGCGCCAGCGAGGAGGGCGGGGCGCATCCGCGTGCGATTCACTCGTCCCTCGATGCGACGCCGGATGGCGACTTCCGCCTCAGCGGGCAGAAGCGGTGGGCGACCCTGGCGCCGTCCGCGGCGGCGCTCTTGCTCATCGCCTCGGTGGGCCGGGAGGGTGACCGAAACCGCTTGCGGGCGTTGTGCGTGCCGAGCGACCGGCGGGGCATCGGGATCGCTCCGATGACAGTGAACTCTCCCACCGGAGGGGGCGGGCGGGTGACCGCGAACCCCGAAGTTCGCCATGCGGTGGTCGATCTGAACGAAGTGCCGGTGGCTGCTGTGGAGCTGCTGGAAGGCGACGGCTACACCGATGCCGTCAAGCCCTTCCGGACCATCGAGGATCTCTACATCGGCGCCGCGATGACGGCCTACAACCTGGCGCTGGCCCGTCGGTCGGGCTGGCCGGAGTCGGCGGTGGAGGACCTGCTGTTGCTGCTGGCGACCGCGGAAGCTCTGGCCTTCGGTCCGTTGGATGAGCCGGCCGCCCACTTGGGGGTCGCGGCGCTTGGCCGCGCGACAGCGCGTGTGCGTGAGGCGCATGCCGAGCACTGGGACCTCGTGGACGACGAGGCCACGTCGGCCTGGCGGCGCGCCGCGTCGGCCGGCGGCGTTGCGGCCCGGGCCAAGGAACTCCGCCGTCAGGCGGCATGGCGGCGTCTCGGTGCTTGACCGCATCCGCAGCTTCTTCGGCGAACGGATCGACCCGGAGCGGGCAGGCGACCCGGAGGCCCGCTTGCAGTTGGCGGCAGCGGCGCTGATGGTGGAAGTGATGCGCGCCGACTTCAACGCTGCCGAAGCGGAGAAGGCGGAGGTGCTTGCCGCGGTCCGGCGCCAACTGGGCCTTACTGAAGGGGAGACGGCGGAGCTCGTGGCGCTGGCCGAGGAGGAGACGGAGGGTTCGGTTTGCCTCTACGAGTTCACCCGCCTCATCCACGAGTCTTTCGACGCGGAACGCAAGGTCCGGTTGCTCGAGGAGCTGTGGCGCGTGGCCTTCGCCGATCGTGTGCTGGAGGCTCAGGAGGAGTTCCTGATCCGCAAGATCGCCCGGCTCCTGCACGTCCCGCACGCGGACTTCATCGCCGCCAGACAGCGGGCAAAGCGCCACGCTCAGGAAGTGTCCTAGATGACCGAGCCCCCTTCTGCGGCGCAAGCTGCCAGCACTTTGAAGCAGCCGCCTGTGGACCTCCACCCGATCGAGGCGAGTGTGCTGCACGCGCGCCGCGAACGGGTGTTCCTCATCCTGGCGGGCCTGTTCCTGGGCTCGATGACGATGCTCAATATTCTGGGCGTGACGCGTTTCCTGGACCTGAGCTTCACCGTCTTCGGCGTGCGCATTCCGATGCCCCTGGCGGTCGGCGTGCTGCCCTATCCCCTGACCTTCCTCTGTACCGACTTCATCTCCGAGATCTACGGGCGAAAGCGCGCCAACTTCCTGGTCTGGGTTGGCTTTGTCGTCAACATCTGGCTTGCCGTCGTGCTGTGGCTGGGCGGCGCCCTGCCGGGTTTCGACTCGCCGGTTCCCGGCCCCGATGGACGGCTGCCGATCTTCTTCGAGATCCGGACGATGACTCTGGGTGTGATCGCGGCGTCGATGATCGCCTACCTGAGCGCCCAGTTGTGCGACGTCTACGTGTTCCACTTCTGGAAACGGCTCACGAAGGGCCGTCATCTGTGGCTTCGCAACAACGGCTCGACGGTGGTCAGCCAGTTCGTCGACTCGTTCGCCGTCATCACGATCACCCACTTCGCGGCGGCCGCCATCCCGGTCGAGAAGGCAGAGCCGATCTGGCCGCAGTTGTGGGTGTTCATCGGCACGGCGTACGTGTTCAAGTTCGTGGCGGCGGCCGTGGATACGCTGCCGTTCTATCTCGGCACTCGCTGGTTGCGGCGCTACCTCGAGATCGAGGACGGTCAGGAGGCCGCGCCACTGGAGTAGGATCCGGCGCCCTTTGGCGGCAGCTTGCCGACCGGGTCGCACCGGCGACCCTCAACCGATGAGAGACTCAATGGACAACTGGAGCCCGACTTCCTGGCAGAACGCCGACGTTCGCCAGCAGCCCACCTACGGCGACCCGGAGGCGGTGGAGTCGGTTGCGGCGCGGCTCGCCGCTCTGCCGCCGCTCGTGACCTCCTGGGAAGTCGAGACCCTGAGGGGGCAGTTGGCCTCAGCAGCGCGCGGCGAGCGCTTCGTCCTGCAGGGCGGCGATTGCGCTGAGAGTTTTGCCGAGTGCACGTCGGACTCGATTACCGCGAAGCTGAAGATCCTCCTCCAGATGAGTCTGGTGCTGACGCACAGCTTGAAGAAGCGGGTGACGCGCGTCGGCCGTTTTGCCGGTCAGTACGCCAAGCCGCGCTCCTCCGACACCGAGACGCGGAACGGCGAGACCCTGCCCTCGTACCGCGGTGACCTGGTGAACTCGCTCGACTTCAATGCCGAGGCGAGGGCGCCCGACCCCCTGAATCTCCTCCGCGGCTACCAGAGATCCGCTCTGACCCTGAACTTCATCCGTGGATTGATCGACGGTGGTTTCGCCGATCTCCACCATCCCGAGTACTGGAATCTGGACTTCGTCGACCATTCGCAGAACGCTGCCGAGTACCAGCGCCGGGTCGAGTCCATCGCCGATTCGCTCAAGTTCATGGAGACCCTTGCCGGCGTCGAAGTGGGGCAGATCGATCGCGTCGACTTCTACACCAGCCACGAAGCGCTGCACCTGGTCTACGAGCAGGCGCAGACCCGGACTGTGCCGCGGCGTGAGGGCTGGTACAACCTCTCGACCCACCTGCCCTGGATCGGCCTCCGCACAGCGTTCCGGGGCTCGGCCCACATCGAGTACGCGCGCGGCATTCGCAACCCCCTCGGCGTCAAGGTGGGGACCGGGATGAGCCCGGCCGACATCGCCCATCTGGTCGAGGTGCTGAGCCCCGACGGCGAGGAGGGCCGGCTGACTCTCATCCACCGTTGCGGCGCGGAGAAGATCGCCGAGGAGTTGCCTCCGATCCTGCAGGCCGTGTGCGCGACCGGCAAGCCGGTGCTCTGGATCTGCGATCCGATGCACGGCAACACGAAGGGCACTCGAGAGGGGATGAAGACCAGAGCCTTCAGTGCCATCCTGTCGGAGCTGGAGCAGGCTTTCGACCTCCATGCCGCGCACGGCACGATCCTTGGCGGCGTGCACTTCGAGCTCACCGGCGAGGACGTGACGGAGTGCGTCGGCGGCGCCCGGGGTCTCGACGAGAGGGGCCTGCGGCGGGCGTACCGGTCGCAGGTCGACCCGAGGCTGAACTACGAGCAGGCCCTCGAGATGGCCCTGCTCGTGGCGCGCAAGGGGGCCTCGACGTCCTGACCGGGTAGTATTGGCGTCTCACAGCCCCGTGAGGAACTGAGCTATGTCCCCGGCCAGTCAGAGTTTCCGTTTCCGCGAGTCGCGCCGCCTGTTGCGCGAAGCGGCCGTTCGTCTCTTGGCGCCCGGTGAGGACGGCGAACTCTCCGGGTTGACGCGCGACATCGCGACCGGCGGCATGTTCGTGTCGACGCCGGCGCCGATGCCGGTCGGCGCCGCGGTGCACTTCGTGTTGCAGCTCGGGTCGGACGAAGAGCCCGCCGACGTTGAGGGCGAGGCGACCGTGGTCTGGGTACGCCCCGAGGCCGGCGGCGCCGATCAGCCGGCCGGGATGGGGATGCAGTTCAGCCGGGTCGAACCAGGGGGAGAGGAGCGTCTGGCGCTGCTGTTCTCGGAGCGGCAGGCGGAGGCCGATGTGATTCCGTCGGCGCCCGTGCCCGAGGCCCAGGACGCCGAGGCCCAGGAAGCCGAGGCCCTGGACGCCGAAGACGAAGCGGCGACGGAAGCGGCCGAGAGCGAGGTCGAGGCTGACGAGGCCGACGCGGTCGAACCCGTGGAGATCGTCGAGGCGGAAGCGCCCCCGCCGGAGGCGCCCGCCGAATCGCCGCCGCTCGAACCGCTTGGTGACGACTTGGCGTCTGTCGATCCACCCCTGGCCGCGGAAGACTCGGCCGGCGCCGGCGAGATCGAGGCCACGCACGTGGATCTGTTCGGTGAACTGGCGGAAGACGGCGACGAGGACTGGATGAAGCCGGAGTCGAGTTCTCGCCCCTGGCTGTGGCCCGCGGTCGGCGGCGCCGTGATCCTCGTGGTCGCTCTGATTGTCTTGCGCGGACCACTGCTGCAGTTGGTCGGAGTGGGTGGCGCCCCGACCGAAGAGAGTGCGCCGGCCGACGTTCCAAGCTTCGAGATCTCGACGACTCGCGCGGGAGCTGACGTGCCACCGGAAGGAGCTGAGGAGTCGTCGACATCGAGCCGACTGTTGGTACCCCTGGAGGAGCAGGCGGCAGCCGCCGACGGGGCGGCCGAAGCCGCCGGGGCCGCGGTGACGGAAGCTGCCGAAGGTGTCGCGGCCGAGCGGCCCGCGCCGGCGCCGCCGACTGCCGCGGTCGAGACGAGGACGGCGCCCGCCGCTGAGCCTGCCGCCGCACGGCCGCCGTCGCCCCGACCGTCAACCGCCGCGCCGGCGGCGGCGCCTGCCAATGCGACCGCTCTGCGTTCGATCACCGCGTCGACGGCAGGTGACAGGACGGTGATCGAGATCGTCGGCAACGCTCCCTTCCAGCGACACCACATCATGCCGCTCCAAGCGCCGCCGCGGTTGGTCGTGCGGCTGATCGGCGTGCGCGAGGCCTACGACGCGAGCGCGGTCAACGGACCCAGACTGCGCGGAGTACGCACCGGCGTTCATGGCCGGGGGGCGACTCGGAACCTGCACGTCGTGCTCGATCTCACCGCGTCCGACATCGCGGCGACGGTCGAGCGGCGGGGCGACCGGGTCGTCGTCAACCTCTCGGATTGACGCAGGCGGAATCCGCCGGCGGACGTGACACGCCGCCCGCGCGGGGCGGCGCGGCTCGGGTCGCTGCCGGGATGTTGGCGAGCCGGGTTCTCGGCCTGGTTCGGGAGGCCGTGATCGCGAGTTTCGCCGGCGTCAGCGCTCTGACGGATGTCGTGACGGCGGCTTTCCGGGCGCCCAACGTGCTGCAGAACCTGCTCGGGGACCAGGCGCTGTCGGCCTCCTTCATTCCGGTCTACAGCCGCATGGTCGCCGAAGGCAGGCGGCGGGAGGCCGGCGCCCTGGCCGGGGCGATGTTCGGCCTGCTGTTCGCCGTGATGGCAGCGCTCAGCCTGCTCGGCGTCATCCTGGCGCCCTGGCTTGTGCGGATCCTGTTTGCCGGCTTCGCGGGCGACGCCGATGCGGTGGCAGGGGGTACGGCGACCGTCGACCGCCTGGCGCTGACCACAACGGCGGTCCGCATCTGTTTCCCGATGGTGGCGGCGATCACGCTGTCGGCCTGGTGTCTGGGGATCCTGAACAGCCATCGCCGCTTCCTGCTCCCGTACCTCGCACCCTGTTTCTGGAACGCGAGCGTGATTGGTGTCGTCTGGTTCGTCGCCGCGCGGACCACAGGCGGCGAAGCCGAGAGGATCGAGTCTCTGGTGCTCGCCGTCTGCTGGGGCGGGCTGCTCGGCGGGCTGCTGCAGTTCGCGGTGCAACTGCCTTCGGTGCTCCGGGTTACCGCCGGCCTGCGCCTCTCGTTCAGCCTGCGGGCGCCCGGTGTGCGGAAGACCCTGACCAATCTGGGGCCGGCGATCGCGGGGCGCGGCGTGGGTCAACTGGGCGCCTACGTCGATCTCCTGCTGGCCTCCTTTCTGGCGGAGGGCGCGGTGGGTGCGCTGGGTCTCGGCCAGAGGCTGTACCTGCTTCCGATCGGCCTGTTCGGCGTCTCGGTGGCGGCGGCCGAGCTGCCTGAACTGGCGCGGCTCCGGGGCGATGGGGAGGAGCGGTCGAGAGTTGCCGCGACGCGCGCCCAGGGTTCGCTGGCGGCGATGTCCTTCCTCGTGGCGCCGACCCTGGTCGGCTACCTCGCCTTGGGGCTGGGAATCGTCGGCGCCGTCTATCGCCGGGGCGAGTTCGACATCGGCGACAACTGGCTCGTGTTCTTCGTGCTCGCCGCCTATTCGCTGGGTTTGCTCGCGTCGAGCGCCTCGCGTTTGCTGCAGAGCGTGTTCTTCGCCTTCGGCGATACCCGGAGCCCGGCCCGGATCGCGGCGATGCGGCTGATCGTCGCGGCCGGACTCGGCGCGGTGCTGATGATCTGGCTCGACCGGATCCCGGTGGCGGAGGTCGCGCTGGTCGGCTGGCTGGGGCCTGTTGCTCCGGCGGCCGTCCAGACCCTTCGGCTGGGTGCGGTTGGCCTGGCCCTGGGGTCGGCGGTCGGCAGTTGGTTCGAGCTGGTGCTGTTGCTACGGCGGCTTCGCCAGCGCGAGGTGCCGGTGCGGTCGCCGTGGCGGGCGTGGCGCCGTCACCTGCCGATGGCGATCCTCTGTCTCGCGCCCTGGGCGGCGACGCAGACCCTGGTGCCGGGCCCGCCCTGGATTGCCGGCGTCGTCCCCGTCATCGGCTTCGCGGTCACCTATCTGGCGGTGGCGCACCTGATGAAGGTGCCGGAGGCGCGGGCTCTCTGGCGCTGGCTGGCCGAAACCCGGCGCCGGCGGGAGACGTAGTCTGGAGCAACGATAGGAGATCGTGAAATGGAGATTCTGCTCAGTGTCGGTCTGGGAGTCGGTCTGGCGGCGGCGTGCGGTTTCCGGGTCTTCCTGCCCGCCCTGGTCATGGGCGTGGCGGCCAGGGCCGGGGCGCTCGACCTGTCCGAGGGCTTCGAGTGGATGGCCGCCACACCGGCCCTGCTCGCGCTTGGCGTAGCGGCGGTGCTCGAGATCGGCGCCTACTACATCCCCTGGCTCGACAACGTCCTCGACGTCGCCGCGATGCCGGCCGCCGTCACCGCCGGCATCGTCGTGGCGGCGGCGAACATCGAGACCGCGACGCCGCTCCTGGGCTGGGCTTTGGCCGCCGTGGGCGGCGGTACGGCGGCAGCGGTGGTCCAGACGGGGACGACGCTGCTGCGGGGCGCCTCGACCATGATGACCGCCGGGATCGGCAATCCGGTCGTGTCGACCGGAGAGGCTGGATCGGCCGCCGGCCTGTCACTCCTGGCGATCACGATGCCCGTGCTCGCTCTGGCCGCCGTGCTGCTGCTGGTGGCCGTGGTCAGCGCCCGGCTCCTGCGGCGGCGCGTACTCAAGGCGCGACACGCCGACTCCTGAAGCTCCGCTTGCGCCGACCGGACTTGGCGCGCAGGAGGAAGTCGGCGGCCGTTCGCCCTTCCGGGAATCACGCAGCGACCGGGCGGGTTGAGACATGGACGGCGCTAGGATGGTCAGGGGGCCGATGGAGGGGTTGACCGCTGTGACGACGGGGAACATCGAACCGCGGGTCGGGCGCCGCCGGCTGAATCGTTCGGCTGTGGCGGCGGTCCTCGCTTTGCTGGCTCTGGCATGCGCTTCGACCGGTGGGCGAGAAGTCGGCGAGAGTGCGCTTCAGAGAGAACTTGAGCGGCGCGGCGTCAGCCGTGTCGTGGTGCCGTTCGCGCTGAACGAGGAGATGGCGGCGTGGGCTCGCGGCGCGGTCGCCGAGACGCTGAGAGAGGAGCGCCTCGACCGCCTGGTCGAAGTCGTGATGGACACCTCGCTGCTCGGCATGGAGTACGAGGCCGGGCGCACGGGCTCCGCGGTCGAGGTGTTCGAGAACCGGACGGCCAACTGCCTGGCCTTCACCCAGATGTTCGTGGGGCTGGCGCGCGAACTGGATCTCGCGGCGTACTTCGTTGAAGTGACCGACGTCGAGAGCTTCGAGCGCTCCGGGGACCTGATCGTCATATCGGACCATGTCGCCGTGGGGTTCGGACCGCGGCACACGATGCGAGTGATCGACTTCGGGCGCCGTCAGGAAGAGGAAGGTTGGCGGGTGACTCCGATCAGTGACCTGACGGCCACGGCGCTCTTCTACTCGAACCGCGGCGCCGAGGCGCTCCGTGCGGAGCGGTTCGACGAAGCCGTGGCCTGGCTCGAGGACGCGGTCAAGATCGATCCCGAACTCGCCTCGGCCTGGGTCAACCTGGGCGTGGTCCAGCGCCGGAGTGGCCGTGCCGACGCGGCCGAGGGGAGCTACCGGCGGGCGCTCGAAATCGACCCGCGCGCCAGCTCGGCGCTCGCCAACCTCGCGGTGCTGTTGCGGATGAACGGGCGCACCGACGAGGCCGAGGAGTTGCTCCGGTTGACGGCGACCAGCCGCAACCGCAACCCGTTCACGTACATCGCCTTGGGCGACCTGAGCCTGCGCTACGGCCGCCTGGACGAGGCGGAGCGCTTCTACAGCAGGGCGCGGCGGCTCGGGCCCGACGAGGCGGCGCCGGCGGCCGCCCTCGGCGAGGTGTTGCTGCGGCGGGGCGAGCGGAGGGCGGCCGAGAAGCTGCTACGCCGCGCGCAGCGGCTGCAGCCCGACGGCGGCCACCGGATCGATCGTCTGGCACGACTGCTGGCGGGCGCCTGAGCGGCTGCCGGGTCGCTTGCCACCGGATTCCGACGTGCGAGCCCTCTGGCAGCTCTGGATCGACACCGGCGGTACGTTCACGGACTGTGTGGCTACCTCTCCGGCCGGCGCGGTTCAGTGCATCAAGGTCCTGAGTTCCGGCGCGGTACGGGCGACGGTCGTCACGGACGGCACGGACGGCCTGCGCCTGGAAACGCCGTTCGATCTCCCGGACGGCTTCTTCGAGGGCTACGCATTGACCCCGCTTGCCGGCGGTGCTCCGGCGCAGGTGGAGCGCTGGTCGGCTGACGGTTCCTGCCAGTTGGCGGAGGGTCGTGGCAGTGGGAGCGGGAGTGGGAGTGGGTTCGAGCGCGACCTGGTCGTGGAACTCGTCTCGCCCGAGAACGCGCCCATCCTCGCGGCGCGGATTGCCACCGGCAGGGCGCTCTACGAGTCGTTACCGGCTTGCGACCTCCGGCTCGCGACGACCCGGGGAACGAACGCCCTGCTCGAGAGGGCCGGCTCGCGGACGGTGCTGTTCGTCACGGAGGGTTTCGCCGATCTGCTCCTGATCGGAGACCAGGCGCGGCCCGACATCTTCGCCCTCAACATCGAGCGTCCGGCGCCGCTGTACGAACGCGCGGTCGAGGTCGGCGGCCGCCTTGACGCGGAGGGGCGCGAGCTGTCGCCGCTCGACGAGGACGGGTTGCGGAGGGCCGCGCGGGCTCTGGTCGGTGAGGGCTTCCGGGCCGGGGCCGTGGCTCTGATGCACAGCTACCGGAATCCGGTACACGAAAGGCGTGCAGAGGCCATCTTGCGCGACGCCGGTTTCGAGACCGTCTCGTGCTCGGCCGAACTGGCGCCCCTGATCAAGATCGTTCCGCGTGCGCACACCGCGGTCGTCGACGCCTATCTCGGGCGCGTCGTGGGCGGATACCTCGAAACCACGGGCGCCGCGCTCTCGGGCGGCTCGGACGCAGGAACCGGCGGTGTCGCACCGCGGGTGATGACCAGCGCCGGCGGCCTGGCGAGCTTCTCGAGCTACCGGCCCAAGGACAGCCTGCTTTCGGGCCCGGCCGGCGGCGTGGTGGGAGCGGCGGCGGCGGGGCGCGCGAGCGGCATGGAGCGGGTCATCGGCTTCGACATGGGCGGCACGAGCACCGATGTCTCCCGCTACGACGGCGACTTCGAGTACAACTTCGAGTTCCGCGTCGGCGACGCGACGGTGGTGGCGCCGGCGCTGGCGATCGAGACGGTGGCCGCGGGCGGCGGCTCGATCTGCGGTGTCGATCATGGCCAACTCAAGGTCGGGCCCGAGAGCGCCGGAGCGCGTCCGGGGCCGGCCTGTTACGGCGCCGGCGGGCCGCTGACCATCACGGACGTGAACCTGTTGCTCGGCCGGATCGACCCGGCCGCTTTCGGTCTGCCCATCGATACCGCCGCTGCCGAGCGCCGGTCGGTGGAGGCGCTCAGCGGCCTGGCCGGCTCGGAGGAGCAGTTGCTGGGGGGCTTTCTGCAGGTCGCCAATGAGCGGATGGCGGACGCGATTCGCCGGATCTCCATTTCGCGCGGCTACGACCCGGCGGACTACGCCCTGGTCAGTTTCGGCGGCGCCGGCGGTCAGCACGCCTGCGCCATCGCCTCCGAACTGGGAATGCGCACGGTGATCGTGCCGGTCGATACGTCGCTCTTGAGCGCGGTCGGCCTGGGGCACGCGGTGCTGGAGCGTTTCGCGCACCGGCAGGTTCTTGAGCCCCTGGACGGCGTTGCGGTCGGACCGCTGGTCGAGGACCTCGAGCAGGAGGCGTTGGCGGCGCTCGTGGGCGAACGCGGCGCGAATCTGGAGGGCGCCGCCGTGCGGAGGCGGATTGTTCGGCTGCGACTGCAGGGACAGGAGACGGCGCTGGAAGTCGAGCCGGCCTCGGCGGCCGAGGCGTGCTCGACCGGGGCCATCGCGTCGCTCTTTGCCGAGCGCTACCGGGCGGTCTACGGCTATCCGCCGCCCGAACACCCGATCGAAGTCGAGTCGATTCGGGTCCTGGCGTCCACGGCGCCGGCAGCGGGGCGACTGGACCGTGGCCGGGAGGAGCGAGCGGCGGAACCGGGGACCGGGCGCCGCCGGGCCTGGTTCGACGGTTGGAGGGCGGCGGAAGTCCTGCGCCGGGAAGACCTCGCTCCCGGTTTCGAGCAGGCAGGTCCATGCCTGGTGCAGGAGCGCCACAGCATCACGGTGGTCGAGCCGGGGTGGGACCTGCGGGTCGACGACGCGAAGGCGCTGGTGCTGAGCCGGACCGCCGGCGGTTAGCCGGCTGCGTCGCTCCGGAACCCAGGTGGGGCGGTCGGCGCCACCTGCGAACCACTCTGTACGCGAGTCATCGAGCGCACGGATGGAACTTCCGTAGCGGGAAGACGTATCTGGATTGGCATAGAGTTGCCAGTTCCCGCCGCTTTGTCGCCCATGCGTTGCCCACTCGATACGGCTGCCCGCGCCCAAGGCCCATCTTCCTGGGCGGATGGGACTTGTCTCGCGGTCGGCGTCCTGGCTGCGGCGGCGTTTGGATGCGCGCACACGAGCGTGCTCGAGCGCATTCCGGAGGTCGCGGAACCGCCCGCTGCGTTCGATCGGGGCGTTGACATGGAAACGACCGCGGAGGCGCCCGGCGCCTGCGGCGCACTGGGCGACCGGACCCTGCGCGATCTGCAGGATCGTCTGGCCGGCCAGAGCTTCGATCTTCGGGCCGCGTGGAGCCGGGTCGAGGCCGCCGACGCCCGCGCCCGGGAGAGCGGCGCCTACCTGATGCCGCGTCTCGACGCGTCGTTGGCGGGGAATGACCTCACGTTTCCGGGGAGCGGCATCGTCAACGAGTTTCTGCTGCAGGGCGCGGCATTCGACGCGAGCCTGGCGGCCGGCTTCGAGATCGATCTCTGGGGCCGGCTGCGAAACCGGGAGGTGGCGGCCCTCTTGGATGCCGAGGCGAGCGTTCAGGATCTGCGCTCGCTGGCCATCAGCCTGTCGTCGGTGCTGGCCGAAGTCTGGTTCGGCATCGTCGCGGAACGAGAGTTGATCGCGCTCCTCGAGAGCCAGCAGCAGACTTCGGAGCGATTCCTGGAACTCACTCTGTTGCGCTTCGGTCAGGGATTGGGGCCCGCTCAGGACATCGGCCGCCAGCGCGAGCAGTTGCTGAGCCTGCAGGGCCAGATCGAACTCGCTCGCGGGCGGCTGGAGTCGCTCGAGTTCCAGCTCGCCGTGCTGCTGGGCAACGCTGAGCGCCAGACACCGGCGGACTCGCCGGGTCTCGGGCCGCTTCTGGAGGCGGCGGCGCAGCCGGGCCTCGGCGTGCCCGCCGAGTTGCTGGAACGGCGCCCCGATCTGCTGGCGGCGCGCCGCCGGGTCGAGGCGGCCGACCGGCGTGCCGCTGCCGCTGTGAAGGAGTGGTTGCCGTCCCTGTCGCTGAACGCCCTCGTGACGGGTCGCGCGCTGGAGATCGTCGACGTGCTGAATGACCTGGTCCGGCAGATCGGCGGCGCCGCGTCGCAGGCAGTGTACGGCGGCGGCGGACGGCGGGCGCGCATCGACCAGGCGTACGCGGCGTCCGAAGAGAGTCTTTACGCCTATGCGCAGTCCCTGGTCAGTGCCGTCGGCGAGGTGCAGACGGCGCTTGCGATGGGCCGGAGTACCCGCGAACTGGTCGGCAACCTCCAGGAGCGGCTCGGGGAGGCGCGCCGGGTGCTGCTCTTGACCAGCGAGTCCTACCGGGAGGGCGCCACGGACTACCTGAACGTGTTGACCGCGCTGCTGTCGCAGCAGGGACTCGAGCAGGCTTTGATCGATGCCCGGCGGCAGCAACTCGCCAGCCGCCTGCAACTCTGCCGGGCGTTGGGCTTTGCGCCGGGTACGTCGGTTGAGCGGTTGGCAGCCCAACTGGCGGTGGGTCCCCAAACGGCCAGTACCGGAGGAGCGTTCTGATGGCCACTCTGGCCCGGGTTGGACTCGTCGTGCTGGTGTTGGCGGTGGGTGTGGTGGTCGCGCAGGGGATCATGCGTTCCCGCCCGCAGGCATTGCAGGTTCCGCCTGACGACTCGGGCGTGTTGGTCGAAGTAGCCGAAGTAAAGCGTCTTCCCCGGCGCATCGACGTTGCGGCGCAGGGCACGGTCGTTCCGGCTCAGCGGGTTGTCGTGCAGCCCCAGGTCAGTGGCCGCATCGATGTTGTGGCGGCGGACCTCGCTCCCGGGACCATCCTCCGGGAAGGCGACCTGATCTTCGCCATCGAGGACGCCGACTTCAAGTTGGCGGTGGCCAGGGCGACCGCCGCGGTCTCCGAGGCGGCGGCTCAAATGGAACTCGAACAGGGCCGGGGCCGCGTCGCCGAGCGGGAGTGGGAGCTGTTCCAGGACGAGCTGGACGCTGAGCAGAAGGCGGCTTCGCTCGCCCTGCGAGAGCCGCAACTGCGCTCGCGGCTCTCGGCCGTCCAGACGGCGCGCGCCAACCTCGCGCGCGCCAGACTGGACCTGGAGCGCACTGTCGTTCGCAGCCCCTTCAACGCAGTGGTTCTCTCCGAGTCGATCGAGGTCGGGCAGATCGTGACGCCGCAGAGTCAGGCCGTGACCTTGGCGGGCACGGATGCTTTCTGGGTGCGCGCCGCGGTCCGCACGGACGAACTCGATCAACTGAGGGTGCCGGGTCTGCACGGGGCCGCCCATGGTTCGCGTGCCCTGGTGCGGCTCGATGCAGAGAACGGTGACATTCTGCCGGGCCGCATCGTCCGGCTTCTCGGCGATCTCGACACCGCCGGCCGGATGGCCCGGGTGTTGGTCGAAGTCGCGGATCCACTCGGACTCGGGATTGGGGCCGACAGAGTCGATCGCCGCGGGTTGCTGCTCCTCGACAGCTATGTCGATCTGATGCTCGAGGGCGCCACCGTTCGCGACCTGTTCGAGTTGCCCCGCGACTGGCTGCACGAAGGGGGGAATCTGCGGATGTACAGCGACGGCCGCCTTGAGTTGCGCGCGGTCGAGGTCGCGTGGCGCTTCGAGGACAGCGTTTGCATCGACAGCGGCTTGAACGAGGGGGACATGGTCGTGACCAGTCGCCTTGCGACCCCGATTGAAGGGATGAAGCTGCGCCGGGTCGACGATGCGCCGCCGAGGGTTGCGTCGGAGTTCCTGTCGGCGGCGGGTCTCTGGGATGTCTCGGCGTGGGGGAGCGCAGCGGAAGGCGCCGGTGAGGTGCCGCAATGAGCCTGATGTCCCACGACCACGGTCCGGTCGACAAGAAGGGGCCGATCGCATGGATGGCTTCCAACCCGGTGGCGGCGAATCTGCTGATGTTCGTCCTGGTCGTCGGCGGGATCCTGTTCGCGCTGAGCATCAAGCGCGAAGTGTTTCCCGAGATCGAGATGGACATGGTGACTGTCGTCGTCGCCTATCCGGGCGCATCGCCGCAGGAAGTGGAAGAGGGCGCCGTTCTCGCGATCGAGGAGGAGATCAGCTCTCTCGACGGCATCAAGAAGATCAACTCGATCTCCGTCGAAGGGCTCGGCACGGTGATGGCCGAACTGCTCACCAGTGCGAACTCCGACCGCACCCTGAACGACATCAAGAGTGCGGTGGACCGGATCACGTCCTTTCCGCAGGATGCCGAGCGACCGGTTATCTCGTTGATCACGAACCGGCGGCAGGTTCTGTCGCTGCTCGTTCACGGCGACGTGGACCTGAAGTCCCTCGACCAGCTTGCCGAGGTGATCCGCGCCGAGCTGCTCTCCGACGAGCGGATCACTCTGGTCGAGAAGGCGGGCATTCCGCCGCCCGAAATCAGTGTTGAAGTGTCGTCGGAGAACCTCCGCCGCTATGGCATCACCCTGCCCCAGATTTCGGCCGCTGTGCGCGCCGCCTCGATCGACCTGCCTGGAGGCTCGGTCAAGACGGAGGGCGGCGAGGTGCTGGTGCGCACCACGGAGCGGCGCGACGTCGGGGAGGAGTTCAGGGATATCACGCTGATCGCCCGCGCCGACGGTACCCGTGTACGCCTTCGCGACGTGGCCGAGGTAATCGACGGCTACCGGGAGACGGACGAGGAGCTTCTCTACAACGGCCAGACGGCGGTTGACCTGCAGGTGTTCCGGGTGGGCGCCGAGGTGCCGCTCTCGGTCTCGAGCGCGGTGTACGACCTGCTCGAGCGCCGCCGGGGCACACTTCCCGACACGGTGGGTCTGGCGATCGTCGCCGACGAGTCGGAGGACTATCGCGACCGCCTGTCCATCCTGGGCAGGAACGGGCTGCTCGGCCTGATCCTGGTGATCACGGTGCTGGGCATCTTCCTGCGGCCGGCGGTCGCTTTCTGGGTCAGCGCCGGTATCGGGATCGCGTTCTGCGGTTCGTTCTTCCTCATCCAGATGTTCGGCGTGTCGATCAACATGATCTCCCTGTTCGCTTTCATCCTGGTGCTGGGTATCGCGGTGGACGACGCGGTCGTGGTCGGCGAGGCGATCTTCTACCACCGCCGCAGCGACAACCGGCTCGAGGCCGCGATCGTCGGGACCCGCGAAGTGCTGACGCCGGTCGTGTTCGCGGTCATCACGACGATCATCGCGTTCATCCCCCTGGCGCTGGTGCCCGGCATCACCGGCAAGTTCTTCCGCAACATTCCGCTGATCGTCATCCCGGTCCTGGTGCTTTCGCTGGTGGAGTCCGTGTTCATCCTGCCGGCGCACTTGAGGCACGTGGGACGGACCAAGCTGAGAGGCAGGAAGGGGCGGAGGCGGTCGCTCAACCCGTTCAGACGGCTGGGAACCCTCCAGCTTCGTTTCTCGGAGTGGGTCGAGCGGGTCATTGCGGCGCGGGTGCCGCCGCTGACCCGGCGACTGGTGCGGGACCGGTACCTGACCGTGGCCGTCCTCGTCGCGGGGCTCATCGTGGCTGTCAGCGTGGTCGCCGGTGGACACCTGAAGTTCAACTTCTTTCCCCAGATCGAGGGCGAGTTCGCAAACGGGGTGATCGAGTTGCCCTTTGGCGCGCCGGTGGCGGACACGCGCGAGGTCGTACGGATGGTGACCCGCGCCGCCGAGGAGGTCGGCGCCGAACTCGTGGCGGAGGGACGAATGCACCCGCGGCGGGATGGCTCGATCTCCGAAACCGTCTTCGAGGGGATCAAGGCGCGAATCGGAAGTGCGGACACCGGTGCGTTCGGGCCCGGTGGCGGCTTTCCCGCGACCGGTGGCCACGTGGCGGTCGTCACCGCCTATCTGATTCCGGACGGCGACCGCGAGTTCGGCTCGGCCGAGTTCACGCGGCGCTGGCGCGAGCGGGTCGGCGACGTTCCCGGGGTGGACCGCCTGTCGTTCGACTTCAACGACGGCCCCTCGGCCGGCGCGAAGGTCTCGGTTCAGCTCGAGCACACCGACACCCCGCCGCTTGAAGCAGCCGCGGCGCGGGTGGCCGCGGGGCTCGCGAACTACGCCGGGGTCTTCGACGTCGACGATGGCTTCAAGGTCGGCAAACCGCAGCTCGACCTGGAGCTCAAGCCCGCCGCCAAGGGTCTGGGGCTCACCGAGGTTGACCTTGCCGCCCAGGTCCGTGGCGCGTTCTTCGGCGCCGAGGCCAGCCGGCAGCAGCGGGGCCGCGACGAGTTGCGGGTCTACGTTCGCCTGCCGAAGGAGGAGCGTGATTCGGTCCATGCGATCGAGAACCTGCTGGTCCGCACGCCGGCCGGAGGCGAGATTCCGCTCCACCAGGCCGCCTACGTGAGCCGGGGAACGTCGTTCACCCAGATCCTGCGCGTCGACGGACGCCGGACTGTGACCGTGACTTCGGACATCGATCCCACGATGACGACCGGCAACGACATCCGCGCCGCCCTGGCGCGCGACATCCTGCCCGGCGTGGTGGCCGACACGCCCGGCCTGACGTTCAACTTCAGCGGCGAGCAGGAAGCGCAGGCCGAGGCGGTAGCTTCTCTGTCCCAGGGCCTGGTCATCGCGATGCTCGCGATGTATGCGTTGATGGCAGTCGCCTTCCGGAGCTACCTGCAGCCGATCGTGATCCTCGCAGCCGTGCCCTTCGGCATGTTCGGCGCCGTGATCGGCCACCTGGTGATGGGCTACGACCTGAGTTTCCTGAGCATCTTCGGCCTGGTCGCTCTGGCCGGCGTCGTGGTCAACGACTCCCTGGTGCTGATCGACGCGGTGAACCAGTTGCGGATGGAAGGCAAGAGCGCCCTGGAGGCGGTGATCGGCGGGGTGACCCGGCGCGTGCGGCCCGTCGTCCTGACCTCGCTGACGACCTTCTTCGGCTTGATGCCGATGATCCTGGAACGTTCGAACCAGGCCCAATGGCTCGTTCCGATGGCTCTCAGCCTCGGTTTCGGTGTCCTGTTCGTGACCGGCATCGCCCTGGTTCTGGTTCCCTGCATGTACATGATGATCGAGGACCTCAAGCACGGACTGCGCTGGCTGGTGTTCGGGGGGGCGCCGGCGGCGCCCGAGCCGGCGCCGCAGCCCGGTGGCAGGTAGAGCCGGCTAGCGCCAGGCGACTCCAAGCCATGGACGACCTGGTTCGGGCGTGCGAGCGGCTGTGGCCTCAGGGGATCTCGATCTTCCTCTCCCACAAGGCGCGGTTCCGCAATCCACTGGCGCCCGCCGACCGGGAGGCCCTGGCGGACTCGGACGCTGCCCGGGACCCGGCGGTCGTGGCGGTGGTCGCCGAGGAGTTGCCGAGCCGGTTGGACCGGCTGGAGCGGGGCACCTACTTCCCGGTGCCCCTGGCCCGCGCGGTGGCGGCGGGCCGGGCCTTCGACGAGGCGTTGATGTCGTTTCACTATCCGCCGATCTCGGTGGACGCGGACCGGCGCTGGGTCTGGAAGGGCCGTCCGGTGGCCGATCGCATCCGCCGCTTCTTCATCCAGCACATCGGGTTCGAAGAGACGCTCGGCGTCTACTTCGTGGAGTACCGGGTCAACGACGATTGGTGGGACAAGTGCTATCTCGACTGCGTGACCACGCCGCTCGTCGCCATTCAGATACGGGTTGATGCCAAGGCAGGGGCCGGCGAGGTGGTTGCCGACCTGAACAACGGCCGCACCGACGCCCTCGGTCCCGATTCACTGCGCCTCGACGAGCAGGAACGGCTGTTCGCGTCCTCGGCGCAGCACGGCTTGGTCGAGATCGCGGATGCCCCCCGGTTTGCGTTGCTGCGCACCGTGTCCGAGGACTGCCGGACCGTGGAGTTCGCCGGGGCCCGGCGAACTCTGCGCTGGCCGGAAGACGACTAGCTGCCTCCTCAGCCCTCCACGGGATTGCCGTCGGCGTCGAGGAACCGCATCTCGCCGAGGTTGAGGGCTCGGATCTTCTCCTCGATCAGAATCCGGTCACCGACCACGATCCAGACCAGGTTGTCCGGCTGCAGCACGCGGTCGGCCTGGGCCCTGACGTCGGCCAGGGTGACGCCACGTACGGCATCGGCGAAGGTGTCCCAGTAGTCAGACGGCAAGCCGAAGCGGGTCATCTCCGCGATGCTTGCCATCACCGACGTGTTCGTCTCCCAGCGGCCTGGCAGCGTCAGCGTGTTCTGATCGGTGATCCGGCTGAGTTCCGCCTGGGTCGGCGGCCTGCTGCCGCCGCTGCGGATGCCGCGCAGCTCCTTGTTGATCTCGGCCATCGACTCCGCGGTCTTGTCCGTCTGGACCGGCGCGTAGGCGTAGTAGGGCCGCTGGCCGGCCGCATCCAGCAGGATGGCCCGAGCGCCGTACGACCAGTGCTTGTCCTCGCGCAGGTTCATGTTGATCCGCGAGGTGAAGCTGCCGCCAATGATGTCGTTCATCGATTCGATCTGGAGGTTCGCGTCGTCGTTCTTCGGTGGCGCCACCTGGCCGGCGAAGATGATCGACTGCGCCGAGTCCGGGCGATCGATCATGTAGACGACTGTCTCAGGCTGCGGCGCCACCTGGGCCAGGTTCTTCTCCGGCACGTCGCCCGGCGCCCAGTCCGAGAACCGGGCTTCGATCGCGGGCCCGAGTTCCGCCATCGTGATGTCCCCGACGACGATCAGGGTCGCGTTGTTGGGACGGAACCAGGTGTCGTGGAAGGCGCGCAGCGAGTCGAGCGTGAGTTCGTTCACCGAGGCCTCGGTTCCCGAGCCGGTCAGCGGGTTGCTGTAGGCGTGGCCGTCGCCGTAGAGGATGCGCGGCAGGACGCGCTGGGCCATCGACACCGGCTGGACCTTCTCGCGGCCGATGGCGGCGAGTTGCTGGCTGCGCCGGCGGTCGAGTTCGTCCTCCGGGAACGCGGGATTCAGAATCACGTCGGCGAAGAGATCGAGCGACGCGTCGAGGTTCGAGGTGAGGGCACTCATCATGACCCGCGACGTGTCCAGGGTCGAAGCGGCGCCCAGCGTGGCGCCGAGGGTGTCGAGCTCTTCCGAGATCTCGAGCGCGTTCCGCGACGACGTGCCCTCGTCGAGCATGTCCATCGCCATCCGCGCGGTGCCGGCCAGCGAGAACTGGTCCGAGGCGTAGCCGGCATCGAGTTGCAGGGTCAGGTTGACGACCGGAACCGCGTCGCGTTGGGCGAGGATGACATTCAGGCCGTTCGACAGCTCCGTCCTCTCGAGCGCGGGGAAGGAGGCGGAGGGGAACTCGGTGACCTCGGGCGGCCCGCTGGAACGGTCGACCGCGCTCTCGGTCGCCGTGTAGGTGGGGAAGGGTTGCACTTCGACGGTCAGGGCGCCGGCTGAGAGCCACTCGGCCGCTGCGCCGTGAACGTCGGCGACGGTGGCGTTCGCCAGGTTCTCCTGGGTTCGCACGTGGCCGTCCGGGCTGCCGAGATAGACCTCGCTCGCGGCCAGGACGTCCGACTTGCCGCCGAAACCGCCGATCCGCTCGACGCCGCGGATGAACAACGCTTTCTGGCTGGCTTGCGCGCGCTCGAGTTCGGCCTGGGTCGGGCCCGATTCGAGGAAGGCGCCAAGCTCTTCATCGAGCACGGCTTCCACCTCGGCCAGATCCTGGTCGGGCTGAGCCGTCGCAATGACCAGGAAGAGGCTGCCGAACTCGCGTGTCATCGCAAATGCCGAGACATCCGTGGCGATCTGGTCGTCGTAGACCAGTCGCTTGTGGAGGCGCGAGCTCTTGCCGCCGGCCAGGATGTCGCTAGCGAGGCTGAGGTGGTTGACCGAGGCGTCCTTCACCGTAGGGACGTTCCAGGCCTTGTAGACGCGGGCCTGCGGCACCCGGTCCTGGAGCAGCATACGGCTCTCCTCACTGCGGCGCGCGAGGGAGACATCGGGCTTGATCAGTGGCGGTCCGGAGGGGATGTGGCCGAAGTACTTCTCGACCCGGGCCTTGACGTCCTCGGCCTCGACATCGCCGGCGACCGCCAGCACCGCGTTGGCGGCGCCGTACCAGGTCTGGAACCACTCGTGCACGTCTTCGAGTGAGGCGGCGTTCAGGTCCTCCAACGAACCGATCGTCGAATGGTCGTAGGGATGGCCGTCCGGATAGGTGTTCTCGAAGATCGTGAGGAAAACCTTGCCGTAGGGCTGGTTCTCGCCCTGGCGCTTCTCGTTCTGGACCACGCCGCGCTGCTCATCGAGCCGGGCCTGGGTCACGGCCGCCCGCATGTGGCCCATGCGGTCGGACTCCATCCACAGCGCCATGTCGAGCGCGGTCGTCGGCACGACCTGGAAGTAGTTCGTCCGGTCCTGGTTCGTCGTCCCGTTCATGCCGGTGGCGCCGACACGGTCGAAGGGCTTGAAGTAGTCGTCGTTGAAGTGCTCGCTGCCGTTGAACATCAGGTGCTCGAACAGATGCGCGAAGCCGGTCTTGCCGAACTTCTCGTCGCCGGCGCCGACGTCGTACCAGACGTTCACGGCCACGATCGGCGCCTTGTGGTCCTCGTGGACGATCAGCCGGAGGCCGTTGTCGAGCACGTACTTCGTGTACGGAATGTCGACCACATCGGCGCCCGCGGAGGACGCGTCATCCGTCGGGTCGCCGCAAGCGGCGAGGAGCGGGAGGGCAAGAGCTAGGCGGAGTAGTCGTTTCACGGCGGTGTTGCTCCTTGAGCTGGGGGCTGGTCCGGGTATTGGGGCCGGGGCGACCCGGTCCCGGTCGGCAGTCTATCGACCCCTTCCGAGGCGGTCAGCGTAGACGCGGCGGTCTGTCGGGGCCGGCGCATGGGGGATCCGCCGACGTGAAGCCGCTGCAAGCCCAGAACGGTCCGTAGCGGCCGTTCTTCGGGACGAGCGTGCCTTCGTGGCATCGAGGGCAGATCCGGGCCTCGTTTTGGCAGTTGAGGTTGCTGCAGGGCACACAGTCGCCCTCGTCGAACGGCACGTCGGACTCGTGGTGGCCTGACTCGGCGACCAGGTAGCCGCTGCGGCACTCCCAGCAACGGGGTGCGAGATGGTTGCAGATCGGGCTGTTCGTGCAGCGGAGGTTCTTGCCGCTCTTTGAGGGAATCAGCGAACCGGCGCAACGAGGGCAAGGAGGCGCGTGATCGCGGGCGAACGCCCCGAGCTTGCGGAGGTGCGGATGAGACGTCAACAACTCTATGACGAACGGCGACGGATGTTCCGCATCAACGACGAGGTACGTGCCGCGCTTCGCCCGTGTCGCCGCAACGTAGAACAGTCGCCGTTCCTCGCCGTGGGGCCGGGCGTCGTTCGCCGGCGGCAGGACCATCTCCATGACCGGATCGTCCTGCTTGGTTGACGGAAAGCCGCTGGCGTTCAGGTCGAGGACGATGCCGTAGTCCGCTTCGCGGCCCTTGGCGCGGTGGACGGTGCTGAACTCGACCTGCGGCCCGGCTGGCGTGCCGTGCGGCGTGGACGGCACTGCGTCTCTGCTCCGGTTGTAACGGCCAAGGGCGAGGACGCTTGGCGGGGTCATCTGCCTGCCGCCGCGAACCTCGCTTGCCTCGATGTCGCTCAGGACCTGAACGACGCCTTCCCGTTGCCTGCGCGGGCTGGTTGGCACCAGGATGATGCCTTCATCCGGTGCGTTGCTCTTGGTTTCAAGCTCCCGGCGGGTCTGCACCGGATTCTGCTGGATGAACTCTGCCGTCGGCTCCAGGATGCCCCTTCCGTACCGGAACGTCGCGCCCAGATTGCGGGTCTTGAGGTGTCCCAGATGGCGTCCGCAGTTCCGGAAGAGAGAGACATCGCTGCCGGTGAACCGATAGATCGACTGCCAGTCGTCGCCGACCAGGAAGAACGCCGTGCCGATTCGCCTCAACGCTTGGAGCAGCCGCATTCGCCCGGCGGAGATGTCCTGGAACTCGTCGACCAGTACGTAGCGGTATGGCGATGTCCATCGTTCGCTGGCGATGAGCTCCGAGGCCCGGATGATCTGGTCGTTGTAGTCGATAGCCCGTTCCTCCTCAAGGGCGGACTCGTAGCGCTTGCGGATTCGCTCGAAGATCTTGAGGAAGAGGCGGTTCCTCAGAGGCCTGTGGGTCTCCGCCGCCCGGCGCTCCAGTTCGTCCGGCGTCAGGCCGCCGCTGCGGACGTGCTGGAGGAAGGTCGCCAGAAGGCCCCCGAAGTCGGAGATCACCTTGTCGCCGAGCCCTCGCAGCAGTTGGTCGGGCGGCACGGGCGTGAGTTCCACGCCCTCCCGCTCCAGGGCCTGTTGCAGGTGGTCCGGCAGGACGCCGTCGCGACACTGCCAACTGTAGGTCTCGATCAGGCGGGTGCCGTTCTTCCGGTGCACTCCGCGCTTCCAGGCCACTCCGGCCTCGTAGTCTCTGAAATGCCTAGGCGCCCGACCGTCCTTGTCCAGGGCGAAATGCTCGATGTAGAGGTCGTGATTGGGAAGGTAGAAGTCGGGCTGGTACTGGCGGTGAAGGCTGCTCGCCGTCTGAACCTTGTAGCTCGCTTCGTACTCGAAGTCGACGCCGTGCAGGGAAAGGAAGTTCGCCACCTGAACCTCCTCGAGGCTCTTGACCTTGTCGCCGCTCAGGGCGCGGGGTTCACACGAACGGACGTAGTCGGTGTACTCCGCGGTGGTCCTGAAGTTGAATGGGGAGCGATACTCGTTGCGGTGGTAGGCGATGAACGAGAGGAGTAGGTTCGGCAGTCCTTTGAGCCAATCGGTGATGGCCTGAGCCAGCCGCTTGTCGTCTCCTGCGAAGCGCGAGAGGGTTGGCGCGACGGTGGTTTCGGCGATCACATGATGGCCCAAACTGTTGAATGTCCGTACCTCGACGTCGGCCAGGGACGGACTGAGGCGGTGGCTTGTCGCTCGGTCTGCCCGTTTCAGCCGTTTCCGAACCTCCTCGGCCGCCTTCTTGTTGAAGGCGAGAACCAGTATCTTGGATGGCTGCACCTTCCGATTCCTCACCAAGTGAGCCACCTTGCCGATGATCACCGCGGTCTTTCCGGCGCCGGCCCCGGCCATTACCAAGGTGACGTCCTCGTCGGTCGCTATTGCGGCGGCCTGCTCAGGAGTCGGCGAGTGGTGGGTTGCGCCCGCGGACGCCTCCAGGATCCGTTGTCTGGCCGAGGCCACGAAACGCTCGTTGGCGGCTTCGCGGGACGCTTCGAAGCGTTTCTTCGCGACGCCGATCTCTTCAAGGATCCGAAGTGCCGCGGCGGCGCCGGGGTCGAGTCGACGGCGGACCAGATCGGAACGGCAATCCCTGACGGCGCTCTGGATCCTTCGGTGGATGGGCAGGGCGGACGAATGGCGGATGTAGCGGGTGCCATCGAAGATCCGGATCGCCTCTTCCGCGAGCTCGATCAGGCGGGGACCGACCTTCTCAGCCTTCCGCCGGGCCGCCGCCGCGGCGCCTCTGGCGGCCGCTACTGCCTGGTCGATCGCCTCCGCCCGTTGCCGGCCGAGCCCGCCAATGTGGATCGAGCGGCCCGGGGCCGTGTGAACTGTCAACCGGCACCAGAACCAGCCTCGCTTGAGCTCAATGCGCGGCATCGTCTCGTCGATGGCCAGCTCAAGACGAGGCGGACGCTTGCCCGACAGGCAGAGATGGAGGCGCGTACAGTGAACCTCCGTGTAACCCAGCACGAACCGGCGGTAGAGGCCCGCGCTCCTCGCTCGCACGGTGATCCGGTCAAGCTCGTGGAGCCGGAACTCGCCGGTCACTGTCGCGTCGGTCATCGAGGGAGCGGTGGTACGGGGTGTTAGGCACTGAACCCCTACGCTTCTGATCTCAGAGATCGTCCGGGCTCAATCCCGTTCTCTTGGCGATGCGAGACAACATGCGCGGCCCGATCTCTTCAACCGCCACGAAACGCGAAGACGTACTTCGGCCAACCGGAACGCGAAAGGGTCTTGTGAGAACCCGATGATCGTTCGACCCGCCACCCGATGCGCAACAGGGCCGCCAACACCGGTCGAGCCTTGACGGCTGGCCAGGCACTCACGCAGCGGCAAACCGGATGGTAGTCGCCCTCGCCGAAGGTTCACCCTGCTCCATCCGCTCTGCGACAACGCGGAGAGCCAGCGCTTTCGCCCGCCTCATTGCATCTTCGCGGCTCTCGCCGTAGGCCATGACGCCCGCGAGCTCGATGACCTCTGCGATCCAGCGGCCATCGTCCTCGCGCTCTGTCTCGATCGTCAGCCGCATCTGCCTCGCCGGGTCGGTCAGGAGCAGAACACTACCAGCACCCGGCGACAGCGGTCTCGGCCTCATGGTCTACGCCGACACCAGGGCGATCGCCTACCAGGCGATGCCGTAGTCGTCACCGAAGTCGCTGGCGCCGCCCCACATGGTGCCGTTCTCGCGGTCGAACCAGATGGCGGTGATCGGCCCCGAGGTGCGGTCGAGCGCGCGGACACGGTACCCCATGTCGCGGAGTTCTTCGCGCACCCACGGCGGCACGTCCTGGCGGACGTCGATGTCTCCCGGCCGGGACTCGTGGGCGCCGAAGGAGCTCTGCATCTGGTGGCTGGTGATGTTCGCCGCTTCCACCGCCTGCTGGACGTTCATGCCGAACTCGACGACGCCCAGGAAGAACTGGAGCAGGTTCTGGTCCTGGGTGTCGCCGCCCTGGACGGCGAACGACAGATAGGGCTGGCCGTCCAGAAGCGCCATGCCGGGCGTGAGGGTCGCGCGCGGGCGCTTGCCCGGCTCGGGCAGGTTGTACGGGTTGAGCCTCGGGTCGAGCACGAAGCTCTGCATCCGCTGACTCATCCCGATGCCGGTGCGGCCGGCGATCACTGCCGGGATCCAGGCGCCGCTGGGCGTGACCGACACGACCCAGCCTTCGGCGTCGGCGGCCTGGATCGAGGTCGTGCCGGCGGTGAACGCCTCCTCGTAGGTCATCCGTGGCAGGCTGGCCGGGCCGGGGCCGGCAGCCGCCTGCTGGAAGCCTTCTTCGCCCTCGGCCTCGGCCGCCGGCGGGATCGGCGTCCACTGTTCGAGGAGGTCGAGGAAGGGGTTCTCCCCATCCTGGAAGTCGTACGGATCACCGGGGCGCGCACTCTCGTCGTTCTGCGACCAGTCGATCGATTCGTAGCGGGCGCGGGCGTAGTCCTTCGAGAGCAGACCTTCGAGCGGCTCCTCCGGCGGGTAGTAGGGGTCGCCGTAGTAGAAGTCGCGGTCCGCGAAGGCGAGGTTCATCGCCTGGTAGAGGGCGTGGATGTAGCGGGCCGAGTTGTAGCCCATCGACTTGAGGTCGGCGTTCTCCAGGATGTTCAGCGACTGGAGCATCACCGGCCCCTGGACCCAGGAGGTCAGCTTGTAGACGTCGACGCCGCGGTAGTTCGTGTGCACCGGCGCCTCGATGTGGACCTGCCAGCGGTCGAGGTCCGCCATCGTGTGGAGGCCGCCGAGCTCCTGCGAGCCGCGGACGAACTCCTCGGCGATGTCGCCGCGGTAGAAGCGGTCGTAGGCGGCGGCCAGGGCCTGCTCGCGCGTCTTGCCCTTTTTCAACGCCGCGGCCTCCGCCTCGACCAGCTTGCGCAGGGTGTTCAGCAGGTCCGGTTGGCGGAAGATCTCGCCGGCGCGCGGCGCCGCGCGATCCTCGCCCCCCTTTGACGACGACAAGTGGGGCAGGAAGACGCGCGCCGAGTCCGGCCACTGCTGCAGCATCTCCTTGCGCCGCTCGATGTTGTCGGCCTGCGATTGCTCGATCGGATAGCCGTCGGCCATCTGCATCGCGGGTTCGAGCACCTCGGCGAGGCTCATCGTGCCGTAGTGCGCGAGCATCACGATCAGGCCGCCCGGGGTGCCCGGCGTCACCGCCGCGAGCGGACCGTACTCCGGCGGATAGACGAAGCCTCGCTCGCGGAAGAAGTCGAGCGTGGCGCCGGCAGGGGCCACCCCAAGTGCGTTGATCCCGATCACTTTCTGTGAGCGCGGATCGAAGATCAGAGCCTGCGTTTCGCCGCCCCAGCCCAAGGTGTCCCACATGGTCGAGGTCGCGGCCAGCATGGCGCAGGTCGCGTCAACCGCGTTGCCGCCGCGGGCGAACACCGTCGCTCCCGCTGTGGCCGCCAGCGGCTTGCCGGTGACCGCGACCCAGTGGCGACCGTGCAGGACCGGTTTGACGGTGCGCTGCGCGAGCGCCGGCGCCACGGCCAGTGCCGCAGCCAGAGCGGAGGCGGCGATGCGAACGCCTTGTTGCGGAGCGCGAACCATGAACGAGGCAGCATATCGCCGGGTACGGTGCACGCGGCGCACTGAGCCGCCTTGCCCTGGCGGGCGGTCTACCGTTCGCAGCTATCGGGGAATGCGGCGGAATCCGTAAGGGCCGGCGCCGGGGCGCCCAACGCGCTGCGGTACTCGCGGACTTGCCCGGTCACGGTGTCGGTCACAACGATGCGGTAGCCGACATCCGTCGTTGAAGCCCCGTACACCCAGACATGCTCGTTCTGAGCGCAGCCGTCCAGCACCTTGATCAGCGTTTCCCAGTTCGTGCTGTCGAAGAACCAGAACATCCCGGAGTCGTCCGTTCCCTCCCGCACGACGACGCCGTCGCCCGCCCCGCCTTCGAGCGTCCACCAGTCGATTCGCACTGCGAAGCGGGAACGCTGGAGACAGAGCGTGGTCCGGTCGGCGACACAGGTCCCGGCCGGCAGACTCGCCTCGACCAGGAACGTGCGTGACGCTCTCGATTCGCGGTCTCCGCTGCCGACGGTGAGCGTCACTGTGTAGAACCCGGGTTCGTCCCAGGCGCGGTCCACAGTCCGCGCGCTCGCGCTGCCGCCGTCGCCGAAGCTCCAGGCCCGGGTGCGCACCGGTCCCGTGCTCGTGTCGACGAAGCGGACTGTCTTGTCCGTCAGGGCCCGGCACAGGTCGTTCGGGCAATCCACGTCCACCGTGAAGGAGGCCTTCAACGGACCGGAGGGTGGCGGTGGCGGATCCGGATCGGGTTCCGGGTCGGGTTCCGGGTCGGGCGGTGGCGGCGGCGGCGGCGGTGGCGGCGGCGGTGGTGGCGGTGGCGGTGGTGGCGGTGGTGGTGGCGGTGGTGGCGGTGGTGGCGGTGGTGGTGGTGGCGGTGGCGGCGGTGGTGAGGTCAGTGCAGAACCCCGGATCGTGATGCGGAGCACCTCGGTCGGTGTCGCGGCGCCTTCGACCTGGTGGCCGTCCGCAAGGCTCCAGCCGACGGCGCTGCCGGCGTCTTCGCTGTGGGAGGTCGTCGTGGCCAGTTGCACCGACTCGCCGCCGGGGCTTTCGATCACCAGCGCATAGGTCGTTCCGGCGACGAGGGTGGTGTCGCTCTCCGCCGCAAAGACCAGCGCGCCTCGCCTAGGGGTGTCAGGCCCGGTGAGCGAGAGCGAGGCATGGAGCTCGTCGGGGGAACCGTCCTGGTCCACCGTGTACACGGCGACGCTCAGGTCGTCAAACTCATAGTCCACCGACTCCAACTCGACGTCAGTGAGTTTGTAGTCGGTGGCTGCGACGCCGGTGGCGACGGCGCCGGCAGTGAAGCGCTGTACGCGGCGCAACGAGGTGTCCGATCTGCCGTCTCCGGCCTGGTCGGCGTTGCTGACCAGGTACAGAGTGGCCGTGGCTACGTCCGAAGCCGAGCCCGTGCCTTCGGCGTTGACGGCCGATACCCGGTAGTGGCGGATGTCGCCGGTGGCCAGGCCGGCGTGGCCGTAGGTCGTCTCTGCGTTGCCCGTGTCAGCGACGAGGTCGGACCAGGATGCCCCGCCGTCGCTGGACACCTCGATGCGGTAGCCGCTGATTTCGCGGCCGCCGTTGTGTTCCGGTGCAGTCCAGGAGAGGTCGATGCCGCCGTCGCTCGCCGTGGCGGTGAGCCCGGTGGGCCGCTCAGGCTCTGAGACGTCCAGGACATGGCCGTGGATCTTCATGCGAAGGGGTCCGACTTGCCTGCGGGTGCGGCCGGCGAAGACCATCTCCCTGATGTAGTTCGCCAAGGTCCATCCGTGATCCGAATCTTCGTCGTTGGAACTCGTGCGGGACAGGGTGACGTCGAAATCCGATTCACTAATCGAGAGCGCGTACTCCGTGTTCGGCAGAAGTCTGGCGGAGAGCGTGAAGGTGTTGGTTCCCTCCACGATCGGCCCCGCTTGCAACAAGTTGGCGATCATCGGGCCCAATACGGAACCTTCCCGGTGCTTGTGGAGGCTGAAAGCCAAAAGCGTGACGTTCGGAGGGTCGTTCGGATCCGGAGGCAAGACCACGTCCGGAAATTCGATGCTCGTAAGGCCGTAGCCGGCTGCGTTGGACCCGGTCGTGAAGTACTGGACGATCTCGGGGCTGGAGAACGAGTAGGTCGGTGCGTCGGCGGCCTTCTCCGTGTTGCTGACCAGGACGATCGGCTCGTCCTGAGCCAGGGTGCTCTCAGTGCCGCAAAGGGCAAGCGCCGCAGCGCACGCGACAGCCAGGGAAACCGGACGGGCCAGCATGTAGCGCCTCACAGGCGAACGCATACGCATCAGACACCCCCTTGGGGCTTGTAGGGTCCGAGAGCCAAGGCGCAATGAGCTTGTTTGTAAAGATAGCCGATTCGCTCAGGAATGGAACCCACAGAATTACGGGGATTCTGCGCCGCCAGCCGTAGACGAAAGTGTTTTGCCAGCCACACAGGCCACACTACCCCCCCAAAGAACTGCGGGGGTTCGACCTGAAAAGGCTGCTACGACTCGCAGCTATCGGGGAATGCGGCGGAATCCGCAATGGCCGGCGCCGGGGCGCCCAACGCGCTGCGGTACTCGCGGACTTGCCCGGTCACGGTGTCGGTCACAACGATGCGGTAGCCGACATCCGTCGTTGAAGCCCCGTACACCCAGACATGCTCGTTCTGAGCGCAGCCGTCCAGCACCTTGATCAGCGTTTCCCAGTTCGTGCTGTCGAAGAACCAGAACATCCCGGAGTCGTCCGTTCCCTCCCGCACGACGACGCCGTCGCCCGCCCCGCCTTCGAGCGTCCACCAGTCGATTCGCACTGCGAAGCGGGAACGCTGGAGACAGAGCGTGGTCCGGTCGGCGACACAGGTCCCGGCCGGCAGACTCGCCTCGACCAGGAACGTGCGTGACGCTCTCGATTCGCGGTCTCCGCTGCCGACGGTGAGCGTCACTGTGTAGAACCCGGGTTCGTCCCAGGCGCGGTCCACAGTCCGCGCGCTCGCGCTGCCGCCGTCGCCGAAGCTCCAGGCCCGGGTGCGCACCGGTCCCGTGCTCGTGTCGACGAAGCGGACTGTCTTGTCCGTCAGGGCCCGGCACAGGTCGTTCGGGCAATCCACGTCCACCGTGAAGGAGGCCTTCAACGGACCGGAGGGTGGCGGTGGCGGATCCGGATCGGGTTCCGGGTCGGGTTCCGGGCCCGGCGGCGGCGGCGGTGGTGGCGGTGGCGGTGGTGGCGGTGGTGGCGGTGGTGGTGGTGGCGGTGGCGGCGGTGGTGAGGTCAGTGCAGAACCCCGGATCGTGATGCGGAGCACCTCGGTCGGTGTCGCGGCGCCTTCGACCTGGTGGCCGTCCGCAAGGCTCCAGCCGACGGCGCTGCCGGCGTCTTCGCTGTGGGAGGTCGTCGTGGCCAGTTGCACCGACTCGCCGCCGGGGCTTTCGATCACCAGCGCATAGGTCGTTCCGGCGACGAGGGTGGTGTCGCTCTCCGCCGCAAAGACCAGCGCGCCTCGCCTAGGGGTGTCAGGCCCGGTGAGCGAGAGCGAGGCATGGAGCTCGTCGGGGGAACCGTCCTGGTCCACCGTGTACACGGCGACGCTCAGGTCGTCAAACTCATAGTCCACCGACTCCAACTCGACGTCAGTGAGTTTGTAGTCGGTGGCTGCGACGCCGGTGGCGACGGCGCCGGCAGTGAAGCGCTGTACGCGGCGCAACGAGGTGTCCGATCTGCCGTCTCCGGCCTGGTCGGCGTTGCTGACCAGGTACAGAGTGGCCGTGGCTACGTCCGAAGCCGAGCCCGTGCCTTCGGCGTTGACGGCCGATACCCGGTAGTGGCGGATGTCGCCGGTGGCCAGGCCGGCGTGGCCGTAGGTCGTCTCTGCGTTGCCCGTGTCAGCGACGAGGTCGGACCAGGATGCCCCGCCGTCGCTGGACACCTCGATGCGGTAGCCGCTGATTTCGCGGCCGCCGTTGTGTTCCGGTGCAGTCCAGGAGAGGTCGATGCCGCCGTCGCTCGCCGTGGCGGTGAGCCCGGCGGGCCGCCCAGGCTCTGAGACCTCCAGGACATGGCCGTGGATCTTCATGCGAAGGGGTCCGTCGAGCTTTTGGGAGCGGCCGGCGAAGAGCATCTCCGTGATGTCGTTCGCCAGGGTCCATCCGTGATCCGAATCTTCGTCGTGGGAACCCGTGCGGGAGAGGGTGACATGGTATGCCTGTTCACGAATCGAGAGCGCGTACTCCGTGTTCGGCGCAAGTCTGGCGGAGAGCGTGAAGGTGTTGGTTCCCTCCACGATCGGCCCCGCGTCCGGCAAGGTGGCGATGGTCGGGCCCCGTACGGAACCTTCCCGGTGCTTGTGGAGGCTGAAAGCCATAATCGTGTCGTTCGGATCCGAAGGCGAGACCGCCGCAAAGTCGATGCTCGTAAGGCCGTAGCCGGCTGCGTTGGACCCGGTCGTGAAGTACTGGACGATCTCGCGGATGGAGAACGAGTAGGTCGGTGCGTCGGCGTCCTCCTCCGTGTTGCTGACCAGGACGATCGGCTCGTTTTCCTCCTCTTCCTGAGCCAGGGTGCTCTCAGTGCCGCAAAGGGCAAGCGCCGCCGCGCACGCGGCAGCCAGGGCGATCGGGCGGGCCAACATGTCTCGCTTCACAGGCGAATGCATACGCATCAGGCACCCCCTTGGGGCTTGTAGGCTCCGAGAGCCAAGGCGCAATGAAATTGCTTGTGAAGATAGCCAATTTGCTTAGAAATGAAACCTACAGGATTGCGGGTTTCTGCGGCGCCGGCGTGGACGACGCGCTGGTTTCTTGCCAAACGTCCCCAAAGAAATGCGGGGGTCGACTTGGAACGCGGCCACGACTCGCCACGATCCGCGAATGCCGAGGAGTCCGTGATGGGCCGTGCGGGCCTACGTCGGGGCCGGTGTCCGGTGGGGTAGTCGGCGCCGGGTCTCTGACGGAATCTCCACGGCGACGGCGCTGATAGCCTGCCGTTCTCCAGCGAGTCGGCGTGGTCGCGCCGGGGTCCGCACAGTTTTCCAGGGATTCAGGGGGGGGTTCCAGACATGAAAGCAGCCGTATTCCACGAGGTTGGTCAGCCGCTCGAGATCACTGATGTCTCGATCAGCAAGCCGGGGCCGCACGAGATCCTGATCCGGAGCGCGGTGGTAGGCGTCTGCCACAGCGACTTGCACTTCGTGGACGGGCTGTGGCCGATCCGCACGCCCGCGATCCTCGGCCACGAGGCGTCCGGGATCGTCGAGCAGGTCGGCTCCGAGGTCCGCTACGTCAAGCCCGGCGACCACGTGATCACCTGCCTGTCGGTGTTCTGCGGCTACTGCGAGTACTGCATGAGCGGCGAACCGACTCTCTGCGACAAGCGGGCGACACGGCGAGCGCGAAACGCCGAGCCGCGGCTGGCGCTTCCGCCCAGCAATGGCGGCGGCCCGCGCCCCGTGTCGCAGTTCGCCGACCTCGCCTCGTTCGCGGAGCAGATGCTGGTGCACGAAAACGCGGTGGTGAAGATCCGCGAGGACATGCCGTTCGACCGCGCCGCGGTGATCGGCTGCGCGGTGACCACGGGCGTCGGCGCGGTCTTCCGCACGGCTCAGGTCGAACCGGGGTCGACCGTGGCGGTGATCGGTTGCGGCGGCATCGGTCTGTCGGCGATCAACGGCGCGGACTTGGCCGGCGCCGGGCGGGTTATTGCCATCGATCGGGTGGCGGCCAAGCTCGAACTGGCGCGGCAGTTCGGCGCCACCGACACGGTCGACGCATCGGCCGGCGATCCGGTCGAACAGGTGCGCGAGATGACCGGCGGCGGCGTCCACTACGCGTTCGAGGCGATCGGCCTCAAGGTGACCGCCGAGCAGGCATGGGCGATGCTGCGGCCCGGCGGCACCGCGACCGTGATCGGCATGGTCCCGATGGGCGAGAAGATCGAGATTCCCGGCCACGAGATGCTTCAGGCGAAGGCGATCCAGGGCTGCGTCATGGGTTCGAACCGCTTCCGCATCGACATGCCGCGCCTGATCGACTTCTACCTGGCCGGCAAGCTCAAGCTCGACGAGTTGATCTCGGACCGGGTCGGGTTCTCGCAGATCAACGAGGCGCTGCAGAACCTGAAGAACGGCGAGGTGGCGAGGCAGGTCATCGTCTTTGATGCCTAGCTTCTCGCCGCAGCCCGGATGCAGGCGGGGTGCCCTATTTGCCGTCGTACTCGGGCTGATGCCGCTGGCGCCGGGGGCGGCGGATGGAGTGGCACAGAAGGCCGAGCTCGAGATCGCCGTCTCGGAGCGGGCCGACCTGCTCTGGGACGCGGCGCGGAAGATCTGGGAGTGGGCCGAGCCCGGTTACCAGGAGACGAAGTCCTCGGCCCTGCTCGCCTCGCTGATCGAGGAGGAGGGCTTCGAGGTCGAGCGCGGCGTCGCCGGGATTCCGACGAGCTTCATCGCGTCGTACGGCGCGGGACGGCCGGTGATCGCGATCCTGGCCGAGTTCGACGCGCTGCCGGGACTGTCCCAGCAGGCGGTTCCCACCCGCGCGCCGCGCGAGGGCCCCGACTGGGGCCATGCCTGCGGCCACCATCTGTTCGGCGCCGGCTCGCTCGGAGCGGCGCTCGCGGTGGCCGACGGCATTCGCAGCGGCGCGATCCAGGGGACGGTGCGGCTCTACGGCACGCCGGCCGAGGAAGGGGGAGGCGCCAAGGCGTTCATGACCCGCGCCGGGCTGTTCGAGGACGTCGATGCGGTCCTGCACTGGCATCCGGGCGACGTGAACTCGGCCGGCGATCCGACCAACCTGGCCCGCGTGGCCGCCAAGTTCCGCTACCGCGGCCGCAGCGCTCACGCCGCCGCGTCGCCCGAAGCCGGCCGCTCCGCGCTCGACGCGGTGGCGATCCTGAACTACGGCGCCGAACTGCTGCGCGAGCACACCCCGGACCGCACGCGCATCCACCACGTGATCACCGCCGGCGGCGACGCCCCGAACGTGGTGCCGGCGTTCGCCGAGGCGTACTACTACGTGCGGCACCCGGACATCGGTATCGCGCGGTCGATCTACGACCGGCTGGTGCTGGTGGCCGAGGGCGCCGCCCACGCCACGGAGACGGAACTCGAGATCGAGTTCCTGGGCGGCATCCACAATCTCCTCCCGAACGACACGCTCTCCAAAGTCTCGCTTCGGAACTTCAAGGATCTGATCGACATGGAATACAGCGAAGAGGAGCGGGGCTGGGCGCGCAACCTGCAGGAGTCACTGCTGAAGCCGCGCCCGCTCGCCTCTGTGTCCGAACTGCGCGACGACACCGGCAACACGACCCTGGGCTCCACTGACGTGGGCGATGTCTCCTGGGTGACGCCGACGACCGGTATCCGGACGGCGTGCTGGGTGCCGGGAACGCCGGCCCACTCCTGGCAGGCGGTCGCTTCGGGCGGCACGACGATCGGCCGCCAGGGAATGCTCATGGCGGCCCGTGTGCTGGCGGCGACGGCCTGGGACCTGTTCGCTGATCCTTCGATCGTCAAGGCGGCACGGGAGGAACTCGACCGGCGGCTCGCCGACCGCCCCTACCGCGCGGCTCTCGAGGAGGGCCAGGAGCCGCCGCTCGACTACCGCAAGCCGCCGGGGCGCTAGCGCGACGCGGTCCGCCAGCGGACGCCCGCCTGCAGGCTGAGGTCGACGGCGGAGCCGTACTTGATGGTGTTGTTGCTGAGGCTGAAGAACGCGGAGCGATCGAGCCCTCCGCGGCTCGGCTTGAGGCTACGGGTCCAGCCGACGTCGATCAGGTTTGCCGTGACGCCGAGGATCGAGAGCTTCAACTGGCGGAACGGGCTCTTCTGGTGCCGGAGTTGGAGAACCAGTGAGGACCGTGGGCCGAAAGGGCGTTCGCCGGCGATGGCGAACGTGGCGATGTCCTGCGGCGCCAGCTTCAGCAGATCGTGTCCGCCGAGGCGGGCGTAGCCTGCGTTGCCGTAGAGGGTCCAACGGCGCCAGGGGCGGGAAGCCAGATACTGGACTGCCGTGTCCACCGAACCGGTGCCGTAGAAGTCGTCGTCGTTGCCGGTGGGCAACTTGACCTGTACTTGGACGGCCTGTCGCCACGCCGCTGATCCGGCTGGGAACCCCCACTTCAGGGAGGCAACGGTTTCGCCCAGGCCGGGCCCCGGCTCGTCGAAGCGGATGAAGCGCAGCCGGTCCCCGTAGCTGCTGGGGCCGCCTTTGCCATCGCGCCGGAAGTACAGGCCGTAGTCGTTCTGCAGCGACTGAGGCCGGCCGGACTGGCGGAACCCGAAGAGCTCGTGGAAGCCCTCGATCACGGGATCGAAGACACCGGCGCCGGCGTCGACGATCGAGGTTCTGAGACCCAGCTCGAGTCTTCCGGCGAACCGGCGCCGCACGTCAACGGTCAAGCGGTGGACTTCGACGTCAGCGAAGTAGATGCCCTCCGGCCCCGGCCAGGGGGCGATGCGGTCGAGTTCCTCGACCGTCACCGGGCCGCGCTCGGACCGCGCCTCGATGACGTCGGCCACCGCCGGCGACCGCAGCCAGAAGCTGGAGAGCCCCAGCGATGTGGTGACCAGCCACCGCCGGTCTACAGCTTCCGGATCCGTCGGCGCCTCGACCGGAAGACTCAGAAACCCCGAACCCCCGCCCAGCCAGGCTTCGCCGACGGGCAACGGGCCGAACCGTTGTTCCTGGGCTCGGACGGAGCCGCCGACCGCCAGCGCGACCGCGGCGGCTGCGAGGACGGTCAGGCGAGGCAGCAGGTTACTGCGCCGCTCCCGCCGCCTGGATCGCCTGCCAGATGCGTTCGGGCTTGGCCGGCATGTCGATGTTCGTGATGCCGAGCGGCCGTAGCGCGTCGACGATCGCGTTCACGATGCAGGGCGTCGCCCCGATCGTTCCCAGCTCGCCGATGCCCTTGGCGCCGAGAGGATTGATCGGCGTCGGCGTGACGGTGTTGTCCAGCACCATGCGCGGGAAGTGCTTGGCGCGCGGGACCGCGTAGTCCATCAGGGTGCCGGAGAGGAGCTGACCGCCGTCGTCGTACTGGACTTCCTCCCACATCGCCTGGCCGATGCCCTGGACGACGCCGCCGAGGCGCTGGCCGTCGGCCAGCATCGGGTTGATCACGACGCCGAAGTCGTCGACCGCCACGTAGCGCTGAATCTCGATCTGGCCGCTCTCGGGATCGATCTCGACCTGGCACAGGTGGGCGCCGAAGGGGAACGTGGTCGCCGACGGTTCGAAGCGGGCGACGGCTTCGAGTCCGGGCTCCTCGCCCGGCACGGCGACGTTCCACATATGGGCCATCTCGGCGACTTCGCGGAAGGTGAGCTTCCGGTCCGTGCCGCTGACGGTGAACGCGCCGTCGTCGTACTCGATCTGATCGACCGGTGCGTCGAGGTGGTGGGCCGCGATGCGCGTCGCCTTGTTGTGAACCTTGGTCAGGGCCATGTGCAGCGCCGCGCCGCCGACCGCGATGCCGCGGCTGCCGAACGTGCCGACGCCGTGCTGGACCTGGTCCGTGTCGCCGTGGACCACGACCACGTCGTCGAGGCCGACGCCGAAGGCGTCCGAGGTCATCTGGGCGAAGGCGGTCTCCTGGCCCTGCCCGTGGGGCGAAATGCCGGTGTAGACGGTAATGTTGCCGCTCGGTTCGACCCGCACCGTGGCGCTTTCCCAGGTGCCCATGCGCTGCTGCGGAGCGGCGCCGGCCGAGGGGCCGAGGCCGCAGACCTCGGTGAAGGTGGCGAGTCCGATGCCGACGAGGCGGCCGTCCGCGCGCGCTCTGCTCTGCGCCTCGCGGGCTTCGTCGTAGCCGGCGAGTTCCATCATCCGGTCGAGGGTCAGTTCATAGTCGCCGCTGTCGTAGACGGCGCCCGACGCCGTGGTGTGGGGGAAGGCGCCCGTGCCTATGAAGTTGCGGCGCCGCACCGCGGCCGAATCGAGGCCGGTGGCCGCCGCCACCTCGTCCATCACCCGCTCGATGATGTACGCGGCTTCGGGGCGTCCCGCGCCTCGGTAGGCCTCGGTCGCCATCGTGTTCGTGTAGACCGAGGCGGTGTCCCAGGCGACTGCCTTGATGTCGTAGCAGCCGCAGGACATCGTGTGCGTGGAGAGGGCGATGAAGGGCCCGTAGAAGGAGCGGAAGGCGCCGATGTCGGCGATCGTCTGCCCGTTGAGGGCCAGCACCCGGCCGTCGTTCTGGAAGGCGACCTCGATTTTCTCGACGTGTCCCCGGCCGTGGGTCATGCCGAGCAGATTCTCGGTCCGGGTTTCGGCCCACTTCACCGGCCGGCGCAGCGCCCGGGAGACCCAGCACAGCAGGGGGTCCTCGGGGTAGGTCGGGATCTTCGCTCCGAAGCCGCCGCCGACTTCGGGTGCAATGGCGCGGACGCGGATCTCGGGGATGCCGAGACACATCGCGACCTGCTGCTTGACGAAGTGCGGCGCCTGGTTGGAGGTCCAGATGGTCAGCTTGCCGGGGCCTTCCTCCCAGTGCGCGCAGATCGCCCGGCCTTCCATCGGGAAGGGGGCCACGCGCTGGTTGAGCAGGCGGATCGACAGCGTCTGGTCGGCCTGCTCGAAGAGCTTGTCCGCCTCCGGGTTCGGGATCGGAATCCGCAGGCAGATGTTGCTGTCGAGTTCCTCGTAGACCTTGGGCGCGTCCGGCGCCATCGCGGCCTCGACATCGACGACCGCTTCACGCGGCTCGATGTCGACCTCGACCTTCGAGGCGGCGTCGCGCGCGGCGTAGGGCGTTTCGGCCACGACCACCGCGGCCGGCTGGCCGACGTAGAGCACCCGGCCGTCTGCCAGCAGCGGATGGTCGGCCTTGCCCATTCCCGGAATCTCGGCGCCGACCGGGCTCGGTCCGACCTGCCCCGCCATGTCGGCGAAGGTGTAGACGCCGACGACGCCCGGGTGGGCTGCTGCCGCCGCGGTGTCGATGGAGCGGATGACACCCGCCGCGAAGTCGCTGCGCACGAAGGCGGCATAGGTCATCCGCGGCAGCTTGACGTCGTCCGTGTAAGTGGCGAGGCCCCGGATCAGTCGGGGATCCTCGCGGCGCTTGATGGGCTGGCCGACGGAGTTGGGTCGAAACGTCGTCATCTTAGGCCCCTCCCGCGACTTCGGCGGCGTGCTGTACCGCGTCGACGATCTGCTGGTAGCCGGTGCAGCGGCAGATGTTGCCGTCGATCGCTTCCCGGATCTCGGCCTCGGTCGGGTTCGGGTTGTCGTCGAGCAGTTGCTTCGCCGCCATGATCATCCCCGGGGTGCAGTAGCCGCACTGCAGACCGTGCTTCTCCCAGAATCCGACCTGCAGCGGATGGAGGTGATCGGCGTCAGCGGCGAGACCCTCGATCGTCGTCACTTCCTGGCCGTCGGCCTGGACCGCCAGCACGGTGCAGCTCTTCACCGCGCGCCCGTTCAGATGCACGGTGCAGGCGCCGCAGAGGGTGCTCTCGCAGCCGATATGAACGCCCGTGAGGTCGAGTTCCTCGCGCAGGAAGTGGACGAGCAGCGTGCGCGGCTCGACTTCTTGCTCGCACTTGCTGCCGTTGACGGTGATGGCGACAGGGACGGATCGTGGCATCGGACCTCCTACCAATTCGAGTCGCGGCGTCCGCGCCGCGCTGACGCACAGGAACAGGGCTTGTTTCATACAGGGATCGGTGTCGTGGCGCGGAAGCGTATCGCAGCGAGGGCTGCTAGGATCACCGCATTCATCAACGGAAAACCACCTTTCAGAGCACGTCTCAGAACTTGGAGGCCGACATGAGAAAGTCGCTGATCGCTACCGCCATTCTGGTTGCACTCGTTGCCGCCGCTTCGGCTGCCATCGCCGCCGAGGGCGAGATCAACAGAACCGCCAGCGGCAAGCCGGACTTCACCGGCGTCTACGACATCTCGAGCATCACGCCGTTTGCGAGGCCGAAGGAGTTCGGCGACAAGCTGACCCTCACTGTCGAGGAGGCGCAGGCGAATGCGAAGTCGCGTGCCGACAGGAACGCAACCCAGGACGCGCCCAGTGATCCGGAGCGCTCAGCGCCGGAGGAGGGCGGCAATGTCGGCGCCTACAACAATTTCTGGTTCGAGTGGGGTAGCCAGAACTTCATGATCGACGGCAAGTACCGGACCTCGGTGCTGACCGATCCGCCGAACGGGCGAATGCCGGCGATGACCGATGAAGGGAAGAAGCGGGCCGCGGCCGCGCCCAAGTTCGCGTGGCCGAACAAGGGCTATGCCTGGTGGCTCGAGTCCGGCGACATCCCCTACGACGGTCCGGAGACGAACATCGTCGGCGTGCGCTGTTTCTACCAGCCGACGGCCTCGGTCGCGATCCGTCCGTTGCCCTACAACAACGTGAAGACGATCGTCCAGACCGAAGACCACTTCATGATCAACATCGAGTGGATGCACTGGACTCGAGTCGTCCGGATCGGCGGCGAGCACATGCCGGACTCCTACACCTCTCTGAGCGGCGACTCGATCGGTTGGTGGGAAGGCGACACGCTGGTCGTCGAGACGACGAACTTCCGTGACATGCCCGACCTGCGCGGCGAAGGCGTGCGGGTCGTCGAACGGTTCAGCCCCGGCGAAGGGAACGGCCTGCTCTACAGCTTCACGGTCGAGAATCCGGAGTACGAGGCGTCGTTCAGCGGTGAGTTGCCGTGGCCGAAGACAACCGACAAGAGCTACGAGTACGCCTGCCACGAAGGCAACTACGCGATGGGCAACATGCTGCGCGGCGCGCGGCTGCTGGAATCGGAGTTCCAGGGTCAGTCGAGTACCGGCCAGGAGTAGGGCGTCCCGCCCGCATCCGGGCGCGGCTGCCGGCTGGCGCGATCCGTCCTGGGAACGCGGGCGTCTCGCCCGCATCCGGGCGCGGCTGCCGGCCGACTAGACGGCCCGCACCTGCCGGCTCACCCGCCCGATGATCCGGGGCAGGGCGTCGTGCGCCTCCGGCGGCACGCGGAACGTCGTCATCCAGGACAGGACGGTGAGATCAGCCAGGTCGACGGCGCTCCGGCCGGCCAACAGCGCGGCCCCCCGCAGGATCTTGATCGCCTTGACCAGGAAGGTGCGGTCGGTGAGCAGGGAGTTCGTCTCGTTGCACTCGAACTCGAGCACCAGGGTACGCATGACATCGAGAAGCGCAGCGCGCACCGCGGGCCCGACTTCGACCTCGTACATGCGACGATTCAGGGCATCCAGCGTGGCGCGGTCGGTCACGGGCTCCGGATCGGGCTGTTCGACTACGGATCCGGAGGCGAAGCGGTCGATCAGCGTTCTCGCCTCCTCGGCGCCGCTCTGGATCAGGCCGGAGACCCGCAACTGGAGGGCGAAGCGGTCGAGGTTCGCGGGATCCAGCGGTTCGTTGTAGTACTCGTCGTCCATCGGGTTGCCCGTCGCGATGGCGGCCATCAGCGGAATCGGCTTGGCGCCGAAGCGGCGTTCGTTCAGGATCCGGAGCAGCACGTTCAGCGCCTCGCCCGGAGCACGGGAGATGTCGTCGAGCACCGCGACTTCGGCGGTCAGCAGGCCCCCGGGTTCGATCCGCTGGTGGATCCGCTCCGCTTCTCCCGCCATTCCCGGTTCGGCGTCTGGCGTCTTCACCCGCCGACGTTCCAGGACGATATCGCCGACGAGCTCGGCGAGACGGGTGTCGCGGTGCAACTGGTAGAAGAAGAAGTCGAGTTCCGAGCCCTTGGCGGCGACCTCGGCCAGCCGCGTCTTGGCGGTGCCCGGCGGTCCCTCGACGTAGATGTGCTCCCTGGTGATCAAGGCCAGGAGCAGGGCCGTCTTTACCTCGCCGTGGCCGACGACGTGGTGATCGAGCAGGTCGCGGAGTGGGGTCAGGTCGTTCACGGGACGCGCGACTCTATCGCTCCTCCAGCCTGAGTCCGCCGCCGGTCAGAGGACGGCCGCGGAAGCGCAGTCCGCCGGTCTCGGCCGAGATGTCGTCGAGCACCGGCGGGCAGTCGCCGTTGCCCAGGAACACGGTGTGGAGGGCGACGCCCAGCCGCCGCGCCAACTGCCGTTCGCGGCGGACGGTGGTGTCGCCGATGATCGGCAGACCGTCGGTCAGGAGGACAATGTGGCGGTTGCGGCCGGAGCCCCCGCGCAGACCCTCCAGGGCGGTGCGGAGCGGCGCCTCGTAGTTCGTCTGTCCTACCGCCTTGGCCTGGCCGGCCTGCTCGGCGAGCCGGGAGTACGAGCGGTGCAGCAGCCGGCCGCCGACGGGGTGGGGCAGGGCGCGGTGATGGAACTCGACGTAGCCGACGCGCATCCGCCGCCGCGCCGCGACGCGCAGAATGCCGAGCACAACCTGGCTCGACCACACCGTCAGCCGACCGGCCATGGATGCAGAGATGTCCCGCAGCACGGCGACCGCACCGCCTGCGTTCCGACGCTTACGCTCGAATGTGCGCGGCGTCCCGGGTAGCCGGCCCTCGGTGAACAGCAGCGCTTCGATCACGTCGGCGTCGATCAGCTCGTCCAGGTCGCGCAGCGGCCGGTAGCCGCGGGGCTGGCCGCCGGGGTCGGTGTCCGGGTCGATCCGGCCCCGCTCGATGCGGCCGACCAGCGCTCGCAGCAGGAGATCGACTTGCGCGGGCGGCGGTGGCTTTCCGAACACGGAGGGCGGCGCCGGCAGGTCGGCCTGATCGTCGATCCACGAATCGGAAGCGGGCGCGGCCGCGGCCGCCGCGTCGGCGTCGTCGTCGCCCTGGGACTGGGCCCCGGGCATCTGGGCGCCGACCTCTGCCATCGTCACGTTGGGCGGGTCGCCGAGCAGTTCTTCGAGGATGTGGTCGAAGTCCTCCTGCACCTCGTCCGGCAGCCGGTGGGCGACCATGTAGCGGATGGCGCCGAGATCGCGCGGCGCCGCCGCTGGGGCGCCGCGCAGGAAGGCGTGCGCACGGACCAGCCGCAGGGCGAGGGAACTGAAGGAGCGGTCGGACATCAGACGGTCGCCCGATGCCGACGCGTCGGCGCTGCGCTGACGCAGCCGATCCAGCAGGCGGTAGTAGGCCGCGAGGGTTCGTGGCTCGACCTGGAGGGCCGCCGCGGCCCGCTGGGCGGCATTGCGGGTGGTGGTGTTCATGACCGGGGACGGCTGCGCAACCGCCCGAGGACGGCGGGAGACCCGTTCGATCAGGACCGCCGCTTCGTCGAAGAGTCCGCCCAACAGCAGGCCGGTGACCCGGAGTTGCACCGCGAAGCGGTCGAGCTGGCCCGGTTCCAGCGGGTCGATCGGGGCTTCGACCTGTTCCAGCGGTCCCGTGGCCACGGCCGACTCGAGCGGCAACACCTGCCCCAGGGCTCGCCGCTCGGCGAGAATTCGAAGCAATGGGCCGAGGGCCTCCCCCGGAGAGCGCGGCAGATCCTCGAGTAGCGCGACCTCCGCCTGGAGCAAGGGGCCTGGGATCAGCTCGCGGCGCAGGCGCTCATGGTCGCGGTAGCGGTGCCGGCTGAGCAGGACATCGCCGAGCAGGTCGGTCTCGCGGATGTCGCGGTGGAAGACGAGCGTATGGGTGCGGGCGCCGGACAGCGCCGCGAGCGCGGCGGCCAGTTCCGACTTGCCGCAGCCTGGCGGTCCTTCCAGGTAGGCGTGCTGCTCGGCCAGCAGCGCCAGGGTCAGTCCGGTAGCCGCATCGTCCTGGCCGACCAGCACACGGCCCAGCGCCGTCCGCAGTTCGGCGAAGGCGGCGGAGAGTTCCGTGGTGCGACGATCCGGGGCGGGCAGAGTCACGGCGGCGGAATGCTACTCGGCTGCAGTGGACTCGCTGTGGCTTTCAGGCCGGCTGGACCGCGTGGGACGTTTGGCACGATCTGTGCGGCGACAAAGAGAGAAGAGCAACTCGCGGTCGGGGGAAGAAGCGGATGGAGCGTGCGGTTGCTAGGATGGTGTACGTCGCTTCCCCGTGCCGTCGCCGCTCGCCTGCGACAGGTAGTCAGGAAACCAGGAGGTCCCGAGGGATGAAGAGAATCGCGACGGTTGGACAACGGTTGGCACTTGCTGCCGCGCTGGTTGGTGCTGGTTTGGTGCTATCGACCGGTCACGGACTGGCCGTTGCGGCAGATCCGGTGGTCGGCGGTGAGGCCGCGACTGGGAAGGTTGCGGCGGACGACGAGAAGAAGAAGCGGAAGGCGGAGAAGAAGGCGGCGGCCAGGGCGGCCAAGGAGGAGAAGCGGCTGCAGAAGCAGCGGCGCCAGCGGGGCAAGACTGTGCGAGCTGTGGTGGTCCCCTCGGAACCGGCTTCGCCTCCGGCGGTGGAGCCTGCGGCTGCGACGGAGTCTGTGCGTGAAGCTGTCGTGACACCGGCAGATGAACCCCCGACAGCAGAGAAGGTGGTTGCGGCGCCGGTAGCCGAACCGAAGCCTGCTCCGGCCAGGGCAGCCGTGAGGGAACCGGCGCCCCCGCCTGCGCCTGAACCGGCACCGAGCCCTCCGGCGCCGAGCCCCCGGCGTGAGCGGCCGCGTGCCGTGGAGCCGGCCTCCGTGCCAGCGAGGGCCCCTGCACCGGCGCCGGCGCCGGCGCCGGCAGACATCAGCCTCAACGAGCGCATCCGGGTCGCCGAGGTGTTGCTCGATGTCCTGGTTACGGACCGGAAGGGCAACGTGATCGACGACCTGAGCTCTGGGGACTTCGTGGTTCTCCACAAGGGTGAGGAGCAGGAAGTCGTGAGCGCCTCCTTCTATGGCGGTCCGAGCGAGTTGGCGTCGCCGGGCGGAGGTGGAACGACGCGAACCGATCGCTACTTCATCCTCATGTTCCACGACCAGCGATTGCAGGCGCCGGCCCTGTCCGGACCGCAGATGGACAACGCGCGCTGGCTCAAGCGCTGGATCGAGGAGGAGTTGCAGCCGAACGACCAGGTAGCCGTGTTCGCCTACCAGGCACGCCTCAAGTTCTACCTCGACTTCAGCCGCGATCGGGAGGAGATTCTGGCGGCGGTCGACGCTGCGTCGCGTGGCAAGCGGGACCTGGATCGCTGGGTCACGCGGTCGGAACCCGAGTTCGACCCGAACTCGCCCTCGTTGGGGGCCAATTTGCCGACGGGCAAGGAACTGGCGCGGAGGAGCCGCAAACTCCAGGAGGGCCTGGAGTTGCTCGGTTTCGCCGCCGAGGGAATCGCGGGCCGCAAGAATCTGGTCATGTTCAGCCTCGGTTTCGGGGAGATCGGCCAATTCGGGAGCTACACGCCGGACACGCGCTACTACCCGCCGATGCGGGAGGCGCTGAACGCCGGCAACGTCGCGGTGTACACGATCGACACCATGGGCAGCCGCGGCAGGGTGATCGGGTCAGGGTCGCTCAACGACTCCCTGAGCCTGATCTCGAACGATACTGGTGGCCACTACTACGCGCACTTCACCAACATCATGACGCCGATGCGACAGGTCGCCGAGGAGAACCAGGGCTACTACCTCGTGAGCTTCCGCTCTGAATACGAGGCCGGCACCCAGGGCTACCGCGACATCAAGGTCAAGATCCGCGAGGGCAAGTACAAGGTCCGGTCCCGCACCGGCTTCCGCTACGGCGAGTCTTCGGGTCCGTAGCGAGGAGGAACGGCTTAGATGATCTCCGCCGATGCGCGCTACGAGAAGAAACGGATCGAAGTGCATGGGCACGAGATGGCCTACGTCGACCATGGCGAGGGCGATCCGATCGTCTTCCTGCATGGCAATCCGACTTCGTCCTACCTGTGGCGCAACGTGATGCCGCACCTGGAGGGCAGGGGCCGTCTGGTGGCGCCGGACCTGATCGGCATGGGCGATTCGGCGAAGTTGCCTGAGAGCGGGCCGGACCGGTACCGGTTCGTGGAGCACCGGCACTACCTCGACGGGCTGCTGGAGGCGATCGGGGCGGATTCGAACGTGGTGTTCGTGATCCACGACTGGGGTTCCGCGCTCGGTTTCGACTGGGCGAACCGGCACCGCGACGCCGTTCGCGGTATCGCCTACATGGAGGCGATCGTCAGCCCGGTTCCGTCGTGGGACGCGTGGCCCGAGGCGGCGCGGGGCGTGTTCCAGGGCTTCCGCTCGCCGGCTGGCGAGGGCATGGTGCTGGCGAAGAACGTCTTCGTGGAGCGGGTGCTGCCGGGCTCGGTGCTGCGGAAGATGACGGACGAGGAGATGGCCGTCTACCGGCGACCGTTCGAGGACGAGGGCGAGTCTCGCCGGCCGACGCTGACCTGGCCGCGCCAGATCCCGATCGCCGGCGAGCCGGAGGACGTGGTGGAGATCGTGCAGTCCTACGCGGACTGGCTTGCCGGGTCCGACGTGCCCAAGCTGTTCGTCAACGCGAAGCCCGGCGCGATCCTGACCGGAGCGATGCGGGAACTCTGCCGGACCTGGCCCAACCAGACGGAAGTGACGGTCAAGGGCTCCCATTTCATCCAGGAGGATTCACCCGACGAGATCGGTTCAGCGATCTCGGAATGGTTGCCGTCGTAGCTGGCGTTATCCTCTCCGACACCCAGATTCGCATCTGACGCCTGAGAGATTCAGGCACGGGGAGGAGGCTCACGTGCTGCGCCGGCCGTCTTGGGATAGCGCTAGCCGTCGCTTAGGCCTGGTAGCGATCACCCTGCTGTGCGTCATGGCGGCGCTGGCGGCGGCTCCGGGAACTCTCGGCGCCCAGGAGTCCGGCGGTGGGCCGCGCCTGGAGCACTTGGAGCAGCTCGATCTACCGGATGAGATCGCCCGGGCGAGCGATGTCCGCTGGCTGGAGGATGGTGAACTCGTCGTCGGTGTGATCGGCCGGGGCCTCTACTCCTGGCGCGTCGGCAACGAGGCGGGCGAACTCCGGGTCGCCCTCGAGGAGCCCGAGGCTGAGGTCCTGAACGTCGGCGGTCGGGCCATTGCCAATTACAATCGGTATGAACGCGACTACGGCCGCCTTGCCGGTTCGCCAGACGGAATGGCGTTCACGGACCTGTTCTCCGGCATCCACCTGGCGACCGAGGATGGGGTCGACTCTCTCGCGGATCTGGAACTCGTGGGCGACCTGGACCGGCGTGGTTCGCTGACCGCGGCGGTCGGTCTCGTCCGCAAGGACACCGACGGTTGGGCGGAACACGCCGCCTGGTTGATCCCCGACGGCGCGGAGACTGCTCGTGGGCTGCTACCGACGAGGGACGCCGGGCATGGGCTGGAGTTGTGCAGCGACGCGGAGCTCTCGGTGATCCGTTTCATCTCGGACGATCGCCTGCTCGTGATCCCTGGCGCCGAACCCGGTGTCTTCGTCTACGACCGCGACGGCGCGTTTCACGACAGTCTGGACGCGGAGACCTTCTTCGCCGAGGGTGGCTGCGACGTCGAGGCCAACGAGTGGGGGAGATCGCCCCTCGCCGATGCCTACGCTCGGGCCGACTGGTTGGGCCAGCGCCGGCTGATCGACGAAGTCGTGGCCGACGGCGAAGGCAACGTGTACTTCTTCGTCCGGTATGCGGCGGACGACCATTCCGGGGGGCTGGCGGATAGCTGGCAGAACCGCGCCTTGGATGCGATCCCACTTCTGGGCGTCGGCGCAGGTTGGCTGACTCAGCAGCCGCCTGGCCTCAAAGGAACGCGTCGACAGGAGCCGGAGGAACCCGACAAGCAGCCCGAGCGGGTGGCGAACTCGACCGTCGCCGTGCTGGGCGGCTCGATCAGTGACCGCGTCGTCGCCTCGGTACCTCCGCCCACGGGCAGGGTGTGCTGGGACCTGGTCCACGCCCGCGTGGACGACCTCCGTGCGGTGACCAGTCAGTCGTGCGTGGTCGAATCGGAGTTCGCCGATACGCGGCTGCGCGCCGACCTGCGCGGCGACCGTGCGGTGATCCTGCTCCGGGGCGGGGCGCTGCGCGGATCGGACGTGCGATCCGCGGAGGCGTTCGAAGCCCGCGTTCGTCCACCGGCTGGCGCTGAGGACTAGGGCGGTGCGGTCTTCGATCTGCGTTCTCTGGTTGGTGGTCGGGGCGGTTGCCGTCCCGGCGTTGGCACAGGACGAAGCGGTGGCGGACGCCCCGTTCCAGTTCGTATGCGTCAAGGAGAGTGAACCTGTCTTCCTTGACGGGATGGCCGTGCCGGTCGACGAGACGTGGGAACGACGGGACGATATCCAGGCAGGCCGGGCGCCGGCCGAGTGCTGGGCGTGGAGCGACTCCTGTCCACCCCGGCTTCTCGAGCCCGGACAGAACGCGGCTGCCGCCTGCCGCGCCGACGCCAACTCTTCGAGGCCGCTGACCGTCCGTGTGCAGGCCCCCGAGGCCTTGAACTCGAACTCGGATCCGGTGGACGGGTCGGCGGCCGAAGCGGAGTTCAGGGTGACCGCGGCGTCCGCGGAGATGTGGCGGCAGGTGCCACGAGATCTGCTGCCGACGAAGACCGTCGCGTCCACGTCGCTCTCCCTGCTCCGCAATGACGAAACATGGCGCCTCCAGGCGCTCCGCGAAGGCTTCGCCTCGACCTGGCAGGACGTAGCCCCCGAAGAAGGATCGGTGGAACTCGCGCTGCAGCAGGCGGTGGATCTCACCGTGCAGACGACCGCCGCCGGCGCGCCCCTTGCCGGCGCGCGACTGTACCTGCTGCGGGCGGGCTCGGGGATGGCCGCCGGACGACCCGAGCCTCTGGGCTTTGGGTTGTCGGACGCTGATGGCAAGGTGAGTTTGACCGTGTCGGAGCGTGAGCGCTCCGCGGTCCTCGTCTCCCACGTCGCCCGGACCGCTACGGTGTTCGAGCGTTTCGCCGAGGCGCCGCCGGTGGTCGAGCTCGGTCCAGGCTTCGCTGTGACGGGTCGGACCGTCGATCTGGAAGGACGACCCGTAGCCGGAGTGCGGCTGTTGGGGCTGTCGTGGGTGGAGCACGAACTTCCAATGATGCGGCGCCACCTGGGCCTCTCCGGACCCGACGGCCGGTTCTCGCTCACCGGCTTCACGAAAGGCGCCGCATCCCTGCGAACCGAAGGCGGCGACCTGGAGTACTCCGAGGTGTTCGATCTGGAAGGTTCCCTGGACCTTGGGGCGATTGTGCTGGGGGCGGCCGAGACCTACTGGATCCAGGTCGTCGATGCGAGCCGTGGAACGCCGATACCCGGCGCAGGCGCATCGTCCGAGGCCGGGGAGCAATCCACGACCGACCGGGAGGGAATCGCGCAGGTGTCGCCCCGGTTCGGCCGCACCCTCATGGTCTCCGCGAAGGGGTACCGGATGGCGCGGTTCGAGATCGGCGGCGGCGGCGCCACGACTGCAGAACCCTCGCTGCCTGGCTTGCCGATTTTCCCGGTCGATGTGGCCGGCGACGCCGGCGCCACGGCTGAAGAACCCCTTGTGCTCAGGCTGGAGCCGGCCTTCACGATCGAGGGCGTCTTCGTTGCGGCCGACGGCTTAACCCCGGCCGCCTCGGGCCACCTGGTTGCCGCTCGCGACATGGGGAACGGGAGCGCGACCAGGCACGGAACGATCGCCGCGGATGGATCCTTCTCCGCGGACCTCGAGCCGGGTGCCTACACGCTGGAACTGACGGCAACGAATGCCGGGAGGACGGTGCTCAGCGTCCAGGGGTCGGCGGGGGACGCCCGCGACCTGGGGGTCATCGTGGCCCCGGCGTCGGCCTGGGTCTCCGGCACCGTGGTGAACTCCGAGTACGTGCCGGTGTTCGAAGCCTCGGTGTCCTACACGAGACCGTCCGAGTACGGCCGGTTGATGACCCGGGCAATGGGCCAGGTCGCCACGGTCACCACGGATGTCGATGGCGCCTTTGAACTCCACGGCCTTGAGGTGGGAACATCGACGCTCCGGGTGGAAGCCGAAGGGTTCGCGCCGCTCGAGTTCGAGGTCGAAGCGAACGCGGTCGAGTGGATCGATGCCGGGTTGGTGGAGCTCTCGCGAGGCCGCCGCATCACGGTGCGTTCGGATGTCGAGCGCGGGCAGGTCCTGCTTGACCCTGGTGGCCGAAGCCGGCCGCGGGATCTGATCACGGGCGATCTGGAAGAGGGCCGGGCGCTGCTCGATGCTGTGCCGGAGGGCGCCTTCGTCGTCCGTGTCTCCGAGAATGGCCAGGCGGTCTGCGAGAAGGAGGTGGAGGAGGCCACCGGCGACGATGTCGTCACCTGCGATCGCAGCACGGTTACGGTCATCGGCCGCGTCACTCTCGCTGGTCAGCCTGGTGCCGGAGACCTGTTCTGGGGTGCGAAGGAGAACAGCCGCTACGGGGGAGGCTTCACCACAACTATTATCGGCGGTCTCACCAGGACGCGGGAAGTAGGGCCCAGCCGACGGCAGAACCTGCAGGCCTCCGTCGACCTCGACGGCAACTACCGCCTCGAGGCAGTGCTTCCCGGCGAATGGAACGTCCGTTGGTCGCCGCCCGATGGCGGCCAGCCGGAGCGCCGCGAAGTGACCGTCCCGGACGTTCCGGGTGGAGAAGTCACGCTGAACTTCGACTACGGCGGCGTGTCGATTGAAGGCGTCGTGACGGATCCGGAGGGCCAGCCGGTCCACTTCGCGACGGTCGACCTGTTTCCTCAGCGCTCGGCGGTCATCTCGGATCCGAATGGGCGATTCCAGGTCCTGGGGCTGGCGCCGGGCGCCTACCAGTTGCGGGCGCGGTTCCGGCACCAGCGGTCCGACCTCGTCGACGTCGAACTGCGCGACTTCAGCGACCGTCAGACGGTGCAGCTCCAGCTCAGTGACGATCCGCCGAACGACGAGATCACTATTCACATAAGCGGTGGTGGCGGCGGTCTCTGCTTCATCGAGATGGAAGGGGCTGGTCAGCGGGTGGCCCGGATCGACAACGGCGTCGCGACGACGAAGCTCACCCCGCCGCTTACCGACCGCGTCCGCATCGCCTGCCAGGCGGACGGACGCTGGATCCTCACCGGTTGGCAGGAGCTCGAACGGGCGCTCGACCGCGGCGTCGAGTTCGATCCCTTCGAGTCGAACTCCTCGATCGTCCTGGAAGGCGACCCGTCCACCGCCGCGGTGCAGATCAGCGGCCCCGGCGGCTGGGACCTTGGCAAGCTGCGGCTGTGGTTTAGCGGCGCCTCGGCCTTCGCCGTGGGCGAGACGATTTCCAACCTGCCGGTGGGGGAGTACACGCTGCGTTGGGGGAACCAGTTGCGGACCGTGTGGACGGAGCGGCGGCGTGCCGTCGAGGTTGAGATCGAGGATTGAACGGCGTCGCCTGGACCGTCGATCAGCCGGACTCCTCCTCAGCCAGGTCCCCCTCGACTTCGTTCAGCAACGCTTCGATGAGAGCGAGTGCGCCCTCCCTGTCGATCCTCTCCAGATCGGGCTCGATTCCGGCGTAGCGGAACGCGACGGCGTAGGGCGATCGCCCATGACTCGGAGTGCTTCAGTGTCGCGTTCGGCCGCCCGCAACATCATCCGGGCGCAGTTAGGGTCGCTCATAGAGCACCTTCCCCTCCCGTAGCGCCCGCGCCAGCACGTGGTTGAGAGAATCGCGCCAGTAGTCCACGTCTTCCTGGGAGAAGACGAGAAGGTCCGTCGGGACGCCCGACCCAGTGATTGCGTGATAGAGCCTGACGAGTTCCTGGTGACGACTTCGCTCGGGACCGAAGGGCTCGGACTCGACAACGATCAAATCCACATCCGAATCTTCGCGCTGTTCACCGCGAGCTCGGGAGCCAAAGAGGATGACCTGCTCGGGGTCAACTTCTTCGACGATGGCCCGGACCATGCGTTCAAGAGTCGCTTCCGTGACGGAACTCATGGCCTGTCTCTGTACGCTTCTTGGCTCCACGACCACGACCTGATGCTAGCAACGGTCTGCTGGAGGTCGTTCAGTGGTGCGAGCGATCACAGGACCTTTTGGGAACCATGAATCGGCCGCTGGGCAAATCGGATTCGCACCGTACTCGGCTAACGTGGGAACTTCTTTGTCGGCAGATGACCGCCGATGTAGCCGACCTCTACTTGTCGCCGTGCAGCGTTGACGCGCAAGTGGATCCGCCGACCTTTGCCGAAGGAGGCGTGCAGTGCAAACACGTCGCGGTTGCCTGTGACCGAAGTGAATCGCCTCGCCTCAAGGAACTTGGGCGTGCTCTTTACCGTACTGCTCTCGGTTCTGACCTCGCAGAGCCAATCCGGGGTTGGCCCGGACGACCAGGAGGCTGCCGATTCGTCCAACTCGGCGAGTCGCCTCATCACCTTGTCGAGTACGTCGATCCGGTTGAGATGTCCCTCGACTTCCGGGCCGAGTAGCAGGTGTGGGAACAACTCCCTTCTCTGCTCCCAGAGCGCTGCTCCATTGCTGCATTTCCGGCGAGCTCTATCGCGGTGGCGTTCGAGAATCCGGGCGGCATGTCCCGACCGCGTCAGGTTGTCGATCCGCTCGCTTGCGTCTTCTATCGTTCCATCCGCTAGCAACTCTTGGAAGTGCACCGTGAGCCGGTCACGATCCCAGATCGACGCCGACGGCCTGCCCACCGAGATGCCTTCACTGATCGCGCAAAGAACGAGAGGTTCACCGTCTTCTGGTTGCAACGTCGTCGTTCCGCATCCTGACGCCTGGCATGCGCGAAGTCGATCTGCGATGCCTTGCTCAACTCCGTCTCCGAGAGAACTACTCTTGTCGCTCAGCGTCAACAAGAAGACGTGTGAGTCCCGCTGACCTTGCTGCCTGAAGTGGCGAAAAAGGGTGTTGAGCCCGAGGCCGCTAGGATTGTGCTCCGAGAACCGCAAGCTCATCCGCACGACGCCGTGCTTCGTGAGTTCCGATATTCCGCTCGCCAAGTCCACGAGCCAGCGCACGGTGTCTGCCGGTCCAGTCGCGGCCAGACTGGCGTGGTTCAGTACCATCTCGCGCACGTCAGGACCGGGGCGCCAGCAGCCTCGCGAGGTTCTCTTCGTGCTGGTCGAAGAACCCCTGTGGCCAATGCGAAAGCCGACCGTCTGCATCCAGCCGAGGTGAGGAGACGACAGTGCGGCCCTCGGGCCGCTCAAAGTAGTGGATCCCGACATCCGTGGGTGCGATCAGGCCGTCATGAACCGCGACCCGAACGCCATCCAGGAAGTGATCGCTATGGGTTTCGATGAAGACCTGAAGGCCCGCTCTCGCTGACCGGACTGCCAGCTCAGCCAGCCTCGTCTGACCTCGAGGATGAAGATGTGCCTCCGGATTCTCGATCAGGCTGAGCGTTCCGGATGGCATGAGCAGCGCCAGGACAACGGGAAGCGCGTAGGAAAGGCCAAAGCCGACGTTGGTAGCGCGATGCCGCTGAGACCCGACGTCGCCCGGCCGGTCGAACGAGAAGGCAGCGATAACCGCGTCGGCGGCCTGAACCGACTCGAGGTGGAGATGGGCTCCCGGACTTACGTCTTGGAGCCAGTGATCAACGACTTCGACCAAGCGGCGCCCGGTACCGTCACCGCGGCGGGGATCACCCGAGTCGAGGAGGTCATTCTGGTGTTCGGTGAGGTAGTTCCAGGCGTACTCGCCCCTGCCGCCCAAGTTCCGACGCCTCGCCTGTACTTCGGAAAGCGGATAGGACTTGCGCGGACCGACTCGCTCGGCCTCGACGTTGGCGAAATCTCCTCCGAAGGGCGGCACATCGCGCCAGGACGGGGGCACGATGTCGCTTGACCCGCCTTCCCTAGCCGAGAGTTGATCGCCCGTTCGTGAGTAGGCGAAGGACTGCCTCCAGGAATCCAGGCCCTCAACGTGTAGATCAAAGCCGATCAGGTCCTCCTCGGCGTCCTCGAAAAGGACGTCGGAGCCGGTGCCGAGATCCGTTCGATCTCCGCCCAGGACGAGATGACCTGACTTGAGTTCACCGGACTCGAAGGACTGTCGCAGGACAAGGAGCGCTTGGATCACGCTGCTCTTGCCCATACCGTTCAGGCCGCAGAGGAGATTGAGTGGCGCGCACGGAAGGTCCAGTTCTTCAAAGCACTTGAAATTCGTCAACTGCAGCCGCTGGATCATTGGAGTAAGTCCTCAACCAACTCCTGAATGGCCGCGAAGCGTTTTCGAACGCTCCTTTGTGTTCCGGTCGACTGAGAGATTGCCTTGAAGAACTCGGCGTCGTCCTCCAACAAATCCATGAATCGCTCCGCGACCAAGTCACGGCGGGCGATCAGCATGTCGACTTCGTTAGCGGGACAGCGCGCCAATGCAACGCTCCACGCTTCGAACAAGGGCTTGCTGATAGGCCCCTTCCGCTCGGCAGCCCTGTGGAACTTCCGGAATGCGCGGTCGCCGAGTAGGCGCTGCGCCGCCTTCATCGTCCGGCGGAAGATCTCGCCGAGAGCCCGACGCTCCGCTTCGGGGCACGAGTTCAACCTCTTCATTTCCTTGTTGAGGTAGCCATCAAGAGAGTCAGTGGCGTAGCTCTCCCAGGAGTGTAGGAAGGCCAGAAACCGAAGAGCGTATTCCCGGTCGGCCATTCGTAAGGGTCTGATGCTGCCACCGGTGGCAGCTCGGAAGTCCCTGGACTCGGCGAGTTCCTTTAGCATCCTACGGACAGGGCCCGGATTGAGCGCGTGTCGAATCTCCTGCGGCCGGAGGGGCTCACCGCCAGTGTTGATTCGGCGGAAGATGTTGAACATCACTTCGGGCGGCGTCCCCGGCTCGATGACGTTGACAGTCAGTTGGGTTTCGCCGATTCGTCGCTGCATCGAGCGCGGTAGATCGGCGAATCGGAGACGGTTCAGGTCCCCCAGGTACTCGAGGTGCTTTAGCGAGAAGTCGCCGGACACGTAGTCCCTAATCGTTGTTATTCGCTGCACCCCATCAACGACGGCCCAGTGTTCCTGCTCGTCCGCCGCAACATAGAAGACGGGAATCGGAATACGTAGCAGCAAGGACTCGATCAGACGGCTCTTGTTGACGAGCTTCCAGATGCCGGGGCGCCTCTGAAAGTCCGGCGCCAAGTTGATCTCTTGGTGTTGGATCCGAGCCATGAGCTGATCGACGACAACCGTAATCGTCCTGACCTTGATTCTCGAGGGATCAAAGGGGTGCTCGATCTTCTGAAGTTCCTCGTCGTTCTGTTCCTCCTCGTCGCCGTCCTCGGAAGTCTGCAGCTGCGGGTGGAGAGACCACATGGGCTCGGCAGAAACGACCGACTCGGCGGACTCAGCTGGCTCCGTGGCGGCTGGGCAGTCTTGGGTTAGGCGTGGCTCCTCGGAGTCTGGCGGTGTTTCAGGCGGACCGAGTTCAGCTACCTGCCTGAAGTCCTCCCAGAAGGGCACGCGGAAGACCCTCGTGCCCCCCACGCCCAGCTTCTGTCGGAACTCCTCAGAGAGACCTTGCCTTGGAATGAGTGTGTCAGACCACTGCACGGGCCGGCGGTTCCGATAGGGACAGCCGCCGGTCTCCTCGAGGCAGTACCATGGTCCCACGACTTGGCCGTAACGGATCCAATCAGGATCGCGTGCCGGCGTGAGGACGTAGTCACCCTCCTCCATGTCGAGCACGACCGCCAAGTTCGACACGGTTCCTCCGATCTGGCTACGTGTCTTGTCGGGGTGTTGCCGCTCGTAGCGGGTGCGAAGTTCCTCGTGCTGCCCGACAGATGGGAGATCCGAGAGATCAACGGGCGAGTCGACCCCTGCGTAGCCTCCAGCCACGAAGTCGTCCACATACCGGCCGCGGTCCGCAGGCACCATCCACAGCCCCGGATGTCTCGACGCATCTCGGGACACTGCGTTGGCTCGGCCGAGCGGCGTTTCGGCATCAGCAGGAGTAGGGGTAGAGGACATTTCGGGGGATACTAACGCCAGCTAGCGTCGCAAGGCCACGGGCACCGTGAAGTCGCAGGCCGGCCCGGCCGCCCGGGTCAACTTCCGGTCGAGGGTCGCGAGCGGGCACTCGAACGCTTCCGCCACGGCGACGTACCAGGCGTCGTAGCTGGTCAGGTTGCCGCGCAGTTCCCATACCCGGTCGGCGAACGGAGCGAACGGCAACAGCTCGAGGTCGAGGCGCATCAGATCCCGAAAGGCGGTGTTCGCTTCCAGGCGAGAGATGGTGCCGGAGCCTTCGAGACGACGTAGGGTGTTCGCCGTTTCGACGAGGATCAACTCGGGCGCCACCAAGGGACCGCTGGCGGCCACAGATTCCGCCCAGTCGCCTTCGCTTCCGGAGTCCACGAGCGCCGCTACCAGCGCGGACGCGTCGATGACGACGGTCACTTCCGGTCCGCGTCGCGGGCCTGGAGGATCGAGTCCGGATTCACGCGGGTCCCGGCGGCGTCCTTGCGGTCTCGCACGGTCCGGAGCCACACGTCAAGCGAGGGGCGCGCCGCGATCCTCTCCAGCTCGCAGCGAAGAAACTCCTGCATCGATTTGCGCTGCAGGGCGGCCCGGGCGGCGAGTTCGTCCCTGACTTGCTCGGGGACGTCACGGATCGTGAGTTGAACCGGCATGAAGCAAGAATGACATTAGAGACAGCATTCTGCAAGCAGCGCCGGCCGTAGGGGAAAGAGCGGGCGGGACGCGCTCAGTACGCCCACGTCCTGAGCCCGATCCATCCGCTGCTCCAGGAGTAGACCAACGCCGCGGCGCAGGCGAGGCTCACGAGCCGGCTGTGCAGCCGTACGAGCCGACCTGCCTCGACGGAGTCCCGGCCGAACGAGGCGAGGAGGCTCAGCGCCGTGAGCGCCGCGAAGATGAGCGAACCGAGGAACCAGGTGAGCGACCACGCCGAGATGGTGCCCAGGGCATGGGCGGAGGCGAATTGAGCAGGCAAGTAGAACCAGACCCCGATCGAGAGGGTGGCCAGCGGCGGGAAGACCACTACCCGGATGGGGATCGTCTTCATCCGGCCGAAGATCCTGGCCGGCGCCCACGCGAGCGCGAACGCCACAGATGAGATCAAGAGCAGCAGCGTCGTTGCGGCGGCCGCCCGCTGGAACAACAGCCAGCCCCGAGCAACCCTCTTGAAGCTGCCCTCACGTCCGAGTTGGAGGATCGGATTGCCTTCGGCGTCAAGGACCTTGAACACCCTCGCCACCGGCTCGTCTTCGTACCGGAAGCCCGTTGCCGTGACGGGAACGAGCCGCCTCCTTGCGCCGCCGCCCGGCACGATGAAGAGGTTCCCCTCCTCCAGGGTGATGCGCTGGGTGAGGAACAAGCGTTCGAGGCCGTTCACGATCTGGCGCCTGGGCGTGATGTTCTGCCAGGTGCCGGTCATCGCTTGCAGTTCATCGTCCGAGAGTGATGCGGCCGCGCCCGCGGGTTTTTCGAACCCTTCGGTCAGACGCTCACCCAGAAGCTTCGCGATGTCCTCGATCTTGTAGCTCTCTTTGTTGATCGAGACGAAGAAACCCACGCCGAGGTCCGAGGAATAGGCGCTTCTCGACTTGAAGCCGGTGATGGTTCCGCCGTGGCCGTGAAAGAGGTGGCCGTTCACGATCGAGGTGGTGGTGCCGAGGCCGTCCCCATAGGTGAAGCCCTCGCGCGCGGCGAGAGTGGTCGTCGGCGTCTCCATCCGCGTGATCGTCTCCGGCGCGAGGAGCCGGACGCCGTCGAGTGAGCCCCGGTTGATCATCATGCGCAGATAGCGGGCCATCTCGCGCGCCGAGGAGTTCAGAGCTCCCGAGGGTCTCATCAAGATGTGGTCGTAGTGCGCCTCGCTCGCCCCGTCGGCCTCGTAGCCCTCCGCCATCAGGGCCGGGTCCTTCGGAAAGTGGAAGGTCGAACTCGCCATGCCGAGCGGGTCAAGCACGTGCTCGCGGACGTAGTCCTCGAAGACTCTCCCGGTGATCGTCTCGACGACGTATGCGGCCAAGGCAGGGCCGGAGCTGCAGTACGACATGTGGGTGCCGGGACGCCAGCGGCTGACCCGCGAGTGGGGGTGGAGAGCCAGACCTTCCGCCAGTGTCACTTGCGGATCGTCTACCGCCCACTCCGGAAAGTGGAGGTCGTCGAAACCCGTCGTGTGCTCCATGAGCGTGGCCAGAGTGATCGGATGCGTCTGTTCCCAGCGGTTGGTGAATTCGACCTCCGGCACGAGTTGGCGGATCGGCGTTTCGAGATCGACGAGGCCGGCTTCGACGGCGTGAAGCACGGCGAGGGCCGTGAAGCTCTTGGAGATGGACCCGATGCGGAACAGGTGGTCCGCGGTCACGTCGACCCCGGCGGCGAGGTCCGCCTTGCCAACGCCGCCCGCCCAGATCGTCCGGCCTCTTTCCGCCAGCGCGACCGATGCGCCTGGGATCGAGCCCTCGTCGAGGATCTTCTGGATCTCCCTCCGGAGAGCCTCGACATCGATCGTGACCAGCTCCGGGTTCCGATCGGTCTGTTCCGGTTCCTGCGCCGCCACCGTGAGCGGCAGCGCGCACGCGAACACCAACGGGATGGAACGAACGCCTCGCACGAAGCCGCCTTCCTGAGGCCCTCGAGGCTCGTTGCAGCGGAGCAGCAGCCCGTCCGTTGACACCTTGCGCCGGTCAGCCCGTGATCAGGAGGGGCGCAGCCGTCGCTGGTTCCCTTGTGCCTCCGTCAGACATGACGCCGCTCCACGCGAGTGATTAGCACGCGAGGCCGGACGGTGCGGGCGGCGTGGCGGCCCGCGTTGGGGCCTACTTGCCGCCGGTGACCGGCCACTTGGCCGGGTCGTGGTGCCGGAGGTAGTCCTTGCGATCGATCCAGCCGAGGATCATCGACCATGTCATCCAGCGCTTCTCGGGCAGGATGGCGAAGTAGACGTGGGCGACGGTCAGAGTGACCAGTACAACGCCGCCGACGCCGTGCAGGACGTAGACCCAGCCCCAGCCGGCGTCGTCGAAGAACTTGTAGTCGTTCTGGGCCCACAGCGGCTGCTCGATGCGCCACATCATCAGGATGCCGGTGACGATCGCGGCCAGGCCGGACAGGGTCGCGGCGTGGTGGAACATCTTCTGCGCCGCCGGGTACTTGCCGGGCTTGGCTGGCGCTTCGCCGCCGCCGACTGCGTTGCGCATCTCGCGGATCATGTCGCCGAGGTCCTTGATGCCGACCCAGACGTTGCGCAGGCTCTGGAAGAAGGTGGCGTGGATGATGTGGAAGACGATCGAGGCGGTCAGGATCAGGCCGGTGATCCAGTGGATCTCAAGCCACGCGAACTCCAGGCCCACCTTGGGCAGGAAGCCGGTGATCAAGAGCAGGATCATCGAGATCCCCATCACGGCGTGGAACAACCGGGCCGCGAGGCTGTGACGCTTGATCTTCTGCGGCAGGCCGGGATCGTCAGGTGCGCTGGCGGCCGCCTTCTTCTCGGCGCCGATCCAGCGGCGCCGTAGCGCCAGATGCAGAATGAGGAAAACGCCGCCGGCGATCAGTGCGATCCAGAAGAGACTCCAGTCGATCCCGATGAGGACGTTCTGTCCCCACGGGTTGGTTGCGCTTTCTGTGAATGGCATGCGGTGTCTAGACCGGCGCCTGTCCGCGGATGGCGCGACGGATCAGGTTTCTCATCAGCGGCACCTTGTAGCCATTGTGGCGTAGCGGCTCAGCGCCGATGACCCCCAGCTCGGCGATCCGTGTCGCGATGTCCTCGCTGATCGTCTGGCCGCGCAGCAGCTCCTCGCAGCGGTCCATGCGGAGCGGCACCGGCGAGACGGCGCCGACGGAGAGCCGGCAATCCTGGACCACGCCGTCTTCGATCCGCATCGCCGAGGCGACGTTGACCAGCGGGAAGTCCCAGGCGTTCCGGTCGCGGACCTTCTCGAAGTAGAAGTCGGCGCCGGCCCAGGTGTCGGGGATCCGGATCGACTGGAGGATCTCGTTCGGCTGCAGAACGGTCATCCTAGTGATGTCGATCGCCGGGCCGACGAAGAAGTCCTCCGCCGCCACCGTCCGCTCGCCGCGGCGGCCGCGGATGACCATCTCGGCATCGAGGGCGATCAGCGCCGGCGCGGTGTCCGAAGGAGTGACCGCGACGCAGCGCGAAGCGTCGAAGATGCAGTGCTCACGGTTCATCGACTCCGGCGTGTCGGCGTAGCAGATGTTGCCGCCGGCGCGGTAGCACGGCCAGCCGGCACGGTAGTACCAGCAGCGCGTGTCCTGGACCAGGTTGCCGCCCAGCGTGCCCTGGTTGCGGATCTGCGGCGTGGCGACGGTCTCGGCCGCCTCGGCCAGGAGACCGAAGCGCTCGCGGACCAACTCGTTCTGGACGACCTCGGTGAGCGGCGTCATGGCGCCGATATCGAGGCCTCCGCCTGCTTCGGTGATCCCGGAAAGCTCCGGGATGCCGCCGAGGTCGACGACGGCGTCTGGACGTTTCACCCGGTCCTTGAACCAGTCGAAAGTGTCCATCCCGCCGGCCAGCACCCAGGCCTTGTCGCGGTGACGGTCGAGGACTTCGAGCGCACCGGCCAGATTCTCGGGCTGGTAGAGCTCGAAGTCGGGGATCATGTCGTGGATGACGGCCATGCTGTGTATTCCTCCTTCGCTGAGCAGATCGTGCTGGTCCGGTCTCTAGCGATCCGACCGATCAGGTGTGCGCGGCCAGGAACTCGGCGTCCTGCTCGCGGCCTTCGAGCTGGTTGATGATGTGGTCGGTCATGAGCGGCAGGTAGGCCACCGTGTCCTGCCCCAGCGCGTCCTGGATGGCGCACAGGAGAGAGGCGCAGCCGGCGCCCATCGGCGGTTCGCCGATGCCCTTCGCGCCCACCGGGTTGTTCGGGTCGGGCATGCCCACCGCGTCCCAATCCATCGAGAGCGGCACGTCGAGGATGGTCGCGGGACGCGCGGTGTAGAAGCGGTTCGCGAAGGGGATGCCCCACTGCGGGTCGTAGACCCACTTCTGGCCGACCGCGCAGCCGAAGCCCTGGACGGCGCCGCCGTGGAGCTGGCCGCCGAGGCTGCGGGGGTTCATGACCGTGCCGCAGTCGGTGACCGCCTTGTAGTCCTTCATCTCGATGACGCCGGTCTCCTTGTCGAGCTCGATCTCGGCGTAGGCGATGACCCAGGAGTAGACATCGCCGGCGCGGCCGTAGTTGTCCTTGGCCGCCGCAAGCAACCCGCGGCCCTTGAGGATCGTGGCGCCGCCGATCGTGATCGGGCTCAGGCCCTCGTTCAACTCCGTGCCGTCGTACCGGCCGCCCATCTCGAGCGCCTTCTTCGCGGCCTGGGCCAGGCTCATGCCCGCGGCCCGGTTGCCGCGTTGGTACACGCGCTCGCCGGCGACGACGTACCCCGAGGCCGAGCCGCCGTGCGTCTTCGCGGCGATCTCCTGCAGCTTCTCCTTCATGTCGGTAGCTGCCGCGTGGGTCGCGCGCGTGATCGCGTGGGTGGTCTGGCTGCCCGCCTGCACGCAGGTGTGGGGTATGCCCTCGCCGGTCTGGCCCCAGACCATGTCCACCTTCTCCCACGGCACGTCGAGCAGGTCGGCGGCGACGCGCGCGGTGTCGGAGAAGGAGTGGGTGCCGAGGTTGCCGATCCCGGTGTGGATCTCAAGCCGGCCTTCCGGGGTGATCAGCATCAGCCCGTCGAAACCGCTCGAACCGGCGGTGTAGGACGAGCTGGCGATGCCGACGCCGGTGACCTTGGAACCGTTCACCTGACCGCTGCGCGCCTTGGCGTCCTCCCAGTCGATCATCTCGGCCAGCCGATCCCAGGCTTCCGCCACGTAGGCGGTGGTCACGTTGCGGCCTTCCTGGGCACCGAACTTGGCGCCGTTCTTGGCGATGTTGATCCGCCGGATCTCCATCCGGTCGACGCCGAGGTGGTCGGCGGCGCGGTCCAGCAACGGCTCGACCATGGCCGACATCTGGACGCCGCCCGGCGCCCGCTGAGGCGCGCGCGGCGGCGTGTTGGTGGCGATCGAGAGGCCGCGATGGCGCATGTTCTCGGGCTGATAGGTGAGAGACACCATGTTGCCCGAGGTGCCCATGTCGCTCTGGCGTCCGTAGGGACCGTTGTCCTGGATCACCGCCCAGTCGAAGGCGGAGATGCGGCCGTTGTTCTTGAAGCCGATCTTGGCCCAGCCCTGGAAGCCGGGGCGGGCGCGGCCGATGTAGTTCTCCTCGTAGCGGGTCACGCGGTGCAGCACCGGCTTGCCGGTCTTCTTGGACAGGTAGACCGGCACCGCCATGTTGCTCGAACCGACGATCTTGCTGCCGAAGCCGCCGCCGGTGTACTCGGCGTGGACGATCAGGTTCTGCGGCGGCACGCCGATCGTGCCCTGGGCGGCGAGCACCGTGAAGGCGACGCTCTGGGTCGAGGGATAGAGATGGCAGATGTCGCCGTCCCAGTGCGCCATGCAGCTCCGCGGCTCCATGGGATGGTGGGTGACCGACTGGAAGAAGAGAGGCTCTTCGATGATGTAGTCGGCGTCGGCGAAGCCCTTCTCGAGGTCGCCGTTGGTCCACTCGTCCTGGAAGACGCCTTCGGGCATCTTGCCCTTCTCGTCGTTCGTGCCCTTCGCTGTAGCGAGATCCTCGGCCGACCATTTGACTCGCCGGACGACCGTCTCGACGCCGGTGTCGGTGCGCTCGCGGACGATGCTGTTGCCGTCGGGCAGCGAGTCCGGGCCGCCCGGCGCGATGGAGTGCAGCGGATCGAGCGCGAACGGCAGCGGCTCGAAGTCGACCTGAATCTTCTCGATCGCGTCGGCGGCGATCTTCTCGCTCACCGCGGCGACGGCGAGCACCGGTTCGCCCTCGTACTTGGGATGGTTGGTCAGGGCGCGCTCACCCAGCGGGTCCGGTTCGCCCATGAACTCGGCGAGATCGTCGGCGGTGAGGACCGCTTCGACGCCTTCCATCTCGAGCGCCGCCGAGGCGTCGATATTCCGCACTCGGGCATGGGGCATCGGCGAGAGCAACTGCTTGGCGAACAGCATGCCCTCCTCACGCCAGTCCTCTGCGTACTTGGCGCGGCCGGTGATCTTCTCGATCAGATCGGGTGGAGCGTAGTCGGTGCCTACGAGTGTCGTCTTGGCCATCTTTGCTCCTCAGCTCAGGCGGTGCGCGCGTTCACGAGCGCGCGTTCGGCGGTGTTCAGGATCTTGTTGTAGTCGCCGCAGCGGCAGATGTGGCCGGCGAGCCACTTCCGGGCGTCCGCGCGGGTGGCGTTCGGGTTCGCCTTGACCAGGCCGGCCATGCTCATGATGAAGCCGGGGGCGCAGAAGGCGCACTGGAAGCCCATCTCGTCGAGGACCGCCTGCTGGACGGGGTGGAGGACGCCGTCCTGCTCCAGACCCTCAACGGTCGTGACCTCGCGGCCGCGCACCTGGTGGACCAGGATCGAGCAGCCGTAGTGGGGCACGTCGTCGATCAGCACGGTGCAGGCGCCGCATTCGGCGCGGTCGCAGCCGAGCTTGGTGCCGGTCAGGTTCAGCTTGAAGCGCAGCACCATGGCCAGGGTGTCCTGGGGCTCCACTTCGAGTTCGTGCGTCTCGCCGTTGATCCTCAGGCTGATCGTGCTGCCGACCGGCTCAGTCGCGGCGTGCAGTACATCCGGCTGCAGCAGGTTGCCTCCCGCCAGGGAAACCGCGGCGCCGGTGGCGACCGAACCCTGGATGAAGGTCCGTCGGCTGACGTTGGAGAGGCTCTCGCCCGAGCTTTCGGCCTCGGAGTCCAGGTCCTGCTCCCGGAGATCCTCAAGCAGGTCGTCCTGCAGGAACGTGTCTTCTCTCAGCTCATCCATGGTCTCCAACCTCCGTTGGGGGAGTGGTGCTGCCTTCGGGCTGTCTTCAGCTTGTGTGAGCGAGCATACAACATGAAGCGTGGGTGTTCGCGGGTCAGATCCGCCCGCCGATCACCACGTCGAGCAGGTACGGGCCGCCGGTGGCGAACGCTTCCCGCACCGCGTCTTCGACTTCGGCCGGATCCTCGATCTGGCGTCCCGGCACCCCCATTCCGGCCGCCATCTCGACGAAGTCGAGTTCCGGTTCGGTCAGGTTCATGTGGGGGTACGGCCGGTCGGCGGGAATGCCGAAGCGTTCGCGGTAGATGTCCATGTTGATCTTCAGAATCTTGTACTCGCGGTTGTGCAGGATCAGGAACACGATCGGCATGTCGTAGTGGGCCGCGGTCCAGAGCGCCTGGATCGAGTACATCGCCGAGCCGTCGCCCGAGAAGACGATCACCGGCCGTTCCGGATGCGCGAGCGAGGCGCCGATGCCGCCGACCAGTCCCTGGCCGATGCCGCCGCCGCGCGTGCCGCAGTAGCGGTCCGGGTCGTCGATGGGCAGAAAGCCGAACAGGTCGCCGCCGGCGGTGATCGACTCGTTGACCACCACCGCGTCGTCGGGCAGGGCCTTGGCGACCTCGGACATGAGCCGGGCCGGCGACATGGGGGCGTCGTCGAAGTGGGCGGCAAGGCGCTTCCGGCGCGCGGCGCGCTCGCCGGCGTTCGCGGTCTTCAGGGCCTCCATCCGGTCCGCGGCGCCAGCGCGGAAGCCGGCGTCGGCCGCGGCCTCGACCGCCTCGCGCACGGCCGCGAGCCCGGCGCGCGGGTCGGCGACCATGCCCGCATCGACCGCGAAGTTGAACGAGAGACGACTCGGCGAGTCCTCGATCTGAAGCACCGTCGCTTCCGGGTCGAAGGGTGGGTCGGGATCGAACCAGACCTCTTCGAAGAAGGAGCCGCCGACCAGCAGCACGACATCCGCGTCGCCGAGCGTATGCCGGATGCCGGCGTGGTTGAGCGGCATCCGCGGACGGAAACAGACGTGGCTCTGTGGGAAGTTCAGGCGGTGGACCAGACCCTCCGGGTAGACACTCGCTCCCAGCGTCTCGGCCAGGGCGACGAGCTCTTCCTGGCCATTGCTGCGTGCGACGCCGTCGCCGACCACGATCGCGGGCCGGCGCGCGCGTCGGAGAGCGGTTGCGAAGCGCTCGGCGGCGACGGCTTCCGGCTGCGGCGCCCGGTAGAGATGGCCGAGGGGCCGGGCCCCTTCGCAGGTCTCCTGCTCCAGGACGTTGATCGGCAGGGCGACGAACACCGGGCCGGCCGGCGGATCGTGCGCGATCTTGAAGGCGCGGTGCAGCACCGGCGCGAACTCGTCCGCGTGCTCGACCTGCACGCTCCACTTGACCAGCGGCGCGGCCATCGCCACCAGGTCGTGGCCGAGCAGCGGTTCACGCAGCCTCGAGCGCGTGTCCTGCTGGCCGGCCGTGATCACCATCGGGCTGTTCGCCTCCCAGGCGTTGTAGAGCATGCCGAGACCGTTGCCGAGCCCCGGCGCCACGTGGAGGTTGACGACCCCCGTGATGCCGGTCGACTGGGCGTAGTAGTGGGCCGCTCCCAGGGCCACGGACTCGTGCAGGGCGAGCACGTAGTTCAGGTCCGGATGGTCGCCCAGGCGGTCCATCAGGGGGCTCTCGGTGGTGCCCGGGTTGCCGAACAGGAAGGGGACGCCGTACTCGGACAGGGCATCGAGCAGAACGTCGCCGCCGCGCTTTGGGGTGTGTCGGGGACGGATCGCTGGCACGCTCATGGCGGTGGAGGGTAGCAGCCCCAACGGACGGGCGTTCGGACTGCCTTGGCAGCGTGGCCGAAGGCGCCTATCCGATGTTACGGTTAGCCCCTTTCGCGGCCGTAAAGGCGAATCGCAACGAGCCGGATGGAGAAACGGCATGGACTTTGATGAAACGCGTAGGCGTGAAACGGTGAACGAGGTCGTGGAGCGGGAAACGGCGTCGGCGGCGGAGTTCTTCGCCGACGAGCGCTTCAAGGGGATCAAGCGGCTTCATACGGCCCGGGAGGTCGCGGAGCAGCGCGGCACGATTCCTCAGGACTACACGGTGGCCCGGGAAACCGCCAAGGCGTTCTACGGGCGGCTGCGCGAGCTGTTCGAGCAGAAGCGGTCGATCACCACCTTCGGCCCGTACTCGCCGGGTCAGGCCGTCGCGCTGAAGCGCCGCGGCATCGAGGGCATCTACCTCGGTGGTTGGGCGACCTCGGCCAAGGGCTCGATGACCGAGGATCCGGGACCGGACCTGGCGAGCTATCCGTTGAGCCAGGTGCCCGACGAGGCCGCGCCCATCGTCCGCGCCCTGCTCACGGCGGACCGGAACCAGACCTTCACGCGTTCGCGGATGAGCGAAGCCGAGCGGAACGCGAATCCGCCGACCGACTTCCGCCCCTTCATCGTCGCCGACGCCGATACCGGCCATGGCGGCGAGGCCCACGTGCGCAACCTGATCCGCCGCTTCGTCGAGGTCGGCGTACCGGGCTACCACATCGAAGATCAGAAGCCCGGGGTCAAGAAGTGCGGCCACCAGGCAGGCAAGGTTCTCGTGCCGCAGGACGAACAGAACAAGCGCCTCAACTCGGCCCGCTTCCAGTTGGACGTGATGGGGGTGCCCGGGATCATCGTCGCCCGCACCGACTCGGAGGCGGCGACGTTTCTGGACAGCAACGGCGATGAGCGGGATCAGGCCTTCATTCTCGGCGCCACGAACCTCGACGTGCCAAGCTGCAAGACGGCGACCCTCGCGATTCTGCGGCGATTGTGTGCCCTGGGAGCGGAAGAGGTCCGGGGCCACGAGCTGTACCAGGTGTCCGAGGCCGCCTACCACCGCGCCGACGTCTGGCTCGACGGCGTGGGCGTCTACGGGCTGCTCGAGTCGGCCTACCGGAAGATGGTGGCAAGCGGCGGGTCGGACACCGAGGCGGTTCTCGACCAAACGATGGCTCGCTTCCTGGACGCCTGGCAGTTGGAAGCGAGGCTCAAGACCTACCCGCAAGCGGTAGCGGAGGTGATCGCATTCCGTGAAGAGGAAGGCGCGGTGTTCGAACTCTCGGTCGAGGAGTGGTTGGAGTTCGCCCACTCCGTGTCGGTCGAGGAGGTGGCTGCCCGGGCCCGCAAGATGGGCATCAACCTGGTCTGGAACGCCGAGATCGCCCGCACGCCCGAGGGCTACTACCAGGTTCGGGGCGACATCGAGTACGCGACCTCCCGGTCGCTCCACGCGGCGCCCTACGCGGACCTGCTGTGGATGGAGACGAAGACGGCCGACCTGGCCGACGCCCGCCGCTTCGCGGAGGCGATCCATGCGGTCTACCCGGACAAGTTGCTGGCCTACAACCTGTCGCCGTCCTTCAACTGGGACACGACCGGCATGAACGACGACGAGATGAGGGCCTTCCCCGAGGAACTCGGCAAGCTCGGCTTCGTGTTCAACTTCATCACCTACGGCGGCCACCAGATCGACGGTCTGGCGGCCGAGGACTTCGCCACGGCCCTGCGCGAGGACGGCATGCTGGCCCTGGCCCGGCTCCAGCGCAAGCTGCGCCTGGTGGCGTCGCCCTACCGCACGCCGCAGGCCCTGGTGGGCGGCGCCCGGCTCGACGGCGCGCTCTCGGCTTCGACCGGCCATACCGCGACGACCAAGGCGATGGGCAAGGGATCGACCAACGTCCAGCATCTGGTGCAGACGGAAGTGCCGCCGCGGCTGCTCGAGGAGTGGCTCGAACTCTGGCGCGACAAGTACGGCATCGAGGACGCTCTGCGGGTGGAGCTGCGGCCCCACGTTGCCGGCTCCGAGCTGTTGGAACTACGGGTTCTGGCCCTGGACGGAGACGCCGGAGCGAAGGCCGCGAACGTGGTCTTCGCGCCGATCCGGGACCGCCGCGAGCGGATGATTCTCTCGGTGCGCGACCAGAACACGTTCGACCTCGATCTGAGGCGCCGGCGTCTGATGGCGTTGATCCACGTCTTCCTGATCCACCGCTACAACGCCGTGTGGGTGCATTACGTCAGTCCCACCGACGACAACCAGCACCAGACCCGGCGGATGATCGACCTCGGTATCTTCGAGAGCGCGAACACCGAGGTGGGCGAGATCATCGTCGCGGCGGTCAACCGGGAACGGGTGCGGGAACTCGCCAAACCGGACCACAAGTCGCTCACGGCACTGATCGAGAAGAGCGAGCCGGTGCCGGTGCGGGCCGCTTCGTGATTCGACAGCCGGCCGGCCGCCGGGCCTGGTCGCGCTCCGCCGCGGCGAACGGGGCCCTGCCGGTGGTCGTAGGTCTGGCGCTCGCGCTCTGGGCGCAGGCGCTTCCCGCGCAGGACGAGCAGAAGAAGCAGCCGGAGGAACCGCCCCCGGTGGCGGATGCCACCGACGGCTACGAGCACCTGCCTGGATTCCTCGACCTGTTCTGGGACCGCCGCGGCGGCAGGCTCTTCCTGCGCATCGAGGCCTTCGACGCGGATCTGCTCTACATCGAGTCGCTGGCGGCGGGCCTGGGATCGAACGACATCGGGCTCGACCGCGGCCAACTCGGGCGCACTCACCTGGCCCGCTTCGAGCGGGTCGGGCCGAAGGTGCTGCTGGTGCAGCAGAACACCCGCTACCGGGCGCTCAGCGACAACGAGGACGAGCGCCGCGCGGTGGCCGACGCGTTCGCCCGTTCCGTGCTGTGGGGCTTCGAGGTGGCGGCCGAGGACGAAGACGGCACGGTCCTGGTGGACGCCACGGACTTCGTGCTCAGGGATGCACACGGCGTGGCGGCGAGGCTCCAGCGGAGCGGCCAGGGCAGCTACCAGTTGGATGCGTCGCGGTCGGCGATTCATCGCGCCGGCGTCGCCGCGTTTCCGCGCAACTCGGAGCTCGAGGGTACGCAAACCTTCGTACTGCGCTCCGCCGACCGCGGCCCGGGCCGGTGGGTGAGCCAGGTCGCTCCCTCGCCCGACGCCGTGACGGTGCGGCTGCGGCACTCCTTCGTTGCGCTGCCGGAGCCGGGATACGAGCCCCGGCGGGCGGACCCGCGTTCGGGCTACATCACGACGAGATACCTGGACTATGCGACGCCGATCGACGCGCCCCTCGAGACGAGCTACATCGTTCGCCACCGGTTGCGGAAGCGGAACCCGGGCGCGGCCCGGAGCGAGGCCGTCGAACCGATCGTCTACTACCTTGACCGGGGTGCTCCGGAGCCGATCCGGTCGGCACTGCTCGACGGCGCCCGGTGGTGGAACGAGGCCTTCGAGGCGGCGGGGTACGTCGATGCGTTTCGAGTTGAGCTGATGCCCGAAGGCGCCGACCCTCTCGACATCCGCTACAACGTGATCCAGTGGGTCCACCGATCGACGCGCGGCTGGTCCTACGGCAGTTCGGTCACGGATCCCCGCAACGGCGAGATCCTGAAGGGCCACGTGACGCTCGGTTCGCTGCGGGTGCGCCAGGACTTCCTGATCGCTCAGGGGCTGACGTCGCCCTTCGAAGATGCCGATTCGTCGACCGAGGCGCTGAGCGAGATGGCGCTCGCGCGGTTGCGCCAGCTCTCGGCGCACGAAGTGGGTCACACCATCGGCCTGGTCCACAACTTCGCCTCCAGCGTAGACGGGCCGGAGGGCCGCGAGTCGGTGATGGACTACCCCCATCCCCTGGCCGAGCTTCGCGAGGACGGCTCGATCGACCTGAGCGCCGCCTACGATGTCGGCATCGGCGCCTGGGACAAACAGGCGATCCGTTACGGCTACGCCGACTTCGCCGAAGGCGCGGACGAGGCGGCGGAGCTCGACGGCGTCCTCCGCCAGACGCTTGACGCCGGCCTTCACTTCATCAGCGACGAGGACGCGCGGCCGGTTGGCGGCGCCCATCCACTGGCGCACCTCTGGGACAACGGCCGCTCGGCGGCAGGCGAGCTGCGGCGCGTACTGTCGGTGCGCCGAGCCGCCCTCGACGGGTTCTCCGAACAGAGCATCCGCGTCGGCGAGCCGCTGTCAGGGCTCGAGGATGTGCTCGCGCCGCTCTACCTGCTGCACCGCTACCAGCTCGAGGCGGCGGCGAAGGTCGTCGGCGGCGTCGACTACAGCTACGCCGTGCGCGGCGACGGTCGGGCGCCGGTGTCACTGCTGCCGCCGGCGATGCAACTCGATGCTCTCGACGCGTTGCTGTCGACGGTCGATCCGGTCGAACTGACCCTGCCGCAACGGATCCTGGAACTGATCCCGCCGCCCTCGCCCGGCCGCGGCCGCGGACGGGAGAATCTGCCTTCGCGCGCGGGTCCCGCGTTCGACCCGGTGGCGGCGGCGGAGATGGCCGCGGACCTGACCTTCGGGATGATCCTCGACGATGCACGCGCCACCCGGCTTGTCGATCACCGCGCCCGGGACGCGGAGCAGCCCGGCCTGACCGGGATCCTCGACCGTTTGCTCGGGGCGACCTGGCGCGAGGATCCCCTGCCCGGGCTGGCTGGGGAGGTCGGCCGCGCGGTGGACACGGCCCTGTTTCGGCGGCTGCTGGCTCTGGCGTCCGGAACCACAGCCGGAGGCGCGTCGTCCGGCGTGCCGACCAACCTGCTTGCTTCCGGGCCGGTCGTCTCCGCCGCCTCTCAGCAGGTGCGCGCCGAGGCGCTCGCGGTGGTGGTTGGACTGCGCGATTGGCTGGAGGCCAATCCGGGGCCGGTGGGCGGTCCGGATGCGGCCGAGCGGGATCACCGATCCCATGCGGCGTGGCTGATCGGACGCTTCCTCGACGACCCACGCTCCGTTGCCTTGCCGCGCCCGCTCAGGGCGCCGGACGGCTCGCCGATCGGTTGCAGCGTTGGCCCCGGCGGCGTGGCGTCCGCGTCGTGGAGCGCCTGGTCCGGTTGGCTGTCGGGGGTGGCGCTGCCGCAATGACCGGCGCCGAAGCCGCAATGCTCCGGCTTCCGGCCGCCGTCGCCGGCCTCTACAGCGCCGGCGAGACGGCCGAACTGGTCGGTCTGCGCCGCGCGCTCCACGCCGATCCCGAGCTCTCGCTCCGGGAGGTGCGGACCGCTCGGCGCCTTGAAGAGACGCTGCAGGGGCTTGGCGTTCGCGACGTCACGCGTGTGGCCGGCACGGGCGTGGTGGGCCGGATTCCCGGCCGCGAGCCCGGCGCACCCACCGTCGCGGTGCGCGGCGACATCGACGCGTTGCCGATCCTGGAGGACACCGGCCTGCCGTTCGCCTCTCGCAACGACGGCGTGATGCATGCCTGCGGGCACGATGTGCACGCCTCATGGACGGTCGCCGCGGCACGCCTTCTCCAGGCCGAGCCCGCTGCCGGCGATGTGCTGCTCGTGCTCCAGCCCGCGGAGGAGACCGGCGAGGGCGCGGCAGCCGTTCTGGCGACCGGAGTGCTGGACGAGGTGTCGGCGATCTTCGGCGCCCACGTCGACCTGACCTTCGAGATCGGCCAGGCAATGATCCAGGCGGGCGCGGTGGGCGCCGCGGCGGACCGCTTCGAGGTCGAGCTTCTGGGAAAGGGCGCTCACGGCGCCAGGCCCCACCAGGGTCTCGACCCGATCGTCGGCGCGGCGCAGGTGGTTTCAGCCCTGCAGACGGTTGTGAGCCGGCGGGTGCCGCCCGACCAGCCGGCGGTGGTCACCGTCGGTGTTCTGGAAGCAGGCTCGGCCCACAACGTGATCCCGGAGCGGGCCGTGCTCAAGGGCACGCTGCGCTCGCTCGACCCGGAGGTGCGTCAACTGCTCGCGGACGAGGTCAGGCACGTCGCGGAATCGATCGCCGCCGCGTGTCGGCTGGAGGCCAGGGTGCGGATGCTGCAGGGTACGCCGGCCGTGCTGAACGACGAGCGCGCCGCGGCCTGGGCGCGCGAAGCCGCGGCGTCCGTGATCGGCGCGGAGGCGGTCAAGCCGCTGCCGGTCGCCAACATGGGCGGCGAGGACTTCGCCTTCTACCAGGAGCGCATTCCGGGCTGCTTCATCCGGGTCGGCGCCCGGCTGCCCGGCAACCCGGTCGTCGGCGCCCACACGCCGTACTTCGCGCCCGCCGAGGAAGCGATCTTCGTCGGTGGCGCCCTGCTCGCGGCGGCCGCCCGGCGGGCGTCGTCGGACTTGGCGGGGGTTGGTTAGCGTCGCTCTAGAACGCGAAGATGAACCCGGCGCTCACGATGCCCTGGAACAGGTCGTCGCGCTCCGCCTCGTAGCAGCAGTCGTAGCAGCACAGGTCTTCGTCGCCGGTGCTGGTGACCAGCAGTCGAGCCTCCAGTCGCAGGCCGAAGTGCTCGGTAAAGAAGATCTTGGTTCCGCCGCCGAGCCCTACGGAGAAGCGGTTCTCGGTCTCGGGCAGAAAGTCGCTGTCGGGCGCCAGCCTCGTGATGCCGGCGCTGAAGGACGCGAAGGGACGCACCTGGCCGACGGGGGCGGTCCAGGTCACGCCGGCGTGGTAGTAGGAGACGTCCATCGGGCCCAGGTCCGCGGCGCCGAGGAAGGGGCCTTCGTCGAGTCCGAAGCTCGTGTGCTGCTCGTTGACGAACAGCTCGAGGTGGAGATTCCGGCGGACCGGGAAGCCGACGATCAGTCCCTGCACAGTGGTGTCGTCGAGTTCCAGGTCGAGGCGCCCGAACTCGTGGTCGTCGATCTCGAAGCTGCCGAAGAAGCTGTGACCGTAGTAGGGCGTGATCTCGAAGCGCGGTTTCTGCGCCGCGGCGGGCGAGCCGGCCGCGGCGACCAGAGCGGCCAGTGCGGCGGCGACGGGTAGTGTCCTGTACAGGTGACGGCGGGTCGTGATCATCGTTTCTCCTATGAAGGGCGGAGAAACGAGATTGCAAGTTTCGGGCCGGCGTTCGATGTGTGTTTGAGAAGGGCGGAACGGCGTGCTGGTGTCCACTGGGGAGGTAGTCAGTTGACGTCACACACTTCAATGAGGAGCGTGCCGCTCCGCCCTGTTCCGGTTTACGCACGCGAAGTGACAGGGTTTCGGGCAGCCGCGCCAGGTCGCGGTCCGGCGGTGTGGCCTATTTACTCTTCGCTCCCTGATCCGGATGCCGCATCGCGGTGATGTTGAACCCGGCGTCGACGAAATGGATGCCGCCGGTGGTTCCCGCGCTCAGATCGGAGAGCAGGTAGGCGGCCGTGGCGCCGACATCGTCGATGGTGATGTTGCGGCCGAGCGGGGCTCGTTCCGGCATGGTCTTCAGCATGCCGCGCATGCCGGCGACCCCTGAGGCCGCCAGCGTCCTCACCGGGCCGGCGGAAATGCCGTGGACGCGGATGTTCTTCGGGCCCAGGTCGACCGCGAGGTAGCGGATCGAGGCCTCGAGCGCCGCCTTGGCGATGCCCATCACGTTGTAGTTGGGCGTCGCCTTGGTGGCCCCGTAGTAGGTCATCGCGATCATGCTGCCGCCGCCGGTCATCAGCGGTTCGGCGGCGCGGGCGAGGGCGATCAGGGAGTAGCAACTGATGTCGAGCGCGGTGGCGAAGCCGGCGCGCGAGGTGTCGACCGTGCGGCCGAGCAGGTCCTCCCGGTTGGCGAAGGCCACCGAGTGGACCAGAAAGTCCAGGCGGCCCCACCGTTCCGCGAGAGTGGCGAACACGGCGTCGATCTGACCGTCGTCGGTGACGTCGAGCGGCTCGACGATCGTGGAACCGATGCTCTCGGCCAGCGGCCGGACCCGGCGCTCCAGCGCGTCGCCCTGGAAGGTGAAGGCCAGCTCGGCGCCCTCGTTGTGGGCGCGCTGGGCGATGCCCCACGCCAGCGAGCGCTTGTTGGCTGTGCCGACGATCAGGCCGCGACGGCTGGCCAGCAACCCGCCGGAGGCGGCGGACCCCGGCGGAGGATCGACGGGTGGTGATTCGGGCGCGGTCACGGGCGGCGGGATTGTACACCTGACGCGTGGCGCCCGGGTCTACCTGCCTGGCGGGGGAGAGTGAGCGGCGGAAGACCGAATCCTGCGCCGTGGTTGAATGCTGTGCATGGTTTCGGCGCTCGGCATTGTCCTGGTCGTCGGCGCGACGCTGTGCTTCTCGTTGTTCGACCTGCTGCGCAAGAAGCTCACGGGACGGCTGAGCGACGGCTTCCTGGTCATGGTTCTGGCGCTGGGTGCGGTGCCTCTGTACGGCGTCTGGGTGGCAGTGCAGCCGCCGCCGAGCGTGACTGCGGCGTACGTCTGGCCGGGGCTGTTGTCCGTCGCCTGCAACCTGGGTGCGAACTACGGCTTCCTGCGTTCGGTACGGCTCGCGGGCCTGAGCGCCGTGATTCCCCTGCTGTCGCTGACGCCGGTGTTCACCGGCCTGCTCGGGATCCCGCTGCTCGGCGAACTGCCCGGCGCGCGCGAGTGGTTGGGCATTGCGATGGTCGTGGTGGGCGCTCTCGCGTTGCAACTGGGTGAGCGATCCGGCGATCGGGTCCGGCCCTGGACGCTGGGTGCGGGCGCCTGGTGGATGATCCTGGTCGCCTTTCTTTGGGCGACGGCGCTGCCGCTCGACAAGCTGGCCACCGAGGCCTCGAACGCTGCTTTCCACGGCCTGGTCATGCACCTGGGCGTCGGCCTTTCCGTCGTCGTGGTCGTGGCTCGCGGCTTCGTGAAGGCGCCCGGCCGGCGCGGACGAGTCGGGCCTGGCGTCGGAGGCCGAATCTGGCTGCTGCTCCTTACCGCGGTCGTCATCGGAGCATTGGCGCAGGCACTCCAGCTCCTGTCCCTGCAGCACGCCTGGGTGGGCTTCGTGGAGACGGTGAAGCGGGGTATCGGGTCGTCGCTGGCGCTGGTCCTCGGCCGCCTGTTCTTCGCCGAGCCCCTTACCGTCCGCAAGGTGTTGACCGTTGGCGTGATCGTGGCCGGTGTCGTGGTCATGCTCTGGTAGCTTGAGGGGCTGTGGTTCGCTTGCTGCCAGTTGCCCCCCGGCTGCGCTTTCCACTCGCCCTGGCGGCCTGGCTGATCGGGGCCGGCCCGGGCGTCGCCCAGGGCCCTTCCCTGTCCCAGATCGAGCTGCCGGAGGGGTTTTCGATCAGCGTCTTCGCGGACGATGTTTCGGGCGCCCGGTCGCTTGCGCAGAGCCCCGGCGGCACGGTGTTCGTCGGCACCCGGAGCACGGGCGCGGTGTACGCGGTGGTCGACTCCGACGACGACGGTGACGCCGACCAGACGCTGCAACTGGCGTCGGGTTTGAACTCACCGAACGGCGTGGCGTTTCGCGGCGGAGACCTCTACGTGGCGGAGATCAGCCGCATTCTCCGCTACGACGACATCGAGAGCCGGCTCGCTTCTCCTCCGCAGCCGGTCGTGGTCACCGCCGCCCTGCCCACGAATACGAGCCACGGCTGGAAGTTCATCCGCTTCGGCCCGGACGGTCGGCTCTACGTGCCGGTCGGGGCGCCGTGCAACATCTGCAGCAGGGCGGATCCCTACGCTTCCATTCTGCGCCTGGCCACCGACGGCAGCTACGAGATCGTCGCGCGCGGGGTGCGGAACACGGTCGGCTTCGACTGGCATCCCGGCACGGGCCAGTTGTGGTTCACCGACAACGGCCGCGACCGGTTGGGCAACGACGTGCCTCCGGACGAGTTGAACGTGCGGACCGCGAACGGCCAGCACTTCGGCTATCCCTTCTGCCACGGTGGGGATATCGCCGACCCGACCTACGGCTCCCAGCGGCCCTGCTCCGAGTTCAGAGCCCCAATCCAGAAACTCGGTCCGCACGTGGCGGCGCTGGGCATGCGTTTCTACAGCGGAGACATGTTCCCGCAGCGCTATCGCGGCCAGATCTTCATCGCCGAGCACGGGTCGTGGAATCGCACCGATCCGATCGGTTACCGGGTGATGGTGGTGCATCTGAACGGGAACGGGCAGCCGACGAAGTACGAGGAGTTCGCCACCGGGTGGCTCCAGGGTGACACAGCCTGGGGGCGGCCGGTCGACGTCATGGTGCGGGACGACGGTTCGTTGCTGGTCTCGGACGACCGGCGTGGCGCGATCTACCGCATCGTGTACGCCCGCGACACGCCGCCGCCTCCACCGCCACCGCCACCGCCACCGCCACCGCCGCCGCCACCACCGCCGCCTCCACCGCCGCCACCACCTCCGCCGCCTCCACCGCCGCCACCACCGCCGCCTCCACCGCCGCCTCCACCGCCGCCTCCACCGGACCCCGAGCCTCCGCCACCGCCTCCGCCGCCACCGCCAGATCCGCCGGATCCGGAGCCGCCGCCTCCACCCCGTGACGGAACCTGTGAACCGGCGGCGGAGACGCTCTGCCTGCATAACCATCGGTACGAGTTGAAAGCAGAGTGGTGGACTGGCGACGGTGGGAGCGGTCCGGCCTTCGCGGTTCCGATGGCGACGAACGACGCGGGCTTGTTCCAGTTCTACGATTCGGACAACTGGGAGATCCTGATCAAGGTGCTGGACGGCTGCGCGGTCAATGGGCATCACTGGGTCTACGGCGCTTCAACGACTGACGTTGGGTACGTGATCCGGGTAACGGACACGGCTACGGGCGCCGTCAAGGAGTACCGGAACGAGCCCGGGCGGCCGGCGCCCGCCATCACCGACGACAAGGCCTTCCCCGACGGTTGCCGGCGGTAGCGGTGCGGGGCCGTGGGCACGGTGGTGACCGCCGACCGTTGCTATGATCCGCGTCGGCGGCGCGGCCGCGCTGAAGGTGACGCCGCAATGGTCTTCCTCTCGCCGACAGGTCTCGTCGCTCCCAGGCTCCCGACACTTCTGTTCCGGGCGTACAGCTCGACCCACCTCAGGAGTTACTGCATGCTCCGCTTCGCGATTTCCGCACCGCGCAACCCGTTTCCTTCAGGCGCAGTTGTGCTTCGTTTCTCCGCGCTCTTCATGGCGCTCGCGCTCGTCGCCGGAAGCGCGTTCGCGGTCGATGACGAGGAGCTTCGTCTGGACGAGATCGAGCTCCCAGCCGGGTTCTCGGTCGACGTGTTCGCGGCGGAGGTCGACAATGCCAGGTCCTTGGCGCAGAGTCCGTCCGGAACCGTGTTCGTCGGCACCGGACGCCGTGGCGGCGGCGTGGTCCATGCGGTCATCGATCGCGACGGCGACGGCGTGGCGGAGGAGCGGCACCGGATCGGCGCCGACCTGAACTGGCCCAACGGCGTTGCCTTCCACGAGGGCCATCTCTACGTCGCCGAGATCAGTCGCGTTCTGCGTTTCGAGGACATCGAGAACCGTCTCGACTCGCCGCCCGAGCCGGTCGTGGTGACAGCCGATCTGCCGGACAAGACCCATCACGGCTGGAAGTTCATTCGCTTCGGTCCCGACGGCCGGCTCTACGTGCCGGTCGGGGCCCCATGCAACATCTGCGACGAGGGCGATCCCTTCGCCGCCATTCTGCGCCTGGACGAGACCGGCGGCTACGAGGTCGTGGCCCGCGGCGTGCGCAACACGGTCGGATTCGACTGGCGTCCGGGCACGAACGAACTCTGGTTCACCGACAACGGCCGGGACATGATGGGAGACGATGTCCCGCCCGACGAGCTGAACGTGCTGAGCGAGGACGGCCAGCACTTCGGTTATCCGTACTGCCACGGCCGGGACATCGCCGACCCGGAGTTCGGCGACAAGCGTCCCTGCGGCGAACTCGTGCCGCCGGCTCTCGACCTCGACCCTCACGTGGCAGCCGTGGGCATGCGCTTCTACCGGGGCAGCGCCTTTCCCGAGCGCTACCGCGGGCAGATCTTCATTGCCGAGCACGGTTCCTGGAACCGTAGCGAGAAGATCGGATTCCGGGTCATGGTGGTCCGTGTCGACAGTGACGGCCGGGCCACGGCGTACGAGGAGTTCGCCACCGGTTGGCTTCAGGACGAAGAATCGTGGGGCCGGCCGGTCGACGTGATGGAACAGGCCGACGGGTCGCTCCTCGTCTCCGACGACCAGCGGGGCGTGATCTACCGGATCACCTACGACGCCGCGGCCGGGGCGGGGGAGTAGGGGCGTGGCGGCCATAGGTGCTGACGTCGTCGAGGCGGCGCGCGGTCGTTACGACGCGGCCCGCTCCGCGGGGCTCAGCCTCGACATGACTCGCGGCAAGCCGTCGCCGGAGCAGCTCGCCCGCTCACATGGTCTGCTGCGGGCAGTAGAGCGGGAGGACGACCCCGCCGCCGACGGCGCCGACTGCCGGAACTATGGCGGCGATCCCCGCGGTCTGCCGGAGATGCGGGCCCTCTTCGGCGAGATTCTCGGAGTGGATGCGGAACTCGTCTTCGTCGGCGGCAACGCCAGTCTGCAGTGGATGCACGATCTGGTCGTGCAGGCGATGCTGGTCGGCGTTCCGGGCGGCGAAGCCTGGGGCGGGCGCGGCCGCGCTGTGCCGGTGAAGTTCCTCTGTCCCTGTCCCGGCTACGACCGGCACTTCGCCCTGCTCGAGCGCTACGACATCGAGATGCTCAAGGTCGCCATGGGCGAGGACGGCCCCGATGTGGATGAGATCGCGCGTCTCGCGGGTTCGGACCCGAACGTCAAGGGAATGTTCTGCGTGCCGCGCTACAGCAACCCGACCGGCGTCACCTACTCGGACGACGTGGTCGAGGCGATTGCCTCCATGCGCACCGCGGCCCCGGACTTCCGGGTCATCTGGGACGACGCCTACGCGCTGCACGCCTTCGACGGTGAACCGGATCGGCTGGCGAGTCTCTACGACCGCTGCGCGGCCCACGGCAACGAGGATCGGGCGCTTCTTGTCACGTCGTTTTCCAAGGTCACGTTTGGTGGCTCAGGTCTGGCCGCGGTGGCCGCGAGTCCGAGAAACGGGGACTGGATCCGGGGTTTCCGCTCGATTCAGACGATCGGTCCGAACAAGCTGAACCAGCTCGCGCACGCCCACTTCTTCGACGGCGCGGTCTCGGCAGTGCGCGATCACATGAGGGGGCACGCGGACCTGATCCGGCCCAAGTTCGAGGCGGTGCTACGGGTGCTCGATGAGCGCCTGGGCGACTTGGGAGTCGCTTCGTGGAGCCGGCCTCGCGGGGGCTACTTCGTCAACCTGGACACGGCGCCCGGTTGCGCCCGCGCGGTGGTCGAGATGGCGGGCGAAGCGGGGGTCAAGCTGACGCCCGCCGGCGCCACCTTTCCCTACGGCATCGACCCGCAGGACCGGAACATCCGCATCGCCCCGACGCTGCCGGCTCAGGGCGAGATCGAGACCGCGACCGGACTGCTGGCGGACTGCATCGTTCTGGTCAGCGACGACAACAGCTAGGCGCCGACAACGCCTAGTGGCCGGGCGGCCATTGGATGGACTCTGTCCACCAATGGCCTGACGGCGACTGACGGGCACGGTTCATCAGTAGCCTGGCGGCAACTGAAGAACCGAGCCCTTAGTTGTCGATGTAGCCGAGGCTCTTGAGCTGCTTGATGTCGTCCTCGCTGAGGACGGCCGAGCTCTTGGCCTCGTACTTCGGCAGGGCGCGGTACCAGTTCACGAGGCGGCGGCCGAGGGGCGGGACCAGCTCGACGGGCGGCGCCGAGAGCGGCTTCTCCTCGCGCGGATCGACGGTCAGGTCGAAATACACGGTCCGGCGTTTCGAGAAGTCGTGCAGCACCTTCGCGCCGTCGAGCTCCATGCTGATCTGCAGGGGGTTCTCGTAGGGCGAGTTGCGGCGCGACTTGCCGAACAGCGCGGTATGGCGGTCGCCGATGACGTACCGCGGCCGCTGAGCGGCTTCCGTCTCCCTTCCGGCTGGAGCGAGGCTCTGTCCCTCGAGACTGTCGGGCGCTTCGATACCGAGCAGTTCCAGGATCGTCGGCAGCACGTCGACGACACCGACCGGCGCCTGGACCTCGAGGCCGGCCGGCACTCCCGGACCGGCGAGGATCATCGGGATGCGGGCGTTCGGCCAGTGGACGTTCTTGCCGTGTCCCCAGTAGCTGTGCTCGCCCATGCTCTCGCCGTGATCGCTCAGGAACAGGGTGAAGCGGGGGCCAGGCAGCAGCTCCTCGATCGTCTCGGACAACCTGCCGAGCCAGTGGTCGACGTAGTTCACCTCCGACTGGTAGCGCCGGCGCTTCTGCCAGCCGGCTGTTCGCTTCTCCCTTGGCGGCATGGGTGGCGTGAAGCCGCCGCGCTCCAGGTAGGGGCTGTGGGGGTCGGAGAAGTGAACCCAGAGGAACAGCGGCCTCCCGTTTCGTTCTTCGTCGTCGGCGCGGCGACGCAGCCAGCGCTCCGCGGCCTTGACGATGTCGTCGGCGTCCCGTTCCGTGACGCCGCCCGCGTTCCGGGCCTGGTTGAAGTCCTCGTCGTAGTGATCGAAACCTCGGTTCAGGCCGACCAGATTGGCTCGCAGCGTCCAGTTCGAGATGAAGGCCGCTGCCTCGTAGCCGGCCTCGCCCAGGAGCTCGGCCAGGACCGGGATATCGCTCCGCATCCGCTGCGCGTTGCGGCGGGCGCCGTGCGTCGGCGGATAGAGCGACGTGAAGATCGACGCGAAGGCGGGTCCCGTCTTGCCGACCGTGGTCTGGGCGTCCTCGAACAGCATTCCCGCGGCGGCGAGGGCGTCGATCGCCGGTGTCTTCGCGCCCTCGGCCCCGTAGGCGCCGAGCGCGTCCGCGCGCAGGGTATCCACCGAGAGCAGCACCAGGTGCGTTTCGGCCGAGAGCGGCGCTCCAAGCGACGCCGCCAGGAGCGCCGTACGGATGACGCGGGCGCCCCCGTTCACGCAGTCACGGCCCCGAAGGCCACGGCTTCTTCCTGGGTGTCGATGTCGCGGGCCAGGGACATCGCATCGACGACCGGCATCCGGACCCTGCGTTCGGGGTACTTCCGGCGGTGACGGCGCTTGATGAACATGCGGCGAATAGCGAGCTCGAGTTCGGACTGCTGGATGACCTTTTCCTTGAGGCGCCGGGCGGCCCACGTGCCGGATAGCAGCGTGTCCCAGGTGAAGGTGGGCAGCCGGAGGTTCAGCAGGTGAATGAAGTCCTGAACCAGCATGATCCACAGGAGGCGTCGGGCCATGTAGGTGTTGCGGTAGAGGATCGGGCGGTTGCGTGTACGGTACGCGAGGTCCATCAGCCGGTACATGAACTTCCAGCGCAGCGCCGCGGAGTCGAAGATCGCCAGATGACCGGGCAGTACCGGTACTGGCGCGGACAGTCCCTCGGGCTTGACGTGGTATCGCGGCTTCCACTCGGATGCACCAAGCCGTTCGGGGTTCCGCGGCGCCTTGACTATGGGGAAGAAGAAGTCCAGCGGGCTGTGGCCCCAGAAGTCCTCGACCACCGCCCGCATCTCGCCGGGGTCGGGGATGATGTCGCAGGTGCTGATCGCCAGCGGCCCGTCGCCGTGCAGTCGGCGGGCGGTTTCGACGCCGACCTGGATGTTGCGGCCGAAGCCGCCGTCCGTATCGATCGAGATGCCGTCCCCAAGCGAGCGGTAGGCGTGTCCGGGGCCTGCGACGTAGATCGGATCGAAGGCGTCCGCCTGACGGATGCGCTCGATGACGACCTCGATGAGAGGCCTGCCGCCGATCTTCACGTCGACGCCCTTGATGCCTGCGAGCGGATGCTTGGAGCTGCCGCCGGGAGGCATGTAGGCCGGGTGGCGGTCGCTGCCTCCGAGGACGATCAGGGGTACGGACTTGAAGGTCATGGCGAAATCCGGTTCTGCCGAGGGCTGGGTGATTCTATGTTGGGCGAGGGCAGGAGCCCAAGACATCCGGCGCGAAGCGCCGGCCTTCGGTCGTTCTGCCGCGCTAGCATCCGGCCGACGGTCGCCCGGCCGTTGCTTGCGTGCCGATGAGACTCCCCCCGCCGCCGACGCCCGAAGTCGTGGACCGTGACGATCGCCTGGTCGATCTCGCTCGCCGCTGGCTGCGCGAGCCGGCGGTTGGTCTGGACACGGAGTTCATCCGCGAGAGGACCTTCTTCCCCCGTCTCGGCCTGATCCAGGTCGCCGACTCGTGCGGCTGCTACCTGGTCGACATGGTGGCGATCAGGGATCGTTCGGCGCTTGCGTCGGTGATCCGCTCGCCAAGCGTGACCAAGGTGTTCCATTCGCCGAGTGAGGACCTGGAGATCTTCCAGTACGCCTTCGGCTTCGCTCCCGAGCGGCTGTTCGACTGTCAGGTCGCGGCCATGCTTTGCGGCCTGGGGGGTTCGCTGGGGTACGTTCATCTGGTCTCGAGCCTGTTCGAGGTCGAGCTGGCCAAGGGAGCGCAACGGTCCAATTGGTTGCGGCGGCCGCTGAGCGAAGAACAGGTGCAATACGCGGGTCTCGACGTTGCCTACCTCCTGCCCGCTCACGAGCTGTTGCAGGCCAAACTGGTCGACCTGGGCCGCGACGCGTGGGCTGAGGAGGAGTTCGGGCGTCTGCTGCACGCTTCCGAGGCGCGGTTGAGCCCGGAATGGTCGTACAGCCGACTGCGGCGTCCGGGAATGTCCCGGAGTCAGCTTGCGGCGCTGCGAGCGGTCTGCGAGTGGCGCGAGAAGCGGGCCCGCGGGCGTGACCTTCCCCGCGGCTTCGTGCTCAAGGACGAAACCGTAGTCGATATCGCCAGGCGGCTGCCGCGGAGCAGCGAGGATCTGGCTTCGGTGAAGGGCCTCGGCGCGAAGCAGGTACGCCGACACGGACCGTCTCTTCTGGCTGCGCTCCGTGGTGCTGCGACCCTGCCCGAGCACGCACTTCCAAAGCGGTTGGAACGTGCCCGAAAACGATCGTCGACCCACTTGGCGGAGGGGCTGCGGGACCTGGTGGCGGGCGTCGCCGCCGACCTCGGCGTGCCGAGCGAGGCCCTTGTGCCCCGACGTGCGCTCGAAGCATGGGCGGCGCGTAGCCTGGAACAGAGGTCCTGGGTTTGGCCTGCCGAGATCGAGGGCTGGCGTCGCTCGGTGCTCGAGTCCGAGGTCGAGCGCTCCGGCCTGCTGGAGTCCGCACGAAGCGGCGGCAGCGGTCGTCGCTCCGACCGAAGTCGAAGGCGGACGGGCGACGCGGAATTCCCGGCCACGGTCCGAGTCCTTGACCAGACGAGGCAGGTGAGCGGACACGTCCACACCATCGGCGGTCTGTACGACCTGTTCGGCGAGAAGGCGCCCCCGGCAGTCGCTGTGCCTGCCGATGGCGTACCCCAGCCGCAGCGGCGCCTGCTGGACCATGAGAGTCACATGACCGTAACCCTCGAGGCGCACCACGGCGGTGCGGTCGATGTCGTTGTCCTGGATCGCGTTGCCTCCGACCGCCACTACGCGCGCAAGATCCTCCTGCGCCGAAGCGGCGGGAACGGCGGTGGAGCAGCACGACCGGAGTCCGGCGTCGTTCAGTTCGGGATCATGTTCTTCGATCTGCGGTTCGCCGGCCCGGATGCACGGCTCGAGATCCTGGGCGAGAGGACGCCGCTCGGGCACATCCTGATTCGGCACAGCCGGTTGCGCCGGATCAGCACTCACCGTCTGCTCGAGATCGAACCGGACGCGGAGATGCGTCGGCACTTCGGCCTCCCGGCGCCGGGAGCGGGCGAGGCGCCGCGGGTCTACGGACGGTTGGCGACGATCTTCTGCGATGAGCAACCGGCGGTCGAGTTGCTGGAAGTGGTGCCGCCTGGTCCGGCCGCCGTCGCACCGGCGCCGGCCCGGTCGGCGCCGTAGCGAGGGCGGCGTCAGGCGCGTTCGACAGGGAAGGCGATCAGCTCGCCGATCTTGCGGGCCTCGAGGTCGAGTCCAAGCAGTCTGTCGAAGCCCAGCGCGACGCCGGAACAGCGCGGAAGCCCGGCCTCCAGGGCAGCCAGGAACCGGGATGGCATCGGCGGCAGGGGCCGACCCTCCTGCCGCCGCCGCGCCAGGTCGCGTTCGAGGCGCTGCCGCTGTTCGGCCGGGTCGCTCAGTTCCCCGTAGCCGTTGGCCAGCTCGATGTCACCAACGAAGGCCTCGAAGCGCTCCGCCGTGCGCGGATCGCCGGCGTTCAGCCGGGCCATCGCGGCCTGGGAGGCGGGATAGTCGAAGACCACCGTGACGCGGTTACTCGCCAGGCGGGGCTCGACCCGTTCCACGAAGAGCCGCGAGAGCAGGTCGTCGCGGTCCAGACCGTCGGTGTTCTGGTGTGCAGGTGACCTTTCCACGGTCTGGCGCAGGGTTCGGGTCGGCGCGTCGTGCGGATCGACTCCCGCGTGTTGCCTGAGCAGGTCGGCGTAGCTCGCGTAGACCGCTGCTTCGAGGCGCCGCGAACCGGCGAGAAGCGTTTCGATCAGAGCCACGACCTCTCGCATCAACCGGTGGTGGTCCCAGCCGACGCGGTACCACTCGAGGATTGTGAACTCGGGGTTGTGCCACCGTCCGCGTTCACCGCCGCGAAACGCCTTGCAGACCTGGTAGATCGAGCCGGAACCCGCGGCCAGGAGCCGTTTCATGGCCAGTTCCGGCGAGGTCTGCAGGTACATCCTGCGGCTTGGAACACCCGGCGCCTCGACCTCGGAACCCAGGCTGTCCAGATGCAGGTCGAGCGTGGTCTCGGCGCTCAGGAGCGGCGTCTCGACCTCGAGGACGCCCCGCTCGGCGAAGAAAGCGCGCAGTTCGGCCAGCATCGCAGCCCTCCGGCGCAGGGCTTCAGGCGTAGCGGTGGGGCGCCAGTCGGCGCCGTTGCCCGTCACGTGGCGGCCTCCCTGGCCGCTAGCTCTTGGCGCGGGAAACGTACTCCCCGGTGCGGGTGTCGACCCGGATCGTCTCGCCGTTCTGGATGAACAGCGGCACCTTGACCGTGGCGCCGGTCTCGAGCTTGGCGGGCTTGCTGCCGCCGCCCGAGGTGTCGCCCTTGAGGCCGGGATCCGTCTCGACGATTTCCCGGATCACGAAGTTGGGCGCCTTGATCTGGATCGGAAGGCCGTTCCAGAGCGTCACGCTGCAGATGTCCTCTTCCTTGATCCACTGCTCGGCGTCGGCGACGGCTGTTGTGTCCGCTTCGACCTGTTCGTAGGTGTCGGGGTTCATGAAGAACCAGTGTTCGCCGTCGCTGTAGAGGTACTGCATCGATGTGTCGACGACATCGGCGCCGACGAGGAGATCGCCGGGCTTGAGGGTCTTCTCATTGACCCGGCTGTTCAGCAGGTTGCGCATCTTGATGCGCGTGAACGCCTGCCCCTTGCCGGGCTTGACGAAGTCGCAGGAGATGATCGCGTTCGGTTCGCCGCCCTCGAGCACCTTCAGTCCGGTCTTGACCTGGTTCATGTTGTAGCTGGCCATGCTCTGAAACCGCCCTCCTCGGCAACGAATCGACGACGGGGACGATAGCAGTCGGCCGAGCGGCCGGAGGGCGTTCGGTGAAACCCTGTCCGCTCGTCTGCGTTGTGTAGCGGTGAAGGGAGCTTGAAGTGACCGTCAGACCGCAGGCCCTGGAACAGGAGAAAGCGATGACCCTACGACCTTCGCACACCGTACCCGACTCCCGGCAACGTACCAGCGCGCCTCTGGGGCGCCGGCGCGGCGGGCAGCTCGGTCTCCTGGCCGTGCTTGCGGCTGCGGCCTTGGGGACACCCGCGTTCGGCGAGTTCGACGAGACTCACAAGTTCGACTCGGATTCGCTGGCCGTTTCCAACCTGATCGGCCGGATCGAGATCGGGCCGGCAGCGGGCGACGACTTCGAAGTCGAGGTCTCCGTGCGCGGCGCCGACGGCGTGCCGGCCAATATCGAAATTGAAACGCGGCGCGGCTCGCGGGCCCAGCTTCAGATCGTGTTTCCAATCGAGGACGAACGCCGGTTCGTGTATTCGGAGTTCAGCCGCCGGCGGGCCCACCTTTGGTCGCGCGAGCGGGGATCGGGCAGCCTCCTGGGTGAGATCCTGCGAGCGGTCTCCGGCCGACGCATTCGCGTCGAGCGGAGTGGCAGTGGCATGGAGGCGTGGGCCGACCTGACGATTCGGGTGCCGGAGGGCCGGTCGTTGAAGGTCGAGTTGGGAGCGGGCGACATCGACGTGTCCGGCGTCGCCGCCGATCTGGACCTCTACACGAGCGCCGGTAGCGCCGCTACGGCCGGCTTGAGCGGCGACGTGAAGATTGGCGTCGGCAGTGGCGGCATCGAGGTGAGCGACGTGCGAGGCAGGCTGGTGCTCAAAACCGGCAGCGGCAAGGCCAGCCTGGACGGCTTCAAGGGCACAGCCCTCTCGATCGACACCGGCAGCGGTTCGGTGGCGGTAACCGAGGTGGCCGCGGACATCGTCGACATCGACACCGGCAGCGGCGGCGTGACGGTCGACGGCGTGGAGGCCGAAAAGCTCGTGATCGACACCGGCAGCGGCCGTGTCTCCGTCGAGTCGGCAGAGTGCGATGCCGCTGTGATCGACACCGGAAGCGGCAGCGTCCATCTGGCCTTGGAGCGGATGGGCAGTGGCCGCTTCCTGGTCGACACCGGTTCGGGCGGCATCGTCATGCTGGTTCCCGACGACCTCTCGGCCCGGTTCGACATCGACATCGGCAGTGGCGGCATCGACGTCGATGTGCCGATCACCAAGACGTTGCACAAGAGCCGGGGCGAGATGCGTTTCGTCGTCGGCGACGGCGCCGCGACCGTGGTCCTCGACACCGGCTCCGGCAGCGTGCGTGTCGCTAGCGTCAACTAGTCGCCGTTCAGGCCACTGACCCCCGCCATCTGGCACACGATCCGCCACTCCCGGGCGGTGACCGGCTGAACCGACAGGCGTTGTCCCCGGCGCAGCAGGGCCATCCCTTCGAGGTCGGGACGCTGGCGCAGCTCCGCCAGGGTCACCGGTTCGTCGAACTTGCGCTCGAACTCGATGTCGACCAGGTACCAGCGGGGATTCTCCGGGTCCGACTTCGGGTCGTAGTGCGGATCGTCCGGGTCGAACTGGGTCGGGTCCGGGTACGACGCGCTGCACACCCGAGCCAGGCCGACCACGGCCATCGGTGTGGCGTTCGAGTGGTAGTAGAGAACCCCGTCGCCGATCCGCATCCGGTCCCGCATCAGGTTCCGGGCCTGGTAGTTGCGCACGCCGTCCCAGTAGGTCGTGCCGTCCCGCTCGAGGTCGTCGATCGAGTAGGCGCCCGGCTCGCTTTTCATCAGCCAGTACTGGCGTTCGTTGTCGGTCATTGGGGTCTCCTGGTGATTGGGGGAGCCGCTATTCTGCCTTGCTGTAGCCGGGGGGTCGGATACCATCGCGAACAGCCACGGGCGTGAAGAAACAGCGACCGACGCCAGGGCGACGGACTCTGAGGGCCTTCGTGCGTGGCGCCAAGTCGGCAGGGGCGGCCTCGCTCCGCAGGGGTAAGTACATGGGGCTCTTTCGCGATCCGCGCATCAGGAGTCGATCCGCAATGGGATCGCCGCCCGAGACGGGAACTTCTCAGAGTCAGGGCACGCTTCGCGGACTTCCTGCACGGTCTTCAGGTCCGGTCCAGTTCGCCGCGAAGTTGGCTGACTTCTGGCGGCTGAACCAGGAAGATCTCGCCGGCTTGCTCGGCTTCGGCCCCACGGATGCAGCGCATGCGGCCGCCCTGTTGACGGGTCGGAAGGAGCTTCATGGACGTGACGTGCGGGACCGCATAGCCCACCTGTTTCGGATTCGGGAGTCTCTCCATTCGCTCTTCCGGGACCTGGAGGTCGAGAACGAGTGGCTGCGAGAGCCCCACGAATTTCTTGAAGGCAAGTCGCCCATGTCGTTGATGGTGGGCGGCTCGATGGAAGATCTGCTTCTGGTCAGAGAGTACGTGGACGAGGTCGCCGGGTCGTAGGCGTTGCTCGATGAGGTACCGACCCAGAGGAGCGCGCGAAGGGTCTTCCGGCTGGCGAAGGACCCCACGTTCGATTTTCTGACCTCCCTTGGCTTGGATAGCAGGGCGGAGGCTCCGGGCCGCGCCGGACGCGTAGCGCTTGCGTGGCTGGTTTGTGGTGTCGGCTGGTACGTGCAAGTTGACCCCGCATGGGCCGAGCGGTACTTGGTACCCGCCCTGAAGGAGGGTGCCGAGCCGACCAAGAAGCGTACGGAATCGACGATTGCCTTGTGGGATGTACTCGGCCGACACGGCCGGGCCAGAGGTGTTCCCCGAGTTCTCGCCGCCGACGCGATGGAGCTCATTGAGAGGACGGACGAACCGAGGTTGAGTGCATGGTCGCGCCAGCGGCTCCTCTCGAAGTTCGTATGGGACGCTTTGAGGGCCTTCTTCCTCGGCAGCGAACCGGTCGTTGAGGCATCGGAACTGCAGCAACTCATTCGTCGCCTGGACGAGGAGATGCGAGGTTGGTGCGCCACCGAACTCTGGCGGTGTTTGGTGAACCGTGGGGACGACTCGCCTGAACCCGAGGAGCTCTTCGACAAGGCGGTGAGGCCGTTTCTTGAGCGGGTTTGGCCGCAGGAACGAGACTTGGTTTCTCGCGGCGTAGGCCACTCCATGGCGGGGATCCCGGCCGCGAGCCGCGAGAGGTTCGTGGCGGCCGTCAACGCAGTTGCGCGCTACCTTGTGCCCGGGTCAGTCACATCGCGCCACGACTACGGGTTCTACGGCGAAAAGGACGGCAAGCCACTCCTGGAGGTCATCGTTGACACGGAGGAGAAAGCCGAGGCGCTGCTTCGTCTCTTGGACCTGACCGTTGGATCTGAAGACGAGAGCATGACGCCGTGGGACCTGGATGAACTCCTCGCCTGGATCCGCGAGGTTGCGCCGAAACTCGTTGAACGCCCGGTGTTCGCTCAACTGACGACGATGGCGCAACGCAGCCGTTTCCAGTGAGGGAACGGCTGTGCCTCACTGAGGAGCGCCGCAGCGATCAGCCGACCGCTACAGGATCCTGCGGCCGAAGAGAGAGCTCAGCAGGCCGAGGGCGAGCTGCGCGGTCTGGTTGCGGGTATCGAGGATCGGGTTCACCTCAACCACATCGACGGAGCCGATGTCCCCGTGCTCGGCGATCAGCTCCATCAGCAGGTGGCCCTCGCGGTAGCTCAGGCCGCCGGGCACCTGGGTGCCGACGCCAGGGGCCTCCCGTGGATCGATCGCGTCCATGTCCAGGCTGACGTGGATCCGGTCCACATGCCCCAGGCCTTCGAGAGCCTCGGTGGCGAGCGGCGCCAGGCCCCGCTCGTCGATCTGACGCATCGTGTACGTGGCGATGCCGGTGCGCTGGATCAGGGCCTGCTCGCCGGGATCGAGGTCGCGGACGCCGAACAGGACGACGTCCTCGGGCCGGAGCTTGGCGCCGGGGCGACCGGCATCGACCAAACCCGGCGCGCCGTGCCCGCACAGGGCGGCCAGGGGCATGCCGTGGAGATTGCCGGTCGGCGAGGTGTCGGGGGTGTTGAAGTCGCCGTGGGCGTCGATCCAGAGGACGCCGGTGCGGTGCTCGTGCGAGACGCCGCCGACCGTGCCGACGGCGATCGAGTGGTCGCCGCCGAGGACAAGCGGCACGGCGCCGTCGGCCACCGCCCGCCGGCTGGCCTCGTAGATGCGCTCGCAGGCGTCGACGACCGGCTGCAGGAAGGCCATGCCGGGCCCGCCCGACAGCGTGTCCCGCTCGACGGTCTCGATGTTGCCCTGGTCCTCGACCCGGTAGCCGAGCCGGGTCAGGGCCGACTTGAGGCCCGCGTAGCGCAGTGCGGTGGGCCCCAGATCGACGCCGCGGCGCGATTGTCCGAGGTCGAGCGGTGCGCCCAGGATGCGGATCGTCGTCTGGGCGGTTGCGGCCGGGGTCGGCATGGTGTGACGGTAGCAACTTCTGGGTGAGTCGCGTTGTTCCGGATTCCGTCTTCGGCGGATGTCGGCGGGGACGCCGGCGTGCGTAGTGGCGCCGGGCGCAACGCCCCAAAACGCCTCGCAAGCTCGGAGTTTCGGCCCATCCCGTCCTCCCCATGACACCCGCCGCGGGACTTGCCTCGCTGCGTCCTGCGGCGCAAGCTCATAGGATGCGGTTCGCGCATGTCTGTCCGCAACTTCTGCATCATCGCTCACGTCGACCACGGCAAGTCGACGCTCGCCGACCGGCTGATCCAGCATTGCGGCGCGGTGGAGGATCGCCACTTCCGGGACCAGATCCTGGACTCGATGGACATCGAACGCGAGCGGGGGATCACGATCAAGAGCAACACGGTGACCCTGCGGCATCAGGACGCCGAGGGCCGGTTCTGCCGCCTGAACCTGATTGACACGCCGGGCCATGTCGACTTCTCGCACGAGGTGCGGCGCTCGCTCATGTCCTGCGAAGGGGCGCTGCTGCTGATCGACGCCTCCCAGGGCGTCGAGGCGCAGACGGTCGCCAATCTCTACCTGGCGCTCGAGTACGACCTGACGATCATCCCCGTGATCAACAAGATCGACCTTCCCTCAGCGGATATCGACCGGGTGCTGGAGGAGATCGAGAGCGACCTGGGCCTGGACCCGTTCGAGGCGGTGCTGTGCTCGGCCAAGACCGGCGAGGGTGTGGACAAGGTCCTGGACGCGATCACGGCCCGGTTGCCGCCGCCGTCGGGCACTCTGGAAGCCCCGCTCAAGGCGCTCGTGTTCGACGCCCAGTACGACCCGTACCGCGGCGTCGTGCTGCTGGTGCGGGTGCGCGACGGCCGGCTGCGGCCGAAGCAGAAAGTGCGCCTGATGCACACCGGCAGCGAGCACGAGGTCGAAGAGGTGGGGACCCTGCTGCTCAAACGGCGCCAGGCCGAGGAACTGGAGGCAGGGGCGGTGGGCTACGTGATCGCCGGGATAAGGAACATCTCGGAGATCGACATCGGCGACACGATCACGACCGTGGCGGACGGCGCCGCCGAACCGATCCCCGGGTATCGCGAGGCGAAGCCGGTGGTCTTCTCATCGATGTACCCGGTGTCGAGCCACGACTACGAGGACCTGACGCACGCGCTCGAAAAGCTGGCCTTGAACGATGCCGCGCTGACCTACGACAAGGATGCATCTTCGGCCCTCGGCTTCGGCTTCCGCTGTGGCTTTCTGGGCCTGCTGCACCTGGACGTGGTGCAGGAGCGCCTGGAGCGCGAGTATGGGCTGTCCCTGGTGCTGTCGGCGCCTTCTGTGCAGTACCTGGTGGAGATGTCGAACGGTTCGATGCGACGGATCGACAATCCGTCGGCCTATCCGGACCCGTCCGAGATCGCGAGCGTGGCCGAGCCCTTCATCAAGGCCTCGATCATGCTGCCGGAGCGCTACCTCGGAGCGGTCATGGAGCTTTGCCTGGAGCGTCGCGGGGGCAAGACGAACATCCACTACCTGGCGGTGGGACGGGTCGAACTGACCTGCGAGCTGCCGCTGGCGGAAGTGCTCTTCGACTTCTACGACAAGCTGAAGACGGTGACCCAGGGCTACGGCTCGTTCGACTATGAACTGATCGCGTCACGGGTAACCGACCTGGTCAAGGTCGACATCCTCGTCAACGGCGAGCGGGTCGACGCCCTGTCCCAACTCGTCCATCGCGACAAGGCGAGGCGGCGGGCCCTGCGCTACTGCGAGCGCCTCAAGGACACGATTCCGCGCCAGCAGTTCAAGATCGCGATCCAGGGAGCGATCGGCGGCCAGATCATCGCTCGCGCCACGATCACCGCATACCGCAAGGACGTCACCGCCAAGTGCTACGGCGGCGACATCACCCGCAAGCGGAAGCTGCTCGAGAAGCAGCGCGAAGGCAAGAAGCGGATGAAGCGCGTCGGCTCCATCGACATTCCCCAGGAAGCGTTCGTCTCGGTGCTGCGCAGCGACGGGTGATTCTCAACTGCGATGCTGTTCAGGGACCGCCTCTCGCGCCAGCGACCTCGCGTGAACGAGCAGATTTGCCCTTACGGCAAGGCGCCCGGGCTGCGATCCAAGGCGAGCCGGCCGGCGACATACACCGCGCGCACCGCCCGATCGTCGCCGAGCATTGCGAGTCCGTAGAGGGTGTCCTCCAGGCTCTCGGAAAGGGTGTGGCGATCCCGGAGCGTCGGCGTTGCGGTCGGATCGAGCACGACGATGTCCGCCCAGCGGCCGGGCGCCAGACATCCGATCTCCTCTTCGACACCGAGGAGCGTGGCGTTGCCCCGGGTGGCTGAGTAGAACAGCTCATGCGCGCCGAGGTGTTTCCCGCGCAGCAGGGCCGCTTGGTAGGCGCCGGCCAGGGTGTGGAGCATCGAGTAGCCGGTACCGGCGCCGACGTCGCTTCCCACGGCGATGCCGACGGGACGTTCCGGGCGGCCAACCATGGCCCGATCGAAGATCCCTGAGCCCAGGAAGGAGTTCGCGGTCGGGCAGTGAACCACCGTTGCTCCGGTGTCGTGGAGCCGCCGGCATTCCCGCTCGGTGAGGTGGACCCCGTGCGCCAGGAGCGTGCGGCGCCCCAGGAGTCCTGCGCGGTCGTAGACGTCGGTGTAGTCGAACGCCTCCGGAAAGAGCTCCCCAACGCGAGCGATCTCTTCGTGGCTTTCGCAAAGATGCGACTGAACCGTCAGGTCGGGTCGGGCGGCTGCGAGTTCGCCGGCCAGCCGCAACTGCCTCCTGCTGGAGGTGACGGCAAACCGGACCGTAATGGCGTATCGAAGCCGGCCCCGAAGATGCCAGCGGGCCGCCAGCGCCTCGCTGTCGGCGACGCCCGTCTCGGGGTCGTCCAGAAGTCCGGCGGGGGCGTTCCGATCCATCATCGTCTTGCCGGCGACGATGGCCATGCCGCGTGTCTCGGCGGCGGCGAACAGCGCATCGGCGGCTACGGCATGGACCGATGAGAACACAACCGCCGCCGTCGTTCCGTGCTGGATCAGCCGCTCCAGGAACTTCTCGGCCGCTGCGGCGGCGTGAGCCGGGTCGCCGAAGCGAAGTTCCTCGCGCCAGGTGAAGCGATCGAGCCAGTCGAGCAGATTCCGGCCCGGCGCGGCGAGCATCCGGTACTGGGGGAAGTGGATGTGTGCGTCGATGAAGCCGGGCAGGATCAGCGCGTCGCCGTAGTCATCCTGAGGCAGGTTCCGGCAGCGCCCAGGCAGCGCCGCCGTGTCCCCGCAAAAGACGATGCGGCCCGTCTCGTCAACCGCGACGCTGCCTCTTGGGTGGAAACGGACCGCCTCTTCTGCGCCTGTGTCAGGGGGAAGGCGGCCGTAGTGGAGGACCGCGCCGCGGATCACCCGCTCGCAGATCGTCACGCGGGAAAGCGCTCCAGGAGCTGGGCGGCGACGCCGGCAGCGATGGCGGCAGGCGCCTTGGACCCGATCTGCGGGAGCCCGATCGGACACACGAGGGCGTCGCTCAGGTCATCAGGCAAACCGGCGCTCCTCAGCCGGTGCAGGAATCGAGTTCGCTTGCTTGCCGAGCCGATCAGTCCGACGTAGCTGAATCGCGCTGCGGCAAGGGCGGCATGGACGATCGCAAGATCGAGCGGATGGCTATGGGTCATCACGACGACGGCGGCATGCGAAGGGGCGGCGGCCAGTTCCGCCGGGGGGTTCTTGGTCTCGATGGTCCGGACGCGGCCGGGCAGGATGGACGGGAACGCTTCTCGACGCTCGTCGATCCAGGTGACCGCGAAGGGGAGAGGGGCCAAGGCGAGCATGAGCGCCCGACCGACATGCCCGGCGCCGAAGAGCCAGACCTCCTGGGGCCGAGCGCCGAAACGCTCGATGATCTCGAGCTGGCCGTCGGTCGCCCGAGTGTCGAGCCGCAGGCCGGCATCCGTTCCCGAGGCGTCGGTCCCTCCTTCTCCGTCCTCGACCGGGATGCGATCAACAGCGCGGCGGCGCATCCGGCCCCGGGTCAGGAACGGACCCGCCTTCTCCCGCGTCGCAAGCGCCCGGACGGCGTCGAGCTGCTCTGCGACGAGCACCTCGGAAAGCACGTCGACGCTTCCGCCGCAGCACTGGCCCAGTTCGGGCCCGAGTGAGTACCTGCCAAGGGCAGCGGATTGCACGCCTTCGGCAAGCGCTCGCCGCGCGGCGCCGAGGACGCGCCACTCGAGTTCGCCGCCGCCGATGGTGCCGGAGAAGCCGGCGCCGTCGGGCCCGATGATCATCCGGGCGCCGGCCTCGCGGGGTGCGGAGCCGCGCACGGCCGCGACTGTGACCAAGGCGCAGATGCCGTACGCCTCCAGGACACCTGCGACTTTCGGCCAGACTGGGCGCATGGAGTCAACCCGCAGCCGGCGCCACGACCGCTAGCTCGCCTGCCGGACGGTGGTCGTGCCGTAGTGCGTCCGCGGCGCCCAGGATGGCTTCCGGCGTGGCCGGCACGTCGAGCGGCGGCACTTTGCCCGGCGCCAGGCTCGCCACCGCGTGGGTGATGGCCGAGAACACGGAGAGAGCAAGCATGAGGGGAGGTTCGCCGACCGCCTTCGAACGGTGAATCGTGGGTTCCGGATTCCCCCCCGGCCGGTAGAGCGTCACCCGAAAATCGGCCGGGACGTCCGAGCAGGTCGGGATCTTGTAGGTCGACGGCGCGTGGGTGAGCAACCGTCCCCGTGGATCGAACACCAACTCCTCGGTGGTGAGCCATCCCAGACCCTGGACGAAGCCGCCTTCGATCTGGCCGATGTCGATCGCGGGATTGAGCGACCGTCCGGCGTCGTGCAGGATGTCCACCCGGTCGAGCCGGGTTTCGCCCGTCTCGGTGTCGACCGTGACCTCGCTGCAGGCGGCGCCGCAGGCGAAGTAGAGGAACGGCCGTCCGCTTCGGCGGTCGCGGTTCCAGCCGATCTTCGGCGTGCGGAAGAAACCCGTGGCTGAGAGGGAAACGCGTTCGGCGAACGCGAGCGCCGCGAGTTCTCCGAGCGAGATCGTGTCCGGACGCTGGCAGTCTCCGCTCGCGGGACCTACCCGCCCGTTCGCAAAGGAGACGGCCTGCGGCTCGACTCCGAAGTGTCGAGCGGCGAGATCCGCAAGCCGCCGCCGGATCTTGCGGGCCGCCAGCCGCGCCGCCATGCCGTTCAGGTCCGAGCCCGACGAAGCCGCGGTGGCGGGAGAGTTGGGTACCTTGTCCGTTCGCGTCGCAGTGACCCGCACCTGGGCGATGTCTGTTCCCAGTTCTTCGGCCACCACCTGGGCGACCTTGATGTAGAGCCCCTGGCCCATCTCGGTTCCGCCGTGGTTCACCTGCACCGAACCGTCCACGAAGAGGTGGATCAAGGCGCCCGCCTGATTGAGCGGCAGCAGCGTGTAGGCGATACCGAACTTGACCGGCGTCAGCGCGATCCCCTTGCGTAGGGCGCCGCCCAAGGCGTTGAAGCGCGCCGCCGCCTTTCGCCGCGCGGCGTAGTCGCTGGTCTGCTCCAGCGAGTCGATCATGTCCGCGAGCACATGCTCGCCCACCATCATGCCGTAGGGCGTCGTATCCCGGCCTGGCCGGTAGAGGTTGCGCTTGCGGACCAGGAGCGGATCGAGATCAAGCGCGATCGCCGCCGCATCCATGATCCGCTCGGCCACGATCATCCCCTGGGGCCCGCCGAAGCCGCGGAATGCCGTGTTCGAGACGGTGTCCGTCCGGAGGCGGCGGGAGCGGATCGTAGCCGCGGGGTAGTAGTAGGCGTTGTCGGCGTGAAACAGCGCTCGGTCGCAGACGCCCTTCGACAGATCGACCGAACAACCGCAGCGGGCGTCCAGCTCGATCTCGACTCCCGCCAGGACACCGGTAGCGTCGAGTCCGCAGCGAAAGGCTGCCTGGAAGTCGTGACGTTTGCCGGTCATCGCCATGTCGTCGTCGCGATCGAGCCGGAGTTTGGCCGGGCGGCCGACGACGCTGGCGGCGAGGGCGGCCAGACAGGCCCACTGGGCGGCCTGGGATTCCTTCCCACCAAAGGCGCCGCCCATCCGGCGGCACTCGCAGACGACCGCCGCATCCGGGATGTCCAGCATGCGCGCGACCAGCCCCTGGATCTCGGCCGGGTGCTGGGTGGAGGAGAAAACCAGGATTTCGTCGTCCTCGCCGGGTACCGCCAGCGCCGCCTGACCTTCCAGGTAGAAGTGTTCCTGACCGCCGATCCGCAGACTCCCCTCGAGGCGGTGCGGGGCGGCAGCGCAGGCCGACGCGGCATCGCCCCGTTCGAAACCGTAGGGCGGGAGCAGGTCCGTACCCTGAGCGAGCCCGTCGTCGACGCTGATCCGGGGCAAGCCGGACTCGACCTCGATTCGGGCTTGCCTCACGGCCCGGCGGGCGATGTCGCGGCTCTCGGCAACGACGGCAAACACCACATCGCCGGGAAACCGGATCGCGTCTTCGGCGAGAATCGGGTCATCCCCGGTGGCGGGGCTGCAGTCGTTCCGGCCGGGAATGTCGGACGCTTCCAGAACGGCCAGAACCCCCGGGAAGGAGCGCACAGCGGAAAGATCCAGGGAACGGATGGCGCCGCTGCCGGCGTCTGCGGCGCCGGGCGCCACATGCACCGTGCCCGGCGGCTCGGGCAGATCGTCGACGTAGTTCGCCGTGCCCCGGACGTGCCGCGCCGCGCTGTCGTGAGGCAGTGCCCGTCCGACGCTCCGGCCGGGTGCGTCGCCGGCGGCGGTGGGCTCCCCGAAGGAAGTCCAGCCGGTCTCCGTTGCCGTGGTGCTCGACTCATCAACGGTCTTCGCCTGAAGGGGCGTGCTCATGCCGTCTCTTCCCTGCTGCCTCGGACCCGCGTCTCCGTGCTCACACGCCCCGCAATTTCGTCGAGCGCCTTGAGCGCGAGGGCGGCGGCGACTCGCAGCCGGTAGCGGGCGCTCGCCCGATGATCGTCGATCGGCGAGAAGTCCGCGGCCAGCGCCACACGGACGGACTCTTCCGCGTCGCGCCGAAGTGCGCGGTTCTCCAGCCCGAGCCCGATGACGGCCTTCTCGGTTCGTGGGGAGCGTTGCGGCGTCGCCGCCATGCCGCCCCAGGCCATCACCGCGGAAACGATGCGGCCGTCGGCCACCTGGAAGCGGAACGCCCCGAGCACGGACGAAATGTCCTGGTCGTAGCGCTTCGAGATCTTGTAGGCGCGAAAGCGCTCGTCCGGGCGGAGGCGGGGGACCCGGATCCGGGCCAGGAACTCTCCGGGTGCGCGATCCTGAACGCCGTAGTCGACGAAGAACTCCTCGAGCGGCAGGGTCCGGAGCCGTGCGCCGAGGCGAAGTTCGACGGAGGCGCCGAGTGCGATCAGGACGGGGGGCATATCGCCAATCGGCGAGCCGTTCGCAATGTTGCCGCCGACGGTACCGACTGCCCGCACCTGCTTCGAACCCAACCGCCGGAGCACCTCGCCAATGTCCGGGTCGATGCGGCGAAGCGCCGCCTCCGCCTCGGAATAGGTGGCGGCGGCACCGAGCTCCACCCGGTCGTCCTCTTCGCGAACCGCCCGGAGGGAGGCGGCGCGTCCAGTGTGAATGATCCGGGGCAGGCGACGCAGTTCCTTCGTGATCCAGAGGCCGACGTCCGTGGCGCCGCCTGCGATGACGGCATCAGGATGGCGGGCGCAGATGTCCGCCAGGCTGTCCTCCGAGGCCGGCGCCGCGTAGAACGTCTCGTTGCTGCCAACGAAAAGGTCCTGGCCATCGTCGAGGGCCTCGAGCTGGGCGGCGGTGCGAGGCGCATTCCGGGCGAAGTCGTCCTCCGCCGGGCCGCGGCAGCAGGCAAGAGCGGCGTCGGCGATCGGACGGTAGCCAGTGCAGCGGCAGAGGTTGCCCGCTAGCCAGTCGTTCACGGTGGCGCGGTCTGGATTCTGGTTCGCATGGTAGAGGGCGAACAGGGTCATGACGAAGCCGGGCGTACAGAACCCGCACTGCGAAGCGTGGTGGTCTACGAGCGCCTGCTGTACGGGATGCAGTTCCGTGGCCGACGGGGCCAGATCTTCGACCGTGACGACCTCGGCGCCGTCCAGGGCGCCGAGGAGCTGGATGCAACTGTTCGTCGGCTCGTAGACCACTCGCCCGCCGCGCAGGCGTCCGACGGCAACGGTACAGGCCCCGCAGTCTCCTTCGGCGCAACCTTCCTTGGTGCCCACAGCCCGTTCGCGGAGGCGCAGATGATCGAGGAGAGTCTCGGCGGGGGCGAATTCTTCGAGGCTCGTGACCTGGCCGCGACGAATAAAGCGAACGGCCGACCGCATCCATGCAGTGTACCCCGCCAACTGGCTTCGGCCCGGAGTTCCTGCCCCGGTCCCGGCCGGCACCGGGAGGGGTGACGCGGAATCCCTGGGAGGGTAACCCGGGACGGAGGGCAATGCCCTCGTTGTTCAGTCAGCTTCGGTCGGTTCGCCGGTGTAGAAGCCGGCGGTGCGCCGGGCGGCTGCGCGGGCGGTGCTGGGGTCGGTCCCGGATGCGATTGCGGCTTGTCCCCAGGCCTCGCTGCTGAGGTAGACGAAGGCCTTGCCGTCCGGGGCGGCGAACGCGGCTTCGTCCGGCATCGGCGCGTCGGGTTGCTCGAGATGGTGTGCAAGGCCCATGAGGCCCATCTCCCAGCCGACGCCGGTTGCGCCTGGTCCGTACTGGTCCCAGTGTTCGGAGAGGAGCGCCGTGTGCGTGAGGGTGAGGCGCGCATGGCCGGCGCCGTCGTCGCAGAAGCGGACCTCCACCCAACTGACGTCCTCGCCGAACTCCCAGGTGAGCCCGAGATATGAGGGGCGGTCGCACGCCGTGATCAGGCCGCCGGCGTTGCCCTCGAGTTGATAGCGGCCGCCGAGTTGGAGTTCGCCGGTGATCGGCAGGAACCAGCGTTGGAGGCGCTTCTCGTTGGTGACGGCGTCCCAGAGATCCTCGACTGGCGTGTGGAAGCTACGGGAGAGCGTGACTCCGCGAGCGGGCAGGTCGTCGTGTTGCAGCGACGCCACGGTGCGCTCGATGGCGCGAAGGTGACCTTCAACGTCGAAGTCCATGGTTCCCTCTGTTCTCAGGCCGGATGCCGGCGGGAACCCGGGTGGCGCGATCCGCGCCACCCGGTGTCTGCCGTGCAAGCCGTCAGTCCGCGTTGTACCAGATGGGGGAGGACCAGGCGCGTTCCTGGATGGTCGGCGAGATGTCCTGGCGCGGCTCGACGCCGGCGCGCATGGCGTCCCAGGTCGACCAGCGGCAGGTGGGGTTCTCGAGTGCCCGGACGTAGTAGAAGGCGCGCTCGGAGGCGTCGAAGTCGGGGTCGGTCCAGACCGCCTTGAGTTCGTCGGCGCCGGAGTCGGCGCTGATATCGCAGGTCGCGAGGTCGACCATGGCGCCGTTGTCGGGACAGCGGTTGGTGGCCGGGTCGACTTCGTTACCGTCCGAGCAGGCGACGTCGTAGACGACCTCGGCGCCTTCGCCGTCCTTCGACGATCCCTTGATCACCTGCAGCCGCTGCAGCGGCGCCCCCATCGAATCGCGCATCGCCACGACCGCGAACGCCGGCGCCGAGGCGTCATCGGCGGCGAGCAGGTCGCCGCCCATGGGCACGCCCTCGGCGTAGGCCTTGGTCAGAAACTCGGCGTCGTCCAGGTCGCCGTCCGCGAAGTCGCCGGCGAAGAACCGGATCTTGATGCGCGGGCCGGAGGTGGCGAAGGTCTCCTTGCGGCGCATCGCGTCGAAGATCGCCGCGCGGGTGTTCTCCTCTGCCCATACGCCGGCAAGACCCGAGGCGCCCCAGGTGTAGTAGTAGGTGTCGCGGAAGGTGCGGCCTGAGCCGTCGCCGGTGCGCATCGCCGCGTCCGACTGCTGGGTCGGATCGCCGAGCGTCTGGTTGGCGCCGGTGCCGGGCACGGAGCCGCGAAGCTGCGGCTCGGCGTCCAGGATCCCGACCTTGGACCAGTAGTTGTCCTCCTCGAACGAGCCGGCGGAGACGTGGGTGTCGCTGGCGCCGATGAGGCCGAACTTGTACGGGTTCGCGAGGCCGCCGTCGGCGAGGCGGAGACCCCGAATCAGGGCGTTGCGGACGTAGCTGCCGGGCGGGTCGCTGATGATCGTGGTGGCGATCTTGTACGGCATGATCTCGAAGTCGGCCCATTCGTCGTTGGGCGAAAGCGCCGGATGGGTGTCCGACGTGCCCTTGACCTGGGTCATCTCGACGATCGGTTCGTTGCGCATCCGGACGTCGGAGTATTCGTCGTCGAAGGGATCGCCGTAGAACTTCTCCATCTCGAACATGCGGCCGCCGGAGCCGTTCGAGTTGTGTGGAATGGCGAGGGTCTCGATCCCCTGGTCCCGCCAACCGTCCATCGCGGCCCAGAGGTCCTCGGGGTTCTGCGAATCGAGGCGGCTGAACGGCGCGTCCGGGTGCTCGGAACCGCGGAAGATCACGTTGCGGTGCAGGTTGTCCCGTTCGTAGCCCGACGATGTGTACTCGTAGCCGATGAAGGCGGTGAAGTTGCCCGGGTCGTTGTGCGCTTCGGCGGCCTCGACGATCTTCGACCAGGCGCCGCGCACGACGTCCATGTTCAGATGTTCCTCCGTGCCCGGGTCGCCGCGCAGGTAGGGGCCCATGCCGACGAAGATGCCGCGGCGCTCGTCGGCCTCCTCGGCCACGCGCAGATCGGCGGCGATCGGGTGGCCATAGACAGGGGAATCCTCCTCGGTCATCGCCGGCAGCATCCCCAGGTACATGCCGTGGTCGGCGACGGCCTGGAAGTCGAGCGGCCGGTCGAGCTGCATGTCGAAGCCGGCCGGATGCTTGATCGTTCCGCCCTTGGCGAACTCGTAGGCGTCGTTCGGGTCCGTCGTGGTGCCGAAGATGAAGGCGTCGAACGAGTAGCGCGTGTGGACGTGGAGGTCGCCGAAGTAGGCGTTCCGGGTCGGGTTCGGCCCTTCGGCCGTTCCGGCTGCCGCCACGTCGTCGCTGCCGGCATCCTCGCTCGGGCTGCAGGCGGTGAGCAGGAGGGCGGCAAACGCGGTCATCGCCATGACCATCGACAGCTTCTTCATCGGGATCTCCTCAAGCAATGTTCCGACAGTCTACAATCGTTGTTTGAGTTTTTCTGGCTACGGATCGCGAAAGGGAGGTCTTGTTGTGCGGAGACTGACGGGCGGACTCGTTCTTGTCGTTGTGAGTGTGTTGGTGGCGGCTTCGCCGGCCGCCGCGTACGAGTTGGATGCGGACCTCAGGGCCCGTGTCGACGAGCTGATTGCGGATGTCGGCCGCTCGCCGACCACCGCCGCCAACATCGCCGAGCGGATGCCGGTCCTGTGGGAGTGGGCGAACGCCGTGTCGCTCCAGGGGGCGTTCGTGCCCAAGAACCTGCCCCTGGTGGCGCTCTACGGGCCGTTTCCCCGGCCGGGCACGGGTCCGTCGCCCTTCCAGGTCGAGGCTGTCGACGACTACGTGCGGCAGCTCGCCTGGTTGGACGAGGACGAGGAGGCGCTCGGCACGGTGGCGCGAACCGGGTCCGAGGTGTTCGAGGCGCGCGGTTGGGCCAGCCTCGAGGTCGTCTACATGGTCGGTTCGCTCGGCATCAGCGAGGGCGGCGGCCTGGTCGTCTCGACCCAGAGCGCCGGCGGCTACGGTCGGGTTCAGACCACGGACCCCGCCGGGGACCACTACGTCTCCGCCCGCGTGAGTCGGGAGGGGATCAGCCTGGAACAGGACACGCACCCGATCTGGGGTCCCTACGGCGGCTTCCGCAGTCCGGCCGGCTTTCCGACTCTTCGGGTTCGCGGCGGGGATCTGTCGCCCGGCGACACGATCACCCTGACCTACGGCGACACGAACGGCGGCGGCCGCGGCCTCGGCGTCGGTGAGTTCAGCAACGACCGGATCGCCCTGCCGTTCCACGTCGATCCGGGCGACGGCAGGGTCTACGAGTTGCCGCCGGCGACGTTTGAGGTGGTGGGCGGCGCGGCGGAGCGGGTTCACGGCTTCGCCCCGTCCATCGTCGGCGACGGCGAGACATTCGTCATCTCGGTGCGCAGCGAGGACCGGCGCTACAACCGGGCGACCCGGGACATTCCGGGCCTTCAGGTGTTCCGCGACGGCGAGCAGGTGGGCGAGTTGCCGGCCGGCCAGGCGATCCACCTGATGGAGGTCACGGCGGAGGGGGAGGGGGTCCACCGCTACACCTTCCGCAGTCCGGACGGGGAGGTGACGGGCGCGGCCAATCCGGTATGGGTGAGGGCGGACCCCGAACACCGCCTCTACTGGGGCGAGACCCACGGGCACTCCGGCTTCGCCGAGGGCCAGGGCACGCCGGAGGGCTACTTTGCCTTCGCCCGCGACGACGCCCGTCTCGACTTCGTCACCCTGAGCGAGCACGACCTGTGGCTGACCGACGGTCTCTGGGACCATCTGACCAGGGCGGTGGGCGAGTACCACCGGGAGGGCGAGCTGCTCGTCTTTGCCGGCTACGAGTGGACCTCGTCGCGACAGCGCGGCGGCCACCACAACGTGTTTTTCCGGCGCGCCGGCATGCAGCGGGTCGGTGTCCAGGTGGCGCCGAACCTGTCCGAGCTCTACCGGGGCCTGCGCGCCGAGTACGACACGGACGACGTGCTGATCATCCCGCACGCGCACCAGAACGGCGACTGGCGGCAGAACGACTTCCAGATGGAGAACCTGATCGAGATCATGTCCGGCCACGGCACCTTCGAGTGGTTTGGCAGCCGCTACCTCGAGCAGGGCTTCCGGGTCGGCTTCGTGTCGGCATCGGATGACCACCGGGGCCATCCGGGCTACTCGCCCGGTCACCAGGCCGGGGCCTCCGGGCGGCGATCGAACATCTTCCAGTTCGGCGGTCTGGCCGCGGCCTGGGCGCCGGCCCGCACGACGGACGCGGTGTTCGGGGCGCTCAAGTCGCGGCGGGCTTACGCCACTACGGGAGCGCAGCGGATCGTGCTCGATGCCCGGCTGAATGGCGCTCCCATGGGCAGTGAACTGGACCAGGCGGACCGGCGCGTGCTGGAGGGACGGGCGATCGGCACCGGGCCGATTCGCCGGGTCGACCTGATCCGCAACGGCGAGGTCGTGGCCACCTTCGACACCCGCGGCGCCGGCGGTTCGGCGCTGCCGGACGGCCAGTTCGAGGCCCTGGTCAGCTTCTTCTCCGAGACCTGGGTGGACATTCGGGACAACCCGCGTGGTCAGCGCCCGTGGCAGGGATCCGTGACCGTCGAGGGGGCGGAACTCGTGAGCGGCCGCCTGACCGGGACGCCGCTGCCGGCCGACCGCTTCGGGGTCGACGGCAACAGGGCCCGGTTCGACGTCACCACCCGCGGGTCGCGGCGGTCCTTTGCGCTTGTACTGGAAGGCGATCCGGCGGAGGTTCGGCTCAACTTGGAGATCGAGGCCGGAGTCGAGTACGGCACGGCGCCGACCCAGGTGCGGACTCCGCACCAGTTCGCCGCCGCCGGCTTCACGCTGGCCCTGCCCGAGGATCCCGGTGCGGGTTCCGCCTCTCGCGGCGGCAACGAGCACGTGTTCCATGAGGGCGACTACCGGGACAGCGTGCGGGTCGATCTCCTGGAGGGGCTGCGCGACGACGTGACCTTCCGCTTCACCGACTTCGGCGACCAGGAGGACTGGTACTACCTGCGCGTCGAGCAGATCGATGGCCACCTCGCGTGGTCGAGCCCATGGTGGGTCGGCGGCGAGAAGCCGCGCTAGTCGGCGGCACAGGGGAAGTTCGTTTGGGATCGGTGTGACGGACGCGGCCGGGATTTACGTCCACATCCCGTTCTGTTCGGCGATCTGCCCCTACTGCGACTTCGCGGTGGCCCGCGGCGGCGCGGCGGACAGGAGCCGCTTCGTCGCAGCCCTGGCCGAGGAGATCGGCCAGCACGGCCGCAGCGAGGGAGAGGCGGAACTCCCGGTGCGGGGGACGGCTTTCGAGGCCGGACGCATCGACACCGTCTATTTCGGCGGTGGTACGCCGTCGGCGCTCGCCCCGGATCAGTTGGCGGTTGTAGTCGACCGGCTCCGTGCCGTGTTCGACGTCGACCCAGAAGCCGAGTGGACGATCGAGGCGAATCCGGAGGACGCCGCCTCGGAGTTGCTCGAAGGTTGGCGGGCGATTGGGTTTGACCGCATCAGTTTGGGAGTGCAGGCGTTGGACGATCGAGCGTTGCGTTTCCTTGGTCGTCGCCACGACGCCGTGGAGGCTCGAGCCAGCGTCGATCGGGCCCGGGCCGCGGGCTTCCGGTCGGTTTCGATCGACCTGATCTACTCTCTGCCCGGTTTCGACGCCGGCTGGTGGCGCAGGACGATTGAAGAGGCGGCGGTGCTTGGTCCGGACCACCTCTCCTGCTACGAGCTGACCATCCACGACGGGACGCCGTTCGGGCGGCTGCGCGACGCGGGCCGGCTGCGGGAGACCGGCGAGGACGAGCGGGCCGAGAACTTCGTCGCCACACACCGCCGCCTGGAGGAACTGGGCTACGTGGGGTACGAGGTGTCGAACTTCGCGAGCGGTGAGGAGCACCGAAGTCGGCACAACCGGAAGTACTGGCGCCATGCGCCCTACCTCGGCCTGGGTCCGTCCGCGCATTCGTTCGCCGATTGCAGCCGGTGGTGGAACGTCGCACCATGGAGGCGCTGGAGCGACGCCGTGGAGAGCGGCGAGACACCCGTGGCCGCCCGGGAGAAACTGACCGACGGGCAGTTGCTTCTGGAGACCGTCATGATGGGACTCCGCCAGCGGTCCGGTATCGACTGCGCCGCTGTGGAGGGGCGATTCGGTATCGATCCGGTGGCTACGAACGGCGAACGGATCGAAGCATGGGAAAGGGCCGGCTGGCTGCGGGTCCGTGGGCAGCGCCTGTTACCGACGATCGAGGGAATGGCGCGCGCCGACCGGCTGGCCGCGGAGTGGGAGTTGCCCTGAGGCCTAGCGGAAGACCGACGTCTCGAGTTCCACGTCGGCGCTCTGCCACGCCTTGCGGAAGCGCAGCCGCGCTTCCTCCGACTCCTCATCGCGGCCCTGGGCGCTCAGCGACTTCGCCAGGCCGAACAGGGACCAGCCGTTGTGCGGGTTGTGCTCCAGGTCCTGGCGGTAGGCGGCTTCGGCTTCACGGGCGTGGCCGGCTTCGAGCAGCACGGCGCCCAGGGACTGGCGCACCGGGTAGTGGAAGGCCGGCGGTTCGGCGTAGCGGAGATTGTCCTGGAGCGCCACGGCGGAGCGCATTTCGTCGATCGCGCGCTCGGTCCGTCCCTTCGCGGCGTGGATCTCGCCGGCTACCAGGTGCTCGGTCAGGCGGACCAGGTCTCTCCCCTGGGCGAAGGAGATCCGGATGTCGGCCAGTTCGGGGTTGCGCCGCAACTTGCCGAGCGCCTTCAGGTGCCTCTTCGCGGCCTTGGAGTCTCCGGTGGCCGCCGCTGCAAGGCCTCGGGCATAGCGCCACATCGCGGTCTGGAATGTCTGCCCGGCCGGCGGCTGCGGGGTGTCCAGGATCTCCTGCCAGCGGCCGAAGCGGACGCGGGCGAACAGCGGCGTGGCCAGGTAGTTCTGCAGGAAGGCGAGGGTGGAGACCATCTCCGTCGGGACTTCTCGTGCCAGGGAGTCGGCGCTCTCGATCGCCAGTTCGGCGCGGCCCCCGAAGGTGGCCGATGCCCACAGGAAGTGGATGTTGTGAGGGTAGTAGGCGACCGGGTACAGGCCCTGGGCGCCGCACTGCGCGATGTAGTCGAGATCGGCCTCGATCGCGCGCTGGTTCGAGTCCACGGCGTCGTCGTAGCGGCCGACGCGGATGAAGATATGGGCGGGCATGTGGACCAGGTGTCCGGCCGAGGGCATGAGCGCGCCCAGAGCGTCGGCGCTGGGTTCGGCGAGGTGGGGCTCGCGGGCCTCCATCAGGTGGATGTAGTAGTGGTGTGCTCCCGGGTGGCGGGGATGCTCGGCGAATGCCCGTTCGAGCAGCGCCTTCGCTTCGAGCGTCCCGGGCTGGGGCTCGTCGCCGCGCCAGTAGTCCCAGGGCATCGTGTTCATGATCGCCGCCGCGTGCAGGGTGGCCGGTTCGGGATCGTCGGGAAACCGCTCGGCCACTTTGGCGATTGCCTCGACCCAGGCGGCGTCGAGGGTCGCGCGGTCGGCGTTCTCGTCGGCGGAGTAGCGGCTCGCGAGTGCGTCGATCAGGGCCTGCTCGCGCTGGCCGGCGTTGCCCCGTCGCTCCTGAGCCTGTCTCAGGCTGTCCAGGGCCTGGAGCTCTCGCTCGTGCGTCACCCCGTCGTTCAGGTTGCGGCCGAGGGCGAGGGCCTTGCCCCAGTGCGGCATCGCCGCCTCCGGGTCGAGGCGCGCCGCTTCCTCGAAGGCCCGCACGGCCTCGGCGTGGTTGAAGGCGTAGACGAGACGCAGGCCCTGGTCGAAGAAGCGTTGCGCCGCCTCCGACGAGGTCGTGATCGGGTAGTGGAGATCGCCCAGGCCTTCGAGCTGTGGTGCAAGCGGTTCGCCGGAGGCGTCGTCGGCGACTGCACCGTTGGTGGCGAAGATCGCCACGGCGGCGACGGTCAGGGCCGGGAGTACGGATCGGAAGTTCAAGGTCGGCATCGATTCAGCGTAACAGTCGGAGCCGCTGGGATGGTCCTGGGACGGGCGTGCGGCGCACCCCTGGTTGGCGGCTCGAAGCGGCAGGCCATTGGCAGTACCATCCGCGGCCAGGTGGACTGACGTGCCGCGTATCGCAGTGCTTACCGGCGGCTCGACGCCGGAACGGATCGTCGCCCTCGCGGGTGCGTGTCAGGTGGTCGCGGCGCTGCGCGATCAGGGCTACCAGGTCACGGTGTTCGACACCGTGGAGGCCGCGCCTCTCGATGAGGAACACGAGCGACGACTGCTCGCGCAGACGGTCGGCGTCAGGCCACCGTCCCTGGCCGACCTGCGGGCCCTCGAGGCGCGGGAGGATCTGCCGGCTCTGGTGGCACGTGGCGGCCTCGCGAACCACGACGCGGTGTTCCTGGTCCTCCACGGCCGGCAGGGTGAAGGCGGCGAGGTGCAGGAACTGCTGGAGAACAGTGGGCTCGCATTCACCGGCAGCGGCGCCGTCGCCAGTTCGCGCGCGATGGACAAGACTGCCAGCAAGCGTCTCTTTCGCGGCGCGGGGGTCCCGGCTCCGGAAGGCACCGTGTGGCCGGCGGTGTCCGCCGAGGTCGAGGCTCTGGGGCTGCCCCTGGTGGTCAAGCCGTCGCGCGTGGGATCCACTGTGGGACTCACCTTGGTGCGGGATCTGTCGGAGATCGATTCCGCGGTCGGCCGGGCGCTTCAGTTCGATGACCAGGTGCTGTTGGAACGGTTCCTGCCCGGTCGGGAGTACACGGTCGGCGTGCTCGACGAACAGGCTCTTGGGGTGGGGGAGATCGTGCCGCCCGGCGAGATCTTCGACTACCACAGCAAATACACCCCGGGACTGGCCCGTGAGGTCTTCCCCGCCAGGGTCGGCGACGAACTCACCGAGCGTCTGCGCGCGCTTGGGCTGGCCGCCCACCGGGCGCTCGGCCTGCGCGACTTCTCGCGTGTCGACTTCCGGCTGGACGCCGCCGACGAGCCTTACTGCCTGGAAGTGAACACCCTTCCAGGCATGACGAAGACCAGCCTGTTGCCGCAATCGGCCGGGGTGTTCGGGATCTCCTTCGATGAACTCTGCGAGCGGATGATCGGTCTGGCTCTGGCACGCAACGCCGCCTAGCCGGCGGCGGCTGCCGACCGAGGCCGGTTCAGGAGGCGGTCGAGCGCCCCGCGCAGGTCGTCCACCAGGTCGTCTGCGCGCTCGATTCCGATCGAGAGTCTTAGAAGCCGGTCGCCGATGCCGGCGGCGGCGCGCGCTTCCACGGTCATGGAGGCGTGCGACATGGTGGCCGGGTGGGAGATCAGGCTCTCGACGCCGCCGAGCGACTCGGCGAGCGAGAGGCAGGTGAGGTCGGAGACCAGGACCGCCACGTCCTCGGTCTCACCGGCGAGTTCGAAGCTCGCCATGGCGCCGAACCCGTCCTGCTGGCGCTTGGCGATCTCGTGGCCCGGATGATCGGGCAGGCTCGGGTGAAAGACCCTCGCAACGGCCGGATGTTCGGTGAGCAGTTCGACCACAGCCAGCGCGTTTTCCTCGTGGCAGCGTAGACGACTGTGCAAGGTGCGCAGTCCGCGCAGCGTCAGGTAGCTGTCGAAGGGAGCTCCGGCTACGCCCATCATGTTCGCCCACTCCTCGAAGAACTCCTGGAGTTCCGGAGTGGCCGCGATGACCGCGCCGCCGATCACGTCGCTGTGGCCGTTCAGGTACTTGGTCGTCGAGTGGATCACCGCGTCGGCGCCCCACTCGATCGGCCGCTGGAGCGCGGGCGACATGAACGTGTTGTCGGCGACGACCAGCGCGCCGGCCTGCTTCGCGTGCCGGCAGACGGCTTCCAGGTCGGTGATCCGGAGCAGCGGGTTGCTCGGTGTCTCGACCAGGACCAGCTTGGGCCGAGATGCGAGGGCTGCCGCCATGGCGTCTGCATCCGTCAGGTCGACGAACTCGACCTGGAGGAGACCGCGCCGCTGGAGCCTGTCGAAGAGCCGGAACGTGCCGCCGTAGCAGTCGTGGGCGGCGACGACCCGGTCGCCGGGGTCGAGCAGTTGGCACACCAGGGTCACCGCCGCCATGCCGGAGGCGGTGACGACGGCGCCGTGGCCGCCCTCGGCCTCCGCGAGCGCGTCGGCGAGGGCGGAGCGCGTCGGGTTGCCGGAGCGTGTGTAGTCGTACGGCCGCTTGCCGTCCAGCCCATCGAAGGTGAAGTTGGCCGACAGGTGGAGCGGCGGAACGACCGCTCCGTGCTGTGTGTCGGTGGCGAGTGCCGCGCGCACGGCGCGGGTTGCCGGGTGGTGGTTGGAAGTCATGTGAGTCTCCGGTCGAGAAGGTAGCAGATCGAAGGTTGGTGTTGCGGGCTGCTATGCTGCCGCCACAACATGACTGAACCACGGTTGACGTTGGTCAAGACAAGACGCAGCGTCGGCCGTTCTGGCATTCTTGATTTGGTTGGCCCCGCACTTCTGTTTCGGCAGTGCATTCATTAGGAGATCTGGGATGAGGAACTTTGCTGGTCGTGTTCTAGGGCATGCGCTCCTCGCGCTTGCGCTTGTCTTGTGTGCATCCGGCGCCTGGGCCCAGGCGACGGGTCAATTGAGCGGCTTCGTCACGAATGACGAGGGCGGCGCCCTGCCGGGCGTCGCAGTTACGGTGACCAACGTCGCCACGAATCAGTCCCGGCTTGCCATGACCGGCCAGGACGGGTACTTCGCGGCGCCGCTGCTGCCGCCGGGCGACTACAACGTCACGGCGGCGATCGAGGGCTTCGTCCAGTTGAGCCGCGAAGGCGTCCGCGTGAGCGCCGCCGAGACCGCGAGGATCAGCATGGCGCTCTCGGTCGGCGAGTTCTCGGAGACGATGACCGTCACTGGCGAGACGCCCTTGATCGAAACCTCGAACGCCACACTGGGCATCGTCGTCGACGAGGTCAAGATCGTCCAATTGCCGCTCAACGGCCGCAACTTCACCCAGTTGGGCACCCTGATCCCGGGCGTCGTGGAGCCGCCCGCCCGCCTCGGCGGCGCGCGCGGCGACGCGGACGCCGGGATCAACGGGTTCGGCGCCGTCACCGCTGGCTTCAGCGTCAACGGCGTGCGCAGCCAGTCGAACAACTTCCTGCTCGACGGGGCGGCGAACAACGACACCTTCAACACCGGTTTCGTGGTGCGGCCGCCGCCCGATGCGATCGAGGAGTTCAAGATTCTGACCCACTCCTACACCGCGGAGTTCGGCCGCAGCGCCGGCTCGATCGTCAATGTCGTGACCAAGTCGGGCGGCAACAGCATGCGGGGCAGCGTGTGGGAGTTCAACCGCGACGAGGCGTTCGAGTCGCCGAACTATTTCTCGCCTCCGGATCAGGACAAGCCGACATTGGCGCAGGACCAGTTCGGCGGCAGCCTCGGCGGGCCGATGATGACCGACCGGCTGTTCGGCTTCGGCTACTACGAGGGATTCCGCAACACGCGCGGCACGACCCAGAACATCGCCGTCATGTCTGCCGCGCAGCGCATGGGAGACTTCTCCGGCGGCCGCACGATCAATGATCCGATGACCGGCGATCCCTTCCCGGGCAACGTGATCCCGGCCGACCGGCTGAGCCCGATTGCGGTCAGGCTGATCAACGACTTCATGCCGCTCGCGAACGTGGGCAGCCGGTACATCGTGTCGCCCGACGTGACCGACGACCGCGACCAGTTCGGGCTGCGCCTGGACTACCGGATCGCGGACTCGCAGAACGTCCTGGTGCGTGTGCTCAGGAGCAACTCGGACCGCTTCGAGCCGCCCACGGTGCGGCCGACCGGCAACGCGGCGGCGGCGCAACTCGACGACTACATGCTGTCCCATACCGCCACGGCGGGGTCGAACGTCTTCAACCAGGTGCGGCTGCTGTCGAGCCGGATCGACGCGGAGCCGGTGGTCACCAGCGGCCTCACGAACTCCGAGTACGGCATCAACCTGCCGAACATCAACGAGTTGGCGATCGGTCTGCCGCAGTTCTCGATCTCGGGCTTCCCGAGCATGGGCGATCGCAGCCAGCCGTTCGTCAAGCGGGAGAACAAGGTCGATCAGTTCACGGACGACCTCACGATCCTGCGCGGCCGCCACACGATCAAGACGGGCGTGGACGTGCGCAAGGAGAAGATGTTCATCGGCTTCATCAACCGGCCGAACGGCGACTTCACCTTCAACGGCCGCCACACCGGCAGCGCCGCGGCCGACTTCCTGCTCGGGCTGCCCTCGCGGGTCCGCACCGCGGTGCCGGGCGCCGACTCGATCAACGAGGGCGATGGCTGGCTGTACTCCGGGTACCTCCAGGACGAGCTCCGGGTCTCGCCGCGGATGACGCTGAATCTCGGCCTCAGGTACGAGTTGGCAACGCCCTTCGAGGACAGCGGCGATGGGCTGAACAGCTTCCGGCCCGGCCAGCAGTCGACTCGCTTCCCGGATGCACCGACGGGCCTGGTCTACCCGGGCGACGCGGGGGTGCCGAAGGGAACGTACGACACGGACTCGAACAACTTCGCGCCGCGGCTGGCACTGGTCTGGGATCCCAGCGGCGACGGCCGCTCGAGCGTCCGCGCCGGTTGGGGGCTGTTCTTCGACAGTCTGCCGGGCCAGGGCGACTTCTTCCAGAACTCGGTCCTGGCGCCGCCGTTCAACCCGCTGGTCCAGCTCGACGCGCCGCCCTCGGTGGTAACCCTTGCGGACCCGCTCGCGAACCTCGAAGGCGGCCCGACGAGTTTTCCGCCTGGGATCATCTTCATCGGCTGGGGCTCGGAGTTCACCACGCCGAACTACCAGCACTACAATCTCACCTATCAGCGCCAGATCGGGCAGAACATCGGCATCGAGGTCGGCTGGGTCGGGTCGCGGGGCAGGAACCTGCCGATCTTCATGGAAGTCAACCCGCGCGTCGTCGAGCCAGGCCAGACCACGCTCGGGCCGCGCACGTTCCGGGCTTTCAGCCTGGTGCGGCCGACCTTCACGGTGGCGAAGTCCTGGTACGACGCGTTGCAGGCGAGTGTGCGGATGCGGCCCACCCGTGGCCTCAACTTCCTCTTCTCGTACACCTACGGCCAGGCGGAAGATCACGTTTCGGGGCTCAACATCGGCGGCGAGGAGCGGCCGATCGTTCCCGTCGACCTGGAGCGAACGAGCTCGATCAAGCGGGCGCTGGAGCGGGAGCGGGGCGATGCGCTGTTCGATGTCCGGCACCGGTATGTGCTCAGCTTCGGCTACGACCTGCCGTCGCTCGAGAACAGCAGCGGCTTCGTTCGCGGCGTCTTCGGCAACTGGCAGGTCAACGGCATCCTCCAGTCCCAGACCGGGTACCCGTTCCCGATCCGCGTGCGCGGTGACGACATCCGCGGTCTGACCTCCCGTCCCGACCAGGTCTGCGATCCCAACGAGGGGGCGCCGGGGACGGTAGACCAGTGGTTCAACACGGACTGCTTCGTGCCTCTGAGCCTCGCCGAGACCGCCACGCGGCACGGCAACGCCGGCCGGAACACCATCCGCGGACCGGACTTCCAGCGGATCGACCTGTCCCTGATCAAGAACGTCCCGCTGGGCGGCGGCGACCGTTCGCTTCAACTGCGAATCGAAGCGTTCAACGTCTTCGACCGGGTCAACTTCGCCCAGCCGGGGAACCGGGTTGGAGACCGGGGCTACGGCGTCATTACGTCGACCAACGGCGACGGCCGGATCGTGCAGCTCGGGATCAAGTACAACTTCTGATCAGCCGGGGCTCTCGCCCGCATCCTGAAGCCCGGGGTGCGGGCGACTCGCCGGCGCTCAGCCGGTCGGGTCGGCCCTGCCCTGGTGCACGAACCAGAGGTTGCGGGAGTACACGAGTAGACCGAAGCTCTGGCCCGCGATGAAGACCGGATCGCGTCGCCACAGGGCGTAGCTCAGGAGCACCAGGCCGCCGCCCAGACTCAGGTACCAGAAGACCGTCGGGACGACGCTTTGCCGCCGGCGTTCCGTGGCGATCCACTGCACGAGGAAGCGGGAGCCGAAGAGGGCCTGCCCTGCGAAGCCGACGGCTACCCAGATGTTCTCGGGCGTGAGTGATGGCATGGTGGGCTCTCCAGGGCGTGGGTGGCTACGGATACTGCGCGGCGGCGGTACCAGGACACGCCGAACAGGTCCAGGACGCCGCGCAGGAAGCGGCCGCGGATGTTGTACTTGCTCTTGCCGTGGGTACGCGCACGGTGCCCAATCGGGATTTCAGCGTAGCTGCCGCCGTGCCTCAGGGCCAGTACCGGGAGAAAGCGGTGGAGTCCGTCGAAGGCAGGAAGATCTTCGAGCACAGCCGCGCGGTAGCCCTTGAGCGCGCAGCCGATGTCGGTACAGGGGTCGCCCAGGATCCATCGCCGCACCCGGTTCGAGATCCGGCTGGCGAGTCGACGCGGCAGCGTGTCCTGGCGACTGGCCCGGACGCCGGAAGCAACGTCGTGGTCGTCGAGCAGGGTGACGATGGCCGGAATGTCGGCGGGGTCGTTCTGCAGATCGGCGTCCATGGTCACGATGAGAGCCGCTCGCGCGGCGCGTATCCCCGCGAGCAGGGCCGCCGACTGGCCGCCGTGACGTTCGAGGCGGAAGACCCGCACCTTCGCGTCGCTCTCAGCCAGTGCGGCAAGTTCCTCGCGGCTGTTGTCCGTACTCCTGTCGTCGACGAGGATCAACTCGTAGTCGAGACCGGTTGCGGCCATCGCGCCGGCGGTCTCGGCCGCCAGGCGTTCCAGGTTGCCCGCTTCGTTGAAAACCGGGGCGACGATCGAGATGTGCGGCGTCATGGCGGCGTCTTCCTCGGATCCTATTCGTTCGCGTTGATACCCTCCGGCCCGTGCTGCTCATCGTGCGCCACGGCGAGACCGCCTCGAACGCCGCCCGGATCGTCCAGGTCCCGGAGACGCCGCTCAACGAGCGCGGCATGGCGCAGGCGGAGAGGTTGGCGCCGCGCCTCGTGGAGCACCACCAGGGGCGTCCCATCGGGCGCGTCGTTGCCAGCCATCTGCGGCGCGCCGAGATGACCGCTGAGCCGGTGGCCGCGGCTCTCGGCCTGCCGCTGATCATCGAGCCCCTGCTGGCCGAGCGCAACTTCGGCGACCTGCGTGGAAGGGCGTACGCCGACATCGGTCTCGACATCATGGAACCCGGCTACGAACCGCCGGCGGGGGAGGACTGGCCGTCGTTCCACCGGCGGGTCACCCAGGCCTGGAGCAGGATTCGTGAGCTCGCCCGGGAGACCGAAGGCGACAGCGTCTTCGTCACCCACGGCCTCGTCTGCCACTCCCTGGCGCTTCATCACCTGGATCTTGGCGACGGTGTGGAGCAGCCCGATCGTTGGGGAAACACCTCGGTCACCTACGTTGAGGATCGGGCGCCGTGGAGGGTGACCCGGATCAACTGCTGCGACCACCTCGACGCGACGACCGCCGACGGCGGTCAGATGTCCGGCATCTGACGCCGCCGCGGCGGTCGCCGACTGGGCCGATCGGGCGGTCATCGGGCCGGCGCTCGGATAAAGTTCGGGCGACCGCGCCGGCTCGGGAAGAACCGAGGCGGGTAGCGGGTTGGAGAAGGCGTGGACGGGGCCACCCGTGCGCCGATCCGAGGCTTGTCCCTCCCCTGGCCCGAACCCCTGCCGGCGCCCCCCTCCAGGAAACGACCGATACGGATCCGACCGACATGACTGTGGACCCCCGCGAGACCGTTCCCTCCGACCTGTCGGCGGCGCCCCAGATGGCGCCGCCCAATACCCCCGCCGTGCCCGGCGTCAGCGACCAGCTCCGGGCCGAGATCGCGGCCCAGGCCGACATGCTGCACCGCGTTCGCACGGAGGTGGGCAAGGTCATCGTGGGTCAGACCTACATGATCGACCGCCTGCTGATGGCGCTGATCGCGGACGGGCACGTCCTGATCGAGGGCATTCCGGGTCTGGCCAAGACGACCGCGATCAAGACGCTTGCCCAGACGGTCGAGACCGGCTTCTCGCGCATTCAGTTCACGCCCGATCTGCTGCCCGCGGATCTGCTCGGCACCCAGATCTACCGTGTGGATCAGCACGACTTCCAGGTCAAGCAGGGGCCGATCTTCACCAACCTGCTGCTCGCGGACGAGATCAACCGGGCCCCGGCCAAGGTGCAGAGCGCGTTGCTCGAGGCGATGCAGGAGCGTCAGGTCACCCTCGGCGACCAGACCTTCGCTCTGCCCGATCCGTTCCTGGTCCTGGCGACCCAGAACCCGATCGAGCAGGAGGGCACCTATCCGCTGCCGGAAGCCCAGGTCGACCGGTTCATGCTCAAGTTGCGCGTGGACTATCCGAACCGGGAGGAGGAGCGGGAGATCATGCGCCGGATGGGTCGGCGCGAGCGGCCTGTCGTCGAGGCGGTCGTGAGCCCGGACGACATCCGCCGGGCCCGGGATGTGGCCGACGCGATCTACCTGGACCCCAAGGTCGAGGACTACATCGTCGACCTGGTGTTCGCGACCAGGCAGCCGGCAGAGGTTGGCCTGGAGCGTCTCGAGCCGCTGATCGAGTACGGAGCGTCGCCGCGCGCCACGATCTTTCTCGCCGCTGCTGCTCGCGTGCAGGCCCTGATGTCGGGCCGGGCCTACGTGACCCCGCAGGACGTCAAGACGGTGGGCCCCGACGTTCTGAGGCACCGCGTGCTGGTGTCGTACGAGGCGGAGGCCCGGGACCTCACTTCGGACGATCTGATCCAGGAGATCATGGGCACCGTCGACGTTCCCTGACGTCGCTTCGGAGCGCGATCGATGTGGTTCTTCCGACGTCAAGAAACCGCGGACCAGGAGCGGCAGCAGGCGACCCTCTCGCCTGAGCTGCTGGCGCGGATCAAGACGATCCAGCTTCGCACCCGGCGCCTGGTGACCGACGCCCTCGCGGGCGAGTACCACAGCGCCTTCAAGGGCCGGGGCATGGAGTTCGAGCAGGTACGTGAGTACACGCCGGGGGACGACATTCGCCACATCGACTGGAACGTGACGGCGCGCATGTCGAGCCCCTTCGTCAAGGAGCACCGGGAGGAGCGCGAGCTGACGGTCATGCTGATCGTCGACGTCAGTTCCTCGGGCGCCTTCGGCACCGCAGAGAAGCAGAAGCGCGAGGTCGTCGCGGAGGTCGCCGCCGTGCTCGCCTACCTCGCGATCCAGAACAACGACCGTGTCGGGATGATCATCTTCTCGGACCGGATCGAGCACTTCATCCCGCCCAAGAAGGGGCGTTCCCACGTCTGGCGCGTGATCCGGGAAGTGTTGAGCTTCCGCCCGACGGGACGGGGCACCGACCTCGACGGCGCTCTGGACTACCTGGGCCGGGTGGTGCCGCGCCGGTCGGTGGGCTTCCTGATCTCGGACTTCCTGGATGATGGCTTCTCCGAGCGCTTGCGCGTTGCGGCTCGCCGCCACGACCTGACCGCGATCCGCGTCCTCGACCAGCGCGAGGTCAGCCTGCCGCGAATCGGTCTGGTCGAACTCGAGGACGCGGAGACCGGCGAGGCCATCGTGATCGACACGGCAAGTCGCCGGGTTTCGGAGAGCTTCGCCCGCCTGGCCCGCGAGGATCTGAAGCGGCGTTCCGAGCAGTTTCGGCAGGCCGGTGTCGGCGAGATTCAGGTCTGGGCGGACCGTCCATGGATTGATCCGATCGTCCGCTACCTGCGGGCGCGCGAACGGACGGTGCGGACGTGAGTTTCCATCCTCACCCTGGTCGCGGGCGTGTCGCGGCGGCAGCCGCAGGGACCGTGCTGGTGCTGCCTCTCCTGCTCGCGTGCGGGGCCGTCGAGGAACAGGCCGGCACCGGGGAGGCGCTGAAGCCGCCCGCCGAGCTGCGGGCCGCGGTCGACCGCGCCACCGCCACGACGGGCGACCTGATCACCTACGAAGTGGAAGTCGAGCGCGACCCGGACGTGAACGTCGAGCTGGCCGACCCCGGAGTCGACATCGCGGGCTTCCGGATCGTCGACCTCGGCCAGGACCGGCCGCAGACTCTCGACTCGGGCCGGATCGTGGAACGGCGCTGGTTCCAGCTCCGCGCCGATCTGGTCGGTTCCTACGTGCTGCCGGCGCTCGCCGCCACATACCGCGGTCCTGCCGGTGACGCGGGCGACCTCGAGACGCCGGAGATCCCGGTCGAAGTCGAGTCGGTGCTGCCGGCGGACGGCGCCGAGGTGACGGACATCCGCGACATCAAGCCTCTGCGGAGGGTCGAGACCGGCCGACTGTGGCTGTTGTGGCTCGGACTTGCCGCCGCGGTTCTGGCGCTGGCGGCGGCATGGTGGTGGTGGCGCCGGCGCCGGGGGAGCGGGGGCGATGTTCCGGAAGTGCCGCGGATTCCGCCCTACGACCTGGCGATCCAGGAGTTGGAGCGGCTGCGGCGCACCGACTTCTCGAACCTGCGGGAACTGCGCCGCTACTACTTCGCCGTCTCGGCGGTCGTTCGGGCTTACGTCGAGGGCCGCTTCGGCATGAACGCGACCGATCTGACGACGGAGGAAATCCTGAGCCGGTTGGGAGAACCCGGTTGGCGCGACCGCGCGCGAACCGCGAACCAGTCCGTGGGCCCGTCATCAGGCGCACGGATGGCGCTGATCCGGCTCGATCCGGCACAGGCAAGGCGCCTGGAGCGGTTCCTCGTCGCTACGGACCAGGTCAAGTTCGCGGCCCACCTGCCCCTGACCGAGGAGATCGACCGCACCTACGAGCAGGCTCTGGGCTTCGTGCGCGCAACGCGGCCGGCGGAGGAGGCCCTGGCGCCGGCGCCTGACCAGGCGGGGAAGGCGGCATGACCGAGCAACTCCTGTTCGCCGATGCCCGCTGGCTCTGGGTGCTGTTGCCTCTGTACGTGATCTGGTCGCTCCTGTGGTGGCTTCGCCCCCGCTGGCGTCACCTGGCGTCGCGGCGCGGTTTCTCCGTCGGACGGAAGGCCGCGGACAGAACGGCCGTGGCCTACTCGTCGCTCGTGCATGCACGCCAGTCGGCGCGCTCGGGAACGCCGACGGCCCGTCGCCTGGTGTCGGTGCTGCGTCTCGTGGTCGTCGCCCTGGTGCTGCTCGCCGTGATGCGTCCCCAGACCGGGCGTGCGCTCACCGAGGTGAGCACGGAGGGCATCGACATCGTGCTCGTGATCGACACCTCGGGGTCGATGAGGGCGCTCGACCTCGACGCGCACGAGCGTTCTCTGAGTCGCCGGAGGGACCGCCTGGAAGTGGCCAAGGGAGTGGTCGAGACGTTCATCGCTGCGAGGCCGAACGACCGCATAGGCCTCGTCGTGTTCGGCGAGGAGGCCTTCACGCAGTGTCCGCTGACTCTCGACCACGGCATCGCCGCGACCTTCCTCGAGCAGTTGGAGATCGGCATGGCGGGTGACGCGACGGCGATCGGATCGGCTGTTGGGGTGGCGACCAAGCGTCTTGTGGACTCGGCGGCCAAATCGAAGGTCGCGGTCCTGCTGACGGATGGACGGAGCAACGCCGGCGCCCTGACACCGCTGCGGTCCGCCGAGGCCGCGGCGGCGCTCGGCGTCAAGCTGTACACGATCGGCGTCGGCACCCGCGGTCAGGCGCCCATCGTGGTGGAGACGCGGTTCGGGCCGCGCGTCGTCTACGAGGATGTGGAGATCGACGAGGACACTCTGCGGCAGATGGCGACGGTTACCGGCGGCGCCTACTTCCGGGCCGAAGACGTGACGGGGCTCGAGGAGATCTACGAGCGGATCGACGAGCTCGAGAAGACCGAGATCAGCCAGGAGTCCTACATGGAGTACGAGGAGCGCTTTGCCTGGCTGGTGACGCCGGCGGTGTTCCTGCTCCTGCTCGAAGTGGTGCTGCTCGATACCCGCCTGAGGAAGTTGCCGTGAGGGGTAAGCCGATGAGGTCCGGATCGGTCCGGCGCCGCGGTGAACACCGGGGCCGAACGCTGCTGGCTCTTGTGCCGGTCGCGTTCCTCGTGCTCGGTTGCGAGGTCCGCACGGGACGGCCGGACGCGCTCTGGCTGCTGTGGCTGGGGCCGTTCCTGCTGCTCTTCTACGTCTACGCGTTCCGGACCCGGGCCCGGTTGCTCGGCCGCTTCGCCTCGCCCGGGATGCTGCCCGTCCTGGTCGCCGGAGTCAGTAGGCCCCGGCGTCGTCTGAAGGCGTTTCTCGTGCTGGTCGCACTGCTGGCCCTGGTGGCGTCTCTTGCCCAGCCTCGCTGGGGCTTCGTCTGGGAGGAGGTCCACCGCGAGGGCGTCGATATCGTGGTCGCTCTCGATGTCTCGGACTCGATGCTGGTGCGCGATGCGGAGGCGGGCGGCGAACTCAGCCGCCTCGAGCGCGCCAAGCGCGAGATCGCCGACCTGCTCGGGCGCCTGGAGGGCGATCGCATCGCGCTGGTGGCATTTTCCGGCGCGGCCTTCCTGGAACTGCCGCTGACGCTCGACTACTCGGCCGCCGCTCTCTTTCTGGAGGCCATGGCGCCGGATCTGATTCCAACCAAGGGCACCGCGATCGGTGAGGCGCTCCGTGTCTCGCTCGACGCGTTCGACCGCGTCGCCGCGGTCGGATCGCGGCAATCGCGCGCCGTGATCCTGATCACCGACGGCGAGGACCATCTGGGAGAGGCGCAGGAAGTCGCTGAGGCCGCCGCCGCGGGCGGCGTGCGGATTTTCGCGATCGGCATCGGGCGCGCCGAGGGCGCGCCCATTCCCAAGCCTGGCGGTGGTTTCCGCACCGACCGCCGGGGCGAGATCATCCTCAGCCGGCTGGACGAGGCTGCGCTGCAGCGGATCGCCCTGACCACCGGCGGCCGCTACGTCCGCTCGGTGACAGGCGATGTGGACCTGGAGCAGATCTACGCTCAGGGCATCAAGGCACAGCTCGAGGACCAGGAGCTCGGTTCCAGCCGTCGCCAGCGCTGGCAGGAACGCTTCCAATGGCTGCTGGTCATCGCGCTGGTCGCGCTGATGCTCGAACCGTTGATCAGCGACCGCCTGCGGCGGCGCGGCGTGACGCTCGAGGGAGGCGACCATGCAGCAGCGGCGTGAAGCCCGGTTCGAGCCGCTCGTTCTCCTTGCGTTGGGGCTGTTGCTTCCGCTGGCCGCTGGCGCACAGCCGGCGGCCGGGGAACCGGTACAGCCGACTCCCCCGCAGGCGCCGCCGGAGACGCCGCCGGTCGAGTACTCCTCGCCCTACGATGCGTTCGACGCCGGCGCCTATGCCCAGGCCCTCGACGGCTTCGTGGATCGGCAGACCAGGCAGCCCGACGACCCGGAACTGGGCCTCAACGTCGGCGCCGCGCACTACAAGTTGAATGACTTCGAGTCCGCTGACGCCCAGTTCTACCGCGCCGCGGCGATCGGCGACGACCAGTTGCGGGCACAGGCTCTCTACAACCTCGGCAACAGCGCCTTCCGCCAGGGCAAGCTGGGAGATGCGATCGACTTCTACATGGCCTCCCTGGAGGCGAATCCGGACGACCTGGACACGAAGTTCAACCTGGAGTTCGTGCGCGAGGAGTTGAAGAAGCAGCAACAGCAGGACCAGGAGCAGCAGGACCAGGAACAGGAGAGCCAGGAGGGCGCCGAGCAGCAATCGGAGGACTCCGACCAGGGCGAAGGCGAGCAGCCCGAAGACCAGCAGCAGGACCATGGCGCCCAGGGCCAGGACCAGCCGGAGGACCAGGCGCCCCAGGACAGCGACGGTGACGGCATCCCCGACGCGCCGGATTCCCCGCCCGAGGGCGATGGCTCGGATCCCGGCAATCAGGGCGGCCCCCAGGAAGCGCCGCCGGGCATGACACCGGAGGAGGCCGAGCGCTACCTGCAGGCGCTGGAGGAGGGACGCCTCGACCCGAATCGGCGTGGTCAGCGCGGACGCAGCAGCCGTCAGGCGAAGGACTGGTAGGTCGATGGGTGGCAGGAGACGAGCGTTCCGTCGGCCGAGCAGGAGGCGCTCAGTCGCCCTCGGCTGGTCTGCGGTCCTTTGTGCGTCGTTCTTGGCCGTGCCGGGGGCAACGGCGGTCCGGGCACAGGAACCGGGGACGATCCAGGTCACGGTGGACCGCAACCAGGTCGCTCTCGGGACCCAGATCTACCTGACGATCATGCTCAACGGCGCCCCCGACGAGCCGCCGAGGCTGCCCGAGCTGCCGGACTTCCGGGTCGTGTCGCGTGGTCAACAGCGACAGACCCAGATCATCAACGGCAGGGTCAGCAACAACACCTCGTACAACTACCTGCTGATCCCGGTACGGGCCGGCACGTTCGAGGTCGGATCGGCAGTCGCACTGGTCAACGGTGTAGAGGTCAGGAGCCAGCCATTCACGGTCCAGGTCACCGCTGCCGAGGAAGACGGCGACGAGCCGAACCGGGATCTCTTCGTCACCGCCTCCGTCTCCACCGACCAGCCATGGCGGGGGCAGCAGGTGATCTACACGTGGCGCTTCTACAGGCGGGTGCGGGTCGGTCAGGGGTCGATCGAGTCGATGGACTTCGGCGGTGACGTGGTGGCCGAGGATCTCGGGGAGGTGCGCGAGTTCACGACCGCGATCGAGGGCGTCCAGTACACGGTGAACGAGGTGCGCAAGGCGCTCTTCCCGCAGCGCGAGGGCGAGGTCGTGCTGCCGCCGACTCAGCTCAGCGTGGAGGTGCTGGTGGAGGAGCCGCGCCGGCAGAGCCGGCGACGCGGCATCTTCGACGACTTCGACAGTTTGCTCGGTCGCGGTGGACGCTGGGAGACGAAGTACCTGGTCACGGAACCCGTGACCCTCAACGTGCGGCCGCTGCCACCGGCGCCCGCGGGCTGGAACGGTCTGGTCGGAGACTTCGATATCAGTGCCTCGTTGAGCCGGCGCGAGCTGCAGGTGGGACAGTCGGCCACGCTGGATGTGCGGGTCGCCGGCGCCGGCAACGTGCAGCTCCTCGCGGAACCCGAGTTTCCCGAACTGCCGGTGTTCAAGATCTACCCGGATCAGCCCACCAGCACCGTCGACAACAGCGGCCGCCTGCTCAGCGGGCGCAAGGTCTTTCGCCGGGCGCTGGTGCCTCTCGTGGTCGGCGCGCTCGACATTCCGCCGCTCGAGCTCGTCTACTTCGACCCGGAGCTTGGCGAGTACGTGGAGCGTTCGACGGATCGCATCGACCTGGACGTGACTCCGGCGGATGGCGAGGAAGAGCTGATGCTCACCGAATCCCTGGCGCCGACCACCGGCAAGGTGGCGGTGCGGATCCTCGCCGACGACATTCTGCCGGTCCGCCGGACGGCTGCCGGCATCGTGTCCGCCGCGCCTCAGGGCTGGCGGGCGTGGTTGTGGCTGGCCGGCGGCGTACTCCCGCCGATGCTGTACCTGATCCTGCTGACCCAGTACCGGCGCGAGCGACGGTACGCCGCCGACAGGACCTTGCGCGGGCGCCAGCAGGCCCTGCGCCGGGCCCTGGCCGCGGCGAAGAAGCTGGCCCCCGGTACGGGAGCGGCAGCGGCAGCCGAGGCCTCCAGGGTGCTGCGGTCCTACGTGGGCGACAAGGTGGGCATCGAGGGGGCTGCCCTGACGCCTGCCGAAGCGGAGACGGCCCTGGTTCAGGCCGGCGTGGAACCGGGCGTGGCAGCGCACTGCCGGGCGGAACTGGAACGGTTCGAGGCGGCCCAGTACGGCGTGGCGGCGGTCTCGGTGACCGCGGAGGCGGTGGCTGGCGGCGCGGGGAACGGTCTTGCCGAGTTGATCCGGACCATCGATCGGCAGTTCAAGGGGAGAAGGACGTGAGACGGGGTTTCACGCTCTTCTTCGTTCTCCTGGTCGCGGCCGGATCCGTCGCCGGGCAACAGGAGCCGTCGCCCATCGTCACCGAGGCCCCGGCCGTCGAGGAGACTCCGGAGGCGCCGGAACCCGCGGAGCTCTGGGTCAACGGAAATGCCGCCTACGAGGCCGGGGACTTCGAGACGGCGGTGTCGCTGTACCGTGAAATGGACGGCATGGGGGTTGAGAACGGTCACCTCCACTACAACCTCGGGAACGCCTACCTGCGCGCAGGCGAACTGGGACAGGCGATCGCGTCGTACCGTCGTTCGCTTCGCCTGTTGCCGCGCGACGAGGATGCTCTCGCGAACCTGGCGTTCGCCCGCCGTAGCGCCCGCGACGAGATCGCGCCGCCGGCGCCCCCGGCACTGCTGCGGACCCTGCTGTTCTGGCACTACAGTCTGGCGCCGGCCGAGGTTCTTCGCAGCGTCGTGCTGGTCAGCGCGGCGTTCTGGATCGTGCTCGCCCTGCGGCTCTACCGGCGTGCTTCGGAGGTGCTCCGGTGGTCCGCCGTCTGCCTGCTGGTGGTGGGGCTTGCGCTCGGCGGCTCGCTCGTCGCCCACGCCGCCTTCCCGCCCGCCATAGCCGTCGTCCTGCCGCAGGAGATCGACCTCCACGCCGCCGCCGGTGAAGGCTCGGTTGTCCGCTTTCGCCTCCATGCCGGCACCGAGGTACAGGTCATCGAACAGCGACCGGAGTGGATCCGCATCGAGCTGCCGGACGGTCAGCGGGGCTGGTCGAGACGCGAGTACGTCGAGATCGTCGAGTGAGCGCGGACTGCCGCGCTAACCGCCCGCCGCGAAGCGCCGCCCGAGGACCTCGAAGAACGCCGACAGGAACCGGAAGGTGAGGCCCCACACGACGTGCCGCTCGGGCTCGCCGACGACAACGCCGGGGAAGCTCACCTCGGGATAGGGCGGGTGGCGGTAGTCGATGACCCGGGAGGGCTCCTCGAACCAGGCCAGCGGCACCCAGAACGCCTCGGCGACTTCGTAGTTCAGGACCAGGTCGTTGCCGGTGCCCGCGTCGACCTCGTAGACGAACGCCGCGATCCGGAGCTGCCGTCCCTGGCCGGCTCGCTGCCCGGACTGATCGTCGAGCCGGCCGATCAGATCGGCGCCTTCGAGTGAGAGACCGACCTCCTCGTCGGTCTCGCGCTCTGCGGTGTGTTGCAGGTCCCGGTCGGTGTCGTCGTGCCGGCCGCCGGGCAAGGCCATCTGCCCCGACCAGGGGTCGGACGGCTTGCGCGCCCGCTCGATGAACAGCGCCTCGGGGCCGGCGGTCGAGGGCCGCAGGACCATCGCCACGCTGGCCTCGAACTCGGCCGGCGGGCGGATGTCCGGCCGGTGGGTCGCCAGCCGGCGGCGGATCGTGACGAGATCGACTCCCGGATGCGGCGCGTCGGTTCGGGCGCCGGCGACTTCCCGGTCGGCTCGACCCGCGGCCCGACTCTGCTGCGTTGCCCTCATGGGGAGTTACTTTCGCACATTTGAGAGCGGAGCAGGCGACGGGAGGGTCCAAGACCCGGTACAGCCAGGTTGTCCGTTGGCCCGCCGTGACCGCCATGCAGGCGAACCGAGACCGTGCGCTGACCGGGCAGTTCTGCGAAAGGGGGAATCGGGCGTTGAGGCTGTGTTGGCTGAGCGGCAGAGCGCTCAGCGAATGCCGCCAGCGGTTAGCATGTCTGGTGCGGGAAACGAAGGTGCCGCACTTGCCCAAGGTGCTCACGATGGCCTCACAGGACTGCTTCGCTATTGCCACTGGATGGCGGTAGACCATGCCACACGAGAGCTACACCGACAGTGAACTCGAGGCCATGATGGCGGCCTTGGAGTCTGACCTGGTCGAGCGCAAGGAGTCGTTCAAGGGAGACAACCCCACCCGGCTCCGCCAAGCCGTCTGTGCGTTCGCCAACGATCTGCCCGACCACGGCCGTCCGGGTGTGGTGTTCGTGGGTGCAGACGACAAGGAAGGCCGGCCGACCGGGCTTGCGATCACGGATGAGCTGCTGCGGCAGGTGAGCGACATGAGGCCTGTCGAGCTGAGCGACGGCTAGGCCGCGAACGTCGACTTCAGCCAGTCGATCAGCACCCGGTTGAACTCCTCGGGTTTTTCCTGCTGGGTCCAGTGGCCGCAGTCCTTGATCGTGTGCTTGTCGATGTTCGGCGCCAGCGCTTCGATGCCGTCGGCGGAGGAGGGGGGCAGGACGACGTCGTTCTCGGCGCCGATATAGAGGCACGGCTGCTCGATCTTCTGGTCGATGTCCTTCATCAGTTCCCAGTTGCGGTCGATGTTCCGGTACCAGTTCACGCCGCCGGTGAAGCCGGTGCGTTCGTAGGTGGTGACGAAATGGGCCAGCTCTTCCTCGGTGAGCAGGAGTTCGCCGCGCAAGTCGTCCGCCGTTCCGTGCCTGATGATCTCGAGCAACTGGAACTTCCGCTCCGGCGCGTCGGCGGGCAACTTGTTGAAGGCTTCGGCATCCCACGTGCCGCGGCGCATGAAGGTGCGGAAGGACTTCTCCGTGTCCGCCTCGAGCACCTCTTCCGCCTTGTAGGGCTCCTGGAAGGCGACAACGTAGTTGTCCTCGCCGCGCGTTCGGCGCAGGATGTCGATCGGCGCTACGGGCGGTTGGGGGCCGGTGGGCGTGTTCACGCCGACGACGCCGAGGACGCGGTCCGAGTGCAGTCGCGGCATCGCCCAGACCACGGCGCCGCCCCAGTCGTGGCCGACGAAGACCGCCTGCTCGATGCCCCGGGCATCGAGCAGCCCGACCAGGTCGGCGCACAGCTCAGCGATGTTGTAGGCCTCGATCGCCAGCGGACGCTGGGTGTGGCCGTAGCCCCGCTGATCGGGCGCCAAAGCGCGGAAGCCCGCTGCCGACATCGCCGGCAACTGGTGGCGCCACGAGTAGGCCAGTTCCGGGAAGCCGTGGCTGAAGACGACCGGCACGCCTTCGGTTCCGGCCTCGTAGACAGCCATTCTGAGGCCGCCATTGCTGCGGACGTAGTTCGGCTCGGGCCAGACCGGGTTCTCGTGTTCGTCGGCCGCTGCGGCGCCCGACTTCGCGGCGAGCGCGGCGGCGCCTACGGCCGAACCGGCGATCAGGGTGCGGCGGGTCATGGGTGTGTCGGCGTCACTGGAGTCGTTCTTGGTGCTCATGGCGGGGAATGGTAGCTGAGGGCCGGGCCCTTGGCCCCTTTGGGCTTCAACTCGCCCCCGACGCCGCGCACGCCGGTGAGGCTGCCAGCCCGAATGGGGTGCGAGGAAGCCAGGACAACCTGCTAAAAGGGAAGACCATGAAGGGTTTCTATCTGATCCTGTGTGTCCTCGGTACGGTGCTGCCCTGGTGGCAGCTCCAGCAGTTCTTCTTTGGGGTGGGCGGTTTCGATCTGGTCGCCCTCGTCGGCGCGGCGGCTGAGAATCCGGTCGCGGCGGGCTTCAGCATCGACGTGGTGCTCTCGTCGATCGTGTTCTGTGCGTTCATGTTTGGAGACGGCCGGCGGCACGGCATGACCAACCTGTGGGTCTACGTCGCCGCGAACCTGCTGGTCGGGCTGTCCCTGGCGCTGCCGCTCTACCTCTATCGCCGCACCGTGGCCATCGAGAGAGAGCGCATCTGGTCGGCCTGAACTGAGCGGCGTTCGCCCGAATCAGGAGCCCGGCGGCCAGGGCTTGGTGCGGATCACCCGGCTAACGTCGCCGGGACCGGCGATCTTGCGCTGAACCTGCAGAACCTTGCCCATTCGCTCGTGGATCTCGGGCGGGAATGGCGTGCTGCGCCGCGTGTCCAGATCGATGTGGATGCTCAGAAGTTCGTGGGTCGCGGCGACGTAGCCCTCGCGGGCGTGAAGCATGCGCATGAAGGTGTGGTACTTCTTGTCGTCGAAGCCGAGCAGCTCCGCTTCGACGACGATCGGCGCCCCCTCGGGCAACTCCCGCAGCCAGGTGAGGTGGCTGTCGATCGAGAACGTGGAGCGCCGGTTCGACTTGCGGTACGTCTGATCGACGCCCAGGAACGCGGTCCAGGGGCCGGTCGCGTCGTCGAACACGACCAGGTAGTAGCCGGCGTTCATGTGGCCGTTGTGGTCGATCCACTCCGGAAGGACCGTCGCGGTCCAGATCTGCTGTGGGTCGGTCATGACGGCCTGGAAGATCGCCGACTGGCAGTTCGGCGGTGCCGGAGTCTACCGGGGCGGCGGGCGTTGGAGGAGTTCCAGGAGCTGTTCTGACTGCCTTGGAGGCCAACCTGGCCCCGCTGTGCGGCTTGACATGGTGGAGCCCGACCGCGCAGAATCCGCGCTCAGCCCTCTTCCGACTCGCCATCTGGCGGGGATTCGGTGCGAGACATGACTCACTCGACACACATCTCGTCTCTGCTCAAGCGGCTCGACAAGCCGGGCGCGAAGCCCCGGCTTCAGAACTGGGCGCCAGTCCCCTAGAGTTTGTCTCATCGCAAGACCTTCCGGCCGGCCATCCAGTTCTGGGATGCGCCGGCCTTTCTGTAACTAGAGGAACCACCTGTAACCAGAGGAACACTGCATGGCCTCTCATCCAGCGATCATCGAATCGACCCTCCGCGAGGGCGAACAGTTCGCCAACGCCTTCTTCGACAGCGACCAGAAGGTGGAGATCGCGCATCTTCTGGACGCCTTCGGGGTCGAGTACCTCGAACTCACTTCGCCGGCGGCGAGCCGCCGCAGCCGGGACGACTGCGAACGGGTGGCGAAGCTGGGCCTGCGAGCCAAGGTGCTGACCCATACGCGCTGTCACAAGGGCGACGCGAAGCTGGCCCTCGAGACCGGCGTCGACGGCATCGACGTCGTGTTCGGCACGTCCCGCTACCTGCGGGAGTACTCGCACGGCAAGAACATGGACGAGGTGATCGAAACCGCGGTCGAGGTCGTCCAGTACATCCGGTCGCACGATGTCCAGGTCCGTTTCAGCACTGAGGACTCGTTCCGCAGCGAACTGGCCGACCTGATCCGCGCCTACCGGGCGGTGAACGCCGTCGGGGTGAACCGCGTGGGCGTCGCGGACACCGTGGGGGTGGCGAGTCCCCGGCAGGTCTACGACCTGGTTCGCCGTCTGCGCCAGGAAGTGGACTGCGACATCGAGTTCCACGGTCACAACGACACGGGCTGCGCGGTGGCCAACGCGTTCTGCGCCCTGGAGGCGGGGGCGACCCACGTCGACACGTCGGTCCTGGGGATCGGCGAGCGGAACGGGATCACGCCGCTCGGGGGTCTGATAGCGCGCCTCTACGCCGAGGATCCGGAAGCGATCCGCGCGCGCTACGACCTGCCGCTGCTGCGCGAGATCGAGAACTACGTCGCCTCCCTGGTCGAGGTCGACGTGCCGTTCAACAACTACATCACCGGCTACACGGCGTTCACCCACAAGGCGGGCATCCACGCCAAGGCGATTCTCAACGACCCGTCGAGCTACGAGATCCTCGATCCGGCCGACTTCGGTCTCGACCGGTACGTTCACGTGGCCCACCGGTTGACCGGGTGGAACGCGATCAAGTCCCGCGCCGAGCAGTTGCGGCTCGAGCTCAGCGATGCACAGATCAAGGAGATCACCACCCACATCAAGGCGCTCGCGGACGAGAAGCCGCTCAGTCTCTCCGACGTGGATACGCTGCTGCGCGACTACCACACGGCTGAGCCGGCGCCGGCGGTGGCCGGAGCGACAGGGTGAGCGAGCCCGGTCGGCCGGCCGACACGGCGCGGACCTTCGCGCAGAAGGCGCTGGCGCGCGCCAGCGGCCTGGAGAGCGTGGCGGTCGGCGAGATCGTCGACGCGCGTCCCGACATCGTGCTCAGCCACGACAACACGGCGCCGATCGCAGAGATCTGGCGGCAGTTCGGGCTGCCGCGGGTCGCGATCCCGGAGCGGATGGCCGTCACCCTCGACCATGCCGTGCCCGCGCCGACGGTGCGTCACGCCCAGAACCACGCGGAGGTCCGCGCCTTCGTCGCCGAGCAGGGTGTGGGCCACTTCTTCGAGGTCGGCCGCGGCATCTGCCACCAGGTCTTGAGCGAGGAGGCGGTCGTGTTGCCCGGCGACACGATCCTCGGCTCGGATTCACATACGCCGCACTTCGGCTGGCTGGGGGCGTTCGGCGCCGGTGTCGGCAGGAGCGAGATGGCCGTGTTGTGGGCCACCGGCGAACTCTGGCTGCGGGTGCCGGAGTCGATCCGGATCCGGCTCGAGGGCGCGCTCGGCGAGTGGGTCACGACGAAGGATGTCGCCCTGACGCTGATCGGCGACCTGGGCGCCGACGGCGCGCTCTACCGCAGCGTCGAGTTCGAGGGCCCGGGGATCGCGCCCCTCAGCGTCGACTCGCGCGCTGCCCTGGTCAACATGATGGCCGAGATGGGGGCCAAGAACGCCTGGATGCCGCCGGATGGAGCGGTGTTCGACTATCTGGCCGAGCGGCTCATCGCGCGTCCGGGGCGGCGCCAGGGCCGGGGCGCAGAGCCCGGCGAGAGCACCCAAGAGGTTGCGGCGCGACTTGAGGAGCGGGCGCTGTACCCCGATCCTGGCGCCGAGTACGCGGCCGAGCACCGGCTCGATCTGTCCGGCGTGGAACCCCAGGTGGCGCGCCCGCATCAGGTGGACGACACGGTCGGAGTAGGCGAGCTCGAGACCGTCCGGGTCGATCAGGCGTTCATCGGCACCTGCACGAACGGCCGCCTCGAGGATCTTGGCGCGGTTCACCGGGTGATGGCGGGGCGGCGCACCGCTCCAGGGACCCGGATGGTCATCGTGCCGGCTTCGAGCGAGGTCTGGAGCGAGGCTCTGTCGCGTGGATGGGTGGCCGATCTGGCGGCCGCCGGCGCCGTCTTCGGCACCCCGGGCTGCGGCCCTTGCATGGGCAACCACCTCGGCGTTCTGGCGCCGGGCGAAGTCTGCATCTCCAGCGCGAACCGGAACTTCCAGGGCCGGATGGGGGACCGCGGCGCCGAGATCTACCTGGCGTCGCCCGCGGTGGTCGCGGCGAGCGCGGTTGCGGGAAGGATCGTCCATCCGCGCGAGGTGACCGGGTGAGCGGCGGTGAGGGAATCGCGACGGTCGATGTAAGCAGGCCGTTCCGTGGCCAAGTCTTTCGCTACGGCGACCATGTGAACACGGACGTCATCTTTCCCGGCCGCTACACCTACACGAAGAGCCGGCCGGAAGAGGTCGCGCCCCACGCGCTGGAGGACCTCGACCCGACGTTTGTCGGCCGGGTGCGCTCAGGTGACGTGATCGTCGCCGGTTGGAACTGGGGCTGCGGCTCAAGCCGCGAGCAGGCCGCGGTGTGCCTCCGCTACGCCGGCGTCGGCGCTGTGATCGCGCGGAGCTTCGGCCGCATCTTCTACCGCAACGCGCTCAACAACGGCCTGCTCGCGATCGTCTGCCCGGAGGCCGTCGATGCACTTGAGGAGGGCGCCGAGGTGGAGGTCGATCTCGAAAGGTCGTTGATCCGTCGTGTCGGTGGCGGGGAGGAGTCGCCGTCCGAGCCTGGGAACGCGGGCGTCTCGCCCGCATCCGGATCCGCGCCGCAACAGTTCGTCTTCGCCGGGTTCAGCCCCGCCGTGCGGTCGATGATCGCCGCCGGCGGTCTGATCGAGCAGACGAAGCGGCGTTTGGCGGCGGGGTAGGACCGGGGTGTCGGGCCAGGCGGCAGGGAGCGCCGACGACTCCGCCGCGGCGCCCGTCCGCCTCGCCTGGATCGGCGGCGACGGGATCGGCCCCGAGGTCGTGGACGCGGCGGTGCGGGTCGTCGACGCGGTCTGCGGCGACCGGATCGAATGGGTCGAGGCCGAGATGGGCTGGCAGACCTTCGAGCGCACCGGCAGAGCGCTGCCGGAAGCCACGGTGGAGATCCTGGAAAGCTGCGCCGGCGCCCTGTTCGGCGCCGTTTCGTCGCCGAGCCATGCGGTGGCCGGATACCGCAGCCCGATCGTGGAACTGCGGCGGCGCCTCGACCTCTACGCGAACGTGCGACCGCTCCGCGGGATGGCTGGCGTGGACGGCTCCGACGCCGGCTCTCCGACCTGGGAACGCGGGCGTCTCGCCCGCATCCGGCGAAGTTCCGGCCGTTGGCCGGCAGTCGACGCCGTCGTCGTGCGCGAGAACACGGAAGGGCTCTACTCCGGCCGGGAGCATTGGGAGAGCGAGGGCGAGGTGGCGATCGCCGAGCGGGTGATCAGCCGTGCCGCGACGGAACGGATCGTCCGTTTCGCCTGCGAACTGGCGACGTCACGGGCCACCCAGCGTGGGCTTCCTGCGCGGCTGACCGTCGTCCACAAGGCGAACGTGCTCCGCCTGAGCGACGGCCTGTTCCGCGAAACGGCGCTCAGCGTCGCGGCCGGTTTTCCGGAGATCGAAGTCGAGGAGCAGCTCGTCGACTCCATGGTCTACCGGCTCATCCTGGAGCCCGAGCGCTACGACGTGATCGTGGCTCCGAACCTCTACGGCGACATCCTGAGCGACGCCGGGGCGGCCCTCGTCGGCGGGCTCGGCGTCGTGGGCTCGGCGAACTGCGGTGAGCGTTTCTGCCTCGCCGAGCCGGTCCACGGCAGTGCACCCGACATCGCGGGGCGGGGAATCGCGAACCCGGTCGCCGCTGTTTCAGCCGCCGCGCTGCTGCTCGAACGGGTCGGTTTGGCCGTCGAGGCGGCCCGCATTGAGAAGCTGGTTGCGGGCTACCGGGAGAACGGCCCCAGAACCCCCGACCGGGGCGGCAACGCGACGACGGAGGAAGCTGTCACGGACCTGTTGGCTCGGATCTGAGCGGAGGATTGCAACTCGAGGGTCCCGGATGCCGTGCAACTACGCCCCGTTGATGGACTCGTAGTTTCAAGCGGTAGGCTTCGCAGCCAAGAGGTTCGTGGCGTGATTACCCAGGAGACACTCGACGAGATCATCCGTCGCGTCGTAGAGGTCGCTGCACCGGAGCGGATCATTCTCTTCGGCTCGGCGGCGCGTGGCGAGATGGGCCCGCACAGTGACGTCGATTTGTTGATCGTCAAGGACGATCCGAATCTGCGCGGCCTTTCGGGCAGGCTCTACCGAAGACTGCATGGCATCGGGGCCCCCGTTGATGCGGTGGTCGTCACTCCTGCGGACGTGCGGCGCTACAAGAACAGCCACGCACTTGTGATCAAGCCCGCCTTGCGAGAGGGCAAGGTTGTATACGAAGACGCCTGAGCCACAAGGGGTTGGGTCTGTCAACCGAGGGAATTTCGAAGGAGGGTCGTCTGATGTCCGCACAAGGCTCGATCGAGCGGGTTCGTGTGAGCGGATTCCGCTCGCTAGCAGATGTCGAACTGACCGGCCTGCCTGGCGCTGCGGTGCTGATCGGGGCCAATGGTGCGGGGAAGTCGAACTTCATTCGCTTCTTCGAGATGCTGAGTTGGATGCTCAAGGCACGGCGGCTCGACGAGTTCGTCCAGAAGCATGGCGGGGCGGACGATCAGTTGTACGGAGGCAATCGGACGACTCCACGTATGGAAGCCGAACTCTCGCTTCGTACCGAAGCGGGCAGGAACGACTACCGTTTTACGCTCAGCTACGCGCACCCGGATCGGCTCTTCTTCAGCGAGGAGGGTTTTCGGTTCAACAGGGAGGACCAGCCGACGGAGGCGCGTTGGCAGTGTCTCGAAGCTGGGCATCGAGAGGCTGAAATCGTTCGGGCGGCGCAGTCAGTGGCTGCTCCTGGAATCAATATCACGACGGCTCGTGTCATCGTCAACCTGCTTCGGGACTGTGCGGTGTATCAGTTCCACGACACCTCCGACGAGTCGAACTTCAAGAAGAAATGGGACGCGAACGACAACAACTACATTCGCTCCCACGGCGGGAACCTCTCCGCGGTACTACTTCGCTTGGAAAGGGAAGACGTTGAACGGTACGAGTTGATCTGCGAGCAGATCGGTCGGATCCTGCCCGGCTTCGACCGCTTTGAACTTGAGGAGAGCTTCGGGAACGTGGCTCTGCGCTGGAAGGCCAAGGGGACGGACAAGACCTTCGGAGCGCACCTAACTTCGGATGGGTCGTTGAGGTTTTTCGCCTTGGTGACTCTGTTGAATCTGCCGGCGGAGATGCTGCCGAACGTGCTGCTCCTGGACGAGCCGGAGCTGGGGCTCCATCCCGCCGCGATCACCTTGGTGGGTGGGATGATCAGGTCCCTCTCGGAGGAACGGCAGATCATCGTCGCCACCCAGTCGCCCTTGCTCGTAGACGTCTTCGATCTTGAGGAGATCTTCGTACTAGAGCTGCGTGACGGCCGAACGGAGGCTCGCAAGCTGGCCTCGGAGGACTATCGAGTCTGGCTCGACGAGAACTTCACACCCGGTGAGTTGTGGCAGAAGAACCTCCTCGGCGGTCGTCCGTGATCCGGCTCGCCATCTCGGTGGAGGGCCGGACCGAGGAGGAGTTCGTCAGGGATGTGCTTAAGGGCCACTTGTTGGCGCTAGGGGTCGATGCGACGGCAGTTCTGGTGGGCAGTGCCCGCAATCGGTGGAAGGGCGGCAATGTCTCCAAAGCGGGACTTGTCGCCGACATGAGGCTCTTGTCGTACAACTTCGATGCCGTCACGTCTTTGGTCGACTTCTACGGGTTTCGTGGCAAGAAGGTCAGGACCGTGGACGGGCTCGTGAGCGACTTGAGAGAGGAACTGCGAGGCCAACTCGGTCCTCGTGCGCGGCTTGACCGCGTGATCCCGTACGTCCAAATGCATGAGTTCGAGGGTCTGCTGTTCTCGCGGCCGGAGGCGTTCCAGTCCGTTCCCGACGCGAACGAAGCCTCCGTGGCGGAGCTTCGCAGTGTACGCGCCCAGTTCGCTTCGCCGGAGCACATCAACGACAGCGCGGACACAGCGCCGAGCAAGCGGATCCTGAAGGCTCTGCCCCGTTTTCGGAAGGAAGTACATGGCCCGCGCGTAGCAGGCAGGATCGGATTGGCCACCATCCGGCTCGAATGCGCTCGGTTCGACGCGTGGCTTCAGTGTCTGGAGGCGCTGGCAGACCCTTAGCCTTTGCGTCCAACGCCGAGGCACAGCTGTGGTGCTGCGAGCCGGCCGGCAAGCCCCACGTCCGCCTGATGGTGGACCGCCAGCCGATGACACTGAACGACCGTTCGCCCGGGCTCGAGACCCTGCCGCACTGCCCACCCCTACTATGGCCGAGATGAAGATCGCCGTGCGTAGGCGATTGCTCCTGTTCCTGTGCCAGTCCTTGGGCGCGGCGGCGACGAAGGCCGTGGCGCGCCAGCCTCAGCGCTGGAACCAGAACGGCTTCCGCTGCTGCTTCTCGCCCGCTATCTCGTTCATCGACACGGCATCGAAGATGCGGCCGCCGACCATCACGTAGCGGACGATTTCCGAGCTGCGCAGATTCTCGAGCGGGTTCTGCTCCAGGACGATCAGGTCGGCGAGCTTGCCGGCCTCGAGCGAGCCGAGGTCGGCGTCCATGCCGATGTAGCGGGCGCCGTTGATCGTGGCGGCTCTGAGCGCGTGGTGCGGGGTCATGCCGCCCTGCTCGAACATCCACATCTCCCAGTGGGCCGCCAGGCCCTCGCGCTGGCCGTGGGCGCCGAGCTGGATGGGTACGCCGGCGCGGTCGAGCGCCGCCACCACTCGAGCGGTGAGGATGTGGTTGTACTCGCCTTCGGGCGCCATCTGCCGGCGGCGGGCGCGGGCATCGATCTGTTCGCGCGGGACGTAGTTCAGGAGCCGCTCGTTGGCCCAGACGTCGGTGTGCTGGTACCAGTAGTCCTCGCCCTGGATGCCGCCGTAGGCGACGCCGAGGGTGGGCGTGTTGCCGACCCGGCTGTTGCCCCAGAACTGGATCACGTCGTCGTAGATCGCGCCCACGGAGAGCGAGTGCTCGATGCCGGTGTGGCCGTCGGCGACCATCGTCATGTTGTGCTGGAACAGGGCGCCGCCTTCGTTGACGACCAGCATGCCGAGCTCCCGGGCGGCCGCGACGATCTTCTGGCGCTGGTCGCGGCGCGGCTGGTTGTAGCTCTTGACGCTGAAGGCGCCGGCCTTCTGCAGCCGGCGCAGGTGCTGGACCGCGTCGTCCGGGGTCTCGACGATCGCCCGGAAGGCGCCCATGGCGCCGTAGAGGATCGTGCCGGTGGCAAACAGCCGCGGGGCTGTGATCTCGCCGGCGCGCTGCATCTCGCTGGCGGCGAAGAAGGTGCTGGTGTCGGTCGAGGGGTTGTGGACGGTGGTGACGCCGAAGGCGAGCGCGGCGTAGAAGTCGGGGATCTGCTGCGGCGTGATCTCCGCGCTGCCCGGCGAGCCGTGCCAGTGGACGTCGATCAGGCCCGGCATCACCGTCAGACCTGAGCCGTCGATGACGATGGCGTCAGCGGGCACGTCGACCTGCCGCGACGGGCCGATCGCCGCGATCCGGTCACCGTCCACGACGACGGCGCCGCGGCGGATGACCTCCATCCCGTCGGCGCCGGCCATCGTGATCAGCCGCGCGCCGGTGATCGCGATCTTTCCGGTCGGCCGCTGGGTGTTCACTTCGAAGCCGAGGTCGATGCCTGCTGGGGGAGGCTCGGCCTCCGTGTCGTCGTCGCCGTCGTCCGCGGTCTCCTCGCCGTCCTCGTCCGCCTCCGGATCCGCCGGCGCGAAGGCTTCCTCCAGCCGCCGCTCGAACAGCTCCGGTCCCAGCGACCAGTAGAGCGTTGAGCTGTCGCCGGAGAAGTGCAGGTCGGTGCCGTCGTCGGTGGAGACGTTGCGCACCGGCAGGCCGGGCGTCTTGGGGCCGATCTCGATCGTCCTCGATGCCGGGGTGAACGGCACGACATGGGCGTCGAAGCGCTCCGCGAACGCCAGCCAGCGGCCGTCGGGCGAGACGCGCATCTCGGTGGCGACCTTGCTGCCGGCATGGTCACGGGCTTCGGCCTCGCCTGAGCTCAGGAGCGGCAGGCTGCGGAGCACCTGCCGGTCCCAACTTTCCGTGGCGGTGAAGTAGACGCGCCCGGAGTCGGCGCCGAAGTGGGGGCTGGCGCCACCGCGCGCGATCCGCACCGGCGCGGTCCGGCCGCCGGCAGAGGTACGGTACAGGCCCGGGTCCTTCGACCACAGGGGGCTGCGGGCGCCGCCGCCGCGGGTCTTGCGGTAGACGACCGTGCCGCCGTCGGGTGACAACACGGGTTCCAGGTAGTGGCCGGGCTCGGGCGTGATCGCGCGCCCCTCGCCTCCCGAGGCGCGGGCGATACGCACCGCGCCGAGGTCGTCGTCGTGCCAGCTCACATAGACGACCTGTTGCCCGTCGCGGGAGTAGGACGGGTAGAACTCGAAGTGGTCGTCCTGGGTCGTCAGCCGCTGCGCCTCGCCGATCTCCCCGGTTTCGGGATCGCGGCTGCGCGTCCACAACCGGCCCAGCGTCTGGAAGACGACCTGGTCGCCGTCGGGTGACACCTGGATCCAGCGCAGCATCTTGGTGCGGAAGGCCTCCGGCGCGGCCTCGAAGTCGAAAGCGAGCGCTTCCTTCATCCGGTGGGTGGCGCGGACGCGGAAGGGAATCGGTTGGGTCTCGCGCGTCTCGATGTCGATCCGATGCAGGCCGCCCTGCGCCCAGAAAACGATTCCGGCGCTGTCCGGCGTCCAGGCCATGGTGGGGTAGACGCCGTGGACGGCCCAGATCTCCTGCATGTCGCGGTCGAGGGCATCGTAGATGGGGGTGTTCTCGCCGCTCTGCAGATCGTGCAGGAACAGGTGGCTCTGGAAGCGGATCCGGCGCACGAAGGCGAGGTACTTCCCATCCGGCGACGGGGTCGGCCGCACCGCGCCGCCGGGCCCTGCGATCACGTTCTCGATCTCGCCGGTCTCGCGGTCGATGCGGCGGATCGAGTAGATGCCCTCAGCCGAGTTCTTGCCGTACTCGAAGAATCCGCCCGGCGTCGTGTCCTGGCTGAAGTAGACGTATTGCCCATCGGGCGAGAAGGCCGGTTCGCCGAGGTCCTTCTGGTCGTTCGGCTTCTCGTTCAGTTGCAGACCGCCGCCCTCGCCGCTCGCGTGGTAGAGCCAGATCTCGCCGCTGCCGAGCGACCGCGTCGACACGAAGTGCTTGCGGGCCGCGATGAAGCGCCCGTCGGGGCTCCAGACGGGGTTGTTGACGAGCCGGAAGTCCTCGCGGCTGATCTGGCGCGGCTCGCCGCCCGCGGTCGGGATCGTCCAGGCGTTGTCGCCGCCGCTGCGGTCGCTGATGAATGCGATCTCGGAACCGTCCGGACTGAAGCGGGGCATCATGTCCCACGCCATCCCGTTGGTCAGCGCCTCCGCGTCGCCGCCCCCGATCGGCAGCAGGTACAGGTCGCCCAGGAGGTCGAAGACGATCCGCTCGCCGTCCGGCGACAGATCGAGACTCATCCAGGTGCCCTCGGTCACATCGAGCTCGAACTCGTACTCCTCCCCGGGCGGGTCGTTGACGTCCCACTTCTCCTCGTCGTCGGCGGCCAGGGCCGGGACGGCGGCGAGTGCCAGGAGCAAGCCGGCGGAGAGTTGGAACCGAAGGCTGGAGCGCAGGGATAGACGTGTCATCCCGCGATTCTACGACCGATGGGGCACGGGTAGTCCGTCGGTTTGAACTCTGGATCGAGGGGGGTTAGGCGCGGGGGTACCAGCCGGGGCCGTCCATGCCGTCGTACCAGCCCCATACGACCACCCACGCCTTCGCTCGTACACGCACCCGCAATAGGAGCAGCGCATCAGCCCTTCGGGGGCGTCGGGCGAACCAGACTCCCGGATCTTCGTCAACAAGGGGTTCCCCACCGGTTTCTGAAGTTCGGCGTAGCCAGCCCTGCAGTGAAGCGGGCGCCTGGGGCATTCCTCCCGCATCCGTTTGTGTCCTCCCTTATGCTCAGACGAGGCTCTCACCTAGAAACCGCACTCATCGGTGATGCGTGCACGGCTGGTAGCTTGCGGCCCAGGAACCGGGTGCGCAGCCTCACTGTCCGCCGCGAGTTACTCCTTCATGGGACCGGGGCAGCTCAAGTCCACCGCCAGAGTTCCACTTTCCAGCACGATGTCGGTGCCGGGCAGGAAAGCCTCCATCTGCACGGTGTGCCTCGCTGGTGGCAATAGGCGCATCGGACCTCCCGGCCCGCGCCAGGCAAGCGGCACCGCTCCGCGGACATCGGGGTCAGGGCACGTTCCGTAGATGATGTCTTGCCCGACCTGGCGCCAACTGCGTCCACTCGGAAAGACAGAGCAGCTGCTGCCGGCACCCGCCCACGGTTCACCATCGACCAGCGTGCGGAAGAGCAGGCGGTCTTGCCACTTCTGCGCGTTCGAGGGCAGACGGGTTGCGATCGGAGCGAGTGGCTGGTGCTGTCCCGACATGCCGCACAAGTCGCCCTCGGCGATGAAAATCGGCATCTCGGGTGCGGCCCCGTTTTCCAGCGTGAGCTGTGCGTTGGCTGGAAGTTCGTCGGCGTCTACGATGACTTGGATCTGACGGTAGGGGCCGCTGCCGCGTTCCCTGACCGACGCCCAGTGTGGATCGTCGGTCAGCATCGACCCGTTGTCGGTGAATCGATACGTCGCGCCGACGATCAGGCCCTCTCGAGGTGCAACGACGAAGATGCCGCGAAACCCGTCAGCTTTCCGAGCGATCGGCGGCAAGCTCTCGAACCGGTCTTGCACCAGTTTCTCGACGGTGATTCGGCCCGCGACACTGCTTTCGGAAGGGGGCGGTTGTGGTCGGAAGCGGTCGAAGGGCTTGAACCACAAGACGCCAGCGGCATTGGCCGGCAGGTGACCGTTCTGGGGGCCGAGAAATCCCCAATCTTCGAGCTCCAAGCAGCTGCATCCATGAGCTGGAAGAGGGTTGAGTAGGACGAGGACGACCACCGAGACAGCAAACGCCGCCACAGTAGAAGGAGCTTGGTCGGTGCGGGCGTCGTGGCTCATTCGCTTGGCCGACAACAGGCTACCTCTTGATGGCATGATGCAGAAACCTGATGTTCCGACGTGCTCTCCACCTTCAAGGCTGCCATAGATAGTTGAACTTGACGATCAGCTCGCGGCGGGCTGTCTCCCTGGCGGTGAAGGTCGGAGCGTCCCAGTTGTGGTTGTAGACGACGAAGAGGTTGGCGCCGGGCTTGTAGATCCAGTTGAAGCGCACGTTGATGCCGGCCAACTGGGCCGCGTCGTTGTACTGGGCGAGCGTATTGAGGCGCAGGTCGGGGCTGAAAGCGGCGTCGAGGCGGACGGTGTAGATGGTGGCGGTGAACTCGCCCTGCGGCAACACGACGTCGTTGTAGTTCCACGAGAACTCGGTCAGCAGATGGCGTGAGAGGCGGACGAAGTTCGACAGCGCGAAGCTGCGGCGATCGCCGCTCATGAACTCACCGACGTTGATGTTGCCGCGCCAGGCGAACCGCCGTCCCTGGTTGGAGAAGCCCCGCAGGAAGATCGAGTTGAAGCGATAAAGGCCCGCCGGGATCACGATTCCGGGGCGGATCACGAAGGGCTCGAAGAGTTGCTCCACTTCGTCGACAAAGGCCAGGCGAAAGCGGTCGTCGCCGGTAGTGCGCATGCCGATGGGCGCCAGGAGGAGCTTGCGGCTCTCCAACCGGCCCAGGCTCTCCCGCTCGAAGTAGTCGAGTTCGGCCTCGAACGTGATGCTGCGGACGACGCCGCGGTTGATCCGCGGTTCCCAGCGCAGCCTCGGGTTGTAGCGGCGGAAGTCCCGCCGCAGGAGAAAGCCGGCGCCGGGATCGAAGTCGCCCTGGGACTCCATCAGATCGACGTTGGCGCGTACGCTGCGCGCCGTGTAGGCGTATCCGCTGCCGAAGGCGCCGGCGTCTCCGCTTCGCCCCTGGTCCTCGCTGGCGGCCCCGAACAGGTAGAAGGCGGACTGCCGGTTCGGCTTGTAGTCGAGGTCGACGCCGTAGAGCCGGTTCGTCCCGCCACCGCGCGGGTCGAGTTGGGTGTAGATCATGCCGACACTGGAACGCTGCCCGAGATCGCGTTTGAGCCGGACGACGCTGTGCTGGGTGTCGGCGGCCGCGGGCCGGTTCCCCGCCGCGGCGGCCCCGGTCCCTACGGTCAGCAGGCCGAGGTTCCAGGCGCCGGCCCGGCCGGTGAGACGGGCGCCAAGATCGATGGGAACCTCTTCGCCGCCATCGAGTCCGATGCGCCTCGAGAAGAAGGCCTTCATCAGCGGAGGCTGCATGCCTCCAGGACTCGGCGGACCGAACTCGAAGATGCCCGCGTTCTCCAGGAAGAACTCCCTCTTCTCGGGAAAGAAGAGCGAGAAGCGGGTGAGGTTGACCTGCTGCTCGTCGACCTCCACCTGCGCGAAGTCCGTGTTGTAGGTGAGATCCAGGGTCAACGATCTGGTCAGGCCCCACTTCAGGTCGATTCCACCGTCGATGTCGTCGACCGTCTCGTCTGCCTGATCGAGAGGCTGCTGCGCGGCGGAGGCCAGAACGAAGGGCTTGACGTCGAGGCGTCGGCCCGGCTTCACCCCCGAGATGCCGGTGAGGTCGCCGGCGAGCGAGACCCAATGCGCCGCATACAGGCGGCTGACGGCGCGTGGGCCGATCTCGCGCCCGATCGGCGCCCAGTAGCTTTCTTCGTTCGTCCGGCGCACGACCCGGCGAACATTCAGCCCCCAGGCGCCCTGCCCGGGGTCGAAGCGCAGGGTCGAGAAGGGGATCGCGACCTCGGCCTGCCAACCCTCTGTCGTTCGCCTGGCCGCCGCTGTCCAGACCCCGTTCCACTCGATGTTCTGGTCCTTGCCCTCGTCGGTGACCAGCGAGTCGGTGCGGGCGCCAAGCGGGTTGATCTCGAAGGTGACGCTGTTGCGCTGATCGTGGAAGGTGTCGAGCACGATGGCCAGCGAGTCATCGTTGCGCCCGTGATCCGAGTCGCGCTGCAGTTCCTTCGCGACGATCGCCCCCGGTTCCGAGTCGTGGGCACGGATCCCGAAGTAGAGAACGGTGTCCGTGTAGACCACGGAGAACTCGGTCTGTTGGGCGGCCGGGCGGTCGTCTTCAGGCTCGCGGGCGGTGAAGCCGGAGGCTACGGGCGCCTGCTGCCAGGCGGCCTCGTCGAGCACGCCGTCGACGCGGATCGGAGCGTCGATCCGGAGTGCCTCCAGCGTCGGCCGCGGGCTGGTGCTCTGCTGGGCGACCGCCGGGTGCAGAGCGCCGAGGCAGAGCAGAAGTGCGGCGGCCTGCGGTCCCTTACACAGACTTCGTCCGCTGGTCGGCAAGCCGGAACTCCTGGTGCCAGGTGGAGTCGCCGCCGTCGCCCTTGCGGTCAACGACCACGTCGACGAGGAAGGGCTCGCCGGCGCGCGTGGCCTCGATGCCGCGGCGGATTGCGGGCCTGAGGTCGGCCGCCGACTCGACGGTCACGCCGTCGACGCCCTGGCTTCTGGCGAGACCGGCGAAGTCGATGTCGGGATCGCCGAGGTGCATGCCGGTGTACCGGTTCGCCTCCTTCATCTTGCCGTCGTAGCGGGCGTAGGCGAGGCGGACGGTCTGGTAGTTCCGGTTGTTCGTGACCACGGTCAGGACCGGCACGCCGTAGCGGGCCTGGGTCCAGAAGCCGGAGGCGCTGTACATCACCGAGCCGTCGCCGATGTTGCAGACAACCTGACGGTCGGGCTGGCCGAGCTTGGCGCCGGTGGCGGCGCCGATGCCCCAGCCGAGGCCGGCGCCGGAGGTGGCGAGCCAGGTCTTCTCGTTGTCGCGGTGGCCGGTGGAGAAGAACTGGTTCGAACCGCTGAGGTTCTCGCTGACGATGATCGCGTTGGGGTCGAGCTCGGCTTCGAGCACATGGCCGAGTTCGTCGGCGTGAATCGGACTGCGGCCGAGGTTCGCCTGGTCGAGCTGGGGCGGCTTGCGCGCGGGATCCGGGCGCGAGGCACGGATCTTCTGCCTGCGCTCTTCCGTGGTCAGCGATTCGACCGCTTCCACCAGGGCTTCGGCGGCCAGCTTCGTGTTCGCGACCAGGGCGCGGCCGAACGGCCGGTCGCCGCCGATCGCCGCCGTGTTCAGGCCGATCCAGGCGCTCTGCGAACCCTCGGCGTCGGGGCCGGCGGCGGCGGTGCCGCCGATGTCGCCGACGCCGATGCGGAGCACGAAATCGCGGTCGCGGCTGCTGTAGCCGCCGGCGTACAGCGGATGCATGCGCGGGAAGCTGTGGAACGGCCAGTTCACGTCACCCACGGGTACCTGCAGCAGTTCGGCGAGTTCCAGCACCGCCTGCTGGGCGCCGGCCTTGCTGACCTCGTCGCCGACGTGGATGATCGGGGCCTTGGCCTCGATCAGCGTGCGCGCCACCGCCTCGATGTCCTCATCGCGGGCGGGGATGTCGTCCGGGATGATGAAGGAGGCCCGGTCGTGGATCGTGGCGCTGACGCCCTTGGCCTCCAGGGCGTGGTTGGCCAGGGCCAGGTAGGTCGGGCCGCCGGGAGCGGTCGTCGCCACCTTGAAGGCGCGGCGGAGCATCACCGGGATCGACTCGGGGTCGCGGGTCTCCCAGGACATCTTCGTGAACTGCCGGTTCACGTCTTTCTGGTCGAAGCCGGGCCTGGGCGCCAGCAGCAGGTTGTCGTCCTGCATCTCGTTGTCGAGCAGGCCGGCGGTCACGATCAGGGCGGAGCCGTCCCGGCTCGAGTTGTAGAGCTGGCCGGCGGACTGGGCGGTGCCTGCGATCACGTGGACGTTGACCAGGGCGGGCTCGCCGGACGCCTTGTGGTAGCCGTCGGCCATCGAGATGACGATGCCTTCGTGCAGCCCCATGATGAGCTGCATGCCGGGGCGGTCCAGGAAGGCGTCGAAGAAGCCGACCTCGAACGAGCCGGGGTTCGTGAACAGGAAACGGACGCCGGCCGCGGCCATCTGCTCGACCATCAGCTCGCCGCCGGTTCCGTGGGCCTGGCGGCTGCCCGAGTCCGCGTCGGCGTTCGCCGCGGCTGCCGCCGCGTTGGCCGTGGACTCGGCCATCGTGCCGGTCAGACCGAGCGCGGTCAGGGCCTGGATGAAGCCCCGGCGGGAGAGATCGTTGCGGAGGAAGCGGTAGACCAGTTCGTTCACGGTGGGCCTCCCTTGTCGTCAGGATGTGGTTGTGTGAGCGTAGCAGCCGAGCCGGGTTCCCTTGGCGACGGGGAGCGCATTCGCTGCTATGATCGCGCGCCCAACGAGACCGCCACGGCGCCCGAAGCGGGCCACCGGGGCCGATGGAGTCGACATGCCCAGAATCTGCCAGCTCACCGGCAAGAAGCCGCTCAGCGGCCATAACATCTCCCACGCGCACAACGTCACGAACAAGTGGCAGCGGCCGAACGTTCAGGCCAAGCGGCTGTACGTGCCCGAACTCAAGCGGACGATCAAGCTCAAGGTGTCGACGCGCGCCCTTCGATCGATCGACAAGAAGGGCCTGTTGCCCTATCTCAAGAGTCAGGGCCTGACGCTGCGCGACATCACGTAGGCGGAAGCCGGCGCCAAGCGCCGGATGCGGGCGGGAGGCCCGCGTTTCCAGGTCTGAGGGAGATCGGTTCAGGGAGCCGGATCGGCGGGCGGTTCCTCCGCAGCCGGCGCCGCTTCGCCCTCGTCGCGGCTGCCCAGGTACTCGGGCAGCTTGATGCCGACGTTCTTCGTCAACTCATGCAGCGGCGGCAGGGCGCCGACGAGGCCGGAGATGAAGTCCGCGGTGGCGGTCTTGCCGTTCTCGCCGCGGCCGGCGTCCCAGACGGTCACGTTGTCGATCTTCAGTCCGGCGATCGCCTTGACCTGCTCCTCGACCAGCTTCGGGAGCTGCTCGGTAACCAGCAGCAGGGCCGCGTTCTCGGCGCCGCCGATCGCTTCCACGATGTGGTCGAAGCCCTGGGCCTTCTTGTTCAGGATGGCCTCGATACCGGCGGCTTCGGCCTCCATCAGCGCGCGCAGACCGCCGGCCTCGCCTTCCTTCAGGCGCAGGATGCGGTCCGCATCGGCCTCCGTCAGGGAGCGGATGCCGTCCGCCTCGCCCTTCTTCAGGCGACGGTTGCGTTCCGCCTCGGCCTCGGCCAGGGTGGCCATCTCTTCCTTCTTGATCTCGGCGGGCACGACGATGTCGGCGCGCTGTGTGGCCTGTTCGCGGCTGGCGCGGGTGACCTCGGACGCTTCCTCCGCCGCGTATGCCTCCTGCAGCGCCTGCGCCGCCTTGACCTTCTCGGCGGCGGACGCATTGCGCTCGGCCTCAGCCTCTTCCTTTCTGCGACTGGAGCCGGACTGGGCCACCCGCACCGCGGATTCGTTCTCACCCTCCTGAGCCGTCGCCAGGGACCGGGCGACCTGAATGCGGCGGTCGCGCTCCGCGGCCGCGGCGCCGACCGCGCCGTCGCGCTCCTTCTCGGCGACCTTGACGATCGCCTCGTTGATCGCCCGCGCGGCGGCCTCCTTGCCGAGCGCGTCGATGTAGCCGGACTCGTCCGTGATGTCCTGGATGTTCACGTTGATCAGCCGCAGGCCGACCTTCTTCAGCTCGACCTCGACGCCGTTCGAGATGTTCTCGATCAGCTTGTCGCGGTCGGCGTTGATCTCCTCGATCGGCATGGTCGCCAGGACGACCCGCATCTGGCCGAAGATGATGTCGCGCGCGAGCGCGGAGATGCGCTCCATCTGCATGCCCAGCACCCGCTCGGCGGCGTTCTCCATCACCCCGGGCTCGGTCGAGATGCCGACCGTGAAGGTCGACGGGCAGTTGACCCGGATGTTCTGCTTGGAGAGCGCGCCGGTGAGGTTGATGTCCATCGTCATCGGCTCGAGATCGAGGAACTGGTGCGCCTGCAGCATCGGAATGATGAAGGCGGCGCCACCGTGGTAGCACTTCGCCGAACCGGTGCCGCCGATCTTGCCGTAGACCACGAGGATGCGGTCCGACGGGCAGCGCCGGTAGCGGCTCGAAAGCGAGAACATGAGGATGAGGACCGCCGCCAGGGCGGACAGGATGAGGATGATCAGATCCACGTTTTGATTCTCCTGGTTACTGGCTAGCTCTTGTCTTGCGGGTCGTCGGCCGCCAGAGGCGCGACCAGCAGGGTGTTTGGATCGAGGATGTCGACCACGCGGATGCCGGTCAGGGTGGGCAGGTCGGTTCCGTGGCGCGTCATCGCGGCGACCGTCCGCAGCCTGCCCTGGACCAGCACTTCGACCTGGCCGGGCTTCTCTAGATTGGCGCCGATCGGCGCGTAGACCTTGCCGGCCACGCCGACCGCGTTCCGGTAGTCGACCGTGCCGCTGTGGCGCAGGCTCATCATGACGCGCATGATCAGGAACAGGATGCCGGCAAAGAGGAGACCGACGACGGTGCCGCCGATCGACGCGGCCACGGTCGAGTAGCCGGCCCGCATCAACACGACCCCGGTCCAGCCGAAGCCGGCCAGGAAGCCGCTGACGGTACGCATCGAGAGCAGGGAAGTGCCTTCGCCGTCGGCGGCGTCGAGCAGATCGTCGAGGCCGAAGACGGTGAGGACCACCTGAATCAGGAGGGCGAGGGCGGAGACGATGCCGAGCGCGTAGAAGACGCGGTACGCCCCCTCCAGCGAGCCCCACCAGCTAGTGACTGCCTCCATCGCTCCCCTCTCCTTCTACGTGGCTTCGGAGTCGTTTGTTGACGACACTATGCGCTGTTCCCAGCCCGTTCGATGCCGCGCGCCTCATCGACCCGGAGCAGCAGCAGGCCGCCGACCAGGAAGAACACCAAAACGACCGCGATGCCGGCGCGCTGCCCGTAGCCGGCGGTGATGAGACCGAGCAGCAGCGGCCCCAGAAACGCCGTCGCCTTGCCCGAGAAGGCGAAGAAGCCGAAGAACTCGGACTCGTAGCGCTTCGGCGCGAAGCGACCCATCAGGGACCGACTCGCGGACTGGTTGGGGCCCATGAAGAGGCCCAGCACCAGGGCCGCGGCCCAGAACCAGGTCCGGTTCGGCGCCGCCACCGCGACCAGGGAGCAGACGAACAGGCCGACCAGGCTCCACAGCACGGTTATCCGGCCGCCCACCCGGTCGTCGACGAGGCCGAACAGGAACGCGCCCAAACCCGCCGCCACGTTCAGCGCGATGCCGAACACGATGACCTCCGCCGTGTCCATGCCGAAGGTGCCCGCGGCGTAGACGCCGCCGAAGGCGAACACGGTGATCAGGCCGTCGTTGTAGATCAGGCGCGCGACCAGGAAGCGGACAATGTCCTTGAAGTCACGGATCCGGGTCAGGGTGCGGCGGAGATCCCGGAAGGTCGCGCGAACGGACGCGACCGTGCTGCCGGCCGACCTTCCGGCGCGCGGTGTCACTTCATCGCGCAGCAGGATGAGCGCCGGCAGGCTGAAGAGCAGGAACCAAACCCCTACCAGCAGGTTCGAGGCGCGGATGTTGAAGCCGTCCTCCGTGCTGAGCGGAAGCCATGGCGCGCCCTCGCCGAGACCGATCAGCCCAAGCAGCGCGACGACCAGGCAGACCAGGCCGCCGGCGTAGCCGAGCCCCCAGGCGTAGCCCGAGATCCGTCCGATCGTCCGGGGCGTCGACAATTGGGGGAGGAAGGAGTTGTAGAACACCATGCCGACCTCGAAACCGACGTTCGCGATCACGAACAGCGCTAGTGCCGCCACAACGGCGTTGCCGCTTCCCGGGACGATGAAGGTCAGCCAGGCGGTGGCCCCGGCCGAGACCAGGGTGGCGGCGATCAGGAAGCGGCGGCGAAGGCCCGAGCGGTCCGCCATCGCCCCCAGGACCGGTGCGATCAGGGCGATGATCAGGGAACTGATCGTGATCCCGCGTGACCACAGCGCTGTGCCCCGGTCCGCGTCCTCGGTGAACGTCTGGGTGAAGTAGGTGGCGTAGACGAAGGTCACCACCAGGGTGGTGAAGGCGGAGTTGGCCCAGTCGTAGAGACACCAGGACGCCATCGCCCCGCGACGGGGGGCGGGCCGCGATCCGCTGCGCTCGGACTCTAGCGCCGCCAAACGCCTCTCCTTGCGGATCGGAGTTTGGCCGCAGCCCCCACCTCTCCAGGAGTGAGCGCGGCGCTACACACGTCGTTGCGTCTTGCCGCGCTCACTCTTGGAAGGGTTCGTCCTCCCACCACGGGAAGTAGGGCGGCATGTCGGAACTGACCTTCATCGGAAACTCGGCCGGGCGCTTCTCGAGGAAGGAGGTGACGCCCTCTCTCGCGTCATTGCTCCTGCCGCGCGTGTAGATGCCCTTCGACTCGACCCGGTGCGCGGCCATCGGCGAGTCGGCGTCGAGCCCTTTCCACAGCATGTGCCGGGTGAGAGCTACCGATACCGGCGATGTGTTGGCGGCGATCTCGGCTGCCAGTTCGCGCGCCGCCGGGACCAGCTCCTCAGGCGGCAGGACACGGCTGACGAGACCGGCTTCGAGCGCCTCGGCGGCGGGGAAGACCCGGCCGGTCAGCGCCCACTCGGAGGCTCGACCCATGCCCACCAGGCGGGGCAGGAAGTAGCTGCTGCAGGCCTCGGGCACCATGCCGCGGCGGACGAAGACGAAGCCCATCCGCGCCTCGGTCGAGGCCAGCCGGATGTCCATCGGCAGGGTCATCGTGATCCCTATGCCGACCGCGGGGCCGTTGATGGCGGCAATGACCGGCTTGCGCACCTTGTAGATCGCCAGCGCCAGAACGCCGCCGCCGTCACGGTAGGTGTCGATGTTCGCCCCCGGATGGGAGAAGGTTTCCCCGCCGGAGGACAGATCGGCGCCGGCGCAGAAGCCGCGGCCCTCTCCGGTGACGACGACGGCGCGTACCGAATCGTCTCCGTCGGCGCGTTCGAGAGCGTCGATCATCTCCCGCATCATCTGGCCGTTGAACGCGTTCAGGCGCTCGGGACGGTTCAGCGTCATCACCAGCACGCCGTCGTCTGTGTCGTAGCGAATCGCTTCGTAGGTGGGTTCCTGGGGCATTTCGTCGTTCCTGTCTCCGTTCCGTCGGTTCTGTTCTGCCGCCGTCCCCCAGCGATCAGCAGACGCCTGAAACGCCGGGTACCGGGAAGCGCAGGCAGAATCTCTCGATGTCTTGCCGCATGGCGTCCAGACGCTCGTCGTCGCCGTGCCGCCTCAGCGCGTCAACGATCCACTCGGCGAGCAGCTTCATCTCGGCTTCTTCCATGCCCCGGGTGGTCGCCGCGGGGCTTCCGAGGCGGATGCCGCTCGGCCTGAGCGGCGGCCGGGGGTCGTCGGGGATCAGTTGCTTGTTCACGGTGATCGAGACCTTGTCGAGGGTTTCCTCGGCGACGCGTCCGTCGATGCCGTAACTCTTCTGGGTGTCGAGAACCATCATGTGGTTGTCGGTGCCGCCCGTCACCAGTTCGGCGCCCCGGTTGATCAATTCCTCGGCCAGCACCTTCGCGTTGGCCAGTACCTGCCGGGCGTAGATCGCGAACTCGGGCTCGAGCGCCTTACCGAGGGTGATCGCCAGCGCCGCCACGGCGTTCATGTGCGGTCCGCCCTGGAGGCCCGGGAACACCGCCTTGTCGATCTTCCGGCGGTGCTCGGCAGGGCACAGGATCAGGCCGCTGCGCGGACCGCGCAGGGTCTTGTGGCCGGTTGTGGTCATCACGTCGAAACCGTGGTCCAGCGGGTTGGACATCGCGTTGCCTGCGATCAGGCCGCCGATGTGCGACACGTCGGCCATGGTGAGCGCGCCGACGTCGTCCGCGATCCGCTTGAACTCGCGGTAGTCGTAGTCCCGCGGATAGGACGAGTAGCCGCAGAGGATCATCTTCGGCCGGTGCTCGCGGGCCTGGGCGAGCATGGCGTTGAAGTCGATCGCGCCGGCGTTGTCCGGATCGGTCTTGTAGCGAATGAAGTTGAAGACCCTGCCCATGTGGGACACGGGCGCGCCGTGGGTCAGATGGCCTCCATGCGACAGGTCCATCGCCAGCACCGTGTCACCGGGGTCGAGGAACGCGAAGTAGGCCGCCTGGTTCATCGGCGAGCCGGACAACGCCTGCACGTTCGCGTGCTCGGCCCGGAACACCCGGCAGGCGCGCTCGATCGCAAGCCGTTCGACCGCGTCCGTGAACTCCTGCCCGCCGTAGTAGCGGCGGCCGGGGTAGCCCTCGGCGTACTTGTTGGTCAGCACCGACCCGTTGGCGGCGAACACCTCGGGGTAGGTGTAGTTCTCCGACGGAATCAGCTCCACGCCGTGCCGCTCCCGATCCTCCTCACCGACGATCGCCGCCCAGACCGCTGGATCGTTGCGCGCCAGCGCCTGCCGGTTGGAATCCACTGCGCTCGTGTTACTTCCCGGCCCAGGCCGGGGCTGAACTCCGATCCGCCGTGGCCCCTACTGGACTGCCGCCCTGGCGGCCTCGAGCAGCACGGTTTCCGGCAGCCGCACCCTGTAGTCCGGATTCACGTAGTGGAAGGCGATCCGGCCCTCGGTATCCAGCACGAAGACGGCAGGTACCGGCAGCATGTGGTGATCGTCGCCCGCGTACTCCGCGAGGTCGAGCCGGTAGGACTCCCTGTAGGCCCGGACCATCTCCTCGTTGTGAAAGGCGATGCCGAAGGCCTGCGTGGCCTTCATGCCCCGGTCGGAGAGCAGCCGGTACTTCAGCTCGTTCTTGTCGACGGTGGCCTGTAGTTGGTCCGCTATATCGGGTGAGATAGCGAACAACTGGTAGCCGAGGTTGATCAGATCCTGCTCGATTTCTTGCAACTGACCCAGTTGCGTATTGCAGTACGGTCACCAGCCGCCGCGGTAGAAGATCAGGATCGTCGGCTTGGCTTGCGCCTCGATGAGCAGATTGACCTCACCGCCGTCGGCGGTGGGAAGTACAACGTCTGGTACGGCGCTACCGACCAGAAGCGGCCGGACGCCCTCGGCCGACGTGGCAACGTCGGCTGCCGGGGCGGAAGATGCGGTGGCGCAGAGCAGGGCTGCGCCGGCAAGAATCGTCTGGGTTCTCATGCGAGGCAGGGTATCACGGCGCCGGGTGCCGGAACTGGGCCGAGTGTACTCAGGCTACTCGGGCGCCTGCCGGGAGGGGGCCGAGGGCGGAGGACAGGCCGACACGAGTAGTGTCGGGATGCGAACAGTGGCTTGGAGCGTAGATTGGGCCAACGAGGTTGCGCCGAGGGGGCAAGTCGTGCGATCAGCTTTCTGTAACTCGATGTGCGGTGGACGGAAGGTCGGTGGACTGCTGGCGGGAGCGGTGTTGGCGTTCATGGCGGCGCCCCTCCAGGGCCAGCGCCTGCTGAGCCTGATTCCACAGGCGACTCAGCCCGCAACCCTCGGTGCTCCGGACGAGACGCTGGACCTCCCCCGGTTCGCCGCGCAGGTCGATCTGGACCTGCTTCGTAGCGCGCCGCCCCGGCTGGAACTGCCGACGCCGGACGGCCGGGTGCTGGTCGCGGAACTCAGCGTGTTCGAGGATCGTGGCGGCGGCGATCTGATGTGGTCCGGCGGTCTGCCGGAAGCGGGCTACGACAGCGTTGTGCTGACGCTCGAAGGCGGCCGACTCGTGGGCTGGTTCGGCGAACCTGGCGGGGCAAGGTATCGGATCAGCTCACAGTCGGACGGCCGCGGTCGAATGTCTGGTGGATACGGCGTGCCCGGGCAAGTGCCGGAGGCGTTCTGCCCGGTGGGTGGCTCTGCCGACCTGCGTGCGCTGCCCGTGGCGCCAGGTCGGGCCGGTGCGGCGACCGTCGATCCGCCGGCTCGAGTTCCGGCAGCTCAGGACCACGATGTCCTCGACATCCTGGTCGTGTACACCCTGGAGGCGGCACTGAACTGGGCGAATCGAGGCGGGGCTCAAGCCGCGATCCGGAGCGCCGGCGACTACCTGAACATGGTGTTGCGGAACGGCCGCGTGGGCATGAGCGCGAACATCGTCCACATCGCCCGGATCTCGGGAACGATCGGACGTGTCGGCAGGAACGGGGTCGGGCTGTACGGCGCCTCGATCTTGAGCCAACTGCTGTACAACGGGGAGGCTCTCCGGTTGCGAAGAGAGTACGGGGCCGACCTGGTTCACCTGTTCACGGGCGAGTCTCCGTGGCTGTTCGGCGCCTGTGGTCAGCACTACGTTCTGGGTCGCGACGATAGCGCGGAAGAGTTCTCGGAGTACGCGTATGGCTGGACCTCCAACGCCTGTTACGACGACGGCCCGATCTTCGCCCACGAGGTCGGCCACGGGCTGGGGGCGCACCACGATCCGGTGAACGGCGGTTCCCCGGCCTTCGCCGTCAAGCCATACGCGTTCGGTCACGGCAATCACGATCACATTCCGAACGTCGGCACGATCATGAGCTACACAGGCCAGGGTGAGCCCTATCTGTCGAGTGTCCGGATCAGGCCCCAGGGACGGGTGATCGGCATTGCGGGCGAGCGGGAGAACGAGCGTGCCTTGCAGGAGACGATCCACATCGGTGTGGAGTACGGCGATTCCGTCCCCCGGCTGGCCGCGGACGCGCCGGCAGCACCGACGGATCTGCTCGTCACGATGGCGAGCGCAACGTCGGTACGGCTCACGTGGCGTGACAACGCGCGGGACGCGGACGGTTACGAAGTGACATTCGGGCGCTCTCCAACGAGCGAGACGAGCCGCGCCGTGGAGGGTCGTACGGGGGCTGTCCTGGACCTCGCCGTCGCCGATTCCGGCACCCGGTACTTCTTTCGAGTCAACGCAACCAAGGGTGAGTCCCGCTCCGCGGACAGCAGCACAGTCACACTGGTGACTCCTGGAGCGGAACCCGCGGCCCCCTCCGGTCTCGCCTGGCAACAGGTCGCCGTCGACGATCCGGCCCGGATGGGAACCAACTCCGCGCGCGTCACGTGGGTCGACACCTCGGACGACGAGTACTTCTTCGAAGTGCAGCTTCTGGCTGGCGGGCGGCTGATACGGCGGAAGCTCGAGCCGAGTGGCGCGGAATCCACCCTGATCGCGCGTCTGCAGCCCGGCGTCTCCTACGGCGTTCGCGTGTACTCCCTTGGTCCCGGCGGGACCTCTCCTGCCAGCGAGACGTTGACGATCGAGTCGCCGGCTCAGCCTGGTCCGAGGGCTGTTTCCAACCTGACTGCCAGGGGCGTGGGCCGAACCTCCGTACGCCTGAGCTGGACGGACAACTCTGCCGACGAGCTTGGCTTTCAAGTCCTGGCGCTGGTGTCGGGTTGGTTCGGGCTGTTCGAGGCTGAAGCCAACAGCGAGTGGATCGAGATCCGTGGGCTGGCCCGCGGCGGCAGCTACGTGTTCCTGGTGTGGCCCTATGACGATGCCGGTCTCGGTGGCGGCAGCAGCGCCGGCTTGACCTTGGGCGCCGCGGGCCGCGGCCCCACCGCTCCGGGCAGGCTCGCCTGGGCGGTTTCCGACGGTGTAGCCCGCCTCAACTGGGTCCACAACTCGAGCGGGGAGATGGGCTTTGAGATCCAGTCCCGGCCGGACTATGAGAGTCAGGACACGACTGTCGTCGGGGGCGAGCGCTGGACGCGCGTAGCGCTGGCGCCGGCCGGGAGCACATCGTTCGACCTGGACCGCAGCGAGGAGGTCGACTACCGCGTGTTCGCCTACGACGCGACCGGTTTCTCCGTGAGCAGCAACACGGTCCGAGGGATGCCGTTCGATGGCGGTGACGGACCGGCGCCTGAGGACGGTGATGGCACGCTGACGGCGAAGACGGCCGGTGAGACCTCGGTCGAGTTGACCTGGACGGGAAGGTGGGCCCGGGCGGCCCGGGGAACGCTCGGGATCGAGGCGCGTAACCCTGCAGGCGGCTGGGTCGAGGTGGCGACGGCCGTGGCGACGATGGCGGGGGCGGTGGTCGAAGGCCTGGAGGCCGAGACGCCGTACACGTTCCGCCTTCGAGCCGGCCTCACCGGCGCAGCCGCGGACTACTCGGAGGAAGCTAGCGTAGCCACCGGCGCCTACACGGGCGCCTGCCGGGAGGGTTCCGAATATCTCTGCCTGCGCGACGGGCGTTTCGAAGTGCGGGCGCACTGGAGCAAGCCGGACGATGACGCCGACTACGGCGCCGGAGCGGCCGTACCGGTCGACATCTCGGACGAGTCGGGACTGTTCTGGTTCTTCGAGCCCGAGAACATCGAGTTGGCGGTCAAAGTCCTGGACGGCCGGACGATCAATGGCAGCTACTGGGTGTTCTTCGGCGCGTTGTCCGATGTCGAGTACTGGATCACCGTCAGAGACGCGGCCGGCGGCGAGCGGAAGACGTACCACAACCCGCCCGGGGAGGTGTGCGGTCAGAAGGACCTCTTGGCGTTCAGCGATGCGACCGTGACGTCGCGCCGGCAGGCCGCCGGTGGTCTCGGTCCCGTTGGACCGGGTATCGATCTGCTGCGGCTGAACGCGGCGCCGCTCGACGTGGATGGCGCCGGCCGAGCGAGCCACGGCGGCGGTCACTGCGAGGCGGGTGACTACCGATTGTGTCTCCTGGACGGCCGCTTCTCCATTGCGGTCGGCTTCGTCGATCCGAACGGCGACACTGGCCTCCAGGAGCCTGCGAACGTGATCTCGTCGCTGGCGATGGAGAAGACAGGGTTCTTCTGGTTCTTCAGCCCGTCGAACATCGAGCTGGCTGTGAAGATGTTGGACGGTCGCGGGCTGAACGGTAAGTTCTGGCTCCTGTACGGGGGCCTGTCGGATGTCGAGTACGAGATCACGGTCACGGACACGGTGACCGGCAGTGCCGAGACCTATCGCAACGAAGCTGGAAACATCTGCGGCGTGATCGATACCGACGCCTTCTAGTCCCCACCGACGGCTCCTCGGAGTCGTACGCTCGCTCTACACGGACAATGGACAAGGACACCTACAGGGACCTGATCGGCCGCTTCGCCACCGGCGTCACGGTGGTGACGACGAACGTCGACGGCCGCCTGCACGGCATGACCGCGAACGCGGTCTGCTCGCTTTCGCTCGAGCCGCTTCAGTTGCTCGTCTGCGTCGACCGGGAGTCGAATTGCTACGTGCAGATGCAGCGGGCGGAGACTTTCGGCGTCAGCGTTCTCGCGGCCGACCAGGAGGAAATCTCGAACCGGTTCGCCCGCACGACGGAACCCACCGAGGGCTCTTTGCTGGGTGTGGGCTACCGGCTCGGCAGCCTGGGTGAACCACTGATCGAGGACGCTCTGGTTCACCTCGAATGCCGGATCGCGGAGCGTATCTGTGGCGGCGACCACATCATCGTGATCGGCGACGTGGTGGCCGGCGGGCAGGTGCGGGAGGCCGAACCGCTGCTCTTCTACCGCGGCCGCTACGCCGGGTTGGGCGATTGAACCCGTCCGCTGGGAGCGTGATCGTCAGGCCACGAGCGGACAGCTCGGATCGAATGCCCGGTCGACGGCTGCCAGCTCGACGATCGCCTCGCTGATCACCTCGCGGGGCGTTGCGCCCTGATCGATCCGGCGCAGCCACTTCATCGCCGGGTTGCCCTGTTCGAGGATGTGCTCGATCGGCCCGAGAAGGGCGCCGAAGTCGTGGCGGTGGGCTGTCTCGCGGACGCTTTCGAGCATCGAGGCAGCCCAGTCCCGGAACGTAACGGTGCTGCCGTCGACCCAGTTCGTGCCCGTCGCTTCGAGGCTCGCGGTACCCGCGGCGCGTTCGTTGGCGGCGGCGAGCTCTTCCAGCTCGCGCGACGATCGTCCGCGCAGGGGATCGAGTTCAGGCCGCTCCAGGACCTGCCACACCCGTGCCTCGAAGAGAGCGGTAACCGCCTGCAGGATGTGCGGCTCGCTGATCCGGTCGCAGATCCTGAGTTCCAGGCGATCCAGAACCCTGGGCGTTGCGGGTCCGTTCGGCCGGATGCCGAGCCAGAGGTGACGTCGATTCTGCATCGTGCCGGTCTTGATCTGTTCGTCCATCCAGGTGGCGAACGAGGAGGCGTCGGGGAAGAAGGGAACCCGCTCCGGGGTCAGGGGGAAGCGCAGCCAGCGCACCGAGTGCTGGCCGCTCGTCTTGCCAGCCAGAAAGGGCGACGCGGCGGTCAGGGCGAGGAACACCGACGCCTCGAGCCGCAGGACCCGGTATGCCCGCAGCAACTCCTCCGGGTCTTCTATCCCGAGGTTGATGTGCGTCGACGCCGTGACGACGCGGGTGCCGTAGGTATCGCGGATGTAGCGGTAGTACTGGTTCTCCGAATCCGAGATGTAGAACGAGTCGGGATCGGCCAGGGACAACGCGCCTCCCGGCACCAGGGTGCAGCCATGCTTAGCATCCAGGTAGCGCCGGAGAGCGCACCGCTTCGCCATCAGGCGGTCGGCGAGGACCTGGTAGTTGCGGTAGGGAGCGGTCGTGAACTCGACGTTGCGGCCGTCCGGCTCCGTTGTATAGCCCTGGAGAGCCGCCTTCACGTGCGGCGAGAGCGGCAGCACGTGGCCGTCGGGGGTGCCGGTGTAGACCTCTTCCTCGAGGCCCTTCAGCAACTGACGATGCAACGGATGGTGGTCGGCGGTCATGGGTAACTCAGGCGCAGCACGGGCAGCTGCCGATCCGTGAAGCGCAGAGCGACGGTGGTGCCGCGGCGCCGGTTGAGGCGGGATTCTAGCCAATTGCGGCAAAGACGCTATCGCCGTTGTTACGATCGCCGGCATGGAGATCCAAGGCAGAAACTGCGTCGTCACCGGCGGCGCGAGTGGCATCGGCAGGGCGCTTTGCCGCCGGTTCGCGGCTGACGGCGCCAAGGGCGTCGTGGTCGCCGACCGCGACGGCGAGGGCGCCAAAGCGGTGGCGAACGAGATCGGTGAAGGCGCCGTCGCCGTCACCGTCGACGTGGCAGTGGAGGAACAGGTGCAGGAGATGGTCGCGCGAGCCGAGGCGGCTTTCGGCGACATCGACCTCATGTTCTCCAACGCCGGCATCGGCATCGGCGGCGGCGTCGAGGTGAGCGACGAGGGCTGGCAGAACATCTGGGAGATCAACGTGATGTCCCACATCTACGCGGCCCGCGCCGTGCTGCCGAAGATGATCGAACGGGGAGAGGGCTACATTGCCAGCACCGCCTCCGCCGCCGGCCTCCTGTCGCAGATCGGTTCGGCGCCCTACGCGGTGACGAAGCACGCGGCGGTCGCGTTCGCGGAGTGGATCGCGATCACTCATGGCAACGAGGGCATCCGGGTGTCCGTACTCTGTCCGCAGGCGGTGCGCACCGCGATGACCGCGGGCGGTCCGGGCGTCGCGGGCGTCGACGGAATGATCGAGGCCGAAGAGGTGGCGGACATCGTCGTGCGCGCGATCGAGCAGGAGCGGTTCCTGATCCTCCCGCACCCCGAAGTCCTGGAGTACATGCGCCGCAAGACCGCGGACTACGATCGGTGGCTGAATGGTATGAGGCGGCTGCGGGAGCGGTTCGTCGCCGGATCGTAGGGCCGTCCGCGAGCGCTCCGACCGTAGGCCGCTACTGCTCTTCCGAGCCGCCGAGCAGGTTGGCGCCCAGGTGGGCGCTGGGCAGGAAGAGGAGGATGCCGAGGACCCAGAACCAGAGCGGGGACGGGATCGTGGCCATGTTGTAGACGCCGGCGATCAGAAAGAAGGCGCCGACGATCAGGGCCAGTCGACGCTTCGCCTGCCGCGCGATGCGCGCCGCCGTTCCGCCGCCGATGAACGCGCCGGCGGCCCAGGCGATGAGGACGGCGGCCATGTTGACGGCCGGGATGTCGCCCGGTTCGATCAACGCCCGGTCGGTCGGCATCCCTTCGGGCACCGGAAGCAGGGCGATCGCTGCGATCTGAACGATGCTGATCACGATGCCGCCGGCGATCAGGCCGGCCGGTACGGCGAGGACGGTTCTCAGCATGGCTTCGTGGTCCGGTTCGGCGGCTGACCGCAGGTTGGCGCGTAGACGCCGGGTGAACGGCGACTATACGCGTAGACGCCGTCGCCCGCAGTGGGTAACGGCGTTGCCGGTTCGTGGTAAAACACCGCCTTCCACCGCGGCCACGGCCGTCGACAACACGGAGTCTTGAAGAATGAAGCTCGCTGTTGAGTTCCCCAGTGTGGTCTACAGGGAGGGGCCGGAGGCCGTTGCCCGTCTGGCAGGGGCGATGGATGAGATCGGTTTCGATCAACTGGACATCTTCGATCATGTGGTCATGGGCCACGACACCGAGGGTCGGGAGAAGAACCGCTACCCGGCCAAGATGCCGATCATGGAGGCGTTCGCCACCCTCGGCTACATGGCGGCCTGCACTTCGCGGATCGGGCTCGGCACCGAGGTGCTGGTGCTGCCGCAGCGCGACCCGGTCTTGACCGCGAAGCAGGCGTCGACCCTGGACACGCTCTCCGGCGGCCGCCTCCGTCTGGGTCTCGGGATCGGTTGGCAGGAATCGGAGTACGACGCGATGGGGCAGGACTTCCACAACCGCGGGCGGCGCATGGACGAGGCGATCGCCGTGCTCCGCGCCTGCTGGGGTCAGGACCCGATCGATTTCGAGGGTGAGTTCTATTGCGTCGAGGCGATGGCGATGGAGCCGAAGCCGCCGCGCGGGGCGGATCTGCCGATCTGGATCGGCGGCCACAGCGAAGCGGCTTTCCGCCGCGCGGGCCGGTTCGGCGACGGCTGGATGGGTGTCGCCTCGGAGGAGCTGTTCGAGAGCGGAGATCAGGCGATCGCCTCGGTCCGTGACCACGCGGAGAAGGCGGGTCGCGATCCGGAGGCGCTCGGGTTCCAGGCCCAGGTCTCGCCACCGCCGCGACCGGGGAACGATGGCGACCGCACCTTCTATACCGAGCCGGACCGCGTCGCAGCGGCGGCCGCGAAGCTGGGCGAGTTGGGGTTCGGCGGCGTGGCTCTCAACCTGACCGGTCTCTTCCTGGCCGGGGCCCGCAGCGTCGATGCGATGATCGACGGCGCGGGCGCCCTGCACGACAAGCTACGGGCCGAGCTGGGCTAGGAGGCGGCGCGGCAGAACGATCTGACCTGGGAACGCGGGCATCCTGCCCGCATCCGGCGCGAAGCGCCGGCCTCCGGTCGTTCTGCCGCGCTAGGCCTTCAGTCCGAAGCCGACGACTCGACTTCCGCCTGGTTGCGGCGCCACTGCCGGTAGGCGCCGATCATCAGCCAGGCGCCGGCTGCGAGCAGGCCGAGGGGCCAGAACTCCCACACCCGGTCGATGTCGTAGCCGAACGTGTGGTCGAGCAGGGCCAGGAAGCCGATGACGAACAGGCCGGCGCCGGCCATGAGGCCAAGCTGGCCGTTGGCGGGCGGCTTCGGGGCGTCCTGCAGGCCCAGGTCGGTGCCTTGGCCGAGTTCGATCAGGGTGGCCTGCCGGTAGGCGTCGATGATGTTGAAGAGCCATACGAAGGCCACCACCATGCCCATCACCCCCTCCTCGGTGGCGAGGTAGATGGAGCCGACCGCAAGCAGGAACAGCACGATGCCCCGCTGGTAGAGGCCGTTGTAGATGTGGCCAAGCCCGGGGAAGAGGGCGAGGATCACGCTCACGACGTGGCGGGCGGTGAGGCCGCCCTGGGCGGGCGCCGGCGGCGGTGCTGGGGGCGGCGGAACGTCCCGCGCCGGGGCGGGCTGGTGGGCTGCAGTCTTCGTGTCTTCGGTCTGCGACGGGTCCTGTTCGTGCTCGGCGTTCATGCGGAACTCCTCTCCTGGTGGGTCTGCGTGCGATCTCGAGTCGTTGGCGGTGGTTTGTCGTCGCTGCCGGAATCGCCGAGCGGCAGCAGGCCCCCCAGTTCGCGGAAGGCCTCGGACGACGAGTCGACGGCGCCCTGGAACCAGGCCCTGACGCGGTCGGCGGGCAGGTTCAGCGGTTCGGCGAAGAACCCGCGCGGGCGCCAGAGACCCTGGACGGTTCCAAGGCGCCTGCTCACCCCGGCCTGCACCGATGCGCCGGCGTCCGCAGCCGGTTGGAGCAGGTGCTCGCCGGCCGCCGCGCCCAGGTTCGTCGCGGCCTTGCGGCCGGCGGCGACCGGGTCGCCGAGGACGAGGGTGAGGGCGACAGCGAGCAGGTAGCTGGCCGCAAGTGCCATGCCGGTTCCGGGCAGGGCGGTGAGGACCGCGCGCCGGCGAACCGGGCTGCGTGCGGGAATCGCGCGCAGCCGCTGCATCAGGGCCGGTGACGGTTCGAGTTCGGACCCGACCAGCGATTCCAGCTCCGCCGCGCGCGCCTCGCCGTCGCGGTCATAGGTCGCGCCGACGGCGATCTCGAGCAGCCCGGAGCGGAGTTCGTTGGAGATCGGGAGATCGGCGCCTAGTTCGCCGATGCCTGGCATCCGTGCCGGGTTCGCCGTTACCGAACGGGTATCCGTGTGCTGGTGCTCGCGGCTCACTTGAAGGCCCCACTGCGGGTCGGTGTCGGATCGCCAAGGGCCTGCCGCCTGCGATCGATCCGTCGCATGAGTTCCAGGCGCGCGCGCCTCAGGCGGGATTTCATCGTTCCCTCGGGCAGGTCGAGGAAGACGCAGATGTCGGCGTAGCTCAGTCCCTGCAGATCGCGCAGCATGAGGATCTCGGCAAACGCCTCCGGCATCTCCTCGAGCGCCTGGTAGACCATGCGCAGGCGTTCGCGACGTTCGGCGCGGGCGGCCGTGTTCATGTCGCCGGCCTGGCGCCTCAACACTTCATCCGAGACGACGACTGTGCGCCGTTCGGTGCGCGTCCGGCGGTAGTGGTCCACGCACAGGTTGCGGGACAGCCGGAGCGTCCAGCCGGCAAGCGGCACGTCGCCGCGGTAGCGGCCGAGGTTGCGGTAGAGCTTGAGGAAGATCTCCTGGGTCAGATCCTCGGCCTCTGCGGTGTTGCCGGCGAACTGGAAGGCGATGTTGTAGATACGGCGGCCGTAGCGTTCGATCAGTTCGGCCCAGGCGTCGGCGTGACCGGCAGCGGCGCGCCGCGCCAGGAACAGGCCGGGATTCGGGCCCGAAGATTGTGGCGGAGTCGTCATTGGGGGTCTGATCAGGAAGACGTGCCCCGGCACGAGTAGGTTCCATCCGTCCACCCGATGACGGGTGGGCGGAGTGGTTCGCACATAGCGCGTTTCGCGCTATGTGGGTTGCATCTGTCCATCCGATGACGGGTGGGCGGAGTGGTTCGCACATAGCGCGAAACGCGCCACAAGGGTTGCATGCTGCATAATCCCGGTCCGCCGGGCGCCGGGCGCCTTTGGAGGAATCGCCATGCCGGAACGACGACGCATCCTGGTCACGAGCGGCCTGCCCTACGCCAACGGTCCGATCCACCTGGGTCACCTGGTGGAGGCGGTCCAGACGGACATCTGGTGCCGGGTGCAACGGATGCGCGGTCACGAGTGCTACTACGTATGCGCCGAGGACGCGCACGGCACGCCGATCATGCTGCGTGCGGAGCGGGAGGGAATCACGCCGGAGGAGCTGATCGTCCGGCTGGCGGACGAGCACCTGGAGGACTACAGAGCGTTCCAGGTCCACTTCGACAATTTCTACACGACCCACTCGCCGGAGAACCGGGAACTGGTGGAGGGCATCTACGGCCGTCTGCGCGACCGGGGTTCCATCGACCGCCGGACGGTGCGGCAGTTCTACGATCCCGAACGGGAGATGTTCCTGCCGGACCGCTTCGTCAAGGGCACGTGTCCGCGGTGCGGGGCGAAGGACCAGAACGGCGACAGTTGCGACGAGTGCGGTTCGACCTACACACCGGCGGACCTGATCGACCCGCGTTCGATCGTCACCGGCGCGCTGCCGGTCGAGCGGGAGTCCGAGCACCTCTTCCTGCGCCTCTCCGACTACCGGGAACTGCTCGCGGAGTGGGTTGGGGACGGCCGCCTGCAGAGCGAGGTGGTCAACAAGCTCCGCGAGTGGTTCGACGACGGGCTGCGGGACTGGGACATCTCGCGCGACGCGCCGTACTTCGGCTTCGAGATCCCGGACGCGCCGAACAAGTATTTCTACGTCTGGGTCGACGCGCCGATCGGGTACATGGCGAGCTTTCGCCAGTTCTGCGACCGCCAGGGCATCGCCTTCGACGACTTCTGGGGTCCGGACAGCGACGCCGAGCTGTACCACTTCATCGGCAAGGACATCCTCTACTTCCACTGCCTGTTCTGGCCGGCCATGCTTCACGGCGGCGGTTACCGGACGCCGTCCTCGGTCTTCGTTCACGGCTTCCTGACCGTCGACGGCGCCAAGATGTCCAAGTCGCGCGGCACTTTCGTGATGGCCCGCACGTACCTGGAGCATCTCGATCCGGAGGCGTTTCGCTACTACATTGCCGCGAAGTTCAGCAACGGCCTGGCCGACATCGACATCAACCTCGAGGACTTCGTTCTGCGCGTCAACTCGGATCTGGTGGGCAAGGTGGTCAACATCGCCAGCCGCTGCGCCGGCTTCCTGCACCGGCAGTCGGGCGGCCGGCTGGCGGCGTCGCTGGACGCTCCCGAACTCGCGGCGGCGGCGGCGTCCCAGGCGGAGGAGATCGCGGAACTCTACGAGGGCCGTGACTACAACCGGGCCCTGCGGCGCGTCATCGCCATGGCGGACCGGGCGAACCGCTACATTGACGACCGGCGACCCTGGGAACTGGCGCGTGATCCCGAACGCGCCGCCGAGGTCCAGTCGGTATGCACCACGGGTATCGAACTGTTCCGGCAGTTGATCGTCTATCTCAAGCCCGTCGTGCCGACGATCGCCGCTCGGGCGGAGAGCTTTCTGGGCATCGACCCGTTGGTTTGGGACGATGTCCATACGCCCTTGGTGGACCACGAGATCCTGCCCTTCAAGCCGCTGATCACCCGGGTGCAGCCGGAGCAGGTGGCCGCGATGATCGCCGCCTCGGGTGAGGGCGACGCCGGGTGAGGGCATGACGACCGTCGCCAAAGCGGTCGTTCCCGACCGGCAGGATTCCGCCAAAGCGGTCGTTCCCGACCGGCAGGATTCCGCGGTCTCGGCAGACCGTCTGACCAAGGTTTACAAGATCTACGACAATCCATGGGGCCGGTTGCGGGAGGCGGTGATGAGGCGCCCCGCGCACCGGCCTTTCCGGGCTCTCAGTGACGTCAGCTTTGCGCTGCCCCCGGGCGAGGGGCTCGGCGTTGTGGGCGAGAACGGCGCCGGCAAGAGCACGCTGCTCAAGATCGTCGCCGGCGTGACACGGCCGACTTCGGGTGAACTCGCAATCCGGGGAAGGGTCGCCTCGATCCTGGAGCTCGGCTCGGGCTTTCACCACGAGTTCACGGGACGCCAGAACATCCGGCTGAGCGCGGCGATCGTCGGTCTCGACGAGCGGGAACTGCGCGAGCGCACCCGGGACATCATCGAGTTCAGCGAACTCGGCGCCGCGATCGATCAGCCGGTCCGTTCGTACTCGACCGGCATGACCATGCGGCTCGGTTTCTCGATCGCGGTCCAGGTGGAGCCGGACATCCTGGTCGTCGACGAGGCGCTCTCGGTCGGCGACGGCTACTTCCAGAAGAAGTGCATGGACCGCCTGCAGAGGTTCATGGCGGACGGCGGCACCCTCCTCTTCTGCTCCCACGCGATGTACTACGTCACCGCGTTCTGCCAGCAGGCGCTGTGGCTGCGCGGCGGCGAAGTTGCGGGTGCGGGGCCGGCGCTCGGCGTGGTCGGCGAGTACGAGCGGTTCCTGATGGCGAAGACCGGCGAGAGCGCCGAAGCGGACGCAGAAAAGGCCGATGATCCGGCGGCGACCGCGGCGCGGATCGTCGCGATCCGGCCGCTCGGCGGCGAGGCGAACAAGCGCGTCTCGGAGTCCTGGGCTCTCGAGATCGAATGGGAGAGCCGGGACGACGACCTCGGTTTCCACCTCGCGGTCGGACTCGACACCGCGGACGGCGTACAGGTCTGCGCGTTCACTACCCAGCGCGCCGGGCTTGCCCCGATGACCGGCGCCGGCGTTCACCGCGCCGTGGTCCGTGTACCGCGGTTGCCGATGACCAAGGGCGACTACTCCGCGTGCGTCTTTCTGCTGGACGAAGAATCCCTGCACGTCTACGACCGCAAGGTGGAGGCGAACGTGCTGGAGGTCGAGTCGCAGCGCTTCGAACCCAGCCTGTTCGAGGTCGCGCATGAGTGGGAGATCGATCGATGAAGCTGCTGGTGACCCGACCGATTCCGGAGCAGGTGGTGGCGCGGCTGCGCGCCGAGCCGGGGGTGGAGACGACGGTGCTCGAAGAGGACGTGGCAATGGACCGCGCGGTGCTGCTCGAGGCGGCCGCGAACGCGGACACGATCGTGGCTCTGCTCACCGAGCGCATGGACGCGGAACTCTTCGATCGGTCGCCCAACCTGCGCATGGTGGCGAACATGGCGGTCGGCTTCGACAACGTCGACGTCGACGCGGCGGCAGCGCGCGGAATCTGGGTCACGAACACGCCGGGAGTGCTTGACGGCGCCACCGCGGACCTGGCGATGGCGCTGCTGCTGGCGGCTGCACGGCGGCTGCCGGAGGCCGAGCGGTTTCTGCGCGCCGGCCGCTACCGGCGCTGGGGACCAATGCTTCTGACCGGTCAGGAAGTTCACGGCCGCACGCTCGGCATCCTCGGTATGGGCCGCATCGGCGAGGCAGTGGCCCGCCGCGCCCAGCTCGGGTTCGGCATGGAAATCCTGTACTGGGACGAACGGGGCCGGCCCGACCTGGAGCAGGAACTCGGGGCCCGCAGAACCGATCTCGACACGCTGCTCGGCGCGTCGGACTTCGTCTCCATCCACCTGCCGTTGACCGAAGGCACGACGGGCCTGATCGACGCGGAACGGCTCGCGCAGATGAAGCCGACCGCGGTGCTCGTCAACACCGCCCGCGGGCCGGTCGTTGACGAAGCGGCTCTGGCCTTGGCGCTTCGCTCAGGCGCCATCTGGGCCGCCGGCCTCGACGTCTTCGAGCGCGAACCGGAAGTTCATCCAGACCTGCTCGAGCTCGACAACGCGGTGCTCTTGCCCCACATTGCGAGCGCCTCGATCCCGACCCGCCTGGCCATGGCCGAACTCGCCGTGGACAACGTCCTGGCGCTTCATCGGGGCGAGGATCCGCCGACGCCGGTTGTCCGCGGGACCCGCTGACCGAGTGATTGCGCTTGCGGCAGCGCTCGTGGCGCCGGTCCTCGGAGCGCTGTTCTACGGGGCGCTTCACCCCCGGCCGGCCGCCACCCGGTTGGTAGATGGGCTGGTGTACCTGGCGGTACCGCTACTGGTGGCGTTGCAGGTGCTGCCGCAGTCGTGGGACGCGCGCGAACTGCTGGGTCTCGTGGCGTTTGCGGCGGGCGCCGGCCTGTACTTCGTCCTCGAGCAGGTTTCGAGGGCGCTTGCCGCCCACGCGGACAACGCGGCGATCCTGGTTGCCGTTTCAGGCCTGGCGCTGCATGCGTTCCTCGAGGGTGCGGCCCTGGCCCCCGGGAAGGATTCGGACGCCTTCTTCGTCTATGCGGTCGTCCTGCATCGGCTGCCGATCGGACTCGTGATCTGGTGGTTGATCCGGCCGCGGCACGGAAGGACGGCCGCGTCCATCGGCATCGGGGTCGTTGTCGTCGCGACCCTGGCCGGGGCGATTGGCGGAGGAGTCGTTTCGTTCACAGGAGACGGCAGCCTGGACCTGTACCAGGCCTTCGTCGCCGGTTCGCTACTGCACGTCGTCTTCCACCAGGGGCGCAGCGACCACCGGCATCACGAACACGGCTAGCCGCTGACGCGGAACGAGCGGGCGACGCGAAAGCCGGTGTCGTCGGCCCTGAAGTCGGGGTCTTCGCGCTTGACGAGGCCGTAGTGGAGTGCGCACGCCTCGGTACGGAAGGAGCCGCCGCACAGCGTTCGATGGCGTTCGTCGCCGTCCGGGGCGGAGGCGACCCATTCCCACACGCTGCCCAGCATGCCGTGGAGACCGAAGCCGTTCGCGTCCCTGCGTTCGGGTGGTTGGACAAGTCCCTCCGAGTTGCCGTCGTGCCAGCAACATCGGTCGAGCGACTCGGCGGAGGCGGCCCAGGTCGGCGCCTCGACCGCAACCGAACTGCCGCGGCAGGCGTAGAGCCACTCGGTCTCGGTCGGCAGCCGCATCGGCTTGCGCGAGACCTCCGCGTACCACCGGCAGTAGGCGTCGGCCTGGGGCCAGCTCAGTCCCGCGGCGAGGTCGCGATCGCCCGCTGACAGCGGTGATCGCTGGTAGCCAGGATCGAAGGCCTCGAACTGCTCGTTCGTCACCGGCCACTTGCTGAGGTAGAAGGGGTCGACCGCAACCGCCCGGCCGCCCACCTGGATCTCGCCACCCGGGATCAACCACAGGATGGTGCGCGGAACGTGGGCGTAGGAGCGGGGCAGCGGTCGGCGCGCGGTGCTGGCCACTGGGCTAGGAGGCTGCGCCGCATAACGACACAAAGTGAGTTGTGCGGTGCAGCGTCATAGTGAGGTGGGGGCTAAGGGCCAAACGCGGAGTCTGCGACGGGTTTGGCGGCTCTACCGGAAGTCAGGAGGGCCGGCCGAACACCTTGGGCGTCGGCATCCGGGCGCGGATCGCGTCGAGTTCCTCGACGGTCACGGTCGAAATGCCGCTCTTGCGGCAGTGGGACTCCACCGAGCGGACGACCATGCCGCGGACGAAGGCCGGCACCCGCTTCATGCGGGCTTCCGCCTCGGGTTCCCAGGCGATGCTGGTCGAGGTGTCCTCGCCGTAGCGGGACAGGGACGCGAGCCCGGTCCGGTCCCCGAGCGCCGCGAGCTGCTGTGGCGAGAAGGCCCCGGGTTCGTGGGTGCACAGCGGATCTTCCGCCATCAGGTCGCCGGTCATGCCGTAGGCACGGGCGCGACAGCCGCCGCAGACCGACTGGAGTTCGCAGGAACCGCAGCGGCCGCCGAGGTCCTTGCGGCGCCGGATGTCCTGGAACAGGTCGGAGTCGTTCCAGACCGCGGACAGCGTCGAACCCTTCAGGTTGCCGCCGAAGACGGGCAGGTAGGGGCACGGGGTGACATCGCCGTTCGGGCGGATCCCCATGTAGTGGGTGCCGGCCGGGCAGCCGCCGGCGCCGCCGTCGAAGGACTTGAGGAAGGGCGAGTCGGGGTCCCCGGACAGCAGTTGACGAACGTAGTGGGGTGCACACTTCGCGTTGACCACCATGCGGCCGCGGTAGTTGCGTTGAATCTGTTCCAGGGAGGCGAGGACGTCGTCGTAGTCGGCAGGCGAGAGGTCGGAGACGAACTGGCCGCGGCCCGTGGGCACCAGGAAGTACAGGTTCCAGACCCGGGCCTGGAGCTCGGTGTAGGCGAACTCGGCGACTTCCTCCAGTTCCCCGCGGTTGTGTGCCCCGGCGGTGGTCTGGATGATGAAGGGAAGACCGGCGGCGGCCAGGTGTTTGGCGCCGTCGACCGTGTTCTGCCAGGCGCCGCGCACCCGGCGGAAGCCGTCGTGGACCGAAGGGTCCAGCGCGTCCAGCGACAGGGCGAGACCGCGGACTCCTTCGCCGGCCAGGATGCGGGCCAGGTTCTCGGTGATCCGGACGCCGTTGCTGCCGACCACAACCCACAGCTCGCGCTCCGCGGCGTAGCGGACGATGTCGAGGATGTCCCGCCGCAGCAGCGGCTCGCCGCCGGTGAGGATGACCAGGGCCTCGGGCGCGAACTCGCAGATGTCGTCGATCACCTTCCGGCACTGATCGGTGGAGAGTTCCGAGCGATCGGCGAAATTGGCGGTCTCGACCAGGGGTTTGCCGCCGGCGTCGAGGTAGCAGTGCTCGCAGGCCAGGTTACAGCGGTACGTCAGGTTCCAGGAGATGACGTAGGGGCGGGCGAACGCCGCCGGCGTGGCGCTCGTCGGCCGCTCGAGGGGTGACAGGGTCATGGCGAGAGCCTCGGGCGCACCCGATCAGGCAATGCCGAAGAAGGAGCGGGCCCGTTCCAGCACGCCCGCGTCGACCTCGTCGTAGCCATGGTCGAGAGCGAACTTCTCGATTCCGGCAACCGCCGAAGTGCGCACGATGTCGGGGATGTTCGCCAGCCGCTCGCGGGCTTCGGCGGTCCAGGGGATACCTCCCGATTCACCGTTGCCGGCAACGCCCGGGCCGCCGCTGCCTGCCGAGTCGGTGGCGGTCATCGGCATGCCCATCTCGGCGAGCATGCCCGTGAAGGGGCACTTCGAGGACGTGGCGTCGGCCTCGGCGCCGGTCTCGGGGCCGATCCGTACGCCGAGGGCGCCGACCACCTGGGTCTCGTGGGGATTGGTCATCATCGCCATCTCGGCAGAGCAGGTGGGGCAGGCATAGACCAGGGCCACCGAACCGCCATTGGGGCCCAGGGCGTGCTTCAGCTTCATCTGCTCGTCGCAGGGTACGCAGAGGAACTTCATTCTTTGTCTCTGTTGGCAGGAATCAGGTCGTCTTGGCCAAGGCGGCTCAGAACCTGTGCGGCGGCCTCGTCGATCGCGCGGATGGCCGGCCCTGAGGCCAGGTCCGCTTCACCGGCATCGGAGGCCGCAGCCAGGCGCGGGTCGAACGGTACCTTAGCCAGGCAGGGGAGTCCAAGCTCGGGCGCTTCGCCGGCCGCGCCATCGAACAGTGGGCGGACCTCGTGGCACGTTTCGCAGTAGTAGCCGCTCATGTTCTCGATGTACCCGAGCACCTCGTTCGGCGTCGTGCCGAGCGCCGCCGCCGAGCGCGCCACGACCCCGCGGGCCAGCGCGGCAGGAATCGTGACAAGCACGAAGCGCGCGGCCGGCCCCAGGACCTCGGCGTACTGCAGGGTGCGCTCGGCGCCGGGCGGCAGGTCGACCAGCAGGAAGTCGAGACGGCCCCAGTCCACCAGGCCGAGCAACTGCTGGAACAGGTTGAACTCGCGGGTTGCGCGCCAGACGTGGGAGTCGCCCTTCGCGACGCTCTCGAACTCGAGGTGCTCCGATTCGGGCACCATGGAGCCCACCGACACCACGCCCAGACCGCCAGGCGTGCGGGGCAGGGCCATGCCCCGATCTCCAGGCAGCAGTGGAACGTGTTCCAGTCCGGCCAGCCGGGCCTGGCAGGGTCCGTTCAGGTCGGCGTCGAGGATCGCGCATTGGCGTCCCGCGCGCCCGAGTGCCAGGGCGAGCTGCATGGCCAGTGTGCTCTTGCCGACGCCTCCCTTGCCGGAACCGATGGCGATCACGTGATCGATGCCGGCTGTGGCCTCGGCGATGCGCTCCCGCTGCCTAAGAACCTGCCCGAGAACGTCGGAGCCGCCATCTCCGGCGACGTCGAAGTAGGTCCTCATGGTCTAGCGACGGCGGATGCGTTCGAGAAGGCCGGTTCGTTCGGCCAGGGAGCGCGCCGCGGCGCGAAGCCGCCCAGGGAGGTTCAGCTCCGGATAGGCCGCTCGCTGAAAGATGAGCCCATCGTTCACGATCCAGGGACGGCTGCGACCGAAGGCGTGACGATGTCTCTTCATGTAGACGAGTTCGAAACCGTTCTTCGCCAGCAGGCCGATCAGTTCAAGGGGCCGGATACCAAACTGCCAGTACCAATGGTTGTCCCGCTCCAGTCGACCGTCTTCGTCACGCTGGTGATGCTTGTCGAACCACGCCTCGAGCCTGGCGCGCGTGTTCCAATCGTCTTCCCAAACGTAGACATTCTTGTAGTACCAGTTCAGGCCGCGATCGACAAACCGAATGGTTCGTGCCGTCTTCAACCAGTTCTGATTGAAGACGATCAGAACATTGGTGTGCGGCAGCCAGTTCAGCAGGAACCTGTTCCAGTCCGGCTTGACCTGGTGCAACAGGATGTCGTACATGATGAGGGCATCGACCTTGCCGACCGCGTCGAGTGCCTGCTGCGAGCCGAGTAGCGCCTGGACGAGTTCCACTCTGGGATGTTTCTTCGCGCGCTCCCGGCTCAGAGGAGTCAGGTTGCCGTCGACGATCACCGCTCTCTCCAGGTCGTCTCCGCAGAGTTCGGCGGCGTGGAACGTGTAGGCGCCGTCGACGCCCCAGCAGGCGCCAAGGTCGGCGAAGGACCGGAAGTCGGTGAGCTCGTAGGCCGTCTCGAGCAGTTCGAGTTTCTCCGGCTTGGGCTGGACCTCGGACTGCGCTCCGATTGCGTTTTCTTCGGCGCCGGGACGGGCGGACATGGGGGGGCAGCCTAGCAGCAGGAGGCGGCGCCAACGGGTCAGGAGCGCGCGGCGTCGCTCTCGTATCGGAGCGTCTTCTGCGTGGCCTGGAAGCCGTAGTCTTCGAGCCGATCCGCCAGTGGTTCGCAGCGGTGCACCCGCGGCAGGTAGAGCGGTCGTTTGGAATCGTTGGCTGCGAAGGCGAGGAGGGGTCCAAGAAGGGCGGGCACCGGCCGCTTGCCGCCGATCGCGAGGATCTCGCAGGGTGCTGAGTCGGCGGGCAGACCGGCGGTCGACGTGGGAGTGGGCGCCCCGGCGATGAACGGCAGGGGGTCGTCGGCGTCCTGGGCGCCCCGGTACAGGAGATAGGCCTCGAAGCCGCGGTCGGTGGCGATGCCGACGCCCAGTGCCCGCTCCCGCAGGTTGCGGATCGTCTGAGCGGAGCGCTGCCAGCAACGGTTCAGCTCCGAGGCGTCCGCGAACTCGGGGCCGGCGGTGATCTCCGACGGGGCAACGGTTCCAACCAGCTCGAGGAAGGGGCCGGCCGCAGGACTTCCACCTGTGTGGAGGTAGTCGGTCAGGCTTTCCCGTTCGGCGAAACCGCAGGCCGTGAGGAAACGGTGGGCGGCGACGGCTTCCGCCGGAACTTCGACGAGCATGCGGGTCGGCTCGAGGATCGCCATCTTCTGGCTGAGCGAGGTCATCATGTGGCGGGCATGGCCCTGCCGGCGGTGTTCGGGGTGGACCGCAACGTGGAGCACGAGGCTGGCCGTGGGCGCCCGCTTCGCTGCGATCAGCACGCCGATCGGGTCGGATCCTGCGAAGGCGACCATGCAACTGCTGGTCCAGAGGTTGATCTCCCTGGAGAGCCGCTTCATGTGGTCGACTGTGAGCCGCCACGGGACGGCGCCGGGTCCCACGTTGCAGCGGTGGAAGGCCTCGACGATCAGGGGAACGTCGTCGGAGCGGCAGAAGCGGTACGCGGCCACCGGCCTACTCGGACCGCGGACCGGCAGGCGCCCCGAGCGCGGCCGGAGTGGGGGGCGCGTCGGTCGGCGCCTGCTCCGGCAGGCGCAGCAGCGCGAGGATAAGCATGGCGGAAATGTACATGGAGATGAAGACGATGAAGGCGAGGTCGTAGCTCCCGAAGCGGTCGAACACGTACCCTGCGAAGGGTACGCCGAGGATCTGGATCGGCAGAAGCATCGGGCTCATCAGACCCATGACCCGGCCGAACGATCGCCGTCCGAAGCAGGCGCCGATCAGCGTTCCCCAGAGCGGCATCATCCCGCCCATGCCGAGTCCGAAGACCGCTGCGGCGCCGATCAACCCGGGGTAACTCTCGGCCTGGAGCAGGGCTGTCGTGCCGGTGGTCTGCAGACCGATTGCCAGCCACAACGCGCCGCGGCTGCTCAGACGATCGCCGATCCAGCCGAAAACGACCTTGCCGAGCACCCCCATGGCGGCGATGGCGGAGAGGCTGAAGGCGGCCCGGAGCGGCGTGAAGCCCAGATCCGTGGCGTGGGCGATGACGTGGGTGAGAATCGCGGAGTTGGAGCAGAAGTTCATCGCCACAACCAGGGCGATGACCCAGAAGTTGCGGTTGGCGAGGGGCTCGACCCAGCCGAGGCGCCGGCGCCTCGGCGGCGCGCCGGCGACATTCATGGCCGGCGCCACCGGTTCAACGCCGGCCGGGCCTTCACCCGGGGCAGGGGTCGGGGTCCACTCCGGCGCCATGGAGGTCGCGTCGCCGTCGGGGTGCTGGCCGATGTCCTCCGGCCGGTCGACGACCCAGCGCCGCACCGCCGGCAGCACGAGCAGCAGGGTGAGGACGCCGTAGAGCGCGAACGTGCCGCGCCAGCCGATCAGCCCGATCAGTCGGGTGGCGACCGGCGCCATGACGACCCCGGACAGCGAGATCCCCATGGTCGCAATGCCGAGAGCCATCGCGCGCCGGCGAACGAACCAATTGGCGACCAGGGTCGACGCGGTCACGCCCCCGACCAGGGCCGCCCCCAGAGCCAGGAAGGTGCCGAGGACGAGGTAGAACTCGAGCAGGTTGCGGACCACTGAGGTCAGCAGGAGGCCGGCCGCCAGCAGCCAGGCGCCGGCCGTCATGACCCGCTTCGCGTGGCCGTGGTCCAGGGCGTGCCCCAGGAAGGGCGCGACCAGGCCGTTGGTGATGCCGAAGACGGCAAGGCCGATGCCGACGCCCGTTCGGCCGCCGCCGAACTCGGCGGTCAGGGCGACGAAGAAGGCGCCGAAGGAATAGAAGCCGAAGCCGACCGAGACGAAGAGCGACAGGAAGGAGACGCCGATGATCTTCCAGCCGTGGAAGACCGCGCTGGCGGGAGGCGTGCGCAAGCTGCCAGCGCCGCCAAACCCGTCGCGGACTCCGTGTTTGGCCCCAGCCCCCACCTCGCCAGGAGGCTGCGCCTCAGAACTCACTGCGTTGCGTTCTGCGGTGCAGCCTCCTGGCCGAGCAGATCGTCCAGCTTGAACACGGCGGCCGCGTTCTCGCGCAGGAACTTCGGCCAGACGTGCTCCCGGAGCGGCAGGTCGTCCATCTCCGTGAAGATGCGCTCGTACGACAGGCCGGGGAAGTAGCCGGCGTAGAGGAGCTTGTTCGGGCCCCGCTTGTTGGCGAACTCGAGCACGTTGCGCGGGTAGTGCTTGGGCGCCCAGGCCGTCGTCGAGTAGTACAGGTTGGGCCACTTGAGCAGCAGCTTGACGCACAGGTCGGTCCACGGATCGCCGCCGTGACGCATGACGACGCGGAGTTCCGGGAAGAACCAGGCGACTTCGTCGAGCAGGCCGGGGTACTGGCACTTGTAGGGCACGCGCGGACCGGGTACGCCGACCAGCATGTTGATCGGGATGTCGAGCTCGATGCACTTGGCGTAGATGGGGTAGAAGCGCTTGTCGTCGATCGGCGCCTGCGGGTGTGCAAGGCACGGCGCGGCGGAGGCGGCGCGGATGTTGGGATGGAGTTTGACCGTCGCCTCGAGCGCCCGGACGCCGTCCATGCCGGCATTCGGATCGACGCCGACGGCGCCGAAGAAGCGGCCGGGAAACTGCTCGAACAGTTGGAGGGCCGGCGCCGGGTTCTGGGCGCTGACGCCGATCTGGGCGATCTGGACGCCGAACGCGTCCATCATCGCGACGATCTCGGCGGCTTCCACCTTACGGTCCATCCGCTTCCCGGCGTCCTTGAACAGGTACTGGGCCGGGTGGTGGGAGAACGCCTCGGTCCCGCTGTCGCGGCTGAGCTTGCGCACGGCCTCCATGCCCATGCCGGCGCCGCCGGCCGGAATGTCGAGGAACAAGTCGACGACGCCGATGTCCCTGGGTCTGGTCATGGCAACGCTCCCTTCCGTGCTAGCGGTGCCCCTTGGAGGCCGGGGCCGGCCGGAAAGAGGTACCGGCCGTGAACTCAGGTTTCGGACTCTTCTTCCTTGCGCTTCTCGTCGAGTGCCGACATCAGGCCGACCTCGTTCAGGTAGGCGCCGGCCTTCGCGTCCTTCGCCGCCTTGACCTGTGCCTCGCTCGCGCCGGCCTCGGCGAGAGCGGAGAAGGGGCACCTGCCGGCCGCCGCCGCGGCCTTCGTCTCGGCTTCGGCGACCTCGGTCGCCTGGGTTCCGTCGCCCTTGCCGATCTCGTAGGCCGCGATCATCTGCTCCATCAGCTCGCGGCCGAGTTCGATGCCCTCTTCGACGGTCCGGATCCCGATCTGCGAGACGTGCTTCTCGCGGGCCACCAACTCGACGCGCTCCTGGGTCCGATCCCGCATGAAGCCGGCGGGCACCCGGAGAATGCGCGAGGTAGCGTCGGCCGTCCATTCGTAGGTCGAGAGCAGCGGCACCCGGTCGCCGTCGCGGGCGATCAGCTTCCGCTCGTCGGCCGTCTCAGAGGTCACGGCGCCGTTGCCGTTCGCCTCGGCGGCCTGCTCACGGGCCTCGATCGTCACCGGCTCGCCGGTCTCGTCCTCGATCTGCGCGCGGGCGAACTCGAAGGTGACGGTCGGCAGCTTGCTCATCCGCGCCTTCTTCTCGATCCGGGCCTTGGCGCGGCGGCGCCGGTACAGGTCCTCGATCGTCTTGAGGGCCAGACGGGCGTCGGCGGTCCACTTCAGCTTGCGGCCGTCGTAAGTCGTCTCGACTTCCAGACCGCCTTCCATCTCGGCGATCCGTTCGAGCATTTCCTCCGTGATCTGCTCGAACGACTCACTGCCGCAGACGGCGCAGCGGACCGGATCCGGCTCGGCCGAGGTCACGCCGCACTTGCGGCAGATGAAGGTGGGCCGGCTGCGCGCGATCTGCAGGGCGACCTGCTCGGCCAGCGCCTCCGTCTCGCGCGCGGTGTACTTCGGCATGTAGCGGTCCATCGCCTCGTCGAGGACATCGCTCGAGATCACGCTGTGGCCCTGTTCGACCGCCAGGCGGTAGAGCGCGGTGCGGGCGATGCCGCGCACCTGCTCGGGGACGCGCTTGAAGCGCTCCTCGGCCTCGGGCGTCCAGCGGATGCTCTCCTCGGCCTTCACGTCGAGTTCCGGGTACTCGAGGCGCGTGGTCAGCAGGAGATCGCAGGGGCAGGAGCGGAGCAGGTTCTCGGCGTTGCTGCCGAGGCCGGTCTCGTTCTCGTCGCTGTGGACGCCGACGCGGCCGATGACCAGCATCCACGGGTCGATCTTCCGCGCGTGGTCGAGGACCTTCTGGAACGCCTTGCCGTCGAGCAGGGTCTTCGTCAGCTCGACGCCGACCTCGGTCGCCATCGTCTCGGCGACATCGAGGTGCGACTGGTAGATCTGCGCCAGACCGGTGTCGATGATCTCCTCGTGGAGCTGGTTCTGCTCCTCGAAGCGGAAGACCTTCGCGGCGCGCTCGGTCAGCACATTGACGACGCCCTTGAACACCGAGTAGTGCAGGTACGGGTCGTAGACCGAGATCGCCTCGACCTTCTTGCCGAACGTCTTGGCCAGGTCGATTGCCGTCATCAGGGCGCCGAAGGACTGGGGCGAACCGTCGACGCCGACCAGGATCGTGTCGCGGCCGTCGGCACTGTCGTGGTGGCCGTTGCCGTTGCTCTTCGAGGGCAGGCGCTTGATCACCAGCACGTCCTTGTCGGCGCTGCGGGCCACCCGCTCGCAGACCGAGCCGATCTGCGTGTCGCGGACCCGGCCGATGCCCATCACGCCGAGCACGGTCAGGTCGTAGCCCGACTCGCGAATGTCTCGCACGATCTCGACGTGGTGCTTGCCGTCCATCATCCTGGGCTCGAACTCGAGGTCGGCTTCGTCGCAGACGGCCTTCATCGGCTCGAGGTAGCTCTCCGAGATGAGCTCCAGCCCCATCGTGATCAGGGAGTCGTGGATCTTCCGCTGGCGGTCGAGCTCCGTCTCCTCGAGGTACTCCTCCGGCAGCGTGTACTCCATCTGCTTGAAGCGGTAGTCGTGCATGCTCGCCGCGTAGACGTGGCAGCCGACCATCCTGGAGTCGAACTTCCGGCCCAGTTCGACCGCGGAGGCGATCGCCTGGTTGGAGTAGTCCGAGTTGTCGAGCGGGACGTAGATCGTCTTGTACATGGGGTTTCTCTTCTGTTGACGGAGTGTCGGTTGCGAGTGATGGGGGTTGGCTGTGTATGAACGGAGCTGCGGTCAGACCGCGGGGGCTTCGGTGCCGGTGAGGGCGTCGCCCTCCTGCTTCAGGCTCGCCCGGCGGCGGACCAGGAACACGACGAGCAACTCGATCACGAGCACGATGAAGGCGGCGCGCAGCACCGGGATGGTCGCTGCCTGCTTCACGCTGGGTTCGGTGTAGACGTAGAACCAGGACGACACGGCGCGCTTGTCGCCGCGTTCCCGGTTGAAACCGTCCCAAACGCTGAAGGCGATCGGCGTGTACTGCTGCTCGGCAAAGCTGACGCCGGCGCGCGACGCGCGGCGGCGCCTGTAAGTCACGGTCCACTCGCCCTGGTCGTACGAGGTCACGGACTCCACGATGTCCGCCTCGGTCGCTTCGATCGCGCCGCTGCCGCGGCCCCGGAAGGTGTCCGCGACGCCGAAGGTCAGGTTGACGAACCACAGGTCAACGGGGTTCGAGCTGTCGCCGAACAGGAAGTAGGGCTTGAGGGGGTCGCCGGTCTCGGCGAGCGAGACCGGGAACTGGAGCGCCACGGCGTCCGAGAACTCGGCGCCGTCGCTGCCGGCATCATCGCCGCCGAAGAAGTCGTCGTCGCCGCCGAAGAAGTCGTCGGCGCTGTCGTCCGCGGTCTCGACGCCGAAGAAGCCGGCGTCGTCCTCGGGTTCGGCCTCCTCGACGCCGAAGAAGCCGCCGTCATCGCCGGAATCCTCCTCGACACCGAAGAAGCCGCCGTCGTCGCCCCCGCCGTCGCTGTCGCCGCCGAAGCCGTTGTCCTCGTCCCACATCGGTACTTCCAGCGCGGGGTTGTTCCTGCCGGTGTTGTCGGCACGCAGGTCGTTCCAGCGCACCCGGAAGGCGATCTCGCCGCGGTTGTAGACGGCCTGAGCCTCGATCGAGGTCACGGAGGGATAGAAGTTCCGCCCGGGTTCGGTGATCTGCCCGATCAGCGGGAAGCGGGTCATCGGCGCGGTCTCGAACAGCGCGTCGAGCGCTTCGGCGTCCTGGAGGGCGATCGCCTCCTCGGTCCATGCGGCGGTGATCAGGGTGCCATAGCCGGGGTCGTCGCCGTCGCCCAGGGAGTACACGTAGTTCACCAGGTGCTGGCGGTCCTCGACTTCGAGCGAGTCGGCGTACGACGGCATCGGGGTGCCGTTCAGCCCGGTCGAGAAGGTGCGGTAGATGTCCTCCTTGGTCGGGCCGCCTCGGTAGGTCCAGCGCTGGGTCAGGTCGGCGACCTTTACGAGGTCGCCCGCGTCGTCTTCAAGGGTCGGCGCCGAGGCGCCGTCGCCGCGGCCGACCTCGCCGTGACAGGCGGCGCAGCCCTGCTCCTCGTACAGCAGCCGGCCGCGGGCGACCGACTCCTCGGTCGACTCGAGCGGCCGGGGAATGTCGATGGGCTCGCCGTAGCGGTCCGGGTTCTCGAAGTCGGGCGAGAAAGCCTTGATGTAGTAGATGACGTTCTGGACTTCCACGCCTGACAGGTTCGGCCAGCCCGGCATCGACGTGTACGGGAGGCCGATCTCGACCACGCGGCGCAGGTCGTCGTCCGTGGGAAGCATCCCGTTCGGCGTGGTGCGGAACTTGTACTTGCCTGACGTGAAGTCGCGCGGCTTCGGCTTGACCCGTAGGGTGGCATGGCCGTTGCCGTCGCCCTCGTCGCCGTGGCACTGGCCGCAGTACTTGTCGTAGACGACCTTGCCGGCCGCCTGCTGTTCCTCCGTGCCGAGGTCGACCTGGGCGGCCAGGGGCGCGGCCAGCAGGGCGGCGCCTACGGCTACGGCCGGTACGGACGCGAGAATGTGACGCACGGACATCAATGCTGCCCCAGCGCGCGCGGCGCGTAGCCGTTGAAGTCGTAGATGAACAGGTTGACGTCCCACATCTCCTCGGTGGTCAGGAACTTCTCCCAGGCCGGCATGGCGCTGTCCCAGGGAGTGCCTCCCGCGGGAAGACCGGGTCCCCCCTTGGCGATCCGCCAGTGGACGAAGGAGGACTGCAGGATCGGCAGGGTGCCGACGTCGTTGAAGTTGCTCGGCGCCGGGTTCAGGCCGTGGGCGAACATGCCGTCGCCGCCCATGCCGTCGCCGTGGCACCAGAAGCAGTTCTCGTAGTAGACGCGACGACCGTTCTCCAGGTGTTCCTCGTACGCTTCCGGGTCGTCTTCGTGAAGATGGGTGTACGGGTTGTCCGCGGTTGCCATGTCGAGCGTCTCGTCGTGGACCGTGATCGCCGTGGGCGGCGGCGGATGCACCTCGCGCCCGAATCCGGGCGCCTCGAGCGGGACGCTCATGTCCGCGTAGACGTTGTAGGCGGCCAGGGCGGGCAGCGCCACCAGTACCGCGGCCAGGAGCGGCCGGCGCCGTGGTTCGAGGATGAGCCGCATAATCGGCGCGATGGTCTCGGACAGGCGCTCGCGGCTCGATGAGGCGTAGCAGACGAGCGCCAGGGTGGCGATCCCCAGATAGATCGTCGCCACGGACTGCGGGATCGGTACGGCGAAGCCGAACTTGAAGAAGGCCCACAGCGCGATCCAATTGAAGAGCAGCCAGGTCAGGTTGTTGGCCCGGCGCCAGACCAGTACGCCGGCGACCGCGGCCAGGCCAAGAAGAACCGGTAGGTTGAGTCCCATCATGATCGAGTCAGTTCCGTGAAGGTTCGGGATCTTAGTAGCCGAGTTCGGTGTCCAGCGTCACGGACGGCGTTCCGCCCAGGCTCTGCAGCCACGCGATCACGGCCTTGATTTCGTCATCGGAGAGACTGATCGGCGGCTGGTTCATCGGCTGCATGCCGTCTTCGTAGCCGGGCACGACGAAGCTTCCCGGTTCGTAGAGAGACTGCGCCAGATACTCGACATCGGTCAGCCCCTCGATTTGCGTCGCCGCGCGCTGTCCGATACCACCCAGATCCGGATAGCGGCTTGGTGCACTGGAACCGACGCTGTGGCAGCCGACGAGACATTGGCCCTTGCCGTTGGCCAACTCGTTGCCGACCGCGATGAGATCCTCGGTCGTCATGTCGGCGTTGATCAGCACCGGCGGCGGGGGATGCACCTCCTTCTGGGGCACGATCTGGCCCAGGTACATGTAGAAGGCCGTGGTGCCCAACACCAGGAGGACCAACCTGAGCGGCATCGGGACGTTCAGCTTCATGCCTTCAGCCCCTCCTTGAGCCGGCCCTCGGCTTCAGTGGCCGTCTTCGGCTGCCAGGGCTTCTTGCCGGCGAGGCTGCTGAGCCAGAAGACGACGCCGAGCAGGGCGAAGAAGATGAGAACGGTCACGGAAACAACCTGGGTGGCGAAGCCGAGGCTCGGGGTGTATGCGTCCGGAGAGGTGTCGAGGACGACGCCGTACACGTGCCATTCCTGGCGCAGGCCGGAACGGACGTAGCCCATCAGACCCATCAGCCAGGTGAAGCTCAGCGCGATGAAGATGAGCGCGTACTGCGAGATCGCGGGCATCTTGCCCCATTGCGTCTCGCCCGACCGCTTGGCGTTCCGGTACAGAGGCAGGTCGATGATGGTGATCACGGCCATCGCCGCAAGCACCGAGTAGACCTGGGGTATCGCGAAGCGGACTCGCATCGCGGCGTCGACGAAGTAGCCGTAGACGCCGAAGAAGATGACCAGCGCCGCGGTGGCGGCGAAGACCACTACCTGGGCGCGGGTCAGGAGCTGCCGATGAGGGTGGGTCGACAGCTTGCCGGTGCGGCGGTAGAGCAGGAAGCTCATGTAGGTCGACAGGATGAGGATGTTGACCGCCGTGTTCTTGGCCGACATCTGACCCAGATAGGAGAGCTGCGGATGGCTCCCGCCTCCCATGGCGGCGATCTCGGACACCGACGAGATCGCATATCGCGGCGTTGCCCAGACGGCAAAGCAGAGAGCGATCGCGATCAGCAGCCATTTGATGAATTTCTGGAAGTGGGCGGTGCCTTCGATCCGCCCCATCCCCAGCCACAGGTAGTAGTTCGCGCCCAGAAACAGATTGCCGATCACGGCGGCCTGGATGACGAACAGCCAGGAGAAGGTGCCGCCCATCATCTGGATGCCCAGGGTCTGGCTGAAGGCGTAGATCTCGCTCGCCAGGTAGTAGCCGGCGAAGGGCAGGGGCAGGAAGGCGATGATGGCGACGAAGTTGCCGATGTAGCCCATCCAGTCGAAGTGGGCCTTCTCCTCGTCGGTCTTCGCCTGGAGATAGCGGAAGGCGGCGTAGGCGGCGGCGATCGAACCGCCGAAGGCGACGTTGGCGATGATCCGGTGGATGTTGATCGGCATCCAGGTGTAGTTGAAGAAGGCGTCCCGGAGGCTCAGCAAGGCGCCGCTCTCCGAGACCGCGGACACGAAGTCCGGCGTACCGTCGCCATTCGTGTCGGGCCCGGGTCGTCCGGGCGACATCATGAAGGTCAGCCAGGCGTTGGCGATGAACATGATCGCCGTACCGACCAGGTTCAGCATGAGGCCGAGGAACAGGTGCACCTTCGGGCCGAACTTGCCCCAGCCGTAGTAGTAGCTGTAGAGGAAGAGCGCCTCCAGGAAGAACAGCAGCACATAGGGCAGGAACGTCGGCGAGAAGATGTGCATCAGGTAGTTCGTGAACTTCGGGTAGAGGATGATCAGCCCGAAGGTCAGGAACGCACCGAAGGTGGCGGTCATCGAGAACGAGACGCTGAGTAGCTTGGTGAACTCGTACGCCAGCTTGTCGTAGCGCTCTTCCTTGGTCACGTAGCCGATGAACTCGATGATGAAGGCGAACAGCGGCACCGCGAGGACGAAGGCGGCGAACAACAGGTGGAGCTGCGCCAGCACCCAGACCGTGACCCGGCTGCCGACGAACGGCACCGTGCGGTACTCGGCCTCGACGTAGGGCCTGGCCTTCGCTTCCGCCTCGTCGGCCGCCTGCTCGTCGGCGATGCCCTGCTGGCGCGGGGCCGGCTCGGCTGCGCCCACCGCTTCCTCGGCGGCGACCTGGCGCTCCGGTTGCCGGTACTCGTTGTCCACCAGGAAACCGCCCAGGCGCACCGTGACGATCACGGCCACGAAGGCGAGAACGCCGAGACCGAAGAGGATCTTGTTTCTGTTCACTGGCTCTCCACCCCGAAGAGGGCGCTACTGGCGGGCTTCCCGCTCCGTCTGCATCGTCCGGCGTTCTTGCTGCAAATCGCGAACGTAGGCGACGACCGCCCAACGATCCTCGGTCTTGAGCGGGTAGCGGTAGCCCGCCATCAGCCCGGAGCCGTTCGTGATGACGTCGTACAGGCGGCCGTCGTTGTAGCCGGCGACCCGCTCATCGTGGAGCGACGCGGTGGGTGTGCCGGCCCGTTCAAACAGGATGCCCTGGCCCGTGCCGCGCTCGTCGTGGCAGGGCTGGCAGTAGATCGTGTAGCGGCTCCTGCCTCGATCCAGGACCTCGTCGGTCACAGGGATTGGCGAGCCTTCGAGGAAGTAGCCATCGTCGTCGCGGCCGAACAGCAGGCGGTGGTCGATGTCGAGCTGACCGCGGGCGACGGTGCCGGCGACCGGCTGGCGCATCGCCATCCCGTCGTAGAAGAAGCCGCTCGCCTCCTGGGGGTCGTAGCGCTCCTGGTAGTCCATGTTCGGGTTCAGGTGGATGGGCGGGTAGGGCGACGGCATGCCCCGGCAGCCGAGCACCAGCAGGGGCGCTGCCAGGGCGGCGGCCGCGAGCCGCCGGTTGCGGCGGTGGAATCGCATCGCCTGGCGCATCAGTGCGCGTCCTCGCCGTGGCTCGCGTCGTCGGCAGCGCCGTGGTCCTCGACCGGCGGCGGGGCGGGCACGATCTCGCGGTTCGCCGCGATCTCCCTATTCGGGTGCCGGATCTTCGCCAGGTAGGTGGTGCGCGGCTTCGTGTGCAGTTCGTCGAGCAGGTTGTAGTTGCGGGGGCTCGTCTTCGCCTCTACGACCTGGCTCGCCGCGTCGGTGATGTCGCCGAAGCGAATTGCCTCGGCGGGACAGGCCTGCTGGCAGGCCGTCACGACATCGCCGTCGGCCAGAGGCCGGCCGTCCTGCTTGGCGTCGACCTTGGCGCGGCTGATCCGCTGCACGCAGTAGGTGCACTTCTCCATGACCCCGCGAGAACGGACCGTGACGTCCGGGTTCTTGCCCAGGTGCATCACCTCGGGGGTGTCCTTGGTGAAGTTGAAGTAGTTGAAACGCCGGACCTTGTACGGGCAGTTGTTCGAGCAGTAGCGCGTGCCGATGCAGCGGTTGTAGACCATCGCGTTCAGCCCCTCGTCATCGTGGACGGTGGCGGAGACGGGGCAGACCTGCTCGCAGGGCGCGTTCTCGCAGTGCATGCAGGGCACGGGCTGGAAGTTCGTCTGCGGGTCGTGGGGCAGATCGTCGACGAGGCCGTCCGATTCACCCTCGGAGGAGAAGTAGCGGTCGATGCGCAGCCAGTGCATCTCCCGGCCTTCCCTCACCTGTTCCTTGCCGACGATCGGAATGTTGTTCTCGCTCTGGCAGGCGATGACGCAGGCGTTGCAGCCGACGCAGGCGTTCAGGTCGATCGTCATGCCCCACTGGGGCGAGTCCTTGTAGGTCCACTCGTCCCACATCGAGTTCTCGTGAGGCTTCTCGCTGTGGGCGGTGGCGAAGTCGGGGTGCTCCTCGAAGTAGTCGAGGGCCGCTTCCTTGACGATTTCGCGACCTTCCATCGAGTGATGGTCCTGGGTCTGCGCCAGGTCGTACGAACCGTCGCTGGACCGCAACGCGCAACGGCCGACGTGGAGGGCGTCCGATGTGCGCAGCAGATAGGCGTTCCTGCCCGGGTTGTGATCCTCGTCGTTGGCGCTGCTGGCGATCCGGCCGTCGAAGTCCCGGCCGTAGCCGAGATCGATCGTCACGGTGTGGTCGGCCTGGCCAGGCACCTGCCACACCGGCAGTTCGAGTTCGCGCTCGCCGCAGGTGACGGTGACCAGGTCTTCGTTCTCCAGGCCGAGTGCCGTGGCGGTGGCCGGGCTGATCAGGGCCGCGTTGTCCCAGGTCAGCTTGGTGATCGGGTCGGGGAGCTCCTGGAGCCAGCCATTGTTCGCGAAGCGCCCGTCGAAGACCGCCGCGGAGCAGCGGAAGACGACCTCGAGTTCCTCGCCCTCGACGACCGGGTTGGCAGCGTCGCCCGCGGCACGCACCGCGGCGGCGCAGTCGTCGGGCGTGACGGTGGCCAGGTCGGCGGCGGGCACGGCGCTGCCGTCCTGCACGCCGTCATGGAGTACGCGGCGCCAGGCCGTTTCGAACTCGGAGAGGGCGACGGGGAAGGGCAGCGACATGGGGTCGACGGGCGGGGCGTCCGCCTCCTCGCTGCCGTCTGCCGCCGCCGCATCGGCGTCTTCCTGCACCGGCGCCTCGGCCCCGGCGCCGTCGTCGAGCGGCAGTCCGAGCAGTTCGGACCAGGTCTCGCGGACCAGGTCGCGGCCGTCCCGCGCCTCGCCCAGTGCGGCCAGCGCCAGCACCTCGACCGCGCTTCTGGCACCGTAGAGGGGCTCGATCAAGGGCTGGACGACGCTGGCGGCGCCGTCGGTGGCGCGGGCGTCGCCCCAGCTCTCGAGGTAGTGGGCGAGCGGCACGTGCCAACGCGCATAGCGGCTCGTCTCGTCGCGGTGGGTACCGACATGGATGACCGCGCCGGCGCTGTTCAGGTTCTCGAGCGCGGCGGCGAAGTCGAGGTCGGCGGGAGCGCTGTAGACCGGGTTCGCTCCCAGAATCAGCAGCCGGTCGACGGCGCCTTCGTTCATCGCCGGCACGAGGGCGGCCAGGTCGTCGTCGCTCGAACTGCCGGTGTCCGGCGTCTGGTGGTAGGTCACCGTGGCGCCGACGTTGCCGAGCGCCGAGTTCAGTGCGTAGACCGCCGCGTGGACCTCCGCCGGCTGGCGGTCGCCCGCGACGATCAGGCCGGCGCCGCGGTGATCGACCAGATCCTGCGCGACCGCCTGCACCCAGGCGTCGTCGATGTCGGCGGCCGGAACGCCGCCGTCAAGCGGCAGTTCCAGGCCGTGTGCGGCGAGGGCGTGTCCCAGTCGGGCCACGAAGGCGGCGACACGGCCACTCTGTACCCGCAGCCGGTGGTCCGCGTTGGCCGAGGTGACCGAGTGGACGCCATCGACCGCGTAGTGCCGGAGCATCTCCGAGGCGCCGTTGTCGCCCACACGCCGGCCCTTGGCGTAGCCGCGCAGGTTGCGGACGCTGTCGCCCTCCGTGCTGAGGAAGTCGGAGTCCAGGGAGAGCAGGACCTGCGCCGCATCCAGGTGGAAGAGAGCGTGGAAGTGATCGCCGGCCGCCGATTCGAGACCGCGGTCGGCGTTTTCGTCGCTCACCGGTTGCCAGGTCACCCAGCGGGCCTGGGGATAGCGTTCGAGCAGAGCCGACTTGAGCCGGAGCAGAGTCGGCGACGAGGACGGCTCGGCGAGGACCGCCAACCCGGCGCCGTCGGCGGCGGGCGCCAGGTCGCCCTCGGTCCAGGCGGAGACGAAGTCGTTCCAGGACGACGCCTGGTCACCGAAACGGACCGTCTTGGAGCGGTCCGGGTCGTACAGGTCGAGGATGGAGGACTGCGCCCAGACTCCAGATGCACCGCCGGAAGATGGGTGGAGTTCGTTCCCCTCGACCTTGGTCGGCCTGCCCTCGTGGCTCTTCAGGATCAGCCCGAGGGCGCGGTTGCCGAACGGCATCGTGGTGGCGTAGGCCAGCGGAATGCCCGGGACCATGCCTTCCGGAGCGTCGACGTAGGGAACGATGTGCTCGACCGGACGGCGGATGACGTCGCAGCCGGCCAGGCCGGCCAGGGAGGCGGTGGAGCCCAGCATCGCGAGGACGCTGCGCCGGCTGAGGCCGTCCTCGAGCAGTGCGGGCGGGGCCTCGGACGCGCCCTCGGGGAACTCCCGGTGCAGGAACTCGGTGGCCCTGGAGTCGCCCTGTATCTGTTCCAGGCTGCGCCAGTACGTCTTCTCAGGCTGGTGGCCGTTGCCTGCGCTCATCGATGGCACCCCGTGCAGTCCTCTGGCGGCGCCAGGCCGCGTTCCGCGATCGCCTGTTCGGCGAAGGCATCGTGATCGCCGGTCGGCGTCCATTCCATGTCGGTGACCGCGTCGAGCGGCCGCAGGTGCGGTCCCGGATCGCGGTGGCATTCGAGGCACCAACCCATGCTCAGGGGCTCCACCTGGATCACGACCTCCATCTCATGGACGGGACCGTGGCAGGACTTGCAGCCGACACCGGCGCCGACATGGACGCTGTGATTGAAGAACGCGTAGTCGGGCAGGTTGTGGACCCGAACCCAGCGCATCGGCCGGCCCTGCGCCGCGCTCTTGCGGATAGGCTCCAGGAGTTCGCTCTCGCGCGCAGCGACGTGGTGGCAGTTCATGCAGACCTGGGTGGGGGGAATGTTCGACACCGCCGACTCCTCGACCGAGGCGTGGCAGTAGCGGCAGTCGAGGCCGAACTCGCCCACGTGGAGCTTGTGGCTGTAGGGCACCGGCTGCACCGGCCGGTAGCCGACGTCGGTGTATTCGGGCGAACCGTAGTACCAGACGGCGCCCACCGCCGCGGCGCCCGCGATCGGCAGAGCGGCCGCCACGTACAGCGGCGCCTTGAGAGTCCACTTGGGGAAGATCTGAGCCAAGATTCCGTACCTTGAAGCAGGGTACGAGCCCTGCCCGATCCGAGTTGGCGCGGAGTGTACAGCGTGCTACCGAGGTGGTCAAAGAATCGAGCCGAGATAGTGTCGGGACATGTCCGAAGGCGGTATCCAAGGCGCCCCTGGCGCCGCTCAGAAGCCGCGCCGCCGTTTCCTGAACCCCTGGTTTCTGGCCGCTCTCGCGGGCCTCATTCTGATCCCTGCGCTGCGGCCGCTGCTGCGTATCGAGCCCGATCCGCCGCCGGTCCTGCGGCAGTTGCCCGAGTGGCAACTGGTGGACCAGGACGGCGAGGACTTCGGCAGCGCCGATCTTGCGGGCGATGTCTACGTCGCCTCCTTCGTGTTCACCCGCTGCGCGACGGTCTGTCCGCGGCTTACCGCAGAGGTCGGCCGGTTGCAGCGCCGCTACCGGGAGGAGGGCGTCGAGGGCGTGCGGCTGGTCAGCTTCTCGGTCGACCCCGAGCACGACACACCGGAGCGTCTGCGGGACTACGCCGGGCGCCGCAGCCTCGACCTGGAGCGTTGGAGCCTGGTGACCGGGGGCGAGCAGCAGGTGCGCTCGATCGTCGCGTCTGGATTTGCCCTGCCCATGGGTGAGCGGATCGATCTCGCCGGCGGCCTGGTCGACGTGGCGCATGCGGCGCGGCTGGTGCTCGTGGACCGCGACGGCGGCGTCCGCGGGTACTACGGCTCGGACGCGGTCGGCCTCGACGAGGTCTTCCACCGCACGCGGCAGATCCTGGCGGAGTAGGGGATCACCGGACGCGGACGGGACGCCCGCGTCCCAGGAGCGGTCAGGCTCCGGTGCGCGGCGCCATGCCCTCGATCCACTCCCGGATCAGCGCCACCGCTTCGACATCGACGAGTGCGCGGCCGAGTTCGGGCATCATGATGCCGGGGTGGGTCGATTCGAGCCGGTAGACGAGGATCGATTCGTCCGGACTGCCGGGCACAACGCCGTAGAGGCGGTCGCCGGTGCCCTGGCCGGCCGCGACCGGATGCTTGTAGATGCCGAGCCGGGTGCGGTCGTCGTGCTCCGCGCGTAGATCGAGCCCCGACGTACGTCCGCTGCCCTCGAGGTTGTGGCAGTGGGCGCAGTTGATGTCGAGCCAGGTGCGGGCTCGCTCGCCGACGGCGCCGGTCGATGGCTCATTCCAGACCGGCGCCCGGGCCGCCTCGGCCGGCGGCGGGGCGCCCTCGAGGAATCCGATGCGGCGCCAGCGGGCGAGTTGATTCTCGGCGCGGCCGGGACCGCCGCCGTCGGCGGCATAGACGAACTCCCGGTTCAACTGGCCGGCACGCGGGCCGATCGGCAGCAGGTGCTCGCCGTCCGTGCGGTGACAGGTCTTGCACTGGTTCGTGTTGGGCACCCGATAGGTGTGTTCGACGGTCCGGCCGTTGCTATCGACCCAGGAAACGTCGAGGGGACCGCCGACGATCTCCAGTTCCGCCTCGGTCTGTTCTTCGTTCCAGATGTAGGGAAGGCCCACCCAGCCGCCTTCTTCGTGAATGAGCAGCCGAGTCTCGAGCAGCCGTATGTCCGCCGCCTCGTCTCGGAAGTCGGCGGGGTATGCGAACGTCTTTACGATCACCGTGCCGAGGGGAAACTCGAACGGTCCGGCGGCGCGGTACTGCGCCGGCAGAAAGGCGCCGTCCGGGGCCGCGGGGAGCCGGACGAAGCGGAACTTCAGCGTGTAGTCGGAGAAGAGAGGCGTGTTCAGGTCGTACGGTTCGACCCCAGGGGCAGGCGTCTGGGTCGAACCGTCGCCCGCGAACAGCTCCCAGGCCGACAGCGTCTGCGGATGGCGGTCGAATGGACCGCCTCCGGCCGGAGAATCACCGCTCGAACAGCCGGAGGCCACCAGGAGGGTGACCGCCGGCACGAGCAGCGCCTTCATCAGGGACTGCCGGCGCCCGTCGAGACGCCGAGATCTACCGGCTGGGGAACCGCCGGCAGCGCCCCCTGGAAGGGGCCGAGATCGGTGGTCACGTTCGGCTCACCGCCCGCGAACATGGATCCGAGATCGAGGTTCACGAAGTCCGCGTCCCCGTTGTTCTCGATGTACAGGCGGAGTTCGTCCGGCACTGCACCGTCGACCAGCTTGTCGGGGTTCGATACGCCGTCCCACACGATGTCCGGGAAGGCGCCTCCGGCGAGCTCGACGAACGCGTCCGCGAAGGCGCCGTTCGGGCTGCCTCCTCCGCCGACGAATTCGTTGTCGTGGATGTAGACGCCTTCGGTGTAGGGGTCGTATCCGGGGTCGTTGTAGGTGCGCCCGGTGGAGAGGTACGAGATCACCGCAAGGTTCGAGTTCTGGTTGTTGTGGATCCGGTTTCCGAACAGTTCGACGTTGTCGCTGGCCATGACGATGACCCCCGAGCCGGCCGGAATCGTGGAGACGATCGCTCCCTCCTTGCCGAAGTTGGGCAGGTTGTTGTCAGCGATCTCGTTGTCGTAGATGCGCGCGTCGCGGCCGTCCTTGACCGGAAGCTCGGGCAGGGAGAAGACGAGCAGGCCGCCGGTGTTGCCGTGGGCCCGGTTTTCGTAGACGTCCGCGCCGGTGGTGTTCTCGATCTCGATGCCGGCCACGTTCTCCCAGACTTCGTTGCGCCGGACGACGACGTTGGCGGACTGGCCGACGTAGATGCCGGCGTCCGAGGCGCCGCGCACGCGGCTATCCTCGATCAGTACGTTGGTTACCTGGACCGGGTAGAGGCCGTAGGCGCCGTTGTCCGTGTCCGGTCCGTTCGTCCACTCGACGCGCACGCTGCGGAAGGCGGCGCCGGTCGTGCCCTCGACCTTGATGCCGTCGCCGCGGGTGTTCTCGACCGCGAGGCTCTCGACCGTGAAGTCGTCGGCCGTCACCAGGACACCCTCGCCGCCGGTGCCCGGCGCCTGGCCGGCGAAGTCCAGGATCGTCTCGTCCATGCCCTGGCCGCGCAGCGTCACGCCCTCGACGTCGAGAGACAGGGTGGCGTCGAGCTCGAATCGGCCCGCGCCGAGTTCGATGACCGCGCCGGGCTCGGCGACGATCAGAGCCTCCTGCAACGTCTTGTGGTCGTTGTCGCCGGGATGGAGAGGTCCGTCCTGTTCGGCGCAGGCGACCAGAGCGAGCAGACAGACGACGGTACAGAGGATATGTTGCTTCATGGCTGGCGTTTCATCTCCGGGTCGTTACCGGGCCGGCGGGATCATGCCATGATAGCCCCGAAAGGGGCAGACCTCATGCCAGGAAAGATCGCAATCGCCGTGGTCGTTGCGGGCCTCGCTGGCGCGGCGGCCGCGCGGGACGACGGACCGGTTCCCGAGCCGGCGCCGATCGGTACGATGAGCGAGCTGATGATCAAGCTCATGTACCCGGCTTCCGATGCCATTCTCTATGTGGAGAGCCGGGCGCCGACCAACGAAGTCGAGTGGAACGAGCTGCAGGCGCAGGCGCTGATCCTGGCCGAGTCGGCCAACCTGATCATGATGCCGAGCCGCGTGGTGGGCGACCGCGACCAGTGGATGCGGGACGCCCGGTTGATGTTCGACGTCGGAGCGGCCGCGTACGAGGCGGCCCTGGACCACGATCTGGACGCGCTGATCGCCCTGAACGAGCAGGTCTACATGTCCTGTGTGGTGTGCCACAGGCGAACGCGGCCCGACTACGGGAAGGGCTACAAGCGCTTCGAGGATCCGCCGGCCGAGGAACCGCGGGTTCCCTAGTCCGCCGCCCTACGGACCGTCGGCCCCGGACCGGGAAACCGCTGCTACGATGCCAGCCTCATTCTCTGGAGGCGAGTTGTGATGCGTGTCGAAGGCAGGCTTCGTTCGGTTTTCCTGGCGGGGTTGCTGCTCGCCGTCGCTGTCGTCCCGGCAACCGCCTTCGCCGACGACTCGAACGCCGACGTCTGGGACCGTGTCGAGCACCACACGGTGACGAGCGGCGAGATCGACATCCACTACGTCACTCTGGGCGATGGCAAGCCGGTCCTGTTCCTTCACGGCTTCCCGGACCTCTGGTACTCCTGGCGCCATCAGATGGCGGCCCTCGAGGGAGGGTTCCGCACCGCGGCGATGGATCTGCGCGGCTACAACCGGAGCGGTCAGCCGAAGCGGGTCGAGGACTACCAGATGCCGTTGATCCTGGGCGACGTGGCGGCCGTGATCGAGGATCTCGGCGCGCCGGTGACCCTGGTCGGCCACGACTGGGGCGGCGCCATCGCCTGGCGCTACGCCATGGCGAATCCGGAGCAGATCGAGCGTCTCGTGATTCTCAACCTGACCCATCCCCGGGGCTACGGGAACGTGATCGCGAACGCCACCGAAGCCCAACGGGAGAACACCGAGTACGCGCGCCGGTTCGCTACGTCGGAACCGGACGGTAGCCCGGTGCCGGAGGGTCTTCTGGGCCGCTACGAAAGCGAGGGCGAGAAGGTCGCCGGCCACTATCGAGAGGCCTTCTCGCGCTCCTCCTGGGACGGCATGCTGAACTACTACCGGGCGAACTACGGCCAGGTCGCGGGCGGCGGCGAGGTGCCGAACCTGCAGATGCCCGTGCTCCAGTTCCACGGCCTGAAGGACACGGCGGTGGACAAGGACGGATTGAAGAACACCTGGGACTGGATCGACCGCGACTACACGCTGGTCACGGTGCCGTCGGTGGGCCACTGGGTCCAGTTGGAAGCGGCCGATCTGGTCTCGAACACGATGCGCGCCTGGCTGCTGGCCAGGGAGTGAGCGCCTTAGGGAAGGTAGGTCAAGAGATGCATATGACCCGGTTACTGCGGCAACCGTTGTTCCCGGTCGCGGCTACGCTGGCGGCGGTCTGTTTGATCCCGGCGTGCGCGCCGTCAGACGCCCCCGCCGAGGACGCGGCGAGCGAGCAGGCGATGGACAGCGGGCCTTCCCGCGAGTACTACGAGATTCGCCGCTACCGTCTGGCCGACGAAGGCAGCCGGCAGACCGTTCTCGCCTACCTGGAGAACGCCTTGGCGCCGGCGCTCAACCGCGCCGGAATCGACCGTGTCGGCGTGTTCGGCGTCGAACCGCCGCCGGAAGGGGAAGAGCCCCTCGATCCCGTGGACGCGATGTCCCTGTGGGCGATCATCGCCTTCCAGAGCGTCGAAGACTTCGTGGGCATGAAGTCCACGCTCGAAGCCGACGCGAGTTACCTGGAAGCTGCGGCGCCGATGTACGCCACGCCGACCCGGGCGCCGATCTACGAACGGGTCGAGAGCTGGTTCCTGCATGCGTTCAAGGGCATGCCGGTGATGGAACTGCCGCCCCAGACGGCGGCCGGGGAAGACCGGATCTTCGAGCTTCGCCTGTACGAGAGCCACAACGAGGACACGGCGCGCCGGAAGGTCCACATGTTCGACAACGGCGAGATCGACATCATGCGGGACGTCGACATGGCGCCCCTGCTCTACGGCGAACTCCTGATCGGCGCCAACGTACCGGCGCTCATCTACATCCTGTCGGCGCCGGACATGGAATCGCACGGGGAGCACTGGCAGGCCTTCGGCGATCACCCCGAGTGGGAGCGGATGCGTAACATGGAGATGTACAAGGGCACCGTCTCTGGAATCGAGAACGTCTTCCTCCGGCCGACCGCCTTCTCCCAGATCTGATCGGTGACGGCGCCGGTCGGGCCGGAGCTGCGCCGAGTGGGGTCAGCTCCTAGTCGGTCCCGTCCTGGGCGCCGGCCGCCGCTGCGCTGCCGGGCCAGCGCACCCAGTAGCCGTCGGCCCAGACCAGATCCTGGTTGAACTCGGTGCCCGGGAAGGCGCCGATCTCGTAGCTGGAATCCGGTTGCCCGCTAGCCGAGCCGTCGCGGCCGCCGCTCCAGATGCCGATCACCTGGGTGCTGAGCAACTTGTCCGAACCCGCGAAACCGTACCGGTAGGGGTGGTTCCAGCCATCGTTTACCGGCACATCCTGCATGTAGAAGAAGCTGTTCGACGGCCTGAGCAGGGCGAACAGGTCGGCATGGGAAAAATCGGGGTAGGTGAACTCGCTCCAGGTGAAGGTGGCGGTTGTGCTCGATCCGGCCGCGGCGGCACTGACCTGGTCGGTGAGCCACTGCATCCAGGCGGTGCCGACGCTCTTCATGTCGGCCTGGGTCCGCGTCTGGTTCGCGTTCTGAAGTCCGTTCATCAGGTTCGGCACCAGCAGCGCGGAGATGATGCCGATGATCGCCACGACGATCAGTAGTTCGATCAATGTGAAGCCGCTTTCGCGGAGAGGGGAGCGCGCTCCAGTCATTCTTCGTGCTCCTTGAATGGTGTGTTGGTTCGGCCGCGCGTGCTTGCTTGCTTCGTCGGGCCTCACAGGATCATACGGGGCGGGCGCCCGGAACGTCCAAGCGACTGTAGCGATCGTCAGCGGGCGCACGCATTGAACGCCGTCACGTCGGTGATCGCGGCCGCCGGCCGCCCCGGCTCGTTCCGGTACTCCTTCACCGCACCAGTCGCCGTGTCGGTCACCTGGATCGTGTAGCCGAGGTCGGTCGTCGAGGCGCCGAAGACCCATAGGTGGCCGTTCAGGGCGCAGCCGTCGAGCATCTTGATCAGGACCTCCCAGTTTTCCGGGTCGAAGAACAGGAACAGCCCGGAGTCGTTGGTGCCGGCGTGGACGACGCTGCCACTGCCGGCCGCGCCGTCGGTCCGCCACCAGTCCACCGTGACCGAGTAGCGCGAATCCAGCAGGCAACGTGTGCTGGCGTCCGCAACGCATGTCCCGGCAGGCGCCGCGGCCTCGACCAGGAAGGTCAGTGACGCGGTCGATTCGACGGCGCCGTCGCCGACCCGCAGAGTGACTTCGTAGAAGCCGGGCTTGGCCCAGGCGTGGCGGGCGGTCCTGGTCCGCTCCGCCGAGTCGTCGCCGAAGTCCCAGGTGCGGCGCCGCACCCTGCCGGAACTCGTGTCTTCGAACGACACGGGGTCGCCGGTGAGAGCACCGCACAGGCCGTCCTCGCAGACGGCGTCCACCATGAAACTCGCCTTCGGCGGCCCAAGTTCCGGTTCGGGTTCCGGTTCGGGTTCCGGTTCGGGTTCCGGTTCGGGATCCGGCGGCGGCGGCGGCGGTTGCGGCGGCGGGTCAACCCGCTTTTCATCGTCGGCAATCGTCCCCGTCGCAGTCAAGGTGGTCTCGCCGCCCGCCAGGACTGCGTTCGTCGCGTTGTGCAAGCGGACCACGAATGTCTCGATCTTGGCCTCGGCGATGTCGTCGTTGAGGATCGGGACGCGAATCGTCTGCGGGGTCGCATTGTTCGACGGGAAGGTCAGCGTGCCGCTCCGCGGCGTGTAGTCTTGCCATGCCGTGGCGGTCCCGTCCGCCGTCTCATAGTCCACGGTCACTTCCTCGCTGATCGCCGCTCCCAGCTCGACCTCGAACAGCATCTCCACGTCGGTCTCAGCCGCCTGCTCGCTCTTCACCATGAGAATTGCCGGCAGATTCAGCGGGATCTCCACGTCGGCCTCGGGTTCGCGATACGCCCTGAACGTCACGTAGCGATCCGAGCCCGACCAGGCATTGACGCGCAACAGCTCGACGCCGGAAGAATCCACCTCGCTGAGGGCGATGGAGCGTTCCTGCACGCTCAGGCCGGGATCCTCGTAGAGCAGGTAGCCCCAGGTGAACAGCCAATTCCCGTTCTCCAATATGTCGACTGAGCCGGTAAACGGGGCATAGCCGTACATGCGGTCCAGAAGAAACTCGCGGCGAAACACGGCCGTGCCGGAGGCTGGGTCGATGTCGTACTCCACCACTCTGGAGAATGTCGGTAGGTTGCTTCGCTTCTGCGAGTCGGGGATCTCGTCGAGCTCCGCGGACAGGCAGTTCACGCCGTTGTCGAACAGCACCACCGTGCCCGCATCGGTCTCCGTCGCATGGTGCTGCCGGCAGAACTCGTTCCTGCCGTTGTCGTCGCCGCTGATCGACAGGAAGGCGCGGCTGTCGGGAAACATGCTTCCCCGGTCGGTACCGCCGAGTTGCCAGACGAGGTCGGTTCCGGCAACTGTCGTCGACTTGGCAGACCGGTTGATCCTCGCGACCTGGGCGCAACCCCTGGATGAGATGACGACATCTCCTTCGACCAAGGTGAGGGAGTTGATGTGCGCGGAAATGCCCTGGCCCGCGCCCAAGCCCAGGTCGTACCCCAGACAGTCGGGATCGATCGTCAGATGGTCCCATGAACTCCAACTCCACACCGTGGTTCCGGTCGGGGAGATCTCTTCGATGATGTTCTCGAAGGTATCGGGCACATTGCCGTCCCCCAAGTCCCGGGACACGGTCCTGCGGGAGGAAAACAGGAAGGTGCCGTCCGGTGTGATCAGAAAATCATGCGAGTTGGTTTTATGCTCCGGGAGCTTCGTTTCCACGCTCTTGATGTCCTCGAAGGACCCATCGAGCAGGACGTGCCTGCCGTTGAACGACCCGAGGTAGTGTGTGACCGAGTACTGCACTTGCCGGCCGTCGACCACAAGATCGGTGCTGTGGCGGCGGAAGTTCGTCGGAGTCGCGGTCGCGAGGAAGGAGTCTCTGACGAATCTGGGCACGCCGTTGTTGTCCATGATGGCCATGAAGGCCGGAACGCGAGGGAATGGCTGCCGCTGAGGAGTGAAGAGAATCAGTCCATCCGACACGCCAGCCTGCTTCCTGGTGATCTTGATGTTGGGAAAGGCCGGCGGGATGCAGTGGACGACGTAGAGCACCGATTCACCGCCGCTACTGAGTCCGATAGCGACATCATGGTCGCTGTTGACCAAGACGTTCTTGTCAAGGCTCATGCCCGGTACCGGGATGTGGTTCAGTGTCAGTTCGTGCGAGGCGTCTCGCGCGGTTGCCGTCAAGTGGAGGCTGGCGTCGTTCGGACAACGAATGGCGTAGTGATGCACCCGGGGATTGAAGACCGGGTACATCGTCTCGGCGCCGTGCGTCGCGGCGAGGGCGCTCAGCTCCAGATTCGACGGGTCCGGTACGTCGTCGTCAGTGACAGTCACCTCGGCGGTGGCAAGGCTGCCTGAGTTCACTCCCGTCGGCAACGTGCTGCCAAAGGACAACGCGAAGGTCTCGTCCGCGCTTTCGACCACCGAATCGTCAACCGTGACGAAGTTGATGGGCTGCCGCGTCTCGCCCGCATCGAACGTGACGCTGCCGGGTATCGAATAGTCGCCCGCGGCAGCAGGGGACGCTTCGATTGGAATCGTCACGGTGCGTTCGGGGTCGACGTCCAGCGTCACCATCACGTCCACGGTCCAGCCCTCGGCGACGGTGTAGGTCGCCGCCCCGAACGAGACCGCCACCGTTGGATCGACTACGGAGCGGGCGTCGCCGAAATACGCCGGTGAGGTTTGAGCCGAGACGCCTTGCCCGACCATGGCCAGCACAGCTCCCAGCAGTACGCGCCCTGCGCGAGACCGCATCGCTGCGTTCACCGTCACGGCCATGGCCGTCCGAGGGGGTAGTCGCCATCCGGCGTTAGGGCCGAAACGGTCACTCTTGTCATGCAGGAATGGTCAAACATCAGCATTATAGGCGAAACCGTGCGGACACAAGTCGCTCCAGGTGAAGGTGGCGGTTGTGCTCGATTCGGCCGCGGCGGCACTGACCTGGTCGGTGAGCCACTGCATTCAGGCCGCGCCCGTCAGCGGACGCACGCATTGAACGCCGTCGCGTCGGTGATCGCGGCCGCCGGCAGCCCCGGCTCGTTCCGGTACTCCTTCACCGCGCCCGTCACCGTGTCGGTCACCCGGATCGTGTAGCCCAGGTCCGTGGTCGCGGCGCCGTAGACCCACACGTTGCCGTTCAGCGCGCAGCCGTCGAGCACCTTGATCAGGATCTCCCAGTTGTCGCGGCTGAAGAACCAGAACATCCCGGAGTCGTTCGTTCCCGCGTGGACCACCGTCGCCTCGCCGCCCGCGCCGTCGGCCGACCGCCAGTCGACTTCGATCGCATAGCGGGAGTCCTGCAGGCACAACGTCCGTGCGTCCGGGCTGCAGGCGCCCGCCGGGTCGCTCGCGACGATCAGGAAGGTCAGGGATGCAGAAGATTCGTCGGCGCCGTCGCCGACCCGCAACGTGACTTCGTAGAAGCCGGGCTCGGACCAGGCGTGGTCCACGCTCCGCCTCTGCGACGTCACGCCGTCGCCGAAGTCCCAGGTCCGGAAGCGGACGCCCCCGGTGCTGGCGTCGTCGAAGGTGACGGGTTCTCCGGACAGGCCGCGGCAAAGGCCGTCCCGGCAGACCGCATTGGTCGTGAAGGCGGCTCTTGGCGGCCCCACGCCGTCACCGCCATTGCCGGTGTCACCGCCATTGCCGGTGTCACCGTCGCCGGCGTCACCGTCGCCGTCCGGGTCGGGCGGCGGCGGCGGTGGCGGAGGAGGTGGGCCCGCGTCGTCGTTCCTGATCGTGCCGGTGGCTGCTGCGATCTGTAGCTTCGCCCAGAACGGGAAGCCCGACGGTTCGGTCAACGTCAGGGTGAACGTCTCGTCCGGCTCGCCTTGCGAGTCGTCCAGGGTGAGGACTTCAATCGTCCCCTCGATGTCGCCGGCGGCGATCGTCAGCGAGCCGCTCGGGTTCGCCTCGTAGTCGATCCCCGCCTGCGCCGTGCCGTCCGCCAGTGACCAGTCGAGAACAAGGTCGCTCCCAACCGCGCGCGACAGGAACACCTTGAAGGTGATCGGGTCGCTCTCCGCCGCTCCGCCGCCGACCGCGGAGACGATCGTCTCGACCGCGGTCACGCCGGTTGCCGCCGGCGCCGCGTTACCGTCGATGTCGCGGAGCGGGCTCGTGCCCGGGGTGTAGTCGAACTCGACCCGCTCGCCGTGGGCCGCCGCGAAAGCCAGGGTGAGTTGCACTTCGGCGCCCTCGACCTGCAACCCGGAGACGCCGCGCGCGCTGCCGTCAACGCGGACGGCGAAGTCGTCGGTCGCGGGCCCTGAACCGTCGTCGAGCGGCTTGGTGTAGAGGAGGGTGAGCGCGTCGCCGTCGATTGTCGCCGTGTCGAGTTCCGGTGGCAGCAGGGTGTCCGGGTGTCCGTCGCTGGCGGCGATCGTGATCGTCACCGGCGCAGCGATCGGGTCGCCGTCGTGCGCGGCGACGATCACGATCGTCTCCGCGCCCTCGCTCAGCGCGTCGTCGGCGACCCGGATCGTTCCGGTGGCTGAGTTCTGGTTGACGCGCAGGTTGAGGTTCTCCCTCTCGTTGCCCCTCCGGCCCACGACGAGCGAGTAGTCGGTTCCGTAGGTCGCTGTGCCGCGCTTGCCCGCGGAGAACATGGTCAGGGTCTGCGCCCCGTCGAAGGTGACGCCGTTCGCGATCGTGACGGCGATCGCGATCCGTTCTCCCTCCGCCACCACGGTCGAGGAAACGGAGAGTGCGAACTCCGCCCGGTCGTCGTCCACCACGGACACCCGGGCCGGGCTGCCTGAAACCACGTACTCGGGCGGCGAGCCTGCGTCGGGCGCCAGGGTGATCGTGACTTCCCCGGGGTCGCTCCGGACGACCGTGTCGTTCTTTGTGGCCAGCGACAGGGTCTCGACCGTGGCGCCGGCGCCGAACGTCACCGACGCCGGCGCCGTGCCGTCCAATCGGTTGCCGGCGTCCACGATCGTTGTCGCCACGGTCAGCTCCGGCAGATCGGTCGGCTCGGTCGAGTTGGTTCGGGTCACGGTGAACTCGACGGCATCGCCTTCGGTGACTTCCGTCTGGACGGCGGCGACGCGGATTTCGAGCGCCGAGTCGCTGGCCTGGATCGTGATCGTCCCGCTTCCGACCGGCGTCGAGTCGATCGAGGCGCTGACGGTCACGGTCTCCGCGTCCTCCTTGTCGTCGTCGTCGATGGCGGTCAGCAGCGCTTCGACGGATGCGGCGCCAGCCCGCAGGGTGACGAGATAGGGCGGGGCGAGTGCGCCGCCGCCGGCGCTGAGCGTGTAGTCGGCGGCCGAGGCGGCGCCACCGACGGCGAGCGCGACCTCCTGATCCTGGGCGAAGGTGACGCCGTTCGCGATCGCGACCACGATCCGAGCGGTTGCGCCCTCGGCGATCGAGGACGGCATGACCGTGAGACCGAGGGTCGCGCGGTCGTCGTCGGCGACCGTCGCGGTGGCCGACTGCGGAACGCCGGGCTCGTAGTCGGTGGCGCCGGCGGCGATGACCGAGAGGGTGATCTCGCTCGCGTCTTCGGCCATGCCGTCGCCGGCGGTCGGCACGCTGACGGTGGCGGTCGCCGAGCCGGCCTCGAAGGCGGCGGCTACCGGTGAATTCGGGCCCAGCATGGCGCCGCTCTCGGTCACACTGACCGTGACCGGGAGCCGTGCCGTCGTGGCGCCGGTCCGCCGCAGCGTGAAGGTCAGGGACGTCCCCTCCACCGGTCGGCCGCCGCTCGGCGCGTGGGCGGTGACCTTCGGGAGGGCGCCGTCGCTGGCGGGAATCGTCAGCGTCCGCGAACCGATCGGATCGCCGTTCCGGCTCGCGGTCACCGCGATCGTCTCGGAACTCTCCGCCGCCGCGTCGTCCACGACGCGAATCGTGGCCGCGACCCGGTTGGCGCCGGCCGGCAGGGTGACGGCGTAGGGTGGATTCAAGGTCGCCCCGCCCGCGGACACCGTGTAGTCGGCATCCTGCGCGCTGCCTGCGATCGCGAGATCGATCGTCTGATCGGCGGTGAAAGTGATGCCTGGGCCGGCGCTGAAGGTCAGGTCGAGCGAGTTGCCCTCGGCCACCTCGGTGATGGGCGCGGCGAAGGTGATCGCGTCGTCGGTGGCGTCGGCCACGGTCACCGTGGCCGCGGTCGTGGCGCCGCCGTTCACGCCGTGCGGCAACGTCGTCGGGAAGCCGAGAATCACCGTCTCGTCGCCCTCGACCAGCTTGTCGGCGCGCGTGGAGACGACGACCGCGCGGCTCGTATCCGTCGAGCCGAAACTGGCGCTCGATGGCGCGCTGAAGTCGAGGCCCGGCGTCGCGCTTCCGCCCTGGACCTCAATCGGGATCGCCAGGGTCTCCGAACGCCCGTGGGCGCGGTCGAGTTGGAACGCGATGCCCACTCCGCTGCCCTCGGTCACCAGATAGGCGGCCGAACCGAAGGCGACGGCCACGGGCCCTGGGATCACGATCGGGTCCGGGACGCTACGCAGTGTGGCGCCGGCGGCGGTACAGACGCCGCCCGAGGAGCAGGCAAGACCCGCGTTCAACGTGAACAGGATATCGTCGTCGCCGCCGGGCGTCAGCGTGAAGGCGTGGGCGTGGGCCGCCGCGCCCGCCTCGATGTGGGGCGCCACCGACATGGTGGCCCCTGTCACGGTCGCCGAAGAAGCCGCGGTGGCCGGGTCGGCGACCGGCTGGTTGAAGGCGACGATCACCCTCGGACGGTCCGAGGGCCCGGCGTGAAACTCCGGCGCTTCCAGGAGGGTCGCCTCCAGCGGTTCGATCCGCGGCGCCAGCGCCACGGGGCTGATCGTCCCGACACGGACCGAATAGACTCGGCCGACCCAGGCGCCGACGAGCTGCTCGACCTTGACGGTGAGTTTCTCCGTGTCTGTTTCAGCGTCCACCTGCACAGCGCTGTTGCTGAGCCCTCGGGTGATGCTCCAACTGACGAACCAGTCGCCGTTCGCCATCGGCTCGGCATGGCCGCTCGGACCGGCCTGGCCGGGTCCGCGGAGCCGGAATTCACGTTGAAAGACCGCCTCTCCATTGGCGGTGTCGATCGCGTACTCGACGGCGCGCGTCGACACCCAGCAGTTCGGCCATTCGAGTGTTTCGCGCGGAACACCCGGAGGCAGGGTGCAGTGAGAGTTGTTGTCGTACACGAGCAGGTTCCCGTCGCGTGTGTAGTGTCCTCCATGCTGGCCGGAAAACCCGAGTACCGGGTCGTTCACGAAGTCGAGCGGCGCCGGACCCCGATTCGACTGGAGGGTCTTGCCCGCCTCCCACTCGGCGCGGCTGTAGATCGACAGTCCGAGGTGCCATCTCACGTCGCCAGTGGCCCCGTCGATGCGCAGGATGTTGTTGCAGTGTCTGAATCCGGCAATAATGTCCCCGTCGACCCAGGCCAGGGAGTTGATGTGCGCGTAGTCTTCGTGCATCGTTGAGCTTCTGAGGCAGTTGTCGATCGCCAGGTGGTCCCAGGAGTTCCAGTTGAAGACGGCCGTGCCGCCCGGAGTGCGGATCTGAATCGCGCCGTCCTGGAGGCGCTCGGCGCTGGTGAACAGTTCTCCGGCCGCGTTTCTCATCTCGGGGAACTTCGCGTTGATGAAGCGCAGGTCTCGATTCGTTGGGCTGTAGGCCATCAGCAGGTAGTTGCCGTTGGGCAGCACGGCCTGGTCGTGAGTGTCCGTGTCCGTGAACGGGCTGAGAATCTGGATGCCGTCGTCCTCGACGTTGAAGTACTTGTCGAGCACCACCATCTCCCCACCGGACGAGCCGTGCTTTGTAAAGGAGTAGCGGGCGCGCGGATGGGTCTCGCTGGGGTGCGCCCGGAAGTAGAAGCCCAGCGAGGCACGGATCAGCTTGCGCAGGCGAGGGACGCCGTTGTTGTCCATCATGACGAGGTGGCTGCTGGACGGGATTGGCGAGGAGTTGAACATGGCCAGGTCCTCCGTCGCGCCGGCGCTCTTCTCAGTTGTCAGCTTGGGAAAGCGACTGCGGTCGATGCAGTGGACGCTGTAGGTGGTGCTGGCGCCGTCGCTTCCGCTGAGCACGATACGGATATCGGACTCGCCATCCAGGGCGGCTACGGTGAACGGCTGCCCGCTTGACCGCTGCACGCCGTTGGCCGACAGGCGGGTGTTGCTGTCTTCGACCGTGGCGGTCAGCGTCACGGATGCCGTGCAGCGCGCCGCGTAGTGCAGGGTGTCCGGGTCGAAGGAGGGGTAGAAGGCGCGGCTGTCGCCGGGCACGCCGGTCAGCCCGGTGAAGGACAGGCTGCTCAGCCGGTGCGCGATGACGACGTGGGGCGCCATCGCCTGTGCGGTCTTGCCGCCGCCGAAGCCGTCCGCGTAGGTCGCGGTCGCGCGCAGGTAGCGGTCGCCGTCGGTCGCGGTCGGCGTGTAGCTGGCGGACGTGGCGCCGGAGATCGTCTCCCAGCCCTCGCGACCGTCGTTGCGCTCCCAGAGCCAGGTGGTTGTGCCGCTCACGGTGTCAGGGTCGGCGAGCGTGGCGGTGAGCGCCGCACCAAGTTTCGGCTTCAGCGGCGACAGCGTCACCACGCCCGGCTCGTCGACGTCGGTCACCGTCACCGCCACGGCGACCGTTTCCGTGGCGGCGCCGTCGCCGGCCTGCACCGTGACGTCGTAGACGTTGTCGCTCCTCTGGTCGGCGGCGTTCTCGTAGTCCGGCGGATCGACGAAGCGCAGGAAGCCGCCGGCGATCGTGAACTGCGCGGCATCGTCGCCGGCGAGTGACCAGGCGACGTGGTCGTTGACGGTGTAGGCGGCGATTCGCAGGCCGCGGTTGCCCTCCGGGTGGCTGGCCGTCGTCGGACCGGCCAGCCCCGGCGCCAAGTCCAGGACGGTGACCTCGAGGTCGCCGGTGGCCGCGTCGGTCCCGTCGCTGACCTGGACCGTGACCTCGTAGACGCGGTCGGCGTCGGAATCGCCGGGCGCCTCGTAGTCGGGCGCCTCGAGGAAGGCGAGTTCGCCCGCCTCGCTCAGGGTGAACAGGGCGCCATCGGCGCCGGCGGGGTCGGCGATGCTCCAGGTCAGGGGGTCGCTGTCGGCGTCGGTCCCGGTCAGTGAGGCGACGGCGGCGCTTCCTTCGTTGACGTTGAAGCTCGATGGGCTCGTGATTGCCGGCGCGTTGTTCTGGGCGCCTGCCGGGGGAGACGCAAGGGCCGCGGCGGTGAACAGCAAAGTTGGAAGAGGGGCCTCAGCCCAGCGCGAGTTCACTGTCGAAGCCTGCCCGATCGACAGATGTCCGCGCGCCTACAGAACTGCGGGGTTTGCGCAGATCGCCTGGGTTGGCACAGTCGCTCCAGCCGCGCGGTGGTAGCGTTGATCAAGGCTTGAGAAGCGAGTGCGTCCGGCCTGCAAGGTTCCGGTGGACTTCGACTCCTACGACTTCGATCCCGCGATCTTCGACGAGATGTTCGTCGCGCCGGGCAAGCCGCGCGAACACTGCCGGGCCGTCTACGAGGCCCTCCGGAGCGCGCCCCGGGAGGAGCTTGAGACGATTCAGGAGCGGGTGACCCGTTCCTTTTCGAACGAGGGGATCACCTTCACGGTCTATGGCGACGAGGAGGCCGAGGAGCGGATCATTCCCATCGATTGCGTCCCGCGACTGCTCACGATCGCGGAGTGGCGCGAACTGGAAGCCGGCCTGGTGCAGCGCATCGCGACGCTCAACCTCTTCCTGGGCGACATCTACGGAGAGTGCCGGATTGTCCGCGACGGCGTGATTCCCATCGACGTGATCTTCGGTTGCCCGCAGTACCGGCTGGAGATGCGCGGCGTCAGCGTGCCGAACAACACCTGGGTGGTCGTCTGCGGAACGGACATCGTGCGCACCCACGAGGGCTTCATGGTGCTCGAGGACAACCTGCGAGTGCCCTCGGGCGTCTCGTACATGATCGCCAACCGCAAGGCGGTCAAGGCCGGCATGCGGCGCCTCTATCGCACCTGCCGGGTGCAGGAGGTCGAGCACTACGGCAGCCTGCTGCGCCGGACGCTGAGCGAGCTGGCCCCGGGCGGCCGTCCGGATCCCAGCCTGGCCCTGCTCACGCCGGGAACCTGCAATTCCGCGTTCTATGAACACATGTTCCTGGCCCGGGAGATCGGCGCGGAGCTGGTCGAGGGACAGGACCTGCTGGTCGACGACGGCTTCGTCTACATGCGCACCACGGCCGGTCTGCGGCGGGTCGACGTGATCTACCGCCGGGTGGACGACGACTTTATCGACCCCCTCGTCTTCCGCCGCGACTCTCTCCTCGGCGTGCCGGGCCTGCTGAACGCGTTCAAGCGGGGGAACGTGACCCTGGCCAACGCACCCGGTACGGGCGTCGCCGACGACAAGAGCGTCTACGCCTACGTGCCCGACATGGTGCGCTACTACCTGGGCGAGGAGCCGTTGCTCCAGAACGTCGACACGCACCTGTGCCGGCGCCCGGAAGACCTCGAGTACACGTTGGACAACCTCGAACATGTGGTCGTCAAGCGGGTCGGAGAGTCGGGTGGCTACGGCATGCTGGTCGGTCCCCACTCGACGCCGGAGGAGCGTGACGCGTTCAAGGAGTTGCTCCGGGCCAACCCGGCCGACTACATCTCGCAGCCGACGCTGCCGTTGTCGCGGTCGCCCTGCCTGGTCGAGGGCCGCGCGGCGCCGCGCCATGTCGACCTGCGCCCCTTCGTGCTGACGGGGGCCGAGACCCGGATCGTCCCGGGCGCCTTCTGCCGCGTGGCGCTGCGCCGCGGGAGCCTGGTCGTGAACTCGAGCCAGGGCGGCGGCGGCAAGGACCTCTGGGTGGTGGACCTCTAGTGCTCTCCCGCAGCGCCCAGGGTGTGTACTGGATGGGGCGCTACCTGATGCGGGCCCAGTACCTGAGCCAGCTTCTGGAACTGCACGTGCAGGCCCTGGTCGACCGGTCGGTCGAGGAAATTCACTTCGGCTGGAGGCGCGTCTACCGCTCCATGAAGCGGTTCCCGCCAGAGGGCGAGGAATGGCTGGAGGAGGCCGAGGACTTCGCCCTGGCGGATTCCTTCACCCTGGCGGATGATCTGACCTTTGAACGGACGAATCCCGACTCGGTCCGGAGCAGCCTGGAGCGAGGGCGCCAGAACGCCCGTCAGATGCGCCACTGCATCAGCGCCGAGATGTGGACGTGCCTGAACCTGGCCTATCTGCGCATTCGGGACGTGGAAACGGTGAACATCTGGGGGACGCCGGAGGCCTTCTACGCCCAGACCTGCAACGAGATCCACAACTTCGTCGGCATTGCCGACGCGACGATGTACCGGGGCGCCGCCTGGCGGTTCATGCGTCTGGGGCGCGCGATCGAACGGGTCCAGCTTGCGGTGTCGCTGATCCTCGCTCAGAGAGAGCTCGGCCGGCGCATGAATCGGCGCACTCTGGGCTGGGCGAGCATGCTGCGCATGCATCACGCCTCCGAGGCGTACAGCCGGCTGTACGGGATCGAGATTGGGCCGGGCCGCGTCCTGGATCTTCTGGTTGGCGATCCCTTGCTGCCCGCCTCGCTGCTCAGCTCGCTCCGGGCGGCGGCTGCTGAACTTGACGCCATCGAGACGGGACCGGACGCCGAGGCCGACGCGGCGGCGAGGCGGTTGGTGGGTCGCGCCGTCGCGCTGATCCTCTATGACTGGCCCGAGGCCCGGGACCGGGAGCAACTCCTCCGGCAGGTGGACCGGTGCATGCGCGATCTTCACGACACGGTGCAGGATGCGTTCGTCGACTATGGGATTCAGGACTCTCCGCTGCGGCGGCGATGGAGCTAGGAATGCGCTACGACGTCGAGCACCGGACGCACTACAGGTACCCGAAGAACGCGCGCGGTTGCGTGCTGATGCTGTGTCTCCAGCCGGTCTCGGGGCCCGGGCAGAAAGTGCTGGAGTTCGAGATCGACACGGCGCCCGCGGCGCCGCTGAGTCCGGAGCGGGACGGGTTCGGCAACCGGCGACACGTGTTGAATGTCCACCGGCGGCACCGGGAGTTGACGGTCGCGTCGCGGTTTCAGGCGGAACTCGATCCGCGGCCGCAACCCGAGGCGGTTGGGGACTGGGACGAAGTTCGTTCCTGGCGCCGACTCCCGGAGTACTGGCATTTCGTGCAGCCGAGCCGGCTGGCCCGGCCATCCCCTGCGCTGGAGGACCTGGTGCGCAGGAAGCGCCTCGAGCCTGACGACGATCCCATGGCGACCATGCAGCGTCTTTCGGATAGCATCCACGGCAGTTTCGACTACCACCCGGGCGCTACTTCGGCCCATTCTCCGATTGAGCACGTCTTGGAGTCCGGTCGGGGCGTCTGTCAGGATTTCGCTCACGTGATGATTGCCATCGCCCGTTCATGGGGCGTCCCGTCCCGCTACGTATCCGGTTACCTGCACACCACCGGCCTCTCCGGCGAGCAGACGGTGGCGACCGGCAGTCACGCCTGGGTCGAATGCAGGTTGCCCGGGGCGGGTTGGGTCGGCTTCGACCCGACGAACGCGACCTTCAGCGACGAGCGCCACATCCGCGTGGCCACTGGACGGGACTACGCCGACGTGTCGCCGACGAGTGGCGTGTTTCAAGGCAGCGGGGACGCGAAGATCGAAGTCGATGTGATAGTGAATGCCGTCGGTCCTTCGGGCCCAGACGAAATCGTGAGCGGGTGAACAGGAGGCTGAGGGGATGAACGTCCAGGCTGAGCAACGCGACGGGGTTCTTGTGGCGAAGGTCGAGGGTCGCGTCGACAGTTCGAACTCTCAGCACTTCGAACGCCAGTTGCAGGCGGCCATCGGCGACGACACCGGGGCCGTTGTGATGGACCTCGCTCAACTCGCGTACATCAGCAGTGCCGGCTTGAGGGTCGTTCTTCTGGTGGCCAAGAGCCTGGGTCAGCGCAACGTGAGTATCTCCCTGTGCTCCCTCTCCGACCCTGTTCAGTCGGTCTTCGAGATCAGCGGATTCAACCGCATCATCCAGATCTACGACAACCAGGCTGACGCCCTGGCCGCTGCCGGCAAGTAGGTCGCCCCGGCGTCGCTGCATGTCCGACAGATCGAGCGCCCGAGCCGCCCGTTCGGCCAATCCCGACTACATGATTCTGGTCGTTGACGACGAGCCGGATCTGGAGCGTCTCGTCAGGCAGCGCATGCGCCGTCACATCCGCTCGGGTCGGTACGGCTTCGAGTTCGCCGGCAACGGTATCGAGGCGCTTGAGAAACTGGCCGAGAACAGGGACATCGACATCGTCCTCTCGGACATCAACATGCCGAAGATGGACGGTCTGAGCCTGCTGCAGCAGATCCCGAAAGTCGACCCGGACATCCGTTCCGTCATCGTGTCGGCGTACGGCGACATGGAGAACATCCGCACCGCGATGAACCGCGGCGCGTTCGATTTCGTCACCAAGCCGATCGACTTCACGGATCTGGAGGTCACGATCGAGCGGACACTCAGGCACCTGGACGAGTGGCGCGCCGCTTTGGCGTCGAGAGACAAGCTGGTGGCGCTGCAGAACGAGCTGGACGTGGCGAACAAGATCCAGCAGTCGATCCTGCCGGACAAGTTCCCCCACGTCGACGGTTGCGAGGTGTACGGCTGCATGCAGGCGGCCCGTAACGTGGGCGGCGACTTCTTCGACGTGATCCGGCTCGATGGCGGCCGCCTTGGTCTCGCAGTCGCCGACGTCTCGGACAAGGGCGTTCCCGCGGCTCTGTTCATGATGTCGAGCCGCACCCTGCTCAAGGGCGCCGCGGTCGGCGTCGGCGATCCGGCCCGGGTCCTCGGTGAAGTGAACGATCTGCTGAACGAAGCGAACGACGCCGCGATGTTCGTGACCGTGTTCTACGGTGTGTACGACCCCTCGACCAGGGTGTTGACGTTTTCCAACGGCGGCCACAACCCTCCTCTCGTGGTTCACGCCGACGGCAGCTCCGAGGAGCTCGAACTGACCGGCGGTCTCGCCCTGGGCGCGATCCCGAACTTCGACTACGGACAGGCCAGCGTTCGACTCAGTCCGGGCGACATGGTCGTCTTCTTCACTGACGGTGTGACCGAGGCGATCAATGTCCTGAACGAGGAGTTCGGCCTGAAAGCCGTACAGACATTGTTCGAGGACGGCAAGATCCGGAGTGCCAAGGAGGTCGCGGAGATGATCCTGCAGGCGGTGCGTGACTTCGCCGGCGAGGCGCCGCAGTTCGACGATCTGACCTGCATGACCCTGCGTGTTGTTGACGAGTGAGCGCTAACCGCACACTGCGTGTTCCGAACCGGATCGAGGAGCTTCCGGGCGTCTCGGAGGCCGTGGAGGCGCTTGGTCAGGAGGAGGACTGGCCCCCGGACGTTTCGTACGCCATCGTCCTGGCGCTCGAGGAGGTGGCGACGAATGTCGTTCGTCACGGCGGCGCGGAGCAGGGGACCAGCGAGATCGAGATCGAAGTCGTTTCGACGGACGAGGAAGTCCGGGTCGAGGTTCGCGACAGCGGCAAGCCGTTCGACCCGTTCCACGACGCTCCCGAGCCGGATATCGACGCCGCGCTCGAGGATCGGAAGATCGGCGGCCTCGGTGTCCATTTCGTGCGCGTGCTGATGGACGAGGCGTCGTACCGGCGCGAGGACGGCCGCAACCACGTGACGATGGTCAAGCGCCGGAGTTGAACCCGGCGGCACCCGATGCGCCTTCGTGCACAGGTGGCCCTGACTGCAGCGGCCTGCGCCGCGACTGCAGTTCTCGGTTCGGCCTCGGTCGGGGCACAGCCGGAAGAGGTTCCGGGCGTATCTTCTGAGCGCGTCCTGTTCGGCCAATCGGCCGCCTTCAGTGGCCCCGCCGCCGAGCTGGGCAGGGGAATGCGGCTCGGCATCGAGGCGGCGTTCAAGGAGGCGAACGATTCCGGCGGTGTGCACGGCCGCATGCTGGAACTGCTGTCGCGTGACGACCGCTACGAGCCGGAGGACGCGATCGAGAACACGCGCCGGCTGATCGAGGAGGATGCGGTGTTCGCGCTCGTTGGCGGCGTCGGCACGCCGACCTCCCGCTCCGCGGCGCCGGTGGCCAGGGATGCAGGAGTGCCGTACGTCGCTCCCTTCACCGGAGCGGGCTTCCTGCGCGATGAGCCGCACGTGATCAACCTCCGTGCTTCCTACGCCCAGGAAACCGAGGAGATGGTCGAGCGGCTGACCAAGGACCTCGGCATTACGCGCATCGCGGTCGTGATTCAGAACGATTCCTTCGGTCGCGCGGGTCTCGCGGGCGTCCGGGCCGCGTTCGAGAAGCGTGGCATGGAGGCGGTCTCGATCGGCGTCTATCCCCGCAATACGACAGCCGTCAAAACGGCGCTGGTGGACATCAAAGTGGGTCAGCCGGAGGCGGTGATCATGGTGGGGGCCTACCAACCGGTCGCCAGCCTGATCGCCTGGGCTCGCCACATCGGCCTCGACCCCGTGTTCATGACGTTGTCGTTCGTCGGCAGCAACGCTCTGGCGGAGGAGCTGGGTCCGACCGGCGCCGGCGTCTATGTCACCCAGGTCGTGCCGTTCCCGACCGCGCGGCGCCCGAGGATCGCCGCCGCCTACCGGCGCGCGCTACGGGCTCATTCCGCCGGCGCGGAACCCGGCTTCGTCTCCTTCGAGGGCTACCTGGCGGGACGCCTCGTGGTCGAGGCGCTCGAGCGCTGTGGGCAGGGAATCGACCACGATCGGTTTGTGCAGGCCCTGCGCGACGCGGGCTACATCGACCTCGCCGGCTTTGGACTCGCGTTCGGCGAGCACGACAACCAGGGATCGGATGCCGTGTTCCTGACCGTGATCGACGAGCAGGGGCGGTATCGGCCGGCGACGCGTCTCGCCGCTCGGGAGAAGCAATGATCGCCTGGCTCCGCAGGCTGGCCGAGGGCCGGTTCAGGATCGCGACCCAACTGTACGTTGGCATTGGCGGCGCGGCCGCTCTCACCCTTGCGGCGAGTCTTGTGGCCCTGCTGGCCTTTGCTCAGGTCGGCGATTCGCAGAGCCGGGTCAACGACGGCACCGTGCCGGAGCTCGCGGCCGCATTCCGTGTAGCCCGCCTCAGCGGAACGCTGGTCGCCGCGGGTCCGCGACTGACTGCCTCGGCGACGCAGGGGGAACTGGACCGTGCCGCGGTCGAGATCGCGCCCGCCCAGCGGGACTTCGAGAACGAGCTCGATCTGCTCATGAGCCAGGAGGCCGGTGGGGATGACTCGCTCCGCGACGAAGCCAGGTTCGTGACCGTTCAGGCGCGTGGCGGGGAGCTGATCGGGAACATTGGGGCGCTTCAACAGTCGGTGTCCGAGGGTTTCGAACTCGGGGCGGCGAGCGAGCTGCTGAGTGCCGAGCTCGCTCCTCTACGGGACGAGATCGCGTCGCTGCTCGTCCCCGCGCTCGACGATCAACTGTTCTATGCGATGACCGGCTACCGGTCGTTTGACGAGCTGCCCGCTCCCCATGAGGTTCACTTCTCGGAACCCGAGATCAACCGCTATCGCGTGCTTGTGGGTCTTCAGCAGGACATCACGATCGTCGATCAGCTCCTCGCCAGCCTCGCGGTACTCGCGGATCGGGCGAAGATCGAGCCCGTCGAGGAGCAGTACGAGTCGGCCGCAACGAGCATCGAGCGTGCCCTGAGCGCGATCGACGAGACCGCAACTTCCGGCCGCCTGAAGGCGCTCTTTGGCGAGATGCTGGCGAAGAGCCGGGCGGCTTTCGATCTGAGGAGACGGGAAGTCGAGGTGCTTGACCGGCAGCAGGGACTGCTGCAGGAGAACCAGAACCTCGCAGAGAGCCTGGGTGCGGATGTGGAGGGCCTGGTCGAGGATTCTCTTGCCCGCGCCGACGTGGCGACCCTCGCCTCTTCGCAGGCGATCCGAACCGGCCGCGCCCTGTTGTTGGGGCTCAACGTCGTCAGCATCGCCGGCGCCGTCTTCATCGCCTGGCTGTTCGTCGGCCGTCTGCTCGTGCGCCGTTTCCAGGCCCTGTCCAGCAGCATGCGGGAGATGGCCGACGGCAACCTGGAGGCGGAGATCGGTATCGGCGGCAACGACGAGGTCGCGGAAATGGCGGCCGCCCTGGAGGTCTTCCGCCGGCACGCGCTGGAGGTGCAGCGGCTGAACCTGGTGGAGAAGCTGGCCGACGAGCTGAAGGAGAAGAACGACGAGTTGGAGGTCGTGCTGGCCGACCTGAAGAAGGCGCAGGATCAGATCGTGATGCGCGAGAAGCTCGCCGCGTTGGGCGAGTTGACGGCCGGCGTTGCCCACGAGATCAAGAACCCCTTGAACTTCGTCAAGAACTTCTCGGAAGTTTCCTCGGAACTGCTTGAGGAGGTCGAGGAGATCATGAAGGAGAACGAAGACGGCAGTCTGACCGAAGACCAGCGGGAGGAGATCGCGGAGATCTTCGAGGATCTGAGCGGCAACCTGAAGCTGATCCTGGGGCACGGCGAGCGGGCGAACCGGATCGTCACCGACATGCTGAAGATGGGCCGCGGCGCCGCACAGCGGGAAGCTTCCGACATCAACCGCCTGGTCGACGAGCACGTGGCTCTTGCGTACCACAGCGCGCGGGCCACGGACGCGAACTTCAACGTCACGATCGAGAAGGACTACGACCCGGACCTGGGGACCCTGGAGGTCGTGCCGCAGGATGTGGGCCGGGTGTTCCTCAACCTGGTCAGCAACGCCTGCTACGCCACCGACGAGAAGCGGCGCTCGGCCGACGAGTCGTATGAGCCGACGCTCACGGTGACGACGAGAAAGATGGACGACGGCGTCGAGGTGCGGATCCGCGACAACGGCAGCGGGATTCCCCGGGATCTGGTGGACAAGATCTTCAATCCGTTTTTCACCACCAAGCCGACCGACCAGGGGACGGGCTTGGGCCTCGCGCTCTCGGCCGACATCGTCCGCGAGCACGGCGGCACGATCCGGGTGTTCACGGCGCCCGGCGAGTTCACGGAGATGATCGTGGAGCTGTCCGCGGCGCCACCCGACTTCGACTTCTGAGTCTGGGACGCCCGCTGCGGCGGGATAGGATCGCCGGCGGGCCCAGAGCGCATGCACCTAGCCGTCACGACAGGAGCACAGACTGCTCCGGCCCATCCCAGTTCGGTCTTCGGTATGCGCGGCGTGACCAAGGTATACGTGATGGGCGAGGTCGAGGTGCATGCCTTGCGCGGTGTCGACCTGGACCTGCACGAAGGTGAGTTCACGGTCCTGCTCGGGCCGTCCGGTAGCGGCAAGTCAACGCTGCTGAACATTCTGGGCGGCCTGGACGCCGCGACAGCCGGTCGGGTGACGTACCGCGGCGGGGACCTGAGCAAGGCCGGAGAACGCGCCCTGACCCGCTACCGGCGCCGTCATGTCGGCTTCGTGTTCCAGTTCTACAACCTGATCCCGTCGCTGACCGCGCGCGAGAACGTGGCGCTCGTGACCGAGATTGCGGCCGACCCATTGACTCCGGAGGACGCCCTGGCCCTGGTCGGGTTGGGGCATCGGCTCGACCACTTTCCCTCCCAGATGTCCGGCGGCGAGCAGCAGCGGGTGGCGATCGCCCGCGCGATCGCCAAGCGTCCGGACGTGCTCCTGTGCGACGAGCCCACCGGCGCCCTCGACATCAGCACCGGTGTCGCGGTCCTCGAGGCGATCGAGAAGGTGAACGCCGACCTGGGAACGACGACGGCGGTGATCACGCACAACGCGGCGATCTCGGCGATGGCGGACCGGGTCATCTCGCTCGCCGACGGTCGGATCGCGAACGACGTGCACAACTCCACCAAGCTGCCGGCGTCGGCGATCGTGTGGTAGGGCGGAGCAGGGTGTATTCCGAAGCCGGCCCATGAAAGCCCTTGACCGCAAACTGCTGCGCGACCTGTGGAACGTTCGTTCCCAGGTGCTGGCGATTGCGCTGGTCGTGGCCTCGGGCATCGCTCTGCTGGTCATGTCGCTCGGGGTCTTCGGCTCGCTGACGACCACGCGGGCGTCGTACTACGCCCGCTATGCCTTCGCGGACGTGTTCGCCGGCGCCAAGCGGGCGCCGAACTGGGTCGAGCAGCGTATCGAGGCGATTCCCGGTGTGGAGAAGGTGCAGACGCGGGTGGTCGTGGGCGTCACGCTGGATGTGCCCGGCGTCGCCGAACCGATCAACGGACGGCTGATCTCCATGCCCGAGCGGGGTCGTCCGGTTCTCAATGACGTCGTCCTGCGCCGCGGCCGTTGGCTCGATCCGGACCGGGCGGAGGAGGCTCTGGTCAGCGAGCGGTTCGCCGAGGCCCACAGCCTCGAACTGGGCGATCGGATCGCCGCGGTGATCAATGGCCGTCGTCAACCGCTGCGAATCGTCGGCATCGCGCTCAGCCCGGAGTTCATCTACAACATCGGTCCGGGCGAGTTCTTCCCCGACCCGAAGCACTTCGGCCTGTTGTGGATGTCCCGGCGGCATCTGGCGACCGCGTTCGAGATGGAGGGCGGCTTCAACGATGTGGCCCTGGCCCTGACCAGCTCGTCGCCAAGCGCGGAGCGGGCCGCGATCACTGAACTCGATGCGCTTCTCGACACCTACGGCGGTCTGGGCGCGATCCCGCGGTCGGAACAGCTCTCGCACTGGTATCTGCAGAACGAGTTGACCCAACTGCAGAACATGGCGGTCATCGTGCCGATGATCTTTCTCGGCGTGGCCGTCTTCCTGCTCAACGTGGTCCTCCGGCGGACGGTCGCCGTGCAGCGGGAGCAGATCGCGGCGCTCAAGGCGCTCGGCTACTCGAACGGCCGTCTCGGGCTGCACTACGTGCAGTGGGCCATGGCTGTGGTGTTGGTCGGGTCGGTTGTCGGGATCGTGGCCGGCCTGTTGCTCGCGAACGGCATGCTGGGCTTCTACATGGAGTACTTCCGGTTCCCGTTCCTGGTCTACGAGGTGTCGGCGCCGAGCATCCTGATCGCCATCGCGGTCAGTTTCGCTTCGGCCGCGGTCGGCGCGATCGGCGCTGTACGCAGCGTCGCCTCGCTGCCGCCCGCCGAAGCGATGCGCCCGGCGGCGCCGGAGAGCTTCCGGGTATCGCTGTTCGAGCGGCTGGGCGCCAAGAGGTGGCTGTCGCAACCGGCTCGCATGGTGCTCCGCAACCTGTCGCGCCGGCCGCTGCGCGCGGCTCTGTCCATCGTCGGCATCGCCTTCGCCGGCGCGATCATGGTGGTCGGCAGCGCGATGATGGACTCGATCGACGAACTGCTCGAGGTGCAGTTCAACATCATCCAGCGCCAGGACCTGTCGGTGAGCTTCTTCGAGCCGGTCGAACGGAGCGCGGTGCACGAGCTTGCGGCTCTCTCCGGCGTGATGCAGGTGGAGCCGACCAGCGGAGTCGCGGCCCGGCTGCGCAACGGCCACCTGCAGAAGCAGACCGCGATCCAGGCTCTCGCCCCCGACGCCAGGTTGCTGCGCGTGGTCGATGTCGACTACCGCGCCATCCAGCTCGACCGGCCGGGCCTGGTCCTGTCCACGTTGCTTGCCGACCAGTTGCAGGTCGAGCCGGGCGACACGCTCGTGGTCGAGGTCATGGAGGCGGGCCGGCCGGTACGCGAAGTCGTACTGACCGACACCGTCGACGACCTGCTCGGAGTGGCCGCCTACATGGAACAGGAGTCGCTGCGGCGGCTGGTGCGGCGCGACGACACGATGAGCGGCGCGATGCTGAAGATCGACAGCCTGGCCGAGGAACGGCTGTTCGCTCGGCTCAAGGCGATGCCGGCGGTGGCCGGAGTCACGCTGCGGAGCGCCGCGCTCGAGAACATCCAGACCTACATGGTCGACAACATGTCGATGGCCATGGGCGTCAACCTGCTCTTCGCGGTGATCATCGCCTTCGGCGTGATCTACAACACCGCGCGCATCTCCCTGTCCGAGACCAGCCGAGAACTCGCCAGCCTGCGGGTGATCGGCTTCACCCGCGCCGAGATCTCCTCGATCCTGCTGGGCGAGCTCGCCATCCTGACGCTGGCTTCGATACCGATCGGGCTGATCCTGGGATACGCCACGATCACCGGCGCGATGAGCGCGTTTGAGAGCGAGCTGTTCCGACTGCCCGTGGTGGTCGAGGCGAGGACGTTTCTGATTTCGGCAGCGACAGTTCTCGGGTCGATGGCCATCTCGGCCTGGACGGTCCGGCGTAAGCTCCACGACCTTGATTTGGTCGCGGTCTTGAAGACCCGCGAGTAGGACGAACCTGAGGACGATTGAAGCGATGAAGACAAGGCGCTGGGCGCTCTGGATCGTGGCGGCGATTGTGGCTGCCGCCGCCGTGTTCCTCGGAACGCGGCCGCAGCCGGTGCCGGCGGAAGTGTCCCAGGTGACCCGTGGGCCGATCGAGGTGACGATCGACGAGGAGGGCGAGACCAGGGTCCGGGACCGCTTCGTCATCTCGGCGCCGCTTGGCGGCAGGGTGCTGCGGATCGAACTCGAACCGGGGGACCTGGTGGTCGCGAACGAGACCCTACTGGCCGTGTTCCTGCCCTCCGCGCCGGTGCTGCTGGACGCCCGCAGCCGGGCCGAGGCGCGGGCCGCGGTGGAGACCGCGCTCGCGACAGTGGGTGAGGCCGAGGCGCTCTACGAACGGGCCGCCGCGGAGGTGGCCTTCTCGCGTGCAGAAGTCGAGCGCTACCGGCGGCTGACGCGGGACGGGATCGTGTCGGTGGAGCAGATGGAGACCGCCCAACTCGACCTGGACACTCGCCAGGAGGCGCTCGAGGCGGCCGAGTACGCGGTGCGCACGGCGCTCAGCCAACTGCAGGCGGCCCGCGTGCGCCTGCTGCACTCCAGCGGGCAGAGCGCTGCCGCCGACGGCGAGACGATCGAGATCACATCACCGGTTTCCGGCGTCGTGCTGCGCCGTTTGCGCGAGAGCGAGTCCATCGTCCCGGCCGGCGAGGCGCTGCTCGAGGTCGGCGACCCGGAGCAACTCGAGGTGGTCACCGACTACCTGTCGAAGGACGCGGTGCGGATCCGGCCGGGGCAGCAGGTCCTGATCGATCGCTGGGGTGGCGACCGGCCGCTTCAGGGACGGGTGAGACGGGTGGAGCCCTCGGGCTTCACGAAGATCTCAGCGCTCGGCGTCGAGGAACAGCGCGTGAACGTGGTGATGGACATCACCGATCCGCCGGAAGTCCGGACCGGTCTCGGCGATGGGTTCCGCGTCGAGACCCGGGTCGTCGTCTGGGAGAGCGAGGACGAGTTGAAGACTCCGACCGGCGCCCTGTTCCGGCGCGGCAACGACTGGGCGGTGTTCGTGGTCGAGAACGGCCGGGCGGCGCTCCGGCCGATCGAAGTCGGCGAGCGCAACCCGCAGGAAGCTCAGGTGCTGTCCGGTCTGGCCCCGGGCCAACAGGTCGTCGTCTATCCGAGCGACAGCCTGAGTGACGGGTCGCCGGTCGCGGCCGAACTCTGACGCCGGCGCCGCTTCACTCCGCGAGCTGGAAAGGCGTCGACCATTCCATCGAGCCCCAGCGGATCACCAGCCTGCCGCCGTCGTCGCTCGCCTCCAGCAAGCCCTGGGTTGTAGCCGCGGGTTCGGCGAGGGTACGGAAATTGAGGGGCGCCTCGCCCGCGTCGTGGTCGGCCATGTGCATCGTGCCCCAGACGTCAGCGAGGTGGTTGAACACGAGCTTCCAGCCGTCGCCTTCGCGCTTGAGCCACAGGCTGTAGACGCCGGGATAGGTCGGACCGTGGTTGTGGGCGGCTACTTCAACGTCCTCGAATGCGAGATCGGCGTCGGTCCAGAACTTGAACGGCTTGCCGTAGATCGGCCCCAGGACTTCGCCGTCGGCCAGGGACTCGAGCTTGTTGTAGTCGAGACCGGGAGCGGGCAGCCGGTCGAAACGCAGCCGGATCGCCTGGCCGGCGATCTCGATCCGCGACGAGGACAGGTCTTCGCGCTGGCCGACCGGCTGCCTGCGGACGATGATCCCGGCGGCGTCGGCGGCCTCCTTCGTCATGCCCTTGATCTTCGCTTCGAAGAAGGCTGTGCGTAGCTGTCCCACCAGGCCGTCGCCATCGCGGGCGAGGTCGAGTTCGACCGGAACGACCTGGCCGCCGAGTTCAAGGTCCCACTTGAGCAGGAGGCCGCTCTCGGTGCGGCTGATGTTCTCGACGATGTCGTCGGCGAGCCGGGCCAGGTAGAAGTCGGCGGTGGCCTTGCCGTTGTCGTCGGAGAACGTGATCAGGCTGTTCAGCGAGCCTTGAGCCGTGAGCGCTTCCAGCACCCACTCGCCGAGGAAGGGCTCGATCTCGGCCGTGTCGAGGCGCGGCGCCTTCGCGCGCGGGGCGTCCTGAGCGAGCGCGGCGCCGGCCAGGGTCAGTGCAGCGGTGAGGGCTGGGGCGACGAAGTACGGTGTACGTTGCATCTTGAAGAGTCTCCGTTGGTCGGTCGCGGGAGGCTTGGTACCTCAGAAGTAGTCCGGCATGGAGGGCGGCGGACCGGCGAAGATCCGGTCGGCCTGGTTCAGTGAGGCGGTCGATCCGTCGATCAGGTCGAGGGCGGCCAGGCGCCGGGCGCTCAGGTGGCCGGTGTACATGGAGGCAAGCGCCCGGATGTCCAGGCGCAGGGTGTTGCGCCCGGCCTTCCGGGTCGTGCGGCTGACCTTGCCGGTTCCGCGGTCGACTGAGAGCACCCAGCGACCCCGGTTGCCGGCGACCACGTCGTCGGTCACGTCGAAGTCGAGGCGGGCGCTCGTACCCGACGGATAGCCCCGTTCACTGAGCGCCGCCTGGACGTCGACGATTCGCAGCATCCAGGTTTCGGCCACCGAGATCTCGGTGCCGACCTCGGGCACCTGGAGCAGCATGTGGTCGTCCAGAGCGCCGTACCAGGTCACATCCCGGGCCAGAGTGCGGCAGTCCGAGAAGAGCGCCAGGATCCTGCGAGCCGCGGCGCCGTTCCTGACCTGCAGATCGCGGACCTTGATGGCGTACGGGTAATGCCCCACCGTGCCCTGGGTGTAGACGACGTAGCCGTCGACGCCGCCGTCGCTGCCCGGGACGAGGTAGCCGTGGATGTCCTCGCCGCCGAGATTCCGGTATACGCGTTCCCAGATGAAGTGGTTGCGATCGAGCCAGCCGGGCCGGTTCTTGGCGATACTGCGATACAGCCGTTCGAGGTCCTTCGCGTCGCCTTCGGGATCGAGGCGACGCAGCGCCCCGCCGGCGACGATGCGGCCCAGTTTGTCGAGGGGCAGCCGGAAGCGGTACCGATGCCCGGCCGCGGCATAGCCGGCGCGTCCGTAGAGCGTGTAGGTGGTGGGGTAGAGGGTGGAGACGGCGACGCCCTCCAGGTGGAGCTCGTTCAGGGTCGCTCCCATCAGAGCCTTGGCGGCGCCCTGGCCGCGGCCGGTCGGGTCGACCGCGACACCGGCGATGCCGATGTTGCGAACCGATCGGCCGCCCAGGTACTGGCCCATCTGGTACTGGACCAGACCGCCGACCACCTTGCCGCCGCTGCGCACCAGGCGCACGTGGTCGCGGGTGGCGTGCAACCACGCCACGCAGGAATCGTAGGGCGTGTTGAAGGCCAGGGCCTCGTTGTAGGCCTGCGCCTCGAGTTCGGCGGCGCTCTGGATCGGTCCGAAGGTGAGACGTCTCGTCACGGTGCGCGAGTCTAACCGTGGCGTCAAAGAACGCACCCTTGTTGCGTTCTGTGACCCAGCCTCCTAGAGTCGCCGCCTATGGACATCGGCATCTTCATGTTTTCCACCGGCGACTCGATCAGGCCCGACGAACTCGGCGCGGAGGTCGAGGCCCGCGGCTTCGAGTCTCTGTGGTTCCCCGAGCACACCCACATCCCGACCTCGCGGCGCACGCCGTTCCCGGGCGGCGGCGAGCTGCCGCCCGAGTACTCCCGGTCCCACGATCCCTTTGTGGCGCTCACCGCGGCGGCGATGAGCACGAGCACGATCAAGCTCGGTACCGGCATCTGCCTGATCATCGAGCGTGATGTGATCACCACGGCGAAGGTGGTAGCGAGCCTCGACGTGCTGTCCGGCGGCCGCTTCGTCTTCGGTATCGGCGGCGGCTGGAACCGGGAGGAGATGGGGCACCACGGCACGGACTACGACACCCGCTTCGCCAAGCTGGAAGAGCAGGTGGCCGCGTTCAAGACGATCTGGACCGAGGACGAGGCGGAGTTCCACGGCCGCCATGTCGACTTCGAGCCGATCTGGTCGTGGCCGAAGCCCGCGCAGAAGCCCCATCCGCCGATCGTGCTCGGCGGCGGCACCGGCTACACGCGCCAACGGGTAGTCGATCTCTGCGACGGCTGGCTGCCGATCGGCCGTTCGACGGAGGCCGTGCTGACGGGCATCAAGGACCTGCAGCGGCGCGCCGAGCGCGCCGGCCGCGCCATGGAGACGATCTCGGTCAACGTCTTCGGGGCGGTGCCGCAGCAGGACGTGCTCGACGCCTACGCCGAGGCCGGCGTCGGCCGGGTCATCCTGCCTGTCCCGCCGGAGGGCCGGGACAAGGCGCTGCCACGGCTCGACCGCTACGCGGCGCTGCAGGCCTGAGCTACGCCTCGCCGAGGTCGGCGGCGGTCTCCGTCACCTCAGTAATTCAGCTCTTCGCCTTCGGACTTGGCGATCACCGCGGCGCCGACCGAGTCGGAGGTGATGTTGACCATGGTCCGGAACATGTCGAGCGGACGGTCGACCGAGAGCATCAGGCCGGCGAGAGCGTATGCCTCGGGCGTGCTCAGGTTGATCGCCTCGAGCACGATGAAGATCATGACCAGGCCGGCAGAAGGAATCGCGGCCGCGCCGACCGACGCCAGCAGAGCGGTGAGGACGACCAACAACTGGGTGGTGAACGGGAGGTCGGCGCCCAGGGCCTGCGCGATGAACAGTGCGCCCGCACACTCGAACAGCGCCGTGCCGTCCATGTTGACCGTTGCGCCCATGGGCAGGACGAAGCTGGTTACCTTGTTCGAGGCGCCGACCTTCTCCTTGACGCACTTCATCGTCATCGGCAGGGTGGCCGCGGACGAACTGGTGGAGAAGGCCATGGCCATCGCGGAGGCCATCGCCCGGTAGTGGTGGAGCGGGTTCTTGCGCGTGAGCAGGAAGAACAGGAGCGGCAGCACGACCAGGATGTGGATCGTCAACCCGGCGGCGATGGTCAGCATGTACTTGCCGACCTGGACGAAGACCTCGGGGCCCATCTCGGCCACCGCCCGGGCGAGGAGGGCGAAGACTCCGATCGGCAACAGTTTGATGACCGCGGTGGTCAGCTTCATCATCACCTGGAAGCCGGCGTCGAAACCCTGGCGGAGCAGGTCGGCCTTGGGACCGGTCATCATGCCGAGCGCAGCGCCCAAGCAGATCGAGAAGAAGATCAATCCCAGGATGTCGAAGTTGGCGGCCGCCCCGATTGGATTGTCCGGGATCAGTCGCTGGATGATGTCCATGAACGAACTCGGAGTCTCCAGGGTTGCGGGATCGACCGGTTCGATGTTCTCCGGCAACTCGAGTCCGTCGCCCGGGCGTATGCTGTTCGCCAAGGTGAGGCCGACGAGAATTGCGGCGAGACTGCTCAACCCGTACCAACCGAGGGTCTTTGCCCCCAGTCGACCGATCGACTTGCCGTCGCCGATTCCGGCAACGCCATGGACGATCGAGGTGAAGATCAGGGGCACGATGACCATTCTGAGCAGCCGCATGAAGGTCTCGGCGACCCATCCGATCCAAGCCACTTCGCCGAAGACCAGCGCGAAGCACAGGCCAAGCGCCATTCCGATCAGTACCTGCCAGTGAAGAGCGAGTTTCATGGTCAGGCAGGGTAACACGCCACAATGGAGGGCGCGCCGCATCCGCAGGCGCGTACTCGGGCTCGTTGCGGCCCTGATTCTCGCGGTTCTGGCGGCGAGTTGCGGCAGCATGCGCTACTACTCCCAGGCGGTCCTGGGCGGCGCCGGAGTGCTGGTCAAGCGGCGGTCGATCGATCGCCTGCTCGAACCCGGACGGGCCGAGGTCCTGGCCGCCGCGACCCGCGAGCGGCTGCGGCTGGCGCTTCAGATCCGGGACTTCGCGAGCCGCGAGCTCGGGCTGCCGGAGAACAGGAGCTATCGAACCTTCGCCGACCTCGAGCGGCCCTACGTGGTGTGGAACGTGGTTGCGGCGCCGCACTTGAGCCTGGATCCGAAGACCTGGTGCTATCCGTTCGCGGGCTGCGCCGCCTATCGCGGCTATTTCGACGAGCGCACGGCCCGGCGCTACGGCGACCGTCTGGCCGCCCAGGGCTACGACGTGAGCGTTGGCGGCGTGGCCGCGTACTCGACCCTGGGCTGGTTCGCCGATCCGGTCCTGAACACGTTTCTCGACTACGCCGATGCAGACCTGGCGGCGCTGATCTTCCACGAACTCGCGCACCAGGTCGCGTACGTCAAGGACGACAGCGCCTTCAACGAGTCGTTCGCGACCGCGGTCGAGGTCGCCGGCGTGCGCCGGTGGCTGCGCTCCCAGGACCGGAGCGACGAACTGGCAGCCTTCGAGCGGGGCCGGGAGCGCCGGCGCGACCTGAACCGGTTCCTGGTGGAGGTCCGGGACGAACTGGCAACCATCTACCGGAGCGAGGGCGGCGACGAACGGAAGCTGGCGCTGAAGGCCGGAGTGTTCCGGTCGCTCGCGGCGCGCTACCGGCGTGAACTGGTTCCCGCCTGGCGCGCTGCCGGGAACGGCGCCGCCGCCGGCGGCGAGTCGGATATGGGTGGCTGGCTGACACGCCTGAACAACGCCGACCTGGTCTCGGTCGCCACCTACAACGAGCTGGCGCCGGCGTTCCAGGCTCTGCTCGAGGCTTCCGGCGAGAGCTTCCCGGCCTTCTATGCCGAAGTCGAGCGTTTGGCGGGGCTGGAGGCGTTGGAACGCCGGGCGGAGCTGGACGCCCTTCTTGGGCACTCTCCTACCGGCCGTCCAGAACCGCCCGCGCCCGATCCGCGAAGTCGGTGAACACGCCGTCGACGCCGAGGTCGAACAGGTAGCGGCGGAGTTCCGCCTCGTGACTGTCGTCGCGGTCGGGCACCTGGTCGGCCCGGAAGGTGTAGGGATGGACGATCAGGCCGGCGTCGTGGGCCCAGCCGATCAGTTCCGGCTGCCGCTCCAGCATCGTCTTCGCCGGCCCGATGCCGGTCGCGAACTGGGTGATGCCGGCCATGCCCTCGGCGCTCAGGAAGCGCCGGTACTGGTCGACCTCGGCCATCAGGAACACCTGGGGCAGCTCGGAGCCGAGCGCCCGCAGGCGTCGCAGGCTCGCTTCCTCGAAGCTTTGGAGGAAAACCGGCGCGCCGTCTTCGAGGTAGCCGTAGCGGCCGAGGACTTCGAGCAGCGCTTCCTCGATCGGCAGCCCCTCCGCGCGGTGCCAGGCCGGGGCCTTGATCTCGGGGTAGATCCCCACCGCGCGGCCGGTGCGCCCGTTCAGGCCCTGGACCAGCTCGATCATCTCGGTGAAGGCGGGCACGGCGAAGCGGCTGGCGCCCTTCGGGAAGCGGCTGTCGAGGCGCTCCTCGGCCTGGAGCCGGCGGATCTCGTCGAGCGTGAAGTCGGCGGCGTACCAGCGGCCGTCGTCGCGGGCGCGGTCCGGGAAAAGCTGCTCGACGTTCGTGGTCTCCTGCAGGTAGATGTCGTGGAGGCAGATGAGGTGGCCGTCGCGGGTAAGCACCAGGTCCGGCTCGATGAAGTCGGCGCCCATGCCGTGGGCGAGCGCATAGGCCGGCAGGGTGTGCTCGGGCAGGTAGCCGCTGGCGCCGCGGTGGGCGATGACGATCTTGGAGGGAGGCGTCACGGCGTCGTCGGTCTCCTCGTCGTCCGGAGCGGCTGCAACGGCCGAAGCCATGGCGATGCCCAGAGCGGCGAAGCAGGCAGATGCCCACTGGGGCCTTGGCGTCGCCATCGTGCGGGTCAGACCTGACCAGATGCGGGCGAGACGCCCGCGTTCCCAGGGCCGGATGCGGGCGAGACGCCCGCGTTCCCGGGTAACGCCTCGACCTCGACGCGGGCGTCGTTGAAGCAGGCGCCGGCGCCAACGTCCGTCAACGTGTCCGGGGCCAGGGCGCAGGCGTTGGTGCCCGACTCGGTGCTTCGGAACCACACGCCCTTGGGCAATAGCGTGACGCCGGGTTTGAGATCCGGGTTGAGGCGCAGGCGGCAGCGCACCTCGCCGTAGTCGTTGAAGACGCGGACCCGCGGCTTGTTGCCCGCGTCGAGGCCACGGGCGGCGGCGTCGCGGGGATGCATCTCGAGCGGCACCTGGCCGGAGCGCAACTGCCCGAAGGTCGAGCTGACCGTCTGCGGCACGGACGGCGAGATGAGCGTCAGCGGGTACCGCTCCGCGCCGGGCGCGGCGTGGAAGGCGTAGAGCCCCTTGCTCGCCTCGTCGTCGAGGGACGGCGGGCACAGGTGAACCTTGCGGTCGCCGGTGTGGGGGAAGGCATCGACGAACTGGATGGGGCGGCGGCCAGTCTTCGGCAGGACCATTCCCTCGTCTTCGAGTCGCCGCGCCCGTTCCCGGCCCAGGATCGCCTGCGTCCACTCCGCTTCGGAGCGCGGGTCGCCGTCACGCAGCAGGCCGAGCCGGTCCGCGAGGTCGCCGAACACCCGGTTGTTGGATCGCGCCTCGCCGACCGGCTGTACTGTCGGCTTCGTCGCGTGAAGCACCATCGCGCCGTAGCCCATCGCGAGGTCGTGGTGCTCGAGGAAGGTCGTCGCGGGCAGCACCAGGTCCGCGTAGCGGGCGGTGTCGGTCAGGACCTGGTCGAAGACGACGGTGAACAGGTCCTCGCGCATAAGACCCCGCCGTACGAGTTCCTGGTTCGGCAACGTGGCGAGCGGGTTCGCGTTGTAGACGAACAGCACCTGGACCGGCGGGCCGGAGATTGCCTCCGGGTCGGTCAGCACCCGTCCGACATGGTTCATGTTCACGATCCGGGTGCCCGGCGAGGGCTCGCGCCGACCCACGTCGCGGAAGGCGCCGCTGTTGCTCATCGTGTAGCCGCCGGCGCGGACCTTGAACTTGCCGGACACCGCCGGCAGCGCGAGGATCGCCGCCACCGCCGAGCCGCCATTGCGGTTGCGCTCGACGCCCCAGCCGCAGCGGATGACCGCCGGCGACGAACTGCTGTACCACTCATAGCAGCGCGCGATGTCCGCCTGCGGAATGCCCGTGGTCTCAGCGGCGCGCGCGAAGGTCCAGGGTTCGGCGCGCCGCCTCAGTTCCTCGACTCCGGTCGCATGTTCGGCCAGAAAGTCGAGGTCGGCACAGCCTTGGCGGAACAGCTCGCGGTGAAGCGCCAGGGCCAGGCACAGGTCGGTGCCGGGCTCCGGCTGCAGGTGGAGATCGGCCTTCTTCGCCAGCGGCGTGCGCCGCGGATCGACCACCACGAGCTTGCCGCCGCGCGCCTGCATCGCGCGCAGGAGCGGCACCAGGTGGATGCCGGTGGAGGACGGATTGGCGCCCCAGACGATGGCGAGCGAAGCCTGGTCGTAGTCCTCGAGGGCGACGCCCGCCATCTTGCCGTAGAGCCCGAGCGCGGCGGCCGTGCTGGGCGCCGCGCAGACGTTGCGCGCCAGCCCCGAGGCGCCGAAGCGCCGGAACAGGATGGCGTCGGCCGTGTCTTGCGTCATCAGGCCGTTCGATCCGCCGTAGCTGAGCGGCAGGACGGACTCAGCCCCGAAGGCTGCCTTCGCCTCGGTCATGCGTGAGGCGATCAGGTCCAGGGCCGCGGCCCAGGAGAGGCGCTCGAACTCCCCAATGCCCTTGGGTCCCGTGCCCTTCGCCCCCACGCGGCGCGCCGGGTGAAGCAGGCGGTCCTCGCCGTAGAGGTGGCGCGAGATGCGGCCGACCTTGGAGCAGATGAAACCGCTCGTCAGCGGATGCGCGACCTCCGGCGGCGCCGCCCGGACCTTGGCGACCCGGCCGTCCCGGACCTCGACCTCGAGCGAGCAGGAATCGGGGCAGTCGAGTGTGCAGGCGGTGTGGTGGAGGGTGGCCTGCGGCGCCTGGGTTGGAATCGGCTCGGCGACTGTCATGCGTGGAAGCGTACACGCCCCTGTTCGCGGGCGTCTCGCCCGCATCTGCCCTGGGAACGCGGGCGTCTCGCCCGCATCTGCGTCCGGGCACGCGGGCTTCTCGCCCGCATCCGGGTTACGATTCGCGCTCCTTGACCGGCCCGGCGCCACCGCACGGCCGGCAACCACACGGACCGCACTCATGATCCTGACGCTCGAACGACAGACCTCCAATCCGCCGGCGCTCGACCGGCGCGTGTTCAACTTCTCCCCGGGCCCCGCGGTGCTTCCGGTGCCGGTTCTGGAGGAGATCCAGCGCGACCTGCTCGCCCTTCCCGGCGCCGGCAGTTCCGTACTGGAAATCAGTCACCGTTCGCCGGCGTTCGACGCGATCCTGGCCGAAGCGGAGGCCAATCTGCGCGAGCTGCTTGGCGTTCCGGACGACTACCAGGTGCTGTTCCTTCAGGGCGGCGCCTCGCTGCAGTTCTCGATGATCCCGATCAACCTGCTTCGTGGTCAGGACCTGCCGGCGAGCTACATCCTGACCGGCGCCTGGGGCAGCAAGGCAGCGGTCGAGGCTGCGCGCGAGGGCGAAGTCCACGTGGCCTGGGACGGCCGGGACGACAACTTCGTTCGCGTGCCTGATGACGCGGAGCTCGATCTGCCGCCGGCCTCGGCCTACGTCCACTGCACCTCGAACGAGACGATCCAGGGCGTCCAGTTCCGCCGCCCGCCCGCGGTCGGGGACTCGCCCCTGGTGTGCGACGTGTCGTCGGACTTTCTGTCGCGCCCGGTCGACGTCAGCGAGTTCGGCCTGCTCTACGCCTGCGCCCAGAAGAACGCCGGGCCCTCGGGATTGACCTTGGTCGTCGTTTCGGATCGCCTGCTCGAACGCTGCGACCACGACCTGCATTCGATGCTCAGCTACAGGCGCCATGCGGAGAAGGGGTCGCGTCTCAACACCCCGAACGTCTTCGGCGTCTACGTGTTGCTCCTCGTGACGCGCTGGCTGCGGGACGAGGTCGGCGGCCTGAAGGCGGCGGCCGCCTGGGCCGCGGCGAAGAGCGAGCTGATCTACGAGGTGCTCGACCGGGACGGCGGCGAGTTCTTCGTTGCGCACGCCGAATGGGAGAGCCGTTCGTACATGAACGTGACCTTCCGGCTGCGGCGCCCCGAACTGGAGGAGGCGTTCGTTGCCGGGGCGGCCGAGCGGGATCTCGTTTCGATCAAGGGCCACCGCTCGGTCGGCGGCCTCCGCATCTCCTCCTACAACGCGATGCCCAAGGAAGGCGTCCAGCGCCTGCGCGAGTACATGCTCGAGTTCCGCGCTGCCCACTAAGGCCGCGACTACCGCCGACTCGTCAGCAGCGCCGCCCCCACAAGCACCAACAACAGCAGCACGCCTCCCACCCCCAACAGGATCGGCGAGGTCTCCTTCTCGACGTTCTCCGAAACCTCCTCGTACTCCGGGTCGTCGAAGAGCGAAGAGTAGTCCTCCGCGGCTGCCGCAGCGGCCGCCATCGCCGCCTCGTCCTCCGGCTGCCCCAGACCGCCCTCGGCGATGATCCGCTGCACGGTGTGGACCAGATCCCAGATCTCGTCCGTGCCGTAGGCATCGCGGTAACCGGGCATCGCGGTGCCGTCCATGCCGAGATAGAGGCGGCTGTAGATCGCAGCGCTGCCGGCGCCGCCCTTGAAGACACCGCCCACGATGTTCGTCGGCAGGGTGTGGTTGCCCTCGAAGTCGGGCATCGGGTCGTTGCGGAGCCGCCGGCCGTTCGGACCGTGACACGAGGCGCAGGCTTCGAGGTAGAGGCGTTCGCCGTGGGCGCGCCGTGCCTCGTCGAACGGCGGTTCCGGTGGTACGTCGATCGGTGGGCCGGGCGTCGTCCGCCGCGCGAACTCGGCATCGGCCTCCGCGGCGCCCAGCTCGCCGGCGGCGATCTGTGTGTCGAGTTCCGCGCGCAATGCGTCCAGACTGAAACTGCGTGTGTAGCGCGCCACCGCCTCGATCTCAGCGTCCGGGAGTTGTGCCCAGGCCGACATCCCGGTGCCCGGCATGCCGCGCCGGATCGTGTCCTCGAGGTCCCGGTCCGACGGAATCAGGTTCCCGGTCGTCGCCAGCTTGAAGCGGCCCGACTGGAAGCTGCGCGGCCGCTCGCCGGTCGTGTAGCTGAACTTGCCGAGACCGTCGCCCTCTTCCCCGTGGCACTCGCGGCAGTAGCGGAGGAAGACCTGTCGTCCGAGGTCGTCGTTGAGAACGGGCGAGTCGGCTGAGGTCGAGTCCTGAGCGCCGGCGGCCATGGCGCCGGCTGCCAGGATGAACGTGCAGATGAACGACAACGAGAGCCTCGGACGAACACCGGAGGGCCTGCAATAGGCTGGTCTAGAGGTCTGGTCTACCCTGGGGAACATCATGACGACAGTCGGATCCTGCGAGGCAAAGGCGCGGTTGCCCGAGCTCCTGCGTGCCGTGGAACGGGGCGAGGTCGTGACGATCACGCGGCGCGGCGAGCCTATCGCTCGAATCGTTGGGGTGGAGGGCGAAGCTGGCGAGGCGACAGCGGCCGTGATCGAACGGATCAAAGCGGCGCGGAGCAGGCGTCCTTCCGTCAGCACCGAGGAGATCCTCGCCGCCCGTGATGAGGGGCGCCGCTTCTAGTGACCTTCGTCCTGGACGTGTCCGTTACCGTTGCCTGGTGCTTGCCGGACGAGCAACCGGCCCGAAGCCCGGCTTTTTAGGTCCGATGAAGTCCGCCGACTCGGCCCGGCACTTGGCGTGCGACGTCCGCCTCGGAGCAGTGAAGGCTGGCTGAGCGTGCCTGGCGTCCTCTCGAGACGCTGACAAGGCAGGCCGGATGCGATACAACGGCCGGTCGATGAACTACGAGGAGGCTCGAGCCCTACAGCTCCTTCGACTCGGAACCAGTCAGCCGCGCGCTGAGTTCCGGCGCGGCCAGGAAGAGGCTGTCCGGCATGTCGTCGAGGGCCGGGGCCGGCTCCTGGTTGTACAGCGCACCGGCTGGGGCAAGAGTTTCGTCTACTTCATTGCCGGGAAGCTCCTGCGCGAGGCCGGAATGGGCCCGGCCGTTCTGGTATCGCCGCTCCTTGCCTTGTCTGCAACGCCAACGAAGGCCTGTTCAGGCTGCCTCGAGAGATGGCGAGGTTTGGCCCAAGCACAGCCTGAAGCGTCTTCGGAGTCAGGCTGAACGGCTCGCCTGGTTGGCTGAACAGGTGCCGGCTCTGCCTGGCAGCGGCATCATCTACACGCTGACGGTTGGGGATGCCGAACAGGTTGCGGACTGGCTACGAAGTCGGGACTTGACCGTCGAGGCCTACACGGGGAAGTCCGGCGAACGTCGGCCCGCACTTGAGCAGGCTCTGTTGGACAACGAAGTAAAGGCCCTCGTGGCAACGACCGCGCTGTGGCTGAGGAGTTCTGGCAGCGAGTTGAGCGCCTGACCACCCTGCGCAGGCAGGAACAGGAGCAGATGCAGCGGTACGTCGATCTGGAGTCGGGGCACATGGAGTTCCTCATTCGTGCCCTTGATGGGGATCCGGCCGAGGCGACCGCGGAAGCTCGCGGTGAACTACCCGCGGAACCGCAGCAGCGTACCGTCCTTGACGCGATTGCTTTCCTTAAGGGCGCCTTCTACGAAATCGCGCCGCGCAAGAGGGGCCCAAGAAAGCTGATCTCGCCGGACCTGCGCGCCGAGCCCGGAAGAGCCTTGTGTCACTGGAAGGACGCTGGATGGGGACGCCTCGTGCAGAGCGGGAAGTACCGAGAAGGACGTTTCTCCGACGAACTTGTCGATGCCTGCGTCGAACTGGTGCGACGCTGGAGTTCATGTCCAGCGCCGCAGTGGGTGACCTGCGTCCCTTCACTGCGTCACCCGGAGTTGGTGCCAGACTTCGCTGAGCGACTCGCCGCGGCGTTGGGGCTGCCGTTTCGGCCGATTCTGATAAAGACAGAGAATCGGCCCGAACAGAAGACCATGGAGAACAGCGCCCAGCAGGTAGCAAATGTCTGGGGCTCACTCGAGCTGGGCGGTCGACCCTCGGCGGCGCCGGTGCTGCTGGTGGATGACATCGTCGATTCCCGTTGGACGTTCACGGCCGCTGCATGGCTGTTGAGAAACGAGGGCAGTGGCGAGGTCTCGCCCTTGGCGCTGGCCCAGGCTTGAGCGCGACGATGAGCGAGCCGCTTTCACCAAACACGAAGGCCATCTTGCTGCTGACCGCTCCGCTCATTGTTGGCCGTGGGGTCCCGAGGGATCCGGCCCTGAGGCCGCTCTCGCTGAGACGCGAGTACTCGGAGCTGGCGAAGCGCCTGCATGAGATCAGACGGGAGCCCGCGGACCTGCTCGGCGTAGACGGCAGCGTCGTGCTCGACGAGTGTCTGGCGGCCACGGGACCTCGAATCGAACGCCAGCGGATCGAGTCCCTGCTCGGGCGGGGAGTCCAGTTGAGTCTCGCGGTGGAGCGGTGGCAGACGCGAGCGATCTGGGTCGTAAGTCGAGCCGATGACAGCTACCCCAAGCGGCTGAAGGCGCGGCTTCGTGAGAAGGCGCCTCCCGTTCTGTACGGTTGCGGCGACCCGTCCTTGGCGGATAGTGGCGGTCTGGCAGTCGTTGGCCCGCGGGACGTCGGAACGAACCTGATCGCCTACGCGCAGGAGGTCGGTGTACTGGCCGCGACGACAGGCCGGGCTGTCATCTCGGGAGCTGCCAGGGGGGTTGACCGGGCGGCCATGGCCGGTGCTCTCGCTGCCGGTGGCTGGGCGGTGGGCGTCCTTGCCAACGACCTCGCTCGGGCCTCAACGAACCGGGAGAACAGGGATGCCTTACTCGATGGGCGACTCGTGCTGGTCTCGCCGTACGATCCCGCGGCGCGGTTCCTGGCCGGCCACGCTATGGAAAGAAATCACTCGGTCTACAGCCTGGCCGATGCATCGCTGGTCGTTGAGGCGCTAGTGGGCCGGGGGGGCACCTGGGCTGGCGCCACAGCAGAACTCGACAGGCGTTCAGTCTCCCCGGTCTATGTGCGGTCGACCTTGGGTCACTCCGAAGGGCTCGCTGCACTGGAGGCTCGCGGGGCTCTCCCGTGGCCGAATCCCCGGGACCCCGAGGAGTTTGCAGCGGCTGTCGATCAGGGCGTGGCCGAGGCTGTGCTTCCCGGCGAGCAGCGGTCCTTGATCGCGGACCGAAGAGGTTGTTGAGTAGGCGGAGACGCCAGTCTCGCTAGCTTACTCCCCGCCGACTCGCTCCAGGTACACCGCTTCCAGCAGGTCGAGCTTGTCCTTGATCACGCCCGGCGTGGCCACCGGCGCCGGAGCGTCGAGGACCATCCAGGTGTCGGTCTCCCGGTCGTACGCGGGCCAGTCGGGGGCGCTGTCGCCGTTCGGGTCGCCGGCGGCGGCGAAGCGGGTCCAGTAGCCGACCATCGCTTCGCCGAGGGCGGCGCCGTCTGCGCCGGGGTAGCGCTCGGACTCCGGGTCGTTCGTGTCGCCGAAGGCGTAGGCGACCTCGGAACCGTGGGGGGCGCCGGGGAACGTCTCGCGCTGGGCTTCGGGAACGAACTGGAAGTAGTAGGCCCATCCCGGCGAGGAGACGGTCTTCATCTGCTCCACGAGGTAGCGCGCCGAGATGACGTAGCGCTGGTCGCCGAAGAGGGTCGCCGCGGCGACGCGCTCGGCGTCGTCGTCGGTTCCTTCGTCCGCGCCGTAGAGACTTCGGGCCTGCTGTTCGCGGTCGCCGAAGGCGGCGAAGTAGTCATCGGGCGCCATCGCGAAGGCGCGGAAGATCGTGCCTTCGAAGCTGTTGCCGCCGGTGATGTAGGGCACATCGTGCTGCTCGCCGCGGGCGAACACGATGCCGGGTTCGTCCGGAAGCACGGTTCCGGTAATCGGCACCCAGAAGCTTCCGCGCTGTGCGATGAGTTCCTCGAACGGAATCGCCCGCAGGCCGGCGGCGGAAGGGGTGTCGCCGAGATCGAAACCGTCAGCGATCAGCGCGGCGCCCTGGTCGCGGGCGGAGGCCAGACCCCACCTGGCCTCACTGATGTGGGGCAGGGACCAGGTGCCGTAGCCGCTCTCCGCGATCGCGCGGTGGAACAGCCCGTCGGCGGCAGGCGCGCTCATCAGCGTGTTCACCGCCATCCCGCCCGCCGAGACGCCGAAGATAGTCACTCGCTCCGGATCGCCTCCAAAGGCCGCGACGTTTCGCTGCACCCATTCGAGGGCGGCCACCATGTCGAGCACGCCGTGGTTCGTCTCGGGTTCGCCGGTGGCTTCGGCTTCCGCGGCAAGGGCTGGATGGGCGAAGAAGCCGAGCGCTCCAAGCCGGTACTGGACGCTGACCACGACTACGCCCCGCCGTGCCAGACCGGCGCCGCGGCCGGTTTCCGGGGCTTCGCCGAGCCGGCCGTTGCCCGCGCGGAAGCCGCCACCGTGAATCCACACCATCACCGGCAGCGGTTCGCTATCCGCGCGATCGGTTGGGGTCCAGACGTTCAGGTACAGGCAGTCCTCGCTCTGCGGGAGTTGGGCGCGCCCCTGCGGGCAGATGGGGCCGTGGTCGGAGGCTACGAGTGGCTCGGTCCACGGGTCGGCGGGTTGGGGCGGACGCCAGCGCAGCTCACCCTGCGGTGGCGCGGCGAAGGGGATGCCCAGGAAGGCCGCGATGTCGTCGGCGTTCTCGGGAGCGAAGCCCTGAACCGGGCCGTTGTCGGTGTGGACCAGGAAGGGGTCGGGCGGCTCGGAGGCGCAGGCGAAGAAGGTGAGGAGGAGGAAGGCGAGGGCGAGAGGGGCGGCGGATGGGAGCTTCATGGTGGGGAATCCTAGCGGTGGAGTGCCGACGCGGGGATAGCCGCCGCTTGGCGCCGGATGCGGGCAAGATGCCCGCGTTCCCTAAGGGCGGATGCCGGCCAGCAGGCCGGCGACCGCCGTCGTGGCGGTCAGCGCTGGCCGCCAGCGGTCGGCTGGACCCCTGACGCTGAAGCCGGCCGGTTGCCGGGCTCGAGTGCGATCGTCTGCAGCAGGTCGAGCATCGTCTGCCATCCGCGCTCGACGTTCTGGACCGAGATTCGCTCGTTGTTGCCGTGCACGCCCCCCTGATCGGAGCTCGGGACGACGGTCGGCGAGAAGCCGTAGGCGACGATTCCGAGGTCGCGGAAGAAGTGGCTGTCGGTGAAGCCGGCGGTGACGGCGGGCAAGACCGTCGAACCCGGGTAGCGGCGGGCGGTGACGTTCTCGAGCGCGCGGTAGAGCTCGGTGTCGGTCGAGGAGATGGCCGGCGTGAAGGACATGAGGACCTCGATCGAGACCGACGGCTGGTCGAGGCTGGCTCTCAGGTCGCGGATGAAGAGGCGCGGGCTCTGATCGGGCAACAGGCGGCAGTCGAGCTCGGCGGTGGCGGCGGGGGCCACGACGTTGATCTTGCTCGATGCTTCGAGCCGCGTGACGGCACAGGTGTTCCGGGTCAGGGCGTGCAGCATCGGATTCGTCCGGTGCAGGGCGGCGAGCCGTTCGGGCGCCGCGATCAGCCGCTCGGGATCAGCCAGATCCGCTGCTCCGGCCTCGAGTTCAGCCAGACTCCGGAAGAAGTGGCCCACCGCGGGCACGATCCGTGGAGCAAAGGGGTTCTGGCGCAGACGTTCCAGGGCTTCGACCAGGTCGGTGACCGCGCTTCGGGGCGACGGACTCGAGCCGTGGCCGGCGGGACCCACCGCGTTCAGCCTCAGCCAGAGCGGCACCTTCTGCGTCACCTCGACGCTGAACGCCACGCGGTTGCCCAGAACGCGCCCGCTGCCGCCCTCGTTCAGGAGCAGACCGACACCCTCGAGCAGGTCCGGGCGGTTGCGGACGAGCCAGCCGGCGCCCTTGAGCCCCCCGGCCTCCTCGTCCGCCGTGGCGAGGAAGATCACGTCGCGGCTGAGGGGCTTGCCGGAGCGGGCGAGGGCGAGGAACGCCTCCAGGTGCATGATGCCCAGACCCTTGGTGTCCAGTGCGCCCCGACCGTGGAGGTAGCCCTCGTCGTAGGCGCCGGAGAGCGGACCGTGCTTCCAGAAGCGGCTGTCCGCCGGCACTACGTCCGTGTGGTGGAGGAGGATGATGCCCGGCGCCGAACCGCCCGTAAGACGCGCCCAGATGCTGCCGCGGCCGGGGGCCGGCTCGACGGTCTCGTAAGGGATGCCCTCGCGCTCGAAGATGTCGGCGAAGAAGGCGACGGCGCGGCTCTCGTTGCCGGGCGGGTTCGTCGTGTCGATCCGCAGGTACTGCTGCAGTCGCGCCGAGGCCCGCGGCAGGGCGGCATCGTCAGCCTGGTCCTCCAGGGGCGGACCGGCGGCCCCCATGGCCGCGAGAGCCGCCATGGCCAGCGCGATCGTGGCCGGCGTGAGCATTCTTGGGTTTTGGGGGTCGAAAGGTAGTGCGAATGGTGTTTGTGAAGAGGAGCGAAAGCATACGGCAAGTTGGACGGGTTCGCGATGAGTTCACGGCGGCCGTGACGGAAACTCAAGCGCCGGACCGCCGTATCCTGTCTGCCGCCGGTATGATCGCGCGGCCGCGCACCCACCCAAGGAGAGCCGCTTTGACCAGACCACACGTAGCACTGACGTCGACGATCCTCCTTTCCGCGCTGCTGCTGGCGGCGCCCGCATCCTGGGCCCAGCACGGCGTCGGCGCCGGTGACTGGCCGTCCTACGGCGGTGACTACGGCAGCACGAAGTACACCGCGCTCGATCAGATCGACCGCGACAACGTGGCCGACCTCGAGGTCGCCTGGCGCTGGGCGTCTCCCGACAACGCCGAGGCGGAGTCTCGGAACCGGATGCTCCAGCCGGGCCCCTACAAGGTGACGCCGTTGATGGTCGGCGGCGTGCTCTACGTGTCGACGTCATTCGGCCAGGTGGCCGCGATCGACGGGGAGACCGGAGAGTCGAAGTGGGTGTTCGACACCGAGGACTGGCGCACCGGCCGACCCACGAACCTCGGCTACAACCACCGGGGCGTCGGCTACTGGACGGACGGCGAGCAGGCGCGGATCCTGATGCCGACGAACCAGGCCTACCTGTGGGCGATCGACGCCCACACGGGCGAGCCCGTCGGCGGTTTTGGCACGGAGGGCAAGGTCGACCTGACGGAGGGCCTCGGCCGGACGGTGCAACGCCGCGTCTACTCCGTGATCTCGGCGCCGATGATCATCGGCGACACGGTGGTCGTCGGGTCGTCGATCAAGGACGATCCGACCCGCAAGGAGATGCCGCCCGGCCACGTGCGCGGCTTCGACGTGCGCACCGGCGAGCAGAAGTGGATCTTCCACACCATTCCCCAGGGCGACGAACCGGGAGTCGAGACCTGGGAGAACGAGTCCTGGACCTACAGCGGCAACACGAACGTCTGGTCCGTGATGAGCGGCGACCCGGAGCTGGGCTACGTCTACCTGCCCATCAGCACGCCGACGAACGACTGGTATGGCGGCCACCGCCTGGGCGACAACCTCTACGCCGAGAGCCTGGTCTGCGTCGACGCGGACACCGGCGAAAAGGTGTGGCACTTCCAGTTCGTCCACCACGGCCTGTGGGACTACGACGTGCCGGCGGCGCCGAACCTGGTCGACATCGTGGTAGACGGCAAACAGATCAAGGCCGTCGCCCAGATCACGAAGCAGGGCTTCATCTACGTCTTCGATCGCGAGACCGGCGAAGAGGTGTGGCCGATCGAGGAGCGGCCGGTGCCGCAGACCGACGTGCCGGGCGAGCGCACGGCGCCCACCCAGCCGTTCCCGACCAAGCCCGCGCCCTACACGCACCAGGGGTTCGAGAGCGACGACATGCTGATCTCGTTCACGCCCGAACTGCACGAGGCGGCGAAGAAGATTCGCGACCAGTGGGTCTACGGACCGCTGTTCACGCCGCCTTCGCTTCAGGGCACCGTGCTGCTGCCGGGTTGGGCCGGCGGCGCGAACTGGTACGGCGCCGCGGTCGATCCGGAGACGTCTACGATCTACATTCCGTCGTTCACGATGCCGATGGTCGTCAAGCTGACGGAGCCGGACGGCGCCCGCTCCAACTTCGACTACATCCGCGGCATGAGCGGCATCGAGAGTTTCTTCCTCCCGGGTCCGATGGGCCTGCCCCTGACCAGGCCGCCCTACGGCCGGATCACGGCGATCGATCTGAATACCGGCGAGCACGCCTGGATGAAGCCGCACGGCGATGGCCCGCGGGCGCAGATCGAGCGGATTACCGGTGAGGATCCCGGCCCGCTTGGCGGAGCGCCCGCGGCTGGGCCGTTGCTCACGAAGACCCTGCTGTTCCAGGCCCAGGGCGGCGCGCCGGGGATGGGCGGCGGCGGCGCCGAGATTTCCGTGCTGCGGGCGCTCGACAAGAAGACCGGCGACGTGGTCCACGAGTTGGCGTTGGACCCGGCGCCGGGCGGAACGCCGATGTCCTACGAGATCGGTGGCCGTCAGTACATCGCCCTGGCGGCCGGCGGCGAGGGCCAGGCGGAGATCATCGCCTTGGCGCTGCCGGAAGCAGACTAGGGAGAGCGGACGAATGAAGCTGCTTTCCCTGCTGCGAGACGGCCGGTCCGCGATCGGCGTGCTGGCGGACGAGGAAACCGTTGTCGATCTCAGCGTCGCTGCGCCGGAACTGCCGCGCGGCATGTGCCGATTCCTGGCGGCCGGCGAGCAAGCGATGGAGGCGGCTCGTCGCGCCCTGGACTCGGGCGCCGGCCGCGCGCCCCTGGCCGATCAGAAACTGCTGGCGCCGGTGCCGCGGCCGCGGAAGTTCCTCGCCATCGGGCTGAACTACGCCGACCATGCGGCCGAGACCGGCCAGAAGCTTCCCGAGTTCCCGACCGTGTTCAACAAGCAGGTCACCTGCATCAACCGGCCGGGCGGCGACATCCACATCCCGCGGGCATCCTCCGCGGTGGACTACGAGGGCGAGTTCGCTTTCGTCATCGGGCGCCGTTGCCGGGCTGTCGCGGCGGCCGACGCCGACTCGGTCATCGCCGGCTACACGATCGTCAACGATGTCTCGGTGCGCGACTGGCAGCGGCGCACGCCGACCATGATCCTGGGCAAGGGCTGGGATACCCACGGTCCGATGGGCCCGTACCTGGTCACATCAGACGAAATCGAGGACCCGCACTCGCTCGGCATCCGCACCTGGGTCAACGGCGAGCTGCGACAGGACTCGAACACGCGTGAGCTGGTCTTCGACTGTCCGAAGCTGGTTGAGACGATCTCGACGATGTGTACGCTCGAGCCCGGCGACGTGGTGACCACGGGCACGCCGGCGGGCGTTGGTCTGGGCCACAGGCCGCCGAAGTTCCTGGTCCCCGGAGATGTCGTGCGGATCGAGATCGACGGTCTCGGGGTGTTGGAGAACTCCGTAATTGCCGAGCCGTAGCGGCTAGCCGCGTCCGCGGCCGACCGCCATGCGGACCTCGCGGTCCTTCCGTTTGGATTTCAGCTCGACCTTGATCGACTGAACTTCACGCGAAGTCAGGGGCGCGCTCGTCGAGTAGCCGAGCATGTACTGGCTGCGGAGTTCGTTGCCGATGTGCTCGTAGGCCCCGAGCACGGCGTCCATGCCGCCGACGTAGTAGACGCGCCCCCCGCTGGTCTTGGAGATCGCCTCCATGTCGAGCTTCCGGGGGCCGCGCCCCCGCGGATCCGCGCCCTGGACCATGTTGATCACGTAGATCGGGACGCCGGTGTTGCCGGCGGTCCTGTACGTTCTGCGGTAGCTGGCCTGGCTGCCGGAGTCGTCGCCGTCCGTGAGGACGACCAGGGCGCGTCGGCCCTGGTCACGGGCGAGATGGACGAGGCTGAACTCCATCGCGTCGTACAGCGCGGTCTGCCCATCGGCTCGCAGGTTCTGCAGATGGGCGATCAGATCCCTCACGTCGGCCGTCGTGTCCGAGATCAGCCGGGGCCGGGTATCGAAGTCGACGAGGAACGCCTGATCGATCTTGGTCAGGGTGTTGCCGAGGAAGCGGGCGGCCGCCATGCGCACGTCCGGCATCAGGGCAAACATGCTCTCGGAGCTGTCGACCGCGAGCCCCAGCACCAGGGGCACGTCCTCGGCGACGGCGAAACGCTCGATCGGGATCTGATTGCGACCGCCAAGCAGGACGAAGTCTTCCTGGCTCAGCGTGGTGATCGGCTTGCCCTGGTCGTCGTTGACGACGACGTACACCTCGACCAGGTTGACGATCGTCTCGGTCACGGGGGCGTCGGAGGACAGGAACTCCACGTCCTCGATCATCGTGCCGTCGTCGAGGTAGACGGCGACCCGGGCGAAGTCGGCGCCCGGCATGACGGGCCCGGGCAGGACGGTGCGGAAGGGTGGCCGGGTCATGGTCACCGCGAGCCGGTCGTTGCGGTAGAACTCGACCCGGTCGAGCCTCCGTCCGGCGACCAGTTCGACCTGTGCTTCGATGGCGTAGCTTCCTCCCGCCTGCGCTTCGACCGAGGCGATGCCGATCTCGGTGTTCCGTCGCGGCTGGTTGATCGGCAGTTCGTCGTCGTCCAGTCGCCGGTCCGCGCGGTCGTAACCGACGACCCGGATGACGTGGGGAACCGCCTCCGGTCCGAGGTCGATCCGGGTTTCAAAGGGCTTGCGCTTGTCGTCGAAGACCAGTTCGCCATCGAGGTAGAACTCGACCCGGCGCACGATGTCGCTCGTTGTCACCGTGCCGAAGGACTTCTTGCCTTGCAGTCCCGAGCGCTCGCCGCGGGGAGGCAGCAGGCGAACCCAGTTCCCCTTCGGCGCAGCGTCCCGCTCGCCAGCAGCGGCGCCGCCGCCCCAGCCGCCGCGCCGGGCGGCGGATCCCGCCGCCGCAAGGATCCCGGCTTCGGCGACCTCGGCCGAACCGCTTTCACCGACGCCGTCCGGAGTGAGCAACTCGACGTCGCTCCGCTCGTCGAGGGGATTCGAGCCCTGTTCGAGAAAGGTGGCATGCCACTGGTCGTTTCGCAGATCCTCGACCATCAACACCAGTTCGTCGATCGCCGTCGGCAGGTCGAACAGGGTGCGAAACCGCCAGGTACCGCGGTCGAGCTCGACCCCCGAGCCGGTGCGGTGGATCAGCAGGGGAGGGGCGTCCAGACCGCGGCCGTAGATCGTGATCCGCAGGGCGTCGCTGGACGTTGGCGGCCGGTCGCCAAGGGTGGCGAGGCCGTCGAGGGTGACCAGTTCGGCGGGCGCTCCGCCGGCCGTCGACTCGATGCCCTGGGGCAGCAGGACGCTCCGGAGGGTGAGTTCGGCGTTTCCGGCGGCGTTGGCATCGTCACCGCCACGGGTCATGGTCTCGAGCGCCCGGTTCGCGCGCAGGGCGACCAGGTCCGTCGGCGCCGCGACGGTGGCCCATCGGCGAGCGGCGAGGTCCGGCGGCGGGCCGCCGGAGGAGGAAGCGAGCCGCACGTCGACTGGGTGCGGCGCCCCGTCACGAGGTCCGGCCGAACCGTAGCTTGCGCGCCACGATTCGCCGAGCTGAAGGATCGCGCCGGTGACCTCCTCGGCACTGGTCAGCACCTGACCGCCGCTGGCCTGAGCGAACTCCTCCGAGTGCTGGCGGTGTCCGGGGAGGAGATCGTCGATCTCCGCTGCCGGAGGTGCTGCATGAACCGGGTAGACGCGCCAGCCGAGGGCGGCAACGGCCCGCGCCAGACTCCGTTGCTGACGCTGTTCGCTGAGGGCCGCACGTTCGAAGGCGGGAATCGGGTCGCCGAACAGTCGCTGCGCGAAGGCGTCGGCGCCCAGGTCCATGCCGTCGCGCACCAGGAGCAGGGCCCTTGGCGGCCCGCGGGCCCACGAGGCCGTGCTCAGCGACTCGAGCAGGTTCGCCCGCTGCCGGTCCAGGATGTCGAGTTCCTGCAGAAAGCTCTCCAGGAGGTCGGCCGTGCGCAAGCCGTCGGCGTTCGGATCGCCGGAGCGCGCATCGGCCGCGGCCTTCATTCCCCTTCGGAGCGCGAGCACGCCGCCGGCCTGGTGCGCGCGTCCTGCGACGGCGGCAGCAGCCTCACGCACTTCGCCGGCGTCCGCGGTCGGTTCGAGGACCACCTCTGCGATCCGGTCGCCGGTGATCACCTCGACATCGCCCAGGGCCACCAGCCGGTCGGCGGCGTCGCCAATCGCCGTCGCCGCGGCCTCGGTGCCTTCCGGGGTCGATGCGGGCAAGTCGAAGTAGACGACGATGCGCCAGCGATCGGCGACCCGGTCGACCGCAAACACCTCGCGCGGCTCGCCGTTCTCCAGGATCTCGACTGCCCTGGCGTCCAGCCGCAGGGCGGGCTCGGAGGGAATCTGAAAGACGATGTCACTCTCCCGGCTCAACACCTGGGCGGCGCCGGGGGCCATTCCCGGCAACACCGCCAGCGCGGCAAGGACGAGCGAACGACAGCGCAGGCCGACCCAGGGTGGCCCCGGCCGGGCATCGATGCTCAGAGGCGTCGCAACGTCAGGGGTCATCACCGCACCTCGCGGCCCTCGATCGTCCTCGCCGTCACTCCACTGCGGCCGAGTTCGACGTTGACCTGGCGCCAGTTCGGTCCTCCCGGCTCCTCCTTCGGATAGTAGGTGAGCAGGTAGTGGCTCCGGAGTTCGCGACTGATCGAGTCGAAGATCGGCGTCAGGTCCTGATCGTGGCGCACGTAGTAGACGCGGCCGCCGCCGGCCTTCGACATCCGTTCCAGTTTGCTGACGAAGGTGCGGGTACTGAAGCTGCGCCCGTCCGTGCGCGCCGCCTCGTCGTTCATCAGCACGAGGTAGACGGGAACGCGGGCGCGCCGGGCCTGCTCCAGGCTCTGTCTGAAGGCGGCGTCGGAGTCCTCGTCGTCTCCGTCGTAGAAGACCACCAGGGCCTTGCGCCCCCGCAGGCCCTCGAGCTGGTCCAGGGCCAGGGAAAGCGCGCCCCACACCGCGGTGCGGCCCCGCGGCCGGAGCGAACCGATGCCGCCGCGCACCGCGTTCAGGTTGTAGGTGGCGGCGCGAACCAGGCGCGCTTCGGTGCCGAAGCCGACCAGGAAGGCCCGATCCCGGCTGGCCTGCAGTGAGTCGAGGAACGCGGTCGCGGCTCGCCTCACGTCGGGCATGCGCAGGAACAGGCTGCTCGAGGTGTCGATGGCCAGGCCCAGGGTCAGGGGAAGGTCGAAGGCGACCCGGAACGACTCCAGTTCCTGGGCGCGGTCGTCCTCGAACACGGAGAAGTCCGCGGCCGCCAGATCCCGCACCGGTAGTCCGGAACGGTCCGTGGCGACGACGTAGAGCTGCACCAGTTCGACGCCGATACGGGCCGAGAGGCCGGGTCGGCTGAGAAAGATGACGTCTTCCGCGATGCGGCCGTCCAGCAACTGGGCCTCGACCCGCAGGAAGAGCTCCGGGTCGCCCACCGGCACCAGCACTTCACGGCGGAACGGCTCTTCCCGGGCCGTCGCCGCCAGCTTGTCCTTGACGAAGAAGCGCAGCTCGGCGAGTTGGCCTCCGCGCGGCACCTTGACCTCGGCGGCGACGTCGACTGGGCCGGCCTGGCGCCCCCCCTCCGGCTCGGTGATGCGCACCCAGAACGCGTGCGGGGGCTGGTTGACGAGCAGCTCGTGGCGGTCGAGTTCCCGGTCCTCGGCGTCGAAGGCGACGACCTCGACGCGGCCGAGGCGGTCGCCCCGCCCGAGGTCGATGCGAGCCCGGTACGGCGCCCGGTTGCGGGCCGCCACGCGCCGACCGTTGTAGTAGAAGACGACCCGCTGCACCCGGTCGGTGAACCCTTCCTGGACCTCGGCGATGAACGTGGCGCGACCGCGCCGGTCGTTCGGATCCTCGGGCCTCAGGTTGATCGCGCGCGAGACTGTACGGGCGTCGGCCTCCTCTCTCAGGTCCGCCAGGTCGACGAAGTCAACCAGCGCATAGCCCCAGCGTCCGGAGGCGAGGTTCTCGGCGAGTACGATCGCGGAGTCGGTGCCGGGCGGGAGGTGGAGCGGTCGCTCGAAGGACAGGTGTTCGGCGCCTGGCGGTGCAAACGGCTGGCCGTGGCTGGTGACCACGCTGCCGTCCTCGCGGTGGAGTCCGGTGCTGACCCGCCAGGATCCGGCATCGCCGGGCGGTGCGCCGGCGGGCGGCACGATGGTGCTGGTCAGGCGTCCGACCGTGCGCTCGGGCGACGTGGACTCGATCTGGATCGAGGCGACGACTTCGATGCCGGTGTTGCCTCCGCCCTCGAACTCGCTGTCCAGATCGCCCTCGAAGGCGCGTCGAAGCCGCACCTCGGCAACGTCGTCCGGCGAACCGGCGCCGGGAACCACGGTCGGCGCGCGGAGCTCGTGATCTTCGTCTCGTGACCGCAGCTCGAGCGGACCGGCGGCGGCCGCGCGGTCCGGAAGCTGGAACCTGGCCTCGAAACGGCGGGGAAGCCGCTCGATCCATTCGGCGATCTCCAGACCGTTCGAGAGCACCTCGCCCCCCGTGGCCCTGGCCGCCACGTCCCAGTCCGACGGCTGGACGAAGAGCCGCAGTTCCTCCTCGACCGTCTGCTGCGCGCCGGACCGGGGCCGGCCGAAACGGAGCGTGAAGCCGACCGTCACCTCGTTCGAGCTGACGTCGACACCGCCGTCCCCGCCTTCGGGTGCGAAGGCAACCGGCGCCGCGGTCCAGCCGAAGGCGGCCGCGGTGCGCCCCACGGGCCGGAGGCTCGGCATTGTGGCCGCCCCCACCGCAAGCGAGCCGGCGGTCGGTACGAGTCCCAGGTAGTAGCTCAGCGGATCGGTGACCAGGCCATCGCTGAGCAGCACCAGATGCCGCCGCGCGTTTACGGTTTCGCTCTCCTCCTCGCCGGCGCTGCCAGGTACGTCTTTATCGTTCTGCTCGCCGGGCCGTGGATCGTTCCGCCTCAGATCCTCGCGGTCGGCGAGAAACCCGACGAGTTCGTCGATCTGGTTGCTGCGCATCGCCGCCTCGTCACCGAGGGCGTTCGTGGCCATCTGCTCGAGCACGGTCTCCAGTTCGGCGGTCCTGTCGCTGCCGGCGGCGGTCTGCGGCTGCCGGGCTCGCGAGATTTCGATCTGCCGTTCGCTGGCGAACAGGCGGCGCCTTTCCACGATGGCACTGGCGGCCTCCTCACCGGTGGCCAGTCGTTCCAGCGCGGCCTCTGCCAACTCGCGATTCCGTGTCGGCGGCAGGATCGTGTGTGGGGCCGGGTCCGCCACCACGATCTCCAGGCTGCCGAGCGCCAGCAGCGCATCGAGCTGCTCGAGCAGAGAGTTCGCCAGTTGATGAACCGAGCTTGGCGGGGTCAGCGCAAAGTCGATGTAGACCAGGGTCTGCCAGCCGTCTACGGCCTCCTCGATGCTCTCGATCTCGACCGGCGTTCCGTCTACTCGAAGTTCCAGTTGCCCGTTCAGGGCCGCCGCCGACGCGCCTTCGGCTTCGAACGTCACCGTCTGCTGTGCGAGCGCCGCACTGGCCCCGCACGCCCACAACAAAGCCGCTGCCGGCCAACTTCTTCGCGTCAACATCGATCCCGGCTTTCGACTTGCAAGACCGACGCCACCCGTGGACGACGGCTCCTTCGGCTCCCCGGCCTGGCGGGTGCAACCGAAGAAGCCACGCCGGCCTAGGCGACGATCTGGTGGATCGGCTTCGCGCCTTCGACGCCGACCAGCTTCTGGTCGAGGCCGGCGTGGAAGTACGACAGGGCGTTGGGGTCGAGACCGAGTTGCTGCAGGACGGTCGCGTGCAGGTTCTTGACGTGGAAGCGGTCGACCTCGGCCCGGTTGCCGAGTTCGTCCGTCTCGCCGACGCTGGCGCCGCCCGCAATGCCGCCGCCGGCCATCCACATCGTGAAGCCGTAGGCGTTGTGATCGCGCCCGGTGCCCTCGGCGTACTCGGCCGTCGGCTGACGGCCGAACTCGCCGCCCCAGATGACCAGGGTGCTGTCGAGCAGACCGCGCTGCTTCAGGTCGCGCAGCAGGCCGGCGATGGGCAAGTCCGTGGCGCCGGCGTGGTACTCGTGGTTCTTGATGAGATCGCCGTGGGCGTCCCAGTTGTTGTCGTTGTGGTTGCCACCCGAGTAGACCTGAACGAAACGCACGCCGCGCTCGACCAGGCGGCGCGCCAGCAGGCAGCGCCGGCCGAAGTCCTTCGTGCGGTCCTGGTCGAGACCGTAGAGGTTTCGGATGTCCTCCGACTCACCGGAAAGGTCGACCGCGTCGGGTGCGTGCTGCTGCATGCGGTAGGCGAGTTCGTAGCTCGCGATGCGGGCCGCGAGTTCGCTGTTCTCGGCACGGGGCGCGGCGTGCTCCTCGTTGTACTCGCGCAGGCGGTCGAGCAGCCGGCGCTGAGCCTGGCGCGACATTCCCGCGGGCGGATCGAGCGACAGAATCGGCGTGCCGCTCGAACGGATCACCGTGCCCTGGTAGCTGGCCGGCATGTAGCCGCTGGACCAGTTCTTGGCGCCGCTGATCGGGCCGCCGGTGGGGTCGAGCATGACGACGAAGCCGGGCAGGTTCTCGTTCTCAGTGCCCAGACCGTAGTTCACCCAGGAGCCGATGGCCGGACTGCCGGAGAGGATCCGGCCGCTGTTCATCTGCAACATCGCGGAGCCGTGCAGCGGCGCGTCCGCGGTCATCGAGTGGATGAAGGCGATGTCGTCCACGCAGCCGCCGATGTTCGGGAACAGGTCGGAAACCCACTTTCCGCACTCCCCGTACTGCTTGAACTTCCACTTAGGGCCGACGACGCGGCCCTGGCTGCGCGAGCCGCCGCGGCCCTTGGTCCGGATCTCGATCGTCTTGCCGTCCAGGGGATAGAGCTTCGGCTTGTAGTCGAAGGTGTCGACCTGGCTCGGCCCGCCGTACATGAACAGGAAGATGACCGCCTTGGCCGGGCCGTCGAAGTGGGGCGGCCTGGCGGCCAGGGGGTTCTTCCACTCGGTGTCGCCGTCGGCGGCGACGGTCTGGGCGGCGAGGAAGTTGTCGGTGGACAGCATGCTCGCCAGAGCCACCGAAGTGAAGGCGCCTCCCGCCTCCCAGAGGAACTCGCGCCGGGTTTGACCGCAGAAGGTGTTGCGCGGGCGTTCAGGGTTGTGGGTCATCGTTCTGCTCCTCAGCTTAGTCGAGGTAGACGAACTCGTTCAGATTCAACAGCAGAAGCGAGAAACTGGCAAACGCGGCAGAGGAATCGAAGCCCTCTTCCCGCACGAGTTCCTCGACCAGGCCGACGCCGCGGGCGACCTCCGCGGCCCCCGGCTGGCGCGCGAGTACAACCTGGAGCGCTTCGGCAACCCGGTCCTCGAGCGATCCGCCGGCGCCGCCCGTGCGATCCGCCAGAGACGCCGCCTGCTCGCTCATGAAGGCCCCGTTGAGCATCATGAGCGCCTGGGTCGGCTGGGTGGTGGTGAAGCGGACGGGACAGGTGGAGTCGGTGTCGGCCATGTCGAGACTCTCGAGCAACGGATGCAGCAGGGAGCGCTTGACATGGATGTAGACGCTGCGCCGTGACGCCTGTTCGGGAGTCGCTTCGCCCCAGGCCCGGTCGGGCTGCGAGGCCGTGGCGAGGACTTCCGCCGGCATCGGCGGGTAGACGCTGGGACCGCCGAGCTCGAGGTTGAGCCGTCCGGTTGCGGCCAAAACGGAGTCCCGGATTTCCTCGGCAGTCAACCGTCTCATGTTGAAGCGGCTGAACAGGTCGTTGCCGGGATCGGCTTCGAGCGCTCCGTCGGGCGGGCGCGAGGACATCTGGTACGCCCTGCTGGTCATCATGAGCCGGTGCATCGACTTGAGGCGCCAGTCACGGGCCACGAACTCGGTCGCCAGCCAGTCGAGCAGATCGGGATGGGTCGCCTCCCGGCCGAAACGTCCGAAGTCGTTCGGGGTCGGCGACAGGCCGCGGCCGAAGTGGTACTGCCACAGGCGGTTCGCCATCGCGCGGGAGGTGCGCAGGTTGCCGTCGTCGGCGATCCAGTGGGCCAGGGCGCGGCGGCGCCCGGTGGTGGGTGAGTCGGTCGCGCGCTCGGCAAGGCCCGGATCCGCGTTGCCGAGGATGAGCGGGAACCCGGGCTCGACCCGTTCCGCCGGCGCGTGCGGGTTGCCGCGGATCAGCACGTGGGTAGGCGGCGCCTCGGGTCCGATCTCCTTGACCCGCAGGACTTCGATGAGGTTCGCTGGCGGGCCTTCCACCACCGGGTCGTTGCCGTCCGCCGTCCCGAGGTCCGCCGGGATCCAGTCCGTGTAGTTCTCAGGGGTCGGCTCGTTGCCGCCGCCGACCTTGTAGGGCGCGATGCCCCGGAAGAACGACAGCAGCCGGTAGTAGTCGGTCTGCGGAATCGGATCGCCGCGGTGGTTGTGGCAACGGGCGCAGCCGATCGACATGGCGAGCATCACCCGGGACGTCGTATCGAGGACCGAGTCGAGATCGTCGTACTGCGCGAGTGCGGTGTCCGTCGGCTCGTCGTCCCAGATCCCGAGTCGCAGATAGCCGGTGGCGATGATCGACGCGGCGGTGGGGTGATCGATCTCGTCGCCGGCGAGCTGGTGCGTCAGGAACTCGTTGTACGGCATGTCCGCGTTGAGGGCGTCGATCACCCAGTCGCGGTAGCGCCAGGCGGAGGGTTTCTTGCGGTCCCTCTCGTAGCCGTCGGTCTCGGCGTAGCGCACGAGGTCGAGCCAGTGCCGGCCCCAGCGCTCGCCGTAGTGAGGCGATGCCAGCAGACGGTCGATGAGGCGCTCCCAGGCGTCGGGGCGCTGGTCCTGCTCGAAGGCCTCGACTTCCTCCAGGGTCGGTGGCAGCCCGGTCAGGTCGTAGCTGGCGCGCCGGATCAGGGCGCGACGGTCGGCGGCTGGCGGCGGCTCGAGGTCGGCGGCCTCGATCCGGGCGAGCAGGAAGTTGTCGATCGGATGGAGAGGCCAGTCCGAGTCCGCCACCGCCGGGACATCGGGGCGCACGAGCGGTCGCACCGACCACCATGCGCGGTCGGCATCGGTGATCTGGAACTCGTCTTCGGCCGCCGCGACTTCCGTGAGGCCGTCCTCGTCGCCGCCGAAGGGCGCGCCGAGCTGAACCCACTGCCGGATCGTCTCGATGTCCGCGTCGGCGAGGCGTCCCGAGGGCGGCATCTGCAACTGGTCGTCCTGGTACTCGACCGCCTCGAGCAACAGGCTCAGGGCGGGCTCCGAGGTCGAGATCGCCGGGCCCCTTTCGCCGCCGCGCAGCAGTCCCTCCCTGGTGGTGAGCAGGAAGCCGTTCTCGGCCCGGTCCGGGTCCGAGTGGCACATGAAGCAGTTCTGCTCCAGGACAGGCCGCACGTTCTCTTCGAACAGCTTGATGCCGTCGACCGGGGTCTGGGCGGTCTGGGCGCCCGCGGACGCAGACGTCAGCAGGGCCAGCGCCATTGCCGCACGCGTACTGGCGACGGGCCGCGTCCGGTGCGCCGATGCACGGTGCGCCGCCCCTGATCCGTTGCCAGGCCAATGCGGTACCCGCCGCTGCTTTCGACGCATGGTGCGGGTGATCATACCGCGTTGGGCATTGGCGCCCGGCGGCGTGAGCCTGCCCGTCGACGGAGTGCCGCGCCTCGGCCGCATGTAGACTCCGTCACGATTTGGCCCCGCACAGACACGGCGCCCAGCAATCGTCGCACGACGTGACGGCGACGCTGCTGCTGAGCTGCGACGACGCGGTCGGGATCATCGCGACGGTGACCGGATTCGTGAACGATCACGGCGGGATCATCTGCTCGTCCGAAACGCACCGGGACGAAGAGCAGGGCAAGTTCTTCCAGCGTCTGGACTTCTCCATCGACCACTTCGACCTCGACCGGGAGACGATCAAGCCGCTGGTCGAGTGGGAGATCGGTGATCACTTCTCGGTCAGGAGCCGGATCGCCTTCTCGGATGACGAGCAACGGGTGGCCGTGCTGGTCTCGAAACAGGCGCACTGCCTGCACGATCTGCTGTCGCGCTGGCGGCTCGGCGAGCTGCCGGGGCGACCCGTCTGCGTTGTCAGCAATCATCCGGACCACGCGGCGGAGGCCGAGTACAACGGTCTCGCGTATCACCATCTGCCGGTTACGCGAGAGACACGCAGCGAGCAGGAAGAGCAGATGATCGAGATCCTGGACGAGGCCCGTGTCGGCCTGGTCGTGCTCGCCCGGTACATGCAGATCCTCACGCCGCGCTTCCTGGAGTGCTTCCCGAACCGGGTGATCAACATCCACCATTCCTTCCTGCCGGCGTTTCCCGGCGGCAGCCCGTACCGTCAGGCCTACCTGCGCGGCGTCAAGGTGGTCGGCGCCACCGCGCACTACGCGACCGCCGACCTCGACCAGGGGCCGATCATCGAGCAGGACGTCACCCGCGTCAGCCACCGCGACTCGGTGACCACGCTGGTGCGCCGGGGCAAGGACCTCGAACGGGTCGTGCTTGCCAGAGCAGTGCAGGCGCATCTCGAACACCGCGTCCTGGTGGTGGAGAACCGCGCGATCGTCTTCGGCTGACTGGGCGCACCCAGTGTTGCGCGGTGCTACCGCTCCGCGCAGGTGGTTCGCAACTCTCGCAGCGCCCTGCCCAAGGCCGCTTCGTTCCCGGCGAAACGTTTCCCGTCCTCCACTAGCTGCAGGGCCTCGTCGCAGCGGTCGGTCTGGGCCAGAAGGGAAGCGAGGCGGAGGCGCGCGGGCGTCAGGTCGGGGCGGACCGCGAGTGCCGTCGCAAGCGCCCGGGCAGCCTCCCCGGGGCGTCCCAGATCGGCCTCGACCATGCCGAGCAGGAAGCTCGTCTCGGCCTGGGTCGGATCAAGGCGCTGGGCGGCCTGGAGCTGGGTCAGGGCTGGTCGGAGTTGTCCCTGGATGGCGAAGATGCCGCCGAGTTCGGTCCGCAGCCGCGCCTCGTCGGGGGCGGCAAACAACCCGGACGAAAGACCGCGCTCGAGGGCCGTTCGGGCCTCCTGCAGCCGGCCCTGCTGCCGGAGGACGACGCTCAGGGCGTGCAGGGCGGCGCCGTCCGAGGGAACATCGGCTACCCGCGCCTCCAGGATCTTGAGAGCATCGGCGGGGCGGCCGGCGGCGGCGAGGGCGCCGGCTCGCCGGGTTCGCGCCTCGGCGTAGCTCGGGTCGAGCAACAGCACCCGCTCGTACCGCTCCAACGCTTCGCGGGGTCGGCCGGTTCGTTCGAGGAGCAGGGCGAGCTGGTAGTGGGCCTGCTTGTAGTCGGGCGCCAGATCGGTGGCCGTGGTGAGGTGGCGGATCGCTTCCAGCGGACGACCGAGGCCGGCGTGGAGTTCGGCCAGTGCGAAGTGGGCCGAAGCCGAGGCGGGATCGAGTGCCAGGAGTTCTTCGTAGGCTGCCCGGGCCTGGTCGAACTGGCCGGCGTCGACGCGCGCCAGAGCCAGGTGTTGGCGCGCCTCCAGGTTCGTGGGATCGGCTTCGACGGCGCGGCCGAAGAGCGTTGCCGCGGCGGCGAACTCGCCCGCCTGGACCGCGATCAGGCCCTGCTGGACCAGGGCGGTGCTGCCGGTGGGCAGGTAGGCGAGTTCGCGGACGAGCGGATCGTCGAACGTGAAATCCACGTGGCTCGCCTGTGCCAGGTGGGCGGAAGCTCGATTCTCGTCGCCCAGGCGGCGGTAGGCCATGCCGAGCGAGTAGTGACCGCGGCCGGCGGCGGGTTCGGCGGCGAGCGCTCGTTCCAGGTAGCCGGTTGCGGTCTCGGCGTCGCCGCGGTCGAGCGCCAGGGCGCCGATGCCATAGAGCGCCGGGGCGAACTCGGGCTGGACTTCGAGCGCGCGGTTCCAGATCGCGGTGGCTTCTTCGAGGTGGCCGCGCGCCGACTCGGTTTCGGCCAGGCGCTGCAGGGCCGGGATCAGGGCGGACTCGATCGCGATCGCCGCGCGGTAGGCGCGGGCGGCGGTATCGAGGTGGCCGGCGGTCTGGCTGGCGAAGCCGGTCAGGTACGGCCAGCGATGATCGGTTGGATCCAGCCGGCTCGCTTCGCGGTAGCAGTCTTCGGCGGCCTGAAGCGCGGTGAACGCATGGCTGTCCAGCAGTTGCAGGCCGTGGTAGAGCTTGCCGAGCTCGCCGACCGCGGCTGCCAGTTCGGCGTCGGTCGCATCGTCCGCTTCGAGGGTGCGAACGCGCCGCTCGAGGCTTGCGATCTGTGAACGGACGGCCGGGTCGTGCGGTTCGTAACTGGAGGGCAGCGAAAGTTGGTCGCCGCCGCCTGTGCAGGCCAGCAGGGCGACGGCGATCGGGGCGAGGGACGCCCGGGACGCCCGGTATCCGGTCGCTGCCCAGGTCATCGACTGCCCTCGCCCTCGCGCAGCTTGTGGTAGGTCCGGGGCGAGAGCGGACCGAAGGACTCCTCGCGACCGCCGAGCCAGGTCACCCGAATGTCCTCGATGCCGGCGGCGCCGAGTCCGACCAGGACCCTCGGATCGCTGGAGGAGGCGTAGCTCCACTGTGCGCGGACGCGGCGCACGATCATGCGGCCGTCATCCAGTGCGACGTGGACCAGGCTGCCGAGAGCGTCTCGCTTCCCGTCCTCGGTGACCAGCCGTAGACCGATCCAGCCGCCGTCCTGGCCGACGAGGTTCACCAGCAGCCGAACCGGTCCGTTATTGTTCGAGATCAGGACATCCGTATCGCCATCGTTGTCCACATCGCCGAAGGCGGCGCCGCGCGAGACTTCGTAGGCCGCGAAGGCAGGGCCTCCGAGCGCTGAGATGTCCTCGAAGCGGCCGTCCCCGAGGTTGCGGAAGAGTTGATTCGGCTGTCCGAAGCGGCGTTCGTGGTCGGTGGCCGCGGCCGTTCGCGCGGCGGCCTCACCGCCGGCGCGGGCCCGGTCGAGGCGGCGCACGGCGCCGTTGACGGCCAGCAGATCCAGGTCGCCGTCGTTGTCGAAGTCGAACCAGCCGGTGCCGAAGCCGGTCATCGCCAGGCTGGGTGCGTCGAGTCCGGCGACCATGCCCGCGTCGGTGAACAGTCCGCCGCCGTCGTTCAGGTAGAGGGTGCTCGTCTCGCCGATGATGTGGGTCACGTAGAGGTCCTCGTCGCCGTCGCCGTCCAGGTCGCCGGCGGCGACTCCCATCCCGGCCTCGGCTTCGCCGCGGCCGTTCACTGCCGAGCCCGCGAACAGAGCACGGTTCTCGAAGCGGCCGCCGCCGCGGTTCATCCACAGTTGGTTCGGCGTGCCGTCGTTGGCGACGTAGAGGTCGAGCCGGCCGTCGAGATCGAAGTCGGCGGGGACGGCGCCGAGCCCGTTGCCGAACTCCTTCGCCATGCCGGCGCGATCCGTCGTCTGGGCGAAGCGTCCGTTGCCGAGGTTGCGTAGCAGGCGGTCCGGCTCCGCCCGGTAGGTCTTCGGGCTGCAGTAGTCCGGCTCGCCGCTGCCGAAGCTGCACAGCGTGTGGCTGCCGAGATTGAAGTCGACGTAGTTGGCGACGAACAGGTCCTGGTCGCCGTCGGCGTCGTAGTCGAAGAAGACCGCGGGGACGCTCCACCTGGGGTCGTCGGCGCCGGCGACCGCAGTCGCGTCCTCGAACCGGCCTCCGCCCAGGTTCCGCCAGAGCCGGTTCGGCCCGAAGTTCGTCACGTAGAGGTCAGTCCTGCCGTCACCGTCGTAGTCCGCGCCGGCGACGCCCATGCCGTAGCCCGTGGAGTCGATGCCGGATTCCGCGGTGACGTCGACGAAGCGGAGTTCGCCGCTTTCCGCGAGTTCGTTGCGGAACAGTCGATCGCGGGCGGGGGGGTCCGAGGCGGCGTGGCCCGCGCCCGGCTCCAGGTCGGCCCCCTGCACCAGGAAGGCGTCCAGGTCGCCGTCGCCGTCGAAGTCGAACAGGGCGGCGCCGGAACCCATGATCTCGGGCAGCAGGTATCGGCCGTCGCTCCCGTTCACGTGCTGGAAGACGAGGCCGACGGGACCGGCGCGCTCTTCGAAGGCGGCGGGCTCGGTCGTCGGTGCAGGCGTGTCCGGGTTCGATGGTTCCGTGCCGCGGGCGTTCCGGGGTTGCTCGGAACAGCCGGCGATTGCGGCCGCGGCGATCAGGGCCGCGGCGAGCGCCGGAGGCGCGGGGACCTGGCGAAGTGGTGACTTCAAGTTGTCATGATGACGGTCGGCGAACGAGTCTGAGGCCACGCCGACAATGCTAGACAATGCTAGAAGAGCTCGCCTTGCCATAGTCGGCGAACGAACTGCTCCGCGGGCACGACCTCGATCCCGTCTTCGGTGAGCCGGGCCTTCGGTTCGAGGCAGACGACGAGCCGGCGACCGACGTCCGGGTGGTCCTGCGCAAGGTTCCGGATCCCCTTGAGATGTTGGCGGCTGATGCGGGGGCTGGCCTTCGCCTCGACAGCGAGTTGCATGTCGCCGACGATGAAGTCGACTTCGGAACCGCTCGCGAGCCGCCAGTAGGAGAGGTTGCCGTCGAACTCGCGGTAGCTGAGGAAGGCGGACAGTTCGTGGTGGACCCAGTTCTCGAACGCCTTGCCGTACAGTTCTGAGCCGCGTTCGAGGCGACCGCGGCGCGCCAGCCGATTCACCACGCCGACATCCGCGAAGTAGAACTTCGCCGCCTGAATCGTGCGCCGTTTGGGTTGCTTGCGGTAGGCCGGTAGCCAGCGCCCCAGGAGCGTGTCTTCCAGGATGCCGAAGTAGGCGCGAACGGTTGGACTTGAGATGGCGCAGTCGCGTGCGATGTTCGAGAAGTTCACGATCCCGCCATCGCTGAGCGCGGCCGCGTCCAGAAAGTGCGAGAAGGCCGGCAGATTGCGCACGGCGCCTTCAGCCGCGATCTCCTCCCTCAGGTAGTCCCCTACGTAGGCGTCAAGCAGACGTCGCGGACGTTCGGCCTGGTAGATAGAAGGGAGATAGCCGTGGTTGATCATTCGATCGAGGTCGAGATCGCTGCCGAGCTCTCGCGCCGTCAAGCCGTACAGGTGATAGCGCACCGCGCGGCCGCCGAGCAGGTTGGCCGCGCCGCGCCGCACCTTTCGCGCGCTCGATCCGCAGAGCGCGAAGCGCAGCCCCCGATTCTCGATCAGCCAGTGAACCTCGTCGAGCAGGGCGGGCACTCTCTGGATCTCGTCGATCACGATCTGCCGGCCGGGGTCGGCGCCTGTGGCCTCCAACTCCTGCCGCAGAAACTCGGGCCGACTCAGATAGCGGCGGAACTCGTCGGCCAGGAGAAGGTCGACCCAGTAGCCGTCCGGGTAGGTCTCGCGTAGAAGGGTGCTCTTGCCCGTTTGGCGGGGGCCCCAGAGGAAGAACGTCTCCTTGCCGGACGCTGGTAGGTTCAGGCTCCGCTCAAACATGAAGTGCAAACTATCATGATGATTGAAAACTGCGATTTAGCCGGTGAACGGCCGAGGGCGTCGTCAGTGTCTCGCTGGGTGCCTGATGAACCGCCGGATCTCAACGTATGGGTGTACGGAAAGGGAAAGGGGGCGAGGGCCGAAGCCCTCTCCCCCCTTGATTCCTCTGCACCAAGGAGCCGAAGCACCCCGGTTCTTCTTGACCCGGTCTAGAACCGGAAGCTGATGTTGGCTTTGACCTGCCTCGGGCGCTGGAAGAACCGGCGCACGGGCAGGACCTCGCCCTGACTGTTCCAACTGCGGCGCCGCTGCTGGTTGGTCGCGTTGAGCACCTCGACCCGGAGTTGGCCGCGAACGTCCCTGTAGCCCATGGGGAAGCCCCAGGCGCCGGTCAGGTTGATCGTGTACTCATCCGCCGTCCGCCGCCCCTCTGTTCCCAGCGGGTGGAGGTTGAAGCCTGCGCCGCGTTCTGCCTAGCCTTCGCCCAAGCGCAGGGCGATACCGATGATGCCGCCGACCATCGGGACCATCAGGGCGAAGATTCCACCGACCATCCACTTGATCGTTCGCATTTCGCCTCGCAGGCCGTCCATCTGGGCCGCAATCTCCTGCCGGAAGCTCTCGAAGCGATCCCTGACCTCCTGGCGTAGAGCTTCCATGGCCCGCTCCAGGCCCTCGATCCGGGTCGTGTTCGTCGCCACGGTGGTCGCAAGCCGGTTCAGGTCTTCGCGGACTTCCGCGAGGTCCTGCTTCAGTTCAGTTCGGACCTCCGCGATGTCCTGCCTCAGAGCGCCTTGGGTATGGGCGAGATCTTCCTTCGTCGCGAGCCTCTCTTCCATGCCGACCATCATCTCGACCAGTGCCTCCATCTGGAGTCCCTTGAAACCAGCGTCCTCGAGCCGACGCCTTGTTTCGCGCACTCCTGAGTGTACCGGACAGCTTCCCATCTCCCTGATCCTCCCTGCGATTGTGCAGCCGTCGTGAACCTCTGGAACATGCCTTCCCTCGCCAACTCGCACAGCGGCGACCGACGGCCGCGACCGAGTGTCCCGTCCGCCCGCCGGCCGCCTGATCCGCGTAGAAGGCCGCCACTGACAGAGACGGATTTCGCGGCGGGGACTTGGGGTGCCGCCGCCTTCGCGAGCTTCAGCGCTTCCACGGCGACGGCGAAGTGACGATTGCGGCAATAGACACAAGGATCGCCAAGGAGGCCAGAGTTGGCTCCCAGTTATTGCCTATCCACTCTTGCGTGAGACTGCCTCAGTCGGTAGTGCAGATGGCGCGGGCGGTCCGGCACATTCGCTTCGGAAAGGAGTTGGGTGGTTGAGCGAGTCCGGGATGGAAAACGGGGGAGAGAACCGAAGCCCTCTCCCCCTTTGATTTCGTCGAACCAGGGGGCCTGAAGCCCCCCTGGTTCTGCTGATCCGGTCTAGAACCGGAACTTGATCGACGCTCTCATCTGCCGCGGGCGCTGGAAGTACCGGCGCACGGGGTAGACCTCGCCGCGGCCGTCCCAGCGGCGGCGGCGCTGCTGGTTGGTCGCGTTGAGGACCTCGACGCGGAACTCGCCACGAACATCCCGGTAGCCCATGGGGAAGCCCCAGGCGCCGCTCAGGTTGACCGTGTACTCGTCCGAGGTCCGGCGGCCCTCCGCCCCCATCGGGTGGAGACGGACGCCGACGCCGCCGTTCGCCGTGCCGGGCCGGGCGTCGCTCGTCGGGTCGGAGGGAGTAATCGGCGGGCAGGTCGCCAGACCGGTTGGCCGCGCGCCCGGCGCGCAGGTCTTCGCGGCGCTGATGCCCGCGCCTTCACTCCGGGCCCAGGGGGTTCCGGTCTGGAAGGTCACGTGACCGCCCACGGTCAGATCCTGGTTGCCGATGCGCCAGGTCTTGAACCCGAAGGAGTTGTAGATCCACGTGCGGTCGGCCACGCCGTTCGCGCCGCGCTGGTTGATCATGCTTCCCGGCTGGCCGATGAACTCGGTCAGACGCGCCGCGCAGTCTTCCGGATAGAGCCGGGTCCTGCCGGTCCGGCGGTCCGGATTGGTCTGGGACGCCTGACAGGATGAAATGTGGCCCTCGTCGAGGTTCACATGAACGAGTTCCAGGTACCCGCTGTCGGTGTTGTTCCACCAGACGCCTCCTCCCGTCGTGTCCGTCTCCGACCAGGCCACGTTGTTGTAGAGCGCCCAGCCATCGGCGAAGCGACGGTTCAACTGGACCTGGAGGCCGCGGTAGGAGTTCAACGCCGGATCGGCGTTGGCCAGAGCCTCACGATTCACCGCGCTCGGGCGGTCTGCCTCAACAAAGCCGGCTTCCGCCCACCGCTGCGCGCGGGCGTCGTCGAACGCGAGCACGATCTTCTCCAGGTCGTGGTAGTTCTCGGTGACACCGATCGCGCGGCCCCGATGATCGATCTGGTAGTTGGAGAACATCATGTCCTGCAGCTTCCAGTCGATGTACTTCACGTCCAGGGCCCAATCCGGCCGGAACTGCCACTCGAGGCCAAGGATTGCCTCCTGCTTGTAGTAGGTCTGGATGTCGAAGTCGTAGAGGCCGGCCTGAACCGCGTCCCACATGAGGCCTGGCTGCGCCAGCTCCCAGGGGAGGTTGTAGCCCGGAATTGCTGCCCCGACCGTGCCGTTGCGGATCGTGTCGCGCCGCGACGGATGCCGGCAGTCGTAGCTGACGTAGCCGACAGACCTGAGGTAGTCCATGCCGGCGATGTCTCCCGGGTCGCAGAACAGGAAGACTTCCCTTCCCTCGTACCCGTTCCACAGGTCGTGCATGCTGGGCCGTGCGACGTCGCCGCCGGAGATCCAGGCCTGGTTCAGCATCGCGTGGTACAGCCCCCAGGTGGCGTTTACCAGGAAGGCGCCGTCGCCCTTCACGTCGTAGGTGATGTTGATCCGAGGGTCGACGTAGGTGTCGTTGACGACCCGGCGCCGGACATCGTTCCAGGCCTCCTGCTGTTCGGCGCGCAGGCCCAGGTTGACTGTCCAGTGGTCGCCGATCGTGAACCGGTCCCGGACGTAGAAGCCGATGTCCCGGACTTCCGTGTCGCCGGAACCGGCGCCGACGCAGGTGCCCGGAGTACGAACGATCTCGCCGTTCGCCTGCTCGATCTGGGTCGGCCGGTGGGGCAGTCCGTCACTGTGGAGTCCCTCGCAGGTCAGAAGCGGCGAGTTGTAGTCGACGAAGTAGCAGCCCCGGCCGCGCGTGGTGCCGCCGACGAAGGTCGGGTTCTCGGGCGACGTGTCGTTGCCGCGGAGAAGGGAACACGTATCGTGCTCGAGCGTCCCGGCGCCGGCGTAGCCGAAGGGGCTCGTTGCGTCGAAGCCCCAACCGTTGAACAGCGGCACGCGGGCGTTCTGGCCTTCCCACTTCGTGTCCTGGTAGTCCAGGCCGTACTTCAGCTCGTGGTTGGCGCCCACGAACTGGGTCAACCCGGCGTTCGCCTGCTCGCGCGGAAACGCGTTGAAGCCGAAGCCGTCGGAGAGGATCCAGCCGTTGTGCCAGGCCTGAAGATTCTCGTTGTCCCGGTAGACGTTGTAGTTGTTGCCGGGGTAGAAGATGCCCAGGCTGGGGTTGAACGGGAACCGCAGTGGGTAACTCGTGTCACCGCCGGAGGTGTTCGTTGCGCTGTGGCCGGCGATCGGACCGCGGTCGAGCGACTTCGCCTGCAGGCAGGTCTCCACCATGCGCGACGGCGCGTCGGGGAAGTTGTCCTGGGCCAGCCACTCGAGGAGTGGAATGCCGTCGGGGTTCAGAACCGCAGGGTTGTCCTGCTCCAGCTTGTCGTAGCAGGCGAGGTACTTGTTCTCCTGCGTTTCCTGCAGGGCGACCTTGGCTTCCAGGAACCAGTTGCCGGAGACGGCGTAGTTCCAGTTGATCGTCGACAACACGCTGTCGTTCTCGTGCGGAGTCGGCGTCCAGTAGTCGGACGACTGGTCGTTGAAGTAGTTCCGGAAAGCCGGTGTGTCGATTGCCGAAGCGGCAAAGGAATGGGACGGCGACGGCTGCATGTTCAGCTTGAAGATGCGCGCGTCGTTGAACAGGCTGACGTCGTACGGGTCACCGCCGAGCAGCCGCTCCGAGAAGGCGTCGTCGAACTCGCTCAGGCCCACGAAGAACCAGAACTTGTCCCGCCTGATCGGACCGCCGGTCGAGAACTCGTAGCCGTTGGAAGCGCCGGCCCACTCGTCAGTGCCGGGCAGGCACGGTTGGCGGTTCGTGGTGAACACTTCCGAGCTGTCCGTGCCGCTGGGGATGAGGCCGCGTCCCGCGTCCCGATCGTCGCCGTGGCAACGCTGGAACCAGTCCGTGGGATACGGCTTGTTCTGGCGCTCGGTCAGGGATGGCTGGTCCTCGTAGTCGGCGCTCCACTTGAGCGCCTGGCGCTGCCAGAGGGCGTCGGTGTGCCACCGGTTGGTGCCCGACTTGACGATCACGTTGGTCGAGGAGCCGATGTAGCGGCCGTACTCGGCGGAGGATCCGCCGGCCTCCATGGAGACCTCGGTCACCGCCGTGGTGGGCAGGAAGACGCGGCTGCCGCCGAACTTGGCGAAGGTCGTGTCGACGCCGTCTATGTAGACACCCTGGTCGGCGAAGTGGGTTCCGTTGACCGATGGCCGCGTCTGCTGGATGTCGTCGTTCCGGGCGTCGGAGGTGACACCGGGCAGAGCGTTGATCACGCCGTAGTAGGTGCGCGTCGTGCCGGCGGTCTGTTCGCCGATCTCGGACGTCACGGTGGTGCCCGCGGTGACGTTGAACTTGTCGACCATGGGCGTGTCGGCCGTGATCGTCAGCTCTCCGCCTTCAATCGCTGCCTGCAGCGTCAGGTCGACCGACTGCCGGTCGCCCGCCGAGGCGTGGAACGTGGCCGAGGCTTCGCCCAGGCCCTGTAGCTCCGCCTTCAGGCTGTATTCGTCAGGGACGACGCCGACAAAGCGGAAGTTGCCGTTGTCGTCGGTGACCGTGAACTTGTCGCCACGGGCACTGGACAGGGTGATGCTGACGCCCGGCAGGGGTGAGCCTCCAGGATCAACGATGGTGCCACTGACGGTGGCGGTTTCCGGGGCGTCGGCGAAAAGGCCGACCGGAATGAGCAGTATCAGGGCCACTGCGAGTCGCTTCACAAGCTCCTCCTCAGGATCAAGTTGTAGGGAATACGTTGAGAGTGACTATATGACCGGCTAACCGGATGTCAAGGAAGGGTCGATTTGGGCTTGTGGGGTATGGTGGATCCGGGATTCTGGATCCGGCGATGGGTTGGCGGCGTTGTTGGGCGTGCGGACGTACGCCGCGTCGTTTTAGCATCGCGCCTGATGCGGGCGAGGCGCCCGTGCTGCCCGGAGCCAGATGCGGGCGAGACGCCCAAAGGAAAAGGGGAGAGAGCCGAAGCCCTCTCCCCTTTTGATCCTGTGAACGCCTGAGCCGAAGCCCGGAGTCCTTTGCGGTTCAGCTCCTAGAAGCGGAACCTCAGCGAGGCACGCACCTGACGCGGACGCTGGAAGAAGCGCCGCACCGGGTAGACCTGACCGTCGCCGCCCCAGGAGCGTCGCCGCTGCTGGTTGGTGACGTTCAGCACGTCGACCCGGAGTTCACCCCGCACGTCCCGGAGGCCCATGGGGAAGCCCCAGGCGCCGTTCAGGTTCAGGGTGTACTCGTCCGACGTGAACCGCCCCTGCGTGCCCGGGGCATGCAGGTTGAGGCCGACGCCGTTGTTCGGCGTGCCCGGCTTCGGGTCGTTCGGATTGCGCTGGACTCTCTCAAGGTCGTCAAAGTCGATCGACGTTCCTTCCGAGCGGACCCACGGTGTTCCGGTCTGGAAACTCAGGTGACCGGAGAGGGTCAGGTCCTGGTTTCCCAGGCGCCAGGTCTTGAACCCGAAGGAGTTGTAGATCCACGTCCGGTCGTAGGCGCCGTTCAGACCGCGCCGGTTGATCATCGACACCGGGTAGCCCAGCCATTCGGAGAGCGCCTGGGTGCAATCCACCGGGAAGAGTTCCGTGCGGCCGGTACGGCGGTCCGGTTCCGTCTGGTTGGCATTGCACTGATCGATGTGCCCCTGCGTCAGCACGACGCTCAGGTTCTCGAGGTAGCTGCTGTTCGTGTTGTTCCACCAGGCGCCGGCGCCGGTGGTGTCGGTCTCCGACCAGGACACGTTGTTGTACAGCGCCCAGCCGTTGGCGAACCGCCGGTTGAGCTGGACCTGCAGGCCCCGGTAGGAGTTTATTGCCGGGTCCGCGGACGCGAGCGCCCCGTCATTGAGGTTCCGTTCGAGCCCGTTCGCTTCGCGGGCATCGGCCGTGTTCGTCACGATCTCCGCCAGGTCGTGGTAGTTGCCGGTGATGAAGATGTTCCGACCCTTGTGGTCGTACTGGGTGTTGGAGAACATCATGTCCTGCATCTTCCAGTCGATGTACTTCACGTCGAGCGCCCAGTTCGGAGCGAACTGCCACTCGAGTCCCAGGATCAGATCGTCCCGGTAGTAGGGACTGATGTCGTGGTCCCAGATCTCGCAGTCCACGCCGGAAGCCTCGCCGTCCTGGCAGGGACGGACCGCGTCCCACTGCAGGCCCGGCACCAGGGTGCTCCAGGCGAAGTTGTAACCCGGTGAGGCCGTGCCGACCGTGCCGGCTAGCCGGGTGTCCGTCCGGTCCGGGACGGCACAGAACACGGCTGCCTCGATCGGGTCGCAGAACAACCAGACTTCGTAGCCTTCGTAGCCGTTCCACTGATCGTGCATGCCGCCGGCTGTGTCGCCGCCGCCGGAAATCCATGCCTGGTTCAACATCGCGTGGTACTGGCCCCAGTTGGCGGTGACCAGCAGCCGTCCGTCGCCCTTCACATCGTACGTGATGTTCAGCCGCGGATCGGCATAGGTCGAGTCCACCACCTGGCGGCGGACATCGTTCCAGGCCTCCTGGATCTCGGCGCGCACGCCGACGTTGAAGGTCCAGTGGTCGCCGACCGTGAACCGGTCCCTCAGGTAGAAGGCGGTGTCCTTCACCTCGGCGTCGCCGGTGCCACGGCCGATGCAACTGGTGATGTCGTTGAAGTCCGTCCGGTGGATTTGGCCATTCTCGTTCGTGATCTGGACGGGCGTGAGCTCCGCGCCGATCGGGCCTTCGCAGGACAGCTTGGGCGAGTTGTAGTCGACGTAGGTGCAGCCCCGGCCGCGGGTCGTGAGGCCCGACCAGTGCGGGTTGTCCGGGCCCGTGGTCACGTTGCGGGTCAACGAGCAACTGTCGTCGCCCAGACCGCCGGCGCCGCCATACCCGAACGGGTTGTAGGAGTCGTAGCCCCAGCCGTTCATGAAGGAGGTGCGGGCGTTCTCGCCTTCCCACTTCGTGTCCTGGTAGTCGAGGCCGTACTTCAGTTCGTGGTTCGCGCCCACGAACTGGGTCAGGCCGACGTTCGCCTGGTCGCGCGGGAAGGCGTTGAAGCCGAAGCCGTCCGAGAGGATCCAGCCGTTGTGCCAGGCGCCGAGATTTTCGCCGTCCACGTACACGTTGTAGTTGTTGCCCGGCCAGAAGAAGCCCTGGCTCGGGTCGAACGGGAAGCGGAGGTCGAAGTTCTGGTCGCCGCCCGAGGTGTCGAGCTCGGTGTGGCCCGCTTCCGGGCCGCGGTCGAGCGCCTTTGCCTGCAGGCAGGTCGTGACCATCTCGGCCGGAAACTCCGGGAGGTGCGCCAGCCCGAGCCAGTCGAGGATCGGCATGCCGTCCACGTTCAGGACCCCGGGGTTGTCCTGCGCCAGCGAGTTGTGGCAACCCAGGAACTTGTTCTCCTGCGTTTCCTGCTGGGCGATCTTCATTTCGAGGAACCAGTTGGACGAGAGCGCCCAGTTCCAGTTCATCGTGGCCAGAGTGCTGTCGTTCTCGTGAGGCGTCGGGGTCCAGTAGTCGAACGACTGCCCGTTGAAGTAGTTCCGGAACGTCGGCGTGTCGATCGTGGAGGCGTTGAACGAATGGGAGGCGCTCGATTGCAGGTTCAGCTTCAGGATCCGTGTGTCGTCGACCAGGCTGATGTCGTAGGGGTCGCCGCCGATCAGCCGGTCCGCGTACGCGTCGTCGAACTCGCTGTAGCCCGCGTAGAACCAGAACTTGTCCCGCTTGATCGGGCCGCCGAGCGAAAGCTCGAAGCCGTCGCTCGCGCCCGCCCACTCGGAGCCGCCGGGCCGGCAGGGCTCGAGTTCGCGGGAACCATCGGTGCCGCCCGGAATCAGGCCGCGGCCGGCGTCCCGTTCGTCGCCGTGACAGCGCTGGAACCAGTCCGCCGGGTAGGGCTTGTTGGTCCGCTCGGTGAGCGAAGGCTGATCCTTGTAGTCGGCGCCCCAGTCGACCCGCTGGTGATTCCAGAGCGTGTCGGCGTGCCAGCGGTTGGTGCCGGACTTGACGATCACGTTGGTCGCCGAGCCGACGTAGCGGCCGTACTCGGCGGAGGAACCGCCGGCCTCCATCGAGACCTCGGTCAGTGCCGTGGTCGGTACGCGAACGCGGCTGCCGCCGAACTTGGCGAACGTCGTGTCGACGCCATCGATGAAGACTCCCTGGTCAGCAAAGTGGGCGCCGTTGACGGCGGGCCGGGTCTGCTGGATGTCGTCGTTCTCCGCGTCGGCGGTGACGCCTGGCAGGGCGTTGATGATGCCGTAGTAGGTGCGGGTCGTGCCGCCGATCTGCTCGCCGATCTCGCCGGAGACCGTGGTGCCGGCGGTGACGTTGAACTTGTCGACCATGGGCGTCTCACCGGTGACGGTGACCTCACCCTCGATCGTGGCCTGCAGAATGACGTCGAGCGACTTGCGCTCACCGGCCACGGCGCGTAGCTCAGCGCTGGCTTCGCCCAGGCCTTCCAGTGAGGCTGAGAGCGTGTAGTCGCCAGGAACCACGGCGACGAAACGGTAGGCCCCGTTCTCGTCGGTGATGCCGAATTTGTCGCCGCGCTCGCCGCTCAGGGTGACGCTCACGCCGGGCAGCGGAGAGCCGCCGGGGTCTACTATGTGGCCGCTGATCGTCGCGGTCTCCGGCGCGTCTGCGAGTACGCAGACGGGCAACAAAACCAGCAACGCAGCCAGGAACAGTCGCTTCATCTCAGTCCTTCTCCTTGTCGGTTGATGAGACAAACGTTGGAAAGTAAGCGGCGCATCCTCACTGACTCTTGGCGTCGTGTCAAATCCGGGGGCCAAAGGGGGCCGAAGGGGGCGCCGGGATCCAACATGCTGGTTCCGGGTTCAGTGCTCTGGAGTCCGGCTCGATAGTCTCCGCCTTCCATGGTCGCCCTGCTTGTCTTGACGTCTGCCTGTCTTGCGGTTGCGGCCGGAGGGACGACTCCAGCGTTCGAGGACGCGACCGATGAAGTCGGCGTCGACTTCGTCCACTTCAACGGCATGACCGGCCGGCTCTATACCGCGGAGGTGGTCGGCCCGGGAGTGGCGCTCTTCGACTACGACAACGACGGCGACCTGGACATCTACCTGGGCCAGGGCCGCGAGTTCGTGGGCGACGAGGATCGCGCGCCGGTGTTCGCGCGCCGTGCCGGGAAGCCGTCCGGCGACCGCATCTTCCGCAACGACCTGGTGGGCGTTGGCGCCCCCGACGGCGGGGACGCCTCGCCGGCCGGCGAGGCCGAGCTGCGCTTCGTCGACGTCACGGCCGAGTTGGGTCTCGACGCCCCCGGCTACAACATCGGCATCGCCACCGGCGACTACGACCGGGACGGGTACGTCGACCTCTACGTGACCAACCTGGGTTCGAACCAGTTGCTCCGCAATCTGGGCGGCCGTGGCTTTGAGGACGTCACCGAGCGCGCCGGCGCCGACGACCGGCGCTTCAGCGTCCCGGCGACCTTCTTCGACTACGACGCCGACGGCTGGCTCGACCTCTACGTCGGCAACTACCACCGGTTCCACCGCGCCAACCGGAAGCAGTGCTTCCTGACCAGCGGTCAGCCGGACTACTGCGGGCCGCTCAGTCAGCCGGCGGAGGGCGACCGCCTGCTGCGCAACCTCGGCAACGGCGCCTTCCTCGACGTGACCGAGCGGGCAGGGCTGGCCGGCGCTCCGCACACCGCCCTCGGCGCCGCGGCGGTCGACTTCAACGCCGACGGCCGGATCGACATCTACGTGGCCAATGACCAGATGGCGAACCAGCTCTGGCTCAACCAGGGCGACGGCGCCTTCGTGGAGGACGCCGTGTTCGCCGGCGCCGCCTTCGACCGGGACGGCCGGGCTCAGGCGAGCATGGGCGTCGCGGTGGCGGACTTCGACGGCAACGGAGCACCGGACATCTTCCTCTCCCACCTGGTCCGGGAGCACAACACGCTGTACCTGAACGACGGCGCCGGATTGTTCGCGGACCGCTCACGCGAGGGCGGCCTGGTCGACCCGAGTTGGCAGATGACGGGGTTCGGGACGGCGCCGCTCGACTACGACGGCGACGGCGTGCTCGACCTGTTCGTCGTCAACGGCGCGGTGCGTCGGATCGGGAGCCAGGTCGATGCCGGCGAGCCGCACCCGCTGCGGATGGAGAACCAGCTCTTCCGCGGCCTGGGCGGCGGGCGGTTCGAGGTCGTGGCCGCTTCCGAGCGGGAGCAGCCGGTCCACAGTGAGGTCAGCCGGGGTCTCGCGGTCGGCGACCTGGACAACGACGGCGATCCGGACCTCGTGATCACGAACAACGGCGGTCGTGCGCGGGTGTTGCTGAACCGCCGGGCACCGCCGCGTGCGTGGATCGGCGTACGGCTCGTGGCCGACCTGGAGGACTGCGGCGCCGAAACCGGGTGCGTCGGCGCTCCCGCCGACATTCGGCGCGACGCGCCGGCCTCCGGGCTGCGGTTCATCGACATCTACGGCGCGCGCGCCCGGATCGTGGGGCAAGGCGGCTGGCAGTGGGCGCATACCGATGGCAGCTACGCCGCCGCCAGCGATCCGCGGCTGCTGTTTCCGCTGACCAAGGGAGCCGCGCCGGCGACCAAGGGAGCCGCGTCGGCGACCTCCGGTGCGGCTTCCGCGACGGTCGAGGTGGTCTGGCCGGACGGCGCCGTCGAGGAGTTCGCAAGTGTGGCGCCGAACCGATACCACCTGTTGCGCCGGGGCGCCGGCTCGGCAGCGGAGAAGCGGTGACCCGGGTGGCCCACTGGAGTCCGCGAACCGTCGCGCTGGCGAGCGGGCTCCTCGCCGCGGTCGCCGCCGGTCCGGTTCATGCCCAGGCGCCGGCCGCGGAAGACGGCGCGAACCGGGTGCGGGCGTTCCTCGTGATCGAGGCCGTGCCGGAACCGGGCCTCGACCACCTGGACCCGGAGGTCCGCCGGCAGATCGAGGAGGACCGTACCGCCGTCGGGTCCGCTCTTGCCGCCGCGACCGACGAGGCGCAGGCCCAGTTGGCGGCGAATGCCTTCGCCGACCTCTGTCTGCGCTACCTGCACTACGAGCTCTACGGCGCAGCTTCCGTCTGTCTGGGGCAACTCCGGACGCTGGCGCCTGGCGACTTCCAGTGGGCTTACTACGAGCTGTTGCTGCACGATGCGGTCGGCGACCTGGAGAAGGCGCGCGCGAGTGCCGGCGCCGTCCTCGATCTGCGGCCGAACGACACGCCGACCCTGATTCGCGCCGGCGATCTGCTGCTGGCGGAAGGTGAGCTCGACGCGGCCGAAGCGGCCTACGGCAGGGCGGCCTCCGGGCGGCCCGAGAGCGCCGCCGCTCGTTTCGGCCTCGGGCGGGTCGCACTCGACCGCGGCGATGCCGCGCGGGCCGTCCAGATCCTCGAGGCGTTGGCGGCCACTCAGCCCGCGGGCAGCATCGTCCGTCATCACCTCGGCATGGCCCTGCGCGCGGCCGGCGATCCGGAGCGGGCACGAGCCGAGCTGAGCCGGAACCGGCAGGCGCCGGTCGCCATGGCGGATCCTCTGCGCGACCGCCTCCAGCTTCTCGGAATCAAGGAGGAAGCGGTCTTCGACCGGGCAGTCACGGCGGCCCGCTCCGGCGACCACGTCAAGGCGATTGAGCTCTACGAGCAACTGCTGGCCGCGAGCGACGGTGACGCCGACGTCCACTTCAACCTGGCCCGGTCGTTGATCGAGACCGGCGACCACAGCCGGGCGGAGAGCCACCTGCGGCGCGCGCTGGAGGTGCGGCCCGACCACGGCGCCGCGCACTTCAACCTGGCGCTTCTCCTGGGCCGCCTCGGCCGCGACATCGAGGCCACCGCGCATCTGGAGCGCGCCGCCGACATCGATCCGGAGAACCTGCCATGGCGCCTGGTACGGGCGCGGGCGCGGGCCGACTCGGGCAACACCGACGGCGCGATCGCTGAGCTCGAAGAGATCGTCGACCTCGATCCGGGTCTGATCGACGCCCGGCGGACGCTGGCGGCGCTGCTGGTCGGCGCCGGTGAGCCCGAGCGGGCCGCGGTCCAGCTCGAGGCGCTGGTCGCGCTCACTCCCGACGACCTGGCCGCGCGCTTCAATCTGGCTTTGATGCAGTTCCAGGCCAGGCTGTACGTCGACTGCCTGCTAACGCTTGAGGCGGCGCTGGAGCGTTTCCCGGCCGATGTCGCGGTGCGGCACCTGCTGGCGCGGCTGCTTGCGACGAGTCCGGTCCCTGAGGCGCTGGACGGCGCGCGGGCCGTGGAGCTGGCGCAGGCGGTGGTCTCGGAGCAGCCGGCCCTCGAGCACCTGGAGACGCTGGCGATGGCTCTGGCGGCGGCGGGCCGGTTCGAAGATGCCGTGTCCCGGCAGGAAGAGGCCCTGGAACTCGAACGCCGATCGACCGGCGTCGACTCGGAGGAGCGTCGCCAGCGCCTGGCGATGTACCGGGGGCGGCAGCCGCTCAGGGCGCCGGCAAGACCGTAGCCCCGGCCGGGTCGATCGAGGGGGAGCCTGCGGCGAGACCGCCCCTTGGCTTCGGCGCCGAGTCGATCATTGGAGGCTGGTGGCCAAGACGTCCGTTACGGTCGGCGGAGCTCGGGCGACGCCGCGGACCGCGGTACGATTCCGTGTGGGCGGGGTGGCAAGGAGCGGAGGGCGCCGTCGATTCCGCCCGCAGCAAACACGAGAACCGATGCGCCGAGGCCGGCGGCCGCGAGATACAACAGAGGAACCGATGACGAGCAGCAATCCACACGAAGCGCGCCCCGGCACACCGGGCGGGTCAGAGGAGGTTTGGGCGGTCCTGGGACGCACTTCCGACCTGATGGCGGAGAACCGAGCCGGAATGGCCGAACTCAAGGACAGCATGGTCGAACTCAGGGAGAGCATGAAGGACACCGACCGGCGGATGAAGGAAACCGATCGGCAGATGAAGGAAACCGACCGCCGCCTGAAGAAGGCGGAAGGTCTGTTCACGTCCCAATGGGGCAAGTTGATGGAGAGCCTGGTAGAAGGTGACCTCGTGCCCCTCCTGAATGAGCGCGGCATCGCGGTGGAAGAGACATTCGAGAGGCTGACCGGAAGGCGGAACGGGGAACACATCGAGTTCGACATCGTGGCCGCCAACGGAAACGAAGTCGTGGTCGTGGAAGTCAAGACGACTCTCAGGCCCAAGGATGTCGCCTGGTTCCTGGACAAGCTGTCGTGGTTTTCCGAGTGGTTCACGCCATACCGGGGACGGCCGGTCTACGGTGCGGTGGCCTACCTGAGGGGCGACAGCTCCGTGATCAGGCACGCGGAACGGCGTGGCCTGTTCGTCATCCGGGCCACCGGAAGCAGCGCCAGCATCGTCAACGAACCGGACTTCGAGCCCCGCGCGTTCCCGTGACCGGCGTCTCGCCGTCGAGGTCGTCCACGGGCGGGCACTCCGGGCTTTGCCGCGCGACCCGGCTTGGGTCACTCGCCGCTGCCGCCTTTCTGGTGGCAGCGGCAGTGGCCGGTTTCGCGCCGCGGGCCGTTCAGGGCCAGCCGCAGGTGGTTCCGGAACGTGCCGGCGACCGACAGCCGGGCAACGGCCATCGGCGGATGCTGGCCGTTCTTGAACGGATCCGGATCGAGAGCGCGAGCGAGAATCCCTGGCTGGGTGAGCGCACGGCTGCGGCGGCCAGGGCGGCGTTGGCCGACGCCGGAGACGCTTCGGATAGCCGCCGCCTTCGGCTCCTGATCGAGGTGGCGGAAGAGGAACTGCGGCTTGGCAACGAGACCGAGGCGCTGCGTCGGTTCGGCGAAGCCTACGAATTGCTGCCGGCCGCCGACGGCCTGACGGAAGGGGAGAGGACGGAGGCGCTGTTTCGTCTCGCCGTAGCCTGGCTGCGCTACGGCGAGAGCCGGAACTGTGCCGCGACTCACAGCGCCGCGGCCTGCATTCTGCCGATCCGTGGCAGGGCAATCCACCGGGAACGGGAGGGGTCCGAGCAGGCGGCGCGCTATCTGCGGGAGTACCTGGAGGGGGCGCCTGCGAACTCGGTGCAGCAGGTTCAGGGGAAGTGGCTGCTGAACCTCGTCCACATGACCCTGGGCGACCATCCCGGCGGGGTCGAACCGGAGTACCGGCTTTCCCTCGAGGCGTTCGGCAGCGGCGCCGACTTCCCGCGGTTCCGGAACGTCGCTCCCGCGCTGGGCATCGACACCTTCAACCTGTCGGGCGGCGCCGTGGTCGACGACTTCGACGGCGACACCGACCTCGACATCTTCACGACGACCTTCGACCCCGGCGGCGAGCCGCGGTTCTTCGCGGGCGACGGGAAGGGGGGGTTCGAGGACCGGACGTCTGCCGCGGGTCTTACGGGGCTCTACGGGGGTCTCAACGTGGTCCACGGCGACTACGACAACGATGGCGACCTCGACCTGTACGTGCTCCGGGGCGCCTGGTTCGGACCCTACGGCCGGCACCCGAACTCGCTGCTCCGTAACGAGTCGGCCGGCAGGGCGAACGGGGAGAATGGGCGCGGCGTGCCGCTCTTTCGCGACGTGACCTTCATGAGCGGTCTGGGCGACACCCACTATCCGACCCAGACCGCCGCCTGGGCCGATGTCGACAACGACGGCGACCTCGACCTGTTCGTCGGCAACGAACACAGCGCCGGGCAGCCGGCGCCGTCGCAGCTCTTCCGCAACGAGGGCGCGGGGGAGGACGGCGTGGTCCGTTTCCGGGACTTCGCGGCCGCCGCGGGCGTCGAGGTCCGCGCCTTTGTCAAGGCGGCGGTGTGGGGCGATTACGACAACGATCGCTTCCCCGACCTCTACGTCTCGGTGCTGGGCGGGGCGAATCGCCTCTACCGCAACCGCGGGGATGGAACTTTCGAGGACGTAGCGGAGAAGCTCGGCGTCACGGGGCCTCGCCAGAGCTTCCCGGCGTGGTTCTGGGACGTCGACAACGACGGCAACCTCGACCTGTTCGTGTCGAGCTACACCGGCGACCGGGGAGGCCTGGGCTTCGTGGCCGCGAGCTACCAGGGATTCCCGGGTCCCTGGGAGCTGGCGCGTCTCTACCGGGGCACGGGCGGCGGGCGGTTCGAGGATGTCGCGGCCCGCGCCGGCCTGACCCGGCTCCATCTGCCGATGGGATCCAACTTCGGCGACCTGGACGCCGACGGCTTTGTCGACTTCTACCTCGGCACCGGCTACCCGGACTACGAGGCGGTGATGCCCAACGTCCTCTACCGCAGCCTGGGCGGCGAGCGGTTCGTCGATGTCAGCCTCGCCGCCGGCTTCGGTCACCTGCAGAAGGGCCACGCGGTGGTGTTCGCCGACGTCGACTCGGACGGCGATCTGGACGTCTTCGAGCAGATGGGCGGCGCCTTCCCGGGCGACGGCTTCGGCGACGCGCTGTTCGAGAATCCGGGTTTCGGCAATCGCTGGCTCGGGTTGCGGCTGGTCGGTACCGAGAGCAACCGCTCGGCGATCGGCGCCCGCATCAGGGTCGATGTGGTGGATGCGGACGGGGGGCGCCGGAGCATTCACCGGCGCGTGAACGGCGGCGGCAGCTTCGGCGGCAATCCGTTGCGCCAGACGATCGGTCTGGGTCGGCCGGCGTCGGTCGAGAAGGTGGATGTCTACTGGCCGACCACGAACAGCACGCAGACGTTCACGGACGTCAAGATGGACCGGTTGTATCGGATCGTCGAGGGTGTGCCGGAGTTGGAGGGGGTCGACTAGCGGACCGGCGACGTCCCGATGATGTCGTCGGCCTCCAGCGCGTCGAGCTCCGCCTGGCTCAGGCCCAGCAATCTGGACAGCACTTCCCGGCCGTGCTGGCCCAACGTCGGCGCCGGCCACTCGACGGCGTAGGGTCGGCCGTCTCCGCCCACCGGCCGGTAGGGCGCCGAGGGATTCGGCTGGTTGCCGACGAAGGCGCGTTCGCGCCACTGCCAGTAGCCGCGGGCTTCGAGATGCGGGTCGTAGAGCACGTCCAGCGTGTTGCGGACGACCGCCGCCGGTACGCCCGCCGCGGCGAGACGGCGCTCGAGCGCCATGCCGTCGTGGAGGTGCGTCCGAGCGGCGAGAGCCTCGTCGAGGTCGTCCTCGGACTCCTTGCGGCCGGAAGCACCGGCGAAACGGGATTCGGTCCCGTCCATGCCCAGCACGCCGCAAAGCTGCCGCCACTGCTCGTCCGTCTCGACCGTGATCGCGATCCAGGGCTCCGCGCCGATGCAGGGATAGACGCCCCAGGGCGCGTGCAGCGGATGGCGCCCGCCGCAACGCTCGGGCGGTTCCCCTCGCATCGCCTGCTCGACGAGTCCGTGGGCGGCGAGCGGGAACATCGACTCGACGTGGGAGAGATCGACGTACTGACCCTCGCCGGACCGCCGGCGGTGCCGGAGCGCGGTCAACAGAGCCGCGGCGGCGTTGATCCCCGCGATCGGATCGCCCAAGGCCACGTGCTGCATCGTCGGCGGGTCTTCGGCGCGGCCGTTCAGGTGGGGCAGGCCGGATGCCTGCTCGACGGTCGACCCGTAGGCGCGGTGGTCCATCCACTCGCCGCTGGCGCCGTAGGGCGGCATGGACACCATGACGAGTTCGGGGTTCACCTCGCGCAGACGGTCGTAGGCAAGCCCCAGCTTCGGCAGGACGCTGGCGGTGTAGTTCTCGATCACGGCGTCGGACATGGCGACCAGTCGCAGCAGGAGACCCTTGCCGCGGCGGCTGGTCAGGTCGAGCGTGATCCCGAACTTGTTGCGGCCCGTCGTGTTGAAGGCGGTGGACTGCTCGTACAGCTTCTGCGCGATCGACTCCGGCGTCGACTCCCAGCCGCGCCACCAGTCGAAGTACTGGCAGGACTCGACCTTGATCACCTCGGCGCCCATGTCGGCGAGCTGGCGGGTTGCGAGGGGGCCGGCCCAGCCCATCGTCAGGTCGACGATGCGGATGTCCCGGAGCAGGCCGGGGCGGCGGCGGGCGGCGCTGGCCTGCAATTCCGGCGCTCCGGCGAATCGCCGGCGAACGACCGGCGTTTCGGGGACGTGGCCACCGTGCTCGCCCAGGCGCGGCGCCCGGCCGCCCGCGACGGCCGGCGTGCGATGAAGCCGGAAGGGGGTGCCCGGAGCGGCGAAGCGACCCTGGTCGGGGTGCTCGGCTTCGATCCAGGCGCCGCGGTCGCGGAACTGGTCGAGTTCGAACAGCTCGGCCGGGGTGGGAGCGAGCGCGAGGGGAACCCGCGCCGCCTGGCCGGCCTCGACCCACTCGAGGGCGGTTCGCTCCAGGAAGCGGGGACCGAGCGCCGCGTCGATTGCATCGGCGTCCTCCAGGCGGTTGACCGATACCTGGTAGCGGGGCGCGGAGCCCAGTTCGGGAAGGCCGAGCAGCGAACACAGGCTTCGCCATTGCGACGGCGTGACCGTGGTGACGCCGAGCCAGCCGTCACGGCAGGGGTAGATGCCGGTCGGGTAGGTGGGCCAGAAGCGGTTGATGCCCACCCGCGGCCGGATCAGTCCGGTCGCGAGGGTACCGGGTGGGCCTGGCTCCGTGATGCACATCGCGGCCTCGAAGATGGACACGTCGAGGTGGATCGGCGTCCCGAGGCCCCCGATCTCGCGCGCAAGGAGATGACCGGCGCCGGCGACGTAGGCGAGCGTGCCGGCTACGACCTGGGGCGTGTGGCCCGTGGTCAGCAGGGGCGGCCCCTCGGCCGGGCCGACTGCCCGCACGGCCCCGGTATGGGCGTTGATCACCTGATCCGTGGCGGCGCGCGCCGCATAGGGACCTGTGGCCCCGAACCAGGAGAGGGAGAGGCGGATCTGGTGGCCTCCGAGCTGGTGGCTGGGCGCTGGGTCGGCGTCCAGGAGGATGTCGGCGGCGGCTCTGAGCGAGCAACTGATCGGGTCGTCCGGATCGGCGACCACGCTCCGCTTGCCAAGCGACAGGTAGGTGGCCAGGCCGCTCGCTTCGGGCGCCGCGGCCTGCGGGTGGAACGGCGGCAGGCCGCGGATCGGATGGCCCTCGCCGGGCGGCTCGAGGTTCGTGACCTTGGCGCCGAGGTCACGGAAGAGCTTGCCGCAGTAGGCGGTCGCGACGGTGCCGGCGAGGTCGACGACGTGGATGCCGTCGAGGGCGCCGCCGCTTCGGGCCTCGCGGCCGCCGGCTGTTGGTTCCTGAATCTTCATCGGACTGAGGTGGACGCGGGATTGTAGATCGTTGCGGACGCCGCCTGCTGCGGATGCGGCGTAGGATGCCCGCGTGAAGCGACAGACGTACCTGCGGCTCTCCGTCATGATGCTCCTGCAGTACGGGGTCTGGGGCGTCTGGCTGCCGGTGCTCGCTCGCTACCTCCAGGCTGAGCCCTCGGAGGGCGGTCTCGGCTTCAGCCCGGGCCAGATCGGCTGGATCCTGGGGCTTGCGAGCTCGATCGGGGCCGTCACGGCGCCCTTCGTGGCCGGCCAGCTCGCGGACCGCGCGTTCTCCACCCAGCGGGTGCTGGCGGTGCTCCTGGTGGCCGGCGGCGTGGTCAAGATCATCACCGCCTACCAGACCAGCTTCGGCGCCTGGCTGTGGCTGTCGGTGCTCTACTCGGTGCTCTTCACGCCGACCCTGGCCCTCTCCAACTCGCTCGCCTTCGCCCACATCGACGACGGCGATCGGGAGTTCCCGCGGGTGCGGGTGTGGGGCACGATCGGCTGGATCGCGGCCAGTTGGGCCTTCCCGCTGATCTGGCTGCTCTCGGACGTGCGGCTGTCCTGGCTGCCGCCGTTCTACGCCGGAGTCGAGGCCCCGGACGCTACGGCCCGCCTCGTCGATTCCCTGGTCTGGAGCGGCGTTCTCGCCTTCGGGTACGCCGTTTTCTGCCTCTTCCTGCCGCCGACGCCGCCGCGACGCGATGCGAAGGACAAGCTCGCCTTTGCCAAGGCGTTCGGGCTCTTCCGGCATCGGTCCTTCGCGGTCCTGGTGGCGGCGAGCCTGCCGATCGCGGTGATCCACCAGATCTACTTCATGCAGACGGCGCCGTTCATGAGCCAGGTGCTCGGTCTGCCGGACAGCCGCATCGGGCCGGCGATGAGCATCGGCCAGTTCGCGGAGATCGCGGTCATGGTGGCCGCGGGTTGGCTGCTGGCCCGGTTCGGTTTCCGCGGCGTGATCACGATCGGCGTGCTCGCCTACGCCGCCCGGTACGCGATCTTCGGCAGCGTGTTCCTGCCGCCACAGGTGATCATTGCCAGCCAGGCGCTGCACGGTCTCTGCTACGCGTGCTTCTTCGCCGCCGCCTTCATCTACGTCGACCGCATCGCGGAGGCGGATGTCCGCCACTCGGCGCAGACCGTGTTCGGGATCGTGATTCTGGGGCTGGGCCCGGTCCTCGCCGCGCCCGTGCTGCAGGTGCTGTCCACTCTCTTCACCGACGACGCCGGCGTGCTCGACTACTCGGCGCTCTGGTACTCGCTGTCCCTGCTCGCTCTGGCGACGATGGTCGGGTTTGTCGTCCTGTTCCGGGACGAAACGCAGGCCGAGGGCGGCTAAGCCGTTTCAGACGTCGCAGACCTGCACACCATGCGCGAGGGCGGCGAGCTTGTCCTCGCCCTTGGGGATAAATTCCTGGCCCACGATCCCGGTGTAGCCGGTCTCGAGAATCGCCCGCATGATCGCCGGGTAGTAGAGTTCCTGGTTGTCGTCGAGCTCGTTGCGGCCCGGATTCCCGGCCGTGTGGTAGTGGCCGATGTGCTGGTGATGGTCGCGGATCGTGCGGATGACGTCGCCTTCCATGATCTGCGCGTGGTAGATGTCGTAGAGGATCTTGAAGCGGTCGGAGCCGACCCGGTCCACGAGTTCGACCAGCCAGGGCATGTTGTCGGCCATGTAGTCGGCGTGGTTGACCTTGGAGTTCAGCAGCTCCATGCAGATGGTGACCCCCTTCTGCTCGGCGTGGCCGACGATCTGCTTCAGGGCCTGGGCGCAGTTGTCGAGACCCTCGCTGTCGGCCATGCCGTTGCGGTTGCCGGAGAAGGTGATCACGTTGGGGAAACCGGCCTCGGCCGCGGCGTCGATGCCGGCGCGAATCGCTTCCAGGCAGGCCTCGTGGTTGGCCGGGTCGTTTACGCCCTCGGTGATGCCGTGGCTGTTCGTCATCGCGCAGCTCAAGCCGTACTTCTGGATGGTGGGGAAGGCCGCGGGGCCGATGATCTCGACCGACTCCAGCCCCATCGCCTTGGCGGCGGCCGCGAGTTCGTCGAGCGGGATGCCGCTGTAGCACCAGGCGCACACCGACTGGCGGATCCGTCCGTTCTTGATCACACGCTCCTGCTGGGCGGGGAGGGCCGCCGGTGCGGCTGCTGCCGCGGCGACGGAAGCGACGCCGGCGATCAGGGTTCGGCGGGACAGGGGTTCGGCGTTCATCGGATTAAGTCCTCCGGTGGGCGTTGGCTGACTCTCAAGAGGGAGGCGGTCATCTTAGCGCCCGGCCGGCACGCGCTACGATCGGGCCGTGGAGTCCAACGCGGCGCACAGGTCGAGGTGGCGGTTGCCGGCGATGCTGGTCGCCTGCACCCTGCTCCTGGCCTCTCTAGTGCCGGCCCAGTGGTGGCGTCCAGTGCCGGCACGCTACCCCGAGGAGGGACGCCAGTACCTGGAGGGCTTCGTCTTCTGCCGCGGCCAGTACCGGCAGGTGGTCGACGAGTGGTTGGGACAGGGCTGGTTCACGGACTACCCCGACTCCGAGTACAACTTCATGACCCGGCTGTCCCAGTTGACGACGGTCGAGATCCAGCGCACGGCCTACGGCGATCCGGAACACCTGGTGCTGACCCTGGACGACCCGCGGCTGTTCGAGTTTCCGTTTCTCTTCATGTCGGACGTTGGCACCATCGGCATCAACGAGGTGGAGGCGAAGAACCTGAGGCGCTACCTGCTGGCGGGCGGCTTCCTCTACGTCGACGACTTCTGGGGCCCCCGGGCCTGGGACCACTGGTCGCGGCAGATCGGCCGGGTGCTGCCGCCTGGTGACTACCCGATCGTCGACATTCCGCCGACGCACCCGATCTTCAGGACCTTCTTCACCGTCGACGAGGTTCCCCAGATCCCGTCGATCCAATACTGGAACATGACCGGCGGCGCCGATACCTCCGAGCGCGGCTCGCACTCGGCCGAGCCCCACTTCCGCGGCATCTTCGACGAGAACGGGCGGCTCCTGGTCGCGATGACCCACAACACGGACATCGCCGACGGCTGGGAGCGGGAAGGGGAGTCGCGCGAGTTCTTCGAGCGCTTCTCGCTGACCAAGTCGTACCCGTTCGGCGTCAACCTGGTCCTGTACGCGCTGGAGCACTGACGCCCGCGAAGACTCATCTGGACTGCTAGGGTCCGGCAGTTTCGTTCGATGGCGCTGCCGGGCGCCTGCCTGCCAACTCTCAAAGGAGGAGAAACACATGGTCCGCATGACAGTTCCTTCCCGTTCTCTGTCGCTTGCCGCCGTCGTGGCCGCGGCCGCTCTCCTCGCCGCGCCCGCAACGGCGCAGCAGGATCTCTCGTCCGTCGAAGTCACCGCACAGCATGTCGCCGGCTCGGTTCACATGCTGACGGGCGCCGGCGGCAACATCGGCGTTTCGGCCGGCGAAGACGGCATCCTGATCGTCGACGATCAGTTTGCGCCGCTGGCCGACAAGATCCGGGCCGCGGTCGCGGGGATCTCGGCCGGCGATCTGGAGTTCGTCGTGAACACGCACTTCCACGGCGACCACACGGGCGGCAACGTCATCTTCGGCGAGGAGGCGTTGATCGTGGCGCACACGAACGTGCGCAAACGCCTCGCCGCGGGCGACGGAGCGCGCGGCCAGTCGGGGGCGCCCGCGCCGAAGGTGGCGCTACCGGTGGTCACCTACGACATTGGCGTGTCGATCCACTTCAACGACGAGCAGCTCATGATCGGCCATCTGGCCGGAGGGCACACGGACGGGGACAGCTTCGTCTACTTCATGGACTCGAACGTGATCCATCTGGGGGATCAGTTTTTCGCGGGACGTTTCCCGTTCGTCGACCTTGCGAGCGGCGGCAACGCGGTGGGGCTGCGGGACAGCATCGGCGGCGTGCTCGACCGCTTGCCGGAGGACGCGAAGGTGATCCCGGGCCACGGATCGCTGTCCACGGTCGACGATTTGAAGACGTACCACCGGATGCTCACGGAGTCCGTGGCCACAGTGAAGGCGGCCAAGGACGCCGGCAAGTCGGTGGAGGAGATTCAGGCCGCCGGCCTCTCCGACGAATGGGAGGGATGGGGCTCCGGCTTCATCAACGAATCGGTCTTCATCGGCTTCGTCTTCGAGAGCCTGTAGGGGAGCGCCATGCAAGCCAGTGCTCTGCTGCTCGCCACAATCCTGGCGGCGGCGCCTCCGGGCTCGGATCCTTCAGGGGATGTCGAGGGCGGCTGGCCGGCGTGGCGCGGCCCGCACCGCACCGGCTCGGCGCCGGGCGGCAATCCGCCGGTCGAGTGGTCGGAAGAGAAGAACGTGCGCTGGAAGAAGGCCGTGCCGGGTCTCGGGCTGTCGTCGCCGATCGTCTGGGGTGAGCGGTTGTTCCTGACGACGGCGGTGCCAACCGGCGAGCGGGTCGAGAACCCGGCGCCGGTTCGGGGCGATGGCGTCGTTCCCGACGAGGTACTGAGCTACGAGGTCCATGCTCTTGACCGCGGAGACGGCGCCACACTCTGGACGCGGTCGGTTCTGCGCGAGGCGCCCCATGAGGGGCACCATCCGGACGGTACCTGGGCGTCCGGCTCTCCCGTCACGGACGGGGAAGTCCTGATCGCGTTCTTCGGATCGCGCGGGCTCTACGCCTTCGACCTGGACGGCAAGGAGCTCTGGAACCGCGACTTCGGCGACATGCGTACCCGGCTCGGCTTCGGCGAGGGGAGTTCGCCGGCGCTCCACGGTGACCGGGTCTTCGTCATCTGGGACCACGAGGACGACTCCTTCATCGTTGCTCTCGACAAGAACTCGGGCAAGGAAATCTGGCGCCGGGACCGCGACGAAATGTCGGCCTGGACGACGCCTCTGGTGGTCGAGCACGGTGGCCGGACGCAGGTCATCACGAGCGCGACGAACCGCGTTCGCGCCTACGACGCCGAGACCGGCGAGCCGATCTGGGACACCAGCGGCATGACTCTGAACGCGATCCCTTCGCCGGTGTACGCCGACGGCGTCGTCTACCTGACCAGCGGGTTTCGCGGCAGCAAGATGATGGCCGTGCGTCTCGACGGCGCTGCGGGCGACATCACCGGTACGGATCAGGTGGTGTGGAGCGTGGATCGCGATACTCCCTACGTCCCTTCGCCCCTGCTGCACGACGGCGTCATCTACTTCACCAAGGTCAACCGCGGGATTCTCTCGGCCTACGACGCGGTGACCGGCGAGCCGCTCTACGCGAACCAGCGCCTGGGGGCGGTGCGCAACATCTACGCTTCGCCGGTGGCGGTCGGCGACCGGGTCTACTTCGCCAGCCGCGACGGCGAATTCCTGGTCGCGAAGGCGGGTCCCACGTTCGAGGTCCTCGCCGAGAGCGAACTGGACGACCGCTTCGACGCTTCGCCGGCGATCGTCGGCGACGAGATCTACCTGCGCGGCCGCAGCAACCTGTACTGCATCGCGGCGCCGTAAGGGTGGCATCGGCTCAATAGCCAGTCATAGCTGACAGCCATTGGCGAACCAGTTCTCAGCCCTCTCTTCCCGGGTCGGCGGCTTCCGATTCGAACAGGTCCTGTTGGGGATCTTCCGGCGGTAGGGGGAGTTCCGTCACCCGTTGCGCAGCGATGGCCGCACGTCCGGCAAGCGCGACGACATCCCTATCTCCGGTGACGATGCGGTCGCAGCCGTGCACTTTCGCGATTGCGAGGATCTGCCGGTCGATCTTGACCTTCTGCCAGGCGCTGCGGACACCGTCCTTCTTGTCCCCGTCGGCAACGGCGCCGGCATCGAGGAGCGCGCATTCGATGGCGGCAAGTCGGTTGAACGAGGCAACTCTGAATACCCGCCGGTTCTCCAAGGCCCTGATCATGGCTCCGCGTTGGGTGCCCGCCCCAACCAATAGCTCGGCCAACGCGGGGGTAGGGACAACTACCCGGCCGCTGGCTTGGTCAATCGAGTCCACCAAGTGCCGCATTCGGAGCGGCATGTGCTGCACGACGGTACCGTCCTCTTCCTGGTGCGAGGTTCGATTCTGGTCGAGCAGGTACATCAACGCCGTGGCGTCGAAGCAGACGATCACGGCGATTCGCGGAGCCGGGCGAGCGACCCGACCGGGTCATCCATCTCCGCCCAATCCGTCTCAGCGTAGATTCGCCGAAGGTCTGGAAGGACCTCAGCCAAGGGCCGATCGTCGAGTTCTTCGAAGGACACGATCTGGAACTTGTCTAGCGACCAGCCGTCTTGCTCGTCACGTACCCATCGTCCTCGGCCAACCGCCCGAATCGGCTTCCTGAGCAGGAACTGGCCTATCTCGATCGCGACCGGGGGCCGAGCCTCGCAGCGCAGCGAAGCTCCAGTGTCGTGAAGGCGCACTGGCATCCAATCCGGATCGACCTGCCTCCCGCCGACGCCCGTAGGAATACCGTCTACCGTTCCGGACGACCAAACCGCAGGCAGCGAAAGATCCGGGGCGAGCGCGCCGGGGATATCGAGCACGGTTTGCTGCTGCCCGGGCCCGACCTGCTGCACGATCACGGCGCCGCTATCGTGCCCTTTCAGACGCTTGTCGATGTTCCGGTACGCGCGTCGGGCGGTGGGGTCGCTGCCTGAACCGTGAGCGCCCTCCACGCGATCAATCACGTCTTGCACGGCCTCCTCGTCGACTACGTACTGGAGTTCGAGACTCCCGTCCCGAACCCCCAGGAGATGCACAGCCTCATAGTGGCCCAGGAGCTGTACCAAGTCCGTCAGGTAGGCGGCCAGGTCGCGCATCGGGACGGCGTCTCGGGCCAACGCGTCGATCCTGAACGCGAATCTTGCTGGGGAAGTCACCTTGTTGCTCCTACACGAGTCGAACGGGGTTGCGGTCCGATTCGAGGCCAATGTCGAGCCTGTGGCGGAGCCCCTGCCACCTGCCGGGGCCGCGCGGGGAAGCCTACACCCTCGCTATCGAGCAGCAATGGAACCACTGCCACTGCTTGGCGCCCTGGACCGTGCAGGGGGTCTGGAGAGAGCCGAGGGTCAGTTTCGCGTTATGACCGTGGCGAGGGGCACTTCCAGCACGACCGTCTCGGGCAGCAGGCACACCTGGTCGTCGCAAGCCTGGAGCCTGATGGAGATCGGTACGGAAACGGGCGGGGAGCCGCCCTCGGACTCCGGAGCGGCTCGGACCCGGAACGCGATCCGTTGCGTGTCCTCGTAGATCAGGACGTCGCCCGACTGCGTACTGACCTGAGTGCGGCGGGGCTCGGGGTAGCGGAGGTCGGCGAGTTCGAAGCCGCTGTCGGCGCCGAGCACCTCGGTGCCGATCAAGTCCTCCTGGAGTGGCTCGGGGCCGTTCAGGTGCCAGCCATCGGCGATCACGAGGTCCAGATCGACTTCGTATTCCCCGGCGTCGGCCGCGGGCCGCAGGGAGGCGGCGGCGGCGACCGCGCCGCTGCCGGCGGTGCCGCGGGGACCCGCCTCGCCGTCGAGAGCGACGGCAAGGCCGGTCAGCATGTAGGTGTAGGCGGCGGGCGCCCGTTCGACGTTCGCGGCGAAGGCGGCCACGGTCGCGAGCGCGCGGTCGGTGGCCCCCGGCTCGCCTTTCCGTCCAAGTTCGGCAAGCGCGCGGACAGCCACCGAGTTGCCCGAGGGCACGGCGCCGTCCGTCGGGCTCTTCGGCTGGGCGATCAGCAGGTTGGCTGCCGTCCGCTCGGCGACGAAGAAGCCGCTGCCGAGGCTCGACGCGGTTGCGGCTTCCGCTTCCGTAGGGGCCGGTGTGGGATCCCAGAAACGCTCAACCATCGCGCTGGCCACCACGCCCGCGCGTTCCAGCCAGATACGTTCGCCCGTCACGTCGTACAGCGCCACAAACGCGTGCGCAAGGTGGGCGTAGTCCTGGACCAGTCCCGACGTCGAGGCAACGCCCATGAGCCAGACCCGCCAGAGGCCGCCGTCTTCGCGGCGTCCGTGCTTCCAGAGGAACTCCGCCGACCGAGCCGCGGCCTCGGCGTAAGCCGGTTCGCCGAGGGCGTCGGCGGCCTCGGCCAGGGCCCGGATCATCATGCCGTTCCACGACGTCAGGATCTTGTCGTCGCGCAGGGGATGCAGGCGTTCTTCGCGGACCTGGTAGAGGCGCTCGCGGATGCGGTCGAGCCGGCGGAGCAGATCCTCGAGCGACAGTCCCAGGTCGCCGGTGCTCTCGTCAAACGGCCGATCCAGGAACAGGATGTTCCGGTGCTCGAAGTTCCCTTCGTCCGTGACCCCGAAGAGACGGATCGTGAGGTCGGCGTCCGCGGGCGCGAGCGCCCCCCGTAGCTGGGCCTTGGTCCAGACGAAGAACTCGCCCTCGACCGACTCCCCATCGGCCGCCTCGCTGTCCGCGTCGGTGGCGGAGTAGAAGGCCCCGTCCGGCGAGGTCATGTCCCGTAGCACGTAGTCGGCCGTCTCGCGCGCCACCCGCGCCAGCAGCGGATCGCCGGTCAGGCGGTACGCCAAGGCGTAGGCGCGGAGCAGGTGGGCCTGGTTGTACAGCATCTTCTCGAAGTGGGGGACCAGCCATCGCCCGTCCACGGAATAGCGGTGGAAGCCGCCGCCGACCTGGTCGTAGATGCCGCCTCGGGCCATCGCGCGCAGGGTGATCAGAGCCGCATCGAGCGGTGGTCGGTCGCCGGTGCGGAGCGCTTCTTCCAACAACAGCAGGAGATTCGTCTCGTTGGGAAACTTCGGCGCGCCGCCGAAGCCGCCGTAGACGCGGTCCGTGCTCGCGATCAGGCCTTCTGTGGCCTGACCGATGACGGTGCGGCCCAGGTTCTTTGCCACTCCGCGCGCGGAGGTGATCTGCTGCACGAGGTCGGTGATTTGACCAGCGATGGTTTCCAGAGCGTCCCGCCGCTCCCGCCAGGCGGTATCGGCCTGCTGCATCAGGTTGACGAACTGCTGCGGCGGGAAGTACGTGGCGCCGAAGAAGGGTCTGCGGTCGGGAAGCAGGAAGCTGGACATCGGCCACCCGCCGCGCTGCTGCGTGACCTGGACCGCGGTCATGTAGATGTCGTCGACGTCGGGCCGCTGCTCGCGGTCGACCTTGATGCAGATGAACTTCTCGTTCATCAGACGGGCGATCTCCACGTTGTCGAAGCTCTCGCGCTCCATCACGTGACACCAGTGGCAGGTGGAGTAGCCGATCGACAGGAAGACCGGCTTGTCCTCCGCCTGGGCTCGCTCGAAGGCCTCTTCGCCCCACGGATACCAGTCCACCGGGTTGTGGGCGTGCTGGCGCAGGTAGGGCGAGGTCTCGAGGATCAGACGGTTCAGGAACAGGGGACCGCCGTCGGCGTCGAGGTGCTCGGTGCGCGGCTCGTAGTCGGCCGGCATGGCGGCGAGCACCGCCTCCAGCCGGGCCTGGAGTTCGGGCGGGCGCGGTGTGGCGCCCGGAGGCGGGACGGCGGATGCAGGAGCGTTGGCCATGGTCAGGAGGGCAGCGGTGAGGCCTCCTGCCAGCCAGGCGCCGCCACGGGCTGCTTGAGACACAGTTCGGAGGGTAGCAAGCCGGCGTGCTCTTCGGGGCCGCCAGGTCCTACCCGCCTGAACGGTCTCCAGGTCGACCCTCACCAGAGTCCACCTTCCCGGCTGGCTCTTCACGCGCGAGATCCAGCGGCAGGGACGTCGTCCGCTTGACTTCGCTCAAGACGATGCTGGTCAGCAGTCGATCGACGGACGCGCACGTCAGGTCCTTCAGGAGCCGCTCCAGATCCTGGTAGTTGCGGACCACCACCTTGAGCAGGTAGTCCTGTTGGCCGGTCAGGAAATGGCACTCCATGACCTCGTCCAGATTCTGAATCACTTCCTTGAACTCCCGATCGGCGTCCTGCCGATGGTGAACCAGGGAAACCTGCACGAAGCACTGAAGGGCCAGGCCAAGGGCGTTCCTGTCCACGAGCGTCACCTTCCTCTCGATGATTCCCTCGCGCTCAAGCCTCAGTCGGCGTTTCTTCAGGCCCGAGGTGGAGAGATCGACTCTACGGGCCAACTCGGCGTCGCTCCGACTGCCGTCCTCCTGCAGGAGCTCGAGAATCGTGTAGTCCTTGTTGTCCAGAAGCCGCATGCCTCCCCTCTCTTTTGCGGGCTCGATGATCGGGCGTCGCCCTTGCTGCGGGAGTTTAGGACAAACGCGAAGCGGCGAACCCCCTCGGACCAAGTCCTTGACCCAAGCGGCCCATCCAAACGGGCGGCCCAATCGGGAGTGACCGAATGACCCTGGACACGATCGATAGGTACGATATGGTCCGCGTATTCGTGATTAAGGAGTCCAAAAGGTGTAGATACGTTGTCCGTAGGTCCAAGTGTGTCCCTGTTCGGGCTTTTTTGGGGCAGGGCGACAGCGATCCTCCGATGAGGCGCAAGCTGACCCCTTGATTTCACCGGCGGACGGCGGGAGTGCTGCTGTCCCCCTCTTTTCAACCCCCCTTATGAAGGAGGACTAGCTGAAATGGTGAAGACCGACCGAAGAGGCCTATGGACCACTCCAGCCCTGGTGCTGGTGGCGAGTTGGCCGCTCATGGCTCAGGAGGAAGAGGGCGCCGCGTCGACCGTGCGGGCGTCCGAGACCTTGAGATCCCGCCAGACGGCTGTCGCCGTCACGGTCGACGGATCCCAGAGGGTCTCATATCGCCAGGGCGCTCGAATCGTCAGCCTGGCTCGCGTAACGGATCGGGCTCTGATTGAAGGGAAGCAGGGCTACGAGATCGTTCGAGTGGAACCGGACAGAAGCCCGCGGGTGGTGGCTCAAGCGGCCCGTACAGAAGGCGAAATCCCCATCTTCGTCACCGACACCGGCTCGCTGAAGGCGCCGATCGGCGGCGTCATTCTGGTTCTGTCGGAGTCGTGGGGCCCTGGCGAAGTCGAGGCGTTCTTCGTCGAGCACGGACTCGACGAGTCGGTCACTCCGGTGGAATGGCGCAAGAACGGGTATGTCGTGAGCACCGTGCCGGGAACGTTCGCTGTCGAACTGGCCAACCGATTGGCGGGTTTGGGCGGTGTCGATCTGGCGGTGCCGAACTTCTGGACAGAGGCGGCGCCACGATGAAGCGGCTTCCAGCCATCGCAGCTCTCTTCCTGTTGCCCGGCGTCGCGTTCGGGCAAGTCACCGCCCCCAGCGTCTCGGTCACCGCGGGTGACCAGACTCTCACGGTCGCGTGGGATGAGCCAAGCGGCGCCACGATCGGTTCGGCATACGACCTCTGGTACATCCTGTCGTCGGAACTGTCTGCCAGCCGGAGTGTCCCGCGTGGCTATAGCGGCCTTGGCGCCGGTTCTCGCGACCAACCGGCTGTGCCGGTCTGGACCCAACTGTCGGACGTTGCTTCCGCCAAGGGTGACCACTACGTCATCCTGCCCCGGAGTCTCACGAACGATGCGGCCTACTCTGTCAAGGTGCGCCATCGGCAAGGCACAGACGATGCCTGGTCCACTGTCGTAGGAGGTACGCCGTCGGAGCCTTCGAGCACCGTGGCGTTGACGTTGACCCTGGGAACCGTCGTGGGCGGTGTCGTTGAGGGCAGGGACACCGACACGTACTCGGCGACAGCAAGCTCGAGGACGACGATGGTCTGTTATGTGCACGCCCAGAACGACTACAAGCAGATTTACGTAACTCTGAGTCCGGAGGTCGAGGACCAGGACTTCTGGCAGTCGGCTGCGGGGCAGAACCGCCGCTTCGTGATCCCGTCTGGAACACGGACGTTCAGCATCAGGCGTGGCCAGGCTTCCGGCACGGTGGAGTACGAGATCGGGTGCAGGAACACGCCGGCCGCCCGGAGCATCAGCCGCGCCCATGCGATGGACATCAGGTATCCCGCCGATCTTGAGTTCGGGGCGACGAACGACTCCTTCTTCTACAGTTTCCGCATCACCGAGTCGGGCGCCTACGCCATTGGAACAGCCGGCATTCTTGACTCGGTGTTGAGGCTCTACGACTCGAGCGGCACCCTGCTGCGGAACAACGATGACGGCTGGCAGTTGGGCAATGTGTACAACGCCGCGCTCCTGGAATCGCTCACCGTGGACACCGACAACGACCATGATCCGGGGCTGTACTACGTTGAGGTGAGTCTCCCGTACAACACGACGGAAAAGACGGACGAGCCGGATCGGAACGTTCCGCTGTATGTCTGGCCGGCGGACGGCGGAGGCACTGCGGCGACCGATGCCAGCAACCTTCCTATCGCTTTCATCGGGACGCAGAAGTCGAAGGCCTACTTCGATATCGACGATTCGTCGGCTCGGTACGGCAAGTTGTCCACCGCGGGAGAACAGGACTATTGGACGTTCACCACCGAAGCCAACAGGGGCTACGAAGATGGGACGCCTGCTTATGTTCTGATCCGTGGGGTCGGAGCGCCGGACAGCGGACTGACCGGCGAGCTCGTCGGGTATCCGGACGCATACCGGCGAACCGACGTCCTGTACGGCGGCAGCCGGGGCGATGGCAACGTCGCCACCTTCACCATCGCTGCGCGGGTGTCCTCCGGAACGCACACGCTGAAGGTCTCGTCAAACAATGCTGCCGACCCCGGCGGCATCTATGGACTGACCGTCGTCCACGACCGGGAGATCGAGATGTACGACTTCGCTAGCAAGACTCTTGACGGAGCCTGCGAGACGACGGCGCCAACCGGCCTGCTGGATCCGCTGTTCAAGTGCCAGTGGCATCTGGGCAGTGGCGGCAGTGCGGACATCAAAGTGCAGGAGGCATGGGAAGACGGATACACCGGAAACGGGATTGAGATCGCGATTGTCGATCGAGGCATCGACTCCCTGCATCCAGACCTCGAGCCCAACGTCGACACGACGAAGAACTACAACATGTTGACGGGCTCCAACGAGCCGTTCGAGCCGATCTACAGCCATGGCAACTCCGTGGCCGGAGTCATCGGTGCGGCCGCGAATGAGCACGGGATTCGTGGTGTGGCCTACGACTCCACGATCTACAACTTCAATCTTCTGGCTGGCTACAGCTATGCGAGAGAAGGCGTTGCCCTTAGTCAAAACATTGCGACTCGTGGTGTGTCGAACCACAGCTACGGTCCAAACGACGATGGCTCTATCCACCGCTCCAGCGCGGTCTGGAACGGGGCGATGGACAACTTGCTCAGCAGGGGCTTTGGCGGCCTCGGCACGTCCTACGTGAATGCTGCCGGAAACGGTGGCGTTACAGGCAATCGGGGCGCTGTGGAAGAGGAATACACGCAGTTGGACGAGCACAACAGTCATTTCGGGGCGATCCCGGTCTGCGCTGTCGGGCAAGACGGTATCTTCATTCCGGACATCTCCGAGCAGGGGACGAACCTGTGGGTGTGCGGCCCGTCGAATGGACTCACGCCGAACAGAGGGATCTTCACGACCAGCCAGTACGGTCGGTGGCGGTACTCGTTTGGCGGAACATCGTCGGCATCGCCGGCAGTGGCCGGCGTGATCGCCTTGGTGCGTGAGGCCAACTCCGCTCTGACCTGGCGAGACGTGAAACTGATCCTCGCTGAGTCCGCTCGGAAGATCGACGTCGCCGGCGGCGCCTACGTGGACCTGGAGGCGGAGGAGCTCGGCACGGACGACAACTACAGCTACAGCGAGCAGTACGGCTTCGGGCTCGTCGATGCCGAGGCCGCCATCGATCTGGCCGACGGCTGGACGCTGTTGCCGGAGCTGAGGTCGGCGTCCGCCTGCGCGACGAATCCGGTGTCGTCGGCGGGCGACAGCCCCGACGTTCCTCCATACGGTCAGTTCAAGCGAGACGAGCTGGTGATCGCGAACAGCGGCATGGATTTCATCGAGTATGTCGAGTTCATCTTCGACATCGAGACGAGGCAGCACGGGACTTTCAAGGTTTGGGTCGGCGGTCCCGATAGCGTTTCGGGCGAGTCTAGCGACGACTGGGTCGAAGTCCTTAACCGACACCTCTACGCTTCCGGCGGTATCGACGGAGAGTACCGGGTTGCCGTGAATCGGTTTGTCGGGCGGTCTGCAGACGGCGCCTGGAAACTGGCCGTCACGAGCAACAGTCGTCTCAATCCCGTCAAGCTGCATTCGTGGGCAGTGCGCATTTACGGTCACGGTAGCGGCGAGGACGGCGCCGTCGCGGTCATCGACTACGTGAGTCCCACTGCGTGTTCGAGGGCGGGCGTCGAGGCTGCAGGACCTCAGTTGACTCTCGACGCGGTGACCGGGACGGTGGCCGAGAACAGTGAGTGGACTTCGCCGGCGCCCACCGTGACCGGGACTCCGGTCGGCGCCCTGACGTGGTCTCTCGGTGGCAATGACGCCGACGATTTCACGCTCGACGGGGCGACCGGGGTGCTGACGCTGCCAGCGCAGGACTACGAGAATCCAACCGACACGGACAGCGACCGGGTCTATGAGGCAACACTGACGGCCACCGACACCGACAGCAACACGGTCACTGCGTCGGTCACCGTGACGGTTACGGATGTCGATGAGGAGGACGGCCCCAACGACTGGACCCGGTTCAGTGGAACGTGCGTGGCCAATGACACGACGCTGTGTCTCCAGAACAACCGCTTCGGGGCCCGGGTCGCATGGAAGACAGATGTCGACGATGCGCCAAGTTGGGGCTCGGTCGAAGTGAGTCGTGGCGCCTCGGGCGTCTTCTCCCTCCGGCAGACCGGAGATTGGTCGCTGTTGCTCAGCGTGCTGGACGGTTGCCACGTCAGTGGCGGTATTTGGGTGATCGCATCCGACATGCCGTCGCAGCCGAGGGTCTCGGACTACGACCGGCGCCCTCGGACCCTCAAGGTAGACGACAGGATCCTCAACAAGGCTGAATACCCGCTTTGGAACCTGATCGTCCGTGACACCGTGACGGACAATACCGTCGAGTTGACCAACCACCCCGAGGATCTGTTCGATCCCGATGGTCGCCGTTCAGCCGCACCTGTCAGGCTCACTGGGACTCGTCGGGCCTTCCCCGATGTCTGTACGACATCCAGTAGCGCTTCCTCCTCCTTGCCGGTGAAGGTCCCCGCGCACTTCGGTGGCGGGCTTGCTTCGGTGGCGTCTGGCGCAGTGGCCCAGGTCTCGGCTGCGACTGCGTGCGGTGAAGAGGAGAAGGCTGCCTGCCTGCATGCCAAGTTCGACGTGAGTGTGGACTGGAGATCATGGGAGAGCGCCTCCACGCGCGAAACCAGTACCCTGATCGCGGAAAACGGCTCGGCGGCAGCCTTCTCGTTCCACCATCCCGAGGTCATCGACGCTGTCGTGAAGATCTCGGAACAGTGCGCGAACGTGGACGCCCCGCTGGACAACCGCAGGGGCTATTTCGTCAGCGTCGGCGCTACCGTCATCAACGACGGCCTCCAGGCCCGCGTCATGGATAGTCGTATCTCGGGCAATCCAGGGTTCCTCCGCTGGTGGGAACTCATGGGTACCCCCTTCGACCCGAGCAAACTCGCCGTCGGGCGGGGAGATGTGTTCGTGAGGCCGCTGATGTCGCACGATCCCAAGAGCCGGATCCGCTGTATCAAGTAACGGCCTAGGGCGTCGGGGGGAGGGGGGCGGCCTACGCTCTCTTGGCTTTCCGACACCCACTAATCGGAGGAGCTGAGCGATGCAGAAAACACAACGACGGCGGTTCGTATGGACCACACTCGCGGCCATAGTCATGGCGACGTGGCCTGCTTTCGGCCAGACGATCAAGAAGGCAGAAACGGAGAGGATCCAGGCGGCCGAGCCGCGGGTCTTCGTCTGGCGGGAAGGTGACCGTGAGATGCGAGCGACCCTGGTGAACGACGCCCAGGAGGTCGTCGAACTTCGAGCCGTGAGCGCACCGAACTCCTCGACGCATCGGGCTCATTACGAGCGGCTGAGCATCGCAGTCCAAGCCGCTGCGGACGCGGGCGTACCCGTGTTCCAGCAAGGCGAAGGAGGCTCGATTCTGTTGCCGGTAGGCGGGGTTCTGGTCCGGCTGAGCGAAGGGACCGACCCGGCCGCCTTCTTCGCCGAACAGGGACTGAGCTACGAGGACTGGCATTTGAGGCGTCTGTACCTGATCGAAACCGAACCGGGTTGGGCGGCGCTCGACGCGGTGGCCCGACTCAACGAACTCGACGAAGTCGAATCCGCACAGCCGAACTGGTGGCGGGAAAGAGGAGCCCAATGAGGCAAGCACTGACGTTCGTTCTCGCGTGTACCCTGGCCGCTTCTGGCCTGCACGCTCAAGCCGAATACGACGCCGTCGACGGCATCTCGGAGATCATCACAGGAAATGGCTATGCCATCTACATCGACGATCCGAAGTTCAGTGAGGCGAAGAACTACCGCATCGTCGTTACGCGACGTGCCGACTACGGGGACGGGCCGTTTTCGAGCGGAACCTTCACGCCGAGCGAGGTCTTCGGGGACTCCAGGACCGGACGCTTCGTACTGGCGCCTGCGGAACTGACCGAGACCCTGTATGACTCAGGCACGCCGGACGATCCGTCCGACGACGACTTCGCGAGCGAGCTCTACCGGCTAACGGGAATCTCGGTCGACAACCCAGGGACCGGCTACTTCGGGACCTCGACCGTCACGGTCGAAGGTCCTGGTGGGCCGACCCTCAGTTGGGACGTGGAGGTCGGACGAAGCGCCGTCTCCGAACTGACGTTGACCAATGGCGGTTCCGGCTACAGGGATCCGCCTGCCGTCGCCATCGAAGGCGGCGGCGGCTCGGGAGCCGCAGCGGTAGCGACGATCGGAGGACAGGTGCGCTCCATCGAGCTGACCTCGGCGGGCACTGGCTATACGGAAGCGCCCACCGTCGCGATCACGGGCGGCGGCGGCGCAGGAGCGACCGCTACGGCATCCTTCGGAGGAGTCGTCAGCGACATCATCATCGGCAGCTCAGGTGCCTACTCCACGGTCGATAACTACCCGGACGATGACGTTCTGCCCGGCGCACCACAAATCACCATCGAAGGCGGTGGTGGATCGGGAGCGAAGGCCGAAGTAACAAAGATGAACTGGTACGAGGGCATCGTAGGAAGCGTGACGATCACGAACGGCGGATCGGGCTACGTGACCGCGCCGGATGTGACGATCACATCGACGGACGAAGACGGAAGCCCCGCCTACCCGGACAGACAGGAATATACGACTGCGACGGGCACCGCTTCGATCGTCGACGGTGTGGTTACCGGAGTCCGAATCGACTCGGGTGGTAACGGATACCGGCCGTACTACGACGTGACCGTGTCCTTCACGGGAGGCGGTGGCACGGGAGCCGAGGGGACGGCGAACCTGGAGATGACGAGCGGCTATGTCATTGCCGTTGAGGTCACCGACCCTGGGTCGGGCTACACGTCTGCTCCGACCGTGACGTTCACGCCAAGTTCGAGGTTCAACGACGGTTACGGAGCCGCCACCGGCACAGCGGTGCTCGAAACAAGCATCGCAATCACCGTCACCAACAGCGGATCGGGCTACCTGACCGTGCCGGACGTGACGCTCTCGGGCGGTGGCGGATCAGGCGCGGAAGCGGCGGCGACGATGATGGGCCAAGTCCTTTCGATCGAACTCACGAATCCCGGTCTGGAGTACGAATCTGCTCCGACCGTGACGTTCACGAGCGACACGGGGTCAGGCGCAACCGCCACAGCGTCGATCTCTCAGAGCGTCGGCGGTCTTCCCAGCCTCGTGGCGCCTTCGGATGATGCGACGTACTTCGCCCCACCGTCGATCACGGTCTCAGGGGCCGGCACTGGAGCCGCGTTGTCGCCCGAAGGCGACATCGAGGCCGTTGGTTCCTACCACCTTGAGGACGGAAACTATTACGGATTCCAGTTGATCGCCGACTACGGGAGCGGATGGACCGAGATTCGGGACCATGACCAGTCCGTCTGGGAGAGATTCGCGACGATCACTCCCGCAACGACTTCAGAGGCTTCCGCCAGTGCTTACAGATTCCAGATCAACGCGAAGACCCTGCAGACGGAGGCGAGCAAGGCGTTCCCGTACGAGCTTTCGGAGACTTCGAGAGAGCACTGGTACAGGTTCAACAACGCTGGCGTCTCGCCGTCCACTCTGAGGGCTTTGGTCGATTCCACGGAACTCTCCGCGGACGACGTGATCGTCACACTGCACCGAGCGGTCGACGAGGACGGGACGGCAGCAGAGGCCGCTGCCATCGAGAGCTTTACGCTCGGCGAGTGGCAAGTCCGGCTGGAGACCCTGACCTTAGAGGTTGCGGATCGCCGCCGCCATTGGTTCTTCAAGGTGGCGCTGGCCGACGGAGCAGAAGGGGGCCTGTACGGGTTCCAGGTACAGAAACGGCCCAACTCCAGCGACGGTCTGGACATAGCCGAGATCAGGCAGCAGATACTGGACGAGGACGACTCGGTGTACGGCGCCGTGATTCCCAGGCAGGGAGGCTCAGTGACCGGCTTTTTCGAGGTCGTATGGGACTACAGAAACTCACGATGGGCGGACTACGACCCCTTCTACATCGTCACGCCCGACACGGAGGACCTGGACGTCTTGATATGGGTCACCGGCGACTCAGGCGGCTCTACGTGGGGCCGGGTATGGGACGGAGAGACGGACGAGCCCAACAGCAGAGGCTTGGTGCCGGGCGCGGCCGGCGGCGACGAGTTCATGATCCGCAGGGTCCTGAAGCGGAACACCGCCTACGAGGTCGGCGTGTGGGCGACATGGGTGAGTCCAAACCCTCGGCCTCCGGGCGAGTACGAGTTCCACGTCCGGACCATCACGGAGCCGGGAACCCCGGCAGCCGAAACGGTGGCCGAGGTCGACGCGGCTTCAATCTCGCTGAACCCGGACTCCGACCTCGAGTTCGTTCGGGGCGCGAACATCAGTCCGGCCAACGATGCGGACTACTTCAAGTTCGTCTTCAACGAGACTCGGGAGGTAATGATCCGGGGCGTTTCGCCAGCGACGGAACTGTCGGTCACGGGAAGCGTGCTGAAAGTCGAAGGAGAGACGCTGGTCGCGTATGACGCGACGCTCGGACACGATACGTACGTACCCCCGTACGAAGACGCGGTTCAGCGGGGCTTCACGTCCATCCACGAGTTCCCGGCCGGCGCCTACTACTTGAAGGTGGAAGGCAACGGAACAGGCACCGGGAGGTACACGGTCGGCGTGGCCGACGACGCCCAGGTGTCGGACGCCTGGAAGCAGACCAGAACCAACAGCACGCCGGGCAACAACACCGGCGGCGTCCACCGAAACTGGACGAGCCGCCCTGCCTGCTACGACACCGACGACACGGTGTCCGATCCGATGTTCGGGTGCCAGTTCACGCTGCACAACCGGGGCGACAGCGTTCAGGACCAGAACGTGCCGGCGGCATGGGACGCGGGCGCGACCGGAAGCGGTGTCAAGGTCCGAATCCTGGACGGGTCATTCGACTCGAAAAGCCCGGACATCGTGGATCAGATCGAGGACGTCAACATCTATACGCCATGGCGGTCGACGACCTTGAATCTGGTTCCGGGGCGACTCGGCTACACCCACGGCACGACGACCGCCAGCGTAATCGCCGCGGCCGCCAACGACATCGGGATCAGGGGCATCGCCTACGAGGCGAAGCTGTCGATTCACAACGTCATCGAGAACCCAAACGACGCCAACATCATCAGGGCCCTGACCGAGGGCATTGCCGCCGATACCAGGACTTCGGTGATGAATCACTCCTGGGGAGTGTTTCAGGGAGCGCTGGCAAACCTCGAGACCTCGCTGATGGACGAGGCATTCACACTGGGGCTCGAGAAGGGATTCGGTGGCCTGGGCGTGAGCCACGTCATGTCGGCCGGGAACGACTACTGGGAGCAGGGTTACGCCAGCCTCGACGAGAATCAGAACCACATCGGTGTCATGCAGGTCTGCGCCGTCAACGACAAGGGACGGAAGTCCTGGTTCTCAGAACACGGGTCCAACCTGTGGATCTGCGGCCATGTCGACCGGGAGGACGCGCTGAGCGAGGAGGAGCAATACTGGGAGGCTTACTCGTCTCCCGCGCCTGAGACCTTCGGCCGGCACACCAACTACAGCGGGACTTCCTCGGCTTCTCCGCATGTAGCGGGTGTCGTCGCCCTGGTCAGAGAAGCAAACCCGAATCTGAACTGGCGAGAGGTCAAGCTGATCCTGGCCGCGACCGCTCGCAAGAACGATCCGGACCTCGGCAACGAGCGCTCGATGTGGGAAGACCCGAACGCGGTAACTCCAGCCAGCAGCGCCAGCGAAGCTACCGCCCAAACGGCCAACCCCCAACCGGCCAAACCGAACCCAAAGACAGATCTTGAGCTGGTGGACGGCAAAGACCGTCCGCGGTTTGGAGTCGGTTCCAGGGACGGCGGCTGGCGGCGGTCTGCCGGCGGCGGTGCTCCATACGGATTCTTCGTACCGGTCAACAACGCCGAGTGGATGCGGTACTCCGATGCGGGACCACGCTTCGGCGACCTGCCGACGGCCGGCAACTACAGCTACAGCCACAGATACGGCTTCGGCACCGTCGACGCGGGCGCTGCCGTCGCTCTAGCGAAGGCTTGGACCGGGAACCTTCCTGAACTCGAATGGGAGGAAACGGACGAGATCGTAGGGCCGTTCCGGATCAACGATCAAGGGAACACAGACGCGGATGCCACGGACACCTATGAAGAGACCGTGACGGTCAGTGGGCACATCGACTTCGTCGAGTGGGTCGACGTCTACCTGGACATCCACACCGACAACCTCCGCGACATGCGGATCACGCTTGAGAGCCCGTCCGGGAGCAGCTCGCTTCTGGCCTCGCACTTCGACGAGTGCTGGTCCGGCTACGGGGCGTCGGAGGATGGAGCGGAGCCGCCCGAAGCGGGTTGCCACCCTGTCAGGCTGACATGGCTCGAAGGGCAGCTCAAGATCAGTTCGGCCAGATTCCTCGGAGAGGATCCGGAAGGCGACTGGACGATCAAGCTCCAGGACGTTGAACTCCACGGTGACCTGTCTACGGTCGAGGACTGGAGCATGAAGGTGTGGGGCCATTCGTCGGACGACAGCGAGCCTGCGGCCGACGAGACCGACGGTGACGGTGACGAAACCGGAGGCGACGGCGAAACGGATGGCGACGGTGACGGAGAGACGGACGATGACAGCGTCGATGGGACTTGCGCGAGCAACGCCACAACGCTGTGTCTCCAGGACAGTCGTTTCAAGGTCGAGGCGTCTTGGCAGGTCAACTACGACGACCTTCCGCGGCGTACCCTGGTGGAGGCAAGGACGCAAGCCTCGGGCATTCTGGCCGTCGGGCCGGACAACGAGTGGGGCCTGCTGGTCAAGCTGCTCGACGGGTGCGACCTCACCGGGGGACTGTGGGCCATGCTGTCCGAGACCCACGCCACGCTTTCGCCTGCCGACTGGAGCGACAGCACGTCGAATCAGAACAAGAAGGCGCACCCGCTGTGGACCGTGCGGATCACGGACACGGTGGGCGGCGGCGATCCCTACTACGTGACGAACGTGCGCGATGACGAGTACACGACGAACGCTTTGCGGACCGTCGGAAGGGCGCGGATCGACCGATACGCGTTCCCGCAGGTCTGCGGCGAGGCGTCCGCCGGTTCGCTGCCGGTCAAGGTCGACGTGGGTCGGCCGGGGCTCAGTTCCGTCACCGCGGCGGCGAGCGTCGGTTCGGCGTCGTCGGACGCCTGCGGGGACGGGCCGAACCGGGTCTGCCTCTACGACCGCTTCGACGTCTTGGCCGACTGGAAGACGTGGGACCGGACAGGCAACAGGATCGAGTCGACGCCGATCGTAGAGGAGTCTGATTCCGCCTCGGCCTTCTGGTTCCACACTCCCGAGAACATCGAGGTCCTGGTCAAGATCTCGAATCACTGCGCCGCCCCCGAGGACAACAGGAACCGCGGCTACCGGGTTCAGGTGTCGGGGGCCACGCTGGACGGCTTCCAGGTACGTGTGGCCGATACGTGGCACGACACGAAGAGTTGGTTCCGGTGGTGGGAGGACCAGGGCATGGGCACTCCTCCCGATCCGAACAAGCTGAGCGTGTCGGGCTTAGGTCGAATGTTCCCCTGCGACTAAGACAAAGGGGAGGGGCGGCCGGCCTTCGGGTCGGCCGCCGTCGTGGCAGGAGACGACATGAATAGGGCACTGCTGTTCACGGTGCTGCTGGCCGCTCCTATAGGAGCGCAGGAGAACGACGGGTTCAGGCAACACGCCGATCCGCGGTCGTGGACGTATGGCGCGTTCAGTGTGACGGTGCAGTGCGGCGACGAGGCGGGCCGCGGCTGCTTCTTGGCCCCGCTGGTCTTCGGCTCTGGCGGGGTCGTCTTCCCGGACACGGCTGATCCGTGGCCGAGGCTGGTCTGTGACGGCGGCAGGTCGATTCCTCTACAGGTGCGCGTCGAGGGCGGCGTCGGGATTGCCGTCTTCGCCGCTGAGGACCTCGACAGGTGCCAGGGCCGGGCGCGGGTCTTTCTGGACGGCTCGCAGCGTGGAGGCTGGTACTGGCTGAACCACGAGGGCTCGTCGGCCGTGCTCGGGCTGGCGGAAGTGAAGAACGTCCGGTGCAACGGCGCCAAGCCGACGCTGCCCGACGGCGTGACCGTCCTGGACGAGAACGGCTGCGCGGTGCTGATCGAGTCGGTCGGCAAGGTCGGCCTGCTGCCCCGCTACGCTCGCGCGAACGTCGGCGTGAGCCTCGTGCAATGAGCGCCACGTTCCCTGCGGCCTACGCTGCAGGAACCGTACGTACCCAACTGACAGGAGACGAGAGGCGGGCGTTGGCGACCTCTCGCTGACCTGGATGGACCGCCGGGTGCTGCTACATTCGGCGGGATGCACAGGCGGACAGAGTTGGCCGTCGCGCTGTTACTGGCGTTCTCCGCCTGCGCCCGTATTGACGACGCGCCGCCCCGCTGGCTCGACTGGGCCGACGAAACCCATCGCCAAGTCGTGGTCGACCGGGAGCCGGGGCAGTACCTGGGGCACCCGACAACCGTGCTGCTGTCGGATCAGCGCTCGATCCTGACCGTCTACCCGAAGGGCCACGGCGCCGGCGCGATCGTCATGAAGCGCAGCGACGACGGCGGCCTGACCTGGAGTGAGCGGCTGCCGACGCCGGCGAGCTGGGCGACATCGATGGAGACGCCCACCGTGTTCCCGGTGGATCTTTCGGACGGACGCCGTCGGTTGATCATGTTCTCGGGGCTCTACCCGATACGGATGGCGCGGTCCGACGACGAAGGCCTGACCTGGACCGAACTCGAACCGATCGGCCACTTCGGCGGCGTTGTCGCGATGTCCTCGGTCGAGCGGCTCCGGAGCGTCGACGGCGAGTTGATGGCCCTGTTTCACGACGACGGCCGCTTCCTGCGCAGGCCGACTTCGCGCTACGAGCGAATCCCGGACTTCGAGCCCCGTTTCGAGGTCTACAAGACGATCTCGCTCGACGACGGATTGACCTGGTCGGAGCCGGAGGTCATCGCGGCGCACACGGAGGCGCACCTGTGTGAACCGGGACTGATCCGGTCGCCCGACGGGCGCGAGATCGCCGTGCTGCTGCGGGAGAACAGCCGCCGGTTCAACTCCTTCGTCATCTTCTCGCGCGACGAAGCGCGCACCTGGAGCCGGCCGGTGGAACTGCCGTCGTCCTTGACCGGCGATCGGCACGTTGGCCGCTACACGCCGGACGGTCGGCTGTTCGTGACCTTCCGCGACCAGGCGCCGTCCAGCCCGTGGCGCGGCGACTGGGTGGGCTGGCTCGGCCGCTACGAGGATCTGCAACGCGGCAAGCGGGAACCCTGGGCCGGCGAGGTGCGGGTGCGGCTGATGGACAACACCTACGCCGCGGACACCGCTTATCCCGGCCTGGAGTTGCTGCCCGACGGCACCTTCGTGACCACGACCTACGGTCACTTCACCGCGGGTGAGGCGCCGTGGGTTGCCGCGGTTCGCTTCACGGCGGCGGAACTCGACGCGTCCGCCCTGGAGGCGCCGGTCGAGGCGCCGTCGAGGCCGGTGCTCCGGGTGGGGACGAGTGGCGACTATCCGCCGTTCTCGGTGCTTTCGGAAGATGACGGTGGCGAGGCCGCGCACGATCCGCCCGGGCGCAGGGGCTTCGATATCGAGGTAGCGAACCGGTTGGCCTCGGATCTGGGCTTCGACGTGGAGTTCCAGTCCTTTGACTGGCCGGAACTCTCCGGCGCGGTGGCAGCGGGCGACTTCGACCTCGCGATGAGCGGCGTCACCTGGAGGCCGGGCCGGGCCGCGGTGGGGTGGATGAGCCGGGCGGTGGCCGCGGGTGGGCCATGCGTCGTGTCAGCCGCGGGCGGCCCCGACTCGCCGCGCCGGGTGGCCGTCAACCGCGGCGGCATCCTCGAGCGCTGGACCCGGCAGCGCTTCGGGGGCGGGGCGAGAAAGGTGATCGCCGTCGACGACAACCTGTCGCTACCCGGCCGCCTGGAACGTGGCGAGGTGGACGCCTTCGTCACCGATTCGTTCGAGGTCGAACACTTCGGCCGCGATGGTTGGCGGCGGGACTGCGAGCCCTCGCTCGACCGCAAGGTGTTCTGGGTCGCTCCGCAGCGGGCGGACGACCTGGGCCCCGCGGTCGACCTCTGGATCCGGCGCAACGCGGGCTGGCTGGAGGGCAGCAGCGAGGAGTGGTTCGGCCGCAGGCAGCGCCGCGACGAACTGGACCATCTGCTCGACCTGACGGCTCGCCGGCTCGCCTTCATGCCGGCGGTCGCGGCCTGGAAGGCGGCGCGCGGCGCGCCGATCGAGGATCTCGAACGGGAACGGCGGGTGCTGGAGGCGGCCGAGTCGACGGCGGTGGAGTTCGGGCTCGATCCACAGCCGGTGCGGGAGTGGTTCGCGCTCCAGATCGACCTGGCCAAGGCGGTGCAGCGCCGGAGCGTCGCGTTGGGGCCGACGCTGGATCTGGAGGAGGTCCGTCCTGTCCTGATTCGCCTCGGCGAACGTCAGGTGCGGTCCCTGCGGGCGCTGGCTGCGGGTTCGGTGGAAGAAGCGGAGCCTTCGTCGTTTGGTGTCCTCACGCCATATCTCGACGTTGCGGAAGTCGCTCGGGTCCGTGTGGAGGCGGCCAAGGTCCTGGCTGATCTGACAATCCGCCGGAGGGACTGACCTTTCGGGCTAGAGGCCCCTTTCTGGTTCCCCCCGAACCATCTGGTGCGTTCGGGGAGTTCCAAACAGAGTAGCGGCTGTTTGCTCCCATGTTCTGCGGGAGCTCTCGGACCGAGAGCCGCTCGCCGGCAGCGTCCTCGTATTCCGGGGAAACCGCCGGTTGCCCCTTTGGGCGGTAGCGCTTCCCCCGCGAAGAGGAAGCGGCCTCCTTACGTCTTAGCCGAAGGAGGCAGTTCGGTTTCGGCGCCCCTTGAACAGCGGCTCGAGGCCGGGACTGCGCGTCCCGTCTTTGAGGTGATGATCAGGTGAGGCTCTTCCGGCGGATTGGTACGGCTGTGGCGGCCGATTGGATCGATCGGCGCCAGCGCGGACGGCTGCGTCTCGTACCCTCGTGCACCGTCTTCCGGTTGGGGCCTCTGTTGCGCTCGGGGGTTCTGGCTGCGTTGGGAGGGCTGTTCCTGAGTGCTGCCGCGCCGGGCCAGGAAAAGTCCACGGTGACGGTCAGTGCGGACGCGGAGTCCATCGAAGAAGGCGAGACCGCCTCGTTCACCCTGACCCGCACAGCGCCGCACGAGGCCGCACTGACCGTGATGATCGGGGTGGATGCGTCGGACAGAACGGTCTCGCCGAGTCGGATCGGACGCGCGACTGTGGACTTCGCGGCCGGAGACGAGACCGCTTCGTACTCGGTGGCGACCATTGAGAACAATGCGTTCCAGGAGGAGCCCGGTTCGACCGAGGTTTCCCAGTCCGTCAGCCTGGAGGTCGTGGCGGAGTCGCTTGTCGACCCGACCTACATGGTTGGCGATCTTCGCAGAGCGACCGTCATGGTGACCGACAACGACGAGCGCGTCGAGTTTTCCCTGATCGTCCCGGAGGGAGGGTTCAGGATCGCGGAAAACGCCGGGACCGTGGAGCTATCGGTACGCGCCACCACCGTGACGGCCGGATCTCCGACGGACAACGTCTACGGCGTGACCTTGACAACTGAAACAACCGCATCGGCGGCGTCGGGCGTGGACTATGACCCGCTGAGTGAGAACTTCTCCCTTGGAAGCCTACAGGCATGGAGCTCCATCACGGTCGAAGGCGAACCCCGCTACACGACGACGGTGACCCACAGCTTTGAGGTCTATGACGACGCGGTCGACGAAGGCGACGAGACATTCGAGCTTCAACTGCAGCACCCTCCGGGGCGTGAGGGGACGCCGTTCGGCGTCGGATCGGCGATCGTCACGATTCTCGACGACGATACGGCCGGTGTGACCGTTGAACCCACCGAGTTGACGGTCACCGAGGGAGACTCGACCGGCGCGTCCTACACGGTCGTGCTGGAGAGCAGGCCAACAGCCAACGTGACAATGAGTGTGACGGCGCCGCCGGGTGCAGGCGTGTCGGTGGACGAGACGTCGCTGACCTTTACGGACGCTGATTGGGACGAGCCTCAGACGGTGACCGTGACGGCCGTGCAGGACGCGGATCGGGTGGGTGGAACGGTGACCCTCGCCCACTCGGCCGCGGGCGGCGGCTACGACGCGGTGTCGGTCGACAGTGTCGAGGTGACCGTAGTCGACGACGACATCCAGATGTCGGTGGGGGCAGCCAACGCCGCGGAGGGCGCCGCGCTGGAGTTCCCGGTGTCGCTGACGGGGGCGGCGCCTTCGGACGTCGTCCTCGGCTGGAGTACGACGGCGGGGACGGCGACCTCGGGGTCGGACTACACGGCGGTGACTTCGGGCAGCCTGACGATCGAGGCGAACGACACCTCGGGGACGCTGACCGTGTCGACGAAGGAGGACTCGCTGACTGAAGCGGACGAGATGTTCACGGTGACGCTCACGGGCACGACGCTGCCCTCCGGCGTCAGCCTGGACGTCGCGACGGCGACAGGCACGATCGAGGACGACGACGCGCTCACGGCATCGGTGGCGGCGAATCCGCTGAGCGTGACGGAGGGCGGGTCGGCGACGTTCCCGGTGGCGCTGACGGGCGGCACGAGCACGGCGGACGTGGTCGTGACCTACTCCGTGACGGGTACTGCGACCTCGGGAGACGACTACACGGCGCCGGCGGAGAGCCTGACGATCACCTCGGGCGGGACCTCGGGCACGATCACGATCGAGACCAAGTCCGACCAGGCGCTGGAGCCCGGCGAGACACTGATCGTGACGCTGACCGGCGCTTCGACGACGAAGGGCTCTGCCGAAGTCAGCGGCACCGCCGGGTCGGCCACGGCCGCGATCACGGATCCGGGGATGGTCACGGTGTCGGTGGCAGCGGCTTCGGCAGTGGAGGGAAGCGCGGTGTCGTTTCCGGTGACGCTGTCGGGCGCGGTGTCGTCGGAGGTGGTGTTGGGTTGGAGCACGTCAGCGGGTACTGCGACCTCGGATACGGACTACACGGCGGTGACCTCGGGCAGCCTGACGATCGAGGCGAACGACACCTCGGGGACGCTGACCGTATCGACGACTGAGGACACGCTGACGGAAGCGGACGAGACGCTCACGGTAACGATCACGGGGACGACTCTGCCCACCGGTACAGTCTTGGGCGTTGCGACGGCGACGGGCACGATCGAGGACGACGACGATCTGACGGCGTCGGTCACGGCGGACGCGGAAACGGTGCCGGAGGGATCGTCGGCGACGTACACGGTGTCGTTGTCGGGTGGAACGAGCAGCGCGGACGTGCTGCTCACGTACTCCGTCACGGGTACGGCCGCAGCGGGCGAGGACTATACGTCGCCGTCGGAGAGCCTGACGATCACCTCGGGCTCGTCTTCCGGGGCGATCTCGATCGCCACCTTGGCGGACTCGGTGGCGGATCCGCACGAGACGATCGTCATCACGCTGGCGCTTGCCTCGACGGCGAACGGGAACTCGTCGGTGAGCACGGCGTCGGCGACGACGACGATAGTGGATATTCCTGAGCCCTACGTGCCGGTTGCTGCCGTCACGGTCACGATCGTCGGAACGCCGGTCGTCGGCGCCACGTTGTCCGCCGTGCCCTCGAACGTGACCGATCCGGACGGTGTCGACACGTTCGTCTTCAAGTGGCTCGCGGATGGCGTGGAGATCCGGGACGAAACCGACGAGACCTGCCTTCTGACCGAGGACGAACTAGGCCGCATGATCCAGGTTGTGTTGACCTACACCGATGGTCTGGGTGTCGCCAGGCGCGCTACGTCGGAGCCGATGGGACCGGTACGCAAGCCTGCACCGCCTCCGCTGCCTCCGCCGCCGCCTCTGCCCAGACTGACCATCACCCCAGGCGCCAGCCCGGTGGTGGAGGGTTCGACGGTGGAGTTCACCGTGACCCGTTCCCATGCCGAGACGGATCTGCGGGCGGTCGAGGCGGTGATCGCCGAAACGGGTTCCATGCTCACCGGGGCCACGGAGGTCCAAGCCCGTTTCGCTCCCGGTGAGACGACTACGCTCCTGCGGCTTGAGACCGTGGATGACGAGGTCGCCGAACCGGACAGTGAAGTGCGCGCGACCCTAGCCGCGGGCGCCGGCTACGACTTGGGGGCGGAGGCCTCCGCCTCTGTGCAGGTGCTGGACGACGACGAGGCGCCCCGGCTCACGATCGAAGCGGCACGCGCGTCCGAGGACGCAGGCGTGGTCGAGTTCGCGGCGCGGCTCTCGCAGTCAGTCGCGCACACGCTATCGGTCGCCTGGGCGACCACTGACGGCGCCGCGGTGGCCGGCAAGGACTACGTTGCGGCGTCGGGTGTGTTGACGTTCTCCGCGGGATCCACCCAAGTCCGTTTCGCCGTCCAGTTGATCGACGACGACATCGCCGAGGGGGACGAGCACTTCCTGGTCACCTTCGACGACGCGGAGGTGACGATCGTCGAGCCGTCGATTTCGGTGACGATCGTCGATGACGACCCGGGATCCGTGCTCGTGGCGCTCACACTGGATCGGGATCGGATCTCGGAAGGCGAAGGGTCGGTCGCAGTGACGGTGACAGCTCTACTCGATCGGAGCGCACGGAGCACGGACACGCCGGTGCGGATCGCGGTGTCCGGTAGCGGTGTGCCGGGCGCCGTCGATTACCGGGCGATCGAGAGCTTCGAGTTGACGATCGCCAAAGGCGAGTTGCGCGGTTCGGTGTCGTTCACGTTGAGGCCCGAGAACGACCGGGTGGACGAACCGGATGAGACGGTCGACGTCTCGGGAACCTCGGTACTGCCGGTGATTCCGGCGTCCCTGGTGCTCGAGGACGACGATGAGTCCTCCGAGGCGATCGTGCTGACCGTGGCGCCGGAGGTCGTCCCGGAAGACGCGGGACCGACGGTGGTGACGGTGACGGCGTCGCTGGACCGGAGCGCCCGCGTTGTCGAGACTCCGGTGCGGATCGGGGTGGCCGGCAGCGGCCTGTCCGGCGTGGTCGGATTCGAACCGGTCGGGGCCTTCACGCTGACCATTCCGGCCGAGGAGATGAGCGGGTTCGGCACGTTCGTGCTGACGCCGGCGAACGACCGGGAGGAGGCAGTTACTGAGACGGTGAAAGTCGGAGGCGAGGCCGATCTGCCCGTTTCGGCGGCGCTGCTGATGCTGGTCGACGATGACGACGCGTCGCTTGCCAGGGCCTGGTTGAGCCGCTTCGCGAGGACGGTGGCGAGCCAGACGGTGGAGACGGTGGAGCAGCGGCTCGAGGGGAGGTCGGCGGCAGCGGATCACCTGAGGCTCGCTGGGTACACAGTTCTTGGCAACCGCGGTGCGCTTGGGCAGGCCGGCGTCGGTGCTGGAGCGCCGACGTTTCAGGGCCCCGGCTCGTTCGGCGCCCTGCAGGCGGGCGCTCCGCTGCAGGGCCGGCCGCTGTCGGCCGGCGCCGCATTCTCGGGTTTCTCGCTCAGCCGCTATCGAGCGGACCAGCGCTGGGACCTCCTGGCCCGGAGCTCCTTCAGCCTGTCGTCAACGGCCGCGCGAGAGGGGAGCGGCGACGCCGAGTCCGGGAACTGGACGGCCTGGGGCCGGGGCGCGGTGACGGACTTCCGCGGCATCGAGGCCGACCTGTCCCTGCGAGGCGAAGTCGTGACGGGGACTGTGGGCGTGGACTACGAGCGGGGTCGCTTTCTGACCGGACTCGCGGTCGGGCTGAGTCGCGGCGAAGGTGGTTTCAGCGGCGGTCCCGGCGTTGAGGCCTCCCTGACCAGCGGCCACCCGTACATGCGGATTCAGGCCACGGAAAGGCTGGCCCTGTGGGGCGTCCTAGGCTACGGCCGGGGTGACTTCTCGATGATCGAGGACGGCGCCACGACCGAGACGGACACTTCCATGGCCATGGGCGCTGTCGGCCTTCGCCGCGACCTCGTGTCGTCGGCTCGCGGCTTCGCGCTGGGGCTCAAGTCGGACGTGTTTCTGGCCCGCATCGATGCCGATCCTGTCCCGGGTCTGGCGGCGGCTAGCGAAGACGTGAACCGCGCCCGCCTGGCCGTCGAGGCCTCGTACGACCGGCCGTTTGTCGGCGGCGGCGTACTGACGCCATCTCTTGAGATCGGCGTCAGGTACGACGGCGGCGCTGCCGACAGGGGCCACGGCGTAGAGATGGGCGCGGGTCTTTGGTACGCGAGCGCCGAGCGGGGCCTCACGATGGAGTTCACCGGCCGGTCTCTGCTGACCCATCGGGCGAGCGGCTTCGAGGAATGGGGCGGGTCGGGTTCTGTGAGCCTCGATCCGGGGGAGTCGGGTCGCGGGCTTGCGCTGGGTCTCCGTTCTTCCTGGGGCGCGTCCCACGGTGGGGTCCGGCAGTTCTGGTCGCAGCAGCAGATGTTCGATGTCCGGGGGACCTCGCGGCGCCTCCAGGGCGGCCACGTGGAAGCCGAAGCGGGCTACGGCCTCGGTCGCGCCGCCGGCCGCTACGTCGTGAGCCCCTACGGGGTTCTGATGGTGGCCGAAGAAGGCGAGCGCGGGTTCGGCGCCGGCGCCCGCTTCGACTTCGCCCGGTCATTCAGCCTGAGCCTTGAGGTCTCTCGCCGGCGCCTGCGCGGCGCGGCGCCGGAGGATGCGGTGGTGTTGCGCGGCGCCCTAAGGCGCGCAGCGCCCCGTAGGGCAGCGCCGCCCTCCCGGGGCGGGGAGCAGGGGACTCGCGCGGCGGTTCGGCCGCCTAACCCATCGCCGCGATGATGCTGCGCGCCATTTGCCAGGTCGAAGAACGGCCCCCCAGATCCGGGGTCAGGCTGCTGCCCGCCTCGAGGACGGTGGTCACCGCCTGGTCGATCCGGCCGGCCTCGTCGTAGAGCTCGAAGTGCCTGAGCAGCGCGGTGGCCGGCGTCAGCAGCGGCAGAAGGTTCGCTTGACCGGTGCCGATCAGGTGCGGCGCGTCGCCGTGAACGGCTTCGAAGACGTGGCAGTCGTCGCCGACGTTGATCGCGTGGCCGGCGGAGATGCCGCCCGCGAGTCCGGTGCCGAGGTTGCTGATGATGTCACCGTAGAGGTTGTCGGTCAGCAGCACGTCGAACTCGTACGGGTCGAGCACCAGACGCATGCAGGCTGCATCGACGATGCAATCGTCGACCTCGATGTCGGGATAGCCGGCGGCGACGGAGCGTACGGTGTCCAGGAAGAGACCGTCGCTCAGCTTCATGATGTTCGCCTTGTGGATGGCGGTGATCTTTCTGCGGTTGTGCCGTAGGGCGATGCGGAAGGCGTAGTCGGCGATCCGCTGGCAGGCGGCGCGGCTCACGACCTTCATGCTCTCGACCACGCCGTCCACGATCTCGTGCTCGATGCCGCGGTACACGCCCTCGGTGATCTCACGGATCAGCAGCACGTCGAGGTCCGGGTAGCGCGTCGGCAGGCCCGGGATCGAGCGGATCGGCCGCACGCTCGCCCACAGCCCCAGCATCTGCCTCAGGGCGACGTTGGGGTTCTGCGGGCCCGGTCCGACGCGCACGGCGTTGGGACCCGGGCCGATGAGCCGGGTCTTGAGCGCCACCCGGCACTCGCGGATCGTCTCGGCAGCCTCGCGGAGCACGGTTTCCGTGTTGCGGCGCACCGCGGTCGGCACGTCGACGCGGATGAACTCGAACTCGGCGCCCACCGCCTCCAGGATCGCGAGCACCGGCGGCGCGGTTTCGGCGCCGATGCCGCTGGCGCCGACGATCAGCGCGACGCGCGGCGGACCGCCGTTCCCTTCGGCGTTGCCGCTCATCGTGCGGCCTCGCGCTCCATGGCCACGGCCTCGAGTTCGGCCAGCAGGGCGTCCGTCAGTTCGGACGTGTTCGCGGTGCCCCCCAGGTCGCGGGTAAGCGCCTCGCCGCCGATCAGGAGGCGTTCGACGCCGGCGCGCAGGTGGGCCGCCGCTTCCGCCTCGCCGACATAGCGCAGCATCAGTTCGGCGGACAGGATCAGGGCGATCGGATTGGCCAGATCGCGGCCGGCAATATCGGGCGCGGTGCCGTGGACCGCTTCGAACACCGCGCAGGTGTTGCCGTAGTTGGCGCCCGGAACGAGGCCCAGTCCCCCGACGAGCCCGGCGCAGAGGTCGCTCATCAGATCGCCGTCCAGGTTGCCCATGACCAGCATGTCGAAGCGGGTCGGATCCGTGGCCAGCTCGAGCGCGAGATTGTCGAGCGGCAGGTAGTCGACCTGGAAGAAGGGGTAGTTCCGTTCGCACTCGCGGGCGCAGTCCAGGAACAGGTTGTCGGAGAGCGGGGTGATCGATGCCTTGTGGACGATCGTCAGCTTCTTGCGGCCGTGGCTGCGCGCGTACTCGAAGGCGAACTGCATGATCCGCCGGGAGGCGGCCCGGGTGACGATCTTGAGCGCTTCGACCACGCCGTCGACCACTTCGTGCTCGCGGCCGCTGTAGAGGCCCTCGGTGTTCTCGCGCACGATGATCAGGTCGACGTCCTCGTATCGGGCCCGTGTGTTGCCCGGCATCGACCGCACCGGCCGCACGCACGCGAACAGCTCCAGTGACTGCCGCAACAGGACATTCACGCTGCGCCAGCCGCCGGCGACCGGCGTCCGCAGAGGGCCCTTGATGGCGATCCGGTTGCGCCGGATCGACTCGATCGCCTCGTCCGGAAGCGGTGAAAGGCCCTGGTCGACGGCGGTGCTGCCGGCGATGACCGGTTCCCATTCGATCCGGCCGCCGGTGACGAAGTCGACCGCGCGCACCATCGCCTTGCTGACCTCGGGACCGATGCCGTCCCCGGGCAGGAGTGTGACCGAGTACTTCAACGGGCTGCTAGAAGCTCGAGTCGCTCACCAGCGCTTCGATCAGGCAAGGGCCTGGCTCGGCGAAACCGCGCTCAAGCGCCGCCGTCAGCTCTTCGCCGGTGCGCACCTGCACGGCGGGCATGCCGAAGCCTCGGGCCAGATCGAGCCACTCGACCCGCGGTTTGCCGAACTCCGTCAGGTTCAGGCTCTGCGGCCCGAACTCCTCCACCCCGGCCCGTTGCAGCTCAACCTGAAGGATGCGGTAGGCGTCGTTGGCGAACACCAGGTTGACGACATCGACTCCTTCCCGGACCTGGCTCCAGAGCGCCTGGATGGTGTACAGGCCGCTGCCGTCGCCCTCGAGCGTCAGCACCTTGCGGTCCGGGCACGCGATCGCGGCGCCGAGCGACGCCGGCAGGCCGAGGCCGATGGCGCCGCCGTTCTCCTGCAGGTAGGTGTGGGCGGGACCGTTCATCGTGGCGGGGTAGAAGGCGGAACCGGCGGTGATTCCCTCGTCCATCACGATCGCGTTCTCGGGCAGGGTGGCCGCGATCGCCTGTGCCGCGACCCGGGCGCCGATCGGACCGGTTGGCGCCGGTGGCCGCTCGACGGCGCGGGCCGGCGGCTCTTCCTTCGCGTCGAGCGCGGTGGCCAGCTCGCTGAGAGCGTGGCCGCTGTCCTCGGTCGGATGGCTCAGGATGACGACTTCCACCGACTCCGGAGTCAAGCGGCTCACGCCGTTTTCGTAGCCGAAGAAGGCGACGGGATCGAGCGCGCCGGCCAGGACGACCGTGTCGATCCCGCCCATGAACGGGGCGGCCTGCTCGGGAAAGTAGGGCACCCGCGGGAGCGCCGGTAGATGCGGACCACGCTCCATGCGCCCCGAGAACGTCTCGGCGACGAGCCGGCAGCCGGTCGCGCGCTGTACCTTGGCGGCTTCGCGCTGAGCCGCATCGGTATTGCCGGAACTCCCCAGCATCAGCATCGTGCGCTCGCCTCGGGCGACGGCGGTCCGGGCGCGCTCGACGGCCTCCGGGGCGACCCGGGCGCCGGGTGGAGGGGCCGGTTCGACGATCGGACCATAAGCCTCGTTCCACTGGCAGTCGGTCGGCACGATGAGGGTGGCGATCTGCCCCGGGTGGTGCAGGGAAGCCGAGATGGCGGCGGCCATGTCGCGAGAGATGTGATCGGCCGAGGCGGCGGTACGCTGCCAGTCGGAAACTCCCTCGACCAGGCTCTCGACCTTGGTGTTGAGCGGCGGGTCGTAGTTGCGGTGCCAGGTGGGGTGGTGGCCTATGACGTTGACCACCGGGGTACGGCCACGGCGCGCGTTGTGCAGGTTGGCGATGCCGTTCGCGAAGCCGGGGCCGAGATGGACCAGGGTCAGCGCCGGCTTGCCGGCCATGCGGCCATAGCCGTCGGCGGCGCCGGTGGCGACACCCTCGAACTGCGCCAGCACGCCGCGCACGCCCGGAATCTCGTCGAGAGCCGCGACGATGTGGATCTCAGACGTGCCGGGATTGGCGAAGCAGACCTCGACGCCCGCGTTGGCGGCGGTCCGGATCATGGCCTGGGCGCCGTTCATCGCGGAGCGAAGGGTAGCAAGCTCTGCCGGCTCAGGGGGCGGACGGTTCGGCCGCCGCGGCGGGAGGGGCTGTCAGCGGCAGGGCGGTCGTGTGCTTGATTTCGTTCAGCACGATGCTCGTCAGCAGCCGGTCGACTCCCGGTATGCCGGCGAGTTGGTCCGCGAGGATGTGTTCCAAGTGGCGATAGTCCCGGGCCACGATCTTCAGCATGTAGTCGTGCTCGCCGGTGAGGAAGTGGCACTCGAGCACCTCCGGCAGCTTGCGGACGGCATCGCTGAAATGCTGTCTGGTATCCGGTTGGTGGTGGGTGAGGAAGACCTGAACGAAGCACAGCAGGCCCAGATCCACAGCGTTGCGGTCCAGCAGGGTGACTCGCTGTTGAATCACGCCGCGCCGTTCCAGCTTGCGCAGGCGCTTCTTCAGGCCTGAGGCGGACAGGCGCACCTTGCGCGCGAGGTCCACGTCGGTGCGATTCGAATCCTCCTGCAGGAGCGTCAGGATGGCGTAGTCGGTGGCGTCAAGGTGCCGGATTGGGGAGCGGCCTGACTCCGCTGTCTGTCGATCGTCTGTCTTGTCCATGGCGCCGGAGTCTACATGGACGGGTTCCTAATGGTGTGGAATCAACGCTTGTTTGACGCTGTTGGCTCTGTTAGCGTTCCAGCCATGGCGATTCAAGAGCATTACACCACCACGGCCGATGCGACGGCGCCTCCGTTCGCAGCCAGGACGGGGGAGCGGCAATCGTCGACGATGCCGCGTATCGCGCCGTGGCTGCAGGGTCGCGAACGTTCGCTGCTGCGCCGGCTGGTCAATCAGGTCGCGCGGCCCGGCGTGGTTTCGCTCGCCGGCGGTCTGCCGGCCGTGGAGCTGTTTCCTTCGCAGGCCTACGGCGAAGTGGTGCGCCAACTGCTGGCCGATCCGCAGTCCATGCAGTACGTCCCGTCGTGCGGGGAACTGAAGGCACGCGTGGTGGAGGTCATGCGGCGCCGTGGCGTCGACTGCAGAGCGGAGGAGATCCTGATCACGACGGGCGCCCAGCAGGCGCTCGATGTCGCCGCTCGGGCGTTGGTGAGCGTAGGTGAGAGTGTCGCGGTCGAGCGCTACACGTACGCGGGCTTCAGGGAGGTTCTGGCGCCGCTCCGGCCGAGGCTCTTGACCCTGCCGAGCAGCCTGGACGACGGACTCGATGTCGAGGCGCTGGAGCGCAGTCTGCTCACCGGCGCCCGGCCGCGACTCGTGTACGTGATCCCGGATGCGCACAACCCACTCGGCGTCAGCCTGGCGCACGAGGCCCGGGAACGGCTGGTGGCCCTGGCTCACGACTACGACTTCGTGATCCTGGAGGACGATCCCTACGGTCTGCTGTGCTGCGACGGCGAGTTCGATCCCCCGCTCGCGGCGCTCGACGCGGAGCGGGTCGTCTACGCGGGAACTTTCTCCAAGGTCCTGGCGCCGGCGCTGCGCCTCGGCTGGCTGCGACTGCCGGCGGCGCTGGTCGAGACCTTCGCAGCCGTCAAGGAGATCGGGGACCTCGAGTGCTCCAGGCTGAGCGTGCTCGCCGTCGCCCGCCTGCTGGGGGAACTCGACTTCGACCGCCACCTCGAACTGCTGCGAGCGACCTACCGGGACCGCCGGAACGCGATGCTCGAGGCACTTCACGATCATCTCCCGGAGGGTTGTGCTTTCACTGAGCCGGGGGGCGGCATGTTCGTTTGGGTGGAACTGCCCGAGGGTACGGACGCGGAGCAATTGCTCCAGCGGACCCTGGCCGAGCGGAAGATCGCCTTCGTTCCCGCGATTGCGTTCGCGGACGGGGCAGACCGCGCCGCGCCCAGGAACGCGGCCCGCTTGAGTTTCTCGCGCCTGGAGCCGGAGGCTCTGCGCGAGGCGGTGGCGAACTTCGCCGCCTGCATTTGAGGTCCTTTCGGGGCCGGACAACCACGAAAAAGGAGGAGAGGGAGTGAATCCAGGGACTACTGAACAGACACAACCCGCGTTCGTCGGTCGAAGCACCGCGACCGGGGACGACTTCTGTCCGATTCTCGGCTTCGATCACCTGGAGCTGTATGTCGGCAACGCGAAGCAGTCGGCCACCTACTACTGCCATGCGTTCGGCTTCGAGTGCACCGCGGTGCGGGGCCTCGAGACCGGCGAACGGGCGCGTGCGTCGTACCTGGTGGAGCAGGGCGATATCCGGCTGGTGCTGACCAGTGCGCTGCACTCCTCGCACGACGCGGCGCGGTCGGTCCGGCGGCACGGCGATTCCGTGGCGGTCATCGCGCTCTCCGTTCCGAGTGCGGACGAGGCTTTCGTCGCCGCGGTGTCGCGGGGCGCGGAGGCCGCGGCGCCACCGGCAACGGCCCGAGATCGGCACGGCGAAGTTCGCCACGCCTCGATCCACCTCTACGGCGACTGCGTGTTGCAGTTCATGGAGCGCCGGGACTACGGCGGGGCATTCGGTCCCGGTTTCGAAGCGGCGCCGGAAGTCCCCGGCGCCGCGGGGCCCCGGGGCTGCGGGCTGCTGGCGGTCGACCACGTCGTGGCCAACGTCGAACTGGGGCGAATGAACGAGTGGGCGTCGTTCTTCTCGCGCGTCCTGGGCTTCAGCCAGCTCGTCCACTTCGATGACGAGGCGATCTCCACCGAGTACTCGGCGCTGATGTCCAAGGTGATGCAGGACGGCTCGGGAGTCATCAAGTTCCCGATCAACGAGCCCGCCGAGGGCCGCAAGAAGTCGCAGATCGAGGAGTTCCTCGACTTCCACGAGGGTCCGGGGGTGCAGCACATCGCCTGCCGCACGGACGACATCCTGGGCACCGTGTCTCGGCTGCGCGAGAACGGGGTCGAGTTCCTCAACGTGCCGGGGGCCTACTACGACGACCTCGAGCTGCGGGTAGGGAAGATCGACGAGCCGATCGATCGCCTGGCCGAACTCGGCATTCTCGCCGACCGCGACGAGGACGGTTACCTGCTCCAGATCTTCACCAAGCCGGTGGAGGACCGACCGACCCTGTTCTACGAGGTCATCGAGCGCCACGGGGCGCGCGGGTTCGGCGAGGGCAACTTCAAGAGCCTGTTCGTGGCGCTCGAACGGGAGCAGGGGCTAAGGGGCAACCTGTGAGCTACTACCTGCGCGCGGGTGAGATCCCGCACAAGCGCCACACCCAGTTCCGCAAGCCCGACGGGTCGCTTCACCAAGAAGAGGTGATGGGGATCCACGGCTTCTCGGGTGTCCAGTCGATCCTCTACCACCTGCATCCGCCGACCGCGGTCGAGCGGATCGAGGAGCGGGTCGGGAACGGTCTGAAGCTGGAATACGCGGGTCCGCTTCGGCATCGCCTGATCCGCGCCGCGAAGGCGCCCGAGCAGGGCGACGCGGTGAGCGGCCGGGTGCCCCTGCTGACGAACCGCGACCTGGTGCTGTCCGTGGCTCGCTTCCGGGAGCCGATGGGTTACTGGTACCGCTACGCACACGGTGACGAACTGCTGTTCGTGCACGAGGGGCACGGCGTGCTCGAGACCCAGTACGGCCGCATCGGCTACCGTCCCGGGGACTATCTCGTGCTGCCCACCGGAGTCATCTGGCGACTCCTGCCGGCGGCGGACGAACCGCAGCGGATGCTGTGTGTCGAAGCCGCCGGCCACATCGAACCGCCTCGCCGCTACGTGAACCGCTACGGTCAGTTCCTCGAGAACTCGCCGTACTGCGAGCGCGACCTCCGGCCGCCGGAGTGGGTCGAGCCGCGCGACGAGGAAGGCGAGTTCGAGGTCCGCATCAAGGCCCGTGGCGGCACCACCCGCTACGTGTACCGGCGCCACCCGATGGACGTCGTCGGTTGGGACGGCCACCTGTGGCCGTACGCCTTCAACATCGAGGACTTCGAGCCGATCACCGGCCGCGTTCACCAGCCGCCGCCGGTGCACCAGACCTTCGATGGCCCGGGCTTCGTCGTCTGTTCCTTCGTGCCGCGCCTGTTCGACTACCACCCGCAGGCGATTCCGGCCCCCTACAACCACTCGAACGTCGATTCGGACGAGGTCATCTACTACGTCGAGGGCGATTTCATGTCGCGCCGGGGAGTGGAACGGGGAGCTCTGACCGTGCATCCGAACGGCATTCCCCACGGGCCCCACCCGGGCGCCTACGAGGGATCGATCGGCAAGGAGCGGACGGACGAACTCGCAGTCATGGTGGACACGTTCAGACCGCTGCAGATGACGGCTGCGGCGGCCGGCTTGGAGGACGAGAGCTATGCCTATAGCTGGCGTGGTTGAACTGGCGCCGCGGGAACGCGTAGCCGGACGGGACCTGACGGCCGGGCGCGCCGATTTCATCGAGCGGGCACAGACGCGGGGCGAGCTGTTCATCGAGCAGCCCTGCGAGCTCTACAGCGAGTCCAACCAGGAGACTTGGCGACGGCTTTACAGGGCGCTCGCGGGGCGTTGGGAGAAGCACGCCCACCCGCGTTTCCTCAATGGCGTGACGCGTCTGGCGCTCGACCCGGACCGCATCCCACGGCTCGCCGACATCAATCGTTTCCTGGAGCCCTTGAGCGGCTTCAAGGCGCGGGCGGTGAGCGGCTACGTGCCGGCGTACCTGTTCTTCGACTGTCTGCGGCGCAGGGAGTTTCCGACCACGATCACCGTCCGCGACGGCGCGAGGTTGGACTACCTCCCCGAGCCCGACATCTTCCACGATCTGGCGGGACACGTCCCAATGCACACGGACCCGGCGTTCGCCGATGTCCTGGTCCGCTTCGGCGAGGCCGCTCGAACAGCGGCGTTGCGAGCCCGGGAGGGAAATTGCCGCCGGGTCGAGAGCGCGCTCCGGGCGCTGGCCCGGTTCTTCTGGTTCACGATCGAGTTCGGTTTGATGCGGCGGCCGGAGGGGGACGGTCTGTGCGCCTACGGCAGCGGCCTTCTGAGTTCGGCGGGCGAGATCGGGCACGCGCTGGAATCGCCCGACGTGCAGCGCGTCCCCTTCCAACTCGACTGGGTCGTGAACCAGAGCTTCGAGATCGATTCGCTGCAGCCGCTGCTCTTCGTGGTCGACGGTTTCGACCACCTGGAGCGTGAGGTCCGTCGACTGGAGGGTTGGCTCGGCGCCGGCCGCCTGGACAACGTCGCCCCCGGCGAGCCCGCCGTCAGCCGCGAGGATCTGCGCTCGTTTCTGGAGGCGGTCAGCTAGGGCGGCGAGATCGGCGCTTCGGGCCGGATGCGGGCGAGACGCCCGCGTTCCCAGGTTCGGAGCGACGCTTCCTTCGATCCTAGTAGCCCGGTGGGCGCTTGAAGCCGCCGATGCGTTCGCTCAGACGGTGGCCGAGGTCGAGGGTCGTCCGGTCCTCCAGGAAGGGGCCGGCGATCTGGAGACCGACCGGCAGGCCGTCTGGGGCGGTACCGGCGGGGATCACCGTCGCCGGCAGGTAGGCGACTCCGGTGAGGCCGACCCAGAGGGTCTGCTCCCCGTACGGTCGCTGCTCGCCGTTGACCGTGATCCGGCGTGCCCCCATCGGCACGCTGTGATCGTGGGGTATCGCCGTGGTCGGCAGGTTGGGCAGGAGCACGGCGTCCCAGTCCTTGAAGAACTCGTGCCACTTGCGCCGCATCTGAAGGCGGCGCTCGTTCGCCGACAGCCAGGCTCGGTGGCGCTGGGAGGCCCAGCGGGCGGCGAGGGCGCCTTCCTCGTCGATCGAAATGCCGCGCTCGGCGAGTTGCTCGATCTCGTCGTGGCTGAAGCCGCCGCACATTGCCGCCCCCAGCAACTGCCCGAAGACGCGGGTCGCGTACTCGAACGTGAAGTCCGGCCGCGCCTCGCGGTCGACGGTGGCGCCGGCGCTCTCGAGTGCATCCGCCGCCCTCTCGAGTTGCTCGTGCACCACATCGTCGATCGGACAGGACGGTTCCTCGAACCACACGGCGACCCGGTAGTCGCTCAGGCGCCCGTGCCGGGGCGGCGGCAGTTCCAGGCGATAGCCGGGGGCGTGCCAATCGTCCGGTCCGGCGAGGATGTCGAGGCCGAGTTCGAGGTCCTCGACGTTCCGCGCCATCGGTCCGGCCACCGCGATGTCGGCCTGGGTCAGAGTGCCGGGAGGCCCCGGAATCTGGCCCAGGGCCGGCACGATGCCGTAGCTCGGCTTGTGGCCGAAGATGCCGCAGGTCGATGCCGGGCCGCGGATTGAGCCGCCGATGTCGCTGCCGAGTTCGAGCGGCGTGAAGCCCGCCGCGAGCGCGGCGGCGGAACCGCCCGAGGAGCCGCCCGGCGTGCGCTCCAGGTTCCAGGGGTTGTTCGTCTGGCCGAACACCGCGTTGTAGCTCTGGGTGTCGCCGGCGTAGATCGGCAGGTTCGTCTTGCCGAAGATGACCGCGCCGGCGGCGCGCAGCCGGGCCACGGGCACGGCGTCGACCTCGGGTACGTGACCGCTCAGTTCCGGCGCGCCGGAGGTCGTCCGCATGCCGACGGTCTGGAAGGAGTCCTTGATCGTCATCGCGACGCCGTGGAGCGGTCCGAAGTCCCGGCCCTCGGCCAGGGCCCGGTCGGCGGCATCCGCCTCACGGCGTGCGCGCTCGGCGTCGAGCGTGACGACGGCGTTGAGGGGTGGATTGAGTCGCTCGACCCGGTCGAGGAGAAGTTCCAGATGGTCGCGGGAGGAGATACGGCCGGTGCGGATTGCCGCGGCGGCGTCCGCAGCCGACCAGTAGTGGGCGTCGTCCGCGGGTACGGCAGTGGCAGTCGAGTCGGGATCGTTGCTCATCGCCGGCAGGCTAGCAGCGACAGGGATCTGGGGGTGGCACTTTGCTTGCAGCGATTACCCAGGCTGGAACCTGCAATCGACTAGTGTGCTGCCAGGGAGGATGAGGAATGGCTCTACCCGGAAACCGTGAGATCGCGCACCGCGACCGGGTGCCCCACCACGCCGTCTTCCGGTCGGTACTCCAGATTCCGCTCGCGCTGGTGGCCTTCTGTGCGCCGCTGACAGCGCAGGTGCTGGAGCCGCAGTCCCCGTCCGAACTCGTCTTCGGTGAGGAGGTCGATGTCCGCGTGGTCAACCTGGAGGTGGTGGTCGAGGACCGTTCGGGTGATCGCGTTCGGGGTCTCAGCCCCGCGGATTTCCGCATCCTCGTCGACGGTGAGGGGGTCGGAGTGCAGTACTTCAGTGAGGTGGCCGACAGACGGGCGGTAACCAGTGACGGCGCCGAGACGCCGTCGGCGGTTGACGAAGAGCGCGCCGTGGTGACGAACTACGTGTTGTTCGTGGACGACGACCACACCCACGTCACCCTTCGTCGGCCGGTGCTGCGCGGCTTTGGCGCCCGGCTGGACCGCCTCGGACCACACGATCGGGTAGCTGTCGTCGTTCAGAGCTGGTATCGCCTGGAGATCCTGAGCGGTTTCACGACCGAGCGGGACGCCACCCGCGCTGCCCTTGCCGAACTCGACAGCGGCGGTCGTTACGGCGGATTCGTAGGTTCGCGGGCCTGGCGAAACCGGACGAAAGGCACGGTTTCGTCCACGAACGGAGATTCCGCGTCCTCGCGGGAGGCCGCTTCGCTCAGTGGCGCGCAGAACCGGGTGAATGCGACACAGGCGGTGAGCTTGGGCCAGGTTGACGGCCCGGCGCCGCCTGGCGCCATCTCTGCGGTTGGGCCGTCCGCGGTGGGCGTCCCGGGATCCTTCGTCCGGATCTCCGAGGATCTCGCATCTGGATGGAACGGTTTCGAGGTGGCCGACGCCGCCTCGCGGGCACGGGACCTTCAGTTCTCGGTCAACGCGGTGGTATCCACCATGCGCGCGCTCGAAGCGCCGCAGGGACGCAAGGTGTTGCTGCTTCTCGCGGGGAGCTGGCCGACTTTCGAGCGGCGGCCGGGCAGTGGCGGGCTGTCCGGATTCCTTCGTACGGACCCCTTCGCCGAGGTGTGGTCGGAACTCGAACTGCTGGACGAACTCATCGATACGGCGAACCTGCTCGGCTACACGGTCTATCCGATGGACCAGCAGAGCGTCCGGCCGAATACGTCGGTGTGGCGGAACCTGCGCTATGTGGCCCGCGACACCGGCGGCAAGGCGTTCATGGCCGGAAGCAACGTCACGGCGCTCGACAAGGTCAGCTTCGACACGTCGAACTACTACTGGCTGGGCTTCGTGCCGGCGTACCGACGTGACGACCGGGCACACGACATCCGGGTCGAGGTGCTGCAGCCCGGACTTCGTGTGCGTTCCCGTCGCGGCTACCTGGACCTCTCTCGCCGCGTCGAAGCCGACATGGAGGCGCAGCGCGCCCTCCTGTTCCCGTCCGACGCGGAACCCGGCGCGGGTCCGCTGCTGGTTGAACTCGGCGAAGTGGAGACCGCCGACCGCCGCACAATGCGCGTGCCGGTGACTGTCTACCTGCCCGTGGGCAGGTTTCCGGCTCTGCCGTACGACGGCCGTTTCCGGCAGGAGCTGGAGGTGCGCTTTGCCACCGTGGACCGGTTAGGCCGTCAGGCCGAGATTCCGATGATTCCCTTGTCCGTGGGTGGCGGCGCTGAGCCTTCCCCCGACGATGTCCTACTCTACGAGGCGTTGCTGACCATGCACCGGCGGCCCCACGAACTGGTGGTCACGGTCCACGACCCGCTGTCGCGGTTGACGGCTGCCGCCCGGATTCCGATGGCGCCGTGAGAGTGTTGGCTATGGGTTCTGACGCAGAGGAGTCGCCATGAAACGAAACGGAACGACAAGTAGGTTGCTGTTCGCACTTGGGGCGGTGCTGGTTGTGAGTTCCGTGTTGCCCGCGACGGCGCAGTCTGGAACTCAGGCGCCCGTTGCGCCGCCGCCGCCTCGAAGTCCCTGAGGGGACGGATGATGAGAGTGCCCATCGACATCGACGTACCGGTCGGCACGCTTGCGGCCTTGCCGTACGGCGATCGGTACCTGCAACGGTTGGAGGTCCGCTTCGCGACGATTGACGGCGACGGTTGGCGCGCCGAGAACCCAGCGATCCCGCTGGAGTTGTGGAGCGATACCGCCCCGGAACCCGATGCCGTGTTCCGTTACCATGCGGAGGTGACGATGCGCCACCTGCCCCATACCGTCGTGGTCACTGTGCGCGATCAGGTTTCCCGTCAGACCTCCAGCGCCCGCGTCGAGGTGGCGCCTTGACCGACGGTGAGTCCTGAGCAGAGCCCCGAAACAAGGGGAAGCGTGAGCAGAGGAACCATGCGTCGGCCGCCTACAGCCAGCGTGATCGCGCTGGCGTTGATCTGGATGTCGGCGCCCATGATGGCTCAACCCGCTTCGGCGCCTTCGGCTGACCTGGTCTTCGGCGAGGAGATCGATGTCCGGGTCGTCAACCTGGAGGTCGTGGTCGAGGACCGCGACGGGAACCGGGTCGACGGCCTGACCGCCCGCGACTTCCAGATCCTGGTCGACGGACAGGAGGTCGATGTCGACTACTTCAGCGAGATCCTCGAGAACCGTGCCGTGGAGGCGGAGGGGGGCGAGGCGCCGCCCTCGATCGGCGACGGAGATGTCGTTCCGACGAACTACTTGTTCTTCATCGACGACGACCACACGCATGTGACCTTCCGCAGCCCCGTACTGCGCGGCTTTGCCGATCAGTTGGCTGAACTCGGTCTCCGGGACCAGGTGGCGGTGGTGGTCCAGAGCGGCGCGCGGCTCTCGGTGCTGAGCCCCTTTACGGCGAACCGGGAGCGGACACGCGAAGCCTTCGAGCAACTGGAGCAGGGGCGCCGCTACGGCGGCAGCCTGCGCTCGACGCGGCGGATCGATCGCATGCGCTTCGTGGAAGGCGAGGCGCTGGAGCGGTCGGCGGGGACGTCGGCTTCTCCGGACATCGCGGCGGATTCCACGCCGGACCTGTTGTCGAGCATTTCGGAGGACCTGGGCTCGGTGGACAGGGATCTGGCGCTTGCGGGCCTGAGGTTGCCGCAACTCGAGACCGAAGCTCAGGCGGGTGCGCTCGCCCGCGATCTCGAGTTCTCGATCACTGCCGTGGTGTCGACGATGCGGGCGCTTCAGGCGCCTCAGGGACGCAAGGTGCTCCTGCTCCTGGCGGGCGCCTGGCCGACTGGCAACTTCCGGCCCGAGGGCCAGGGGATCGGCATTCGGACCGACCGCGAAATGCTCGACGGGTTGATCGATACAGCGAATCTGCTCGGCTACACCGTCTACCCGATGGACCAGCAGACCACCCGGCCCAGTACGGTGCTATGGCAGAACCTGCGTTACGTCGCACGCGACACGGGTGGCAGGGCCTTCATGGCGGGAACGAACCTCGATGCGCTGGCGAAAGTCAGCGCGGATACAGCCAACTACTACTGGCTGGGTTTCGTTCCGGAGTACCGGCGAAACGATCAGGTCCACGACGTGCGGGTCGAAGTGCTGCGGGAGGGATTGCGGGTCCGGTCGCGCCGCGGTTACCTCGACGTTTCGCGTCGCGCCGAGGCCGACATGGAAGCTCAGCGCGCGCTGCTGTTTCCAGGCGAAGACCTGACCGGTCCCGCCCCAGTCCTTCGCGTCGAGATCGGTGACCCGCAGCCGTTCGGCCTGCGCAAGATGAAGGTGCTCGTCACGGTGTTCGTGCCCGTCGGCAGGTTCCCGGTACTGCCCTACGAGGACCAGTTTCTGAGCAGGCTGGAACTCCGGTTCGCGGTCGTCGATCGCAACGGCGAGCAGGCTGGAATTCCCCTCATCCCCCTCGACCTGCGTGGACGGTCCAAGCCCGCCGAAGACGCCGTGGTGCCGTACAGTGCCACTCTGACCTTGCGGCGACGGCCCCACGCGCTGGTGGTTTCGGTCCATGACCCATTGAGCCGGCAGACGATCAGCAAGCGCGCCGTAGTGGCTTTCAAGTGAACACCGTGAGCCTGATCGACGGCGTCGGCGGCGCGTTCGTTTTCAGCGAGGATCCCAAGCGTCTCGCTGATTGGTACACGGAGCACCTCGGCATCGAGTTCGAGGGCGGTGAGGAGTTCGGCGCCTTCTACGTCCGCTACGTGGCTGCCGATCCGAGCGACGCCGACTGGATCATGGACACGACCTTCGCGATCATGACGGCGAAACAGCCGGTGCCGCGGATGACGCCGAACGAGGGCCGCGACCCGGGCGACATGTACGGCGATCAGCCGTTCATGGTCAACCTGCGGGTGCGCGACCTGGACGCGGTGCTGGAACACCTCGCTGAGCGAGGCGTCCAGCCGCTGCGCCGCGACGACGAGGGCTACGCGCTGTTCGCCTGGATCAGGGACCCGGAGGGGAACCGGGTGGAGCTGTATCAACCGCGACCGGAACCGGCCGCGGCGGCTGGCGAAGGCTGAGAGCTATCCCTCAGTCGGCCAGGCCCTGGCAGGCGCTCTTCGCGCCGGTCGGGTCCATCGCCTCGCCACCTTCGCCGATGTAGGCGACCTTGCCGTCCTTGCCGACGACATAGGTGACGCGCTTGGCGAGGCCGGCGTACTGCTCCACCGTTCCGCCGTACTGATTGATGACCGTGGCGTCGACATCGCTCAGCAGCGCGAAGTCGAGTGCCAACTCCGCGGCGAACTTCTTGTTGTCGTCCAGTTTGTCGGCGCTGATGCCGAAGACGATGGAATCACTGCCTGCGAACTCGGAGATACCAGCCTGGTATCCCTTCATTTCCATCGTTCACCCGCTGGTGAAGGCTTTGGGGAAGAAGGCCAGGACGACGTTCTTCTGGCCCGCGAAGGACGACAGGGTCACCTGGGCGCCGTCCGTGCTGGGCAGCGTGAAGTCGGGCGCCGCGTCACCGACGGCGAGGGAAGCGCCGCTGGCGGGCGCTGAGGCGAACGCGGCGGCGGCCAGGAGGAGTGCCGAGGGTGTGCAACGGATCATGGAGGTCTCCAGGTTCTCGGGTTTCGTGCTGTTCTCGCTAGTCCCGGGACCGGAGACCGGCCAGGAAAGGCGAAGGGCGCGCGAGTGTAGCAGCCCTGGCCTGAGGGCTGCTGTACACTCCGCGATCAGGCGATGGCCGTCCGCGAAGCGCTGGATGGCGCCGCGAAGGGAGCAATCGAAGCGGTTTCGAGGAACAGTAAGGAGAGGAGATTCGGAATGAGCGGTCTGAAGGTCACGGAGCGTTTCAGCCGGATCGACGAGAACACCCTGAACTACAACTTCACGGTCGAGGACCCGAACACGTGGGAATCGGCCTGGAGTGGTGAGTTCCCGTGGCCGACCGCGGGCGGGAGGGTCTACGAGTACGCCTGCCACGAGGGCAACTACGCGATGGGGAACATCATGCGCGGCGCCCGGCTGCTGGAAGCCGACGCGGCAGGCGCGGCGACCGGCGGCGAGTAGGACCCCTGGGTCGCCGCGTCACCAGCCCTGTGGCGGTGGCGGCAGCGGCACTGTTCGCCGCCTGCGCTCTGCCGCCGGACGGAGTGCCGGCGCCTGACGGGGTGCCGCCGGGTTTCGACCTCCACCCGGCGTTCGAGCTCGAACTCGCCGCGGCCGAACCCGTCGTCGTCGATCCGATCGATCTCGCCTTCGACGAGCGGGGCCGGGCGTTCGTGCTCGAGTTGCCGGGCTATCCGGACATGGAGCGGCCGGCGCGCATCGTCGCGCTCTCGGACAGTGACGGCGACGGGCGATGGGACCGGCGGCGCCTGTTCGCGGCCGACCTGGGCATGGCGGACTCGATCCTGCCGTGGCGTCAAGGTCTCCTGGTGGCGGCGCCGCCTGACCTCGTCTACCTCGAGGACACGGACGGCGACGGTCGAGCGGACCGACGTGACGTACTGCTGAGCGGCTTTGCCGAGGGCAATCCCCAGCACAACGTGAACGCCCTTCGCTACGGCCTGGACAACTGGATCCACGGCGCCAACGGAGGCAACGGCGGCCGTCCGTTCTGGCCGGATGCGCCGGGCGAGGTCATCGAACTCGGGCAGGACGACTTCCGGGTCGACTTCCGAGATGACTCGCGGGGCGAACCGGGGTCGCGCCGTTTCGAGCGGACGGGGCGCGGCGCGGGCGGGTTCGGCATGACGTTCGATCCATGGGGCCGCTCCTTCGGCGCCCACAACCTGGATCACCTGAGTCAGCTCGTGATTCCGCGCCGCTACCTGGCTCGCCTCCCGGCCTCGCGGCAGAACGGCCGCCTGCGTCTGGCGGCGCACGCGGACGGCGGTCCGGCCGAGCTGTTTCCGATCGGGGTGCGGCAGACCCGACCCAACCACCCGGAACAGTCGAGCCGGTTCTCGGCCGCCTGCGGGGTCACGGCGTACGGGGGCGGCGCGTTCGACGGCGCCGGGCTGACGGACCAGAGCCTTGCGGTCTTCGTGGCCGATCCGTCGGCGAACGTGGTGCACCGCGCGGTGGTGGATACGGACGGCGCGGCGGCGGAGGCGGGCCGCGGGCGGCCCGGCGTCGAGTTTCTGGCCTCGACGGATCCACTGTTCCGGCCGGTCAACCTGAGCGTGGGTCCGGACGGCGCCCTCTACGTGCTGGACATGCACCGCGGCGTGATCGAGCACCCGGAGTGGATCCCGGATCGGATGGAGGCCGCGCTCAACCTCTACGAGGGGAACGACCGCGGCCGCATCTACCGGGTCGTACCGGCTGGCGGTCTGCCGGCCTGGTCGGCGGACTTCGCGGGGTTCGACCGGTCGAGGCCCGATGACCTGGTCGAAGCGCTGGGTCATGCGAACAGGTGGCGGCGCCTGACGGCACAGCGGCTCATCGTCGAAGAGCACGGAGAGGCGCCTCCGGCTGCGCTGGTGCAGGCCCTGCGAGATCGCATCGGCGAACCGGGCGCACCCTCGGGCCGGCTCCATGCTCTGTGGACCCTGGCTGGCGTCGGGGCACTCGACCGCGGGTCGCTCGAGGCTCTGCTCCGTGACCCGCACCCTGGGCTGCGTCGGAACGCGCTGCTGGCGCTCGAAGAAACACGCCGCGGCCCGACGGCCGATACGCCGGAACTCGCGGAGGCCGTGCTGAGTCTGATTGGGGACCCCAACCCGGGCGTGCGGCTGCAAGCGGTCCTGACTGCCGGCCTTCTGCTCGGGTCGGATGCCTCTCCGGGGCCGGACTTCGGCCGTGCCGTGGCGGGCGCGGTCGTGGCCGGGGTGGCGCGCCTCGCGGGCGAGACCCCCGCGTCGTCAGCGGCGGAGACGCCGGCGCCAGCGGACATCGATCGCGACGGACCCTGGCTGCGCCTGGCCGCCGTCTCGGTCCTTGCCGACGATCCGGCGTCCGCGCTGAGACTGCTGCTCGAGGCCGGCGGTTCGGCGGACCCGGGCGCCGCCGACACGATCGAGCGGGTGGCGGCGCTCGTTCCCGCGGAGCGGTTGGGCGAGATCGTCGGCGACCGCGCGGTTCTGCGTACTCTGACCGAGTTCGGCGACGGCGGCGCCGACGTGGGGCGCGCCCTGCTTGCCGGGCTCACCGCGGCGGCCTCCGGCGTCGCTGACCCTGGAATCGCCGGCGGCGAGTTGCTTCGACCCTTGCGGCGTCTGCGCCGCTCGAACGACGACCGCCTGGCCGCGGCGGCCTGGCAGATGAGCTCCGCGCTGGCCGCCGACGTGCTCGCGGAAGAGACCGCGCTCCTCGACTGCGCCGGGGTGCGGGCCGCGGACTCGGCCCGAGAGCTGGAGGAGCGGCTCGACGCGTTGGCTCTCTTCGGTCTTCGCCGGTTCTGGCCCAGTGCCGCTCAAGAAGGCGCCGTTTCGTGCCCTGAGGACGGGGCGAGGTCCGGGGCGGCAATCCCCGGCGGAACGTGGTTGGAGCGGATGGGTGCGCTGCTCGATGCCGGTCATCCGGCGGCGGTGCAGCGTGCCGCCATGGCGGCACTGGCGATAGCGGATGAAGCGACCGTCACCCGCTACCTGGTCGATCGCTGGCCCTACCTGGGACCGGCCGCCAGACGGGATGCCGGCAGCTACCTGATCCGGGGCAGGGGGCGGCACGGAGCTCTTCTCGATGCGATCGAGAGTGGCCGCATCCGGCTGGGTGAGATGAACTTCATCCTCGAGCGCCGCCGTTTCCTGCTGCGTTCGCCGGATCCGGAGATCCGGCGGCGGGCGGCGGCGCTATTCGACGACGCGGGTGTCGTCTCCCGCCCGGAAGCCCTCGCGGCGATGCGGCCGGCGCTCGATCTCGAAGGAGACCCGGGGCGGGGCGAAGCGCTGTTCCTCGATCTCTGCGCCCGTTGCCACCGCAGCGGCGAGAGCGGCAGCGGGCCGGGTCCGGAGCTCTCCGGCATCGGCCGCAAGAGCGCGGAGACGCTCCTGCACGACATCCTGGATCCGAACGCGGCGGTTGACACCGGCTACGTCAACTACATCGTCGAGACCATCGAGGGCGAGGCCTTCTCCGGACTCCTGGCGGCGAGTTCAGGCGGCGGAGTGGGCCTGCGCGCGGCCGATGACGCGCTGATCGAGGTCCCCGGCGAACGGATTCGCGAGGTGCGCAGCGATGGCCTGTCGATGATGCCCGAAGAGTTGGAGGCGGGCCTCGAACCCGCCGATATGGCCGATCTGCTCGCGTTCCTGCGCCGCTAGGGCCGGCGGACTCGTTCGATCTCCAGGAAGCGCTCCTTCAGGCGCACCGCCTGCTCGAGATCGAGCACCAGGTAGATCTCGTTGGGCCGCGGCCCGCGCCGCAGGTAGTCGTAGAGGTAGGCGGGCAGCTTGTCGTGGCGGCCCAGGGTGCGCCACAGGCCCTCTTCCGCGAGATCGCGGGCGCGCTCCCAGAACGGCGCCGCGATGCGATGCTCGAACGGCCGCAGATCGTGCATCGCCTCGAGCGCCAGGTAGTTCAACCGGCGTGTCGTCTCGTCGACGGGATACGACAGCACCGTGCCGAAGGGAAGCTCGTCGCCGAACCAGGGCGGCAGGGACTCGAGCGCTGTGTTGGGCCCCAGCGGGTAGGGCTCCGCCCCTGTCGGGTGGTTCGTGTAGAGCAGCAGCGCGCCCTCCCATCCGCGTTCCTCGAGCGCCTCGATCAGCGCCACCGTCGTGTACTGGTGATCGGCGTGGTTGTCGAGCAGCGGGTTCGGCGCCGCGATGAGATCCGGGCCGACCCAGTCGACTTCGCGGCGCAGGTCGGCCACCAGCTCGGGCCAGCTCGACTCGAAGGGCCGGGTGGCCAACTGCGGCTCGGAGTTGAGACGGCGGAAGTAGCCGGGGTGTTCGAGGTCGGTCAGGATCGGTTGCACGACCGCCGGCCGGCGCTGGTGGAGGGTGCTCAGCGTGCCGTCGAAGTACCCGAGGTTGCGTATGCGGTTGAAAGGCACGTGGCCGAGGAAGGGTACGGTCAGACTGTCCCAGGTGCGTATCCTGCCCTTGATCCGGTAGTGCTCGCCGGTGTCGGGAAACAGCCCGCCGTAGTTCTTGCCGCCGTAGTCGCCCGCGGTCACCGTGACCACGTCGGCGACGGTGGTGGCGTAGAGGCCGAAGGCGGCGATCTCGGCGTCGTCGGGGTGGGGAGCGACCACCAGCACCCGGGTCGAGGCATCGATCGGTTGGTTCGCGAACACGACCAGACGCGCCGATCCCGTGCGCCAGCCGATCTGCCGGCCGACCATTTCGATCCGGCCGCGGCCTGCCGCGGGTGAGACGTTCAGGTAGCGGCGGCCGGTCGAGCGGGGGGCGAAGGACTGGGTGAAGTTCCGGTCGCCGGAGCGGAACTCGATGTAGGGGCCGAGCGAGGGCAGCAGCGGCCGCGTCTTGACGTGGAGTTCGAGGAACGCCGTGAACCCGGTGCCGGGGGCCTCCTTTGGCCAGTCGAAGCCCCTGCGGGTAAGGCGGACTTCGAAGGTCTGGCCGTCGCGGCGTTCGAGGGCGTAGTCGTGCGCCTGACGGGGATCGTGCTGGAAGAAGTTCCGGTAGGAGTTGCCGCGGCAGTGACCCCAGAGTCCGACCGCCACCAGGGCGATCAGCACGGCGACCCGGCGCCGTGAGATCCAGGGCCGGGAACTCACCGCGGACCGGGCGGCGGCGGGCCGACGTACTCGCAGTGGCCTCGCGCGCCGAGCAGTTCGTCGATCTCGCTCCTGACCGCCTCGTCGACCGGGGCACGGCTGCCGTTGGCGCCCGCGGTGACGGTCATGTCGTCGAGTTCGATCCTGAACTCCACTTCGACCCCGCCATTCGGTCTGCCGTTCGACCCGCGATGACGGTGGTGGTCAAGCAGGTCGCGGAGGCGCTCCAGATCGTCGTTGATCCCGTTGCCGGCGGCGCCCATGGCACCCGTGGCGTCGAGGTGGATGCGAAGGCGCCGGGCGAGCTTCGTCTCCGCCTCGGCAATGCCGATCACCTTGCTGACGACCAGGTTCGGATCCTCGCGACGCCGGTCGACCCGACCGGTGAAGAACAGCACGGCGCCGCGGTCCAGCGCCGCCTCGTACTCGGTGTAGACGTCCGCGAACAGGACGCCTTCGATCCGGTCGCTGCGGTCCTCGAGGTGAACGATCGCCATTTTCTGGCCGGGATTCCGCCCCTTGCGGGTGCGGGTGGTGCGGAGACCGCCGAGCAGCGCGCCGAGGACGACCTCGGTGTCCGCCGGCAGCGCCTTCAACTGCTCGACATTCACGTTGCCGAAGCGCTGGAGGAGGTCCCGGTGGTCGTCGAGGGGATGGCTGGTGGCGAAGAAGCCGAGCGCCTCCTTCTCGTGGGCCAGGAGCTCGTCGGCGCTCCAGGGCGGCACCGACGGCAGGTCCTGTTCGGCCTCGTCCTCTTCGCCAGCGTCGGCCGTGGCGCCGAACAACAGGCTCGACTGGCCGCTCTCGCGATCCGCCGCGGCCCGCTGGCCGGCCTTGATCGCCGGTTCCAGAGCCTGGATCATGGCCGCGCGCTCGTCCTTGCCATGGACTCCATCGAATGCGCCCGACTTGATCAGGGCGTCGATCGCGGTGCGGTTGACGATCTGCAGCGGTACCCGCCGGCAGAAGTCCCACAGACTGCGGAAGGGGCCGCCCTCGTTCCGCGCTTCGAGGATCGCGAGCACGGCCTTCTCGCCGACGCCCTTGACCGCGGAGAGTCCGAAGCGGATGTGTCCGTTGGCGTTGCCGTGCTCCTCGCCGGGCTCGAACACGACGTGGAAGCGCACTCCGGAGCGGTCGATGTCGGGCTCGCCGACTTCGATCCCGGTGCGGCCGTCCGGGAGCTTCACCCGGGCGCACTCGTCGACGTACTTGACGAGCTTGTCCGTGCTGTCGGCGGTGTAGGTGAGGACCGCGGCCATGTACTGGACCGGGAAGTAGGTCTTCAGGTAGGCCGTCTGGTAGGCGAGCAGGGTGTAGCCCACGGAGTGGGACTTGTTGAAGCCGTAGCCCGCGAACTCCTCGATGAGGCTGAACAACCGAGTCGCCTGGGCCTTGCTCAGCCCCTTGTCCTGGGCGCCGGCGAGGAAACGCTGGCGGGCGGTATTGATCGTCTTGCGACTCTTCTTGCTGATCGCCTTGATCAGCGTGTACGCCTCGCGCAGCGGCACGTCGCCCAGCTCGTGGACGATCTGCATCACCTGTTCCTGGAACACCATGACGCCGTGGGTTTCGGCGGTGTGGCGGTCGACGATCTCGTGGACTTGCGGTGTCGCCTCCCGGCCGTGTTTGCGGTCGCAGTAGGTGCCTATGAGCGCCATCGGGCCCGGGCGGAAGAGGGCATTGGCGGCGACCAGGTCCTCGAGCCGGTCGGGCTTCATCTGCAGCAGCAGGTTTCGCATGCCCTCCGACTCGAACTGGAAGGTGCCGGCCGTGTCCGCGCGGGCGAAGACGTCGAGCACGTTCTGGTCGGCGAGATCGATGTGGTCGAGATCGAGGGGATCGCGGCCTTCGGCGGCGCCGGGAACCGCCTCCGCGATCGCCTCCGGCGGCAGGGTCTCGCGCACCAGTTGGCGGCAGCGCTCGATGATGGACAGGGTCGTCAGCCCGAGGAAGTCCATCTTCAGCAGGCCCATCTTTTCGACGGTGGGACCGTCCCACTGGGTCACCAGGACGTCCTTCGACCCCTGGGTACGGCTGGTGGCCAGGGGCACCAGGTTCTCGAGCGGCTGGGTCGCGATGACGAGCCCGGCAGCGTGGACGCCGCTGTGCCGGGTGATCCCCTCGAGTTCCCGCGCGGTGTCGATCACCTCGCGGACGTGCTCGTCGTCGTCGTAGAGCCCCTTGAGCTCCTTCTCGCGCTGCAGCGCCTGGTCGATCTTCACTCCAAGTTCGGACCCGATCAGCTTCGATATCCGGTCGACCTGGGCGAGCGGCAGCTCATGCACCCGTCCGACGTCGCGGATCGCGGCGCGGGCCTTCATCGTGCCGAAGGTGATGATCTGCGCGACATAGCCGTACTTCTCGCGGACGTACTCGAGGATCTCGGCACGGCCGTCCTGGCAGAGATCGATGTCGATGTCGGGGTACTCGCTGCGGTCGGGATCGGTGAAGCGTTCGAACAGCAGCCCGTAGCGCACCGGGCAGGCGTGCGACAGGCCGAGGGCGTAGCCGACCATGGTGCCGACGCCCGAGCCACGCGCGGTAGCCGGGATGCCGCGCTTGCGCGCCTCGTTGACGAAGTCCCAGACGATCAGGAAGTAGGCGCTGATCTTCTTGTCCGCGAGCACCGAGAGTTCGTGGTCGAGCCGCCGCCGATGCGCCTCTTCGACCTTGCCCCGATAGCGCCAGGTCAGACCCGCCAGGCTGAGCTCACGCAGCGCCTGGTCGCACTCGACCTGGAACGTCGCGAGTTCCTCCTCGTTCGGCTGGACCGCCAGCGGCTCGACGTGGAAGCCGGAGCAGAAGCGCGCGAACCACCTGATGGTCCCGGGCTCCGGCGCCTCTTCGCCCTCCGGCGGCGGTTCAGGATCCGTGCGCTCGATCCGCACCAGGGGAGCGTGGTTGGCGGAGAAGTCGAGTTCGACGTTGCAGCGGTCCGCGATCCGGCGCGTGTTCGCCATGGCCTCCGCGGTTTGCGGATCGGCGAAGAGCTGGGCCATCTGCTCGGGGCTCTTGACGTAGAGCTCCTTCGGGTAGTGGAGCCGGTCCTCGTCCTGCTTGTTCTTGCCGGTCGAGACGCAGATCAGCGTGTCGTGGCTGTCCCAGTCCTCGGCGGTCAGGAAGTGGGAGTCGTTGTCGCACACCAGGGGCAGGTCGAGTTCCTCGGCGAGGCGCAGAATCTGCTCGTTGACCCGATCCTGCTCGGGCGTGTCGTGCCGTTGCAGTTCCAGGTAGAAGCAGGGTTCTCCGTGCTCGTCACAGGCAAAGGTTTGCCGGTGCCACTCGGCTTCTCTTCGGGCGTCGTCCCAGTGCACGTCGGCGCCGGTCTCGAGGCGCCGCCTCAGGTGGTAGGCGAGGGAGGAGCCGAGGTGGCCGTTGATCGCGATCAGCCCCTCGTTCCACTGCCGGAGCGTCTCCTTGTCCATCCGCGGCTTGTAGTAGAAGCCCTCGAGAAAGCTGTCCGACGAGAGCTTCACCAGGTTGCGCCAGCCCGTCTGGTTGCGAGCCAGCAGGACCAGGTGGAATCCGCCGTCGGCGACGCCCTGACTCTCCTTGTACCGGCGGTCGGAGGTCTCCGTCTTGATGTCCGGCGCTACGTAGGCCTCGATGCCCAGGATCGGCTTGACGCCCTTCTTGCGGCAGGCCTCGTAGAAGGCAACCGAGCCGTACAGATTGCCGTGATCCGTAAGGGCGACCGCGTCCATGCCGAGCCCCTCGATGCGATCGACGAGGGGTTCCATCCGGTTGCCCCCGTCGAGCAGCGAGTACTCGGAGTGGAGGTGGAGGTGGACGAAGTCCGGGGCCATGCTCGGTAGGAAGAGTCTACGCCGCGGGGAGAGGGGTCGGGACCGTGCCGCGCCGCCGTGACGCCGCTAGCTTCTCACCGCCGAGGCGCCGGTGCAAGCGCCGGAATCGGGTTCCCGCGCGTCTTTTCGTCTAAGTCTGTGTGGCCGCGGCCCCAAAGGTCAGCCAAGAGGACACCGGCGCTGATCCAGGCGCCGCTCCTGCCCCTGGCCGCCGTGCTCGTGGTCGCGCTCGTTGCTGATGGGCGTGGCCGCGAGCAGCTCGGTGCCCTTGATCCTGCGCGGCCGGTCACCGCCGAAGTCGCTGTTCCCGCGCTCGGCGCTGCGGCCTGGCAGCGTGCCGACGACGGCTGGGCAGCGAGGGTCCGGGTCACGGCGGTCGAGCAGGCGGGGCGCCGGGTCCGAGGTCCCGATCGAGCCTGGCTCCGGTTGCGCGGGGGGTTGCCGCCGCCGCCGGAGCGGCGCCTGCGGGTGCGTGGGTACTTCAGCCGCCGCCAGTCCTACTTGAATCTGCACGTCTCGGTTCCGGGAGAGTGGGGGCTGAGCGTGAAGAGCCGGCTGCTGGTTGCCGCCACAGGCGAGGTTCCGGGCAGGCTCCTGCAGGCGGCGGCGCGATTCCGGCATCGGCTCCTCGACGCGGTGGCGTCGACCGACCGGCCGGGCGCCATACTCGCCCAGGCCCTGGTGTTCGGAGATGCGCGCCGCGTACCTCCGGATTGGAGGACGGGACTCCGTCGCGCCGGTCTTTCCCACCTGCTCGCGGTGTCGGGTCTCCACGTGGGACTGATCCTGGGGGGCTTCTGGTGGCTGTTCGGCGGGATGTCGGAACGGCTGACAGCGTTGGGCGGCGCTTGGGTCCTCCTGCTGTACGGCTGCCTCGTCGGTCCGCGACCGTCGCTGCTGCGGGCGGCGGTGATGGCCCTCCTCGTCATCCTGGCGCTGGTCCTCGAACGGCCTCCGCGAACGCTGAACTCGCTCTGCGCCGCGCTGATCGTGATCCTGTCCTTCGACCCGGCGGCGGCCCTCGATCTCGGCTTCCAGCTCAGTTTTCTGGCCACCGCGGGGATTCTCCTGTTGGCGCCGCGGCTGCTCAGGTCGTGGCGGCGACAGGGAGTAGTCGGGCGGGCCGGGTATGTCGCCGCCGCCCTGGCGGTGACCATCGCCGCCCAGCTCGCCACGTTGCCGGTCACCGCCGTCCGGATCGGTGTATTGACGCCGCTGGCGCCGGCGTTCAACCTCGTGTTCGTGCCCTGGACCGCGTTGGCGCTGGGGGTTTCCCTGCTTTGGGTGGTCGTGGCAGCCGGAGCTTCAATGCCCCTGGTGTCGATGGTCGCCGAACCCGTGGCGGCCGTGCTCCTGGGGATTCTGGACGCGCTGAGCATGCCCTTCGGCTGGCTCGCGGAACTGCCTCCGGGCGCCTGGCTGGCGGTGCCGGTGAGCGTCGGCTTCGGCGCCGCGTTGACGCTGGCGATCTGGCTTGGGATCCTCCTGTCCGGATTCCGGCGGGCCGCTTACGCGCTGTCGCTGGTTCTTGTGTGCACGCCGGCGCCGGCCGACTCCGAGCCGAGGCTGGTGATGCTGGACGTGGGCCAGGGGGAGGCGTTGCTGTTGCGGAGCGGCGGCCGCGGCCCGGTGATCCTGGTCGACGGCGGAGGCTTCCGTCGGGGCAACTTCGCGGAGGCGGCGCTGCTCCAGGCCCTGGCCGCGGAGGGGGTCCGTCAGATCGATCTGGCGATCCTGTCGCATGGTGACGCGGACCACTGTAAGGGCCTGCTCGAACTTTCCCGGTACCTGCGGGTCGAGCGTCTGTGGGCGGCGGGGGTGGAAATCCGGGACGGCTGCGGCCGGGAACTCGCCGAGCGGCTCCAAGGAGGCGTGGAGCTGGTCGAGCGCGGTTACGCGGAGGCTGTCGGCGACTGGCGGCTCGAGGTCCATCACCCGGGACCGGAATTGGTCGTTGACGGCAACTCGGCGTCACTGGTGGTCCGCGCCTGTGCCGAGCGCTCGTGCGTCCTGCTCACGGGCGACCTGGACCTGGCCGGCGAGAGGGAGCTGCTGGGCTGGATTCGAAGCCGGGGGAGGACGCTTCGAAGCGATGTGCTCAAGGTCGCCCATCACGGCAGCCGCACGTCGAGCGGCGCGGACTTCCTCGACGCGGTGGCGCCCCGGCTGGCGCTGATGTCGGCCGGCCGACGCAATGCGTATGGACATCCGTCGCCCGAGGTGGTGGAGCGGATCGAAGGTCGGGAGGCCGGCGTCCTGCGCACGGACCTTCACGGGCGAATCCAGATTCGCTTCCGGCGCCACGGCTCGGGCGTTCGGCGGCTCGTGTGGCAGGTCGCGGCGTGGCCGCGCAGAGGCGCCGACTAGGGCCAAGGCCCGCTATCCTGCGCCCATGCGGGAACTCCCGTGGCAGGTGATGGCCGTTCTCGGCCCGACGGCGACCGGCAAGAGCGCGTTTGCCATGGAACTCGTCGAGGCTCTCGGGGCGAAGGGCTTCGGGACTGAACTGATCAGCGCCGACGCGTTGCAGGCCTATCGCGGCTTCGACATCGGCACCGCCAAGCCGGGGCCGCGAGCGCGGACCCGGGTGCGGCATCACCTGGTCGATGTGCTCGAACCGCATCAGGCCTTCTCGGCGGGGGAGTTCGCGCGCCGGGCGCGGGCCGCGGTGAAGGAGATCGAGGGGCGGGGACGTCTCCCGATCCTGGTGGGCGGCGGCGGCTTCTACCTTCGTGCGCTGTTCGAGGGTCTGGCGCCGGTGCCGCCGGTTCCGCCCGAGGTGCGGGCCGGCTTGCGGAGCGAGCTGCGATCTGTGGGTCTCGAGGTGCTGGTCGAGGAGCTGCGGGTCGTCGACCCGGAAAGCGTGGCGGCGCTCGCCGCCGGCGACACGCAACGCGTGCTGAGAGCGCTGGAGGTGTTTCGCGTCACCGGCCGCACCCTCCCGAGCTGGCATCGCGCGGGCTGGGAACTGGCGCTCGACAGACGGGTGCTCAAGGTCGGATTGACCCTGCCGAGAGCCCTTCTGTACGATGCCATCGAGGCGCGGGCCAGACGCATGCTGGAACGTGGCTGGCTGGCCGAAGTGATGCGCCTGCGGGAACGCGTGGGCGTTCCGGGCGCGCGTTCCTGGACTGAGTTGCCGGCGTACCAAGCGATCGGCTACCGGCAGTTCGCCGATCACCTGGAGGGGAAGTTGACGCTGGAGCAGGCCTTGGAGGAGACGATCCGCGCCACCCGCCGCTACGCCAAGCGGCAGGAGACATGGTTCCGGCGCGAGACGGAAGTGCGCTGGATCGACGCCTCGCGCAGGGAATGTGTGGAGCGAGCACTACAGGGGATCGTCGAGGATGTAGCCGGAACCCGAACCGACGGGGTGACGGAGTGAAGACGCCGCGCTCCACAGCGACCGTTCTGACCGTCCTGCTCGCTGCCTGCGCTGGTTCGACGGTGACGCCGGAGGCGCCGCAGCCGGAGGTCTCGTTCGACTATCGGGGCGGCCCGATCCTGCGTCCACCGCTCGAAGGCTTCAAGGAGAACATCCCCGAGCAGAGCCGCTACGAACTGGCCTCCGCATGGGAGGCGCTCAACCGAGGCGAGTTCGAGACGGCGCGGAGCGGTGCGGAAACGCTGCTCCGAATCGATCCGACGTTGCTGCCGGCCACCGTCCTGCTGGCCCAGGTTCACCTGGCTGCCGAGGCGCCGGAGCGGGCGCTCGAACTCCTCGCTGAGCCGTTGGCCGGCCGGCCCGAGTACACCGCCGGCCAACTCGTCTACGCGCGGGCGGCGGAACTCACTGGCGATGCCGTTGCCGCCTACGGCGCTTACCGCGGCATCGCTGAGCTCGATCAGGACGCGGCCACCCGAGCCGCGGCCCTTGGCGCCCGAGCGACGACGGAACTCGGCGAACGGACCGGAGCTGCGCTTGGCGCGGGCCGGTTGGTTGAAGCCGGCGCGGCACTCGAGACGCTGCGGACGTGGGCGCCTGACGACACGGCGACGGTCGATCTGCGCCGGCGCCTGGCACGCGCCCGAGGCGACGCGGAAGAGGAGTTGGAGGCGACCCGGGTGCTGGTCGCCGGCGGCGATGCGCCGCTGGAGCTGCTGCAACGGCAGGCCGCGCTCGAAGTCGAAAGCGGTGATGCCCGTGCCGGCCTCGATCTCTACGAGCGCCTCGCGGAGAGCCATCCGGACAACGTGGAGATCACGGCGGCTCTGGCAGTCGCCCGATTCACCTGGCGCACGAAGCTGCTGCCGGACAGAGTGGCGCGGCTGCTCGACGCTTCGAGCCTGTTGAGGGGTGACTTCGCGGCGCTGACGTACTGGCTCGTTGCGGGCGTACGGACCGGTTCCGCCGGCGATACGGTGATTGTCAGCGACATCTCGGAGCATCCCCAGCGCCGGGAGATCGCCCGGGTCCTGAACCTGGGGCTGATGGCGCCGGTCGATGTGGCGGTGCGCCGGTTCGCTCCCAACGACTACATGCGCCGCGGCCCGGCGCTGGCCACCCTGCTTCGCATGCCGGCCCGGATCGGCAGCGGCGCCGCCTGCGTCGGCGGTCCCGCGGCCGACGACATGAACGCCGTGTGCGCGGCGGCTCTTCGTTGTCGCCTGATCTCCGAGCCCGCGGAATGCCGGCCCCAGGCGGCGATCTCGGGGCGCGAAGCGACCGAGGCGCTGCGCCGCACCCTCCATCTGATCCAGTAGACCGAGCGCCTCGCGGCAGCCGGCAGGCGCCGCCGATCCAAAGAACATCCGGAGACCTTCTGGAGAATTCAGCCATGACCTCATCCGTTCCCTCCGCGAAGTCCGTTCTCGACCAGGAGCGCGCCGTCGTTGTCGTGATCGACATGCAGGGCCGGCTCGTCGACCTGATGCACCGGCCCCGGATGATCATCGACGGCACGGCCCGGCTGCTGCGGCTGGCGCAGATGTTCGATCTGCCGGTGATCGTGACCGAGCAGTACCCGCAGGGGCTGGGTTCGACGCGCGAGGAACTGGCGGCGGTCATCGAGGAAACGGATCCGGACGGTAGCCGCATCCGCAGGGTGGTGAAGGACTCCTTCGGCTGCTGCGGCGAGCCGGCGTTCGAGGAGGCCCTGGCGGCTGCGAGACCGGGTCTCGAACCGGGGAATCTGCAGGTTGTCGTGGCGGGGATCGAGGCCCACATCTGCGTCGTGCAGACGGTGCTCGATCTGATCTCGCGCGGCACGGACGTCCACGTGTGCTGGGACTGCACAAGTTCGCGGGGCGAGGAGTACCGGCGCCACGCGCTCGAGCGGATGGGCGCGGCCGGCGCCCAGATCACGAACCACGAGTCCGTTGCCTTCGAACTCGCGCGCGACAAGAACCATCCCCAGTTCAAGGGCGTCAACCGGTTGCTCAGAGAGGGTCAGATCGCTTGACCGGCGCGGCGCGGCTGATGTTGCTGGTTGCGGCCCTGGCCATTGCGGCGGCGCCGCTGGCCGCTCAGCCGGCGACCCCGGCCGCGGGCGACGCGGAAGCCGCGGTAAGGGCGACCTTCGAGGCCTACCGCCAGGCGCTGATCGCCGGTGACGGCGAACGGGCGGCTGCCCTGGTCGACCGGGAGACTGCCGACTACTACCGGGAGCTGAAGCGGCTGGTCTTGGATGGCGGCGAGGAGGAGGTGCGGCAGCGGACCTTCGTCGACCGCTTCCTGATCGTGGCCTTCCGGCACCAGTTCGACGCTGCCGAACTGGCCGGGATGGGCCTCGCCGACGTGATCGGGCGGGCGATGGAAATCGGCTGGATCAACGGAGCGGCGATCGAGCAACTCGCTGTGGGCGAGGTCCGTACCTTCGGCAACGAGGCCTTCGCCGCCGCCCGCACGCGGGCGTCCCTGGAGGACCCTGCTCTCGGCGGCGGCATCGACGAACTGGAGTACCGCTTCGTGAACGAGAGCGGGACCTGGAAGTTCCGGTTCAGCGCGCTCGTTTCGTCGATCGACGAGGTGATGCGGAATCTGGCGGCCCAACTGGGCGCGGACGAGGACGACCTGATCTTCACCCTGGTCGAGTCCCTGACCGGAGTCGAAGTGCTGCCCGAGGTCTGGGACGCGGTCGAGCGCTGAAACGGCGGCGCCGTCACCGCTGAGGGACTCTCGCCGACGGACGGCCGAACCCGCTTCGGTGGTGCGGTACGATCCCGCCGTGCCGATCCGGCGAACAGCGTTTCTGGTCGGCGCCGCTGCTCTGGTGGCGGCCGCCGGGACCGGTCTGCTCGCCAGAGCCCCGGCGCCGGCGCCGGCCGCGCAGATTCGGGCCCCCGAGGATCGGCGCGACCCCCGCACCCGCTATCGGCGTTCTCTGCCGCCTCAGGCGATGAGGATGTTCGAGCGGTACCTGCCGCGTCCGGTCCATCCGGACGAGGTGCTGCGCGAGTTCTACTTCACCCGCCTCGCCTACAGCGGCAGCCCCTACATGGGCGGCGCCAGTTGGTCGGTCGACTTCCCGAAGGCCGACCGCCAGTTCATGACCGGTCTGAAGCGACTGCTCGACCAGTTGGACGCCTACGACTACGACAACGCCGTGGAGGCCACAGACGAGAGGCTCTCCCGCTTTCCCTTCCTCTACTCGGTGGAGGTCGGCCACATGATGTTGCGCGAGGAGGAGCGGGCGGCTCTGCGCCGGTACCTGCTGGCTGGCGGTTTCTGGGTCATCGACGACTTCTGGGGCACCTTGGAGTGGGCGAACCTGGAGCGCGAGCTGTCGCTCTTGCTGCCCAACTTCGCGATCGTCGAGCTTCCCCTGGACCACCCGATCTTCCACTGCTTCTACGATGTCGAGGAAATCCTCCAGGTGCCGAACGTCGGCCAGGGCCGGTACGGCGGCCCGACCTGGGAGCGGGACGGCTACACGCCGCACGTGCGCGGCATCTTCGATGACCACGGTCGCCTGATGGTGGTGATCAACTGGAACACCGACCTGGGCGACGCCTGGGAGTGGGCGGAAGACGAGTGGTACCCGGTGCGGTTCTCGCACTACGCGTACCAGATGGGAGTCAATTTCGTCGTCTACGCCATGTCGCACTGACGCCGGCGCCGCGACACCACGACCACCCACTTCCGCGTCTCTTCGTTCCTGCCTCCGTTCCTGTCTTCGTTCCTGTCTTCGTTCGTGATGACTGGCCTTTTCGAGTTCCTGTTCAAGTACCGGCCGTCTCTCTTCGAGGAGGGCCGGTTCGCCCTCGCCGCTCCCGGGTGGATGCAGGCGGCGGCGTTGCTTGCCGGTGGCGCCCTCGTGTTCGCCGCTTTCACCTACCGGCGGATGCGGCCGGGTCCAAGCGGCGGCGCCGAGCGCTACCGCTGGCTGCCGCCGACCCTGCGCTCGCTCGCGATCGCTGTGCTGGTCCTGTGCCTGCTGCAACCCGCCCTCGTTCTGTCGACGGTCGTGCCGCAGGAGTCTTTCGTGGGCGTTTTGATCGACGACTCGGGCAGCATGGCAATGCCGGACGAGGACGCGGCCGAGGACGACACCCGGGCCGGGGCGGTCCGGGAGGCGCTGTCCGGGCAGCCGGGGTCGCTGCTGGAGCTCCTCGGGCAGCGCTTCCAGGTCCGCCAACTTGCCTTCGGTCGCGGCGCCGAGCGGATCGAGTCCATCGATCAGCTCCGGTTCGACCGCTCTGACAGCCGCATCGGCGAGGCTCTGAGCGCGGCCTCGGACGAACTGGCGGGCCTGCCGCTGGCGGGCCTCGTCCTGGTCTCCGACGGCGCCGACTCCGCACCGGCCGAGCTCGGTGACGCCCTGCTGGCGCTCAAGGCCGCCGGGACGCCGGTGCACACGATCGGCCTCGGGCGGCCACGCCTGGAGAAGGACATCGAGGTGTCCCGGGTGGTCGCGCCGCGGCGGGTGCTCGAAGGATCAACCGTGGAGGTCGAGGTCACGTTGAGTCAGACCGGCTTCGGGGGCCGCAGCGTGAACCTCGAAGTCGAGGACGACGGACGGATCGTGAACATGCAGCCGGTGACCTTTCCACGCCGGAGTTCGGCGGTCACGGCCCGGGTGATGTTCGCCGCCAGCGATGAGGGGGCGCGGGAGTTCCGCTTTCGGGTCGCCGGCCAGCCGGGTGAGGAACTGACCCTGAACAACGAGCGGATCGCCCTGGTCGAGGTGACGAACAGGAAGAAGAAGATCTTCTTCTTCGAGGGCGAACCGCGACACGAGTCAAGGTTCCTGCGGCGGGCGGTCCAGTTCGACGAGAATCTCCACCTCGTGTCCATGACGCGCCAGGCGGCGAACAAGTTCTACGGCATCAACTTCGATGAGGACACGAAGCGCTTCGACGGTTTTCCGACCCGCCGCGAGGATCTGTTCGAGTATCAGGGCATCATTCTGGGCAGCATGGAGGCGAGCTTCTTCACCCACGACCAGATGCGGATGGTGGTCGATTTCGCCGCCCAGCGCGGCGGCGGCGTGCTGCTGCTCGGTACCCACAGGTCGTTCTCTGAAGGGGGCTTCGCCGGTACGCCGATCGCCGAGCTGTCGCCGCTCGTCCTCTACGAACCGCCGGCGGGAGAAGACCGCCCGGAACTGATCTACGACCTGCAACTGGAGTTGACGGCCCAGGGAAGCGCCCACCCCGCAATGCTGCTGCGCGACGACCGGACCGAGTCCAACGAAGTCTGGTCGACCTTGCCGCGACTCTCCGCCTACCAGCGGACGACCGAACTGAAGGCCGGCGCCACCGCGTTGCTCAGAGCGGAGACTCCCATGATGCGCGATCCGCTGATCGCCCTGGCGTATCACCGGATTGGTCGCGGTCGGGCGATCGCCTTCACGCCGCACGACTCCTGGCACTGGCAGATGAGCGCCGAGATCCCGCTCGAGGACCAAACCCACGAACGGCTCTGGCGGCAGATTCTGCGCTGGCTGGTGTCCTACGTGCCGGACCGCGTCGAGGTCGAGACGGACGGGGACCGGTTCGAGCCCGGCAGCACGGTGACGCTGCGCGCCATGGTGCGCGATGCGGCCTTCCGGGAGGTGAATCGGGCCCAGGTCACAGCAGTGATCGAGATGCCGTCCGGCGAGGAGGTCGAAGTGCCGCTCGACTGGTCGGTGGAGCGCGACGGCGAGTTCGTCGGCGCCTTCGTGGCCGGCGAGCGCGGTCAGTACCGGGTCGAGGTCGACGCGCAGTCGGAGGGCGAACTGCTCGGTGTCGCGGTGTCGCGCTTTGCGGTCGACACACTGAACGAGGAGCTCTTCGGCGCCGCTCGCCGGGACTCGGTGTTGCGGAGGATCGCCCGCGAGACCGGTGGCCGGCAGTACGAGTTGGATGAGATGGACAGTCTGGTCGAGGACCTCTCGGTCAGCCGCGAAGGCACAACGGTGCGTGAGACGCGGGATCTCTGGGACATGCCGGTCCTGTTCCTGCTGCTGGTCGCCTTTTTGGGCGGGGAGTGGGCGGTTCGTCGCCGCCTGGGGATGGCGTGAGTCGCCGCAGGCCCTCCGTGCTTCTGCTGGCGGCGGCGGCACTCGCGGGCTCGCTTGCCGTCGCCCCGCTCGGCGCCGAGAGCCACCTCCTGGTGGTGACCGGGGTTGGCGGCGAGCAGGTCTACACCGAGCGCTTCCACGCCTGGGCGACGCGGGTGGTGGAAGCCGCGCTCGAGGCGGGCCTGAGCGAGGACAACGTGGTCTACCTCGGCGAACGTCCGGATCTCGATCCGGAGCGGATCCGGGCCCGTTCGACGGGCGAGAACCTGCTCGCGGAGATCGAAGCGCTCAGCAAGCGGTCGAGCGCCGGTGACGATGTGTGGATCCTGCTCTTCGGGCACGGCAGCGGCTCGGCGGGCCCGCCGCGATTCAATCTGCCGGGGCGGGATCTGGTGGCCGAGCAGTACGCCGCCGCGCTCGAGCCGCTCACGGACCGGCGCCTGGTGTTCATCAACGCGAGTTCCGCATCCGGCGGCTTCATCGGACCGCTGGCGAAGGAGGGACGGGTGGTGATCACCGCCACCAGATCCGGCGCGCAGGGCAACGAGGCGCTCTTCGGCGGCTACATCGCCGAGGCCTTCGACGGCGCCGCGGGAGACGGGAACAAGGACGGGCGCACGTCCGCCCTCGAGGCGTTCGAATTCGCTCAGCGCGAGGTTGAGCGCTACTACCGGCAGGCAGGACAGATCCGCACCGAACACGCGCTCCTCGAAGACAACGGCGACGGTGAGGGAAGCCTGGAACCGGCCGGCGTCGATGCCTCCAAGCCGGTCGACGGGAGGCTTGCGAGTCTCGTTCTCCTCGGCGAGGAAGCGCTTCCTCAGGCACTGACCGAGGAGAGCCGGGAACTCGTCCGGCGGCGCGGCGAGATCGAGCGCCGGATCGACGCACTCCGGCTGCAGCGGGAGACGCTCGACGAGGAGGTCTACTTGAGCGAACTCCAGGATCTGATGGTCGAACTGGCCCTGGTCGACCGGGAGCTGGGGGCGGCCGGGGCGGACGGAGACGGAGAAGACGACGGTTCCGACGGGGCGAACGGGGCGCCGGAGCGATGAGTGCGCGTTTCGATTCCATCCGCCGGTGGATCGGACCGGTGGCCGTCGTTCTGGCGGTGGCCGCCTGGTCTCCGAGAGCCGTCGCGGCTCAGGACGAGCCGGTGTCGCTGGACGACATCGATCAGTGGATCCTGACCGGCCGCTACGACGAAGCGGTGGAGCAGCTCGACGCGCGGGCCGACGAGGCGGGCGATCCGCGGGCGTTGAGGCTGCGCGTGGAGGCGCTGACCTCGACCGGGCGCTACGACGAGGCGGCCGCAGCGTTCGAGGGCGTCGACGCGCAGGCTCTCGGTCTCGGGGTGCTGCGGGGCAGGGTCGCGCTCCTTGGCGGCGATCGGGAGGAGGCCCGGCGTTCCTTCGAGGAGGCCCGGGCTGCCCGGGGCGCCGACGCGCTTCTCGCTTCGTTCGAACTCGCGCGGCTTGCCTGGGACCGGGGAGAGATCGATGAGGCGACGGCCGGCTTCTACGAGATGATCGACGCCTACAACCGCGGCGCCGCCGACACGGCCGAGGAACTCGTGGCGGTGGGGCAGGCCTGCCAGTTGCTGGGGCGCGACGATCCGGAGCTGTTCAAGGACGCGCTGCGCGCCTACGACGAGGCGGTGGCGCTCGCTCCCTCCTGGCCGGCGCCTCGCATCCGGATCGGCGAGCTGTTCCTCGAGAAGTACGACAGCAGTCAGGCGCGTTCGTCGTTGGCCGATGTGCTGCGGTCCAATCCACGCCATCCGGAGGCGCTGCTGGCGATGGCGCGAACGATGCGGTTCGACGGCGATCCTCGGGCCCAGGGCGTCCTCGACTCGGCCCTGGAGGTCAACCCGAACCTGATTCCGGCGCGGGTGTTTCAGGCTCGGCTCCGCTTTCAGGCGGAGCGGTTCGGGGAGGCGCTGGAGGAGGCCGAGAAGGCGCTGGAGGTCGATCCGGGTTCGCTCACAGCCCGGACTCTGCTGGCGGCGGCGGCGGTCCTCGAGGGGCGCGGCGAGGACTTCGCGCGTCTCCGCGACGATGTGCTGGCCGACAACCCCCGCTACGCCGATCTGTTCAACGACCTGGCCGATGCCAGCAGGGACAACCGGCTCTACCCGCAGGCGCGCGACTTCGCCGCCGAGGCGGTGCGCATCGATCCGAAGTCCTGGCGCGGTTACGGATTGCTGGGCATGAACCAACTCCGGCTGGGCGATATCGAGGCCGGACGCGCCGCTCTTGAAACCTCCTTCGCGGGCGACCCCTACAACGTCTGGACCAAGAACACGCTCGACCTGCTCGACACGTTCGGCGACTACCGGAAGGTCGAGAGCGAGCACTTCGAGTTCCACATCCACGACCGCGAGGCCGACCTGCTGGCCCCCTACATGGTCGAACTGGCGGAGGAGGCCTGGGCGGCGCTCTCCGAGCGCTACCGCTTCGAGCCTCCGGCGCCGATCCGGGTGGAGGTCTATCCGTCGCACGCCGACTTCTCGGTTCGCACCGTGGGGTTGGCCGGTCTCGGCGCTCTCGGCGTGTGCTTCGGCCCGGTGCTCGCTCTCGACTCGCCGTCGGCACGTCAGGTCGGCCACTTCAACTGGGGCGGCACCCTCTGGCACGAGATCGCCCACACGTTCACCCTGCTCGTCACCGACGCGAAGATCCCGCGCTGGTTGACCGAGGGTCTGTCCGTGTTCGAGGAGCGGCGGGCGCGGCCCGGATGGGGTGACGACGTGCAGGTGGGCTTCCTCACCGCGCTGCGCGACGACGAGCTGCTCGGCATCGCCGAGATCAACGACGGCTTCGTGCGGCCCAAGTTTCCGAACCAGATCGCGCTGTCCTACTTTCAGGCTTCCCTGATCTGCGACTGGATCGAGGAGAACTACGGCTTCGATGCGATTCTCACGATGCTCGCGGGCTATCGCGACGGCAGGAGCACGGAGGAAGTGTTCGAGGAGGCGATGTCCCTCTCTCTCGAAGACTTCGACGAGGGGTTCTTCGGCCATCTCCGCGCGCGCTTCGGCTCTGCCGTGGCGGCGCTCGGCGATGCTCCGCCGAGCTCCAGCGAGGAGGAGCAGGAATCCGGCGAGGGCGGACCGTCCCGCGCGCCGACACGGAACCCGTTCGAGAACCGCGAGCCGAATCTCGAGCAGTTGACGCTGGCAGCGAAGGAAAACCCGGACGACTTCAGAATCCAGATGACGTACGGCTACGCCCTGTTCCGGGAGGAGCGCTTCGCCGAGGCGGAAGAGCCGCTGCGGCGCGGTCGCGCCCTGTTCCCGGAGTACGTCGGGTCCGGAAACGCCTACACTCTGCTGGCCGAAATCTACCGGCAGCAGGAACGCGAGGAGGAGGCGATCGAGGCGCTCATGACGTTGGTGGCAAGCAACGAGACGGCCTGGGATGAGCACCTGGCTCTTGCCGAGCTGCTCGCCGGCGCCGGCCGCGCCGAGGAGGAGGCCGAGATCCTGGAGCGGTCGCTCTACATCTCGCCGTACGATCTCGACGTGCACCACCGTCTCGCCGAACTCGCCGCCGCTTCCGAGCGCTTCGGGCTTGCGGTGCGCGAACGCGGGGCCCTGGTCGCTCTCGACCCGCCCGATCGCGCGGCCGCGCTCTACGAGCTGGCGCTGGCGCAGCGTGACGCCGGCCAGCCCGAGCGTGCTCGCCGGACCGTGCTGCGAGCGCTCGAGGTGGCGCCCGGGTACGACCCGGCGCAGGAACTCCTGCTCGACCTGGTGGGGAAGGGCTCGTGATCCGTTTCCGGAGCGGTCGCGGTGGCGCACTCGCCGGTCTCGTCGTGCTCGTCGGGCTTAGCGGCGCGCTCTTCGCCCGCGACGACTTCTGGCGGGCCCCCAAGGTGGAGACGCCGTCGTACCCCTACTCGGGCGGCTTCACCTTCGCCCGGATCAAGTTCGAGCCGACCCGCTGGGACGGCGGACCGTTCATGTGGGGTCTGGATCTGAAGTGGAACCACGACTATCCGATGGCGGAGGAGAACTTCACCCGCATCGTCGACGAAATGACCCATATCGACGTGTTCACGGGCGGCAGCAACGTGCTGGAGCTGACCGATCCGCGGCTCTTCGAGCATCCCTGGGCCTATCTCTGCGAGCCGGGATTCTGGAACCCGACCGAGGAGGAACTGGCCAACCTCCGCTCGTACCTGTTCAAGGGCGGCTTCCTGCTCATCGACGACTTCTTCGACGTGCGCGGCTACCCCCTGCAGTGGGAGAACTTCGAGCGGCAGATGGGCCGGCTGCTGCCCGGATACGAACTGGTCCCGATGACGATCGATCACCCGGTCTTTCGAGCCTTCTTCCGCCTCGAGGACCTCGACTTCGACCTCGACCTGCCGAACGTCTACCCGGTGCACGGCAAGATCTACGGTGTCTTCGAGGACAACGACCCGACCCGGCGGCTGATGGTCGCCATCAACTACAACATGGACATCGGCGACTTCTGGGAATGGTCGGAGTACGCCATCTACCCGGTGGATGTGACCCAGAAGGGTTTCAAGCTGGGCGTCAACTACCTCATCTACGGCATGACTCACTGAGGCGTCCTCGGAATCCGACGGAGCCTTTCAATACCCCCCGAACGATGGAGAACTCGATGAACGACACTCAGGAACACGCGGCCGCCGGCGCGCCGAGCGCCCAGGGCTTGACCAGCGAGAGCGACATCGAGCTGGCGGCGCGGTTGGCGGTGGGCAGGGAGCAGATCCTGACGCAGCTCGCCAAGCAGATCGTCGGTCAGGAGGAGGTGCTGGGGCAGGTCCTGATGACCCTGTTCGTGGGCGGCAACAGCATCCTGACCGGCGTTCCGGGCCTGGCGAAGACTCTCATCGTCCAGACCGTGGCGGAGATCCTGGACCTCGAGTTCAGCCGCATCCAGTTCACGCCGGACCTCATGCCGAGCGACATCACCGGCACCGACATCATCCAGGAGGATCAGGACACGGGCAGGCGGGAGATGGTCTTCATGCCGGGCCCGATCTTCGCCCAGATCTTGCTCGCGGACGAGATCAACCGGACGCCGCCCAAGACCCAGGCGGCGCTGCTCGAGGCGATGCAGGAGCACCGGGTCACGGTGCAGGGGCGGACCTACGACCTGAAGGAACCGTTCTTCGTCTTCGCGACCCAGAATCCGATCGAGCTGGAGGGGACCTACCCGCTGCCGGAGGCTCAGCTCGACCGCTTCATGTTCAACATCGTCATCGACCATCTGGACGAGGACGAGGAGATGGAGATCGTCGACGCGACGACGACCGTGCGCGAGTTCACGCTGGAAACCCACGTGACAGGCGCCGATCTGCGCGCATTCCACCGCCTGGTGCGGCGGGTGCCGATCGCCGATCCGATTCTCCGCTACGCCGTCCACCTGGTTCGCATGACGCGGCCCGGCAACCCCGAGGCGCCCGACTTCGTGAACAAGTGGGTTCAGTACGGCGCGAGTGTGCGCGCGGCCCAGTTCATGGTTCTCGGCGCCAAGGCAAAGGCGTTGATGGACGGCCGCTACCACGTCGCGCACGAGGACGTCCGGTCCCTGGCCGGGCCGGTCATGCGCCACCGCATCCTGACCAACTTCCACGCCGAGTCGGAGCGGGTCACCACCGACGAGATCGTTTCCCGTCTGCTGGAACTCGCGCCGGTGACCGCGAGCGGCATGAGCTGACGGACGGTGACGGCGTGAGCTACGGGCGGTTCGTCGACACCCAGACGCTGAGTCGGATCAGCAGTCTGGACCTGCTCGCCAAGACGGTGGTCGAGGGCTTCATCAGCGGTCTGCACCGCTCGCCGTTTCTGGGGCGTTCGATGGACTTCGCCGAGTACCGCGCCTACCAGCCCGGCGACGACATCCGTCGCGTCGACTGGAAGCTCTTCTGCCGCACGGACCGCTTCTACGTCAAGGAGTTCGAGGCGGACACGAACACCAGCCTGATGATCGCGCTCGACGTCTCCCGCTCGATGGACTTCGGCACCGGGGCGCTGACCAAGCTGGACTACGGGCGCTACCTCGCGGCGTGTCTGGGTTACTTCGCGTCCAAGCAGAAGGACCGCATCGGCCTGGTGACCTTCGACAGCGCGATCGTCGACTTCGTTCCACCCGCCGCCAAGCACCTCCAGGTCGCTCTGCACACGATCGACCGCATCGAGCCGGGCGGCGGAGGCAGCCTGCGCGAACCGCTGCTCGAAATCGTGAACTCGGTGCGCCGTCGCAGCATGGTGGTCCTCATCTCGGACTTCTACGAGGACCCCGAAACGGTGATCAAGGCTGCGGCGGGGTTCCGGCACAAGGGCAACGACGTCATCCTCTTCCACCTGCTCGATCCCGCGGAACTCCGCTTCGACTTCGAGGGCGAACTGGACCTGCGCGATCTGGAGACGGGCACACGGCAGGCGGTGATGCCGGACGTGCTCCGGGATCAGTACCTGGACCTGATTCGCGAGCACACGCAGACCCTCGAGCGCTCCCTGGTCGAGGCCGACATCGACTACACGCTGGTCGACACGTCGCAACCCCTGGACACGGCGCTGTACAGCTACCTCTCGGCGCGCCTGTACGCGATGAGGGCGAGGTAGGGAACCATGGGTCTGCTGGCGCCTCTCTTCCTGCTCGGTCTGGCCGCGGTCGCGGTGCCGGTGCTCATCCACATGCGTCTGCGTCACCGGAGTCAGGTGGTCGCTTTCCCATCCCTGATGTTCATCTCCAGGGCGCCGTATCGCTCCGTTCGCCGCCGCCGCCTGCGCGATCTTCTGCTTCTGGCTCTGCGCTGCCTGGCGCTGGCGCTCCTGGCGGTGGCCTTTGCACGACCCCTGTTTCAGGGCGACGCAGCGGCCAACGCGGCCGCCGCCAACCGGCTGACCGTCGTGCTGCTGGACAACTCCTTCAGCATGGGCTTCGGCGGCAGGTGGCAGCGGGCCACCACGGCCGCGGCCGCGGCGTTCGACGGGTTGGGTGCGGGAGATCGCGGCGCCCTGATCCTGTACTCGGACCACGCGGAGATGGTGAGCGCGCCGACGGCGGACCGCTCCCTGCTGGCGACGCTGGCGAGGGAGGCGGAGCTCGTTCCCCGCGCCACGTCCCTGCTGCCCGCGATTCAGGTGGCGCGGGGGGTGCTCGCGGATGCGGGAAGCCCCGCCGTGCGGGAACTGGTGATCGTCAGCGACTTCCAGCGTTCGTCCTGGGCGGCCGACAACGTGGCGTCGTTGCCCCAGGGCGTCGAACTGCGCCTTGTCGATGTCCGTTCCGATACGGAGGACCGGGGCAATGCCGCCGTCACCGACGTGGTACTCGATCACTCCCGCGTGTCTCCCAGTGGACCGGGAGGGGGCGACCGGGAACGGGTCGGCATCGCGGCCCGCGTCAGCTATCAGGGTGTCGCCGGAGCAGCCGAGGAGGATGGAGCGGCCGGGCCTCTGCGGGCGGAAGTCGACCTGCTCTTCGACGGCGAGGTCATCCAGACCCGGGCCGTGGAGTTGCTCCTCGACTCGTCGACGATGGTCAATTTCTCGCCCGAGGTTCTGGAGCGGGAGCGCACGACCCGGGGCACCGTGCGGCTCCGCGAAGACGCTCTCGATACCGACAACGAGTTCCACTTCGTGCTGTCTCCCGCGCACGAGGTCGGTGTGCTGGTCATCGGGCCCGGGGGTGACCGGCGCCGCGGTCGCTACCTCGAGGAGGCGCTGTCGCTGGGCCGCCGTCCGTTCCTGAGGGTGAACAGAGTCCAGGCTTCCGGTCTTGAGCCGACGATGCTGGAAGGCAAGTCCGTCGTCGTGATCAACGACGCGGCGCAGCAGCTCCCCTCCGCGGCCGTCGCGGCGGTCGTCCGCTTCGTCCGCGAAGGCGGCGGCCTGCTGCTCGGGGTCGAGCGCGGCCTGAACTCGACTTCGGCTCTGCTCGGGGAGTTCGGGGTCGAAAGCTCGCAGCAGGTGGACCGGCTGTCCGGCACGCCCGGTTCCCTGGCCTGGTTCGACACCGGCCACCCGGTCTTCGACGTCTTCGCCGCGGCGCGGAGCGGCGACTTCTCATCGGCGTCGTTCTTCCGCTACCACCGGCTGGAGGTACCCGAAGGTGCGGTCGCGATCGCCCTTTTCGACGACGGTTCGCCGGCTCTGCTCGACCTGATGCCCGCGGTGTCGGAGGACGAGGTCTCCAAGGCCGTCGACGCAGCGGGCGGGCGCGTCCTGGTGTTGCCCACGTCGTTCGACACGTTCTGGAACACTCTGCCAGTCCAGGCCGTGTTCCTTCCCTTCATGCATCGCTCGGTGCAGTACCTGGCCGGCTACTCGTTGCCCCGTTCGTGGTACCGCGTCGGCGACGTCGCCTCCGTCGAGTTGCCCGGACCGGCGGAAAGCGAGGGTGACGGCTACATCTCGGTCGCTCCGTCCGGCAGCGAGCGCCGCCTCGGCACAGGTGGAGGCGACCTTCTACTCGACGTGGAGGAGCCGGGCTTCTACCACTTTCGCGAAGTGCGGGCGGACGTCACAGCCGAGCGTCTGACGCTTGCGGCCAACGTGCCGGTGTTGGAGTCGGACCTGGGCGCACTGGACCTCGACGAGTTCATGTCCCGCATCAGACCGGAACCGGCTGAAGACGCAGCGGCCGACCTCAAGAGCGCGCTGACGCCCGAGGAGCGGGAGCGGCGGCAGCGCCTCTGGTGGTATCTGATCGCCGCGGCGGCGGCGGTCCTGGCGGCGGAGGGCCTGTTCGGCAACCGCCGGCGGGCGGCCGCGGCGCCGATCGTGACAGCATGGAGTCCCACCGGCGAGGAGACGTGATGGCAGCCAGCTTCGATCCCATCTACGACCCGACCTACGGCGAGCTGATGAGCGTCATCCGGCGTGTGCGCGCGCGCTGGCGCGTGAAGGTGGCCTTGCGCGGCTTCGTCATGCTGACGGTGGCCGGATTCGCCGCCTTCGCGATGTCCGTGTGGGGCATGGACTACTTCCTCTACAGCGAGCGGGCGGTCGCTGTTTTCCGATGGCTCACCTACCTGGCCGTGATCGCGCTTGCCGTCCGGCTGCTGGTGGCGCCCCTGGTTCAGCGGGTGTCCAAGCAGCAGGTGGCGCTCTACGTTGAAGAGCACGAACCGACGCTCAAGGCCTCCGTCCTGAGCGCGGTTGAGCTCGGACCGGTGCAGCAGGATTCGCCCCGCGATACGGAGCGGGTATCGCCCGAACTCCAGCGGCGGGTCCTGGAAGAAGCGATCGAGCGCTGCCAGAACAGCGGCTTTGCCTCCCGGATCGAGCGTGGATCGCTCCGCCGCTTCTCGGCCGCCCTGGCGGGCGTGGCGGGCGCCGGCATGGTCGCGGTCCTGCTCAGCCCCGCCTTCCTGCAACACGGCGCCATGCTGCTGTTCGCGCCCTGGCGGGCGGCTGCGGCGGACAATCCCTACCAGTTGCGGGTGGGGCCCGGCAACGTGACCGTGGCGCGTGGATCGGACCAGTTGATCAGCGCGGCCGTGCTGGGTTTCGATCCGGAGCGCGTCGAGGTCGGACTCCGCCCATTGGATGCGAACGGCGACGCGCAGGGCGATTGGCGGCAGTGGCCCATGAACCGCGTCAACGCCGAGACCGACCTCGACGCTGAGCTGATGATCGGCGATGTGCGGGCCACCCACGACTTCATTGCCCTGAACCTGCGCGCGGACACGGACTACTACGTCGACGCGTCCGGCGTGCGCTCGTCGATCTACCGCATCCGGGTCAAGGATCTGCCCTACGTGGAGCAGATCGACCTGGAGTACAGGTTCCCTGAGTACAGCGGTCTGTCCGACCGGACGGTCGAGGACGGCGGAGACATCGCCGTGCTCGAGGGTACGGAGGTCCTGTTCAGCATCCTGCCGATCTTCGAAGTGCCGGAAGGAAGGCTCCTGATCGAGGACGAGGCGCCGATCGACCTCAGTTCCGGAGACGGAAGACTGTCGGCCGCCTACACGATCGGCGGCAACACGTACTACCGCATCGAGTTGATGGACGACGAGGGCCGGTGGCACCGGGCTTCGGCGGAGTACATGATCACCGCGCTCGAGGATCAGCCGCCGATCGTTCGTTTCATCAATCCCGGTCGGGATATCCAGGTGACCCTGGTGGATGAAGTGTTCGCCCAGGTGGAAGCCGAGGACGACTACGGTGTGAGTCGGCTGGGCATACGGTACGCGGTGAACGGCGGCGAGGAGATCTCGCTGAACCTGTTGGACAGCCGCTCCTCGATGAAGAAGGTCAGCGCCGGGCATACGCTCTTCCTGGAAGAGATGGATCTCGGGATCGGCGACTCGATCTCCTACTACGCCGAAGCCTGGGATCGCGGGCGCCCGAAGCCCGTGATCAGCGACATCTACTTCCTGGAGATCAGGCCCTTCGATCGGAACTACAAGCGGGCCGAACAGGGCGGTGGCGGCGGCATGGGTGGCGATGGCGGTTTCGACAACACGCTGTCGCTGCAGCAGAAGATGATCATCTCGGCCACCTTCCGGCTGGTCAGGGACGCGGACGAGTACACAGGCAAGGAGATGTCCGAGAACCTGACCACGATCGCCCTGATGCAGGGACGGCTGCGGGAGCAGGTGGGATCGCTGATCACGCGAATGGGCAACCGCGGCCAGCAGTTGCGCGAGGACGAGGAGTTCTCCCAGATCATCGAGTTCCTTCAGCAGGCCGGTACCGAGATGACGGTCGCTCAGAGGAAGCTCGAGGCGGAGCTGCCGGCCGAGGCGATGACGGTGGAGAAGCAGGCCCTGGCGTCGCTGCAGCGTGCGGAATCGACGTTCCGCGAACTGACGGTTTCGTTCCAGCAGGGCGGCGGCGGTGGCGGCGGCGGCAACCAGCAGCTATCGGAGGACCTCGCCGATCTCTTCGAACTGGAGCTCGACAAGCTGCGCAATCAGTACGAGACGGTGCAACGGGGCGAAGCCGAGCAGGCGCAGGCCGAGATCGACGAACTGATGCAGAAGCTGCGCGAGCTGGCCCGCCGCCAGCAGCGTGAGAACGAACGCCAGAGCCGGCTGCGCGGCCGCCAGCAGCAGGGCGGCGGCGGCGGTGGCAGTCAGCAGCAACTGATCGACGAGACCGAGGAGTTGGCGCGGCGGCTGGAACGATTGGCGCGCGAGCAGAAGCGTTCGGAACTCCAGCAGACGACCCAGGCGTTGCAGGAGGCCGTCGAGCAGATGCAGCGTTCACAGGCCGGCGCCTCCAGTTCCCAGTCGAGTGCCGGCGCCCAGGGGATCGCCGCCCTGGACAAGTTGCGCGACGCGCGCCGTCTGCTGGACCGCAACCAACGCCAGCAGCTCGGTCGGGATATGGAAGAACTGCAGCAGCGCGCCGAGCGCGTATCGCAGATGCAGAGCCGGATCGAGGACCAGGTCGAAGAGCTGGCGGGTCAGGAGGGCGAGGACGGCCGGCGACGGAGCGATCTCACGGCGCAAGAGCGTTCGGAACTGATCGAGCGGATCATGGAGCGCAAGGACCGCCTGACCGATGAGGTGGGCGGCCTCGAGGCCCAGCTCAACCGGATGACGAGGAGCGCCCGCGACGAGCAGCCGGAGGTGGCGCGCAAGCTGCAGGCGTCGGCGGAGGTGATTCGGGACGAACAGTTGAAGGAGAAGATTCGCTACTCCAAGGGTGTGCTGGCCGGCCGTGACGCGGAGTTCGCGCGCCTGTTCGAGGGTCAGATCCGCCAGGACATCGACGAGGTGACCGAGCGGATCGCCGAAGCACGGGAGAGCGTCGGCGAAGGGGGAGGCGGCCGCCAGGACCGGATGCTCGAGCAGACCCGCGATCTGGTGGAGAACCTGTCTTCATTCGAGGCTCGTCTGCGCGACCGGGCCGAGGCGGGCGCCAGGCTCGGCCAGCGTCCCGGGAGGCAGGGCGAACAGCAGGGCGGTGAACAGCAGGGCGGTGAGCAGCAGGGCGGTGAGCAGCAGGGCGGCGAGCAACCAGGCGGTGACCAACAAGGCGGCCAGCAGCAGGGCGGTCAGCCGGGTAGTCCCTCAGAGGGTGGCGGCGCTCGTAACCAGCAAGGTGGCGCCAGGGACTGGGGTCGTCCCAACCAGAACGGATCGAGTTCCGGGGGCTACTACCAGCCCGGCACCTTCAGCGCCGAGGACCTGCGCCAGTTCGATCGCGAGTTGCAGCAGCGGCAGCAGGACCTCGAGGCCTTGAGAGGCGAGCTCCGGCGCGAGCGGATGGACACCTCCGATCTGGATCAGGTCCTGCGCCAGATGGGCGATCTGAACCTGCTCGGGCTCAACCGGGATCCCCTCGCCCTCGAGTCCCTCCGCCGCGACATCGTCGAAGGGCTCCGGCAGTTCGAATACCGTCTGTGGCGCGACCTGCGCGGCGCCGACACCGAACGCGTCTATCAGGGGAACTCCGACCAGGTCCCCGCCGGCTACCGCGAACTCGTCGACGAGTACTTCCGCAAGCTCGCCAACGAGAGCTAGCTGGAGTCGCCGCTGCGCGGTGCCCGGAGTCGGGCTCACCCGCCCTCCCGAGGATCGGAGGGGAGGGTCCCTAGCTCTGCCCGGCGGAGACGAGAAGATCAGAGGCCTTCAGGGCGCCAGTCTCCCGCATCGGACTGCGTGACCATGTGGATGCTGGGAGTCACCTCCAGATCCTGGTCCCAGAGCAGGTCGCGGACCCTTCTTCGGAACGAGATCAGGCCCTCGGCCTGTTCCTGGGCCTCAACGTCACCCTCGTAGATGGCCCAGACGTCGACGACTTCGTCACCGTACCAGGATCTGGCGGGCTGCACCCAGACGTTTGTGAACCGCAGGCCGGGAAAGACCTCGTGGACAATCCGGTGGACCTCGGTCCTGATGCTGGGCGATTCTCGACGGAGATCCCGGCTGACCTCTTGAAGCGACTGGCTACTCACGTCCTTCCTTCCCCCTTGCAGGACAATACTGCCTCTGTAACCGAGGCCTCAAGGACTTAGACGGATTCGGCCTCTCAGTATCTGCTAGCGCTGGCGTAGGCCCGCTACCGACGAAAGCTGGTGTTCCGGCATCGGCAGGACTCGGCCCGACGCGCGAACTCTCGGCCGTTCCGCCGCCGTCCAGCCGGCAAGGGGATCGGAGAAGAGGGCGGGTGAGCCCACCGCGTGAGCCCGACTCCGGTCCGCCGCTCGATCAGCTCCCCGTCGGGATGTCGTTGTAGGGCACGTCGCGGTCGACGCGGATTTCGCCGGGGAGGCCGAGGACGCGTTCGGCGATGATGTTGCGCAGGATCTCGTCGGTGCCGCCGGCGATGCGGAGGCCGGGGGAGTAGAGGTAGGACTGCTGGAAGAGGGCGGAGGCCGGCATCAGGGAGGGGTCGATGATCACGCCGCCCATGTCCATCAGGTCGGCGCCGAAGGAGGCCACGTTCTGCAGCTTCGAGGCGGAGACGAGCTTGCCGATGGAGTTCTCAGGGCCGGGGATGCGGCCCTGGGACAGGGCGGTCAGCGTGCGCGCCTTGGTGTGCTTCATGCCCATCGACTCGACGTACCAGTCGGCGATCTTCTCGCGCACGGCGGAGTCGTCGATGGCCGGCCGGCCGTCGAGCAGGCAGTTCGCGGCCAGGTTCATCACCTCGCGAAAGTCCGGAGGAGGCGCGTCGCCGACGGCCAGGCGTTCGTTCATCAGGGTCGCGATCGCGACCTGCCAGCCTTCGCCGATCGCGCCGAGCCGCTGGGCGTCCGGCACCCGGACGTTGGTGAAGAAGACCTCGTTGAAGTTGGAACCGCCGTTGATCTGCTTGATCGGCTTGACGTCGATTCCGGGCGACTTCATGTCGATGAAGAAGAAGGTCAGGCCCTTGTGCTTGGGCAGGGACGAGTCGTGGCGGGCGACGAGGATGCCGTAGTCGGAGTAGTGGGCGCCCGAGGTCCAGACCTTCTGACCGTTGACGACCCAGTCGTCGCCGTCGCGGTGGCAGCGGGTGCGTAGCCCGGCGACGTCGGAACCGGCCGCCGGCTCCGAGAACAACTGGCACCAGACCTCCTGGCCGCGGATCATCGGCGGGATGTAGCGCGCCTGGTCTTCCTCGGTGGCGTACTTCGCCATGATCGGGCCGCACATGCCGAGCCCGATGCTGAAGAAGCCGGTCGGCACGTCGAACTGGGCCTCCTCCTGGTCATAGATGATCGTCTCGATCATCGGCCGGCCCTGGCCGCCGTGCTCGGCCTGCCAGTGCCGGCAGGCGTAACCGGCCTCAGCCTTCTTGTTCTGCCACTTCTTGGCGAGGATGAGCCCTTCCTCGGCGTCCAGCCTGCGGCTGACGCTGGGGCGGTCCTTGCGCGGTTCGGCGTTGGCGCTGAGCCAGGCGCGCACCTCGGCGCGGTATGCGGCCTGTTCGGGGGTGTCGTTGAAGTCCATCAGGCGGCCTCCTCTTCCAGACCGGAGACCAAGCGGTCCTTCCATACCCGTTCACTGCCGATGCTGAGCGCCAGCAACTTGGCACGGCGGTAGTAGAGATGGCAGTCCGACTCCCAGGTGAAACCGATGCCGCCGTGGGTCTGGATGTTCTCTTTCGAGGCGAAGTGGAAGGCCTGGATCGCCGCCACCCTCGCCGCTGCCGCCGCCACCGGCAGTTCGGGGGCGTCGGTCGACAGGGCCCAGGCGCCGTAGTAGCAGTTCGCCCGTGCCAGTTCGTTCTTGATGTAGATGTCGGCGAGCTTGTGCTTGATCGCCTGGAAGGAGCCGATCGGCCGGCCGAAGGCGTAGCGGCCCTTGGCGTAGCCGATCGCCATCTGCAGACAGGCGTCGGCGCCTCCGAGCTGCTCCATGGCGAACAGCACCGCGGCGCGATCGAACACGCGATCCTTGATCGCCCAGCCCTGACCGGACGCGCCCAGGAGTTCGGCCTCGGCGCCGTCGAAGGTGATCCGGGCGTTTGAGCGTGAGGGATCGAGCGTATCGACCGGTTCGCACGACACACCGTCGCCGCCCAGATCGACGATGGCCAGCGACGTGCCGCCGCCGTCCCTGGCGACGACGACGCAGAAGTCGGCCACATCGCCGTCGGGCACGGGCAGCTTCGTTCCGCTCAGACGCCCGTCCTTGAGCGTGGCCTGCAGGTTCGCCTCCGTGGCCTGCCCCGGTCCCTCGGAGAGGGCGAAGGTGCCGATCGCCTCGCCGGCGGCCAGCTTGGGAAGCAGTCTCTGCTTCTGGTCCTCGGAACCCGCCAGGAGCACGGCCTCGGTGGCCAGGTAGACCGAGGAGGAGAAGGGCACCGGTGCGATGGCCCGGCCGAGTTCCTCGGCGACGACGCAGAGTTCGAGGTAGCCGAAGCCGATGCCGCCGTACTCCTCGGGGATCGCGATCCCCGGCGACTCGTTGGCGCAGATCTGCTGCCAGAGATCGCGCGCGAAGGGTTCGTCCCCGTTCTCCAGCACGCGCCGAGGCACGGTGGTGTCGCAGGCGGCGCGGAGGAAGTTCCGTGTCTGCTGCTTCAGTGCCTTCTGGGCATCCGAGAAATCGAAGTTCATTGCTGCTCCTGAACGTCTGTCTTGGAACGAGAGGGTCTGTTTTGGAACGCGGAGTGTAGCAGCGGCGGCGTGAACGCCGAGCCGTACTCAGACTTCGTAGATGCGCCCTTCGACCAGGGCTTCGATCTCGAGGCCGCGGCGGTCCAGCATGTCCTCACCGAGGTGCGTGAGCAGCATCCGCCGGCAGTCGAACCGGCGCCTCTGGGCGATGAGTTCCAGGTAGTTCAGGTGGTTCGGGATCGGCCGGTCGTAGGAGTTGCATTCGCAGATGAAGAGGTCGGCGCCGGCGGCGGCATCGACCAATGCCTCCGTCCACTCCGTGTCGCCGGAGAAGGCCAGTACGCGGCCGCCGTACTCGATCCGCAGGGCGTAGCTCGGCGCCCCGGAAGGGTGGACGACCTCGAACGGCGTCACCCTGAGGCCGCCGATGTCGGCCGGCCGTCGTTCGTGGAGTTCCACGATCTCGAGCTCGAAGGCGAGTCCGCGCTTGGTGGAGGACGGGTAGAGGGCTTCCTGTGCCTGAGCGAGCCGCTTCGCGAGACCGGGGGGGCCGGCCAGGGTCAGGGGCTCGGCGCGCCGGGCGCGGTAGTGGGCGTCCGACAGCAGGAACGGCAGGCCGCCGAAGTGGTCGCCGTGCAGGTGGGTGATCAGAATGGTGCGGATCGTCGCCGGCTCGATACACCTGCCCTTCATCGCGGAAAGCGAGGTTGCCCCGCAGTCGAGCAGGGTCGGCGGCAACGGCCCGTCGCCCGTCTCGCCGCGGAGCAGGAAGCAGGTGTGCAGCCGGCCGCCGCTGCTGAACGCGTCGCCACAGCCGAGAACCTGGAGTTGGAGCGTCACGGACCGCCGGTTCTCAGTCGGCCGGCGACTTGTGGACCCGCCCCGAGCGCATGACGAAGCGGACGTCCTGAAGCTGCGTCACGTCGGCGATCGGGTCGCCCGCGACCGCAATCAGGTCGGCGGCCCTGCCGGTCGTGACGGAACCGGTCTCGTCCCAGATGCCGAGGATCTTCGCGGTAACGGTTGTGGCCGACTGGATCGCCGTCATCGGCGCCATGCCCCCTTCGACCATGAACAGGAACTCCTGCGCGTTGCTGCCGTGCGGGCAGACTCCGCAGTCCGTGCCGAAGGCGATCGGTACGCCCGCGCGGTGCGCCTTGGCGAAGGTGTCCTGGATCACGGGTCCGATCGCCGCCGCCTTGGGGCGGATGATCTCGGGGAAGTAGCCCGGAATCGCCGCCTTCTCGGCCACGAAGTTGCCGGCCGAGATCGTGGGCACGAAGTAGGTCCCGTGCTCCTTCATGAGCTCGAACGCCTCCTCGTCCATGTAGGTGCCGTGTTCGATCGTCGTCACGCCGGCCCGGATGGCGCGCTTCATGCCCTCCGCGCCGTGGGCGTGGGCCGCGACCATGAAGCCGTAGTCCGTAGCGGTGTCGACGATGGCCCGGATCTCCTCCTCGGTGAACTGCGGGTTCTGGCCGCTCTTGGCCAGACTGAGGACACCGCCGGTAGCGGTGATCTTGATCAGGTCGGCGCCTTCCTTGTAGCGCTGCCGGACCGCCTTGCGGGCGTCCTCGATGCCGTTGACGATGCCCTCCCTGGGGCCGGGATCGCCCTGCAGGTCGGCCCGCATGCCGTTTGTCCGATCGCCGTGACCGCCGGTCGTGGCGAGCGATGCCGTGGCGGCGAAGATCCGGGGGCCGGGCATGTCGCCCCGGTTGATCGCGTTGCGCACCGCGAGGATCGCGCTCGTTTCGCCGCCCAGATCGCGAACGGTCGTGAAGCCGGCGAGGAGGGTTCTCTCCGCGTAGATCAGGGCCTTGACGGTCGCGTCGGCCGGGCTTTCCTGGAAGCGCTCCAGGTAGGAGGCGGCGCCTGACTGCTGCGACGTCAGGTGGACGTGCATGTCCATCAGGCCGGGCAGCACGGTGTGTCCGGAGAGGTCGATCAGGCTGTCGCCCTCTTCCGGGTCGACGAAGCCTTCCTCGACCGCGGCGATCGTCCCGCCCTCGACCAGGATCGTGCGCTGGCCCAGGACCTCGCCGGCTTCGACGTCGACCAGGGCGCCCGCGTGGATGACGGTGCGGCCGTCGGCGGCGAGGGCGCTGGACGGTCCCAGCAGCAGGAAGGCTGCCAGAGAGAGGAAGGTGGCTGCGCGAAGCAGGAAAGGTCTGTCGTTCATCGTCAGGGAGCTCCGGGAGTTGAGTCGAAAGAGGAGCGGGGACTGTAACGCAGGGCCAGTCTGCGGTTTTGCCGGAGCGCCTTCGCCGGCGCCGATGTCAGAGGGCGCTTTTGCTCTGGGTGGAGGTTGAGGAACCCACGCGGCTGATGGTCCAGGTCAGGAGGAAGCCGGCGCCGGCGATTCCCAGGGCGGAGGTGGCTTGGAGCACGGTGGGTGCGAAGCCCTCGAAGGGCCAGAGCCCGACGACCGCGCCGAGGAGGAGCCCGAGGAGCACGCCCAGCGTCGCCTGACGGAACCGGCGCAGGGCCAGACGGACCGCGTTGCTGATCACCGTTGCACCCACGCCGATACCGATCACGACCGGCAGCAGAACGCCGGCTGCCTCGGCCAGGGCCCCGGCGTCACGGTCCCTGAGGGCTTGCAGCAGCCCGTCGACGGCGCCGAGGATCGGTACGTACTGACCGAGGACGAGGAGCAGATAGCCGCCGCTCAGGCCCGGCAGGATCATGGCCGCGGCGCCGGCCGCTCCGGCGACGGCGAGCAGGAGCGGCCCGCTGTCGCTGGCGCCGGCGGCGGTTGAATCGCTCTGCAGCAGAGCCAGGGCTGCCATGGCGGCGAACCCGCCCGCGGCGCCGCCCCACACGGCGCGGCCGGCCGGTTGGGCGAGCCGCCACACCAGGGGCACGCCGCCCAGGGTCAGGCCGATGAAGGCGCTGTACATGATCCACTGGTGGTGAACCACCAGGTCGCCCAGCGTGCCGGCGAGCAGCAGGATGGCCAGCCCGCCGGATGCCGCCACCACGATCAGCAGCAGGAGCGGCTGAAGCCGGAGCCGCAGCCGGGTCGTGTCCGCCACTGCCTCGATGAAGCGGGGATAGATCCCGACCGCCAGCAGCATCGTGCCGCCGCTGATCCCGGGCACCAGGTTCGCCAGGCCCATCAAGGCGCCGCCGGCCAGGGCCCGCGGCGCCCAGGAGGCGATTCCCGCCGTGTTCGATCTGCTTCGTTCCGCGACCATCGGGTCGGAGTTTACGGGCGCATCGTTCGTCGGTGCGGAAATCGTCTACCGTTACGCCCATGACGGACTACGACTACGACCTCTTTGTGATCGGCGCCGGCTCGGGCGGCGTTCGCGCCGCCCGGATGGCGGCCGGCTACGGCGCGCGGGTGGCAATCGCCGAGGCGCGCGACCTGGGGGGCACCTGCGTGAACGTTGGCTGCGTGCCGAAGAAGCTCCTCGTCTGCGCGTCGGCATTTGCCGACCACTACCGCGAAGCTTCTGGATTCGGCTGGACCGCGGGACCTCCCGCTTTCGACTGGGCGCGGCTGATTGCCAACAAGGACCGCGAGATCGAGCGGCTGAACGGGATCTACCGTGGCCTGCTCGAAGGCGCAGGTGTGGAACTCTTCGAGGGTAGGGCACGTCTGGTCGACCCGGACAGGGTGGAGATCGATCTCGGCAACCGGATGTGGCGCCAGGTCGGCGCCAGGAACATCCTGGTGGCAACCGGAAGCTGGCCTCACCGGCCGCAGATCCCCGGCATCGAGTACGCCATCACCTCGAACCAGGCCTTTCATCTGAAGCGTTTGCCGGAGCGCATCGCGGTGGTCGGGGGCGGCTACATCGGCGTCGAGTTCGCCGGCATCCTGGCCGGGCTCGGGTGCCAGGTCACCCTGATCTACCGCGGCGAGCTCTTCCTGCGCGGCTTCGACGAGGAGATTCGCCGCCATCTCGCCGACGAGATGCGGTCGCGCGGCATCGACCTGCGGTTCGGCTGCGAGGTCGATGCGATCGAGTGGATCGGGCCGGGGCCGTCCGGCAACGGAGTCGGCGGGTCGGGCGGAGGCGACCGTCTCCTGCTTCGGCTCACAGGCGGAGGCGAGCTGCGGTCCGGCGAGGCGCTCTTCGCGACCGGCCGCAGGCCCGAGGTCCTCGGGCTGGGGCTCGAGGACTGCGGCGTCGCCCTGCGTGAGAACGGCGCGGTGCGGGTCGACGAGTTCTCGCGCACGAACGTGCCGAATATCTGGGCGATCGGCGACGTGACGGATCGTCTCAACCTGACCCCGGTGGCCATCCACGAGGGCATGTGCCTGGCTCGGACCCTGTTCGCAGGGGCGCCGACGGCCGTGGACCACCAGACCGTTGCCACCGCCGTCTTCAGCCAACCGGCCCTGGCCGCGGTCGGCCTGACCGAGGAAGAGGCGAGAGCGCGGTACGGCGAGGTCGATGTCTACCGCAGCCGATTCCGGCCGCTCAAGCTGACCTTGACCGACAATCAGGAGCGGACCCTGGTCAAGCTGATCGTTGACCGCTCCAGCGAGAAGGTCCTCGGCGCCCACATGCTCGGCGCCGATGCGCCCGAGATCATCCAGGGCCTCGCGGTGGCGGTGAAGATGGGCGCCACGAAGAGCGATTTCGACGCCGCGATGGCAATCCACCCGACCTCGGCCGAGGAGTTCGTGACGCTGAGGTGATGCGGCCCCCGAGTCCGGCTGCCGCGGATGCCCGCGCCTTAGCCGCTGCCGCGCCGGCGCTCGACCGCGTCGAGCACATCGATCTCGAGGCGCGGACCGCCAAGGTCGGCGATCTCGCGCAGACCGGTGGGGCTGGTGACATTCACCTCGGTCAGCCAGCCGCCGATCACGTCGATGCCGGCAAAGACGATGCCCAGCCGGACCAGTTCAGGGCCGACGGCGGCGGCGATCTCGCGGTCCCGGTCGTCGACCTCCGTGGCGGCAGCCTGGCCGCCGACGTGGAAGTTGGCCCGCGATTCGCCCTCGGCGGGAACGCGCAGCACCGCGCCGAGCGCTTCGCCTTCGACCAGGATCACGCGCTTGTCGCCCTGCCGGATCTCAGGCAGGTAGCGCTGCGCCATGATGTAGCGGCTCTCGTGCGCGGTGGCCGCCTCGAGGATGGCGCTGGTGTTCCGGTCGCCGGCCTTGAGGTGGAAGATGCCTTCGCCGCCGGCGCCGTCGAGAGGTTTGACGATCATCTCGCCGCCCATCTCGTCCTGGAACGCGAGCAGCTCCCGGATGCGCCGGCTCACTCGCGCGGGCGGGCACACGGCGGGGAAGCGGAGCGCGAACAGTTTCTCGTTCGCGTCCCGCAGCGCCAGCGGGTCGTTCACGACCAGGGTGCTGTCGGCCACCATCGAGAGCAGGTGCGTGGCGTAGTAGAAGGACATGTCGAACGGAGGGTCCTTGCGCATCCAGACCACGTCGAACTCGTCCAGGAAGGCGGTCCGGCCGGTCCCGACCTCGTACCAGGCGCCGCCCGCGCCGGAGTCGACGGTCCGGGCGTGGATGGCTTCCGCCTGAGGTCGGCCGTACGGCCCGAGCTCCAGCGTGTCGATGGTGCACACCGCGAGGTCGTGGCCGCGGCTGTCCGCCTCGCGCAGGAACGCGATCGTGGTGTCCTTCTCGGGATCCAGACGCTCGATCGGATCGATGACGAAGAGATGGCGCATGGCGGCGACAGAGGATCGTAGCGGGCCGCGCAAGTTATCACGGCGATTCCCGGCGGGTTGCCGGCTACAATCGCCCGCCGTGAATGGACCGCGTCCGCTGTGGATCTTCGGCTACGGCTCGCTGATCTTCCGGCCGGACATTCCGTTCGTCGAACGCCGGCACGCGCTTCTGCGGGGTTGGGCGCGGCGCTTCTGGCAGTGGTCGACGGACCACCGCGGCGAACCGTGGCGGCCCGGCCGGGTCGTCACCCTGGCGCCGTCGCCGGAGGACCGGTGCTGGGGCGTCGCCTACCGGCTCGACGAGGCCCGGACGGACAAGGTCCTCGACGACCTGGACGTACGGGAACGGGGCGGCTACGTCCGCATGGAGATCGAGCTCGAGTTGGACGGGGCGGAACGGGTTCGCGGCGTGACGTACCAGGCCTGGCCGGGCAACCGCAACTACGCCGGTCCCGCCCCGCTGGCCGAGATCGCCGGGCAGGTCGTGGCGGCGACGGGTCCCAGCGGCGCCAACGCCGACTACGTGCGCGATCTCGACGCCGCGCTGCGGACCCTGGCCGCGGACGACAGCCACACGGTCGAACTGGCCGCCGAAGTGAGGGCGTTGCTCGCGGGCGCCTCTGGCGCGGTCAGGGCGCCATCGCTCCGGTGACCCCGACATCGCGGCCACGCGGATCGATGAGCACCCCGGGATTCATCAGACCTTCCGGATCGACGGCCGCCTTGGCGCCGGCCAGGGCGCGCGCGAAGATCTCGGGACGCTGCCGGTCGTAGCCGGCCGGACGGTGATCGCGCCCCACGGCGTGGTGATGCGTCACCGTGCCGCCTGCCTCGACCACCGCTTCGTTGGTTGCGAGTTTGATCTCGCGCCACTGGTCGGCCAGCCGCTCCCAGTCGCCGAGCGCGGAGAAGGTGAAGTACGGCGCGGGTCCGTCGGGGTAGACGTGGGTGAAGCGGCAGGTGACGCGCCCCGGCTTGCCCGTCGCCTGCTCGAGGATCTCGGCGGTGCGAGCCGTGATGCGGGCGTGGAAGTCAGCGAAGCGGTCCCAGGTGACGGCGGTCTCGAAGGTGTCGCCGATCACACCCAGGGGCACGCCGACCTCCCGGAAGTACGGCCCCTTGATGAAGGCGTCGCGCCAGGCGCCCGCCGCCCCGTCGCGGTGCGAGCGGCCGGCGGAGGCGCTGTGATCGCCGCCGCAGTCCGCGGTCAGTTCGAGCGCCCGCTTCATCCAAGGCTCTACCGGGTGATCGGCCGACTCGAATCCCAGCACCAGGAGCGATGTCGACCCGTCGCCGGCGCCGGCATCGGCGGCCTCCTGGGCGTCGATCAGCCGGCAGTTCGAGGGGTAGAGGCCGCTCTGGGAGAGCATCCGCACCGCCTCCACGGCGCTTTTGTAGCCGGCGAAATGGATCGCTGCCGAGCCGCGGTGGACGGGGCGGTCCTGAAGCCGCATCCAGGCCTCGGTGATCACGCCGAGGATGCCTTCCGAGCCGATGACCATCCGGTCCGGCGACGGTCCGGCGCCTGAACCCGGCAGCCGGCGGGTCTCCATGATGCCTTGGGGCGTGACGGTCGTCGTCGCCTCGACGAAGTCGTCGATGTGGGTGTAGAGGCTGGCGTAGTGCCCGCCGGAACGGGTCGCGATCCATCCTCCGAGAGTCGAGTGCTCGAAGCTCTGCGGGAAGTGGCGGAGCGTCAGTCCGTGCTCCCGGAGCTGCGCCTCCAGACCGGGGCCGCGGGCGCCGCCCTGGATCCGCGCGGCACGGCTGGCGCGATCGACCTCGAGCACCTGGTCGAGCTTGAGCAGATCGATCGTGACCGCGCCGGCGTAGCTGCGCCCGACCGCCGGCTCGACGCCGCCGACCACGCTCGAGCCGCCGCCGAAGGGGATCGCGGCGGCGCCGGCGTCGCCGGCCCAATCGAGGATCCGAACCACGTCCTCCGTTGTTTCCGGATAGGCGATGAGGTCAGGGGGTTCCGGCACCTCGCGCCGGAACATCCGCACGGCGTCGGGAAACGACTTGCCGTAGGCGTGGAGAAGCCGCTCGTACGGGTCGTCGCGGAACAGGGCCGCGAGCGAGGAAGGCGGCTGCAGCCGCGGCGGGCGCAGGTCGAAGTCGGCGACCCGCGGCGCCGTCGCCCGCGGTTCGACCGGCGTGCCGAAGCGCTCCGCGGTACGGGCGCGGAACGCGTCCGCCTCCGTGGCGTTGAGTCCCTGCCCTTCGTAACCCCAACCACATAGCTTGCGTCGTGACGTCACCGGATCCTCCTTCAGGGCGCGCAGGATAGCGGAGGAGTCATCGCGAGCATCTACAATCCCCGTCCATGTCCTGGAAGCCCGAAGTCGACGAGATCGAACGGCGCCGGCGCCTTGCGCTCGATATGGGTGGCGAGGAGGCGGTGGCGCGGCAGCACGAGCGCGGCCGGCTCACCGTGCGCGAGCGGATCGAGCGGGTCGCCGATCCGGGTTCCTTCATCGAGGAGGGCCGGCAGGCGGGGGCGGCCGAAGTGGACGAGGAAGGCCGCGTCGTCGCGTTCACGCCGGCGAACTACGTCGTTGGTTTTGCCGACGTGGATGGCCGGCGGTTGATCGTGGCCGGCGAGGACTTCACCCAGGCCGGAGGCTCGCCGTCGCCGGCCGGTCTGCGCAAGAGCGTCTATTCGGAGGAACTCGCGCTCAAGTACCGGTTGCCCCTGCTGCGGTTCCTCGAGGGTGGCGGCGGCAGCGTCCGCGGCAGCGGCGGTCGGGTCAAGGGGGCGCCGAAGAAGCCGCCGCGGCCGATGGGCGAGCCGGTGTACTCGCGGGCGCGCTTCTGGTCGATCGCCGAGATCCTGCGGACCGTGCCGGTGGCCTCGATCGGAGTCGGGGCGGTGGCGGGATTCCCCGCGGCGCGCCTGGTCGCGTCCCACTTCTCGGTGATGACGCGGCACACGGCGCAGATCCTGATCGGCGGCCCGGCGCTGGTCGAGCGTGCCTTGGGCGAGAAGAAGACGAAGGACGAGCTGGGCGGATGGCGGGTCCACAGCCGGAGCGGCGTCGTCGACAACGTGGCCGAGGACGAGGACGACGCGATGGAGCAGGTTCGCCGCTTCCTGAGCTACCTGCCGCCGAACGTCGATTCGCTGCCGCCGCGTCGTTCCATCGGCGATCCGGCGGATCGGCGCGAGGAGCGGCTGCTGTCCATCCTGCCGCGCGACCGCCGCTTCCTCTACGACATGCGCGAACTGATCTCCCTGGTCGTCGACCGGGACAGCTTCTTCGAGATGACCGCGGGTTACGGGCCGTCGCAGATCACCGGCCTGGCGCGCGTCGACGGCTGCACGGTCGGCGTGATCGCCAACGACTGCCGGCACATCGGGGGCGCGATGGACGCCGCCGGGGCGCAGAAGTTCCGGCGCTTTGTCGAGTTGTGCGAGACCTTCCACCTGCCGATCCTGAGCCTGGTCGACGAACCCGGCTTCATGATCGGCTCGGAGTCGGAAGCGTCCGGCACGATCCGCTACGGCATGGAGGCAATCGCGGCGACCGTGCGGTCGACCGTGCCCTGGTGCGCCGTCCAGATCCGAAAGGCCTACGGCGTCGCCGCCGCGGCCCACTTCGGGCCGGGCGGCCGGGTGCTGATCTGGCCGTCGGCCGAGAGCGGCGCGCTGCCGATCGAGGGCGGGGTGGCGGTGGCCTTCCGGCGCGAGATCGCCGCGGCGCCGGACCCGGACAAGAAGAGGGCCGAACTCGAGGCCGAGTTCGCCAAGCGCCGTACTCCCTTCCCGCGGGCCGAGGGGTTCTCGGTCCACGACCTGATCGATCCCCGCAGCACCCGCGCCGAAGTCGTCAAGTGGTTGAAACTGTCCGAGCCGCTGCTCGCGTCCCGGACTTCTTCAGCAAGCCCCTAGAGGAGACCCAGGATGCCATCGAACCGAGTGAAGCAGACGTTGTCCGCCATTCTGGCCGCAGGCCTGCTGTTGACCGCCGCCGCAGCCGCGCAGCAGCAGCCGGTCGGCTACGACGACACCCCCAAGCTGCCGGGACTGCCCTGGAAGGTGCACGACCCGAACCGGCCGGCGCCGCCGGTGGTGGCCCCCGGCGCCTCGTTCAGCGACATGGCGGCCGCTCCTGCCGACGCGGTCGTGCTCTTCGACGGCGCCGACCTTTCGAAGTGGCAGAAGGGGAACGGCGGCGACGCCGAGTGGAAGGTCGAGAACGGGTACATGGAGGTCACGCCGACCGGTTCGATCCGCACCCGGGACGAGTTCGGCGACTTCCAGCTCCACCTGGAGTTCGCGCCCCCAGGCCAGGTCGAGAGCAACAGCCAGGGCCGCGGCAACAGCGGCGTGATGATCTACGGCGACTACGAGGTCCAGATCCTCGACTCGTACGAGAACCGGACCTACGCCGACGGCCAGGCGGGCGCGATCTACGGCCAGACGCCGCCGATGGTGAACGCGGCGCGTCCTCCCGGCGCCTGGCAGACCTACGACATCATCTTCGAGGCGCCGCGCTGGGAGAACGGTGAGTTGACGAAGAAGGCGCACGTCACCGTGATCCACAACGGGGTCGTGATCCACCACCGCAAGGAGTACATCGGCCGTACGATCCACCGCCGCGTCGGCGTCTACGACCGTCCCCACGAGCCGCGCGGCTGGATCGGCCTCCAGGACCACCGGAACCCGACCCGCTTCCGCAATATCTGGATTCGCGAGCTTCCCGGCTACGACCGGGGCGGCTGAAGCCGGCTTCTTCCTTGAAGGTCTCCCTCTTCTATCTGCCTTCGATCGGCTCCCGGGCCGACATCGAGCAGGGAATGGCCGGCCTGCGCGGCGACCTCTACGACCGGATGCTGGCCGAGGTCTCGGAGCAGGCCCGCCTCGCCGACGATCTGGGCTACGACTCGATCAGCTTCACCGAGCACCACTTCCACATCGAGGGCTTCGAACTCTCGAACAACCCGGTGCTGCTCGACCTGTTCATCGGCATGCAGACGAAGAACATCCGGGTCGGGCAGTTGGGGATCGTGTTGCCGTCGAGGAACCCGATCAGGGTCGCCGAGGACATCGCGATGCTCGACCGGATGACCGGCGGCCGCGCCAACGCGGGCTTCGCGCGCGGCTACCAGCGGCGCTGGGTCGATGTGATGGCGCAGCAGACGCACGGGATCTCCGGCGCGCTGCCGCACCAGCGGGACGAGATCGACCGCACCAACCGGGCGGCCTTCGAGGAGTGCTTCCGGATCGTCAAGAAGGCGTGGACCGAGCCGATGCTCGACTACGACGGGCGGTTCTGGAAGATCCCGGTGGGCGGTCCCGAGGGCGGCACGCCGTGGACGCTCGAGGCCACCGAGCAGTGGGGCGCCGGGGTGGAGGACGGCGTACTGCGCCAGGTCGGCGTGGTGCCGAAGCCGGTGCAGCAGCCTCATCCGCCGATCTTCCAGCCTTTTGCCGCGTCGGAGGAGAGCATAAGGTGGTGCGCCAGGGAGGGGGTTACGGCGATCCTGCCGCCGCTTCACCCGAAGCGCGAGCAGGCCCTGTTCGAGCTCTTCGCCAGCGAGTCGGGACGGCCGCTCGGTGACGGGATCGGCGTGTTGCGGGACATTGTCATCGCGGACACGGATGCCGAGGCGGAAGCCCTTTGGCGGTCGAGCGGCGCCTTCTGCGGCTCAGCCTGGTTCGAGCCGTTCGGTTTCAGCCGCGGCATGCTGGACCCGGACACCGGTGAGGAGTTCGGCGACTTCCTCGGCGCCGGCATGGCGCTCGTCGGCGCCGTCGACACGGTGACGCGCCAGCTCGAGGCCCTGTGCGAGCGCCTGCCCGTGACCTGGCTCTACTTCTGGGCCTACAACGGCTTGCTGCCGCATGCGCGGCTGATGACGACGATCGACCGGTTCGCGACCGAGGTGCTGCCGCGGGTAAGCGCAGTCTCCTAGTTCGGTTTCTGCCGTTTCCGCTTCCGGCTGCGCCGGGTCCTCAGTTTCAGACCGTCCTTGAGGGAGGCGTCTTCCCCGGCGTCGACGACGATCTTGCCGCCGTCCGCGAGTTTGCCGAACAGGATCTCGTCGGCCAGCTTGCGCTTGATCTTCTCGTCGATCAAGCGGCGCATCGGCCGGGCGCCGAAGTCCGGCTCGTAGCCATGCACGGCGAGCCAGTTCCGGGCGTTGTCGGTTAGCTCGACCGTGATCGCGCGTTCGGCGAGCTGGTCGCCGAGTTCGCTCACCAGCTTGTCGACGATGCGGCTCACGGAGTCCATCTCCAGTGCCTTGAACACGACCCAGGCGTCGATCCGGTTGCGGAACTCGGGCGTGAACAGGCGTTCGACGGCAGGCTTGGAGGCGGCCTCGGCAGTGAGCTTGGAGCGGTTGCCGAAGCCCATCGGCTTGGTGGTCAACTCGCGGCCGCCTGCGTTCGTCGTCATGATGAGGATCACGTGGCGGAAGTCCGCCTTGCGGCCGTTGTTGTCGGTCAGGGTGGCGTGGTCCATCACCTGGAGCAGGACGTTGTAGACGTCCGGGTGGGCTTTCTCGATTTCGTCGAGCAGCAGCACGGTGTGCGGCGTGCGGCGGATGGCGTCGGTGAGCATTCCGCCCTGGTCGAAGCCGACATAGCCGGGCGGCGCCCCGATCAGCCGGGACACCGTGTGCTTCTCCATGTACTCGCTCATGTCGAAGCGCGTGAAGGCGATGCCGAGCACCTCGGCGAGTTGGCGGGCCAGTTCGGTCTTGCCGACTCCGGTGGGGCCCGAGAACAGGAAGCTGCCGATCGGCCGTTCGAGAGCGCCCAGGCCTGCGCGGCCCAGCTTGACCGCGGAGGAGATCGAGCGGATCGCCTCGTCCTGGCCGAAGATCACCGCCTTGAGTTCTTCTTCCAGGTGGGCCAGAGCGTCCCGGTCGTCGCTTGAGACGGACTTCTCGGGGATCTTCGCCATCGAGGCGACGACCCGTTCCATGTCGATCGGGTCGAGAATGCTCTTTCGTGCATCGCTTGTCTGCAGGCGGTTTGAGGCGCCGGCCTGGTCCACGAGGTCGATCGCCTTGTCGGGCAGCCGGCGGTCGAGCAGGTAGCGGGCCGAGAGATCGGCGGCCGCGTCCAGCGCCTCGTCCGCGTACTTCACTTCGTGGTGTTCCTCGTAGCGGTCGCGCAGGCCGCGCAGGATCTCCGCCGACTCTTCGACTGTGGGTTCGTCGATCTCGATCATCTGGAACCGGCGGGCCAGGGCGCGGTCGCGGTCGAACGAACCCTTGTACTCGGCGTGGGTGGTGGAGCCGATGCAGCGCAACTTGCCGGAGGCCAGGCCGGGTTTCAGGATGTTCGAGGCGTCCAGCGAGCCGGACGACACCGCGCCGGCGCCGACGATGGTGTGAATCTCGTCGATGAACAGGATGTGCTCGGGCTCGGCCACGATGCGGTCGATCACCGCCTTCAGCCGCTCCTCGAAGTCTCCGCGGTAGCGGGTGCCGGCGAGCAGCGCACCCATGTCGAGCGCGTAGATCGTGACCTTGGAGAGGAGCTCAGGCACGTTCCCTTCGTGGACGGCGAGGGCCAGCCCCTCGACGATGGCGGTCTTGCCGACGCCGGGGTCTCCGACCAGGACCGGGTTGTTCTTGCGCCGGCGCGCCAGGGTCTCGCACACGACGCGCACTTCGTCCAGACGTCCGACGAGGGGGTCGATGGCGCCTTCCGCCGCGCGCTCGTTCAGGTTCGAGGCAAAGCGTTCGAGGGGATCCTCGACTTCTTCCTCCTCGTCCGCTTCCACGTCCGACTCCGGGGACTGCGGCGCGGTCAGGCCCGGCGCCCGTTTGACCGTGCCGTGGGAGAGGTAGCGGACCACGTCAAGGCGCGAGACGTCCTGGATCTTGAGGACGTAGACCGCGTGGGACTCCTGCTCGCGCAGCAGGGAGGCGATCACGGCGCCGGCGTCGAGCTCGCTCTTGCCGGCGCCGTGAGCGTGCATCGCGGCCCGCTCGACCACGCGCCAGAACGCCATCGTCTGCTTGGGGGGCTGCTCGTCCTCCTCCTCGGCGCCGGAGGCTTTTGTTCCAGCGTGGTCCTGATTGCCGTTCGCCCGACCCGTGCCCTCCGCTTCGCCCGCGGCTTGTGTCCCGGCGGTGGGGTCAGCCGCTTCCTCCGCGGTCTCCGCCGACAGCGCGGGCGGCAGGGTCTCGAGTTGGTGGTCCAGGAACTCCTCGACATCCCGTACCAGGCGGGGGAGACGGACGCCGACTGCCTGCAGCACCCGGGCGCCCACGGGGTCGCTGCACAGGGCAAGCAGCAGGTGCTCGAGCGTCACGTACTCGTGCCGGCGCGATGACGCCTCCAGCATCGCGCGGCGCAGCGACTGCCGCAACTCTTCGGTCATGCGCACGGAAGCGATGGCTGGTTACCTCTCAGGTCGCTCAGTGGCCGGACGGCGACTAGTGGACCGCGTTTTCGAGTTTCCACACAAGATGCGAGGCTGGTCGGCGGCTCGGAGACTCGTCATGGTCAGGTTCGGCGGTCCACTAGTTGATGTCGTCATTGCCCGAACTGTCTCCGTCGCTGGAGTCCTTGCCGTCGCCCTCGTCGGGCTCGAGGGTGCACAGCAGCGGCACTTCCGCCTGCTGGGCCAGACTGCCGACTTCGGCGACCTTGGTCTCGGCCACCGAGAACGGGTAGAGCCCGGCCACGCCGACGCCGTTGTTGTGCACATGGAGCATCAGGCGCGAGGCGTCCGACTCGGTCAGGTGGAAGACGTGCTGCAGCACCATGACGACGAACTCGCGCGGCGTGAAGTCGTCGTTGTGGAGAAGTACCTTGTACAGCCGCGGCCGCGCGAGGCGGGTCCGGGTCTTCGTCTTGGTGAGGACCTTGCTGTCCCCGCGTGCATCGTCTTCGAAGTGCGGCATGACGGATCGATTATAGGGCCGCTGCGGCGCGGTCAGCCGAGCTGGGGCCGGTTGCGGCGCCAGGCCTCGATGCCCTGCAGGTGGCGGGCCGCGTCCCGCTGCAGGGCAGCGGCCAGCAGTGAGTTGAGCTTCTCGTCCATGAACAGGTGGGAACTGTAGACCGGCGCGGGCTCGAAGCCCCGGCTGATCTTGTGCTCGCCGCCGGCGCCGCCCTCGAAGACCTGGACGCCGCGTTCGATGCACTCGTCGATTGAGTGGTAGAGGCAGACGTTGAAGTGCAGGAAACGGTGCTCCTCGTGACAACCCCAGTAGCGGCCGTAGAGGTGGGTTTCGGAGCGCAGATTGATCGCGCCGGCGATGACGCGGTCTGCCCGTTCGGCGATGACCAGCTCGATTTCGCCGTCCAGTCGAGCGAAGAGATCGTGGAACAACGCGCGGTTCAGGTAGCGGCCGCCCCACATGTACCTGTCGCAGGTCGTACCGTAGAGGTCGAAGGCGGTATCCGCCCAGCGCGCCGGATCGGCGGCGATCTCCTTGCCCCTCACGGTGCGGATGTCGATCCCCTGGCGGGCTGGTTCGCGGCGCTCACGGCGACATTGCGTGCGGCGCTTGGAACGAAGCCTCACCAGCCAGTCCTCCGGCGTCCGGTAGTCGTAGTTGCGCCAGTGGTACTGGACCATGACGCGCTGGGCGAGCCCGGCGCCGGCGAGAGCATCGACCTCCGTCGCGGTGTGGTACAGCACGTGAACGGAGGCGATCCCGACCTCGCGGGCGGTGTGGGCGGCAAGCTGCACCAACATTCGCGCGGCAAGCGCCGGATCGATGCCGTTCGAAGTCAGGATGCGGCGCCCGGTCACAGGGGAGAAGGGCACGCCGACCACGAGTTTCGGGTAGAAGCGGCCGCCCGCGGCGCGGACCGCGTCGCCGAAGGCCCAGTCGCGGGAGAAGTCGCCCATGCCGTCGTTCTTGATGTAGGCGGGAGCGGCCGCGAGAAGGGTGTCGTCCGAGGTCCAGGCGGTCAGGTGAAACGGAAGCCAACCCCGCTCGCCGGAAGCGCAGCCCGTACGCTCGAGCGCTTCCAGGAAGGTCCAGGACAGGAAGGGCCGGTCACCGGGCTCGAGCAGGCCGTCCCAGCTCGGTCTCGGAATGTCCGCCATCGACTGGACGATCCGCAGCTCGATGGTCCGATCGATGCCTTCCGGGTTCTGCGCGGTCGCGGTGTCGTCCATCTGCCGCGAGTCTGGCACGTCTGCCGCGAGCTTGGCATGTCCACCGCGCCCGCGGCCTTTCCCGGCCGATTCCGGGCGTCAGGAATCGGGGGCCGTCGTTGCCGAGGCTCCGGGAATCAGCGTCTTCCGATACTCGGAGGGACTGCAGCCCACGGTGGCGCGGAACACGCGCCGGAAGCTACGGTCGCATTGGAATCCCAGCGCGCTCGCGACCTGCCCCACGGGGACGTCGGACTCCCGCAGCATCAGGCACGCGCTCTCGACGCGGTGGCGGGCAAGCCAGGAGCGAAAAGTCACTCCCACACGCTGGCGGAAGTAGCGGCCGAAGCTCGAAGGCGCCAACGCAGCTACGGCGGCGACCAAGTCGAGGGTCAGGTCTTCGCCGATGTGTTCGTCGACATGGCGGCGAACGCGCGCCAAACGCTCGAAGTAGTGGAACGGGTCGTATGGACCATCGGGCGACGCGGAAGAGTCCCTGCAGGTCGTGCTCGGGCCCACTCCGGAGCCGATCGGGCGGAGGTCGACGTAGGCGGAGCCGTAGCACTCCATCGCCACTCTCGGAACGACCCTCACGCGGCGGTTCCAGCCGGGCGCCCACTCCGCGAACGTCTGGAACTCGTTGTTTTCCCCGCTGGGGTCGACGTGAGCCGGCAGATCGGTCAGAAAGGCCTCGTCGAACCTGCGCCCCACGAGGGTCGCAGGGAGTTGCGCTTTCTCCACGGCGTATACCCAAGCCGAGACACCGGCCGCGAACATGGTCTCGACGTGCCGCCTGGGATCCCGGCCTGCCAGAGGGAAGGCCGCCTTCAGGCCGGTGCCCGCCAGTAGTACGGGCGGGCGATCCTGGAGTCGGGGAACGAGGTCGCCAAAGGCAACGGCCTCCGCTCCGCGGCGACGAAGGTCTCGGAAGGCGAGCTCCAGATCCGAGTCGCAGACGCTGAAGGATCCTCCGCGAGCCGCGCACTCGACCACCAGCAGGGGCAGTCCGGCTGCTTCCGCCTGTTCCTCCAGCAGTTCCCTCCGTAACCCGCGGCCGGCGCATCGCCCGTCGAATCGGCTGATCGCTGCAATCAGCCCGACCACATCCCAGGCCGGGTCGGATCGGAGCTCGTACAGGGCCCACGCGGCGTCCTTGTTTGCCGTCCACCACACCCATGTGGGGGTGCCGTGCCGGCGTTTGATCCATGCCGATTGATCTACCATGCGCGGGCCGCCTATCCGATCTTTGTGAACGGTTTGGACGGGCGCGCTATTCCTTTCCCGGCGGCGGCCGCGTTGGCGAGGAACATCCTTCTGTATTGCGAAGGGCTGCAGCCCCATCGCTTCCGGAAGACGCGTCGGAACGTTCTGCTGGATCCGAACCCGGCAGTCCGACCGACCGCCGCCACCGTCATGTCGCACTGGCGCAGGAGCCGGTGGGCGTGGGCCAGACGATGCTGAACCAGCCACTGCCGGAACGACATCCCCACGTGTTGACGGAAGTAGGGGCTGAAGCTGGACGGGGTCATCGCCGCCACCGGGGCAACGGACGCGAGCCTCAGCTCGTCGGACAGGTGCGCTTCGACGTAGCGAATCACCCGACCGAGGCGGAGGTCGACCTCGAACGGATCGCCTTCCTTGTCCCCGCTGGGCGTCACATGGTCCGGTAGCGAGGCAAGAAAGCGGCTGTCGAGGGTGGCGCCCGTCAGCCGCCGGACGTTTCCGGAAGAGGCACGTCTGACCATAGCGACCCTCCAGCGCTCAACGAGCCAAGGTTCGGGGCGCTTCGCTACCCGCGTCGCGAGTGGCTTGCAGGTCGTACTAGAGCCAACCGACGGCGTATGCGCAAGGCTCACCCGCGCTTTCGTCCGGTCTCCGTTTCCGCCTGTCCGCTTTCGGCTGTTCGATGGCCGATGCCGCAGGAAGCTTGGTCAGTAGCCCAGCGCCGCCCCGTCCTTGCGCGGATCCGAGGCGCCGAGCAGGGTGCCGTGGCGGTCGACGCCGATCGCCTGGGCGCCGCCGAACTCGGATCCGCCGCCGGTCCGCACCTGGTGGCCGAGTTCTTCGAGACCGGCGACGGTCTCTGGTTCCATGCCGCGCTCGCACAGGAGCTCCAGGCCTGCGGTGTGTCGCCAGCGCGGCCGGTCGATCGCCGCCTGCAGAGAAAGGCCGTGGTCGTAGTGGTTGGTCAGGAGTTGGACGTGGCCCTGGGGTTGGAAGGGGCCGCCCATCACGCCGTAGCAGAGCTCCAGCCTGCCCGAGTTCAGGACCATGCCGGGGATGATCGTGTGGAAGGGACGCTTGCCGGGTTGGTACTCGTTGGGGTGTCCGGGCGCCAGGGTAAAGCCGGCGCCCCGGTTGTGGAGAAGGATGCCGGTGTCCCCGCCCACGATCGCGGCGCCGAAAGGCGCGAACAGGGAGTTGATGAAGGAGGCGGCGTTGCCGTCGCCGTCGACGACCGCCAGGTAGACGGTGTCCGAACCGACGCGACCGGCGCCGGTGGGAATCTCTCCCGCCCCGACGATCGATGCCGCGCGACGGGGACCGATCTTCCGACTCCGTTCCCGGGCGTACGCCTTGTCCAGCAGCTCGCGCAGCGGCACGCCACTGCCGCAGCGCAGGGGATGGCCGTCCGGGTCGCCGACGTGAGCGTGGAGGTCGGCGTAAGCGAGCTTCGTCGCTTCGACCAGCAGGTGGGTGTGCTCGACGCCTCCCAGGTCCATGGCGGCCAGATCGAAGTTCTCGAGCAGGTTGAGCATGAGCAGGACGCCCAGGCCCTGTCCGTTCGGCGGCAACTGGGCGACCTCGCGGCCGCGGTAGCGGGTGGCGATCGGCTGGACCCAGGTCGAGGTGTGGCGCTCGAAGTCCTCGAGTTCAAGGAAACCGCCGGTACTCCGCGCGTAGCGGACGATCTCCTCCGCGATCGATCCGCGGTAGAAGGCGTCCCGGCCGTCACGAGCGATGCGGCGAAGCGAGCGTGCGAGGGCAGGCGACCGGAAGGGGGCGCCGAGTTCCGGTGCGTCGCCGTCCAGGAGATAGTGGGTCGCGGCCGCCTGGTCTCGGCGCAGCCTGTCCGCGCAGGCGCGCCACATGCCCTGCACGCGCTCACTGACGGGGAAGCCCTGCTCGGCGGTCTCGATCGCCGGGCCGATCAGATCGGCAAAGCGCAGACGACCGAATCGCCCGTGGGCTGTCTGCCAGAGATCGACAGCTCCGGGCACGGTGACCGCCGGCCACGAGTCGGGTTCGATCGCGTCGCCGGCGAGCGCCTCTCGCGCCAGCCCCGCGGGTGAGTGTCCGCTGCCGTTGAGTCCCAGGAGTTCGCCCGGCTCGCCTTCAGGATCGGCCCGGTAGTAGAGCAGGAACGCGTCGCCGCCGATGCCCGTCATCATCGGTTCGACCACCGCCAGCATCGCGGCCGCCGCGACCGCGCCGTCGATCGCCGAGCCGCCGGCCCTCAGCATGTCGAGGCCGGCCAGGGTCGCCCGCGGGTGGGATGTCGCCACCATGCCCCGGCGCGCCATGACGAGGCTCCGGCCGGGCCGGTGGGGGCTGGCGAGCCTCGGGACCGTCACCGGCTAGCGGAACACATCGAAGGCGCGGTTGTACTTCACGATCAGGCTGCGATCGGGTTCCTCACGACCCAGGAGACCGAACTCGGAGATCTCGTTGTAGACCAGGAAGAGGCCCCTGTTCGCCTCGTTCAGCCAACTGAAGCGCAGGTTCGTCGACACGCTGTCGGTCGTGTCGTTGTACTGGACCAGAGCCTGTAGCAGCAGGCTCGTGCTGAAGGCGTAGGTGACGCGAAGACGCCCCAGATTCGCCTTGAACGCGCCGCCGGCGACCTTGATGTCGTTGTAAGACCAACTGATCTCCGAAGTCAGGTAGTCGCCCAGACGGATGCTCAGTGCGGGATTGATGGCGAACTGGTCGCCGCCGAAGAAACCGCCGGCCTGGACCATTGCGAACAGACTGACGGCGCGCCCGCGGTTCGTGTTCATGAACAGGAAGATGCCGTAGTCGTCGTACCTGCCGGCCTCGATCTCGACGCCTTCGCGAATCAGAAAAGAATCGACCAGACCCTCGTAGCGGCCGCCTCCGGAGAAACTGATCTGTGCGCCGCTACGGAACTCGACCTCGCCGCCGATGGAGTAGCGCTGGGTCAGGTGAAAACCGTCGAAGTCCCAGAAGCTGTCGTAGTAGACGCGGGGCCCGAACTCCTTGACACGACCCTCGCCGGCGGGCCGGAATTGACGGCGAACGTAGCCGTTGAGCTGCCGGTAGCCGGAGCGGCTGAGGAAACCGACCTCCGGATTGAAGTCCTCGCCTATCTCCGCGTAGCCGGCTCGCCAGCGCCAGAACGGCGAGCTGTAGGAACTGCCGAGGCCGAAACCGTGGTCGCGGCCGGTGAGGCCCGGCGTCTCGGTCTGGGCCGCCCAGCCGGTGAGCTCGGTGTAGTCGCCGACCCCGATCTGTCCGTCGACCGCGTAGGTGCGGTTGAAGTCGCCGTCGGCCGCCAGGGCGCCCGTACCCTGGCGGTTGATGACGAGCACGCCCGCCCGGCTGCGGTTGCGGTACTCGCGGCTTACGCGCGCGACGCTGAAGTTGTTGCCGTGAATCTCGCCGAAATCGTCGGTCTGCATGTTCAGGAAGCCGACGTTCAGGCCGCCCGCCTTGCCGGAGAGTCGGACCCCACCCAGGATGGGGACCGGCTGGCCGCCGGAGAGGCCGATCCGCCGGCTGAAGAAGAGTTCCACCCCGCCGCGGAAGGAACTCCGGCCGCCGACCCGGAACAGACCCGCGTTCTCGAGAAAGAACGGCCTCTTCTCGGGGAAGAAGAGACTGAAGCGGTCGAGATTGACCTGCTGATCGTCGGCCTCGACCTGGGCGAAGTCCGTGTTGAGGGTCACATCGAGGGTGAGGCTTGGGGTGATGCCGTACTTCAGGTCCAACCCGCCGTCCCACTCGCTTGTGCGGTCCGAGACGCCGTCGTCACGGGCGGAACTCACCATGTACGGGTTCAACTGCAGGTTGCGCTGACGAGGCGTCTCCAGGCCGACCAGCGTGCCGGCCTCGGACACCCGGTACAAACGGTGCTGCCGGGCGAGGTGCGCCCAGAACGCGGTCTCGTTCTTGCGCCGGATGTTGCGCTCGAAGTTGACGCCCCAGGTCCCGGCGCCTGAGTCGAAGCGGAGGTTGCGGAACGGAATCGCCATTTCGACGCTCCATCCGAAGTCGCCGACGCGGGTCCTGACGGTCCAGGAGGTGTCCCAGTCCAGGTTGGCGCCCGAAGAGGAGCCGCCGGAGAACGAACCACCGCTGCCGGACCCCTCGTTGGTCACCTGGCCGTCATACTGGATGCCACCGACGTTGGTGCCGAACATGAACGCGTTCTGCTGGTCCCCGTAGGTGTCGAGGATGAAGCGAAAGCTGTCCTCGTCCCTGAGAGAAGCGTCGCGCCGGCTGTCGGAGATGACCAGCGTCGAGGCCTCGCTGTCGAAGCAGACCGCGGCGATGTACAGGTTGCTGTCGTCGAAGGCGATCCGGACTTCGGTGCGCTCGGAGGCCGGCTGGCCTTCGAAGGGCTCCGTCTGTTGAAAACCGGTGGCGACATCGACCTGCTGCCACAGCGCCTCGCCGAGCACATCGCCGTCGATGACCGGCTGCTGCTGTAACCGATGCGCCCGGAGCTGCGGTCGGTCAGTACGGGTTTCCTGCTGCGCTGCCTCGGCGCCGCCTTGGGCCGCAAGCAGGGCGGCCAGCGCGACGGCGCCGCGCCGGAGGGGGATTCGGTGCATGACGGTTACGGTTGTGCGGGCACTCGGTCTGCTTCGCGGCTCGTAGGGGGCTGGACGGCCGGTACTTCCAGTTCCCTTGCCCGCCGGTTCAGCTCCTCGAGGCGGGGACCGGTCAACTCGTCCACCGCTTCGAGGATCGGCAGCAACTCCGCTTCAAGGTCTTCGAAGCGGCGTCGCGCGCCGGCGGTCGGCCGGGCGGTGTTGCCGAAGACGTGAGTGTAGAGGTAGGCGTACTGGTTGTCGATCCTCGGCGGGAAGTTCAGCGCATCCTGGGATACGCGACTTTGGGCCTGGATGAGCCGATCGTTCAGTTCGTCGGCGCGCTCCGCGATCTCCACTATGGCGGGTTTCAGTTCGCCGGCCCCGGCGGCGTCGAGCCGCTTACCCAAGGCCTCGGCCTGCTCCCGGACGCTGCGTAGACCTGCGATCGCGTCGTGGACCGCCGTCAACCTCGCGGACAGCCCGTCGAGCATCCGGTACTGCTCTTCGAGGTCGGCTTGCGTGACATCGTCGAGCCGGGGGTCCGCGACCACCTCGAAGGTGCGGCTGCCGTCCCAGGTTGGAGCGGCGTCTTCCGCATCCTCGGCGGCGCTGCCGACCTCAAGCGTTGCCCGGTAGGTCCCCGGCGGCAGGAAGGGGCCGCCGGTGTAGGACAGGGACATGATCGCCCCCTCGACCAGGTGCGGCGCCTGGTCCTTCAGGTCCCATTCGACGCGATTGAGGCCCTTCTCCGCCTCGAACGACTCGACCCGCGGGCGTTCGTCGTCGTGGTCGCTCTGAGGGTCTGCTGCCTGCCCGGCGTCCGCCTCCGGCAGGGCGACGAACCGGCGCAGGACGCGCTCGCCGCCTTCGGGCGCGATCGTCAGTTCGACCGGGCCCTCCGGCTCTTCGGGAAGGTGGAACCAGATCGAAGCGCCGTTCACGAAGCCGCCGCCGCCGCCCGGACGGTCGACGCGAACGGTCGGCTCGGGCGCGAACAGCAGGGGCGTGGCGCGGCCGCCGCCGGCCGCGAGTTCCCGGGCGAGTTCTCGAACCACGCCCAGGTCGTCGAGCACCCAGAAGCTCCGCCCCTGGGTCGCCAGCACGAGGTCGGGGTTGCCGGCGCTGTGGTGGAAAACCAAGTCGGTGACCGGGGTCCGCGGCAGGTTCAACTGGAAGGACTCCCACGAGTCCCCACGGTCGAACGAGGCGTAGAGGCCGAACTCGGTGCCGGCGAAGAGCAGGCCGTCGGCGCCCGGATCCTCGCGCACGACGCGGACGAAGTGGTTCTCGGGCAGGCCCACGGCAGCGGAGGTCCAGGTGGCGCCGCCGTCGTCGGTGCGGAAGATGTACGGCGCGTAGTCGTTCAGCCGGTAGCGGTACGCCGCGACGTAGACGCGTGCCGGATCGTGGTGCGACACGTCGATCGAGTTCACCGTGCCGTCGACGGGCATTCCGGCCGGCGTGACGTCGGTCCAGGTGGCGCCGTTGTCCCGGCTGACGTGGATGCGGCCGTCGTCGCTGCCGGCCCAGATCGCTCCCGCCTGGTGCGGCGACTCGGCGAGCGCGAAGATCGTGTTGTAGACCTCCACGCCGGTGTGGTCGTGCTGGACCGGACCACCCGGCATGCCCTGCTTCTCGTCGTCGTTCGTGGTCAGGTCCGGCGAAATGGTCTCCCAGGTCCAGCCGCCGTCGCGGGTGCGGTGCACGTAGTTCGAGGTGTGGTACACGACGTCGGGATCGTGCCGGGAGATCAGGATCGGCGCGTTCCACTGGAAGCGATAGCGCAGGTCGCGGGGCGCCGTTCCGTCCTGCATCTCGGGGTAGAGGATCATGTTGCGGGCGGCGCCGCTGCGGTGGTCGTAGCGGTCGATGCGGCCGAGATAGTTGCCCGAATAGACCAGGTGCGGCTGCTCGGGGTGAACCGCGATGTGGCCGCTCTCGGCGCCGGCCACCGAGTGCCAGTGCTGGGTCGCGGTCAGTTGCGGCATCGGCCGAGACGGCACCGAGATCGTGCTGTTGTCCTGCTGGGCGCCGTAGATGCGGTAGGGGAACTGATTGTCGACCGTGACCCGGTAGAACTCCGCGGTCGGCTGGTTGTTCTGGGTCGACCAGGAGCGTCCGCCGTCGACGCTGACGTTGGCGCCGCCGTCATTCGCCTGGACCATGATGTGGGGTTGCTCGGGGTTGATCCAGATGTCGTGGTTGTCGCCGTGGGGGGTGGACACACGCTCCCAGTTGGCGCCGCCGTCGACCGAGCGGAAGAAGCGGACGTTGGCGCCCCAGACCGTGTTCGGGTCGGCGGGATCGGCGTAGATGTGGCTGTAGTACCAGCCGCGAGTCAGTAACTCGGGCTCGTCGCTCACCTTCTTCCAGGAGTCGCCGTGGTCCTCGGAGCGGAAGATGCCGCCGCGGCCGTCCGCGGCCGTGATGATCGTCCACAGCCGGCCGCGCCGCGCCGGCGAGGCGGAGACTCCGATGCGGCCGAGCACGCCGGTCGGCAGGCCGCCTTCGAGGCGGTCCCAGGTGTCGCCGCCGTCGGTGGAGCGGAACAGGCCGCCCTCGTCGCTGCCGTCGATCAGGGTCCAGGGCTTGCGCTCGACGCGCCAGGCGGGGGCGTAGAGCACACGCGGATTGAAGGGGTCGAGCTCCAGATCGGCCATGCCGGCGTCGTCGGATATGTAGAGCACCTGTTCCCACGTTGCGCCGCCGTCGGTCGACCGGTAGACGCCGCGCTCCGGGTTGCTGCCGAAGATTTGCCCGAGCACCGAGACCCAGAGACGGTCCGGGTCATCGGGATGGATGCGGATGCGGCTGATCGCGCCCGCCCGCTCCAGGCCGACGTGCTGCCAGGAGGCGCCGGCGTCGGTCGAGCGGTACATGCCGTCCCCGATCGATACGTTGCCGCGCGGACACGCCGAGCCGGTGCCGACGTAGATCACGTTCGGATCGCTCGGGGCGACAGCCACGGCGCCGACCGAACCCGCCCCCAAGTCGCCGTCGGTCAGGTTCTGCCACGAGCGGCCGGCGTTCGTGGTACGCCAGACGCCGCCGCCGGTCGACCCCATGTAGAAGGTGTACGGGTGGAACGTATGGCCCGTTACCGCCGTCACCCGGCCGCCGCGGCTGGGCCCGACGAGGCGGAACTCAAGCCCCTCGAAGGGATCGGCCTCGGTCTGGCTCCACGCCGGTACCGCGGTGGCGGCGGCGACGGCGAGGGTGAGGGCGGCCGCTGGACGCGGGAACAACATGACTCGGGCGTAGTTTATGGCGAAGCTCCCACACGAGGATCGAAGAGACCGCTCGAGCCGAATCAGCCGCCTTCCGGACCTTGTCGGACTGCTACATTCACGCCGTCGTGAGCACCCAGCCCGCCCGGTCGACCCTTGTCATCTACACCGACGGCGGCGCCAGCCCCAACCCCGGCCCGGGAGGCTGGGCGGCGGTGATCCTCGACCCCGGCGGGCGCCCGCGGGAGCTCGTGGGCGGTGCTCCGAGCACCACGAACAACCGCATGGAACTCCAGGCGGCGATCTCGGCGCTTGCCGACCTGGCCGCACCGAGCGCGGTCGACCTCTACACGGACTCCCAGTACGTCCGGCAGGGGATCACATCGTGGCTGGCGCGGTGGCGCGCCCAGAACTGGCGCCGGAGCGACGGCGGGGCCGTCAAGAACGTCGATCTGTGGCGGCGCCTGGAAGGTCTGAACAAGCGCCACCGCGTCCACTGGCACTGGGTCAAGGGCCACGCCGGGAACGAGTGGAACGAGCGGGTCGATGCGCTGGCGAGCGCCCAGATCGCGGCTCGCGGGGGCGGCGCCGTCGCGGAACCCGACTCCGAAGTCGAGATCCCGCCCGGCTGCACATTGATCTTCCTCAAGGTCCGATGCGTTGGCGGCCGCGGCGTGTGGGCGGCGGAGCTGGAGACGCCGGACGGCTCGGACCGACGCACAGGTCGAGCGTCTGAGACGACCCCGAACCGCCTGGAACTCACTTGCGTCCTCGATCTGCTCGCCGCCTTGCCCGCAGGCCAGCCGGTGGCCGTGTACACCGGCAGCGACTACCTGCGGCGGGGCGCCTCCCTGTGGATCCACTCCTGGAAGCGCAACCGTTGGCGTACGAAGACCGGCGCGCGGGTCAAGAACGCCGAGCTCTGGCATCGGCTCGACCGGCAGCTCGAGGATCGGCGGGTGATCTGGCCGGCGCCGGTCGGCGAAGCCGCGGAACGGTTGGCGGAGCTGAAGGAGAGAGTGCGCGAACTGTTCTAAGCAACTCTTCGGGGCGCTCTGCCGCGCAGGCTGCTACACCGGCTGTTCCCGGGTGGCCAGGAAGCGCACGTCCGGGGCGTTCTCGGCCGCCCGGTCGAGCCAGTAGCGGTTGGCGGCCAGAAACAGCGGCGCGCCGTTGTGGTCGTGCGCGATCTTTGCCTCGTTGCGACGCACGAAGTCCCGCACGGTTCGTTCGTCGTCGGACTCGATCCAGCGCGCCAGCGACATGGTGGTCGATTCGAACCGCACCGGCACCTCGTACTCCGTGCGAATGCGGTCGGCGAGGACATCGAACTGCAGCGCCCCGGCGACGCCGACGATCCACTCGTTGCCGCCCCGGATGCGGAAGACCTGCGCGACACCCTCTTCCGCCAGTTGCAGCAGGGCGCGTCCCAGGTGCTTGGCGCGCAGCGGATCCTCCGGCCGCACGCGGCGGAGGAGGTCCGGAGCGAAACTCGGAACGCCAACGAACCGCAGCGGCTCGCCGCCCGTCAGCGCATCGCCGATTCGCAGGTTGCCGTGATTTGGAATGCCGATGATGTCGCCGGGCCAGGCCTCTTCGGCGAGCTCTCGTTCGCGGGCAAGGAAGAGCACCGGGTTGTGCACGTTCAAGGTGCGTCCCGTGCGCGGATGGAGCAACCTGATGCCGCGGAAGAAGCGGCCCGAGCAGAGGCGCACGAAGGCGATCCGGTCCCGGTGCTTCGGGTCCATGTTCGCCTGGATCTTGAACACGAAGCCGGTGACCGGGTCCTCGTCGGGAGACACCGTCCGCTCGGCGGCCTGCTGCGGCCTGGGCGGGGGCGCGTGCCGGCCGAGTCCGTCGAGCAGCGCTCGCACGCCGAAGCTGCGCAGGGCGCTGCCGAAGTACACGGGCGTCCGGTTGCCCAGGAGAAAGGGACCGGCGGCGAACGGAGGGCACAACTCGCGCACCATCTCGACCTCTTCGCGCAACTTGGCCGCCGGTCCGGCGCCGATCGCCGCCTCGACCTCGGGGCTGTGCAGGCCCGGCACGATCCGTTCGGCGCCCTTCCGCCCCTTGGCCCCGCTCTCGAGCAGCACCAGTTGATCGCGGACCAGGTCGTAGCAGCCCTGGAAGCTCCGTCCCATGCCGACCGGCCAGCTCACCGGGGAGACCTCCAGTTGCAGCGTGTCGGCGATCTCGTCCAGGAGATCGAATGGGTCGCGCACGTCGCGGTCGAGCTTGTTGATGAAGGTCGTGATCGGCACGTCGCGCAGGCGGCAGACCTCGAACAGCTTCCGCGTCTGCGACTCGATCCCCTTCGCGGCGTCGAGCACCATGACCGCCGAGTCCACCGCGGTCAGCGTGCGGTAGGTGTCTTCGCTGAAGTCCTCGTGGCCCGGTGTGTCGAGCAGGTTGAACCGGTTGCCTTCGTGCTGGAAGGTCATCACCGAGGCGCTGACGGAGATGCCGCGTTCACGTTCGACCTTCATCCAGTCCGAGTGGGCCCGGCGTGCCTCGCCGCGGGCCTTGACCGCGCCGGCAAGCTGGATCGCCCCGGCGAAGAGCAGCAGCTTCTCGGTCAGCGTCGTCTTTCCCGCGTCCGGGTGGGAGATGATGGCGAACGTGCGGCGGCGCGCGACCGCCTCAGTGAGGGTCGTCATGGGTACGGTTCCTGCGCGGCGCGGGGTCAGAGCGCGGCGGAGCGGGAGTCTATAGTCGCGCTCCCGCGGCGTCACCGGCTCAACCCGTGCCAGAATGCGCGCCGTCAACCTGCTGAGGTACCTGCATGAGTGATCTATCCGCGTTCCGAGAGGAGGCCCGCGCCTGGGTGGAGGCGAACGGTCCCGAGGCGCTCCGCGGCAAGGCGTCCGACCCGAACGCGTGGGCGTCCGGCGGCCGCAAGGCGCCCTTCGTCTACCCGGAAAGCCGCGACTGGCTGCTCGCTGCCGCCGATCGGGGCTTTTCCGTGCCGACCTGGCCGGAGCAGTACGGCGGCGCCGGCCTCTCGCGCGACGAGGCGCTCGTACTGCACGAGGAGTTCGCGCGTCTCGCCCTGCCGATGCCGTTGACCGGTTTCGGCTACAGCATGATCGGGCCGACCCTGCTCGATCACGGGACTGAGGCGCAGAAGGCCGAGCACCTGCCGAAGATCGCGCGCGGCGAGATCCGCTGGTGCCAGGGGTACTCGGAGCCGAACGCGGGCTCCGACCTGGCCTCGCTGGCGACCTCGGCGGTCCGCGACGGCGACTTCTACGCGATCAACGGCCAGAAGATCTGGACCTCCGGCGCCGACCAGGCGGACTGGATCTTCATGCTCGTGCGCACCGACCCGGACGTGAAGAAGCAGCGCGGCATCACCTTCATCCTGGTCGACATGGATTCTCCTGGTGTCGAGGCGCGGCCGATCCCCCTGATCAGCGGCGCCTCGCCCTTCTGCGAGACCTTCTTCCACAACGTGCGGGCGCCGGTCCACCAGGTGGTGGGCGAGGTCAACGGCGGCTGGACGGTGGCGAAGGCTCTGCTCGGCCACGAACGCTCTTCGATCGGCGGCATGGGGCGCGGCGGCGCCCGAACGTCCCTGCCGGACCTGGCGCGCGACTATGTCGGCGTCGACGAGCGGGGTCGGATCGACGACCCGGCGCTGCGCGAGCGGGTCACCCAGTGCGAGATGGACGCGATGTCCTACGGCTTGACGATCAACCGTCACAGCGACGGGCTCGAAGCCGGACACAAGCCCGGTCCGGAGAGCTCGATGTTCAAGTACTACGGCACGGAACTGAACATGCGCCGCGAGGAGCTGATGCTCTCGATCCGTGGCCCGCAGGCCCTGGGTTGGGAGGGAGAAGGATTCGAGCCGGAAGAGCTGAACCAGACCCGGACCTGGCTTCGTTCCCGGGCGAACAGCATCGAGGGCGGCACTTCGGAGATTCAACTCAACATCATCGCGAAGCGCGTGTTGGGACTCCCTGACTGATGGCTACTCTGGTTCTCACCGCTCCCCAGAACATGCTCGCCCGCACCGCGGCCGAGCTGGTGCAGAAGCACGGCGGCGTAGACCGCCAACGGCGACTCCGCGACGAGGGCGGCGAACTCGCCTACAGCCCCGACGTATGGGCCGAGATGGCCGATCTGGGCTGGCTCGGCATTCCATTCGCCGAGGACCACGGCGGCCTCGGCATGGGCATGGCCGAAACGGTGTTGATCACGGAGGCGATGGGCCGCGGACTGGCGCCGGAGCCCTACGTATCGGCCGTGGTGCTGGCCGGTGGCGTGCTGGCCGATGCTGGAAGCGCCGGGCAGCGGGCGGAGTGGCTGCGCCCCCTGATCGATGGCGGGAAGCGGCTGGCGCCGGCCCTGCTGGAGCCGGGCGGCCGCTACCGGTTGGAACGGGCCGATACGCAGGCGCGGGCGAACGGTGGGGGTTGGTCCCTGTTCGGCGAGAAGATCCAGGTCGTCGGCGGCGTCGGCGCCGACGGATTCCTGGTTCCGGCGAGAGTCGGCGACGACGACGGTCCGACGTTGTTCCTGGCGCCGGCGGGCGCGGACGGCCTTCAGGTGGCGCCTCAGAAGCGGGTGGATTCCCGTAACGCTGCGATCGTCAGGCTGGCCGGCGTCAGCGTCGAGGCCGGTGATGTCCTGGGCGAGATCGGCGGCGGCAAGGCGCCGCTCCAGCGTGCCGTCGATCGGGCGACCGTGGCGCTCTGCGGCGAGATGCTCGGTCTGATGACGGAAGCCTTCGAGCGCACGATCGAGTATCTGAAGTCGCGCAGCCAGTTCGGCGTGCTGATCGGAACCTTCCAGGCGCTCAAGCACAGGGCCGCGAAGATGTTCATCGAGATCGAACTCTCCCGCTCGACGGTCATGGCGGCAGCGCGCGCGCTCGACGACGGCGGCGACGACGCAGGGCTCCAGGTCTCGAACGCGAAGGCGCGATGCTCCGACGCACTGATCCTGATCACCAACGAAGCCCTGCAGATGCATGGCGGCATCGGCATGACCGACGAGCACGACATCGGCCTGTTCATGAAGCGAGCCCGGGCGCTCGAGTTCGCCTTTGGCGACGCCGCCTTCCATCGCCAGCGCTTCGCGCAACTGCGCGGTTTCTGAGCCGCGGCGTTGGCTGCACCCGCCCGGGTTGGGGTCTGGGGGTCGGCCTCCAGGTGCCGTGCCAGTCCGTGCGCCCGATGACGGGCGCACGGACTGGTTCACGGGTGCGCGGATCGCGCCACGCGGGTGGAATCGCGAAGCTGCCGGGTGGCGCCGGAAGGGCAAAGAACCCCGAAGACCGACCGGCAGCCCCGTAGAACCGGCCCTTAGAGCAACACGAGAAAGACAGCCGAGACGAACAGCCCGCTCACTGCTACTAGCAGAGCGGCACCGCGACGCGGCAGTCCGAGTCTCGTCTGTCTTCCGTAACGGGCTCTTACAGCTTCCAGCATTCGCCATCAATCCATTGATAGGCACCGAAGACGCCCACGAACGCGCCAATGGCAGCAGCCCCGGTGGAGAGTAGGGTTACCGGCCAAATGCCCGTAGCACCAGAGAACAGTGCTCCGAGACCTCCGAGCAACGCCAGTGCGCCGCCACCGGCCGCCATCAACGCCGACGTTTCGCAGCTGAGAATGTCCTGCACTTCGCCGAACGGCAAACAACCCCTGTCTGTATAGACGCCGCCGTTCTGACACGGTCCCTCCAGAAGCTCAATTGCACTCGAAACCGACTGCACATCAGCAGTGGCCACGGTAGGAGCACCGCCCATTAGCAGTGCGAAGAACAACACGCTCAGCAACGCGCCACGGAACCAACTGTCTTTCCTCGTTGGAGGACCTCCTGTTGTGGAGGACCTCCTGTTGTTTGGCCGCCTAGATTAACACGGCTGTCAAGCCTCAAGCCGGAGTCTTGTCCCATCCAGGACCATTCCAAAGTCCGGCGCTTCGCGCCGGATGCGGGCAGGATGCCCGCGTTCCCAGGCTCGGAGAGCCGGTTCGGCACCGAGCCATCGATCCGAGAGTGATGTCCGCACCTCCGGCCGCAAATCATCGACTTGGGAACGGCCGTGCTTGTCCCATCTGGGGCATGGGGAGTCGCTCGCTCCGAGCCACCTGGAGGTTGACCCCCAGACCCCGGCCGGGCTGGAAGATGTCGGGCGGCCCTCTGGAGGCGCGTGGCCCCGACAATTCCTGGGCGGCCTCGGGAAGCGGTTGACGATCGGACTAGAGTCTGGAGCGGAGGCCGAGGCTCAGGACCCGGCCCTTGAACGTCGGCTGGGCCCGGGCCAGGGAGGTGTCGTAGTTGAGCCGGCCCTTCGCGTCGTAGGCGTCGCCGAGCTCCCAGCCGTCGATTCGCCAGGAGAGCGTGGAGGTGCCGGATACGCCCAGGCTCAGGCGACCGGCGCCGGCCGGGGCCTGGAAGTCGGCCTTGAGGTCGATGCAGTCCGTGTCAATGTCTGGTCCGTTGACGATCCGCACCGCGAGGTGTCCGCGATGCCATCGATCGTCTGGTTCAGGGTCGGGCCGCGGAAGGTGGCGCCGAAGGAGCCGCGGAGGGCGAGGGCGTCCGTGGCCTGCCAGCGCAGGGCGAACTTCGGGTCGAGGCTCGAGCCCACGTCGCCTCCGTAGTCCTCGAACCGGAGCGACACCTGGCTCTCGATCGAGGGAGCGAGGGGCAGGGAGAGTTCGCCGAACACAGAGCCGATGCCGCGGTCGTCGGACACCGGGAATGCCGGCGGCAGGTAGCTGATCACGCCGTCCCGGTTCTCGCACGATGCGATGTCGGGACCGCCCCGGCAGGGGTAGATCGCGATGTCGTGGAGGGCGCCGCCCCGGGGTGTCGGCGTCCCCACGGTGTACGGATTCAGTTCGTAGGTCTCAGTGCGCCACTGGGCGCCGACCGCGTACTCCGCCGCTCCGCCGGGCAGGTCCCAGTCGAGCAGACCGCTTGCCACCGCCTCCAACACGAACAGGGAGGTTTCGCCCCGGTTGCCGAGGATCGTGGTCAGGTAGTCGTGCAGGGGGCCGTTGTCGAACGCCGGGTCGTAGTCCGCGTTCGAGGCGTTCGGCACCAGTGAGTGGGGCCTCATCGAGTTGGAGAAGGGGATCCAGTACCGGCAGCCTCCCTGGCCCGCGTGCCGGCGCAACGTCTCCAGCGCGAAGGACAGGTTGCCGCTCGCGTCGTACTCGTTCGGCACTTGGTCCTCACAGGCGAAGCCGCCGAGGCCGGCCAACACACGTCGCGCGCGGTAGTCCAGGGAGTCGCCATCCTCGAACTTGCGAACGGCGGTCGACCAGGATCCGCGGAACGCCCAGAGGGTCTCGCCGGTCACTCCCTCCAGGTCGAAGGCGAGCCGCTCCGTCTCGGACTTCCGGAGGTGGCTGCGCAGAGGACCGTCCTGCCCGAACATCCGACCTCGAATCCAGGCCACCTCCTGCCAGGCCGGATCGAGGCCGGCCGCGTCCTGGGCGCCGCCGTCGCCCGGCCAGCCGCAGTAGGGAGCGTCACAAGAGGCGTAGGGGCCGTAGAAGTCCGGGTAGAGCCTCGCCATGTCGACCAGGCCGGGATTGTTCGCGCGCACGGACCGCGTGGGGTCGACGACCTTGTTCGGCGGGTCGGACGGCGAGGTCTGCCACGACGGGACCTCGCTCCGGGCGAGCAGGTATTCGGCGCCAAGGTGCCAGCCGCCTTCCGTGTCCCAGGAGGCTTCGGTGAACCACTGGCCGCGCCTGGTGTCCTGGACCAGGTTGTCGAAGGGCGTGTACTGAAAGCGGCAGATCGGACTGGTGGGACTGCTCACCGCGCCGCCGACCCGTTCGCAGTTCGGATCGCGGATCGCCGGCACGCCCGAGAGTGGATGGAAGACCGCGGGACGCCCGGTCCCCGACCAGCCGCCGCGGGGGTTCTCGGCGTAGGGCCTGACCGCCCAGTCGCGCTCGCGGAGCCGGATCGGACTGCGGCGTGAGAGGCCGAGCGCCGTCACGGCATGCCCCCGGCCACTGCCGAAGGGGCCGCCGCCGATGACGCCGATCTCGCCGTCGCCGTTTGAACCGTCGATCACGCTGTGCTTGCCCTCGAAGGAGAGACCGTCAAAGTGGCTGCGCGTGATCACGTTCATCACGCCGGCGATGGCGTCCGAACCGTAGGTCGCGGCGCCGCCGTCGCGCAGGAACTCGACCCGCTCCACGGCGACTATGGGCAGGACGTTCGTGTCGACCAGCAACTGGGCCTGGTCCGGGATCGCCCCCGGGGACCAGGTCAGCCGATCGCCGTTCAGCAGCACCAGGGAGCGGCTGGGACCGAGACCGCGCAGGTTGAGCGTCGATCGGTCCGCGCCGGCCCGCGAGCCGAACTGATCGGATTCGAGGTCCGCGCCGACGCTGAACGACAGGTTGCGAATCATGCCCAGCATGGACGGCGATCCCTCCGCCTCCAGGTCCTCGCGCGAGATGACGGACACCGGCTGCGGCGCGTCCTCAGGCGTGCCGGGGATCCACGAGCCGGTGACCGTGACCGAGTGGCTGAAGGTCTCGACTTCGTGCGCGTGGTGCTCGTGGGCGTGCTCGGCTTCCGCCGCCGAAGAGGCCTCCGCCGCCGCGGGCGAGCCCGGACTGCTTTCCTGGGCCGCCCCGAACGCGGGCCAGAGAAGGGCGAAGAAGAAGAGGACCAGAAGCGGGGGGAAACGCGTCCGCGTCAACTCACGATCCGGTTCGGGTCCATGCCCGAGCAGCCGTCGTGCCTGGCGGCGGTCGAGCAGCGTCCGGTGTAGCAGGAGTCTCCGGCGAAGCCCTTGGGGCGCAGCTCTTGAATCCACTGCTCGACGTTCGCCTGGACCTCGGCGGCGCTCTGGCCGTGTTCCGTGATCAGGACCTTCGAGAGGCCCCACCAGGCCCGCGCCAGGTTGCAAGTGCAGCAGCAGGTGTAGGCCGTGCGGTCGTTGCAGCAGGGGGCCGGAATCGCCGTCAGCGCGGCGCGCTTGATCTCCTCCTGCTCAGCGGTCAGCTCGATCTTTGCGTCGTGCTCGATCAGTTTTTCCATCGGCGACGCGAGCAGGGCGCCGATGGGGTCGTCGGCGTATGCGACCGCGGCGGTCGTCGAGGAGTCGCCGCAGGACCAGAACGCCAGCGCGATGAGGATTGCCGGTGCGGTTCCGGCGAGTCGGCGGAGACGATCAGCAGGAACGATCATGGTGTGCGATCATATCCGCCGCGCCCTCCGCGGCGACGTTTCGGCGGCATGGTGTGAGCCCTGGTTAGGGAGTCCGTACCAACGTGGACTCGAGCGAAGGTACGCGCAGGTAGTCCCGGTCGGAGGTAAGCAGGTGGCCGTGACATTCGAGCGTGGTGGCTGCGATCCAGACATCGTTCACGGGAATCGGCGTACCGGCCGCCCGGAGCGAGACGAAGACGCGGGCGTAGTGGCGAACTGTTCCAGGCGTCACGTTGAGCACGCTGACGAAGGGCAGGGCCAGGAACTCGGCGAGCACGCGGCGGTTCTCGGCGGCGCGGCTACCCAGTTCGAATGCTGCTTCGAGTTCTCCGAGAACGATCACCGGGACGAAGACCTGAACGGCAGCCGTGAGGCTGGCGAGCACCTGAGGATGTCCCTTGCGGAAGTGCGAGTAGGCGCTGGTATCGAGCACGAGTCGCTCGATCGACGCCGATGTCCCGCTGCTGGCGCCCGAGGCGCCCCGCTCCGTCACGTTGCGGCCGCGGTCTTCATTCCCAGAGCCGCCGGTCGACCACCCGTTGTTCGGCCAGTGCAGCGTTGAACTCTTCGGCGTCCTCTTCGGTCCAGGTGGCGTAGCGGAGAAGCTGGGCGCGACGGGCGTCGGGTCCCACGGCTTCGCGGAGCACCTGAAGCACGGTGGCGTTCAGGCTCTCTCCTCGCTCCGCGCTGATCGCGCGCAGTCGTCGTGCGAGGTCCGAGTCCACGTTGCGGATAGTGAGTTGGGATGAAGGCATGACAGCACGACTCTGCAGTCATGCCTTCATCGTGTCAAGCTGCTGCGTGGCGAGGAACTCTCGCGTCGAGCTCAATTCACCGCGGCGGATCGGCTACATGCCGTGGCTGAGCGTTGATGCACTCCGTACCCGGCCCAGTAGAAGGGGTGGGAGGCATCGAACGCCACCGGATCCTGACCTTCCCCCTGGTCGAACTGAAGCGGCTTGGCGAGGAGCGTCAACTGGGCTTCGCGGAGGGCGGCGAAGGGCGGCACGCCAAGTGCGAGGCGCCGGTAGAAGACTTCGAACAGCTTGGTTGCCGTTTCGTCGACGACCGGCCACAGCGAGCTGATGACAGAAGTGGCTCCAGCGGCGTCGAACGCGTCGACGAACGGATTCGGCCCCAGGCCGGCGCCGTTTGTGTCGAGACCGGAGAGCACGACGACGGGATCTCGACCGAGCGTCAGATCCGAGGCCAGGGCGCCGACTACAACCCCACGTGCCGGCTGGTCGTACCGTGCGGCGGAGAGCAGCAGGGCCGAGGCAGCGGGATCCCCGGCGTCGACGATCGCTTCGACGGCCAGGTGAAGGACCTGGATGCGATGGCTGGCGCTCAGATCCCGTAGCGCGGCGGGAGTGGCCTCCGGGCCGAACGCGGTCACGTTCATCAGATCCAGCGCCTCGAGCGTCCGGGACTGGTTGCGGCGCGCGGCGTGCCGCCGCCAGGAGATGCCGCCATCGCTCATCGAAGCGCCGAGCGGCCGCGCCGGAGGCCGGTAGACGGCGTCGGCAATGGCGACGGCCGCCGATGGTCGTTGCCGGGGTTCACCTTCGGTCGCTGTCTGAAAGCCGACTCCGCCGGGAGTCAACCAGCACAGTTCCCGGGTCTCGATCAGGTAGCGACCCTGGGGATCGATGGACCGGGGCGCCCGGATAGCCCCGAAGGGGAGTTCGACCAGGGGACCATTGGCCAGTAGCAGCACCCGCGAGGTTCCGCGCAACTCTTCCGCGGCCGGAGCGAGCAGCTTCTGGCCCAACTCGTCGCCGAGCCGGACTATTTGGCCCAGGGACGCCCGCGGTCGGAGCAGAGCGAGGCCGCGGAGCTCGGCGATCAGCGGCGTCAGTTCCTCGGCAGTCGTGTCCAGGGTCTTCGTGAGCGGTGGGAGGTCGGGCACGCCCGGCACGATGGCGAGCCGCACCGGACGCCCGGGCGAGGCATCGAAGATCAGGGTCGTTGCGTCGACCGAGGCCGGCCGGAGGTCGGCCTCGAATCGGGCGTTCGTGGATGGCCGCGTCGGCCAGATCCGGGTTACCGCGTCGGCGCCGAAGGCGGCTCGACGCATCTCCCGCCGGCTCGACTCGACCGCTTCGATGACCTGGCCCGCCGAGGTCCAGTCGGTACGCGTCTTGGGATCGCTGCCGCCCTCGGAAGCGGCGGCCGTCCCGCCGAGCAGCATCGTGCCGAGCAGAACCGCACCCGTCCAGCCGGCGGTCGGCCGGCGGACAGCGCCGTTCCTCATCCTCCTCGAGGCAGCCATGATCAGAGGCTTTCTTGTATCAGAGCGGCGGTTTGATCCATGGCGCGGCTGGCTCTCCGCCGAGTCTCGGAGGGGCTATGGGAGTGCCGGCGCAGTACGATCCCGGGCGCGATGGCGAACGTACGACTCGAAGCCGACGGCGAGGTGGCGCGCATCACCCTCAGCAGGAGTTGCAGGGCGAACGCGCTCGATTCCGCCACGGCGGCGGAGTTGCGCGGCGCGGTCCGCGAGTCTGCCGCCGCGAACCCTCGTGTGCTGGTCATCGCCGGCGACGGCGTGTTCTGCGGCGGGGCCGACATTCGCGAGATGGAAGGGCTCGACACCGTCGGCGCCGAGCGCTTCATCCGCGGCCTGCACCGGGCGTTCCTGGCCATCCGCGAGCATCCGGCGCCGGTGATCGCCGAAGTCCGTGGCGCGGCCCTCGGAGCGGGCCTTGAGCTTCTCGTCTCGTGCGACCTGTCGGTGGCCGCCGACGACGCGATCTTCGGGATGCCGGAACCCCACGTCGGTCTGCCGTCGGTGATCGAGGCGGCGTTGCTGCCGAGCCTGATCGGCCTCGGCCGCGCCCGGGAGCTGCTGTTCCTGGGGGATCCGATCGCCGCCGCCGAGGCGCTCCGGATCGGGCTCGTGGGTGAGGTCGTAGCTGCCGAGGACCTGGAGGCGGCCGTGAACGCCAAGGTCGAGCGGTTGTTGCGCCTCAGTCCAGGCGCCCTGTCGCTGCAGAAGCGGCTGATCGGCCGCTGGCTCAACCTGCCCCTTGACCAGGCCGTGGAAGCGGGCGTCGCGGCGTTCAGGGCCGCCTATGGGACCGGCGAACCTAGACAAGCGATGGAGGAGTTCTGGCGGCGGCGGTCGCGCGGCAATGGCGGCGGAGACTCCTAGAGCCGCCAAACCCGTCGCAGGCTCCGTGTTTGGCCCCAGCCCCCACCTCGCCAGGACCTCGCGCCGCAGAACTCACTCCGTTACGTTCCGCGGCGCGAGGTCCTGCCCGGTCAGGCGGCTAGCCACTGCAGACAGCCGGTCGATTCCAGTACGGCGTCGATCTGCGCCCGATCGGAGAGTTCGCCGTACTTGCGGCGCAGTGCGGCAAGAGACCGGGCATGGTACTTCTGCGGCTTCTGGGTCCACTCACCGCTGGCGAGGTCGACCGAGAACTCGTCCTGGCCGTTGGCGATCGCGCCCGCGTTCGCCACGCTCCAGGGCAGGAAGATGCCGCCGACCTGCTGCTCGAGTATCGGCATGAGGGTCGGCGCGAGAGACTCCCAGTCCTCGAAGTCGCCGTTCGCCGTCGGGTCCACCAGGCGCTTGACCCAGGCGACGGTGCGGGGCGCTCTCTCCTCGAGCAGGGCGCCGGGTGTCGGATCGGTCCATGCCTGGTGAATCTGGAAGCCGACGCCGAAGTCGCCGAAGGCGGGCCGCCCGCCGAACAGGTAGTCGCGGCCGTCGAGGTGGGCTTCGATCAGGTCGACCGTGTCGAGGAACGACTGCTCGATCTGGGGCGCGGTCTGTTCGTTCGAGCCGACGAACCAGACACGGGGGACCATCCGTTCCTTGACCTGGGCGGTCATCGCCTTCAGCGTCCCCTCATCGGCGTCGGGGTTCATGCCCTGGGCGATGCGGCGGGCGCCGGACTCCTGGTCCACGGGGCGGGCCCAGCGGTAGTGGAACATCCACTTGTTGCCCCACTCGTCGCCCCACTCCTCGAGCAGCGTGGAGACGAAAGCCGCGGTGGGGTCGTCCGGGTGGATCGACGTCTCCGGGTACTGGGCCTCCATCGTCTCCAGGATCGGCGTCGAGTCCTGCATGCCCCGGTCGTCGGGCGTGATGACGAGGGGCACCAGGGGCAGCTTGGCGTAGCGCCGGAACTCGTCCTGGTTGGCCGGGCTGCGGCGGCGCCACTCGTGGGGAATTCCCTTGTAGCGGAAGTACGACCGCACCTTGATCGAGTAGGGCGAGAGTTCGGCGCCGAAGATTCGGTAGGGTCGGGCCATTGGCAGAAGCCTCCTGGAGGGGAGTCGTTGTCAGACGGAGGCATATCCTAGGAGGATCTTCGGCGTCGTGGCAACGGCTCTTGATTTGAAAGGACGGCTGGGGAGCGTCTTCGGCCACTGCAAGTTCCGTCCCCACCAGGAGGAAGTGTGCCTCCGCACCACGGAGGGCGCCGACGGTCTGGTGGTCATGCCGACCGGCGCCGGCAAGTCGCTCTGCTACCAGCTTCCGGGCCTGCTGCGCAGTGGCCCCACCTTGGTCTTTTCGCCGCTGATCGCCCTGATGGAGGATCAGACGGCCAAGCTGCGTCAGATCGGCCTGCGCGCCGAGCGCATTCACTCGGGACGGCCTCGCCACGAGTCGCGCGAGGCCTGCCGGCTCTACCGCGACGGCGAGTTGGACTTCCTGTTCATATCCCCGGAGCGCCTCGGCGTTCCCGGCTTCATCGAGTTCCTGGAGCGCTGCCGGCCGGCCCTGATCGCGGTCGACGAAGCGCATTGCATCTCCCAGTGGGGGCATGACTTCCGTCCCGACTACCGGCTCCTGGGGCAACGTCTGCCGCGCCTGCGCCCGGCGCCGGTGCTGGCTCTGACCGCGACTGCGACGCCGCGCATCCAGGACGACATCGCGGCGCAGCTCGATCTGCGGGGGGACGAGCGCTACATCTACGGCTTCCGGCGCGACAACCTGGCCGTCGAGGTGGTGCAGAAGCGGCCCGGGGCGCGAGCCGCGGTGGTTTCCGAGGTGTTGGGGGAGAGCGAGCGCCGGCCCGCGATCGTCTATGTGCCGACACGCAAGGAGACGGAGGCTCTCGCTGGTCGGCTGGCCGACAAGTTCCCGACCGCGGCGTACCACGCCGGGCTGCCGACGGCAGAGCGGGACGAGGCGCAAACCGCCTTTCTCGACGGTGAGATCGAAGTGGTGGTCGCCACCACCGCCTTCGGCATGGGGATCGACAAACCGAACATCCGTACCGTGATCCACACCGCGATGCCGGCGACGGTCGAGGGCTACTACCAGGAGATCGGCCGCGCCGGCCGCGACGGCGACCCGGCCCGGGCGCTGCTCCTGTACTCCTGGGCCGACCGCCGCACCCAGGAGTTCCTGCACAAGCTCTCCTATCCGGAGATCGGCTATCTCAAGGAGCTGTACGGCGCGCTGTCGGACGAGCCGCGTGACCGGGCCGATTTGCAGCGCCGGCTCCGCTTCGACGAGGAAGTGTTCGAAGCGGCTGTCGATCAACTCCGAATCCATGGCGGCGCGGTGATCGGCGGTGGCTACCGCGTTCGCCGCGGGGGAGACTCGTGGATCCGGACCTACCGGGTCCAGCGCCAGCACCGTCTGGACCAGATCGACGAGATGACCCGGTTTGCCGACCACAGGGGCTGCCGGATGTTGCGCCTGGTGCGGCACTTCGGCGACCAGGCGGACAGTGGCGCACTCTGCGGCGTATGCGATGTCTGCCGGCCGGACGACTGCCTGGTGCGCCGGTTTCGGTCGCCGTTGCCCGAGGAGGTGCAGGCGATGGAGACGGTGGTGTCGCTGCTGCGCCGCCGTGAAGGCCAGGGTACGGGCCGGCTGTTCCAGGAGTTCAGGGCCGTCCATGGCTCGTACGACCGCGACGGGTTCGAGGACCTTCTCGGCGCGCTGGGCCAGGCGCGTGTGGTGTTCGTGGAGGACGACTCGTTCCAGAAGGATGGCGAGACCATCCGCTACCAGCGCGCCGGGCTGACGCCGGGCGGCCGCCGCCGGGGCATCGACCTGGCGGGGCAGGTGTCGCTGCCGGACGATCCGCCGGATGAGCCGAAGGCGCGCCGGAAGCGCAAGGCCGCCATGGCGGTGGAAATAGCGGAGACTGACGCCGACCCGGCCCTGGTCGAAACCCTGCGGGAGTGGCGGCTGGAGGAGGCCAGGAAGAAGCGGTGGCCTGCGTATACGGTGCTCCAGAATCGTGCGCTTGTCGCCGTCGCCGCAGGGAGACCCGCGAACCGGGACGAACTGCTCGCGATCCCCGGCATCGGTCCGGCCACGGTCAAGCGCTACGGCGCCGCGGTGCTTCGGATCGTGGCGGCAGCGGGGAAGCCTGAACCGAAGTGACACAATCCCGTTTCATGACGACATCGACGGCACAGTGGTTCGGTCATCCGCGGGGGCTTTCGACCCTCTTCTTCACCGAGCTGTGGGAACGCTTCAGCTACTACGGCATGCGGGCACTGCTGGTGCTCTACATGACGGACATCGCCACCGGCGGCCTCGGCTTCGAGACGGAGACCGCAACCATCGTGCTGGGGCTCTACACGTTCGGTGTCTACGCCCTGGCGCTTCCGGGCGGCTGGATCGCCGACCGCATCATGGGCCAGAAGAAGGCCGTGCTGTGGGGCGGGATCATCATCGCGCTCGGCCACTACACGCTGGCCGTGCCGTCCATGTTCGCCTTCTTCCTGGGCCTGTTCCTGGTTGTGGTCGGCACCGGGCTGCTCAAGCCAAACGTCTCGGCGGTCGTCGGCGATCTGTACGCCAAGGACGCGGCTGCGCGCCGCGACGCCGGGTTCTCGATCTTCTACTCGGGGATCAACATCGGCGCGATGCTGGGACCTCTGGCCTGCTCCTGGCTGGGCGAGAAGGTCGACTGGCACCTTGGTTTCGGCGCCGCCGGCGTCGGCATGACGGCGGCGATCATCGCCTACGTGAAGGGGCAGAAGTACCTCGAGGGCGCCGGCGATGCACGCGGTCCGGCCGCGGATCCGGTGCAGGTGGCGGGCGCCAAGCGGAACCTGATCGCGGGCACGGGCTGCCTCGCTGTGCTCGCCCTCGTGCTGTGGTGGCTTGGGGCGAGCGGCGCCGCGCCGATCACCCTGGTGGGCTTCGCCGACGCCACGGGCGTGATCGTCGTCTTGCTGGCGGCCGTCTACTTCGCCTACGTGATCGGCTTCGTCTGCAAGAACCCGATAGAGAGGCGGCGGATCGGCGCCTGCGCGGCGCTGTTTGTCGGCGCGGCGCTGTTCTGGTCGGGCTTCGAGCAGGCCTCGTCGTCGCTCAACCTGTTCACCCGGGACTACGTGAACCGCGACCTGTTCGGACTCGAGCTGACGATCGGTTCGCTGCAGGCGATCAATCCGTTCTTCATCATCGTCCTGGCGCCGGTCATGGGCGGGCTCTGGGTGTGGCTCGGCGACCGCAACCCGTCCATACCGGTCAAGTTCGGCCTCGGCCTGCTCCTGCTGGGAGTCGGCTTCCTGGTCCTGTCCTGGGGCGCCTCACTGACGCAGGCGGGAGGCGGCCAGGCGGCGATGGGATGGCTGGTCGTGACCTACTTCTTCCACACCGTCGGCGAGCTGTGCCTGAGCCCGGTGGGACTGTCGAGCATGACCAAGCTGGCGCCGGACCGCCTCGTGTCCCAGATGATGGGCACCTGGTTCATGGGCGCGGCGCTCGGCAACCTGATTGCGGGCCGCGTCGCGGGCTACATCGAGTCGTTGCCGCCGGCCGAACTGTTCCGCACGGTGGCGCTGATCGCCGCCGCCGCGGGCGTCGTGTTCCTGGCCCTGTTCAAGCCGATCAAGTGGCTGTGCGCGGGAGTGAAGTAGGGCGCGTCCTGGCCGGGTCCCGAGCCCGGTGACCAAGCGGCTTTGCGCAGGCGTGAAGTAGGGCCCGCGAACGCGGTGTTCGCCGCGGCTCAGTTGATGCCGCGCTCTTTGCCCTCCCAGTAGGGCGCGCGCAGCTCGCGCTTGAGCACCTTCATCGCGCCCGAGAGGGGCAGCGGTTCGGCCCGGAATTCGACGGATTTCGGCGCCTTGTAGCCGGCAATCGACTCGCGGGCGTGGCTGATGATCGAGGCTTCCGTGTTCTCGTCGACTTCGGCGCCTTCCTTCGGCACGACGATCGCGTGGACCTGTTCGCCCCAGACGTCGTGCGGAATGCCGATCACTGCCACCTGGCCGACGACGGGGTGGGTCGAGATCGCGCTCTCCACCTCCGCCGAGTAGACGTTCTCGCCACCGGAGACGATCATGTCCTTGACCCGGTCGACCAGGAAGAGGTAGCCCTCCTCGTCCAGGTAGCCGGCGTCGCCGGTGTGGTACCAGTCGCCCTGAAACGCCTCTTCCGTGGCCTCGGGCTTGTTCCAGTACTCGGTCATGTAGTTGCCGCCGCGGGCGCAGACCTCGCCGACCTCGCCGCTCGGCAGTTCGTCGCCGTCCTCGTCCTGGACCTGTAGGATGACGCCCGGCACGGCCCGTCCCACAGAGCGCAGACGGTCGCCGCCGGCCTTGTGGTCCTCGGCGTCGAGCACGGTCAGGAGCGACGAACTCTCGGTCATGCCGTAGCCCTGCCCGATCTCCATCTCCGGGAACAGCGTCAGCAGCCGGTCGAGCAGGGCCGCCGGCATCGGCGAGGCGCCGTAGGCAAGGTTGCGGATCGACGCGAGCTTCTCGGGCGTGAAGTCCGGGTGGCTCATCAACATGTGGATCATGGTCGGCACCATGGTCGTCGTGGTCACCTGGTACTTCTCGATCAACGCGATGGCGGCGCCCGGGTCGAACATCGGCATCAGGACGAGCTTGCCGCCAAAGGTCTGGGTCGCGATGACGCCGACCATGGAGGCGGCGTGGAAGATCGGCGTCTGCAGGAGAGCCGTCCCTTCGGAGAGCTGGGGGAACCGCATCACCGCGTGGTACGTGTTCAGGATCTCCGCGCGCTGGTTGCAGAGGACGCCCTTGGGCAGGCCGGTCGTGCCGCCGGTGTACATCAGCACCACCGGATCGGTCTCCTCCGGCTCGTCCGGCAGCACGGGCTCGCTGCCCGCGATCAGGTCCTCGTAGCGGAAGTCGCAGGGCACGTCCGTGTCGTCGCCGGGGCCGTCGATCAGCACCGTGTGCCGGATGGTGCAGGCGTCGCCGGCAATGGCCATCGCCTGGGCGAAGGCCGGGGCGAAGGTCTTGTCCACGAACGCGACCTCGGTGCCCGAATCGCGGACGATGTAGTCGAGTTCCTTGCCCGCCAGGCGCAGGTTGAGCGGGTTGATCACGCCGGCGCCGAGATAGGCGGCGTGGTACAGCTCGACGTACTGGTGGTTGTTCAGCGCCATGACCGCGAAGCGGTCGGTGGGGCCGACGCCGAGTTCGCCGGTGAGCGCGGTGCACAGGCGCATCGTGCGGTCGGCGTGCTCCCCGAAGGTCGCGCTGTAGGCGCCGTCGATGATCGACTCCTCGTTCGCCTGGTACTTCAGTGCGGGAACGAACAGCCGGTGGAAGATGAGTTCTTTCATGGGTCGGGTTCCTCAGTTCGCCGACAGGGCGGCGATCACGTCGCGTTGGGTCCGGTCGTCGAGAAAGCGCAGGGTGGGGCTGATCCGGTCGACGACGTCGCCGTAGCGGCCAAGGACTGCCGAAGCGATGCCGTCCGGCTCGCCGACCACCGCAAAGGCGTCGAGCATCTCGTCGGTGATGAGATGGCCCATCTCGTCCCACTGCCCCTGCTTGGACATCCGGTTGAGTTCGAGCTGCAGATCGCCCCAGCCCCCCGATTCGAGCACCGGACGGTAAGCGGGAGTCGAGCCGTAGAAGGAGATCTGCTTCTTGACCGCCCGCTTCGTTTCCTCGAAGGTCTTCTCGTCCTGACCGGAGACGATGAAGCCGGGGTAGCTGATCTGGAACTCGGAGCGCTCGCGGCCGGCCGCCGCCAGACCGCGTTCGATCGCCGGCAGGGTCGTGTCGCGCATGTAGGACTGGGTGGTGAACGGGTGAACGATCAGGCCGTCCGCCACTTCGCCCGCGACCTCCGTCATCAGCGGGCCGACCGCGGCCAGGAACACCTTCGGCGGACCGTACTCGGTATTCGTCGGCGTGAACATCGGCGTCATCAGGGTGTGGGAGTAGAACTCGCCCTGGAAGCGCAACCGCTCCCCGTCGTACCAGTTGTCCCAGATCGCCCGCATCGCCAGGATCATCTCCTTCATGCGCTTGGCCGGGCTCGACCAGGGCATGCTGAAGCGCTTCGTGATGTGGGGGCGGATCTGGGATCCCAGGCCGAGGATGAAGCGCCCCTTCGAGTAGGCGTTCAGGTCGTGGCCGACATTGGCCAGGGTCATCGGGCTGCGGGCGAAGGCGACCGCGATCGAGGTCATCAGCTCGATCCGCCCGCTGTGTTCCGCGGCGAGCAACAGCGGGAAGAACGGGTCGTGCGAAGTCTCCGCGGTCATCGCCGCCGCGAAGCCGGCATCTTCGAGTTCCCGTATGCGAGCCGGGACTTCGCGCAGATCGGTGGGGAGTCCGGCGTCAACCTTCATTTCTGTCTCCAGGCAGGTGCTTCGAGGGTGGCGCGCGAGTATAGAAGAGCGGGCGGCCTGGAACGGGGCTCACGGGTGTAGCGCCTTGCTACGATCCCGGCGCTCAAAGGAGAAACGATGCACCAGGTGCTTGCCGGGATTCGTGTTCTGGACTTCGGTCGCTACATCGCCGGCCCGTTCTGCGCCGCCCTGCTCGGGGATCTCGGCGCGGACGTGATCCGTATCGAGAAGGTGCGGGGCAGCGAGGACCGCTTCATCGCCCCGGTGACGCCGACCGGCGAGGGCGGGATGTTCCTGCAGATGAACCGGAACAAGCGGTCGCTGACGCTGAACCCGACGAAGCCCGCCGGGCGCGAGGTCGTGCGCCGCCTGGTGGCGACCGCCGATGTCGTTGTCGCGAATCTGCCGCCGGCGACGCTGCACGCGATGGGGCTCGACCTGGACAGCCTGCGCGAAGTGAAGGAGGACATCATCCTGACCACGGTCTCGGCCTACGGTCGGGGCGGCCGCTACAGCGACCGGGTGGGCTTCGACGGCATTGGCCAGGTGATGTCGGGGATCGCCTACATGACCGGCGATCCCGACCGTCCGCGGCGGGCGGCGGCGCCCTTCGTCGATTTTGGTACCGCGCTGTCCTGCGCCTACGGCACGCTGGCGGCGCTGATGGCACGGCAGCAGACCGGCGAGGGTCAGATGGTCGAGGGCGCCCTGCTGCAGACCGCCCTGATGATGGGCAACAGCAACCTGATCGAGCAGGCGGTGATCGAGCGGGATCGCCAGCCGACCGGCAACCGGGGCCAGACGTCGGCGCCCTCGGACCTTTACCGGACCGCCGACGGCTGGTTGCTGTGCTCGGTGATCGGCGAACCGCTGTTCAAGCGCTGGGCCGGTCTGATGGCCGAGGACGCGAGTGCGAACGGCGGTGCGGAGACCGTGGACTGGCTCGGCGATCCCCGCTTCGCCGACGACCTTGCGCGCGGCGACAACGCCGGGCCGATCGGTGAACGGATGAACGCCTGGTGCGCTTCGCGCTCCACGGCCGACGCGGTCGAGGCGCTGAACGCGGCGATGATCCCCTCGGCGCCGGCGTACTCGATGCAGCAAGCGCTGGACGACCCCCACATCGCCGAAGTCGAGTCCTTCGTCGAGCTGGACTATCCGGGCATGCCGCGGCCGGCGCCGGTGGCCCGCCCTTCGGTTCGGCTCACGGAGACCCCAGCCACGATCCGTCACCGCGCGCCGACTTTGGGCGAGCACACGGATGAGCTCCTGGGCGACCTCGGCTACAGCGGCGACGAGATCGCGGCGTTCCGGGCCGAGCGGGTGGTGTAGTTGTGCCCTCGGCGTCACACCTGGGAACGCGGGCGTCTCGCCCGCATCCGGTTCAGGTGCTGCTCCTGGCCCTTCTGCTGCCTGCGCTAGCGCCCGCAGCCGCGCAACCGCCAGCCGACCTGCCGCCGCCCAACGTCCTCTGGGTCTCGAGCGAGGACAACGGCCCCCACCTCGGCGCCTACGGCGACGACTACGCCACCACGCCGAATCTCGACGCCCTTGCGGCGCGCGGCCTGATCTATCGCAACGCCTGGTCGACCGTTCCGGTGTGCGCGCCGGCCCGCACCACGATCATCAGCGGGCTCTACCCGGCGTCCACGGGCGCCCATCACATGCGCAGCCGGTCCCGACTGCCGGATGGCTTTCGCTTCTTCCCGCAGTACCTGCGCGAAGCCGGCTACTACGTGACGAACAACGCCAAGGAGGACTACAACCTCGAGAAGCCGGGCGGCCAGGGGTCGGTGTGGCACGAGTCGTCGCGCGAGGCGCACTGGCGGAACCGCCCCGACGGAGCGCCGTTCTTCGCCGTCTTCAACTTCACGGTCAGCCACGAGAGCCAGATCCGGCGCCGTCCCCACACCCCTGTCCACGATCCGGCCGGAGTGAGGGTTCCGGCCTACCACCCCGACACGCCGGAGGTGCGGCAGGACTGGGCCCAGTACTACGACAAGCTGACCGAGATGGACCGCATGGCGGGGGAGCGCCTGGCCGAGCTGGAGGCGGCGGGTCTGCTCGACGACACGATCGTCTTCTACTGGGGCGACCACGGCCCCGGCCTGCCGCGCGGCAAGCGCGCCGCGCTTGAGACCGGACTCGGCGTGCCGTTGATCGTCTCGATTCCGGAGAAGTACCGGCACTTGGCGCCGGCGGACTACGCACCCGGCGGCAGCACGGACCGCCTGGTCGGATTCATCGACTTCGCGCCGACGATGCTGAGCCTGGCCGGCATCGAGCCGCCGCCGCACCTGCAGGGCCGGGCCTTCCTCGGCGCCTACGAGGCGGCGCCGAACGAGGTCATCTTCGGGTTCTCCGATCGGATGGACGAGCGCTACGACCTGGTGCGCAGCGTGCGGGACAAGCGCTACGTCTACGCACGGAACTTCGTGATCGATCGCCCCTACGGCCAGCGTCTCTCGTACCAGATGGAGACGCCGACCACCCAGGTCTGGCTGCGGCTGTTCCAGGAGGGGCAGTTGAACGAGGCGCAGTCCGCGTTCTGGCGCCAGAAACCGAGCGAGGAGCTCTACGACCTCAAGAACGATCCGGACCAGGTCCGCAACCTGGCGGCTTCACCCGAGCACGCGGCCGAGCGGGAACGGCTCTCCGGCCTGCTGCGGAGGCAACTGTTGACGATCCGCGATCTCGGCTTCCTGCCTGAAGGCGGAATGCACCGGCGCGCGGCGGCCATGGACGCCGAGCCCTGGGCCTACGGCCAGGGCGGCTACCAGATCGAGCGGGTGCTGGCAGCGGCGGAGGTCGCCTCCGACCGGTCGGCGTGGGACGACGCGGCGGTGGGGCGCCTCAAGAGGCTGCTCGGCGACCCGGACTCCGCGGTCCGCGCCTGGGCCGCGATGGGGCTCCGTGCTCGCGGCGAAGCGGCCGTGCGGACGGCCCTCGCCGAACTCCGCGCCGCGCTACGGGACGCGTCGGCGCCCGTCCGCATCTACGCCGCCGAGGCGCTGGGCCGCTTCGGTGAAGAGGCAGACCGGGCGCCAGTGGTCGAACTGTTGCTCGCTTCGGCCTCGATCGCCGAAAACGACTTCTTCGACGCTCTGCTGGCCCTGAACGCGCTCGACTACCTCGACCCGGAAGTGCTGGGCGGTCCTGACGCTCAGGACTGGCGCGACCGGCTGGCCGCCTTGCCGAGCGAGCGGGAAGGTCTTGACCGCCGGTTCCGGAACTACGTGCCGCGGCTGCTGGAAGCGATCGCACTCGATCTCCCCAATCGCTGACGGGGCCTCGGGACATGTCTGCGAAGGTCGTTCAGATGGAAGTTGCCTGCGCGGGATTTTGGGAAGACGGCACTCACCGGATGGGCAGGACCGCTCCAAAATCGAAATGGCGGCCTTGCAGATCTCGAATCCAGGCGCCAGGACCTGGTGAAGCAAGACGGTACGTGCGCGCCCAATCGCCCGAGTGGCGGAACCACGGCGGCGAAAAGGACGGCTCGGCTGGCTACGGCGCTGGCGACGGGGAAGGGGGCGGGTCTTGAGGTACTGCGCTGACGGTTACGGTCGTCACTCCTCGACCATCGCAAGTTCGGCCCGCACGTGGTCGAGCAGGTCGCCGACCAGCGCCATGGCGGCATCCCGGTCGATCGGCTCGACCCAGGGATCCACCCCCTGGTATCGAAACTCCACCGCGTAGGGCGTGTACCCGGCGAGTCCCCGAAAGCGCTCGACGGCCTCTGCATCCGCGCCGCAACCCTCAAGCTGATCCAGCAGGGTCTCGATGCTGTGGGTGAGTTCGTAGAGCCCACCCAGGATGGCAATCCATGCCTTGAACGCCTTCTCCGTGGCCTGCTGCAGGTGGAAGCCGAACGACTCCTCCGGTCCTTCATCGGCCAGCACCCGAAGCGTCCGCAGGTCCTTCTCCGCCGCGTCGAGCATCATCCGTGCGCACTTAGGATCGCTCATGGAGCACCTTCCCTTCCCGGAGCGCCCGAGCCAGGACGTGGTTCAGCGAGTCCCGCCAGTACTCCACATCCTCGTTCGAAAAGACGAGAACGTCCTTGGGCACGCGGATTTCCCTCACTGCCCTGTACAGCCGCAGCATCTCCTTGTGCTTGCTCCGCTCCGGCCCGAACGGTTCCGCCTCGATCACGATCAGGTCGACGTCCGAGGTCTCGCGCTCCTCGCCGCGGGCGCGGGAACCGAACAGGATGACCTGCTCCGGGTCGACCTCGTCGACGATGGCCTGCACCATCCGCTCGAGGAGTTCGTCGGTTACGGGAGGCATTGCGCCCCTTGGGCCTTCATGGGCTCGCTCCGCTGACGAATTCGCGAGAGGGGCGCCCGGGTCGGCGCCTGGCCTTCCCGCACGACAGCGGCCAGGTGCTCCCGTTCGGGTGTCGGCGCGGGCGTTTGACGGCAAGCATGGCCACATGGCCGCGCGAAACTCATCCTTCAGCGGCCCGGCCAGTTCCGGTTACCTTCACGGACGGCTTCTTCTGCTGGAAGGCCGGCGGCGGCTCACCGACGTATTGTGACCAGCGGCGTTCTCACGGCGGCCCTCCTGTGGCTGCTGCATCAGATGCTAAGGGCCCTGATGCCCTGATGCAAGGGCTGGGCGCGCCGGCTCGGCAAACAGAGACGGATCAGGCGGGGCGACGGGATTCGAGCAGGGCCCGAGTGGACCTACTCGCCTCCAACCGCCTCCGGCGGCCAACCGAAGGGCAGGTCCTCCGGTGTGACCTCGATCTCGGTCGAGAACTTGAACGGCGCCTCGCCCGGGCCCGGGAAGGTGAACTCGAGGAAGAAGGCGCTCCAGCCGGTCGCCGAGGCGTCGACAGAGCCGATCCACTCCCCGGCACCGGTGGCATCGACCGCGGTGCTGGTCCACGCCCTGCCGATCGTGTCGACCCGGAAATCACGCGCCTCCGGGTTCGTTGCCTGCCAGAGCAGCACCTCGCTCGGCTCGACGCCGTTCGCCACCCACGCCGTGATCGCGGCGCCGCCGTCGGTGGAGGAGAGGCTCCAGTCGACATCAGGGCGTTCGACGCCTTCGAGAACCGCCTGGTAGAAGGCGAGGAGGCCGACCACGGCGTCGCTGCCGCCCAGCGAGTGCTCGGTGTTCGGCACGTAGCGCAGGTGCTTCTCGCCGATCAGGTCGTCAAAGTAGAACTGGGAACTGTCGGGCAGGAAGAACTGGTCGCCGGTCGCGTTGATCAGGTACTTCGGCAGATCGAGCTTCTCGCGGTGCTGGTACGGCTCCGTGATCTGCTGGAGTTCGAGGTACCTGGGGTCATCGAACCACTCCATGATCCCCTCGCGCTCGTAGTCGCCGACGGCCGGCGCCCAGAAACCGTAGGCCTGCCAGTGGTGAATGAAGGAGGGTTCGAGGTTCAGCATGTCGATGACGATTGGCGCGATGGCGATCACCCGCTCGTCGACGATCGCCGTGGTCCAGGTGGTCCAGCCGCGCTTGGAGCCGCCGGCGACGACGAACCGGTTCACTTCGGACTGCCCGCCGTCCTCAGAGGCCGCGAAGGCCGTCATCGTGTCCATCGCCCGCACCGCGGCCTTCGTCATCGGCAGCCGCGCCAGCCAGATCGCGTCCTCGCCGCGCAGGAACTTGTCCCAGCCGTAGGCGATCAACTGGTCCTCGCGGCGCTCGCCGAAGTCGTCGCCGACGAAGGTCAACGTCTGGTTCGGCACCATGCGCAACTCGGCCGCGAACGAACCCGTGGCCAGGGCCGGCTGGAGGATCAGCGGGTTGGCCTGTTCCGGCGGTTCGCCGCCGTTGCGACCGCCCGAGATGTAGAGAAACGCGTGGTCGCTGCTGACTTCGTCCGGCTCGACGATCAGCAGCCAATGGGTCCACAGCGGACGGTCGACCTCGGCCTCGGTGAGCCAGGTCTGGCTGGTCATCTCGATCGCGTGCAGCGTGTAGCCGTCGCCCGGGTGGCTGGCGACCAGATTCCAGTCGTAGGCCGGGTCGGGGGTGTCGACGTACTGCTTCAGGACGTCGCCGGGCGCCGGCTCGGTGGCTGCAGCCGGGTGCGCACCGCCGGCACAGCCGGCAAGCAGCAGCGCCGCTGCGAGGAGGGCGAGAACGAGTGCGGCATTGCGTGTCATGGTCATCTCCTCAGATCGCTCCCGCAGCGCGCAGATTGTCGATTCTCTCCCCGCTGAACCCCCAGTCCGCCAGCACGGCGTCGCTGTGCTCGCCGGCCTTGGGCGGCGGCCCCTGGACCTTCACCTCCGTGCGGCTGAAGCGCGGCGCCGGCGCCGGCTGCGGCACGCCTTCGACCTCGACGAAGGTCTGGCGCGCCCGGTTGTGCGGGTGGGCGACCGCCTCGCTGATGCTGAGAACAGGAGCGAAACAGACATCGCTGCCCTCCATGATCTCGCACCACTCGTCGCGGGTCCTGGTGCGGAACACCTCGGCCAGCCTGGCGGAGAGTTCGGGCCAGCGGTCGCGGTTCACAATGTGGTCGTCCCACTCGCTGCCGGTAAGCCCCGCCTTCTCCCGCAGCAGGGCGTAGAACTGCGGCTCAAGTGACCCGACCGAGACGTACTTGCCGTCGGCGCATTCGTACGTGTCGTAGAAGTGGGCGCCGCTATCGAGCATGTTCGACCCGCGCTCGTCGTTCCATACGCCGGAACCGTGCATGCCGACAACGGCCGCCAGCAACAGTGCCGAACCGTCCGTCATCGCGGCGTCGACCACCTGGCCCTTGCCGGACTTCTGGGCCTCCAGCAAGCCGGCGACGACGCCCAGGGCAAGCAGCATGCCGCCGCCGCCGAAGTCGCCGACGAGGTTGAGCGGCGGCACCGGCTTGCAGCCGGCGTTGCCGATCGAGTGCAGCACGCCCGAGAGCGCGATGTAGTTGATGTCGTGGCCGGCAGCGTGGGCGATGGTACCGTGCTGGCCCCAGCCGGTCATGCGCCCGAAGACGAGCTTGGGATTCCGCTCCAGGCACACGTCCGGTCCCAGACCGAGCCGCTCCATGACGCCCGGACGGAAGCCCTCGATCAGCCCGTCGGCCTGTTCGACCATGTCGAGCACTGCCTCCACGGCTTCGGGACGCTTCAGGTCCACCGCCAGCGAGCGGCGGCCCCGGTTCAGCACATCGAACTTGGAACCCCGGCCGGCGTATGCCCGCCGGTCGATGCGCACGACTTCCGCGCCCAGGTCCGAAAGCACCATGGCGCAGAAGGGGCCGGGGCCGATGCCGGCGATCTCGAGAATGCGGTAGCCGTCCAGTGGTCCCATGATTCGTGTTCTCCAGGTGAACGTTGGTGGCGAATGGGGGCGCGCCAGTATAGGAGACGTCTGCCGTACAATCCCGTCGCCCGACGAGCAGCCGATTGACCAAACAGACGCCGGCCGGATCCCGCGTTCCGGACCGCGGCGGAGGAGCCTCAGACCATGCAGCGATACGGAATGACGATCCCATTCGGCCTGCCCCTGGCGGAGCAGGAAGATCTGATCAAGGAAATGGTGGACCTCGGCTACACAGACTTCTGGTCCTCCGAGTCGAACGGCGCCGACGGCTTCACGCCGCTCGTCCAGGCGTCGATCTGGGCCCCGACCGCCCGATTGGGCATCGCGATCATTCCGGCCTACACCCGGGGCCCGGCGCTGATGGCCCAGACCGTCGGTGCAATGGCCGAGGCGGCGCCGGGGCGGTTCGTCATGGGCATCGGCACCTCGTCCAACGTGATCGTCGAGTACTGGAACGACATTCCCTTCGAGCGCCCCTACTACAAGACCCGGGACATGGTGCGCTTTCTCAAGAAGGCGCTCACCGGCGACCGGATCGACGAGGAGTTCGAGACCTTCAAGGTCCGGGGCTTCCGCATGGGCCGACCCCTCAAGGAATGCCCGCCGATCCTGGTCGCGGCCCTGCGCAAGGGCATGCTTCGCATGGCCGGGCGCGAGGGCGACGGCGCGATCCTGAACTGGCTGTCGCCCGGCGACGTGAAGACCGTCGTTCCGTACGTTCACGAGGGAGGGCCGGACAAGGAGATCGCGGCGCGCGTCTTCGTGCTGCCGACCGAGGACAAGGCGATCATCGACTACGTCGGCCGCCGCGGCATGGCCGCCTACCTGAACGTCCCCGTATACGCCGCCTTCCACGACTGGCTCGGCCGCCGCGAGCTGCTCGGCCCGATGTGGGACGCCTGGGCCGCCGGCGACCGCAAGAAGGCGGTCGAGGTGATCCCCGAGGAGGCGCTCCACGACATCCTGATCATCGGCTCGCCCGGCAAGTGCCGCGAGCGCATCCAGGAGTACATCGAAGCGGGTGTTCATACTCCGGCCCTGTCGATCCTGCACCCGGGCGAGGATCTGCGGACGACGATCCGGGAACTGGCGCCGCGGTAGCCGCCCTGGGAACGCGGGCGTCTCGCCCGCATTCTCGCGGTCCGTCATGAGCCGAGCCCCACAGAGATGAACCCTAAGTTCTTCGAACAGCCGATCCTGAACTCCCCCTACGAGGCGCCCTCGCGCCACTGGGAGCTGGACCCCAACGGGCAGCCGACCCACCGGTTGATCGAGACGCGACGGCAGGTGCGGTTCGAGTCACCGATTCCGGCGCCGAAGAAGCGTGGCGGCGGCACCCAGTTGGAACTTGCCGCTGATCCGGACGAAACCGACGAAGCCAAGTTCGACCTGGCGCGGGTGATCCAGGACCTGCGAGGGGAAGTCACCCGCTGGCGCCAGCTACCCAGCCCGCACCAATGGCAGGTGACCCCGGAGACCGCTCGCCTGCTGGCCCACTGGCGCCGGCAGGATGGGTGGAAGGACATTCGACCCTTTTTCTGTCAGGTGGAGGCGGTGGAAACGGCGATCTGGTTGACCGAAGTAGCCCCAAAGCGGAGGGATCTCAGGGGTCGCCGTTTCCTGAGGCGCCTGGAGGAGGTCAACGGTCAGCATGGCGACTTGCCGCGCTTGGCCCTCAAGCTCGCCACGGGCGCCGGCAAGACGATGGTCATGGCGATGTTGATTGCGTGGCAGACCATCAACGCGGTGCGACGGCCGAACAGTTCGTACTTCTCCCGGGGCTTCTTGATTGTGGCGCCCGGGCTGACGATCCGGGACCGTCTCAGGGTGCTGCAGCCGAACGATCCCGACAACTACTACCGGCGACGCGGGCTGGTTCCCTCGGACATGGTCGCCGATGTCGACAGGGCGAAGATCGTGATCACGAACTTCCACGCGTTTCAGCGCCGCGAGCGGATGTCCTTGTCCAAGGGCGCCCGATCCTTGCTGCGCGGCCGCGGCGGAGAAGACCTGGAGACGCTGGAGACCGAGGGGCAGATGCTCCAGCGGGTCCTGCCCGAACTGATGGGGATGAAGAACGTCGTCGTCTTCAACGACGAGGCGCACCACTGCTACCGGGAGAAGCCCGGTGATGCCGACGAGGTGAAACCCGCGGGCGACGACCTGGGTGAGGCGAAAGCCAACAGGGAAGCGGCGCGAGTGTGGATCTCCGGCCTGGAGAGCATCCACCGGCGCCTGGGGCTCGGCCGCGTGTTCGACCTGTCGGCCACGCCCTTCTTCCTGCGCGGCTCGGGCTACCCCGAGGGCACGCTGTTCCCGTGGACGATGAGCGATTTCTCGCTGATGGACGCGATCGAGAGCGGCATCGTCAAACTGCCGCGTGTACCCGTGTCGGACGACTTGCCCAGCGCCGACGTGCCGATGTACCGGGAACTGTGGAAACACATCGGCAAGAAGATGCCCAAGGGCAGACGCACGGCCCGCTCCGCAGGCCTGGGACCTCAGAACCTGCCGCTGCCTCTTCAGAACGCCTTGGACGCGCTCTACGGTCACTACGAGAAGGTGTCCAAGGCCTGGGGCGAAGCGGACATCGTGAGTCCGCCGTGCTTCATCGTGGTCTGCAACAACACGTCGACCTCGAAGCTGCTCTACGACTACATCTCCGGCTACGAGCGGACACATGACGACGGGTCCAGCAACATCGTGCCGGGGCGGCTCGAACTCTTCCGCAACTTCGACGAGTACGACAACCCGCTGCCGCGGCCGCGGACGCTCTTGATCGACAGCGTCCAACTCGAGTCGGGCGAGGGGCTGGACAAGGCGTTCCGCGCCGCCGCGGCCGACGAGATCGAGCGTTTCCGCCGCGAAGAGATGGACCGCACCGGGGATCGGGTCGGGGCCGACAGTCTGACCGACGAGGATCTCCTTCGCGAAGTGATGAACACGGTGGGCAAGCAAGATCGCCTCGGTGGTTCGATCCGCTGCGTCGTCTCCGTTTCCATGCTTACCGAGGGCTGGGACGCGAACACGGTGACGCACATCCTCGGCGTCCGCGCTTTCGGTACCCAGCTCCTCTGCGAGCAGGTGATCGGCCGTGCCCTGCGGCGCCAGTCCTACGAATTGAACGACGAGGGCCTCTTCGATGTCGAGTACGCCGACGTTTTCGGCGTGCCCTTCGACTTCACTGCCGAGCCTGTTCCGGCGCCGGCCCCGGTGTTAAAGCCGACGATCGCCGTGCGGGCCATCAGCCCGGACCGGGACCATGCGGAGATCCGATTCCCGCGCGTCGAGGGCTACCGCGTGGAACTGCCTGAGGATCGCATCGAGGCCGATTTCACGAAGGACTCGATGTTGGCGCTAACACCGGACATCGTCGGGGCAACGGATACCCGCAACGAGGCGATCATTGGCGAAGGCGCGGACATCGATGTCGGGCACCTCGATGACTACCGGCGCTCGTCGCTGATCTTCAATCTGACGGTCAGGCTTCTGGAGACGAAGTACCGAGGGCCTGACGGGGAGTTGAACTACGGGCTCTTCGGCAAACTGAAAGGGGTCACTCGCCGTTGGCTCGATTCGCACCTGGAATGCGCTGGCGGCACAGTTCCAGCGCAGCTCATGTACCGGCAGCTAGCCGACATGGCCTGCGAGAAGATCCATGCCGCGATCGTTCGCAGTCAGAACGATGATCGGCCGGTCCTTGCCGTGCTCGACCCGTTCCGGCCCACTGGAACCACGGCCGACGTTCATTTCCTCACGTCCAAGACCTGTTACCGCACCGATCCCCGGCGCTGCCACGTCGAGCACGCTGTTCTCGACAGTCAGTGGGAGGCGGAGTTTTGCCGCGTCGCCGAAAAACACGATCAGGTCATCGCCTACGTCAAGAACGATCGTCTGGGTCTGGAGATCCCGTACCTCTTCGGCTCTACGGCCCGCCGCTATCTACCGGATTTCATCGTCCTGGTAGACGACGGCCACGGTCGCGACGACCCCTTGCGGCTCCTGGTCGAGATCAAGGGACTCCGCGGTGAGGATGCGAAGGCCAAGAGGGAGGCCGCGGAGACATACTGGGTTCCAGGCGTGAACCACCTGCGTTCCCACGGCCGCTGGGCATTCGCCGAGTTCACGAACGTCTTCGACATCGCGGCGGAGTTCGAGGAGTTCGTCCGGCGAGTCGCCGGCGTCGAACCGGCGGCCTAGCCGTTTTGTGCGATGCCTGAGATCAACAGGTTCTTCGGTATGGTGATCGCGATGTACTACAACGATCACGCGCCTCCGCACTTTCACGCGTGTGCCGAAGGCGACCAGATTCTGGTGGAGATCGACAACGGCCGGGTTCTGGCCGGCCGGCTTTCCCCCAGACTGACGGGCATGGTCCAGGAGTGGCTTGTCCTTCATCGCGACGAGCTTCGGGGGAACTGGAGACGCGCCCGCCGGGAGGAGGCATTGGAGCGGATCGATGGCTTGGGGTGATCCAGTAACGCCGGATCTCGTGCAGGCGACCTGGCTGAGCGGTCATCGCATTCGCCTGGAGTTCGAGGACGGATGCGCGGGGGTGCTGGACATGGGAAACCGGCGATGGCGCGGCGTGTTCGAGCCTCTGCAGGACATCTCCCTCTTCAAGCAGTTCCGGCTTGAGCGTGAGCTGAACACCATAGTGTGGCCGACCGGTGCCGATCTCGCCCCGGAGTACCTCTACGAGCAGGCGTCGAACAACCCGGTGGCCGGGGTGGAGGGGCAGCGCAGGCAGGCGTCAGCGGAGGAACTTCCCGACCGTGCAAACGACACCAGTCTGGCTGTGGCGGTGGGTGGTTCGCCAGCGCCATCGGACGCCGAGCGCTGACGGTGTCGAGGAAGCGCAGAGCCAAGCCGCCCAAGCGGGTCGAGTCCTTCCGTCACGACGAGGCGAAGCGACCCAACCTGCCTTCGCGGAGCACCAGTCGGTCTGAGTCCGGGCCGAAGAAGGGCGAGGCGGCGAGCCGGTGCGTTCATGCCTGAAGTCAGCAGGTTCTTCGGTATCGTGATCACGATGTACTACAACGACCATGAGCCTCCGCACTTCCACGCCCGCTACGGCGGGGACCACGTTCGGATGGCGATCGACAGCGGTGAGACACTCTCGGGGCGATTCTCCCCGAGAGCCCGAGCACTGGCCCGGGATTGGTTGGAAGAGCACCGCGACGAGGTTCGAGAGAACTGGCGCAGAGCGCGGCAGCGACTGCCGCTTGCGCGCATTGCGGGCCTGGAGTGAAAACGTGACGCCTGGACTCGAGGGTGCGGCATACCTGAACGGATACCGGATTCGCCTGCTGTTCGACGATGGTCGCACTGGCGTGCTGGACATGAAAGACGAGCTCTGGGGCGAGGTCTTTGAACCTCTGAGGGATCTCGAACTCTTCAGGGCCTTCCGGGTGGACCGGAATCTGAGCACCATCGTGTGGCCCACTGGCGCCGACCTGGCGCCGGAGTACCTCTACGAGCAGGCTTTGAAGAACCCGACGGGCGGCGCCGACCCGGGGGATGGGCTGGCGCCGGCGGAGCAAGCTCCCGAGCTCGTGGACGACGCCAGTCTGGCCGCGGCGACGGGCGGCTGTACGTCTTCGCCGGGTGCGCCTGCGTCTGGCCGGCGCTCTGGCGGCCGTGACGCTCAGCGGGGCCACGGCCGCGGGGCCGCGCCTTCGGAAGACGAGCGCTGACGGTGCGGAGGAAGCGCAGAACCAAGCAGCCCAAGCGGGTCGAGTCCTTCCGCCACGATGAGGCGAAGCGGCCGAACCTGCCTTCGGCGGAGCACCAGTCCGTCATGTCGGCGGAGGAGCAGACGCCGATTCGTCGCGCGGTCAAACGGCGGAACCGCGACCTCGATCCGCAGCTCGTATGGCGGGGCAAGGACGAGAGCGAGAGCTTCGAGGTCCAGGCGCCGCCGCTGTTCATCCAGGAGAAGGTCCACCCCAAGGCGTTGATCGACGACCTGAAGCGTGCAACCGCTGAAGGGGCGCCGCCGGAGGATCAGGCATCGCTGTTCGACGACTTCAACGGCCTACCGTCGGCCGAGGCGCGCACCGAGTTCTACCAGCACGACGCGAACTGGTCTAACCGCATGATCCTGGGCGATTCCCTTCAAGTGATGGCCTCACTGGCCGACCGCGAGGGCCTGCGCGGCAAGGTGCAGTGCATCTACATCGACCCGCCCTACGGCATCAAGTTCAACTCGAACTTCCAGTGGTCGACGACCAGCCGGGACGTCAAGGACGGCAAGGCGGACCACATCACGAGAGAGCCGGAGCAGGTCAAGGCGTTCCGGGATACTTGGCGGGACGGCATCCACTCGTACCTGAGCTATCTGCGGGACCGCCTGACCATGGCGCGGGAGCTGTTGACCGAAAGCGGCTCGGTGTTCGTGCAGATCGGGGATGAGAACGTCCACCGGGTGCGGGCGTTGATGGATGAGGTGTTTGGGGATGAGAACTTCGTAGCTGAGGTTGTCTATCGAACTACCACAGGGAAAGGTTCGGCCGTGCTCGACAGCACACGGGACTTCGTCTTGTGGTATGCGGCGGACTCGGCGAAGGTTAAGTACCGCCGTTGCTACTTCGCTAGGTCGCTCGCCCGTGACCGGAACTACCGGTACGTTTGGGGCGCTGACGGAGTCCTTCGAACACTCACAAAGCAGGAACAGCGGGACTCAGACAGCCTTCAGTCTTCAATCCGCGTAGCCCGCGCCAACCCGCTGACTTCGCAATCGGCAAGCGCTACCACGCTCTTTGAGTATGCCTGGGCCGGCCAGGTGTTTCGTCCCAACAAAGGAGGGTGGAAGACCAACATCGTAGGCATGAGCCGCCTGAACAAGGCCGGTCGCGTTTACGGCATGGGAAGGACCCTGAGCTTTGTTCGACCGTTTTCGGACTTCGGTATTCAGGCCTATAGTGACATCTGGGACGACACGCGTCAGAGCGGCTTCGGAGCCCCGAAGGTGTACGTCGTTCAGACTTTCTTCAGGGTGATTGAACGCTGCCTGCTGATGACGACCGACCCGGGCGATCTTGTCCTGGACCCCACCTGCGGGTCAGGCACGACCGCCTACGTCGCGGAGCAGTGGGGAAGACGATGGATCACGGTCGACACCTCCCGCGTTGCCCTCGCTCTCGCGCGAGCCCGGACTATGGGTGCGCGGTACCCGTACTACCTTCTCGCTGACAGCCGCGAGGGGCAGCAGAAGGAGGGGGAGATCACCCGCACCCCGTCGAAACAAGCGGAGACCTACGGCCGGCTCCGGCAGGGCTTCGTCTACGAGCGCGTCCCCCACATCACCTTGAAGGCAATCGCCAACAATGCGGAGATCGACGTCATCTGGGAGGGTCGTCAGCCGGCGGTCGAGGCCGCACTTGGGCGACTGAACGGAGCACTGGCGGGCCACCGGGAACCGTTCGCGGTGACCGTAGGTGGCCGTAAGGGCGCAAAGATCGACTTCAGCACCCCAGAGGGTACGACGGTAACCCTCCCTTCCGGCGAGGAGGCGCCCGCGAACGCCCTGATGGAGTGGGAGGTGCCGCGCGAAGCCCCGCCCGATTGGCCATCAACGGCGTCCGAGGCACTGTCGGGATTCTGGGAGGCTCGCATCGCCCGTCAAAAGGGAATCGACGCGTCGATCGCTGCGAAGGCCGATTTCGAGTACCTGTACGACAAGCCTTACGAGGACAAGACGAAAGTCCGGGTCGCCGGTCCGTTCACGGTCGAATCGCTCTCGCCCCATCGCTCCCTCCTCATCGACGAGCAAGACAACTTGGTGGACACGATCGGGGAAGCGCGGAAGACGAACGGCACCGGACAGGACTTCGGCGGCATGATCCTGGAGCAACTCCGCACCGCCGGTGTTCAGCAGGCCCACCGCGAAGACCGGATCCAGTTCACCTCGCTCAGACCCTGGCCCGGCAAGATGATCGCCGGCGAGGGTTCATACGAAGAGGTCGGGAGCAGAGAAGACCGCCGTGCCGGCATCCTGATCGGGCCGGAGTTCGGCAGCGTGTCCCGCCCGGATCTGGTCGAAGCAGCCCGGGAGGCCGCCGACGCCGGCTTCGATGTCCTCATCTCCTGCGCCTTCAGCTACGACGCCCAGGCATCCGAGTTCAGCAAGCTTGGTCGGATTCCGGTGCTCAAGGCCCGGATGAACGCCGATCTCCACATGGCAGAGGACCTCAAGAACACCGGCAAGGGCAACCTCTTCGTCATCTTCGGCGAGCCCGACATCGACATCCTGCCCGTGCCCGCCGAGAACGCCGGCGAAGATCAGTTCCAGGTCAAGCTCAACGGCGTCGACGTCTTCGACCCCCGCACCGGCAAGGTCCGCAGCGACTCCGCCGACGGCATCGCCTGCTGGTTCATCGACACCGACTACAACGGCGAGAGCTTCTTCGTCCGCCATGCCTACTTCCTCGGCGCCAACGACCCCTACAAGTCCCTCAAGACCACCCTCAAGGCCGAAATCGATCGCGAAGCCTGGGAGACCCTCCACAGCGACACCTCCCGACCGTTCCCTCGCCCGAACTCAGGCCGCATCGCCGTCAAGGTGATCAACCACCTCGGAGACGAGGTGATGAGGCTGTTCCGAGTGCAGGACTTCCTTGAGTCCGGCGTTTAGTCGACCAACGTCCGGATACGCGGGTCCGCCGACCCGCACCCTTGCGCCATGTGCCTGCGACGCTTGGCTCGTGCTTCAGTCCGCGAGCGGCTTTCTCTGTAGAGCAGTCGAGCCCTGTGCCTCAGCGCCCGAGCCCTCCAAACATGGGGCACGGACACCCGTCGTGCAATCCAGCGTGCGAGCCCTTTCGGCCCATGGACGCGTACGAAGCAGTTCAGCTTGCAGACGGCCTCGAGGAGATGGTGCCTGATCTTCTCTTGCAGGCCATCGCGTTCCAGCGATCGCTGCTCCGGGGGTCTTCCCAAGTGCTCCACAAGAGGTGGGTAGGGGCCGCTTCCCGACTTCCTCTTGTCTGCAGACAGGAAGATGTGCAGGGGTATTGACGGGAGTCGGCCGGGAGGGAGATCTGTACTGCGGATTGCTTCGTCCAGCCTGTCGGAAACGAACGGGAAGAACTTGCCAGCCGGAATCGGATTCTCCAGGCTAACGTCAGCAGCATCTTGGTAGGAGGACGATCTGTTCTTTCCCCATTCTCGCCACGCCTCAGGGGTCGTATCCCACACCACGACGATTCTGTTGAAGGCGCAATCGTCGCGCACCAACAAGCGGTCCTTCAGGTGTTCAAGGCCTAGCAATACGCGTGTAGCGAAGTCGTCCAGGGCGTTCTCTGCTCGCCGTGGATTCTCTGGAAGGACTGCGAACCAGAGCGGGAGGCCGACGACGAGTGTCCCGTAGCCGTATGGTTCGACCATCTCCCGATAGGATGTCTTGACCAGTTTCTTCTCCACACTGCTGATGACGCAGTCGGCGGCCCTGCGTTGTTGGCTCCTGGTCGGACGGCTCTTGTCGACTCCCCTGGCGAACTCCTCGAAGTCCACGACTTTCTTTGCGAGCAGGCCGTTCCGCGCCTTCATGGCCGCTTCGATCTGTTCGGGCGGAACGACCGTGAAGACCTCTGTCACTTCGAGCCACTCGAAGGTGGCTTCCTGGTCCGGATACCGGAGCACGAACCTGAAGCCGTCGCCGGGCTGGTCGGCCATCCTATCGAGGCTCCCCCGGTCGGGGCGAAAGTGCAGTTGGACCGCGATGAAGGACTTAGGGCCCAGCGCCGATTCGGATCGCTCGATCCAGTACACCTCCCGCAGACGGCTCACCTTGTCCCGGTCGGGAACGCACCGCCAGTCCGGTTGCTTGGTTGCTTCGGTCGTATAGAGGACCCCGAGCCCCATCACCGACTGTTCCCCTACGGACTGCCCAGGGCTCTTGTGGTGCATCTTGGCGCTTCCGGCTGCCATGCGCCTCAATCGAGCGGTAGCTCAGTTATCTTCGACCCTCGTGCTGGTACACGGAGCGCGAATGGCCCGCGGCGCTTCTCGGCGTGCTCCTTGATGCGATGCCGATTCCTTACAAGCTGCCGAATGAGGGCGCATCGACCGAGACCCTTGCTGCCGAGGAAGAAAGCGCCTACGCCATGTTTCTTGAGAGCGGCGAGTACACCAGGGCGTCGACGAATCCGGTCATCGCGCGTGATCAGGAACCAGCCGTCCTCCCCGAGCTTCGCCAGGACCACTTCGTCGGCCGTGCCCGCCGGGAAGCGATCCCTCAGATGCACCACGTCTTCGCCAAACGCCTTCATGCCGCGAGCGAGTGGCTCGCCCAGGTTCTCGTCGATCAGGAAGGTCACGCGGCGATGCTGTGCTCGAAGGCCACCGCGGCCTCGACCTCTTCGGGACTCAGGCCCCACCAATCGCAGGCGGCCTGAACGCTCTCGCCTTCGGCTCGGTAGAAGTCGAGAATGTTGGATGTGGCTACGCTGTGGCCGATGAGTGTCGGCCGGCCGAAGGACATGGCTGGGTCCAGCACAACCCGCCCTTCCTTGCCGCGGGGGTACCAGCGGCACGCGGCCCCGGTCACGTCGTCGAAGTCGATGCGTTCCGCCAAGGACCGGATGATCGGCGCGATCGTCCATTGACCTCCGGAGATGAGTTGGAGAAGGGCGTCGCCATCATCGCGAACTTCCAAGTACACCTTTCGGCCGTCGGTGAAGAACCGTTGACCGGCGAAGTGGGAGACGTCCAGAATCTCGGTGGCCTCCTCAAGCACCCTGCGCAGCGTGCGGAGGGCGACACCCGCGTCCAGGAACCGCTTGACGAACAGGAGATCCACGAGTTCCAGAAAGGAGGCATAGGGTGTGCCCGGTCCGTTGTCCCGGGGAACGAGTGCTGGCTGATGCCGCGTGCCGTTCGCTCGTGCGTACTGATACCCGCGAAGCCAGCGTCGGACACGCGCGGGCGCAACGCCAACAAGTTGCCCGACCCCGGGAGCGCTGTACGAGGGGCGCTTCAGGAGAGTCTCGGGTATGCCGTTCCGGTCTGCTTCGTTCAGGTCCACGACGAGAATCCTGCCACAGCGGCGTCACCGAGATGGAGCCTCGCCAGTGTGGCCCACCTCTCATAGGCTACGCGGCGCCGTGGAGTTCAGGATCGCAGACACGTTCACCAGCAGCTTGGCTCGACTTCGCGTCGAGGAGCAGAAGGCGGTGAAGACGACGGTCTTCGACCTGCAGGTCGAGCCCTCGCGGCCAGGTCTGAGGCTGCACCGCGTGGACTCGGCGCGGGACCGGAGCTTCTGGTCAGTGCGTGCGGGTCGCGATCTGCGGGTGATCGTCCATCGGACAGCGAACAGCTTCCTGATCTGCTACGTCGATCATCACGATCAGGCCTACCGCTGGGCCGAACGGCGCCGACTGGAGCGTCACCCACGGACGGGTGCGGCACAGTTGGTGGAGATTCGGGAGGTCGTACGGGAGGTCGAAGCGCCGGGACCCGTGGCGGCGCACTGGGACGCGACTGGCGAACCGGTGGAGGCTGGAGCGCCGGATCTTTCGGTGGCCTCAGGTGGGGCGGAAGCGGGAACGGGCACCGGAGAGGCTCCCGCGAGCGGACCGGGAGAGCTGGCAGCCGAGCAATTTCTCTTCGCCGACAAGACGGATGACGAACTGCTGGGCTATGGAGTGCCCGGCGACTGGCTCGAAGACGCCAAGTCCGCTACCGAGGACACCCTTCTCGAGTTGGCCGACCACCTGCCTGCAGAGGCGGCGGAGGCACTGCTCGAGTTGGCAACCGGGGGAACGCCGCAGGTTCCGGCGCCGCTCCCACCCGATGCGGACGAGTTCAACCACCCCGATGCCGAGCGCCGCTTTCGCATCATGGCCGACCGCGAGGAGCTGGAACGTGCGCTGGAAGCTCCTTGGGAGCAGTGGACGGTCTTCCTCCATCCTGGCCAGAGGACATTGGTTGAACGGGACTATGGCGGGCCGGCCCGGGTCGCGGGGTCGGCTGGTACCGGCAAGACGATCGTGGCTTTGCATCGCGCTGTGCATCTGGCTGAGTCGGATCCCGATGCACGCGTCCTGCTGGCCACGTTCTCGGAGCCTCTTGCCGACGCCCTGCAGCGGCGGTTGCGGCTACTGATCGGCAACCGGCCGCGCCTGGGCGAACGCATCGAGGTCAAGTCCATGGCTGGCCTGGCCCAGCGGCTCTATGAACTGAACATCGCTCCTCTCAAGCGGGTTACCGAAGAGCAGCAGCGCGAACTGCTGGTCCGGGCGGGAGCGGAAGTGCCTGATCACGGCTTCTCCGACCGCTTCCTGTGGGCGGAGTGGAACGGCGTGGTCGATGCCTGGCAGTTGAAGAACTGGGACGAATACCGGGCCGTGCCCCGCCTCGGTCGTCGGACCCGGCTTGCAGAAGCCCGCCGGAGGGTGCTCTGGAGCATCTTCGCCAAGGTGCGCGATGAACTGGAACGTCAAGAACTCTTGACCACGGCCGCTATGTTCGGGCGGCTGGAGGACCACTTCAACCAGGCCCCTCGGTCTCCCTTCGACTACTACGTGATCGACGAGGCCCAGGACGTAAGCGTCGCCGAACTCCGGTTCCTGGCTGCGCTCAGCGAGGACCGACCGAACAGCCTGTTCTTTGCCGGGGATTTGGGGCAGCGGATCTTCCGCGCGCCGTTCTCCTGGCGGAAGCTCGGAGTCGATGTTCGGGGGCGGTCTCACACGCTACGGGTGAACTACCGCACCTCACACCAGATTCGCTCGCAGGCTGACAAACTGTTGCCGGCCAAGATCGCGGATGTCGACGGAATTGAGGAGGACCGGCGGGGTACGGTGTCGGTGTTCAACGGTCCTGCGCCCGAGATTCGTGTTCTCAGATCGGAGGCAGATGAGATTGCGGCGGTCGGGGACTGGCTCCGTGGCTTGTCAGCGGCATCCGGCGAAGCCGCAGACGCCGGCTCCGACCAAGGCGCAGTTGGACTTTTCGTTCGCTCGTCGAGCCAGATCGCAAGAGCTCTCCAGGCAGTCGAGACGGCTGGTCTCCGGGCGACCGACTTGGGCGCGGGCGAGGCAGCAGCGATGGGGGAGCGTGCGGACGCGCTGAACAGCTCGGACACGCCTCGGGTCGCCATCGGCACCATGCACCGGGCCAAGGGACTGGAGTTCCGGGCGGTGGCTGTCATGGCCTGCGACGATGAGGTAGTGCCGCTGCAGGCGAGGATCGAGAACGTCGCCGACGAGGCGGACCTGGAGGACGTCTACAACACAGAACGGCATCTGCTCTACGTTGCCTGCACGCGAGCTCGCGACCGCCTGCTGGTGACGGGAGTGGATCCGGCATCTGAGTTCCTGGACGACCTGGCGTGAGGCGCGCCGAAGGTTCTCGGTTGTAGGCTGTTGTGGTCATGGCGGCGATCAGCAACCTCACGATCGAGGGATTCAAGAGCTTTCGGCGCCTGGAGCGGCTGGAACTCGGCCCCCTGAACGTCCTGATCGGCGCCAACGGTTCAGGGAAGTCGAACTTCCTGGCCGCCTTCGAGTTGCTCGCGAAGGCTTGCAGCGCTCGGCGGATCTCCCTCCATGTAGGGCAGGCGGCCGGTGCAGACCGCCTGTTGCACTACGGCTCCAAAGTGACCCGGAACATCCGCTTCAAGGTCAACTTCAGGGACGGACGGGCCGATTTCACGCTTCTCCTTCGGCACGCCGCCGAGAACACTCTCCTTGCCCGTCTGCAGATCGAGACAGACAGCTTGCCGGCGAACCTCGCCGAACAGTTCGAGCCGGCGCCGGGTCTCGCGCCGGCGGTCGAGTTCCTTCGTGCGAGGCTGGACCATTGGCGGGCGTACCATTTCGCCGACACAGGTCGGGCTTCGCCCATGAAGACGGCGCCGAACCTGGACGACAATCGGCATCTACGGCCCGACGGCGCCAATCTCGCCGCGTACCTGTACCTCCTGCAGGTGAGGCACAAGAGCGCCTACGTCCAGATCCGCCGCACGGTCCAGTTGGCGGCCCCGTTCTTCGATGATTTCGTTCTCGCGCCGCGGGCGCTGAACCCCGACACGATCCAACTCGAGTGGCGACATCGTCGCTCGGAAGCCCATTTCGGGGTTTCCTCGCTGTCAGACGGCACCTTGCGGTTCATGGCGCTTGCGACGCTGCTCCTGCAACCCGTGGAACTTCGACCAAAGGTGATCCTGATCGACGAGCCGGAACTCGGCCTCCACCCCTATGCGGTCACGCTCCTGGCGGCCATGCTTCGGGAGGCGTCGGTGGAATCGCAGATCATCGTGGCGACCCAGTCTCCGATTCTTCTAGATCACTTCGAGCCGGAGGAGGTCCTGGTGACGGATCGCTGCGACGGCGCCACGACGATTCGGAGACTGCGCTCCGAGAGGCTGAGCGCGTGGTTGGAGGAGTACAGCCTGGGCGAGCTCTGGGAGAAGAACGAACTCGGCGGGCGACCCGCCCCCGAGTTGCCTGGCGGAAGTAGCTCTGGGTGAAACGGCTGCTGGTCCATGTGGAGGGCGAGTCCGAAGAGGTATTTGTCAACCAGGTGCTCCGCCCCCACCTGGTTGCCCACGGTGTCCTGGTTTCGGCGCGACTGCTCGGGCACCGTAGCGAGCGTGCGCGGCGCGGAGGGATAATCAGTTGGCCCAAGGCACGCGGCGATCTCCTGAGACACTTGAAGCAGGATCACCGTCTCTACGTGACCACGATCGTGGACTATTACGGCATGCCGCACTCGGGAAGCAGCGCTTGGCCCGGCCGTCGCCAGGCGGCTTCTGTACCAATGTCCGAGCGACCTGGACTCGTCGAGACGACGATCCGGGAGGATGTGGCCGCCGCTATGGGAACTGGCTTCGTCGGGACGCGTTTCGTGCCGTTCGTGATGTTCCACGAGTTTGAGGCCTTGCTCTTCAGTGACTGCCGTTCTTTCGCGGAGGCGATCGGTCGTCCATCTCTGTTCGCTCCTCTTCAGGACGTTCGGGACGAGTTCTTGAGCCCGGAAGAGATCAACGATTCGCAGACGACGGCCCCGTCCAAGCGGATTGCTGCACTTCTCCCAGGCTACTCGAAGGTCCGCCGAGCCGAGCTTGCCGCTCCCGCAGTCGGCTTGGACGCCATGCGCTCGGAATGCCCGCACTTCGCAAGCTGGCTCGAGCGTCTGGAGCGGTTGCCTTCTTCGGTAGTGAACCCTTCCGACTAGCCTGAAGTGACCTTGAGGGTTTCAGGGTCTGCTCGCGCCCGATCGTGACGTAGACTCCGCGCCGCCCCGCTACCCGCGATGGAAACGCCGGGCCCCAACCGCGCACTTCCTCGACAGGAGATTCTTGATGTCACTCAGCACCTACCTGACCTTCGACGGCAACTGCCGGGAAGCGTTCGAGTTCTACCGCTCCGTTTTCGGCGGCGAGTACCAGGTCTTCACGACCTTCGGCGAAGGGCCGGACGACATGGGGGTGGGGGAGGACGAGAAGGACAGGGTCATGCACGTCTCCCTTCCGGTTGGCGACAGCGTCCTCATGGGGAGCGACAGCAGCCCGCAGTTCGGACCGCCGCATCAGCTCGGCAACAACTTCTCGATCTCGGTCGCGGCCGAGAGCCGGGAGCACGCGGACGTGCTCCACGCCGGGCTGTCGGAGGGTGGCGTGGCGGCGATGCCGATGGAAGAGACGTTCTGGAGCTCCTACTTCGGGATGTGCACCGACCGTTTCGGCATCAACTGGATGGTGTCGCACGAACTGGAACCGGCCCAATAGATCCCGGAAGGACGTAGAGCTCAGGGAGGCCACCTCGTCATGACCGCCATCTCTCCCCACGACGGCCCGGTCGCCGTCACTGGTTGCTCCGGGTTCACCGGCGGCCACATGGTGCGCGAGCTCGTCCTCCACGGCTACCAGGTGCGGGCCTGCTTGCGCGACGCGGACTCCTGGCGTGGCCGGGACTGCGTGCAGTACTTGAGTCGTCTGGCCAACGTGGACATCGTGGACGGTTGCGATCTGTTCGTGCCCGGGTCGTACGACGAGGCGTTTGCCGGGTGCTCGGGCGTCTTCCACGTCGCCGCCGTGCTCGGCAACTCGGCCGACGGCAAGTCGCAGCCGCTCGGCTCGGGCAATGTCGCGACGGACGTCTACGAGGGCGGCATGGCCGGCACACGAAACGTGATCGACGCGGTCAACCGGAGCGGCAGCGTAAAGCGCCTCGTGTACACGAGTTCCCTGGCGGCAGTCTCGGGCCTGGGAGCGCCGCCGCAGCCTCCGGGGTACGCGTGGACCGAGACGGACTGGGCTTCCGATCACGTCGAGCCGGAGGTCTGGCAGCTTCCGCGGAACGCGTATGCCCGCAGCAAGGTGGACACGGAGCGGCTGCTGAACGGGGCCGCGGACGCCAGCGACGATCGCTGGGACGTGGTCACGATGAACCCGGCGATGATCTGCGGCCCGATCCAGTTCAAGGCCCAGGTCGGCCAGTGGATCGAGCAGATCGGCCGGCTGGCCGCGGGGCTTCAACCGTCGTGGCCGACGCCGTACGACATGTACTACAACATCATCGATGTGCGCGACCTGGTGAAGGCGGAGCGGCTGGCGGCGGAGTCGGAAGTCGACCACCAGGCCACCCATGGCGGCAGCCGCTACCTCTTGCACGGCAGCGGCGGCCGATCGGCGGTGCGGTTCGGTACGGAGGTCGCCGACATCATCCGGGAGGCCTTCCCATCCTTCGTTGTCGGCGAGGCCGCGGTTCCGGAGGGCGGCGGGCCGCCGCGACCTGCGGCGATCAACCACTGCCGGAAGGCGATGTCGGTACTGGGCGCCACGATCCGACCAGTCGAGGACACGATCCAGGCCGTGGTGGAGACGTCGGTTGGGCTGGGCGTCATCGAGCCGCAGTTGAGGGACGCCTGACGGCAGCCACAGTCGTGGGCAACGGCGCGACTGGATGGAAGGCCTGCTTTCCATCTAGACGTCCAGATGGAAAGCCTCCTTTACGTTTGGTCGGCTTGGCGCCGGTTCTCGTTGTGCTTCCCTTCTCAGCGCTCCTCGGCGCCGACGACCCGAACCCCGGGCGTAACCGCGTGGCAGAGGCCGAGAATCTTCCGGTCTCCTGGGATGTGGCTTCGGGGGAGGGCGTTCTCTGGTCGGCCGAACTTGGCACGGTCACCTACGGCGGCCCCACGATCGCCGGCGATCTGGTGGTCGTTGGAACGAACAACGAGCGACCTCGAGACCCGGCCGCGACGGGCGATCGGGGTGTTCTGATGGCCTTCGACCGTCACTCCGGCAGCTTCCGGTGGCAGATCACCCACGAGAAGCTGGAGACCGGGGAGGCGAACGACTGGCCGTTGCAGGGCGTCTGCTCGACCCCGGCCTTCGACGGCGAACGGCTCTACTACGTCTCCAACCGGGGCCAACTCGCGGCGGTGGACCTTGCGGGCGGCGCCGTCTGGTCGCTGGACATGGTGGCCGAGTGGGGTGTGTTCCCGAAGCACATGGCGGCCTCAACGCCGCTTGCGATGGGGGAACTCGTGTTCGCGTCGACCAGCAACGGGGTGACGGACGACGGGCGGGTCCCTGCCCCGGACGCGCCCAGCTTCGTTGCGGTTGTCCGCTCGAACGGGAGCCAGGTATGGAGCGACGACAGCCCCGGCGCCGGCCTGGTCGACGGCCAGTGGGGGAGCCCGGCGCACGGCCGGGTAGGTGGCCGCGACCAGGTGATCTTCCCGGGCGGGGACGGCTGGCTCTATGCCTTCGATCCCGCTACGGGCCGCGCCCTGTGGCGCTTCGACGGCAACTCCGCCACGGGCGCTGACGACAACACGAGCACCGCGCGCGACGCGAACCGCCACGCGTTCGTTGCAACGCCCGTCCTGCACGAGGACACGGCTTACATTGCGGTGGGGCGCGATCCGGAGGTATCCCTTCGGCCGGGCGTGCTGTGGGCCGTCGACGCCGGCGGCAGCGGCGACGTCACTGCGACCGCTGACCGGTGGCGGTTCGAGGACCCGGACTTCGGTCGCGCGATCGCTACCGTGGCGGTTTCCGGCGGCGTCGTCTACGCGGCGGACCTGAACGGCTTCCTGTTCGCGCTCGACGCGGATACCGGCGAGAAGCTCTGGGTATTCGACGCCCTGGCGCCGTTCTGGAGTTCGCCGCTGGTGGCGGATGGGAAGATCTACGCGGCGGACACAGAGGGCGACGTGGTTGTTCTGCGCGACGGCCGGGCGCTCGACGTGCTCGCGGAGAACGTCATGCCTCTGGCGGTCTATGCGTCGCCCGCGACCGACGGCGCCGTTCTGTACCTGGCGACGAGCGACACGCTCTACGCTCTTCGGACCCTTTGATACCGTTGCCGCCCTTCGGCGGCGCGGGTGCGGTGACCGGTCGTCGTGGCCGGATCCTCCTGCTCCTCGTCGGCGGCATTCCCACACGCTCATTCGACCTACGGACTGGATCACCATGAAGTCTCGACTCTCTCTTCTCCAGGCGCTCTTTCTCGCGGGGACGGCATCGGCGCCGATCGCGGCGGCCGAACCCGAGCCGCCGGCGATGTTCGGCAACACCCCCTCGCGCAACATGGTCTCCGACGCCAGGAACCTCCCGATCGAGTGGGACGTACGGAGCGGCAGCAACATTCTGTGGAAGGCCAAGGTCGGCTCGCAGACCTATGCCGGTCCGGTGATCCACGGCGGCCGGGCGTACGTCGGTACGAACAACGAAGGACTGCGCCGTCCCGGCATCGAGGGCGACAAGGGAGTCGTCATCGCCCTCGACAAAGAGACGGGCAGCCTCCTTTGGCAGGCGACCCACGACAAGCTCGGCGCCGGCCGGGTCAACGACTGGCCGCTGCAGGGTGTGTGTTCCACGCCGTACGTCGACGACGAACGCGTCTACTACATCTCGAACCGCGCCACGGTCGTGGCCGTGGACGTGGACGGCTTCCGCGACGGCAAGAACGACGGCATGACGGACGAGCGGTACAGCGAGGAACTCGACGCCGACATCGTGTGGGAGTACGACATGATCGCCGAGCTCGACGTGTTCCCCCACAACCTGGCCGCCGGCTCACCCCTGATCGTCGGCGACCTGCTCTTCACGGTTACCGGCGCCGGGGTCGACGAGGGGCATATCAACCTCCCTTCGCCGGCGTCGCCGACCTTCATTGCGCTCGACAAGAACACCGGTGAACTGGTCTGGGAGAGCATCCTCGGCAGCGACGCGATCCTGCACGGCTCGTGGTCGAACCCGGCGTACGGAGTCGTCGACGGCCAGCCGCAGATCACCTTCCCGGGCGGCGACGGGTGGCTCTACACGTTCGAGCCCTCGACCGGAAAGCTGCTGTGGAAGTTCGACCTGAACCCCAAGGACTCGGTCTGGCAACTGGGCGGCGCCGGCACCCGCAACAACGTCATCTCGACGCCGGTCTTCTACAACAACCGCTTCTATCTCGGAGTCGGTCAGGACCCTGAGCACGGTGAGGGTCAGGGCCACCTCTACGCCCTGGACGCGAACGTCGAAGGCGACGTGACCGACAGTGCGGTCTTCTGGCACTTCGGCGGCGAGGAGTTCAACCGCACGATCTCGACCGCGGCGATCGCCGACGGTCTGCTCTACATCACCGATCTGAGCGGATTCCTCTACGTGTTGGATGTCGACACCGGCGAACATCTCTGGACCCACGACACCTTCGCCGCGGTGTGGGGATCACCCTTCGTGGCGGACGGCAAGGTCTACCTCGGCGACGAGGACGGGGACATCGTCGTGCTGGAGGCGGGGCGCGAAGAGAAGGTGATCGCGGAGCAGAACATGGGCTCGGCGGTGTACACGACGCCGGTTGCCGAGGACGGCCGAATCTACGTCGCCACCCGCTCCGACGTGTTCGCTATCGGGTCCGACTGAGACTCTGCGCGGAGAAACGAAACGCAGTGAAGTTCGAGCGCGCAGAGTACGGTCGAGGACGGGTTGGGCCGGAATGCCGAGGCGTAGCCGAGGAATTGCGGGGCTAGGGGGCCGCGCCGAGGCGCTCGTGGGAATCAAGCGAGGGCAGCGACCGCTCGACACGGAGAACTCGTGGAGCGTCGACACGGCGCCGGGTCGGGTTGTCTTCGGTGCGGGAGTGATCGACCTCATCGGTGACCTCGTCCAGGAACTTGGCGGCGGTCGCGTGCTGGTGGTCACGGACCCGGGTGTAGCCGCGGCGGGTCATGTCCACCGCGCATCCGCTTCGTTGCGGCGCGCCGGTCTGGAAGTCGCCGTCTTCAACGGTGTCGAAGAGAATCCCGATGAGCGCCACGTCGCCGCCGCGGCCGGTGCCGCGCGGGCCCACCAGGCCACGTTCCTGGTCGGCCTGGGGGGCGGGTCGGCGATGGACTGCGCCAAGGGCGCGAACTTCGTCTTGACGAACGGCGGCCGGATGGAGGACTACTGGGGCTTCGGAAAGGCCACCAGACCGATGCTCCCCTCGATCGGCGTGCCGTGCACCGCGGGCACCGGCAGTGAGGCGCAGTCGTTTGCCGTCATCTCGCGCGAGGACGACCATCGCAAGATGGCCTGCGGCGACCCGAAGGCCCGGTTCCTGGCGACGATCCTCGATCCGGAACTGGCGCGCACCGCTCCTCCCCAGGTCATGGCGGCCGCGGGGCTCGACGCGTTTTCCCATGCCATGGAGAGTTTCGTTGCCACGGCCGCCAATCCGTACTCCCGGATGTTCTCCTCGGAGGGTTTCCGGCGTCTGCTGCGCGGATTCGAGGTCGTCGCCGCGGCCCAGGGGGCGAACCAAGGCGCGGCGACAAATTCGACGTCGACTGGGACGGCTTCGGGGTTGGAGTCGGAAGTCAACGATTTGTGGGGCGAGATGCTGCTCGGCGCACACCTGGCCGGCGCCGCGATCGAGGCGTCGATGCTGGGCGCGGCCCACGGCCTGGCGAATCCGCTGACGGCGCGCTACGACATCACCCACGGCGTCGCCGTGGCCGTCGTGCTGGATCACGTCGTCCGCTTCAACGGCGAGACCGGCGACACGGGCTACATGGGGCTCGTTCGGTTACTCGACGGGCAGGAGGACGAAGGCGATGGACCCGCGAGCGCGCGGCTTGCCGATTCCTGGGCCGGTCTCCGCGGCCGCGCGGGCGTAGCCGGCCGGCTGCGGGACCTGGGTGTCAGCGAAGGTGATCTCGAACTCCTGGCATCGCAGGCGTCGGAGCAGTGGACGGCGCAGTTCAATCCGCGCGCGGTCACCACCTCCGATATGCTGAACCTCTACCAGGCGGCATTCTGAGGCGTGCGGCATCGCACTAGTCCAAAGCCTGAACCTCAAAGCCCCTGTCCTCGCACCCGCCATGTTTGAAATCTTCCACCTTCGAGGTCGCCGGCAGCGCACACCAGGCGCGCCCGTGTCTGCGCGCCTGGGCGGGAACTTGATTCTGGCCGCGTTGTTGTTGCTCGGCGGGCTGGCTGCTGTAGGAGTTGGTGCGGCCGCCGACGGGGAGGACCAGGAACCTGCGACCCAGAACGCGTTGCTCAGGCCCGCCGCCGATGCCTGGCCGGTGTTTCGCGGCAATCTGCTGGGTACGGGTGTGGCCGGAACGACCCTGCCGGAGGACCCGGAGCTGCTCTGGACCTTCGATACGGAGAGCGAGATCGAGAGTACGGCCGCGATCGCAGGCGGCGTCGTGTACTTCGGTGACTACGAGGGCCGGGTCTATGCCGTGACCCTGGCCGACGGGAAGGAACTTTGGCGCTTCGACGCGGAAACGCCGATCAAGGCGCCCGTGTCGGTCTTCGACGGGGTCGTCTACATCGGCGACGAGTACGGCTTCGTTCACGCCCTGGACGCCAAGAGCGGCGAAGAGCGGTGGAAGTTCGAGACGTTGGGCGAGATCTACGCCGGTGTGTCTCTGCACGGAGACCGGCTGCTGGTCGGCTCCTACGACAACTCGCTCTACTGCCTGGACCGGGACAGCGGCGAGAAGGTGTGGCAGGTAGAGACGGAAGGCTATGTCCATGGTACGCCGGCGGTCGCCGGCGGGCTCACCACGGTCTCCGGTTGCGACGGCTTCATGTGGCTGATCGACATCGAGAGCGGAGAGACGGTCCACAAGATCGACCTCCGAGGGCAGGCCGCCTCGAGCCCGGCGGTGGTCGATGGGCTTGCCTATGTCGGGACGTTCGAGAACGAAGTGCTGGGCATCGACCTGGAACGCCGGCAGGTGGTCTGGGGCTACGAGCACGAGGTCCGCAAGTTCCCGTACTACGGGTCGGCGGCCGCGGATGACGAGATCGTGGTGATCGGCGGCCGCGACAAGATCGTGCATGCCCTGGACCCCGCGACCGGTGAGCGGAAGTGGCAGTGGAACAGCGGCGCGCGGATCGACTCCTCGCCGGTGATCGTGGGCGACCGGGTGTTCCTGGGTTCGAAGCGGGGTCTGTTGCATGCGCTCGACAAAGCGACCGGGGAGCCGGTCTGGGAGTACGACACGGGCTCGGCGATCACCGCGTCACCGGCGGTGGCCTCGGAGCGCCTCGTGATCGGCAGCCTGGACGGCGTTCTGTACTGCTTCGGGTGAGAGGGACCTGGCCAGATGACAAGCATGAGTGAAGGCAGTGTTGTGATTGCGGCGCCGGCGACCGGCCTGCTCGATCTCGAAGCAACCGACATCGGCTCGGTCTTCGTGTCGAACTACCCGCCGTACTCGGCCTGGGAGGGGGCCGCGGTGGGCGAAGCGGCTGCGGCGCTCGACGGGGCGCCGGCGCCCGGCACGTCCCTGGGCCTCTACATCCACATCCCGTTCTGCCGCAAGCGCTGCAAGTTCTGCTACTTCCGGGTCTACATCGACAAGAACCACGAGCAGATCGGACGCTACCTGGACGCCCTCGGCGTTGAGCTGGAGCGCTACGCCGAGCGCGCCGCCATCCGGGGCCGGAAGCTCGACTTCGTCTACTTCGGCGGCGGCACGCCGTCCTACATCGCCGCCAAGCAGTTGATTCCGCTGGCCGAGCGGCTGCAGGGCGTGATGTCGTGGGACGGCGCCGAGGAGGTGGCGTTCGAGTGCGAGCCGGGGACGTTGACCCAGTCCAAGCTGGAGGCGATCCGGAGCATCGGCGTCACGCGGTTGAGCCTGGGCATAGAGAACTTCGACGACGGGATCCTGGAGGAAAACGGCCGGGCCCACGTGTCGAAGGAGATCTACCGGGTGCGGGACTGGATCCGCGCGCAGAACTTCCGGCAGTTGAACGTCGACCTGATCGCCGGCATGGTCGGCGAGACCTGGGAGACCTGGAAGCGAACCGTCGAGCTGACCATCGACTACGACCCGGACTCGATCACGGTCTACCAGATGGAGTTGCCCTTCAATACGGTGTACTCGAAAGCCAAGCTTCGCGGCGAAGCCGACGTGCCCGCGTTCGCCGACTGGGCCACGAAGCGGGAGTGGCACGCCTACGCCTTCGAGCAGTTCGAGCGGGCCGGCTTCGAGCGCTGGAGCGCCTACACGATGATGCGCCGGGACCGCGGCTGCAAGTTCGTCTATGCCCGCGAGGTGTGGAGCGGCGCCGACATGATCCCGATCGGAGTCTCATCGTTCGGCCACATGGGCGGCGTCCATCTGCAGAACCACGACCGCTGGGACGACTACCTGGCATCGATTGAGGCCGGCGGTCTGGCCACCCGCAGAGCGTTCACGACCACCCCCCGGGAACGTCTGACCCGCGAGCTCATCCTGCAGTTGAAGCGGGGCTGGCTCGAACGCGGCACGTTCGAGCGGAAGTTCGGCGTCGACGTGGCCCTGGACTACGCCGATGCCTTCGGCAGCCTCACCGAGCAGGGCCTGGCCACGGTGGGGCCGGAACGGATCGAGCTCAGCGAGGGCGGGCTGCTGCGGGTCGACCAGCTTCTGCCCCGGTTCTACGACGAGCAGTACCGGGGCGCGCGCTACACCTGATGCCGGTACGGCCCTTCCTGGGTCCCACCTGCAGCGAGTCGCGAAGCGGGGAGGACGCTTGGCGCCATGACTTAGAAGTCGATGCCGACCTGGAGGCCGATTTCCCTGGGCGGCGCCCAGATCCGCAGCCTTCCGACATCGGGAGTGACGATCTCGTTGACCTTGTATTCCTCGTCGGTCAGGTTGCGACCGTAGAGATCAACGAACAGTTTTCCTTGCCGCGAACTCCAGCGCAACTGACCGTGGAGCCGGCCATAGGAGGGCTGGACGAAGTGCTCGCGGGGGTCGAAGGCGATGTCGTCGGTGTACCGGTACTCCGCGCGAGCGGTCAAAGAGTCGCCGCCAAGCTGGAGCGTGTACTCCAGGGACGCGGAGACTGAGAGGTCCGGCGCACGAGGCAGACCGCTACCAGCCAGGTTGAGAGCCCGTATGCGGATGAACGGTCCGAAGAGCTTGGTTTCTTCGAACTGGGAGCCCTCCTGGAACATGTAGTCCTCGAACTCGTCGTCGAGGAGCTCGAACGAGAGACCCAAGGCGAACCGCGAAACCGGGCGCAAGGAGAGCTCGAAGTCGATGCCGCGGATGCGGGCCCTGGCGGCATTCTCGATGACCAGACCGTCAGGGGCTGACACCGGCATCTGCAAGTCCGTGTAGTCGGAACTGAAGACGGCCGCGGTGATTCTCGCCCGACCTCTGGCCAGGGAAGACCTGAGACCGATTTCGTAGGTCGTGACGGTCTCCTCGTCGAAGGCGGCTTGCAGGTGGACGGGATTGTAGCCGCCAGCCTTGAAGCCGGCGGTCGCCGTGCCATAGAGCATCAGATTCTCTCGCGGCCGCACGCTGAGGCCAAGCATGGGCGTCACGCCATGCCAGGAGTCCCTGAGGGTCTGGCTGACCGGGATGAAGCGCCTCAAGGCGAAGGTGGCCTGCTGGATTGCTTTGTCGTCATCGCTGTAGCGCGCGCCGGTTGTAAGGGTCACACGCTCGCTGAGTTGCCAATCGACGTGTCCATAGACCGAGTAGCGGGTGCTGTCGAGGTCCGTCTCCAAGTAGAGAGGCGCCTCGCTGTGCCTGAGGAACCGGTTCACTGCGGGGTCCCCGATCGTGTCGATGCGAGTCCGGCTGGTTTCCTCGAAGGCGTAGCCGCCGGCGATCCAGGTCGCGGGCCCGTGCGTGCCGTGAAGCAGGAGTTCCTGTGACCACCACCGGGACTCGAATGCGCCCGACGTGGCCTGGAAGTCGATCGGGGTCCCGTCGATATCCGCGGTGCGCGCGGAATCGAACTCCCGCCGACTGCTGATTGAAGTGATGTTGATGCCAGCCTCCGTTACTTTGTCCAACGTCAGTGAGAAGCCGTTCTCCTGGTGTTCGGACGTCGGCGCGGTGTTGACGCCGATCCGGTGGATGTCTTCCGGATCGGAGTAGCCGTAGTAGTCACTCAAGCTCCTGAAGGGCAAATTGCTGTACAGGCCGTTGCCAAGCTTGAAGTGCAGGTTGCCATGGGCATCGTCGTCGGTGCGGTCGCCTCGGATCGTGAACGTCAGCGAATCCGAAGGCGCGAAGGTCAGGGCACCGCGGAAGGAGACGCCGTCGAGTTCTCTGCTGCCGGCTTTGAGGTACTCGTTGTAGGTGGGATCTCCGAAAACAGACCTGGCGCCGGTGAGGCGGGCCCTCATCTTCCGGGATAGCGGGCCGGTGGCCGACAGTTCGTAGCGGCGCCCCCCGGGGGCCTGGCTCGCATTGAACTCGCTCAGGGAAGCGAGGAGCCGCCCATGGAACTTGCTCTCCGGACTCCGGGTGATGACGTTAACCGCGCCAGCGATCGAGTTCCGTCCCCAGAGCACCCCTTGAGGTCCGCGCAACACCTCGATCCGCTCCACATCCAGGAACGGCTTGACGAGGGTCTGGTGCCGGGGCATGTAGACACCGTCCACGTAGTAGCCGACACTGGATTCCGTGCCGGGACCGAGTGTGTTCGATCCCATACCGCGGATCCACAAGGCGGCTTCGCCAGTGGTCGGGTTCTGATTGGAGAGGACGATTCCAGGCACTGCTTCGGAAAGGCCCTGCATGTCCCTGGTCGCCTGTTGCTCCAATTCACCAGCGGAGCGGCTGACGATAGAGGCCGGAACCTCCTTCAGGGACTCCTCGGTTCGTCGTGCGGTGACCTTGGTCTCGTCGGCTGCGGGCGGGCTCTGGGCCCATCCCGCAGTGACGAGAGTAAGAAGCAGGGAGACGCTCCCCACAAAGCGAGACTGATGGGAACTCCGCATTCGGCTAGCTTAGAATGCCAACTCGCCGCGAGCAGCGGCCATCAGGGGGAGGGCGTCCAGGAAAGCGTCAGGAAAGTGTCAGGCCGTCGTCAAGGAATTCGGAGATGGCGTTCGAACACCACCCACAAGCCTCCCTTCGACTCAGAAGTCGATGCCGAACTGGAGGCCGACCTCAGCCGGCGGCGCCCAGACCGCCAGCGATCCGGTGTAGTTCACGAAGAACTGGCTGAGCCTGTACTCCTGGTCGCCGAGGTTGCGGCCGTAGGCGGCCAGGAACAGGCGGCCCTGACCTGAGGTCCAGCGCAACTGGGCGTGCAGCAGGCTGTAGGAGGGCTGGACGAAGCGCTCGAAGGCATCGAAGGCCACGTCGTCCGTGTACTGGTATTCGCCGCGTGCGGTCAGCGAACCGCTGCTGCCGAGGTCGAACGTGTAGCTCAGCGACGCGGTGGCGGAGAGATCCGGCGCCCTCGGCAATCCGTTGCCGGACAGGTCGCTGGGCGGAATCGGAAGGGCGCCGCCGCCGCCAAGGAGCACCTGGGACGGATCGATCAGACCCGCGGCAAGCAGTTGCTCCACGAACTGCGCCTGGAGCACGGGATCGAGCGACGTGAAATCGACGAACTGGTCGTCGAGGAGTTCGAGCGAGAGGTCGAAGGCGAACCGCGGGTTCGGTCGCGCCGAGAATTCGAAGTCGAGGCCGCGAATGCGGGCGGTGGCCGCGTTCTCGACCACCGAGCGATCGGGATAGAGCACGGCCACCTGGAGGTCGTCGTAGTCGTAGTGGAAGGCGGACGCGTTGATCCGTACCTTGCGGTTGGCGACGGAGGACTTGATGCCTATCTCGTAGCTGGTCACGGTCTCCTCGTCGAAGGCCGGCTGGAGGGAGACCGAGTTGTAGCCGCCGCTCTTGTAACCGGCGGTTGCCGCGCCGTAGAGCATCACGTTGTCCCGGGGCCGGAACTCGAGACCCAGCTTGGGGGTCAGGGCGCTCCAACTGTCGCTCAGGAACTGGCCCGTCGTCTGGAAGGTCCGGAAATCGAGCGCCGCCTGCTCGTGATCCTTCTCGTCCGCGGTGTAGCGTGCGCCGGTGGTCAGGGTCACGCGGTCACTGAGGGTCCAGTCGACCTGGCCGTAGGCGGCGTAAAGCGAGCTGTCGAGGTTCGCCTCGAACGGAAGCGGCTGGGGGTTTCCCGGCACGGGCAAGCCGAGGAACGGCGCTACCGCGTTGTAGTAGTTCGGCCCGCACAGGAACGTGGGCGCCAGGAAGCCGAGTGAACAGAAGTTCGTCGGGTCGAACAGGAACGTCTGAGGGCTGTTGGCGAAGAGCCAGACGCCAAGCAGCGCCGTGTCGGTGACGTTGTTGACGTGCGACCGGCTCTCCTCGTTGAAGGCGTACGCCCCGGCCACCCAGTTGGCGCGCTCGTTGGCGCCGTGGAACTGGATTTCCTGCGACCACCACTGGGACTCGAAGGTGCCGGAGTTGGTGATGAAGGCGTGAGGCGAACCGTCGATGTCCGCGTCGCGCATCGAATCGAACTCACGCCAACTGCTGATCGAGGTGAAGCTCGTACCGCCGCTCATCATCTTGTTCACGTTCAGCGAGAAACCGCTCTCTTGGTAGGGAGATACCGAGGCGGTCTCAACGGAGATGCGATGGACATCGTTCGGCTCGGAGTAGCCGTAGAACCGATTCAGGGTCCCCACCGTGCTGTAGGGGGACACGTCGCCCGGCTTGAAGGGGAAATTGGCGTGCGCGTCGTCGTCCGTGCTGTCGGCCCGGATCGTGAAGGTCAGCGAGTCGGAGGGCAGGAAGGTGAGTGCGCCCCGGAGGGTAACGCCGTCGAAGTTGTCGGCGCCGGCGTTCAGGAAGTCGTTGTAGGTGGGGTCCTCGACTTGGGCGGTGGCGCCGGTGAAACGGGCCCACACCTTGCTCGACACGGGACCGGTGAGCGATAGCCCGTATCGGCGTCCCTCGGCCTTCTCGCTCGAGTTCAGCTCGGAAAGCGACGTGAAGAGCCGGCCATGGAACTCGGCCTGCGGGGCGCGGGTGACCACGTTCACCGCACCGGCGGTGGAGTTCCGGCCCCAGAGGGTGCCCTGAGGTCCACGCAGAATCTCGATCCGCTCCAGGTCGAGGAACGGGTTGACGGCGGCTTGGGGCCGCGGCATGTAGACGCCGTCCACGTAGTAGCCGACCGTCGGCTCGGTGCCGATGCCGAGCGTGCTCGAGCCGATGCCGCGGATGTAGATGGCGACCTCGCCGCTGGTCGGGCTCTGGCCCGAGATGACGACGCCGGGCGCGGCTTCGGCCAGCGCCTGCACGTCGCCTATCGCCTGCTGCTCGAGCTCCTCGCCCGTACGGGTAACGATCGAGATCGGCACGTCCTGCACGGCCTCCTCGATGCGCTGCGCGGTGACCGTGATTTCGTCCGCGACGATGGAATCCGGATCGTCGGGTTCCTGCGCGGCGCCGCCTACCGCTACCAGCAGCATCAGCAGACAGGAAATCGGGATGAATGATGGCGTGGAGGGCATCGGGAGCTACCTCTCAAGTTTGGGCGACGGACGGCTCAACTATGCGCCTCCGCCGGTCGAATGAAGAAAATTCAGGCTACAACAAACAGCACTACGTTCGGGGGCTTGAGAAGGTTGCCTGTGGTCGTTCGTCCGTTCTTTGGCCTAGACTCCGAGCGGTGTTCCGAGCAAGTTCCTACGACCTGATCGTGATCGGCGCCGGTCCCGGCGGCGCCGCCGCGGCCGCGATTGCCGCCCGAGGCGGCTTGCACACCCTGCTGCTCGAGCGGGAGCCTGCGCCGACGTTCAAGATCGGCGAGTCGCTGATGCCGGACACGCACGGCGTGTTCGAGAAGATGGGGGCTTTGGAGCGGATGAAGAACAGCCGCTTCGTGGAGAAGCACTCGGTTCAGTTCTTCACCAGGACCGGCAAAGCCTCCATGCCGTTCTACTTCGACCGCGAGCGCCCCGGCGAAGACAGCGCCCGCACCTGGCAGGTGCGCCGGTCGGAGTTCGATCAACTGCTGATGGAGACGGCTGCCGAGCAGGGTGCCGAGACCCACCGCGGGGTCAACGTCCGGGACGTTCTGTTCGAGGATGGCCGGGCTGTCGGCGTGCGCGCTACGCCCACGGGCAACGGCGGTTCGGTGGAGTTGCGCAGCCGGGTGGTGATCGACGCCACCGGTCAGAGCGCCATGCTGTCGCGCCGGCTTGACCTGGGCCGGCTCGACTACGGTCTGCGGCACGCCTCGATCTACACCCACTTCCGAGGCGCGATCCGTGACGAGGGCAAGGACGAGGGCGCCACCCTGATCCTGTACACCGAGACCGGCGAATGCTGGTTCTGGTACATCCCGCTGGCCGGAGACGTGGTCAGCGTCGGGGTGGTTGGGCCGATGGACAGCCTGATCCGCAACCGCGAGGGCAGACCGCACGAGATCTTCTTCGAGGAGGTCGCCCGCTGCGCCGAGATCGAACGGCGCATCGCTCCCGCGCGCCAGTGCCGGCCGGTGTCCGTGATGAAGGACTTCTCCTACCGGAACGAGAAGATGGCGGGCGACGGTTGGATCGCGATCGGCGACGCGTTTTCCTTCATCGACCCCGTGTACTCTTCCGGCGTGTTCCTGGCGCTCAAGTCGGGAGAACTGGCCGCCGAGGCTTCGATCGACGCGATTGCTGCCGGAGACGTATCGGCGGCGCGACTTGGCGCCTTCCAGCCCCTCCTGATGAGGGGTGTCGAAGCGGTCCGGCAGTTGGTCAACGTGTTCTACGACACGAACTTCAGCGTTGGTTCCTTCCTGCGCCTGTATCCCCAGCACCAGAGCAAGGTCACCCGCATTCTGATCGGCGACGTGTTCGAGTTGGACTTCACATCGATGTTCGAGGACATGGCGGCGTTCGCGGCTGCCGGGGGCGGCAAGGCTGCTCCGGCGGCGGCGGATGAGACGGCCGTGTCCGCATCCGCGCCCTGACCCGGAGGCCGGCGGAGTCCATGGCAGCGACGGCGGTTCGGCGGCTGGCGTACACGGCGCTGCCGGTCCTGTACGTCCTCCACAACGACCTCTGGTTCTGGAATGACGGCAGCCGGTTCCTCGGCCTGCCGGTCGGACTGACCTACCACCTCCTCTTCACGGGCGCGGTGGTCCTGACCATGTGGTGGCTGGTTCGAAGCGCCTGGCCCGCCGCTGAGCTCGATCGCCTGGCGACGGGCGCACGCCCGGGAGACGTTGCGGACGGCGGCGGAGAGGACGCGACGGCGTCTCCGGAGCGCGCCGGATGACCCTGACCATCATTCTCGGCTACTTGGTGGCCGTGCTCCTGATCGGTGTGTGGAGCAGCCGGCGCCTGGCCGCGACCGGTGAGGACTTCTTCGTCGCGGGACGGACGATCGGTCCGTTCGTGCTCCTGATGACGCTGTTCGGCACCCACATGACGTCGTTCGCCCTGCTCGGCGCCTCGGCGGAGTCGTACCGGGTCGGGATCGGCGTGTTCGCCCTGATGGCGTCGTCGTCGGCGTTGATGGTGCCGCTCGTGTTCTTCTTCGTCGGTACCCGGGTCTGGGCGGTCGGCAGCCGCCTGGGGCTCCTGACCCAGGTGCAGTTCGTGCGCGCCCGCTGGGGTTCCGACGCGGTCGGTCTGTTGCTGTTCGTCGTGCTCGTCCTGCTGCTTGCCCCCTATCTGCTGATCGGCGTGATGGGCGGCGGCATCACGCTCCAGCAGATCACCGACGGCGCGGCGCCGTCGTGGCTGGGCAGTCTGCTGATCTCGGGCGTCGTGGTCGGCTACGTGACGAGCGGCGGTCTGCGCGGAACCGCCTGGGTGAACACCTTCCAGACCGCGATGTTCATGCTCCTGGGGGCGGTGACGGCGATTCTGATCGTGACCAAACTGGGCGGCGTGGGAGCGGCACTCGACCGGGTAGTGGAGAGCCGCCCGGAGCTCCTGGTGCGCGGGGACGCGATTCATCCCCTGAAGCTCCTGACCTACACCTTGATCCCGCTGTCGGTGGGGACGTTCCCGCACATCTTCTCGCACTGGCTTTCCGCGCGGAGCGCTGCGACCTTCAAGGCCCCGGTCGTGCTCTACCCGGTGTGTATCGTCGTGGTGTGGATCCCGAGCGTGCTGCTGGGCGTGTTCGGGAACATCGACTTTCCGGGCCTCGAGGGGCCGGCCTCCAACTCGGTCCTGATCCGGATGATCACCCTCTACGCTCCCGATGTTCTCGCCGGGCTGCTTGGCGCCGGGGTCTTCGCGGCGATCATGTCGTCGCTCGACTCCCAGTCGCTGTCCCTGGGCACGATGTTCACCCAGGACATCGTTCGGCACTACCGCTTGGGCGGCGAACTCAGCGAATCCCGCCAGGTCCTGCTGGGCCGGCTGTTCGTGGTCGGTGTGGTGACGGCCGTCTTTCTCCTCTCCCTGGTCGCCGAGCGGAGCATCTTCGCCCTCTCGGTGTGGTCGTTCACCGGCTTCGCCTCGCTGTTGCCCGTGGTCGTCGCGGCGCTCTACTGGCGGCGCAGCACCGCCGCGGGCGCGGCCGCCGCGATCGTCACCGTCATCGTTCTCTGGTCCTGGTTCTTCGTTCGCGGCTTCGGTGATCCGGACTACAGCGTGGGCGGCGCCGGCGTGATGCCGGTGGCGGTCATCTTCGCCGGTTCGATTGGCGCAATGGTCCTCGGCTCCCTGTTCAGCAAACCGCCCGCACCGGAACGGGTGGCGCACTTCATCCCGGGCGCCCGATGACGGGCGCACGGGTTCATCCCATGACCGGCAAAGGCGAGCCGCTGCGCATCGCCTATCTGGCGGCGGGCGCCGGCGGCATGATCTGCGGGAGTTGCATCCACGACAATGCCCTGGTGCGCGCGTTCCAGCAGCAGGGCCACAACGCGCTCCTGCTGCCGATCTACACGCCGCTGCGGACCGACGAGGTCAACGTCAGCTACGACCGGGTCTTCTACGGCGCCGCGAACATCTACCTGGAGCAGAAACTGCCGCTCTGGAGCCGGGCGCCCGCGGGTCTGCGGCGACTGCTCGACAACCCGCGTTTCCTGGCGCGGTTGACGCGTTCGGCGTCGGCGACCGATGCCCGGCAGTTGGGCGAACTGGCGCTCTCCATGGTGCGCGGGGAGGCGGGCCGCCAACTGGCGGAGCTCCAGGCCCTCGCGACGTGGCTCGCCGACGAGTTCCAGCCGGATGTCGTCCATCTGACGAACTCGATGCTCCTGGGGATGATTCACCACCTCCGCGAAGTGTTGCCCCAGACGCTCATGGTCTGCGGCCTCCAGGGGGAGGACATCTTCCTCGAGGATCTCGAGGAGCCGCACCGGTCCCAGGTGCTTGCCGAAATGCGGCGCCGGGTTCGCGAGGTCGACGTGCTTGTCGCCCCGAACAACTACTACGCGGCGACCATGACCGAGCTGCTCGATCTGCCGCCGTCGCGCATCGATGTCGCTCGTCTGGGTATCGACCTCGAGGGACACGGAAACCGCACCGCGGAACCGAAGGAGTCGCCGCTGATCATGGGCTACCTGGCGCGGATGTGCCCCGAGAAGGGGTTCCATCTCGCGGCCGAGGCGTTCAAGGAACTGAGCGACCGTATGGGTCCCGGCCGGGTCCGCTTCCGTGCCGCGGGTTACCTGGGCGGCCGCGATCGGACCTACTTCGAACTCCAGCGCCGGCGGATCGCCGACTGGGGCCTGGCGCCGCACTTCGAGTGGCTCGGTGAGGTGGACCGCCGGGAGAAGATCGATCTTCTCCACAGTCTGCACGTGCTCGTGCTGCCGACGGTCTACCGGGAGGCGAAGGGCCTGCCGGCGCTCGAGGCGATGGCGAACGGCGTACCCGCCGTGCTGCCCGACCACGGCGCCTTCCCCGAAATGCTCGAGATGACCGGGGGCGGTACGTTGGTTCCCGCCGGCGACGTTCCGGCGCTCGCCTCGGCGGTTGAGGATCTGGCCGGGGACGCCGCCCGGAGGGAGCAGCTCGGACGCTCCGGCATCCAGGGCGTGCGGCGGCACTACACGGCCCAACAGATGGCCTCGGACACTCTCGCGTCGTACCGCCGGGGACTGAGTCGACGGGCGGCGGAAGCCGGTCCCGCGGCCGGGTAGCATCTGTCCCACCATGCCTGACGCGCTCCGCTTCGATTCGGTCACGAAGTCCTACGACACGGAGGCTGGCGTCGTCGAGGTTCTGCGCGGGGTTTCGTTGGTCCTCGGTGCGGGAGAGGCGCTGGCCGTGACCGGGCCCTCCGGCAGCGGCAAGAGCACCCTCCTGCACCTCGCCGCGACGCTGGAGGCGCCGACCTCCGGCAGCATCCGGATTGGCGGCGAGGCCGCCCACGACCTGCCCGAGCGCGAACTGGCGGCGTTTCGCAGCCGCCGCGTGGGCCTCGTGTTCCAGGATCACTACCTGCTGCCGCAGTACACGATGCTGCAGAACGTGCTTCTTCCCACCGTGGCTGCCGGAGACGGTGGAGGCGGTGCGGAGGAGCGGGCCCGGCGCCTGCTCCAGACCGTCGGCCTCGGCACGCGGGTCGACCACCGGCCGGCGCAGTTGTCGGGCGGAGAGCGGCAGCGGGCAGCCATCGTGCGGGCGCTGATCAACCGGCCCAGCCTGCTCCTGTGCGACGAGCCGACCGGCAATCTGGACGCCGAGACCGCCGAGGCAGTGGCCGACCTGCTGCTCGAACTGCACGCCGAGGGCGACAGCGCCCTCATCGTCGTCACCCACAGCCTCGACCTGGCGGCGCGTCTGCCGCGACGGGTCGAGTTGCGGGGCGGACTGCTCGGCGGGGCGCCGCCGGCGGCCGGAGGCTGAGATCGTGGGCGCTGCCACGCCCAGCGGGCCTCTGCCCAGTCTGCGGCACTTCTGGCGCTCGAACGTCGCCGTGGTGCTGACCGCGGCGGTGGCCGCGTCCGTGCTCACCGGCGCCCTGATGGTGGGCGATTCGGTGCGCGGCAGCCTGCGCGACCTGACGGTGGACCGGCTCGGCGGCATTGACCATGCGCTGCTCGGCACGGGTTTCTTCCGCGAGCGGTTGCGGGACGAACTGATGGAGGATCCCGAGTTCTCCGCGCGCTACAGCCCCGTGTCGGCGGCGATTCTGATGCAGGGCAGCGTGGTGGCGCCGGAGAGCGGCCGGCGCGCGGCCCGCGTGAATGTCCAAGGTATCGACGACAGCTTCGCTGCCTTCTTCCCGGGGATGGAGGAAGCCCTCGACCTGTCTCGGCCGGAAGGTCAACTGTTCGCGTCGCTGGCGATCAACCGCTCCCTCGCCTCGGCTCTCGCCGTCGAGCCGGGCGACTCCGTCGTGCTCTACCTGGAGCGGCCGAGCGAAGCGCCGCGGGCCAGCCTGATGGGCGAGAGGGACCCCGCGAACCAGTTGGAGAGCGTGCGACTGAGCGTGGTCTCGGTGCTGGAGGACGAGGGTCCGGGCCGCTTCCAGCTCGCCACCCACCAGAGCCAGCCTCTCGTCGCCTATCTCCGCCTGCGCGACCTGCAGCGGGAGCTCGATCGGCGGGAGCTCGTGAACTCGCTGCTGATCGGGGAACGGGTGGATGGCGGTGTCGGGGCAGCAGCCGATCCGGAGGCCGCTGCAGCCGACGTCGAGCGACTCATCCGCGCCCACGCCGAGGCGGCGGACTTCGGACTCACGCTCGAGGCGACGGACGGGCATCTGCTTGCCACGACATCCCAGATCATCCTGGGCGCCGAGTTGGCGGGGGAGGTCGAGGCCGCGGCATCGGAGCGCGGCGCCGAGACGATCGAGGTCTCGACCTACCTGGCCAACCGGTCGGCCGCCGAGAGCGGCGCCGCCGCTCCCTACTCGACGATCGCGGCGCTGGATGTGGCGCGAGCCGGTGAACTGGGGGCCCTGCGACTGACGGACGGTCGCCCGGTCCCGGCACTGGGACCGGGCGAAGTCCTGGTCAACTCGTTCCTTGCCGAAGACCTGTCGGTCGGTACAGGCGACCGCCTGGCGATCGACTATTTTGAGCTCGGCGACCGGGAGCAATTGTTCGAGCGGACCGCCTGGACCACGGTGGCGGGCGTGGTCGAAATGACGGGTTGGGGGGCCGACCGGACGCTGACGCCGGACTTCCCTGGGGTCGCCGACGCCGACAACATGAGCGACTGGGACCCGACCTTCCCGGTCGACCTGAGCCGGATCCGGGATCTGGACGAGGCCTACTGGGACGAGTACCGCGCCACCCCCAAGCTGTTCGTCGGCCTCGACTACGGCGCCGAACTCTGGTCGAGCCGTTTCGGCCTTCTGACCTCGCTGCGGCTGCTGCCTCCGGCCGACACAACACCCGAGCAACTGCGGGCGATACTCGAGGAGGAGTTGCCGGACAGGATCGCCCTCCACGCCGCGGGTCTCGCGGTCGAACCGGTCAAGGCCACGGGTCTGCGCGGCGCCTCGGGCGCCACCGACTTCGGCGGCCTCTTCGTGGGCTTCAGCCTGTTTCTCATCGTGTCGGCGGGGCTGCTCGTGGGGCTCTTCTTCCGCCTGGGGACGGAGAGCCGTGCGAACGAGATGGGCCTGCTGCTGGCTCTCGGTTACGGTGTTGCGCGGGTCCGGCGCCGCTTCCTGGTCGAGGGAGCGCTGCTGGGGGGTGTCGGCGTGGTTTTCGGCCTCGGAGGCGCGGTGCTCTACGCCGGCGCGATGATGGCCGCGCTCAGGACCCTGTGGCGATCCGCGGTCGGTTCGAGCCACCTCTATCTGCACGTCGAGCCCCTGACGCTGGCGATGGGAGGCGCGGCGTCCATTCTGGTCGTGCTGTTCGCGATCCGGGGCGCGGTGGGCCGGCTCGCCGGCGTTTCGCCCATCCGGCTGCTGCGGAGCGAGACCTCCGACCAGCCAGCGGCCGCCGAGACGCCGGGCCGGCGGGCGCGCTGGACCGCGATTGGCGGCGGCGGGCTGGCGGCGGTGCTGCTCGGAGGCTCGGCGGTCGCGCCGGCTTCCACTGCGGCCTACCTGTTCTTCGGCGGCGGGGCCTGCCTTCTGATCGCCGGGCTGGCGGGCTTCACTCTCTGGCTGCGGCGGCGCCCGGCGGCGCCACTGGAGAGCTGGTCGCTACGGGCGGGTTGGCAAATGGCGGCGGCAAACGCGTCTCTCAACCCGGGACGGAGCCTGCTCTGCGCGGCTCTGGTGGCCAGCGCGTCGTTCGTGATCGTGGCCGTGGGCGCCTACGGCCTGCGCTTCGGCGAGGAAACGCGAGACCTGGACTCGGGCGCGGGGGGCTTCGACCTGGTCGCCGAGGCCGACGTTTCGATTCTCGCCGACCTGACCACCGTGGATGGACGTTACGAGTTGGGTTTCGGGGAGGAAGCCTCCAAGCTCATCGGACAGAGCCAGGTCGTCGCCTTTCGCACCGTGCCCGGGGACGACATCAGTTGTCTGAACCTGTTCCAGCCGGAACGTCCGCGGCTGCTCGGGGCGCCGCCGGAACTGATCGAGCGCGGCGGCTTCCGCTTCCAGTCACTCACAGGTGGCGCCGGGGAAGAGCCCTGGAAGCTGCTGGAGCAGGATCTCGGCCCGGGAGTCGTTCCCGCGATCGGCGACTTCAACTCGGTCATGTGGATCCTGCATTCGGGCCTGAACCAGGGGATCGAAATCGAGACCGAACGCGGCGAGACCGTCGAGCTGCGGCTGGTCGGGCTGCTGCGCAAGAGCGTGTTCCAGAGCGAACTCGTGATCTCGGAAGCGAACCTGGCGGAGCACTTCCCGAGCCGGACGGGCGCCTCGTACTTCCTGCTGCGGACACCGGCCGGGGAACAGGACCGCACGGTGCAGGAGCTCGAGCGAACGCTCGGCGGCTTCGGCTTCGACGCCGTTCCCACGGCCCAGCGGTTGCAGGCGTTCCAGGCGGTGGAGAACACCTACCTCGGCACGTTCCAGACCCTGGGCGGACTCGGCCTCCTGCTCGGCACGCTGGGACTGGCGGTCGTCCTCCTGCGCAACCTGCTGGAGCGCCGCGGCGAACTGGCCACCATGCAGGCGATCGGCTTCTGGCGGCGGGCGCTGGCATGGCTCGTCGTGGCGGAGAACGGCCTGGTCCTGAGCGCGGGGGTCGCGGTCGGCGCCGCGTCGGCTCTGGTCGCGGTGAGCCCGCACCTGCTCGGAGGCCACGCCCTCGTGCCGTGGCTCTCCCTCGGCCTGACCCTGCTTCTGGTGATGGCCGCCGGAACCCTGGCCAGTCTGGCCGCAGTGCGGCGCGTGACCCGGGAGGAACTACTCCCGGCGCTCCGGGGGAGTTAGTTGACCACTACGGCTGGCAGGCCGCGGAGAACCCGGCTGGCGCGCTCCGCGCGGCAGCCGTGAACCATGCGTGCCCGTTCAGAGCGCAGCCGTCGAGCACCTTGATCAGCACTTCCCAGTTGTCCGCGCTGAAGAACGTGAACAGACCCGAGTCGTTCGTCCCCGAGTGAACCACGCTCGCTGAACCGCGCCCGCCGTCCGCGGTCCGCCACTCGACTCCGACCGCGTAGCGCGAGTCCTGCAGGCACAGCGTCGCCGCGTCCGCTTCGCACGTCCCGGCGGGATCGCCCGCCTCGACCAGGAGCACCTGCCTTGCCGTCGACACGGTCGTGTCGTCGCTCACCGTCAGGGTGACATCGTAGAAGCCCGGCGACGACCAGGCATGGTCGATCCGCCGGTTGCGCGACCCCGTCCCGTCACCGAAGTCCCAGCGCCGGGACTGGACGCGGCCGGTACTCGTGTCCTCGAAGGTCACCGGCAGCCCCGTACGCGCACGGCAGAGGTCCCCGGCGCATTCCGCTGTCAGCGTGAAGTCGGCCTGGGGCGGATCGCTCGGCGGAGGCGGATCGCCGCCGCCGCCCGCGCCGCCGTCTTCCTCTTCTTCCCCCTCCTCTGGTGGGGGTGGCGGTGGCGGTGGCGGCGGGGGTGGAGGCGGCCGGACGCCGTCGTTGTCCTGGATCGCCAGGGTCGTCTGGCCGCTTCCGGTGACCCGCGGCGGCAGGGGGGACCTGAAGCTCAGCACCACTGCCTCGCCGTCGTCGTCGCGATCGTCCGTCGCCACGAACAGGAACTCCTGGGTCGTCACCCCCGGCCCGAATGTCACCCTGTCAGGCACACCCGAGTAGTCCTCATCGGTCGCGTCGCCGTGGTGGGTGCGATCCAGGTCGATCGTCAGATCACGCTCGGGATCGCGGTTCAGACGCACGACCACGGTCACCGTGCCGCCCTCGGTCACCCCGTAGTTCGCCGATCCGAACGACGCTTCGACTTCCGGATCGTCGTCGTCGCGAATCGTTCCCATCACCTGCAGCCTCGAACCGCCTCCTGCAAGCGACGCGTGCTGCGCATTGCTGAGCGTCAGCAGGAACGTCTCCTCCTCTTCCTCGTCCACCGTGTCGTCCGCGATGTCCACGACGATCTGCTGGGCAGTGATCGAACCGGCGGTGAACGTCAGCGTGCCGGTTGCCGCGGTGTAGTCCGAGCCGGCTCGCGCTCCGGCGGACCCCGAACCATTCGAGGTGGCGTAGTCCACCGTCACGTCTGAAGCGCTCGACGTGCTCAGCGTCACGCGAAAGACGAGCGTGCCGCCGCTCTCGGGCGCCTCCGCCGCTTCGACCGACAGGCTCGACATGTCCGTCTCCACGATCGTCACGCGGACTGAAGACGCTCGCACCGAGCCGTAGTCGCCGCCGCTCACCCGGTGGCTGATCGTGACCGGAGCGTCGGCCGCCGTATCCGGATCCGTCTCCGCTTCCACGGTCACCGTCTTGGCTGTATTCCAATTCGCCATCGTGAACTCGAGTTCCGTCGGATTCACCGACAGGTCGCTGTCCGCCGGCACGGAAGGCGTCACCGTCACGGGGCTCGCCGGCTCGGAGTTCAGCACCACCGTGTAGCTCCCGGACGACCCCTCGTCGACCGTCAACGCGTCGCGCGAGACCGTCACGCCGCGCATTCGCTTTACCGTCACGTCGAACGTCTGCGTCGCCGGCATGTTCGAGCCGGCGACGTCGGTCGCCGACACCGTGATCGTCGCCGTGCCGGGCGCCACCGGAGTCAATGTCACGCGGGAACCCGAAACGCCCGCCCCCGCCACCCCGGGCGCCGACGACGATGCGTCGTAGGTCAGCGCGTCGTCGTCGGGATCCTCGAAGGCGCCGGACAGGTCGACGTCCTCGCTGCCGTCGCCAACCCGCAGGTCCGGTCCCGCCAGCGAACCCCTCGGTTGCGGCGCCCGGTTCGGAAGCGTCTCGACGAGCGCCGATTCCGACCAGGCGCCCGCACCCTTGGCGTTCACTCCGCGGACCTGAACGTCGTACTTCGTATCGTCCAGCAGCCCGGTCACCGTGTAGCTCAACGAATCCGATGTCCAGACACCCTTCTCCTCCATCCAGCGGTTGTCCGCCTTGTCCGGCGCCTCGTTGAGGATGTAGCGCACGTCGTACCCGGTGACCTCCGAGGCGCCGATCACGGACGGCGCCGACATAGGACCGTCAGAGCCCGCTGACCCGCGGTGGCGAAGGGAACGGCCGGGAAACCGGGCCTCGAGCGGTGGCCGTAGATCTTGAGGCGCCACGACTTCAGCGTCGCGGTATCGGCGGCGAGATGGTCGGTGACCCGCAGCGTCCAGGTCCCGGCGGGGTCCTCGCCAAGATGCCTCGCCGAGCCGAACCGGTAGTCGGGATCGATACCGAAGGTGTTCCCGTCCTCCTCCAAGCCACCGAACGGAACCGCCAGCGTCGAGACCGCGCTCGACGGCGAGACGAGTTCCACCCGAAGGTCTCTGAACGCAGGCGCCTCGAAATCGGCCACGATCTCCACGAACTCGATGAACTCGACTTCCGTACCGATCGTGACGGTGCTGGTCTGGGTGGCGCCGGGGGTAGATGTCGTCGCATCGGGGATGCTCAGGTTGGGAGTGGCCTCCACCGGGTCCGTTTCGATGAACGGCGGGAGATTCTCCCAGCCGGTGGCGAGATCCACGGCCGCCTTTGCGTTCACGACGCCGAAGCCGTATTCATGGTTGAAGTTGTACCTTCCCGTGGCGCCGTACTTCGAGGCCCCAATGCGCCAGCCGCTGCTGGTACGGCGGTTCTTGCGGGCGGAAGCCGCCAGGATGAGTTTCACGTCGCGCCAGGTCAGTGCCGTGTTCGCGGCGCGGACCCGGGGCGACGACGCCGGCAACGGTGGAGTCGCCGCGGAAGTGCCGCCGAAGTCGTCGCCGTAGCGACCGTAGTTGTAGGTCGTGAAGATGTCGGCCCGGCTCGCAACATAGTCGCCCGAGGGAGCGCAAACCCACAGGTTGGCGCCCTGCTCCGAGTACGCCGACCGCACGTCCCGGTCGTTCACCGCGCAGACCGCGACGACGCCGTAGTAGTTCGTGTACCCGCCGAAGTTCGAGTTGTCTTCGGGAGCGCCGTTGCCCGCGCCCATGTTGCCGCCAGCCCAGACCTCCTCGACCCCGATGTCCTGGCCCGACGTATCACCGAGCTGGCCCCTGTTGCGCAAGTTCCACTGACATCCGAAGAGGGGATCGCTGAACGGAGCGGCGAGTGCGGAACAGCGGGTCACGATCTCGTTCATCGCCTCGTCTTTGAGCATGCGAATCGCGTACCCACCGGTGCTTTCGCCGCCGGAACGAGTCACCTTGATGTAGTAGGCGCCAGCGTCGAGGCGCTCGGCCAACGTGAAGCCCATCGGTCCGCCGGCACGGAAGTCCTCCTGGAACAGGTTCGTCGCAACGGCGGCGCCGTCGCTGGCGAACAGCGCGGCATCGACGTCCACCGTGCCGCTCACTGCCCGCGCCAGGACGTGCGTCGCTTCCGACAGGTCGATCTTGAAGTAGTCGGCGTCCGTCGACGGGTCGATTCTCCCCGCTCCGATCTCCCCGAATTCCAGCGAAGCGGCGTCCTCGATCGTGCTTCCCGGCTCGGTCACGGTCTCGACGTGGAAGGCGTAGATGCCGGTCACGTCCTCCGAGGACGCCGTGACCTTGACGTAGTAGGCGCCGGCCGCCAGCTTCCTGCGAATGAGAAACTGAGTCGCCCTGCCGGGCAGGAAGCCGTCGTCGTTCGCAGCGAGTGAGTTGCCGTTGTTGTCGAGGAGTTCGCCGACCATGTCGGCGACCGGAGCGCCCGAACGAAGAAGGACGTCGGTCTCTTCGTCGAGAGTGAACTGGAAGTAGTCCTCGTCGGCCGCCCGGTCGATCAGACCGTTCTCGAAGCTGTCGACAGCGACCTCGTCCGCGTCGCTGATGCCGGTCGTGTCAACGACCGTCCTTGCTTCGATGAGGTAGGGCCCCGTGGCGAACGAATCAGAACTTGCCGCGGCCACGAGGTAGTAGGCGCCGGCGCCGAGGGTGTCCCAGATCAGGAAGTTCAGCGGCTCGCCCGCCAGGAGACCGTCATCGTTCGCGTCAAGGAGGTCGCCGTCTTCGTTGAAGAGCGCGCCGAACGTGTCCGTGTCGGAAAAGGGGAAGCGCGACGAGGGCGACCAGAAGGCGAACCGGCAAGAGGCGCGACCGGGCGGACGCCCGAACGCCCGACACGACGCGGCGCCTTTCCAAGGCGGGAAAGGGCCGGGGCTTGGCGCCCCTCACCTGGTCGACCGTTCCTGCCACCTCCCGATCGACCGCCTGAGTCTGGCTAGCCCCAGAGGGGCACTCCCGTCAGCGGGCGCACGCATTGAACGCCGTCGCGTCGGTGATCGCGGGCGCCGGTTGACCCGGTTCGTTCCGGTACTCCTTTGCCGTCCCGGTCACCGTGTCGGTCACCCGGATCGAGTAGCCGAGATCCGTCGTCGACGCGCCGTACACCCACACGTGTCCGTTCAGCGCGCAGCCGTCGAGCACCTTGACCAGCACTTCCCAGTTGTCCCGGCTGAAGAACGTGAAGAGCCCCGAGTCGTTCGTGCCCGAGTGGACGACGCTGCCGTCGCCGCTCTTGCCGTCCGCCGTCCGCCACTCCACGGTGACCGCGTAGCGCGAGTCCTGCAGGCACAGCGTCCCCGCGTCCGCTTCGCACGTCCCGGCGGGATCGCCCGCCTCGACCAGGAGCACCTGCCTTGCCGTCGACACGGTCGTGTCGTCGCTCACCGTCAGGGTGACATCGTAGAAGCCCGGCGACGACCAGGCATGGTCGATCCGCCGGTTGCGCGACGCCGTCCCGTCGCCGAAGTCCCAGCGCCGGGACTGGACGCGGCCGGTACTCGTGTCCTCGAAGGTCACGGCCACGCCCGTGCGCGCACGGCAGAGGTCCCCGGTGCACTCCGCTGTCAGCGTGAAGGCAGCCTCGGGCGGATCGCTCGGCGGAGGCGGACCGCCGCCGCCTGTACCGACGTCATCGTCGTCTTCCTCCTGGTCCGGGGGTGGAGGCGGAGGCGGAGGCGGCGGTGGTGGTGGCGGCGGTCGAATCACGGGGCCATCGTTGTCCTGGATCGCCAGCATCGTCTCGCCGCTGCCGGTGACCCGCAGGGGCAGAGGAGACGCGAAGCTCAGCACCACCGCTTCGCCGTCGTCGTCGACGCGATCGTCCGTCGCCGCGAACAGGAACTCCTGGGTGCTCACGCCCGGCCCGAATGTCACGCTCGGCGGCACCCCCGAGTAGTCGGCCTCCATCGCGCCGCCGTAGGGTTCGCTCTCCAGGCTGATCGTCAGGACGCGCTCGGGATCGCGGTTCAGGCCCACGACCACGGTCACCGTGCCGCCCTCCATCGCTTCGTAGCTGGCCGACCCGAACGACGCCTCGACTTCCGGAACGTCGTTGTCGCGAATCGTCCCCGTCACCTGCAGCATCGAACCGCCTCCGGCGAGCGACGCGTGCTGCGCATTGCCGAGCGTCAGCTCGAAGGTCTCCTCCTCTTCCTCGTCCACCGTGTCGTCCATGATGGCCACGACGATCTGCTGGAAAGCGATCGTACCGGCAGGGAACGTCAGCGTGCCGGTTGCCGCGGTGTAGTCCGAGCCGGCTCGGGCGCCGGCGGACCCCCGGCCGTCCGAGGTTGCGTACTCCACCGTCACGTCTGAAGCGCTCGACTTGCTCAGCTTCACCTGGAAGACGAGGGTGCCGTCACCCTCCTGCGCCTCCGCCGCTTCGAGCGACACACTGGACGTGTCCCTCTCCACGATCGTCACCCGGACCGAAGGCGCCGGCACCGAGCCGTAGTCGGCGCCGCTCACCCGGTGGTTCATCGTGACCGGAACGTCCGCCGCCGTGTCCGTGTCCAAAGCCGCGTCCACGGACACCGTCTGCTGGTTGTCCCAGTTCGACGTCGTGAAGGTCAGCTCCGTCGGATCGACCGACACGTCGGCGTCGGCCGGCACCATCGGCGTGATCGTCACCGGCCCCGTCGGCTCCGAGTCCAGCACCACCGTGTAGATCTCGTCCGACCCCTCGTCGACCGTCAACGCGTCGCGCGAGATCGTCACGCCGCGCATCGCCTTGACCCTCACGTCGAACGTCTCCGTCGCCGGCCTGTTCGTGCCGGCGAGGTCGGTCGCCGTCACTGTGATCGTGGCCGTGCCCGGCGCCACGGGAGTCAGTCTCACGCTGGAACCCAAAACGTCCGCCTTGGCCACCCCCGGCGCCGACGACGACGCGTCGTACGTCAGCATGTCGTCGTCCGGATCCTCGAAGGCCCCGGAAACATCGACGTCCTCGCTGCCCTCGCCAACCTGCAGGTCCGGCGCCGTCAGCAAACCAACCGCTCTCGGCGCCCGGTTCGGCAGGGTCTCCACGATCGTCGATTCCGACCAGGCGCCTCCGCCCTTGGCGTTCACGCCGCGAACCTGAAGGTCGTAGGTCGCCCCATCCAGGAGACCCGTCACCGTGGCACTCAGGGCGCCCAATCTCCAGACGCCCTCCACTTCCGTCCAGCGGGCGTCCGCCTTGTCCGGCGCGTCACTGAGGATGTAGCGCACGTCGTAGGACGTGACCTCAGAGGCGCCGATCACCGAGGGCGCCCTCCAGTAAACGGTCAACGCCCTCTGACCCCGCTCCAGGAAGTCGATCCCCGGCCCGCCCGGCGTCGATCGGTGCCCGTAGATCTTGAGGCTCCACGACTTGAGCCTCTCCGCGTCCCGACTGCCGAAGTCGAGGACGTGAAGGGTCCAGATCCCCGCCGGATCCTCGCCCAGGTGCCTCGCCGAGCCGAACCGGAAGTCGGGGTCGATCTCGTAACCACGAAAATTGTCATTGGCCGGAAAGGCCAGCGTCGAGGCCGTGTTCGACGGCGAGACGAGTTCGATCGCGACGCCCCTGAAGCTCCCCGTCGAATCGAAGTCGGCGATCACCTCGACGAACTCGATGAACTCGACCTCCGTGCCGATCGCGACGGTGCTCTCGAGCGCCGGCTTTCGCCCGATGTGGTACGGGATGAGCATGTTCGGCGTCGCCTCCACCGGATCCGTCTCGATGAAGGGCGGGAGGTTCTCCCAGCCGGCGGCGAGGTCCACGGCCGCCTTCGCGTCCACAACGCCGAAGCCGTACTGGTGGTTGAAATTGTAGCTTCCCGCGGCGCCGTACTTCGGCGCGCCGCTGCGCCAATCGCGGTCGGAACTGTCGTTCTTGCGCGCGGAAGCCGCCAGGATCAGCTTCACGTCCCGCCAGGTCAGCGCCGTGTTGGCGGCGCGCACCAGCGCCACGACGCCGGAAACGGAAGGCGCCGCCGAACTCGTGCCGCCCAGGCCGACGTACCGGCCGTAGTTGTGGGTCGTAGTGATGGGGGCCCGCCCAATGTCATGCGAGGGAGCGCAGATCCAGAGGTTGGCGCCCCTTTCCGAGTACGCCGATTTTCGGCCCCGGTCGTTCACCCCGCAGACCGCGACCACGCCGTAGTAGTTCGCATTGCCGTCGAAGTTCGAGTTGTCCGACCGCCGCCCTCCACTGCCCGCGGCCCAGACGTAGACGACCCCCTTATCGTCGTACCCGGTCTCGAGTCCGGTGTCGATCGCCATCTCCCACGTCGTGAAGGCCGCATCCAGGCCGTACCCGTCGAGCGCCCCCCAACTGTTGTTCGACACCGCTGTCGTCGCCATGTTGCGGGTCATCGCGTCGGCCTCGTTCGCGGCGCCGCGGGCGCGAAGGACGTTGTACGCGCGGACCGTTACGCGCGGCGCGACTCCCCTTACGCCCAGGTCGTTGTCCCGCGCTGCAATGATGCCGGCCATCGCCGTGCCGTGGTCTCCCAAAGTGTAGAGCAGACCGTCGCCGGTGTAGTCGTGGCTTAGATTCAGGTCCACGTTGTCGACCAGGTCCGGGTGGCTAGCGTCAATCCCGTCGTCAACGACCGCGACATTGATGTCGGCGCCCATGTTGCCCGCCGACCAGACTTCCTCGACCCGGATGTCCTCTCCCGAGCGCCCAGAGAACTGACCCCGGTTCCGAAGATGCCACTGGCATCCAAGGAGCGGATCGCTGAACGAAGTGGTGAGGGCGGTACAAAGCTCCGTGTTCCGCTTCATCACCTCGTCTTCGACCATGCGAATCACGTAGCCTCCGGTGCTGTCGCCGCCGGAACGGGTCACCTTGATGTAGTGGGTTCCCGCCTCCAGGCGATCGGACAACACGAAGCCCATGGGACCGCCGGCCTCGAAGGCCTGCTCGATCAGGTTCGTCGTGACGGGTTCGCCCATGTCGTCGAGCACCGCTCCGTCGATATCCACCGTGTTGCTCACGGCCCGGGCGAAGATGTGCGTGGCCTCCGCCAGGACGATCTTGAAGTAGTCGGCGTCGGTCGCGGAGTCCATCCTGCCGGCGCCGATCTCGTCGAAATTCAGGAGGGCGGCGTCGGCGATCGTGCTTCCGGGATCCGTCACCGCGGATACCTGGAGGGAGTAGATCCCGGTCTTCGTCGAGGAAACCTTCACGTAGTAGTCGCCGGCCGCCAGCTTCTTCCGAATGAGGAAACGACGCCGCTCCTCGAGCAGGAAGCCGTCGTCGTTCTCAGCGAGCGAGTTTCCATCGCTGTCGAAGAGCTCCCCCAGCGTGTCGACGGCGGAACGGCCCGTACGAAGCATGACATCCGTTTCGACCGCGAGAGTGAACTTGAAATAGTCCGAGTCGTCCGCCGAGGAGAAGATGCCGATCTCGCTTCCGTGGAGCTCGACTTCCGCGGCGTCGCTGCGACCGGTCGTGTCCGAGAGCATCCGGACGCGGACCGTGAACCAGTCGTACCAGCGACCCCTGGGGACTCGTACCCTGAGGTGGTACGTGTCGGGGCCGTAGGTCCCCCAGAGCAGGAAGTTCCCGGGCGAATCATCCAGCGCGATGCCGTCTTCCTTTTCCGCGACGATGGAGGGTCTGTCATACAGAATGGCCTTGATATCCAGGTTCCCCTCACTGAACATCACCAGCCCTGTTTCGGCCGGTAGCGTGAACGTGAAGACGTAGCTCGCCAACCTCGAGTCCAACCGCATGGCCAAGGGGACGTCCAGCGGTAGTTCGAAGGCGTCCGAGTATGTGTGTCCCGGCTGCACCGGCGTCCCTGTGACGGTCGCCGACCATGTGCCATCGGTATCCGTGACGGCTCGCATCTGAACGTCGTATTCGGAGTCGTTGCTCAGGCCGGTCAGGATGGCCTCGAAGGGCCCCTCGGTCCAGACCTCGTCCACGACTCTCCAGTTCGCGTCGACCGTCTCGTCGGCGCTACTGAGAATCCACCGCAGGTCGTAGGCGGCGATGCCCGTCAGGCCCTGGGGCGCCGTCCAGAGCACAGTCACCGACTCGTCGCTCCGATGAACCGCGCTGATCGTCGGCGCCGCCGGGAGGACCGATTGACGGGTGAACGTCAGGGTCGCGATCTTCTCGTTGTTGAACTTCCCGACGCCCCGGAGGCTCGTGATGACGCCCTGCGGGTCCGTCGCGTCGTTGGTCAGCGAGAACTCGGTTCCGTCTTCGGTTCCGGCGTCCCAGGGATAGAGATCCACCGAAACCGATTCCATCCAGTCCCCCGAGCTGTCCAGCATCGACAGGCTCGAAACGCCCACGAACCAGTCCGGACTGGGCGCGATCATCGTCAGCAGCGTGACGCGGGGATGATCGGCGGTCAGACTCACGTCGGAAAACGTCACCGTCGCCGTCGGGCCCACGGACGAACTCGCGCCCTCGAGAACGCTGCGGCGATTGGCGCCGGCCGCGTTGATCTCGCTCCTCAGAGAGGACGTGCCGCCGTCCTCGGCCATCGACTCCACTCCGGGCGATGCCGTTCCGCCGCTCTCGAGGAAGGCCACCTCGTCGTTGTGAACGCCGCCGATCAGCTTCGAGAAGTGCGCGCCCGACGGAACTCCGTCCGCCGTCACCGCGGTCGTCCAGGCCCCGGTGAACGTGATCGTGTACAGGGCTTCCGAGCGAACAGCGACATCCGGATCGTCTGGCGACGGCGTGAGCGACGTGTTCTGGGCCTCGGACGCGCCAGGGAAGAGGGGAATGGCGACGAGAGCGACCAGAAGGCGCGCCGGTAAGAGGCGCCGCGCGGACGCCCGAACGCCGGACCTGGCCCGGAAACTCGAAGGCGGGAGCGGCCGGGGCTCAGCGCCCTTCACCTGGTCGAGCGTTCCTTCCACCAGTTCGGGCTCGACAGCCTGACGCCGCCTCGACCGACCAGGGAGTTCGCCAACTCGAGGGAGGGGAAGCCCGGATCGGTTTCGACGACGAAGCCGTTCGGGATCGCGCCGAGAGGAGAGACCCGGTCCATCGCGATGCCGTTGGCGTCGAAGAACGCGGCCGTCTCCGCCTCGCCCCAATTCGAATCGAAGACCAGCAGGACTCCGCCGGGCAGCGTCATCAGGGCGCCGGACGAAGACCGGAACACCGGCTCTCCTTCCGTCTCACTGGCGCCGGCCACCCGGACGATCTTTCCCGCCTGCGGCCCTGCGCCTTCGTCTCGACCGGACAGGGCGGCGTCTTTCCCTGGAGACACGACGAGGTCGGACTGAAGGTAGGCCCTCCGGGTCCGGTCGCCGTCCTTCCAGGTGTAAATGCGCCCCTGGGGCGGGCTCGGACGTTCCACCTCCGCACGTTCCTCGTAGCCTTCGGACTCCCTCGCCTCGAGCAGCTCGACGACTTGTGCGGACACCTGCGCGCCCGGCAGAAGGAAGGCGACCAGGCCCAGGACGACGCCAAGGGAGGTCGGCGTGACGCCCCGCTGCCTGCTCCCGATCGGGGGGCGTTGAACCGCAGTCTGGATCATCACAGGATTCGCATCGTCTAGCCGGCCGACGGTTGCCGCCGTCGGGCGGCCCGGCCCACCGACCGCCTTAGTCAGGCTAGCCCCAGAGGGGTACGCCTGTCTCCTACAAAACTACGGGGTTCTGACGAAAAAGTGGGGCCCTGCCATGCCCTGCCATGCCATGCCCTGCCATGCCGCGCCCTGCCGGGCCCTCCAGGGCGAGAGGCGCGTTGTACCCGCCTGCTACGGGAACGCGGGGCTCAGCGCCGGAGGTGGGTCTCGAACAGCTTGAGGACGCGGCGGTACTCGTCGAGCCAGCTTGAGGGTTCGACGAAGCCGTGCGCTTCGGCCGGGTAGACGGCGAGTTCCCAGTCCTGCTTGCCGAGTTCGATCAGCCGCTGGACGAGACGTACCGAGTCCTGGAAGAGGACGTTGTCGTCCAGCATGCCGGTGCAGATCAGGAGCGGCTTCCGGAGGCCGTCGGCGAACTCGATCGGCGAGCTGCGCTCGTAGGCCTCCGGGTCGAGTTCCGGGGTGTTGAGGATGTTCGAGGTGTAGCCGTGGTTGTAGTGGGCCCAATCCGTGACCGGACGCAGCGCCGCGCCGGCAGCGAACAGTTCGGGGCGCTGGAACATGGCCATGAAGGTCACGAAGCCGCCGTAGGAACCGCCGTAGACGCCGATCCGTTCGCGGTCGACGCCGTGTTCGGCGACCAGATAGTCGATGCCGTCGGCCAGGTCCTCAAGCTCCGGCGTTCCCATCTGGCGGTAGATCGCGGCGCGCCAGTCGCGCCCGTAGCCGGCGGAGGCTCGGTAGTCCATGTCCAGGACCACGTAGCCGCGGCGGGTGAGCAGGGTGTGGAACATGAACTCGCGGAAGTAGGAGGACCAGCCCTGGTGGGCGTTCTGCAGGTAGCCCGCGCCGTGCACGAAGACGACGGCGGGGCGGCGGGCGACGGCGACGGATTCGGAGGGCAGGTAGAGCCGGGCGTGAATCGGGCGCTCCACGTGGGTTGACGGAACTTCGACGAACCGCGGCGCCTCCCAGGCGATGCCCAGGAACTCCGGCGACACGGTGTCGGTCAGGCGGACCGGGTCGCTGCCTGGAGCCGCGCCGTGGCGCCACAGTTCCGGCGGCCGGGTGGCGGTGGAATGGACGATCAGGAGCTGGCTGTCGTCGGGCGAGAGACGGAACGAGTTCAGGCCGCCGAGGTTCGTGATCTGCTCGGTCTCGCCGGCGCCGGCCCTGGAGGTGTCCGCGCGGTAGACCTCGAAGACGCCGGGATGGCCGCGGTTCGCCTCGAAATAGAGGAACTCTCCATCCGCGGACACCTGAGGCGAGCGGACCACGAACGGGCCTTCGGTGACCTGCACCCGCTCGCCGGTCGCGCTGTCCATGAGCGTCAGGTGGGAGTAGCCGGTCTCCTCCGACAGGAAGAAGACCGTCTCGTCGTCCGGCATCCAGCCGAGGTCGCGGAAGGCGTAGTTGATCCAGGCCGGATCGGTGATCCGGTGCAGCGGTCGGAGTGCGCCCTGCTCCAGGTCGATCGCCGCGATCCACCGGTCCTTGTTGTCGTTGGAGTAGATCTGGGCGACGGCCCGGGTGCCGTCGCGGTTGAACGACACGGGGTCGAAACGGACCGGCCGCGGCTTCGGTTCGGCCTCCTTCTCATCGTCTTCGGAACCGGCCTCGTCTCCGCCTTCGCCGTCGTCGTCGTCGCCCTTGGCGTCGCCCGCTGGGTCGCCCACAGGGTCGCGGGCCTCGTCCTGCTTCGCCGCGGCCTCGCGCTGACGCTTCCGCTCCTGAGCCGCCTCGCGCAGCGCCGCCAGCGGGTCGTCGGCGATGCCCGGGAGAACCGAGACATCCAGAGTGATCGGCGCCGGGTCGCCCCGACGAAGCAGGACCAGGAACTCCCCGGTCGACTCGGCGGCGCCGACCTTCGTGCGGACCTCCTCGAGTTCGACCAGACCGCTCCGGGTCACGTAGTTCGGCATCTTGTCCTTGAGCCCCTCGTCCCGCTCGCTGGGTCGCTGCCTCAGGACCAGGTGATCCAGCGATGGAGAAAGATAGGCGCCCGCAGCCTCGACGTCCTTGCCGAGGTAGTGGGGCAGGGCCGTGCGGCTCGAGTCGGCGGCCTGACGTTCCCTGGACACCTCGGTCCGCCGTTCGTCGCGCTCCCGCCGCAGCCGCACGATCTCGAGCAGCCGCGGCTGCTGGCGCTCCAGGTAGCCGGCCTCCAGGTCCTTCTTCGCGCGGGCGGCGTCGGGATCCTCCTCAGCGCGAACATCGAACGGTTGCCACACCAGGCCCGAGCCCCCATCGCGCACGAGCCAGGCGCCGCCGCGGCGAAACGCGACATCTCCGGTGACGGTGAAGAAGGGAGCGCTCTCGTCCGCGGCGGTACGGGTGAGCTGGGTCAAGCCTTCGTCCGCGCCCAGATCGCGCACGAAGATGTCGCCCGCCTTGGCGAAGGCGCGACGCTGTCTTTCGCGGTCCCAGGCGCCGCCGGGGGCATCCGCCGCGCCGCGTTCGCCGTCGGCGACGAGGCTCGTCTGCCTGTTGCCTGGATCGACCCGGTAGAGATCGCGGGCCTCTTCACCCTCCCGCTTGCGCAGGAAGTACACGCTGCCGCCGTCACTGCTCCAGTACGGATCCTCCGGCTGGCGGCCAAGCCAGTCCGGGTGCCCCATGATCCGCTCGAGGCTCAGGTCGTCCTGAGCCGCGGCGGGTAGGGCGAGCAGGAATGCCGCCGCCAGTAACGCGCTGGCGCGTGCCGGAAGGGCTACTCGAGGTATTGCAGCATCTCCCGGGCGGTGGGAGCGTCCGCGTGGTCCGGCGCCAGGCTCAGGAACTTCTCGAACTGGACCTTGGCCTTGGCTGGATCGGTCCCGGCGTAGCAGATGCCGAGCATGTAGGTCGCCTCGGGGTGACTCGGATCCGCGATCAGGAGCTTCTCCAACTCGACCTGGGCTTCCGGGATCTGGCCTGTGTTGAAGAGATCGGCGGCCTTGTTGAACATGTTCTTGCCGGCCTTGCCCATGTCGGTGGCCTGGAGAGCCTTGAGCGCGGCCTCGGCCTTGTCCTTCATGCCGAGGGCGTCATAGCCGGCGTAGAGGATCTGGTTCATGTTCTCCAGATCCTCGCCTTCGGCCGCGACCTTCTCTGCGTACTCGACGGCTCTGACATGGTCGCCGCGCTGGGAATAGACCCGCGCCAGCCCCCCCTTCGCGGAGGTCAGGTCGGCCTTCTTCTCGAGAGCGTTCACGAACAGGAGTTCGGCGGTGTCGTAGTCGCCGGAGTTCAGGGCGTTGCTGCCCTGGTTGTAGAGCTTGATCGCGCCGCCGCGCGCCTGCGCTTCAAGGTCGATTTCCGGCGCTGCCCCGAGATCGCCGCCGAGGGTGGCCTGGGCCTGCTGGGCGGCATCGATGGAAGTCAGGTTCCAGTCCCCGCCTCCCGAAAGCTGGCTGAGCCTCGTCTCCTGGCGGGCGGGAATCCGCACATTGCCGACGCGCCGCGTGACATAGCCTTCCTTCTTCAACTCGACGCTGAAGCCCGACCGTTCGTGCTTGACGACGTTCTTGAGCATGATCCGGAAGCGTCCGTTGTTGCCGGACAGGTGCTCTGCGCGGAAGTTCGGCGATTCGGGATCCGTGAAGATGATCTGCACGCCCTCGAGCGTCTCGCCGGTGCTGGCGTCGAAGATCTGTCCGAATACGGTGCCCGGAAGCTGCGCCGCGGCGGGCCCGACGATCAACAGGGAAAGACCGGCAGTCAGCGCCGCAAGCATGATCGCACGCCGCGCCGTCAGCCCCATGGTCCACGATTCGCGAATCGACTTCATGGTTTTCTCCTTCGGCCGCTCAAACTGGTGGCGGATCTCTAGCCGCCGGAACCGGGCCATAGAATACCAGAGCCGTGGTTCGGGATCCTGGCTCAGGCTTCGAGCGAAATCCGGCCTGGCCGATGGTGCTGGACATCTGCCGGGCCACGGCGGCGGGAGGCGGCGCCATGCGCCTGGTCGGAGGCTGCGTTCGGGACGCGCTGCTCGGCCGTGAGTTTCGCGAGATCGACCTGGAGGCGTTCCGACTCACGCCCGAGGCCCTGCTCCGCGTGCTGAGAGGTCTCGGCCTGCGGGTCGACCAGGTGGGGCGGGCGTTCTCCGTCGCCAAGCTGCGGGGCCTTCCGATCGATATCGCTCTGCCCCGGCGGGAACGGAAGGTGGGGAAGCGTCACCGGGACTTCGTCGTCGAGGTGGATCCGGACATGAGTGTTGCGGCCGCGGCCGAGCGCCGGGACTTCACGATCAACGCGATCTCGTACGACCCCCTGACCGGCCGGATCGATGACCCCTTGGGCGGACGGGCGGACCTGGAGCGACGGCGGCTCCGTCATGCCTCGCAGCGTTTCGCGGAGGACCCGTTGCGGGTGCTGCGCGGCATGCAGTTCATCGCCCGTCTTGAACTCGAGCCCGATCCGGAGACGGAAGCCCTCTGCTCCGGGATCGACTGGACCGACCTGAGTGCCGAGCGGGTGTTCGAGGAGTGGCGCAAGATGCTTCTCGGGGGCGTCGAGATCGGGCGCGGACTCCGGTTCCTGCAGACGGTGGGGTGGCTGCGGGCGTATCCTGAACTGGAGGCTCTTGTCGGCTGCGAGCAGGACCCGGAGTGGCATCCCGAAGGCGACGTCTGGATCCACACCGGGCACGTCCTCGACGCCTTCGCCAGGGACCGCCTCGGTGACGAGGAAGAGGACCTGGTGGTGGGGCTCGCCTGCCTCTGCCACGACCTGGGCAAGCCGGCGACTACGCGTTTCGTGGACGGTCGAGTGAGGTCCCGAGGTCACGAGGCGGCGGGCGAGGAACCGACCCGCAGTTTCCTCGCCCGGCTGACCAAGCAGACTCGCCTCGTCGACGATGTGGTGCGCCTGGTGGTCGATCACCTGAAGCCGCGCCAGCTCTACCTGGGCGGCGCCGGCGACGCGGCCGTCCGCCGTCTCGCTCACCGGGTGAAGCGGATCGACCGTCTCGTGCGTGTGGCGCGGGCGGACGCGCTCGGGCGGCCCCCGCTCGAGCCTGTCGAGTGCCGCGACTGCGACTGGCTGCTGGCGCGCGCCGAGGCGTTGCGAATCCGGGATCAGGCGCCTGAGCCGATGGTGCGGGGCCGGGACCTGATCGCTCGTGGCATGACGCCGGGCCCGGCGATCGGCGCCCTGGTCGAGCGCTGCTACCAGGCCCAGTTGAACGGCGACTTCGAGGCCAGGAGTGACGGCTTGCGCTACCTCGACCGGCTGCTGCGGCGCAGACCCGGCGGCGGCGGGCCTAGATGAACGAAACAAGGCCTGGAGGCGGGTCGTCCTTGCACCCAGAGGATGATGGCTTGTCAGCACACAAACCGCGTGTCGGGGAGTCGGCCAGTGGACCGGCCGATCGTCCCGAGGACGGTCAGCTCGCTCGCCGCGCCGCGGCCGGCGACCAGGATGCGTTCGAAACCCTCGTGGTGCGCTACGAGACGCCCCTGCGCAAGCTGGTCTACGGCTATGTGCAGGACTGGGAAGTCGCCGAGGACGTGGCGCAGGATGCGTTCCTGCTGGCCTTCAGGAAGCTCGACCGGTTGGACGAGCACGCGGCCTTCAAGAGTTGGCTCTACCGGATCGCGATCAACCGGGCTCACGACGAGCTGCGGCGCAAGTCCCGCTGGGGACGCCGGCTGGATCGCAACGTGCGTGACGAGGCGCTGGCCGAACTGCCTGCGGCCGGCGCGGAGTCCGCGGTGGAGTCGCGGCTTCTGCGCCGGGCTCTGGTGCGCGCCTTGGCCGAACTGCCGAAAGGCCAGCGTACGGCGGTGGTACTCAAGGACGTTGTGGGCATGAAGTACGTGGAGATTGCGGAACTGCTGGACTGCCCGATCGGGACGGCGCAGATCCGGGTGCACCGGGGCCGCCGCCAGTTGCGGCGTCGGCTCGAGTAGCGGATGCTCGGACGGTTGGAGAGGAGAAGCGATGCAAGTCGATGAGAGAACGGGACGGCCTGAAGCCATGGGTGAGCGGCTGGAAGCGGCGCTCGAGGCATTGCGGGAGGAGTGCTCCGTGCCGCCGGCGGCGCCGGGATTCCTGGCGGCGTTCCGCGCCCGGCGCGACGCCTGGATCGACGGGGGCACGCAGAGCGCCGTCTGGCGCCTGCTGGCGCTCCGTCTGGCGCCGGCCGGAGCGCTCGCGGCCCTGGCAGCGATGGCGTTCGCCGTGGGCTTCGAATCACCGCGAACTGAAGCGCCGGCGCCGCCGGTTGCGGAGTACGACGATCCGTTCGCGGCCGGCCTGGAGGAGGCTGGCGTGGCGACCGTCGCCGTAGCCGACGACGACGGGTACGAACTCCTCGCGGTGCTCTACGAACCCCTGGGGACGCGGTGATGGGCGCCCCACGGTTCCGCCTGTGGATGTGGCTGGCTCTCGGGTCGGTGCTGGTGCTGGGCCTGAGCGCCGGACTGCTCGCCGACCGGTTTCTGATGGAGCGCGGCGCCGGCAAGCCCAGGGGGATGGCCGGCTCGCAGGCTCACGCCCCCCGCCCGCCGATGTTCCATTTCGATTGTCAGGCCTGGGAGGAGAGCGTGGCCGCGGCCGCCACGGATCCCGGCCGGGCGCCGGAGAGCGAGGCGCCGCCGCCGGACCTGCAGCGCGAACACAGCACCAGGGCCACCGACCGTCTGGCGCACCGCCTGGAGCTCGATTCCGGGCAGACCGAGGCGCTGCAGGCGATCGTGGAAACGGCGATGGTGCGGAGTCGGCGCTACTGGGTGACAGCGCGGGATGACTTCTGCGCCATGCAGGAGGAGTTCCACCGAAACGTGAGCGAGATGCTGCAGCCCGAGCAGGCGGCGCGCTTCGAGGACTGGAGGAGGGAACTCGGTGAGCGGAGTCGCCACCATGGCGGCCGTCGCCGCGGCGCTCGTCCGAGCGATGGAACGGAATCCGGAGGCTGCCGCTGATGACTTCGGAGAAGCCGATGACCTCGCCGAAAGATGGGGACCCGCAGGACCTGACGCCATCGGATGCCGGGGCCGAGAGGCCGACGCCGGACGAAGCCGAGGGTCACAGGCATGTCCACCCGCTGATCCGCTTCGCCGTCGAACGGCGGGTGACGATGTTCATGGCGACCCTGGGCGTGCTCGTCATGGGCTGGCTGTCGCTGAACCGGCTGCCGCTCGAGTTCCTGCCCATGTTCCAGTCGTCGAACATCTCGGTCTACGCCCAGTACTCGTCGTCGTCGCCCGAGGAAGTGCAACGGTCGATCGTCCTGCCGCTCGAGGACTACCTGGGGACGATCAACGGAGTCACGGAACTCCGTTCGTCGGCCCGGTCGAGTTCGGCCTCGATCGACATCGAGTTCCAGGAAGGCACGAACATGGAGCTGGCCGCGGTCGATGTCCGGGACCGGGTCGACAGGGCGCGCGCCGAGCTGCCGGACGACCTCGAGTATGTCTCTATCCGTCGCTTCGAGAGTACGGACATCCCGGTTCTTCGGGCTTCGATCAGTTCGCCCTGGCCGGCCGACCAGTTGAACGACTTCGTCCAGGACGTGATCCTGCCCCGGATTCAGCGCCTTGAGGGAGTGGCTCAGGCTGACTCCCACGGCGGCCAGCGGCGGGAACTCCGCATCGAGACGGTCCCCGGCCGGCTTGCGGCCCACGGAATCGACGTGCGCGATCTCGTTCAGACGCTGCGTGAGAATCACGTGAACGTCTCCGGCGGCTATCTCCGTGAAGGCAGCCGCCGGCTTCTCGTACGCACGATCGGCGAGTTCAAGACGCCGTCCGAGATCGCCGACCTGCCGATCACGAGCGGGGGCTTGAGGGTTCGGGATGTGGCCGAGGTCAAGTTCGGCTATCCCGACAAGGAGGACTACTCGTTCGTGAACGGCGACGAGGCGGTCAGCTTCAGCGTCAACAAGACCTCGGGAGCGAACCTCCTGGACGTCGTGAACCGGGTCAAGGCCGAGATCGAGGCGATCAAGGCGACGCCGGAAGGAGCGGGTCTGCAGATGCGGGCCTTCCACGACACGTCCATCGACGTGCGCCAGGGCCTGACCGAGCTTGGTCGCAGCGGCATCATCGGCGGCGGTCTGGCGATCGTCTTCATGTTCCTCTTCCTGCGCAAGTTCCGCACCACGCTCCTGGTCGCGATGGCAGTGCCGCTGTCGCTGGTGACGACCTTCGTGATCATGTATCTGGGGCGGCAGGCCGCGCTGACCGACATCACCCTGAACGTGATGAGCCTGATGGGGTTGATGCTGGCGATCGGCATGCTGCTCGACAACTCGATCGTGGTCATCGAGTCCATCTTCCGCCATCGCCAGGAACTCGGCGCGGATGCCAAGACGGCCGCCCTGTGCGGCGCCAGCGATGTGGCAATGCCGATCATCGCCTCCACGGCGACGACGATGTGCGTCTTTCTACCGCTCATCTTCCTCACCGGCAGCTCCGGTGGGCCCGGGAGTTTCACCCGGTTCATGGGCGACATCGGGACCACCGTCTGCCTGGTCATGGTCGCCTCCTTGATCGTGGCCCTGACCGTGGTGCCGATGATCGCGGCGCTGCTTCTGCGGTCCGAGACGAAGCGCCGGTTCAAGCTGCTGGACCGCGTGATCGAGTACTACGGCGCGACGATCCGTTTCACTCTTCGCCACCGGATTCTGTTCACGGCCGTGATCGCCTTGATGCTGGTTGGTTCCTGGCAACTCTTCAACAGCATCGAGCGCAGCTACCAGAGGCCGTCCCAGGGCCGGCAGGCGACGATCTTCGTCGATGCGCCCAGGCGGATGGGCATCGACGAACGGCTGGAGCTCTACGGTGAGATCTACGATCTGCTGGACGTAAAGAGGGAGGAGTGGGAGATCGCCGACATCGCGCACTCGATCGGCCGCGGTGGCGGCAGGAGCCGCGGCTATGGCCATGGCAACCGGTTCGAGGTCTACCTGACTCCGGAGGAGAAGGCGAAGCTGACGACGGACGAGATCCAGGACCGGATCCGCGAGGCGCTACCGGTCCGGGCCGGTGTCACGTACAAGCTGTCCCGGACCCAGTTCGGGCCGCCCGGCATGGGGAGCTCCGGCATCGAGATGGATCTGGTCGGAGATGATCTCGACATCCTCAAGCTCCTCGTTCCCCAGATCGAGCAGAGACTCGAGCAGATTCCCTTCCTGACCGATGTGGACAACTCCCTGGAGAGCGGGGACGACGAAGTGCGCGTGACGGTGAACCGCGAACGCGCCCTGCAGGGCGGCCTCTCGAGTCAGGCGGTCGCCATGACCGTGAACGGGGCCCTGTCGAGCCGCTCCCTGGCCTACTTCAAGACGCGGGAACGGGAAGTCGGCATGGTCATGCAGTACCGGGAAGAGGATCGGCAGACCCTGGACCAGCTCCGCAAGCTGTCCGTGTTCGTGGACGACGGGCAAGGGGAGGGAGGTCGGGTGCCGCTGCCCGTCTCCAGTCTGGCTTCGTTCGAGATCACGGAGGGGGCGAATTCGATCCGGCGCGAGAACCGACGGTCGAAGATCGAGATCGAAGCGAACACGACCGGCAACACGCCGGCCTACATGTTGCAGCGCCCGGTCCAGGCCATGCTCGCCACGATGCCGTTGCCGGCCGGCTACGAGGTGAACTTCGGGCGCTACTTCAGGGAAGCCCAGGAGGAAGAGAAAAACGCCTATTGGGCCATCGCGCTGGCGGGCCTGCTGATCTTCATGATCATGGCGGCGCTGTTCGAGAACTGGCTGCAGCCCTTCACGATCATGCTCTCGATCCCGTTCGCGTTCATCGGCGTGGGAGTGATCATGGCTCTGGCCGGGCAGCCAAGGTCTGAAACCGCATACATGGGACTCCTGATCCTGGCCGGCATCGTCGTGAACAACGCGATCGTTCTGGTCGACCACATCAACCGGCTGCGCCGCGAGGGGCTCACGCGTACGGAGGCCATCATCCTCGGCGGCAAGCACCGGCTGCGGCCCATCCTTCTGACCGCGGTAACCACCATCCTCGGCCTCTCGCCCATGGTCGCTCCCTTCTTCCTGCCCGAGGTCTTCGGCCAGCCGGAAGGGCGGGCCTCCATGTGGGCGCCGGTCGGACTGGTCATCCTTGGCGGTCTGACGACATCGACTTTCCTGACTCTCCTGGTCACGCCGACGATCTACTCGCTGGTGGACGATTTCACCGAGTTCGGCAAGCGAATCCTGCGGACGGCGGCCGGCGGGCGGAGGAAAGCAACGGCATGAAGTACGTAGTCGAAGGGGGCGTGGCGCGCAAAGCGGCCGCCATCCTGCTGGCCCTGGTTGTCGCGGTGGTCGGCGCCGCCTGCGATCGTTCGAGCGCCGACACTCCCGCGGCCGGAAACGGTGAAAGGGCCGGAGCGCCCGGCGGCCGCGGCGGGCCCGGTGGCGGCCGAGGTCCTGGCGGCCCTGGGTTCCCGGGTCTTGGCGGTCCACCGGGAGACAGGTCCGCGATTCCGGTCAATGTGGCGCCGGCCATCCGGCGGCAGATCGCGGACTACCTGGAGACAAACGGCTCTCTCGAGGCCGAGAACGAGGTCGACATCGTGGCCCGGACGACGGGTCCGATCGTGGAGCTCAACGTCGAGGAGGGGGACTTCGTGCGTGCCGGACAGGTGCTGGCGCGGATTGACGCGGCGGAGATCCAGGCGCAACTCGGCATTGCCCGCGTCAACCTGGCCGAAGCCCAGTTGAGTTGGAACCGGGCCCAGGACTCGTACCGCGAAGAGGTGATCAGCCAGGAAGCCTATGACCTTGCGAGATCGACCTACGACGGCGCCGCGGCGCAGATCGTGGGGACCAAGATTCTCCTCGACTACACGGTCATCCGGGCGCCGTTCGACGGCCTGATCATCGAGCGGGTGGTCAAGAACGCGGAGCATGTCGGCGCCAACGCCCGACTCTTCCGTCTCTCGGACTTCGACCCGCTGCTCTGTCCGATCCAGCTTCCGGAAAAGGACCTCCCGCGCCTGAGCCTGGGTCAGCCCTCGTACCTGACCGTGGAGGCGTACCCGGGCGAGCGATTTCCGGCCCGGGTGCTGCGGATCAGTCCGATCGTCGATGCGGCCACCGGTACCGTCAAGGTGACCCTCGCGGTCGAAGGTCGAAACCTGCTCCGTCCAGGCATGTTCGCGAGCGTCTACGTGCAGACCGATCTGCACGAGGATGCGGTCGTCATCCCGAAGCAGGCCCTCGTGCTCGAAAGCGTTGCCGACACCGTCTACGTCGTCAACGAGGCGGCGGAGGACGGCCCGATGGCCGAGCGCCGGGAACTCCGGCTCGGCTTCGAGGAAAGCGACGCCCTCGAAGTGCTCGCGGGCGTCGAAGCCGGCGAACAGATCGTGGTCATCGGCCAGGACGGCCTCTCCGATCAGACGCCGGTTCTGGTCCTTGGGCGAGAGGAACAGGAGGCGCCGCTCGAGCCTTCAGCGAGTGCGCCGGGCGTCGGAGCTGCCGCCGTCACACAAGATGCGTCGGAAACCGAACGAGCGGCGACTCCCGAACAGCCGGGACAGCAATCGCGCGGTCCCCGTGGAGCCGGGCAGGGTCCGCCGGGTGGCTTCGATCCCAGCCAGATGACGCCCGAACGCATCGAGATGATGCGCTCCCGGATGAAGGAGCGCGGGATGAGCGACGAGCAGGTCGACCAGGCGATCGAGCGGATGAAGAGCGGCCAGTTCCCGCCTGGACGGCCGCCGACCCGGCCCCAGGGCTGACGCCGGCCGTAAGAGCAGGAGCGCTTCATGCGGATCGTTTCTTTCGCCACCAGGCGGCCGGTCACGGTGTTCATCTTCGCCGTGGCCGCGGTCGTGTTCGGCGGCGTCGCGTTCCGCGACCTGGCGGTCGACCTGCTGCCGGACATCACCTATCCCTCGGTCACGGTGCGGACCGAGTACGAGGGCACGGCGCCGGCCGAAATCGAAACCCTGATCACGCGCCCGGTCGAGGATGCAGTGGGTGTGGTGAACGGGGTGAACCGCGTGATCTCCAGCTCCCGCGCGGACACCAGCGAGGTGACGCTTGAGTTTGCCTGGGGCACGAACATGGACTTCGCGTCGCTGGACGTTCGGGAGCGGCTCGATCAGGTTCGGCTGCCGGCGGACGCCGAGCAGCCGATCCTGTTGCGGTACGACCCGTCGCTCGATCCGATCGTCCGCCTGGGGCTGACCGGCGACGAGGGCAGCGACCTGATCGGTCTGCGGCTGCTTGCGGAAGAGGATCTGAGCCGCCGGATCGAGCGGCTCGAAGGGGTCGCGGCGGTGGTCGTCAGCGGCGGTCTCGAAGAGGAGATCCAGGTCGACATCGACGAACGGCGGCTGACCAACATCGGCCTGACGATGAACCAGGTCATGAACCGGCTGGCCCAGGAGAACGTGAATCTGACCGGTGGCCGGCTGCGCGACGGCCAGACCGAGTACCTGGTGCGGACGATCAACGAACTGCTGCGGCCCGAGGAGATGCGCGACATCGTCATCGACCGCTCCCAGGGCGCGATCGTGCGCTTGGGGGACATCGCCCGGGTCTACCGGGGCAGCCGCGAACGCGAGGTGATCACCCGCATCGACGGCAAGGAGAGTGTCGAGATCGCGGTCTACAAGGAGGGCGGCACGAACACCGTGACCGTCGCCGCCGGTGTCCTGGACGTCATGGCGGCATTGGAGGCGGACCTCGGCGAGATCGACCCGGAGCTCAAGCTCTCGCTGATCACGGACCAGTCGCGATACATCCGGGAGTCTGTCCGGGCTGTGATCGAGACGGCGCTGATCGGCGGCGGCCTGGCAATCATCGTCCTCTACCTGTTCCTCCGCAGCGCTCCGAAGACTCTGATCATCGGCATCTCCATTCCGGTGTCGGTGGTTGCGACGTTCTTCCTCATGTACGTGTCCGGCGTGTCGCTCAACATCATGTCGCTGGGCGGCATCACGCTCGGCATCGGCCTGCTGCTCGACAACTCGATCGTCGTCCTGGAAGCCATCCAGAGACGCCGCGAACAGGGCGCCGGTGTGGTCGAAGCGGCCCGGGAAGGCGCGTCCGAGGTCGGCCGCGCCGTGATCGCGAGCACGATCACCACCGTCTGCGTGTTCGTGCCGATCGTGTTCGTGGAGGGCGTAGCGGGTCAGTTGTTCGGCGACCAGGCGTTGACCGTCACCTTCTCGCTGCTGGTCTCCCTGGGCGTCGCGCTGACCGTGATCCCGATGCTCGCCTCGCGCAAGTTCCTGTCCGAAGGCTTGGGGGCGGCGAAGGTTGAACCCGTCGGCCGTCCCAACGCGGTGACGCGCTTCGTGTCCTCGGTGTTCTTCTTCGTCGGCCTGCATCTCGCGTTGGGCATCAAGTACGTGTTCCGCGGCGTCGGGGCGGTCATGTCCTGGCTGCTGCGTCCCTTCCTGGCTGCCTTCGACGCGCTCCTCCGCGGGGTCACGACGGTCTACGCGGGTGTCCTGGATTGGAGCCTGAGGCACCCGGTGCTGGTGCTCCTGCTCGCGATCGGACTCCTGGGGGGCAGCCTGCAGATGGTCCGGTCACTCGGCAGCGAGCTGGTGCCGGAGCTCATTCAGGGCGAGTTCTACGTCGACGCGGAACTCCCTCCCGGCAGCCGCCTGGAAGTCACGGACAAGCGACTTCAGGCCATCGACCTTTTCGCCAGCAAGCTGCCCGGCGTGCAGTCGGTCTACACGGTGGTCGGCACGTCGAATGAACAGGGAGGCGCCGCGGGCGAGAGACGGGAGAACATCGGCCAGGTCCACGTGACCCTGGAACCGCCGATCGACGTCGAGCGCGAAGAGCGGCTCATGAACCTGATCCGGGACGAGATCGAGGCGCAGAACGCCACCTACGGCGGCGGCTTGACGCCGGTTGCCGGCCCGGCGCCGCGGGCGGGGGCGGGCGCCAGCGGCTCGCCGACGTCGGGAGACGGGGGGCTCAAGTACCGCTTCGGCCGGCCCACGTACTTCAGCTTCCGGACCCCGGTCGAAGTGCAGATCCGCGGCCACAACCTGGAACTGCTGCGGGTTCTGACCGACCAAGTGGCCGAGCGGATGCGGGCCGTCGAAGGGCTCGCCGACGTCAAGGCGTCCACCGAGGGCGGCAACCCCGAACTGCAGATCATCTTCGACCGCGAGCGGCTGGCCTCTCTGAACTACACCGTCGCCCAGTTGGGCGCGGTCATCCGTTCCAAGGTGCAGGGCGATATCGCCACCGACATCACGCGGGCGGACCGCAACATCGAGGTCCGGATGCGCACTGGCGAGGACTTCCGGGACTCGGTCCGTGACCTGCGCAACCTGAACGTCCGGCAGGGCGGCGCTGTGCCGCTGCCCCTGTCGGCGGTGGCCGAGGTGATCGAGACGGAGGGGCCGGCCGAGATCCGGCGCGCGGACAGCAGCCGCGTCTCGGTAATCACGGCGAACCTGGTCGGCCGCGACCTGGGAGGCGCTTCGGAGGACATCCTGGCGATCCTCGACACGACCCGCTTCCCGGTCGGCTTCGACGTTCGCGTAGGCGGTCAGCGCCAGGAGATGGAGCAGTCCTTCGACAGCATGAGGCTGGCGATCCTGCTTGCCGTGTTCATGGTGTACCTGGTCATGGCGTCGCAGTTCGAATCGCTGCTGCACCCCTTCGTCATTCTGTTCGCGGTGCCGTTCTCGGTCATCGGCGCGATCGGCATTCTCTACCTGACCCGCACGCCGGTCAGCATCGTCGTGCTGATCGGCGGCATTCTGCTCGCCGGGATCGTGGTGAACAACGCGATCATCCTGATCGACTACACGAACCGCCTGCGGCGGGCCGGCAAAGCCAAGGTCGAGGCCCTGCGCGAGGCCTGCCTGGTGCGGCTGCGGCCGATCCTGATGACGACCTCGACGACCGTCCTCGGCCTGCTGCCGATGGCCCTGGGCCTCGGCGAGGGCGCCGAACTGCGAACGCCCATGGCGCTGACGGTGGTCGGCGGACTGTTGACGTCGACGCTGCTGACGCTCGTCGTGATTCCGGCGCTCTACCTGCTGCTCGACATTCACCGCCACGAGGCCGACGCCGAAGCCGCCTGAACGCTAGTCGAAGGCCGCCTCGAGTTCCGCCGCGGTCCAGGGGTCCCTGCGCTCCGCCGTCGCCTCGCGAACCCGAGTCACTGTCTCCGTGGGCACGGGAGCGGCGGTGTTGCCCCAGCTTCGGCGCACGTAGGTCAGCAGCGCCGCGATCGCCGGGTCCGGCAGCCGGGGATCGACGGCGAAGCCGGGCATCATGTCGTCCCAGGTCTCGCCGTGAACCTCGATCGGTCCTTCGAGTCCCTGGAGGACGAGTGCGGCAAGGCGCTCCGGGGCGCCGAGGACCCATGGTGAGTCGACCAGGCTCGGCCCCAGGCCGTCTTGGCCCCGGCCGTCGTCGTTGTGGCAGGAGCTGCAAGCGCGGTAGTGGCGCCGGCCGCGGCTCAACTGAGCGGCCTCGTCGGCGGTCAGGGCGGGTGCGGGTGCCGGGGCGGGGGCCTGCGGACGCGCATCGCCGCCGTTGCCCTCCAGGTTCGCGGCCAGAGCGACCTGCCGGTGGAACGGATCGTCGGGCCGGGACGCGAGACGTTCGGTCAAGGCGATCCGGGCCCAGGACTCCCGCCGCGCAGTGGCGCCCAGGGTCAGGAGCGCCTGGGTGCGGACCTGGGGCGACGAGGAGTCGACCAGTTCGGCGATCGCGGCCTGGCCGGCGCTGCTCGAGGGGAGCAGTTCCTCGCCCGTGCGGAGCCCGTGAACCGCGAGCCATGGCTCGCGCTCGCGGACCGCGGCGAGGGCCGTGGCGGCGTCCAGATCGCCACGGCCGTGCAGCGTCCACAGCGCGTGGATGCGCGCCAGGGAGTTGTCGCCGGTGCGGGCGAGTTCCCGCAGTGCGTCACGGGTCGCGTCGTCGAGCTCGCCCTCGACCAGCAGGCGCTGCGCGGTGTCGCGGTGCCAGCCGTTGGAGTGGGACAGGGCGGCGATTCGGTCGGCGGCGGCCTCGAGGTTCGGGGCCCCCCGGCGGATTGGCGCGGGCTCTTCGCTTCCTCCCTCCCAGACCACGCGGTAGATACGACCCATGCCGATCGGACGGTCGAGCCCGTGGTCGAGGATGTACTCGCGCAGGTAGGTGGTCACGTACCTCACGTGCTGGAGGATGCCGCGATACATGTCGATCACGTAAAGCGCGCCATCGGGCCCGACCTTCGCGTCCACGGGCCGGAAGCGCTCGTCGGTCGACGCGAGGAACTCTCGCTCCACCCAGTCAGGATCGCCGTAGACCCGGTGCTCGGCGACCAGGGTCGGGACGCCGTTCTCGACCGGGCCGGGCGCGAGGTCGAAGTGCGCCACCACATTGCCGGCCGGCTCCGGCACGAAGACGTCGCCACGCCAGGTCGCCGGGAACTGATCGCCGCGGTAGACGGTCAGCCCGCTGACCGACGTGGTCACCGCCAGCCGGCCGTCCTCGCGCAGCATGTTGTTGACGTAGCCACGGTTGATGCCGGGGTTGACCCGGATCGAATGGACGCTCTCCTCCAGTACCAACCGTTCGCTGGCGCCGTGCCCGCCGCCCCGGGGCTGGTGCCCGGGATCGAGCAGGGCGTAGTCGGCCGGGATCAGATCCGCGAACAGATAGCGCGAGTTGGTGTTGTAGTAGAGGCGGCCGTAGTCGTCCTGAGCCATGCCCCACTGGCCGCGGAACAGGGTCGGATCGACCTCCACGGAGACGCCGCCTGAACCCCGCCGAAGCCGGAACCGCCGGTCGGACTTCGCGTTGTAGATCCAGTTGTCGAGCGCCCACAGCAGACCATTCTCCGTATGCTCGAGCAGATCGGGATCGGGGTCGCCATAGTCGAGCAGCCGCTCCCGGTTGCCGCAGCGCGGCAGTTCGCCGGCCTCCGATTCGCTGCGGCACAGCCAGAGGTTCGGCGGTTCACCGATCAGGATGCCGCCGGAGACGGCCGCGATCGCGCGCGGGCTAACCATGCCGTCCAGGTAGACGGCGCTTCGGTCCATCGAGCCGTCCGCGTCCGTGTCCTCGAGAACGACCACCCGGCCCACCGGCGCCTGTTCGCCGATGCCGTCGACGTTCGGCATGAAGCCCCGCATCTCGACGACATAGAGGAGTCCCCGCTCGTCCCAGACCATCGCCACCGGGTCCTCGACCAGGGGTTCCGCGGCGACGAGCTCGACGCGGAAGCCCGGGGCGACGCGCAAGGTCGCCATCGCATCCTCAGGGGCCAGGGGAAGCGATTCGGGCGCCGGGAACCGCCGCCAGACCTGTTCCATCACGTGGCCTTCGCGGTCGCCGCGCTGAGCCGCCGCCGGGCTCTCCGCGCCGAGCGTCAGGCTGGCAAGCACGATCGCGGCGCCCGCTTGGCATGAGGGTTTCCTGGGCATCTGATCTGCGCGCAATGCTACTCAAGGGATCGCCGTGTTACGGTCGAGTGTGCGCGTCTCGCCGGCGATGACTCCGGGCAACGCGGTTCGGCCATTCGACAGGTCAGGCTGACTGAACGGTGACGCAGGTCGCTCAAGACAGGTCGCTCAAGGGACGAACGACTGGTGAAGTTGAGAAAGCACCTCGCGGCTACGCTCGTCGTGGTCTTTGTGGGCCTCGCGTCTCCGTCGGCCAACCAACGCGGCGAGTCCGCGCAGTCCGCGTCGGCTCAGGGCGAGGCCGGAACGGCAACCTCGTCCATCGCCGCACTCGAGGGCGAATGGAACCGGAACGAGAGAGTCAGCGAGGATCCGATTCAGAAGACGGCCAGCCTCTGGCGAGATCCGGAGGCCACATCCGCCATGCTGACAGGCCTGTCGACGAGCCTTGCCGAACGCGTGGGCAAACTGCGGCTCCACGCCGTTGATGGTGAGATCCACGTCCGGAACGCGCAGTACGAGACACTCGCGCTGCCGACGGACGGCGCAACCGTCACCGATCAGTACGGCAACCGTCACCGCGCGAGCATTCTCCCGGGCGCGCTCGAGATCGAAACGGCGCGACCGGGCTGGCTCCTGATCGAGACCTTCTTCCGGCAGGCCGGTCAACTGCACCGCGTCATCGAGATCCAGAGCGAGTCATTCCCGAATCTCAGGTTTCTCACGGTCTACGAGCGGGACGGCGACGGGCCTCCCGCGGCGAGCCCCACCGACGACGACGCCAGCCGCTTCGCCCGACCCGCGACGATACGCATCGTGCCTCCCCGCAGCGGCCAACATCAACTGCTCACGGGCAGCATCGAAGTCGAGACCCTGATTGTCGACCGGTCCATCGGCAGAGTGGACTTCTTCCTCGACGGTCGACGGCTCGGGCGCGTACGGAAGCTCCCCTTTCGCACCCGGATCAACCTCGCCAAGCCACCTCGCGAGCAGACTCTGGAGGTGCGCGCCTACAGTGTCCGAGACGCTTTCATGGGCGGGGACCGCCTCATCCTGAATCGCATCGATCCCCCCTTTGGGATCCGCATCCGTGCAATCACCCCGAGCGAACCCGACGGCGCCGCGGTTCAGGTCGAGACCCGCGTCGCGGTCCCGCGGGGCGCCGCCCTGGAACGGGTCGACTTCTACCGCAACGAGGTGCTCGCCTGGAGCGTGGTCAACCTGCCGCAGCACGGCGCTACGGGCGGCTTCAGAACAGTCAGGGGAAACCTGCCGACACCCGATCTGTCGCCGAATGACTATGTCCGGGTCACAGCCACCCTCGCCGACGGCCGCCAACTGGAAGACGCCCAACTCATCGAAGGTGTCACGTTCAAGGGAGAGATCGATGTCCAGCTCATTCACCTGCAGGTCCTCGTGGTGGATTCCGGCGGCGGTGCGGTCGACGGACTGACCGCCGCCGACTTCCACATCGTCGAGGACGGCGAACGGAAGGCGGTCGAGGATGTCCGGCAAGCCGGCGACGTGCCGTTGATCCTGGGGATGGCGATCGACTCCTCGGCCAGCATGAGACCGATATGGAATCGACTCAGATCGGTGGTGGGGGCATTCCTGGAGAACTCCCTGGCGGCCGAGGATCGAGCCTTCCTGGTCGACTTCGACGAGAGCGTCCGCCTGCTTCAGCGGCCCACGGGCAGCGTGCGGGCGCTGCGAACCAGCATGGATCGGCTGGTCCCCAACGGCGGCACGGCCCTGAACGACGGCATCCTGTTCTCCCTGATCCTGTACGGGGCGGAACCCGGAAGGCGAGCCTTGGTTGTCGTAACCGACGGCGTGGACATCGACAGCCGATCCGAACCGGGGCAGGCGGCGGCCTTCGCGGAGCGGGTCGGCATCCCGCTCTACCTCATCGACCTCGGCAGGGATCGGATCGCCCTTCCGAACGGAAGCAACCCCGATGGAGACAGCATTGGCGAAACGTTGATACGAACCGCCCGATCCGCCGACCACGTCCTGCGCATGCGGCAGCAGGCCCGGCAGAGCGGCGGGCGGCTGTTCCGGATCGACCCGGAGCTTCCTCCGTCGGAGTTCCCGGGTCGGGTTCAACAGGTGTTCGACCAGATCAGGGAGGATCTCAGCCGGCAACAGGTGCTGACGTACTATACCGGCCGGCCGATCGGGGCGGCTATCGATCCAGACGTTCAGACGGTGCGGGAAGGGCTCACGGTAAAGAGCGTACTCCCGCTCGACCGAGTCGACACGTTTACCGAGTCGACGCGGACCTTGTCGGGTACGCCGACAGCAGTGCAGGACACGACGGAGTACACGTACACGGCGACGGACACAGACGACTACGCCGCGACGCTCTCGTCCTCGATCAAGGTGAAAGAGGGGTCGACGAACGACGCGGCCTTGGTGTTGGTCTCAGGTCTCCCGTTGAAGATGGCCGCTGGCGGCAAGGTGACGGTGACGGCGACCATGACGAACACCGGAACAACGACGTGGACGCCTTTCGGGGGCTACGGTCTTGGCTCGCAGAGTCCGCAGGACAACGACACCTGGGGTTTGCGCCGGGCGCCCCTGTCCGGGAGCGCGGCGCCGAACGAGACGGCCACTTTCGAGTTCCCGGTCACGGCGCCGGAGAAGACGGGCAGTTACACGTTCGCGTGGCGGATGGTGCGAGACCCCGGAGGGTGGTTCGGGTCGGGCACGGGGGACGTGACGGTCACGGTGGAGGGCCCGTCGTTCGGCGACGCGACGATCCTCGATCAGACGTGGGTTCAGGACGAGGCCCTCAAGCCGTTGACGCTGCCCGCGGCGAGCGGCGGCGACGGAGAGTTGGCCTATGCGCTGACGCCGCCCCTGCCGGCCGGCGTCAGCTTCGACGCGACGACCCGGGTGCTGTCGGGAACGCCCACAACGCCGCAGGCGGCAACGGCGTACACGTACACGGCGACCGACACGGACGGCGATGCCGCAGCCCTTTCGTTCCCGATCACGGTGACAGCGGCGGCGAGGGACGACGCGGCCTTCGTGTCGGTCTTGGGGCTCCCGTCGAAGATGGCCGCTGGCGGCAAGGCGACCGTGACGGTGACCATGACGAACACCGGAAGGGCGACGTGGACGCCTTTCGGGGGCTACACTCTCGGTTCGCAGAGTCCGCAGGACAACGACACCTGGGGGCTGCGGCGGGCGCCCCTTTCCGGGAGCGTGGCGCCGAACGAGACGGTCACTTTCGAGTTCCCGATCATGGCGCCGGAGAAAACGGGCAGCTACACGTTCGCGTGGCGGATGGTGCGGGACCCCGGAGGGTGGTTTGGATCGGGCACGGGGGAGGCGACGGTCACGGTGGAGGACCCGTGATTCGGGCATCTCGCTTGTCCGCGGCCGAGCGGGACGACCTACGGGTCGGCCTGCGGATGGCCCATCCGCCCGACCCGGCGGCGCTGGCCGCCGAACGGCAACAGCTCGCTGAACTCGAGGCGGCGCCCCGGACGACCCGCTGGCGCGCCTTTGCCGGCCTGATGGGCCCCGGGTACATGCAGAGCGCAATGACGCTCGGCAGCGGCACCGCGGCTTCCGCCCTGTTCGCGGGCGCGGTCTTCGGCTACGAGCTCCTCTGGGTCGCGCCCCTGGCCATGCTTCTGGGCATGGTCATGCTCTCCGCGGTGGCCCACCAGACACTGTCCACGGGGCTGCGGCCATTCGACGCCATGCGGCGGTTTGCCGGGGCGCCGCTGGCCTGGAGCTGGGCCCTCGGGGCCCTGATCGCCTCGATCGTCTGGCACTTCCCGCAGTACGCGCTGGCGTCCGCCGTGCTGGTCGACCTCGGCGAGGCCGCGGGTGTCGAGGGGTTGCCGGCGCCGCTGCTGGGTTTCCTGGTTCTGTTCTGGGCGATCCTCGTCTCGTCGCTCTACGGTCGCCGGCCGGAACTCATCCGCGTCTACGAGCGGTTGCTGCGGTACATGGTGTGGGGAATCGTCCTCTGCTTCGGGTGGGTCGTTGCGCGGACCGGTATCTCGGACTGGGGAGCGCTGTTGCGCGGTTTCGTCGGCTTCTCGGTGCCCGGCGAGCGCAACGGCGTGCTCGGCGTCACGGTGATCCTGAGCGGCCTGTCGGCGGCGGTCGGCATCAACATGGTGTTCCTGTATCCGTACTCGCTGCTGGCCCGCGGCTGGTCGCGGGAACACCGCTCGCTGGCGCGGTTCGACCTCTGGACCGGCACCTTCATCCCCTATGTGCTCGCAGCGAGTCTGATGGTCATCGCGGCGGCGAACACGATCCACCTCGATCCCGCCTACGAGGGCGTGCGGTTGGGGCCGGTGGAGGCGGCGAAGTCGCTGGCCGCGGTCGCGGGCCCCGCGGCGGGCCGCGTCGTCTTCGACCTCGGCGTGCTGGGAATGGCGCTGTCTACGATCACCCTGCACATGCTCGCGACCGGTTTCGTGGCCTGCGAGCTCTTCGGTTGGCGCTTCGGCGGCCGCAAGCACCGGCTGGCGATGCTGCTGCCGGCGCCCGGGGTCCTCGGACCGGTGTTCTGGGGCGACATCGCGGTGTGGCTGGCGGTGCCGACGAACATCATCTGCGGTCTGTTCCTGCCCGCCGCGTACATCGGCTTCGTCATTCTGCAGCGAAAGCGCGGCTACCTGGGCGTGGACCGCGCGGACGGCGTCCGCGGTTGGCTCTGGTGGGGTGCGATGGTCGCAGTGACCGCCTTCCTGACCGGCTTCATGGCCTGGTACGTCTTTACTCAGGGCCCGGGCTACCTGGGACGTCTGGCGGGCTGAGGCCCCCTTTCTCGATGCTCCAGCTCCGATCGGTGGGCATGCGGTTCGGCGCCGTCGAGGCGCTCCAAGCCGTCGATCTGGAACTCGTCCCCGGCGAAGTCGTCGGACTGATGGGCGACAACGGGGCCGGCAAGTCGACCCTGCTCAAGATCGTCGCGGGGAACTTTGCGCCGACCTCGGGTGAAGTCCGTTGGGATCGACGGGCGGTCGAACTCTCGCCACTTTCGGCGCGGGAGCACGGGATCGAGGCCGTGTACCAGGATCTTGCCCTGTGCGACAACCTCTCGGCGGCAGCGAACGTGTTCCTGGGCCGCGAACGGAGTCGCCGCCTGTTCGGGATCCTGCCGGTGCTCGACCACGCCGGGATGCGTCGCAAATCGGCGGAACTGTTCGAGGAACTCGGTTCCGACACGCGGCCGGACGACCTCGTGCGAAGAATGTCCGGCGGGCAGCGGCAGGCCGTAGCACTTGCCCGGGCGCGTCTGAGCGCGCCCCGGCTCATGCTGCTCGACGAACCGACCGCGGCCATCAGCGTGCGGCAGATCGCCGAGGTGCTGGAGTTGATCCGCAGCCTGCGCGACCAGGGGGTCTCCGTGCTGCTGATCTCCCACCGGATGTCGGACGTGTTCGCGGTGGCGGACCGCGTCGTCGTGCTCAGGCGGGGGCGGAAGGTGGCCGACAAGGCGAGCGGGGATTCGTCGCCCGAGGAGGTCACCGCGCTGATCACCGGCGCGATCGAAGCCGCGTGAAGAACTTCCGCCGGACGCCCCAGTCCCTGTGGGTGACGCTGACGGTCGCGGCCCTGGCCGGGGCGATGAGCCTCGTCTCCGAACCGTTCGCAAGTGCGGACAACATTTTCAACGTCAGCCGCAACTTCGCCTTCATCGGGCTGATCGCCCTGGGCCAGACCGCGGTCATCGCGACCGGCGGGATCGATCTCTCGGTCGGCTCCGTCATGGGCCTCGCAGGAATCGTGACGGGGCTCGTTCTGGCGTCGGGCCAACCGCTGTTCCTCGCCGCCGCCGCGGGACTTGCGTGTGCGCTCGCGTGCGGGTTGGTGAACGGTGTGCTGGTCGGCTACCTGCGCCTCTCGCCCTTCGTGGTCACCCTGGGCATGCTCAGCATCGCCCGCTCGCTCGCCCTGGTCATCTCGAACAACAAGATGATCCACGATTTCGGGCCTGACGAGGATTTGCTGTTCGCCCTGGGCGGCGGCCGCTTCCTGGGGCTCGCGAACCCGGTCTGGCTGCTTCTCCTCGCCGCTCTGGCCTCGGCGGCCTGGTTTCGCTACAGCCGCCTGGCGCGTCATGTGCTGGCGGTCGGCGGCAACGAGGATTCGACTCGCCTCGCGGGGGTGCCGGTCGCCCGGGTCAAGGTCACGGTCTACGTCCTGAGCTCTCTGCTCGCGGGGGTATCGGCGATCCTGATGATCGGCTGGCTGGGGGCGGTCACGAACGCGCTCGGTCAAGGCTACGAACTGCGCGTCATCGCCTCGGCGGTGATCGGCGGCGCCAACCTGATGGGCGGGCAGGGCGGCGCCTTCGGCGCGGTTGCGGGCGCGGCGCTGATCGAGCTGATCCGCAACAGCCTGCTCCTGCTCGGTGTGGATCCGTACTGGCAGGGAGCGTTCGTCGGGGGATCGATCATCGTCGCTATGCTCGTGGAGCGGGTTCGGCGGGCGGGCCGGACCGCTGGTTGAGTACAGGTCTACGCTCGCCGCCCGAGCGGAATCGGGAGTCGTCATGGGGTTGAAAGTGTGTTCGGACAAGGGGACCGGGAACGGCCGACGTCCGCGGGCAGCGTGGTTTGTGGCCGGGGCCGTCGCGGCCCTGGCGCTCGGGGTTGCGGGCTGCGCTCAGGAGCAGACCGGCTACACCTTCGCCCTGGTGCCGAAGGCCATGAACAACCCGTTCTTCGACTTCGCCCGCGACGGCTGCATGCAGGCGGCCGCGGATCTTGAGGACGTCAAGTGCCTCTACATCGGCCCGAGCGAGCACACGGAGGCGGACCAGATCCAGGTAGTCGAGGACCTGATCACGCGCCGCGTGGACGGTCTGGCGGTGTCGCCGTCGAACGCGAGGGCGATGGCGCGGGCGCTCGTGCGGGCAAAGGAGGTCGGCATCCCCGTGATCACCTGGGATTCCGACCTGCTGGCCGAGGACGCCGGCTTGCGCACGACGTACGTGGGTACCCAGAACCGCGCGATGGGGGTGGAGCAGGCGAAGCTGCTGCAGGGATTGAAACCGGACGGGGGCGCCATCTGCATCCAGTCGGGCGGCGCCGCGGCGATGAATCACAACGAACGGATGCAGGGACTGCGAGACACTCTGGCCGGCGTCGAGTCGGGCGGACCGCCGGGGGACCGCCTCGACGGCGAGAACGGCTGGACCGAGGTCGGCGCCTGCCCGCTCTACACGAACGACGACTTTCCGCTGGCGGTTCAGCAGATGGCCGACGTACTGGCCTCCGAGCCGGACCTCGACGTGTTCTCGATCACCGGCGGCTTCCCGCAGTTCGTCGACCAGGCGTACCGGCAGGCCGTCGAGCCGTACCGGGACCGGATCGACTCGCGTGATCTCGTGATCCTCGGCGCCGACGTACTGCCGATGCAGTTGGACCTGCTGGCCGAGGGTCTGAGTCACGGCCAGGTGGGGCAGCGCCCCTACGCGATGGGCTACCGGTCGATGGAGGTCCTGCTGGAACTCGTGGGCGGGGGCACGGTCGAGGACCCGATCTACACCGGCCTGGACGTGCTCACCAGCGCCGAGGACGTCGAGGCGTTCCGGGCTCGGTAGGGGAGGCTGAGACGGCCTCAGCGGGCGGAATCGTTGATCCGCGGCAGCTCGATGTCCCGGACCAGATAGCTGCTGCGCCCCGACGCTTCGTCCCGGATGCCGACCGCGACCGCGAAGGCGCCGGGTGGCAGATCGACGTTGACGACCACGACGGCGTGCTCCCGCTCGGCCTGAAGCTGATCTTCGCTGAAGGTCAGAGTCTTCTGGCGCATCGGTGTGCGGCGACCGTCCTCACTCTCGGCGATCAGGAAGATGCGCACCGCTCCGTTCTGGCCAGCCGCTCCCGGAAGGAGGGTGACCGCCGAGACCGGGAGCTGGACTTCGACCGGCAGCGTGCTCACGTTGGAGTCCGTGGCGGGCGCCGGGTCCCCGAATGTCACCTCGGCGGCGAGAGGGTTGCTCTGCTCATCGAGCTTCAATGCAGCAAACAGTCGATCCGCCAGCCGCTGATCCTGCGACTTCAGGATGTAGGAGCGCCGGTAGCGCACCTGCCAGCCCTTCCCCGGCTTCGTCAAGCGGACGTCGATCTGGCGGATCGGCTGACGGGGGTCGGGCGGCGCGCCGTAACCGAGCGAGTAGTAGGACCCGAAGTCCGCCGCAATTTCCTCCAGCGCCTCGGCCGGGCGAGCTTGGTTGAACACGGCCTGACCACCGGTTTCGTCAGCCAGCAAGCTCAGAGTGGCCTGCAGGTTGTCAACCCGTACCCGGTCGTTCTCCCGGCTGGGCACCAGAACGGCCGAGAGTCGCGAATCCGCGAATCCGGCGCCGTCCAGACCGCCCACCGGACCGGCAAAGCTCGGGTCGGCCGCGGAGGAGGCGCGGACGCCTCCCGCGTCGACCGGGTAGATCGTGACCCGGTTCGCGTTGCTGAAGGCGCTCAGGCGGTTGAAGCGGGTCGTGTCGTCCCACTCGCGCTCCAGCGAGTCGGTCTCGGACTGCCGGTCGGGGCAGATCTGACCCAGGTAGTGGTACATCTCCGCGCCCGGACGCTGGGGCAGTCCATCGCTGACGTAGATCAGCGCCTTGGGACCGGGCAGACCGCCGAGAGCGGTCATCAGTTCGCCGAGAGCGAAAGTCGATGTCGAGACCCGGGACTGCATCTCGGCGGCATATTGGCCGGCGGAGCCCAGGAGTGCGCTCCAGGTGTCGATGCACGGGAAGCAGCCGGGATTGTTCGGGCTCGAGGGAGGTTGTGCACAGGTCTCGTAGGTGCGGCGAACCTCACCGATGGTCCGGCGGCGGAGCAGTTCGTCGTCGTGAAGACCTGAGCGCGGCTCGTCGCGCAGTTGCTCCAGGGCGGCTAGCAGTTCCTGCGGATCGTCTGTAAAGGGGGCCCTGACGTTCAGTTCCGGGTCGCCGGTTGCGAGCAGGAAGCGGATGCCGCCTCCCTGATCGCGGCGGTCGCTCAGGAAGGAGGCGAGGTCGCCTTCGATACGAAGCAGGTTGCCGTGGCTGGTGCGGTAGCGGTCGACGTAGAGGGCCACCATGAGAGGGGCGTCGGCGCCCCCAGGCTCCTCGAGTTCGTCTCCCTCGGTCCACTCCATCCCGTCTCGGGCGGAGGCGTTCAGGAAGTTCGTGATCTCGACCAGCTCGCCGTCCTCGAAGATCTCGAAGTCGGCGGCGACAAGGTCGGCGATCGGCTCGCCCCGGCGATTCGTGACGTGGACGTCGATGTTCACGACGTTGACCGTGACGCTCTCGGCGAGGGTCGCAGCGGGGGAATCCGCGCTTGTTGCCGACGGGGGCGGAACCTGGGCGGCCGCCAGAGCCGCCGCGGCGAACAGGGCGCCCGCGAGGCGTCCGCTGAGGACATGCAACGGCATGGCTTCACTATACTGAGCGGATGTTCCGGGCCGGTGCGAGCGCCACGAATCGAGTGCTCCCAGCCGCGGCGAAGACAGTCCTGACCGCCTGTCTCTTCGTCGTTGCCGCGACTGCTCCGGCAACGGCGCAGATATCCCGCCCCGAGCCGGAGTACACGGGCTCCGACCGGATCGAGGAGTGGTCCGGCCGCCGCATCCTGGTCGTCACCCCGCATCCGGACGACGAAACCTTCACTTCGGGCGGCACGCTGGCCCTCCTGGCGGCAAACGAGAACGACATCCAGGTCGTGATCTACACGACGGACAACGCCGGTTCGGGCGACCCGGAGATGACGAAGGACCGGTTGAAGGCGATCCGCCGCGCCGAGGAAGAGGAAGCCTGCCGCATCCTCGGCATCCCGAAGGAGAACATCCATTGGCTCGGCCACGACGACGGCATGCTCGAGTACGTCGACCGGCGCGAGCTGACGCGGCAGGTGGCGCGCGAGATCCGGCGCTTCAAGCCCCACGCCCTGTTCTCCGTCGATCCCGGCTCTCCCTACGAGCAGTACCACAAGTCGGACCACCGCTCGGGGGCGATCATCACCGTGGACGCGATCCGGGCCGCGCGCTGGCGGTTGTACTTCCCGGAGCTCGAGGCGGAGGGCTTCGAGGCCTGGAGCGTGCCGCTCGTGCTTTTCTACTACAGCGCGAACCCGAACTACACCGTCGACATCACGGACACGGCGGAGAAGAAGGCCCGCGCCGCCGCGGCGCACATCAGCCAGTTCGGTTCATTGGTCGATCGCTACGATCCCTCGATCGTTGACGAACAGCGCAAGGAGTGGGCGGCCCGGTTGCTGGAGCGCGCCGAGCGGGAGGACGGCAGGGTAGTGGAGCGCTTCCGGCGCTCCGAGGGCTACTGAGTGCCGGCCGACGACTCTTCGCCCTCGCTGGGGCTGAGTGTTCTCGATCAGTGCCCGATCAGGAACGGCTGCACCGCGGCGGACGCGGTGCGCGAAGCCGTTGAGCTGGCGCGCGCCACGGACAGGATGGGCTATCGCCGCTATTGGTTGGCGGAGCATCACAACTCCGAGTCCCTCGCCTGCGCCGCGCCCGAAGCGCTGATCGGGCAGGTCGCCGCCGCGACGAAGCGGATGCGGGTCGGTTCCGGCGGCGTCATGCTGAGTCACTACAGCGCGCTGAAGGTGGCCGAGGTCTTTAGGATGCTGGAGACCCTGTACCCCGGACGCATCGATCTGGGTATTGGCCGGGCGCCCGGATCGGACCGCCTCACCGCCCGGATCCTCGCGCACGGCCCGGGCCGCCTGGGGGTCCAGCACTACCCGGAGCAGGTCGCCGACCTGCTCGGGTACCTGGGACGGGAGCACCAAGACAGCCGTCTGAACGGCGTGCGCGCCATGCCGCACGGCGACACCCAACCGGAGGTCTGGCTGCTCGGTTCGAGCCTCGGCTCGGCTCGTTTTGCCGCCTGGTTCGGTTGTCCCTACAGCTTCGCCCACTTCATCCAGCCCGGGGACGCGGAGGCCGCCCTCGAGCTCTACCGGAGCGAGTATCGACCTTCCGAGCGCCACCCCGAACCGCGGGCCAGCGTGGGCGTCAGCGCGATGGTTGCCGAGACGGATGAGGAGGCCCGCCGGCAGTCACTCAGCCGTTTCCTGTGGTGGATCCGGCTGACCCAGGGGCAGCCGGGTCCCTTTCCGAGCCTGGAGGAGGCCGAAGCGTACGAGTTCACGGAGCGGGATCGGGCGATCGTCGAGAGAATGCAGGCCCGCAGCCTGATCGGATCGCCGGACACCGTGCGGCCCCGGGCGGAGGAACTCGCTGCGCGGCTGGGAGTCGGAGAACTCGTCGTCCTGACGATCTGTCCCAGTTTCGAGGCCCGTGTGCGTTCCTACGAACTGCTGGCGGCGGCGGTCGGGTTGAACGGGGACGGCGGTTGACAGTGCCGCCCCTCAGGCCTGAGGATGGACCGTGCCAAGAGGAACTGAGAACGCCGTTGCGGCCTTGCCCCTCGCCACTACGCATGAACGGCCCGAATGCGGTCCGCGCCCTCAGGGAGACAAAGAACAATGACGCTTGCAGATAGACGAATCGAGTCCGGCCCGGTGGCCGAGGAGTTGGCGCGGACGGCCGTATCGGAACTGTTCCGGGCGCCGAGCGGACTGGACTTCTCAGTCGCCGACCTGTCCCTCGCCGATGCCGGCCGGAGGCAGATCGAACTCGCCGAGCACGAAATGCCGGGGCTGATGGAGCTTCGCCGACGCTACCGGTCGGAGCAGCCGCTCGCCGGCGCGCGGATCACCGGCAGTCTGCACATGACAGTGCAGACGGCCGTGCTGATCGAGACCCTGCTCGACCTCGGCGCCGAAGTGCGCTGGGCGTCCTGCAACATCTTCTCGACCCAGGACGAGGCGGCCGCGGCGGTGGTTGTCGGCAGGCCGGAGAACGGCGGCGCCGCGGCGGACCCGAAGGGCGTGCCCGTGTTCGCCTGGAAGGGCGAGACCCTGCCCGAGTACTGGTGGTGCACGCTGCGCGCTCTGGACTGGCCGAACGAGAGCGGCCCGAGCCTGATCGTCGACGACGGAGGCGACGCCACGCTGCTGATTCACCGGGGCGCGGAGTACGAACGGCAGGGCGCCGTGCCCGACTTCGATCCCGACACGGAACCCGAGGAATGGGGCGTCATCCTGGAGTTGATCCACCGCGTCCGCGCCTGGGACGGGAACTACTTCACCCGCATGGCCGAGGGCCTGAAGGGAATCAGCGAGGAGACGACGACCGGCGTTCACCGTCTCTACGAGCTGCAGGAAGAGGGCGCGCTCCTGTGCCCGGCCGTCAACGTGAACGACTCGGTGACCAAGTCCAAGTTCGACAACGTGTACGGCTGCCGGCACTCCCTGATCGACGGCATCAACCGGGCCACGGACCTGATGATCGGCGGCAAGTCGGCGGTCGTCTGCGGCTACGGTGAGGTCGGCAAGGGTTGCGCCCAGTCTCTGCGCGGTCAGGGCTGCCGGGTCATCATCACCGAGATCGACCCGATCTGCGCGCTGCAGGCGGCCATGGAGGGCTACCAGGTGGCGCGTCTCGAAGACGTGGTGGAGACCGCCGATATCTTCGTCACCTGCACTGGCAACAAGTCGGTGATCACCGCGGAACTCATGACCCGGATGAAGGACAAGGCGGTGATCGGCAACATCGGCCATTTCGACAACGAGATCGACATCGCCGGCCTGAAACGGACTCCGGGCATCCGCAGCCGCAACATCAAGGACCAGGTCGACGAGTGGATCCTCCCGGACGGGCGCAGTCTGCTGATTCTTGCCGAGGGGCGGCTGCTGAACCTCGGTTGCGCGACCGGACACCCCAGTTTCGTCATGTCGACGTCGTTCGCCAACCAGGTCCTGGCCCAGATCGACCTGCACCGCGGCGGCGAGGACCGGGAACGGAAGGTGACCCTGCTGCCGCGGCATCTCGACGAGGAGGTCGCCCGTCTCCATCTCGAGCACCTGAGCGTGCGTCTGACCGAGTTGACCGGGGAGCAGGCGGAGTACATCGGCGTCCAGGTCGATGGCCCGTACAAGCGGGACGACTACCGCTACTAGGCTTTCGCCGCAACCCAAGGGAGGAGACGCCCGGGCGATGCCCCGGTGTGCTGCACAAGTCGTTGTTTCTCAGTAAGATGCGGCTCTCATGATCAAAACTCGTAGTAGCGTCCTCTGGATCCCTGCGCTGGTCTGCAGCGCCTTCGTGACACTTGCGGCGTCCGGGGCCCAGGCCCAGGAGCGCTACCACCCCGCGATCGACCCGACGCTGTTCCCGGTGCCGGAGAGCCTGGAGGCGGCGGTGGAGTTCTGGCAGAAGGTGTTCACCGCCTACACCAGCGACCAGGTCGTCCTCCACGACGAGAGGCGCCTGGAGGTCATCTACAACGTCGTCGACATGAGCGACCTGCGCACCCAGGGCGCGTCGGAGGTGCAGATCGACCGCTCCCGGATCAGGCGGGTCCGCGCCGAGGTGAGCCGCATCTCCAAGGCCCTCCGGGATCTGGCCGCGGGACGGCCGGTAATGAACCTGCCGGCGGATCTGCGGTCCATACCCACCCAGATGGAGCATGTGGCAGGCGGCAGGTCGAAGTACCGGCGGGCCGCAGGAATGGTCCGCGGCCAGCGGGGACTGCGAAACCGCTTCGAGGAGGCGGTCGAGATCTCGGGCATGTTCATGCCCGGCATCGCGCGGAAGCTCGCGGAGTACGGCCTGCCGAAGGAGATTCGCTGCCTGCCGTTCGTGGAGTCGATGTTCAACTACCGGGCTCGCTCGAAGGTTGGAGCTTCCGGTGCATGGCAGTTCACCGCCTCGACCGGCCGGTTCTTTCTGCAGATGGACGAGGCGGTCGACGCACGCTCGGACGTGCTTCTGGCCGCCGCCGGCGCCGCGCGCAAGTTGCGGCAGGACTACGAGTCGCTCGAGGCGTGGCCTCTGGCGTTGACCGCCTACAACCACGGCGCCGGAGGGATGGCGCGGGCCGTGCGCCGGTTGGAGACGCGGGATATCGCGGTGGTGGTGGAGAAGTACAAATCGCGGACGTTCGGCTTCGCCTCGCGCAACTTCTACGCCGAGTTCATCGCCGCGGTGATCACCTACGTCGATCGCGAGCGTCACTTCCCGAACGTCGAACCGTTCCCCGAGATCCGATTCGATGTCGCCCGTCGGGATCGGTACGTGGCCCTGACCGATCTGGCGGCGGCGACCGGCGTCGAGATGGACCGGCTGGCGGAGCTCAACCCGGCGCTGGACCGTACCGTGCTGGCGGGCGCCCTCCTGGTGCCCCCGCGCTACCCGCTTCGGGTGCCGCATGGCATGGGCGAACAGTTCGAACAGGCGTATGCCGAACTGCCGCCGGCCCGCAAGGCCGACCGTCAGGCCGCATTCGGTTACCGCGTCCGTCGGGGCGACACGCTGGGTGGGATCGCGCGTCGATTCGGCTCCAGCGTGGCGGAGCTCCAGCGGGCAAACCGCCTGCCCAGGCCAGACCGCATCTACATCGGCCAGCGGCTGCGAATCCCGCAGCGCGGCGCCGGAATCCCTGCACCTCAGCCGGTCCGACGGGCCGCCCTCGAGCCGGCTCAGACTGCGACGCCTTCGGCCCCCCAGGTGGCGAGCGGCCAGGAGCAGCCCAGGGACACGGTCCACGTCGTCAGGAAGGGCGAGTCTCTCCACCGTATTGCCCAGAAGTACGGCGCCTCCGTCAAGGCCCTGGCGGCGGCGAACAACCTGCGGCGACCCGAACTGATTCACGCCGGCCAGCGCCTGGTGGTTCCGCTGAACGGTGAAGAGGTGTTCTACCGGGTCCGGCGGGGCGACACCCTGAGTCAGTTGGCGCGGACGTTCCAAACCTCCGCGACCAGGATCCGCGAGGCCAACGGGTTGCGCGGCAACCTGATCGTCGTCGGGCAGACGCTGCGCATTCCGGCGGGATGATCTACCGGCCCGGCCACGCGAGATACACCGCACCTCTCGCGGCGGTGGCGGGATTCCTTCTTGCGGGTTGCGGTAACGAGGCAGGGGGTGTGGCCGACCTCGTTCTCCTGGGTGGCCGGCTGGTCACCCTGAGCGAAGACACCGAACGCACACCCGCCGAGGCGGAGGCCTTGGCCGCGGTCGATGGCCGCATCGTCTTCGTCGGCGCCGAGGAGGCGGTCAGGAGCTGGATCGGTCCGGATACGGAGGTGCTCGACCTGGAGGGTCGCCTGGCGGTGCCGGGGCTGATCGAGGGACACGGACACTTCTGGGGTCTCGGCGAGTCGAAGCTCCAGTTGGCGCTCGAGTCCGCGTCATCCTGGGAAGAGATCGTCGCCCAGGTGGCGGCAGCGGTCGAAGGAACCCCACCGGGAACCTGGATCCTGGGGCGGGGCTGGCATCAATCCAAGTGGTCGCAGCCGCCTGTAGCGAGTGTGCAGGGACTGCCTGTTCATGCCGGCCTGAGCGCGGTGTCGCCTGAGAATCCCGTGCTCCTGACCCACGCCAGCGGCCACATGGCCTTTGTCAACGCCCGCGCCATGGCTCTCGCCGGCATCGACGCGGCAACTCCCAACCCGGACGGGGGCGAGATCGTGCGCGACGGGGATGGGCAACCGACCGGCGCCCTCAGAGAGACGGCGGAGAACCTGGTCGCGGGTCTCCACGGCGAGACGCTGGAGTGGAACCACGTCCGTCGAGTGGTGAGTATCGCGGCCGACGAATGTCTCGCCAAGGGCATCACCAGCTTTCAGGATGCCGGCTCGAGTTTCGAACTGATCGACGCCTATCGACAGATGGCGGACGAAGGGTCCCTTCCGCTGCGTCTGTGGGTGATGGTGAGTGAGGGGAACGAATCCCTGGCCGAGTCCTTGAGCCGGTACCGCATGATCGACCGCGGAGACGGTTTCCTGACCGTCCGGGGCATCAAGCGGTCCATCGACGGCGCTCTGGGGTCCCACGGCGCCTGGCTGCTCGAGCCCTACGAGGACCTGCCGCAAACCAGCGGTCTTAACACGACGAGCCTCGAAGCCCTGGAGGAGACGGCACGGCTGGCGCGGGAGCACGACTTCCAACTCTGCGTCCACGCCATCGGCGATCGGGCGAACCGGGAGACGCTCGACCTGTTCGAACGGGCCCTCGCCGGCGACCGGGACCAACGCTGGCGGATCGAACATGCCCAGCACCTGCACCCGGACGATGTTCCGCGCTTCGCCGGTCTCGGCGTCATCGCCTCGATGCAGGCGGTTCACTGCACGTCCGATGGACCCTGGGTGCCGGACCGGCTCGGGGAGGAGCGCGCGGCGGAAGGCGCCTACGTGTGGCGCAAGCTGATCGATTCCGGCGCCGTGGTGACGAACGGCACGGACGCCCCGGTGGAGGATGTCGATCCGATCGCGTCCTTCCATGCCGCGGTCAGCCGCCGGATGGGGAACGGCGAGGTCTTCGAGCCAAGCCAGCGGATGACCCGGGAAGAGGCGCTCCGTTCGTACACCCTCGACGCGGCCTATTCGGCCTTCGAGGAGGATCAGAAGGGTAGCCTGGAGGTCGGGAAGCTCGCGGACGTGACGGTTCTCTCGCGCGACATCATGACCGTGCCAGAGGAGGAGATTCCCGATACCGAGGTCGTCTATACGATCGTAGGCGGCCGGGTGGCTTACCGCCATCCGTCGGCTTCGACGTCGAGTGGCGGATGAGCCCCGCCGGAGGCCGTTCGGCGGTTCGCTCGGGTGGAGTGAAGTTGCTGGGCGGCCGGTGGCGGGGCCGCCGTCTCGCGACCCCGGCGGGCATTCGTCCCACCCAGGCCCGCGTACGCGAAGCCCTCTTCTCCCACTGGGGCGACCGCGTCCTCTGCTGCCGCTTCCTGGAGCTCTATGCGGGCGCCGGCTGCGTCTCGCTGGAGGCGTTGTCCCGGGGCGCTGGGTCGGCCCTGGCCGTCGACTGGGATCGCGGCGCCCTGGAGTGCATGGAGGCGAACCGGGAGCGGCTGGGCGCAGAGGCGCTGCGGGTGGCCCGGGCGCATCTTCCCGAGCGTCTGGGCGCCGCCACAGGCGGTGAGGCCGCCTTCGACCTTGCCTTCATCGACCCGCCGTACGAGACGCTCGGGCTCGACGACCTGCTGGCAGCAGTTGCCGGGTTGATCGCGGACGGCGGAGAAGTCGTCCTGGAACACACGAGCCGGCGACGGCCGCCAACTGGTGCAGGTCGACTCCGGCTCACTGGCGAGAGGCGCTACGGCGACAGTGCCCTGGCCTTCTACATCGCTGGCGGCTAAGCGGGACCTGGTGCGAAAGGGGGGACTCGAACCCCCACGGTATTGCTACCACAAGAACCTGAATCTTGCGCGTCTACCAATTCCGCCACTTTCGCAACGGCCCACAGGCCGAGGCGGGATTGTACATCGGACTGGTAGGCTCCCTCCATGAGCAGTTCACTTCATCGGGATGTGGCTCTCGTTGGCGGAACCTCCCGCGCCGCGCTTCCACTGTTGCTCGCCATCGTGTCGGCGGCAGGCCTGACCGGTTGCGCCGAGACCGGGCCGGACGGAGCAAAGGAAGAGGATCGGCTGGCGATCGAGGCCGTTCTCACGGACTACCTGCCGAAGCTCGGCGCGGCCTACGCGACGGGGGACTTCGAGCCGCTCGCTTCCGGCGCCGTGCCGAAGGAGGTCGAGACGGTCAAGAGGCGGGTCTACGAGCTGGAAACGGGGGAGAGCCGTACTCTGCAACCGACGCTCAAGAGCTTCGAGATCGAGCGGGTCGATGTCTGGCGCTACTCCAACGCGGTCGTGACCACCCTCGAGGTCTGGGACATTCAGTCCCTGGCCAGCGGTACCGAGCGGGTACTCGCGTCGGCTATCGATCGCTACCGTGTGCGCTACCAGTTCAAGCGGCGCGACGAGGGTTGGATGGTGATCGACCGCCGGATCGAGTATCAGTTCGAGTCCTAGCGCGGGACTCTCTCTCTTGTGCCAGCCGCGATCGCGATCGTCGGTCGCCCCAATGTCGGCAAGTCGACACTCTTCAATCGGCTGATCGGCCGCCGGCAGGCGATCGTCCACACAACGCCCGGTGTGACGCGGGACCGTCTGGTCGGCCGCTTCGAACTGGAGGGTCGCGGCGTCGTCGAGTTGATCGACACCGGAGGCTTGGTGCCGGGCGACGATCCCCTGGGATTGACCGCGCAGGTCGAGTTCGCGATCCAGGAGAGCGACCTGCTTCTGTTCGTCGTCGACGGCAAGGAAGGGCTGGCCGCAGCCGACGAGCGGGTCATGGAGCGGCTTCGGGGCTACGGCCGGCCGATCGTGACAGTGGTCAACAAGTCGGATACCCGCGCCGCACAGGAGGGATACCAGGAGTTCTACGCCCTGGGCGCCGATGGACTCGTTCTCGTGTCCGCGGAACATGGCGCGGGCCTCGGATCGTTGCACGAAGAGGTCGCCGGTCATCTCGCCGAGGCGGCGCCGGCGCTCGAACCCGAGGCTTCGGGAATCGCGATCGTGGGCCGGCCGAATGTGGGCAAGTCCTCGTTGGTCAACCGGTTGCTGGGCGAGGAACGGACGCTCGTGTCGCCGACTGCCGGAACGACGAGAGATCCGATCGACAGCCTGCTGCAGCGCGCGGAAGGCCCGGACTACCTTCTCGTGGATACGGCCGGCATGCGCCGCCGTTCCCAGGTCCAGGACGCTCCCGAAGAACTGGCCGTGATGCTCGCCCGAAGACAGATAGAGCGTGCCGAACTGGTGGTCCTCGTGATCGACGTGAGCCATGGAATCACAACCGGTGATCTGGCCATTGCCGATGCAGCCTGGCAGGCCGGACGCTCGGCCGTCATCGCTTGCAACAAGTGGGACCTCCTGGATCAGGAGGGTCGGGAGCGGCTCGAAGCAGACTGGGAGCGCCTGGCGGAGGTGTTCGCCAAGCCGCCTCGCGTCAACGTTTCCGCGTTGACGGGGCGCGGCGTGGGCGGCATCCTCCCGGCTCTCGATCGGGTCCGGGAGCGCCACCGGCTGCGGGTGCCGACCTCCGAGCTGAACCGGGTGACGCACCGCATCGTAGCCCGTCACCAGCCGCCCGCAGAGCGGGGCAGACCCTGGCGACTCTTCTACGCGGCCCAGGTGCAGGGGACGCCTCCTACGTTCCTCCTGTTCGCGAACCGGCGCCTGAAACGAGGAAACACCTACCGCAAGTACCTCGAAAACCAGCTTCGAAGAGAGTTCGATCTCGACGGGGTTCCGCTTCGCATCGTGGTCAGGGAACGGCGCGGCGAAACCGACCCGGCGCCGGGCCGAGCGGCGGCCAGGACCCCCTAGAGACGTTTCGTATATTCTCCGTCCGTTTCCCTGACTTCCGAGATCCGGGTCGCCGCCTCTTCTGGGCCGGGCTCGGGCATCACCTGTGGACCCGGCGGGAGACCGGTCATTTCCTCCAAGCAGCAGTACAAGATCGCCGATGTGTGCAGGGTGCTGGACCTCCAGCCCTACGTTCTGCGCTACTGGCAGACCGAGTTTCCGGTCCTTGCCTCGAAGAAGGGCGCCGGCGGCCGTCGCGAGTATGACGCCGAGGACCTGGAGACCATTCGCCGGATCAAGGAGCTTCTCTACGATGAGGGCTACACGATCGCCAGCGCCAAGAAGAAGCTCGCTGCTGAACTCGAGGAGGGCGGTCTCCGCGGGCGTCCGCTGGTGGTGACCGAGGCGCGGTCCGACGGCGACGAGTTGCCGGCAGAGGCTGAGTTGCCGGCGGAGGAAGGGCAGGGAGACGATTCGGAGACCGAAGAGGCCGAAGTGGAGGAACCGCAGCCGGCGGATCCGCTGGAGAGTTCTCCGGCGGGCGTGGATGCCTCCGATGTCGGCGAGATAGGAGCTTTGGCCCGCCGGGTCGAGAGGCTCGAGGGTGGGGTTGCCGCGCTCGTGTCGCAGGCGCGGCAGCTTGCGGCCGAACTCAAGCCTGAGATCGGCGCCGAGGACGACTGATCGCGCGTCTGGAGGAAGGTGGCGCCGGTTGCCAAGCGCCGCGATTGGGTAGAGAATGCCCCCCGGTCGGGACGTGGCGCAGTCTGGTAGCGTACCTGAATGGGGTTCAGGGGGTCGCGAGTTCGAATCTCGCCGTCCCGACCACTTGACGATCTCTCCAGCCTTGTAGCGCCAGGCCACCCGCCAGTCTCGACATGCCGCCACTCCTGACGTGAGGGCCGCCCCCGATGCGGCTGGTGTCAGGTTCGGCCTGGTGGCGGCGCGCTTTAACGGCAGCATCGTCGAGCGCCTGGTCGAGGGCGCCCGTCGGTTCCTGCTGGATCACGGGGCCGGGGCCGAAGATCTTCTGCTGGTCCGGGTTCCCGGCGCCTGGGAGATACCGGCAGCTCTCGATGCCCTGGCCGCCAGCGGAAGGATCGATGCGCTGGTGGCGCTCGGCGCTGTGATCCGGGGTGAGACGCCACACTTCGAGTACATCTGCAACGAGTGCGCGGCAGGATGTGCCGGAGTGACCGCCAGGACCGGAATCCCCGTGGGGTTTGGCGTCCTTACCTGCCACGACGCCGCACAGGCCGCAGCGCGCGCCGGGGGCAGGGCGGGAAACAAGGGCGAGGAGGCCGCTGAAGCAGCGCTCGAGATGGCGAATCTGCTGCGGTCGCTCAAGTCATGACCAGAACCCGCGAAGTGTCGCCGGCGGAAGGCCCGCTGCCGGCAAGCGCCGATCGGCCCCGACGGGCGGGTGGCAAACGCCGCCAAGCCAGGGAAATGGCACTGCAGATGCTCTACCAGCGGGAACTGGGAGACGCGGAACCAACTCAACTGCTCAGGGAATTCGACATCCACGCGTTCCGCGCCGAAACCGCGGACGCCGGCGCCAGTTCGCAGGCCTCGGAGTTGGCGCTCGACTATGCCCGCACGCTGGTGGAGGGCAGTCTCGCCCACAAGGAGTCGATCGATCGAATGGTCGCGGACCAGGCGGACAACTGGCGCCTGGAGCGGATGCCGGTGGTCGATCGCAACGTCCTCCGTCTGGCGGTCTACGAGATGCGCTTCCAGTCCGACGTGCCCGCGGTGGTGGTGATCGACGAGGCGATCGAACTGGCCAAGAAGTTCGGTTCGGAGCAGTCGGGACGTTTCGTGAACGGGATCCTCGACGCGCTGCGCACTACGCTGGCGGCCCGTGGCGGCAGTCCGTGTCGCACCGAGAGCGGCGAGGCGCGCGGCTGACAGGGCACGACAGACTGGTACCCTGACCGCCTATGCAGAGCACTCGTCCGACGCGGTTTCGCGAGGCGGCGGCATTGCTGCCGGTCCTGATCCTGATCGGTTGCGGCTACGCGCTCGTCGGCAAGGCGTCCAACATTCCTGACGACGTACGACTCGTGTTCTTGGCGCCGTTTGAGAACAGGACGACCCGGGTAGAGGTCGAACAGTTCCTGACCCAGGCGATCGCGGACGAACTCCTGACCCGTCGCCGGTTCGAACTGGTCTCCACCGAAGAGGAGTCGGACGCCGCCATTCGCGGCGCCGTCACTGCCTTCCGGGTCGCGCCCATCACCTTCACGAACGACGGTCGTGCCCAGGAGTACGAACTGGCAATCGTCGCTGATGTCTCCTTCCGCCGCAGCGCCAAGACACCCGGCGGAGAAGAAGGGGAGGTGATCTGGGCGAATGACCGCTACCAGTTCAAGGAAAGCTACCCGATCGAGAGCGCGGACAGCGACTTCTTCGACCGCGAGAACATCGCCATCGAAGACAGTGCGGAACGGTTCGCCGACACGATGGTGACGGATCTGCTCGAGGGCTTCTGAGGTTTGATCCAGGAGGGGATCTAGCTAGCCCGCCAGGGTCACTCGGCAGTTGCTTCGGATGCTTCCGCCGGGGCTGCAGCTTCGGTGCGGCGGTTGACCAGCCGGGTGAGTCTCGACTTCCGGCGGGCAGCGGCATTCGCGTGGATCACGCCCTTGCGCGCGGTGACGTCGATCAGACTCAACGTGCCGGGAAGCAGTTCCCGGGCACGCTCCACGTTCGTGTCGGCGGCTGTACGCAGTGCCTTGACCGAACTACGGAGCTTCGACATCGCGGCGCGGTTGCGGTCTCTTCGGACTCGCGACTGCCGGATGCGCTTCTCTGCCTGTTTGCTATTCGCCATATCGCTTCTCTCACCTTCGACCTGTACGTCATCTCATGCGGCCCGGGACGCGGTGCCGGACGCGGCGCCGCCGGCGGCGCAGTTTACTCTTCGGCGCCCAGGTTGTCGAGTTGCTGGAGCGCCAGGATGGCCTCGTCGGTATCGGGATAGCTGCCTCGAACCCGAAGGAACATCTCGATTGCGAGGTCGCGCTCGCCCAGCTCGGTCAGAGCGACCCCGACCTTGAGCATGGAACTCGCGACCTTGTCGCTCTCCGGGTAGCGTGCCCGGACCAGGCCAAGCTCTTCGATCGCTTCCCGGTATTGCCCCTGGCCCAGGTGGGACTCGCCGAGCCAGTACTGTGCGCTGCCCGCATCGACGCCGTCCGGAAACGTGTCGAGGTAGCGGCGGAAGCCCGTGATTGCCCGCTCATATCTCCCCTCGGAGTAGTCCTGGTACGCAGTGCCGTAGATGGTCTTCGGATCGACCGTCTCAACAGCGGGCGCCGGCCGATTGGTTTCCTGCAACTGATTGAGAGCCGCGAGGTACGCCTCCTGGCGTTCGAGTCGGTCCTGGATCAGAGCCACATCCGTACTCGTCTGCTCGACGCGCTCGACCGAAGTATTGAGGATCAGGCGTTGCTCCTGGACCAACGTCCGCAGCGCTTCGAGGTCAGAGAGGATCTGGCGCAGATCCTCCTTGAGATCCGCGTTCGCGATCACATCGCCGTCGACCTGACTCTCGAGCGCTTGAACGATGGTCGCCAGATCCTGGCGCGTCGGCGTCTGCGATGTCAGTTCGTCCAACCGCCGTTCAACCGCGGCCAGACCGGTCTCCAGGCCGGTCAACTGCGTAGACGAGGAGGCACAGGCCACAGATAGCAGGGCCAGAACGGAACCGGCGAGCACTAGCGAGCCGCCCGCCCGACCGTTGCGGTTGCCGGACGTTCGAACTTCTGGCCGCCGCATGCTCTGGACCGCGGCTATCGACTAGGGCGTCTTACGACGAAAGTGCAGCGACCGGCCGGCGCCTGAGGCGCCGCCCTGAGTCAACTGAAGTCGGTGACCCGGAAATAGGCGCGACGGTTCAGTTGCCAGCAGTCCTCGTTCGAGCCCTCGCACTGCGGGCGCTCCTCGCCGTAGCTGATCGTCTTGAGACGATCGCCCGAGACGCCCAGCGACAGCAGGTAGTCCCGTGCGGCGTTGGACCTGCGGTCGCCGAGGGCCAGGTTGTAGTCGTTCGTGCCCCGCTCGTCGCAATGGCCCTCGATCGTGATCACGAGGTTCTCGCCGTCCCTGGTCTTGAGGAAGTCGGCGTTCTTGCTGAGCTGGGAACGCGTCATGTCGGTCAGTGTCGCCTTGTCGAACTCGAAGTAGACATCGCCCAGGAGACCTTTCTCGTGGACCTGCCGGTTCGCCTCTACGATGTCCTCGGACCAAGGCGAAACGTACGCGGGTACGACCGGCGGCGCCGGCGGCGGCGGAACCGGCTCTGGCGGCGGAGGCGCCTCAACCGGCGGCGGCGGAGGCGGTGGCGCTGGGGGCTCTGGCTCCGCTTTCTTGCAGGCGCCAACGGCCAGCAGCACAAGAGCCGGGAGGATGAATGCGGGGAACCTTCTGGCCAACATACCGGGACTTCTCCTCGAACCTGAAAGCTGGGTTTCGTGAATGCGGGGAAAGAGTACCAAAGTGGCGCGTTCGCGGCAACCGTTTGCTTCGGTGACGTGCACCATCGAATCAGTCGAAGTAGTCCGACCAGGAAGGGTGGGAGTTCTTGCCCCAGGTGGTCACCTGGCGGGTGTACCTGCCGTCCTGGCTCATGATGAAGATGTCCCGGCGACCTCCGCGGTGCTGGGAGTCGAAGGCGATCCACTCGCCATTCGGCGAGAAGGACGGATTCTCGTGACTTCCGGGACCGGTCGTCAGGAGTTGATCCTGGCCGGTCACCAGGTCGACGACCGCGATGTCGTGGCGGTCCCCCCGGTCGGCGCGGCGGGAGTAGACGAGCCGGCTGCTGTCCGGGTGCCAGGAAGCGCCTTCGTTGTACCGGCCTTCGAACGTCACCCGCTGCAGGTTCGTGCCGTCGATGCCCATCACGTAGATCTGCGGCGTACCGGAGCGGCTCGAGGTAAAGGCGATCCGTTTGCCGTCGGGCGAGCACCCCGGGTTCGTGTCGATGCGGCTCGACCGGGTGAGCTGCCGGGGAGCTCCGCCGCTGCGTGAGACCGCGAAGATCTCCATGTTCTTGCGGTTCGTGCGCAGGGGCCGGGCAAAGACGACCGTGTCGCCGTCCGGACAGATACTGGGCGAGTAGGCGGGCTGCTCCTCCGCGACGATCGCCGTCTTCCTGCCGGTTACCAGATCGGCCCAGTAGATTCCCGGCTGTCCCTCGAAGAAGGAGAGGTAGACGAGCCCGCTGCCGTCCCGCGCCCAGACCGGCGAGAGGCTGGTCGAGATGTGCCCCGTGATCCGCCGCTGCGCGTGACCGTCGTAGTCCATCAGGAAGATCTCCTTGCTGGACTCGCCTTCGCGGTCCGAGACGAACGCGATCGCGGTCATGGCGATACCCCGGCGGCCGGTGAAGTAGAGGACGATCTCGTCGGACATCGCATGGGCGAAGCGGCGGGCGAGGTCGATTCCCCCGTTGAAACGCTTGCCCAGAATGAACTGCCCGCTCGCCAGGTCGTACACTCGCCCCTCGAGAATCAGTTCCTCGCCGCTGAGCTTGAACTCTGTGAGCAGCGCAACTTCGTTGCCGTAGGCGCGGTACTGCTCGAGATCCTTGGCCCGGTCGCCGGTGAGACGAACCGCCGACAGGACCTCCGGGCCCTGGACGTCGAAGAGCTGGCTGAATACCAGATCCTCCCGCAGGGTCTGTTCCACTTCGCTCATCGCGTCGAGAAACTCCGGCCTGGCGCCCGGCGGACGCCCGGAACGAGGTACGGCGAGATTGAGGCGCAGGGCCGCGTCGCGGTCCAGGACCACTTCGACATCGGAAGGGAGTTGCTCGGCGGGAAGCGGCGTTTCGGCCGCCTGCTGCGCGCCCAGGGACGGGGCCCCGCAGAGGAGGGCCGCGACCACGACCCTGGCGATCCGAACCGGCGGCGTTGGACGAAAGCGCATCGTCATCTAGTCCTCATTGTCACGCAGACACTCGTCTGGCCGAAGGTGTGCGGCAGCGGTCACCGTATCCTCATCGTCACACCGAGGCTCGGCTTGCGGAAGCTGCGCGGCAGCGGTGGCACCGGTGACGCCAGCTCGATCGCCCGCAGGCCGGCGTTGTCGAACCGGGTGACGCCCGAGGACGCGATCAGTTCGAGTTCGCTCACCGTACCGTCGCTCGCGATCCGGAAACGGACCAGGGCTTCCACGCCGTCGATCGGAGGCCTCGTCCAGCGGGCCCTGATCGCGGCGACCAGGCGCCTGGTGTAGTACGCGTAGGTGAAGTCCTCGGCGTCGTAGCCGACCACCGGCGTTTCCGCGTCGTCGCTCCCGGCCAGTGAGTCGTCGACGGTCCGCGTGCGCTGGAAAGGGCGTTCCAGCTTCGGCCGGGGTTCCGGCGCCGGCTCGGGCGGAGGAGGCGGCGGTTCGGGCTCCGGCGCCGGCTCTTCGGGCTTCTCCTCAGCGAGCACCGGCACATCCGGCGGCGGTTCCTCCGGCGGGGGTTCGGGCTCGGGTTCAGGCGCCGGCGCGGGCGGCGGCTCTTCCTCCGGGGGCGGAGTCACTGGAATCGGCTTCGGCCGGATCGTCGGCATGCGGGTCAGTTCGACCGTCTGTCGCTCTCGGTAGGTCCGTTCGGCAAACAGGCTGGGCCCGAAGAGAATCCCTCCCAGGACGGCGACATGAAGCGTCAGGGAGGCAACGAGGCACGGCCGGTTCAGGCCGGCCGCCCGGCGTTCCCGGCGTGTGAGAGCCGACTCGACTGAAGGCGTGGGGGCGTCCTGAATCGGCACCGGGCTGGGGCTCCCTGATCGCGGCCGCTAACGGCCTTGGTCCTCTGGTTGCACGACAAGCGACACCCGATGGATGTCCGCACGTTCGAGAACGTCGAGCACGTGGATGATTCTTCCGTACGGCACCTCGGCATCGCCCTTGATGAACACCGCCTCGTAGTCGCGCAGTTCCAGCAGGGGCAGCAGGCGATCGACAAGCAGCGCGGTGGCCACCGGCTCGTCCTTGATGTAGACGAGATCGTTCTTGGCCACGGTGAGGATCATCGGGTCCTCGTCCCGGATTGCCAGCGAGGCAGGCGAGTCCATCTCCGGCAAGGTGACCTCCACGCCCTGGTGCAGCATGGGGGTCGCGATCATGAAGATGATCAGGAGCACCAGCATGACGTCCACAAGCGGCGTCACGTTGATGTCCGCCAGAACGGAGTCATCGCTGTCGGTGTCCTGGAAGAAGGCCAATTCCGACTCCTGGGCAAAAGCTGGTCAGCCGAAATTGCGCTCGGCCAAGTTCAGAAACTCGAGCGTGAAGTCGTCCATTTCCGCGCGGAGCTGCCGCAGCCTGGTGGCGAGATAGTTGTACCCGACCAGGGCGGGGATGGCCGCGACCAAACCGGCGGCTGTATTGACCAGCGCCTCGGCGATGCCCGGGGCAACCGCCGTGATGCTCGCCGTACCCGAGGTTCCGATGTCGTTGAAGGCGATCATGATTCCCCATACGGTCCCGAACAGGCCGATGAAGGGCGCCGCCGCGGCGGTGGTCGCCAACCAGGACGTGTTGCGGGCGAGAACGCGAAGTTCGACGTTCGCGGCCCGGCGAAGGGTCCGCTCGAGGCCCACCAGCGACTGGAGGCGGAAGTTGTCTTCGTCTCCCCGGGGCTCCTTCAGGGCCTTGATCTGGGTGTCGATCTCGAGGTACCCGGCCTGAAACAGGCCGACCAGCGAGGACGCGCGGTGGCCGGAAGCGGCCTTGCCGATGTCACTGAAACGGGCGGCCTTGCGGAACACGTCGAGAAAGCCCCGGTTCTGCCGCGCCGTGCGCCGGAACAGCACCAGGCGCTGCAGCAGCACGTACCAGGAGGACAGCGACATCAGGACCAGGATCCCGAGCACGATTTTCGCCACCGGGCCCGAACGGAGAAAGAAGTGCACCACGGCTGTGTCGCCGGTGGCCATGAGCGTGGCGATCGGGATAGCGAACGCAGGCACCATCGCAAAAAGCTATCAGACAGATAGCCAAAGGTCTATGCCTCTAACCCCTAAGGCGGGACGAGGCGTACGCGACAGGGACGACGACGGCCGGCTGCGGCACGTGGAGAGGGGCGGTATGCTGCCGCGCCACCAAACCGGGGGAATCGGCTTGAGGATCGGCGTCTGCATCAAACAGGTTCCAGATACCGATGCGCACCTGCGGATCGCGGACTCGGGCCGCCAGATCGACGACGGCGATTTGAATTGGGTCATCTCGAGCTGCGATCTCTGCGCGCTCGAAGAGGCCCTGCTGCTCGTCGAGGCCGCCGAGGATTCCGGGGCCGACCGGCCCGAACTCGTCGCCTTCAGCCTCGGCCCCGCGCGGGTTGAGGAAGCCCTGCGCAAGGCACTGGCGCTAGGGGCCGACCGGGCTGTGCACCTCGCGGACGAGGACTTCGGGGGCGGCGACGCGCTGGCCGACGGTCGTGCTCTCGCCGCGGCCATAAGGAGGGAGCAATGCGATCTCGTCCTCGCGGGCGCCCAGTCCGACGACCTGGGACAAGCCGCAACCCCGGCGGTTGTCGCGGAGATGCTCGACCGCCCCTACGCCTGGCTCGTCATGGCTGTCGAGTTGGAGGCGGACAACCGTTCGGTACGCGTCGTGCGCGAACTGGAGGGTGGGATAAACGAAGTCCTCCGGTTGGACCTGCCGGCCGTGCTCGCGGTGCAGGCCGGAATCAACAAGCCCCGATTCGCCTCGCTGCGCGGCACGCTGCAGGCCCGCAGGAAGCCGTTGGAGCACCTCGATTGCGCGACCGTCGGCGTTGATCCCGGGCTGGTGGGGGAGGCAGGCGCCCGGATCGAGACGATGGCGATCCGTCTTCCTCCGACCAGTGTCGGCGGAGTGTTGATCGAGAATGCCGCCCCGGAGGCGGCCGCGGCGGACCTCATCGGGCATCTGGAACGGGAGTCCCTGCTGTGAGCAGCTCGGCTGTGTCCCCCAGGGCAGTGTCCCCCAGGGCTGTGTCCCCCAGGGCTGTGTCCTTCAGGGCTGTGTCCCCCAGGGCTGTGTCCCCCAGGGCTGTGTCCTTCAGGGCTGTGTCCCCCGCGGAAGTGGTGATCTGGATCGTGGAGAACGCCGGTTCGGGGCCCGCATCCCGGGAGGCCCGCGTGTGCGGGCAGGCTCTCGGATCGGACCTGCGGGTCGCCCTGCTCGACGAAGAACGGCTCGGACCCTATTCGCCGAGCCGCTACGCCGAAGCCCTCAGCACGCTGATCGCGCGGGAGGGCGGCGACGGAGCGGCCCCCATGACGGTGATTCTGCTGCCGCACACCTATCAGGTGGCGGAGTTCGCTCCGGGCCTTGCCATGCGGCTGGGCGCCGCCTACGTCCCGTCGATCAGCGGGGTCGACAAGGGCGGCGAAGGCGGCGGCCTGCGCTTCCGCCGATCGATCCTGCAGGCCAAGTTCCAGGCCGAGTTGCGCCCGAGGGCGCGTATCGTCGTCGCCACCGTGCAGAGCGGGGCCTTCAGCAGCGACGAGCCGCTGGCGCCGCCAGGACGAGTCCACGAGGTCTGTCTGCCGGCCGACATCGAACGGCAGCCGGAGCGGGAGATTCTGGGGCAAGAGGCGGCAAGCGCCGGCGGCGTCGACCTGGCGGGCGCCGAACGGATCGTGACCGCCGGCAGGGGCGTGGGTGGAGCGGATGAGGTCTCAGTCGCCGCCGACCTGGCCGTGGCGCTCGGCGCGGAACTCGGCGCCAGCAGGCCGGTAGTGGACAACGGCTGGCTACCGCGCGAGCACCAGGTCGGCTCGAGCGGGCACATCGTGGCCCCGAAGCTCTACGTGGCGCTCGGAGTATCCGGCTCGATCCAGCACCTGATGGGCATGAGCGGATCACGGGTCATCGTGGCGGTCAACAAGGATCCGGAAGCGCCGATCTTCAGCGTCGCCCACTACGGCATCGTCGGCGACCTGCACGAAGTGGCGCCGGCACTGACCCGTCTGCTGAACGAGCGCGGCGCTCGCCAGCCGTCCGGGGGCTCACCCGCCTGATCCGGTGCCGGGGTGACTCATCTCACGCAGCCGTTGGAGTTCGAACAGGGCCAGCGACGCGGCGACCGCGGCGTTCAGGGATTCGACGGCGCCGGCGGTAGGAACCGTCAAGAGCATGTCCGCCCGATCCAGAACCGGACTTGAGAGTCCCTTGCTCTCGTTGCCCACGGCGAGGACGATCAGGTCGGCGCCGAGCAGATGCATGAGCCTCTGATCAGGAGCATCGGCCGCGAAGATCGGAGCAATGGGCTGACCTTCCTTGCCCTCACGATGAGGCGTCAGTGCAAGGCAGCGTGCGCTCGCGGGGATCTGGTCCAGTCGAATTCCAGTCCACAGGGCCAGCCGGAGCAGACTGCCGGCGGAGGCTCGCAGAGCACGAGGCTGATTGGGACGAGCCGTGCCGGTGGCCAGAAGAAGGGAGGCAACGCCCGCGGCTTCGGCGGATCGAGCCATGGCCCCCAGGTTGCCCGGGTCCTGAATGCCGTCGACGTAGAGGTGAAGACCGGAGGAGAGGGCGAGGGTCCGGCCCCCTGCGGCGGGCTCGGACTTCCAACCCGACGGCGGGACGACCAGGGCGGCGATGCCCTGGGGAGCGTCGGCGTCGGCCTGCTCCCGCAGTCGATCGGGGTGGATGAGGGTGGCCGTAGTCTGTGAAGGGCCTTCCAACTGCCGGATGAACTCGGCATGAGTCGCCTCGAACTCCGGCGTCACCAGGAGGTGATGGAACTCGAGCCCAGCCGCGACCGCGGCGCCGACCAGGTGCCGGCCCTCGAGCAGGAGCAGGTCGGTGTGGCGGCGTGCGTGCGCGTTGCGGAGCCGGCGAATCGTGCGGACCTGGGGGTTGTTCCGGCTACGGATCATCGCTCCCCGATGTTACGCAGTAGTCGAGCGAAACGGTCGGCGCCGCACGGTTGCCGATGAGTTGGTATGGTTCGCTGCCGATGAGCACCAGTTCGAGTGGAATGAGCCGTCTGTTCACGTCCGAGTCGGTGACCGAGGGTCATCCCGACAAGGTCGCGGATCAGATTTCGGATGCGGTTCTCGATGCGGCGCTGCGCCACGATCCGCATGCGCGGGTGGCATGCGAGACCCTGGTCAACACCGGCCTGGTCCTCATCGCCGGCGAGATCAAGCTGAAGCCCGGCGCGGCAATCGACTACGCGGCTCTGGCGCGGCAAACGATCCGTGACATCGGCTACACCGATTCGAGATCCGGCTTCGCCGCCGACGACTGCGCCGTACTCTGTGCCCTCGATCCACAGTCGGAGGACATCGCTCTCGGCGTCAACACCGGCGGCGCCGGCGATCAGGGTCTGATGTTCGGCTATGCGTGCCGGGAGACCGAAGAACTCATGCCGCTGCCGATCGAACTCGCGCACCGCCTGACCCGGCGCCTCGCCGAACTCCGACGCTCGGGCAAGTACGACTGGCTGAGACCGGACGGCAAGTCACAGGTCACCGTGCAGTACGACCACGACGGACAGGCCGTGCGGGCGCATACGATCGTCGTGTCGACACAGCATGCCCGGGAGGTCAAGCATGACGAGATCACGCGGGTCGTGCAGGAGCAAGTCGTCAGACCGTCGGTGCCCGGCCGCCTCCTCGACGACGACACGATCTTCCACGTGAATCCGACAGGTCAGTTCGTGGTCGGCGGTCCACAGGGGGATTGCGGACTCACCGGCCGCAAGATCATCGTCGACACCTATGGTGGCGTCGGCCACCATGGCGGTGGCGCTTTCTCAGGCAAGGACCCGACAAAAGTGGACCGCTCAGCGAGCTACATGGCGCGTTACGCGGCGAAGAACCTCGTCGCCGCAGGCATGGCGGATCGCCTGGAGGTCCAGTTGGCCTACGCCATCGGTGTAGCGGCGCCCGTGTCGGTGCACGTCGATTCGTTCGGTACCGCGCGGGACGAAGTTTCGGATCGCTTTCTCGAGGAACTCGTACGGAGTGAGTTCCCGCTGCAGCCCCAAGCGATCATCGAGGAGCTCGATCTGCGTCAGCCGCGCTACCTGCAGACCGCGGCCTACGGCCATTTCGGCCGATCGGAGTTCCCCTGGGAACGGACCGATCGTGCGGCCACGCTCCGTCGGGGCGTCGCGTAACAGAGCAGCCCGGCGTTCCGGCTGCGGACCGTCAGGTGCGCACGCCGAGGAACAGGTAGAGCGCCAGCGTCCCGAACAGCGCGTTCGGGCTCCAGGCAGCAACCAGGGGGGGCAGAGCCTCCGACTGGCCGAGGGTCACGAACACGCTGATCACGGTGTAGTACACGATCCCGAGCATGATCGAGATGCCGATTCCGTAGAGCGCGCCCTGGCGACCGAGCCGGAAGGCGAAGGGCAGCGCGACCAGGCCCATCACCAGGCAGACGACGGGCAGCGCGGTCTTGTTGTGAAGCTGCATCTGGAGTTCCGGCACGGCATTGCCGGCTGCCATCAGGTCCTGGACGTGCCGCCTGAGTTCGCGACGGTTCATCTGGTCGGCGTACTTGACCTCGGTGTCGAAGAACTCGGGTTCCTCGGGTAGATCGACCGGTTGAGGTCCCGCGAACCGGCTGCTGTTGGTGGTCGTGAGACCGTCGAACTCCCGGACCCAGGCGTCGACCAACTGCCAACCGCCAGTGTCCTCCTCGCTGCCCTGCACGTACCGCGCAGCGGCAGCGTACAGGCGGCCGATCAGCCGGTGTTCGGGGTCGAAGCGGAACACTTGCAGGCGCTGCAGGGTCTGGCGGGCGGCATCGTAGTGTCGGTAGTTGTAGATGTAGCCGCCGCCCGCGTCGTCCTGCGCGTAGCGCCATTGGCGATCGGCGCTGTGGTAGCTCTTGATCGGGCCCGCATTGCCTCGGATCCGGTCTTTCAACTCGGCGACCTTGGCGTTGGAAGCCGGCAGCACCGAGTTCTCGAGGGCCGCGCTGAGCAGGGCGATCCCGGCCGCCGCGACCAGGGCCGGCATCGCCAGCCGGAACAGGCTGAAGCCGAGGGCCTTGGCGGCCACGACCTCGTTGCGCTGCGAAAGGAGGCCGAAAGTGACCAGGGTGGTGACCAGGACGAGGACCGGCGCCACATCGTAGAAGATCTGCAGCGAGAGATAGAGGTAGTAGACCGCGAAGACGCTCGATGAGACGTTGTTCCTGAACATCTCGTCGATGAGCTGGGTGAAGTCCGACACGATGTACACGGCGAGAGCCGCGACGACCGCAACCAGGAAGACGCGCACGAAGACGCCGAAGATGTAGCGATCCATGACTCCCGGAAAGCGAAGGCTGACCGGTTCGATCCGCAGCCGCAGCCGGGGCCGGGTGGGGGCGCCGCCCGACGCGAGCGACTGCGCACGCGCGAGACGATCCTCGAGCGCCCGCCTCCGGCGTCCCCTGACATTCCTCCTTCGGCCGAGACGCAGGATGCGTCGCCACAAGTGCTCCCGCAGGTAACGGTCGACCGCACCGATCATCAGGCCCTTGTCCCGGTTTCTGCGCCAGAGCAGAAACGCGCCGAGAACGAGGAGGAGCAGGTTTGGCGCCCACATCGCCAGCCAGGGCGGGACCTGGCCGTTCACAGCCGCTTCCTCTCCGTTACCCAGCATCACGTAGTAGAAGAGGAACATCGTGACCGAGATCAGAAACCCCGAGGACCGCCCGGTGCGGCGGTTCCGGAAGCCGAGCGGAATCCCGTAGAGGCCGAACACGAGGCAGGCCCCCGGAATCGCGAACTTCTTGTGGATCTCGACCAGGGCCTGGTTGCGCGCATCGTCGGCAAGCCCAGGTTCTTCGGCGCGCCGGACCAACTCCGGGAGGGTCATGGAACGCACACCCTTGTCCAGCACCAGCCCCTCGTTGCGCCGGAAGTGGCGGTCCTCGATCACGATGCTCGCGTCCCGGAGACGCTGCAGCCGATACGTGCTGGGATCGTTCGTGTCCACCTCATGCACATCGGCGAGACCGAACATCAGGACCGGGGGACGACCGTTCCCCGGAGTCACGTTGATACCCCCGGTCTCGCCGACGATCACCTGCTGTTCGGGACCTGGAACCGCATCGGCCAGGAACACGCCGCGCCAGCCATCCTCGTTCTCGGCCGACTCGAAGACGTAGAGCACGCGCTCCTGGAGGCCGTCGTAGAACACCCTGGGCTTGACCTGCTGGTTCACGTTCCGCTTGAGGATCGCCAACTGCAGTTCGCTTATGGCCTTGTTGCCCGCCGGCAGAGTGACGGTCATCAGGTACGTGGTCACCGCAGCCAGCAGCAGACTCATGAGCAGGATCGGCCGGTAGACCGAGAACAGGCTGATCCCCGAGGCCCGCATGGCGACCAGCTCGCTGTCGGCAGCCATCCGGCCGATGGCCAGCAGGATGGCGAACAGGAACGCCATCGGAATCGTCAGGACGATCATCTGCGGCAGCGTGTAGGCCAGGAGCTGGAGCACGACCCGAACCTCCACGTCGCGCTCGATGATCAGTTCCGCGAACTGGAAGAGCTTCTGCAGCAGGGCGAGGAACGTGAACACGAGAAGGCCCAGGCTGAGTGGGCCGATCGTCTCGCGCAGGAGGTAGCGGTCGAGGAGGCGGAACATGCCAAGTCGATTCTGACCGATCGGAAGCCGTTATGGGTCGGCTAGCCCGAATGTCACGAGCGCCGCCTTCCGCGGTTGTTGCTCGGCGCCCTGGTGCATGGAGTTGACATAATGGACATTATCAGACGCCATCTGCGGCGACGCGGGCCCCATATCGAGCAGCGCCCGGGGCCTCCGGGGTGTGCCTCCCGTCAAAGTCGACACCGACGGCTACTAGATCGCCGTCGCGTCCCGTTGCCGCCGGAGCGCTTCGAGGAGCTCCTCGAGGGCCCGGATCAGATCGTCCTCCTCGACGACGCTCTGCCGGAAGCTCAGAGAGACGCTGTAGCGCTCGTCGGAGGCCTGGAAGCGGAACACATGCGGTTTCGCGCTCGCCACGCCCGCGGCGGTGGACTCCCCGGCCTTCTTCGGGCTCTCTTCCGGTTCCGGATCGGATCGCCGCGCCCGCACTTCGCTGCGCACATCGGCTCGTTTGAGACCGAGTTCGGCAATGCGCTCGAGCATCTCGATCATCTCGCTCTCCGAGGCCAGCTTCAGAACCTCGAGGAGGATCGACTTCCTCGCCGAAACCCCCAGCGCGATCGCCCTGTCGCGAACGGCCCTGGGCAATCGGAGCAAGGCCAGGGACTCGGTCACACTGACCCGGGAGCGGCCGAGGGCCGCGGCGATCTGTTCGTGGGTGTTGCCGTGCTCCTCAACCAGTGCGCTCAAGCCGTCAGCTTCCTCGAGTGGCGTCAGGTCGACCCGCTGAAGGTTCTCGACCAGAGCGATCTCGAGCGCCTCGCTGCGAGAAACGTCCATCTCGATCAACGGAACCTCGTCGATCCCGGCCCGCTGAGCGGCACGAAAACGTCGCTCGCCGGAAATGATCCGGTACCGTTGCACTCCCGCGCCGGCGAGATCGGCTGGAGGAAGCGGCCGCGCCAGGATCGGCTCCAGGACGCCCTTCGTCCGGATCGAAGCGGTCAACTCCTCCAGGCCATCGAGCCGCTGCCTGGGTTGATCGGGGTCCGGCTCGATCCGGGAAAGAGGGACCATTCGGATGTTCATCTACCGCGCCCAGCTACATCTCGTACTTGCCAAGTGCCTTCGGGTCGAGCTCTTCGAGCCACTCCTTCATCTTCTGTTCGTCCATGCCGGCAGTGGGCGCTTCGGTCGCTTCGCCCTTCGTCGTCTGCTGTTTGACGCGGGCGAGATCAGCTACCGACTGCCGCACGAAGAGCGGCGCCCCGGCACGCAGAGCGAGTGCGATCGCGTCGCTCGGCCGTGCGTCGAGGAACCGATGCTCCCCGGTCCGCTCGACGAGTTCGACCACCGCCAGGAAGGTATTGCCCTCGATTGCCCGCACGACGACCTCGATCACCTCGGCCCCGACCAGGTCAAGAGCGTTCTTCAACAGGTCGTGGGTCATCGGCCGGCCCGGATCCTTGCCCTCGATGGCGAGTTGAATCGCTCCGGCTTCGAAGATGCCGATCCAGATCGGGACGACCGAACTCTCGTTCGCGTCCTTCTCGTGCAGACGCAGAATCACGATCGGCTGGTTGGAGTTCGGCTCCATCATCAGGCCGTGGACTTCGGCCGGGATCTTCCGATCCACCCTGTCCTCCCGTGCCGCCGGGTCCCTGCCGCTGTCCGTCGCCATTCCCGGCATCCTATGAGCTTGCGCCGTAGAAAGAAATTCGACACTTCGCCGCACAACGGGTTGCGCCTTCAAGTCCAGGCCAATACCAGATGGAGTACGGCGAGTTTTTTTTCGCGCAAGCTGCTAGTCCACCAGTTGACCGAGCAGGGAATGGTCGTAGGCCTCCAGAGTCCGGATGCGCGCCAATGTCCCGGCTTGGATCGGCGCCCCTTCGACCGGGAAGTGGACGATCCGGTGACAGTCCGTTCGCCCGGCCTGGTAGCCCGGGCGTCTGCTCCAGCCGGTGACCAGAAGGTCGAACTTTCTTCCCACCAGTTCCTTGTTCAGCTCGCGCTGAATGACCGACTGGGCCGCAAACACGCGCTGGAGCCGCTCGTCGGCGACTTCCCGGGGCACCTCGTCCGCGGCGGGCAACCGGATGGCGGCCGTATTGGGCCTGGGGCTGTACTTGAACGCGAACACGGACGCGAAACGGACGCGCTCGACCAGATCCAGGGTGCGCTTGAAGTCCTCCTCGGTCTCGCCCGGAAAGCCGACGATCAGATCGGTGGACAGGGCCAAACCGTCGCGAGCGGCGCGCAACCGGTCGACCAGGCTGAGGTACTCCTCCACCGTATAGCCGCGTCCCATGCGCCGCAGAACCCGGTTCGAACCCGACTGAACCGGCAGGTGCAGGTAGGGCGAAATGTTGGCGTGGGTGGCTACGGCCGCGATCATCGCGTCGGTGAAATCCCGCGGGTAGGAGGTCACGAAACGCAACCGCTCCAGCCCGGGCAGCACGGCCGCCGCGTTCAACAGATCGGCGAAGTCCAGGTCCCGGCCGCTACCCAGGGGCGGCGCCGGCTCTCGCCAGTGGTTCACGGTCTGGCCGAGCAGCTCCACTTCAAGGAAACCGTAGTCGACGAGGTGCTCGATCTCGCTCAGAATCTCCGCCATCGGCCGGCACCGTTCGGGTCCCCGGGTGTTCGGCACAACGCAGAACGTGCAGCGCTTGTTGCAGCCCTCGATGATCGTGACCATCCCCTTGTGGGCGCCGTCCCGGCTGATCGCCTCGAAGTCGTACGGCCGCTCCTCGGGAAACCCGACCGCCAGGACGCGCTCGCCGCGGCGGCTGCGCTCGAGAACCGACCCGAGTTCGCCGACCCGGCCGGTACCGACGACGAAGTCGATGTCGGGGATGCGCCGCAGGGCATCTTCGCCCTCCTGCTGCGCCACGCAGCCGCAGAAGCCGATTCGGAGATTCGTCCGTTCCCGCTTCAGCAGCCGGTACTCCCCCAGTCGGGAGTAGGACTTCTGAGCGGCCTTCTCGCGCACCGAGCACGAGTTCAGAAGGATCAAGTCCGCCTGCCGCAGCTCACGCGTCGGCACGAGGCCCTGCTGCATCAACTGGCCGGCCATGCGCTGGCTGTCCAGCTCGTTCATCTGGCAGCCCCAGGTCTCGATGTAGAACCGCTCCACGGCGCGGAGACTACTAGCTACTACCCGGTATGGAGCGCCGCGCGCCGGTGCGCGGCGCTCGCGCCGGATGCGGCGAGCAGGCTCTCGACCTCCTCCGCCGTCGACGCGGTGACGCACCGGCGTGCGAGTTCTTCCGCGTCGCTGATATCGAGCGAACGCACGACCTCCTTGACGCTGGGAATGCCCCGGGGACTCATCGAAAGCTGCCGCAGGCCCAGACCGAGCATGAGCGGCGCCCACTCGGGGCTTGCCGCCATCTCGCCGCACAGCGCCACTGGAACCCGTTGCCTCCGGCCCGCCTCGACCACGAGCTGAATCATGCTCAGGACGGCGGGATGCAGGGGTTGATAGAGGCCCGCCACGTGTTGGTTCGTCCGATCGACCGCCAGCGCGTACTGGATCAGGTCGTTCGTGCCAATGGAGAGAAAGTCAACTTCGGCCGCGAGTTGGCGGGCGATCATCACCGCCGCCGGCACCTCCACCATGGCGCCAAGCTCCACATCCCGCCGGTACTCGGCGCCCTCGGCCTCGAGTTCGGCGCAAACCTCGTCGCAAAGACGGCGCAACGCCCGGATCTCATCGACCGTGGTCACCATCGGGGCCATGATGCGCAGGTTGCCGAAGGGCGCGGCGCGGAACAGGGCGCGCAACTGGACGCGGAACACATCCGGGCGCGCCAGGGTCAGTCGAATGCCGCGCTGACCCAGCACCGGGTTCTCCTCGTCCCGCGGCACCAGGCCGCGCGCCACCTTGTCGCCGCCGAGGTCGAAGGTCCGCACCACGACCGGCTGGGGCGCCAACGTCTCCAGGAGCTGCCGGATCACGGCCACCTGCTCTTCCTCAGAGGGCAGCTCGGGGCTCTTCTCGAGATAGAGGAACTCGCTTCGGTAGAGGCCGATGCCGGAGGCGCCGAACCGCCGCACGTCGTCCAGTTCCTCGGGCAACTCCACGTTGGCCAGCAGCTCGACCTCCGCCCCGTCGACGGTTCGGGCCGCCAGATCTCTGGCCGCAGTCGACTGCGCCTCCTCGTGGCGCCGCCGTCGGCGTTGAAGGTTGCGGTGCTGGTCCAGCGTCTCCGGCGTGGGATGGAGAGTCAGACATCCCTCTTCCCCATCCACGATCACGGGGTCATCGTCGGCAACGCGGTTCGTGATGTCCACGATGCCGGTCACCAACGGGACGTCCAGCGCACGCGCAACGATGGCGGTGTGCGAGTTGGCGCCGCCGACCTCGATCGCGAATCCCACCGCCCCGCGGCGTCCCAGGCGCAATACCTCGTCCGGTGTCAACTCATGACTGACGACGACCACGTTGCCGTCGAAGTCCTCGCCGCCGCCCGGCGAAGATCTCTTCCCTGCCAGCGCCCGGAGAAGGTAGCGGGTGACGTCGCGAAGGTCCTCGCCCCGTTCGCGCAGGTGCTGGCTCTTGACCTGGGCGAACTTCTCGCCAAGGTCGTCGGCCACGGCCTGTACCGCCCACTCCGCATTGACCCCATCGCGGCGAATCATCTGATCGATGCGGCGGGCGAAGGACGAATCTCGCAGGATCACCGAGTGGGCATGGAAGATGGAGGCCAGGTCGCTGCCGAAGGTCTCGGCGATCCGGCTCTCGGTGGCCTCGAGTTCCGCCTCCACCGTGCGTACGGCCGCGCCGAAACGCTCGACCTCGCGGTCCAGGCCGCCCTTCCGGATCGTTACCCGGAGCACCTCGACACCGTGGCCGCGAAGGCAGACCGCGGGGCCGATCGCGACACCCGGCGCGGCGCCGGCCCCCTGAAGGGTCTCCTGCGGTTTCGTGGTGTCCGGTCTGTTCATGAATCCTCGCCGAACCGGGTCTCTATCAGGTCGCAGACCGCCGCCATTGCGACCCGCTCGTCCTCACCCAGGCAGCGAACGGTCAACCTGGCGCCCCGTCCGGCCCCCAGCAGCAAGACCCCGAGGATGCTCCGCGCCTCGGTCTCGCGGCCGCCCACTCGCAACACGACGTCGGACCGGAACTGCTTTGCCGTCTGCACCAGCCTGGCGGCCGCGCGCGCGTGCAGGCCCAGCTCGTTGACAACCTCGACCACTCGTTCCATCACTTCGACTCCTGCGAACAGCCGCTCGCGGCGAGCTGGATGCTCTTGCGTCCATTGCTCCAGATCCAGTCCGCCAGGTCCGGCAGGTCGAGATCCGGCGCTTCGCAGCAGAGGCTGAGCACCATCGGCAGGTTGACGCCTGTCACGACCGCGGCGTTCGCTACTCCCGACGCCCGCAGCGCACAGTTGGAGGGCGTGTCACCGAACATCTCGGTCAGGATCAGAACGCCCGCTTCGTGTTGCTCCTCGAGCCGCCGGACCCTCGCCTCGATGAGGTCCGCTGCCTCGGCGGCGTCGGCGCACCAGTCGACGCAGAGCGCGTAGACCGGTACCGGACAGGTGTCGCGATCCTGGCCGGAAATGGCACGCGCGGAGTCGAGCAATCGCTGGGCGAGTTCACCGTGCGAAACGATGAGCACCGGGACGGTCACGGCGCGCTCGCCGCCCGCGACCCGTGACGCTCCACGTCCCGGTGCTGCAAACGGATTTGCCAGGCGCCGGCGGCGAGCCGGTCCGCCACGGCTTCCGAGACCGCGACCGACCGGTGCCGCCCGCCGGTACAGCCGATGCCGACGGTCAGGTAGCTCCGGTTCTCGTCCCGGAATCTCGGCAGGAGATAGGCCAGAAGGCTGTCCAGCCGGTCGACCAGTTCACCGAAAGCCTCGTGTTCGTGCAGGAAGCCCTGAACCGCCGGGTCGGTCCCCGGCTTCTCTCGCAGTTCGGCGACGAAGTACGGGTTCGGCAAGAACCGGACATCGAACATCAGGTCGACACCCGCAGGGACGCCGAACTTGAAGCCGAAACTGACGATGTTGACGGTCAGACCACCCGCATCGCTTGAGGCGAACTCGTTGTAGATCGCGGCCCGGAGTTCATGGATCGTCAAATCCGTGGTGTCGAACACGCGCGAGGCGCGCCCGCGAAGCTCCAGGAGCATCTCCCGCTCGCGCCGAATGCCGTCGATCACGCGCTCCCCCTCAGCCGTCAGGGGATGCCGTCGCCGGGTCTCGGAGTACCTCCGGACCAGCACGTCCTCGGAGCTGTCGAGAAAGATCAGCACCGGCTCGACCAGGTCCGGATCCGCTTCGTCGAGCAGGCGCGGCAGTTCCTCCGCGAGGCCGGGAGTGCGCAGGTCCGTGACCAGCACGATCGCCTCGAATCCCGGTGCGGCCGTGGCCGGCTCGCGGACAAGGTGCCTCAGCAGAGGCAGAGGCAGGTTGTCGATGCAGTGATGACCGAGGTCCTCGAAGCACCGGGCAACCGTGCTCTTGCCCGAGCCCGAAAGGCCGGTGATCACGAACAGACGGACTGGCAACTCAGACACGCCCGTTGGCGCAAAGCAGCTCGTAGATCTCCTGCGGTCTGGACACCCTGCGCAGGCGCTCGCGGCCGCCGCTGCTCACCCACTCGGAAATGGCTGCCAGGGCCTTGAGGTGACTGCCGGCGTTCTCGCGGGGAGAAAGCAGAACGAAGAAGAACCGGACCGGAACGCCGTCATCGGCGCCGTAGTCGACACCGTGCTTCGACACCGCTACCGCCAGCACGATGTCCCGCAGACCGCGGATCCGTCCGTGCGGAATCGCCATGCCGCCGCCCACGGCCGTCGAGCCCAACTCCTCCCGCTCCCGCAGGGCGGACAGGACCTCATCCGGGTCCGCGAGGCCGAGGACACGGCAGATCCGCTCGGTCAGAGTTCGCAGTGCGCCGTCGCGGCTCGTGGCCTCGACATTGGAGAAGATCAGTTGCGGCTTCGCCAGACTTGACAGATCCATCTTGGTTCGGCGGTCCCCCCTTGTGCCCCTGTCTCAGAAAATCTGTCTGCGATCGGTCGAGGACGGAATACCGAGTTCATCCCGGTACTTGGCGACAGTTCGCCGGGCGATGTTAATGCCGTCCTGCTGCAGCTCACGTGTCAGCGCCGAATCCGATAGCGGCCGGTGACCGTCCTCGTCGCCGATCAGGTCGCTCAGCATGCGTTTCACCGTCAACGAGGAGATCTCTCCGCCCCGGTGGCGGTCGATGCCGCTGTGGAAGAAGAACTTCATCGCAAACAGGCCGCGCGGCGTGTGAATGTACTTGTTGGACACCACGCGGCTCACCGTCGACTCGTGCATGCCGATGTCGTCGGCCACGTCACGCAGCACCATGGGCCGCAGCTCGTCGAGACCGTGGTCGAAGAACCTCCGCTGCTGCCGCAGAATGGAGTCCGCGACCTTGTAGATCGTTCTCTGACGCTGGTCAAGGCTCTTGATGAGCCACATCGCCGAACGCATCTTGTCCTTGAGGAAGTCCCGCGCCTCCGCCTGGTTGCCGTCCCGCTGCATTCGTCGCAGCATGCTGCGGTAGGCGCCGCTGATCCGCAACTTGGGCAGGCCGTCGTCGTTCAACTGGATCGCCCACTCGCCACCAGTCTTGAGCGCGACCACGTCGGGCTCGACGTACTCTACGCGCTCATTCGAGAACTGCCGGCCCGGTCGCACTTCAAGCGCCTTGATCTCTTCGACCGGCGCCTCGAGTTGCGCCAACGGAGTACGCAAGCGGCGCGCGATGAGCCGGAACTGCCGCCGAGTGAACGGCGCCCAACATTCGTCGACGATGCGGTAGGCCAGCCCCTCCGTGGCGCTCTTTGCCTTGAGTTGCGCCAGCAGACACTCCCGCAACGAGTGCCAGGCGACGCCGGGCGGATCGAAACTCCGGACCAACTCCAGCGCCCGCTCCACCAGCTCGAGACGATATCCGGGAACCGGAACCGGACCGGGCGCCAACTCCGGAACCTGCACTTCTGGAACTGAGGGCGCGCCGCCGTTGTGCTGCTCGCCGGTACTCAGCGCCTCGTCCATCTCCAGAGCCCTGGCGACCTCGGAGCGGTAACGCTTCGCCTCCCATTCCTCGGCGCCCAGGACTCGAATCTCCTCGACCGACGCCCGCAGGAAGCCCTCCGCGTCGACATTGCCGATCACCAACTCGGCGACCTCCCGCAGGAGCGGCGATGCGTCTGACATGCGCAACTGCCAGAGCAGATGGTCGTAGAGGTCCGGCTCGCGGCTGATGCTGTTCTCGAACCGCCAAATCTCCCGGCTCTCGAAGGTGTTCGCGACCGTCGAGTCAGACCCGAGGTAGTCGTTGAAGTACGCGTCGAGGTCGATGTCTCCCATCGAAGGCTCGTCCGCGGCCGCGGGGTCGGGAGTGTCAACCTCCGCGCCTTCCTCAGCGCCGTTCAACTTCGCCGTCTCGTCGCCCGGCGCCGCGGGAGCATCGACGTCCGTCGTTTCGGCAGTCTCCGCGGAAGTTGCCTCTTCGGGATCCTCGTTTTCGCCGTCCTCGCCATCCTCGCGGCCATCCTCGAGCATCGGGTTCTCGACGATTTCCTGGTTGAGCACGCCCTCGAGCTCGAGGCGGGTCATCTGCAGCAGCTTGATCGCCTGCTGCAACGCCGGCGTCATCACCAGCCGTTGGGCCAGCTTGAGCGAGAGCCTCTGTTGGAGCACCATGATCGCGTTCGAACGGCAGCGGTTCCTGGGGCCAGGCCGGTCCCGCTCGAAGCCGTCGCACCGTGTCACCGCGCTCGGTGTCTGGCCGCGCGCCAACGGCGTTCCAGCAAAACCAATGCCAAGGTGACGCTATCACCTTGAGCTGCTAGAGCGTGAACTCGGCGCCGAGGTAGATCTTCCGGACCGTCGGGTCGGCCGAGAGTTCCGCCGGTGTCCCTGTGCGCAGGATCCTGCCGTCGTTGATGATGTAGGCGCGGTCCGTGATCTTGAGGGTCTCCCGCACGTTGTGATCCGTGATCAGAATGCCGATGCCCATGTCACGAAGCTGCCGGATGATCGCCTGGATGTCGAGTACCGCGATCGGATCGATGCCGGCGAACGGTTCGTCGAGAAGGATGAAGCTGGGACTGATCGCGAGCGCGCGGGCAATCTCGAGCCGGCGCCGCTCGCCCCCGGAAAGCTGGTTCCCCTTCGAGCGCCGTACAGCTACGAGATCGAAGTCGGAGGTCAACTGGTTGATCCGGCGGCGCTGCTCGGCGCGGCCCAGGCCGAGCGTCTCGAACACCGCCCGCAGGTTGCCTTCGACCGAAAGACGCCGAAACACCGAGGGTTCCTGCGGCAGGTAGCTGATGCCCTGCTGCGCGCGCAGGTACATGGGAAGGTCGGTGATGTCGACGTCATCGAGGAAGACGCGGCCGGCGTCCGGTCGAGTCAAGCCCACGACCATGTAGAACGTGGTCGTCTTGCCGGCGCCGTTCGGTCCGAGCAGACCCACGACTTCGCCCTGGCCGACCTCGACCGACACGTCCTGGACGACTGGGCGCCCCCGATAGACCTTCCGCACATCCTGCGTGCGGATGCGATGGCCTGATTCCGGCCGCTCGGTCACGGGGTGCCGGCGCCGGCAGCCGCGCTGCCGGACGGCCCCATCTCGTAGCGGCCCTCATCGAGCCAGTAGATCAGGCGCGACCCTCTCAGGAGATCCCCTCCCTTGTGGATGACGACGCCGCCGGTGAGCCGGATCAGGCGATCCGCTACCACATACACGACCCGGTCGGCGTCGGCCGACAGGTCCTGGGCGGCATCCTCGAGTCGAGCGTTCCCCAGGCAGTACAGCGCCCGCGTCTGGACATCCTCCGAATCGCCGTTCGCAGCCGCTGTCTCGACCGTCAACTCGTCGCAGCTCAGGCGCTGGTCTCCCAGGGCGGCCGAGGTCCCGCCGCTGTAGCGCAACTCGCCGTCGTCCTCGGAGAAGCTCAGCCGCTCCGAAACCACCAGCCACTCCTCGGAAGGGGCGTCGACCTCCGACTCTCCCGCGTCCGTCGGCGCGAGCGCCGGCGCCTCGCGCCAGGTCGTGCGGACGTTGCCGCTCGCCAAGAGACGCTTGCGATCCCCGCTGACCCGGAGCTGTGCGGCCGCCAGATCGTACTCACCGACAAGCGCCTGAACTTCTCCCCGGAACAGGCTGCCGTCCTCGTCGCAGAGCAGGGCCTCCTGCGATCTGATCGTCGACGGACCATCGGCCGGCGCTGAGCCGGCAAGGGGCAGAGCGCCTCTTCCGTCTTCGTCCGCGCCCCGAAAGGTGATCGCCACGCCCCCACTCGCTTCGGAGCAGGCCGCTGTCTGGTCGAACACGGTGCGGGGTGCTTCGAGTTCCCCTGCGGCGAGGATGAGCTTCGCCGGTTGCCCGAAGAACTCGACCCGCCCGGTCGAGGGATCGATCTCGGCGCGGTCCGCGAGCGCACGGACCGGATCGCGGCGCCGATCCGTCAGTTCGACCCTGCCTTCCAGGACCAACTCCGTCAGAGCGCCGTCGCTGTCGAAACGGCCATTGGCGACCCTGCTCGAAGCGACTCGCAGAGGTTGTCTCCGCTCTGGAACCTGCTCGTCGAGCACGACGCGCCCGCGCGACTCGAACTCGGACGGCACGCCGTCGACGAAGGTGAAGGCAAGCACCTGTGCCCGAACCCGGCGCCGGGACCCATCCGCATAGTCGATTCGCAGCACGGCGGGGCCGCCCCTGTTCGGACCGCTCAAGAGCAGCCGGCTCGGGAGTTGATTGGGGTCGAATCCAACGTCCAGCGCCTCGCCGATCAGAAGCAGCGTCGCGCCTTCCACGTCCATCCCGCCATCCTCCGTCCTGAGCCCGCCACTTCCGAGAGGCGCCTGCAGCAGAACTTCCCCACGAGCCTCGAGTGCGGTCGGCGCATCGCCGGCTTCCTGGGGCAAGGCGAGCGTCAGTGAACGCGCGGCGAGGTTCAGGTCGCCGAACCGCGTCGTGGTTCCGCCCCGGGCGGTCAGGGTCCCCTCGCTCCAGCGGTACTCCAGCGTCTCGCCGGTCAGGGACAGCGGCTGGGGCGACTCGCCGAACTCCATCGCGGCGCCGCCGGTCGCCCTCATCCGTCCCTCACGCCATCGATACTCCAGCGTCTCGGCGCTCAGGGACAGCGGCCGCGGTGAATCGCCCGTCTCGCTCGTTGCCGCGGCACCGGTCACCCGGACTCCACCCGTGAGGTTCGCCACTTCCCGACGGAAGTCGACCCGCAAGCCGTCGCCGACCGCGGTGATGCCTTCGAACGTGAACCCGCTGTCGTCGGCCGCCGTCAGAACCATGCCGCCCTCGGCGAGATCCATCCAGTCCGTGTCGACAACGAGTCCGTTCGTGCCCTCCAGCGACACCGCGCCCTCCAGATGGGTCGCCTGCGTGACCTCGTTGTAGGTCGCGCCATCGGCGTGCAGGCGGTAGTGGTCATCGCCGCGCGGATAGTCGACCTCGACCTCCTTCAGCAGCACGTTGCCCTGGTCGTCGGAACTCGTGCGGGCCCCCCGAATGCGGAACACCTCCACGCCTTCACGCTCGAGCGTCGATTCGAACTGCTCAGCGCTGATCTGGACCGTCTCTTCGCCCCGGACCGCGGCCTCGTCCGCACCCGTAGCCTCCTCGGTCCCCTCGTCGGCGACGACGGCCGTGCTCTCCTGCCGTCCACTCAGGAAGACCGAGGCCAACCCGCCGACGCCGGCAATCAGCACCACGAGCAGGAACGCCCTCACAAGCCGCGTGCGGACTTGCCGCCGCCGTCCGAAGCGCGCATCCTTCCTCCCACCAGGCCGGTAGACGGAATCCTGGCGCGGCTCGAATTCGGGCGAAGGGGATGCCTCGTCGGGCCCGGGCGGCGTCTCCGTATTCATGGGCCAAGTCTACTTGGCACTGTCGGTTCCGGTCCCCGATCCGCGCGCAAGTCGCCTCGCGTCCTCGACCCTGACTACGGGACCGCCGGCGTACGTATCCCATTCCAGCGCTCCGAGTACCTCGAAGAGTCCGTCGAGGTCGGGCAGCCGTTTCCGCCAGCCCCAGCCGAGCAACTGCACGGGTCGCCCGGAATCGGAACCCCGACTTCCCCCGCGCTTGACACGCAGTTTGACGTGGTCCTTGCCGAACTCACGCACCGGACCGCTCCGCTCCAGCGGTCCGAGCCGGATCAGCGGCCGGCGATTCCCTTCACCGTGCGGCTCCAACTGCGACAGCTCGCGGAACAGACCCGGCTCGACCTGTTCCGGAGACAGGTTCAGCTCATACTCCCGCCTCCGCACGAGCACCTCAGGCGCCCAATCGGCAGCCTCCTCCATCTCGGCCCTCAGAGCCGGCAGTTCGGAGACGCCCACCGACAGGCCGATGGCCTGGGGATGCCCTCCGAACCGCTCCATCCGCGCCTCGAAACCGGTCATGAAGGAGTGGAGATCGACACCGGGGATGCTGCGACCCGAGCCGGTGCCCATCTCGCCATCGACTCCCAGCAGGATCACCGGACGATGGAACTCGCGTGCAAGGCGCCCGGCGGCAATGCCGACGACGCCCCGATGCCATTCCTGACTCCAGGCCATGAGGATCCCGGGCCTCCTCCCGCCGGCCGAGAACACCTCGGTGGCCTCGTCTACCACCCGCCGTTCTTCGCCCTGCCGCTGGCGGTTCAGAGAGTCGAGTTCCCCCGCGAGACGGTCCGCCTCGGCCTTGTCCCGGGTCAGCAGCAGGCGTAGCGCCAGATCGGCACTGGCCAGCCGGCCGGCAGCATTGAGCCTCGGCCCCAGCCGAAAGGCGACTTCCGTGGACGACACCGCGCCCTCGATGCGAGCGACGCGCATCAGGGCCTGGAGCCCCGGCGACCGTGACTTCGACAGCGCCTGCAAGCCGAGCGCGGCGATGACGCGGTTCTCGCCCACCAGGGGCACCACATCCGCGATCGTCCCGAGGCACGCCACGCGCAACAGCGCAGCCAGCGGTTCCTCGCGGCCGCTCCGGCGAAAGACGGCCTGCGCCAGCTTGAACGCAAGTCCGGCGCCGCAAAGGTGGCGGAAGGGATATGTACAGCCATCCTGCTGAGGATTGACCTGGATCGCCTGGGACGGAAAATCGCTTCCGGCGACGTGATGATCGGTCACGACCACGTCCATTCCCTGCCTGATCGCCTCCTCCACCGCCTCGTTCGAGGTCGTACCGCAGTCCACCGTGACGATCAGCGAGGCGCCTGCGCGCTTCGCCTTCTCGACCTGAAGGACCTGAAAGCCGTATCCCTCCGTCAACCGGTTCGGCAGGATCGGAACGACATCGGCGCCCAGGGCGCGCAGTACGGCGGTGAGCAGCGCACAGGCGCTCACTCCGTCGACGTCGTAGTCCCCCACTACGGCGACGGTGCCGCGGTCGCGGCAGACGGCAAGCACCCTCTCGGCCGCCTCCTCCATCCCTTTCAGCAGGAACGGGTCGTGCAAGCCGCGGCGGTGGGGTTTGAGGAAGGTCTCAGCCTCCGCCTCCGTCTGCACCCCCCTGCGGGCGAGCGGAGCCGCAAGCAGCCCGTATCCCGCTTCCAGGAGTCGTGCGGTGGAATCGGGAACAGGCTTTTCCACCCACTCGACCGTCTCTTCGCGGTGGCCGCCGCTCTGCTCCGCCATCGTCACATCAGGTCCTGGGGGTCAACATCGACGGTAAGGTCCGCAGCCGGAGCGGGCGCGACGGCACCGGCCAGCCGCCGCACGTCGGCGCCGTTGGCGGAGCGCATCAGGAACTGAAACCGCCACTGTCCCTTGAGGCGCTCGAGCGGCGCCGGTGCGGGTCCCGAAAAGCGCACGCCCGCGGCCAGCGCGTGGGCCCGGGCGGCCCCTGCAAGCTCCCTGATCCGTTCCCAACCGCGTTCACGTTCACGATCACGGACCACGACCTGGACCATACGCGTGAAAGGCGGATAGTGGAACACCCGGCGAAACCGCATCTCCTGGCTGGCAAAGGCCTCGTCATCTCCGTTCAGTACCGCCTGGATCGCATAGTGGTCCGGATGGTACGTCTGGATCACGAACCGGCCCGGGCGTTCGCCTCGACCGGCCCGCCCGGCGAGCTGCGTGAGCAGCGCGTAGCTGCGCTCCGCGGCCCGAAAATCCGGGAACCCGAGGTACGAGTCCGCCGTGAGTACCGCCGCGAGTGCAACGTCCGGAAAGTGGTGTCCCTTGGAAACCATCTGGGTGCCGATCAGGATCTGTGTACCCCCGCTGCGAAACCTCTCCAGGACGGCAGCGGGGCCTCCGACGCGCCGGGTCGCGTCCCGGTCCAGCACGTCCACGACAGCCCCCGGAAACCGCGCCAGGACCTCCTCCTCCACCCTCTCCGTGCCGGCGCCGATCGGCTGAAGGGCGTCCTCTCCGCAGCCCGGGCAGAGCCGCGGCACTTCCTCACGGGCGCCGCAGTAGTGGCAGATCAGTCTTCCGTCCCGGCGGTGATAACTCTTGGGCAAGCCACAGTCCTCGCAGGGCATGTTCTCGCCGCAGGCGCGACACAGCAGTTGCGGCGAGTAGCCCCGCCGGTTGCGCAGCAGGATCACTTGCTCTCCCCGCTCCAGACTGTGTGTGATCTGGTCGATCAGGGACCCGGAGAACATCACGTCCCCCGGCCGGCGGGGGCCCCCGGCCTCCTTGCGGAGGTCGACCAGGATCGGTTCGGGAAGCGAACCCGAGCCGACCCTGGCGGTGAGCCGGAGGTGGCGATACCGACCGCGCTCGACGTTCAAGCGGGTTTCCAGACTCGGTGTCGCGGAGACCAGCACCGCGGCCGCCGAACACGAGCGGGCCCGCACGAGGGCCAGATCCCGGCCGCTGTACCGCGGACGCGTGTCCTGCTTGTAGGCCGTGTCCTGCTCCTCGTCGACGACGATCAGGCCCAGGTTCTGAACGGGAGCAAAGACCGCCGACCGAGAACCGATGACGACCCGGCACTCGCCGCCGCGGATGCGCTCCCACTCCTGATGGCGCTCGGCGCTGCCGAGATTCGAGTGCAACAGCGCGACCAGGTCCCCGAAGCGTTGCTTCAACGTCCGCGCGAGCGCCGGCACCAGGGCGATCTCCGGCACCAGAACGATGACGGACCGGTCCTCCTCGACCGCCGCCCGAGCCGCTCGAAGGTAGACCTCGGTCTTTCCGGATCCGGTCATGCCGCCCAGGAAGCACGGCTGGAACCGCCGGCGCCGGACCGCGGCCACGAGTTCGGCGGCGGCGACGGCCTGATCAGGGCGCAGTTCGATCGGCGCCGCGGCGTCATCACCAGCCAGGCGATGGCGGGCCAGATCCATCGTCTCGATCTGGGTAAAGGAGCGCAGAACGCCAAGTCGAGCCAGGCGTCGAACAACGGCTGCCGAAGCACCGGTCTGGGCACGGAGCTCCTCCAGCGTCGCCGGCCGGTTCAGTTCCGCGAGATACTCGACCACGAGGCGGCCCGCCGGAGATCGCCCGCAGGCCTGAAGCTGGGTGTCGCGGTCCCCCGCCGGCAGTTCGACGGCCGCACTGTAGCGGGAACTCCGGCTACCGGGTGCGTACAGCCTGATCCGACCGCTCTCCCGCCAGCTCTCGATCCGGTCGAAAAGCGTCGCTTCCCCCAATTCGTTCCAGATCGTCGCCAGGTTCAGCCGGCCCCGATCCAGGAGCAGTCGTTGCAGGGCCAGACTCGGCGGGTCGCGGCAATCGTGGAGCGCACCGCGGTTGGTGAGTTCCGCGCGCTGGTCACCCCAGCCGGTGAGCTGGCCGGGAACCATGGCCCTCAGTACTTCGCCGATCGGCGCGGCGTAGTAGGAGGAGGCGAAACGGGCCATCTCCATCAGGTCGTCCGGCAGAACGGGTTCCAGGTCGACAACCGATTCAATCGGGCGCAGTTGTGTTTCGACGCCGGCCGGGGGGCGGGCCGGAAGGCCCACGATCCAGCCTGTCAGGCGCCGCTTGCCCACGGGTACCCGCACGCGGACGCCGACTCGGGCCAGGCTGCTCCAGCGCCTGGGCACGCTGTAGGTCAGGGGATCCGGCAGCGGCAGCGGCACCGCGACCTCGGCGTACTCGCCTCCGGCGGCGCCGGTCCCGGCATCCCGCGGCTGCGCCGCCGAACTCACTTCGTTCCGTTCTGCGGCGCAGCCTCACGGCCGGCCCGGTCCTCCTCGACACAATTGCCGCATACGCCGGCGGTCAACTGAGCTTCAGGCACGTGAACGCCGCAACGCCGGCACCGAAGCAGTGCGCTTGGCCGTCCGGGGCCGCGAGCCCCCCCGGAGTCGTCTTCGGAGGCCCCGAACGGGGAACTGCCGGCGGTACCGCGCGCACCCGACCTCGCGCCGGTCCGGCCCGTACCGGGAGTACCGCCGGCGGATCGTTGCAATACCTGGAGCAGGCGCAGAAAAGAACGCGCCTCCGCGGCTCGTGGCGAGCGCAGCAGCCCGCGGACGATCCGCGAGATCCACATCCATGCCACCAGCAGGGCAATCAGAATGACGATGAGCCGTGTCACGATCTACATCAGCCCGGCGGCTGGAATTCCCCTGCTGAACCGACCGCCCGTCGAATCCAGGATGTCCTGGCCCTTAGAGGCAGTGAGCGATGCGGCGCGAGAGTCTCAACTGGCCATGGCCTTGGAGATCTTCTCGAGGCTGCCCGTGAGCGCCTTCTCGACCAGTACCTCGGCTTCCTCTTCGCCGACCTCTCTGACGTGCAGAACCTCGCTGACGATGAAGTACCGCGCCTTCTCGTACATCTTCTTCTCGCGAAACGACAGGCTCTTCTTCTGACTCACCAGGCGCAGGTTCTTGAGCACCTGGGCGGCGTCAGTCAGGGAACCGGTCCGCATCTTGTCGAGGTTCTGCTTGTAGCGGCCCTTCCAGTCCTTGTAGACGTCGATGTTGCCGTCCTCGATCAACCGCAGCAGGTCCTTGATCTCTCGCGGCTTGGCCAGGCGCCGCAGGCCCACCCGATCCAGATTCTCCTCGGGCACCATCACCTTCGAGTCGTTTCCCAGAACCCGCAGGTGGTAGTAGGTTTGCTTCTCGCCGCCGTCCGGGGCGCTCAGCGCGATCCGTTCCACCAAGCTCACGCCGTGGTTGGGGTATACGACCTTCTCACCGACTCGGAACACTCTGAACCCCCTTGCACGAAACCCGTTCAGACACGTGACAGTTGCCCGCCTCGGCAAACATCGCCGGAACCTTGAATGCAGTTCCGAGATCGGCCGCCAGTTGCTGCTCTGGATATCTCTAAGTGATGGATAGCCACACAGTTAACGGGCGCGGATTGTAGCCGAGAGGGCTCAGAACGTCAAGCCGTTCCCGCTCTATTTGCGCCTGGTTAGAGCCGCCGGCTCTAAGTCCTTGAAGACGCGGACTTTGCAGTTCCAGCACTGGAAGTTGCACCGTGGCGGTGCTACTCTGCGCCACCGTCGCCGCGGCACCCCCCCAAGGGGCGCGGATTTCCATGCCGGAGTGGCGGAATGGCAGACGCAGGGGACTCAAAATCCCCCGCCCCAAAAGGGCGTGTGGGTTCGACTCCCACCTCCGGCACCAGTACCCCAACTGAGGGGGTCCCCTGCGGGGACTCCAACAACCCTGCGCCCTCTACGGGCGTGTGGGTTCGACTCCCACCTCCGGCGCCAGCGCCGCTCTCCGGCGTCAACTGTCGGCTTCGGCGTCGTCGACGAGTTCGATGCCCTCTTGGTCGAGCAGCATGCCGATCGCCTTGAAGTAGGCCAGCAAGGCCCGCCGGTAGCCCGTGACGGCCGCGACTTCGCGGCTTCTCGCAGCGGTCAGATCCTCCTGGATCTCGAGCACCTGGAAGCTCGTCCAGAGTCCGTTCTCGTAGCGCTTCTGGGCGGCGTCGAGGTTCTTCTCCGCCAGCTCTCGCGACACCCGAGCGGAGTCGATCTGCTTGCCCGCGGTCTCCACCGCGCGGGAGGCGGTACGGACTTCGGTGCGGATCGAGAGCATGACGTCCTGGAGTTCGAGCCGCCCCTGGTCCAGCACCAGTTCGGCGATCCGGCTCTGCGCCTTGGCCGACCGGTTCTGGAGCGGCTTCGAGAAGTTCAGGCCGACGTTCCAGCCCTCGAATACCTGTCCCAGGATGCCAGTGTAGAGCTGGCCCAGGGTCGAGAAGTAGTCGAGCGAGTCGGTACGGACGTACTCCTCAGGGCACTCAGAGAACAGGTCGGCGATGCTGGGCGTACCTGGCCGCTCGCACGTCATCCGCTCGCCGCCGAGCGCGTTGCGCCCGTAGCTCACGCTCAGGTTGAGGTCGGGCCGCATCTGGTTCTTCAGAAAACCCGAGTCGATCAACAGGGACGCGATCCGAAGCTCCTCCCGGTCGATCTCGGACCGCCGGTCAAGCGCCCAGCTCAGCGAAGCCTCCAGGTCGATGGCGACGCGGGAGATCTCCGGCGAGGTGGTCGGCAGGATTTCCAGATCCCAGAACGAATCCTCGTCCAGATTGAGCAGCCGTCTGAGTTCATCCGCCGCGTCCTGGATCTGCGCCTGTACCCGGATGATCTCCTCCTCCCGGGTGGCGATACCGGCCTCGCTCTGCACGAGTTCAAGCGGCGCCAGCGTACCCACCTCGATCTGGATGCGGTTCATCTCGTGGAGTTCCTCGGCCAGGGCGAGGCTCTCCTCCGCGACCTTGAGTTGTTCCTGCGCTTCGACCAGAGCCCAGTAGCCGTTTGCCACGGTCTGCACCGTGTCGACCACCTGAACCTCCAGATCTTCCAGGCTCATGTCGCTGTTCAGCCGCGCCACCGCGAGATTGCGCTCCGTGATCTCCTTGCCGCGGTTCCTGAGCAGAGGCTGGTTGAAGGCGACCTCCAGGCTGGACCGCAGACTCGGGTTGATGTCGGAGAAGCGGGAGTTCGACTGGGAACGGCTGTTCTGGAAGTTGATCGTGAAATCGCCGCCGGACGAGATTGGCTGCCGCAACTCCACGTTCGCGGTGATCGTCTCGTTCTTGGTCACGGTGGCGCCGTCAAGCTGGGAGGCGGACGGACGGCTGTCGCTGTTCACGTTGCCGTTGACCCCAACCACCAGGTCGTAGAGGCCGTACTCCTGATTGATCCGGAACAGCGCCTGCGACCGCTGGTAGCGCTGCACCAGCAGACCGAGATTGTTCTGCAGGGCGATCGCAATCGCCTCGTCCAGATCGAGCCGAAGCTGCCGATCCACAATGTCCAGACTGGGCGCGACCGGTTGGGTGATCCAGGTCGAGCCCACCCGCACCTGCGCTCCCGCCGGCGAGGTCGACACCGCGGGCAGAATGAGAACGCCACAGAGCGCGGCGATCATCACCGCTGGGACTCGCTGTACTCGAAACAAGTTCATCGGGCTGCGTTCCTTCCTTCGACCGCGTCCCGGCCGCAACGGCCGCCACGCATCGTGTCTCCCTCTTTGACGCGAGAGGCGCGAGGTTGTTTCACCAACCCTATGCCCCGAACTCCTCAGGCGTCGCCTGTCCGAGCCGCCCGATCCCCAACCCGCGGATCGGGCCGGCCACACCCTATCCCGCGGCGGGCCGCTCATTCAGCAGATCGTAGGCCCCTCCAGGACCAGGAATCAGGGTCCGAACGGGTGGCAATGCGCCATGCTACATTCCCGCCGCAATGAACGTCCTCGAGGGTCTTCCGGCGCCCCGCCGCGGCAAGGTCCGCGACATTTACGACCTGGGTGACCTCTTGCTCCTGGTGGCCAGCGACCGCGTGTCGGCCTACGACTTCGTGCTCTCGCCCGAGATTCCGGACAAGGGCAAGGTCCTGAACCAACTGACCAACTTCTGGTTCGATCGGCTGGGAGACGTGATTCCAAATCACCTGGTCGAGACCGACGTGCGGCGCTACCCGCCGGACCTGCAGCGGCACGCGGACTTCCTGGAAGGGCGTTCCGTGCTCGTGCGCAAGGCCGAGGTGGTTCCCTATGAGTGCGTGGCGCGCGGGTATCTTGCCGGCAGCGCCTTCAAGGAGTACCAGGAGACCGGCCGGGCCTGCGGTCACGACCTGCCCGCGGGCATGCAGCGGGCGGAGAGACTGGACCAGCCCATCTTCACGCCGGCCACGAAGGCCGAAGAGGGTCACGACGAGAACATCGACTACGACACCCTCGTCCAGGGGGTGGGACCTGAGATGGCGGCAACGCTGCGCCGGATCACGCTCGAGCTCTTCACGCGCGGCCGTGAACTTGCGGCACAGCGGGGCCTGATCCTGGCGGACACGAAGTTCGAGTTCGGACTGGTCGACGGCCAACTGCTGCTGATCGACGAGGTACTGACACCGGACTCGTCGCGCTACTGGGACGCCGCGGCCTGGAGTCCGGGCACCGAGCCGGTGTCCTTCGACAAACAGCCGGTCCGCGACTGGGTGACCGGCACCGGCTGGGACAAGGCCTCTCCGCCGCCGGAACTGGCGCCAGAGGTCGTGAACGAGACCCGCGAGCGCTACCTCGACGCGTTCCGGCGCGTCACCGGGCGCGAGCCGGTCCTATAGGCCGACGACCAGCCGCGGCAGCCGGCGCCTGAAGCCGCACCAGACTTCGTAGGCCGCGACGTTGGCGCGAGCGGCAAGTTCGGCGACACCGATTCGCTCGTCTTCCTGCGCGCCGAGCAGCACGCACTCGTCCCCTACCGCCACATCGGGAACACAGGTGACCTCCACGGTCAGCGAGTCCATGCTGATCTGGCCGGCGATCGGGCAGCGGGCGCCTCGCACCAGAACGTCGCCGGCGCCGAAGCCGGTGCTGAACCCGTCGCCGTAGCCGACCGGTACCAGCGCGATGGTCGCCTCACGCGGCGCCTTCCAGGTGCGGCGGTAGCCGACGCCGGTTCCGGCCGGCGCCTCCCGAAGATCGAGTATGGGCGCCTTCACGCTCATCACCGGGCGCAAGCCGGACGCCGGCAGGGGATCGGCGGGCGCCGCCAGATCAAGCCCGTAGAGCGCGCCGCCCACACGCACCGCATTCCAGCGCGCGGAGACCCGTCTGAGCGCCCCGGACGAGTTCGAGAGATGAACAGAGACACTCCGGCGCTCCCCCGGATCGAGCGCCGCCACGGCGGCGGCGAACCGCCGTTCCTGTTCGCCGGTGAAGCGGCTCTCCGGCAGTTCGGACTCCGCCAGGTGGGACATCAGGCCTGTGAGCTTCAGTTCGGACCCGGCCCGGAGCTCGTGGAGCATCGACGGCCACTGGTCGAGCGGCACACCGTAGCGGCTCATGCCGGTGTCCAACTCGACCACGACACCGAGGGGGATTCCGCCCTCGGACGACCGCCGTCGCCAGGCCGACCAGTCGGCGACCTGTTCTCGCCTGGTGAGCACCGGCGTCGCGTCCCAACGGACGGCGCACTCCAGGTCCTCGATCGAAGCCGGGCCACCCAGGAGCAGCAGCGGGCGCCGAACGCCGGCGCGCCGCAGTTCCTCAGCCTCGCTCACGCGGGCCACCGCCAACCCGTCGACGCCCAGCCGCTCCAGTTCGAGGGCCACAGCCACGGCGCCGTGGCCGTAGGCGTCGGCCTTGACGACTCCGAATACTCCTGCCTCACCGACGGCCTGTCGAACCACACGCAGGTTGGCAGCCAGCGCGCCGACGTCGATCTCGACCCGGGCGCCCGTCAGGTCGGTCCCTCGGGCGGCGCGTGGCGGCCGTCGTAGTTGCGGAACGTGGTCGTGTCGCCGATGAAGACGAGATCCACGCTCCCCGTTTCACCGTTGCGATGCTTGGCGATGATCAACTGGGCCATGCCTTCCACATCCGGGTCGTCGGGTTCATAGACCTCCTCCCGGTAGACGAACATGACGACATCGGCATCCTGTTCGATGTTGCCGGACTCCCGGAGATCCGCGAGTTGGGGACGGTGGTCCTTGCCCCGGCGCTCGGGCAGCCGCGAGAGCTGGGACAGGGCCACCACCGGCACGTCGAGCTCCTTGGCGAGTTGCTTCAGGCCGCGCGTGATCGCTCCGATCTCCAGGTTGCGGTTCTCGTACCTGCCCCCCGCGTTCATCAACTGGAGATAGTCCACGACCAGGAGCGCGAGGCCGTGCTGCGCCTTGAGCCGGCGCGCCTTGGAGGCGACCTCGAGCAGCGACGGATTGGCGGAGTCGTCAATGAAGAGAGTCGAGTCCCGGCCGCTTGCTACCGCCTGGTGCACGCGGCTCCAGTCACGCGTCGACAGCCGGCCGCCCCGCAGCCGGTGGAAGGGGATGTCGGTCGTCGAGCACAACACCCGCATGGCGATCTCCCGCTCGCTCATCTCAAGCGAGAAGAAGCCCGCAGCCTTCTTTTCCTCATGCGTGACGTGGGTCGCAATGTTCAGGGCCAGGCTCGTCTTGCCCATCCCCGGCCGGCCGGCAACGATGACCAGGTTGCCCGGCTGGAGACCGTGCGTCATGCGGTCGAAGTCGACGAAGCCGGTGCGCAGACCGGGAAAATCGTTCGCCGATTGCTGTTCGAGTTGCGCGATGGTCTCGCGGTAGACCTGGTCGAGGGGCACGAAGGTCCGCGCCACCGCCTCCTCGCTCAGCTCCATCACGGCCTGCTCCGCGCGGTCCAGGGCGTCTCTCGCCTCGAGACCGCCGTCGAGCGCCGTCCTGTAGATCGTCGTGCAGGCATCGATCAGGCGCCTGCGCAGGGCCCGTTCCTTGATGATCTCCACGTACGAGTCGACCCGGCCGAGGTCGGGCAGATCCACCTCCAGCGTGGCCAGATACGCCATCCCGCCGGCGTCGTCGAACTGGCCTCGTTGCTCCAGCCGCGCCTGCACCGTCCGGAGGTCGATCGCGCTGTCCGCCTCCTGGAGCGCGAGCATGGCCTCGTACAGCAACCTATGCCGCTCGAAGTAGTAGTCCTCCGCCTTCAGGCGGGTCGAGGTAGACGCCAGGTGCCGGTCGGCGTCGAGCAGAATCGCGGCCAGCACCGCGCGCTCCGACTCCTCGCTGTGCGGCAGACTGTGGGTGTCCTCGATCGGGGCGCGCACGACCCCCCTAGCCTAGCGCCGTCACGCGCCTCCGGGTGCGGAATCCGCGGCTGCGGATTTCCGGGTCGGCGTGCGAAGATGGGAGGGTGCCGGCGGTCGGGTCGTGAGTCGGTGGCACAGCCCCTGAACCCATGTTGGCAAGACACTCGCAGCACCCCTTGCGCGGTTGGCCAGGTGTGGTCTGGGCAGGTCTCTGTGCCTGCATCCTCGCGACCACTCCTGTCTCAGGCCAGGAAGTGGACCGCGAACCCGCCCCCCGGCAGGCGCCCCTCTCCACGGACAAAGCCGGGATCGACGGCGCCGACGACGACGAGGCTGCGGGCGAGGAGGTCGCGGGCGAGGAGCTCGACCCGTGCGCGTCCGAGTACCTGCAGGGCCGATCCTGGCTCGACTGGCTCAACCTGCGCCTCCACCGGACGGCCTGTGAGACGGCCCTGTGGTTCGACCACCTGTTCGGCGACTACCGGCTGGACGAGGAACTCGAAGCAACGCACGGCCGGGCCCTGGTGGGCGTGATCTGGGACGAGCAGTACGGCTTCGAGGACGATCTGAACTTTCGCGCCCGCCTGCACTTCCCGAACATGGAGCGGCGCCTCAACGCCTTCGTCGGCCGCGACGACCGGGAAGACCTACTGGAGGACGCCCAGCGCCGCGGCGCCACGTCCCTGCCGGGCATGTTCGATCCCACCGACGACGAGTGGCTGGTGGGACTGGGCTACCGGCCGATCTCGGGCCTCGGCGGGGACCTCGACTTCGATGTCGGCATGAACTTCAAGTTTCCGATCGAGCCCTTTGCCCGCGCCCGCTACAAGCACCGGACCTTCCTCTCGGACACCGACCTCGTGCGATTCCGCCACGCCCTGTTCTGGGAACGGGACGACGGTTGGGGCCTCTCGACCCGGATCGACTACGAACACGCCTTCACGGGCGGTTCGATGATGCGCTGGCGCGGGGCCGGAAAGATCTCCGGCATCACGCAGGGCGCCGACTGGTTCACCGAGTTGAGCTACTACCACCGTCTGGGCCGCCGCCGCGCCCTCGCCCACCAGGTCGGCGCCAACGGCGAAACCGACGCACCGGTTCTGATCGAGAACTACTTCGTGCGCATGATCTACCGCCAGCAGATCCTCCGCGAGTGGCTCTTCCTCGAGATCGGTCCCGGCATGGCCTGGCGGCGAGACGTGCGGGGCGAGCCGAGGGATTCGGTTCCGATCCTGCGCTTCGGCGTCGAGATGCTGTTCGGCGACTACCGCGGTCAGGGTACCGCCGCACCGGTTCCAGGCAGATAAGGTCGCGGGCTCGGAAACACGACCGGAAAGCGAGGAGACGAATGAGCGGTAGCGCTGCCGGGAACGGCGAAGTGACGGTTGTGGTCGGCGACGATCTGGTCGCGGAGGTCGAAGTCCACCGGCCGCCGAACAACTTCTTCGACCAGGACCTGATTGCCGCACTTGCGGCTGCGATCGAGGAACTCGACGAGCGGAGCGACTGCCGCGCCGTGGTGCTCTGTTCCGAGGGCAAGCACTTCTGTGCGGGCGCGAACTTGAACTCTTCGCGTCCGGCGACCGGAACCCCGCAGCGCCACCTGTACGACGAAGCCGTGCGCCTGTTCGAGACCCGGACCCCGGTCGTCGCCGCCATCCAGGGCGCGGCCATCGGCGGCGGTCTCGGGCTGGCCCTGATGCCGGACTTCCGCGTCGCCTGCGCCGAAGCCCGGTTCGCCGCGAACTTCGCCCGCCTGGGCTTCATCCAGGGCTTCGGGTTGACCGTCACCCTCCCCCGCCTGGTCGGTCGCCAGCGGGCGATGGAGATGCTCTACACCGGTCGCCGGGTCAGGGGCGAAGAGGCGTTCCGGATCGGTCTCTGCGACGAACTCGTTCCCCGCGACCAAGTGCGGGCACGGGCGCGGGCACTCGCCGGAGAGATCGCGGCCTCGGCGCCTCTCGCCGTGCGCTCGATCCGCGAGACCCTCCGCGGCCGGCTCGCCGCCGAGATCCGCGCGGCCACCGACCACGAGAAGGCCGAGCAGGACCGGCTGCGGCAGACCGCGGACTTCGCCGAGGGTGTGCGGGCGATGACGGAGCGCCGCCTGCCGCGCTTCACCGGCTCCTGATCCTGATCGCCGGCCCCGTCGAGCCTTGCCGCCGGCGGGCGCCGGAAGCTCCCCGCGGCATTCGTCAAGCTCCGGCCGCCGTGGCGATCAGGAACGTGGCCCAGGCCCCCAGCCAGCCCAGGCCGGTCATGTAGACGAAGGTGAAGGCCGGCCACCGCCACTTCCCCGTCTCGCGACGGATCACGGCCAGGGTCGACATGCACTGCATGGCGAGCGCGAAGTAGACGAGCAGCGCAAGAGCCGACGCACGGGACAGCACCGGCGCTCCCTCGCGCTCGCCGCCACCGGCGAGGACGCCGCCAAGGCCCTCGCCGTCCTCGCCTTCGTGGGCGTAGATCTGCGCCAACGTGGCAACCATCACCTCGCGGGCGGCCTGAGACGCGACCAGACCCACGTTGATCCGCCAGTCGAAGTCCATGGGCGCGAACACCGGTTCCAGGAACCTGCCCACGGAGGCCCCGTAGCTGCCCTCCAGGATGGCCTGCTGGTTGGCCGCGTCGCTGAGCTGCGGGTCGGCGTCGCGCCGCGGCAGGTTGAGCAGGAACCAGAGCACGATACTGACGCCGAGGATGATCGTGCCCGCGCGGCGCAGGAACATGCGCGCGCGGTCCCAGACGCCCAGCGCGATGTCGCTCGGCCGCGGCAGGCGGAACGGCGGCAACTCCAGGTAGAACGGCACCGACGCGCCGCGTCTCAAGCCGCGCTTGAGGACCGCCGCCGAGACCAGTGCCGCTGCCGTTCCCAGGAGGTAGAGGCCGCCCAGGGTCAGGCCCTGCCAGGTGAACGGCCCGAACACCGGATCGGCGGGAATGAAAGCCGCGATCAGCAGCGTGTACACCGGCAGCCGAGCCGAGCAGGTGGCGAACGGCGCCACCAGGATCGTGGTCAGCCGATCCCGTTCCGAGGGGATCGTCCGGGTCGCCATGATGCCGGGAACTGCACAGGCGTACGAGGAAAGCAGGGCCAGAAAACAGCGCCCCTCGAGACCCACCCAGCCCATCAGCCGGTCCACGACGAAGGCTGCCCGCGCCATGTATCCGCAACCTTCGAGAAACAGGATGACGGTGAACAGCAGGACGATCTGGGGCAGGAAGACGATCACCGCCCCGACGCCCCGAACTACGCCGTCCGCGAGCAGTCGCGTCAGCAACGTGTCCGGCAGAGCGGTGAGCAACCGGGCGGCGAGGCCGTCCATCAGCCCCGACAGCAGGTCCATCGCGGGCGTGGCCCAGGTGAAGATCGCCTGGAAGAAGAGGGCGACGAAGGTGAGAAAGACCGCCGGCCCGAGCACCGGATGGAGCAGAAACCGGTCCAGTCTCCGGGTCCAGCGATCCGGTCGCGGAGTCTCGCGGCGGCATCGCTCCAGCACCCCGTACGTCCAATCGAACCTCTCCTCCGGTGTGTGCGCCGCCGCGACCTCCTTGAGGGCCGGCGACGGGGTCCAGTCCCGGGAGGAGGCCAGCAGGGCGCCGAGATCGTCGACGCCGAGGCCGCGATTGCCGACCACGCCGAGCACAGGAACGCCGAGCTCGGCCTCGAGGGCAGCTACGTCGATCTCGCCATGCCGCGCCTTCAGCTCGTCGATCATGGTCAGAACGACAAAGAGAGGCAGGCCCAGGCTCGCCGCCTCCGCCACGAGGGGCAGAGCGCGTTCGATCGTCGTAGCGTCCAGGACGACAACCATGCCGTCGGGCGGCGGCTCGCCGAACTCGCCCCGCAGCACACGAGCCGCTACGGCTTCGTCCTCCGACTGCGGCTCCAGGCTGTACACGCCCGGAAGGTCGATCAAGCGTGTGGACTCTTTCGTGAACCGGCCCTGCAGCTCGCCTTCGCGCCGGTCGACCGTAACCCCCGGGTAGTTCCCCGCCTTCGCCCGGTGCCCGGTGAGGGCGTTGAACAGCGTCGTCTTGCCCGAGTTCGGTGCTCCGAGGATGGCGATACGAGCGAGCCGCTGGGGGGCGTGCGCCGGCCCCAGCCGGACCAGCTCCGTCATGAGCCGCGGGACCGAACGCGGATCCGACTCGCCTCACTGCGGCGCAGGCTGAGGATGGCGCCGTGGAGCTCATACATCGCCGGATCACCCAACGGCGCACGGCGAACGAACCGCACCGCGCTGCCCCGGCAGAAACCGATCTCCCGCAGACGCCAACTGACCGGGCCGTCTCCCACTACACCCGCGATCTCGACCAGCCGGTCGTCGCCAGAATCCGCCAACTCGGCCAGTGTCCGATCCATTCTGGACCGGAACAGTACCAGTTTCTTCCGCTCCCCGCACAGGGGCCTTCTGCGCGGCTTTGGCGGAGTGCCGGAGGTGGGATTCGAACCCACACGCCCCATTCAGGGCACCGACTCCCTGGTGAGAAGCTCGCCGCAGAGCCTGGCTCGCCCTGCTACACCGAACGAGACTCCGGGTCGGCAGAGGGCGGGGGTCCGTCGAGGCTGTAGACGTTGAAGCCCTGGGGCTGCGGCGAATAGATGTGGAGAGTGATGAGCTCCTCGCCAGCGGGCTGGGTATTGGCGACCTGGTGGATGTCGGCCTCTTCGGAGGCGCAGACGTAGCCGGGCTGGTGCTGTCGGGTCCACAGGGGGCAGACGAGGCCCGAGGAGGTGCGCTCGAACCGGGTCTCGGTGGCAACGCCCACGATGACTCGGAAGGCGCAGCTCGAGCCGGCATGGTCGTGGATCGGCGTGCGCTGGCCGGAGAGCCAGCACAGGCAGACGAACTCGTACCAGTCCGAGGCGCTGATTCGATTCCGCTGGTAGCGGTCCGGCTCAAAGACCGCGTAAGGCCCGAGATCGTCCCGGGTCACCTCCAACTCCTCAAGCAGTCGGTAGAGGTTCCCGAGGTCGGCCAGCCTATCCAGTTGGTCGAGTTGGGCGACCAATCCGGCGAGCTTTGGCCCGTTCGCCTTGGACACGGCCTACATCGACCACTTGATCCCGAACTGCGCCGTCTGCCCCCGTCCCTTGGTCCGCACGGTCCCAAAGTTCGGTCGGATCACCCCATTGCGGTTGCGCTCGCTATTGAACTCGAGCACGTTCTCCCGGTCGCTGACGTTGAAGACATCCAGGAAGAGGAGCAGGTCATGGCGTTGCTTGATGGTGAACGTCTTCGCCAAGCGCAGGTCCAGGGTGTAGAAGTCGGGGTGATCTTCCGCGTCATAGCCCCCGATGAGGTCGATAGCGTTCGCACTGAAGAAGCCAGATGGAGTCTCTTGTCCCTCCTGGTCCCAGATGCTGTAGGGCGTACCGGTGCGCCACTGGAAGAAGCCCGAAAGTTGCAGGCCCCATGGCAGCCTGGCGATCCCCGAGAGCTTGACACTGTGCTCTACCTCGTTGAGGAGCGGCCCGCTGACGGTTAGGACCTCCGGGTTCTCTGGGCTATTGGCAATGCGACCTACGAGCGAGTTGCCCGAAAGGAAGTCGTAGATGGAGTTCCCTTCGGCGTCCTGATTGGTATAGCTCGCCTGCAGCGAGGAGCCGTTGGCGAAGCTGTGCTTGTACTGCACCTCGAGATCGCGGACCTCGCTATCGCCGGTGTTGCTGTAGGTGAAGAGGGTTCCGCGTGTGGGATCGAGCCGCTCCCCGTCGAGCTCGAAGAGCGGCTGGTTGTTTATGTCGGTGTAAAAGAGGTCCTTGCTATCGGTGAAGAAGGCATGGAAGCCGATACTGCCGCGCGCGCCGACCTGGCGCTCGTAGCCCAGCACGAATTTCGTGATCTCGGGCAACCCGAGATTTGGATCGACGATCCTCTCGTCTGGTACCGGACCCGGGTTCGCCTCAAGGGTGTCGGGATTGATCCCGAAGCTCCTGGCGAGGATGCGTATGGGACGCAGAGCACCGACATGGCCGATGAGGTTGGTCCGATCGTGGTAGAGCCCCGCCCCGAAGCGGACCACCGAGCGGCCATCGCCCTTCGGATCGAAAGCGAAACCAAGGCGTGGCTCGAAGGTGTCTTCGTCGACGAGGTCGTTGTGGTCAACGCGTGCACCCAAGTTGAACGTCCAACGGTCGTTCTTGTAGTGCTCGGGAACCAGGAACTCGGGGCCATCGCGGAAGATGGAGTTCATGACATCGGCGCGCTCATCGGTGTAGAAGGTGGAAAGCGTGAACGTGCTCGAGTCGGAGAGCTGGTGGGTCAGCTTGCCGGTCAGGCGGTCGCGTTTGGTGTGATTCGCGGTAATCCCGAGTCCGGCCAGGCCTCGGAAGACAATGCGCGGGCTCTGATTGAAGTCGTAGCCGAGCTCGTGGTCGTCGTTCTCGTAGGTCGCGAAGTAGTGGGTCTTGCCCGGCTTGAAGGGGCCACCCACGACCAGCGAGAATTGGTCACGGGTAAACTCTTGGGCCGATCTCTGTTCGCCGGCTACGGTCGTCCCCGATTCCACCAGTGAATCGCTCTGGCGCTGAATGGTTGCCGAGGCGTGCACCTGGTCGGTTCCGGAGCGGGTGATGACATTGATCACGCCGCCGGAAGCATTGCCGTACTCGGCCGAAACCATAGAGCTCGCCACCTGGACCTCCTGAATGGCGTCCACGTTGAAGGACTGCATTGCCTTACCGGTTTGAAAGGTCGCCCCCGCCTGGCCGGTGCCGGCCGAGGTTCGGGGACCATTGCGGACTTCGACCGTCGCGAGATCGTCGGCGTTCAAGTCACTGAGGTCGTTGTTGGAGGCGCCATCGATGAGGAAGAGGTTCTGGTTCATCCGCGCCCCATGAACGCTGATGCTGTTTTTGGGGCCGTTCCCCTCGAGGCCGCCACCGACGATCCCGGTGTTGACCCCGGGCAGGATGTTCAGAACGTCCAGAAAAGTCCGGTTTTGAAGCGGCAGATTCTGGATCTCCTCGAAGCCGATGTACTTGTTGACCGCAGAATCCACCGTCTCGACGATCGAAGCCTCTCCGAGCACGGTGATCTCACCGCTGACCTCGGTGCCGAGCTCGAGCGCATAGTCATGCCGCTGAATGCTTCCTACCCGAACGGTCAGTTCGATGACAGCCGGCACGGAATAGGCGTCCATATTCACCGACAGGCGATAGTTTGCGGGTGGGAGGTCGGTGAAGTTGTAGAACCCCTCCGCGGCGGCGGCGAGCGCGGCTGGATCACCACCGTCTACGGTCGCGGGTTCCGCTTCACGGGTCCCCCGCTCACCGAAGATGCCCCGCCTTCAGAGCCTGGCGCCGAGACGGCGGTCCGCTCGGCACCCAGCGCGCCGGTCGCCGTCGCCGTCCTGCCTTTCGCCGACTTCAGCCCCGAAGGAAGTCAAGCCTACTTCTGCGAGGGTCTCGCCGAGGAGATCCTCAACCGCCTGGCGCGCCTGCCGGAGCTGCGCATGGCCGCCCGCGGCGTGTCCTTCCAGTTCCAGCCCGACTCCGATCCGCGTGAGGTAGGACGGGAGCTCGGAGTGAGCTACGTTCTCGCCGGCGCCGTGCGCAGGGACGTGCGCGAGCTCCGCATCGCCGCCGAGCTCACCGACACCGGGAGCGGTTTCCGGATCTGGTCGCAGCAGTGGCATCGCGCGCAGCAGCAGGTGTTGGCGGTGCAGGAGCAGATAGCCGCCGAGGTGCTGGAAGCGCTGGACGTGCGCTTCGCCGGAATCCGGCTGGAGAGGGCGGCACGACACCGCCAGCCGCGGTCGGCCGACGCCTACGACCACTACCTCCGGGGCCGCGCCTTGTTCATGGAGGGCCGAAGGACCACCTACTACGAGGCCCGGCGACACTACAAGGCGGCCCTCGACATCGATCCCGAGTACGCCCTCGCCTACGCCGGTCTCGCCGACTGCTTGTCCTACCTGTACCTCTTCCACGAGCTCTCCGAGAGCCATCGGGTGAGCGCGGAAGAGGCGAGCGCCAAGGCGATCGAGCTGGCGCCGGAGGTCGCAGAGTCCCACGCGGCGCGCGCCCTGGCCTTGGACACCTACGCTCGCGACGACGAGGCCGAGCACCACTTCCGCCGCGCCCTCGAGCTCGACCCCAAGAGCTTCGAGGCCAGCTACCACTTCGCTCGCCACTGCTTCCGCCGCGGTCGCTTCGAAGAGGCGCTGGAGCTGTTCCGCCGCGCCGCCGACGCGGATCCTACTGCCTACGCACCGTGCGACCTGGCAGCTGGGATCAGCGTCAGTCTAGGGGACCACAGTGGCGGGGCTGCCTGGCGACAGCAGTGCCTCGAGCGAGTCGAACGCCGCCTGGAGCGCTACCCCGGCGACCAGCGGGCCATCCTCTTCGGCGGCGTCGGGCTCGCCGCACAGGGAGACAAGAAGCGGGCCCTGAGGTGGCTCCGCCGGGCAGAAGAGATCGACCCTGAAGACCCCGTGGCCCTCTACAACATGGCCTGTGCGGCCACCCTCTGCGATGAGGTTGATCTCGGGCTCGACTTCCTCGAGCGGGCCATCGCTGCAGGGTTCCCCGATCTCTCCTGGATCGAGAGCGACAGCGAGCTCGATCCGTTGCGCTCCGCACCGCGCTACGCCGACGTCATCGCGCCCCTGAGAGAGAGAGAGAGAGAGAGAAGCCCAGCGATCGTTCAGGCTGAGGTCTTCCTGGACCGCGATCGCCCAATGCAGTGGAGGCCGCGCGCAGCTAGCTTATTCGACTACGCCGTCCAACCAGCAGGGGATTTTCGGTCCCCACCCATTGCTTCACACCGCAACAAGAGGCAGCGCTCAACAGCGATTCGATTCACCGAGTCGCGTGTTTCGCACTGTTGTGGCTTTGCGCCTATCACGGTCGTCTACTGGGAACTCGATTTCACTGCCGCAGCGGCGTGCCGGAGGTGGGAGTCGAACCCACATGCCCTTCACGGGCGGGGGATTTTAAGTCCCCTGCGTCTGCCGTTCCGCCACTCCGGCGTATGCCGCTTCGTCAAAGGCAGGAAGTCTGGAGGCGACGGCCGGATTCGAACCGGCGAATAAGGGTTTTGCAGACCCTCGCCTTACCACTTGGCCACGTCGCCCTGAGGGACTTCGGCGCCGGTTTTCGAGCGGCGCGGCTCGCATGGAGCGGGAAACGGGATTCGAACCCGCGACCCCAACCTTGGCAAGGTTGTGCTCTACCACTGAGCTATTCCCGCGCCGGAGCGAACCCGCCGGACAACCGGCAGGCTCTGAGTCGCGGAGGATACGGCCCCCTCTCCGGGACTGTCAACTCGCGGGCGCTCCGCGGGCGTTCCACGGGCTGCTAGAGCCAGCTTCGCCTGCCCGTGTCGTCGACGGTGAAGGCGTCGGGATAGTGAGTGAACCGCCACTCGCCCTGTTCGGGTTGCCAGGTCGCCGCCACGACGTCGAAGCGGCACGGACCGAGCCGCAGCGGCGTCCGGTCCGGGTCGCTCAGGTAGGCCTCGGCCGCCCGAACCAGGCGCCGCCGCTTGCGACGGTCCACCGCCGCGGCCGCGCCGCCGAAACGCGGGTCGAAGCGGGCCTTGACCTCGACGAAGCAGAGCGTGTCTCCGTCCATCGTGACCAGGTCCAGTTCGCCGGCAACGGTGTCGACGTTCCGCCCCACGATCCGATGCCCCCTTTTCCGAAGCAGGTCGGCCGCGGCCTGCTCCGCCTCCGCACCGCTCAGGCGCGGTTCACCTTCCGCTCGCCCGCTGCTCACACGGCCTCGTTCAGGACCGCTTCCAGCGGCTGCCGCCCGGAGCATCCTCAACCACCACGCCGCCGGCCGCCAGTTCGTCGCGGATGCGGTCCGCAGCCGCGAAGTCCCGCGCCGCTCTCGCCTCGCTCCTGGCTTCCACCAACCTCTCGATCTCCGCGTCGCTCGGGCCGCCGTCCGCCTCTTCCGATGCGGAACCGGAGTCCCCTGCCCAGGCCCCGGCGTCCAGTACCGCCAACACCTCATCGGCTCGTTCCAGCGCGCCCTCCACGCGGTCCCTGGCGCCGGCCGGCAGACCGCGGTCGATGATCCCGTTGACGTCGTGCACGAACCGGAACACCGCGCCGAGGGCGGCGGACGTGTTCAGATCGTCGGCCAGAGCGACGGCAAAGGCCCTCTCGAACTCCGCCACAGCCGCCTCGAGCGGTGCCGGGTCGGCCGCGGTTCCGCCCGCCGAGGTGCCCGCGGCGCTGCCGGCCTGCTCGGCCTCATGGGCGAGCCGGAACCGCATGTCGTCAACCCGCTTGAGAGCCCTCTCCGCCTCCGCGATCTTGGCGAACGTGAAGTCGAGTTGCTGCCGGTAGTGGACCGAGATCAGCAGGTACCGGATCGAACGGGCCGGCAGTCCCTTCGTCTGAAGATCGCCGAGCGTGTGGCAGTTGCCGAGGGACTTGGACATCTTCTCGCCATCGACGGTCAGGTGCTCCGAGTGGAGCCAGTAGCGGGCCAGCGGACTGCCGTTCGCCGATTCACTCTGGGCGATCTCGTTCTCGTGATGCGGAAACAGGTTGTCGACGCCTCCGCAGTGGATGTCGAAGGTGGTGCCCAGGTACTTCTGGCTCATCGCCGAGCACTCGATGTGCCACCCCGGACGTCCGGGACCCCAGGGCGACGCCCACGCCGGCTCGCCCTCCTTGGCGCCCTTCCAGAGGACGAAGTCGCGGGCGTCCTCCTTGCCGTACTCATCGCTCTGCACGCGCGCTCCCCGCCGCACCTGGTCGAGGTCGATGCCCGACAGCTTCCCGTAGTCCGCGTCGGCGGCAATGCGGAAGAACACCGAGTCGTCGGCCCGGTACGCGTAGCCCTGTTCCAGCAACTGCTCGACCATGGCAATCATCTCGTCGATGTGGGCCGTGGCCCGCGGGTAATGCTCAACCTGCTCTATCCCAAGAGCGGACAGGTCCTCGAAGAAGGATGTGACATGGGGCGCCGTGAAGTCACCGATGTCGACGCCCGCGTCGAGCGCCGCGGCGATGATCTTGTCCTCGACATCGGTCAGGTTCATCGCCTGCGTCACCCGGTACCCGAAGAACTTGAGCGCCCTCCGCAGCACGTCCTCGAACACGAACGTGCGCAGGTTGCCGATGTGGGCCCGGTCGTAGACGGTCGGGCCGCAGGTGTAGAGCCGGACGTGACCGGGTTCGAGCGGCTCGAGTTCCTCCAGCCGTCGCCCGAGAGAGTTGTAGAGCTTCACCGGTTCCATTGAGCGACTCCAAAGCCACTTTGAACCCGTGTGGCGCGATTCGCGCCACACGCGACCCATCCGCGCGCCCGTCATCGGGCGCGCGGAATGGCACCGGCGACAGTAGCAATGGCAACCGGGGTGGTCCAGCCGCCGCGACGCTACAAAGCGAGCGGACAGACTCAGAGAGCGACCTGAACCGTGGCCCCCGCCCAGTTCAGGGTGATCCGGTCCCCGAACCTGTCGAAGGCCTCCTGCGCGGCGAAGTCGAAGTCCCCGCTGCCGTTGGCGACTGCCGTGAAGCGGACCACGGCGACCGTACCGCCTCCGCTCAGACCGGCGACTGCGCCGAAATGGGTGGCGCCCACGAGAAGCTGGCCCGGCGCGGTCTCACGAGTCTGCAGGCTCGGGAACGCCCCGGCGCCCGAGTCCTCGTAGCGCAGCAGATTGGCGGGGAACAGGAGCTCGAAGCTCAGACCGTAGAGGCCTTCCACGCCAGCGGCAACGATCTCGACCTCGAGCGAGTTCCCCAGCACCGTGCCGCGCAGCCCGATCGACGCGTCCACGACCTGCTCCGCGGAAAACCTGACGCCCCGGGACGCCGGAGAAGTCGGTGCGGTCGGGCTTCCTCCTCCACTGTCGCAGGCCACGAGGCCCAGCGCCACCAGGAGCGCTGCCCGCTGTACCATGAGAGGCAACGGCGCCCTTCCTGCCGGAGCGCTCAGCGCTCACCGCCGGCTATAGCCGGTTCGCTCGCGAGCAGCCGACGGAGAAAGCTCCTGGCCCGCTGTCTTCGCAGCCCGCGCAGCCGGTCGACGAAAAGCACGCCGTCCAGATGATCCAACTCATGCTGAATCGCCCGCGCCTCGAGTTTCTCCGCGTCCATTTCGAAGGCAAGGCCCTCCAGGTCGGTGGCCGCGATGCGAACACTGGCCGGCCGCGTGACCTTCTCGGTGAAGTCGGGAATGGAAAGACAGCCTTCCGTATCCGTGTCCACGCCAGCCGAGTCGACGACCCGCGGGTTCACCAGGACCCGCACCGCGTCGGGGTCCATCCCGGCCGTGGCATCGACCACTGCTACGCGTAGCTCGACACCGACCTGGGGCGCGGCAAGGCCGACTCCGGGCGCCTCATGCATGGTCTCGATCATGTCCGCTACCAGGCGTTTCAGATCAGGCCCGAACTCCTCCACCGGTGCGCACTGCACCCGCAGCACGGGGTCCGGGTAGAGCCGGATCGGAAGAACGGACATGCGATTCCCAGACGGCGCGACCGCCGGCGCCGATCATACGGGAAGGCCCGCCGCGGACTTGCGCACCGTCCCCACGAGTAGACACTGGTGTGACGTTCCCGCTACGGTTCATCCCGGCCGGTCGCCCCAACCCCTCGCTGCAAGGTCCGTCGTGCTCCCGCCCGGAGCGACTGGCGGCGCGGCTTCGAGGCCGCCTCTCTCCCTGTCCAACGGGGAGTACCGTGCCCGCTTTCCTGGCACGGGGATTGCTCAACCGTCTTGCAGCACAGCACGCGCAACGATGTCGAGCCCAACAGGGTCCGGCGCCCGACTCCCCGGTGGTAGCGTGCAAACTCCGACCCCGTTGGAGGACACAAGATGAGACTCACCCTCCCGCAAGCCCTCCTGGTCGTCCTCGCGGCCGGCGCCGCAGGCGCGACGCAGGCACAGCAACCGGCACAGCAGGAACGAGGACAACTCGACGGCGTCTACAGCCTGGTCGGCGCGCTCGACGGAGACGCGACCCTGTTCGCGGCCCGTTCGGGCGCTCAGAGCGAGTTGGAGATCCACCTGCCGGTCCTGCGCGGGGACCGAATCTGGACGAGACCGTACGGCCGTCTGGCGGTGCTGATGTCCGACCGCTCGATTCTGGCCCTCGACCATGGCAGTGAGGTCACCTTTGCCCAGATCGCCGGCTCACCGGATGCCGACGATGCGGACTCCCTCTACGTCCTGCACCAAGGCCGGCTCAGCCTGGAAGTCGCCAACCACCTGCTGGACTCGGAACTGCCGGCGGTCGACACGACGAACGCCAGGGTCTACGCCAAGCAGGAAGGCCGCTACCAGGTCGAGAGCGATGGCGACAGTTGGACCGAAGTCACGGTGCTGGACGGGTTCGCCGAAGTCGTCACCCAACGGGGTTCGGTGATCGTCCGCGGTGGCGAAGCGCTCCTGATTCGGGGTCTCGACGATCCCTGGATCGAACTCCAGAACGGGCCCGGCGTCGCTGCCGCATCGTTGGATGAATGGACGGAGAGTCACCGTACACGGCTCGCGGCCTATGCGGCCGTCGATGCAGACAGCTACGGCGCCGCCTTGACCGGTCATGGCCAATGGGTCGAAGTCGAGGATCGCCGGGCCTGGAAGCCCGAGGTCGAAGACGACTGGCAGCCGTACAGCCGGGGCCGCTGGGCGAATACGCCCGCCGGACTGTACTGGGTCGCTCGGGATCCCTGGGGTCCGCTCACCTACCACTACGGCAGTTGGAACGTGCATCCCGGCTACGGTTGGCTCTGGTTCCCGAGCGCCATCTACTCCCCCAGCCACGTGTACTGGTACTGGGGGCCGTCCTATGTCGGCTGGATCCCCCGCGGCTACTACCAGCGCCACTACGGGGGTCTGGGCTACGGCCTCAGGTGGGGTCTCTACGGATGGGCCGGCGGCCTCTGGGATCCGTTCAACACCTGGATCTTCTGTCCGTCGGGGTACCTTGGGTACGGTCGCGGCTACACATACGGCCGCTCCCTGCGCCGGCGGCATCCGAAGCTTGCCCGCGGCATCATCACGACGGACACCAACGGAATCGACTACCGAAACTGGCGGAATCCTGAGGCCGCGCAGCAGGTCCTCCTCGGAAAGCGCCGCGGCTTCTCCGAGAGCGAACTCCCTGACGTCACGGACTTCGTCGCCCGCAGAACGGATCTGCACGAGTCTCTCCAGAGGAGGCTCACGAGGGAAGACTCCGAGCCGGGGATCGTCACGGTCACCGGCGGCCCCTCCGGTCCTAGCCGACCAGGCCTGGTCGGCGTCACGGCCGGGGGCGTCAGGGGTAGTTCCACAACCCAGGTGTCGGGCGCCGGACAAAGTTCCGCCACGGGAGTCGCGATTCGGCGGGCAGCCCCCGACGAGGTGCGGCGCGTGAGCGGCGGCAAGGTCAGAACCACCAGCCAACCGCGGCGGGCCGGCTCGGTCCCCACCGATGCGGCGGAGGCCTCCGAGCCCGCTACCGGGATCCGGCGAGCGGAAACGCCGAAACCCGCACGCGTCAGCGCCGGTGGTTTGACGGCGGCGCCCGCCCCGAGGCCGGCGGTCGCGGTCGAAGCGCCTGGGAGCGCCGGCGAGAAGGCGCCGGCCCGCGTGGCAGCGCCACGGTTCGGCGGAAGAACGATCGATCGCAGTCGGAGGCCGACGCCAGCCCGCCGCGTGCTCGACGCGATCCGCGGGCGGGACGCGGTGCCGAGTGCCCCCCGGACGGCGACTCCTTCGTCCAGAGCGCCGGACCGCGTCAGCACACCGCGGCGCGCAACGCCGAGCCGCACACGATCCGCACCGCCGCGGGCTTCGACGCCCAAGTCCACCCCGGCCCGCACACGATCCGCACCGCCGCGGGCTTCGACGCCCAAGTCCACCCCGGCCCGCACACGGTCCGCGCCGCCGAGAGCCTCGACGCCCAAGTCCACCCCGGCCCGCACACGGTCCGCGCCGCCGAGAGCCTCGACGCCCAAGTCCACCCCGGCCCGCACACGGTCCGCGCCGCCGAGAGCCTCGACGCCCAAGTCCACCCCGGCCCGCACACGGTCCGCGCCGCCGAGAGCCTCGACGCCCAAGTCCACCCCGGCCCGCACACGGTCCGCGCCGCCGAGAGCCTCGAGCCCGCGCTCCGCACCACCTCCGCGGACGCGGTCGACGCCCCGGAGTTCGTCGCCGCGTTCGTCGCCGCCGCCGCGTTCGTCGCCGCCGCCGCGCTCGTCGTCGCCGCCACCGGCGTCGCAACCATCGTCGCCGCCACCCAGTAGTGGCGGACGCACGCCGCCCCGCGTGCGCTGAGGCGAAGCGGCGGAACACCGGGTGCGCCGGGCAACAGCCTGCGCACCCGGTCTCCGCGCCCGGCTTTGGGGCGCAGCCTCCTAGAATGCGTCTCCCATGAGGTCTCCTTCCTGACCATGCGCTGGGGTGTCGCCTGGCCCAGCCTGCTTCGCGTTCTGTTCGTGATCTATTGCGTCGAGGCGGGCCTGTTCCTGGTCATCGCGCCGTGGCGGGAGTTCTGGAACCTGCTGGTCACCAGGTCGGCGCTCTCGCACGCGCATCTGGGAGCGTTCCTCCTGCTGCCGTGGGTCCGCGGCGCGGTTACGGGATTCGGGCTCGTTCATCTCATCTGGGGCATCCACGACCTCGAACGCATCCTGCTCGGCAGGCGTCCGCGCAACCCGGAAAGGCCGGTCCCGGAACCGGATCGAGCGGGGTGAAGCAGGGGCTCGAGGTTCCGGCGCTGCTGGCCATCAGCGACCGGCGCCTGTGCGGCGGGGCATCCGCCCTGAAACGATGGGCCCTCTCGTTGCCGGCCGGAACCGCGATCCAGCTCCGCGAGAAGGACCTCGACTCCGACGCATTGACCGAGATCGGTCGCACGCTGCGCAGCGTCGTTGCCGGCCTCCTGATCGTCAACGGCAATCTGGAAGTGGCTGTCTCCTGTGGGGCCGACGGCGTCCACCTGCGGTCGGACCAACCGTGGGCCGAGGTCGCCCCGGCGATCCGGGAACGGGGTCTGCTGCTCGGTGTGTCGACTCACAGCCAGCGGGAAATCGAGGCTGCCGTCGATGCCGGCGTCGACTACGCCCTCTTCGGCCCTGTCTTCGCTTCGCCGGAGAAGCTCCGGTTCGGTGCGCCGCAGGGTCTGAAGAGACTGCAGCGGGCGGCGCAGGGCGCTCTCCCGATCCTCGCCGTGGGCGGTGTCGATTCCCGCAACGCGGCTCTCCTGGCCCGCGCGGGCGCACACGGCGTGGCCGCCATCCGAGCCTTTGCCGAACCCGCCACGGCAGCGGCTCTCGCAAGCGCGTGGGCACGCGTGACTGGTACCATCCCACGCCCGTGAAATCGACCAGCCTCCGAAAGACCAACTGCCTCGTCCTCTCCGCCGGCGTGCTGGCGCTCGATCAGTGGAGCAAGTTGTGGATCGAGACCACCCTCGAACTCCACGGACGCCTGCCGGTCCTGCCTGGTTTCTTCGACCTGGTCCACGTCCAGAACACGGGCATCGCCTTCGGGCTGTTCCCGGCCGGCCGCGAGGTGGCGGGCACGCTCCTGCTCACGGCCCTCGGCTTCGCCGCGCTCACCGTCGTCTCGCTGTACTTCCGCAGCACATCCGTGCAAGAGCCGCTCCTCCTGCTTGCCCTGGCCCTGGTGCTCGGAGGGGCTGTCGGCAACCTGGTCGACCGCATTCTGTTGCGCGCCGTGACGGACTTCCTGGACCTCTACGTCGGCACGCACCACTGGCCGGCTTTCAACGTCGCTGACAGCGGCGTGACGGTCGGCATCGTGCTGATGCTGGCGCACAGTTTCCTACCTCGGGTTCGGCGGCGACCGGGCGCGGCGGGAGCGAGCCGCCGCGGGTTGATCCAGGCCCGCACGTCGAAGTGAACTCGATTCTGGCGCCGGCGTCCGCGACCGGTGAACGGATCGACCGCTACCTGGCGCGAGCGCTGGATCTGCCCCGCAGCCAGGTTCAGAACCTGCTCCGAGGCGGCCGCGTGACCCTGAACGGAACGCCGCTCAAGCCCTCCTACCTGTTGCGTGGCGACGAGCGGATCGACTACCGCATTCCGCCACCCCGGCCCACCGGTCTGACGCCCGAGACCGGGCCGATCCGACTGCTCCACCAGGACGAGCACGTGCTGGTGGTCGACAAGCCGGCCGGGCTGATCGTGCATCCCGGCGCCGGCATTCGAAGCGGCACCCTCGTGAACCGGCTTCTGCACCACCATCCCGAGATCGCGGGCGTCGGATCCCCTGAGCGGCCCGGAATCGTCCACCGCCTGGACATGGGCACCAGCGGCGCCCTGGCCATCGCCCGCACCGACACGGCCTACCGGAGATTGAGCCGGGCCTTTGCCGAACGAGAAGTCGGAAAGCTCTACCTGGCGGTCGTCTACGGCGAGCCGGACCCCGCGACCGGAACCATCGAACTCCCGATCGGCCGCCACCCCACCGTCCGCACTCGCATGGCCATCGTCCCGGAGTCGCGGGGAGGCCGTCCCGCAACAACCCGCTACCGCGTCCTCGCGTCCGGAACGGGCGTCTCGCTGCTGGAGGTCGAACTCCTTACCGGCAGAACCCACCAGATCCGCGTCCACTGCAAGGCGATCCGCCATCCCCTGGTGGGCGATCCAGCCTACGGCGAACAACGCTGGCACGGTCTGTCGCCGACCGTGCGGCGTTCCCTTCGCGAGTTTCCCCGCCCCGCGCTGCACGCCCGGAAGCTGACGCTCCCTTGCCTCTCCGGCGCACCTCCTGCCAGCTACACCGCACCCGTGCCGAAGGATCTGCAGGAGTTGTGCGCTGCCTGCGATCTGGCCTCGGGGCTGCCGGCCGACGAGCCGGCCGACCCGGGCTCGTAGGGGTCAGGACCCGACCGACTTGGATCCGATCGACAGCGTACCGCTCATCTCGATCCTGCCGTTGCAGACCCCGCCTTCGGCGATCGATACCAGCGGTGCGGCCAGGTCCCCCTCGATCGCTCCGGAAGGGGCTACTTCGATCTTCTCCGTTGCCCGGACATTGCCCTTCACCTTGCCGCAGATCTGAACCGAATGCGCGGTGACATCGCCCTGGATCCGGCCGCGGCGACCGAGAACGAACCGTCCCTTGAGTTCCACGCACCCAACCAGGGAACCGTCGACCAGCACCTCCGTTTCGCCGGAGATGCTGCCCTCGATGCGGGAGCCGGCCGCGACGTAGGTGCGGGCCGGTGCGGCCGAAGTCGACCTCACCTCCCCGGGCGGCGTCAGTGCGGCCTCCACCGCTGACTCGTCTGGTTCCTTCTTGAAGAACGCCATCTACCTTTTCTCCAGGTACCGAACTCGGTAAAAACAGGGACATCCGGATGGGGAACTGGAGCGGGCAACGGGACTCGAACCCGCGACATCCAGCTTGGGAAGCTGGCACTCTACCAACTGAGTTATGCCCGCAAGAGCCGTGCGGACCGCCAAGGTAACCCAGCCACTCACGGGCGGTCAAGCACATTTCGGGAGCTTCGCGAGCGGGCCACGCTATGATTCTTCGCCGCCCCCTTCCGCGCCTCGGTACGCTCCCTCGATGGCTACAAGCTCCTCGCACCAAAACCAGCCCCTCTACTTCTTCCCGGAGCGGCGCGTGACCACCGAAGAGCTCGACGTGATGCTCCATGGCGAAAGCAGAGAGGAACGGTGCTACGCCGTCTCCTGCATGCTCCGCTACGCCCAGTGGGAGGACATCTGGGACTACGTTTCGCGGGACGAAGTGCGTGATCTGTTCGAGGACCTGGACCTTCCCGACAGCCTGCGCGCCGCCTGGGCGCGGATGCTGAAGATCGAAACCGTCGCTACCTGAGTTCTACCAGAGTTCTACCTGAGTTCTGCTCGCGCTAGCGGCGGTCGCCCATCACCAGGCCGCCCAGACCGCCGAGCACCGAGCCCTCGCCCTTGCTCTTGCCGCCGCCCTGGGCCGCGGCCGCGAACACCCGGCTCGCGAGGCGGCTGAACGGGAGAGACTGGATCCACACCTTGCCCGGCCCGGTCAGGCTGGCGTAGAAGAGCCCCTCGCCCCCGAACAGCGCCGTCTTGACCCCGCTGACCATCTGGATGTCGTAGTCGACCTGTTGCTCGAACGCCACCAGACAGCCGGTGTCGAGCCGCAACGTCTCGCCGGCCTTCAGATCCCGCTCGACGACCGTACCGCCCGCGTGAACGAAGGCCAGGCCGTCTCCCTCCAGTTTCTGCAGGATGAACCCCTCGCCGCCGAACAGCCCGGCGCCCAGCTTGCGCTGGAACGCGATGCCGACCGACACGCCCTTGGCGGCGCACAGGAACGCGTCCTTCTGGCACAGGATCCTGTTGTTGTGGGAGGGCAGATCGAGGGGGATGATGCGGCCCGGGTAGGGCGATGCGAAGGCGACGCTCCGGCGGTCGCCGGCGCCGTTTCCGAACACCGTCATGAACAGGGATTCCCCGGTCAGCACCCGCTTGCCGGCAGACAGCAACTTGTCCATGAAGCCGCCTCCGCCTCCCTCGGAACCGTCACCGAAGATCGTGTTCATCTCGATGCCGGGGTCCATGTACATGAACGACCCGGCCTCCGCGACACAAGCCTCGCCGGGATCGAGGGTGATCTCGACGAACTGCATCTCCTCGCCCACGATGACGTAGTCGATCTCGTCCGCGACGCTCCCGGGCGGCCGGGGGATCGAACTGCCAAAGGCCGACGCGAATCGAGGTTCGCTGACCACGGGCGCCCAGTTGCCCAGGCCCTCCCGGTACACGTGTGCGCTCCGGGGAACGTCGCCGGCGCGGATCTTCTCCGCGATCTCTTCGGCGAGAAAGGGACCTTCCTGCTTGCCGGAAGTGGCCAGATACCAGATGCGGTCGCTCATTCGTCTCAACTCCGTGGCGGGCGGCGCCCGGGTTCGGGCATGGCCGCCTATGGTGGGGCGTCGGGATCGTAGCCCAGGATCCGCACCTCGAACACCCACGGCCAGTACTTGCCCGTCAGCAGAAACGTCCCCGGGCCGGGCCGGTAGGCGATCCCGTTCAGGACATCGGCCGCGGCCGCCTCCTCCTCCGTCAACAGACCCGACGCGTCGACGACGGCGACCACCGAACCGGAGGCCAATTCGATCACGGCGATTTCGTCGCTCCCGTAGAGATTCGCGAACAGAAGATCGTCGACCAGCTCGAGCTCGTTCAGGTCGGGGAGCGGCATGCCCTGGCTCGTCACTCGCAGCCGCCGGCGAACCTCGAGAGTATGAGGATCGCGGAGGGTCAGAACCGGTGTGCCGTCGCTCATGATCAGGTCGGAACCGTCGTAGGCCAGCCCCCAGCCCTCACCGTCGTACCGGATTCGGCTCTGCTCCCGTAGCGGGTCGAGCGACCAGACCAGCGCCTCGCCTCGCCGCCAGGTGAGCTGAACGAGCCGCTCGCCGGCGTCCGGTACGAAGGCGACTCCCTCTCCGAACAGTCTCTGGTCCAGGTCCACCCGGGCCAGTTCCTCGCCGTCGCTCCAGCGCCACGCACGCAGGCTGGAGGCGCCGTACGAGCCGGTGCTCTCATAGACCACGCCCTCGCGCCAGAGCAGTCCCTGCGTGTAGGCCTTGAGGTCGTGCGGACGTCGGTCCACCACTTCGATCCGCCAGAGCTCGGGCGTCCGCGCCGGCTGCGCGCCGGTCCCCTCCGTCACGGACCCGCTCGACCCCGCCGGCGTGCACCCGGCCACCGGAAGAAGCGTGAGGGTGAGAGCCAGGCAGCAGGCACGCATCCGGGCCACGCTACCAGCCGTTTCCGAGGCGTTGCGCGGCACTTGCCCCTTGACCGTTCTCCACGAGATTGGAAGAGTGGCGACCGTCATGAACGTGTCCTTCCTCCGCAGGATCTCCCTGGTCGGCGTCGGCGTGCTGCTGGCAGCGGCCTGGTTCGCGTTCGCGCAGCCGGCCGCCGACCCGCCGCCGAAGAGTCCGCGCGAGACGATGCGCGTCTTTCTCGAGGCGTTCGCGACCGAAGACGGCCGGCCCGACCTGGATGCGGCGGCAGCCTGCCTGGATCTCGGCGACCTTCCCTTCCCCGTCCGCGCGCGCCAGGGCCGGAACCTGGCGAGCGAACTGAAACAGGTGATCGACCGGCTCGAGCTCGTGGAGTTCGACGCCATCCCGGAGGACGGCGATCTCGAACGGTGGGTGTTCAGCGACGAACTGTCGGTACCGGTCGTCCTGGCGCCGGACAGCGAGGGCCGCTGGCTGTTCAACCGGGCCACCGTCGCCGCCATCGGGGCCCTGTATGAGGAAGTGCGCGAGCGCGCCGTGGTCGAGGGCGTCGAGGAAGCGCCGGTCACCGCCACGATGTGGCTTCGGGACCGTATCCCGGAGTCCCTCAAGAGCGGCGGCTTCATCCTCTACCCGTGGCAGTGGCTGGCCCTGCCGCTCCTGCTCCTGCTGGGCCTTCTGATCGACCGGATCGTCGTCTGGACCTCCTTCGGGCTGCTCGCGAAGCCCCTGAGCGGCCGCTACGAGAACCTCGACCTGCCCGGAGCGCGCCGCATTCTGCGGCCCACCGGACTGCTGGGTCTCGCCGCGGTGTGGTGGTTGGGAATCCAGTGGTTGGGCCTGGCCCCACAGGTCGACGCCTGGCTCGATACGACCCTTCTCGTGCTTCTGCTACTGGCTCTGGGGCGGACCGCTTTCGCCCAGATCGACCTTCTGGGGACGGCGCTGCGTGCCCGCGCCGCCAGGAGCGAGAACCGCTTCCAGGACCAGTTGGTTCCGTTCGTCACAAAGACCCTGAAGGTGGCAGCCGCCATCTTCGGAGCGGTCTTCCTGGTCGCCCGGCTGGGCGGAGACGTGACCGCCCTGCTCGCCGGCCTGGGCCTGAGTGGGTTGGCCGTGGCGCTCGCGGCGCAGGACCTGCTGAAGAACCTCTTCGGTTCGATCACGGTGCTGCTCGACCGCCCGTTCCGGGTCGGCGACTGGATCAAGATCGGCGACGTCGAGGGTGTGGTCGAAGAGGTCGGCTTCCGGAGTACACGCGTCCGCACGTTCTACTCGTCTCTGATCACTTTGCCCAACGCCCGCCTGATCGACGCCTCGGTCGACAACTACGGCGCCAGACGGTCCCGGCGCTGGAGCACGCGCATCGACATCACGTACGACACGCCGCCGGCCAGCGTCGACGAGTTCTGCGAGGGCATGCGGCAGCTCGTACGCGACAACGAATCGATGCGGCAGGACGCGCTCGAGATCCACCTCAACGAGTTTGGCCCCCACGCGCTCGAGATCATGCTCTACGTCTTCTTCCTGGCGCCGGACTGGAGTACCGAGCTGCGCCTCCGCCACGAGCTGGCCCTCGACATCCTCCGCCTCGCGGATCGTCTCGGCGTCCGGTTCGCCTTCCCCACCCAGACGATTCAGTTTGAATCGTCGCCTCGGGAAGACTCGGAAGTCTGATCGGCGGGCAGGACGATCCGCACCGAGAGTCCTCCCCCGGCCCTCCTCACGGCGGTAATCGTGCCGCCGTGCTCCTCCACGATGCGGCGGGCGATCGGAAGCCCTAAGCCCGTACCGCCACTCGAGGTCGAGAAGTAGGGCTCGAAGATGCGTTCCAGGTCGGCGTCCGAGACACCCCGGCCTCTGTCATCCACGGTGACGCCGAGGCCGCCGCCGGCGTCGGCCGGCGCCACGGTGACCCGGACCTCGCCGCTCTCGCTCGCGCGGAGGGCGTTCTCGAGCAGGTTGCGGACCGCGCGCTGCACCAGGCGCCGGTCGAAGGAAAGCTGCGCCGCCTCCGCGTCCATTTCCGACTCGAAGACCACGTTCACACCGTCCGGCGACGGGTGGCGATAGCCGTCCACCACCTCCCGAACCGCCGCGGCCAGGTCCCCGGGCGCCAGCCGGGCCAGAGGAATCTGGCTGTAGGTCGAGAACTCGCCCGCGGTATGCGCCAGTTCGTCAACCTGAACCAGAATGTTGTCGGTGCAGCGCTCGAAGATCTCCTCCAGCCGTTCCGGGGCATCCCGCCACACCTGCCGCAGGTGCTCGGTCGAGAGGCGGATCGGGGTCAGCGGGTTCTTCACTTCGTGCGCGATGAGCCGCGCCATCTCGGCCCAGGCCTCCAGGCGCTGTGCCGCCTCTTCCCGGGCGCGGTTCGCGGCGATCCGGGCCGCCATGCCGTCGATGGCGACGGCAAGCGTCTTCAACTCCGTCTCCTGCGGCTTGAAGCCGAGCGAGGCCGCGCCGCCGGCGATCCGGCCGGCGCCGTCGATCATGCGCATCAGCGGACGGGTGAATCCTCGCGCGAGCCGCGCACCGACGGTGACCAGCAACAGCACCAGTGCCGTGGTGATGACCAGGGCCTGCCGCCTCAGGGCGGCGAGTTCGCGGGTGGCCGCCTCCTGCTGCGCCAGCAGCGGCACCGACACGAACAGACCCGATTCTCCCGGACGCTCCTCTCCCAGGGACACCGGCGTGTACAGCTCCAGGTAGGACGCGCCCTGACCCACCCTCTGGACGCGGGCGGCAGTCGGGTGACCGAGCAGCGCCAACCTGCTGTAAACGTTTCCCGGAATCCGCTTCGGCATCAGACCGGCGGTGAAGAGGTCCGGCTTGCTCGACGTGTAGACGCCGCCTCGCCAGTACAGGTTCACTTCGTGTCCCACCACTTCCGCCAGCCATGCCAGGAGCTCGTGGTCCAACTCGGCATCCATCGAGAACCCGGCCTCCAGGCCGAGGAGAAAGTCCGTCAGGACGTACTCGAGCGCCACGAGGGCAGTACGACCGGCTACCTCCTGCTCGGCCTGAATCCGGGCGCCCAGATTGCGGAGGAGCAACCCGTTGAGCAGCGTCAGCGGCACGATCGCGATCAGAGCCAGCACCGCCGTGAGCCGCACCGAGTAGCGCCGGACATCGGGCAGGAGGCTCCCACGGAGTTTCGCCGTCGGCAGGCCGATCAGGAGGACGGCGAACGCCACGGCAGACACAGCCAGCACCAGCCGCGCGGCGACCGTCGCTATGCGCCACAGGCGCTCCGCCACGGCCTGCTCGGGCAGCAGCGCGACAACCCAGAGGCCGTCGAGAGTGCTGGGGTTGAACCAGGCCAGGGCGGGTCCCCCCGGCGTCTCGACGCGCATGGTCCGGCGCGGATCCACCGCCTCCGAGGGCGCCGGCAACTGCCAGTCCTCCTGCCACGCTGAGACGAGCGGTCGCCCCGCACCGTCGACATAGGCAAGGAGAGCCCTTCCCGGAGGACTCGAGGCGCTCGGACTCCGGCCCGGGCCACCCCGCAACAGGCGCAGTTCGAGATCGGCGCCGCCTCCCGAGGTGGCTCTGCTCCAGACATCGAATCGCGGAAACGCCGCGGTCCAGTAGCGGACCGCACCCCAGTCCTGTCCCGCGGAGGCCACCGTGACCTCGCCCGACGCGCTGCGCTGCTGCTGCCAGATCGGCAGGTCAACCCGCGGCCAGCGCGCGCTTTCGACCGCGAGGTCGCCGGTCGCCGCGTCCACCGGCAAGCCGTAGGAGAACGTCGAAATCTCGTCCTCCCCGATCACGGCGAGAGCCGAGAAGGTCTCCGAAGCGGCCAGAGGAGACCGGCGCCAGAGCTCCAGGGCCAGATCCTGGTGATCGTCGAGCTCGTCCGGGTCGCCCAGCGCGAGTTCCCTCAGGTCGCTCGTCGTCACGAAGGAACTCGTTCTCCCCGCCAGTGCGGCGATTTCCTCGGGACTCGGAGCATCGAGACCACCACGAACACCCTCGGCCAGCAACGCACGCAGCGCGGGGGTGTGCGTGGCTTCGGCAAGCAGGCCGACCCCGACAGCCGCCGCGGTAGCGGTCAGCAGAACGTGCATCCAGTCCCGACCGTCCCGCCAACCGGCTGCCCAGAGCGCGGTCCCGGCGAGCAGAACCCAACCCGTCAGCAGGACCACCCAGTGTCCGATCGGGCCTCCGAAGGAACCTCCCAGGTCCGGCGGCGCTCCCGTCGCGTCGGTCGCCCAAACCTGCCACCGATAGAGGCCGTAGCCCACTGCCGAGCAGACCCCGGTCAGGCCAAGCACAGCCAAAGCGACCCGCGGCCTCTTCGGTGACCTGCTGCTCCAGCGGCGGAAGGCCCAGACCGCCGACAAGCCGACCCCGAGCGTTAACGCGGCCAAAGCGAGCGAGCCGGCGGTTCCCGGTTTCCGCTCGGAGGCAGGCTCGAATCGCAGACGCAACCAGGGCCCCGGAACGCCGTCCGGCGGAGCGAGTTCTCGAATACCGCTTGCCTCCAGGGCCGGGGTCAGAGGTTCCGCGGAGTGATCCCGCACGGACCACCTGACGCCGTAACGCCGCAGTCCGAACGGTGTTCGGACCGGCAACGTGTCGGTCGGAAAGCTGTTGCCGACGACCAACCGCCAGCCGCCCTCACCCGCGCTCATGTCGACAGCCGCGTACAACGAAACTGCCGTGAAGCCGGCGGTCTGGTTGATGCCTCCCGGCAGGAGACGATCGAGGGGAAGATCGTGCCTCAGCCCTGAGCCGCCCCAGGCCTGGGCCAGGCCGTCGGGATCGACGAGGACCAGGGTGCGGCCGCCTTCGCGGCTGGCCCGATCCAACTCCTCGAACACACTCTGTCTGGCCTTCGGCGAGTCGAGCGTGACCGTCCCGGTCCGGCGGACACCCTCCGCCGCGCGTTCGGCGTCCGCCAGCAGATCGAGCAGCAGTTCCTGGTAGGCCGTTTCCATCGCCGCGATCTGCCCCCGAGTCGGAAGCGGCGGCTCGTCGCTCCGCGGCCACCGTTCGACTGCCAACAGGATCGCGGCCAGCGTGAACAGGCCGAAGATGATGCGAAGCTCAGCAGTCCCCCCGCCGCGCTCCCCCGCGGAGGCGGTCATGGGCCAGTCGCTGCAACCGCCGCCCGCACCGACCGGAGAATCCGGGCCACGATCTGATCGGCGTCACCGGTCGAAGTATCAATCATCTCGTAGCTTGCATCGTGCCGTAGCGGCGAGGCGCTGCGCCGGGTGTCGCGCTCGTCCCGCGCCCTGATCTCCCGCCTGAGTCGCTCGCGGTCAGCGGCGTCCTGACCGCCAAGCTGCCGCAGACGTCGCTCTGTCCGGACTTCGAGCGGTGCGTCGAGAAAGAACTTGTGCCTCGCCTGGGGGAACACGACCGTGCCGATGTCGCGGCCCTCGACCACCGCGCCTTCCCTGGCGGCAAACTCCCGCTGCCTTGCAACGAGCCACGAACGCACCTGCGGATGAACCGCGACCCGCGAGGTCGCCGCATCGACCCGGGGGGTGCGAAGCAGCGGCCCCGGAGCGAAGCCGTCGATGACCACCTCCGCTTGGGCTGCCCGGATACGCAACTCAAACCCGATCCTCCCGATCAACTCGACCATTGCCGACTCCTCGGCCGGGTCAAGACCGTCCTCCAGCGCCTTCCACGCGACCGCCCGGTACATGGCGCCCGTGTCGAGATAGGGAACGCCGAGTTTCGCCCCGACCCTCCGGGCCACTGTGCTCTTGCCGACGCCGGCCGGGCCGTCGATGGCGACAACCGTCACCGGCGCCGCGGTCCCCGCCGGTGGCCGCCCCTGGAACCCTTCCCCGAGGGAGGTCCCGAACCGGCCCGCAGGGTCGCCACTTCTCCGGGCAAGAGCTCGCGCCAGCTCCCAAGCCGGAGCGCGGCATCCTCGAGACGGCCGATCGCCACCCGGCGCAGTCGTTGCACCGGGTGTCCGACGCGAAAGAACATCTCCCGAATCTGCCGGGTCTTCCCTTCACGCAGTTCCATCTCCCACCAACTCGACGACCGTGCGGCCCTGGCGCCCCGTCGTACTCGCACCTGACGCGGCGCCACCGGCGCCGTTCGCCGGCCCGCGATGAACATGCCTCGTCCCAGTCGCTCGATCGCCGCCTCGCCGGGAAAACCCCGAACCTTGACCAGATACCGCTTGGAGCATCCGAAGCGGGGATGGGTCAGGCGGTTGGCGAGATCGCCATCGTCGGTGAACAGGAGCAGACCCTCGGTTCCGTAGTCAAGCCGTCCGACCGGCTTCAGCCGTCCCCGCCACCTCTCGGGCAGGAGGTCCATGACCGTGGGTCGCCCTTCCGGGTCGCTGCGGGTCGTTACGTGGCCTGCCGGCTTGTTCAGCAGGACGTAGAGCGCCGTAGCGGTCTGCGCGATGGGCTCGCCGTCGACGCGCACCGTCTCGGTTCCCCTTCCCCGCTGCTCGACCCGGTCGCCGAGCACCGCGACCCGATCGCCGATCGTGACCCGACCGGACCGAATCAGATCCTCCGCCGCCCGGCGTGAGGCGACTCCGGCGCGGGACAGGATCTTCTGTAGCCGCTCTCCTCTCGGCGCCTCAGGCATCAGTCGGCTCCGCCAGCGCCAGGGGGATCGCGGTCTGGGACGGCTCGTCCTCGGCCGCGGCCAGGAAGGTCTCTTCGAACTCCTCCAGCGGCGGCAGCTCGGAGAGCGAGCGCAGACCGAAGTGCAGCAGAAAGTCGCGCGTCGTGGCGTAGAGGAAGGGACTCCCAACCACTTCCTTGCGACCGGAGATGCGGATCAACCGGCGTTCGAGAAGGGTCTTCAACACGCCCGAGGGGTTCCTGCCCCGCAGCTCCTGGATCTCCGGGCTCGTGACCGGCTGCCGGTAGGCGACGATCGCCAGCGTTTCCACCGCTGCGATGGACAACCTGCTACGGCCGACCACCTCGAAGAACCTGCGGAGGTAGGGGTGAAGGTCGGATCGGGTCACGAGACGGTAGCCGCCGCCGGCACGGTCCAGGACCACCCCGCGGTTCGGCTGCCCGCCCGTATCGTCCATCCGATAGCGGTCGAGAAGCGCCCCCAGCGCCTCACCCGCGAGTTCCCGATCCTTCTCGGGGAACACCTCGAGGAGCTTCGCCTCGGGTTGAGGATCGGGGCTGGCGAAGAGGAGCGCCTCAAACACCGCCTCCATCTCGGCCCTGTCGGTCATCCGGTGAAATCCTCCAGCAAGACCGGATCCAGCGCCCGTGTGGTGCGGAACAGGAAGACGGCGCCGGCGTCGGATGCGTGGAGCCGGACCAAGTTGAGCCGAGCCATTTCCAGCACGGCCAGGAAACACGCGATCGCTTCCGCCCGGCTCGACAGAGCGAACAGGTCGTCCTTCAAGTCGAGCGACCGTCCGCCCTCGAAGCGACTCAGGAGCCGCTCGATCTGGCCCCGGACGGTGAAGGTCTCGCCCTGGTAGATCAGCGGACTCGGGTGCTCCTCGTCGTAGCGCTTCAGCACACCCTGCAGCACCTGGAGCAGGTCGAACAGCGATAGATCGCCCATGTCGAACTCGTCGTTCTCACCGGGCCCTACGGTTTCCGCGGCGCCGCGCGTCCAGAGACCATGGCGCATGTCGTCGACTTCGGCCAGGGTCTGTGCGGCCTCCTTGAGCCGCTGGTACTCCAGCAACCGCTCGATCAGTTCCCGGCGCGGATCTTCCGGCTCTTCTCCCGGCGCGGGTTCGGGTTGGGGCAGCAGGACTCTGGCCTTGAGCTGAATCAGGAACGCCGCTTCGTAGATGTACTCGGCCGCTATGTCGAGATCGAGTTCGTCCATCAGGCCAAGGTACTCGTGGAACTGATCGCAGATCAGGGCAACCGGGATGTCCGTGATCTCGATCTCGTTGATTCGCACCAGGTGAAGCAACAGATCGAGGGGACCCTCGAACTCCGGTAACTCGACCCGCCAGGAGGCCGGCAGCAAACGGGTTGCCGCCCGGGCGCTGGCGGGTCCTGTCGTCATCTGTCCGGATTCTTCCACACCGGCGGCGGCGATCCCCCCACTTTCTCCAGCGCCTCCAACCAATACTGCGCGGCGTGCCGCGGCCGGTAGCCCCGATCCAGGCGACGCCGTCCCGCCTCGCCCCGCCGACACGATTCAGCCGGGTCGGACGTTGCCGCGATCAACGCGTCCGCGAGAGCGCTCGAACGTTCCGGCGGCACCAGCCAACCGGTCTCCCCATCGACGACGACCTCCGGAATGCCGCTGACGGCTGAGGCGATGACCGGAATCCCGTCGCCCATCGCCTCGAGGACCACCAGCGGCATGCCCTCGTATGTCGAGGGAACGACGAGGGCTGTCGCGCGCTGCCGCAACCGCGCGACCTCCGACCGCGAGCAGCGGCCCGCGAAGCGCACGCTCGTTCCCAGCCGAAGACTGCGCGCCAGCGCGGACAGAGAACCACGCCGCTCCCCGTCGCCCGCGACGACCAGCCGCGGCCGGTGCCCCTTGTCACGGGCCGCCGCCAGAGCATGAAGCAGTATCTCGAACCCCTTGCGGATCCGCATCCGGCCGACCGCGAGCACGAACGGATCCTGACCGGCAACCTCGTCACCCCCGCTCTTCTCTTTGTCGCGGTCGTCCGGATGGTCCAGGGGCGCTCCCGTCACGTTCGGGACCACCTGCACTCCGGTGACGCCGTAGTCCCGCTCGATCTCCCTCGCAGTCACCTCACTCGGAGCAAGGCGCAAATCGGCGCAACGGGCCGTGATCCGGCCCAGCGCGATGTGCAGAGGCGCGCGCAGCGAACGGAAGACACGCTCGCTCATCGCGGGCCGGGCAACCACCGCGGCGCCACGGTCGCCGTCGACGAGCGGACGGACCGCCAGCCGCTCCCGGACGTAGCTCACCTGCTGAAGGGCCGCGAGCAGAGGCCGGGAGGCGCCGCCCAGTCGGGCGAGGTCCCGGATCACCAGACCGCCGTCGCTCTCGTGCACCTGGACCACGTCCGGCCGCCACTCGCCGACCCGCTGCGCGACGGCACGCCGGACGTGCCAGGGAAACGAGGTCTTCGAGACGCTGGCGCCACACCGCTCGCGACCCAGGACGTCCACCTCGCAGCCGGCCTGCCGCAGGCCCGAGGCGAGCTGCAGCACCTGTTCACCGGCGCCGGAGAGATCCCCCGGCGGCAGGACATTGGCGACCAAGAGGACCTTCACGGCTCGGCGATCCCTTGCGTCGGAGCAGCGAGCGCGGGAATTCGGCGCTCCAATTGCCGCCGGAGCGGTTCGTTACCGGGCGCCGTGAGCCGATCGAGAAGCCTCGCGGCGTCGGCGCGCGCCGCCACCAGCCATTTCCAGTCCCGGGCCAGGTCGCCGAAGCGGAACTGCGGCAGACCGGCCTGACGGGTTCCGAGCACCTCACCCGGCCCGCGCTGACGGAGATCCTCCTCAGCGATCCGGAAACCGTCGTTCGATTCCTCGAAGACAGCCAACCGCCGCTGTGCCTCGGCCGACGACCCGTCCGAGACCGCGATGCAGATCGACTCCCCGAGCGCCTGATCCGTACCGCGGCCGATGCGGCCCCGAAGCTGGTGCAACTGGGCCAGTCCGAACCGCTCGGCGCCCAGGATCACCATCGCGGTCGCCTCCGGCACGTCGACGCCGACCTCGATCACTGTCGTCGCCAGGAGCACCCGGATCGACCCATCCGAGAAGCGGCTCATCGCCGCGTCGCGCTCTTCGCGCCCCAGACGACCGTGGACGACGCCATGGGGCCCTCCGAGCGCCTCGGCCCACCAGGAACCCGACTCCTCGAGAGAAGGCAACGCGGCGGCGCTGCCCTCGCCGGGATCGATCAGGGGAAAGACGATGTATGCCCTGCCGCCGCGGCGAAGCCGCTGCCGGACAAGGGCCACCGCCTGATCCCGCTGGTCCGCGGTCATCACCCGGGTCTCGATCGGACTGCGGCCCGGCGGCATTTCATCGAGTATCGACACGTCGAGGTCACCGTACACGGTCAGCGCCAGCGATCTCGGAATCGGCGTCGCGGTCATGACCAGGAGGTCGGGGCGCTGACCCTTCTCCGCCAGGGACTGCCGCTGCGCGACGCCGAAACGATGCTGCTCGTCGACCACCGCGAGACCCAGTCGCGCGAAGCGCGTCCGCTCCTGGATCAACGCGTGGGTGCCGACGGTGAGGTCGACCCGGCCGGCGGCGATGCGCTCCCGCACGGCCGCGCCACCGTCGCTGGCGATGTGCTGACTGGAGGTCACCAGCGCCACGGTGAGATGCGACCCCAACAACCGCGCCAGGGAAGCGAAGTGCTGTTCCGCGAGCAGCTCCGTGGGCGCCATCAGAGCCGACTGGAGGCCGCTGCGCGCCGCGATCAGGCAGGCCAGGGCGGCAATCACCGTCTTGCCGCTGCCGACATCTCCCTGCACCAGGCGGAGCATCGTCCGCGGGCCCGAGAGGTCCCCGACGATCTCCTGGAGCACGCGCTCCTGAGCCCCGGTCAACTGAAACGGCAGCAGACCCCGCGCTTCGCGCCACACCGCATCGCAGATCCGGTAGGCGTGCGGCTTCCCCTGCCGCCGGCGCCGCCTGCGCACGGCGGCAAACTGCAACTGCTGGAGCAGGAACTCTCCGAACGCGAGACGCGCGTGGGCCGGACTCCGCCGCTCGTTCAGTTCTTCGACCGCCGCCAGAGGGGTTGGTCGATGGACCTCCGTCAGGGCCTGGGCGAGACCTGGCAGACCATGGTGGACCCGTTCTTCCTCAGGCAACCACTCGTCGATCCAGTTGGGGCCGCGGGCCTCCGTCAGGTCGCTCACGACCCCGGCCACCAGGCGCTCCACCCGCGAGGGCGGCACCTCTCCAATGCGGCCGTACACGGGCCGTACGCCCCCGCCTTCGGGCGGGTCCTCACCCACCCTCTCGACGGTCGGATTCGCGAGTTCCCAACCGCCGCCCTTACCCCGGCGTCTGGGCACGCCGTGGAGCAGGTAGGACGCTCCCTCCTCCAGTTGATTCAGCAGGTAGGGCCGGTTGAACCAGACCACCCCCGCCCGGTTCTCGCCGTCGTCCGCGACCGCCTCCACACGCGAGAACCGGCGGCGGGCGAAGACTCGCCTCAGTTTCTCCAGACGCACCACGACGGTCAACGCGCCAGGCGCCGCTTCGGGGGAAGCGTCATCGGCGGGCGCCGGCAGGCGTCCGAGCGTGCGCCGGTCCTCGTACCGAATGGGCAGGTGCGCCAGCAGGTCCGCTATCCGCCGGCAACCGGCGGCGGCCAGCTTGCGGCCCAGCACGGGACCCACACCGCGCGCACTGGTGATCGGGTCGCGCGCTTCCATCGTTGGGCCGGATGCTATGCGCGCGGCGAAAACGGGGTGCGCCGGCCGCTTGGCGGGCCCTCTGGCCCGCGTTTCCGGCATGCCGTCCAAGCCTCTACGCCATGACCTCCAGCGCGCCCGCCTCCGGATCGAGTCGAACCGCGGCGCCCAGCGGCAAGGTGTGATTGGGCGCCTCGTGGCCTGCCGGCAAACCGACCAGAAGCGGTACTCCGAGCGCGTCCGCAAAGTCGATCAGGCTGTCCCGCGCCTCGCAGTTCGTGAAGTGACCGGCGACCACCGCGCGCACACCGGCCATGCGGCGGGATGTCCGGAGCTGGGTCAACAGGCGATCGATGCGGTACTCGGGCTCGTCGATGTCCTCGAGCACCAGGATGGAGTCCCGGAAGTCGGGCAGGAAACCCGTCCCGATCGTAGCCGCCAGCATGGTCAGACAGCCTCCGAGGAGACGTCCACTGATCGCCTCCGGTCGGCCGGCCGACATGCTGGAAACAACCGGCGTCAACTGCCACGGGCTACCCCGCTTCCCGGCCAGTGCATCGAGAAAAGACGTCCGTTCCTCCGGCCGCAGCCCACGCGCGAAGTCGACCACCATCGGGCCGTGGTACGCCACCGTCCGGACGCGGGAGACGAGGCCCAGCAGCAGGGGCGTCAGGTCCGAGTAGCCCACGTAGGGCCGTGGCCGGGAGGCAAGCAGCGGCCAGTCGATCCTCTCCAGCAACCTGAGAGCGCCGTACCCCCCGCGGGCGAAGACGATTCCCGCGATGTTGTCGTCCGCCGCCAGTTCGTGGAACGCCGCCAGGCGCTGACGGTCCGAGCCCGCAAACAGCGACCGCCCCTCGGGCACCGCCCCGGTCCGAAGGTTGGACGCCAGCACGACCTCGAAACCAAGGCCTTCGAGGGCCGCTACACCCGCGGCCAGACGCCCACCGTCGATCGGGCCCGAGAGCGCGGCGATGCCGACCCGGTCGCCGGGCCGAACCGCCGGCGGACGCCTCACCGCGAGTTGTGTTCCGCTGCCACGAAGGGTCAAGTGCCGGAGGACCTCGTAAGCCGGATTCTGTTCGTCCCGTCACCGTCAGGCGAAGGGAGGCGGCCATTCATCTTTGCGACCTACCCGGAGGGCGTCCCGGGCTGCGAACAACCCGGAATCGGGACGGACAGCCCGATCCGCACTCCCTATTTGGTCTTGCTCCACATGGGGTTTGCCATCGCCTCGCACCGTTGCCGGGCGAGCGGTGCGCTCTTACCGCACCGTTTCACCCTTGCCGGCCTTCCAGCACCCAGAGCCCGGATCGGACTCCGGCGCCGTTGGGTCGGCGGTCTGCTCTCTGTTGCACTTTCCGTCGCGTCACCACGCCTTGCCGTTAGCAAGCATGCCGTCCGTTGGAGTCCGGACTTTCCTCCCCCGGCGGACGTACCGCCGGGAGCGACCGCATCCGGTCCTCCGGCGGGACGGAGGCTAGCAGGTTGCGCGGCAGCCAGGACGCACCTGCGAGACGCACCTACTCCCGGTGGACCGAGGCGTAGACCGAACGGGCGAGCTTCGCACCGAGGATCTCCTGGAGTTGCTCCTCCGACGCCTGCGTCACGCCGGCGTAGCTGCCGAACCGGCGCACCAGCAGCTTGCGCCGCTGCGGGCCGATGCCTCGCAGGTCGTCGAAGCGGCTGTGCAGGGTCCGTTTGGAGCGGCGGCGGCGGTGGCGCGACACCGCGAACCGGTGTGCCTCGTCCCGCACCTGCTGGAGGACGCGCAGGCCGGCGTGATTCCGCTTCAGCCGCAGTGGCGCCGGCCGTGCCGGGACGTAGATCTCCTCCTCCCGCTTGGCCAGTCCAACCACCGGCGTCTCGTCGACGCCGAGGACCGCCAGCGCTTCGAGCGCCGCGTTCAACTGGCCGCGTCCCCCGTCGATCAGGATCAGGTCCGGCATCTCGCCGACCTCTTCCAGCCTGCGGCGGTAACGGCGTTCCACCGCCTGGCGGATCGACGCGAAATCGTCGGCCTGTTCCAGGCCGCGGATGTTGAAGCTGCGGTACTGGTTCTTGACCATCCGGCCGTCGCTCCAGACCACGAGAGAAGCGACCGTCTGGCTGCCGCCGAAGGTCGAGATGTCGAAGCCCTCGATCCGTCGCGGCGGATCCTCGAGGTCGAGGGCGCGCCGCAGCGCATCGCCGGCCTCACCGGCGGCGCCGGCGCCCCGGAACCGCCGGCGGAAGGCCATCGATGCGTTCCGGTTGGCGAGCGCCACACGCTGCGCCTTCGGTCCGCGCGAGGGCATGCGCAGGTAGACCTTCGATTCGCGGCGCTGGCTCAACCACGAGGCGAGAGCCTCCTCGCCCTCGATCGGCGCCGGCAGGTGGATTTCCTTGGGAATCAGGGTGGTCCGGTCGTAGAGCTGCGGCAGCAGCTCCGACAGGAGGCGTTCGGCGGTGATCTTCGAAACGCCCTCCCAGAACAGCTCGCGGCGATCGAGCACCTGACCCCCGCGCATGACCAGGACGACGACGGCCGCGTTGTCGCCGCTGATGTGGACGCCGAAGATGTCGACGTCGTCGCCGCGGTCCGAACTCAGCTTCCGGCACTGGCTGATGGAGGCGATCTCCTGCATCGTGTCGCGAAGACGGGCCGCGGTCTCGAACTCCAGGCGGGTCGCCCTGGTCCGCATCCGGCTGCGCAGGTCCCGCAGCAACTCGTCGTTCCTGCCGGCGAGAAACAGACGCGCCTTCTCCACCGCTTCGGCATAGGCCTCGTCGGTGGTCAGGCCGTCGACGCAGGGGCCCAGGCAGCGTTTCATGTCGTAGTAGAGGCAGGGCCGCGGCAGACTGCCGTCGATCTCGATCCGGCACACGCGGATGCCGAACAGCTTCTGGGTCAGCTTGATCGCCTTGCGCGCCAGTCCGGCGGGCAGGTACGGACCGTAGTACTCCGCGCCGTCACGCCGGATGCGCCGGGTGAAGGCGAGGCGCGGGTGGCCGTCGGCGAGGGTGAGCTTGAGGTACGGGTACGTCTTGTCGTCGCGCAGCCGGATGTTGAACCGCGGCTGCCGGCGCTTGATCCAGTTGTTCTCGAGCAGCAGGGCCTCGGCTTCCGAGTCCGTGACGACGAACTCGAGATCGACCGCGTCCTGGAGCATCAGGGCGATTCGCGGATCCTCCGCCGGCTTGCGGTAGGAGGCGGCACGCCGCTTGAGGGATTTCGCCTTGCCGACGTAGAGCGCTTCGCCCGCCTCCGACTTGAAGATGTAGATCCCCGGCTGATCCGGAACTTCACCGAGTCTGCGATGCAGGCCCGGATGGATCACCCCATCACCTTCAGACTGCGCAGCTCCCCGAGACGGTCGCGCAACACCGCGGCCTGCTCGAACTCCAGCCGCCGGGAGGCCTGCTTCATCGCCTTCTCCAGGCGCGCGATGCGGCGTTCGAGCGGCATTTCGGGCGCGTCCTCACGCAGCAGATCCTCCACCGCCTGCTCGGCCGCCGCGCCGGCCTTGTGCAGGTAGTCCAGGTTGCTCATCTGGACCAGCGGACTGTGGACCTCCTTCAGGATGGACGCCGGTTCGATCCCGTGCTCCCGGTTATGGAGGTCCTGGATCCGCCGGCGCCGCGTCGTCTCCCTGAGCGACCGGTCGATCGAGTCGGTGCGCCGGTCCGCGTAGAAGATGACCCGGCCGTTCAGGTTGCGGGCCGCCCGGCCGGCGGTCTGGATCAGCGACACCTCGCTGCGCAGAAAACCCTCCTTGTCCGCGTCGAGGATCGCGACCACGGAGACCTCGGGGAGATCGAGCCCTTCCCGCAGCAGGTTGATGCCGACCAGGATGTCGAACTCGCCGCGCCGCAGCGCGGTCGTGATCTCGACCCGCTCCAGGGTGTCGATGTCGCTGTGGAGGTAGCGGACCCGCAAGCCGAGCTCGGTCAGGTACTGGGTCAGTTCCTCCGCCATTCGCTTGGTCAACGTGGTCACCAGCACCCGCTCGCCGCGCTCGATCGCCGCCCGCGACTCTTCCACCAGGTCGTCGATCTGGTTCGAGGACGGCCGCAGCTCGATCCGGGGGTCGAGCAGGCCGGTCGGCCGGATCATCTGCTCCACCACCACGCCGCCGGTCCGCTCCAGCTCGAACCGACTCGGCGTGGCCGACACGTAGATGCGCTGACCGCAACGCTCCTCGAACTCCTCGAACCGGAGTGGCCGGTTGTCCAGGGCGCTCGGCAGGCGGAAGCCGAACTCGACCAGGGTCTCCTTGCGCGCCCGGTCGCCGTGGTACATCCCACGAACCTGCGGAATCGACTGGTGGCTCTCGTCGACCACCAGCAGGAAGTCCTCGGGCAGGTAGTCCAGGAAGGTCGGCGGGGCTTCCCCCGGCGCCCGGCCGGACAAGTGGCGCGAGTAGTTCTCGATGCCGGCGCACGAACCGAGTTCGCGCAGCATCTCCAGGTCGTAGCGGGTCCGCTGCTCGAGCCGCTGCATCTCGAGCAGCCGGTTCTCGCGTTCGAGGACGACCAGGTGCTCACCCAGTTCCTCCTCGATCGACGCGATGGCGCGCCGCATCCGCTCCTCCGGCGTCACGTAGTGGTTGCGCGGGAAGACCGGCGCCTGGTCGACCTCCTCCAGCACGCGGCCCGTGATCACGTCGAAACGGCAGATCCGGTCGATCTCGTCCCCGAAGTACTCGACGCGGATGCCCCGGTCGTCGTACGCCGGGAGGATCTCGAGCACGTCGCCGCGGACCCGGAAGCTGCCGTGGAACAGATCGAGCCGGGTGCGCTCGTACTGCATCTCGGCCAGGCTTCGCTGCGCACGCTCGAGCGGCAGTTCCGTTCCGCGCTCGAAGAACTGGAGCATCGAGAAGAAGACGTCCGGCGCGCCCAGGCCGTAGATGCACGATACGGACGCCACGACCAGCACGTCGCGGCGCTCGAAGAGCGAGATCGTCGCCCGCAGGCGCAGTCGGTCGATCTCCTCGTTGATGCTCGTCTCCTTCTCGATGTAGACGTCGGACTGCGGGACGTAGGCCTCGGGCTGGTAGTAGTCGTAGTAGGAGACGAAGTACTCGACCGCGTTGTTCGGGAAGAAGCTCCTGAACTCCTGGTAGAGCTGCGCCGCCAGCGTCTTGTTGTGCGACAGGACAAGCGTGGGCCGGTTCACGGCCTCGATCACCTTGGCGACCGTGTAGGTCTTGCCCGAACCCGTGACCCCGAGCAGCACCTGCTCGGGAACGTCATCCTTGAGACCCGCTACCAGTTCGGCGATCGCCGCCGGCTGATCGCCCTGCGGCTTGAATGGCGAGATGAGCTCGAACCGTCCTCCGGACCCATTCGTCGGCTCGAGGCCCCGGTGCAAGTCAGATCTCCGGAGCAGCGCTGGAAGCCGCGATCCGTTCGAGACGCTCGGTCAGGCGGCGCAGATCGTCGCTGTCGAACAGTCCCCGGTCCGCCCGCCGCAGCGCGTCGGTGAGAGCCATCTGCAGCCGCCGGTTGTCGGCCGGCGTCGCCGGACGGGTCTTGTAGCGCTCGAGCACGGAATCAAAGGCCCGGTCGAGACGGTTGCGCTCTTCCGACGTGATGTCCTCAGGCAGCTCCTCCATGATCCGCGCGCGACCGAAGTCAAGTACGAACTCGAGCAGTTCGTCCGCCTGGGTCAGGGCCACCATCAATCCGACCGCCAGGACGACCGCGAGCAGTCCGCATCCGGCCACGCCCGCGATCAGACAGCCACGCCGCGTCCGGCCCGGATCCCGCGGCCGCGCAGACGACGGCTCGGGGAAGGGCTCCGGCAATGGCGGCAGGCCGCCCGGCTTCTCGGCTTCGGGACTCATGAGTCGGGCCGTATGATACGCGGGTGATGACGGCGCCGCGGAACGCCCTGCAACCCGTGCTCGCATGGAGCTTGCGGCATTGGCGGTGGCTTGCGCCGATCGTCGCGACCCCGGTCGCGGGGGTCGTGCTGGGAATCGGCGTCGCGGCGGCGATCGACCTGCCGCAGGTGGAGACCATCGCCGAGTTGACGCCCAGCCAGATCACGCGGCTCCTGGACCGCCGGGACGAGGTCTTCCGGAGCTACTCGGTCGAGAAGCGGATCATGCTCGCCGAAGGCGAGGTGCCGGAGATCTTCGAGCGCGTGCTCCTGTCCGCGGAGGACCGGAACTTCTACTCCCACGGCGGCTTCGACATCATCGGCGTGGCGCGCGCCACGGTGCAGAACTGGCGGCGGGGCGAGAGGTTCTCGGGCGCCTCCACGATCACCATGCAGGTGGCGCGAACGCTCTATCTCAACCGCGCCAAGGTCTGGAGCCGGAAGATCCGGGAGACCCTGTTCGCCATCGAGCTCGAGAAGCGCCTGAGCAAGCAGCAGATCCTGACCCACTACTGCAACCTGACCTACTTCGGCCACGGCAACTACGGCCTCGAATCCGCCTCCCGCTACTACTTCGGCAAACCCGCGGCCGAACTGGACCACGTGGAGTCCGCCACCCTGGTGGCGATCCTGCCGGGTCCGAGCATATGGACGCCGTATCTGCGCCCCGAGGTTGTGCGCAGCCGCCGCAACTCGATCCTCGGGGTCGTGGCCGACCGAGGCGTGATCACGAGGCAGCAGGCCGAGGAGGCGGCGACGCAGCCGCTGAACGTGGTCAAGCAGCGCGAGGCGAAGCCGGTGGCCCCGTACTTCGCTGAACGGGTTCGCGTCGACCTCTACCGCACCTACGGCCAGAAGGCTCTCTACGAGCGGGGCCTGCAGGTCAGGACGACCCTCGACCCGCGGATGCAGAGCGCCGCGGAGCAGGCGCTGCGCCGGGGTCTGGTTCGGATCGACCGGCTGCGCGGCTACCGTGGGCCGGCGTCACGAGTCGACCAGGACGACCTTGAGGCGGACGATCTTGCCGAGACGGTTGGGGGTCTTCTCGCCGACTGGGTCGGATTCGAACCGGAGGTCGGCGCGTGGGCGCCCGGCCTCGTCCTCCGGCGCGGACGGCGCGAGGCGGAGATCCGGATCGGCGAGCACCGCTTCGTGCTCCATCCCGAGGGGTACGCGTGGACCCGGCGCGACGCGCCGCCCCTGGAGCGGGGCGACATCGCCTGGTTCGAGCTCCGTCCTGCCTTAGAGGCGGCGCCGGACGGCGGAACCGATCCAGAGCAACCTCTTGCACTCGAACTCGTCCAGGCGCCGATCGTCGAGGGCGCCGCGCTGCTGCTCGAATCGTCGACCGGCGCGGTGCGCGCGATGGTCGGCGGCTGGGACTACGAGCGAAGCGAATTCAACCGTGCTGTCCAGGCCCGTCGCCAGGTCGGTTCGCTCTTCAAGCCCCTCGTCTTCGGCGCCGCGTTCGAGCACGGCTTCACCCCCGCCGACACTCTCTTCGATTCGCCGGTGGTGTTCGTGGGCGCCGAGAACCGGCCGAACTACAGTCCCCGCAACTACTACCGGAAGTACCTCGGCGTCCTGACGCTGCGCAAAGCGCTCGAGAAGTCGATCAACGTCACGTCGGTCAAGCTCCAGGACATCGTCGGCCCCGACCGGGTGATCGACTTCGCCTATCGGACCGGCATCCGTTCGCCGCTGCCGCCGTATCCGAGTCTGGCCCTGGGCGCCGCCGACCTGACGCTGCTCGAGGTGGCCACCGCCTACGCCACGATCGCCAACCTGGGCGTCCACGTCGAGCCGTACATGATCGAGAGCGTCGCGACCCGGGACGGCCGCGAGCTCGAGGCCCACATGCCCCAGGCGTCGACCGTGCTGACCCCGGAAGTCGCGTACCTGCTGACCCACGTGCTCTCCGGCGTGGTCCAGCGCGGTACCGCCCAGTCAGCGAGGAGCCTCGGACTTGCCGCCGTCGCGGGTAAGACCGGCACCACGGACGGCTTCACCGACGCCTGGTTCGCCGGCTACACACCCAGGTACACGCTCGTGGTGTGGGTCGGCTACGACCAGCAGCAGCGCATCGGCCGCAACATGACCGGCGCCGCCGCCGCCCTGCCGATCTGGAACGAGATCCTGCGCCAGGGGATCGAGGACGGCTGGATCGATCCGCGCGCGACCTTCACCCGACCCAACCAGGTGCGCCTGGCGCGGATCGAGTACAACTCCGGCCTGCGCCCGGCGCGTCGCCCCGTGGAGCAGCACCTGATCGATGAAGCGTTCATCACCGGCACCGAGCCGGTGCTGTCCTTCGACCCCGACACGCGGCCCATCTACGACCTTCCCTGGTACCAGCAGCGGGCCCTGTACGGCGAGCCGAAGGCCGGCGAGAACATGCCCGAGGACGTCACCGACTGGTCCCTGGTCAAGGACGCCTGGAAGGAAGACGAGGAAGAAGAGTCCTGACTTGCAGCAGAACCGAGAGGTGCTTTCCGAGTCGGGCGGCCCAAAGTCACGGCACATCCGACGGCGCACCGGCCTCGGCGGTGGTGTCCTCGCGATCGCGGGCCTGAGCAGCCTCGCACTGGCCCAGCCCACCTACGACGTGCTGCGGCGCGCACCCGAGTTCTTTGCCATTCGAGAACTCTCGATGAGCCACGTCGTGGCACTGATGGTCCTCCTTGCGGCCGGCCCGACCCTGGCGCTGTCCGCGCCGGCCGCGGTGGCCTGGCTGTTGCGGCCGGCCTGGATTCGACCGTCGGTCGCAACGCCCCTCGGGCTTCTCGCGGGCGTGATCGGCCTGCAAGCCGCACACGGCCTGCCGCCGCTTGGCGCTGCAGTTCTTGCAATGGTCGTGGCTGGGGGGGCCATCTTCGCCTACACCCATTCACGCGTCGCCCGTTCCTTCGCCATGCTGCTGTCGGCGGCCGTCATCGTGCCCCCCGCGATCCTGGTCCTCGACCGCGACGTGAGGCGCGGTTTGGCCGATCCCCCTCCGGTGGTTTCGGTCGAGGACACCGGCGCCCGGGCGCCGGTTGTCCTGGCGCTCTTCGACGAGTGGCCGCTGATCTCGATCCTCGACGCCGAGGGCGCGATCGACCGCGGGCGCTTTCCCAATCTGGCGCGCTTCGCCGACCGGGCTACCTGGTATCCCAACGCCACGGCCGCCTCGAACATGACGAACCACGCGGTGCCCGCGATGCTGACCGGTTCGCCGCCCGAACGGGACCGGCTCCCGACGGCCGCCGATCACCCGATCAATCTGTTCACTCTGCTCGCCCCGAGCCACGACCTGTTCGTCATGGAGCCGATCACCTCGCTGTGCCCACCCGACCTGAACCTGCTCGCAGGGCCGCCCGTTCCCTTCTCCCGCCGTCTCGGCCTGCTGGTGGCCGACCTCGGCACGGTCTGGCTCACCGTGACTCTGCCGGCGCCGTGGACCGAGGCGCTGCCGCCCGTTACTCAGACCTGGAGCGACTTCAACCGGGGCGGCTCAACGGCGGCGCCGACGACAGAGGCCGACCGGCAACTGGCCAGAGAACAGCCCCATCGCCGAAACGCCAGTCGAGTCAGCGACTTCCGCCGGTTCGTCGACGCGATCAGGCCACCCGGGGAGCGTCCGGGCCTCTACTTCACGCACACGTTGCTTCCGCATGCCCCGACGGAGTATCTGCCATCCGGCCGGAGGTACCGGGGCGGCGGAATCGCGGGTGTCAAGAACGGAATCTGGCCGCCGACTCCCTCGCTGGTGCGGCACCACCAGAAGCGCCACCTGCTGCAGGTCCAGTTCATGGACCGGCTGATCGGCGAGTTGATCGCGAAGCTGGAGGCGCTCGATCTGTTCGATCGAAGCGTGATCGCCATCGCCGCGGACCACGGCGCTTCGTTTCAGCCCGGCAGGCCGCATCGGCTCCCGGATCCGACAGACCTCACCGGCGGGCAGGTGCTGGACCTCGTCGCCGTGCCCCTGATCGTCAAGGCGCCGTTCCAGGAGCGTGCCGAAATCGACGATAGCCCCGTTTCCGTGGTGGACCTTACGCCGCGCCTGCTCGACCTGGCGGGCGCTGCCGCTCGAACCGAGGCCCCTCGCTCACCGGGCAGCGTTGAACCGGTGCTGTTCGGGGCAGCCGGCGCCGATGTCGAGGTACCGTCCGACCGCGATGGCTGGCGACACGCCAGGCTCGCGGAGCAGGCCGCCCTGCTGGGAGAGGCGAACGACCCCACCGCAATAGGCGCGGTTCCCGAGTTGCACGGCGTTCCCGTCTCCCAACTGCCCCGGCGCGCCGGCGGAAGCAGGGTTCGACTCCTCGACCCGGACGCCTGGGACGACGTGGATCTCGAAGCGGCGACGTTGCCGGCTGTCGTCGTCGCCTTCTTCACCGAGGGGCAGGCGCCGCTCGACACGCCGGTGATCGTGGCGCTGAACGGAATCGTCGCAGACTCTGTTCTTCCCTACCGCGACGCGCGCGGCCGAGAGCAAATCCACGCGCTGCTGCCCGAGACGCTGTTCCGCGCCGGCGGCAACAAGGTCGAACTGTTTCTGGCCTCGAATCGTCAAGGCAACCTGGAACTGGAACACCTTCAGCCGCCGCCGACCTTCGTCTTCGAAGTGGACGCCCAGTACCGGTTCGAGCCGCTGCGCAACGACCGGGGCCTGATCAGAGGCCTGCTCCGCCACTCGATCAGCGACCCGGCCCAGGCGCCCGGCAAGCTGCGGGTGCTTCCGAACAGCCCCGAGCTTCGTGGAAATCTCGTTGCGACCGTGCCAGAGCAACGCTTGGCGGGTAAGGACGTCCAGTACTTCGAGATCCGCGGCTGGACCTTGGACCGGGCGAACGCCGGTCAGCGCAAGATGGTGGTCACCATAATCGGGGACCGGGCCATGACCGCCTTCTCCGGACCCGGGTCCGTGGACAGCGGCTTCAGCCTTCGAGCGGCGGCCGACCGCGAGCAGGTCGAGCGCGAGGGGATCGTCGCCTTCACCGTCGGTCGCCAGAACACCGCAACTCGCCTCCGATTCGCCTACCTTGCACTCGAACGCGGACGTGCCGGAAACGAGATCATGCCCATCTCGGACGGTCGCCGGCAGACCGTGCAGCCGCCCGGCGACATTCTCGTCGGCGCGGTGGATTCGGTGCGGACAGTCGGCCGAACCACCCGGATTCGCGGTTGGGCGGCCGACCTCGACCGCGGAGAGGCGCCGCGCCAGATCGTCGTCTATCGCGACGGCAAGTTCCTGACCACCCTGGGGCACGGTAACCGGGAGCGTCCGGACGTGGCTGAGCACTTCGGCGCCCCCCGCCTCCTGCGGACCGGCTTCTCCGGCGAGGTGCCCGGCGGGCCCCTGCCCTCGGACTTTTCCCGGCGTCACCGCGTGTTCGCGGTCATGGCGCGGGGCGCGGCATTGGAACTGCCGGTCCTCCCGCCTCCCGGCGCCGGCCGGTGATCACAGACTTCCGCCGGTCCGCGGCCGGTCGGTCAGCTAGCCGGGGCGCACGCCGATCAACGCGTAGTCGCGATGGCCGTAGAGGAGGTCGTCGAGGTCGTCGCGAAGACGGTTGAGGCGGTCCGCCAGTTCCCGGGTCTGGCCGTCCAACCCATCCAGTGAGATCTCCGGCAGGCGCTCCTCTTCGGGGTAGGGCCGCAGGTCGAGCCGTTCGATGCCGGCAAACCCGGCGCTCTCGTAGCTGGCGCGCAGCGTCTCCGGGTGAACCGGCCGCACATGGGTCGGATCGAGCCAGAAGCTGCGCGCGGTCACAGAGATCGAGAGCGGATTCGGCGTCTCGAGCAGGAGAAGCCCCCCGGGGCGCAGGGCCGCGAAGGCGAGCCGCACCAAACGGTCGACCGCGTCCGGAGGCAGGTGCTCGATCACGTGAAAGGACACGATTCCGCCTACGGATCCGGGCTCGACGCCGGCCAGGGCCTCCAGCAGATCCCCCTGCTCGACCCGCAAGCCCCTTTGGGAAGAGCGGCGCACCATGGCAGCGGAGGAATCGATGCCGCGACAACAGACTCCCTCCTCCTGGAGGAGCGCCAGCGCCTCGCCGCGGCCGCAGCCAAGGTCCAGCACCGGCGCCGCCTCGCGGAGCCGCGGCAGATAGACCTGAATGCGCCGCCGGATCTCCTCCTCCCCGCCGCGAAACCGGTGCTCGAACGCCAGATAGGCGGCGTCGTCGACGCTGGACCGAAACGTCCCCGCCGCCTCATCGCCGCCCCTCGCCAGAGCCGACCGCAGGAGACCGGCCAGTTCATCCGCTTCTCGCCGGTACCGGTCCAGCTTGCGGTCGACGCGACCGAACAGCGCGTCGTCATGACGCATGACCTCGTCCAGGCCCTGGCGCAGGAAGTTCTCCAGGTGCCTGGTCCGCCGATCCAGTTCGCCTATGCGCTGCTCGAGTTCCCGATCGACCTGCTCCTGGTGCTTGCGCCACTCCCGGAAACGCTGGTCGAGATCCTGGACGTGGCCCAGCAGGATGAGGTTGAAGACCCGCTGCCGCTCCCAGAGATCCTTCTGGGGCAGGTGGACGAAGGGACGCAGCAGCCGCTTGAACGCCACCAGAAACCGCCCGCCAAGGCCGCGGTGACTGCGAATCGGGAACGGAATGTCCCGATCCCAGAGGTGGCGCCAATCCTCGAGACGATGGGTCGGCCGCTCCCCAAGGAAGTCCTCGACTTCCGGGGGTCCGTTGTCTCCGCCCACCGTTTCACCGTCCCCGCTGACGGTGTGCTCGGACGCCCCGGTCGGGACCTCCACTTCGCTGGAGAACCTAGGTCTCAGGCACGACCTCGACTGCAACTTCGGCAATCACTTCGGTGTGGAGATCGACCCGCACGACATGATCACCCAACGTCTTGATGCCGCCCGTCAGGTCCACCATCCGGCGATGGACCTGGACGCCCTTGGATGCGAGTGCCTCGACCACTTCCGTAGGAGTCACGGAGCCGTAGAGAGTTCCCGTCTCGCTGGCACGCTTGGCGATCCTGAGCTTCAATGCCGCGAGTTCGGCCGCCATCGCGGCTGCAGCCGAGCGCTCCGCCGCGTGCCGGGCGTCGAAGTTCGTGCGCTGCGACTCGAACCAGTGCCGGTTCGCCACCGTGGACGGCGCGGCGAACTCCTTCGGATACAGGTAGTTCCGTGCGTAGCCAGGCTTCACGTCGACGACTTCGCCGCGCCCACCGAGGCCCCTCATGTCCTGAAGCAGGATGACTTCCATCTTTGGTTCCTGCCGTTCAGTCGGTGATGTACGGAATCAGGGCCAGGAAGCGGGCGCGCCGGATGGCGCGGGCCAGCATTCTCTGGTGCCGGGCCGAGTTGCCCGAGATCCTGCGCGGGAGAATCTTCGCCCTCTCCGGCACGAAGGGCCGCAGGGTAGCGACGTCCTTGTAGTCGATGTACTCGATCCCGTCAACGGTGAACTTGCACACCTTGCGGCGGCGGAAGAAGGTCTTGCGTTTCGGCATTTTCTCGATTCCCCTTCTAGCTGGCAGTCTCGGCCAGGACCGTCGACTGGACCGGCACCTTGCCCTTGCTTGCCGCGCGCTTCAGATCGCGGTCCGTCCGCACCACCAGGTGACGCAGGATGCGCTCGTTCTGGAGCATCCTCTGCCCGACCTCGGCAAGGCTGTTGTCGCCTCCGTCCGACTCCAGGTAGTAGATGTGGTACCGCCCCTCGGTGAACTTCCGGATCGGGTAGGCGAGCCGCCGCTTACCCCAGGACTCTTCCTGGGTAATCCGCGTCTTGCCGTCCGCCGCAAGCATCTCGGCGAAACCGTCGCTCAACTGCACCGCCTCTTCGTCCGAGAGGCGTGGGTCCGCAATGAAGACCAATTCGTATGTCCGTGTCAATCGTTCATCCTCGGTGCGGCGATCTTTCTCCGCGAGCGCATGGTCATGTTCGTTGGCTCCCAAACCGCAACGAATCGGCGGCGGAATGTATCACGGCTGTCGGTCACAGGACGAGCATGGGTGCGATGACCAGGGACACGACGGACATCAGTTTGATCAGAATGTTCAGGCTCGGACCGGCGGTGTCCTTGAACGGATCGCCGACCGTGTCCCCAACCACTGCCGCCTTGTGCGCGTCCGAGCCCTTGCCGCCATGGGCGCCGGCCTCGATGTACTTCTTCGCGTTGTCCCACGCGCCGCCGGCGTTGGACATGAAGATCGCGAGCAGGACGCCGCTTGCCGTGACACCGGCAAGCACGCCCGCCAGCGCCTCGACATCGTAGAAGCCAACAGCGACCGGAACCAGGATGGCAAGCAGGCCCGGCGCGACCATCTGCCGGAGCGCCGCGGCGGTGGAAATGTCCACGCAGCGGGCGTAGTCCGCTTTCGCCTTCCCTTCCATCAGTCCGGGAATCGTGCGGAACTGCCGCCGCACCTCCTCGATCATCTCGAAGGCAGCCTTCCCCACGGCCTTCATGGCCATCGACGAGAACAGGTAGGGCAGCATGGCGCCGATGAACAGGCCGCACATCACGCGCGGGTTCACCAGGTCCATGCTCTCCAGACCGACGGTGGTCCGGAACGCCGCGAACAGCACCAGGGCGGTCAGCGCCGCCGAGCCGATCGCGAAGCCCTTGCCGATCGCCGCCGTCGTGTTGCCGACCGCGTCCAGCTTGTCGGTGCGCGCCCGCACGTCGGCGCCCAGATGGCTCATCTCGGCAATGCCGCCGGCGTTGTCGGCAACCGGCCCGTAGGCGTCCACGGCAAGCTGAATCCCCGTCGTCGACAGCATGCCGAGAGCCGCGATCGCGATGCCGTAGAGGCCCGCCTGAGAGTGGGCCACCAGGACCGCGGCGGTCAGAACGACGATCGGCAACGCCGTCGACTGCATCCCGACGGCCAGACCGCCGATGATGTTCGTGGCGCTGCCGGTCAGGCTGTCCCTGGCGATGCTCTGTGACGGCCCCTTCGACTCGGCCGTGTAGTACTGGGTGACCAGGCCGATCAGGAGGCCAGCCACAAGGCCGGCGACCGTGGCCAGGAAGACTCCCATGTACCCGAACTCCTGGCCCTCAACGACGTACTGGGTTTCGCCCAGCAGCCAGCGGGCCGTGAACCAGGTCACCACCAGCATGATTCCGGCAGCCGCGAAGGTGCCCAGGTCCAGGGCGTGCTGCGGATTGCCCCCCTCCCTGGTGCGAACCAGGAAGGTCGAGGCCAGCGACACGAGGATGCCGAGGCCGGCCAGAAGCATCGGCAGGAGGATCAGATTCGGTGTGAACTCCTCGCCCGCGAGAGTCGTCGTGCTGACTCCGAGGACGAGCGTGCCGACGATCGCGCCGACGTAGGACTCGAACAGGTCGGCGCCCATGCCGGCCACGTCGCCGACGTTGTCGCCCACGTTGTCCGCGATCACCGCCGGGTTGCGCGGGTCGTCCTCGGGAATGCCCGCTTCGACCTTGCCGACCAGATCGGCGCCGACATCGGCGGCCTTGGTGTAGATGCCGCCGCCGACGCGCGCAAACAACGCGATCGAAGAAGCGCCGAAGGAGAAGCCCGTCAGCACCGTCACCACCTGGCCCAGGGACTCGTTGTCGCCGCTGCCGAACATCGAGGCGTAGAGCAGGTAGAGCAGCGACAGCCCCAGGATGCCAAGCCCCACCACCGCGAAGCCCATGACCGCGCCGCCCGAGAAGGCAACCGCCAGGGCCCGGTTCAGGCTGGTGCGGGCGGCCGCGGCGGTCCGCACGTTGGCGGAAGTCGCGACCCGCATGCCGAAGAACCCGGCCAGGCCCGAACAGAGCGCGCCGCCGAGCACGGAGACGCCAATCCACGCGGAGCTGCCCGCGCGGTCGGAGTTTGCAAGCGCCAGCAGGGCGGCAGCCAGAAGGACGAAGATCCCGAGGATGCGGTATTCGCGGCCCAGGAACGCCATCGCGCCATCGCGAATGTGACCGGCAATCTCAGCCATCGTGCTGTCGCCGGCCTCCTGCCGGTTGATCCACCGGCTCCGCAGAAAGGCGTAAATCAGAGCCGCCGCGCCGCTAGCAGGCAGCAGGTAGTAAATGATGTCCACTATCCGTTTCCCCTCATCCGTTGAAATCCGTCGTACTCGTTCATCCGTTGTACTCGTTCATGGTGATGTCGACGCCGCGGTCGACCCAGCTCAGGACGCAGTCCGCGGCGCGGTGCACCATGCGCGTTGCCGTCTCAACTTCCCCGCCGGCGAAAGGAGCGAGCACGAAGTCCGTGAGCCCCGCTTCGATGCCGGTCGACCTCTCATCCGCTTGTTCCGCCTCGTCCGTCGCGATGCCCAACCTCAGCCGGGGCACCGCCGTCGTGCGCAGGTTCTCGATGATCGACTCCATTCCACGGTGGCCGCCCGGACTGCCCCGGCCGCGAAGGCGCAGCCTTCCCAGCGGCAGATGGACTTCGTCGTACACGACCAGGATGTTTTCCGCAGCATAGCCATTCCGTTCACTGAGGCAGCGCGCGCTGTAGCCGCTGCGGTTCATGTAGGTCAGCGGAGTCGCCAGATCGACCGGGCCGGCGGCGGTCCAGAGCGCGCCGCAGACTTCCAGGCCGAGACGGACATCCAGTCGCTTTGCCAACTCCTCGACAACCCGGAAGCCGAGATTATGTCGGGTGTCGGCGTAGCGCTCTCCCGGATTGCCGAGGCCGAGGACGAGTCGCGTGCTCTCGCTATTCGCCCCCATCCTCCGACTCGGCCTTCCCGCCCACCATTTCGGGTTCGTGGGTGAAGGCTTCGAGCAGTTCGTCCTCGTCGGCGACCTCTTCCTCCTCCTCGGCGAGTCTCGGGGCGGCCACCGACACGATGACGCGGTTGTCGTCGTCGTCGAGCCGCACTGCGTCGGGAATCACGAGTTCGCCGGCCTCCACATGATCCCCGATGAGCAGCGGCGTGACATCGAGCTCGATCGAAACCGGAATGTCGCCGGGCAGGCAGACGACCGCGATCTCGCGGGTGATGAACTCCAGCAGGCCGCCCTCGGTCTTGACTCCTTCGGGAGTTCCGGTCAGCGCGATCGGCACCGCGACCTGGACCTCCTGGTCCATCTTTACGCGCTGAAAATCGATGTGGACCAGCGCACCGGTCAAGGGGTTCCACTGCAGGTCGCGGATCATCGTGTGGCGCGTGCGATCCGTTCCCTCCAGTTGGAGCAGGAAGACGGCATTCTCTCCGCCCTCCCGGATCAAACGCTGCACGCTCTTGCCATCGACCCGGATGGCTGCCGAATCGGCGTCGCCGCCATAGACCACCGCCGGGATCTCACCCGCTGCCCGCAGACGGCGGTTTGCGTTCTTTCCGGTCTGCTCACGCAGTTGGACAGTGACTGTGGGTTCGCTCACTTCGAACTCCTTGTAGTGACGAACAGCTCAGACGAAGAGGGATGTCACGGAGCTGTTGTCGTGGATTCTGCGGATCGCCTCGCCGAGCAGGGCCGCGACGCTGTGGGGACGCAGCCGTTTGCTCCGGGCGAGCTTGTCCTCGAGCGGCGTCGTGTTCGTCACCAGAACGCCCTCGAGCTTCGAGTTTTCGATTCGTTCGATCGCGGAGGCCGAGAGAACGCCGTGTACCCCGGCGGCGAAGATCCTCCGCGCCCCCTGGGCAGCCAGCGACTCGACCGAATTCAGCAGCGTGCCGCCGGTGTCGATGATGTCGTCGAGGATCAGAACGTCCCGTCCCTTCACGTCGCCGATCACGTTCATCACTTCGGCCGTGTTCGCGGCCACGCGGCGCTTGTCGATGATGGCGAGTTCCGTGTGCAGACGCTTGGCGATTGCTCGTGCCCTCGCCACGCCCCCTGCGTCAGGGGCGACGATCATCAGGTCGTCGATATCGAGCGCCCTGATCGCGTCCAGAAGAACCGGCGCCGCGAACAGGTGGTCGACGGGGATGTCGAAGAAACCAGAGATCTGGGCCGCATGAACATCCATCGTGAGCAGCCGGTCGGCGCCGGCAGCCGTGATGATGTCCGCCACCAGCTTGGCGGTGATCGGCACTCGCGGCTTGTCCTTCTTGTCCTGACGGGCATACCCGTAGTACGGAATGACGGCTGTTACCCGCGCCGCCGAGGCCCTCTTGACCGCGTCCAGCATGATGAGCAGCTCGACGAGGTTGTCGTTGACCGGAGGGCAGGTCGGCTGCACGATGAACACGTCGGTACCGCGAACGTTCTCCTGGATCTGGCAGAAGAGCTCGCCGTCGGCGAAGTTGTAGGCCGTGACCTGGCCCGGCACCATGCCCAGGTAGTTGCAGATCTCGTTCGTCAGCGCCGGATGCGCCCGGCCGCCGAAGATCTTCAACTCCGTGTACATGGCCCGCTCGACGTTGTTGGCGTGGACGGTCATGAGGGAGAGAAGGCTGGCGCATCCCCGTGGTTGGGGCGGGAGGATTCGAACCCCCGATAGCGAGATCCAAAGTCTCGTGCCTTACCACTTGGCGACGCCCCAGACGGGCGGGCGGATTGTACATGAAGCGGGGGTGAACGGACGCTCGAAGACAAACCCCGGCGACGTTCGTCAGGGGTTCGATTTCGCACCGCAGCTCCTGGGCAGAGTCGAGGTTCGAAACAGTCGCGCGTCAAGGCCCGCCACCGCGCGCTCGGCATCCTTCCAGCTACCGATCCCGAACACCGCGCCGCCGCTGCCGGAAACCTGGGGCCCCCGGTCCGACTCGTCGAGCGATGCGGCCCGGAGGGCGAGCAGCAGCCGGTCCACCTCCGGATGGAGCCGCCGGACGATTGGTTCCAGGTCGTTCCCCCGGAGCCACGGGGCGGCCTCGCTTCGCGCCAACGGCGGCGGCAGCAGTGCCTCTTCCCGAAGCCCGGCCGCCAACGATCTCACCCGGCGCCAGCGCCGGTAGACGAGAGCGGTCGATACCTCCACCGCCGGCGCCGCCACGACCACCGGCGTCACCTCGACATCCTCCAGAGCCTGCAGCGTCTCGCCCCGGCCGGTCGCCAGCACCGTCCCGCCGATCAGGAAGAAAGGCACATCCGAACCGACCGCGGCGGCCGCGGCGTGAAGACCCTCAGGGCTGAGCGGTTCGCCCCAGAGTTCCTGCAGCGCGGCCAGGGTCCCGGCCGCGTCGCTGCTTCCGCCACCCAGTCCGCTGCCGGCCGGGATGCTCTTCCTCAGTTCGAACCGGACACCCCGCGCCGGCTCGCCGACGGCCTCGAAGAACGCCCGCGCCGCCGCCAGCACGAGGTTCGAGTCATCGGCCGGCGCCCCACCCCCGGGCACCTCGAGGCCCATGGGCTCGGTCGGGTCGATCCGGCGCACCGTCAGCCGGTCGCAGAGATCGACCGTCTGCAGCACGGTCGAGATCGCGTGGTAGCCGTCGCGGCGCCGGCGGTGAACCCGCAGGCTCAGGTTGACCTTGGCGGGACACGCCAGGCTGACCTCCGTCTTCATCGGGCGCCGGGGCCGGAATCGCAGGCCCCCGGCACGAAGCCGCCCGGCACTTCCGGCGCCGGCAGCGCACCTCTCAGGTCCCTTGCCGGCTTGTTCTGGCGCCAATGCAGCTCCAGCCCGTTCTCGGGCTCGACCAGCCGCGACATGCCGGCGGCGTCGAGCCTCCACGAGGCCCTCGTCTCAGCGCCCCGGTGCAGAGTCCAACGGCGCGGCCCGCCCGCGGTCGTCACCGCCGTCCAGCGCCGGTTCCAGCGGTCCTCGAAGTCGAGTTCGACGGCGCCCGAGCCGGCGGCCGCTGCCGCCGCGGCGGTCTCTCGGTCGAGCGGCGGCGCTGGCAGTCGCCGCAGCAGCAGCGCGGCGATTGCCCCGGCTGGCACCGGACCCAGGGACAGGGCGGGGATCTCCAGGTCGCCGCGATACCGGCAGAAGGTCCGCTCACGCACCCACAGAACCAGGGCGCTGTCCTCCTGAACGTTGAGGTCCCACCATCGGCGCCCCAACCGGTCCGAGGCCTCCACGTGAAAGCGGTCCGGCGACTCGAAGCGCAACACGAGGCGCAGCGTTCCGTTGCCCTCCGGGCCGTCGTACTGCATCTTTACGATTCGCTGGGTCCGCCACTCCGCCTCGGGAATCTCCCACGGCAAGGCAGCCGTGGCCGCGCCGGGACCTCCGGCAGGCGGAAGATCGCGGTTCGAGCCGGCACTGGCGCAGCCCATGAGCCAGAGCAGACTCAGCAGCAGCGCCGCGTACCGCTTCGCAGGCGTCAGTGGGCTGCTAACGCCGGGACAGTTCGCCCAGCTTGCGGCGCACGGCTTCAACGTTTTCCTCGTCGTTGATCGCCAGTGCATTCTCGTAGACCTCCCGGGCTCGCCGCGTATCCCCGAGCGCAACGTAGACATCGCCGAGATGCTCCAGGATGGTGGAGTCCTCCGGCACCAACTGTTGCGCCCGCTCCAGTTGGCGACGGGCCGCTTCGAATTCACCCAGCCGGAACAGAGCCCAGCCCAGGGAGTCGACGTAGGCGCCGTTGTCCGGTTCGAGGGCCACCGCTCGGCGTACGAGTTCAAGCGCCTGCTCCAGATTCTCGCCGTTGTCCGCCCACATGTAACCCAGGTAGTTCATCGCGGTGCTGTTCTCGGGCTGGATCTCGAGCACCGCCTGGAACTGCTCGGCCGCCTCGTCGAAGCGGCGAGTGCGCTCGTACGCCTCGCCGAGCTGGAACAACAGACCCGCGCGAAGAGTCTCCGGGTCGAACTCCAGGCCGGTCTCGGCGCCGCTGTCGACCCGGACGATCGCCCGCTCGATCAGGGGTGCGGATTCCGCGAACCGGCCCCGGAAGCGCCAGAAGTCGGCGATCCCGATCAGTTGCGCGACGTTTCCAGCCACCGCAAACCGATCGAGAACGCGGACGGCGAGGCGCTCCTCATCGAGGTCGACGTAGATCCCGGCCTTCCTGTGGAGCGCCTGCGCGTCCGGTTCGCCGTTCTCCCCGTCGCGCAGCAGCCGCTCGGTAGCCACCGCGTCACGCCGGAGGAGGGCCATCGCGCGCCGCTTCCTGCCCGACTCCGCCAGCAACTCCGCCTGACTCAGCACGAGTTCCACCGACTCGCCCCGCCGCTCTTCTTCGGCCTCCAACTCGGCGAGGGCCTGATCCGTTTCGCCCGACCGCCGCAGCGCTTCGACCAGGAGACCGAGACCGAAGTCGGCCGTATCCCGGCCCTGCTCCGTAGCCCGGTCGGCCCGATCGACCATGCTCCGCCCGATCTGGCGGAGCCGCTCCCACTCGTCCGCCGCCATCAACTGGCGCACGAGTTCCCTCAGAACCTGCGGCTCGTCGGGCTGTTCCCTGCGCAGACCCTCGAGCAGGTCGATCGCCTCCCGCCCCTGGCCCGAGGCGCCCAGGATGCGAGCCTCAAGAAAGCGGGCGCCCGGGTTCCGGCGGGCGGCGCGCGGAAGCTCGCGCAGACGCCGCAGGGCCTCGCCGAGATCTTCCGTCCGCTGATCGGGCGTTCGCCCGCGGGACATGGCGCGCCGGTAGTACTCCTCTGCCAGCGCTCCCCGAACTGGGACGTTGTCGGAGACCTCCGCGACCAGACCCTCCAGCATCTCGATCGCCCTGGTGTGGTTTCCCTGCCGGCTTTCCGTCCCCGCCAACTCCAGCCGCTCTTCGACCGAGAGATCGTCGAACCGCAGCATGTCGGCCTGGACCTCCTGGGCCCGATCGTCCTCGCCGGCCTGCCTCAGAGCATTGACCAGCATGTGCTGCAGTTGACGGTTGCCGTTGTGGTAGCTGACCAACTCTTCGAGAACCGCTGCCGCCTCCTTGTGCTGCCCCTGCGCCCCGTGAATCTGGAACAGGAACAGCATGCCGTCGATGTCGCTCGGCGCCAGCTCGCGCAGCGCCTTCAGCGCCTCCAGGGCGCGATCCACCGCTGCCCGGTCGCGACCGCGATCGGAAAGCTGCATCTGGATCCGCCCGTATCTGCGCAGGACATCGACATCATCAGGCGCATTCCGGTACGCGACCGCCAGGTGTTCCGCGGCCTCGTCGAACCGCCGGAGCTGACTCAGGAAATCGGCAAGCCCGACCCTCAGAAAGGCCGCCTCCGGATCCATGGCCACCGCCCGCTCGAAGAGCTCCAGCGCCTCGTCGGTCCGGCCGGGCGCCCCGGCCAGCATGCGGGCGGCCGCGAACAGGAACGGACCGCTGTCGGCGATCGGTTCGGCGGCCTCCTGTGCGGCCGTGCCGGATGCTCCCAGGCAGAGCAGCACCAGCGTCGCCACGGCGGCGCGGCGACGCCACATCGGTGGTGTCGACGATGCCGGGCTGCGTCCTGCGGAGTCCATAGGGCCGCTAAGGTTAGCAGTCCCGGCGACTCGTTCTCTGCGGATACGCGGCCGTGTGAAGCCTTTACGGAAAGGGCCGGCGCGCGCTAGAATGATGGATCCACGGCCAACCGCGCAGCGGTGTTCGGCGTTCTGCCCGCAACCCGCGCCCGCAACACCGGCTGACGGCTCCAAGGAGGCGCTCCACATGATCAAGGCGGACATCGTGAACCGGGTCGCTGAGCACTCGGATCTTCCCCGCGTCAAGGCCGCGCATGCGGTCGACACGATCCTCGGCGCCATGAAGAACGCCCTCGGCGACGGCAAGCGGATCGAGCTCCGCGGCTTCGGCGTCTTCCAGGTCCGCAGCCGCAAGCGCGGCGTGGGGCGCAATCCGAAGACCGGCATCGAGGTGACGATCGCTCCCGGCAAGACCGTCCGCTTCAAGCCCGGCAAGGAACTCAAGAACCTGTAAGCCAGGACCGCGCGCGGTGCATCAGGTGGCGGGCGGGAACCCGGGTGGCGCGAACGCGCGCCACCCGCGAACCAGTCCGAGCGCTCGTCATCGAGCGCTCGGATGAAACTCCAGCACGAACGTCACCGGCCCGTCGTTCACAAGATCCACCCGCATCCGGGCGCCGAAGCGGCCGCCTTCGACGACCAGCCCCGCCTCTTCCAGCCGCTTGCGCAAGCCCGCAAGTAGCGGCTCGGCCACCTCCGGTCGCGCCGCCCGGTCGAAGGAAGGCCGTCTTCCCTTCCGCGTCGAGGCCGCGAGCGTGAACTGCGACACCAGCAGGATCGCGCCGCCGGCTTGCCGCACGTCCAGGTTCATCCTTCCCCGCTCGTCATCGAAGAGCCGGAGACGGGGCAACCTGGAGGCCGCGGCCGCCACCTGGTCGTCACCGTCGCCGACCTCCACTCCCGCCAGCACGAGCAAACCGGCCTCGATCCGACCGACGGTCCGGCCGTCGACCATGACCGATGCCGAACTGACCCGCTGCACGACCAGACGCACGGCCGAACGATAGCGCCGAGACGCTTGCCCGGCGGGCGATGAGCTTGCGCCGCCGAACGAAATCCGCCGCTTCATGGCGCAGAATGCCGTCCATCCAAGGCCAGGCAAACACTAGCGGCCTTTCTGCCGCGCAAGCTGCCAGTCCAGCGGTTACGATCAACCATCGCGACAGTCGGGCGACGTCCCGGGCCCGAGTTCCGTATACAACTAGGCGAGAGACACGATGCCGGTCGTGTCGCCGAGACTTCCCCGCCCAAGACAAACCGACGCTCCCTACCGAACCACCAGAAAGGACGACTCTCCCGACATGCTGAACCACGTGATCCTGATCGGCAACCTAGGCCGCGACCCGGAGCTCCGCACGACCCAATCCGGCCAGACGGTCGCCAACTTGAGGCTTGCCACGAGCCGACGTTGGACGGACCGCGACGGCAACCGCCAGGACGAGACCGAATGGCACACGATCGTGTGCTGGGGCCGCCAGGCCGAAGTGGCCGGCCAGTACCTGACCCGAGGCAAGCTCGTCTCGGTCGAGGGTCGACTCCAGACCCGCTCCTGGGAGGACAAGCAGACCGGCCAGAAGCGCTACGCCACCGAAATCGTGTGCCGCAACTTCCAGATGCTCGGCGGCCGCGGCGACAGCGGCGGACAGCCCGGTTCCGGGCAAAGCCAGGCGGCGCCAGCCCAGCCCGCTCCCCACGACGCCGGCTTCGACCCGGCCGGCGGCGACGACGACATCCCCTTCTAGCCGGCTGGCAGCCAACGGCCCGCGCCTTCTACCGTCGACCGGATCGTGAGGTCTCGGGCGGCTTGGCGCCGGACTTGAGCCGGTCCTTGAGGGTCTGCACCAGGTTCAGCGCGGCCACAGGCGTCAACTGGTTCACGTCGACGACTCGGAGCGCCTCGACCACCGCTTCGTCCTCGCCAGCCCATAGCGCGAGCTGATCGGGTCCCTGGTCCGGCGGCGCGCCCGCCGCGCCAAAGGCGACGCGCGGCTTGCCGGAGAAGCCGTACTGCTGCGACTCGATGTTGGCCAGTACGGCTGCCGCGCGCTCGATCACCTCCGCCGGCACCCCCGCCAGACGCGCGACGTGCAGCCCGTAGGACTTGTCCGCGCGGCCGGCGGCGACCCGGTGAAGGAACAGGATCTGGTCCTGCCACTCCTTCACCGCCATGCGCCGATTCGCGACCCGCGCGAGGGTTGCCGGCAGACCGGTCAGCTCGTGGTAGTGGGTGGCAAAGAGCGCCAGGCAACCGTTGTGCTCGTGCAGGCGTTCGATGATCGCCCAGGCCAGCGACAGCCCGTCGTAGGTCGACGTGCCGCGGCCGACTTCGTCGAGCACCACCAGGCTGTCTCGTGTCGCGTGGCGCAGAATGTTCGCGGTCTCAACCATTTCCACCATGAAGGTGGATTCGCCCCGGGCCAGGTCGTCGCTGGCGCCGACGCGGGTGAAGATGCGGTCGACCAGACCGATCTCGGCGCTCTGAGCAGGCACGAAGCTGCCGGCGTGGGCCATGAGCACGATCAGCGCCGCCTGGCGCAGATAGGTCGACTTGCCGCCCATGTTGGGACCCGTGAGCAGGACGATCTGCTCCTTCTCGCGGTCCAGAGCAACGTCGTTGGGAACGAAACCCGAGGCGCCCCGCACCGCTGCCGCCGAACGTTCGACCACCGGATGCCGCCCGTCGCGGATCTCGATCCGGCCCCCGGACGCCAGCATTCGCGGCCGCACGTAGTCGTATCGGCCGGCCGCCTCCGCCAGGGCGATCAGGCAGTCGATCTCCGCCAGAGCGCCGGCCAGTTGCAGGAGCCGCGACGCCTGCTCCGCGGTCTCCGTCCGCAGCCCCTCGAACAACTGCGCCTCCAGCGCGAGCTGGCTGCTTTCGGCGCCCAGAGTCTGCTGTTCCAGGGTCTTCAGTTCGTCGGTGACATAGCGTTCGGCATTGGTCAGTGTCTGACGGCGCACATAGTGCTCGGGAACCCGATCCTGCTGGGTCTTCCGCACTTCGAAGTAGTAGCCGAAGACCCGGTTGTAGCCGACCTTGAGCGTCGCGATACCGGTCGCCTCGCGTTCCTGGGCTTCGAGAAGGGCGATATGCCCCTTGCCGTCCCGCGCCAGCGACCGGAGCCGGTCCAACTCCGCGTCGACGCCACCGGCGATCACGCCGCCCTCGGTCAAGGAGCCGGGCGTTTCAGCCAACACCGAGTCCAGCCTCGAACGGAGTTCGGGCAGCGCATCCACAGCGGCGAGACGCTCCAGCAGCTCCGCCTGAAGCCCGTCAAGGGCCCCCAGCACGGACGGCGCCTCGCGCAGGGTGTCCCGCAGCGCCCCCACCTCCCGCGGTGCGATCCGCCCCAGCACCGCACGCGAGGTCAGCCGCTCCAGATCGGCAATCCGCTTCAACCGCGACCGGAGCGCCTCGCGCCGGGCGATCTGCGAGAGCAGCGCCGCCACCCCGTCGTGCCGGTCGCCGAGCGCCGCCAGGTCGCGTAGCGGTCGGCTCAACCAGCGTCGCAGCATGCGCGCCCCCGGCCCGGTGAGCGTCAGGTCGAGCACCTCGACCAGGGTCCGGCCCGCCTGGTGCTGGAGATGACGGAAGACCTCCAGGTTGCGCAGCGTCGTCTCGTCCAGCACCACGCACCGATCGTCGTGCTGCACCTCCAGCCCGGCAATGTGGTCGATGTCGGACCGGGCCGCGCTGCGGGCGTAGTCCAGGACCAGGGCCGCCGCAGCCACCGCGGCCTCCCCCTCCACCAGGCCGAACCCGCGCAGGTTCTGGACTCCGAACTGCCGCCGCAGGGCGCGCTCGGCCGACGCCGGCCGCGGCGCCTGGGCCTCGTCGACCTCGGTGTGGGAAGGGCCGGCACGGCCGATCCAGGCTGGTAGATGTCCATCGGGGTCGGCCCCGCCGGCGTCGAAGTCGGCAGCGCAGGTGAGCACTTCCCGGGGGGCCAGCCGTTCCAGATCCTCGACCGCCTGCCCCGCGTCCGGCCAGCGCCGCACGAAGAACTCGCCGGTCGAGAGATCGAGAAACGCGCCGGCGCCGGACGCCCCATCGAAACGGATTCCGGCCAGGAAGTTCGGGCTGGCCTGATCCAGCATTTCAAGGTCGCTGATCGTGCCCGGCGTCACGATCCGGGTGACCTCCCGGCGAACCAGACCCCGGGCCTGCGCCGGGTCCTCCACCTGGTCGCACACCGCCACCTTGTACCCGGCGTCCAGCAACTTGCCGATGTAGGCGTCGACCGCGTGGTGGGGCACACCGCACATGGGCGCCTCGCTGGCCGTGCCTTTCTGACGCGCGGTCAGGGCCACCTCAAGCACCGGCGCCGCGGTGACGGCGTCCTCGAAGAACATCTCGAAGAAGTCGCCCATCCGGTACAGGAGGATGGCGTCGGGATGCTCCGCCTTCACCGTCAGGTAGTGCCGGAGCATCGGCGTCATCGCCGAGAGCTTCCGGCCCGGCGCACCTGAACCCGAAGCGGACGCCCGCGACTTCTCTGGGTCCTCTGCGCTCCTCTGTGTCACGGGCAGTCGCCAGTATATTGAGCGGCATGGCGCCGCTGCTTGCCCTCGACACCGGCTCGGCCATCGTCAGCGTGGCGGTCGGGGAGCGCGACCGGTTCGAAACGCTGTCCGCGCCCCAGGGCCGTTCGTCGCGCGAGCTGATCGGGATGATCGACGAACTCCTGACCCGCGCCGGCATGGAACCACGGGATCTGTCGGGCATCGGAGTGGCTCGCGGACCGGGGAGCTTCACCGGCCTGCGCGTGGGACTGGCGACCGCGCTGGGGCTCCATCAGGCCTTGGGCGTCAGGGCGGGCGGTGCATCCACGTTCGAGATCCTCGCCGCGTACTACTTCGCGCGGGTCGAGAATGGCGCCACGGAGGTGGCGGCCGTCATCGACGCCCTCCGTGAACGCTGGTATACCCAGCCCATGCGGCTGGATGAGCACGGCAGGGTCGGAGCGGCCGGGCCACCGGAGATCAGGGACAGCGCCGACCTCGTCCACGGCCGGCTGCCGCTCGTCGGCCACGGTATCTCCCGGTTTCGCGCCCCGGCAGGCACCATCGAGCCGTCCGAACTGGCGCCGACCCTGCTGCGTCTCATGGCGAACGGCGCCCTCGCCTGGGATGGCGGAGCGCTGACCGAGCCGCTCTACCTTCGCGCGCCGGCCACCAGCCCGCCACGGGCTGCTAGGCTGGCGCCAAGACTTGCCGAACCCAGGGACAACAATGAAGGGAGGCGCGTACCGAATGAGCGATGACGCAGTCAAGGAAGAGCTTCTGGCTCAGGAGGGTGAGTTCCGCAAGCTCCATGACGAGCATCAGGCATGTGAGAGCCAACTCGAAGAACTGGTCGGTCGCCCCGTCCTCTCGCCGATCGACCACTCCGAGGCCAAGCGCATCAAGCTCCACAAACTCGCCCTCAAGGACCGCATGGAGTCGATCATCCGGTCCTACGCTCTTCAAGCCGCCCAGTAGCGCGGTTCAACTGCGTCCCCTCTCTCCGTTCCGCACCCCGGCAACGGTGGAACTGAACGGATGAAGTTCGCACGGGAAGCCTGGCCCTTTGTGCTGCCGTTCCTGGCTGCGGCCGGTGTGTTCTGGCTGGTCGGGATTCTCCCGGCTGCGGTTTCGATGACGGTGCTCGGCCTGCTGGTGCTTCTCTTTTTCCGCGATCCGAAGCGAAACTACGACGGCCCACCGGACGTCGTTCTCGCGCCTGCCGAGGGTACGGTCACCGCGGTCGAGGTCATCACCGACAGCGCTCTCGGAGACGAGACGTGGCGCCGCATCTCGATCTTTCTGTCAGTGTTCAACGTGCATACGCAGAAGACGCCGGTCGAGGGGGTCGTGATCGGCAGCATCGCGACACCGGGCAAGAAGCTGCCGGCGTACCGCAAGGAGGCGGGCGACGTGAACGAAAACCACCTGACCCTGCTCCGGCGCACCCACGGCGACTTGATTGCGGTGCGCCAGATTGCCGGTCTGGTCGCGCGGCGCGTCGTCTCGCGCCTGCAGGCCGGTCAACGGGTGAATCAGGGCCAACCCCTGGGCCTGATCAAGTTCGGCTCCAGGGTCGACGTGTTCGTGCCGATGTCCTACGACCCGCTGGTCGAAAAGGGACAGCGCGTGATCTCCGGCGAGACGCCGATCGCCATGCCGACCGATCCCTCCACACCGCCGCCCGGCGACTTTCCCGTCAGGAGACCGTCCGCCCGTCCCGCGGGCGCCAGATGACCTGGAGACGTCGCAGAAAGGGGGCCAGACCCCTGCGCGCCGGGGCCTACCTCATTCCCAGCCTGTTCACGACGGCGAACATGCTGCTCGGCTTCTACGCCCTGCTGGCCGGGTTGGAGGGACAGTTCCGGGCCGCGGTCCTGATGATCTTCGCGGCCGCCGTTCTCGACACCCTGGACGGACGGATCGCCCGCCTGACCGGTACCGCGAGCCCCTTCGGACGTGAGTACGACTCACTCGCCGACCTCGTCTCCTTCGGCCTCGCGCCCGCCCTGCTCTGCTATCTCTGGGGCCTGGACGAACTCGGCCGGGTCGGCTTCGCGGCGCCGGCCGTGTACCTGCTCTGCAACGCCGCCCGGCTCGCCCGCTTCAACGTCAGCCGGCGTACCAGCGACCCCGCGTACTTCGTGGGTCTGCCGGCGCCCGCGGCAGCCGGCGCAATCGGTTCGATCCTCTTCTTCGTCGACACCAGGGGCGACTCCTTCGTTCTGCAGCTCGCGGTCCTCGGCGCCCTGGTCGTGGTGGGCCTGCTCTCGGTTTCCACGTTCCGCTACCTCAGCTTCAAGGAACTCGACTTCCGGCAACGCTGGGGCTTCCGCGTGGTGGTGGTGATCGCCGCCATCGTGGTGCTCGCCCTCATCCACGTCGGCCTCTTCTTCCTGGTCGGCGCCGCAAGCTACGCACTCTCAGGGCCAACCGCCTGGCTCGGAAGGAGGTTGCGCCGGCGCCGCAGCGCCGCCCGCACCCGGGTGAAGCCGGCGGCCGGTTCCCGTCCCTAGCGACCGGCGCCGCGCTGCTACTCTCCGCGGCCCATGACGACTGTCCCGCCCAGCAACCACCATCGCCTCACCATCCTCGGCTCGGGACCGGCAGGTCTCACCGCGGCTCTCTACGCCGCCCGCGCCGACCTCGCCCCCCTGGTCCTCGAGGGCAGCCAGCCCGGCGGCCAGTTGACCATCACGACCGACGTGGAGAACTACCCGGGTTTCCCCAAGGGCATCATGGGACCCGAACTGATCGAACAGATGCGGGCCCAGGCCCAGCGCTTCGGCGCCGACACCCGCTTCGAGATCGGCGTCGACGTGGTTCTGGACGAGCGGCCGTTTCGGATCGAGACGGACGGCGGCGAGTACTTGACCGACGCCCTGGTCATCGCCACCGGCGCCTCGGCCCGCCAACTGGGACTTCCCTCGGAGGCGGAGTTGATGGGCTACGGCGTCTCGGCCTGCGCCACCTGCGACGGCTTCTTCTTCCGCGACAAGGAACTCGTCGTGGTGGGAGGCGGCGACACGGCGATGGAAGAAGCCACCTTCCTGACCAAGTTCGCCAGCAAGGTGACCATCGTTCACCGTCGCGGAGAACTGCGCTCCTCCGTGATCATGCGCGACCGGGCCGCGGCGGACGAGAAGATCGCCTGGCGGTTCCACGCCACCGTGGAGGAAATCTACGGCGCCCAGGCGGAGGGCGTCCGGGGAGTCCGGCTACGCGACCCCCGCTCAGGCGAAGAGTCGGACTTCCCCTGCCAGGGCGTGTTCACCGCCATCGGCCACAACCCGAACACGGAGCTGTTCCGCGGCAAACTGGCGATGGACGATGTCGGCTATCTCAAGGTCCGCCACCCGGGCACCGCGACGAACATCGAGGGCGTGTTCGCCTGCGGCGACGTGATGGACCCGCACTACCGGCAGGCGGTCACCGCCGCCGGCACCGGCTGTCAGGCCGCGATCGACGCCGAGCGCTGGCTGAGCGAAGTAGACTGACCCGCCACCAGACAAGGACGGGAGGGAGCATGGCCAAACTGAGACGAAGGGACTTCCTGGGCAAGGCCGCTCTCGCGACGGCCGGGGCGGGCGCCGTAGCCGCCTGCGGCGGGCCCGCAGCGGGACCCGACGGCGCGCCGGCCGTGGTCACCAAGCCCCGCCTGAACTGGCGCCTGGCCTCCAGCTTCCCCCGCGGCCTCGACACGATCTACGGCGGCGCGGAAGTGCTCGCGAAGCGGGTCGAGAGCCTGTCCGAGGGCCGGTTCCGGATCCGTCCCTACCCCGCCGGCGAACTGGTGCCCGGGCTCGGGGTGCTGGACGCGGTCCAGCAGGGCACGGTCGAACTCGGTCACACCGCGAGCTACTACTACACTGGCAAGAACCCGGCGCTGGCCTTCGACACCGCGATGCCGTTCGGTCTGAACACCCGCCAGCAGAACGCCTGGCTCTACCACGGCGGCGGTTTGGAGTCGATGCGCGAGGTGTTCGCTGACTTCAACATCCTGAACTTCCCGGCCGGCAACACGGGCGGTCAGATGGGTGGGTGGTTCCGGCGCGAGGTCAACACCCTGGAGGAACTGGGCGGCCTGAAGATGCGAATCCCCGGGCTCGGCGCCGAGGTGCTCAGTCGCCTCGGCGTGACGGTACAGACCATTCCGGGCGGCGAGATCTATCCCGCCCTCGAGCGCGGCGTCGTCGACGCCGCCGAGTGGGTCGGTCCCTACGACGACGAGAAGCTCGGCTTCCAGCGGGTGGCGAAGAACTACTACTACCCCGGCTGGTGGGAGCCGGGTCCGACGCTCTCCGCGTACGTCAACCGGACGGCGTGGGACTCCCTGCCCACGGGATACCAGTCCATCTTCCAGTCCGCCGCCGCGGAGGCGAACATCGACATGATCTCCCGCTACGACGCCGTGAATCCGGCCGCGCTCCAGCGGCTGGTCAACTACGGCGTCGTGCTGCGGCCGTTCTCCGACGAGATCCTGACCGCGGCCCGGAACGCCGCGTTCGAACTGATGAACGAGAACGCGGCGGCCGACCCCGGCTACCGGAAGATCTTCGACTCCTGGGATGACGTCCGCAAGTCGTCTTTCCGCTGGTTCAGCACCGCCGAGCAGGCCTACGCCCGCTTCTCCTTCGGCGGCGGCTGACACTCATCCGGAAACGCCTCCCCGTCGGTGATCGCCGGCGCCGGGCGCCCGGGCTCGTTGCGGTACTCCTTCACAGTCCCTGTCGCCGTGTCCGTCACCCGGATGGAGTACCCGAGATCCGTGGTCGAAGCGCCGAACACCCACATGTGGCCGTTCAACTCGCAGCCATCCAGGACCTTGATCAACACTTCCCAGTTCTCTCCGCTGAAGAACCGGAAGAGGCCCGAATCGTTGGTACCGGCGTGGACCACGCTGCCCGCGCCGTTCGACCCGTCGCCGGTCCACCAATCGACGACGACCGCGTAGCGCGAGTCCCGCAGGCACAGCGTCTCCGCATCCGGCTCGCAGGCGCCCGCCGGATCGCTTGCCCGCACCAGGATGATCCGGCTCGCCGTCGACTCCATGCCGAGGCCCGAGACCGCGAGCTCCACCTCGTAGAAGCCCGGCGAAGACCACGAGTGCACCGGTTGGCGCGCGCTTGACACGGATCCGTCGCCGAAGTCCCAGCTTCTCGACGCCACTGTGCCGGTGCTCAAGTCACGGAACCTCGTTTCTACGTCCGTGCTGACGATGCACAGTTCCTCGCTGCAATCGGCATCCAGGTCGAACCGGGCCGTCAACGGCGGAGACGGTGGTGTTGGTGGCGGCGGTGGTGTTGGTGGCGGCGGTGGTGTTGGTGGCGGCGGTGGTGTTGGTGGCGGTGGTGGCGGCGGTGGCGGTGGCGGCGGCGGCGGCCTTTCGCTGTCGGCGATGGCGATCACGACCGGCTGGTCATTGATCGCATTGCCACCGTGGTAGGCGACGATCGTGATCGTCTCGGTCCCTTCCTCCTCCCCATCGCGAACCGCGCCGAGCCTCGCCGCCACGGCGCTCGCACCCGCCGGCAGATTGAGGAAGAACGGCGCCCTGAGTAGCGCGCCGCCGGCCGTCAGCGTGTAGTCGGCCGGCGACGCGCCGACCAGCGTGAGGCCGATGAACTGGTCGGTCGAGAAGGTGACGCCGTTGGCAATCGAAACCGTCACCTGGGCGCTGCCGCCTTCCGATATCCGCTCGGGCGCCGCCGTCAGTGCGAACTCCGCCGCGTCGTCGTCGGCGACCGCTACGGTCGCGGCCTGCGGAGTGCCGACCTCGTATTCGTCGGAACTCGAGGGTCGGACGGTGACCGTCACTTCGCTTGTGTCCTCCACCACGCTGTCGCCGGCCGTAGTCACGGTCAGCGCGGCGGTGGACGAGCCGGCCTGGAACCTCACCTCGGCGGGGAGACCGGCGTCCAGCATGTCCCCGCTCTCGTTCACGCCCAGGGCCACCGAAAGCGCCGACGACGACGCGGTCCGACGCAGCGTGAACTCGAGATCCGTGCCCTCGACCGGGCTGCCGGAGGTCGCCGCTTCGATGCTGACCGTCGGCACGGAGAGGTCGCTGGCCGGGATGGTGAAGGTCTCGGCGCCGATCGGTGTGCTCCCGTGCCGGGCGGTGACTTCGATCGTCTCGGCGCCTTCCTCCGCCGCGTCGTCCACCGCGCTCAGGGTGGCCGCGACCCGGTTGTCGCCCGCCGCCAGGGTGAGTTCATGGGGCGCGGTCAGCACGCCGCCGCCGGCCATGACCGTGTAGTCGGAGGCCGCGGCCGTGCCGCCGATGGTGATCGTGATCGTCCGGTCGGTCGTGAAACTGATGCCGGGGCCGGCGCTGAACGTCAGCTCGACCGCGTTGCCCTCGGCGATCTGGGTCCCACTGCTGTCCCAGCCGATGGCGTCGTCCGTGGCGTCGGCGATCGTCACCGTCGCGGTCGCGACGCCGCTCGGGGCGACTCCGTCAGGCAGCGAGGCAAACCCGAGCACGATCGTCTCGTCGCCCTCGACCAGCTTGTCGGCCAACGCGGTGACCGCGATCGTCTTCGTCGTCTCGGCTGGGCCGAACACGACGCTCGGCGGCGCCCTGAAGTCGATTCCCGGCGCGCCGCTCCCGGACCGCACCTCGAGCGGAATCCCCAGGTCGCCGGAGCGGCCGTGGCCGCGGTTCAGCGTCACCACGACGTCAACGGCGCCGTTCTCGGTCACGGCGTAGCTCGCCAATCCGAAGGAGACGGTCACCGGACCGGGGATGACGACCTGCGGGGGCGGCGCCGAGAGCGTCCTTCCACCCGCTGTGCAGACGCCGTTCGCGGAGCAGGCCTGACCGGCGGCCAGCGCGAAACGAATCTCACCGTCACCGGCCGGGGTCAGGGTGAAGACGTAGGCGTGGGCCGGCGCGCCGGCCTCCAGATGCGGCGCCACGCTCGCCACCGCGGCACCCGTGACGCTCGCCGACGGCGTGGCGGCGACGGGGTCCACCACCGGCTGGTTGAAGGCGACGATCACCGTCGGGCTGCCGGTCGCCCCGGTATGGAAGTCCGCGCGCTGGACGATCGATGCCTCAAGCGGCTCGACCCGGGCCGCCAGCGCCGCCGGGCTCAGCGGCAGCGCGCGAATCGAGTCGAGTTCGTCGGGCGCCGATGCGTTCGCGACCCGCAGCGAGAACTTCTCCTCGTGGGTGTCCGGATCCACCTGGGTCGCCGAGTCGTCGGGAGGCGGGGGCGTGTCGGGGTCGTCGTCCCACCTGCCGCGGCCCCAACTGACCAGCCAGTCGCCGTTGTCGAGCGCCTCGATGTGCCCACTGGATCGGCCGACCCGGTTGAACGCGCCGCGGAGCGCGTGGTCGCGCTGGAACACCGCCTCGCGGTGGTCGAGATCGAGCGCGTACTCCACCCCGCGGCTGAACACGTCGCTCTCCCGGAACTTCTCGCCGGTCACCGGATGGACGAAGCAGTGGACGCCGTTGTCGTAGAGGATGAGATTGCCGTTCGGCAGGATCGAGGCCCCGTGCTGGCCGCAGAACTCGCCCTGAGGATCGCCCACGACGGCGAGCGGCGCCGGACCTGTCCCGCTCGGCCTGCCCGCGTTCCACTCCGCCGAACTCCACATGCTCCGGCCCAGCCGCCAGACCACGCCGCCCGTGTCCGGGTCGATGCGCAACACCTTGTTGCAGCCCCGGAACGAGGCGACGAGGTCGCCGTCGGCCCATTCGAGCGAGTTGACGTGCGCGTAGTCGTCCGGGAACCGGTGCGTCAGGCAGTCCTCGATGGCCATGCTGCCCCAGGAGTTCCAGGTGAACAGCGCTGCGCCGCCCGGCCTTCGTACCTGGATGCCCGAGTCCCGCGTGTTCTCCACGCCCCAGGCCCTGCAGCCGCTGTCGCCGGCGCCGCATGGCCTGGCGCCATCTGCCGTCACCTGGAGGCCATGCTCGTCGGTCAGGAAGCTGAAGTCGCGTCGGGCCGGGTTGTAGGACATGAGGACGTAGTCGCCGTTGGGCCTGAGGAGGAAGTCGTGGGGGTCGGTGTCCTCGAGCGGCGGCACGACGCCGATCTCGCTCCGCCCCATCTCGAGGTACTTGTCGAGCAACACCCACCGGGCCCCGCTCGGGGGCCGCACGGCGTACGCGTACGAGTACGGCGCGTCGTCGAAGATGCGGTGGAACGGACCCGGAGGGTCGTCCACGAACCTGCGCGCCCTGGGCACGCCGTTGCTGTCGGCGAAGACCAGGTAGCCGGCAAGAGCGCCTCCCGCCAGGGTGAAGTCGTTGGTGAACACGAGCAGGTCCTCGAAGACTCCCACGGCGCCTGCCTGCTTCGTCGTCTCCAGGTGCGGGAGGTACTCGTCGAAGCAGTGCACCACGTAGGTCGTGCCGGCGCCGCCGCTGCCGGTGAGGACGATCTCGATGTCGCGCTCCCGGTCCAGATCGCTCAGTTCGACCGTCGCATTCCGGTTCGGTCTCTGGATCCCATCTACCGACAGCCGCACCGCGGTAGCCGCCGCCGAAAGCGTCAGCGTCCAGGTTCCGGTCGCGCACTCGGCAGCGTAGTGGAGCGTGTCCGCGTCGAAGGCCGGGTACATTGCCCTGCCCGCTCCCGTCGTCGTCATGGCGAGGGCGCTCAGCTTGTGAGCCGCCACGACGTGGGGCACGATCTTCTCCACCCTCCTGGCGCCGGGGTGAGCGTCCGTGTACGACGCCGTCACCCGCAGGTAGTGGCCCGCATCGGCCGCGGTCGGCGTGTAGGTCGCCGAGGTCGCGGCGGCGATCGTCTCCCAGGCTTCCCGGCCGGCCGAGCGTTCCCACTGCCAGGTCACGCCCGCCGCGCCGTCGGGATCGGAGGCGCCGGCGGTCAGCGCCTGCCCGAGCTCGGGGCGCAGTGTGGACAGCGTCACGGCCCCCGGTTCGTCCACGTCGGTGACCGTCACCGCCACCGCGAGCGTCTCGGTGACCGTGCCGTCCGTGACCTGGACCGTGACGTCGTAGACGTTGTCGGCGCCCTGGTCCGACGGCGACTCGCGGTCCGGCGAATCGACGAACCTGAGCACGCCGCCGGCGATGCCGAAGAGTGCGGCATCCACGCCCGCGAGCGACCAGTCGTCGCCGTCCGCGACGGCGTAGGCCGCTGCCCGGAGGCCGCGGACCTCCTCCACGTAGCTGGCGGCCTGCGGTCCCGAGAGACCCGGCGCCACATCCAGCACCGAGATCGTCACTGTCGCAGACGCCATCTCCGGCGGCGTCCCATCGTCGGTCGCGATGACCGTCACCGTATGGAGAGACAACGTCTCGAAGTCCAGCGCCGCGCTCGTCAGCAACTGTCCTGTTGACGAGTCGATGGCGAACGAATCGGCGTCCTGGCCTTCCAACGAGTACGCGAGCGTCTGGCCCGAGTCCGGGTCCGTCGCCGTCACCGCCGCGCCGATGGCCACGTTCGACGCCGTGTTCTCCGCCACCGTCCGGGTGAACGTCGAAGTCGCGAACTCAGGGGGACCGTTGGCGGCAACGGCGATCCGCGCCGGCAACACTGCGAAGGTGAGCAGCAGAGGGACAAGACGGATGCACAATCCGGCCCGCGAGGACGCGACGGGGCTCGCTCTTCTGATCATCGACGACCGCAGACCATAGGCGACCAACGCGAATTTGATGTGACATCAGGTGCCAGGAGTGCGACGTTTGTGCGAATCCCCGGTTGGGGACCGTGTCGGAGACCGCTGACTACAGAAGCGCCGTCACCAGCTCGGGATACAGGCAGATCAGCCCCAGCCCGATGAGCTGAATGACGATGAAGGGGACCACCCCGCGGTACATCTGGACGGTCGTGATCCGCCGCGGCGCCACGCCGCGCAGGTAGAAGATCGCAAAACCGAACGGCGGGGTCAGGAACGACGTCTGCAGGTTCATGCCGATCATGACGCCGAACCACACCATGTCGACGTCGAGAATGCGCGCCGCCGGAGCGATCAGCGGAATGACGATGAAGGCGATCTCGAAGAAGTCGATGAAGAACCCGAGGATGAAGATCGCCAGGTTGGCGACGATCAACAGGCCGATCTTCCCGCCCGGCAGGCCGGTCAGCAGATCTTCGATCCAGATGTCGCCGTAGACGCCGCGGAAGACGAGCGCGAACGCGGTCGAGCCGATGAGCAGGAAGATGACCATCGTGGTCAGCTTGGCCGTCGCGTCCATCGTCTCCTTGACCGCCTTCATCGTCAGGCGGCCACGGGACAGGGCGAGGGCCATTGCGCCGACGGCGCCCAGGGCGCCGGCCTCGGTCGGGGTCGCGATGCCGGCGAAGATGCTGCCCAGGACGACCAGGATCAGAACCAGCGGCGGCGCCATGACCAGCGCCACTTGGCGCGCCAGCGCTGCGCCATGCACCGTCCGCTCCTCGGCTGGAAGAGCCGGCGCGGCGGCCGGCTTGGCGATCGCCACGCCCACGACATACACCGCGTAGAAACCGGCAAGCATCAACCCCGGTATCAGGGCGCCGATGAACAAGTCGCCGACCGAGATGCCGAGCTGGTCGGCGAGCACCACCAGCACCACGCTGGGCGGGATGATCTGGCCCAGCGTGCCGGCGGCGCTGATCACGCCCGTGGCCAGCATCGGCGAGTAGTCGTAGCGCAGCATGACCGGCAGCGAGATCAGGCCCATCGCGACCACCGAGGCCCCCACCACTCCGGTGGCGGCGGCGAGCATGGCGCCGACGATGACTACCGCCAGAGCCAGACCGCCGCGCAGGCGGCCGAACAGCATCCCGATCGTGCGCAGAAGGTCCTCCGCGAGCCGCGACTTCTCGAGCATCGTCCCCATGAAGATGAAGAACGGCACGGCGAGCAGAACGCCGTTCGACATGACACCGAAGACCCGCTCGGGAAACGCGTAGAGGAGGTTCCAGGAGAAGAGCCCGAGTTCGATGCCGATGAAGGCGAAGATGAGGGCCGTGCCGCCGAGCGAGAACGCGACCGGATAGCCCGCGAAGATGAACAGGAACACGACCACGAACATCAGCGGGCCCATGAAATCGACGCTCACATCAGCCCCTCCTGCTGCAGATCCTCCTCTTCGGCCCCGGCGCGGAGCGCGCGCAGACGCAACCAGTTACGCGCCGCCTCGGCCAGCCCCTGCAGGGCCAGGAGCGTGAATGCCACCAGCAGCACGCTCTTGATCGGATACCTCGGCAGACCGCCGGGATCGGACGACACCTCGAGCACCGCCCAGGAGTTCCGCACCGCCGGCCACGACATGACGAGTCCGAAGACCGCGAACGGGATCAGAAACAGCAGCGCCCCCCACAGGTCGATCCGCCGCCGCCAGCGCTCCGGCAGCCGGCTGTAGACCACGTCGACCCGAACGTGGGCGTTGGTCTGCAACGCGTACGAAGCGCCCAGCAGAAACACCAGGCTGAACATGTACCACTGGAGTTCGAGGTAGGCGTTCGAACTCAGGTGCCAGCCGGTGAACCGGCCCAGGTAGCGGACCACCGCGTTGTACGCTCCGACCGCGACCATGGCCAACGTCAGCCAGGAGACCGCGATCCCCAACCGCGAGTTGAGGCGATCGACCCATCCCACGCAGCGAGCCACGAACTCGCCAGAGGTACGTACTGACGCCATGAGCGCGCGCAGGCTAACAGCCCGTGCCCGCTGTTGACGGCGGCGCCGCCGTGGAGGCCGCAGCGACGCCCGGCCTGCCCCGCCGATTCGCGCGGCTGGCGGCCCTCAACACCGTCTCCAATCTGACCGTGCCCGTGGCCGGTCTGGCCGACACCGTGATGCTCGGGCGTCTGGACGACGTCAGGTTCCTGGCCGGAGTGGTCCTGGGGGCGCTGATCTTCGACTACCTGTACTTCGGCTGCGCTTTTCTGCGCATGGGGACGACCGGGCTCACCGCCCAGGCCTGGGGCCGCGGGGAGATCGAGGAGGTCGCCGCACATCTCTACCGGGCCCTGTTGCTGGCGGCCGTTCTCGGCCTCCTGACGATCGCGCTCCGGGGGCCGCTCGGCGATGCCGGCTTCCGGCTGCTCGCCGGTACCGCCGACGTTGAGGAAGCGGGTCGCCGCTACTACGACGCCCGCATTTGGGGCGCCCCGGCGGCCTTCGCCAACCTGGCCCTGGTCGGTTGGTTCCTGGGCCGGGGCTCGGCGGCGCGGGCGTTGCTCGTGGTGGCGGTGGCGAACGTCGGCAACGTCGTGCTCAACTGGTGGTTCATCATTGGGCTCGGTTGGGCCGCCTTCGGCGCCGGCGCCGCCACGGCGGCCTCGCAGTGGCTGGCCGTGTGCCTCGGTTTGGCCCTGGCGCTGACAACAGGCGGCGTGGTTCCCGCCTGGCGCACCGTTCTCGATCGCGCGGCGTTGCGACGAATCGTCGCCCTGAGCGGGCACCTGGTGATTCGCACCCTGCTCCTGATCACCGCGTTCGCCGTGTTCACGAACATGAGCGCGCTCTTCGGCACCGCCCGGCTGGCCGCCAACGGCCTGATTCTCCGCGTTCTGAGCCTCGCCTCCTACCTCGTCGACGGCGCCGCCTTCGCCGGCGAGACCCTTGCCGGCATGGCGTTCGGCGCCGGCGACAGGCAGGAACTCCGTCGCGTCCTGCTCCTCACCATCGGTGCGGCAATCGTCTGCGCGGTCGCCTTTCTCGTCCCGGTGCTGGTCTTCCCCACCAGCGTCTACGGCCTGCTCGTCGATCACGAGAACGTCGCGGCGCTTGCCGCGGACAGCAACTTCTGGCTGCTCCCGGTGTTGCTCTTCGCCGCCCTCGCCTACGCCTTCGACGGGTTCTTCCTCGGCCTGACCCAGGGCAGGTTGCTCAGCCGCGCGATGGTGATCAGTCTCGGGATCGGCTTCGCTCCGATCGCCTGGGCGGCGGCTCACTTTCGCGACGAACGCCTGCTCTGGCTCAGCATGGTCGGCCTGATGGCCGCAAGGGCGGTGACCCTCGGTTTCGCGGCGCGCCGCTACCTCGCGCCGGGAGGCGCCGTTCCCAAGGCGCCGCCGGACGCCGCTGCGGAATAGCTGCTAGGAGACTGCGCGGCAGAAACTGGGTGCGCGGGCCTTCTGGCCCGCATCCGGCGCAAAGCGCCGGTCTCTGGGAGTTCTGCCGCGCTAGCTGGGGCTACACTCCGGGCCGCCGACAACACGTCCAACAGCGCCAGGGAGGCAGGAACGCACATGGGAAAGCTCGAAGGAAAGACCGCTCTTGTCACCGGCGGCGGCACCGGCATCGGCCGGGCGACCGCGCTGCTCTTCGCCCGCGAGGGGGCGACGGTCGTCGTGTCGGGACGGCGCCTCGAACCGCTCGAGGCGGTCGCGTCCGAGATCGAGGCCGCCGGCGGCAGCGCCTGGGCGCATTCCGCCGACATGGAAGACGCGGACGCCGTCCAGGGTCTCGCGGCAGCGGTGCTGGAGCGCCACGCCACAGTCGACGTCCTCGTCCACAACGCGGGCCACAGCTCCAAGGTCCGCAGCACCCGCTACATCTCGCAGGCCGAGTGGGACAGCGTGATCGCGGTCAACGCCACCGGGCCCGCGATGCTGACCAGGGCCCTCCTGCCGGCCATGCTCGCGCACGGCGGCGGCACCGTGATCATGGTCTCCTCGGTGGCGGCGTTGCGCCCGGGGGTCATGGCCGGCACCGCCTACGGGGCGGCCAAGGCCGCCTCCCGCAACTACATCTTCGGCCTCGGCGCGGAGCTCCGGCAGCTCGGCATCCGCGCCACCAGCGTCCTGCCCGGCGAGGTCGACACGCCGATCCTCGACAACCGGCCAAGGCCACCGTCGGCCGAAGAGCGAGCGAACATGATGGCGGCCGAGGACATCGCCGAAGCCATCCTGACCGCCGCCGCCCTGCCGGAGCGGACGGTGATCGAGGAGATGATCCTGATGCCGACCAAGCTGCGCGACTACTCCGCCGACATCGCGGCCGCGCGGACACTGGGCGCGCCGGACAATGACTGAGGGCTGAGAAGCCGCGGCGTCCTACGCCGAACTTGCCGACCTGGGTCGGGTCAGGGTGTAGACGCCGCCTTCTTGTGCACCACGGCCGCCCCGATGATCCCGCCGAGCGCCGAGAACACGACGTTGACCACCAGCGAGACGACGACGATCGCGATCACGCCAAGACCGGCGATGGCACTGATGAAGCCCAGAGCCTCCAGGTCCTCGGCAGAGCTATCCGTAAGGGCCCCGAGCCCCATCAGACCCGTGAGGCCGCCCAGGATCAGGAGTCCTATGAGAATACTCAGGACGGATCCGACGACACCGGCAAGCGCTCCGATCTTCGCGCCTTCGCGATACGGCGCCGCCTCGGAGGCCGGCTCGTCCTTGAGCGCCAGGTAGACGGCCAGCACGCCGCCCGCGACCACCAGCGCGCAGCAGGCCAGGTTGAGCAGTTGGAGGCCGGGGACCTGGGAGGCGATGGCCGCCGCGCCGCCGCCGATGGCCGCCGATGCAAGTTTCTTTCCTGTCATGGAGTTCTCCTCAGGTTAGTGAAACGCCGGGCGGGGCTCAGGCCGAGGGCTTCTTGTGGAACACCGCGGCGCCGATCACGCCGCCGATCGCTGAGAAGACGACATCGACCACAAGACTCAGCAGGAACGCAACCACGCCGAACGACGCCACCGCTCCGGTCTCCGCGCCGGACAGTGCCTCAAGCGCTTCCGGAGGCATGCCCTCCATGCCCTCCAGGAACGACCGAACCTGCTCCATCGGGTCGCCGAAGATCGCCGTCACCGGAATCGCCACGATCGCTCCCACGACCGCCGCCGCGACACCGGCCAGAACGCCGATCATCGCGCCGTCTCCGTAGGGCGCCGTCGCGGTCGCGGGTTCATCCTTCATCGCCAGGTAGACGGCCAGCATGCCGCCGCCGACCACGAGAGCGCAGCAGAGGCAGTTGGCGAAGTTGACGACCGGAATCTGCGAGGCGATACCCGCCGCGCTGCCGCCGATCGCTGCTGCTTTCAGTCTCTTCGGTGTCATCGAGTCTCCTCAGACGGTCTTGGGGCTGATTGGACGATCTGGCCGATCGCCGCCCAAACGAGGACGGCAAGGGGCGCTGCGGCAAGCAAGGCAGTCAGAAAACGGCTGGTCGACGTGTTGATGGGCAGCAACCAGTCGATCGCGGTCGGCGTCAGGAACCAGAGGATTCGGCGGGGCTTCTCGAGCAGCCAGTCGCGGAACGGGCGAACGAGCGGCAGAACGATGAGCCCCAGCGTGAACCCCACGTAGAAGCCGAAGCAGCGATGGCAGACGGCCAGGGGGTGACCAGCGAAGTGATAACTGCGTTCGGCGATCTGATGGCAGACCGGCGCGAAGAACTCGTAGAGCAGCGACACGGCACGGCCGCCTGAAGCGGCCGACAGCGGCGCGGCAAACACCAGCCCGATCGCCAGACAGCACAAGACCGCGACCGTCGCGGTCGCCGCCGACGTGGCAGGGCGAAACATCGGGAGCTAGTGTAGCGACTACACCTCAGCCCCAACGACCTGAAGGAGCACTCATGTCCCCGAACCGAGTGAAGGCTGCCGCGATCGGAGGCTCGATCGCAGGCGCCGCTTCCGAAATTCCGATTCTCAACTTCGTCAACGCGGCGTGCTGCGCCCTCGTCGTCGGCGGCGCCCTGTTTGCCGTCTATCTGGCGCTCCGGAACGAACCGCCCACGGAAAGCGCCCCCCTGGGCGTCGGCGCGGCGATCGGCGCCCTCTCGGGAGTGATTGCCGCGGTCGTGGGCACGATCATCTCCATCCCAATCGCGCTGCTTGTCGGCAACATGGCGCAACAGGGCATCGAGACATTGCTGGAGAACAGCGAGGCCATCCAGCTCGAGGGACTGCCACGGGATCTCCTCGAATCGCTGACCGCTTCCGGTGAGGGACTCGTCCTGAACGCGCTGCTCCTGGGCCTCGTGTTCAGCCTGGTCCTCTACACGCTGTTCGCTGCCCTCGGCGGCATCCTGGGAGCTTCGATCTTCCACAAGAAGGCATAGGCCCCGGCGCACGTCCCGCCGGTATGATCGCGCCGTGAGGAGCGACCCGTGAGCGGCTGGCACTCGATTCCCGAACTCGGCGGCCTGATCGGCCACGAGATCCGGCTGCGCGGCTGGGTCGATGGTCGCCGTTCCAGCGGCCGGATCGGCTTCATCCAGCTCCGGGACTCGGGCGCCACCGTGCAGCTCGTGATCAGCCGCAAGGAGGTGGACGATGCCTCCTGGGAGGCGCTCCAACGCGCCACGCAGGAATCGACCGTCGAGGTGACCGGCACCGCCGCCGCCGACCCGCGCTCGCCCGGCGGGGTCGAGATCCAGGTCTCGTCCCTGGTCCTGGTCCACGGCGCCGACGGCTATCCGATCACGCCGAAGGAGCACGGCACCGCCTTCCTGATGGACCATCGCCACCTCTGGCTGCGCTCCAGCCGCCAGCGGGCGGTGCTGCGGATCCGGAGCGAGGTCTGCCAGGCGATCCACGAATTCCACCGCGAACGCGGCTACTACCTGGTCGACTCGCCGATCCTGACGCCGGCGGCCTGCGAGGGCACGTCGACCCTGTTCGAAACGCCGTACTTCGACCACGGCAACGCGTATCTCAGCCAGTCCGGCCAGCTCTACCTCGAACCGGCGGCCGCCGCCCTGGGCAAGGTCTACTGCTTCGGCCCCACGTTCCGGGCCGAGAAGTCGAAGACCCGGCGCCACCTGATGGAGTTCTGGATGGTCGAACCGGAGGCTGCCTTCCTCGACTTCGAGGGCCTGTGCGAGCTCGCCGAGGATTTCGTCGTCTACCTTGCGGAGCGGGTGCTGGAGAACTGCGGCGACCCGCTCTCGATCCTCGAACGGGACACGTCCAAGCTGGAAGCGATCCGCAAGCCCTTCCCGCGCCTCCGCTACGCGGAAGCGATCGATCTCCTGCGCCGCCAGGGGTCCGCCATCGAGTTCGGCGAGGACTTCGGCGCCCCTGAAGAGACAAGGGTCGCGCAGGAGTTCGATCGGCCGGTGATGGTCACCCACTACCCGACGTCACTCAAGGCCTTCTACATGGCGCCCGACCCGGACGACCCGACCCTGGCCCTGGCGCTCGACGTGATCGCCCCCGAGGGCTACGGCGAGATCATCGGCGGCAGCCAGCGCATCCACGACCACGATCTTCTGCTGTCGCGGCTCAAGGAGCACGATCTGCCGCTCGACGCCTTCCAGTGGTACCTGGACATCCGCCGCTACGGCACGTTCGAGCACAGCGGCTTCGGCATGGGCGTGGAGCGCTTCGTCGCCTGGATGGCGGGCGTCCGCCACCTGCGAGAGACGATCCCCTACCCTCGAACGATGGACCGGATCTACCCCTGACCCTGGGTCCCGATCAACTCGAAGAGAAGCTCGGCTACCGGTTCGAGAACCGCGCGTTGCTCGACCAGGCCCTGACCCACACCTCCTTCGCCAACGAACAGGGGTTGGAGGAGCACAACGAGCGCCTCGAGTTCCTGGGCGACTCGGTGCTCGGGCTGATCGCGACCGGCTGGCTCTTCCACAGCCGACCGCTGGCGCCGGAGGGCGACCTGTCAAAGGTCAAGTCCCGGGTCGTGAGCGCGGAAGCGCTGGCACGCTGCGCGCGCCGCCTGGAGCTCGGTGCGGCCCTCCGGCTCGGCCGTGGCGAGGAGCGTTCGGGGGGGCGCGACAAACAGTCGCTCCTCGCCTGTGCGCTCGAAGCCGTGATCGGCGCTGTGTTCGTCGACGGCGGTCTGGAGGCCGCCAGCGCCCTGGTCGAGCCGTGGATCGAATCGGAGGCCGCTCTGGCAGTCGACGATCCCGATGCCAAGTCGGACCTTCAGGAACTGCTGCAGGCGCAGGGCCTGGAACCTCCCGTCTACTGCCACGTCGGCCGGGAAGGCCCGGATCACGATCCCGTCTTTCACGTCGAGTGCTTGATCAACGGCGAGACTGCGGCCAACGCGACGGGCCGATCGAAGAAGGCGGCCGAACGCCGCGCCGCCCGACGGGCCCTGGCTAGTTTCGCAGAAGGCGGAACAGCCCGGCCGGAATGACGCCGACGCCGGACCGCTTACGATTGAGTCACCTTGCCTGATCCTCTTCCAGCCCATCCGGCAGCACTGCCGAAGGGCCGCCGCATAGCCGAGTACGAGATCGTTCGGGTGCTCGGGGCAGGCGGCTTCGGAATCACCTACCTCGCCTTCGACCATCAGCTGAACGGACCGGTCGCGCTCAAGGAGTACTTCCCGGCCGAGCTTGCGACCCGCGTTGACGGCGAGAGGGTTGCCGCCACGGCGCCAACGAACCAGGAGACCTTCGCCTGGGGTCTCGAACGCTTCCTGGACGAGGCCCGGGCGATCCACCGTTTCCGGCATCCGAACGTGGTGCAGGCGCGCCGGTATCTGGAAGCCAACGGGACGGCGTACATCGTCATGGAGTACGTCGAGGGCGAATCGCTGAAATCCATCCTGGACCGTCGCGGGCGTCTGTCGGCCGAGGAATGGCGCCCCTGGATGGACGCGCTCCTGGACGGGCTGGAGCATGTGCACTCGCACAGCTACCTGCACCGCGACGTCAAGCCCGCGAACATCGTCGTCCGCGCCGCGACCGGCGAGCCGGTGCTCGTCGACTTCGGCTCCGCCCGCGCCCAGCAACGGGACCGCACGCACACCCAGGTGCTGACGGCCGGCTACGCGCCGATCGAGCAGTACTCGGGCGGCGGCGGCGGCCAAGGGCCGCCGAGCGACATCTACGCCCTGGCGGCCCTGTCGCACCGCGTCCTGACCGGAAACGCCGTCCCAAGCGCACCCGACCGTGTCCTGAACGACGACTACGAGCCGCTCGCCGAGTCGGTTTCGAGCGCCGACCCCACGTGGATGGCGGCGATCGACCAGGCGTTGGCGTTGAGACCCCAGAACCGCCCGCAGACTGTAGAAGCGTGGCGCGTCGCGCTTGGGGCCGCGCAGAGTGGAGCCACTAGAGGCGAGGCCCCGCCGCCGATCCGACCTGTCCGAACCGGGTCCCGGCACTGGTGGTGGGCCGTCCCTGCGCTGTTCACCCTGTCGATCGTCATCCTGAGGTTGGCAAGCGGTCCGCCAGGCTCAACGCCTACTCCGGCCGCCACCCTAGACGTCAACGAGCAGCCATTCTCAGAGACGATTCATCTCAGTCATGGTTTCACTCCAAATCCGAGGATAGTCGCGGTCCGTGGAGGTGGAGGAATCAACGTCTCCTACCTGGCTGGGAACTGCGTAGGCTTCGCGGCAACCGGACCTGACGTGAGGCTCCATTGGAGCGGTGCGAGTAACTTGCTCGGTATCGCATTCCACGCCGAGGACAGAGAAGCGGACGCCAGCCTGATCGTCAACCTGCCCGATGGCTCGTGGACCTGCGACGACGACAGCGGTGATGGGCTCGATCCGTTGATTGCCATCAGCGCGCCGCCAGAGGGCCAGTACGACATCTGGGTCGGCACCCACACCAGCTCCCCTCCGTACCTCCCGGGCAGGTTGGTGATCCGTGAGGCAAGAACGGCCGCAGGCCGGGAGGCGTCAACGCCCCCGACCGGCCAAGACGCGGGCGATGACAACCCAGATCGGGACGACGAGTTGAGGCAGACGTCCCGCCAGCCACCTCCGCCCCCTCCCACTCTGGACCTCACCGCGCCACCATCTCTCGGGACGATCCGCCTCAGCCGCGGCTTCAGTCCCGATCCTCACCTGTCCGAGATTTCTGGTGGGGGATCAGTTGACGCGTCGTACCTGGGTGGAGACTGCGTAGGCTACACGGCGAGAGAGCCGGACATCCGGCTCCGTTGGAGCGGCGCCACTGACGCGCTGGACATCGCCTTCCTGGCCAACGCACCGAGCGATGACGCCACGTTGCTGGTCAACCTGCCGGATACCTCGTGGGTGTGCAACGACGACGCCGATACCGGAATCAATCCGCGGGTCCGAGTAAGCGCCCCTCCAGAGGGTCGGTACGACATCTGGGTCGGTGCTCACACCGCCGCCCTTTGGGACATCCCGGGCATACTGTTGATCAGCGAGGCAAGCGGGGCCGAAAACCCGACAACGTCGTCGCGTCCTGCCCGTATCGCCCAACAGGCGGGCGACGAACTCCGGGCCAGATGGTTCACTCGAGGCTCGCACCAGGACGACGTGCTGCGCCTCCAGGGCACTCCCACAAGGATTCGCAGATACGAAGCCTCAGGCTACGAAACGTGGTCCTACGGTCTCAGCAGCGTGGACATCTCCAGCCGCACGCGCCAAGTCCTGGAATGGTCGAATCATGGCGGCAATCTCAAAGTACGACTGCTACCTGGCGACAGCGGCACCGACACGAGCTGGTTCACCCGCGGCTCTCATCAGGATGACGTGTTACGCCTCCAGGGCACTCCCACAAGGATTCGCAGATACGAAGCCTCAGGCTACGAAACGTGGTCCTACGGTCTCAGCAGCGTGGACATCTCCAGCCGCACGCGCCAAGTCCTGGAATGGTCGAATCATGGCGGCAATCTCAGGGTCCGACCCTCAGAGCAGCGTTGACGACGAGAAAGTCATCCTACAATCCTGCTCTATCCTGCCAATGCCTGAAGCACAGAGAGAACGATCCGCCACGCAGCTGGTATGCCATCGTCTCAACCACCCGGAGCCTCTGTGATGCCCTCTCCAGGATTCCCCGAATCTATGATCATTCCCGCCGTTCTCCTTTTTGTCGCTGTGCTATGGGGCGCTATCGGCTTGGCCGTCGCCATCCTCAGACTGCGCCTCAGAAGGCCTGAAGCAGGCGATGTGCAGAACGCACCGAAGCGTGAGCAGGCAGGAGCACCCGCAAGCCGCGGTACGCGCCTTGCTGCCGTTCTCCTCGACATGGTCTTGGCGGCGCCCCTGGTCTTCATTGCTCAGGAGTGGGGGTACGCCAATACGAGCACCGTGGACCCGGTCGGTGCCACCGCGCTCATCGGATTCCTGATTCTCCAGAACGTACAGGTGTATCTCGTCGCAAGCAGCGGCCAGACGATCGGCAAGCGGGTCATGCGGATCCGGGTCGTTGACGCCCGTACGGGCGAGCACACCGGCTGGTTCAGAGTTGTGGTGCTCCGCGTCTACGCCAATCGGATTCTCGTCGCGGCGACACTCCTCCTCTACGGCCTGGTGGACGCTCTCTTCATCTTCCGGGGCGACCGCCGAACCGTTCACGACAGGCTCGCGCGGACCCGCGTCGACCGGGTCAGCGCATGACTCCGGCGAGAGCATCGGGATCGCTACAGATAGCGGCAGGCGTACCTGCCGGGCTCCTCTCGCTCGAGGTAGCCGATGATCTCGAGGCACACGTCGTAGTCATCGACCCATCCGTGCAGGGTGCCCATGAGTAGCCACTCACCGGTGAACAGGCTGGTCTTGTAGATGCCGACCGTCCCCTCTTCCTCGCCGCAACTGGCGGACGCAAGGGCCGCTGCCAGCACCAGTGTTCCCATGTACTTCTTCACTGGACTCTCCTCACCGGGCATCCCTCGCTTTCGGTGTGCCATTGCCGAACTCGCGGCAGACCGGCCGAGCCTGAGGGGCTTCGCCGCTCGATCCGGCGGGGCGGTACGCCTTCAGTAGTACTGCCGTCCGCATGCCAGAAAGACGAAGCTAGCAGGCGGGCCTCGGCACCTCGCGGCGGCAAGTCGCGGCAAGGATCCTTCGAAGCAGTGAAACTGCCTGTCCCGCCGGACAGTGAGGGTGAACCCTGGCTGGCTCGCTGCACCAACACCCGACCGCTCAGGTGCCAGGTCAAGCCCGAGCCGCCAACGGCCAGGCATGCTGGCCTTTACAATCGACGGAGCATGCCCGCAGAAGCGCCCGCTGCCGGATTGCCGCCTGGACACCGGATAGCCGAGTACGAGATCGTTCGCGTGCTCGGGGCCGGCGGCTTCGGAGTCACCTACCTCGCGTTCGATCATCGACTCGACGGGCCGGTAGCGATCAAGGAGTACTTTCCCGTCGACCTTGCGACGCGGGGTGACGGGTGGAGCGTCTCGGCAACGGCTCCGACCAACCGCGACGTGTTCGCCTGGGGCCTCGACCGCTTCCTCGATGAGGCGCGCGCCATTCACCGATTCCGGCACCCGAACGTGGTGCGAGCGCATCGCTACCTGGAGGCGCACGGGACGGCGTACATCGTCATGGAGTACGTCGAGGGCGAATCGCTGAAAGCCATCCTCGATCGCCGGGGGCGCTTGTCGGCCGACGAGTGGCGCCCCTGGATGGAAGCCCTGATGAGCGGACTCGTCCACGTCCATGGCCACGGCTATCTGCACCGCGACATCAAGCCGGGGAACATCGTGATCCGCGCAGAGGACGCCGAGCCCGTGCTGATCGACTTCGGATCCGCCCGGGTGCAGCACTGCGACCGGACGAATACCCAGGTGCTGACGGCGGGCTACGCGCCGATCGAGCAGTACTCCACCGGCGCCGAGCAGGGCCCGCCGGCCGACATCTATGCGTTGGCCGCGGTCTCGTACCGGGTGTTGGCCGGAACTCCCGTGTCCAGCGCTCCCGACCGCTTCCTGAACGACGACCACCAGCCGTTGACGGAACGCTTATCCGGAGACGAGCGCCAGTGGCTTGCGGCGATCGACCACGGACTCGCGGTGAGGCCCGAGGACAGACCGCAGGCTGTCGATACGTGGAGCACGGCCCTGCAAGCCGCAAGAGCGTTGCGCCGAAGGGAGCATCGTCACGAAGGGCCAGTGCGGGGGATCACACCGCCGCCCGCAAAGTGGACGATTTCCCGCAACGGACGCGACCTCGGTGAGCCTGGAGAGGGGAGACACCTTACGCCCGCCGATTTGGGCGAGGCCGAGTGGCCGTGGGTGCAGAAAGACTGGGTGTGGGTCTCCGGAGATCCGGACACCCAGGTAATCGATCAAGTCATTCTCGCTCCCCACGATCTGCCGGCTCACCGCTGCGCCGATCTTCTACGCGCCGGCAGCTACCTCGCCGCACAAGTCTTCGAAACCATGGAGATCCACCCGGTACCGGTCCGGTGGCTGGGGCTGCACAGACTCTCCAAACGGATCTTCGACTGGCTCTGGACCTGGGGATGGTTCGCGAGGCTACTCGCCCTAGCACTCAGGTTCTTTGAGGCGTCCGTCAACGGGCGGCTCCATGCCGAGCGCGAACTCCGGGCTCGTGTTGAGCCGCGCTATCGAGAGGAAGCTCATCGCAGGCAGCGCGCCGGCGACGGCGGGAGTGTCCGCCGAAAGACCGCCGATATCGACTTCGATTTGGTGCGGGAACGCCTCGAAGAGAAGCGGCAGGAGTTGTTCGGCCACTACAACCGCGATCTCACCGACCGGGCGAATCATGCCTATAGTCGGGAATTGAACTTCTCGCTCTCGGACAGCGACGGCATCCTGCTGCACCGGATCGTCGAAGCGACGGCTCGGCTGGACGACGGCACGTTCGGCATCTGCGTCCATTGCAGCAACGAGTTGGGCCGTGCCAGGCTGGAGGCGGTGCCGTGGGCGCCCTACTGCATCGCCTGTCAGGAACTCGAAGAGAAGGGCCAGCTCCCCGCAGACGAGTGAAGGCACCCGAAGTCGACGCCGCGGTCGAGCCGGCTCGCTGCGCCAACACCCGCGACCGCTCCAGGCGCCAGGTCAAGCCCGAGCCGGCCGCGGCCTTACCGAACGCATGCTGACCGTCATAATCGGCCGAGCATGCCCGCTGAAGCGCCCGCGGCCCGATTGCCGCCCGGACACCGGATAGCCGAGTACGAGATCGTTCGCGTGCTCGGGGCCGGCGGCTTCGGTATCACCTACCTCGCGTTCGATCATCGACTCGACGGGCCGGTAGCGATCAAGGAGTACTTTCCTGTCGACCTTGCGACGCGGAGTGACGGGGGGAGCGTCTCGGCGGCGGCTCCGACCAACCGCGACCTGTTCGCCTGGGGCCTCGACCGCTTCCTCGATGAGGCGCGCGCCATTCACCGATTCCGGCACCCGAACGTGGTGCGAGCGCATCGCTACCTGGAGGCGCACGGCACCGCGTACATCGTCATGGAGTACGTTGAGGGCGAATCGCTGAAGGCCATCCTGGACCGGCGTGGCCGCCTGTCGGCGGAGGAGTGGCGCCCCTGGATTGAAGGGCTGCTTGAAGGCCTTGCCCATGTTCACTCCCACGACTACCTGCATCGCGATATCAAGCCGGCGAACATCGTCGTCCGCGCCGAGGACCGCGAACCGGTGCTGATCGACTTCGGCTCCGCGCGGGTGCAACACCGCGACCGGACGCATACCCAAGTGCTGACAGCGGGCTACGCGCCGATCGAGCAGTACTCCACCGGCGCACCCCAGGGGCCGCCCGCCGACATCTACGCACTGGCCGCAGTTTCGTACCGGGTGTTGACGGGCGGTGCCGCGCCAAGCGCGCCGGATCGGGTGCTCAGCGACGACTACGGGCCGCTCGCGAACCGCGTCCTGGACGCAGACGCCGGTTGGTTGGCCGCCCTGGACCGCGGACTTGCCGTGAGGCCCGAAGACCGGCCGCCGGATGTCAACGCGTGGAGCACGGCTCTCGGAACGGCAAGAGCTTCAGAAACGAACTCCTCGGCGCCCCGGAGCCGTTGGGACACGGCCGAGAACGGCGAGCCCACTCCCAGGAGACGCAGGGTCGTGAAGCGACTACGAGGAATCGTCGGACGACCTCTCGCATCCCTCCGCTTCGCGCTTGGTGTGTTCTTCTTCGGGTGGACTGGGAAGTATGCCGTCGCTGAAGCGTGGTTCCGCAAGGCAGCCGACCTTGACCACCCGCTCGGACAGGCATGGCTGGGGTGGCTGTACGTCGACGGCGCGTTCTCGTACAACCGGGTCGGCACCAGGCTCTCCGAAGTCGCGAAGGACGAGGCTCAAGCCGCAGGGTGGTTTCGGAAGGCGGCAGCCCAAGGCCTCGCCGACGCGCAAGTTAGCCTAGCCATGTTGTGCGCCGCCGGCGTTGGCGTGCAACAGGACTACTTGAGAGCCGAGAGGTGGTGCCGCCGGGCCGCTGAACGCGGGGATCCCTGGGCTCAGAACGTCCTCGGTGTCGTCCACGCTGCCGGCGAGAGCCCGTTGAAGGACGCTGCGGAAGCCGAAAGGTGGTTTCGAAGAGCCGCTTCGCCGGGTCGTATGCCGGGTCGCCGGCTCACCCAGCTCCGCGGTCGCCTCCACTCGGGGCTGGCGATCGCTCAGTTCAACCTGGGCTGCCTCTACGCCACGGGCGAGGGGCGGCGAGACGCCGACGCCGCAAGATGGCTACGTAAAGCCGCCGAGCAGGGCGTCATCGACGCACAGAACGCCCTTGGACTCATGCATGCGGCCGGCAGGGGTGTGCCGCGAGACGATGCAGAGGCCCAGAAGTGGTTCATCAAGGCGGAGGATGGTCATCATCCCGTCGCTCTGTACAACTGGCACGCCATTCGCGCCGAGCGAGGGGACGACGCCGAAGCGCGGAACTCGTTTCAATGGCTTGCCGAGAAGGGCGATCCGCTGGCGCAGAGTGCGTTGGGCTTCCTGTGCGCCGAAGGCCGGACGTACCGGCGTGAGAATTGGAAAGGGGACCGTTTCTCGTACCTGAGGCACAACCGGCGGTACGACCTCGAAGATGCCGAATCCTGGTACCGAAAGGCGGTCGAGTCCTGGTCCGCCCTTTCCCGCGAGGGCCGCTCAACCGCAAACTGGCCGTCGGCGACCTGGCGGCTTCGTGGAGCAGGTCTCCATCCCTTTCCACTACGTTGGCCGCAACCCTGGTTTCTGGAAGGGCTCGACGCCGACGCCTACCCGTTGGCGAACTGGCGGATTCCGGTTCAGAACGGCTGGGGCTTCGTGTACGTGTGCGGCCGGGGCTCGGAGCAGGAGGAATCCGGTCCACTCATGTGGTTCCTGAAAGGGGCCGAGAAAGGGCACGCCGCTGCCCAGCACAGCCTCGGCCGACTGTACAAGCATGGCTGGGGCGTCCCAGCGGACGAGTCCGAATCCCTGATGTGGCGCCGCCTCTCCGCGAAGCAAGGCTATGCGGAGGCTCAAACGGACTTGGGCCGAATGTACGAGACCGGTGAGGGCGTCCCGCAAGACCAGGGCAAAGCGCTGAAGTGGTATCGAAGGGCCGCCAAGCGCGGTCACGCACGCGCCACGAGGCTCCTGGGGCTCTGCTACGAGACTGGCGCCGGCGTGCCGGTTGACAAGGTTGCGGCGGCGAGGCGGTACTCGGTGGCCGCCGAGCGCGGAGACCGCTCGGCTGTGACTGACTTGAACCGCCTGACTTCCGAGGGCTGGAAGGAACCGGTTGTCGTCGACCAGTCCGAAGTACGGCTCGACGAGGTCGAGTGGCTGGAATGGTGTCACCGTGCGGCCGAGGCGGGCCACGCGGAAGCCCAGGCCAGTCTGGGCTCCGCCTATGCCAACGGCTACACCGCGCCGCTGGATCATGCCAAGGCAATGGTCTGGTACCGGAAGGCCGCGGAACAGGGCTGCGTCAAGGGCCAGGTCGGCCTCGCCACGATGTATGAGTACGGTTACAAGGCGACGCTGGATGAGCTGGAAACGAAGACCGGGGCCTTCTCCCCTGAAAGATACCGCGCCCTATTGCACGACCGCAGGGAGAAGGACCTGACCTCCCCCGAAGACCTTGCCGAGGCCGCAATGTGGTATCGGAAGGCGGCCGAGCAAGAGGACGCGGAGGCCGAGGCGGCGCTGGGTTCCATGTATTGGAGCAGGGCGTTCACCGAGCGTTTGAAGTCCGAGTCGGCTTGGAACAGCGGGGTGGCGACGAAGGACGAAGTCGAAGCGGTCAAGTGGTACCACAGGGCCGCCTGCCAAGGGCACAGTGGCGCCCAGCAGTCGATGGGGTTCGCTTACGAGAAAGGCTGGGGCGTACCCCGCGACGATGCTGTCAATGGCAACCGAAAATGTCCCACTTGTGGCAACTGAAAATGTCCCACTCCAAGAGAGGTTGGGGAGGCAGCAGCAGCGGTGCGGTCCGCCCCATGGGCTCCGGTGTCGGGCGGAGGGAGCGGAGCGACCGGAGCCCGACACCGGACGCGCGCCGAGCGGAGGGGGCCGGTTGTCATGGTCCGTCTTCCCGGCGGTGATCGTCGGTCGCGGTCCGGAGCAGGTCCTGGTGGGCCCTCATTCGGTAGCTGTTTCCCCGGATGTTGACGATGTGGCAGTGGTGCAGCAGGCGGTCGATGAGCGCCGCCGCCATGATCTCGTCGCCGAGCACGCCGCCCCATTCCTCGAAGCCCTTGTTGGACGTCAGCACCGTCGAGGCCCGCTCGTGGCGAGCGTTGATCAACTGGAAGAAGAGTACGGCGCCGTCCTGGCTGATCGGCAGGTAGCCGATCTCGTCCACGACCAGCAGCGCCGGGTGGGTAAGCACGCGGAGCCGCCGCGAGAGGTTGCCGGCGGCCTTGGCTTCGGTCAGCGACTCGATGAGCGCCGCCAGCGTGCCGTAGTAGACGCGGCGTCCGTACTCGGCGGCCGCGATCGCCAGGCTGATCGCCAGGTGCGTCTTGCCCACTCCCGGCGGTCCCAGCAGGATCACATTCTCGGCGCGCTCCAGAAAGCCGAGCTCGTGGAGGCTCTCGATCTGCTCGCGCTTGATGCTCGGCTGGAAGCTGAAGTCGAACTGATCGAGCGTCTTGACCGCCGGCAGGCGCGAGGAGCGCATTGCCGTCTGCAGGCGGCGGTTGTTGCGCAGGACGATCTGGGCGGAAAGCAGCTCCTCGATCGCCTCGCCCGCGGTCACCGCGCCGCTGTCCGCCTGCGCCAGAATGCCGTCGACCGCCTCCAGTGCTCCGGGCATCTTCAAGTCCGCCAGCATCGCCCTCAGACGTGCCCGCCGGTCGCCTGCCAGCGCCTTCACCTGACCGCCTCCGAGTACTCCCGCAATGGCCGACGCTGCACCTGCACCGTCGGCGCCAGGGCGGGATGCGGGGCCTCAGCCGCGACCGGCTGGCTGCCCAAGCGTCGGTATGGTTGCAGCGCCAGGGGGCGAAGCGTTTGGCGCTCGTCCCTCTCGAATCGGTCCAGAGGCCGCTCACGCGTCGTGCCGTGAAGGCGAACGTTGGCCGTGCCCTCGGCCCAACGGTCCGCCTGCTCATTCAGGTCCGCGTCATTCACGAACGTCCGCCCGTAGAAGAAGCTGCCGCGCACGTACCGGATCGGACGCTCCACCTTGCCCTTGGTCTGCGCCCGGTAGGGCCGGCAGGATCGAGGCACGAATCCCCAGTGGGCTGCGAATCGCAGAAACTCCGCGTTCACCACCAGTCCGCCGCCGGAGGACCGGTCGTCCGACACCACCACCGTCCGCATCTGGTCGAACAGGAGCTCCCGCGGCACGCCGCCGAAGCGGTCGAACGCGCTCTCCAGCCCCTCGAACAGCACCGGCATTGTCTGCCTGGAGTAGAAGCGCAGCCACAGAAGCCGGGAGTAGCCGAGCACCACCAGCAGCGCGTGGCGAATCCCCCAGGGCAGCCTGAACCTGCCGAAGTCCACCTGACCCTGATGCCCCGCCGGCGTCTCGAACCGCACCACCGGTTCCTGGGGCTCCCGCGGCCGCACCTCGCGCACGTAGTCCCTCACCCGGCTGTACCCGCCCTCGTAGCCCGCCGCCCGCACCTCGTCGAACAGGCGCTTCGCCGACAGCTTGGGGAACTCCTCCAGCCGAACCACGATCAACTCCTTGTACGGGTCCAGCTTGTGTGGAGCCCGAAGCCGCGGCGAGTACCGCGCCACGCCCGACGACAGGTCCAGGCCCAACTGGCCCGACTCGATCCATCTGTGGATCGTCCGCCGGCTGACGCCGAAGCGCCTCGACAACTCCGCCTTCGAGATCCCCTGCTCCAGATAGTGCCTCAGCAGCATCCTCGTCTCCCATTCGTGCATCTGCGCGTCGCTCCATGGCTGTTGGCGAAGCCAGCAGCATGGAACGACCAACGACCTCCGACAAACTCCAGAGTGTGCCGTTTTCGGTTGCCACGAACGGGACCTTTACAGTTGCCCCCAACACGATGCGAAGGCTCATGCGTGGTTCAGTCTTGATGACTGGTGGAACAAGTCCGATGAGGAACGCACCTTCGCCCGCCTCGAAACCGAGGAGGAGCGTGACCGCGCGCGTCGCCTGGCCGCGAAGTACCGCGAGGACTACGTGCGGCCGTTCGCTTCGTGATGGGGTCCCGAATGGTGAACCGCCCGGGGCCATGGGCAGAGCCTCCGGTGCCGCGAAGCCGTCGCCCCGGCATCTAGTTCAGGTGCTTCGTCACACTGGCCCGTGGCTACACTCACAGCCTGCCTCCTCCCACTCCGCTACTCAGCACCTAAGGTGGCTCGTCCCCGAACAAGAGGTTGGACGGCTCTCAACCGTCTTCGATGACCGTCTCTCGCCTGCTGTTCCGACTCTGCCGGGTTCTGCTCTACCCGACCTTCGCTGCATTTCCTTTCTCGCTCGCGGCTGCGGCCCCGGACTCGTCGACCTACGACCGGGCGGTCGTGCGCGTCGTCGCCCAGTCGGCCGGCGGCGAGATTCTCGGAACGGGCTCCGGTTTCTTCGTGGACGAGCGGCATGTGGTAACGAACCACCACGTCGTTGCCGGCGGGAAACTGCCGCCCAATCCGTTGATCTCCATCGTGCTCGTTGACGGCCGCGACTGGCTGCCGGCTACCGTACGTTGGACCGACGAAGGGCTCGATCTGGCCGTTCTGGAAGCTCCTCCCGCTCAGGACAGCTCCAGCCTGGCGCTCCGTCTAACCGAGCCGGCTCGGGGCGTGGATGTGTACGCCGTCGGCTATCCCGGTTCGGCGGACCGTGCGTCAGGCGACATTCTGCAGAGCACGCTGACGGACGGGATCCTGAGCAAGCCGCCCTTTGGAACGCGGTGGGGCATGCCGGGTTCCGGCCTCGCACGCGTTCTTCAACACACAGCGGCCATCAGTCCGGGCAGCAGCGGCGGACCTCTGCTTGACTCGTGCGGCAGCGTCCTTGGCGTCAACACGGCAGGCGGCCTGAGTGAAGTCCGGGACGCCTCGGGCAACGTGATCGGCGCCACGACGGCACAAGGCATCTTCTTCGCCCTCGACGCCTCGGAGCTCGCGCGCGAGCTTGATCGTCTGGGCGTGCAGTACGTGCCAGCTGGCGCCTGCGGCGCGACAGGCCAACCGCCGCGCGCGGCAAGCGCGGCTGCGCCAGGAGCTTCGAACCGCTATCTCTGGCTGATCGGGCTGCTCGCCACTGTTGTCGTGGGCGCCCTGCTTCTCTACAGGCGGTCCCGCCGCCCTGGCGTCGACGCCCCAGCAGGCTCGGGCCCTGCCAGCAGCCCAGACAGCGGCGCTGTTACGCCGGGCGGCGCGCGTGCCGCCTCCCAATCCGCAGTTCGGAGTGGCCCTGTACGGCTGACTGGCCATGGCGGCACACCGCACCTGACGGTCGACATCGCCGAACTTCGGCGCGCCGCCCACGGCCACAGCTTCGGACGCCTGCCCGGCGTGGTCGATCACTCGCTCACCGTCGAAGGCCTTTCCCGGCGCCACTTCCGCATCAGCATGGATCGCGGCCGGACCTTCCTGGAAGACCTCAACTCGACCAACGGCACGTTCGTCAACGGTGAGCGGCTTGTGCCGTACAGGGCACGGCAGCTTCGCGCCGGCGACGAGATTACGGTCGGCGCGGGGCGCTGGCACGTGGCGGGGCTCGGATGAGTACACGTCGCACGTCGCACTGGGACTTCGTCGGGGAACGGTCCGATCTGTGACAATGCGACGGAAAGGCGCGCTTCCTGCGCCGGCGCGAGAGATGTGGGTTCCAGAACGGTGAGACACCGGCTACTGACGATCGGACGAAGCCGGAAGGCGGACATCCGCCTGCAGGATCGGAGCGTCTCACGGCTGCACGCCGAGTTGATCGTTGCGGCTCGCGGAATCCTGCACGTGGCGGACCGTTCGAGCGCCAACGGCACCTGGATCGAAACTGACGGAGCCTGGAAGCGCATCCGTCAATGCACCGTGCTCCCTTCCGATCATCTGCGGTTCGGTCGGGCCGAGCTCACGGCGGCGGAACTGCTGAGTCGGATCCCGGAACGCCCGGGAGACCGCGCCGGAGCGCGGGGCGGCAGCCGGAACGCGACTGTGCGGCCACCCGGATCGACGACCGGACCGCCGGACGACGACCTTCCACGCGGACGGGTACGGCGAAACCCGCTAACCGGCGAGGTCGTCGGAGACTGACGTCGATGGCGCCGCTCGACACCTTCCGGCCGGCGAGGGCGGCGTCGCCGCAGCGCCTCGTCTGTCGCGACGACCGTTTCCCAAGGTCGCCGTGAGCGGGCCGAGGAAACTCGCCACGCGGCTCGCGGCCTGGAGCGCGTCCCTGGTCGTGGCAAGCGGTTTCGTCGGTGGCCTGAGTCTGCTGCTCACCGAAGGTCGTGCCGCAGCCTTCCTTCTGGACCGGAATTCGCCGGTGTTCACCTACCCCTTCACGATCCAGAACCTGATGTGGCTCATCTTCTTCGGCGCGCTGGCCGAGCTCGCCGTCCGCTATCGACGCACCCGACTCGAGTGGGCGCAGCTCGCGAAAGGCCTGCTGCCCGAAGACGAGGTCACCATGCTGAGGCTCAAGGACCTGGGCGCCGTTCGGGCCCGGGTCCGTGGACAGGAGGAGTTCTTTCTCCAACGGCTCGTCACCCGCTGCGTCCTGCAATTCCAAAGCTCGAAGTCGACTGACCGCGCCAACGCTCTGCTGAACTCCTCGCTCGACCTGATGCAGCACGAGGTCGACGGAAGGTACAGTCTGCTTCGCTATCTGGTGTGGGTCATCCCGACCATCGGCTTCATCGGTACCGTGGTCGGGATCGCGGCAGCGCTCGGCGCGGCCGGCGACACGCAGGACTTCCAGGATCCGGCTCTCTTGGGTGAACTCACCCGCAACCTCGGCGTCGCTTTCTACACGACGATGCTGGCGTTGATACAGTCCGCAATTCTGGTTCTGGCCCAAAGCACCACGCAGGCCCGTGAGGAAGGCGCTCTCAACCGGGCCGGGCAGTACTGCCTCGACAATCTGATCAACCGCCTGTACGACAGGTAGAGGATGCGACGATGCCTGTATACCGAACCCCGGATGGCCGCATCGTCGAGGAAACGACGCTGGTCAGGCCGCGCGGTAAGGCGGCGGAGCGACCCGACGCAGACACGGCTCCGAACCGCGGCGCGACGGAGAGGGTCGGCGCTAGCGTCGGCACCGGACTCGACGCCCCAACCGTCCTCCGCCGTCCGGACACGGCGCCGACAACGCCTGCGAGGCGGTCAGACGACGAGCCGACGAAGCTCGCCGGCGCCGTCCCGACCACGCCCGGCTCGACGGACCCCGGGCCAGTTGCCGGTTGGTTCGTCGTGATCGAAGGCCCGGGGAGCGGCCGGGATCTGCGAATCGGCGTCGGCCGGAACGACCTGGGCCGAAGCAGCGAGAACCGTATCTCGCTGCCCTTCGGCGACATGCGCATCTCACGCCGCCGCCACCTGTGGATCAACTACGATCCCCGGCACCGGGTGTTCTCCGTCGTGCCGGGGAGCGGCGCCAATCTCGCGTATCTGGACGAGACGGCGATCGAAGAGCGGATGCCGCTGACCCACGGCGCGACCATCACCGTTGGAGAAACTCGGCTGCGCTTCGTGGCGTTCTGCGGCGACGATTTCACGTGGCCGGAGGAGTGATCGTTCTCAGGTCCCTGCGGCGAATCACGCGGCGGCGCGGCACGACGATTGGCGATGCCGTCCCGGCCGGATCGGTGGGGTCCGAGACCGATGCGCTCGGCGGCCCCTTGCGGCATGCGGGTGGGCAACTCCTGGGAACGCGGGAGAACCAGGAAGACGACCTCGGCTTCATCGCCGGCGTGACCCTAGACCCTGAAGGCCACCACCCGGCGATCGTCGTAGCCGACGGGATGGGGGGCCATGCCGCCGGCGAAGTTGCCAGCGGATTGGCGGTGCGCGAGTTCATGGATGCCTACGGCGTCGAAGGCCGCCCCTCCGACCGTCTGCGCGCAGCGCTCGACAGTGCCAACCGGGCACTTGGTGTGGCAATCGCCGCGAATCCCGGACTTCAGGGCATGGGGACGACCCTGGTCGCGGCGGCGGTGACCTCCAACGGACTCGAGTGGATCAGTGTCGGCGATTCGGCCCTCCTCCTCTATCGCGACGGACGACTGAAGAGGCTGAATCAGGACCACTCGATGAGACCGGTGATTGCCGCCCTGCGCGAGGTCGACCCGGAGGCCGCGGACAGCATGAGTCCGCATCAGCTCCGCTCGGCGCTCGTGGGATCGGACATCGCGCTGATCGACGCGTCGTCGATGCCCGAGTTGCTCATGCCGGGTGACGTCGTTCTAGCTGTCACCGACGGCATGGACACGCTGGACGACCTGGAGACCGCCGCCAACATCGCAGACCACTGTACCGACGGGCCGGAGGCGATACGGGATGCCCTGCTTGCGGCGGTGGCGAATCGCTGCGCGCCCACCCAGGACAATGCGACCGTCGCGGTCATCGAAGCGCCCGCCCGGGACCAAGGAGGCGGCCAGTGATGGGCGAAACGGCCGACCGCAGACGGCTATCGCTCCTCGGACCTGCCGTGCTCGTCCTGGGTCTGGCGGCCAGCCCGATTGCGGCCCAGCCCGACCGAACAGACCAGACGGACGCCGTGGGTCACTCGGACTCCGAGAGCCAGCCCGATCCCGCCAGCCAGATCAGCCTCGACTTGAGCCAGCAGATTGCCGAGGCGGCCGAAGTCGCCGCGCAGTGGGACAGCGAGGCACGGGAGGCCCAAGCAGCCGTGGACGCCGCTGAACAGGACGCCAACCAAGCCCGCGCGGCCGCTGAGGCAGCCGTTGAACGCCTCCGGGTTCTGGAAACCCGAGGAAGGCGCGCCAGGGCCGAGCGCAACGCGGCCCGTGCGGGAGCAGAATCTCTGAGCGCCGAAGTGGCAGGAAAGGAAGCCGCCTTCGTGGCCCGGGAGCAGGAGGCCCAAGCGGCAAACGCCCGGGCGCAGGAAGCCCGGCTGCGCATCGCGGCTCTGGAGGGGCAGGCGGCCGCCGTCGCAGCCGAGGAGGACGCCGCGGCGGCGCAGGAGCGCGCAGAAGCCGCCGAAGAACGCGCGCGGGCGCTCGAGACCGAGGCGAGCGCCTCCCAGGCGGAGCGGGACGAAGCGCGTAGAGAGGCCGAGGCGCTCCGGGCCGAAGCCGCTGAAAAGGAGGCCGCCCGTGCCGCCAAGGAGCAGGAGGCCGCGGCGGCTGAAACACGAGCCCAGGAAGCACAGGCCCAGGCCGCAGAGGCAGAAGAGCGCGCCGCACAGGCCCAGCAGCAGGCAGAGGAACAGCAGGAGCGAGCGGAAGCTCTGGAGGAAGATCTCGACCGGAGCCGACGGCAGTGGTACGTGGCTCTCGCGGCCGGCGTCCTCGTGCTGCTCGCCGTGCTGCTGATGGCGTGGCGTTTCACGCGGCGCCGACGGCGCGAGTTAGAGGCTTCGGAAGCCGCTCGCCGGACATCCGACGAGAAGCTCGCCGCGGCGATCGTGCCCGCCCCCCTCTCCTGCCTGCTGGAAGGCCGCGACACGGAGGGCCGGGCCGTCGTTGTCAAGGTCGGCGCCGAGCTGTTGGGATCGCAGAAGGGTGTCGTCGTCGGTCGAAGTCCGGTCCGTGCGGATGCGGTGATCGATCATCAGGAAGCGTCCCGAGCACACTTCCGGCTCACAGTGGACGACGGAACGCTCTTCATCGCGGACCTCCATTCGACGAACGGCACCTACGTGAACGGGAACGAAGTCGGCGCCGACGAACCGGTCCCGTTGGCGAACGGCGACGAGATCGGGGTCGGCGCCGCAATCCGCCTGACCGTGTCGACGGACTGAGGCGACGCTGTGAAACGGATTCGCCGGGAATCCAGCATCTTCAGCGTCTCGGCGATCGATCTCTTCGCGTCGGCGTTGGGCGCGTTCATCGTCGTCGCACTCGTGCTTCTGCCCTACTTCCCCAACACCGGTGACGCCCAGGCGGGCGAGGTCGACGCCCTGCGCGCTCGAGCAGCCCAGGCCGAGGCGGAACGCGACTCCGCAAGACGCGCACTCGAACAGGCGCGCGAAGCCGGCAGATCGACCGTTCAGGTCCTGCCGCCTATCGACCTCGTCATCGCCCTGGACACGACCGGCAGCATGACCGGCGAGGTTGCCAGCCTGCGCGAGGAGATCGCCGGGCTGGCGGAACTCCTGGTCGACCTGACCGAGGACGCCGCCATCGGCATCATCGACTTCAAGGACGGGTGCGGCGGCGCGCCCGCGTTGCGCGTCGCTCCACTGCGACGGGTGGACCGGCGTTCCGTTCTCCAGTTGACGGCCTTCGCGCGGTCGCTGCGTCCCGGATCGGCGCGTTGCAACACGAGCCCGGACGAGGACCTCGCGGAGGCACTGCGGGCGGCCCTCGCCGTTTCCTGGCGGCCCGGCAGCAAGTACAGGTCGATCGTGCTGATCTCCGACAACCCGGCCCACTCCCACCTTCGTCGTCAGGCAATCGAGGATGCCCGCCACTTCGCCGCCCGACCCGGCGCCCAGCACACTGTATCCACGGTTTTTTCGGACCGGGGAGGCACGGCCAACCGGAGCTATCCCGAAACCGCAGCCTTCATGCAGCAGCTCGCCGAAGCCGGCGGCGGGCAGTACGTCCGCTCCAGCGAAAACGCTTCCCTCTCCGTGATGATCCTTCGCGCGCTGTTCGGCTGATCAAGGCCCACGGAAACGTCGGCCTGCCTATAGCCCCCTGTCGGGAGCGTCGCCGAAGGCCTCGAGCCACACCTCCCGCAGCAGCTCCGCGCAACCGAGCATCCCGGCGAGCTTCTCGAGCAACCGCTCATCCAGTGGCTTCGGATCCAGAAGCATGCCGCGAACGTCGTTCCGGCTCTTCGCGCTGCCCTGCCTGGCCCAAAGGAGCTTCGACAGGATCGCATCCTGAGTCAGGCGCGGCTCGCCGTAGAACGACGACGCGAGCCCGCCAGTCACGTGGTATGGAGTGTCCCGTTCATCGAGCACCGCCACCACCGCCTCCAGGATCCGGTGAAGCGGGTCGGCCGTCATGAATCGAGCAGGGCCAGCAGGCGCATCGTCTCGCGGTCCGTCCGGTACATTTGCGCGGCGACGCGGCGCCTGACGGCGTGCGGCGCCAATCCCGGTTCCTCCGCCAGGACCTTGCGCGCCAGCATCTCCCGGACCTCGCGGAACAGCTCGCACGATCTCTCGACTCGGCGCCGGCCGGACCAGCCGGCAATCGTCTCCCGGTACTGCCGCTCCACATCGTTCATCAGGGGCAGCCTACACGGGCTCAGCGCTCGGACTCAGCCCCGTCGACCGCCGCCCCGGCACGTACCTCTCCAACGCAACCGCCGCCGGGCGGTCAAGAGACTACGCTGCAAGCCAGTTCAACGACGCTTGAACCGGCGTTCCAGGTCGCGGTCGGTGAGTTCCAGCACCACCGGCCTGCCGTGCGGGCAGGTGTACGGGTGTTCGCAGGCGAAGAGTTCCCCGATCAGACTCTCCATCTTCTCCGCCGACAGCGCCTGGTGCATCTTGACCGCGGCGCGGCAGGCGCGGCTGGCCGCCAACTGGGTCAGGAGGTACTCGGCCAGCGCCTCCTCCTCGCTCGGAAGCTCGTCCCCACCTGCGACCCGGGTCGCGATCTGCAGCACCAGGTTCTCCGCCTCGGCGTCCGGAAGCACGGCCGGAATCGCCGTGATCGCGGCGCTGCCGCCGGAGAGGCTGCTGACCGAGTAGCCGCAGCGCGCCAGTCCCGCGGAACATTCCGCAAGCGCCGCGTTCTCCGCCGCGGACAGTTCGAGCACCCGCGGAACGAGCAGGCTCTGACTGGCTGACTGCTGCTCGCCAAGACTGCGGCGAAACCGCTCGTACAGGATGCGCTCGTGGGCCACATGCTGGTCCACGACCAGCAGGGACTCAGGCGCTTCGAGCAGGATCATCGCGCCCTTGTACTGCCCGATCAGCCGCAGCGACTCCCGGCCCTTGCCCGACAGGGGTACCGGGGCCGAGGGCGCCGGCCTGTAGGCAACTTCCGCCAGCTTCCCCGCCGGCCCCACCCGCCCGCCGCCGTAGCGGGCAGCGAGTTCCTCGGCCCAGGCGGGCGCCGCCGGCGCCGGATCGCCTTCCTCCCGGCCGCCGTCCGCTCCCGGGCCGGCGCGGCGCCAGGACACCGGGCCGCCGGTCTCCCGGACTTCCCCTATGCCGGTCCAGGCCGGAGGCGCCACCGGCCCGCCCAACTCACGCAGCGGCGCCGGCGCCTCGCCCTTTGCCGCCTCCAGTCCCTTGCGGAGCGCGCTGCCGATGCGCCCGAGCAGCGCCGCATCGCGGAAGCGGACCTCCGCCTTCTGGGGATGGACGTTCACGTCAACCGACTCCGGCGGCACATCGAGGAACAGGAACAAGGCCGGCGCCGGGTCGCCCTTCATCAGGTCCCGGACCGCCTTGTAGTAGATCCCGAGCACCGCCCGGTCCCGCAACAGGCGGCCGTTGACGAAGACGAACTGCCGCCGGCCCCTGGAGGTCTCCCGGTCGCCGACGAAGCCGTCGACACCCTGCTGCCTCCTGGCCTCGGGAAGCGGAATGAGGTGATTTGCCAGATCCGGGCCGAACAACTGGGCGATCCGTTCCAGCCGGCCGGCCGAGTCGTTGCCGGTCGCCTGGGTGCGCAACACTTCGCGCCGGGGAGACGCGCTGCCGGGACTGTGGCGCAGAACGAAGGTCACGTCCGGGCGCGCCAGGGCGTACCCCTGCACCACCGTCGTCGCATGCCGCAGTTCGGTCGCCGGCCGCTTCAGAAACTGCTTGCGAGCCGGCACGTTGTAGAACAGCGACTCCACTGTCACCGTGGTGCCGCGGGGCCGGCTGACCGGCTCGTCGATCGAGACCTTCCCGGCCTCGACCAGGAGCCGGTGGCCGTCGCCGGCGGTCCGCGCCGTCAGCAGCTCGCACTTCGAGACCGCTGCGATCGACGACAGCGCCTCGCCGCGAAAACCCAGGGTCGCGACTTCGAGAAGGTCCTCGAAGGATCCGATCTTGCTGGTCGCGTGGCGCTCGACCGCCAGAATCGCTTCGTCGGCGGCGATGCCGCTGCCGTCGTCCGCGACCACGATCAGGTCCTTGCCGCCATTCACAAGGTCGATCTCGATCCGGGTGGCGCCCGCGTCGAGCGCATTCTCGACCAACTCCTTGACCACCGACGACGGGCGCTCCACGACCTCGCCGGCCGCGATCTTGGAGATCAGCGTGTCGGGCAATCGCTGCAGCGGGCGGCGCACCGGCGCGCCTTGCCGATCGGACCCCATCAGGGCGCCACATCCCGCAGCGTCCGCTGCATCACGCCGTAGCTGCGCAGTTCCTTGCCCAGGAAGGCGCGCCGGACCTCCCGCGCAATCGCCTCGACCGACTTGAGCGTCGCCTCCTCGACCCCTCCGTTCTCCTGGAGCCCAGGAAGGTCCGCGGCGCCGATGCGGCGCAGGAAGGAAAGAGCGGGCTCGCCGATCCGGCGATTCGCGCCCGCGCCGGCGCCGCACGCAGGGCACAGCAGGCCGGCCGCGTCGGCCGCCAGGACGGCCTCGTCACCGAGCGCGGCGCCGCAGGACGGACAGTGCCGGGGGGCCGGGAACACGCCGCTCAGCCGCAGCGTCCAGCATTCCAGGTAGCGCGTCGCCAGGGAGCGATCGCAGCCGGCGATCAGCGCCTGCACGGTCGAATCCAGGAGCCGGTACAGGTGATTGTCCGGTTCGTGCTCCTGCGCGAACACCTGCATGTGCTCGGCGAGATACGAGGAAACGAGAATCCCCTCCAGGTCGGTGTGCAGGGACCCCGGGCTCCTGATCATCTCCGCATCACCGAGCCGGACCAGGTCCCGGTCGGGCTTCTCGAACCAGGACAGGTGCACCTTCGCGAGTTGCTGCAGTTCGCCGCCGAAGCGGCTGAAGCGCGCCCGGGCGCTGCGTGCGGCGCCTCGCTTCAGCCCCCATTCGCGGCTGAGGAAGACGACGATCCGGTCGCGCTCGTGAAGGTCGATGGTCTGAAGCAGCAGTGCCTCACCGCTTCGCCGCTTCATGATTCCATCCGCCGCTCAGCGAACCAGCCAGTCGATCATCAGGGCGGCAAGGCCGAAGTACACGAGGATGCCGGTGATGTCGCTGAAGGTCGTGACCATGGGGCCGCTGGCGACTGCCGGGTCGATCCCCATCCGCTCGAACGCCATCGGCAGCAACGAGCCGATCAGCGAGGCGAGCACGATGGCGACGAACAGCGAGATGGCGACCACCGCGCTGAAGGCCGGGTTCTGTTCGAGGAACGCCGCCGCCGCCGCCGCGACCGCCGAGCAGACCAGACCCACGACGAGCCCGATCCGGATCTGCTGCATCAGGAACCGCCGCATCCGGCCGCCGCCCTCGCCGATCCGGCCGGTGGCCAGACCGCGCACGGTCAAGGTCATCGTCTGACTGCCGATGTTGCCGCCCATGCCCATGACCACGGGGGCGAAGGCGAGCAGAAAGACCTCGTTCAGTCTGAGCTGGAACTGCTTCATCAAGATGCCGGTCAGGGTCAGGCCGACCAGGTTGACGAGCAGCCATGGCAAGCGGATGCCGGCCACCCGCCAGGCCCGCTCGCGGTACAGCAGTTCGTCGTCCGAGGTGCCGACCATCTTGTAGAAGTCCTCTTCCGCCTCCTCCTGCACGATGTCGATCACGTCGTCGACGGTCACGAGACCCAGCAGACGGCGACGGTCGTCGACCACGGGTATGGCGAGGAAGTCATAGCGCGAAGCGAGCCGCGCCACCTCCTCCTGGTCCGTATCGGTGTTGGCGGTAACCAGACCGCGGTTCATGATCTCGCCCAGGGTGCGGCTCGGAACCGAGAGCAGGAGCTGCCGCAGCGACAGGACACCGACCAGGCGTCCCTCCGGATCGACCACGTAGAGGTAGAAGATCATCTCGACCTCGCCGTGCTCCTGGATCTCGGCGATCGCGTCACCGACCGGGGTGTCCTCCGGCAGGGAGAAGAACTCCGTGTTCATGATCCGCCCGGCCGTATCCTCCTCGTAGGCGAACTGGGTCTGCAGCTCGTCCCGGTCCGGCCGGTCGAGCAGAGCCAGCACGGACTCGCGCAGCTCGTCCTCCAGGCCGTCCACGATCTCGACGCTGTCGTCGACCGCCAGCGGCGCGAGCAGCCCGGCGATCTCGGCCGGAGTCAACGCCTCCAGCAGCGGCCGCCGTTCGCCGGGCTCGAGCTCCAGCAGCACTTCGCCGGCCGAATCGGGATAGTCCTCGAGGGCCAGCCGGACCACGAACAACTGGTCCGTGGGCACCAGCTTCCGCAGCGCGGCGGCGACATCTCCCGGCCGCACCTTGCTCAGCACGCGCGACAGATTCCGCCGCGCCCCGCGGCGCGCCAGCCGGCGCATCGTGTCGCCGAGAATCTCTACCCGCTGGGTGGACATGGCGGGGCGCATCGTACCAGCCGGGGGCCCGGGTCAGAGCCGGGGACGGCCCCTTCCACACCCCTAAGCCAAGGCTGCTCAGCGAGTTGGGCGGGCCTCGACAGGCCCGTCGCTCAGGTCGGTCCGCGACCCTGCCGGCCGGGATCCGGCCGCTTCGGTGCAGTTGCCCTCAGCGCCCCCGGCCGGCGTCGACGCCCCGCTCGTCTTCCATAATCTCGAAGACGGCGTCGATCTCAACCGGCACGTTGAACGGCAGCTTGTTCGTGCCCACCGCGAAGCGGGCGTGCCGCCCCTTGTCGCCGAAGACCTCGACCATCAGGTCCGAAGCGCCGTTGATCACCGCCGGGTGATTGTCGAAGTCGTCGCTGCAGTTGACGAAGCCGCCGAGCTTCACGCAGCGGCGGACGCGCTCCAGGTCGCCGTCGCAGGCGGCCGCGACCACGGCGACGATGTTCACTCCGACCAGGCGAGCCGCCTCCTGAGCTTCCTCCAGCGAGTAGTCCACGCCCACCTTGCCGCGGTAGGCCAACCGCCCGTCCTTCACCGGCACCTGGCCGGAGACGAAGACGAGCGATCCCGTGCGCACGTAGGGCACGTAGTTCGCGGCGGGCGCCGCGGGCGCGGGTAGTTCCAGGCCGAGCGCCGCGAGGCGCTCCTTGACGGTGGTCGTCATCTCAACGGTTCCTGCGAGTCGATCTCTACGAGTAGGCGGCGAACAGTTCCTCGAACGCCTTGAGCTGGTTGCCAGCCGCCGAAGACGGCACCAGGATGGGCGTGCCGATACCGGCGTCGAACCAGCGCTCGACACCGTCCCGGACCTCCGCCGCGGTGCCGGACAGGGTGCAGTCGGCCAGCCAGCGGTCGGAGAGCAGGCTCGGAATGCGGTCCATCTCACCGCTCGCGACCGCCTGCTCCACGGCCTCCATCTCCTCCACGTAACCGGCCGCCTTCCAGTAGTTGCGGTAGTTCGGCAGCAGGGTGTACCGGGAGAGGGTCTTCCGGTTGCGGGCGGCAGCCAGGTCGCGGTCGTCGGAGATCACGGTCGGGATCATGTTGCCGACGAAGAAGTCCGGGTCGGTGGCCCTCTCCCCCGCTGCCGCCAGGGAGTGCCCCATGCGGGATCGGGCGCCGTTGGCGAACACCATGCCGTCGGCGATCTCGGCGGCGGTGGCGATCATCCGGTCCCGCAACGTGGCGAGGACGATGGGCGGCAGTTCGCCGGTTCCCCGCACCGCCTTCAGCTCCTCCACGAAGGCGCGGATATCGCCCAGGGGTTTGCCGACGGTGACGCCCAGCCGCGCGTGAGCCGGCGCGTGGCTGACGCCGACGCCGAACCAGAAACGGCCTCCGGAGACCTCGTGGATGAAGGCCGCCGTGTGGGCGAACTCCGTCACGTGGCGCGTGTAGATGTTCACGATCGAGGTGCCGAAGTGGATGCGCTCGGTGCCAAGCGCAATCGCCTCGCAGAGCGCCAGACCGTCGCCCATGCTCGGACAGTAGATGCCGCTGAAGCCGCGGCGCTCGATCTCGGCGGCCAGATCGAGGGTCAGCCGGCGGCGGCCGGGGACGGCGGCGAGCGAGATGGCCGGGGCGCGTTCGGCCGATGTTGAAGTCGTCATGGCCGCGGCAGGGTATCAGCGCGCCGAGACAGAGATCTCGAGCCGGTCGAGGGCCCTCAGCGCCTGTTTACGGTCGAGATGCGGATGAGCAAACTGGTTGCGATAGCTCCGCAGGCAACCGTAGCAACTGACATCGCAGCCGCAGCCGCCGGTTACACGCCGGCGGGCATTGGCAAGCACCCTCAAGAGGACGTCGTCGTCGTCCAGTTGAGTGACCAGGCCAGCGCCACCGGGAACGTTGTCGTACAGCACCACCGCCGATGCGTCCGGCACGCTCCCGGCGGCGATGGTGACGTTCAGGTCGTTCTGCGGGATTCCGATCGCGTCTGCGGCACCAAGGAGAACGGCGTAGGCGACCGAGGCGGCCGAACTGACACGCAACCCACAACGAGTTTGTGCGATATCGGCGTCGGCCTCGGCGAAACCCTGGAAAAACGGACGAGTGCTGTACACCCTGTGCGCTCGTCGCCGGGGAGGCTTCGGGTCCCTGAACATGGGCGTGACGAAACCGAAGCGGGGAATCAGGTACTTCTTCCGGACGTTAGCTGGCGTATCGGCCCTTCCCTCGGTCCACTGCTCAAAGCTTCGCGAGTCGTCGTACCGACACCTTCCTGATCCCGCAGGACTCCCACTCCAGCTTGCCGATCTTCTCGTGCACGTGAACCGGAATGCGGATCGTCCGCGACTGGTTGGCAATCCCCCGGCTCATGCTCTGCCGAATCCACCATGTCCCGTACGTCGAGAACTTGCCGCGCTTGCGATAGTCGAACTTCTCGATCGCCTTCATCAGGCCGACGTTGCCCTCCTGAATCAGGTCCGCCAGCTCGAGACCCAGGTTCATCTGCTTCCTCGCAGCCCAAACCACCAACCGCAGGTTGGCGAGGATGAAGCGCTCTCTGGCACGTTCGCGGAGCGCCACGCCTTGTTTAACCTCCCCTACCAACGCCCGCAGTTCTCCCTGCTTGACGAAGTGGCGCAACTCGAGCTCCCGCACCTTCTCGCGGTACCGTTGAGTGCGTCGGCCGTGCAGGGCTCTGGTCTTCTCGTCGTTCTCGCGCTCAGGCGCCATCTGGGCGCGGCTGATGTCGCGTTCGCTGTCGCGAAACCGGCTGTCCATCAACTCGACCAAATCCAGCAGCCGGTAGATGTCGGAACCGCTGAAGCCCAACTCGGTGATCAACGCAGGAATCCGCGCCTCGAGGCGGGCCGCGCTGGCCTCGATCGCCGGAAGCTCGTCGCTGCACCTCTCGACTTCAGCTTTGAAGCGGTTCGACCGATCGACCCTCCTCGCAAAGGCATCAGAGCGCCTCAGAGCCTTCAGCGTTGCCTCGACCCATGCAGCCGTCTCCGCCTCAACGTCGGATTGGCGGACCTTCAACGCATCGGATGCTGTTTTCGGATCGGGGGCGCTCTGATCCATGCTCGTGCTGGTTGAGTTTGAGCGATGATGCCATCCGACCGCCCACGCGTCCACGTCGGGCAAGGGGGTGCCAGCAACTCGGTCGTCTCGCTTGTTGAAGGGCAGCCACGAGAACGTGCGTTCCCGTGAGAATCCTGATGGCGCATCTCGAAACCGTGGACGGCTGGCGTCGGCGTCTCCGGACTAGTGGAGTGGACTTCCGGGAGCGATGGCCCGCCGGCCGGTCGCCGCCAAGATTGACCGCTGCGCAGCGGCGTAGCGGCATCTAGGCCGCCACGTCGACCTGGGCCGCCGTGGTTTGAGGCGGCGGCACCGGATCGCCGTCGCGGCGCAGGCCCTCGAGATGGAACTCGATGGCTTCGCGCATCAGTTGGATGACTTCGTCGCGTGTGTCTGCCGCCGCAACGCAGCCGGGGAGATCGGGAGCGTACGCCGCGTAGTTGTCGGGCGCCTTCTCGATGACGATCGTGTACTTCACGGGGTTCTCACTTCTTGAGGCCTGCCTGCTTGAGGACGCTGTTCCACGTAGCCGGCGGCAAGTCTTTGCTCAGCTTACCAGCGATGGTCACCTTGCCCGGCTTGGTCGGATGCCGGTACTGCCGGTGGCTGCCCTTCGTTGCGACGAGACGCCAGCCATCGCGTTGAACGGTACGAATAGCTTCGCGGACGCAGGGCATAGGGCGGGGAGCCTAACCGGCGAGGGCCTTGCCCGAAGGGCACGCGCGACAGAGCCCCAACGTCGCCTGTTGTTCCGGCTACGCTACGGGCCGCGATGAAGAAACTCGCTCCCGACCAGGTCGGCGCTCTACTCCGCCCGGGCATGAAGGTGGCCGTCTTCGGCGGCGCCAGCGAGCCCCGCGGCATCGCCGCGGCCCTGCACGCCCTACCCGAGGCGACCGCGGGCGTGGAGTTCACGGTCACCCGCATCCCCGGCATCTCCTCGCCTACACTCGCACCTTGGGCCGGCTCGACGGTGCGGAGCTTCTTCGTCACGCCCGAGATGCGCGCCGGCTTCGAGGCCGGCGCCGTCCGCTTCGTGCCGATGCAGTATCGGCATATCTGGGACCACCTGCTCGCCGAGCCGTTCGAACTGGCGATCGCCCAGTTCACGCCGCCGGATCGGAACGGCGACTGCTCGCTCGGCATCGGCGCCGGATTCCTGCCGGCTCTGCTCGGGCGCCCCGAGATTTCCATCGTCGCCGAATGGAACCGCGCCCTGCCCCGGCTGCCTGCCGCGCCGACCGTGAGAGCGGATCGCTTCGACTACGTGGTCGAAACCGAGGTCGAACCGCCCACGCTGGCAAGCCGGCCCGGTGCGGTGACCGAACGCATCGGCGCCCTGGTCGCGGAACTCGTCCGCGACGGCGACTGCATCGAGACAGGTGTCGGCGCGATCCCGGGCGCGGTGCTGGCCGCCCTCCGGGGGCACCGCGATCTGGGCTTTCACTCGGGCCTGCTGTCCGACGGCGTGGTGGATCTGGTAGAGGCCGGAGTCCTCAACGGCGCCCGCAAGAGCATCGACCGGGGTCGCCTGGTGGCCGCCATGGTCCTCGGCTCGCCGGCACTCTACGACTGGGCGAGCCGCTCCGACCTGATCGAGCTTCGCGGCGCGAACTACACCCACGACGTGCGCGTCATAGCCGAGCTGGACAATTTCGTCGCGCTGAACTCCGCGGTTGAGGTGGACCTGTTCGGCCAGATCAACTCGGAGATGGTTCGCGGCCGTCAGATCAGCGGCACGGGCGGCGCGGTCGACTTCATGCGCGGCGCCCGGATGTCTCGGGGCGGCCGCTCGATCGTCGCCTTCGAGGCCACCGCCGGCGACGGCAGGTTCTCCCGTATCGTGCCCGCGCTGCCGATCGGCAACGCCGCCACAGCGCTTCGCACCGACGCCGACATCTTCGTCACCGAGTACGGCGTCGCCAAGATCCGCGGCGTGGACGTCATGGAACGGGCTCGAAGACTGATCCGGATCGCCGCGCCGAAGTTCCGCGAGGAGTTGGAGGCGCAAGCCGGCTTGTCGCTGGCCGGCGAACTCAACGAGATCGGGCGACGGGGCGGGAAGCTACAGGTGCGAGACCGGCGGTCCGCAGACGAGATCCTCGGTTACGACGAATCCGGCCTTCCCCGCTGATGTTCGTCGCTACGAGAGGTGGAACTCGAAGGCGTCTGCCAGTTCAAGAACCCGGTCGAGGCGGCGGGCCAGGAGCTACGCCTTCGCGCTCGGCCGCGCCGACACCGCCTGGTGCCAGCGCAACAGGTTCGGCGTCTCTTCGGTCACCTTGAACTTGGTGACTCGGCCGAAGTCGATCCCCATCTGGGCCGTGATGTCGGCGATCGTGTAGTCGTCGCCGGCGACGAACTCGCGGCTTGCCAACTCCTCGTCGAGCCAGGCCAGACGCTTGGTGGCGTAGCGGCGCTGACCCTCGCCGTAGTCTGGGAACTGCTCGATGCGGTCGGCGAAGAACGGGTGGGTGTTGCGGAAGACCTGCATGATGGGCACGGCAATCTCGAGTTCCATCCGCCGCTGCCACATCTCGATTCGGGCCGCCTGCTCCGGGTCGGCGCCGCCCATCAGCGCCGGCTCGGGCTGGACCTGCTCGAAGTAGCGGCAGATGGCGACCGATTCGGCGATGAACGTACCGTCGTCGAGTTCGAGGACCGGAACGCGACCCATCGGGTTTATCTGCCGGAAGGGCGCCTGCCGGTTCTCGGCCTTGCCCAGGTCGACTGGCACGATCGGAACCTCGATCCCCTTCTCGGCCAGAAAGATGCGTACGCGGCGGCAGTTGGGGGCGGTGGCGGCTTCGTGTAGCTTCATGGCGTCGAACACTCTCCTGGAGGTGGACTGCTGATGGTCAAGGCTTGGAAAACGACGGGCGCACTGCCTAGGAGCTTGCGCCGCAGGAAGGTAACGGAGTGAGTTGCTCGGCGCAAGCTCCTGGTGAGGTGGGGGCTGGGGCCAAACACGGAGCGAGCGACGAGTTTGGCGGCGGTAACCGGATCCGGTACGCGAATCGTAAGGCGCGCCGCCGATGATCGACCTGCTTCTCCAGCCGTCCTTCTGGGCGGCGTTGTTCTCGGTCACGCTGATTCAGATCGCGCTGGGCGCCGACAACCTGATCATCATCACGATCATCGCCAACAAGCTGCCGGCCGCCCGCCGCAAGCAGGCGATCCAGCTCGGCCTGGTGCTGGCGATGACGCTGCGAATCGTCCTGCTGCTGGTCGTCAGCCTGGTGCTGCAGGCCGCGACCACTGAACTCTGGCATCCCGACGGCACGTTCCTGGGCGTCGAGGTTTCCGGCCAGGTCGACGGCAAGGCCCTGGTCCTCGTGATCGGCGGCCTCTTCCTGATCTGGAAGGGCGTCAAGGAGTTGCGGATCAAGCTGAAGGCGGTCGAGCACGAGGTCGCCAAGGCGAGCCGCTTCGCCGAGGTCGTGACCCTGATCGTGGGCATGAACCTGATCTTCTCGGTCGACTCCATCCTCACCGTCGTCGGCATGACCGACATCTTCGCGGTCATGGTCGGCTCGGTGCTCATCTCGGTGGCGTTGATGTTGCTCTTCGCCGGTCCGATCTCGCGCTTCCTGAGCTCGAATCCCGAGTTCGAGATCCTCGGCCTGTTCGTCCTCCTGCTGATCGGCTTCGTGCTGATCCTCGAAGGCGGCCACAGCGCCCACCTGACCGTGAACGGTTCCCCCACCCCCTACATCCCGCAGTGGATCGTCATCTTCATCCTGCTGCTGATGTTCGCGCTCGACCTCTACCAGAACTGGTGGGAGCGCAAGCAGGAGGTCGACACGGTGGCGCTGCACCGGCGACGGAAGTAGAGCGAAGCTCGGGCTAGACCTTGCGGATCGGCCTTGGGGTAGCGCGCCACAACCTTGTCTGCTGTAAGCAGCGTCAAGCCCTCCACCTGAGCCTGCGCCACAAGCAAGCGGTCGAAGGGATCACGGTGGATCGGTGGCAGGAGGTCCACTGCCGCCGCATGAGCGCCGGTCACCGGCAGTTCCGTGTAGCCGACCTCGAGCAGACCTCGGCGAAGCACGCGGGGGTCCAGCGGAAAGTCCCGACGCCGTAGCCCGTGCTTGATCGCGACCTCCCAGATCGACGCCGCGCTGAAGGTGAGTTCCGACTCCGGTTCCTGGAGCAACCGACGTACCGTAAGCGGCAGCATCGGGGAGTCAACAGCCGACCACACCAGGAGGTGCGTGTCGAGAAGCGAAGTCACTCGTCACCGTAGAAGAGCTTCTCGATCTCCTCCGCCGCCATCCGATCGAAGTCGTCCGGGATCGCCATCTCGCCCTTGATGAAGCCGATCCGGCTCTTGGGAGCCCCGGGCGAGTCGACTGCCGTGACCTTCGCTACCGGCTTGCCGGCGCGCGCGATGATGAAGGGATCCCCCTCCGCGACCTCACGCACGAGTCGCGAGAGATGGGTCTTCGCCTGATGAATGTTGACGACTCGCATGACCGTGCTCCGCCGAGTGGACTAATCAAGATTAGTCCACTCGCAGAAGCCTGTCCAGCGAGTGTAGTGGCGCCGAAAGTCCTTCCGTCTCACATCTGTCTGAGCCACTACACCGAGTGACGCGACGGGCGTTGTACGATCGCCGCCCTCACGCCCGAGACGTTCGCCGGCAACGCACCCACCTCAACCCACTCCATTGGAAACCGCTGATGTCTGAGAACGAGCCCGCCGGCCCGCCACTACCCACTCTCGCCATGCTCGGCGCCACCGGCGACCTCGGCGGAGGCCTCGCCCGGCGCTGGGCGGCCGCCGGCTACCTCATTGTCATCGGTTCCCGTTCGCGGGAGAAGGGCGCGGGATCGGCCGAGGACGTGAACAAGCAACTCACCGCGCTCGGTCTGGCCCCAACGGTGCGTGGCACGGACAACTTGACCGCTGCCCAAGAGGGCGAAATCGTCGTGCTGACGGTGCCGTACGCTTTCCAGCGAGCGACCCTGGAAGCGGTGCGGGACGCTCTCCAGGGCAAGATCCTGATCGACTGCACGGTGCCGCTGGTACCGCCGAAGGTCGCGCGCGTGCAGCTCCCCGACGAGGGCTGCGCCGCGGTCATCGCCCAGCAGGCGGTCGGCCCGGACGTGCGCGTGGTGTCCGCTTTCCAGAACGTCGGCGCCGCTCATCTGCGCGAGGACGACGCGGTGGATTGCGATGTGCTGGTTACCGGCGACGACCCGGCCGCTCGCGCCAAGGTCATCGGACTGATCGAGGCGCTGGGGATGAAGGGTTGGCACGCCGGACCGCTTGACAACGCGGCCGCCGCCGAAGCGCTGACATCCATCCTCATCCAGTTGAACCGGAAGTACGGCATTGCCGGCGCGGGGATCCGGATCACCGGCGAACCCACCCGCACGCCCTGAAGACCGTTGGCCCGCGGCCGCCTCCCACGCGGCACTCGCCGCGACCCGGCGGGTAGCCTTCGGACTCCGACCTTCGCGCCTCCCGCACCATGCTGAGCATCAAGTCCGTACCCGGCCTGCCCGAGGTCCAACCCGGCGACGATCTGGCCGCCTTGATCGCCGAGGCGATGCGCCAGGCGCGCCTGAAGTCGCGGGCCGGCGATGTGCTCGTGATCGCCCAGAAGGTCGTCTCCAAGGCCGAAGGCCGGATCGTCGAGCTAGCCACCGTGGAGCCGCGCCCCGAGGCCGTTCGGCTCGCAGTGGAGGTCGACAAGGACCCGCGTCTGATCGAGCTGATTCTCCGCGAGTCGAACGAAGTGCTTCGTACAGCGCCCGGCGTGATCGTCGTCGAGCACCGGCTCGGTCTCGTGCTGGCCAATGCCGGCATCGACCAGTCGAACCTACGCCCAGGTGACGACCACGGCTACGCCCTGCTCCTGCCCGAGGATCCGGATGCCTCGGCCACGGCGCTACGCGACGCTCTGGTGGCGCGCTTCGGCGTCGACATCGGCGTCATCGTGAACGACAGTGTCGGCCGCGCCTGGCGCCTGGGCACCGTGGGGCTGGCGATCGGCGTCGCCGGGATGACGGCGCTGTGGGACCTCCGGGGCGAGCGCGATCTGTTCCGCCGCGAACTCCTGGTGTCGGAGACCGGCATCGCCGACCAGGTCGCCAGTGCCGCCCAGATCGTCCAGGGCGAGGGCGCCGAGGGCACGCCGGTGGTCCGCGTCCGCGGTCTGCGGGAACTCGGGCCGCCCCAGACCGCCCGCGCTCTGCTGCGGCCGCGCAACCAGGACCTGTTCCGGTGAGCGCCGTCCACGGCCACTGCCTCGCGCTGTCGGGCGGCGTCGGCGGCGCCAAGCTCGCGCTCGGCCTGTCCCGTGTCCTGCCGCCGGAAGCGCTGACGGTGGTCTGTAACACCGCCGACGACTTCGACCACCTGGGCCTCCGCGTCTGCCCCGATCTCGACACGGTGATGTACACGCTGGCGGGCGTGTCGAACCGCGACACCGGCTGGGGTCAGGCCCACGAGACCTGGTCCTTCCTCGAGGCGCTCTCCCAACTCGGCGGCGAGACCTGGTTCCGGCTCGGCGACCGGGACCTGGCCACCCACGTCGAGCGGACGCGCAGGCTCAGCGCCGGCGAGAGCCTGACCGTCGTCATGGACGCGCTCTGCGGCGCCCTCGGCGTCGAGCCCAGAGTGCTGCCGATGACCGACGACCCGGTCCGGACCGTCGTCCGCACCCCGTCCGGCGAACTGAGCTTCCAGCACTACTTCGTGCGCGACCGCTGCGCGACCGCGGTGACGGGCTTCCGCTTCGACGGCATCGCTGCCGCGCGCCCGGCGCCCGACTTCATTGCAGCGCTCGAAGACAGTGCGACGGCGGCCGTCGTCATCTGCCCCTCGAACCCCTTCGTCAGCGTCGATCCGGTGCTCGCGTTGCCGGGGATCGAAACGGCGTTGCGCGACACGCCGGCGCCGGTGATCGCGGTCTCACCCATCGTCGGCGGCCAAGCCATCAAGGGTCCGGCGGCCAAGATGATGGCCGAACTGCAGATGCCCGTGACGGCGGCGGCCGTTGCCCGCCACTACCGGGAGCGCGATCTCCTGGCCGGCTTCATCGTCGACCACGCGGACGCTTCGGAGGCAGCGGAGATCGAGCGCACCGGTCTGCCGACCCTGGTCACCGGCACGGTGATGGAGAGCCTGGCCGACCGGGAGCGTCTGGCGCGTGAGGTGCTCGGCTTCGCCCGAGACCTCGCCCTCCGACCGGAAGCTCAGACCGGCGCGGCGCCGGAACGCGAACCGTGAGCGCCGGCGGCCTCTGGACGGTCCTGCCGGTCAAGGCCTGGGCCGAGGCCAAACGGCGGCTGTCCCCGGTCCTGAGCGGCGAGGAACGCCAGGAACTCGCCCGCTGCATGCTCGACGACCTGCTGGGGGCGATCGGGGGCGCCGCCCAGGTCACCGGCGTGCTCGCCGTCACCTCGGACCGGGTGGCCGGCAAGTACCTGGCCAGTGCCGGCTGCGAACTCCTTCCCGAACCCCGGCGCGGCCTGAACCTGGCGCTGGGCACGGCCGCGGAGGAACTGAAACGGCGCGGCGCCTCGACGATGCTGGTGTTGCCGATCGACCTGCCCCTCGTGACCTCGACGGACCTCGACGCACTCTGCGCGCACCATTCAGGAAGCCGCCAAGGCGCTGCAGGGCAACGGGCGCCGCGAGCCACGGTCACCGTGGCGCCCGACCGCTTCCGCTCGGGCACCAACGCCCTCGCCTGCTCGCCGCCCGGTTGCATTCCGTTCCGCTTCGGCGACGGCAGCTTCCACGCGCATCTACGCGAAGCGGAACGCTCCGGCGTCGCGGCCTCCAGCCTCGAACTCGACGGACTGAGCCTGGACGTCGACCATCCGGACGACCTGGCCGAACTGCTGCGCCGCGACAGTTCGAGCCGGACAGCCCGCTTTCTGAACGCCATCGGCACAGCAAACCGGCTGCGAACGGGCTGACCACGGCTGGGAACTGGCTAAGCGAGGCTGATACCGTTCGCTCTCCGCCTCCCCGGCACGTCTTCCGCAGGTCAACCGTGTCCCCGCCGATTCCCACCTACGTCGACCGCCGCCCCACCCCGGACGAGGCCCGCGCGCTCAGCCAGGTCGGTCCGGGCGGCGCCCTCGACGAGCTGATCGAGGTCGCCGGCGAACTCCGCGACCAGGGCCACGGAAATCTCGTCTCCTACTCGCGGAAGGTGTTCCTGCCGCTGACCCACCTGTGCCGGGACATCTGCCACTACTGCGTCTTCGCCCAGCCCCCGAAGAAGGGCGAGGCGGCCTACATGCCGCTCGACACCGTCCTGGACCAGGCGCGCCTCGCCGCCGCTGCCGGCTGCAAGGAAGCGCTGTTCACCCTCGGCGACAAGCCGGAGCTGCGGTACAAGGCCGCCCGCGAGGGCTTGGCCGAACTGGGCCACGACACGACCCTCTCCTACCTGCGCGAGGCCGCCGAACGGGTACTGACCGAGACCGGACTCCTGCCCCACCTGAACCCGGGCCTGATGACCGCCGAGGACATCGAGCGTCTGCGCCCCGTGTCGCCGTCCATGGGCATCATGCTGGAGAGCGTTTCGACGCGGCTGCACGAGAAAGGTCAGGCGCACTACGGCTGCCCCGACAAGGTTCCGTCTCGACGGCTGGAGACGCTCCGGCTGGCCGGCGAGGCGAGGGTGCCCTTCACCTCCGGCATCCTGATCGGCATCGGCGAGACCCGGGAGGAACGGATCGACGCCCTGCTCGCGATGCGCGACCTGCACGAAGAGTACGGGCACATCCAGGAAATCATTGTCCAGAACTTCCGGGCCAAGCCCGAGACCCGGATGGCGGACTCACCGGAGCCGACGCTCGAGGACCTGCTCTGGACGATCGCCGCGGCGCGCCTCGTGTTCGGACCCGAGATGCACATCCAGGCGCCGCCCAACCTGAGCCCGGGCGTCCTGCCGCAACTCGTCGCGGCCGGCATCGACGACTGGGGCGGCGTGTCGCCGATCACCCCGGACTTCGTCAACCCCGAGGCGCCGTGGCCGCATCTCGAGCGCCTGGCCGAAGAGACCGCCTCCGCCGGCAAGACCCTGGTCGAGCGGCTGACCGTCTACCCGGAGTGGGCTATCTGTGGCGAACGCTGGCTCGACGACGGCCGCGGCCAGAGCCGCGACATCCGCCGCATGGGCGGTGTCCGCGCCGCGGTGCTGCAGCGGATCGACGCCACCGGCCTGCCGCGCACGGACGAGTGGTCTCCCGGTGAACAGACGCCGCCACCCCGCGAGCTCCTGGACGCGGTCGCGGTGCCGGCCGGCCGCAACGGCAACGGCAACGGCAACCGCGCCGGAGTCTCAGCGACCGTCCAGGCCGTCCTCGATCGGGCCGGCTCGGGCGAGGATCTGACCGAGGATCAGATCGCCACCCTGTTCCGCGCCCGCGGCGCCGACTTCACCGCCGTCTGTTCCGCCGCCGACGCCATCCGCCGCGAGGTGAACGGCGACACGGTGACCTACGTCGTCAACCGGAACATCAACTACACGAACGTCTGCTACTTCAAGTGCCAGTTCTGCGCCTTCTCCAAGGGGAAGCTGAGCGAGAACCTGCGCGGCAAGCCCTACGACCTCGAACTCGAGGAGGTCATGCGCCGCACCGTGGAGGCGTGGCAGCGCGGCGCGACCGAAGTCTGCATGCAGGGCGGCATCCATCCGGACTACACGGGCGACACGTACGTCGGTATCTGCCACGCGGTGAAGGAAGCGGTCTCCGAGATCCACATTCACGCCTTCTCGCCGCTCGAGGTCTGGCAGGGAGCGGCGACGCTCGACATGCCGCTGCGCGACTACCTGCTGCGCCTCAAGGACGCGGGGCTGGGCACCCTCCCGGGCACTGCCGCCGAGATCCTCGACGATGAGATTCGCGCGATCATCTGCCCCGACAAGCTGAACACGGACCAGTGGCTCGAGGTGATGGAGACGGCCCACGGGGTCGGCTATCGCACCACCGCGACGATCATGTACGGCCACGTCGATGGACCCCGCAACTGGGCACGCCACCTGCTCCGCCTGCGCAACCTGCAGAAGCGCACCCGCGGCTTCACCGAGTTCGTGCCCCTGCCCTTCGTGCACATGGAGGCGCCGCTCTACCTCAAGGGCCGGGCACGCAAGGGACCGACCTTCCGCGAGGCCGTGCTCATGCATGCGGTTGCCCGACTGGCGCTGCATCCCTGGTTCCAGAACATCCAGGCCTCCTGGGTCAAGATGGGGCCGGAGGGCGTCGCGGCCTGCCTCTGGGCCGGCGTCAACGACCTCGGCGGCACCCTGATGAACGAGAGCATCACCCGCGCCGCAGGCGCCGCCCACGGCCAGGAACTGCAGCCGTCCGAGATGGAGGCCCTGATCCGGAGCGCCGGCCGCATCCCGAGACAACGCACGACGCCCTACGGGACGCCGCCGCCGGAGCGGGTCGAGGCGTCGTTCCAGGCAGCGGAGTTGGCCGCCGTGCTGAACACGCCGGCCCACCGCTACGAGCGCACCGCCCCGCTGCGGCTGGTGCGGCCGGGTCTGGAAGCGGACGGCGGCTAGCGGAAGCTGGTTGCGCCGGCCTCCGGCCGGCATCCGGCGCGGAGCGCCGGCTCCGGGAACTCGGCCGCAGCAAGGGTTCCTGCGGTACCATTCGGGACGCAGGAGACCTCTGATGGAACTCGCAATCACCGAGGCCAAGGCCCGCCTCTCCGAACTCGTCACAGCCGCCCAGAACGGCGAGCGCGTCGTCATCACGAAGCGTGGCGAACCAGCCGTCGAACTCGTCGGCTGCCACAAGCGCCGCCGCGGCGGGTTCGACTGGAAGAAGCTCGAGGCCAACCGCCGCCGGCTCGGTATCAGGGAGCCCTCGCCTGAAGAAGCGGAGGCCTGGAAAGCCGACTTTGAAGACGCCGCCTTCAGCAGGACGGTTCTAGGCCTCGACGAAGGCTAGTCGGCTAACCGTCGTTGCGCATTCTTCTGGACACCTTCTATCTGTACCGTCTGATGACGGGCTACGGGCGGTTTCGCGATCCTGAGCGCCGCTTCTTCGACCAGAACGCTGCAGAGCTTCACGTCAGTGCCGTGTCGATCTGGGAGATGCGGCTCAAGTACAACTCGCGACGCGCCTCGGGCGAGCGGAAGAGCCCATTCGACCCGAACGACGTTCTGGCCACGCTTGAAGGGCTCGGCATCGCTCTCCTCACGATTACTCCACACCATTCCGCACGGGAACTGGCTACTCCCATTCCCCACAGCGACCCCTTCGACGAACTCCTCCTCGTGCAGGCCCAAGAGGAGGATCTCAGGCTCCTCACAACGGACCTTCAGCTCATCGGCCACCCCCTCTCCGTCACGCCGTAGACGCCCGGCGCCTGAACGCGTTTCATCCTCGTCCCCGAGGGTCGGCACGCCGAGCGGTTCGTGGGCGGCCCACGGACCGCGCCGCCCACATTCCCAGAGCCTGCGGCTTGAGCCAGCCGGCTCCTCCGGCCACGCCGAAACCGCGTGCGACGCTCCTTCGGCCCGCATCCGGCGCGGAGCGCCGGCACCCGCGAGTCCCGCTACGCATCACTGTCCTGCGTTACCATCCCCCACGCAGGAGGATCTCATGGAACTCGCAATCACCGAGGCCAAGGCACGCCTCTCCGAGCTCGTCGCCGCCGCCCAGAACGGCGAGCGCGTCGTCATCACGAAGCGCGGAGAACCCGCCGTCGAACTCGTCGGCTGCCAGCGACGGCGGCGGGGCGGTTTCGACTGGGAGAAATGGGATGCAGATCGTCGGCGGCTCGGTATCTGCGACGAACCGCCAGAAGAAGTAGAGGCTATGTTGGCCGCCCTCGACGATTCGGCTCTCAGCCGCCGCGTACTCGGACTCGAAGACGACTAGCCCGCCCGAGACGCGCGGACGTGCGTATCCTCCTGGACACGTCCTACCTGTACAGGTTCATGGCGGCCTATGGGCCTATGGGCAGTTCCCCAAGGCCGCGCGCGCCTTTATCGATGAACACGAGTGTCGCCTCTATGTGAGCGCGGTTTCGATTTGGGAGATGCGCCTCAAGTATCGGGCGCGCCATGCCTCAGGCGATCGAAAGAGCCCCTACGACCCGCACGATGTTGTCGCGACGCTCAAGGAACGGGACGTGACTTTCCTGCCCGTCGAGGCCAGTCACGCGGCCCGGGAGCTCGAAACTCCCATCCCACACAAGGATCCTTTCGACGAGATGCTCCTTGTGCAGGCCCAGGAAGAAGGCCTCAGGCTTCTCACGGAGGATCGGCAGCTTTCGGGACACCCGCTGGCCATCACGGCGCACCAGGTGTGACCGCACTCCGCAAGACCCTGGGTTTCTACCCAGAGCCCCTGAGTATTCGAGCGGGGCCAATCAGCGTCCACCCACTACCTGAGTTCGACGCCATTGTCGAAGACGTGCAGGCATGGGAGGACGTCGACAAAGACTGGATCTACCCGCCACGCCTACAGTCTCGAGAATCCTTGACCGGGAGGACCCGCGAGCTACCGTACCGCTCCCGAGTGTTCCCATTGCCCAAGACACACCTGATCAAACACCAGGACGCTACGGAAGACGACCATCTCGACTTCATCGTCTGGGTCCTGTCGTTCTTCGTCGGCATGCGACTGACGACGACCGAGGCGGGCTTTCTCGACGCCACTCCGATACGCAGAGGAATGCTCGTCGATTTCGTCTTGGTAGGCCAAAGCCTGATTCGAGCGCTCGAACTCGCCGACTTGTTCTGGACCGAGAACCCTCCCGAGACGCGCAATGCCCAGCGCTTTGAGGCGGCAGTGAACGCCCTGTTTCTCGGCCAGTATCCGCAGGCCTTGCAATTCGAGAGGTTCATCTACCTCTACACAGCCATTGACGCATGCTACAGACTGACGGCAAACCTCAGGAACTTCAAAGGTCCTCACCCCCACAGTCAACGGATCAAGCGGATGTGCGAAGAACTGGGCGTCGAGATACCAACCTGGGCCGAGTCCTCGCAGACTGATCGAGGAGCAACCAGAGTATCGCCGATCCGAAACGACGCCCTGCACGAAGCCCTGTTCATGGACCGTCCTCTCGGCTTCGCAGTGCACCGGTTCAACCCCGAAGCCGGACCCGAATTCCCGATCGATTCCGAGATGAGAAACCTCGTGTGCCGATTGCTCGTCGCACTGATCGGCGGAAACGCCCCGCCTGCTGCTCCGGCGTGCCTAGGGCGTGCCCCGACGAGAAGTGCCTGCCGGAAGCACTATCCGAGGTCGTCGGTAAACACCCGACGGCGCTACCGACTCAATCTGCGCTCGTGAACTCTTAACTCTGCTAGCGACCCGACTCGGTTCCGGTCTCGCCTCGTTGCCACGCACGGCAGCCCGCACGCTTCACGCTGCGGGCAAGTCCTGACGAAGCCTCCGAGCTACCGCTGCGTGGTTGGCCGCCGGCGTCGCCGGCGGCCCTGCTTCACCGCCTCTGTGACAAGCGGTGCTTGCATCCGTTCGTAGAGACCGAAAAGATGCTCGATGCGGTCGTTCTCACTCTTGAAGCGCTCAGGGCGATAGAGCCGCTCAACGGCCCGGTCGAGGCTCTGATGCGCCCTCCTCAGGGTCGCGGGCATGAGGTCGGGGTCGTAGAGATCGGCGAGGGTCGCGTCCGGGTGTTCCGAACGAGCGTCGAGAACCGCCTGCGCCAGCGGACTCAGCCGCGACGTCCCTGACTCTCCCGGTTCGGAGACACCCGCCGGGGTCGGAAAGGTGTTATAGACGACGCCGACGGAGTACATGTAGTCGCTCTTCATCCGTCCGGTGACAGTTCGCATCCACGCCATGTGCATGGCGGACGTCAGCAGGGCGAACTCGGCCAGAGTCGCCTTCGGCAGAATCCGGAGCTTCTGGTTCGCCACGACCTCGGGCGTAAGCCAGCCGATTGGGATGTAGTCCCGTCGCTCCGAGCTCGTGTTGGGCAACACCAGGAACGGCTCCGCGAGTCTGTGGTCAACCCCAACTCGGGTCGGGAAGCTCGCCATCCTCACCGTGCTGTCCCGCGAACGGGATGCTCGATAGCGCCTCACCGCGGCGACCCGCTCCGCCACCCGCGGAAGCCGTCGGAGTTCGGCCGGTGACGCTTCCGCCAGGTACAGAATCCACCGATGGAAGCCGTTGATGTACTCGTCGCCTCCGATGTAACGCCTGAAGAACTTCGCCGCGCCGGGTTCATGGGCGAGAAACTCCTCGCGTTCATCACCGGTGAAGGTCAGGAGTCCGTTGTCGATCATCTGAACACCGGTCTTGAGGCGACGAAGCCCGTTGATGGGGCGGCTGGCCTTCTGAACCGTCAAATGTGGGTCCGTCATTCTGCTGGCGTCGAACAGATACGGCGAAAGAGACCGACAACGCTGCTCGTCGGGCTCGCCGGTCACATCCGCGTAGCTGAACAGCCGCTTGACGGGACGCGCGTCCTGGCGCCGGTCAAGCCCCACGATCACGACATGGACGTGGGCCTTCCCGCGGGCGTCCGACCCCCAGGCAAAGGTCCGATGCGCGAAGGCGAGGTCAAGGCCATACCTGTCGAAGAGAACTGGCCACAGGAGGCCGACCTGCTCACCCTGCGTCACGGAGTTGGTCGCAACAAGGCCGATGCGGACAGGCTTGCCAGCTTGGCTGACGTACGCTCCTGCCTTGATGAACCAAGCGGCCACGTAGTCAAGAGTGCCCCCTTGCTTGGCGAGCTCGGCGACTCGGCGCACTTGGGCGGCCTGCTCCTTGCTCTGCTGACTCTTGCCCCGAAACGGCGGATTGCCGAAGACGTAGTCGCAGTTCCCGGGTGGCAGCACATCAGCCCAGTCCATCTCCAGCGCGTCTCCCTGCACGATGTGCGGGGTCGTCCGAAGCGGAATCCGCGTGTAGGTTGCACCGAACTCCAGGCTCAGGCGGTTGTTCATCATGTGGTCCATCATCCACAGCGCGGTCTCTGCGATGCGGGCGGGGAACTCCCCCAGCTCGATGCCGTGGAACTGGTCGACATCGATCATCGACATCCGGTCGGCAAGGCTCTCCAGCACGGGCCCCGTATACAGTTCCTTCAGCACCTCCAGTTCGAGAACGCGAAGCTCCCGATAGGCGATGATCAGGAAGTTGCCGCAGCCACAGGCCGGGTCGAAGAACGTCAGTTCGCCGAGTTTCCGCTGGAACCTCAACAGGTCGGCCCGGCGCCGGCCGTCCTTGCGGGCCTGAAGCCGCTTGAACTCGTCCCGGAGATCGTCGAGGAACAACGGCTCGATGACCTTCAGGATGTTCTTCTCGGTCGTGTAGTGCGCCCCTTGCGCGCGCCTCTCCGCGGGTGCCATTACGGATTGGAACAGGGCGCCGAAGATCGCGGGCGAGATCGTGGACCAGTCGAAGCTGCACGCTTCGAGGACGGCCCGCCGCATCGAGGCGTCGAAGGACGGGATGGTAAGAGAACCGTCGAACAAGTCGCCGTTGACGTAGGGGAAGCGGGCAAGGTCCTCGTCCAGCGTCGCCTGACGTGTCTCGGCGGGGGTGTTCAGGACCTGGAACAACTGCGAGAGCCAAAGTCCGAAATCGGCGCCGTCCTCGCTAGTTCGGCTCTCCAGAAGGTCGAACAGGATGTCGCGAGGTTCGAAGATTCCCGTGTCGTCCGCAAAGAGACAGAACACGAGCCGGACCAGGAAGCGCTCCAGATCGTGCCCGGCGTAACCGGCTGCTGCGAGAGCGTCGTGGACCCTGCCAACCAGCTCGGCCGCTTCGATGTTCGCCGGGTCCTGGTCGCGAAACACCCGGCGCTCGACGCCGAGGATGAAGCCGAAGCTCTCGACATTCGCCGGCAGGTCCTGGAGATCCAAGCTGGTGACCGCCCGCTCGCCGAGATCGTGCAGTTCGAAGGTCTGGAAGTCGCTGACCAGGATGTACCGTGGCCGCTCGCCTTCCGCGAGAGCATCGAAGTACTCCCCCGCCTGACCGTAGGCCTTGTCCAGATCCCGCCCGGCGCTCTTCTGCTCGACGATGAGCACGCCGGGCCAGAAGAGGTCGATGAAGCCGCTCCTGTCGTCCAGCTTCTGAACGTGTTCTTCGTAGCGCGCCACCGTGCGGCGTCTGACGCCGAAAACTTCGAAGAACTCGTTATAGAAGCTGTGGGTTTCGCCCTTCTCGTACTCCGCGTCGCACCATTCCGTCGCAAACGCCGCGGCGCGGACCCGTACTTCGTTCCAGGAAAGACGCACTTCCGACCTACAGTACCGCCTCCGCGATCGCGTCGAGCGCCTCCGGCTGCTGGCAACCGAGCAGCATCGAGGCGACGTGGCCCTTGCCGGCGGCTTCCTTCCAGGCCGCGAGACGGTCGATGATCCGCTCCTTCGGGCCGACCAGGGCGACGTCGTCGACGAGTGCGTCCGGCACCGCGCCGATCGCCTCGCTCTTCTTGCCGCCGAGGAAGTTGTCCTGGACGACTTTCGCCTCGTCGACGTAGCCGAGACGCTTGGCGTAGTCGTTGTAGAAGTTCTTGTCCCGCGCGCCCATGCCGCCGATGTAGAGAGCCATGCTCCTCTTGACGGGGGTGCGGCACTGCTCCACGTCGTTGCCCATCACGACGGTGACGAAGGGCATGACCTTGAAGTCGTCGAGGCTCTTGCCGTTGCCGGCCTTGGCCAAGCCGCGATCGATGGCGTCCTCGAACGCGTCGAAGCGTTCCGGGTTCATCCACACGGGGAACACGCCGTCGGCGACTTCGGCGCTGCACTCGACGCCCTTGGAGCTGATCGAGGCGGTGTAGATCGGGATCGAGGTGTCGGCCGCCAGCGGCAGTGGACATCGGCCCAGGTGGAGCTGTCAGAGCATTCCGGCGCATCTGCGAGCACATGGCGCGGCCCTTCTGGTCGGTGATCTCGGTGGGAAACAGGCACGGTCGGTGGGACCTCGACAACGCGAACAACTTGCGGTACATTCAAAGACGCCCCGCAAAGTCTGACTAAGGCTTGGCTTGAACGAGCCACCTTTCAAGGCTAGTCATGGGCAACAACACCCCGTCGAAAGACGGCCTCCAAGTCCGGTTCGCTGGCCTTGTCGAGATGGCCTTTTCGGGGTTGATTCAAGGGGCTTCTCCGGTCTCCGGTGGCGAGAACCGGTGTGGGCGCACGCTGCTTCAACTGCGTGTACACCCACGAGCATCGGGTCATTTCGCTGGCCTTGAGCCCCGTACGCGCCCGAGACTCGTGGTGGTGGAAGACCACCACCGCGCCCAAGTGCTCCCGAGCCTCTCGGAGCAGGCGGGTCAGCACCCGCAAGCCGTCCACGAGCAGACGACTGTCCTCGGGCAACAGAATGCGGGCCTCCGTGACCGTGTTGTCGATCCGAACCTCGGACGAGAACTAGCTATCGCTGCTAGCGGCGCTCACCGACGGAACTCAGATGAGGAACGCTGCCTGATCAAAATCGCCAACCCACAACTTTCGGTAATACCTCCAGGGAGGCTTCTTTCGAATGAACCAGAAAAGCCGCCAAGTCCTCGTGTCGCTTCAGCTCTCGACGCTGTCAACTTTGCTCGCTGCTCAACCCCTGCCGGACGCCCTGCCGGAAGCCCTGACGGAAGAGGTCGTTCGTTCCTATCTGAGAGAACACAATGTAACCAGCGTGGAGGGCCTCATCGAGGCGCTTCCCCGCCTACACAAACTCCACTATGTCGCAGTGTATCGTTCTCATGCTCCCGGCTCTGACCACGTCTCCGTCGAGCGCCCGAGAATCGTATCCTGGGGCGCGGACTCGCGGTTCATCCTCTCTTGGTCCACTGATCCCAACGCGCCCAACCACAACTCCGTCGAGTTCCTGACTCCGACACCAACGAGATGGACTGCGGGCGTCATCGACTTCGCAAGCGGAACAGCCAGAATCAGTCACCCCAGTACCTGCCAGCGTTGCCACTCCCGGCTCAACAAGCCGCTATGGGGGAACTGGACCTTCAACAGCGGAACGGAAAACGAAGAAGGGTACTTCGGTGCGCCAGCCAGCAAGGACGAACTGGCCGTTTCGGCGACGATGATCGACTCCACCGACCCCCGCATAACACCACTCGACCGCAGCCACTACAACCGTCGCCGCGTCAGAGTCATCCCGGCCAACGTCGGATTCACGAGCTGGGAATTCGGCACATCCCTGGCCATACGTCACGCGGAAATTCTTTTCGAGAACCTCAGGCGGCGACCGGACGCCGACTCAACAATCCAGGACATGCTCTGCGCAGACGACGATCTCAAAGTCGGCGAGATTCAGAACTGGCCGATCCTGCAGACGCTGACGAACGCCTCTCTTCCCATTCTGGGCGTCCAAGGTCCCTTTGTGTTTCCACAGGCCGAGTACAACCCGAGCAGGCTCGCAGACAGCCTTGTCTTTTTTCAGGGTCCGGACCCCAGCCGCAGCGCCGCAAGTGCGGGCGAGTACCTCGGCGGCGGCGCCCGGCTAAGCTCCGTCGTGGCCTATCTCTCGGTGCGAGATCTCTACCGTCGCTCCGAGGGAGTTCGTCGCTTGTACGACGAGACTCCCAGTGAGGAAGCCGTGTACCGATGGCGGATAGAGCAGCCGTACGACGTCTTGAAGTACCGTCCGGAGGACGGCAAGACCGCGGCGGACGAACTCCGCGCAGGCTACGACGAACTGATCGAAGCGTCCGGGCAGGCTTGGCTCGACGCGAGGACAGCCAGATCCCAAAGCACCTACGACACGGCGTTTCTCCAGCACCACGTCTCCTCCTGGGCGGACCGTGTCTGCACCGCCATGAGGAATTCTCCGCCGGTTCCGGAGGATTTCGTGCCCGACCCACAGCCGCCGCCGCCCGGACCACAGCCGCCGCCCCCCGGACCACAGCCGCCGCCCCCCGGACCACAGCCGCCCGAACGGGAGCCGCCGCCTGAACCGGAGCCGCCGCCCACGCCCGCGCCCCATCGACCGCCGGCCGCGAATTTCGCTTCCACCGCGGACTGCACCGACGAACTCTGCCGGGCCCGGTCAGGCGTTCCGGTCGAGTACGTCGACGAGAGCGTCGGGACGGTCAAGTCCAGGATCTGGCGATTCGGCGACGGTTCGACTTCCCGCGAACGGACCGTTAGTCACACCTGGAAGTCACCGGGCTTCTATACCGTAACGTTGACCGTCACCGACGGAAAGCAGCCCTCGACCGTTTCCCGTACTGTCCTGATTGAGCCGAACGATCCGGCAGGAACCTGCAGGTTCGATTCGGAGACGCTCTGCCTGGGGGACGCCAGGTATCAGGTGCGCGCGTCGTGGCGGACCGCGGACGGCGATACCGGGTCCGCCAGGGTCGTGCATGAGGGCACGAACGACTCGGGTCTGTTGTCCTTTTTCGACGCGAGCAACTGGGAGATAGTGATCAAGGTGCTCGACGGTTGCGAACTCACCGGCAGCATATGGGTGTTTGCGAGTTCCAGCACCGATCTGGGCTACTCGATCCAGGTAACGGACACCGCTACCGGAGAAGCTAGGGAGTACCGGAACGAACCCGGGCAACCAGCGCCCGCGATTGCCGACACGAGTGCGTTCTTCCAGGCCTGCCAGTCGTCCAATCCGCCATGAGCGACTAGGCGAAGATCCCGGCAGGGTTGAGGTCTGCGACACTCGTTAGCCCACGCGTAGCCCCAAACAGCGTACGAGCGCCAGCGTCCGTTGCGGTTCATCCGCTGGAGGACGAGCTGGCGGCCGTCGCGGCGGCCGACTTCGACGCCGAATGCGTCTGGCGCGAAGTGGGGATCACGGTGGTCGTGGGCAGGAAGCCCGGCTGAGAACGGCTGCCCCTACAGCACCGCCTCCGCGATCGCGTCGAGCGCCTCCGGCTGCTGGCAACCCAGCAGCATCGAGGCGACGTGGCCCTTGCCGGCCGCTTCCTTCCAGGCCGCCAGCCGGTCGATGATCCGCTCCTTCGGGCCGACCAGGGCGACGTCGTCGACGAGGGCGTCCGGCACGGCGCCGATCGCCTCGCTTCGCTTGCCGCCGAGGAAGTTGTCCTGGATCGCCCTGGCTTCGTCGACGTAGCCGAGGCGCTTGGCGTAGTCGTTGTAGAAGTTCTTGTCGCGCGCGCCCATGCCGCCGATGTAGAGGGCCATGTTCCTCTTGACGGGGGTGCGGCACTGCTCCACGTCGTTTCCCATGACGACGGTGACGAAGGGCATGACCTTGAAGTCGTCGAGGCTCTTGCCGTTGCCGGCCTTGGCCAGGCCGCGATCGATGGCGTCCTCGAACACGTCGAAGCGTTCCGGGTTCATCCACACCGGGAACACGCCGTCGGCGACTTCGGCGCTGCACTCGACGCCCTTGGAGCTGATCGAGGCGGTGTAGATCGGGATCGACGTATCGGCCGCCAGGATGCTCTTGAGGGCCTTGCCGAGACCCGTGCCGTCCTCGCCCCGGTAAGGCAACTGGTAGTGGTAGCCGTCGTGGGTGACCGGCTCCTCGCGGGCGAAGACCTTGCGCATGATCTCGATGTACTCCTTGGTGCGCGTCAGCGGACGGCCGTAGGCGACGCCGTGCCAACCCTCGATCACCTGAGGGCCCGACGGACCGAGACCGACGAGGAACCGGCCGCCGGAGAGCTGATTAAGGGTCATGGCCGTCATCGCGGTCATCGCGGGGCTGCGCGCGGGCATCTGCATGATCGCCGTGCCGACCTTGATCCTCTCGGTCTGGGCGAGGATCCACGCCGCCGGCGTCACCGCGTCGGAGCCGTAGGCCTCGGCCGTCCAGACGGACGTGAAACCGGCGCTCTCCGCCTGGCGGATGCGGTCGATCGGGAGTTTCATCTGGCTGCCGAAGGCGGCGGCGAGCAGTCCTAGTTCCATGGTCGGGTCTCCAAAGTCACTGATTTTTGCGGGCTCCTGGTGCGAAACGCGCGCGAGGCCAGGAGCTTGGGCCGCAGAACGTAACGAAGTGAGTTCCAAGGCGCAAGGTAGCGGCGGCTGCGGTGGCGTGGCTGGCGGCCATGGCCCGGCGCCACTGCCGCACCACCTTGACGCGCTCGTTGATCGTCGCCGCGAGCGGCGAGGCCGATTTCAGGGCCGGCAACTCTCGGGGAACGCCGCCCAGTCGGTGATCGCGGGCGCCGAGGCGCCAAGCTGGTTGCGGTACTCCCTGACCTTGCCCGTAACCGTGTCCGTGACCCGGACCCTGTACCCCTGGTCCGTGGTTGACGCGCCGTACACCCACACGTGCCCGTTCACCTCGCAACCGTTCAGGACCTTGATCAGCACTTCCCAGTTGTCGCCCGGCTCGAAGAAGTAGAACAGCCCCGAATCGTTCGTGCCCTCATAGACCACCTTGGCGGCGCCGCTCCCGCCGTCCCCCGTCCACCGGTCGACGGCGACGGTGTAGCGCGAGTCCCGCAGACACAGCGTCTCTTTGTCCGCGACGCAACTGCCCGCGGGCGCCCTCGCCTCGACCAGGAACTTCAGGGACGCCGTCGACTCCGTCGCGCCGCCGCTCACCCAGAGCGTGACCTCGTAGAAACCCGGCTCCGACCAGGCGTGATTCTCCGCCGGACGGTCGGACTTCGTGCCGTCGCCGAAGTCCCACAACCGCTGTCGCACGTTTCCGGTGCTCCCGCTCTCGAACCGCACCGGATCGCCCGTGCGCGCCCGGCAGAGGTCCTCGACGCATTCCGCATCCATCGTGATCGCGGCCACGGGCGGCCCGCCGGCGCCGCCGCCATCGCCCCCGCCGCCATCGTCGTCGTCACTGCCTCCGTCGTCCGTAGGCCGCGCAGGTGGCGGAGGAGGAGGAGGTGGTGGTGGTGGTGGTGGCGGCGGCGGACGTGGCCGTGAGTCGTTGTCCTCGATCGCCAGGCTCGTGTCGCCATTGCCGCTGACCCGCGACGGCAGGGGCCCGAATGTCACCACCACCACTTCGCCGTCGTCGTCCGACCGGTCGTCCGTCGCGGAGAAGGGAAACTCCTGACTCGTCACTCCGCTACGGAACGTGACGCTCTGGGGCACGCCCGAGTAGTCGGCGTCCGTTGCCCCGCCGCGGTGGGTGCGAATCAGGTCGATCACGAGGCTGCGCTCCGGATCGCGGTTCAGGTACACGGCCACGTGCACCGTGGCGCCCTCGACCGCTTCGTAGCGCGGCGACCCGAACGAGATCTCGACTTCGGGATCGTCGTCGTCTCGAATCGTTGCGGTCGTCTGCAAGGTCGCGCCGCCGCCTGCCAGGGATGCGTTGCGCGCGTTACGCAGGGTCAATTCGAGAGTCTCCGCTTCTTCCTCGTCCACCCCGTCGTCTATGACATCGGCCAGGATCAGTTGCGGCGTGGTCGAACCCGCGGAGAAGGTCAGCGTGCCGGTGGACGCCACGTAGTCCGAGCCGGCCCTGGCGCCGGCGACGCCCGAGCCGTCGGAAGTCACGTAGTCGACCGTGACCTCCTTGCTGCTCGCCGTACTCAGCGTGGTCCGGAATCGGAGCGTGCCGCCGCTCTCCGGCATCGGCTCCGGACTTTCGATCGAGAGAGTCGGGAAGTCGTCTTCGACGATCGTCACTCGCAACGACGCGGCACTGACCGAACCGTAGTCGCTGCCGGCGACCTGGTGGCTGATCGTCGCCGGAGCGTCGGCCAGCGCGTCTTCGTCGTGCTCCGCTTCCACCGTCACCGTCTTGGTCATGCCCCAGTCTTCCGTCGTGAACGTCAACGACAAGGGGGACACCGAGACATCCGCGTCGCTCTCAACGGACGGCGTCACGCTGACCGGACCGGTCGGCTCGGAGTCGAGCGCCACCGTGTAGCTCCGTGTCGATCCCTCGTTGATCGTCAGCGCGATGGACGACACGGTGACCCCAGCCCGCCCCTTCACCCTGAGGTCGAACAGTTGTGTCGCCGGAGTGTTCGAGCCGGCGACATCGGTCGCCGTCACCGTGACCGTGGCCGTCCCTCGCGCGACCGGAGTCAGGGTGACCTGAGACCCCGAGACTTCCGCCGTCGCCACCGAGTCGTCCGACGACGACGACGCGTAGGTCAGCTCGTCGTTGTTCCCATCCGAGAACGCGTCCGACATGTCGATCGTCAAAGCGGTCTCCCCGACCTGCAGGATCCGGTTGTCAAGCGTCCCCTCCGCGGCCGGCGCATACTGTGGATTCATGCCGTCGATGGCGGTGTCGCCGTCGCCGTTCGGGTCCAGCCAGTCGCTGAGGCGCGTTGCCGCACTCCCCCCTCCGGTCCAGGACTTTCCCATCCACCCGTACCAAACGGGGCGCTGCCACCCGCCGCACCTCGCCAGGCCGCCTCTTAGTTGTCCGACGATTCGCTGGTTCTGGTCGAAGAGCGCTCCGCCCGACGAGTTGTTCGTAACCGACCCCGTGTCCCAGCCGGCGACTCTCAAGTAGCTGCTGTCGCCGGGACTGTCGTCCTTCTTGTACGACGTCAATGTCAACTCGTCGTCTTCGAGCGAAATGGCCATGACCTCGCCCAGGGGGAAATGGATCGCGGCGGCCGAGGTGGGGACCGCCTCGCGCTCCCAACCGGGAAGATAGAGGTTGTGGGCGGGGTCCAGCGGGTCGTCCAACTCGAGCAGGGCGACGTCGGAGCTTGAGCTTTCGGCTCGAAGGTACGCTCCGGTCTGGGACTGCGATTTCGATCCGCCGGACCGGTTCCCGCAGGTCGGGCTCTTGTAGTTCCAGTACACGACGACGGTTCGAGCCCTCGCCTCGGCGTCGTAGTCGAAACCGCAATGCCGGGCGGTCAGGAAGTAGGGCTTGCTGTTTCCGGCCGCCGTGTTGATCAGGGTGCCCGTACAGTTCGCCACTCCGCTCACCGTGATGAACCCGACGCTGCGTATCTGATCGCGGTAGTTGTCGCCCTGCGAACACACGACGTCGACCATGCAACTCGAATGGTCCGGCGACACCACCACTCCCAGTTCGCGGAATCCCCGATTGACCGACCCGAGTTCGAGTTCGAGTTCCGCGACGCGGCTCACCGGCAGTGCCACCTCGATCACCGCCTCGCCGCCGGAAATCACGGGTGTCCACAGTTCCCCGTGCAACTCGTTGTCAGCATCCGTGTAGGGCCCCAGGTCCTCCGCGCCGTCCGGCGCGTGGATCCAGAGCCTGCCGCCCGGCGGCATCCGGTAGCGGGTGAAACCGAAGTTGAGGGAAACCGCGCCGGCCGAGGCGACGCGGAGCCGCCACACGGCCGTCCGACCGCTGCTCGTCGTCTCCCACCGCCCGTAGGTGGCCGGGGTCACGTCCACCGCGAACGGCTCGGCGAACCGAGGCGACTCGTCCGCGACGCTGAGCGCCTGACTGAGCGCGACCGATACCGCCGGGGTTTGGAGGAGGAGGACCTCGCTCAGCGGCGCCAGTCCCTCCAGGGCCGGCTCCGTGGCCGAGACATCGGATAGCGCGTCGCCGCCGAACTGCGCATGAGCGGCCGGTCCCGAGAGCACCAAGGCTGCGGCGGCGGCGAGCGCCGGCAGGATCAACTGGTCTTCGTAAACCGGACCGGACATTTCCGCTCAGTGACCCCGATATTGCCGAAAGTTTCGGCCAAGTGCAACAAAGTGTAGTGGCTCAGTTACATATGAGACGGCGGAGTCTCCAGGCTGCGGTGGCGTGGCGGCGAGCAGCCCTCCGGGCGGCCCCCGCGCCGGGCATAGACTCCGGCCATGTCACCGATCAACGAACCGCCCGGCCAGGGCGACGCGAGAGGCGCACGCAGGCCCCGCAGTCAGGTGCTGTGGCCCCTTGCCTTCGTCACCCTGACCCTCGGATTGATCCTGGTCATCGTGATCGGCTTCGTGATCATCCGCGTCACGTCCATCCCGGGGGACGTGGTAGCGGGCACTCGTGAACTGGCCCGCGATGCGGTCGACGCCGTCGAACGGATCGCAGAGGCCTTTCACACGGGCACCGTCCAGACTTCGTTCGTGAGCTACGCCACCGAGGTCTCGGGCAGCGCCTTTCTGCAGTTCGCGACTCTCGACCAGACCGAGGTGCTGCAGCGCACCGACTCGGCCAGCCTGCTGTGGGGACGGCTCAGGCTGCCGGACGTGATGGTCGAGGCGCGGGTTCCGGTGCGCTACACCTACTACCTGGACCTCGAGGACGAGTGGTTGCTGACCCTCGAGGGAACGACGGTCAACGTGCTGGCGCCTGGGGTACGTGCGAACCGGCCGGCGGTGGACGCCTCGGCGATCGAGTACCGGGTGCAGGCGGATTCGGTCCTTCGCGACGCGGACGCGGTGCTCGAGCAGCTCCGTCTCCGCATCACGGACCAGTTGGCCGCCCGCGCCGGCGAGAACATCGCCCTGGTGCGCGAATTGGGACGCCGCAAAACGGCCGACTTCGTGCGCACCTTCCTGCTCTCGCAATTCGGCGAGGACATGGACGGGTACCGGATCGAGGTCCGTTTCCGCGACGAGTTCGACAGTCTGCCCGCGTCGCCTGAGCCTGACCTCGGGCTTTCGCGGGGTGTGACCGAGGAAGAGCGGAATTGACTGGCCGGCTGGCGCGCCGGCGCCAGCGACTCCCGGCGCGACAGGCGGACCGTTTCGGCCGCATGGCGGAGCAGGTACACGTCCACAACCCCTTCTACCGCGCGAAGTGGATGGCCGCCGGGTTCGACCGCCCACCCACGCTGGACGACTTGACGGATCTGCCGTTCACCACCAAGGACGAATTTGCCGCCGACCAGGACACGAGTTCGCCCTGGGGCACCAACCTCACTTTCCCGCTCGATCGCTACGTCAGGGTGCACCGCACTTCGGGAACCACCGGCCAACCCCTCCGCTGGCTCGACACGCCGGCGAGCTGGCAGTGGTTCCTCGACTGCTGGCTCGCGGTCTATGAGGGCGCCGGCGTCACTCCCGCCGACCGGGTCTTCACGGCCTTCGGTTTCGGTCCCTTCATCGGCTTCTGGACCGCGTTCGAGGCGGCGCAGCAGCTTGGCTGTCTGGTCATGCCGGGAGGGCGCCTCAGCACCGAGCAGCGGCTGCGGCTCATGCTCGATGACGAGGCCACGGCGCTGCTGTCGACACCGACCTACGCCCTGCGCCTGCTGGAGGTCGCGTCCCGCCTCGGCGTCGACATCGCTGGCAGCGCCGTCCAACGAACGATCCATGCCGGCGAGCCGGGCGCGGGCGTCCCGGCAGTCAAACGCCAACTCGCTGAGGGATTCGGCGCCCAGGTCTTCGACCACGCCGGCGCCACGGAGGTCGGCGCCTGGGGCATTCCCTGCGGCGTCGCCGAACACCTTCACATCCACGAGGAGGAGTTCGTCGTCGAGTGGCTCGACCGGTCCACCGGCGAACTGATCGAACCGCTCGATCCCGAATCGAACCCGCACGGCGACGCGCCCCTCGGCGAACTCGTGCTGACCAATCTGGGCCGCATCGGCAGCCCCGTCGTCCGTTACCGCACGGGCGACGTGGCCCGGCTCTGCGCCGCCGGGTGCCCCTGCGGCCGGCCCACCGTGTTTCTTCCCGGCGGCGTTCTGGCGCGCGCCGACGACATGTTCATCGTCCGCGGCGTCAACGTCTATCCAAGCGCGGTCGACGCTCTCATCCGGGAAGCGGGCGGCATCGTCGAGTACCGGGCGACCGTGCGGAAGGGGCGGCAGATGGTCGAAGTCGACCTCGAAGTCGAGCCGGAACCGGGGAGTGACGACGGCGCCCTCCGCGCCCGGCTCCAGGACTTGTTCGAGGAGCGCCTCAGCCTACGGATTCCGGTACGCACCGCCGCGGCCGGCTCCCTTCCCCGCTACGAACTGAAGGCGAACCGGTTTACGTTTGAGACGACGTAGCCAGCGGCCGGTTCATCACCGCGAGCGCCGCGAACATAACCGCGCCCAGCCCGTTCACCGCGATGCCCAGCGCTGGACCGCCCAGGTCCGGGACGAGCAGCAGGGCCGCCGAAAACAGCATCAGCGCCCGCAGCGGCGGACTCAACGCGGCGCGCAGATAGCCGCTGATCCCGGCGGCGAGGGCGAGAATCCCGACCACCGCCGCGCCCAGCGCCAGCAGCAGAGGCGGCAGGCCCGCTGCCCCGGCCGCGAAAAGACTCGCCCCGTCCTCGTCCATCAGCAGCAGTGCCGGCCGGTACACGAACATGTAGGGCAGGGTGAACCCGACCAGGGAAAAGCGGAACGCGGCCAAGGCCGTCGGCATCACCGGCGCCTGCGCCAGGCTGGCACTCGCATAGGCAGCGAGCGCGACCGGCGGCGTCACCATGGACATCATGCCGAAGTAGAAGATGAACAGGTGCGCGGCGAGCGGGATCACGCCGAGCTCCGACAGGAGCGACCCCATGAGTGTCGCCATCAGCAGGTAGCAGACCACGGACGGCACGCCCATGCCGAGGACGAGCGACGTGACCATGATCCCGACCAGGGCCAGGAACAGGTTGGTCGCCACGACCGACTTGATCGCGGCGCTGAAGTCCACGGCGATCCCGGTCTGCTGCACGATGCCGATGATCGTGCCCACGCAGGCGCTCGCTGCCACCAGCGCAATCCCGTTGCGCGCCGCCTTGGTCAGCGCGCCCAGAATGTGCGGTCGCCAGGCCTGGTGGATCAGCCCGAACACCAGGAGTCCGAGCATCGCCACGATGCCCGAGGAAAGCCAGGACTCGAAGAGCTGCCGGAACGAGGGATCGGCCGGCGTATCCGCCCACACCAACTGATGGACGATCGCCACGGCGCCGAAGCAGCCGAGCGTCAGGTACCGCAGCCTCCGCGACAGATCGAACTCCTTGCGCAGCACGGCCAGGAGCAGGATCACGATCAACGAGCCGGTGACCGCACGGAACGGAGAGAAGCGAAGCACCAGCAGCAGGATCAGCGTCCCGAGCGCGGAAACGAAGACAACCGCGTCGAAACGCCGGACCGGCGGCGGCTCGACCTTCCGTTCCGGCGTCCCGATCCGTCTCGAGTAGAAGTGGACGATCAGGAAGATCGACAGGTAGAAGAGCACCGCGGGAAGCAGAGCCGCCTGCACGATCTGCAGGAACGTCACCTGGGGCTCGATGATCTCGAGCATCATGTACGCGCCGGCGCCCATGACCGGAGGAACCAGCGCGCCGCCCGAGGCGGCGGCGGCCTCGACCGCGGCCGCGATGTGGCGCTTGAAGCCGTTGCTGCGCATCATCGGGATGGTGAAGGCGCCGGTGGTCACGGCATTCGCGACCGCGCTACCGGACAGGGAGCCCAGGAGGCCGCTGCTGATGACGGCCACCTTCGCCGGCCCGCCCGGCTTGGTTCCAAACGCCCGTTCGGCGAAACGCATGATGAACTGCGTCGCTCCGGACATCTCGAGGAAGGCGCCGAAGACAACGAACAGGAAGACGTAGCGGAACATGACCGAGGCGGCCGGGCCGAACACGCCCAGGCTCTGCAGGAACGTGGTGCTGACGACGTCGCGGGGGTTCTGGCCGGCGTGCGGGAAGAGCCAGTCCGGCAGCACGGGCCACCCGTTGCGCAGGCTGTAGTAGCAATACAGCGTGTGGGCGACGAAGGCCAGGGCCAGCGCCGGCACGATCCAGCCGATGCTGCGGCGAGCCGCCTCGAGGACGAGCACCAGGCCGATCAGCCCCAGCACGATGTCGGCGCCGGTCTCGATGCCCGCCCTGTTTCCGAGCGACCTGCCACCCGACCACAGGTGCCCGAAGGCCGGCTCGGTCTGCACGACGACGTAGGCGCAGGCCCCGGCCGCCGCGAGGCCCAGCACCAGGTCGAGACCGCGCAGCCAAGGCTTCGAAGCCAGCCTCGAGTGGACCGGGAAGGCGAGAAAGCAGAGCAGCAGACCCGAGCCGACGAACACCGCCAGGGACGACTGCGGCAGCAGGAGGTTGTAGTTCACCTCGAACAGGACGAAGAAACAAAGGCCGACGCCCAGCGCCCCGATCAGGGCGCGGCGAAGGCTCTCAAGCCGCGCCGGGCCGGCGCCCGGCGCCGCGGCGCCGGCGGCGACTGGCGTAGGGGACTGCTCTGGTGCGCTCAACCGGCGGCTTCGGGCCAGACGCCGATCTCGCGGTAGTAGCGCTCGGCGCCCGGATGGAAGGGCGTGCCGGTGTTGCGAGCAGCGTTCGCCTCGTTGATCGCACGGCCGGCGGGATGCTTGTCGGCCACCGACTGGCGGTTCTCCCAGATCGTCTTCGTAATCTGGTAGATCATCTCCTCATCCGCATCGCCTGACGTGATCAGGTGCATCGAACCCACGTTGAGACCCGGATAGTCCTCCGTCAGGTCGGAGTAGGCGTCGGCCGGAATGGTCGCGAGCTGGAAGAAGGGATAGTCGGCAGCCAGTTGCTGCCGCTTCTCCTCGTCGAAGGGCAGGAAGCGGATGTCGTGAGTGCTGCAGGCCTGGGTCACCGCGCCGGTCGGCACCGCCCCGCCCAGAAAGGCGGCGTCGATCGAACCGTCGCCCAGCATGTCGACCGCGCCGCTTTGCGTGCTGTAGACCTGGGTGAAGTCGTCGTAGGTCACGCCGTGGGCGGCCAGTAGCGGTTCAACAAACATCTCGAAGCCGGCGCCGGCGACTCCCACCATGGCTCGCCGCCCCGCCAGATCGCTCATGCTCATCACGCCGGAGTCGGCCTTGGCGATGAAGGTCGCGATGTTCGGCGCCAGCGTCACGACCGCGCGGATGTCGTAGCTCTGCTCCCAGCCCGACTCCCCGAGCACCGCGAAGTAGCTGATCGCCGAGTTGGACATCGCGAGTTGCAGCTCGCCGCGCACCAGCCGGCGGATGTTCTCCTGCGACCCCTTCGTGCCGCGCGGCTGCACCCGCCACTCGTTCTCGCCGCGGTTCTCGTTCAGGACTTCGGCTATCGCGCCGCCGACGACCGGAAAAGCGCCGCCGATCGGCGCGGTTCCCATGCTCAGGAACTGCGGGCCGCCCGACGCGCCGTCGCCGGTATCGCCGCCGCCGCAGGCGAGGAGAGGGAGCAACGCCAGAAGCGCAGCGAGGCAGCGAATCTTCATCGAGGGAACTCCGGGGGGCTGGACGGTTTGCGGGCTCGCAGGGGAGCCCAGGATCATACTCTGCCGGTCATCCCCTCTCAGCCGTCCGTCCCGGCGATGCAGTAGAGGAAGCTCGCGGTCCGCAGGTAGAGCCTGCCGGGCGCCACGCCGAGCGACGACAGCGTGAAGCCCTCGACCTGGTTTGTGGCCAGGATCTCGAACTCGGGACCATCGCGAACGACCGTTGTTGTGCCGTCCTCATTCGTGGCGTAGACCTTGCCGTCGGCAACCAGGAGCGACGCGCTGTAGGTGCCCGGGGTCAGGCGCTGGTCCTTCCAGACCGGCTCACCCGTGACCGCATCGAGCCGCGACAGCAGACCGTTGTCCCGCAGCAGGTAGAGGGTCTCGCCGTCGGTCGCCGGCGTCGGCACGTCCGGGCCGCGATCGGTCTGCCACAGGGTCTCCGGCTCGCCGCCGTCCCCGAGGCGCAACGCCTTCATCGGCTTGACGCGGGTGGGGACGAAGACCAGGTCGCCGGAAGCCACCGGCGACGCGACGACCCGGTACATCGGGCTGTCTCTCGGGTTGAACCCCCCCACCCGCCACAGCTCGCGGCCGCTCTCCGGGTCGTGGCCGGTCGCGACATCGCCGCCGTTCAACACCAATACGTGGCCGTCGCCGCTCTCGACCAGGGCCGGTGTGATGTAGGCGTCCGGCGACTCCATGCGCGCGTCCGTGGGACGCTCCTGCCTCCAGATCGTCTCTCCGGAGGCGGCGTCGATGGCCAGCAGGTAGGACGGATCATCCGTCTTCATGCCGTGCAGCACCGGCACGTAGAGCACGCCCTTCCACAGCAGCGCCGAAGAGCCGTAGCCGTGGTTCAGGCCGAAGGCGCCGTAGTCCTGCTCCAGCTCGCGGGCCCAGAGCCGGTTGCCTTCGAGATCGTAGGCCTGCAACTCCCCGGTGCCGGTCAGCACCCAGACGCGCTCACCGTCCGTCACCGGCGACGGCGACGACATGTTGTGCTTGCGCTGGAACCGGTTGCCGCCTCCTACCTTCCGCCGCCAAACGACCTCGCCGGAGTCGGCGTCGACCAACCACAGAAAGAGATCGTCCCCCTCGGCCACGTTGAGGAAGATCCGCTTGCCGACCACGATCGGGGTCGAGCCCGAGCGGTCCGGAAGGGCTAACTTCCAGACGATGTTCCGCTCCGATTCGCCGTCGTGCGACCACTCGAGCGGCAGGCCGGTGTGCGCGCTGTACCCGTTGCGGTCGGGGCCCCGCCAGTTCGGCCACTCCGATGCCCCGAACGCCGCGGCGGCGGCGAGGGTCGAAAAGGACGCAAGGAGGACCCCAACCGCGCGACGGGAACGAACCGCGGACCTCGGGCAGATGCGCCTCAAGCGGCGTCCCTCGCCGCGGCCGGCTCTCCGGCTTCCCCGCCGGCCGCCTCCTCCGGCGCTGCCTCTGCCTCCGGCATCAGCAGAACCTGGATCAGGTTCTCACCGCCGAGATAGTCCCGGGCGGCGCCGCGGATCATGTCCGCGTCGAGCTGGTCGAACAGCTCCTCGTACTCCAGGATGCTGAGCGGATCGTCTTCGAATTGGTACACGGTCTGCAGCACCCCCAACCAGAAGCCGTTGGTCTCCTTCGCCGTCTCCCGGCCGCGGCGTTGCTGCTCCTGGATCTGGGCAACCTCCTCGTCCGTGGCCGGGTCGGTGCGGATCCTGGCAATCTCCTCGTCGACCGCCTGGAGCATCTCCTCGACCCGGTCGGGATCGCAGCCGAAGCTGATCTGCACGGCAAACGTCGAAACCGGGATCCTGTCCGAGCCTCCGGCCACGTTCGCGCCGTAGGTGCCGCCGAGTTCCTCCCGCAGGCGCTCACGCAGACGGTCCCGCAGCAGGGAAATCATCGAGTTCAGCCGGTAGCGGTTCAACTGGCTCTGCTCGAAGGGGCCGCTGTACACCAACGCGACCCGGCTCTGCGCCTCCAAGCCTTTGTACACCGTCCGTTCGATGCGCCCTTCCGGCGTCCGCACGCCGATGTCCCGCCACGCTTCCTCCCGGCCGGTGGACGGGAGGCCGCCGAGCCAGGTCTCGACCAGGGGTTCGATCGTGTCGAGCTCGAAGCTGCCGGCGAAGAAGAACGTGAAGTCGGAGAAATCGCGGAACCGGTCCTCGTAGACGGCGAAGATGCGGTCCCGATCGAGTTCCGCCAACATGTCCTCGGTGATCATGCGGCGCCGCGGGTGTTCCTGACTCGCGATCTCCGTCAGCGTCTTGATGAAGGCGTACATCGGCATCGCGCTCTGGTTGCGCAGCAGGGCGCCCTGGCGGGTCAGGAAGGACTCGTACGCCTCCGCGTCGCGGCGGGGCGATGTCGCGCTCAGGTAGATCAGCTCGAACAGCGTCTCCAGGTCCTTGGGCGAGCCCCGACCGCTGATGCCCTCGAAGAGAGGGCCGATGACCGGGCCGACCCGCGCCACCTTGCCGGCCAGCGCCTTGTTCAACTGGGTCAGGCTGAAGTTCCCGAACCCGGAGAGCTGGGCCACCGAGGTCGCCACGTTCGCTTCGAGCCAGTCGTCGTCCGAGACCAGGGAGATGCCCCCGGGGCTGAAGGAGGCGACCAGGATCTCGTCGTTCTTGAAATCGCTGGGCCGCAACACGACCCGGACGCCGTTCGACAGGCGCCACTCCGTGACGCCGAGTTCGTCGATCGCCTTTCGCTCCGTGATCTCGCCGGGACCGGGCGGATCCGGCACCAGGGCGCCCTCGCCGACATCGTCCTCGTAGGCAACGACCTCGACCTGTTCAACCCGGTCGAAGACAGCCAGCAGTTCCTCTTCCTGCGGCTGCTCGAGTCCCTCTTTCTCGGGGCCGCTGGCCAGAATCACGCGGTCTTCGTCGTGGATCCAGGAGTCCGCGACGGCGTTCACTTCAGCCAGCTCGAACTCGGGCACGTACCGCCGCGCCAGCTCGCGCTCGTAGGCGATGCCCGGGAACGGCTCGTCCGTCAGGAAGTTCCGCGAGTACTCGCCGGCATAGGCCGCCGAGTGGGTCTTGTCGCGCTCGTCGTAGGCCCGGTCCATCGACCGCAGCGTGTTGACCTTCGCCCGTTCCAGCTCGCTCTCCTCGAAACCGTGGCGGCGGGCCCGCTCCGACTCGGTCAGCACCGCTTCGAGCGCCCGCACCGCGGCGCCCTCGCGGGCGCCGGCCGAGAGCATGTAGAGGCTGCGCGTGCGGGCCAGACTGCCCCTGCTGCTGGTCGCTCCGATGAACGGCGGATCCGCCTGCTCGGCACGCTCCGCCAGACGGTTGTTCAGCATGCCGTTGTACAGGCCCCGGATCAGCCGCGCGCGGTAGTCGGCAACCGTGCGGAACGGATCGTCGGGGCCCTTGTAGGCGACCGAAACCGAGGTGCCCGGCAACTCCGGATCGGCGAAGACCGACACCAGCGTCTCCTTGTGGGAAGGGATCTCCGCCTCGAACCGCTCCCGCGGCCGATCCGGCCCCTTGAGCTTGCCGAAGCGGCGGCGGATTTCGTCCTCGATCGAGGCCGCGTCGAAGTCGCCGACCGCGACCACCGCCATCAGGTCGGGCCGGTACCAGTCCCGGTAGAAGTCCCGCAGCCGCTCCGGCGGAGCTTCGCGCAGCATCTCCGGGTCGCCGATCGGCAACCGCTCCGCGTAGCGCGAGCCGTGGAACCGGTACGGGATCTCGGCGTCGAGCCGGCGCGCGCCGGCGCCACGGCCTCCCCGCCACTCCTCGATCACGACCCCGCGTTCGTTCTCGATCTCCTCGTCCTCCAGGCTGACGCCGGACGCCCAGTCCTCGAGCACCAGGAGCGCCGTGTCGAGAATTTCCGGGTCGTCGGTCGGCACTTCCAACATGTAGACCGTCTCGTCGAAACCCGTGTAGGCGTTGACATCCGGCCCGAACCGCATGCCGATGCCCTGCAGGTAGTCGAGCAGCTCGGTCTTCTCGAAGTTGCGGGTGCCGTTGAACGCCATGTGTTCGACGAAGTGCGCCAGACCGCGCTGGTCGTCGTCCTCGAGCACCGAGCCGGCACGCACGACGAGGCGCAGGAAGGCCCGGTTCTCGGGTCGGCCGTTGCCGCGCACGTAGTACCGGAGGCCGTTGTCCAGTCGACCGGTCAGGACGGCCGAATCCTGGGGCAGGACCTCGGTCAGCTCGTAGGTCCAGTCGCCGCCGCTCTCCGCCGCTTCGCCGCCGGCTTCCTGCTGGGCGACGGCGACGCCGACCCCAAGCGAAGACACCCAGGCGGTGAGCAGCGCGATATTCGCCGCCCCCGGGAGCAAGCCCGGTCTGCGGGACATTGGAGGGACACTCCGATCGATCATGGCTTCCCCTTCGTCTTCAACTGGTACCGGCAACCGCTGCCGCTCCCGATGAGAAACGGCCGCCCTCCACTCGCACTACGGCGTCGCTCGGCAAGGCCTCCACCAGGGCTCTGACCGCGAGGTCCGCGGCGGAGCGGCTGCGGCTGTCCACCGTCAGCTTGACGCGGTAGTCCCCGTCCATCACCGGATAGCTGCCGATCTCGACCTCACCGTGGGCATCGACCACCCGGTCGAGCATCTCGGCAATGTCCGTCTCGCGGCACAGCGTGTAGACGGCACGGCTGTAGAACCGCCGGCCGGCCGCCAACCGGTCACGCAGCAGGGGCAGCTTCATGCGGAAGATCCGCGGCACCCCTGGCAGCACGTAGACGTTGTCCATCACCACGGAAGGCCATGGCACCTCCGGCGTGCTGACCAGATCCGCGCCCTCCGGCACGTCGGCCATCCGGAGGTGGCCCTCGGTGCACCGCTCGCCCACCATCTCGCGGATCTTGGCCACCAGTTCCGGAGAGCGCACCAAGGGCCGGTCGAAGGCGTCAGCCACCGCCTGCAGGGTGACGTCGTCGTGGGTCGGACCGACGCCGCCCGACGTGATCACATAGTCGAAACGGCATCTGAGCCTCTGAATGTCGGCCGCGATGCCGGCGATGTCGTCCGGGCAGACGACCACCCGCCGCAACTCGATTCCGAGGCCGAACAGCTCCCGCGCCAGCAGGGTCAGGTTCGCCTCCTCGACCTTGCCGGTCAGGATTTCGTTCCCGATGATCAGCGCCGCCGCGGTTGGCATCGGACTAGGAGCTTGCGCCGCGGAACGCAGCGCAGCAAGTTTCAAGGCGGAAGGTCATAGTGAGGACGGGATGGGCCGAAACTCCGAGCGTGCGAAGCGTTTCGGGGCTAGCTTACTCCTCAGCGGCCGACGAAACGGGGAGACCGGCGCTCGGTGAGCGCCTGCACGCCCTCGCGCGCATCCGCGGTGCCAAAGGTGATCTCCTGCTCCGCGCTCTCCAGGTCAAGCGCCTCGCCGATCGTCCGTTCGAAGGCGCCACGCACGGTCCGCTTGGTCGCCTTCACCGCCACCGGGCCGGCCGCCGCGATTTCCAGCGCCAGGTCCTCGACGACCTGGTCGAAGTCCTCGTCCGCCTCGCGGCTGGCGATGCCCCAATCGACCGCCGTGGCGGCGTCGATCAGCCGGCCGCTGTACAGGAGCTCGGCGGCGCGGGCGGGGCCGATCAGGCGCGGGAGCGTCCAGGTCGCCGCCATGCCGGGGTGAATCCCAAGCCGTACGAAGGTCATCCCCACCCGCGCGCCGGTCTTGATCACCCGCATGTCGCAGCCGAGCGCGAAGCACAGGCCGGCGCCGATCGCGTGGCCGTTGATTGCCGCGATCGACGGCGCCTCGAGGTCACGGACCGACAGGTAGAGACGGTAGAAGTTCGAGCCGCCGCCGAGGCCGGGGCCCGCGCCCGGTTCCTCGCTCACCTCCTCCTGGATGCTCTTCAGGTTGCCGCCGGCGCTGAACGCGCGGCCGGCGCCGCGCACGATGACCACCCGGGTCTCGTCCCGGTCATTGATCAGCGGCACTGCGTCCCGGATCTCGGCGCCCATGGCCGACGTCATCGCGTTCAACTGCGACGGCACGTTCAGGGTCAACCGCGTGATCGGGCCCTGGTGGTCCAGCAGGATGTGCTCGAAACTCATGGCGTGGGGGTTCCTCTCGATCGGTGCGATGTGCGGTGGCGCGACAGCGCTACAATGCGGCGCATGCTAACGATCACCGAGATGGCACAGAAGAGGGTCGCCGAAGCGATGAAGGACGAGGAGCGCGACGACCTCGCTCTCCGCATCACGATCACCGGGCGCACCGGCGGCGGCTTCAGCTACCAGATGGACCTGGTCGGTCACGACGAGACCCGGCCCGGCGACGAGGTGCTGGAAACCGACACGTTCAAGGTCTACGTCGACTCCGAGAGCGCCCCGGACCTCGAAGGCGCGACGATCGACTTCGTCACCCGCCTGTCCGAGAACGGTTTCAAGTTCGAGAACCCGAACTCGGCCTGGGGCGACTCGGTGGCAGCCGACGTCCAGCGCATCCTCGACGACCAGATCAATCCGCAGATCGCCGCCCACGGCGGCTTCGTCACCCTGCTAGAGGTCAAGGACGAGACCGCGTTCATCAAGATGGGCGGCGGCTGCCAGGGCTGCGGCATGGCCGACCTCACCTTGAAGCAGGGTGTCGAACAGGCGATCCTCGAAGCGGTGCCGACCGTCAGACGCGTGCTCGACTCGACCGACCACGCCGCCGGGACGAACCCGTACTACGCGCCGTAGCGCCGCGACTCCCGCAAGGTCGGCGCGTGGCCCACACCCTGCTCCAAGGCACACGAGCGGCGCTGCGGCGAGCGACGAGATCGAATCAAGTCGAGTCGGATCCGCGGAGGCGGCGCAGAAGATCGCCCGCATCGCGACAGGTGGAAGCAAGCTGAAACACGCGAACCGAATCAGGACAATCGTCCGGATTGACCAGCCACTGGCGCAGCGCAGCGGAAACAGGGATTCCCCGACCCGCGAGAACCGCGGCAACCCCTGCCTGCAAGACCTCTCTCCGTCCCTGGACAAGACCGTCCTCCAGGCCTTCGGTGCGGCCCTCAGCGCGGCCTTCCACACGACCTGCGGCGCGGCCTGCAGCACGGGCTGCCGCGTGCTCCCGCTTCAGGAACAGGTCGCCGTCGGGACTACCGCCCCCAGCGGCACCCAGGGTCCGACCCACCCGCCGGAGCGTCGCGACCGTCTGCGGCGAGTCCGTCACCTCGTTGAGCGCCCGGTGGATCTCCGAGGCCCGCCAACCCGGGAAGGCGCGGCTCGTCGGCGCCTCGACATACGCCCCCTCTACCAGGACCAGGATTGTGAGCCCCGGCCGGCGCCCGCCCCGCGACTTGGACGAGTCCGGCACCTCGACCCAGATCTCCGGCAGGCCCAGCGCGGCATAGTCGTCCAGTTTGCCCCGTCGGCCGCGACGCCGGTAGCCGACATTGGTGGTGTGATCGACTTCGAACACGACATCCGGAAGCGGATCGCTGCCGGTCTCGATGTACTTGCCGGCCGGAAGGTCCCGCTCAGGATGCAGGTAGATCGTCGCGTCCGCCTGCATCACGAACCTGCCGCCGGCCGCGTCACGCCGCACGATGTCCGTCGAACCCACGGAGAGGATCGCCGATCCGCGAACGTGGGCGATCGACCGGACCAACTGGACCAGCCGGCCAACCGGCGCCTCATGCTGGAGGCTCACCTCCCGTAAGACCTGCGCCGTCTCGGTTACTGAGTCCCAGCACTCGACTCGGCAGCCGTCGCCCTCACCGAACTCGGCCCCTGTCATCGGCACCGTCTCGCATCCGTAGTAGGCGCGGGGCCAGTGCCAAGTCCTATCCTGGCCCGTCTCAGCTCGTACCGTGCGAGTCGGACTGTCCATAGCCGGGAGGGTACCAGCCGCCGCCAGTCGTCGCGGACCGGCAGCTTCCGCGCGGCCGAAGTCGCCGCGCCGGCTCAGTCAGCGGCGCAGAGCAGCACTCGCCAACTCCCCACTCGCCGAAGCAACCGTGTAGAGTCCCGTCCTTCCTTCTGGAGGCCCCACAGAATGTCGAACGAGAATCGTCGCCAAGCGATCGGGCACGGCTTGCCACGTTGCTTGAACGGCCTTGAGGAGTTGCAGAAGCCACTGTACTTGAGCAGCTCGACTCGCCCTACGCGGCGGAGTGTGCTCAGGTGCGCCTTAGTGCGCGAGAGAATCGGCGCTTCAGTCCCGGAGGGTGCAAGCCGCGGCGATACAGACCGTCTGCGCCTCACCGCCTTCTACGCGAATCCTGAGACTCGTCGGGAGCTGTGGGATCTCCATCGAGACCAATCGCGGCCCGCAACGTCATCGCCAAGGAGCGGGCCCAACACACGACCCTCAAGGGCTCGACTATTGCCACCCAGTTTGGAGCGCAACGTCCTGAAGCGCTACTTGGACGCAAAGTCCACCGAAGCTGATGAGATCCCCGCACTCAATGCCGCGGCAGAAGAAGTGAGGCAGCGTCTTGACAATTGGCAGGCGCTCAGCCCGGAGCGCCAGGACCAAACCACGCTTGAAGTCTTTTGCCTCGCGACAGTCCTTGATGACCAGGCAGTCATCGACGATGCCTGCATCCGGGTTCGTTCGCTGAACAGGGAGTTTGAGAGCATCCGCGCCAACCAGCACACGGAACCCGAAGAAGCGCTAGAGAAGACCAGCGAGGACGGAAGATGCGCGCTGGCGGAGAGTTGGGAATCGACCTGCCGTTCCCTTGCGGACATCGCATCCGCTGCAGTTGGACCTCCTCCCAATCTCGCGATGTTGGAGGAGATGCGGAAGGCGTTGTCGATGCTGGCGAAGCTGGAACCGGGACTTCAAGCGGAATCCGTAGCCCGGACCGCCCTTCGTGACCTTCAGGATAGAGCATCAGCGTTTCTGGATGACGTCGCGTCCGACCCGAATTGCTCGATGATGAATCCCGAGGAACTGGCCGGCTTGCGGGGTCGATGGACTGATCTGTCCGGGATCCGCCCGACCGATGCCCGGGCCGAGCTGGACCGGATGGACGTCGCTCTGCCCGAGTCGATCAAGGCGGTCGCTGAGGCTTACACCGCGTGCCGCAAGATGGACGAGAAGCTCCAGGAACTGGGCACCGACGAAGCAACAGGATGGAGCGCTCGACGCGATCTGGAAGATGCCATGGACGAGTACCAGGCAAAAGCCAGTCGCCTCCGGCGCGAGCGCCGAGCGCGCGAGGAGCATCTGCTCCGGGAACTGGCGCCGCAAGTCGAACGTCGTGATTCGGAACTCGCCCGAACACAGGTCAGGGTGGCGCAGGAGTCGGAGAGTGCCGCGCCCGGGATCGTAGGAGCGGCCAAGCGCTCGTCAGACACCGTACCGCAGGCGCCAAGAGAGAAACCCTTCGCGATGTCCGAGACGCCGCCAGCGGTCAGCGCCGAGCGCAGGTCGAGCAACGACTCGGAGGCCAATTCCCCGGCCCCGAAGGTCGAAGAACAGCCGGAGCCCGAAGCTGTTGAGGAACAGCCCGAGCCGGAAGCGTCGGTGAACCAGCCTCCGTTACCCCAGCACCAGCAGGACGACGCAGCCGACGAGGCATTGCCTGGTGATTCACCCCGGCTCTCCGACGAAGGTCGGTCCGGCGCCATTCGGCCAGATGTGCCAACGCCGGCGATCCCGGAGACCGAGGAAGAGCGGTCGGACGTGATCTCTCGTTCTCAAGCCAGTTCCGACAGCAGGGCACGTGTGGCAGGGAGGGCACTTGCCGAAGCTCTGGCTGCCGAACCGCCGCGACTGGCCTACGCCTACCAGCTTGTTCGCCTTCTTGAGGAACTGGAGATCAAGGCAGGTCAGCCACCGTCCGCCTTGGTCGAGGCCGCTCTCTACGCCAGCTGTCTCCAGCACTCGCAGGGCGACTTGGCCACCGCGCTCGACCGGTCAATCCAGGAGGCCCTTGCGGCGCCACGGAACCAAGATCAAACCGCTACCACGGTCAACGCCGCAGCCCTGATCGGTTTCGCGGGCGCACTGCGGCCAGCCTTGCTGGCGCCCTGGACCAGCGCTGCCACGTACCTCAGGCAACTGAGACACGAGGATCTCGCCCCTCTCTACGATTTCGCCGAGAGGATTGCCGCCGGCAGCGAACACCTGTACCGCATTGGCATCGACACAGGCAGGTTCCTTCGTCTGGCACAGATCGAGAGCCGCCGAAAGGAGGAAACCCGGCACTTCGCGCGCGATCTAAAGAGCTGGTCCGAGGACAAGGCACGGAAAGTCCAACTCAGCTACACGCCAGCAAACAATGTCTGGCGCGCCCTATGCGAATCGGACGGGGAAATCGGACGCCTGGTGCAAGCAATGCGGAGTTCCGGCAACGAGGCCCAAGTTCGGCTACTCCTAGAGACACTTGGACCCGAAACGGAACTCCGCGAAGCTGTCGACCGCATCGCTCGCCGAGTCCTGAACAAGCGCCAGAGCATTGATCGGAAGATCTTCAAACAATTGCGCAGCCATCTCGCTGACCCGCTGACCCTGGCCCAGCGCTACGTCGATCTCCAGATGCTGGCGGCCCCGAACTCCGGCCACAGTATCCAGGTCGTCGAGCGCTTGGTCGACGCGACACGCCACCAAGCGCCGATCCTGCGCAAGCAGCTCGAGGAGATGGCCGGTGCCGGCCGAAAGGAATCACTGCTCGCGGCCACCGCGCACACTGCCACGTACGCGCTTAGGAGGGTCGAGACGATCCTCAATTCTGAAAGCCGGAAAGTGACAGCCGAGCCATCGCCAGAGCAACTCGTAGCCTCAGGCCTATACACCTATCCGGAACTCCGGCCGGGCGAGGACGGACGGCCCGAGGGTGAGCCCGAGAGAGCGCTGCGAGTCCTGCTAGATAGTCAACGGGTATCTCTGAACCACGCACTCGAACAAAACCTCAAGCTGGGCGACTTGGCCACGGCGGAGCAGATCGGCGACTGGATCGTCGAACAGTCCGAGGGGGACGGAAGCGGCGACGAACAGAACGAGAGTGTGCGAGACCTCCTGTGCGACCGGCAAAGAGAGCTTGAACGACTGTTGGAGCAAGATCTGGATGACGTTCGCGAACGTCTCGAACAGGCCTACGCCTTGGGGCAAATCGACACGGAACTCCATCGGACCTGCCTGACGACTCTGAATCAGATTGATCTTGCACTTGAGACGAAGGAGGTCCGGCGCTTCGACCGGCGACAAGACGAGCTTGCCGCCATCCGCCAGTCCCTGGAGAGTGCGGCAGATGCGACGGCGGCAGAGTTGCGTCAGCGGGCGCGCAAACGGCTATCACCACGAGGTGCCCGGTCCAAGCTAATTGAGCGGTATCTGAAGGACGGCGACATTCTGGCCGCCAACGAGCTACTTGACCTTCCGGAAGGCGATGGCGACAGCAACTTGGGCGAGGGCGATGTCGCTGGGGACGCTGTCGACGCTCTCGATCGTTTCCTCGCCACCGGAGCGGAATCGTTGAAGGCCGCCACCTCAAGTTGGCCTCGACTGCGGAAGGCTGCGAGAGCAGGCGGCGCCATCGGACATCTCGACTTCGGGGGTCTTGACGAAGGCGAACGGCACGCCGCCGACAAGATTCTCGAAGCCTGGACCGCTCTGAAGCGGAACCGGACGACAAGAGTCGACAGTGTAACCGAGAACACTAAGGCGCTTCTCGCCGCCCTGGGCTTTCTCGGCCTGCAGGTCGAAATCGACGGAAAGACCGAACCGGACTTCGCCGCAATCCGCTTCACGGCGGAAACGCTGCGGCACCGGAGCGACTGTCCGGCTCCCTACTTCGGCTCGTCCGCGCACGGGCGCTACAGGGCGCTCCTGTTCTTTGGCGTGCCGACGGCCGAGCAGTTCCTTCGGCGCGCCCAACAGCACCGTGACCGGAGGCCAACGATCGCAATCTACTTTGGTCCGCTGGGCGAACAGACCCGGCTGGAGACGGCGAGGTTGTGCCGCCAACGACATAACAGCCTGGTCCTGCTTGACGAGCTCATCCTCGTGTTCTTGGCTTCCTGCCGGTCGCCCCGGCTCGCCACGCTCTTCGCCTGCACGCTTCCGTTCACCTACACCCGGCCCTTCATCACCCAGGCCAGTCTGGTACCTCCCGAGATGTTCTTCGGCCGCGAGGGCGAGGCGAGGAGCCTTCGGGACTTCAACGGCTCCTGCTTCGTCTACGGCGGCAGGCAGCTCGGCAAGACGGCACTGCTACGGAATGTCGCGCGGGAGTTCACGAACCGCAGCAACGACCAGGTCGCCATCTGGCTCAACTTGAAGGCCGAGGGCATCGGCCATCAGGATACGGCGGACATCTGGCCGGCCATCTGGACCGCCCTCAGCAAGGACGGGCATCTTGAGGAGGAGGAGGAGGTTCCCCGCCCGACCAGAAGCGCCCCCCGCATCCAGGCGTTCGTGCGTTACCTGCATAGGACTTACAACAGCAGTTCGGGCCGATCGCTCCTGCTGCTACTGGACGAGGCGGACGACTTTCTGGAGCAGGATGCTCGGAACAGCGATCGGGAGACGTTCCGCGAAGCCTCACGCTTGAAGGCTCTGATGGACGACGACCGCTCGATCAAGGTCGTGTTCGCCGGGTTGCACAACGTCCAGAGGACCGCCGATCAGTCGAACCACCCACTCGCCCACCTTGGCGAGCCGATCCGGATCGGCGCGTTCCTGGAGCCGAAGGAGCGGGTTCAAGCCGCGCGCCTGCTGTCAGAACCGCTCCGTGCATGCGGCTACCGCTTCGAGTCCAACCAACTCGTTCATCGGGTTCTCGCCCAGACGAATTACTACCCGAGCCTCATTCAGCTCTACGGTTCGGCACTCCTCCGCACCGTGTCGGAAGCGCCGATGACGGGGCCGCCGCCTTGGGTAATCGACCGGCGAGTGCTCGATCGGACCTACCAGGATCAGAACCTGCGCGAGGCGATACGGCTGCGCTTCGAGTGGACGCTGCAGCTTGACCCGCGCTACGAAGTCATCGCCTACGCCGTTGCCCGCGAGTGCCAGAAGGACAGAGAGTTGCTCGATCGCGGTATCGACCACAACGACCTCCGGCGCAACGCCAGTGGCTGGTGGTTCGTCGGCTTCGAAGACATCAACCGCGACGCTGACCGGTTCCGGGCGCTTCTCGACGAGATGGTCGGCTTGGGCGTACTGCGCGTAACGGACGCCTTGAGACACCGCTACAGCCTGCGCAGCTCGAACGTGCTCGGCCTGCTCGGCACGGTCGAGGACCTCGAGAACAAGCTGCTCGCCGAACGGCAACTGCGCCGGGTTCTTGACACCGACGTGGTCAGGCGCTCCTACCGGCGCGGACGAGAGCAAGCGAAGGGGCGAGTAACTGTCGGGCCCCTTCACCTGCCGCTTACGCTGCGACAGGAAGCGCAGATCTTCGGCCACACCCAGCGTAGCCAACGGTCCAGGAACGCCGTGGTTCTGGTCTGCGGACTCGGCGCGACGGGACTGGAGCACCTGGCAGGTTTCCTTGACGACGGCTACGGCGAGGCTGGATACGCGGGCGGATTTGTTCGCCAGCGCGAGGTCCTGACGCCTAACGCCTTCGAGAGCGAGCTCAGAACGGCGCTGAGTCGACGGGGCCACGGCACCACCGTGTTCGGCGTATCCGACGGATGCTGGAACGAAACGTGGGTAGAAGCCGCGCGGTCGCTGCTGGCAGGCCTCCGCTCCGCCGACCGCTTCGCTCGTGTGCTGTTCGGCGTCGATGCCAACCAGCTTCGGTCCTTTCGACCCCACATCAAGGAATGGCGTCAGCGAGGTGACGTGGAGATTGTTCGCCTCCACCCGTGGGCCCTCGACTTCGTCCTCGACTGGTTTGGCGATGACCCGGTCATGGGGCCGGTCGTTTCCGGAGCCAGCGAGCGCAAGCACGTGGCCCGCTGGACCGGAGGCTGGCCAGTGCTCCTCGATCTGCTCCGCGTGCATGTGGGCGACGGTACCGGTGTGTCGACAGTACTGGAGAACTTCGAGGACACGATGCGAGCACATGTTCCGGAACTTCGTACTGCATTCGGTCTGAACGATCCGGATCTTGAGTCGCTTCTCTACCGCATGAAGGAATACGGCGCACTAACGTTCGGCGAGCTGCGCGATCTGACCGCCGGCGAGTTGAGCGACGATGCGCTCCACTCCGCGTTCTGGATCGCCGAGCAGCTCCATCTGATCTCGTTGAACGAGGAGGACATCTGGCAGGTGGACGGCGCCGTGAACCGCATCCTGGAGCTGGCCTCCGACAGGAACGCCGTCTGACCTCGGATCGATGTCATTCTGGCAACTGCCGGGGCCAGCCCGGTTCCTTCGCACCATAGAGTCGGACCTGCGTGAAGGATCAAGCGTCGTCCTCCGATTTCCACCCCGCCCTCCCGATGGTTTGCGCAGCGAATTGGAGCGCGACTGCAGATGGGGACCCGACTGGACAACCATCGATGTCAGGGGCGAGCCTGATCCGTTGTCTATGCTCCGCCGCACGTTCTGTCCTGCAGGAGGCGCATCGGCGGTCCAGTCAATGCTCGATCTGGCCCGGCTTTCGGCCTTCCAGGACCACCTGATCTGGGTCGAGGGTATCGAGCCGGAAACCTGGCCCGCCTGGGACCGAGCTCTCCGGAGCTACTCGGACGCCTGTCGCAACGATGACGACGAGTTGGCTCGCACTCTGTTCGTCGTGCCGCTGTGTGGGCCCGGGTTCGGCGATTGGCCCCTCTCGAAGGTCGCTCTCACGTACCGGGACTTCCGCGACAAGGTTCACTTTCACGATCTGTTCGTGTTCGCATTGCAGCGAGGCGTGCGGCAATCGATGCCGCCAGAGCACCGAGGATTGCTCGCGCATGCTGTGGCGCAGCTCTCACAGTGGGACGTACGGTTGGCGGAGCGTCTGCTTGATGCGGGTACGACCGAGATTCTCGAGCCGCACCGCATCCTCCTGGACTACGCGGAGCACCGCGGTTGGGGCGGCGACACGCCGGAACGTTGGGAGGAAGGTACCGCCGATGGACCGCTCCATCGTCCGGTGGTCCACTCGGCCCTGTTGGCCGTCTCCGGCCGCGACGCGAAGATCAACCGTCGACTCTGGGCGGCGCAGGCGTCCGTGCTGATGCCCTTGGTCGAGGAGCGGAGGGCCGACTTCGTCTACCGCCACCGGAGCTACTTTCAGCTCCCCTTCGAAACCGACATGGGCCCCATTGAACGGTATGAGGATCTCGAAGTTGGCCATGTCGTCTACTACTTTGAACAGCACCAGCCCCCGAACATGAGAGCGATGAGAGAAGCCCGGCGGTTGCGCCACTTCCGCAACAAACTCGCGCACATCGAGCCCCTGTCGCCGGATCAGGCTCTTCACCCGATCCTCCTCGGCTGAGATCCGGCAGACGGCACTGGTCTCCGCGGCAGACCGGAGGCCGGCGTACGCGCCGGACGCGGACAGGGATGCCAGCGCTCCTAGGCACGTGCACGCCGCACTTCCATCCCTCCGCCCGCTGTTGCCCTACCCCCACCGTTGTGGAATAGTCCCTCACTGGTCGAGCGACGCGTTCCGATTCGCCCTCGCTCGCCGGACTCGAGCTCGATCTCCGGAATAGAGCACGTCACGATCGATGGGTACGCACCGTTTCAGACGGGGACTGAGCCTGCCCATTTCGGGCGCTCCCGAGCAGATCCTGGACGACGCCGCGGCGCCCGGCGCCGTGGCGCTCGTCGCCGCCGACTACCCCGGCATGAAGCCGGCGATGCACGTGTCGCCGGGCGACGGGGTACGGCGCGGACAACTTCTGTTCGAGGACCGCAAGCAGCCCGGCGTCCGCTTGACGTCGCCTGCCGCCGGCACCGTCGCGGCGGTAAACCGGGGCGCCAAGCGAGCCCTGATCTCGGTCGTCGTACGGGTGGATCCCTCGGACCAGGCGGCATCCGGCGGCGCCCAGGTCGACTTCGCGAGCTACACGGGGCGGCACCCGAGCGCCCTTTCCCGCGAGGAGGTGGAGGCGCTGCTGGTCGAGTCCGGCGACTGGACCGCACTGCGGGCGCGTCCGTTCGGGCGCACCGCCGCTCTCGGGTCGAAGCCCAAGTCGATCTTCGTGACCGCGATGAACAGCGAGCCCTTCGCGCCCGACGCGGATCGGATCGTCGAAGGACGCGGCGGTGACCTGGAACGCGGCCTCGCGGCTCTGGCCCGGCTGACGGACGGCCCGGTCTACCTCTGCCGCGCACCCGGTACGCTGGCGGCGGTCGAGGCGAGCGGCCAGGTGCGGATCGAGGAATTCGTGGGCCCCCACCCGGCCGGCGCCCCCGGCCTGCACATTCACACGCTGGACCCGGTCAACCGCAGCAAGCTCGTCTGGCAGATCGGGCTCCAGGACGCCCTGGCGATCGGCCGCCTGTTCGCAACCGGCGAGCCGGACGTTGCGAGGATCGTCGCTCTGGCGGGTCCGCCGATGCGCATGCCGCGGCTGCTGCGTACGCGGCTCGGCGCCTCGCTCGCCGATCTTGTCCGCGGCGAGTTCGAAGCGGCGGGCGAGACCGGTTCCGGCGCCGCCGTGCGCATCGTCTCCGGCTCGCCGCTCAGCGGGCGCACCGCGATCGACAAGAGAGCGCCGGCCGACCTCCACGGCTATCTCGGCCGCTTCCACGACACGGTCTCGGTGCTCGAGCACGACCGCAGCCGCCAATTCCTGGGCTGGCTGCAGCCGGGATTCGGCGCCTTCTCGCGCGCCCGCACCTTCGGCGCCTCCCTGCTGCCGCGGCGGTCTTTCGCGATGACGACGGCCACCTACGGCTCGCCGCGCGCCATCGTGCCGATCGGCCTCTACGAGAACGTCTTCCCGTGGGACCTGCAGCCGACCTTCCTGCTCAAGTCGCTGGTGGCCGGCGACATCGAGCGGGCCGAGGAACTCGGCTGCCTGGAACTGCTGGAGGAGGATCTGGCGCTCTGCACCTTCGTGTGCCCCGGCAAGACCGAGTACGGCCCCTACCTGCGCGACGCGCTCGAACTGATCGAGAAGGAAGGCTAGCGCCGCCCACCGGCAATGAAGTTTCTGCGCAAAATCCTCGACCGTCAGGCCCGTCACTTCGAGCGCGGAGGCAAGTTCGAGCGCTTCTACCCTCTCTACGAAGCGCCCGACACCTTCCTGTACACGCCCGGCAAGACGACCGCCGGCGCCGCGCACGTACGCGATGCTCTGGACCTCAAGCGCCTGATGATGACCGTCGTCGTCGCGCTCGTGCCGTGCGTACTGATGGCCATGTTCAACACGGGACGCCAGATCCACCTGGCGATCGGGGGCGGCGCCACCGCCCTGCCCAACTGGCGCACCGACGCGATGGAGGTGCTGGGGCTGCCCTTCGACGCGAGCAGCGTGCTCGCCAACTCGGTCCACGGCGCCCTCTACTACCTGCCGGTCCTGATCGTGACCTTCGCCGTCGGCGGCGCCTGCGAAGGGCTGTTCGCGGTCGTCCGACGGCACGACATCAACGAGGGCTTCCTGGTCACCGGCATGCTCTTCCCGCTGGTCCTGCCGCCGACGATCCCGCTCTGGCAGGTCGCGATCGGCATCGCCTTCGGCGTCGTGGTCGGCAAGGAGATCTTCGGCGGCACGGGCTACAACGTGCTGAACCCGGCGCTTACCGCGCGCGTGTTCCTGTTCTTCGCCTATCCGGCCCAGATCTCGGGCGACGCGGTGTGGACCGCGGCGCGCACGTCGGCCGAGGGCTACAGCGGCGCCACGGCGCTCGGCGTCATCGCGACGCACGAGGCTGCCTCCGGTTCGGACGCCGCCGTGCTGGACGGACTGGCCGCCATCCAGGGCGACGTGTCCTGGATGCAGGCCTTCCTGGGCGACATCCCGGGTTCGATGGGCGAGACCTCGACCCTCGCCTGCCTGATCGGCGCCGCGATCCTGATCGCGACCGGCATCGGCTCCTGGCGCATCATGGTCGCCGCCACCGCCGGCTCGCTGGCAATCTCCCTGCTGCTCAGCCTCGCCGTGTCGACGACGAATCCGATGCTCTCCGTGCCCTTCCACTGGCATGTCGTGCTCGGCGGCTGGGCCTTCGGGATGGTGTTCATGGCCACCGATCCGGTGAGCGCGGCGCAGACGAACCGCGGCCGGTACATCTACGGCTTCCTGGTCGGGGTGCTGGCCATACTGATCCGCACCGTGAACCCCGCCTTCCCGGAAGGCGTGATGCTCGGCATCCTGTTCATGAACCTGTTCGCGCCCCTGATCGACCACTACGTGCTCAAGGCGAACGTCAAGCGCCGAAAGGCGCGCTACGCTCAGTAGAGCCGCCAAACCTGTCGCAGATTCCATGTTTGGCCCCAGCCCCCACCTCACCAGGAGCTTACGCCGCAGCACTCGCTTCGCTGCATTCGGCGGCGTAAGCTCCTAGCCAGGAACCAGACCGGCAATATCCCAATGGCAGACCGACAGGCCACCGGCTACATCCTCCTGTTCGCGACGGCGATATGCATCGTCTGTGGCATTCTCGTGTCCTCTTTCGCGGTCAGCCTGGAGCCGCGCCAGGATGAGAACGCCGCGCTCGACAAGCAGAAGCGCGTGCTGGAGGCGGTGGGCCTGCTCCAGCCCGGCGAGCGGGTGACGCCGGAAGAGGTGGCCGAGCGTTTCGAACCGATCAAACCGGTGATCATCGACCTCGCAACCGGCGAGCCGCAGGCCGACGCCGACCCGGCAACGTTCGATCAGCAGCGGCGGGCCCGGAATCCTTCGACCAGCGTCGAGATGCCGAAGAACAAGGCCAGCGTCAAGCGCATCCCCGACCAGGTCCTGCTCTTTGAGGTCCGCAGTGATGGCGGGGAGCTCGATATGGTCGTGCTGCCGATCGAGGGCCTGGGGCTCTGGGGAACGCTCTACGGCTTCCTGGCGCTCGATGCGGACGCGACGACCGTGCGCGGCATCACCTACTACCAGCACAAGGAGACGCCGGGGCTGGGCGGCGAGGTGGACAACCCGCGCTGGAAGGCGGGGTGGCAGGGACGTCGCGCGTTCGACGCGGACGGCGAGTTCCAACTGGCGGTAATCAAGGGTCAGGCCGCCAGCGCGGAAGAGGACCCCTTCCGCGTCGACGGTCTGAGCGGCGCGACGATCACGAGCAACGGAGTGACGAACATGCTCGACTTCTGGCTTGGCGAGAACGGTTTCGAGCCGTATCTCGCCCGAATTCGAGCGGAGGCGAACTGATGGCGGTCAAGAAGACGGAAGCGGCCCTCGATCCGCTGTGGAACAACAACCCGATCGCGCTCCAGGTGCTCGGCATCTGCTCGGCGCTGGCGGTGACCACGAAGATGGAAACGTCGCTCGTCATGTGCGCGGCCGTCATCTGCGTGCTCACCCTGTCCAACCTGACGATCAGCCTGCTCCGCCACCAGATCCCGAACAGCATCCGGATCATCGTCCAGTTGACGGTGATCGCTTCGCTCGTCATCGTCACCGACCAGATCCTCAAGGCCTACGTCTTCGAGATCAGCAAGCAACTCTCGGTGTTCGTGGGGCTGATCATCACGAACTGCATCATCATGGGGCGGGCCGAGGCGTTCGCTATGCAGAACCCGCCATCGCTCGCCATCATGGACGGGATCGGCAACGGCCTCGGCTATAGCGCGATCCTGATGGCCACCGCGGTGCTGAGGGAGTTGTTCGGCGCCGGGAAGCTCTACGGCTACTCCATCCTGCCCACGGTCTCGGAGGGCGGCTGGTACCTGCCGAACGGACTGATGCTGCTGTCGCCGGCCGCCTTCTTCATCATCGGCGGCTTGATCTGGGCGCTCCGCGTATGGAAGCCCTCACAAATCGAGATGGACGGCTAGAGGGGATTCAGAACAATGTTCGAGGAATACCTCAACCTCGCGGTCAAGGCCATCTTCGTCGAGAACATGGCCCTGACCTTCTTCCTCGGCATGTGCTCGTTCCTGGCCGTGTCGAAGAAGGTGGAGACCGCGGTCGGGCTCGGCCTGGCGGTCATCTTCGTGCTCACCGTCACCGTACCGGTCAACAACCTGATTCAGAGGCACCTCTTGAGCGAAGGGGCGCTTTCCTGGATCGCGCCTGAGTTCGCCGACGTCGACCTGACTTTCCTGAACCTGCTCTGCTTCATCGGCACGATCGCCGCGATGGTCCAGCTCGTGGAGATGACGACCGACCGCTTCTTCCCGGCCCTGCACGCCACCCTGGGCATCTTCCTGCCCCTGATCGCGGTGAACTGTGCGATCCTGGGCGGCTCGCTGTTCATGGTCGAGCGTGACTACGACTTCGGAGAGAGCGTGGTCTTCGGTCTCGGCTCCGGCATCGGCTGGTTCCTGGCCATCGTCTCCCTGGCGTCGATCCGCGAGCGCCTGCGCTACAGCAACGTCCCCCACGGCCTGCGCGGTCTGGGCATGACCTTCATCATCACCGGCCTGATGGCGTTCGGCTTCATGGCCTTCGGAGGCATCCAACTGTGATCACCGAAGCCCTGCTCGGGGTGGTGATGTTCACGGTCGTCAACCTCGCTCTCGTCCTGATCCTGATGCAGGCCAAGGCCCGCCTGGTCGCCGGCGGCGAGGTCCAGATCCTGATCAACGACGAGAAGACGCTGACCTCCACGACCGGCGGCACCCTTCTCAACACGCTCGCCGAGCACCAGATCTTCATCCCCTCGGCCTGCGGCGGCCAGGGCACCTGCGGCGTGTGCACCGTCGACGTGCTCGACGGCGGCGGCGCGATGCTGCCGACCGAGAAGACCCACATCAGCCGCCGCGAGGCCCGCGAGGGCTGCCGCCTGAGCTGTCAGGTCAAGATCAAGGAGGACATGAAGATCGCGGTCCCCGCCGAGATCTTCGGAGTCAAGAAGTGGCAGTGCACCGTGCGCTCGAATGAGAACGTGGCCACCTTCATCAAGGAGCTGATCCTGGAGCTTCCTGCCGGCGAAGAGGTGCCCTTCCGCGCCGGCGGCTACATCCAGATCGAGTGTCCCCCGCACCTGGTGAACTACAGCACCTTCGAGATCGAGGACGAGTACCACGAGGACTGGGACCGCTTCAAGCTCTGGAACCTCGTCTCCAAGGTCGACGAGACGGTGGTCCGCGCGTACTCGATGGCGAACTACCCGGAGGAGAAGGGCATCATCATGCTCAACGTCCGGGTGGCGACGCCGCCGCCGCGCGAAATGGAACTGCCGCCCGGCCAGATGTCGTCGTACATCTTCAAGCTCAAGCCCGGCGACGACGTGACGATCGCCGGTCCGTTCGGCGAGTTCTTCGCCAAGGACACCGGCGCCGAAATGATCTTCATCGGCGGCGGCGCCGGCATGGCGCCCATGCGCTCCCACATCTTCGACCAGTTCCAGCGCCTGCACACCAACCGCAAGGTGTCCTTCTGGTACGGCGCCCGCTCGTACCGCGAGGCCTTCTACATCGATCACTTCGACCGCACCGCGGCCGAGAATCCGAACTTCACCTGGCATCTCGCGCTCTCCGACCCGCTCGAGGAGGATCATTGGGAGGGCTACACCGGGTTTATCCACCAGGTGCTGTACAACAACTACCTGAAGGACCACCCCTGTCCAGAGGACGTCGAGTACTACCTCTGCGGACCTCCGCTGATGCTCCAGGCCTGCATGAAGATGCTCGACGACCTGGGAGTCGAGCCTGAGAACATCGCCTTCGACGACTTCGGCTAGGAGTAGTCGCCGCGTGCACGCGGCGCTGCTGCCGGTCCTTGCCTGTCTGGCCCTGGGCTGCGTGCAGGCGCCCAACGAGGTCGCACTCCAGGGGCCGACGATGGGCACGTCGTACCGCGTGCGGGTCCTCACCGAAGCCGGCAACCGCGAAGCGATCCAAGCTCTGGTCGAGGGCCGGCTCGACGCGGTCGACCGCGCGATGTCGACCTACCGCGACCACTCGGAGATCTCCCGCTTCAACCGGCTTGCGGCCGGCGAGGCGATCGTGTTCTCCGAAGACACATGGTCGGTCCTGGAACTTGCCTGGCGGGTGCGGGAGGAGAGCGGTGGCGCGTTCGATCCCACTGTCGGCTCCCTCGTCGACGCCTGGGGCTTCGGTGCGCCGGGGCGCGGCTTGTCGCCGACCCCTCCCGCCGATGACCATCTCAACACGTTGCAGCGGGCGGTCGGCGCTATCGAACTGTCGCCAGCCACCCGGCAGGCGGCGAAGATCGACAGTGCTGCAGCGCTCGACCTTTCGGCGGTCGCCAAGGGTTGGGCCACGGACCGGGTTTCCGAGGCCTTGGCGGAGGCCGGCTACGGAAACCACCTGGTCGAGGTCGGCGGCGAGGTGCGCACCGCCGGCCAAAGCAGTTCCGGGGGCCCGTGGCGTGTCGCCATCGAACGTCCACCGGCAAGGTCCGAGGAGTCCGGCGCTGAAGCGACGGCGGAGGACCTTCCACCCGGCCTGCAGCAGGTGCTGGAGATGACGGACGGGGCCCTGGCGACCTCGGGCGACTACCGGAACTACTGGGAGCGCGATGGGATCCGCTTCTCCCACACGATCGATCCCCGGACCGGCCAGCCGGTGGTCCACGCACTGGCGTCGGCGAGCGTGATCCACGAGCGCTGTGCGGTGGCGGACGCCTACGCCACCGCCCTGATGGTGCTCGGGCCTGAAGACGGTCTCCGCTGGGCAGAGGAGAACGGCATAGCGGCGCTGCTGCTGGTCTACGGCGAATCCGGTCTCGAGGAACGCTCGAGCGCGGCCTTCCGGGAGCGCTTCGGGAGCTAGACTCTCGGCGAGATGGCGATCCTGTTCCTCACCATCACCGTCATCGCCGTTTCGGTGATCCTCATGTCGGTCGGCGTGCTGCTGAGCGGCCGCTGTCTGCGCGGTTCCTGTGGCGGCCCGGACGTCCTCGGACCCGACGGCGAGCCCCTCAGTTGCGCCAGTTGTCCCCTGCGACGCGCGCGGGAGGAAACCTGATCGCCACCGAGGGTGGTCCCGAACGCCCGATCCGGATCACCTACCACGGAGAAGCGCAGCCGTTCTCCCGTGGGCTGCTGGCGCGCAGCCTCTACGCCGCCGGACTCGACTTCGACCGGGCCTACCGTCGGGTGGAGCAACTGCAGCGCCAGTTGCAGCGCGAGGGCACGACCAGCCTTGAGAAGCGGCGTCTCGCGCAGCGGATCGCCGAACTCCTGGAAACGGAAGAAGGCGAGGGCGCCGCTTCACGCTACCGGCTGATCCGTCGGCTGCGCCGGCTGCCGAAACCTCTCGTGATCTACATCGGCGGCGCCGCCGGCACGGGCAAGTCCACCCTGGCGCTCGACCTGGCGCCGCAACTTCGCATCTACCGGATCAACGCCACCGACACCGTGCGTCAGGTGATGCGGATGGTGTTCGCGCCGGCGATCCTGCCGGCACTCCACGTGTCGAGTTATGAGACCCCCGCGGATCCGGCGAGCGAGTTCGGTACGGGCGCTGGCAACCCCCAGGTAGCGACCCTGGAAGAGCAGGCCACCAGGGTGTGCGTCGGCGTCCGGGCGGTGGTCGAACGGGCGATTGCCGAGAACCTCAGTCTGGTCGTCGAGGGTGTCCACCTCCTGCCCGGTCTGGTTCCGTTCACCGACCTCGAAGGCGAGGCCTACCAGTTCTTCACTGTGCTCTCGACCCCGGACGAGGAAAGCCATCGCAGCCACTTCCTTGCGCGCGAGTCCTTTGCCCGCAGAAGGCCGAACCGGCAGCTCGACCACTTCCGGGTCATCCGTGGACAGCAAAGCCACCTGTTGCGACTGGCGAAGGAAGCGGGGGTTCCGATCCTCGACACGACGGACCGGGAGGAGTTGCTTCCGGCCGCCATCGCCCTGCTCGGGCAAAGCCTGTCCCAGCGACTGCCCTGGCTCACCCAGGCGTCGGTGGAGTCTCTCAGCGAGCGACATACCCCGGCTCTCCTGCTGGTGATCGACGGTCTTCCCGACCGGCCCCTGCGCTCACTCGGGGCGCGAACGCCGCTCGAAGCCGCGCGCACGCCCACGCTCGACCGGCTGGCCCGGGAAGGCGTCTGCGGTCTGGCCGACCCGGTAGCGCCCGGCGTGGTTCCGGATACGGCATCGGGAAACCTCGCCCTGTTCGCCCAGTCGCCCCGGGTGATGACCCGAGGGCCGATCGAGGCGCTGGGCGCCGGCCTCAAGCTGAAGGCGGGGACGATCGCCATCCGGGGCAACTTCGCCACCCTCGACGAGCGCGGTTTCGTCGTCGACCGCCGGGCCGGCCGCATTCGCGAAGAGGCCAAGACACTCGCCAAGGCAATCAACCGTCTGGACCTGCCGGCCTCGGACCCGGTCAAGGTCCGCGTACGGGCGACGACGGAGCATCGACTCGCGATCACCCTCCGCGGAGAAGACCTGACGTCGGCGATCAAAGGCTCCGATCCGGGCGACGGCGCACCCTCCGGACGACCGCTGGCGCCGAGGCCTATCGATCCGAACGACGACGCTGCCGAACGCACCGCACGCATCCTGGCCCTTTTCGAGCAGGAGGCGCGGCGCGTGCTGGCCCGGCATCCGGTGAACGAAGAACGACGTGAGAACGGCGAACCGCCGGCGAACGCCATCCTGACCCGGGGAGTGGGCCGGGTCCACCAGCTTCTGCCCCTGGAGCCGGGCGGCCTGCCGCTCAGCGCCGCCTGCATCGGCGGCGACCGGACCGTGATGGGCATCGCCTCGGCGCTCGGCGCCACGGTCATCCGCCGCCGCGGCATGACCGCGAACGTGGACACGGACATAGGGCTGAAGTTCGACTGCGCCGCCGAGGCGCTCGAGGAGCACGACCTGGTCATGGTCCACGTGAAGGGCGCCGATATCGCGGCCCATGACCGCCGCCCCGATCTGAAGGTGGCCTTCCTGGAGCGGCTCGACCGCGAACTCGGGGCCCTGATCGAGAGGTTGGAAAAGCCGATCCGGGTCGCCGTGACGGCTGACCACGCCACCCTGTCCGAGGTGGGCGCCCATGGCGCCGATCCGGTGCCTGTGCTGATCTGGGGCGAGGGGATCGCACCCGACTCGGTGACCAGCTTCGGCGAACGCGCCGCCGGCGCCGGCAGGCTGAACCGGTTTCCGCTCCAGCTCCTGATCGAGCGGCTGTTCGAGCAGCACAGCGACGAGGCGTCCTGAGTTGGCAGGGAAGATCGAACGCCGCGTCCAGCGACGCGCCGACCTGGCCGGCGGTCGCGGCTTCGCCTGCGTCGCACTGGACCGGCCCGCCGATCCAGTGAACGTCGGCCACGTCCTGCGCGCGGCGCTCTGCTTCCAGGCTCGCATGATCATCCTGGGCCAGCCCTCGGAAGACATCGACCTTTGCCGGCTGCCGACGGATCCGACCCGTGCCTACCGGCACGTGCCGGTGATCGAAGTCGAGGATCTGCTCGAGGCGACGCCTCGCGACACGGCTCTGGTCGCGGTCGAGATCGTGCCGGATGCCATAGCCCTTCCCGACTTTGTCCACCCCGAGCGGGCCTGCTACGTCTTCGGACCGGAGAGCGGCTCGCTTTCCGAGCGCATCCTGAAGCGATGCGACCACCGCCTTCGTGTCCCGACCGCCGTGTCGCTGAACCTGGGAATGACGGTCTGCGTCGTGCTCTACGACCGCTGCGCCGACCGCTGGCGCCGCAACAGCGAAGAACAGGTCGGCTGAGCCGCATGTTTCACCTTAGGGCCGCAGCGACGGCGACGGCGGCGCCGGCTCGGCAAAGAGAGACAGCAGCGGAAGCCCGAGACGCTCGCGCACGGAGCGGCGCACCAGGCGCTGCCTGAGATCCGGCAGCCTCTCCGCGTCCACTCTTCCCGCCATCCGGCCCAGCGCCTCGTCGGCGCCCGCCACGACGATGTCGCGGTCCGACGGCGCAAGGGACTCGAACGCCCGCTCCCCAAGTTCGATGTCCAGCTCAGCCAACCGGGCTTCGATGTCGGGGGACGGACCGCTCAGCCCGAGCAGCCTGCTCCGCCAGGCGTCGACACCTTCGAGCGTCGCCGGTAGCGCGGATGCCAGCGCCGCAAGCCGCGCCGGCACATCGATCGCGGCCGGCCGGCGACGGACCGCCGGCCCCCCACCCAGCTCCCGGTGCGCGGCCCATTCCTTCTCCACCGCCGCCCGGCAGTAGCGCAGACTGCCGACCCGTCTCTTCGGCGCCTCCGGCGACGCCGCCGCCCGTTCGGCACGCCGTGCAAACACTTCGCGGAGGCTCTCGAGGACCAGGGAAAGCGGCACGCCCTCCTGACGCCATTCCTGCGCCAGCCGCCAGTCGGCGGGACTCAAGAGCAGCGGCGCTCCCCGCAGCCGGATGAACTCCTCCTCGATGGCCTCGAAATAGTCGCGGTCCCCGCTCTCAGGATCCGCTCCCGGGGTCACGCCTCGATGACCTCGCCCGAGGCGATCGTGCGAACACCACCCGAGGTCTCCAGGCGGAAGCGACCGGCGTCGTCGAAGCCCGCGAAACGGCCGCGGACCGTCTCGCCGCCGATCCGGCAGCTCACTTCATCGCCCTCGCGATGGACGCTGCAGAGACGGTAGGCATCCAGCGTGTACACGGGGTCGCCGGCGCGGCTCAGCTCGCGTTCAAGCGACGTCGCGAGCCGTTCGACAACGGCCGCCCGGGACGGAGGGCGCTCGGTTTCGAGCGCGAGCGATGTCGATACCGGCGTCGGCAGCTCGCCGCCGGCGCCGAAGTCGTAGTTCACGCCGAAACCGATCACGGCGACCATCTCGCCTTCGCTGCCCACCACCGTCTCGATCAGGATGCCGGCGATCTTGCGACCGTCCACGAGCACGTCGTTGGGCCACTTCAGGCCCGCTCGGCCGCCGGTGAAGTCCGCCAGCGCCCGGCACACCCCGACGCCGGCCAGAAGCGGCAACGCACCGAGCTGATCCTCCAGCGGGCCCGCCCCGGCGATCGGCAGCGGCTGCAACCAGGTGCAGTAGAGACCGCGTGCCGCGGTGCTGACCCAGGAACGACCCTGCCGCCCCCGGCCCGCGGTCTGCTCGAAGGCCACCACCAGGGCCCTCGGCGGCGTGAACTCCTCCGCGAAGAACCGCTCGGCCAGCGCCTTGACGAAACGGTTCGTCGAATCGACCGTGTCCATCAACACCAGGTTGTCCGGCAGGCGCCGCGAACGGGCCCGGAGTTCCCCGACAAACTGGTCGAAATCGTCAGAGCGGTGCGCCATGGGCGCGCAAAGCCTAGGAACTTGCGCCGCAGAACGCAACGAAGTGAATGCCATCCGTGCGCCAGGATGTCGCTCACCCGGCCAGGATGTCGCTCACCCGGTTGCGCTGTTCCTCCAGTTCGGCGAGCCGGGCGCGGTTGCCCTCGACAACGTGGGCCGGAGCCTTTTCGAGAAACCGCGCGTTCGACAGACGTCCCCGAGCGGCGGCGATCTCAGCGTCGATCTTCTGCAGGTCCTTGGTGAGCCTCGCCCGCTCGGCCTCGCTCATCGCGGGCGCTTCGACCTCGAATGCGAGGTTCAGACCGCCGGCCCGATCCCGGAGCGACCCGGCCGGGCCCTGGCCCGCGGTCACCTCTCCGACGCCGGCGACGGCGCCAAGAAGGGACGCCTGCTCGACGACGAAGGCGATCAGGTCCGGATCGCCGTCCTCGATGAAGACCGACATCCTGGAGGCCCCGGTCAGGTTCCGGTCGCGGCGAAGACTGCGGACTGTCTGGACCACCGCGACCAGAACGTCCATGCCCCGTTCGACCTCCCGGGACACGAGGTCGTCGTCGCCCAGGGGAAAGGCCGCAACGGCGATGCTCCGGGGTCCGGCGGACTCCGGCGCCGCCCCTCGCGGCAGGCGCTGCCAGAGCTCCTCGGTCAGATGCGGCATCACCGGGTGCAACAGCCTGAGGCTCGCGTCGATCGCAAACAGGAGGGTCTCGGCGACCCGCGGACGCGCAGCGGCGCCGGAGAGGGCGGGCTTCGCAAACTCGATGTACCAGTCGCAGAGCTCGTGCCAGAAGAAGTGGTAGAGCGCGTTGCAGGCGCGGTCGAAACGGAACTCTTCGAGGGCATCGTTGACCGCCGCCGCGGTGGCCGACAGGCGCGAGAGGATCCACCGCTCCGGAGCAGCCAGGTCGTCAACGACCAACTCGGCGGCCGACGCCGGCGCCCTCGCGCCCTCGGTGCGCGCCAGGGCGAAGCGGACCGCGTTCCAGATCTTGTTGCCGAAGGCGCGGTAGCCGGCCATCCGTTCCAGATCGAGCGGGATGTCGCGCCCCGGCACGTCGAGGACGGCCAGGGTGAAACGCATCGCGTCCGCCCCGTACTCCTCCACCAGGTCCATCGGATCGACCGTGTTGCCCTTGGTCTTGGACATCTTCTCGCCCTGCGCGTCCCGGACCAGACCGGTCAGATGGACGGCGCGGAAGGGGATGTCGCCGTGGAAGTGCTGGGAGAGCATGACCATCCGGGCGACCCAGAAGAACAGGATGTCGAAGCCCGTGATGAGCACGTCCGTTGGGTACCAGGTGCGCAGATCCGGCGCCTCCCGGTCCGGCCAACCCAGGGTCGAGATCGGCCACAGCCCGGACGAGAACCAGGTGTCCAGCACATCGGGGTCGCGGGTGAGGTCGGTTGTGCCGGCCAGTTCCTCGGCCTCCTGGCGGTTCATCGCCACGTGGCAGGCCCCGTCCTGGTCGTACCAGGCCGGAATGCGGTGCCCCCACCAGAGCTGGCGGGAGATGACCCAGGGGCGGATGTTCGTAAGCCAGTGCTCCCAGGTCTTGTCCCAGGAGTTCGGGATCAGCTCCAGGCGCCCGTCTTCGACGGCGGCGAGCGCCTCCTTCGCCATGCCGGAAACATCGGCGAACCACTGTGGCGACAGCATCGGTTCGATCGGTTCGCCGCTCCGCTGCGAATGCCCCACGCTGTGGACGTGGCGCTCGGTCCTGACGAGGCGCCTCTCCGCCTCGAGTCGCGCGACCACGCGACGGCGGGCCTCGAAGCGGTCCAGACCTTCGAAGTCGGCGCCCGCCTCGGCCGTCATCCGGCCGTCCAGGCCGATCACCCGAAGCCCGGGCAGATCGTGCCTCTGGGCAATCTCGTAGTCGTTCGGATCGTGGAACGGCGTGACCTTGACCAGCCCGGTGCCGAACTCCGGGTCGACGTATTCGTCGGCGACCAACCGCAGGCGACGGCCGAGAATCGGTAGCCGAGCGAAACGCCCCGTGAGGTGGCGGTAGCGCCGGTCCTCGGGGTGAAAGGCGACAGCGGTGTCGCCCAGCATCGTCTCGGGGCGGGTGGTCGCGACGATCAGCGGTTCCTCGACGCCGTCTCCGCTTCCCTCCTCCGGCGCCAACGAATATGCCAAGTGGTAGAGCGTGCCCTCGACCTCACGGTTCTCCACCTCCAGGTCCGACACCGCGGTCTGCAGCACAGGCGACCAGTTGACCATGTGCTTGCCGCGGTAGATCAGCCCCTCGCGGTAGAGCTCGACGAAGGCGGTGCGCACAGCGAGCGCGAGCCCGTCGTCGAGCGTGAACCGCTCCCGGGACCAATCGCACGAGGCGCCCAGCCGCTGCAACTGGCCGCGGATGTTCGCGTGGTACTCGTCCTTCCAGCGCCAGACACGTTCGACGAACTTCTCGCGGCCCAGCTCCATCCGGCTCGATCCCTGCTGCTCCAGGCGCCGCTCGACCATGAGTTGGGTCGCAATGCCGGCGTGGTCCGTGCCGGGCAACCAGAGCGCGTTGTCGCCCCGCATCCGCCGCCAACGGGTGACCAGGTCCTGGAGGGTGCTCTGCAGCGCGTGCCCGATGTGCAGCTTGCCGGTTACGTTGGGCGGCGGGATCAGAATGCAGTAGGGAGGAGATCCCTGGCGCTCCGGATCCTCGGGGCAACGGAACAGATCCTGCTCCGCCCACCATGCCTGCCACCTGCCCTCGTAGGACGTCGGGTCGAAGCGCTTCTCCATCGCCGCACCCGCCGGCCGGGCGCCCGCCACGGCCTCTTTGTCCGCCATCAGTCGCCGGCCCCGACCGACCGGATCGCGGCGCCATCCGCCACCCACAGAGTCTTCATTGCGGCCCGAGCCGACGGTTCAGGTACTCGATGATCGCGACGGTGCTGGAACCGGGCGGAAAGACCTCGTCCACGCCGGCCGCCTTGAGCCGTTCGATATCCATCTCCGGAACGATGCCGCCGGCGAACACGAGCACGTCGCCGGCGTCCGCTGCGCGCAGCCCCTCGACGACTTCGGGAAGCAGGGTGTTGTGGGCGCCGGACAGGATCGACAGGCCCACAGCCCGGACATCCTCCTGCACGGCGGCCGCGACGATCTGCTCGGGCGTCTTGCGCAAACCGGTGTAGATCACCTCGAAACCCGCATCCCGCAGCGCCCGCGCCACGACCTTCGCGCCCCGGTCATGACCGTCAAGCCCGGGCTTGGCGACCAGAATCCGGTGCGGTGTCGCCGCGCCGGGCCGCCCGGTGTTCAAGTCGCGTCCTCTCGGCGAAGGCCGTGCTGATCCATCTTCTTGTACAGGTTGCTTCTCGGCGTTCCGATCGCCTTGGCGGTGCGGGTCACGTTCCAGCCATGCTCGTCGAGTCTCTTCGACAGGTAGAGACGTTCCGAGGTGTCCCTGAACTCGCGCAGCGTCGACACCGCGAGAATAGCCTCCGACAGCTCCCCGCGCACCGGACCGGCAAGGCGGAGCACGTCGGCGCCGTCGATCTCGTCACCCGGCGTGAGGATCAGCAGGCGCTCCATCAGGTTCTTCAACTCACGGACGTTGCCCCGCCACGGCATCGCCTGCAACTGCCGGGTCGCCGCCCCGGTCAGGGTCTTCGGCCGGTAGTTGTTCTCCGCGGCGAAGCGCCCGATGAAGTGGTCGACCAGGAGCGGCAGGTCGTCCAGGCGCTCCCGCAGCGGCGGCGCGTGAACCGGGACCACGTTCAGCCGGTAGAAGAGGTCCTCGCGGAAGCGGCCCGCCTCGATCTCCGCCAGCAGATCCCGGTGGGTCGCGGCCACCACCCGGACATCGACGGTCACGGTCGTGCGCGCCCCGACTGGCTCGATCTCGCCGCTCTGGAGCGCCCGCAGCACCTTCGCCTGGGTGCGGGGAGACATGTCGCCTACCTCGTCCAGGAAGATCGTGCCGCCATCGGCGGCCGTGAACTTGCCGATCTGGCGCTGTACGGCGCCGGTAAAGGCGCCCTTCTCGTGGCCGAACAGCTCGGACTCGATCAGTTCGTCGGGAATCGCGGCGCAGTTGACCTGCACGAGCGGCAGTTCGCTGCGCGGGCTGCCGGCGTGGATGGCGCGCGCCACCAGTTCCTTGCCGACGCCGCTCTCTCCGGTGATCAGCACGGTGGCCGGAGTCGGCGCGGTGCGCTCGATTGTGGCCCGAAGCTCCTGCATCGAGGCGGACTCGCCCACCAACTCGAAAGGCGCCCCACGCAACAGACGGTTCTCGTCCTCGAGGCGCTGGCGCTCGACGGCGTTGCGAAGCGCCAGGAGTACGCGGTCCCGTTCGAGCGGCTTTTCGAGGAAGTCGTAGGCCCCCAGCCGGGTCGCCTCGACCGCGGTGGCGATGTCTCCGTGACCGCTGATCATCACCACCGGCATGTCGTGGCCGCGCTCCCGGAGTTTCGACAGCGTCGCCAGACCGTCCATTTCGGGCATCTTGATGTCCAGCACAACGGCCGCCGGAGGCCTGTTCATCACGCGTCGCAGCGCCTCTCTCCCGGTCGACGCCTCCTCGACCCGGTAGCGCTCGAACTCGAGGATCATCCGCAGCGAGCTTCGGATCGACTCCTCGTCGTCGACCACGAGCACGCGGGGGCCCATGGGGGTCAGGGTACTTCGATGACCGAGTAGAAGCGCTGACCGCGTGGAATCAACGCCTCGACGCGAACGAGATCGCCCGACTTGAGACCAGCCGTCGCCTGCTCCAGGTCGTCCAGATCGCGGATCTCGGTGTCGTCGATGGCGGTGATCACGACCCCAGCCTGGAACCCCTTCTCGGCGAACACGCTGCGGACGGAGACGCCGGACACGAAGACCCCGCGCTGCCGCCGGTCCAACTGGACCCGCTCGCGCAGACGCATGGTCAGAGGCTGCAATTCCAGGCCGAGCCAGTCCATGTCCGCCGCTCGTGGCGGCTCCTCCAGCTCCGGTTCCTCCGCCGCCGCCAGCCGTGTCGTACGGTCCTCCAGCTTGACATCGAGCTCGAGCCGCTCGCGGTCCCGGAGCACCTTCAGCGTGACCCCGGCGCCCGGCGGGTGACCGGCCACGTAGTCGATCAGATCCCGGGTGCCGATCACCTGGTGATCGTCAACGCCGACGATGATGTCGCCCGCCTCGACCCCGGCCTTCTCCGCCGGGTCGTCCTCGGTGACGTTCAGCACCAGGGCGCCATTCGGCTCGTCCAGATCGTGGTACCGGCCTTCGATGTGCTCCAGGTCGCGAATCTGCACGCCCAGGTAGCCCCGCCGGACCCTGCCCTCGTCCCGCAACTGCGGCAGCACGCCCTCAAGCACGTCGACCGGTACCGCGAAGCCGATGTTCTCGGCAAAGGCCTTCCCGGTGGCGATGCCGACCACCTCGCCGGCCGTGTTGACCAGGGGACCGCCCGAGTTGCCCAGGTTGATCGCCGCGTCGGTCTGGATGTAGTTCGCGAAGTCGGCCCGGTTGCTCTCGATCGGGATCGAGCGCCCCTTCGCGCTGACCACGCCGACCGTCACCGAAGCGTCGAAGTTCAAGGGGTTGCCGACCGCCATGACCCAGTCGCCGACCCGGAGCGCATCCGAGTCTCCAAGCGGCAGGAAGGGCAATTCTTCGCCCGCGTCGATCTTGATCAGGGCCAGATCCGTCTCTTGGTCGCGACCCTTGACCTCGGCCGAATACTCGCGACCGTTCAGGCCGACCGTGATCTCCTCGGCGCGGTCGATCACGTGGTTGTTGGTCACGATCCAACCGTCTCCGGTGATCACGAAGCCGCTCCCCGCGCCGGGGAAGCGCTGCTCCTCCGGCTCCCCGCCCTGCCGCGGTTCGCGACGGAAGAAGTCCGGAAGGCCGCGGATTTCCGGCGCCCCCTCGATCCTGACCACACGGACCGTGACCACGGCCGGCAGCACCGCCTCCGCCAGGTCGGCGAAGCTATCGATCGAGGTCCTGGCGTGGCGTTCGACCCGCCTCGCCTGCTCTCTGCTGGAGTCCTCCTCTGAAGCCGCCGCGATCTGACCAGCCTCCTCGGCCCGGGTCGGTTCCGTGAGGTTCAGGCCGCCGGCGATGATCATGCCGAACACCAGGGCGCCGAACACCATCAGGGCGGTAAAGAGGAGATGTTTCTTCGTATTCATTATCAGGAGTACCTCGTTGAAGAAGGGAAGCATACAACCGTCGCGGCCGCCCCTCCCCACGGGGGACGGGCGGCCGCCCCGTTAGGGTGCAATCCGCCTGCCAACCCGGGAACGGTTGCCCGTCCCAACCATCGGTTGTATAGTCCCCGGCCAACTGCCGGCGCTTCTCCCACGCTTCTCTTGGAAGAGGGGGGAACGCCTCTGAGTCGGAGACCGTCTTCGGCCACCGGGGCGCGAATCCGCCGAAAGCCGGCAGGCGGCTGCTGAGAGTGGGTGCTTCGGCCCGCTCTCTTTTGTTTAGAGACCCCTTCTTCGTTCAAGAGACCCGCTTCGTTCCAGAGACCCGTCAGCGAGACCACCACCCGCAACCGTATGCCCGCCCCCCAACCCACCTCCGACCTCCAGGCGCCAGATGGACCGCCAGCGGTCGGATTGCCAGCGGTCGGATCGGTAGCGGGACCGCGCCACGCCATGGGAACCGCCATCGACTTCGACCTTCTTGGGCGCCTCGAGCGCCTCGTAGCGAGCCACTCCTGCGAATTGCTCGACGCCTCGTTTCGAGGCGGCAGCCTGCGTCTGGTGATCGACCATCCCGACGGCGTGACCCACGAGCACTGCGCCGGCGTCTCCAAGGAGGCGTCCGTCCTGCTTGACGCGGAGAACTTCGGCCCCGCCTCCGGCTACGTGCTGGAAGTCAGCTCGCCGGGACTCAACCGCGAACTGTACGGAGCGCCCGACTACGAACGCTTCCGCGGACGGCGGGCCAAGGTGACCTTCACCGACGCCGCGACCGGGAGTCGGCGCACGGTGCGTGGTCAGCTTATGGGTCTGAGCGCCGAGGCTTCCGGCGTCGCACTCATCCTCGAGGACGACTGCGGCGAGGCCCTGCCCATCATCATCGACAGCATTCACAAGGCCAGACTACTGGTCGAACTCTGACTCCGGGGACTCTGACAATGGCTCAGCCACACACTCCCGAAGTGAACATCAACGAGGTCCTCAAGCAGGTCGCCCACGAGAAGGACATCGACCTCGACCGGTGGATCGTCGCCCTCGAGGACGCAGTGGCGTCCGCGGCCAAGAAGCAGCACCACATCAAGGAGCCGGTGCGTTCCTACATGGACCGCGAAACCGGCCAGTTCAGCGCCTTTCTCTACCGCCAGGTGGTGGAAGAGGTCGAGGACCCCTTGGCCGAGTGGACCCTCGAAGAGGCCCGGGAGCACAAGGACGACGCCGAGATCGGCGAGGAGATCGAGATCCCGATCTCCACCGACGGGCTGGGACGGATCGCCGCCCAGTCGGCGAAGCAGGTGCTCTACCAGCGGGTCCGGGAAGCCGAGCGGGAGAAGATCTTCGGCGAGTACGAGGGTCGCGTCGGCGAGGTGGTCAACGGTACGGTTCGGCGCTTCGAACGCGGCGACATCATCGTCGACCTCGGCCGCACCGAGGCGATCGTTCCCCGCAGCGAGCAGTCCCGCCACGAGCGCTACAGCCAGGGTGAGCGAATCCGCGGAGTGATCGTCGAGGTCCACAAGCAGCCCAAGGGACCCCAGATCGTGATGTCCCGCACCGACCCCCGCCTGCTGGTCAAGCTGTTCGAGATGGAGGTGCCCGAGATCTACGACGGCACGGTGGTGATCAAGACCGCGGTGCGCGCTCCCGGCGAACGCGCCAAGGTAGCCGTCCTGAGCCGGGAACGCGACGTCGACCCGGTCGGCGCCTGCGTCGGCATGAAGGGATCGCGCGTGCAGTCGATCATCCGCGAACTCCGGGGCGAGAAGATCGACATCATCGAGTACTCGGAAGATCGCGTGACCTTCGCGCAGAGCGCCCTGGCGCCGGCACGGATCACGCGCGTCTCGGTGACCCACGAAGGCGCCACGCCGCACCTCGACGTGATCGTCGAGGACGAGCAGCTCTCCCTGGCGATCGGCAAGCGGGGCCAGAACGTGCGCCTGGCCAGTGAACTCATCGGCGCCCGGATCGACATCAAGAGCGAGACGGACGTCAAGGACGAGGTCGCCGACGCATTGGCCAGGATGCTGAACGTCGACCGCGACGCCGACGAACTCGACCTGACCGAGATACCGGGCGTCGACCGGAAGATCGCGACCGCCCTCTCCGAAGCAGGCCTGGGTGAACTCGAGGCACTCGAGAACGCCGGCGTGGAAGCCTTGACCATGGTTCCGGGCGTTGACGACGCGCTGGCTGCGGCGATCCTCGACTGGGCCGCCGAACGCTCCGGATCGGCCCAGGCCGGCGACGCCCCGGCGGAAGGCGACAGCTCCGCGATGGACGAAGACGACTTCATGGCAGCGCTGACCCGCGCCTTTAGCGAAGAGACCCGCGAGGAAGAGGCCGGGACAGCCGACGAGGGCGGCGACAACGACACGGGGAACGGCGCAGCCTAGGGGCGCCTGAGCCGATAAGACGACAGGGGACCGAGGACTCAATGGCAAAAATCCGGCTGCAGGATCTGGCCAAGCGGATGAACGTGGCCGAACAGGACTTGCTGTTCAAGTTCCGGTCGATCGGTGTTCGCGTGGAAGGCGAAGACGCGATGATCGACACCGAGATCATCAAGGCCCTGCTGGAAGGCAAGAAGATCGCCGGTCCCCAGCGCGAGGTCATCCTGCGCGACCGCGCGGCGCCGCCGACCGCGCCCCGGCGCCGTCCCATTTCGAGCCTGAGGCCGCCTTCCGGGCCGATGCGCCCGAATCGGCGGCGACAGGTCGTCCACAAGCACACGATCCGCACCCTGACGCCGACCGAGTCGAAGCCGAAGGCGCCGACGCCGGAGGAGATCGCGGCAAAGGAGATCGCGGCCGAGGAGGCGGCCAGAGCCCCCGGCACACCGGCGCCCCAGAGCAGGGATGCGGCGACGCCGACACCGCCTGCGGTCGAGACGCCGGCCGCCGCTCCGCCCGCCACGCGGACGTCGCCGGCACCGGCAGCGCCCGCGGCGGCGCCGGCCGGCGCGTCCACCACTCCCTCGGAGGCCTCGGCAGCGGCGTCTCCTGCTTTCGATCTGCGCAGCCGCCGGGAACGGCGAGAGGAGCGGCAGGCCGAGACGGCTGCCGAGGACGGCCCGCGCCGCACTCTGACCGTGTCGGACGGCCTGCAGGTCCGGGAGCTGGCCGAGAAGATGGGCCTCAAGGGGAAGGATTTGCTCAAGATGCTGTTCGACCGCGGCGTCATGGCGACCGTGAACCACGTCGTGGAACCGGAAGTGGCGGTCGAACTCGCGGAGCAGATGGGCTTCGACGCCCTGATCGTCTCCTTTGAAGAGGAGATCCAGATCGAGCAGGAGGAAGAACTGGAGGCCAGCGGCGACAGCCCCGACGGGGCCGAGGTCGAGCGTCCGCCGATCGTGACCATCATGGGCCACGTCGATCACGGCAAGACCTCCCTGCTCGACGCGATCCGCAAGTCCAGGCTCACCGAAGGCGAGTTCGGCGGCATCACGCAGCACATCGCGGCCTACCAGGTCGAGCACGGCGACGGTCGCATCACGTTCCTCGACACGCCCGGCCACGAAGCGTTCACCCAGCTCCGGGCCCGGGGCGCCAAGGTCACGGACATGGTGGTCCTGGTCGTTGCCGCCGACGACGGCGTGATGCCCCAGACCGTCGAAGCGCTCGACCACGCCCGCGCCGCCGCGGTGCCGATCGTGGTCGCGATCAACAAGATCGACCGGCCGAACGCGAACATCGACCGGGTCAAGCAGCAGTTGGCGGATCGCGACCTCCTGGTCGAGGACTGGGGCGGCAAGGTGATCGCGGTGCCGATCTCCGCCCTCAAGGGCGAGGGAATCGACGATCTGCTCGAGATGCTCACGCTGACCGCGGAGGTGGCGGAGCTTCGGGCAAGTCCGGAGTTGCAGGCCCAGGGCGTCGTGATCGAAGCGAGCAAGGAAACCGGCCGCGGCTCGGTCGCGACGGTCCTGGTTCAGAACGGCACCCTCCGGCTCGGCGACGTCTTCGTCTGCGGTTCGACCTGGGGCCGGGTCCGGTCACTCATGAACGATCTGGGCAAGCGGGTGACGGAAGCCCCGCCGTCCATGCCGGTGGAGGTCGCGGGCTTCAACGATCTTCCCGACGCGGGCGACTCGTTCCAGGTCGCGGCCAGAGAGGCGAAGGCTCGCTCGATCGCCCAGTTCCGGAGCGAGGAGAGGCGTCGCGTCGAACTCGCTCCCACCGCGGGCGGCGTGTCCCTCGAGAGCCTGTTCGCGAACCTGAAGGAAGGCGAGGTCAAGGAACTGCCCGTCATCCTCAAGGCCGACGTGCAGGGATCGGTCGAGGTGCTCCGGGACACGCTGCAGAAGGTCTCGACGGACAAGGTCAAGGTGCACGTGATCCGCGCCGCCGTTGGCGCCGTGACCACCCACGATGTGCTCCTGGCATCGGCCGGAGGAGCGATCATCTACGGCTTCAACGTCCGCCCCGAGCGCAACGCCGCCGACCTCGCCGCCAAGGAGGATGTCGAGGTGCGGCTGCATACGGTGATCTACGAGCTGACGGCAGAACTCCTCGCGGCAATGACCGGACTGCTGGATCCGACCTACAGGGAGATCTCCAAGGGCCGCGCCGAGGTGCGCGAGGTGTTCAAGGTGCCCAAGGTCGGGATGGTCGCCGGTTGCCACGTGGTCGCGGGAGTCATCCCGCGCAGCGCGCAGATTCGCCTGGTACGGGACAGCGTGGTCGTCCACGAGGGCAAGATCGGCTCCCTGCGCCGGTTCAAGGACGACACGGCGGAGGTGCGCAGCGGCTTCGATTGCGGCATCGGCATCGACCGCTTCCAGGACGTCAAACCCGGCGACCTGATCGAGGCCTTCGACCAGGAAGCCGTCGCGCCGACCCTCTGATCCCGTGCCATCCGTATCCCAGGCCCGCGCACGCGATCTGGTGCGCCGGGAGTTGACTGACATTCTGCGGCGCGAAGTCCAGGATCCGCGAGCGGCGCTCGCAAGCATCGCCGAGCTCACGCTGAGTGCGGATCGCGGTCACGCCCGCATCCTGCTCTCCGTGCTCGGCGACGAGGATGAACGCCAGACCGCGATCCGAGCGGTGCGGCGGGCAGCCGGCTTCATTCGCGGCCGCCTGGGCCGGCGTCTCCGTCTGAAACGGACGCCGGAACTCCACTTCGAGCTCTACCGCGGCGCGGAACACGCCGAGCGGATCGACCAGCTCCTGAGTGAGTTGTGAACGCTGGAAACCTCTCCCCCACCGTTCCCGAGGAGTTCGTCGGCGCCCTGCGCGGCGGCAGGAGCTTCCTGCTCTCCAGCCATACCCACCCCGACGGCGACGCCATCGGCTCCGAGGTGGCGCTCGCGCGGATCCTGAGGTCGACCGGACGATCCGCCACGATCTGGAACGCCGATCCGGCCCCGGCAACCTATGCCGGCGTGATCGGAGAGGCGCCCATTCACGTCGGTCGGACGCCGCCGCCCGGCTTTCCCGACGGCTTCGATTTCGCAGTACCGCTCGAGTGTCCCCAGCTCGACCGCACCGGCCTCGAACAGGCCCTCGGCCGGATGAAGGTCCTGAACATGGACCATCACCTGGGCAACCGTCTCTACGGAGTGGCCAACTGGGTCGACACGGAGGCGCCGGCCGTGGCCGAGATGGTGCTCCACCTGGCGCACGCCTTGGGCGCCCCGATCGACGCTGCGACCGCGAACGCGCTCTACCTCGGACTCTCGACCGATACCGGCAGCTTCCGCTTCTCGAACGCCACCCCGCGGGCATTCGATGCGGCCGCGGAACTCGTGCGCTGCGGCGCCCGACCGGAACAGATTGCCGGGTGGCTCTACGAGTCCCAGCCTCCCGGCGCCGTGCGGCTGCTGGGTGAGGTGCTGGAGACGCTGGAACTTCACTGCGATGGGCGCATCGCCAGTGTCCGCCTGGAGCTTGCGATGTTCGAGCGCGCCGGCGCGGCGCCGACGGACTCCGAAGGGCTGATCGACCACCCCCGATCGATTCGCGGCGTCGAGGCGGTGGCGCTGTTCCGCGAACGCCCCGAGGGAGACGTCAAGGTCTCCCTGCGCAGCCGCGGCAAGGTCGATGTCGGCGCCATCGCCAGCCGGCGCGGCGGCGGCGGCCATCGCAACGCCGCCGGCTGCCTGATCGACGGGGCGGCGAGCGAGTCCGCGGTGATCGCCGAACTGGCGGCAGCGGTCGAGGCGACGATGGCGAATCGACGGCACGCTACGGCTTCGGAGGACGCAACGTGACCCAGGGACGCGTGACCCAGGGATCCGGGCGTCACGGCCTGCTCCTGGTCGACAAACGTCCGGGAGGCACTTCCCACGACGTCGTACAGGCAGCGCGCCGCGCGCTCGGCGAGCGGAAGATCGGTCACTGCGGCACCCTCGATCCGAACGCCACCGGCCTGCTGCTGCTGACCGTCGGCCGCAGCACCCGTCTCACCCGCTTCCTGATCGGCGCGCCCAAGGTCTACGAAGGGGAGATCCAGTTCGGCGTCGCCACGGACACCTACGACGCGGCCGGCAAGGTGACCCTCGAGGCCGGCACCGCGGACCTGACCCACGAGCAGATCGTCCAGGCAATGCGCGACTTCGAGGGACCGCAACACCAGTTGCCGCCTTCCTACTCGGCCAAGAAGATCGGCGGTCGCAAGTACTACGAGCTGGCGCGCCGGGGGCAGGAGTTCGAACGTCAGGGCAAGGATGTCGAGATCTTCCAGTTCGAGGCGACCGGTCTGCTGGGAGGGCCGGGCCCGGACCGGATCCCCTTCCGGCTGAGTTGCTCCACGGGGGCCTATGCGCGCTCGCTCGCCCACGACCTGGGCGAGCAACTCGGCTGCGGCGGGCATCTCGCGACACTCCGCCGACTCCGCATCGGCTCCTTCGAGGTCGAAGCCGCGCTCGATTCGGAACGGCTCGAGGCGGTCGAGCGCGGCGCCGAACCGCTTGCGACCGGCGATCTGGGGGTCGCCTGGGTGCCCTTCGACAACATTCCTCTGCCCTTTCCCCGGGTCACGATGGACGCGACTCAGGAACGCCGCATCGCCCACGGACAGTCCGTGCTGGCGCCCGGAAGCGAGGCCGAAGAGGGAGACTGGGTACAGATCACGGACAACCGCGGGCGGTTCCTCGCCGTGGGTGCGGTCGCGGAGCGAATCGGCGGCCGCGGCCTCGCCGTCGTGCAGCCGAAGATCGTCTTCCACTGAACCGCCAAACGCCGCACAGAGCGCGACTTTTTCAGCAAGCCCTTAGGCCGACCGTGCTACACTGCGCGCCGCGAAAGGACAGAGGAACGACGAAGGAACCGCAAGAAGGCAACACGAAGGCAACACGAGAAACCAACCAGAACGGAACAAGCAGAGTCAGCGAGGAATCAGAGAGTGCCACAGACAACCGAAGTGAAAGACCAGATCATCCGTGATTTCCGGGTCCACGAGACGGACACCGGATCCCCCGAGGTCCAGGTCGCGCTCCTGACGAAACGCATCAACGAACTCACCGAGCACTTCAAGGTCCACAAGCACGACCATCATGGTCGTCGCGGGCTGCTCAAGATGGTCGGGCGCCGCCGTCGGCTGCTCGGCTACCTCCGCAGCCAGAGCTTCGAACGCTACCGGACGACGATCGAGCGCCTCGGAATTCGCAGGTAGCGAGCATCCGCAGGTAGACCCTGGAGCCCCGGGGGCCGCCAAACGGTTCCGCCTCTCCGACGCCGACCGGTTCGCCCTTACAGGTGAGTTCGGATCCGACAACGGATCCAACAGACGAGACTTCCCGTTCCGGGAAGGAAGTCGCAGGAAGGGAGTCGAAGTGCTTCGGGTCACTTCCCCACCGATCATTCGCCGATGAAGGCACATGCCCCGCCACTCAAGTCGCCGGGCGCAAACAACAGAGAAAGAAAGACAAGAGAACAGCAATGAAGTTCACCAAGAACATCCCCATCGGGAACTCCACCGTGACCCTGGAATCCGGGCGCCTGGCCAAGCAGGCCAACGGTTCCTGCACCGTGCAGCTCGGCGAGACGATCGTGCTCACCACCGCCTGCATGGCGCAGGACAGCACCCCGCGCGGCTTTCTGCCCTTAACCGTCGACTACCGCGAGTACACCTCGGCGGCGGGTCGCTTCCCGGGCGGCTTCTTCAAGCGCGAGGGACGCCCCTCCGAGAAGGAAGTCATCACCTGCCGCCTGACCGACCGGCCGCTGCGGCCGCTCTTCCCGTCAGGGTACTTCTTCGAGACCCAGATCATCAGTTTCGTCCTCTCGGCCGACCAGGAGAACGACCCCGACATCCTCGCGATCAACGGTGCGTCGACGGCGCTCGTGCTCTCCGACATCCCCTTCTACCACCCGGTAGGCGCCGTTCGCGTCGGAATGATCGACGACGAGATGATCTTCAACCCGACCGGCGCCGAGCGCGACGTGTCCGACCTCGACCTGATCGTCGTCGGCACGGAGGAAGCGGTGACCATGGTCGAGGCCGGCGCCAACCAGCTCGATGAGAGCGTGATTCTCGACTGCATCTTCGCGGGCCACCAGGAGCTGCAGAAGATCGTTCGCGCGCAGCAGGACCTGTTCCGCGAGATGAACCTGGAGAAGCCCGACTGGAAGGCCCCCGAGCCCTATACGGCCGAGTTCAAGCAACAGGTCGAAAGCGCGATCTGGGACGACTTCACGGCGGCGCTCAACACGCCCGCGAAGTTCGAGCGCCGCGATGCCGTCAAGGCGGTAGTGAACGGCTTCCTCGAGCAGCTTCCCGAGGACGACGAGCGCCGCGCCCAGGTCGGCAAGATCGTCAGCGAACTCGAGGACAAGGCGCTGCGTGAGATCGTGATGAAGGAAGGCAAGCGCTTCGACAATCGGGCGCTCGACACGATCCGGTCGCTCGACTGCGACACGGGAATCCTGCCCCGCGTCCACGGTTCGGCGCTCTTCACCCGCGGCGAAACCCAGGCCCTTGCTTCGGTCACGCTCGGCACCCGCCGCGATGCGCAGCTCATTGAGGAGTACGAGGGGGAGACCCATCAGAAGTTCCTCCTCCACTACAACTTCCCACCCTTCTCGGTGGGCGAAGTGCGGTTCCTGCGCGGTTCCAGCCGGCGTGAGATCGGCCACGGCGTCCTTGCACGCCGCGCCCTGATTCCCGTGCTCCCGACCGAGGACGACTTCCCCTACACGGTCCGCGTGGTCTCGGAGATCCTGGAATCGAACGGATCCTCGTCGATGGCCACCGTCTGCGCCGGCTCCCTGGCGTTGTTCGACGCCGGCGTGCCCATGCTGGCGCCCGTCGCGGGTGTCGCCATGGGTCTGGTCAAGGACGGCGAGGACTTCGCCGTGCTCAGCGACATCGCGGGCCAGGAGGACCACCACGGCGACATGGACTTCAAGGTCGCCGGCACCCGCGGCGGCATCACCGCCCTGCAGATGGACATCAAGATCACCGGCGTGACCCGCGACATCATGGGTCAGGCGCTGACCCAGGCGAAGGCCGGCCGGCTGCACATCCTCGACCACATGGCCGCCGAGATCGGCGAGCCGCGCGAGGAGATGTCGGAGCACGCACCGCGCCTGCACGTGATGATGGTCGCCCGCGACCGGATTCGCGACGTGATCGGACCGGGCGGCAAGACGATCCGCGGCATCACCGAGGAAACCGGCTGCCAGATCGACATCGAGGACGACGGTCGCGTCGTCGTCGCCTCGCCGAACTCCACCGCGGCGGGCCACGCGATCGCGATGATCGAGCGGCTGACCGAGGTGCCGGAGGTCGACAAGGTGTACACCGGCCAGGTACGCAGGGTGGAACCGTTCGGCGCGTTCGTCGAGATCCTCCCCGGCACCGACGGCCTGGTCCACATCAGCGAACTCGCTCCCTACCGGGTCGGCGAGATTCGCGACCTGGTGACGGAAGGCGACGAGATGACAGTCAAGGTGATCGACATCGATCCGTCGGGCAAGGTGCGGCTCTCCCGCAAGGCGGTGATCATGGACGATCCCGACTTCGATCCCAAGGACTACGAGGGCATGGGCGCCCCGGCGCCAGCCGGCGGTGACCGCAGGGGCGGTCCCGGCGGACGCGATGACCGCAGAGGCGGTTTCGGCGGACGCGGCGGCGGACGCGGCGGCCCCGGCGGCGGACGCGGCGGCCCCGGCGGTGGACGCGGCGGCCCCGGCGGTGGACGCGGCCCTGGCGGACGCGGCCCTGGCGGGCGCGGTCCTGGCGGGCGCGGTCCGCGGCCCGGCGGCGGCGGACGGCGCTAGCCGTCGGCCGGCCGACACCGGCCGGCCGTTTCAGTCGGCCGCGCTGAGGGCAGCACGATAGATCGCCCGGAAGGGGAGTCCCCTCTCCCGGGCGATCCGTCGCACGTCCTCGTACTCCGGCGCCGCTCCCAGGGACCTGGCGCCGATCCTGGCCGTCTTGACCCTGACCTCACCGAAGGGCGTCGTCACGGACTCGGTCGACCGCTCGGCCTCCAGCCGCTCCACGACCGTTCGCCGGCAGCCCAGGGAACCCGTCTCGAGGAGTAGCCGCTCGGCAAGTTCGGATGCCCGCTCGGGGCGGCAGATCACGGTGACGGCCACGCCCGGGCGCGACTTCTTCATCTGCACCGGGGTGGCGAACACGTCGAGCGCGCCGGCCTCGAGCAGCGCCTCCGCGGCGAAGCCCATCGCCTCGCCGGTCGCATCGTCGACCTGACATTCGAGCACCGCCACGCGGTTCCACGGCGAGCCGGCCACAACGGGGGTCGCCAGTTGGACCCGCAGAGCGTTCGGCCGATCGGCCAGTTCCCTGCGGCCCAGCCCGACGCCGCTGTTCTCGACCCGGCGTGGGCTGTCGGCCGCCGAGGGCTCGAACGAGTCCACGAACTCGCGCACGATCACGGCGCCGGTCGGCGTCGTCATCTCGCCCTCCACGCCGCCTGTGCTGACCGGCACGCCCTGAAGCAGCAGAGCCGTCGCCGGCGCCGGCACCGGCATCACGCCGTGCCGGGTCCGGACCGTGCCGCCGCCCACCACGACGGTGGAGCACGACACGCCGGCCGGAACGAAGTGCTCGATGGCGAGCGCGGCGCCGACGAGGTCGACGATCGAGTCGTCGGCGCCGACTTCGTGGAAGTGCACCTCATCCAGGCCGACCCCGTGCACGCTTGCCTCCGCCTCGCCCAGACGTCGGAAGAGAGCCGCGGCCCGTTCCCTCGTGCCGGCAGCGAGACCGCTCCGCTCGATCATGCGGAGGATCGTGGACAGGTTCCGATGCGAGGCGCCCTCGCGGTCCCCTCCTTCGACCGGTCGGCCGTCTCGAAGCACGCTGAAGCGCACGCCAGCCAGCCCTCCCCGCTTCGCCCGCCGCACCTGCAGCTCGACGCCGTCCAGGCCCAGCCGCTCGACCATCTCCTCAAGCAGGGCAACCGGCAACCCCAGGTCCAGGCAGGCGCCCAGGAACATGTCGCCCGAGATGCCGCTCGCACAGTCCATGTGGAGCAGTACGGGGCCTCCAGCAGCCATCGGGATGAACCCTAGCACCCCGCGCACCCCGCGCAGCCGGCGCCCGCTACAGGAATCCCTTTTCCCGCATCGACACCCAGCGACCGCCACCGGCCAGGATGAGGTGGTCGACCAGTTCGATTCCGACCGCGGCGCCGGCCCGCGCCAGCCTGCGGGTGAAGGCCACATCCTCCCGGCTCGGATCCGGGTCGCCGCTGGGGTGGTTGTGGAAGATCACGGCAGCCGTCGCTCCCAGGCGCAGGGCCTCCTTCAGGACCACCCGCGGCTCGACCGAGGTGCGGTCCAGGGCGCCGACGAAGTGCTCCCGTTCGCTGATCACACGACCGCGGATGTCGACGTAGATCGCACCCATCACCTCCTGGTCGCGTCGCGCGTAGCGCAGGTTCAGGTAGCGAGCGACGCCGACCACGTCGCCCAGGGGCCTTCTCTCCGGAAGCTGCGCCCGAGCCAACCGCCGGGCCAGTTCGACGGCCGCCAGGACAGTCGCCGCCTTGGCATCGCCCAGTCCCTTGCGGCGCAACGACGGCAGGTCGTGCTCAACCATCAGGGCGAGCGCCGGCAGGCCGCCAAGCCCGCGTCCTTCGTCGTAAAGCAGGTCATAGGCGAGATCGAGCACCGAGCAGCCACGGTGCCCGGTGCGCAGCAGGATGGCGATCAACTCGCAGTCCGTCAAGACGCCGGCGCCGTGCGCCAGAAGCCGCTCTCGCGGACGTTGTTCCGAAGGCATCTCCCGCAGGGTGCTGCGGAGCGGCCTGTCTCGTCTTGCCATCGCGACTCCTCTGTAGGCATTGACGGATTGACCGCCGTCGAACCCGCGCGACCTGAGTGCAACCCCGATCCGGCCCTGGGAACGCGGGCATCCTGCCCGCATCTTTCCTTCCGGTTACAGTGTCCGCTCCATGCCGCAGCTCGACGCCGAACTTCCGCCGTTCCTCGAGTTCGAGGCGCCGGCCGGCGAGCCGGCCGTCGCGGTGCTGCCGGTTCCCTACGAACGCACGACCTCCTGGGGACGCGGCGCCGAGGATGGACCGGCCGCCCTGCTCCGCGCCTCCCACTACGTGGAGCTCTACGACGAGGAACTCCGGCTGGAGCCGTTTCGCGTCGGCATCGAGACCCTGCCGCCGGTCGACGTCGAAACCGGCGAGGCGGCGGCGCTGGAGCGGATCAGCACCGCTGCGCGGGCCGCCACCCTACGCGGCCGCTTCCTCGCCGCGATCGGCGGCGAACACACCGTCACGCCCGCTCTGGTGCGCGGCGTGGTGGAGGCAGTCGGCTCGAACCCGGGCCCCGACTTGGGAGTCGTGCAGTTCGACGCCCACACGGACCTGAGGCAGACCTACGCGGGCACCCCCTGGAACCACGCCTGCGCGATGAGCCGGGTGCTCGACCTCGGCGTGTCCACGCTGGCCATCGGCATCCGTTCCCTGAGCCGCCCCGAGGCCGTGCGGATCGAGACCGAGGGCCTTCCAGTCATCTGGGCCAGCCAACTGCATGCCCTGGCCGCCGAGGAACTCCAGGCACTGTTCCTGGGTCTCCTGGCCTCACTGCCGGACACCGTCTATCTGACCTTCGACCTCGACTTCTTCGATCCGTCGCTGCTGCCGGCGACCGGGACGCCCGAACCCGGCGGCGGCACCTGGCGCCAGGCCTTGGCGCTGCTCCGCCTGCTGTTCGAGCACAAGCGCGTCATCGCGATGGACATCGTCGAACTGGCCCCTATCCCCGGCAACCCGGCCAGCGACTACACGGCCGCCAGACTCCTCTACAAGTGCATCGGCTACCGCTACCGGCAGGAGCTCACGAGTCGAGGGCGCCTCCAGTCGTCCTACAGGCCGATCAGTCCGCCCGCGACGTAGACCCAGAAGACGATCAGGACCAGGCCGATCAGGTTGAGCCACAGGCCGGCGCGGACCATCTGGGGGATGGTGATCTCCCCGGAGCCGAACACGATCGCGTTCGGCGGCGTCGCCACCGGCATCATGAAGGCGCAACTCGCCGCCAGCGTGGCCGGCACGATCAGGAGCAGCGGATCCACGTTGATCGCCGCCGCCGTGGCGCCCAGGATCGGCAGGAAGGTCGCGGTCGTCGCCGTGTTGCTGGTGACCTCCGTCAGCATGATGAGCAGGGTGGCGGCGCCGACGACCAGAACCAGCACCGGCATGCCCTCCAGCACCAGCAGGAGGCTGCCGATGAAGCGGTCCACGCCGGTACTGACGACCGCGGCCGCGAGGCTGAGCCCGCCCCCGAACAGCAGCAGGATCCCCCATGGCGCCTCGAGCGCCTTCTTCCAACTCAGCAGAAAGACACCACGCCGGAAACTGACCGGAATCGCGAACAGCAACAGGCCGGCGCCGATCGCGATGCCCGGGTCGGTCAGTCCGGCCAGCGGTACCGTGCCGCCGATCTCGATCTCGGCGAGCCAGGTGCGAGTGGTCCACAGGACGGCCGCCGAAACGAAGATCGCGAACACCGCCTTCTCCGGTCCGCTGATCGGCCCCAGCTTTCGCAGCTCGCCGCGGATGAGTTCCGCGCCGCCGGGCACTTCCCGGATTTGCAGCGGGTAGACGAACCGGGTGAGCACCAGCCAGGCCAGCGGCAGGAAGGACAGGGTGAGCAGGAGACCGAACGGCATCCACTGCGCAAACGTGATCTCCCGGCCGTAGGTGTCCTCCACGAACGACATCATCTGGATGTTGGGAGGGGTGCCGATCTTGGTCGCAACGCCTCCGATCGAGGCGCCGTACGCCGTCCCGAGCAGCAGATTCAGCGCGAAGGGGAACGGCTTCCCCACCGGCGCCACCTCCGGGCCGAGTCTCTGGCGAACCAGATCGATCACCGACAGGGCGATCGGCAGCATCATGACCGTGGTGGCCGTGTTGGAGATCCACATGCTCAGGAAGGCGCTTGCGGCCATGAAGCCGAGCACCAGGCGATCCGGCCGGCTGCCGACACGAAGGATGATGTGGAGCGCCATGCGGCGGTGCAGACCCCAGGTCTGCATCGAAAGGGCGATCATGAAACCGCCCAGGAAGAGAAAGATGTTCGGGTTCGCGTAAGGCGCCGCGACCCGCGCGATGCCGATGTCCCCGCCGGTCAGGAGCGGAATCGCGACCAGAGGCAGCAACGAGGTGACGGCGACGGGCAGGGCCTCGGTCAGCCACAACACGCCCATGAGGACCCCGGTCGCCGCCACCGCACGGCCCCCGGCGGAAAGACCGGAGACGACCTCGCCGTTGGCATCGACAACCGCCTCAGGGAGCAGAAAGTACGCCAGCGCCGCCAGGATCGGCGCGCCGATCAAGCCGATCGCAACAGAAGCCCAGGGACCCCGATCGCGGCTGTGCTCAGCCATTCCCCTCGCCGTAGACCAGGATGACAGGAAACGTCCGGTACCTGTTCCACCCGCTCACGATCGGCTCGGAGCGCCCTTGCGGCCGTGGCGGCGGAAGTAGGACCTCGTCATGCCGGTGACCACTCCCGAGAGCAGCAGCAGCGAAATCAGGTTCGGGAACGACATCAGCCCCAGGGCCACGTCTCCGAAGGTCCAGACGGTCGAGAGCGGCAGCAGGCAGCCCAGGAAGAAGAAGCCGACATAGACCCAGCGGTACACGGGAATGGCTCTGGCGCCGAACAGGTACTCGGTCGAACGATCGCCGTAGTACGACCACGAGATCGCCGTCGACACGGCGAACAGCAGCACCGACAGCGTGACGATCAGATCCCCCCGGCTTCCGGGCAGACCGAGACTGAAAGCCCGCGCCGTCAGCGGCGCTCCGGTCAGCAGCGCTCCGCCCTCGATCCTCGGCGGCTCGCCCGCGGCACTGAGCGTTCCGTCGCCGGCGACTTCCAGTCTTCCGCTCCAGGCTGCGCCCGTCCCGTCCACCAGACGCGGCTCGGCAATCATCGAGTTCAGCACCACGAAGGAGCCGCCGGCTACCCCGCCCTCGACATCGACCGCGCGGCCGCCGAGGGTGAAACGCTCGTCACGCGCAGCGAGCAGTTCGGAGTCGTCCCCGAGCACACGGTGGATGCCCTCGACCTCGTCGAGCCCGAAGCTCTGCGGCGCGTGGTCGCGCCACGCGTCCGTACTGACGATGACGAGACCGGTCATCGTGCAGATGACCAGGGTGTCGATGAACGGCTCGAGCGACGCGACCAGCCCCTCGCGCACCGGCTCGTCGGTCCGGGCCGCCGCGTGGGCGATGGGCGCGCTGCCCTGCCCCGCCTCGTTGCTGAACAGACCGCGGCGGATGCCCCACATCATGGTCATCAGGAACGAGCCGGCAGCGCCGCCGACCATGGAGGTGGGCCGGAACGCCTGCTCGACGATCAGGGCCAGGCTCGCAGGCACAATCTCGATGTTCATGAGCAGGACAACCATCGCGCCGCCGACATAGATCACCGCCATGCCCGGCGCGAGGATCGAGGTCACCCTGCCGATGCGGCGGATACCGCCGATGATGACCAGCGCCACCACGGAGGCGAAGACGAGACCGGTCCACACCGGCGCCAGGCCGAACTGGGAGTCGAGCTGATCGGCCATCGTGTTCGCCTGGTTCATGTTGCCGGTGCCGAAGGAGCACATCACCGCCAGGCCGGCGAACAGCATCGCCATCCACTTCCAGTTCTCGCCCAGACCCTTCTCGATGTAGTACATCGGACCGCCCGAAACCGAACCGTCCTTGTGAACCCGCCGGTAGGCGACGGCCAGGGTGCACTCGGCGAACTTGAGCGCCATGCCGAAGAACGCGGTCACCCACATCCAGAACAGGGCGCCGGGCCCCCCCATGCGGATCGCGATGGCAACGCCGGCGATGTTCCCGATGCCGACCGTCGCCGAGAGCGCGGTCGTCAGGGCCTGGAAGTGAACCAGGTCGCCTTCGTCCTCCGGATCGTCGTACTTGCCGGCCAGGATCGCCCAGGCGTGCCGGAAGCCGCGCAACTGGATCAGGCCCAGGCGCACGGTGACGAAGAGACCCGTACCCAGGAGCACCAGCGCCAGGATCGGCGCCTGGGGCGGCGTGTTCCAGACCAGCCCCTCAAGCCAGCCGGCTACCGGCCCGAGCAGTCCGTTGATCCCATCTGCGACCGAACCGAACAGCTTCTCGGGCATCGCGTCTCCTGGCGACTAACGGTAGTTGGCCGGATGGCCGGTGGCAAAGACCAGCACGGACTCGCCGGAACGGATGGTACCGGAGTCGCTCAGGCGAGAGAGCGCCGCCATGGCCGCCGCGGTCTCGGGGCCGACCAGAACTCCTTCCTCTGCCGCCACCCGGGCCGCCGTCGCCGCGACCTCGGCCTCTTCCACCGCCACCGCGGCGCCGCCGCTGTCCCGCAGCGCCCGCAGGATGAGGAAGTCGCCGATCGCCTTGGGCACCCGCAAACCCCATACTTCGGTGTCCGGTTCCTGCCAGGGATCGGCGTGGTCGCTGCCTGCCTCGTGGGCACGCACGATCGGCGCGCAGCCGGCCATCTGGACGACGGCGAACTTCGCCGGCGGACCGCTCAAGAGGCCGAGCCTGCGTAGCTCGGCGAACGCCTTCGCCATGCCCACTATGCCGGTGCCGCCGCCGGTGGGATAGATGATCCAGTCCGGCAGCCGCCACCCGAACTGCTCCGCGACCTCGAAGCCCATCGTCTTCTTGCCTTCCACACGGTACGGCTCGCGCAGGGTCGAAAGATCCCAGAAGTCGCCGCCCAGCTCCAGGAGCGCCGCACCGGCGTCGACCAATGTCCCCCCAGCCTCGATGACCTCGGCGCCGAAGCCACGGCAACGCTCACGCACCGTTGCCGGGGTGTCCTCGGGCAGAGCCACGCGGCAGGGCAGACCCGCGGCGGCGGCATAGGCCGCGGCCGCGACGCCTGCGTTGCCGGCGCTCGGAAGCTGCACTCCCGGGGCGCCGAGTTCCCGCGCCCGGTTCACCGCCAGCGACAGTCCCCGATCCTTGAAGGAACCGGTCGGATTGCCCGCCTCATTCTTCAGGAACAGGCGCACCCCGTCCGGCGCCAGACGACGAAGTCGAAGCACCGGCGTGCCGCCCTCGCCGAGATCGATCCGGTTGTGGAAATCGACCACCGGCAACAGCTCGCGGTACCGCCAAAGCGTCCACGGCCGGCTCTGCAGAGCTCCGGCGAGCGCCCTTCCCCGGTTCCGATCGAGTTCGTAGTCGACCAGCCAGGGCTTGCCAGCGGGCGACAGAAACGCCGGTTCGTCAAGCGGCGCCTGAACCCCGGTCGCGGAGCAGACGAGACCGCTGGCCCAAGTGTTCCCGTTCGCCCGCATCAATCAGTCCCGCTGCGTGAGACTACAGCAGCTCCGCCGCCGAACGCTCTCGAAACACACAAGGTACTGAGAAACAACAACTTAGACGCAAAACGTGCTATGATGGGCGTCTACCGCGATCAACTTCTTCGCATCATTCCATGAGCAAACAAATCGGCAACTTTGCGATCGTCGACCGTCTCGAGGCCCATGCCGGCGCCGCCTCCTACCTCGGCCGAAGCTCCATCGACGGCGCCTCGGCGACGATCGACATCTGGACGCCGGAGACTCCGGATGCTCAGGCACGCTTCCTTGAACGGGCTACCGCCGGCGCGCGGCTCGAGCACGACGGGGTCGCCCGCATCCTCGATTTCGGGATCGACGGCGCCACCTCGTGCCGCATCGAGGAGTTCGCCGACGGAGAAACCCTCGCGGCGAAGCTCCGGCAGGCCGACGACCTGCCGCAAGAGACTGCTCTCGCCTGGCTGGCCCAGATCGCGCGCGCCCTCGAGTACGCGCAGGGAATGGGCGTCGTCCACGGCGATCTGCACCCCGGCATGGTCACGATCCGCTCCGACGGCACAGCCCAACTGCGCGGCTTCGCCAATCCGCGCACCACCGGCGAACTCCGTTACCGCGCCCCGGAACTCCTCCGCGGCGACGCGGTCGACGTACGCACCGACCTCTACGCCTTCGGCGTTCTGCTCCACCTCCTGCTGACCTACCAGCCGGGCGCGAGGGCGACCCTTCCCCGCCGGCTGAAGTCGAAGTCCTCCCTGCCGCTGAACGATCTGCCCGCGGACTTTCCGCGCCGGCTGCTCCCCATCTTCGAGGGTTGCCTGCACGACGATCCCGCGCATCGACTCGGCAACTTCACATCCGTTGTCGGCGCAGTCGAGGCTGCGACACAGGATGCGGCCGACGTCACCGCGACCCACGGCGAAGCCCCCCTTCCGGCCGACGGTCTGAACTCGCCCACCGCGTCCCCCAGTTGGGCTTCGGCGACCATGCTGGCCAGCCGGGACAACGATTCGGGCGCCGGCCCCACCGTCGACATCCCGGTTCAGAAGTCGATCAAGGGTGACGGCCCGCTCGTCGATGTCGAACTCCAGGGCAGCGCTTCCGGGAGCAACGGAGAGCCCTCGCCCAGTCTCGAGACGGTGGCGGCCGCAATCAAGCGGCCATCGCGCTCCCGCTTCCGCCGGCGCTGGTTGACGTTCGCGACCGTGGCCGGAACCGCGCTCTGGCTCGGCGGCACTCTCTGGTGGTCCAAGGGCAGTCCGGCCGTGGCCGGTTCCGATGTCCCCTCGGCCGCGGAAGAGACGGTTTCCGAGCCGGCACAGCCGAGCACGGCCGGCGCGACCGGCGATGCCCTCCTCTCTGAGGACCTGCGTTCCCCGGCGGCCGGCGTGACGCCGATCGGCCCAGCCGCGAGCCGGCCCGACGGCGTCCGCCCAGCGAGCCGCGGCACCGGCCGCCTCGCCCTGGCGCCCGCCTGGCACCCAGAGATCACGGTCTCGGTGGCGGGTGACGAGCCTGTCGTTCTCGACCGGCGGCGGGTGTTCGAAGTCGAAGCCGGCGTCGACCACGTACTCACGTTCGAACTCGCCACCCGCGACTACCGGATCCGGGAGCAGGTGGTGACCCAGGTCCCATCGGGACGCCTGTTGGAGACGCCCGTGCCCTTGGTGCGACCGGGGTTCCTCAGCGTGGCCGCGGCCGAGGAATCGGCGCGTCCGGTCTTCGTGCGCATCGGGGACGAGGCGATCGGCTGGACACCGATCGACAACCTGCAACTACCGGTCGGCGCCCATGTCATCAGCATCTTCAAGAACCCCACTTGGCGCCCAGAGGAGCGGATAGACCAGCGCATCCGGGTACGTTCCAAGCGGGAGACCGCGGTGCAGTTCGACCTCGAATCCGAGCCGCCGGCGTTGATCGTCGACGGTCGGAGAATCGAGTACGTTCCGGTTGCCGCCGAGCCCGCCCCGGAGACACCGAGTGCACCGGCCACGACCTCGGTCGTCCCAGTGACGGAGTCTTCGTCTCCCGCGGTGTCGGTCACCACCCCTTCGGACTGACCGGGATCCGGCGGCGCCAGCAGCTTGCGCGGCAGAACTACCGGAGGCCGGCGCTGGGCGCCGGATGCGGGCAGGATGCCCGCGTTCCCAGGTCAGATCGTTCTACCGCGCAAGCTCCTGGCCGGCGATACTGTCGACTGACCGCGAAGTGGCCGTAGACTGCTACCGGTATGGTTCAGACAACCGAGTTGTCGGCGCCGCGTCCGGCGCCCTCCCTGACCGCCCCTGATAGGGAGCAGGCGTCGCTCGACGTCAGCGTGCTGGTACCGGTGCTGAACGAGGAGGCCACCGTCGCCACCCTGGCGGAGCGCGTCCTTGCGAACCTGGACGCCATGGGCGCCCGCTCGGAAGTCCTGTTCATCGACGACGGCTCGACCGACGGAACGTCCGAAGAGGCGCGGCGGCAACACGAGCGCGACCCACGGGTACGCCTCATCCGCCTGCGCCGGAACTTCGGCAAGGCGGCGGCGCTCTCGGCAGGGGTGGATCACGCCCGCGGCCGCATTCTGGTCACGATGGACGGCGACCTGCAGGACGATCCGGGCGAGATTCCCCGCCTCCTGCAGGCCCTCGAAGACGGACCGCTCGATCTGGTCAGCGGCTGGAAGCGAACCCGGCGCGACCCGCTGCGCCGCCGCGTGGCCTCGAAGATCTTCAACTGGGTGACGCGCACCCTCTCCAACGTAAAGCTGCACGACTTCAACTCGGGTTTCAAGGCCTATCGTCGCGAGGTCCTGGAGCAGGTGGCCGTCTACGGCGAACTCCACCGGTACATCCCGGTTCTCGCCGCCCGGCGCGGCTTCATCATCGGCGAGATCCCCGTTGCCCACCATCCACGCCGCGTCGGCCGCAGCCGGTACGGTTGGGATCGGTCCTACAAGGGCCCGGTCGATCTGATCACGGTGCTCTTCATCAGCCGCTTCACTCGCCGGCCGCTGCATCTCTTCGGACCGATCGGCCTGATCAGTTGTGCTCTGGGCTTTGGCATCTGTTCCTATCTGGCCGCGCTCTGGTTCACGGGCGCCTCCCTCTCGAACCGGCCCCTGCTGCTGCTCGGCGTCCTGCTCATGGTGCTCGGCATCCAGATCGTCACCACCGGCCTGATCGGTGAACTGATCACCTTCAAGAACTTCCGCCGCCACGACAGCTATTCCGTACGCGAGATGATTCCCCCGGTCTCACCGGATCGCAGAAATCCCTTGTAGTACAACGGCTTCTGGCCCAAGTGAGGTACTTGCCTGTCTCACGCCGTCTCATGTAATCTCGCTCCAAGTGCGGTACAGAGTGAGGTACAAACATGGCGACGCGAGTGAGGTACAGACATGGCGAAGCGACTCACGGCGAAGTTCGTGCAGACCACGAAGAAGCTGGGGAAGCACTACGACGGCGAGGGGCTGTTCCTGCGGGTCACCGAGGCCGGCTCGAAGTCCTGGATCTGGCAAGGCACCATCCGCGGTCGAGGCCGCGTACTCCGCGGCCTCGGTAGCTTCCGGGACGTGACGCTCGCCGAAGCGCGAGACCAGGCACGCGAGTACCGGAAGCACGCCCGGAACGGCGTCGACCCCGTGGACGTGCTCAAGCGCGACGCTACGCCGACCTTCGCCGAAGCGTTTCACGCCGTGCTCGCGACCCGGCGCGCCGACTGGAAGCCGGGCAGCCAGTCGGAGCAGGACTGGCGGCGAACGGTCGAGACGTACGCGGCGCGCCTCACCCGCCGGCCGGTCGACCAGATCTCCGCCGGCGATGTCCTGGACGTTCTGACACCGATCTGGAGCAGCAAGAACGTCACGGCGAAGCGTCTGCGGGACCGGATCAGCATTGTCATGCGGTGGGCGATCACGAAGGGCTATCGAACCGACGACCCGGCGAGCAAGGCCGTGGCGGCTTCTCTGCCGAAGCACAACGGGCCGCAGAAGCACCTCGCGGCCCTGCCGCACGCCGAGGTCGCAGAGGTACTCCGCGAGATCCGGGAGTCCCGCAGTTGGCTCGGCATCCGGCTCATGATCGAGTTCACGATCTTGACGGCGGCCCGTTCCGGCGAGGTACGGCTCGCAACTTGGGCCGAGGTCGAAGTCGAGGCCGCGGTCTGGATCGTGCCGGCGGCGCGTATGAAGGCAGGCCGGGAGCACCGTGTACCGCTCTCGGCGGCCGCCCTCGCGGTACTCGATCAGGCCAAGACGTTGACCGACGGCCACGGATTGATCTTCGGGTCGGCACGGTCCAACGGCCCCCTCCACCGCTCGACACCGCCGGGAGTGCTGAGAGAACTTGGGATCCCGTCGACCCTGCACGGGTTCCGCAGTTCGTTCCGCGATTGGTGCGGCGAAACCGGGGTGCCGCGCGAAGTCGCTGAGCACAGTCTCGCCCATGTGGTTCCCGGAGTCGAAGGTGCCTACGCACGATCCGATCTTCTCGAACGCCGCCGGCCCGTCATGGAGGACTGGGGCGCGTACTGTCATCGCCCGTGACCGTTGGCCCGCTGCAAGGCGATCCACTGCTCGACCTCGACCTCACACCAGCGGACGGCCGACGCGCCTAGCTTCACCTGCTTGGGGAACTGGCCCGCCTTGATCCAACGGTAGATCGTCTGTCGCGATACGCCGGTACGTTCCGCGACCTCCGGCAACCGGAGCATCCTGGTCGCGGTGTGGTCGCTACGGGCCGCTGTAGCGCCGCTCTCGCGCTCCTGGCGTAGTTTCTCAACCAGTTCACGCAGCTCCTGGAACTCAGCCTTGAGCGCGGGGAGTTGAAGAGCTTCGGCGAGCTCTCGGGTCAGGTCCACGCTCACGGTCGCGGCCTCGCGAGCCCGAGCCTGTAGAACCGAAGGCGGGTTCCGTGGTCGCCGCGCCTCAGCCGGTCCTCTTCGGCCTTGGTCCATGGCGGAGCCTTCCCCGTACGGGCCCGATTGAGCCCGTAGCCCCGAGGATTGTGGCCGCGGGGGGTCGGTGTTCGATTAGGGGTCAAGACGCCCCTCCTGTCGGCCCCGCCCGCGGCCTGGATACGCCGAGCCGCGCGGCACGATGGGCGACCGCGGACGGCGTCCGCCCGATCGCCGCGGCCAGCCGTCGCGCGGCCCCGGTCCACTTTCTCGGATCGGCGTACACCGCGCGCAGCATCCGGTCCTCGGTGGGCGTCCATGCGTTCGGCGGCGGCCCCGGACTGCTCGATCGCTTGATGCCGAGCGTCCGCCGACGCTGCTGCACCGCGCGGAAGGACCTGCCGAGCTCGGTCGCCAGCTCCGGTGCCCGTCGACCGGAGAACAGCGCGGCCTCCTCAGCCGCGGTCCAGCGGCGTTTCTGCGTTGGGGTCATTCCGGCTCCATGAGCCCAGCCAGACTGGCCGCCTTCGCCGGCTTCATGCCGCCGCCAACCATGCTCTGAAACGCTCGAGCACGGCCGGTCAAGTCGCTGGCCCTCAGCTCCTGCCAGTCGAGATGGAGCCCCGCGGCGTCCAGCTTGTCGACGAGTTCCGCTTGAACGAGTCGGCCGACCGGAGCCAAGGTGCCGAACAGGAACTGCCGCCACGCTTCCCGGAGCCCGGTTCCGTCCGCCCTCTCGATCAGCTCCGTAGGCACCCCGCAAGCCGCCAGGACGTGATGAGCCGTCCGGTCCCTGAGTTGCACGAGGGAATCCGGAGGAGACGCCCCCAGCCGCTCAGGCCGCCAGTCGTACCGCGGCCGGTTGTCGGGTCCCGCCTCCCAGCCGCTCGTGGTGGTCGGCACGAGGAGCACCCGCCCGCCGAGCTGGCCGAGGTTCCTCTTGAAGCTCTCGGTGTTCGCCGTCGACGGTAGGGCGATCAGGTTCCCCACCTGGCCCGTTACCTCCTGCCGGAGCCGTTTCTCGAGCATGGCCGCAAGGCCGGCCGTCTCGGGTTGCACGGCCAGAGGGGAGAGTCCCCGCCACGGCTCCGCGGCGTCGACCGCATAGCGGACATGAACGACCGCATCGCCTGGCACGATCCGATCCGCCTGCCGGTCAGGTCCGTTGAACGTGAGCCGGTAGGTCCAGGTGTCCGGGTCGTTGTCCCCGTGAACCTCCCACCAGGCCGCAGCCTCGAGCTGCACCCGGCCCCCTCGAACCCGGATCTCGAACACCTGCTCCCCTCGCCGGATCAGGGAACGGCCGATCAGCTCGAGCACGGCCGGCGTTACCGCGCTGCCGGCGAGGCCCCCGCCATCGACCAGGGCCGAAGCGAACCCCCGGCCCCACTGTCCCGCGCAGATCTCCGCGGCTCCCAGCGCCAACGCCGAGAACGTGCTGTTACCGCTCGCTTGCGTCAACAGCGCCGTCACAACGGCGTCCGCGTAGGAGCCCTGCTCCTGCCGCTGCTCGAGCGGTTCCGGAGACGGCACGCCGAAAGTCGGATCGAACTCCCTCACGGGAGTCTCCGCTTGGCCATGGCGATCGCCCGCGGCAGCGCGTCCCTGGCCTCGTCCTGCACTGCCTGAACCGCGATGTCGCGCACTTTGCGCCCGCCCTTCGTGGTCGCCAGGCTCCAGTAGAACGCCCGGTTCGTGACGTTCACCCGGAGCGGCCCGGAACGTCTGACCTGCCAGCCCTGTTGAAGTCGGCCGGTCCGCCGCGGAGACTCTTTCGCCATCCGCTTGGGCGCGCCCTTGACGACCTCCGCAGTCAGGATCTCAGCGACCAGGCGCGGCAGCGCCCGCACCTGAGCCTGCACCCGGCGAACGTCGGTCGTTCCTCGGCGCGGCATCAGCCCAGCTCCTCGTCCGGAGCGCCGGCGTTGGAGACGAACGCAGGCACCGACGACGACACGCACCGCAGCTCCACCAGGTGCCGCCGCCGTGCGGTCTCCTCGTCGACGGAGTCGACCTGCCACACATCGCCGCTCTCGTCGACGATCCTCCGGTTGCGGCCGCCGGGTCCGTCCTCCAGATAGCTCCCTGGCGGCCTCCAGGCGACCAGAAACGTCCGGGTCGCCGTCGTGGTAATCACGTCCGCCGACGAGTCATAGCCGCGGTCCGAGCCGCGCTCGAGAGCCCGCGCCCATAGGTGCTCCCGGGTCGTCCAGCGTCGCGTCTGCGGAGTCGGACGCGAACCCGTCAGCGGCCCGTATTCCCGCTGCTCAATCCTGATATCTAGGTTAGGCATTGTCAATGACGACCGCTTCGCGGGGACACCACGGGTCCAGGATCGCCCGCGCTCCAGAGTTGACTAGTGCATTCTCGAGCCGGCCGCCGATCGTTACGTCCTTGTCGTACCAGTAGCCGACAATCTGGACCAGTGCGGCGTCCTTGGCCTCGTCTGGAGCATCGGGACAGATGACGTTGATGATCGCCGTACCGGCCCCACTCATACGGTTCAGGACGCCAGCGACCGGCTCGGCAGGATCGTCGGTTCCGTTCCCCAGGCGAAGAGCCCCGGCGAGCTGCGCCGGCGTCACAGCCACAAGAACACCCGCTCAGAGTCCCGGATGGGCTCCACCTGGTCGACTTCCTCGCTCCGAAGGTCGAGCACCGTGTCCCTGTAGGTCGGCCTGGTTACGAGGCTCATCTCGTACAAGACGGCCGCGTTGATCTGCCGGATGGACACGCCGGGGTTGCCCGGCTCCGGGATCAGCTCTTCAGCTCGAGGGACCACGCTCCGCGGAGGGACACGGAACCCAGGCGACCAGCCCCGCAGGAGCCCGGCCTCGATCATGCGCAACGTGTCGCGCATGTACGACGGCATGGCGTCCAGCGGCGGCAGTTCAGCGCGGAACCGGAGCGCGTCAGCGGTGTCCTCCAGCTCCAGAGTGCCGCCAGGACGGACCGCTAGCGGTTGGTCGAAGTTGTGGCCCCGCAGGAGCTCGATGCGCGCGTCAGGGTCGTCTACGGCGTGCGAGAAGGCCCGCGACCGGATCCGCTCTTTGCGGACGCGGCCGCGGTCCCGCGTCGTTGCCGTAGAGCCGTACTTGAACGCACCGCTCAGACTGCGGCCCTTCTGCCGGTATTCGAGCTCGACAGGGTAGACGGCCCGCTGTTCCAGGCCCTCCATGGCCCCTATGCCAGCCTGAACGAATGCTGAACGAACACGTCGGAGCGGAGCAGAACAACGTCACCGATCAGCATGTTCACGGTGACCATCACTTGACCCTTGGCGGCTCCGGTGTAGACGTCCCGGACCGTCAGATCGAAACCGCTCCAGGCCGGCATCACCGCCGGAGCGTCGTTCGCCGGGTTGGCCCGAGCGACTACTGCCTGCTGGATGTTGCTCGCCGGGGCGGCGATCTTCCCGCTCATGCGGATCCCGCCGAACACGCGGTTCGCGTAGACGGTGAAGGACTCGTCCGTGTTGTTCGCCCGGAACACGCCGGCGGCGTGCTTGTAGGTGCCCTCGCCGACCAGGAGACGAACGTCCGACTCGCTGACCGCCCAGGGGTCGGCCAAGTGCGAGACGGCAGCCGCGTTGAAACGCGCCCAGGTCTCGGCGTTCGCGCCCGGCGCGCTGGGGTCCGTGAGCTGCGCCAGGAGCCCGCGGATCTCGCCGTCGGTGTTGTAGGCCGCCCCCGCCCCGTTCAGGATCTCATCGTCGAGCTCTTCGGCCACTACGCCCTCGATGGCCTGACGTAGCGACGACTCCATTCCGTCGAGTCGCGCCAGGTCCTCCACCCGAACCGTGAACTGAGCGCCGATCCGTCGAGGCTGTTGCGAGCTGACCATGAACGCCCCGGCCGTTGAGTCGACCGCGGCATCCTTGGCGACCGCCCCGACACCCGACGCTGGAGCCGTCGACAACACCGGGAGCACCGCATCGCCGACACCAACCGACGGCATCGAGATTCCCAGGAACGGAGCGACGGACCGCTTGAAGACGGCCGGTACGATCGGCCGCTGAGTCGCGCCGCCCTGGACACCTGGCGTGACCGCCCTGGTTTCCAGGTCGCCGCCCTCGGAACGCTGCTCGCGCTCGAACACGTCGATCGGCAGCTTGCCGTCCGACTCCACGGCCTGCATGTATTCCGCGGTCTGACCGTCGAGCGGGTTCTTGCCCGCCTTCCAGCCAATGAAGCGGCCGACACTGAACTGCGATCGCAGCTCCAGCCGCTCGCGGGTCTCGGCGTCGCCACCCTGCCGGGGGGTCGTGGTCGTCTTCGGCTCCGGCTCCGCGAGTCTGGCGTCCCGGATGTCGCGCTCGATCGAGCGGAGCTCCAGTCCGATGGCGTCGCGCCTGGACTCCTGTTCGTCGCTGCGCTGCTCGAGCGCCAGCAGGTCGCCCAACTCCACCTTTAGGGCGCTTTGCTTCACCAGAAACTTCTGCAGTAGCGTCATGTTCGGTCCTCCATGTTGCCCCATGAACGGTACAGCACGAACCTTTTATTTGTCAAACAGGCAATATTTTATATCGCTCCGCGCTGAATGGCCAACCATTCTCTAAGCCTCCCGGATCAGTCGCTCCCAGCGATCCGCGGCCCTGCGCTTCGCGCTCCACGCGGGCCGGTGCCGTTCGATATGGCACCCCCGGCAGAGTGCCACAAGGCCCGTGAGCGCGAACGGGTCGCCCCCTTGCGATAGCGGGGGTTCGTGGTGCGCCTCGAGACGGCCGGCCTTCCCGCACCTGCGGCACCGCCAGCCGTCCCGGTCGAAGCACGCGAAACGGACGCGCTTCCACCGTCTACTGCTCAGGTACGCCGCCTTGCCCACGAAACCACGCTACCGAGATTCCTTGGGTTTAGAAACGTGGCAATGTGTCAGGCTGAGCGCGATCCCGGATCTTCCGCTGCCGGGAAGATGTCAGCCAACGATCATGGTCTCCGCGGTCTCTACTTCGTGCTCCCTGGTCCGCCGGTCGCCTTCTGCTACCGCCAGGATCGCCGCCGCCGCGGCGTCGTCCCTCGTGAACAGTCGCCGGCCGCCCTGAGTCGCCTTGGCCAGCTTCGAGTTGCCGCTTGCGTCCAGGACCACCCGCGCCCCGCCAATCGCCGATCGCATCAAGAGGGACCGGACCGGCGAGACCTGGTTGTTCAGGCACCGGGCGCGAAACCGTCGAACGTCCTCGGCGCCATCCTTGAAGCCCTGGCCGCGGAAAGAGACGTTCGTGAGCGGGAACTGACTGCGGCCCAGGACCTGTAGCAGCTCCTGGTCCTTGAAGCGATCGGCCGCGATCACCGCCGGATCGCCCCACCTATGCCGCGCCTCAGCCAGCAGCGCCGCGGTATCGCTCACCCGCTCGCCGGCGACGAACAGCTCCCGGCGAGCCGCCATGTCCACGTAGCGCCGGCCCACGCCGTCAGCGAGCCCGCGCTCCTGGAGGGTCGGCAGCTCGGGGAAGCAGGCGACCGCCTCGAGCGTTCCGGTCTGCGGCCAGTATGCCGCCACGGCCGACATTGCCGCCGACTGGCCCAGGTCGACGCCCAGGACCATAGGCCCGCGGTGTTCGCCGGCGGGAACCTCGATGCGCTCCCAGGTCGTGGCGTCCAGTAGCGTCGACTGGAGCGTGTCGTCGCCCCCGAGATTGAGCCGCAGCGCCCGGAAGCCCGCGAGCATCGAATCGTCCCGCCTGGCCAGTGCGGCCTCCTGGCGGATGGTCGCCTCGATGTTGGGCATTGCGTCCATCGACGGGTTGGCCCGCCTCCAGGTCCGCCGCTGGAACGGAGGATCAACAGGCCGCGCCGTGTGCTCCTGAGCGTAGGTGTCCGGATCCCGCAGCATCCGGCCGAACCAGTGATCGGGCTCGGTCGGCCGGGTCCCTAGAGCGACCATCCGGCAGCCCGCGATCTTCCCCAACGAGGTACGGAGCGCGATGTAGGCCCGGTCCGCCTTGGCTGGCTCCCAGGAATTTGGTTCATCCGCCAGGATCAGAAACGGAACCATGCCCATCATGCGCCGGGGATCGCTACCGATGCACCGGATCCGCGCCCCCGTGTCCCGGCACTCGATCGAAGCCCGGTTCGCCGTGTCCTGGACGCGCCACCTGGCCCGGTCCTCGTTGTAGCCGCCGAACGCCATGACGTGATCGAAGATGATGCGGCCCTGGTCGAACGACGACGCGACACAGACGACCTCCGCCCTCGGTTGGTTCAGCGGCCCGCGGAGTACCGCGTCAGCGATCGCAGCGCAGAGGGTCGTCTTGCCGTTGCCCCTGGCGACCGACAACGCCGCCGTGTTGCCTGGCCGGTCGAACGAGCCCCGGATGAACCTCCGTTGCCACGGCAGCACCCGGAACGGTTCGCCGGCTCCCTGGCCTTGCGTGATCGTGAGGGAGCCTACGTAGTCGATCAGCCGCCGGCCGAGAGAGGCTTGTTTGTGCGAAGTTGGCCCCACCCCGCGGTCCCCTTGGCCTCGCGCCGATTTCCGCTCAGGGGTCCCCATCGGTCCGGGTCCGGGTCGGCCCCCTAGATGCCGGCCTCCGCTTGATTGCCCGCCGCACCAACTCCGCCTCTGGTGCTTTGGCTGTCGCCAAGGTCGCCAGCGATACCGCGATGTGCTCCAAGGCGTCGGCGATCCGGTTCAGGTTACGGTGATTGTCGTGGTCATGCTCTGTCGCCATCATCGTCTCCAAGATACGGTCCCCACCGCGCAGCGGGGGGGGTTGGGGGGGTTCTGTGGTGGGTCTCTGAGGTGGGAGAGCCGGAAGCATAGCTGTCCGTAAGGGGCAGCGTTGCACCCAAGCGAGCTGGCGTTGCACCCAAGCGAGCTGGCGTTGCACCCAAGCGAGCTGGCGTTGCACCCAACGTCACTTGCCCCGCCCCCGGTAGATCCGCCACCCGCCGGCGGTCTTGATCATCTCGACCAGGCCGGCGTCCTGCATGGCCTCGACGTGCCGGACGGCCCGCGCCCGATGACTACGGATGGTCCTGGCGTTGATCTTCCTCGGCTCGTCGCTGGCCACCACCGCGTCAGGGAACAGCATCATCCGCAGCGCCTCCGGTGTCTGCACCGGCCAGCGCTCGCGGTTCGGGTTCGTCGCCAGCGCGTCGGCCCCGCCCTGGCCCTGGCCGTACTTATCCCAATACGCCGACAGGCCCAGGAGCCCGCGGTACTTCGGAAACGATCGAAGCGCGAGCGCGCGGAGCGCTTGCCGGTCAATCTGCGGACCGCGGCGACGATCGTCCGGTAGTTCAACAGACAGCCCAATCCGCGTATCGAGCCCGATCGCGCTGGCCCGCGGAATGTTCCGGGCCAGCACCGGCCGCCAGCCCGTCCCGCGGTAAGGGATCTCCATATCGTCAAGACTTCTCAACGCCGCAGCGAGCTTCGGAATGTGCCGATTCGGGTTGAACTGCTTCCAGCCCGCGAACCGAACCAGATCCGCCACGGTCGGCCGGAGCACAACCGCGCCGCCGTAGGCCGACAACGGGGCAGATAGCAGCGCCTCATACCAGAATCGCCAGGCCAGCGGCACCGGACCGTTACCGCCGTTCTGTATCGCCCCGCGGTGACTGACGATCACGGGTAAGACGTGCTCCGGTGCATCCGGTACGAACGGCAGCGCTGTTTGTGCGCCTACGCGCTTCAGCCGGGGCAGCCGATCGTCCTTCCTGCCAACGTGCACGGCCGGAGCTCCGGCCATGCTCCGCGGCAGAATCGGCCGGGGGCCCCGGTTCGGCATGAAGGACCGGAGCGTCGCCGCCAGGATGCCGCCGCCCTCGAGCATGGCGACCAGGTGAGCATCCGATACCCCGCGAGCAACGTAGCCGTTTGGCCGCAGGATCGCGACCGCGTCGGCCGGGTTCGCCTTGGCCCACGCGACCAGGCAACGCCCTGGCTGCGCCGCGGGGGTAGCTCGCGGTGTCCTAGATCGCTTCCGGGGCTTCCGGGGCTTCCTGGTCCTCTGAGAGCTTCCGGGAGCGCGCTTGCCGCAGGTCCCGCAGGTCGGCAGGCCGGCCGGGTAAGTCGCCGCGCAGCAACTCCAGTTCGCCGCGGTCACGACGTTCCCCCTGTGGCAAGATGGGCCGGCGGCGACGACCTGGCTGGCCAAGCCATGGCGGAGTGAGGTACAGAACGCGGTACACGCCCCGACTCGGATCCATACGAAGCCAATGAAATCAACGGTTTGCGACGCTCAACCTCACGACAGCTACTCGGTACGCGAGCGGGTCGGCTGAGGGCGACTTGCCTGAAGCGAACCTGACCTCGACAGCGGAACGGGGCGGGCGAACCGGCGCCCCCGCCGCGGCTCTGCGGATCCTCTTTCTCACCCAGACCTACCCCCGCTGGCCGGGCGACACGGCCGGACCCTTCATCCGCGAACTGGCCCGCGGCCTGGTCCGCGGCGGCGACCGCGTCACGGTGCTGGCGCCCCGCGCGGAAGGCGTGCGCCCCGCCTGGGTCGACGACGGCGTCGAGGTCCACACCTTCGCGTACGCGCCACGACGGCTGGAGGTGCTCGGCTATGGACGCAGTCTGGCCGCCGACGAGCGCATCCGGCCTGGCGCCGGTCTGGCGGCGCCGCTCTACCTGCGCGCCGCCGCAGCCGCGGTAGCCCGCCATCTCGCACGCGACCCCTACGACCTGCTCCACGCCCACTGGCTCGCCCCGAACGGACTGGTGGCGCTGTGGCCGGGCGTCCGCAGGCGGAACACCCTGATCGCAGCGGGTCTGCACGGCAGCGACGTCTTCCTGGCCGAGAAGGCCGTGGCGCGTCCCGCGATCCGGCGCGCCCTGAAGCACTGCCAACTCCTGACCGGCTGCTCGCCGGAACTTGTAGAGCGCGTCCTGAAACTGGGCTACCACGGCAAGCCGTACCGGGTCATCCCCTACGGCGTCGACGTCGACCTGTTCTCTCCCGCCGCCGAGGCCGCGGACGCACCGGACGGCGACGGGTGGCGTGAACGGCTCGGTATCCCCAACCGGGCCACGGTGCTGCTCGGTGTCGGGCGGTTGGCGACGAAGAAGGGATTCCACGTCCTGGTCGAGGTGCTGCCGCGGCTCCTGGCCGAGTTCGACGACCTGCACGCCGTGGTCGCCGGCGGCGGCGACCAGATGCAGGAACTCCTGGCCGCCGTAGCGGAGTGGCAACCGGAACACACCGCGCGAGTTCACTTTCCGGGACTCGTCGCCCACGATGATCTGCCCGACCTCTACCGCAGCGCCGACCTCTTCGTCCTGCCCGCGGTCCACGACCCGCAGGGCAACGTCGACGGCCTGCCCAACGTGATCCTCGAAGCCCTGGCGAGCGGCCTGCCAGTGGTCGCCACCGCCATCTCGGGCATTCCCCTGGCGATCGAGTCAGGCGTCGAGGGACTGCTCATCCCGGAACAGGATCGCCTCGCCCTCGAGGACGCGATCGCCGGTCTGCTCCGCAATCCGGAACGGCGGCGGCGCATGGGCGCCCGCGCCCGCGCCAGGGCCGTTTCGCATCTGACCTGGGACATCGTCGCCGGCGCCTATCGCGACGCCTACCTGGAAGCTCTATCGCAGCGGGAGCGCCGCCGGTGGTGAGGGGTGTCGGCGAAGACGTCGCCTTCGGCCCACGAAGCCGGAAGGTCTGGTGGACCGCCCTGGTCGCCGTTACCGCATCTCGCGATGCAGGCCCCGGCGCTTCGGACGGATGCCTCAGTCCCGGCTGCAACTCTGCGTGAACGCACTCACATCCGTGACCCCGGCGGCCGGATCGCCCGGCGCCCTTCGGTAGTTGCGCACTTCTCCAGTCACCGTGTCACGCACCGCCAGGTCGAGCCCCAAGTCCGTGGCCGACGCCGCGAACACCCAGTGGCGACCGTTGAAACCGCAACCGTCCAGCACTTTCACCAGCACCTCCCAGTTGCCCGGCTCGAAGAAGTGGAACAGGCCCGAGTCGTTCGTCCCCTCGTGCACCACCTTGGCGGCGCCGCTTGCACCGTCCGGATTCCGCCAGTCCACGCTGACCGCAAAGCGCGAGTTCTGCAGACATAGCGTTTCCCCGTCCGGCTCGCACGTTCCGGCCGGCTCGCTCGCCACCACCAGGAACTTCAGCGAATCCGTCGACTCCCTCGTGCCGTCGCCGACCCACAGCGTAACGGCGTAGAACCCCGGCTCGGACCAGGCGTGCTCGACGAGCCGGCGCGACCTCGTCACGCCGTCGCCGAAGTCCCAGCGCCGGGAACGGACGAACCCGGAACTCGCGTCCTCGAACGTCATCGGAGCGCCGGTGCGGGCGCGGCAGAGATCCTCCGAGCACTCCACGCCCACGGTGATCTCAGCACGCGGCGGCCCGCCGCCGCCACCGCCGCCGTCACCAGCACCACCGCCGCCGTCACCAGCACCACCGGCGCCGCCACCGTCATCACCGCCACCGTCATCACCGCCTCCGCCACCAACACCACCGGCGCCGCCATTGTCACCACCGCCGCCGCGGGTCCGGCCGAAACCAGTCTCCGACCAGCCGCTTTCGCCTTCCGATCCGATCGCCAGCACCTGAACCTCGTACAACGACCCGGAGTCCAGCCCTCCCAGAACCGAGGAAGTTGCCGACACGTCTCCCAGGTGCTCGGTCCATTCCACGCTCCCACTCTTCCTGTAGCGCACACGCGCCGACCCCGCCCCCTCCGGAAGCGTCCAGACCACCCGCACGCTGCTCTGGGAAACCGTGAGCACCGTTGGCGCGGAAGGCCTGGCCATGACCGCATCGGTCAACTCGACGGTCACCGCCGCGCTCGCCAAGCCGCCGTTGCCGTCGCGGACGGTGACAGAAAGACGGTAGGAGGACTTCGACTCGTAGTCGTAGGTTACGCCCTGCCTTGTGCGGATCTGGCCCGTCGTGTCGTCGATCGTGAATGAGGAGGCGTCTTGGCCGCCGAGAGAGTAGGTCAGGCTGTCGCCGTCCGCGTCCGTCGCCGCCACCGGACCGCCGATGGCGACGCCGACGCCCGTGTTCTCGAGGAGGGTCAGCGTCACGGTCGGAGAAACGAACACCGGCCCGTTGTTGTCCTTGTTCGTCCTGGCCGTGCCCGGCTGCGAGTATGGCCCGCCACCCTCGTCGTTCGTCGCCCGCACGTGCACCTCGTACTCGATCCCGGCGTCCAGACCGGTGACTTGCGTCGAAGTCCCCGGCACGTCCCGCGGGCCGTCGGTCCAGCTCCGGGCACTCCGCTTCTTGAACTGCACGTCGTAGCTCGTTATCGCCGGGCGGCCGGCGTTCGCCGGAGCGCTCCAGGAAACCTGAAGGCTCGTCTCGCTCCCAGCCACCGGCTGCACCGAAGGCGCATCGGGCTGCCGCGGCGGCTCGTCCACGTCTTGCACGCTGATGCTGACCAAAACCTTTGACCTACCGCCCTTGCTGTCGTCGACGATTGCCGCTACTTGATGTAACTCATTACTCTCATGGTCCAGTTCGGCCTTCGTGCTGATCTGGCCGCTGCCGGAATCGATCGCAAAGGAAGCCGTGTCGGCATCGTCCAGGCTGTAAGTCAGTGTGTCGCCGTCCGAGTCGGTGGCCTGCACGGGACTGCCGACGTCCACGCCCTGGACCTCGTTCTCCCGCACAAAGCGACTGTACGAATCGGCACCGAACCACGGCACTGTGTTCGTGCCGGTCGTGCCCGGCCGCGAGTATGGGCCATCGCCCTCGTCGTTCGTCGCCCGCACGTGCACCTCGTACTCGATCCCGGCGTCCAGACCGGTGACTTGCGTCGAAGTCCCCGTCTCGTCCTGTGGGCCGTCCGTCCAGCTCCGGGCACTCCGCTTCTTGTACTGCACGTCGTAGCTCGAAATCGCCGGACGGCCGGTGTTCCGCGGAGCGCTCCAGGAAACCTCAAGGCTCGTCTCGCTCCCCGCCACATCCCGCACCGAAGGCGCGCCGGGCTGCAGCGGGGGCTCGTCCACGTCGCCCACACTGATCTGGACGAGGGTCTCAGCCGTAGCGCCCTCACTGTCTTCGACCGTCAACGTCACCTGGTAGGAGGCCTTCCTCTCATAGTCCAGGGCGGCATTCGTGCGGATCTGGCCGCCGGTCCCGGAGTCGAGCGCGAAAGAAGCGGAGTCACTGCCCGTCAGGCTGTAGGTCAAGTCCCAGAACACGTCGTCCACATCGCTAGCCTGAACCGCCGCGCCAATGTTCACACCCCGTGCCGTGTTCTCCGGCACCTGGCGGTCAACCGAGTCGGAAGTGAACTCCGGCGAGCGGTTGTCGGGTGCTCTAACCTCAACGACGTTGCTGGGCGGGCCGGTATGGGCCCTGTTGCGCGCGCGGACCCGGTAGTACCACGTGGTTGACTTGGGGACATGAGCGATCCAGTGCCTGCGTTCAGGCGGGGGACCAGGCCCATAGTTTGTGTAGGTCCGGCCGCCGTCCGACGATACTTCGAGGCGGAACCCGACCAGCGGCGCACCCCCGGTGTCCGCCGGCGCCGTCCACTCCACTCTGACCCTCAAGGAGCCCGCGTCCAAGGAGGTGGACGCGGACACGTCGGTCGGTGGGCCGGGCCTCCCTACCTGGTCGTCGTCGGTGCTGGCGGTTGAATCCACCGTAGCGCTCTCCAGCGTCGGGAGCGTCGTGTCGTCCATGTCGCTGCCGAAGGTCGCTGCCGGGGCCGCGACCGACACCGCACAGACGAGGGCGCCTGGGAGCGTGCGCCGCAAAACATGGGAGACGCCGATTCTTCCTGCCCCGCACGCTGCTAGCACCCCGGTCGGCCGACGTTTCCGAGTCCGCTTGCGGGCGCCACGCCTGACCGGAGGACGCCTGAAACCGGTGCAACTTGCGCGGCAACAATCCATACGGCCCACCGCCTTCCTCGCTTTTGAAGAAGTTGAGCACGGCTGCGGTCCTGTTGTCGCCTACAGAACTGCGGGGATGCGAGCTAGCCGCGCGAAACGGGCAGGCCCTGCTCGCGCAGCCAGTCGTCGCTGTAGATCGTGCTCAGGTAGCGGGTGCCCGAGTCGGGAAACAGGGTGACCACCCGCGCCCCCGGGTTCAGCTCGGGCAGGAGCTCGCGCACTCCCCAGAGCGCGGCGCCGCTCGAGCCGCCCACCAGCATCGCCTCCTCCCGAGCGAGCTCCCGGGCGGCCAGGAACGCCTCCGCGTCGCTCACCTGGAGCATCCGGTCGAAGACATCGAACTCCGGGCAGTCGATGATCTCCTCGTCGCCAAGTCCTTCGAGCAAGTACCGGCCGGGCGCCGCCGAGTCGTCCTCCGCCCCCGACAGCGCCGCGAAGTGGCGACTGAACACCGAACCTTCGACATCGACCGCGACGACCCGAATCTTCGGATCCTGGTCCTTCAGGTAGCGGCCGACGCCGGAGACGGTGCCGCCGGTGCCGATGCCGCCGACGAAGACATCGATCCGCCCTTCCATCTGTCGCCAGATCTCCGGGGCGGTCGTCTCGTAGTGGCAACGGTTGTTGTCGCGGTTGTTGTGCTGATCGGGGAAGAACGCGTCGGGATCCGCGGCGGCCAGGCGCCGCGCCTTCCGGTTGTACGACTCCGGGTGCTCAGGGGGCAGATCGCCGTCCACGAGGATCAGCTCAACGCCCAGGGCACGCAGGCAGTCGAGCTTTTCCCGGCTGGTCTGACGGCGCACCACGGCGCGGCAGCGCAGACCCCGGTTCGTCGCCATCATCGCCAGCCCCATTGCCGTGTTGCCGGACGAAGCCTCGATCACCACGCCTCCCGGCGAGAGCGTTCCCGAGGCGAGCGCACGGTCCACGAGGTACCGCGCCACGCGGTCCTTCACGCTGCCCATCGGGTTCAGGTACTCGAGCTTCGCGAAGACACAGGTCCCGCTCCCGGCCGCGCCGAGCGAACGGCGGAGCCGCACCATGGGCGTGCCGCCGATCGCCTCGCTCACATCCTCACAGACCTTCTCCTGGAACCCCCCCGCGGGGACGCCGGCGCGGCTCAAGGTGGCGGAAACCCCTTGGCTGCCGCGCACACTCCTAGCCATCTCCGCCAGCCTCCAGCAGACGATCGCGGACGAGCTGCATGTCCTCCCAGGCGGCGCGCTTGTACGACGGGTCCCGGAGCAGGAACGCGGGATGGTAGGTCACCCGAACCGGTACGCCCGCCACTTCATGCCAGCGCCCACGCAGACGGCCCAGGGAGTCCCGCGTCTGCAACAGTTGCTGGGCGGCGACCCGACCGAGGGCGACGATCACCCGCGGGGCGATGAACTCAACCTGCCGGTCGAGGAACGAGCGGCAGGCGGCGGTTTCGTCGGGCTGCGGATCGCGGTTGTTCGGCGGCCGGCACTTGACCACGTTCGTGATGTAGACGTCCTCCCGCCGCAGATCGATGGCGCCGATGATTCGGTTCAGGAGCTGACCGGCCGGTCCAACGAAGGGCAGGCCCTGCTGATCCTCGTTGTAGCCCGGTCCCTCGCCGACGAACATCAGGTCCGCGTCACCGTCGCCATCGCCGAACACGACCGTGTTGCGCTGCTCGCAGAGCCGGCATGCGGTACAGCCCTGAGCCTCCGCCGCCACCGCCCGCAGACGCTCGGAGCGGTCCCCCGCACCTTCCTGGACGGCTTCCGCCGCCCGCGGCGGATAGGCGTCCTCGAAGCCGAGCTCTCGCAGCAGACCGAGCTCCTGCCCCACCGAGAGTTGAAGTCTCCTCACGACCGGACAGGCGTGCCGGCCCTGTCGCCGGCAAACAACTCCAGCAGACGACCCGCCAGTTCGTCCTTCGACTGCTTCGGGAAGCGGACCGGGCTTCCGTTGCGGCCGAAGACGACCACCTCGTTGTCCGCCGCCTCGAAGCCGATGTCCGGCCGCGACACGTCGTTGGCGACGATCCAGTGCGCCTGCTTCGCCTCCAGCTTGCTCCGCGCCGAGTCCTCCAGGCGCTCGGTCTCGGCCGCGAAGCCGACGCGCAACGCCTCGGGCGCCACCGACGCCAGGCCGGCGAGGAGGTCGGGGTTCTGCTCCAGTTCGAGCACGAGACAGTCGGCGCCGGACTTCTTGAGCTTCTGGTCGGCGCGCTCGCGCGGCCGGTAGTCGGCCACCGCGGCGGCCATCACGACCAGGTCGGCCGCCGGCGCCGCCTCGCCGAGCGCCGCCTCCATCTCGACCGCCGAGACGACATCGATCCGCTTCACGCCCTCGGGAGTCTCCTGTTTCACGGGACCGGCAACGAGAGTGACCTCCGCGCCCCGGAGCGCCGCCTGACGCGCCAGGGCGAAGCCCATGCGCCCGCTCGACCGGTTGCCGAGGAAACGCACCGGATCGATCGCCTCATAGGTCGGGCCGGCTGTGACGACGACTCGCCAGCCGGCCAGCGGACCCGCCGGCGCTGCGAACCCGGTTTCGGGCAGCGCCAGCTTCCGGCACACGGCGTCCACGATCGCCTCCGGCTCGGCCATCCGGCCCCAACCCCGCTCGCCCGAAGCCAGGGCGCCTTCGACCGGCCCCACGATCACGGCGCCGCGGTCGCTCAGCGCCTCGACCTGGGCGCCGACCTGAGGCTTGCGCCACATCGCGTCGTGCATTGCGGGCGCCACCACCACCGGTCCCTCGAACATCAGGGCGGTGGTGCTCAGGAAGTCGTCCGCGAGTCCGAGGGACAGACGGGCCAGCGTGTTGGCGGTCGCCGGTGCGACGCAGAGCAGATCGGCCCACTGCGCCGCCTCGACATGGAGTTCGGCGCCGTCCACACCGCCGTCGCGCGACAGGTAACCCTGGCCGTAGACCCGTTCGCCGCTCAGCACCTCGAGGGTGAGCGGCGACACGAAGCTCTCCGCCGCCAACGTCGGCGCGCAGCGGACGACGATCCCCCGCTCCCGAAGCCGGCGGACAAGGTAGGCGCCCTTGTAGGCGGCAATCCCGCCGCTTATGCCGAGAAGGACTCGGGCAGCCCGTGCAGGCGCGTCGGGCACACCGTGATCTCCGGCAGACCCCTAGTTGACTGTCCTGCGCCGCCCGAAGGCGTCGTCCCGGGGCTGCGCGTTTCCGTCCTCGGCGCTAGCCGACTCAGGAGACTCGGGCGCTTCGCCGTAGTCCCACTCGACCAGGTCGTGCTGCACCTCGCTCATCGCGTGCCGAGCGAACTTCGGGCTCTCGCGTGGCATGCGTTCCTGGGCGCCGCGAATCAACTGCTCGGCTCGGCGCGCGGCCAGGAGGACGAAACGGAACTTGCTGTCTATCTTCTCAGGAAAACGGGCCATGTGCATGAAAATCCGCGAGAACGCTGAGTACGCGCTCCCGCATCCGCTCCCTCCGCTGTCGTTTCTCGAGAATGATGGACGCCAGAGTCGCGCTGGCCGCCTCGGCGCGGTCGTTGACAATAACATAGTCGTAGTCCCAGACGCGGCCCAATTCGCCCAGCGCACCCTGTAGCCGCTGCCGGATCGCCGGCGCTTCGTCCAGATCGCGTCCCCGGAGGCGCGCCACCAGCGCCTGGGGACTCGGCGGCATGACGAAGATGCCGTGAACCGCGGTACCCAACTGGCCCGCCGCTCCCCCGGTGGCCATCACCTGCGCCGCACCCTGCACGTCGATGTCCAGCAGGACATCGACTCCTCTCTCGATCCGGGGCAGGACCTCGTCGACCGACGTCCCGTAGCGGTTGCCGTGGACCTCCGCCCACTCGAGGAACCGGTTCTCCGCCAGCATGGACGCGAACGCGTCCCGATCCACGAAGTGGTAGTCGACCCCGTCCTTCTCGTTCTCACGGGGACGGCGGGTGGTGTGGCTGATCGAGAACTCGACCCCGTCGACGGTTTCCATCGCCCGATGCACGAGCGTGGTCTTCCCGGCGCCGGACGGCGCCGAGAGGATGAACAGCTCTCCTCTCCCCGTGCCCGCGGTCATTCGATGTTCTGCACCTGCTCGCGCAACTGCTCGCACAGCACCTTACCCTCGACGACCGCGCGTTGCATCGCCAGGTCACGGCACTTGGACCCGATCGTGTTCAACTCGCGCAGGATCTCCTGGGTCAGGAAATCGAGTCGCCGCCCCACCACACCCTCTTCGGCCATCGCCGCCGCAAAGCCTTCCAGGTGGCCGCTCAGCCGTTCCAGCTCCTCGACCGTGTCACTTCGCTCGATCAGCAGGGCAACTTCCTGAACCACGCGCGCCGGGTCGAGTCCGACACCCGCCGCGTCCGCCGCTTCGTGTCCCTCGAGCAGTTCGCGCACCCGCCCCTCCAACTCGTTCGGGGCCCGATCGATCACCTCTTCGCGGCGCGCGGCAAGGGCTTCCACGCGGCCCCGAAGCTCGCGGAGATGGCCCCGAAGAGCCTCCTCCAGGGCCCGTCCCTCCCGTTCCCGCTCGACCACGAGAGCAGCAACGGCACGCCGGCAGACCCGCAAGGCGAGCGCCCTCTCCTCGGCTGCCATGATGGACCGCCCGGTCTCCGGGCGCGAACCGCGCGCGGCCGACATCAACTCGCCGGCGCTCAGCTCCGACGCCACGAGACCCCGGCGCCGCCAGCGCCTGGCGACCCGTTGCAGCGCATCCGCCGTCTCGTCGCACACCTCCACGGTCGCGGCCGCTCCCGCCCTTTCGATCTCGATGCCGAGTTCGATCCGGCCGCGCCGGATCTCCGCCGCGACCACCGCCCGCAACTCCGGCTCCAGGGACCGGTAGGGCGCCCGCAGACGCACCGCGAAGTCGAGAAAGCGGTGGTTGACGGACCGCGCCGTGACGGTCACGCGGTGGGGACCGCTCTGTTCCGCCGCCTCCCCGATCCCGGTCATGCTCCTCAGGGTCGGCCTCCCAACTTGAGCTGCCGCAGGAGGCTCCGGGCGGCACGCTCGCTGGCGCCGGACTCCCCGAGCGCCGGCCGGAGTTCGGCCAGAGCCGCGCGCATGTTGTCGATCCGGCACCGTTTGGACAGGAGTTCCCGCGCCGTGGCTGCCATTTGCGCCTTGCCGGCCTCGCCCTGGAGCAGTTCCGGTACGACGCTTCGACCCAGCACCAGGTTGACCAGGCTGACGAACGGCAGGTTGACCAGCCACCGGCCGATGAGCCCGGTCAGCGGCGACACCCGGTAGACCACGACCATGGGCGTGCCCAGGAGCCCCACCTCCAGGGTCGCGGTGCCTGAAGCGCAGAGCGCGAGATGAGAGCCTGCAACCGCCGCGAAGCGGTCGGAGCGGACAATCTCCAGTTCCTCGCAGGCGAGCGGGCTCGCCGCGACCAGACGATCAACCAGGTTGGTATCGACCGTAGGCGCCAGAATCAGGCGAATGCGGGCGGCGTCGTTACCGGCGCCGGTTTCCGTCGTACCGGGCTCTCGTCCGCCCGCCACGACTGCAGCGGCCTGCAGCATCGGCGGCAGGATGCGCCGAACCTCACTGTTGCGCGAGCCCGGCAGCAGCGCCACCCTCGGGCGTGCGGGCAGATCCGCCTCGCGCTCCCACACCGACTGGAGTTCGGGCACCTCATCGACCAGGGGATGGCCGACGTGTTCCACCTCGAGCTCGTACCCCCGGTAGACATCGACCTCGAACGGAAACAGCACGAGCATGCGATCCACGAGTCGGGCAATCGTGCCGATACGGCGGCGGCGCCAGGCCCACACCTGTGGCGACACGTAGTAGAGCACCGGTACGCCACGCCGGTGAAGCCGCCGGGCCAGACGCAGATTGAAATCCGGAAAATCGACCAACACCGCCAGCTCCGGCCGCCGCTTCTCGACTGCCCTGAGCAGCCGGCGAAAGACCTGCCGGATCCTCGGCAGCTCCCGCAGAACCTCGACGATGCCGACAACGGCCACCTCGTCGCTGTGCGCGACCCGGTCCAGACCCGCTGCAGCCATCGCGTCGCCGCCGAGTCCGAAGAAACGAATCGGCCTCTCGTCGCCAGCCAGACGCCGCGCCGCTTCCATCATTCGCGCCGCGTGGTGGTCCCCGGAGGCCTCGCCGGCGGAGATCAGGACGGCCGGGCTGCCTTGGATCAGCGGGTTCGTCCTCAGGGAATCGGCGCCGGCGGCGACCAGGGAAACGGAAACATCAACCAGGCCAGCACCAGGCCCCCGCCGACCATGCCGACCATCATCTGCACGAAGAGCCGCACCCTGTCCCTAAACCGCCGGCGCCACAGCACGGCGAAGAACAAGCTGACCTGGACGGCGTAAATCACCATCAAGGCGAAATGACTGGTCAACACGTCCGTCAGTCCTTCGATCCGCCGGCGATGTCCCAGGCGTCGAGCACCGCCAGGAGATTGAGGAGGCCGGCAGTCAACAGGAACGCCTTGCCGTACTCGAACGTCGAAGACAGGATGTCGCCGCTGTACTCCACCAAGTGGCGGGCCACGAAGTACGGGGCTCCGACACCCATCGAACTCAGAGTCGCCAGCCGGCTGAGCGGCTGCTCCGGCACGACGACGTAGAGGTGCCCCCGGAGCCAGCAGCCGAACAGGAAGGAGAACACAACCACGCCGAAGACCACGGCGGCGCGGCGCGGCTTGCGCAGAATCAGGTGACCGCTGCCGGGCACTGCCCAGGCCGCGACTGCCACAAGCACAGGCAGGAAGGCACCGCTGGGCTCGGCGGAGGGGCCGGCTGGAGGCGAAGGCGTCGTCATCTGTGGCGCGGCGGGCTCAACCCGGACCTTGCGGGGCCCGGTCACTCGTCAGAGTTCAAGCGCTCCTTGAGTTCCTTGCCGGGCTTGAAGTAGGGGATCTTCTTGGAGGGAACATCGACCCGGGCGCCGGTCTTCGGGTTGCGACCGATCCTGGAACCGCGCTCGCGGATGCGAAAACTCCCGAAGCCGCGAAGTTCGATCTTGTCACCATCCTTCAGCGAGTCGACGATGCTCTCCAGCACCGTGCTCACGATGATTTCGGCATCCTTCTTCGTCAAGTCGGTGCTGCGGGCCACCTCCTCGACCAGGTGAGCCTTGGTCATCCCCTGCCGGATGGCTTCAGAGATCTGGATCGCGTCTTTCATTTTCGGCTCTCTCCCCTTAGCCGGGCCTTCTAGTTCTCTTGCGATGGACTCTCCGAGACGCTCGCATCGTCGGCGCTCTCGACCTCTTCACTCTCTTCCGGCTGGTCCGCCTCGGCGTCGGCGGCTTCCACCGCATCCTCGGCGTCGGCGGCCTCTACCGCATCCTCGGCGTCAGCGGCCTCTACCGCGCCCTCGGCGTCAGCGGCCTCTACCGCGCCCTCGGCGTCAGCAACCTCTACCGCGTCCTCGGCGTCAGCAACCTCTACCGCGTCCTCGGCGTCAGCAACCTCTACCGCGTCCTCGGCGTCGGCGGCCTCTACCGCATCCTCGGCGTCAGCAACCTCTACCGCGTCCTCGGCGTCAGCAACCTCTACCGCGTCCTCGGCGTCAGCAACCTCTACCGCGTCCTCGGCGTCAGCAACCTCTACCGCGTCCTCGGCGTCAGCAACCTCTACCGCGTCCTCGGCGTCAACTGCCTCTACCGCGTCCTCGGCGTCAGCAACCTCTACCGCGTCCTCGGCGTCAGCAACCTCTACCGCGTCCTCGGCGTCAGCAACCTCTACCGCGTCCTCGGCGTCAGCAACCTCTACCGCGTCCTCGGCGTCAACTGCCTCTACCGCGTCCTCGGCGTCAACTGCCTCTACCGCGTCCTCGGCGTCAACTGCCTCTACCGCGTCCTCGGCGTCAACTGCCTCTACCGCGTCCTCGGCGTCAACTGCCTCCTCGGCAGCGGCAGCCGCCGCCATCGCCTCGGCGAGCTTCCGCTCCCGCTCGGCCGCCAACTCATCCGCCTCCTCATCGGACAACTCGACCACGCCGCGCAGCGTGAGACCGACCTTCTTGTCCTCGTCCTCGATCCGGAGGATGCGGGCACGGACGAACTCGCCGATCCGGTAGTGGTCCTCGAGCTTGCCGCCCGGCACGTCGATCTCACTGACGTGCGCCAGTCCCTCCAACCCGTCGTAGACGTCGATGAACAGCCCGAAGTCGGTCACGTTGACCACCCGGCCGACGATGTCGTCGCCGATGCGGTTGCTGTCCACGAAGTCCTGCCACTCGTTGGGCAGGAAGTCCTTGATCGACAGGGACACCCGCTGGCCGGTGACATCGATGTTCGTGATCCTCGCCCGGACGGCATCGCCCTTCGCCAGTACCTCGCTGGGGTGCTTCACGCGCTTCGTCCAGCTCATGTCCGAGACATGGACGAGGCCGTCGATCTCCTCCGTGATCTCGACGAAGGCGCCGAACTCGGTCAGGTTCCGCACCCGGCCCTCCACGATCGTGCCGACCGGGAACCGGACCGCGAGGTCCTCCCACGGGTTCGAGTCGACCTGGCGCAGGGACAGGCTGATGCGACGTTGCTGCATGTCGAGTTCCGACACGATCGCGTCGACCTCCTGGTCGACGTTGACGATCTTGGACGGCGGCACGACCTTCTTCGTCCACGACATCTCGCTGACGTGGACCAGGCCCTCGACACCCTCCTCCAGCTCCACGAAGGCGCCGTAGTCGACCAGGCTGACGACCCGGCCCCGCACCCTCGAACCCAGCGGGTACTTCTTGTCGACCAGGGTCCAGGGGTCCTCGGTGGTTTGCTTGTAACCCAGGGAGACACGCTCTGTTTCGGGATCGAACCGGAGCACGACCACCCCGACCTCGTCGCCGACGCCGAAGTGCTCCGAGGGATGGTTGACCCGGCCCCAGGAGATGTCCGTGATGTGGAGCAGACCGTCGATGCCGCCCAGGTCGACGAAGACGCCGTAGTCCGTGATGTTCTTGACCACACCCGGAAGCCGCGCTCCCTCCTTCAACTTGGTCAGGGTCTCCGTCTTCTTCTTGGCGTATTCCTTCTCGAGAACCGCGCGTCGCGACAGCACGATGTTGTTGCGCCGTCGGTCCAGGCTGATCACCTTGAACTCGAGCTCCTCACCCTTGAACGACTCCAGATACTTGACCGGCTTGATGTCGACCAGGGAACCCGGGAGGAACGCCCGCAAACCGACATCGACCGTGAGGCCACCCTTGATGCGGTCGATCACACGGCCCTTGATCACCTTCCCTTCCTTGAAGCTGTTCTCGACCTCGGCCCAGATGCGCATGCGCTCGGCCTTGACCTTGGAGAGCATCACATGCCCGTCGGCGCCCTCGGTCTGCTCGAGGAGCACTTCCACCTCGTCTCCGACCCTGACCTGCAGTTCCTCGTTCCGGGTGGTGAACTCCTGAATCGGCACGAGGCCTTCGGACTTGTAGCCGACATCCACGACGACATCGTTCGAAGTGATCGCGATCACCTTGCCGGAGACGATTTCTCCTTCGTTGAGATGACGCATGCTGTCGTCGTACATCTCGAGGAGCTGCTCGTAGGAGAGGGTGCCTGTATCTGCGGAAGTCGCTTCCGAAGGAAGCTCGTTTGCGGAGGACGCTCCTGCGGCCGGCGCTTCCTGAGCAAGCGCGTTCGCGGCCGGAGCTTCCAGAGGAAGCGCTTCTGCGGCCGGCGCTTCCAGAGGAAGCGCTTTCGCAGTCGAGTTGGAGGTGTGTTCTTCTGTGGATTCCATGGGTTCCTGTGTTCTCGCTTCGGTCGCTAGACCGTGCGGTGGGCGTTTCGAGTTCGTAGGCGCACCGACAGTCGGGCCCGTGACGCACTGCGGACAGCAGGCGTCAAGGCCCGAACGGACGCCAAGGGTCAGACCGACAAGTATAGGGACGCGGCCGGAAGCGGTCAACCTCGCGACGGCTCGCAGAATGTGCCGTCGCGTATGGCCTAATCACTCATTCCACAACACTTACGTGTCGCGTTCCGCCCCCTTTTGTTGGAGCCTCTCCAGCGACCAGGACGCGTGGCTTCGGACCACGGGGTCGCCGCATGCCTGCGCTCGTTCGAGCGCCGGAATGTAGGCGGCTTCGCCTCGGTTGCCCATCGCCAACGCGGCGTTGCGCCGCAATCCGGAGCGCCCGGGCCGCTTCATCGGGCTGTCGCGGAAACGCGTCCGGTACTCGTCCTCGGACACCGCGAGGAGCGCCGTCAGATCGAGTTCGGCACGGCGCGCGGGCAAGGAGAACTCCCGGCTCCGCTCGGGCGTCGCCGCGGCCGCGCGATGTTCGTTCCAGGGGCAGGCTTCCTGGCAGACGTCGCATCCGAAGACCCAGTCCCCCACCAGGGATCGCGCGTGGTCCGGAAGTTCGCCGCGGTGCTCGATCGTCCAGTAGCTGATGCACCTGCCGGCGTCGAGGACGTAGGGCGCCGGCAGCGCCCCGGTCGGACAGGCGTCGAGACAGCGCCGGCAGTTGCCGCACAGGTCTTCGGCCAGCGGCTCGGACGGCTCGAGTTCCAGGGTCAGGAACAGCTCGCCGAGCAGGAACCACGATCCGGTGCGGTCGAGCAACTGGGTGTTCTTGGCGATGGCGCCAAGCCCCGCCCGCGCCGCCAGTTCTCTCTCGAGTACCGGCCCGGTGTCGACGTAGAGGCGCGCGCCGGCGCCCGGGAACGCCTCCCGGATACGCGCCGCGAGCGTTCGCAGGCGCCGCTCCATCAGCGGGTGGTAGTCATCGCCCCGGGCGTACCGGGCCACCCGGGGCCAGAGGTCGCCCTCCGGCTCGGGCTCGCCCTCCAAGGGGTAATAGTGAAGCGCGACGCACAACACCGACCTTGCTCCGTCGAGCAACGAAGCCGGCACCTGACGCCTCCGCGGCCGTCTGCCGAGCCAGGTCATGGAGGCGAACAGGCCCCGCTCCAGCCGGCGCAGGAAGGACGCGCCGGCGCCCGCCTGCGGTTCCAGGGAAGCGACCCCCGCGCGGTCGAAACCGGCCTCGAGCGCCCAACCGGTCAGCAGCTCTGTGCGGCTCTTCGGCCCGCTGGCCGCCGCACTCACCGGGTGCGCCGGTCTTCGGGCGGCGAGAGGATCTCGAAGCGCGTGTCGTGGTCGTCGTTCGGGCCGGCGGGAACGTCCTCGAAGCTCTCGACACGCCATCCCTCGAGGGGACCGAGATCGACCGCCGTGTCGCCTTCGACATCCGCCAGTACCCGGGTCAGATAGACGCGGTCGGCGAAACGGAACGCGGCGCCGAACAGGCCGGCGCCGCCGATCACGAACGCCTCCTCCTCCCCCGCCTGGCGGGCCGCGGCCAGCGCCTCGTCAAGCGAGCGAAAGGTGGCGGCGCCCGGCGCCTTGAAGTCCGGCCGGGTGCTCAGCACGATGCACTTCCTTCCCGGCAGCGGCCGGCAGCCGATCTCCTCCCAGGTCCGCCGGCCCATGACCACGTGACGGCCCACCGTCAGCCGTTTGAAGCGCCTCACATCCGTCTGAAGCCGCCAGGGGAGCTGTCCGTCCAGGCCGATGACGCCGTTCGTCGCCGCCGCCAGGATCACCGAGAGCCGCATGTCCACCTCCAGCACCGGGAACCGATCAGACCGCGACCGCGGCGCGGATCGGCGGATGCGGGTCGTAGCCCACGAGTTCCAAGTCGTCGAGCACAAAGTCGAACACCGAACGCACGTCCGGATTCAGCCGCATCTCCGGCAGCGGCCGCGGCTGCCTGGACAACTGTTCGCGTGCCTGCTCCACGTGGTTGTTGTACAGGTGGGCGTCGCCGAACGTGTGAACGAACTCGCCGGGGGCCAGTCCGCAGGTCTGGGCCACCATCATGAGCAGCAGGGCGTACGACGCGATGTTGAAGGGGACCCCCAGGAAGAGGTCGCCGCTGCGCTGGTAGAGCTGGCAGGAGAGGCGGCCGCCGGCGACGTAGAACTGGAACAGGGTGTGGCAGGGCGGCAGGGCCATCGAGTCGACCTCGGCCACGTTCCAGGCGCTGACGATCAGCCGCCGCGAGTTCGGCTCGCTCCGGATGCGGTCGATGACCGCCTCGATCTGGTCGATCGACCGACCGTCCGGCGTCGCCCAGGACCGCCACTGCGAACCGTAGACGGGGCCCAGGTCGCCGTTCTCGTCCGCCCATTCGTCCCAGATCGTCACCCCGTGCCGGTGCAGGAAGTCGACGTTCGTCTCTCCACGCAGGAACCACAGCAGCTCGACGATGATCGACCGCAGGTGCAGCCGCTTCGTGGTCAGCGCCGGGAATCCGTCGGCGAGGTCGTAGCGCAACTGCCGGCCGAACACACTGCGGGTGCCGGTGCCGGTGCGGTCGTCGCGCACGACACCGTGATCGAGCACCTCCTGAAGCAGGTCGAGGTACTGGCGCATCAGCAGCGACCTTACCAACCGGTCACGCCTCTTCAAGCAACCGGAGCATGGACCGTTTGTGCTCTTCGTCCTCGATCGCACCGAAGCTGCGGCGCAGCCGTCGACGCAGAACCGCCCGTTCCCAGCGGGGCCGATGGAGGTCGTAGTAGCGCAACTGGGAGGCGCGGTAGAAGCGCTCCACTGTGGGCGTCAAACCGCGTTCGCGATCCGCACCGGTCACAGCGCCCCGCACATGCCACGCCCGCGCCCCCGCCACCTGGCGCTGCCTGTAGCCGGCACGGTGGAGCCGGAGTCCCAAATCCGCGTCCTCGAAGTAGAGAAAGAACCTTTCGTCGAAGCCGCCGACCTCCTCGAAGGCTGAGCGACGCACGAGCAGGCAGGCAGCGGTGAACCAGCCGCGCCCCATCAGGAACCTCAGCAGGGGTGGCAGCACCCGGTGGTTCCAGCCCGCCCCCTCGAACCGGTTGCGGAACCTCTGAATGGCCTCCCCCATCACTCCGGTGGGCGGCGACCAGACGAACTGGCGAGCGCCGTCCGGGTAGTGGAGCGACGGTGCGGCGACAGCGAGCCGCTGATCGGACTCCTGCGCCTCGACCAGGCGCCGCAGGCAACCCTCGTCGATCCATGCGTCCGGGTTCAGAAGCAGCAGATGACGGCCGGCCGACTTCGCGGCAGCCAGATTGCACCCGGCGCCGAAGCCGAGATTGCGATCCGACTCGATGAGTCGAACCGGCAGGGCCGGGGACGCGGCCGACTCGAACTCGCGGGCCGCCGCCGCCGAACCGTCAACAGAGGCGTTGTCGACCACCACGGCCTCCAGACCCGCAGGCGATCCCGGGCCAGGCGCATCGTCCGGCGCCCACGCCTCACCGATCGCCCGCAGGCGCTCCAGACACCGCCTGAGCCCGTCGCCGGCGTTGTGGTTCACGACCAGGGCGCTGACCGCCGGGCGACCCGACCCGCTCACCGGACCTTCTCCCGCGCCATTCGCCAAGCCGCCTCCACCTCACGGGCGAAGCACTCGGCGGCCCGGTCCCAGGTCAGGGACCGCACACGGTCGGGTCCCTCAGACATCGCCGTCGTGCGCGCCTCCCGATCCAGCACCAGCCGCCGCAGACCCTCAGTGACCGCATCGATCTCGAGCCGGCCACATCGAAGCGGATACTCCGGCCACAACTCCGTCAGCGCCGGCGCGTCCGAGACGAGTACCGGCACCCCGGCGGCAAGCGACTCGAGCGGCGGCAACCCGTACCCCTCGTATTCCGACACGTAGATCGTTCCCAGGGCCCGCGCGTACAGCGCCGGCAACAATCCGTCGTCGACGTAGCCGAGGCGGACGACGCGTTCTGCCTGATCGCCGGCCCGGATGAGCCGGTCGAGGTCGCCACGACGAGGCAACTGGTTCCGACCCGCGATGACGAGGCGGAGATTGGTTGGCGCCGGGTCGCGCACCAGGCGGCCCAGAGCGCGCAGCACCAGGTCGAGCCGCCGGCGCGGAAGAATCGAACCGAGCACCAGCAGGTAGGGCTGCTGAACGCCCAGCCCCGCCAGCGCCCGGGCTTGCTCCTGGTCTCCGGCGCCGGCCAATTCGCGGGCTCGCGCGAAGCGGGGCGACACGCCCAGGGGCACGACGGCCACGCGCTCCGCCGGCACGGCGTACCGCTGCCGCAGGTCGGCGGCGGTGCGCCGGGTGTCGGTCAGCACCCTGGTGGCCGCGCGCGCCGCGCGGCGGGCAAGGTAGCGCCGCCTCCGCAGTTCGCGGAAGCCGAAATCCCGCGGCAGGTGCTCGAACGAGAGATCGTGGATCGTGACCAGGGATGGCCGCCCCGGGGCCCGCGGCAGGCTGTAGCCCGGCGAGAAGATGACGTCGGCGGGCTCACGCCGCAGCAACCTGGGCAGCCGGAACTGCTCCCAGAGAATCGGATGCGCTCCGGGCCGCCGATCGAAGACCGGTTCGCACCGGCAAGCCCCGGCCGCGTCGGTCCACAGCGGATGCTCGAAGGGATCGCCCTTGAAGAAGAGGCGCAGGCGCCACCCTTCGGCCCGAGGCGTTCGACGAAGCGCCGCCAGGAGCTCCTCGGTGTAGCGACCGACGCCGGTGGGCTCGCCCTCCATCTCGTAGGCGACGACGCCGATCGAGCGTGGGCCTGCTGCTCTATCGCTCATCCGCCCGCGCCCACAATCCCGCCGTATATCTCGAGCACTTCCTTCGCCGCCTTGCGCCAGGAGAACCCGGCCGCGCGGGCGAGGCCGGCCTGCCGGTAGTGGGCGCGCAGAGCCGCGTCGCCGAGCAGCGCCTCCAGGCCGTGGCGGATCGCCGCCACATCGAGCGGGTCGACGCACAGCGCGGCTTCCCCGCCCACCTCGGCGAGGGAGGACGTATTCGAGGTCAGCACCGGCGTACCGCAAGCCATCGCCTCCACCACGGGCAGTCCAAACCCCTCGACCAGTGACGGATACGCCACCACTGAAGCGACGTTGTAGAGGGCGACCAGGTCCTCCTCCTCAACGGCGCCCAGACGCCGCACGAAGTCCGGGCAGGCACCGCCGAACGCGGTCTCCTCCTTCCAACTGCTGCCGCCGACCAGCACCAGCGGCGTGCCGCTGCGCAACTCCGGATCGAGTTCGGCGTAGGCCTCCACCAGGCGGGCGATGTTCTTGCGGGGCTCGAGCGAGCCCACCGAGAGCACGAACGGACCGTCGAACCCGAAGCGCGCCGCGAGGCGCTCCCGGGCCCTTTCCAACTCCGCGCCCTCGAACGCAACGAAGACCGGCGCCGCCGCTTCGTAAACCACCCGCAGCCGATCCTCAGGCAGCACGAACCACTTCCGCACCTCCGCCGCGGTGGCTTCCGAGACGGCCATAATCGTGGCCTGCCGCGACACCGCCCGCATCGTCCCGAGCAGGCACTGATTGCGGTTGTCCGGCACATGGAACTCGGGGTGGCTCAGGAACGTCAAATCGTGGATCGTGAACACCACCGGGCCGTCGAAGCAAGCAGGATCGGAGAACGACGGGATGTGGAACAGGTCGACATCGCGCCGCCGCGGCCACCGGCGCGGTCCCCGCCGTACGTTCCCCGGCAGTTCATCGAGAAGGCGCCTCCAGGACCGCGAGTACGCTTCCGCGCCCAGGGAGTAGAGATGGAGCGCCGGCGTTCCGCCCCGTTCCTCCGCCTCCTCGGCGAGCGCCTGCAGAAGGCTGACCGAGTACCGGGCCACGCCGTCGCGCGGCCCGAAGATCTTGCTCACGTCGAAACCGACGCGCATCACTGCTAGCCCGGCCTCGAAGCCTGCGCTTCCCGTCTCGCCTCGGCCCGAATCCCCAGCGCCACGGCCCGCAGCCTCTTCGCGGCGCCGGCCATCAGGTGTCCCTCGCTATCAAGCTGCTCGATCAGCGGCAGGATGTCGGCGTGCAGCGGATCGACCTGAACGGCCTGCTTCGTCCTGACCCAGACGCCAAGACGCAGACGGTCGTAGCGATCCCTGCCAATCGCCTGCCGCAACACGTAGCGAAACGGCCTGGCGACGCCCGATCGCGTGAAGCGGCCCAGCAGCACAACGAAGGGCCGGAGCAGGTCCAGGAGCCGGGTCACCTGCCGCATGGCACCGGGGAGCGTACCTTAGTCGCCGCCCGCCAGCTCGCCGTAGATACCGATCACCTGGTCCGCCGCCTTCTGCCAGGAGAACCGGGCGGCGTGCTGGAAGCCGGCTTCGCGACACCGAAGGCGCAGGGACGGACTCCGGAGCAGAGCCTCCAGACCGCCCCGAATCGCCGCCGCGTCAAAGGGGTCGACGCATACCGCCGCGGCGCCGCCGACCTCGACCAGCGAGGAGACGTTCGAAGTCAGCACCGGCGTGCCGCACGCCATCGCCTCCACCACGGGAAGACCGAACCCCTCGACCAGGGACGGGTAGGCCACCACCGACGCCGCGTTGTACAGGGCCACGAGGTCCTGCTCCTCGACCTTGCCGAGACGCCGCACGAAGTCGGGCCACTCCCCGGCGAACACGGCCCGCTGCTTCCAACCGCCGTCCCCTACCAACACCAGGGGCGTGCCCCGCCGCAGCTCCGGGTCGAGCTCCGAGTACGCCTCGATCAGCCGAGCGACGTTCTTGCGCGGCTCGAGCGTGCCAACCGACAGCACGAACGGACCGTCGAGCCCGAAGCGACCGGCGAGTCGGCGCTTCGCGGCGGCGAACTCCGCGCCGTCCAGTGCGACGAACGCCGATGACGCCGCCGGGTAGACCACCTGCATCCGCTCGGGCGGCAAGCGGAACCAGCGCAGCACTTCGTCCGCCGTCGCCTGCGAATCGACCGCCAGGGTCGCGCCCTGCCACACCGCGCGCAGCGTCGAGCGGAGGCAGTGGGCCCGGTTGACCGACTGGTGGTACTCCGGGTGGGTGAGGAAGGTCAGGTCGTGGACGGTGAACAGAACCGGCCCGTCGAAGAAGCCCGTGTCCGTGAACGAGGTCGTATGGAACAGATCGAGATCGTCCTGGTTCGGGTGACGACCCGGACGGCGGACCGCGCTCCCCGGCAGGTGACCCAGAGCCCGCTCCCAGCCCTCCGGCTCGACATCGCCATTCCCCGCGTAGAGGTGCAGCAAAAACTCGCCGCTGCTCTCCGCCCGAGCCGCCAGCACGTCGAGCAGGCTCGTGGTGTAGCTGGCAATGCCGTCGCGCGGTCCGAAGACCTTGGCGACATCGAAGCCGATGCGCATGGTGCGTCTCCCTTGCTATGTCGGTCGTGGAACCGTGAGACCCACGTCCGCCCCGTGGTCGGACCACGCCTCGGCGCGTATCTCCAGCGTCAGACGCCGCAGGCGCTCCACCGTGCCCTCCGTCAGCCGGCCGCCCTGATCGAGCTTGTCGATCAACGGCAGCACGTCCGCCGGATACATCTCGAAGAAGAGCGCCTCTTCCATCTCCGCCGCCCGACCCGACATCTCGTCGATCCTGTTCTGCAGGGCCCCGCACAACGTCGCAACCCGCGTCACCTCGAGCCGCAGAGCGTGGATCCGCTGCCGGACCCGCAGCAACACGAACGCTGCCGCGGCTGCCCCTCCGGCAGCCAGGAGCACGAGAAGAACGACAAACGGCCGCACAACGCCGGCAGACTAGCAGTCGTTCTCTGGCGTCCCGTCTCCGGCCGGTTCGATCTCCGCCGCCAGCCCGGCCACCTCGTCGTACAGCTCGGACCGTCGCCGCCGCAGGCGCTCTACCGCTCCGGTGCGCAGGCCCACCGTCCACAGCGCCCGCAGACCGTGGCCAAGCTCAGCGATCAGGCGGTGGTACCGGAGGCCGAGCAGCGCCGACGCGGTGCACAGGCCGAGCATCCCGCCGACGCGCACCCACAGGGATTCGGGCACCCAGTCGAATCCCGGCAACGGCTCGGTCCAGGCGATGCCGACCGCGAAGCTCGCGACGATCCACGCCGTCGGCAGAATCACGAGACCGAGCACCATCTTGATTCCCGCCTGCTCCTTTCTCGTCTTCGAGAGTTTCTTTGCGCCGAGCACGACCAGCAGCGCCGCCGGCAGGTTGATCAGGCTGCCGACCAGGACCACTGTGGGCAGGAGCAGCAGCATGACCAGCGCCTCGCCGCCGAGCAGGGCCAGGCGCAGCGCCGGCCGAGCCAGCGGTACGCCGTCCAGTTCCCGGTCGTTCAGGCCCAGCAGTCTCAGCGCCTCGTCGTAGCGGGTCACCCTGCGGATGAGTCGCCTCGTCCCCAACGGATCGACGGCGCGCCGGGTGCTGTAGCCGGCCCAGACGCGGGCGAAACCCTGATCCCGTTCCTGCATCGGCGCCCGCCGCAGCCGCTCGCCCGCCCGGGCCGCGGCCTCGGCGCGCACCAGGGACCGCACCCTCTCCATCGCCCGGTGAATGCTCCAGCTCTCCGTCGGGTGGGTGACCTCGATCAGTTGCTCTTCGATCACGCCGGTCAGTCGATCGACGAACGTGTCGGCAACCGCCTCACCGGCGTCCGACTCCGTTGCGCGACCGTCGCCGGCGCACAGATCCGCCGGCAACACGACGGGCGCATGGAAGGCCACCAGGGCCCGGGAGCGAAACGCGTGCTTCCGCTCGTAGTGCAGCCCAACCGGCACCAGCACCGGATCGCCTCCACTCTCGCGGACCAGTTGGAACAGGCGCGCCGCTCCGGCCCGCAACTCGAGCAGGTTCGACTCGTCGTGTGTGGCCCCCTCCGGAAAGATGGCGACGAACGACTGCCGCGCCGCTTCGGCAAGGGCGCCAAGACTCCGGTGGTTCGCCGTCCGACGCTCCCGGTCACTCACGGGAGCGCCCGCTTCACCGCGATCACGCGCCCGGTAGAGCGGCACGGCGCCGACGCCGCGCAGCAGCCAGCCCACCACGGGGATGCGAAACAGACCGTGACGGACCCCGAAGGTCACCGGCCGCGGGCAGAACCCGAGGACCAGGACGCCGTCGGCGAGTCCGTTGGGATGCCAGGCGACCAGCAGGCCGCCGCGATCGCGCGGCACATTCTCGCTGCCTGTGACTTCGACGCTGCGGAAGAACAGCCTCGCCACCAAACGCAGAAAGACAGTCAGGCAACGCTTCGTGAGCCCGGGTGGCGCGTTCCGCGCCACCCGCGAACCATCCGTACGCCCGTCATCGGGTGTATGGATGACACCCGGTGGTGGCGCGTTCCGCGCCACCCGCGAACCATCCGTACGCCCGTCATCGGGTGTACGGATGACACCCGGTGGATCGACGCAATTCATCGACGCAGGTACATCGACGCAATTGTACGCCACCGGAGACTCCCGGTTCGCCCGCCACCGACCGAACGGTCGGACGCTTGACAACCCCCGTTCGCGCTCTTACCGTCATTCCACTGATGCAACGGAAGGAGGCGCCATGACACCGCCGGGCCATCTCCAGCCCCCGGCCCGCCTGAGGCGAAACGCCCAGGACGCCAAGCCGGGGGCCGCCAAGTCCGCAGCCTGAGTGGACGAAGGACATACGGCAGTTCGACTGTCGCCTGAATCGCCCGAGCGTCCGCCAGATCGATGATCTGAACCGGATCGCGCCGAGGCCAACCAGGTGAGTCGAGGCCCAGCGGGCGCCTAACGCCCACCGCGAAAACGCATCCACCCAAAGCCGGGGACACCTTGAGAGCGCAGGTTCACGCCTGCGCTCTCACTGCGTTCAGGGGACGGACCGCGCAGGACCCGGCAGCCGGCGCTGCGCGCCCGGATGCCCGCCACCGCCGGATCCAGGTTCCGGATGCCGGTTTGCGTCTTAGTCCATGTGATCGCCTACATGAGTTCCGCGACGCCCTGGGGCATCGAGGCGAGAGAGGTCCAGGTGGAGGTCGGGGCCGACTTCGGCCTGCCCGCGATGCAGTTGATCGGGTTGCCGGATACGGCGGTTCGCGAGAGCCGGGACCGGGTGCGCTCGGCGATCCGCAACAGTGGCTACGACCTGAAGAACCGGAATGTGGTCATCAACCTCGCACCCGCCGATCTGAAGAAGGAGGGCAACCAGCTCGACCTGCCGATCGCGCTGGGCCTCCTCACCGCCCACCGCGAACTGACGACCGATTCGCTGGAGGGCCGGATGGCCTGTGGCGAACTGGGCCTGGACGGCGAGGTACGCCCGATCCGGGGAGGTCTCCAGGTTGCAGAGTTGGCTGGCCGGCTCGGCATCCGCGAACTCCTGCTTCCGGCCGCGAACAGCCGGCAGGCTGCGGCACTGTCCGGGACGCCGGTGGTACCGATCACCCATCTGCGGGAGGCGATCCAGCACCTGAGCGGCGACCTGGTCATCGGCCCGGCGACCCCGCTCCCCCGTAGCGAAACGAGCGGCGCCACCCCGGACTTCTCCGATGTCCGGGGCCAGGAAACCGCCAAGCGAGCGCTCGAGATCGCGGCCGCCGGCGGACACAACGTCCTCTTCGTGGGTCCGCCGGGCACCGGCAAGACGATGCTCGCCCGCCGGCTGCCCGGAATCCTGCCTCCGCTGAGCGAAGCGGAAGCGATCACGGTCACCAAGATCCACTCGCTGTACGCCTCCGTCCGCCGCAATGGACTGCTTTGGACCCGGCCCTTCCGCAGCCCGCACGCGGGAGTGTCGTCGTCCGGGCTGATCGGCGGCGGCGCCATGCCGAGACCCGGAGAGATCAGCCTCGCTCACGGCGGCGTGCTGTTCCTCGACGAGCTGCCCGAGTTCCGCCGCGACGCGCTGGAGGCGCTGCGCCAGCCGCTCGAGGACGGCGCCGTCACCGTCGTCAGGGCCCAGGCCCGGCTCACCTTCCCGGCCCGCTTCACCCTGGTCGCCGCCTGCAACCCCTGCCGCTGCGGCCATCTTGGAGATCCACGTGCGGAATGCGTCTGCACGACCCGGGACATCGACCGCTACCGCCGTCAGCTCTCGGGACCTCTGCTTGACCGCATCGATCTCCACATCGAGATGCCGGTGCCCAGCCTCGAGGAACTCAAGGGGCCGGCCTGCGAAACGTCCGCCTCGATCGCCGAGCGGGTGAAGGCGGCCCGCCGTATCCAGGCCGGCCGGTTCCCCGCCGGACATCCGACGCCCCTGAACAGCGCCATGGCGCGCCGGGACCTCGATCGGCACTGCCGACCGACGACCGCCGCGCAGAGCCTCATCGACGCCGCGTTCGAACGGCTGGCGATGTCCGCCCGGGCGCTGGCCCGGGCGCTCAAGGTCGCTCGCACCATCGCCGACCTGGACGAGTCCCCCAAGGTCGACGTCACTCACGTCGCGGAAGCGATCCAGTACCGGCCACTCGATCGCAGCGGACCGTGACGTCGAAGCGGAAGGCGGCCGGGCGGGGCTTCCCCTCCGCCCCGTCCGGCCGCCCCCCTGACGACTGGCTGCGTTTGCTGGTAGAGTCCGGGCGTCGACCCGGTCCACGCCGTCGCCCCTCGGGGCTCCGGATCCTTGACACGAGTGCGCGCAAGAAGCATAATATTCGGATTCTTCTATACCTAGCGCCTCAGTGGTCGGCACCCGCAGCGACTCAGCCCCCGACAGGCTCTTCCCAGCATGCGATCAAGGTTCCACACGATTGTCTTTGTGCCGCAGTCTCAGAAGCGGACCCGGCAGTTCCGCGTCAGCGGTCGCTGGTTGACAACCGTCGCGGTAGCCGCAGCCTTGGTACTGGGCTTCGTCGGCTGGGTCACCATCGCCCAGGTACGGTCGGCGGCGGAACTCCGCGACCTCGCCCGCATCGAGCGCGAGAACGAGGAGCTACGGCGGGCCAACGATTCGTTCGAGGCCAGCATCTCGCGTCTGCAGCAGGCGCTGACCGACGCCGAGGATCGCACCCGGGACCTCGCGATCGTTGCCGGCCTCGAGCAGATGGTCGGTGGCGAGCCGGAGAATCGCCCGTCCGAGACCGGCGCCGGCGGCAGCTATGCGAGCCCCGCGGCGCCCAACAGCCACGACCTCTCACTGCTCGAAGCCCGAGCTTCCCGGCTCGGCGGCCAGCTCGACGAGGTGGACGGAGCCGTGGAGGATCGCCTCCGCCTGCTCCGTTCGACGCCCATGATCTCGCCGGTGCGCGGCGTGATCAACAGCGGCTTCGGCTTCCGCCGCGATCCGATCACGGGGCAGCGCTCCCACCACGACGGCATCGACATCTCGGCCAACCGCGGCCAGCCGGTCTTCGCCACGGCCGACGGCATCGTCGTGCGCGCCGAAAGGGCGGGCAACCTGGGCCGCGCCGTCTACCTGGTCCACCGCTTCGGCTACGAGACGCGCTTCGGTCACCTGTCGAAGATCCTGGTCGAAGAAGGCCAGCAGGTCCGCCGCGGCGACACGCTGGGCTGGGTGGGCAACTCCGGACGGGCGACCGGCTACCACCTGCACTACGAAGTCCGGCTCGGAGACGACTCTCGCGACCCGTTCGGGTTCATGCGAGACCAGGGCTAGCGGCAAAGGCCGTGACGGCGGAAGTGCCGCGCCCCGGGCACTCCCGAATTGCGGCGAATCCGCGAGCCCTCCGGCGGCGCCGAGCGCCGTTGACGGGCACTCTCACGGAAAGAAGTCGATGATCTCCAAAGCGATCACCAAGATCTTCGGCAACAAGCACGAGCGGGATCTGAAGCGGCTCCAGCCGCTCGTCGATGGGATCAACGCTCTCGAGCCGGAACTCGAGACGCTGAGCGACGACCAGTTGCGGGCCCGCACCGCCGAGGCCCGAACCCGGCTCGATCAGGGCGCCAGCCTCGACGACCTGCTGGTCCCCGCCTTCGCCACGGTCCGCGAAGCCTCGCGCCGCACCCTGGGGATGCGGCACTACGATGTCCAGTTGCTGGGCGGCATCGTCCTCCACCAGGGCAAGATCGCGGAGATGAAGACCGGCGAGGGCAAGACCCTCGTCGCCACCCTGCCCGTCTACCTCAACGCCCTCGCGGGCAACGGCGCCCACGTGGTCACGGTGAACGACTACCTGGCGCGGCGCGACGCCGACTGGATGGGCCAGATCTACCGGTTCCTCGGTTTTGACGTCGGCGTCATCCAGCACGGCCTGACCGACAAGGAGCGCCAGCAGGCCTACGGCGCGAACATCACCTACGGCACGAACAACGAACTCGGCTTCGACTACCTGCGCGACAACATGAAGTTCACGCTGGACTCCATGGTTCAGCGCGGACACCACTTCGCGATCGTCGACGAGGTCGACTCGATCCTGATCGACGAGGCGCGGACGCCGCTGATCATCTCCGGCCCGTCCGAACAGTCCACCGAGAAGTACACCCTGGTCAACCGCTTCATCCCCAAACTCGTGCGCGGCGAGGAGATCCGCGAAGGCGACCGGAAGTACACGACCGGCGATTTCGTCTGCGACGAGAAGGCGCACACCGCGACCCTCACCGACGAAGGCGCGGCCAAAGTCGAGAAGCTCCTCGGCATCGGCAACCTGTACGAGATGGAGAACATGGACGTGCTGCACGCGGTCAACCAGGGACTGCGCGCGCACCATCTCTATCGGCGCGATGTCGAGTACCTGATGGAGAACGGCCAGGTCGTGATCGTCGACGAGTTCACCGGACGCAAGATGCCCGGCCGGCGCTGGTCGGACGGCCTGCACCAGGCGGTCGAAGCGAAGGAAGGCGTACGGATCGAGCGCGAAAACCAGACCCTGGCCACGATCACGTTCCAGAACTACTTCCGCATGTACGAGAAGTTGGCTGGTATGACCGGCACGGCCGACACCGAGGCCGGCGAGTTCAGCCAGATCTACAACCTGGACGTGGCCGTCGCGCCGACCAACGAGCCGATGGTCCGCGACGACCGCTCGGACCTGGTCTACCGCACGGCGCCCGAGAAGTGGAATGCCGTGGTCGAGGAGATCCAGGACTGCCAGAAGCGCGGCCAACCGGTGCTGGTCGGCACCGTCTCGATCGAGAACAGCGAGATGCTGTCGGGTCTGCTCAAGAGGAACCGGGTTCAGCACGTCGTACTGAACGCGAAGTACCACGAGCGCGAGGCGTCGATCGTGGCCCAGGCAGGCCGCCACGGCGCGGTGACGATCGCCACCAACATGGCCGGCCGCGGCACGGACATCGTCCTCGGCGGCAACCCCGAACAACTGGCCCAGACCGAAGTCGACGCCGCGAAGGACCCGGAAGGCTTTGACCAGGCCCTCGCCCGGTACAAGGAGTCGTGCGCCGCGGAACGGGAAGCAGTCGTCGCCGCCGGCGGCCTGCACATCCTCGGCACCGAGCGGCACGAGTCGCGCCGCATCGACAACCAGCTTCGCGGCCGTTCGGGCCGCCAGGGCGACCCCGGCTCCTCGCGCTTCTACCTCTCCCTGCAGGACGACCTGATGCGGATCTTCGCTTCCGACCGGGTCCAGGCGCTGATGAAGCGGCTCGGCATGGAGGAAGGCGTGCCGATCGAGGCGGGCATGGTGAACCGGGCCATCGAGCGCGCCCAGACCCAGGTCGAGGGCAGGAACTTCGAGATCCGCAAGAACCTGCTCGAGTACGACGACGTGATGAACAAGCAGCGCGAGGCGATCTACGGGCTGCGCCGCGACATCCTCCTCGGCCGCGAGGGGCACGCCTACGTGATGAAGATCGCCCGCGACGTCGTCGACTACCTGATCGAGCGCCATTGCTCGGCCAAGTTGGACCCGCGCGACTGGAAGCTCGACGAGATGCGCTCCGAGATCCGTACCTTCTTCGATCTCGAGGAGGCGGACCTGGGAGCCCCGCTCGACGAGCTGGGCACCGACGAACTCCAGGACGCGATCCTCGGCGCCGCCGAGCGGAGCTACAGCGAGAAGGAAGAGACGCACGGCGCCGAGGCGCTCCGGGCCGCCGAGCGCCACCACATGCTGCGCGTGGTCGACACGGCCTGGAAGGACCATCTCCTCGCCCTCGATCACCTGAAGGAGGGGATCGGCCTGCGCGGCTACGGCCAGCGCGACCCCAAGAACGAGTACAAGCGGGAGAGCTACGAACTCTTCACCGAGATGAAGGAGCGGACCGAGGACACGATCATCAAGGATCTGTTCCGGCTGCGACCGGTCTCCGCCGAGGAGATCGCGGAACTCGAACGCCGCCGCCGCGCGCTCGGCCCGGAGGGCATGCGCTTCCGCCACCCCAGCGCCTTCGGCCTGCCCGGCGCCCCCGCCGGACCGCAACCAGGCGCGGGCCCCGGCATGCCCGGCATGCCCGGCATCCCCGGCATCCCCGGCCTTTCCGGTCCTGCCCCCGGCGGCTTTCCGCCGCAAGCCCAGGGCGGTCCGCCCCCGCGCCCGCAGAAGCCGCGAACCGTCGTCCGCTCGCAAGCCAAGGTCGGCCGAAACGCCCCTTGCCCCTGCGGCTCCGGCAAGAAGCACAAGAAGTGCTGCGGCGCCCCGGTCGCCGTCTAAGGGGCTTTCGACGCAAAACGGCGCGAAGTGCCGAGACTGGGTGCACCACGGCGTCGCAGTTGATAGCGTTCGGCATGGAAACGCCCGACTCCGGGGGTGACGCCCCCGCACTTGCCCTAACCTTCGACGACGTCCTCCTGGCCCCCGGCCTGTCGGAGGTGCATCCGAACGAAGTCAGCCTCGGCACCCGCGTCACGCGCGGGATCAAGCTGAACATCCCGCTGATCTCGGCCGCGATGGACACCGTGACCGAGGCCGAGCTGGCGATCGCCCTCGCCCAGGAGGGCGGCATCGGGGTGATCCACAAGAACCTGTCGATCGACGCCCAGGCCACGGAGGTCGACCGGGTCAAGCGCTCCGAGGCGGGCATGATCGTCAACCCGATCACGATCCGGCCCGAGCAGCTCATCCACGAAGCGCTCGACCTGATGGCCCGCTACAAGATCTCCGGGGTCCCGGTCACCGACCGCGACGGCCACCTGGTCGGCATCCTGACCAACCGCGATCTGCGCTTCGAAACGGATACGAACCTGCCGGTATCCGAGCTGATGACGCACCAGAACCTGGTCACGGTTCCGGAAGGAACGACCCTGGAACAGGCCAAGGCTCAACTTCACCGCCACCGGATCGAGAAGTTGCTGGTTACGGACCGCGACGGCAACCTGAAGGGCCTGATCACGGTCAAGGACATCCAGAAGATGATGCAGTACCCGATCGCCTGCAAGGACGACCTCGGTCGCCTGCGGGTGGCGGCGGCGATCGGCGCCGGCAGCGACTACATGGAGCGGGCGCTGGCGCTGGCGGCGACCCAGGCCGATGTGCTCGTGGTGGACTCCTCCCACGCCCACAGCCGCGGCGTGCTCACTGCTGTGGCCCGGATCCGCGAGGCGCTGCCGGACGCCCAGCTCCTGGTCGGCAACGTGGCGACCGCCGAGGGCGCGCGGGCGCTCGCGGAGCGCGGCGCGGACGGGATCAAGGTCGGCATCGGACCGGGCAGCATCTGCACCACCCGCGTCGTCACCGGCGCCGGAATGCCCCAGGTGACGGCAATCCGCGACGCCGCCCGCGCGGCCGGAGACCTGCCCATCGTCGCCGACGGCGGCATCCGTTTCTCGGGCGACCTGACCAAGGCGCTGGCCTGCGGCGCCCACAGCGTGATGGTCGGCTCCCTGCTCGCCGGCACCCAGGAAAGCCCCGGCGAAACGATCCTCTACCAGGGGCGCAGCTACAAGGCCTACCGCGGCATGGGTTCCCTGTCCGCGATGGCCGAAGGCAGCGCCGACCGGTACTTCCAGTCCAGTGACCAGCCGCTCTCGAAGTTGGTGCCGGAAGGCATCGAGGGGATGGTCCCCCACAAGGGCAGCGTCCACCAGGTGGTCGCCCAACTGACCGGCGGCCTGCGCTCCGGCATGGGGCTATCGGGCTGCGCCAGTGTCGGCGAACTGCGAACCCGCGCCCGCATGGTCCGGGTCACCGCCGCCGGTCAGAAGGAAGGCCACGCGCACGACGTGGTGATCACGAAGGAGTCGCCGAACTACTGGGTCGACCGGAGCTAGGCTCCGTCTCCGACCGGACCGGCGCTTCGCGCCGGATGCGGGCAGGATGCCCGCGTTCCCAGGCTGGGGCCTACCAGGCGCGAGGATCGAGAGCGTACGGAAGCGGCGTCAGGTTCGTCATCCCTTTCCCCGTGACGACCACGAGATCCTCGATCCGCACGCCCCAGCCGGCTTCCGGGTCGTAGAGACCCGGCTCGATCGTCGCCACGTCGCCCGCCAGGAGTTCCCCCGTGCCCGGCCCGGTCTCCCGGAAGCTGGGCAACTCGTGCAGTTCGTAGCCGACACCGTGTCCGAGCAGGTGAAAGTAGCCGCTCTGCTCACCCGGGTTCTTGTCGGGCACCGCGAAACCCTCGCCCTCGAACCTGCGGCACACCCGCTCGTGCAGGGTCCAGCCGCGCACGCCGGGCCGAACCGCTTCGAGACTGGTCTCGAGCGCCTCGAGCACCAGGCCGTGCGCCCGCGCCAGGCCCTCCGGCGGCTCTCCAACGCAAAAGGTCCTGGTGCAGTCGGCGAACAGGAGGCCCCTCGGGAACAGATCGACGACCAGCGACTCGCCGGCCCGCAGAATCCGGTTCGGCGTGCCGGTGCTGTGGCCGCTCGCCCCCTCCTCCGCCGGAGCGACGATCGAGCTCTCGGGCTGTTCCAGGCCGTGGCCGGCGAACACCGCGGCCGCCCGGGCCTTGACCCGAGCCACGGTCACGCGCTCCCCGCCCAGCCAGAGTTCGCCCCGCTCCCGCGTCGCACTGCCGGCGAGCATCCGCGCCACCGCCTCGAAGGCCCCTACTGTGGCGCGCGCGGCGGTGGCGATCCCCTCGATCTCGCTCCCGGTCTTGATCCGCCGAAGAGCCTGCATCAGCCCCCGTCCCGAGACCGGCGCCCGGTTCGCCTCGCGTAGCGCGCCAGCCACTGCCACCGCCGAACCCGCCGGGGGTCGGCCGGCGAGGGCGACCCGGCCGGCGCCGATCCCGGCCCGGTCGAAAGCCGACTCGAGCGCCGCCAGGAGGATCTGCTCGGAGTTCTTCCCTTCACGGCGAAGGGTCTCCATGTCGAAGTCCGCCGGGTGAATCAGCTCGACGCCGCCGGCCTCCGCCAGGGCCGCTTCCTCCCGCTCCATCGACGTGAAGTAGACGAGACGGGCGCCCGAACCGTCGGCGAGCACGCAGGCATCCCCCAACCGCGCTCCGCCAACGAAGGGCAGAAGATCCGGGTCACGGCTCGACCCGGCGAGCACCAGGACAGCCTCGGCCTCCTCCTTGGCGAGCAGCTCGGCCAGGAGTTCGCCGCGCGGCCAGGTCATCCCGGCGCCTCGCAGCCCCTCAGACGTGGTCGTCCAGGAACGCCTGGAACCGCATCTTGGGGGCCGCTCCGGTCATGCGCCCCACGATCTCGCCGTCCTTGAACAGGATGAAGTGCGGGATCCCCTGCACGCCATAGCGCACGGCAACATCCTGGGCGTGGTCGACATCCAGCTTGGCGATCCTCACCCGGCCGCCGTACTCATCCGCCAGTTCGTCGAGAACCGGCGCCACCATGCGGCAGGGGCCGCACCAGGTGGCCCAGAAGTCGACCAGAACCGGGCTTTCGGCGCCCAGCACCTGATCCTCGAAGCTCTGACTGTCCACGTTGAAGATCTGTTCGCTTGCCATGGGGTTGGGTTCCTCGTGTTTCCTCGTTTCAGGTTAGTTCATACCGGCATCAACCGGAACTCTCGAGACGGCGAAAGTACTCCCGCGCCGCGTCGGCGTCACGCCCTATCTGCGCGGAAAGGTCCATCATCGACGAGAACAGCTTCTCCTCCCGCAGGTGCCGGCAGAAGGACAGGTGCACCTGCTCGCCGTAGACATCGCTCGAGAAGTCGAGGATGTGGCTCTCGATGACCCGCCGGTAGTTCTCGTACACAGTCGGCCGGGTGCCGATGTTCGTCACCGACCGGAAGGTCGCTTCGAAGCTGGGGAAGTACACCTTCGTCACATACACGCCGTTGTGCGGGTAGAGCTCGTTCTCGGGCGCCAGGTTGATCGTCGGCCACCCGAGCCGCTGCCCCATCCGGTCGCCGCGGGCGATGGCGCCCGTCATCGTGTAGGGGCGTCCGAGCAGATCGTTCGCCTCCGCGATCCGGCCCTCCAGCACCAGGCGGCGGATCCGGCTGCTCGACACCCGCTCGCCTCCGGAACGCACCTCGTCGATCTCGATGGCCGCGAAGCCGCAGGACGCTCCCATCTCCTTGAGCAGCGCCATGTTGCCCTCACGCCGCCGGCCGAAGGTGAACTTCGAGCCCACGTAGAGCTCGGCCACCGCCAGTTGGCCGTGCAGGAAGTCGCGCACGAAGGTGCGCGCCCGGGTGCCTGCGAACTCGTGCGAGAAGCGGATCGTGAGCACGTAGTCGATGCCCGCGGCCGCCAGCAGGGCTTCCTTCTGGTCCTGGGTCACCAGCCGCGCCGGCGCCTCCTCCGGGCGGACGACGCTGAGAGGGTGCGGATCGAAGGTGATCACCGCGGACGCAACGCCGACCTCCCGGGCGCGGCCGGTCACCATGTCGAGGACGCTTTGCTGGCCGATGTGGATGCCGTCGTAGTTGCCGATCGTGGCGATCACACCACGTGGGAGCTCGGTCGACTTCATCGCGTCGCGGATCGCCGGCATCAGGGCTTCGCCCCCAAGATAGCCGGCGTAGCGGCCGCGGCCGCCCCCTGCAGTCCGACGATCCGGCCCACCAGGTCGTCGGCGAACGCATCGGTCACCTCGACCTGCTCGATCCTCCCCGCGGCGACATCGGCCAGCGACAGGTCCACCGTGCCGCTCCCGGCCTCGCCGGCGACGATGTCGTTGATCAACACCCGGCCGTCGACATCCGGCGCCATGCCCTGGTGCCGGGCACAGAGCAGGTGCTCGGTCTCCTCGCAGGGCGCCTCGATCAGCATCGGCAGCGTTCTGCCGACGAGACGTTGCCGGCGCTCCAACGCGATCTCCCGCTGCAGCTCGAGCAAACGCTCCTTGCGCTCCTCCGCCACCCGCCGCGGCACCTGGTCCGGCAGTGCCGCCGACGGCGTATCGCTCTCGCGGCTGTAGACGAACGCGCCGAGGTGATCGAAGCGGACCTCGGAAACGAAGTCGAGCAGGTCTTCGAAGGCCGCGTCGTCCTCGCCCGGGAAGCCGACGATGAAGGTCGTGCGCAGGCTGACTTGCGAGTCGAGTTCGCGCGCCCGCTCGAAGATCCGCCGGTACCGGTCCGCGTTTCCGCCCCGGCGCATGGCGCGCAGCATGCGCCGGTCGCTGTGCTGAAGCGGCATGTCGAGGTACGACGCCACCCGCGGTTCGGCCGCCATCAACTCGAGCAGGGCGTCGTCGAGCGTGGTCGGATAGGCGTAGAGGAACCGGATCCAGTCCGCGTCCGTGCCTGCGAGCAGCGCCTCCACGAGACGCGCCAGACCGTGCCGGCCGTAGTCCAGGTCCTCCCCGTACCGGGTCGTGTCCTGGGCCACGAGCACGAGTTCACGGGCGCCGCGCGCCACAAGATCGCGCCCCTCCGCGACCAGGCTGTCCACCGATCGACTCCGCAACCGGCCCCGCCACACGGGAATGGCGCAGAAGGTGCACGGGTTGTTGCACCCTTCCGCGACCTTGAGGTACGCGTAGCCGCTCGTGGTGAGCAGCCGGCTGTCCCGATGATCGAAGACCAGGTGGGACGCGGAGGGTTCCGCGGCCGGAGCGCCGCCGAGCCGCACCAGGGAACCCACCTGGCGCAGCGAGTCGAGATCGACGAAGCCATCGATCTCGGGGATCTCGGCCTGAAGTTCCTGGCCATACCGGTTGGCCATGCAGCCCGCGACCAGAACCTGCCGCACCGGCGCGCCGCCGTCGGACTTGCGGGTCGCGGCGTCCAGAATCGCGTCGATCGACTCCTCCCTGGCCTCGTCGATGAAGCCGCAGGTGTTCACGATCACCGTGTCGGCCTCATCCAGGTCCGCGACCAGGCGGTAGCCCTGGCGGTCCAGGACCCCGAGCATGATCTCGCTGTCGACGTGGTTCTTGGCGCAGCCGAGGCTGACCAGGCCAACCCGGCGCCCCGGCACGCCGGACACAGCACCCGGATCCGCCCTCCTCGCGGGGGTCGACACGGTTCCCTAAGAGGCGGCGGCAGCCGTCTGGCGCGCCTGACGCGTCGACGGATCGAGGGCGGCCAGGAGTTCCTCGCGGCCGATATGCCGACCCTGCATCACGTCCTGCGCGGTGCTGTACTTCAGCGCGTCCTCGTTGTGCCACAGCTCGTGGAAGAGCTGCTTCACGCGCCGCCGCGACATGCGGCAGAAGAGGTCGCACAGCGCCGCGGAACGTGCGGCTGACTCGGCGCCCTTCTGCGCCTCGGTGTGGGCCCGCGAGATCGAAGCGGCCATGGCGAAGAGTTCGTTGACCACGTCCACGAGGCGGAAGAGGAACATCTGGCGCCGCTCCATCTTCTCGCGGTAGACGAGCATGCCGTGGAAGCTCTCCCGCGCCAGCTTGCGCGCGGCGCGGTCGATGAAGCGGAGGTGCCGGGCATGGCGCCCGTAACCGGCGTAGCGGGGCCAGCGACCCCACGCCAGCCACCGCGTCGGATACCACCAGGCGTAGAAGAGACCGATCCTCGGCAGCGCCGCCAGCTTGGCGCCGAAGCCGGCGCGCTTGTCGATCAGGGCGCCCGCCACTTGCAGGTGCTTGTCCACGGCCTCGCGGGCCATGATCAGGTGCATGATCTCGCTCGAGCCCTCAAAGATCCGGTTGATCCGGAAGTCGCGCATCATCCGCTCGATGCCGACCGGCTCCTCACCGCGGTCACGCAGGGAGGACTCGGTCTCATAGCCGCGGCCGCCGCGCACCTGCATCGTCTCGTCGATGATCTGCCAGCCGCGCCAGGTGTTCCACTCCTTGCAGGCCGCGCTCTCGAGCCGCAGGTCGAGCTTCTTGTTGTTCGCCATGTGGCTGGCCAGCTTGACGATCGCCTCCATGGCGAAGCCGTAGGCGGCGATGTCCGAGATCTTCTGCGCAATCGCCTCGTGCTTGCCGATCGGCACGCCCCACTGAATCCGCGTGCTGCTGAACTCACGCACCGCCTTCAGGCAATACTTGGCGGCGCCCACCGAGCTGTTGGGGATCGACAGTCGGCCGTCGTTCAGAGTGGTCAGGGCGATCTTGAGCCCCTTGCCCTCCTGGCCGATCAGGTTCTCCTTCGGCACCTTCACGTTGTCGAACTGGATGATCCCGTTGGCCAGTGCCCTGAGACCCATGAAGTGGCAGCGGCGCTCGACCGAAACTCCCTCCCAAGCGGTTTCGACGACAAAGGAGCTGATCTTCTCGGTCACGGGATCCATCGCCATGACCACCAGGAGGCCGGCCTTGGTGCCGTTCGTGCACCACAGCTTGGTGCCGTTGAGCAGGTAGAAGTCGCCGTCCAGCACCGACGTGGTCGACAAGCGGGCAGGATCCGAACCCACCTCCGGCTCGGTCAGAGCGAAAGCGGAGATCTCTCCGCTCGCGCAGCGCGGCAGGTACTTCCGCTTCAGCTCCTCGGTGCCGAACAGGTTGAGCGGCTGCGGCACACCGATCGACTGGTGAGCCGACAGCAGAGCCGTCAGGTTGCCGTCGAAGGCGCCGATCAGCTCCATGACCTGGGCGTACTCGACCTGGTCGAAGCCGAGCCCGCCGTACTCGGTCGGGATCTTCATGCCGAAGGCGCCGAGCTTGGCGAGACCGTCGATCACATGGTCCGGGTAGTCCTCCGAGACATCGATCTCGATTGGATCGACCTCAGAGCATAGAAAGTCCGTCAGCGCCGAGTAGAAGGACTCGAACTCCGGGCGCCACTCGTCCCGCGTGGGATAGGGGCAGATCAGGTCGAACCGGAAGTTGCCGAGGAACAGCTCCTTCATGAAGGAGGGGTTCTTCCACTCCTTCTGGCGCGATGCCTCGGCGACCGCCCGCGCCTTCTCTTCGCTCACTCGAACCTGTGGCTGGCTCATCGACTCGGCTCCTGTTGGCTCCATGAAACAACATGTACCCTGCGCATCAGCGCGGCGAAGACGCCGCGACTCTACTGCTGGCTGGCAAGGGTCCCTCCCGACGCGCGTCGGGACGGGCGCATTGTACCCGGCGGTGGCCGCCGCCGTCCTGTCAGGACTCCTTCCTGCCCCAGCCGCCGCCGCCCGGCGTTTCCAGAACCAGGCGGTCTCCCGGCTCGACGTCGGCCTGATCGACGGAGTCCAGTTCCCGGACGCCGCCGGCCGCGCGCAGGATACGGGCGCGGCCGGCGGTTCCGCACTCGCCTCCAAGGGCGCCGAAGGGCCGCTCCACCCGGTGCTGGCCAAGTACCGAGACCTGCTGCCGGGTCAGGAAGCGCAACTCACGCCGAAGACCGTCGCCGCCCGGGTACCTGCCGGCCCCGCCCGACCCCGGACGCAGGGCAAACCGCTCGAGACGCACGGGATAGCGATGCTCCAGCACTTCCGGATCGGTGATCCGCGTGTTCGTCATGTGGGTGTGGACACCGCTGGCGCCGGCAAAGCCGGGACCGGCGCCGGCGCCCCCGCCGACCGTCTCGTAGTACCCGAAGGTGTCGTCGCCGAACAGCGTGTTGTTCATCGTGCCCTGCCCGCAGGCGCAGAGTCCGAGCGCCCGCAGCAGCGTGTCGACCACCCGCTGGCTCGTCTCGACGTTGCCCCCGACCACCGCCGGACAGCGCCTCGGGTCGGCCGAGAACTCCGGGTTCAGCATGCCGCGGGGGATCACGATCTCCACCGGCTCGAGCAGCCCCTCGTTGAGCTGCAGCGGCGCCCCGATCAGCAGCCGCAGCACGTAGATCGTGGCGCTACGGACGATGGCCGGGGTGGCGTTCAGGTTGCCCGGATGGGTCGCGGCGCTGCCGGTGAAGTCGATCCGCGCCGAACCGCCCTCGATCGTCACCTCGACCTCGATCGGCGAGCCGTCGTCAAGCCGTTCGAGAGCGTGGAAGGACTGGCGCCCGGCGCTCTGCGTGTGTTCCTCGAGGGCGACGCGCATGCGCTCGGCGGCGCGCGAGTAGAGCGCCGTCATGTAGCGGCGCACCTCGTCCTCGCCGTGGTCCGCCGCGAGCTGCTGAAGCGCGGCCGCTCCACGCCGGTTCGCCGCTACCGCCGCGCCGAGGTCGGCGAGATTCTCGGCCACCGAACGGGACGGCGAAGGCCCGCGGCGCAGCAGCGCCTCCATCTCATCCCACCGGGGTTCGCCCGCCCGCACCAGGCGCTGCGGCGCGATGACGACCCCCTCCTCGGCCAGGTTCGCCGCCTTCGGCGGCATCGAGCCGGGGCGAATGCCGCCGAGCTCGGCGTGGTGGGCCCGGTTCGCCACGTAGCCGATCAGCCGGCCGTCCACGTGAACGGGGGCGATCACCGTGATATCCGGCAGGTGGGACCCGCCGTAGCCGGGATGGTTCGTGACCGCGACATCGCCGGGGCCGAGTTCGAGCTCGGCGGCGACACCGCGCACGCACTCGCCGAGGGCGCCCAGATGCACCGGAATGTGGGGCGCGTTGACCAGCAGCCGGCCAGAAGCATCGAGCAGGCCGCACGAGAAGTCGAGCCGCTCCTTGATGTTCACCGACATCGCGGTCCGCTGCAGCATCACGCCCATCTCGGACGCAATCGCCGCGAACCGATTGGAGAACAGTTCGAGCCTTACGGGGTCCACGGACGGAGTCTACGCGGGCTCCTGGAAGTCGCTAAGGTACCGCTTCCACATTTCGCGACCTCAGGAGCCGCCATGACCGACAGCACGATGATGGACTTCCCGCTGACGATCCGCATGATCTTCGACCACGGCCGCCGGGTCTACGCCGATAGCCGCGTGATCACCTGCCAGGAGGACGGCGCGCGGATCGGCGCCTACGCCGAGGTCGCCGACCACGCCGCGCAGCTCGCCCACGCGCTGAAGGGGCTGGGCATCGAACCGGGCGACCGCGTCGGCACCTTCGCGTGGAACAACCAGGAGCACATGGAGGCCTACTTCGCCATCCCGTGCATGGGCGCCGTCCTGCACACCCTGAACATCCGCCTGTTCCCGGAGCAGTTGACCTACGTCACGAACCACGCCGAGGACCGGGTCGTGATCGTCGACGATTCCCTCATTCCGCTGCTGGGCCGGATCGTGGCCGACCTGACCACGGTGGAGCACTTCATCGTGGTCGGCGACGGCGACGCCTCGGCGCTGGCCGCGGGAGGCGCCACGATTCACCGCTACCACGATCTGCTCGAAGGCCAACCGACCACCTTCGACTGGCCGGATATCGACGAGCGGGCGGCGTGCGCCATGTGCTACACGAGCGGCACCACCGGCAACCCGAAGGGCGTCGCCTACAGCCACCGGTCGTCCTTCCTGCACGCCCTCGGCGTCGCCTCGGGCGGCGCGCTGGGCATCAGCCAGCAGGACAGCATCCTGGCGATCGTGCCGATGTTCCACGCCAACGCCTGGGGTCTGCCCCACGTCGGCTGGTTCACCGGCGCCGACTTCGTGATGCCCGACCGCTTTCTGCAGGCCGAACCGCTGTGCCGGATCATCGCCGAGCACCGGCCGACCCTCTCCGGCGCGGTGCCGACGATCTGGAACGACGTCCTGCGCTACTCGGAGAGCCACGAGGTCGACTTCTCCTCCTTCCGCGCGGTCCTGTGCGGCGGTTCGGCCGTGCCGCGCTCCCTGATCGAAGGGTTCCGCGACCGATTCGGCGTCGACATCATCCAGGGCTGGGGAATGACCGAGACCTCGCCACTCGCGGCGATGGCGATTCCCCCACGCGGCACGCCCCGCGAAGAAGAGGTCGACTGGCGGGTCAAGACCGGCCGCATCATCTCCGGCGTCGAAGTCCGGATCACGAACGACGCCGGCGAGGTCATGCCCTGGGACGGCGAGGCGGTCGGCGAGATCGAGATCCGCGGTCCCTGGATCACCGCCTCGTACTACCTGGACGACGACCCCGAGAAGTTCCATGACGGCTGGCTCCGCACCGGCGACGTCGCCTCGATCGACCGGTTCGGCTTCATGCAGATCACCGACCGGGCCAAGGACGTGATCAAGTCCGGCGGCGAGTGGATCTCTTCGGTCGACCTTGAGAACGAGCTGATGGGCCACCCCGCCGTCGCCGAAGCCGCCGTCGTCGGCGTGCCGGACGACCGCTGGGACGAACGCCCTCTCGCTTGCGTGGTGCTCAACGCCGGCGCCGACGCCGACCCCGGCGAACTCCGGAGCTACCTCGCCGAGCGGGTCGCCCGCTGGTGGGTCCCCGAGCGCTGGACTTTCATCGACGAGGTGCCGAAGACCAGCGTCGGCAAGTTCGACAAGAAGGTCCTGCGCGCCCGGTATGGGAACGGCGAGCTGGAGGTTCTGACCTCCTGACACTTGACACCAAACTGCACAAGTCGGATACCATGAACTGTCATGAGAACGGTGAACGCCCTGCAACTTCGTCAGAGTCTCGGCAAGGTACTCGACCACCTCGAGCGGCACGGGGACCCGATTCTCGTCTGCCGTCGCCGGACGCCGGCGGCAGCCCTCGTCAGTCTGAAGGACTACCAGGAGCGCTTCGTCGACCGAGAAGCCGATGAGCGGCGGCGTGAAGTGGTCGCCAAACTCCGCGGGTTGAAGTTCGAGTCGCCGGCCAGAGGCACGACGCTCGACATGCTTCGCGACCTCCGGTCGTGATCGTCGTAGACGCGTCGGTCGCGATCAAGTGGTTCGTGACCAGCGAGCCCTTGGTAGCAGAGGCCGAACGCGTTCTCGGAGAGATCGAGGAGAATCCGTCTCGCTATCTGGTCCCGGATCTGTTCATGAACGAGTTGCTCGCCGTTCTCTGCCGCCTGCCTGGGAGCACTCCATCAAAGGTCAAGGAGGCGCTTTCTCTGGTCGAAGCGCTCGGCATGACGCGGATGGGCAACGGACATGAACTCCTGGCTCTTGCGGCCGACTTCGCAGGCCGCTGGCGGCTATCCGGATACGACGCGGTCTACCTGGCGCTGGCCTCGCTCGCAGGCGGCGAGTGGCTGACCGCTGATGCGCGGGCGGTGCGCCGGGTTGCGAACAGCGACCTGGTCTCTCTGCTCGGGTCGTAGCCGACGCCGGAACAGGCAGTCTGCCGAGCAGCCTGGCTCAATCCCCCGACACCCCAAGGTGCTCGTTGAACCAGGCGACCAGCGCGCTCGCGGCGCGCTGGCTGTCCTCGCCGCGGAAGCCGTGGGCGGCGCCCTCGATCACCACCAGCTTGGAGGTCACGTTCGCCTCGTCGAAGGCGGCCTTGATCCGTTCGCTGTTGTTGAGCGGCACGAGCTGGTCCTGGTCACCGTGAATCAGCAGGGTCGGCGGATCGTCCTCGCTGACGAACAGGACGGGTGAGATGGCGGTCGCCTTCTCCGCGTCGAAATCGAGGGCCGGGAAGCGCTCGTTCGGGCCGGTAAGCCCCTGCAGGTCGACCGGCGGGAAGTAGGCGACGACCGCAGCGACGCGGTTTCCGGTCTGCTCGATGGGATCGTTGCTCTCCGCATTCCCCTCGTCCGATGCGTTGCCGAGCATCAGGGACAGGTGGCCGCCGGCGCTGCCGCCGGTGACACCCAACCGGTCCGGGGCGACGCCGAAGTCGTCGGCGTGGAGGCGGACGTAGCGGACTGCGCGGCGCACGTCGGCGACCGCCTCCGGCACCTTGAACAACGGGGCCGAGCCGTGGCGGACCATGAACACGGCGTAGCCGTTGTCCAGGAGATCGCCGATCGCACCGGCGCGGCGACTGTCACCGGACACGATGGCCTGCGGGTCGGACCAGCGGGAGAACCAGCCGCCGCTGACCATGAACAGCACTCCGGCGCCGTTCTGGTCGGCCGGCACGAGCGCATCGAAGGTCAAGGCCATGCCCATCTTGTGGCCGTAGACCACGTCGGCGAGGACCTCGGTTTCGCCACCGGCGGAAAGCGGCGCGGCGATCAGGGCGGCGGCGAGCAGGAATGCGAGTGTGTGCTTCACGAGTGTCTGTTTCACGAATGTCTGTCTCATTTGGGGGGGGTTCTCCATGTTCTCGGTCTGTTCGGGCGGGCGGACGTCAGGCCACTGAGTTTCGCTCAGGCCACTAAGGCCGCGCTCCTCCCGCCGTCTCCTGCAACGGGCTCTCCGACTGCATCCTGGCGGCGGCTACCATATCCGCCACGTCGGCGAGCAGGGCCTTCGCGTCGAAGACGATCCCGTCCTTGATCGTGTAGCGCACGCCGCCGACGCGCTCGGGGCGGCCGGTGTCGTCGTTGAGCCGCACGGCGCCGGTGCCGTAGAGCACCTTGAGGTTGGCTACCGGGTTCTCATTGACTACGAGCAGGTCGGCCAGCATGCCCTCGCGCACGATGCCGAACTCCATCTCGGCGCCGCTGGCCCGGGTCAGCTCCTCGGCGCCGTACATGGTCGCCGAGCGGATCACCTCCAGCGGATGAAAGCCGGCCTCCTGGAGCAGTTCGAGTTCCAGGATCGTGCCGAAACCGTAGGTCTGGTAGATGAACCCGGAGTCCGAACCGATCGTCACCCTGCCGCCGCGGTTCTTGTACTCGTTGAGGAACTGCATCCACACCCGGTAGAAGTTCTTCCACGCCACCTCGTCCCAAGTGGTCCAGTCGTACCAGTAGGAGCCATGGTCCTCGCGGCTGGGAGCATAGAACTCGGCGAGCGCGGGCAGGGTGTAGTCGGCGTGCCAGTCGGCGTTGCGCGCCCGCATCACGTCGCGGCCGGCCGAGTAGATCGTCATCGTCGGGTTGATGAAGAAGTCGAGCTCGAGGAACTCGTCGAGCAGGGCGTTCCAGCGCTCGCCGCCGGGCTCGACCAGGCGCCACTGGCGCGCCACCTGGCCGAAGCGGAACTGCTCGTCCGCGTAGTTCATCTGCGCCGGCCAGGGCTGCACGTCGGCGCCGTCGTACATCGACTCGAACAGGCCGTAGAAGTGGGTCATCCCCACCAGCCCGAGGCGGGCGGCGTCGAGGGCGTTCATGTGCGCCACGCCCATCTGGTCGAGGTGGGCCGTCGATCCCATGCCCAGGCTGCCGGCCTCGTCGATCAGAGCCGCCATGATCTTCGGCGGGTAGGCGCCGAGCTTCAATCCGTCCACGCCCTTGTCGTGGGCATAGCGCACCCACTCCCGCGCGTCGGCGGGAGTGCGGATGTCGCGGTCCTTCCACGCCTTGCCGCCGCCGGGGCGTTGATAGGACACGATGCGCGGCGCCGTGATCTCGTTGTTCTGGCTACGCTCCTTCTCGCTCAGGTCCCAGTCCAGGGGCCCGGTGGGCACGCCGCGGACGGTCGTGACGCCATGCGCCAGCCACAGCTTGTAGACGTACTCCGCGGCGGGCGCCTTCGGCACGCCGCCGGTATGAGCGTGCAGATCGACCAGCCCCGGCAACACCCACGAGCCGGTGAGATCGAATTCGCGGTCGGCGTCCTTGGGACGCTTGTCCTCGTCGATCTCGGTGTTGGGCATCCCGACGCTCTTGATCTCCTCGATCCGGTTGCCCTCGATGACGATGTCGACCGGCCCCGAGGGAGGCGCGCCGGTGCCGTCGACCAGGGTCACGCCGCGCAGGATCAGGCGGTCGAAGGGACCCTCGCCCTCGTCGTCGGGCCGCGGCGGCGCCGGTTCGACGAGCTTCGGCTCTTCCTCCTCGTCGTCGGCAGCCGCCAGGGGCGCAGCCGCCGCCGAGAGAGCTACCAGAACGGGCAGGCCGAAGCCGAACAGACGCCTCCAGGACGAAAGACCCACACTCAACTGGGACATGCCTTCTCCTTCCAGTCTTCCTAGCCGGGGAACCGAGGGACCGAACCTATCGCGGCCCAGGCAGCAACGTTCAGGATCAGGACAGGGAGGGCCGCTCGCCGGAATCGACCACGGCACTCAGGTAGAGCAGCGCCTGGCCCGGCTGGGGCGCCTTCACGAGGAGGCCGTGGGTGGCGGTGAGCACGTCACGGCGGCTGATCTGCCCGACCAGCCTGCGGCCCCGGAGCACCGGCAGCCGGCGGTAGGGCGTGCTCTTGAAGATGCGGGCGATGGCCAGAAGGTCGGTGTCCTCGGAGATCGTGCGCGCCTTGCGGTCCATGAAGGCCGACGCGTCGGTCGAGTCGAGTTCGAAGTCCCCGGGTTCGCCTTCCTCGTCCGGCGCCGCCAGATCCTCCAGGCCGAGTTCGCTGCTGCGTTCGCGCAGAATCGAGCGCCGCCCGTCGAGCGCCGAGGTCAGGTGGTGCGAGGCGGCGAGCACGTCACGGCGGCTGACCTGGCCCACCAGCGTGCCGTCCCGGACCACCGGCAGGCGCCGGTACGGCGTATCCAGGAAGCGCTGGGCCACCTCGAGCAGCGGCTCGGAACCGTCGATCACGCGACCGAAGTCGGTGTTCATGAAGGCGTCGACCGGCGCCGCCGGCAACTGGTCATAGGCCAGCCCGAGCAGGACGTCCATCGAGCACTTCTCGGAGAAGACTCCCACCAACCGACCGTTCCGATCGACCACCGGCGCGCCCGAAATCCGGTTCTTGAGCAGCAGGGCGATCGCGTCGAGAGCCGACATGCCGGCCTTGAGGGTCACCAGGCGTGTGGCCATGAAGTCTCGCGCCCGCGTACCGCGGCTCCGCGCCAGACCGCGTTCGTCGGCGGCGCGGGCGGTCACGGTAAGCACCGTGAGGCAACTCTTCTCGGACAGCATGCCGAGGTAGCGATGCCGCTCGTCGATCACCGGCGCGCCGGTGATGCGGTGCCGCAGCAGGGCCGCAATGCCGTCGTAGACGTGGGTCCGCGAGTGCAGCGTGACCAGCTTGGTCACCATGATGTCCCGCGCCAGCTTCGGCCTGTCGATCGTCTTCTCCATCGGGAGCCACCAATCGTAGCAGCGGCCGCCTCAACCGAGCGCCATCCGAGCGCCATCCGAGCGCCGGCGACTGGTAGGATGCGCGGTTCCCGCAAATCCCAACTCACCTGCCAGTCGAGGAAGATACCCATGACTCGTGTCGCCACGCTGCCCCGCCTACTGACCGCGCTCCTTGCGGTCGCTTTCCTGAGCCTTGGTCTCACAGCCTGTGACCAGACTCGCGCCGACACTCCGGTCCAGGGACCGCGCGATCTGGCGAGCGTCACGCCCGAGAGCGTCGGCCTGTCGAGCGAGCGGCTCGAACGCCTCAACGACGCCATGCAGGGTCTCGTCGACGACGGCCTGCTTGCCGGCATCACCACGATGATCTCCCGCCACGGCAAGGTCGCCCACTTCGGCACCTTCGGGCACCAGGACATCGAAGCCGGCGTAGAGATGGGCGAGGACACGATCTTCCGCATCTACTCGATGACCAAGCCGATCACCGGCGTCGCCCTGATGATCCTCTACGAGGAGGGCAAGTTCCGGCTCTCCGACCCGGTCCACCGGTACATCCCCGAGTTCGAGGGGCTGGTGGTCGCCAAGGAGGATGGGCCGAACGGCCAGCCGATCACCGAGCCGGCCGACCACCCGATGACCATCCGCGAACTGATGGCGCACACCGCGGGCCTCAGCTACGGCATCTTCTCCCAGTCCCAGGTCGACGCGCTGTACAACGAGGCGAACGTCCTCGACAACAACTCGACGCTCAAGGACATGGTCGACAAGCTGTCCAAGATCCCGCTTCGGCAGCAGCCCGGCTCGATGTGGCACTACAGCGTCGCCGTCGACGTCCAGGGCTACCTGGTCGAGGTGCTCTCCGGCCAGAAGTTCGATGAGTTCCTCAATGAGCGAGTCTTCGGACCGCTGGGCATGAACGACTCGGCCTTCCACGTCGCCGCCGACAAGGCCGAGCGCTTCTCCCAGGTCTACACCCACGATGAGGACGGCAACCTGCTGGCCCAGGAGGGCTTCGGCGGCCGCCGCAGCTACCTCGACCCGCCCGCCTTCCTCTCCGGCGGCGGCGGTCTCGTGTCGACCACGATGGACTACATGCGCTTCAGCCAGATGCTGCTCAACGGCGGACAACTGGACGGCGTCCGCATCCTCGCGCCCTCGACCGTCAAGCTGATGCACCTCAACCACCTCCCCCGCGAACTCAAGGAGATGTCCCCCGGCACCGGCTTCGGCCTCGACTTCGCCGTCGTCCTCGACCCGGTCGCCGCCGACGGCATCTCCAAGGGCGAGTACTACTGGGGCGGCGCCGCCGGCACCTGGTTCTGGATCGACCCCAAGGAAGACCTCGTCTTCGTCGGCATGATCCAGCACTTCGGCCCGCGGCGGCCGGACGTCCGGTCGCTGAGCCGGAGGCTCACCTACCAGGCGATTCTGGAGTAAGCCTCGTAAGCAGGCAGGCAGAGTCCGCCCAACCTTCGATAGGTGGAACGTGTCGCCGACCGCGGCGGCCGGTTTGGGCCGCGCGGCCGCAGGGTCTGCAAGAATCGGCAAGACCGAGCCACGGACCGGGGAGCCCCCTCATGAGAGCCACCTGCCTGACCTGCGCCGTACTGCTGCTGGCCACGGGACCGGCCGCAGCCGAGACCCTCTACAACAAGGACGGCGTCCAGCTGTCGGCGACGGCGCGGGTCATCGATGCCGGCGGCGCGACCTGCCGCATCCGCGAGGAGCGCCATTCGGCGGAGGAGTACGCCAGGCTGCAACCCAACCACGGCCAGCCCCTCGACGTCTGGCGCGTGGAGCTCGTGGTGGCCAACTACTCCGGCAAGGTGCTGGACTACCTGAGCGCCCACCTCAACGTGGAGTCGGCCTGGCCGCCCTGCGACAACTGGGACGGACTGGGCAACTACGGCAAGCAGGTCGTCTGGACCGGCCCCCTGATGACGATCCATGTAGTCAGCAGCGTGGAGCCGGGCGAGGAGCGGCGCGAGATCGCGTTCGTGCTGGCCTGGCACGAGGACGATCCGGTGCTGGGGCGCTGGAACATCGACTACGACTTTGCGGCCGCCTCGCCTGCCGGGACGGCTGGCGGCGCTGCGCCTGGCCGGCCTGAGAGCGCTCCTGAGGTGCCTGCCGCCACGGCCACCGGCGCCGAAGCTCCAGTCACTGAGGGGAGTGGCCTTCCGGCTGGTATTCGGCTGGAAGACACCTGCGCAGGCAAGGCAACCCGCTCATCTTGCTGGATGGAGGTCGCGAACCAGCCGGGGTGCTTCATCTGGAATCTGAGCCTTGTTGCGGACCTGAGAATCACCTGGACCGGCGGCTGCTCGAATGGCCGAGCCAGCGGCCCGGGGGAATGGACTTGGAGCTACACCGACGACGACGGCAACCCGGCGTCCACTTCGGACACAGGCGAACTGCGCGACGGCAAGAGGCACGGCCACTGGACCCGGCGATGGGCCGACGGGACGGTGGGAGAAGGTCCGTACGTGGACGGCAGGATGAACGGCCACTGGACCGAGCGACTCGCCGACGGATCGGTGTACGAAGGTCCGAACGTGGACAGCAAGAGGCACGGTCACTGGGTGATCCGGCGGGCGAGCGGCGCGGTCGAGGAGGGCCCCTACGTGGACGACAAGAAACACGGCCACTGGACCCTGCGATCCGCCTACGGGTCAGTGTATGAAGGCCCGATCGTGGACGACAAGAAGCACGGCCGCTGGACCGTGCGATACCCCAGCGGGGCGGTGGAAGAAGGTCCGTACGTGGACGACAAGAAGCACGGCCGCTGGACCTGGCGACCCCCCGACGGTAGCGACGGCTTCCCAAGTTGCTACGCCAACGGCGACGAGGTGGACTGCTAGAGGACCTGCCGGCCCGGGGATCTACTTCCCGCCGAAGTACGCCTTCACCGCCCCGCGGCCGGCCTCCTGGGCCTTGGCGTAGCGGACCACCATGCCGGGGTCCTTCCAGCGTCCGGCGATGGCCACGGCGGCGGTGCTGGCGCCCCGCTCGATGAGGGACTGCGCGCTGCCGACCCGGCAGCTGTGTCCGGAGGCTCCCTCGACGCCGACGGCCGCGGCCCGCTTGCGGACGATCGCGCGGACCGCGCTGGTCGTCAGCGGCGCGTGTCCGGAGACGGCCCCGGACCTGGTGACGCGCCGGAAGATCGGCCCTTCGAAGCGGCCGCTCGAGGTCCACGCCGCGGCCGCGGCGGCAAGCCAGGCATCGAGCGCCGCCGTCGTCGCCGGCGTCAGGTAGCAGACGGCTCCCTCGGCCTCCTGGTCGGTCTTCGATCGGCGGATGGCCAGGCGGCCGCTGCCGTCGCCTTCGCGCTCGAGGTCGGCGGTTCCGATGGCGGCGACTTCGGAGGCCCGGAGCAGGGCGTCGCTCATCGTGCGCAGGAGCGCCGCGTCGCGGAGTCCGGAAGTCGTTCCCTGGGCCGCGGCCGCGGCGGCCGCGGCGAGCGCGTCCTCGCGGCGGAGACCCGCGACCTGGCCCCGGCCTTCGCCGGCGTTGTGGCGGACCGCGCCGGCAAGCGCCTGGCGCGCGAGCGGTCCTCGAGGATCCGGTTGACCCTGCGCCCGGGCGCCGGCGCCGATCGCGGCCGCGGCCTGCCTGATCGTCGCCGGCGCGTAGCCGTCGTCCATCAGCGCGGCGACGTAGGCCGCGACGGTCGTATCCGTCACCGGCCGGCCGTCCAGCCAGGCCGCGAAGCGGTCAAGCGCCGCCCGGTAGGCCTTGGCGGTGTTGGGTGCGATCGAGGCTTCGAGGGCGGCGCCGATGCGCTTCACGTCGCCGGTGGAGAGTCCGTCGTCGCCGGCGCGTTGGAGCTGGTTCACGGGGCGGGTTCCTGGGGGTGGGTCAAGTTCCAATAACTAGGATTAGAAGCTGTTCACGAAGCCCGCGACACGGCACCGAAGACGACTGCTGCGGCCTTCGCCCGCAGCCTCGAGGCAGCCGACGCCGCCGAACGGCTGGGCGATGCCTTCGCCGCTGCCCTTGAGGCCCGCGACGCTGCGATCGCAGCCCTGAAAGAAGCCGAGGCGATCTTGCGTGACGCATCGGCCGACGGCGGCGGCGACTTAGTGGGGGCCTTCGGGGAATCCGCAGATGCGGCCGCTGCCCTTGAGAAACTGCGCCGCGAAGCAGAAAGGCGCGCTGCGTGGGGCGAAGTTCTTGGGGCGGCCGGCTCCTGATCGTCTCAGAGAGCCTTGACCAGGCGACCACCACCAGCCTCCCCGTTCAGGCGCTTGGCGTCCTCGATCTGAGGGTGCGCCTCCCGGAGCGGTTACCGCCCAGACGGCCGGGGCCAAGTGGTATCTGGGCCGCTCGGCGCAGCTTCGCAACGTCTTCGAGTGGAGGTTGATCACCCACGCCTTCTTCCCCCACCGAGACGCAGCCCAGCTTCGCACTGCCCCTTGGCTCCTCCACTGTCGGGGCCATAAAGTCCCTGAGCGCCCCGCTTGGGAGTCTGGTCATGTTGGGCGCGGCCATCGAGCGGGTGAGCGACGGACCAATACAACTTGCAACACCCCAGCTTCTACATTCGAGACATCCGCTTGAACCAACTGCCCGTTTCCGTCGAATACACCAACGAGTTCGAGGCTTGGTGGGACACTCTGACCCCCGCTCATCAACGCGCCACGTCGAACTCCGTGGCCGCTCTCATCCGCGAAGGCGTCCGGCTAGGCTTCCCCTACTCTTCCGCCGTGAAGAGCTCGCGTCACTCTCACATGCGGGAACTCCGGGTCGCTACACGTCCTCCCATTCGTGTGTTCTACGCCTTCGACCCTCGGCGATCCGCTATCCTCCTCATCGGCGGTCACAAGACGAGCGACGACCGCTTCTACCGTGATCGCGTTCACCGCGCAGACGCGCTCTATGACGAGCACCTCCACGAACTGAGTCTCGAAGGCTCCGACGAGCAAGGACCTGACCGATGAGCGGACGCCATCCCTGGAACAGTCTTCTCGAACGCACGTTCAGCCCCGAAGAACGCACCGAGATCGCGCGCGAGGGGGCGAAGATCGCCGCTGACAATCGTCGGCGGCGGAACCCTCCGGCCGGCCGTAGCTCATCGCCGCGGCCGCAACCCCGGCCACGCCGCCCGGCTGCCGAGCGCGCGTCGCTCTCACCAAACCGGAGCGACCGCGCGTAAGCCTCGACCGAGACGACAGCCGGGGCGCGCGCCAGGTAGCTGAGCAGCCCGGGCAGCCGGCAGACCACCAAGCGGGAGAGAGAAGGACTCCGCTTTTTCGACCAGCGGCTCGCCGGCCACGGACCATTGATCCCGACCGAAGCGTCGACGACGATCAGGTCCTCAGGTCGCGCAGAATGTCGAGCGTCGTTCCCTCCGACGGAGACTCGAACTTCAGCCCGCGCAGCCTGGCAACAACTTCCCGCCGGCGTTCGTCGGCTTCCCGTTCCACGAAGCGTTCGCGGTCGCGCTCTCGAGCGGGTGCCGGCCCGCGGCAGGGCTCGCAACCTGGGACCTTGGCGCTCATCCGAGCACCCGCAAGAGTGCGGCGGCTGCCGCCACGAGGCCGGCGAGGATTGCCGTCTGACGATGCAGTTACTTGGTCAGGCGCAGTTCCAGCGCCGCCAGATCGGCCCGCATGCCGGCCCGAAGGTCCGCGATGCCCGCCTTGGTGGCCGTGCCCTGGATCACTACCGCTTCGCCTTCTTGCCGAACATGATCCCCGCGACGCGGCGGATCTGGATCTCTTCGGAGCCTTCGGTGATGCGATACCGCCGATGGTGGCGGTAGATGTGTTCGAACGGCATGTGCCTGGTGTAGCCGATGCCGCCGTGGGTCTGAATGGCGCGGTCCGCCGCGTTGCAGACGAGGCGGTTCGCGCGGTAGTTGCACATGGAGACCTTGTCGGTGACTTCCATGTGGTGCTGCTGGTCGAGTTCCCAGGCGGTCTTGTAAACGAGGTTGCGGACCATCTCGCATTCGGTCTGAAGTTCGGCGAGCGGGAACTGGATCGCCTGGTTCAGCCATAGCGGCTTGCCGAAGACCGTCCGCTCGCGGGCGTACTCGATGCTGCGGTCGATGCAGTACTGAGCCGCGCCGACGCCGGAAGCGGCCTGGCGGATGCGGTTCTCGTGGACGAAGGTCTGCGCCAGGGCGAGGCCGCGGCCCTCCTCGCCGAGGATCGCGTCGTTCGGCACCCGGACCGCGCTGAGCGACACCTCGGCGTGATCCGTCGGCATGTTGAAGGTCCACCACATGAAGGGGATCTCGAAGCCCGGTGAGTCGGTGGGCACGATGAAGCAGGTCACGCCGTCGGCCTGACCGGGATCGCCGGAGCTGCGGGCGAAGATCAGGTCGTGGGTGGCGGCGTGCAGGCCCGAGTTGAAGCGCTTGCTGCCGTCGATGATCCAGTCGTCGCCGTCGCGGACGGCCGCGGTCTCGAGCCAGGTCGCGTCGGAGCCGTGGTCCGGCTCGGTCAGGCCGAAGCCCATCTTCACCGCGCCGGTCATCATGCCCTCCATGAACTGCTCTTTCTGGGCGGGCGTCCCGAAGCGATGCATCATGATCACGGTCGGGAAGTTGCCGACGATCGAGGACTCGTTCTGCAGATCGTTGTGCAGGCCGAGGCCCTTGGCCGCCAGGTGTTCGCGGATCACCGCCATCGCCAGGTTCGAGCCGTCCTGGCCGCCGAGCTCCTTCGGCAGGCCGAAGCGCAGATGGCCGGCCGCGTCGGCGCGGCGCTTCATCTCCCGCAGCAGAGCCTCCCACTCGGGCCGCGGCGTGCCGTCGTTGTCGAAGTCCGTCCGCGCCCACTCGCGGCGCTGATCGAAGAAACGGATGTTGTCGTCCTGCTGCTCGAGGGGCTTGATCTCGCGCTCGATGAAGTCATCGAGCGCGGCCAGCTTGTCGCGGATGTCCAGGGGGATCTCGAAGTCCATGTTTCTCCCGTTACCCGGCTTCCAGGTAGGCTTCGATGATCTCCGCCAGACGCTCCGGCGCGTCGAAGTGGACCATGTGGCCGGCTTCGGGGATCTCGACGTGGTGAACGTTGCGGAACAGGCGGGCGCGGCGTTCCACCTCCTCCGGCGCCGCCGGCGTGTCGTGGTCGATACCGCCGCGGCCGCGGTAGAACTCGGCCGAACGGCCACCGGTCACGACCAGCACCGGGCAGGAAACCCAGGGCCAGCGCTCCTCCGCGAGCTGCGAGGACATGGTGAGACCCGTCGTCTCCACCTGCGGGTCCCATTTCCACTGCAAGCCCCCGTAGGGGTGCTCGGTCGTGCCGATCTCGACCAAATGCCGCGCCAGGTCGTGGTCGAGCCCCGGATGGAACCGGCAGTACAGCCGCCACGCGTCGTCGAGATCCATCATCGGCCGTTTGTGGCCGCCCGGCCGCAGCAGGCTCGTGTGGCCGTTCTGGAGCCGAAGCTGCCGGTTCTCGACCGGCATGTCGCTCTCGCGGAAGGGCGCGCCGACGCCGTCGATGTTGACGACCACGCTCGGCACGTCGTTGAACACGGCCGCGTAGTGGCTCACGATGTGGCCGCCCAGGCTGTGGCCCACCAGCACCGGCCGCTCGAGCTGGAGCTGGAAGATCACCGCGTGGAGGTCGGCGATGAAGTGCGGCAGCGCATACACGCCGGGTTTGCCGCTGTCGCCGTGGCCGCGCAGGTCGAAGGAGACGACGCGGTAGCGGTCGCGGAACCGGTTCGCCAACGGCTCGAACGCCATCGCCAGATCCTGCATACCGTGAAGCAGGACCAGGGGCGGCGCCTCCGCGTTGCCGTAGTCGTAGACCTGCAGCTCGATGCCGCCCGCGCCTGGGAGGCGGAGACTCTGAGGCTCAACTGAGTCTGTCGTCATGGTGCGCGGGAGGATACGCCAAGCAGGGCGAAAACGCGGCTCGGCCCGGTTATCCTTCCCGCTTCACCGACGAGCAGCCCCAGGTTGCTCTTGCCCGACCGTCACGCTTGTGCCTACAATGGTCACATGGTGACGGTTGGAGCAAGAGAACTCAAGACAAGGTTGGGCACGTACCTCCGGAGGGTGCGCGAGGGATCGGTGATTCTCGTGACCGAACGAGGACGACCGGTCGCCGAACTGCGGCCCGTGCCGAAGGCCGCCTCGGACGAGGAGGAGAAGCTCCTCGACCTCGCAGCCAGAGGACTCGTGACCCTGGGGACCGCGCGCCTTGCGCCGTCCATCGAACCGGTCCAGGTGCGCGGCGGATCGGTCGCGGACACCATCGTCGAGGAACGAGACGACAGGTTCTGATGCTGTTTCTGGACGCGAGCGCTCTGGTGAAGCGGTACGTCGAGGAAGACGGATCGGAGTTGGTCATCGAAGCAATGGCCGGACAACCCGTAGCCATCAGCCGGCTGTCGGCGACCGAGGTGGTCTCGGCGATCTGTCGGCGCTGCCGCGAAGGCGACATGCGGGTCGAACAGCGCGAAGCCGCCCTGCTCTCTCTCGACACCGAGCGCCCGGCCTTCCATGTGGTCGAACTCACCGAGGAGATCACGACGAGGGCCGCAACGCTGCTGCGTCGGCACCCCCTGCGGGCGAGCGATTCGGTGCAGCTTGCCTCCTGCCTGTTGCTGGCCGATGAGCTGGGAACGCCTGCTCGCCTCGTCGCGTTCGACGACCGCCTCATGGGCGCCGCCCAGGCAGAGGGTGTCGAGTGCCTGGTCACCAGCGCCCGGTAGCGCCGGTCGAAGCCTTCGGTACCGACATGTCGCCTGCCCGGCGGGACCCCCTCCAACCTGATGAACCCGGTTACCAGGCGCGGGAGTACACTCCACCGCGCAACACTGACCGACAGCCCGGAGAACCTGACGAGATGACCGCGCACGGAAACGGCCACCAGACCCTGAACGGGCTTGGCCTGTGCATGTTCACCGGCCTCACCGGTGGACTGCCCTGGGTCGACATGGTCAACGCCCTGACCGGCTGGGACGTGGACCAGAAAGAACTGCTGCTCTGCGGCGAGCGGATCCAGAACCTCCGCAACGCCTTCAACGTCCGCGAGGGGATCCGGCCCGCGGACTTCCAACCTCACGCGCGGATGAAGGGCGAGGGCGACGGACTTCTCCAAGCCGGTCCGCTCGCTGGCGTCCAGGCGCCGCTCGAACAGTTGAAGCGGGACTACTACCAGGCGATGGACTGGGATCGCGACACCGGCCGGCTCAGCCGAAGTCGCGCCGAGCAACTGGGCATGGCCGAGTTGCTGGACTCACAACTGGCCTGATTCGGGTCTCAGGTCTCTCGCCCCGATGGGCCTCCTGCGCAGCCTGGTTCGACCCCGTTCGGGAACGAGGATCCGCGTCCGGGTCCTGATTCGCGGCCGGATCGGCGGCGGCTGGCACGACGTCGACCGCACGTTCCGGCTGACGCCCGGCGCCACCCTGGGCGAGCTCCTTCCCGCCGCCGACCGAGCCGCTGTCCCGCTCTCCGAGGCGATCGAGAACTCGCCCCACCTGCGAGACACGCTGATGATCAACGGGGAGCGCTGCCCGCTCGAGACGAACCGCGACCGGCCGCTCGGCGACGGCGACGAGATCTACCTGCTCGCCCCGGTTGCCGGCGGTAACGGTGGCTACGCGAGCAACACGTTCGAGGGCCGCCTGGAACGCGTGCTGCAACGCGAGATCGCGGGCTGCGAACGGCTGGCGGCGGTCGAGAGGCTCTCAGGCGGCGCCAGCCAGGAGACCTACCGTCTCCGGATCGAGACCGCGGACGGGCCCAGGCAGCTCGCGCTCCGGCGATCCCAGGGCGGCGAGGAGCAAGAAGCCCGGGCCGTCGAGCGCAGCGCGCCCGGACTCCGGATCGAGGCGAAGCTGATGCACGTCGCCCGAAGCAACGGCATCCCAGAGCCCGAGGTCTTCTACATCCTGGAGCCGGGCGACGATCTTGGGGGCGGCTTCGTCATGGAGTGGCTCGACGGCATCGCACTGGGTGCGCGGATCGTCCGCTCGCCCGACCTCGCCGAAGTCCGCCCCAAGCTGGCCCGTCAGTGCGGCGAGATCCTTGGCCGACTGCACAGCATCGACCTCGAAGCACACGGACTCGACCGCGACCTCGCACGCCTGAGCGCCGCCGACTTCATCGAGCAGACCCGCGGCCGCTACGAGGCCCTGGAGACGCCCCAGCCGATGATCGACTTCACGGGACGCTGGCTCACCGAAAACCTTCCCGAGTCGACCGAACAGACCCTTGTTCACAACGACTTCCGCAACGGCAACCTGATGATCGACCAAACCGGCGTCGTCGCCGTGCTCGACTGGGAGATCGCCCATATCGGCGACCCGATGCGCGACCTGGGCTGGATCTGTACGAACTCCTGGCGGTACGGCGCCGGCCCTGAGCTGCCGGTTGGCGGTTTCGGCACCTACGAGGACCTCTTCGCCGGCTACGAGGCGACGAGCGGGAACCGGGTCGACCTGAGCCGGGTCGAGTACTGGCAGGTGTTCGGGTCCTACTGGTGGGCCGTCTCGACCCTCGGCATGACTGAAGCCTACCGCCAGGGCATGGACCGCTCCGTCGAGCGGGTGACGATCGGACGGCGCACCACCGAGTGCCAGGTCGACTGCGTGAACCTGCTGATTCCGGGGCCGGTCGAACTGGTCGCACCTCCGGAACAGCTCCCCGACCCCGACATGCCGCGGCTCGAGGAACTTGTCGGAGCGACCCGCGACTTCCTGCACGGCCCGGTGAGAGGCGAAACCACGGGACGCACCCGATTCCACGCCCTCGTTGCCGGCAACGCGCTCGACATCGTGTACCGGGACCTGCACTTCGGCGCCGAACACCGTCGCAGCGAACACGAGCGGCTCCGCCGTCTGCTCGACGCCGACGGCTCGCTGCTCGACCTGCGCTGGAAGCTGGTCCACGCGATCCGCGACGAGGCCATCGCGCTCGACGACACCCGCCTCCACGAGCACCTGCGCGCCACCGTGGTCAACCAGATCGCCATCGACCAGCCCAAGTACTCGGGCTTTGTGACCGCGGCGGCCCGCCGAAGCTGAGCCGGATCCAACGCTTTCCGAAGCTATAGTCACCGGACACTCGTCTCACAGCAGATCAGGGAGGACGCCCAATGAAGACGCACGCCATCCGCAAAGCCACCATCTCCGTCCTCGTACTGGCACTCGTGGCCGCTTCGCTCTCGGCCCAGCGGCAGAGACGCGAAACCGGGCCCCGAATCCCACCGGCCGAAGGCGTTGAGAGCATCAACCTGATCCGCACCCTCTCCCATCACCCGCCGCTGATGGAGGCTTGGGGGCCCTTCGGAGGCTACATCCTGCGCGGAAGCACCCTGCCCGACCGGGACCGCGAGATGGTCATTCTGCGCACCGCCTGGCTCAATGAGGCCGAGTACGAATGGGGGCACCACAGCCGCGCCGCGAAGGCGGCCGGGATGACCGACGAGGAGATCCGCAACATCGCAGTGGGCGAGAACGCCGGGCCCTGGAGCAGCTTCGAGCGCTACCTCCTGCGCGCCGCGACCGAACTGCACCGGCGCTCGGCGATCTCCGAGCGCACCTGGGCCTTCCTGAAGGCCCGCTACAGCGACCAGCAGATGATCGACCTGATCTTCACCGTCGGCCAGTACCGCATGGTGTCGATGGCTCTGCGGAGCATCGGCGTGGAGCTCGACGAGGGTCTGGAACCGTTCCCCGAAGACGTACCGCGCCGCTAACCGCCCAGCCTCTCCCTGACTTCGGCCAGACGCCCGATCGAATCGAGCACCCGTGCCGGGTCCTGCACCAGGTGACGCACGACGACCTCGTCGTACCCCATCGCGGCAAGCTCCGCGAAGGCAGCCGCGACCCGCTCCGCATCGCCTGTGATCAGCGCCTCCGGCGGGAAGCCCCGGTAGCCGCGAGCGATCATCTTCCCCGCCAGGGCCTCGGCCTCGGCAGCCGTCTCGCCGACGTAGATGTCGCGCCGGACGGCGCACACACCGACCGGACGACCGTGGCGTTCGCAGGCCTCCCGGTAGAGCAGGAGCTGCTCCGCCGCCTGCTCCGGCGCCAGACCGGGCGCCGCCAGCCAGCCGTCGCCCAGGCGCGCGGCGCGGTCGATCGCCGGCGGCGCCGAGCCCCCGATCCAGACCTCGACCGGCGCCGGCGGGCAGGGCGCGACCCGCGCCTCGTGCAGTTCGAAGCGGTCGTTCTCGCCTTCCGTCGTCACCGTCTCCCCGGCCCAGAGCCGGCGCAGGATCGACAGCGACTGTTCGAACCGCGACGGCCGCTGACGAGCCGGGACGCCCATGGCCGGAAACTGGTTGTCGGCCGGCCCGATCGCGCACTGGAGGATGAACCGGCCCTCCATCACGCTGGCCAGCGTCCCGACCTGCTCGGCGACGATCAGCGGGTGCCAGAGCGGCAGCAGGTAGAGAGCGCCCGCGGGGCGATCCCCCCACTCCGCCAGCATCCGGCCGAGGATCGCAGTGTTCTGGTAGTACGGCCCCGGCGTGGCGTGGTGGTCGCCGACAAACAGTGCGTCCAGGCCGGCTTCCCGGGCGGCCCGCGCACGGTCCACCATCCGCCGCGCCCCCTCGCGAACATCGGTCACGTTGTAGGCGCTCTGAACTGAAATGCTGACCCGCATGGCTACCCTCCGCCGCCAATGTACTGCAATCCACAGGCTGCTACGATGCGCGCCACCAACAACGCGCAACAACCTGGAACTCCGATATGCCTGAACTGCTTCTCGTCGCAGCCACCTACCCCGCCGGCGGCCTGATCGCCGGCGTTCTCGGCGGCGCCGTCGGCATCCTGGTCGTCATCATCATTGCCGAGGGCGCCAGCACGGAACCGATCGCACCCAGGATGATTCCCCTCTGGATGTGGCTTGTCTTCTGGATCCCGCTCAGTCTGATCCTGATCATGACCGACATGCCCGGCTGGCTGCGCACCCTGCTCTTCGTGATCCCGCTCGCGCTCACCATCGGGCTGTTCAACCGCCGAGCAGCCTGACAAGTGCCATCCGCGACCGCGGCCGACGGCGCAACACTCCGCTACCAGGTCGCGGGTAGCGGCCCGGTCGTCGCCCTCACGCACGGCCTGGGCGGTCATCTGGACTCCTGGGCGCCCACAGTAGCGACGCTCCAGGACCGCTACACCGTTCTGACCTGGGACGTCCGCGGCTTCGGCCGCTCCGCGAAGCGGCCCGACGACCTGTCGCCGGAGACCTGGGCTTCCGACCTCGCCGGCCTGCTTGACGAGATCGGCGCCGACGACGCCGTGATCGCCGGCATCTCCATGGGCGGCGTCATCTCGCAGCGATTCGCGCTCGACTTCCCCGACCGCACCCGGGCGCTGATCCTGATCAGCACCTCCAGCGAGGCGAACGAGCGAGCCACCGCCGGCTGGCACGCCCGCGCCGACCTCATCGAACGCGACGGCCTGGGCCCCGCCCTGACGCCCACCGGCCCCTCCCTCTCCTACGGCAAGGAGTACCGCGAACGCCACGCCGACGACATCGCCGAGGCCGCCCGTCTCACCATCGAGCGCAACGACCCCGCCTGCTACGCCGCCGCCTGCCGCGCCGTCTCGGACATCGACTACACCGCCGACCTGGCCACCATCACCTGCCCCACCCTGATCCTCCAGGGACTCGAAGACGGCCTAACCCCACCCGGCGGCAGTGTCATCATGTCCCGCCGCATCCCCGGCGCCCGCCTCATCATGCTCGAGCACTGCGGCCACGGCATCCCAGCCGAACGCCCCGACGAGTTCCACGCCGAAGTCGAGGCCTTCCTCGCGGACGTGACCTAGCCGGCCCCGACGAGGGCGAGGGCGTCGGTTACACCCGCCTGCGTTTCGGGGCTCAGGGCGGGAGGGGCCCAGGTGCCGCTCGCGCTTTCTGAGTTCTGGAAAGGTCGGCGCTCACTGCTCCCCTCCCTGAATCAGGGGAAGTCCCTGTAACGTCAGGCAGTTGCGGGGAGTGACAATTAGGGACCGTCCCCCAATATGGTCCCTGGCAGGCCGGCCGCCTTACAATCGGCTAAGTGACTAGCAGCCCAGCCGACATCCAGACTGCACTTGACGGTTGCTTCTTCTACGCCCTCCTTCTCGCCATCGGCGTTCCGCTTGCCCTTGCCCTCATAGTCAAGCGGTTAGGCCGGATTGAGAAGGGGGTCACGCAACCGCAACCGCTCCCCCTTCAGGAAACGCCAGCCGCCGATACGCCCGTCACCAGCGCAGAGGACTACCTGCTCTTCATCGACGAACTCCGCGGCGGCCCGCCCACGCAGTGGCGCTGCGACCGCTGCGCCTCTACTAACCCGTTCCTTTCTGACGGGACCTGCCACGAGTGCGGCCCCCTCGCATACACGGGTGCGATGTTCATGACGTTGTTCTCTGCCGAGCTGAACCGCCTGGTAATGGACCCCTTGTGGGCTGCCGGGGCTGCGCGTCTGGGCCTCGACGGAAGGCCGACCAAAGACCATATCTCGGCTGCCGTGGCCGAACACAGCCCTCTGTGGGGAGATTCGGTCGGCGTTGAAGGCCTATCCCGCGAAGCCCGCTGGTGGTTCGACGGACCCGGGCGCGAGCAGGCGCTCTCGGGTTTGGCGCCGAGGCATGTCAGGCAGGCGTTTCTTGACGCGAAGGGGGCCAGCGAGGAGACTTGGCGTTCGCTGTGACCTTGGGCAGTGATTCCGTTCCGCTCAACTCTCCACTAGCAGGCCAGACAACGCCGCCGCCTTCTTCAGCTCCATACCGCCCTTGACCATGCTCCCGAAGGCCCGCGTCTGGCGGCGATCCGCGTCAGCGTCGCGTATACCTGCGGATCGAGCCGTAGCGCGTCCTAGTCGGGGGATTCCTCTATTCGAGCCCCGTTATCCGGGCGGCGCGTTCGAGCTCCATGCCGCCGGATATGAGCGAAGCGAAGGCTCGGGCTCGACCCTGAATGTCGCCGGCGAACAGTCCCTCCAAGTCGAGCCGGAGCGCCGGCACGTCCAGTTTCTCGGCGAGCTCTTCGGCGGCCAGTCGAGCAAGCGGCGCGATCGTCCCGTGTAGCAGCCTCCAGCCTTCCCGCAGCGCGGCCGGGTTCGGCTCGAACATGGACGGATAGACGCCGCAGGCGGCGAGCACGGGTCGAGCGCTGTAGTCCCGCAGAATCGGCAGCTCAGGCGGCGGCACGGCCCCGAACCGATGCGGCGTCCAGTCGCCGCGGGGAGCGGAGCTCGGGCCTGTTCCGAAGCCCGCGGCGGTCGTCTCGACTAACAGACTACGGCCGGCCGCGGACCGCATATCGTCCCGCAGTTGCGCGAGCGGATCGCGCTCAGCCGTAGCGGCGCCTACCTCGGGGATCGGCGTCACCGAGCCGACCGGAGCGCCGGCCTCTTCGGCGAGTCGCTGTTCGAGATTGGCGGCGAGTCGTCCCGTCATGCGCGCCCACTCCAGCGGCGCGACTCCGCGGTAGGGCTGCCCTGGATCGACGGCATAGTGGAAGATGGATTCGTGGAGTAGAGAGTGTTGGGGGCAACTGTAAATCTCCCATTTGTGGCAGCCGAAAACTGCACACTTTGCGGTCGGTCGGTGGTGGTCCGCTGTTCCAAGCTGTTGGCTTCGCCAACGGCCATGGAGCGGCACACAGATGCATGGATGGGAGACGAGGATGTTGCTGAGGCACTACTTGGAGCAGGGGGTCACGAAGGCGGCGCTGTCAAGGCGCCTCGGGGTGAGTCGTCGGACGATCCACTCGTGGATCGAGTCGGGGCAGTTGGACCGGGATCTGTCGTCAGGGGAAGCGGGCTACTCGCCACGTGCACGGGTGGCGCACAAGCTGGACCCGTACAAGGAGTTGATCGAGGCGCGGCTCGGCGAGTTTCCCAGGCTGTCGGCGCAGCGCCTGTTCGACGAGGTGCGCGCTACTGGCTGGAGGCATCGCTCGGAAACTGAGCCACCCAATGGGCAGAAAGTGATCCACCCTCGGCCCTTGGCCGGTAGCTTGGTCTTGTACAAGAGACCAACGCGATCGGAGGAAGGACTTGCTGAGGATGGATCAAGTGCATGTTATTCGGCACCAGGTGCTGGTGGAGGGTCGGAGCCAGCGCTCGGTGGCCCGGGAGCACGGTGTGAGCCGCAATACGGTGCGCAAGTACATGGATCAGAGCGGGCCGCGGCGGGTGGAGAGCAAGCCGCGGCGGCGGTTGGTGACGGAGCGGGTGGCGCCTCGTCTGGAGGAGTTGCTGAGCAGGTGGTCTCGCCGGACGACGGCGAAGCAGCGTCTGACGGCGACGCGTCTTCATCGGCAGTTGGTGGAGGATGGCTACGAGGTGGGGATCACGACGGTTCGCAGCTACGTTCGGGAGTGGAAGCGTCAGCGCCAGGAGACGTTCATTCCGCTGGTGCACCGTGCCGGCGAGTGCGGCCAGGTGGACTTCTTCGAGGTGACGGTGGAGGAGGACGGCGTGGCGCACCGGGTGTGGAAGTTCCTGCTGCACCTGCCGTACTCGGGCCGTTCGTTCGTGTGGCTGTACGACCGCTGCGACCAGGTGGCGTTCCTCGACGGCCATGTGCGGGCGTTCGCTCACTTCGGCGGCGTGCCGTTGCGTCTGGTCTACGACAATCTGAGTGCGGCGGTGCGTCGCCGGGTGGGCGGCGAGCGTCAGTTGACGGCTCGATTCCAGGCGCTGGTGAGCCACTACCTGTTCGAGCCTTGCTTCGCCCGCCCCGGCGAGGGGCACGACAAGGGCAGTGTGGAGTCGCGCGGCAAGGGAATCCGTCTGGCGCACATGAGTCCGGTGCCTCAAGGGCGCACTTTGGAGGAGATCGCGCGGTGCGTGCTGGCTTCGGTCGATGCCGCGCACGGTAACCGTGCGCGGTGGCAGGAGGAGCAGGCAGCTCTGCGCGACCTGCCGCCTACCGCGTTCGAGGCGCGGAAGCTCAGGATCGTGCGGGTGTCGAGGCAGGCGACGGTGCAGTTGGGCGGCGCGACCTACTCGGTTCCCTCGCGGTGGAAGAGCCTCCAGGTCCATGCCCTCGTCGGCGCCAAGGAGATCACCTTCACCTGCCGCAGCGAGGAGTACCGCTGCGCCCTGGTGCGGCCGGGACAGCGCCTGGTGCGTTACGCGCACTACTTCGAGGAGTTGTCCCGTAAGCCTCAGGCGGTGCGGCAGGTGGCTCCGGAGCTGCTCGCAGAGCTCGGTCCTGCGTACCGCAAGCTGTGGAGAATGCTGGAGTTGCGGCACGGGGCGCTGGAGACGGCGCGGCTCTTCGCCAAGCTGTTGAGCGTGGTCACAGACCACGGCAGCGAGGAGGTAGCCGCCGCACTCGAGGAGGCCCTGACCGCCGGTCGCTTCGACCTTCTGGGACTCGCCCTGCGGAGTCCCGCCTCCAAGATCGAGGTGCCGGAGCCGCTCCGCCGCCACGACATCGAGAGCGCCCGTGCCGCCGACTTCGACGTGCTGCTTCAGGAGGCGGCATCGTGAGCCGGGCGGTGCGCAGAGCCGTCATCGCCGAGGGCCTCAAGACGCTCAAGATGCCTTCCGTGCTGCGCGACTACGAGCAGCGGGCGCGTCAGGCCCAGGACGCACAATGGGACTACGAGGACTACCTCTGGCAACTGCTCGAGGCCGAGATCCGGGATCGTGAGGCCCGCACCGTCGAGCGCCGGCTGCGGGCGGCCCGCTTCCCCGACCACAAGACGCTCGAGCAGATCGACTTCGAGGCCCTGCAGGGCGTCTCCAAACCGAAGTTGCGGGAGTTGGCATCTTGCGACTACATCGACCGCGGCGACGATGTCGTCCTGGTCGGACCCATCGGCACCGGCAAGACGCATCTCGCAATCGCGCTGGGCATCGAGGCTGCCAAGCGCCGCCGCCGGGTCTGGTTCCGCAAGGCCTCCGACCTCGTCCGCGATCTCCTCGAAGCCCGTGATCAGCGGGAGCTGGGCCGCCTCCAGCAGAGGCTTCAGAGAGTCGACCTCCTGATCTGCGACGAGCTCGGCTTCGTGCCATTCGACCGCGCCGGCGGCGAGCTGCTCTTCAACGTCTTCGCCGACCGCTACGAGCGCCGCTCGACCATCGTCACCTCCAACCTTGCCTTCTCCGAGTGGGTCCGCGTATTCGGCGACGAGAAGCTCACCACGGCTCTGCTCGACCGCCTCTCCCACCACGCCCACATCCTCGCCACCAAGGGCTCCTCCTATCGGACTCGGCTGCGGAGAAGCCCTTCGTGAATCCGGATCGCACAACCCGCAACCGGACCGCCGCGGCGCCGCCGCTGAGAGCACCGCACCGGCGGCCGGCTGCGGAAGCTGCCGGCGCCGCGGAAAACGGCAGACCGTTTCCCGCACCGCCTTGGAAAACCGGCAGACCGGTTTCCCACAGCTACCGCAGCCGCTACTGCTACTGACTCAAGGGGACCGACGAGAGAAGACTCGCGTACACTCAACACGGCCGAGGTGGCTCACTTTCCAAACGGTGGGTGGCTCAGTTTCCGAGCGTTGCCAACAACTGGCTACGAGGGCGGCTACAGCCGGGTGAGGGACTACGTGCGGGAGGTGCGGCCACGGGCGCCTCGGGCGCCGTTGGTGCGCTTCGAGACTCCGGCGGGTCGTCAGGGCCAGGTGGACTTCGGCACCTTCAGGCTGCCCTGGGGGCGCCGCTACGCGCTGCTGGTGGTGCTCGGCTACTCCCGGCTCTTGTGGCTGCGTTTCTACTCCCGGCAGACGATGTCGGTGCTGATCGAGGGACTCGAGAGCGCCTTCGAGCGGTTCGGCGGAGTGCCGGAGGAGCTGCTGTTCGATCAGATGCGGGCGGTGGTGCTGTCGGACGATCGCGGCGGCGGAGGCGAGTTGATCTTGAATGCCGAGTTCCTGCGGTTCGCCGCGCACTGGGGTTTTGCCCCGCGGTCGTGCCGGCCGTACCGTGCACAGACGAAGGGCAAGGTGGAGCGGCCGATCCGGTACCTCCGCGACAGTTTCTTCTACGGCCGGGTGTTCGTGAATGACGCGGACCTGAATGAGCAGGCGGCGCGCTGGCTGGAGGCCACTGCCAACGTGCGCCGGCACGGCACGACGGGCGAGCGCCCCGTGGACCGCTTCGAGCGTGACGAGCGCCAGGTGCTTCGCCCCCTGGCGCTCCATCCTTACCGGCGCCTGGGCGCCCGGCAGGCCGCGGCGCCCAGGCGTATGCCGCTGGCGCCGGTAGAGGTGGAACGACGTTCGCTGCGGGTGTACTCGGAGGCGGTCAGGTGAAGGCGCTGGCGGGCGACCGGCGCGACCGGCTGCGGGCGATGCTCGCGGACCTGAAGCTGCCAGGCGCCCTGGAGGCTGTGGACGGCATCCTGGCGCAGGCGGACAGCGGGGCCGTGACCGCCTCGGAGGCGATCGAGGAGCTGCTCTCCGCCCAGATCGTGCTGCGCAACAACCGCCGCCTGCAGACCGCGATGCGCTCCTCTCGGCTGCCGGCGGTCAAGACGCTTCAGCAGTTCGACTTCAGCTTCCAGCCGAGCATCAAGCGGGAGCAGATCGACAGCCCCCACGAGCTGGGCTTCCTGAAGCGCGCCGAGAATGTGATCCTGCTCGGCCCGCCCGGTGTGGGCAAGACCCACCTGGCGATCAGCCTGGCGATCGCCGCCGCTGAATCGGGCCGCCGCGTCTACTACGGCACGCTGGCGGCGCTGATCGAGTCGCTGACCGAGGCGAAGGCTGCGGGCAACCTGTCCCGGCGGCTGAGGGTGCTCACCCATCCCGCGCTCTTGGTCGTCGACGAGATCGGCTATCTGCCGGTCAGCCAGGACGGCGCCGTGCTCTTCTTCCAGTTGATCAATGCACGTCACGAGCGCGCGTCGACGGTGCTCACCTCCAACAAGGGCTTCGAGGAATGGGGAGGCGTGCTCGGGGACGAGATCATGGCCGCAGCTCTCATCGACCGCCTCCTGCACCACTGCCACATCGTCAACATCCGCGGCAACAGCTACCGGATGAGAGCCCACCAGGACCTGCTGCGATCGGCGTCGCGCGAAAGCCGTCAAGGAGCCGAGTCGTGACCACCACCACCCGCAGCCGCGCCGCGGGTCCGGGCTCGGCCTCCGGTCGCTCCGCTCCCTACGTCCGACCCCGGACGGACCGAACCCACCCACCGACCGCTACCGGCACCGCCACCGCTCCCTCGGACAAAGTGTGCAGTTTTCAGTTGCCACAAGTGTGCAGTTTTCGGTTGCCATTGACAGAGAGGAGTGGCTACTACCGCCGGGAGGCGTCCACCCTCGACTACTGCTCCTGCAAGAGTCCTGTAAACGGCTCGCGCAAGAACTCCGCATTACTGTTCGGGTGAGGCCCGTAGGGGTGTGGTAACCCACCGTCTTAGAACAATGGCGGAGCGTCAGTTCGACTCTGACCCTGGGCCTCACCCATAGTGCTACTCTAGGTCCCGTCATTCAACGGCACACGGCCCCTGAGTCGGGTCGTCCGCCGGAGCGCCGCCGGCTTCTACGCCCCGCGAGCTACCAGCCCAAGAAAGCCGAGAAGGAACAACGCTGGCGCATCAAGGGCGGGGCGACGCCCCAAGAGGTGGCGTGGAAGGTACGGTGCCCGATCCGGTTCGAGACGGAGGAAGACTGACGATATGAAGCCCCGTTTACTCGCCGCCCTAGCACTGACGTTGATGCTCCCTGGAGATGGCCACAGCCAGGCCAAGAACGCTCCCTCTTGGCTGGAGTGCTTTGCGCCGAACGAGTGCGAGGTTCGCGTGTTCGTCTCGGCCTTTCATGGCAGAAAAGGGCGCCTTCGGCTCCTTGCTGCACGGGCCGCTAGCGCCTGTCAGGCGGCAGGCTACTCGCACTATGTCGCGGGGACACCCAGCAGGGCGGACGCCGGGATCGGGCGGGCCGGTGACCGCTTCATCCAGCGCGTCTACTTCACGCATGACTCTGCGCCACCTGCACGCCCGTGCTCTTTCTCGGCGACGGCTGAACTGGAGGCCGCAGCCAAGGAGATGGCAAGGGTCAGCGGTTACCCGTGGCCGGTAGGCCAAGTTCTGGAGGAGACAGAGCGGTGGATCTTCGAGGCCGGCGAGAACGACTGGGGCGAGGCGCTGGCCATGCTAGACGAGATCTCGGCGCCCATCGTCCATGCCTTGCGTAGCGACCAAGAGGACCTGGCGGGATCCTTGTTCCTGACGCGAAACTGCGCTGCGACACTGGCGGTTGTCCAACTGGGCGCTGAATCGGGAGATTGGTGGGCCTACACCGCCGGCGACTCTGGCCTCCACGACCGAATCCTAGAGGTCCGAGTCGATGGGACCAGTATCAAGAAGCAAGGCCAGAGCGTCACCAAGCCGACTGCTGGAATGGTCGCGGCGAGTAAACAGACCTTCGGTGTAGCTGTGCGATCCGCAGAGCACGAAGACACCGCAGCGTTCGCGTGGACCGTTACCGACCGCGACCGAGAGACCATACGGGAGCACTTCCCTCACTGCGTGGAGTCGCCCTGAGCGCCAGTCAGTCAATGTGACTTTGGGTGGCAGTCCCCTTTTCGTACCCGCGGGTCGTAGGGAGCGGACTGGAACACTGACACACCCCCCTAGTGTTCCTGGGGCGCGTTCGTTTGTCTCTTTCCGCTTCTTCCTTGTCTACAGTCGGTTTTCCGGGATCCAGGAGCGGTCGCGGGCCCGTAGCAGGCGGAGCCGGAAGGACGGAAGCGCCCCCCTACGACCGGCAGTACGAATAGCGGCTGCGGCTGAGGCGGTGGAGTGTTCCACCCTTACACCGCCACCGAAGGGGTCGCTCCCGTCCACAGATGATCCCTGCGGGAAGGCTCGGAGGCCGGACGGAGACCGGTGACGAATCGACTCCTGTGACCGGTGCGCGTTTGCTCGTCCTGCCGGCTGCCGCCAGCGCCTCGCGCAGGTCCTCGGCAGGCAGATCGGGCACTGTCGTGACCTGCACCTACGCCTCCTACAAGAACTCAGAAAGCGTAAACGGCACCTGGGCCCTCACCCCTCCGGACCCCAAAGACCAGGCGGGTGCCACCGACGCAGCCGTGCCGACGCCAGTGCAGCTTCGTTACTTGAGGTGGCGGTCGAAGAAGTCGATCTCGGCGGCCATGGCCTTGTCGAGCCAGTCGCCGCTGTAGACGTCGTAGTGGCCCATGTCCCAGGCGTGGTATTCGACGGGGACGCGGCCGGAGAGGATCTGGGCGACTCGTTGGCCGTGCTCGCGGATGTCGAAGTAGTGCTCCTTCTTCGCGTCGATGATGATGACAGGCTGAGTGATGAGGTGCGCGTGCTCGACGGGTGAGAACTTGGCGAAGCGCTCGTAGTACGGGCTGCCGGTGAGACCTTCCGGCTGGGGACCGCCGACCGGGACCGGCGCCACTTCGCCGCGGGCGCGCAGGATGGCGGTTCGGTGGAACCCCTTGAGGCCGCCCGGGGCCACCACCAGGCCCGAGCGCTGGTCCATCGCGCCGACCTGGGCGGCGACCGCCTTGACGCGGCGGTCGTGGGCGGCGCGCCAGATCACATGGCCGCCGCCGAAGCTCGAGCCCCAGATGCCGATCCGGGACGGGTCCGCGTGCGGCTCGCCCTCGACGAAGGTGATGGCCGCATCGATGTCCTCCTGCTGGTCGAGCGGGTCGACGAGCTGCCGGATGGCCTGGGCCTTGACCGTGACGTAGCCGTCCTCGTCCGGTTCCGGCATCTCGCCGCGGACGACGAGGCGCGAATCGCTCTCGCCCCAGCCGCGGTAGTCGAAGGCCAGCACCAGGTAGCCGGCGGCGGCGAAACGCGGCGCGATGCCGCGGTTCAGGTGCGCCTTCACGCCGCCCCAGCCGTGACAGAGCACGATGGTCGGCAGCTTCTCGCCTTCGGCGGTCGCCTTCGGGTAGAAGACATCGCCGGCCAGCCGCGTGCCGTCGCTCCAGAGTTCCACCGGCTTGCGGACGAGGGACGGATAGCCCTCAACGTCCATCAACTCGCCGGCAGCCAGCGCCGGCGCGGCGCTCGACGCTGCGGCCAGGATCCCGGCCAGGGCCAACACCCACAGGTACATCTTCTTCCGGGTGTGCTCTCGCATTGCCGTTCCTCCTCCGAAAGTACTCAGGGTCGGTTTCGCCGATGCTACCGGAGAGGTAGCCACCAAAACAGGATCGTCAACCCGCGCCGCGACTTCACATTCGGAGTAAAGTCGCCAGCCGTGAGGCGCTCTCCCGCGGCGACGATCGCCGCAACCCTATCGCTGTGGGCCGTCGCGTCGGAGGCTCAAACCGTACGTCCAACCGCCTCGGCGATGACGATCGGCGAAGCGCCGCTTCTCGACGGCGAGGTTCTCGACGACCCGGTCTGGCAGGCCATCGAGCCGGCCTCGGGGCTGACGCAGACCCGGCCCTACGCCGGCGAGCCGGGCACCGAGCGCACGGAGGTGCGTTTCGCGTTCACCGAGGACATCCTCTTCGTCTCTGTGGTCTGTCACGACCGCGAACCCGACGGGATCGTCATCTCGGACAGCCGTCGCGACGCGCCGCTCAACGAGACGGACAGCTTCCAGGTCATCTTCGACACCTTCAAGGATGGCCGCAACGGCTTCGTGTTCGGCACCAACCCGGCCGGCATCGAGTACGACGGTCAGGTGGTCGAGGGCGGCTCCGGCATCTTCAGCGGCATGGGCGGCAGCAGCCGCTTCCGGGGCGGCTTCAGTACGGGGTTCAACCTGAACTGGGACGGCGCCTGGAACGTCGCCACACAGGTCGGCGACTTCGGCTGGAGCGCCGAGTTCGCGATCCCCTTCCGCACCCTGCGCTACCCGCCGGGCGATGTACAGACCTGGGGTCTGAACTTCCAGCGCAACATCGCCCGCCACAAGGAAGTCGCCTTCTGGTCCGAACTCGAACGGAACCACGAACTGGACCGGCTGACGGACGCCGGCTCGCTTCAGGGCGTCGAGCCGCCGCCACAGCGCAACCTGAAGCTGATTCCTTACACTCTGGGCGTCGGCCGTCGGCCGTCCGACGTGGACAGCGACAACGAGGCGGAATCCGATCTCGGCCTCGACATCAAGTTCAGCGTGACGCCGAGCCTGACCCTCGACCTGACCTACAACACGGACTTCGCCCAGGTCGAGGTCGACGAGCAGCAGGTGAACCTCGACCGGTTCAACCTGTTCTTCCCCGAGAAGAGGCCCTTCTTCCTCGAGAACGCCGGGTTGTTCACGGTCGGAGCGCGCTCGGGGGGAAGCCGCGCCTCGGCCCGGATCGACCTGTTCTTCAGCCGCCGGATCGGCATCGGCCCGAGCGGCGAACTGATTCCCATCGACTACGGCGGCCGCCTCTCAGGCAAGGCGGGCCGCTTCAACGTGGGGCTGCTCAACATGCAGACCGCCACGGTGGGAGGGCTCCACGGCAACAACTACGGCGTCGCCCGCATCAATCGCGAGTTGGGCGATCGCTCGAGCATCGGCGCGATCCTCGTCAGCCGCGAGGGAGTCGGCAGCCTGGCGCCGGAGAACGACACGAACCGCACCTTCGCCATCGACGGCCAGTGGGGAATCGGCGAGCACCACACGATCGAGTCGTACGTCGCCCAGAGCGACACGCCAGGTCTCGAGGGCGACGACACGGCGATGCTCTTGAGCTACAACCTCGGCAAGCCGCAGTGGCGCGGCAGCCTCAGCTACTCCGAGGCGCGGGAGAACTTCAATCCGGAGGTGGGGTTCCTGTCCCGCACCGCCTTCCGCAACGCCTCCGTGTTCAGCATGCGCACGATCCGGCCCAAGGCGCTGGCCGGCCTGCACGAGATCCGGCCGCACGTCTCCTACAGCGCGATCTGGGACTTCGAGGACTTCAAGGAGACGGACTACACCCACATCGACGTCCACTGGGAGTGGCGCAACGGCTTCGAAGTCCACACCGGCGTCAACCTCACCGGTGAGGGCGTCAAGGAAACGTTCGAGATCGTCGACGGCGCCGCCGTCGAGCCGGGCAGGTACGACCACAGCGAACTCCAGACCGTCTTTCAGACCAACCAGTCGAAGCCTGTCTCCGTCTACATCCGCAACACCACCGGCGGGTTCTTCGGCGGCGACCGCAGCTCAACCAGTCTCGGGATGCTCGCCCGGCGCGGCGAACGTCTGACCTCCGACCTCTCCTGGGACCACAACGACGTCGAGCTGCCCGGCGGCGCCTTCCAGGTCAACCTCGGCCGCTTGCGACTCACCTACTCGATCACGCCGCGGATGCTGGTCCAGGCCCTGGCCCAGTACAACGATCAGTCGAACATCGTCTCCACGAACTTCCGGTTCTCCTGGCTGCAGGATGCGAACACCGGGCTGTTCATCGTCTACAACGAGATCGACGAACTCGGCCTGCGCGACCTCTTCGCGCGTCCGGACCGCAGCGTGATCGTCAAGTACAGCTACCTCTTCGACGTTCTCCACTGAACCCCGCCGCCATCCGCTGAGGTGCGTTCGCCATGACCGACTCCGACCTGCGCGTCTACTTCTCCTTCCGCTCCCAGTTCTCGTGGCTGGCCTTCCACCGGATCACCACGACCGGCGTGTTCGACTGGAACAAGATCGACGCGATCCCCATCTTCCCGTTCGGCAAGGGCGCCAACCTCTCCGCCGGACGCGCCAAGTCGTCCTACCTGCGGGAGGATACGGAGCGCGCCGCAAAGGCCTACGGGCTCACCGTCAAGTGGCCGGAGTCAGGCAGCGACCCGGACTGGTTCCCACCGCACCAGATCTATCTCTGGGCACGGAAGCAGGGCAAGGCAGTTGACTATGCACGCGAGGCCTTCTCGGCGCGCTTCGAGCGCGGCCTCGATCTGGCCAGCGACGAAGCGATGCGCGCCGCTGCCGAAGCCGCGAGCCTCGACGGCGATGAAGCCCTGGCCGTGGCCCACGACCCGAAGTGGAAGGACGCGGTCATGGCCGGCTTCGCCCACACCCGGGACGACGGCGCCTTCGGTGTACCGCTCTTCATCTTCCGCGGCGAGCGCTTCTGGGGCAACGACCGTCTCGACTGGCTGCTGCGCGCGGTGGCGCGCTCGGAAGGTCGCGAAGTCACCGATCTGGCGGCGGAACCCCTGGCGCCCGTCTACTCGCCCTAGGGAGTCCGCGCCGCGGCGGTCGCTGCAACGTCGCCCACGATGACGACGCACGGGGGCTTGATCTGGCCGGAGAGGTTGCCGGCAGCGAGGGCGTCCAGGGTGGAGGAAATGACCCGCTGACCAGGGGTGGTTGCGCGTTCCACGATGGCAACCGGCGTCGATGGGTCGCGGCCGGCTGCGATCAGGCCGGCGCCGATGCGTTCCAGGCGCCGCGACGCCATGAGGACGACCACCGTGTCGGTGCCGGAGAGGCCCGCCCAGTCGGGTTCGCCGCCTTCCGCGTTGCGCGCGGAGACGACCGCGAAACCAAGCGAAACGCCGCGTCGGGTCAGTGGGATCCCAGCCACCGCAGCCGCTGCGGAAAGGCTGCTCACTCCCGGCACGACTTCACAGGGCACACCGGCTGACGCGCAGGCCTCGATCTCCTCGCCGCCGCGACCGAACACCGCCGGGTCGCCACCCTTGAGCCGCACTACGTGAGCCCCGGCCTGGGCGTGTTCGATCATCAGCTTCTCGATCCGGCGTTGTCGGGCCTGCACGTCGTCGCCAGGACGCTTGCCGACGTCGACGATCTCGGCCCTCGCCGGCGCCTCGGAGAGAAGTTCCGGCGCCGCCAGACGATCGTGCAACACGACATCGGCCGCCTGCAGCCGCTTCAGGCCGAGAACCGTGATCAGGTCCGGATCGCCCGGCCCGGCGCCCACCAGCGTGACCCGGCCCGCTCGTCCGGAGGACTCACCCGGCCGGCTCATGGATCAGGCTCCTCCGCGGCCACGCCGAGGATCTGCTCGGCCCGCTCGCGGGCTTCAGCCGCCCGACCGTCGCGAAATAGGTCGAGCACCTCCGAGTCCACGAGATCGTACCAACGGCGCCGCCTCTCTTCGAACTCGGGGACCGCCCGCGCCAGGGGTTTCCGCAAACGGCCGGCGAGTTCCAGCAGCGCCCCGTATTCCGGTCCCAGCTCCTGTTCGAGCCGCTGCCGGATACGAACCGCCAGGGCCGGCGCCCGGCCCGAGGTCGAAATCGCGATCACCAGGTCGCCGCGGCGCACGATCGCAGGCGCGATGAAGCTGCAACGACCTGTAACGTCCTCCACGTTGGCGAAGACGCCGCGAGCTTCCGCCTCCGCGAAGAACACCTCGTCCCGCACCGCGCCGCCCGGCTCCGCGAGCGCCAGCACAGCGCCCTCAAGGTCCCCCGGCTGGTAGTCCCGTTCGCGGTGCTCGATCTCTCCGCCTTCGGCCAGCCGCGCCAACTCAGGCGTCAGTTCGGGGGCAATGACCAGTACCCGCGCCCCGCACGGCAACAGACCCGCCACCTTCCGCTCGGCGATCGCGCCGCCGCCGACCACGACCACGAGCCGCTCGGCGAGCGAGAGGTAGACCGGATAGTAGGCGGGAGGCTGGGCGCCGCTCAACGCGGCTGCAGCACGTGGAGCCCGCATTCCTTGCCGGTCTGGGACTCCCACCACCAGCGTCCGCCGCGAGCGCCCTCACCTGGGCGCGAAGGCCGCGTGCACGGAGCGCACCCGATCGTCCGGTAGCCGCGGTCGTAGAGCGGGTGGTACGGGACTCCCTGCTCGTGGATGTAGGACCAGACCTGATCCTCGGTCCAGTCCAGCAAAGGGCAGACCTTGACCAGACGCCCCCTGGTCCGCGTCACCCGGTCGACCTCCACCTTGTTGAGGACATCCCGGGTCGGCGTCTGATCGCGGCGCAGGCCACTGAGCCAGGCCGGCGCGTGCGCCAGGGCCCGGCGCATCGGTTCCACCTTGCGCACGTTGCAGCAACGCTGCCGCCCGGCGATCGAGGCGTAGAAGAGATTCGGTCCCTCCTGCCGGACCAGGCGCGCGACTTCGGAGGCGCGCGGCGCCACCATCTCGACCTCGACGCCGTAGTGCAGCCGCACGTGCTCGATGTGCCGGTACGTATCCTCCGGCAGGCGGCCGGTGTCGAGCGTCACGACGCGAACCGGCAGACCGAGTTGATGACACATGTGGAGGAGGATCATGCCCTCCGCCTGAAACGACGTGGCCAGCGTCAGCTCGCGGCCCCAACGCATGTGGGCCCATCGGAGCACCTGTTCGGGCGTCGCCGGTTCCAGCTCCATCGCCCAGCCGAGTACGCAGAGGTCGCCGTCGGCGGCCTGGCCCGTAAAGTCCAGAACGGCGCCGCCGAGGTCGCCCGGATTCAGTTCCTGGTGCATTTGTGACAAATACGATCACAAATGTCACTTGGTTGCAACGGATCGACCTGCGGGTCGCAACGAGGAAGCGAAAACCGGCCGCTACAACGCCCGCAGCGTCGCCGCCAGGGCCTCCAGATCCGAGCTGTCGTTGTAGACCTGAGGCGCAACCCGGATCGCCGTACCGCGGACCGACACGAAGACCCGGGCCTGCCGGAGGGCCGCCGCGGTGGCGTCCGCGTCCAGGCCGCGGCGGGAACGCAAGCCGAACAGATGTGCACCACGCCACGCCCGGTCCTCCAGCTCGAATCCCGCCGCGCCGAAGGCGTCCTCGAAGGGTTCGAGCAGCTTCACGCAGTAGTCCTGGACCCGCTCCGGGCGCCACTCAAGCACCATGTCCAGGGCGGCGTTCAGCATCGGCAACTGGATCTGGTTGCTGCGCTCCCCCACGTCGTAGCGCGCGGCGGCCGGCCGGTACTCCTGCACGTACTCCAGCCGGCCCGCCACGAAGAGCTCGCTGCTTTCCCGTGCCGCCCAGGGCTCCTCCAGCGGCACGCCGCCGTCGTACCGCTCGCCGAACCACGCCAGACCGCTCTGGTACGGGCCGAACAGGGTCTTGTACCCGGCGACGACCAGCGCGTCGGGCGCCACCTCCTCGATGTCGAAGGGCATCGCGCCGATCGACTGGGTGCCGTCGATGACGAAGAGCGCGCCCACCTCGCGCGCGCGCCGGCCGATTGCCGCTACGTCGAAGCGGGTGCCGTCCGCCCAGTGGACGATCGGCAGGGCAACCACCGCGGTGTCGCGATCGATCGCCTCCAGCAGCCGATCGTTCCAGGCCGCGCCCGGACTCGGGTCGCCGGTCGCCGGCCGGTCGACCGCGCGCAATTCCGCGCCGCTCTCCCCCGCCTTCCGCATCCACGCGTACACGTTGCTGGGGAACTGCTCGCCGAGGATGACGATGTTCTGCCCCCTGCCCACCGGGGCGTTGCGGGCCGCGGTCGCGATGCCGTAGGAGACCGCCGGGATGATCGCGACCCGCCGCGGATCGGAACCCCCGATCAACCGCGCGAAGCGCTCCCGCAGGGCGTCCGCCTGCTCGAAGAAGTCGTCCGCCAGGATCGTCGACGGGTCGCGCCGCCGCGCCATGCCCTCGAGCCCGGCCGCCTCGACTTCACGCGCCAGGGGCGCCATGTACGCGCAGTTCAGGTAGTGCAGGTCGGGCGGAAGCCGGAACCGGTGTCGCTGGCAGTCGAGCATGGCCGGCGATCTTACGCGCGCTACCAGCGGCCAGGGAGCAAGAGCCGCTACGCGGCGGCCAGGGCGCGGTCGAGGTCGCGGATCAGATCGTCCACCGTCTCCAGCCCGATCGAGAGTCGCACCACCTCGGCGCCGGCGCCGGCGGCGGCGCGCTGCTCGTCGCTCAGTTGGCGGTGGGTGGTCGAGGCGGGATGGAGGATCAGGGAGCGGGCGTCGCCGACATTCGCCACGTGGGAGAACAGATCGCAAGCCTCCACGACCCGGATGCCCGCATCGTAGCCGCCGCGGACGCCGAAGGTGAACACGGCGCCCGCGCCATTCGGCAGGTACTTCGCGGCCAGGTCCCGGTAGGGGCTGCTCGGCAGACCGGCGTACGACACCCACTCGACCTTCGGGTGCTCCTGCAGCCACTCGGCGACGCGCTGCGCGTTGCGGCAGTGGCGCTCCATGCGCAGCGCCAACGTCTCGATGCCGAGCAGGATCAGAAAGGCGTTCATCGGCGCCATCGCGGCGCCCAGGTCGCGCAGGCCGACCGCGTGAGCGTGGGTGGTGAACGCGAGGTCGCCGAACGTCTCGCTGAACTTCAGGCCGTGGTACGCCGGTTCCGGTTCCGAGAGCCCGGGAAACCGCCCGGAGGCAGACCAGTCGAAGCGTCCGCTGTCGATCACCGCTCCGCCGATCACAGTGCCGTTGCCGGACAGGAACTTGGTCGCGGACTGGACCACCAGGTCGGCGCCCCAGTCCATGGGACGGCAGAGCCAGGGGGTGGCCAGCGTATTGTCGACGATGAGCACCGCGCCCGCCGCCCTGGCCAGCCCGGCGAGGGTCTCGAGGTCGGAAACGACGCCACCCGGATTGGCCAGACTCTCGACGAACAGCGCCTTGGCGCCCGCGTCCAGGGCCGCCTCGACCGCGGCCGGATCGTCCGTGTCGACGAAGTCGCAGTGCCAGTCGAACTTCTGGAACGTCCGGCTGAACTGGGTGATCGACCCGCCGTAGAGCCGGCGCGACGCGGCAAACCGGGCGCCGGGCTCCATCAGTGGAAAGAACGCGAGGAGTTGAGCGGCGTGACCGGAGGCGCAGCAGGCGGCGCCGCGTCCGCCTTCCAGGCTCGCCAGCCGTTGCTCCAGGGCGGCGACGGTCGGGTTCCCGAGGCGCGAGTAAATGAACCCGAAGGTCTGGAGATTGAACAGCGAAGCGGCGTGGTCCGCGTCGTGAAACGCGTAGGCCGTGTTCTGGTAAATCGGCGTCTGCCGCGCGCCGGAGACCGGTTCGGGCGCGGCCCCGGCGTGGATCATCCGGGTTTCAAACCCCCAATCCGGTTCCGCCTTCGGCCCGCCCCCACGGGGGCCTTCCCCGCTCACCCGGACCCTCCGCGCCCGGGCGCCCGCACCAGCCGCGGCCGCCGGCTGGAGATGACGCCGCTGTCGATGCCGCCCCAGCCCAGCTCGCCCCACAGACGCCCGTACTCGATCTTCGGGCAGCGATCCATGATCACCGTGAGCCCGGCGGCCTCCGCCTCGGCCGCGGCTTCGTCGTTGCGCACGCCGAGCTGCATCCAGACCACCGTAATGCCCTTCTCCTCCCGCAGGCGGATCGCTTCCCTGGTCGTTTCCAGGGCCGCCTCCGAACCGCGGAAGACGTCGACCATGTCCACCGGCGCCGGCGTCTCGGCCAGGGACGCGCAGGCCCGCTCGCCCAGGATCGAAACCCCTTGAGCCGCCGCCCGGGGATTCACCGGAATCACGCGGTAGCCCTTCTCCTGCAGGTACTTCATCGCGAAGTTCGACGGCCGCTTCCAGTTCGGCGACGCGCCCACCATGGCGATCGTCCGCACGCGGCGGAGGATGCCGGCGATCAGGGCGTCGCTGTACTGGAGGGAGGAGGCCACGGCGCGGATGTTAGCGCCGCTGGACGGGGAGGGTCGTCAGCGAGCGCTACAGCCTTCGCCCCCGACCGCGACCACGGCCACGGCCGACAGTGCAGACCAACCAGACTACGGCATCTCCACCATCAACCCTGAAGAGCCAGTTCGTCGTCTTCAGAAGCTCGCTCAGGAGAGCATTGTCGAAGTGGTCGTATATCGGCTGTAGTCTACGGTCATGACTGACAGCGTCGCACAACCGCTTCCCGTCCCGCGAGATGACTGGAGGTCGCCTGGGGAATCCGCCGGGCCGGCGGGCGCCCAGCTCGACGCTGACGGCTGGCCGCTCGACCCCGCCGACTTCCCCGGTTGCGAGGCGGTCCGGATCCCGCGGGAGAAGATCGAAGATCACGAAGGCCGGGTCGAGTACTGGGACAGCCGGACCGAGACGGCGATGGTGGTTTGCGAGACGACTCTGTTCCACGAACGGCCCTCCCAACGCCTGGCGAGGCTGGCCGAACGGATCGCAGCCTCCAGCGGATCGCTCATCGAGACGTTCGGGACGACGGACCTGGTGCGGCTCTTCACCAGCGGCAAGATGAGGGTGCTCATGCAGGCGGACCAGATCGTGTACGTCAACCCGCCGGCCGCGGTCGGATTGAGCCCGAGAGTCGACGTAGACGGAGGCGACCTGCCGGATGTCGTCCTGGAAGTCGACCACTCCACCGATGTCCGGCGCGGCAAGTTGCCGCGCTACGAGGCATGGGGCTTCCCGGAGGTCTGGGTCGACGTGCCCGACGAGCGCGCGGCAAGCCGACCCAGGTCACGCAGATCGGGGCTCACGATCCACCTTCTCGAGAACGGCCGGTTCGAGAGCACACCGTCCAGTCGCGCCTTCCCCGGCTGGACGGCGGAGGAGATCCACCGCGCTCTCAACGAGCACCTGCCCAGCGACCAGACGATGACCGTGCTGCGCCGAGTGGGCCGCGCCCTGGGCGCACGCGAAGGGACGGGCCCCGACCAGGATCGGTGGCTACGGTACGAGCGCGACGAGAGCCGGGCGGAGGGTCGGGCGGAAGGTCGCGCGGAAGGCCGGGCGGAAGGCATGATCGCCGCGGTGGCAGCTCTGCTCGAGAGCCGCGGCGTAGCCGTCGACGCCGACCTCGCGGCGCGTCTCGCCGGCTTCGGCGACAAGTCGCCGGTGGAACTGATGCGGGCGGCGCAAGAGTGCGGGAGCGCGGAAGACCTTCTGCAGCGACGGAGCGATTGACAGGTCGGTAGGCGCGCCCAGTTCCCTGCACCGCAACGCAGCAACCTCCGCTGCGGCTGCTCCTACGTCGGCGGATGCCGGGCAAGCCCCGCCTCATCCGGCTCCGTGCCCCAGCCCGGCCTCTCGGGCACCACCAGGAAGCCGCCGTCCTCGAACTCGGGCTCGTGGGTGAAGACCTCGCCGTCCCACGGCAGCCGGTCGATGTCCGTCTCCATGATCCGCAGGTTCGGCGCCGCGGCGCTCATGTGGGCGTTCATCATCGTCGCCAGGTGACCGTAGTAGTTGTGCGGCGCCACGTTGACCTCGTAGGCGGCCGCCAGAGCCGCGATCTTCATGGACTGCCAGACGCCGTTCCAGACCGCGTCGATGATCGCGACGTCGACCGCCTCGGCGCGCAGGAACGGCAGGAAGGCGGCTGCCCCGATCAGGGTCTCGCAGGAGCTGATCGGATGCGCGCTCTCCTGGCGCACCGTCGCCAGCCCGTCCGCTGAGGGCGTGTCGATCTCGATCCAGAACAGGTCGAGATCTGCGAGCGCCCGCACGAACTGGCGGTAGCCCGAGATCTTCGCGTTGAAGTTGAGGTCGAGCAGGATGTCTATGTCCGGTCCGGCGCCCTCGCGCAGCGCTTCGAGGTGCCGCCGCAGGTTCGAGATCACCTTGCGGTCGACGTTCTGGCCGGGCTCGAAGGGACGGCCGAACCCCGGCGCCCAGCCACGTGGGGAGCCGCTCGAGTAGTCGAAGACGTTCGTCTTGAGCGCCGTGAAGCCCCGCTCCCGGACCTCGGCGCCGAGCGCCGCGACGCCGTCGATGTCGGTGATCGCGTTCCCGTAGTACTGCGGCAAGGCGATCCGCCAGGTCGCGCAGTGCGACCAGTACGCCCGCACCCGGTCGCGCACGCGCCCGCCCAGCAGATCGCAGCAGGGCACGCCCAGTTCCTTGGCCCGGGCGTCGAGCAGCGCGTTCTCGATCGCCCCGATCGCCATCGCCATGACGCCGGACATGGACTGCCGCGCCCGCGTCAGCAGGCGCTGGTAGATCCGCTCCAGGTCCGCGACCCGCATGCCCACGACCACTTCGCCCAACTGCTCGATCACCGTGGTGACGCCGAGCGCGCCCTGGTGCTGGTCGTACTCGCTCCAGCCGACGACTCCCTCGTCGGTGGTGAGCTTCACGAAGTGGTAGTTGCGCCAACCGGCGTCGCAGTGGCGGGTTTCGATGCGGGCGATCTTCATGCGTTGCTCCCCTGTTCGGCCGGGACATCGCCCAGCCATTCCCGGATCACTTCGTCCGTGTCCTGCCCGAGAGCGGGATTCGGCTCGAGCCGTCCGGACGGCAGCCCGTCGAAGCGGAGAGGGCTGGTCGCCAGCCTGATCTCCCCCAGTACCGGATGATCGACGGTCTCGAAGAAGCCGCGTTCCCAGAGGTGGGGGTCCGCGTTGATCTCGGCCAAATCGCGGACCGGCGCGCACGGCACAGGGCTGGCGCGGACCGCCTCGCTGACCTCTTCGCGGGTCAGGGTGGACGTCCATGCCGCGACCAGCGCTTCCGTCTCCTCCTCGTGGGCGACGCGGGCCTCGTTGTTTCGAAACCTGGGATCGGCGATCAGGTCCTCCCGTCCCATCGCCCCCAGCAGATTCCGCCAGTGCCGCTCGGTGATGCAGATGAGCGCTACGTGACCGTCACGGCATGGGTACACGTTGTAGGGCGACACGCGGCCGTGACGGTTGCCTGCCCGCCCCGGGGGCTTCCCCTGGTGGTGCATCAGGCCGAGCTGGGAGAGCAGGGTCGGATAGACCGCCTCCTGCATCGCCACCTCGACCAGCCGGCCCACTCCAGTGCGCGCCCGTTCGTAGAGCGCACTGACGATGCCTCCGTAGAGATGCACCCCGCCAAGAAAGTCGATGAACGCCGGACCGGCCTTGAGCGGCTCGCCCTCAACCTCGCCGGTGACGCTCATCACTCCGGACCAGGCCTGGACGGTAATGTCCATGCCCAGCCGCGCGTGGTCGGGGCCGCTCAGGCCGTAGGCGGTGCCCGAGGCGTAGATCAACCGCGGGTTCAGCTCCCGGAGCACCTTCCAGCCGACGCCGAGCCGCTCCATCACCCCCGGAGCGAAGTTCTCGATCAGGACATCGGCGACCCCGGCCAGCCGACGCAGCAGGTCACGCCCCTCCTCATCCTTCAGATCGCAGGTCGCGGACCGCTTGTTCGTGTTCAGGAACGCGAGCGGATAGGAGAGCGGCCCGCCCTGAGCCTCCCGGCGGCGCAGCGGTTCGCCGCCCGGAGGCTCGATCTTGACCACGTCGGCCCCGGCCTGGGCGAGCAGAAAGCCGGCGTAGGGCCCCTGGTAGATCTGGCCCAGGTCGAGGACGCGAACACCGGCGAGCGGCTTCGGCGCCTGCGTTTCAGTGGTCACGGCGCCGCCCCGGTCCTCAGTGGAACGAACCGCCGATGATGTCGCGGGCGACGATCAGGCGCTGAATCTCGTTCGGCCCCTCGCCGACCCGGCGGATGCGCAGCTCGCGGTACCAGCGCTCAAGCGGCAGATCCTTCGTCATCCCGTAGCCGCCGTGGATCTGCATGGCGCGGTCCACGACGCGGCTCGCGCCCTCGCTGGCCACCAGCTTGCAGATCGCCGCCTCGGTCCGGAACGGCTTGCCCGCATCGGCGCGGGCTGCCGCCTCCAGGGTCAACGCCCTGGCGGTGCGCAGATCAATCTCGTTGTCGACGATCATCCACTGCACGGCCTGGCGGGTCGAGAGGTAGTCGCCGAACGTCTTGCGGGTCTTGGCGTAGGCGATCGCCATCTCCTGAGCCTTGAGCGCCACGCCAACGCAACCGGCCGCGTACGGGATCCGGTTGCGGCTCAGGCGGTCGTTGGCGATCGCAAAGCCCTGGTTCACCTCGCCGAGCACGTTCTTGCCCGGCACCCGCACCCGGTTGAACTCGAGTTCCGCGGCGTAGTGCGATGAACGCAGGGTGTGGATGATGCGGCGGACGCGGAAACCCGGCATGTCCGTGTCGACCAGGAAGCAGGTGATCCCCTTGCGCCCGAGCTCGGGATCGGTGCGCGCGAAGACGATGCCGAAGTCCGCCTTGTCGGCGCCGCTGATGAACGTCTTCTCGCCGTCGATGATCCAGTCGTCGCCGTCGCGCACCGCCGTAGTGCGGATCGCGCGGGCCGGATCGCTGCCGCCCGAGGGTTCGGTCAGGGCGAAGAAGCCTCGCTTCTCGCCGCGCAGGACGGGATAGAGATAGCGCTCCTTCTGGTCGTCGTCCGCCTCGTACAACTGGGCCAGACCGGCGCCGCCGAAGACGCCGTAGCAGGGCGCGTAGAGGCCGGCCCGGTGCTGCGCCATCTCGAACGCCATCAACGTCCTGGTTACCAGGTCGATGCCGGGGCCGCCGTACTCCTCCGGGATGTCCAGGCCGTAGAAGCCGAGTTCCTTCGTCATCGCCACCAGCCGTTCGCGATGGTGGGACGGAAGTTCGCTGGCGTCCGGGTCGAGGTCGGCCTCGAGCGGCACGATCTCCTCGCGCACGAAGCGGCGCACAGTCTCGAGGATCAGCTTCTGTTCGGTGCTGAGTTCGAAGTCCACCGGTTCACCTCCCCGGCGCGGCGATCCGGCCGACGTCCAATCGGCCGACGCGCCGCTCGCCGCGGTCCGCGTTGCCGGGCGGCAACTCGCCGTGATCGGCGAAGTAGACGGCGAGCAACTCCTCGAACCGGCTCCAGTACTGCATCGTCACTTCGTAGCGGAACCGCGCCGCCCCTTCATGTTTCGCCGCCGTCTCCGCGACCGCGCTGCGCAGGCCGAAGCGGGACCGCCCGCCCGCGAAGCCCAGCTCCAGGGTGCCGCCTTCCGCGTCACCGATCTCGAAGACGCCCAACTGCCCGGGCAGCGCGGCGACCGCGGCGTTGTCCAGGTCGCGCCAGGGCTTGGTCAGCCGGACCCCGGTCATGTTGCCTCCCAACCGAACATCGGCGGGATCGTATCCCGCACTCCGCGGTCTGGCAGCCCATGCTGGAACCGCTATGTCACAATGCCCGCCGCCCTGGACATGTATCGCCAACCTGCGCACGGCAGCAAGCCGGCGTGACCTCAAGTTCGCCCACGAGCGCCGAAGCGGCGCTGCTCGACGGCGTCCGCGTGGTGGAACTCGCCACCATCGTCATGGCGCCCTCGGCATGCGCGATCCTCTCCGACTTCGGCGCCGAGGTGATCAAGATCGAGGCGCCGGGGCGGGGCGATCTCTACCGCTACTTCCAGGATCTGCCGGGCATGCCGGACTCGGAGATCCCCTACTGCTTCCTGCTCGACGGCCGCAACAAGAAGAGCCTGGTGATCGACCTCAAGGACGAGCACGGCCAGGCGGTCGCCCACCGGCTGATCGAGACCGCCGACGTCTTCCTGACCAACTGCCACAACTCCGTGCTGGACGACCTCGGCATGAACTGGGACCGGCTGCGCGAGATCAATCCGCGGCTCATCTTCGCGCACGGCACCGGCTACGGCCACACCGGCCCGGAAGCCGAGAAGCCCGGTTACGACCAGGTCTGCTACTGGACCCGTTCGGGCCTCGTCTCGACGTTCTTCCCGGTCGAGGGGCACCTGGGGTCGCTTGGCTGCGGCACCGGCGACCATCCCACCGGCGTGACCCTGTTCTCAGCGGTGCTCCTGGGCCTGATGAAGCGCCAGCAGACGGGCAAGGGTTCCTACGTCACCACCTCGCTCCTCGCGGCGGGCGCCTGGGCCAATGCGTGCGCCATCCAGGCCAAGCTGGTCGGCGCCGAGTTCCACGAGAAGCGGCCGCGCGAACAGACGATGAACTTCGGCCAGCTCTTCTACCGGACCCGCGACGACCGCCTGATCAAGCTGAGCATCGTCGAGCAGGACCGGGACTGGGAGCGCTTCTGTCTCGCCCTGGACCGCGCCGATCTCATCCCCGACGAGCGCTACTGCACCACGCCCGAGAGAATCTCGAACATGCCCGCGTTCGTCGCCCTGCTCGACGCCGAGTTCGCACTGCGGGACTTCGCCGAGTGGGGTGAGCGCTTCACGCGCTACGAGATCCCCTACAGCCTGGTCTCGAACCTCGACGACATCGTGGGCGACGAGCAATTGGAGGCAATCGGCATGTTCCGCGACCTCGACCACCCCAGGTACGGCCGCTTGCGGACCGTCGACAGCCCGGTCTCCATCCTCGGCGACGAGAAGGTCGAGCCCCAGCCGGCGCCCGAACTCGGGGAGCACACCGGCGACCTGCTACGGGAGCTGGGACTGGACGCCGCGGAGATCGACCGACTGGCCGACCGGGGCGTCATCTCGGGCCGACTCTGAAACGGTCGCTCGAACGGACTAGAATCTGCCCTTCCCGTCGCAAGACGGCGCCAACCGACCGCGAACGCCAACCAGGAGACGATCCATGGACTTCCAGGACTCACCACGAGAGGCCGCCTTCCGCGCCGAGGCGCGCGCCTGGCTCGGAGCGAACGCCGAACCCCTGTCTCCCGGCGACACGTCCCGGTACGCCGGGCTTCCCGAGCAGGAAGGGCTGGCCACGGTCAAGGAGTGGCAGCAGAAGAAGTACGACGCCGGCTGGGCCTGCATCACCTGGCCGCAGGAGCACGGCGGCCGCGGCGCGACCTTCATGGAGGGCGTGATCTGGGACCAGGAGGAAGCGAAGTTCGACGTTCCCGGCGGTTACCTCAACATCGGCCACGGCACCTGCGCGCCGGCGATCATGGCCCACGGCACCGAGGAGCAGAAGCGCCGCTACCTGCCCAAGCTCGCGAGCGGCGAGGAGGTCTGGTGCCAGCTCTTCTCCGAGCCGGGAGCGGGTTCCGATCTCGCGGGCCTGCGCACGCGCGCCGAGCGCGACGGCGACGAATGGGTCGTCAACGGCCAGAAGGTCTGGAACTCGGGCGCCCACTTTTCCGACTGGGGCATCCTGGTCACCCGGCACGATCCGACCGTGCCCAAGCACAAGGGCCTGACCTTCTTCGTGGTCGACATGAAGTCGCCGGGCATCGACCCGCGCCCGATCCGGCAGATTCCGGGCACCGCCGAGTTCAACGAAGTCTTCCTGCAGAACGTGCGGATCCCGGACCACAACCGGCTCGGCGAGGTCGGCGCCGGCTGGCAGGTCGCGATCACGACGCTGATGAACGAGCGCCACGGCCGCTACCAGATGACACCCGACTGGAGCGACGCCCTGCGCATCGCCTCCGAACTGGAGATCGACGGCGAACCCGCGGCGGCGCAGAGCGCCGTGCGCGACCGGATCGCCGACTGGTACGTGCAATGCCGCGGCGTCGAGTTGACCTTCATGCGCACCCTGACCGCCATCTCCCAGGGCAAACAGCCGGGGCCGGAGAACTCGATCTGCAAGGTCATCACCGCCAGCGCCCGGCAGGACATCGCCTCATTCGCCGCCGACCTGCTGGATGTCGCCGGTTCCGTCAGCGGCCGTGAAGACGCCCCCTCGGGGGGCATGTTCCACTACGCCTACCTGGCGGCGCCGGGAATGCGGATCGCCGCCGGCACAGACGAGATCCTGCGCAACATCATCGCCGAACGCGTACTCACCCTGCCCGGCGAGATCCGCGTCGACCGCGACCGGGCCTTCAGCGACATCCCGACCGGCTCGAACTGACGAGCCGGGCCAGGCGCCTTTCTCAATCCACCGGCCATCTGACGCCGTCCGACCCCGTCCCCTCCGGCCGCAGGAGCGGGCGGGTGAGCCATGCGCTAGCTGGCGACCTCGCTTTCGCTGCCCGGGAACAGGAGCTTGGCCATCTGGGTCTGCGAGCGGTGCACGAACAGGATGACCTGGTCGTTCGCGCGCAGCATGTTGCTGCGCTCGGGCATGAACACCCGGTCGCCTCGCACGACGGCGCCCACGATCAGGCCCCTGGGCGCCTGGAGGTCGGCAAGCGTGGCGCCGGCCGCCGGGCTGGCCTCGTGGATCACGCGCTGAACCACCTGCAGGGCGCCGTCGGCCAGGTTGACCAGGTTCGTCTTGTAGCCGTTGGCGACGAAGTTGCGGACGTGGTCGATCGCCAGGGAGTGCGGCGACACCAGCTCGACCTCGCCGACCCGTTGCCAGAGCCGGCTCGTCGTGTGGTGGATCAAGGCGACCACCCGCGGCACGCCCAACTCCTGGGCGATCAGCCCCGCCACCACGTTGCTGTCGTCGTGGCTGGTGGCCGCGATCAGGACATCGGCCCGGCCAAGTCCCTCGCTCTCCATGGTCGCGGCGTCGATCGGATCGCCGTGCAGCACTTCGACATCGGGAAACGACTGGGCCAGGTACTCGGCGCGCCGCCGGTCGCGCTCGATCCAGCGCAGGCGCTTGACCTCGTTCCGCAGCGCCTTGACCACCGCAACCGCGGTCGAACTGCCACCGGCAACGGCCACGGTGCGGGGATGCTCCACCCGGGACGCGAACAACTCCTCCACGTCGTGGGTGGACTTCGTGCGGCACAGGACCATGGCCAGTCCACCCGACCGGGCCTGCAGGTCCGGACCGGGGATCGACAGTTCGTGCTCCGCGTCGAAGTAGCCGACGATCCGGGCGCCCTCCGGCAAAGGCACTTCGTGCAGCGGCCGGCTGGCGACGGTGCTGTTCGCCTGCACCCGGATCGTGCGCAACTCGAAGCGGCCCTTGGCCAGATGGTCGACTTCGTAGGTGTGGTGGCCTAGCACGACGTTCAGGATCGCGCTGGTCGCCAGACTCTGGGGCGACAGCAGGAGGTCGGCGCCGAACAACCGCTCGTAGGAGCGGCGGTAGACGGTCAGATCCTCGGACGTGTCGAGCCGCACCACGCACCGCTTCGCGCCCAGGTTGCGGGCGATCACGGACGCCACCAGGTTCGCCTCCTCCGACGAGGAGGCGGCGATGAACAGGTCCGCGGCATCGACCTGCGCCCGCTCGAGCACCGCCTGGTGGGCGCCGTTGCCGACCACGAAGGCCGCGTCCAGCTCCTCCTCGATCCGATGCCCCTTCTCCGGATCGATGTCGATCAGGGTCAGGCTCCGACCCTCGCGTCCGAACGCCTCGGCAATATGGAAGCCCATGTCGCCGATGCCCATGATGCAGTAGTGGCCCTTCGCGCTCATGTCCCGTCCAGCATAAGCCAAGGCCATGGATTCTCCGCCCATGGCGGTCTGCTACGGTTGCCGCTTCCTTTCGCAGGGGGGCCCCCGCCACGATCGAGGACCGCTGTGAGCGAGCTGAAGACGAAGCAGAACGACGCCGACGTCGACGCGTTCCTGGGCGCCGTCGCCAACGCCCGGCGGCGGGAGGACAGCTTCACCGTGCTCGAGTTGATGAAGCGGATCACCGGTGAAGAGCCCCGGATGTGGGGCGCCGCGATCGTCGGCTTCGGCAGCTACCGCTACAAGTACGCGAGCGGCCGCTCCGGAGAGATGCCGCGCATCGGTTTCTCGCCCCGCAAGCAGAGCCTGACCGTCTATGTCATGCCCGGGTTCTCGGGCTATGACGAACTCCTCTCCCGACTGGGCAAGCACCGGACCGGCAGGTCCTGCCTCTACATCAACAAGCTCGCCGATATCGACATGGGCGTGCTCGAAGAGCTGATCGGGAGCGCCCTCGATGCGATGAGGGAGAAGTACCCGGAGGAATGAAGGAGTCAATGAACTACGAACGGATCCTGCTCGAACGGGACGGGAATCTCGCCGTCATCAAGCTGAACCACCCGGAGGTGCTGAACGCTACGGACGCACAGATGGTCGCGGAACTGGGCGACGCCGTGCTGCGTATCCGCGATCCCGAGAGCGGCGTGCGGGCCCTCCTGCTCACCGGCGAGGGCCGCGCCTTCTGCTCGGGCGCCAACCTCTCGGGCCGCGGCATCCAGCCGGAAGGCGCCGTGAACCCGACCGCCCGCGAGAACCTGCGCAACAACTACCACCCCCTGCTGCTGTCGCTCCGCGACCTCGACATACCGATCGTCACGGCGGTGAACGGGGCCGCCGCGGGGGTCGGCATGAGCTTCGCCCTGATCGGCGACCTTGTCTGCGCCTCGAAGCAGGCCTTCTTCCTGCAGGCGTTCGCGCGCATCGGCCTGGTGCCCGACGGCGGCGCCACTTTCATGCTGCCGCGCCTGATCGGCTGGGGCCGCGCGGTCGAACTCTCGATGCTCGCCGAACGTCTGCCGGCCGACAAGGCGTTCGAGTGGGGCCTGATCAACCGCCTGTACGACGACCAGGAGTCCCTGATGGAGGGCGCCACCGAGCTGGCCCACCGCCTGGCCAACGGTCCGCGCTCCCTGGGGATGATCCGCCAGGCCTACTGGGCCACCTGGCAGAACGTGTACGAGCAACAACTCGACCTGGAGGCGAGGCTCCAGGCCGAGGCCGGCGCCACCGAAGACTCCCGCGAGGGCGTCCTCGCTTTCCTCGAGAAGCGGCCCGCCCAGTTCAAGGGACGCTGATCGTCGTGTTTGCCCGCCTTACCCTCGTCGTTTCCCTCGCCTGCGGCGCCGCGCTGGCCGCCCAGGAACCCGTCGAGTGGCGCCACTACGCCGCCGACCGGGCCAGCACGAAGTACTCGCCGGCGGCGCAGATCGACGCCTCGAACGTCTCGGAGCTCGAGGTCGCGTGGCGCTGGGTCACACCCGACGGCAACGTCGAGGCGCCGGCGCTGGCCGGCGACCTGAAGGGAACGCCGCTCATGGTGAACGGCACGCTCTATGCCGTGTCGGCCCTGAACCTCGTCAGTGCGATCAACCCCGAGACCGGCGAAGAGCTGTGGACCTACGATCCGTTGGCCTACGAGCGCGGCACGCCGACCCATGGCGGTTTCACGCAGCGCGGCATCGAGTTCTGGGAGCACCGCGGCATGCAGCGCATCGTGCTGGTCACCGGTACCCATCAACTCGTCTCCCTGGACGCCAGGACCGGGAAACCCGACCTCGAGTTCGGCGAAGCCGGCATGGTCGACATGCGCGGCGACATCGGCAGACCGGAGCAGATGCGCGAAACGGGCGCCAACTCCCCGGGGATCGTCTGCGGCGACACCGTTCTCATGGGCATGACGATCATGGACTTCTCCCTGACGCAGGAGATGCCGGCCGGCCACATCCGCGGCTACGACATCCGCACGGGCAAGAAGAAGTGGGTCTTCCACACCGTGCCGCAGGGCGACGAGCCTGGCGTGGAGACCTGGCACGACGAGTCATGGCGCTACTCCGGCAACAGCAACGTGTGGTCGTGGATGAGCTGCGACGACAAGACGGGCTGGGTCTACTTCGGTACCGGCACGCCGACCAGCGACTACTACGGCGGCCACCGCCACGGGGACAATCTCTACGCCGAGAGCCTGGTCGCCATCGACACCGCGACCGGCGAGAAGAAGTGGCACTTCCAGGCAGTGCGGCACGGCCTCTGGGACTACGACTTCCCGTGTGCTCCGATCCTGCTCGACATCGAGGTCGATGGAAAGCGCATCGAGGCGGTGGCCCAGGTCAGCAAGCAGGCCTTCACCTACGTCTTCGACCGCAAGACCGGCGAGCCGGTGTGGCCGATCGAGGAGCGCAAGGTGCCGGAGAGCCTGGTTCCCGGGGAATGGACCGCGAGCATGCAGCCCTTCCCCACCAAACCGCCGCCCTTCGACCGCCAGGGCGTGCGCGAGAGCGATCTGATCGACTTCACGCCGGAGCTCAACGCGAAGGCCATCGAGATCTACCGGGACACGCTCCTGGGAGGTCCGATGTTCACGCCGCCGACCCTGGCCGGCGAGGGCCGGAGGGTGATGGCTCAGTTGCCCGGCCAGGCGGGTGGTGCAAACTGGGGCGGCGCCGCCGTCGACCCGAACAGCGGCGTCCTGTTCGTTCCCTCCCAGACCCGGCTCGGCACGATGTCCCTGAACCCGCCGACCGGGCGCCAGCGCTCCGACCGCGACTACCTGCCGGGATTCACGTTCCCTGCCGGGCCCGAGGGTCTGCCGCTGACCAAGCCGCCCTGGAGCCGGCTCACCGCGATCGATCTGAACCGCGGCGAGATCCTGTGGCAGACGCCGGTCGGCGACGGTCCGCGCGACCATCCGGCGCTGGCCGACCTCGACCTCGGCCCGCTCGGCGCCTGGCCGCTCGGCGGCCTGACTCCCGGGTGGCCGATGGCGACCCGAACCCTCGTGTTCGTCGTCACCAGCGAGCAGGCGCCCGGCAACTTCGCGCCCCGCGGCCCGTCGACCGGCTTCCTCTACGCCTTCGACAAGGCGACCGGCGAGGAGATCTGGCGCACGGAGTTGCCCGACACCCCGGGCGGCGGCCCGATGACCTACGTCACAGGCGAGCGCCAGTTCCTGGTCGTGCCGGTCGGCGACCGCGGCCAGGAGCACTCCCTCGTCGCGTACGCGTTGCCGCAGGAGTAGAGCCGAACGATCAACGCCGCCTGGAAAGCCGCGCATCCGGCGGATCGCTGATCCACTCGGCGCCCTGCTCCCAGGCGTCGTCGAAGACCGTGTCGCGGATGGGCAGCCGGCGGAGCGGACCGTGCCGGCCCAGGGGCTTGCCGATCGTGATCGTCAGCGACAGTTCGACGTTGTCCGGAACCTCCAGAATCTCGTGCAGTTCGTCCGCCACGGCGTGATGCCAGCCGCTGTAGCAGGCGCCGTAACCCAGCGCCCGCGCCATCAGGAACAGGTTCTGGCAGGCCGGAAACACCGACGCCCCTTCCGAGTGGGTCAGCGCCCGGTAGCGGACGTAGCAGGCGATGATGACCGCGGGGATCCGCTCGAAGTGGTCGACGTAGTGCTGGATCGCCCGGTTGGTCCGCGCCTTCGGCGAGTTCGGGTCGGCGGCCGATCCCCGATTCCAGCCCTCCTCCTCCGTCTTCCGCGCCCAGCCGCGCCGGAAGGACTCGCCCAGCAACCGGCGGGCGCGGCGCGCCCGCGGCCCGTCCCGCAACACGATGAAGCGGAACGGCTGGCGGTTCGTGCCGGACGGCGCCCGGCTCGCGGCGTAGAGGATCTTCGCGAGATCCTCGTCAGGGATCGGCTCCGGGCTGTAGCGCCGCACGGAGCGCGCAGTGGAAAGCAGTTCGAAGAAGTCGTCGGCGTTCATGGACCGTACGATCCCCTACCCGCGAAGGCCGCGTCAAGCGATAGGATCATTCCCATCCCTCCACTCTTTCCCAAGTGAAGCGCCGGCCCGTGGGTGCGGCCGCCGACCCCAGAGGTACCAGACCATGCAGAAACTCGCGTTCCGCCTCCTTCCCCTCGCCCTGCTCCTCTTCGCCTCCGCCGCGGCGGCCCAGCGCAGCGAGCTGACACTGCAGGTCCTCGACATGAACGAAGCCGAGGTGGGGCCCGTAAACCTCACGTTCACATCGCCCGAGGGCGAGGTGATCGAAGCAGCCACCAAGAAGAACGGCCAGCTCAAGATCCGGCTAAAGCCGGCGGAAGAGCGATGGAAGGTGCTGCTGCGGACGGATGGCTATCCCGACCAGGAGAGAGGGTTCAGCATCAGCGAAGGCCGCGACGCCAGGTTCACCGTCCGGCTCTTGGACGAAGCCGGGATGATCAAGCAGGAAGCAGTCGACAACTTCAACGACGCGATCCGGGCGATCCAGGGAGGCGACGCCGACAGTGCTCTGGCCCTGTTCGAGAAGGCGGTGGAACTCGATCCAACGCTCGCCGCCGCCCACCGGACGATCGCCGCGATCCTGCACGGCATGGGGAAACCCGCTGAGGCGCTGGCGCCGCTGGACAAGTACCTCGAGTTCGAGGAACTGCCGCCGGAGTTCGCGGGTATGGCCTTCGACATCTTCCTGGCCGCGGGCGACCCCCGGGTCGAGGACGCGAAGCAGAAGGCGGTCGCCGCCGGCATGGGAATGGAGATCGCGGCCGGCATCTTTTCGCAGGGTGTCGCGGCGGTCCGGGAAAGCGATGACGAACGTGCCATCGAATTGTTCACCGAGGCGGCTTCGCTCAACCCCAAGCTCTACCAGGCATACCGGAACATCGGCACGATCCACTTCAACAACCAGAACTGGGAACCCGCCCTGGAGGCGCTGGAGCGCACGCTGGAACTCGATCCACGGAACACCGAGGCAATGCGCATGAGGTTCTTCAGCCACGCCCTGCAGGGCAACCTGGGCGATTCGGTCGAGGCCGGCAAAGCCTGGATCGCGGTGAATCCGACGGCGGGGGCCCAGGTGCAGCATCAGGCCGACCAGCTCTTCCAGGCCAAAGCGTTCGGCAATGCGAAGCTCTACGATCAGTCGCTCATCGCCTGGGACGACAAACACCCGCGTGCCCACCTGCGGCTCGGCGTGATCTACCGTCGCAGCGCCGACTCCGCCCTGGCCAAGCAACACCTGACCAAGTACCTTGAGACGGTGCCGGAAGACGAGACCGATCGGGCAACGGCGCACTACGAACTGGGCATGCTCGAGGTGAACCTCGGCGACACCAATGCGGCCCGTGAACACCTGAACAAGTTCCTCGAGATGGCGCCGGAAGACGAGAACGCGGACGTGGCGCGCGCCGCCCTCGAGCAGATGTAGGGGCCGTTTCGGCCGCCCACCGAACGCGCGAGCGAACCAGTGTCGACTCGCCCGCAGGCTACGAACCTACGCCCGGGAACCTCCTGAGAACACCCGGAACAGCTTCTTCAGCGGGTCGTAGAACTCCGTGACCACGCGCTCCTTGAGCGGGATGATCGCGTTGTCGGTGATCGTGATGTGCTCGGGGCAGACCTTCGTGCAGCACTTGGTGATGTTGCAGTAGCCGATCCCCTCGTCCTGCTTGAGCGCAGCCAGCCGGTTCCCCGTGTCGAGAGGGTGCATTTCGAGGGCGGCGTTGTAGACGAAGAAGCGCGGGCCGACGAACTCGTCGTGCAGGTGGTGATCACGCAGGACGTGGCACACGTCCTGGCACAGGAAGCACTCGATGCACTTACGGAACTCCTGCACCCGCTCGACGTCCTCCTGGGCGATTCGCCAGGTGCCGTCCTCGGCATCCGGCGGCCGCGGTTCGAAGGGCTGGATCCTCTTCTTGACCTCGTAGTTCCACGACACGTCGCAGACCAGGTCGCGGATCACCGGGAACGCCCGCATCGGTTCAACCGTCACCGGGCGGTCCGTCGGCAAATCGCTCATCCGGGTCATGCACATGAGCCGGGGCGTGCCGTTCACTTCCGCGGAGCAGGAGCCGCACTTTCCGGCCTTGCAGTTCCAGCGCACGGCGAGGTCGTTCGCCGACTCGGCCTGGATCTGGTGTACGGCGTCGAGGACCACCATGCCCTCGGTGACCTCGGTCGTGTAGTCCCGGTAGCCGCCCTCGCCTTCGACGCCGTCCTGCCGCCAGATCTTGAACTGTGTCGCGGCCATCTCAGCCCATCTCCTCGACCAACCTGGTCAGTTCGTCGCTCATCGGCGCCACCGGGATCTCCTCGACCGCCATCTCGCCGTCCGGGCCCTTGGCGACCCGGATGTTCACCTTGCCGAAGTGTTCGGCCTTCTGCGGGTAGTCGTCGCGGAACTGTGCGCCACGACTCTCGCGCCGCAACAATCCGGCGCGTGCCACCGCCTCGGAAACCACCATCAGGTTGTGGAGGTCCAGGGCGGTGTGCCAGCCCGGGTTGTACTCCCGGTTGCCGGTCGCCGACACGGCCTTGGCTCGTTCGGCCAACCCGGCGATCTCCTCCACCGCTTCCTGCAGTTCGGACTCGACGCGGACGATGCCGACCTTTTCCTGCATCAGGTCCTGGAGCGCGTACTGGATCTGGTACGGCCCTTCGCCGCCCTCCCGCTCGAGCGGCTGGAGGGCTTCCTTGATCCCGGCGTCGACGGCGGCCTGGTCCAGCCGGACGTCGCCTTGCTCCTTGGCAAACGCTGCCGCGTACTCGCCGGCCCGCTGGCCGAACACGAGCAGGTCGGACAGCGAGTTGCCGCCCAGCCGGTTCGCGCCGTGGAGCCCCGCCGCGCACTCGCCGGCGGCGTAGAGGCCGGGAACGGACGACATCTGGCTCTCCGCGTCGACCCGGACGCCGCCCATCACGTAGTGGGTCGTCGGGCCGACTTCCATCCTTTCCTTCGTGATGTCGAGGCCGGCCAGCTCCTTGAACTGGTGGTACATCGACGGCAGCTTCTTCCTGATGTGATCCTCGGAGTTGCTGATCTTCTCCTTGATCCAGGCGATGTCCAGGTACACGCCCCCGTGGGGAGAGCCCTTGCCGGACTTGATCTGGTTCACGATGCAGCGCGCCACATGGTCCCGGGTCAGGAGTTCCGGCGGCCGGCGCGCGTCGCGGTCGCCAACGACGTAGCGCCAGCCCTCCTCGGCACTGTCCGCGGTCTGATCCTTGTACAGAGCCGGGATCTCGTCGAACAGGAAGCGTTCGCCTTCCGAGTTCGTGAGGATCCCGCCCTCGCCGCGCACGCCCTCGGTGACCAGGATGCCGCGCACGCTCGGCGGCCACACCATGCCGGTCGGGTGGAACTGGACGAACTCCATGTCGATCAGATCGGCCCCGGCGTCGTAGGCCAGGGTGTGCCCGTCCCCGGTGTACTCCCAACTGTTGCTGGTGATCTTGAAGGCGCGGCCGATGCCGCCCGTGGCGATCACGACCGCCTTCGCCTTGTAGACCCGGAACCTTCCCCGTTCCCGGTCGTAGGCGAGCGCCCCGGCAACCCGGCCATCGTCCAGGAGGAGCCGGAACACCGTGTACTCCATGTGGAAGTCGATGCCGTGGTGGATACCGTGATCCTGCAGGGTCCGAATCATCTCCAGCCCGGTCCGGTCGCCGACGTGGGCGAGCCGCGGATACCGGTGGCCGCCGAAGTTCCGCTGCAGAATGCGGCCGTCCTTCGTCCGGTCGAACAGGGCGCCCCAGCCTTCGAGCTCCAGCGCCCGCGCCGGCGCCTCCCTGGCGTGGATCTCGGCCATCTTCGGGTTGCTCAGGTACTGGCCGCCCCGCAGGGTGTCCGTGACGTGGACCTTCCAGTTGTCCCGTTCGTCCACGTTGCCGATCGCGGCCGCCATGCCGCCCTCGGCCATCACCGTATGCGCCTTGCCCAGCAGCGACTTGCAGATCACGCCGCAGGATGCGCCCGCGGCCGAGACTTCGATCGCGGCGCGCAGTCCGGCGCCGCCCGCGCCGATCACCAGCACGTCGTACTCGTAGGGTGTCTGCTCCATCAGACCAGTCTCAAGTCGGTCCAGATGCCCATCGAGCACATCCGGACGTAGATGTCGGAGAACGTGACCCAGATCAGGCTGAACCAGGCCCAGGCCATGTGCCCGCGGTTCAGACACGACACGCAGTCGTAGCAGGCGCGCCGGAACGGCCGCCCGGCCATCACGTTCTTGAAGCCACCGACCACGTGACGCATCGAGTGGCACCCCAGGGCGTAACCGCTGAGCATCACCCAGTTGATCAGGATGACGAAGCTGCCGACCCCGAGCCCGAACTGGTGGCCCCCGGCGACCGTCTCGAACTCGAACGCGCGGTACACGTCGATCGGAAAGAAGACGAAGATCCACGCCATCATCGCGTACAGGAAGTAACGGTGGATGTTCTGCACGATCAACGGGAACGAGTTCTCGCCGCGGTAGGCGTTCCTCGGCTCGCCGACGCCGCAGGCAGGCGGATCGGCCCAGAACGCCTTGTAGTAGGCGCCACGGTAGTAGTAGCAGGTGGCGCGGAACCCGATCGGCAGGATGAGGATGACGAACGCTGGCGACTGCGGGATGAAGCTCGGCCACCAGCTCGGGAAGCCTTGGAACCACGCATGGTGGGTGAAGCCGAAGACCTCGGGCGAGTAGAGCGGCGACAGGTAGCCGCCATGGGCGTAGTGCTCGCCCTGGTAGCCGGCCCAGGTCGAGTAGATGATCGCGATGCCCAGCCCCGTGACGACGGCTGCCGGCTGCAGCCACCAGGCGTCCTGGCGCTGGGTTTCACCGAACGATCGCCGCTTCAACACGGCGGGGAAAGCCATCTCGGATTCTGTCCTCTCTCAGTTCGAGTCCGTGATTCGTGGGCGTGCGAGCCGTCCGGCTCGGCGGTGATCATAGCCACAAAGCCGAGGCCCGATCGACCCGGAGAACGGCCCGAGCGCCTCCGCTACCGCCTGTGATCGAATCGTCGTTCGAATGACGTGGAAACCGGAGATCGAAGAACTCGAAGCGGGCCGCGATCTGCGAGTTCGCTGCCGACGCGCAGCGCGTGATCAAGAGTCAGCTCGGTCCAACCGCTCCGCCCTACCGGCCCTGAGGGTGGCCATGCGGCGCCGCGCCAAGGTCTTCGCCCTGTCGGCGGTGCTGGCGGCCGCCAGCACCGCCTGGGCCCAGCAGCCCGACCTGCCCGCCGGCACCCGGGTCGTGCGCGCCTACTTCGACGATCCGCTGGTCGCCGCCAGGGCCGTGATCTCGCTCGAGGCGCTGGAGTCGGAGTACGAGAAGGGCTACATCGTCCTGCTGGCCACGGACGCAGACGTTGAGGCGGCCCGGCAGGCCGGAATGCGCGTCGTCGAGGACGACGACTACGTTCTCGTGGCCCTCCCCTCCGAACTCCCCACCGCGGTCGTACAGGCAACCATCAAGGACTTCCCGTGCTACCGCACGGTCGAGGAGACGTACGCGAGCGCCGGAACGATCGTCAGCCAGCATCCGACGCTCGCCACCTGGAGCATGGCCGGCAAGTCCTGGAAGAAGGAGCAGAACGCAGCGGAAGGCTACGACCTCATGGTGCTGCGCCTCACGAATTCGGCGACCTCGGGGACCAAACCCGCCCTGTTCATCACCACGGCAGTCCACCCGCGCGAGTACGCGACCGCCGAACTCGGCCTGCGCTTCGCGGAACAGCTCGCCGACGCCTACGAGACGGACGCGGACGCACGGTGGCTCCTGGACCACCAGGAGGTCCACATCATGCTGCACGCGAATCCGGACGGGAGGAAACGCGCCGAGGCGGGTGTGCTCTGGCGCAAGAATCACAACACGACCCACTGTCCGGACTCTGTGCCGGGCGTCGATCTGAATCGTAACTTCGACTTCAAATGGGGCGTCTCCGGCTCCAGCACGACTGAATGCCGCAACAACTACCAGGGCCTGTCTGCCGCGTCGGAGCCTGAGACGCAGGCGATTCAGACCTACATGGCGAACCTGTTCCCGGACGCCCGCGGGCCGAACGACGACGACGCGGCGCCCTCCGACACCGGCGGCGTCTACCTCGACATCCACAGCCACGGCCGACTCATGCTCTGGTCATGGGGCCACATAGACGAAGCGGCGCCCAACGGCACGGCCCTCCAGACCCTCGGCCGCAAGCTCGCGTTCTTCAATGATTACACGCCGCAACGGACCTACGGGCTGTATCCGACCAGCGGCACGACCGACGACTACGGCTACGGCGTCCTCGGGCGCGCCTCCTACACGTACGAGATCGGCACGACGTTCTTCCAGGGTTGCAGCTACTTCGAGGAGTCGATCCTGGACGGCAACATCGCGTCGCTCCTCTACGCCTTCAAGGTGGCGCGGGCGCCCTACATCACTCCGGCCGGACCCGACGCTCGCAACCTGAGTTTGAGCGCCGGCGCATCGACGACCGGCGTCGCCGCCGGAACCTCGGTCACCCTGTCCGCGACCCTGGACGACACCCGCTACGAGAACAGCAACGGCGCCGAACCGACGCAGAGCATCGCGGCGGGCGAGTACTACGTCGACGCGCCGCCCTGGGCGACGGGAGCGACTGCAAGCGCCCTGTCGGCCTCTGACGGGGCGTTCGACAGCAGTTCGGAGGGTGCGACCGCGACCATCAACACGACCGGCCTGAGCGCGGGGCGTCATACCGTCTTCGTGCGCGCGAAGGACTCGGACGACAACTGGGGCGCGGTCAGCGCCGTCTTCCTGTTCGTCGGAATGGCGCCCCCGTCCGTGCCCTCAACTCCCACGGTCCAGGCGGGCAACGGCCGCCTGGAGATTCAGTGGACCGCACCAGCCAACAACGGCTCCTCAATCTCCGACTACAAGCTCCGCCACCGCACAACAGCAGGGAGCGCGAGTTGGTCGGTCGTGGATTCCGGAACCGACGGCGAGCACACGGTCACCAGTCTGACGAACGGGGAGCAGATCGAGGTCCAGGTGCGCGCCGTCAATGTGGTCGGAGGCAGCGTGTGGTCCAACTCGGCAACCGGCACACCCCGGACCAGCCCTCCGCCGCCGCCACCACCGCCTGATCCCGATCCACCGCCGGATCCCGATCCGCCACCTGATCCCGAACCACCGCCGCCACCGCGGGTGCCGCCCGAGGCCGCCTTCACCGTCGGCGTCGAATGCGCGGAGGAACCGTGCCAGGTCCACACCGGCGAGGAGATCGCGTTCGCGGACGCGAGCTCCGGAACGGTTACCCAGCGCCTCTGGGAGTTCGGAGACGGCCGGCTGTCCAGAGGGCAGAACGTGCCGCATAGCTGGTCATCGCCCGGCTTCTACACCGTCACGTTGACCGTCACGGACGGCAACGTCGTGTCCACCGCGTCGCGGGTGTTCCTGGTCCAGGCCGCCGAGCCCTCCGGCGCCTGCGCCGCGGACCCTGTGACCCTATGCCTGCATGACTCGCGTTACGCCGTCGTCGTGAACTGGTGGAAGGCCGACGGCACAAGCGGCAGCGGCAGCGTCGTACATGAAGGAACCAACGACTCGGGGCTGTTCCGGTTCTTCAACGAGGACAACTGGGAGGTCCTGGTCAAGGTGCTGGACGGTTGCTTGGCCAACGGCCACGTGTGGGTCTACGCCGCGTCGACGACGGACCTGGGTTACGTGATCCGGGTTTCGGACACGGTGACGGGAACGACCAAGGAGTACCGGAACGAACCGGGCACAGCCGCGGCCGCGATCGCCGACAGCACGGCATTCCCCCAGGGGTGCCGGCGGTAGGAACCGATCGCGCGAGTGAATCGCTTGCGATGACGTCCGCCGGCTAGCCCGGATATTTCACCGATAACCTACTGCGGCCCTCGGTGAAATATCCGGCTTAGAGCGCCGGCGAGGAGCGCAGGTCGTCGATCTCGACCGCAGATTCTCCGGCGCCCGCGACGCGCTCGGCGTCGAGCAGCGCGGCGCCGCGCTCGATCCAGGTGCGGCCCCGCACCCGCAGCGCCAGCAGGGCAGCCATCAGCATGACGTGGATGATGAAGCAGCTCCAGGCGCCGATCAGGCCCCACGAACGGGTCGCGACAAAGAGCAGGGGAACGAACACCAGCCAGGCCACGCCGACGTTCACCAGCATGCTGTAGGTGGTGTCTCCCGCGCCGCGCAGCGCCCCCGCGAGCACGTTGAACTGCAGGTCGAAGACCAGGCAGACCACCGCGATCACGAACAGCGGCTGGGCATAGGGCATCACCAGCGCAAGTTCGGATTCCGGCACGAACAGGGACATCAGGCGGTCGGGAAAGCCGACATAGACGACCGCCGTCGCCGCCATTGCCACGTAGCCGATGCGGAGCACTTTCCCCACCACCAGGCGAGCGTCGCGAAGCTGCTGCGCGCCGAGACACTGGCCGACCAGCGTCGTGGCGCCTGCCGCGAGCGCAACCGCAATCATGTAGGAGACCGACCACGCCTGAATGACCGCGTTGGTCGCGGCCATCTCCGCGTCGCCCAGGCGGGCGACGAGGGCCGTGAAGACGCTGATTCCGCCGAGCTCCATGAACACCTGGATACCGATCGGCACACTGACGCGGAGCATCCTCCCCATCAGAGCGGACTCCGGGGGCCTGGGGGTCGAGGCCTCGTAGTCCCTGCCCAGGCGGGTCAGCAACACGCCGCCCAGGAGTGCGACCGCTACGACAAACTGCGCGATCACGGTGCCCACGGCGGCGCCGGCGGGACCCAGTTCCGGGAACCCGTGGGCGCCGAAGATGAAGAGATAGTTGAGCCCGCAGTTCAGCCCCAACTGGATCATGCCCGCCCACATCGGGATGTCGGTGCGGCCGAGCCCGCGGTAGTAGTTCTCAGCCACCAGGAAGATCATCAGCCCGATTGCGGCGGCCATCCGGACTTCCGTGTACTCGGCGGCAATCGCCTGCGCTTCCGGCGAGGCCTTGGTCAGACTGAACACCCAGGTCGAGAGCGGCGACAACGCCAGCAACGCCAGCCCGGCGCCCAGCGCAAGATACAGACCCTGCCAGAAGGCAAGGCCAACCCGATCCCGCCGGCCAGCGCCGAAGAACTGTGCCACGAAGGTGTTCACGCCCTGGAGCAGCCCGACAAAGAAGCTCAGGCACCACCAGGAGATGATCGCCCCGAGACCGACGCCCGCAAGCGCCACAACTCCCAGCCGCCCAACCATCATCGTGTCGATCACACCCATCGCGGTATGGGTCACCTGAGTAACGACCACGGGCGCCGTGAGCGCGAGAATGCGGCGATAGGAGATATCGATCGTCATCGCGACACGTCAGCCGAACAGGGCTTCGAACTCGCCGGCCATGCGCGGCCCGGCGCCCTCGTCTTCGTGCTTGAAGAAGACGTAGACCTCGCTCCAGGGTTGCTCCCGGATCTTCTCGGCCCAGGAACGGAGCGCGGCTTCGTCGTAGTCCTCGCGGCGGAGCCTCAGATAGCCGAAGTCGGCGGTTGCCACCAGGGGCGTGTCGTGGTCACTCCCGCTGTCCGCGATGCACAGCGACGCGCCGGCGCTCTCCAGCAGCGCGAACACCTCGTCGTCGAACCAACTGGCATGGCGGAACTCGAAGGCCCCTCGCAAACCGTCGGGCAGGATCTCGAGAAAGCTCGCCAGCCGATCGACGTCCCGCTTGAGGTAGGGCGGCAACTGGAAGAGGAAGGGGCCAAGGTGCTCGCCGAGGACCTCGGCGGTACGGAAGAGATGGTCCACCGAATCGCCGGCGTCCTTCAGCCTCTGGTGGTGCGTGATGCGGCGGGACGCCTTCAGCGCGAAGCGGAAACTCCCGGGCACCGCGCCGCGCCAGCGCTCGAGCAGGTCCGCCTTCGGCATCCGGTAGAACGTGTTGTTGATCTCCACCGCACCGAGCCTGGTGGCATAGAAGCCGAGCATGTCCGGCCGCTTCGTTCCGGCCGGATAGAACGGCCCCGCCCACGCCGGGTAGGAGAACCCGCTGGTACCGGTGCGTACCCGCACTGTCGAGCTGCTGTCGAGCCGGTCGGCTCTAGACGCCGTCGTCCAGGAACGGACGGAGTTTCTGCGCCCAGTCGGGATGCCGGAGCTTGCGCAGCGCCTTCGACTCGATCTGCCGGATGCGTTCCCGGGTCACGTTGAACGACTTCCCGACCTCCTCGAGGGTGTGCTCGGAGCCTTCTCCGACGCCGAAGCGCATCCGCAGCACGAGTTCCTCGCGAGGCGAGAGCGAGCGCAGCACGTTGCCGGTCTGCTCGCGCAGATTGGCCGAGATGACCTCGTCCACCGGCGACGGCGAGTTCTTGTCCTCGATGAAGTCACCGAGGTGGGAGTCCTCTTCCTCGCCCACCGGCGTCTCCAGGGAGACCGGCGCCTGAGCGATCTTCATGATCTTCCGTACCTTGGAGGCGGGCAGGTCCATGTGCTGGCCGATCTCCTCGGCGGTCGGTTCGCGCCCCAGTTCCTGCACCAGGGACCGCGACGTACGGGTCAGCTTGTTGATGTTCTCGATCATGTGGACCGGGATGCGGATCGTCCGCGACTGATCGGCGATCGCGCGCGCGACGGCCTGGCGGATCCACCAGGTCGCGTAGGTCGAGAACTTGTAGCCCCGGCGGTACTCGAACTTCTCCACCGCCTTCATCAGGCCGATGTTGCCCTCCTGAATGAGGTCCAGGAACTGGAGACCGCGGTTCGTGTACTTCTTGGCGATCGACACGACCAGGCGCAGGTTCGACATGATGAGCTGCTCCTTGGCCCGCTCACTCAACGCCTCGCCCCGCTTGACTTTCGCCACCAGCACCCGCAGTTCGCCCTGGGTGATCGAGTAGCGGGACTCGAGCGCCCGCACCGCCTCGCGGTACTTCTGGATGCGCCGGCGGTGCAGCGCCTTGAGTTCCTCGTTGCTCTCGCGCTCGAGCGCAACCTGGGCGCGGCTGATGTCGCGCTCGCTGCGCCGGAAGCGGTTGTCGATGAGCTTGACCAGATCGACCACGCGGTTGCGGTCGGGCCCGGTGAAGGCCAGTTCGACGATCAGCGAGGACACCTTCTCCTCGAGCCGGTCGATCTCCCGCTCGATCTCCTGGTAGCGGTCGCCGCGGGGGCTGTAGCGCTTCTGCCGGCGTCGCGTACTTTCGAGCTGCCCTTCCAAGTCCTTCATCTTCTCGAACACGCCGACCCGCTTGGCGATCCGCTTCAGACCGTTCTCGTCGAGCAGCGAAAGCGGGTGGTCGATCTCGACCAACTGCGACAGCGGCTTCGCGTTCTTGCGGTCGGCCAGTTCGGTCAGCGCCAGCAGCCGGGTCATCAGATCGGGATTGCCGGCCAGGGCCTGAAAGATCAGCCACTCGCCGTCCTCGAGCGCCCGCGCGATCTCCACCTCGCCGTCACGATCGAGCAGCGGCACCGTGCTCATCTCGCGCAGGTACATCCGCACCGGGTCGCTGGTGTTCACCGGCTCGCTCACGGTCGGCGTCGCCGGGTCGTCGTCCGCCTTGTCGATCTCGAGCGTCACCGCCTCGTCGAGGTTGGCTACGTACCATTCCGGACGCCTGATCACTCCCACCCTGAGTTCCCGGAGCCGGTCGTGGAGCTCACGGATCTCGCCATCGACGCCGACCATGTCGGCCGGCATCATGTCCTGGATCTCATCGCCCAACAGGTAGGTCTTCGCCTTGCCCAGTTCGAACAACTGACGGATCGAGGCGTACCTTGCCTCAAGCGGTTTGCCTGTGTCCTTGACGGGAGCAACTGCCATGCTTCGTTCTCCGGAGGTTTCTATTTGGCCGCGGTAGGGCGTGTCTTCTCTTGGCGGGCCTCTGCCTACAGATCACCCCACCCGCTGGAGGAGCACCTCAGCGGGTTCCGGATCGTTGGACAGCCGACGGCGCGCAAGTGTACCAGTATGAAGACGATCAGCCACCCTCTTGTGTTTCACCCCGCTCTCGCACAGGGGCAGTGCGTCCATCTTCACCAACCTCAGAAGTACCGGCAGTTCTTCCCCCTTCTCCCGAAGGGCCTGGTGCGAACGCGGGTTCTCTCCCTCCCCGTGCTCTAGCATCTTGTTGTCCATGGATGATGACTCCTTGATGAAGAACCGACCGACCCTTGAACCGGAGGCCGTCCTCGAGATCGCCGCACGCTTCCGACTCGGCGGCGAACCGACCGCCGCCCACGAGCTGCGGAGCGGCCACATCAACGACTCCTACGTCATCTCGAGCCGCGGCGGGCGGCGAGGACTGCTGCAACGGATCAACGAACACGTCTTCACCGAGCCACGGCGGCTGATGGACAACGTGGAGCGGATCACCCGTCATCTCGCCGAGAAGCTCGGCCCGCAAAGCCGACGACGCCGGCTGACCCTGATTCCAGCCGACAGCGGGCGCACATGGGTCGAGATCAACGACCCGCAGCGCCAGCAGCGCGATGACCGCGACGGCGCACAGGGCGAGGAAGCCCAACGCGGAAGCGGCGCCGGGGGCTGGTGGCGAATGTACGAACTGATCGAGGACGTGGCGACCGAGGTCACCGCGTCGTCCACCGATCAGGTCTTTCGGGCCGCACAGGCGTTCGGTCGCTTTCAGGGCATGCTCGCCGACCTGCCCCCGCCGCCCCTGTTCGAGACGATTCCCCGCTTCCACGACACGGTGAGCCGCTTCGACGCTCTGGCCCGTGTGCTGGGTGGCGAGCCCGCCGGCGCCGGCGCCGCGGCCCGCCGCAGGCAGGCGCAGGCCGAAATCCAGGCCGCCGCCGCGCATCGGGGTCTGGCCAGCCGGTTGATCGAAGCCGCGGCCCGAGGCGTGCCCCAGCGCATCGTCCACAACGACTGCAAGATCAGCAACATCCTCTTCGACCGGCCAAGGGGCGAAGCGCTGTGCGTCGTCGACCTGGATACCGCGATGCCCGGTCTCGCCGCTTTCGATTTCGGCGACATGGCCCGGTCAATGGCCCACCGGGCCGACGAGGATGCCCGCGATCCAGAGGGAATCGAGGTCGACCTGGAACTGTTCAGCGCCCTTGTCTCCGGCTACCTCGACGGCGCCCGCTTCCTGACCGCGGGAGAGCGCCAGAGCCTGGTCGACGGCGCCCTGGTGCTGACGCTCGAACAGGCGGTCCGCTTCCTGACCGACCATCTCCAGGGCGACGTCTACTTCCGCGTCGAGCGACCGGGGCAGAACCTGGATCGCTGCCGGGTGCAGTTCGCCCTCCTCGAGTCGTTTGTTGACCGCAGCAGGGACCTGCAGCGGATCGCGGACGGCCGCTAGAAGGCGTCCGTGTCGACCTCTCCGCAGATGCTCCCCTGTTCGTTGCGGTAGCTCTTGAAAGCGCCGGTGACGGTGTCCGTGACCGTGAGCGTGTACTCGACATCCGAGACACCTCCGTAGAGCAGCCAGAAGCGGCCGTTGCTCGCCCGGCCGTCGAGCACCTTCGCCGCCAACTCGATGTTCGACGCGTTGAAGAACCAGAAGAAGCCCGTCTCCGCGGTGGTCAGCGAGGGCAGCACCGTCGCCGCCTTCTCCGGATCGACGCCCGGATTCGACTCGTTGGGGTCGATGAACCGGACTTCGAGCGAGAAACGGTTGTCCAGGACGCACAGACGCTGCGGGCCGGGTTCGCAGTGGCCGCTGCCATGAACTGGCAGCGCGACCCCGACCGCTTCGAACGGGAGTGCCTCGATCCGAAGCAGGTCCACACCGGCAGAACCCGGCAAACCGCTTTCGCCGGCCGGGGCACCGACAGCGGCAACGGCACTCTGAGGGAACGCCTTCGTGTCGTTCTGGCCGCAGATCCGACCCTGCGTGTTGTGGTACGTGCGCCTGGCGCCCGCCACGACGTCCCGCACCGTGATCCAGTACTCGACATCGGAGAGCGCGCCGTAGAACACCCAGTGATTGCCATTGTGCGCGCGGCCGTCGAGGACCTTGACCACGAGCTCGATGTTGGCCGGACTGAAGAACCAGAACAGCCCGGACTCGTCGGAGACCTCCACGGGCACACTGCTACCGATCCCGAAATCGCCGGCCCGAGCATTGTTCTTCCAGTGAACCTGAACCTCGAAGCGATCTTCCCGCAGACACAGGAACCCCTCGCCGGCGCGGCAAGCGCCATCGTAGGCGCCGGTTGTGGCGCTGACCTGCTGCGAGTACTCGAACCCTCCCTCAGCGTTCTGGCCGCGTAGCCGGAACGTGTACGGCGCCCCGGTCTCCAGGCCGTCGATGCGCACCTGCGCGTCACTGGCGTCGGCGGTCACGAGCACGGTCCAGTCCGTCTTCTGGCCGCGCGCCTCGACATCGAGTCTCCCCCTTTCGGGCTCGGCCCACTCCCCTCGCCAGAACACGACGACCGCGGTATCTCCCGACGCCTGCGCCGCGACGTCCCCAACAAACCGCGGCGCCATGTCGCCCGTGTCGTCCGTGTCGTCCGTGTCGTCGGGGTCGTCAGACTCCAGCAGTTCGAACGTCAGCCGCGCTATCGGCGCATCGGTGAACTTGCCCATCCCCCGGATGCTCGTGATCGTTTCCCGGGGCACGGTTGGCCGATTGTCGAGGGAGAACTCGGTTCCTTCTTCGGTCCCCGCGTCGTAGGGAAACAGGTCGACCTCGCGGCCGGTCAGCCACTCGCCCTGACCGTCGAGCAACGACAGCCCGGGGACGCTCACGAACCAGTCCGGGCTGGGCGCGACCATCGTGACCAGGGTGACCAGGGGAAAGTCTCTGGTGGCCTCGAACTCGATCGTCGTCCGGGCTGTACCGCCTCTCCCCGGGTTCTTCTCGAGCACCTCCAGCACCTGCGAGCGGCTGCTCTTCATCAACGCTCGCATCCTCGTATTGACTCCGAGTTCCGCCACTTGTTCGAGCTCCGGGCTGGCTGTGCCGCCGCGCCTCCAGAAGCTCACCTGGTTGTTGTGGACGGCGCCGATCAGCGGGGAGAAGTGCGCGCCGCCCGGCACTCCGCCCGGCGTGACAGTGCGCGTCCAGGCGCCTTCGAACGTCAGCCGGTACCTGGCCGACCCGCCGCCGGAAGACTGTGCGGCCGCGGGGACGGCCAACCAGCAGCAGACGCCCGCCGCCGCCAGGCAGACGCCCAGACGGCGAAGGCGATCCGTTCTTCGGGGCATCGCAGCGTTCCCGTCAACCGGGCGCGCCGCAGGGGTGCATCGGCTCGAGAAACGCGGCAATCGCCTCGCTCCCAGGAACTGAATCGACCGCGCCGTCGTCACTAGCAAAATCCGCACTCCTGCTCTCCCCCCAAGGGCCGAACCAGATGCCCATGCGCATCCGCTCGTCCCCCGGGCAATCAAACTCGATCAACGTCACGACTTCCCCGATCTGTTCCCCCGGCCCGAACATCGTGCTGCCGCGGAAGGTCGCCCATCGCGCGGCGACATCCTCCCGGTCGAGATCGCCGCGCTCGAGATTCTCCTCGAGATCGAGCTCCAGCCCCATGTCCCGCAGGGCTATCGCCTCCGACGTCTCACCGTCGAAGAACGCCCTCAGGTCATCGCCTCCCCACCGGGCCTGAACGTAGTAGAAGCCCCGTTCCCCGAACTCGCCGGCCCACGGTTCCGCGCCCGGAGGCAGGTCCGACAGGACGGCCATGTCGATCACGAAGGGAACCGAGATCACACCCGCCGGGTAGTACCCGCCCGGCGCTTCGTCGGCGCCGAGAATCTCGAGAGCCCGTTCGCGTCGGCGCTCGGGATCCTGGTTGTCGGCAGCAATGTTCCGGGCAGTGCGAACACCGAAGAACACCAGGCCGCCGACGACCAGGGCTCCTAGAACCAGGAGGCCCAGACAGCCCAGGAGCACGTAGATCCAAGGCGAACGGCGGTCGGTAGCCATCGGCGGAGGACCGTAGCACGCACCCGCGGGACGGCAGCGCTATGCTCCGCCCATGACCGGCATCGCCCGCCCCCTCGCCACCAACCGCGCCTCCGGGAAGGCGGTTGTCCAGGGAACACTCCTGGAGCGGACGATCCGCGCCAAGCTCGAAGCGGCGACCGGCGCCGAAGTGCTGGAGGTTCTCAACGAGAGCGGGATGCACAACGTACCGCCCAAGGCCGAGACCCACTTCCGGGTCGTTGTCGTCAGCAGCCGGTTCGAGGGCGCAACCCGGCTCCGCAGGCACCGCCTTGTCCACGGCGCCCTGGCCGATGAGCTGGCGGGTCCGGTCCACGCCCTGGCGATCGACGCCTGGACCCCTGCCGAATGGCGCGCACGCGGCGAGAGCCGGAGCCTGTCCCCGGACTGCCGGGGCGGCTCCCGGTTCGACTCGCCCGAGTAGGAGCTTGCGCGGCAGAACTACCGGAGGCCGACGCTTCGCGCCGGATGCGGGCAGGATGCCCGCGTGCCATCCGTGCGCCCGATGACGTGCGCACGGAGTGGTTCGCGTGTGGCGCGGGTCGCGCCACACGGGTTCCCAGGTCAGATCGTTCTACCGCGCAAGCTCCTAGCCACCCGGAGTCCGCGCGGTTACGGCTGCGGGACGACCCGGATGTACGGCAGTGGCTGCTGCCAGCCCTGCGGGTACTTGGCCTTGGCGGCCTCGTCCGACACTGCCGGCAGGATGATCACGTCGTCGCCCTGCTCCCAGTTCGCCGGCGTCGCCACCTGCTCCTTCGCCGTCAACTGCACGGAGTCGACCAGGCGCAGGATCTCGGCGAAGTTGCGGCCGGTGCTCATCGGGTAGGTCAGTGTCGCCTTGATCCGCTTGTCCGGGCCGATGATGAAGACCGAACGGGCGGTGGCGTTGTCCATCGGTGTCCGTCCTGCGGAGGTGTCGCCGGCTTCCGCGGGCAGCATGTCGTAGCGCTTGACGATGTCCAGCGTCGGGTCCCCGATCAACGGGTAGTTCACGGCGTGGCCCTGAGACGCCTCGATGTCCTTCGACCACGCCTCGTGGTCCGAGACGCCGTCGACGCTGATGCCGATCACCTTGCAGTTGCGCCGGTCGAACTCGCCCTTGAGACCGGCCACGGCGCCCAGCTCGGTCGTGCAGACCGGCGTGAAGTCCTTGGGATGGGAGAACAGGACGCACCAGCCGTCGCCGATCCACTCGTGGAAGTCGATCTCTCCCTGGGTGGTCTGGGCGGTGAAGTTGGGAGCCTCGTCGTTGATTCTGAGCGCCATGGTTCCTCCGGTCTATCGGGTCGCGGGTTATCTCGATCTGCTGGGAAGCGCCTAAAGTTGACCATTCTAGTCACGTTTATCGCTACGGCACAGGGCGCCGCCCGATGTCGACCTGCCGGCGCAGTTCCTCGAGTTCGCTGCGGTCGGGGCGCAGGTTGGCGGCGCCGTGGATGTAGACGTGTTCAATCTTGTCGGCGGGCAGGGTCGTATTCCAGTGCAACAGGATGCGCACGCAACGTTCCAGGCCGCCCGGGACGGCCATCTCGTGACCGCACAGCAGGGCCGCGTTGCGCCACCCCATCAACCGTGCCGCGAGGGCCGGATACTCCGCGGTCAGGTCGGGTGAGGTCGTGAACATGGCGCTCGCGACGTCCTCGGGCTCGATGCCGTTGGCCTGAACCATCCGCTCGAGCAGTTCCGCCGTTGCGGTCAGGATCTCCTCCCGGCTCGAACCCCCGACCGTCGTCGCTCCTCGGACACCGCGGCAAACCGGATGCCGCGAGCGCCGGGACTTCGTTCGCGACTGAGGAGGCATGGCAGCGAGGTCGGCGGTGACGATCCGAGGCGGAAGGAAGGGTCGGCGAGCCGTTCCTCTACTGCTGCTCCGCCCCCTCGTCCAGGAAGCGGATCAGGCTGGTCAGGTCGCTCAGCGTCATCGCGTCGAGCAGGCCCTCGGGCATGATCGACAGCGCTGACGGCCCCTGGCTGCGAATGCGTGCCCGGTCCAGGTCGAGCCGGTTGCCGCCGGCATCGATCAGGGTCAGCCGAGCCGCCGTGTCCTCGACGACCATGCCGCTGTGGGAACTCCCGTCGTCGAGTTCGACATCGACCGCCTGGTACTGGTCCGAGATGACCCGCGACGGGAACACGATCGACTCCAGCACCTCGCGGCGGCGGAACCGCTTGACCACCGTCGAGAGGTCCGGCCCCCCGCCGCGGCCGATGTCTCCGAACACGTGGCACGCCGAGCACCGGGCGCGGTGGAACACCCGCTCGCCCTGCTCGGGGCTGTGGCGCTCGTAGGCCATCACGTCGTACTCCAGGTACTCGGCGAGCTCCTCGAAACTCATCTGGGCGAGGTCGCTCCTGCCGGGCTGGTCGCCCTCCACCTCGGTGATCAGGTCGGCGGCGCGTTGGGCGCGCTCGGCACGCTGCAGCTCCAGCCGTTCTTCGGCGGCGCTCCGCTCGTCGGCGGGGAACCGCGCCAGCACGTCGGTCCAGATCGCGTCGATGTACCCCTCCATGCTGGCGGCGCCGCGGAACTCGCGCGCCGCGTCGAACCAGGCCACGACCCGCCTGCGCAGTTCCGGTGTCCACTCCCGGTCCATCGCGCGCAGGCAGTAGGCGGTGTGGATTCGCTCCGCGTCCGGTCGTTCCGCCTCCAGGCGGTCGACCATCTTCGCCAGCGCTCCCTCCGGCTGGAGGTAGGCGAGCAGCCGCTCGAGCTGGCGGTTGGCGCGATCGTCGGCGTGCGGGTAGCGACCGAGCAGCATGGGGCCCAACCCGGAGCGGGCGTCGGCGCGGCCTGGCGCCTCCGGATCCTCGTCGCGGACGAAGGCGATCTCCAGCATGCGCAGGAAGTCGAGCTCTCCCTCGATGTCCAGGTCGGCCTGGGCCAACTGGAACAGCTTCCCGGTCAGGAAGCCGTACTCCAGCTTGTGCTCCTGGCGGTAGATCACCGCCAAGAGGGCTTCAAAGACGCCCCGAGGACGTTGCGCCGGCCCGGCCATGATCGCCGCATCGACCCAATAGCCGTGGGCGATGCGCAGGATCGCCTCGCGCGCGGCGTAGCGCAGGAACCGGTCCTCGTGGTCGAGCAGGGCGTAGAGCGCTTCGGAGGTCGCGACCTTGAGCCCTCGGGTACGCGGATGAAGCCCCGACCGGACCAGCGACTCGGCCGCACGCCGCGCCACCAGGGGGTCGGGATCCGCGAGTGCCGTGCGAAGCGGTTCCTGCACCTGCGCGAACGTGTAGGCGCCGAGGAGCGCCGCCGCCGCCGCGCGCACCATCGGCTCGTCGCTCGAAAGCAAGGCCGACGTCTCGTCCAGGGTCGGCTTGGGACCGTGGACCTGGAGCAGTTCCAGTGCCCGCTGGCGGTCGAGCGTTTCGCTGCCCGGATCGCGGACGATCCGCCACAGCTCCGGCGCCCAGGCGTCGCCCGCCTCCGCCCGTGCGGCGACAATGGCCTCCCTGCCCCACCCGGAACGCGGCATCGGCTGCCTCACGGCGCGCAGTGCGCCGGTCGCCTCCGGAGACGCGCCCGGCTGGTCGTAGGTCACGCGGTACAAACCGCCCGAAGTCCCCCGGCCGCCGGTGACGAAGTAGAGCCAGCCGTCCGGCCCGACATCCATGTCGGTCACGTTGAGCGGCTCGCCGAGCACGAAATCGTGCGCCTCACCGGTCCAGGTGGCGCCGGACCGCTCGGGGAACAGAACCCGGATGCGCCCCCGCGACCAGTCGCCCATGAAGTAGGCGCCCTGGTACCGCTCAGGGTAGGCGTCGTGGTAGTAGAAGGCGACGCCCACCGGCGATCCACGACCGATATCGACGACCCCGGGCAGGGTGTCGATCTCGTAGAAGGCGAACTTCCCGGCGCCCGTGCGCCAGCCGTAGTCTCCGGCCGGAATCAGGTGGACGACCCTGGTCGGGCGGAACCACGGCAGGCCGCGGTCCCACTCCATGTCGGCCTCGTAGGCGAAGACCTCGCCGGCCGCCCCGATCGCCAGATCGAAGGGGTTGCGCAGACCACCGGACAGCCGTTCCCAGGTGTTCGTCGGAAGATCAACCCGGTAGAGCGTGCCGCCCGGCGCCCGCAGGCTGTTGGCGTGGCCCCGGGGATCGAGGATGCGCGGCAGGAGCTGGTCCTCCTGCAGCTCGCGCAGCGCCGACGACTCCGCCAGCCGCACATCGGGGCCGGAGTAGTTCCCGTACAGCAGGTAGAGCGCCCCGTCGGGACCGCGGGCGATCGTGTGCGGGCCGTGCTCCTGGATCCGGCCCGTCGCGCGGGCGATCCGTTCGACGGCATCGACCCGGTCGTCGCCGTCGGTATCCCGCAACCGGTAGAGCCCGGTGTCCTCGACGGAGCCGTTGGAGCGCACCTCACCCTCGACGCCGGCGGCCTCGGCCAGCCGGCCGTCGCCGTTGGCGTGCACCAGCAGGTCGCCCGGCCCCATGACGTACAGGCCGTGCGCCGTCTCGACCTGTGGCGCGATGTCGATCCTGCGGTCGTAGACGCCGTCGCCGTCGCTGTCCTCGAGCACCGCCAGACCGTTGCCCTCGAGCGCCAGCAGGGCTCGGCCGGAGGCGTCGAAGGTCATGTTGACGACCGAGCCGACCAGCCCAGGCTCGGCTGCCGCCTCGACCTGGAAGCCCTCCGCGGTACGGAAGCGCCCGCCGGCGTAGTCGAGCCGCTCCCGGCGCGACGCGTCGTGATCCGGCATCAGCTCCTGGGCGTTCGCCCCGGCGGCGAGCGCCGCCACAAGAACCGAAGCAAGAGTCAGACCGAGAGTCTGGGAGACGACGTTGTTCATTGATGCAGGGTTGCGGAACCAGTCGCCTATCGTCGTGGACCTCTGATGCGGCGGCCTTCATCCCGGTAGGTGCGCAGGATCCTCGCGACTCTACTATCCCGAACATCTTGTCTTCGGGCGCTTCTCCTCCGTAGGATGGCCGGGCTGTGCCCGACGCACCCTGCACGATCGCGGTCCTGGCCACCCTCGACACGAAGGGCGGCGAAGCCTCCTACCTCGTTGATCGCATCGTCCGCGACTGGGGATGCCGCGCGTTCGTCATCGACCTCGGCGTGCTCGGCGAGCCCGCACTCGACGGAAGCTGGCTCCCCGACGTGAGCCGCCGCGAGGTTGCCAACGCCGGCGGCGAGAAGATCGGGGAACTGGTCCAGGCGGCTGACCGCAAGCGGGCGATCGCCGCGATGTCCGCCGGCGCCGAGGAGGTCGTCCGCCGGAGTTTCGGTCACGGCACTTTCGACGCGATCGTCGGTTTGGGCGGTCAGGCCGGCACCGCGATGGCGACGACCGCGATGCGCGTGCTGCCCCTGGGCGTACCCAAGGTCATGGTGTCCACCGTGGCCGGCGGAGACGCCTCCGGCTACGTCGGCGTCAAGGACATCGTCATGGTGCCCTCGATCGTCGACCTCGACGGCATCAACCGGATCAGCCGCCAGGTCCTGAGCCGCACCGCCGCCGCGGTCTGCGCCATGGCCAAAGTCGAGATCGAGGGCGGCGATGACCGTCCTCTGATCGCGGCCTCCACGTTTCGCAGCGCCACCTCCTGCGTGGACGCCTGCCGGCGCCGACTCGAGACCGAGGGGCTCGAGGTTCTCGTCTTCCACGCCACCGGCGCCGGCGGCCGCACGATGGAGAGCTTGATCGAGGGCGGTTTCGTGCGCGGCGTCCTCGACCTGACCACGACGGAGTGCGCGGATGAACTGGTCGGCGGCGTCCGCACCGCGGGTCCGTCCCGCCTGGAAGCCGCGGCCAAGACCGGCACGCCCGCCGTCGTCGTACCCGGCTGCCTGGACATGGTCAGCTTCTTCTCCCGGGACACCGTCCCGTCCGAGTTCGAGGGCCGCACGTTCCACCACCAGAGCGACAACATGACCCTGATGCGCACGTCGCCCAAGGAGTGCGCCGAGCTCGGTCAGGTCCTCGCCTCCAAGTTGAACGCCTCAACCGGCCCGGTCGAGGTCTACCTTCCGCTCGGCGGAGTTTCCACCCTCGCCGCTCCCGGCGGACCGTTTCACGACCCGGCGGCCGACGCCGCCCTGTTCACTGCCCTGCGCAAGAATCTGAGGCGGGCGGTGCCGGTCACCGAGGTCGACGTGAACATCAACGACCCGCGGTTCTCCCGCGCCGTCAGCGAGGCCATGCTGCGGCTGGTGCGGGACGCGAACTGAAGCGCAATGCCGGGCTGGACTTGTGCAGCTCGAAAGCACGGCTCACCAAGAAGCGTGGTCGGTCAAGCGTCCTCGATCTTCGCGGCCGGATAGAGTCTCCTGGCAAGGGCCGGCTTCCGCCTCATCTTCTTCACCCGAATCCGACCCGACTGGACGAGGAGGCAAACGTCATGCTCAGTAGCCTGGAACTCAAGGGCTACCGCGGGTTCAGCAACTATCGACTGAGCAGCTTCACACCCGTCAATCTGCTGGTAGGCGCTAACAACAGCGGCAAGACATCCATCCTCGAAGCGATTCACTTCCTCGTGTCGCGCGGGGATCCGCGGGTTCTTGCCCGGACGGCCAACCGACGGGGCGAGGTCAACTTTCGCGAACCCGACCAGCGCCCCGTGCGCCTGCCGGACGTGTCGCATTTCTTCTTTGGACACAAGCTGGAACCCGAGGCGAGTTTCCTGCTCAACGACGACAGCGGCTATGGCCCAGTTTCCGCAAGCCTTGTAGATCCGGATACGCAGGCGTCCCTTCTCCCCGAGGCACTCGCCGAAGAGGAGGGGTGGCCTGCGTTCGTGCTTGCCCTGAAGGTTGACGGCAAGGTCGGAGACCGACCTCCAGCCAACGTCCTGGCTGACGGCTCGCTCCTCCTGGCCGGCTACCCAGTGAGACGTCAATTCGGACTGGACGAGAACTCTGATCTTCCCCCGGTCGAGTTCCTGGCCATCGATGCCCCCTCCGGCACGCCCCTCGCAAGGAGTTGGGACCAAGTGCTCAGAACCAGCCGTGAGTCCGAGATCGTCTCAGCGCTCAAGATCCTTGAACCGGAACTCAAGGCGATACTCTTCCTGCCGGGCACTCGGCCGCTACATTCCTCGGCATCCGGCGTCTTGCTCGACTTCGAAAACGGAGGAAAGAGAGTCCCACTGGGCAGCTACGGCGATGGCATGCGTCGGCTGCTCGAGATGTCCGTCGCACTCGTCCATACATCCGGCGGTTTCCTCCTCATTGACGAAGTGGACACAGGTCTCCACTGGAACGCGATGGAACCGGCTTGGCAGATGATTGTCGAGGCTGCGAAGAGGTCCTCTACGCAGGTCTTCGCGACGACTCACAGCAAGGACTGCCTCGTCGGTCTCGACTCCATGCTCCGATCGAATCCCCATCTCGCTCGCGAAGTGTCCGTTCACAAGATCGAACCGACACTCGCCGAGGCGGTGCGTCTCGACGCCAAGTCGATCCACATCGCGATCGATCAAGGGCTCGAAATGCGATGAGCGCGGCCAGCGGGAAACGGTCGGAGCTTCGCGTCGAAGGTCCGGACGACAAGCACGCGCTGATCCATCTGCATATCAGACACGGTCTGGAGTTGGAGTACGAGGAGGAGTCTTGGCCCCGGGAGCTGCCGAAGATCGAGGAGATGAAGGGGAAGGAAGGCGTCCTGGGCGGCATCTGCGATGCAGTCCGGCTCGGTACCGGCCTCACGATGGGATTCGTCCTCGACGCGAACAGCTCCTTGCAGGAGCGCTGGCAATCAGTCTCAGACCGGCTTCGATCGGTCGGAGTAAATGACATCCCGAAGACAATCCCGCAGGAAGGCTTCATCGGCGTCAGCGCCCAATTCAAGACACGTGTCGGCGTGTGGCTCATGCCGGACAACCGCACGCAGGGAGCCCTCGAGCAGTTCCTTGAGACCCTGATCGGCGACCGAGACGCTCTCTTTGCCCACGCTCAGCAGGCCACGACTGCAGCCATGGACGCCGAGGCCCGGTTCCGTGAGGGCGATGAAGCCAAGGCCGCGCTCCATGCCTGGCTTGCGTGGCAAGAGGAGCCGGGGCGTCCCTATGGAGTCGCCGTACGGGCAAAGTACTTTGGCCACGAAAGCCACGAGGCCATTGCCTTCGTCGATTGGTTTCGCCGTCTCTATCGAGTTGGCCGGGAGGCAACGGCTTAAGGCGCCAAGCCCACCTGTCTGGCCTCGGCCATGCGTAGGATCGCGAGTGCCGAGTCGTCAGCTCCGGTACAGCACTCGCTTCCCGAGCGGCTGAACGGGCCGGCAGTTGTTCGGATAGATCGCCGCGAACGCCTCGATCTGACCGCCGGAGAGCGAGGCCGACTCGGTGAAGATCGCCCAGGCGACGCCCTCGGTGCACGGCGGCATCGTGAGCGAGCCCCGGTATCGCCACATCGTCCGGCTGTCCGGCAGCAGCGCCGCCAGGTCGAGCTCGCCCGGAAGCGCGCGCGCCGGCGAAGGATGGGCCGGAAGGTGAGCCCAGACCGGCGCCAGCGCGTCGTTCTCCTGGCCCTCTCTGAAGAGAACGCCGACCACCGCGGTCGAACCGTTGCCGTCCTGGTGTACCAGGTGCATCTCCAGGGGCAGCCTCACGCCCTCGACCGTGTGCTCGCCGCCATGGTGGAAGTGAAACTGCAGCAGCTCGCAGCGGACGCCGTCAAGCACAATGCCGCTGCCGGGCGCCGGGGTCACCTGGATGCTCTGCCCGGTGTTCTCGATCGTCGCGCCGGTCCGCCGGTAGTCGAACTTCACCGGCGGCAGGTCGGCTCTCCGGCCTCCCGTCAGGTCGATGGGAGACTGTTCCGCTCCCAGGGCGCACGTGCTGTACGCCCCGTCCAGCCGGCCCCAAACCGTCGGGCCGTTGTGGGCCTCGTAGCCCCATGGTGCACCGGCGCCGGACCATCCACACATCGGCGTGGAAGATACACCGGCCGGCGCGGTTGTCTGACCGCTAGGGTACATTTCGCGCATGCGAAGCCAACCGCCTCGCGTTCGGTCCCGTAGACGGGCACTGGTCCGGCCAGGCATCCTCCTGGGCTTGCTGGGCCTCATGGTCCCGGCTGCAGGCCCCGCTCTCGCGGCTGCCCCGGACCCGGAGGCGATCGAGCGCGGAGCGGCGATCTACCGCGAGGGGACCTGTCCCGTCTGCCACCACTGGGAGGGTCAGGGCAACCGTCGCGGGCCGGACCTGACGGACGACGACTGGCTCCACGGCGACGGTTCGCCGACGGCCGTCCGCGAGGCGATCGAGACCGGGTTCCGTCACGGCGCCGGCCGCCGCTTCCGCGGCAAGTACGAGATGTGGCCACTGGGCGGCATGGAGCTCGGCGAAGGCGATGTCGACGCTCTGACCGCCTACGTGTGGTCGCTCCACCGCCGTCGCCGGGCCGCGGACACCCTGACCCGGGAGGTCGTCAGCCGCATCGCCTTCGGCGCCGGCGCCGATCAGGATCGGTCGCAACCGGTCTGGGACACCGTGCTCGCCTTGAGGCCCCACCTCGTGCTGATGCTCGGCAACAGCGTCCTCGCCGACACGGACGACATGCTCGATCTCCAACTTCAATACGACAAGCTCGCGGCCAAGCCCGGTCTTGCCGAACTGCGCCGGCAGAGCCGCTTCCTGGTCACCTGGAACGACCTCGACTACGGCCGCGAGGACGGCGGCGCCGACTTTGCGAAGCGGGCCGAGTCGCAGCAGCTCTTTCTGGACTTCTGGGAAGTGCCTCCCGGATCCGCCCGGCGCCGGCAGCAGGGCGTCTACACCTCGCAGCGCTTCGGACCGCCGGGACGCCGCCTCCAGGTCATCCTCCTCGACACCCGCTACGACCGCGGACCGCTGTGGCGTGTGTCACCCGACGAAGCCGCGGACCGCGCGGTGCAGGCAATGGGACCCTACCTGCCCAACGACCACGCACGCGCCCGCATGCTGAGCGAGGAGCAGTGGCACTGGCTCGAGGCGCAACTCCGTCAGCCGGCCGACCTGCGCCTGCTCGTCACCAGCATTCCCGCGGTCATGGAGTTCACGGGCTGGGAGAGCTGGGCCAACATGCCGCTCGAACGGCAGCGGCTGATCGACCTGATCCGGGACACTCGCGCCAGCGGCGTCCTCCTGCTCAGCGGCGACACGCCCTGGTCCGAGATCTCCCGCCTCGACGGGGAGATCTCGTACCCGCTCTGGGACATCACCTCGAGTTCGCTCAACCGGCGCGGCGCCGGCATCGGACCCAACCGCCACCGCGTCGGCAGTGCGACCACGGAGCCGAACTTCGGCTACATGGAGATCGACTGGACTGAAGCCGACCCGGCGATCCGGATCGAGCTGCGCACCGTGGCGAACCGCAGTCTGCTGCGGCAGATGGTGCGATTGTCGGAGTTGCAGCCGAAGTAGCACCGTCGCTGCTCGTGGCTGCACGGAGCCTGTGCCAGGTTTGGCGGCGCTAGAAGAAGACGTAGGAGCGGACCACGACGTTCCTCCGGCAGGGAGCATCGTCGGGCGCGGTCGGGTCAATGCAGGCAGAGTGGAAAGACCAGCGCGAGACGGAGCCGTCGGTGACCGAGTCGTAGCACTTGAGCATCGAGACCTCGGTGGGCGTCTGCTGGGGAAACCAGTACCACTCGTGGTGCGGGCGGTACGTGAAGCGCGTGGTCTCACCGACGCGGTCATCGTAGATGCGGTAGTTGGTGATGTACGGCTGGTCGGCGAAAGAAGGCCAGGCGCAGAGCACGAAAGGATTCTGGCGCACGGTCTCCATTGGTTTGGCGAGGTTGATCGACATGAAGCGCCCCGACATCTTCGCGCCCGCCTGTTCTTCGGTGTAGTGCTGCTCGCGCCCGAAGTTCCGCAGGTTCCTGGTGAGCAGCTCGCGGCAGCGTACACGGCCGCTGTTGTCGTTCAAGTCGTTGTGGACAAGGTTGGCGTAGTTGGCGTTCACACCCGGGTTCTTGTTGTCCTGGTCCTCGGTCCGGTCTCCCTGGTAGTCCTTGTCGAATACGTCGTGGTTGTACACAAACGCATCCGTCGCGTCCGGGAAGAACTCCAGGAGGAGCTTCTCCATCTCCGGGTAGAACACGCGCTCCACCTCCGCCGCGTCGTAGAAGTTCCCGCACCTGGACTCACAGTGCGCCAGCGAGAGGCCAAGCTTGTCCATGCACTCGGCGCTGTCAGGCTCTAGACCCGGGTAGTACTCCTTGATTCGTCGCGCGTCGCGCATCACCTGCGGAAAGTACAGGCATCCCCGCGCTATGTCCCGTTCGTACCGGCGCAACGCTTCTGCGTCGGCTTGTCGCGCCGGGTCCCGCCAGAGTGCATTGGACGAGACGATGGAGTAGGAAGGCTCCTCGCGGACCGAGTAGCGCAGCGGCAGCGCCAGGCCGCCTTCAGGGGCTTCGATGTTGTTCGCCTGAATGTACTCGAGGCACTCTGCGTAGCGCCGAAACCCGAGACCCCACCTGGTTTCGACAGGTCCGGGAGAAGCGTTATCGAGCATGTCCGCAAACGCCTTCCCGTGCCCCTCGGCAACCTGCGTGAAGGCCGCCTCCGTCGCCGCAGCAGTTCCCGCATCCCCGTCCTGATCGAACGACATGTAGGACAGGCCACCGTTCGCAGCAACGGGCGGCGGCTGCCCTTTCGTGAGTTGCAAGGGAGGCACATAGGCCGACGCGGCTGTCTCCGTAACCGTCGCAACGTGATTCGCACTCATCTCGGTCTGCTCCTTAACATTCCCCGGGTAGGAACCTCATGTCTCGCTTCGCCGACCCGTCTACTCTCGCGGTTTGTCCCCCTGCGGCAAACGCTGCGGCTCTCGGAGCTGCGAGCGAAGTAGGCGGCGCGCCGCTACCCGGCCTTCAGATCGTCCGACACCTCCCGGAGCACCTCGTTCAGTTTGTCACGCGCTTCGGCCGGTGCATCCTCGCCAAGTTCCACTCTCACGCGAAACTTCAAACCGCACCCGGCACTGGCGCCTAGAAGATCGGGAAGCCTGTCAGCAAGATCCTGGATCTCGTTCGCCTCAAGCAGCGCGTCGGCGACACGAGGACCCGGCGATGGCTCGGGCGTCTGGCCATCCGCTGGGCGTTGAATCTTCAAAGCGGCGGCGTCTTCGGAACTGGCCGAGGTACTGCCCTCGGCGACCTCCAACCAGCGACTACGCACCGCGTTGGAGATCCCCTCACGCAGCAACCCCCACGGCACCGGCTCCCCCCGGACTTGCGACAGCGCCTGCGACAGGCCCCAGCCGGTCGCCTGTTCGTCGCTCCACGCCCCGGGTAGCGCTTCCTCGACCAGTTCCTGGGGCGTCAATTCATCGGGCGACCGCAGCAGCACCGCACGTTCATTGAGGGCGCCGTAGGGAACCTCCTCCTTCCACACCGAGGTCGGCCCGTTGCGCAGCCATACGAAGCCCTGCTCTACGGCCTGACAGACGACCTCTTCCGCGACTGCCTGAGAGCAGCCCGGAATCTCGACCACGTCGTCGTAACCCTCGTGGGAGACGGTCACCGTGAAGTCACCGCCGAAGTACTCCAACAGAGCTGTGAGGTCGACTCCGCGGCCCCCATCCGGCCACAGGCCTGGCAACCTCCCCGGCTCCAGCAGGGACGGGGCGAGACGTTTCAGCTCGGCGCCGCCCGGAAGTACCACCTCAAGCGCAAGATCGTCTACGCATTCCGAATCCACCGGCTCCCTCCACCAGGTTCGGCAACTCCCGTCCGGCCGCGCCAGTTGGGCAACGAGGAGACCGCGTTCCACGCCCTGCAGCACCGTCTCACGAACGATCTGCGGCCTCAGTACCTTGGGGAGATGCGAATAGCGGGCGAATGCGCCGGCAAGGTCCTTCACGAATCGCGCCTGCTCACCCTCACGCCACAAGTCGTAGGGTCCGCCCGGCAAGAGGGCTTCCGCGTCGACCGGAGTCTCCCGGATCCGTGACCGCTGGTCGCCCTTGATTTCGCTGAACAGCGGCCCGGCGGCGCCCGGCAGCTTGAACGCCTGCGTGTCGCCGTCCGTGCCCGCGGCAACAACCACGCAGTACGCCTGCCGCACGGCGTCGGGAACCCGCGCGCGCGCATCTCGAAGCTGCCGCCCGAGCCGCTCGGCCTGCATCGCATCGACCGTCTGCCCCGTGAGCTGGCCTTTCACGTCCTCCCAGCCGAGCAACGCGCGGATGCCGCCGCGGGCCGCCGCCAGGCCATCGCGCGACGGCACACCCAGAACTACCGCATTGCGATGAACACGCGGGCGGTCCGGGCTGGTGGTCTCGGCCAGATATCGCTTCGCCAGCGCGCTGGGCTTGCCGGATTCCGAGGCGGCATCCGGTCCCAGCACGACGTAGCGGAAGGCGCCATCGTCGCCGACATCCTTTGGGGACGCCGGCAACATGTGGACGGCGGCGCCGGCAGCGCGGGCGCCGTCCGTGAGCACTCTGGCTTGACGAACTGCCTCCTCGAGACGGGCCTCGACAGCCTGCGTCGACACGCGCTCCTTGCAAGCCTCGTCGTGCATCTGGCGCAGATTGGGACGATTGCCAAGCCGCCAGGACTTGGGCAGGCCCCCCTCTACGCCGTGAACATCGGCGCCGACGTCCTCGTCGTCCAGGAACCAGGACAGTTCACGCCAGCGGGCTAGCCCCTTGCGGAGCATGATCTTGTCGGGACCGCCGGCGCCGACCATCCGTAGCAACTCCGGCGTCGAGGCCTTCCGGCCGATCGGCTGAGAGTAGAGGAAGACCGCCAGCACAGCCTGCTCCAACTCGCGGCTGGCCGCCAGGGCCGGCAGCTCCGCCTGGATCTGCCGCGCCTTGTCCAACTCGGCCTCCAGCAGCGTGACCCAGTCGGTTCTCGCGCCCTCGCCGACCTCCGAACTCGCTACGCCGGCCAGTTCGCGCACGGCTTCCGAGATGCCCTCCGTCCCTTGGGCCGTCAGCAGCGCCGAAGGGCCCACCAGGGGACTCCCATCCCAGGACTCTGCCTCACGCAACGCGGTCGCCAGAATACGCAGAATGCCGCGGGTGCGTTGAAAGCCCGGAAGCTGCGTCCACCGGCTGTAGAACACGTCGGTCAGATCGGGATGAAATGGAAAGCTGTCCTCGAAACGGTCCTCTTCCGTCTTCCTGTTCTTGGCTGTCGTCTCGTCGAGACCGGCCAGCTCTCGCACCGCCCCGATCGCCTGCGACCGCCACGACTCGGTGTCCCGCAACGCCGCCGGCTCGAAGAACCGCCGGCGCAGCACTTCCGCCACGTCCTTCCTTCCGACCGGCTGCACGCCCTCCTCCCGCTGCCGGCGGAACACGTCGAACAGATCCTCGATCAGCCGCTGGCCCTCGGCGCCCTGTTGCTTGGCGGGATCGGTCGCGAGCAGGGATGCGACCAGCGCCGCGCGGTCGACCTTCGTTGTCGCCTGCACGAGGTACTGGAAGAAGTCGATGATGCGATCCCGCCACACGCGGTCCTGGCCGGCCTTCTCCCGCGCGTACATCAGGACCTCGTCTACCAGGATGAGCGTTCCGAGGCCGCGCTCTTGCGGGCGCTCCAGCAACTTCACCAGCAAGGGCTCGGCCGGGGGCGTCTCACGCTCCTCGGCACTACCCGCGCCGTGGATCGCCCGCAGGCCGTCATCGCCGCCGAGTTGATACGCGAGCACGCTCCACGGATGCCGCAGGGTCCGGGTCTCGCCACCTGGAGAACGCACACCCTCAATGCCGCGTTCAACGTCGATCTTGTCGAAGCACAGCGCCGCCGTGTGCGCCCCCGGCAACTGGTGACCCGCGTGTTGGCGAAACTCACTCACCGCCGGCACGTCCGGCAGACCATCCGGGTCCCGGAACAAGTGATAGAGCGCGATCAACGTATGCGTCTTGCCGCCGCCGTACGTCAACTCCAACTGCCGCACCGCCTTGTCGCTTCGCCCCGCGAGCCGCGCCGCCACATCACGAACGAGCTCCCGCAACGCGTGCGTGGGATAGGTCAGCGCGAAGAACTTCTCCGGCTCCTCGTACACCGGCCGCTTGCCCCGTCTGAGCGTGACCTCATGCAGATCGGCTGCGAACTCCGCCAGCGACAGTTCGCCCGAGCGCAGCTCGTCCTTGAGCCGGACGACTTCGTGCCAGGGTTTGGGACGTGGCCTGGTCACGCCGCCTTGCTTCGCGGAAACCAGGTTCGTAGCGTCCCGATGAGCTCCTTGAAAGCACGGTCCTCGCAACGGTCGAACTCGACGGAAGCCGCCAAGTCACTGAACAGCACGGACGATCGCACTCGGCGCCGATGGCGTAGTGCTTGGGCCATAGCCTTCTTGGGATCAGCCGGCTTCAAGTCGCCTGCCGACCAGAGCCCTCTGTCCTCGAGCCACGAACGAAGACGGCCTAGCCCTCCGGCCCATCCAAGAACCTGTGCGACGTGGTCGGAAGAACTCCACACCCAAGCCTCAACTTCCGGGGAGATCACGACCACCTTCGACCGCTCCATCCAGCCGTTGCGGCCAAGGTCCTGCTCGACCGCGGCTTGAATGCTCTCTGCCGCGCTCGTGCTGCCACATCCGTTCCAATCGAAGACCACGAGTGCGTAGCGGTACTGCCTGATGAATGAGCGCAGAAACTCAGCCGCTTTCGTCCTGCAGCCCGGATCCGACTGTGGATGACGATACGCTTCGAACGTGATGTCACAAATAGCCAAGTCCGTCCGGCGCCGCTCAAGCAGCGTCTCCAAGGACGCCTTGATGTGCTTGTCCGCAGCCAGAACGATCAGGCTGCGGGGTTCCTCGCTGGCTCTCATCCCAGGACTCCCGCCGCGAAGTAGACACTCAGGTCCGGATCTCCCTGCCAATCCTTGAGCCGGGGATGCCATGTTGCAGGAATAACGTGCGTCGCACCACGTGGGTCCATGCCGAAACAGAGCACGTGTTCGAGATCCGCGTGGCTCAGGAAGATCGGGGAGTGGGTCGCCAGCAGCACCTGGGAGTCGTAGACGGAAGAAAGCGCGTCGTACACATCCTGCATGACCCCTGGATGCAATCCGTCCTCGGGTTCCTCGATCACGTAGATCTTGTTTACGTCAACCAGATACGCAGGCAAGGTCAAAGCCAGCAGGCGCAGGGTCCCGTCCGAGACCATCCATGAGGGAACCTCTACTCCCGTCTCGTAGCAAATCACGAGATAACAGTGCCGGTCCTCATCGCGCTCTTCAACGCGAATGTCCCGAACCGCTGGCAGGGACGCGCGAACATGGCTCAGCCATTGTTCGAACTTCTCTCCGCACTCTTCCCGAAGCCTCCTAATGACGCGGGGGAGGTTGGAGCCGTCGTACGAAATGGCTTCGATCTGGCGTCCAGGAGGACTGGACTGACGCATTCGTTCACTATCGAGGAACAGTCTGTGGGTTCCCGTCTCAAGCAGACGCTTGACGTAGGTCGAAGCGGGGAACTTCTCTGGGGACTCCGGCAGGTTTCGCAGGGTCGATCGTCCTGGGCCGAACGAGATGCTTATTGCCCATCCCTTGCCCGACTCTTCAGACACTTCGATGTTGAAATTGTCTCGTCCTGCACTGGACTTGCTGAGTATGGTTCTGGCTCCGCGTCGCCGGCCACCAAGAAGAATCGTTGCAGGGGCCTCCGGCGGGTCGGGGAACCGGAGGACGCCTTGCAGAGGAGCCGCCTCCTCCACGCGGGAAAGGAGAAGCCCTCTCTCTGACTCGATTCGTACCCCGGTCCGGTCGTCCTCCTTGATCTTGATTTCGTAGCGAAACAGCTCGAATCCTTTCTCCTTGGGAAGCTTGCTCTTCACGTCCTGGGGCAGATCGAACTCCACCGCCAGTTCGAAGCCGAGTCCGTTCCTGGGCCGCCCCCAAACCAGATCCTGGAAGTTCCTGGTCCGTGCGTCGACGGCTGCCTGCAGGCCCTCGGACACCATGTCGCCCAGGAAGCCGACGACGTCGAGCAGCGTGCTCTTACCGGAGCCGTTCGGCCCAACGAGGACATGAAATCGGTCGAGCTCAATGTCGATCGACCGCAGGCAGCGGTAGTTGAGCGCCTGGATTCGGCGGATCATCGCGACAGCTTACAGGTGGACTTACGGGAGGGTGTACAGGTGGCCAGCACCGGGTAAGTGTCCACTGGTGATCCCCCGATCTCTCCGACGCCGCCGCGACGCTGTTTACGTGCCCTACCGCCGGGCTTCCCAAGCCCGCACCTCGCGGTTCGCGGTGTCGAAGATGCGCTCGTAGTTACCGAGAGTGATCGCGTGACGTGTCTCCTCGCTCAGGCGCTCCCAGAGGGGCTTGTAGTCACGCCAAGTCTTGAGATACCGCTCGCGGCTCGCCGGGGCCACGGAGTCGGTGCCGAACAGGAACCGGCCGGGATGACGCTCCAGAAGCGCCGCCCAGGCGGCGAGCGAGGCTTCGTCCCGCACGATGTACTTCGCTACCTCGTCCCACGAAAGGTCGCAGTGGACGTGTGCATACGCCTCGTCCGACAGCAGGCCGTCGAGCAACTGAACATGGTCCGGCGCCGGCCCGACGAAACGGCCGAGGCCGGTGTGCGCCCAGATGATCGTGACATCAGGGTGGGAGCGGAAGATCTCGCGGAGCAGCTCCAGGTGGACCGGCTCGTTCGCTCCCGTAGGCAGCACGGTGTCGATGTCGTTGTGGAGGATGACCGCCAGGCCCACTTCGCCCGCGAACTCGAGCACACGGTCCAGTGCCGGGTTCCGCAGACTGGCGCCGTGACCGAGGATCTTCGACGTCACGAACTCCTTGTGGATGGAGAACTCGCCGATCCCCGAGAAGACGCCCGGGTACATCTCCAGCACCCGTCGAATGTGGTCCGCGGCGTACATGTCGGTCGGGTTGAAGCCCGTGATCATCGGATCGAAGCGTTCCTGCTCCGCCGGTGAGAGCGACTGGTACTGCTCAGCGATGATCGCGTCGACAAAGGAGTAGTAGTAGAGCGCCGCGTCCGAGTGCAGGTAGTAGTCCGGCGCCCTATCACCCGACTCGAAGTAGTCCCACTTCTGTTGCAGGGGGATGCCAAACACCGCCGCGCGACCGACCCGGTCGCCTGTGATCTCCAGGAAGTCGTTCAGGGTGATGCCGCGCTGAACGTAGTTCGCCAGGTGGAAGTGGACGTCGTGGAAGTTGGGCGGTGCCGGGTCGGTCTGGGCGGCCGCGGCCGCCGCGACCAGCCACGCTCCGACAAGAAGCCTGACGCCGACTTTCGGTTTCACGAGATCGGGCACATCGTCTCCTCGATGCGGAAATGGACGCGGTCGACTTGAACGTCCGAGAACGCAGATACTCGTCTTCCACACGGAATGCGGCGGCTTCCTTACTGCCCTCACCAACCACGATCCCGTATCGGTTAAAGAAGATCCCGGGCAGCCCGGTCTCGACCGTGAGAGTGAACTGGTCCTCTCCGAAACGGACAATCTCGTCGACCCCGCCCCGAATCGGTGCCCACCCCGCCTGTCCGGCGGCGCCGTACCGGCCGCCGATTGTATCGGCGAGGCGATATCCGCGGCCGATTCCGTGCAGAAAGCGGAGCGCGTCGCGGACGTTGCTCTTGCCGCTCGCGTTGGCGCCCACCAGCACGGTGAACGGCCCCATGCGCAGCGTCTCGTCCGCGAAGTTCTTGAAGTTCCGCAGACGGAGCGAAGTGAGCATCGAGCGAACCTACAACATGCTCCGCTGCCGCGGAGCGGGCGCGGCGGCGCCGCGGCCCTGCAGGTGGTTCTGGATCGACTCCAGGATGGACCGCTCTTCGGCGCCCTCGCCGGCGAGTTCGATGACCGCCTGAACGACGCGGGCGAACAGTTCGTGGCGCCATAGCCCGCGGTCGGCCAGGTAGCGATCCACGCGCGTCTGCTCGCCGGTCTTCCAGAGTTGCATCAGCCGATGGACGCAGTCGATCAGGGGCGGCGGCGCGCCGTCCGCCGCCGGCTGGCCCAGATTGCGGCTGCGGCGGCGGTTCCAGGGCTTTAGCCGGGCCTCGGAAGCCGAACCGGCGGTCTCTGGCCCGTCCTCGTCCCCATCTTCGTCCGAGACCGCGGTCGTGGAGGCGCCGCCGCGCGCCAGCAGATCCAGGCCGCCAGCGAGTTCGGCGTCCGACAGGTTGCAGGAGACGGCGTAGAGAATGCATGCGCCGGCAGGCGCCGCGTCCAGCCCGTAGTCGTGGCGGTGCAGAAGGTAGTAGGTCGTCAAGTCGTCGAGTTCCACCGCCGCTCGTGATTCGTCCGACCCGTTCGCGAGCAGGCGACTGACGGCAAAGCCCACCACCATTCTTCGCACCTGGCGCAGAAACTCGGCGACCGACAGCAGTTCACCCTGGGCGTCGGCCTTCTTGACGACAGGATGGCGGCTGAAGGCCTCAAGCGCCGGACCGGTCGCCGCCCATACGAAGTCCGGGCCCCGAATGCCCGCGTCCCAGAACTGTCGCAGGCGATCGGTGATGTTGGAGCGCATCTCGGCCAGCACTCCGCCATCCCAGCCCGGTCGTGCAGCCGCCGGGCGGCGGCGGCAAACCAACCAGATGGACGACGACAACGCCGCCGACGCCAGGGAACGCTGCCGGTTTAGCCGTTCCGTGTGGATCGGCCACGAGCCACAAACGACGAAACCAGCCCGGATCAGGGCAGAAACCAAGGTCTCCCAGGCGTCGGGCTGCTTGTTCGCGAAGACGATGACCAACCGCCCGTCATCACGCAGCGCGTCGTGGAAACGTCCGAAGGCTCGCGCCATGCCGTCCTCGTAGTTCTGCTTGGACGCGCGGCGGTCGCCGCCGAAGCGGGAGGCGTCGTCGATCAGCTCGCCATCGCCCTGGCCGCTCGACGCTGCCGCATTCCACTTGGGGCCGAGAGGCCCGGCGAAGGCGTCATCGCCGGCTGCCGAAACGCCGTACAGAGTCCGGCGCAGCCAAACGAAGAAGAAGTCCATCAGGTCCGAGTAGGGAATGGCGTCGTAGTAGGGCGGATCGGTGCAGATGACGTCGAAGGCTCCGGAGCCCCACGATCGCGTCGCGGACTTCTGAGCGACCTCGGGCAACGGGGCGTCCTTAGCAGCCCGCTGAAGGTGTTCGCACACCCGTGCGACCCACTCCGCCGCCTGGACAAAGCCGCCAGTCGTGTCGGCAAGGGGACATGACTCAGCGAAGTCCCAAACCATCGGTAGCGCAAAGCGAGCGAACGTACTCCGGATCTTGTCGTGATCGTTCGTCCAGGTTGCCAGAGTGCTGCAGCGATCCGTCAATCGACTGATCGAAGGGGCGAGGCACACCGACAAGGCCTCGCGCCACTCCTCCGGATAGTCGTTCATCCCGGCTGGAGCGCTTCGAATCGACCGCACGAACATCCCCAGAGCCAGCAACTGCCGGTTCGTGAACAACTTGCGCCATGTATCGAAGCCGTAGCGCGGCACACGCATCCCGAGCGCCTTCTCGCTGGGGGTCGGCTCCTCCGGCAAGCCGAACGGGAGTTCCGCATAGAGGCAACGCAGCTCTTCCTCCCCAACCGCCGCCACTGCGATCTCCGCCTCGGTCGGCAGTCGGTACTCCTTGCCCTGCTGACCGCCCACAACAACCGCCGTCATCCTCTCGCCGAGCCGCCCCGCGCGCCCCTCGTTGCGGAGGTCGGCCATCGTCGCGATGGCAGAACAGCAAGGGCACTTGGCCCCGCTGCGGCTCATCGTTGCGGCGCCCAGCCGGCGGTCGTGCTCGCGCCGCCTGGCCGCGTTCCCCTCGCCTTCCGGCACGCCGTGCTCCAGCGCGAAGTCCACGCCCGAACCGTCTTTCCGCGGCGTCACCTGAAGCAGGATCCGCTTGCCGGGCTTCTTGCACAGCCAACGCGTCTTCAGCAGCGGCAGCTCCGCCCGGCAGTTCGCGCAACGGACCGTGCGCGCCCATAGGTAGGCAACCGTCGGCTTCGCTACCCAGCGCGGGTTCGCCTCGTTCTCCAGGTGGACCGAATCGAACTCGGCGTTCACGGCCGCCACCGACACGTTGCCCTCATCGTCCGGTTCAAGCAGTTCCGGCGACCGCGGCCGGAAGCGCCTCTCAGGGAACGAGACCTCGGCATTCCGCCTGCCACGGCCCTTCCGCCGCACGGGCTCGAACTCCGCGTAGGTCGGATAGCGCCGCGCCAGTTCGCGCCGTGCCTCGGCCAGAACCCGGCGACCCCAAGCTCGTAGATGCCAAGGGAAGTCGGCAGGCAGGGCGGGTCCGGCGCCGTCTCGCGCCGGATGCGGGCGGAACGCCCGCGTTCCCAGGGACGGATCGCTATCCCGCGCCGCCGCTGTTCGCTCCCCGATCCGGGTGGAATCCACAGCACGGTCGAGCAACGCCGACCGCAGTTGCACCGGCTCGCCGTCCGAATGCCCCAACTCGCGCAACCTCTCGCGCAACGCGACCTTCTTCGTCACCCCCTGCGCCTTGAGGAACGCCTCAACGAAGCTCCGGTCGCGGACCGCGAAGTCCGGCAGCGGCAGTTCCTGCCCCGCAAGCAGCCGCGGGTAGTGCAGCGTGCAGCGCAGCACGAACCAGGCCACCGGGTTGAGGTCAGACGCCGTGACGTCACAGCCCAGCCGCATCGCCTCCAGCGGGATGGCGCCGCCGCCCGCGAACGGGTCCAGCACCCGTGGCGCCCGCCCCCCGAACGCCTCCCTGACCTCGTGCCGCAGCTTCTCGAGTTCAGGCGAGCTCTCGCGCCCCCAGTGCAGGACGCCGCCCGCCGTCTCGTCCTTCAGCTTGCCCGCCGGCGTCTGCCGCTGGCGCACCTCGCCGGCGATCCGTGCCATCAACCGCCGCCGCCCCTCCGCGTCGCCAGGATCAGGCAGGAGCGTCGCCAGGAGCGCCGCCCGGCAGGCCGCCAACGGCCGCCGAGCCGGCCAGATGTGAAGCGTCGAGATGTGACCGTGCCGGACGTTCTTCTCGTGAACCGAGTCCAGCGACGTCTGGCGCAAGGGAAACGCCGCCTCGATCAGCCGGGTGTCGGGGTTCACTGGGCCAACGCTACCGCTCGGAGGGCGATGATCTATCAAGTACGACGGCCTCGCCGGTGCGACACAGGGGATCGTTGGCGGCCACGCGAAGCTGAGCAACGGGGATGCATGGCGGCCAATCGTAGCCCGGCTGGCCGCCGTGTATCATGCCAACCGCGTGAACGGAGCCGAGTTCGTCAGGCGCATTCGGCGCCACGCAAGACGTACTCGACAGGAGTTCAGCTCGACCAAGCCGGCGGCAAAGGCAGTCATGAGAAGCTCTACCTCGGTGACCGCCGGACTATCGTCAAGCATGGCGAGATCCCCAAACCTCTGCTCAAGTCGATGTTGAAGCAACTCGGCGTTGCCGAAGAAGACCTCTGAGGACCCGACGCATGGACTACGCCTATCCCTGCCTGCTCACACACGACAACGGCGACGCCTCGTGCTACCTCGTCACTTTCCCGGACCTGCCCGAGGCGCTCACCGCGGGCGTTACGCGGGAGGAATCCCTGTCGCTCGCCGAGGACGCCCTCCTCGTTGCCCTCAGCATGTACGTCGACGCTGAGGAGGACATCCCTCGCCCAAGTCCCGCCTCTGCAGAACATCACCTGATCACCGTGCCCCCACGGACGGCGGCGCAACTGGCTCTCTACACCGCAATGCGCCGCAAAGGCGTCTCGGCCCGCTCGCTCGCCCGGTCTCTGGGTGTTCGCGAGGCCAAGGTCCGTCGGCTTCTCGACCTTGACCGGCCCTCACGGCTCGACTACATCGCGACTGTTCTCCGCACCCTCGGTCGCCGCCTGGTCGTCGGGGATCGAGCAGCGCCGGAATCGAGCAGCGCCCGCGCTACCGTTGGTTGAGGGTCTCCTCCCATCCTCTCGCAGCCCGCCCTGGGTCTCGCCCCACAAGCGCGGGCTCACCGCCGATGCCCAGCGCCGGCCAGCCGTTCAGACATTGAAGGCTGCCAGGAACTGGCTGCACGCAGCAAGCTCCATCCGTCTTGGCGAAGCCATCCATCTCGCCAACATGAGGCTCTCTCGGACTCAAGCGCACCGTCAACTCCTCATGGCGTCGTTCGATACCTTCAAAGGTCTTCGCCCTGCGAACCGGTTCGCGGCGCCGACACACGCTCCCGACCCGTTACCTTCGATTCCGCCGCAGAACCTCGTGAACCGAACCAGAAGGCTGTGATCGCCGCCGTGGTCGAGGCGAGCCCGGAGAAGACGCCCAGAGCCAGCTCGGGCTGCTTGAGAACGACGAGAAGCCAGACCACCACGAAAGTCGCAGAGACGGCATACGTCCAGGTCATGATGTACGTCACATAGACGCGGACACGGCTCTTCCTGATCTCGTGTTCAAGTCGTGCCGGTACTTGCTGCTTCCCTGGTTCAGCGGCCGTCATATCGCTCTCCCTCTAGTGTGTTTCTGCACAGTGCTGTCCCACAAACTTCAGCGCAGTGCGAGTTGAGTCTGTGCGTTTCTGGGATCAGGCGGTCCGCTCCGGGGTTCGAACAGGTCCAGGAGCGGTCTTCGCGCGAACAGGTTGAGTTGCAGGAGGCGGAGGATTTCGCTCATGGTCCAGGACATCTTGTTGGCGAACTTCAGATAGGCGAGCAGGAGATGCACGCACATGGCGATCCAGATCTGCGTCATGACGGCATTGCGCGAAGTGCCGACGAAGCTCTTGATGCGCAGGTTCTGCTTGATCCACTTGAAGAAGGTCTCGATCTGCCAACGCTGCTTGTAGATGGCCGCGATGGTCTTCGGAGCGAGCCTGAAGTTGTTGGTGAGGAAGGCGTAGAACTTCTTCGTGTCGGGGTCGCGATAGCCGACTCGACGCAGCGGAATCGGGCACCGGGAGCGGCCTCTGACGCTGGTCAACTCGATGATCTGGTCCGAGGTCACGCCCGTCCCAGGCGCGAACGACCGCCGCTCTCGAACCGCGTACTTGATCTTGCGCTTCAGCCGAGTGACCAGGAAAACCCCTTGTGCATCAAGGGATTTCAGCCACTCGAAGTCGAGGTACAGCCGGTCCGCAGCGACGATGCTTCCCTTCGGCAGACGAAGGGACCGCGCCACCTCAACGTCCGACCCCTTGCCGTCCGTGACTTGCAGGAACGCCGGCAGAAAGCCCTCGTGGTCAAGCCCCACGTGGAGCTTCAGCGCCCCCTTCGTCGTGCGGTACTGCGCCCACGGAAACAGCTCCAGGCACAGGTCCACGTACGTCGCATCCAGCGAGAACAGCTTGTTGTGGAACCGGAACCCGTGCCCCGGCGCCGTCGTACGGCATCGCGCCAGCAAACGACCGAACAACGCCTCGTACAGCTCGTGGGGCTGCCTCTCGTTGACGCGCGCCAGCGACGACCGGGCCACCCGCCGAACGCCGAGGTGATAGAGCTTCGCAGCCTGCGCATCGAGATTCGACACGATGTCGCGAAGGCTGCATCGTCCAGAGAGTTGCGCCGTCGCCATCGCCACGAACTGGCTCCACCGGCTCATCGAACGCAGCTTGCGTCCCCTGTGGTGCCGCCCGGCCTCCCGCTCGAACTCATGTCTCGACACCAACTTGAGGAACTGCCCGAGTACGGTACCATTGTGCGCCATGGGTCTGGATCTCCTTGCCGTCATTGGCTTTGTTGTGAAAACCAATCATACGACAAGGCTCGGTCCAGACCCATACTCGTCTCTGTTTGTGGGACAGCACTGGTTTCTGCACATCGCCCTATACATCAAAGGCATCGAGCTTCCGTGCGGCCTCGGACAGCCCGCTGCGGGGCGACAACTTCGATTTGTCCAGTATCTCGTTCGCTAGTGTACTGTCTCCAACATGGCTTTACCACGTGTAACCTTTGCGATGATGCTGTCGGCGGTGGCCGTCCAGACGAAGGGACGGGAGTTTTGGTTGCTGTTCTCCACGTAGTCGTAGATGGTCTTTACGAGGTCGTTGACGCTCTGGAATGCACCGCGCCGGATCGCCTTCGTGGTCAGACCGCCCAGCCAGCGTTCGACCAGGTTAAGCCAGGGCGACGAAGTGGGAATGAAATGGAAGTGGAAGCGAGGCTTTCGCTCCAGCCATGCGCGCACGGCGGCGTGTTTGTGGGTCTGGTAGTTGTCCAGGATCAGGTGCAGGTCGAGATGGTTCGGGATCTCGCGGTCGAGACGCTTGAGGAAACGGAGAAACTCCTGATGGCGCTGCCGGCCCATGCACTCCGCGATCACCGTGCCCTCCAACACGTTCAGCGCAGCGAACAACGTCGTCGTCCCGTTGCGCTTGTAGTCGTGGGTCATCGTTCCCGCGCGGCCGCGCTTGAGCGGCAAGCCCGGCTGGGTCCGGTCCAGAGCCTGGATCTGGCTCTTCTCGTCCACGCACAGCACAAGCGCGTTCTCGGGCGGATTCCGGTACAGGCCCACAACGTCCCGCAGCTTTTCCACGAACCTGGGGTCGTTGCTCAGCTTGAACGTCTTGACCAGATGGGGCTTCAGCCCGTGCGCCGCCCAGATGCGCTGGACCGCCGCCGGACTGATGCCCTGGGCCCGAGCCATCGAACGCACGCTCCAGTGGGTCTGACCGGGCGGCTTCTCGTGCAGCGTCGCTTCGATCACTTTACGCACGACCGACTCCGAGAGCGGCGGCTTTCCGCAACCGCGGGGACGATCCCTGGTCAGCCCCGAAGGTCCGTCCTCCGCGAACCGACGACGCCACAGCAGCACCGTCGGCCGCGAAACTCCGAGTTTCGCCGCGATCGCCCGATTGGCCATGCCCTCCGCCGCAGCGAGCACGATCCGGCTACGCCGGACCGTGCGTTGCGTGGTCGTCGGCGCCTCTACCCATTTCTTGAGAAGCGCTCGATCGCTCTCTTCGATGTCAATTCGTTCCGCTGGTTCCCACATGAACGGAATACTGACGAACTTAACCGAAACTGTCAACCCAAGTCGGAGACACTACACTAGTGTCCTGTCCTGGTTCGCGCCAAACAGAATCTCTTCCGCCAACTCCGTCACTTTCTCCCAATCCCCTTCTTCCAAGCCATCAGGCTGCCCCTCTCTTATCTGAGCGAAAAGTTCCGGATAGACGAGACGAATGACGCTGACAAGCACCGGGACGGACAGCGCATTCCAACTGTCCCAACCGCCGTGTTCTCCAAGCGCCAGAACGGCGACATTGCGAACCACATGCTCCATAGTCCGTAAAGACATCCGCTCCTTCTCGGCGAGTCTTGTGAGGGCCCGCATGTGTATCTCGAGATTCGAGAACCCCGACAACAGCCTCTCTTCGAGATACGCAGCGTAGATCCGCGTCTTCGGTACGCCGCTGCCAGCCCTCCGAGCATCCGGAAGCCGCACGACAAGGTCGTAGAACTTCTCCAGGTACTTCTCTGCGTCCACCTCGCCGTAGGCAAACCGGACCGACTTCCCAAGCTCGTCCAGGTTTGCCACGAGCACGAATGTCACTCCCGGAACGCCGAACACATGCTTGACGCGTTCCAGTACGCTCAGCGCGAAAGCTGGCCTGCAGCGGTCCAGCTCATCCACAACGATGACCAGCCGCCCTGCCGCCTGCGGGCGCTCACTTTCGGCAGCCGTCTCGGCACTCTTCTCCTCGACTCGTTCGCGAGCCTTCTCCGCCACCGCGCCGGCAAGCCGCTGGAGTTCGGCCCGAAAGTCCTCCACTGCGTGCCTGCGAGCCGCGACTCCGCTGATCCAAGCCTCCAGCCGGGACTCCTCCGTCAGCACTCCTGCGATCTCCGTCGCGGCGGCGGTGATGTCGACCCCCAGAACGTTCCCGCCGAGCGACTTGAACGCAGCAAGTGAGGCCGCCTTGATCGCTTTCGCTCCCTTGGCCGCAAAGTTGCCGAGATGCTCCTTGGCCACGCCTTCCTTCTCGGCGAAGCAGTAGACCTCCTCGGCGAAGGCTAGGAGTGCATCCTCCTCATGGTCGCAGGCGAACGCATCGAAGTAGAGGACCGCTGTACCTCGCCGCCTCAGGAGACCCGCCCACTGAAGGGCGAAGGTCGTCTTGCCGCTGCCCCAGCCGCCATCCAGAACGACAATGGGATCGTCCTCCAAACCGGCGATCACGTTCGCCAGCCTTGCTCCGAGATTCGCGTAACCGAAGAGATCCGTCTTCTCGAAACCATCCTCGTTTCCGATTTCAGGTCGTTGCAACGTCCAACGCACTACGCACCTCTCCTCAATCCAGTCTGGCAGAGCGATACGGAATACAGGATGCGAATGCGCCCACGAACATTCAAACGCACTCTCCCTACTTCATCCCGCGATCCCGGCAAGACGAGCATGCTATTCGTACTCCGTCCTCTTCCCCCGGCGGAACAGGTAGTCGGGGCTGACTGCCTTCAGCTTCACCCTGTCCCGGTGCAGCCGCCGGTCCTGCCGCTCCTGCCTGGGCGTGATGACGATGCCTTCCCGCATGTGGTTGCCGGACACGGTGTCGGGTCCGTCGCGGTGCTCTTCGATCAGATCTTCGCTGAACGGAGCAACGGCGAGTTCCGGCACCCGGTCCATGCCCCAGGCGTCGGTCGTCCGGCAGAGCGCGTCGTAGCCAAGGAACGAACCGGTGGCGGGCGGCCCCAGGAACACGTCGAAGACTCTCAGCGACGGACGCGCCAACCCGTAGTGCAGGTCCTGCACGCCGCGACCGAAGATCTCGGCCATGATGTGGACGGGACCCTGAGCGGAGTCCTCCACGCGGCGCCAGACGCCGGTGTCTCGCAACTGCTCCCTCCACGTTCGCAGGTAGAGGTTGTTCTTGTTGTCCTCCACGTCCTTGAACGCCAGGCCCTTCGCGCCGAGTCCCTTCGACGACACCAACACGGCGCCGTTGGGCAGATCGTCGGGGAGCGAGGCGCCGTCCGGCGGCGGGATGTAGCTGAAGCACGCGTATGTCCCGTGAAGTTTCTCGGTCACCACGACCATCTCACCGGGCACGAACACGTCCGGGTACTTCTTGATGTTCTCGATGTCATAGGAAACGAGGAAGCCGCCGACGTGGGCGACCTGGCCGGACATCGTTGTGGGGAGCTTCGGCTCGTACTTCGTGATGCCGTAGGCGGCGGCCAGATCGTCGCCGACCGCTGCATCGTCCGCCGGCTTGAATACCAGACCCTGGGAGATCTCGCCCCGCAGCCTGACCGGCCGGACCCGGTCGCCCTTCTTGCCGCCGAGCCGGCCCTTGCCGGCATCGCCATCCCAAAGTCCCATGCTTCTCAGCAAATCCTCCGGAACGATCGCGTTCTCCGGGATGTAGGCGACCCGCTCACCGGCCCGGTACTTCCCCTTGGGAACGACACTGCGGTAGCCGCCGACGCGGGCCAACTCCAAACGGTCGGCGTTGGGGTGCTCCTCGACCGAGTCGAGCAGCACGACAGCAACTTCGAAGGCAGTCATGCAGTCCCCCTCAGAGGTCCTGCCGAACGCGGCCGGGCCGAGGCCTCCTCGGGCGGCCTCATCAGGTCGGTGGGCATCGGATGGCCCGTGGCGGAACGCGCGCCTTCCGGCTCTTGCTCGGAGGTCACCCGCAAGGGCCGTTCGGAGTCTGCTGTCGTCTTCAAGTGAATCGAAGGCAGCTTCCTCAGTCGTTGACTCACAGGATCGATCTCGATGCCCATCGACTCCAGCGCCGTAACGCCCAGGAGAGGTTCAGAGCCCTCTCTTCCGAAGACGACCGTGCTGCCGATGACCTCCCCCATGAACTCCAACTCCGCAACCGTGATGTCCATCGCAGCTTCTCTTCCATCCGCAAATCCGTAGACCCGCCGCCCCTTCGGCTTCAAACCGATCTGCTCCAGTCGCTCTCTCGGCACGAGGGAGTCGATGGCGCCGGTGTCGACCAGGAAGGCGCCTGCCCAGCTTCGCTCGGCGTCGGCGGGGTTTCGGATAGTCACTTGAACGTGGGTGAGTCCCATCTTTCGTTGTTCCTTTCTCATCATCATGTTGGTCCCCCCCGACCTGCCATCCGTGCGCCCGCTGACGGACGCTCGGACTGGTTCGCGCCCGGCGCGGAGTCGCGCCGCGCGGGTTCCAGCTTCGGTTCTTCGGCCTCCGCAGCTTCGATCAACGATCCCACCGGCACATCGAACACGGTCTTGACCCGCTGGTGCGCCAGCAGCTTCTCGAACGGGTTCCGGACCCGGAGCAGTTCGGGCGCCGGCGTGGCGCAGTCGAGGACGGCGTAGAGCCAGTACCGGTCGCCCAGCTTGCATGCCTGGGCCCATTCGTTGTTCTCGACCGGAACCGCGGAGCGGGCCGAGCGGCCCTTCACTTCGATGCAGCGCTGGCCGCCGCCCGGCAGCGTCGCCAGAAGGTCGAAGCCGGGCCAGTCGGGCAGACCCGCCGCGCGGGCGAGCACAGGCTTTGACACGTCCTGGACCTGGGCGCCGTGTTGACGCTCCCAATCGGCGGCGATGCGGACTGCGATCTCCTCCACGGCCTCGTCGAACCGCTCGATGGTCTCCAGCCCGGCCACATCCTCCGGGCGAACGACAAGCGCGTGAAGCAGGAACCGGGAGCCGCCGGGAACGATGCCCCGTGCCTCCTCATCGATCCGCCGCAGTGCGAGTTCGCGGTCGCAGGACAGTCGCCTCTGCTCGTGCTTCACTGCCTTGAGTTCATCGCCGTCGGCCTCGCCTGGGCCGACCCTCTTCCGCGCGAGCTTCCCGCGCCGAGAGGCCAACTCGGCCGCGCGCAGATCGAAGCCCACGGCAACGCGCCGCCGGAGGTCCGGCGACTCGGCCTCGCGTCTGGCGCGGAGGTCGGCAACCAGATCCTGGAGGACGTTGTTCAGGTGGGCGCCGGCCTGCGCCCGCAGCACAGGGGCGCGCGGCGCCAGCGGCGCCATGCCAGGCGCCAGACCGGTGCCGGAAAGCGACAGCAGTTGCTCAACGGGGCACTGAACCGGCTGGGCGCCCTCTCGTTGCTGCAACGCCACCAGCCGGCGTTCCAGAACGCGCCGGTCGGCAACCGGAAGTACCGCCGAACCGGTCTGGGGCGACCCTTCCGGGCCGGATGCGGGCGAGACGCCCGCGTTCCCAGGGACGGAGGCGACGGCGTTCCCAGGGACGTCCTTCCGCTCCACCCGCAACTCGGCGAGATGAAGTAGGTAGGGCTCCCCGGCCCTCGGATCGACGAAGATGGCGCCGCGCTGCGCGTCCCTGCCATAGCGAGACCGGATATGCGTGCACAGAGCGTCGAACAGCGGCTCGCCGGGATGGAGCCAGATGCCGGTGTCGTCTTCCCGAGGCCGGCGAACAGTCAACCAGTCGCGCGCCTCGGGCGGATAGGCTTCCAGCGCCAACAGCAAGGGGTCGAGCGCGCCGGGACGGCCCGGCTCGAGTGCGAACCGGTCGTCCAGGTCGCCGCGAATCTCGACGTCGAGCAGGCGGGCCCCACGTTCCACTAGCCGACGAACGTGTGCAGGAAGGAGCTGCAGGTAACGCTCTCGCTCCACGTCCGGTCGCAGGTCCTCACCGGTCACCTTCTGTTTCGGCACGCCGTAGACCTCGGCGTCGCGCGCGCGGATTCTCTTCACCCTGGAAGTGCCGAGCGCTTCTTCGATCCGGTCAACAGCCAGCCGCTCGCCCTCCGCGGTCACGGCGTTGGCCATGAACCCGGTCAGCGACTCGCCCTCGAACAGGCGGCCGATGACATCGAACACCTTGTCGGAGGCCAGTTCAGCACGAATCTCCTCGAGCTTCTCCAGAAGCACCTGCAGCACCCGTCCCTCGCGCGTGCTGCCCGCTACCAGGTTCACGATTCGGACCTCGAACTGCTGGCCGTAGCGATGGATCCGGCCCATCCGCTGTTCCAAGCGGGCCGGGTTCCACGGAATGTCGTAGTTGACCATCAAGCGGCAGAACTGCAGGTTGATGCCCTCCCCCGCGGCGTCGGTGGCCACCATGTAGCGCGCGCCGTTCGGACGGCGAAAGGCCTCCACCTGGCGGTCGCGCTCCTTCCAGTCCATGCCGCCATGGATCTGCGCTGTCTGCCCCCGGTATCCGAGCCCCTCAAGTCGCCGCACCAGGTAGTCCACCGTGTCCCGGTGCTCACTGAAAATGAGCCACTTCTCGTTCTGATGCTCGGGCCTCTCCAGGACCTCTTGCAAGCGCTCGAACTTCGTCTCCCGCCCGGAATCGACCAGCCGGCGCGCCCGCTCCGCCAACGTCTCGACCTGCCGGGCCTCGCGCCTCAGCTCCTCCACGCCGACCACGGTGACCGCGCCGAGCACCGCATCCTCGTAGGCCTCGTTTCCCTCGGCAAAGCCGTCCGACGCCACGTCCTCGTCCGCGGCCGTGTCGTCGAAATAGTCGTGCCGATAGCGGTTGCCCAGCAGCGCCTGCCTGCGCTGCAACAGCTCCGCGGTGAGTTCGCCGCTCTCGATCGCGTCCGCGGTCTGCGCGAGCTTCTCGATCCGCCGCTCGAAGGAGCGCAACAACGCCCAGGTCGAGCTGGCAAGGCGTCGCTGGAACACGGTCTTGGCCAGTTCCAGCGCCGGTTGATTGTCGAGAGCGCGGCCGTAGTGCTCATCGAGGTACTGCGTCGTGCGGTCGTAGAGATCCTGCTCGCCGCAGTCCCCTCCGCTCAGCTCGTACGTGAACGTGCTGCATTTGCGCTGCGGGTAGAGCGGCTCGCCGTCGAGGCCGACCATTTCCTCCTTCGTGCGGCGAAGGAAGTGCCGGTCGCGGGTCAGTTGGGGGGCACGGCGTACGGCTTCCACTGCCCCGAAGGCGTCGGCATCGAGCAGTCTCCAGAGCCATGCGTAGGGGACGCTCTTGCCCATGTGCGGCGTAGCGGTAAGCAGCAGCAGATGCCGGGCAGTCCAGCCGAGCCCGCCAAAGGAACTGCCCGAGTCGGCCCTGACAGCCAGCGCCTCGGCCAACTTGTAACGGAGAGTTCGCTCGACCCGGACTCCCCGTTCACGCACGCTCAGCTTGTGGGCCTCGTCGAAAACGACCAAGTCGTAGGCCGGACCACCGGCTTGGCGAAGAGCCTCGAACATGGTCTCCCCCGCCAGCGTGTCCACGGAGACAATGACGCGATCGCTTCCCGCGCCGCGGAACGGGTTGCTCCCCCGCACGTCGGCGCCGGTGACGATCCGGAAGTCGAGCCGAAACAGGGTCTGGAGTTCCCGCCGCCAGTTGCCCACGAGACCCGCTGGCGGAACGATCAACACCCGCTTCAAACGCCCACGCGACAACATTTCGCGGACGTACAGGCCGGTCATGATCGTCTTCCCGGCGCCGGCGTCGTCGGCGAGCAGAAACCGCAGCGGATCCTGCTTCAGCATCCGCTCGTAGACCGCGAAGCGCTGATGCAGCAACGGGTCGATGCGTGACGTCTCGATCGCGAACGCCGGGTTGAACTGATGCCCGAACGACAGTCGCAAAGCGTCCGCCACTGCCAGGACGGCCTCCGGATCGCCGGCGAAGTCCAGCGGCGCGCCGTCGGCAGCCGCAATTGAGAGTCGAAGCCCTCGCATCGGTCGTGGAGTCGACTCTGCCGCCGCCTGCTCGGAGAGTTGCGCCAACTTCTCAACCGCAAGCCGCCGCGGTTGCGACTGGCCGGACTCCCATCGATGAACGGTGATGGTCGAGACGCCTAGACGGTCCCCGAATTGTTCCTGGGTCAACCCGAGCTGACTTCGGAGGCGCCGCACCTCGGCGCCGACGTCAACCGGAGAGCCATCCGCAGAAGTGAACGCCGCCATGGCGACGCACGCTAGCACAGCATTGCGTGACAACCACAACTCGACCTATCAAATGATAGATCTTAGACGCCAGCGCTGGGCCAGCCTCAGTGCCTCACGCTGTCCTGCGCCTCCTTGGCGGCCTGCATGTCGTCCTCGTCCGGCATCAGGATGAACTCGGGGTAGGACTCGATGCCGAGCTCGGCCATGTCCTGACCGAGTTCCTCGACCTCCGGCGAAACGCGAACGCCGATCGTCTTCTCGATCGCCCACCACAGAAGCAGGGACATCCCGAAGACGAAGACGCCGATGGCCAGGATGCCGACGAGCTGATCGACGAAGTTGCCGCCCGCGGCGATGCAGACGGCGAGGGTGCCCCAGATGCCGGCGAACAGATGGACCGGAACGGCGCCGACGACGTCGTCCAGCTTCATCCGCTCGAGCAGGGCCATGCCGGAGACCGTGACCACGCCGCCGACGGCGCCGATGAGCAGCGCCCAGTGATGGCCGACAAGGTCGGGACCGGCGGTGACGCCGACCAGCCCGCCCAACGCGCCGTTGAGGACCCCCATCAGGTCGACCCGGCCCAGCAGCGGCCGCGACAGGGCGAGGGCCGCCACGACACCGGCGGCGGCGCCGAGGTTCGTGTTGATCAGCAGGTTGCCCATCGCAGTCGCGTCCGCCGCGCCGCCCAGCGCGAGCTGCGAACCGCCGTTGAATCCGAACCAACCCATCCAGAGGATGAAGACGCCGAGGGTCACGATCGGCACGTTCGACGGCGGCGTCACCTTGACGCTGCCGTCGGACCGGAACTTGTTTCGCCTCGCTCCAACCATGATGATGCCGGCCAGCGCCGCCCATCCACCGGTCGAATGCACGATGGTCGAGCCGGCAAAGTCCTGGAAACCGAGCTCGGCCAGCCAGCCGCCGCCCCACGTCCAGGCGCCGACGATCGGGTAGATGACGGCGGTCAGGACGGCCGTGAAGATGAGGAACGACCAGAGCTTGACCCGTTCCGCGAGAGCGCCCGACACGATGGACGCGGTAGTGGCCACGAAGGTCATCTGGAAGAACCAGCTCGACATCTCTGAGTAGCCGCTCGCTACGACCGCCGCGGTCTTGTCCGCATCGCCGCCAAGAAGCGCCATCTCGTCCGCCGACGCTTCAAACAGCGGCTTGATCGAACCGATCCAGCCGCCGACATCGACGTACATCAGGTTGTAGCCGATCACGTAGTAGGCGATCCCGGCGATCGAGTAGAGCCCGATGTTCTTGAGGCAGATCACCGATGCGTTCTTCGTCCGCACGGACCCCGCCTCGAGCATCGTGAAGCCGGCGCACATCCACATGATGAACGCGCCCCAGACCAGGAACGCGTACGTGTTGAAGACGTAGGCGACTTCCCCGGGCGCCTGCGCTCCCGCCGCGGACGCGGCGAGCAGCAGCACAACGCCGGCCAGGAGCACCTTGAGGACGATCCGTCGTGACGAAGGCGGCTGGGGCTGGGGCTTCATGGGCTCCCTCCGGCGGTTGGTGAAAGCCCCACCCCTGTCCATCGCGGCGACGCCTTCGCAGGATCGATTCCCGATGCTGAGGCACCCCGGGCAAGCGACTGACGCGAGGCGCGACGAAACCGTCAAACAATGCTCGGGACACGGGCATTGTAGCGCCTACGTCACGGAGGTATGGACGTCGGTGAGACGGAAGTCACGACTCGCCCCAGCTCGGCGATAACACCAGCATCGCCGCTCTGGTTCGCGCTCGCGCGAGTGGCCGACGCGCGGTGGCAGTCAGCTAGGGTGCATGACCGAGCGATGGCCGAGCGACGCCGCAAGCGGAAGAGCGAATACGTCCGCAAGCAGCGGCGGCCCTCTGTGCCCAGGCCAGCGACCGGACCGACCGAGCCGCCATGGCGGCATCTCTGGACCGTGCTGGCGGCGGCCTTCGCGGCCCGCGCCGCGGTCGCCCTTGGCGGCGAGTTCATCCTCCACCCCGACGAGGTCATGCAGTACCTCGAGCCCGCCCCTGGCTCGTGTTCGGCAACGGCGTGCTGCACTGGGAGTTCTTCTACGGCGCGCGGTCGTGGCTCGTGCCCTCCGCCGTGCGGTTCCAGTACGCGCCCGCCGCGGGGATTCTGCTGCTGGCCCTGGGCGCCCGCTCGCCTGCTCGCGGCCGTCTCGTTCTCGGCGGCGCCGTCGCGGCCGGGGCGCTCGTGGTCGGCACGCTGGACTATCTGACCTGGGGCGGCTTCCTGCGCTCCTACTTCGTGAACTTCGACGTCAACGCCGTCATCGCGCCGAGCCGCGCCGGCCAGTCGACGCCCTGGAGCTACCTGGCCTGGTTCGGCATCGCCAGCGGCGGCGCCGCGGCGGTCGCCGGTGCGGCCCTGCTCGATCTGCGCCGGCGCGGTCTGGTGCTGCTCGTTTTGCTGTCGCTACTGCTGCCGCACCTGATGCTCGACCACCGGGAGTACCGTTTCCTGTTCGCGCTCATCCCGCTATGGTTGCTGCTGTTCGCCGACGTGCTCGCAACCGGATTCGGGCGTCGGGCGGGCCGTGCCGCGGTCGACGGCAACGCTCTGGCGCGCTTCGGACGGCCCGCCGGCCTCGCCTACGCCGGCATCGTCTCCGTCCTCGGCATCCTTAACCTGATCCCGATGCAGGGCCGGGTGTATCGCCCGGCCCATGCCCCGGAAACCCGGTTCATCCACTTCCTGCGGGACCGCAACCCTGCGCTCGACGCCTACAGCCGGTTCGCCGACAGCCCGAACGCTCAGGGCTTCCTCGACTCCGTGCACGCGTACCACCAGACCCGCGGCTACTACGGCCTGCACCTGAGCGTCCCCTTCTACGACGCGCTGAACTGGCGCGGCCATTTCGCTCCCGAAGCCGCCCACGAATACGTGAGTCATGTGCTGGCCACATCCCATGATGGGGCGCAGACGGTTCCGCTGCGGGGCGGCGGACTGGCGCTTCGCGCCGGCAGTGAGGTGCTGCCGCTCCCGCGCCTGATCGGCGACGTTGGGAATAGTCGACTCGAATGGTGGAACGAGGCCGGTGAGAAGACCATCCTCGGCGGGTTCAGCCATGCGGAGACCTTTCCTGAGGCCAGGCATCTTCACTCGGGAATCTCCGGCGCTCTTTCGCTGTGGGAGCGGGTGGACGACCGGTTGCCAATTCGCGGCTGGGAGACCTATGCCATTCACCCGGACGCGGCGGGTGTGTACCCGATCCTCCGCCGGACCGGCCGCGGCGACCTTCGCCAACCGCCGCCGAACCAGGGCATCCGTCTCGTCCCGCGCACAGGTTCCGCGACCGAATGACCGCTCGAGTTCCTGGACCGGGAGGGCAGCCGTTGTGCGCCCTACCCCCTTTGGTCGGTGGCCCCGCAATTCTAGGGGTGACAAGAGCTAGGCGTAGCACCTAGAGTTCGGCACCAGTCGGAACCAGCCTGTTCAGCCACCAGGCCACGATGCCTGATCGAGAAGGAGAGACCGAGTGCGAACCCTTGCTAAGCCACAACTCCCACCTGTGCGATCGACCGAAAAGGGCATCAGGTACCGGCGGAGTGCCGTGAATCCCAGGCGCCCGGGCCTCCACGGCTCAGTAGCACTGGCACTCCTCGGCTTCGTCATCGGCGCCGCCCAGCCCGTGCAATCGCAAACCGAAGAGAACAGCGAGCCAACGATCACGGTTTCCGTCGAGGGCCCGGACGAAGTCGGCGAGGATGGCAGCATGGCTACGCTGAGCCTGCGGGCCGCAACCGCCGAAGACCGCCGCCCTACGGAGGCCGTCGAGGTTCACATTGCTCGTGGAGGGTCAGCGACGGAGGCGGCGGACTACGAGGTCCCGACCCTTCAGACTTCCTCCTACGTCGTGACACTCACCCCCGAAGCGTTCACTCGCTCCTCGGAGGATTCCCGCTACGTCGCCACCCACGAGCTGACCATCTACATCGTCGACGACAACGAAGACGAGCCGGACGAGACGATCGTCCTGACGCCAGGCGACAGCGACGCTCCGGACAATGTGTCCTTCGCCTCGGCCTACAGCCTCACACTCAAGGACAACGACGAACCCTCGATCACGATCTCGTTCGAGGGGCCTAGCCAGATTGACGAGGACGGTGGGAGCATCACGATCACGGTACGGGCCGTGACCGCGGCCGCACTGGCGCCTCACCAGGCAATCCGCTTCCAGGTCTTCATCCGCGGAACCGCAAAACCCCCAGGCGTCAACTACCTAGCGGACTTCGAGAGCTACGATTTCCCTTACTACCTGACCCTCCCAGCCGACGCCTTCGTCCTGTCGACCGATGCACCCCGGTACGTCGCCACTTTCGAGTTCACGGTCACGATCACGGACGACAGCGACGATGAAGCAGAAGAAACCATCGAACTATCCATCACCTACGCGCCCTTCAACGTTACTTCCACCGCGCCGTACACCCTCACGATCCTCGACAACGACACTTCGCTGGCCATTGCCAACGGCACCGCGGAGGAGAGCGAGGGACGCATGTCCTTCGCGGTCACCAAAAGCTCACCGAGCACAAACGTCGTCACCGTCGAGTACGCCACCGCAGCCGGCACGGCGACTTCGGGAACGGACTACACCTCCACATCCGGGACGCTGACGTTCCCCGCCGGAGCCGCCGCCCCCCAGACCATCCAAGTGCCCATCCTCGCCGACTCGGCCTACGAAGGCGACGAAACCTTCACGGTCACCCTCACTGCTGCTACAAACGCAACAATCACCACCGCCGCGGCAACCGGAAGAATCGTCGACGACGACGGGGTCGCTGTCCGCGTCTCTTTCGAGGCCGCCTCCTACACGGCCGACGAGGGCAGCGGCGCAAACGTAGGAGTGACCTTGAGCGCAGCGCCTGGCCGGGTTGTTGAGGTCCCCCTCCAAGCGACACCAGGCAACGGCGCCTCGGCCGACGACTACGAGCTGCCGGCGAGCGTCAGCTTCACCGGCGAGGAAACCACCCTGAGCGTCCAACTCAGGGCACTCGCTGACGATGCTACCGAAGTCGCAGAAACCGTCGAAATCTCCTTCGGCACTTTGCCGGCAGGAGTTTCTACGGGAATTCAAGCCACCGCAACCGTCACGCTCAGCGACCCTGTTCCAGTGAACATCCCGGACGAGAGCCTACGGAGCGCTCTCGTTCGAACGCTTGGGAAGACAACCGGGGAAACGGTTTACCGATCAGAAATGGCAACCATCCTGAGGCTATCCGCTTCAGCAGAAGGTGTCACCGAGCTTACCGGCCTCGAAGCGGCCGTCAATCTCACCTCCTTGGCACTGAACGAGAACCAGATCGCCAATCTCACCGCCCTCGCGAGCCTGACGTCGCTCGAATACCTGAGTTTGCACTCGAATCAGATCGCCGATATCACCTCCCTTGCGCGACTGCAATCCTTGGACCACCTCGATCTGCGATACAACACTGTCTCGAACCTCAGCCCCTTGGCGAGGCTGACCTCACTGCGCCAACTGAAGCTCGGGAACAACGAGATCCAAGACCTCCTCCCACTAGGCGGCCTGATCGCCCTCGAATACCTGGGACTCAACGACAACCAGATCGCGAACATCGCGAACCTGGCGGGTCTGACCTCCATCACTCGTTTGGAGCTCGCCGACAACCAGATTGTGAACATCTCTGCCCTGGCGGGGTTGACCCTAACTGAGCACCTGGAGTTGCCCAGCAACCGGATTGCAGACATCACGCCTTTGGCGGGGCTCACTTCGCTTGAATTCCTCAGCCTGGACCGCAACGAAGTTACCGATCTAGCTCCAGTCGCGGGCCTCGTGTCCTTGGAATACTTGACTATTCCCGACAACCGAATAGTGAGCGTTGGCCCGCTGGCAGGCCTGAACTCGCTTCGCTTCCTGAAACTCCATAGAAACCAGATCGTCGATATATCACCGTTAGGCTCCCTGTCTCTGGAGACCTTGTTGATGCGTGACAACAGCCTTACCGACATCACCCCGCTAGCAGGAATGACCTCCCTTGAACACCTTAACTTGGCCGGTCACGGAATTGTGGACATTGGATCGCTAGCGAGCCTGACGTCTCTTCTATACTTGGAACTCACCGACAACGCGATCGTAGATCTCACGCCGTTGAGCGGAATGACGTCCCTCCAGGATTTGGGTCTAAGCGGAAATCGGATCGTGGACATCGGGCCGCTTGAAGGTCTGAGAGATTTACTATACCTATTCCTTACGGACAACAGAATCACAGACGTCACACCACTCTCGGGTCTGGGTTCTTTGCGGCTGTTGTTTCTGGGAGACAACAGGATCGCGGATTTCTCCCCACTGGATGGGTTGACCAACGTCACAATCTACGGGAAGGAGTATCAGTCGGCCGACTGACGAGGTGAACCCAGTAGCTCCCCACGTGCCTCCTTGCGACCTTCATTCGGTGTTGCGAGTGCGTAGTTTACTTTGTGGGGCTCTTCCGGGTTGATGGTGGAGATGCTTGGGGTTGCCCCGGTTTCATGGACGGTTTGTGTTTGGGGAATCAAGGAGCTTCGAGGTAGCTCTTCTCGAAGTTGACGGGTGATCGCTCCGATTGCGGAGTGACGACGATGGGTGTTGTACCAGCCCTCGATGTACCGGAAGATCTCCGCCTTCGCTTCGGTGGAGGCATCGCTCGGAAACTGAGCCACCCACCGCGCAGAAGGTGATCCACCCTCGGCCCTTGGCCGGTAGCTTGGTCTTGTACAGGAGACCAACGCGATCGGAGGAAGGACTTGCTGAGGATGGATCAGGTACATGTTATTCGTCATCAGGTGCTGGTGGAGGGTCGGAGCCAGCGCTCGGTGGCCCGCGAGCACGGTGTGAGCGCAATTGAGCGCAATACGGTGCGCAAGTACATGGTATTGGGGGCAACTGTAAATCTCCCATTTGTGGCAACCGAGAACTGCACACTTTGCAGTCGGTCGGTGGTGGTCGGCCGTTCCAAGCTGTTGGCATCGCCAACGACCATGGAGCGACGCACAGATGCATGGATGGGAGACGAGGATGTTGCTGAGGCACTACTTGGAGCAGGGGGTCACGAAGGCGGCGCTGTCGAGGCGCCTCGGGTGAGTCGTCGGACGATCCACTCGTGGATCGAGTCGGGGCAGTTGGACCGGGATCTGTCGTCAGGGGAAGCGGGCTACTCGCCACGTGCACGGGTGGCGCACAAGCTGGACCCGTACAAGGAGTTGATCGAGGCGCGGCTCGGCGAGTTTCCGAGGCTGTCGGCGCAGCGCCTGTTTGACGAGGTGCGCGCTACTGGCTACGAGGGCGGCTACAGCCGGGTGAGGGACTACGTGCGGGAGGTGCGGCCACGGGCGCCTCGGGCGCCGTTGGTGCGCTTCGAGACTCCGGCGGGTCGTCAGGGCCAGGTGGACTTCGGCACGTTCAGGCTGCCCTGGGGGCTGCCGCTACGCGCTGCTGGTGGTGCTCGGCTACTCCCGGCTCTTGTGGCTGCGTTTCTACTCCCGACAGACGATGTCGGTGCTGATCGAGGGACTCGAGAGCGCTTTCGAGCGGTTCGGGGGCGTACCGCAGGAGCTCTTGTTCGACCAGATGCGCGCCGTGGTCGTGTCGGACGATCGCGGCGGCGGAGGCGAGTTGATCTTGAATGCCGAGTTCCTGCGGTTCGCCGCGCACTGGGGTTTCGCCCCGCGGTCGTGCCAGCCGTACCGTGCACAGACGAAGGGCAAGGTGGAGCGGCCGATCCGGTACCTCCGCGACAGTTTCTTCTACGGCCGGGTGTTCGTGAATGACGCGGACCTGAATCAGCAGGCGGCGCGCTGGCTGGAGGGCACTGCCAACGTGCGCCGGCACGGCAAGACGGGCGAGCGCCCCGTGGACCGCTTCGAGCGTGACGAGCGCCAGGTGCTTCGCCCCCTGGCGCTCCATCCTTACCGGCGCCTGGGCGCCCGGCAGGCCGCGGCGCCCAGGTGTACGCCGCTGGCGCCGGTGGAGGTGCAACGACGTTCGCTGCGGGTGTACTCGGAGGCGGTCAGGTAAAAGCGCTGGCGGGCGACCGGCGCGACCGGCTGCGGGCGATGCTGGCGGACCTGAAGCTGCCAGGCGCCCTGGAGGCTGTGGACGGCATCCTGGCGCAGGCGGACAGCGGGGCGGTGACCGCCTCGGAGGCGATCGAGGGCCTGCTCTCCGCCCAGATCGTGCTGCGCAACAACCGGCGGCTGCGCGTGCTCACCCATCCCGCGCTGCTGGTGGTCGACGAGATCGGCTATCTGCCCGTCAGCCAGGACGGCGCCGTGCTCTTCTTCCAGTTGATCAATGCACGTCACGAGCGCGCGTCGACGGTGCTCACCTCCAACAAGGGCTTTGAGGAACGGGGAGGCGTGCTCGGGGACGAGATCATGGCCGCAGCTCTTATCGACCGCCTCCTGCACCACTGCCACATCGTCAACATCCGCGGCAACAGCTACCGGATGAGAGCCCACCAGGACCTGCTGCGATCGGCGTCGCGCGAAAGCCATCAAGGAGCCGAGTCGTGACCACCACCACCCGCCGCCGCGCCGCGGGTCCGGGCTCGGCCTCCGGTCGCTCCGCTCCCTACGTCCGACCCCGGACCGCCGAAGGGCATCGCCCGACCGCTATCGGAGCCACACCCAACGACCCCAGCCAAAGTGGGACATTTTCAGTTGCCAGAAATGGGACATTTTCGGCTGCCATTGACACATGGATCAGAGCGAGCCGCGGCGGGTGGAGAGCAAGCCGCGGCGGCGGTTGGTGACGGAGCGGGTGGCGCCTCGTCTGGAGGAGTTGCTGAGCAGGTGGTCTCGCCGGACGACGGCGAAGCAGCGTCTGACGGCTACTCGTCTGCATCGCCAGTTGCTGGAGGAGGGGTGCGAGGTCGGGATCACGACGGTGCGCAGCTACGTTCGGGAGTGGAAGCGTCAGCGCCAGGAGACGTTCATACCGCTGGTGCACCGTGCCGGCGAGTGTGGCCAGGTGGACTTCTTCGAGGTAACGGTCGAGGAGGACGGCGTGGCGCACCGGGTGTGGAAGTTCTTGCTGCACCTGCCGTACTCAGGCCGTTCGTTGGTGTGGCTGTACGACCGCTGCGACCAGGTGGCGTTTCTCGACGGCCACGTGCGAGCGTTCGCGCACTTCGGCGGCGTACCGCTGCGCTTGGTCTATGACAATCTGAGTGCCGCCGTGCGGCGCCGGGTGGGCGCCAAGCGTCAGTTGACGGATCGATTCCAGGCACTGGTGAGCCACTACCTGTTCGAGCCGTGCTTCGCCCGCCCCGGCGAGGGGCACGACAACGGCAGTGTGGAGTCGCGGGGCAAGGGAATCCGTCTGGCGCACATGAGTCCGGTGCCTCAAGGGCGCCGTCTGGAGGAGATCGCACGGGGCGTGCTGACTTCGGTGGACGCCGCGCACGGTAACCGTGCGCGGTGGCAGGAGGAGCAGGCGGCTCTGCGCGACCTGCCGCCTACCGCGTTCGAGACGCGGAAGCTCAGGATCGTGCGCGTGTCGAGGCAGGCGACGGTGCAGTTGGGCGGCGCGACCTACTCGGTTCCCTCGCGGTGGAAGAGCCTCCAGGTCCATGCCCTCGTCGGCGCCAAGGAGATCACCTTCATCTGCCGCAGAGAGGAGTACCGCTGCGACCTGGTGCGGCCGGGACAGCGCCTGGTGCGTTACGCGCACTACTTCGAGGAGTTGTCCCGTAAGCCTCAGGCGGTGCGGCAAGTCGCTCCGCCTCCGCTCTTGAGGAAGCCTTGGCCGCCGGCCGCTTCGACCTGCTGGGACTTGTCGCGCGGAGCGCCGCGCCACGGATGGAAGTGCCGGAGACACTCCGGCGCCACGAGATCGAGAGCGCCAGAGCCGCCGACTTCGACGTGCTGCTTCAGGAGGCGGCATCGTGAGCCGGGCCGCGCGCAGAGCCGTCATCAAGGAGGGCCTCAAGACGCTCAAGATGCCTTCCGTGCTGCGCGACTACGAGCAGCGGGCGCGTCAGGCCCAGGACGCGCAGTGGGACTACGAGGACTACCTCTGGCAACTGCTCGAGGCCGAGATCCGGGATCGTGAGGCCCGCACCGTCGAGCGCCGGCTGCGGGCGGCCCGCTTCCCCGACCACAAGACGCTCGAGCAGATCGACTTCGAGGCGCTGCAAGGAGTGTCCAAGCCGAAGCTGCGAGAGCTGGCGGCCTGCGACTACATCGACCGCGGCGACGATGTCGTCCTGGTCGGACCCATCGGCACCGGCAAGACGCATCTCGCGATCGCGCTGGGCATCGAGGCCGCGAAGCGCCGCCGCCGGGTCTGGTTCCGCAAGGCATCCGACCTCGTCCGCGATCTCCTCGAAGCCCGCGACCAGCGGGAGCTGGGCCGCCTCCAGCAGCGGCTTCAGCGGACCGACCTCCTGATCTGCGACGAGCTCGGCTTCGTGCCCTTCGACCGCGCCGGCGGCGAGCTGCTCTTCAACGTCTTCGCCGACCGCTACGAGCGCCGCTCGACAATCGTCACCTCCAACCTCGCCTTCTCCGAGTGGGTCCGCGTATTCGGCGACGAGAAGCTCACCACGGCTCTGCTCGACCGCCTCTCACACCACGCCCACATCCTCGCCACCAAGGGCTCCTCCTATCGGACACGGCTGCGGAGAAGCCCCTCGTGAATACGGACCCCACCACCCGCAACCGGACCGCCGCTGAGAGCACCGCAACGGTCGCCGGCTGCGGAAGCTGCCGCTACTGCTACTGACTCAAGGGGACCGACGAGAGAAGACTCGCGTACACTCAACACGGCCGAGGTGGCTCACTTTCCAAACGGTGGGTGGCTCACTTTCCGAGCGTTGCCAACAACCGATCAGCATCGCCGGCCGCGAATCGAGGCGCAGGTTCCCTCGCTGCCGTAGCGGCGCCCATGCTAGGGTCATACTGCGCGCGTCGCTGGGGGTTCGCGTCCGGCGTTCAGTATCGACCTGCCACGTGAGCCGGCGAGCCCGAGGCAGCGGCAGGCTCCAGCCTCTCCTACCCGCGACGCGCGCCCTCAACCGGATACTCCTTGGGGCCAGCGTAGAGGACCACCCCTTTCCGCCGCTTTCGGATAGTCGTCCGGCGCTTCATAGGGAAGAAACTCCAGGCGACCGACTCTTCGACTGACTTGACGGCAATCACGACGGTCGTGCCGCCATCGAAGGCGGCAAGAAAGTGAGGACGGTACACCGCACCGCTACCTGAACCGACCTGGGTCAACCAAACCTCGTGAGGCTCCCTCAAAGCGGGCAGGATGTAGTTGGCGAACTCGCCGCGACTCGGGTACTTGGCAACATGCTCCACGAAGGCGTGGTCGACCCGAACATCTTGAAGGCCCGGCGGCGTCCGCACGGACCGGACGACGGCTCGCTCGTCGCGCGGTTGGCGACTTCCATGCCACCCGAGGGCCGCATAGACGTTCGCCATCACTTGCTCCCGCGTCGTCGCCACTGGTAGACGCTCGGCCCGCAGCAGTCGAGACGGAGGCCACCTAAGCGACAAGCCAAAGTCCGTAGGCCCTTTCTGGCCAAGAGCGACTCCCTTCAACCCCAGCCACGGCGCTTCTTCATTGGCCATACCACCGAGCAGGTACTGCAAGACGCGTCCGCCGAGCTTCGTAACCACGTCGTCGTGGCGGCCGGCATCGGGGCGAGGCAGTGCGCGGTCAAGGACGTGTGCGTGGAGCAACCACCGTAGGAGGTCGCGGCTCACGACTCCTCCTCTGGCCTCGTGCCTACAGGGCGATACAACCTGCGCGGCCTGCCGCGACCCGTACGCATCTCTGAGATCAGGACGAGACTCGACGCCTCAAGTCGCTTGAGGACCTGCGTGGCACGTGAGCGAGAGACACCGAGTTCCGCCAAGAAGTCCGCGTCTGACGCACTGGTGGCGCCACTGGCGACCAGATAGTGCATAACGGCCGACTCGGTCTTGCCCAGCGAAGCGGCAACGGCAAGCGCCTCGTCGATGGTCTTTGCTTCCTCAGCGGTGCTCAGCAGTGCCTCGCGAGCGGCCGCCAGAAGTCGGCGCGGAACGCCGGCGCCACGCTCGACGATCTGGTCGAGTCGGCTCCGAATTCTCCGGACGTCGGCCTCGTCACCCGGCGCCGCTCTCTCAAGGCGAGCCACGACCAAGTTGCGCGCCTCGTCGGCATGAAGCGGCTCCGCGACGACTTCGGTATCGAAGAACACATCGGCTGGCGACTCAAGATAGCGGTCTCGAGCATCGAGACGCCCAGCGACCACCCACCGGAGGGGGAGTCCCCATACTTCGTCGCGACAGCGACCGAACAGACGGTGAATCAAAGCGGGATCTGAGATGCCGTCCAAAAGGACTGAGAACCGGACAGACTCGGCCTCGTAGAACGGATCTGCCTCGCCAAGTTCGTCGATGAGGTCTCGCAGAGGCCCTACAGGATCGGGATCTCCAGGGATCTTCCTGGTCTCCGTTCCCCACGGGAAACTGGCCTCGCGAAGGCGCTCGCGAAGATCCGCCATAGGGTGGCGCGGACGGACGACGGTTCGCGCCGGTCTCGGACCGGCGGCGGCAATGCGGATGGTCGTAGCAAGCTGGAACACGGATTGAGCTCCCAAGGCACTGACCACGCAGGCTCTCTGGCCCGCTTCCTCAAGCCCCCGGGCGTGCTGGTTCAGAAGCGAGGTGACTCCGGCACCCGGCTCCCCCAACAAGAGCACGTTGTAGTCCAGCCGCGCGGCTCTCCGGAGCCGCTCAAGCTCGGCCTCCCGGCCTGCAAACAACTCCCGGTCGAGGTCGCCTCGGCTCAGAGGCCTTTGGCTCAGGAACAGCATTCACCAAATTTACAGTAACTTTAGTGAGCACACAAGGGACGAACTCGACACCACCTCCCCTACGTCGATGGTTCACCGCCGCTACCAGAAGTTCCGAGCTGGCCGCAGCTTCAAGCGCCACTGTCTGTGCAGTACGCCGACGCCCTCCAGCCCGCTCCGGGTCGGAGGAGAGGGTCCCGGCGAGGCTGTCGGCAAGCGACGCCCGGCGCCATCTCATCGTCCGACGCCGAACCGGAGCGCTGCCGACCGCAGCGAGCGCCAACTCCCGTGCTACCAAACAAGCGCGAGCGGCCCCTGGGACCCTCTCCCCTGAGGGCCAAAGCGGGCGGGTGCAGGCTACGTCTCCGCAGATACACTGCCGCCTTTCCGCTGCGGGAGACACGGCAATGGACTTCGGCATCTGCGTCGCCAGCAAGATCGACGACATCGGCTACATCGAGCGGGCGGAGGCGCTGGGCTACAGCCACGCCTGGCTTGCCGACAGCCAGATGATCTGGTCGGACTGCTATGCGGTCATGGCGCTGGCGGCGGCGCGGACGACCCGGATCAAGCTCGGGACCGGGGTGGCGATCACGGGGACCCGGATCGCGCCGGTGACGGCGCACAGCATCGCGACGATCAACCGGATCGCTCCGGGGCGTACCTTTCTCGGCATCGGCGCCGGCAACACGGCCATGCGGCTGATGGGGCACCGGCCGGTCGGCGTCGCCGAGTTCGGCGAGTACCTGCGCGTGGTGCGGGCGCTGCTCAACGGCGAGGAAACCGACTTCGCCTTTCGGGGTCGCACCGAGCCGCTCCGGTTCCTGATGGAGGAACAGGGCTTCATCGCCACCGAACCCCGGATCCCGATGTACGTCTCCGGCTTCGGTCCGAAGAGCCAGGCCCTGGCCGGCGAAGTCGGCGATGGCCTGGTCATGTCGATTCCCCCGAACGCCGCCCTGTTCGACCGCGCGATCGAGAACTGCCGGCGGGGCGCGGAAGCCGCAGGCCGTGACTTCGACCGCCAGAACTTCTACACCTGCTCACTGACCACAGCGGTGATCCTGGAAGCCGGAGAGGATCTGACCTCACCGCGGGTGATCGAGGAATGCGGCCCCTTCGTGCTCTCCGGCCTGCACTACCTTTACGACCAGCAGCACCAGTTCAACCGGGAACCGCCGCCCCACGTGCGCCCGGTCTGGGACGACTACCGCCAACTGGTCGAGCGGACGCCGGCGCGGGGCCGCCACCTGCGCGTTCACGCCGGCCACTGCACCTACTCCCTGCCTGAGGAGGAGCGGTTCGTCACCCCGGACCTGATCCGGGCCTCCTGCCTGGCGGGGACGGCCGAGGAAGTGCGCGCCCAGGTCCGGACCCTCGCCGACGCCGGGCTCGATCAACTCATGCTGCTGCCGTCGCTCGCCACCCAGGAGCGGGTCATCGAGCAGTTCCACGACCAGGTCATGGCGAGGCTGTAGCACCAACCTCGGCCGCGCTCGCACCGACGTTACGATCACGCCATGCTGTTGCTGGTTCTGCCCTGGAACGCCGAAGCGGAAGCGTCCGCCGAGTGGTGGTACCTCCGCCGCTGGCTGAGCGGTGAGGCCCGCGCCGTCTTCGGGGATGTCGAGGTCATGGCAAAGCCGCCTGCTACGCCGCCGGATGGCGCCGAAGCGGTGCTGATCCTTGAGTCCTGCCGCGTCCTGATCGGCCGGGCTTCCCTGGAGCGGATGCGGGAGGAACTGACCAGCGGCGAGGGCCGTGACCAGGGCGCCGTCTACGCGACCGACCTGACGACGACCGGACCGGAGGCGGGCAGCGACCTGTTCACCCTGGCCGACTACGAACTCGCCGAGTCGGCCTGGCTCGCCGGCGGCGCCGCGAACCCGGCAACCGCACCCCCCGAGCAGGGCCTAAGTCCCGCCGTCCTCCTGTCCCGCGCCGCGGCGGCCAGGTGGGCGGCAGGTGAACGCCCCGTTGGGCTGCGCGCCGGCCTCTGTTACCAGTTCATCGATTACTACGGCGGCGAGCGCGCCGACGTCCTGCCCCTGCTGCCAGAGGACCTCGGACCCGCATCGTCCGTGCTGGAGATCGGCTGCGGACGCGCCGCGACCGGAGCGTTGCTCAAAGAGCGGTTCGGCTGCCGCGTGGTCGGAATCGAACTGAACCCCGAAGCGGCGGCGGCAGCGGCAGCGCGCGTCGACCGGGTGATCCGCGGCGACGTTCAGACCCTTGAACCGGGCGAGACCTTCGACGCGATCGTCGCCTTCGAGTTGTTCGAGCATCTGACGGACGGGCAGGCTTTCCTGGAGCGGGCAGCCGGCTGGCTCCGTCCCGGCGGCCGAATGGTGTTCTCGGTGCCCAACGTCGGCCACTACTCGGTGGTCGAGGATCTGATTGCAGGGCGCTGGGACTACGTGGCCATGGGCCTGCTCTGCGCCACCCACTTCCGGTTCTTCACTCGGCGCACGCTGGAGGACTGGCTGCACGCGGCCGGCTTCGACCGGTACCGGATCGACGCCCAGACCACTCCCCTGCCGGCGCGAATCGACGCCCTGCCCGAGTCGCTGGCGCCGGACCGGGAGAGCCTGGCCACGGCCGGCTTCTACGTCTCGATCTTCGTTTGAGCGACCGGCCGCTCCGTCGCAAGGCCGTGCCGGAACGCGACGACCAGCGCTTCGGCGGTCCGTCGCTCGGTGTAGGTCTCGGCAATGGCGCGACCGCCCGCACCCAGACGGTTCCGCCGTTCCCGGTCCCGCCAAAGACGCTCTACCGCCGAGCGAAGCGCCTCCCCGTCGCCGACCGGCACCTTGATCGACGCCCGGTCCTCCGGGTCGAGGTCGCGGTGCGAGGGAATGTCGGTCAGCACGCAGGCGCGGCCGCAGCCCATCGCCTCGAGCGCGATCAGGCCGAAACCCTCGAGCGGCGACGACGGGCCGATGCAGAGGTCGACGCCCTGAACCAGCGCCGGCACCTCCGCCGGCGGGACGTGGCGCCGGCGATCCGCCTCGGGCCACAGGGCCAGTTCCTCCTCGTCCGCATCGAGCGACAGGCGGACCAATTCGAGCCGGCCGCCACTCTGCTCGAACAGAGGCCGAAGCGCGCGCAGGCACCAGGCCACGCCCTTGACCTCGAGAGCCCAGTGCCCGCTGACCAGCACGCGCAAACGACCGTCGTCGGCGCGTTCCAGCTCCGGCGGGCGAAACAGGTCCGGCTCGAAGGGCTGCGGTATCCACCGGGCCTCCACACCGTGGCGCTCGCGCAGAGTCCGAACCAGGTGCGGCGATACGACCAGTTTGAGCGCCGGCAGGTCGTAGGCCGCCCGCATGGCCTCCCGAGCTACCGGCGCCAGCGTGTCATGACCCGGCTCGTACCCCTGGCACAGGTGGCAGGCCAGCCGCTCGGCGATCTCGATCGCGGCGGCGACCGTCGGCGCCAGCGTGCCGACTGCGACCTCGACTCGGGGTAGAAAACGGCTCTCGAGGGCCGGAACCTGCCGGTAGAACGCGCCGGCACCGTCAAACCAGTCCGGGCAAGTGTCAGGCGAATGGACCGTGACCTCGACCCCGAGCCGCCTCAAGGCCCGGGCGTGCTGGAACACGACCTTGACGCCGCCGTAGAGGGCTGCGCCGGGCAGGAGATAGGCGACTCTCAGGCCACAATCCCTACGGATCAGGCAACGATGCCCAGCGGCGGCCGCGTCCGGTAGGCGCCGCGGGTGAAGTCCGGGAACTCGACCGGCTCACTGCCCCGCGCCACCGAGAGTTCGCTCAACTCGACCGGCGCCGACAGCGCCGCCGCATCGTAGACGTCCATGTCGGTCGGCGTGCCTTCGAGCAGGCAACGCACCAGGCGATAGTCCTCCAGGTAGTCCATGCCGCCGTGGCCGGCGCCCTCGGCGTCGTCCGCCTGTGCCGACCACAGCGGGTGTTCGAACCGCTCCCGGTAAGGCTCGATATCGCTCCACTCGTGCCCCGCGCCCTCGGCCTCGGCCTCGGCCTCGATGAAGATGCGGTCCGGGAAACCCGCGAACACGCCGCGCGTGCCCTGGACCAGGTTCAGACGGCTGTACGGCCGGGGCGTCGTCGTGTCGTGCTGGAGCAGGATGCTGCGCCCGCGGCGGGTACGGATCAGGCTGGAGTTCATGTCGCCGAGGGCGTAGCGGACCTTGGCCCGCGGGTCGTCGGCGCCGAAGCGCTCCGCCGCGTAGCGGGCCAGGCCGCGAGCCGGACTCGATAGCGACACGAGATAGTCGAAGCAGTCGCCCCGATTGATGTCCATGCACTGGGCCACCGGCCCGAGGCCATGCGTCGGATAGAGGTTCCCGTTCCGCTCGACCGAGTGCTGGAGTCGCCACAAACCCTCGTTCCGGTCGGAGAACTTGATCGACCGCAGGTCGTGGATGTAGGCCGCCTCGCCGTGCAGGAGCTCGCCCAGCAGGCCCTGGCGCACCATGTTGAGCACCATCATCTCGCTGCGACCGTAGTTGCAGTTCTCCATCATCACGCAGTGGCGCGCCGTGCGCTCCGCGGTCTCGACCAGCCGCCAGCATCCCTCGAGCGTGATCGCGGCCGGCACCTCGACCGCGGCGTGCTTGCCGGTCTCCATCGCCTCGACGCAGACCGGCACGTGCCAGCGCCACGGGGTCGAGTTGAACACCAGGTCGATGTCGTCGCGCTCGCAGAGCCGCTTGAAGTCCGTCTCCCCGCGCGTGTAGAGATCGGGCGACCCGCCCCCGGCGTCGGCCACCCAGGACGCGACCTCCTCGGCCCGCGGCTCGTCGATGTCGCAGACCGCAACGACATCGACGCCGTCGATGCGCAGAAGGTTCCGCACATGGCCGCCGCCCTGATTGCCGACGCCGACGAAGCCGATGCGCACCCGCTCCAGCGGCGGCGCCGCGAACCCGGCGCGATAGGCCTCGACCGCAGCGTCGACCGGCTGTGCAGCGACCTGCCCGGCATCGGGCTCCTGTCCCGCCGCAGCCTGCGCCCGCACAGCGGCCGCGGCCGCAGCCGGCCCCACCCATGCCGCCTTCAAGAACTCACGGCGTCCCCACTGCGGTGTCCACCCGCTCATGGACTTCAGGCTACACCCAGGAGACCGGGCGGCGCCACGAGGACCGGCGACCCCGGCCTAGTTGAAGAAGTCGTCTTCCTCGCCGTCGCCGAGGTAGGACGCTTCCTCGTCGAGCCAGGCCTGGAACCCTTCCTCGGTGTGGACGGTCAGGAAGCCGCGCATCGAGTAGTGGCTGTTGCCGCAGAGCTGGGCGCAGGCGATCTCGTAGACGTAGTCGGGATTGCCAACCTCCTCGCGGATCTGTTCCGTGGTCTTCGTGGGCACGAACCAGATCGGAATGGAGAGACCCGGGATCGCATCCTGCTTGACCCGCATGTTCGGCAAGTTGAAGCTATGGATCACGTCCTTGGACGACAGGTGGATGATCGCCGGCTTGTCGACCGGTAGATGCAACTGGTTCACGGTCCAGATGTCGTCGGCGCCCGCTCCATCGCGGTCCAGGCCGACCGGATTGGTCGCTTCGTCGGTCAGGTGCGGGTCCGCGTCGCCGAATACCCCGTCGGCGCCCGGATACCAGACGTTCCAGGCGAACTGCTGGGCGACGACGCGCACGACCGTGGATTCCGACTCGCTGGGCCTTTCGTCGACCCGCTCCGCCCACATGGGGATCGAGAAGCCGAGGAGCAGAATCCCCTCCGCGATCGCCACCGCGACCTCGCCATACGTGCTCATCTTGCTCTTGACGCCGACGTAGTCCGCCTTGGGATTGCGGCCGGCGCGGAAGCGCATCAGCGTGTAGAGGAAGAACGCACCCCACACAATCAAGAGCGCGAGCATCAAGTAGTGCACCGCGTCGATCATGGTGTCGATCGCGCCGGCATGGGCCGAAGCCGCGGCGGGAAACATCGCATCCATCATGATTTGACAGGCTCCTCAACTGTGCTCCACCAGGGTGGCACTGGGTCTGTTTGCAAACGACGCGCGCGGCGCCGGACATGGAGAAAGAAGAGAACGAAGGCGGCCTGCATCACGAGCACCGCCCCGAGCAGAAACCAGACGCCCACACGGGCGGCGTCGATCATCGAGCCCTCCGCGGCGCCGTAGCAGACTGAGCAGGCCCAGGCCGCCTGCTCGGACCCGAACAGCCACAGGCCGACCACGACGGGCACGGTGCGAAACAACTTGCGCCGGCGCTCCCACTCTTCTTGGGGCGTGGTGATCTTGCGCCAGAACCAGAAGCCGTACACCACCAGCGCCGCAGCGACAACGAAGGAACCCACCCCGAGTGCGAAGAACTCGGCGCCCTGGGCCAGGCACCAGCCTCCGAAGAACAGCGCCAGCAGGACGGCGCTGCCCACGAAGACGATGTGGATGATCTTGAGGTTCATGGCCGGATCAGTGCGTTGATGGCTGGATCAATGAGTTCGTGGTTGGATCAGTGCGTTGACGCTGGATCAGTGCGGCGCGGATGCTCCGCTTGGCATGAAGTCTCCCGCCTGGTCGATGACCGAGGTCAGGAGGGGCACCGCCATCAGGACGATGAAGAACGCCACGGTCAGGAGCAGGATCCAGTAGACCAGCTTCTTCTCCGCGATCAGGTGCATGAAGAAGCAGGCGACCAGGGTCGCCTTGACGCTGGCGATGAACAGGCCGATCACGATCGCCAGCGGCACCGAGACATTGAGGTACGAGGCCGCGACCGTGAATCCGGTGCCGACCAGCAGGGCGCCGAACACCAGGAAGTACGTACGAACGTGCTTGTCGATATCGACGTGTTCACTCATGAGATGCGACTCGCTCCAGGGTAGCTACGGATCAAAGGCGAAGAGGCTCACCGCTACAGCAGGTAGAAGACGGGGAACAGGAATATCCAGACCAGGTCGACGAAGTGCCAGAACAGACCCGAGTGCTCGACGCGGTCGGTCAGCCACTGCCGGTTGGTGTGGAACAGCTTCGATCCCGGTCCCGTGAAGTACGCGTTCCAGGCCATGCCGCCGATGACGTGCAGGGCGTGGAGTCCGGTCATCGTGAAGTAGATGGCGAGGAAGGTGTTCGACTCCGGATAGTGGTCGTGCGCGAACTTCGCCGTGTACTCGAAGTACTTGATGACCAGGAAGCCGCCGCCGCAAGCGACGGTCAGCCAGCCGAACAGGCGGAACCGGTTCAACTGCCCGCGCATCAGGGACGCCCAGGCCATCACCATGGTCAGGCTGGAGGCGATCAGCACCGCGGTGTTGAGCGTCGCCAGCGGGATGTTCAGCTCCGCCTCGGCCTGGTAGTGCGCCCACTGACCGTCCGACCCGAGGCGCAGCATGATGTAGGTGGCGAACAGCGCACCGAACAGCATGACCTCCGAGGTCAGGAACAGCCAGATCCCGATCTTGCCGTTGTTGAGGCCCGTTTCGGGGTGGGCTTCTACCGTGTAGGGGATTTCCATCTCTTCAGGTCCTCAGGCAGTCAGGTTGAGGCCGGTTCGGCCTGTGGGGCGTAGTCCTTGTCGCTGCCCGGGACGCTGTACTCGTAGGGCCCGCGGACGACCTCGATCGGTTGATCGAAGTTGCCGTGCGGCGCCGGCGACGGCGCCAACCACTCGAGGGTGGTCGACTTCCAGGGGTTTCGGCCAGCCTTCTCGCCGTTCCGGATGCTCATGAAGAAGTTGATGATGAACGGGATCTGGGCTAAGGCCAGACACCAGGCCGAGACCGACATCATGCGGTTCAGACCGGCCACCTCACCCGCGAAGTCGTAGGTGATGCCGCCGTCGGCGAGCCGCCGCGAGACGCCGTTCAGGCCCTGGATCATCATCGGGAAGAACACGCCGTTCATGAAGATCAGCGACGGCCAGAAGTGGAGTTTGCCCAGGAACTCGTTCATCTTGCGTCCCGTGACCTTCGGGAACCAGTAGTAGACGCCGGCAAACAGCGCGAACAGCGTTCCCGGCGCGACCACGTAGTGGAAATGCCCGATCACGTAGTACGTGTCGTGCAGCGGGATGTCCGCCGCCGAGAGACCGAGCGGCAGACCGGTCAGCCCTCCGATGCCGAACATCGGCAGGAAACCGAGCGCGAACAGCATCGGCGTATTGAAGCGGATGGAGCCGCCCCACAGCGAGATGAACAGCGCGCTCAGGATGATCACCGATGGAATCGAGATGATCATCGTCGTGGTCTGGAAGAAGGTGGACATCACCGAACCCATGCCGGTGATGAACATGTGGTGCGCCCAGACGATGAAGCTCATGAAGCCGAGGAAGATCAGCGAGTACACCATCGAGCGGTAGCCCCAGAGCGGCTTCCGCGAGTTGTTGGCAATGACCTCGGCCACGATGCCCATCGCCGGCAGGATCAGGACGTAGACCTCGGGATGCGCCAGGAACCAGAACAGGTGCTGCCAGAGCAGTGGACTGCCGCCGCCGCTCACTTCCAGCACCTCGCCGCCGACCACCAGGCCGTCGGGCAGGAAGAAGCTGGTGGAAGCGACCCGGTCCATCAACTGCAGCACGCCGGCTGCTTCCAGCGGCGGGAAGGCGAGCAGCAGCAGGAAGGCGGTGACGATCTGCGACCAACAGAAGAACGGCAGGCGCATCCAGGTCAGCCCGGGCGCCCGCAGGTGCACCGCGGTGGTGATGAAGTTGATCGCACCCAGCAACGACGACGTGATCAGGAAGATCATCCCGATCAGCCACGCCGTCTGCCCGTTCAACGCAATGTCCGAGAGCGGCGAATAGGAGGTCCAGCCGTTGGCGGCGGCGCCGGTGGGCAGGAAGAAGCTGGCGAACATCGTCACGCCACCCATGAACAGGCACCAGTAGCTGATCATGTTGATGCGCGGGAACGCCATGTCCGGCGCGCCGAGCTGCAGCGGCATCACGAAGTTGCCGAAGCCGCCGACCGCCAGGGGCACGACGCCCAGGAACACCATGATCGTGCCGTGCATGGCGCCGAGCTCGTTGTAGAAGTCCGGCAGCATGATGCCGCCCGGCGCCCGGCTGTCGCCCAGCAGCGAACCGATCAACGGGATCGGCTCGCCCGGGTAGGCGAGCTGCCAGCGCATGATCATCATCAGACAGAACCCGAAGAACAGGAACACCAGACCAGTCACGGAGTACTGGACGCCGATCACCTTGTGATCGGTCGAGAAGATGAACTTCCGCCAGAAGCTCTGCTCGTGGTGATGCTCTTCGTGTGCGTGTGAAGCTTGAACGGGCTCCGCCATGGACGCCGCTCCTTTCCTGGTCCCTGGTATCTCGACTCTTAGACCCGGCAGTACGACCGGACTACGGCCTCACGAACACGAAGTCCTGCGTGACCGTGTCGCTCGCACCAACGGTGACTTCCGCTCTGTAGATGCCACCGTCGCCGAATCCCTCGACTTCGTGTTGCGCTTCAATGGTGTAGGTACCTGCCGGCAGCCCGTCGATCTTGAACGTGCCGTCCGTGCCGGTGATGGCGTAGAAGGGATGGTCGAGGACCGTCACGAAGGAGCCCATCCAGGGATGGACATCGCACTTGATCCTGAAACGCTCCTCCTTCGTGAACACATAGTCCGCCTCCGTCACGCTGGCCGGCATCGCGCGGTTGAAGGGCGTGTTCTCCTTTGACAGCGAGTGGACGTTGTGCAACAGACCGTCCGAGTTCTTGACCTTGAACTGCTGGCCGATCTGGATGCCCATCACGTGCGGCGTATAGACGCAGCCGTTCTGGTCCATGACGACGGGCTCGGAGGGCGGATCGTACGACTTGTCTGCCAGGCCATCCGTGATCATCACGAACACGTTGGCGAGAGCGTTGTCGGCGCCCAGCACGAGCATTTCGGGTTTGACCGCGCCGCTGTGCTTCGCAGCGCACTTGGGATCGGCGTCCATCCTCAAAGGGCGGAAGTTCGGCACCTGGCCGTCATAGGTGATCTTGCCGGTAATCGTGCCGCCGAGAACCACCGAGGACGAAGCCAGGGCAAGGGCGAGGAGGACGGCACAGACGCGGATCGTCTGCTTCGGAATCATGTCGAGGCTCCTTACGAGGAGGTGATGCAGAGTTGGTGAACTGGGGCCAGCCGACCGCGCGCCGCCGCATGGCGGCCCTGGACGCGACGACTGCCGGCTGGAACTTCCCCCAGATTCAGGGCTTCTCCTAGAGCGGGGGCAGCGTAGCAAGGACCGGGGCGCGGAACAAGGCGGATCGGCGGCGCGGCGGCTCGGATCCGAGGGTCGTCAGATGTTCTCGAAGGCAAGCGACTCCACCAGGCGCGGATCGCGCGTCGGCACCAGCGCGCCGCGGCCCAGGAGCCAGGCCACCACCGCCACGAACAGTCCGCCAACGCCGAGGATCGACGTGACGTCGAGCAAGGAGAAGGTCATCTCGTCGTGGAGGTTCGGCATCACCAGCCAGTAGATGTCCCACAGGTGCATCGCCAGCATCCACAGGGCGCCGATCAGCAGCAGGACGCGGTTCCGCTTGACCGTACGGGGCATCAGGAAGAAAAACGGTACCGCGAAGTGGCCGATGGCGAGGAACATCGTCGCCAGTCGCCAATTCGCGGGGTCTTCCGGCGTGCCATGCAACCGGCTCAGGAACCACCCCGTCTCCTCCGGGATGTTCGCGTACCAGATGAGGAAGAACTGGCTGAAGGCGATGTAGGCCCAGAAGACGGTGAACGCGAACAGCAGTTTGCCAAGGTCGTGCAGGTGCTCGCCGGTGATCACGCCCCGCAGGTAGCCGGCGAAATCCAGCGCCAGGGTGAGCACGGTAAGCGCGGCGAAGGCAGCGACGATCGTGCCGGCGAAGAAGTACACGCCGAACATCGTCGAGTACCAGTGCGGATCGAGCGACATGAGCCAGTCGAAGCCGGCAAAGGTCAGGGTCAGAGCGAACAGGGCGATAGCCGGCGGACTGAACCGAGCCATGCGCCGGGACAGGGCCTCGTCGCCGCTCGCGTCCTGCCGCCGCGACGAGTTCCGGAAGAAGAGCGCCAGCCCGATCCAGACGCCGAAGTAGACGACGGCGCGCAGCCAGAAGAAGCTCTGGTTGAGCCACGGCGCCTTGAGCTGGAGCAGGCGGTCATGCGCCACCGCGTCGCTGTGGGTCCAGTGGAACAGGTCGTGCATCCCGAACACGGCGATCGGTATGAACAGAACCGCCAGCAAGGGCACGGCGCAAGCCAGGTTCTCGGCCAGACGCCGCACGACGACGCCCCAACCCGCCTTGGTGGCGTGATGGATGAGGATGAAGAACAGGCTGCCGAGAGCGATGCCGAGAAAGAAGACGACCGCAACCAACCAGGAGTGGAAGAACTGCTTGGCGTTCTCCTCGGATCCCATCGCCATCACCACAGAGACCGCGGTGAACACGACCCCTAGCCCGCCGGCGATCAGCGGCAGCCGCGCCCACGCGCTGCCCGGGCGGATCACGAGCTGATCCAGGTGAACGATGCGCGGTCCGTGACTCATCATGCGTCCTCGCCGCCGGCGTCGTCATCAGGCGGATCCTCGATCGGCACATGCTCGACCTCCACCGCGCCCAGGCCGCTCAGGAACTCCGCCGTCGCCTGATCGTCGTACTTCGGATCCCACGCCTCGATGGCGATGAACAGGCCGTCATCCGTGACCCGGGCGAAGGTCTCCGACCGGAACAGCGGATGGTGGTACGTCGGCAGCTTGTTGAGCGCGAACATGCCGAGCACGGCCCCCAGCGCGGCGCCGAGCACGCCGAGCTCGAAGGTCACCGGCACGAACGCCGGCCAGGTGAAGAGCGGCTTGCCGCTGATGACCAGCGGATAGGCCATGATGTGGACCCAGCTCTGCAGGCCGAAGCCGAGCCCGGCGCCGGTAAGGCCGGTCGCCAGCACAAGGAACGGCAGCTTGGACGGCTTGAGGCCCATCGCCTTCTCCAGGCCGTGGACCGGGAAGGGGGTCAGCGCGTCCCACTTCGAGTACCCGGCGTCTCTGACTGCCTCGCAGGCGCGGTAGAGCGCCTTGGCGGTCCTGAAGCGGGCCAGCACGCCGTAGTGGCTGTAGCCGCCGGACGCCTCGGGCACGTCGAGGTGCATCAGACCCATGTCAGGCTCCTCCCCCACCGGCCGGCGCCGCCTGAGGCATCGCCCCCGCGCCGGCGCCTGCCGGCACGACCCGAACCAGTTCCTCGCCCTGGTGGGGATCCGCCTCCGGCAGCACGGTCTTGACCTCGGCGGTCGCCACCATGGGCAGGAAGCGGGCGAACAGGCAGAACATCGTGAAGAACAGGCCGAAGCTGCCGATCAGCGAGGCGAAGTCCCAGAACGTCGCCTGGTAGTAGTCCCAGCTCGCCGGCAGGAAGTCACGGTGCAGCGACGACGCGACGATCACGAAGCGCTCGAACCACATGCCGATGTTGATCAGGATCGAAGAGATGAACAGCCAGCCGATGTGGTTGCGCATCTTCTTGAACCAGAACAACTGCGGCGTGATCACGTTGCAGCTCACCATGATCCAGTAGGCCCAGGCGTAAGGGCCGAGGGCCCGGTTGGCGAACGCGAACTGCTCGTACGGGTTGCCGCTGTACCAGGCGATGAACATCTCGATGGCGTACGCGTAGCCGACCATGGACCCGGTCAGCAGCATGATCTTGGCCATGTTCTCGAGATGGCGCATCGTGATGATGTCCTCCATCTTGAACACGACCCGGCAGATCAGCATCAGGGTCATCACCATCGCGAAGCCGGAGAAGATGGCGCCGGCGACGAAGTAGGGCGGGAAGATGGTCGTGTGCCAGCCTGGCAACTGCGCGGTGGCGAAGTCCATCGACACCACCGAGTGGACCGAGAGCACCAGCGGCGTCGCCAGCCCGGCCAGCATCACGTAGGCCCGCTCGTAGTGCAGCCAGTTCCGCTGCGAGCCTCGCCAGCCGAGCGCGAAGATGCCGTAGACGAGCTTGCGGATCCGCGTCTTGGCGCGGTCGCGGATCGTTGCCAGGTCGGGAATCAGGCCCACGTACCAGAACATCACGGACACCGTGCCGTAGATCGACACCGCGAACACGTCCCAGATCAGCGGACTGCGGAAGTTCGGCCACATTTCCATCTGGTTCGGCAGCGGGAACATCCAGTACGCGACCCACACCCGGCCGACGTGGATACCCGGGAACACCATCGCGCACATGACCGCGAAGATGGTCATCGCCTCGGCGGCGCGGTTGATCGACGTGCGCCACTTCTGCCGGAACAGGAACAGGATCGCCGAGATCAGGGTGCCGGCGTGGCCGATGCCGACCCAGAAGACGAAGTTGACGATCGCGAAGCCCCAACTGACCGGGTTGTTCAGGCCCCAGATACCGGTGCCCTCCCAGAACAGCCAGCCGATGGAGACCCCGAACAGGCCCAGCAGCGCTAGCGACGGCAGGAAGAAGAACCACCAGCCGAGCGGCGTCTTGCGCTCGATCGGGACCGCAACGGCTTCCGTCATCGAACGGAAGTCGTAGCCGCCGACAATCAGCGGCGCGCGTCCGGTGACGGGCTCGTGAGTGTTGTCCTGACTCTGTGCCATCGAGGGCTTACAAGTAGGGCGGCGGCACCCTCAAGAGCGGGCCGGGCCACGAATCGCGCGGAAGCTAACACCGGCCCCCATCCGGGTCAAGGAATCCGGCCCGAAGAACGCGAATTTCGGCCGTTCGTTCTCAGCCACGGGCCCGTAGAATGGCGCCATGATCAATCTCCCGCTTCGCTCGTTTCGCCGCCTTCCGCCCGCGACGCTCCTCCTGCTCCTGTTTCCCCTCGTCCTGACCGGCTGCGGCGGCGGCACGGGCGGCGGCGCCGACCAGGCTGCCCCGGAAGCCGAGGCGCCGCCCACGGCGCCCATCGGCGGCAGCACGATCGCCGGCGCCATCCGCTACGACGGGACACTGCCCGAGCTGCGGCCGCTCAACATGGACGCGGACCCGGCCTGCGCCGCCAAGCACACCGAGGCCGTGTTCCCCGAGATTCTCGAGGTCGACGAACAGGCCGGCCTGGCCAACGTCCTGGTCTACGTGACCAGCGGCCTCCCCGGGGGCCCGTATCCGCTGGCGGCGCCAACCGTTATCGACCAGCGTGGATGCCGCTACACCCCCCACGTCGCCGGCATCATGGTCGGCCAGGAGTTGGAGGTCCTCAACTCCGATGAACTGCTGCACAACGTCCACTCGCTGTCCGAGGTCAACCGGCCCTTCAACCGCGCGATGCCGGGCGCCATCAAGCGCGCCACCTTCTCGTTCACCGACGAGGAGCCGGCCTTCCGGATCAAGTGCGACGTCCACCCGTGGATGTCGACCTACCTAGGCGTGTTCAACCACCCCTACTTCGCCGTCACCGGGCCCGACGGCTCGTTCGAGATTCCCGGCCTGCCGGCCGGCACCTACGAGATCGAGGCCTGGCACGAACGCCTCGGCGCCCTGAAGTCCCCCGTCACCCTGCTCGACGGCCTCACCGCCATGGTCGATCTCACGTTCGCCCTGCCGGAGTAGACAAGCCGTCCAGCGTCCGCCACAGCTCGGCCAGGGCGTCGTCCGGATCGTCGACCTTGATCGTGGTCATGCCGAGCGCGCGCGCCGTCTTCAGGTTCGATCCGATGTCGTCCAGGAACACCGCCTCACTGAACTCGACGCCGATCCGACCGCAGGCCAGGCGGTAGATCGCGGGATCCGGTTTGCGCAGGCCGACGACGCTCGATTCGATGTACTCATCGAACAGGGCCCGAACTTCCGCCCGCATCGCGACCTCCCCGGCGTCCTTCGGTTCCCGTTCCTCCTCGCTGACCCAGTTGTTGGTCAACGCCGCCACCGTGTAGCCGTCGGCCCGCAGCCGCCGCAGCGCGTCGATCATCTGCGGCCGCGGCCCCAACTCCTCGGCGATCGCCGCCATCATGTCCTCGGCCGAGAACCGCTCGGCAACTTCCGGGTCGGCGGCCTTCACGTCGCGGTCGAAAGCGGCGAAGAAGCCCGGCCCCATGACCAGCTCGCCCCGCTCCATCCGCTGCCACGAACCCTCCGGGCCGGCCGACACGACCAGGCGGTTGACGAAGTTCTCCTCGATCCCGTTCGCTCGTTCGTAGCGCCGGATCGCATGCAGGGGCGAGCCAAAGACGACGCCCCCCAAATCGAAGAGCACTGCCCGATACTTCATGCGCTCACTCCCGACTTCATACGCGGCTCACCCCTGTCGTCTGCTCGTGGTCCTGTGCGGAACGCGCCTTTCTATCCCAGGAACGCCGCCTATCTCAGAAGCGTCGCCGGAATCGGCGGGAAGCCGTCCGGCGCCCGCGCAACCCCGGAAACCAGGGCCTGCTCGTCACGCCAGCGGTAGTCGAGGATGTGGATCCGCGGGTCGACGGGTTCGTAGCTCCCATCGCTCCGGCGGCGAAGGACGCCATAGTGCAGGTTCGGCTCCACGCTCCAGCCGGTCTCCCCGACCGTGCCGATTCTCTGGCCCCTCTCGACACTCTGTCCAGCGCGGATCTCGGTGGCTTCCAGGTGACCGAAGAGGGTGATGAAGCCGTCGCCGTGGCGGATCCCCAGCACGCGGCCGTACCGTCTCCACGCAGGTCCCAGGTCGGCGCCGCGGCCGGCGAAAGTCACCCTGCCAGCGGCGGTGGCCCGGACCGGCGCGCCGGCCGAAGCCGCGAGATCGACGCCGTCGTGAAACTCGGCCGCCCCGGTCACCCGGTTCGTGGTTTCCCCGAAGGGGACGACGAGAACGAAATCGTCGCCGCGTAGCGGAGACGCGGACGGCGTCAACTCGACCAGGTCAGGCCGTGAGGACTCGACCTCGACCGCGGCCGCCAGCCGGCTTGCGAAACGACTGGCGACCCCCTCCAGATCTTCCTCGATCGCGGTTCGCACCGCCCGTACCTGCTCTTCAGTGATCGTCGCTCCCGGCGTGGCCACCAGCTCGGCCGGCCGGCCGCAGCCCTCGGCGGCCGGCCCCTCGACGCCGTAGGCCTGCACGACCTTGCAGAGACGGTCGTCCAGATCGGAGGCGACCTGCTGCATCTCCCTGTAGCGCGCCGCGAGCGCCTCGAACCTCTCACCGAAGCGTTGGCGCGCAGAGGCGAGCTCGACCTGGTCGGCCCGGAACAACTCGACGCGCACCACAGTCGGCGCGGCCACGACGGCGTTGACGAAGAAGGTGAAGAAGACGATGGCCACGGCAACGACAAGCTGCAGCCACAACCTCGTCACCGTCAGGTAGCGCACCCTGCCCCGCGGGCCGTGGAACTGGATCTCCCCGAGTCGGGAGTCGCCGCTCAAGCGTCGGTCAGCCATCGAGTCCCGCCGCCCCGGCGCCGGCAATCCGGCCGAAGACGGCGCCCGCGGTCAGGCCGGAACCGCCGGGATAGTTGTCGTAGAACAGTCCCCCGACCAGCTCGCCGGCCGCGAACAGGCCCGGAATCGGCCGCCCGGTTCCATCCAGCACCCTGGCGTTCGGATCCACCGCCAGACCGCCGAACGTGAAGGTGATGCCGCAGGTCACGGCGAAGGCCTCGAAGGGAGGCTGCTCCAGCGGGTTGGCCCAATTCGACTTGGCCGGTTCGAGACCGCGGGTCGAGCGGCCGTCCCGAACGCTGGGGTCGAAGGGCACGTCCCGCCGTACGGCGGCGTTGAAATCCCGCACCGTGCGGAGGAACCCCTCCTTGTCGACGCCCTCGAGCCGGCCGGCGAGTTCCTCGACCGAGTCGGCGGTCACCCGGCTCGCATGCGGCTGGCGGTACTCGTCCCGCAGCAGGTCGGCGACCTGGGCGTCGAAGACCTGCCACGCGAACCGTCCCGGCTGCTCCAGCACCTTGCGGCCGTAGCGGGCGTAGGTGTAGTTCCGAAAGTCCGCGCCCTCGTCGAGGAAGCGTTCGCCGCGGGCGTTGACGACGATGCCGAGCGGATAGCTGTGCTTCTGGTACCGGTGCCGGACCTCGAGATTGCCGACCTCGGGGGCGTTCAGGTCCCAGGCGACCGCGTGACAGCCCGTCCACTGCCCGGCGCGCGCCGCGCCCGCCTCGAGCGCCATCCGAATGCCGTCGCCCGTGTTGTAGCGACTGCCGCGCACCTTGGCCGCTTCCCAACCCTCACCGAGGTGCCGTCGCCGCCACTCGCGGTTCGCCTCGAAACCGCCGCTGGCCAGCACCACGGCGTGCGCCGGCAGCGAGCGGGCGCCCGACGGTCCCTCGACCTTGACCCCCCGAACCGCCGCACCATCAGCGACCAACCCGACCGCGCGGCACCCGTACAGCATCTCGATGCCGGCCCGCTCCGCTGCCCGCTGCAGCGACGCCACCAGGCCGGGACCGCCGCCCCGCGCCTGCAGGGTCAGACCGCCCCAGAACCGGTGCTTGCCGCCGACCTCGAAGGCCTGGCCCGCATACAGCGGCACGAACTCAACGCCCAGTCCACGCATCCAGCGGAGCGTCGGACGGCTTCGAGCGACCAGGGCCCGGACCAGATCCGGGTCGGCCCGCCCGCCACTCATCCGTTCCAGATCACGGCCGAACTGACGCTCGGGGTACGACCCGAAGTCGCTCGCAGAGGTCTCTTCGGCGCTCAGTTGGCCCGCCACCTCCTGCAGCTCGTCAACGCCGCCGTACGCGAAGCGCATGGACGCCATCGTGAACCGGCTGTTGCCGCCGTGCTCGCTTCGCGGCGCGCGTTCCAGCACCGTCACCGCCGCCCCGCTCTCCCGCGCCGAGAGCGCCGCGCACAGCGCCGCGTTGCCCGCGCCGACGACGACGACACGCCGCTTGACTGCTGCTCGGTCTTTCATGATTCAGGCCCGTCCGCCGCCGAAAGGTAGCGTAGCGCCGCTACGGCAACTCGATCACGCGACCGCCCACGATCGTGCCGGCCGGAGCGCCCTTGAGCTTCCAGCCCGCGAAGGGCGTGTTGCGCGACTTGCTGCGGAAGGCGACCGGGTCGACCTCGACTTCGCGGTCCAGGTCGATCAGGGTCACATCGCCGGCGGCGCCGGGCGCCAGGCTGCCGCCCGCAACACCGAGGATCCGGGCCGGCGCCACCGATAGCGCCTCGACCAGCCGGGTCAGATCGATCACTCCCTTCCCCACCAGGCGGTCCAGGCACAGACTGAGCGTCGTCTCGAGCCCCACCACTCCGTTCGGCGCCGCCACGAAGTCGAGTTCCTTCTCGTCCGGGTGATGGGGCGCGTGGTCGCTGGCGATCGCGTCGATCGAGCCGTCGGCGATGCCCTCGACCAGAGCGTCGCGGGCGGCCGCGCCGCGCAGCGGCGGGTGCATCTTGAAGTCGGGATCGAGGCCCGAGTCGTACACGTCCTCGTCGCACAGCAGCAGGTGATGGGCCGAGACCTCGCCCGTGACGCGGTAGCCACGCCCCTTCGCGCCCCGGATCATCTCCAGGCTGCGAGCGGTCGACATGTGCGCCAGGTGGTAGCGGCCACCGGTGTCGGCGGTGAGCAGGAGGTCGCGGCAGACCATCACGTCGTCGGCGGCGCCGGGAATCCCGGGCACGCCGAGCCGGGTCGAGAACCGGCCTTCGTGCATCACCCCGTCACCCGAGAGAGCGAGTTCCTCCGCGTGCTGGATCAGCGGCAGGTCGAAGTGCCGGGCGTAGCGCAGCGCCTGCCGCATGAGAGCCGTGTTCCATACCGGTCGCCCGTCGTCCGACAGCGCCACCGCGCCGGCCCGCCGCTGAGCGCCGAACTCCGTCAGTTCCCGGCCCTCGAGCCCCTTGCTCACCGCGGCGATCGGATGGACCCGGGCCCACCCGGCCCGCTGCGCCTGGGTGAGGATGAACTCGGTGACCGACGAATCGTCGTTCACCGGCGCCGTGTTCGGCATGCAGGCGACCGCGGTGAAGCCGCCCGCGGCGGCCGCGCGCGTGCCGCTCTCGATCGTCTCCTTGTACTCCTGCCCCGGCTCGCGCAGGTGGACGTGCATGTCGATGAGGCCCGGCGTGACCACCAACCCGGTGGCGTCGACCTCCCGCGCTCCGTCCGGCGTCTCGAACGCCGGGCCGCACGCCGTCACCACGCCGTCCTCGATCAGAACATCGGCCCGGCCGTCGAGCTCCTGGCTCGGATCCACGACCCGACCGCCACGGATGAGCAACGCCCGGTTCAAGTCGTCCCCGTCAAGTCACAGACCCATCCACGTCAGCCTTGACCCCGGCCAGCAGATAGAGCACCGCCATGCGCACCGCGACGCCGTTCGCCACCTGCTCGAGGATCACCGACCAGGGGCCGTCCGCCACCTCGCTCGCGATCTCGATGCCGCGGTTCATCGGCCCCGGGTGCATGATGATCGCGTCGTCCTTCGCGGCTCGCAACCGGTCCGCCGTGAGACCGAAGAATTCGAAGTACTCGCGCTCCGAGGGGAAGGAGGCACGCGCCTGCCGCTCCAACTGCACCCGCAGCATCATGATCACGTCCGCGCCGCAAATCGCTTCCTCCAGCGAGTAGGCAACCCGCGCGCCGAGCGCTTCGGGCGCCTCGGGCATCATCGTGCGCGGACCGGCGACCGTGACCTCGGCGCCCAGCTTGCTCAGGCAGAGGACGTTCGAACGCACCACGCGGCTGTGCGCCACGTCACCGACGATCGCCACCTTGAGGCCCTCCAGGCGGCCCTTGTGCCGGCGGATCGTGAAGGCGTCGAGCAACGCCTGGGTCGGATGCTCGTGGGCGCCGTCGCCGGCGTTGATGACCCCCGCACCGATGCGCGCCGCGAGACCGTGAGGCACCCGGGGGTGCGCGTGCCGGATGACGACCAGGTCGGGCGCCATCGCCTCCAGGTTGCGGGTGGTGTCCAGGAGGGTCTCCCCCTTGGACAGCGACGACCCGGAAGTCGAGAAGTTGATGTTGTCGGCCGAGAGCCGCTTCTCGGCGATCTCGAAACTGGAGCGGGTCCGTGTCGAGGGTTCGAAGAAGAGGTTGATCACCGTCTTGCCGCGCAGCGTCGGCACCTTCTTGATCGGCCGCGCCGCGACCTCGACGAACGACTCCGAGGTGTCGAGAACGTGATTGATCTCCGCTGTGGACAACTCGGCGACCCCAAGCAGGTCGCCTCGCTGCCACCTGAAGTCGCTCACGCCTCGCGCTCGAGGAGCTCGACCATCTCCTTGCCGTCGTCCGTCGCGGCGTAGGAGACCTTGATCACTTCGGTGTCCGTGGTCTGGACGTTCTCACCGACACAGTCGGCGTGAATCGGCAGCTCCCGGTGGCCTCGGTCGATCAGCACGGCGAGCCGGATGGCCCGCGGCCGGCCGTAGTCCATCAGCGCGTCCATCGCCGCGCGGATCGTCCGGCCGCTATAGAGCACGTCGTCGCAGAGCACGAGAATCTTGTTGTCGATCGGCACCGGCAGCACGCTTTCCTTGACCACAGGTTGAGGCGCGATCGTCGACAGGTCGTCCCGGTAGAGCGTGATGTCCAGCACCCCGACCGGCACCTCGACACCCTCGGTGCGGGCGATCTCGGCAGCGACGAAGTCCGCCAGCGGCACACCGCGGGTGCGCACGCCGACCAGCATCAGCGCCTCAGTGCCTCCGGCGCGCTCGACGATCTCGGCTGCCATGCGGCGCATCATTCGCGCCATCTGGCGGGCGTCGAAGAGCGTCCTCTTGACGGTCAGAGTGCTCATTGGCGCGGGAGCGTATCAGCCGAAAGAGGAAAGCGCCATATGTTGTGGAACATGGCTGGCACGGGCACAACGAGTTGTGACTTATACGCGAAAGCTGCTAAGTTCCCCCATGGCAACGGGTCTCCTTCCCCTGCCGGCCGTGCCCACTGCTGAGACGGCCGCGGCCACTGCTGAAACAACAACGCCATGCTCAAACTGGAATGCCTGGAGGTTAGCGGCTTCAAGACCTTCGTCGAGCCGGTGACGAGTCACTTCGCGCCCGGAATCACGGCGATCGTCGGGCCGAACGGCTGCGGCAAGAGCAACTTGGCCGAGGCGATCACCTGGGTGCTGGGCGAGCAGAGCGCCAAGTCGCTGCGCGGCAGTTCCATGGAGGAGGTCATCTTCAACGGCACCCACCAGCGCAAGCCGCTGGGAATGGCCGAGGTCAGCCTCTCCTTCCTCACCGACGGCAGCATCGAGCGGGCCGAGGACGGCCGGATCACGATCGGGCGCCGCATCTTCCGCGGCGGCGAGGGCCAGTACCGGTTGAACGACCGGGTCGTCCGGCTCAAGGACATCCGCGACATCCTGATGGACACGGGTCTGGGTATCCGCGCCTACTCCGTGATCGAGCAGGGGCGGATCGGAATGATCCTGTCCGGCAGACCGCAGGACCGTCGCAAGCTGATCGAAGAGGCCGCAGGCATCACCCGCTACAAGAACCGCAGGCGGCTCGCCGCACTGAAGCTCGAGGACGCCACCGCCGACCTGCTTCGTCTGGACGACATCGTCGCCGAGGTGGAGCGCCAGTTGCGCTCCCTGAAGCGGCAGGCGAACGCCGCCCGCCGCTACGGGGAACGCCGGCAGGCCTACCGCGAGCTGCTCGACGCCGTGCTCAAGGAGCGCTGGGTTCGGCTCCAGGCAGACCTGGACGACCTGGCCTCGACCCTGAAGCAGGACACGGACCGCGAAGCCGATCTGCTGGCCGAACTCGCGCGCGCCAATGCGCAGCTCGCCGCCTGCCGGCAGGTGATCGACGCCCGCACCGAGGACGCCGTGCGCTCCCACGAGCACCAGGCGAAGCTGCTCGCGGTGATCGAGGGGCGCCAGGAACTGATCAAGGGCGCCCGCACCACCCTCGCGGAGATCGCCGAACGGCTCGAATCCGGCGGCGTGAGCGCCGCACGGCGGCGGCGCGACCTCGCGGCGGCCGAAGAACGGCTCGCCACTCTCCTCGGCCGGCGCCGGATGCTCCAATCCAAGCGCGAGCAGGCCCTGGCCGACGTGCAGGAAGACCGCCGGCGCATCGGCAACGCCGACGCCGCGATCGCGGAAGCCCGCAAGCGGCAGCGCCTGCTGCTCGACGAGCTCGCCACCTGCCGGGCGCGGCAGGGCGAGCTGCGCGGAACACTGATCGCCGAGCGCATCGGCAGCGAGAAGGCAGTCGACCGCCGCGACCGGGCCGAGGAGATCCTCGACCGCAACCGGGATGCGCTCAAGGCCATCGATGTCGAAGTCGAGGCGGTCCGGACCAAGATCGAATCCCTGGATGTCGCCCTGACCGCCGAGACCAGGACCGCCCAACGGGTGGCGGCCGATCTCGAAGCGAACCGAAACCGGCGACAGGAGGCCCAAGTCGAACTCGAGGCCTGTCGCGAGGAACTGGTCGAGGCGCAGAAGAGGGCTGCCGTGCTCGGTGAACTGGGCCAGCGCGACGCCGAAGAAAGGAGCGAGATTCGCAAGGCTCTGCTCGAACTGGGCCTTCCGGCGCCGCGCTTCCTGGGCGACGAAGTTCAGGTTCCCGAGGGCTGGGAGCACAGCCTCGATCTGTTCCTCGGCCCGCTGCGCAACGCCGTCATGACACCCGGAGACGAAGACGCCCTGGCCATCGCCCGCTCCATCGGCGGTTCCGACTTCCAGGCCACCTTGCTGCGCTCCGGCAACGGCGCGAAGCTGTTGCCTTCGGTCGAAGATCCGGCAATCGTCGGCGACCTCGCCACGGCGCTCGGACTGCCCGAGGAAACTCGCGGCGCCCTTCCTCCCGCCTACCTGGTCGAGAGCCCGGAGGATGCCGAGCGTTTGGCGCCGGACCATCCAGGCGTTGCCTTCCTATGCCGGGACCGGCTCTGGATCGAAGCCGGCCGCGTCACGGTACGCGGCGAACAGGCGGCGCTGGGCGCCCTGGGCCGCCAGCGCGAGATGGACGACCTGGAACGCTCCATCGCCGAGCTGGAACAACGGCGGTCGGACCTCGCCAGGGAGATCGAAGCAGCCGGCGAGCGTGTGGGTCAGGCCGCGACCGAAGGCCAGCGTCTGGAGCGCGCAGCCGCGGAACTACGCCAGCAACTGGCTGTGGCCAAGGCCCGTCTCCAGGACATCGGCGAGCGACGCGGCGCTCTACGTCACGAGTACAGCGCGACGCAGTCGGAGCATCAGGAGCTGGCGAGCCAGATCGAGACGAGAGGGGCAAGGCGGTCCAAGGTCGAGACGGACGTCGCGGACTGCGAGACCCGGCTTGCGACCCTGGAACAAGCGGCCGACGAGGCGAGCGCCGCGGTCGAGCGCGCCCGCAAGCAGCGCGAAGAGCGGATCACCGCGGGCGCCGGGCTCCAGGGGCAGCTCGACCTGATCGAAGAACGCGCGTCCTCGGAACGCAGCGAGCGGGAGCGCGTCGAAGGCCAGATCGCCTCGCTGCGCGAGGCCGACGCGGCCTGGGCCGCCGAAACGGACCAACTGCGTGGGCGGATCAGCGAGCATGAAGCAGCCGCGGCGAACGCTCGGCGCGAGCTGGACGAGGCGCTCGCCGAGCGCACGAATGCCCAGGACGAAGCCGCCCGCGCCCAACGCGTCCTCGACGACCAGAGGGAACAAGGCCGGACGCTCGAGGCGCAACTCCGGGAACTCGACGCCCGCCGCGACGAAGTGCGCGGCCGGATCGAGGAACTGCGCGTGCGTCAGGCCGGCCTGCGGCAGGAGTCGGAGCACCTGGGCCAGGACTACCTCCAGGAGTTCGGCGACGAGCTGGTTGGCCAGGAGTTGCGGGCCGCCGGGGCCGACGAGGCGCCCGACCTGAAAGCGATGACCGGGGAGCTGGGACGCCGGCGGGCCCTGCTGGAGCGGATGGGGCCGGTCAACGTTCTCGCCGCCGACGAGTACGACGAGCACCAGGAGCGTCACGAGTTCCTGACCGGGCAGCGGGCCGACGTCACCCACTCGATCGAGAGTCTGAAGCGCACGATCCGCGACATCGACAAGACCTCATCCGAGCGCTTCGTGGCAACCTTCCGCGAGGTCAACGAGAGCTTCGGCCGCATCTTCACGGAGCTGTTCCGCGGCGGCGAAGCGGAGATGCGCCTGATGGACGAGGACGACCCGCTGGACTGCGGCATCGAGATCACGGCACGGCCGCCGGGAAAGCGGGCGCAGAACATCATGCTGCTGTCGGGCGGCGAGAAAGCGCTGGCCGCGATCGCTCTGCTGTTCGCCCTGTTCGAGACCAAGCCTTCGCCCTTCTGCATCCTCGACGAAGTCGACGCACCGCTCGACGACGCAAACATCCTGCGCTTCGTCGACATGCTGAAGCGGATGTCGGCCGTCACCCAGTTCCTCATCATCACGCACAACAAGCTGACGATGCAGGCCGCGAGCACGCTCTACGGCGTCACGATGGAGGAACAGGGCGTGTCGAAGATCGTCGGCGTCGATGTCGACGAGATGCACCCCGAGCAGCAGTTGGCGACCGCCTGAGGCGCAACGACGGAGTGCGCCGGCGTCCCCGCCGGCATCCGGCGCGCCGCGCCGTGCCCGCCCGCCATGATGGGCTTCATGATGAGCGCCGCGGCGCCGGAGTAGCCGTTTCTTGCGGTCCATCCCAGCAGTTTTGTAGGCGACAACGCGGCCGGTATTGGTGGAAGCTTGTTCCGGTTTGAGAAAAACCGGATCGAGATCGCGCCCACGGCTTCGGCGAAGTCGACTCCTGCATGACGCACGCGGGAGTGAGCGCTCCCCCAGGGCCGAACCAAGACCTGCCGGTCTGGCGAAGTTCGTGCTGGGCCTTGCCGCCGCAGCCAGCCTGTTTTCCACCGCGGCAGGCGCGCAGTTTCGCTGCAAACTCCTGGAGATTCCCACCGAACCGGGACCGAGCGTTGTCCAGTTGCCGAGCGAAACGGCAACGGACGATCCTTCCGAACTCGACATCCTGTTTCTGTACACAAAGGGCGTACAGGACAACGCCACACCGAGTCTGAGGCTTCAAGGACGCGTCCGCGACTGGCTCGCGAAGACGAACGAAGCCTTCTCGGTGAGCAAGGTGAATGCGACCGTCAGGCTGGTCGGCATGAGACAGGCGCCGGAAGAGGCCAGCAATGTCGATAGGTGTGGCTGCGCGTCCGCGCACAGCGTCATGGACACGGCAAAGTCCACTCCACTCTTCTGGACGATGAGGGCGGAACATGGCGCAGACATCGTAGCCGTCATTTACGACTCCAATGTGTCCTGTGGCAGCAAATGCGGTCTTGCCTACCCCTGGAGGGCCGGCAGGACGTCAGACCAGATGAAGGGCTATGCGGTCTTGGCGGTGGAGCATTTCCACTGGTGGGGAACGGTGGCTCATGAGATCGGCCATGTCCTGGGCCTCAGACATAGCCAAGCAGACAGCCTCCGCCACTCGTATCACCCGGAAGGGGCCGGGTACGGCGGACAATACGACCAGGACGGACTCAAGTTCCGCTACTCGACGATCATGGCCGGTTCCTTCAGATTGGGGCAGAACGTACCTTTCTCGCACCTGGCCGACCGGCCTGTGCGAGTCGACGGAGTCGAGTACCGGGTTCCGATGGGTGAAGACGGAGTGGCAAACGCCGCGAAGGCCCTCAATCTCACGGCGCCGCTGGCAGCGGCCTGGTACGGGACCCGCGCCAACAGCGCGCCAGTGTTGACAGACGGCGCCGGGACAAGACGAAGTGTCAAGGAGAACCTGCCGCCGGAGAGCGAGGTGGGCGCCCCAATCGCGGTCGAGGACCCGGAGAACCAGGAGATCGACTACCGCCTCGAGGGCGACGACGCCCAGTACTTCAAGTTGCGAAGGGAGGACGGCCAGATTCTGACCCGGCAGCCCCTCGACTACGAAGATCGGGCGCTTTACCACCTCACCGTCGTGGTAAGGGACAAGCTATTTGCGGAAGCGGAAACCAGCGTGACAATCGACGTGGAGGATGTGAACGAAGATCCCCCGCCGTCACCGCCGCCGCCGTCACCGCCGCCGTCACCGCCGCCGCCGTCACCGCCGCCGCCGTCACCGCCGAACCCGAATCCGCCGCCGCTGCCGGATCCAGCACCACCACCGCCGCCGCCGGATCCGCTGACGGCCCGCTTCGCGTTGAGCGTCGAATGCACCGACGGGCTGTGCCGAGCCGAAACCGGCGAAACCGTCACTCTGACCGGCGCGACGAAGGTCGTCACGCGGAGATCGTGGAACTTCGGCGACGGCACGGCGAGGACCACGTCCCGCGAGACGAGGCACGCCTGGTCGGACCCGGGGTTCTACGAAGTCGCCCTGACCGTGAGCCGGACGGACGAGGAGAAGACCGAGTCCCGCGTCTTCCTGGTCGAGGCAGCCAACCCGGCCGGGACCTGCGAACCGGACGCGCACACCATGTGCCTCCAGGACTCGCGCTACGCCGTGCGCGCCGAGTGGCTGGCCGCCGACGGTCGAACCGATACGGCCAGGGTGGTCCGCGCGGGAACGAACGACACCGCCCTGTTCAGCTTCTTCGACACGGCGAACTGGGAGTTCCTGGTCAAGGTCCTGGACGGCTGTGCGGTCAACGGGAAGACCTGGGTGTACGGGGCGTCAGCCTCGGACCTCGGTCTCACCCTGACCGTGACGGACACCGCCACCGGCGAGACGCGCGAGTACGTGAACGGCCCGGGAGCACCCGCGCCGGCGATTGTGGACAACACGGCCTTCCCGGGCGCATGTAGACCTTGAGTTGCCCTGAAGGTCCAGCGTCACAACGTTCCGAGACGCCCGCTGGTACTCTCACGCCATGAAGAGTTCAGCCCTCCCCGCCGCCCTCCTTCTGGCACTCGCCGCCGCGCCGGCCGCCGCCGCCGACCGCGACGCGCCGACCTTCTACGCCGATGTGCTGCCGGTGCTCCAGACGCACTGCCAGGACTGCCACCGGCCGGCGGGTGCGAACTACGGCGGCATGCGCGCGCCGATGGCGCTGACCAGCTACGCCGACGTGCGGCCGTGGGCCAAGTCGATCGCCCGCACCGTGGCCGCCCGCGAGATGCCGCCCTGGGACGCGCATCCCCAACACGACGGGACCTTCGCCAACGAGCGGGTGCTCAGCCCGGCCGAGATCGAGACCCTGGTGAGCTGGGCCGCGACCGCCGCCGCCGCCGGCAACGCCGCCGACGCTCCGCCCCCGCGCGAGTTCCCCAGCACGGGCGGCTGGGTCGTCGGTGAGCCCAACCTGGTGGTGACGATGCCCGAGCCCTACTTCGTCGAGGACACGGTCGACGACCTCTACGCCGCCTTCTCCTACGTCCTCACCGAGGAGGATCTGCCGGAGGATCGCTGGATCGTCGCCTTCCAGTGCAAGCCGGACAGCGACATCATCCACCACTTCAACCTCCACCTCCTGGAACCGGACGAGAACGGCGAACTGCCGGCGCCGCCGGAGTTTCCGAACCAGGATCAGATCGCCCCGTCGCCGGAGAACGCCGGCAGCTACATGGGCGGCGTTTCCTCCGGCAGCGACGCGAACCGCTACCCGGAGGGCTACGGCTTCCTGCTCAGGAAGGGTTCGCGGGTGACCTTCGACATCCACTACCACAAGGAAGCCGGCGACGGCACCGGCGTGTGGGACCAGTCGTCGATCGGCTTCGTCTTCGCCGACAAGCCGGTGACCCGGTCGCTGGGCTCCGGACTCCGCCCGATCATGAACTTCACCTTCGCGATTCCGCCGAACAACGGCAACCACCAGGTCGGCCCCTACTCCACCGTGGCCCAGAAGGACACGGACATCATCGCCCTGATGCCGCACATGCACATGCGCGGCAAGGCGGCCCGCTTCGAGGCCTTCTACCCCGACGGCGCCTCCGAAGTGCTGCTGGACGTGCCGCAGTTCGACTTCTCGTGGCAGACGGTCTACTACTACGACCAGTTGAAGCGGATCCCCAAGGGCACGCGGGTCGAGTACACGGCCTGGTACGACAACTCGCCGGGGAAGGCGCAGCGCTACGGGTTCAACTCGGAGCGCACGGTCCGTTTCGGACAGCCGTCGACGGACGAGATGATGATGGGCTTCATGATGAGCGCCGCGGCGCCGGATTAGCCGCTTTCTTGGGGTTCCCCGCAGTTTTGTAGGCGACAACGCGGCCGGTATTGGTGGAAGCTTGTTCCGGTTTGGCAAGAACTGGATCGAGATCGCGCCCACGGCTTCGGCGAAGTCGACTCCTGCATGACACACGCGGGAGCGTGGCCCCCCCCAAGGCCGGACCAAGACATGCCGGTCTGACGAAATTCGCGCTGGGCCTTGCCGCCGCAGCCAGCCTGCTTTCCACCGCGGCAGGCGCACAGTTTCGCACCGACGGCACGACCACGGACGATCCGACCGAGGTCGGCATGCTGTTTCTCTATACGACAGCCATAGCCGACTCCGACGGCCTACCAAGACCGTCCTTGGAACCGACGATCCTCGAATGGATCAAAAGGATCAACACAGCACTATCCAATAGCAAAGTCAATGCGATAGTCAAGCCGGTCGGATTGCTGCCGGCGCCGGAAACGGCCAGCCATGCCGACGTACTTGGGAGCACGACTGCCGGTGTCGTCCTTGAGAGGACCAAGAACACCCTCCCGGAGGCTACGAGGTCCGCACACGGCGCCGACATCGTAGTCGTGATCTACAAGAGGACTGGCAGTCACGACGTCGGCGCGCGTTCCTACCAGTGGACATCGCGCGTTACGTCGGAGCAGCAGAAAGGCCAAGCCTTCGCCACGTTGCACCACGACGCCAGGTGGCCGTGGTTTGCCCGCGAGATCGGGTACGTCCTGGGACTTAGAGATGAACCTTCAGAACACTCATTGAACTCCTACAGCCCTGAGGGCGCCGGCTACTGGGCAGACTACGACCACGACGGAATCCAGTTCCGATACGGCACGATCATGGCCTACTGGGAGGTCTTGGCGGAGACGTTCTCGCACCCGGGCACCGGGACCGTGCGCCGGTTCCGGGTGGACTACACGGTCCCCGTCGGCAGAGCCGGTGTGGCCGATGCCGCGGCCACCCTGAAGGAAACTGTGCCACTAGCGGCAGCCTGGTACGCCGCTCCCAGCAACAGTGCTCCGGCGTTCCCGAGTGGAACCGATACGCGAAGGACAGTCACTGAGCGACTGGCGCCCGGCGACGCCGTCGGTCCTCCCGTGAGAGCGAACGATCCCGACGACGACGACGAGATCCTGTATCGGCTCGGCGGTGAAGACTCGAGTTTGTTCAAGATCGACAGAGAATCCGGACAACTCTACGCCGCTCAGAGTCTCTTCGGACAAGGCGAATACGTCGTCACGGTAACGGCGCGAGACAAGCTATGGAGTGAAGCTGAGACTACGGTCACGATCAACGTGGATGAGGACGCGAAGCCGCCGCCGCCGCCGCCGCCGCCGCCACCGCCACCACCGCCGCCGCCGGAGTCGGATCCACCACCGCCACCACCGCCGCCGCCGGATCCACCACCGCCGCCGCCGGATCCGCTGACGGCCCGCTTCGCGTTGAGCGTCGAATGCACCGACGGGCTGTGCCGAGCCGAAACCGGCGAAACCGTCACTCTGACCGGCGCGACGAAGGTCGTCACGCGAAGATCGTGGAACTTCGGCGACGGCACGGCGAGGACCACGTCCCGCGAGACCAGGCACGCCTGGTCGGACCCGGGGTTCTACGAAGTCACCCTGACCGTCAGCCGGACGGACGAGGAGAAGACCGAGTCCCGCGTCTTCCTGGTCGAGGCAGCCAACCCGGCCGGGACCTGCGAACCGGACGCGCACACCATGTGCCTCCAGGACTCGCGCTACGCCGTGCGCGCCGAGTGGCTGGCCGCCGACGGTCGAACCGATACGGCCAGGGTGGTCCGCGCGGGAACGAACGACACCGCCCTGTTCAGCTTCTTCGACACGGCGAACTGGGAACTACTGGTCAAGGTCCTGGACGGCTGTGCGGTCAACGGGAACGCCTGGGTGTACGGGGCGTCAGCCTCGGACCTCGGTTTCACCCTGACCGTGACGGACACCGCCACCGGCGAGACGCGCGAGTACGTGCACGGCCCGGGAGCACCCGCGCCGGCGATTGTGGACAGCGCGGCCTTCCCGGGCGGCTGTCGCCGTTAGGCCTGGAGCTTTGACGTGCCGACCCGGCTCTCTCTCAGTTGAAGAAAGGACATTACCCAAGGAATGCTGAAAGTACTCGGATGTTGCACGCTTCTTGTTGTCGCAACCGGTCAAGTGACCGCCTTCGACAAATACGCCGTCCTGCCGGAAACGATGACCGAAGAAATCGTCGCCGCCTTCATCTCGGAACACGAAATATCGAGCGTCAGCGAGTTCCTCGACGCTCTGCCGGAAAAGCACAAGCTCTTCTGGAGCGCTCTCTACCAATCGGAGAGCCCGGTGGCCGACTTCGTCTCGCCCGAGCATCCGCGATTCATCGCCTACGGCTACGACTCCCGGTTCATCGTGGCCTGGGGAACCCATGCCGACAATCCGAACAACGATCAGGTCGAGTTCCTCGAGCCGATACCCAAGGAAGGGCGGTGGGAGGCCGGCGTTATCGACTTCTCGGGAGACGATGCGGAGATTACCCACCCAACGGAGTGCGCCAGTTGTCATGGCCCATTGAACGCCCCACTATGGGGGGACGATTCGGCGAAACCGGCGACCGCAAACGACCGCACAGAGTCCGGCGCCGAGCTGTGGGACGTGCTTCAAGACGTAGATACGAACATAAATAACCATGGACTCCACGACCTACCGCACACAGCGGATCCTCGCATAGCGGCGCTCAACCTGGGCGGCGTTAATACGGTCTATCCTTGGGATCCGCCCCACCAATCGGTCAGATTCGGCAGTCCCCCCCATCGGGTTGCTCACAAAGCTGAGACGTTCTTCGCCCACACGCTCCTGCAGAGGCACAGCACCGTTCTTTTCCAGCAGCTCAAAGACAGCGACGACTACGATCAGTTCGTCGAGTCGGCGGTCTGCAACGCGCCGGACGACTGGGACTCCTTGTGGGCTTTGGCCGACCACGGTTTCCTCGGCGACATGGAAGACAGGCTGGACGACGACTTCAAGGACATCCGGATCCTGGACAGCACCGACGAACTCCTCCACGGAGCCGACATGGACACGGAGTTCTCAGACCCCTTCACTGCCGGTGGTGTGAGCATCCTCGACGCTGTGTGGTTCCTGATCTACCATGATGCCTGGCTAGGTTCCGCCACCGTGAAGCGCTACTACGCGAGTTCGCGGAACGACATCCTCGGTGGTTCGGCAATCCAGGGGGGCCAACTCCTGAGGGACCAAAGACGAAAAGACCTATTGGTGTATCCGCCCGGGACCGCGACCGCCGAGGACGAATTACTGGCAGCGTACAAGGAGTTCTTCGTTCTATCGGGCGCCAGGCAGTCTGAGGAGCGATTGCGGCGCGGTTCCGGTCGTGGCGAGATGACGTTCATGAGTGCCCATATCTGGGGCTTCCGATCGCGAATGTGCACCGCTCTCACCGGGGCCGGGCCGGAGGACGGCGGTTTCGAGGGACCGCACCCGCCGCCGCCGCCTCCGCCTCCACCGCCACCTCCACCGCCACCTCCGCCGACGACGACGACGGATCCACCGCCGCCGTCACCGCCGCCGCCGCCGCCTGCGCCGAACCCGAATCCGCCGCCGCTGCCGGATCCAGCACCACCACCGCCGCCGCCGGATCCGCTGACGGCCCGCTTCGCGTTGAGCGTCGAATGCACCGACGGGCTGTGCCGAGCCGAAACCGGCGAAACCGTCACTCTGACCGGCGCGACGAAGGTCGTCACGCGGAGATCGTGGAACTTCGGCGACGGCACGGCGAGGACCACGTCCCGCGAGACGAGGCACGCCTGGTCGGACCCGGGGTTCTACGAAGTCGCCCTTACCGTCAGCCGGACGGACGAGGAGAAGACCGAGTCCCGCGTCTTCCTGGTCGAGGCAGCCAACCCGGCCGGGACCTGCGAACCGGACGCGCACACCATGTGCCTCCAGGACTCGCGCTACGCCGTGCGCGCCGAGTGGCTGGCCGCCGACGGTCGAACCGATACGGCCAGGGTGGTCCGCGCGGGAACGAACGACACCGCCCTGTTCAGCTTCTTCGACACGGCGAACTGGGAGTTCCTGGTCAAGGTCCTGGACGGCTGTGCGGTCAACGGGAAGACCTGGGTGTACGGGGCGTCAGCCTCGGACCTCGGTTTCACCCTGACCGTGACGGACACCGCCACCGGCGAGACGCGCGAGTACGTGCACGGCCCGGGAGCACCCGCGCCGGCGATTGTGGACAACGCGGCCTTCCCGGGCGGCTGTCGCCGTTAGGCCTGGAGCTTTGACGTGCCGACCCGGCTCTCTCTCAGTTGAAGAAAGGACATTACCCAAGGAATGCTGAAAGTACTCGGATGTTGCACGCTTCTTGTTGTCGCAACCGGTCAAGTGACCGCCTTCGACAAATACGCCGTCCTGCCGGAAACGATGACCGAAGAAATCGTCGCCGCCTTCATCTCGGAACACGAAATATCGAGCGTCAACGAGTTCCTCGACGCTCTGCCGGAAAAGCACAAGCTCTTCTGGAGCGCTCTCTACCAATCGGAGAGCCCGGTGGCCGACTTCGTCTCGCCCGAGCATCCGCGATTCATCGCCTACGGCTACGACTCCCGGTTCATCGTGGCCTTCGGAACCCATACCGACAATCCGAACAACGATCAGGTCGAGTTCCTCGAGCCGATACCCAAGGAAGGGCGGTGGGAGGCCGGCGTTATCGACTTCTCGGGAGACGATGTGGAGATTACCCACCCAACGGAGTGCGCCAGTTGTCATGGCCCATTGAACGCCCCAATATGGGGGGACGATTCGGCGACACCGGCGACCGCAAACGACCGCACAGAGTCCGGCACCGAGCTGTGGAACACGCTGCAAGAAGTAGATGCGAACGTATACAACAGTGGACTCAAAGGCATAGAGCACACAGCGGATCCTCGCATAGCGGCGCTCAACCTGGGCGGCACTAATACGGAGTATGTTAGGGATCCGCCCCACCAATCGGTCAGATTCGGCAGCCCCCCCCATCGGGTTGCTCACCAAGCTGAGAGGTTCTTCGCCCACACGCTCCTGCAGAGGCACAGCACCGTTCTTTTCCAGCAGCTCAAAGACAGCGACGACTACGATCAGTTCGTCGAGTCGGCGGTCTGCAACGCGCCGGACGACTGGGACTCCTTGTGGGCTTTGGCCGACCACGGTTTCCTCGGCGACATGGAAGACAGGCTGGACGACGACTTCAAGGACATCCGGATCCTGGACAGCACCGACGAACTCCTCCACGGAGCCGACATGGACACGGAGTTCTCAGACCCCTTCACTGCCGGTGGTGTGAGCATCCTCGACGCTGTGTGGTTCCTGATCTACCATGATGCCTGGCTAGGTTCCGCCACCGTGAAGCGCTACTACGCGAGTTCGCGGAACGACATCCTCGGTGGTTCGGCAATCCAGGGGGGCCAACTCCTGAGGGACCAAAGACGAAAAGACCTATTGGTGTATCCGCCCGGGACCGCGACCGCCGAGGACGAATTACTGGCAGCGTACAAGGAGTTCTTCGTTCTATCGGGCACCAGGCAGTCTGAGGAGCGATTGCGGCGCGGTTCCGGTCGTGGCGAGATGACGTTCATGAGTGCCCATATCTGGGGCTTCCGATCGCGAATGTGCACCGCTCTCACCGGGGCCGGGCCGGAGGACGGCGGTTTCGAGGGACCGCACCCGCCGCCGCCGCCTCCGCCTCCACCGCCACCTCCACCGCCTCCACCGCCACCTCCACCGCCACCTCCGCCGACGACGACGACGGATCCACCGCCGCCGTCACCGCCGCCGCCGCCGCCTGCGCCGAACCCGAATCCGCCGCCGCTGCCGGATCCAGCACCGCCACCGCCGCCGCCGGATCCGCTGACGGCCCGCTTCGCGTTGAGCGTCGAATGCACCGACGGGCTGTGCCGAGCCGAAACCGGCGAAACCGTCACTCTGACCGGCGCGACGAAGGTCGTCACGCGGAGATCGTGGAACTTCGGCGACGGCACGGCGAGGACCACGTCCCGCGAGACGAGGCACGCCTGGTCGGACCCGGGGTTCTACGAAGTCGCCCTTACCGTCAGCCGGACGGACGAGGAGAAGACCGAGTCCCGCGTCTTCCTGGTCGAGGCAGCCAACCCGGCCGGGACCTGCGAACCGGACGCGCACACCATGTGCCTCCAGGACTCGCGCTACGCCGTGCGCGCCGAGTGGCTGGCCGCCGACGGTCGAACCGATACGGCCAGGGTGGTCCGCGCGGGAACGAACGACACCGCCCTGTTCAGCTTCTTCGACACGGCGAACTGGGAACTACTGGTCAAGGTCCTGGACGGCTGTGCGGTCAACGGGAACGCCTGGGTGTACGGGGCGTCAGCCTCGGACCTCGGTTTCACCCTGACCGTGACGGACACCGCCACCGGCGAGACGCGCGAGTACGTGAACGGCCCGGGAGCACCCGCGCCGGCGATTGTGGACAACGCGGCCTTCCCGGGCGGCTGTAGTCCTTGAGACTCGGCCCCGACGGTCTACAGCGTCCTCATGACCGGCGAGCGCAGCCGAGTCGGCGCGAGGACCCGACCGAATCAGCGCCCGGCGCGGTCGCGGCCCGAGAGCCGGCGCACCGTGACGAGGCAGGCCCCAGCGATCAGGAGTCCCAGGAACTCCCGGCTGTGCTCGATGTACATCCGTTCGGCCGACATGGGCGCCCAGAGGTCGCTCGCCGGTCGTCTGGTCAGCCAGTCGACGAACCCCGGAAGCGTCAGGGCCAGTCCCGCCGCGGTCGCGGCCCCGAGCATCCAGAACAGGACTGCGGGCAACGGCCGGTAGGCGGCCACCGTGCAGGCCACGGCAACCAGCGCGTAGTAGCCCACCCAGACCAGCGGATCCGGGTCGTTGAGCTGCAACAGGGCGCAGACCAGCATCGCCAGCCCCAACACGAGGGGCAGCAGGCGCTGACGACGCGTACCGGCTGATTCAGGCATCGTTCGAAGCTAGCAGGCGAGCGGCCGACCAGCCCCGCATGGACCACTCGCGCCGTCGGACGCCCCGGCTTGTAGCGCGGATGGAACAAGGTTGGAAGCCCCGCCCGGGACTCTAGCCCGACATTGCATTCATACTGTTCAGTGTTGACAAAACAAACCGGATGTTCCATCATCGCTGACCCATGACTCTCTCCGAACCGATTCCCGCCCCCGATCAGTCCACCCAACGCACCACCGCTGCCGAGTACGGTCTCCGTGCCGCCGAGGAGCGCTTCATCGAAGGCATGGGGCTGGCCCTTGAAGAGGACCGCCTACCCCGCATCGCGGGGCGCCTCGTCGGCCTGCTCATCCTGTCGCCGCAGCCACTTCGCTTCGACCGCCTGGCCGAGCGCCTGCGCGTGAGCCGCGGCAGCATCAGCACGAACACCCGCCTGCTGGAGAACATGGGCGTCATCGAACGGGTTACCCGCCCGGGCGACCGCCGCGACTACTTCCAGATCAACGAGCAGCCCGGCCTGCTGCAACGAGTCGCGGACCGCTTCCGCGACCGGCAGGCCATGGCCGAGGAGATGAAGCAGGCGCTCCTTCCCGGCGTCGACGGCGGCAGCGTCGTCGTTGACCGCCTGGAGAACTTCATCCGCTTCTACTCCATCCTCGCCGACAGCCTCCACTCCGTGCTCGCTGCGATGGCAGAAGGCGCGGACGGCGCGACTTCCTGACCTGGCCTGACGGCAAGCCGAATCCCACCAACAAGAGAACGACACCTATGGCCATCATCCAACCCGGACCGCCTCGCACCCGTTCCGCTCCCCCACCTCCCCGCCGCCGCATCAGCGGCCCCTGGATCGCCGTTGGCGTAGCCGGGACAGTGGTTCTGGCCGCGGCTGCCGTCATCGCACTGGGCCGTTCGCCCGGGGCAGCGGCGCCCGGCGCCGCCGCGCTGGCCCAGGCGGTGCCGGTGCGCGCCGAGGCCGCCCGCCGGGGACACCTCTCGGTGCGCACCGCATACTCCGGCGAACTGGTCGGTGAGGTCGCCGACATCTCGCCCCAGGTCTCGGGTCTGCTGGTCGAAATGCCGACCCGAATCGGTCAGCGGGTAGCGGCCGGCGCCGTGCTCGCCGTGATCGAGGACATCGACCTGAAGAGCCAGTTCCAGGAGGCCAGCGGTCAGCTTGGCGTCGCCAAGGCGAACCGCGACCGGGCCGCTGCCGAGCTGGTCGGCGTGGCAGCGGACTACCAGCGGGCGATGGAGCTCTACGACCAGAACCTGCTCTCCCAGCAGGAACAGCAGCAGTTCACGTCCAAGTACGGGACGGCGAAGGCGAACCTGGCCGCCGGCGAAGCCCAGGTCCAACAATCCGCGGCGCGGGAGGCGCAGCTTGCCGAGCAGTTCGCCAACACCCGCGTGCGCGCCCCGTTCAACGCCGTGGTCGCCGACCGCTACCTCGACCGGGGCGCCCTGGTGCAGCCCGGAACGCCCATCCTTCGCCTGGTCGAGGAGGCGCCGCTGATGGTTCAGTTCCGGGTGCCCGAACGCGATCTGGCCTCCGTTCAGGCCGGCGCGGCCTTCGATGTCTCGACCGAGGCCACCGGCGAGCAGATCTTCTCCGGCACGGTGCGCCGGGTCGCCGGCGAGGTGCGCCGCAACGATCGCACCGTGCTCGTCGAGGGTGAACTGGTGGGGACCGACGACCTGCTCATGACCGGCATGTACGCGGACGTCTCCGTCAGCCTGCGCGACCTCGACGACGCGCTGATCATTCCCGGCGCCGCCCTGCTCGAGCGGGTGGCAATGGATGGCGCCCGGTCGGTCGGCGTCCTGGTGCCGGTCGACGGCCTGGCCGAGTGGCGGGCCGTTACCGTCGCGGGCCGCTCCGGCGAGTTCAGCGCGGTGAGCGGCCGCCTCGAGGCCGGCGACCTTGTGCTGACGGTGGGACACGAGCAGCTCGGCAACGGCGCTCCGGTACGGGTGGTCAACGCGTACGAGGCGCCGGGCGGAGCAAGCTCCTAGATGAACCTCCCCCGTCTCTCGGCCAACCGTCCGGTCGGCGTCGGCATGCTCTACGTCTGCATCGCCGTGCTGGGCCTGGTCGCCGCTCGCCAACTCGCCGTCGACCTGATGCCCGAGGTCGACATGCCCCGGATCTCGATCTCCACCACCTACGAGGGCGTGGCGCCCGAGGAGATGGAGACCCTGGTCACGCGGCCGATCGAGCGGGCCCTCTCGACCGTCACCGGCCTCGACCAACTGAGCTCCATGTCCGCGGAGGGCATGAGCAGCATCCAGGCCCAGTTCGACTGGGGCATCGACCTGAACGAGGTCGTGAACGACATCCGCGAGCAGCTCGACTTCGTGCGCGGCAACCTGCCCGAAGACGCCTCCGCGCCGATGCTGTTCAAGTTCAACCTCTCGGACATGCCCGTCGTCTTCCTCGGCCTCTCCGGCGAGGGCGACGTCCGCCAGCTCCGCTACATGGCCGAGGAGACGATCAGCCGCCGCCTCGAGCGCCTGCCCGGGGTCGCCGCCGTCGACGTCCAGGGCGGCCGGGTGCGGGAGATCCAGGTCCAGCTCGCCGCCGACCGGATGGCCGCGCTCGGCATCACGCCCAGCGAGGTCACGATGGCCCTGTCACGGGAGAACCGCAACGTCTCGGCCGGCGACATGCTCGAGACCGGGCGCGAGGTCCTCATCCGCACGATCGGCGAGTTCGAGCGCAAGGTCGACGTCGAGAACACGATCGTCGCGATCCGCGACGGGCGCCCGATCCTCGTGCGCGATGTCGGGCGGGTCGAAGACGGTATTCGCGAACTGACGAACGAGCTCTGGATCAACGGCGCGCCCGGCATGCGGATGTTCGTGCAGAAGCAGTCCGGCTCGAACACGGTGGAGGTCGTCGATCGACTGAGGAAGGAGATCGACGCGATCAATCGCGACTACGCCGGCCGCGCCGAGATCTCGATCCTCATGGACAGCGCCGCCTTCATCCGGCAGGCCGTGAACAACGTCCAGATGGGGGCGATGTTCGGCGCCGCGCTGGCGATCCTGGTGCTCTTCTTCTTCCTCCGCGACATACGAGCGACCCTGATCGTGGGCGCGGCGATCCCGATCTCGGTGCTGGCCACGATCGCGCTGATGTACTTCAACGGCTTCACCCTGAACGTCATCTCCCTGGCCGGCATCGCGCTTGGAATCGGCATGCTGGTCGACGGGTCGATCGTGGTGCTCGAGAGCATCTACCGCCGGCTCCACGAGGGCGAACGGCCGACCGCCGCCGCGATTGCCGGCAGCAACGAGGTGGCGATGGCGATCGCTGCCGGCACCCTGACCACCGTGGCCGTGTTCCTGCCCGTGGTCTTCATTTCCGGTTTCGCCGGCATCTTCTTCAACCAGTTGGCGATCACGGTCAGTTTCGCCCTGCTGTGCGCGCTGTTCGTCGCCCTCACCCTGATTCCCGCGGCGGCCGCCCGGTGGCTTCGCAAGGTGCCGGCGAGCCGCAGCACCGACGGCGAATGCGTCGCCGCTCTCGGCCCGGTCGACCTCACCTACGGCCGCATGATCGAGTGGGCCCTCGGTCGGCCTGGCCTGGTAATAGCCATGGCCGTCGTGCTCCTCTTCGGGTCCTTCGCCCTGGTGCCGGTGATCGGACTCGAGTTGATGCCCGAAAGCGACGAGGGCCGCCTCAACATGCAGGTCGAGATGCCGGTCGGGTCGCCGCTCGAGGTCTCCACCTCCACGATGGCTGAGATCGAGGCGCGGGTCCGCAGCGCCGTGCGGCCGGAGGAACTCGACAACCTGCTCACCACCGCCGGCCCCGAGAGCTGGTGGCGGCCGGCCCAGTCGAACCAGGGCACGATGGAAATCCTGCTCACCCCGATCACCGAGCGGAGTCGCGGCCAGGAAGAGATCGTCGCGTCGGTCCGCCGCGCGATCGCCGACGTGCCCGCGGCCGACATCGAGCTCTACGCCTCCTCCAGCAACATGATGATGCGCATGATGCGCGGCGGTCAGGACGCCCGCCTGGTGGTCGAGATCCGCGGCCACGACCTGGACCAGGGCAACGTGCTCGCCCAGCGCGTGATCGACGCGATGGAGGCAGTCCCCGGGGTCGTCCACCCCCGTCTCGACCGCGAGGCCGGCCAGCTCGAACGCACCCTGCGGGTCGACCGTGCGCGGCTGGCCGAACTGGGCCTCAACGGCAGCCAGGTCGCCGACGCCGTCGAGCACTACGTCCTCGGGCGCGTGGCAACCCGGTTCCGCGACCAGGGCGACGAGTTCGACATCCGGGTCCAGCTCCAGCCGGAGGACCGGCTGCGCCTCGAGCAGCTACCGCAACTGCCCATCGTCACCCCGTACGGCGACGTTGTCCGCCTGGGCTCGATCGCGAGCATCGATCCCGGCGAGGGGCCGCTGTCCATCAACCGCGAGAACCAGCAGCGCATCATGCAGGTCCTGGCCGGCATCGACGGCCGCCGTTTCAGCGACGTGGCGAACGACGTCGAAGCCGCGCTGGCCCGGGTCGAGACGCCCTACGGTTTCACCATCGACATGGGAGGCGAACTCGAAGAGCAACGCCAGGTGTTCCTGGAGCTCCTGATCGGCGTGCTGCTTGCCGTCTTCCTCGTCTACACCGTGATGGCGGTCCAGTTCGAATCGCTGGTCCAGCCGCTGGTGATCATCACCGCGGTGCCGTTCTCGCTGCTCGGCGTGCTCCTGACCCTCGCGGTCACCGGCACGACGCTGAACATGAACTCCTTCCTCGGCCTGGTGGTCCTGGTCGGCATCGTGGTCAACAACGCGATCGTCCTGGTGGACAACGTGAACCGGATGCGCCGCGAAGTCGGCTGCACCCTCCACGAGGCCCTGGTCCGCGGCGCCCGGCGCCGCCTGCGACCGATCCTGATGACGACGCTCACCACCGCGCTCGGCCTGTTGCCCCTGACCCTCGGCATCGGCCAGGGCGCCGAACTGCAGGCGCCCCTGGCCCGGGTCGTCGTCGGCGGGTTGCTCGCCTCGACCCTGATCACCCTGATCTTCGTGCCCTCGCTCTACCTGCTGGTCGAACGCGGCCGCGAACGCCGGCGGGCGATCCGTGGTCGACGGAAAGCGGCGCGGAGCGCCGGCCTGAACATCCCGCACGGCGCCCCGGCGATGCAGCGTTCGTAGGGCCTCCCGTCCCGCCTGATTGTCTCTTCGGCGGAGCCAATCCATGACTGAAGAACTTGAGCCGGCGAGAAACGGTCAACCTTCGACTCCAGACAGCGACGTCAATCCCGGCCCTCCTTCCGCGCCCCACCCAAAGGCAGCATCCGACCCCAAGAGACTTTCAATCGCTGACGTCTCTCTCCTCGCGACAGCAACCCTCGTCGTTGCCTCAACTGCATACGAGTGGTTCTATTTTCGAGTTGTCGGGCCCGACCTCATCTCCTACGTTTCCGCTGCCGATCTCCCCTCGCTGCTTGTCGCCTGGCTTCCCGGCGTCGCGCTCGCATGGCTCATCTACTATTGCACCGTCGAGCTCCCAACCGTTGGCGTCGAGAGGGGAATGACAGAAGACGAGCTCATCTCCAAATCCCCAAACCCTAGATTGGCGAGAAAACTCCGACGTTCACCCTACGTAGCTCTCCCCTACTTCGCAGTTCCGACCGCAGTTCTTCACATGGTCTTTGTTCCCAACGGGTCGTACTTTCTCCTTGCGTTTGCAGTATTCGCGGTCTGGCTACCACTGTCCGCCCGAATCCTCTCCCTTCCGCGCCTCCAAAGGCGCTACGATCAAAATGCTCGCAGGCTGATCATGTTTCTCCCCGCCGTCATGTGCTACGTCGGCGGCTTGCGGCCCGTCAGAACCCACCCGAATCGGGTGGGCTAGCTGGAAGCGCCAGACGCTCCAGTGGCTGGCGCTCTCCGGCAGGTCGGATAGTCGTCCGCGTGCCCAGGAGAAGGAGATTCGGGACCTGCACACGAGTCACCGGGCCACCCGCCGTTGACGCAGTTGCCATTGGATGAACCGGCCTCTTGGCTGGCTGCCCTCGCAGGCCACCACGGGACGCGCCGGCCAACGACAGATGCGGCTCCGGCATCTGTTACGGTCCCTCCGTGGAAGCGCTCGGGAATCCAGCTTCGGCCGCGTGCCAGAGCGCGTCCGTCCTACCCACGGTCCACTGTTGGCCAAGGACAGAGTGTCCGCGGCAACGCCAGGCACAGAAAAGGCGAACGCGATGCAAGAGACTCGGTTCCGCAACTGGCTGACGGCAGTTCGGCGTCTGAAAGAACGGGCCGCCGCGAATCGAGTAGCCGATTGCAAGCGAGTGGAGAGGCACGAGGGCGATCTGGACGACCAGTGGGACGCGGACGGACTGGACGGACTGCTCGAGCGGCTGACGTACTCCCGGGAAGATGAGCGCACCGGAAGACCGCCGAAGCACAGAGTCCCTATCGCTGGCAACATCTACAACGGCACTGCGACTCTGAAGGCCGCCGCCCGCCGCTATCGCGAGTTTAGGGATTCCACCAACCGCATAGCCGATGCGTCGGCGAGTCCAGCGAAGCAGCGGCGTGGCGAACCTTCAGCGCATGGAGCCGTGGGCGGACCATCAGGAACACTCGGGCGCCGGGAGCCAAGAACGAATGACACGACCTGCTTCGCGGTCTTCAAGCAGTGTGTCCACGCTGTCGACGCCGGAGACCTGATTCAGTCCGTCAGTGCTCGTGACAAGGAGTTCCACTTCCAGAACTGGTTCCAGTATCGACTTGAACAGACTGGGACCCACTTCGAGGCGGGCGGCCGCAATAGCTATCCCGACTTTTCCATCGTTGAACATGCGGAGGGCTACGAGGTCAAGGGACTTGCCTGGCCCGGCCGCGTGCGCAACTACGACGCCAATAGCCAAATGCCGACCGGTCGTCACAACGGCCGGAGCATCTCTTACGTCTTCGGCCGTTATCCAGCGGACCTTGAGACGTACCCGGACCATGGTGGCGGCCGTCAGTACCCCGTCATCGACTTGGTGATGTGCCATGGGAGCTTCCTGAACGCCGACCACGGCTACATCCACAAGAACAAGAGCGTTGAGGGCTTCGGCACCTACGGCGACGTTCTGATCCGCGACCGCAAGATGTACGTCGCGCCGACGCCGTTCGCGCTTACCGAGGGGACAACCGGCCTCATGACGCTCATCGCTCCGGAGGAGATACGCGCTCCGGACGGCTTCCGGCGCGTCGGAGGTCTCTCGCGAACCGAGGCGGCGGAACTGGTGGTCGCTTACAGGTTCGACCTCCGTACGAACGAACTCGCGGCGGAGCGGGTCCCGAATCCTCACGCCGCGGCGGAACACCGCTTCGCCGCGTACCGTCTCGACAGCCAAGCTGCCAAACCTGTGACCATGTCAACGCAGGCTCCGGGTGGCGGAGCATGAGCAAGGCTCTCCTCCAGCGGCGCGAGTCGCCGAACGCTCGCGCAACTGCCCTAGAGACAGGGTTCCCCGTCGTCGAGATCAGCGAACTCGCACAGCAGGAAAGCTGGAGAAAGGAGATCCACCGGCCGCTCTACCACATCCACAAGTGGTGGGCGACGCGACTGGGGTCGGTGTTTCGGGGAATCGCGCTCGGCGCTCTCAAAGACGACGATTCAGACATCTGGGAGCACTTCTACGAACGGCACAACCTAGCCGACAAGGTCGTCCTTGACCCCTTCATGGGGAGCGGGACGACCTTGGGCGAGACGCTTAAACTGGGTGCCCGCGCGATCGGCTGCGATATCAATCCGGTCAGCACGTTCCTCGTACGCCAAGCATTTACTCGGGTAGCAGAACGGGAACTCGAAGCGGTATTTGCGGAGCTTGAGGCGAGCGTGGCGCCGCAGATCCGGCACTACTACCAGACGCACGATCCGGCCAACGGCGAGTTGATTCCGGTTCTCTACTTCTTCTGGTGCAAGACCGTGGCAACTCCTGGTGGCGATGTCGTGCCGCTCTTCTCGCGGTACGTGTTCGCCCAGCATGCCTCTCCGAACAGGCACCCGCGGGCCCAGGTTGTGTGTCCAGGGTGCTGGCAAGTACTCGAGAGCCGATACGACTCGACGTCGCTGGAGTGCCCGCACTGCAGCCACCGGTTCAACCCTCAGAACGGCCCGGCAGAAGGCCAGTACGTCAGGGCGCCAGATGGGGCGAGACACAAGATCAAGGAGCTCCTCCCGGCAGACGGATCGCCGCCGGCACATAGGCTCTACGCGATACTGGCTCTCCGCCCGAACGGCGAAAAGGTCTATCTCCCCGCCGGCCCCGAAGACCGCGCCCTCTACGAGGAGGCGGAGTCCCGACTCTGCGAAGAGCAGCTTCCCATTCCGACACTCGCCGTACGTCCGGGTCACAACACGGCCCAAGCCCGCGGCTACAACTACTTCTACTGGCGAGATTTCTTCAACGCGCGGCAACTTCTGTGTCTCGGGCTGCTCCTACGCCATATCCTTCGTATCCGAGACCATCGGGTGCAGGAGCAGATGCTCTGCCTGTTCTCCAGCACGCTTGAGTTCAACAACCTCTTCTGCAGCTACAAGGGGGAGGGCACCGGGGCCGTCCGCCACATGTTCTCGCACCATATCCTCAAGCCCGAGCGAGTTCCGCTGGAGAACTCGGTCTGGGGAACTGACAGGAGCAGCGGCGCGTTCAGCACACTGTTCAAGTCGCGGCTCCTGCGTGCGAAACGCTACCTGGACGTTCCGTTTGAACTAGAGCTGCAGCGAAATCTCTTCGGCGAGATGTGCGGGACGCGAAGGACGCTAGCAAGCCACCCGCTTGATCCCTGCTGCGTCAGCACGTGGGACGAACTGCAGGGTACTAAGCAAGCGGTCATGATCCTGAACGGCGACAGTGCATCGCTTCCTCTTCCTGGGGCCTGCGTGGACGCCGTGATCACCGACCCCCCATACTTCGACTTCGTTCACTACAGCGAGTTAAGCGACTTCTTCTTTGCCTGGTTGAGCCCCTCCCTTGCGGACCGGTACCAATGGATGAGACGACCGGACTGCTCCGATGTGGGCGAAGTGCAACACAAGGACCCGCGATCCTTTGCTCGCCAACTCGGCAGGGTCTTCTCCGAGTGCCGCCGGGTCCTCAAGCCGGAGGGCGTGCTGGCCTTCAGCTTCCACCACTCGCGGCCAGAGGGATGGGCGGCGATCTATGAGGCGATTGAGGGCGCGGGCCTCGTCGTAGTGGCTTCCCACCCGGTACACGCCGAACTCCGCGTAGCGAGTCCCAAGTCGGTTGCCAAGGACCCAATCAGCCTCGACGCGATCCTCGTATGCCGGAATCGCGACAGTTCCGTTGCGCCTGCGGTTCACGCGCGCTCACCCGTGCAGCGAGCCGAGGCGCTTGCCGTCGAGTTCGAAGCGTCTAACGTCTCGGTGTCGCGAGGCGACAGGTTCGTGATTGCAGCCGCGCAGTCGCTTATCGATGAAGGGAGAAACGCCCGGCGCTACGAGGACATCCTTCGTCGACTGTGCCTACTGCACAAGGAGATCATCGCGGCGCCCGGCTCCTGACCTACTTACCCCCACCCCAGCGGTACTGCAACCGGGCGTAGTAGAAGCCGCCGTTGATGTCGAACGGGGCGCGGGTGCTGTAGAGGTTGCCGATCACAGTCGGATTCGGATTCCGGTCGGCGGCTTCGTCCAGCGCGTTGCGGCCGCCGATCACGAACCGGGTGCGGTCGTCGATCCGCACCGCCGCCTCGAGGTCAAGAAGATACGAGCCGCCGTAGGCCCAGCCGTCCCGAGGGTCCCACCAGCCGTCGAAGTAGCCGAGGCGTCCCAGCAGCTCGAACCGTCCGATCTCGTGATGCGCCGCGACGTTCCAGCGCAGGCCCGGAAGTGCGTCGCGCAGTTCGCGGATCCGCCGCGCATCCAGGGTGAGCGGGTTGTACTCGACGACTTCGGTGCGGGTCAGGTTGATCGCGAAGTCGAGCGTCGTATGCCCGCCCAAAGCCTGCGGCTGCCATGACGCGACCAGGTCGACGCCCTCCGTGCCGGTCTCGAAGTCGTTGGCGAAGAAGCGGAAGTTCGCCAGGTTGGCGGCGCTGGTGATGCCCTCCGCCAGGAGCTGGTCCACCTCGTCTCTCTCCAGGGCGAAGAGCTGGGTCACACCCAGGCGGTCGCGCAGATCGATCCGGAATACGTCCGCGGTGAGCAGGAACGATCCTCGCTCCAGGACCATGCCGGCCGCCAGGTTGAACGACTTCTCAGCGTCCAGGGCCTTGCCCCCGCGCAGCGCCGCCACCCGCGAGGTGGACGGGATCGTGCCGTTGTTGACGAGCTCCAGCAGGTTGGGATCCCACTGCGTCGAGACGTTGAACGCGTTCTGCTGGCCGGGCGTGGGCGCCCGGAAGCCGGTGCTGACGCCGCCCCGGAGCGCCAGGCCCGGGGCGACCTGCCTGCGGCCTGCGAGCCTGCCGTTCACGGTCGAACCGAAGTCGTCGTAGTCCTCGAAGCGGAGCGCCGCCCCCACCGTCCACGAATGGTCCGGGGGACCGTACTCCAGGTCGCCGTAGACGCCGGTGTTCGAGCGATTCCAGTCACCCCCCGCGATCGGACTGAAGCCCGGAAACCCGTTCGCTCCCGAGCTGAAGCCCTGCTGTGCGTACGGACCGATCCGCCAGGAGTCGGGCTCGCCCAGGCCGATCTCGAACCCTTCGTTGCGCCACTCCAGGCCGCCCGCGAGATGGAGCCGTTCACTCAGGTTGCGGGCGACATCGAAGTTCGCGCTCACCTCCTCCTGGAGGTAGAAGCCGGGGTCGAAGGCGGTCGGAGTGTCCGGGCCCAGCGACGCGTTCACGCTGTCGTAGAGGAAGAAGTCGGCCTCGCTCGAGCCGGAGCTGACGCTCACGTCCCAGATCGTCCCCGAGGCCGTGTACCCGCGCACGCCGCCGACCAGGGAAGCGTCGGTACGCTCGCCGCCGAACACCGGCTGGAAGCCGCCCGGGAACATCTCCTGGAAGCTGAAGCAGTTCGGATCGGCGAACACGCGGCCGAGCGCGTCCTGGTCGGGCAGGCCGTTCGTCACCGAGACGGTGGGACAGCCGGCCGACCCGTCGACCACCCCGTCGGCCGCGTCCAGGGCGTCGCCGATGAGCAGCGTCGAGCCGCCGTCGTTGCTGAACACCGCGTCCCGGGTGTTCGGGTTGCGGAAGAAGAAGTTCCGCGAGCCCACCCGCCGGCTGGCGTAGTTCGCATGGCCGTAGAACTGCGAACTGCCGCCGCCCAACGGCCGGCCGAAGTTGGCCCACAGCTTGATGTCGTCTTCGACCTCGGGCGCGCCAAAGAGCTGCGCCGGGTCGGCGACATGGGTGTTGCCGGCGGCATTCAGCAACGCGGCGTCGGCGCGCTGGACGTTCCGGTTCGTCGGCTCGGCGCCCCCGTATTCCAGGCTCAGGTTGAGAAAGCCGTTCTCTCCCCACGGCAGACCGATGTTGCCGGCGAAGGTCATGGACTCACCGTCCCCCCGGCCATAGGCGCCGGTCAACAGCTCGAACGACCCGCCGGAACTGGCGTCCTTCAGCAGGAAGTTCATCACCCCGGCGATCGCGTCCGAACCGTACTGCGCCGAGGCGCCGTCGCGCAGCACCTCGACCTGGCGCAGCGCGATGGCGGGAATCGCCGACAGGTCCGGGCCCTGAGCGCCGTGCGAGACGCCGATCCGGGACCACAGGATGACCGCGCCGCGATGGCGCCGCCGGCCGTTGACGAGCACCAGGGTGTGGTCGGGCGCCAGACCGCGCAGGTTCGTCGGCCGCACAACGACCGCCGCGTCGCCGGAGGTGGCGCTGATGTTCAGCGACGGAACCACGTTGCGCAGCAACACGTCCAGGTTCGTCTCGCCCTGATGCGTGACGTGCTCGCTCGAGATCACGTCGATCGGCGCCATCGACTCGGTGATCGACCGCTGCCGCGCGCGGGTGCCGGTGACCACGATCTCATCGTGGACGTGGGTCGCCGGATCGTCGGACTCGGCTTCCTCGTCCTCGTCCTCGTGCGTGGCCGTGGCGACCGGCTCGTCCGGCTCCTCGACCTGACGTGCCGCCCCGGGCTGGGACACGAGCAGAGCCAGGAGGAGCGCGCACGCGAGCGGACGAACGGCGGTAAGCGGCGAAGGGGCGGCGCCGACCATGCTGCGGATCATAGGCGGGAAACGTCGGTGTGCTACTCGTCGGCGAGACCGAAGACGAAGACGACGTTGCCCATCGCCACCACGACCCGCTGCTCGCCGCCGACCGCGTAGGTCATCGGCGAAGCGTGCGGTCCGCCGCCGAGCGAGATCCGCCATAGCGGTTCCCCGGTCTCCTCGTCCAGGGCGAAGAAGTAGCCGTCGACGCTGGCGCTCCAGACCAGGCCGCCGGCGGTGGCGAGGATGCCGCTGCGGGTTCTCGGCGTGATCGGGAACTCCCAGCGGACCTTGCCGGTCGTCGCCTCGATGGCGCGGACGACGCTCTGGTAGTGCTCGGTCGGTTTCGCCATTCGCATGCCGCCGCCGAGGAATTTGCTGCCTTCCACGTACTCGTCGTCACGCTGGTAGTAGATGGCCTCGCCGTCGAAGGCGTTCACGTAGAGAAGCCCCGTGTGCGGGCTATAGGCCGGCGACCACCAGTTCGTGGCGCCTCCTGCCATCGGCGCGATGAGAGTGCCCTCCTCGGTCGGGAACACGTTCTCGCGCAGCAGCGGCCGTCCTTCCTCGTCGAGTCCGTCGGCCCAGTTCTGCATGGCGAACGCCTCCCCGAGCACGAACTTGCCGTTCTTCCGGTTCAGCAGGTAGTAGAAGGCGTTCCGGTTGGCCCACAGCATCGCCTTCATCGGCTCGCCAGAGACTTCAACCTCGGCCAGCACCGGCGCCTGGATCGCATCCCAGTCCCAGACGTCGTGGGGCGTGAACTGGAAGTGCCAAACGATCTTCCCGGTCTTCCCTTCGAGCGCCAGCACCGACGACGAGTACAGATTGTCGCCGAGCCGCAGGTCGCCGTTCCAGTCCGGCGCCGGGTTGCCTGTGCCCCAGTAGATGAGGTCGAGATCCGGGTCGTAGACGCCGGTGAGCCAGGTCGGCGCGCCGCCCGTACGCCAGGAATCACCCGCCCAGGTGTCGTTGTGCGGCTCGCCCGGACCCGGAACCGTGTAGGTACGCCACCTCTGCTCGCCGGTGGCCGCGTCGTAGCCGTCGATGAAGCCGCGGATGCCGAACTCTCCCCCGGCGACGCCGGTGACGACCGTGTCGCCGACGATCAGCGGCGCCGAGGTCTTGCTGTAGCCCTTCGTGTGCTCTTCGACCTCCGTTTCCCACAGCAGGGAGCCGGAGCGGGCGTCGATCGCCACCAGGTGGGCGTCGTTCGTGCTCATGTAGAGCGTCTCGCCCAGGATCGCGACACCCCGGTTGTTGCGACCGCAGCAGAGCCGAATGTCATCCGGCAGCGGGTGTTCGTAGCGCCAGTACGGGCGGCCGGTAGCGGCATCGACCGCGGTCACGTTGCTGGGCGACTCGGTGATGAACATCACGCCGTCGACGACCAGGGGCGTCGTCTCGTTCCGGTCGAGCTGCCTGATCTGGTGGGCCCACTTCAGTTCGAGTCGGCCCACATTGTCGCGGTCGATCTGGTCGAGGCGGCTGAAACGCTGCCCATGCAAAGCGCCGTGGTACATCAGCCAGTTGTGCGGCTCGTCGTCGGAGTTCACGAGCCGTTCCCAGGTCACCGGCGACAGTACCGGTGCTCCCTCACCCACGCCCTCCTGGGCCAGGACGACCGGCGCAGAGGCCAGCAGCAGGATGACCGGCGCTGGCGGCAGCCACCTCACGACCCGCTCCCCCGCAAGGAGGCCAGGTAGGCGACCAGATCGTCCCGTTCCACGTCGGAGAGCGGCTCGGCCGGCATCGTCGACTCAAGGGTCCGTTCGACCTTGCCGACTGCCGCCTTCGCGAAGGAACGGAGCCTTTCTTCGCCGTCCATGAGCCGCAGGTTGAACGTGTCCTCGCCCATCCTCAGACCCTCGATCACGGTGCCGTCGGCGCGCGTGAGCCGCAGCGTCCACCACCGCGGCGCAACCTCGGCGTTCGGCTCGGTCAGATCCCGAGCGAGTTCCTCGGGGTCACGACGCTCCCCGACCCGGGACAGGTCCGGTCCGAGCCGGCCCCCACGCCCCTGAACCATGTGGCAACGCCCGCAGTCAAGACGCTCGAACGCCGCGCTGCCAGCCTCCGGCGAGCCCGGGAGAGAGGCAAGATCGACGGCATCGGAGAGCGTCCGCAGATAGGTCACTAACTGCCAGATCACCTGCTCCTTCTCGCGCCGCAGGCCCCGCATCGAGGTGCCCTCGATGCCGTCCCGTATGACCCGGAAGAGTCCGGCATCCGTCGTCGCGTGCTGGAAGCTGCCGGTGGTCAGGTCCGGACCGTCCCCCTCGTCGTCGCCGGTCGCGTCCAGTCCATGACAACTCGTGCACTTCGACTGGTAGAAGCGCTGCCCCATCCGCGCGTCGATGCCACTCGTGTACGGGTTCTCCGGTTCCTCCGCCGCGAGGCGGCCCGCCAACACAACCAAGAACATCGCCGCAATCGCCGAGCCTGCGACCAGCCGCCCGACAGCCCGACGCCGTTCAGCCGGTCCGGAGGCTTGAGGGGAGGTCCGGCGGGTGCCGCTAGCGACCACCGCTCTCCGCCTCAGACCGCCGCTCCGGCTCCACCCTGGCCACCGCGACCAGCGACTCCACGCAGTCGCGCAGCGACTCATCGAAGGGCCGGAAGGTGACGCCCGTCGCCGCCCGCATCCGGTCGTTGCGCAGTTCGCAGCCGGCCCAGATCCCGCGCAGCTCCGCCTCCCGTTTCTGCACGTGCTCGGGATGGGGGTCCGCCACCTCCGGGGTGGCGTGGCGGATCTCCGGCAGCAGGCGATCGATGCCGGCGTTGATCTCCTCCACCGGCACGGCGTCCGTCGACCAGGCGATGAAGCGCTCGCCGTTCTTCACGTTCAGGCTCTCAAGCAGCCGAATGTGGCACTCCGCGTCGTCGCGGACGTCGACGATCATCCAGGGCCGGTAGGCCTGGGTCTGCGTACACTCGCCGCGCAGCATCAACTCGATGTTGTGCTGCCAGGGCCCCTTGTCCTTCTGGTGCGCCGACAGGATGGGGCCCACGTTGTCGCCCGGGCAGCAGGTGATCGCGTCCCAGCGGCCGCTCTTCTCCGCCGCCTCCGTGAAGGCCCGCTGAGCGTAGACCTTGCTCATCGAGTATCCGTGGCCGCGCTCCGGCGTGCGCTTCGGATTCTGCTCGTCCGGATAGCGGTCCTCGTAGAGGACGGGCCGCCGGACGAACTCGTAGATGTCGGCCTCCATGATCACCGCGGCGATGCTCGAGGTGACGACGACGCGCGTCACCGATCCCGACTTCTCGATGCTCGCGACGATGTGGTCGCACACGTTCTTGACGTAGTCGAAGTCGTTGTAGTCGCTGACGTGCGCGACGTGTGCAACGCCGTGGCAGCCGGCGAAGATGTCGTCGAAGCAGCCCGCTTCGTCCAGGTTCGCCGAGTGGAGGGTCAGCCGGCCCGAGGCGTACCCCGGCATCTCGCGCAGGAAGGTCGTCTTCTCCGGGTCGTTCGCGTCCCGCACACAGGCGCGCACGCGGTAGCCCTTGTCCAGCAGCAGGCGGACCACCCAGCCGCCGACGAAACCGGCGCTGCCCGTGACCGCGACCGTGCCGCCCTTCGGTATCGGAGCCATCTCTTTCTCCTTCGTTTGGTTCGCGCGACGATACCCGACCGCGAGGAGGCGACCCGCGCCTGTGGTCCGAACCGCCCTATGCTGCTAGCGTTACAGGGTTGGCCGAAGCAGCGGGCACGCCCGCGAGCATCCGTCGGCCGACCTTCTTGCTCCGCACATGTCCGAACTCCGCAGTGCTCTGACTGCCGCTGTCCTGCAACCGGGGACCGGTCCCGGCGCCGACATTCCGGCAGCAGGCCTCAAGCACGGGCGCACCGTTGATCGGATCGAATGCGGCGACCGAATCTACGAGTTGCGACGCCTGCGGCCCGAAGACCGCGACGACATCGTGAGCCTCGCCCGGGCCCTGCCCGAGATCGACCTGCAGTTCCTGCGCTCCGACCTCACCGATCCGGACGTCGTCGAGGGCTGGATCCGCGACGCCGGCTCCGGCAGCCGGTTCACGACCCTCGCCTACTACGAGGATGAGTTGGTCGGCTACGGAAGCCTGAATCTGCGGGGACTGCAGTGGATGAGCCACCTGGGCGAGATCCGGGTGATCATCGCGGAAGGCCACCGCCGTTCCGGTCTCGGCCGCATCCTGACCCAACGCGTGTTCGACACGGCGCACGACCTGGGCCTCCTCAAGCTCGTGGCGCAGATGACGCGCGAGCAGATCGGCGCCCGCCGGCTCTTCGAACGGCTCGGCTTCTCGCCCGAGGCCCTGCTCACCGACTGGGTGATCGACCGCTCGGGCCAGACCCGCGACATGATGATCATGTCGTTCGACGTGGACGCGGACGACGTGGACGCGGAGAACCGGAGCGGCGCCTGAGTCACCGAAAGCGGCGTCGCATCCGCGTCGTCTCCTGGAACGTGAACGGCCTGCGCGCCTGCGGGCGCAAGGGGTTCCTCGACTGGCTCGGGACCAGCCGGGCGCAGATCGTCGGCCTGCAGGAGACCAGGGCCCGCGCCGAACAGTTGCTGCCGGAGCTGCGAAAGCCAAGCCGCTGGTACACAAGCTTCTCGAGCGCCGAGCGGCCCGGCTACTCGGGCGTCGGCCTCTACTCTCGCCTGAAACCAGCCTGGGTCCAGACCTCGCTGGGCGAGCACCGTTTCGATGCGGAGGGCCGGCTGCAACTGGCCCTGTTCGGCAAGCTGCTGGTCGCCAACGTCTACTTTCCCAAGGGCAGCGGCAGCAAGCGCGACAACAGCCGCGTGCCCTACAAGCTGGACTTCTACCGCGCACTGTTCGATCAGCTCGATCAGGCCAGGCAGGCCGGCTATCGGGTTCTCGTCATGGGCGACTTCAACACGGCGCCGCAACCGATCGACCTGGCGCGGCCGAAGCAGAACGTCCGCAACTCGGGCTTCCTGCCCGAAGAGTGCGAGGAACTCCAGCGCTGGCTCGACGCCGGCTGGGTCGACACGTTTCGCAGCATGAACCCGGAGACGGTGCGCTATAGCTGGTGGCGGCAGGCCTTCAATGCGCGCGAGCGGAACGTCGGCTGGCGGATCGACCTCGTGCTCGCTTCCGAGGCCGCGATGCGCTTCGTCGAACGCGCCTTCATCGCGACTCAGGTCACCGGATCCGACCACTGCCCGGTGGGCGTGGACCTTTCGGCGGAGGTTCTCGAGTGAACGACACAGGTTCAACTCCAAGCCGCGCGACCACCGTCGAGGGCATCCGGCGGCGCATGGCCGGCTTCGCGACGCCGGAGGGTCTGGCGCGGGGACGGAGCTTCCGGCTGCGGTCCAGCGACGTCCTGATCGCCACCTATCCGAAGGCCGGCACGACCCTGATGCAGCAGATCGTCCACGGCCTGCGCACCGGCGGCGACATGAACTTCGGCGAGATCACCGAGGTCGTGCCCTGGCTCGAGCTCGCCCACGACCTCGGCCTCGACCTGGACGCCCCCCAGCGCGCCGAACCGCGGGCCTTCAAGACTCACTTCGACTGGAAGGAGGCGCCCAAGGGCGGCCGGACGATCTACGTCGTCCGCGACCCGGCCGATTCCCTGGTTTCCTTCTTCCACTTCTTCAGCGGCTGGGCGTTCGAAGCCGGCAGCGTGTCGATCGAGGATTTCGCGCTCGGATACGTGCACCGCGGCTCGCGCAGCGGCCGCTACTGGGAGCACCTGGTGTCCTGGTGGCCGCGGCGCCACGACCCGGCCACGCTCTGGCTCTGCTTCGAGGACATCGTCGCCGACCTGCCGGCCGCCATCGTTCGCGTGGCCCGCTTTCTCGGTCTCGACCCGGAGCATCCGCACGTCGAGATCGCCACCCGCCAGGCGTCGATCGACTTCATGCGCAAGCACGGCTCGAAGTTCGATGACAACCTGGTACGCCGCACCCGCAATGCCGCGTGCGGCTTGCCCGCCGACGCCAGCAGCACGAAGGTCCGCAAGGGCCGGGTCGGCGACAGCAGGCGGGAACTGCCGGCAAGGGTCGCCGACGTATGGGACCGCGAGTGGAAGCGGGTCGTCGAGCCGGCGACGGGACATGGGTCGTACAGGGAGTTGCGCAAGGCAGTGGCCGGACCATCCGGCGCCGCCCTGTTCGACGACATCTAAGCCCGCGGCGGGTGCGTCCGACGCTCCAGCGCTACAGCAGGCCGCCCTCGGGCGCCGGCCGGGCGCGCTGGTTATAGAGCATCTTCTTCAACCGTGCGCGCTCTTCGTCGGTGAGGTTCGCGTAGTCGATCGCTTCGCCGCTCGAGACGTCCATGCCGCGCTGGACCGCGGGGCGGGCGCTGAGCTCCTCGAACCAGCGCTTGAAGTACGGAAAGTCGTCGATGTCCTGTTCCTGGTCCTGCCAGCGGACCGTCCACGGGTAGCAGATCATGTCGGCGATCGTGTACTCGTCGCCGGCGAGGAACCGCCGGTCGTAGAGGCGGTTGTTCATCACCCCGTAGAGCCGGTTCACCTCGTCGGTGAAGCGCCGTACGGCGTAGCTCTGGTTGCCCTCGGTGTCCCCGAGGCGGCGGAAGTGGCCGCACTCGCCCGACTTCGGCCCCTGGTTCGCCATCTGCCAGATGAGCCACTGGTTCACCTCGTGACGGGCGCGCAGAGCCCGGGGATAGAACTGTCCGGCCTTGTCGGCGATGTACATCATGATCGCGCCGGACTCGAACAGCGCGACCGGCTCGCCGCCGCCGGCCGGCTCGTGATCGACCATCGCCGGCATCCGGTTGTTCGGCGAGATGCTGAGAAAGTCCTCGGTGAACTGGTCGCCGAAGCCGATCCGGCACGGCACGATGCGGTACGGCAGCCCGCACTCCTCGAGCAGGATCGTGACCTTCTTGCCGTTCGGCGTGGGCCAGTAGTGCAGATCGATCATGGGCGGTGCTCCTTGGGCAGAACTTGGTCGGAACAGGGACCGCAGAGTAGCCGATTGGGTCCTCCCTGTTCTTGGGCTCGCGCCGCTCATCCCGGCGACCTCTGGCCCGACGGGCTGATTACCCGCAAATCCAAACCGAGACCCATCTCACTAAAGGCCGCGTTCACCAACGGTTCCGAGATCGAGTTTCAGATCCGGATCAGCTACAACCGCTTCAGCATCCAACCAAGCGTAAAGGGCCCGTGGCAACAAGCAGTACACCGCCGAGAGATTCGCCTGATTCCCATCTTCGCGGGCTTCTTGCCTCAGGAGGAGTACCTGACGCCGCCGGCACGGCAGGACAGGTTGCGCCTACAGCGGCACGGCGAGACGATCCGGAACCAGTGCTGTCCCACAAACAGAGACGAGTATGGGTCTGGACCGAGCCTTGTCGTATGATTGGTTTTCACAACAAAGCCAATGACGGCAAGGAGATCCAGACCCATGGCGCACAATGGTACCGTACTCGGGCAGTTCCTCAAGTTGGTGTCGAGACATGAGTTCGAGCGGGAGGCCGGGCGGCACCACAGGGGACGCAAGCTGCGTTCGATGAGCCGGTGGAGCCAGTTCGTGGCGATGGCGACGGCGCAACTCTCCGGACGATGCAGCCTTCGCGACATCGTGTCGAATCTCGATGCGCAGGCTGCGAAGCTCTATCACCTCGGCGTTCGGCGGGTGGCCCGGTCGTCGCTGGCGCGCGTCAACGAGAGGCAGCCCCACGAGCTGTACGAGGCGTTGTTCGGTCGTTTGCTGGCGCGATGCCGTACGACGGCGCCGGGGCACGGGTTCCGGTTCCACAACAAGCTGTTCTCGCTGGATGCGACGTACGTGGACCTGTGCCTGGAGCTGTTTCCGTGGGCGCAGTACCGCAAGACGAAGGGGGCGCTGAAGCTCCACGTGGGGCTTGACCACGAGGGCTTTCTGCCGGCGTTCCTGCAAGTCACGGACGGCAAGGGGTCGGACGTTGAGGTGGCGCGGTCCCTTCGTCTGCCGAAGGGAAGCATCGTCGCTGCGGACCGGCTGTACCTCGACTTCGAGTGGCTGAAATCCCTTGATGCACAAGGGGTTTTCCTGGTCACTCGGCTGAAGCGCAAGATCAAGTACGCGGTTCGAGAGCGGCGGTCGTTCGCGCCTGGGACGGGCGTGACCTCGGACCAGATCATCGAGTTGACCAGCGTCAGAGGCCGCTCCCGGTGCCCGATTCCGCTGCGTCGAGTCGGCTATCGCGACCCCGACACGAAGAAGTTCTACGCCTTCCTCACCAACAACTTCAGGCTCGCTCCGAAGACCATCGCGGCCATCTACAAGCAGCGTTGGCAGATCGAGACCTTCTTCAAGTGGATCAAGCAGAACCTGCGCATCAAGAGCTTCGTCGGCACTTCGCGCAATGCCGTCATGACGCAGATCTGGATCGCCATGTGCGTGCATCTCCTGCTCGCCTATCTGAAGTTCGCCAACAAGATGTCCTGGACCATGAGCGAAATCCTCCGCCTCCTGCAACTCAACCTGTTCGCGCGAAGACCGCTCCTGGACCTGTTCGAACCCCGGAGCGGACCCCCTGATCCCAGAAACGCACAGACTCAACTCGCACTGCGCTGAAGTTTGTGGGACAGCACTGATCCGGAACCAACTCCGGCATCTACAGCAAGACGAGCCGCAGCGCTGGCGAAAGCTCCAGGAGCTATTGGCCGAGCTGTTTCCAGAGAGCACCGTCGAAGTGGACTTCAATCTCGACATTGACCGTTTTCTCAAGGCCACCTACAAGGACCAAGCTCTACGGCGCAGACGAGACGTCATCACGTCCGGATCTGGATTCCACCAAGCCCTTCAGATTCTGGCATCCGTACTGACACCCGGAGCGGCGATGTTCCTCCTCGATGAACCGGACGCACACCTACACGCTCGCCTACAGGGTCAGCTAATGGCCATCTTGGAGCGCCTGGCTCGTGAAGAAGGCGAGCAGTTCGTGCTTGCTTCGCACTCCCCTCAACTCCTGAACGCTGCACCGTCGGGCTCCATTCGCGTCTGCATGGCTGGGCAGGCCGTTCCGTTCACCGTCCAGCCGGACCAGCTCCTTCTATTGAGCGATCTGGGCGCCATGGACCAGATGGAACTGGTGCCGTTGCTGGTGAACCGCGTCGTGGTCTTCGTGGAGAACAAGAGCGACCGCAAGCTCCTGGAGGCCTTTGCTCGAAAACACTGGGGAGCGAAAAAGCAGCAGGCGATCTGGCGCCACCTGACATTCCTGTACACGTACCAAGGGCCCATAGAGGCTCGCGTACTGGATCTGGCGCGTCAAGTTCGAGACATCGTTACGAGCCCTGGGCTCGAGAGTGCGGTCACTACGAGGTTCTTGGCGATCGGCGACCGCGACTACCGTACCGACAAGACGCGCCTGAAAGCACTACGAGACCGTAACTCCACCGCCAAGAGCGATGCGTACAAGCTCGACTTCAAGCTCGTCCTTTGGGAGGAGAATGAAGTCGAGAACTACCTCTTGGATCTAGAGGCAATCTTGCGCGCGCTCGATTCAAACGCTGCCGCAACGGCCAAGAAGACGGCGTGGCGCAGTGTGCGAGGACGCTTCATTCGCGAATGGGAGCGCCGACTGGGAGATCAGCGGGAACGCGTCTGGGTAAGGGTGGCCGAGAGAATCCAACAAGAAGACCGTCGACTGAGCCTGACGACCGCCATGGGCCAAGCCCAAGAGGAGGTCCCACTTGAGGACATGAACTTGGCACACTGGTGCGACGCCAAGAAGGTGCTGAGCGGCCTTCGAGGTTGGTTGCAGCAAGAGGGGTTCCCCTTCCACCTAACTCAGGAAGAGGTGATCCACCACATGAACGCCGTGCCGCTAGATGTCCAGAGGACGCTTCGCTTGCTCCAACGGCTCAAGCCAACACGCCGGCGAGGCACCGTGGCAAGAACTTAGAGCCGGAAGGTTCCACCGCGATACGCTGTCCCTTCGCCCTGCCGACAACCGGCGGGCGCAACTGGAGGAACGCGGTGTACATCAGGACGACCTCTCTCGCAGCCACGATCGGCGCTCTCGCACTCACTGGACTCGCGGCCTCTCCGGCGGCTGCCGAAGCTGCCGACGCCGAGGCCCAGCTTGCCGCCGCAATCCAGGCCGCGCCCGACGATCGCCGGGACGGCGCGCGGGTCCTCGGTTGGGACGAAGACGGCAAGGTCGTCGAACTCCGCGCCGGCAGCAATGACCTGGTCTGTCTGGCCGCCATGCCGGGCAGTCCGCAATGGAGCGTCGCCTGCTACCACGAGTCGCTCGAGCCGTTCATGGCGCGCGGCCGCGAGCTGCTGGCCCAGGGCATCACCGGCGAGGAGCGCATCGAAATGCGCGAAACGGAGATCGCGGAGGGCAAGCTGGCGATGCCGCGCGAGCCGCGCACCCTCTACGTCCTCCACGGCAGCGGCTTCGACGCCGAAGCCGGCAAGGTGCTCACCCCCTATCTGCGCTGGGTGATCTACACGCCGTACGCGACCGCTGAATCGACCGGGCTCACGACCCGTCCCGTGCCGGGCGCGCCGTGGCTCATGGCGCCGGGTACCGCGGGGGCCCACGTAATGATCAATCCGCCCCGTCCCGACCAGCAGTGACCGGGCTCGGTACAGCCGCAACCAGGTGATGAGCACCGCCTTCAGCGACAGTCCCTTCCGGGACATCGTCGGCCCGTCGTCGCAGTTCTACATCTCGCAGCGCCTCCGGCTCCACTACCTGAGCTGGGGCAACGAGGACAAGCCGCCCCTGGTGCTGATCCACGGCGGCCGGGACCACGCGCACAACTGGGACTGGGTGGCGAACGCGCTACGCCGCGACTACCACATCGTGGCCCCGGACCTGCGCGGCCACGGCGACAGCGAGTGGGCGATCGGCGGCATGTACGCGATCACCGACTTCGTGCTCGACGTCGCCCAACTGCTCGAGGCGCTCGACCGCTTTCCGGTGCGCATCGTGGCCCACTCCCTGGGCGCGAACATCGCCCTCCACTACACCGGCCTCTATCCCGACAACGTCCACAAGCTGGTGGCGATCGAGGGCATGGGGCCGCCTCCTCGAATCCTCAGCGGCCGGGTCACCACTGCGGTCGATGAGCGCATGCGGAGCTGGATCGGCAGCATGCAGAAGCTCGCCGGGCGGCAACCGCGGCGCTACCCGTCGCTCGACGCCGCAGCCGAGCGGATGCAGGAAGTGAACACCTTTCTGAGCCCCGAACAGGCCCGGCACCTCACCGTCAACGGCATGGCGCGCAACGAGGACGGCACCTACACCTGGAAGTTCGACAACTACGTCCGCTCGTTCCCGCCCTACCGCTACGACGAGGAGGAACTGCGCAGCATCTGGGGCCGGATCACCTGCCCCACCCTGCTCGTACGCGGCACGGAGAGCTGGGCCAGCGACCCGGTCGAGGACGGCCGCATCGAGGCGTTCCAGAACGCGGAGCTGCGCAACTTCGAAGGCGCCGGGCACTGGGTCCACCACGACCAGATCGACGAGTTCGTGGCCACAACCCGGGCCTTCCTCGCCGACCAGGAGCTTGCGCCGCGGAACGAAACGTAGTGAGTTCTGCGGGGCAAGCTCCTGGTGAGGTGGGGGCTGGGGCCAAACATGGAGCCTGCGACAGGTTTGGCGGCGCTAGCGCCGCCGTCGTGACAACAGCCGATCCGCCCATCGAGGCCGCCGCCGCGCCGCGGGCGGCGCCCGTCAAGGCCGGCGAACGGATCGCGGCCATCGACGTCCTGCGCGGCTTCGCCGTACTGGGCATCCTGGCGATGAACGTGCAGAGCTACTCGATGGTCTCGGCGGCGTACCTGAACCCGGCCGCGAACGACAAGCTGGCGGGCGCCGGCTTCGCGGTCTGGGTCCTGACCCACGTCTTCTTCGACACCAAGTTCATGTCGATCTTCTCGATGCTGTTCGGCGCCGGCATGGCCCTGATGGCCGAGCGGGCCGCCTCCCGCGGCGCGTCGGCCACCGGCGTCCACTACCGGCGGCAGTTCTGGCTGCTGATCCTCGGCCTCGCGCACGCCCATCTCATCTGGTACGGCGACATCCTGGTGCCGTACGCGCTGTGCGGCTTCATCCTCTACTCGCTGCGCAACGTGCGGCCGCGGCGGCTGATCATCGCCGGGTTCGGCATGACCGCCGTCACCGTCGTTCTCTTCCTGCTCAGCGCCCTCTCGATTCCCAGCATGCCCGCTGAGACACGGGACGGCATGGAACACGGCTGGGCGCCGCCAATCGCCCAAGTCGAGGCCGAGATCGCGGCCTACACGAACGGTTGGCTCGAGCAGATGCCGCACCGCACTGCGAACGCTCTGGGACTGGAGACGGTCGTCTTCCTGCTCCTCTTCTTCTGGCGCTCGGGTGGCCTGATGCTGGTCGGCATGGGCCTCTACAAGCTTGGCGTGCTCTCGGCTCGCAGTTCGCCCACCTTCTACAAACGTCTGGCGACGGCCGGGTTCGGGCTCGGCCTTCCGATCGTGGCCGCGGGAGTCATCTTCAACATCCGGCACGACTTCGCCTTCGAGCACTCGATGTTCCAGGGCACGGTGTTCAACTACGTCGGCTCGCTCGGCGTCTTCCTCGGCTATGTGGCGCTGGTCATGCTGGCGGTCCAGAACGGCTGGCTTCCCGGCCTGCAGCGGCGACTCCAGGCGGCCGGGCGGATGGCGTTCACGAACTACATCAGCCAGAGCGTCATCTGCACGCTGATCTTCTACGGCCATGGCCTCGGCCTGTTCGAGCAGGTCGATCGCCTCACCCAGCTCGCCATGGTCGTTACGATCTGGGCGCTCCAACTGCTCTGGTCGCCCTGGTGGCTGGCGCGCTTCCGCTTCGGTCCGCTGGAGTGGCTGTGGCGCTCGCTCACCTACATGAAACTCCAACCGATGGCCGTGCGCACACCTGCCTAGAGCCACCACCGAAATGCAGTGGCTGATCGCGTCGACGACCGCGGCCTCGCTCGGCACGAGCTCACCGGGCGAAGCGTCGGACAACTGAGCTACACTCCCGGCTCGCGACCCCGCGACCCAAGTTCAACCCAACGATAGTTCCCTCCGGGGGTAAGGAGATCCCGCAAATGCGCTTGACCAAACTTGCGCCGGTTCTGGCCGCGGCAGTGCTTCTCGCTGCCTGCACGACGATCGCCGCGACGCCGCTCGCTGCCTCGGAACACGAGGAACCGGTCGGCAACCTGGCCGAACTGATGCGCGCCATCCTGTTCCCGAACTCGAACTTCCTGTTCGACGTCCAGACGACGGACCCGGGCGCCCCGCCCGAGGCCGGGAGTGAAGACGTCCGCTCCGCGTCCTCGCTGTTCTCCGGCATCTACACCGGCTGGAAAGTGCCGCAGCAGGCGGCGCTCGCACTGGCCGAAGTCGAGCCTCTGATCATGAACGCCGACCGCAAGTGCGAGAACGGGAAGGACGCGCCGGTCGGCAACGAGGACTTCCAGAAGTACGCCAAGCAGTTGACCTCGGTCGCCAAGCAGATCTACGCCGCGGCGCACGAAGAGGACCAGGAGAAGGTCAGCGATCTGACCAACGAACTCGCCGGCGCCTGCGAGGACTGCCACGCGATCTACCGCAAGTACCAGGACCGCTGCGACAGGTAGGGACGCGCCGGCTTCGCCCGGCCTGAACCCGCCGGAACCATCTCTCGATGTTCATCCGTAGCGCCTTCGAGTGGGTCGACGCGCTTCCCAGCAGCATCTCGCTGCGGGAATCGCTGAACGCGTACCCAATCCTGCTGACGACTCACGTCGTCAGCATGTGCCTGTTCGCCGGGCTGATCGCCTTCTGGGACCTGCGGCTGGTCGGGCTCACGCTCAGGAAGGTGCCGGTGTCGAACATCCCGACCCGCCTCTTCCCGTGGGCCCTGACCGGCTACGCCATCAACCTGATCACCGGCGGGCTCTTGCTCTACAGCCAGCCGATGCGCTACTACGGCAACTTCTACTTCTGGGCCAAGATGCTGCTGATGCTGGTTGCCGGCATCAACATGTACTGGTTCCACTACGCGACCTACAAGTCAGTCCAGGCCTGGGACCAGGGACGTGACATCCCGTTCAATGCCCGCATCGCCGGCGTTGTGTCCCTGGTGCTGTGGGCGGCGGTCGTCGTGACCGGCCGCATGATGGCCTACGCCGGCCTGATGCCCGACTGGTGGGACAACCTGAACATCGGCGCCTGAGCCGACCGCGGAGGATCGATCAGTGATGCAGTCCTTCTTTGAGTGGATGCAGGGTCTGTCCTTCAGCGCCTGGATGCTGGAGACGACCTGGGCGTCGCCGATCATCCAGTGCGTCCACCTCGTTGCCCTGGTCGCGTTCGCCGGCGCCGTGCTCGTGGTCGACATGCGGCTGGTCGGTCGCGGCCTGATCAAGACACCGATCGCCCGGCTCGCCCGCGAGTGCGACCGCTGGATGATCTGGAGCTTCGTCGCCCTGTTCGTCACCGGCGCGCCGCAGGTCCTGTCCACGGCGCTCAAGCAGTACTACAGCCCGTTCTTCTGGTGGAAGATGCAGATCATCGTCATCGGGCTGCTCTTCAACTTCACCATCCGACGCCGCGTTGCGTTCGCCGAAGAGGGAACGCTGGGGCACTGGCCCAAGGTGGTCGGCGCGCTGTCGATAGGCATCTGGACCAGCGTCTCGGTATGGGCGCGCCTGATCGGTCTGCTGTCCTGACCGCCCACCGCACTCCCCACCTGGCCGCGGCGGCTCTGGCACTCGCCGCCGCTCTCGCCAGCCCGCCCGTCTCGGCCCAGACCGGAGCCTCCGGCGACTGGCCGGTCTTCGGCGGCGATCCCGGCAACAGCAAGTACTCGACGCTCGACCAGATCGACCGCGACAACTTCCAGGATGTCGAGGTCGCCTGGCGCTGGCGATCCGTCGCCGCAGACACGGAGGTCCCGAGCAGCGTACGGCGCAGTCAGTTCAAGGCGATCCCGCTCAAGGTCGGCGACCGGATCTTCGTTTCCACCTCGCTCAGCCAGGTCGCCGCCATCGACGCCGACAGCGGCGAAACGATCTGGAGCTACGACCCCGAGAGTTGGCGCGCCGGCCGTCCCGCGAACCTCGGCTTCCAGCACCGCGGGGTCGCCTATTGGACGGACGGCGAACGCGAACGGCTACTCATTCCCACCCACGACCGCCGGCTCGTGTCGCTCGACGCCGCCACCGGCAAGCCGGACCCCGACTTCGGGGACGGCGGCGCGGTCGAGATGACGCCCCACCTCGGACGCGAAGTGATTGAACGTCTGACGACCCACAGCTCGCCGCCCGCGATCTGCGGCAACACGGTGATCGTGGGTTCCATCGTTTCCGACGGCGCCACCCACAAGAAGGCTCCGCCAGGCTTCGTGCGCGCCTACGACATCCCGACCGGCGATCTCGCCTGGGTGTTCCACACAATTCCCCAGGACGATGAGCTCGGCGTCGAGACCTGGGAGGAAGAGTCCTGGCGCTACAGCGGCAACACGAACGTCTGGTCGATGATCGCGGTCGACGAGGAAGCGGGCACCGCCTACCTGCCCATCGGCACACCGACGAACGATCTCTACGGCGGCCACCGGCTCGGCGACAACCTGTACGCCGAGAGCATCGTCGCGGTCGACTGCGAGACCGGCGAGCGCCGCTGGCACTACCAGTTCGTCCACCACGGCCTCTGGGACTACGACCCGCCGACCGCTCCCAACCTGTTCGAGGCGACGGTGGACGGCGAGCGGGTGCGCGGCGTGGCCCAGGTCACCAAGCAGGCCTTCGCGTTCGTCTTCGACCGGACGAGCGGCAAACCGGTCTGGGACATCGAGGAGCGGGAGGTGCCGCCCAGCGACGTACCGGGCGAGCGCGCGGCGCCGACCCAGCCGTTCCCTACCAAGCCGGCCGCCTTCGACCGTCAGGGCATCACCGAGGACGACCTGATCGACTGGACGCCGGAACTCCGCGCCGAGGCGCTCGAGATCGCAGCCGACTACGACCTCGTGCCGCTCTACACCCCGCCTCGCTACGAGGAGACCGGCAAACCCACGATCCAGTTGCCGGCCGACGGCGGCGGCGCGAACTGGACCGGCGCGGCGGTCGATCCCGAGAGCGGCGTGCTCTACGTCGTGTCGCACACTCGCGCCGCCAGCGTCTCCCTGACCAAGCCGGATCCCAACCGCTCCGACCTCAACTTCGTGCCCGACCGCTGGTACGCGACCGTCGAAGGGCCCCGCGGCCTGCCGCTGGTGAAGCCGCCGTACGGCCGCATCACGGCAATCGACCTGAACACCGGCGAGCACCTGTGGATGGTCCCGCACGGTGTAGGGCCGGTGAACCATCCAGCCATCGCCCACCTGGAACTCGGCCGGCTCGGCCGCGCCAACCACACCGCGGCGCCCCTGGTCACTCCGACGCTGCTCTTCGTCACCGCGGCCCGAGAACCCGAAGTACCGCCCGAGATCAGCGTCTACGACAAGTCGACCGGCGAGTACCTGGGCGGCATCGAGTTGCCGGAGACACCGAACTCGAACGTGATCAGCTACGAACACGGCGGCCGGCAGTACCTCGCCGTCGCCACCGGCGGCGGCAGATTCGGCATCGGCGGCGGCGGCACGCCTCCCGAACTCGTCGTCCTGGCGCTGCCCCCGAACGCCGCGGGTGACGGTCCAGGCAAGTAACCCCCGCCCTGCCGCGAGTGTAGATGCGGGCAAGATGCCCGCGTTCCCAGGCCGCGACCCAAGGGCCCGTAGGAAAATCCCCGCCATGAGGCACCTATCGATGCGTACCGCCCGAACCTTCGCCGCCGCGACCGCGGCGTTCCTTCTCGCAGCCGCCGCGTTCTCTCAACCGCCACGCCGCGCGGAAGCCGCCTACGCGGTCGACGACGCGGCTCTGGTCGGCGCCGCCGGCCGAACGAGCGACTGGCTGACTTACGGCGGCACCTACAAGGAGCAGCGCTACAGCCCGCTCGATCAGATCAACGACGGCAACGTCGCTCAGCTCGGCATCTCCTGGGTCATGGAGACGAACACGAAGCGCGGCCTCGAGGCCACGCCCCTGATCGTCGACGGCGTGATGTACGCGACCGGCGCCTGGAACATGATCTACGCGCTCGACGCGGTCACCGGCGAACCGCTGTGGACCTATGACCCCGAGGTGCCGCGCTCCATCGCGATGAAGACCTGCTGCGACGCGGTCGACCGCGGCGCCGCGCTCTACCGCGGCAAGGTGATCTCCGCCACCCTCGACGGCCGGCTGATCGCCATCGACGCCGAGTACGGAGAACTCGCCTGGTCGACGATGACCGTGCCCGAGGACTCGATGTACACGATCACCGGCGCGCCCCGGATCGCCAAGGGCAAGGTGATCATCGGCAACAGCGGCGCCGAGTACGGCGTGCGCGGCTACGTCGACGCCTACGACGCGGAGACCGGCGAGCTGGCCTGGCGCTTCTACACCGTGCCCGGCAACCCGGCCGACGGCTTCGAGAACGAGGCGATGCGCATGGCCGCCGAGACCTGGACCGGCGAGTGGTGGACCGGCGGCGGCGGCGGCACGGTGTGGGACTCGATCGTCTACGACCCGGAACTCGACCTGCTCTACATCGGCGTCGGCAACGGCGCGCCGTGGGACCGGAACCTCCGCAGTCCCGGCGGCGGCGACAACCTGTTCCTGTCGTCGATCGTGGCGCTCCGCCCCGACACCGGCGAGTACGTCTGGCACTACCAGACGACGCCCGGCGACACTTGGGACTACACCGCCACCCAGCCGATCATGCTGGCCGAACTGCAGATCGGCGGCCGCGTACGCCAGGTCCTGATGCAGGCGCCGAAGAACGGCTTCTTCTACGTCCTCGATCGGCGCACCGGTGAGCTGATCTCGGCCGAGGAGTTCGTCACCGTGACCTGGGCCAGCCACGTCGACCTTGCGACCGGCCGTCCGGTCGAGCTCGCCGGCGCCCGCTACACCGACCAGACGGTCGCCGTATCCCCCGGACCGCTCGGCGGGCACAACTGGCACCCGATGGCGTTCAGCCCGAATACCGGCCTCGTCTACATCCCGGCGATGGAGATGTCGAACTTCTACGTCCCCGACCCGGACTTCGAGTACACCCCGGGCCAGTGGAACCTGGGCGTGCGCCCGGCCGCGCCCGAGGACATTCCCCAGGCGGTGATCGAGGCGACCGGCCTCACCGGACAGATGCTGGCCGAGGACGCGCCGCCGGCCATGCTTTCCGGACACCTGCTGGCCTGGGATCCCGTGGCCCAGCGCGAGGCCTGGCGCGTGCAGTACACCATGCCGTGGTCCGGCGGCACGCTCGCCACCGCCGGCAACCTGGTCTTCCAGGGCACGCCGTTCGGCCAGTTGACCGCCTACCGCGCCGACGACGGCGAGAAGCTCTGGGAGAGCTACACCGGCAGCGGCGTGATCGCCCCGCCGATCACCTTCGAGAGCGGCGGCACCCAGTACATCGCTGTGATGTCCGGCTGGGGCGGCGCCTTCGGCACTGTCGGCACGCGTTCGGCCCGGCAGGCGGTCGAGAGCGAGGGTCGCATCGTGGTCTATGCCCTCGGCGCGACCGGCCGACCGATCGAGCGGCAGGAGCGCCGCGAGACCCGCGTCACCCGAGTCGACCACGGCGCCTCGACCGGGGACATCGACGCCGGACGGCGGCTGTTCAACCAGTACTGCCTGGTCTGCCACGGCTACGGGGCAGTGTCCGGAGGCGTCACGCCGGATCTCCGCCAATCGTCCCAGCGGGTCTTCGACTCCTACGAAGCGGCCCTGATCGAGGGCGCCCTCGTCGACCTCGGCATGCCCGACTTCTCCCCCGTCCTCGACCGCGACGACGTGGCGTTGATCAAGGCCTACGTGTTGCACCGCCGGAACATGCTCGCCGACGAGCAGGCTGCCAGCGAGGCGCCCTGAGCGGAACGCTGCGCACCCGCCCACGGAGGGGCCGGGGAAGGGTCCCCATCGGCCGTTCCCGCTTGTTGGGTTGGTGGGACGGGAGCGCTCACTTCTTACCGCTCGCAGTCTGGCGAAGTAGCAGGAAACGCAGGTACTTGAGGGGAACAACGGTCAGGGCCTGTCCCCCAACATGGCCCCGCATACGAGATCGCGGACCTCCGTGCTCCGAGTTGGCACCAGTTCCTAGGAGTTCTCAACCGCTCGCCTTCCCGATCGCGCCCCGCCACGTTCTGGGTGACTGTGAAACAAGGCTACTTATGGGAAGCGATTGCCGAGGTTAGGATTGCGGGCGTGAGCGTTCGCATCCCTCTGTTGGCCCTTGCTGCCTGCGCGGTTCTGTCCGGTTGCGGACCCTCGGCAGCCGAGCGCCAACGCGAAGCGGAACGTGAAGTGAGGCGTGAGCGAGAACGCCAACGGCACGCTGAACGGATGCGCGAAATCGGCATTGAGCTAGCTCCCGTGATCCGCTCCTACGGGTACGTCTGTGACGAGTACGCCCCTGAAACATACGAGCCGCTCTTCGGAAAGCCTCGTTACCGCATCACTTGCAGCGGCTACACCTACACGGTCCGTGATCGAGGCGGTATCTGGGAGGTCGCCCCCGATTGAGCGGCCAACGAGCGCAGCCCGAGCATTGCTCAGGCTCCTCGACAACGCACTCGGAGACAACTCTGCGGTCGCTCGCCTCTAGGCCGAAGTTCTGCGGTCCGATGCGTGAAATTCGCTGTAGTGACGGGGCAAACTTGGGATTTGGGAGTGTTGTCTACTGGGTACGGTTGGTCAAGGTCGGAGGTTGAGGAGGCTGAATGCCTCGGCCTGGAGGGGTGTCGGTCTGGCCAGGACATCCGCGGCGGCGTTCTCCTGGCCCTGCATTCGGACGCGATTTCGGGTCAGTGTGGAGAGGTCGTCGAGCAGTGTCTGGAAGCTGTGGACGGGTAGTCCTTCCGGTGTGCGCCTGCGGCTCGCCTTGGCGCGGGCTGCCTGGGACCGTCGAGCCGGCTGGACGGGCGAGGAGCGTTCGTCCCTTGGGTCGTCGTCGTCGAAGAGCAAGGGAGCGAGAAGGCGTCGCATGTGCCACTCGACGTAGTAGGCGAGCATGCACAGAAAGACGTGGGCTCGCACTCTGTCGGCCAGACGATGGTGGACGGGGCGGACCTTGAGGTCGACGCTCTTGTAGCTGCGGAAGGCGCGCTCGACGCGGCTGAGGCTCTTGTAGGCCCGGACCGCCTCCGGCGCCGAGAGGTCGGCTTCGGACACGTTGGTGCGGATGACGTAGAAGCCGTCGAGGGCGGCCTCTTCGGCGATCTGCGCCAGCTTGCGGGAGTAGCGGAAGCCGTCTTCTTCGATCTCGGTGTCGAAGTGCTTGCCGACCTTGTGGGCGCGCAGGGCGCGGTCGGCGCGGGCGGCGATCTTGTCCTTGCCCCGCAGGGGGCGCTGTGAGCGCCTCGTCGCTTCGGCGACGGCCTCAAGCTTGCGCTCGGTGGCGTCGAGAAGCTCCTCGCGCTTGCGGCGCCGCCTGGCTGCCAGGAGCGGGTTCCGGCACACGATCAGCCGCTCTGCGGGGTACAGCTCGGGGGCGCTCACTTCGGCCAAGTCCCGTTCGTCGAAGATCGACAGTTGCAGGTGGCCTTGCTGCACCAGCGTGCGGATCGCCGGCGCGCGCAGGGCGGTGATCCAGGACAGACCGCCGGGTTCGAGGTCCTCGCGGATGCGGGCGCTGGTGAGCAGGCGCCGATCGCCGACCATGATCATGCGGTCGAGCGAGAAGCGCTCCTTGAGCTTCTGCACCTGGGCGCTCAACGTGCCGGGATCGGCGGTGTTGCCTTCGAAGACCTCCACCGCGACCGGGCATCCGTCCCGGTCGCAGAGCAGCGCGAAGACGATCTGGGGCTTGCCCGGCTTGCCGTCCTTGGAGTACCCGCGCCGGGCGAGGGCGCACTTCGCGCCCTCGAAGTAGACCGAAGTCACGTCGCACAAGACGAGGGAACCGTCTTCGAGGTGCTGTTTGGCCAACCGTCGCTCGATGCGTTCCTGCCGCTTGAGCAGCCAATCCATGGCGCTGTAGAGCTCGTCGGCGCCCGCCTCCTCGATTCCGAGTTCCTCGCCGAGGGTGTGGGTCGTGGTCTCGCTTGAGAGTCCGCGTGCGGTGGCGAGCTTGGAACGAGGTTCGACGATGCGGGCGATGATCATGGCGAGCGCGAGCGCCCGTTCGTGCGAGGGTCGGCGGTCGAGGAGTGTCCCGAGGCCGCGTCGTCGCGCGACATGGGTACACGATGCAGCCCGAAAACCCAAGAACCCTAGGCGCGGCAACGATCCGCGACGCTCAGGCCCCAGAACTTCGGGCTAGGATTCCTGTTCGCTACCGCGTCGGTGAGAGTAAGGCTCAGTCCGGGACGTGGAAGTTAGCGTCGGTTGAAGTCTCCAGCACGTCAGCAACCCCGCCGAGTCGGTGGTCGAGGTTACGGGGAGGGACCCTGTAGTCAGGGCTCGTGTGCCTCACAAACGGCGCAGTCGCATCCTGGTGGGCTGAAGTGGCGAACGCCCACGGCAACTTCGCCGATCCGGTCGGCGCGGCCGAAGATCGGTTGGAACAGCCAGCTCTCGTCGTTCTCGAGGTAGCGGCGCAATGCGTACGCGCAGAGATCGGCGATCTGGATCATGCGGGTCAGCTCGCTGTCAACGAACATGGGTGTCTCGATGATGCAGTGGACCCTCGTCCAAAGTGTCCCGGCGGCATGGAAGGAGCGCATCATGCGGGTGTGCTTCCGGGCCACAGTCTCGTTGTTATCGTGGACCAGCAACCCGTGGTTGCGCTGGGGACCGGAGGCACGCGGGCGAACGTTCTGGAGGTACCTCTCGAAACGGGAGACGACCTGCTCGAACGCCTGTTCGTCGATTGACCTCGGAGACCGCACCGGATCAAAGTGTGACTTGTCCACGCATTCGGCGAACAGGCGAGCGAATCCCCAGTTCGACACCGTCTCGGCAACATCGAGCACGGCTTGGCGGCGCTCGTCCCAGGTGAGGTGCACGTAGGGGTCGGTGTTGCGGTGGAGCTTGCGGGCGCGGTTTCGGCGAACGTTGTTGGCCGAGCCCCCAAGGCGCGACAGCTCGCTGTTCCTGCGGCGCTTTACCTCGCGACGCCGACCGGCAGGGCCGAACTGCTCGAAGTCGGGAATTCTCGACTGTTCAAGGTACTTCCTTAGCATCCAGGCTGTGTGGAGTTCGGCGTCGGCCAAGCCATACCTGCTCAGCACCCGCGAGACTTCGCGGTCGGCGTCCCGCCAGTGCCAGATCGGGATGGAAATGCCGGCGAGGACAAAGTGGGTGGGGTCACCGGTGCTAGTTCCGGTTGTGCCGGACTCGTCGAGATAGCATAGGTGCACGGCGGCCCCGAGAAAGTAGGCGAAGAAAAGCGTCTGGGCCTTGGAGCCTTGGGCTCCGAAGGACGAGCCGCTTGGCGACTCTCCGCAGACGCATGACCCGGAATGTAGACGCTGCCGGGGGTAGTGTCAAGACGCGCACAGGCACACAAGACGCGCACAGGCACACAAGACGCGCACAGGCACACAAGACGAATACGGCCGCCCCGCGATCGCCGCCCAATCGGGCGGTTCGCGTATGCTCCAAGGCGACCTCCCGAGCTTTCCTTGAGCGACCGGAACCGGGTCGACCCAATGCCGACCTCAATCCGCTTCCCCTTGACGACGCCTCGCCAGAGCCATCGGGCCTTGCCGGCGGCGGTGACCCGGACCATGAGGTCGGCCTGAGGGGGCGATTCGGCGCGACGTGAACATCGAGAGCTGGCGAAGGTACCTGCTGTACATCTCGCTCTTCGGGGCGGTGGGTTTGCTGGCGGAGTTGTACCTGCTGGATCACTACGATGGCTGGAAGCAGTGGATTCCGCTCGTGCTCCTGGCAACCGGCGCCACATCCGGCTTGTGGTTGGCAACGCGTCCATCCGTCGCGGCAGTGCGGACTTTCCGGGTTCTGCTAGCCGCCTACCTGCCGGCGGGTCTGCTTGGCGTCTACTTTCACTTCCAGTCCAACGTCGAGTTCGAACTCGAAGTCCATCCGGATTCCAGCGGTTTTGAACTCGTCAAGGAAAGCCTCGGCGGCGCCATGCCGACACTGGCTCCGGGCGCGATGATCCTCCTCGGCATGCTGGGTACACTGATCGCCCTCCAGCACCCCGCGGCCGGCGGTGGCTCCGCCGCCACGTCGCCCGACGGCGACACGGCGGACCCTGCCGTCCCGCACAACTAACCCACTAGCAACACGAGGACGAATCTCGAGATGAAACGCTTGGCCCTAATGTGGACTACAACGGTCCTGTTGATCTCCTCCATTCCCGCCGCCGCACAGGTCGGCGCCAACCAGGGCCTCCTCAACCCGAACCTCGCCGGCGAGGAGGAACTCCTCGGAGTCGACGGTCTCGACGGTGACGCGGTCGCGGCGATCGTCGAAGGCCGCCCCTTCCTGCGCGCCTCGGACCTCCACGCCGTGGTCTCCGTTCACGTCACGGAGGACCAATACGACGACATCTACGGCGCCCTCTGGGTTCCCATCGACCTCAACGACGCGACCTCCGAGGAGATCGGCCTGATCCCCGGTGTCGGCCGTCGCATGACCCACGAGTTCGAGGAGTACCGCCCCTACAGCGCGCTGGCGCAGTTCCACCGCGAAATCGGCAAGTACGTCGACGACGACGAAGTCGCGCGACTCGCCCAGTACGTCTACGTCCGCATCGACCTGAACACCGCCCCCGGCGACGACATCCTCAGCATCCCCGGCGTCGGTCGTCGCATGCGCCACGAGTTCGAGGAGTACCGCCCCTACGAGGCGATGGCCCAGTTCCGGCGCGAGATCGGCAAGTACGTCGACGACGACGAGGTGGAGCGGCTCGCGCGCTACGTCGAGATCCGTTAGAGCTCCCACGCGTCGGCATAGCGGATACGCTATGAGGATCGGAGAGGTGACACCATGACGAAGCTGAAGGATCTGAAGGTGCGCTTGATGGAGGAGCCGGCGTTTCGGGAGGAGTACGCCAGTGCCGACAGCGAGTATGCGTTGATCGAGGCGATGATCCGCGCCCGTACTGCGGCGAAGCTGACGCAGGCGGAACTGGCCGAACGGCTCGGCACGACCCAATCGGCGATCGCGCGGCTGGAAGGGGGCCGGGTGTCGCCGTCTTTCGCGACGTTGCGGCGCTACGCGGAAGCGACCGGAACGCGGCTAACGGTCGGATTCGAACGAGCTGGCTGACCAGCTAGGTAGGCGACCTCCCGTAGCGCCCCGCGTCACTTCAGGCATGTCCCATCCAGACATACCTGAGGCGCCAACTCTACGTCACGCCGAACACAGGCAGCGCCTCGAAGTCGCCCTTGAGGATGGCCGAAGCGTCGTCCATGCCCATCCAGTCCTCGATCATCGACGCGTAGACGCGCCGGAAGTCGGTGGTCATCTTCAGGTTGCCGTCATCCAGGTCGGTAAGGCTGGGCGTGTCGCCGTAGAAGCCGCCCGCGACGCCCGTGCCGGCGACGAACATGGGACCGGCGGTGCCGTGGTCGGTGCCGAGGCTCCCGTTCTCCTCGACCCGGCGCCCGAACTCGGTGAACATGAGCACGGCGACGTCGTCGGCGCGGCCCATGCGCCCGATGTCGCGCACGAAACCAGCCACCGCGTCGGACATGTACATGAGCAGCCGGGCGTGGGTGTCGGCCTGGTGGACGTGGGTATCGAAGGAGTTGCCGCGGAAGCTGACGTAGTAGATCCGGGTCGGCAACTCGGCCTGGATCAGCGCCGCCACCTTGCGCAGGTCGGCGCCCAGCCCGCCGATGCCGTAGTCGACCGGTGTCTTGTAGCCCGACCAGGCGTCGCGCACGAGAGCCGCGCTCGTGGCGGCGTTCGAGGCCGTACCGCGCAGGAAGTCGAGGGCGTCGTTGCCGCTCGCCTCGTCGCTGCCGAGCTGCGCGAGCGCCCGCTTCTGCTGCGGCGTACCCTGACGCCGCAAGCGTCCCGGATCGTCGAACACCAGGGGCGAATGGCGAGCGGCGCGCACCGCGGGCGACTGCGAACGGGCGACGTTGATGATGTAGTTCGGCGTGCCGTCGGGACCGTGGTCGTCGGCGAAGCGGCCGAGCCAGCCAAGGGCTTCGCCGCCATTCGGCACGCCGGTGTGCCAGAAGCCCATCGAAGAGAAGTGGGAGAGGCTGGGGTTGGGGTAGCCGCAACCTTCGACGACCGCCATGTGCCCCTCCTTGTAGAGGCGCTCCATCCCGGTCAGCGACGGATGGAACCCCGCCTCCTCCGTGAGCCCGATCACGCGCTCCGGCCGGATACCGAGGTTCGGTCGTACCCGGTAGTACTCGTCGTTGCGGAACGGGACGACCGTGTTCAGGCCGTCGTTGCCGCCCGACAACTCGACCACGACGAGGATGCGCCGGGACGCGTCCGGGACGCCGCTCTGCAACTCCTCGAGCGCGAGCGCGGCGGACGTGCGGCCAAGCACCGCCGGCAGGCCGGCAGCAACGCCGATGCCGTAGAGGCCCCGGCGCAGGAAGTCGCGCCGCGAGCAGCCGCAGGGTAGTCGTTCAGGCATATCGGCTCCTAGGTCCCTGGCCCTTCTGATTCCTGGTTCGCACGGCGCCTCAGCCCAACTGGTACTCCGGCGAACTGAACACAAGGTAGAGCGTCGAGCGGAGCGCCCTCTCCACCTTCGCCGGCGCTCCCTCCGCCTCTTCGTCCAGCCCGGTCGAATCGAGTTCCGCTGCAAGGTAGTCCACCAGCGCCCGGCGGCCCGGCTCGGTCACCGGCACACGGAGGAACCGGCGCAGCAGATGATCGACCGCCCCCGCCGCGTCGGTCGCTCCCGCAGCCAGCACCATCGCCCGCAGGTCCACGTCCAGGACGTGGCGCGGAACCAGCTTGACCCGTTCGTAGGCCATCGCGTAGCCGCGGTAGCCGCCGTAGCGCGTGTTGTACTCCTCGTCGGCGTCGGCCATGGCGTTCGAGGCGGCATCGCCCTGCTTCGTGGCCGCCGTGATCGTCATGCCCTGCGCCAGCCGCTCGCCGACCTGCCGGTAGATGCCCGGCATGCGCCGGTCCGGATGTCCGAACTCTTCGAGCTTGGGCGAAAAGAGCACGGAGCGCATCGCGTTGCCGCGCTCGAGCAGGGTCGCCGGCGTGATCCAGGTCCGTCCGCCCGCCCAGCCGGCGACGTTCGGCGGATAGAGCAACTGCTGCCCGAGGCGGCCGGTGAGGCTGTTCATGTCCGGCACCGTCGGCGCGGTCGTGGCGCCGAGCTTGCGATAGGTCGAGACGACAAGCTGGACCGGACTCTTGATCTGCGTGGCGACCGACGGCGGACTGTAGAAGTCCCGCGACGAGAGGATCGTTCGCAGCAAAGCCTTCAACTCGTACCCGGACTCCCGCAGGCGGCGACCCAATTCCGCCTGGAGCGCGGGCGCCAGGTCCTCGCAAACCAGGTAGCGGTAGAGCTTGCCGGCGATGAACTCGGCGGTTGCCGGCTGCTCGATAATGACGTCGAGCACGGCCTCACCACCGAGGTTTCCCTCGCGACCCAGGAAGGTCTTGGCGCCGTCGTCGTGGAGTTCGGCGTCGAACCGGAAGTCGAGCACGTCGTTGGTCCAGCCGGTAAAGGCCCGCGAAGCCTCCCGGATGTCCTGTTCGCGGTAGTTCCCCACCCCCATCGTGAACAGCTCGAGCAGTTCGCGGCCGAAGTTCTCGTTCGGGTGGTCCTTCACGTTCTCCCGGTTGTCCAGGTAGACGAGCATCGCCGGGTCGCGCATGACCGCGAGCACCAGGCTGCGGAAGTCGCCGGTGGCGTGGGCGCGCAGGGTCCGGTTCTGCAGGTGCATCTTGCGGACGTCGCGGACCTTGACTTCGGAAGTCGCGAAGTGGTCGTGCCAGAAGAGGGTCATCTTCTCTTCCAGCGGCCGCGGCGTCGTCACCATGCGCTCGCCCCACCACAGCGCCAGCCGCCGCGTTTCCAGCACGTTGCTGCGCAGACCGTAGAAGAACTTGTCGACCACGGGCTGCAGCGGACGCGAGGACCCTTCGGCCAGCACGTCGACGCCCAGCGCCCTTCCGTCCCGGCGCCCGATCCGCACCGCCTGGGCGCGGCTGGCCGGGAACGGGTCCATCCCAACGTCCCAGATCCCCGATCCGTCGAATGGCGCAAGACCCGAGTCGTCTACCTGCTCGTAGTCCACGAGCCGGGAAACCGCACCCTTGAGGCCGAGGGAGACGAACTCCTCGATCTGCGCCGGCGTGCCGCCGAAACCGGCGCGTTCCAGGAGATGCGCCGCCTGCTCGTAGCCGAACTCCCCTTCAGCCAGAGGTTCCAGGTCGCCGATCCAGGCGTGCACCGCGGAGTCGACCGGCGCGCCTGACGCCGGCGCCGCGAGTGAAAGCGCGCAGGCGACCAGCGCTGCCGCGCGGATTCCTGGAAGGGCGCGATGCTGCAACCGGGTTCCCCCTTCTTCAGAGTGCGAAGACCGGTGCCGATGATAGCGCCTGGGGCTCTCCGCGCCGACATCGCGGCAGACGGCGCGACGCGCGAACGCAAAGCGGTGAGTTGGTCGGTATCAGCCTGCCGCGCCGGGGCCCCTCAGGAATGCCCGAGCGCGAGCAGGTTCTGCACCGGCTGGTACAGCTCCTCCATGTACTCGACATCGGCCGCGTCGAGTTCGATCTTCGTGGCCTCGACGAGTTGCTCGAGCTGGCCGACTTTCGACACGCCCACGACCGGCGCGCAGACCTCGCGCTTGTTCACCAGCCAGGCGAGCGAGATCTGCGCCGGGGTGCGGCCGTACTTCTTCGCCACCTCGACCACGCGGTCGGCGATGTCGAACGTGGCCGCGCCGCGGTACAGCCCCTCCGCGCGCGCCCGGTCGCCGCCCTTCGAACGGTCGGTGCCGCCCTCATCGAAGCTGCCCCTGTAAGAGCCGGTGAGGATGCCGCGCGCCAGCGGCGACCACGGCGTCAGCGCGACGCCCGTCCGGGCGCAGTACGGGTTCATCTCCCGCTCTTCCTCCCGGTAGACCAGGTTGTAGTGGTTCTGCATCGAGACGAACTCGGTCCAGCCGTTGTGCTGGGCCGTCATCTGGAGTTCCACGAACTGCCACGCGAACATGGACGACGCGCCCAGGTACAGCGCCTTGCCGGCCGCGCCTTGACCCATCTGACGACCTCCGCGTTCGATGCGGCGTGAATCCGCCGCCTTGGACGGCCGACGATACACGCCGTAGAGCCGGCAGCTTGGGCGTCCCCGCAGAGCGGAGACGCCCGCTGCCTTCGCCGATGCCTGCCTACTGACCGGCGCTGCAGGAGAAGGCGGTCACGTCGAACATGGTCGCGAACGGCGAGCCCCCCGGGCTCCCGTACATCTTCGCCTCGCCCGACTCGCTGTCCGTCACCATGATCTCTACGCCCACATCCGTCAGGCCGCCCATCAGCACCCAACGGTGGCCGTTCAGGGCACAGCCGTCGAGCACCTTGACGATCAACTCGACGTTACCCTGGCTGAAGAACCAGAACATGCCGGTATCCGCCGTCCGGGGAATGACCGTCGCGGCGCCGCTTCGCTCGCCGGTCTGCCAGTTCGCCCTCACCTCGTAGCGCGAGCTCTGCAGACAGAGCGCCGTCTCGCTCGCCGTACAGGCGCTGCTGGCCATGCCGACCCGATCGGCCTGGGTCAGGCTCGCTAGGTACAACTCGGCGGCCCGGCCCTTCGGAGCGCCGCTGAGCACGATCCGGCTCGCGCCGCTTGAACTGGGCGCCTCGCCGCAGGTGGCGAACGCCGACGTATCCCCAATCGGTTCGAACAGCGTGCCCTGGGGATTCGTCCAGCTCATCTCGAGGCCGCTCTTGAGGTCGCGAATCGTCGTCGTCACTTCAACGTTCGTCAGACCGGCGGCAAACACCCAGTAGTGACCGTTGGCCTGGCAGCCGTCGAGCACCTTGATCACCAGCTCGATGTTTGCCGGATGGAAGAACCAGAAGTCGCCGCTCTCGGCGGTCAACCGCTCGGCCATGCCTCGGCCAACCTTGCCCTTGCCGTCGTTCCACTCCACTTCGACCTCGAAGCTCCCGAGGCAGAGCACATCGTCCTCGCGGCAACGGGCAGCGTCCGAGAACCACGTCGTCGCGGTGGACTTCGGCGTTCGCTCGGAGCGCAGCGGTCCGTTGCGGGCCTCGAGCGCGAAGTTGTACTCGATGTCGGGCACCAAGTCGTCGACGACCGTGGACGTCGTGTTCGCGGGAACGGAACCGATCAACCGCAGCTTCGAGTCGCCCGGACCCTGCAGGAAGACGTCGAACCCCGTTTCGACACTGGAGTGGTCCTGCCACCGGAGTTCGATCTCCGTCGAACTGATCGCGGTGGCGGCGAGGTCGGTCGGGGCGTTCGGCGGCCCAAGCGGCTGGGCAACATCGACATCGTCGTCCCTGGGCGTCGGATCCATCGTTTCGCTGCCCACGGAACCGTTGTACCTGAGCGAGGATTCGCTAGCCCCACCCGTATCGACATCGATGGTGAAGGAGGCCGAATCGCCGGCCACGATGTCGCCCAGGTTGCACTCCGGCACGCCATCCGGATCCTCGTCGCAGCCAGAGGTCGTCGCCACGACCGAGGCGACTCGCCCGGTAAAGGAACTCGTGACCACGACGTCGCGAGCGGTGTCGGGGCCCGCGTTCTCGATGCTGACGCTGTAGCGGACCCTGCTGGCTGAGACGATCTGGCTTTCCGCGTCGATGTCGAGGTCGGCCGTCCCGCTTGGCGGCGGGACACCTCCGCCGCCGCCGTCGGGCCCGTCTTCCTGGCCCACCGGGCAAACCGAGCGGCCCCGATCCGTGGTCGAGAGGAAGACGACGAAGCCGTCGTGGTCCGAGGACGCCAGAGCGTTGGCGGTCTCCCGGTTCACCCCGGCGGCGTCGAGGTTGCCTCGGCCATACTGCATTTCGACGACATGCCGCGACATCGGCCGGTTCACCAGGGCGTGGTCGAGCGCCTGCGCGGTCCCTAGGAAGAGGAGGGAGTACTGTTCCGCCGCCGGCAGGCCGTCGACCAGGTTGCACAGGTTCGGCTGGACCAGGTCCGGCCCCGAGAGCAGGTTCCGGCTCGGCCTCAGGCTGCCCTTGATCTGGCCGACGACGTCGACGTAACCGTCGGTGAACTGGTACGCGTTGTAGTCGCCGACGACGATCACCTTGGCGCCGGTGGCGTTCTGCTGCTGCACGAGTCTGGCCACGGACTGCGCCTGCGCCAGACGCTTGGCGCGCACCCACACGCCCCTGCCCGGGTCGTCGGTATCGATCAAGGAACGGTTGTGGATGTTGATCACCGTGAACGCAAAGTCGCCCACGGACGCCTTGAGCATGAGCGGCAGACGGTCGTGGACGTTGTCGTTCGAGTTGTCTCGGGGATCGACGAAGGTCTCTCCAGAACCATGTTCCGTCGGGCTTCCCGCCTCGACCGTTACGCCCGAGCGCACCAGGAAGCCGACCGCCTGCCTATTGGCCGTCTGCACGACATGGGCGGTGTAGACGACATTCGAGTCGTCGGTGCTGATCTGGGTGGCCAGCTTGGCGAGCGCCGCCTGCAGGTAGACCTCCTGTACGCCGATCACGTCGGGCGAACCAAGCACCTCGCGAATGTAGAGCGACAGCTTCTGGTATCTCAGGTCCGCATCGTCCTCCTCCAGGTTCAGCATGTTGAACGACGCCACCGTGACTTCGCCTCCCGCCTTGGAGCGCACCGCCTGCGGCAGGACAATGCCTCCACCTCGCAGACGGTGTCCAGTCGCCCACAGTTCGTAACCTCCGAACTCGTAACCGAGCGCCCCGGCGGCGGAGAACGTCGCGCCCGGCAACCACGACACGTTGGGCTGTCCCAGCTTGTCCGGGTCGAGTTCGAACACTTCCGGGTTCCCGTCCCAGACGGGGATACCCGGCCGGCCTCTAATGCCGGGGTAGCGGACGCCCGGGTCGCGAAAGGCCCGCCCGGACCCGGGCCTGATGTACATCTCGGCGATATTGTCGGAACCGAAGTACTGGCTGCCGCTCAATACCGTGCCGCTTTCGATCCGGATCAGCATGCCCTCGTAGCACTCCGGCTCCATGGCGCAGTTCGCCGAAGCTGGACTCTTCGCCGGACGACTCTCATTGAACTCCACGAAAGCCGGCAACGGCTGGTTGCTCCCGTCCATCGTGACCGTGGCCCCGGAGGCGAACCGGGTAAAACCGAAGAACTCCTCCACCGTGCCGATCACATCGACCTGGTCGCCGACGACGACGGTCGGCGAACCGGAATGCACCACGAAGATGCCGTCCGATGTGTCCGGATCGTTGTCGCTGCTGCTGGCGGGCGTCTGCATGAAGAAGCCGCCGGCCCCGACCGCGGTGACGACATTGTCGTTCGTCGTCACCGACTCCGCTCTGACGTGAGGCGACACGGCGCCGCTGCCCTGGATACCCCAGATCTCTCCGGTGTATGCCGGAGTGATCAGGCAGTCGCTGTTCTCCCCGCCGGGCGTGCCGGCGTCGACGCCCCCCTTGATCGGCTTCGTCGAGATGCACCAGTTCGAGCCCATGTTGTTGTTCAGAGTGTTGCCCGACGGATCAACGCCCGGAGTGCCCGCCGCCCCCTTGAGCGCGATGGAGGCGCTGTTCGAGGGATCCGGAAAGTCGTTCGCTCTGCCCCAGACGACCTTGTCCTGCACATCGCCGTTGGTGTCCGCCAGGATCAGGCCGTCGGTGCTGTTGCTGAGACTCACGGTTGAGTACACGTAGTGGACGGTCACGCCGCCGTTCTGGGATTTGTCCGAGTTGCGGCCCAGCACGAGGAACCCCTTCGACGCGATGCTCAGCCCTCCGGCGTTGCTGATCGTGTGCCTCTCGGTGTCATTCGGGTCACCCTCAGTCTCATCGTCCCTGATCTCCCAGCCGTTGATGTCGACGAGCGTTGCGCCGGCGTTGTAGAGCTCGAACCACTCGCCGTTGATGTCGCCCGACACAGTCGGGTCGTACATGATCTCGTTGATGACGATCTGTCCGAAACCAGCCCCCGCCCCACCCAACACCAACACGCACCCCACCACCACACCCGACGCCACGCGCCCGATACAACTCATTTGTTGCCCCTCTTTTGGTCGGCTTTCCGCCGGTTCGTCTGCCTGCCCGCCAGGCAGCCAGGGACTGAAGCGCTCTCAACGCCACTCGGTGCGCACCCGGCCTACGCCGAATTCGCCCCAGGCATCTTCCTCAGGAAAAGGAAAAACCCGGTAAAGCCCAAGAGGTCAACGCGGCGGTCAGCCGCGTCCAGCGCTTTCCGGCTGCCCGTTCGACTCCAAGTCGCTCCCGGTCAGGCAACTGTCCAACCGAGACCGGCCCAATTCAGAGTCTCACCAGGAAGGCTCCGTCGCGCCAGACCCATCTGGTAGGGCCAATACATGCATGCCAGGGAGGCTCTCATAATTGCCAGTCGGGTCGTTGTTTGAGAAGATCCGGTCGGTTGGTGTGAGGGAGGGGGTTTGGGATGTCGCAGCCTGGTTTCTTCGATTTGGACGACAGGTACAGCAAGCTGGACGGTCTGGGCGATCCGCTGGTGAGGGTGGCCGGTCTGGTGAGCTGGGAGGTCTTCAGGCCGGTTCTGGAGAGGGCTTTGGCGAAGCCTCGGAAGAGCAATGCTGGCCGCAAGGAGTACGACCGGGTGCTGATGTTCAAGATCCTGGTTCTGCAACAGCTCTACAACCTGAGCGACGATCAGACGGAGTTCCAGATCAGGGATCGGTACTCCTTCTGCCGGTTCCTGGGTCTGAAGCCGGAGGACCGTGTGCCGGACGCGAAGACGATCTGGCGCTTTCGTGAGAACCTGGGGCTTGGAGGGGCGATCGAGGAGTTGTTCGAGGAACTGTCGTTGCAGATCGAAGCTCAGGGGTACAGGGCGCGCAAGCGCCGCCACAAGGACGTGGATGCCCGCTGGACCAAGAAACACGGGGTTTCGGAGTACGGCTACAAGAACCACGTCAGCGTGGACCGCGCCCACGGTCTCGTCCGTCGCTACGAGGTAACGGACGCTGCCCGCCACGACAGCCAAGTATTCGAGCAACTGCTCGACGAGACGAACACGAGCGGTGATGTCTGGGCCGACAGCGCGTATCGGAGCAAGGAGCATGAGCAGATGCTGGCCAAGGCCGGTTACCGCAGCCGGATTCACCGCAAGGCGCAACGCAACCGCCCGCTTTCGGCTCGCTCCCTGAACGCCAATCGCAAGCGGTCGCGGGTGCGAGCGAGGGTTGAACCCTCTTCGCCCACCAGGAGGGCATGAGCGGCAAGCTCGTAAGGACCGTCGGGCTGCACCGGGCCCGAGTCAAGGTCGGCATGATGAATCTGGTCTACAACCTGCGCCGTTTCGGGTGGCTCCTGACACACCGGGCGCCAACACGCCACCGGGCTCTTGCCTGAGCACCGAAACCGACTCCGAAACCGCCTGCACAGGAGTCAACTACCCTGCCGAAACCACCGCTCCCCGTCCAATCAGAGAACCCCCCACCGTTTCGAACCATTCGACCGATCAACTGATCGCCGCGCGCCAGACCAAACCAATTGCTAGAGGCTCCCAAGTGCCGATTGAGCGCCGCCCGAATCGCGGTTGCATCAGCCTCGGTGAATCTCTCGGTCAGTACAAGGCTTAGTTCGGACATAGCGCCCCTTTGAGGACCTGACCATGCCGAACAGGCACGGCACTCAGACGAACCAGCTCGATGAAGCTCGTTCTCTGGCGAATCGTTTCGGAGCCGAACGCCGAGCCGGGATCACCTATTCTATTCGTCTGTGACACGCCTCGTGTGGTTCTGCTCCAGAGTGAGAACCGGCCCGTGCGCAGTACGGCGGGCGTGACGTGAGCGCCCCCCTGTAGCCGCCCTTCGTGTGGCTCCAGAATCCTCTCTCGTCCCATTCACCGTTCCAATGTCAGGGGTGGGGTCGCTCGTTCAGAGCCCGCTGGGGACCCTCCCCCGGCCCTCCGTGGGCTGGACGTTGTCGGTTGGCGGTCCTCTCCATTTCGCCTGCCTGTAGGGTCGGCGTGAGGAGGCGATTCGGAGCGACGTGATCATCGAAACGTGGCGGCGGTACCTGTTGTACATCCTGCTCTTCGGGGCGGTGGGTCTCCTGGCGGAGTTGTACTTGTTGGACCACTACGACGACTGGAAGCAGTGGGTCCCACTGGTGCTTCTGGTGAGTGGGACGCTGGCCGGGGTCTGGCTGAGGGTAGGGCCGTCGAGAGCAGCCGTACGGGCGTTCCGGGTTCTGTTCGTGGCGTACGTTCCGGCCGGCGTGCTCGGCGTCTACTTCCACTTCCAGTCCAACGTCGAGTTCGAGCTGGAACTCCACCCCAACTTCAGCGGCCTTGAACTGGCCACCGAGAGCCTCAGTGGCGCGATGCCGGCACTGGCGCCGGGAGCGATGATCCTGCTTGGCCTGCTCGGTATACTCATCGCCCTCCAGCACCCGGCTGCCGGCGGCGAATCCGCCGTGGACGACTAGCCCCGCGGACGCCGCCGGCCCCCCCCCGCTGCCCATCGGGCGAAGGACTTCACGATGAATCGACCCAACCTGATCTGGGCCGCATCAGTCCTGTTCTCTCTCGCCATCCCCGCCACAGCGCAAGTCGGCGCCAACCAGGGCCTCCTCAACCCGAACCTCGCCAGCGAGGAGGAGCTCCTCGGAGTCGACGGTCTCGACGGTGACGCGGTCGCGGCGATCCTCGAGGCCCGCCCCTTCCTGCGCGCCGCGGACCTCCACGCCGTGGTCTCCCCCCACGTCGCCGAGGCCGCGTACGACGAGATCTACCGCGCCCTCTGGGTCCCCATCGACCTCAACGACGCGACCTCCGAGGAAATCGGGCTCATCCCCGGCGTCGGCCGGCGCATGACCCGCGAGTTCAAGGAGTATCGCCCCTACGTCGCGCTGGCGCAGTTCCACCGCGAAATCGGTAAGTACGTCGACGACGACGAGGTGGAGTGGCTCGCCCGCTACGTCGAGATCCGGTAGCTCGCAGACCTTCGGGCGTGGGGGCCGCTCAACGGTCCTCCGCCCAGTCGAACTGGACGTCCAGCTCCCGAAGCATCTCGAAGACGTTGGGGTGCTCCACACCGAACTCCTCGCACACGTCGGGCAGTTTGATCTCCCTCCGGGACTCCGGCGCCTCCCGTTCGTTCGTGACCACGGCGGCGCCCTGAACCCGTGCGCAGGCGACCAACCAGCCGTCCGCGCCCGTGGCGAACTTCGCCTTGGCGTGGTCGAAGTACCTCCCGTGGCGCTGCACCCACATCATGATCTCCGTGTAGGCACTCACGACAGCATCGGCATCCACCGGGAGGAAGAACTCCCGTGGAACTTCGTCCTTGACCCACCGCACGAGATCCTCTGTCTCGGTGCCCGCCAGAAGTTCGCTTCGAACCCTGTCGACGCTGAAGATCCGGCCCCTCCGGTGGTGGTGCAGCACGCTCTTCCAGAACCCGGGGCACAGGCCGAATGCGTAGTACAGGTTCTTCGCCGTGATGAACACATCCGAGTCCACGAGGTAGGTCGTGCCGTTCGTCATGGGAGATTCACGCCCAGTCGCCTCGCGTACTTCTGGAAGGTTCCTCCACGCAAGCCAGTCAGGTCGTAGGCTTCCTTGAATCCGATGCGGCCCTCCATCGCCGCACGGAGCACGTGAGACGCGAACAGCTCGCCGACACGAGTGTTCTGGTTGTTGTAGAAGTTGCCCCCGGCGGACCTCGCGCCACCCGCGAGATCACGTTTGACGTACCCCTTGTAGAAGTCGCGAAAGGCGTCGCGGTCGACAAGACTCAGGTCCAGGGCCCGGCGGGCGGCAACGACCGGACTCACCTTGAACGCCCGGGCGAGCGTCTCGAACGGCCTTGGCCCCCTCTTCACCTCGTGCCAACGAGGTGCCAGTTCCTCCGAAGGGACGAGGAGTTCAGCCGCGGCCGCGTTGCACCAGTCCTCGACATCCGAGCCGCAGGGAAACAGGGACTCGAAGCCGGAGACGCCCTCCGTGCCAAGCCAGATGTGGGCCAGCTCGTGAGCGAGGGTGAACATCTGCGCCGACTTGGCGTCAGCGCCGTTCACGAAGATCAACGGCGCGTAGGAATCCGTAAGCGCGAAGCCGCGAAACTCCTCCACGCTCAGCTTCCGGCTCGTGTTGTTCCCGACTACTCCGTTGATCACCGCCATCACGCCGACCTGCTCGATGGCGCGGCGGAGCTCGCTCACGGCGTCTTGCCAAGTGCTCACTCCCGCGGCCCAACCGCCATCGAGACCGAGTGCTCGCCGCATCTCGCGACCCACGGAGGCCGGGTCATCCGTCAGGCGGGCGCTTCCAGCGAACGACAGCGGTTCCACGTCGCTCTCGATGAAGCACTCCCGGAGCCACTGCTGGCGACGTTGCATGCTGTACAGCGTGTCCAGCAGGTCGGGGCTCGGTCTCGCCTGGGAAGCACCCCACACGGTCCGAAAGTCGGGAACCGGAAGATTCTCCTCCGGCGGCGTGGCCAAGAATAGATAGCCGAACGGCGTCCGCGTGGCCGTGGCCAGCTTCTCCAACTGCTTGAGCGTCGGCTGTCTCTCGCCTCGGACCCAGGCCGGAAGCTGAGGAACACGGGCCGCGAGGTCCGCGACGTCGCGACCGGAGCGCTCGCAGGCCCAGCGCAGCATCTCCGGGGCTACTGGTACGCGAGTCATGCCCCGGCCCTCGCAACGCCAAGAGCATCCAAGTTTCTCATCTCGTCCCATCCGACCCTGCACAGGGCGGACGTGATGAACTTCGTGCAGATGTCGCGCTCCGACAGATCGCGCTTGTTCATCTGGGTAGGCGACCTCCCGTAGCGCCCCGCGTCACTTCAGGCATGTCGCATCCAGACATACCTGAGGCGCCAACTCTACGTCACGCCGAACACAGGCAGCGCCGGGAACCTGCCCTTGAGGATGGCGGAGGCGTCGTCCATGCCCATCCAGCCCTCGATCATCGACGCGTAGACGCGCCGGAAGTCGGTGGTCATCTTCAGGTTGCCGTCGTCGAGATCGGTAAGGCTGGGCGTGTCGCCGTAGAAGCCGCCCGCGACGCCCGTGCCGGCGACGAACATCGGGCCGGCGGTGCCGTGGTCGGTGCCGAGGCTTCCGTTCTCCTCGACCCGGCGCCCGAACTCGGTGAACATGAGCACGGCCACGTCGTCGGCCCGGTCCAGGCGCTCGATGTCGCGCAGGAAACCGGACACGGCGTCGGACATGTACATGAGCAGCCGGGCGTGGGTGTCCGCCTGGTGGACGTGGGTGTCGAACGAGGCGCCACGGAAGCTGACGTAGTAGATCCGGGTCGGCAGCTCCGCCTGGATCAGCGCCGCCACCTTGCGCAGGTCGGCGCCCAGCCCGCCGATGCCGTAGTCGACCGGCGTCCTGTAGCCGGACCAGGCATCGCGCACGAGAGCGGCGCTCGAGGCGGCGTTCGAGGCCGTGCCGCGCAGGAAGTCGAGGGCGTCGTTGCCGCTCGCCACGTCGCTGCCGAGCTGTGCGAGCGCCCGCTTCTGTTGCGGCGTGCCCTGACGGCGGAGACGCCCCGGATCGTCGAAGACGAGGGGCGAGTGGCGGGCGCTCCGCACCGCGAGCGCCTGAGACCTCGCCACGTTGACGATGTAGTTCGGCGTACCGTCTGGACCGTGATCGTCGGCGAGGCGGCCGAGCCAGCCGAGGGCCTCGCCGCCGTTCGGCACGCCGGTGTGCCAGAAGCCCATCGACGAGAAGTGGGAGAGGCTGGGGTTCGGGTAGCCGCAGCCTTCGACCACCGCCATCCGCCCCTCCTTGTACAGGCGCTCCATGCCGGTCAGCGACGGATGGAACCCCGCCTCCTCCGTGAGCCCGATCACGCGCTCCGGCCGGATACCGAGGTTCGGTCGTACCCGGTAGTACTCGTCGTTGCGGAACGGGACGACCGTGTTCAGGCCGTCGTTGCCGCCCGACAACTCGACCACGACGAGGATGCGCCGGGACGCGTCCGGGACGCCGCTCTGCAACTCCTCGAGCGCGAGCGCGGCGGACGTGCGGCCAAGCACCGCCGGCAGGCCGGCAGCAACGCCGATGCCGTAGAGGCCCCGGCGCAGGAAGTCGCGCCGCGAGCAGCCGCAGGGTAGTCGTTCAGGCATATCGGCTCCTTGGTTCCTGGCCCTTCTGATTCCTGGTTCGCACGGCGCCTCAGCCCAACTGGTACTCCGGCGAACTGAACACAAGGTAGAGCGTCGAGCAAGTTGCTCGAGCTGTTCACGATGGGCCGCGCTCGCCCCACCACAACGCCAGCCGCCGCGTTTCCAGCACGTTGCTGCGCAGACCGTAGAAGAACTTGTCGACCACGGGCTGCAGCGGCCGCGAGGACCCTTCGGCCAGCACATCGACGCCCAGCGCCCTTCCGTCCCGGCGCCCGATCCGCACCGCTTGGGCGCGGCTGGCCGGGAACGGGTCCATCCCAACGTCCCAGATCCCCGACTCGTCGAAGGGCGGAAGATCCGAGTCGTCTACCTGCTCGTAGTCCACGAATCTCGCGACCGCACCCTCGAGGCCCAGGGAGACGAGTTCCTCGATAGCGCTTGGGGGTACGCCGCGCCGTCGTCGCGGCAGCGGGAGCGGCGCGCGGCCGCAACCCCTCAGGAGTGGCCGAGCGCCAGCAGGTTCTGCACCGGCTGGTACAGCTCCTCCATGTACTCGACATCGGCCGCGTCGAGTTCGATCTTCGTGGCCTCGACGAGTTGCTCGAGCTGGCCGACTTTCGACACGCCCACGACCGGCGCGCAGACCTCGCGCTTGTTCACCAGCCAGGCGAGCGAGATCTGCGCCGGGGTGCGGCCGTACTTCTTCGCCACCTCGACCACGCGGTCGGCGATGTCGAACGTGGCAGCGCCGCGGTACAGCCCCTCCGTGCGCGCCCGGTCGCCGCCCTTCGAGCGGTCGGTGCCGCCCTCATCGAAGCTGCCCTTGTAAGAGCCGGTGAGGATGCCGCGCGCCAGCGGCGACCACGGCGTCAGCGCGACGCCCGTCCGGGCGCAGTACGGGTTCATCTCGCGCTCCTCCTCGCGGTACACGAGGTTGTAGTGGTTCTGCATCGAGACGAACTCGGTCCAGCCGTTGTGCTGGGCCGTCATCTGGAGTTCCACGAACTGCCACGCGAACATGGACGACGCGCCCAGGTACAGCGCCTTGCCGGCCTTGACCACGTCGTGCAGGGCCTCCAGCGACTCCTCGATCGGCGCCTTGACCTGACCCGGGATTCCATGCGGGTGGCGGTGGATGATCAACTGGTCGACGTAGTCGAGGCCGAGCCGCTTCAGGCAGCCGTCGACTCCCTCCATGATGTGCTTGCGCGACAGCCCGCCCTGGTTCGGCGATCTGCCCATCGGCATGGAGACCTTGGTCGAGATCACGTACTCATCGCGCGGCAGCAGTTCGCGCAGTAGCGACCCGACCACCCGCTCGCAGGCGCCGATACCGTAGATGTCGGCGCAATCGAAGTAGAACAGGCCGTGCTCGATCGCCGCTCTGAAGATCGGGCGCGACGCATCGATGTGCAGGGTCCAGTCGCCCTGGTGACCCTGCCCCGGTTCGCCGAAGTTCATCGTTCCCAGACACAACTCCGACACCCGGAGTCCGCACTTCCGCCCCAGTTGAACCGACTTCAACACGTTCGCGCCTTGACCCATCTGACGACCTCCGCGTTCGATGCGGCGTGAATCCGCCGCCTTGGACGGCCGACGATACACGCCGTAGAGCCGGCAGCTTGGGCGTCCCCGCAGAGCGGAGACGCCCGCTGCCTTCGCCGATGCCTGCCTACTGACCGGCGCTGCAGGAGAAGGCGGTCACGTCGAACATGGTCGCGAACGGCGAGCCCCCCGGGCTCCCGTACATCTTCGCCTCGCCCGACTCGCTGTCCGTCACCATGATCTCGACGCCGACATCCGTCAGGCCGCCCATCAGCACCCAACGGTGGCCGTTCAGGGCACAGCCGTCGAGCACCTTGACGATCAGCTCGACGTTACCCTGGCTGAAGAACCAGAACATGCCGGTATCCGCCGTCCGGGGAATGACCGTCGCGGCGCCGCTTCGCTCGCCGGTCTGCCAGTTCGCCTGTACCTCGTAGCGCGAGTTCTGCAGGCAGAGTGCCGTGTCGCTCGCCACACAGGCGCTGCTGGCTGCGGCTACCCGATCGGCCTGGGTCAGGCTCGACCGGTACAGCTCGGCGGCCCGGCCCTTCGGCGCGCCGCTGAGCACGATCCGGCTCGCGCCGCTTGAACTGGGCGCCTCGCCGCAGGTGGCGAACGCCGACGTATCCCCAATCGGTTCGAACAGCGTGCCCTGGGGATTCGTCCAGCTCATCTCGAGGCCGCTCTTGAGGTCGCGAACCGTCGTCGTCACTTCAACGTCCGTCAGACCGGCGGCAAACACCCAGTAGTGACCGTTGGCCTGGCAGCCGTCGAGCACCTTGATCACCAACTCGATGTTGGCGGGATCGAAGAACCAGAAGTCGCCGCTCTCGGCGGTCAACCGCTCGGCCATGCCTCGGCCAACCTTGCCCTTGCCGTCGTCCCACTCCACCTCGACCTCGAAGTTCCCGAGGCACAGCACATCGTCCTGGCTGCAGCGGGCCGCGTCCGAGAACCACGTGGTTGCCGTGGACTTGGGCGTGCGCCTGGAGCTGAGCGAATCGTTCCGGGCCTCGACCGCGAACCGATACGTCGTGTCGGGCACGAGCTCCTCAACGACCGTCGATGTCGTGTTTGCCGGCACCGTTCCGATCACGCGAAGCCTGGAGTCGCCAGGGCCCTGCTGGAAGACGGCGAACGCGGTTTCGGCGTTCGAGTTGTCCCGCCATTGCAACTCGATCTCGGTTGAGCTGATCGCAGTGGCGACCAGGTCGGACGGAGCATTCGGCGGCCCGAGCGGCTGGACGATGCCAATCTCGTCGTCGTCAGGCCTCGGATCCTTCGTGTCGCTGCCGGCAGAGCCCGTGTAGCGCACCGAGGCCTCCCCCGCGATGCCAGTATCCACGTCAATCCTGAACGAGGCCGAATCTTCGGCCGCGATGTCGCCCAAGGTGCAGGTCGACACGCCGTCCGGATCCTCCTCGCAGCCGGAAGTCGACGCCTGGATCGAAGCCACTCCTCTCAAGGAACTCCCAACGACTACATTCCGCGCGGTGTCCGGACCGGCGTTGTCGACGCTGACGCTGAAGCGAACGACGCCCCCCGAAACGATCCGGCTCTCTACATCCAGGCTCAGATCCGCCTGGGCTTCAACGCCGCCGCCGCCACCACCAGGACTACCGCCACCGCCCGGGGCGGGACGCCCCGGCGCCGACAGATAGACCACGAAGCCGTCATGATCCGACGCGCCGAGCGGTGTATCGGGGTCGCTTCGGTGAGCGGCCCGAGCGTCGACGTTGCCACGGGCGTACTGGATGTCCACGACGCTCCCGGCCATCTCCTCGTTCACGAGCGCATGATCGAGCAACTGGGCGTTGTTGTCGAAGTAGTAGGAGTAGCGCTGCGCTGCCGGCACACGCTCGATCAGGTTGATCAGGTTTGGATCGACCAAGTCTAGCCCCGAGACCAGGTTCTCACTCGGCGTCACGTTGCCGGTGATCTGACCGATGACGTCCACGTAGCCGTCCGTGAACTGGTACCCGTTGAAGTCGCCCACAATGAGCAGTTTCTTGTCCTGGAGCGATTGCGCCAGACGGGCCACGGACTGGGCCTGCTCGAGCCGCTTCTTGCGCACCCTCTCGCCATCAGACGCGTGGTCGATCTTGATGAGGGACCGGTTGTGGACCACGATCACGGAGAACTCGATACCCTGAACTGCAGCATCCAACCGTAGCGGCGGGCGGTCGTGGAGGTGAACGGTCATGTTGTCGGACGGATCGACGTAGGTCTCTTCCTTGTTGAGCTGGGTCACCGAGCCGACTGTAACTCCCGAGCGCACGAGGAAACCGACATTGATGCCGGGTACTCTGTTCCCTACTTCCAAGTAGGGTGTGTAGCGCACGGTTGAGTCGCCCCTCCGAATCTCATCGGCGAGACCCCTGAGCGCGGCGATCGTCTCCACCTCCTGCACGCCGATGACGTCCGGCGACCGAAGTACGTTGCGGATGTAGAGAGCCAGCTTGTTGCGCTTGGTTCCGTAGGTAAGCGAGCCGTCGTTCAACTGCAGCATGTTGACGGACGCGACCGTTACCTCACCCGCTCTCCTGGGGCGGACCGCGTGCGGCAAGGACGGCACCAGGTTCAGTCCGCTCAGTTCCGCCGGCCAGATCTCGTAGCCGCCGAACTCATAGCCCAGAACACCCGTGGCGCTGAACATGGTTCCCGGCACCCAGGAAACGTTGTCGAGCCCCAGCCTGTCGGGGTCGAGTTCGAACCGCTCTGGATTGCCGTCCCACACAGGTATGGCAAGCTGGGAGGTCAGGCCGGGGTGCTTGACCCCCTTCTCGCGAAACGCTCGCAGTGACGTCGGGGTGATGTACATCTCCGCGAGGGGGTCGCCGCCAAACCTCTGGCTCGGGGAACTCACCGTGCCGGTGGCGATCCGGATCCGCATTCCCTCGTAGCACTCAAACTCGATCGCGCAACTCGGACTCGCGGGGTTCGGCGACGGGACGGTCGCGTTGAACTCGACCGGCGCCGGCAGGGGCTGGTTGGGGTTGTCGAACGTCACCTCGGCGTCCGTAACCGACGTCGTGGCGTTGATTAGCGTGAAGCCGAAGTGCTCGTCGACTCTTCCGACTACGTCGACCTGATCTCCGACGTTGATTGTGAGCGAACCGTCATAGAGAACGAAGATGCCATCCGAGGTATCGACATCGTTGTCGCTGGACGCCGTCGGAGTCTGGATGAAGAAACCGTCAGCCGCCAACGCGGTGACGATGTTGTTGTTCGTGGTCGCCATGCCCCTGGCCTGGGAACTCGTCGCCCCGCTACCCTGGATCACGTAGATGGCGCCCGTGATCGGGTCTGGAATCGACCCACAGTCGCTGGCCTCCCCGGGCGTGCCCTTATCGCCGTCACCGAAGCCCTCCGTTTCCAAGCACCAATTGGCACCTGTGTCATTGAGCGTTGCGGTGAAATTGGCAGCGTCCCCCTTGAGGGAAATCGAAGCACCAGTGGCGACAGGGAACGAAGTCGTGTCGTACACCACCCTGTCCACTTCCGTCATGCCACTCTTCAACACGATGGAGTCCCCACCTTGGTTAAGGGTCCAACTGCCGTACTCGTAGACCAAGGTCACATCGCCGTTCAGTGAAGTGTCGTCGTTCCTCCCAAGCACCGCGTAGCTCTTCTTGGGGATGTTCAAGGCACCGCCATTGTTGATCGTGCGACTCGGACTGCCGTCGGCCTCCTCGATGCTCCAGCCGTTGATGTCCACATCGTTGTCGGTCGTGTTGTAGATCTCGAACCACTCACCCCTAGCGTCGCTGACCTGATCGGGGTTGTACATGATCTCCGTGATCACGATGTCCCCTTCCTCGACCTGCCCGAAACCTCCGGCCGCCCCACCGAACACCAAAACGCACCCCACCACCACACCCGACGCCACGCGCCCGATACAACTCATTTGTTGCCCCTCTTTTGGTCGGCTCTTAGCCGGTTCGTCTGCCTGCCCGCCAGGCAGCCAGGGACTGAAGCGCTCTCAACGCCACTCGGTGCGCACCCGGCCTACGCCGAATTCGCCTCAGGCATCTTCCTCAGGAAGAGGAAAAACCCGGTAAAGCCCAAGAGTGTCAACGCGGCGGCCAGCCGCGTCCAGCGCTTTCCGGCTGCCCGTTCGACTCCAAGTCGCTCCCGGTCAGGCAACTGTCCAACCGAGACCGGCCCGACTCAGAGTCTCACCAGAAAGGCTCCGTCGCGCCGTTGACCAAGCGGCACAGCATCCCCATCTGGTAGGGCCAATACATGCATGCTAGTCTAGTTCTTCCCCGCCGTCACTCAAACCGTGGAAAAGCTCGCGGGCGCGAGGGTGATCCGGATCGATTTCGAGCGCCTTTTCCAACTGACGCAGGCCAGCCTCGGCGCGTCCCGTCTTGATGTAGGCGATGGTAAGCAGGGCGTAGGCGTCCGCCCTGTCGGGATCGATTTCGATCGCCCGCTCCAGGGCCGCGGCCGCCTCCGGATTGCGGTCGGCCAGACCGTAGAGCACGCCGAGGTTGAGGTACGCATCGTAGGAGTCCGGGTCGAGGCGCAGAACCTCACGGTAGAGCCGCTCCGCTGTCCGGTAGTCCCGCTCCGCCAGGCGCTGGTTCGCGGTTCGGATCATCGTCTGGGTGTCCCGCACCAGGGCGAGGACCGCCTGCATCATCGGGTCTTCGAGGCTCGACACCTCGGCCTCGGCGAGACCGCGCAGCAACTCTTCGGCGCGCGCTCCGTTCCCGAGCTGACGCTCGGTCATCGCCAGCAGGTAGCGCGTCTCCCGATGCCGCGGGTCCACCGCCAGGGACGAGCGCAGGTGTTCGGCGGCCGCCTCGAAACGTCCCCGCCGTCGCGCCGTCTTGCCCAGGCCCAGTTCGCCCCAGGGTGCGCCAGGCGCCGCCGACCGCGCGGCGCGGAACGCGTGCTCGGCGCCGTCCAGGTCACCGGCCGCTAACAGCGCGTTGCCGAGCCGCACCCGCGCCGCCCAGTACGACGGACGGAGTTCGAGGACCCGCTCGAAACGGCGCGCCGCCTCCTTGTGGGCGCCGCGGCCGGCGGCGAGAAAGCCCAGGTAGTACGGCCATTCCGCGACGCCCGGATCGAGTTGCGCGGCGCGCTGGTAGCAGCGCCGGGCCTGGTCGACATAGCGGTGCGCCTGGTAGAGGCGGCCCAGGGCGCCCACCGCGGCCCCGCTCGACGGGTCGCGTTCGACGGCCGCCACCGCGTCGCGGACCGCGGTGGCGAAGCCGGGGTCGAGGTCGGAGAGGTTGGGGATGCGGGGGAGTTCGTCGAAAGCGGAAGAAGGCAGGGCTTGGTCCGAGGCCTCGGGCGCCGGGCCGGCGCAACCCGGAAGAACCGCCAGCATCGCGACCACCAGACCGGATACGGGCCAGCGCCGCGCACCCAGAGATACGTCGTCGGCGCTGGCGCGCTCCTCTACTGCAAGCGTGCCGCCTCCGCTGCGGGCAGCGCGGTTACCGCGCATCGCGGCAGACTCCCTCGGCCGGCGCGGTGCCACCGGGCGCCAGCAACCGCAGGATGCGGTTCAACGGCACCCCAACCCGCTCGGTGACTCCGCCGTGCGACCAGCGCACCTTGACGTGATCGACGCCAGGGACATCGCCAAACGCGAAGTGAACCCGCGGATCGTTGGCAACGGCGAAGCTACGCGCCGGCCGCACGTCCCGGGTCCAGCTTCTGCCTCCCGCCCGGACGGTGACGCGCGAGCCGATGGCGGAACGGTCGAGGATGCCGCCGCCGCAGAGGTCAACGATCAGCCAGGGCGCGGCGTTCCCCACTTCGTTGCGGAGCAGCCTGACAGGCCCATCGTTGTTCACCACCACGATGTCTACATCGCCATCATTGTCGAGGTCTCCGAACGCGGCGCCACGGCTCACCTCGAGCAACTGCAAAGCCGCGCCAGCCCGGCCTGAAACGTCCTCGTAGCTGCCGGACGGCAGACCGCGCAGCAACTGGTTCGGCTCGCGGTAGTCGAAGGCGGCGGTGTCGCCCGGCGTCACCTTGCCGTTGGCGATGAACAGGTCGAGGACGCCGTCCCCGTCGTAGTCGAACCAGGAGGCGCCGAAGCCGGTGTACGGCTGGCTCACACCGCCCAGACGCAGTTCGTCGGTCGCATCCACGAAGAAACCGCCGCCGTCGTTGCGGTAGAACGTGTTCGTCTCCCCGCTCAGGTGGGTCAGGAACAGGTCGAGGTCGCCGTCGCCGTCGGGATCGGCCACCGCGATGCCCATACCAGCCTCGGGCTGGCCGAGTTCATTGAGCGCCGCGCCGCGCGGAAGGGCGTCCTCCCGGAAGGTGCCGTCACCCTGATTGAGCCAGAGATGGTTCACCGCCTGGTCATTGGCCACGTAGAGATCGACCAGGCCGTCGCCGTCGAAGTCGCCGGCAACGACGCCCAGGCCCGGACCGGCCACCGAACGGATTCCCGCGACTTCGCTCACGTCGACGAAGCGGCCGTTGCCGTCGTTGCGGTAGAGGGTGTCCGGCGCCGGCGGATACTCGGCCGGATTGCAGTAGTTCCGCAGGCCGTTCGGCCCCAGGCAGGGCCGCTCCCGGTCGGCGCTCCAGACGACGTAGTTGGCGACGAAGAGGTCCAGGTCGAGGTCGCCGTCGTAGTCGAAGAAGACGGCGCTCGACGACCAGGACGGGTCGCCGACGCCGGCGAGTTCCGTCACGTCCTCGAAGGCGCCGACGCCGAGGTTGCGGTACAGCCGGTTCGCGCCGACGTTCAGCACGTAGAGGTCGACGAAGCCGTCCCGGTCGTAGTCGGCCGCGGTGGCGCCGGCCCCGTAGCCGGTGTCGCCGACGCCGGCGGCGTCCGTCGTGTCTTCGAACGTGCCGTCGCCCTGGTTGCGGTAGAGGCGGTTATCTGGACGGTCGGCGGCCGGGCCGCCGGATGCGGGCGAGACGCCCGCGTTCCCAGGCCCGGAACCCGGCACCGGACCGCTCTGCACCAGGTACACGTCCAGGAAGCCGTCGTCGTCGACGTCGAGCAAGGCGCCGCCGCCGACCAGGAGTTCGGGGTAGTTGTACTCGCCGGCCGCGCCGTTGCGGTGGACGAAGTTCAGTCCCGCTTCAGCCGCACGCTCGACGAAGATCAGCTCCGCCGCCGCGAGTTCTGCCGGCGCATCAGGTTCGCCCACTCGATCGCCCTCCGGTCTGGAGCAGGCCCAGAGGGCGGTCGTCACTGCGACCGGAAGGAGAATCGAAGCACACCGCATCGCCGCCGCAGACACTATCCGGGAGATGCCGGGTCGTGGCTTGGGCTACTCCAAGTCCACGCGACAAGACGGTGCGTCTCGCCCGCATCCGGGGCGAAGCGTCGGACCTTGGAATTGTCTCACGGCCAGCCGCTCCACAGTTGACAGAAATCTGCCTCCGGTGATACAGATTTATGCATGCGAACCACGCTGAACTTCGATGACCGGCTGATCCGGTCCGCCAAAGTACGCGCGGCAGCGGACGGCGAAACACTCACCCGCTTGATCGAACGGGCGATCCGGACCTACCTGGAGCGCCCATCCCGCCAGGATCCTCCGTTCAAGCTGAAGCTGGTGACCAAGCGGTTCCGCACCCTGCCCGGGGTCGACCTGGCCGACCGGAAGTCCCTCTACGACATCATGGACGGCTTGGATTGATTGCCGTCGACACGAACATTCTCGTCTACGCTCATCAGGACGGTTCTCCGAGGCAACCTTCCGCGCAAGGGCTCCTTGCCGCTCTCGCCGGAACCGTCACACCCTGGGCGATCCCCGTCTTCTGCATCGGCGAGTTCATGCGCGTCCTCACGCACCCGCGGCTGGTCCACCCGTCCTACTCCCCGGACAAGGCATGTGAGGCGGTTTCCAGCCTGCTCGCCGCGCCGAGCCTTGGCCTGTTGCGGCCGGGCCCGGACTATGCGCAACTCCTGCTAGAGGCCATCCGCGAAGTGAACGCGGTCGGCAACCTCGTCTTCGACGCCCAGATCGTCGCGCTCTGCCGGGAGCACGGAGTCTCCAGGCTGCTGACGGAGGACCGCGACTTCGACCGCTTCAAGGGACTGCGGACTGAAAGACTCGACATCTGAAGACCTTGTCGCGGTGTCCAGAGGGAGCGGCGCCGACTGCATAAACTCGCCTCCGGGAGGATTCGTTCCATGGTTACGCCACAACGCCACAGTCGCCGCGCCCGGTTCGCCCGAGCGATGGCCCTCAGCACCTTCATCATCAGCGTCGCGCTGGCCGCGATTCCGGCAGCGGCCAAGGACGAGGACCCCGTCTTCGCCACCCGCGGCAACCTCGCGATCCGCGGCTACGATCCGGTGGCGTACTTCACGGAAGGGGAGCCAGTGAAAGGCCGCAAGGAGTTCACCCTCGGCTGGCAGGGGGCCGACTGGCGCTTTGCGAGCGACGAGAACCGCGACCTCTTCGCCGCCAACCCGGAGAAGTACGCGCCCCAGTACGGCGGCTACTGCGCCTGGGCGGTGAGCCGCAACTACACCGCGCCCACCGACCCGGACGCGTTCACGGTGGTCGGCGGCAAGCTCTACCTGAACTACAACAAGAAGGTCATGGAGCAGTGGCTGGAGGATCGCGACGCGAACATCGAGCAGGCGGACGAGAACTGGCCCGCGGTCCTGAACGAGTGACGCGCGCCGCCAGGACGGTCGTCGTTCCAGCGAGAACGCCCCTGGCGTGAAGCTCCTCGCGTTCAGCGACGTCCACCTGGACTCCAAGTTCGGCTGGGCAACCCGCGAGGTGGCGCGCCGGCAACGCCAGCGGCTCCGCGACGCGGTGACCTGGGCCTTCGACCAGGCGCACCATGAAGGCGCCGCCGCGGTGCTCATCGGCGGCGATCTTTTCGAACACGACCTCGTCTCCCGCGACACGGTCGACTTCCTGCGGCGGACGTTCGAACGCTCCGGCCTCCGCGTCCTCGCCGCACCCGGCAATCACGACTACGCGGGCAAGGACAGCCCGTACCGGCGCATCGACTGGCCCGACAACGTCCACATCTTCAGCGAGACCCACCTGACTGCGGCGTCACTCGCCGACGGCGTCACCATCTGGGGCGCCGCGCACCGGAAACCGGTCGACACCCCCGGCTTTTTCGACGACGGCTTCCACGTCGGCGACTCCCCAGGCGGCGGCGACGGCGTCCACATTGCCGTCTTCCACGGCGAAGAGAGGCTCGCCGCGTTCCAGGGTCAGCACCGGCACGCCCCGTTCGACGGCGATCAGATCGCCGCCGCCGGCCTCGACCATGCCGTCGTCGGGCATTCGCACAAGCCCGCCGACCACGCCGCCTGGACCCGGCTCGGCTCGCTGGAGCAGCTCGCGTTCGGCAGCGCGTACGGCAGCGCCGTGGTGCTGGAGGTGGAGAACGGCCGGGTCATGCGCCGCCGGCTCGAAGCACGGCCTCCGAGTCTCCACAGTCTGAACGTCAATCTTTCCGACGCGGAAGACCTGGGCGGCGCACAGAACCGAGTGCGGGAGGCCCTTGGTGGCTTGGCCGGCGCGGCGCGCGTCCGGCTGATCGGCGAAACTCCCGACGGCCTCCACCTCCACGCCGGGGACTTCTCCACCGGCGCCTTCGACATGCCGGAGGGTCTCCATCAGGTGCTGGTCGATGCTTCCGGACTGACTCCGCCTTACGATCTGGAAGAGATCGAAGAGGAGCAGACCGTCCGCGGCATGTTCGTGCGCCAAGTGCGCGCCGCCGACCTGGACCCGGAAACGGAGCGGATCGTGCTGCTTGCCGGTCTGCGCGCGCTCGACGGTCGGCCGGACCTCGGAGTGGTCGACGAACTGCGCATGGGGGGCGCACAGGGCCGCTCGCCGAACAATGATCCGGCCGGCGCCCAGGATGACGGAGCGGCGGCATGAAAATCCTCCGCGTCCGCGCTCACGATTTCGGCAAGCTGAACGGCGAACTCGACCTGGCGCCCGGCATGACCGTGATCCACGGCGAGAATGAAGCCGGGAAGTCGACCTGGCTGCAGGCCATTTTCGCCGGCCTCTGCGGCCGGCGCCGCGGCCGTGGCGCGAACACCCTGGAGGAGCGAGAGTTCGAACGCCAGTACGAACCGTGGAACGGTAGGCCATGGCGGGCAACGATCAAGTTCCAGCTCGACAGCGGCCGGCGAATCGAGATCCAGCAGAACGACCTGAAGGCGAAGGAGAGTTCCGCCAGCGACGACGACACGGGCCGGCCGGTCGGCGACGAGATCATTTACGGCGGCAGCATCGACGGGTCGAGCTTTCTGGGCCTGAACCGCCAGGTCGTGCCGTCGACGCTGGTGATCGCCCAAGGCGACATCCAGCGCCTGCGCAAGAGGAAGGGCGACGAGGCCTCGGCACTCAGGGAGGAGTTGCAACGGGCAGCCGCGTCCGCCGGCGGCGCCGCCACCGCGGTCGAAGCACTCCGTACCTTGAAGGACTACGCCAGCAACCAGATCGGCGCAGAGCGCAGGAACTCGACCAGGCCACTACAGCACGCGATTGAACGTACCGGGCGTGCCGCTACAGCCCTGGAAGCGGGCAGGAGTCGTCAGTTGGAGCGCAACCGGCTGGAGGACAAACTCGCCGCAGCACAGGACCGGGCAGAGAGCTCGGAAGCCTTGGCCCGGTGTTGCGAGCGGATTCGGAACCAGCGCGAACTGGACCGTCTCGATGCCTGTCTCGCGGAGATCGACCGCCTGGCGCCGCTGTTCCCCGCAGGGGAGGCGCCGCCCGCGCCCGGCGAGGGCAAGGCTGCCGCCTTGGCCCAGGTACTGCGCGAAGCCGCAGCCGCGTACCGGGTGCGGCCCGCCGAACCGAGTGAAGTCGATGGTCCAAGCGCCGAGGAGATGGAAGAACAACTGACTTCGCTGCCGCAGGCGCCGGAGGGCGATGCAGAAGTAGCCCCCGAAGTCGCCGCCGCGGCGAGGAGATGGCGCGCAGCGTCCGAAGCACGGGCCTTGAGCGAGCAGTACGGACCAGACGAACCGCCCCAAACAGTCATCGCCAAGGCCGACGAGCGGGTCACAAGACAAGCGCTTGAGACCCTGGAGTTACCGCCCCTCGAGTCGATGGCCGGCGCCGAGCGCCACGCCATGGAACTACGCGAAGAGCGGCACGAGCTCAACCAGGTCGAAAGCAGGGGCGTGCCGAAGTGGGCCTGGCCGGGCGCCGTTGCCGGCAGCCTCCTGGGCCTCCTGGCCACGATGGATTGGCAATCGCGGCTCGTCGGGGCCGGTGGGTGGCTCCTGGCAATCGTCTGCTACGGGTTCATCCTCCGCGCCCACATCCGGTTCCGCCCCGCCGGCCTGTCTCAACGCGCGATGGATCTTGGCATGGATCTGGCCGACGCCGAAGCCGACTTGAGGGACCAGAAGCGAAAGCACAAGCAGAGGGAGAAGCAACTCGATGCGGCGCATCGCGATCTCGCTTCGCTCGGTCTCGAAACGGATCCGGACGTCGTGCGCCAGGCCCTCGCAGCCCTGAAGGACCGCGAGGCCTGGGACCGCGAGCAGTCCGCCTGGGAGCGGCGGGTAGGAAGGGCCCGAGAAGCTGAAGCAGCCGCCGAGAAGGCCCTGCGAATTGCGCTGAGCGGCCGCGGCCTGGACGATCAAGGGGCTTCCACTGCCGACCTCCTCGACCAGTACGAGCAGATGTGCCGGCATAACGCAACACTAGCGGCGGGAACCGACCGGCGCGACGCATTGACGGCCCGGATGAAGGCGCAACGGCAGAGAGAGCAGATGGCATCGTCGCAACTCAAGGGGCGCGCGGAGGCCGAAGCACGCTTCAAAGCCGCCCTTGCCGCGGCCGGATTCCCGGCCGACTCGACCGAGCCCCCGGAACGCTGGACCACCGCATGGATTGAGGAGCAGGGACGCCGGCTCGGCGACCAGCGAAGGAACTGGGACCGTCTGCAGCACCTCCTGGACGGCCGCGATCGCAAGACCCTTGTAACCCAACGCGATGGCGTAGCCGCCCGCCTCGACGTCGCTTTCAGCGTCCAGATCGACAACGCCAGCGTGTTCCAGGGTCTGACCGAAACCGAGCTGGAACAGAAGCTGGCCGATGCGCGCACCGAAGCCGGAGCCGCCCGGGTCGAAGTCGGCAACTACGAGGGCCAACTCACCAAGGAGGCGGACCTGCCCTCGCTCGCCGAACTCGAAGAGGAGCAAGCCGCCGCCGAGCGCGAAGTAGCGCTCCTGCGCCGGGCGGCATCCATTCTCAACACGGCTCAGGAACATCTGAAGGAAGCCCGGGATGAGGTCCACCGGATACTCGCCCCCGATCTCCGCCAGGCGTTGGGCGAACGGCTAGGTCTCGTCACCGGCAGCCGCTATTCGTCAGTTCGCATCGACCCGGAGCAGGGCCTGGAGGTCCAGATCGAGGTCGAAGAAGGCAACTACCGTTCGGCCTCCGAACTGTCCCACGGCACCGTCGATCAGGTCTACCTGCTGCTCCGCATCGCTCTCGCCGAGGCCCTGGGCGACAAGAAGGAGTCCGCGCCCCTGTTCCTGGACGACGCGACGGTCCACATCGACACCGGCCGCACCATGCGCTTCCTCGAACTGCTGCTCGCCCTCAGCCAGGAGCGTCAGATCGTCGTCTTCAGCCAGGAAGAGGAGGTTCGGGCGTGGGCCGAGGGCCGCCTCGTCGCGGATGCCAGGCACCGCCTGATCGAACTCGACCGGCAGGGATGCCCGGTGGAGCCGGACGGCGACTGGGCGCCGGATCCCTCCGATGCCGAGGCCGGCACCGCCCCGGAGCCGCAGCGCCAGCACTCCCTTCTATAATCCCGGACCCCATGCCCTCCATAGAGCGCGCGGCCTGCCGCGTCGAAGCCACCAGGTAGCCGATGCGCCGTCTGCTGATCGCAAACCGCGGCGAGATCGCGGTACGAATCGCCCGCGCGGCGATGGATCTTGGCATCCATACGGTCGCCGTGTACTCCGAGGACGACGCGAACGGGCTCCACCTGCGGATCGCCGACGAGGCGGTCGCCCTGAACGGTCGCGGCGTACCCGCGTACCTCGACATCGAAGGCGTCGTCGGGCGGGCGGTGGACGCCAACTGCGACGCGGTCCATCCCGGCTACGGCTTCCTGGCCGAGAATGCAGCCTTCGCCGCCGCCTGCGCCGAGGCGGGCGTCACCTTCGTCGGACCGCGGCCCGAGGTGCTCGAACTGTTCGGCGACAAGGGCAGAGCCCGTGCGGCGTCGACTGGCGCGGACGTCCCGGTGCTGCGCGGCACGGATCGGCCGACCACGGTCGAGGAGACGCAGGAGTTCTTCGCCGGCCTGGGCCAGGGCAAGGCGATGATCATCAAGGCGCTCGCCGGCGGCGGTGGACGCGGAACCCGCATCGTCACCACCGCCTGTGAGATCGAACAGGCCTACGAGCGCTGCCGGTCCGAGGCCGAGCGCGCGTTCGGCAACGGCGGCCTCTACGTCGAGGAGCTGGTCCCGAGGGCGCGGCACATCGAGGTCCAGCTCCTGGGCGACGAATCCGGCGGGCTGATCGACTTGGGCGAACGCGAGTGCAGCGCCCAGCGCCGGCACCAGAAAGTGGTCGAAACGGCGCCGGCGCCCAACCTGTCGGCCACCCTGCGCGCCGCGATCATCGACGCGGCGCTGCGCCTCGGCCGATCCACGCGGTACAACAGCCTGGGCACCTTCGAGTTCCTGGTCGACGCAGGAAGGGGCAGCGACACCGGCAACGGCGGCAGCCCGTCCGCCGAGGCGGGCGGCGGCTTCGCGTTCATCGAGGCGAACGCCCGCCTGCAGGTCGAGCACACGGTCACCGAAGCGGTCACCGGCGTCGACCTGGTCCAGGCTCAACTGCGAATCGCGGACGGCGAGACGCTTGCCGATCTCGGGCTCGGAGCGCCGGAATCCGTCCGTCCGCGCGGTTTTGCAATTCAGGCGCGGGTCAACCTGGAAACCCTGGACGCCGAGGGCGCCGTGCGCCCCTCCTCCGGCGTACTTGCCGCCTACGAACCGCCGAGCGGACCGGGCGTGCGGATCGATGGCTGCGGCTACGCGGGCTACGAGGCGAACCCGGCATTCGACTCCCTGCTGGCGAAGGTGATCGCCCATTCGCCGTCGAGCGACTTCACGAGCGCCGTGAAGCGGGCCTCGCGGGCGCTCGACGAGTTTCGCATCGGCGGACCCTCGACGAACATCCCCTGGCTGCAGAGCGTCCTCAACCACCCGGACTTTGCCGCGGGCAACCTCTACACCCGCTGGCTCGACGACCACGCCGGGGAACTGGCGGCGGCCGCCGGCAACGGCCGGAGGCAGCGCTTCGTTCCGGCTTCCGCTCTTGCCAGCGGCCCGGTGCCGGCCGCCGGGGACACCTCTAGCGACGACGCACGTGACAGCGGCTTCGCCGGCGCCCGCGTCGACACCGTCGATCCTCTCGCTCTGTTCGCCTACGACCAGGCGACCAAGGCGGCCGAGGCCGCACAGCCGGAGCCTCGCGCCGCCGCGGCCGGACCGCAGACCGGACCGGTTCCCGGGGCAGATGGCGCCACGGGCGTCGTGGCGCCGATCCAGGGCACGATCGTCAGCATCGACGTCGCGGAAGGCGACGAGGTGCTGCGCGGGCAACAGGTCGCGGTGATCGAGGCGATGAAGATGGAGCACGTGCTCCGCACCGGCTGCAGCGGCATCGTGAAGCAGGTCACGATGGCCGCCGGCGACACGATCCGCGAGGGCTATCCCCTGGTCCTTGTCGAGGAAGCGGAAGGCGGCGAGGCGGCGGACGCCGCTGAGGCAATCGACCCCGACTACATCCGGCCTGACCTCGAAGAGAACATCCGCCGCCACGCCTACACCCTGGACGAGAACCGGCCCGAGGCGGTTGCCCGGCGCCGCCGGTTCGGCTTCCAGACCCCCCGGGAGAACATCGAGCAACTCGTCGACCCCGGATCGTTCAAGGAGTACTGGCCTCTGCTCGTGGCGCGCCAGCACCAGAAGTACAGCGACGAGAAGCTGCGCCAGTACACGCCCGCCGACGGCGTGGTCGCCGGCACCGCGTCGATCAACGGCGACCTGTTCGACGACGAGCACTCGCGCGCGATCGTCCTCTCCTACGACTACACCGTGCTCGCCGGCACCCAGGGCGGGCGCAACCACTACAAGCAGGACCGCCTGTTCGAGCTCGCCAACCGCTACCGGCTGCCGCTCGTGTTCTTCACCGAGGGCGGCGGCGGCCGGCCCGGCGACGACTACACCGGGCCCAGGGTCGCGTTCGACACCTACACCTTCACCCAGTTCGCCAAGCTCTCGGGGCTCATCCCCCTGGTCGGTGTGAACAACGGCCGCTGCTTCGCCGGCAACACCGCCCTGCTCGCCTGCTGCGACGTGATCATCGCCACCGAGACGTCGACGATCGCCATGGGCGGCCCCGCAATGATCGAGGGCGGGGGCCTGGGCGTCTACACGCCGGAAGAGGTCGGCCCGATGTCGTTCCAGGTGCCGAACGGCGTCGTCGACATCCTGGTCGAGGACGAGGAAGCGGCGGTCGAGACGACGAAGAAGTACCTCTCCTACTTCCAGGGGCCGATTTCGGACTGGGAAGCCCACGACCAGCGTCCCCTGCGCCACGTCATCCCCGAGAACCGGCTCCGTCTCTACGACATGCAGGAGATCGTCCACAGGCTGGCCGACGTCGGCTCGGTCTTGGAGATCCGCGAGAAGTTCGGGATCGGCGTGATCACCGCCTTCATCCGGGTCGAGGGCAAGCCGATGGGAGTGATCGCGAACAACCCGCACCACCTGGCCGGAGCGATCGACTCGGACGGCGCCGACAAGGGCGCCCGCTTCCTGCAGCTCTGCGACGCCTTCGACGTCCCGGTGCTCAGCCTGATGGACTGCCCGGGGATCATGGTCGGGCCGGACCACGAGAAGACCGCCCTGGTCCGTCACTGCGCGCGCATGTTCAACACCGGCGCCAACCTGTCGGTGCCCATGTTCGGCGTCGTCGTCCGCAAGGCGTACGGCCTCGGCGTGCAGGCGATGTGCGGCGCCAGCTCCCTGGTCGGCTTCTTCACTGTCGGGTGGCCGACAGCCGAGTTCGCCGGCATGAACATCGAGGGCGCGGTCAAGCTCGGCTACCGCAAGGAGCTCGCCGCGATCGAGGACCCCGAGGAACGGCGGCTGGAGTTCGAACGGCGGGTCGAGGCCTCCTACGAACGCGCCAAAGCCGTCAACGCCGCCGCCGGCGGCGGTCTCGACGACGTGATCGACCCGGCGGACACTCGCTCCTGGATCACGGAAAGCATGAAGCGGCTACCCCCAACGCCGCCCCGCACCGGCAAGAAGCGGCCCTACATCGATACCTGGTAACCCGCACGGTACCTGGTGACCGGCGGCTATCCGGTCACCGGTCCATCCACACCCTTCACCTTCGACCCGTAGTCACCTTCGATCAGGAGGGCTCACCTGCATGTCCTATGAACCGCCCACCGTCTGGAAGTGGGACGCCGAGAGCGGCGGCCGCTTCGCCAACATCAATCGCCCGATCGCGGGTCCCACCCACGACGAGGAGCTGCCGGTGGGCGATCATCCGTTCCAGCTCCATTCCCTGGCCACTCCCAACGGGGTCAAGGTCACGGTGATGCTCGAAGAGCTGCTGGCCCTCGGGCACAGCGGCGCCGAGTACGACGCGTACCTGATCAACATCGGTGAGGGCAATCAGTTCTCGAGCGGGTTCGTCGCGATCAACCCGAACTCCAAGATCCCGGCTCTCCTCGACCGCAGCACGGCGCCGCCGACGCGCGTCTTCGAGTCCGGCTCGATCCTCCTCTACCTGGCCGAGAAGTTCGGCGAGTTTCTACCCGAGGATCACGCGGCGCGCACCGAGTGCCTGTGCTGGCTGTTCTGGCAGATGGGCAGCGCGCCCTACCTGGGCGGCGGGTTCGGCCACTTCTACGCCTACGCACCCGAGAAGTTCGAGTACGCGATCAACCGCTTCACCATGGAGGTCAAGCGCCAGCTCGACGTCCTGGACCGCCACCTGGCGGACTCACAGTACATGGCGGGCAGCGAGTACACGATCGCCGACATGGCGATCTGGCCCTGGTACGGCGGCCTCGCAGCGGGCAAGCTCTACGGCGCCGGGGAGTTCATCGAAGCGCACACTTACGAGCATGTGAACCGGTGGTCGAGCGAGATCGCCGGGCGCCCGGCGGTCAAGCGCGGGCAGATGGTGAACCGGGCCTTGGGCCCGCTGGAGAAGCAACTCCGCGAACGTCACGCCGCCAGCGACTTCGAGACCAGGACCCAGGACAAGCTCGAGCCGGCCGGGGACGATTAGGCCGAAGGTCTTCTCAGCGGACAGGGGTCAGATCAGCTCGATTCTGCCCGCGAGGCCGGGAGCGGCGGCAAGCCTCCGGTCCGCGGTGAGCAGCACCGTGGACAGCGCTTCGGCCAAGGCAACGTAGACCGCATCGTAGGCCGAGACGTTGTGCCGGAGTTCCCATACCCGGTCGAGGAACCGGCGATGCTCGTACCTTTCCACCTGGAGGCTCCGCCAGTGGCGAAGCGCCCGCATTCCCCGCGCGGCGTCCAAGCTCCCCCGCAGGACGTACCTTCGCAGCACCTGCGCGATCTCAAGATCGACAAGGTGAGGGGCGTGAATCTCCACCGACTCCGCGCGAATTCGCTCGTTCAGGCGACGGCCCCGCGCAGTGTCCAGCAACAGTTCGAGCGCCGCGGAAGAGTCGATCACCATTCCCAGCCGTCGCGCTCCTCTCGGACCTCTCGCAGAACCTCCGCCGGCGATTCATCGAGCTTCACCGGCGGCAGCTTGCGAATCGCGTCCAGCACCTCGCGGCGGCTCGGCCGGCTCACGATCCGCTCGATCTCGCGCAGGACGAAGTGCGACATGGAGACACCCTCCAGCGCGGCGCGCGCCTTCAACCGGCGGTGGGTTTCCTCAGGCACGCTGCGAATCTGGAGCATCTTGGACATGTGCAGAACACTAGTTTCATGTGCCACACATGTCAATGAGATCAGCGGCTACGCGAGCGTCCCACGGCCACGGCGCTGCCAGACCCGACGCCAGCAGGCCGGCCGCAAGCGACCACAGAACGCTCCGCTTCCAACGCCTCATTTCCGCTCCCCTTCTTCCAAATCCCAGACTGTGGCCCGAAGCGTACCGCCTCCGCGCTCTCCAACCGGCTGGCGGTTCAGGCAATCCAGCCGAGCGTCCTGGCCCGGTGGACGATCAGGTCCGCCGCGCCATCGAATCCGAGCCGCTCCGTGTTCAGGACGAGGTCGTAGTGCCGGGGGTCGTCGCAGTCGCGGGCGTAGTACTCACGGTGGTAGCGGGCACGGTTCGCGTCGCGGCGGACCACGATCGCGTCGGCGTCGTGGTCGGGCACACCCATCACTTCGACCGCCACGCGACGCCGGAACTCGGGGCCCCCTACGAGCCGCACATGGAGCGCATCCAGGCGCCGCGCGAGCACGGCGGCCGAAGCGCGGCCGACGAACACGCAGCGCCCCTGCGCGGCAATCTCACAGACCACGCTGCGGGTGACGCGGATGAGGTTGCCCTCGCCGATCGGCTGTCCCATCGCCGGGGCGGGGAGGAACAGGTCTGGAAGCTGAGCGCTGGCAATCCGGGCAAGGCGCTCGACGAAGCCGGGCGGCCGGTCTTCCCGTGCCTGAACCTCCTCCGCCGGAATGCCTGCCCGCTGCGCCACCGCGTCGATCAGTTCGTTGCCAATGACCCGCCATCCAAGCTGCTTCGCCACCAGCGAAGCCACCTGGGCGCCACCGGAGGCGTACTGCCTTGAGATCGTGATCAGCATCCAATATCTCCTCTCCCGCGCTCAGCGAGCCGACCCTCGCGCGACCGGCTTTGTGGCCGCTCCCGGTCCAACCGGCCGTTCGGCGTCGCCACGAACCGCATCTCTGAATGCCCTGCGGATCAAGACGTCCATCCGCCGCAGGTCGGAACTGGCAAGGTAGAACACGATCGCCACCACCACGGCAAGCAGCGAGGACAGACCCACCGCCAGCGGTGCGCCCCAGACCTCGGCCAGGGCGCTGATGGGCGCCACGCCGAGCATCGGCAGCGAAAACGACATCGTCAGAAAGCCGGACACCCGGCCGCGCACCGAGTCCGGGATCAACACATGGATCGCCGTGTTGTTCAGCGTCGTGTAGACGGCCTGGAACGCCGAGCCCGCCAGGATCAGGAGAAGGCCGAGCCAGAACCAGGGACTGAGCGCGAAGCCCATCATGAACAGACCGAAGGCGAAAACGCTGGTCATCATCAACCGGAGGCGGCGGCTCGAGTTGGAGCGCCAGACCACGAATGCGGCGCCCACCACCCCGCCGACGCCCGAAGCTCCGCTCAGCATCCCGAGGCCAAGCGGCCCCACCTCCCAGATGTCCTCGGCGAAGACAACGAGCAGGGTCTGGAAGGGCATGACCAGGAACATCGGCACCAGGCCGAAGAACAGGAGCACGAGAACCAGGCGGTTCTCCGCGACGTAGCGGAAGCCCTGGGCCATGTTCCGGAGCATCGAATGCCCCGAGGGATTGGCCACGGGCGCCCGGTGAACCCCCATCATGGCGGCCAGGGCCAGGACGTAGAGACCCGCGTTGATCGAATACGCCACCTCGACGCCCGCGAAGCCGATCAGAAGACCTCCCACGGACGGCCCGACGACCCGGGTCACGTTGACCGCAGTCATGCTGAGCGCCATCGCGTTGGTCAGCCGCCGCCGTCCGACGACGTCCGCAACGATCGCGTTGCGCGCCGGCATGACGAACGGGAAGACCGCCCCAACCACCGTCACCTGGACCAGGATGTGCCAGTACTCCAGCCCTCCGCTGAACAGCAGGAAGAGCACGACCGCCTCGGCGACCACGACCGTTGCCTGCCCGGCAGCGACCAGGCCCCGCCGCTCGAAGCGGTCCGCCGCTACGCCGCCAATCGGCCCCAGGGTGAGCATCGAGAGCGCGACCATCAGACTGACGATCCCGAGCGCGAGTTCGCTGTCCGTGATCGAGTACACCAGCCACGAGCGCACGATCAGTTGACCCTGCATGGCCAGGAAGAACGTCGTGTTCGACAGGAAAAGCCAGCGGAACTGGGGTATCCGCAACGACTCCCACATGCCGCCGCGTCCGGGCAGCGGCCCTGGGGGACTGGGAAATCGTTGGACGGTCATCAGGTGGCCACCGGGGTCGCGGCAGGGTATCCCGGAGCACGCTGGCCCGGTCAAACCGCTGCTACACTCCGGCGTCCTTCGCGCTGAGACCGGCTGTCTCGCCCGGTTGTGCCGACGTAGCTCAGTGGCAGAGCAGCTGATTCGTAATCAGCAGGTCAGCGGTTCAAATCCGCTCGTCGGCTCCAACACTCCAACACTCCCGACTCCATCGCCCGTGGATCGTGTGGAGCGGACGCGGTTCTTGACCCACCCTCCTCTACATGCAATTCTGCATGTATGAGCACCAAGACTATCGCCCTTGAGTCGAGCATCTATCGGCGACTCGCGGCGTTGAAGAGAGACGGCGAGTCCTTCTCCAAAGTCATCGATCATCTGTTGTCCGAGGTGGCGGACGCGCACACTGGACAAGACATTCTCCGAAGCCTCGGAAGGTTCTCGCGCCTGACCGAGCGTGACGCAGAGCTTTACCTGGCGATCGTCGCCGAGGATCGCGAAAGCGAACGCTGGGAAGGATGATCTGTCTCGACACCACCTTCCTGGTGGATCTCTGGCGAGACCATCCGTCCGAAGACTCCTCGGCCAGATCGCTGCTCGAGCGCCACTCCGGCGAGGAGTTCGTGGTTCCATGCCATGCCGCCGGCGAGTTCCTCGAAGGTGGAGCGACGATCTCGGAAGCACGTCTCGCGGAGTCACTCCTCTTTCTGCGTCTTTTCCGAATCGGCGATGTCACCATCGAGACCGCTCTGCGCTACGCGCGCATCGTGTCTCACTTCAGATCGACAGGCGCTCTCAGCGGGCGTTCCAAACCCGATCTTTGGATCGCCGCCTGGGCAGCCCAAAACACCGCCCCACTGGCGACCCGGAACACGAAGCACTTCGACGGCATTCCGGGCCTTGAGCTCTTGTCCTACTGAAGCCGGTGACGCGGCGCTCGCCGCAGCCAGAAGCTGAACAGCGAGCCACCGCCGTGAGCCCGGAAAGGGGTGCCCGCGCGATCCCAGGCGCACGAGGTGCTGGCGCCGACACATGGGAAGACGACGGAAACTCCTGGGAGGGGTTCGCGCACGAACTCCATGCCTGCGTTACCCTGAGACGATGAAGACACTCCGATTCACAGCCTGCCTTGCGATAGCCGCCGCATTGGGCTGCGGCCAGGCGGACGACTCGAACGGCGACCGGGTGCCCCCGACTGGAGTTCCGCCCTACGTCACCCAGGAGTGGCGCCCTCCCAGCGCGCCGGCTACCCAAGGCGACCCGGTTCCACGACAGCCCTGCGCGCAGCGCGATCCGCTCCGCCAGGCCTTCTTCGGCGATCTCCACACCCACACCGCTTTCTCCCTGGACGCCCTGGGTCGCGGCGGCTTCCAGACGCCCGACGACGCCTACCGTTTCGCCCGCGGCGAGCCGCTCGATCTCGGTCCGCTCGACGACGACGGACAACCGACCCGCACCGCCCAACTCGTCCGTCCCCTGGACTTTGCGGCAGTGACCGACCACTCCGAGTGGCTGGGCGAGGTGTCCGTGTGCACCGACCCGTCCTCTCCCCTCTACGACGAGCCGGCCTGCCGCGGCATGCGGCCGGGAGGCACCCCAGAGGAACGCGCCGCGTGGATGGACCACCGGCTCACCGGCCGGGTAGCAGGACTCTGCGGCGAGGACGGCAGCCGCTGCCGCGAAGGTCTGCTTACCGCCTGGGGCGACACCCGGGCGGCCGCGGAACGCCACTACGACCGCTCGAGCGACTGTTCCTTCACGACCTTCCACGCCTGGGAGTACACCCGCATGCCGGGCCTCTCCAAGGTGCATCGCAACGTCATTCTGCGCAACGAGATCGCCCCCGAGTTGCCGATCTCCTGGATGGACGCCGCCGAACCTCTCGACCTCTGGACCCGGCTCAAGGCGCGCTGCAACGACACCGGCACCGGCTGCCAGGCGCTGACGATCCCCCACAACTCGAACATCTCGAACGGTCAGATGTTCACGGTCGACTGGGGCGGCATGCCGATCGAGGAGCAGCGGGCGCAGGCGGCGCTTCAGGCCGAGCTGGACGTGCTGGTCGAGATCATGCAGGCGAAGGGCGACTCCGAGTGCCGGCGCGGCATGTGGGGCGTCGTCGGCGGCGAAGACGAGTTCTGCGACTTCGAGAAGGTGCGCTACATCGACGGGGAACGGCCGCCGGACTGCGAGGACGGCACCGGCGCCGGCGGGCTGAGAGGTGAAGGCTGCCAGTCGCGGCTCGACTTCGTGCGCTACGCGCTGATCGACGGTCTCGCTCAGGAAGAACGCCTCGGGATCAACCCGTTCCAGCTCGGGATCATCGCGTCGACCGACGGCCACAACGGCGCACCCGGCGACACGGACGAGTACGACTACCAGGGCCAGAACGCGAACGTCGACTCGGACCTCGAGAAGCGGCTCACGACGCCCGCTTACGCACCGCACCGGCTCCGGAATCCCGGCGGCCTGATCGGCGTCTGGGCCGAGGAGAACTCGAGGGACTCCCTGTTCGACGCGATGCTGAGCAAGGAGACCTTCGGCACCAGCGGGGTGCGGATCAAGGCGCGTCTGTTCGGCGGCTGGGATCTGCCGGATCTTTGCTCCAGCAACGACATGATCGCCGACGCCTACGAGCAGGCCGTGCCGATGGGCGGCGTGCTGCCGGAAGGCGAAGGCGTCACGGCGCCGACGCTGTTCGTGTCCGCCATAGCCGATCCGGGCGCCAGCGAGCACCCCGGAACGCCCCTGCAGCGCATCCAGATCATCAAGGGCTGGGCCGACGACGATGGGCTCTTCCACGAGCGGGTCTTCGACGTCGCCGGCGACCCGGACAACGGCGCGGACGTGTCGAGAAACACCTGCGCATTGAGCGGCACGGGCGCGGCGTCGCTGTGCGCAACGTGGACCGATCCCGAGTTCGATCCGTCCCGCTCGGCGGTCTACTACGCAAGAGTCCTGGAGAACCCGAGCTGCCGCTGGAACGCGCTGCAGTGCGCGGCGCTGCCCGAACAGGAACGCCCGGCGGCCTGCGCCGATCCGGACCAGCCGTGGCGGATCCAGGAGCGCGCCTGGACCTCGCCGATCTGGTACCGGGCCGCCGAGCAGTAGCGGCTCGACGACACGCCGAACCCAACCCCAGGAAGCGCTGCGATGAAGTCCATCCGATGCTGATCGACGGCCACTTAGCCGCGGAAGTTGAACTGAAGAGCTCAAGCGCCTAGGCTACAAGTGAACTAGGTGAGGAGCTTGCCATGGCTACAGCGACAGTGCGCATCCCTGCCGAGAAACGGGACACTCTGAAGATCATCGCGGGCATCGAGAGGACCGAGATGAAGGTGATTCTCTCCGAACTCATCGACGAGTACATCGAGCGCCACAAAGAAACGCTCGACCTTCTGTCCCGCCCCGAATGGGTGGAGGCTATCGAGCGCGGAGAGGCGGAAGTCGCTGCCGGCGTCCCGGGCAAGAGTCTCGATGAACTGGAAGATTGAGGTCAAACCGTCCGCGCAGAAGCAGTACCTCAAGCTCGACCGAACGACTCGTCGACGACTCCGGGAGAGCCTCCGCCAGATCGAAGACTCCGAACAGCCTCTGCTTCACCCACGCGTACGGCCTTTGTCGGGGAGGCTCCACGGTCGGTATCGAGTCCGAGTCGGAAACTGGCGGATTCTCCTGCGACCCGATCGAGACTCACTCGTTCTCCACGTCTACGCGATTTCTCCCCCGCGGCGACGCATACTGACACCCGTTGACCGTTGACACCGGACGCTCAGACGCTTAGGTTGCCGGCGAATCTCCGAGGATCTTCAAGATGAGCGAACCGACCGCGACGGCCCGCTGGGCAGCCTGCGCCCACCCCCTCCTTGTCCTTCTCCTGGCCGCCTGCGGCGGCAACGGCGGCGGCACGGCCCCAACCGCCGGCAACGTCGACGACGAGCGGATCGTCCGCGCCGCCGAGGCGGAACCCGGCAGTTGGCTCACCTATGGCCAGACCTATCGGGAACAGCGCTTCTCGACCCTCGACCAGATCACGCGCGACAACGTCACGGACCTGAATCTTGCCTGGTCCAAGCCGATCGGCGGTCCCAGCGAACGGATGCAGGGCACCCCGCTGGTCGTCGACGGGGTCATGTACGCGACGAACGGCTGGGGCGTGATCTACGCGCTGGACCCCGCCACCGGCGAGGAGATCTGGACCCACGATCCGAAAACGGACCGCACTTACGTCAAGTACTCCTGCTGCGGCGGGGTCGCGAACCGCGGCGTTGCGGTCTACAAGGGCAAGGTCTATGTCGCCCTGTTCGACGGCCGGCTGGTGGCGGTCGACGCGGCAACCGGTGAGGAAGTCTGGGATGTCGACACGTGGCACCCCTCCGCTCTCGGCCGCTTCAACATCACCGGCGCCCCCCGTGCCGCCGCGGGTAAGGTGTTCATCGGCCAGGGCAGTTCCGAGAGCGGCCGCCGGCGCGGCTACGTCAGTGCCTACGACGCCGAGACCGGCGAACTCGACTGGCGCTTCTACCTCGTGCCGGGCGACCCGTCCAAGCCGTTCGAGCACCCGGAGATGGAGATGGCTGCCAAGACCTGGGGCGGCGAGTGGTGGAAGATGGGCGGCGGCGGCACCGCCTGGAACTCCCTGGTCTACGACGAGGAGTTGAACCTGCTCTACATCGGGGTCGGCAACGGCGCGCCCTGGTCGCGCCAGGTTCGCTCACCGGGCGGCGGCGACGACCTGTTCCTGACCGCGATCGTGGCGGTCGACGCCGACACCGCCGAGATGAAGTGGTACTACCAGACGGTTCCCGGCGACAACTGGGACTACAGCTCGGCGATGGACATCGCGCTCGGCGAGCTGACCGTTGACGGCGTGGAGCGCAAGGTCCTGCTGCAAGCGCCGAAGAACGGCTTCTTCTACGTCATCGACCGCGAGACCGGCGAGCTGCTGCGCGCCCATCCCTACACCGACGCGATCGACTGGGCGACCCATGTCGACATGGAAACCGGCCGGCCGATCGAGAACCCTGACGTGGTCTTCGAGGAGAAGCCCCAGTGGATCACGCCCGCCAACGCCGGCGCACACAACTGGGAGCCGATGTCCTGGGACCAGGACAGGGGCGTCATGTATTTCTACTACCACGACTACGCGAACTTCTATGCCCTGCCCGAGGAGTTCGTGGAGACCGGCGCCTACACGATCCGCGAGTGGGGGCTGAGCCTCGGCGTCGCCTCCGGCCCCTATCGCCAGAAGCTCCAGGACCAGGCCGGCCCGCGGCCGGAGGACAGGGGCTTCCTGGTCGCGTTCGACCCCCTTTCGGGCGAAAAGGTGTGGGAGAACCGGCTGCCCTCCGCCTTCAACGGCGGCGTCCTCGCGACGACGACGGGTCTGCTCTTCCACGGCGGCGGCCGGGGCGACCTGGGCGCCTACAACGCGGACGACGGAGAGAAACTGTGGGAGTTCGACGCCTACGGCTCGTTCTCCTCGTCGATCATCAGTTACACGATCGACGACACCCAGTACGTCGCCACGATGGTCGGGGGCAGCACCCGGTACGAACAGCCGGGCACGCTGCTCGTCTTCTCCCTGGACGGCGCGGCGACCCTGCCCAAGCCGCCGGAGCGTGACCTGTCGATTCCAGAGCAGCCGCCGCTGACCGCCGACGCCGAGACGATCGACCGCGGCAACACGCTCTACCACGACCACTGCGCGCTCTGCCACCGCGGCCTCGGCCAGACCTCGATCGTCGCCGCCGCCTCGCCCGACCTGCGCCGCATGTCCCCCGAAGTCCATGAGGACTTCATGGGCATCGTCCAGGACGGCTTGCTGCCGCTCGGCATGCCCGGCTATGCGGACGTCTTCGACGAGGAGGCGACCACCGCGATCCACCAGTTCGTCATCTCGAAGGCGTTGGAGGCCCAGGGCGAGGGCTAGCAGTAGAACGACTCTGTTCGGTCCCTGGGAACGCGGGCATCCTGCCCGCATCCGGCGCGAAGTGCCGGTCTGTCAACTGGCAAGGAGATCTTCGATCCGTGCTGCCGCCTAGAAAGAAGCTCATCCTGGACTGCGATCCCGGCCTCGACGACGCGATCGCGATCCTCGTAGCGGCGCACCACGCCGACCTCATCGGCATCACGACCGTCTCCGGCAACGTCGGAATCAACCGGACGACCCGCAACGCGCTCGTCATCGCGCAGCTTGCCGGTCTGGACGTGCCGGTCCACCGGGGCGCGGCACAGCCTCTCGCCGGCCCGCCGGTGAACGGAAGCCGGATCCATGGCGAAAGCGGTCTCGGCGATTCGGTCCTGCCCGACCTGACGCGGTCCGAGGCATCAAACGATGCCGTGACCTACCTCTGCGATACCGCCCGCTCGGTCGACGACCTGCACCTGCTGGCCATCGGCCCATTGACGAACGTCGCTTTGGCCCTGGAGCGCGACCCCGACCTGCCACGCCACCTGGCCGGACTGACGATCATGGGCGGCAGCGCCGGCGCCGGCAACATCACGCCAGTCGCCGAGTTCAACATCTGGGCCGATCCGGAAGCCGCGGCCGTCGTGTTCGACAAGGCCGCACCGCTCACCATGGTCGGCCTCGACGTGACGAGCAAGGTCGTCTTCGGAACGGGCGAAACCGCGCGAATGCGCGCCGCGGAAACGCCGGTGGCCGAGTTCGCCGCCGGCCTGATCGAGTTCCTGCGCGATCGCTTCCGGGAGTACATCGGGCAATCCGTCGTCCCCGTGCACGACGCGACGGCCGTGATCGCCGCAACGCACCCCGAGCTGTTTGAACGCTCCCGCCAGCCCGTCGCCGTCGAGGTCCAAGGCGAGCACACCCGCGGCATGACCGTGGCCGACCTCCGTCCGGCCGCGCTGATCCAGGCAATCGGCACGCCCGGTGTCCCCTCCAGCGACATCGTTTGGGACGCCGATGTCGAGGCGGTCAGGGAGCTGATCGTGGAGGCGGTGCTGGCCTTCTAGGCCGCACCATCAGCCGTCTCACTCAGCCATCCGCCCAGCCCGCTGATCCACCCCGTTCTGGTGCAGCACCAGATGGTCCACCGAGCCGTCCTCGGCCCGCCCGAACGTGATCTGCGCGTCCACGACGCGCAGGAAGAACTTCGTCTCCGATTCGGGGAACACCTCGAACCGCGGTTGCCCGGTGAGTTGGACGAAGAGCCGATCACCCTGCCGCGTCACCGTGAAGACGAGGCACTCAAGGCACGGCACCGTAGCACGGGCCACACGGTCTCCGTCAGCGCTTCGGATAGGCAGCAGGCTCGCGCAGTCCGCGGTTGGTGCAGTTCATCAGCCCGCTCTCGCGAGCACTTCAACCTGAGTCTCGAGAGCCTCGCCCAAGCGGTCCTTCTCCACTTCGAGATCGAAACGCGTCTGGAGATTGAGCCAGAACCGATCGCTGGTGCCGAAGAAGCGCGAAAGGCGAAGCGCCGTGTCCGCGGTCACGGCCCGCTTGCCGTGAACGATCTCGTTGATCCGGCGGGGCGGGACACTGATGCCCTTGGCAAGCCTGTACTGGCTCAGGCCGAAAGGCACCAGGAACTCGTCGAGCAGGATCCGGCCTGGGTGGATCGGCTCCAGAACTTTCTTCGCCATCATGCGCTCCTAGTGGTAGAGCCGTATCATCCGATCCCATGTGCGGCCGTTACACCCTCCGCTCGAAGGCACGAACCGTAGCCGAACACTTCGAGCTTGACGAGCTGCCGGACCTCGAGCCCCGCTACAACATCGCGCCGACCCAGGACGTCACGGTGGTCGCGCTCGACCGCGAAGGCCGGCGAGCCATGGGCACGATGCGCTGGGGATTCCCCCGGAAGCGCGGCGGACCCCAGATCAACCTCCGCGACGACACCGCGGTCGAGGCGCCGAAGTTCCGGCGCCTGCTGAGCCGCCGCCGTTGCCTCGTCGTCGCCGACGGCTGGTACGAGTGGCAACCGCAGCCCGACGGCTCGCGCCTTCCCCACTACATCCGACTGCCGGGCGGCGGGCCCTTCGGCTTCGCCGGCGTCTGGAACCGCACTCCCGACGGCCTCGCCTGCACGATCGTGACCTGCCCCGCCAGCGAGGCGATCGCAAACGTCCACGACCGGATGCCGGTCATCGCCGAACCGACCTACGAGCACTGGCTGGACGGTCCCCTGCGGGATCCCGCCGAGCTGGGCGAGCAGCTCAGGACGTACACCGGCGGCCTCGAGTTCTTCCCGGTCTCAACGCGGGTCGGGAACTACCGCAATGACGACTCGTCGCTAGTCGACCCGGCCTGAGCCAAGACCCACCGACCTCCAGACGAAATAGAGCGCCGGGAACACGAACGTCACCCCGAGGAACACCGTCACCAGTCCGCCGACCATGGGCGCGGCGATCCGCTTCATCACGTCGGCGCCGGTGCCCGTGGCCCACAGGATCGGCACCAGGGCAGCGAATGTGGTCAGCACGGTCATCGTGATCGGTCGGATTCGCCGCACCGCGGCCTCGATGACGGCGTCGCGGAGGTGGGCCAGGTTCTCCATCCTGCCTGCGCTCTTCCGCTCGCCGAAGACGAGGTCCAGGTAGAGCAGCATCACCGCTCCGGTCTCCGCGGCCAGGCCCGCCAACGCGATCATGCCCACCCAGACGGCCACGGACCAGTTGTAGTCGAGCCCGTCCAGCAGCCAGACCGATCCGACCAACGAGATGGGCACCGCCGAAACGATGAACGCGGTCTTGATCACCGAGCGCGTGCTCAGGTAGAGGATCACGAAGGTCAGGACGAACGTGAGCGGGACGATGAACAGGAAGCGCTCGCGGGCCCGCTCCATGTACTCGTACTGCCCGGACCAGAGGAGCGTGTAGCCGGGAGGCAGGACGACCTTGTCGGCGACCTCCTGCCGGGCCCGGCGGATCCAGCCGCCGATGTCGGACACGTTGAGATCGACGTAGACCCACGCGTTCGGTCTGGCGCCTTCCGACTTGATCCCGGGCGGGCCGTCCCGGAGTTCGATCGCCGCCACCTGACCGAGCGGCACCTGGGCGCCGTTCGGCGCCGCCACGAGGATCTGCTTCATCGACTCGGGATCGTCACGGAGTTCGCGCGGATAGCGGACGTTGATCGGGTAGCGCTCCAGCCCCTCGACGGTCCAGGACACGTTCATGCCGCCGACCGCGGACTGGATCGTGTCCTGGATGTCGCCGATCCGCAGACCGAAGCGCGCGGCCGCTTCCCGGTCGATGTCGAAGTCGAGGTAGGCGCCGCCCATGACCCGCTCGGCGTACGCTGAAAGGGTGCCGGGAAGCGGCTTGACCACCGCCTCGACCTGCTGCGCGAGCCGCTCCAGGGTCGAGAGATCCGGGCCGCCGAGCTTGATCCCGACCGGCGTCTTGATCCCGGTCGAGAGCATGTCGATCCGGGTCTTGATCGGCATGGTCCAGGAGTTCGTGAGCCCAGGGAACTGGAGCGCCCGATCGAGTTCCGCGATCAGGTCGTCGCGGCTCAAGCCGGGGCGCCACTCGTCCTGGTCCTTGAGCACGATCGTCGTCTCGAGCATGGACAGCGGCGCCGGATCCGTCGCCGTCTCCGCCCGGCCGACCTTGCCGAACACGGACTCGACCTCCGGGAAACTGCGGATGATCCGGTCCGTCTGCTGGACGATCTCGCGTGCCTTCGCGATCGACACGCCCGGCAACGTCGTCGGCATGTAGAGGAGATCGCCCTCCCACAGCGGCGGCATGAACTCGGACCCGATTCTCTTGAGCGGCGTGACGGTCGCGCCCAGCAGCCCGATCATCACGACGATGACCAGCCAGCGAAATCGCACGGCCCCGGCCACCAGCGGTCGGTAGACAAAGCGCAGGAACCGGGACACCGGATTGCGCCGTTCCGAGATGATCCGGCCGCGCACGAGCCAGAGCATGAGCACCGGCACCACGGTCACCGCGACCACCGAAGCCATCGCCATGGAGTAGGTCTTGGTCAGCGCCAGCGGTTTGAACAACCGCCCCTCCTGAGCCTCCAGCGTGAACACCGGCAGGAACGACACCGTGATCACGAGCAGGCTGAAGAACAGCGTCGGCCCGACTTCCTGCGCGGCGCGCAGAACGATCTCGAAGTGGGATCGCTTCCCCTTGTCCGCCTCGAGGTGGCGATGGACGTTCTCGACCAGGACGATCGAAGCGTCGACGAGCACGCCGATCGAGATCGCGATGCCCCCGAGCGACATGATGTTCGAGCCGAGGCCCTGAACGCGCATCACGACGAAGGCGAGCAGGACCGAAACCGGAATCGCCAGGATCGGCACCAGGGCGGACCGGAAGTGGAACAGGAAGACGAGGCACACGAGCGCCACGACGATCGACTCCTCGACCAGGGTGTCGGTGAGCGTCGCGATGGAGCGTTCGATCAGGCCGCTGCGGTCGTAGGCGACCGAGATCTCGACGTCGTCCGGCATGCCGCCGGCCAGTTCGGCCAGCCGCTCCTTCACTCTCTCGATCGTGGCCCGGGTGTCCGCGCCCGAGCGCACGACGACGATGCCCCCCACTGTCTCCCCCTCGCCGTTCCAGTCGGCCAGACCGCGCCGGATCTCCGGTCCGATCGTCACATTGGCGACGTCGCGGAGCAGGATGGGTACGCCGCCGGGACCAGAAGAAAGGACGATCGTCTCGAGATCCCGCCGCTCCTGGATGTAGCCCCGGCCCCGCACCATGTACTCGCGCTCGCCCATCTCGATCAGCCGGCCGCCGACATCGGCGTTCGACTCCTGGATCGCCCGCCGCACGACCGGCAGGGAAAGACCGTAAGCCCGGAGACGGACCGGGTCGACCTCGACCTGGTACTGGCGCACGAAGCCGCCGATCGAGGCGACTTCGGACACACCTTCGACCGCCAGCAGGCTGTACTTCAGGTACCAGTCCTGGAGCGAGCGGAGATCCGCCAGGGACCGCGACTCGGAGTTCAGCACGTACATGAACGCCCAGCCCACGCCGGTGGCGTCCGGCCCGAGCTGCGGCGACACGCCTTGCGGCAACCTGTTCCCGAGCCCCGCGACGGACTCGAGCACCCGCGAGCGCGCCCAGTAGAGGTCCGTCCCGTCCTCGAAGATCACGTAGACGAAGGAGAAGCCGAAGAACGAGTAGCCCCGGACGACCTTGGCGTAGGGCACCGACAGCATCGTCGAGGTGATCGGGTAGGTCACCTGGTCTTCGACCACCTGGGGCGCCTGCCCCGGGAACTCGGTGTAGAGGATCACCTGCACGTCCGAGAGGTCGGGAATCGCATCGATACGCGTGGTCCGCACCGACCACACCCCGGCCGCGACCGCCAGGACCAGTCCCGCCGCAACCAGCAACTGATTGCGCAGGGACCACTCGATGAGACGGTTCAGCACCGGATCACCCGCCGTGGTCCTCGTGGCTCATATCGGCGCCCTCGTGGCCCATCTCACCCATGTCTCGGCCCTCATGGGCGCCGTCCAACGCCGGTGCCGCCTTCAGCATCTTCTGCACGGCCGCCTGCAGTCTGGACTCCGAGTCGAGCAGAAACTGCGACGAGGTGACGACTTCGTCTCCTGCCGCAAGGCCCGAACGGACCTCGGCGAGCCCCTCCGAGATCTGGCCCAGCTCGACTTCGCGGGGTTCGAACCGGCCGCCGCCCAGCGCCACGATGACGACGCTCCGGCGGCCGGTCCGCAGCACCGATTCGGTCGGTACGGTCAACGCCCCCCTGACCAGGACCGGGTCGAAGACGACGGTCGCGAACATCCCCTGCCGCAAGCGGCCCTCCGGATTGGGCACCGCAATCTTGACTGTCAGGGTCCGCGTCTGTTCAGACATCTCGGGTTCGATGAACTCGACCGTGCCGCGGATCGTCTCGCCCGGGAAGTAGGTGAATGCCGCCTCCGCCTCGACGCCCGGACGGATCCAGACGACCTGATCCTCGAACACCTCGACCGATAGCCACAGGGACGTGATGTCGGCGATGTGGTACGCCTCCATGCCGGGCGTCACCGCCATTCCCTCGAGGCCCGGCATGCGTTTCATCACCAACCCCCCCGCCGGTGCGGTCACCGTCAGCGTCCGGAAGATCTCGCCCGTCTCCTCCAGGCGTGCGATCTGATCGGGCGAGATGTCCCAGAAGGCGAGCCGCGCCCGCGCCGCCTCCACCAGCGCCTCGGCTCGAAGCCGGGCGTCATCCGCACCGTCCCCGAACCTGGACGCGTAGCGGATCGCCGAGAGCAACTCCTGTTCGGTCTGGACCAGCTCGGGCGAGTAGACCTCGAACAGCCCGGCGCCCTCGGTCACGGGCTCGCCGACGTAGTTCACGTAGACCTTCTCGATCCACCCGTCGTACTTCGTGGTCACGGTGACCATCCGCTCCTGGTCGTACTCGAGATAGCCGACCGTCCGAATCTCGTGCCGGAGGTCCTGCCGCGTCGCCGTCTCTGTCTGAACGTTCATGTTCTGGACCACGACCGGATCGATCACCACCGTCGCTCCCGCGCCGAGCGCACGCTCCGCCTCGTCCGCGTAGACCGGCAGGTAGTCCATTCCCATCTCGCCCCTGGCCGGCGCCGGGGAGGTGATCGTCGGATCCATCGGATTGCGGTAGAAGAGAATCTCCCGCTCACCTCCGTCAGCCGACCGCTCCGCGCCCGAGGCGGCGCTCGCCATCGGCCCCGCGTGGTAGCCGACCGTCCGCTGCAGCCAGGTGTCCACCGGGTGAATCCCCAGCGGATCGAAGAACAGGAAGTAGAAGGCCGCGAAACTCCCCGTGACCCAGGCGGCGCCGCGCACCAGCGCCAAAGCCGACACGCCGGAACCGTTCGTCTTGTTCGTCATCTCGCGGCCCCTCCGTTCCTTGCCAGCGCCGGCAGGGGCCGCCCGACCGCCCCCTCCAGGTCCGCGACACCGATCAGGTAGTCCGCCCTCGCCCTGTCGGCCGCCGTCCGCGCCTCGAACAGAACGTGCACGGCGTCGAACAGGGCGAGCGTGTTCAGGGCGCCGGCGATGTAGCCCCCCTCCGCCGATTGGAGAGCCTCCTCCGCCTGGACGATCAGCAGATCCTCGAGCAAACGCAGGCGCCTCCAGGCCAGAGGCAGCCGCTGCGCGAGCTCGCCCACCTCTGTTTCGATCGCAAGCTCCGCACCGCGCCTCTCATCGACCGCGTGGGACCGCAGGTCGAGAGCTTCCTGCACCGCCGCGGCCCGGCGCCGGCGGCGGAGCGGCAGCGTGACGCCGCCGCGAACCCCGAACACGTCGTTGCCGTTGCCGGCCGGGGCCAGGAAGCGTGCAGCCTCGTCGCCCCGCGGCGTGACCAGCGTGTAGGTGACCCCGACGGTGAAGTCGGGTCTGCGCGCCATCCGCGCCAGCCGCTCCAGCACCTCGGCCCGGGCAAGTCCGGCGCCGGCGGCCCGCAACTCCGGCCGCGACGACCGCGCGAGAGCCAGCAGTGCCTCGGTCGCCGGCCTGGCTTCTTCGATCGTTCGCGCCATGCGCCCTCTGGCCACCGGCGCAGCCGCCGGCCGGTCGCGGAGCGAGTTCAGCCGGGCGCGGAGAGCGCTCTCGCTGAGATCCAGGTCCACCAGGGCCCGCTCCGCGCGGGTGATCTCTGCCTGCAGCTTGAGCACCGCCTGGGTCGAGCCCACGCCGGTCGCGTACCGGGACTGGGCGATCTCCTCGTGCTGGATCAGGTGCTCCAGGAAGGTCGCCGCAACCTCCCGCGACCGGTCCAGGAAGGCCAACTCGTGGTAGAGCCGCCTGACTTCGGTGACCAGGCGGAGCCGTCCCGCCTCCACCTCGTGTTCCAGGACGACCGCGCCTTCGACGGCCGCGGCCTCCCGCAGATCGAGCTTCGCCAACCACGGCAGGGCCTGACTGAAGCCGAGCATGAGCCGCTGTGCGCCGACGCGGGTCTCAGGCGGCAGCAGGAAGGCCGTCGCTTCGGCCGTCGGATCCGGCAGCGAGGCGACCTGGGGCGCCTTCTGCGCCGCGGCGCGTGCCCGGGCGAAGCCGGCACGAATAGCCGGATTCCGGTCCAGCGCCTCCTTGACCAGAGCGCGCAGTTCCGTCTCCAGGATGCCCTCCGCGACCAGATCGGCCGCTGTCGGCGCCGGAGCTTCGGTCAGGTGGCGCTGCTGATCGGTTTCGGCCGCCAATGGTCGCGCGGTCGCCGCCGCGATCAGAACGACGGCAAGAAGGCAAGGCGTTGATCGATGCATCTGAATCCCCCGCAGAAACGTGTTCCCTGCGACCGCCTTCCCTCAGAAGACGACCGCTCGACTCGCTTCAGCGAAGGATCAGAGCAACAGCGCCGAGAACAGCGTGTAGCGCGGGACGCTCGGCGGCGGATCGGCGTCGCAGGCGAGGACCACGGCCCCCTGGCCACAGGTGGCGGGCGCGTCCAACCCGCAATGGGACAGCGCGGGCGGGTCGATGTCGCCGGCAGAGCCGGACAGGATCGCCTCGGCTGACGGCGGCGCCGATTCGGCGCTGCAGCAGGCCGACATCAGCATCTTGCCGTGCCCGCAGGACGCCATCTCGGTGGTCTCCTGCATCGCGCAGGGATCCTCCGGCGCGACGAGCGAGACGCACATTCCCGCCACCGGGGCGGCCAGAACCGCCAGTGCCAGGAACGCCGAGATAGGCCGGAAAGCGCTGTGCATCGTGAACACCATACACCCCCAACCCTTTCGCGGCCTGAAATACTCCGGCAGTCCGCTCCAACCCAGCCCGTCCCCCAAGCCAGTGCCGGAGGCCCGATGATCCGCTTCCCCGCTATCTCCCGCCGCAGCTTCCTGCAAACGACGACCGGTCTGGCCGGTGCACTGGCCCTGCCCCGCATCGCCCTGGGCGCCGAAGTCCGGCCGGCGCCCGGCATGCCGGCGCCCCGCTTCGTGAAGACGAACGGCATCCGCATGGCCGTCTACGAGCAGGGCTCGGGCGTACCCGTGGTGTTCTGCCACGGCTTCCCCGAGCTCGCCTTCTCCTGGCGTTTCCAGCTTCCGGCGCTCGCCGACGCGGGGTTCCGCGCCATCGCCCCCGATCAACGCGGTTACGGACTGACCGACAGGCCCGACGACGTGACGGCCTACAGCCTGAAGCACCTCTGCGACGACATGGCCGGGATGCTCGACGCACTCGAGATCGAAAAGGCGGTCTTCTGCGGCCACGACTGGGGCGGCGGCGTGGTGTGGATGATGGCGCGCCTGCACCCGGACCGCTGCCTCGGCATCGTCGGCGTGAACACTCCCGGCGGACGGCCCCCGGGCATGCCGCGCAGCCAACCGCCCGAGCCGCCGATCATCGTGCGGAGCGAGAACTACTACACGGTCCAGTTCCAGGAACCGGGCCGGGCCGAAAAGGCGCTGTCCGCCGACGTCCGCAAGTCGTTCCAGATGCTCCTGCGCCGCGGCTACATCTGGGACGTCGAGGCGTTCAAGGCGATGCCGGAGGACTCTCCCGAGCGGCAGATGGACCTGCTCCGCATGCTCGAGCGAGACGACTACCCCGGCGAGGTGTTCCTGTCGGAGGAGGCTTTGGACTACTTCACCGAGACCTTCGAGATCACCGGCTTCACCGGCGGCCTGAACTGGTACCGCATGGCGGGCCGCCCCTTCCCGGGGATCGAGAACGCCAAGTGGGAGATCGACGTGCCGTGCCTCTACATCGGCGCCGAGAACGACGTCATCCTGCGGCCCTCCTCCGCCGACGGCATGGAGGACTTCATCGACGACTTCGAGAAGTACACAGTTGCGGACTGCGGCCACTGGACGCAGCAGGAGAAGCCCGAGGAGACGAGCCGCGTGCTGATCGACTGGCTGCGGCGGAAGATCGCGAAGACCGCGTAGCGCCCACTTGAGCGGCGGCCGCCGTTACTCCCCGATCCGCTCCCAGACCAGTGAGTCCTGGACCATGCGCCCGTCCACTTCGCGGGCCGGTGGCTGGAGCGTCAGCGTTCGCTCTCCGAACGCGTAGAAACGCTGGGCGTCCGTGTTCATGCAGCTCGGGTACCAGCAGCCCGACCGGTGGTGGACGATGTAGCCGTCGTCGGCGTGGATCGTGTACGGACCGAAGTAGCTGATGTAGGTGCCGATGGCCGACGCCGCCTCCTCGGCGGTCGGGCGCGGACCCGCAAAGGGCTGACGGTCCGGCCGCACCAGGTGCACGGCCATGTGCCCGGAGGCTGCGTAGATGATGAAGCCGTCCTCAAAGGTCCGTTCAACAGTCTCTGCTTCTCCCGCTTCGTCCCGCCGTTCCAGCCGGTCGAAGTACCAGAAGCCGATGAAGCGCCGGTGTTCGCCGGTGAGCTCCGCGAGGTCCGGCAGCTTTCGCCAGGTCAGCCGAACCGTCCCGCCGTCCGTGCCGGCAGGCGGCTGCAGCGTCAGCAGGTCCTCGGCTAACTCGTAGTTGCGCACGTAGTCCGAGCCCGCGGCGTTCGGATTCATGCTGGCCCGGAGGTGGTGGGTGACGGCGCCAGCTTCCGGGTCCACCGTGAAGGCCCCGAAGTACGCCGTGTAAGACCGGTAGGCGGCAAGCCGTTCTTCCGGCGTCGCACGAGTTCCCGGGGTGGCGGCCTGACGGTCGGCGCCCTGGATCACGACCCCCATGGCGCCCGCCGGGTCGTACATGATGAAGCCGGTCGACTCCTCGTTGCGCGACAACTCCTCGCCGTCCGCCGAGTGGCGCACGATCGACGCGAGTTCCCAGGCGCCGTGAAACGCCGTGGCCGGATCTTCGGCAGCAGCCGAGGCCGGCGTTCCCTCTTCGTTCGCGGCCGAGCCGCCGCAGGCTGAGAACAGCAGCAGGCACGCACCGGCGAAAGTAGTCAGAGTCGAAGGCATCTCCGTTCTCCTCGATTCAAGGGCTCCAGGTTGGGGGGGCCACCGCTTCAGCTCCGGCGGTCGCAAGCGAGCCGTTTCCGGCCAGATGACTTCGTCGACCAGAGACTACCCGCAAAATAGCGGGTCCATGGCGCCCTCAAGCGCTGCCTTCGCAGCGGCCTCCTCCTCCGTCAGGTCGCCGGCGGCCAGCGGCCTCTGCTCCTGCACGTCGTTCGCCCAATCGAAGAACCGACCATCGTCATACAGCTTGTAGCGGCGGTCGTGGACGAAGGTCACTTCCGGGATGGTCATGAAGCGCGGCCGGAAATCGGTGAAGATCCAGTCCCGGGCGGAGTTCGCCTCGCCCCGCAGCACCGGAAGGAAGCTCCGGCCGTCGATCACCCGATCGGCGGGCAGCGCGGCGCCTGCGGCTTCCGCGATCGACGGCAGAAAGTCGCTCAAGTCGACCAGGGCGTCTGACAGCCTGCCACTCTCGACAGCAGCCGGCCAGGAGGCGATGAAGGGGACGTGTACGCCGTAGTCGATCGTCGTGCCCTTGCCGCCGGGGATCACGGCGCCGTCCCGCATCTTGCTCGTGATCTGTGTCGGCGTACCGTTGTCCGCAGTGAGCAGGATCAGCGTGTTGTCGCGGACTCCCAGGTCCTCGAGCCCGTCCACCATCTGGCCGATCAGCTTGTCCGTGTAGGCGACCATGTCGGCGAAGTAGGCCGGGTCTTCGGCGTTGCGGTCCCCGATCCAGTCCGCACTGTCCGGAGTCGGCACGAACGGGGCGTGGACGAGCGCCATGGCGTGGTAGGCGAAGAACGGCCGGTCCGAGTCCTCAGCAACCTGCGACTCGATCCGGTCGAGCAGAAAGTCCGCAAACAGATCGGGGCCGTACCGGCCATCGTAGGTCCCGCCTTCCCCGCCAGGACCCCATAGCAGCGGATCGGCATAGCGGCCGCCCTTCTCGTGGTAGTGCCAGACGAGGTAGTCGTCGAAACCGGCCTCCTCCGGCGTTTGCCCTAAACCCTCGCAGCAGTCCTTCTCCGGCGCCCAGACCTGTTCGAAGCCCGACATTTGCCACTTCCCGGCCAGGAAGGTGGCGTAGCCGGCGTCCTGGAGCAGGTTGGCCAAGGTGACCTCGTCGGGCGGCAGAACCCCCCACTCCGTGTAGTTGCGGCTGTTGTAGCGCCCGGTCATCAACTTGAGCCGCGAGGGCGCGCACAGCGGCATCGCGTAGGCGTGGCTGAAGCGGACACCTTCCGCGGCCAGACGATCGATGTTCGGAGTCTGGTACGAGGCGCCGCCGTAGGAACCGATCGCCTCAAAGCCCAGGTCGTCGATCAGGATGAGGAGGATGTTCGGCTGCTGCGGCGACTCGGGGCCGGCGTTCTCCTCCGCGTCCGGCGCCGCTGCGCAGCCGGCCGCCAGCACCACCAGGATCGGGAACCAACGCCAGGATCTGCCCATCACTTCTCCCATCACTCCTCCTCCGCGAACTGCCAGTTCGGCGGCGGCTGGAAGTCTTCGCGGCCGGTGAAGAACGGCGCCACCGGATTCGGGGGCTGCAGGGCGCGGAACGCAGTCGCCTTCTCAAGCAGGCGGGCCACCAGATCGGGCTGTTCGGCCGCCACGTCCCGTTCTTCGAGGGGATCCTCGTCGAGCCGGAAGAGCAGCTTGCGCGATGCCTCGGCAGAGCCCTCCCGAACCAGCGGCGGCCCGACGACGACCAGCTTCCACTCCCCCTCCGTCACCGAGACCTGCTCGCGCTCCGGGTCGAGTTGGGCGATGAAGGAGTAGAGATCACGCTCCGGACCGGCCTCGGCCTCACCCGTCAGCACGTCGCCGACATCCTGTCCGTCGAGCGGTTTGCCGCCGTGATCGTCGATGCCGGCGATGCCCATCAGGGTCGGCAGCACGTCGATGTAGGACACCGGCGCCTCGATCCGGCCGCCACCCGAGATGTTCCCCACCGGCCAGCGCGCCGCTGCCGCCACCCGGGTGCCGCCCTCGAAGACGCTGCCCTTGGCGCCCCGGTACGGGCCGTTGTCGCCGATGCCGACGGAGCCGCCGTTGTCGCTGAAGAAGAGCACGAGCGTGTTGTCCACGATGCCGTGATCGTCGAGTGCATCGAGGACGCGGCCGACGCCGTTATCGAGCGCATGGACCATCGCGGCGTGCACGCGGCGGCCGTTCTGCCTTCGATCGTCGGCGGCAAGCGGCCGGCCGGCGGTCGATTCCTCCCAGCCGCGCGGCGGCTCGAGTGCATCCAGGTCCGCGTACCGCGGCAGATCCTCCTCCTTCGCCTGCAGCGGCGAGTGCGGCGCGCTGAACGGAACGTAGAGGAAGAACGGCGTCTGGTCGCCGGCATGACGGTCGATGAACCGCACCGCGTGCTCGGCCAGCAGGTCCGTCACGTACCCCTCTTCGTCCACCGACTCGTAGTCGTGGCTCCAGTCCCGCTCGCCGATGCGCTCCTTGGTGAAGTAGTCCACCGCCGTGTTGTGGCCCACGAACTCCGTGAAGCCCCGGCGCAGCGGGTGGTACTTGCGGTCGAAGTGGCCCAGGTGCCACTTGCCGAAGATGCCGCGATGCTCGTAACCGGCACGAGCCAGCACTTCCGGCAGGGCGACCTCCGACGTGTCGAGACCGTAGTCCCGCCACGGCGCGATCACGGCCCGCATCAGCCCGAAACGGATCGGGTAGCGGCCGGTCATCAGCCCCGCCCGCGTCGGCGAGCAGACGGGAGCGCTGTAGAAGCGCTCGATCAGCACCCCCTCGGCGGCGATGCGGTCCATGTTCGGGGTCGCGATCTCGCCGCCGTGGAAGCTGACGTCGTGGCGACCGAGATCGTCCGGGACGATGAGGACGATGTTCGGGAGGGGGTGCGGCGCGGTAGCCGAGTTCGGGGCGGGGCCGTCGGCGCAGGCGGCGAGGACTAGCGCTGAGAGGGCGAGCGCGAAAGCTTGGAAGAGACGAAGACGGACTGGGGGCGGAGGCACTATCCGACTAGGTTACACGGGGAGTATCGCTCGCCGCTCCGCGGCATCGCTCGGATGCGGGCGAGACGCCCGCGTTCCCAGGCCCGCTACGCCTCTCGCAACAGGTCCGTGATCTTCTGCCGCGAGGCGCCGAACGCAGGCAGCAGGCCGCCGATGACGCCGGTGATCGTCGCCAGGAAGATGCCGGAGAACATCGCGAATGGCGTCGTCCGCAGTTGGAAGGTGATCTCGCTGAACGTGACCTGGTTCATCGTGCCGGTCTGGATCGCGTTCAGGGGCAGGGCGAGGAGAGCGCCGAAGCCGCCGGCGACCAGGCCCAGGAGCACCGCCTCCAGGAAGAAGCTGCCCATGATCGAGCGCCGCCGGAAGCCGAGCGCGCGCAGGGTGCCGATCTCGCGGGAGCGGGCGGCGACCTGGGCGTACATCGTGTTGGCGGCGGCAAAGCAGGCGCCGACCGCCATCAGGACCGCGAGCACATTGCCGAGGACGATGAACTGGCCCGAGGCGGCATCCGTCTGCTGCTCGTAGTACTCGGTCTCCGGCACCGCGGACACCTGGAGCCGCTGATCGTCCTTGATCGCCGCGATCAAATCCCGGGTCGCGGCCGGTGAAGCCGTCTTGAGCCGCGTCGAGGAGTAGTAACCGCTGCGGCGGAACGAGTCGCCGAGATCGCGGGCATCGCCCCAGATCTCGGAGCCGTGTGCGCCAACACCCATGAACGTGCCGACCACACGGAACGTGGTACGACCCATCTTGCGCTCGTCGCCGATCCGCAGCCCGAGTCTGCCGGCGAGGCTGCGGCCAACGATGATCTCGCCGCGCCCCGGCTCGAAGACCCTGCCCTCTACGATTTCGAAGGTCGGCCGGATCGTAAACGCCGCCGGCTCGACGCCGCGGACCATCACGTTCGTCTCGGTTCCGTCCACCCGTTTGAAGATCTGAATCGTCACCGTCTCGCCCGACGCCAGCGCCGACCCGTCGCCGCGTTCCACCCCCGGCATCGCCGCCAGCAGACGATGGCTCTCCTGACCGTAGGAACTCTCCATCTCGCTGCGCGTGCCGTCCCTCATCACGATGACGATCGAAGGGTCGCCGGTCTCCGAAAAGGCTGCCCGCAGGCCGCCGGCGAGAGCGAGAACGCCGATGTAGACGAGAACGACGAAGCCAATCGAGGCCAGGGTCATGAAGGCCACGCCCCGGCGCTCGAACAGGTTGCGGTAGGTGTACTTGATCGGGATCATCGATCCGCCTCCAGTTCCGTGGGCCCGGGCGCTGCCGACACGCGCGTGAAGCCATTCACCGTCAGAGCCTCCGCAGCCCGTCGACGATCTTGAGCCGAGCCGCGGCTACCGCCGGGAAGACGCCGCTCAGGAGCCCGATCGCGATGCCGATCGCGACCGCGGTGGCCGCCGTCTGCCGGTCGAGACCGAAGCCGCCGAACCCGAAACCGAACCCGTCCAGGACCGGCGCCAGAGCCTGGAGCGCGCCCGCCGCGAAGGCGATGCCCAACAGCGAACCGAACACGCCCACCGCCAGCGACTCGCCGATCACCATGCCGATCACCTGGTTGCGGCGGAAACCGAGCGTGCGGAGCACCGAGACCTCGGTGGTCCGCTCGCGCGCCGCCATCGCCATCGTGTTCGCGGTGATCAGGAAGATCGACACGACGATCGCCAACCCGATCGCGGAGAAGAAGAACTGGACGTTGCCGAGCATCTCCGTGAAGGAAGCCGCGAACGCCTCCGCAGTCTCCGCCCGCACCTGGTTGTCCGAGTTCTCGAACATCGCCTCGGCAGCCGCAATCACCGCCGGCGACGCGTCCGGGTCGTCGAGGAGCAGCCAGTACGTGCCGTTCTGGCCCGGGTTGTTCATCGCTTCCTCGACGTAGCGCCGGTGGAAGAAGATCTGCCGTTCCTGTCCCTCCTCCTCGGAGTCGAAGATCGCGCGCAGTTCGAGCTCCACGTTGATCGGGAAGATGTCGCCCTGGATCGCGATCACATCACCGATCGCCCAGCCCTGGGTCTCCGCCAGCGTGCGGCCGGCGGCAAAGGCGGTTCGCTGCGCCGCGAAGGCCTGCCACTCCTCCTCGTTGAACTCGACGTCGTAGAAGACGTCCCGGAAGGTCTCCGGATCGATCGTGAAGCGGGGGAAGAAGTTCTCGGGTCTCTGATCCTTGTAGACGCCCTGGAACCAGTTCTGCGGCGTCACCGCCTCGACGTGATCGATCGTCCGCAGCCGCTCCTCGTACGCCTCGGGCAGCGGGAAGGTGAGCGAGATCGCGTTACGAACGACCAGCCGATCGGGCAGCGACGATTCGTCGGCGAAGCTCAGCGCGTCGTTGACCACGCCGAGCAGCGCCAGGATGAACAGGGCCATCGCCAGGCTGGCCATGGTCAGGAAGGTGCGCCGCTTGTTGCGCAGCAGGTTGCGCCGGATCAGCTTGATCATGCTCCTCCCCCCACCTCGGACGACACCAGTTGGCCCTTGTCGAGACGCAGCAGGCGCTTCGCGCGCGCCGCCGCGATCGGGTCGTGGGTCACCATGATGATCGTCTTGTTGAACTGCTGGTTCAGTTGCGCGAGCAGGTCGAGCACTTCGCGGCCGGAGTCGGCGTCCAGGTCGCCGGTCGGCTCGTCGGCGAGCAGCAGGGTCGGATCGGTGACGATCGCCCGGGCGATCGCCACCCGCTGTTCCTGGCCGCCCGAGAGCTGCCGCGGATAGTGCTTCATCCGGTTCTGCAGGCCGACGACGGCGAGCGCGGTCTCGACTCTCTTTCGGCGCGCCGCCTTGGAGGATCTACGCAGCGTCAGCGGCAGTTCGACGTTCTCATAGGCGGTCAGCACGGGAATCAGGTTGTAGAACTGGAAGATGAAGCCGATGTTCCGCTGGCGCCACTGGGCGAGTTTGCCCTCGCTCAGCCGGCTTACCTGCTGCCCGGCGACCGTCAGTTCGCCGCTGCTCGGCCGGTCGATGCCGGCGACCAGGTTGAGCAGCGTGCTCTTGCCTGAGCCTGAAGGCCCCATCAGCGCCACGAAGTCGCCCTGCTCGACGTCCAGGGTGATCCCCTGCAGCACCTTCAACTCGAAGGCGTCGCGCCGGTAGTTCTTCGTCACGTCCCGCAACTGGACGACGGTTTCAGCCATCGATCAACTCCCTCTTGGCGCTCGGAGCTTGCGCTCCGCGCGCTCTTCGTACCGTGTCAGTCATCATCTTCCGGACGGTCAGGAGACCGCGCGCACCCGCATCCCATCGACCAGTTCCGCCGACGGCCGCTGGACGACCGTTTCGCCGCCGCTCAGTCCCGACAGCACTTCGAACTCGTTGTCCTGCTCCAGGCCCAGCTCGATCGGCGAGCGGGCCAAGGTGCCGTCCCGAACCACCCAGGCGTAGCTCCGGCCGCCCTCGGTCAGGACCGCCGTCGCCGGGATCAGGATCTTCGGCGCCGCCTCCAAAGCCGCTTGATCGGTCCCCTCCTGCAGGAACGTCACGGTGCAACTCATGTCCGGCACCAGGCGGTCGTCCCAGTCGTCGATCGTCACCTTGACCTGAACCACGGCGCGCTGGCGGTCGGCGGTCGGCACGATCTGCCGAAGGCTGCCGCTGTACTCGTGGTCGGGGACGGCATCGACCCGAATCGACGCCGGCTGGCCGAGTTCGATGCGGGCGATGTAGCTCTCGTTGATGTCCGCCTCGACCTCGAGGGAGGTCGGATCGGCGATCCGCACCAGCGCCCCGGTCGACTGCTGGCTGGTGAACCCGCCTGGCGCCACCATTTCGCCCACTTCGACCGTGCGCTCGATGACCACGCCGTCGACCGGCGAGCGGATGACCGTGTACTCCAACTGCGCCCGGACCGAGTCGAGGTTGGCGCGCGCCGTGCCCATTTGGGCCTTCGCCACCTGGAGCGTCGTGATCGCCGCGTCGTGGTCGGCGCTGGGGGCCACGCCCGCCTCGACGACTCGGCGCTGCCGCCCCTCCTCGCGCATCGCGTCGGCGAGCCGCGCCGTCGACTCGAGCAGGGCCGCCTCGGCCCGGCGCACCGCAGCCTCCAGATCGTCGCTGTCCAGCACGGCGATCAGATCCCCGGCCGCCACCGCGTCCCCCTCGTCGACGTAGAGCTCGGTGATCCGGCCGGTGATCTTCGCCCCCACGGCGGCCCGCACGCGAGCGTAGGTGTAGCCCGTCGCGTTGAGCACCGCCGACGCCTGCTCCGCCGTCAGCCGCTGAACGGTCGCCGTCTCCACCTCGGGCATGAGCCACGGCGCGTACTGCTCGAACCGCACCGTCCGCCACGCGTAGACGGCTGCTACGACGAGCACCAGGAAGACGCCCCACTTGATGTAGCGGCCGCGGCGCGGCCGGTACTCGTATTCGTCGTCGTCGCGCAGGATGGACAGATCGGGCCGCGGCGGCGGGGACTCGGCGCCGCCTCCCGGACTCGCCAGGGCGCTCACCGGCGCACCGGTAGCCCCGGCGGACGCACCCCACCGGCTGATCGTTCCATGCCGCGCATTCTATGGTTCTAACCTACGCGACGCGGTCGCCAGGGTTGCGGGCGAGGACGCGGCCACTCGGTTAGCCGGCCGGCCGCTCCAACGAGGACAGTAGCTCGAAGTCCGAATCGGCGGTTTCCACGACGGCGCCGTGTTGCTCGGCGCAGGCGGCGATGAGAATGTCGTCGGCCGGCACGGTAACCCCGTGCCTCCGGGACCGCCGGGCCAGTTCGTAGGCGGCGCGCCAGACATGTTCGTCGATGGGAAGCTCGGGCACTGCGTCGGCCAGACTCCGGAGCACCTTCCGCTCCCGATCGCCGCGGGCGCCGTTCCAGAGCTCGAGCTGCACCACCGGACACCAGCAAGCCCGTCCGGACGTCAGAGCCTCTTCGACCCGAGCACGAACTTCCGGGTCGCCATCCGGGCGCAGCAGATGGATCCAGGACGACGTGTCGACCAGAATCACAAGAGCTATCCCTGCCGACGAAGCGCCTGAAGCTCCTCAGGCGTCATCAGGTCGTCGCACGTTCCCGCGTATCGAGCCAGCTCCGCCATCCGCATCCGGCGGTTGAAGTCGGAAATGGCCCCGACGATGGCCCCGCGCTTTGTCTTCGCATTCGTGAACTTGATCGCATCCTCAAGCTCACGACGAGGAATATCAACAGTGGTCTTCATGATCCCAGACTAACCCCTTGTTGGAATCCTCGTCAACGCCTGAAGGAATCTCCTCGACCTGCTCCTCCTCGATCAGAGCACCCAGTGGCGTTGCGGCCTACTCCCGGCGCATGGCTTCGTCCGTCGTGAACACATACTCGGTCACCTGCCGGTACGTCTCTCCCGGTCGAAGCACCGTGCTGGGGAACCCGGGCTGGTTCGGGGAATCGGGGAAGTGCTGCGTCTCGAGGCAGAGACCACCTCGGCGGACGTAGGGCCGGCCGCTCTTGCCGACCAGGGTGCCGTCGAGGAAGTTGCCGGTGTAGAGCTGCAGGCCGGGGACGGTGCTCGTGACAAGGAGCAGCCGACCGCTCTCCGGTTCGTGGAGCCGCGCCACGGGTTCCGGTTCGGCAACAGCGGCGCCAGACTCCTGTACCACCCAGTTGTGGTCGTAACCGCCACCGAAGCGAAGCTGTTCGAAGTCGTCGTCGATCCGGTCGCCGACCCGCGTCAAGGGAACGAAGTTCATCGGTGTCCCCTGGACGGACGCGATCTCGCCGGTTGGGATCAGGTCGGCGCCAACCGGGGTGTAGGCCAGGCTGGGCAGAGAGAGTTCGTGGTCGAGGACGTCCCCCTCGCCTTCGCCCTTCAGGTTGAAGTAGGAGTGGAAGGACAGGTTGACCACAGTGGGTGCGTCCGTCACGGCCTCCGCTTCGATGCGGAGATCGCCGCCGGCCACCAAGACGTACCGGACCCGGAAGTCCACGTTGCCCGGGTAGCCCTCCTCGCCATCCGGACTCCGGTACCGGAGCAACACTCCGGCCTCGGTCTCCGTTTCGAACGGTGCGCCGTCCCAGACCACGCGAGTCAGCCCTCGGACGCCGCCGTGGAGGCTGTTCTCCCCGTTGTTCTGCGGCAGGGTGTAGGTCTCACCGTCGAGCGTGAAGCGTCCTCCGGCGATCCGGTTCGCGTAACGGCCGACGATGGCGCCGAAGTAGGGGTTCGTGTCGGCCAGGTAGGACTCGAGGTCGTCGAAGCCCAGCACGACATCGGCAAACTCGCCGTGCCGGTCCGCGGCAGTCAACGACACGATCGCGCCCCCCAGTTCGGAGATCTCGACTCTGGCGCCTGAACGGGATTCGAGGCGGAACAGTTCGACCTCCTTGCCGTCGACTTCGCCCCACGGGCGCCGTGTCACGTCCACGAGCCCCGGGCCAAGGCAACCGCCGGCAGCAGCGGCGCCTGCCAGCAGTACCACGGGAGCAAAGGATCGCATGGAGACTGAGACTACCAACTCCACCATGGACAAGGGCACAGAGGCGGAGCGTGGTAGCGCCTCCGTGGTAGCGCCTCCGTGATAGCGCCTCAGTGGTAGCGCCTCAGTGGTACTATCCCGGCCTCCGGTGCCATGCTGACGTTCTCGGAAGAAGTGCTGCTCCTCCTGCTGGAGGAGGACGAGGGGATCTTTCTTTCTGTCGGAAAGAACACGCTCGAACTTGCCATGGCGGGCGCCGTGCTGATGGAACTGGCTTTCGCTGGCCGCATCGACACCGACCTAAAGCGAATGCTGGTCGTCGACAGCGCGCCGACCGGCGATCCGTTACTCGACGATGTGCTGGAACGAATGACAAACAGCAAGGAGATCAACGACACGAGGCTATGGATAGAGACGCTGGCCAGGGAGAAAACAGCCTCGATTCAAGAGAACGCGTTGGCCAGCCTCGTCGAACGCGGCATCCTGAAACGCGAGGAAAAGCGACTGTTTCAGGAGGCGATCGAGCACCTGTGGATCTTCAGGTCTCCACGCTACTTTCCCGTCGACGGGAGGACCCGGTACAATGCCCGGACGCGTTTCGCCGAGCTTCTGTTCACCGACCAGATTCCGCATCCTCGAGACCTTGCTCTGATCTGCCTCGCGGACGCGTGCGGCATCCTCCGCGCGCACTTCACCGACGACATAGACCGCGTCGCGCCACGCATCCAACAACTCAACGCGATGGACCTGATCGGCCGCCAGATAACTCGCGCGATCGCAGCCCTTGACCTCACCGCAATTCAATCGATGGCCCATCCTCTTGCCCGCTGATCCCAACCCCGGCTTCGGCCGCTGGCGCCCGGCTCGCTACGGCAACGTGCGCTGGCCAACTCTCTGACCAAGGCCGGATGTCTCGATGTCATCGGACTCTGCCAGTGCCGGTATGCGCCTGGACCTCGACCCCGTCCACGTAGTTGCCGACAGCCCCCTCATGCGGTCCATCGACCGTGCGAGCCTGGAGGGCCTGCGCGCCGAGCTGGAGTCGATCGTTCTCGACGAGCAAGCGCACCTCGTACTCAACGGAACCGGCAGCGGCGCCCTCTACTTTGTGGCTGCCGGCCGCCTGGAGATCACTCGAACCCCGACGGGCGAGAACGCCTCGGTCGGTGACGAGCGTGTACTGGCGACATTGATCCCTGGCGATGTCGTCAGCGAAATGCGATCACTCACCGGCACCGAGGGCACGGCGGCGATCAGGGCGGTCACCGAAGTCAGCCTCGTAAAGTTGGAAAAGGAAGGGTTTGACCACTACCTCTCTACGCATCCCGACGTGACCAGCAACTTGCGGAGCGTGTTCTCGCCCCGCTTCTACCACAACGAGATGGTCGGCGTACTCCAGGACATGTTCGGCGACCTGACCGAAGAACTACTGGGGGACATAGAGCAACGACTAGCGTGGAGGCACGTCGCCCGCGAGGACGCCCTGGTCCGGCAAGGCGAACGGTCGGCTGGGTTCTTCGTTGTCGTCAGTGGGCGCTTTCGCCAACTGACCGAATCCGGCACTGGCACAAGAATCGTCAACGAGGTCGTCCAGGGCCAGGTCGTCGGCGCGATGGGCGCGGTCAGCGATGAGGTGCGAACCACGACGGCCGTTGCGGTTCGCGATTCCGTCCTCCTCGAGTTCTCGCGCGAGGCGTTTCACGCACTGGCGCAGCGCTATCCGCAGCTCAACGAGTGGCTCATACGCCTCTTGGCGGTACGCCTGCGCGGTGCGATCCACGAGACGCCTCCGAAGCCCATGGGCGTGAACATTCTTCTCATTCCTGCCAACGATGGCGCGCCGGTTGGGGACTTCGCCCAGGCCCTTTTCGAAGCCGTCTCGCGGCTCGGGGCCTGCGCTCTCGTTACCAGCGAGGCAACCGACGCACTGCTCGGCACAGAGCAGATCGCTCAGGCGCCGGAGGGCAGCCCGGAAGCTCTCCGCTTGCGCGCCTGGCTCAACGAGCAGGAAACGAAATTCCGTTACATCATCTATCTGGCCGACAGAACACTGACCAATTGGACCAGACGTTGCATCCGGCAGGCGGATGAGGTCATCGCGGTCGGAGTGGCCACCGCTGAACCGGACCTGACGGAAGTGGAAGCGGAAACGCTACGCATAGAAGAGACGAGGCGCGCCAAGTCACGGCTCGCGCTCATCTTGCTCCACCCCAAGGGCGCCGTGAGGCCCCAGGGAACCCAACGCTGGTTGCGGAAACGCCGGGTCGACCGTCATTTTCATATACGTTACGGCGACCCGGGGACACTCGATCGTATCGCCCGATACGTCGCGCGGTGCGAGTACGGCCTGGTCCTCAGCGGCGGCGGCTCTCGCGGCTTCGCTCACGTCGGCGTGATTCGGGCGATGCGTGAAGCCGGGCTGCCTGTGGACATGGTGGCCGGTGTCAGCATGGGGGCCATCATCGGCGCCGCGTTCGCCCTTTCCGAGGACCTCGACGCGGCCGTTCAGGCACTCAAGGAGGGGTTTCCGAGCGCGTTCGGCGACTACACCCTACCGTTCGTGTCCCTTACCCGAGGCCGCCGATTCGACCGCCTGCTCAAGAAATTCTTCGGCGACGCGAACATCGAGGATCTCTGGGTGCCCTATTTCTGCGTGTCCAGCAACATGACCCGCGCTGACACGGTCGTGCACCGATCCGGGCCGGTGTGGTGGTCACTACGCGCGACCAGCAGCTTGCCGGGCCTGGTTTCACCAGTGGTTCACAACGGCGAACTGCTCTACGACGGCGGCCTGTTGAATAATCTGCCGATGGACGTGATGCGTGAGGAGATCAAGACGGGCTCGCTTGTCGCCGTCGACGTCGTACCGCCCGTCGACTCCGAGCTCGGCGCCTCGGAGGCGCAGAGCCCGTCCGGCTGGAGGATCGCCTGGAACCGGATCAACCCCTTGGCCAAGCCGATGCGCATGCCCGGCATCGTCTCGGTGCTTCAAAGGGCCGGCACCCTGGGGAGTATCTACAACCGGCAACAACTGATCCAGGCAGGTATCGCCGACCTGTACATCAGACCGCCGGTAGAACAGTTCAAGATCCTGGACTTCAGCGTCGCGGACGAAGCGGTCGAGATCGGCTATTCGCACAGTGCGGCCGAGATAGCCGCCTGGGCGAGGCAGGAGCACTAGCCTGTCCCCCTCAACGCGACGCCGCAACAACGACGGCGCCGAGATCCTGATGCCATTGCGGGAGCAAGGCGGCAAGCCGCCTCTCTTTCACATACCCGCCGGCTATGGCGATATGCGATTCTTCAAGCTGGTCGCGGAGGAACTCGACGAAGGCCGACCCGTCTATGGATTGCAGCCACCCGGGCGGCAGTCGGTCAGGGGCGTACGCGAGAAGCCGCTCCACTGGCTCATGGCCGAGTACATCAGGCAGATCAAACGAGTACAGAGACAAGGCCCTTACTACTTGTCCGGCTACTCCGGCGGAGGCCTGCTCGCAGTGGAGATGGCGAAGACGCTGATCGGGGCTGGAAACGCCGTCGCCTTCCTTTCCGTTCTCGATCCGCCGCTGCAGGTGCCCCGCTGGCTGACGCTCTTCTACATGAGCCTCTACAAGCTCTGCAATCTGACTCCCACGACCGACAGACTCCGGTGGCGAATCATTCGTCGATCCAACAACCGCCTGTTGCGTTGGGTGTCGGACGAGGGTATGTGCACCCACATGTCGATTTTCCGGGATCACGAGGTCAAGTCCTACCCCGGCCGCATCATCCACATTCGGCCCGAGAGGTCCTGGATACGAATGCTCAACCTGACCCGAATCGGCAGATCCTGGCTCAAAGTCGCCCGGGACGGAACGGAGGTCTACTGGACAGCAGGCACTCATCACACCATGTTGCTGCGCGGACACGCGGAACCTGTCGGCGCCATCCTGAGAGATTGCCTCGCGCGAACCGGCAGCACCGACTTCACCGCAACCGGCCAATCGGGCTAACCTTCGGCCATGCCCGACTTCCGCCACCAACACCTGTTCGAACATCCGAACGCCAACGAGCCGGAGTATCGGCTGCTGACGTCGGACCACGTCCGCGTCGAGTCGGCCGGCGGCCGCGAGACGCTCCACATCGATCCCGAGGCGCTGCGGCTCATCGCCCGCGACGCGATGGACGACATCGCCCACCTGCTGCGGGCCAGCCATCTCGAGCAGTTGCGCCGCATCCTCGACGATCCGGAAGCCTCCGAGAACGACCGCTTCGTGACGCTCGAACTGCTCAAGAACGCAAACATCGCCGCCGGCCGGGTGCTCCCCGGCTGCCAGGACACGGGCACCGCGATCGTGCTCGGCTACAAGGGACAGGACGTCTACACCGACTGCGACGACGAGGAGATCCTCTGCCGCGGCATCTTCGCCGCCTACCAGGAGCGCAACCTGCGCTACTCCCAGATGGCGCCCCTGTCGATGTACGAGGAGAAGAACACCGGCACCAACCTGCCGGCACAGGTCGACCTCTACGCCGCTCGCGGCGACGAGTACCGCTTCCTGTTCATCGCCAAGGGCGGCGGCTCCGCAAACAAGTGCTTCCTGTACCAGGAGACCAAGGCGATCCTGAACCCGATCTCGCTGATGGACTTCGTCGACGAGAAGCTCCGCACCCTCGGCACCTCGGCCTGCCCGCCGTACCACATCGCCCTGGTCGTCGGCGGCACGTCGGCCGAGGCGACGATGAAGACGCTCAAGCTCGCGACCTGCCACGCCATGGACGACCTGCCCATCACCGGCAACGAGTTGGGCCGCGCCTTTCGCGACCTGGAGATGGAGCAGCAGATCTTCGACCTCTGCACCCGCATCGGCATCGGCGCCCAGTTCGGCGGCAAGTACTTCGCCCACGACGTGCGGGTCATCCGTCTGCCCCGCCACGGCGCCTCGCTGCCGGTGGGCCTCGGCGTCTCCTGCTCGGCCGACCGCCAGATCCTCGGCCGGATCAACCGCAACGGCGTGTTCCTGGAGCAGCTCGAGACGAACCCGGCGAAGTACCTGCCCGAAATCGTCGAGGACGAACTGGGCAGCCAGGTCGTCGCCGTCGACCTGAACCGTCCGATGGACGAGATCAGGGCGGAACTCTCGAAGTACCCGGTCGCCACCCGGCTCTCGCTCAGCGGTCCGCTGATCGTCGCGCGCGACATCGCCCACGCCCGCCTCAAGGAACTCCTCGACTCGGGCCAGGACCTGCCGCAGTACTTCAAGGACCAGCCGGTCTACTACGCCGGGCCCGCGAAGCGACCCGAAGGCAAGGCATCGGGCTCGTTCGGGCCGACGACCGCTGGCCGGATGGACCCCTACGTCGAGCTGTTCCAGAGCCACGGCGGCAGCATGGTCATGCTCGCCAAGGGCAACCGCTCGCCCGAAGTGCGCCGCGCCTGCCAGAAGCACGGCGGCTTCTACCTCGGCTCGATCGGCGGTCCCGCGGCCGCGCTAGCAGAGCAGAGCATCCGCAAGGTCGAGGTCCGCGAGTTCGAGGACCTCGGGATGGAGGCGATCTGGCAGATCGAGGTCGAGAACTTCCCCGCCTTCATCGTGATCGACGACAAGGGGAACGACTTCTTCGCCCCGTTCGCGAAGGCCGGGGCGGTGGCGATCGGCGGCGGGCGAAGGCGGTAGATTGTGCGAAATTCTCACCCAATTCGGGCTGGCCACGCAACTCTTGTTCTCCTTCTCTGCTTCGCCGCAGGGAATGCCAGCGCCCAGCGCGCCACCTACCCGCCGGAGGAGTTCGCCGAGCGCCGGGCCCGCCTGTGCGAACGCCTGGAAGGCGGCGCCGCACTCATGTTCGCGGAGACGATGCCGCGCTACGGCGCCCGCTTCCGGCAGGACCACGACTTCTTCTACCTGACCGGCTACGAGGGCCGGAACGCGGCGCTGCTGCTGGAGGTCGACGGTTGCGAAGCGCGGCTCTACCTGCCCCACCAGGGCGATCGCGAGAAGTTCATCGACGGCCCGAACTGGCTCTACGCACCGGAAGCGGCCGAGGGCCGGGGCTTCGAGATCGACCACCTCGCCTACCTGCCCGAACACCTGGCACGACGGCGCGGCCGGATGCCCGGCGAGAGCGGCAAGCTGCTCTGGATGCGCCTCGGAGAACGCGACGAACTCGATCTCGCCCGCAACGAGAAGGGCCTCTACCTGGGCCGGCGCGAGCAGAACCCCTGGGGCGGTCAGCCCAGCGAGCAGGCCCAGCAGGTCCAGACGATCCGCAGCCGCTACCCCTACGCCGAGCTACGCGACCTGACGCCGCACCTCGACCGTCTGCGCATGATCAAGACGCCGCGCGAGATCGAGATCCTGCGCCGGGCCGGCAAGGTCAGCGCCGACGGGATCAGTGCCGCGATCGCGGCCACCGGCGACGGCGCCTGGGAGTACGAACTGGAGGCCGCGGCGAAGCACGTCTTCCTGCAACACGGCGCCGAGATGGAGGCCTACCCCGCCATCGTCGGCTCAGGACCGAACGGCCTCATCTGGCACTGGGTCAAGAACGACCGGCAGCTCGAGGACGGCGACCTGGTGGTCATGGACTACGGCGCCTCCTTCGCCTACATGACGATGGACATCACCCGCACCTGGCCCGTCAACGGGCAGTTCGACGAAGTCCAGGAACGCGCCTACCGGGCCGTTCTCGAAGCGCAGAAGGCAATCATCGCCGCCATGCGCCCCGGCGCCACCCGCGCCGAGACCACCGAGATCTGCCGCGCGATCTACGACCGCTGGGGCTTCGAAGACAAGCCGGCCCACGGCGCCGGCCACTTCGTCGGCCTCTCCGTCCACGACGTCGGCGACGGCGCCCTGCCCTTCGAGCCCGGCATGGTCATCGCCGTCGAGCCGATCATCGAGATCCCCGAGCACAACATCCACATCCGCATCGAGGACACGGTGCTGATCACGGAGGGCGAACCGGAGATCCTCAGCGCGGCGGTGCCGAAGGAGATCGACGCGCTGCTAGCCTTGGTCGGGTCGTCGAACTAGCGCGCCCCCAAAGGGAGGACTGACTCGTGGCTGCCTTCACACTGGACTACTGGATTGAAGACGGCTGGTACGTGGGCAAGCTCAGGGAGATCCCCGGAATCTTCAGCCAAGGGGAGACCCTGGAGGAGCTGAAGCTCAACATCAAGGACGCCTTCGAGTTGATGCTGGAGGAGGAAGCATCGCTTCCCGTGTCGGACTGCGAGTCCATCGAACTCCACCTGGGAACCGCTTGAAGCGGCGCCGCCTGCTGAAGCACCTCACCGCAAGCGGATGTCACCTGAAGCGGCACGGCCGCAGACACGACATCTACACGAATCCTGACAACGGCCGTCAGGCACCGGTTCCCAGGCATCAGGAGGTCAGGGACACTCTGGTGCGTTTGATTTGCCGGCAGTTGAGCATCAAGCAGCCGTAACCGCTCATCCGCTCTGAGGGAAAGCCGCACTCGGACCGGCCGACTTTGGCACAGCTCTGCGCTGGACACCGCTCGTGATTGCAATGACAGCGCTGTCATTGTAATCTTTCGGCCCATGGGCCAACTCACCATTCGTAACGTCGACGAAGCAGTAGTGCAGGCCTTGCGGCGCCGCGCAGCGGCCGCAGGCACGTCAACCGAGGAAGAAGCGCGCCGGTCGCTGGCGATGGCCTTGGGCATCGACCGGGAAGCAACGCGGGCTCGGCTCAACGCCGTCCGTGCGGCGATAGCCCACGACGACGACGAGCCCGTCGAGCAGTTGATTCGGAAACTGCGGGACGGAAGAGCCCACGACCTCTCGGGCTGACCCGCCTTGCCGCTCCAACGCGTCGTCGTTGACGCCAGTGCCGCCCTGAAGTGGGTTCTCGAAGAGGAAAGCAGCCCTGTTGCCCTCGAACTCCTGGACCGAGATGTCCTTCACGCCCCGGACTTCTTGCTGCTGGAAGCCGCGAACGTTCTCTGGACGAAGGTCCGCCGGGGCGCTCTGTCACGACCCGATGCCGACGCCGCGTTTCAGACGCTAGCCGCCGTGCCGATGGTGCTGACACCACTGGCCGAACTCATCCCACCGGCCCGTAGCTTGGCTTTCGCCTTGGATCTCACCGTGTACGACGCCGTCTACGCGGCGCTGGCCCAACAACTCGACTGCCCGCTCGCAACCGCCGATGCGGCACTCGCACGCGCCATGACTGCGGCAGCACTCACCGGTTCGGCGCAGCTCATCCGCTAGCGCCGCCGACAGGCAACGAGCTACTTACGAACCGGTATCTTCGACTTGTCGCTGGTACCACCGCTCCTTTTCTTCACGCTTCCCGGCGCCTCCAGGGCCATGCCCGCAAGTCATCCTTCTCCACAATCGGCGTTGCTAGGCGATCTCTAGCCCAGCATCCCGAAAGCGGCGAAAGTCCGCCTCATTCGTAGTCGCGACGGGCGCTCCCTCATCGAGTGCTGCAGCCGCGACCATGCAGTCGACCAGGGACCCACGCCGTCTTCCCGACTCATTGAACAACTGCGCCGCAGTAGCCGCTTGCTCTTCGCTGAAGGCGGCACGACGGCCGACAATCTGAGCAGCCAGGCGCTGTTCGGATTCCTCCAGCGGACCACAGAGGAACTCAGCCCAAGCAACGGCGCTCATGACCAGCGTCTCTCCCGTCTCGACCCACCCGCGCAGCTTCCGGTCTTCCGGTGATCCGGTGATCCGACCTTCAGAGCGCGAATGAGAAAACCCGTATCCAAATGGATGGTCACGGACCCGAGGCAGGACTACCCACTGCCGCCTGCCTCTCAGTCTTCACGTCGTGCTCCCAGCCAGCGAGGTCGACTCCACGGCTGCTCACAGATGCCTGCACCCGGTCGAGCGCTCCAAGCGGCGAATCGACCTCCTCGCCGTGCGGGTCATACAGCCCGGCAGCAATTCGCTCCAGCTTCCCCCGCAGGTCCTGATACGGCGTGGGCTTGCCGGCCAACTCCCTGAGCGGTTCCAGGCCGATAGTCAGTCCATCAGGCCGCTCGCGGTCCAGCACCTCCGTTGCCAGCACGTAGAAATCCCATTGCCCGACATCGAGCGGATCCGCTTCATCTCGTTGGTCGAGCCTCGGCGTGAAGTGACAGAAGACGTAGATATCGGCTGTTCTCGCCGGCCTCGAAAACGACTCGGTGCAGTTGGTGCGGGGATCCCAAGATTCCTTGCTTGGGGCAATGCCGAACGAGATTCGGGAGTCCCGTTCCTGATGCCACGACTGAATGTAGGCCGCGCTCTTGACCTCGATCCGGATTCCCCGGCCGCCGTTGTCGCAGGGATACTCGAGGTCATACGCTCCCCACTCCACGCGGGCATCGTCAGTCAGATCCAACGCGCTCGCCACGAGGAACTCGGCCAGCACCCCACGCTGCACGTTCTCGAGCAACCTCGAACCGGACCAGCGCCAGTAGTCCACGAGCTTCAGTGCGATCGGCTCGCCGCCGTACCTGAACGATTCATCGGCGTCTCTGAGGAGATTGGCGTTCCGAGTCATGAACCAACTCTAACTGAGGCCTCCAGACGATCCGCCAGGTCCTTCATCGACTCGCGAGCCTGCCGAATCTCTGCCAACCGCGCGCGCCAGCGGCCCGGGATCGCGCTCACCCCGAACCGGGCGCCTAGCACTGCACCGGCCACCGCCCCGTTCGTATCCGTGTCTCCGCCTGCGCTGACGACGGCCACAAGCGCTTCTTCGAAGTCGGAGGCCTGGGTCGCGCACCAGAGTGCTACCTGCATCGCCTTCAGCGTGTAGCCCATGTCGCTCCCGTCGAGGACCAGGTCCGCCGGCGTGATGCCGCTCGGGATGGAACAGGCTTCCACGACGGTTTCCGGCACGGCTCCCGCGATTCCGAACTCCGCGAGGGAGTCACCAAGTCGTTCCGCAGCTTGCTGAGTGCGAGCAACGACATCCGCCACTTCGACCGCTTCGCCCCGAAGGAGGTTTGCAATCGCCAGGTTCACTACAACCGACGACCAGATACAGCGGGAATCCGCATGGGTCACCACCGCACTCAAGGCAGTGTTCCTGGCCAGGGCAACATCGTCCCGCATCCAGCGGATCGCCAGCGGCGGACAGCGCATGACGGCGCCGTTGCCGGCCGAGTACCGGCCCGACTCCTCCCAGACCTGGCGCGCGGCCTCCAGCGCCGGCTGGCCGGTCGGCACGCGCGCCTGAACTCCGGCACCGTGGGCGCAACGGGGCATCGCGCCGCCGATCCGGCACAGGACATCGGCCGTCTGAATCCCGATGCCCCGACCGTTCTCCTCGGCCCACACCCAGAATCGGCGGCCGGTCTCCTCGACGTCGAGGCTCCCGGAGCCCGCCTCGGTCGCCGCCTCGGCCAAGATGATTGCCTGCGCCAGGTCGTCGTCGTCCGGCTCGCCGGGTTCGACTTCGATGTCGCGGATCCCGTTCGGGTAGGACGCCTCGACCGCGTAGCGCGGCCAACCCTCCTGGGGGACGCCGAGCACGTTGCCGACACCGAGGCCGACCATGAGGCCGGGGCTGCGGTGTTGAATCACGAAAATGGTTCCTTCTCGGCACCCCAAAACGGACCCGGCATCCGCATACCTACTGAGGAACCTGGGCGTTTCCCAACTGCCGCCTGTACCAATTCTCTCTCTCGCTGAAAGCGGCCTCCCCGCGATCGGCGCGCTTCCACGCCTTGTTGACTTCGCGAACCCAATGCCTCCGCCAAACGGCAAAGGCGGGATCCAATGCTCCGGCTTCCTTCTGGCGACGCAGTACCTCGAACTGCTCGTCTTCCTTCTCCTTGACCCTGCAAGCGCGGCCCAGGTAGTTGGGCCATGTTCGACTCTGCGGAACCGATCGAAACGTCCGCGCGCGATCCCTAACCTCAGCCAAGTCGGGAAAATCCGGGTAGCAGCAATCATGTCGCCCCGTGTAGTTGCTCATCCCAGGCGCTGTGAGGATCCCCTTCGGGGCTGTCTGACTCCAAAGCTTGTGTCGGGGGTCCTCGGACCTTGAGCCATCGGGCCTCTTGCGACTGGATCGCCAGGTGAGATTGCAGGCTGCGTTCTTGGGGTAGAAGACCATCTCCGAGTACGGCAGGTGGTCATGGATGAACCACGCGAGAGAGCGCCAGTCGCGGTCCGGGTGCTCCCGCAGCCAGTCGACGAACCAGGGAATGACGACACAAGCGGTAGCGCCGATCCAACCATCGGCGTCCTCGTGATCCCAGATGTGGCGAGCGTAGTTGTTCTGGTTCGAGGCACATCCCATCGCATTGGCATTGCAGAAACCGTTCACATTGGCGCTCCGGAAGGCGGAGCGGATCGTCACATGGCCGAAGATCGCGTGGAGCGGCTCCAACAGGTTCTTGCACAGGCCCCGTCCAGCCTTGATCGCCAGCTCGGCGTCATCCGGAACGTTCGCGATGCCGTGGGCTGCAGCTACTTCCGAGTACAGGAAGTCTCGCATGAAGAAATGCTCCGACATGCGGACACGACCGAGTGCGTTCAGAGCTCCAAGGACCTTCTTGGTCGGCGCCATACCGGGCAGTTGCTCCTTCCCCTGCTTAGCTGCGAAGTCCTTCAGCGTCTTCGCGCCGGCTTTGGCAATTCCGTCATTCACTTGTGCTGTCTCCGCTTGTTCTTCTCAAGAGCAACCGGTCAGTGCTCTCCCTTGCTACGTCAGCCCGCTCGGCACCGACGTCCAGCCCAGTCGGGTCAGGAGGGGCGGGTGGCACCGCCGCCATCGCGGCGGGTGCAACCGACGCCGTACCGGCTCCGTGGCGGCGCGGCCTTACTCGCCACCGGTGCTCTCTCCGCTCAGCGCGTCCGCTTCCAGGACCCGAGCGCCGCGAAGCGTGCCGCCCATGGAGTAGTTGCCTTCGTGGCACGCGTATTCGTAGACACGATCGTCGCTCGCCTGCCACAGGTATTCGCCGGTCCAGGGTGCGGTCCAAACCGTGTCGTCCTCGACGGTGAAGTTGTAGATCACGCTGCCGTCGTGCTGCACGGCGAAGCGCTCGACGACGTGCGTGTTCTCCGAGCCCCCACGGAAAGCCGGTTCGGTACGGAAGTTGGTCGTATCGACGACGAGTGTGTCGCCCTCCCACCAACCGATCGAGTCGCCCAGCCACTTCGTGACCTCGGGGGCCTCATGCTCGGAGTCGAGACGCACGACGCGGGCGTCATGGATCATCTCCAGGAGGATGACGACGTGCGTGTCGGTCTGCACGATCCTCTTGAAGTTGTTGTACAGACTCGGAAGGGTGGGCGCGGCGCCCGTGAAGCCGGCAAGGCACCGCTCACTCAGAGGCAGCGTCTCGGGCCCTTCGTACGGGCCGGGCCCGTCCTGTTCGACCCACCAGGCGGTCCCATCGTTCGGACGCAGGAAACTCGCGAAGGCGTCCATCATCATCTTCTGCGCCGCCGGAGTCATGGGCGGCATGCGGCCATTCGGAGGATCGAGGATGATCGATGTCGGGATCTGGCCGTCGACCCTGTAGGCGTCGGTTCCCCGATCGATCCAGAACAGGTTGTAGCCGCCCACGTTGCCCGCGCCGAACTCGTTGCCGCCGCCCGCCGTGTGCTCCAGGCCGACCACCTTGGCGCCTCCCTCGGGCGGCGCCTCACGGGCCGCGTCGGACCGCTCGACCGCGCCTTCCTGGATCGCGCGCTCCTCGTCGGCGATCGCCTGGGCTTCCTCGAGCGTCAGATAGGCCCGATCGCCAAGGTGCGCTGGCCGCTCGAGTGGGGTCAGGGTCGCTGCGTCGTAGCTCCCGTTCAGATCGGGTCGGCCGCTGGCGGTTCGTGGAATCCCGTCGTCCTGAGCGGCGAGGGCCGGGGCACAGACGAGAACGAGAACGGCTACCGACAGCAGGCTTGCAATGCGCTTCGTCATGGAGGACCTCCAGTGAATACAGATTCGATCGCCCTAGTGTAGTCGAGGCGCGAAAACGAAGACCGGGCCACGACAGCTACTCAGCCGGACTCCTCAAGCTCTCCGCCGCACGGAGGACACGGAGGAAGTTGCCGCCCCAGATCTTCGCGATGTCCTCCTCGCTGTAGCCGCGCTCGAGCAGGGCCGCGGTCACGCCCAGGGCCTCGCTGGCATCCGCGAAGCCTTCGACGCCGCCGCCGTGGTTGAAGTCTGATCCGATGCCGACGTGGTCCACGCCGATCCGCTCGACGATGTAGTCGAGGTGGTCGAGCATCGAGTCGACGCTGCCCGGGCCGAGGAGTTCGCTGATCGATTGCGTGAAGGCTGAGCGAGCGTCGGGATCGTCGATCTCCCAGTAGAGCTCGAACGGATAGAGGTAGTCCTCCAGAACGCCGGCGGCCCGCCGCGCCTCCCGGATCGCCTCGTCCAGTGACGGATCGGCGGAGTCGAAGAGGTAGCCCCGAAACGGGCAGACGTGGATCACGCCGCCGACCTCGCCGATACGATCGATCTCCTCGTCGCTCAGGTTGCGGCTGGCGTCGGTGAGCTGCCGTACGTTGGAATGGCTGGCGATCACCGGGGCCGTCGAGATCTCGAGCACTCGCAAGGCAGCCGATCGGGACAACTGGGACACGTCGACGACGCCGCCGAGGGCGTTGACTCGCTCGATGGCGGCGACGCCCAGGTCGGACAGGCCTCCGTGCTCAGGCGGTTCGTGCGTACCGGTCGCCGCGTCGAAGACCGGCCGCGACGAGTCGGCGAAGTCGTTGTTCCCCAGGTGCGTGAGCGCGAACACCCGCGCTCCGGCATCATAGAAGTCGTCCAGCGCTGAGACGTCCGTCCCGAGGATCAGGGCATTCTGGAAGCCGAGAATGAGCGCCGCCTTGCCCTCTTCGTGGGCAGCGACCAACTCGTCGGCCGACCGGGCGACCACCGCGTTGTTTACCGGGTCGGCCGCCAGCGCGAGAACGGCCGCGACTTCCTCGTCCGCCGTTGCCCGGGCGCCGGCGTAGCCTTCCGGCGTTCGCGGCCCCGGTCCGACCGCGACGGACATGACCACCGCATCGACGCCGCCCGCGTGAAGCTTGGCCGGATCGACCTGCGAGAGTCCATCGTCGCCCACGTAGGGAGAAGGCGCGTCCGGCAACTCGATGTCCGCGTGGGCGTCCAGGACCAGCACGCGTTCATGGATGGCTTGAGCGCGTTCGAGCAGCGCCTCGGGCGACTGGTCCGCATCGGAGACGCTCTCGCCGGCAGGACCGGCGCACCCCCATGCCATTGCGGCGACAAGCGCCAGGGTGGCCAGGGTAAAGAGTGCTCTTCGGTTCATCGCTTCCCCCCCCTACGGAACTCCGATTGTGGTCTCCGGACCGGGACCGTCCGATCACGAAGCGACCCGCACGATCCGCGTGCCGACGTTGCCGCCCGCCAGCAGGTCGACGAAGGCCTCCGGCGCCCGTTCGAGTCCTTCGAAGACGTCCTGCTTCGGGACCAGCCTGCCGGCCTCGACCCATTCGCGCATCTGCGCTCGCCCCTCAGCGTAGCGGTCGGCGTAGTCGAAGACGAGGAAACCCTCCATCCGGATGCGGTTGTTGATCAGGAGACCCGGGACGCCGCGCGGCCCCGGCGCCGGGCTCGACGTGTCGTACTGGGAGACCACGCCGCAGCAGACGATCCGGCCGTGGGTCTTCATGCGCCGCAGGGCGCCGCCCAGGACCTCGCCGCCGGTGTTGTCGAAGTAGATGTCGATGCGGTCGGGTACCGCTTCCTTGAACTCGAGCCGGAAGTTGGGGCTCTTGTAGTCGACCGCGGCGTCGAAGCCAAGCTCTTCCGTGAGCAGGCGGCACTTCGTCTCCCCGCCCGCAACGCCGACGACCCGGCAGCCGGCGATGCCGGCCATCTGGCCGACCAGGTGGCCTACCGATCCGGCGGCCGCCGAGACGAGGACCGTCTGCCCCTCCTTCGGCTCGCCGACATCGAACAGCCCGAAGTAGGCCGTCAGCCCGTTCGTGCCGTAGACGCCGAGATGGTGGGCCGGATCGCCGCCGCCGTCGCCGTCGCCGTCGTCGACGACGCGCACCTTCGCCGCGGCATGGACCGAGTAGTCCTGCCAGCCTGCCGGACAGACGACGAGCGCGCCGACCGGAACCGCATCGGCGTTCGACGCCTCGACGCGGGCCACCGCGGCGCCACCCATGACGATCCCGGCGCGAGGCGTCCCGGCGTAGCTCGCGCTGCCCTGAAGCCCGGCCCGCTGGCCTGCGCCGATCGTGATCGCGAGGGTGCGGCACAGCACTTCGCCGTCACCCGGCGCCGGCGCCTCGCCTGTCCGTAGCGCATAGTTGCCGGGCTCGAGCTTGCCCGCTGGCAGCGAGTCGATGATGATCTGGCGGTTCTCGGTCATGGTCGGCTCCGGGTTGCTCTATCTCCACCGGCCTGCCGCCGGTCGCGGCACCCTATCCTCCGGCGCCCCCGTCCAACCGTCGCTCGATTCGCAGCAGCGCGTCCCTGATCTCGGCGAGCAGCTTCCCCGACTCCGCCGCCGCTTCGCCCGCCGCAGCAGGTGACGTCGCCGACGATGCTCCGCCCGATCCCGCCACCCGTTCACGCTGCGCCAGGACGGCCGCGCGGAACTCCTCGGTTCCTTCGATGCCGACCAGCTTGATCAGGCTGCCGGGGCCGGATTGGCCGGCCGTTTCCACCGACAGCCCACGCAGGCCGAAGTGCCTCATGATCGGCCCGTGGGACATCGCCAGGTCCGTGATCTTGTCCAGTGGAACCGTCTTTTCCTGCCGGACCAGGACGCCGCGCGCGACGTGGAGGTTCTTCTCGGTCAGCACACAGCGGAGGCGCGCCAGGTAGCGGCCGGTGAGGGCGTGGCCGATGGGAAACCAGAAGATGAGCAGCGGGATCCCGACGATGGTCACCGTCAGGATCAGCGCGCCCGCCAGCAACCAGTACGTGCGCACCTTCGGGTTGAAGGTGGCTTGGCGAAGGACTGCCTCATCGCCCGTGTGCAGTTCCGGATCGGCTATGGCGACATCGGTCATTTCGACTCCTCTGTGATGGCGACGGTCTCGCGCGGCTTCAATACCGGAATCGATGCCACGCGCCCCTTACGCGACCACGACGACCTGCGTGCCGACGAACTCACCCGTGATGGGAGGCGGTCCGTCCTCGAGGATCAGACTGATGACCTCACGGAGCACGTTGAGTTCCTCGAGTGTCTCGGCCTGACTGTGGGCGCCGGACAGACCCGGTACGTACCCAACGTAGAAACCGGTGTCGGGGCAGCGTTCTACGACGGCAGTGTAGGCAGAACCTCGGCTGGCGAGTCGGCGTTGCGTCATGGACCTATCGTACATCCAGGACGCGGATTCCCATGGCCGAACAGCGCCTACCGCCCGCACCAGTGGTACGCTCCTGCAGACCAGTTCTACAGAGATCGAACTGCCGCCTTTTGAGTGCGCCCCCGACGAGGAGCAACGACCGACCGAGAACCGCAGGAGACCGCTGATGTGCAGATTGTCTTCGCGACGCCTGGTGACCGGGGTCGCGTTGGTTGTGCTCCTGCCTGGTCTTGGTGTGGCTCAGAGGGGAAGAGGCAGCGGGCCCGTAGAGTTGCCCGAGCCACCCGCGGGCTGGACCGTACCCCGCACCGTGGACGGCCACCCCGATCTGCGCGGGGTGTGGGTGGAGATCGGCGGCACCCGCGGCGGCGCCAGACTGTCTGAACTGGTCATCGACCCGCCGGACGGCGGGATTCCGGCGCTCACCGAGAAGGCGCAGGAGGACTGGGATGCGCTCCAGCAATACTTGGCGGAGCATCCGGCCGACACCTGGAAGGATCGCTCCCTGGGCGAACGCTGTGTGACCCTGGGGGCGCCCGTCCGGGCAAACTTCAACCAGTTCTACAAGATCGTCCAGAACAAGGACCAGGTGGTCATCCTCATGGAGTGGATTCACGAGGCGCGTGTCATCGCCCTCGATGGTTTGCCCCACCCCGATCGTCGGATCAAGCTATGGCTCGGCGACTCGCGCGGCCGCTGGGAAGGCGACTCGCTAGTCGTCGAGACGACGAACTACTTGCGCAAGGGGTACGCCGGCAACCACCAGCGAGGGACCCCGCAGTCCTGGTTTCACTCCCTCAATTCGGAAGAGCTGGTGGTGACCGAGCGCTTCACCCGGGTCGGCCCCGAATCGATGCACTACGAGGTGACGATCGACGATCCGCCGATCTGGGTCAGGCCGTGGACGGTGAGGATGCCGATGGGGAAGCGCAACGAGCCGCTCTTCGAGTTCGCCTGCCACGAGGGCAACTACAACATGGAGAACATCCTGCGCGCCGCTCGTGTCGGCGAGCAGGAGGCCGCTGCAGCCGCGGAAACCGACCCCGAATGAGAGGCGAGAAAGTGCGAAACCGAAGGCGGGGAGAGCGACTCGTTGCCACGGTCGCGACCTTGGTTGTGGTGACCGCGGCGGCGGTCCAGGCACAAGACTACCGAGCCCCGCGCACGAGCGATGGCGAGCCGGACTTAGGCGGTATCTGGCAGGCGTTGAGCTCGGCGCACTGGGACATCGAGGGCCACGCCGCCCGCATGGGTCCGATCGTCGAACTGGGAGCGCTCGGCGCCATCCCGGGGGGCCTGGGCATCGTCGAGGGCGGCGAGATCCCCTACACCCCGGCGGCGAGAGCGAAGCAGCAGGAGAACCTCGCGCAGTGGTGGAAGCTGGACCCGGCGATCAAGTGCTTCATGCCCGGCATCCCCCGCGCCAACTACATGCCCTTCCCGTTCCAGATCGTCCAGACCCCCGAGAACGTCATCTTCGCCTACGAGTTCGCCAGCGCCAGCCGTATCGTCTACATGAACCGACCCGACTTCGAGAGCCCCGGCGACAACTGGATGGGGCACTCCCGCGGTCACTGGGAGGGAGAAACCCTGGTGATCGATGTCTCCGCCCAGGTTCCCGACACCTGGCTCGACAGCTCCGGCAATCACCACAGCGTGGAGATCCACGTCCTGGAGCGCTACACCGCGACCGGGCCGGACCATCTTCTCTACGAGGCGACGATCACTGATCCCAAGACCTACACCCGCCCGTGGAAGGTGAGCCTTCCGCTCTATCGACGCATCGACGAGAACATGCAGCTCCTCGACTTCAAGTGCGTGGTGTTCGCGGAAGAGTTGATGTACCGCCACTTGAGCAAGGGCGTCTGGAAGGCCGGAGATAGCGAATGACGGAGAAGGAGGACAACGCAATGCACACCAAAGCCCTCATTGCCGCAACCGCTCTCATCCTCGCCGTGGGCGCCGTGCCGGCGATGGGGCACCATGCCTTCGCGGCCGAGTTCGATGCCGACAGCCCGGTCAAGCTCACCGGGAAGGTGACCAGGATGGAGTGGATCAATCCGCATGCGTGGATTCACATCGAGGTCACGAAAGAAGACGGCTCGATAGAGACCTGGATGGTCGAGAGCGGCAGCCCCCCCTCCCTGTTTCGTCGCGGTTTCACCAAGAACTCGCTGCTGCCGGGAACCGAGATCGTCGTCGAGGGCTTCCGGGCCAAGGATCGCTCGAACAAGTGCGCGGGACGCACCGTGACCTACGCCAGCGGGGAGAGGCTGTTCCTGGGATCTTCCGGCACCGGCGCGCCGAGGGACTCAGCCGACCCGACGGCGCCACCGAACCGGTGAGGGCTGCATACGCCATACTGGCGGCTCTGGCAGCCGCATCGTCTGGCCCCGCTGCCCTCGGCGAATCCGGCGCCCAGGACGTCGAGTGGCAGCACCATGGCCGCGACCACGCCTTCAGCCGCTACTCGCCGCTCGAGGACATCGACGCGGAGAACTTCTCCCAGCTCGAGGTGGCCTGGCGCTGGAAATCCGCCGACCACCGCGTAAGGGACGAGCCGGGCGCCTTCACCGGCTCGGCGCTCATGATCGGCGGCCGCGTCTACATGATGACCACGCTGTGGCAACTCGCGGCACTCGACGCCGCAACCGGCGAAGAGCTCTGGGTGTTCGACTCCAAGGCGCACGAGGCGCCCAGGGCCGCCTACTCGAGTCCGCGGGGAATCGAGTACTGGACCGACGGCGAGCAGGAGCGCATTCTCTTCGCCACCTCCGGCAAGCTGCTGATCTCGATCGACCTTGCGACCGGGCGACCCGATCCCGACTTCGGCGAGGAAGGCTTCGTCTACATGTCGCTCGACGACCTCGGACGCCCCGGGATCCGGCTGCGCGACATCAGCGCCGGCTCGCCCGGAATAGTGGTCGGCGACACCTACGTCATCGGCTCGAGGATCTACGACGTGCCGTTCCGAAAGCAGGGCATCCCGCCGGGCCACGTGCGCGCCTACGACGTGCGCACCGGCGAGCAGAAGTGGCGTTTTCACACGATTCCGCAGGAGGGCGAGGAGTTCACCGAGACCTGGGGCAACGACTCCTGGAAGTGGATGGGCAACACCAACGTGTGGGCGCCGCTCGCCGCCGACGAAGAGCTCGGCTACGTCTACTTCGCCACTTCGACACCGTCGAGCGACTACTACGCCGGCGACCGGCACGGCGACAACGTGTACGGCGAGAGCCTGGTATGCGTCGACGCGGAGACCGGTGAGCGCGTCTGGCACTTCCAGACCGTGCATCACGGCATCTGGGACTACGACAATGCCTCAGCCCCGAACCTCGTCGACGTGGTCGTCGAAGGCCGGCTGCGCAAGGCGGTGGCCATGGCGGCGAAGACCGCCTTCCTCTACGTCTTCGATCGGGTCACCGGCGAGCCGCTGTGGCCGATCGAGGAGCGGCCGGTCGCCCAGTCCACGGTGCCCGGCGAGAAGCTCTCGCCGACCCAGCCGTTCCCGACCAAGCCGCCAGCGTTCGATCTGCAGGGCTTGACCGTCGACGATCTGGTGGACTTCACTCCGGAGATGCGCCAGGAGGCGCTCGAGGTCCTCGAGTCGTATGTCACAGGGCCGATCTTCACGCCCACCATCGTCGTCGGCGAAGGAGGAAAGCTCGGCACGATCGTTTCGCCCGGCGCCGGCGGCGGGGCCAATCATCCGGGCGCGTCGGTCGATCCAGCGACCGGTGTCGTGTACGTCCAATCGACGACCCAGATCGGCTCGTGGGGGCTGGAGAAGCCGGATCCCGAGCGCAGCGAGTTTCGCTACGTGAAGAAGTCGACGGGAGGAGGAGGCGGGCTCAAGATCCCGCAGGGGCTGCCCTTGGTGAAGCCTCCCTACCGGCGGATCACGGCGATCGATCTGAAGACGGGCGAGCACGCCTGGCAGGCGCCCCTCGGCGAAGGCCCGACCGATCACCCCGCGCTCCGTCACCTCGACCTCGGCCCCCTGGGCAGCCGCCCTTCGAGCGGCACCCGCGAAGGCGGGCTTCTGGTCACCCGGACGCTCCTCATCACCCACTCGCCCAAACGGGAGAGTTGGGACGCCCCGACGGCGACAGCCAGCTACCTCACAGCCTACGACAAGGCCACCGGCAAGGTGCTGGCGCAGGTGGAAACCGACACCGCGTTGCACGGAGTGCCGATCACCTACCGCTACCAGGGTCGCCAGTACATCGTGGTCCCGGCAGGCGGCAAGCCGGGTGGCAGAGCCGTGGGCAGAGACGCGAAAACCCAAGCGGCGACGGCCGAGCTGGTGGCTTTCGCTCTACCGCAAAGGCAATGACGACTTCCCTCGACGGGATGAGGAGGGCGACGCGATGATCAGGAGAACCCCACGCGTCGCCTCCCAGGGGCCGAGCACGCTGATCCTCGGCCTCCTGGCCTGCGGTTGCGCGGCGCCTTCGGGCGAGGAAGCCGGGCCAGCGCCGATTCCGCCGCGGCCCAATGTCATTCTCATGATGAGCGACGATCAGGGCTGGGGCGACGTCGAGTACGCCCAGCAACTCGCCCCCGGCGACATCTTTCCGGGCCACACCGAAGTCAAGACACCCAACCTGCGCGAGATGGCGGCGGCCGGCCTTCAGTTTCACCGCATGTACTCGCATGGTTCGAACTGCAGTCCGACCCGGTCGTCGTTCGTCACTGGCCGCTCTCCACGCCGCAACCACATCGACATGGCCTACAACGACGGTCTGCGCAACCTGGAGCTGACGATCGCCGAACTGGCCAAGACCCAGGGCTACATGACCGGACACTTCGGAAAGTGGCACCTCGGCAACCTGAACAAGACGCCCGAAGCCGACGCGGACGATCTCGCGCGATGCGGCGGCAGGTGCTTCGGCAGGAGCGGCGGCGACTTCTATTCGGCGCCGTGGCATCACGGCTACGGCCGGAGCTGGGCGTCCCCACAGGCGTTGCCGACCTTCGAGCCGATGCGCATCGACCCAGCAGGTCCGCTCCCCAGCGAAGGCAATCACATCGGCGCGCACTACTGGACCGGCCACGAGCAGCACGTCGACATCGACTCCCCCACTCTCGCCGGCGACGCCTCCGCGATCATCGTCAGGGAAACGACCCGATTCATCGACGACGCCGTTGCCGCCGAGCGCCCCTTCCTCGCCGTCGTCTGGTTCCATCCTCCGCACAGCCCCCATCGCCTCGACCAGGCGACCCTCGACGAGTTCTACTCGGCCGAGGAGCTGAGCCAGATGAACGACTACGAGGCGCCCTACTACTCCGGCATCACGGCGATGGACAAAGAGATCGGTCGCCTGCGCGCGCACCTGCGCACTCTCGGCATCGAAGACGACACGCTCGTGACCTTTACCTCGGACAATGGGCTTTCGCAATCGGTGAGACTCGACGATCGGGACGAGGCGAAGGGCGGCCTGCGGGGATTCAAGGGCTCCATCTGGGAGGGTGGGGTCCGCGTACCGGGCATCGTCGAGTGGCCGGGACGGATCGCTCCCGGAGAGACCTCTACACCGATGATCACCAGCGACTACCTGCCGACGCTCCTGGACATCTGGGGACTCGACCTGCCCGACTCGCGGCCGCTCGACGGCGAGTCGATGTCTGAGGTTCTCTTCGGCGATCGCTCGGCGCCGCGCCGGGGCCGCCTCCGGTTCGACAACTGTGGGGACCCCGTTCCCACCCGCGCCGCCGGCGAGCCCGAGGACTGCGACAGCGCCGGCCGGGGCCGCGGCGGCCGTGGATTGACGAGGGTGGGCGGCGGGCGCTCCATCCTCGACGACCGCTACAAGCTGATCTCCCTCACCAGCGGCCGGGAATGGGAACTGTACGACCTGCTCGAAGACCCGCGCGAAGAGACCCCGCTCGCCACCAGCGCCGACGTCGACTCGCAGCCGCCGGAGATCCAGGCGATCTACACCTCTCTCCTGGACGAGATCACCACCTGGTACGAAGTCGACACCGCGGCCAGCCGCGAGGGCGCGGACTACGACACGCGCATCGCCGGCGCCGACAGCGTCGACATTCTCGGCGACGTCGGCGACGAGACCGTTCCCGACGATCTGTCGGCCGCTCGCCGGACCTCCGTCGATCGTCCGGAGCTGGTCGTCGAGCGGCAATTCGCCACCCTCGACGAGGACCTGGCAGTCGAGAGCGACGGCGCCCCCGCCTCCTACGATGCCGGCAACCTGCCGCCGGGTGCGACCGTACCCGCCGGCACAGTCGTCCACAGCTTCCTGCTGCACTTCGCGCCCACCGCCGCGGCCGGCCTCAGCGGCGTCGAGATCAGGTTCGACGACCCCATCCTGGGCGTCGCCGCCAGCTCGGCGAGCCTCGCCGCCAGCGACTTCCTCGCCTTCGCCAACCCCGAGTTCGGCGCCTCGGCCGATCGCGGCGCCCTGGTCGGCGAGACGGACTCCGACGCCTGGGAGATCCTCGCCGACGGGACGACGATCGTCGTCGACGTGGGCGCCAGCGCCGAAGGCGTGGATCAGTTGCGAATCCTCACCGAAGCGGCGTTGCAGCCAAGCCCAGTGAACCAGAACGAAGATCATTGATGCGTCCCCACACTTGCCGGCGCCCAACGATCCGGCAGGCTCGCTTTGCTCTGGCGCTGCTGGCAGCCGCCTCGATGGCCCCCGAAGCCCTCGCAGAGTCACGTGCGGAAAACGCCGAGTGGCGGCACCATGGCCGCGACCACGCCTTCACCCGCTACTCGCCCCTCGACCAGATCGATGCAGCGAACTTCGAGCAGCTCGATGTGGCCTGGCGCTGGAAGTCGGCCGATCACGAGCTGAGGGAGGAGCCGGGAACCTTCCGGGGATCGGCGCTCATGATCGGCGGTCGTGTCTACATGGCGACCAACCTCTGGCAGATCGCGGCCCTCGACGCCGCGACTGGTGAGGAGTTCTGGGTCTACGACCCCCAGAGCTACGAGCTCCCGCAAGGCTACGGCGCCACTCCCCGAGGCCTCGAGTACTGGACCGACGGCGAAGCGGAGCGCATCCTCTTCATTACGAGCGGCAAGCAACTGATCTCGCTCGATCTCGCGACGGGACGTCCCGACCCCGCCTTCGGAGAAGACGGCATCGTCGACCTGTCAGATGACAGGCTGGGCCGCGAGGAGGTCTTCCAGCGGGACATCAGCGCCGGCTCGCCCGGGATCGTGATTCGCGACACGTTCGTCGTGGGCTCGCGAATCGCCGACGCACCGGCGACGAAGCAGGGTCTTCCGCCGGGCCACGTACGGGCCTACGACGTCCGTACCGGCGAGCCGAAGTGGCGCTTCCACACCATCCCGCAGGAGGGCGAGGAGTTCACCGAGACGTGGCACAACGACTCCTGGAAGTGGATTGGCGGCGCCAACGTCTGGGGAGCGATGGCCGGCGACGAGGAGCTCGGCTACATCTACATCCCCACCACGACGCCGACCGGCAACCTCTGGGGCGGTCACCGGCCCGGCGACAACGTCTACGCCGAGAGCCTGCTCTGCGTCGACGCCGAAACCGGCGAGCGCGTCTGGCACTTCCAGGCCGTTCATCACGGCATCTGGGACTGGGACATCGCCTCCGCCCCCGTTCTCGCCGACGTCGTGGTCGACGGTCGGTTACGGAAGATCGTCGCCCAGGTGTCCAAGACGGCCTTCGCCTACGTCTTCGACCGGGTCACGGGCGAGCCCATCTGGCCGATCGAAGAGCGTCCAGTGCCGCAGACCACGGTGCCCGGGGAGTGGACGGCGCCGACCCAGCCCTTTCCGACCAGGCCGGCGGCCTTCGATCTCCAGGGCGTGACGATCGACGATCTCATCGACTTCACGCCTGAACTGCGAAAGGAGGCGCTCGAGATTGCCGGGGAGTTCCTTCTGGGACCGATGTTCACGCCTCCCATCGTCGGGGGTGAGGGAGGGAAACAGGCGACGCTCGCGGTGCCGGGGATGGCGGGTGGAGCGAATCATCCCGGCGCCTCGCTCGATCCCATGACCGGCATCCTCTACGTCCAGTCGCGAACGCAGCCGACCGGGGTGGCGGTCGCGCCGCCGGACCCGGCGCGCAGCGAGTGGAGATGGGTAAGCCGTGGCGGCCGCGTCGGAAGTCCCCAGGGACTGCCGCTCCTCAAGCCTCCGTATCAGCGCATCACGGCCATCGATCTGGGTACCGGCGAGCACGCCTGGATGGCGCCGTTCGGCGAGGGACCGACCGACCACCCTGCCATCAGGCATCTCGAACTCGGCCCTCTCGGCAGCCGCCCCTCGAGCGGCAACCGCGAGGGCGGGCTTCTCATCACCAGGACCCTGCTCATCACCTATGTGCCGAACTGGCCGAGCTGGGACGCCCGCGCCGCCAAGGGCAGCCACCTCCAGGCCTACGACAAAGCCACCGGCAAGCTCCTCGCGGAGGTGGAGACCGAGGCCACCCTGCACGGAGTACCGATGACCTACCTGCACCAGGGCCGCCAATACATCGTCGTGCCTGCCGGCGGCAAGGTGGTCTCGAGAACCGCGCGCAGCGGCCCGGAGACGGCTCAACTCGTGGCCTTGGCCCTGCCGGCCGCGCGTTGACCAACGCCAGAGAGCCGGAAAGGAGCGACATGAGTGGCGGACCCGAATCGTTTCGATGGGCGATGCTCTCCCTCGGTCTAGCGGCCTGCGGCTGCGCGACACCCGCGCCGGACGAAGCGGCAGCGCCTGTGCCGTCTCCGTCGCGGCCCAACGTCATTCTGATGATGAGCGACGATCAGGGATGGGGCGCCGTCGAGTACTCACAGCAACTCGCACCCGGAAACGTCTTTCCGGGCCATCCCGAGATCAAGACCCCCAACCTGCGAGCGATGGCCGAGGAAGGGCTCCAGTTCCATCGCATGTATTCGGGCGGCTCGGTGTGCAGCCCGACACGGGCCTCCTTCGTCACCGGCCGGGCGCCGCGCCGCAACAGTGTCGACTGGGCGTACAACGATGCTCTCCGCAACCTCGAGCTGACGCTGGCCGAGCTCGCCAGGACCCAGGGCTACACGACCGGACACTTCGGCAAGTGGCACCTTGGCGATCTCACCAGGACGCTGCGGGACAGGAACGGCGGCGAGTTCTACTCGCCGCCCTGGAGCCACGGCTACGACCGCGTCTGGGCGAGCGAGCAGGCACTGCCGACCTTCGAGCCGATGAAGGAGGATCCGCTGGGACCGCTCCCCAGCGAGGGCAACTTCCACGGCGGCCGCTACTACACCGGCCCCGGGGAGCACGTGGATCCCGACTCGCCGGAGCTGCGCGGCGACGCCTCGGCGATCATCATCCGCGAGGCGCTGCGGTTCGTCGACGACGCGGTCGCGGCGAAACGTCCCTTCCTCGCCGTCGTCTGGCTCCATCCACCGCATGGCCCGCACCGGCTCGACCAGGCGACGCTCGATGAGTTCTACACGCCGGAGGAACAGGCGGAGTGGAGCGAGTACGAGGCGCGCTACTACTCCGGCATCACGGCAATGGATACGGAGATCGGCCGCCTGCGGACGCATCTTCGCGAGCTCGGCATCGAAGGCGAAACGCTCGTGGCCTTCACGTCCGACAACGGCCAGTCGGGCTCGGTGAGGATGGAGTTCGAGAGCGAGGGCAAGGGTGGCCTGCGGGGTTCCAAGGGCAACCTCTGGGAAGGCGGAGTCCGGGTGCCGGGCATCGTCGAGTGGCCGGGACGGATCGGCCCAGGCGAAACCTCGACACCGATGACGACCAGCGACTACCTGCCGACGCTCCTGGACATCTGGGGAATCGAGATGCCGGACGCGCGTCCGCTCGACGGCGAGTCGATGACCGAGGTCCTCTTCGGCGACCGCTCGGCGCCGCGCAGGGGCCGTATCCGGTGGGAGGACTGTGGAGACCCGACTGCCGACCGAGGCGACCATGAAGACACCGACTGCGACAGCAGGCGTACCCGGATGCTGCAGAGGGTCGGCGGCGAGCGGTCGATCATCGACGACCGCTACAAGCTGATCTCCGAAACCAGCGGGAGAGAGTGGGAGCTCTACGACCTGATCGAGGACCCGCGCGAAGAGACGCCGGTCGCCACCAGCGCCGATGTCGACTCGAAGCCGCCGGAGATCCAGAGCATCTTCCAGTCGTTGCGGGACGACATCACCAACTGGTTCGAAGTGGAAGCGGCCCGAAGCCGCGACGGCGCCGACTACGACACCCGCATCGCCTCGGCGGACGGCGTCGACATTCTCGGCGACGTCGGCGACGACACGGTCCCCGACGATCTCTCCGCCGGCCGCCGCACGGAGAACGATCGGCCCGAGCTGGTGGTCGAGCGCCAGTTCGTCACCCTCGAGGAGGATCTGAAGGTCGAAAGCGACGGCGCGCCCACCGCCTACGATGCGAACCACCTGCCGGCGGGAGCGACGATCGCGCGCGGCACGGTGGTTCACAGCTTCCTCCTGCACTTCGCCCCTGTCGCGACCGCCGGAATCACCGGCGTCGAGATCGAGCTCGACGATCCGATTCTCGGCGTTGTCGCAAGCTCGGCCGGCCTCGCCGCCAGCGACTTCCTCGCCTTTGCCGACCCCGAATTCGGCGCCCCGGCCGATCGCGGCGCCCTCGTCGGCGAGTCCGACTCAGACGGCTGGGAGGTCCTCGCCGACGGGACCACGATCGTCATCGACGTCCACGCCGGCGCCGAAGGCGTGGATCAGTTGCGGATCCTCACCAAAGCCGCGCTGCAGCGCATCGAACTCGAGGGATGAAGGGAGGACGATGCGGCGACTCATCCCAAGGACTCGTTGGCCGGCCAGGGCGGCGGTAGCGCTCGCCGCGAGCATCGTCGCAGCGGCCGCGCCGGCCAGGGAGAGCGACGTTCCGCGAATGCCCAGCGGCGCGCCGGATCTCTCCGGCACGTACACCATCAACACGCTGACGCCTTTCGTGCGCAATCCGGAGTACGGCAACGACCCGTACATGAGCACGGACGACGCCAGGAGAATCGAGCAGGCAATGGCCGCAAGGGTCGCCCAACAACACGTTCCTGGCGACCCGGATCGTCCTCCGCCTCCGGCCGGCGGCTACGCCGGCGGCAGGGTCACCGGCGGCAATGGGCTCAGCCTTCTCGACATGGGCACGATCGTCTTTACCGTTGACGGCAGGTACCGGAACTCGGTCCTCACCGACCCGCCGAACGGTCGCGTGCCGGCGGTCACCGAGGCCGGAAAGAAGCGCCGCCCGGCTTTCACCACTGCCGATCGCATGGGCCCCCCGAATCCCGACGGCGCCTGGTGGATGGCGGCGGATGAAGTCGCCGGGTCGCGAGGTCGGGGCATCCCGACTACCGATGGGAAACACCGGATCTTCGACGATCCGGAGCTGCTCGGCCTCTGGGAGCGCTGCATCTATTACGACCGGGCGACCATCCCTACCCTGCGAAGGGGCTACGGGGCCTATTACGGCATCACCCAGACCGCGACCCATGTCGTGATCCTCGCGGAGCTGATGCACGAGGCGCGCATCGTCCGCCTCGACTCGAAGCACCCACCGGAAGAGGTTCTCTCCTACGCCGGCGACTCGATCGGTTGGTGGGAGGGCGACACCCTGGTCGTCGACACGACGAACTTCCGTCGCCAGGGCGTGGCAAAGGCCGCGACCGAACGACGCAAGAACGTCGGAGCTCATTCGGGCGTGTCGCACGAGGGTCTCCACATCGTCGAGCGCTTCACTCCGCAGGAGGACGGCAGCCTGTTCTATGAGTTCAGCGTCGACGATCCCGACTACGCGGCGACCTGGGGCGGTTCGTCCCCGTGGCTGCGCACCGACCAGCGCATCTACGAGTACGCCTGTCACGAAGGCAACTACTCGATGGGGATGACGATGCGCGGCGCGCGGCAACTGGAGAAGGAGTGGTCCGAAGGGCGCTAGGGCGGCAGAACTCCCGGAAGCCGGCGCTTCGCGCCGGATGCGGGCAGGCTGCCCGCGTTCCCAGGTCAGATCGTTCTGCCGCGCTAGCGCCCTACCAGCTCAGTGCGCCCGTGCTCTGGCCGAACGACTCGGTTTCCAGCCCCATGTGATTCAGCATGGTGACGTAGAGGTTGGAGAGCGGCGCGTTGTCGTCGTTGTCAAAACCGACGTAGCGACCGTGCTCGAAGCCGCCGCCGGCGAGGAAGACCGGGAGGTTGCGGGTGTCGTGAGAGTTCGCGTTGCCGAGGTTGCTGCCGAAGAGGACCGCGGTCTGATCGAGCAGCGTGCCGTCTCCCTCGCTGCATCCCTTCATCTGCTCGAGAAGGCTGCCGAAGCACTTGACAATCTCCCTCTCGACCTTCCTCAGTTGCGCGATCTTGTCCGGATCCTGACCGTGGTGCGAGAGGTTGTGGTGGGATCCCGAGACGCCCGGAATCTTCGGCACTTCCCGCAGCTCTTGAATCATTACGGCGACGACGCGCGTCGAATCGGTCTGCAGAATCAGCGGTACGAGGTCCATCAGCAGTTGGACGCGGCCAATGAGGTCGCGGCGTTCCCGGATGTCGACAGGGGGCTCGCGGTCCACCCGCGGCTTGGGCCGATCGATCCAGGCCCGGGCCTCGGTGATGCCTTCTTCAGCCGCGCGCACAGCCTCGAAGTACGAGTCCAGCCGGCCTCGATCGGCGGCGCTGGCGCGCCGGTCGAGCGCCTTTCTCTGCGACCTCAGGCCGTCGAGGATGCTGCGTCCGTCGCCGAGATCCCGCTTCTGCCGCTCGACCTCGTCGGGATCCCCCGTGAGGAACATCCGGGCGAAGAGATTGGCGGGACTGGTCTCTGAAGGCACCATGACGCCCCGCCTCGTGAACGACTGGCTCTGCGTGCCCTTGGCACTCCTCTGAAGCGTGGTGTCGGTACCCAGCACAAGCGAGGGAAAGCGGGTCACGTAGCCGAGCTCCGCGGCGGCATACTGATCGGCGGAGATACTGTTGCGAAAGCCGGCGAGCTCCGGGTGGCGGGCCGCGGTCAGCCAGGTGACCTCGCTGCTGTGGGCTTGGCGGCCGGTCTGGTTGTCGTGGGAGAGCCCCGAGAACAGGGTGTAGTCGCGCCGGTGGTCCCGAAGCAGCTCCAGATACTCGGTTGTTTCGTAGTCCCGACCCTGTGTGGCGGGAAAGAGCGCCGGCGGGTGCAGGCCGAGTGCGTTGCAGAGGGTCACCATCCGCCGGGGCGCCGGGATCGCCGCTCGGGCCAGGGCCGGGCTCATCGCTTCGAGCAGCGGCAGCGCCAAGGCGACTCCGCAGGTCCGGAGGAGGGTGCGTCGATCGAGGGGCTGATTCATCGTTGCCGCTCCCTGAAGAGTGAGCTTTGGGTGACATTGTGGATGATCGTGCGCACGCCGTAGCCGCCCTCGCGGCTCCGCGCGACGAGCCGCGACAGCTCGTCGCGGTCGGCGAAGCCGATCTCGGCGCCGGTCGCATAGACGACAAGCTGCGAGATGAAGTGGCGCGCCACCTGGTCCTCCTCCTCGAGCAGGAGTCGCTTGTACTCGGCGATGCCCGAGAAGGACCTGCCGTCCGGGGTGACGCCGCCTGCATCCACGTGTGGCCCGTCCCTGTACTCCAGGATCGGGCGACCGTAGAGGGTCCTCGTGGGCTTATCGCCTTTGCCGCTGGAGCGGTATCGCGTCCGGAAGCCGCCGGTGGGATCGAAGGCCTCCAAAGCGAATCCCGGCGGGTCGATGGCGCGGTGACAGACGTTGCACGTCGGGTCTCGGCGATGCTTGGCGAGGATCTCGCGGATGGTCGTGGCGCCGCGGGTGTCGGGCTCGACCGAGCCGGCGTTCGCCGGCGGCGGGCTCGGCGCCCGGCCGAGCAGGTTCGTGAGCACGAAGCTGCCGCGGAAGACCGGCGAGGTCGTGGTGCCGTTGGCGGTGATCTTGAGCACGCTGGCCTGAGTCAGGATGCCGCCGCGCAAGCTGTCGTCGGGCAGCGACACCTTCCGCATGTACTGTCCCTCGACCCCGGGGATGCCGTAGTGCTCCGCCAGGCGGCGATTGAGAAAGGTGAAGTCGGAGTCGATCAGGTTCCGGACGCCGAGGTCGCTTCTCACAAGCTCGGCGAAGAAGAGCCTGGTCTCCTCCTGGAGCGCGTGATGCAGCACCTCGTCGTACTCGGGATAGAGCCTCTCGTCAGGAGTCGTAAGCTCGATATCGTAGAGCCGCAGCCACTGGCCGACGAAGTCCGCGACGAAGCGTTGCGCCTTGTCGTCGTCGAGCATTCTCTCGACGTGCTGCGCCAGCACCTCCGGCGCCGACAACGTGCCTTCTCGTGCCGCCGCGAAGAGCTCCTCGTCGGGCAGGCTCTTCCAGAGGAAGTACGAGAGTCGGGTCGCCAGGGCCAAGTCGTCCAGCTCGCCGGGCTGGTCGTCGTGGTAGAGAAACTGCGGCGCGCTCAAGACAGCGCGCAGCGGAATGCGGACGGCATCGACGAACTCCCGTCCGGCGGCGAGCGCGGGCCTGGCCAGGCTCGCGAACGCATCCACCTCACCTGCTTCGGCCGGCCGTCGAAACGCCAGCGGCACGAGGTGCGAGACGACGTCCACTACGTGCTCGTACGGGTCCTTCGTGAGCTTCAGATCGCCGGCGGGGCCGATGTCGATGCCGTCGAAGAGCCGGCGCGTCGACGGCGGCGGCCACGCGGTAAGAAGCGGTCCAACGATTGTGAGCGACCTGACCGCCACGCCCTCGCCCTTGTAAGTCGCGGCCCCATCCACCAGGACCTCGGTGGGGTGGTAGAACATCGGGTGATAGAGCCGGTTGTTGAGCAACCGCCGGCGTGCGCCTCGCCCCGTAGCCACGAGCTGGCTCTCTAGCGCCCAATCTTCGATGGGGGCGTAGAAATCCTCGATCTCCGTGTGCCAGTCGAGGTCGGCCACTTCGGGGTAGAGATAGTCGGTCGGGTGGAGGTAGGTTGTGAGCTCGAGGGTCCTGGACTCCTCGTTCACCAGGTCGAAGGCGCCGAGCAACTTCGTGGCGCCACTCGGGTTCGCGCGAACGAGAAGGAGCGTCACCGGCGTCGACGCCTGGTAGGGATAGGCGTCGACGGTGACCCTGTAGAGACCCGAATGCGCGACCGAGAAGCCGTTCTGGTCGCTCCTCGTCAACCTGGACGAAGAGGACCCGCTGGTGTTGTGGTGGTCTAGATCGATGAACATCACGACGGCGTCGTCGAGCTTCTTGTTGACGCTCTGGCGGATGACGCGGTACGAGGAGGGGAGATTCGGGTAGTCGATCACGTGCGCTGCGCTCGGCGGTGGCCCACCCAGCCGGATCGCCGCATCGAGCGCTCGGTCGGCCGCCTCGAGATAGCTGCGTAGATGAAGCGGTGAGATCCCCTGCTCGGCCGCCAGCGTGTCGAAGCCGGCGGACGCGCTCTCGGCTGGCAGCAAGATCGCCAGATCCTCCTCGATCGAGAGCAGGTCCTTGAGGGTGTACTCGTACTCGAGCCCGGTCAAACGGCGCGGCGCTGCCGGCCCGGCGGCGCGAGCCGCCACGTCCGCCGTCTCCAGATCTCTCTCAAGCGCACCGAGCGCCGCTTCGACGACCGCCCCCGGGGGGCGCTTCGTCCCACGAGGAGGCATCTCGCCCGCCTCGAGACGCTCGAAGATCCGCACCCACTTCCGAAAGGTCGCTCGATCCTCGAGGTCGTAGCCGAGGTTCTTGAGATCGAGCGGCGTCTCGGTATCGGCATCGTGACAGCGAAGACACGAGATCTCGAGGAGACGCGCGACGTCGGTCTCGAGCGAACGGGCGGGGGCCGCACCGGGAAAGACGCAGAGCGCCGCGAGGAGAGCCGAAGAAGCCGCAGTCATGCCTCTGCGGCGTAGCCGAACGCCGCGGCGTCGACGAACGCGTGAGGACCGAGTCATCATCATCGACTCTCCGAAGGCAGCCGGTAGGCGACCAGCTCCGGCGCCCTGCCGCCGACCGTGAGTGCGACGTACTGGCGACCGTCGAGCAGGTAGGTCATCGGCGAGCCGAGCCCGCGGCCGGGCAGATCGACCCCTGTCAGCGGCTCTCCGGTGGCCTTGTCGTAGGCCACAAGCTGCGGACCGTCGTCGGTCCCACCGCTGTTTAGCGCGTGAATCAGCAACGTCCTGGTCAGCAGCGATCCGGCGCGGCTGTGATCGCCACCCAACGGCGGCAGATCGAGATCGCGCAGCAGAGGGTGGTCCTGATACCGGGCGCCCCTGCCGAGTGGGGTCGTCCACAGGTGCTCGCCCCGACTCATGTCGATGGCGACCATCGCCGAATAGGGCGGCTTCCACAGCGGCAGCCCCCGCGGCATCGTCGGCTGCCGGGTCGGGTTGCCTCCGTCAAGAAACGAGGAACCCCGGGCGACGGGCTCGAACGGTCCCCAGGGCGCCGAGCGGCCGCGCATGATACCGCCAACAGGATCGGTGCGGTCGGCGATGTAGCGCATGTCGGTCCTGGACCGTCCGTCGCGGAAGCGGATCACCGAGTGGCCGTTGGAGGAGGGAACGTACAGCACGCCGGTTTCGGGATCGACGGCGGCGCCCGACCAGTTGGCGCCGCCGCCCGCCTGCGGTCGGAAGATGGTGCCGCGCAGCGACAGCGGTGTGTAGAGCGGGCCGAGCCTGAACTCCCCGACCGCCTCGAGCGCCATCTGCCGAATCTCGGGAGTGAAGTCCGCCAGATCCTCGAGCCGGGCGCCCTGCACCGCGAACGGCGGCGGCTTGGTCGGGAAGGGTTGGGTGGGCGACATGACTTCGCCTTCGAGATCGGTGTCGGTCGGCGCCGGGCGCTCCTCGATCGGCCAGATCGGCTCGCCGGTCACTCGATCGAAGGTGTAGACGAAGCCCTGCTTGGTGACCTGGGCTACAGCCTTCACCCGACGTCCATCGATGGTGATGTCGAGCAGATTCGGCGCCGTCGGGCTGTCGTAGTCCCAGACCTCGTGATGAATGAGCTGGTAGTGCCACACCCGCTCGCCGGTGCCTACGTCGAGACAGACGATGCTGTTGGCGAACAGATTGTCACCCAGGCGATGGCCGCCGTAGTGATCCGGCGCCACCGCCGAGGTCGGAATGTAGACGTAGCCGAGCTCCGGGTCCGCGCTCAGATTGCCCCAGGCGTTGCCGTTGCCGGTGTAGCGCCACGATTCGTCTTCCCAGGTGTCGGCGCCGAACTCGTCGGCGCTCTGCGGCACGATGTGGAACTCCCACAGCCGCTTTCCGGTGCGCACGTCGTGGGCGAAGATGAAGCCGGGCGGCCCCTCCCTGGAGATGGTGAAGTCCGTGTGGTTGGTTCCGACGACGATCGTGTCGCCGACGATGAGCGGCGCCGCCGACCGCGAGCCGACCGGCAACTGGAAGGGCTGCCCGCGGGGCGAGCGCGGCAGATCGGCGATGAGGTCGACCCGCCCGTTGTCTCCGAACTCCGCGGCCGGTACTCCGGTCCTGGCGTCGACGGCGATCAGGTAGCCGGCGCCGGTTCCCCAGACGATGCGGGCGTCGCCGTCGCCCTCCCAGTAGGCCGCCCCTCGATGGCCTCTGCTGGTCGGAAGCGCGGTGTCTTCGTAGGTGCGCGGGTCGTGTACCCAGAGCGTCTCGCCGGTGCGCGCGTCGATCGCCGCCGCCTGCTCGACGTTCGTGGTCAGGTAGAGCACACCGTCGACCGCGAGCGGGGTCGAAGACATCGCGCCGATCCCCGGACGCCGCAGCCACAGGTCGGGCTGCTGCTCTGCCACTCGGTCGAACACCACCTGCGACGGCGCCAGCGACGCGCCGCTCTCGTCCGCCACGACGAGATGGGTGTCTGCCGTTCTCCACCGCCAGGCGATCTCCAGATCGCCGAAGTTGTCGGCGTTGATCTGATCCAGGGGCGAGTACTTGCTAGCCCAGGTGTCGGCGGCGTAAGTGCGCCAGTCGCCGCCGGTAGCGCCCGGCTGCGCCGAGCCGGAGGCGGACGTGAATCCACAAACCAGAACCAGGCGCAGCGTGAGGCAAAGGGATCCTTGCATCGTAGGAAACGCCATGTTACCCTAGTTCTTCCCAACTACGTTGGAACAACATCTGCAAGATGGATGTTGAAACCGAGGGCTCCGCCGACCTTCGGCAAGGACTAGCCTCCCTTCCTATCACCGGGGTCGGACATCATGGAGGTGGAACCATGAAGATCACCACCCTTAAGTCCTGCATCTGGGGACTCGCCATCATCGCCTGCGCAAACCTGCCGCTGTGGGCCGACGGTCCGGGGACCGGAATCATCGAAGGCCGCGTGCTCGACGCCCAGGGAGGCCCACTGCCGGGCGCCAGCGTGAAGCTCGTCGGACAGCAGAACACCAAGGACGCGGTCAGCGACGAGGCCGGCGAGTTTCGCTTCAGTCTGCTGCTCGATGGCGTCTTCACCGTCAGCGCCGAGCTCGAAGGCCTGGGCTCGAGCGACGAAGTCGCGGTCACTCTCGATCCCGGTAAACGCCGCGCCATCGACCTCACCTTGCGGGGAGGCGAATCCGAGGAGATCCGCGTTGTCGCCGAAGCGCCCATGATCAACAAGTACGAGCCCGGGGCGACCGCGAGGATCGACGCCGAGACCGCCGAGTTGACGACGTTCATCAGCCGTCACCACGTCAACAGCCTGGCGGTTCTGCCGGCCAATTCCGGCTCCAAGCAACAGGATTGGCTCAACAGCTTCATGGGCGGCCCTCGAGACGGAGGCACGGTGAACATCGACGGCGTAGATGTCAGTCAAGTCACGGGCAACTACGGAGTGTTCAAGTTCAGAATGGCGACCACGCAGGTTGCCGCGACGGAGGTTCATACCCAGGGGCGCGGCGCCGAGTACGGGCGCACCCAGACGGCGACCATCAACACGGTGGTCAAGTCGGGCACCAACCTGTTCCACGGCGACTTCTTCTACGTCGCTCAGAACCAGGCGTGGGTCGGCGAATTCCGGGACTACCCCGATCTCAACGGTCCCGACAAGATCATCAACAACTTCGAGACCGCTCTCGGTGGCCCGATCTACCGCAATCGTGCGTGGTTCTTCGCAGCCCACGCCGAACTGTCCGACAACAGGATCCGGGGCGCCAGCACCAACTCCAACCCGGACGTCATCGCGGACCCCGTCTTCGACTGGAGCTACAAAGGGAGTTCGACGGTCGCCAAGGTCAACTTTCAGCCTGGCGATGACCATCAGCTCGCCGCGACCTATGTGCGCACCCCGGGCTACCGCGAGGGCGGGGGCAACCGAACGGGGGACCTCTTCACCCTCAACGGGCGCGAGGAGACGGCCGAGTTGAACACAGCGTTGTGGAACTGGGCCGCCACCCCGAAGATCTTTACCGAGCTCAAGGTTGGCGACAGTACGGATGTTCGCGCCGACAATTGCCTCAATTTCAAGACGAGTCTCTCCGGCGGAGACCCAAGTACCCCGGATAGCAACAACTTCCGTTACTACGACCTCGACTCCCGGCTCTTCTTCAATGGCTGCACCGTCGGCGGCACGTCTGGTCGGTTTACGGACGGTCCCCGCCAGCAGATCAACGCCTACGCGACGATCTTCGCGGGCGACAACCACGAGCTCAGGGTCGGCGCCGAGCGCCACGTCATGGGCCTCGATACCCGAAACTGGCCCGAGAGGGAATACAGCGGGCGCGGCTTCGGCTATGGCCTTCCCGGCGGCTTCGCGACTCCCGAGACCGTTACGATCTACGCGCCGCCGGATGGAGGACTGTTCCGCCGCGAAAGCGAGCTGAACACCCTCTTCATCCAGGACCGAATCGATATCGGAGACAAGTGGGTCCTTACCGCGGGACTGCGGCTCGAGGGCCAGTCGATGAACAACAATATCGGACAACAGGTCAACGACTACGATGAGTTGGCGCCCAGGCTGAGTGTCGTCTACGACGTGAACGCTGACGGCAAGCTCCTCGTCCGCGCCACCGCCGGGCGTTACCTCAACCTCTTCAACATGAGTCTTACTCAGAACTTCGACCAGGGCTCGAACGGCACCAACACCCGCATGGTCTTCGATTGGAATCCCCTGACCAACGACTACGACATCCTGGGCAGCTCCATCGTGGCCAGCGCCGGCAGGGAGGCGACAAGGAACCTGGCCCCCGAGTACTCGGACGCGTACAGCATCGGTGTCGACTGGCAGTTCAACCGCAACTGGGTCGCCAAGGCCATGTACACCGTGAGCGAGAACGACAATATCTGGGATACGAGCATCCAGTTCGACGCGGCCGGGAATCGGGTCTTCGCACTCGCCAACTGGACCCAGGCCGAGGTCGACCGGTTGTCCTCCATGCATGGAGTCCCCTCGCGCCTGGGCCTGACCCGCGAGCACGAGGGCATCATCCTCGAGCTCAACCGCAACTTCCGGAACAACTGGACGCTGCGCGCCAACCTGTACGTGGGCGAGGCGAGCGGCACTGAGGATTTCGAAGATGCCATCGAAGCCATCGGCGGCCTCGGCTCCGACGGGAGTAGCGATGTGAACTCCCGCAACAGAGGGAACCGTCCTATCGGCAACAACTCGGAGTTCCCGGAGATCCTCAATGTCCTCGCTGCCAAGCGCTGGCCGATCGGCGAACACACGCTGACCACGGGCGCCCACTACCGCACTCGGACGGGCCGACTCTGGGAGCGTCAACGGAACGTCTTCGTAACCCACCCGCTGTCGGGCCAGAGGGAAAGAGTCGTGGAGTTTCTCGATCCCCAAGCTTCCCGACAGCTCGACACCGCGACGGAGCTCAACCTCAACGCAAGCTGGATCTTCCCGCCGATCAACGGCAAGTACGAAATCAAGGTAGGCGCGGAACTTGCCAACGCGCTCAACGACGACGCCCAGTTGTTCGTGAATCCGGTGTCGGGCCGACCCACCGGTAGGGGCGGCGGCGACATTGCCTACCAGAGGCCGTCTGAGTACCGTTTCAACGTCGGGCTCAGCTTCTAGGAAGCCCTCACGCACTAGCTGGCGCTACGAGTTCGTCGTAGCGCAACTGACACTCGCCAGGGTTTCGTACATCGACGGCAGCGATGCTCCTGGCGGGTGCTCGAAGTACGTCACGTACAGGTGCCGGTTGCAGTGCCACAGCATCGCCGAGATCGTCTCACCGCGGGTCAGGTATCGAGTCTGCCCCTCGATTTCGATCGTGCCGAGCACACTCGATCCCAGGGAACTTGCGATCCTCGCGAACTCCCCGACCGGCGGCTCCGTTTCTCGCGGGTGTCCGCGGATGACCAGCAGCTTCTGTCCGTCGGTGAAGATGACGTGCTTCGTCAGCTCGAGCGCCAGACTGAGTTGCGTGGGATCCTCGCCGCGAGTGGTGTATTCGTAGGCGTACTCGATCTCCGCCACGGGCATGTCGATGCTCGCGCGAAGACCCAGAAAAGACAACGCGTCACCCGAGACGGGATCGGTTACAGGAGGTGAGATCGCCGTCGAGGGGCCGCCGCCGCTCGCATGGTCGAGGATGGCGCCCAGGCTGCTCGTGGTGCGCCCCACTCGGTTTCTCGCGGTCCTGAACTCGATGATCGGACGGTTGTCGGTGTTGACCGGCGCGCCCGAGGCGAAGGAGTCGAGAGCCCTATCGTCCGCGACGAAGAACGAGAAGAAGGCGTCCGGGCCGGTAAACGGCGTTCGGTTCGACAAGAGGGAGATGGTCTCGATGTCGGACCTTATGATCGGGTCCTGTATTGCGGCCGCGATTCCTTCGTAGTCCCTCGAGATGGGCTCTTTCGATGCGAGAAGGAAGAAGTCCACGCCTCTCGCGTCGGCCCAGGCCTGGACATGGGGGAATGCGGTCTCGAGAGTGCGAAGGGAGACCTTCAGATCCTCTGGATTGAAGTCGTAGGCGCCGATCCACTGCAGGAACAGTCCTCCCTCGTTGAGGCGTCTGGCGACAACCGAGTAGAACTCTCTGGTGAAGAGGAAGACCTCGCCATCGATCCACGGGTTGGAAGGCTCGGAAATGACAACGTCGTACGTTCGCTCGGTAGTGGAGAGATAGTCCCTTGCGTCGCCTACGGTGAGTTCGACTCGCTCATCGTCGAGGGCGTTCCGGTTCTCCAGCTCGAAGAACCCGGCCGCTTCGACGACCGTCGGGTTCAGCTCGAGCACGTCGATCCTCTTGACGGACGAAAAACTCTCGACCGCGGACAAGGTGATCCCGCTGCCGAGGCCGATGATCGCCACCTCTTTCGGATCGGGGTGCATGAGACTGGGGATGTACCCCAGGAGGAGCTGGGTAGGAATGTCCAAGCCCGTACCGGCATCGACTTTTCCGTCGATCATGAGTACCTTCACCGAGCCCTCTTCCTTCACCACGACGGAGCCGTACAGCCCGAAATCGGAAAACGCTATTCCGGCGGCGCCTCTCTCTCGTGCTAGAGCCTGCCGGTAGTCGCTCGCAGAGTCGAACCTTCCATGCTGGTGGTAGACGCCAAAGCGGTAGGGATCGACCCTCGCGTCGAACAGGGAGGCCGCAAGAAGAGCCACGACGGCGAAGGCGCCACCGTAGGCGACCCTGCCGCCCTTCCCGGCAGCAAGAAAAACTACGGCTGAGATGAGAAGGTTCAGGGCGACCGCCACAAGGATCGCTCTCTCCAGGCCGATTCCCGGCAGCAGAACGAAACCTCCCACAAAGGCGCCGGCAACCCCGCCCAGAGTATTGACCGAAAACAACTTTCCGACATCCGTGCCGATCTTCTCGGTACGGGTGATCAACCGGCTCACCACGGGAAAGGTCATACCCATGAGTAGAGTCGGAACGAGGAGGACAAGGTAGGAGAGGAGGAGGAGAAGCGAGTGGAAGGTGACGAAGCTGCCGTTTGAGATCTTGTAGATCTCGAGGTACGCGACATCCAGGTTGTTCAAGATCGGAACGAAGAGGAGCCCGTAGGCGCCGATCCCCAGTTGAACGTACGCGAAAAGCGTAGCGAGATCCGTCTTCTGGAAGCGCTTCGCCAACAGGCTGCCGAAGCCCATTCCCGTGAGGAAGGCGGTCAGGATCAAGCTGTAGGCGTAGACGGTCCCACCTACGAAGAGGATCAACCCCTTGGTGAACATGACTTCGTAGACGAGCGCGGCGAAGCCCGAGAAGAAGAAGGCACTCAGGAGCAGAGCCCTCAGCTTCATTGTTCACGCCCCTGGTAGAGCACGAGGCCGGCCATGAGGTTGAGAACGGCAGCCAGCGCGATCGTTTGAGAGAGCCCCAGGTACGGCAAGAAGATGAATCCGCCACACAGGGCCCCGCAGCCGGCGAAGATCGTGTCCACTGCATACACGTCCGAGATGTCGCGGGCGAAGTTTCTGGAGTAGATCTTCGTCATCAGAGGGAATGTGGCGCCCATGATTCCCGTCGGCACGATGAGAAGAAGAAAAACGATGCTGAACATGATGAACAGCATCGCGGAAGAGCCCTGGAGCTGGCTGAATAGAGCCAGGCGGACCCGGTATGTGAGTTCGAAAAGAGGTATGAGAAGAACACCGCAAGCAGCAAGGGCAAACTCGAGCTTCGCGAAGAGAAGGACGGGGTTCTTCGTCCTGTCGGCGATTCTCCCGAAGCAGTATGACCCGAGGGCCAGACCCGCCATGAACGCCGTGAGGACCGCAGTGAAGGCGTAGATCGTCGTCCCGAACACGAGAGACAGCGAGCGCGACCAGGCAACCTCGTACACGAGGGAGGAGAACATGGAGAGGCCGAACACCAGAAGGAGAATCGGTCTCCTTGCGCGGAGGGGGAGGGCAGTGGTTCTCAGGGCTGTACGATAGCTGGAGCGCTGCGAGTTAGTCCAGAACGGGTCCAGCACCGCGCCGGCACGCCACCTCTAGTCGCGCCATCTCGGGTGACAGCGCAAGCTCCTGGCGGGACGATAGGATGCCCGCTTGCATCCACCACAGGTCTTCGCGTTCCAGGGAGGCCTTGCGTCCAGGAAAGGGGCGGGCATGAGAGTTCCGGCCAAGTCGGCATTGGCACTAGTAGTAGTCCTGACAGCGCTCGGCGCCGGTTGCACCCGGAGCACGGGCGTCGATGAGGCGGAGGCTCAGGAGTCCGAGAACGTGGTTCCGCTACGGGCGGTCCAGGACGAGGAGACCGGCTCGATCGCCATCTACCGGGAGGGCGAGGAGGCGCCGATCGTCACCCAGAACGCGGGCGCCGAGCACCGGCCGTTCCTGCACCCGATCGCCGCTCCGGACGGCAAGGGGCTGGCGACGCAGTACAGCCCGGGGCATCACCCGCACCAGACGGGGCTCTACTGGGGCTTCACCCGCGTCAACGGCGAACCGATGGACGAGGACACGCTCCGGCAGTGGTTCTACCGCCGCGACAAGCCCGAGGACATCGCCCGCGCCGTCGGCCGCGACTACTTCCACAACCCGGGCGGCGAGTACTGGCGCCGCGAGTCGGCCTCCCTGGTGACCGAATCCGGGCCCGAGGTGAAGTGGCAGACGGTCTACGGCATGCTGGACGCCGACGGCAACGCCTTCATGACCGAAACCCAGAACTGGACGATGCGGGCCGAGGAAGACCGCTTCATCCTCGATCTCGAATGGGCCGGCGAGGCCCACACCGAAGTCTCGATCAACGAGATGTCCTACGGCGGCATGTTCCTGCGCATGCCCTGGCACAAGGACATCAAGGGCGAGGCCGTCAACGCGGCGCGCCAACGCAACGCCCAGGCCGAGGGCCAGCGCGCGATGTGGGTCGACGTCGGGATGCAGGTCGAAGGCCGCGACGACCTGCTCCACGTCGCCATCTTCGACCACCCGATGAACGCCGGCTTCCCGCAGACCTGGCGCGTCGACGGTCAGCTCGGCGTGGGGCCGACGCGAGCCCGGATGGGCGACTGGCAGATCCCGGAAGGGACGACCGAGGTCATCCGTCACCGGCTCGTCGTCTACACCGGCGAACTCAATGACCTCGAACTGACGGAGGACTGGCAGGAGTACACGGGCGCAGCCGAAGGCGCCTACTCAACCGCGGCACTCTGGGGCATCGCCCAGCAGGAGGCGAAGCAGGAGAAGTTCCTGACCCCGGAGGAGGCGGTCGATGCGATGACCGTGCGCGACGGCTTCCAGGTCAACGCCTGGGCCTCGGAGCCCATGATCACCCAGCCCATGGCCTTCGCCTGGGACGACCGCGGCCGCATGTGGATCGCCGAGAACCGCGACTACGAGACCCGCGGCAGAGGCTTCTCGGGCGCGGGCGACAGCCGCATTCTGATCCTGGAGGACACCGATCGCGACGGTGCGGCCGACAGCAAGAAGATCTTCGCGGAGGGCATCCCGTTTCCGGCAGCGCTCGCGGTCGGCTTCGACGGCGTCTTCGTCGGCGCACCGCCCCACCTCCTCTACCTCCCCGACCGCGACGGCGACGACGTGGCCGACATGGACGACGCCGAGATCCTGCTCACCGGCTGGGGCATCCGCGACCGTCACGAGACGATCAACAGCTTCCACTGGGGACCCGACGGCTGGCTCTACGGCCTCGAAGGGTTCGCGACGCCTTCCAAGATCCGCAAGCCGGGTCCCGAGGAGACGATCTATGGCCACAACGATCCGTTCCCGGACGACCTCCTCCAAGCCGACGGCGTCGACATCAACGGCGGCGTCTGGCGCTACCACCCAACGAAGGACCGGTTCGAGGTCGTCGCCCACGGCTTCAGCAACCCGTGGGGCATCGACTACGACGCCAAGGGCCAGATCTTCATCACGGCGTGCGTGATCCCGCACCTGTTCCACGTCGTCCCCGGCGGCATCTACCACCGGCAGGGCGGCTCGCACTTCAACCCGTACGTCTACGGCGACATCCGCACGATCGTCGATCACCGGCACAGGTCCGCGCACGGCGGCGCCCGCGTCTACCTCTCGGACGCCTTCCCCGAAGAGCACTACGGCCGGCTATTCATGGCGAACATCCACGAGCACGCCGTGCTCTCGGACGAGCTCGAGCCGAAGGGGTCCAGCTTCGTCGCCCGCCACGGCGAGGACTTCCTGCTCGCCAACAACAAGCAGTGGGTCGGCTTCAGCATGGAGATCGGGCCGGACGGCGACGTCTACGTGCTCGACTGGCACGACGCGGACATCTGCGGCAACGACGTCCAGCACAAGGAGACGGGGCGGATCTTCCGCATCACGCCCGAGCAGTCCCGGGCGGACAACTGGGAGGGCCGCTACGACGACATCAACGCGATGTCGAACGGTCAACTGGTCGAGCTGCAACTCTCGAAGAGCGCCTGGCACGCGCGGCGGGCGCGGGTCGTCCTGCAAGGCCGGGCGACGAAGGGCGAGATCGACGCTTCGGTTCACGAGGCACTGCACGAGATGTTCGCGTCCAACCCGGACGGCGACCTGCGCCTGCGGGCGATGTGGGCGCTGCACGTCACCGGCGGCTTCACGCCCGACCAGTTGACCGAGGCCCTCGACGACCCGGACGCCCACGTCCGCGCCTGGGCGATCCAGCTCCTGACCGAGGACCATGACGCGCCTTCGGCCGCCACCGAGAAGTTCGTGGAGCTGGCCGAGCGCGACGCCTCGCCGGTGGTGCGCCTGTACCTCGCGGCGGCTCTCCAGCGCGTCGAGCACGACGTACGGTGGCCGATCGCCGAGCACCTGGTGACGAAGGGCGACGACGCGGACGACCACAACATCCCGAAGATGATCTGGTTCGGCATCGAGCCCCTGGTACCGGAGGACCCCCAGCGCGCGCTCCGGCTCGCCAGGACCTCGCAGATCCCCATGCTCTCCGAGAACATCGCGCGCCGCGCCGTCGCCGCGAACGAGCTCGGGTTCCTCGTCACCACGATCGACGACCGGTCTGACGCCCGTCCGGCGCTTCTGCGGGGCATGCGGGCCGGGCTGGAAGGCCAGTTCGAGATCGATCGGCCGGAGAACTGGGCTTCCGTCTACCGCAAGCTGAAGAGGGACAAGTCGCTCGCGGACCTCGCCCAGGAAGTGGATCAGCAGTTCGGCGGCGTCGAGGTCGCACGCCAGTTCCTCGCCACCCTCGACGACGAGAGCGCACCGGCCGAAGATCGGCGGCGAGCCATCCGCGGCCTCGCCGACCAGCAGCACTCGGAGCTCTTCGAGCGGCTCCCGGCCCTGCTGGAAGTACCCGAGCTGCGGCTCGCCGCGATTCGCGCCTACGCCGCGTTCGACGGCCGCTGGGAGGCCGGGTTCCTGCTGCTGGGCCACTACGACTCCTTCAACGCGGACGAGAAACTCGCCACGGTGCAGACGCTGTCGTCCCGCCCCATCTACGGCCGGGTGCTGATGGGCGCGATCAAGGGCGAGGACATTCCCCGGCGCGATGTGCCGGCGTACGTCGCCCGCCAGCTCCACCGGGTCGTGGGCAGCGGCTTCCTCGAAGTCTGGGGGCCGATCACCCGGGTCTCCAGCGAGAAGACCGCGGCCATCGCGAAGTACACGACGATCCTGAACAACGAGGCGATCTTGGCGGCCGACACGGCTCACGGCGAGCAGATGTTCAGCGAGCTGTGCGGCGTCTGCCACCAGATGTTCGGCGAGGGGGCTTTGATCGGCCCCGACCTCACGGGGTCGAACCGAACGGAACTCGACTACCTGCTCACGAACATCATCGACCCGAGCGGCGACATCCAGGACGCCTACCAGACCCTGATGGTGACCACCCGGGACGGCCGCACCTACTCAGGCACCGTCGCCACCAAGGACGCCCGCGCCATGACGCTCCGGGTCGTCGGCCAGGACGAGGTCGTCATCCCGCATTCGGACATCCAGTCGCACGATCTGTTCCCGCTTTCGATGATGCCGGAGGGACTGCTCGATGGGTACGACGACGATGAGGTGACGAACCTCGTGGCGTATCTCATGACCGCGCAGGAAGAGACGAACCCTCAGGGCCCCTGAGAGCCTTTGAGCCAAGTTCCCGAGGAAGTGGAAATGACGAACGTCGCGATGATCGGCCTCGGCTTCGGCGCCGAGTTCATCCCCATCTACCAGGCTCACCCCGACGCGACCGTCCACGCGATCTGCCGGCGCGACGAGGCGGAGCTTCACCGCGTCGGCGACCAGTTCGGCATCCACAGGCGCTACACGGACTACGACGACGCGCTGGCCGATCCCGACGTGGACTACGTCCACATCAACACGCCGATTCCCGACCACGCCTGGATGTCGCTGGCCGCTCTCGACGCCGGCAAGCACGTCATGTGCACCGTGCCCATGGCCACGACGATCGACGACTGCCGGAAGATCGTCGAGAAGGTCGAGGAGACCGGGCTCAAGTACATGATGGCTGAGACCGTCGTCTACAGCCGCGAGTTCCTGTTCATCAAGGAGCTCTACGAGAAGGGCGAACTGGGCGAGATCCAGCATCTCGCGGCCTCCCATCCGCAGGACATGGACGGCTGGCCGTCGTACTGGGAGCGGATGATCCCGATGCACTACGCGACCCACGTCGTGAGCCCGTGCCTCGGGCTGGTCGACGGCCTGGCCGAGTACGTGAGCTGCTTCGGCTCGGGCATGGTGCGCGACGACATCGCCGCGAAGTCCGGCAACAGCTTCGCCGTCGAGACCTGCCACATCAAGGTCAAGGACCGCGACCTTGTGGCCCACATCTGGCGCTTCCTCTACGACGTGGCCCGGCAGTACCGCGAGAGCTTCGACGTGTACGGCACGAAGAAGAGCTTCGAGTGGACGCTGGTCGAGGACGAACCCCACGTCCTGCACACCGCGAAGAAGCCCGAACCCGAGATCCCCGAGAAGATCGAAGTGCCGGACTACGCGCACCTCCTGCCGGAAGAGGTCCGAAAGTTCACCCTGCCGCAGGAGATCCAGGACGCCGAGCACCTCTCCTTCATCCAGGGCGGCGGCCACGGCGGCGCCCACCCCCACCTCGTGAACGAGTTCCTGAGCGCGCTGCGCGAAGACCGGGATCCGAGGCCCAACGCCGTGGTCAGCGCCAACTGGACCTGCGTCGGCATCTGCGCCCACGAATCCGCCACCAAGGGCGGCGAGATCATTCCTCTACCCGATTTCACCCTCAAGACCTGACGCGTCCCCACTTCCACTCCGACTGCCTAGAGGGCCCATGAACAACACGAAACTCCTGATCGCGAGCTTCCTGACCATCTTCGTTGCCGGACTCGGCTTCGCCGTGCGCGGCGGGCTCCTCCTCGAATGGGGAAAGGAGTTCGGCTTCACGCAAACGGAGCTCGGACAGATCACGGGGGGCGGCTTCGTCGGGTTCGGCATCGTGATCCTCATCGCGAGCCTGTTCCTCGACCGCTTCGGCTACAAGCCGTTCCTCATGCTTGCGGGCATCCTCCACGTGCTGTCGGTCGTCATCACGGTGGCGGCGACGTTCGTCTACAGCGCCAACATCGCGACCGACCCGGACGCTGCCCGCGCCGGCGCCTACTTCTGCCTGTTCTGGGGGATCTTCATCTTCGCGATCGCGAACGGCATCTGCGAGGCCGTCGTCAACCCGCTGGTCGCCACCCTCTATCGCAAGCAGAAGACGCACTACCTGAACATCCTGCACGCGGGATGGCCGGGCGGCATGATCGCCGGCGCCCTCCTGGGCGTCGTGATGATCGGACGCGTGCACTGGGAGATCGTCCTCGCCCTCTACCTCGTCCCGGCGCTCATCTACATTCTGATGATCGTCAAGGAGAAGTTCCCGGTGTCGGAGGCGACCGCCGCCGGCGTCAAGTTCGGCGAGATGGTCAAGGAGTTCGCGGCGCCGATGCTGCTCTTCCTCCTCGTCCTCCACGTCTGCATCGGCTACGTCGAGCTCGGAACCGACAGTTGGATCGTCAACATCATGGACACGGTGCTCGGAGGAAAGGGGCTGTTCATCCTCCTCTACACCTCCATCCTGATGTTCGTCCTGCGCTTCTTCGCCGGGCCCATCGTCCGCCGGATCAATCCGCTGGGGCTCCTCTTCTCAAGCGCCGTCCTCGCCATGATCGGCCTCTACGCGCTCGGCTCCTTCGCCGCCGCCGCCGCGGTCCTGGTGGCCGCAACCATCTACGGCGTCGGCAAGACCTTCTTCTGGCCGACGATGCTGGGTGTCGTTTCCGAGCGCTTCCCCAAGGGAGGAGCGCTCACCCTGGGCGCGGTCGGCGGCGTCGGCATGCTGTCGGCCGGCCTTCTCGGCGGCCCCGGCATCGGCTACCTGCAGGACAGCTACGCCTCCCAGGACCTCCGGGAGAGTGCCCCCGCCGTCTACGAGGAGTACAAGGCCGAGGGCGCGAACCGCTTCCTGTTCTTCCCCGCCGTGCAGGGGCTGGACGGCTCCAAGGCCGGCCCCGTCATGGAGAAGGCCAAGGACTTCAGCATCACCCTGCCCCCCGACGAGCAGGCCGTGCGCGACGCGTCGTTCTACGGCGGCCAGAGCGCTCTCAAAGCCACCGCGATCGTCCCGGCGTTCATGGCGCTCGGGTTCCTCTTCCTGCTCCTCCACTTCAGGCGCACCGGCGGCTACAAGCAGATCGTCCTGCCGTCGTCCGACGACGGCTGACCGCCCGCAGTGTCGCCGTTTCGGCTACAGCAGAGCCTTCCAGCCCTGCCGCCGACGTATCTCGGGGTGCGCGGGTCTTCTGACCCGCTGCCGCCGAAGGCGGCCAGGGATTGTGTGCCGGCCAACGGCCGGCTCCGCTCTGCGCCGACGCTCAGCCGCCGCTAGCTGAAGGCTCCGACAGAAGATCGAAGAGGGCGACGCCCATGGCCTTCGCAGCAGCCCTCATCCGCCGGTCGTAGGTGGCGAGTTCGATTCGCCATCCTCGACCCTTCCTCAGGTAGTCGAGCGACGCGAGATGAAGCGCGTCGAGTGCCCGCAGCGGCACGGCGAACGGATCGAGGGCTCGCTCGAGCATCGGCGGCGACAGCCTCAGCAGATCGATGCGCTTGAGAAGGCCGTCCGCGGCCTCGCCATGGGACCCGGCACGGGAGCGCGAGTGCAACACGGTCCAAACCTCATACTCGAGCAGCCGGCTCGACACGAGTTCAGCTTCCCAAAGTTCCTCCGGGGGGCGCCGGTCCTCGAACAGGAGTTGAGCCAGGACAACGGAACTGTCGACGTAGATCAAAGCCGGTCGCTTCTGACCCAGTCCAGCAGTTCCATGCCTTCCTCGAAGCTCATGATCGGCTTCGGCTTCGGCAGCGGCCGCGACCCCGGCTCGATCGCGCGTGGCGTCAGGATGCCCTCCCGCACCATCTCGGCGAACTCCGCGTCGGCCAGCCTCGGGCTCCGGTCGGGACGCGGCGGGCCGAGTTCGGCAACGACCCGGTCGCGGTTCGTGACCAGCACCGTCTCTCCCGCCGCAGCGATGCGGACGTATTCGCTGAGCTTGCTGTTGAGCGTCTTGAGGCCTACGGATCTCATGGCTCTGAAAGTAGCTACTAGTGGCTGCTTTCGTCAAGGCCCGGCCGGCAAGTCGCGCTCTCGTTCCGGCCAGCGCCGCCGCTGCGGCGCCCCGCCCCCGCCCCTACTGCGACGGCGCCTGGTACAGCTCGATCTCGTAGCCGTCCGGGTCGTTGAAGAACACGATCGTCGGCGGGTTGTCGCCGCCAAGGTCGACAAACCGGACCTCCGAACCCGCCGCTTCGGCCCGCTTGGCCAGCGCCTTGGCGTGGGCGGTATTGACGACGATCCGGCCGTACCTGCTCTTCCCCTCCGGCAGGGGATCGTCGTTCAGGCGCGCCAGAATCAGGCCCGCTCCACCGCCGCCGGGCGCAACAAGGCCAATCTCGATCGGGTCGGTCCCATCAAACGGATACGTCCAGGCGCGCTTGAACCCCAGCACCTCGCCGTAGTACTTCTCGGACCGCTCCAGGTCGGCCACGTTCAGGGCCACCTGCCCCAACACAGCGTCCGACTTCTCGTCTCCGGCCGCCAGCGGGGCCGCCACGCACACGAACATCGCAATCACCAAGGCCCGAACGGTCCACTTCAACATCACAAGCTCCTTCCAAGCACCGATCCAACTGAAGAAGAAGGGCGCGAGCATACCGCGCCCATCGGCGGCGTCGGTCTGGCCTAACGCAGCAGAACTCCCAGAAGCCGGCGCTTCGCGCCGGATGCGGGCAGGATGCCCGCGTTCCCAGGTCGGATTCTTCCGCCCGCAAGCCCCTGGGAACGCGGGCTTCCAGCCCGCATCCGGAACGGACTGCTTCAAAGACCGCCGGTCAGCTCATGGAGCCTCATCACCGTCTTCCAGTTCCGAGCGGTCATGGTCGTCGACAGTTTCGACTCGAAGTACCGGGTGGTGAGTCTTGTACTCGCAAACCCCTGCGGGCAGTAGGAGTACACCTCCCGACCGACCACGGCGAACTCGTCCGGAGACGAGCGGTCGGGGTCGAGCGCGTCGACGGCCGCGGCTTCCGGCCGGTCCGCCAGGAACCCGACGTGCAGTTGGCCCAATCGGCCGACCTCGGCGGCGACTCCCGGGAACGGGTTCGCCTGGATGATCGCCGCAAGCTCGCCTGCCGTTCGAGTCACCACAGGAATGCGGTAGCCGAACCGCGAGGCGATCGCCTCACCGATCAGGTCGGGCACCCGGCGGACCAGGGCCGAACCCGCCCGAAAGACGACGTTGCCACTCTGGATGTACGTCTGGACATCCCCGCAGCCCGCCTCCACGAACATCGAGGACAGGTCCCTCATCAGCAGCTTGTTCTTGCCGCCGACGTTGATTCCGCGGAGCAGGGCAACGTGAATGCCGGTCGTCATCTCAGTAGCCGCGCGGATGTTCGGCATCGTTGTCGACCTGGGAACGCGGGCGTCTCGCCCGCATCGGGAGCGAAGCGACGGTCGAGAACGCTGCCGGCTCCCCTACTCCTCAGGGATTCGCGGCGATGAACTCGTTGATGATCCGGGCGAGCTCTTCACCGTGGCTCTCCTGGATGAAGTGGCCCGCGCCTTCGACCGTCACATGAGGCTGGCCCTGGGCGCCGGGAACCCGCCGCTGGAACTGTCGCTCGCCGCCGCGTGATACCGGGTCGCTGTCGCCGAAGGCGGTCAGGAACGGTTTCTCCCAACCTTCGAACACTTCCCAGGCTTGGCGGTTCGCGTCGTTGGCCGGGTCATCGGCGAAGACCGGCACCCGCTGCGGCATGATCAGCGCCCCGGCCTTGTAGCTGGGCTCGGGGAAGGGCGCATCGTAGGCGGCCGTGAGCGACGGATCGCCGGTGTTGGTCGCCAGCATGCGGCCGGTGGGAATGTCGCCCCGATCGATCATCGCCTGGTTGGTGCGCTTCCAACGGATGAAGGCGCTGTCTTCGGGCAAGTCCTCAGGGCCGGCCGCTCCACCCACCGGCAGACCGGTGTTCGACACGACGACACGCGCGAAGCGCTCCTCGTTCTCCGCCACCACGCGCAGGCCGATCAGGCCCCCCCAGTCCTGGCCGAAGAATGTCGCCTGTTGCAGGTCGAGCGCCGCAACGAGCTCCGTCATCGCGTCGACGTGGAACTTGTACGTGTGGGTATCCATGCTCGCCGGCTTGTCCGAGCGCCCGAAGCCGATCAGGTCGGGCACGATGCAGCGATGGCCGGCGGCGACCAGGACCGGGATCATCTTCCGATACAGGTACGACCAGGTCGGCTCTCCGTGGATCAGCAGAATCGGTTCGCCGTCGGCGGGACCCACGTCGAGGTAGTGGACGCGGTAGCCCTGGACCTCGACGTAGTTGGGCGCGAAGTCGAAGCCCGGCAGGTTCTCGAAACGATCGTCGGGGGTGCGGTACACGCCGGGACGGATCTCCTCGGACTGGGCGGGGGCCGCGGTCATCACCAGGGCCAGAGCGGCAATGGCAACGACGGCAGCGCCGGCGCCAAGGCTCGCCTTCGCTACCAGATCTCGTCGTGAGCGCTTCATCTCGCGTCCTCCTTACAGGCCGTCTTCAGCTTGTGGAAATCTGCGCTCGACTCTATAGGGCGGCCCGCGATGACGTATCCTCTCGCCTGCCCCGAAAACGGAGCTGAGCCCACATGACCCAGAACGGAACCGCAGTACGTCTCTCCGGCGTACACAAGACGTTCGGCGCCCACACCGCGGTCTCCGACTTCGACCTGGAGATCGAGACCGGCGCCATCTACGGCCTGCTGGGCCCCAACGGCTCGGGCAAGACGACCACGATCCGCATGATCATGGGCATCCTCCTGCCCGACAGCGGCGCGGTGGAGCTGTTCGGCGGCGTGCCCAACTTCGCTCGCCGCAGCCGGGTCGGCTACCTGCCCGAGGAGCGCGGCGTCTACGAGAAGATGAAGGTGCTCGACCAGCTCATCTTCTTCGGCGAAATCCGCGGCGTCTCGCGGGCGCTGGCCCGCACCCGCGCCGAGGGGTGGCTGGAGCGTCTGGGACTCAGCGAGTGGGCATCCAAGAAGGTTCAGACCCTGTCCAAGGGAATGCAGCAGAAGGTCCAGTTCATCTCCACGGTGCTCCACGATCCCGAACTCCTGATCCTGGACGAGCCCTTCAGCGGCCTCGACCCCATCAACCAGGACGTGCTGGAGCAGATCGTCCGCGAGGAGCAGGAGCGCGGGAAGACGATCCTGTTCTCGACCCACCTCATGGACCAGGCCGAGCGGCTGTGCGAGCGGGTGTGCCTCATCTCGCGGGCTCGCAAGGTGCTCGACGACGACCTGAAGGAGTTGAAGCGGCGCGAGCGCTCCGGCGTCGTGGCGGTGGAGTTCGAGGGTGAGGCTCCTCCACTCACCTGGCCGGGCGTGTCGAACGTCGAGCAGGTGGGCGACGCTTTCCACCTGTCCCTGCACGACGGGGTGCGCCCGGAGGAGATCCTGGGGGCTGTGCTCGCGGAAGGTGTCAGCCTGCGCCGGTTCGAACTGCTCGAACCCCGCTTGCACGAGATCTTCGTTCGCCATGCCGGAGATCCCGGCGACGACGATGCCCATTCACAGATGGGAGGTGCATCGTGAAGCAGGTCTGGGCGGTAGTTCGGCGGGAGTACGTGGAGCGCGTCAAGACGAGGGCGTTCATCCTCTCGACGCTCGGCATGCCGCTGCTCATGATCGGCATCATGGCGGTGGTCGGCTTCGTGGCGTTTCTCTCCGAGCAGTCGGAGCGGCAGATCGCCCTGGTCGACCTGAGCGGACAACTCGGCGAACGCGTCCAGCAAGCCCTGGATCAGGCGGGATACGACGTTGAACTCGCCGCGCCCGGGACCGGCACCGAGGAGCTGGACCAGCAGGTGATGGACGAGGAACTCGAGGCCTACATCGTGCTCGACGACACGACGGCCAGCGAAGCCGTCTTCGCCTACCGGGCGAAGGAACCGCCGGGAGGCGTGCGCAGCCAGTTGATGCGGGCGGCGATCGTCGAGGAAGTCGTCGACCTGCGTCTCGGTCAGCTCGAGGACGGCGAATCGGTGCGGCGGCTGTTCGAGGGCGGCTCGCTGGAGTACGAACCCGTGGGCCTCGATGAGGCCGAAGCCGAGGAAGCCGAAGCCGAACGCATCTCCGGAATGATCACCGGCATCGCCGGCGGACTCATCCTCTACGTCATGATGCTCGCCTACGGCGCACAGACGCTGCAATCCGTGCTCGAGGAGAAGCAGAGCCGGGTCGTCGAGCTGGTGATCTCGTCGCTGAGACCGTGGCAGCTCATGCTGGGCAAGATCGTGGGGGTCGGAGCAGTCGGACTGACCCAAGTCGCGATCTGGATCGCTTGCGTAGCTCTGCTGGCAACCCTTGCGCTGCCGACCTTAATCGCCGCAGCCTCAGATCTCGAAGAGTTGGCTCAGTTCAGGCAGTACCTGCCGGGCCCAGGCGCCGTTCTACTGCTCGTCGTCTTCTTCCTGCTCGGTTACTTCCTCTACTCGAGCCTGTTCGCCGCGGTCGGCGCCATGTGCAGGAACCTCCAGGAAGCGGGCCAGACCCAGGCGCCCCTCATCATCCTGATCATCGTCCCGTTCATGCTTCAGATGATGACGTTCCAGGGAAACAACATGCCGTGGATGAACTGGGTGGCCCTGTTTCCTTTCTTCAGCCCGATCATGATGTACCCCCGAGCCGTGATGGGGGACGTACCCGCCTGGATGGTGGCCGCCTCGATCGTGTTGATGGCGCTGACGGTGTGGGGCGCCGCCTGGGTAGCGGGCAGGATCTACAAGGTCGGCATCCTCAGTCAGGGCAACCGGCCCAGCCTGCGCGAGTTGGTGAGGTGGGTCAGGCAGGGGTAGGAGGCGCCGCCGTCAACCCATCAGGATCGGCGGCATCGGGCAGCTCATCGACGCCGACACGGCCCGCAGGAGCTCGGCCTCTTCGGCCGTGACCTGCCGGTCGGCGGTGATGCACGCGACCGCCGCTTCGAGCACGCGCTTCTTCACCTGCGGCGCGGCCTGGTCCAGATGAACGAGAGCCGCATCGAGCGCGCCGAGGCCGCACTCCTCGTGACGGAGGAGACGCACCTCCGGTAGCGCGAGCACCCGCCATGCCTGCCCGAACGCGTGCCCTGCCGCTTGCGGATTGCGATGTCCCACGTACGCCAACACCGACATCAGCAGCGCCAACGGGGACCGCACCGCGCCGACCGAATTGTGCCGCACGCGCGGTCGCCTGGGCCTACCGAAGTGTCCCTCCAGGTCCCTCAGGAGGATGCGATAGAGCGACCATTCGAACAGGTCGATCACCTCGTCCGCTTCGACTGCTGCGACCAGGTTGTGCAGGAAGAGCCGGTACTGCGACGGCGTCAAGGCGCGGAGCGCGGGCAGTGAGAGCTCGAGAAGCGGCAGACGCATCCGCGGCTCGAGCTGCTCGACGAGGGGGGCCAGCTTGACGGTCTCCTCGTAGACGCCGCGGTCGGCCGCCGCTTCGAGGTGCGAGAGCTGCAACTGTCTCGGCGCGGGGTCATGGTCGAGCACGAGCGCGTAGACCACCGCGCGGGCGCCGTAGGGCTCGCGGGCAGCCGCGACAACCGGCCCGGGCAGGTGCCCGATCAGGTCCGCGGCGTACTCGATGTGCTCGGGGGTCGGTTGCCCGACGTGGCTGACGGCGTCCGCGACATTCGTGCCGGCCCCGGCCCCGGCAGCGGCTTCGGCCCCGGCGAAGCCCGCGGCGCCCGGCGCGGCGGCCGCCGCCAAGGCGCCAACGCCCCCGGCGTCCAACTCCGGGAACTCACCGTCCCAGGCGGGATCGATGCGCTTGATCCGCTCCTTGAGCGGCGGATGGGTCGCGAACATCGCGTTGAAGCCGGAGGTCGCGCGGCCGAAGAACATGTGGCTCGCCTGCGGCGCGTTCGGGTTCTTGACCGCCGAGCCGGTCACGAAGCCGCCGATCTTCTTGAGCGCCCCGGCGATGCCCCCAGGCTGCCGCGTGAACTGGACGGCCGAGGCGTCCGCCAGGAACTCCCGCTGCCGGCTGACCGCGGCCTTGATCAGGTTGCCGAAGAACGTGCCGGCGAAACCGATGACCGCGAGCCCGGCGCCGAGCGCGATGATCGGCATGGCGCTCTTGCCGTCTCTCGATCGTCCGCCGCCGGTGAAGAACGACATCCTCAGGACGAAGTAGCCGATCATCCCGATGATCAGGATGCCGTGCAGCAGGCCGATCAGGCGGATGTTGAGCCGCATGTCGCCGTTCAGGATGTGGCTGAACTCGTGCGCGATCACGCCCTGGAGCTCATCGCGGTCGAGCGTCGTCGCCGTTCCGCGCGTCACCCCGATCACCGCGTCCTGCGGCGTCAACCCGGCCGCGAACGCGTTGATGCCCTCCTCCTGGTCCAGCAGGTAGACCGGCGGCGTCGCGGTGCCCGAGGCGATGGCCATCTCCTCGACGACGTTGAGCAGCCTGCGTTCCACCGGGTCCGATGTGCTTGTATCCACCAGCCGGCCGCCCAGCTCCTCGGCAACCACCCTGCCGCCGCCGCTCAGTTGGGCGATCTTGTACAGGCTGCCCCCGCCGACGACGATCAAGGTGCCGACCACCGCCACGATCAGGAGCCGGGGGTCGGCGACAGCCGTCCAGTCGACCTCGCTGGTCTCGGGATCGCGGCCGAGGTAGCCCATCGCGCCGGCCAGCAGCACCTCGATCGAGGCCATGATCGCGAGGACCGCAAGCCCGAACAGGATCACAAGGCGAACCGTGCTCCGCCTTGCCGTGTCCTGGCGCTGAAAGAAGTCGGTGGCCATTGGGCCGCGCGGAACGCCTTGGCTACTCGAACGACACGCTTGGCGCTTCGGCGATCGC